>CP070827.1:0-38876 GCA_020344555.1 Phycisphaerales bacterium
CGAGCTTGGGATGGCCGTCAATGGGAAAGCCCCGGGCCACATTGCCCAGGTGTGCGCTCAAATCAGTGCCGTGCTGGTGCATTTTGGCACGGATTTCATCTTCGACGGGAGAAGCGATCGGCCATATCGCCCGGATGATCCTGCAAATCCTCTGTCGGTCTACGGTCAATCGAAGTGGGAGGGCGAACAGGCCGTTCGGGCCGCCGGTTGCCATCATCTGATCGTCCGCACCTCCTGGCTGTTCGGGCCCTTCGGGCACAATTTCGTGGAAGCGATCCTGGGGCAGGCCCAAAGGGGTGAATCGCTGAAGGTCGTGTCCGACGAGCTAGGCCGGCCGACGCTGGCCTCGGATCTCGCGGAGGCGGTCGTTCGACTACTGGACGCCGGAGCGCGCGAAACAGTTCACTTTGCCAATGCCGGTCAATGTTCGTGGTTTGAGTTTGCCCGGGAGATCGTCGCCCAGTCCGGCCTTGATGTGCCCGTGACGCCTATCTCGTCAGATGCGCTTAACCGTGCAGCGCGCCGGCCAGCGTACTCGGCCCTCGATACGAGCCGTTATACCGAGCTGACCGGACATACTGCCGCGGAGTGGTCGGAAGCGCTACGAAGATACCTGGCCTCGCGTTCCAAACCCTTTGGGACCGCGAGCACCGTTTGATTGTAGGAGGAGGGAACCGCAAGCCATGAAGGTTGGCATACTCGCGGGCGGTAAGGGATCCCGTCTTGCCGAAGAGACCGAGATCAAGCCCAAACCCATGGTGGAGATCGGTGGCCACCCGCTTCTGTGGCACATCATGGAGCATTACGCTCACTACGGGTTCGACAATTTCGTCATAGCGTTGGGTTACAAGGGTGAGGTCATCAAGCGTTTCATGGTTGACTACTGCTCGGTTAGCAGCAATCTGACCGTGGATTTACGAAAGGGGCAGGTTGACGTTCACGATGGTCCGAGGCCCGACTGGAAGGTCGACCTCATTGACACCGGACAGGAAACGATGACCGGTGGGCGCATCAAGCGGTTGGCGCCGTATGTAAACAACGAAACGTTCATGGTCACGTGGGGTGACGGGGTCTCGGATGTCGATCTTAGCCGCCTGCTCGAGTTTCATCGTTCGCACGGCAAACTGGCAACCCTGACGGCCGTGCGCCCACCCGCACGCTACGGTCGGCTGACACTCGACGGCGACCGTGTAAAGCTGTTTGAAGAAAAGCCACAGCTAGGCGAAGGGTGGATAAACGGCGCCTATTTCGTGTTGGAACCGGGCGTATTTGACTACATTGACGGAGACGACACCCAGTGGGAGAAACAACCCCTGGAACGCCTCGCCTCCGACGGACAACTGATGGCTTACAAGCATACGTCATTCTGGCAGTGCATGGACACGCTCCGCGAAAAGTACATACTTGAGTCGCTGTGGGCAAGCGGGAAAGCACCCTGGAAAGTGTGGAGTTGATGCGACGCCATGCGTGTCCTTGTCACAGGTCATGACGGATATATCGGGACGATGTTGGTTCCGATGTTCCAGGATGCCGGGCACGATGTCGTCGGCTTGGACAGCTTTCTCTTTGAAGATTGCGTTTTTGGAGACGATGTCCCGTCGATTCCCGCGCTTCGCAAAGATGTGCGCGACCTGAAGCCGGCCGATCTGGAATCGTTCGATGCAGTCGTACACCTGGCCGGTATCTCGAATGACCCACTGGGCGACCTGAATCCCGACTGCACGTATGATATTAATCATCTTGCGTCGGTACGGCTCGCCAGACTGGCTAAGGAGGCGGGCGTCGGACGCTTTCTCTTCTCCTCGTCGTGCAGCACTTACGGGGCCGGGGGGACGGATGAGATCCTTACCGAGGAGGCACCGTTTCGGCCGGTAACGCCGTATGGTGAGTCGAAAGTTCTTGTCGAGCGGGATCTGGCTGCAATGGCCGATGATATGTTCTGCCCGACATATCTGCGAAACGCGACGGCCTACGGGGTGTCGCCTAGGCTTCGCGGCGATCTGGTGGTCAACAATCTAGTCGGCTTCGCGTATACGACCGGCAAGGTCTTTCTCAAGAGCGACGGAACGCCGTGGCGGCCTGTGGTTCACATCGTTGACATCTCGTCGGCGTTTCTCGCGGTGCTCCACGCACCAGTCGAGAAGGTTCACAACCAGGCTTTCAACGTCGGCCGTGACGAGGACAACTTTCAAATCCGTGAGATAGCAGCAATGGTGAAAGAAGTCGTGCCCGGGAGCCGTGTCGAGTACGCTCCAGGCGCCGGGCCTGACAAGCGCTGCTACCGTGTCGACTTCGGGAAGATCAAGCGGACCCTGCCCGAGTATAGACCCCGATTGTCGGTACTCTTTGGTATCGAGGAACTGTACCAGGCGTACAAATCAATAAACCTCAAGCTTGAAGATCTCGAAGGTTCGCGCTACTTGCGGATCAAACATGTCAAGCATCTGCTGGCATCCGGCCGAATCGACGAACGCCTGCGATGGATAAACGGCTGTCGCCCCACCACCAGTGAGAGGACTGAGCCGTGAGCGATTCCGCAGCCATCTGTCGCTCATGTGCAGGCTCCGATCTGAGGCTTGTACTCTCATTGGGGAAGGTTGCCCTGGCGGACAGGTTGCTGACCGACCAGACCCTGTCCGAGCCGGAGCCAACGTACTCTCTCACGGTATACTTCTGCTCTGACTGTGGGCTGATGCAGATTGCGGAAACGGTTCCTCCGGAGGTCCTTTTCTGTAACGACTACCCCTACTACTCCTCATTCTCCCCTGCTCTCCTAGAGCACTCCCACCAGAATGCTGAGGAACTGATCCGGACGTGTTCTCTGGGGCCGGACAGTCTTGTGGTGGAGCTGGCAAGCAACGATGGCTACCTCCTCAAGAACTTCGTTGAGCACGGAATACCTGTGCTCGGAATCGATCCGGCAGACGGGCCTACTCGTATCGCCCAGGAGAATGGTGTAGAGACTCTGTGCACCTTCTTTACGGAAGAGCTGGCACACCGGCTGCGGGGAGAGGGCCGGGCAGCGGATGTCGTCATTGCCAACAATGTCTTGGCGCACGTGGCTGGTCTGAACGATTTCGTAAGAGGGATCGGGGCGTTGCTCAAGAAGAATGGCACGGCCGTTATCGAGGTGCCTTATGTGAAGGATCTGGTTGACAACTGCGAATTCGACACGATCTATCATGAGCATCTATGTTATTTCTCAGTGACCGCGCTAATGGCACTTTTCGCAAGGCACTCCCTGTCGCTGAACGACATAAGACAGCTGACGATCCACGGCGGGTCCTTAAGGCTGTACGTCGGCCACGAGGTCGATGTGAGCCCGAGGGTAACATCGCTGATCGAGGAAGAAGTGACGGAAAAGATCGATCAATTTGCCTACTACCAGGATTTTTCCGGCCGGGTCACGAAGATCCGTGAGTCACTGCTTGATCTCCTTTCGGGTTTGAAGCGGGAGGGTAAGCGAATTGCCGCATATGGAGCGGCAGCCAAAGGAGCTACGTTGATCAACTACGTCGGGATCGGGAAAGAGCTGATCGATTTCGTGGTCGACCGGAACATACACAAGCAGGGACGCTATATGCCCGGCAAGCACCTGCCGATTTTCGCCCCGGAACGACTCGTCGACGAGATGCCCGACTATTGCCTGATACTTGCGTGGAACTTCGCAGACGAGATTATGGAGCAACAGGCAGAATACGTACGTAGGGGCGGGAAGTTCATAGTACCGGTGCCCCAGCCAAGGGTTCTCCACAACGAGACTGCCAGCGCGGGATGAAACCTGTGGACACCAGGTGCCCCAACTGCAACGCATCCGGAATGGATGTGTTCTATGAGGTGAAGGATATTCCCGGGCACAGTTGCCTGATGCTGGACGATCGACGGGCCGCCTTAGAGTACCCTAAACGGGACCTCTCGCTTGGATTCTGCCGTGTGTGCGGGTTCATATCCAACGTTATTTTTGACGCGCGGGTTCTGGAATACTCCGCACGCTACGAAGAACAGCAGTCGTTCTCGCCGCGGTTTCGAGCGTTTCAGACGGAACTAATTGCCCGACTTATTGAACAATATGACATGCGGGACAAGGATGTCGTCGAGATCGGCTGTGGTAAAGGTGATTTCCTGCTCGAACTGTGTGAAATGGGTCGGAACCGGGGTGTTGGCATCGACCCGGCCTGTGAGCCCGAACGAATGCAGGGGCGCGGTGACGGGCGCGTGCACTTCATTCGGGATTTCTACTCGGACCGCTGTTCGGAATTACCGTGCGACTTTCTCTGCTGTCGCCATACGCTCGAGCACATCCATTCGACTAACGAGTTCGTCGGTTTAACGCGCAAGGTTGTGGGCGATCGACGTGATATGATCGTGTTCTTTGAAGTCCCCGCAGTCGAGCGCGTGTTGGGCGAGGCGGCGTTCTGGGATATTTACTACGAACATTGCTCATACTTCAGTCTGGGCTCCCTGGCTCGAGTCTTTCGGGCGAACCGGTTCGAGATCAGCGAGCTTGCTACGGATTTTGACGACCAGTATCTGCTGATCGTCGCCCGGCCCGTGGACAAGCCGACCGCGCCACTATTGCCCGAAGAAGATGACCTGGAGCAGATTACACACGATGTCGCAGACTTCAGTGTTAAGGTGATGGATCTGATCAGCACTTGGCGATCACGGGTCATTGCGTTTCGGGAGGGGGGGAAGCGAATCGCCGTCTGGGGTTCCGGTTCCAAATGTGTGGCGTTTCTGAGTACCGTGGGCGTCGCGAGCGAGATTGAGACCGTGGTGGACATCAATCCCTACCGTCAAGTTAAGTGGTTGCCAGGTTCGGGCAAGCAGGTTGCAGCGCCAGAGTCGCTGCGGGTCACCCCGGTGGACGTCATCCTGGTCATGAACCCGATCTACTGTGAGGAAATCCGGCGCGATCTGGACGCCATGGGCGTCTCTGCAAAACTGGTGCCGGTGTAAGCCATAGTAGCTTGAAACAACATGTGCAGTAAAGTGGGAACGAGGCCCAAATCCTACGAAAAGACAGCCGGTGGGTTATGCTGCCCCGTCTGTGCGACTGATGAGGTATCAGTGTTCTGGGAGATGCGCGATCTCCCTCTCAAGTGCAACGTGCTCTGTTCCACCAGAGAGGAGGCTCTGGCAGTCCCGCGCGGCGATATCCGTCTGGCCGTTTGTCATTCCTGCGGATTCATCTATAATACGCTCTTCAATGCGAGCACTATGCAGTATGATGCGGGGTATGAGAACGCCCTGCATTTCTCGGCACGTTTCAGGGAGTATGCCGAGAGCCTAGCAAGGCGGCTCATCGACAAGTACAACTTGCGGCAGAAGGACATCCTGGAGATCGCGTGCGGCGACGGATACTTTCTGAGGTTGCTGTGCGAGCTGGGCAACAACCGTGGCATCGGCTTTGATCCTAGCTATGTGGAAGATACATCGAAGGGGAACACCTATTCCAACGTGGCCATCATTCCGGATTACTACGGTGAGCAGTACGCTGACCGAAAGGCGGACCTGATCTGCTGCCGGCATGCCCTGGAGCACGTACCGGATCCGGTGGGGTTTCTGCGGATGGTCCGCCGGGCCATGGGCGAGTGTCGCGATACTGCTGTGTTCTTCGAAGTTCCCAACGCACTGTTCATCCTGCGCGATCTGAGTGTCTGGGACATTATCTACGAGCATTGTTCGTACTTCAGTGCAGCCGCCCTGGCCAAGTGCTTTTCGCGTTCTGGCTTCGCGGTGGAAGCGGTTACGGAGGAATATGACGGACAATTTCTCAGCCTCGAAGCGCAACCGGTCACAGATCGGCCCGGCGGGTTGTCGGCAGAACTGGGCAATCCAGCCGAGGTAGTCCGTGAAGCGGCGTTGTTCGCCGGACGTTTCGGCGAGAAATCTCAGAAGTGGGCGGACCGGATGGAGGCTTTGCGCCGGGCCGCTGAGCGGGTTGTGGTCTGGGGGGCAGGATCAAAGGGCGTTACCTTTCTTAATATGATGAAAGGTGCGGATCTGGTGGAGTACGTCGTGGACATCAATCCGCGCAAGCAGGGCATGTTCGCTGCTGGCACGGGGCAGAGAATTGTCTCGCCCGAGTTTCTTCGTGATCATCGCCCTGGTACTGTGGTTGTCACGAACGCCATCTACACCGACGAGATCCGCAACGCATTCGGCAGGATACAGTTGAGCCCCGAACTGGTAACGGTTTAGCTCCTCCCATTGGGTCTGCGCAGACCACAGGAGAAAGGATGAAGGAAGAGACCACTCTTACGACGCGGAACGGGTTCGCACGAAAGGTCTGTGCATTGGCAGGGGTGGGAGTCGCGGTGCTCGGCCTGTGTGCCGACGCGATTGGGCTGGGGAGCGGAGCCGGTCTCGGTCGGACGCAGCAACTGCTCGTGCTCGGCGGGCTGGTAATCCTGGCTACGGCACTGCTCGTGCCAGCGGCCCATGTGCGCACGCTTCTGCGCCTAATGGTCGCAGTTACCGCGGTGTACATGGCACTTTTGGGCTGTGACCTATTTGTATTTTGCCTTTCGCCACGAATGAAGGATCCCAACCTGGGATTACAAGGCCTTTATTGCCCCGATGGAGTCACCGGCTACCGACTCACACCGAACTGGGAGGGCTGGTACGATGACGGGATTGTCCGAGCCAGGTACCGCATCAACTCTCTCGGGCACCGGGACCGGGAGCCGACAG
This sequence comes from Phycisphaerales bacterium, assembly GCA_020344555.1. Taxonomy (GTDB): domain Bacteria; phylum Planctomycetota; class Phycisphaerae; order UBA1845; family UBA1845. Next base: position 6,697 of record CP070827.1, read on the forward strand.
ACCGCGAAGGCGTTAACGTCCTCCTGATCGGCGACTCCTTTACGTTCGGTCGAGGGCTGGATCAGTCCGAAACCATTGATCAGCAGTTGGAGGGCATGACCAGTCCGCCTGTGGATGCCTACAATCTCGGGGTGACCGGATATGGCCCGGCCGCCATTCTCGAATCGTTCCGGCGTTGTGATTGGTACAACCCGCAACACGTGGTCTACCTGTTTTGCTACAACGATGTGAGGGACGACGCCCTGCTGCCAGACCTTGGGGTGACCTCCTTCAATGGCTACCTTGTGCCCAAGTTCAAGAGCGATGGCAGCCTCTACACAGTCGAGGAGTATGAGAAGGCCGTGCACCGCAAGGTGTCTGCCGCTCGTAGAGGGCACCTGAAGACACTGGGGGCGGTGATAAAACTGACTCACCTGTATCGTTGCTTCGCGAGTAGCGAGATGCTGCAACAGCACCCTCGCTGGCGATACTCGGATGCAAACGTTGCGCGTGCGATGGAGTACACACGGAGCATGCACTTGCTCGCTTCAGAGCGAGGTGCCACTTTTCACGTCGTCGTGATCCCATACCGGCATGAGACGCGTGTTCGACGCTATGCCGAGTATTCCGCGAAGTACATTGAAGCCCTTAAAGACACTGACATCGCCGTGATCGGAGTGCTTGAGCGCCTATCGGAGACGGACTATCTCCGGGAAGGACATCTTAACGCGAGCGGAGCGCAGCGCGTTGCGGAGACGCTTCGTGAGGGTCTGCGCCTCGAGTGCCCACTGTAGGGGGGCCCGAGCCGCCGTCCACAAGGCTCGGTGCCGGGTTTTGAAAGATTGCATGATCGATGCAACATTTCATGGCTGATGAAAGCATAGCACCCGCGTGCCCATGCGTGAGCATCGGCCTGCCTGTCTACAACGGAGAGCGCCACGTACGAGAGGCGATTGACTCGATTCTGTCTCAGACGTTTGAAGACTTCGAACTGATTATCTCCGACAATGCATCCACGGACCGAACCACCGAAATCTGCCAGACCTACGCCGCAAGAGATCGTCGGATCAAGTATTTCCACAACAGAGAGAACATCGGAGGGATGCGCAATGCCAATCGGGTGTTCGAGTTATCGAGTGGAACGTACTTCAAATGGGCCGCACACGATGACGTCCTGGCACGGACGAACCTGGAACGGTGCGTCGAGGCGCTTGACCGAGACGCATCGGCCGTCTTGTGCTTCTGTGATACGCGCTTCATCGATAAGGACAGCAAGACCGTGGGTCACTACGTCGTACCGCTCGACTGTACCGGGTTGAGCCGAACCGCACGGTTTCGAAGAATCGTCAATCTGCCGGTCCCGTGCCACGGTATCATGACCTACGGCATGCATCGGTCGAGTGCGTTGAAGCAGACCCGGCTCTTCGGTTCGTACTTCGAGTGGGATCAAGTACTCATTGTGGAGATGGCTCTGCTCGGGAACTTCGTGCGCGTCCCGGAGGAACTCTACTGGGCGCGCAAACACCGGGGCCAGGGGAGCCGGACACCCGGATGGCGGCAGCGTGCGGTGTGGATGGACCCGAGCTTTCGGGGCGGCGTCCTGCAGGCCCGATGTGGAATGATTTGGGAGCGCTTCGTCGCCGTCAGACGGTCGGAATGCAAGCCTCGTGAGAAGGCACTCTGCTATACTTATCTCACGGGCTTTGCCCAGCGACGGGTCCGGCGAGCGGTTGTACATGCCGGCTGGCGGGCGTGGACAGGGATTAAGCCGCGGATTCTGGCCACATCCAGGTACACCCACCTGCCACTTCGCGTATGGGCGCTGATCCGCTATCTGCGCTCGGCGGGTTGGTCCAAGCTCTTTCAGGGCCTTCGCAAGGTAGCCTGCATGAGCAATACGGAATTGGCGTCGAGTATGGTGCAGGTCGTTTTGGAAAGCGGCGGGTCCAAAGGGCAACGTTTGGTTGCAGATTGGCTGGAGGGACCGTCGGAAGGACGGAGGCTGGCGGCCGCGCAAGCCGTCCGTGCCTATATCAACGAGAGCAGGAGTGACATACTCGACGAGGCGTATAACGGGCGTGCCGAGTGCGTGTCGCTGTTGAAGGAACAGCTCAGCCGTGAGCAAAGTGGACGTGTGCGACACGCTATCGTACATGCGTTGTTAGCGCATGCCGAGGCCAAACGTGATCTGGCCATCGCTGGCTTTGTCGCCTCAGGCGAAGAGCTCGATCAAGAAACCGTCGATCGCCTGGTAGCTCACTTCGCTGATGATGTCGCTTTAACGCATGAACCCGTATCGGGCGTGCGTACCGATTCTTCGGCCTCCGCCGAAGTCGCCTCGGGGCAGCAGCCCTCACGGCAAATCTGAACATGGCAGAGAAGCTGCGAATTACGTTCGTCTTGCCCTTTGCTGGTTTGGCTGGCGGCATTCGCGTCATCGCCATTTACGCCGACAGTCTGCAGAAGCGAGGCCATGATGTTCTTGTGGTCTCACTACCGCGACAAGTGCCGAGCGTCACGCGGCGGCTCCGCGGATGGGTCCGAGGAAGGCCGGTAAAGTGCGCGCCTAACGAATGTCCGTCGTACTTCGACGGGCTGACCGTCAAGCATCGAGTGCTCGAGAGGCACCGCCCTGTCACAAACGAGGATATCCCTGACGGTGACGTGGTAATTGCCACTTGGTGGCGAACGGCACCGTGGGTGGCGGAGTTCTCCCCGCTCAAGGGAGCGAAGGCATACTTCGTTCAGGACTATGGGGCCCATGAGGGGCAGCCATTGGATAAGGTGGCCGAGACCTGGCGATTGCCATTACACAAGATGACCATATCGAAGTGGCTGCTGTCTTTGGTCATCGAGCACTCCGGCGATGAAGACGTGGCATATGTCCCCAATGCTGTGGACTGCAATCAGTTTTACGCACCGTCGCGCGGTAAGCAGATACGACCAACAGTGGGTCTGATGTACTCCAGACGGCCGCAGAAGGGTCTGGGACTTATGCTCGAAGCGATTGAGCTAGCCAGGCGCAAAGTGGCGGATCTGCATGTGGTCGCCTACGGTCCAGACGATCCACGAGATGACTTACAGTTGCCGCCTAGTAGCGAATTCACGAAGCTCGCGGCGGAAGACATGCTCAGAGGCATCTACGCTAAGTGCGATGCGTGGCTGTTCGGCAGCCGCTTGGAGGGCTTCGGCCTGCCGATTCTCGAGGCGATGGCCTGTCGCACGCCCGTCGTTGCAACTCCTGCCGGCGCCGCCCCGGAGTTGCTTGAAGGCGGCGGAGGCGTCATCGTAGGCCAGGGTGATCCACAGGACATGGCCCGCAGCATCGAGACGGTTTGCGGTCTATCCGAGGCTCAGTGGCGTCGGATGTCGGATGCGGCTTACAAGACGGCAACCGGGTACACGTGGGAGGATGCCACGGACCAGTTCGAGGCTGGCCTACGTGCGGCCATCGAAAGGCATCATCGCACCTCCGCCGCTGGTGCGACTTATGCGTAACTTGATGGTGTTTCCCCAGATTCGATCGGAGGGTATCCCAGATGGAGAATCAGATGGTACAATCTCTCTGCATCGGAGCTGTTCACGTCTCGACGGCGAAGAGACTTCTCGCGGGGCGCTCCGCCCCTTGGAACCGGACCGATTGACGGCACATTGGCTCCGGAAGCGACGGCAGCGTCGAGAAACGCTGAGATCTTGGCGCGCCCTGTTGATGTGCCGTGTCAGCAAGGTCAGCGTCATCTATGGCCAAGGTAACCGCCAAAGGCATAGGGCGTAATACACTGTATGGCGTGCTTGCGCAGGTTTGGCGCATCGGCTCGCGCATCGTCCTGACCCCACTGATCATCGCCAAGATTGGGCTGGAGGGATACGGTACCTGGACGCTGCTTTTTACACTTTGCGCCTACGCTGCCGTCGTCGACAGGACGTTCAGCACGGCCTATGGCAAATTCACGGCGGAATTCGACGCCATGGGTGACTATCGGAGGCTGTCGCAGATTATCTCCTCGGGGGTCGCGTTTGTCACCGTGGTGGCGGTAGCCGCTCTGGTCGTCGTCTGGCTGTTTCGGTCGCCGGTCCTCAGGGGTCTGGGCGTGCCTAACAGGGTGTTGGCCCAGGCGAGCCGGGCGCTGCTAGTCGTCTGTGTAGCCGTTTCACTGAGGATGTCGTTGGGCTACGTGTTGCAGGTACTCGCCGGCCTTCAACGAATGGATCTCCAGTACAAACTGGGGATTCTCGCTTCAGCCGTCGAGTTCGTGACTGCGATCGCACTACTCTGTTTGGGTTGGGACCTGCTGGGGCTGGCGATGGGGCATTTGTGTGGGCAGGTGCTGGCGATCACTGCAGCTTGGTGGCTGTGTCGTCGCCTATGTCCGGAGCTACGAGTCTCTCCGCATTTCATCACACTGTGGGGCCTGCGTCGCATTGTGTCTCTAGGCGGTCGGTTTCAGCTTCTGGCGATTCTGCGCCTTCTAATGGACCAAGGGACCAAAATGCTAATCTCTGGCCTGCTGGGTGTGGCGACGCTCGCCCTATACGAACTGGCATTCAAACTGCTTTCGTTAGGCAGCACCGTCGGCGGTGCGCTGGTCGCACCGCTCATGCCTGCGTTTGCGAATCTCTATGCGAGGGATGATCGGCGGGCGTACCGTAGCTTTTTCACGCTTTCGTCCAAAGCAGTGGCCGCAGTTTCGTTCCCGTGCTTCGCGTTCATCGCCATTTTCGCGGATCAACTCATTCTGCTGTGGACCGGCCAGGAGTACCCATTGGCGGCTTGGACGACGCGCTGCCTGGCGCTCGGCTTCTTCGCGCTCATGCTCACCAGTGTCGGGACCGCGAGCCTCCGCGGGCAAGGCACGATTCGTCTGGAAATGGGGCTGGCCCTTATCACTACGTCGCTTCTCGCTCTTCTACTCGCTCCCGGGTACATGCTGTGGGGTTATCGAGGAATCGTTGGCGCTATACTGGCAGGCATCGCCGTCGGGCCTGCCTGGTTCGTCGCTGCATACGCTCGCCGGGAACTGCTCGACCTGCGAAGCTACCTTCATGCAACCGTGCTTCGCCCGGCAATCACGCTGGGTCCGCCGATCCTGGCGATCGCGGCTCTTGCCCACGCCACTCCGTTTACGCTTTCTCTGGCCAACCCGCGGTGGAATGCGCTCGCCGAACTGACGCTTTGGGGGGTGCTGTTCAGTGTGCTCGTCGGCTGTTGCGGCTGGTTCTTCCTCCTGTCGTCCGCGGATCGGGCCCGGCTCGAAACAGTCTTTCGCCCGTCGGCTGCGGAGCGTCGCCGGCCGGCAACAGATAGTGTGACGCCGATGTCCCGCAGTCACGGTATCCGAGGGCACCAGAAAACTAGAATCCGAGAGACACCCGCGCGGCATCCTCCTCGTGAGCTTCGCTGAACTCGTACTCCTGGCGTGGATACCGATCAGCGCCGCTCTGTTTGCGCTGTTCAGGCCGGCCCGTGCGCTCGTTCTTGCCTACCTAGTCGGTTGGCTTCTGCTGCCGATGGCCCGGCTCCAGATCGAGGGTTTCTGGGACATTAACAAGACGCTAGCTACTAACATGGGCGTGGTGACCGGCCTTTTTCTCTTCTGTCCACGAACGCTCAAGGGCTACAGGGTTGGTCCGGCCGATGTCGGGATCCTCGTGTTTGCGGTGGTGACAGGCATTGCGTCGATGCTCAACGGCCTTGGCGCGTATGATGGCCTGTCCTCCGTTGTCCAACAGATATTCTACTATGCCATACCCTTTTGTCTCGGGCGTGCAGTCTTGCGCACCCCACGTCACCTCCTCGATGCTAGTCGGCTCATCATTACGGGAGCGGCTCTATACGCCGTACTCGCCGTTTGGGAGTGGCGCATGAGCCCCCGTATACACAGGACGCTATACGGGTACTTCCAGCACGGATTCTCCCAGCACATGCGCTGGGGGCGTTATCGACCCATTCTATGCTTCCCTCACGCCCTCGGCCTTGGTAGTTTCATGGCTTGGACCTCGTTGTTGGGTATTTGGCTGCACCGCGCTCGCCAACTTCCACCCCTATTCGGAGTCCCCTCAACCGCAATCGTGCTGCTGCCACTGCTCGGTCTGGCCGCCTCAATGTCTTTCGGTCCGTGGGGCCTGTTTCTCGCCGGCTTCAGCCTTCTCCTACTGTGGCGCTGGACGGGCCGACGTTGGCTGTTTCTACTGCCCGCCTTCTTCACACTTCTTTGGATGAGCGGACGTTACACGACTCTCGTCGATGGCCAGTGGTTGACCTCGGCTGTCGCAAAGGTATCAACCGAACGTGCAAGCTCGCTTCAATATCGGATCGATGCTGAAGCCCGGCTGCTGGACCACGCGAGGGAGCGTCCGGTCTTCGGTTGGGGCACCCGGGCTAGGGACCCTTTTCGGAACGATGCTGGACGTTTCCTCTTTGCGACCGACGGACTCTGGACGATTTTCCTTAGTTTCTACGGTCTCGCGGGCTTGCTTTCCTTCTATCTATGGTGGTGCTGGCCTTTGTTGGTGAGCACGAGGCCGAATAGGCGAACTGTGCTAGACGCCGCGGTTGAAGCCTCACTGGTGGCCATCGGCATGCAAGCGGTGAACTTCCTCTTTAACGGCTTCCTGAGCCCCGTGCTTACCCTGATCTGTGGGGCAGCAGTCAGCTCCTTGGAGACATCAAGAGGAGAGACAGACACTTGCCGTCCCACCTTGCCTGGGCTGCCGCCGTCGAGATCGCCAAGCGCGCTCCCTATACCAACGCCATGAAGGACGTCACCATCGTTATTGTCAGCTATAACGTCAGGGATTTGCTACGTGATTGTCTTGCATCGATTCCATCCGGCTGCCAGGGCCTCATCACTGAGACGTTCGTTGTGGATAATGCAAGCTCCGACCGGTCCGCCGAAATGGTCAGCCGAGAATTCCCCTGGGCCCGCCTGCTTCACAACGAGAACAATGCTGGATTTGCAGCTGCAAACAACGTGGGCCTGTGTCAGGCTACCGGTCGCTACGTTCTTCTGCTAAACCCTGACACTCGGTTGCGCCCCTCTGCCGTGTTCGAACTGGTTCGCTTTATGGATGCGCGGCCATCTGCTGGCTATTGTGGCCCTCGCCTTCTCAATGGCGATACCAGTCACCAGCCTTCGGCACGGCGCCTTCCAACGTTGTTCAGCACCGCTTATTCCCTGCTTGGACTCTCCAGCCGCTTCCCCAAGAGCCGTCACGCGCTTGATCTGCATCTATTGCACGGTCACACAAAGGACTTCCGCGCGGATTGGCTGACGGGAGCCTGCTTGCTCGTCCGAGCAAGCTGCGTGCGCCAGGTGGGGGCCCTGGACCCGGGGTTCTTCCTGTACTTCGAGGAGACTGACTGGTGCAGGCGTATGCTGGCGGCAGGCTGGACTGGCTGGTTTGTGCACCGTGCTGAAGTGGTTCATTTGGGTGGCCGGAGCGTCTCCCACGCAGGCGCAACGGACCTTTTTTTCGGTAACCACCCCATTCACTGGATTCGGAGTAGCCGGCGCTACTTCCGCCGCCAATACGGGCTTCTGGGGATGTTGTGGTCCGAATTCGTCCAGCTGCTGCTGTACTCGTTGATCTGGTTGCGCCATCGCTGGCAAAGGAAAGCCGAAAGTCGGCTGAAAGCACGTCGCGCGGCCGGCACCATCCGTTATTTGTTGTTCTCAAGAAAGCCCAAGGATTCACCCACGTAAAATGCGCATCCACCGCACAGGCCCAGGCAAACTAGAGCAACCGTACCCTGTTCTCCGAGTTTCTCCGCGCCGCACTCACTCGCGAGCAGCGCGGAATGGCCGTTGGCACTTTACCTCCCGCGCATGGGGTCTAGCGCTCCGTCCGGCCTGTGCGGCGCCGGTGGTATACCCCGCGCGTCGATTCCCGTTGCCAAAGCAAACTCGATGACCTCCGACTACGGCAAACCTAACATCTTACTGATTTTTGTAGACTCAGCCCGCGCAGACCATCTGTCGTGCTACGGCTATGCGCGCCCAACGTCGCCCAACATTGACCGAGTCGCCTCGGAGGGCTGCCTCTTTGAAACATGTATCACAGCGGCGCCATTCAGTCCCGCCTCCTACGCTTCCATCATAAGCAATCAGTATCCCCATCAGCATGGCGTCAACGGCGACACCGTGCGGGCATGGCCGCAAGAAATGGTCCGCCTTCCTCAGAAGTTGCGCAGCCAGGGGTACTTCACATTCTGCGTTTCAAACAACTCCTTCGTTAGCCGAGCGATGAATGGGCACCTCGGATTTGACGAGTTCGTGGACCCGCGCACCCCTTGGTTCCTTCGCGTTCAGAACCGCATCATGAGTCAATGTCGCAAACTTGGCGGCGCGGCCCTGGCGGACCGGTTGGAATCACGTCGCTTGCTCGCAAAAGACAAGGGTAATTCGCGCGACGCTGTGAGAACGTCGCAATCGATTCTGGCGCGAAACCACAGACCGTTCTTCGGTATGGTCATCTTGATGGATCCACATGCTCTTTACGACCCCTCCCGCCTTGACTTTGCGCGCGACCGGCGTGGTGCACGTCGTTTCCTACGAACGATCAACGGTCGTCAAATGTGGGCCCGGGTCATGGCCGGCAGAACCTCGCTAACCAGGGAGTACACACGACTTGCCCTGGATATCTATGATGCCGAACTCCTTCACGCGGACCGATGTCTGGGCGAACTCGTGGACTTCCTCGATCGGACTCATCAGCTCGAGCACACAATCGTTGCCGTGACGTCTGATCATGGCGAAGCCTTCGGCGAGCATGGAGTCTGGGGACACGGCTTCTCTCTCCATGAATGTCTGACTCGTGTGCCGCTCGTCCTGCGACACCCCGGTTTCTGGCCGTCAGGGAGTCGTTTCCCTGGCCTCGTCCAGTTGCACGACTTGCACGAGATGTGCCTGAGCGTAGCTGAATCGGGTGATCCGAGGCCTGACCAGTATCCACATTGCCTGACGCAAGCCGCGAATCCTGACTGGTCGGCTCGACATGTCACGTTCAGTGAGATGCCGGTGCAGTCTAAGACGATTCGCTTCATGCGCGAATTGAATCCGGCGTTTGAACCCGGAGTATGGAGTTACCATTCCTGGGCCGTCCGATCGGCAGATTGGCGCTACATCCAGCATGATAACGGGACCCAGGAGCTCTACGACCTTCGCGCGGATCCTGGGGAGGCTTGTTCTCTTCACAGTGAGAACCGGGACGTTGTCGCAACATATTCCGATATGCTTGCGCGGCACCGCATGTCGGGTGCAACCAAGGCTTACGAGGCTGACGAATCCCAGGAGCGACTAATCCTGGACCGTTTGCGCGCTCTTGGTTATGTTGAATGACTGCTAGTACATCAGCATCCGGCTATGGGTATCTGGTAGTGATTCATATCCCGTATGCACTCGCCCAGGATGGTTCCGTGCTAACTGGTGCGATGTGGGTCAAGGACTTGCGTGGAATGGCGGCACACCTCGGACGGATAACTGTCGCTGCGCCAGTGCTGCCGCTATGGCAACTGACGCCTGCGAAAGCGGGTAGTTTTGATCTTGCGTGCGTTGCTCGTGGTGATCCAGAGCTGACGTTCGTTCCTCTTCCCTATTACAGCTCGGCTGCAACGTTCCTTAAGTCCAGCCCGCGTCTCGTTCGGGAACTGGCACGGCATGTCCGACGTGCGAGCATCGTACATATTGATACAGGCGGGTGGCCGCTCCCGCCGGGAGAACTGGCTTTCTTTTTCGCGAGGTGGATGGGTAAGCGGACGGTCCTTTTCGCGGGTGACGGGGCCGATCCCCTCAGTCGGTTCGACGAGAAGGCTTCCCGCGACCGTTCTCTGCCCAGAAAGCTCTGGACGCGCGCGCTGAAGACACAGTTTCGTTGTTTCTGCCAGTGCGCAGCCGGCGGAGCGGATCTCGTGTTCTTTCACAATCCCGTCACGGAAGCTCATTTTGCCAAGTATGCTCGACGGTACGAGACGATCGTTCGGACCTTCGTTGATGTCGCCCTGATCCTTTCCCCCGAACAGGTCCAGGCGAAGCTCAGCAGACTCACGGAGCACGAGTCGTTGCGCTGCATCATGGCGGGCCGCCTGATTCCCATGAAGGGCGTCGATCACGCGATTGCTGCTCTGGCACATGCACGGAACAAGGGAATCCGCGCCACCTTGTCCGTCGTAGGCAACGGATCCGAAGAATCACGCCTGCGTGGACAAGCAAGACGGGCGGGACTCGACAGTGCCATCCAATTCATTGGCTCGGTTCCGTACGGACCGGAGCTCTTTGGCCTTCTACAAGCCCACGATGTGGTCATCGTGTGCAACTTGACCGAGGAACTGAGTCGAAACGTACTTTTGAGCATGGCTCTTGGCAGCATCGTCCTCGCCTATGACAACGGCCCGATGCGAACCGTGGTTCGCCATAATACAAACGGACTGCTAATCCCGCGGGGATCGGTCGAGGCCCTCGGCGATGCCCTCGCGAGGCTGGCCACGGATCGGCGCCTGCAAGGGAAGCTCCTCAAAGCTGGGATCCGTACTGCCCAGGGCTACACGTTTGAAGCCTGCCACGCCCGGAGGGCCGAACTCATACGACATGTGACCGACGCGTCCCCACGGCATCGTCCTTCGCTCAATGACTGAATTCCAAGAACTGTGGGCGGCGTCAGCCAAGTCGGACCTTGAACACCTAGCTTCGAGCCGACGCGGCGACATTGTTTACCGCCCCCGAAACGTACTGGGACACCTGCTACTGAAGTTGGCTCGGAGACACATCTTCACCTACGCCATAGAAGATCGACCGAAGGAGCGTTGGCTGCAACAAGCAATGACGCAAACGGGCACCCACATCTTGGACATCGGTGTTCGTACTGGTTATCATGCCCATTTGTTCAAGAAACGTGGCAAGCGTGTATACGGACTCGATATTGCGTCCGTCTATATCGACCATTGCCTCAAGAGCGCCTCTATCGACTACGGCGCTGTCTGTGATGTGGAACGAGATCAAATACCCGTGCCTGCCGATTTTGCCTGTGGTTTACCCACATACTATGACGCGATTTTCGCCGGCGAGATTATCGAGCACCTGCTCGACGCTCGGCGTTTCTTCTACAAGCTCGCGCGCGTCTGCCGACCCGGCGGCTGCCTTATCGTAACAACGCCGAATCTCGCATATCTGGGAAACCGCTTCCGGCTTCTTCTCGGCAGGGACCTTCATCCACTCACGATGGATCGCGGAGTCACCGGCCATCAGCATATACGCGTATACACATGTAGACTGCTCGGTCGCCTTCTTGCCGAAGTGGGCTTTCGAATCACTCAAGTCGCAGGCGACGGGCTGCTTTTGGATCTCAGACGGGCCCTTGATACCGTCCGTATATCCTCGCAACGCTCCACTCTCCTGACCGATTCCCAACCACCCCTACTGACCGTTCCCTTCTCCGGGACGCTGTTGCCGCGGCTGGGCCTAGTCCTGTACGTCCAAGCTCACAAGGGCTCCGACCATGCGGATCCCCTACCACAAGCGGGCAATACCCGTTGTCCATCCCGAGGATGCTCTTGATCGCCACAGCCAGCAGCCAGCAGCGGTCACCCACACGCCTAATCCAACAGCACCGCGTGCCGGAAAAGGCTCTTTTCACATGGAAACTGCAGTGACTCATGCAAACACTAGATTCTTCCACGGTACAAGCTACAGAGACTCCTCCAATCAGTATTGTGGTCATCGGGCGCAATGAAGGCGCCCGTCTTCTTCGCTGCCTGAACTCGATCTGCGAAGCAGACTTTCCACGGCACCAGTTAGAGGTGATTTACGTGGATACCGCCTCGACAGACGGAAGCGCCAAACGCGCGGAGCCTCTTGCGGATCGCGTTGTTCAGATCCGTCCGGCGCGACCCTCGGCCGCCGCCGCTCGGAATGCAGGTTGGCAGGTAGCGCGCCACGAGTTGGTGCAATTTCTGGACGGCGATACCGTTCTTCACAGAGATTGGCTGCGAACTGCAGTCCGTGCCATCAGGATACCGCACGTCTTCTGTGTAAGCGGCCGGCGAGAGGAGGCAGATCCGCAGCGCAGCGTCGTCCGCTACTGGGTCCACCGAGACTGGTGTATCCCACCTGGACTGCAACGCGTGTGTGGAGGGGACGCGATGTTCCAGCGCATAACACTTATCGACTTGGGCGGATACGATGAAACGCTGATCGCTGGCGAGGAACCTGACCTGTGTCTTCGCGCGGTCCGGGCCCATAAGGGGAGAGTACTGTCACTTGATGTCCCAATGACCGTGCACGACATTGGTGAGCTGACGCTTCGACAATACTGCCGCCGTTGCGTGCGAACGGGGCACGCCTACGCAGAGGTGGCCTTGCGAGAGGTGACACGCGGTGGGCACGCATGGGTACGCGAGAATTTACGTATACCTTTCCCATTGATGCTCCTCGCAGCAGCGCTTTTCGCCAGCCTTTCGCTCCACACAGTCTGGCCTCTCGTTGCCTGGATTGCCATATTGCTTGGTCAATACTGTCGCTTTGTCATTTCAGAGTTGCGAGTGGTTAAGAGTATCAAGTGGTCCCTTCTCGGGGCGTTGCGTCGCTTTGTGTGCAAGCCGCCCCAGCTGGCCGGGCAGTTCTTGTTCCTGTTTCGGCGACTCACCGGGGTGGGGCGCGGTCATATCATCGAGTACGACACATGTAGTTCTGAGCTTGACCGACCCGGATATAAGGACCCCGAAGAATTGCCACAAGGGCCACCCGCAGCACACGACGCTCGATCCGGTTTGGAAGTCCACCGAGGCAAAGTAGCTGTCGATAACCAGGTGTTCGAGTCTCGTAAGTTGTACGAAACTTGGAACGCACAGTACTACGACTCCAGACAAACGCAGTTTTACGATGAGACGCTTCGCCGGATTGTCCAGGGCCTGGGGCTGTCACGGGGGGACGAGGTACTAGACATCGGTTGTGGTCCTGGCGCGCACGCCTTGCGCCTGGCGGGGATGGGGCTACGGGTGGTAGCCGCTGATGTCTCCCGAACGGCCTTGGCTCTTGCTGAAGAGGCGGTGAAGGATGCGGGATTACAGGAGCAGTTCACAGTGTGCCAACAGGACATCACTCACTTGAACTTTCCCGACGGCCGGTTCCAGGCGGTGCTGTGCTGGGGTGTTCTCATGCATGTCTCCGACATTGCCCGCGCTGTTGCCGAGCTAAGTCGTGTCCTGCAGCTTGGCGGCAGACTCGCGCTCGGCGTGAATAATGGCTCGTCTCTGGACGCCTTGCTCGTCATGGCTTTCCGTACGTCGGTACGCCGGCGCGTCGAATCCCACTGGGAACTGTTCGGACGTTGCCGGTACTACGGGACGCCCTCCGGGCCATTGCTCGTCCGCGACATTCGCGTCCCGCATCTCATACACCACGCCAGTTCGGTTGGGCTTCGTTGCCTTGAGCGTCGCGCGGGCCAACTGACGGAATTACATAGCAGGGTACGGACACCCTGGTTGCGCGATATCTTCGCTCGTGTTAACACCATCTGGAGCCGCCATATCGCTTGGCCGAGCATAGCACAGAACAACATACTCATCTTCGAGAAATATGCTGCTGCAGGTCGAAATCATTAGCCCAGCAATCCGAAGGAAGGGAAGGCCGCGCCCGCAGGAGGCCGGCCAACCCGCCAGCCCGACCTTGTCTAGTTGCAGTGACCCCCGTATATACTTAGCAGTGTGCTGACCCACAATGAAGAATATTCGCTTTATCACTGATCGCGCTGCACTACCGCGGTTCTCGCGCACGCGCCATCTGGAGCCTCGAACTAGCAAGGCACCCGCAGTGCGCATCGCTTATCTTACCAGCGTGTATCCCGCCGTGTCCCACACATTCATCATCCGTGAAGTGCAGGCTCTGCGTAAACAGGGAGTTGGGGTCGATACGTTCAGCATCCGGCGCCCCCCGGCTGAGCAGCCTATCTCGGCTCAGGATACCAAAGAACAGGACGCCACGTACTATATCCTGCCACCGCGTTGGCCTCGGCTGTTTGCCGCACACCTCTCAGCACTCAGCAGCCGACCGCTCCGATTTCTCGCTGCCTTCCACTTTGCACTGGCAACCCATCCGGGAGGAATGCACTCACTCCTGTGGCATTTCTTCTATTTCGTCGAGGGCGTGCTGCTATGGCACGAGCTGAACCGTCGTGGCATTGCCCACATTCACGTCCACTTCGGCATGGCCTGTGCCACGGTTGTAATGATTGCGTCACAGCTCGGGGATTTTTCGTACAGCATGACGCTTCATGGTCCCACCGTGTTCTACGATACCTCCCGATTCCTCCTGCGTGAGAAAGTACAGCGCGCAATGCTGGTCTTCTGCATCAGCGCCTTCTGTCGCAGCCAGGTTATGGTCCACGTCCCGCCAGAACACTGGCAAAAGCTGCACATCGTCCACTGTGGCGTTGACACCGGAGCTTATTCGTTTGCCGGCCCGCGCGCCGCAGCGTCTGGCGGGCCGCGCCTCCTTTGTATCGGCAGACTCGTTCCGGAGAAGGCTCAGGCGATTCTCCTACACATGATAGCGCGCCTTCGCGGAGACTACCCGACGATCAACTGTACGCTGGTTGGGGACGGACCCGATCGCACTAGGCTTGAGGCGCTCGCGCAGCGCCTGGGCATTCGCGACCGCTTGAGCTTTGTAGGCTCCGTTAGTCAAGAGGATATTCCGACCTACTTAGAGCAATCTGATGTGTTCGTACTGCCGAGCTTCGCAGAGGGCCTGCCTGTGGTCCTCATGGAAGCGATGGCCAAGGGACTTCCTGTAGTCACGACGTACATCGCCGGAATCCCGGAACTAGTCCGCGATCACGAGACCGGCTTGTTGGCGCCCTCCGGGGATGTCGAGGCGCTGACCACTGCCGTTCGTGAGATCTTGGAAGACCCCAAGCTTCGAGACCGACTAGCGCTCAGCGCACGAGAGAAGGTACTGAAGGAGTTCGACATCAACCAGATCGGCGACCGTCTCGCGAGGATTTTCGGAACGCAATTGGCTTCGCAGGGCCGCGCAGACGGTAACGAGGCAGGCTGAATTCACGTGCGTTCAGAAAACAGCGAGGTGACGTCTGTGCAATGGCCTCCATGCGTTGTTTGTTTCGGCGGCGAGGATTGGTGGTACCACAACCGTGGGCACTGTGACATGCAGTTTATGCGGTCTTTTTCGCGGCACGGGCGAGTGCTGTACATCAACTCCATTGTCATGCGCAAGTTCAACGTCTCCGAGGGAAAGGTGTTCTTGCACCGAATGATCCGTAAGACGCGGAGTATCTTCCGCGGCTTGGTGCGGGTCTCCGACGCCTTTTGGGTGTATTCGCCGGTAGCGGCGCCGGTGCATCACCTGTCATGGGCGCGGGCGGCGAACGAGCGTCTTGTTCGCGAGCAGGTCCGGGGGGTTCTGCGCTGTCTGCGGATGCACCGGCCACTCATTTGGGTCAACTGCCCCGCCGCGTGCGACACGGCTCTGGCCCTACCGCGCTGGAGGCTGGTCTATCAGCGGACAGACCGTTATGAGGAGCACCCGGGAGTCGATCGCGAACAGATCACGCGGTACGATCGAACATTGAGGCAGCGTGCAGACCTGACCTTCTATTCGAACCGGCAACTGTACTCCCATGAAGTGCGGGACTGTCGTCGGGCGGCGTACGTGGAACACGGGGTCGATTACGAGATGTTCGGGTACGCTGCCCGCGATCCGTGGGTGCCGGCGGAGGTGCGGAACCTCCGGCACCCTATTGCGGGTTTCTTCGGAGCGATCGACGAACACAAGTTCAATGTGCCCCTCATAACCGATGTCGCCACCAGACTCAGTTACGTCACATTTGTCTTCGTGGGGAACGCGTCGATTGACTGTACGGCACTCGCCTCACTGCCCAATGTGGTCATGGTGGATCAGCGCCCCTATGAACAGATTCCACACTACGGCAAGTGTTTTGACGTCTGCATTATGCCGTTTCAGCAAAACCGCTGGATTGACGCGTTTAATCCGATCAAACTGAAGGAGTATCTCGCTCTGGGAAAACCTGTTGTGACAACGGCGTTCGGAGAGTTGAAGGAGTATGGTAGTCTTGTGCATATCGCAGTTGACGCAGCGAGCTTTGCGCACGCGATAGGGTATGCACTGGCAAACGAATCGCCTGATGCCATCAAGCGACGACGTGACCGTGCCGTCCGCCATTCCTGGAGTAGCAAGGCACGCCAAGTGTTGTCCATGCTCCAGCCGGACGACTCCAGAGGCCCATCCTGGGACAGGACCCACGCAGTAGGATGTTGAAGATCTGTGTCGTAGCATCGGCCGGAGGACATCTTTCGCAGATCCTTCGACTGGCTGAGTCGTACCGACATCGTCCGCACTTCTTTGTCACGACCGGTCACATGGTCACGGGCGAACTCGGCGAGCGTGCCAAGGTCTACGTTGTCCCCGAGGCTAATCGGCAAAATCCGCTCCGGTTGCTGAAGATCGTCTATACCGCGATTCGGCTGATGGTGAGCGAGCAGCCGAACGTGGTTATCAGCACCGGAGCCGCGCCCGGGTGCCTCTTCTGTCTTATCGGAAAGCTCCTTCGCGCCCGCGTGATCTGGATCGACAGCTTGGCGAACGTGGAGCGAATGTCGCTCTCCGGACGGATTGTCAGCCCGTTTGCGGATCTCCTCCTGGTGCAATGGCCGCATCTGGTTAAGCGCTATCGTCGCGTGGAGTTTGCGGGAAACGTGCTGTGATCTTCTTGACCGTAGGGACGCAATTCGGGTTCGACCGCCTCGTTCGTACGGTGGACCAATGGCTGGCGATCCGCCCACAGGTACAGGTGTTCGGACAGATTGGGCAAGCCCGCTTCCAACCTCGACATTTTCCTTCCGTGCCATGGCTGGAGCGTGGTGAGTTCTTGCAGCGGCTTCGCAGCGCGGAGGGCGTAGTAAGCCATGCTGGAATTGGGACTATTCTTCAATGTCTTGAAGAGAAGAAGCCTCTCCTGGTACTCCCGCGACGATCCGCCCTGGGCGAGTGCATAAATGACCATCAACTGATCACAGCCCGGCAGCTCGATCGCCAAGCCCTGGTGCAGGTGGCGTACGACGAGAGGCAACTTGCCGAGAAGCTGGACGTCTTTCATCGCGACCGGCCAGCCCCCCTTGCGGGCGTTGGCAGCCGCGACTTGATAGCCCGCATCCGTGAGTACATCGCGTCCATCGAACGTGCGTGTCAACACTCCGAGTAGCGCCTGGACACAGCACGTCCCCGGCTGAGGCTCACACAGGCACCAAAGCGTCCCGTCTGCTATCGAACCACGTGTAAAACGCGCCGCAGACATTCGCAAGTCCCCCACCACCTGGAGTCCGTGCCCACGCGCAAGGCTGCGTTATGGTGCGAGCCAAGAAAATGAAAGGGCCACCATTTCCTGCTCATTTGGGCAAACGTCGGTTGTCATCAACTCACCGTGATTCTCGCCCCGAGGAAACTCCTCGCGGCGCGAAACCACGCAGTCTCACTAAAGAGTTAGCCATCGAGTCCGTCAGCATGTTGCTGTCTGCTGTAGGAGTTGCCTGTGTCGTACTGCGCCTTGCCTGGGCCATAGCGGACCCTGTCGAGCCGCAGGATTTCAAAGGTTTGCTCTACGTGCGCGACATTCTTACACTTCTCCCTGCATCACTATGCCTCTACATGGCGTATCTTCGCTGGCTTCGCAAAAGCAAGGCGTTCCGACCCCAACTCTTCAGTCGTCGGGTGTCCACTGTGTGCCGGCAGCATCCACGCCTGGTTGCCGCCATCCTGGCTCTCGGCATGATCGGCGCTTGTATCCTCATTTCTGTAACGATATACGGCCGACGTGCCCATATCATCGACGAGGTGGTTTACCTCTTCCAGGCGCATACTTATTCCAAAGGACTGCTGTGGCGTCAGGTTCCACCCAACATCGCAGAGTTCTTCGACCTGCCTTACTTTGTTCAAATATCCAACAAGTGGTACGGGTCTTTCTTTCCCGGCCACCCCCTGGTACTTGCGCTTGGCGTTCTCCTGAATGCGGCCTGGGTCGTTAATCCTGTATTGAGCGGCGTACTGGTAGCCTTGACAGTCTATGCAGGGGCCAAGCTGTTTGATTCGCAGACCGGCCTGCTGGCGGGTTTATTATGTCTATTGTCACCGTTCGCCCTGTTTCAGGGAGCCAGCTACTTTAGCCATACCACTACGGCCGTCTTGCTTACACTGGCAACGATGTTGATGCTTCGTACGACAGAAGGAGGTATAGGACTCTGCTTTTCAGCCGGAGTAGCGCTCGGTTTGTTACTTCTTTTTCGGCCAATGACTAGCGCAACCGCGGTCGTCTTCGCCACGGTAATCCTCGGGCAGGCTGCTTGGAGAATGCGTATGGCGCGTGCAACACTTCTCAAAAAGACCGCTGCCATAAGTGCCGGCTTTCTCCCTTTTGTGGCCATTTTGCTCTTCTACAACTGGATACTGACTGGTGATCCGCTCAGGACACCCCACCAGGTTGCCATCCCTGACGAATATATCGGCCCTGGGGTACACATGTTCACGAACACCACTATCAATCTGATTGGTCTTTCTGTAGACCTTGTGGGTGTTCCCATATTGGGCTTGGCTCCAATGGTGATCTGCTTCCTGCGCGGTGTCGGTCCGTGGCGTTTTCCTCTTGCCGTACTCTTCTTGGCTAACGGGACACTCTATGCTCTGTATCCTTACCACGGTCTTTCTTACGGTCCCCGGTTCTATTTCGAATGCGTGCCTCTGATGCTGGTATTGTCTGCGCGCGGCCTGATAATTCTGTCGGCGTTGCTAGTTAAGCGGCGCGGCTGGGACACACGAAAAGCTCAGGCTGCTGTTGCCGGGCTTCTATTGTTTACGGGCGCCACCAGTTTCTGTGGAGTCTTTCCCGAGCGTGTCTACACCTTCTACACACGGGCGGCGTATCTGGATATCGGGAACCTAGTTGCCAAGAGTGTGCAACAGCCGGCGTTGGTGCTGATTGAAGAACCGGTTGGACGTCCCGCGCGGGTGATTCCTTATATAGCGGGCTTTCAGCTCCACTTGGGTGATATCAACGGGAAGGTCGTATACGCGCGGGATCTGGGTATGAAAAACCGCGTCCTCTTGGCGCACTACCAAGGTTATAGTGTTTATCGGCTTTCGTTAGAGAAACGAGAGATAGCCAATTACAGCCTTCCATGACGTAGCCTCAATCCGGATTCTGCCGCTTTTTGGGTGGCGCGCCAGACTGAATCAAGTAGAGACTTCGTCACAGCATATGGGGTTCTGCGCCGAGCAGCCGAGCTGAACCCGAGTCCTCTTGCGTCACCTGGACGCCGGGCTCTTGGCATGACTTCAAAGACAACTAATGTAGTGCGTGAATGACTCCGCGTCATATCGCGTGTTTCACGGGTCCGGGCGATTTTGTGCGGGAGCTGAGCCAGACTCACCGTTCAGGCGAATGCTTGGAGTGGTCTGTCACGTTTTATGTCGCTGGATGTTGTCGTAGATACGAGCTTTTGGGCTGACATTGGACGGTCTGGCCAAACAGAGCGTGGATCAACTGATCATTGCAGCAATCCAAGCACACGGGTAGTATAGAGCGAAGTAGCTTTCCCCGGCGAGGTAACCGGCCAGCGGGATCAAGTACCTCCCGAAACACGAGGTGTCCGCATTGAGGGCGATATGACAGTGGATCCCAAGAAACTGCTCTGGCTCGCGGTCGCGCTCTTTCTGATCGCTGCGCTCCTTCGCTTCTATAGGATTGCGAACCAGAGCTTGTGGATTGATGAGGTATGGTCACTTTCCCAGGCCCGCCTCGATTGGCAGGTGTTGCTGAGCCCGGGCGGCTACACGGACATCCATCCCCCGGTGTACTACCTTTGCCTGAAGTGCGTCGCACCGTTGGCCGATGTGGGCCCTGCGTTCTTCGAGGCGGCCCTACGAATGCTTTCAGTCGTGTCTTCGACATTGGCCGTACTCGCGCTAGTCTGGCTCGGCACCATCGTCTTCGACCGTCCGACCGGCGTTCTCGGCGGCCTGTTTCTTGCTGTGTCAGCCTTCTCCATTTGGTACGCCCAGGAAGTGCGCATGTACTCACTCGCCCTGCTCCTGGTGATACTTCAGCTCGCTCTGGCGGTTAGAATCAAAAAGGCAAAAGCCTCACTGGGCGCGTGGGTCTTGTTATATTGCGTCAGCGTGGCGGCTGGTCTGACCCATTGGTATTCCGTGTTCGTCTGGCCGTTCCTCGTCGGCTACCCACTATGGGGCGCCCCTGCGCGACGAATAGTCCTGCGTTGGCTGGGTTTCTTCCTTGCGGTTTCGATTCCACTTGCGCTGTATCTCATTCCAAAGATTGCACAGGGACGTGGCGGTGAAATGTCCGGCACGTCAGATCTTAAGAACCTGATGTTTACCTTGTGGTCATTTTGGACGGGATACAGTGCCGGCCCTAGCGTGCTCGAGTTGCATACCCCCGAACCCTTTGCTCTGATGCAGCGCTTCATTCCCAGTATCCTCCTAATGGGATCTAGTGCCGCCCTCGTAACAGTACTGGCAGCCAGCCCTTTGCTGCGAACAGTTCCACGTTCGCAGGCGGTTTGGCTGGTTACGTGGTTTCTCCTAGCCCTTGTCGGCCCGTTCTTGCTTGCACGACTCACAGGTAGAGTCCACAATGCCCGTTACTCATTTGCCGCCTTCCCTGCTGCAGTACTTCTGATCGCGGCTGCGGCTCGTTATGCCCCGAAGACCTGGCAACGTGCTGGGATCTGCGCGGGCTACCTTCTCCCTCAAATTCTTTGCCTGGCCAACTACTATTGGAATCCGTACTACTGGCGCGAGGATTTTCGTTCTGTCGCGGGCTACCTCGAGGAACATCCCGAGTCGCAAGGGGCATTGCTGTCATCGTCGGTGGCCCAGGATGCCCTGGCAGCGTATGGCGTGATCGATTGGGAGTGGGAAGACTATCCGCATTGGCGCCCATGGAGCGAGGAGCTGCGCGATCGCATGGCAGGACATTTGTCCGGAGGACAGGAGTTGTGGCACTTGACTGCCGACCGCTGGAGAACGAAGGAGCAGGCCATTACCCGGTACCTGATCCAGAACTTCCTGTTGCTCCAACAGCGCCGTTGGCACGGTGTAGAGCTGAATATCTATGGCTCGCCGTAGCGCCGCAGCGTCCCTCATAGTTCCTCCAGCCAACCACCGGCCGAAGACGCTCTGACGGCGAATCGCCGCCTCCTCAAGATAGCAAGTCTTCCCCTGCCAATATCGGACCGCCTCTGCCCGCCCGCTGACAGTTCACCAGCCAATTGCCCGGACCGTCCCTATACTGCTCGGTTGCCACACCCGCCGTAGCATCCCATGGCCGTGGTCGCCGCTCAAGCTCGGCGACGCGATTGCCTCCGACGCGCTGCTGCATCTCAACGTTCATACGCACCGACGTCCCCCAATGAATCCCGCGGTTTTCCATCAGCGTCGGTCGGCGCGAGCAGCGGTCCCACCCTGTTGAGAAGTGGCGACATGCTCAGTGGGCGCCCGAACGTATCAAGCATCGGATCACCAGTCGTTATGTTGCTCCCCGGTGTTACTGTAAAGTACTTACCATCCGGCTCCGGTGGCACGCTTGTGTGGACATAGTGATTAGCATCCCAGGAAGAGGTATCTACACTTGCAGCTGAGATTTTGGCGCGACTAAACACGGTTCCCCTCACATCAAACTCCGTTATTACTGTATCCTGTCCTACAGGATTGTCATCGTAGATGGCAAACGCGCCGGAGTCCGCAGAAGGACTCACGAACGCACAATGCCACAGAAGAACATGCTCTGCGGGTATCATCCACAGATTGGATCCGCCTCCGCCCCCACCCGCAGATCCTGGCCTAATTGGATCTCCGAATTCGATGTACACGTTGACAAAAGCCATATCTGCAGGCGGTGGGACGCCACTACAGGTCCGTACAGGCGAAACAGATGTCGTCCAGCGAAGCATGAGCCCTTGGTAATGCACATCCGCAGCACGCACATTATAGAGTATGGTGTTCCTCGGAGCGCTACAGCCATGCCTCTGCCAGACGTCCGCGTGCCAGTACGTTGATCCAGGATCTATCCCTGTAGCATCGATGTTAATTCCCAGTGGGTGGTTTTGGAAAATATCGTCGCCGATATGCTCAATTCTTACGTTGCGTGCGAGCCTACCGCCCCCAACAGCAAAGGCCGTATCATAAATATATACGTTGGTGAACCACTTATGCTTCAGGCCAGGATCCACAGGATTTGATCGCACTACCCAACGGCCTCCACCTATAATATCGCAATCGTGCACCCAGAGCATCTCGGGTCTAGGCGATTTGAATATATAGCCAAACTCACGGGTACTCTGGAGGGTAATCCCCTCGACCTTTGTCAATTTAGTATGTGGCGCGCTGCCACCGGTGGCGATCCGGGTGTTCCCCTTTGTGCCCCCGGCTGCCGTTGTGATGGTCACCCACTCGCCAACGGTTGGGATCTCCGACCAGATACCGCCAGCTGACATCAGATGGGTTCCCGTATTGAGGTGAACGAGACCCCCATCGGCCTTGTTTCCGTGACCGTTTGCGTTCATCCACTCTCTTATCTTGTCAACGGCCTTGCCAATTGTTAAGAAGGGCTGGGTCGGACTATTGACCCGGCCGGTGGAGTCATCACCATCCAAGTCCACCCATGCTTCCGGCCGTGGCAAGCCTCCGGTTGGATTGACTAGTAGACTAAGCGGATCGAGACCCAGGCCACCGCCGCCCGTATTCTTGTCCCGGATCCCCCCGTCGACGCCATGTACAGTAGCTTCAACTGTGATTGGCCCATCGGAGGCGAAGGAGTCCGCGCTAATCGGAATCCAATACTCGTAGACATCGGTCTGATCGTTGTAGGTCATTTCCCTGACCTCTATCGGCGATGGGCCATCATAGCCTTGGCCCGCGATGGTAAACACTACCCGTTCAATGCCGTGCTTGGAGAACGCGACTACGCCGCAGTTGAGCGTATCGGCCTGGTCGATTCGTTGATAGGGCACGACATCCCAACGTGCGATCGGGGTCAAACCGCCTGAGGGATCCTGGACCATCACGGTTACCGTGTCGGACGCGGAAGTACCGGTAGCATCGGTGACCGTGAGCGTATAGGTGGTCGTCGTACTCGGCGACGCTGCGGGTTGGGCGGCTGTGGGATCGTCAAGGTCAGTTGTGGGCAGCCAACGATATTGGTAAGGCGGTTCTCCACCTGACGCACTTCCTGCCAGCGTCGTGATGTTACCGCGTGCAATCGTTTTGTCCGGCCCGGCGTCAACGGAAAGCTGCGCCGCTTCGACCGTAACGGTCACGGAGTCACTGGCCGTCGTACCGTCGCTGTCCACAACGCTCAGGGTATACCTTGTGGTCGTAAGCGGTAAGGCCGTCGGCTGCGAAACGTTCGGGTCGCTCAGCCCGGTAGACGGCGTCCAGGTGTACGTGTACGGTGACGTTCCCCCGTAGGCGAATCCCGCAAGTGTAACGGAACTTCCGATCGTGACGGTCAGATCGGCGCCCGCCTCTGCGACCAAGGGACCCTCCGTGCTAATCGTGAAATTACACACGTCATGAGAACCGTTCGACGCCCACAGCCCACGGTTGTTGAGTTCGGCCACCGCGTTCTGCTCAGTGCGGAAGGCATAATCGGTCGCGAGTGCTACCTCCGGTTCGCTAGGGTCCGGCGGGGTGACGTAGACGCTGTAGGTGTGAGACGGCACGTTGACAACAACGCGCATGTGATAGAGCGATCCGGATGAGTAGCCCAGTAGCACATCAGCGCCATAGGCTCCGCCGTTTCGAGCATCGATGCGACCGTCCACATTGAATCGAATCAAGACGGCATAATCGGCGAAAGTGCTCCCCGGTCCGGACGAAAGGGTAACCAGCCCGTCGACGCTCTCGCCTCGCGGAGTCACATCGAACGCTGCGATGAAGACACCTCGCTGCGACCCAATAGCGAGGTTTTGCCAATCCGATGAGCTGGTATTGCATCCAGTCGGCCCACTCTCGCAAGCGTCGCCTACACCGTCAAAGTCACCATCAGACTGGTCAGCATTGGCGACTTCTGGGCAGTTATCGACGTCACCGCAAACGCCGTCACCGTCCACATCATTATTCGGATCGTTGGAGCAGGCATCGTTGCAGTCCGCGGTGCCGTCGTTGTCGCTGTCCGTGTCTGGATTCCCGCAACCGCACTGACCTGGTTCGGTTTTGTCGGGATCGTTCGGGCAGTTATCGACTATTTCGACGATGTCCAGTACGTCGACCGGGACAGTCACGTCCGTGCCCCGCAGCCCGTCACTTACGGTGAGGGTGAACGCCACACGCACGTCACCATCAACAGTTGGAGCTACAAAACTCGCCACCGCCGCAGAAGCATCGACCAGTTGCACCAAGTGGCTGGCGTCTCCGGTCACCTGGGCCCACGCGAAGGAAATGTCGTCCCCATCAGGGTCGTAACTCTCGGACCCATCCAGAAACAGCTGCTCGTTCTCGTACACCCCCCAAACCTGCTCGCCCTCAGCTCCGTCCCTCTCGACGATCCGACCGTCTTTGGAAACGGCTTGCGCCACGGCAACAGGCGCTTGATTCGGGGGAGGTGGCAATTCGATCTGGATGTCGAGCGTTAATACGAAGACCTCGTTTCCGTTTGGCTCCATAGCGCGGACCGATATTACGTACGCTCCAGCCTGGGTGAAGATATGGGACACGGTCAGGCCTTGATACGCTTGCCCGTCGATCTCCCACTCGAAGCGCAGATTACTGTCCTTTGGTGGTCGCTGGGGCTTCAGTGCGAAGGTCCACTCCCCTGCCGGGTCATCGCTCTTGGCAGCGACGATCTCGTAGCCGTAGTCCTCTCCAGCTACGGTCGAAAACAGGGTATCTGAGCTGCTCGTTGTGCCGGCCTGCGGACGTGCAATCGTGCCACAGCCACCTAGACCTGCAACCGCAAACGTGAAGCCGATAAGTGGAACCGCGGCGCACCAACGCCAGAAGTCTGCGCAAGCTTCTCTCGACATGACAACTCCCCCTCAGTTACCACACTTGCCTAGACTACCTAGGGGGAATCATACAATTCACTGCAACAGCTTCACGTTTTTTTTGGGAAAAAGTGTCTTGCCGTGGCACTCGCATTATCGGTCTCCCTGGGGTCCTTTGTGCTGGTGTCGACGTCTTGACACGACGCGCGGCGTGTTTGTTGACACTTCCTTGTCACTTCTGCGGTTCTTATTGGACTTAGGTCTGATCAGGCAGGCCGCACCAAGTCGCTGCGCGCATCATACAGACTCCGTTACCGGCTTCAAGTAGGCTGGAAGAGAACTGTGTGGAGAACGTCCGGTAAGAACGGGCACCGCACGCCGTTCCTATGAAGGCGGACCACCACGGGGCGAAGCGAGTAGGGGTCCGAGGTTCCTTCCCATCAACAAGCTTGCGTGCTGGAGTCCGGGTTTAACGGAGCGGTTTCGTCTCGGATAAGGGTCGAAACGCAAGCAACACAGGCACGCTGTCCTATATCACACCTGGGATGGTGCCCAACGAACAGTGAGGGAATCGACGAGCTGCCTTCAAGGCGCTGCTACCAGATCCGCATATGGTTTGCCAACGCGCGATAATCACGCCTCGAGTGGCCGCAGCCACCATCGGTTGCCAGCGGCGACAAGTCCCAAAGTTCGGTCGATCGCCGTGGCATGCACCTCAGTACGTTAAGCCGTGACAGCCATCTCGGACATGTCCTGCAAAACCTACAGATCAACCTGCCCCGTGTACCCGTTCGTGGCATCGCCAGCAGAGCGTCAGGAGGTTGTCCTCGACGTCGGGGCCACCACGTGACCGGCGGCGGATGTGATGGAGTTGCAGTGGCCCAGCACTGCCGCACTGTTGGCACTTCCAGTCGTCACGTTCGAGCACCATCAGCTGTATAGATCCTTCAACGCCTGCTGTGATGCCGGCCGTTTCGTGTCGCACACCGGCCAGAAAATCAGCGCATATGAGTTCGAGAGCTCGGGTGTCACCGACAAGACCACCCCGCTGCACGTGCTGAATGGCTCGCTCGACGATGAGCCATTGATCAAGAGAAAACGCCCAGAGTTTCTTGACCACCTCGTCACTGGACACCGGGCGAATACCCAAGGCCCGCTGAACAATCTCATGGATTTCAGCAAGGGTCAGCTTGGCTACGCGAGCCTGCTCGAGCAGCTCGCGGATCATTTCGGCATCATTGAGCCGGAAGATCTCCAGAGACTTGGACACGTCCACGCGGATAAGATCGCTGCGGTCGATGTTATAGTCATGCATCTTGCGAACCAACTTGATGAGATACATGCCCCACCGTGGGCTGATCTCGAGACGGTCCGCCAAATACGTCTGAAAGTTCTTGAAGCCGAGGGTCCGGTACGCCAGCGACTCCTGAATCTCCAGGAGCACTTCGCCAAGATCCAGCCACCGCTTCCGCATCGTCGTCCGGAGTGACGTGAGCCGACGATCCAGGCGCTCGGCCTCCACCTGTGACGGTACAATGCCAAACGCCTCGTCCATGCCACTACGCAGCTGTCGGCCCAGGACCCAGTGCGAGCTGAGATTCGTATTCAAATGTACGTTCGACCCGATCGTCCGCCAGGATAGCGGCCATCTCTGCCAGGGCCGTGTACTGATGGTCATCCGGGCCGACCCATTCGGGTTGTCGGAATTGCGGCAGATGGAACTGCCCGTACTGGTTCTCGACCAGTGTAGATGTCAACGTGATAGCACACTGGAAGAGCTGGACCCCTTGCATGCGAATCCGCGCGTAGCACATCGACAGGAACTGACGCGTCGGCTTCAGGGCCGCTCCTTTGAGGCTAATCCAGAACGGCAGACCATCCGCGCTCGCGACTCCCAGCAAGTTCCAGGTTTCCCTACAGACTGGACTCCGCCTTTCACCGTCCTCGGTGTGCCAAAACGCCAAACGACATTGTGGCACGAACAAGCCGCGCTCGTCCCAGTCACCACACCGCGGGTTCACTGGATCGACCACATCCGGCGAGGGGCCGATGCCGTCTGGACTCTTGCATCGAGGAAGCAAATCATCGAGATTCTCAAAATACACCCGCCCCCGGGTCCAGAGCACGAAGTGTGCCCGGATTGCTTCGTACTCCTCGAACGATACCGTGTCACGGTACCAGCCTGGCTTGACGCCGTAGCGGCTGGACGGCTGATTGAGGACGAATCGCCGGATGACGTGCTCCGGCGGGTGCAGAGTTTGCACTTCTGGCATGTGCAAACTCTGCACTCTCTTCTTGCGCTGCGACGAGGTGTTCCGCGCCCCTTTTTTATTCTTCTTCTTCGCGCACGCCATTTTGTCTCTCCTTTTCACGCTGCTTCAAAGTGAGCTGGCTGCAGAGGGCTGTTTGACAGCAATTCCTTGCCACAACCGTGTTTAACCGCGCAGGCGTCGCAGCCGCCGTACATTGCCGATGGGTTCCAAAAGAAGCCGCCTGCACGGATGGCTGCGATTATCCGGGCGACGGCACAAGCTCCCTGCTCCAACTGCTCCGGTGTTTTCGTTATGCGGTAACAAGGATCACCGCGTAACTCGCCGGCAGCATATGTCGACCCGTCCGGCCGGCGACCAGCACGGCGATAGGGGATTAGCTGCGCCAGCTGGTAACACACGATCCCATGCAGGTTCTCACCGAGGACCTTACTGACGGCCTGCCACTCGTTCTCAACGAAGACCTCTCCCGCATGCAGACACCACGCGTAGAGCGAAAGCTGAATGTTTCGCTCAAAGGTTGCCAGCGAAGGGTTCGCCGCACTCGTCTTGATTTCATACACATCGAAGCCGCCGTCAGCGCACGGCCGCACTTGATCGACGACGCCCTCCACAGCGTACGGCCGTCCGCCGCGGCTGCGGACAGTGCCACGCACGGGCAGCTCGCAGAACACTACCCGAGCCTCACGCTCCCGAAGAACGTACTGTCTCAACGCGTCGCGCCAGTCTTCGAACTCCTTGGCAAGCTTTTTAGCGTTGGCGTTGATTGGTGGGCCGGGCAAAGCGAGCTGTTGCCCCCATTCCTCCTCAAATACCTCGTCCACCCGATCCCAGGCCTTCTCAACGTGAAGCCGGAAAACCGTGGCGTGGGCCACTGTGCCACGGACCCGGGCGTAGTGCCTGAAGGCCGGCTTTACCCTTGCCAGCAGCGTCAGGCGTAAGGCTTCTGGACACGCCAGGTAAGCGTTGAGCATCCATTGGTGGTATGGTGGTTGAATGGTTGCGCTTTGCACGTCGGTTCTCCTATTCTCCGCGCGTTCCTCAGTTCAGGCCTCCACGCTCTTCCTATTGAGAATATATCTTATAAAGATATATCGGTCAAGAGAAAAATCTGTCTTTTTTAGGGGGATCTGCTGATATCTGCTCAGTCTGTGCGTCGACGCGAACGACGGGTAGAAAGCCGCCGAGATACCCGCATTGGTCCGAATAACTCGTTGATTGTCTTACAGCCCAGGGCCGCGGCTAGCCTTGCCAGCGTGTCCCACGTGGGGGTGCGCGCCCGATTTTCAAATTTCGCTACTTGGACCTGTCCGCTCGGCCCGAGCTTGGCCTTCTCGGCCAACTCA
Organism: Phycisphaerales bacterium; assembly: GCA_020344555.1. Classification (GTDB taxonomy): domain Bacteria; phylum Planctomycetota; class Phycisphaerae; order UBA1845; family UBA1845. Next base: position 35,313 of record CP070827.1, read on the forward strand.
GCCTGGGTCAAGCCTCTGGCCTTCCGCAGCTCGGCTATGCGAAGGTTGGGTTTGTATTGGCCTACGCGCATTCGCTCTCAAGGATACGCGGGACGGCGGGCCGGCGCCAACACGTGGCAACCCCACACAGCCGTCAGTGAGCGACCTCTGTCAACCTAGGGCTTCGCGGCGCTACTTACGGTAGTCCCTGGTGCCCGGAACTCAATATCTGGGGCACTTGTTTGATTTGGCCGCATACCGTGCGTATCATCGCCTGGAGGTGACGAAAGGGGCCTAAATCTAGCTGATATTGCGGTTGAAGTAAAGGAGTACTTCAATGGGCAAGAAAGTCGTCTCTGAAAAGCAGTTGAAGGCCAACAGGCGAAACGCCCTCAAATCCACCGGTCCTCGAACACCAGAAGGCAAGGAGCGCTCTAGCCGCAACGCACTTAAACATGGCCTCTTGGCGCGCGAGGTTGTCATCCGCGACGGCGACGGGGCCGAGAATCCGGCGGAGTTCGATGCTCTGTATGAGCGGTTCGTCGACGAGCTTCAACCAGTTGGCGTTCTCGAAGAAGCCCTGGTAGAGCGAATCGCGGTGAGCCATTGGCGTCTTCGCCGCGCTCTACGCTTTGAGGTGGGGGCAGTCCGTCAACTGCTTGATGAAGCCGATCGTCCACAGTGGGTATTAGGGTTAGACGAACCAGCGGGCGCTGTCGAACTGAAATTGCGGGAAGCTAGGGCGCAGCTCGATTATGACAAGCGTGTCGAGTCCTGGGCAAAAGAGCAGAATTGGGAGACTCTTTCGGAGCGGGAGTACTGGGATGCCCTCGGGCGCGCTTGGAGCGGACTTGCTAGGCAGGTCGACTTTGCTGATGAAGAATACCTGGGTGTCGAGTATCGAGGAAAACTGCTTAACCATCTTCGAGGATTGGACGCATCAAATGATCGTTTACGGAAGATGCTGCTGGAAGCTCAGCATGAGGTAGTAGAACGGCAGCGGGAGCGCGTGGAAGGACTTAAGGGTGCCCTTATGACAGCTCGTCGTTACGATAGGCTGCGCCAAGAGCGCGCGGCGCTGGTTTACGCACTTCCGCGTGAAGACTACGTGAACAAGCTCGTCCGGTACGAGACGATGATCGATCGCGAGCTTCACCGAGCCCTTAGCCGCCTAGAGAGGCTCCAACGGGCTCGCTCCGGCGAGAACGTACCACCGCCTCTGGAAGTAGGCGTAAGTGTAGACGGATCAGTCGAGAGCCGTCGGGACGAGGAGGAGCCACGGACCGGCAGGGTAGCTTAATGACAGCGGTAAGCCTTGAGCTGAGGCGGCGTGGAGATCCTACGGCGTGGCGAGGTGCTCAGCAGAGTGGGGGGCGCCGGAGCTCACCGATGGTGGAGGCTTGCAGGACGGGCGGCACGCCGCTGGGATGTCGTGTGGCGAGACAGCTTTTTCGAAACGAACCCATTTGCCGCTTGGAGTGCAGTTATGCCAATGCTACTGGAGGGTGCCGCACGTGATGGCTCCGAATCGGCATTGCATGTGCGCTCCCCGCTTGGTCCGGGGCTACCGATGGTCGGAGAGACAGTCTGGCACCTTTCTAAACCGGGTATGCAGCTGTGCAATCCACCGGTCAAGGTGCTAACAGGGTTGCAGTCGTATGGCACTTGCTTTGAGTGTCAATAGTGTGTCACTGCCGTCTACCAGCGCGGCGATACGGGATCAGCTGGGGCCAGATCGCCAGCGCGCAGTTAGCTGGGCTGGGCGTGAAGACGTTGTACATCGAGCCGAGTAGCCCGTGGGTGACGGCTCCAAACCAGCCTGCATCGGGAAGGTGTGTTATGGGCCTGTCGACCGTGAGATCTTCTACATGCTGTCCGAGGCGAAGGTGCTGGTTCGAGCGTTCGCCGTTGTACTTTAGGCAAGATCGACCGTCTAGCGCCTTGGGTTACAGACGGTCAACTCGAGAGCCGACAGTGATCCCTAGACCCCGGTGCACTGCGTTAAGCTGCGCAGAATTTGCGCGTTGCCCGCCTCTTGAGCACGTATGCGGACCTTCGGACAAATACAGAATGTCCGATCATCCGTACCGGGAGGTGGCCCAGTGTTCTATTCCGATGCGCCCGGCGATGTGAAACGCTCTTAATTTTTTCTTCCTGGACCGTTGACACCATGGTCGTGTTGGGGTACACTCCGTTTAAGTTGGCGTTTGCGCCAAGAATTGCTGCTACTTTCGGGATATCGTGGCTGGGCTGGTTAGCGACGGCGGCTGGGGCTGATTGACGCGGAGCAGCGAAGGTGAAACAACTTAACCATGTATGGGTGTTAGCCGTGCTCGGTGCGGCGGTGATAATTATGCCGTCGGCCGCGTCGGCGGACATCATGGCACTAACCAGCCCCGACCAGATCAATGCGACACCGTTTACGTTCGACGGTTTCGGCGGGCCGGTAACGCCGGACACCAACACTGCCCTTATCGCTGCCGGTGCTGGGTTCATCTTCCCGAATGCCGGTGCAGGCGGCGGTGAGTTCATTGTCGACCGTGGGTCAGGCGATTTTGTATTGGATAGCCTCGGCGGCTTGTTCGGCTATGATGCGGTCGTCGAGTTCCAGTTCGATTCGCCGGTTGAAGCCTTCGGGATCGACTATGATACCAGCACACCGCTTTCGCTAGTGGCTTTCGATGTTGAGGACAATCCGATCAATGCTGACTGGAGTATCGTGACTCCGCTCGATTCAACCATCGGGTTCTTCGGCATTGCGAGTACCGATGGTAATATTGCCAGCGTCCTGATCCACGATAGCCTTGGCAGTTTCACGCTTGACAACCTGAGGGCTGGGGAGCTGGCAACTATACCCCTTCCCGCTTCTTGGGCGCTGTGCATCGTCGGATTCGGGTTGGTGGGTTGGATCAGGGCCAGGGGAAAGACCTGACAGGCGCGGTTTTTGGTTCGCTGACGCACATAACCCTAGCCACCGCGGGGGGCGGCTGGGGTCGTTTCTTTTCCAGGATCGATTAGAACGGGCTGGCGCCTGATCCGGCACGAGGGGATTCCTCCACTGCCAATGCTGTCGATGGGTGGAACGCCACGGAGGTCGTGCCACTTCTGGCCTGGGACACCTCGCAACGATGTCCCGGGCTCCTCTACTTAATGGCGCGGTCGACGCGGTGCCGCGGGCTTGACAGTCCGATAGCGCTCCGGCTGAGGGCAGCCGGAAAGCAGGCTGTCGAGGTTTATTCGGACTGACGCTGAGAATCGGGCTGCAGGATTGACTTTATCGCCGAGCCCTGGCAATGATTCACTGTCGCACCGGGCGGCACCCAACCACCGATGCACCTTGTGCCGGCCCGGTCCGTTTGGGGTACCGGTCTGGAGAGGGCGGGGTGGTCGCCTGTACACTCTGTGGCTGGAAAGCCTTTGGGGGGGATTCTGCGTGTCACGTACGGCATGGCTGATGAAGGCGCTGGTGTTGACGTCTTGCGTTCACTCGGCCGCCGCTACACTTCAGGCTGGCACCATCCTTTACGTCGACGCCGACGCGTCGGGGGCGAATAACTGCTCCGATTGGCTCAATGCCTGTCATGA
>CP070827.1:38976-63272 GCA_020344555.1 Phycisphaerales bacterium
GTAGGGCAGGTCGTTGTTCCGCGCCAGCGGAACGTTGACCTGCCGTTTTCGGGTGGCAGGTGAACCTCCCGGCATAGCCGGGAGAACCACCTGCCCTACTCCCGGCCCGCCTAAATTGTCACGGACCCGGCTGTGGGCGGTCGGACCGCAACGTGGAAACGGAGATGACGCACCTGGACACATTATTCGAATGGGTCGACGGCGTTGCGTATTTCCGCGGTCTGCCCGTTGAGCGGCGGACCGTTACCGTCGCGGGGCGGGCTATCGAAATAGTCGGGCTCAAAGACGCAGCCGACCTGCTCGATCTGCCCGAGTTCGCCAAGCGGTTCCTGGAAGACGACCGGGCGCCGTATGGTGTGGAGCTTTGGCCGGCTGCATTGATGCTCGCGGAACACATCCTTAATGGCGATGATGGTGCGGGAACGCGGGCGATTGAAATCGGATGCGGATTGGGTATCGTATCGATGGCCGCGGCCATGAAGGGCTGGCGGGTCGAGGCAACGGATTGCGATCCGACCGCGCTCCATTTCGCCGAGTACAACGCGGCAAACAACCGGGTTGACATCGAGGCATTCGAGTGCCTGGACTGGCACGATCCGCCCGCCGGCGAGCGGTTCGATCGGGTCTTCGGCGCGGACGTGCTGTATGAGCTGAAGGACCACGTTCCAGTTGTCGAGTGTGTCGACTGTCTGCTTACGGCGGACGGTGTGGCACTGCTGGCTGATCCAAACCGGGGTGTGGCGGATCGGTTCGCGCCATTGGTTCGGGATCACGGCTTTGACGTGCAAGTGGTCCCCGCATCCGAAACCAACATCCGGGGCCAGCCGGTCAACGGCCGCATCTTCAAACTGTGCCGCGCTGCGAAGACGTAATCGGGAGAGAGGTCTGTGGGACAGGCTTTGTCCCGGCACGCCGGTATCGTTTGACTGACTGGACGGTCGGTTCCACAGGGACTACCCGAGAATCTACTACCATGTTTCACACTCTTCTGCGGCCGTGCCTTTGCCGAAGAACTTCGGCGGCTCCTTCAGCGTGTAGACTCGCGTTTCTTCGGCTATTGCCCGGCGAATATGGACGGGCAGTTGGAGCATGCCCAGCAGGGTGGTACCGTCGAGCATCCGCAGTCGGCCGGTTGTTTTCTCTTGCAGATGGCGATCGATTTGACCGGGATCGGGTCGGGTATCGATCGGCCGGGCAGTGCCCAGGGCGAAGCCCCACGGTGCAGCGTAGGTAGGGACATAGGTGGTATAAGACTGCACGTGTTCGAACACGGTCTTCATTGTCCGCACCAATCGGGCGTGCATGGTTAACTCGGCCGGTGACACCGGCCCCGCCTGCAAGACGAAAACGCCGTCCGGCGCGAGCACGCCTTTGGCCTTTTCAAAATACTCCTTCGTAAACAGCTTGAACGAAGGACCATGCTCGATGGGGTCCGAGAGATCGGAAATGATTACGTCCCACGTCTGCTTGGTGGTGTCCAGAACGTTCAGGGCGTCGTCGATGATGACCTCCAGGCGCGGATCGTCGAAGACGTTTTGGTGCATCTCGACGAGGTGCTCCCTGCAGGCCTCGACCACCTCCCCATCGATGTCGACCATGGTAGCCCGCTCTGCCGTCCTCCATCGCAGCACCTCACGCGCTGTCGCGCCTTCACCGCCACCGAGGATGAGCACGCTGCGGGGCGAGCCGTGAAGCAGCATGGCCGGATGAACCAGCGGCTCGTGATAGAGGAACTCGTCGCCCGTACAGGATTGCCACTTACCGTCGAGAACCAGCGCCTTGCCGTAGGCTCCCGTCTCCACGATGTACATCTCCTGGAACCGCGTCCTTCGATACGCGAGCACCCTGGTGATGCCGTGAGCGTAGAAGTCCCAAGGAGTGATATGCTCGTAGATCCAGAATCCGGTGCCCACCTCGCTGCCGGGCATAGCACAGCCTCCTTCGGGCCCCCAGCCGATGATCGGATCAGCCTACCGATCCGCCTAAGGCGGACTGTTCCTGGACGGCCTGGCTACTGGCGTGTGTCCCTCGGGTCAGCTTGCGGATCGTGTGCCTGCCGGCCTGCAGGGCCCCCACCAGGTACCGGTAGGCCTTCTCGGCATCGGCCCGATCCCCGCAGGTAAAGACGTCGACGGCCGCGTAGCCGTGTTCAGGCCAAGTGTGGATGGCGACGTGCGACTCTGCGATCAGTCCCAGGGCTGTTACACCATGCGGGTGAAAATGATGTGACACCTCGTGGAGCAAGGTCGCCAACCCCTGATCGACCGCCTGACGCAACGCATCCTTGATGAAAGTCTCATCGTCGAGCAGATCGCGGGGGCAATCATACAACTCGGCCAAACAGTGAATTCCGACTGTGTCCAAGGTTGAATACTCCGCAACCGCGCCATACCCGGGGTCTTTGTTCGTCAGACCCGGGCACGAAGTACCTCACCTCCCGCCGACCGACCCGGACCAGTCGTCCACAGAGTCCGAAGGGTCGCAGAGCGATCGGGGACCAAGCACGCCGCAACGTGCCACAGACCGCGCCAGCGGCCACCGAACTCCCTCTTATACCAACAAAACATATCGCCGTCGAATCTCCCAGGGCGACGGGGGTGCAACCGGGTCTGTGACAGAATCGGTGGACGCCAAAAACCGTAGGGCAGGTCGTTGTTCCGCGCCAGCGGAACGTTGACCTGCCGCTTTCGGGTGGCAGGTGAACCTCCCGGCGTGGCCGGGAGAACCACCTGCCCTACTCCGGCTTGCCTAAGTTGTCACGGACGTCCCGCTACGGCTCCGAAAGCCTCTGGATTGACGGCAAACGCCCCTGCCATAGCATACGCCCGGCAGTCAACGTCGGGCAACACTCCGGGACGCGCGGTCCGTCCCGGCAGGGCCGGCTTAACAGGTACGAAAAAGGAGCACGTGGTGACCTCTCAGCAGACGAGCTACTCGCTGGCGGTAAGTCTATTCGCCATTGGGCTATCGGCGGTCGGGTTAAGTTGCGCCCCAGTCGGAGACGGTGGTGGTCCGGATGGTCCCACCGACGGCAACGGCACGAATGGTGATGGAGCCGGCGGCGTACTAGCCGGGCAAGTGTCTTCTCTCGACGGCGAACCGATCGCCGGGGTGGCTGTCAGCCTGAGCACAGGGCTCTCCGCCACAACCGACGACCACGGGTTTTATTCCTTCACGGCGCTGACTCCGGACGACATCGTGGTGGCCACCTTCCGAAAGCAGGGGTTCGCAACGACGGCCAAGGCCTTTACCGTGCAATTGAGCAGCGACGCCATGGTCGGCTGTGTCATCATGGCCGAGGCCGCCCCGGCGGTCTTGTTCGATGCTGACGCCGCCTCCACGCAGCGGAGCGGCGACTCGGCCGTAACCATCGAAGGCGGCACCTTGGTCGATGCCCAAGGCAACCTGGTATCGGGCGAGGTCGAGCTGACCGCAACGTTCTTCGACTCCAGCGGCGACGGCGTCATGGCCTTCCCGGGCGGTTTCGAGTCCGCCCAGGGGACGGACGGTAGTCCGGTTACGTTGGAATCGTTCGGGTTTGCCATTTATGAGGCGACCCAGGACGGCGAGCCCGTGAATCTGGCCCCGGGGACAACCGCAGTCATCGAGTATGTCCTGCCGGACAACGCCCAGGATGACTTCGACGTGGGCGATACGATCCCGCTGTGGGAGTTCGACGAGGCTACTGCCATCTGGACGGAGGCCGGCGAGGGCGAAGTCGGCGAAGCATCGGACGGCTCCGGGCGGTTGGCCTGGTTCGCCGAGGTGGACCATTTCAGCGCCTGGAACTGCGATGCCCCGGTGGACGAGAAGCACTGCATTGCAGGGCGCGTCGTCTCAAACGGCAGCCCGGTAACCGGTGCTTTGATCACAGCAGTCGGCATTGACTACAACGGAACCACCACCGCCCACACAGGCAGCGACGGTACCTTCTGCGTGGACGTCAAGCGCGGGTCCCTCGTTCAGATCGAGGTCCGCCTCAACGGGTCGGCCACGGCGATCGCCACCCGCGAGGTGGCGGTTCCCGACGTTTCGGCAAGCTGCCAGACCGGTGGCTGTCTGAACATTGGAGACATATCCGTGGCCCTCGATGCCTGCATAATAGGCCGCGTGCTGGACGAAGACGGCAACGGACAGGCCGGCGTCACCGTCTACGTCGTTCCCGGCGAGGCTGTGCAGACCGGGGCGGATGGGTCTTTTTGTGCCAGAGCGCCGTCATCAAGCGATGTATTCGTCTTCGCTGAAAACCGCCCTTCCATCCAGGTGACGACGTTCGTTGCGGGCACCTGCGGTGAGGGGGCGTGTGCTTCTGCCGACCTCACTCTGACACTACCGGAGGACGGTGACACCGTTGGCAGTCTCCAGGCCGGCAAGCACGTGACTATAAGCGCCGTCCCGGGGTTTGGCTCGTTTGAATCGCCCGGTTTCACGCTGGCCGGCAGCTTCTTCATCGCCAGCCCCGAGGTCGGTGATGAGTTCTCGTTCGGCGGCGTGACGACTGAGATTGACGAGGTCGCCGGATGCACGGTGACGACCATGGTGTCTACGTTCACCGTGTCAGAGGACTTCGACTTCGGGGATGGTTTCCTCACCGGCATCGGGGCGCTGGATCCGGGCTCCCCCGGTCAGGCCCGTAATAACGGGATTGGCGTGGAGATGCTACCCGGGGATCCCACGATGTACGATCCGCCGCTGCCGTTTATGGCGGGCATATATAGTCCGGAGCTGTCTGGAGAGGAACTCCTGGCCTTGGGGTTTGACGCCGGGCAAACGGTCACGTTCGAGTTCCCGGGTGGAGCGGACATCGGCGCCTTTACCGCCTCCACCGAGGTCCCCGATGAGCTTGTGATTACATCGCCTGATCTGACCGACCCTTTGTTATCGATAGGGGCCGGTTCGCCGCTAACGGTAACCTGGATTCCGGGTGATCCGGCCGACTCGGTGAAGGTTTCGCTCTCGACCGTCAACAGTATCCAGACGCAGAATCCCGACGGCACGTTTAACGTAAACTCGACGAATGTGATCATTCAGTGTCCGTTCGCCGACAGCGGGTCGGGAACGGTTCCGGCGGAAGCGACGTCGCTGCTATTGGTTGGAGGCGATATCACAATTCTGACCGCTTCCCGGACCCATGAGACCGAGGTAATAGTCCCGTTGAATCGGGTCGGTGGAAACGGCGTCGTGCAAGTGATCGGCTCGGCGGGCATCACCCGAAGCCTGTTCTCATTCCCCGACTTCGAGTTTCCCGAGTTCCCGCCGATGCCCTAGCCGCGACCGGCGGATCAAGGAGCTGTTTGTGCCGGCCGCCCCACGTGCCGAACGGTGGATGGCTCAGTTGTGGCGATCTTTGGTGAGCGACAAGAGGTCGGCCAGTTGGCGGGGTAGCCGGTCGCGATTATCGTGTACGACCTTCCAGATTTGAACGTCCGGCCTCGCCTTGACCTCGGCGATGAATCCACTGCCGGAGACCGCTACCGTTGCAACGACGGGTGTGGAAGCGTTAAGCAGATCCCGGACCGTCATCACGAAGGCTGATGAGTAGCGTTCCATCTTCCCGATCTCGTCGATCAGGATCAGGTCCGCCGGACGGGCCAGTTCGGGCATCACCAGTTGTTCGAAGGCGGCGACATCGACCCCATATCGGCCAACGCGCGACTTACTTTTCAGGTCGATGTGGGCGAGCACCCCCACCTGGCCGGAGAACGTGACCGCCCGAAACCCCTGCCGCCGCCCGGATTTGCGAATCTCTTCGGTGTAGAACCCGGCCACTGCCCGGTTCACCAAGAGCTCTGCCAGGCGGATCATGACCGTCGTTTTACCGATACCCGGCGTGCCGGTCAGCAGGATGTTGCCTTCGAATTCCGTCCCGCGGTCACTCATCGCCTACGCTCCGTTCTCGCCCGTCGCCGCCGCATGGTACACAAAGCCGGCCCCAGACGCTCACCTGCGGCAGCACCACACCTTGCTCATTTGTCAGGCAAATGGTAGATGTTCTCGGTCCGATCATGAAGGAAATCAACCTATCGCGGGACCAGCCGGTGCGAATCTGGGGCATCATCCCGGCCGCGGGGATAGGCCGGCGCATAGGCCGCCCCAAGCAAGCACTGCCCTATGCCGGCTCCACGATTGTGGGCACCGTCACCCGAACGCTTCTTGATGCCGGTGTCACCGGCGTCGTGGTTGTCACCCGCAACGACCTTGTCAAGAGACTGGACCTGCCTGACGACGACCGAGTGGGAATAGCCATCAACGACGACGCTGACAGCGAAATGATCGATTCAATCCGTATCGCACTGGCCGGACTTGCCGGGGCACATTTGCCGCTGGGCGTTGGTAAATCGCCGTCACCCGCCGACGGCGTGCTCGTTGTGCCCGCAGACATGCCGACGATTACCGCGGATGCGTGTCGGAAGTGTATGGCAGCCTTCATAACCGATCCACGACGCATTGTGATCGCAACATATCAGGGCCTCCGGGGTCATCCGATCATCTTTCCGCTTAGCTTGCGACCGACCGTCGACAGCCTGACACAAGGCCTTCGACAGCTCGCCCGGATTCACCCGGACCGTGTACGCCTGGTTGAGACAGGTGAGCCGGGTGTGACAGAAGACATTGATACGCTTGAAGATTACGAGCGGTTATGACGACGCCCGTCCGATTGGGGATTGAGGATTGGGGATTGTCGATTGGGGGTCGGGGATTGGGTGGATTGATCCGACTGCTGTCACTCTTGAATCACGGAACGCAAGTCGATACTTTGCCCACAACTGTCGGCAACGTGTGGGCGCCTCGGCCGGCGTACCGATGTGCCTGACGTTCGGAACCTCGACCCCCAGGCGAACGAGCCCGTGAACATAACTTGGGAAACCGTATCACCTGCATTACCACCGCAGCCTGGAGCCGCCGGGGACGTCCTGCGACAGGCGCTGTCGGCGAGCGGCAAGCTCGGGGGTCTCCTGCAATCGGCTGCACAAGCGGACGAGCACATCCTGTTGCTGGTCAACGATCCGCATCGCGCTACGCAGACCCGACCGGCTTTGGTTGCTTTGGCACGGCTTATCGTAGAGTCCGCTGTGTGGACGAACGCGCTGGCGCGAGTCCCACGCTTTCGCGCCATAGTGGCAACGGGTACTCATCACTTCCCGGCCCCAGAGCATCGTGCGTTCGAGGAAGCCACCTTCGCCGGATGCGGGTTAGACATTGAAGAAATCGCCTGGCATGACGCCACGGATGCGGGGTCACTAGCCCAGGTTGCCGGCGTTCGGATGCACCACTGGGTTGCCGAGAGCCGTTTCCTGCTTCCGATCGGTAGTCTTGAACCCCACTACTTCGCCGGCCTGACCGGGCCTCACAAGACGGTCACCATCGGCTGCATGTCAGCCGACGACATTGGACGCAACCACGAGGGCGCCTTGAGTCCATCGTCGGACATTCTCCGTCTGCAAGGCAACCCGGTCTTCGACAGTGCCATCCAGATCCTTCGCCGGTTGGAATCAACCGGCAAGACCATTTGTGCCCTGGGCGAGGTGACTTGTGGGGGTGCTTTGCTTGCGGCCGCGGCCGGCGATCCGATTGAGGTGATCGATGCGCTGTTGCCAACGGTTCGGCGGATTTACGTCCGCCCCGTTCCCAGTCCGGTCGATATCCTGCGGCTACGCGTGCCGCTGCCTCTGGGCCGCAATCTGTATCAGGCTGACAAGGGCCTGAAGAACAATCACCCGGCCGTCCGCGACGGCGGCGGGATCATTCTGGAGGCTGACTGCCCCGAAGGCATCGGGCCGGATGCCTTCTTGAATCTGCTTCGCCGAGCTGGTGACTACGATTCGGCACAGAGAATCATGGCAGAGGAAGGTTATCGACTCGGCGACCACAAGGCCGTCAAGTTGCGACACCTGACGGACCCACGCTGCCGGGGCGTTCACGTGGCGTTGGTGTCGCCACACTTGGCCAACGCCGATTTGGCCGGAACGGGTATCGAGGTCTTTCCCGGACCCCAACCGGCCCTTGACTGGTTGACCGCCGTTGTCACCGGTCTCCAAAAGCGCGGCCTGATCATCCACGACGCTGGAATGGTTATGGTCAGGCCGGCTACGCCGTGACCAACTGGAAGGTGCCCCGCCACTTTATACGTCTTTCGCGGTTGCTGGGGACTGGGTATAGCACCCCACGTTGTGAGTGGCGCCAACGCAGGTACGCTTCGCCCACCATCTTTACCTGACCGTCGGTATTTCGGTTCACCGCGCGGGCATGAGCATGTCGCTTGACCGTGGCGCAAGAACGGGCACGGGGAGAAGCAACGGCGAACGCCGTCTACAGTTTACCAACGCTGACCGCGCCCGCGAAAATCGCCCCGGCCTCGAGACCGACCGGCACCTCCGGCGCCTCCGGCAGCGCGCGGCCGCGCTTCGTTAACCGTCAGCGTCCGCCCGTCCAGCTCGGTTTGGTTGAGGCCTGCAATGGCTGCAAATGCCTCGTCATCGACGTCCATTTCGACGAAGCCAAAGCCCCGCGACTCACCCGTTTGGCGGTCCCGGACGATCGTCACGCTGCGGATCGCCCCAAACGGAGTGAAAGCCGTTTCGAGGTTTTCCTCCGTCGTCCGGTAAGACAGATTGCCAATGTAGATCTTCTTCAACTCTTGCTCCTGACATATTCGCGCTTAACGATGCGCCCTCACGGTCAGCACCTAACGTGCCATGTCTGACAACCGCCGATGGATAGCCTCAGAGCCAAGGCAGGCCAGCACGATTCCGATCGGTTGGCTAGAGGATAGCAGAGCCTCTTCAGCCAGTCAAGTGGCAGCACACCCGGCCTATCCTCGTGCGGCCTGCACTCTACGGCAGATTCAGGCAACGCCCGGGCAGCCGCGGACAACAGCCCGAAGCAGTCCGCGGCTTCAAGCGGTGCCCGAACCGGTCGGTTCCACCGCCCCCAGAGAGGCCCGCCCCGCCAATGGGGCTGCGCCGATCACATCGCATCGCCCTGGCCCTGTAGAGGTTGCCGAGCCGTGGTGAGGTCGGCGACGGTTTGTCCTTCTTCTCGGGCCGTGCGGAGGTCTTCGATCTTATCGAGCTGGCGATCGAGCTGCCGGACCCGCACGCTGGTGAGCTGCTGATACTCCTTGAGTGCCGCTTCGAGTCGTTTGCCCATCGCCTCCATCCCTTCGACGTACTTCCCCCACTGCTTCTTGAAATGGGCCAGTAGCTCGAGAACCTGCTTGGAGCCTTGTTCGAGGCGGAAGTTGTCAACCGATTGGCGGATGACAGCCAGAATCGCATACAAAGTCATCGGTGAAGACAGCACGACCTTGCTCCGCATCGCGTCGTCCAGCAGGGTGCTGTCCCGCTCGTGAATGAAGGCATAAATCTGCTCATTCGGGATGAACACCAGCACGTAATCAACGGTGCCGTCGGACGGGTCGATGTAAGCGCGAGTCGTCACCTCCCTAACCCTTGAGCGCACGTCTTTGAGGAACTGGGCGGTGCAAGCGGCCCGGGAGGAATCATCCGGGGCATCAAGGACCTTAAGGTAATTGGACAGCGGAAACTTCACGTCCATGTGGACCCGCCGGTTGTCGGGAAGGAGGAACGTGAAGTCCGGTCTGGTGCCCTCCGTCACCTGCTGTTGCCTGACGTAGTTGACTCCCTCGACGAAGCCGGCCAGCCGCAGCACGTCCTCCGCCATCCGTTCCCCCCACTGCCCGCGCCGCTGAGGGTTGGCCAGCGCTTCGCGGAGTTGAGCGGTGGTTTCGTGCAGGCGGTTGGTGACCTGTGTTGCTCGCTCAAGTTGCCCTTTCAGCACGCCGTGTGCCTCGGCCCGTTGCTGCTCGACAGTCTGGATGACGCTGTTCAGTGTGCTCAGTCTGCCGGTAATCTCCTCCAGGCGGGCGTCGATCAGCTTCTTTTTTGTCTCGAGTGACCTCTCCCCGTCAGTGGTCTGCTGCTCGAGTCTGGTCTTGGCCAGCTTGAGGAAATCGTCGGTATTGCTTGCCAGTGCCTCGCGCGAGAGAGCCGCGAATGCGGTCTTGAGCTGCTCGATGGTTGCGGTGAGTTCCTCGGCCTTTTCCTTCTCAGTCTGGTCAATGAGCCGTTGGGCTAGGGCGGCTTCGCGGCCGCGGCGCAACACAATCACAACTAGGACAAGTGCCGCCCCAGCGACGATCCCCATCAAAATGAGAAGTGCTTCATTCATTGCATGTCTTTTCGCAGGTGTTCAGGGTGCTGAACCGCCGCCTAAGGACCGAACCGCTCATGGTATGCGGGCAACGCTCCACCGGCGACTCCGAGGGCCGGTCGCCCGTGGAGGCATGGTATTGACGGACGTGCCCGGTCGCAAACAGGCTGCAACCACACAGCCGGCATTCAACCGCGAGGGCCAGCCGGACGTGACACTCCGGTGCTCCAACACGGTTGATTCGAGGGATCGTCCCCGGATGGGTGGCGTGGCCAAGTCCGCCTCGGCGGACGCCGCCATGGATCAGGCGTGCTCGTAGGCAGCGTACAACATGCCGGCGCTCCGCTTGACCATGCCACCACCGTTTCACGTGTGTCGAAGCACAATGGTATCTCGCCGTCACAGGCGTTACATTCAGTCAGCCCCGCGTGGGCGACAGAGTCGGACCCCAATCCGCCCAAACGTCGCAAGCGGGGCCCTTTATATGGGACCTGCTCGTCGCGCCCACCGATCGGCACGCTGAATGGGGTCCACTCGGTACGGGGCGAACGCGCGCGCACCGGAACAGAGAGGGAACCATGAAGCAAACGCTGGGATTGCTGATGCTGCTCGCACTGTCGGTGCCGGTCGGGTGTTCAGCGCCTGCGACCTCTGCACCATCGAGCCGTGTGTCAGTGCAACACGTCATATTTAACCCAGAATGGACAGGAATCCCTTCTCTCGGCTTCGCCCGAACAGATTGGCCTTCAACCGTCGTCTTCTCGCACGTTGGGGAAGAGATCGACTACGAAGAGACGATCCTCGACTGGCAGGGCAGGTTCGGAGGTAATCTCGGCCACACCTATTATCGCCGCTTTGCATCGGTTCGTACCGGTCGGGCTCGCCGGTGACCATGCCTAACACGATTGACATCGCTGCCATCCCCTCCCACGCAGCCAAGCCGACAGGGTCCGGCAACGAAGCTTGATTGCCGGAACCACTTGCTGTAGCATGACTTACGCTCGTTTGGTGGGAAACCGCACGGGTGCTCAAGCGGCGGCGGCGGCCGGCGCGTGAGTCCGTAGCGACCCGTCACAGGAAGACCGGCAGGTCCCGCGGGTCGCCAGTCCCTGACCTATGCGTCATACTCATTCATAAGGTTTTCAGCGCGGTAGGGTCTCGGAATGGCCACGATAACAAAAAAAGAACTCATAGACCAAATCGCGGATGAGATGGGCTACAAGCGGGTCTTGGTCAAGCGAGTGATACAGACCTTTTTGGACGCGATTGTGGATGAGCTCAGTAACGGCAACAGGCTCGAGTTCCGAGACTTTGGCGTGTTCGAGAGTAAGACTCGGGCGCCGCGACAAGCCCAGAACCCCAAGACGATGGACAAGGTTAAAGTTCCGTCGAAACGTACTGTGAAGTTTAAAGTTGGCCGGGTCATGCAGATGCGCATGGACGAAGCGCCGGCGGCCATCGATGAGGCGACCGGCCTGGCCGTCGAATCCTCGGCACACCTGGCTCCCCAACGTGCCTCAGCGGGTGCCAACCCCAGCAGGCGATATCGCACTTGAGTCTCCGCACTCTGTGATTGAGCGCTGATCGTCAAGCTCTCGTCGTCCCAGCCGGCTCAGAGCCTATCCCATTAACCCCTGTGACACCGGTTTCCAACCGGTGAAATACAAGCCGGCGAAGTGGTGTTGATACCGGGCGCTTGAGTGCCAGACTCGTGGCGGCTTTGCGGCTGTCGAGCCAAGGCTGTGGTCCCGCCGTGCTTGCAGGGCTCAGGTGAGCAAATGCACGTTCCCAAGTCTGACGCGCGTCAAGCCGGCGCTCTTGGCTGCAGCCAGGCAGTCCATAGCTTGACGGTGCGAGGTGGTGGGCAAATCGCTCATCTCGAACGCGGGATGAAACGCGAGCAAGGCATACGGTACATTCGGATCAAGCTGAGCGATGAATGCTGCGAGTTGGCCCACCTGCTCCGCCTGGACATACCCGGGCACCAGCAGTGTGGAGGCTATCAGAAACGGCGGATCCGGACGGCGGCTGATCCACCGGCCGAGATACGCGAAGTTGCGCAACGTCCGCCGGTTGGTTACGCCGCACAAGGCCCGATGAAGGGAGTTGTCCCAGGCCTTGAGGTCGAACTTGACGCAGCCACCGCTGTCGAGGGACAGCTCGGACATTTCGTTCAATGCCGAGCGGGAGACTGAACCGTTAGTCTCCCAGCAGATTCGGAGAAGACGGTTCTGACGTTCATGCCGAGCCGTTCTCGCAGCGGTTAGGGCGTGCTCAATCTGGCATGAGGGATCACCGCCAAAGAAGCAAATGCACCGTGTCGTGGAGGTGACGGCTGCGGCCAGCTCCATGGCACTGTGCCGAGGTCCGTCGATGCTGTGCTCCTTGAACTGCCAGTTTTGGCAAAACAGGCAGTTGAATGAGCAAGCTCCGTAGAACACCGCCAGGTTCGTGTATCCGTGTTCAGGACCCGCTGTGTCGCTGAATTCTGGATAACCGGCCGGGCCCGATGCGGGGCAAACCCAATCGGCCACACAGTTTGTCGGTAGGGGATCGTGGTACCACTGAACAGCGGCGGATTGAGCATCACCGCCGATGACCCGGCCACCATGGTTGCGCCGGACGCCGCAATAGCCCACCTGCCCGGCTTCGATGCTGCAGGCGTTAATGCACTGTTGACAGCGTGCGCCTTTCCGGGCCCGGGGCGGGCGCGCCGGGAGTTGGAATTCCCGCCGCGAACGGGCATGGGCGGCTGCTGCCTGGGCGTGAGCTCGGGGCGTGTCAACCAGGATGCAAGCCGCGCATAAGCTCAGAGCATCGGCTATCTGATTTGATCGCTGATGACAGATCGCGCATTCGCCCATCTTGTGGCCTCCGACGTTTCCGGTGCGGTGACCCCGCCGGATGATGACTATTATACCCCGTAAAACGCAGGCGGAATGTGAGCGCTCAACGAAGCACATCTTGAAGCCGACACCTGCGGCGTGGGATGATGACACCGGAGGTGCAACATGTCAGGCCGAGCGAGGTATTGGCAGCGGCTGATGGCTGCGTGGTAAAAGAGCGGGCTAAGCCAAGCAGAGTTCTGCCAGCATCGCAGGGTCAAGGTGGTGAACTTCGGTTGGTGGAAGCGCAAGCTGGAGTCGGTATCCAAGTCACAGCCGAAGACCAGCCTGCCCGGTTCGAGTCGGACGAAACCGTCGTCCAAGTCGGCCAAGCCGCGATTCGTCGAGTTGCGGACGACAGATGCGGCGGCGGCCCCTGCATGTGAGGTTGTTCTTCACGGCGGGCGAGTGCTCCGACCGCCGCAGAACTTCGACCCGGCCGTTGCAGCCCAGCTCGTCGTCGCGGTGGAATCATGCTGATGTTACCGCCGAGTGTTCACATCTTCGTCTGCCTAGCCCCGGAAGACATGCGTCGGTCTCGAGGGGCATTGCCTTTTTTCGGGTGTTAGGACTGCGACCCACTGTGTACGGTTTTTTTTCGCGATACCCAGGTTACACCGGCGCACAACACGGCGGTGACCGGTCTTCTGTGCTCAGAGGTGCCGCCATCGCTGCGACGCACCCGATGTCTGATTGAAGAACCGGCTGGTACGCATCATCAGCCGGCGGGCATCGCTCGATAACGGTAGAGAATCCGCGCCGCCAAGAGGGCGAGATTGAGCGAGACGCAGGGAATTCGCGGATAGCAGGAGGCATGTCTATGGGCGCGGATTCTGCGACACTTGCTTGCAGCACGCCAGTTGTTCTGTGTACCCTGGGTGGATGCCCTGGCGAACGGGAAAAGAGGCATTATCGGAGGTCCGGTGAAGCGAGGTCCACATGGAACTTAACCGACAAAACGGAGCAAGTGGTCTGCTACTTGGCGCGGTGCTGCTTGTCGTCGGCACGTCGGCACGGGCGGACGAGGGCCCGCCCATCAAGATCAACATGCCGGCCGACACGCTCGCGGCTGAGTCCGGGGTGGAGTACCACGGCGTATTCATCGTGGACGTTCGCGAAGCGGGAACGCTGTCGGAATTCGAGATTCACGGTGAGGGTTGGACGATTCTCGATGTTGATGTGGCGTCCGATTCGGTGTGGGCGAGCGAGGGTGAGTTCCGCATCCCCTTCCGCGCGGTCCCCACCGATGCGGACCAGCGCATCACAATGACGCTGAGGTACGATGGCCGAAAAGTCACCAGATCCCTGCGCATCGGCCCGGCCGCGTTCGCTCAACGCGGCAAGGACCGCGCGTCGGTAAGAGTAGAGTCGGTGCCTCAGAAAACGACTCCGCCTTCGCCGCCGCCATCCGAGGTGCTCCGGCGCACGGGCGCTCCTGACGCCCCCGATGGGTCGCGCGGGGATCTGACTCTGCGTTTCGAGGGACGGATTGTGTATGACCGACCCACAGGCATGTCCGACCGCTGCACGGGTCCGACCGGCTACACGGAAGAGGGCGTCGACTACATCTGGTTCCAAGTCATGGATCAGGACGATGATTGGGACGACGAAATCCGGTCGGGCCGCACCAATCCGGATGGCACTTTCGACACAGGATGGTTCACCTGGGATGATGATGGCGACACGCCGGACATTTACCTGCGCTACGAATGCGACACCGGTGTTGTCAATGTGCAGGATCCGGAGCACGTCCTTGAGGCGGAATACTCCTGGAGCAACATCGACGACTACATTAGCGACTGGGATGGGAGGCACTACGACTTCGGGACGCACAAGCCTGGCAACAGCGCACTCATGCCTGCTCTGCATATCCACAACAGCATCACTCGGGGACACCGTTTCCTCACGAGTCGGGGTATCGCAACGCTTCCTGAGGTGGACGTGCTCTGGCCCTCCGGAGACAACGCATCTTACAGCACCTTTTACCAGGAGATAAAGATCAGCTCGTTTCGGCAGTGGAACGACGGCACGCATCTGCACGAGTATGGTCACCACTTCACGTATCATGAGGCCGCCCACATCGATGTTGACTACTGCAACGGCTTCTGTGATGGCGAAGATTGCCCCGAGTGCGGCGGAGTGGGGTGCCCTGGTGCCGACCCTGATGATTGTCCGAATCCCGGCCATTGCGCCGGATGCCCGGAGAACCTGAACGACGCCTGGCACGAGGGCTTCCCGAACTGGTTTTCCGACGTCATCGGGCGCTCATGGGCTGAAGACTACACCCTGTCCGACGGCTCGGAGTGGGTCGTGCTCGAAGACTGCGATAAGAACCAGGAGTCGCTCACTGAGTGCTGCCAGGACGGTCTGATGCACGGCGGGTCAGATGCGCTGATCACGGAGCGGTTTGTCGGAGCCCTGCTGCGAGACATGGAGGACGAAACGCAAGACGACCATAACACCGATAGAATCAGGGATTCGCTGTGCCTGGGTTTCGACGAGATCTTCCACATCACGATGGCCCCGCCGCAGGCCTCTGACGTGGAGGAGTTCATCATCCTCTTCATGAGCGTGTACCCTGAGCACTATCTGGCCTTCTGGAAAACGGCGTACAACGTATCTCCGGCTTACGCCGAGGCGGCACAATACCCCGACGATTGGGCGGATCCTGAGGCGGTGACGTGGGTTGACTCACCTACGCATCCGCTTGGTGTGGGAGGCGTGATGCCCTGTGTCACGATCGAATGGCTGCCCCCGCACGATGACACGACGGGTGCCTGTGATTATGCCTATAAGTGGGACACGGACCCCACCAACTACGCTGTCGTCCCAACAGTGGCAACCGACGTCGACCTGACGGGTTGCCTGCCCCAGGTAACGGTCCAGTTTTACGACCTGGGAGAATACTACTTCCATGTCCGAGCTCAGGATTGTGCTCTTACCGGAAGGCGCTGGGGGCCGTCCGCGGTCTTCGGGCCGTTTGTCATCGAGGACTGCAACAACAACGGAATCCTGGACGTCTGCGAGGTCGCTTGTGACGCCTCCGGATTGGACGTAGTACCTCCGTGCGCGTCCGGCGTGCCACCTTCGTTCTGTGCGACGATCGCTGGCTGCGGCACGGCCGCAGACTGCAACGGAAATATCATTCCCGACGACTGTGACATCGCCAGTGGGTTCAGTAACGACTGCAACCTCAACGCCATCCCGGACGAGTGCGAGAACATGTTCAACTGGGACGGCCCCAGCGGCCCGTGGCATTCCCCGAGCAATTGGCTCGAGGGGACTTCGCCGACTGCCGGCTCCGAAGTTTGCATCGACGTTCCCGGAACCCCGACGGTCACCTATTCGAATGGCGCGTTGGCCGTAGGGACCCTCGCCTGCAGCGAGAGTCTGAGCCTCATTGCTGGGTCCCCCTCCCCAGCAGAGCTGACCCTCAACAACGCCTCATGGATTGACGGCGACCTGGGACTCACCGGGCTCTACACGGTGTTGGAGGTAATTGACCGTCTCGACATCGGCGGAGTGTTTGAGTTTACCGGCGTTGGCGACACGCGTGGTGCCAAGCTGACCGGGCCTGGCGTGACCTATGCGAACGGCGGTCTAGAAATCAACAACGTTGCGTACCTGGAGAACCATACGCTCATTCTCGACGGCAACAGCACTTCGGTTTGTGAGGGGGTATTGGCCTTTCCCGGTGCCTCGAGGTTCGAGATTCGGCCGGGTTCGACTTATGAGTACCAGGGAGACGGCGGAATTCTCAGCGGCTGGCACGACGACGTCTTCGTGAACGAAGGCACACTCATCAAGTCTGTGGATTCGGGACGCAGCTCGGTCTATACCTACACGGAAAACTCCGGATTGATACACGCAAAAACCGGTATGCTGTGGTTCTATTTGGGCGGCAACAGCACCGGCGAGTTCCGTGGCGATCCTGGGACCACGCTCGCATTCAACGGCGGGCATCAGTTTCACCCCAGCTCAAGCATCATCGCCGACAACGTCGAGTTCCCTCAAGGAGGCCACACTATCCAGGGAACCTACGACGTCACCACGGCAACGACGAACTCCGCCTCGGTACTGACCTTCACCGAAGAGGCCAATGTCGTCAGCTACGGTTCATCGTTCTACATCCAGCAGTGGACCGTGAACTTCAACGCGATCATCGGCGAGCCGATTCGGTTCGATACCCTCAGCGTCGGTCCGGGAGCCAGCGGTACTGCCTTCGCCAACTTCAACAGCGGCGAGCCGGTTCAGGTCACGAACCTCATTCTTAGCCGCGGCACGATCCAAACGCCGAATTCCATCACTATCACCGGCTTGACCACATGGAACGGCGGTGGGCACTTCGATGGCGCTGGTACCGGAACGGTCAATGCCGAAGGCGATGTGCTGGTCAATTATAGCGGGGATGAGAAATCGCTCCGCTACTGCACCTTCAACAACACCGCCACGGCCACACTCCTCGGGGGGTTCAACATGCCATACGGCACGGTGGTATTCAACAACCTTGCCACAGGCGTGATAGACATCCAGTTCGACGGCGGCGTCATTTCTGGCCTCCACCAGACCCTCAACAACGCCGGCACGATGGTTAAGTCCGCCGGGGCCGGTACCAGTACGATCTCTGCGCCCACCAACAACACCGGAACGGTCGAAGTCCAAACGGGCGTGCTAGAGTTCTATACGCACTATGACGGTCACTACGTTCAGACCGCCGGACGGACTGTGCTCAACGGCGGCGATCTGAACATGTTCGGCCCCGCACCGGTCTATATCACCGGCGGCCTGCTGACTGGCGCCGGAGCGATCACGGGAAACGTGCTTAACTCCAGCGGGACGACCGCCCCGGGGCTTTCGACGGGTGTCCTCGATATCGACGGGGCCTACATCCAGGGAATCAACAGTGCGCTGGAGATCGACATCGCCGGCCTGAACCAGGGCAGTGAATACGATCTGCTCACCGTCTCGGGTACCGCGAACCTTGCCGGGAACCTGGAGGTCAACCTCCCGACCAACGGCTTCGCACCGGTACCGGGGGACAGCTTCCAGATCCTCACCGCAGGTAGCGTCGTCGACGAGTTCGACACCGTAAACGTGACGAATCTATCCCCGTACCTGAACATGGAGGTGGTCTACACCGCAACCGACGTGACGCTCGATATGGTGGGGGTGGTTCCCGGTGACTGCAATCTCGACGGCGACGCGGCCTTGGACGACTACGGTGACTTGAAAGCGTGCCTTTTGGGTCCCGGCGGCGGAACCGAGCCCGGGTGCCGGTGCTTTGACTTCGACGACAACGGCGACGTTGACCTGGTCGATTTCGCCGAGTTTCAGGCGGCGTTTACTGGGTCGTAGAGCGAGTTGGTCGAAGGACCATCTTGTTGTACTCAGACAGACCCGCCAAGCTGGGAAGCAAGTCCGCCAGCCGCCCTGCATCCAACCTGTCCTTCGTCGGACGCCTGCGGCGGAGCACATTCACAGCTTGCCGTATGCTTGGGTCATTTGTAGTCTCAGACACCGGATAGTATTCGATGAGAGGCAACGTGGTGGCGAGGCGGACACAGCGGTGGTCGGGTTTAGTGCAGACCGTAGGGCCGGGTGTCATGTATGCCGGGGCCGCAATCGGTGTCTCTCACCTGGTGCAATCCACACGTGCCGGAGCCAACTACGGGTTTACGCTCGTCTGGGCGGTCATTGTTGTCCACCTGTTCAAATACCCGTTCTTCGAATTCGGTCATCGCTATACGGCCGCCACCGGTGAGAGTCTGCTGGTCGGTTACCGGCGCGTTGGCCGCTGGGCGCTGATCGGCTATCTGATCGTTGCGCTGGGCCTGAGCGTGCCGACCACCGCCGTCTTGACGATTGTGACAGCCGGGATGGCCTCGCAGATGGTCGCGGTGAGCCTCACGCCGATGACCTGGGCGGTGATTCTGCTGGCGTGCTGCGTCCTCGTGCTCGCCTCCGGTGGATATCCCCTGCTGGACAAGTTGATGAAACTGCTCATGGTGTTCCTGGCCGTTTGCACCGTGGTGGCCGTGGTGGCAGCCGCAGGTCATGGTCGCGTCGCGACACCGGAGCCTGCGGCCCCGAGAGTTTGGGATGTGGCGGGGATCGCGTTTCTGGTGATGCTGATGGGTTGGATGCCAACGCCGGTGGATGCTTCCGCCTGGCCTTCCCTATGGATGCAGGAACGTATCAAGCAGACCGGGCATCGGCCCACCCTGGGTGAGGCCCTTTTTGACTTCAATCTCGGTTATGCAGCGTCGTTGATTATGGCGCTTATGTTCTTGAGCTTGGGTGCATTGGTAATGTTCGGTGCTGGGGAGACATTCCCCAGAGGAGCTGCTGATTTTGCCGCCCGGTTCGTCGGCATGTATACAAGCGCTCTGGGTGAGTGGAGCCGGCCTGTCGTCATCACAGCCGCCTTCACGACGATGCTGAGCACTACGCTGACGGTGCTCGACGGATACCCAAGGGTGTTGACCGCCGGGTGCGGAGTGGCCTGGCCCGGCGCGCAGAAGATGGGCAAAGCACCATACTGGGCGTTCATGATCGTCATGATGGCCGGGGCATTGCTGATCTACCGTTATCTGACCAGCCGCATGTTGACCTTGGTGGACTTCGCCACGACGCTCGCATTTCTCTCAGCACCGCTGTTCGCCTACCTTAATTTTCGGGCTATTGCGGTTGGCAAGCTGTCCAAGGAGGCGGCTCCCCGGAAGTGGCTGCTGTTCCTCAGTTGGGCCGGACTGATTTTCTTGACCTGTTTTTCGGTCCTCTTTCTCGTAGTGCGCTTTGGGTACGGGAGATAGATCGCAGCGGCAAAGCCTGATCTCACAGTGACTTGTTGACATGTACGGAGCCCCCACAAATCACAGGTTTTGCCTAGCCGAAATGCCCGCTGTGCCGACCTCTTGGCCTCGTTTCCCCGCGCCGCTAGAATACACCGGGTTGGGCATGTCCAACGATGAGGTTGAGTGAGATGCCGTTTCACCTCTACAAAGTGTGGAATGAGCGGGAAGGGCCGCAGTGGTTCGGAATCCACGTTGAGTACGAGGAGGATCACTGGGTTTCGACGTGTAAGGCTGTCGACCGGGACGGGAACGAGATCCCCGCCAGGGAACCTGTTGCACCGAAGTTCTACGGCGTTACTGCCGAGCAGGCTTGTCGGCGGATGGTGGACGTACTCGAGAGCACCTATGACGAGGTGATACCGGCGTCCGAGGGGATTTGATGCCGATGCTTCGTGCATTTCTGACTGCTTATCCTTGGGACCTGATCGACGAAGGCGTCGCAGCGGTCCTGGATCGGTTGCATGGGGAGATCGGCGTCACCGGCCTGTCGGTATGGGTCGGGGCGCCGCCAATTGTGCAACTGCGTGTCCGTGATGTGCGGCCGCGTGTCTTTCGAACGCGCGGTGGCGTCTTCTTTCATCCGAATGAACAACACTACACGGGCACGCGGTGCAAGCCCATCATATCGACATGGGTCAGGGGGCGAGAGCCACTGAAGCACATCGCCGAGGCCTGCGCCGAACATGCGATGGAGCTTCGCGTGATAGTGTCCGCCGCGATGACCGGACGCCTCGCACAGCGCTACAGCGAAATGGCCTGTAAGAACGTGTTTGGGGTCGAGTCGCACACTGCAGTATGTCTTGCGAATCCGGATGTCCGGGCGTATCTGAGCGGTCTTGTTTGCGATCTGTCCGGACGTGACAACATCGCCGGCATCACGCTGACGGATGTGGAGATCGCTTGGCCGGAAGCGCTCCAGAATGATCTGCACGGCATCGAGCTGCTGGGGCAAACGGAGAAGCCACTGCTCGCCACCTGTTTCTGCGAGTCGTGCCACCAGCGTGCCACCGCAGCCCAGGTTGATGTGGATATGGCGCGACGCTCAGTGCAGGTTATTCTACAGAAGAGCCTGGACGCCGGGTTGGTGACCGACCGGACGCTCGATGCCGTCCTCTCCGACAACGTCCCGTTAGCAGAGTATTATCGCTGGCGGACCGAGGAGCTGTCATCGGTTGTTGGGTGCCTTGCAGATTCGTGCAAGTGCGAGCTGTTGCTGGATCGGCCATTCGCAGGGGCTGATAGCCGGCAGCACACCGATCCGGACCCCAGTCTTCCCGCGGCCGTCATTACGCGACTTGACCATCCCGACGGGCTGGACTCGGCTCTGTCATCAGTCGCCCGGCGCAACGAGCTGCGTCTGCCTGAGGGCCTTGTAATCGGTGCGCACGGCCCCAAGCTGGTCAGCACAGTATCGAGGGCTGTGGAGCTCGGCATTACCGGCGTGGAGATTGACAACTACGGCCTGCTGCCGGACACTGCCCTGACACCCATCAAGCAAGCGATTCGCTTCGCCAGACGAACGACGAGCGAATAACGGGTCGTGGGCTTCGGATTCTCGATTTGCTTATATCCGACGGCTGATTGGGTGATAGCTCGCTTCATCCTGCCTGTGACGCGTCCGTCCGCAGCATCGGATCACGGCGATCCATGATCAGGGTCTCGCCGGGTCCCACGGGAGGGAACCTGTCGAAATGCACGGTCATCGGTTGGCGATTAACGGCGATCAGACCGTATTGCAGCCCGATGACATGTTCCAGGAGCGTTGCCACCAGATCTGTACACCGGATCGACTGAGCGCAAAAATCGGCGTCGTGTCCGGGTATCTCAATGCGAACGACCTGGCCGCCGGCGGCCATCACGCTGCGATGTACTTCGGTCTGGAATGCTTCAGGATCAACGATGACCTGCGGATCATGCCGTAGATGCCGCCACGCGAAGCGGTCGCGATCGCAGAACGTCTCACGATCATCAACAGTCGGCAGGAAAGCTCCTCCAGGCGCGAACGCCGCGGCCATCCGCGGAAGCCACTCTGCGTATCGTTGATAGACCCCTTCGTGGCTTGGCAGCACCACACCTATTTCGTTGCCCAAACACGATACCACGTCAATGAGCGCGGCTATATGTCCGCAGTCCGCGGTGATGCCCGTCCTACCCGGTGACGGGCGCGAGCTTCGTCGCCAGCCGCCGCGAGCCTCCCATGGCTCGACTAACGGAACCCAGGCCAATCGAAACTGGCCGGCCAGTTGCTGAGCGTAGGGAAAGTGGTACGGCCCCACCCGGACAAGCTGCTTGAACCATACGAACGCGCCGTAGACGCTTTCCACGTCTCCGGAACTCAGCCCGGTCCGTACGAGGATGACCGGTTTGGGCTGAATCGGTAGACCGTATGATTGATCCTCCCGCCCGATGGTGACCAACTGTTCAGTCACCTCATCGATCGGTAGATCCGCATCGTGTACCACGAACAGCTCGGACCGATCGGCCATGTCCCGGATCGACTCGCGGAACTCCGCCTCCGTGTGGGCCGGCACCATGTACTGCCCCAGGCCATTTTGCGTCTGGCCAAGAACCGACAGCAGCAGATGCATGGCCAGCGCCGGCTCGTTGAAAGTCGACGCCTCCGCCTCCGCCGGCTCAATATCCAGCACGAACAGCCCGCCGCCGGGTGTTTCCATATACAGGCAAATCGGTCGGTCCGAGGTGATATCCTGGTCGCACACGGATTCCAGCAGGGTCACGAAGTTGTGTTTCTCGCAGAATGCCTTCAACGCCCTCGTCTTGCGGAAGTGGTTCTGGACGAAGCTACCCCGGGGGCTGCCACACCACGCATAGGGAAACACGTCATCCAGCGCGAAACCCCGCGTAGCAGAGTTCGCAAAGCTGACCTTGGCGTGAATCGGGTCATCCTCTTGCTCGACACGACGCACGCTGAGGCCGCCCTTGGCGACCTGAGCAAACGCCGGCAGTGAAATAACCACGATCCGGTCCGCCGCCAGCTCGATCAGTTCGCCCAGGGTAGAGATCGACGGCGGAGCGGTCGGATCGGGCAAGAGCAACGCGTCGACTTTTCGCTTGAGAGTTTGCAGCTTTTCCGGCGCAACGGTGAAGACGTTCGACTCGCCGAAATAACCGGCCAGCAGTTGACCAATCGGCCTCTCGGCGGCTCTTGTGGAACATATACATGCACGCTGGGCCGGGCGCAGCGGCGGTAGCGTATGTGATGGAGCGGGGAGCGCCAGGATGTGTGATTCTTCCTCAGGTTCGAGGATCTCTATGAGACGAACGTGGTGGACCCACGCGGTCCCACGGGCGTCCACCACACCAACGGACAGCTTCAGTCGACGGCTGTCCTCGGGCGCCTCGAAGTAGGCGCGGACCTCAACAGGCCTGGACGCACGGTGCAGAGCTGGCGTAACCCGCCGTTCACCTGCCGGACGTTTACCGGCTAACGGCTCAACCATGAGCACAAACCCGGCCGCTTCGGGGGCCGTCCTCTCATTTGGCACGGTCAGATTGCACGTGACGGTGGCCTCGACCCGGTAGGACTGTTCCGGCTTGCACGTGATCGTCTGAGACCAAAGGGCAGCTCCCTTGAGCCGCTTGCTGATGATCTTGATACCGTCGGTGCCCGCCGGGCGACCCCTAGAGCCGCGACTCCACCGCGCTCCCTTGACCGTGGCCGACCATACCCAAGAACGCGGCTCGGGCTCACCCTGAGAAAAATCAGGGTTCCGGATCCTGTTGACGTTGGTGCTCATGCTTACCCTAGCCTCGATCACCTATCATTCGTGTATAGCCGGATGTGGTTACAAAGGCAATGGCATCGGCCTCCGGCCCCGGCGATCGGCTTGTAGCAAAAACATGACCAACGGCCGACGGCCCCAATCCCTGACGTCGAATCCCTAATGCGGGTGGGCCCGCAACCCAAGTAGCGGCCTGCGTCCCCGCAGGCCGCCGTGACCCTCGGCCGGCTCCCGCACCGGTACGTGCTTGGCTCGGCGTGGCATGGGCAGGGACCGCGCACATCGACCTGTGCATTGATCTGGAAAGCCTTTGGGGATGGTCCGTGCGCGTGCGCGGCACGAGCCCACCAGACCCACGGGCAAGCTGCAATTGCGTAGCGGGTCGCCCCCGGCCGTCCCCCCTGCGTGTGTGTTTAGCGACCGGCTTCCCTGCAAGGGGGGACAACAGGGGGGTCGACCGATAGGCAATAATGGTTAGGTCTAGTTGCTCAAGCAGCGCGCTAACGTTGCCAAAAGATCTCGCCAACGGGTTCGCATCGGCGACGGCCGCGCGACCTTCGGACCACCGACAAGGTTGCGAGCGTCCGGCCTTCGATCGCCGGACTTCCAGGCTTCGTGGCGGTGGATCAGGTATTCCCCGG
>CP070827.1:63372-86987 GCA_020344555.1 Phycisphaerales bacterium
GCGCACGCGGAGGCGTCCGCCCTATAACCCCAACCGCCCCCATGTGCCGCTCCCGCGATGACCCGGTCGATCAACGAACGTTGCCAGGGTGTATACACCGGCTGATTATCGTTCGTGGCGCTGCTCTCCTTTAACGACCAAGCGCCTGCTCAACCACAAGGTCAGCCTCTTATGGGAACTGATGTACGGTACCCTGTTTCTGTCCAAAGGCTTTCAACACACTTTCTCAGCAGATCTCGGTAAGATTCCAGGCGTCGGCTCTTTGACTTCTGGAGTCCTGAATCCGAGATTACTGACGACTGCACGTGAGCGGTTAGAGAAAATGGCCGGGTACATCGTGCACCAGTGCAGTGTCTTATCGGGCCTGTACCTCCTATGAATGTGATTTGGAAGATAAGTGCACCACTCTCCTTGGCAGTCGTCATGGCTATCGCAGAAGTGATGGTCCGGTGGTGGTTTTCCACGGAAGACATTCATGCCACACAGCTGGCCCTCGCGGTATTCGCAAATGTTGCAGCTCTCGGCGCGCTCGCTGTTGTGGTGGCAAGCGCTTGCCGGGGACGGGCTGGCTCGTGGCCCGGACAATTCGCCGTTTCCGACCGATTGTGAGAGGTTATTTGCCTTGTACTTCATTAGGGGTTGTTGCCGGTCTCCTGACACTTCAGACCAACGGCCTGGTCCTGTATCGAGGCTTACCGGACACCCATATGGTAGCCATATTCGCACTGCTTGTGGCTGTGGCAACGGCCGTTGCCGCAGGCCGCCGGTCCACGTCCGACAAGCCACGACTGCCGGCGATGACACGAGCCGCAGTCTGTGTGACCTGGCTACTGTGCGTGGCGTTCACCGGAGCATCACTGAATAAGACCAGCGCCCACATGAGAGGATGGCTAAACGAACCTGAGGAGGGGGGTGTCCGTCTGGCGAGGGAGCGCCAAACAGTATTCTCGTAGTCGTCGATACGCTGCGGGCTGACGCCGTGGGCGTGTATTCAAACGGTGGCGGAAGTCTGACGCCGAATCTGGATCGCCTCGCGGAATCGTCGATCGTCTATCTTGATGCACTGAGTACAGCTCTCTGGACCCTGCCGACACACGCCAGTCTGTTCACCGGACTGTATCCTGAGACCCACGGGGTCAGTTGGGGACATTATGAGTTGGATGACCAATGGCCGGTGATGGCGGAGTTGCTGAAAGGCCGCGGTTACGCCACGTTCGGCATTTCCAATAACTGGCTGTTGAGCCGGGAGAACGGCTTTACTCGAGGATTTGACACCTTCATCGAGACTTCCACGGATCCCTTCCTAAGTCGTTGGCGGCTGGTCTTACGATGCGGCACAATTCATGATACTACGACATGGATCGGCCTTGCAGCAAATGTTGCTCACGATGCAGGCTCATCATGGACGAACTGCTCCTGGGCAAGCGCTTGGCACTCAACACCTCCTCAGAGCGCCCCAGTTTCATCTTTATCAACTACTTCGAGCCGCATGATCCGTATCGTCCGCCACCCCGATATATTGAATCGTATTTGACGTCCGATCAACGCCGGGCCTATCGCAAACTGCAGCAGCACGAGAACCGCCTGGCTGCACACGCCTGCGGTCTTCCCGGCATTTTTGATGACCAACAGATCAGGTTATTAAAGACGCTTTATGATGCAGAGGTGGCCTATCGGGATGAAGTCATTGGCGGATTACTGAAGATTCTGGCCGAAGCCGGTTTGACGGAAGATTCCTGGATCGCCATTACCAGCGATCACGGGGAGCTCTTTGGGGAGCAGGGCATGCTCTACCATACCGCGGGTTCCCACTACAGATTGCTGCATATCCCCTTGATCGTTCGACCGCCGGGGGGACTGATGGACAGCGGCTTGAGGTGCCGGTGCAGCCGGTCGATGTGTTTGTCACCCTGGTTGGAAGAGGCAGGGGTTCAAATACCGGACCTGGCTCAGCGGGCATACCGCCTGCCACTGAACGGCGCTGACCCGCCGCGGCGCGCATTATCTGTTGCCCAGACACACGGAGCGTCTATTGCGGGTTTGTCAATCACGCAACGAATGAATATGCAGGCCGAGCTGGCCCACTGGTTGACCTGGGTCGATTCAGTATACATCGATGGATACCTGTTAGAGGTAAACTCGCGTGGCCTGCAGGCGTTGTTCAACGTGCGCGAAGATCCGGAAATGCACGTGAATCTTGCAACCGTCATGGCCGGCCGGGCGGAATCGATGGCGAATCTGTTTGAAAGCTGGAGAGAGAGACACGCGGATACCAGGAGTGGTTATGAGACTCAAACACATATGCAGGTGCGTGACGGCGGTAACGATCGGCTTGTGGTTCATACTGGGCCCGGGGGCTAGCCCCGCGCAGGGGGTACGTTGACCCAGGCACAGAGGCCAGTCTGTTTTCGTCGCTGGGCTTGTTGCTGGGTGTGGCCTGTGCGGGCATTGCCATTGGCTTTACACAGTTCAAGCGTTGCCTGACGCGGCTGATTGCCATCGTGACGGCGCGGCGCTAGACGGCCCAAGGCGCAAAGCCCGGAACGATGATGAAATCGCAAGACCGCTACTCCAGAGTCTTGATACTGGGAATGGACGGGTTGGATCCCAAGCGGGTAGCCCGAATGGCCCACGAGGGCGAGTTTCGAGCGTTTTCTCGGCCGCAGAAGAGGGGAAGGCTTTGCCCATTAGCGACGAGCAATTCGGCTGAAAGTCCCGTGGCCTGGTCCTCACTGGCGATCGGATGCAGTCCGGGAAAACACGGCATATTTGATTTCATTCATCGCGACCCAAGAAACTATGTTCCCTATCTCTCGCTCCAGCGCGCCAGACCGGGGCTCAGCGGAGGCAAGAACCGCTATGTTTCGCCGCAACAGGTGCCGGGATTTTGGCGGATGACGTCAGATGCCGGGGTGCCGACAACGGTGATCCGCTGGCCGGTGACTTTCCCGGCCGAGAATGTGGAAGGCCGGTTCTTGGCCGGTCTCGGTGTGCCCGACGTAACCGGGCGCCTGGGCAGGTACACTTACTACACCACCGCCGTTGACGGTAAGGGCGATGAGAATGTGGTGCCCGTCGCCTGGAGAGGCAAGAGAATACACACTCATCTGTTAGGTCCGGCGATGACCGGTATTTCCGGATCGCGGCCGGTTCGGGTGAGATTCGGCATTGAACGGACAGACCGAGGTCTAACGCTGGGCGTGGGGTCGCAGCGGTATGAAATTCGGCCTGGCCAGTGGTCGGAATGGTGTACGGTTCAGTTCAAGTGGGGCCCGATCCAGGTATGCGACGCCCTGGTGAAGTTTTACCTCGTCAGTACGAATCCCGAGCTTCGCCTGTTCGCCACACCGTTGCAGATCGACCCGAGACGGCAAGTCTGGCCGCTCACGCATCCTGCCGCCTACGGAACAGAGCTGGCAGACCGCCTCGGTCTCTTCTACACGCTCGGGATTCCGGAGGATACCAATGCGGTCACCGACGGCCGGTACGATCTGGACGCCTTCCTGCAGCAGTGTGGTGAGATCGACCGGGAACGACGGCAGATGTTCGAGCACGAACTGAATCGCTTCACGGATGGAGTGTTCGCATTCGTGTTTGACACCAGTGACCGTATTCAACATATGTTCTGGTGTGCGGAAGATGAGGGAAGCCCGACGTATGACCCAATAAGAGCCAAGAAGTACGGCGGGGTCATTCACAAATTGTATCAGGACATGGACAATGTCGTCGCCGCAGCGCTCGACGCAGCCGGCAGCGATACGGCAGTTCTTGTGGTATCCGATCATGGTTTTGCATCCTTCCACCGTTCGGTTCACCTGAATGGTTGGCTAATTGACAACGGCTTCCTGAGGCTCGAGCAGCCCGGCGAGGGCCGCTCCTTGTTCGGAGACGTCGATTGGGATCACACGCGAGCGTATGCAGTGGGCTTCGCAGGTATTTATCTCAATCTCGCGGGGCGGGAGTCAAACGGCATTGTAAAAGTGGGTGAGCAAGCAGAACACATCCTCGGGCAGCTCGTTGCGGGGCTGCTGGGGGCGCGCGATCCTGAATCCGCTGCGACGATGGTGCGCAGCGTGTACCTTGCTCGTGATGCTTATTCCGGCCCGCATGCCGCAGACCGTCCGGATCTGGTCGTTGGATTCGAGCCGGGCCACCGTGCTAGCCGGCAGACGGCACTAGGAGGTGCACCGACCAACGTGGTGGGTGACAACGACAAGCTGTGGACGGCCGATCATCTGGTCGATCCCACTGCCGTGCCAGGTGTATTGGCAACCAACGTCCCAGTCAGGATTGCCAGACCGGCCTGTGTCGATCTGGCTCCAACCGTGCTTGCCTGCCTCGGATTGCCGGTCCCGGCAAATACGGATGGCCGGTCGTGGGTGGGAGATACATCCAAGGAAGAGGTCTTGCCCGATAATCTCGATCGACTGGAACCACAATTGGTTGGGGTTGCTCACAACCGCGCCGGCCCAGATGGCTTCGACGATCAACAGCGCTCACAAATAGAACAGCATTTGAGCGATCTGGGTTATCTGTGACCTGCCTGCCTCAGGGTCATTCCACGGGTTCCCATAACGTCCCATATGCAACTCGACACTGTTAATGGTGGAATGCTCTGTCACTGCGTTCCACATGCTGAAGCGCCGCGCCGTCTTATGTGACTCACCCGCCGCTGGTCCGATAGCTCGGCGGTGGACGTTGCTTTCTCTAACGATCACAAATTAATCGACTTTTTTCGTTTGCACACTGCGGAACCATATACGACGCTCAATACGAGTGTCTGCGGAACGACGCGCAATTACGCGCCCGTTGAGCAGTCTCGCTTTCAGAAGCGGAGGGAGGCACAACCGTGAATGGTTGGCTACAAAGACTGCCGCAACTATTACGATCGGAGGACGGACCGACGGCAACAGAGTATGGGGTCATGCTTGCCCTTATCGCGCTCACCGTTCTCGGAACCATGAGTATGTTCGGTCAGCACGTGAACAACCTCTGGACGATGGTTGCCACCTCTGTTGATGTGTTCTGACCCATTGTCTCGGACCGTCGATAGTCGCGCAGTGGTACGATCAGTATTTCCAACCACGAGTAGGGTACGGCGCGGCTTTCGTGTGCCGGCCGCGATGTTCACCAGCGAGCATTCCCTATCGTTGTGCGCCGGCGCCGATTTCCTTCGCGTGTTTAGTCATGGTGATGTTGAGTTGCGCTCCGGTCTGCGGTTGTATCACCACGTTATTGTTAATGAGAGCTGGCCGATAACGGTGCCATGCCGTAGCACTAACGTAAGAACTCAGAAAATTACGAGAATGTTGTTTGCTCGGGAGGAATCTGTTTCTTACATTCGAGTAGTGGGATTGGCGGCGTTCGATTCCCGCCGGCGACCGTCTGGGGAACGGAAGCGTCCCATCCACCTGTTCCCCGCGTAAAGACATCGCAGCCGGACGAGGTTTCGTGCCACGCCGACACTCGTCGCTACGACAATCTCTGCCTGAACCGGCTCGTGCCCCAGGAGGTCTGAGTCGCTTGGAAGAAGGGCCGGGACGCTACAACGATACGTGTGCCTGGGTAACCTTCGAAATGAACCCGGGCTGGATTCACCAGCCCATAACTAGAGAGGAGTGACGCATATGAAGAGTTTCCTGAATGTGGCGAAGAACTTTCTGAGGTCTGAGGATGGCCCGACGGCCACCGAGTACGCGGTCATGCTGGCGCTGATTATTATCGTGGCCCTCGGTGCGATTACCGGGCTGGGCACGACGGTCGACGGGATCTTCACGAACGTCGACACCACGCTGGCTGGAGCCACCGGCGGCGGGTCGTAAGGTGTCGAGATCGCATTGCTCCGCCTGCCGTCCAGACGGCGGCAGGTCGACACATGGGATGGTGTGGGGTCGGTGGGCGCCGCCAGCACGGACGGCGCCCACGCCCTTACACCGTCATGCCGTGCGAGAGGGGAAGAAGCCGGCGGTGGCACGCGAGGCACCGCCACGTGAATCGAGAACGAATCGGTGGTCTAAGCGTTTTCCTCTAGCGCATGGGAGTCTTTTCGATGGATGTGGGGTTTTGGCACGCAGCCTGTGCGGTCCTGGTACCCGGGATCTTGCTGGCATCTTGGATTGATTATTCCCAGCGGAGGGTTCCCAACTGGCTGAACCTCACGCTGATTCTCGCCGGTTTTGCGGTTCAGTGTTTTTACTTCGGGTGGGCCGGACTGGCGACCGGAGCCGGAGGCCTGCTGGTTGGTTTCGGCCTGCTCATCGTCCCGTGGCTCATGCACGGCATGGGCGCAGGCGATGTCAAACTGTTGGCAGCAATCGGCGTCTGGATGGGACCTCTGCTTACGTTCTACTCGTTTGGCCTCGGCGCCGTGATCGGCGGGCTGGTGGCCGTTGTGATGATCGTATCAACAGGCCGGCTCACGATGGCTTGTGCGAACTTGGGTGTAATCCTGGCGAAATGCTCGAACCGG
Organism: Phycisphaerales bacterium; assembly: GCA_020344555.1. GTDB lineage: Bacteria > Planctomycetota > Phycisphaerae > UBA1845 > UBA1845. The sequence goes on from CP070827.1 coordinate 69,842, forward strand.
AGGGCAATCTTCAGTGAATTCGGTTCGGCCAGGAGTTTCGGCACAACGTCTCAGTTGCTGCCCTATGGTGTGCCGCTGACGGCGGGCACGTTGATCGTGCTAGCCGCGAAGATATTCGGATGGTGGGGGATATAGTCATGAACGTGAGACGACGATTCAGGCGGGCCGTTCGACGCAATAACTCGGGACGGGCACGTGCTGCCGCCGTGGTCGAGTTTGCCGTAGTCCTGCCGCTGCTGTTGACGATTCTGTTCGGCATCATCGAGTACGGCTGGGTGTTTATGGTTCGCCAGACGCTTCAGACCTCCGCCCGGGAGGGGTGCCGCCTGGCGGTCCTGCAGTCGTCGGTAGAGCCTTACAGCAACGTTATCGACGCCATCAACCAGGTGATGGCTCCGACCGGTTTGTCGACCTACGCGGTTACGATGAGCCACGCGACGTCGGCCAATCCGGTAGAGGTCGTCGTCGTCTCTATTCCGTACAACGATGTCTCGCTGCTGGGCGGGTTCTTCGGTACGCACGACTACAATCTGGTGGGGAGTTGCAGCATGCGCAAAGAGGGTCTTTAAGACTGATCCTCGTCGACATCGCCCCGTGCACTCTCCGAAGCCGCTAGCCCCGCTTGTCGGGGCTACCGGCGTTTCTAGTGCTGGGAGGGGCGGGGGACTTCCCGGTGCCCCCGGTCTGCAAGCCTGCCGAAGATTTTCCCAATGGATAGGTCCAATGGCGGTGGAAACGATCCGATAAACAGATGAGCCTAGGAACCCCGGGCGGTTGGTGGGGGTCCGGGTCTGTCGGAGCCGACAGGCTATGGTCGCGCGACCCGTTGGTCGCGGCATTAGACAAGTAACCGCAGAGGGCAAACCATGAAGCGAAAAGCAATCATTCCATTGCTGCTCGGTCTGGGTGTCGGCTTGTTTACCGTCAAGCTGGCGGTGGACGCGATCCGAAAGGCCCAAGCGGCCGGCCAGTCCACCCAGACTGTCAAAGCCGTCCGAGCCACTCAGGATATCAACGCGTACGAGAAGATAACCACCACCATGGTCGAGGTGGTCGAAACGGCGGATAGCCTTTTTGCCCCGACCAGGGAGCGGATCGAGACTGTTGAGGAAGTCGTGGGGCGTGTCGCGGGCAAGGCGATCCCCGAACGGGCACCCGTTCTAAGAGCGATGTTGGCCCCGGAGGGAACGATGCCCGGCATGGTCGGGCGAATCCCGCCGGGCTATCGCGCTGTCTCGGTCAAGATCGACGAGGTAACCGGGGTCGCTTACCAGATCAAGCCGGGCGACTGGGTAGACGTGATCGTGGTGATGGACATCGACAGCCAGGCCCGAGGCAGGAAGGAGACCATCGCCGAAGTCATCCTCCAACACGTCCAAGTCGCCGCTATCGGTCACGCGACGACCCAACAGCCCAGCAGCGGAGGCACCAAGGTGAAGCCCGCCAAGTCTGCGACCCTCCTCGTGCTGGAGGAAGACGTACCCAAGCTTCATCTGGCCGCCACGCGCGGCAAGGTCACTCTGGCGATGCGAGGTGCTGACCCGAAGACCAGCGACAGCCTGCCGTCGGCCAACATGGGGGACGTGATTGCGGCTCTGCGGGACCCCACTCCATCGTCCGATTCGGTCTCCCCCTGGATGCAGGCAATGGGCAAACTGCTTGCCGACCAAGCCGCTCAGTCAAAGCCGCGCCGCACGGAGGAGCCGGTGGAAAGTGAGCCCGAGCCGCCGCACACAGTGATGGTGTATCGCGGTTCTCCAGGCGCCGACGCGTCCGATGCAGTCGAGCGGATTACCTTTGAGAATGGAGATTCAAGCAACATTATCGAGGTCTCCCAAGGACACCCATCGCGTGCATCCGCTACGTTGGGTGTGTCTAGAGACTCAGGCCGCTCGTGGCCGACCAAGCGCGGTAGCGCGAATCGCTCGCGCGATGTTAAAGACGAAACCAAGCCGAACGACGGTTAGTTGAGGAGGATACCAGAAAATGTTTGATCTAGTCATGGAAGACGGCCGGTACAAGCGTCTACCGCGTCGGGGGGCAACTGCCGCGGGACCGACCCACCTTTGTGTGGTTGCGATCGGTGCACTCGCTTTGGCAGTTGGCGGCAGCGCGCTCGCTCAACAGGGTGAGCGCGGGATCGACTTCCGGGCGTCGGTTCTCGATATGTCTGAGGAAGTCCAAAGCATCACAGTACCCTTGTATGGCAGTGTGACGGTCGAATCGACCGTCGAGATCACACGGGCGGACGTGATCGCCAAGCAGATTGTCGACGTTCAAGTCCTCAGCCCCACCCGTCTGCTGATCACCGGGCAAGCGTACGGCACGACGAGTGTTATATTGCTCCATGCGGACGATAAGCAGTCCATCTTCGAGGTGTCGGTGGAGTTGGATCTGGGCCGACTCAACGAGACCATCCGCAACGTCGATCCGCAGTCTGACGCTCGAGCCGGCTCCGTTCTGGGCAACATCGTCCTGACCGGAAGGGTGAGCGGCGCGGAGCAGGCCACGCGGATCGTCGAACTGGCCAAGCTGTTCCTTCCTCCGCAAGTGTCGGGCCGCCAGGCCGTGACGGTGCAAAACCACCTCACGGTGGCCGGTGAGCAGCAGGTTCTGTTGCGCTGCGTGGTGGCGGAGGTGGCCCGGGCAGCCTCCCGTGAACTGGGCGTCAACGGCTTCCTCGCCGGGGAGAACTTCCGCGACGGGTTCATCGTCAATCAAATAGGTGGCATCAACCCGATCAACATGGGAGCCGCGGCCGATGCCCTGGTCACCAGGAATATCCCGTTTCTGACGGACGAAAACGGCATTCCTATCGGCCTCGCGACTACACTCTCGCTGGGGTTCCCCCGGGTTCAGATGCAACTGTTCATCCGGGCGATGGCCAACAACTCCCTGCTCAGGATTCTGGCTGAGCCCAATCTGGTCGCGATCAGCGGCGAAACGGCTACATTCCTGGCAGGCGGCGAGTTTCCCATACCGGTCCCACAGGGCAACCAGCAGGTCACCATCCAGTTCCGCGAGTTCGGCGTCCGGTTGAATTTCACGCCGGTGGTCATCGGCCACCAGCGCATCCGCCTGCGCGTAGCCCCTGAAGTCTCTGAGCCGGACTTCTCGGTTGCGGTGCAGATCGAAGGATTCGTGGTACCCGGGCTGACCTCGCGGGCTACCGAGACAACGGTTGAGATGGGCAACGGGCAAACCATTGCTATTGCGGGGTTGCTCAGCGAGCAGATCCGCGGAGTGGCCAGCCGGATTCCCGGGATCGGTGACGTGCCCATCCTTGGGGCGTTGTTCCGTTCAGTCAATTACCAGCGCTCAGTTACGGAGCTTGTCATTCTGGTGACACCTGAGATCGTTGCGCCGCTCGATGCGCACCAGGCGGTACGACTGCCTGGCCACGATATGACCGATCCGAGCGATTTTGAGTTGTACATGTTGGGGCTGTTGGAGAGTGACGACGGCCCGACTACCGCGAGCCATTCGCAGGGTGCCGAGGATGATCTTTTCGGACCGGTTTCGGGACTCGAGTCTGAGCCCGAGGAACTCTCGGTCCATGGTCCGTGGGGCTATGCGGAGGCAACTGACATGCGGTGACTCACGGGCCACCGCAAGGTGCCGACCGCCCTTCAGGAGGCAATAACGGCGCTTGATAGTTGAGTGGCACACAAGCCACATGCCGAATGGAGGGCGAAGGAATGACTTCTTACACTTGTATCAAAGGGGGTCGCCGCCGAAGACGTGCCGTCGCGGCGGTCCAAGTGGGCGTTATGACTGTCGTTCTGCTGGGGTTTGCCGCGCTGACGGTGGACCTCGGCGCTCTGTATAACGCTCGTGCAGATCTTCAGCATGCGGCCGACGCCGCAGCCCTGGCCGGTGCCTCTGCTTATGTCACCGACGAGATGATGCAGATCCGAATGGGGACCGGGAACACTGATACGCTCGCATACGTAACCGGCCTGGCTGCGACCCGTGTCAATGAGTTTGCGGAACGCAACCCCACCATAGGGTTGTCCACATCGACAGTCGCATCTGGTGACATCTTGGCCGGTTGGATTAATCTCAATTCCAGTTCTGAGACTATCCACACGAATCCTCAGCCGGTCGACTTCAACGCTGTCCAGGTCACCGTCCGTCGCGAAGCCGGTAGCGACGACGGCAACGGGCCGGTCGAGTTCTTCTTTGCCCCGATTTTCGGACGGCTTGTTGGGGAAACGGGCGCATCAGCGGTGGCCGCGTTTGATGATCGTTTCTCCACCTTCTCCGCGAACGATCCGGGAGCGGGGATGCTGCCCTTCACAATTCATAGAGATGCCTTCGAGTCGGAGCTGGCGGCCGGCGGCGATCAATACGCCTACGACAGCGCAAGCGGCATGATTACCACCACCTCTGACGGTATTCGCGAGGTCAGGTTATACCCCTATCCTCTCTCCGGAAGTGGTTACGAGGAGGGTGACGGCAACTTCGGTGTTCTCAATATCGGAACCGGTAATCAGGGCGTCGACGCGGAAGTGCAGCAGATCCTCAACGGTGTCTCCGCTGAGGACTTTGAGATGGAGGTCGGCACCTCCGAGTTGACGTTCTTTGACGACGCCGGGAGCCCCGTGAGCTACGACATTACTGGCAGCCCCGGTATGGAGTCCGCGTTGAAGGACGCAATGAGCCAGATAATCGGACAAGTGGTAGGGTTCTTTCTTCACGATGGTGTCGTGCTCTCCGGCTCCAACGCCATTTATACGATTAGCGAGATTCGATTCGGCCGCGTGATGGATGTTCGTCTGACCGCTGCGCCGATCCAACGCGGGGTCTATATCCAACCCGTATCATATGCTGGAGGAGAGGTGCGCATAGATCCGAACGCCCCCAGTTCGGGTGGTCTGGTCGGACGAATCGTGCTGGCCCGCTGAAGTAGACACGACCCGCTAAGAAGGCCCGCGGTCTTCGTTTGCGCCAAGGTCGCTGCCAACCTCAACTCGCCGGGGCCGCGTCGGGCACAATGAGCAGCCTGCGGAGTGCCACGGGTTGGCAGCAGCCGGTTTTCTACGCCGGCGCAGGCGTTCGCCTCGGTGCCAATGCGGGCAGCTCAAACGGTATGGTGGGACGCTTGATACTCGCCCGTTGAGACAGCGTCCGTATATCATCAGCGAACTGCACAGCACACCTGCAGATATAGGACCGGATAAGTGCACGTATGCGTGCCTGCGTGATAAACCGGGCTTGATCTCACGGCTTGCCGATATAGCAGCGGGATGCCTGCCTTCATGGGAGGCGTAGCAGAAGCTTAGCAGAGACATTACGTCGACGGGATGTGTACATCCCCAGAGGGTTCCAGCGCAGTGGCAGTCTGGCACTGATTATGGGCCGCGAAGCCAGATTCATCGTCTTGAACGGGGATGAGACCTTCAGGGCCGAACTGCGCTCCACGCTTCTGAAAGTGGACGGAGTGAAACTGGTGGCTGAGGTTGAGGAACCGGCACTACTCCTTCAGGCGGTGCAGCAGTTCCCGGTTGAAGTCTTGCTGGTCAACCTGGACCCCAATCCGGAGGCGGTTCTCCCAATCGTGGGCGACGTTGCCGGTGCCAACCGTGAATTGGCGATCTTCGCCACGTCGGAATCCACAGATGGGCAGCTCATTCTCAAGGCCATGCGGATGGGCATCAAGGAGTTTCTTCCCAAGCCCATCGACACCAGAGCCCTCGAGGAAGCGATCGGAAGGATTGCCGTAGACCGTGCCGGCACGGCGACACAAGGCAGCCTGATAACGGTTGTAGGCACCTCGGGCGGCGTGGGCGCCACGATGATTACCACGAATCTGGCAGTGGAGTTGGCGGCGATCGCTGAGGGCCATGTGACTGTCGTTGATCTGGACTACCGGTATGGGCAGGTAGCCACACTGCTGGACGTTGATCCCAAGTATAGCCTGGCGGACTTGTGCAGTTCCCCTGAGGCGCTCGAGCCGCAGGTGATCGGACGTGCCTTGACAAAGCACAATACCGGCCTGGACGTACTGGGACGACCCAATTATCTGGCTGAGGCGGATACGATCACCGCAGCAGCGTGCATGGGGGTATTCTCCAGCCTGACTCAGTTTAACGATTATGTGGTCGCAGATGGACCCACTCGATTCGATGTCGGGGGTCAGTCGGTGTTGGCGTTGTCGGACGTGACTCTCCTGGTGGTCCAGCAGCTAGTGCCATGCGTGCGCAACGCGCGGCGTATACTCGAGAATATGCGCGATACCGGTTACAACCTGGAGCGTGCCAGGCTTATCTGTAACCGTGTGGGGCGCGGCTCGGGCCACCTTTCGGTCAACGACGTTAGCGAAACACTGGGGTTGGAGCTGTTCGCCTCCATTCCCGACGACTGGGAAACGGCCAGTGGAGCTATCAATCTGGGCGAGCCGTTTCTGACTTATAGTCCGAAAAGCAAGTTGCGCGTTGCCATCCAGGAAATTGCCGAACGGCTACATAGCCCGGAGTCCCAGGCCGATGATAAGGATACGCGTAGACAAAGCCTGATCGGCCGGATCTTTACTGTTAGCTGATAGGACCTTCCTAGCACGGGAGTGCGCGGATGTTCGGGAAGAAAATATCCGCCAATGTAGTGGCCCCACAACGGCCCGCGCAGGCGCCTAATCCAGCGGTGCCTGTCGCTCCGCCGAGGGCGGTTGCTTCCGCCAAGCCCAGGGCCACCAAAGAAAAGATCGAGCAGTTCAACGCTTTGAAGATGCGCTTGCATCGCAAGCTCATCGACCAGCTCGACCTGGCCCGCATGACCGGTGACGACGATGTCCTGCGCGAGCAGGTCAAGGAGCTGGTTTCCAACCTGGCGGATCAGGAAAACACGCTGCTCAATTTCAACGAGCGTCAACGGCTGATCAGCGAAGTGTTGGATGAGACCTTCGGTCTGGGGCCGCTGGAGGTCCTCCTCGCCGATCCGACGATCACCGACATCCTGGTGAACGGGCCCAAGCAGGTCTACGTGGAGCGGCGTGGCATGCTGGAGACCACCGAGGTCGAGTTCCGGGACAACGCCCACCTCATGCACATTATCGACAAGATAGTAAGTGCGGTGGGGCGACGGTGCGACGAAACCTGTCCGCTCGTGGATGCCCGTCTGGCGGACGGAAGCCGTGTCAATGCGGTGATTCCGCCGTTGGCGATCGACGGCCCAAGCATGTCGATCCGCCGGTTCGGAACCGACCCGTTGACCTGGGACGATTATGTCAGTTACAGGTCAGTCACGCCGGAGATGCGCGATTTTCTGGCAGCGTGCGTCAGATCACGCCTGAACGTGCTGGTGGTTGGCGGCACCGGATCGGGGAAGACCACCCTGCTCAACAATCTATCGAGCTTCATTCCCGACTCCGAGCGGATCGTCACCATCGAAGATGCCGCGGAACTCCAGCTACGCCAGCCCCACATGGTCCGTCTCGAGACCCGGCCCGCCAACATCGAGGGGAAAGGTCGGATCGCGGTCCGCGACTTGCTCGTCAACAGTCTGCGAATGCGACCTGACCGTATCGTGGTCGGCGAGTGCCGCGGGCCGGAGACGTTGGACATGCTCCAGGCCATGAACACCGGTCACGACGGATCCCTCACAACAATACACGCCAATACCAACCGCGATGCGGTGGCTCGTGTAGAGACGATGGTGATGATGGCCGGGTTCGAGTTGCCTCTCCGAGCGATTCGTCAGCAGTTCGCCTCTGCGATCAACGTGATCGTGCAGGCTCGACGGCTCAGCGGCGGGGCTCGCAAGGTCGTTAGCGTTACTGAGGTAACGGGGATGGAAGGTGACATGATCACCATGCAGGACATCTTCGCGTTCGAGCAGCTCGGCGTGGCCACTTCCGGCAAGGCATTCGGCCAGTTCATCGCCACCGGAATACGCCCCTCGTTTTTGGATCGCCTCAAGTCAACCGGCTGCGAGCTTTCTCAGGAGATGTTCACACGTCGGGCGCTCATGACGGACGAAGGCGAATAGACCCAGTCACCGAGGGATTGTCCGATGACCCTACTTGCTATGCCTGCCATCCTGGCTGATACGACTGAGCTGTTGGTCTACGTGCTGCCGATGGCCGGATCGATGCTGCTTTTCTACGGCATCTATCAGGTAATCGCGGAGAGCCAGTCGTCCGCCCGCCGGAAGATGCACGAACGTCTCCGCGGAGAACGCAAACAGGAAAAGGTGACGGAGTCCATTCTGCGGCGCGGCGCCATGGGCCAGTCCAAGACCTTCGCCGATTCCGTCATCGGCAAGTTCAAGTTCATCCCCAAGCTGCAGACACTCCTCGATCAGGCCGACCTTGATTGGTCGGCGTCGCAGACGATGTTGAACCTCTGCGGACTTGCATTGCTGACCTCCGTCGGCCTGGCGGTGCTGCAAGTCGGTGTTTTGACTGCGATTGCGTGTGGTGCAGCCGTGATCGCAATGCCGCTTGTGTGGTTGAACTTCAAGCGCAGGCGGCGGATGACCAAGTTGACCGGCCAACTACCCGACGTGTTCGAAATGATGAGCCAGGCACTTCGGGCGGGACACTCGCTTGCCGGGGCCATTCAACTCATCTACGAACAGATGCCACCGCCCATCGCAACCGAGTTTGCCCAAGTGTACCATGAGCAAAACCTCGGCGTCAAGGTCGAAGACGCGTTGCAGTCCATGGCCAACCGCGTCGACTCGCTCGACGTGCGGTTTTTTGTCACGGCGGTCATGATCCAGCGTCAGACCGGTGGTGACCTTGCCGAGGTGCTCGACAACATCAGCGGTGTCATCCGCGGACGCATCGAGTTGGCGGGATTGGTGCGAGGGTTGACCGCAGAAGGGCGGCTCTCCGGCTGGGTGCTCTTTGCCCTGCCGGCGATCGTCTTTCTCGCCACAATGTACCTAAATCCCAGCTACGCCCGAGTTCTCCTGGAGGATTCACGTGGGCAGATCATGCTAATGGTCGCCGCTGGCATGCAGTTGATGGGAATCGCGATGATTCGGTGGATCGTCAATATCAAGGTCTAGTCGACGAACGGTCGACGATCTGGGGCAGCCAATCCGGTAATGGCTGAAATTCACTGCTGGGAGTCTCAGGCATGAGCTTATATCTGCTCGGTGCCATGGTCGTCGTGAGTATTGCGCTGGTCGTATATGCCCTATGGCCCAAGCCCGACCAGGAGGGCGACACGATCAAGCGTCGGATGACCGGGCGCAAGGCTCAGTCCCAGGTCAGAGCCGTCCGTCAGAAGGCGGCGGAATCGGTCGCGAAACGCGTGATGAAGACGGTCGCCCCGATTGCGGTCCGGCCGGCCAAGAAGCAGGATGCGGAGGAGATGTCCAAGCTCCGCATGAGACTTGCGACCGCCGGTTATCGTGGCGAAGGCGCACCTACAACGTTCCTGGCGAGCAAGACGGTCGTTGCCATCTGCTTCGGCGCAGCGGCAGCGGGTTACGCCTGGGCGAAGGGCTTTCCGCTTCCCACTGCGGCCGGCACCATCATGATCGGGGCCGGGATGGGCTTCCTGGCACCGGACCTATGGCTCAAGTCGGGCATCTCCAAGCGCATGGAGCAGATTCGTCACGGCCTACCCGACACGCTGGACATGCTGGTCATCTCCGTCGAATCGGGTCTCGGCCTGGACGCCGCCTTCCAGCGAGTCGGTGAGGAAATGCGCGGTGTCCATCCTGTCCTGGCGGAGGAGCTCCAACTGGTCACACTCGAGGCCCAGATGGGTATCCCTCGTACCGAAGCTCTGACCAATCTTAGCACCAGGACCGGGCTTGATGAGGTCAGGTCCCTTGTGGCCATCATCAATCAGGCAGAGCGATTCGGGACCAGCATCGCCCGGGCCTTGCGCAACCAGTCGGATGCCCTGCGCGTCAAGCGTCGCCAGGCGGCCGAGGAGCGTGCCCAGAAGACCACGGTTAAATTGATGGCCCCGTTGATCCTGTTCATCTTCCCCGCGATTCTGGTGGTGCTCGCCGGTCCTGCGGCGCTGAAGATGATCGAGGCATTGGGCAACACTCCCGGCCTGTTGTGAGCGGCCATACCCGTCTCACTCGACAGCCCGCCGCCGGTTCGCCTCCCCAAGGTGTGAGACGTATTGACGGGGCTGTGCGACATCGACCACTTGACTGTCAATCAATAGGCCCATGGCCTGCGAACTCCGCGTTCGGTACAATAGAGCAGTCGTGCCGTGGGACCCTACCGACAGGCCATGTTTGCGACCTCTTGAGGCGTTTCCGATTCCCGACGGAGACGGTGGCACGGTGGGTGTACGCGACCGTAGCGGGCTGTCTGACGTCGCCTTGACTCTCTCGGAACCGGCACTTCACGTGATGGTCCTGATGGACGGTGCAAACACCTGCGAGGATATCAGGCGCAAGTTCCTGGCGTCGCACGGCCAGGCGCTTTCGGCCGAAACGCTACAACGCATGTTGGAGCACCTGGAGCGTGCCCACTTGCTGGAAGGACCGGGGTTCGAAGTGTACTATCTTTCGTGCCTCAAAGAGTACCGAAGTGCGGGACTGCGTGACATGCCGCACGCGGCAGCACTGGGCATCGCCGACGACTCGGGCGATCCGTTTGACGAGATGCTCGCCGAGGCAGAAGCGGTTGCCCCGCCTGCCACGGTACTCGGAGTTGTTGCGCCGCACCTCGATTATACGCGCGGCAAACCGTGCTATGCGGCGGCCTATGGAATACTTCGAAAACGTCCAGCTCCGGATCGCGTGGTTATCCTGGGCACCAACCACTTCGGTCAATCGATGTCGGTCGTCGCCACTGCCAACGACTTTGTCACACCCCTGGGCACGACCCGTATTGATGTGGCGTTCCTTGAGCGCTTGGAGGCCCAATGCGGCGGCTTGCGAGCCTGTGAGCTTGACCATTTACGAGAGCATTCCATCGAATTGCAGGTGGTCTGGCTGCAGTACCTATTTGGTCCCGACTCGTTCGAGATGGTACCCTTTCTGTGTCCGGATCCGTGTGGTCCGACGGGAACGGAATCCTGTAAGGAAAGTGGTACGGATTTGGGCGACTTCGCGCTGGCGCTCGGCGAGCTGATCCGAGACGACGGGCGGGACACCCTGATCGTCGCCGGAGCGGACCTCAGCCACGTAGGGCCGGCGTTCGGTGATGAGCGGCCCCTGGACGATGCTTTTCTGGAGGAAGTCCGCCAGCGCGACAAACGCGCCTTGGACAAGCTCGCAGTTAACGATCCGACGGCGTTTCTGCGCTGTGTCGGAGAGGAGGAGAACGCTACCCGCATTTGCAGCGCCGGTTGTATCTTCGCTCTCTCCACCACGCTTCCGCAGGCAACGGGCACGGTGCTGCGATACCATCAGGCCGCGGACCAGGTGTCTCAAACATGTGTGACTTGCGCTGCGGTTGCCTTTACCTGAGTGGACATGAGCGGACATTCGCTGTACCGCAGGATTATTGCGCAAGGTGCGGGAGCGTGGGCCGCGCCCGGGCGATGGTTTTTGCGCGCGGCCGAGAGCCTCTATGCTTGCACAGTCGCCCTTCGCAACGCCCGTTACGACCGCAACGGGGCTCGGGTTGTTCTCCCGATCCCCGTCATCAGTGTGGGCAACATTACTGTCGGCGGCACCGGCAAGACACCGTTTGTCATCGAGTTGCTCAAACGCCTCGACCACGCGGGCTTCAGTCCCGCCGTCGTATCACGTGGGTATAAGGCGGGCGATGGTGAGCCCAACGACGAAGAACGCTTGATACGGCAGAGCTGTCCGAGCGTGGTCTGCGTTTCCGATCCGGATCGTGCCCTGGCCGGCGAGGTTGCGCATCGCAGATTCGGGGCGGATGTGATAGTGCTTGACGACGGGTTTCAACATCGCCGCTTACACCGCGTGCTGGACATCGTACTTGTCGATGCGACCTGCCCGTTCGGCTTTGACCACTTGCTTCCGCGAGGCTTATTGCGTGAGCCGGTGGAATCATTGCGGCGGGCCCACGTTGTCGCCCTTACCCGTTGTGATCAGGTCTCGCAGGCAGCGCTTTTGCGGATCCGGACGCGGCTGCGGGGCTTGGCCGGCGATGCTGTCCACTTGAAGTGTAGCCACCGTGTCACTTCCAAAGAGGACCTGAGCGGCAACCCCGCGAAGGAACTCCTCGCTGGAAAACGGGCCGTCCTTTTCGCCGGGATCGGGCGTCCCCGCACGTTCGCAACCACGGTCCGTTCATTGGGTGTTGACGTGGTTGGTGAGCGCTGGTGGGCGGACCATCACCATTACCGGCGTCGGGACATCGAGTCCCTCCTTAGACCTGGGCGTTTCCCGCCACACGACCTTCTGATCACCACGGAGAAAGACGCTGTCAAGCTCGTCACCCTGGGTGGATTCGGCAATGCCCCCATTCTGGTCATCAAAATAGCAATCGATTTCACGGAAGACGACGGTACAATGCTCCAGACCGTGCTGGACGAAACTCTTGGACGGGGCTAGCCGGGAATGACCCGATCGTATAAGCCGATCGACCTTACGCAGATCAAGACTTACAGTGCGCGGCGCCGGCCACACAAGTCCAGCGTCAAGACGACGGCATCGCTTCCAGAGCCCGGGGCATCCGCCGCCCAACTTTTCGCCTCGTGGCCTGATTACCTGGGAGCCGCCTCGTTTCGACGGGTGGTTGCGGCGATCGCGGAGGCGGTTCGACACGATCGCCCGGTTGTCGCCGCCTTTGGAGCGCATGTCCTGAAGGTCGGTTGCGGTCCGATCCTGGTCGACCTGATACGGCGCGGCATCGTAAGAGCCATCTCATGCAACGGAGCTTGCGCGATCCACGACGTGGAGCTGGCGACGCTCGGGGAGACGAGCGAGGAGGTGGCGGGCACGATCCGTGACGGCACCTTCGGCATGGTCCAGGAGACTCTGGCTTTTTTCGACCGAGTTGCCTCCTTTGCCAAGCGTGAGTCGATCGGCCTGGGCGCCGCCGTCGGCCGGCTGCTTCTCGAAAGCCAAGCCCCGCACCGGCAGCAGAGCGTGTTCGTGGCCGCACACGAAGCTTCCATCCCCGCCTGCGCCCACGTAGCCTATGGGACCGACACGGTGCACGTATCCGGCAACCTGGACGGAGCCGCCCTGGGATCCGCTTCCATGCACGACTTCCGCCTGATTTGCGATGTGGTGTCCGATTTCGGAGCCCCGGACGGCTCCGACGCCGGCGGTGTGTGGCTCAACATCGGCTCCGCCGTTGTGCTACCCGAGGTGTTTCTCAAGGCCGTTGCAGTGGCCCGCAATCTGGGGGCCAACCTCGATTGTATGACCACGGCCAACTTCGATATGATCCGCCACTATCGGCCGCATCAGAACGTCGTCACGCGGCCCGTCGCACCGGGTCGCGGTCATGAGATAATCGGCCATCACGAGATTCTCCTGCCGCTTATGAGGCAGGCTGTGATCGAAGAACTCGCGAGCTGACCGACGGTTGAGCCGGTCGTACAGCAACATGGTGAAGTCAACAGCCGTTTTTCTCGACCGTGACGGAACGATCATCGAAGATATCGGCTATATCGGAGATCCCGACGACGTGCGGCTTATCCCGGATGCGGCTGAGGCGATCCGCCGAATCTCCCAGGCCGGCTATCTGGTGGTGATCGTGTCCAATCAGTCGGGCGTTGCCCGGGGTCTGTTCGACGAAGCGGCCTTGTCGGGGGTGCACGCCCGGCTCGAAGCGTTGCTTCGGGCTGAAGGGGCCGGTCTGGACGGTGCCTACTATTGTCCCTACCTTGATAGCCGCGAGACGAAGGTCGAGGCCTACCGACGCGACAGCGAGTTGCGCAAGCCCAACCCCGGTATGTTGCGTCAAGCGGCCCGCGATCTGAACATAGATTTGTCGCGGTCCTGGATGATCGGCGATTCTCCCAGCGACGTCGAGGCAGGGAGGCGAGCAGGGTGCGAAACCATCCTGATAAGTCCGAATGGTTCAAACGCACGCGACGCGAATGTGACCGCCACGCATACTGTGGGCAGTCTGCTTGAAGCGGCTGAGCTTCTCGAGTGTGACATGAAACGTGATCACGACGAGACGAAGAATCCCGTGAGCCCCGCGCGGGAGGATCAGGTGATACGAATCCTGGGGCAGATTCGCGACCAGCTTGACCGTGCTCAGCGTCAGCAGCGCCAGCAGGATTTTTCACTTGCCCGGTTGTTCGGTGCGCTCTTGCAGATGTTTGCGGTCGTTGTGGCACTCTGGGGCGTGATAGGTCTGTTCGACGAGGAAGCGGGGCCGGCCACGGCGCGATTTGCCCTGGCCTGCTTCCTACAACTGGCTTCGATCAGCGCCTTCGCAATCGACCGATTTCGCTAGCCCGATCCGCAGGCGCCGGGAGAGACGCAAACGCCGACCACTATTATGGGCGACACTGGGGTGCCCCAATCAATACCAGGATCAACAACCACTCCGGGCAAACGGCGCAGCCCCCTGACTTCGTGGACCATCGCCGGGATGGTTATTCTGTGGCTGGCGGTCCTCCTGTCGCGAAACGTGATTCGCGCCCAATGGTGGACGTATCGTCTCGCAGCCGCAAAGACCCCTACGGCGCGCATGATCTACTTCTACCGGCTTGCCGCCCTGGGCGATGCAGCCGTACCGGCCGTTTCCCGGCTGCTCAGAAGCGACGATCCCGGGCTTCGGTCTTTCGCGGTTGGTGTGGCCCACCATGCATCGGGCGAGGAAGCCAGCGCGCTTCTTGTGCGAGCGTGTGACGACGCGGACGTGGATGTCGCCCGACTTGCCATCCAAGGGCTGGGGATCCACGGGGATGAAGCCGACGTCAACGTTCTGCGGTCAATCGCGGCCGCGGACGACCGGCACCGGGCGATGATCGCTGCGGCAGCACTGGCCGGCGTCAACTCCGTCCCGGCGAAGAAGGCGCTGATCGATCTAGTGCGAAGGAGCCCACACACCGGTGCCCGGGTCGAAGCAATTAAAGCACTCGGGACGCTGCGCGCAGTGGAAGCAATCGGTGTCTTGGTCGAGGCACTCAACGACGGCGCGGTTTTTGAAGGAGTGATAGAGAGTGACACGACTGCGGTGCGCATCTTCGAAACCGCCAAAAGTGATCTTATGCGTGAGTTCAAGCTGCCGGAAGACGCATCGGTGGAAGTCGAGGATCACCACGCGATCTGGGAATGTGCTGCCAAGGCGCTACGGACGATCACCGGGCACTCGCATGACTTCTCCGCTGAGGAGGCGGCCAACCAAACCTTCGTTGCCAAGGCCTGGCGCAATTGGTGGCAGACCGCAAAGGCCGAGGACGGGACCTCGCCGCCGTGACACCTTGACGTCACGAGTCAACTGACGGCATCGCTCGGCAATACCAGGAGCGGCAGCAAAACCGTTTTGTTTCGCTGCCGCCCCAATCCAAGTTTGTTCTTTTGGCTAAGCCGTGGCGAAAAGACCAGGATGTACGGAACCTGGCGGTAACCCCTATTACACCATGGTCTTCAAGCCCTTCAGCGGAAGGACTTTGACCACGTTGCGCGCGGGCTTGGCCTTGAACATCATCTCCTCACCGGTGAACGGGTTGATTCCCTTGCGGGCCTTTGTCGCCGGTTTGCGCACGACCTTGATCTTCATCAAACCCGGAACCGTGAAGATTCCCGGCCCCCGCTTGCCGAGATCTTTCTTGATCAACCTGCCGAGTTCGTCGAAAACGCCCGCAATCTCCTTTTTCGACAGCTCGGTGGCGTCCGCCAGCCCGCCGAAAACTTCCGACTTTGTCCGTGCCTTCGAGGTTACCTTCGCAGCCTTCTTCTTTGCCATATTCACTCCCTTTCACAAGCCTCGCGTCAACCCATTTCTAATCCGTGCGAGAATCTAGGGTCGCGCACACATAGAATCAAGCATTTTTTCGTCATAAACAAGCATTTTTTCCCTATAAAAATGCTGAATTTCGTAGTTTGTGAGCGTGCTCCGCCAGGCTTGACAGGCACCGTACAAGTTGGCCGACCTGGTCTGAAACGGTAGGACGGTACGTTCGCGACGGTCGGGACGGCAGGAATCGTGACATCGGTGCAGTAGCAAATGCCCGTAACGACACCTGCAGGAACCGCGCTTACATAGCCCGGTGGTGCACCGGCTGTCGTTGGCTTGCCCGCCATTTCCCGATCGGTACCTGTGGCCGAGCCCCCCAGAGCACGGGCTCTCGCCCGGCAGATTAGCCTGGGACGCCTCGGCGTTGTGGGCCTCGAACACCGTTCTCGAACTCAAAAACCGCCCTTTACAGGCCGAAAACCGGCGATTTCCAGCCTTCTACGGCCTGCTTTCAGCCTGAGAGGTTCTAGCAAGATGCGGAGGGCCGGTTCCCAATATGTGCACGCCACGGGTCGGAAGCCACTGCCATGCCGGTTCTGCCAGGAAAACTCGGCTTGGGGTGGAAAGTGCCCCGGGCGACCCTACTCCGGCCGGTGGACCGACTCGAGTTTGTGGAACCGACTCCAGCCTGTGGGGCCGATTCTTCAGTCGGTCAAAAGACCTCCGCATGCCGGGAGAGAGCCTGTCCCACACCAGATCCTGCCCCAGGCTCCAAACCGAAGCGGGGTGGCACCAAGCCACAGGGGCTACGGCCAAAGTGGTCCACAGGATGACCTGAGTCGACCGTCCGGTAAGCGAGGCGACCGCCAAATACGGCAAGATGTCCTGAATATGTTACCCCTTCCAGGGCGATATCGTACCTTGACTCTAAACATGGTGTTTGCCGGACGCTGCTGACCCTCAGTCCGGAAACCGGAGATTGGCCAATGGTCGAGATCAACATAATCCACGGCCTGCGTGAAACCGTACAGAAGCTCGGGGATACTGAGCTGAAAAACGAGATACTGGGCAAGCTTGCCGAGATTCTGAACGCTCTGGTCGCCAAACAGGGTGAGATCGAAGCGATGAGGGTGCAGCTCGCCGCTGCCAACGCTCAGGCTGCGCAATCTCCGGGACTTGTCTACGACCCACCGGTTTGACGCTCCGTGCCTGGTATGCCGTGAGGCCGCAGCACGACCGCCCTGTGCCTCCTTTGCAGGGTCCGTGACAATCTAGGCGGGTCGGAGGTAGGGCAGGTGGTTCTCCCGGCCACGCCGGGAGGTTCACCTGCCACCCGAAAACGGCAGGTCAACGTTCCGCTGGCGCGGAACAACGACCTGCCCT
>CP070827.1:87087-105674 GCA_020344555.1 Phycisphaerales bacterium
GGTGCGCTACCGTCGGTAGATGATGCGTCCTCGGGTCAGGTCGTAAGGCGAAATCTCGACGAGCACGGTATCGCCCGGGAGGATGCGGATATAGTACTTGCGCATCTTGCCGGAAATGGTGGCCAGCACCTCATGTTTGTCGCCGCCGACGTCGACCTCTACGCGAAACATCGCGTTGGGTAGCGCCGCGGTCACGACACCTTCCGCCTCGATAGCATCGACCTTCGCCATACGCTCGTCACACCGCGACCGCCTTTGGCGGTCTTCTCAGGCTGCGACCGTTCGCGCGGTCGTCCAAACAGCCTCCGCCTCGAGTCTCCCCGCTCCGGCCGGTTGCGCCGAAACAGGCCACAATCCACTAGTATACTCACCAGGGCACGGTTCACAACCCCGCCCGGACCCGATCGGGTGCGTGACAGAATCGGCGTACGCCAAAAACCGTAGGGCAGGTCGTTGTTCCGCGCCAGCGGAACGTTGACCTGCCGTTTTCGGATGGCAGGTGAACCTCCCGGCGTAGCCGGGAGAACCACCTGCCCTACCTCCGGGCCGCCTAAATCGTCACGGACCCGTTCTCGTCCGATCGGGCCATTGAGCGGCCCCAGGCCCTTGCGTGCCGGCCCAATTTCAGTACCAATCGGCCTTATAGGGTAGTGTCTTGAGCGGAGAGGCCTTATCTGCGCTTGGAAAGGGCATCTTATGAGCTTTGGCAAACGAGCTGAATC
Organism: Phycisphaerales bacterium; assembly: GCA_020344555.1. GTDB lineage: Bacteria > Planctomycetota > Phycisphaerae > UBA1845 > UBA1845. The sequence goes on from CP070827.1 coordinate 87,810, forward strand.
GCGTGCCGCCGTCGTGGTCGCGGCGACAGGACTGGTCGTTGCACTGGGCAGCACCGGCTGCGCTACCGTCCCCCGCCTGTCGATGCAGGTGGAACGCTGTCGCATCGAGGTGCGCATTGACCCCGTGGCCCACAGCCTGGTGGGCCGCACGGTTCTGGACCTCGTCAGAACGGATGGCGACACCATTCCGGCCGGGCAGCAGCCGGTCGCCATCGAGCTGCTGCTGCATCCAGACTTGAGGATTACACAGGTCCAAACCAGCGGAGCCCACGGAAAGTACCGTGGTAGGGTGAGGGCAGATCCAAGTGACGAGGACGAGGAGTTCGCTCCGCAAAAACATTTGGTTGTCCTCGATGACCCGGTTGATTCCCTGACACTCTTCGTTGACTACGAGGGCAGGTTATTTCAGGACGTATCAGCCGGCGAGGTGCTTGGTGAGATACACAACTTCACCATGCGGGCTCACGTCGGCAAGGAGGGAATCTACCTGGGCGACGGTTACTGGTACCCCGAGCCGGTCGCGGACGAGGACGCCGACCCGATTCTGGCGGATTATGTGTTGATCGCCGATCCGGTGCCCGGCCTGGAACTTGCGGCCTCGGCGCAACGGGACCTCGTCCTAAGCGAGCAGACCGGCCGCTTGGCGTGGCGCGCTCCCTACCCTGTGGACGGCATGGTGCTGGTCGGCGGCCCACATGAGATTCACCAGGCCACTCACAATCACGTTGCGATCAATCTGCATCTCAAGCCGAGTCAGTCGGGGCACGTGGAAGGGCTGATCGACACGGTGCGCAGGAACCTTGACCGCTATGAACCGCTGATCGGGCCGTACCCCGCGGAGGAGTTTGCCATCGTCGACAACTTCTTCAGCAGCGGGTTCGCCTTCCCCACGTTCACGCTGCTGAGCTCGGATGTGATCAACATGGGGAAGCGACTTCAAACCCGGCATGGCATGCTTGATCACGAAATCTTGCACTGCTGGTGGGGCAACGGTGTCCACGTTGATCCTCAGGATGGCAACTGGTGCGAGGCACTGGCGAGCTACGCGGCGAACTACTACGGATACGTCCTTGACGGTGACGAGGAGAATGCCCGGCGCAAACGGCGGAACTACGCCCATTTTCTCGGCCGGCTGAAACCGGAGGACGATAAGCCGCTGGGCACATACGAGCAGGACGACGGCTGCGGCCGGAACATCGCATATCACAAAGGAGCCATGGTCTTTCATATGCTCGCCCGCAAGATCGGCCAGGAGAACTTCTGGGCTGCGATGCGGCGGATGACCGAGGAGTACGTTGGAGCTTACGCCTCGTGGGATGACATTCGCCGACTCTGTGAGGAGACGTCCGGGGTCTCACTCGACACCTTTTTCCGTCAGTGGGTGCGTGGCAGCGGCGCGCCGAAGCTTTCCATTGACAGTGCCCGGTACGACTCGGCGGATCAGACGTTCACAGTCGGCATATCTCGAGGGGAGCCCACCTTCGAGCTCGAGGTCCCCATCCGCATCACGCACGCCGGCGGGAGCATGGACATTGCGCTGCCGCTCAACACCGAGTCCGGGGAGATTAGTATTCCGCTCGAGGTCGTTCCGATCAGCGTCGAGCTTGATCCGGAGCACCACGTTTTCCGCAGGGTACCGCTTGACGAGATCGTCCCGACGACGGCGCGCACGCGGTATGGCTCAGCCTTTGCGTGTGTACTTCCGGCTGATGAAGTACACGAGTCCTACACATCGTTGCAGTCCATCTTTCAGCGCAGCTTCGAGGAGGACGAATATATCACGCGGACGGTGGGGAGCATCGAGACGGGAGCCCTTGCGGAGCGATGCGCCCTGATCTTAGGCGATGCCGTGCACGATCCGTACGTCGCCGGGTTCCTCAGCGCGATCGAGTTTCCGGTGCGCTTTACGGACGAAGGATTTGAGTTTGACGGCGTCACCTACGCTGACGCCGGGCACGCCGTGCTCTGCACCGTGGCCCATCCCGGCGTAGCGGGCGGTGGCGTGACCGTACTGTATGCCAACAGTGAGGAGGCAATCCCCTCGGCCAGAGGCGTGCCAATGTACGACCGCAGCCTGGTGATCTTCGAGAATCGTAGACCCATCCTGCGGCGTGATTTCGAGCGGCACCGCATTGTGCAGGTGGAGCGGTGACGACGGGCTGACCCCGCAGTGATACAAGCTGGAGACTACGGCCCTGGCCGTGGCAACAATTCTTCGGCCCGGGGGCGGCGTCGAGGAGTCCGATGCCTTGAATCCTCACCATAACGTCCGGTCCTTGTCAGGGCATGATCACGCACGCGGATTGAGCGTTGCTGTCACGTTGATGATGGTTGCCGTTGTCGGCGGTGGTTGCAGACGGGACGAGGCCCAGACCGCGTCGGCCTCGAAGGAGCTGCATGGAGTGGTGCTCATCCTGCTCGATACGGTTCGGGCAGACCACCTGTCATGCTACGGATACGATCGAAAGACCTCGCCGAACATGGATGCCCTTGCAGAGCAGGGCGTGCACTTCAAGCAGGTAGTGGCCCCGTCGCCGTGGACGCTGCCCAGCGTCGGTGCGATGCTGACGGCCGAGTATCCTGAGCGTGGTTTCGCGCAGGCGGGTAAGCTTTCGTGGTCGCTGGTGGAGCACTTCCGGCGAGCAGGCCTCTCGACAGCCGGCATTACCGAAGGCGGGTACGTTTCGCGGGCGTTCGGCATAGACCGTGGGTTTGGACACTACGTGGAGGAGAAGGGGCCGGTCCAGCTTTTGAAGCCTGGCGAGAGGCCCGACCCCAACGCACACGGCGACATCCAAAACACGTTCGCCCTCGCCCGGCAGTGGCTTGTCGAACACAGGGACGAACGGTTCTTTCTGTTCATTCACACGTACGAGCCGCACACACCGTATACCCGTCGTGACTTTGCACGGACTATGGATGCAGGCGCAGTGGGCCCGGTTTTCACGATCGAGTTTCTACGACCCCTTCAAACAGGTGAAATCGTGCTGAGCGACGCCGAGGTTGAATACGTCAAAGCCCTCTATGACGGCGGCATCCTTCACGCTGATCGTCACGTTGGCGCCTTCGTTTCGTTCCTCGAAGCTGTGGGGTTGAAAGACCGGACGCTGGTGGTGGTCACCAGTGATCACGGCGAAGAATTGAACGACCACTATCCGGGCAACACCGGCGATCACGGTCACTCCCTCCGCGACCCGCTGCTTCTGGTTCCGTTGATTCTATACAATCCACTGCAGAGGTACCCCGTGTCCGAGGTGGTGGCGCAGGTCAGGCTCATCGACGTAATGCCCACAATCGCCGAGTTGCTGGGTGTGCCCATCGACAGGCCGATCGACGGGAAGAGTCTCATCCCGCTCATGACCGGTGCGGAAACCGAGAATCGACTGGCGCTCACTGCCCACTCCAAGAAAGGTCCTCCGCGCATCGGCATACGCCATGGCGGCTTCAAGTACGTCACCTCGACGGGGAACGATGTATCGTACCCCAAACTCAGCCCGGCACCGCCACCCCGTCAGCTCTATGACCTGACGGCCGACCCACTGGAAAAGACGAACCTGGCGGCGGTCAAGCCCGAGCTGGCCGCTGTCATGTCCAAGGCACTTGAGGATGCCTACGCTAGCTTCGCCAAACCGGTCAAGTTCACCACCCCCGACGTGGCCGATCAGGCCCTGCGCGAACGCCTCAAGTCACTGGGCTACGTCGGTGACTGAGTGCTGCTCCGTGGCATAAACAATCGGCAGCGATACCGCAGGTACCGGTGTGCATACCACTGGACGAAGGTCCACAACGTCTGCAGGCCATATACGGTTGACCGTCGGAGACTGATGCTGCTGGCCTCGTCGAAATAGCGCACCGGGACGGGCAGATCGCCGACCTGAAACCCGAAATGAACCGCTTGTACCAGGAATTGCGAATCGAAGACGAAATCGTCGCTGTTGCGCTCATAGGGGATCGTTTCCAGGACGCGACGGGTGTAGGCACGAAAGCCGCTGTGCCATTCACCGAGGTTCTGCCCGGCGAGTATGTTCTCGATGATCGTCAGGGCCCGGTTGGCGAAGTACTTGACGGCGGGCATGCGACCGGCAAGAGTCTCCGCACGGGTGCGAATCCGGTTCCCCATAACCACATCGCAGGTCCCCAGCTTCAAGATGCCGACCGCAAGGGGGACGATGCGGGCGTCGTACTGATAATCCGGGTGCAGCATGACCACATAGTCAGCCTGCCGAGAAAGGGCCTCACGATAACAGGTCTTCTGATTGCCGCCGTAGCCTGTGTTTCGCTCGTGGCGGATGAGCGTGACCGGCAGCCGCCGGGCGACCTCGACAGTGCGGTCCGTGCTGCAATCATCGACCACGATAATCTCGTGGACAAAGTCACGGTCGAGATCGTTTAACGTCCGCTCCAGCGTTCCTGCAGCGTTGTAGGCCGGTAGTACGACAATTACTCGGTCCGCCATAATGGTCTCAACAAGCCGATTGCTACTACACGTCGAGCCGCAGCACGTGGTGGCGCCCTATAGCATGGCACGGACGGAAAAACCTCGCAAGCCGCAGCCACGCCCGACCCGACCTTGGCCGGGATGACCGTTGACAGATGCCGGTGTGTCCCGATGCTTACCGGATCGGAGAGCAATCCCGGTTGCTGAGCACCGAAGCAGACAAGGCCGGAGACAATGCCCAGACAGCGTAGAGGCAGTTCCAAAGGAAAGAGGGCCGGTCCCATTCTTCGTCCGCCGCAGGATCTACGTTCCGAGGACGTTCAGGCAAGTCTGGACCCGCGGCTCAGCACTATTGTGAGCGTACTTCTGGTCGCAGGCACCTTTGCGGTTTATTCACAGGTGCTCGGGCACGAGTTTATCCGCCTCGACGACCGCACGTATGTCACCGAGAACCCCACGGTCCTTGCCGGCTTGAGCGCTAGCGGTGTGGCCTGGGCCTTCACCACTACACACGCATCGAACTGGCACCCGCTCACCTGGCTTTCGCATATGCTCGACTGCCAATTGTTCGGTCCTCACGCAGGATGGCACCACTTCACTAATCTTCTGCTGCATTGTGCCGCCGTGTGGCTGCTATTCGTCGTTCTGAATAGGATGACAAAGAGCATATGGGCCAGCGCGTTTGCGGCCGCCTTGTTCGGCGTACATCCGCTTCACGTCGAGTCGGTGGCCTGGATAGCGGAGCGGAAAGACGTTCTGAGCACGTTCTTCGGTTTTCTGACACTGCTTGCCTACGTGCGGTACACGGAGCGACCGGTCGCCGGCCGCTATTGGATTATGGCCATCCTTCTGGCGCTGGGGCTGATGGCCAAGCCGATGCTGGTTACCTGGCCGTTCGTGATGCTTCTTCTGGACTACTGGCCGCTCGGGCGATTTGACCAGGTCAAATACGAGCAGGGAGGGGTGATGCAAACGTGGTGGCGGCTGATCCGGGAGAAGCTTCCACTTATCGCCTTGGCGGCGGCATCGAGCGTTATGACGATACTGGCACAGAAACGCGGCGGCGCGGTTGCCAGTTCGGCGCTGATCCCTCTGGACGCCCGTCTGAGCAACGCCCTGATCACCTACGTCTGCTATCTTGGGAAGACGGTCTGGCCGGCCGGGCTGGCGGTGTATTATCCGCACTCCTATCAGGCCGCACCGGGTTTGCACACGGCCGGAGCGGTTCTGCTGTTGGCTGTTGTCACCGCTGTGGCAATCCAGACGAGGCAAACCCGCCCTTACCTGATCGTTGGCTGGCTTTGGTACGTAGGAACGCTAATACCGGTGATCGGCCTGATCCAGGTCGGCTCGCAGGCAATGGCGGATCGTTACACCTATGTGCCCCTCGTGGGCATTTTCGTGCTGATTGCCTGGGGGATTGGAGACTCCGTGCGTCTGACGCGAGTCCGAAGGGCCGTCCTCGGAGGTATATGTGGTGCCTGCATCGGTGCGTTGATGGCAGTAACCTGGCCGCAGGTCGGCTATTGGCGCGACAGCGTGAGGTTGTTTGAGCACACGTTGGAGGTCACCTCGGACAACGCCCCAGCACAGGTATTTTTGGCTCAAACGCTCTACAGTCAAGGGCGGCACGAAGAGGCCATCGCCCACTACACCGAAGCTGCCCGTCTGCAACCCAACGATCTCGGCACGGTGTACAACTTGGGATTGGCGCTCTATCTGGAGGGGCGGATGGAGCAGGCAATCGGCCGGTTTGCGCACGTTCTCAGGATCAAGCCCGATCACGCTGCGACCCACTTGTACCTGGGCTCCAGCCTCGCCCAAACAGACCGGTTTGCCGAGGCGATCGCCCATTCAAAGACCGCCCTGCGCATCAATCCCGGGTTGAAACGAGCACACTATGACCTTGGCATGGCACTGGCCGGAACCGGGGAGTACGAAGACGCGATCCATCATTACGAGCAGTGGCTAGGCCTGGATCCAAGCTCGGCAGATACACACTTCAGATTGGGCGACGCGCATCTGTCACTCGGACGACTCGAACAGGCTGCTGTACACTACGCTGCCGGGCTGCGCATCAGACCGGACGATGCCGAAGCGGCGGCCAAGCTGGCGGAGATCCGGTCCGGACAGGGAGACCGCAATTAGGACCTTGTCGCCCGGGATTCGCCGAAAGCGCTCCTGGGCCACAAGCGAACACGCGTGCTGAACCGACTTGCGCCTCGATGTCGTGGTCGGACACAGCCTCTCGCTCGGGCCATGCTTCACGCAGCTTCGGCTTTTCTTGCAACGTTCGAGGACATGATGTAGAATATCCTCATTGCGTGCTCTGTGGGGAGAGAAGTCGGGGGTGCCGTGGCTGCAATCTATAATACACAATCAAGTTGCGGGTTTGAGGCTTGCGTCGAGCCGGTTCTCTCTATTGACGCGCGGGCGGGAGAAGAAGCATGCTGATCAGCCGCCGAAAGGGGTTCGCCGGGCTGTTCGCACTGTCGCCGTGCATGTTCGCTGTTGCCGTGGCGACAATTGTGACGGTCGCACCCTCATGGGCACAAGACCCAGCGGATGCCCTGCACGTGCGGCGCTCACGAGTAACCGGCCTTGCTACCTTCGTCACAGGGGTGAACGGTGACCCCGTTCCTGTGAAGCTCCCTCGCGGACAGACACGCGTGCGGTCCACTGATTTCTTGCGGGACCACGGAGGGCTCTTCGGTATCACGGACCCGCTTACGCAGTTGGCAGTCACCAGGTCGCGCGTCGACTCGATCGGCCACACCCACGCCGGCTACAGGCAGGTCCACAAGGGTATCCCGGTCTTCTCCGGAGTCCTGAGAGTTCACCAAAACAGGGAGGGAGAGGTCGTGGCAGCCAACGGGGATTTCTACCCGATCTCTCCGAAGCTCAAAGTAACACCGACGATTACGGCCGGTAAGGCTGCAGCGATCGCCTTGGCGGAACTCACCCGCACATCGCAAACAGCGGGGCAACCAGCGATTGAACATTCGGAACTGGTCATCGTTGATCCGGGCTGGTACGGCGATCCGCCCACTGGGGCCCGTCTGGCCTACCATATCATCCTCTCCGACGCGAGGGGGGCGGTCCGGGAGGCCTTCCTTGTCGACGCTCACACCGGTGAAGCCATAGACCGCTGGACGCTGATCTGCACGGCACGCTACCGCAGAATCTACAGCGGCTTCGGCGGTCCCTCGCTACCCGGATCGCTTGTCCGCACCGAAGGCGACCCGCCCAGCGGCGTCATGGATGCCGACGCCGCCTATGACTACCTCGGCGATAACTATGATTACTACGCGCGGGCTCTTGGCCGTGACAGCATCGACGACATGGGAATGGACATGATCGCCACGGTCGACTCGACAGCCCCGAGTTGCCCAAACGCCTACTGGGACGGAGCGCAAATGGTCTTCTGCGCAGGGACGGTCACAGATGACATCGCCGCACATGAGCTGACGCACGGCGTGACGGACTACACTGCGGATCTGATCTATCAGAACCAGCCGGGCCAGTTGAGCGAATCATTCTCCGACGTCTTCGGAGAGCTGGTTGACCTCTTCAACGGGGACGCCGCGTTCGCCGGTCCGCCCGGCGGGCCTCCGTGGCCGACTCACCCGACCGGACCGGGTACGGATACCCCGAATGATCTGCGCGGGGCATCATGTGGCGTGGGGGTCCGCTGGCTTGTCGCTGAGGATGCAGCCGCGTTTGGTGGGCCAATCCGTGATATGTGGAACCCGCCGTGCTTCGACGATCCCGACCGGGCCAACAGCCCTCTTTTTGTATGCCCGGCTTACGACAACGGTGGTGTTCACATCGGCAGCGGCGTGCCCAACCACGCATTCGCCATGGTCACCGACGGGAAGACTTTTAACGGCTACACCGTGGCCCCCATCGGGCCGATCAAGGCCGGCGCCATCTGGTACCGTGCCCTGACCACCTATCTGACACCCGCCTCAGACTTTACCGATGCCTTCTTCGCTTTCGTCCAGGCGGGCTCGGATTTGATTGGCACGTACCCCAACGATCCGCGTACCGGCGGTCCCTCTGACAGCCCGATCACCGCCGATGACGTAGCCGAGGTAGCAAAGGCACTGCGCGCGGTGGAGATGGAAACGCCCGGTCTGTGTGGCTTCAAGGATCGGGTGCTGACCTCCGACGCGGCGTTTCGCTGCCCATCGCGGACCACGGTCTTTCTGGACGACTTCGACAGCGGAGCAGCCGGTTGGACGGTCTTCAACTCCGCCCCCCCGACGCCTTACGACTGGGTGTTGACCACCGGCGTACTTCCCTTTGGACGACCGGGTGTCGCATGGTTCTGCGAGGATCGGGACATAGGCGACTGCGAGGAGCACGACGAGTCCGCCGTACACTCGCTGCTGAGTCCGGCCATCACGCTGCCTGGGGACGCGGAGACAGCCATGCTGTCGTTCACACACTACGTCAGTACGGAAGGCAGTTGGGACGGCGGCAACGTCAAGATCCGGGCGAATGGCGGCCCGTGGCAGATCCTGCCCCGTAGCGCTTTTGAGCATAATCCGTACAACGCCCGTCTCAACACGCTGTTACCGCAGGAGAGTACCAACCCATTGGCCGGTCAACCGGGTTGGACGGGGTCCGGCGGGCAGTGGGGCACTTCAATCGCGGACCTCAGCAATCTGGCCAACGGTGGGGACACGATTGAGCTGCTGTTCGAGTTGGGCAAGGACGGATGCACTGGAGCGAAAGGCTGGTATGTAGACGACGTTGAGGTCTACACCTGCCCCGACTGTGACGCCGACGGCACTCCCGATTATCGCGGGTCCCGATTCACATATTCTTTCCCGCCGGTGGGCGACATAGGAGACACATCACCGCAGACCCTGAGAATCTTTCCAGCGCCTCGTGCCGGTGGTGACGTAACGCTTTCGTTCACCGCGATTGGAGATTTCTCGGCTCCCGCAGAGGTCATCCGCGTCCGTCTAAACTATCTTCTTCTTGGAGATGTATTTGAGTTGAACGCCGCCGACTGCCCCCTTGTACCTGAGACAGATGAGCTTGTCGTGGACGCCCATACTTACAACGACGTGGTCCGCAACGGGAATGCCGTTTTCGAGCTGCAGCCGTCGAGCGGTGTGAATCCCACAATGTGCGACGGGGCGTCATTTGTCACGTTTACCGTAAGATATCATTTGTCGGAACCACCCATCCCGGAGTCGCATCATGTCGACAGGAATCGCTACCTTTCATTCGTACCCCTGAACTACGGCCGGGAGACGGCCTTGCGCGTCACACTCGCTGACCTACCGCCCCCTCTGGATGTGCATAACGGGGAGACCCGCTGGGTGGGGCAGCCCTTTGACATCTCGGAGCTCCCCGGTACCTCGGGCACCACGCCACCTACTTTCAAAGGAGCGAGGTTAGCGTGTGAACCCGTACTCATGCACTGGGGTACGGTGGGCGTTCTGCGCGTCTTCGGGGAGGAAATTGTCCCCGGCGCGGTGTATGAGGTGCAAGCTTTCGAAGAAGTCTGTGGCACAGTCGTCGAACAGATGGGTGGGCCGCCGGCTCCCTTCATCACGGGTAAGTGGGGTGACGTCGTCGAGCCGTTCGCCCCGTCGAGCGGCTCTCCTCAGCCGGACATTCTTGACGCCGTGGCGATCATTGACAAGTTCAGGAGCCTGCCGGGTGCCCCTGCCAAGGCAAGTGCCGACCTGTTCCCCAACAGGCCTGATAACATCATCAGTATTCTCGATGCCACCATGGTAGTGGACTCGTTCCGAGGCATGCCGTATCCATTCGACGGCCCGCGACCGTGCCCGTAAGAGACATCGAGGACTTGGAGCGACAAATCGCAAGAAAGCTGCACCTTCGCATTCTTGATCTTTGGACTCTCATGTTTTCCGTGGCAACCTGGCAAAGAGGAGGCCCGGTACGACATACATGGCCAGCGCAACTCCTCCGGCCGTGGTATAGCCCACGCTCATGCCGATGGCGATCGCGGTCGGTGTGGCTATGACCGAGGCAAAACCGTTAATCCCCCATGCCCACGGGATAGTCGCAGGCGCGGCACGATCCAGCCGGGCCAGTCCGGTCGGCATCGGAAAGCCCATCAGGTACCCCAACGGCAGGACAGCCCCAAAGGCCGAGCCGCAGCGTGCCGGATACGGGAGCGAGCCAACCGCCCCGGCAAGGGCAGGGATAACCATGAGTTCTAATAGCCCGATAAGAATAAGACCGACGACAACCGCGCGAATCAGCCGAGTAGGTTTGCCGCGATACTTCTGAGCGGAAAGACTCCCCAAGCCGGAGGACAACAGGAACCCGCCAATCGTCACGGCGGCCGCACTGATTGGGTCTCCAACCCAGTGGGTCAACCGTGAGAGGAAGGTCATTTCAAGGAGCATGTAACCCAGGCCGATCGCTGCAAAATATGCCAGAATGCTTCCCAATCCGCCGGCATACCGGTACTCACGAACCAACAACAGCGGCACTATCGTCAAGACGGCGCCTGCTATACCGACGACTGCGATCGCCGCCAGAACGAACGGAAACGCCAACTCCGTCCGCGTCAGCCACAGGTCGCCAAACGCCCGCTTGAGTTCGTCTAACCGTGCGACCTTACAGAAGTCCAGAAAAAACGGGCGATCATCGGTTGGCGGGCGGATGTCGAAAGGCCAGTCGGCGATGAATCGCTCGGGCGTCGGCGATAACAGTCGCGTGGCCGCGTAGTGGTACCAATCCCCCTGTTCATCCGGCGGTCCGTCCATCACGTCAGGCCGGTTGATTTCGTCCGGCCGGATGCCGGGAAACCAGATCGGGGTCAGTTCCCGCTCCGCGCACGCCCGGCGAACACGTTCAATCTGTTGTGGCGTCCAGGGTGTGGTTTTGGCGATCGTGCAGACCGCCAGGTAATCGCGCACGACGACAACGTGATGTGCCGGACGGGCGACGCCATCGCGGCGCAGGGCGGCGGCGAACGTGGCCAGAAGCTTGAAGTTGTCCCTGGGCGGTGTCTGAATGCCTCGCGTCGCCACCAGCAACCCATCGTCGGTGAGTCGCCGAAATGCCGCGCCGATCCCCTCGACGGTGATCAGGTGGTCCTCGGCCAGCCCCCGTACACCGCCTGATCCTGCGGCGGAGGATTCCAAGGTAACAAACTGGATGAGGTCGAAGCGCTCGCCCGTATGCTCCACGAAATGCCGCGGTTCAGTCGTCACGAGGTGCACGGCTGGCAGGTCGAGCACGGAGCCACCATGGTCACGAACCGGTCCGTGAAGGAGTGATACCAGGTTGGCGTCGGGCTGTACGACGTGTATCGCTTCGGCTCGATGGCGAGCGGCAAGCCAGACATTGGTACCACCCCCTTCGCCTAACAGAAGCACCCCCGGGTTTGCAGGGGCGAGGTCGTATGGAAAGGCCATCAGGCAAAAGTCCATGACTTCCGCATCCTCCGGGCGAGTGATCTCGAGTACCGAACCTGCGGCATGTCCGTCCGCCAGCAGCGTCATCATGGCCGGTGGTGCCATCCCAACCGACAAGAACGGCAAGTCGTGGAACAGCTCACTGCTATAAGCTTCAACAACCGCGCGAGGGCCGTAGGCTGCTGCCACCCGCTTGGCCTGATCCTGCCGCTCGAGTCGCCGCACGTATGCGCCGTATTTGTACGGGTCTAAGCGGATGTGAGGTGGATCGGTCACGCACAGCGCGGCAACGACCCCGACACACACGACGGTCGCGACGATGCGACGCCGTAGGAAAGTAGGCTGTGACCCCACTCCGCCGCCCAGAACCAGTCCGCCCATCCAAAGTGGCAGCCATTGCGGTGGTGTGAGGCTCATAGCGGCCGTCGCGAGCATCAAACCTGCAGCACTGCCCAGGAGGTTCGCGGCGTAAACGCGCCCCACATTTTGCCCGGCCGTCATAAGCGCCAGACCGATAGCACCGGCACCGACAAAAAACGGAATACCCAGCAATGACCAATAGAGGATCCAGAAAGCGATCTGTCGCCACATGAGCGCCGGTACAAAGCGTGCCTCGATGGGAACGTGCTGGGCCACGCCCAGGCAGACGGGCATCGACGTGGCAGTGGCCAACACCAGGGCGAACAACACGCCTTCACCGTGAGGTAGGAGCCTTGTCCGGAACAAACTCAGTGCCGTACCACTGGCACCAAAACCTAGAAGGACGATGCTGATTACCAGAAAGGCGAAGTGATGCCAGCTTGCAACCAGCAGCACCCGCATCAAGGAGAGCTCGAACCCCAGCACCCCGGCGGCCACGAAAAAGACGACCCAGCCCGATCGTCCCCACCGCACCGCGGGTTTCAGCGTTCTCACGGAATGCTACTCCCCTTCGGCATCGCGCGTCAAGGGGACGAACCGGACGGCGGTGATGGTCTTGGATCGCCGCTTTCCGTCCGCCGTCTTGGTGACAAGAACGAGTCGCTGAAGCTCATGCGGGCCGCCGATCGGAATCACGATCCGGCCGCCCGGCTTGAGCTGTTCCCAGAGCGGCGGCGGCAGGTGCCCGGCCGCACACGTCACAATGATCGCGTCAAAAGGCGCCTCTTCTTTCCAGCCGAAGTAGCCGTCGCCCCGACGAGTCTTCACCTCGGTATAGCCTTGCCGGCGCAGAGTGTCGGCCGCCCGCTCGGCAAGGGGTTTGATGATCTCTATGGAGTATACATGGGTCGTCAGGTGGGCGAGTACGGCTGCCTGGTACCCGGAACCGGTACCGATCTCCAGCACCTTGGACTCGGGTGTAAGTGCCAGCAACTCGGTCATCAGGGCCACGATATAGGGTTGCGAGATTGTCTGGCCGTGACCGATGGGCAATGGTGAGTCTGCATAGGCTCGCCTGCGCATATTCGGCGGAACGAACACATGACGCGGCACGGTTCGCATGGCGGCAAGGACATTGAAGTCTTTGACCCGAGTGCGACCGTCCCACGGGCGCTCGATCGTTCTGGTAACCATTTTGTCGCGCACCTCGGCAGACTCGTTGGAGGCGGGTGGTGGGGACCGACCGCGCCCTGTCCCCGGATCGCTTGGCGGCTTCGAGTCTTGTGCTGCGCCCCCGTTAAGCGACGCTAGCAGCGCTATCAAGGCCACGGCCGCGACGAGTAACACGCTGTCTACCGTCCAGTGTTTCCACGAAGACATGACAGACCTCTTACAGCAATCATTCCCAAAGCAAGAACCGATTCCACGCGTATTCAATCACCTTGGACCGGTCGCGGCAAGCGCCAACCAGACCACAGCTCCTTGGAGAATCCCACAAGGCCGTCACCCAAGCGGACCGCGAATCCGCAATCAGAGACGGCGAACACTCGGCAGACAATTCGGTCTTCGCCATTCGCTATTCCCCATTAACCCGCAGCACCCCGGCACCGGTTATCTCCGAGGTCTTCAGGGCCGCCAGTGCCTCGTTTGCCTGCTCTAGTGGGAACACACGAGTAGTCGTGCGGATCGGGATCTTGGCCGCAAGATCCAGCAGTTCGTGCCCGTCCCGACGGGTCGCGTTGGCGACGCTACGAACGACCTTCTCGTCGTAAAGGTGCTTGAGATAATCAAGCGGCGGTACGGAACTCATGTAGATGCCGGCCAGGGCTACTGTCCCGCCCTTTTCGAGCACTTCCAGGGCGTCGCGCACGAGCGGTCCGGCCGGGGCAAAGATGATCGCACCGTGCAATTTCCCCGGTGGCTCATCGCCGGAACCGCCGACCCACGCCGCCCCAAGCTTGCCGGCAAGCCGGCGGTTTGCCTCACTGCGGGTGAAAACGTACACCTCGCAGCCCCAGTGCCGGGCGACTTGAATGGCAATGTGAGCGGAGGCGCCGAAACCATACAGCCCCAGACGTTGGCCCGGCCGTATGCCGCTGATTCGCAGGGCCCGGTAGCCGATGATGCCGGCACACAATAGCGGGGCCGTTTGTTCGTCAGCGAAACCGTCGGGAATGCCATAGGCAAAGGTCTCGGGAACGGTTGTATACTCCGCGTAGCCGCCATTTACGGTCCACCCGGTAAAGTTTGCGGTATTGCAAAGGTTCTCCGCTTCACGGGCGCAGAACTCACAGGCACCACATGTGTCGTGCAACCAGGCGATTCCCACGCGGCTGCCAACCTCAAAACGCTCTGCACCCTGCCCGACACCGGCCACAATGCCGACCACCTGGTGACCGGGAATAACCGGTGACCGCCGCATGGGAAGCTCGCCCTCAACCTCGTGAAGATCAGTCCGACAGACACCGCACATCTTGACCCGCACCAATATTTCGCCGGGGCCGGGTGTCGGATCGGCCACTTCACCCACCACCAGCGGCCGCTCATCAATAGGCGCCGGTGCGGTTAGCAGCATCGCCCTCATATCAACCCCCAAGTTCTGACATTTAGACGTTTAGACTTTTCGACGTTTAGACGTTTCACCGTTTACTCCCGCCACAGCCGGCCGATCCGCGCGTACGGGTCCGGATCAGCCGCAAATCTCTCATCCCATTCCGCATCGTCATCCCTGTGAGCCGATCGGGTTTCGAACAATGCGCGAACCTTCTGGGACATGAAGCGAGTCAGTTGGGCATAACCATGTCCGTCGCCGCGACGGTACCGGCGATGGTAATACCGTAGCGGGAAGTAGACGTAGAGCATGTCCTTCGCCCGGGTCATGGCCACGTAGAACAAGCGCCGTTCCTCCTCCACGCCGACCTCCTCGCCCACCGCCATATCGGATGGGATCATCCCGTCCGCGGCGTGAATGATGTGAACCACGGTCCATTCACACCCTTTGGCGGAATGGATGGTGCTGAGGATCAGGAAATCCTCCTCCAGGAACGGCGCCCCCGCGAAATCCGACGTGGAATCAGGGGGATCGAGTGTCAGGTCGGTTAGAAACCGGTTGCGCGATCGGTAGCCCGCGGCGATCTGCTCGAGTTGCTCGATATCCCGCAGCCGGATCGCCGCGTTGTCATAGACTCGCTCAAAGACCGACTCGTAAAAGTGGCGTATGCGCTCAATCTGCGTCACCAGTGGCAATTCTTTCGCCCGCTTTGTCTTTCGTGAGCGGGGTTGACGGGGCGATCCGTTGCCTCCAATGCCGGAGCATTCCGCCAACACCGAGCGAAGGCCGCCGAAATGCTCACGGGCGGCAGGCGGAACCGTGGGGGCGTCGGTCATAAGGCGCGTCAGCGGTGATGTTGCGACAGAGTCTTCATGCGGACCGCCCGCCGAAGCGGCCTGCGCCCTCCTGACCCCCAGGTGCTCAATGATCCGACTGGCCGTACGCGGACCGATTCCCTCCAAGAGCTGCAGAACCCGAAACCAACTGATCTCGTCATAGGGGTTTTCGAGGATGCGAAGCATCGCCAGCATGTCCTTGATGTGGGCCGCCTCGACGAACTTCAGCCCGCCATACTTGCGAAAAGGGATGTTCCGCCGGGCAAGCTCCACCTCCAACTGGGCGCTGTGATGGCCGGCTCGGAAAAGAACGGCCTGATGCATCAGCGGAATTCCGCCCTCCAGGTGGTCGAGGATGTGCCGGCAGACAACGTCGCATTGCTGGGGCTCGTCCAGACACGTGACCAGTACGGGCTTCTGATCCGAGGGACGCTCGGACCAGAGGTTCTTCGTGTAGCGTTCGCGGGCCTGATCCATCACGGCGTTGGAGGCGGTGAGGATCGGCCGTATGGAGCGGTAGTTCTGCTCCAGCGTCACGGTGCGGGTGTCCGGGAAGTGTTTCGGGAAGTCGAGAATATTGCGAATGGTCGCGGCACGAAACGAGTAGATGGATTGGGCGTCATCGCCGACTACACAGATGTTCTTGCACTTCTCTCGCATCCCGCGAAGAACCTCCGCCTGGACGGGGTTGGTGTCCTGATATTCGTCCACCAGGATGTGGTCGAAACGCCCCGCCACAGCCTCCCCGACCCTCGGTGCCGCGCACAGGGCACTCCAGAAAAGAAGCAGATCATCGTAGTCGAGGAGGTGCTGTTCCCTCTTGCGTTGCGAATATCCGTCGAAGATCGTGCTGATCTTTTCGGCATCGTCCTGGCACCACGGGAAATGCGTCTCCAACGTGTCGGCCAGAGGTTCCTGAGCGTTGACCATACGCGAGTAGATCTTCAGCAACGTTACCTTGCGGGGGAATCGCCGGTCCTTTTTGGCTACGCCCAGCTCGTTACGGATCAGGTTCATGAGGTCGGCGGAGTCGGACTGATCCAGCACGGTGAAATCGCCCGGGAGGTTCAAAGCCTGTCCGTAGATGCGCAGCAGACGGTTGGCCGTCGCATGGAATGTCCCGCCCCATACATGCCTGGCATCCTCCTTCCCGGTGACCTGACCGGCCCGGCTGAGCATCTCCGCCGCGGCCCGGCGGGTGAACGTGAGCAGCAGGATGCGATCGGCCGGGACACCTTGTTGGATCAGGTAAGCGACCCGACAAGCCAGCGTCCGCGTCTTGCCGGTTCCCGCACCGGCCACGATCAGCAGGGGCCCGTCACCGTGTGTCACGGCCTCTTGCTGCGCCGGATTAAGCTCATCCAACCACGAACTCACCCCAATGCTCCGCCGAAAGTCGGGACGAGACGGGAATCTCGTCCCGGCAGATCCCGGATGTTTCACAGCGGCTGGAGGCCCATAGTACCGGAGCGGCAACGGGTCCGGTAGTTCTCACAACGTGCTCCGGCCGTCGACAGGGTCTGGAGGATTTCCTTTGGCCGGTTGGCACCGCGTTCAGGCCATGCCGAGCGAGGCAAGATGTGCCTGCAGCGTCGGCTGGTTCGATCCCGGCGCGCCGGGGCTCTCGCGCCCCCAGTCGTCGGAACCCTTTCCAGGCATTCGCGGGAGGGGGTCCCTATCTGAGTAGGGACGGGCGAAACAAGGGACAGGCACCGCCCCGGTCGACTCCGTCCCACTCGCTTACGCTCGGGCTTCGGATAGGCCGGGGCGAGGGCAGGTTCACGGGCATCGTTTCCCAAATCGCGGCCGGGCGACCGGCGTAAACCTTTTCCAAACTTTTTTCCATTTTTCCCTTGACAAACATGCGCCCATCGTCCATACTTGATTACCGTTTGCTAGTGAACGTCATGAATTACTACTTTGGACAATTTGGATCTGCGGAGTCATCGTGAGCCATCCCTTTGCGCCCTCGCGGCGTAATGGCGTGCGCTAGCAAACGACACGGTGGCTCCGCCTGTGCGCAAGGCGAGCCGAGAAGGTGCGCTCACACCGACCCGGCTCTGGCCAAGCGACACCACTGGGAGGTGCCGAATGGTTACCGTAGATAGTACCGCAAGTCCCGTCCAACTGAAACGAAGAGGCCAAGGAGCACGTAAACGCCAGAAAAGACGCCACCGCACCCGCCGAAGATCAACCAAGCTGGTCAAATCCGGCCGCGTCGACCTGTCCCCCTGCATCGTGTGCGGCTCGACGCAAAACCTCTCC
>CP070827.1:105774-123498 GCA_020344555.1 Phycisphaerales bacterium
GGTGTTGGTGACCACCAGGTGTGCGTAACCGTCACCGACGTGAACAATTGTGTCAGCACAGTGGACTGTGCCACGGTCACGGTTAATGCCCTGTCGGACTGCACCATTACGGCTGAGAACCTGGTCTGTGCGGGGACAGGCGGGCACACAGCCGACGTACCCGACGCGGGTATGGGGTCAACCTACGTCTGGGGCATAACCGGCGGAACGATCGACACGGGGCAGGGCACGACGTCAATCACCTACACGGCGGGAGCGGGAACATCGCTTACGATTGACATCACGCTCACCGATCCCAACGGCTGTGTGAGTATGTGCCAGAAGGTGGTCACAGTTAATGCCCCGGACTGCACGATTCTTGCAGCCGACGACGTCTGTTATCAATCGATCAACAACTTCGCCTCGGTTCCAAGTGCGGGTGTGGGTGCGACCTATGGTTGGGTGGTCACCGGTGGAACTCTCACCAGCGGTCAGGGAACCACGTCGATCACCTACGACGCCGGCACGGGCACGAGTGTGACCCTTGTCATTAGCGTGACCAATGCAAACGGTTGCGTGAACACGTGCCAGAAGATTGTCAACATCATCCAACCGAGCATCGACGTGACCCTGGAGCTCGAGGCGGTCGATGCCATTGTGACAAGAGACGTCACCTTCGTGATCACCGAATGCGGCGGGGCGACGGACACGCGCGTCATACCGGTGACCACGGATCTAGATCCGGTGAACTTTCCCGGACAGGCGGCGGTCACAATCCCGAACACCAGTGCGGCCGCTAACTGGATCAGTATGCAGGAAGGGCACACGCTCAGACGCGCCAGGCAAGTGAACTATGGCACTTGCATGGTGGCGCAGGTTACCCGGACCGGTTCCGGCAGTCTGCTGACCGGAGACTTCCACCTGGGTGCCGTGGATCAGGACAACCTGTGCGACATTACCGACTTCTCGATCCTGGCAACCCTTTGGAACGAGGGTATCGACCCGAACCTTTCCACCGGTGGCGATGCGACAGGCAACGGCTTCCAGGACATGCTCGACTTTGCCGCGATCCAGGTGAACTTCTTTAAGGTCGGCGAACCTGTCGACAACTGCACGGCGGGGGCCACACTAGAGGACGGCGGCCTGGAGCCTGTCGACGCAGAGCTTATTCCGGTGGGTGAGATAAGGAGACTCCCGCAGGCCAGTGTTACCGTTGAGAGTCTGGCGTTCCCCGGCGCATCCGGGGCCGACCTGACCGGTGACGGCGTTGTCAACGCGAGAGATATTCGTGCCTTTGCGCGGCGGAACGGGCTGGAACTGCTTCCGGAATTTAAGGCCAAGCTGGAAAAACTCGAAGGGCGCAAGGCTCGTTCAAGCCTTCGTCGGTCGGGACGAGGTCTGGACTAAGTTAGAAGGGGTGTTCTCTTCCCCAGTGCCACTCAGACCCGGTAGCGGAGTTTAGAGACTGGCACTGGTCGAGTCGCCGATTCGGTGGGGAGCCGGCGGCCGGTGGAATCATCCGCCGGCCGCGGTGAGTGACCGTTGGTGAACGAGGAGAAGCATAAGCGATGAGGACTCCGCTGGCTGGCGCTCTAGCAGCGATCGCAACAGTTGTGAGTTCGGCAGGGCCACACGCGCGCGCCGCGGTGGACCTCGAGCTTCGGGCCGAGCGGGAGACATTCGGCGTGGGGTCGGTGGTCGACGTCGGTCTCTACGCCGTGTCAGACGAGGGAACCGTGTTCTCCGGCTTGGACGTTCTGATAACCTGGGATCCCGCGGTGCTCGGACTGAGCGAGCCAGCGATCGATAACGGGCCGCACGACTGGAGCTTTGTCTTCGGCTTTCTATCGGATGAGCAGCTCGATCGTTTGAACGCTGATTGTGGTGAGGATGTGTTCTGCGACCCGTACACCAGCCTGCCGTTCAACGACGGTGATGCCATGTTTCAGGCGGCGTCGTTCAGTTCTGCGACGGCGACTGCGGAAGGCGTTCTTGTCGCGACGTTCCGGTTTAACGCGTTGTCGGAAACGCCACTGACTGAAATCGCCATCGTAGACACGCTGGGCGGGCAGCATTCCGTAACACGGGTGTTGCAGCCGGGTGGGATGGAAGTGACAGGGAATCTCAGTGGTGCGTCCATTACCATCCTCGGAATGGCCGCGTTGTCCGTATGGGACTTGTCTGCGCCGGCTGGGCGCATCCAAGCGGTCGTCGTCTCGGGGACCGTATCCGATCGTCCCACGTTCGGCGTGGAGATTGTGGCCGAGCTGGTCGCTCGTCCCGGAAACACGGGCACGGTGACGTTCACCGAGGCGCCGCCGGTTGACATCCTCCAAGTTGGCGACCCGTGGCCCATGGCGGGAGTCTTTACTCCCTTTGACACTGACTTGAGTTCGTCACCGGACCGCAACGGGTCGATAGACGATAGCGGGTCGTGGGTGCCGGTACCTGTGACGTTCTCGGGGGCGTTGACGGTTTTCCCGGTGGTAACAAGCGCGGATGCCCAGGGTGTTTGGGATATGAGACTCTCGACCTCCTACGGCAC
The DNA here is from genome assembly GCA_020344555.1 of Phycisphaerales bacterium. Classification (GTDB taxonomy): domain Bacteria; phylum Planctomycetota; class Phycisphaerae; order UBA1845; family UBA1845. Next base: position 108,299 of record CP070827.1, read on the forward strand.
TAGCAGCTTTTGGCAGGAACTGGACACGACGCTGAGGGACGGAACGCTGACGATTGTCGAGCTTGGCAACGGCAACGGTGACGCGGCGATCGACATGTTCGACTTTTCGGAGTTCCAGTTGTGTTTTACCGGCCGGCTTGACCCGATCGACCCGCCGGCCTACGGCTTGACGCCAGGGCTCTCGTGCGGTGTCTATGATTTTGACGACGACGGGGACATTGACGACTACGATTACGCTGCGTTTCAAGACGTGGCGCTAGGGCCCGCACCATAAGGCAACGTAATAGCGTGGGTAGGCTCGATGTTCGAGCTCCCAGTAGCGCAGGGAAAAGAGGCATTGTGGATGATCAGACATAGGGAAAAAGCTCCGGTCATCGCGGCAATCGCCGGCTTATGGGTTTTATTGCCGATGACGCCCGCGATGGCTCTTGATGATCTGAGCCTCAACGTGGCCCCCGGGTCTGAGTCTGTCATGCCTGGGGACACGGTGAACGTGACGCTGGAGGTCGCCAACCTGTCGGCGGCCATCAATGGTGTCCAGGCGTTAATGCACTATGACGATACCTTGCTCACGTTGCTCAGCATAGTGCCGGAGGACCTGCAGCTCATCCCGCCGGCGGAAGGCTGGGTAGAGGTTTACCTGGCGGATACGAACGGCGACGTTGACTATGCGATTGTCGCTAACGGTGGGGACACGACCGCTGCCGGTCCCGTTGCGACGCTGATTTTTCAGGCCATCGGAGAAGGGGCGACCACTGTGACCTTCCGGGCCGGCGTCGATCCGTTCCGTAACAAGCTCATGCTGGCCGTGGACAACTCGACCGTGTTCCCGCCAACGACCAACTCGGGCGCCATTACCATTACCTGCGACGACGGGTTGTTTTGCAACGGTCTGGAAACGTTTGTCGGCGGTAGCTGTCAACCGGGGACACCACCGGATTGCAGTGTTCTGACCGATCAGTGTAACGACGGCGTATGCAACGAGACCACGGATGCGTGCGAGCCCCAGCCGGTTAACGAGGGGCTTCCCTGCGACGACAGCGACCTCTGTACGGAGAACGACGTGTGCACCTCCGGTGTCTGTGCGGGGACGGCGGTCGATTGCTCACATTTGGATGACGTCTGCAACGTCGGCGTATGCAACGACCAGACGGGGCTGTGCGAAGCGCAACCCGCCAATGAGGGTGGATCCTGCGACAACGGTGTGTTCTGCGACGGGACCGAGAGCTGCAACCTGGGCGTGTGCGTATCCAGCGGGGACCCTTGCACTCCCCTGGTGTGTGACGAGGCCAACGACCAGTGCCTCGCCCCAATCCACGTAGCCAATCTCGAGGTGTTCTACGCCGGGCGGTACGGAACGTGCGTCGGCGGTAACAGAGACGGCCTCGATTGCTCCACTGATAGCAACTGCGTGGGGACGGATCCGATACCAGACGGCATCTGCGCTTTTCCAGAGCAACCCGATCCGAGCCGAAGCTTCCTCGCCGCAGGAACGACTGCGACGATCAATAACATCACCAGCTATGTCTTGGGCATTACCGGCATCCGCGTGCTCTTCAATGATGTGGTCAGTTTTGCGACAACGTCGGATGCAGCATTCTCATTCGAGTGGTCGGAACGTCCGGAGTGCGTCGGTGGCACCAACCATGGGCAATCCTGCAACCCGGAGAATCCCAACGACCAGTGCATTCTGGGCGGGGGAATCTGCGACGTGAATATCTTCACGCCGGTGACCAACGCTGCCAGCGCAATCACGGTCACCCCGAGCGTGCAAGGTGGGGCGACAGTTGTCGATATCACCCTGGCCGACAATCACGTGCGCGCCCGGTGGCTGAAGGTGACGATCGATTCGACACAGGTAACCGCGAGTGGGGTAGAGCTGGACGGGGAGATGAGCGGCAACCCCGTGGTGCTTCCGAGTGGCGATGGAACGGGCGGAGGGAACGCGGTCTTTTATCTGGGCAACATGCCCGGCGATGCAGACGGGAACCGGAAGACGGAATTGACCGATCCGTACCTTATCCGTAACTGCACGTGCTTCAATCCGTTCCTATTCGTCCCGATAACGGAGCCGTACGACATGGACAAGGATGTGAAAGTACGGCTCTCAGACGTTGGCGCCGCACGGGCGGATGTCAACCCGTTTTTCAAACTTCCGCTGATTTCGCCGTGAATGGGGAAGGAACATGCAGTCGGCATCGAGGGTATCGGATTACGAGGAGGTCTTTGAGGTTGTCAGCGCCGGCTAGCATCAAATGATGAGTGAAGTCCATCGCAACGGTACTGTGAGGATTGGCAATGTTCCGTAGCCGAGTGACAGGTTTCCTGCTGATAGCTGTGGTCGGGGCAGGGAGTGTCCAAGCAGCCGACCTCTCAGTGGGCAACCTGGCCATGACTCAGGACCAAACGGCTACCGTTGTGGTATCCGGCTCTGTCAGCGGAGAATCTACATACGGCTTAAACATCCTTGTCGAAATCCTTCCCAGGGGCGGGAACACCGGGACGGTAACATTTACGGCCGCACCCCCCGGGGACATCGTCCAGATCGGGGATCCATGGCCTGGAATGGGCACGTTTAGTGCGTACGACACAGACTTGACCGGCTCAGTGACGCTCAACGGTTCGGTTGACGATGACGGAAACTACGAGCCGGCTCCGGTGACCTTCTCGGGAGATCTGGCCGGCTTTCCGGTGATCTCGAGCGTTGACGCCGACGGCATTTGGGATGTCGTGCTTTCCACGTCTGTCGGGGACAGCAATTGGGAACTCCTGACGACCACGCTTGTGGCCGGAACAATCACGGTTACACCGGCAGAGTGCCTGACAGACCCGGACTGCGATGACAGTGTGGCCTGTACGGACGACGTTTGCGCAAGTGGGAGCTGCGTATCCACGGCCAACGATTCCAACTGCCCGGACGACGGCTTGTTCTGCACGGGAACGGAGGTGTGCGATTCGCTCCTGGATTGCCTCTCGACGGGTGATCCCTGCCCGGTGACCGAGTTCTGTAACGAGACGACGGACACCTGCGACGAATGCCTGGTGGACGGTGATTGCGGCGACGGAGTGGGCTGTACGGACGATGCCTGCGTCGGCGGGAGCTGCGGTTTCACCGCCAACGACGCAAACTGTCTCGACGACGGTTTGTACTGTAACGGGACCGAATTCTGCGATTCGCTGCAGGACTGCTCTTCGACCGGGAATCCGTGTATGCCCCAGATCTGCGACGAGGGGTCGGACAGTTGCACGGGCTGCACAACAGGCCCGGAGTGCGACGACGGCAACGTCTGTACGGACGATGCCTGCAACGGCGGTCTGTGTGAATACACACCAAACGCGGCCTCCTGTGACGATGGCTTGTTCTGCACGGGCACCGAGGCGTGCGTTGGCGGAACCTGCGTGAGTAGCGGTGACCCGTGTTCGGCTCCGCTGCTATGCAGTGAAGGCCTCACTAGCTGCGTGGAGTGCCTCACGGCAGCCGATTGCGGCGATGGGAATGTCTGCACGGACGACATTTGCGACGTCACCGGCACATGTGACAACCCGAATAACACGGCACCATGTGACGACGGCCTGTTCTGCACGCTGACCGATGTGTGTAGCGGCGGGACATGTCTGGGAGGCGGTGATCCGTGTCCCGGCCAGGTGTGTGACGAAGCGAACGATCTGTGCATAGCCGGTTGGGCTTCCCTGTCGGTGGAGAGCCTCAGTATGTCTCAAGGTGTCATTGCCGATGTCGCGATCTCGGGAGACATTGCCGGCTTTGATGCTGTCGGTGTGAGCCTCTATGTAGAGATCGTTCCGCGGGTGGGGAATGTCGGTACGGTTGTCTTTACGGCTGCGCCGCCCACGGACATCTATCAGGTTGATGACCCCTGGCCCGGTGTGGGGATGTTCACCGCCTATGATACCGATTGGACCGGGTCCTCGTTGCTTAACGGCAGCGTCGATGACAACGGGACGTTCGTACCGGGTCCAACGACGTTCACCGGTTTTCTGGCGGCTTTTCCGGTGGTATCCAGCGCCGATGCCGGCGGTGTATGGGATGTGAAGCTTTCCACCTCCGTCGGCAACAGTAGCTGGGAGGTAGTCTCGACCACTCTGGCTTCTGGAACGATTACCGTGGCGCCCAACGTCAGCCTTTCGGTCAACAGTTTCGCGATGCCGCCGGGGGCAACAGTGGGCGTGGTGGTTTCCGGTGAGGTGGATGATGAATGGACCTATGGTGTGACCATTATGGCGGAGCTCGTGCCGCGAGTCGGGGCTTCCGGCACGCTCACCTTCACTCCCGCCCCGCCCGCCGACATATACCAGATCGACGATCCCTGGCCGAGCATGGGATCGTTTGCCCCCTATGACACAAACCTGACCGGCTCAGCCGTGCTCAACGGCTACGTCGATGACAACGGATCGTTCATGCCCGGGCCGCTGACTTTTGTGGGTGACCTGGCGGGATTCCCGGTGACCGCAAGTCCCGGGGCGGACGGCGTGTGGGACGTCACGCTCAGCACCAGTCTGGGAACAAGCTGGTGGGAAGGTCTGACGACCGTACTCGTGGGTGGAAGTATCACGGTTACTGATGGGGCGTGCGTGTTTGACACGGACTGCGACGACAGCAACACCTGCACCACCGACGTGTGCATCGCCGGTGTGTGCGGATACACCGCCATTGTCGGCGCATGTGATGATGGAGACCTGTGTACCGAAAACGACACCTGTGTTAGTACCACCTGCCTGGGCACGCCTGTCGATTGCTCGCACTTGGATGACGCCTGCAACGTTGGCACATGCAACGGCCAAACAGGGCTGTGCGAAGCGCAGCCCACCAACGAGGGTGGATCCTGCGACGACGGCGATCTGTGTACCGAGAACGATACCTGTATGGCTGGTGCGTGTGCCGGTACCGCGGTCGATTGTTCCGGGGTCGGTGACGCATGTAACATCGGGACGTGCAATCCGGAAACGGGAGCCTGCGACCTGGCGCCGGCGAACGACGGGGTTCCCTGCGACGACGGTACTCCGTGCACGGACAACGATGTCTGCGCGGGTGGTCTATGTTCCGGAACTTCGATGGATTGCACGTATCTGACCGATGCCTGCAACTTCGGCGTTTGCAACCCGCAGACGGGTGCTTGCCAGGCAGTTACCGTCAATGAGAATGGTCCGTGCGACGACGGCGATCTGTGCACGCGAACGGATAGGTGTTCCGCCGGTGTATGCGTTGGGATTGCTATCAATTGTTCCGGTCTGGACGATGCCTGCAATGTGGGGGTCTGCAATCCGACAAACGGGGCCTGCGAACCGGACCCCATTAACGAAGGCGGCGGCTGTGACGACGGCGACCCGTGCACGGACACTGACACTTGTGCGTCCGGCGTCTGCGCGGGGACCCAGATTCCAGACTGCCGGAACTGCAACGTGGCCGGCGATTGCGACGACACCAACGTCTGCACGGCAGATGTCTGCAACGCGGGCGTGTGCGAGTACGTTGACTTGACTGACCCCTGCAACGACGGCGATCTCTGCACACTCAACGATGTCTGCTCAGCCGGTCTTTGCGCAGGTACGCCGATCGACTGCTCGAGTTTCGATGGCACTTGCAGCGTGGGCACGTGTGACCCGGCCAGGGGTGTCTGCTATGCCCTGCCGGCTAACGAAGGGGGTGCCTGCAACGACGGGTTCTCATGCACGACCAACGACGCTTGCACCAACGGCACGTGCGTCGGCACACTGGTGAGCGCCCCTTCCGTGGACCTGGTATGGTCGCCTGCGACTCAGACGGTCAACAGAGGTCAGGCGGCCCAGATTGACCTGGTAGCCATGTCAGCGACCTGCATGGATCACCCGGCCGGAGCGATCGAGGTGATCCTGAGCTGGGATCCGCTGGTGCTGGAGCTGGCGGGCAATACCGACACCGGCAGCATTAATTGGCTGATCTCCGATTTCCCGAATGACTCCGGTCTGGATGGATTGAACGAACCTTTTGGTGGTACGCCCGCCAACGACGGCGATGCCCTGTATCAAGCCCTGACCGCTTTGCAGTCCGGCGTGCAGATACCGCCGGGTGGGGTGGTGGTGACGACCTTTGAATTCCTTGCCTTGGACGGCACAGTGGGTTCGCAAATCATCATCCCACCTTCGGTGGGCTCGTTCACCGAGACGCGGGTGTTGGGTGCGGGGGCGCTGCTGGGCGAGGATCTTACCGGCAGCCTCGGGTCGGCTACGGTGCGGATCACCGAGTGTCAGGACGATGCCGAGTGCGTCGACGGTAACCTCTGCACCGATGACGCCTGCGTCACCGGCGTCTGCGAGTACGTGGGCAACACACTGCCGTGCGACGACGAGTTGTTCTGTACGGCGACGGATACGTGCAGCGGCGGAGCGTGTGTGGGCAGCCTTGATCCGTGCTCGGCGCCGTGGCTATGCAGTGAAGACCTTGATGCCTGCGTGGAATGCCTCTCGGCTGCCAACTGCGAGGACGGGAATATCTGCACGGACGATGTTTGCGATGCCTTCGGGGCATGCGACAACCCGGACAACACGATTCCGTGCGACGACGGCTCGTTCTGCACGGCTATTGACGAGTGCAGCGAAGGCGGCTGTGTGGGCACCGGATACGCCTGTCCGGATGAGGTCTGCGACGAGGCCAATGACCGCTGCGTCGAGTGTCTGACCGATCCGGACTGCGATGACGCCAACGTCTGCACGGATGACTTCTGCAACGCCAACCTCTGCGAATACTCAGTCAATACGCTCTCGTGCGACGACGGGCAGTTCTGCACGACAACTGATATCTGCGAGGACGGTATTTGCCGGGGCAGCGTTGACCCCTGCACGCCTCCTCTGCTCTGCAGCGAGACGCTCGATGCCTGTGTGGAATGCGAGGTTGACCAGCACTGCAACGATGGGAACATCTGCACTACTGATCTCTGCCTCTACAACACATGTACGAACAACGCGAACACGATTCCTTGTGACGACGGGTTGTTCTGCACGGCGACCGATGTGTGCAGCGTGACCGTGTGTGTAGGAGATGGAGATGCCTGTCCGGGTCAACTGTGTGACGAGGACAACGACCGGTGCGTTGACTGCTTCACGGTCGAGCGCTGCCTCGATGACGTGAGCTGTACGGTGGACGCGTGCGTCGACGGGGTCTGCGTCAATCCGCCCAACGACGCTCTGTGTGATGACGGCGTATTCTGTAACGGCCCCGAGTTCTGCCATACCACAGTCGATTGTCAGCCGGGTAACAGTCCCTGTGACGACGTTAACCTGTGCGATGAGGCCAACCAGGCGTGCGGCTGCCAGGAGCCTATCGTCGCAGGGGAGGGGTCCAGGTTCTTGGCGGTGACGCCACGCCCCGGGGCCACGCCCGTGGCTCTGCTCGTCAGCGGGGTGGATCAGGGCGTATCGTGCGTATCGCTATATGTGCAGCCGGACGGCACGCTCGGGACAACACCCGTTTACAGACCACCGACGGGGGCAACGGGATGGAATACAGCACATGTCCGCGGCCTGGAAATCAAGCCGGAGACGAGCTACATTGTCCAAGCCGAGTGCGACACGGGCCAGGGCATAGAGCTGTCCACACCGGCCACCGGCACAACCTGGGTGTGGTGCGACACCAACAACTCCGGCGGGCTCGTCACTATCAGCGACATCGCCCTGATCATTGACGCGTTCCGGGGCATCTTCGATTTGACCACTCTGTACGCCACGGACGTCTGGGGAAGAACGGCAGCCGACTGCATCCCGCGACTGGTGATTGACATGCGCGATGCGACCAAGGCCGTGGATGCCTTCAGACAGTTCCCTTATCCGTGTAGCGATCCATGCCCCTGAGCCGTACGTCAGCGTGGGTGGAGTGATGACGCAGGGTTGAGTCCGGCGTGTGGTGACGTGTTGCGGTGTACTCCCGTACGGACTACGTAACGACCACAGGTGCACAGAACTTGCGGGATTGCCGGAGTATAAGCCGTGGGACGCCGTTTCAACTCTTTCGTCTTTGCCCTTCCGATTACAGTGCTTCCCTTGCCTGGCGCGTCCCGATTGGAGGCGGCTGTCAACCTGGAATGGCGGCCTGTCCGGCAGACGGTTGAAGTCGATGAAATGGTCGAGATCGCCTTGTATGCCGTTTCCGACAGCGCCCTCGGCGAATCCGTGGGAGCCGTAACTGCCATCCTGGTCTGGGATCCGACCTATCTTGGATTTTGGGCCATCGCGGACCCCTGCGATCAGGGCGAATGCCCGGAAGACGCTTACGACTGGCATAGCTCAGGTTTTCCCGATGACTCACCGGCAGACGGTCTGAACAACACCTTCGCCGACGGCAACGCCCTGTACGGTTGCTTTGCCCAGTTGACTTCGGGGGACCCGGCTGTCGCGACCCGGGAAGGCCTTTGGGTCACCACGTTTGTGTTTCAGGCTCTTGATCCCGGAGTCACCGAGTTGAGTTTGGAGATGACATTCGGGCAGAACACGCGAACGCTTGTGGCCTCCGGCGATGCCCCGGGGGAGGATATCACCGGCACGCTGGGGCCACCGGCAGAGGTGACGCTTACGGGGTGTCCGCGGCCGACCGCTGTCGCCATCGGCTCTCGTTACCTGGCAGTCACGCCGGCGCCCGGTGCGAATCAGGTCGCGCTGGTGGTCACCGGTGAGATCGGTGATCCGGCCATTGCCTGCGTGTCGCTTTTTGTCCAAACGGACGGCACGCTGGATCTGTCTCCGATATTCAGGACGCCGGACGAATGGGGGACGGTTCACGTGACCGATCTGAAGATCATTCCCAGCGCCAGGTACCATGTGCAGACGGCCTGCGGGCAGGGCCAGCAGATTCAATCCGTGTCGAGTCCGGCAAGTGCCACAACGTGGATGTGGGGCGACGTCAACAACAATGGCACCGTTGACATCGATGATGTCACACTGGTGCTCAACGGTTCCAAGGGGATTTTCAGCGGCGACACCATCTTGGAGAATCTTGATCTGGCTCCCTGTCTGCCCGATCGTCTAATCGACGCTCTTGACGTGGAAAATGTTATGGACGCAAACTTTGGAGCGCCCTATCCGTGCGCCGAGCCTTGTTCAGCCGGTCCGGGACTTGAGGATTTCGCGGACTTCGTCCCCTGCATGACCGGCCCCGCGGAACAGTTCGGCCCCGACTGCGGCATCTTTGACGCCGATGGGGATAAGGACGTGGACCTTCTTGATTTTGCCGAATTTGAAAGGGTCTTCGGAAGCTCTCTACCTCGATAGTCCGAGTGCCACCATCCGACACGCGAACTTCACCACGACGGGCCCAAAGGCGCTAAGGCTGGCTGGAGCCCGTCTGCGGCGTCTCCCTCGTGGGCAGGGCTGCCCGGAAGGCCGCCGGTGCGGCGAACAAGTCAATGAGCCTCAGAGCGTCGGGCACGCCGGATTCGCCGTTGCGGTCGATGTCGAACCGATAGAGCGCCCGGGCCGCGGCACCCTCCGACCTGTCAACCAAAGCCAGCATGTCGTGCACGCTGATGTTCCCGTCATTGTCCACATCGCCGGGGAGATAACCGATGCGCGTGCCGGTTCCGCTGGCCTTGTACGAGATCGTGGTCCACCTTCCGGCCCTGATTCCACGATCCAGTACCATGGTCACCACGGCCCCTTTGGATTCCAACCCCCTGATGCCGGGAGGACTTGCGCTGCCGTCATCAATCGCAAAGTCCGCAACGGCGGGTTTCGCGCCGTCTGTGTTGAATGTCAACTCCACGGTGTTCCACCCGCCAGCGGGCCCGCCGTGACGGCTGGGCTGTCGGGCATCGATGGCCCCGCTTGGCGGATCGCTCGAGATGACCCGAAGCGTCACTACGTCCCCGACGACGTCGATGATCAGCGGCTCAAAGTTGAGCGGCGCGATCGCCATGGTGTTTACGTCGTGCATGACGCTCGCACCGGGGTCTTCGTCGAGTCTCATCGTAAACGAACCCTGCGCGTCATCCGACACCTCGAGGTTGAGCGTGCCGCAGTAATACTTGGTCCCCTGTTTCGGGCAGGTAACGGCCTCGTTCGGATCGATCACCACGCTGAGCCAACGGTATCCCCAGGTCACAGTGTCGACGATGGCAACCGTTGCTGCGCCAAAGTGAGCGTACATGGGGTTGGCGATGTCAATGAAGCCGTTCTCCTGGTTCTCCGCGCCCACCTCCGATGTGATAGCGTAATCCTTCGGCCTGATGCTGCCTTGCGAACCGCTGGTATAGCTCTCATAGTCGATCTGGGCTTGATAGGCGCGCATGCGCTCGTCATTCGGTGACCAATCCCTGGCAAAGATCTTGACCATCATTACGTCTCCCGGCGAGACCTGGATATGGCTCACCGGACGCTCCAGCGGGATTGAGTTGACCTCGATGACTTCGAGGGAGAAGGTGGGGTCTTGAGCCAACCCCACCGACGTCACCAGGCCCGACACACACAACAGTCTCATGAGGCGCCCTAAAGCGTTCACATCGATCATCCTTCGCCAAGTCATAGTTGCCAGCCGGGTGCTCCCGGCATCCGCAGTCAAACGAGGTTTATACCCCACACTGCGTGAGAGGGCAATCTCGGGGTCGGGTGCAACCAGTCACGACTCCAGAAGGCGTTGAGCCCGACCCGCACGCAGCCGGCAGGGATGACCGGAGCACCCAAGCCGCCAGTGGCACGCTCCTGAGACCAGGGACGGGCCTTCACCTCGTTTTTGAGCGCTGACAGATCGCTAGTTGTTACCCGCACCGCGGATCATTCGGGGCAGGGCACCGGGCACCTTGTGACCTCGGGGTAGTAGAATCCCTTGAAGGCTTCAAGAGACACGACGGCATCCATAATGTCTATACGTAGATCCGGCGTGCACTTAATGCCACCTCCGGAAGCCCAGACCATTTCCGCCAACCAGATAGGTGGACCCGCGGGAAGGCCCTTGAACACCTCCAAGATGGCCGTGACATCGACGATGTTGACCACCCCGTCTGGCGCGGTCCACGCTCCGTGTACGAAGCGGCCCACACAATCTCCCGACATTTGCGTGGTCATGGCGGTCGGGCCCGACAAACCTGGAGTGCCGGGCGTGCCGCAGTCCGCCTTCACCACATAGGTGGTGAGCGGCACAATATCTTCATGGTAAACGAGCAGGTTGCCCCATTCCGGCGGCGTGAGGAAGACCGCATCGCCCGGGTCTTCGACCAGCGGGGCGGTGTTCCATCCGGCGCCATGTACGGGATCGACCGTAACAGGGCTCGGCGCACCGACATACCTGGGTATGCCCCCCGGGCAATCCGGCTGGATCAGAATTGCCTGGGCGATATCCGAACCCTCGGGCTTGGCGGCAATCGCCAGGTACCGCGCCCCGGGTAACAGAGCCGTGGGTGGATCACACAGGCAAATATCACGATCGTCGTCGCAGGGGCCGTTACACGGGGGATCGGTGCGGTCGCAACCTACCTGAGGATTGCAGTACTCCTCTCCGTTGCACCACAGCCCGTCGTCGGGACAGAAGCTGTCATCCGGTGGGTGCACGCAGGTGTTGCCGTCCTCGTCACACCAATCCGGCTCCGTGCATTCGATCTGGTCGTCGCAGTCACGAGGCCCTCCGCCGTCGCACACGCCGGCCGTGCAGGTCTCGCCCACGTTACAGTACATCCCGTCCTCGCAGGGATCCTCTTCGTGTGGCGTCGGGTCACGCTGGCACTCATCCAAATCCTCGTTACACACGCCCGTGTTGCATTGGTCATCTAGCTGGCTGCAATCGTGAGGGCTCCCGCCCGTACAGGTGCCGGATTGGCAGGTCTCGTTGTCGTTGCAGAACCACCCGTCGTTGCAGGGCTCGTCTTCGTGTGGCGCCGGGTTACGCCGGCACTCATCCAAGCTCTCGTAGCATGTTCCAGTGTTGCACTGGTCATCGAGGTGGCTGCAATCGTGGGGGATCCCGCCCGTGCAGTCGCCCGATTGGCAGGTGGTGTCGTCGCGGCAGAACAGCCCGTCGTCGCAAGGATCGTCTTCGTGTGGGGCCGGGTCACGCTGGCACTGATCCGCATCCTCGTTGCACACCCCTGTGTTGCACTGGTCATCCAGGTGGCTGCAATCGTGGGGGATCCCACCCGTGCAGATGCCCGATTGGCAGGTCTCGTCGTCCTGGCAGAACAGCTCGTCGCAGGGAGTGCCGTTGGCCACCGGCACATGGCTCACCTCACCGGTGTCAGGGTCACAGGTATCAGTGGTGCAACTGTTGCGGTCGTCGATCTCTTCCAAGGTACCGTCGGCCGGGTCACAGCAGTCAACCTCATCATCGTAGTTGTTCTCGTGTGAGCACCACCCGTTCTCTTCGCAAATGTCGTCCGTACAATCATTGTCGTCTTCGCAATCCGAGTTTCTCAGGCAGTGCACGGTGACAAGGGCGGGTGTCAGCGTCAGCGGTTCGATGAAGCGGCCGTTCTCATCCTGCATGCTCGAGCCATCGGTTACATACCCCACGGTAAACGTGCCTAAAGCGTCGAGCGGAACATCCAGGGCCAGGGTCCCGGCGTAGCGCGGCGCGCCCGGATCGGGCACATACGGAGGGGCTAGTAGCAGACTACCGTACCTGTAATCTAACACGCTCATGTCCACCGCGGGCAGCTCGGCTTTCCCGGCGAACACGTAGCCGGTATTTGTGTTGTCAATCCAGCCGGCGGCGCAGAAGCCCGCCGGAACGCCGGGCACGCCGCAACCACCCCTGGCACCGCCGTTACCCAGCGGGCCCAGCAGAGCCTCACAATCCGCGTCAGTCGTGCACGTAGGCATGTACGGCGTCAGCGTGCCCTGCAAACCAGTGTAATAACCTGACGAATCGAGCACCGCCTGCCAGGCTTTGAGTTCGGCCGGGTCCCAACCCGCAACGCGGACCTCCAGGAAGACCTTTTGTCCCCCCCCCTCCAGGATGATCTCGTTACCGTTTATCGTGTGATCACCGTCCGCCCTGATCGGGAGCAGGTCAATTTCCGCACCATTTGCGGCCGAGTTGAGCAGCCCCCCTAGGCAACAACAAAAAGCTAACGTTTTCAACCCCTTCATGATTTGTTCCTCCCAACTCTCTCTTTGACCATCCACACAACTTTCTGAGCGGCCCAGCGTAAGGCCGCAAAAACTCAAACCGATGGTGACGCACTACGGGCACGGTCCAGGACAGGGATACGGAAAACCCTTAAAGGCGTCCACCACGTATGTCATATCGGGGATATTGATAACACCGTCTGGTCCCGGGATGCAGGGGTGTAGATCGGTCCACTCTATCGGTGGCGCCGTGTCGAGGTGTTGGAAGCCCTCTACCATAGCCGTGAAGTCCCTTATATCGACGACTCCATTACCCGGCGTCCACGCACCGTCGATGAACCGCCCCACCACGTCACCCCATACCCAGGTAGTATCTGAACCCGGTGCCGACAGATGAGCCCCGCACTCAGCAGCGACGTTGTACGTACTGCTCGGAACGATGTCGACGCCCTTAACGATAACCGTGCCCCAATCATTGGGCATTTGGTACACCGGATCCAACACCAACCAGCCGTCCACGTCGATGTATTTGGACAGGCAGGTCCAGTCCGGCGAGGTCAGCAGAAGCGCCACCGGATCGGGAGCCGCGTTGGGCTGGGCCGTGACGGACAGATGACGCCCACCCAGTGCCTCGACAACAGGGGGCAGGGGCGGCGTTCCAACGCACTGGCCGGTGTCGCAAACGTCGTTCCCGGTGCAGGGGTCTTCATCGTCGCACGTCGTACCATCCGGCAGGTGGTTGTCCAGGCAGTCGCCGGCACCGTCACAGGTGTCGGGGTCGTCGCATTGGGTGTCGGTATCGTCCCCGCAGGCGGTACCTGCCAGCTTTGGTGGGTGTGCGCAGATACCGGCTGCGCACACATCGCGCGTGCACTCTCTACCGTCGTCGGAGCACTCCGTTTCGTCCGGTTTGGGGTTGGATTCGCAGACCCCCGCCCCGTCGCAGGCATCCGGGCTGTCACACTCGGTGTCGAGGGGACTACCGCAAGCTGTGCCTTCAGACTTGGGTGACCAGGTGCTTGCGGACACCTCGGGTATGCAGGCCTCGCATTCGTTCTGGGGGTTTACGGTGTCGGCCGGGTAGCAGGCTCCGTCGATCAGACAGTCATCCACGGTCGAGATGTTCAAGCGGATCTCGCCGGTGTTGTCCTCGAAGCCGGCTACACGGAGCCAGTAAGTTGCTCCGGGAGCGGCGGTGAAGGTGAGGGCGGCCTGGAGCTCCACACCGCTGTCATCGTCGCAGGCAATCTCGATCCCTTGATCATCGGGGCACGCATCCCATACGCTCAGAACCGGGTCATTGGAGGGTGTAAACACGCTTCCGGTTGTGCTGACAAAGATCGTGCCGCTGCAAATGGGCGTGTATACGAACCAGACATCGTTGTTCGAATCGAGCTGGCAGGATGCTTCCGCATCATCGGGTCCCCGGTTGTCGTTGCCACCTTCGGCGGTTCCTTCGTGTACCTCGATGGCGAACTGGCAATCGTCGTTGCATTGCGGATCCCAAGTGCCAAAGCATTCGCCTGCTCCGTCACAAGCGTCGGTGCCTATTCCCGGCCGGCCGGTACCCGTGCATGGATCACCGTCATCACAAGGAGTACCCTCGGCAAGCGGTGTCATAGTGTCGCAGTTGCCTTCCTCGCCGACGGTATCACACGAGGCGGTGTTGCATTGATCCCCCGCCTCCGAGCAGTCGGGCGGACCTCCTCCGGTGCAAATGCCCGCCTGGCACGTCTCTCCCACGTTGCAGGCATCCTCGTCGTCACAGGGCGTGCCATCCGGTTTCTGCGTCACTACGTCACAGTTGCCTTCGTCGCCGAGCGGATCACACGAAACCGTGTTGCATTGATCGCCAAAACCCGAGCAGTCCGGCGGAATGCCACCTGTGCAGTTTCCCTCGAAACAGGCCTCACCGACGGAGCAGGCGTCTTCGTCGTCGCAGTCCGTGCCGTCCTCCACCGGCGTCAGGATGTCGCAGTTGCCCTCCTCGCCAAGCGGGTCGCACTGAGCCCTATTGCACTCATCACCGGCCCGCGAGCAGTCCGGGGGATCGCCACCCGTACACACCCCGCCCTGGCAGGCCTCATCCACGTTACACGGGTCGCCATCGTCGCAGGGAGTGTTGTTCTCCACCGGGTCATGGCTCACCTCACCGGTGTCAG
>CP070827.1:123598-141263 GCA_020344555.1 Phycisphaerales bacterium
CCCCGGAACACCATACGAACGGTCCCTCAAGCCCGGCCTCGGCACCGGGCAGCGTCCGACGCTTTGGCCGCATTCCTCTTGCCCATGTCAGGTGCGAGGCCCCGCCCTGGGGGCCTGACGGCGGGAGGGAGCTCCGAGCCGGCGGCGTTGGTGACCCCACTATTCCAGCGTCGGGGGTGCCCCGTCGCGCATTCGCCAATCGTGCTCGCGGCGCTGGCAATCATGTTTCGCTCAGCTCGTAATCCGACAGGGCGCCGCCCTGTCTCACGCCGGTACCCGGTCACCACGAACTCAAGGCACCGTGAACCGGCTCGACCTCCTGCTTCATAGTTTCATCCGCTGAAGTCGCGGTCAAGATGATTCGGGCAGCGCGCGGGTTGGCTCGGGGTCTGCCTCCGGCAGTCCGCGGAACAATATCAATCACGCCACGCCCTGAGATGCTTCCTGCTTGCGCGTGAGGCTGGCCAGAAGGTCATCGAACGACTTGGCGAAAAGGTCCACGCCGTCGGCGAGGAGCTTGTCGGTGACGGCCTCTCCGTGGATGCCCAGCTTCTCGAGCTGTTCGAAGACGGCGTGGGCTCCGGGCAGATCGTGGCGGATGGTCACCTCAGTACTACCTTCGTGGAGAGCCGCGTCAATGGTATGTGGCGGCAAGGTGTTGACGGTGTTGGGACCTACAAGGCCGTCGACGTACTTTGTGGGTGGATAGTCGGGGTTCTTCGTGGAGGTGCTCGCCCAGACCGGTCTTTGGACGCGTGCGCCCCTGACGGCAAGGGCGGCGAATTCGCCCGAAAGGTCGAAGACCTGCTCGAATCGGGCGTAGGCCAGCTTGGCATTGGCAATGGCGGCCGTGCCGAGCAAGTCCTCGATGTCGGCCCGCGGCGGATGCTTCTCCCTCAGGAGCTTATCTACAAGAGTATCGACCCGGCTGACGAAGAAGGAGGCCACGGAGGCCACCTTGGACAGATCACCTCCGGCCGAGTCAAAACGCTGGAGCCCGTCGATGTAAGCCCGCATCACCTTCTCGTACATCGCGATGGAAAAGACAAGCGTGACATTGACGTTGATCCCCTCACCGATGAGCGTCTCGACGGCGGGAATGCCTTCATCGGTCGCAGGCACCTTGATGAGGACGTTGGGCCGGTCGAGCTTCCCAAACAGCCGCCGGGCTTCAGCGATCGTCTCGTCGGTGTTGTATGCAAGCTTGGGATTTACCTCGAGACTGACGTAGCCGTCGACACCGTTTGTTCGATCGTATACGGGCCGGAGCATGTCGGCCGCGTCGGCAACATCGGGCAGCACCAGACCTTCATAAAGCCCCATGCCGCTTCGACCCTCAGCCAGAAGCCTCTGAAATACCGCGTCGTAGTCGGTGCCGCCGGTGATCGACTTCATGAAGATCGTCGGATTGGATGTCACGCCAACGACACCGAGGTCGATCCAGTGCTGCAGCTCACCGGAGTCAATCATCCCGCGGCCCAGATTGTCACACCAGATGGACTGCCCCTGTTCGTACAACTTTTGTATCGTGTTGCTCACCATGTGGCTCCTGGTCCCAAAGGGCGATACCCTCCCGGCTTACCGGCCGTTCCGCATCCCACTGCATATGTCTGTCTCCGGCATTCGCGATTATGTCGAATTATACGCCCGCCGCAAACCACCGGACGCCGACTCTTGCCGGCGGGCTGTGAAATTCGCGCCCGGTTGAGCAAAGCTAACAGCCTGTTGAAGAATGTAGTGTCGTCCCTTGTGGGCGAGGAAAATCGCGGTATAGCGCTACCCATAGAGATGTGGCGCTACACTTGGGCGACCGGAAGCAACTTCTTTAACAGGCTGCTAAGCGGTAGGCTTGCGGGTCGGGCGGAGGCGGGCACGGTTGATGCCGGTCCGTTAGCGCCGGCGCAGGGGAGTACGCCTCGGCGAGGGCTCGGATGGTGCGTCCGGGTTCGGATCCGCCAACGCAGCAATCAGAGCGTCGCCGGGCGCCAGACCGCGCGCGGCCGCCACGGGGCGCCCAGGCGCGTCCGGGTCGACGAAACGGACAGACAAAGCGAGCTGGTAGAGCTTCACTGCATACTGCTGTGCGATCGCCCCGGCCAAGCATCCGGTACCGGCCAGGATCGGATCGGTCAGACTCGTGACGCGGACCGGAATAAACATCTGGAACAGCTCGATGATCACGGAGATGCCCACGCCTGCGGCGGCAATGGCAAGCGGTCGCGACTTGGGCCTGGCGCCCGTTATCCCCGTCCAGCACGTGGCCAGCAGCGCCGCGAAGACGGCGTAGCAGGCCAGTTTCTCCATGGCGTCGTCCATCATCAGGTCAAATCGGCCTATGAAGTACCCGTAGAACGGAAGGAAAGCCTTGGAGCCCAACGATTGCGCCAGTCCATCGTTTCCCAGATCGAAGGTCAGCGGAATCAGCCCGGCGTAAAAGATGTACCCGGCTGCAGCAGCGCAGCCGAGCTTCATGAGTCTTTGCCAGGCTCCAGCTCGCAGCCCGGGGCCGACACGCCCGCTGTCGCCCAGGTAGACCGACCAGGTGACAATGCCGAGGCATAGACCAAGCAGGCGGAACAGAATGTCCGTCACGTCGCACGCCCGGGAGATGATCGGAAACTGCAAAGCGCTCAGGCCTACGGCGAATAACCCGCCAAGCCATAGTACCAGCATTTTTGCCGCCCACCGGCCAAACCCGTAGTCGTATCGCATGACCCACAGGCAGAGCCAGCTCAAGACGACAAACGAGGCGCACTCAGCCGCCCATCGCGACCAGCATTTCATGCGCTGCCATTTGAGGTGAGCGTGCGCGGCATAATCACCTCGAGCCAACACTTTGTCGGTGAAAGCCTCATCGAGCTTGCCGGCTCGGAAGGGCACGAAGTTGGCCGACTTGACCGTCCGTTTCAGCCGGGTCGAGTCAAATGAGAATGAGAAGGGAATGGCGGCGAACACGACCAGCACCAGGCAGTAGAGCTTGAGGAGGACAGCCTGGGGGCGTTCGTGAAGTTCAAAGAGCGCCGCCCCCAACGACCGACGACCCACCGAGCGACACAGCCACGACACAGTGGCCCCAAGGGATGCCCCAAGGACGTTGCTAACGAAATCGATGATGGAGGATACCCGTATTGGTGAGTAGGCCTGAATCCACTCGATGGCACCGCTGAGCGCGGCGGCAATGACGATCGTCACGGGCAGTACCAGTGTCCGGCTTCTTAGGGTTAGCGATAGAGTCCAATGTAGTAAGGCCCCGAGTGGAACGTATAGGAAGATGTTGCTGACGATGTCCGGGAAAGTCAGCGGTGTGACCTTGGCCCCGAAAAGGGCGGTCGAGCCGGCGTCCGGGCGCCCCCCCACAAAATCGAAGGGCACAAGCCCCGCCTGCAAGACAAAGAGGACCGCCAGGATCGTAAGCAGCTCGACATATCGCCTGACCAGAAACCGAGCTATGGGATGACCGATACTGTCTATGCTCATGGACGAGACCCTGACAGCCATCCGAACGGTCCGCGGAACCGGTGCATGTCGCGGCTACGGACCGGTGCGGAACCGTCTCGGCGGCCACTCGACCGGGTATATCGGGCCAGCGGGGGTCCAGCCGTCTGGTGCTTTGACCGGGGCAGGTTCGTCCAGCAAGATCAGGTCACGAATACAGGTATGCACCAGACGTTGGAACTTTGCCCGGGCCAGGGCTCGGGAATCGGTGTCCCACAAATCGACCGGCTTGCGACAGTGCTTCTGCCCCGGTGGTGCGACCGAGACGGCCCGGGTATGGAAGGATGCGATTGGCCGTGCCGAGGCGGCATCGTAAAGGACTCCCAGCATCTCCGATTCGGTGCTGCTCAGCTCATTCATCGCGTAGATGAGCCCCAATCGCGCATGCAGGGCCCGAAACGCCGCCAGAACCTGCTCGGGATCAGCCACGCCACCGCCCAGGTCGCGGCCCATGATCGGGAACACCTCGCTGACCGCCATCTGGTCGTCCAAGGCCCTGTTCCACTGCAGCAGCTCGTTACGGGGATCCGTGTGCAGGTAGGGTCGCAGGGTCGATACCCGCCCCTTCGGGACCTCAACGGCCACGCGTGTTACCGCCAGCGACGCGGGAAACAACCCGTGCGTGGGTTGGTCCACCAGAACGCGATACCCGTTACTGACCGGTGCGACCGGTTGGGTGGAGACGTGTTCCCAGTGGACAAGCGGTTTCGGTGTCCATACCTCGACATGCTTTGCCGCACAGCCGGACGCAAGGATCGCAAGTAAGGTGGGGGCTACGACGGCGCCCCTGGCGCGTTGTAGTATGAGAGCAGTCCTCATCTTGTCGGCGCACTTGCCCCGTATGGGTCTAAACGGACTCAAGACGGTGACCTATGCAGTCACCGCTTGGATATCGGGAGGGTGCCAAGCGTACTGCTCCAAAAAAGGGAGATGCCCCCAGGCGCTGTTCGTACCGCTCCCGTTATCGGTCTTGAAAGGTTCACTACCTTTGCCTATCGATCTGCCGCCTCCCGATAATTCACTTTGCCTCCAAAACTGACCGATGGATTCGGGGGCTCGCAGGCAACGAGAGGGCTTTCATGGGCGCGCACATCGCCGCCGGCACCAAGGGCTACGCTGTTACCGTACCCGGACTGAACCGTCTGGGCGCGGAGCGACATGTTCGCCATCAGGCCGCCCCGGGTTCCGTTTGGGAACGCCTGCTCCGCGTTATCGGCCGTGTAGTGCTGGGCCTTCCCCCCTCCACCTGGATGTTGGTAGACATCACGGTCCTGTTGGCCGGCGTATATGCCGCCTTTGTGATCCTTCAACCGCCACAGCTATCGTCGACACCACATGTCGCTTTGTGGCAGGCATCGGCCGTCTTCGCCTTCGCAGTGATCATCGGGAGCCTGGTTTTCGGACTCTACGAGCGCGAGACGATCAGAAGCCGGTCGCGCATCCTCACCCGGCTGGGATTGACCGCCACAACCGCGGGCGTGGTCGCCTACGCGATCATCTACGTCATCATGTACGCGACGGTAACTCGGCGCGTCTCGGCTCTGGCGATGTCACTGTTCGTGGTAGGTGGCGCAACCATTCGGCTGGGTGCATGGTGGGTGGTTCACAAAATCCATTGCGGGCTGCTGGTTGTCGGCCCCCGTGCTCTGTTCGAGTCGTTTGAAACGGCGCAGGCAAACGACTTGCTCCGTGAGTACCGTCTTGTCGGATATACGACGCCGGATGAAGACCCGACCACGGCAACCCATGACCCGTTCTATCTGGGAACCGTACGGGAGCAAATCGACAGGCTGGGACGCCTGGGTGTCACAGACATTGTGGTCGGCGGCAGCGCCGCCCGGGATCCGAGCGTGATGGAGTGGATGGTGACGTGCCTGCAGCGCGGGTGCCGGGTGACCAATGAGGCCATTTTCTACGAAAAGGCCACCGGTCAGATCCTAGTCGACGAGATCACTCCGTCATGGTTTCTGTTCGCTGATCTGAAAGTCCACTGCGACGAGCACGCCACGCTCAAGCGGGTAATGGATCTGACCATCGCCGGTCTGGGAATCTGCCTGTCGGCGCCGCTGTGGCCTCTGATAGCCCTGGTTGTGAAGCTGTGCGACCACGGGCCGGTCTTCTATTCGCAGGACCGGGTCGGGCAGAACGGCAAGATATTCAAGCTGTACAAGTTTCGCACCATGCGGTCCGATGCGGAGAATGGCAAGAGTGTGTGGTGTTCTCCCAACGACCCGCGGGTGACGCGCGTCGGGCGGTTCCTGCGTCGAACCAGGTTGGACGAGCTGCCCCAGCTCTACAACGTGCTTGTCGGGCAGATGTCAGTCGTAGGCCCCAGGCCGGAGCGGCCTGACATCGTCGGCCGACTGTGCCGGGAGGTCCCCTACTACCCCGAGCGACATCTGGTCAAGCCGGGGATCACCGGCTGGGCCCAGATCAGCTTTCGATACGGTTCGTCGACCGAGGACGCCAAGCGGAAACTACAGTTCGATCTGTATTACCTCAAGCACATGTCCTTCGAACTGGACATCATCATCCTGTTCCGCACGGCGGGGACGTTCCTGCGCGGGGCGTGCTGACCTGACGCCGGCGCTGGTCAAGGACCCGGTCCCAAACCCACTTGCGGCAGGAAGGTCGATGCGCCGGCCTCAACCACGCAACGGTAAGCCGTCAGCGTCGCGCATCGCACCGCAAAAGCAGAGGATGCCCTCAATAAAGGCCCACACCGCCACTACGGGCGATAGCACGAAGAGCGAGCCAACCGTCAGAGCGGCTTGCAGAATGCCGATCCCGGTGAATCCCAGGTAAAACCGATGCACCCCGAACGGTCCGAGCAACACACCCAACGCGCCCGCCACCCAGCGGTTCCGCCAGGAATAGCCCATAAAGCCTTGCTGCGGGTGAATGTAGTGCGGCGGGGTCATTGGAGGGACCGCTCCAGGCGCCATATGCCCGACCAGGCGCCACGGTTCGAGCCTATGCCCACAATGCGGGCACTCGACCTCCGTTTGCACGTGCTGCGGGGCAACGAGCATGGCCTTGCCGCACTGAGGACAGTAGATTTTCGTCGGCTCCAAACCGGGGGAGCGCCGGTAGGCGTCGCTCATGACACCACTCCTATAGCCAAAGCCATCTTATCCTCATCGTACCCAGCCTGCCACGCTGGAAGTGCGTGAGATCCTTCCCTTGCGGTCGGTCGGCTCTGTCGGGATATTGCCGGAAGGTTCTCGGATATTCGTGGTGTTCGGGATCGGTCGCGCATGGATTTGTATGATCAGCACGTGCACTCGCGGCACTCGTTCGATTCGCAGGCGGATCCGGGCGCTAACGTGGACCGCGCGATCGCCTGCGGGCTTGCCGGGCTTACCTTCACCGAGCATTTCGACACCCATCCGGACGACTGGACCGGATGTACGTACGACGACGAGGCCTACTCGGCGACAATCAGCAGGCTTCGGACCGACTTCGGCGATGCGGTCTTTATCGGCAAAGGGATCGAAGTGTGCTATCAACCCGACCGGATGGACTTTGTCCTCGACTTCCTGCAGCGTCACGATTTTGACATGGTGATGCTGAGCGTCCACTACTTCGGTAGTCTTGCGGTGTACAGACGTGAGAACTGGACGGGTCTGGACACCGTGACGGGCACCCGGAGTTACCTCGAGACCGTGCTGGACGCCGCTCGATTTTGTCAGCGATTGCACCAAACCCACGGCCGCGTCTTCGATGTGCTCGGACATCTCGACCTGGTGAAGCGTTACACGCAGCGGTTCTTCGATGCGTACGACATATCGCGATTCGACGATTTACTGGATGAGATCCTGCGAACCTGCATCGCCGCCGACCTGGTTCCCGAGGTCAACACGTCGACACTTCGACAGGAGCTCGCAGAACCCATGCCTGACGCCGACACTGTGACCCGGTATGCCAGGCTTGGTGGCGAAACCATGTCACTCGGTTCCGACGCTCATCGTCCCGAGGACGTCGGCGCCGGATTCGAATGGGCGGCAACCATGCTCCGCAAGGCGGGATTTCACCACACCAGCATCTTCAAGGAGCGCCGGCAGGTGATGATTCCGATCGACTGAATACCTAATGCGGGCGGGCTCGCGACCCAAGTAGCGGCCTGCGTCCCCGCAGGCCGCCGTGACCCTCGGCTGGCGAGACGCCGGCCGCTACACAAGGCACGCCTACACCGCAGGGTGCCCCATTCTTCGCTGCTCTATAAAGCTGAGACCTCCCCGAAGACGCGCGACGTACGGCTCACTCACCATATCCAGTTGAGTCCACACGGCGAAGGGCGCAGATGTCGATCCTTCGGTCGGGTGGCATGCCCGGCCGAAGGGCGGGCATGTCTGTTCGACGGACGACCTCTTGGGGACAGATGCATCGTCACCCGATGTTCCGTCCCCCACCCTTTCCTGCGGAAAGGATGGGGCACCCGGCGCATCTTTTCCACCTTTTTCCCCGTTCCTCGTCCTCGTCTTTTCCTCGTATTGCAGTCGATTTGCCACAAGCCGGCATGCGGATTATACTGCCTCGGTGTGGAAGCACGGCCTGCCCGAAGGTGTGACGGCCGTGGTCCATTACGGTCCATTCGAGGGATACGCCCGATTGACTGATGCCGCTTACCTTGCCCAGATTGACTTCGGAGGGGTGCAGTCTTTTCTGGAGCGGGTGTCGGAACGTCCGTGGGTCGCTCTGATCGAACTGCTGCTGATCGGCAGCGTGGTCTATGCGATCCTCCGGTTCCTGCAGGGCACGCGCGGCGCTCGACTTGTTCGGGCGGTGCTCATCATTCTTGCGGTGAGCTTTGCGGTCGTCTGGCTGATTGCCGAGCAGTTCCAGTTCGAACGGATCAACGTTTTGTACCCGTATTTCATACTGGGGGTGTTTCTGATGTCGCTCCTGGCGTTTCAGACGGAGCTGCGGCGCATGCTCCTTCGCCTAGGCCAGGGCGGGTGGCTGCAACATTGGTTCAAAAGCTCGGACGAGGTCGTTGACCCGATCGTGACGGCCGTCGAGCGGCTCTCCAAGAAAAAAATCGGTGCATTGATCGCCATTGAACGGGGAACCGAGATGGGTGGCGTGAGCGAGACGGGCGTGCTCCTGGACGCCGTGGTCACGGCCGAGCTGCTCGAAACCGTCTTCTGGCCGGGGACCGCACTTCATGACCTTGGAATGATCGTGCGTCAGGGGCGGATCGTGGCCGCCGGGTGTCAGTTTCCCTTGGATGAGTCGGCAGATGCTGACCGCTCACTGGGCAGCCGGCACCGGGCCGCACTCGGAATGAGCCACGAGGCCGACGCGGTGGTCATCGTTGTCAGTGAGGAGACGGGTACGGTTTCTGTGGCCATTAACGGGCGTCTTCGCCGCTCATTAACCATAGAGGCGCTGCGTATGACCCTCACCAAGGAACTGGCCACCAAACGGCCTGGGACACAGACCACCAAACGGGAAAGGGTCCCCGCCCAATCGGTGGCAAAGGTGACGCGAGATGGAACAGGTCAAGCTGCTTAGTACGACGGTTATTCTCACGGTGCTCATCTGGTGGAGTGCCGACAGCCTGGTCAACGAAGCCGTTTCGGTGAACGTGACTTTCGAGGCGGTCCCGGAAGCTGCAGCGACCGACATGCTCGTAGAGGTGGACGCTCCGGCTAGACCTTTCGAAATGCAGATCTCAGGACCTCGGCGAATTGTGGAGGATGTATTGGGTCAGGCGCCGCTACATGCCCGTCTGCGGATTTCGGATCGCAACACCGGACCTGCCACGATCCGGATGGATCGCGAGATGCTCAAAAGGGAGATGGCCGAGCAATGGAATGAGTTTCGCGAACTCACGATCGTCTCCGTCAATCCGGATACGCTTTCTGTTACGGTAGATCACTGGATTACGAGGGAGGTCAACATCGTGTTAAAGCGGCTGGGCTTGGCGTATGACGTCGAGCCGCAACCCAAGCCGACCTCCACTACAGTTCGGATGCGCGAGAGTCGTTTGCAGGACCTGCCGGAGGGGGCGCCGTTGCAGATCGACGTATCCGGAGAGGTGGAACGTTTGCTCAAGGAGCAGCCCGCAGGGCACAGTGTGACGGTCACGATCCCGGTGACGCCTGACCAGCGGGTCTTCGGACGGGATGCCAGGCTCATGCCCCCAGCGGTCGAAGTAACCGCGACGGTAAAGGCCCAGCGCGGGACCGCGTCCATTTCCACCGTACCTATCCTGGTGGCCGTCAGCTTCGCCAACCTCGGCAAGCCATACCATGCCGTCACGCGGGACGGCAGTCCGCTGTCTTTGGTAACCCAAACGATCACGGTCACGGGCCCGGCCGACGAGGTCACGCGCCTGGCCCGGGGCGGGACCCGCGTATACGGGATCATCCATTTGAAGGAGGATGACCTCGAGCAGTTGGGCGGCCTGAAGCTAATGACGCCCGAGTATCGCCTTCCACCGGGCATTGAACTGGCGGAGACGCCACCAGCGATAGAGTTCAGGCTGACCAATGTAAGCGCCGCTGAAGCCGGGGAGTAGTGCCGTGGCGGCCGAGGGCATATCCCCAGGCTGCAGAAGGAACCTTGGGCCAATCGATGCAACCTGTCCCTGGGCGCTTGTGGCGCTCCTCTCGCGGCGAGTTGCGATCGGTCCGTCGAGGCTGACACAGGCAGGGCAGATCTTTTCGGCTA
Organism: Phycisphaerales bacterium; assembly: GCA_020344555.1. Classification (GTDB taxonomy): domain Bacteria; phylum Planctomycetota; class Phycisphaerae; order UBA1845; family UBA1845. Next base: position 133,772 of record CP070827.1, read on the forward strand.
ATGGGGCTTGACCTGAGCCGCATCACCGGTATGGTATTCACAGCGGTGACGATACGTGTGGGGATACACCCGTTCCCATTCCGAACACGGAAGTTAAGCCCACCCGGCCGATGGTAGTCGAAAGGCGAGAGTAGGTGATCGCCGCGTTTTTTTGAAAGTACCCGCTTCGGCGGGTATTTTCGTGCGCCAGGTTGGGTCGGACCGGGCGGCGGTTGGCGCGGTACGGAAGTCGGTCAGGCCGGTCTGGTTGGTTGTTGTGTTTGTGTAGGTCGATTGAACGGTTTCTTGTCGTTGTGAGGTGTGAAATGGCAACGCTTCTTAGCAGCATTATCAGCACAATTTTAGGCAGCCTTATTCCGATGATCATCGAGTTGATCTTCGGAACGCTGTTTGGCGGCACAGCGGCGTAGACGATAACACTGCGGCTCTCGGCGGTTCGTAGACGGTTGTCTGAACACCGAGTGCTGGCAGCGTCTCGCGCCTGTCAGCACTGAGAGGGAGCTTTCGCCTAAACGCCGGCTTGATCGGATCCCAAGCGTCAGACGGTGCCAACGGCCTGACAAGGACCTATAGCCTCCCGACGTACTGGACCTGGGACGTCGCTATTCATCCCAACAGTTGTGGCACCCTTGACCTTAGGACACTCGACCGCCGACTGGGAAAACGCGGCTATTACGCGACGGCTTCTCAAGAACTCGGGTTTGACCCGACAGGTGTCGTCCGGCTGGATGTTGATTTCAGCGAGTCGGCGGGATTAGACAACTGGTACCTTCAACCTGTCCCTGTCCCGGGAGCCGTCCTACCTGGGGCACTCGGCCTGGGGATGGTCGGCCTGGCCAAGCGGCGGTTTGGGTAGCCGCGTTCTGACAAGTTCACCGATCCCTTTGGTGCCGCACTTGGAGCCGGCGCCAGAGCGAATTGCACACCGATGAGGTATCCTCGGATTCCCAGCGTGCAGTGTGTCACCTCCGCGGCCAGCCAGACGCCGGGCTTACTCGGCGTGTATTCGCGCACGTAGATCGGCCTCCTGATCGGGAAGACCCGTCTTGACCAGAATGCGACTCCGCCCTCTGAAATGTCGTGCATGGTGACCCCGTAGACCTCGCGTGGGTTGCTCGGGCTTAGGCTCGCTTCAAGCATGAGTGCGTTGGCGACGCGGGAACAGCGTCTCTTACCCTTATAGCGGTCCGGTGCGCCGGCGTCAGTCGCTGCTCGAATCAGGCGCCTGATCTCGCTCTTGCCGCCTACGTGCATGGTGCTATCACCTGTTGACATTGTGCTGCGCTCCTTTGGCCCATTGTTTCGGTTCTCTAACAGAACCAACGCACATTCCTGGCAGGCTCCGGTGATACCGGCCGGCCCTGGCTCCGGCCTCTACTGCCGCTGCCACCGCGGTCCTTAAGCGCCGATCTCACCTCCCTAACCGCCACCTTTACCGCTACCTCGGCCACCGCCTTTACCGCCGCCTTTGCCACCGCCCTTGCCACCGCCTTTACCGCCGCCCTTGCCACCGCCTTTGCCACCGCCCTTGCCGCTACCGTCACCGCCACCGTCATCGCCACCGGAAACCATAACGAGTTGACCGTTGGAGGAGGTTATTGTGCCGTTGAGCGTTTCGCCAAGCTGCATCAGGGCCACAATCGCCGCTATGATGATGACGGCCGCCACGGTTGCGTATTCAGACGACGTTGCGCCTGTCCGGCAAGAGACAAAACGCCATCCCGCCATCGTGATATTTCCAAAAAGGCGCTTCAACCATGGTCCGCTCGCTTCGCTGGCAATTCGCCCATGCAGCAGCCGTTCGGACAGCCAGGCGGGACGTTCCCGCAGGCCTGTTGTCTGCTGTGCGGGCGCTATGACCGGGACCGGCAAGACTGCCCAACGGCGATCTGACCTGTTGCGTTCGCAGGGTTGCTTCATGGGACGCCCTCCGGATGACCCTCTTCGGCTCTCTCCCTTCCGAAGCGTCGCCCCCACGACACTCCGGGCAGCGTGACACTCCGGTCGGCCCCGGAGTCAACGCTTTGCGTCCCACTCTTGCGAATGGTTTGCCCTTCGGGTTGTATTTAAACCGTACGATTCAACCGGCCTGCGCACAAATCCGAAGCACCGGCCTCACTACCACAGGGGAATCAGGCAGATAGGAAGACTCTTATCGGCCATATCCAGGTGTTGCGCCGATAACCCTCTCGGCCGGTTTCCGGGCCCGGATCAGTAGGAGATGAACAGTCTCGAATCCCGTTTGCGTTCAACTCTGTCAGCCTGGCACTTCACTGCACCTTGGCCCACTGATTAGCCTCTCTAAAGTCTGAACTCGACATTGCCCGTTGCCGGAATGGCACCTACCTGACCAGAACCGGTGGAGGCTTCAGCGAGTGCACGGTCGGCAAAGACTCATCGACATGAAACTTCATAGTTCCTGCCATCTTGATGCTTTTGGCGATCAGCCCACCGTAAAAGTCGGCACTTCCTGCGAGTGTCACCAGGGCATTGGGCGCAAGAAGGGAACCGTAATACTCCGCGCCCCCAGTGATTTTCACGGTCGTTCCGGTGCAAAAGACTGCCAGGTCTCTCGGGTTTCCGGTCGTATTGAGATGTCCTTGCCCGGTTTCGTTGAAGTTACCCTTCACATAGATCTCCGTAGGACCGGTTATCGTCAAGGAAGCGCCGGAAGCGAACAAGACCGAATCTAAAAAGAACCTCCCCGGCGGGAGTGTGAGACTATCGTTCGCCTGAATACTCATATTCCACCCGGAAGAGAAGGGGCTGTTGCCTTTATCGGTCAGGCCGATGACGGCGTTGTTGTTGTTGGTTTCGACGTCCCCGAACTCTACCGCCGGTGGGTCGACGGGGTTGGCCAGTGTATCGACATCGCCGGTGATCAACGCTGCCCCGCCCTTTACGATCACCGGGTCACCGAGAGCGTCGCCGTAGATTTCAATCGAACCGGAGATGTTGAGGTCGCCGTTGCTGCAAACATCCCCGTTCTCTTCGGCCAACCCGACGGCATAGGCTCCCTCCGTGGAATCGTAGCTGTCAACGACGACGTTGCCGGGGACGGTAACCTCCTCGAACCCCCAGATTCCCGCACAGTCCGGCGTTACCATGGCGACGGCCTCGCGCGCTACGTCGGTCGTGGACTTGCCCATCACGGCGGCGAAGAACAATGACACATCGTTTCGCACACTGACCACGCGAACCGCGTTGGCTTTACTGGCATTTATGGGGTCGATGGCCGTGAACGTTCCTGCCGTCTTATCCCAACGGCCCACTTCGATGGTCTGATCTTTCAAGGAAAGGAACCCTTGGGACTTCTGATTGCGGGCTATCACGTCGAGTGCTCGGTCCAGATAGGAGGTGTACACGCCTTGTTGCAGGGCGGATGCGCCGGCCAATGACCCTGCATCGGCCGTGTTTTGGGCCTCACCTGTCAGGGCACAGATGTAACCCACGTCTACTGCAAGCGATGCACACACCAGCACCATCACCATGGATACGGCCGTCATAACGGCAATCGCGCCACGACGATACGTAAGCGAGTTCGAGTTGGCTATTCGCTTCATGGGACGCCCTCCTTCAGGAGCCTCTTTACCTCAATCCCATCCAGGATGCCGAACCGACGATATCCTGGGCAGCGCGACGCTCCGGGTGGTCCCGGAGTCAACGCTTTGCGTCCCATTCTCGCGAATGGTTTGCCCATTGGGTGCTAGAAGAACGTACAATTCAGGTTCAGAACGTGCAAAGAGCGAGTTATCCCACGGCGTCCCCATATCCTGGGCCGGCACCCGAGCCGCAATGCAACCGATAATATATCCGGCTACGGGCCGGCGGCGCCGCACGAATCGATCAGGGCCGATGTTGCCCGGCGCGCCTCTGCCACTCTCGGCAAGCCCGAGATGGGACGTTGGTGTGCAATGGGTTTTTTGAGGTGGCGCAGCCTGCACAAGGACCCCTCGACTGGAGACGGCACGACGCCACCCGAGAGTTGATTCCCACGCCAGCCGTGATATAGTGCCCGCAACCTTCTCCGGGGGTGTCCGGACGCCTGGTGGGTCCCGCGGCCTTCAAAGCCGTTGAGGGGTCGTAAGTGCGGCCTCTGGTGGGTTCGATTCCCATCCACTCCCGTGCCTGATTCTACCGGGTCGGAACCGCGAAAAGTGCCTTTCCCTCCGGAGTCTCCGCGTTTTGCCGCTTACGCGTCGCCATTGGCCACAGTGCAACGCGATGCGCCGGGTGACGGGTCCGATGCAGCCGGTGTCGGTGAGTTTTTCGGTAAGAAAGTCGGTAAGACATTCCCATTCGTCCCCGTGGCCGCTTGGCGCCTCCGTTCGGGCCGAGCACCCCCCAGGTCCGGCAGCTTGTTAAGCGCTTCGGACAGCTCACCCGTGACCGTGTGCGAGTACCGATCCATCGTCAGCGTGATCGTCGAATGCCGGGCGAGCTGCCGGGCCACCTTTGGATAGCCGCTCACCCTAGCAGTGCCTCGCATGTGGACGGCGGGCGAGCAGCAATTCAGAGCTAAGCAGACACATGCCCGACACCCATCACACCAGAATACATGAGAAGAATCTTGTTCCGGGCGCGTTGTATCCGTTAGAATGATTCACGGGCGGTGTGGGGTGCCCGACGAACCGGCCGCATCGGCGGTCGCATTCTCGCGGAGTGAAGGTGGTTCGATTGCTGTACAGGTTCTGTTTAGTCGCCCTCGTAACTGGTATGGGGCTGGTCGGCGCTTATGGATGTCGGCGCGGATCGCCCGACCCGCCCCGGCAGGCGATTCTGATTATCTTGGATGCCGCCCGTCCTGATCGCTTTTCTTGCTACGGGTATGCCCGAGCTACTACACCGGAAATGGATCGCTTGGCCTCGCGCGGTGTTCTGTTTCGGCGGCACTTTGCCCAGGACACAAGTACACGCCCCTCGGTATCTTCGCTTATGTACTCGAGGTTCTTTTGTATTCCTCTCTTCCCTGGTAATCCGCAGGTGCTTTACTCAAGGCCGGCCGCTCTCTTCCGGCGCCCTGACGACGCCCAGATCTCGTTCGTCAAGGCACTGGAGTTGGACGGCTTCAAGACCGGCGCGATCAGCGCGCACGAGTGGACTGGGGACAGGACGGCATTCGCCGCCGAATTCACCGAGATGCATGACCTGGCGACTCGCCTGGGGACGCGAGAGCGTCCTTTGCCGAGTGCCGGTACGGTCATCGATTATGCTATAAGCTGGATCAGAGAGAACAAGGACCGCGACTACTTCCTGTACATCCATTTGATGGATCCACACTATCCGCACTACTTCGAGGCCGACGCGCAAGAGTTCTTCGGAGCATCATGGTACGACGCACACAACTTCACACCCGACGGCGGGCCAATCGTGCCCGATTCCGCCCTATCCGAAACGGATCGGCGGTACGCCAACGCCCTCTATGACGGCAGCATGCGCTACACGGATCGCCACGTCGGTCGCTTGGCTGAGTTCTTGACGCAGGAGGATCTGATCGGGCACACGGTTGTTACGATTTCTGCGGATCACGGCGAGAATCTCTTCGACGCGCCGGGCGGCAGGACCCGTGAAGGAGCTGCAATATTCACACATGGTGGGCCTTGGCTAGATCCCCTGGCCTGGGTCCCGCTGATAATCCACTACCCCAGGAAGTTGGAGCCGAGTGAGTTCCAGAACTTGAGCGAGGGAGTGGACGTCGGACCGACGATCTTGAGTTTGCTGGACGTCCCGGTGCCCGCAGGCAAAGCGTTCGACGGAACTGATCTCGTCCAGGTGATCAGTGGGAAGGCTCCACCCAAAAGCCATGTCCTGAAGCCTGGAGCCATTCGCACAGATAAGTACAAATGCTTTTTCGAGCCGCCGGACGAGGTGTTGTTTGGCGAACCGGCACCAGATGCAAGCACGCTGAGCGGGCAGTTGTACGACTTGGCTTCCGACCCAGGCGAGACAGCCAATCTGTTTCAATCGGAGCCTGAAGTGGTGGCCGCGTTGCTTCAGCGCTATCGAACGAGCTTGGCCACCCATTATCGGCGATATGAATCCGCACGCAGCTCGGCGCAACCCAGTTCGGCTTTTGCCATTTCTGCCAAACACATGCTCACCGACGTTCAGTTGCCGCAGGCTACCCGCGAGCGGCTTGCAGATGGCTGGAGCCGCGTGAAGCTCGGAAGCCAGTTCGTTATTACAGCCTCCAACCCCAACGAACCACTGTCCGTGCACTTCCCTCTTCCCAATGGTGCGTACAAGCTCGCAGTGAATATGCAGGGGCACGTCATTCTGGAGATTGGCAACCAGCACCGCGAACTCAATGCGAAAGGCGTGGCCGAGTTCGGGGTTGTCAATGTTACTGATGAGGTCTTCCGAGCGACCATCCGACCTCAGAGTAACCAGAGGGTCGCAATCGCGTTTTTCGGTTTCATTCCTCCCGCGGCCGTCACTCAGGATCGCGCCGAAATCGAGGAGCAGACCGAGCGCCTGCGGGCGCTCGGATACGTGGACTGAGTTGCGGGTCGGCCTCCACGTGGTCTCTGCGTGCCACGGTAAGGTCTGCGGCATAGAGCACGGGTAAACAGGTTTGCCGATGCATTAGAGATGTTGACTGTGCGATCGCACTCGGATCACGGTCAAATGACCCCGCAGAGGTCAATCGTTGAGTGACTCGGCTACCTCTGGGTCGTTGGTGCAATTAGTGATGGAACCGGCCTCCGGGCAATCGGCAACTTCCGCTGTAGCAACTACTTGCGCGCCGTGTCCCGCGGTCTTCAAAGCCGTTGAGGGGTCGTAAGTGCGGCCTCTGGTGGGTACGATTCCCATCCACTCCCGTTTGTTACGCATCTTCTGTTCACGCACATCTCGTACGGGACACCCTATCCTGGATTAATCGTCGGTCTGCTGGGAACCGGTCCTGAGCCGCGCGTGCCTTTGAGCCGAGAGGCCGATCCTGGTACCATGGCCGTGTTTGACAAGGTACCCGGACTATCTGAGCCGCAGGCTTTCCCGGCACGCGGGGACGCGGACGCCCAGGCGGGCTAAAGCCCGTAGCTCGGGGCAGCAAACGGGGGAAATTAGTCGAGGTGACCGTGTGCCGTGACGGTAAGCGGCAGAAGTTGGTCTTGTGGGATATGTCGGGCACGAGACTTGGGAGCAACATACGATGACCGTGAGCAAAGACGACGACGTTTCGAGGCGGACTTTCATCAAGGCGGGCGCAACCACGGCGGCCGTTGCAGGTGTGCCTCTGGGCGCCTGGGCACAGGAGACGCAGGCTGACAAGGCCGAGGCCAAGGCCCCCCTGCCTCGACGCGTGTTGGGACGTACCGGCCAGAAGGTGACCATCCTTGCCCAGGGGGCGGGCCGGCCACCCACGCCGCGGTTGTTGAATGCCGGATACGACGCCGGGATTCGTTGTATCGATACCGGGGCCAGTTACGGCAACAGATCCTCCGAGAGGGCCATCGGCGAGTGGATGGCGGAGAGAGGCTGCCGCAAGGAA
>CP070827.1:141363-158705 GCA_020344555.1 Phycisphaerales bacterium
TCCATGTTGTTGTTGGCCTCGTCCAGGCCATCCCACCGCCCGTCGAGGTCCACGTCAACGAACCGCTCTCCAGGCATCCAAATGCGCTGCCCGGTCTGCGAGTGGAAATCTTGCCCACCTTGTGCGTACGCCGGATTCTCGAAAGGGCTGTACGGTCCGTTGTCAATTCCGAACGGATCTCCGTCGATGTCGACGATGACCATGGCGCGGTGATTATCGAAATCTTCACCTTGTCCGTAAGAGATGCTTCCGTCGCCGTTCAGGTCCACCCCGGCTTGCCCCTCGGTTTCAATCGGGCGGACTCGCCATGGGAGGGTGATCCAGTCGGTCACCTCTCCGCTGATCGTCACATCGCCGTAGCTGATCTCTCTCCAATAGTCAGCAAACGTTCCTTCGGGATTATTGAAGTACTGGGCGCGTATCAACTGGGGATTGGGGAGGTCGAGTGTGCAGGAGCCCCAGTCGGGGTCGCACACGAAAAACTCGCCCCGCCGGGCGCAATCCTCGTCCGTTGCGCACGTGAGGACGCAGAGGCTCCGATTCGTGTCGCATGTGAAGTTGGTGCTTACGTCGAAAAGTCCGTTGACGTTGGCGCAGTCCGCGTCGTCTTGGCAGGTGAGCTTGTATTCCTTGAGCGGGTTGGCCAGGATCGCGAGGAACTGGCGTTCGTCGCCATCCGCGGGCGTGGCCGAGCGGTGTTCCTCGATGGCGTACCGGCGGCTTGAGAAGAGGCCGCCGTTACAGGTCGAGCCATGGCCGAGAAATCTGCCTTTAATGAGGAGGCAATCGGTGCCGTCGACGCCGTCGAAACAGATGTCGTCGGGAAAACAACACGCCCCAGTCTGGGCCAAGCCTGCAGTTGGAAAGGCGATAGCAACAATGCCAACTGCCAACCCACGAGCCCACGGTGCCAGGTTATGTCCGGACATGTCTATCTCCCTCTCACGCAAAACTCCGGTGTCCCAAGTGTCGCTCTGTAGTCTACCCGTTCGCGGGTCTAAATGCCAGTCGGGATGATCCCCTGGCCGCCCTTCGGCTGGGTGGAGCCTTCTTGGAGAGCACGGCCAGAGCCCTCGGGTTCGGCAACCTCGCCCCTTCCTGGAGTATAGCGCATACCTAGTCCGGGAACCGCAGCCGACCGCGGCGCGCGGGCACGCCTTTGCGTTGAGCCCTTCCAGGCGCGCTACGTGACACGCAGCCTCAAGTAGGGAGCATACAGCGAGTCTATCGCCTTGCGCTGCGCTTTCGTTACAACGTGTGAGGTGCGGTGGTTTGCGGCCCGAACTCGAAGCGATCACAACTGACGACTCAAGTCCCTCTGTCAGCCGTCGCGCCCGCCCATGCTGCCGTGCCAGCGCGCTGTCGCTATGCTAACAGATCGCACGACGCAAAGCAAGTCGGACAAGTGCCACTTTACGCGAGGACGTTGTTTCAGGGAAGCAGATGGCCGGTCGCTTTCCCAGCCCGGTACGGCGATCCACTCCCAGCCATTTGCTTGGCCCAGGGCGGTAGTTTCTTTTCGTCCCTCCCTCTTGGGTCCTCGCATCGGCGACGGCGATTAGGGTGGCATCCGGTCGGGCCGCGGCCTCGCTGCGCGAAACAGGAAGCCCTCACGGTCGCTTGCGCGACCTCCGATTGCAGGCGAGCGGCTTGTTGGCGTAAAGTACACGGGCTGCAAACCCGTGCCACACTTGTTGGGATAGGCTGTAAGGGAAGCGGTGCCCGAGGTCGCATGGCGCCGCTCTTGAAACCGGACACTGGAGTGGATTGATGGCCGTCGAACCTACCTCCGACCTCCCACCTCCGACGAGACAAAAGCGTACCCTGTTCAAGCTGGCGACCGTCAGCCTTTCCGTTGCCCTATGTCTGATTCTTCTCGAAGGTATCATTCGGGTTGTCGGGGCTGCGCCGCCTCTGCCTGAGCAATATCGTGACTTCATTCGGGATCCCTATTTGCCGTACGTGCCCAAGCCCGACATTGTCAGGCGCGGTTGGAGCCGCAGCAAAGAGTATCGCTTCGAGTACCGCCACAACTCGCAAGGGCTTCGCGACGAAGAACACTCCATCGAGAAGCCGCACAACGTGTTTCGCATACTCGCCCTGGGCGACAGCTTCACGTGGGGTGTCGGTGCCGACTACGAAGACACGTATCTTGTCCGTCTCGAACAGCTCCTTAACAAGCGTGGAGCGGGTCACAAACGGGTAGAGATCATCAAAGCCGGTGTGCCCCGACACTTCCCGGAGATCGAACGGCTTCAGCTCGAGCACTACGGCATCAAATATGCCCCGGACCTGGTGCTCGTCGCGTTCGTCTCCAACGACATCGCGGATACGGTCAGAGGCCTGGATGCACTGCGTCCGACCTCAAAAGAGGGCTACCTGATCAGCAAACGAAGCGAGCGAATCGGAGCACTGGGAACGTGGCTGTACATCCACTGGCATACCGCAAGGATTGCCCTGGGCGCCTACTTGTCTGGAACGGAACAACCTGAGAAGAAGCCCGCATCCCTCAACGACATCACCAGCGAGCAACGAAAAGCGGCGTGGGCCAAGGTGGAGGAGGAATACGACCGCATGTACGCGATTGCACACGGCAGCGGTGCCGGGTTTGTCGTTGCTCATCTTCCTCGGGCCGGTCTGGAAGAAGGACCGGCCAAACACTTGGCGCGGATCATAGAAAGGAAGCCCTACGAGTTCATCGACGTGCTGCCGGATATGAGAGCCTCTCGCATGAAAGCCGCGAAGCCTCTCTATTGGCCGAAAGACCGCCACTGCACGCCGGAAGGTTATGCTGTCATCGCCAATACCCTGTACCGGGAATTGACACACCGAAAACTCGTTCCCTAGCCCGACCAGCGTTTCTCACTTGAAGAGGCGATGGCAACCGAACGAGTCGCCTAAGATTCCTTTCCGATCGCCGTGTGCCGCGGCCGGCGTTTATCCCCTACCTCTTGAATGGCAAGCGCGGAATGCTCGCAGATCGGAAGCCAAAACGCCTGTGGCCGTGCAAACATTTCATGGCGACCGACCAGGCCGGTCTAGTGCCTGATCGCGCTTTACAGGGCCGGGCATGAATCCCGCGGCCACAATGCGACCCGGGCGGGCAAGGTCTCGGGTCGCTTGCGGCCCGCTTTGGTCCGCGATAGGATACGGCCCTCCTGTGAAAGGAGATTGGTGCGGTCGTCGTGTCTCAAAACCAGCATTCATGGAGCAAAAACGTGCCCTCAACGGTGACACCGGGTCGGCCGGCAGTCTTGGGTGGAGACAAGGCTGTCACGCTCGAACCATCGAAGATCGAGGAAGCCAACCGCTGGCCTATCATCTCTGACGAGGAGGTAGCCGCGGTCACTGAAGTCCTTCGCTCTGGGGAGTTGTCGCTGCACCAGGTCACCCGGGCATTGGAGGATGACTACCGGTCCTGGCTGGGTGTCAAGCATGTAGTGGCCTACTGTAACGGGACGTCCGCAATCGTCGCTGCCCTGCATGGATTCGGTCTTCAGCCTGGTGACGAGGTCATCGTTCCCTCAGCAACCTACTGGGCCTCGGTCATGCCCGTTCTGTGGTCCGGGGCGGTGCCCATCTTCTGTGAACTGGAACCCAAGCAGCTTGGGCTGGATCCCGAAGACGTCGAGCGCAAGATCTCGCCGCGGACCCGGGCAATGGTGGTAGTGCATCTGTGGGGCATGCCCTCGAAGATGGAGGAGCTGACCCGGATCGCGAAGCGCCACAGCCTGAAAATCCTAGAAGATGCTTCGCACGCTCACGGTGCGAAGTGGCGCGGCCGGCTGGCCGGCACGCTCGGTGACGCGGCGGTGTTCAGTCTGCAGAGCAACAAGCTGGCACCGGCCGGTGAGGGCGGCATTCTTGCAACCGATGACGACAACCTCCATGAGCATGCTGTGTGTCTGGGCCACTTTGAGCGAATCATCAGTCTGCAAACGCCGGGGCGGCGCTTTGCGGGGACGGGCTTCGGGTTGAAGCATCGCATGGCCCCGCTATCGGCGGCGGTTGCTCGCGTGCAGTTCCGTCACGCTCATGAGCGCAACGACCGGCGGAACGAAAACATCCTGTATCTGTCTGAGCGCCTGGAGAGACTCGGCTTCAACACGTTTCTGCCGCCACGCGACGTGGAGCGCGTGTATTTCATGTTCATGGTAGAGAACGTTGAATCGCGGACGGGCCTGCCGACAGATCGTCTGGTGGCGGCGCTGAGGGCGGAAGGATGCGCCGTAATGCTTCCCCGCTACCCGCTGTTGCACCAGCAGCCTGTGTTTACAGAGGAACGGTTTTTGGAGATCGCCCGTCTGCGGCACCTTCCGCGGGAGTCGTTGCCGACCTACAGGCCCGACGCCCTGCCGCGAACGACGGCGGGCAATGAGCGTTTGATTCAGTTGCCGTCGTTTCCCAACGCCGATCGTGTTCTGCTCGACCAGTATGCACTGGCGTTCCAGAAGGTGATCGCGGCGGCTTCGGACATCGCTCGAGCGAGCCTCGAGCTTTAGGTGGAGCAACGATCCGCGTAGCTTTATGCCCGCGGCTCATAGAGGTCATGGTCCTGTCACAAGAAACGATGCCCGGTAAGGTCGATTGCCTCGTTCTAGGCGGGGGAATCACCGGTGTCGGTATCGCTCGTGACGCCGCCATGCGCGGGCTGGCGGTGCTTCTGGTCGAGTCCGATGATTTCGCTTCCGGGACCAGCCATCTGACCTCGAAAGTGATCCACGGCGGCCTGCGCTATCTGGAGCACGGGCACATCCGCCCGGTCATCGAAGGGATAATAGAGCGAGACCGGCTGCTCAACCAGATGGCTCCGAATCTGATCCGCCCGCTGAAGTTCGTGATGCCCTTTGAGGGACATCGGTTTCCGAAATGGCTGCTGACTCTTTGTGGCTTGCAGCTCTACGGATTACTGGAATGGTACCATCGCGGTCGCACATCCGGCGCCATGCTGGGTGTCCGGTTGCAGCAGGACTACCCGACCATGCGACCGCATCCGTTCGCCGTGTCCTTCTGGGATGCGCAAACCAACGACGCCCGACTGGTGATGGCTGCGCTGCGGACGGCCCAGATCGAGGGAGCCACGATCTGCAATTACACCTCGATTAGCGAAGCACGGTTTGAAAACGAGCTGTGGACTTTGAGGCTGAAGCGGCACCAGCGGGAATGGGTGGTGCGTACCCGGGTGCTCATCAACGCCACCGGACCATGGTCTCCCTTGACCGCCCGGCTTCTCGGAGTCGAGCCGATGGAACTGACGTGGGTCAAGGGCAGCCACATCGTGTTGCGCCGGCCGAGGGCATTCGGAGATGACGCACTGATCATGCGCAGCGTCCGTGACTTGCGCCCCCTCTGGGCGATCCCCTGGCACAACCGTCTTATCGTGGGTAGCACCGAGTCCCGATATACGGGCGACTTGCGTGACATTCGGGCGACAACCACGGAGATCGACGACTTGTTCGAGAGTTTTGTGCGGACCTTTCCCGGCGCCGGCATCACGCGCAGCGACATCCGATGCGCCTACGCGGGCGTTCGACCGATCATCCCGCAAGGGAGGGGTTCGGAGAACAGCCTTTCGCGAGAGCACCGGATCGAAGTGGATAGCAGCCGCCGATTGGCCACCATCCTGGGCGGCAAGTTGACCACGTTCCGACGTATGGCTGAGCAGACTATCGACAAAGTGGACCGCTTGCTCGGTCGGCGGCCGCCGAGGTCCGCGCTGCGGGGTCGTCTTCGCAGGGCTCTTCTCTGGCCGGGGCTTTCGGCCATGGAAATCAGGAGGCTCCGCGCCAATCTGACGCGTGTGTTCGGCGGCTCGGTGCGCGGGGCGGACGTAATCGGGCACCTGGTGCGACATTATGGGTGGGATGCCTCTCTAGTGCTGGACGAGGTTGCTCGCCAGCCCGGCCTGGGCGATCCACTGTTCGAGGGAATGCCTTACTGCCTGGCGGAGCTTCGCTACTTGTGCCGGACAGAGAAGGTGAATCACTTGATTGACCTGGTCAAGCGCCGTACTCCGATATACTTCCTGGTCGACAACGTTGGCTTCGAGTCGATGCCGCTGGTGGTCAAGCAGGTGGCTCCGATCCTGGGGTGGAACGAAGAGCGCCAGGCGGACGAGCTGTCGGCCGTTGCAGCGGAGTTCCGGGCCGATATGCAAGCCTGTGCCGACTCCGACCTTCCCATGTCCAGGCAACAACCGGAAACCGTGTGTGCGTAGTTGTGGAATGAGAGAGGCGTCGCTGGTGTAACCTGCAGTGATTGACCGCCTTGCCGGATCTTGGCATGGGCAGTGAGTTTGTCATAACCCGACGCGTCCAGTTTTCCGAGACCGACAGGGCGGGTGTGCTGTACTTTGCCCATTACTACCGCTTTATGGAGGAGGCCGAGCACGCATTCTGGCGGTCCATGGGGCTAACCAGTGTCGTTACCGAGGTTGACGGCAGTGAGATCAGTTGGCCGCGCGTTGCCACGAGCTGTGAGTACTGCGCGCCGGTTCACTTTGACGACGAACTGGAACTCGCCCTGAAAGTCGCCAACGTCGGTGACCGGTCAGTTACATATGTGGTGGAGTTCCGGTGCCGGGGTCGGCGCATAGCCTTGGGCCGGATGACCACGGTATTCTGCAAGATCGGCAACGGTAAGTTCCAGCCGGTCTCGATTCCGGACTCGCTCCGCAGCAAGCTTGAAGGGTTGGCTAACTCACACTGACGGCTACAGACAGCCACCGTCACCCCTCGCATATTGCGTCCTGATGGTCACATTGAGATACCGCCCTGGCTCTCCTCGTGCAGTTACGTCACCCGCGTGACCCAGCTATTTGCGGTGCTGAAAGTCCTGACTCCGTTCGGCCATCCTGGTTGCGGAGGCGGAAAATTAAATACGGAGCATTCCGAGCTTCACCGTAAGATGTTCTGGGATATACCAGCTCGGCGAAGTCCTTCTTGGCGGCCAGCTTGCCGGCAAGTCTCTTGTGATCGCGGTCCGTAATGACGAACCTGGCGCCGAAATGTTCGCGCACATCCTCCAGTGTAATGTGGACCACCTCTCCGTGTTGTTCATCAGACAGAGTGGCGGGAATCTCTCCGCGGGATATCTTCACGTACCGTTCCCATAGGATCGGCCGGCGGGCATGTGTGAACTTGGGATCCAGTCCGACGATATAATAGTTGTGTGAGTTGTAATAGAAGTAGACCGGGAAGACATCCCAGTCATCCGTAAATACGATGTCACCCGGCTCCGAGTGCTGTCTCATAAAGTCCATGGCCTCGCGGATGGCAGGTAAATCATAGCCGCAGCGGGCTACGCGTCGAATCTGCTTCCACTGCGGAGATACGCTGAGCACCGCGAATATGCCGCCAATGATGAACAGTGTAACCGTGCGATATATCCATGGAGCACGGTTGCCTTTGTCTTTGTCAATGCAGCGATCACACCATGCAGTCACACGTTCGAGCAGTGGTGCAGCCATGAACGCGGAGCTGAGTAAGCAGAAGACCGGCCAGTATTCAATGAATCGCCGGGCTTTGAAGGTGAGCCCCAGAAATATGAAGTGGGCAAGTAGCAACATCAGCTCCCGACCCGCCAGCGACTTGCCCAGCCGTAAACGCACACAGGTCGCAATGGCCCACACCATAAGGAGAACACCTGACATCTGGGCAAACCACCATAGGTCTCTATACGGCTTCCACTCCCGGCCCACTGAAATGTCTGGAGATAAACCGGAGCCGAGGACTTGGAGTCTCAGGAACTCCCACATGCCATGATAGTAGGGGTGGATCAGGATACCAATGAGCCAGCCAATTGCAGTCCACAACAAGAGTCTCCAGGGCATCTCGCGGTCGCCGCGCGCCCCGATCGCTGACGACAGAACATACAGCCCCACCAGAAGCGGGGCGTACAGGACCGCACCAAGATAAAGGTGTATGTAACATGCAACGGCAAGTCCGGTCAGGACATACCGGCGGCGAAACATCAGCAGCACTATGAGCAGCATGAACGCGAGCGACGGACTGATGGCCCGAATGAAGGCGTGCCGCGTGAAAAACTGAAACGGCATGAAGACAAACAGCAGCAGCCACAGCCAGTGCCAGCGAACTCGACCGGCCACCAGGATACTGTTGACCAGCACCAGCGACAGGCCCAGGAAAGTCGCCATAGCCCATCTGGCGCCAGGCAGGTAGTCACCGGTCAGCCGGTAAGACACGTGCACAAACGGAGCCAGCAGAACATGAAACCCGTAATGGTGGCTGACAAAGTCATGGCCCTGCTCCGTGAAATATGCGAAGCGCAGCCACGGAAAGTCACGGAGTAGCCCGTGCTCCGGGAGCATGGCGGCCATCTTGACGTGGTAAAACGAGTCGTGACCGGGAACGCCGTCCGCCCCGCCGTAAATGAAGTGCATGATGGCGATGCCCATAGCGAACACCACGAGTGATTCCAAGGCATGCCAGCGGAATTTTCCGCGACGGACCCGCGGCCCGTCATCGGATTGACCCACATCCGGTGATCCGGGTGATCCTTGTCGGTCTCGTGACGTTGATGCACTCAAGGGCGGTCAGACTCCCTGGGACATAAGCCAGCCTGTCGAATCACCGGTACGATATGCAAGGTGGACGAATTTGGCCAGCGCTGCAGACGGCAACACTGCGCGCCAACTCGCGTCCACCTGGTCAGCCATCGGCGGCACGCGGGCACTTGTCTGACCGACCGGAGCATTGACGCGACTGCCTGCCGGATATACCGTTTCGCTTCGGAGGCAAACGCTTTAACTGCACAGAATTGCCGTATGAGGTCATCAACAACACGGATGAGGAGCCAATATGCCATCCACTGTGACCGAGGACCAGACTCTTCTAGAGCGTGCCGCGGCAGGTATCGAATCATTCCTGACCGCCCAGCGTGACCAGGGGCGCATTGCAGGCAGTTATTATGACGACGCCGTCGCCAGAACGATGCCCAACCTGCGCAAATGGCTGCTGGCCGAGGAGCTGGACCGCATATCACCCAATCTGCGGCACGGTCTGCGCCAGGCGATCCGCGCCGAGCAATGGGAGGCCTTGGCCAACGCGTTTGCCCGCGACGTGGCCTTCGGCACCGGGGGCATCCGCGAAAAAATGGGCGCCACGCGCGATGTAATCCAGAAGCTCAAAGAGGAAGGAATCCACGCCCCGATCATCAAGGGGCCCAACACCATCAACGACGTCATCTATCTGCTGACCTCGGCGGGCACGGCCAAATTCGGCATCGAGCGCACGCCGCCCCTTACAAAGGTGGTCATCGGTTTCGACAGTCGAATCCGTGGAAGTGACTTCGCCAGGCTTATCGCCGGCCTGTTCCTGGCCTACGATTACACCGTTTATCTGTTTGACGAGGCCTGCATGTACCCCAGCGTGACCTACGCTGTGCCCACGCTCAAAGCCGACATCGGCGTGTTCATTTCGGCCAGCCACAACGACCTGCGATACAACGGCTACAAGCTGTCCTGCCAGAACGGCTCCCAGTTCGACCCCGCCGAGCGGGACCGGCTCTATCAAGACTACATCTCCAAGGTGCAATTCGGCGACATCAAGACAATACCCCTGGACGAAGCGCCGGAACAGAAACTCTGGTTCCTCGGCGGCGAAAAAAGCGCCGACGGGCGGCTGATTCAGGAAGGTCAGCACGCCGGGTTACCCTTGGCGGATCCGCTCCCCGACGCACAAGACTCCTACGCCGGCCGCGAGCACCGCATCATCGACCTGCACACCATGCACATCGAGCACATCAAGACATTCCTTCTGCGCGGCGGCATGATCGTCAAAGCCAAACGTCCCCTGTCGGTCGGGTATTCCGCCTTTAACGGCTCAGGCCGAAAGGCCATACCTCGTCTGCTTACCGAGGTCGGCTTCAAGGATGTGAAACGCATCATGAAGTTGGATCCACTTGATGGGATGTTCCCGGCGTTTTGCAGCGATCCGGGCAAGGAGCAACAGCCCGATCCAGGCGATTGGCGGGCGGCCGACGTTGCCGTCCAGGCATTCAAGGAGGAGTACGGTACTGAGTGGGACAAGGTCGACCTGATAATCGGCACTGATCCCGACGCTGACCGGTGTGGCGTGATCGTCAGAGTGCCGCAGCACCAGCGGGAGGCATATCCACACCCCGGCACCGGCGAGCTCCGCGACTACACACTACTCGCTGCTGACGATGTCTGGTCGCTGATCCTGTGGTATCGCCTGACCCACGAGATCGAAAAGTACGGGGCCGTGCGCAACGCTGAAAAGAAGTTCATCACACTCTCGCATACGACCACGGACCTGCTGTCGCGCATCGTACGCAAATCCGGATTGGGCGTACTGAAGACTTGGGTAGGCTTTGCCCAACTTGCAGCCGGCACCCGAGCCATCTGGGACCTGCATCGTGGACGCAATACCGCCGGCCTGACCGAAGGTGGCAGACTCCCGTGCTACGACGAGGGTCGTCGCAGCCCGGACGAGCAAGTCTGCAACCGGACCATCCACTCCTGGGAAGATATGGACGATCCGCGTCGCTGCATCAACGTGGCCGCACTGGAACAGAGCAACGGCCTCTCGATTCTCGGTGACCTACCTGCGGATGAGCGATCGCTCGGCGAGGGCGGACACGTCCGTGACAAGGATGGAAGCTTGGCCGCAGTGCTCGTAGCTGAGCTGGCTGCGTACGCAAAAGAGCAAGGCACCAACATGCTGGACCTGCTCGACGAGAAGATATACCTTGACCCCGAGGTGGGGCTTTACGTGACCCACTATGAGCCCGATCCGCTCGACGGCGAGTATGAGGGACTGGCCGGCTACACCAAGAAACGCGACATCTTGAACAAAGCCGAGAGGCTGCTGCGCGCCGACTCGGACCGTCCGGTTGAACTCGGCGGACTTCCGGTCATTAGTACGGTCGCCTACCGAACCGGCAAGTACGACGCCGTCAACTGGGAGGGGTTTCCCGACGAAGGCTTCCGGTTCTTCTTCGACCGTGAGCGGCGGTCGCACCTTACGATCCGCCCCTCAGGTACGTCGAACGCCCTGCGCTTTCATGTGCAGCTTTTCGGCGGGCATCCGGCGCGGGAGGAGCTGATCCAGCGGAAGGCTCAGCTCCGGGCCACAATGATGCGAATCGTCGACGACATCCGTGAGCGCATCGGCGCACCTCGGTGACCAATTCAGACTTACGAACGGCCGACACTGAGTGCCGGAAGATTTCGACTGCCTCGCTGCTCGTCGTTCGACATTGCCCCTGTGGCCGTGATCCATCGTATTTAACGTCGATTACACTGCTCTCGACCGGCGATTCGTGGGCCGCGATTACCAAGTGAAGGGTGGCCCCGGATTGACCGATAACTCTTACGCCGGTGTGCGCCGGCGCTTCGTACGAGCAGCGCTCACGATCGTTGCAGGAGTTACCGGATGGTTCAACAAACTGGCGATGTATCACCCTTTTCGGTGTCTAAGCGCGCTTCTATCAAGGGCGTGCTCATTGTTGTCACAATCGTCGCGTTGCTGATCAGCGCCCTGTCCTTTAGCGCCTCGCAGTTGTGGTCCTGCCCGGACACGACCTACTATGTAAGACTGGCGGGAGGTATTGCCGACAATCTTAACTTCACTGACGAGCTGTTCCTGATCCGCCCGCCCGGCTACCCGCTCATGCTGGCGGCGATCTTCGCCCTCTTCGGTGCAAACAGCCCCATTGCGATCCTGATCGTGCAGTACGTCCTGGTTGTCGGCATAACCTTGGTGACGGTGCTGACTGCCTGGCATCTCACCTACCACCGAGGCGTATGTCTTGTCGCGGGCCTGATGTGCGCGTGCAGCCTGCAACTGCTGGCCTTCGCCAACATGATTATCACCGAGGTGCCCTATACGTTCGCACTCGTTCTGTCCGTCTACTTCCTGGTCAAGTACCATCGCCTCGGGCACGGGCAGGCTTTGGCCCTGGCCTCGTTGATGGCCGGTGTGAGCTATCTCATCAGGCCGATCGGAATGACGGTGGTTGCGCTTTGCGTCGTAGCTGTGCTTCATCGAGCATGGAAGGGCTGGAAAGACCGCGCGCCAGCCACATCCTCAGGCGTAATCCGAAGGTCGACCTCCGGCTTCAGGCGGGCCCGCACGCCCGCAAGATGGCGTCGTGCTGTCGGCGGATTGACCTTAGCCGTCGCACCTGCGATGATCGTGGCCCTGCCGGCCGTGGCGCTGAACAGACTCGTGCACGGCTCCAACCTCTCCGGCCTATGCTCAAACCTGGCCCTCTACCATCGAATCGCCGCCATGGACCGCCTGGATTCGACAGAAAGTGAGGCAATGGGCGATATCCACGCCGTGGTCGACGAAGCGATTGAGCAAGGTCATCTGGCGCCCGACGCCGACTTCCGTCAATGGGGAGTGGTGTGGAGGGCTTACGAAAAGGTTCGGAATGTTCCGCTCGCCGAGTCCAGCGCGGTCATAGGTCAGGCCGCACGAGACCTGGTTATGGAAAACCTGAGGCCGACCCTCGAGCTCACCGTTCGCTACTCATATTGGATGATTATGGTGCCGGACTGGTGGTATCGGTTCCACCCGGGAGGCACACCGGGCATCGTGACTGAGACCGGTGAGTGCAGAGCGGATATAACAGCGGAGATCTTCGATGTAGCGACCTATGAGCCGATGCTGAGCCATCGGATCCACCCTTACGATCGCTATCTGCCTCTTACAAGCGAACCACGGGCCACCACGCCGCTGTGGAGCGGGATCGCCCGGTGGTTCTATCGCCACATCCAAAAGGGTCCGCCACTGGTCGGCTTGGGCGATTCACCGTACGAGGAATTCTGCTGGCTTTGCCTTTTCGGAATGCTCGTGTCGCTGGTCACTCGCGCCCGGATGACCTGGTTGCTGGTAACGGGTGTGGTCTTTCTTCAGGTTGTCGTATCGGCCTGGCTGGCCGGCCCCACGCCGCGATACGCGGTGCCCGTCGCACCACTGATGCTGCTGTACGCGGCTCTATTTATCGTCGCGCCGGTCTGGCTCACCGCGGCGGTGCTCCGTTTCCGCCGGGCACCGATCGCCAGCGCGCACACATAGAGATCCAAGGGAACCTACGCTCGCGACGCGCATTGGAAGCAGCAGCGTATGGGCAGAAGCCGACTGGGAATGAAGCGCTCCCGCAAGATCGCGAAGTAACGCGAAAGCAACGCTCGCATCTCCCCAACACGCCAGACGTGCAGATGGTACTGGTCGCCACCCCAGGATATGCGGCGAAACGGCGGCAGGATGGTCAGGCCGCTGCTACGGATGAAGCCTTTGAGGCGATTGACCAATGGGTCGTTGGGAAAGGTGATCACCAGACGGCCTTCAGTACGCACCAGGCATTTTATCTGCGCCAAGATCGCTTCCGGGTCGACCGCGTGTTCCAGAACTTCGGTGCAGATGACCTTGTCGAACCCGGCGTCCGGCAAATCCAGCTCCTGTAGCTCGCCTTTAAGCAGGTATGCGCGGTACCCCTGAAGATTACGCCGCGCCTTTGCCAACATTTCGCCCGATACGTCCACGCCGGTCAGGTCCGATTCAGGGAATTGTCGGAGCACGTGCCCCCCGCCGCAGCCTACCTCCAGAATCCGGTCAGAAGGCTTGGCAGCCACCATGCTGCGGATGCAGGCCAGCCGTTGTTGCTCGATCCAGCGGATCAGGAGCCCGGATCGCGAATAGTAGTCATCGATGTCGTGTTGGCGCGCGAACGTGTCGTTCCAGTGCTCGACGCTGTCGATGGCAATCGTCGGTGTCGGCGTCAAGGGGCACTCCCGGTTTGAGCGAGTGGCCGAACGATGCTAATCGGATTGACGAAACCCGAGTACCAGACCCAGAAACTCGGTCCGGGCATACCGGTAGATGAAATCTTTCTTGACGAGAAAATGCTCGGACACCAGTTCCAGCCATCCCTCCGGTGACTTCACGTGGGCACCGCGGTCCCACCTGAGCAAACAGTTGCTCAGGCGATTGTCGGACCAGACAGGTTCCGAAAGTAGGACCGTTGCGTCCGAAGTCGTTGCTCGTTTCAAATTGTCAAACAGGTCCATGCTGACCGGGTCAGATAGGTGGTGTAGGACGCTTGACAAGAGCACCAGGTCGAATAATTGCCCGGTAAATGGTAGCTGATCCGCGCTGGCGGCCACAAAGTGGATTTCAGGATACAGTTTCCCGGCCCACTGCGTGTAGGCCACATTCAGATCAACGCCCACAATGAAATTGTCTTCTGCGCAAAAAAGGCGGTCAAGACACAGACCGGTTCCACAACCGACATCCAGGATTCTCAGTCCCCGGCAGTCCTCCAAGGCCAGGTGTGCGCCGAAGGCCTGGCGCATGCCGCGATAGTCGGCGGTGACCATTCGTTGCTTAATGTCAAAGATCAACGGGTGAGCGAGCAGCTTATAGAAGGCTCTTGCGGCAAGCCGACTGTTGTTGGTCTTCTCGCCTGCGGACGATGGTGTACATCGCGGATCAGGTTCGCGCGCGGATTCCGGGGGGCCTACACAGGCGTGTATGTATCCATCAGTCACGGAACCACTCCCTCGGAATTCCAGGTGCGAATATCGTTCCATCAAGGCGCCCGTCCACGATTATCCGTTTCGGCGAGAACGCGTCGCCACGGGCCTGGGCGCTCCCTAAAGTGGTGTCACGCGGCGTGGTCATGTTCCACCTTGCGCCGGGTCGGTAATTGCGCAGGGCACGGTCCAACGACGTTGCCGCCGCCTTCTGCTGCGCCGGGCCGTCAACCACGTCTCCAGTCGAAAGTTCAATAGCTCCCACAAAATGTGCAAGGAAACCCCGACCGGAAAGCGGCTCAGGAACGATTTCCCCGCAGCCCGCACGTCGAAGTTGGTGTCCACTTCGGCGATGGTATACCCCTGGGCACCGGCCGCGACCCCGATGAAGCTCTGGAAGTATCGATAACCGGAACGGTGCCTCAGAAGGCTCACCATCACGTCGCGGCGGCACAGGATGAACCCCGACTTGTTGTCGCGCAAACGCGTGCCAAACACCAGGTTCAACAAGAAGTTCAACCCCCGGCTGAACATCCGGCAGCGTCGAACTCCCCGAACGGGGTGACGCACCGCTTGCACGATGTCCGGCAGCTCACGCAGATAGGTCCTGTAAAGCTTGGCGATGTCCTCCGGGCGGTTCTGCAGATCGGCATCGATCAGGCAGATAAGCTCCCCGGTGGCGGACTCCAAGCCGGTGCGCCAGGCGGCTTCGATGCCGCCGTTTGACGTATGCCCGACGTCCAGGACACGTGCCTCAGTCCGCGCGCGTCGGCGGATTCTCTCCCAGGTATCATCCGTGCTGCCGTCATCGACCAGCACGAGGTCGGCCGTGATTTTCGTTGCATCGAACACCGCCAGCGTGCGATCGACCAACGGATCGATGTTGTCTTGCTCGTTGAAGCAGGGTGCGATCACTGAAAGAACGATGCCATCGGCACTCAAGCGGCCCTGACTGCCAACACTGCGGCTCATAGCATCCGCCTCCCTAGGGGTAATGTAGGCTCCAGGGTGTGTGCGGGTCCCTGAAACACCAACTGTGGCACGGGCACATGATCCTGGGTCGCAACCGGCTCTGAAGAGGTCAACAGGCTCTTGATGCACTCAGCCGTCATAAGCGTGTTCCAGTACCTGCGATCGAAGCTGTGGCGGCCCTGCATCCACAGGTTGACCGGCGTGGGCAGACCATGCTTGACCGGTCGCTGCAGCACCAACGACCCGCGCGGCAGCAGCTTCCTGGCTGCCTGGTGCACGATCCATTTGCCGGTCCCGTCGCGGTAACGCAACGAATCGTCCAGCGAAAAGGCGAACTCGACAATTCGGTGGTCCAGATAGGGGCAACGGGCTTCCACGCTGTGGGCCATGCACATCCGGTCCGCCATCTGCAGCAACGGTTGAAGGAAAATCCGGCTCTCGACGTAGCAGATGTTCTCCAGCATGGACTTGCGATCGCTCCATTGCTCGGCGAGGAACATCTTCATCAGGGATGCCCCGGCAAGCCCGGACCGCGAGGCCATCCGGCAGAAGCGATCCAGATCACTGCCGTTATAACGTCGCAGCATCGAGGCGTAATTACGCCGCTTGGGATCGTTGGACGTGTGCTGATCGGAGAGTAGAAACTCGTTGCGCACATATCCGGCGAACAACTCGTCCGAGCCTTCGCCGGAAAGAACGACTTTGTACCCGCCCCGGTGACATGCCTTGGCCAGCCGGTACAGAGGAAAGACGCTGAAAGACCCGGTTGGCATCTCCAGGTGATAGGCCATCGCCGCAAGGTCTTTCAGAAACTCGTCGCGCGTCGGTCGCACGAAGTTGAGTGTGATCCCCAAACTGTCGGCCAGGTTGCGGGCGTACTCTTCCTCGTTGATCGTTCGGGCGAACTCGGTGAACTGGCAGGTGAAAGCTTCCTCGACCCCGGAGAGGCTGGCGATTATGGCGGAATCCAGGCCCCCGGACAGAAACAGGCTTACCGGAACGTCGGCTCGCAATCGCACGCCGACGGCGTCTTCCATCAGGCCTATGAAAGTGTCAACGGCCTGGCGCTCGTCGCTGATCTTGTGTTCAACCTGCTGCTTGATGTCCCAGTATGATTGCGTGTGGCAAGTCCCCCCGGCAAGATCGTAGACCAGGAAGCTCCCCGGGCCGAGAGAGAAGATGTCGCGATACAGCGTGTGCTCGTTGAAGCAGAATTCAAACAGGTCGAAGACGTCCTGCGAAACGAACTCGAGATTCGAAAAGGCCTTGATCTCCGAGGCAAACTCGAACCTGCCCGCCCCGCATCGGTAGAAGAGCGGCTTCTTGCCCATCCGGTCTCGGGCACAGAAGAAGCGCCGGCCGTCCCATATCGCCAGGGCGAACATACCGTTGAACCGATCGAGGCACTCCGGCCCCCACTGCAAGTAGGAAACGAGTGCCACCTCTGTGTCCGTCTTGGTCTGAAATGTCCAACCCAACTGCTTAAGTTCGGTGCGCAGTTCGGGGTGGTTGTAGATCTCCCCGTTGAACAGGATCGTGTTGTCGCCGACGCGGACCGGAAGATCGATATCACAACGGTCCACGATGTTCAGCCGGGTCTGCCCCAGCGTTATCGTGCCGTGCCCGGGCACTTCCTCGGTAACCAGACGGGCCTGGTCCGGACCGCGGTGGCGCAGGCGGTCTGGAGTCTGCCCATCAAAGTCCGTGTTGATGCCGCCGAGGATACCGCACATGCTCAGACCTTCCTGGCCCGACAACTGATTCCCGCCTCCTGCACATCCCAGGCCTCAATCTCCCAGCCGTCGGCGAACCACGCCCCAAACTCCTCGGGTTCAAAGCGGAAGCA
>CP070827.1:158805-176066 GCA_020344555.1 Phycisphaerales bacterium
TTACGGCGCGGGCCAAGTCACCTTGCACTTTTCCTTCCGCCTTTCGTCGAGGTCGTCCAACGAAGGCTGAAGCGCGCCGCGAGACACGATCTCTTCGTATCGATTGTCGCAACCCCGGGCTGACGCCGGTCTCGTGCACCCGAAATCGGAGCCCGGCGCATCGAAGAAAGCGAACACTGTCTGCTTCGGCAGCACATAACCCAGCTGCTTTTGCTGGCGCGCGGGCAGAGCTGTCTGACGCCACACGTCAGCCCGCCGGAATCCCGCCGGCGCTCGTGGGAGGCACCCGGCGAACCGGTGAGGGAGGGCGGCACCACCGTTGTCGGACGAATCCGCTCGCTTGCAGATTCTCCGGTCTGGTTGGCGAAGCGGCTCCGTCCCGGGATCAGGCTTATGCTGCGTTCGAGTCGACCCCAGGAGGCTCCGATGTTCGGGAGATATGTTGCACTCGCAGTTTATCGCCCCAGCAAACCCTGGGTGGAGCCCGCCTGCACGCTGTCCGCTTCAGGCGGCTCCGCGATGATCTGTTCCCGCTCGTGTCGTCTCCGCTTGATCAAGAGCCTCCTTGCACGGCAGTAAAGACTCTCAAAACGACTGGGGCAACTTCCGGGGAGCAGACCACTGCGATCCACCGGACCTGTGCACCACGTCGCACATTCTGGTTGCCCTGAATGGGTGTGGATCCCCTAGACCACCGGCCTTATCGTCCCATCATTGAACTGGCCCAATACTAAGGACATCTGTAATCAGCTGTTTTTCGGGGTTAAGCTCAAAGATAACAAATCGTCGGTCATCGCTTTGATACGCCGTAGTGAGCCATCCGGGGTATTCGCGGTGCAACTCGTTTACCAGTTCAGCGAAGGGCTCGTCCTCGCTAAACCCAGGTAACGGCAACTGGACGAGGTAGCGCGGCTGATGCACTCGCAGCGTTCTCACAAGATCTTCACACGTTCCGACGGGTGGCAGTCTTACCCCGTAGAACAGAGACGCCGCGCACGGTCTAAACGGGCGGAACGCGCGAAGGTCGGTGTAAAGATAGATCATGGAATCGAACCCGGATGCCACGACGTCATCGGGTTGAGCGTGCGTCCGCAACCACGCAAACACATCTTCGTACGAGCGCCACGCCACGGGTTCAGCGGGGATTCCGGTATACGGGTATCCGGTGCGCCGACTTAGCTCGCAATGGCGATGCTGCAAAAGTACGTTCGCCGCGATGGCCACGCCAAGGCCGGCTAATGGTAGAAGCTCAATACGGCGGATCCGCAGCAGGGGTCCCAACAACGCCGAGATTATACGAACTAGGTACGCAAGCAAGAGTGGCAGTACCGGCACCAGGAAACGATGCGGTGGCCAAGGGCAAAGAAGGATCGGCACGGAGTATGCAATAAGAAAACACGGCAACACGAGGTGTGTTCGAAGTTGCCGAAACACCGAAATCCAAAGGAGCAGTCCGAACGTGGCAAAAAGTACAAACGACAGGGGCGACGCGAGTTGACCCAGCCATGTGCTAAGCCCTTCTAGGCCTAAGCTTGCGCTGGCTGACAGCGCAACGACGAGATTGGAAAGAATAACCTGCTTGAGGAATGGCAGTCCGGACGAGGTCCACCAGCCCGCGTAGTCGGCGTAGTACCCATTTACAGGACCCTGGCGCCAAACGCCCCATCCGGCCAACGACCAGAGGACCCAAGGAAGCGTGACCCCTGCCAAGCCGCACATGACCCACCGTGTGCGGTGCCGGGCACGATATAAGATGACGAGACCGGCCGGAATCAGAGTCACACCGATGCTTCGGCACAGAAACGGCAACCCGAGCACGACGCCCAGGACAAGCGCGGACAGGCGTGAGGAGGAACGCCTCCGTACCTGGCACTCCAACGTCCACATGGCCAGGAGAACAAGCAGCGCAAAAGGCGCTTCAGAGAGGGTCTGCGTACTGATATAGAGCATGAAGGGGACTGTTGCACAGAGAAGTCCGGAGGCTGCTGCAACCCTCCGCGAGAAGTAGCCGAAGCGGACCAGGTAGAGGTAGGCGACTCCGACCGCCGCAGCACCTGCTAGAAGCGACAGTCCTTGCATGGCCAAGAGATTATCAGGAAAACGTGGCCAAATTCGCCAGACGAGCGACAGTAGGGCCGGATAAACAACCGGGTATTTCGTCTGGATTGGCGCGCCCGGCAGACTAATCAACCGGTACCCGTCGCCCTGTGCAAGTGCTTTGGCCGTGCTGACATAGATGGCATCGTCGTGGTAGACTCCGCAGACACCTACGACAAGTCGACAGGCGCCCGCGATCACAAAGATGGTCGCCAGAGCTGTCGCGACCATCGCATCGCGACGGTGTAGGCGGATCGAGATGAAGCGTTTAGAGGGCTGAGCGAGTTCCGAATTCATCGCGACCGCCTTCCGAGGCCGAATCGTAGCTAATCGGGTCACGCGACACGCTGGACTCCGGTAGAGGTTGACATCTGCCCCAAGCGAAGGATATGGACATAAAAGGCCAATTGACGCCGCTCCGGTAAATCGGCTGAAGAGTCGCTTTGTCTTAGGTTCAGGAACGCATCCAAGAACAGAACCACAAGGCACCGAGGTAAGGTCCAATAAAGACCTGGTCTTGGTATGACAGCGCGACACTCGGTTTGAGCCGCGGCTCGCGCGGCCGAAGGCTGGCGCGTGAAGTGAAGAAGAAACCGAAGGTCAAGAACATCCCAGAATCGGTATTCTAGCACTGTAGCGTTAGGCCGCCACCACAGGCGATTCCATCAAAGTACCGGCGGGTTTACTGGCAGCATCGGCCTTGTGCGCTTTTCGAGCCACCACGATTAGCGACAGCCCAGCCCAGGGCAAGAACGGGTCGATGCGTTTCCAAAGCCATACCAATGCGTCAAAGGCTTTCAACTGCATCCTGCCGAAGTATTTGCGGCGCAGGATTCGAGCATTCAGGAACCAGGGTAGGACACTAATCCGATTGAACGTGAACCGACGTTCCACCTCGAAGCCGACTTGCTTGCACTTCTCCGACAGCTCGGTCTTAGAATAGCGCCGGAAGTGCCCTAGAACGGTATCCAGAGAACCGAATAACCATCGTCCATGCGGCACCAGGACAAGGGCACACCCGCCGGGCTGTAATGCGTCGTACATGTTGCGTAGCGCTTGCATATCCGTCTCGACATGCTCCAGTACGTTTAGGCAGACGATCGTATCGAACTTGCGATTCAATGTGTCGAAGTGGCGGTGATTCTCCAAGTCGACAGTTGCCACCGTAGCGTACGGCCGAGATGCAAAGTGGTTTCGAAGGTACTGCAGGTAAAGCAGATCCACGTCGCTGAGTGTGTAATGCTCGCGTGGCATGAGCGTGGTCGACAAGTTGCCCAACCCGGCACCGATCTCCAGCACGCTTTCGCCGACCCAGGGTTCGACCTGGTTCGCCATCCAGCTGTTAAACCGATGCGTGGACGAAAGCCGATGCAGGATTGCATGGCCGTACTTTTCGTTATAAACGTCATCCACAATTCCAAAGTACACGATTGCGAAAAGAGCCTTGACCCCGTCCCACCAGGTGATTTTTTTCCCTTCCTCGTACGTGCGCGCATGATAGGAAATCGGTACCTCGTAGATACGAACGCGCCGCTTGGCCAGCTTCGCAGTAAGCTCGGGTTCGATTCCGAAGCGGTTGCTGCGAATTGGCAAGGACTTGAGGATTTCGGTGCGGACGGCCTTGTAACAGGTCTCCATGTCCGTAAGATTCAGGTCCGTAAACAGATTGGAAAGCGCCGTAAGGAAACGATTGCCTAGGGCGTGCCGGTTATGAAGAACGCGTCGCTGGCTGCGCGCCGCGAATCGAGAGCCGAACACCGCATCGGCATCCCCATTGAGAATGGGCTCGAGCAGTGCTGCGTAATCCATGGGGTCGTATTCCAAATCGGCATCTTGGACAAGGCAGATGTCTCCCGTCGCCTCGCCGATTGCCGTCCGGACGGCGGCCCCTTTCCCCTGATTAGCGGCGTGGCGGACGAGTCGTATCTCATCTGGATGTTGCGTCGCCAGCTGTTCGAGCTTCGAGCGCGTTGCGTCAGTTGAACAATCATCGACGATGATCAGCTCACGTTGCATTCCGGCGGGCAAGGGCGCTTGTCGCACGCGCTCAATCAGCGCGCAAACCGTGTATCGCTCGTTGAAAACCGGAATCAGGATACTAAGCTTCTGAATGCCGGACGTCCGATCTTCCGTCTTACCACTCGCTTCTACGCGTTTCGGAACTGAGCGCAGAGGCGCGTGAGATCGCGCAGACCGGTCGACTAGGGCTCCTGGGGTTTTCGATGTCGGACAAAGCAACTCGGTGGCCATCGTTCGGCTTCCTCCGAATGCAGTGGATCGATAGCGAAGGCGCAGAACCTCAGCTCCTGTAGCCCATGAAATGCTACGATACGTCGATGTTCGACGAGACATCAGGAATGGGTGGCGGCTTGTCGCCCATTCTTGTGTGGACCTATCGGACTCTTGTCATTCCCCTGAGGGCACGGGACCCGCGACGGCCTATCAGCTCGGATTTCCGGATCGGTTAACCACCGTGGTATGAAGCACGCTGCATCGAGCCTGCAGAACAAGAGGTTTTCGCAGACATAAGCCACAGAATCGATCTTGTGCCTGGCCCACTCGGATCTCCTCGAACTCGTCTAGTTCGGGTCTAACCCACGTGTTGTCGTGTACCGGGGTCATCCAAAAAAGACCGATAACCGGGGCACGGGATCGGCCGCATGATCGGCGGTGGTCCCGCGCACAAACAAACCCGATATTGCCAAGGATGGCTCTGATTTCACGTAGCTGGCGAGCGGAGATTCCGGTCAATGCTCCGTAGACTCTTACCCGTTTTCCTCAGCCTGCCCGTCGCACTGTCGAGCCCGGCCTGCAATCGAACAGAAAGCGCGGACGCCCATGAATCCGGCGCGCGCCTTCGCGCTCGACCGAACGTCGTGCTCATCTCGGTGGATATGCTCCGCCCGGACCACCTTGGATGCTATGGGTATTCACGGGACACCTCTCCGAGCATGGACCGGCTCGCCTCGGAGGGAGCATTGTTCGAGAACGCCGTCAGCACAACGTCGTGGACGCTTCCGGCCCACGCGGCATTGTTCACGGGACTTCTGGACAGTGTGCATGGCTGCGTCGAGACGACAAAACCACTGAACGCGGACCACGAGACGCTTGCCGAGCAGTTACGCGCCAGCGGCTACGCAACCGGCGGATTCTTCTCGGGTCCCTATCTGCATCCG
This sequence comes from Phycisphaerales bacterium, assembly GCA_020344555.1. GTDB lineage: Bacteria > Planctomycetota > Phycisphaerae > UBA1845 > UBA1845. Next base: position 164,079 of record CP070827.1, read on the forward strand.
GTCTTCGGGCTCGCTCAGGGGTTCACCAAGTATGTCGACTGCACCTCCTATCCCAAGCTCAATGCTACGAAGGCCAAGCGCACCGGTCGGGTTGACGGATTCGACGTTTGGGAGGCTTCGCACAGGGACATCACGAGTCCGCGCGTACAGGCGGCCGCGTCCGATTGGTTGAAACAGAACCACGAACGTCCGTTCTTCCTGTTCGTTCACTTCTGGGATGTGCACTACGATTTCAAGCCGCCGGCACCGTACGACGCAAAATACGACCCGGAATACAAAGGCGTGTTCACGGGTGACCACTTCCTGTTCGACCAGTGGATCACGGCGCGCATGCCCCAGCGGGACCTGCATCATCTCGTTGCGCTCTACGACGGCGAAATCAATTGGACAGACCTGCACATCGGAAAGCTACTCGATGACCTGGACCATTTGCGCCTATCTGATTCCACGCTAGTGGTGCTTGTGGCGGATCACGGGACCGAGTTTTTCGAACACGGCGACAAGAGTCATCGAAAGACGCTGTTTGAGGAAGTCGTTCGAATTCCGTTGATTATACGCTTCCCAACACACATCGACCGCGACCTGCGCCTCTCAGTTCCGGTCTCCATTACAGATGTGCTTCCGACGATACTCGATCTGACCGGCCTGCCTCAGCCGAACCAGGTGATGGGGCAGAGCCTGGTGCCGCTATTGCGTGGCGCGGGGGGCGCCGCGGACAGAGTCATCGTCAGCGAACTGTTTTCAGGGGGTCGAAAGATGCGCGCCGTTCGCCGCGGGAATCGGAAGCTCATTCATGATATGCTGACCGGACGGTCCTATGTGTACAATCTCGTGTCCGATCCTGGGGAGCAACATCCCATCTTCGACGAATCCGACGCAGTGTTTCGGGTCTCACACGCGGATTTTCGTCGCGCTCAGGCGTGGATTCAATCGGCCCTGGAAGGGAACCCCGTGGCGAGTGCGATGCAACCGATTCCCGACGATGTCCGGACAAAGCTGCAGAGCTTAGGCTACATCGGTGGCAGTGACGATCGGTAGAGAACGTAACCGCTGGACCGGTAGAGGTTTCCACCCGCCGCATCAAGCGCTCTCGGCCCGTTGAAAAACTGTAACGGCGTCATCCGGCGTTCGGCGTCACCCACGAGGGGCGACGCCACATTCAAAAAAGGCACCCGCCCCACCACTCTTGCGAACCGTACATGAAGGATTATCTCCTGTCCCGCGTGTTTCCCGGAGAAGGCTCGGACCGTGTTCGACGCTCCGGATTCCGAGACAGGGGGAAAGGAGGCGACACTTCTCTGAAGGTCTTTTGGATGCGTCCGTCACTACAGTCCATGCGTGTCACCTCCCGACAACGACGCCAAGATAGACTTCCTCGGCAAACGACAATTGCGGTTGCCCTCTGCGCACCGATCTGTATACGCTTGAAATGTGTGGCGAATGCCGGCTGTACTTGAGTGCCGCGCGAAAGCATGCGTGCATCTCGAAAACGTCGGATATGCCCTTGAAGGTCACTGACAAAACTGACACAAGGACTTCCGTGGTTCTTTGTCCGGTCCGCTTTTCCGGTGGCAACGAGGCGCGCCCTGTTGGGCCGTGGGGCGACGGACGGCGCAGGAGAGTCCCGGACTGCGTCCCCGTCACTCCGTTGGCCCAGGCGGCGTTTCTGCGCGTCTGGGGCCGACCCCTGAGCCGAGGTGGCCCGGTCAACGATGACAAGGAGGTTACGCGATGAAAATTGAGTTACGGTCGCTGACCGAGATCAAGCCCTTCGAAAAGAACCCTCGCATCAATGATCAGGCGGTTGATGCGGTACACCGCCGCCAACGCCGTACCAACCTGCGCCTTCCCATCTTGCGATGTTGCTCACTCTGAAGTAGTCGTCGGGTGTGTTGAAGACACAATGGAAATCCCCGCCGACGTACAGTGCTGGCCCACCACCGTCATCAAAGACCGCCAGGGCGTCAACAGCCCACGTATCCACTCCAAGCATCACGCCATAGCCAAGTGGTTCCCAATCCCATCCGGTCGATTTGGCGACGTAGTTCAACACTTTGAAGCTGGGCGGCGCCATCGCACCCGGAAACCATCCGCCGATGTAGAGCGCTGACCCAAGTCCATCGTCGAAAACACACATGTCACAAATGCCCGAGTTCACGTTCCGAAACGTGTACCACTGCTCGCCATCCCACTTGGCCAGTCTTGTGTCCGTGCCGTCAACCTCCAAGTGCCACCCAGCAACATACAACGCAGGACCTGTGCCGTCGTCCCATGCAAGGAGCGCAGAGACCCGGCTTCCCGTCACGGCTCCGCCGCCCAACTCCGGGCTGAGGGCGTCGACATCGCCATCATCTCCCGCCAACTCGGCCACGCCAGCATCACGACCACCGCCTGCTACCTCGACCACCTCGCGCCAACAGCCGTCATCGAAGCAATGCGCCGCCGACGCTGGACGGGAGCATAGTCCCACGCTGCTTGCTTGCTGTTCCGCAGGTGACGACACCTGGATCACCGCCACGTGACCACTACGCAGACCCGCGATAAACGCTGGATCGCCGTCTCGGAGAGCGCGCCACACAACGTGCCGATTTGAAATGTCCGGAACCGGGGCGCTATCCGCCCACGACGCCACATTAAGCCTGCCGACCGGCCATTTCGTGAGTGATAAGGTCCTTTATATACCACAATGAGGGGTGGGTGTAAACGCAGTAACTCAGTATGCTTGTCGTTGTGCCAAGTGGTCGACCGAAACAGCGTTGTTGAGCGGAGCGCTGAGGATGAAATGGGAAACCCGGCGACATGCGCGGGTAAAAACGACGACCGGATACATCTGGCTTCTTGCGGTCATGGTCCCGAATACGGCCTTCCCCGGGCCGACCTTCGAAGGGCTCGGGGACCTTCCTGGTGGCTTTTGCGAGAGCGAAGCTTGGGGGATTTCAGAGGACGGAATCACCGTAGCCGGATGGAGTTGGTCAGGCGATCCGGACTTGGGCGATGGACCGCTTGGATTCGAGGCGATGCGGTGGGACCGAGATACGGGCATTCAGGGGTTGGGAGGGCTTCCCGGGCGCCCGGATAGCCGCGCACTTGATGTCGCAGCGAGCGGGACCGTTGTGGTCGGCTGGGCGCGCTGGGCAAACAACACTTCCGAATCGCGAGCGTTTCGATGGACCGATGTCGAGGGGATGACCGACCTCGGTGTGTTCTCGTCAGATGTCGGCTTCAGCATTGCGGCGGCTGTCTCTTCTGACGGAAACACTGTTGTAGGTTGGGCACGCGAAGGAACATCGGGTGTCTGGCAAGCATTTCGTTGGAGGCATTCAACCGGCATGCAGCACCTCACTGGAATGCCATCATCTCCTGCAAGCGTGGCTTCCGACATCTCCGCTGATAGCAACGTCATCGTCGGGCGAGTCGGAAATGAACCATACCGCTGGACAGAAGATCTTGGGCCGGAGTTTCTCGGCGTGATCGATGACGTGTTCGCAGAGACCCGCGAGGGCGTGTTTGTCTCCGGAGACGGTTCCACCATCGTAGGCTCGGCGGTTGAGGCTGGTACGATCGAACCTCGGATTGGCTTCCGGTGGACGAGGGCGGAGGGATTCGTCCTTCTACCTCTCCCGAGCTTCGCTCGCGGGGTACATCCCCAAGCCGTCTCGTATGATGGTTCTGTGGTGGTTGGATACACGGTCGACGACAACGAATACTACTGGGTGCGCCCCTTCATTTGGGACAACGCCACGGGAATCCGCAATCTCAAGGATGTCCTGATTCAGGAGTACGGGCTCTGCGAAGTCGCTGCTTGGAGTCTGGGATATGGGCGAGGTGTAAGCGCCGATGGTCGGAGCATCGTTGGCGCAGGCGTTAACCCCGACGGCAACGGTGAGGCGTGGCTTGCGCGCTTGCCCGAGCCGGGTGCCGCGATACTGCTCGCTGACCTAGACGGCGATGATGCTGTTGACCTTGACGATTTCTTGGAACCTGACGCGTGCCTGTGTGGCCCAGATGCAACGCCGCAAAGCTGCCCACCCGAGGCATTCGCAGACTTAGATTGCGATGGCGACCAAGACCTTGCAGATTTCGCTCGCTTTCAGGTTGAGTTCACGGGCGGAATGTGAAGGAAAATGTTGCGTAGGGAAAGGCACATCGGAATCGGCAGACCCCATTGGAACGCAACGTAATGCCCGGTTCTGCGACGGACCGGGGCATGCCGGCGGATGACGAGTGCAACATAAGCCCCAACTATCGGGGCTTCGCCCGGTCACCGCAGGTGAAACGTAACAAGCTCTATCGGTGCAGGGAAGGTGTGGCCGCCATTATAGGACCGTCAGCTTGACCGACCTCTGTCAGCCATCCCCCGCGCACCCACCGGAAATATTGGGGACCGCTTGTCGGCTCTCAGATGTCCAGGTTCTTCACGTTGGTGGCGTTTTCTTCTATGAAGCGGCGGCGTTCTTCGACGTTTTCGCCCATCAGCAGCCGGAAGATGCGGTCGGCCTCCCGGGCGTCCAGGTCGACTTGCTCGAGGTCGTTCATGTCCTCCGAGATCACCACGCGGAGCAGCGTGCGCTCGTTGCGGTCCATGGTGGTCTGCCAGAGCTCCTCGGAGTTCATCTCCCCCAACCCCTTGAAGCGCTTGATGGCCAACCCCTCTCGGCCGAGGTCACGTACACCCGGCACGACCGCGGCCAGGTTGTCAAGTTCGACCGACTTGCCTTCCTTGTCGCACAGAACGAACTTGGCCGGCGGCAGCTCGCCGGTGACCAGCTCTTCGCGCTTGAGGAACAGATCGTCGATCGACAGGCCGAACGACTCGAGCTTGGCGATGATCTCGTCAAGCACGCGACACTCGGCCAGCAGATAACGGACGATCCTGTGCTCCGGCAGATCAGCTTCGCCGTTGCCCGGGCCATTGTCCGCCTCGGCCAGCAGCACGTGCCTCGCTTCCAGCACTTCGACCTCACCATGCTCACCGGACTCGACTTTGCGCAGGTTGGCCAGATCGGCCTCGTCGTAAAGGTATTTCCGCTCAGGCAGGTCCTGCCCCGGACGATGGATATAGACAAGCATCTTAGGCAGGCCGCGCGCTGGGTCACGATGGTCATGCACCAGATGCTTGAACCGAATGCCTCGACGGGCCAGCACACGGGTCTGCACGTCAAGAGTGCCAAGCCGGGCAACCAGAGAACTCAACGCCTCGCCCTCGATCACCTTCTCGCCCTGTTCCCCGTTGCGCACCAGCAAGCACGTTCCCGCAAGCCCGAGTTCGGCGAGCTTCTTGTTCAGCACCCGATCATCGAGCAGATACTCGAGGTGCTTACCCTTCTTGACCTGATACAACGGCGGCTGAGCGACAAAGATGCGCCCCGTCTCGACCAGCGGCCTCATGTGCCGGAACAGGAACGTAAGAAGAAGCGTGCGAATGTGCGAACCGTCGACATCCGCGTCGGTCATGATGATCAGCTTGCCGTAGCGGCATTTGTTGATCTCGAACTCTTCCTTGCCAACGCCGCATCCCACGGCCGAGATCAGCTTGGTGATCTCGTCATGGCTGAGCATCTTGTCTATCCGCGCCTTCTCGACGTTGAGGATCTTGCCCTTGAGCGGCAAGATCGCCTGCGTGTAGGAATCACGCCCCTGCTTGGCGATCCCGCCGGCCGAATCGCCCTCGACGATGTACAGCTCGGTAGATTCCGGGTCCTTGCTGCGGCAGTCCCACAGCTTCCCGGGCAACCCGGCGCTGCTCAACGCACTCTTGCGGGTGAGCTCACGTGCCTTGCGGGCGGCCTCTCTGGCCTGCGCCGCCTGCAGCCCCTTTTGGATAATCCGTTTTGCCTCGGCCGGGTGTTCCTCGAAGTAATTGCCGAGCTGTTGATTCAAGAGCTGTTGCAGGAAGGTCTCGACCTCCGGGTTGAGCAGCTTCACTTTCGTCTGGGCCTCGAACTTGGGATCACGGAGCTTGACCGAGACGATGGCCGTCAACCCCTCGCGCCAATCGTCCCCCGAAACGTTGGTGCTCCCCTTTATGAGATTGTTCTTCCTGGCGTAGTTGCTGGCCACGCGGGAAACGGAGGTCTTCAGCGCGGACATATGCGTCCCGCCGTGCACGTTCTGAATATTGTTCGCGAAGCACACGAGATTCTCGGTGTAGCTGTCCGTAAACAGCAAGACCACCTGAGCGCTGAGCCCACTCCTCTCCCCCGCACCTTTGATCAGAATGACGTCCTTGTGCAGCCGCTCGGCGCCGCCGGCCAGGTGTACGCAGAAATCTTTCAGGCCCTCCTCATAGTAAAACTCACACTCCTTGCCCGTCCTGTCGTCCACCAGGCGAATACGTAGCCTGTCGTTGAGATAGGCCAGTTCACGGATCCGATTCTGCAGGGTCTCATACTTGAATTCGCAGTCTTGGAACACCTCCGGATCCGCCTTGAACTCGATCGTCGTCCCGGTCCTGCTGGACGGCTCTTCCCTGTGCAGCTCCTGCGTGGTGTCGCCGTGGGCAAAGGCCATAGTGTGCTCGTAACCATCGCGGTGCACCTCGACCCGCAGCCACTCGCTTAGGGCATTGACGATGCTGATGCCCAGGCCGTGCAGACCGCCCGACACCTTATAGCTGTGGCTGTCGAACTTCGCCCCGGCGTTAAGTACGGTCATGACGATTTCCAGCGCCGGCCGCCCGTTGAGGCTTGGGTTCTCATGCTTCAGCGGTCCGACCGGGATGCCGCGCCCGTTATCGACAACCGTGCAGCTACCATCCGCGTTGAGACGGACCAGAATAGTGTCACAATATCCTTCCAAGGCCTCGTCAACGGCGTTGTCGATCACCTCACAGACCAAGTGATGCAGCCCGGCCGACCCCACACCGCCAATGTACATCGCAGGGTTGCGCTGTACCGCTTTAAGCCCTTCCAGAACCGTGATGCTGGATTCGTCGTAGCGCCTCTCTGTGGCCATTGTGTCACTCATGGATCAGGCCTGTTACACAATACTCCCGGTGTCTTCTATGCAGCCCGCGAACGGGGGCGCTACCTAGGTTACGCCTGTTGCCCGTCGAATTCCATTACGCTGATGCCGGCCGTCCCGAACTCGAAAACGACCCTATCAACGGCCTGGCGGTTGGAACTCGACAGAATCTCACAAAGCCGCGACAGCCACCGCATTCGCATCGGGTATACGAGCGACGGCGCGTCCACGTTGATAACCAGTGTCCGCCCTCGCACAACAGTACGGCAATGCCGTTGAAACTCCTCATCGACATGATCAGCAAAGACGACAGCGACCTCCCGAGCCGCATCAGCCCCCGGCCCCAGGGCTTCCTCAACAAGCTGCCCAACAGACGTTCCAACGCGCTGCATCCGATCTTTCCGCACGCGGTTCACCTGGATGCACTCCACTTACCAGTTGTAAGGCATACCCACCCGGCTTGGTCACGCCGATGACAGATTCACCGGCATCACCACGTACACGAAGTCGTCCCCCAGCCGAATGACGCCAGGGCGATTCGAGGCTTTGAACGCGAATGTCAGCTCCTCGGTGTGCGCCACCCGTAGTAGCTCGAGGATAAAGACCGGATTGAAGCCTATCTCCAGCGACTCTCCCGAGTATGCCACCGGCAAGGAGACCTCCGCCTCCCCCTGCTCTGGAGCCCGACTGGTTAAAACCAGGCTGCCGTCGGAAAAGGCAAAACGAACGCCCTTGGACTCCTCGTTTGTAAGCAGCGCCGCCTGTTTCAAAGCGCCGAGGAACTCCGTAGTGCTCAGGGCCACCACGCAGTCGCAATCACGCGGGATCACATCCTGATACTTGGGGAACTTTCCCTCAACGAGCGCGGTACTCAGCATCGCTCGCCCCATATTGAGCAACAACTGATTAGCTGTGATTTTCACTCCTACCCGGGCGTCAGGCTCTGCCGGCAGCCGGGCAAACAACGACAGGGCCTTGGCCGGTACGATCGCACGCGGGGCGTCCATCGAGCCGCTCTCGACGAGCGGACCATGTGCCAACGACAACCGCCGGCCGTCCGTAGCAGCCAGCGTCAGCTTCTCCCCCTCCACCTCCCATAGAACACCATTGATGGCATAGCGTGTGCTCTCCTTCGCCGCTGCAAACGCCGTCAGTTCGATAAGCCGGCGCAACAGCCCGTGCTCGATGCTGACGTCCGGCTCACCTTCCATGCTTGGAATGGCGGGAAAATCAGCCAGATCCTGCGTAACGATCTGAAAATGACTTCCCGCACCGCGAAGATGCAGCAGGTTCTCCGCTGTCTCCACAGCGAGAATCTCGTCGGTGCACTCATGGACGATTTTGGCGAGCGTCTCCGCCACCACCAGCACATCACCCGCCTTCTCCACCTCAATCTGAGTTACGGCACACCGAAGGCTGATTTCCAGGTCCGTCGCCGACAACAGAACAACGTCCGGATGGACCTCAACACGAGCGCATCGGAGGATCTCTTTGGGTGTGCGCGCGGTGGCTACGCTGCACACGGCCGAGAGTGCCTCAGCCATCTCCTGCCGGTTGAATCTGAGCTTCATGGGAAGTCTATTCCTCTCAGGTTACTCCCGTTATGGGTAAGTCTTACTACTCTTGGTATTGAACTTAGTATTCATACCTACCGCGTGAAGAACGTGCGTTCATCAGGCTGCTGCGAACGTAAGTGCTTGCAGTTTCGTAGGCTACCCGCAGTCTCGGCCGATTTTAACAGTGAAAAGGCTGTGAACAACTCTGTGATGCTTGGGCCTGGATGGCACGCTTCCACCGTCACGAACTCCGAAGCCTTCAGATCATCCCACTCAGCCGACAGGGAACCTAACGGGATTCGCACGTTCAATAAGCCCCATTCTTTACGTCTGATGCGATTTCGTCAAGCATCGCGCGAAACTGTGGATCCTCGTCGGCCTGCCGCTCGATGGTCCGGCTGGCATGGAGCACGGTGCTGTGGTCGCGACCGCCAAAGTACCCGCCGATCTCCTCGAGGCTCTGGGATGTCAGTTGCCGGGCCAGGAAGATGGATACATGTCGGGGGTGGGTCACGGCTTTCGAGCGCTTCTTACCCTGCAAGTCTGACACCTTCACCTCGAACCGCTTTGAAACCGCCTCCAGGATGGCCGGAATCTTGACAGCACGCCCCGAATCGCCTCCCAGGGCTTCCAGGGCAACCTTGAGGGTGATTGTACCGGATTGCGTTTGGCTGAGGGCGTCGATCTTGACCAGGGTACCCTCGAGACTCCGGATGTTCGTATCGATGCGACCGGCAACGAGACGGACAACCTCTTCCGGGACCTCAATGCACCGGAGCTTTGCCTTCTTGCGGATAATGGCCATCCGGGTCTCCAGGCACGGCCGGTCCAAGAGCGCAACCAGACCAGAGTTGAAGCGGCTGATCAGCCGCTCCTCTAGGCTGGGGATCTCCGGGGGCGAGCAGTCTGCCGAGAGGATGATCTGGCGCTGCGACTGGTGCAGCGTGTTGAATGTGTGGAAGAACTCCTCCTGGCTGCGTTCTCGCTCCGCGAGGAACTGGATGTCGTCGATCACCAGCACGTCTACGTGGCGATATCGGTACCGGAAGCGGTGTAGGGCACCCAGCTCCACGGCCTCGATGAAGTCGTTGATGAAGGTCTCGCACGAGATGTAGTGGCTGGTGATATCCGATCGGTTTTCGCGGATCGCATGGCAAATCGCCTGGAGGAGGTGTGTTTTTCCAAGTCCCACAGGGCCATGAATGAAGAACGGGTTGTAGGCCCGGCCTGGCTCGTCTGCGACGGCTAGTGCCGCTGCATGGGCGAGCCGATTGCACGGACCCGTGACGAAATTGTCGAAAGTGTAGTCGGGATTAAGCAGAAGCTGGTCCGGGCCGCTACCAAGCGAAGCTACCCGCGACTGATCCTCTCGTGCGGGTCCAACGTCGAATGTGACGGAGACGAGCCTTCCTGTGGCTGCCTGAGCAGCTTCCGTAAACGCAGCCCGACAGTGCTGCTGGAGATAGTCTGATTGGGCATGATTGCATGTGCCGATATGGATCACTCCATCTTCCACCGCGGTGAGCTGCAGCTCGGAAAACCAACCGCGAGCCAACCGAGGATGATTCAGGCGAACTTGCCCGAGAATGTCCCTCCAAACAGTTGCTGGTGGTGTTGTCATCGGTCGTCGGCGTCAGACTGGGAACCTACCAATCTAGGCGAGGATCCTGCGGGGCGGCATGCTCGCTGCTCTATCTCGTAACCTTATTGCTAGCAAATAGTTATATAGGAGCCGCGCCCTCCACGCCAGAGGTCGCATTATACCATAATCCGGGCAGAAGACCAGTCTAAAAACTGGATTTTGTGGCAGCTCACCGGTCCACTGCTCAGCCCAGGTTGAAGGGACCGGGCCTGCTGCTATGATGCTTGACAAACCGCGATTGCGGTAGCGTATGAACGCCACTGGTCGGAGTGCCACGGATGGCAGCCAAGCCCACTGCTGAGCAGGTTCGTCCCCCAAGCGGTCAGCTCACGCTGCCGTTCCGCAGTGCTGCCGTGGGTACAACCGCAAAAACGCCAACTTCACCCAGCCGCCGCAAACGCAGGGGTGCGGCGGTGGTTCGCAAATCCGTGGCCAAGCGCGACGGCCCGGTTCGAAGGGGCCTGACCGCAGATGCCCTCGCCAAGCAGCAGCGCGAGATCTCCGTTTCCGAGTTCTTCGCCAAGAACCGTCACCTGCTTGGTTTTGACAATAAACGCAAGGCCCTGCTCACGACGGTGAAGGAGGCCGTGGACAACAGCCTGGATGCCTGTGAGGAAGCCGGCATCCTGCCCGACATCGAGATAACGGTCAGACAGACCGATCAGGATCGGTTCGCGGTCACCACACGCGACAACGGGCCGGGGATTGTCAAACAGCAGATCCCCAACGTCTTCGGCAAACTGCTCTACGGCTCCAAGTTCCACCGGCTAAAGATGGCCCGTGGGCAGCAGGGCATCGGCATCAGCGCGGCGGGCATGTACGGCCTGATTACGACCGGCAAGCCCATCCGTATTGTCAGCCGCACCAGTAGCCGGTCGCAGGCCCACATGTACAAGCTGGCCATCGACACCAAGAAGAACCGGCCTGACATCATCGTAGACGAGACCGTTGAGGTCGATTGGCCGCACGGCACTGAAGTGACCATTGAGCTGCAAGGCGCCTACAACAAGGGCCGGCAGAGCGTCGACGAATATCTCGAACTCACCGCCATCGCCAATCCACACGCGCGATTTGTCTACCACCCACCCGGCAACTCGCCTGTGACTTTCGCCCGGGGTACTGAGACCATTCCCGAGGAGACCAGGGAGATCAAGCCCCACCCCTACGGCATCGAGCTCGGCACGCTCATGAAGATGCTCAAGGAGACCAAGTCCAAGAAGCTCGGGGCGTTTCTGACATCGGAGTTCTCGCGCGTGAGCAGCGCCGTTGCCAGGAGGGTGTGCGCCGAGGCCGCCGTCACGACATCAACCTGGGTCAACGCCGTGACCCCGCCGGCGGCCGAGAGGCTCTACAACGTCCTGCAGAGCACCAAGCTCAAGGCTCCCTCTACTGATTGCCTGGCACCGATGGGGGCGGAGGCCATTCTCAGCGGCCTGCTCAAAGGGATAAAGGCCGAGTTCTACACCGCAAGCACCCGGCCGCCGACCGTCTACCGCGGAAACCCCTTTCAGATCGAGGTCGGGGTCGCCTACGGCGGTGAGCTGGGCTCCGATCACCGGGACGGCGATGGTGACGGGAAGGATAGGGGTGAGCGATCCGCGGCCCGTGTCATCCGTTTTGCGAACCGTGTGCCCTTGCTCTACCAGCAAAGCTCATGCTGCATGTTCAAGGCCGTAGTCGAGACCAAGTGGAACAACTACGGCCTGTCGCAATCCTCGGGGGCTTTGCCCCACGCGCCCATGGTTGCGCTGATCCACATGGCCAGCGTCTGGGTCCCTTTTATTTCCGAGGGTAAGGAGGCCATCGCTGACTACGACGAGATCCGCC
>CP070827.1:176166-193066 GCA_020344555.1 Phycisphaerales bacterium
CCGGCACCGGTATGGGCACACGAATCGCAAGCGGCTTCGGTGCAGCAACCGATGGAGGCAGCGCCCGCTCCTCGATGCTGGATAGATTGGTGCGTGAGTGTTGCCCGGCGGCCGGGCCCGGCGCCGTCAACGGCACCGCCGCCAGCACCAACAACATGGTAAGGAATGACCCGGATCTTGACCCAATTTCGGAATCTGGATTTTGCATTGTTCTATCACCTGTCTCTGAAAGGACCATAAGAGAAACTGTTCACAACACCCCTGCGCTGACGCCTCATCTTCAGAGCATTCCGCTCCTTAGTATCTCCTGCAACGCCGGCGCCCTACCGAGCCACCTGAGACCTGGGACAACGGCCGCGTAGTCGATCACACCGACGACGCAATCAGCGGACGACAACTCTCGGTTTACAAATCGGGCGTCCAGCGCGAGAATTGGTGGTCGGAATGAAGCTTAACGTCGTTCCCCTGTGCCCGGGTTTCAATATCCCGCGCCCGATCCCCCTCACCGCTAAACCACCTCCGCGGCGCCTCAATCATTCTAATCGAAGTCGAGAACCACTGCAAGCCGGAACCGGCCCATCATCGTATTTCCGGAATGAGACTGATCCGAAAGCACCCTATCCGGGATTCCCCCCGCTACTGGACATTTAGGAGTATCCTGCCAGGAGAAGCCGCTCGACTCGAGCGGGAATCGCCGATCCTACCGCGCATCCTGCCTGTTCCCGTGGCTGATCCCGCTGATCCCCAGGAACCCGAAACGCCGTCTCGTGTCAGTCGGCCCAGGATGAACGTTTATCTCCGCGTGTCCACTTGAAGTCCTGAGGCAGGCTTCGATAATCGTGGCCATGAGCACCGGTGATTCGTCAAGTTCGGCCGCAACCGCACCGGGTGTAACGCGACACTACATCCTGGGTACGGCCGGTCATATCGACCACGGCAAGACCGCGCTGGTGCGGGCGTTGACCGGCGTCGACACCGATCGTCTGCCCGAAGAGCATCGCCGCGGCATGACGATTGAACTCGGATTCGCCCCGCTGACGATCGGCGACGTCCGATTCGGAATAGTGGACGTACCCGGCCACGAACGCTTCGTGCGCACGATGGTCGCAGGGGCAACGGGCATCGACATCGCCCTGCTGGTTGTCGCCGCTGATGACTCGGTGATGCCTCAAACCATCGAGCACGTCGAAGTGCTGCATCTTCTAGGTGTTCGCCGCAGCGTCGTGGCCGTCACCAAGATCGACACCGTGGATAGTGAGATGGTCGAGCTGGTCGTGGACGACGTCCAGCGCTTCTTGGCGGGTACGCCTCTGGAAAAGGCCCCCATTTGTCCGGTTTCGTCAGTCACCGAGGCCGGGCTCGAGGAGCTGAAAGGCGCCATATTGGCGGCCTCCGAGAACATCGAAAGGACCGCCGCTCAAGGCCCGTTTCGCATGCCGGTTGATCGGGTGTTCACCGTGCAAGGTCGTGGCACCGTGGTAACCGGGTCTGTTCTGCGTGGGAAGGTGACAGAGGGTGACACGCTGGAAGTGATGCCGTCGGGCGAGACCTGCCGTGTTCGCGGCCTGCAAACCCATGGTGTCCATTCTCAGATTCTGGCCCGCGGGCAACGCGCCGCGATCAACCTCAGCGGCATCGACCGCGATCGTCTGCAGCGAGGCGCCGAGCTGGCCACCCCGGGCTATCTTCAACCTTCACGCCTGATTGACGTCCGCCTCCAATGTCTAAGCTCATACGGACGACCGCTCAAATCGACAAGCCTCGTGCGGCTCGAGATCGGCACCCTCGAGGTGCCCGTGCGAGTCGTTCTACTGGAAGGCGAGGGACTGCCGCCGGGGGAGTCGGCGCATGCCCAACTGCGAAGCAGGGAGCCGATCGCGGCGGCCTACGGCCAGCGATTCATCATCCGCGATGAGAATGCCACCCGTACGATCGGCGGCGGGGTGGTTCTACGCCCGGTCACCCGCCGCAGGCGGCGCGAGACCGCAACGGAGCTGCAGAGCCTGCAGCGTCTGGAAGAAGGCCGGGCAGCCGACCGGGTTGAGGAAGTGCTGCGGCTGGCGGGATTCAGCAAACCGACGGATCTGCGGCTTTGCGGACGGGCCGGCGTCGAGTTGGACGAGCTTCCCACCGTCCTTCAGCGACTTGGGGCACAAAACCGCTGGGTGCCGATCGCCGGCACCGAACATAACGCGGTACCGGCGGCAGTGAACGACCTGGCCGGCCGACTGGCGGGGTGGCTCGAACGTTACCACCGAAGCCATCCCGAACTGCCGGGCCGACCCGTCGATAGCGTACTGGGCTGGATAGAACGGATGACCAACCGCTCGCTTGCCAGGCCGCTCTTCGACGAGTTCGTTCGGAACAAGACTCTGAAGGTCTTCGGCCGGTTCGTTTGTCTGCCTGCCTTTGCCCCGTCACTGTCCGGCGCGGACGGGAGGCTGCTGGCAGCCATGATCGCTGAAATCCGTGAGGGTGGTTTTGCGCCGCCCTCGCTGGACACTCTGAGTGTGGCGTCACAGGCAGACCGCAAACGTTGGGAGCGATTGGCGACACTGGCCGTGGCTCAAGGGGAACTGGTCCAGATTGATTCGAAAGTCTACCTTCATGCGGATTCGGAGCAACGACTTCGCAAGAAGGTGGCTGACCTGATTCACGAGTGCGGCGGTGTGACCGTCGCCCAGGTGCGTGAGGCGCTGGATTCGAGTCGCAAGTACGTGGTTCCCTTTGTGGAGTACCTCGACCGCATCGGTTTCACCAGACGGATCGAAGACCGCCGCGTGCTCACCGAGACAGAAAATGACTGAGGGCATACCATTGGAAGAGCACAAGAGACAGCACATGACACCGCATGCCAAGGAGCTGCTACGATCTCTGCCCTCGGTTTCAGCTATGCTCGAACACGAGGAAGTTCGCCAGTGGCTCCACGGCCTGCCTCGGGCTTCAGTCGTGGCGGCTTTACAGGCCGCCATCGACTCTGCCCGGGAGGAGATATTGGAGGGTGGGACGCAGGAACCTGTGGACATGCAGGAATTGCTGGCCCGTGCCGAGCAAGCGCTGTTGGAACGATCCATCCCCTCGCTGCGTAGAGTCATCAATGCCACGGGGATCGTTCTGCACACCGGTCTTGGCCGGGCCCCTCTGAGTTACGCCGCTATTGAAGCCATCACCGAAGGCGCAAGCGGGTATTGCAGCCTCGAATACGATCTTGCCACCGGCAAGCGGGGCCGGCGGAATACCCACGTCGTCGGCGATCTGATTACGATCACGGGCGCAGAGGCCGCAACCGTCGTCAACAACAACGCAGCCGCCACATTGCTGATCCTGCAAACCTTCGCCGCCGGTCGCGAGGTCGTCGTGTCCCGCGGGCAGCTTATCGAGATCGGCGGCAGCTACCGCCTGCCCGATATTATGCACGCAAGCGGAGCATCTTTGCACGAAGTGGGGACGACCAACCGCACACGAGTTTCAGACTACGAACGGGCGATCAACGACAACACCGCAATGCTGATGCGGGTGCATCCGAGCAACTACCACGTGGTCGGCTTCACAGAGACGGTCCCCATCGAGGCGATTGCAGCGGTCGCCCACCGCTATGATTTGATCGCGGTCGACGATCTGGGCAGTGGGGCTCTGTTCGACCTGGCGCAATACGGTTTACCCGAAGAGCCTTGCGTCCGGGCCTCGCTGGCCGCCGGGGCCGATCTGGTCTGTTTCTCGGGCGACAAACTCCTGGGCGGTCCGCAGTGCGGCATTATCCTCGGGAAAAGCAGCCTCCTCGAACAACTCGACTCCAATCCGCTCATGCGGACGTACCGTGTCGACAAGTTGACGCTTATCGCCCTGGAGGCCACGCTTCGCGCCTACTTCGATCCCGAAGATGCGGTTGCCAACATCCCGACGCTATCCATGCTGCGGGCCTCAACCGACCGGCTCGCTGAACGGGCCCGTAAACTGGCCGAGCAACTGGAGGCTGCCCTGTCCGACGAACGTTTCTACGTCTGTTCGGATGTCGGTTATGCCGGCGGCGGCTCGATGCCGGGACAGGAGCTTCAGACCGTGGTCGTCAAGTGGCGGCCCTCACAGTTCTCGGCTGAGTCGATGGCGAGCAGGCTGCGCGACGCTGAGACACCGATCATCGTGCGGATCCGCGATGACGCTATCTGTTTCGATCTGCGTACGCTGTCCGGGTCCGACTTGGAGGGCCTGGTGGCTTCGGTCTCGTCTGCCGTTTGGGACGAGGCGGAGGCGTAGTCCGGCCGGGGGGCATCCCGGCGGTGGTGGCACCGTCTGACCCACCGGGGTTGGGACAGGCCGCGAAGGCGTCAACCACGCTATTGGGCTTGTTGCCTGTTTGGCATCCGGCGAGATTCCTGCTAGTATCGCGGCACTTGGTACCGGAAGGACTCGCGGAATTCAGGCCGGACCACGGCGAGGATTGAGATGCCCAGACCCACCAAAACATTCCGGCGGCAGAAGGTCAACGCAGCGATCGCGTGGAAGCGTGGCGACAAAAAGGAAGCGTACAGACTCTGGGAAGAGGCTGCCGCCGGGCTGAAAGAGCACCGAGCCAAAAAACGCACTAAGAGCAAGTCTGTTGAAGGTGGCGAGCCGGCTGAGGCTGCCGGTTAGCCCAAACCGCAACCACCGATTCTGCACGGAGAGGGCGTGCGAAGATTGTGTTCAACTCTGAACGTCGTTTGTCCATTCTAGCTTTCCTCGTGGCTTTGTTAGCTGCTTGTTGCGCCTGCCTTTAGGGCAGCCATCTTCCCATAAGGTTGAGATACCGTGTGGCTTTGCCGCTGTCCGCAGGAGCCACCAAGCCGGTACCCTCGGTAACACCGTCCTGCACGAGCATCAACCACTCGGCGCCCTGAATCAGGCACACATCTGACCTCAAGATACGTAGCGCCCCTGGTCACTGGGCCTCCCCGTGTCCAGCTTTTGAAGCATCTCGGGAGGGTTTTCCCTTGCTTTGGACGTCGAGGCGCGGTAGATTGACGCTTACCGGACAGATAGGCGCCCAAGGAGCGCGAAAGGAGACTTGGCAGGTGGTGCACCCAAACACTGACTCGTTGCCAAGTGGTTATAGTGGGGGATTAGCGGTGTCCGGTTTGTTTACATGCTGCGTCAAACGGCGTAAGCACCTCATCCGAAAGCTGCATGGCAACTTACGGGGCGAGGGGGCGACAACGATTCCGGTGTCGGCATTCTGTGCCGCTAGGAAGGCGCTGGAGGTGCGCGCATCTGTGAGAAGGTGCCCGGATTGGGGCCCAAAAAGAGCATTAGACGGTCGCGCTGCGGGGCCTAATGGTAGCCCCGTACGCAGCGCGGCAGAGCGTAAACGGGCTTAGGACAAACTGGGGGCAAACGCAATACGGAGAGGCATCATGAATAGGGTACGATCCAAATCATCCTGGCGTTTCTATTTCTCAACGGTGTTGAAAGGAGCTAAGCAGCGCCTGAAGTTGCCTGTCTGCTCGACGCGGCATCTTGCGGTGCCGGTCGTCGTGGTGGCGGTGTTTGGCCTGATGGCGGCGTCGCCGGTCAAGGCAGGTGACGTCGCGGCCGGCTCCGACCTGTTCGATACATCGGGCCCACTCCCGTCCGGCCCGGCGACCACCTACGACGCACTTAGCTTGCCCGCCAACTTCTTCGGCGACAACTCGCTGCTGTGGCAGGGGATGGTCTCCCTCCAGGGAAACTCGTTCGCCATTCCCGGCTCGTCGGGCGATGTAATGGTCGACACGATCGTCGAGCGTCTGGACGACGCCACGTTTGCGGGCGATCCTACCCAAGACACTGTCAACACGCAGATGAAAGCCCTGAGCCTGATTGGTACCTCGTGGATCACCGTGTCGTTCGACGGGTCGCTTCTGACCTCGCAGTATGAGGTGCGGGCATGTCTGTCGAGCAGCAGCACACAGCCGACCGGCTCAATGACGATCAAACATCTTTGCCCGGAAGGGGGTCGCTTCGATTCCATTACAAGCGTGATTCCGAAGCTGATGTTCAGCAAGATGTCCGGAATTCTGGGGTATAGCTCAGTTGTGATGGACCCCGCGCCGCAGCTAGATTTCAACGTCATTAACGGGTGTTGGTCGCACACCGACCCGGGCTATGATCTGGCGACGACGCCCGGCGGGACTGTGGATCACGACTGCGCTGTTGCGACTGCGGAAATTTCCTTTGCAGCCTCCACTCCGGCCCCGGATGGGTTCTATGCCGGTGTCTGCTGGTACCCGTGCATAGGCGGTGGCGTTGCCGCCCCGATGCAGTCGTCGCCGACGGCGGAGTTGGGGTATATCGATGAGATTGAGCTGTTGGCCCGCCACGGGATAGGCCCGGGGGCCGATACTTGCAGGGTAGCACCTGACGGTCAGAGCTGTGAGGGGGATTGTCCGGACCCCGAGATCTGCGTGCCGAAGAGAATTCGGAGGATCCCTGGCGCTGCCCAAGGTCCGGACTTCCCGCCGGCAGGTATCGACATCCTCACCCGGACCGGCGGCTGGATTGTCATTCACGACAAGAGTGTCTTTCCAGAGGGCGAGTTTCGCACGTACAACATCAATCCCGAACCGCCCAACATAACCGTCGTACAACGCAGTGAGCCGTATTACGACGATATCGAACTGCGCAACCAAATCGACACCGAGATCGTCGAGATGGAGCTGAGCGCCCACGACGGCGGAGGAGGTGGAGGTGGAGTGTTTGTCCACCTCAATACCGACCTGCCCAGCGACGGGGTGATCCACCCGGTGACTACAACGGGCGAGGACTTCCCGGCGGAGAGCTTCTTCGATGTGTACATGGCCATTGAGATTCCGGGCATGGAGGAAATGCTCTACAACATGGCTCCGATCCCTCTCGGCGCACACGGCATAATGGAGATACCGCCGTACGAAGCTGAATTCAGGACGCCGCCTGCGTTTGGAGCCGATTTGTACTACGGCGACGGCACCATGAGTCCATATTGGATTGTAGAAGTGGTGCACTGGCTTCCGCCGCCACCGCCGCCGCACAAGGTCATCGACTGTGAGTGCATAGACCCCGATGATCCGGCCGACCCGGACATATGCCACCCGGAGATCGACGCCAGCGGTGAGGTCTTTTGCGTGGGCCCCTGCCCGCCGGGCGAAGAGTGCAATCGGATCGGTCATGATACCGACGGCGACGGGATACCCGATGAGTTTGAGTGCCTGTGCAGTACACCGCCGGATTTCCACGCCTCCCCGACGAACGACTCCTGGATAACCTTCGATGATGCAGGCGATGTCCCATCCCTTCCCTACGGTTTCTTCGGCCCCGGCTCTGATCCTTTCGACGGTCTGGTGTATCTGGAGGGTGACCCGATCGATCCAGACAACATGGGTGACACGTCGACCGTCCTGCTTCGCTCGGCTGATCCGTTTGAGCCGTCTGATCCGGTATCGTACCCGCTGACTGTCACGGTCGAGATAAAGCTCGTTGAGCTGAGTCTCAAGTCGGTCGAGCCGATCGTCGTGACGTACACCGGCGGGCCGGCCCCTGAGTTGTGGGACGTTCATGTGGGGCTCTCGCCAACTGTCCCGCCCGACCCCAGTGGTGAGCTGGTGGCGACGAAGACGCACGCCAACGGCGGAACGTATGACGTGACGATCTGCGTGATTCCGCTCTTGACGTTCACCAGGGTCTCCGATGGGACGACTGTGGAACTCGACTGGGCTGAGCTGGATCCCCCTTACGGTGATCCCTTTGTGTTGCAGGGCAGCAATAATTCCTGGGTGCACGGCATCGACCCTTCCTTTGACGCCTACTACCACCCCGAAGCGGACTGGATCGGCGGCATCGAGGAGACCGAACCGGGTGATACGAGCAGCCAGGTTCGTGACCCACTTGCCGTGCTGCCGCCCGACGGGGAGGATTGGCTGGTCCACGGTGTCATCCCGCCGAGGGATCCCTGGTATTGGAAGGACTACAACGCCGGCGAGCCCGACGGGTACATGCCGGACTTCGACCAGAACCAGGACTTCGACAACGCCGACGGCGATAACGACCCCGTAACCGGCCCCGACACGGGCTACTGCGGCCCCACCGCGGTGGCCAACTCGCTCTGGTGGTTCGATCACAAGTTCCCCGACACGGACATTGTCAACCCCGGCACAACCGTTGTCGAACTGATAGAGGAACTGGCCGGGTATATGGGCACCAACGACGGGGCGGACCACCCCAGTCCCAACGGCCACCCGGAACCGTACCGTGGCACCTACGTCGACGACATGCAAACCGGTATCGACAACTACCTGGACTTCTACGGGCTCACCGATCTGCTTTACGAGCACACGCAGCCGATGCCTAGTTTCGATTACATCGCAAACGAGGTCGAGAGATGTCAGGATGTTGTTCTGCTGCTCGGATTCTGGCACATCGAGTGGGTGGACATCGACCCGGCAAGCGGGGAAATGATCATCGAGTGGGCCCGTCACGGCGGGCACTACGTGACCGTGGCGGGTGTCAATCGTGTGGACAGGATGATCGCCATCAGCGACCCCGATGCCGACGCCGCCGAGGCCGGCGCTCCTGGAGTCGTACGTGGAATCCACAACCATGGCCACTGGGACTTCCGCGACGCGGCCTATGACCACACCCTGCACAACGACAAGCCACTGGCATCGCACGACTTCTACGGAGTGGGCCCGTCACCGAGCCCCGGTGGACACGAGGCCCTGCTAGCTGCAGGCGACCCGCTCATCTACGGGCCGGCGATGGTCACCTTCCACACGAACGAGAACGAGGACTCCTCGCCAGTACCCATACCCATCACTTACCCGCCCGGGGCATGGGATGTCTTTGGGTATCCGTGGCCAGAGTACTGTCAGTACTACACTGAAATCGAGTACGCCGTGATTGTCTCGCCGTACGAGGGTGCCTGCTGTCTGACCGACAACACGTGCATCATAACCACCGAGCCTGAATGCACGGCTCAAAGCGGCAGCTACCATGGCAATAACACGCAATGCGAAGGTATGGAGGCGTGCTGCCTGCCGGATAACACCTGCGTCATGGCCGACCGCCTCTGCTGCAGGACCGACCTTGGCGGCGTCCCGCAAGGGCAGTTCTCAGTTTGCACCCAGCCCGAAGCGTGCTGCCTGTCCAATGGCACTTGCATCATGGTTGACCCGCTGTGCTGCGACGACAAGGGCGGCGTAGCGCACGTCGGGTCGGTTTGCCGGGGCATGCAGGCGTGCTGCCTGGACAACAATACCTGCGTTATGGCCGACGCCCTGTGCTGCGTGACCGAGCTTAACGGACTGCCGCAGGGGACCGGATCGGTTTGCCAGGGTATGCAGGCCTGCTGCCTGGACAACAACACGTGCGTCATGGCCGACGCTCTGTGCTGCGTGAACGAGCTTAACGGCGTGCCGCAGGGGCTCGGGTCGTTTTGCCTGGGTATGCAGGCGTGCTGCCTGGACGATAACACATGCGTCATGGCCGATGCTCTCTGCTGTGTGAACCAGCTTAACGGCATACCGGAAGGTACCAGCTCGACGTGCGGTGGCTGGCAAGCCTGCTGTCTACCAGACGACACCTGCGAGAACGCAGACTCTCTGTGTTGTGTCAATGAGCTCTTCGGAACTCCGCTTGTGGGGTTGTGCACTGCGCCGCAGGCCTGCTGCTTTACCGACGGCTCATGCAGGGATCTCGACCCGCTGTGCTGCGACGATCTGGGCGGCACACCGCAAGGCCCTCTAACGGCCTGCACGGTGGAGGAGGCCTGCTGCCTCGAGAATGGCGATTGCATAATGGTTGATCCGCTGTGCTGCGACGAGATGGGCGGTGTGGCCCAGGGCGCCGGCAAGGTGTGCACGGCACGAGAAGCCTGCTGCTTTGATGATCGCTCGTGTCAGATGCTCGACCCGGTGTGCTGCGAGTTCGAGGGCGGTCATCCCTCACCGATTGGGGCGGCTTGCATGGGCGATCCCAACGGCAACGGGATGGACGATGCCTGCGAGCCGCTGCAGGCCTGCTGCCTGGCCGACGGAACTTGCCAAGACCTCAACCATACCGACTGCGTCAACGCCGGCGGGGATCCGCAAGGACCGGATACCGACTGCACAGGCGTGGTGGAGTGCCAGCGTTTGAAGTGGGCCCAGCCACCGACATACAGTCCTCTCTCACCGCGTCCGGAGTGCTTCTGGGGCTGGGATGACCCGTCGATGTATGATTGGCCGTTCGAGCCGATTGTGGCGGACGACTTCCTCTGCGTGGGGCCGCTCCCCATCACCGACGTCCATTGGTGGGGTTCATACGAGCACTACCTTGACCCACTGCCGCCGGATTGGGGACCTCCGTTCTTCCACATCGGCATCTGGACGGACGTGCCGGCTGGGGTCGATCAACCCTTCAGCCATCCGGGCGTAATGGTCTGGGACTGGGTCGTCAGGCGTGAGGACCTGAACGAAAGATCCGTTGGGTGTGACTTCTATCCGGCCTTGATGGATGTGCCGGAAACATGCTTCCGGTACGACTTCGTGATTCCGCAGTCAGAGTGGTACTATCAGCCGGGGGTCGCCGGGGACCCGACGATCCATTGGATCAGCATCGCTGCCTGGTACCCACTGTCTACGGATCGAAGCGGCTACCTTCCGTGGGGATGGAAGACACGCCAGCCGAACCGGTGGGATGCCGCGGTGCGCATCCTGTCGCCGATCGCTCCGGTACGGCTCGACGCCTATGTGGATGGCATTCCCATCGAGGAACCCGAAGGCGTTCGTTGGGATATGGCCTTCGTGCTGACGACCAGTTGTCCGCCTTCCGATCCACCGCTGGTGCCGGCGGGAGAGGCGGGTTTTGAGAAGGTTCGCTACATCTCCATGGAGCCGGTCAATCCGGGACGGGCGACCGCTTTGCGGGTAACCATGACCACTATCCCACCGCCGTACGAAGCGTTGAGCGGCACCAGGTGTTGGGTCGGCGAGCCGGCCATATACTGCGAGAATGCGGGTGTGGTGACGCCTCCCTGCCCTCCGGTTATTCCGAACACTGACTTCGTAGGCGCAGACCTGGGAGGCACGCCGCACTGCATGGACTGGAGCACGGTGGGCGTCCTGCACGTAAGCGATGACGACATCGTTCCCGGTGCGGTTTACGACGTGCAGGCCATCGACTGCCTATGCGATTATAGCGACGAAGCGAACTACTCCGCGCCGCTGACGATCACCACCAGCATATGGGGCGATGCAGTGAGGAATTGCGCGGTGTATCCGTGCGGGCCGCCGGACGGACTCGTGGGCATCCCCACCGACGTGACCGCCATACTCGACAAGTTCAAGAACTTGGAACCGCCGGCCTTCGCTCCGTCGATCCTCAAGTCCAGGGGCGACCTCGACTGGAACATTCCGAACCGGCGGATCGATATCTCGGACGTAACCTTCTGCCTGGATGCCTTCCGCGGGGTCACTTATCCGCCTCTTGGCCCCGCTCTGTGGCCCGGGCCGGACGGATGTCCGTAGTTATGTGTTGGTTTTGACGTGACCGTGCAGCCGTTCTTGAAAGTCGAACGGCTGCACGAGGCAAAGATGTAACGATCAGCAAGCCCACGGATTTACGATCCGTGGGCTTGCTTGTTGGGTCGCAGCAAGGTCCTCTCGTTCCATATACGTCGGGCGAACGCGGTGTGCGCCCTTGAACCACCCGACAGGCCCGGCTAAACTAACAGTGGTAACATGGGGTGTTGATTGCAGAGGGGGCCATACGGGCTATGGCCTGACGGGCCAGACCGTGCCACACTACCGTTGTTAGGGAAGAGGACTCCTACTCGACAACCAGGCTGATGGATAGGTGTGTAACAGGAGGGGATCGGTGTTTGATCGTCATCGTTGGCGCGTGATTGGCGGGGTCGCGCTGATCTGCCTGGCCGGGTATCTCGGGGTCTCCCACCGCGTGTGGGCGTCGCCGCCTCAACCCGCGGCAGATCGTGCTGACACGTCACAGGTGGTGATGGATGCGGACTTTCCTCCACCCGTCGTCGACAACCGGCCGGTTTCCAAGGTGCACTCCACTTTGCTTCGCCGGTTGGAGGAGGTCGGCGAGGGCGAGCGGGTCAAGGCCTGGGTCTTGTTTGCGGACAAAGGCATCGCTTCACAGGAGCAGTATCGCGCCTCGCTGGGTGAGCTGGCTACGAAATATAACGTTCGGGCCACTAAGCGGCGTCGCCAGCGCCGAACGCTGCCCGGCCTGTTCGACGTTCACGACCTTCCCGTCCCGGATCGCTATGTCAATGCCGTTGCCGCCACAGGAGCCGACCTCCGCGTGACTAGCAAATGGGTTAACGGCGTCAGTGTCATGGGCACCACAGAGCAGTTCGAGCAGATCGCGGAGTTGCCCTTCGTCAAGGTCATCCAACCCGTCCGGCGGGGGCGCAGGATCTATCCGGAAGACCTCGGCGAACAGCAGGCTGATACGTGGGGTCCGGATGCCAGTCAGACGGCCGGCGGAACCTTCTACGGTCAGTCCGAGGAGCAGCTAGCCCAGTTGAACCTGATCGCGGTACACGATATGGGCTATACCGCAGCCGGCGTGATCATCGGCATCCTGGACACCGGCTTTCAACGGAGCCACGAGGCCTTCAAAGAGCAAACGCACCCCCTCGACGTGATCGCCGAGTACGATTTCGTCGACAACGACCCCGACACCAGCAGCGAGCCGGGCGATCCCTCCGGCCAGCATGCCCATGGGACCGCCATTTTGGGCACACTGGGTGCATTTAAACCCGGCCTATTGGTGGGCGCCGCTTACGACGCTTCGTTTATTCTGTGCAAGACCGAAGACACTACGGCGGAGTATCCGGCCGAGGAAGACAACTACGTGGCCGGATTGGAGTTTATCGAGGCCAACGGCGGCGACGTAGCAACTTCTTCGGTGGGTTATATCAACTGGTATTCTCAGGATGATCTCGACGGCCTGACCGCTGTTACGACCGTTGCGGTCAATATCGCCACCGGCAACGGCGTTCATTGCTGTAACGCGGCCGGCAACGCCGGGCACGACACCAACCCTACCACCTCCCGCCTGATCGCACCCTCCGACGCGCTGGAGGTTATTGCCTGTGGGGCGGTTAGACACACAGGTGTTATAGCCTCGTTCAGCTCCGACGGTCCCAGCGCCGACGGCCGGGTCAAGCCTGAACTGCTTGCCCGGGGGGTCGACACGCGCACCGTGTCCTCTTACAACGATACCGGTTATACTGGTGCCAATGGGACGTCACTTTCGACGCCGCTGGTGGCCGGTGCCGTTGCGTGCCTGGCCCAGGCCCGCCCGGAATGGACCGTGGACCAGATGCGAAGCCACCTGTTTCAGGCAGCCGACTATTATGTGGCCAATGGGACTTTCGATCCGCTGTACATCCAGGGCTATGGCATTCTTAACGCCCTGGCCACTCTGCCGCTTCTCGACTGCAACAATAACGGCATCCATGACTCCATCGATATTGACATGGGTATCAGCAACGACTGCAATGGGACCGGTACCCCCGATGAGTGCGAGATGGCCAATTGCCCACCACAAGATCTGTCATGTCAGGACTGTAACGGCAACGACAACCTCGACGAATGCGACCTCGCCGACAACGACTGTAACAACAACCGCATCCCTGACGATTGCGAGGTGCCTCCAGTTGATCCGGATGCAGTGGACTGTAACGAGAACGGCATCCCTGACGAGTGTGAGTTGACCGGCAATGACTGTAACGACAACAGCTTCCCCGACGATTGCGAGGTGCCTCCAATTGATCCGACCGGGCCGGACTGCAATAACAATGGAATCCCTGATGATTGTGAGCTGGACTGTCAACCAAATGGCATCCCCGACGACTGCGAGTGTGTTCCGGTTGACGCGCCCCAGCCGGAACTGTGGGTAGTAGCCAAGAACCGCTACCTTTCATGCCGGCCGGGCAGCAACGGATGCCGGACGGCCTTGGTGGTTACATTCGCAGATCTTCCCGCGGAATTCGCAGAGTTTGAGGGCCAGGCGCTGTGGGCCGGTCCACCCCAGGAGTTTTGTGAGAATGCCGGGTACGACCTCCCACCGGAGGAAGGCTGCGGGCCGGCACCGGGCCTCGAGGGCCTTACAATGTTGGCCGCCAGGCTTCAATGCGAGCCGTATTACACCGATTGGGGCGCGCTGGGGACTATTCACCTGTACCACGAGGGTATCGTCCCCAGCGGCACCTACATCATCGAGGCACTCGACGAAGGGTGCGACGAAACGCGAGGACAAGATTACTCGGCTCCGCTGACCATTTCTACCAGTAGGTGGGGCGATGTGGTTGATAATTGCACGACGAATCCCTGTGGGCCGCCGGATGGGACAGTAAACGTGACAACCGATGTCACCGCGGTGCTGGACAAGTTCAAGAACCTGGAGGGAGCCCCGGCCAAAGCCCGGAGCGATATCGATCCCAATCGCCCTGACCAGATAATCAACATGACTGACGTGACCTACGTCCTCGACGCCTTCCGCGGATTTGACTACCCGTTTGAGCCCGGCCCGGCGCCGCCGTGCCCCTAATTGCGAACTGCGGATTTTGGGCTTGGCGTTCGCTTGACCGGACGGTTCCCACGGTTCGGGCGCGCCGCGTACACGCAGGGGTTCGCGCCGGTCCCCGATCCGGTACGGGAGATACCGCCAGTGCCATTCCATCCACCGCCCATGTCCGTGTTATACAGCCCGTTTCGGTCACTGACAGCCACTACGGCGTTCAGAAACTCGGCGTACTGGGCGTTGGTCACCTCGTACTTACCTATGCGATATTCGTAGGCCACGCCGCCGACGCCGGTGGGATCATAGCACGTGTCCGCCGCGTTTCCCGGATCACCGACCGCAACCCACTCGATTTCTACGTCCGCCCAAGCCGCGGAGCCGATACCAAGTGCTACAGCAGTCACCACGAGAATCCCGGAGTACTTAATTGTCATCGTCGCTCCTCGTGACCTACGCCTGGACCGATTGGCGTATCCTGAGCACGGCCGTGCCGCCGGTAAGCACCAGCAATATCATTACGACCAGGCCCCAGTGAGATACTGCCGGTATGGGTCCCGGTTCGAGCATGGCAGCTACACGGAAGCCTGTGTGGAGGTAGACCTGCCCCTCCGGTGGATACCCGAAGTGGTTTGCGGCATGCCCGGGATCGAAACTCGGCCACCCGCTGCCGCGCAGGAAGGGGCCCAGGCCTTCCTCCCAGGTCTCCACCCACTCATGCACGTTTCCGCACTGATCGAACGTACCGTAGGGACCGGGCGATAACAAGTACGCGCCCCCGTCGGTAGCGTAGTAGGGGGGACCTACCGCGTAGTCTCCGGTTCCATAATAGTTGGCCGAGCCGGGAGGCGCCGGACGCCCTGGGGGCGGTTCCGCCACCGGAGGCCAATCGCTGTCCAAACAATAATTCCAGTATCCGGCGGTCGTTCCTCCACCTTTGTAATAAGCCGCCTTGTACCACTCATCCTCATTGGGAAGAAACACTCGTGCTCCGGCTTTGCGCACAACATTGGAGCCAAGCGACATATCGTAAGCTCCATCCTCCGTTGTGGTCTCGTCCTGCAATCCTGTCGGCTGCCCATTGTGCATCCAGTTAGCGAAACGTAGGGCGTCGTAGAAGCCGATGAAGTGTATGGGCTTGTCGACCCATTCGGTGTCGCCGTCCTTAATCACGTATGTGTAGTCTCCGGGACTTCCGATCTGTTGGACTCCTCCGTATTGACCATCCATGCCACCGTGCCCGTACGGGTCTTCCGCTTCGAAGAGCTCATACGTATCCTCGATGGCGGCAACAGCATTGAGAAACTCGATGTATTGCCCGTTGGTGACTTCGTACTTGCCGATCCGGTATACATAGTCCACGGCGCCGCAGATTCGAGTCGGGCCGGTCCCGCCGGCACCGGCCCCGGAGACTTCTCCCACGTTTCCAGGATCACCTACAGTGACCCATTCCATTTCCACATCCGCGCGTGCGGCGGAGCCTGCGGCGGCGACCATGCTGACCACCGCAAGAGTCATGAAGCATTTCATCATTTTTATCCTCCGCATCTATTCTCGAATCGATTGCCTCTTCGCAAGTACGATCACTCCTGCGGACAGAATGAGGAGCAGCATCACAGCCATGCCCCATTCGCTAACCGTGGGAACTGGGGCCGGCAACCCGGTGTCATACCGCAGGACTTCGCCATGCACTAACTCTGGGTAGTTCCAGTTTGTTGGCGCGAAGTATACGTATCGACCGTCAAACACACCGGTGTGGTGCCCGTCAATCCCGGTACCCACGCCTGCACTTGCCGGATCGAAAACCGACCAGGACAATGGATCGATGAAGCTCGCCGCAGTGTCGTAGCTCAGAACCACCTCCGTCGATATGTCGAAATCCACATGGGGCATGAAGTAGATATGGCGACCATCAAAGACGGCGCCGGCGAAGCTCGCCACCCAGGTTCCGAGTCCCTGACTCTGCGGGTCAAATGTGAGCCAAGAAGAAACGCTCGAGAAGTCTGCGGTAGTGTCATATCGGAGTGTCTCACGGCCTTCCGCTGCTGAAAATCCAGGGCCGAAATAGATGTATCGCCCATCGAAAACGCTCGTGGCGAACCCGCCGGGATCGTTGCAGTCCGCACCACATTCGGTACCATAATCGTAGGCATCCCAAGAGTCGGGGTCATCGAACTCGCCCTGGGGATCGTAGCGCAGCACCTCTGCGTGGTAGCCGTCGTTCGTATGGGACGGGGTGAAGTAGACGTACCGTCCGTCGAAAACGCCGCTCTTGTACCCGTCGGGAGTGATGCCCACACCGTTGGCACCAGGATCGTAAGCATCCCACGACAAGGGCTCATCAAAGGCGGCAGACGTGTCGTAGCGCAGCACTTCCCCGTGG
>CP070827.1:193166-210021 GCA_020344555.1 Phycisphaerales bacterium
GTCGGTGTCGTCCGCCCATGCCGGCGGCGAAGCCACGGACAGCACCAGCCCGGTCGCCAAGCCCAACAGCAGCATCGGTCTTCGCACGCGCATCTTGTGTCCTCCTCATATAGTGCAGTCAGAGATTGCTTTGAAAACAGCCGCCATGTTACACCGATCTGACGGCGAGGCCGCTCTGCCCCTCCAGCGGCGTCGGAGCAACCAACCAACAAGGCGCATTATACCCCCCCCACGGCACAATCGAGTGCCGAAATGTGAACATGGGAAGAGAAAAACCGCTCCGAGAGCGGCCGACCGATGGCCGGAGCGAACTCCAAACCCCAACCAGGTTACACGGGCCTCGGAACGCCAGCGCGAGGGCAAAGCGGGCCGTGATTATTGGACCCGGGCACCCGCACCTGGCATCCGTTAATGGGGTGCATGGCGGCGCTTCGCTTGGCCATGCCACCCGTCGCAACTGACGATCAAAGGTGTTTATTGAAGAACGCGATCTGATCGCTCACGCTCTTCTCGAAGTCACTCCCAGTATAGATGTCGAAGTGGCCGATGGGATAACGTTTGACCTCTGCATATTTCCTCAATTCTCTCTCCGTTTCGGCGCTTGTTGGAGCTAAGCTGTCATGATCACATATCTGAATCAGGACCGGGCAGCGTACCCTCCGGAGGTGTTCGAGTGGTCTGAATCCGTGTGAGCGCAAAATGACACGAGCACAGACCTGGTTGACAAAGTTCTCCGACGCGAGTTTCCTGTACCCGTCATACGCATCCGACGTGGGGAAAACCGCCATACTTCCAGGCCTCCCGACAATAGGTATTTTATGGGGCGACAGACCGAGGCGGGACCTCATTACATCACGTTGTCCATGCATGATCAGGCGGAGGATGTGCCGGATGCCCAGTCTTTTAACAAACATTTCTTCTGAAGCATGACTATCCAGCCCCGGACACTGCGCACATACACATGCAATACCCTTATCTTGTGCAGCAATTGTAATCCCATATCCACCGCTTGCAGAGGTTCCCCAGAGAGCAATTCTTGCCGGATCAACCTCCGCGAGATTCCGAGCATACCGGATCGCTGCTTTATAATCTTCCAGTTGGCACTGGATCACAACAAGTTGTCGCGGCTGGCCCTCGCTTTCACCAAAATGCCGGTAGTCGAATGTAAGTGCAGCAAACCCGGCTTCCCTGTATCGAAGAGCATAAGGCTCCATGACCATGTCCTTAGTGCCGCCAAAACCATTTCCCATAATTATACATGGAACGGGAGCAGACAGATCGTCAGGTAGATATAGCCAGGCGCTCAGTGAGTTTCCTTCGACTTCGAAGCTTACGTCCTTCCTGGAGGCGGCTGGTGGGGTGCCCTTCGCCGGTGCCGGCTGGCCGGTCTTCTCCAGGGGTTGCTGTGGAACCGACATGCCGGGGTGAATGGCCAGGAGGAAGAGGTAGATGAAGCATGCTGCAATGATGAAGCCGAGAGCCTTGGCAATGTATAAAAGAGTCATCTCTTGGTCTCCTTTGGGCGGCCGCGCTCGCGCCTTCGTGCGCTCGGTCGTATCCAGCGACCCTACCGACTCCTCGGGGCTTTTGCCGGGCAGCATCGACAGCAGGTGTGGGTAGCGGTCGAACGCCTCGCTGAGCACACAGTGTTCGGGGCCGGCGAGTGGGTGACTTACTCCTGCTTTTGTCCGCCCAGTTCCAGTATCCGCAGTTCAAGGCGTTTTATCTCGCGCTGGATGGAGTAGCGGTTCATCTGTCCCCAGCCCCACAGCTTTACCAGCAGCAGCAGCCCCGCCAGGAGCAGAACGCCCGTGGCGTAGAAGATCTGCCACTTGGTATCGTCGGCCTGGAAGAACTCAATAGCCGCCAGCACGATCAGCACCATGAACACGACGGACTCTATCGTGGCGATTATGGCCATCCACCGCATCTTGCCGCGGTAGATGCCTGCCCACTGGCGGAAGAGGCCCTCTTCCCTGTCAAGGTCGTAGGATGCCTCCCCGTTTGCGAGTGCCTTTCTGATGTCATCGTCGAGCTTACTCATGACTGGTCTCCTTCCAGAATTTTCCTCAGTTGCTCCCGGGCGTGGTGCAGACGGCTCTTGACCGTCCCTGCCGGGATGCCGAGGACGACGGCGATCTCAATGATGTTGAGATCCTGGCCGTACCTCAGGGTCAACAGTTCCTGCCTGTCCGGCGGCAGTCGCCGCAGGGCGTCGACCACCGCATCGCCGGGACCTTCCCGGGGCGGGTCGTTGTCGGTCCTTTGCCGCTCGGCCAGGGCACCGGCGAGATTTCTCCGCCGGCCGACCCTGCGACAGTGGTCCGCGCATTTGTTCCGTACGATGCGGCAGGCCCAGGCCGCGAACCACGCCGGGTCGCTGAGCCTTCGTATCTGTCTTAAAACGGCAATCCACGTTTCCTGCATGACGTCCCATGCAGCGTCGTTGCTGCCGGTAAGTCTGCGGGCGTACCGCCACAGTCGGCGCTGCCAGCGGCGTATGAGCAGGTCGAAGGACTCCCTGTGGCCCTCCTGGCAACGCATGACCAGCAGCTCGTCGATTACCCTCTCGCGGGCCTTGTCCATATCTTCCGCCATATAGTCGCCCGCGGACGTGTCAAGGTTCACAGAAACCTAGCAAAATCCCGGGGGGGGCATGCTGCTTCCCGAGCAGATATGTCGTACGATCACAGGAGATCGTCGTCGATCGGCAAGGGGCGTCGCGCTGAGCAGAGCGGGCAGGAGAGCCCGGGCTGGGCCACCCGTTCACGTTATGCTTTCGGCTTTCTTCTTGCTCTGTAGAAAACTTCTGATCCGACGCCAGAGGGTCATGGCCTTCAGGGTGATGGCGCGCAGGGTGATCTCGCGGCACTGACTCCAGTAGCTGCGGGCCCGTAAGGCGGAACCTTTAAGACGCTTGATCACGCTGTGCACGGTCTCAATCTTCCACGGACACTACATGCAAAGCGGTAGCTTTTATCAAGGGACCGGGCCGGCCGATAGTGGAGGTACCGGCGTTACTGGAGCTGGCACGTTGGTACCGGCAACGTCGGCGTCCAATCTGCGGAGCAGAGCCATGCATAACGTCACGGATGACGTCCTCGTCCTCTCCCGCGCCCGTTGACACCGGGGCAAAGTGTTTCTCCGAACGAAATCCGGAAGGTGCTGCCGGTCCAGAGTCGTCGTCAGGTGCTGGCGACCCTCAGCCGGATCGTGGCCGAACACCTACCCAAGCCGCAGACGCGGCGGGAGGTGGACCATGATCGCGACTGAATCCACTCGTGTCGGACGCGAGACCTCATCCAATCCCGTCGGCTCCGGGACGTTCGGTCCAGGCAAGATCCAACCGCATCGTCGCGACCGGTTGGCGGTGGTCTATGTTCGTCAGTCCAGCGCCCAGCAGGTGCTGGAGCATCGCGAATCGGCGGCGTTACAGTACGCGCTCCGACGTCGGGCCATCGACTGGGACTGGCCCGGCGAGCGCGTGCCGGTGATCGATCAAGATCAGGGCTTAGGCGGCACCAGCGCGGAAGGGCGAACGGGCTTTCAACGACTACTTGCCGAGGTCAGTCTGGATCACGTGGGGTTGGTATTGGGCATCGAGATGAGCCGACTGGCCCGCTCGTGCAAGGATTGGCATCAGTTACTGAAGCTCTGCGCAGTGTTCGGGACGCTGCTGGTTGACCAGGACGGGCTCTATGACCCACGGGAGTACAACGCTCGGCTCCTGCTGGGCCTCAGAGGGACCCTCAGTGAGGCAGAGTTGCACATCCTGCGCCAACGCATGCACCAGGGCCGACTGAACAAGGCCAAACGCGGCGAGTTGTTCAACCACCCGCCGATCTGCTACATCCGTCAACAGGGCGGCGAGTTGGCGCTCGATCCCGATGAGCAGGTACAAGGCGTGGTCCGCTTGATCTTTGATCAGTTCGATGAACTGGGCAGTATCAACGCCGTGCTGCGCTACTGCCGGAGTTCGGCGACCGGGGATTGTACGGTGAGCGTGTGCATAAGGCGGTCCTTGCAGCCGGTAAGACGGTCAGCGGGTGTACCGTGCATTTCTGCGACAACGAGTACGATCACGGCCCGATCATATTACAGCGGAAGGTGCCGGTCCTGCCGGATGATACGCCGGATACGTTGGCGGCCCGCGTCTTCGAGCAGGAGTGCATAGCCTATCCCCAGGCCGTCCGACTCTTCGCCGAAGGTCGGATTCGGATCACGAACGGGCAGGTGCGGATGATATAGTGTGGGTGCTATCACACGTTGCCAGTGTCCCCGGGTAATCTCAGTTGTAGTAGAGATCCTGAACCGATAAAGAGAGAAGGGCTTTGTGGGTGGACTTCACGCAGATGGGCCATTCAACTGCTCGACCAACCACCCCGGAAGTCGGGCACGGCGACGGTGGGGCAGACCGTGGTCTGATGGGGCCCGTGGTCACCCGCACCCTCGGCTGCTTGCCGCACGAAGAGCAGCGTTGTATCATTGTTAATGGTCCTTGAGGTCCTTGACGGGTGTTGGCCTAAGGCTCTGAACTTGACTCATATTGTGGCGCGGTGACGCCACAAGTGTGCAGCGCTATTAATGAGCGAATCTTCAGAAAAACAAACACATTTACCACCGGAAGACGCCAAGATTGCGCCGCGCGGGTACTACGTTGCCCTGTCTTTCCATCCTCCGATAAAGCTCGAGCGGAAACGCGCTCTGGAATACGCGGCAACCCTCGCAGATTATGTCGATCCCCAAAACGTATCTCTGGACGACCAAGAGTGGGTCTTTTCCCAACCGATTAGTGGTTCGGCGCGAAGTCAGTTCAAGGTCGTCATCCGCCCCAACCGGCTTCAGATCCACGCCGATTTCCCCAAACAGGCGAAAGAATGGTTCGAGGATCGCCAGCTCACGGTGATGGAGAGCTTCGGGGAGCGTTTCTCGCCTAAGCTCATCCTTCAGTCGGCGGCTATGATACGAGGTACATTACCGATCGATGGAGATGCCCGCATCTTCTTGGCACGCCGTGTGATGAATATCACTGAGGATCCATTTCGTCCACTTGGGCGCCCGATTCACGTGATCGGGCTACGTTTCGTTTTTCCGCCTTTTCAAGTTGCAGGCCGGGAGGGGAAGGAAGTTACCGATTGGCTTGTCGAAGTGAAGGCGGAGTCGTTAGCGGAAGATCCGAGTCAACTCTATCTTGAAGCCGATGCTCGCTGGGCACAACCGATACCATGGTGTAGCGAGAGTCTCGCGAAAGTGGTTGAGCAGCAGGATGATGTGTCGCGATATCTGGAAACGAATGTAGCCGGGTTTCTACGGCAGGCGGCACGTGGGGAGGGCGGTCCAAATGATAGCGACTGAACGAGGGCAGGACATAAGCTTCATGTACTGGGCACCGGTTCAGAGTCACGGTTGGCTGACCGCGTGCGCGCCCCTTGACACCCATCATGCCTCGTTTGACGTGTTCGAGTGGGTGGTGTCTCCTCGAGAAGACCTCTCCACTCCTAGTGGCGACGAGGAGGAGGCATCGTGGGCTGAGGCTGCTCGCCGGTCACTCGCGCGGTGGGCGAAAGAGAACCCCTATTGATGCCGCCCCAACCCGGTGAGATCTACTGGGCGTATCTTGATGAGCGCGAACGACGTCCGGTGATCGTGGTATCTCGCGAGGAGCTGAACAGAGGGCACTACGTGACGGTCGTTCCCCTCACGTCGGCGAAGCTCGAGGCGCGACGGGACCTCCCCAATTGTGTTCCGCTCCGCGCCGGCCGCAACGGGCTTGACAAGGACTGTGTTGCCCAAGCAGAGTTAATGGCATCCCTGCACCAGTCTTACCTTGACCTGCGAACTGGCATGATCGATACACTTGACGGAGAATCCATGCGTAACGTGATACGCGCCATGGGGTACGTCATCTCGGCTGATTGTGAGCCCGTCTAACCTGTGCAGTTCCCGCATTAGAGCAATCTAGGTTTTTGCGTGGCCCCGATGGACATCGGGGTAGCGCCGCCCTTTGTTGGCGGCGCAGCGGCGATTCGATCGTCACCCACAAGGGGTGACGCTACACGGAATCGCAGTCTGCTCTAGCGGAACCGGCGGGGCATTTCGCCGGCGTCGAGACGGCGGAAATAGGCCCTGGCGGCACGCAGGACCACAGGGGACAGTATCAACACCGCCGGCAGGTTACAGAGCACCATGAGGCCCGTCGTGGCATCGGAGAAATCATAAACGGTCTGGAACTTGGGCAGCACCATGCCCAAGAACACGAATATCACAAACAGAAACTTGTATGGCAGAATGGCCTGAGGCCCCAGCAGATACTCCGCCCCCTTCTCGCCATAATAGCTCCAACTGATCATGGTGCTGAATCCGAAGAGGCACACCGCGAGTGTCACCATGTACTTCCCGAATCCCTTCATTGTGGTGTCGAACGCGAATCCGGTCAGCTCCGCCCCATCCATGTCCAGGTGGACGTGCTGCCCCACGGCGACCCGCTCACGGTCGAGTTCGGCAAGTTCCGACAGATCGACCGACACGCTTTTGAGCGCTTCCCATCCTTCGCCGTCCCCCCGGTCGATCGACGTGATGGGTGCCGAGACAAACTCGAGCTCCTGATCTCGCCGGCGCAGGACATGAATCGCGAGGTTCTTGGAGTCGACTACCATACGCTCCAGGTAGAGTCCTTCCATGTTGGGCGGCATGGTGTCGCCGGTTCGCACCACGGCCCGGTCTCCGTCGATCGATGCAATCGCGCCGACCGGGGGGCGTTCCCACGTCCCGCTCATCAGCAACACCATAGCGCTCATCGTGCAAATGACGATCGTGTCGACGAACGGCCCAATCCCCGCGACGACACCTTCGCGGATCGGCTCTTCCGTTCGGGCAGCGGCGTGAGCCATCGCGGCAGATCCCTCACCGGCCTCGTTCGAAAAACACGCCCGCCGAAGACCATGCTTGAAGGCGAGCCAGACCACGACACCCGCGCAGGCTCCGCTCTCCGCCACGGGTGTGAAGGCCGAGTTGACGATCAGGGCAAGGTACTTGGGGATCTCGTCGGCATGTATGACGATGACGTAAAGAGCGCCAAGCACGTACACCACACACATGAACGGTACCAACCGGGATGCCACCTCACCGATTCGCTTGATCCCTCCGATGATGACCAGGGCAACGAGCCCCGACACGAGGGTAGCCGCGATGTAATTGGGAACCGCGCACTGCTTGTGCAATTGGTCGGAGACGTTCCATCCCTGGAACATGTTGCCACCACCGAAGGAATTGAGCATCGTTGCAACCGCGAAGCACACCGCAAGGATCTTGAACAGGACCCACGCGGGGTTGCCGCTAAGGCGTAAGGGCTCGACCAGGGCCTTTTGCATATACCACATCGGTCCGCCGCGGACCTCACCACGGGCTCTGGGTCGTGCACCCGGTTCGGGCGGCGGCTCGCCCCGATATTCGAGCGTGCGCTGCTCGGCGTCGGCTTCCATCAGTGCGGGCGCGCTGGGGTCGGGCACGTCGCGTACATCACGGAACATAACGGCCAGCGAGCATTCCATGAACTTCAGGGCCATGCCGAAGACACCGACGATCCACATCCAGAAGATCGCCCCCGGCCCGCCGACCGAGATCGCCACTGCGACGCCGGCGATGTTTCCCAGACCGATCGTCGCTGAAAGAGCGGCGCATAACGCCTGGAAGTGGCTGATGTGCCCGGTGTCTTCCGGCCTATCGTAGTGGCCGCGGATGCAGGCGTAGCCGTGCGTCATAATCCGCCACTGGACAAACTTGGCAAAGACGGAAAAGACCAGCCCGCATCCAAGCAAGAGGAAGAAGAGAGGGACCGACCAGACCCAGTTCGCCATTGCCGAAGTCAACTGTTCCAGATTAGGCATAGCATCTCCACTCGCTGTAAGGATACGAGAACATACCGGAACTCCATGGATCGATCAACCGTTGTTGCTCACGCGGTCGTTCGTGTAGAATCACGCCCGTATTGAATTGGCGCGGTGCCTGCCCGGGTCGCGTGCCGGCCGGCTGAAGACCCCTGCCGGACGCCGAGAACCGTTGGTGTGGTTCGGTAATCCTGCCCCGGGCAGCGGAACAGGACCATCCGAGTAGAGATTCATGAGCATATCACCGGAACCGGATCTGGCGGCAAAGGAGAAATGGGGCTCGAAAATCGGGGTGGTGCTGGCAGTTGCGGGATCGGCCGTCGGGCTGGGCAACTTCCTGCGCTTTCCCGGCACCGCGGTCAACAACGGCGGCGGCGCCTTCATGATCCCCTACATCATCAGCTTCGTGCTGCTGGGGATTCCGATTGCCTGGTGCGAGTGGACGATCGGGCGGCTCGGTGGGCGCCTCGGACAAAACAACGGCCCGGGGATCATGTTCGCGCTTTGGCGCCGGGTGCCCGCTAAAGGCGTCGGGACGCTCACGCTGATCATTCCCATGTTGGTCTACATGTACTACGTGCTTCTGGAAGCCCTCTGTTTGCGCTACTCGATCGAGTTTTTCTCCGGCGGATTTGCAGAGACCTTCCGAGCTGCCGAGCAACAGATAGCGGGCACGTCCACGTCGGAAGCCGTCGTGCAAGCGTCGTCGGATTTCGCCCAGGACACCTTTGGCATGCGCGAAAACGGCGCCATGTTCGGGACTTCGATGCTCTGGTTCGTGCTGGTGTGCTTCCTGGTGAACTTCTTCATCATCTACCGGGGGGTGTCCAGAGGCATTGAGAGCTTCTGCAAGGCCGCCATGCCGCTGCTGGTCGGCTGCGCGATCATCATCCTGATCCGTGCCCTCACGCTAACCGAGGTCGTCGACGGCCGTGACATCAACAGTGGGCTCGGGTTCATGTGGAACCCCCAGTGGGACAGGTTGAAGGATCCCGAAGTGTGGCTCCGGGCGGCCGGGCAGATCTTTTTCAGCTTGAGCGTGGGCTTTGGACTCATTCTGTGTTATTCCAGCTACCTTCGCCCCGATGACGACGTGGTGTTGTCCTCGCTCAGTGCCTCGAGCACCAACGAGTTCTGTGAGGTCGTGCTCGGTGGCATGATCATCGTGCCGACGGCGTTTTTGTTCCTGGGCCCGGGGAACACGCCGGACAGCACCTTCGCCCTGGGCTTTTTCACGGTGCCCGCCATCATGTATTTCATGCCCGGCGGCTCGTTTTTTGGCGGGATGTGGTTCGGACTCCTCTTCCTGGCGGCTGTTACCAGCTCGATCAGCATGCTCCAGCCCGCGATCGCCTTCCTCGAGGACGGCTTCGGCATGAAACGGCGTGCCAGCGTGGTGGTGTTGGGTCTGCTGACGACGTTTGGTGCCTCCCTGGTGATGTACTTCAGCGTGAATGCCACTTCGCTGGACTTCACTGACTTCTGGTGTGAGTTCATGATGATCCTGGCCGCACTCGGCCAAGTGCTCATCTTCGGCTGGGTGATCGGCGCCCGGCGCGGTATCAAGGAAGCGAATCGCGGAGCGGACCTGCACATTCCGGGCTTCGTGGTCGTCGTGATCCGTTACATCACACCGGCATTCCTGATCACCGTCCTGACGATGTGGTGTTACTTCAACGGGCCCGAGCGCCTGAAGGGCATGAGCCCGAAACTACAAAGTGCCATCGCCGCTCGCGAGGCCTACGCAGGCGCGGTTGGCGAGAAGTATCCCGAGCTCGATGCGCGAGCTTTGGAGACCAGGGTCACGGAGATACTCGGTGTAGAGGAGGGTATGCCGGAGTCGCTCGACGCTTTGCCCACCTGGTTGCGCGAGGTAGACGACCAGGCTGCCGAGGCGCGTGCTTCCGCAGTGACAAACGCAAACATCGCCCGCTTCGTCTTTGTGGGCGTGCTTGTCGTGTTCATCGTGTTTTTCGTGCTCAGCGACATTGCGTGCCGCAACCGCATCGGAAAGTCCCTGGAGCGCGCGGACGCTGAAGGTATGGGCCTGGAGGCGCAATCATGATTCCCGACGCTTTGTTGGGTCAGCAACAGGGTCTGACCGCCGGAGGTTGTGCAGTGATGATCGGCTGTATCACCTTCGTGTGTGGACTGATGGCGTTCTGCTTCTACCGCATCCTGCATGAGGCCCAACCCTCTGAGCGCCACCACGCCCCGCTGGACATCGACACGCACGACCGCGAGACATAGCACGGTGCGAATAGCCGGGTGCCCCATCCCCGACGTACATCGGGGGTGGGGGACACCAAGCGTAAGCGCTATCGCACCGGCACCGGCTCGGTATCCAGGCCGTAGCGTTTCATCTTCTTATAGAGCGTTGTCCTGTTGATGCCCAATTTCCGGGCGGTCAGTTGCCGGTTCCAGCCGTTGGCCCGAAGGGCGGCTTCGATGATGCGTTTTTCCGGTTCTTCAAGAGCCTCTTTGAGTGACGCCGGCTGATACGTGACAGTCGGCTCCAACGACGCGGCTGATTCCGTCAACTTGGGTGGCAGGTCACCTTTACCGATGTAGTGTCCTTTGCACAGCACGACGGCGCGTTCCACTGCGTTTTCGAGCTCGCGGACGTTTCCGGGCCAGTGGTAGCCCTGAAGAACCTGCATGGCCTGGTCCTCAAAATCGAGGATTTCGCGTTTCATGTCGGCGCTGAAACGCTCCAGGAAGTGCCTGGCCAGCAGCGGTATGTCGCCGACGCGCTCGGACAGTGCCGGCATGTCGATGGTGACCACGTTGATGCGATAATAAAGGTCTTCACGGAATCGACCGGCGTGGACCTCGGCCTCCAGGTCCGTGTTGCTGGCGAGGATGACGCGCACATCGACGGTCTCGGTCTTGTTGCTTCCCACCGGCTCAAACTGATGGGACTGCAGGAAACGTAGCAGCTTGACCTGAAGCGCCGGCGAGGCGGCTGCGACCTCGTCGAGAAATACGGTGCCGCCCGCAGCGGCCTTGAACTTGCCCGGCTTGTTGGCCACCGCACCGGTAAAGGCTCCGCGAACGTGGCCAAACAGCTCGCTCTCCAGGAGCGTCTCCGGAATCGCCCCGCAACTGACCTCGACAAACGGCTGGTTGCGGCGCTCACTTCGCTGGTGAATGACCTCCGCGATGAGCGACTTGCCGGTGCCCGAGGGCCCCTGCATGAGCACGGTCACCTTTGAATCGGCGACGGCTTCGACCAGCTCGAAAACCTTGAGCATCCGATAGTCCTGCCCCATAACCGTGTCGAGACCGTAACGCCGGTCGAGTCTGTCCTTGAGGACCCGGTTCTCCCGCAGGATTGCCTGCTGGTTGATGGCCCGTTCAACACAGACCTTCAGTTCGTCATCGATGATCGGCTTGGTCAGGTAGTCGTACGCCCCCATCTTGATGGCTTCGACGGCACTTTCGATCGTGCCGTAGCCGGTCATCATGATCACTACTGTCTGCGTATATCGCTTGCGCACGACATGGAGCAGCTCGAAGCCGTTGCCACCGGACATGTTGACGTCGGTGATGATCAGGTCAACCGGTTGGCGTTCCAGGGTCTGAAGGGCTTCCCTGAATGACAGGGCCGGCTCGACATTGTAGCCTTCGAGGTGCAGGAACTCGCCAAGCGAATCCAGGATGATCCGGTCATCATCGACGACCAGGATGCGTGCTGGAGTATCCGTATCGGGCATCAGGACATTCCCCGGACAGTGGGTGGTCAGCGCGGCGGCTTGGCCGGTTCACCGGCTTTCGTATCGGCGGTGGATGTCGTCAGTGGTGACGGGCGGTGGCACTCCTGTATCGGCACGCGCACGGTGAAGACTGCGCCACCCTCATCGGCCGGTGCGGCGGTGATGGTACCCTGCATGTCTTCAATGAAATCCTTGCAGATGGCCAGCCCCAGCCCGGTCCCCTTGCCCGCCTCTTTGGTGGTGAAGAAGGGCTCGAAGATCTGCTCGATGGGCTCGGGGAGTCCCGCGCCGGTGTCGGACACCTGAATGATCACGTGGTCATCGACCAGACCGGTGGTGATCGACAGTCTCCCACCGTCGGGCATCGCGTCGATAGCGTTCTTGATCAAGTTGCAGCAGACCTGATAGAGCCGGCTCCCCCGGACCGCAGGCATATCCTGGTTGTGGAAGTCCGCGGCCACGACAACACCATTGGCATCGGCAACGGACGCGGTGCTTTTGATGGCCTGCTCGATTACCTCATTGATGTTCATCTCGTCGAACTCACCGTCCGTAGTCCGGGAGAATTCGAGTAGCTCGCTGATAATCTGCACCATGCGAATCAGCCCGGTGCGAGACTCGGCCAGGTAGGCTTTCAGCTTCGAGTCCGGGGCGTCGGAAGCGACTCGCATGGCCAGATTGATGTATCGCAGAATTCCGTCCAGCGGGTTGTTCAGCTCATGGGCAACTCGAGTAGCCAGCTTCCCAAGCGACGCCAACCGCTTGGACACTTCAAGTCTTTCCTCGACAGCCTCCTGTCTTTGCCCTTCCTCGATCAGGATCACGGCGCCGGTGACGCGTTGCGAGCCTCGTTCGTGCAGCGGAGTACAGCGGACGGTGACCAGTACCGGCGATGAGCCGGCCGACAGGCGCAAGGCAGCCTCGAACCGCGATGCGTGACCTTCGTCAATGACCCGAGGCAGCTCGTTGGACCAACTCTCGAAAGGCCCCAGGAAGCGAGCCTCTTTAAGCACCGTGGGTAGGTCGGGGCCGTCCGGTAACCACGACACGCCCGTTGTGTTGCGATAGCAAATGGTCCCGTTGCGATCGACCACCAGAACAGCCCCGTCCAGGCTGTCCAGAACAGCGGACGCGAACTCCGGCGGCCGAACGCCGCCGGTGGTCGAAGGGGCTTTAGATTGCGTATTGATGGTCATGCGAAACGCTCGATGGCTGTATTAGAACCTATGGGACCCACCCCCTCTTCGGAAGCAATCCCTCCTGTGGGACCAACTTTTCAGTCAGTCGGATGGCAAACCAGACGGCCCATCCCGCAACAGGCAGCACCACAGGCCTCGAGGGCGGTCTATCTGGATGCAATGCCCGGCGCTTTGCCGGGATGTTGCTTCCACACAACGCCCCCAACGATCCCTTTACTTAATCGGCAACGTGTGGACCTGCTTCCAACGAACGTCGCCTTTGCGCAACACGGCCCCGTTGCGGTCGGATAACACTGAGGCGGTGCGGCACGGTCAGACTTGCCAGGCCGTGTTTTAGCGGACGGCTCCACGACCGAGCTCCTCCGCCTTCGGCGGATCGGCTTGACCGTGCCACGCGCCGAGGGTCCCGCCCGGCGGGTGCGGAGCACGGAACTCCACCCGGGGTATCAATCTGCGGCTTGCCGTCAACAATCCGTCTTCCCTGCGTATAACTCAAGTTCGTCCTCAAAGGACCGCATACGGATGTCGAACGCTCTCTCGGCCACGGTGTGATCGCAGACACTATCCTCCTGCGTCATCTGTACCTGACCCGCATCGAACCGGAACCTTCCGATCGAGGGCATCACCAGTTCAGCAAGGGCCATCGGCGCTGCGGTCAAGGCTGCCATCAGCCTGGCCCCGGAAACCGGCAGGGAAGCGAGCGGTTTCCAGCGCTTCGCCCCGGGCATTGTGGCCCGGCAGGTGTTGTACAGCTCGATCCATGAGTATGCTTTCGGGCCGCCAAGCGGATATACCTTGCCGATGGTGTCGCCGCGTCGCAGGGCCTCGACAGCGCAAAAGGCAACATCCTTCACCGATACGGGCTGCACCTTCGCCTGCCCACTCCCGAAATACGGGATCACCGGCGGCAGAAGCCCGCAAATGAACCGTTTCATCAACCTCATAAACTCGCCCTCGGAGCCGTGAATGAGGCTTGGGCGGAGGATGGTCCAATCCAAACCGCTGTGAGTGAGGTACTCTTCGGCCGCCCATTTTGTTCGATGGTAGGTCGAGACGCCGTCGGGTCGGGTGCCTAGAGCCGACATGTGAACGAATCGTCTGATCCCGGCTTCGCCGGCCGCATCGACGGCATTGCGCGTGCCCTGTGCGTGAACGCGCCCAAAGGTCTGCCCCTTGAGCCGTCGGGCCATGATTATGCCGACCAGATGGATAGCCGCTTGGCTCAACTCCGCCGCCTGACGCAAGGCGGTGCGATCATCCAGACTGCCTTCGACGATGATCAACCGGTCGGGTCCGGCGTCGGGATGTTGGCCGGCCAGCTTCCGCCGAGATCGAACCAGGCACACCGGTCCAAGGTCCCGGGCAAGCAGCTCACGTACCACACTCCGACCGACAAATCCGGTCGCACCGGTCACCATGATATTCTGGATTTCCGGAGATTCGCTCACGCCGCTTTTCCTCTCGGTCCCAAGCCCGAACGGGCGGCATCGTACAGCCGCCGTTTTGCCCCGTCAAAGACCGAGTTGCCCAGTACCGTGTTTCGCAAGTCTCGCGACTATCTGAGCCGCATGCTTCAGCTTGCGCGGACGTCCGCGCGGGCTGAAGCCCGCGGCTCGGGGTAGGATTATCGTCGCACTATTAGTGAAACGCCGCAGTATGGGCATTTGCGATTAAAAAGCACTGGTGGTCCATCGGGCGAACTGCTGCGCCAGCGTCGATGTTGACTCGCGGCTGTGCTCGCAACGATGGCAGCCGGTGTTGGGTGGGACCGGCCTGTGACGCTAAAACGGATGTCAGACGGATGCGTCAGCCATCCAGCATCGAGGCGATCTCGTCGGTGGTCGGAGCGGCGGGGATCCGTTGGACCGGTTCGTTGTGCTCGTCGAGACGGATAACCCGGGGGCGGTACCTGCCCTCGCGGACCTCGGCCTCATCCACCCAGCAGAACGACATGATGATTACTCGGTCACCCACGCAGCCACAGCGGGCAGCAGCCCCATTAAGAACGATCCGCCGGGAGCCAAACGGCTCGGCTATTGCATATGTCTCAAGCCGGCTGCCGTTGTTGATGTTCGACACCAGCACCTTTTCATGCTGATAGAGGCCGATCGCCTCCATCAGCTCAACGTCGATCCCGAGGCTACCCTCGTATTCGACCTGGGCGTGGGTTATGCAGGCCTGATGCAGCTTTGCCTTGAGCATCTGAATTTTCATGGTCTCGGACCCCGATCAGCATTTTGAGCCTGTCTATTCTCGCGGTTCGGGGGGTCGTTGTCAAA
This sequence comes from Phycisphaerales bacterium, assembly GCA_020344555.1. Taxonomy (GTDB): domain Bacteria; phylum Planctomycetota; class Phycisphaerae; order UBA1845; family UBA1845. The sequence continues at coordinate 208,247 of CP070827.1, forward strand.
GCCTCCCGGCCCGGCCTGATTCCCAACTCAAGAAAAGAAATCAAGCTTGACGCGCACATGTCAAACTGGGTATGATGATCTCGACCCCAAGGCGCGCTGAACAGGAGGAGGTCAGCACGATCCCAGGCTGCCAAAAACGCGCCAAATCCTTGAGAAAAGGAGGCGACAAGTGTTTCGCGAGACCCACCGAGTAGTCGTGTTTGTTCTTGGCCTGATGCTGTTCCACAGCGGCAATCCGCCGGTGGTGTGGGCACAACAGACTCAGCGGGGTCGGGACGCGCTGCGGCAGGAAGATGCCAAGATGCGATCACCTGCGTTAGCACCCTCACCCGCCGGTCCCTTGAGCCAGGCAGATATCGAAGCGCTCAAAGCTGAGGGGCGAGCCAAGGGATGGACGTTTGAGGTGGGTCACAACTCCGCAACCGACCGTTCGCTCGACGAGCTGTGCGGTTTGATCATTCCGCCGGATTGGGAGCCGCCCGAAGTCCGGCGGGCCTCTTCTGCGCCAACGGCTGACCTACCTGCCTTCGTTGATTGGCGGATTCTAAGAGGTACGACGACGATGAAAGACCAGGGCGCATGCGGTAGCTGCTGGGCGTTCTCGGCAATCGGCCCGATCGAAAGCGCCATCCTTATCAAGGAGGGTGTTGAGGTGGATCTTTCGGAGCAATGGCTGATGAGTTGCACCGATGCCGGGAGCTGTAGCGGGGGCTGGCACGATTATGCGCTTTACATGTCTCTTTGCAGTATAGAAGGCGCTGTGTTGGAGCAGGATTTTCCTTACACCGCGGCCGATGTCCCATGTGGCGGCCCGTACGTGTTTCCTTATTGCATCGATGACTATGTCTATGTTGGTGATGAGAGCCTGGCCGCTGTGCCCTACCTGAAACAGGCGATCCTCGATTATGGCCCGATATCCGTTTGCGTTGCCTCGAGTCAGGCTTTCCAGGCCTATCTCGGCGGCGTCTTCAATGCCCACAATCCTGGAGGAATTAATCACGCCGTTGCTCTGGTCGGGTGGGATGACAATCAGGGCGAAAACGGCGTATGGATTATGCGCAATTCCTGGGGCCCCGATTGGGGTGAGTACGGCTACATGCGCATCGAATACGGATGCTCCAGCATCGGCTATGCATCGCTTGCCGTAGACTACAATCCGTCCGACTGCAACCACAATAGCGTTCCCGACAGCCAGGACTTCACGAATTGCAGCGGCGAGACGTGGTGCGACGACTGCAACGCCAACGGGCTTCTCGACGGGTGTGAGCAGGACTGCAACGACAACGGCATTCCGGACGACTGCGACATCGTAAGCGGGTCCAGCCCGGATGTCAACGCGGACTTCCTTCCCGACGAATGTGAAACCGACTGCAACGGTAATGGGCAGTTCGATTTCTATGAACTCCAGGATGACCTGGACCTGGACATTGACCGCAATCTAGTCCCTGATGAGTGCCAGGATTGTGACGATGACGGCATCTGGGATTGGGAGGATCTAGGTCGACCCGACGGCTTGCTCGTGGTTAGCGCGGGCAACGGGCTGGTCAGAGTCTTCTATCCCGATGTGGGGGCGGCGGTTGGTTCGCACGGCGTGGGACATCTCCAAGAGCCCTACGACGTCGTCTTGGGTCCCGAGCGCCATCTTTACGTCAGCAGCAGTGGTGACAACCGTGTCGTCGAGCTGGACACGTTGGGCAACTATGTTGGTGATCTGAACCCGTGCGGCACCTACCCCACCGGGCTGGCCTTTGGTCCCGACGGCAACCTCTACATCG
>CP070827.1:210121-226627 GCA_020344555.1 Phycisphaerales bacterium
ACCTCAAGCTGCCCGAAGGTGGCGGCTTCATGAGGTGGTCTCTGAGCTCGTCGTACTCCGGCGGTTCGAAGAAGACGTTGCCGTCCTGGCGATAATCGGCGTATGACATGAGTGATTGTGCTCGATGGTAGCCGGACCCGTTCAAGAGCTCACCCGGCGGCGATACGTTGAAGATCGGTTGGTACACACCGGCCACGTCAGCGAAGGAAGCCTTCTTCTCGTCGTACATTGAGTGTGAGATTTCGTCGTCGTCGTGGTTGTAAGCGTAGGGATCCACGAAGCCCAGGTTGTGGCCGATCTCATGGCTGAGCGTTTTGCCGCCCCAGTTGTGGAGAATCGTGGTCGTTCCCAATTCCTCCTCCCGTTCTCCGAGCACGACGAACGCGGTCTTGCCGCCGATCTCGATGCCGAACACGTCAATCAGCCCGAAGAACGCCTTGACCACTTCCTCGATCGGGTCGGGGCACCAGAGCCCGAACGTCAGACCGCACACCAGCCCTCCAATGACATCATTGAAGAAATCCACGACGGGTCCGAGCACCGGGATCTTTTCGGTGATGGCGAACTTCACAATGCGGGCCATCATGCTTCGTGGCGGCACACCGAACCCGGGTGCTCCTCCTGCATACAGGCTCTTGTCGATTGCTGCCGTGACCGTGATCGCTTGACGGTTGGGGTTGTTGCCGTTCCAGTCGTCCAGGTAGTTGCGCATACTGATAATGGCCGGAAGCATGCCGTTCGGGAAATCATCAGGGAAATTCCGGAACGGATTCCAATCGAAATGGACTTTCCCATCGTTGCCGAGCAGCTTCGACCCGCTCCAGACCGTCGGACCGACGATGAAGTCGACGCCGGCCACCGGATAGATGCGCTTAAACTCGTTGACGGCGAGATGATACCGCCGCCAGTAGTCGCCCCAGTCAAATGTCGGATCCACGCTCCCGGCGACGAACGGGACCACCGGGCGAACCAGGAACCGTGGCGTGATCACGTCCTCGAACAGGTCCGAGTTCTGCATGGATTCGAAATGAAGAACCTCTTCCTCGTTGTGGGTAACGGTGACCCAGAACTTGTACCGTGGCGCCGTCAACTTGTCCCCGGGGAGGAAGAAGTTGACGCCTTCGTTGATGGTGCTGACGGCAAGCGTGCTCGTCAGCGACGTACTCGGAACGTTGTCGGCCTGGAGCGTAAACGGCGTGCCGCTGCTGGGGATCACGTAGCAGGTGGCTGCGCTCAGGCCGGCATTAACCGCGGGTGCGGGCTCCTGCGTGCGAAGCTGGACTTGCAGCAGCGTGCCCTTGCCGCGCACGAAGTCATAGCTGCCCAATCCCTGAGTGAGGATCACTTGGTGGAGTCGAGCGTGGGAGACCTCGAAGTCCGTCGGCGAAGTCCAACTCGTCTGCGCGTCCTGAACGACCAGCGGCCCTGTGGTTACATCGAAATACTCCAGGACGTCGAGCCAGCCCAGATCGAACCCCGCATTGTACGAACGCCGTGACTCCGAGCCGGAAGGAACGATGACCTTCAGCTCGGCGTCGGCCCGACTCTCGATGCTCCCACCGTAGCCGTTGAAGCTGACACTCGTGACCGAGTTCAGGTCGGAGCCCGAAATGGTGACCTCCGTCCCGGGTGAGCCCTGCTTGGGCGTAAAATCCCAGACCTGCATGGGCAGGGCCTGAACGTGGACCGTGACCTCGTCGCTGTCCATCCCGTTGCGTCCATCGGACACCGTGAGGCGGAAAACGATATCACGGTCGGCGTTAACTGAGGCGGTCACGGAGGGCATGCCCACGGTCGGTGGATTGATGGTTGCGTCTTCGCCCGCGTCGAGGCTCGTCACGCGAACCCAGGAATAGCTGGGGGGGTCGCCGTTCGGGTCGGTTCCGCTCCCGTTCAAGAAGAACGCCGAGTGCTCGAAGACCGTCATGTCGTCTCCGGCGTCGGCGGTCGGGGGCTCGTTCACGGAGTCGTTGACGTGGATGGTTACCGTATCGGTGTCGACGCCGCCGCGCGGGCTGTTGACGCGTAATCGGAATAGGAGGTCGATCCCACCCTGGTTCGCGAAGCGTGGTGTCTTGAAATACGGATTGCAGCTCGTCAGCGGTGCAACCTTGATGTCCCCGAGGCCAAGGTCCGGGGTGGTGCTGATGAACTCCCAAAGAAACTCAGGCGTGTCACCGGGATCAGGATCGGAGCTGGCACAACCGTCGAGCTGAACCTGAACGTCCTCATCCACCGTCTGATCCGATCCTGCGATTGCGATCGGCGGGTTGGCATCATCGGCCGGGATCACGGTCACATTGACATAATCTTGCGACACGCCTCCAGGGATGCGAAGATCGTCCACCGTCAACTCGAATTCCAAAGTCTCCGAGGGGTCTCCCGTTGTAATGGTTGGCGCGATGAGCTGGGGGCTTTCCTTTGTAGTCTCGTCCGCGTCGATGAACTTGGCGTCGTCCGCGCCGCCCGTCTGTGCCCACGAATATATGCGCGGATCACCGTCGGGGTCGGTCGACCCTGAGCCGTCGAGGTTGAAGTGTGTGCCTTCGTAGACGTTGGTCAGATCCGGTCCGGCATCGGCGGTTGGGCTGTGGTTTGGCCCGCCCCAACATCCGCAATGTGTCCGTGCCAGGATAGTGTCCGGGCCCGTGCCGGGGCTGACGTACGCCAGCAAGTAGCAGTCGCCGGTATTGCGGTCCATCGATATGCTCGGGTGCTCTTGACCAACGAGGTTGCCGAACAGCGAGTACACGTGGTGCCCGGCAATTCGCCACCCGTCTGCGCCGGCCGGAATGTGGTTGCCCAGGAAGAAGTCCTCCTCGAGCGGATGGGCATCGAGTGAGAAGTAATCGGAGGACGAAACCAGGAAGTCAGTAGCCAGAAGCTGATGACCGGTGTGAAGACCAATCACTTCGAACAGTTGGCCGTACGTCTCGCTTCCGTGCAAGAAGAGCACCATCCCTCTTTCGGGGCCTTGGCTCCACGCGATGACCGGCCAGGGCTCGTTGTCCAGCTCATCCTCTGTTTCGGTAATCTGCGTGACCGATCCCAAGCCTTGGGTGGAGACCGCCGCGAGGTAGATGTCATAGAGCGTGTCACTGCCCGTGCCGCCGTATGCTGCGTCGAACACGACTTGATGAGCGGTTTCCTCGACCGACGACTGGTGCGGCGGGGGACTGACCGTGGTGAAGCTCGGTGAAGGGTCGGCAATCCGAGGGTCACGACAGTGGTACGGTTGCAAAGGGAAAGTCCCTAAGCTGTCCAGTCGAAAAGCGGCTAGGTCGGACAACCGGATATGGCCCGGACCCGCGGTAGCGTCCGCCAGAACGTGTTTACCATACACGCGCCGCTGAGCGTCCGGAGCGTCGTCCGTGCTCGCGAAGTCTCGAATATCCTCCCAGACGATGAAGTAGTAGGACGTCGCGGGGTCCGCATCGACCTGGTAAGATCCGGCCGCTACGTCCGGATTGGCCTCACCAACGCCGCTCGGAGAGATGACGCCGGGCTGTGTACCGATGACGGTACCTGATGCCGACACCCGTCGAGCATAGACGGCCAGTTCGCCTCCACCCTCGATCGGAAAGCCACCGGCCGACCAGACCACGAGCCACTCGTTGCCAACCGGGTCATAACTGACCCGCGGCGCGGACATGTCGTTGCGAAGGGCGGATAACGCGGCGGGTGACGTAAGCGGCGTTTCGTCGTCATCGACGACCCGGGCCATGACGCGGCCGGCGCCAGCATGCGTCTGGCTAGCCTCTCGCCAGACGACAAGCCACGTCGTGTTCGCGGTGTTGAACGCGGCGTCGGGCCGGCCGGCGTCGGTCGCGCCCGTGGACACGGCGAACGGCGGTCCGATCGTCGCGTTGTCATCCATCCCCGGGCACTCGTCGCAACCGTCCGGCACCCCGTCACCGTCGGCGTCATTGATGTCGTCTCCGTTGGGACACTGGTCGCATCCGTCAGGCACCGTGTCACGGTCGCTGTCGACGCGGTCGTCAAAGCCCGGACAAAGATCGCAGCCGTCGGGCGTGCCGTCTTCATCGCTGTCTACACGATCGTCCCATCGCGGACAGACGTCGCAGTCATCCGGTATGGTGTCCCCGTCGCCGTCGGGATCGCATTCGTCGGGAATCAGGTTGGTGTTGCAGTCGTGACTGGTGCCCGATTCGATGTCGCGGATATCCGAGATGCCGTTGTTGTTGCAGTCCGGATCGCAGCGGTCGGAGGTCTCGTCGCAGGCTTCGTCGGCCGCACACGGGGAGGTCCCCGGCTGGCAGAAGCCGTTGGCGCTGCACGTTTCCAAGCCGTTGCAGTACAGATCGTCGCGGCAGTGCGTATCCGTAAGACATTGGAAACAGCCCCCGGGAATGTCGCTCGGCTCGACACAGAACCAGTCCGGTGGGCAGGGCGGAGCGCCCGGCCGGCAGTCGCCGGCCGCGTCACAGGTCTCCGCTCCCGTGCAGAAAAGACCGTCGGAACAGTCAGGGTCCGAAAGACACTCGACGCACGTGTTGTCGGACTCGCGGCACATCTGGCCGGGACACGGATCCGCGCCCGCGACACACGCACCGGCCGCGTTACACGTCTCCTGCCCGTTGCAGAACAGACCGTCCGTGCAGTCGCTGTGCGAAAGGCAATCCACACACTGATCGTCGCTCTCGCGGCAGAGCTGGCGCGGGCACGGATCATCGCCGGGATGACAATAACCCGCTTCGTCACAGGTCTCGACACCGTTACAGAAGAAAGCATCCAGACAGTCACTCTGCGAAAGACAGTCGACGCACCGATCGTCCCGTTCACGGCAAAGCTGGCCAGGGCACGGATTGCCACCGGGCTGGCAGTTGCCCATTGCATCGCAGTACTCCACGCCATTGCAGAAGATGCCGTCGCTGCACATCGCAGCGTTGCAGTCGTTTGGCGGCGACTCCTCCAGATGGTCGTTGAGGTCGGGGTCGTCCGACGGACCGGCCGTGGCGACTGGACTGCTCCCACCCGCGTAGTAGACATCGATCTTGTAGTCGAACGGCCCGCACGCACTCGCATACGTGATGCTCACCCATGTGGCATCTGCCGAGTAACAGTCGTTGATCGTCCGCGGCCCGACCTCAGCGATCTGGGACCAGGCACCACCCGCCGCCGGCCTGTAATAGAGCTTGTCGACAACCGACAGTGATCCACTGCAACCGACGACATCCGTGTCCCAATTGATCCGGGCGGATCGCACACATCCGTCGCCGTCGAGGTCCACCTGCTCCGTCCACCAGGCACCCCAGACGGTCGGCACCAGTTCCTCGGAAGGTAACTCCATTTTGTAGTCGTTCAGGTCACCGTCGTTTGCCGGTCCGCGCGTGTAGTCCGGCGTGAAGTGCTCCCCCGTGCGGTAGATCTCGATCTTCCAGTCGTACAGGTCGTGCTGACCGCCTTCGTAGTTGAGCGATGCGCTGTCGCCGCTGATACAGTCCGTAAGCGTGTGTGGCCAATTCGTGAAGCTCAGGTTCCACACGCCGCTGTTGGCCCTCATCCAGTAGACCTTCTCGTAGACCTCCACCGACCCGCTGCAGCCCACGATGTCCGGGTCCCAGTTGAGCCGGGCCGAGCTGCGGTAGCCGTCCCCGTCCGTATCGATCTGGTCCGTCCACCAGGCGTCCCAGATGGTCGTCGGGGCGTCGTAGTACACCTTGAGCCACCAGGTATCGATGTAGCCAACGTCGCCCCCAGCTTCATCGCGCACGTACAGCTTCCAAGTTTGATTGACATACTCACCGTCGAACGTGTGAATCCCAGTTACCGTTTCGTTGATGTTGTCGGTGCTGCCTCCCTGACCGGGACCCCATAGATCGTGGTTGTAGCTAATGTTCTCGTCGTTCAGGTCGACGTTGAGGTCGCCGCGGTATGTGTGAATGATCTCGTAGTGAACGTCGAGGCAGGTGACGGTCATACCCGATGGCGCACCGGACAACGTGATGGGGCTGTATACCCATCCACCCGGATAGTCCGGGATGGCGACATCGGCGCTGTTCTGGCCGAACTGCTCACCGCCGGTGCACAGCCCTGCGGTCGAGCCCGTACCGTCCTCCGTGTCCAGGTCGATGACTCCACCCTCAACAAGGATGAATCGGCGCAGCACCGAGAGCTCGGTCCCTTCCTTGATCAGGCTGCCCGCAACGTGAGAGGGCACCTGCACGACGACCCGGTGTGGATCGTCAAGCTCTTCGAATATGCCGCCGGGTGCCTGCGGAAGGGCAAGCACGTCCTCCAGGCTGATCCAATCGTCGAGTCGGATCTCGACTTCCGCATAGGTCTCGGGCACGGTGGCTGCTTTAAGATGTGCCAGCTCCGTCTCAACGAACGGGTCGGCAACTTCAACCTCTCCAGTCACGGGAGCATCGACGCTTGTAACAGCCTTTTCGAACGCCTCCCCCTGAGGCCGGGATGGCGCCACGTTGCCAAGAGGAACGGGCCCTGAAACGCCACCGACGTCCGCCCGCGGCACGATCTCATCTTGTTTGTCGGCCAATGGCTCCTGCAGGTCATCCGCAGGACGAACTGCTATTACAATGGGTGCGGGCGAGTCGGAGCTAACCGATTTTGCGGAAGGCGACCTCTTCGCGGCCTGCGCTACCCATCGCCCCGATGAATGAGGATCGCCAGTTCCGTCGGCGCAGGCCACAGGCTGCGTCGGGGTCCCCGCGACCGCCGGCAAGTCACCGGGTGACTCGTTGGGCTCCTGCGTGAAGACAGATGGCTGGCCGTGTGTCGACGTCGACAGGATGCTGCCCAGACAAGTTGCACCGGTAATCATCAACCTCGCAAACCGAGACATGCTAGTATTCCCCTCCTCCAGACTGTTCCCCGCGCCAACGCGGAAGATCGTCCGGCTGGAAAAAAGGCCCGAACTTAAACTCCAACCTCCAGTATATCGAAAACCTCGCGCGATGTAACCCAACATGCGGGCGTCGGTCAGCAGAAGGCTGCTGTGGTTCCAGGAAATCCGCTAACGTTGGCCGTCTCGCCGGCTGATTGTCCACTTGTACTGAATTACACGCGGGTCGTGGCGACCTGTGTTTTCCAAGAATGTCATCCGGGAAGGTATCACACTTGCGGTGCCGACGACACCCGTACTTGATGCAGGTGCGCAAACAACCCTGTCGTTCGCCGATTGCTGCAACCGATGACGAGTCTCACTGAAAACTCCATCCGGGCCGGTTCATCGAAATGTCGCCGTTTATAGCAGCGATGGCCGCGAACGTTCTCGGCGATCCTATGCGGGTGGTGGGGCTTTAATGAGATCTGGGAAGATGCTCATAGCTCGGTCGGCGGCGTGGATCTCGCGGCACACGCGGCGTATGCAATGATATGTGGTCGCGGACTGTACCAGCGGGATGGTATCGGCCTTGTGGCGTCATATCTCTGGCGGCCTCTGGTCTTGGGGTGCGCACATACTCACGTGAGCCCAAGCATGACGTTCGAACCGAGACGAGTGTTCATTCTGGTGCTCGTGTCAAAGATCTACCGTTCTCTTGTATTCCGTCTGCCGACAATTGCGGCTCCACCCAGCCACTGGTACAGGCACCGTTCGATCTTGCGCGTATCTACCGTCTGGTGAACGACCTCTGGAAAGCCGCGAAGTCTGCAAGGTCCACATGGTGGTCGCAATCGGCATCGAAGCCTTCACAGGTCGGATCCACTGAGCCGGAATCAGGGCCGGTGAAACAAAGTTGAAAACCTGCAAAGTCTAGCAGGTCCACGTCGCCATCAGCGTCCATGTCGTCTGGCTGGTACTCGTATGCCCCCATCCCCACGACTACCAGAGCGGGGAATTCTGGGGCGGCGACGCCCGCCTCCGGATCCGGGCCAGCGCTTCCCGTCAGCCATGGGCTGATAGGCGACCTCCGGGATCCTGTGGACAAGCAGGGTTCCACCGGCTTCCTTGGGATGACCGCCGGCGGACGTGGGGCGGGAGGTGGTTGACCGCGCGCGACTTCCCACTTCGGTCCCACCAGTACGCGAGCTGTCGCGGCATGTCGGGGGCTGGGTTACGGATCTGCCCGCGCCTGCTCACGAAGTTGTGGACGCCATTTCCGTGCGCTGATGCTTCGATGCGTTACGGCTGGGTCGGCGCTGTGGCGACAGTGCCCGAGTCCGAGGGCGCGTCAACGGAGGCGGGTTTGCTGGTCTATTGTACCGATCAACGCTATGGGTTTGTGAACCACACCTGGAAGGCCCCGAAGTCTTGCAGATCTACCTCGCCGTCATCGTCAAAGTCGAACGCTTCACAGCCTTGCTGATATGGCTCATCGGGGGCCGGGCCGGTCATACACTCACTGAAGCACTTCGACCCACATTCGTCAGTACCCATGTCCACGCGCGCTTGACCATCGCCGTCGCCGTCCCAGATGCGCATCTCACCGTCGATATCGGTTTTCTCGCCCGGGTGTGGCACATGGCCCGGATCGCCGGTATCGACGCACGGGGAGACGAAGGATGCCAGATGATAGTCGTATATCCGATAGCTCCTACCGCTGTTAATCCAAGATGTGCCAGCGTTGATCGTGTCCCAATCAGCCCAGATGGTGATTCGAGTGGCCGTGTTGGCGACGATCATAGACTGGTGCCACTGGCTCGTGTCGGGGTTTATCAGCTTCCCCACCAACTCGCCAGGTTCCCACGAGGCCGCAAAGTCAGTAAGGACCACGCGAAACGTTTCCGGGTCATACACTCCTGCCCCGGTCCATATCCCGGTCCCTCCACCCACCCATTGCGGGTCCGCGTTGATGTTCCCGGGACCGCTGGCACCACCTTCCACATCGCTATAGCTGATAACCATCGGCTCTCCGCCGCTGCCCCGCAGTATTTGGTCAGGGGAATTGCCCCAGACGATCACGTTAGTGAGAGTGGGGCTGGACTCAGCGTATTGGTAGTATATCCCACCTCCGTTGGGGTCCGTTGGATGCGGTGCGTCTGCACCGGCCGAATTGCCGCTGAGCGTGCAGTTTGTGAGACTCGGGTGGTTCTGTAGGTAGAATCCTCCTCCGAGGCGACCAGCCGTGTTGCCGATGAACATGCAGTTGACGATCGGAGCGGCGCTATTACCCAGGTAGTACCGAGCGCCGCCCCCTCGGGAAGCTGCGTTCCCGATAACCATGCAGTTTCGCATTGTGACCGCGCTGGAACCGGCGTCAAGAAATCCACCTCCCCCCTCTGCAACGGCGTTCCCAGCCATGATCGAATTGGCAATGGTCGCATCAGTTCCCGAGAAATAGAGTCCGCCGCCAGATGTGGCAGAGTTGCCAATGATCCTGCATGCGCTGAAGGCAGCGCGTGATTCGGTGAAGTAGGCCCCTCCACCAGCTCCGCCTGAGTTTCCGATGACGGCGCACCTGCTCATGATCACGTTGCTCGATCCCGCGCTGTACAATCCTCCTCCGGCGCCTAACCCGTGGTTGAGAGTGATTTCAGAGTCGTCGATTACCGCGCTGCTGCTTTCTCGGAAACAGAGGCCACCGCCGGCCCTTTCAGCCGTGTTGCTCGCGATCCGGGTATTGCTAATTGCGATGCTCGAGTTAGTGCAGAAGACACCCGCGCCGTCGTAGTAGGAAGAGTTAGCGCTCATCGTGCAGTTGCTGATGCGTGGGCTGATCGACACGCGGGCATAGATCGCGCCGCCCAAACCGGCGGAGTTCTCACTGAACGTGCAGTTCGTGATGGTGGGGCTACTCCCGTCGCAGCAGATCCCCCCGCCATAACCGAACTCGTCCGTTGCGTTGGCAGTTATCGTGCAGTCGCGGATAGTCGGGTTCGAACCGCGGCAGAAGATGGCGCCCCCAGCCGAGTACGGGTCGCCTGCGAATTCTTCTGTTGGTCCATACCCATTGATGATGGTCAGCCCTGCGATTACCGAGTCGGGACCTTCGCCGGAGTGGAACGTAAACGCACGATGCGGGTCGGTCTGCGTCCCTTCGCAGTCGATGACCGTCGCCGCGACGACATCCGGATTGTCGGGATCGGTGCTGCGAACGGTGATCGCTCCGCCCGCGAAGTCAAGGTCCCGGTTCCCGACACCGGTGTACGTCCCCTCACAGAGTACGACCTCGTCCCCGTCGGAGGCGTCGTCGATTCCCTCCTGAATGGTGGTGAAGTGCTCGCTTCCATCCCAGCAAACCATGATCGTGTCGTGGTCGGCGCGTCCGACGGTAACCGCAATGTTGTCACCCCCCTCCAACGCCCCGTCAGAGCCGTCCGAACCGCTGTCAAACTCCCCCAGCGCCGGAGAGGCGCTCCACGTAATGACCGCGACCAAACAAAAGAGTCTCGCTGTCATCTCCAGTCGCTCCTTTTCCAGATTGCGCAAATAAACCGGACCACTTGATAGGCAGCCTCGTGCGCGGGAACACGAGTCGGCGTACCGTTCTCTTCAAACCATTCAGCGGTCCGCCCATCATTGGGAAACTCATCCTACGACCGACTGAAGACCGCCCAACGTCTACCCGAGCGCCATGGACTCCGGCGTACGCCGACTATCCTATGTTGAGCGATCGCGCGGACATCACCGGCGCGCCTCGCACCCTAAGCCCTGATCTCACAAGGACTTAGAGCATTGTGTCGCCGGAGGCAGACGCCTCAGCTATTCGTCTATTCGCTGTCGGGCGGGGCAGTCTGACACATGGTTCTAGAGAATCTGCCGGTTGTCAGTCTTGAGCCTGCGGACGGGATGTGGTAGAAGGCGATTTGAAGACAGGCTTCAGCTCATGATCTGCAAAACGAGTACGATTCTGCTCCTCGCGATTCGGGACCCGGGTAATGCTGCAGGCTGGGAGCAGTTTGACCATCGGTATCGCCCGGTGTTGGTGATGACGGCTCGGCGGCTGGGATTGAGCCAGGAGGACGCCGAAGATGCGGCCCAGGAGACGCTGGCGGCCTTCGCCGCGGGTCACCGCGCGGGGCGATACGACCGTGCCAAGGGCCGCCTGAGGAACTGGCTGCTGGGGATTGCCCGTCACAAGATCCAAGACGTCCACCGGAGCCGGGGCAAACGCGAGATGCTCGAGGCTGACAGACGCGAGACCAGCGGATTCCTAGACAAGATCAGCGACGAGCAGGTGGACACGACGTACGAAACCGAATGGCGGCGTGCCCTGCTCCGCGAGTGCCTCAACGAAGTTCGTCACCACGTGGAGCACAAGACTCTTGAAGCATTCGAACTCTTTGGACTCAAGCAATGGCCGGTTTCGGCGGTGGCCGCCCGTCTCGGCATGTCAGAAGAATCCGTCTACCAGAGCAAGAGTCGGGTGCTGAAGCACATCTGCCGCCTGCGCGAGGAACTAGAGGAAAGCTGGTAAGTGAGCATGATCTCCGACAGTTGCCTGACGGCTGAGGAAATAGACAAATACGTAAGCAGGTTGCTGCCGCGCGGCGAGGCGGAGCGCGTCCGGAAGCATCTGGGCGAATGCGACGCGTGCAACCGGCTGGCGAACGAGACGAGCGAACACGTGGACCTGCTCGGGCAGCTACGCGACGCGGTCGAGCACCAAGGGCTCGATGAGCACCTCCCGCCCAAGCAGACCATCGAAGGCTACGAGATCATCCGCGAGCTGAGCCGGGGCGGCCAGGGGGTGGTCTACGAAGCCCTGGAGCGATCGACCAAGCGCAAGGTCGCGCTGAAGGTGCTGGTGGCTGGGGCTCATGCCTCAAAATCCGCACGTAAGCGGTTTGAGCGGGAGATCGAGCTGGTCGCACAGCTAAGACACCCCAATATCATCACAGTGTTCCACTCCGACGTGACACCGGACGGGGCAGCGTTTTGCGTTATGGATTACGTACGTGGGAAGCCGCTGCACGAATTCGTACGTGCGAAGAAACTCGCGCTTGAAGAGATTCTCGATCTCTTCGCCACGGTCTGCGATGCCGTCCAGTACGCCCACCAACGAGGTGTCATCCATCGCGATTTGAAGCCGACGAACATAGTGGTCGACGCCGAGGGTAGCCCGAAGATTCTGGACTTCGGCCTGGCCCGGCAACTGACCGCGCCCGTCGATACCGTCGTCTCGCTCAGCCAACAGATCATTGGCACGTTGCCATATATGTCGCCGGAGCAGATCGGCGGTAATCCGGACGAGATCGACACTCGCACCGATGTCTACGCTCTCGGCGTGATTCTTTATGAACTGCTGACCGGGCGCTATCCTTACTCGACAGAGGGCACGACCCCGGAAGTGCTGCGTCAGATCGCGGAAACACCTCCCACCTCAGCGCGCCGTGCGTGGACCAGCAGCACAGGTGTTATGCGGTGCTCTACCCGCCGACTTCGCCCCGGCGAATGTCCGATTGACGGTGAGGTGGAGACCGTTCTCTCCAAGGCGCTCGCCAAGGAGCGGGAGCGGCGCTACCAGAGCGCCGGTGAGCTGGCCCGTGACATCCGGCATTATCTGGGCGGTGAACCCATTGAGGCCAAACGCGACAGCGGCTGGTATGTCCTCCGTAAACATGTCCGCAAATACAAGGCGGTCGCGATGCTGACGCTGGCATTCGTGTTTGCCCTCGCGGTAGGTTTTGGAACATCGCTTGCCTTCTGGGCCCGCGCCGCGGCCGACCGCGAGCGGCTCGCGCGAATCAACTACTTTAAGCAGATTGGCCTAGCCCAGGCGGCCTACGACCACAAAGAAATTGCCCGGATGAAGCGCCTCCTTGAGGACTGCCCGCCCGAGCTGCGCGGCTGGGAGTGGCGTCGGCTTTTCTGGCTGTCCGATCGCAGCAAGGTCACTCTCGAGGGGCACGAGGAGGACTTTCGATGGAGCAACATAGCGGGCGTTCGCTCTGCAGCATTCAGCCCGGACCCGTCTCCAGTGGGCCAGATCGTATCGGGTGGGCAGGACAAGACCGTAAGGCTTTGGGACCTAGCGACGAAGCAAGAAATCCGACCCCTCTCCCCTCTGAGGGGGCACGATGCAGCGGTTGTCTCGGTTGCGTTCAGCCCGAACGGGAAACGGATTGTGTCGGGCAGTTGGGATAAGACGCTGAAGGTTTGGGACGCCGACACCGGCGAGGAAGTCAAGACACTCGATGGCAGCAAGGGTCCGGTCCTTGCCGTCGCATACAGTCCCGATGGTAGGCAGATCGCCTCAGGTGATCAGCACAAGATGCTGAGGCTCTGGGACGCCGATACTGGGCAACAAAGCCACGTCCTACGTGGGCATCAGGGCGAGGTCACAACGGTTGCGTTTAGCCCGAGCGGTAAACAGACTGTGTCGGGCAGTCGCGACAAAGCAGTGAATGTCTGGGATACGCAGACCGGTGAGCTCATCCACACTCTTGTTGGACACGAAGAGACCATTGAAGCTGTGGCCTACAGTCCGGAGGGCAAGTGGATTGCCTCAGGCAGTTGGGACAAAACGGTGAGGCTATGGGATGCGACCACTGGGCAGCAGGTCCGGATGCTTACCGGGCACGACGACGTGGTTTTTGCCGTTGCATTCTCGCCCGACTCCTCGCTAATCGTGTCCGGCGGCGGTGATCGAGTGCTCAGGGTCTGGGATGCAAATAGCGGAGAGGAAATGTCAGTCCTCCACGGGCATGAGTTTCCGGTCACTTCAGTTTCGTTCAGCCGCGACGGTCAGCAGGTCTTGTCGTCGAGCGAGGACTTCACGGTAAAAGTATGGGAGGTAAACACTCCACCGGACGTCCGCGTCCTCCGTGGCTACGATGGGCATGTCATGGCTGTGGCATTCAGCCCGGACGGCAGATGGATCGCGTCCGGGAGCGCCGATAGGACCATCAAGGTGTGGGACGGCGAGACAGGAAAGGAAGTGGGCACCCTCAGTGGACATGAGCAGAATGTCCGCTCCGTTGCTTTCAGCGCCGACGGGAGGCGGATCGTGTCGGGTAGTCACGATCAGACCGTCAGAATCTGGGATGCAAGGACGGGCGACGAAATCTGGATTCTCCGTGGGCACACCGATAAGGTCAGATCCGTGACCTTCAGTCCGGACGACAGGCAAATTGTATCTGGCGGCGAGGACAACACAGTCAGGGTCTGGGATGCAAGTACGCGTGACAAAATCCGCACTCTTCGCGGGCACGGAGACGCGGTCACGGCTGTTGCCTTCAGTCCGAACGGTAGGGAAATCGCCTCCGCCAGCGCCGACAATACGGTTAAGCTTTGGAACGCGAGCTCGGGCGAAATCAGGGTGACCCTCCGCGGACACGAACACCCGGTTACGTCGGTTGCCTTCAGCGTAGATGGCACGCGTATCGTGTCGGGCTCGTGGGACAACACGGTGCGTGTTTGGGACTTAAGCACGGCTGCTGAAATACTCAAAATCGATGATGCGCATGAGTATGACGTGTATTCGGTAGCGTTCAGCCCGGACGGACAAAGGATCGTATCGGGAAGCGCCGACAAAACGGTCAAGGTCTGGGACGCCAGCACGGGGGAACAAGCTCTGACCCTTCGTGGACATCAGTCGGCTGTTAGGTCTGTAATATTCAGCCCGGATGGTGCCCAGATCGTGTCGGGGTCCCCGGATGGCACCGTGCGAGTGTGGGATACAAGCGCGAGATAGTCTCGAATTCTGTGGAACTTTGCTGAGGAAGTGGCCATCCTGCGGGAAGGTTTGAGATCCAGTCTTCTCCCAGGAGGAGCCCCGGTGGCGAGTTGAACGAGGAGGTGTGAACGCGTCAAGCCTGAGGGTGGCGGCGTGGATTTCGCGGCGCACGCGGCGTATGCAACGATCTGTCGTCGCGGACTGTGCGCATGTCATTCATGCCGCAACGCTTCGATCGGGTCGAGGTTGGCCGCGTGCCGTGCGGGATACAGTCCGAAGACGAGTCCAACCGTCACGCTGATCCCCACGGCCAGCGCCAGACTGTAGCCGGTGACAACCGTCGGCATTCCTGCCATGTAAGTGATGGCCCAGGGGATAGCCAACCCGATCGCAACTCCCAGAATACCGCCCATGGTGGAGAGCACCATGGTCTCGATGAGGAACTGGACGATGATCTGGGCCCGCTTTGCACCGATGGCCCGCCGAATGCCAATCTCGCGCGTCCGCTCCGTGACCGACGCGAGCATGATGTTCATAATTCCGATACCGCCGACGAGTAGACTTATTCCCGCAATTGAGCCGAGCACGATGTTGAATGTACGCTTGGTTTCCTCGGCTTGCCGCAGCAGGGCAAGTGGAACGCTTACGCGGTAGTCCTCCTTCGGATGGTAGCCCTTCAGCATCCGGTCCAACCCGGAGGCCACCGATTCCACGTGCTCGATGGCGTCAACCTGGACGATTAACTGGTGTAGTTCGACCGCCTCGCGCAACAATGATCCCGCACTGACTTCGGTGCGAAAATCTCCATAGCGCTCGCGAGCGACTTCGACCGGAATATACGCATCGATCTTCTGGTCGGGCGTTTGGATCGAACCCCCCTCCCCGGTTTCGCTCTTGACGATGCCGACGACCTCGTAATAGTTGCCGCCGATGCGCAGGTTCTGCCCGATCGTGCGTTTGGTCGCCAGCAGGCGGCGGGCACCGTACTCGGTGAGTACCGTTACACCGGCCCGTTGCTGGCTGTCGCGCGGTGTGAGGATGCGCCCGGCGATCAGCTTGCGCTGCACGAGATCGAACCAGTCCGCCGTCGTACCCATGATCCGCAGATCGAGCGTACGTTCCCCGATACGCCCTTCCTTCCGCACGATCTTGACCGGCACGGTTCGCTCGATGGTGTCAAATGTCTCCCGTGCCCGCCGTTCGTCCTCATATAGCAGGCCGAACATGACCACGCTGAACGGGGAACGCTGGCCGTCGGATTCCTCCTCAAGCGGCTTGATAGACGAGATGATGATGTTCGTGCTACCCAACTTGCGGATCGCTTCGAGGGCCTCCTTACTGGCACCTTCACCCACCGCGAGCATGGCGACCACGCTGCCCACGCCGAAGACTACGCCTAGCATCGTGAGAAACGAGCGCAGCTTGTGCAGCAGCAACGTCTTGATGCCCAGCCGTATGTTGCGATAGAGCTTAACCACCTTCACACGGATGGTCCCTCAATTCGATCAATCAGACCGTCGCGCATATGCAACCGTTGTGTTGCATAATTCGCCAAGTCCGGCTCATGCGTGACCATAATCACTGTCTTGCCCTGTGCATTCAGTTCCACCAGCAGTCCCATGATCTGCTTGCTGGTCGCAGAGTCGAGATTGCCCGTCGGCTCGTCGGCCAGAAGGATGGACGGGTCGCTCGCCAATGCGCGTGCGATGGCGACGCGTTGTTGCTCGCCACCGGAGAGTTCGGCGGGCCGGTGCTCGAGCCGATCTGCAAGGCCGACGTGCGTGGCCATCGCCTCAGCGCGGGCGGAACTCTCGTCGGTTTCCCAATCGAGGTAATACAACGGCAGCTCGATATTCTCACACACCGTGAGCTGCGGAATCAGGTTGAAACTCTGGAACATGAAGCCGAGATGACGTAACCGAAACTCGCTCAGTGCATTGTCATCGAGTTCGGCGACATCATT
>CP070827.1:226727-242686 GCA_020344555.1 Phycisphaerales bacterium
GTCGGCGGGCGAGCCAAGATGCGGATCAGGCGAGCAAGGGCCGGCAGCGGGCTGGTGAAACACTTCGTGCAGCGAGCTTCGCGGTATGCCTTTGGAGCGGTGTCCCAGCGGCTTAAGAGACCGCACCGGAAGGCCAATCCGGTTTCTCGCGCATCGCATAGCGCAAGTACCCACAATGCACTACCTATCGCCGTGGCGACCTGCTGCCGGTCGGGACTGTGGAGCACGGTTTAGGCCAAGCAGATAAATCCGTTTCCCATGTGCCTCGATCGCAGCAAAGGTGGGAGTCCCGATCGCCTGTGTGACACACGTCATGGCCCGATCAGAGCATCGTAGAATTGTGCGTAGTCTATCACGTCGATTGCTTGGTCACCGTTGAAGTCGGCCGATCCACAACAGGGTTCGATGGCGTCCTCGGAGCCCGTGAAACACGTCTGGAACAATGCGAAATCTTCCAGGCTCACGCCGGAGCTCAGGTCAATATGTTCGCACGAACCGAGCGCGGCGCTATCACCCGCATTGTTTGTGAATACCGCAGGCCCCACCGTAAGCGCGTAGTCGGCCAGGTTCGACGTGCTCGAGTCCATGGCGGTTCCCTGAAACAACAACGCCTGTTGGTTGTTCGAAGGTAACGGTCCGTCGAAGGGCGGGCCGAACTCGCCGTCCGCATCGTTGAACGTCGTCCCAGTGGTCGGGCCTGTGTAAGCTGTCCCCCCGAAGCTGAGTGACCAGTAAATAGTGCCGTCGTCGCCCTCATAGGTAATCCGTCCCGCAGCGAGGTAGGCATCGGGGATCAGGTTGGTCAAAATGAAATCGCTGCTGAGCGGCGTGTCAGTAAACTCCGCAAAATTCGGGCTTGTTATCAGCACGCGATCACCGAGGGCACCGTTGGGAACGCCCGACTCGAAGTCAATCAGGGTTATCGGATTAGCACCCTCGGGGTCCCAGGCGCGAATCCGTGCGAACTCCAGAGCGGTGTCCCCGGGAAACCTGAGGCGCAACTGAATCGCTTGGGAAGACGTATCACCGTTAACGCCGCCGATGACCTGCTCGATTTGCATGAGGTGGAACGAAGCTGACGCGGACCCTGTGACGGCCATACATACGCCGGCGGCAGCCAACAAGTGAGAACGCGAACCAACTCGCATGCCTCGGCCTCCCCTTCGACCTCTGACGTCGTGTCGTTAAGTCCAAGACCTTCCGACACGGATCCGAAGGCCTCTTCGCCCTCCTCCCCTATGTTATTCCGTGCTCACCGGAATTCCAGTCCACAGCGGGTGCCGAGCAGCACATGGTTGCTGATCGTCTCGTGCCCAAGGCCCGATAGTGTTTGCACAAAAACTCCCGCCGCGTTGCCAGGAAAGCCATCAAGGAGCGGGGGAGCGCGCCTCGTCCTTGCGCAGCAGCGGGGAGACCGGCATCCCAGGCACAAACCCATGCCAACTCTTCCCGTGAGGATGCGACAAATGAGGCACCCTGCGTCAGGGAATCAAGAATCGCGTGCCCGCATCCGACGGAGACGGGCCATCCAATGCACGTCAGAGGCTTATGAACCCGCATATCCCAGATGGATCGGTCGTGATGGCACGATATGTGCATGTTTCCCCTGTGAGTCAAGGGTTTCCGGCCACTTTGACAGGGGCACCCAATGGGTGACAAACGAAAACGGGCACTTCGTACGCAATTCGACGGCAGACTCAAGCTTGATTTTCTTGGAGCGAAGGTCACAACCGATGCAGGACTATTCCCCTTTCGTGAATTGGATGAAGCATTCCGCCTGACGGAGAACGCAAGCGCCGTGTTGTCCGACGCACGTCATGGCAAGCACACGCAGCACAGCTTGTTAGCCATGTTGCGGCAGAGTATCTACGGTCGTCTCGCGGGTTACGAAGACGTGAACGATGCCGAACGGTTGCGCTTCGACCCCGCGATGCGTCGGGTAGTTGGCGGGCGGGCGAAGAAGAAGGAGGCGGCATCCACCAGCGAGATGAGTCGTTTCGAGACTGAGATGTTGAGTTCGAAGAAGAACCTAACGGCGCTGATGGATTTGTCCGGCAGTTGGATTGACCTGGTTCAGCGGTGTGCTCCGCTTGACAAGCTGGTCCTGGACTTGGATAGCTCGGTCAGCGAGACGCACGGCGAACAGCAGGGCTCGGCGTACAACGGTTACTTCGAGTGCATGTGCTATCATCCGCTGTTCCTGTTCAATCAGCTTGGCGACTTGGAGCGGGCCATGCTGCGGCGCGGCAACCACAACAGCGCCAAGTTCTGGCGTCGGGTTTTGCTTCCGGTCATCGAGCGATACAGAGATCGCAACATTCCCAAGTACTTCCGTGGCGATGCGGCGTTCGCCATCCCGTCCCTGTACGGCGTTCTGGAAGCGGAGAGCTTCCAGTACACGATCCGCATCCCCGCGAACAACGTGCTGATGGACAGTATCAGCCATCTGCTGACCCGTCCGGTGGGTCGCCCTTCGTACAAACCCAAGGTGTTCTACGAGAGCTTCTCGTACCAGGCGGAGAGCTGGGACTGTCCTCGCCGCGTGGTGGCCAAGGTCGAGTGGCATTGGGACGAGCTGTTGCCACGTATCGGGTTCATCGTGACCAACATGACCGGCTGGTCGAAGAAGGTGGTGAAGTTCTACAACGGTCGCGGCACCGCCGAGCAGTGGATCAAAGAGGGCAAGTATGCCGTCAAGCGGACGCGGCTGTCGTGTCGGAACTTCCGGGACAACCAGGCGCGGCTTCAACTCTTCGCCCTGGCGTACAATCTGGGGAATCCCGACGTACGTCGGGACTGATCAAGATCGGAGCCAAGGTGGTCCTGCATTCCAAGTACGTGACCTTTCAAATGGCGGAGGTAGCGGTGCCGAGAGAGTTGTTCGCAGCGATCTTGGAGCGTATCCAGCGGTTCGGTGTGCCACCGCCCTTGGTACAGCGCGGGTGACGCCCGTGAGCGACGGAAACGTTGGTGGTTCGTGCGGGGGCGAGGGTTGGCGCTGCGCAGAAACGCCTGCGGGGCGTCTTCGCCGAGCCGTGAGGGGCAGGATTGGTGCGTTACTTCGCGGAAACGGGTGTGGTTTACGGCGGCGGAGGCGTTTTCCGTTGAATCGAACGAGCCATTCGGATAGGATGACCACTTGGAGTCTGGTATCTGGGACATGTCGGCTGAGACACGTATGCACGTAGGACTCATGGTGGAACAAGCACTCTCCGCTCCCAGAAGGGTCGTGAGAAACACATACACGAGACGGCTGTTTGGGGGGCCAGCCTGCAGCGGTCGTGGCACGGAAGAGCAATGGATCAAGGAGGATAAGTACGCCGTCAAGCGGAAGCGGTTATCGTGCCGGAACTTCAGGGGCAACGAGGCGCAGCTTCGACCATTCGCGCTGGCGTACAAACTCGGGAACTTCCTGCGGCGGTTGGCGGTGCCGCAATGTGTAAAGCACTGGTCGCTGACCACGCTGCGCGAGAAGCTGATCTATATCGGTGCGAGAGTCGTTCGGAACGCCGAGCACGTGACGTTCCAGATGCCCGAAGTCGCGGTGCCACGTGAGTTGTTCGTAGCGATCTTGGAGTGGATTCGGCGGTTTGGTGTACCGCCACCGCTGGTGCAACGCGGATGATTGTCGCGATAGCGCGAAGAACAGGACGATCCAGGCAGGGGGCGGGCGGGTGCTGCGCCGTCCATGGGGCAAACGCCCGCCGCGCCAGTCTGTCGAGCAGAAAGAGGTCGGTTTCGGCGTTCAAACGCACCCGTTTTCGTCAAATCGTCCAGATGGCCTTGAATATGACAAAGATGTCGATAGGATGGCGGCTTCGGAGGCAGCAATTGGGGATCCCCGGCGGAGACGAAAGATGAAGAGGGTCAGATTCGCCCTTGTCGCAATGTTTATCGCCACGGGCGGTGCCCGGGCGTCGAGTCGCCACGCGGCCGGCTTGCCGCGATGGTTAAGGAAAAGTAGCTACCAAGTCAAAGGAGACGAAGCATGAATGCAATCAGAAGGTCAAGGGGAAACGCGCTGCGGTTTTCCGGTCCCGTCGCTCTTGCGGCGGTCGTCGGGGCGGTGTTTTGGGTCAACGCCGGGCAGTTGGACCCCCCACCCGGGGCGATCAATCCAACGGGTCCGACAACGATCAACGGGCAGGGCATCGTCTTGCCTTACACGATTTCGGATTCCGGCTCGTACATCTTGACCAGCAACATCGAAGCCCCCAGCAGCCACACGGGCCACGGCATAGTCATCGATGCCAGCGATGTCACGCTCGACCTGAACGGGTTCGCTCTGACCCTGACCGGGGGCGAGGGAGGAATTAACGGGATTATGGTATACGGGTCCCACAGCAACATCGCGATCAAAAACGGCACGGTTCGGGCTTGGAACGAGGTCGGTGTTGAGGCCTTCAGCGCAGGCAACAGTCGGTTCGAAGATCTCCGGCTTTCCAACAATACGGTTGCGGGCTTGCGGTTGAACGAGGGAAGCACGGTCACAGGTTGCACCGCGTCGAAGAACGGCATCGGTATGGTCGTTGACGGATGCACCGTTACTGGCTGCGCCTTCGATTTGAACACCGGAATCGGGATCGTTGCCTCAGGTGGAAGTGTGGTCACCGACTGCGTCGCCCGCGCAAACGGTCAAGGAGGATTCAGCGCGGACGGGGGCACGTTGATCAGCGGTTGCGCGGCCTCGTTGAACACCGGCCACGGGTTCGTCCTTTCCGGAATCGCAACAATTACAGACAGCACGGCTATGTTGAACACGGGTGATGGGATCCATCTGGTACTTGACGGCATCGTTTTCAACTGCACGGCTCGGGTGAACGGCGGCAACGGGATTTTCGCCTTCAGAGGCGCGACGGTCAGCGGTTGCACGGTCGACGGGAACACCGGAGATGGGATTCAAGTCAGCGA
Organism: Phycisphaerales bacterium; assembly: GCA_020344555.1. Lineage (GTDB taxonomy): Bacteria > Planctomycetota > Phycisphaerae > UBA1845 > UBA1845. The sequence goes on from CP070827.1 coordinate 231,639, forward strand.
TCAGTGCCGTGTAGTGGGCAACCACTGCGTGCAGAATGGCCGCGACGAAGGTGACGGCGCCGGTATCCACACCACGAGCGACTTCAACTACATCGAGGGCAACGTCGTCATCGGCAACGACCGCGGGATCGACGTGGATTCAACCGGCAGCTTCATTTTCAAGAACAGTGCCATGGCGAACACAACCAACTACGACATCGCAGCTATCAACGCGTTTGGGCCCATCGTAAACATCGGCGGAGTCGGCGACATCTCTGGTACCGCCAACGCCGATCACCCATGGGCTAACTTCGAGGAATAGGAGTAAGCCGCTATGAAACTTATCGTATGCTTAAAGCTGTTGATTGGCCCCGTGGCCGTTGGGTTTGTGCTCCTATCTTCCAACATCGACCCCGCCCACAAGTTCTCCTGGGATGAGAATTCGGGGTGGATGAACTGGCTGGACGCCGATGGCGGGGCCTCCGGCGTGGTGGTGGCCAGCGATCATCTTTCGGGATACATCTGGTCTGAGAACAACGGCTGGATCAACGTGGGCAACGGCGGCGGCCCCTACGCCAACGCCGACGACACCAACTTCGGTGTCAACATCAAGGGTGATGGCGACCTTGAGGGCTTCGGATGGGGCGAGAACATCGGGTGGGTGAATTTCGACACGAGCAGTGTCGCCCCGGATCAGGCGAGATTTGACAGCGTCATAGGCCGGTTTCGGGGCTTCGCCTGGGGCGAAAACGGGGGGTGGATCAACCTGGATGATACCACGCACTTCGTCGCGACGGAGTGCCCGATCGCCGATCCGCCGACCAAGCCTCCGGGAGAGGCCGGTTATGAGAAGGTCCGCTACATCTCGATGGTTCCCGGCAACGCCGGGTACCAGACGGCTTTGCGGGTAACCCTTACCACCCTGCCGGCGCCGTTCGACGGATTGAACGGCACCAAGTGTTGGGTCGGCGAGCCGCAGCAAGTCAGTGAGAACTCCGGCAAGATTGCCCACGAACCGGGCTGGCCGGACTTCATGAGCGCCAACCTGCAGGGTAGCCCGCATTGCATGGACTGGAGCACGGTGGAGGTTCTGCATGTGACCGATGACGACATCATCCCCAGCGCCGTCTACGACGCGCAGGCTATTGACTGCGAGTGCGACTTCGAGAGCGAGGCCAACTACTCGGCGCCGCTTACCATAACCACAAGCGCGTGGGGCGATCTGGTGAGGAACTGCACCACCTGTCCCTGCGGGGCGCCCGACGGAACCGTGGGCGTCCCCACTGACGTAACCGCGGCGCTGGACAAGTTCAAGAACCTTCGTCCTCCGAGCATTCCCTGCGAGGCGGTGATGAAGGCCAGGGCGGACGTCGAGCCCAACCTCCCGGACTGGCTGGTGAATATCTCCGACGTAACCTTCGTACTCGACGCGTTCCGCGGCTGCACGTTCTCCAATTCGCCGCCCTTCCCGTTCTGTTTTGTGTGGGCCGGCCCCGGCGGATGTCCGTGATTGCGGATTGGGGATTGGGGATTTCGGATTGGGGATTGGGGGAGTCGTCAGTTGTCAGTCGTCAGTGATCAGCCGACACCTGGTGGCTGATGACCGAGATAGAAGGTGGGGCAGGTCACCCGCCCTACCCTTTGTGGGTGACGCAGATTCAGGGCGGGCGCCGCCCACAAGGGACGGTGCTACAACTGATACGCAAGATCCGAGAATGCCCCTGAGGGGAGGGCAGACCAGTCGGTCTTACGGTCGACGATGGCCCTTGCCGGCCGATCGCGTAAACGACTCCCGCACGATGGCAAAATCCTGCCGGTCCACGACGCAGTCTTGATTGACGTCGGCGAGGGGTCGCCCGGTATCATCGACCTCAACACCAGAGGGTGTGTCCGGACATTTATCACAGAGTCTGATCACGCCGTCGGCGTCAAAATCACCATAAGTCCTGTCGCATTCGGAAGGGCGTGTATAGACCGCGTTGAGACAGCATCTGGGACGCTCGGGTGGATCGTCCGCGTCAAAAGTGTAAACGATTGCAGGGTCGCCGCCGTCCAAGGGCACCCGGGCCAGCCCGTGCGTATGCAGCACGTGGAGCGCAAACGTACTGAAAGCCAACCTCTCAAGCGTTATGTCCTCGATTCTCCCGTCGGGCCCGAAGAAGTCCGCATCCAACAAAACCTCGCGAGAGGCCGGAGAATAAGAATAGTCGTAGCGTACCACGCTACGTTCCTGCAAGCCTTCGAGAACATAGATGTGGTTGGAGTCCGCCACCACTTCCAGAGTCGCATCAAACATCTCGAAGACTTCCGCCTGATGGGAATCCAACGAGACACGCACCAGCCAATACTCATAGAAATCGGAGACAATGAAATACAAGTCCTCTCTATAAACCGATAGAGTTACCGTAACGTCGGGCGAGCCGAAACCTCCGAAATCGTCGGGTAAACGGTACGAAAATGGTCCCATGTCCACCGGACGGTTGTACTCCTGGTTGATCGTGGCAGAATCGATGCGATGGTCATAAGCCCCGGTGACCTAGAAGATCCCGAAGGTTTCTGACGGCCAGTTCTCACCGGCCTCGAGATCATACAAATCCCACTCGCTGGCGGCGATCCGCTCGGTGTCGCATCCCGGTCCGTGGATTCCGAATATGTCCATTCGGTTGATGGATACCGATCCCGAGTGAGGGTGACCTCCCGAGACGAAGAGTAGGTGCCCGTCCGCCACAGTGAGCTCCCGGGCCGGCAACAGGTCCTCAGGGAATGTAAACAAATCCGTCGCCCCTGATTCGACGCAAAGGCTTCGTATTTCGCCGCCCTCTATCCAAAACAACAATTGCCCACACGCCTCGTCGCTTAAAGCTGAGACGATGACGGCTACCGCTGACGCCGCTGTGATACAGCCCCGTTTCGTGAAATGTCGCATGGCTCACCTTCGTTACCGAGCAAGTCGGCTGCAGCAGACCAGGGCGTGAGCGACGCACTCTAGGCCCCTGGCCTCGCCAAACGCACAAACCCATTTATCAACTGTAGAAGCCAGGCCGAGGGACGGTATGCTGACGGAGCCGTAATAGGTTCAGGATGATTGCAAAGCCGAATGGGTCGATGTATCGGATCACTCCATCGGTCTCTCCGCTCAGCTTCTCGTAAGATTTGTTCACCAGCCACAACTGTCCAGTCAAGTGAGGTTTTCCGCCTGCCGCACGCGGGACCTCGTTTCTGCCCCGCTGGACCGCGTCCCTGCAATGGGCGCGAAATGGACCGGCCCTATAAAGGGTATCCCAGGACGCTACCAGCGGGCCAATAAACCTGCCGGCCTCTCTATAACGTCGAACCCAAGAGAAGCGTAAACCATCGGCGGGCTGCGCATCGTTCCTTCCTCCAGGCGGCTTGGCTCTTAGCCCTGCGTCGGTATGGGATGCTCGGTTCCGTGCCGAGTGTGTGGTTGGCGTATGTGATTCGTACCGTCCGCCGCAGGCCAGCCGGTGGAGGGGCGAGGGATGATCAGTACCGTCCAACGTCGTCGGATCAGGGAGCGGACGGCGGGACGAAGGTGTTGACATATGTCCCGCCGCGCTCGTCGGTTTCTTGGGGCCTTGCCCCAACCCCCAAGGTTGTTCGCTTTGCGGCCGGGACATGTTTGGGGAGGCGAGAGCCTACCGTACGGGCAGGCTCCCGCGCATGTCCCGGGACCGGCGTGAGCGCTCGGTGTTGCTCCTCAACAGAGCCCTATCCTCTCCGCCGGCAGGTGTGATTGTCCGCACGTCATGACGAGCATCAATCATGACCGTCTCCTTGTTCCTCACCGCGGGGAGCCCCGTCGCTCCCCATCGTGGCGAGGCGACACTGCCGGAAATAAGAGCCCGCAAAGTGGTCAGAATTTCCGGAACCCGCAGGGGACACGCTATTCGCAGGGATTCGTACTCTGGGCTACCTTTGGTTGTCCCTCCAAGACTTGACATTGCAACATTGCTGACCTTGCGGTGTCGGTGTGATAGAATTGGGTGATGGTCCACAGAGTCGTCATTATCATCCTGACAGTAGCCGCGATCGCATCACTTTCGGCAGATATGGCGATACGGTTCACCACCTTCAAGCCGCGCATCGCAGGCAGGTCACTAGTCCTGACGCTGCCGATTCGGTCTGATGTGCGGATAGGCGCCGGGATCATGTACCGCATGGAGTTCCATACTCGAAGAGGTACGATAACACGCCCGGAGTTTGGCATTGTCTACATTCAGAGTTACCCGGAGGGTGCGGCCACGCCCGCACGACAGACATGGGAGGCGATGGGCTTTGGGTACGACGCATTCACCTCCTGGCCCCTGGGTGCACAGGGTGCACAGGACACCTACGAACGAGTCATGTATTGTCAGCTCTGGTACGTGGGAGTGGTCCTCGCTTTTTGCCCCAGTATCACGTTTGTTCGAGGTTCGTTGCAGTGCCGGCGCCGACAGAAGCGCGGCCTGTGCGTCAAATGCGGTTACAATCTGACCGGGTTGCCTGAGCCGAGATGTCCCGAGTGTGGGACGCCGATTGAGTCCACCCAAGGCGGGTCCGACGATGTCGACACCTAACGCGACTGCCATGCGGATCATTGATGCCAACCTGAATCGTGCGCGCGAGGCGCTGCGGGTGATGGAGGAGTACGCGCGGTTGGGGCTTGATGATGCGGGTCTTTCGGCTGCAATCAAAGAGACCCGGCACGCGCTGGCGACCGCGGCGGCTCAGTTTGAGGGTGGGCGTGAATCGGACGCGAAGCGAGCAACCGCGCGGGCTCCCGATAGATCGGGATTCCATTCCGCCCGCGCCTCGAGTGATTCCCCGAATTCCCTGATTCGGGCTCGGGACATCGTGGGTGACGTCGGCTGCGAGGTAGGAACGTCTGCGGAGTATCAACGGGCCGGCGCACTGCATGTGGCGATGGCAGCGGGGAAGCGGCTGAGCGAGGCCTTGCGGGCTGTCGAGGAATATGGCAAGACGATCGACCGGGGCTTTGCGGCTGCGATTGAGAAGATCCGTTACCGTGGCTATGAGCTGGAACGGCGGCTTGGCCTGACCGCAAGTGCACGGCAGCGATTCGGGCATGTTCGCCTCTATGTGATCCTGACGGAATCGCTGTGCAGCGGGGAGTGGTTGGCGACGGCGGAAGCCGCGATTCGCGGCGGAGCCGATTGCCTGCAGCTTCGCGAGAAGGACCTGTCGGATCGCGAGCTACTGGATCGGGCGAAACGGCTGAGCAAACTATGCCACGATCATGACACTATGTTCATCGTCAACGACCGGGTGGACATCGCCGTACTTTCCGGTGCGGATGGCGTTCACCTCGGTCAAGATGATCTGTCCGTTGCGGCCGTTCGGAGAATCGTTCCGTCAACCTGCCTGGTCGGCGTCAGTACGCACGATGTCGAGCAGGTGGAAGCTGCCGCAGGCGAGGCACCGGACTACATCGCGGTCGGCCCGATGCTCGCAACATCCACCAAACCACAGGATCACATCGCGGGCCCGCAGACGCTGGCGGCGGCCCGGAGGCTTACGTCGTTACCGCTAGTCGCGATCGGCGGTATCGATGAGCACAACGCCGCCGAGGTCCTCTCAGCGGGGGCGGACTGCCTTTGCGTCTGCACGTCGGTGATTGCCCAGGCCGACGTGGCCAAAGCGGCGGAGCATCTTCGCGCGGTCGTTGATCAGGCCGCAGCCGGGCCGACCAGCGACCAATAACAGCGGCCAACACCGTCTGACCAATAATCCCCGCGGTTATCACCACGATCTGTTGTGACAGCATCGTGACCCGTTTGTTTGCACGGATTTTTGCAAACCGGGGTCGGTTACACCACCGATATCTTGGTGATGCGTTGCCGAAGTGTCCGGTTTGCGCGCAGGACAGGGTGCCTTACCTCTTGGTTCACAAGGACTTACGTTTGTCACTCGTTGACTTCGCACTTGTGCGGTCCTACGATTTTACGGCTTATCGGAATGGGGTTTGTTAGGGCCGGTTGGACAGGAGGGGACGGCGTGTCGATGGGTGGATGGGCGCGCCAAGGGTAAGCCCCCGCGCGTCCATTGGGAAGTTACGGATTAGTTCGGTGTAAGGAAGGACGCTTCGGCTACCGCGTGCGCAAGGAGAGCTGTGGCCATGGCAAGCTCGGAAGAAATACTATCGGTTGTTGATAAGCATGTGAGCCCGGATCGTTTCCGCGAGCAGCACTGGGAGGGATCGTTCCAGGATTACCTCTCGATCGTCATGCAGAACCCTCGCACGGTGCGCAACGCTTTCCAGCGCATCTACGACATGATCATGCACTTCGGGTGCAAGCGCTACATGTGGATGCGCGAAGAGCTGATCCGGTACCACTTCTTTGACGACCCGATCGAGCATGGGGTCGATGCGATCTTCGGGCTCGACCGGGGGCTGATGAATCTGGTCGATTTCTTCAAGTCGGCGGCCCAACAGTATGGCACCGAACGGCGCATCCTGTTGCTGCACGGCCCGGTAGGGTCGTCAAAGAGCACGATCGCCCGCCTGCTCAAGAAAGGATTGGAGTACTACTCGAAGCTGGATGAGGGGGCCCTGTATACGTTCTCGTGGGAGGTCCCGGATGGAGACGGCAAGGCTGTCCCCCATTCCTGCCCGATGCACGAGGAGCCGCTCAAGCTGATCCCCATCGAGGCACGCCAGGACGTGCTTGCCAAGATCAACGAAGACCTCAGCGAGGGGGCTCAGGTGGTCATCGACGGTGCCCTCGATCCGTTCTGTCGAAGGATGTTTGAGGACCTGCTGGTCCGTTACGACGGCAACTGGCGCAAGGTCCTGGAGCACGTCCGCGTGCGGCGGCTTATCCTGAGTGAAAAAGACCGGATCGGCATCGGAACCTTCCAGCCCAAGGACGAGAAGAACCAGGACTCGACCGAGCTGACCGGGGACATCAACTACCGAAAGATAGCCGAATACGGTAGCGATAGCGACCCGCGGGCGTTCAACTTCGACGGTGAGCTGAACATCGCCAACCGCGGCATGATCGAGTTCATCGAGGTGCTCAAGCTGGACGTGGCCTTCCTGTACGATCTGCTCGGCGCCTCACAAGAGCACGTGATCAAGCCGAAGAAGTTCGCACAAACCCACATCGACGAGGTGATTGTCGGGCACACCAACGAGCCGGAGTATAAGAAGCTGCAGTCCAACGAGCTGATGGAGGCGTTCCGGGACCGCACCATCAAGATCGATATCCCCTACAACATCAAACTGGACGACGAGATAGCGATCTACGAGAAGGACTTCAACAAGGAGCGCATCCGCGGCATTCACATTGCGCCGCACACCATCGAGACGGCCGCAATGTGGGCCGTGCTGACCCGGCTCGATGAGCCCAAGAAGGCCGGTCTGACGCTTACCCAGAAACTCAAACTGTACAACGGGAAGAGCATCCCCAATTTCACCGAGGACTCGGTGCGCGAGCTGCGCGACGAGGCCCCGCGCGAAGGCATGCAGGGGATCAGCCCGCGCTACATTCAGGATAAGCTCTCCAACTCGCTGGTCTCCGACCAGGCCATCCAGGAGAAGTGCATCAACCCGTTCATGCTCATGAACGAGCTGGAGGCCGGGATGGCCCACCACAGTCTGATCACCGATGAGGAGCTCAAGGCCCGCTATCGCGAATTACTCGGCATGGTCCGTGAGGAATATGAAGACACCCTCAAGTCGGAGGTCCAGCGGGCTATCAGCGCCGATGAAGATGCCATCGCCCGGCTCTGCTCCAACTACATCGAGAACGTTCGCGCATATACGCAGCATGAAAAAGTGCGCAACCGTTATACAGGTAAGGACGAGGAGCCGGACGAGCGCCTGATGCGCTCGATCGAAGAGAAGATCGACATTCCCGAGAGCCGCAAAGACGATTTCCGCCAGGAGATCATGAACTACATCGGGGCACTGGCCCTGGACGGCAAGAAGTTCGATTACCACACCAATGCACGTCTTCACAAGGCGCTCGAACTGAAGCTCTTCGAGGATCAGCGCGACACCATCAAGCTCAAGAACGTGGTCTCCGGCGTCGTCGATGACGAGACACAGGCCAAGATCGATGTGGTCAAGCAGCGCCTCATCAAGTACTTCGGCTATAACGAGACCAGCGCAACCGACGTACTGAACTACGTGGCCAGCATCTTCGCACGAGGCGATACCAAGAAGCAGGAGGAGTAAGGGAAACCTCGAAACGTCGAGAGGTCAAAATCAGAACGGGGAGCCGAGCGGTGATCCGGCGGTCCTGTGTCGTCGATGCTTGCGAAATGTCGACGTTTTGGCGTTGGGACTCTTCGACGTTTGGATTTTTGACGTTTGGATTTTTGGACTTTCTGATGTTTTTTTGTCATGCTTCTGCAGATCGACAACGACCATCAGCGCTTTCGCAAGATCGTCAAGGGCAGGATCCGGAAGGATCTTCGCAAGTTCCTGACGCGCGGGGAGCTTCTTGGCCGGGAGGGCAAACACTACGTCAGCATCCCCGTTCGTGGGATTGACATCCCCCATTTTCGCTACGGAGATAACAGCGACTCCGGCGTCGGCAAGGGCGAAGGGAAGCCCGGTGACTCGGTCAGCGGCGAAGGCGGCCTGGGACCGGGCGGTGACCAGGAGGGACACCACATTCTCGAGGTCGATGTCAGTCTGGACGAACTCGCGGAGATTCTCGGCGAAGAGTTGCAACTGCCGCGCATCAAACCCAAGGGGAAGCATCGCATAACAGCGGAACGCGACCGGTATAGTGGTATCCGGCAGTCCGGACCGGAGTCACTCAGACATTTCAAGCGTACGTTCCGCCGGGCCCTGCGTCGTCAGATCATGTCCGGTCTATATAACCCGGACGCACCACGCATCATTTTTGAGCGACGCGACAAGCTGTACCGCAGTTGGAAAACCATTCTCCAGCCGCAATCCAACGCCGTCATCATCTACATGATGGACGTTTCCGGCTCGATGGGCGACGAGCAAAAGGAGCTTGTCCGCTTGGAGGCATTCTGGATCGATACCTGGTTGCGCAAGAACTACCAGGGGATCGAGAGCCGCTACATCGTACACGACGTACGGGCCGGCGAAGTTGATCGCGAGACCTTCTTCCGCATCCGTGAGGACGGGGGTACGCGGATCAGCAGTGCATTCCGTCTGGCCCGTGAACTGGTTGAGAACAGCTACGCGCCATCCGAATGGAACCTCTATCTGTTTCACTTCTCCGACGGCGACAACAGCAGCGAGTCGGACAGCCGAGAGTGTTGTGCCCTGCTGCGCGAGCATCTGATCCCCTCTCTCAACATGTTCGGTTATTGCCAGGTGGCCAGTGCATATGGCAGCGGCAACTTCATCAATGTGGTGCATGAGCATCTGGAGAACATCGAAGCTGTCATCACCAGCCGGGTGAATACAAAGGATGACATTTATGACAGCATCAAGACATTCTTCGCCGCGGGGAGATGAGTGAACGCGGCCTGCGCCGGGGGATCCGTATGAACGGTTCGCTTCCCAAAGAGATCGTCGAGCAAGCGGAGTCCATCGCTGACCATGCGCATCAGGAGGAGCTGGATTTCTACCCTGTCGTGTTTGAAATGCTGACCTCCGAGCAGATGGCGCAGGTAGCGGCCTACGGCGGGTTTCCCCAGCGGTATCCCCACTGGCGCTTCGGAATGGAGTATGAACGCCTCCGAAAGCAGCACAAGTACGGGCTGGGCAGGATCTACGAAATGGTAATCAACAATGACCCCTGCTACGCCTATCTGCTCAGTGACAACATGATGGTGGATCACAAGACCGTGATGGCCCACGTCTTTGCCCACTGCGACTTTTTCAAGAACAACATCTGGTTCAGCAAGACCAACCGCCGGATGATCGACGAGATGGCCAATCACGCCACCCGGATCCGGCGATACATCGAGCGGCACGGACTCCAACGTGTCGAGAAGCTGATCGACACCTTCCTGTCGCTCGAGGATCTGATTGATCCCCATTCCGTGTTCATGCGGCGTAAACCCAAAGAGACCCCACGCGACAAGAAGGAGGACGAACCCACCGTGGGGGTGACCCGGTTCCCGGCCAAGGGCTATATGGATCGGTACATCAACCCACCGGATGAGCTGGAAAACGACCGGGCTGCACGCGAGCAGGAGGCACAGCGCGCCAAGGAGCGTTTCCCTGAAAAGCCGGTGCGCGATGTGATCCTGTTTCTCCTGCAGCATGCGACCCTGGAAGACTGGGAGGCGGATATCCTCGCCATGATACACGAGGAGGCATATTACTTTGCGCCACAGGCGCAAACCAAGATCATGAACGAGGGATGGGCCAGCTATTGGCACTCCGCGATCATGACCCGCTACGCCCTGGGGGACCACGAGCTGATCGACTATTGCGAGCACAACGCCGGGACCCTGGCCACCTCGCCGGGCCGCTTGAACCCCTACAAGCTGGGCGTGGAGCTGTTGCGCGACATCGAGAGGCGTTGGAACACCGGACGCTACGGGCCCGAGTATGACGCCTGCGACGACATGGCCCGTCGACGCGAATGGGGCAAGGACGAAGAACCGAAGGAGCCTGTTGTCGGCATGGGATCTGCCGGACGCCGGAAGATCTTCGAGGTCCGCTCACTGTACAATGATGTGACATTTCTCGACGAGTTCCTCACGCCGGAATTCGTGGACGATCAGAAGCTCTATCATTACCGCTACGACCCCAGCAGCGGGCGAATCGTGGTGGTGAACCGCGACTTCGACAAAATCAAGGAACAGATCCTCTTCATGCTCACCAACTTGGGCAGACCCTATATCTACGTAATGGACGGGAACTATCGCAACCGGGGCGAGCTCTACCTGGCCCATCGGCATACCGGCGCCGACATCGACATCAAATACGCAGTAGAGACGCTCAAACGCTTGCACAGGGTCTGGAAGCGCCCGGTGCATCTCAATGGGCGCATCGATGACGAGCCGATCCTGTTTACCTTCGACGGTGAGCAGTCCACCCAACAGCACATCGACGAGCGCATCGACGAGCCGGCCAACTCTCTCTAGGAACGTGTGTGAGAAGGGGG
>CP070827.1:242786-258401 GCA_020344555.1 Phycisphaerales bacterium
CCCTTTTTCGTTATGTGATTGTGTAGCCCGTTTCCAACGGGCTTTCATAGTCGTCACCCAGCACACCAGAAGGCGAGTAAGCCCGTTGAAACGGGCTCACAGGAGAATTGACGGGGGCACCGCTTACCGGGCGTAGAACGCCCGGCCTAATAGCCCTTCGGGAAAGACCGCTGAAGCGGTCTGACTGTGATGTAGCCGCCTAGACCGTCACGGACCCGGGGTACATCCGGATGGAGCCCCCGGCTCGGAAATACCACCCTTGCGGCCGTGGGCACCCCGGGCTATGCTATCCTCTACACCTGTATGAACGACATGAATCCAGCAGGTGTAGCAGCCTTTCTTCGTCAAGACTACACGGCGTACCGGCTCTATGTCTTGGATGATTCGACCGCGACTGACGAGATAGAACGCGTGGATGCACTCAGAAGACGATGGAGTGGCAGGTTCGATGTAATCCGCAGAGAGACCCGGACCGGGTTCAAGGCGGGCAATCTTAATCATGCTCTGAGAGAACTCGGGGATAGCTACAAGTACATTTGCGTTGTCGACGCCGATGAAGTCATTCCGGCAGATTTCCTTCGCCGCCTAGTTGCCGTGGCAGAAGCACGGGATGGACTTGGATTTGTGCAAGCAGCCCACACACAGTATTCCACATCGAGGCACGCTCGACTCACTGGCGACGGCATAGATCCCCATTGGCGCTACTTCCTGCCCGCAAGAAACCGCTTTGGGTTCGTCCACTTCTACGGGCATGGCGCGCTCCTAAATGTCAAGGCCGTTCTGTCCGTCGGTGGCTTTCCAGAAGTCGTTTCTGAAGACATCGCACTGGCAGCGAGGCTGCGAGAAGCGGGTTTCCGTGGCTATTTTGCGTCCCACGTTACATCGCTCGAAGAGTGTCCACCGTCGTACGAGGCCTTTCGCCGACGAAGCGGCAAGATACTGGCCGGAACTCTGCAGTTTCTTTTCCAGCTGTTCCCGTCTTTCCTGCGGTCGTCCAGGGTACCTTTGGTTGAGAAGATAGACGTTCTGGTCTCGGCGTCTGTGATGTATTTACCTATCTTCTATCTTATGTTTGTGTTCCTCCTGCACGCGGGAATATTGTGTGCCGGGACCGACCCGCTTGCGAGGACTGGCACGCAGCCGTCAACGGGTGCACAGCAGTCCGCTCTTTCAATAAGAGCGGGGGTCGATGCTATGCTTGGATGGCCCACTGTCGCGTTGGTGTGCCTCACGATCTTCGCGCCGTTTGTCTATTTGATTCCAAACACCCTTCGTAACCCGAGGAAAGTGCTACCCTACTGTTTCCGAATGGGAGCGGTTCATCTCTCGACTTGTCTAGCAACCCTCGGGGCAACGTACCGGTGGCTGACGTCACGGCGCAACTGCTTCGTTCCAACAGGGGACAGGACATATCACCGCAAACCGAATGGGCGCATCGAGTGCGTCGTCGGTCTCTCGATCGTACTGATGAGCCTGTTCGTAGGCTCGCCCTGTCTCGGTGCCCTGGGACTCTCATTGATGATGGTCCCTTGTCTAATGAGTTCCGACTTTGAATTCCGAAAGGCGTCGGTGTTCCTGTGTGTGCCTATGCTTCTCACGCTCGTTGCGCTCTTTGGCCCGTCCTTCGGCTTGGTAGCAATGTCGGGCGTTCTCCTCGGACTCGGGTTCGTTCATCTTTAGAGACATGAAAACACAAGGGTTGGCGGACAACCGGCTCAACGCGATAACCGACAGGCTGCGCTTCGCCTGCCTTGGATTTTCCGGCTGGCTCAAGCGGTGATCCCAGTGAGTCGGGACATCCCAAGAGGCGGGTGCAGGCCGAGCCTTGCCGATTGCCGTGCACCTGCGTCGCGGAGGGTTCAGAATTATGGCTGGTGAGCATCGGGCTTTGGACGAAAAGAGTAGTGGACGAGCCACCAGCGGCACTCGGCGGCTCGGTTCCAGCTTGGCTCAGGCTTGCCTCTTCCGCGCTGACCGTGGCCGTCGGGCATTCCGCGTCCCGGGAAGCAAGGCGGGCATTGACGGGGACCTTACGCGCTACCGCATCCCTCGGGCGGTGTTACGTACCTTGCGTAGGGGCTGTCCTTGAACGGCCGGGCACAAGGCCTCTCGCCGCCCAGGACGACCCGCCTGGTCCGCAGTCGCAGACGCAAGTGAATTCCCGGCCCGAAGGGCCGGAGGAATGATCCCGATCGGCAACCCGTGTCAAACCCGGCCGGGTAGGCAAGCCGGGCCGAGGGCAGGTTCGCACCGATCCTTCCCCAAATCGCGCCCCAGCGACCGGCCAAGACTTTTTCCGAACAATTTCGATTTTTCTCTTGACAGCCGGGCGCCCGTGGTTCATACTCACGTACGGTTGTATAGGAGTGGCCGTGTAATGCGGTTTTACAGACAACTTGGTTTTGCGGAGTCATCGTGAGCACACCCAATGCGCCTTCGCGGCGCGGCGGCTACTGCTATACAACCACACGGTGGCTCCGCCTGTGCGCAAGGCGAGCCGAGAAGGTGCTGTAACACCGACCCGGCTCTGGCCAAGCGACACCACTAGGAGGTGCCGAATGGTTACCGTAGATAGTACCGCATGTCCCGTCGAACTGAAACGAAGAGGCAAAGGAGCAGGTCACCGTAAGAGGCGGCGAAACCGCCTGCGCAGCAAATCCACCCGTCTGGTAAAAACCGGCAAGGTCGACCTGTCTCCCTGCATCGTGTGCGGCTCGACGCAGAACCTCTCCATCCATCACGTCGAGCCGATCCAGCGCGACCGCTTCGTGTTCCTGTGCGAAGAATGCCACGTTCTGGCCCACAGGCCGGTCTTTCGGACGATGGAAGTATGCGTCGCCTCAGGGCACTTCAGCATCCGCCCCGAAGCGATCCTCCAGCGAAAGGAGGTGGGCCGTGGCTAAGAAGCCGGACCGCATTCAACCTGTCGCATTGCATGCCGAGGAGGACCCTCAAGGGCGCATTCAGGTCATGCTTCCCGAACGCATGCGGAAGAACCAAACCTTGATGCTCTGGCTCCACCACCGCGTGGTGGACCTGCTGGCCGACAAGGGACTGCTCGACTTCCTGGCGCACGACGTGGAAGAGCGCCTCGCGCTGCTCAGCACGGACATCACTTCCGACTACGTCGCCGACCTGCTCCACGAGGCCGAAGACGCAGTGAAGCAGCCGGAGGACGAAGCCGAACAGATCGTCCAACGAGAAGAGGCGGCCCGTGCCTGAGCGCGAAACCGAGAGCAAGCCTGATTAACCCGCCGTCTAGGTCGAGAGCGACGGACGGACGACGGGAGCGGGTATTGATGAACGGGCATTTTGCGGCTGATCGCTGACGGCGCAACGTGGTTCCATTACATTGCACCTACGGGGGTAAACGCGGTCGTCCGACACCCTTGTAAAGAGAACGTACGGGGTGATCGCTCTGGCTTGCAGATGGGAGAAACACGCGGCGGCGGAACGGTCGGTCGTGGCCCGCCACGCCTGCGATGCCATAGTCTCTGACCACGCCCGAGCGGCTGAGGGCACACAAGGCACTGGATCACTCGTGTTCCAGGGCAAACTCCTCGGGATGGGCGCGTTCGTAGGCCTCCTCCACGACGCGCCTGGCTTGCCGGTCGGCCCTCTTCTTGAGAACCCGGCGGACAAGCAGGTTCACCGCAATACAGCCAACCATTCCCCAGATGGCCAGGCGATATACCGCTGTGGCCACAAGAGCGGTGGCGGCGACAGCGATGAGCGCGGAGAGCACCCAGCTTGTGACGACCCATATCGCCCGGCCCATCTTCAGTGCTGCGTCACCGCGTTGGAAGATCCGGTCGGCCATTCCCGTCGCTACAACGGCGGCGAAGGCGACGTAGGTCGTCGAAACCGGCAATCCCCGGCTGCTCGCCGTGGCGATGACGCTGGCTGAGACCGACATGATCACGCAAGCCCGTAGCGGGTCGTAGTGCATCGTTTTCCCCGCCGCAGTCACAGCGGCCCGGGGAGCCAAAGCCGGGGCGCGCCCCCGAAACTCGAGAAGACGGGTCGCCATCCTGACACACCACCGTGGGGCCCACAGTTCGACGTGATCGCTCACGCTGCCCGTGGAGACGGCCGCTTTCGTGACCCGCCCGGCGTTCTTAGTGGTCATGCCTACAAAAAGCAGCAGTCCGCAGGCCAGCAGCATCCACCAGGCAATGTCCACTTCGGTTCCAATCGCAACGTTCTGCTCACGAAGAAGAGTGAATGCGGCCAGCCCGGGCGAGGCGCAATTGGCCAGGTCGTTTTGACCGAAGGCAAACGCCATGGCAATCATGCCCAGCACGGAGAGCACGGGAAAAAGCAGCCTGGCGGCGCGCCGGCGATAGACTACCAGAAGCACGTGAATCAGGATGGCAAATACGCCCCACATGAACAGGAGCAATAAAGCGCCGCCGACACCCATCTCGACCGTGTCATTGAGCAGACTGAGCCAGGAGCTGATCTGCTGGACCCATGAGACGTTCTTCATGCCCTTAAGCAGGAGGAAGTAAGACAGTCCCGCCGCCAGCCCACCGCCGACCCAACCTCCGTGCAGCAGTAGCGTAGCCAGATGAGTGGACCGATCGCGAATGGCCCCGCGTACCGCACGTTGAATCAAGAACGCTGCGAATCCTGTCAGGACTATCGAACAGACGATTCCGGCCATCACCGTCCCGGCTTTGCCCCAGTTGACCGTTGACGCCTGGATTGCCAGGGCGGCGCCGAGCAGCTCAAACACCAGGCAAGCGGTCGTGCTGATGGGCATTCCGAACGCGGAGTAGCTGTATAGCAGCACGGTGTCGACAATATATACGGAACAGTAAATGGCCAGCGCCGCCCTCAACGCATCATCGAGGACCCCAAGCCCCACAGGATCGAAGATCTCCTTCCGTGCAGTGTCGATCACGTCGGAGCTGAGCACGGCCCCGACTACAACAGCGAGCCCGGCCACAACAACCGCCGTTTGCCGCCGAAGAACGCGGGCACCGAATACCGCGTTGACCAGGTTGGCGGCATCATTCCGGCCCACCTCGACGGTATCCCAAATCAGCATACCGACCGCCAAAACCAGGCAGGCGAGTTGAAATGTGCTAAGAGTGGAAAACTCGATCATGACCGTGACATAAGGTACGCGGCGCCGAGAGCGCCTAACGTTTCAGGGCAATAGGACGTCAAGCAGGTCGGCTTCCAGGCTTGTGTTCCACGTCGCGGATATACTGGGCTGACCACTGAAGAATCCGGCATCGGCACAGGTAGGTGAGTTTGAGAGACCACGGCCGTTATGCGGACAACATCCGTCGGAGCCGATCGCCCGTTTTCTCGGCGAAGTTGGCAAGCTGGCCGAGTTCGCCGAAGATACGGAACCAAAGCAAAATATCCGTCCCCTTCATTTCGTCTTCGAGGGCAAACAGCTTTTGGGACAAGGTGTATTGCAGTCGGTCAGCCTCCCATTCAGCCTTTTCGACCTCGGCAATCATCGACAGAGCACGTTCTGCTTCCTCGCCGACCATATCGCCCGCAACCAGAGTCGGCAGATAATCCGCGATGTCGCAAGTCTGCTTGCAGACGTCCTCCACCTTCGCCAGGTACTCGAACGTTGACTGTACAAGCGCTTCAGGCAGATCCAGGTCCTTGATGGTGAGCAGAACGGCAAGATCTTCGGCCGAGTCCGCCATGTCGTCCTGGAGTTTCACAGAGCCAAGCAGGTCACCACGATACACAGGTAGAAAAAACCGCTTCGGAATCATCTGGCGAATGTCGTCCTTGATGATGTCCGCCTGGTGCTCGGCCTTGAAGATCTTCTTGGCCAGTGTCTGCAAATCCTCATAGCGGTGATCGCGGACGGCCTCGAACATCGGCCTGATCAGCGACACGCACTCCATCACCATCTTCATGTGATAGCGCAGCGGCTCGAACGGCGATTCGCGAAACAGGTCCTTGATCAACGACACAATCTACCTCCCTAAACAGCCCCCGCTGCGTGATGCCCAGCATCGGGGCGCACTATGACGGCAGATGCGGATCGGGGCAAGCCTGCCGATTGCCATCCCCCCGGCATCTCCACAGTCCGTGTGGCATCGACATGCCCAGGCTCTCATACAGGAGTCGTATTTGCCGTAGATCGGCGTGCTCGGCAGGCCCGAGCGGGTTGCCGGCAAGACCGCTTGATCACAAACAGAGCGGCTGTGACTGGGACCCGGCCAAGCAGAAACTCACAGGGGGCGCGCCAGCCTGCGGCAGCCCGCACGGCCCCGGGCCACCAGCTCCAGACATCCCAACAACGTTCAGCGCGACCACGTGCAACGGACTTTCCCGTCCGGCTGGATTCGCACCAGCGCAGAGAAGTCTTTCCCCGACAAGAATGCCTCGGCGTGCTCAGTTCCGGACCGAAAACCTTTCTTTCGCTCCACGAACTCGCCGTCTTCGTAGAGCTCGACCGAATACCGGAGCCTTCCCACGTCGACCCACACGTCAGCGGCCTTGGATTCCCTAGTCTTGCGAAACCGCTTCTGCATCAAGATACGTAGATTACCACAGGCGCGACCGCCGGGCGAGCGATAGGTGTCCGCCCCGATCAGAAGCACGCGTATGGTTACGCCGGCGCATTCCTCGTCGCTGACGTGGGCTGACAGGCACGTTATACATCCAGATACAGGTGATACTCATAGGGGTGAGGCCGTGACGCGATCTCGCGAGACTCGTTAAACTGCTTGGTAGCAATCCAGTGGTCAACGAATGACTCGGCAAACACGCCATCCTTAAGCAGGAAGCCGTGATCGTTCGCAAGCGCGCTGAGTGCCTGATGCAAGGAACGCGGTAGGGGCTTGATTCTCCGTCGAAACGCTTGATCCTGCTTGGCCAGGTCCGTATCAAACGGCCCGAAGTTGTTTTTCGCGACATCGATCTTCGATTCGATCCCATCGAGACCGGCCATCAACATGGCGGCAAGGCTCAGATAGACGTTCCCGGCGAAATCCGGTGGGCGGTACTCAATGCGCTTCTCGGTGGGGCTGACCGCGTAGCGCGGCACACGAATCGCAGCGGACCGGTTCGCGAGTGAGAAGAACAGGTTGGTCGGCGCCTCGTAACCCTCCACCAGGCGTTTGAATGAGTTGGTCGATGGGTTGGTCAACCCGGTGAGGGCATTGCCATGTGCGAGCAGTCCGCCGATGTAGTGCAAGGCGGTGTCAGACAGATTAGCATAATTCCCTTTGCGCTGGTCGTAGAAGAGATTCCGGCCGGCCTTTTCGAGTCTTTGATGCACGTGCATACCGTTGCCGGCTTCGCCAAAGACCGGCTTGGGCATAAACGTCGCCAGCTTGCCGTGCCGCTTGGCGATGTTCTTTACGACGTACTTGACAAGCATGGCCCGGTCCGCGACGCAAACCAGACCCGCAAGGTCGGTCTCGATTTCACATTGCCCGGGAGCGCCGGTCTCATGGTGATGATAGTGTACCGGAACGCCCATTCCCTCCAATGTAAGAGCGATGTCCGAGCGGAGCTCGTGCAGTTGATCGCTTGGCGGCACGCGCATGTAGCCTCGTTTTGTCGGGATGCCGGGTGTGATGCCGCCGCTGTCGATCTCGGAGGACTCGATGGCCACACGCACGTCGTACGGGTCATTGGCCACCCGAACACGGTCAAACACATGGAACTCGAACTCGGGACCCATCGCGGCTTCATCAGCGACACCTGAACTGCGCATGAATTCGACCGCCTGTTTGGCGATCGTCCGCGGGTCGCTGGGAACGGGCTCCTTTGCGTCGGCGCTGATCGTGTCGCACAGGAAGCTGATCGTTGGGTGTTGGCAGAAGGGGTCAACGAACGCCGTGTCGACTTGCGGGCGGGCCGCGACGTCGGAGTCTACAACGTCCCCGAACCCGGCCCCGGACGAACCGTCATACCCCACTCCCTCCTCGAAGTACTTCTCCGTGAAGCGGCGCGCCGGAAGGGTGATATGCAGCCACTGTCCCGCCACGCCAACCACCTTCAGATCGACCATTGCGATGTCATGGTCGGATAGGTATTTGACAGCTTCTACAGGGGAATCGAACACGATCGCATCTCCATACAACGCACGTTTCGTTATTTATAACCGATTTGCGAAGCATGTTACACGTGGCGTGCCACATGCGCCCGTGTCGGTGGACCGTGCCCACGACCGCCGGCACACTGTCGGAATCCAGGCTTCCGAAGCGGCAGCCCTCGCCCCACACGGCGCATCTCGGCGGGGGGCCGTACGGACGTGGATCGGCCTCGGCGTCGTTGTGCGCCGCCACAATCCCACCTGGGCCGCATCAGCACCAAAACTGTCCTTGACCTGCGATCCGGTGGGCCGGTTCCACCCGGTTACGGCCTCCCAGAGCCTTCCGGCTCGATAGACGTCAGGAGGGCCACGTTCGTAAGCGTAGTTCTTCCAGTGAGGAAAGGCCATCCGGTCGCGGACGAGGCAAATGGCGGCGCTCCTGCCGCCAATCGAGGCCACCGTTTTCAGAAGCCGGCCCGGAAGGTAGACCCGCTCGCAGTGCCGGCTGGCCGTGAAGCCGATGAATTGCCGACGTGCGTGCCGGACCCACGAATCGCCGCGACAGCCGAGCCCCGAGAATGCGTGTCTCAAGTGGCATAAACGCAAACATGTTCTTCAACAACCGTCATTCACCCACGGGATCAGCCACGGACCCACCGTTCGCGATACGCGTTCACACGGCGACTGCCTCCTGTTCCAACCGCTTCCGAATAAACTCCAAAACGTCGTCGACCAGCGCTCGGTAGGAGTACTGATTCACCACGGCCGCTCGCATCGATTCGGCGACCTGCTTTCGTCCCGCCATGTCTGTTAGAAACCGCTCAGCCAGCCGTTCGAACTCATCGGCGGAGGCGAATGCCACGTCACGGTGCTCGGGAAAAACCGCCCCCGCAGCCAGCCGGAAGTCCATCGCTTCCATGTCCCGGTACCTCTGTTTCTCCAGTGCGGTCACGCGGACCGAATGGCGCTTGAGATCCAAGCCTCGAAGACGCCAAAATCCTCTTATGGCTTCGCCCAGCTCCGGCATGTCTTCAGCGTCATAGTCCACGTCAACGGCTGGGTTGTACTTGCGAAGAGCAGCCAGGAACCGCTTCGCTGGTTCGTGGATCATGTCAGCCGGCGTGTAGCGGATAAGGAAGAATCCACCTGCTGCCAGGCCGTCGAGCAGGCGCTGGTGAACGGCCCCGGTCCCGATGATCTGCAGGTTGATAGTGCTGGCTTGATAGATGGCCCGCAGCTCGGGCCCGTTGTGGGCGAATCCTCGTGCGAAGCGTCCGAAGTGCGGGTGTGCGTCCCATCCGTTGCCATACAGATGCAACACCCGTCCGGTACGATCACAGAAGTCTGCAACCCACTCCAGCGTACTCTGGCGAAACATCAGCTCAGCCAGAGGGTACAGGTATGAGTGCAGGAGGGCACGGTCGCTCCTGGTTGAGGCAGGCGCCAGCCCGGTCTGCTCTTTCACACGCTCTAGAAGGTACGGGACGGCAGCGAAAGCCGAACCAGGCGTCTCGGTGAACGACCGGCGTAGAGCTTCGAAAAGCTGGTCTACAAGCTGCATCGCGGCCGGATCGTTCGTGAACCACCGTCGGCGCTCCTCGTGGAACTTCTTTGGCAAGGTGGAGTGACTGCTGACGTAGGACACGTCGCAACGGTAGGGGGCAAGCTCATCCTCGGACATCGGCCGGTTGCTGTAAGTCCGGTCGTCCGTGGCCATCGTCCAGGTTAGACCCTGGCAGGCCGGGTAGCCATATTGGTGTGTGAATATCGATGGGTCTCTGGCAATGTAGAAGTCCAGCCGGCCGAGTGAACCACCGGCCTGAGCGGTTGCCAGATGAGGCAGCAAATCCTGAATCCAACATACCAGGGGTACGTTCGCCGGAACAGCCGATTCGTACTCCCTACGAAGATGATCGATGATTACGATCAGATCGGGCTTGAACTCGTCGATGACTTCGGTGATGCGGGCGCGGGGAAGCAGGTCGTGGTCGCTTTCCTCCATAAGTACTCGAAACTCATGACCCCGATCTCTGAAAGCCGCTCCCCAGTCGCGCATCGAATACTGAAGATAGGTGGTGAAGCGACTGGTGAGGCCTAAGACCCGCAGTGGTTCCTTTCGGTCCGGCCTGAAGCGCTCTTCCCAGTGAGCACGTGGGAGAAGGCTGTAATGGCCATGTACGGCATCCCGCCTCTCGTGGTCCCTCTGTTTGAGGGCAGAAGCTTGCGGTTGAAGAGCTTGGTATGCCTGTTTGCACAGCGCGTCCCCGGAAGGAGTCAACCGGACCGCAAACTCTGGCGCGGGCAGACCGGGGCGCTGCTTGAAGTAAGCCACGAGTCGATCAATACAGTTTGGGCCGACGAACACAATGGCACGTTCGTGACAAAGTCGCTCGATCGACTCAGTTACGTATAGAGTGATGCCGAACGCCGCGACGTCCGCCTCGATCACGTAGATACGGGGACTGAACGTCAAGAACATCTTCTCTGTCCCCCGGAACACCTTGTCGAACAACATTCCGAACCGGTCGCCGGCGATCAGATATGGGCCGCAAAACAGCGCCTTTGGGTTGTGAGGCAACTCCGCGCTCGCCAGTACACGTTTCACATCGCTAAGATCGGGCAGCCAGTGCCGCCGGCCGCCCACGGAGCGAGTCGCCACCTGTAAGTTACCGTCGGACGTGCGATAGAGTTCGTACTCTCGCGGGATGCCCCGGAACATGGCATCGTGTTCCCTCATCTCGGGGAGCCTTTCGTATAACCGCGCTACGTTGGATGTGAACCGGCTCTGCAGTGAACTCCATGCAACCCGTCCGGATGGTGCCCGAGCGATCTTCTCGCATAGAACGTGGAT
The DNA here is from genome assembly GCA_020344555.1 of Phycisphaerales bacterium. GTDB lineage: Bacteria > Planctomycetota > Phycisphaerae > UBA1845 > UBA1845. The sequence goes on from CP070827.1 coordinate 253,664, forward strand.
CTCGGGATCGGAGAGACGCGTGCCACCTGTGCTCCGCAACAGATCTCGGGCCGGGCCAATCAGCCCAAGGGCAATATATGACCGGCATACCTGTAGCGTGAGTGCCACATTCTCCGGATCGGCCTCGAGGTGGCCCAGCGCGGCATTCAGAAAAGCGTAGTGGTCGCCCTGCGCGGGATGGGCGTCTAGCCCCCCGATCGCGCCTGAGTTCGCACCTTGAACCGTAGGCTGACTTTGCTCCATCATCTCTCGTTGCTGTGGGTACCGGCTGGCGGACGACAATTCGTTCCGTCTACTGCATGCCTCTGTTATCGGAACCGAGTTGCCAGGTCATCAGGCAAACTTGTTCTTCTCGAATACCTTGCCCGCCGTCAGCTTCAAGGGAGTCCTGGGGCCGGACGCGCAAAGCACGGGCCGGCTTTTGGCCGGCCCATGCCATCCTTTAGTGCTTGCTCTTAACGCCCCGGCTACCCGGGGGCAACGATCTCGATAGTATCCGAAGCCTCTGCCAGCAATCCGGCAGTCCCGAAGACCTGCACGGTAATTTGTATGGTCTCCCCCACACCGGAATTGGCCGTCATGACACCAGTGTCCTGGTCGATCGTGACGTCAACGCCCGGCGGTAGTTGACCGTTACCTTCAGCAGCAGGGAAGAACAACACTTCCCGATCAGGCGGCGCCCCAATAATTGTCAGAATCGGTTCTCCAGTGTCGGGGTTGTTGTCGTCGTCCAAATCCAGCGTCCCGCCGACCGTGATGGTACTCGGAAGGTCGAACACCACGTCAGCAACCTGAATCGGCACTGTGACGGACCCCGTGAGTATGCCCAGCGGACAGCCTTGGGTGATCGTTACAGTGAACTCCAGATCGGTGGTCTCAGTTACGCTGGGCGCCGTGAATGTGACACCACCGGGCCCTTCGGGGATAAGTGGTGTGACCGCTGGCAGGTTACCTTCATTCTGTTCCCATTCGGCCGGGTCGAGCCAGTCGGCCGGGACCGCATCACCAAGACTGAGCGTCACGGTCTCTCCAGGACCAGCCGCACCGCTGCTTTTCGTCGCTACTTCCGTTGTCTCTGTGAAGTTGCGAAGTATGAAACCGACGGTGGCGTGGCCGTTTGAGTAGTTGTCCACTGCAGCAGTAGCCCTGAACTCGAAAATCTGATCGCCCTGGTCAGGGGCGATCGGGGACGTAAAGGTGGCCACGTTCCCGTTCGGAGTAAAGTTCTCCACGCGATCGGTGTCCCCCGACCACGTGATCGAGGCACTGCTGGTCAAGTCGGCGCCGGTGGGGCTGTTCACAATAACGGTGAGCGTGATCTCTTCGCATGGGAACGTAAATCCACTGCCCGGCTGAATCGTGACCTCAACCGGCTCGGGTGGGGCGCCCTGGCAGGCGTCACCGACACCATCAGCAGGGTTGATATCCGTCTGACTGGGGTTGTATTTGTCGGGGCAGTTATCGCAGTCATCGCCAACACCATCATTGTCATCATCATTCTGATCGTTGGTCTCGTCAGGGCAGTTGTCGCACGCGTCGCCGTACTGGTCGGAATCGGAGTCTTCCTGATCCATACTGCAAAGGCCGTCCGCACTTCCCGAGGTAGTGTCACAGTCGTCGTCCGTAAGACAAGTCCCGCTGTCACCCTCCACGCACGTGCCGCGATCGGGCCCGTTGGGCGTTCCCGGGCAATTGTCGGCATCATCGATGAGCCCATCGCTGTCCTCATCGCCCTCGCACGCGTCACCAGTTCCGTCAAAGTCAGTGTCGTCCTGGCCCTGGTTGGTTACAAAGGGGCAGTTGTCACACTCATCGCCGAAGCTGTCCTCGTCTGAATTGAGCTGATTGTTCGGCCCGGCAACCGGACCGTTGGGATCATCCGGACAGTTGTCACAGACGTCACCGACCTCGTCCCCGTCCGTATCCTTTTGGATATCTGGACCGGCCGCCGGCCCGTTTTGGTCGTCCGGGCAGTTGTCACACACGTCGCCCACACCGTCGAGGTCGGAATCAAGCTGATCCGGATTCTTCTTATCTAAACAGTTGTCCTCCGGGTCAGGCACGTCGTCACCGTCGCGGTCACCCTCGCAAGCGTCACCGACACCGTCTCGGTCGGTATCCAGTTGGTCCTCATTGGGAGTATTCTCACAGTTGTCACAGTCGTCGCCGACGCCATCCTCATCGGCATCGTCCTGCTCGGCGTTCGCATCGGTAGGGCAGTTGTCACAGGCGTCCCCGACGGCGTCCCCGTCGGCATCGGTTTGGCTGCTGTTGGGGTCGTCCGTGCAGTTATCGCACACATCGCCTACGCCATCGCCATCGGCATCGGCCTGATCGGGATTGGGAATGTCTTGACAGTTATCACTGACGTTCCCGACGCCATCGCCGTCGGCGTCGCCCTGACCGGGGTTGGGATCCGTCGGGCTGTTGTCACACACGTCGCCCACCTCGTCGCCGTCGGTATCCTCCTGGTCTGCGTTGGCGTCGCTGACGCAGTTGTCGCACTCGTCGCCCACCCCGTCATCGTCGGCATCTGCCTGATCGGGATTGGCGTTGTTCGGGCAGTTGTCGGCGGCGTCGATGATGCCATCGTTGTCAGCGTCGCCCATGCCGGTCCCCCCGCCGCGACAGCCGCCGCCGAGGTTCCCACACCCGATCATCACACACAGCGCTGCTGCAGAGCAGACCCCCAGCAGACGAAGCAGCATGCCACCACCACCAAATTTGCTCTCGAGACTCATATTGCACCTCAAAACCAAAATGTTCCCATCGGAACGTTATTCAAACCAAGAAGCCAGCGCCAAACGCACGCCACAGACTTCGACCAACCGCTCATAGCAGTGTAGCAACCGGACTCGCCCGGAACAGGTGGGTCGTAACGTCCGATCTGGTCACCGATGCATGCATCGACAGTCGACCCCTTTCATCGGACCGCACTGCCGCAACCTCGCGCACCCTTTTGGCGCGCCTGCTGCACCACTGCCGGTATGGCAGCGGATAGAGCAGGACCGCATGCTGCGCTTATCGGCCACGAATGACCTCAACCTACCTTGTTATTCCGGCGTCGGCCCCTTTGCCCAGTGCCCCACTATCGTAGCCGGGCCTCTCTCGGAGAAGCCAGGAAGCGGTATTCTGGTTGGGAAGCCTCGCTCCGGCAAGGGGACGAATGACTGAACTCAGCAGAGCATTCCCTAAAGTTGAGAATGCAAACACATCATTTTCGCTTTAATAAAGTATTCGACCTCGGCCGTTGCACGCGCAGCGAGGAGCTCCGTGGGGCTTGCCGAAGACCCTCCATGCTTGTCAGGATGCGATTTAGTGGCATGCCTCGGCCAATGGTGGTGTGGCTCGCTGGCGTGCCAGGAAGATGCGAGAGATCTCAGCCGGCTGCCATTGCGGAAACGCGTTACCCCATCGCGTACATACAAGACGAGGGGACGCCGCGACGACCCCTCGTCCGAGAAATCACCGTATTGACGGGCAGGGCTTACTCTTCGCGCTGCTTGAGTGGATGAACCTCGTGCAGGCCTTCGGTTTTCTGCTTCTCGTAGTCGAATGACTCGAAGGTCGGGCTCTTCTCGTTGTGGCATGGGGTGCAGACGGACTCATCGATCTTCTTCAGGCCGACCGCATATAGTTCCTCGACCTTGTACATTCTCTTGGACTTCTTGATCTCTTCGAAAACCTTGTTGTAGGCGCTGCCCGGCCCGTGGCAGGACTCGCATCCGACGCCCTCGAGTTTCTTGGCCTTCTTGACGGCCGCCTCATCGGCTGTGTCGGGGACAAAGTACCCGCCGGGCTGGCCGAAGCCCGTGCTGTGACATGCCAGGCAGCCCTCGTCTTTGGTGTAGTCCTTGGCCGGATCGAGGTTGTGCTTTTGCTTGGCCTCGCTGGCCTGCCCCGGCTTGAGGGGTTCAAAGGTTTTGGCCTTCGCCGTCTCCTTCCAGCTCTTGTACTCTTTGTTGTGACACTTCCTGCACTTCTTGTTGCCGATGTACTCGTACTCGCCCTCACCGTTCAAAGCCGGCAAGACCGTTGCCGCCGCGGCTACGACCGACTCATCTCCGGCAACAGCCGGTGAGACGAGATCGACCTGCCAATAGGCCAGGCCTGCGCCGATCGCCACAAGCCCCACGAAGATCGTCAATCGAGTTTTCATAATGTTATCCTTAACAAATCAGGTAACGGAACCCACAACCCAGCGATACGCCCCGCGGGCTTTAGGTATAATACAGAATCTGGCCAATGTTTGCAATTGGAATCTGGCGAGGCCAATACACGGGCATATACGGGACACTGCGCAACCCCTGCGATCGTGCGTCACGCTGGGATAAGGTGGACCAGGGCCAGGGTGGGGTGGGGAAGGCCCGTCGGTCTTGGCCGCGCCCGGATTAGTGAAACATCGCATCGGAAGGGGCCTTGCGTGTCGAGTTCGGCACGGTAGGCTAGGAGGGTACTCGGGCGGCCATGACGCCGTCCAGGTGCCGTCTACGAGACGAACCGGGCCCGGAATTCTATATTCTCTACAACGTGAGGCTGACCTTATTCGTTTGACGATCATCCAGACCGCTGCAGCAACGGCAGTCCTATCGCAGCTCTGCTGGGCGGCAGGGGAGCCGGTTACCTGTACGGCGTGCCACACGTCCGAGGCGGATCAGCTCGCTCAGTCGGTCCACGCTGCAATTCCGTGCCAGGAGTGCCACAAGGGCGAGGTCTCGTATCTGCTGTCGGTTGAAGA
>CP070827.1:258501-274095 GCA_020344555.1 Phycisphaerales bacterium
CAGCGGCCGCTCGTGCGATCGCTGCATCAATGCCCCGGAGTGCTTCGGTCAGGCGTCTCATTTCAAGCAAGCTGACGGATTGTGACGTTCGGTATCCTGGCTGATCACTCTCGGGGACACTCCCGGACGAGTCATGGAACTCCAGCGAACACCCGGCTAGTTCGCCCAGAAGCTCAATCCGACGCTGCTGAAGCTGGCGCAGATGACGCGTGAGGCGGTCCCGGCGAATCCTGCGTGCTGGCTCAGACACAAGGCCACCGTCACCGCTGTTCGACTCTTGTTCGACGGAGCTCGTTCGGAGCGCGAGATTGGCGGCCCGTCTGGCACACCTTCCATCACGATTCTGACTGGGTCTGAGTCGCACCATCAAGGGTTCTCCTTCACACGCCGAACCTCGGAAACACCCGGCGGCATCTGCCGATCCTACGCCGCACGGAACTGCTGCCGGCGATACAGGCGTCGCCGCGAACTCCAACTGGATTCCAGCAGCCGATCCAACTGCCGAGCGGCCTTCTGAACAGCTCGATCTACAACGGACCAGATGTCAGAGCCAGTAGCTTGCGCGCGCACGCTCCCGCGTGGACTTAGCAGGAGCGTGACACAGCATCGTTGATCCTTGCCACCCCGCGGACCATTGAGATCCTCAAGTGCTATAACCGCGTCAGCGACCCGGTTGAGTCGTCGGTTCAGAGCATTGGCGATACAACGTCGGATGTACTCACGAACTGTATCGTCGATACCGATGCGACGCGTCACAATCCGCACGTTCATTGTTGCTGCCTCGCATGAGCTCCTTGGCCACGCTTGCGACAGGCAAGCCTGGTGGTGTCTCGAAGCGCGGGCTCATTCACGCGCTCCATCACAAGCGTATCGCCCAAGCGTGAGACAGGGCTGAAATCGGTATTAAATCCCTCTCATTTTACTGCGGCGCTAGCTCGGAACCGAGTCTCTTTGTAGGCCGCAAGTCGGACAAATCCCCTGGGACTTGTCGCCTCCGTTCGGCGGGGGATAATGGTGCACCGTTGCCGCGAACAGGCGCTGCGGGACCCTGGCGGCACAGGCCTGGATTTGTGCGCCGGGACCACGAAGTACTGGCGTCATCTGCAGGAGAGACAGGCGATGAGAATCCTTGTTGTCGAAGACAATCTGAAGATGGCAAGCGTGATTCGCCAGAGCCTGACCGAGAGCGCCTACGCTGTAGATGTGGCGAATGCCGGGCATGATGGCGAGCACATGGCGGCTACGGAGCCGTACGATCTCGTCATCCTGGACGTCATGCTGCCCGACCAGGACGGGATCCAGACCTGCAAGAACCTCAGGCGGCGCGGGGTCAAATCACCGGTGCTCATGCTGACCGCACTCTCGACAACCAGCGACAAAGTCAAAGGACTTGATGCGGGGGCAGACGACTACCTTACGAAGCCGTTTGAGGTTGACGAGTTGCTCGCGCGGGTGCGTGCCCTCTTACGACGGGGCGACGCCCAGGAGTCGTCCCGGCTGAAGTTCGCCGATATCGAAATGGACCTGCTCACGCGAACGGTCACGCGCGCCGGCCAGAAGATCAGGTTTACGGCGAAGGAGTTTGCTCTGCTTGAGTACTTTCTCCGCAACCCGAATCGTGTGTTGACGCGAACATCGATCGGCGAGCACGTCTGGGATATGAACTTCGATAGTAACAGCAACGTTATCGATGTCTACGTCAGCATGCTCCGCCGCAAGTTGGATCGCGGCTTTAACCAACGGTTGATACATACGGTCATCGGAACAGGCTACAGCCTCCGCCTCCCAGAGACAGGTGAGTGATGTTCGACGGTTAGGGTGGTAATCATGGTGCGGCTCTGGCCTCATCTCAGCACGCTCCGGTTCAAGCTGACCGCCCTTTACACGATCGTGTTCGGCCTGCTGCTAATCTCCCTGGGTGTCGCGATCGTTACGGCTCGTGAGCGTGATCTTCGGGAACAGTTTGACGAGCGGCTCAGGGACCGTGTCGGGGTCATTGTTGAAGAGATAGCCGTGCCGCTCAAACCGATCTCAGGTGACAGAGGATCCACACCGAAACGCGGGAGAGTCAACCCATTTCGCTTTCCGGGCTACTTCTTCCAGGTCCGTCTCGCAGACGAAAGCGTCGCCTACCGGTCGAAAAACCTCGAAGACCACACTTTGCCGCTCAGTGATGCGGGGCGGGCATCCCAGCGAACGAAGGAGATGATCCTGGAGACAATTCGTGGAACGGAGGCAAGCTCAATATTGGGGGTACATAGCCCGCTTCGCCTCCTGACCGTCTTTTACAACGATCCAGAGACACAACCTTTCTTCCTGCAAACCGCCGTGAGTACCCTACAGGTCGATCGGTCAGTCGGCCGACTCCGACGCGTTGTTCTTGTTACTGTGCCCGTTGCACTCGCAGTTGCTGGCGTCGTTTCTTGGCTGCTTGCGGGGCGGGCTCTGGCTCCAATCAAACGGGTCGCCAGAGCGGCAGATGAAATGCGTGCAGACCGGTTTACGGCGCGTATCGAAGCGCCGAAGGGGAGAGACGAGGTGGCGAACATGATCGCCAGACTGAACCTCATGTTCGATCGGCTTTCCAACAGCTTCCTTTCCCAGGAACGGTTCATTGCAGATGCAGCTCACGAACTCAAGACCCCGCTGGCCGTTTTGCTCGGGCAGGCACAACTACTCCTGAAACAGGATCGCACTTCTGAAGAGTATGACAGTTTTGTGACCAACATCCAGGATGAGGTCCGCATGCTTGCGCAGACCGTTGACAGCCTGCTCACGCTCGCCCGGGCTGAAGCCGGCATCCCGTTGCAGGAAGTCGGCGAAATCTACATCAACGAGATGATTATGGACGCGGTAGAGCGCTGCAACCCGGTGGCAACCCAGCGTGAGGTGCAGCTGGTGCCGGTGTTGGCCATGCCCGAAGGCGATGAGACGGAGCCGGCTGTCCGGGGTGACGGTGGCCTGTTGCAACTCATGGTGGCCAACTTGATCCGCAACGCCATTCGTTATTCGCCAGCCGGAGAGGCAATCGACATCGCCGTTCGTTTGGACGGGGGTGAGTTCGTTCTCGCCGTGCGCGATCGTGGACCAGGAATCCCGGCCGAATTCGTCGACCGTGTGTTTGATCGCTTCTTCCGCGCACCGGACCCACAGTCATCATTCAAAGGCGTTGGGCTTGGTTTAACCATCGTCCGCGGGGTTGCTCGCCTTCACGGTGGAGATGTTACGGTTGCGAACCACCCGGATGGCGGGTGCGAGTTCACAGTGCGCCTCCCGCTTGCGGGCCAGAATAGCGCTGACGGTGGTACAGGACGAGCGACAGGTCATCAGGCTTAGACGGCTCACCATCGCGCGGTTCGGTCATCTTGCGGTGACAAGATCTGACCAGATTCGTCACAGCGGACTCGAGCGGTCCCTTGCGAATGATCTCAACGATTTCCGGCACGCCAGCATTGTCGAACAAGCCGTCTGTTGCGATCAAGAGCCTGTCGCGCGGCCGCATAGTGACAGGGGGGCCGACATCGATGCGCATTTGCGATGAGCCGATCATGTTTGATACCAGGTGACGTTCCTCGTGATGCAAGGCATCCTCTTCACTGATCCAGCCTGCTTCTAACCCGTATCCCACGGGCGAATGGGACATCGTCGTGAGCTTCACCTTTCCGCACTGGCCGACCATGAGCACCTCGGAATCGCCGGCATGATAGGCACGGACACTGTCGCCGTCTATTTCGACCACGGCAAGTGTGGACGCCGCACCAACGCCAAGCGCCAGCACAGCGTCGTTCGCCTGTTCAAAACTGTCCATGATGGCATCGCGAAGGTCGGCTCCGTTCTGGACAGCATCGTGCACGCTTGATACGACCGCTCTCACGGCGAGCTCAGATGCTTGGTCCCCGGCCGGTTGACCGCCGAAGCCATCTGCCAAGGCAATTACGCCGCGAGTGGAATCCATGCCGACGAGGGCCAACGAATCCTCATTTGGAGACTCTTTGCCGGGTGTTCGGGTCGTGAAGTAGCAGGCATACCCTGCTCCGACTCGGATTCTCTGACATCTATCGAGCTCAGTCCGTGTGAGGATAAGGTCGACTTGAGAGTCGTCTTGGCCCATGAGATGCTGTCACCTTCGGTCAAGGCGCTTCCCACACCACGGACAGAAGGACCAGTGTTCCAGCACGACGCCCCACCCGCACCGGGGGCACCGATCTTTCGACCCTTCAATGGTCCACCGTCTTTGCACCTTCCGTCGGCACCACGGGCAGTAACGCATAAAGGGCATCAGCTGTCGACCGTGGCAGGAGGAGTTGGGGCATCGACCAGCGTATCGATAGTCAGAGTGACGGAAGAGTGAATCTGGATTGACCGCCGCTCCGTAACACCACGGACAAAAGCGCCAATCCGTCTTCAGACTCCGCTTGCAGCGCGGGCACGCTGCCTTGAACCGATGCTCGTCTCGAGGCACGCGTCGCTTTACACCGCACCATGGGCATATCTGCATCGTTTCAGCCGCCGGGCCCGAGCACCTGTGGCAGGTGCCGTGCACCTCGAGCGTGCGGCCATATCGCCTGATAAACGCGCGGCGCTGCACCGTCTTCCATACGTCCTGGTGACCAGGTCGGACGGGCCGACGGCGTTTGGCACCCTTGGCTGCGCCGCGTAGGAAATGCCGGCGAACGCGACGGTACGATGCGAGCATGCGAACGGCCTCGGCATATCGTTTGCGGTGGTCAACGTCCAACGCGCGCCGCAGAAATTTGACCGCGTCCGCATGTAGCGTCGCTCGAAGGCGTTCGAGTCCCGGAAGTGGCCAGCGGAAAGGCCACTCTGGAAGCTGCCCCGAGAACATTCGATAAAGTATCAACCCGAGCGAGAATACATCGGAGCGCATCGAAGGCTTACCCATTGCCTGCTCGGGCGCAATATAGCCTACGGTTCCACTCCCCGAGGCCTGTAGGGTTCTCAACGCAACACGGGCAATGCCGAAGTCGGCCAGCCGCAGGCGGTCACCTTCGAAGAGAATCAGATTCTCAGGCTTGATGTCACAGTGCATGATCCGCCGTTTATGGGCATAGGCCACCGCCTCGAGCAATTGATCGGCGTAGGAGACCAGCGTTCGGATGGAAATGCGTCGCTGGAGTCGATCTGCAAGCGATTCAGTCCCGAGTGGAGATGCGATGACGAAGACGCCATCGACGAACCCGGCATCCTTTATGGGCAGGACATTAGGATGATCGAGCTGCGCAGCGAGCCTGACCTCCTTCCTAAAATCTTCGAGCATTGCCTTTGTTGCAAACGGCTCGTGGGGCACCTTCAGCGCGACGAACACTCCGGCCACCGAGTCGTAAGCCTTATAGACGGCAGCGAATCCGCCCTCGGCTACTCGCTGGTCGATTCGGTACTTGCCCAGCTTTTGTCTGACCTTGACCAACTTGCCAATACTCCTCGGATCGTCACTGGTCCACCCTACCCTGCCACTGGCGGCACGGCCCGCTAAAGTGAATCGCCGCATGTTGAGCTTGTCAATCATCTTCGGCTCGCGGGGGCGACCGCTGAAGGTAGGCGTGCCCGCACTCGTCACGCCAAACGAGCAGAAGGATGTGAACATGACACCTGAGGCAGCAGGCGGATTAAGCAAAATTAATCCGCATTTCAGGGGCCGTTCACGCCGTGACTGCATACTGTAAGCAGCCAGGTGGATGAGGCGGGTATGATTACAGGCCGTGGAACAACAACAATCGCTGGGATCAGCCACGTCGAGCTGCGGGTCCGCAGCCTGCAGGACAGCATCGGGTTCTACTGCGACGTGCTTGGCCTTTGCTGCCAGAAGACAGTAGCTCGACTCGAAAACCAGTGCGTTTGTGTAGGTGTCCCGGCGTCCGGTAGCGAGCTATTCGGCGTCGTATTGTCGGAGGGTTTTCCGGCAGGCGCGGAGCTCGCCGGGCTCGATCATGTGGGTATGCGTGTGTCCACTGAGCAGGACGTCCGGGACATCTACGCAAGGGCGCGGGAGCTCGGCCACCGCGCGACCAGACCTCGTGTATACAACGGTCACTATCAAGTGTTTGTATTCGACCCAGACGGCTACAAGCTCGAGGTGTTTGTAGATCGATGTGCAAGGGCTAACGAGCCGGAGAGCCAGGGTAGAACCGACATCATCGGGAGGTGGTCATGACCGTTCATGCCACCGAGTTCGGCCGTTGTGGCAACCGACTGTTTGGCGGCCATTCCAAGCGAATCCGAGAGATCGAATGGGAGGGTACGTACGTTGCAGACCGTGTGATCTGCGTGTCAGGCGTGTTGAGAAGGGAGGTCCATGAACTTTACAGTGTTCCCATGGGCAAGATGCACGTGATCTACAATGGCGTCGACGTAGGTCGCTTCGACAATCGGGTGAACGGCCAAGCCGTTCGGCGCCGGTGCGGTGTGGGTGTGAACGACCCCACGGTCCTCTTCGCCGGACGGTTGACGTCACAGAAAGGTCCCGACCTGCTACTAGACGCGGTTTCCGGGCTGCGAAGACAACATCGCCGGGCACGGTTTCTTTTTGCCGGCGATGGAGACATGCGCGAGGAACTTGAGCACCGGGCACGCAAGCTGGGCGTAACTCCGGCGGTTCGCTTCCTTGGCCACCAGACAGGCCGAGACTTGCTGGGCTTGTTCAAGGCTGCGGACATGGTGTGCGTGCCGAGCCGGAACGAGCCCTTCGGCATTGTAATCCTCGAGGCATGGAGCGCCCGCAGGCCGGTGGTGGCGACACGGAACGGCGGCCCCGCGGAGTTTATTCGACACGAAAGCACGGGGATGACAGTGGCGGCGGACCATGAGTCGATTGCCCAAGGAGTTGACGTTGTCCTCTCGAACAGGGCGTACGGTCGTCGTCTCGGGCGAAACGGCCGCCGAGAAGCGGAATCGCGATTCTCATGGGATGTAATTGCAGCCGAGACGGAGGACATCTATCGGTTGACACTTGACCGTCGAGTTTGAACGGTGTTTGACTTGTGACATTCAGGCTTTGGAGCACCATTGAGTGGCCGTCAAGACAACGTCAACGTCCCTCGTGCGATCATCGAAGGTCAGGAGCGCAAGGCTCAATACACGGGTTTTTGTAAGCGCAAGTTCGACAACAGCGACGTGTCCGTACGCTAGTCGGCACGCTGTCCGGAGCCTATCGGCTCCGCGTGCTACCTGGATTTGTACCTGGGTCCGATGAGGGCCTTTCCATGGCGAATGCAAAGATCGAAATAGTCGGCGCTGCAGAGTATGAGTTGATCAGCGATCTGTACAACGCGATCTTCAAACCGCCGGCGGATGCCAAGTTCTTCGAGAAGCGCCTGCACCATCGCAATGTACTCGTCATGGTGGCCGAGTTGGAAAAACAGCCGGTCGGGTTCTCGTGCGGATACGAGCTCAGGCCATCAACGTTCTACAGTTGGCTTTACGGGGTGCTGCCCGACGCCCGTCGGCTAGGTGTAGCAACGCAGCTCATGGATGCGGAGCATGCCTGGGCCTGCAACCAGGGGTACGAGATGATTCGCCTAGAGTGCTACAACAATCATCGTCCGATGCTACTCCTGGCAATCAAACGTGGCTACGACATCGTGGGCATCCGCTGGGACTCACGCACCGCAGAGAACCTGGTCGTGTTCGAGAAATTTGTCTCGCCCGACACGACCTGAATTCCGCTCGCGCTGACTATTATTATTGAACCTGTTCAACGCTCTTGGTGGGCGAAACCGCGAGCCTCGATGTAGAGGTGATAAACGCGGTGTAACGGCGTCTTTACCCACCTCGCGGCCCGATTGGGGCAATAACCGCCGCGAGTATCCTTGGCGATGCCACCCGGCCGGGCTTTGCTGCCCTCCCCTTGCGGCCCACCGACCGTGCCGGCACGGGAGTCGATGTCGGCAGGTGCCAGGGCCATCGCCGACGGGCTGGCAATCCGCCTGGCACTCACCATGGACCTTCGCCGGCGCCCCTTCGACCTCGGGAGCCGCCGGCGGCGAGGGGCGCAGGGCGGGGCTGTCGTGGCCGCAACGCTCACCCTAAGCCGGAACCGGGGAACGCGGCGAGCCTCTCGTTTGCCGGGCGACGCTGGAGGGCAGGGCGTGAGTCTCGTGGTCGGAGCAGCCTGAAGCGCCTCTTTAGACGCGGACAACGTTCGGGAAGTAGTCGAGCCCTGTTGGCACATCACTATAATACCCCCAGGACAGCTGATCACCGTCCAGCGTTCAGCGGACCCGGCGGCCGGTTTGGGTTCCTCACCTGCTTTTCCCAGACCGACCCCCGGGACCGACTCAGAAAGCAGGTGAAGCATGACATCGTGTTTCTCCCCTGACATGGGCCCCGATGCCTATGTGATCTTCGTCACGAACCCACAAGAGGTACCGAGTGATCGCTGGTCTTCAGGGCTTGAGCGCCCCTGGCGGATTCCGATTTGGGTGGTCATAGGGAGAAATAGGGCGGAGCGGATCGTCGAGCAGTTGAAGGCCCGGTTCGGGACCCCAACGTTCTGCGTTGAACCGTACCCCACTCCCCCAGAAGCCAGGGACACAATCTGGGATATGTGCCAGGGGGCCGCGATGGGCCAGTATGGCGATGGCATCCAGGCCCTGGCCAAAGAGGCCCGTAGACTCTGGAATATTGTGGGCAAAACGCCGGATGAACCAGCGGCTTTGGTCGACATGTCTGACGCGCTCCTCAACGCCGCAGCCACGGATGAGGCCGCGTCAGGAGGTGCCGAGGCTGTGGGCGAATCTGAAACCGCGAGCAGTACGCAGCGTTCGGGCGGCGCGCCGCGCCCCGGCCTGCATTCAGCACCTGAAATCGCGGAGCATTATAGCCTTGAGTTGCCGTCCCTTGACCAGCGGCTGCGCCGATGGCGTGAGAAGCATCCTGACGACACCGGGTGGTCCGAGATTGCGGATCAGCGTTCCCATGAAGCTAAATACCGATACGACGAAACAGCCGTTTGGCACATCATCACCGACCTACGCGGCAAGCAGTGAGCGTAGGCAGACCGTAGGTCACCTTAGAAATCTTCTTATTCTCACTGCGATGTGAGCGAGTGGGGGCGGTTTCTCGCACCTACGCTGCGTAGGTCACTTGTAGATTGACAAACAAAGCACACCGTCGCGCATTATCCTGCGGGCATGAGTACACAAACGACATCTAACGAGCCCGAGTGTGTGGCGCTGTCTGCCGGTCAGGTGGCGAGACTGCTGGCTATTTCAGTGCGGCACGTGTGGAAGCTCCACGCAAGTGGTCGGCTCCCCGTGCCGATTCGGTTGGGCCGAAGCGTTCGCTGGCGACGGCAAGAGTTGCTTGCCTGGCTCGATGCTGATTGCCCACCGCGCGATCGGTGGGAGGCTGCCAAGGGCACGACTTCATGAGCGATTGGCAGCGCGTGACGAAGCGAGACCCCTGCTGCATTTGCGGGAAGCCCGACTGGTGCACTGTAACGCGGGACGGCGCCGTGGCGTGTTGCATGCGCAGCGAGAGCTGTAGGCAGCTCGGAAATGGCGGGTGGCTCCATCGGTTGCGCGAAGGCGGCGACTGGAACGGAGGACACGTCGGGCGTGTCACAGTCGTCGAGCGTCGGACACCGCGGGATTTCGGCGCGCTTGCCGAACGGCACGAGAGAGCTGCCACGGACAAAATGGTCGCGCAGCTCGCCCGTTGCCTGGGCGTGTCGGCGGAAAGTCTGCGGCGGCTCCACACCGGCTACGACGGCTGGGCGTACACGTTCCCTATGCGTGACGGGACCGGCCGGATCATTGGGATTCGACGCCGCCTGCCCAACGGCAAGAAGCTCTGTGTAACCGGCTCTGTGACGGGGCTTTTCGTTCCTGACTCGGTTCCCGCTGACGGCGCGCTCTTTGTCGCGGAAGGCGAGACCGACACGGCCGCGTTATTGACCCTTGGGTTGTCCGCGGTTGGAAGACCTAGCTGTAACGGCTCCGCAGCTTATGTGGTACAGCTCGCCCGTGGCCGGGATGTCGTGATGATGGCAGACCAAGACGCGCCAGGCAAGCGCGGCGCAATCCGGCTCGTTCGGGAGCTGCGCCCAGTCTGTCCTTCGGTGCAAATCATCATCCCCCCGCCGGGCGTCAAGGACGTCCGTGCATGGGTTCAAGCCGGTGCGACGCGGAGTGACATTGAATCTACATTAGACAACGGCCCGATCGTGCGCTTTGGCGAACACACCGACCGGGCCAATGGACTTATATACCGTGAAACAGCAGAGCATGACTGCCCGCACCGGGCAACGTTTGCAGGTGCCGGTTCTTGAGGGGGCCGATATCACGCCGGCGGCGGATGATTGGCCGGACCGAGTGGACGACACGGCCTATCACGGACTTCCAGGGGAGATTGTTCGCGCGATAGAGCCGCACAGCGAGGCTGATCCCGTCGCACTACTCATTCAGTTCCTCGTGGCGTTCGGGAATGTGATCGGCCACGGGGCGCATTTCGTTGCCGATGGTGCGGTCCACTATATGAACCTCTTTGCGGTCCTTGTCGGTGAGACCAGTAAAGCACGAAAGGGGACGAGCTGGAGTCAAGTGATCCGGCTCTTTGACTCGTGCGCTGCGCAGTGGAAGACCGAGCGGGCAATGACGGGATTGTCTAGCGGTGAGGGGTTGATCTGGCAGGTGCGCGATCCGATCCAAAAGCCTGAGCGCGATAGGAAGACAAAGAAAGTCGAAGAGGTGGTCGTTGATGTCGGTGTGAGCGACAAGAGAGCACTGGTTTACGAACCCGAGTTCGCCTCGGTTTTGCGAATGTTGCAGCGCGACGGAAACACCCTTTCGCCGATCATCCGGACCGCCTGGGAAAGCGGGACGCTCCGGGCCCTTACAAAGAACAGTCCTGCCCGGGCAACCGGGGCGCACATCTCCATTGTGGGCCACATCGTGGCGGATGAGCTGAAGCGCTACCTTCAACTCAGTGAGATCGCGGGCGGGTTCGGGAACCGGTTTCTCTGGATTTGTGTCCGGCGCTCGAAGGCTTTGCCTGATGGCGGCAGGCTTGATCGGGTGGACTTCGCCCCGATCCTGAGGCGGTTGGGTGCAGCGATTGAATTCAGTCGTAAGCCGCGGCGGCTGGAGCGCGACGAATCTGCGCGGGCTATCTGGCATAAGGTCTATCCTGACTTGTCCGAAGGGAAACCTGGCTTGGCGGGTGCGCTCATCGCGAGGGCCGAGGCGCAGGTGATGAGACTGGCGTCGGTCTACGCGCTGTTGGATCGGTCGACGCTAATCCGGCCTGCGCATCTGACGGCCGCGCTCGCGCTCTGGGAGTTCGCGGAACGATCGGTTTATCACATCTTCGGCCGGGCGCTTGGCGACCCGATCGCAGACGACATCTACGAAGCCCTGAAATCGCGGCCAAGCGGCCTAAGCCGGACGGACATACGTGATTTATTCCAGCGCAACGTGTCGCGCGATCGGATTGGACGGGCATTGGCTTTGCTTTACCGCTTCAAGCTGGCCGAACCGAAGTCAGTCGCTACCGACGGCCGGCCGGCTGAGGTTTGGGTTTTGGTGGCGGGATAGGGGGCTTTTGTCGTTTCGGTCGTTAATGTCGTAAGACGGGTGCAGTAATGGGAAGGTACCTGGACCTTGTGCAAGAGGCGCTTGCTGAATTGAAAGCCGGACAAGAGACAACTCCAGCACGGCAGCCTTCCCTGCGTCTTGACGGTCAGGATTCAGAATCCGAGCCGGCGCTGGACTACGACATAAACGACAAAAACGACCGAAGGGTTCGAGCCGAGGAGCATCCTCTGTGGGCTGACCCAGCCAGCCCGGACGTGCAGGGGGCCCAACGTGAGGCCGAGCGGTTAGGCGTGCTCGGAAAGTCCGCCCACGGCCTGAACACCGGGCAACGGCCGGCCCGGTGGATGACTGGCTCCGACCTGGACGCCTTGCCCGAACCACTGCAAGGGCTCGTGTGTGCACGTGAGGAGTGGACGCCTCAGCGATGGGCGCACTACCTACAATACCGCGCTGGACGTTGCGACGAGCGGCATCGCGACGTGGCCGAGCTGTACCAACAGGCGGCTCGGCTACTTTGGGGAAACAGCGGAGAATCGTCGGAATCGACTTGACGGGATATCCCCTGTGTGATAGCCTATAGATGTGAGCGGTAGACAATCCAATATGGCCGAGCGGATTCGACGGGCGTTCCGGGAAAGCGGAATGAGCCTCAAACGGCTGTCTGACCTGTCCGAGACGCGCTACGCGAGCGTTCATGCGTTTTTCACAGGCGAGCGCGACCCGCAGCTCTCTACGATTCAGCGGTGGTGCGACGTGCTCGGCCTGGAGCTGCGGCCCAAGAGACACGAACGAAAGGACCGGTGAGGCATGGCGAGCATCACACGAGGCGCGAACGGACGGAGGACGATCCAGTTCATTGGCACCGACGGCAAGCGGCGCAGTATCCGACTCGGCAAGCTGTCGCAACGCGCGGCCGAGACCGTTAAATGGCACGTCGAGCACCTTGCGGCGGCGAAGATCACGGGACATCCCATCCCGGACGAGACGGCCCGGTGGGTGGCGTCGCTTGACGGCGTGCTGGCCGATCGACTTGCGCGCGCGTCGCTCATCCCACGGCGGGAGTCGGTGACGCTGGGGGCTTTCCTGGACGCCTACATCAGCGAGCGACGGGACGTGAAGAACGGGACGCAGCTGCACTGGAATAACGTCCGGCGGAATCTTCTCCTGTTTTTCGGGGCGGGCAAACCCCTGCGGGACATCACGCCAGGCGACGCCGATCGGTTCCGGTTATGGCTGACCACAGAGCAACGCCTAGCCGACAACACTGTTCGTCGGCGGATCGGCGTCAGCCGTCAATTCCTCCGCATGGCGATGCGCCGGAAGCTGATCCCGGAGAACCCGTTCGAGGGTCTCCCGGCGGCGGTACGCGGGAATCCCGCGAAGTTTCGGTTCGTCACCCGCGAAGAGGCTGAACGGATCATCGAAGCGTGTCCCGACGCTCAGTGGCGGCTCCTGTTTGCCTTGAGCCGATACGGTGGGCTGCGGTGCCCGTCAGAGCACCTGGCGTTGAAGTGGTGCGATGTCGATTGGGCCCGGTCGCGGATACGGGTATCGAGCCCGAAGACAGCCCATCACCCCGGCGGTGATTTCCGCGTGATCCCGCTCTTCCCTGAGCTATTGCCGCACCTTCGAGACGTATTCGAGCAGGCGGACCCGGGAGCGGAATACGTCATCACGCGGTATCGGGACACGACGCAGAACCTTCGGACAGAGTTTGCGCGGATTATACACCGGGCGGGTCTGGAGCCGTGGCCGAAGTTGTTTCAGAACCTGCGAGCCACCAGGGAAACGGAACTAGCCCAACAGTGGGCGTTACACGTGGTCACCAAATGGATCGGCAACTCGCAACCCGTCGCGCTGAAGCACTACCTGGAAGTGACTGATGAGGACTATGAAAAAGCAGTGCAAAATCCGGTGCAGCATATGCACGCACCCACGCGCATGACACCGCACGGTGTTTCGAGCCAATCACAGAAAGTCTTGAAATGCAGTAACTTGCGCGACGCTGCATCGGAGTGCACTAACCCTAACAAACACCGAATGGGCCCAACAGGATTCGAACCTGTGACCTCGTCGTTATCAGCGACGCGCTCTGCCAGCTGAGCTATGAGCCCGATAGCGGATCGCCCAGGCCATATTATACAGTAGACGCGCCGGGTGGTTTGCCCCGACCCATCCGGCGTTCCGCCTGGGTGTCCTTCCAGGCCGACCAGTCTAGCCCTCCCGAATCCGGTGTCAACTGGAAACTGCAGCCCGCGCAGACACGCACATTCCCACCCTCCCGAGGTGACCACACCGTGGCTGTGGCCCCGACCGGCCTCCAGGCCGGCCGACGCGCCACCGGGTGCACGCCACGTTACACGCCTTTCGGACCGGAAGAGCGCCCGCCGACACCCGGTCCTCACTCTCAGGAACCCACGGAAAAGGCCCGTTGGAGCCACGCACCAAATGCCCATAGGCGCGATAGGATCACGGCATGTCCATGCGTTATAAGATCCGCGCGTTTTTCGCATGGCCGGCTCACACCGACGTGCAATAATCTGTCTTGCAGGGCCATTGTGACCGACTCGGAGAAAGGCATAAGGCCCGGCAAGTTATGGAAAGGACCAGGCGATGGACGACATTGACGCCAAAATCCGGGATGCTCTACCCGAGACGGACGCAGAGGTCTTCGATGAACTCAGCGACGAGCAGTCGCTCTGCCAGATGGTGATCGACAGCTTCCGCACCCGTCACCGATGGATGGTGGCCATCATGTTCTTCTGGATAGCCGCCTACTTCATAGTGGCGATCTTCTCGGCCGTTCGATTCTTCCAGGCCGAGACAACGCGCGTGCAGATCGCCTGGGCAGTGGCGTTCATGTTCTGCGTTACTGCGATATCAATGATGAAGGCTTGGTACTGGATGGAACTCAATAAGAACGCCGTGACGCGCCGGATCAAGCGCCTGGAGCTGCAAATCGCCCGGCTGGCCCAGCGGATCAAGGATTAACGCGCCCCATGCTACCGGCCCGCTGATCGGGGCACTTAGTGGGATTCCGGTGGGCAGCTCGCAACTTGCAGCCCTTTTCACACCATGCAACAATACACCACGACGTGTGGGGGCAAAGCCGGATTAGCCCCGAAGACACAACCTTTGTTCAACGGAAGGAGCGCGATATGCCCGGTCTCAAGGATGTCATTATCGAGCAGCTACGGAGCGGCCAGTTGTTCATCGAGAAGCTGACCGAGGACCTGTCCGATGCGGAGTACTTTGTACCGCCGATCGAGGGAGCCAATCACGTCGGTTGGATTCTCGGACATATCGCCTGCTCGGAAGACTGGGCATTGTCGCTCGTTACCGGCTCGAAGCTGCGGATTCCGCAGTCCGCGCACGATATGTTCAGAGGCAGGTCAAAGTGCGTACCGGACGCCCCGAAATATCCATCGCGGAAGGAAATGGACGAGCTGTTCGGCAGCAACCGTGCCGACACCGTCGAGGTCCTCAAAGCGTTTGATGACAACAAGTGGGGCGACCCGTTGCCGGAAGACGTACCTCAAGACTTCTTCCCTACGCTGGGATCGCTGTGGGGCACATTGGGAACTCATCAGTTCTGGCACATCGGCCAGATAACCGTATGCCGCGCCGCCATGAAGAAGAAGCCGGTGCTTATCTGAACGGGATCGCCGAACGTAATTCTTCCCGTCGCTTTGCCGCCCGGGCAGCGCTCCCGATAAGCGGCCACGGTTGATTTAGAGCGCCTAACGGGACCGAACCACGCCCGTCAGGAGGCGGTAAAATCGCCTTACACGAGCCGCTCCCTTATCCCGACGGACGTCGGGACGGCTCGGCTTCCAACGCCTTCTGTTAGAGGTCCATACGCGCCCGGCCGGAACCGTCCGCAAAACAAAGGTAAGCGCTTATCGGGTCGGTCCTGTCTACAGTGACACATGGTGTCACTTTTTTCTAGTCGGATTACCGGATTGGCGCGGACAACAGGTCCGATGTTAATCAGGCTTTTGCACTCAGCGGAATACCAGGTCGAGCTGATCGGACGCATGGC
>CP070827.1:274195-288968 GCA_020344555.1 Phycisphaerales bacterium
TCTGCCGTGGCACTGTTTGAATTTCTTGCCGCTTCCACAGGGGCATGGAGCGTTGCGGCCGACTTTGGGTTTCTCGCGCCGGATCGTCTCCACCTTCTGTTCCACGTTTTGAGCCCGCATGGCGGCCTCCTGGTCGGCGCTGGTACCCGTGAAGCCCGCACCCGTAGAATCGGAGTGCCGGAACGCCATTCCGACCAGTCGCCGGGCCCGATCCGCTACCGCTCCCTCTTCGCCTGGTTCGGTTGTCACCTTGACCTTGAAGATGACGTCAGTTACCCGGTCTGCAATCCGGGCCCACATCTGCGAAAAGAGATCTCGACCCTCGATCGCAAACTGACTCTGGGGGTGGGTTTGATCACCGCCCAGCGGTCGCTGCATGATCGCGCTTTTCAGATGGTCCATCTCCAGAAGGTGATCCTTCCACGCCTGGTCGTAGAGGCGCAGCAACACGAACTGCTCGAGACGGGTCAGCTCCCATCGCAGCATCTCTCGCCCCTGGGCGAGCAGGGCAGCTCGAAGATCACCGTCGGACCGCTCGAAACGCTGCTGGTTCCATGCGGGGGCGAAACGTTTCTTCGCCCACTCTACGGCTGCCTCCCGTTCCTTCCCGGAGATGTTCCGGTCGATCTCCTGTTCGAGCGGGCCGTTGGAGAACTCCCGGCTCAGCGAGGTGAGCGTCTCCCGAAGCTCGTGGGGCGATTTGCCTTGCACATTGTCCAGTGTCCACCCGAGGTTGTACTTGCGATTGGCCCACTGCACGACGGCCTCAGCCGCAGCCGCGTGGTCGGTTCCCTCCGTGCCGAATGCAAGCTCCAGGCACCACTCGATGGGGTAACAAATCTCCCGTTCCCGATACGCCTCGCGTACGCGCTGGTGCAGGAGTTCGGCAATCTGCTCCTTGGGTGTTTCGACCAGTTCGTCGGCATCAATCTTGATGTTGAATTTGCCCCGACCCCATTCCGCCAGTGCTCGGTAGGGATAGTGATGATCGAGATATATCGCGATACCGTCCAGATTAGCCTCAGCGTAGAGAGCATCCGCCGCCTCACACAACGCGTCTTCGATCTCGCTCGGTTCCATTTTGCGCAACTGGTTCTGCGTCATGGAAACCTTGAACGCCCGCCGCGCCCATTGGAGCAGACCGCCGAGGTCCCACTGTTTGGGTGGCTCCTCCGGATCGATGTACTCGCCGAGGGAGGTGCGTATCTGGTCCCTGGCCTCGTCCTTCGCCTTCTGACGAATGCTCCCCTGAGCAGTCTCTAGGTCTTCGTCATTAATGCTGTCCTCGGCGATCGTCACGTCCAGATTCGTGCGACACCACTCGACAATGCACGTGCGGTGATAGGTACCGCTGAGGTACTGGTTGAGCGTCGTGTGGACGGCATTGTCGGTGGTTTCAAAGATAAGCCCGGGCAGGTCACGCTCCTCCAGGATGCGCTGGCGAGCCGAGTAGAATTCCTTTCTCTGGTAATCCATCGGCTCGTCCCACTCGAGCAAATGCTTGCGCGTCGAGAAGTTGCGTTCCTCCACCTTCCGCTGGGCCCGTTCAATCCCTTTGGTCAGGCGTTTGTCCTCCAAGCTGGTACCCTCGGTGAAACCCAGCTTCTCCATCATCTTCAGCATCCAGTCGGGCATGAACAGCTTCAGCAGGTCGTCCTGGAGCGAAAGTGAGAACCGCGAGGAGCCCGGGTCACCCTGGCGGCCGGATCGACCGCGGAGCTGGTTGTCGATCCGCCGGGCCTCATGACGCTCCGTCCCGATGATGTGCAACCCGCATGGCACATTGATCGTACAGACCTTGCGACCCAGCGCCGGGAACCGCGGATCCAGCTTCGGCTTGAAGCAATGGGCGCAGTTGGTCTCGGGGTCATAGTCGTCGCAGAGGATGCAACACTTGGTCACGCCGGAAGGATACAGCTTGCTTGGCTTGACGCCTTCGGGCAACGTTGCCGGCACCTTACAGGTTTCATAAACCACCCCCGACCCCAGCTTGATGTCCGTTCCCCGGCCGGCCATGTTCGTCGCTATGGTCACGTTGCCGCGGGGCGTCTTATCGCCGCCCTTCGGCGGGACCGAACAATGCCCCGCCTTAGCAACGATGTCCGCCTCGCGGGCGTGGTTCTTGGCATTAAGCACCTCATGCTCAATGCCGTATCGGTGGGTCAGGAGCTTGGAGAGCTTTTCGGAATTCTCGACGCTGGTTGTGCCGACGAGGATCGGCCGGCCTCGAGCCAGATCGCCCATGACCTCGTCGTACGTCTCCAGCAGAGTCCGTGTCACCGCCTTGTCGTTCAATTCGGCTGCGTTGAACCGCCGCAGGGCCTCGTCGATCAGGCTGGTATCCTCTCCCTGTTCTGTAATGATCGATCTCATCGCCGTTAGCACGTCGGCGATCAGGAAGGGATCCGCCGGTCGACCGCGGCGGTGCACCTCGTGAATCTCCTCCACGATTGCGCCATACTTCTGCTCGACATCACGGTACATCTTGTCGTTGTGATCCAGCCGATTGACCGGCCGGTTCGTCGGAATCTCCACGACGTCCAGCCTGTAGATCTTGTCGAACTCCGTTGCTTCGGTCAGGGCGGTGCCGGTCATGCCCGCCCTGAGCGGATAGAGCTTGATGAAATTCTGAATCGTGATCGTCGCGAGGGTCTGGGTCTCCTCCTTTACCGTTACGCGCTCTTTGGCCTCGACCGCCTGGTGCAACCCGTCCGACCACTGCCGGCCATGCATCAAACGTCCGGTGAACGGGTCTACGATGATGATCTGGCCGTCCTGCACAACGTAGTCGGTGTCCCGAAGGTACACTTTCTGGGCCCGTAACGCGTTTTCGATCAGATGGGGCCATTCCATGTTCGTGCCGCTATACAGGCTCCCGATATCGAGAAGCTCCTGAGCGATTGTCACGCCTTCATGAGTGAGCCCAACCTGCTTTCGCTCCTTCTGGACTATGAAGTGTCGGCGGTACTGCTCGGACAGCGGTAGTCTCAAGACATCGTTCTCGTAGATCTGGACCGCCTCGACTTGGTCATCGGTCAGGAAGTCGGGACCCAAGGCCAGCGTCGGTGCCTCCTTCGCTTCGGTGGTTTGGCCATCATCCTCTTCGGCCGCAGCAGGAGTGACGCCGCTTTTGGATCCGCGCGCCCTCTTCTCCTTGTAGCCGAGGATGTTCATCGCGTCCTCGAGCTTCTGGATATTTTGAGTGTCACCGTCGAATTTGGCGACAGTTGCGGTGACCTTCCGGTCCCACACAACCTGGCGGCGGACGAGCTCTTCGGCAACCTTGGCAGCCCGCGGGTACCGGGTGACGTCGTCGTAGGCGGGGCCGGAGATGATCAGCGGCGTGCGGGCCTCGTCGATCAGGATGGAGTCCACCTCGTCGACGATGACGTAATCGAGCCGACCCTGAACCTGCTCCTCCCATCGGGTCTTCATGTTGTCACGAAGGTAGTCGAAACCGAACTCGCTGTTGGTGCCGTAGGTGATGTCACACCCGTAGGCGCGGTGCCGAATTCCCTCGCGCCCGCCTGGATCCACCTGGGCCTGGATGTAGCCGACGGTAATGTCCACCAGCTCGAAGATCGGCGCCGCAAAATCGGCATCGCGTCTCACCAGATAGTCGTTGACCGTGATGATATGGATCTTCCGGCCGCACAGCACGTTGACCAGGGCTGCCAGGTGACAGACGATGGTCTTGCCCTCGCCGGTCTTCATTTCGGCGATCTTACCCTCGAACAGGACCCGCCCGCCGATAAGCTGGCAGTCGAAGTGGCGGTGGTTTTGGGCCCGACGAGACGCCTCACGCAACACTGCGAAGGCCTCGTTCATGATCCCCGCCTGATCCAGCATTTCGGTCAGCTTGGCGTTGCGCTTGCGATACTCGTCGCGGTAGTATTCTTCGAGCCGATGGGCCGGGTCGAGCGATTGCCACCACTGGTGCAACGGTTCCATGATTTCCCGCGTCCGCTCCCGCAGGCGTTCCGTACGCTCGAGAAGGTCCGCGCTGAGCTCGCGGCGGATTTTGCGGCGTAGCGCCTCCCGCTCCTCTTCCGGCACTTCGTCGATTCGTTCGTCGGCGAGGCGTGTAGGGAGACGTTCGTCGAAGTCACCGCGGATTTCATCCTCCAGTGTATTGGTCGGTTCGACCCGCCTGCGGTAGACCTTCAGCAAGCGGTCATTGCGCGTTCCGAAGATCTTCCGGGGCAGCCCTTTGACGCCCTTGACGACGGCTGAGGTTGTGTCCATGACAGACATCGTGAATTCCCCAGTGTGCTCGGATAACAGAGATTTAACTACTAAAACGGAAAAGAATGCAAAGGCCGTTGGTGAACCACGGGTCGCTACGGACCGTACAGGCCGCCGATCCGTGAAACCGTGATTTCGCGCAGGTGGCACACCTGGGCAACGGAGGCGATGATCGGAAGCGGCCAGATGCTGAGCCCCGCAACGCTCGCCCTCGGTGCCACGGCATCCGGAGAGGCGGCGTACTCGGCGGAGGCGACCGGCGCCGCCATCCAGGACACGTGCTGGGCCGAAAGGGCGGTTGCTTTCGCCTTGCGCGGCTCCGCCCGGTGAGTGATAACAACCAGCGAAGCCAACAGTGCGAGCCCGACGTGAACCATAATCCCGGCGGTCCGCAGGCCGCCCCGAATGACTGTCGATTCAGCAGGTTCCATCGTAGGGATTATACCACGGTGGAGACCGGGGAAAAGCAACTGCCCCGGTCGAATCCCGTTGGAATCGACCGGGGCAGGACTTGTTCGCCGCCTTGTGCGGTGTTCGCTAGAGTCTCCGCCGCCTACAGGTGGCCCGAATCGCGGTCAGACCCAGCAGCGAAGCGAACAGGCTGCCGATCATGCCTGGACCGCACATCCGACCGAGCGGGCGCTGATCCGCACTATCCGGTATCTCCTGCGGTGGCTCCGGTTCGGTCGGTCCCGGCGGTTGTGGCGGAGGCTCGGTCGGAGCCGCGATCACAATGGTCTGTGGACCTGCTCGGTCTGACAGGCCGCGCCCGTCCGAGACCTCCAACTCGACCGCGTATGTGCCGGACTCGTTAAACAGCCTGGTGACCTGAGGTCCGATGAGCGTGTCAATCAACACGCCGCCGGACGAAAACTCCCAGCGGAACTGAAGCGAGTCACCGTCGGGATCGAACGAGTTCCGTCCATCGAAGCTCAGCGCTACCGGCGCGGTGCCCGTTCGCGGACCGGTGGCAATGTAGGCATGTGGGGGTTGGTTGCCCTCCGCGCCTTTAACGATCACCTCCTGAGTCGCTTCTGTCGATGCATTATCCTCGTCTCGAACAGTAAGCCGCACCACGTAGCCGTTGACCTTCGGCTGGGCATAGACGTGGCTCACCACCGCGCCGGTCTCTGTCGGGCTGCCGTCGCCGAACGACCACAGGTACGTGAGCTTGGTGTCATCCCCGTCCGGATCGGAGGAGGCACTCGCGTTGAACGTGAATTCCGTGACGCCTGCGACCCCGCTTGGCGGATTCACGGTGAACAGGGCGATCGGGGGCTGGTTGTCCTCCGGCGGCTCGACCGGCTCGTCAGTGCTTATCACCACGAGCTGCGAGGAACTGTTGGTATTCGGTGGATCTTCATCATCCTCGACAGTGAGGGTGATCAGGTACGACCCAGGGACCGTGTAGGTGTGCTTTGCCTCCCGACCCGAAGTTGCTTGCGTACCGTCGTCCCAGGCCCAAGTGTACGAGGTGATCACGTGGCCGTACGGCAGGTCGTACGACAAGGAGGCGTCCACGGTAAACTCTTCGCCCAACTGCGGTTGCGGTGGGTCGATCGTGAAGATTGCCCTCGGGTCTGAATCCCCCACAGTGGCCTCGCTCACAGTGACTGTCACCGGCCCCCATTCCACCTTTCCGCAACGAGGATCATCCCAGTCAGGATCCACAGCGAGCTTGTCCTTCAGGTCTTCGCAAGGCTCATCTTCACTAAGGCAGCGATCGTCGTACACAACTGCCCTGGTAGAGAACGATGCGGAAGTGTCATCTCCTGGGAGGTAATACGTATGTTCCACCCTACCGTCAGTTACCCCATCTGGCCCGGTATCGGGGAAGACCTCGAACTCCCCCTCACTCCACTCCCACTTGACGCACAGCTCATCGCCGTCGGCGTCAAAGGAATTGATGGCGTTAAACACCACAGGCCACGGATCAGGTCCTTCCAAGGGGGTGTGCGTAATTACCGGTACCGGGTCCGTGTTGCCTACCCGGATAGTAACAGTATCCGTACCCTTTTTGTCACCCTCGTCGATGACGGTCAATGTGGTGTTGAAGCTACAGGGGGCCTCTTCCGTGCACGGAGTCCCATCCGCTCGATTTATGAACAGGTGGTTGATCGACTGGAAGGCGCTGCCCGGCACCAAGGCGCTGTTGGCAGTCTGGCCGTCGCCAAAGCTCCAGTAATAGGTCAACTGGTCCGGTGCCGTCTCGATATCACTGGACTGTGCTCCGCTAAACAGCACTTCGAGCGGGGCACGCCCACTTGTCGGCGAAGCGATGACAACTGCCTGTGGCGAGTTGTTGGTCACCTCGATGTCCACCGCGGCCTCACCGGAGCGCTCGTTGTTCGGATTGGTGACCAGAAGTACTACCGTGAAGGTTCCCGCCTCATAAAAGGTGTTCTGGACCTGTGACCCGCTGACCGGGTCACTTCCGTCGCCGAAGTCCCAACGGTATTCGAGGGATTCTCCGTTCGGATCGTACGAACCGCGGCCGTCGAACGTGACCGTCAAAGGCGGACATGGCGGTAAGTCCTCGCTCGGGGCCGGGCATGCAAGCGGTGACGCACTTATGACGGCCGTTGGATCTTCCTTGATCTGCCCGTCGATGATGGCGAGGCTCCGGCTCACTGCCGTGATCCCAGTGGTCGTAAACGTGAAGGCGTCGTCCTTTACAAACTGTGCGGATATCCGGCAACGACCCTCTGCCGGAGGGCAGTCAGCGTCGTCCGAGCACGGTTCGCCGGCGTTGTTGGAATTCTCGTCGCAGGTGCCGGCTTCAATTGTAAACCTCACCTCGCCGCCGATGGACTCATAGGTTTCCCCAGTCTCTGCCTTCGGATAGGGGTCTGAATCGGGGTCATCTTCGTTGAGCACCGGCTGTGTCAGGCTGCTGTTCACACGCCACTCATGTGGAAAGTCCGAATCGATGCAAACGGCCGTCCACGTCTCGGAGCGGACTGCATCGGGGTCGACGTTGTCGACGACCAGCGAGCCCTTGCCGACATTATTGCGCCCCGGGCGCGGGGGCGTCCAGGCAATCTCCTCTCCGTCCGAGCCCACGCCCGGAGTAAGCTTGGCAAACAGCACGTAGCGCCCGTCGTGGACATCGCTGATATCCCAGCCTATGTCCAATTGTTTGGTGGTCGGAAGGCCCTTTCTTATCTCGTTGCCGATCAGGTTGGCGTTGTTCCCGAGGATCACCGGTTTATGCGCACAGAATTCGCCTGGCGGACAACCACTATCGTCTGTGCACGATGCCGCGGTGTCGCTGCACACCTTCTCATCGTCCATGTAATACAGGCGGATCCTCGTCCCGCCATACACATCCGTCGCCTCGAACGTCACTGTGTAGGTAGTGCCGACCGACTCCCCGCCGGGCGGATCGATGAACCGCAGGCTGGGGAGGTTTGTGGGAACCCAGTTCAGGTTCAATTGAAGTGACCCGGCCCCATCGGGCACGATGTCTAAGACATCGAGGCCCGTCCAACTGTTCGGCGCGTACCATCTGGCCGGCGGTGTGGTATCAAAATTAAAGCGAGTCGCCTCCGTACTGCCGGGCCACGGATCCCCCGGATCACCACGGTCGTCGCAGGCCTCCAACTCACCTTCCCCGTCCGCCTGGACAATCATGTACGTCGGGCGTGTACCCGTCCACTGCTGTGGCGGCGGGGCGTCCGGGTTGGATACCGCACCTTCGCAAAGACCGCTGACACAGGGGAAGCCCTCCGGACAGTCCTCGTCCGTCTCACAACGGGGGGTCAAATCCGTGTGCATGATGAGCATCCCCTCGCCGGGGAGGCGCTCATCGAATCCTCTTCCCGCAGACCAGAAGTAGTAGCGCTCCCCGGGGCGCTCCTGATTCTCCAAGAAATAGTAGCTCTTGTCCCGTTGAAACTCCGCCGGCGGCAAGGTGAGTCTTGCATCAACGCCCGGGGTCACCACGCTCTTCAGATCGACGGGAATTATCCATTTCGTGCCCGACAGTTCCTTCATGATCGGCGCAGGGTGAACCAGACCTCCGTCGGCCATGATATCCCAAAGCCCCACCGGGCAGTTCTCGATCGACCCGGGCTGGTAGACACCGTAGTCGTACATATCTGCGAACTTCTCCCAGGCGTGCAGCCACTTGTGGGCGGCGTATGCGGTCTGGTAGTTGTCCGGCGGGATCGTCAGACTGCAAGAGTCAATGTCAATTCCTGTGACCAAGTCGTGGAACAGAAGATTCCAACTGAGCTGGGGGTCTTGCTCCGGGAAGGTCGAGTCAATGGAGTAGGGATCATCCAGACCGTCCTCGTTATGAATCGGGAATAGTGTAGGGCTGATCACATAATAAGGTGGGGGCTGGTGAAAAGCACAACGATCGACCAGCCGCCCAAGGCGCGAGCAGGTGTAGATGTTCGGCGGAAGAAGAACTATGCCCGAGCAAACCCCCTTTGGCTGGATAACGTCGTGTGGCTGAAAAACCGGTGGCACCATGGTGGCAAACGCGGATGGGCCACCGACATGATCCAGCGTGGATGAGTCCGTAAAGTCATCGAAGTCGATCACATCGTCGAGGATCTCTATGCAATCCTCGACTAGGCGTCTATTGCCTTCCTCCCGGTAGCTCTCCCTCCCCGGCCGTGTAATGTCTCCCTGGTCGATCATCCCATCAAGGGTCCAGTCGCGCCAGGTCAGCAACTCGAGACTGAGCACGTTGCCGGCATCGTATCCGAAGTTGCCGTGAACCTTGGTGGCGAACGGTCCTGCGGCGGTGATCCATCCGTCCGGCGGAGCCCCACTCCCCGGGTCCCCATCGCCAAGATCCTCGCCCCAAATGTGGTTCAAGAAGGGCGAGGTAACCTCGCCCAACCGTCCGTCGCCGGTCTGGTGGTACTTCGAGGACGGCATATCCGTAAACTCCGGAGGGCCGTCATAGAAAATCAGAGGCACGCCGATTCCGTCCAGTTCCTCAGGCAGAATCTGACTATTGCACGCCTCCTCGAAAGGGCTGATCCCGATTCTGAACACCTGGAACTCGACACCACGGTCGATAGCGTCGTCGCACCCGATCCACCCGCTACCGTCCCCATGCAGTCCGCCGTGGCTGGCACTGAAAGACTTCCGCATGAACCGGTCGGAGTCATCCCCCTCCACCTCCAGAGGGACGAAGAAGCCCACTTCCATTACAACAGGATCCCAGGCCGGTGGATCGGTCCCGAACCATTCCTGCCACACCTGGTGAAGCCACGGCGGTCTCAGTGTGAATCCGACAAACCGACCGCGCTTCTCCATCTTTGTGGAACCCTCGTCTTCCCAATAGTCGGGCGGATCATAGGCGGCATGCTCACCGACGGGGCAGGCGTTGAAGATAAAGCTGCCATTCGGCGCCAATACGTTCTGCATCTGCGTGTAACAAGTACGCGTACTGGTGTCGCAAGCAGGGTCAATGCCTATCACCTGGGCGCAACCCGCATCAGTTTGACAGGGGACGTTGGTTGGGCACTCGCCCGTTCCAGGCGTGTCCATCGAGACATACACCAACCGGGTCTCGCCTCGGGCAATGACCTTGTCGACGTCGCCCGGATAGTTGGCTCGGATGTACGATTCGCTCACCGGCACCCACGCAGTCTCGTCCCAACGCCTCATGAAGTTCTCAAACGGTTCAACTATATCCAGTACCCTGTTCAAATTGACGTCGACATACTCACAGCGTCGGACCGGAGCGCGCGCATCACCGAGGTCGCCGCATTCCTGGCCGCAGTCACCGACTTCCGTGCCGTCTTCGGCACATGGCGCGCCTCTCGTATAGACCTCAAACTGACACTCATCAGGAATGCCGTCTGCGGGACCCGGTGCGCACCCCGTGCCCTCCGGGGGGAGATCGTAGGGGTGTTCGTCGGCGCTGTTTCCGCACAAATGAGAGCACGGCTCCCGGTGTCTGCTGCCACCTACGCAGCGGCCGGTAGTGTCGTGATCACAGAAACCGCCCGGGCAGATGATCTGTATCCAACCGCTTTGGAAGCATGCTAGTGACAGGCAGTCGATATCACATGCGTCGGGGATGAGGTTCCCGTTGCAGTCGACGATGTCCACGCCGCCAGGTCCGGGCCACTCGGTTGCCCGGCAAGCCCCTGGGGTGGGGAACGCCTCGCAGCCTGTTTCCCCGGGACCATCGGGACAACAGTCGGGCAGTCCGTCGTTATCGGAGTCCCCCAGGTAAAGGCAGGCGGCCAGCTGCTCAGCAAGCCCGTCTTCATTGAGGTCCACCCACGGGCCGGCGAGGTCCGGCCGCCCGTCGCCGTCCCAGTCCATGTTGTTGTTGGCCTCGTCCAAGCCATCCCACCGCCCGTCGGCGTCCATGTCGATGAATCGCTCGCCGGGCATCCAAATGGGCAGCCCGGTCTGCCGGTGGAAATCTTGCCCACCTTGTGCGTACGCCGGATTCTGGGCAGGGCTGAACGGTCCGTCGTCAATTCCCAACGGATCTCCGTTGATGTCGACCATAACCATGGCCCGGAAGTTAAGGAACATTTCCTCCGAGCCGACACCGCCGGCCCCCTCCGGATCTTCGGGGAAGTCCGGTTGTGGCCGTGGCAGCTCACGCGGCGGATTGATGCGCCATGGCAGGTTGATCCAGTCGGTAACGGTGCCGCTGATCGTGACATCGCCGTAACTGATCTCTTCCCAATACTCTGCAAAGGATCCAATGCTGCTGTCGACCTCGTCGAAGTACTGCTTCCTGATTTCCTCGGGCGTCGGATAGTCCGGGACGCAATGCCCGGGGTAGCCGAACAAGTGGCTGCACACGAAAGTCATCTCCTCAGCCTCACTGACCTGCTCACAGTCCTGGTCTGTCGCGCAGGGAGTCACGCAAATCCCCCATTCAATCGCCTCAGGGGAAGTGGGCCCCAGAACGGTGCACTCGTACGTATAGGGCCGTTCGGGGCACCAGGGATCCCTGGGATCGTCCGGGTCGGGCTTGCAGGGCAGGTTGTATTCCTTCGGCGACGCGGCCAGCATGACGAGGAACTGGCGGTCACCCGCAGACACCGACACAGTGAGGAACGCCGAAGCGATGGCGCCCGCTGAGCACGCCACCGCCGTCCAGCGTGTGGTCCGAATTCGTGCCTTACCTGACTTCATCTTTTAGCGACTCCCGTGGGTGTTCGCCGGCCTCATCGTGTACCGGCGACGACGCGCGCTCAAATCCAAACAGCCAAACCCTGGTAAACGCTTGCGCGAAGGTGGGCCCGGTTTCGTCGTCATGCGACAATGCAACACACGAGCCGTGCAAGAGATTACACACCATCGGCGAGCGGGCGAAGCCGTGGTGCTCGCCACGAACGACCGAGCACCGGCCCCCGCCTTCTCCAACTCCTCAGAACACTCCCTGGCTAGAAGGCGGCTCAACCATCGAGACCTCGTCCCGACGGCAATCGTATCGCTCAGGATAAGTGTCTGTCAACTGCGCACGCCAGCCGGGATTTGAGCCACCCTCCGGCCTGTGATTATCGGGTACAAAGTGCCTTGCAAAAGGCGCAGCGTCGACGCGGGCCGCATCCAGCTCTCGGGATAGGAACACCGATGTCCTCGCACGAGGATGCCCTTAAGAACCTATCGGTGCCCGGGTGACACTGCGTCGATCGGATGACATTCGTCTGGACTGGCCCAGACCCTTCAGGTTCGACGACGTTCTTTGCGTACGCGCCAAAAACGCTCCCACCGATCACGGGGAAAACCCGTAGATCAGGTAGGCTTCGCCGCCGTTTTCGAGGCCTTCGCCGGTGTTGGGGTCGCGCCGTGGATCAGCCAGAATCGACCCGATCAAGATGTCTGCATAACCGTCACCATCGACGTCGCCCGCCGAGGTCAGCCCTCTCGATCGGCCGCGCCCGGCCTTGGTTTCGGTGCCGCCGGCGTCGGAATCGCCGGCATCCCCGCCACCCAGCCTGTCGCCTTCGTGTCGCCCGACTATCATGAACCCGCGGAGCTGTTTCGTGCCGAGCTGATCAATGCCGATGGTCATGTCGGAAGTACTGCACAGTTCTCCCTCGTCGCAGTCGGCGTCCGACTCACAGGCCCGTCCGCTGTCGGCGCACGTTCGAACCCTGTCGAGCCGATTGCCGCTCAGGATTATGTACACGACGCCGGCATTCTTCAGGTAATCGAACTGGTCGAGAGAACCGTCCGGTCGGCCCGCCGGCCCGCTGACATCATCCAGCTCACCGTTGAAGTCAAGATCCAGTCCCAGGTCGGTGAGGGTGTCGTCGGCGTCGTTGGGATCCGGGTCAAACCGGGGCGAGGCATTCGGCGCGGCTATCAGCAAGTCATCAAGTCGATCACCATCGACGTCCCCGGCGTTAGCGACGTTGAAGCCCAACTGGCCATCGCTGTCGCGCAAATTGCCCTTGATGCGAACTGCCACAGGTCGACCGTCGGTCGTGCGCCTGGTGGTCAGAAGCTCATTGACGCTGATTCCATTGGCACCGGTGATGATGCCCGGGTTCCCGAAGACGATAAGAACCTCGCCGACGCCGCCCAAGGCGTTCGGACTTCCGATCACCAGGTCCGAGACGCCGTCATTATTGAAATCGAACCCCCCGGCCAGACTCGAACCAAGCGCGTCGTTTACCCCCGTGGACACGATGAGCATGCCGTCGAGGCGCTCCGGGTCGCCGGGCGCCCGGCCCAGCTTGGGAAGCACGAAGTCTCCCTCGATGGCCTCGTCCCGGCGATAGGCGATGTATACACGTCCCTGGCCGCCGCCGGCGTTCGGCGCCCCGACCACGAAATCGTCCCGCTCGTCGCCGTTAAAGTCATCGATACCAATAATGTTCTGGATGTTGTCGGTCCTGTCCCCGGCGATTCGCAACGCGTCACCCAAAGACGACACACGGTCGTCATCAGTCTGAACCGCTCAGGTAAAACCCGCAACGCATTGGTAGGGAGCCGGTGGGATGCTGCCGTCCGGCAGCAGGTTGTCCGCCCCCGGCAGGAAACCGTTGTTCATGAGGAATGCGACCCCGGCACCTTGAATGTCCACCGCAGTGCCGTCGACGAATGCGGCAAAGGCCGTCCGCTTGGGAGCACTGATTATCAGATCTCCCGGGCTCTCATCGCCGAGCGGGTTACTGTAGGTAACAGATGTCCCGAACCTGTCACCCTCGCTCGGGCCGATGATTCGCACGCCCAGTGGCTCAAGAGGTATAGTGTCGCTCGGATAGAACCCGGATCCGGCGAACCCGCCCAGGGGACCGGTGCCGGGCGGACATGCGGAAAGGTCAAACTGTGTCTCGCACAGACCCGGCGCCGGAGCCGGAGGCGAGTAAACCCACTCAAAGCCGAGTTGCTCATAAGCCGGCGGCGCCAAAATCGGGTTGAAGCCCTCGCAGGGCCCGATTATCGTATCGTCGATGCCATCGGTACCGTCGACGCAAGCCGGGGGATCCTCGCTAGGCTCAAACTCCCGGCGATCGGCCAGGACCAAGTCGGGCGTTGCCAGGGGAACGGACATATCCGTGAAGGTCTGGCCAACCTCCTCCAGATTGATGACCGCGGTTTCTGAGTTCGGGTCGGCGAGAATGCTGTTGCTGCTGCTGAGGATAACCACGCCGCCGTTGAGGAACTGGCCGGCGGCGCACAGCGGCCCGACCGGGGCGCCCGTACGCTCATCTCGGGAATTCGTGCGTGGAAATCCAAAGACAAGTTCCCCGCGACCGTCTGCGTCCGCATCCGGAATGAGCGTGATGTCGCTAAGTCCGTCCGTATCGTCCGTGTCGCCCAACGTGCGAATACCAGTGGCCGTCACACCGCGCAACAATCCCTCTTCCTTTCCTACCGAGTTAAGGTTATACTCACCGAGCAGCTTGTCTCTGCCGGTCCCCCCATTGATGATGTACGCCTCACCTGGCCCCACGCCAGAGGGGTTCACGAAACCCGGCTTGCCGTAACGGGCGCCCACCACAAACTCGTCCATCTCGTCGCCGTCGAGATCACCGGCCGTTGTGAGCGTGGTACCGGCGTTGTCTTCGTAATTGGCACCGCCGAAGATGGCGCCCTCAAACGGCGGCTGCGGATCGGCCAAAGACCCCAGCCAGAGAATGGGCGGTATCGACGAGACCCGCACACGCACCGGAGCCGTCGCCGACTTCGTCGTGTCGTCGATAAACTCGAGCCGGACCGTGATCTCAAACAGGCCCGATGCGTCGCTGATGAACGTTGCTGTACGCCTCTGCATCGGGGCATCCGTTTCGATCGCGATTTCGGGGCCGTACGGCGCACCGGAAGACGCGACCGTTCTGGCAAACACGTCAACAGTACCGGATGAGGGCGGAGCGTTAGTGGTCCACGCTATTGCCACCGGCGTCGACGGTGAGATGGGCGCGGAGCTGTCCGGCTTGGTGACTGTCAGCGTCGGCTCCCGCACAATCACCACCCGTCCGGTCGCGTAGAACGTCACTGTTGGACTGATCCCGCCGATGGTGCGAATTGTCGCCCCGATAAACCATGTGCCTTCCGGAAAGTCGGTCGGCAACGCAAACGA
>CP070827.1:289068-302887 GCA_020344555.1 Phycisphaerales bacterium
AGCGACGTGGAGCCGGATATGCCGGACCAGCTCGTGAACATCAGCGACGCGACCGAAGTCCTCGACGCCTTCCGTGGGTTTGACTACCCGTTCGACGGGCCGACCGCGTGCCCGCCCACACGCTGAACTGTGTCGCTGCGGATGCACACGAGTCGCCAGGGGTGTTTGAGTGGGCAAGCTCACGACCTGATGCTTGATCGTTATCCCCTTTTCTAGTACAGTACGGCTTGCCAGCTTGAGCGGCAGTCACCGGAATCTGGGAGAAGCGTTCATGCCGCGACCTATTGCACCGTGGCATTCCGGGCCCGAGTCGATCGGCCGGTCTTTGCAAAGGGGCGAGACATGTTTCGTCAAACGCTCTTGGTTTTCGTAGACGTCGTTCTCGCCGTTACCGTTCCCGTCCCCGTTGTGGAGGAAGGGTGATGAGACGCTCACTTGAGACCGTGTTCATGTTCGTGATGACTGCGGCATTGCTCTTGTTGGGTGGTGTGCTGCAAGCGCAGACGACCATCTACTTCGACCACGACAACTGTCCCGGGCCGGGTTCGGGCACCTTGGTCGGCCCGATTTCGACCCAGTGTGCCATCGACGCGGTAGAGGGGCGCGTTTGGGAGACCTACGCCGGTATGGCTGCGGCCACCACCTGCGCCCAATCTTCACGACCCGAGCCGGAGAGGCTCCCGCTTTCCGGCAACCCGATCAGCCGGAAGGTCCGCTACGTGTCGTTTGCCGCGGGCGACCCGAGTCGGTCGCAGGCCATCCGAGTGACGTTTGTGAATCTCCCCGCCCCGTACGATACGTGGAACGGTGTGGCCATGTGGGTGCAGGAACCGACCGCGTACTGTGAGAACGCAGGTAGCGTGTACTCCCCATGTCCTGACGCTCAGCCTGCCAGCGAGTTCACTGGGGCTACGCTGGGTTGCAGCCCCTGGTTTGGGGATTTTTACTCGGCAGGCGTGATCAGCGTGTTCCACGAGGGGATCATCCCCAGCGCGACCTATGCCGTGCAAGTTGTTGATTCGACCTGCGCCATGCTGGAGCTCGACTTCTCCGACGTCTTAATTATTACCACGAGTCGGTGGGGTGACGTGGTGGAGGACTGCACGACGTGTCCCTGCGGTCCACCTGACGGGCTGGTCAACTTCACGGACGTTGCCGCCGAGATGGACAAGTTCAAGAATCTGGCACCTCCGAGCATCCCGTGTCATGCACTGGTCAAGGCCAGAGCCGAGCTCGACATGGAAACCCTGGACCATTGTCTGTGTACCCCCGAAGCCGTGTGGTGCCTCGAAGCGTTCCGTGGGGAGCGTTATCCACCGCTTGGGTTCCAGCCACCGGGTCCGCCACCGTGTGGCGACCCCGTCTTTACGTGCGGTAACGAGATTCTCGAACCGGGTGAACAGTGTGACGACGGCAACCGAATCCCCGGCGACGGCTGTGATGAATACTGCCAGTCCGAGCTCTGTGGAGATGGAACCGTCGATTCCGGCGAGGAATGCGACGATGGGCTGGGCAACTCCGACACCGAACCGGACGCCTGCCGAACAGATTGCACCGCGGCCCGGTGTGGCGACGACGTCGTCGACGGCGACGAGGGGTGCGATGACGGCAACACCACCCCCAATGACGGATGTGATCAGGACTGCCAGACTGAACCATTTGTCGGCGACGCGGTGATCTCGCTGGTTCCGGTTTCCTCGACCGATCCAGGCGCGACGATCGTGGAAGAGGAAAACCGGATAGAGCTCTCCAGCGGCGGGCACCAGGTCTTTGTAAATATTCGGGTGTCGGACTGGGACCCGGGTGCAACCGGCCTGGAACTTAAGGCATGGCAAGCGGTTATCGACTCGATGGGCTACACTAGCGGCCTGCAGGGTGCGCTCACCGCGTACATGCCTACGTGTTCGACCCAGGAGGAGTGTGAAGCTCTGATGGGGCCGCTGGGCAGCGGTATGGCGCAAGGCGGCTGCGGTGTGCCCGGCGCGCCACAAGAGTTATGCGCCGCTGCCTTCATCGACAATACCCGGACCGACTACATCTTCAGCGGTAAAGCCGAGCTGTCTGCAGTGGACCAAAGCACCCTTGACAAGCGATACGGGAGCACGATGTTGGGCGATCCCACGGCCAGCCCGGGCATCGCGCAGCTATACGCCGGTACGCTGGCAGTGGATGTTCCTGTCGACGCCGCCGGAACCTTCGTAATCGACTTCAGGTATGGGGCTGACGACACGTTCCTTATCGATGAGAACAACTACCTGATCCCGCTGGGCGGTCTCGAACCGGCGCTGATTACCATCTTGCGCGACTGTAACGACAACGGCATTCAGGATGAGTTCGAGCTTCCGGTGAGCAGCGGCGGCCTGTGCACAGTGGATTGCGACCCCGATTGCAACAGCAATGGGATCCCCGACGAATGCGACACGGTCGGCCCGACGAGCGGGGATTGCAACGCCAATTGGATCCCCGACGAGTGCGACATCGCCGGAGAAACGTCCGAGGATCTCGACGACAGCGGCATTCCCGATGAATGCGAGTGCGCAACCATAGCTGAACCGGCCCAAACGCCCGACGGCGAGGCGGGCTACCAGAAGAACCGCTACATCTCGTTTGTCCCGAGAAACCCTGATGAATACACGGCCCTCCGAGTCACCTTTTTGAATCTCCCAGCCCCGTTCGACATTCACAATGGTACCGCGATGTGGGTCGGCGAGCCTGTAATAGAGGTCAGCGAGAACGCGGGTAAGATTGACCCGGCCGAGGCACCGGATTTCGGCACGTTCTGGTCTGCAACGCTACGCTGTGATCCCCCCCACTACCGCGACGACTGGAGCACGAAGAGCCCGCTGCACGTATACAGTGACGCCATCGTGCCCGACGCAATATATCAGGTCCAGGCGATCCACCAAACCTGCGATGTGCTCGGCGAACCCAACTACTCCGCTCCGCTTCTGGTCAGCACCAGCCGCTGGGGCGACGAGGTAAGGAACTGCACGATCAATCCTTGCGGCCCGCCGGATGGCGTCGTGGGCATACCCACGGATGTGTCGGCTGTGCTCGATAAGTTCAGGAACCTGGCCGGTGCCCCGACCAAGGCGAGGACCGACCTTGAGCCGTCTGCGCCGGACCTGCTGGTGAACATAGCCGACGTGACCTGTGTGCTGGATGCGTTCCGCGGGTTTGACTACCCGTTCGGCGGGCCGACCGCGTGCCCGCCCACACGCTGAGCCTTTTCCACAGAGGCTGCACTCGAGTTGGTGGGGCCGTTCCGCAGCGCCGGTCCCATCTACGGATTCACCTTCCGATGACAGATTCTGGTTCCGGGCGTTGCAGATCTGATGTACTGCGTTCTACGAAGTCAAGCAGTAGGGCCAACTGGCAATCAACAATCCCCAATCGACAATCCACTTGGCTCGGGTTACTGACGGTTGCGGGCCGACCGTCAATTATCCCGCGTTTCGAGGATTTCAAATGCCCGGCGAGCCGCCTCCTGCTCCGCTTCCTTCTTGCTGGGGCCCCATGCGCTGGGAAACCGCTCGTTTCCGATAACCACGCAGACCTCGAAGCATTTACTGTGATCGGGCCCCTGCTCGTCCAGTGCTTCATAGCGGGGCGTGGCGGATAGCCATCGCTGGGCATATTGCTGCAACGCTGATTTGTAGTTGTCACGGTTATCCGTCGTCGACCAGGCTTCGATGTGAGCCGACACGGTTCGCAGGATGAATTCCCTGGCGGCCTCGAAGCCGCCGTCCACGTACAGTGCTCCTATGACGGCCTCGAACACCGCCGCCCGAAGCGAGGTCGGCAGGGCATGTTGCCCGTTGATCCCGTTTCCAAGGATCAGGAGTTTGGTCAGGCCGATCTCGTCGGCAACCTGAGCGCACACCCGCCGTGAAACGACCATGGACTTGACCTTGGTCAGATCGCCCTCCAGCCAGTCGCTGAATCGCCGGTACAGGTCGCCGCAAACGACCATGCCCAGCACGGCGTCACCGAGGAATTCCAGTCGCTCGTTGCTTTCAACGCGAGAATTTGCCCTGGATGAGTGGGTCAACGAGGTAATCAGCAGATCGGCGTCACGGAAGCGATGACCCAGGATTTCCTGGGCGCGCGCAGCCAAGTCAGATTCACTCACCGGTCGGTCCCACGGGCCCGTAGCGAAGACCGCGAACCGTGCTGCGTGTGGCACGGGCGCGGCTTTCGCCAAGGGCCAGTAATAAAGACAGCCGGGTCTCCACCGATGTCGGCACCGGGAACCCGGTTCAATATCCCGGATTTACGTCCTCAATGGTAACATCGGCGCTTTGGCGAGTCAAATTCAGGAGCAGAGAGGGGAGCTGGGTCGAAGACTCACTCTGTTGCCACGGCCGGCGGGATCGAGCCATCCATGCGGGGCAGGGGGTCTGCTGAGGCGATGGTGACTGTACTCGGACTCAATTCGACCTCGCCGCGTTCGACGCGCTGAGCGAAAGCCAGCGTCTCTTCATACAGTGCGTTGAGCATTTCAGCCTCGCTCACCGTGCGTTTCTGTTTGCCTTGAACACAGATGATGCCTCGTCCCTTCCCTGCAAACACGGCGATGTCAGCTCCCTCGGCCTCTCCTGGGCCGTTGACCACGCAACCCATGACGGCCACCCTGACTGGAGTTTTGATGGTCGAAAGTTCACGACGTACGTCGGCGACAAGCTTGATCAGATCGATCTCGATCCGGCCGCAGGTCGGGCAGGCTATCAGCTCCGGCTCGGTACGGCTTCGCAAGCCCAACGAGCAGAGAAGCTCCTTTGCGTCCTCCACCTCGTAGATCGGATCAGCAGCATACGAGATGCGGATGGTGTCTCCGATTCCCATGGCCAGAAGTGAACCGATCGCGGCGATCGAGCGAATTCGACCCGTCTCCGGCGGGCCGGCGTGGGTGACGCCCAGATGTAATGGCAAGTCGGATCGCTCACTGAGGGCCCGGTAAGCATCGATGACCATACTCGCGTCGATGCTCTTGGCGCTCAGGACTACGTCGTGGAAGTTGCTTTCGTCGAAGATGCGCAGATAACCCTCGAGCGTTTCGAGCATCAGCCGGATCATCTCCGACCTGTAATCCGCGGCCAGGCTTCGCTTTTGGGCGGCGCGCAGGTCGCTATCCTTTCGCTCGATGACGCTGCCTTCATTAACGCCGACCCGGATCGGGATGCCACGGTCACGGCACGCGGCGATGATACGATCGACCTTTTTTCGGTCCCGAATGTTCCCGGGGTTGAGCCGGATCTTGTGCGCGCCTGCCTCGATGGCCTCCAACGCCCGCTCATAGTGAAAATGAACGTCGGCCGCGACCGGCACCGGCGACTGCTCCAAAATGGCGGGCAGTGCTTCGGTATCGCGCTTTTCGGGAACGGCGATGCGAACGATATCGCAGCCGCCTTCGGCGAGCCGGCGAATTTGCCGCACAGTGGCGTCCACGTCATGCGTTTGGGTGTTGGTCATGGACTGGACGGCCACCGGGGCACCGCCACCGATGCCTACGCCACCGACCATCACCTTTCGGGTTATCCGGCGCCGAATCACCGTAAACCTTCCCTAAAAAGGGGCGAGAACAGTTGGATTGTAGAACCCGCTGTTGCAGCTCGTCAAACTGGCCGGACTTAGCTTGACGGCCTGTCCCCCCGATGTTCTGCTATGGCGTACGTAGTTGGGTACGTCCGGTCCGGCGGATCGGATCGGCGCCTGTGAGGTGCTGTCGCAGGAGCGGGAACGCACTTTCACGAGCACCGATGGAAACCAGGCTCAAGACGACGGAGTTCGAATCATGTTGGCAACCAGGGCTGCCAAGGCTCACACTAGTGGTGTATTGCTCCTTTCCCTGATGGCAGGATGTGCCGCAACCGAGCGGGCACCGGTGAGCTTCAGCTATGTGGTCGAGGCGGAGCGTGGGCTGCCTCAGGGAATGAAGACCATCGCGATCATGCCTGCAAAGGTCGGCCCGACGACCGACCCGAAGTGGTCGGACATGTGCATCACGGTCATGCAGACGATGGCCAATGAGTCGCGTCGGTTGGGAGCCGACGTGACGGTTTCCGATCGACGCGATACGCAGGTGACGTTTGATGAGGCCGATCTGGCTGCAGCAGGTATGTCGACTGCACCTGGCGGCAGCGGCGGTCAACTGCTTGCCGCCCAGGGCGCGATCCTCAGCCACGTCGACGTAAAGGTGGAGAAACATATCGGTAAGCAGCGAACGCTGGCCGGTTTGAGCGTATCCGGTTGGGGTGGCCACGGTTGGGGTGGCGGTGGTACGGACATCAGGACCAGGGAGGTCGATACGGTCTCGCGCACCATGACCGTTCAAACCGCCTTCAAGTTGGTTGATACCGCTAACAACATGGTTTGGGAGCACTACAGCCCCAGGCCCTACACCGGCACGGATAAGACCAAGGCGAGTCCGATCTTTGGCTCCAGTCAGACCGAGGCAGAGTTGACACCCCAAGATGAGATTATTGCCACCCTGGTTGGACGGGCCGTCCAGGAGTTCATCAGCAGGCTGATGCCCTGCCGCATAGATGTGGACACGGTGGTCCTCTCCAGTGGGAACAAGAGCTGCATCGAGGGTGTCAAGATGTTGCGTGCCGAGATGTATGACGAGGCCCTAGCCATGTTCAAAGCCGCCCTCGCCAACAACTCCAATGATCACCGGGCGGCGTACGGTGCGGGCGTTGCGTGTGAGGCCTCGGGCCGTCACGATGAGGCCCTGCGGTTCTACAGGAGAGCTTGCGCCGGGGCGGACATCG
Source organism: Phycisphaerales bacterium (assembly GCA_020344555.1). Lineage (GTDB taxonomy): Bacteria > Planctomycetota > Phycisphaerae > UBA1845 > UBA1845. The sequence goes on from CP070827.1 coordinate 295,842, forward strand.
TCAAGTACCGCGAAGCGCTGGACCGTGCGAAACTGTACGGGCACCGGACTCGGCCAGGGGCGGGCAGTTGACCGGATTCCCTTACGCCATCGTTATCGGGCTACGACAAATGGGGCGCCCTGAGGCGCACACTGTCTGACAAAATCTGTGGGACCGGTTCTCTTCTCGGCCAAGAAATCCCAACGTATGGTGAGAGAACTTGTCCCACAGGGGTTTTGGCGGAAGCTCTTAACCTTCTCGGTGCAACGGTGTCGTACACAATACCCAGCATTGGCTTTTCGAAGAAGAAGAGTAATCACGGGGTCCCTGCCCGGGGCGGGGATCCGCGGGATTAGGAGACGTTTCAATGATAGGACATGACCGTGTTTGTATCAGGTTGGCCGCGTTTGCGGCGTTTGCGATGGCCGTGCCGGCGTGGGCACAAAGCGCGGTTTCGGATGCCCAGAACAAGCTGCTCGCCCGGCGGGCGGCGGAGGCGGACTGCTATCGTAAGCTGGCCGAGGCCGTCTACGGCGTCAGAATCGGATCGGACACCTACGTGCGCGATTTCGTGACGGAAAGCGACGAGATCCGTGCCGCGGTAGACACGTTTGTGAAGGGCATTCGGCTGGGCCCGCCGCGGTATTACGACGACGGAGTCTGCGAGGTTGATGCGGAAGTCACCGTGGCCAAGCTGGTTACCACGCTCAAGGCCGTTCACAAAACCCACTACCACGGCAACAGGGTGACGACCACAGACATCGAGAATATCAAGAAACACGTCAAGACCGATGTATTCCGTGTGACGGGCTCCGGGGCTCCGCGTCCCGACCTGCCTCCCGATTTACCGGCTGGTATCGAGGAAGTCATCACACCTCTGCCACCGGACTATGTACCGACGCGATCGATCCCTCCGATCTGGAAGACGATACGGTCCCAAGGTCGGCTGATGGCCGAGCGGGCAGCCCGGTTGGACGCCATGCGCAAGTTGCTCGAGCATATCAAGGGTTTGCGGCTGACGTCGGATACGCTGGTTCGCGATTTCATCACCGAGTTCGACGAGATCGGGACGCGGGCCGACGGCATCGTGTACGGAGCCACCCAGCGCAGCGCGTACCTGCACGATGACGAGCTGATCGCCGAGGTCACCATGGAGGTCCCGGTCGAGAAGGTTATCACCAGGATCAAGGAGCTGCACAGCGAGCACTACCACGGCAACAAGGTAACCAGTACCGACATCACCAATATCAAAAAGAAGATCAAGCGCGATCTGATTCGGGCCACCGGTTCCGGTGTTCCGCCCTCACGTTTCATCAGCCAGGCAGCCGGCGCCGGGGCGGAGATGCCCGTCTGGTTCGGTGAGCGGCTCAACGCTACCGGCGAGGCCACCGACGCCGAGATTCACACCGCCCAGGGCAAGTTGCGGGCGGCCCGCGCCGCTGAGCTTGACGCCATGCGCAAACTGGCCGAGCAGGTCTACGGACTGACCATCAGCTCCGACAGCACGGTGCGCGAGTTCGTGACCCAGTACGAAGAGATCGCCATCCAGGTGGAAGCCGTCCTTGCCGGGGCAGTCGGCGAGGAGCCGGTCTTCAGTGAGGAGATCGCCAGAGTCACCGTCTCGTTACCGGCGGCCGAGGTCTGGTCCGTCGTTCACCAACACATGTTGGTGGTCAAGCGGCGCGGGTAGGCAGCGGTTGCGGCTTTTGTTCAACCCCGTCGAAAGGGGAGGATGTAAACGATGCGACGTTGGATAAGATGCTTTCTGGCAGTGGTAACTTTGGCGCTTCTCTGGGGCCTTCCGGCAGGTTGTGAAACGTCCTCGCACAAGTCCATCCGGACCTACGAGTACCATGACCAATCTCAGCCGGACCGCGTGACCGAGGAGAAGTTAGGCTCCGAACGTCAGATGCAGTCCCCCGGAGAGATGGTCTCGCCTGGTGAGATGGTGGCACCGGGGACGGTGGTCGACGATCGCTAGCCCGTTGTGTCGATCATGACCGCGTCCGGCTCTTCCAGCCGGTTGGCGGTAGGCCTCCGGCGGATGATCAGGAGTCCCTCGCTGGTGGTTGTTGGGCACATCGTCCAGCGCCAACCGTAGGGCTTGCGGCCCGGAAACGAATCCACCATAATAGGGTCGACAAGGTGGGAGAGCCGTCTCCGGAGAGAGTCACGGCATTCCCTGTTTCCGGACATTGATGCGCCAAGATCTTAGGGACTGAGCGAATGGGGAAGACTAAAGTGTCGGCGGCGTATCCCCTTCTGGGGATGCTGCTGCTGATCATTATTGTGGGCGGCGTTGGCTGGTTGTTCCTAAGCCCCGGTTCTGCCGCGAAGGGGCTGGTCAACATCGTCCTTGTCAGTATCGACACGTGCCGCCCGGACTACCTGGGCTGCTACGGCTACCAGCGCAAAACCACGCCTAATATCGATGCCATCGCCCAAGAGGGAATTCTGTTTGAGAATGTCATTACGCCGATTCCCAACACTCTTCCCGCCCACTGTTCCATGCTGACGGGCACTGTTCCACCGTATCACGGTGTACACGATAACCACAACTACCGCCTTCCGAAATCCAACGTCACTCTGGCCGAGGCAATGCGCGAGCACGGGTATACAACGGCCGGATTCGTGAGCAGTTTCGTACTCGATTCCCAATTCGGCCTGGACCAGGGATTCGACACATACGATGACGACGTTGGAGAGGGCGTGGGAACCGCCCGTGTTCTTAACGAACGACGAGCGAATGCCGTAAGCGGGGTCGCCAGCGCGTGGCTGGAAGAGCACGCCGACGAACGTTTTTTCCTGTTCCTGCACTACTTCGATCCCCATTCTCCATATGATCCGCCCGAGCCCTATGCGTTGAGGTTCTCTGATAACAGGTACGCCGGCGAGATCGCCTATGTCGACTACCACCTGGGCAGGGTCATCGAGAAGCTGAAAAACCTGGGGCTGTACGATTCCGCAATGATCATTGTGACTTCCGACCACGGCGAGGGTCTCGGGGAACACTCCGAGACCTGGCATGGTTACTTCATTTATCATAGCACCACGAAGGTTCCGTTGATCGTCAAGCTACCGGCGAGCCGTAAGGCAGCAAGAGTCCAACAGACTGTCGCCTTGATCGACCTTTTTCCCACGGTCCTCAGTAACGTCGGGATCCAGGTGCCATCCGAAGTGCAAGGCCGGGATCTGTCCGCCTACTTCGCCGGCAGCAGTCGGAGTGGGAGCGAAAGGTACTTCTATAGCGAATCACTGGTACCGACGAAGCACAAATGCAGTCCTCTATTCGGTCTGGAGACCCACCAGTGGAAATATATCCAGGCCTCCAGACCGGAGTTATATGATCTGACTCGCGATCCGGGTGAAACGAACAATGTCTTGGCTATGCATCCCGAACGGGCTGACTCATTTCGCGAGCGGCTGAAAGCTGTTCTTACGGAAACGACCCGCGTGATCGAGGAGGACCGCGGGCTGCCGCTGGATCAGGAGAGTATCGGACGTCTGGAAGCACTCGGCTATGTGGGTGGGGCCGTCCAGGAGGTATTCGAGTTCAAGAGTGACAAAGAGGATCCCAAAGACTTCATCTGGGTCTTCGAGAAGATCACGATCGCCACGCAGTTCCTTCATCAGGGCAACTTTTCTGCATTGAGGGACGCGTGCATGGATATTCTGGCTGAGCGCTGGGACACTGCAAGAGCGCACGAGTACCTGGGTATTGTCGCGATGGAGGAAGGCCAACTGGAGGAGGCAAGCGACCATTACCGCGAACTTCTGAGATTAGAGCCGACGTCGGCGGAGGCGCACTTTGCACTGGGTAATGTGGCTGCCCGAGAGGGCAGACTTGGCGAAGCCGGAACGTACTTCGCTGAGGCGGTGCGCTTGGCAGAGGGAGTAGATGAGGGAAGCGATAGTCTGAAGGGAACGTTGGACCGCATTGGGAGGATCCACCCGATCCTGTTCGAGGCACGTCTTCACCTGGCGGACACTTTCTTCGCCCGACGCATGGTTGACGAGGCCATAGACGCATATCGTAAGGCCCTGGAGTTGGATACGCTCGTGGTCATGTCCGAGCAGTTCCAGGAAATCAAGGGCAGCGCCTACCTACGGCTCGGGGACCTCTTGTACAGGAAGGCGAGGTACGATGAGGCTATCGAGGCATATCAAAGCGGGCTCGAGCTGAGGCCGGGGTTTCCTCCGGGCGAACGTGCACTCGAGAGGGCACTGGCTGCCCGAAAAGGTGCGACTACCCCGTGACGATCGATGGGCGCTCCCGGAAGCGGTGCGCAGGATGGTGATCGCTATCCCGCAGCACTTGTTAAGATTAGCTCGAGACGTTTGGCAAACGCATCTTCGAACGTGCTCTGTGGCGGTATGGCCAAGTCCTGGAGGTGCTAACTACCGGGGTTGCCGCATGGGGAAATAACCTGGCCGCTGTGCAGAGTATCGTATACCTGTTACCGGCTGTCGATCACTCGATCCAGTTTGACGGTGAACCATTAACCGGCGCTGCCAGCCATCGAATTTAGGCGTGGGGTTTAACAGACGCTCGTGCCCGGTCTCTTCGACTTATGACCCGTGTTCACGTCAGTGGATTGATTGTCAGTCCGGTGGCGAGTTTGGGGTGGAAATAGGTGCTTTTTTGGGGCATAAGGCCGCCGGATTCGCTCACCGCCCGGAGGTGTGCCATCGGCGTAGCGTTGGTCAAAAGGGCCACGCCGGCTTCATCGCGGGCCGTTCTCTTGGCGTCCTCGGCCGACTTGACGTAACGGACCTTCGGCTTTTGACCGCCGAGCTTCCTCTCGAGCAATTCATCGATCAGATATCGGTGCAGATACGCGTAGTCGAGCTTGCGCCAGGCTTCACACTGGTCCGGCTCCAGTGTCTTTAATACGTCACGACTGGTGAAGCGCAGCGGCGCTTCCTTTCCGGTGCGGCCCTCGAACAGTCGGACGTCCGCTTGATCTCTCGGGGCCGGCTCGGCGCCCTTCGACCAGGCCTGGACCACGGTGTCAAGATCGATGTCTGCCAAGGCGCGATTGTACGGGAGGATCAGACAACCGGGATCGTCCATACTGGCCAGCACGAACATGACGTAGTTGGCCGCGTGGTCGGCAGGCAGCGATCCGCCCTGTCGGCTTGCGAGAAAATCGCGATACATCAAGGCCGTTCCGTACCGGTGATGTCCGTCCGCGATGTAAACCCGCCTGGCCGCCATGGTCGAGACCACCGCGTCGATAACAGCCTTGTCGGTGATGATCCAGATCCGGTTTTCGACATCGTCCAACATTCCCTTCGCATCGGGCGATCTCGACGCGGCGTCGGCACAAGCGGAGCCGATGTGATCCTCGGGATCGGCGTACAGGCCGAAGATGGGCGAAAGCTGGCACTGTGTGGCTTTCATTAGCGCCAGTCGGTCCTCCTTCGGCCCGCCGAAGGTCTGTTCATGCGGCAGAATCACTCCTTCCGAGAATGGCTGGAGCCGGACGCGGGCGATGAACATGCGGCGCGTGTATGGCCGGCCGGCGTGCTCGAACCGCTGGTAATACAGATAGATGGCGGGATTCCGCTCGCGGATGAGCACACCGGCATTTAGCCACTCATTAAGCCGCTTGGCGGATCCGTCATAGGCCTCGGCCGGCCCTGCTGACTTCGGCGGGATATACGGCAGGTCGACGGCAACGATATTGTGATTGCTCTTTGCAAGCAGGGAGTCCTTGTCATCCCTGTCAAGCACGTCGTAGGGCGGTGCCAGCAAGGCGGAGAGGTCTCCGCCGGCGCGTGCAGCGTCGAAGCGGATGGCGGCAAACGGTGCGACTTCGGGCATCTCGAGCTCCTTCAGGTCTACGCGAAGCTTCTGGTGAAATCGCAGCCTATCGGCGAGGTGGAAGAGTCGCAAGTCGGATGTGGCCGGAGTGCGCTCAGGGACTCCGGCGCCGCCAAATCCGCAGCTCGGCATGCCGTGAAGATTCCGTGCCCGCACTGCTCCAACAATGCCGATAAATAGCACGCACCGGGCAGACCGGAGTGGTTCTTCGAGGAAGATAGAGGATGCCTCCCATTGTTGTCATGACCGGCGGTGGTATCAAAGGGGCGGTAGCAGCCGCGCGCTGCCCCGAGGACAACGAGCTGCTTCTCGTGCACATCGACTACGGCCAGCCGTCCGCGCCGGAAGAGCTGAAAGCTTTGCACGTTTTGAACAAGACCTTTCCATCTTCAAGCGTAATGGCGCTCACTTTGCCGCACGTCATGCAGCTTCAAGAGGGGCCGGGGCGTTCCGGCGAGACGCCGGCAGTCGGAGCCGACGGAGCTGTCGATAAGAACGGGCCCTCCGCGCCGGTTTTGCGCGGACTGCTCCCGGTATTGATGTCAGTCGGGGTCCAGTGCGCCTGGCGTGTGGGAGCCTCGGCCGTGGTCACCGGAGTCTCACGGCTTTGCGAGGCGACCCACTTGGGAATGTCGGGTGCCGATGCCCCGGGCAACGGGTGGCGCGAGTTGGTTCATTCGTTTAACCTTATGGTCGACTGCCTGTCGGGGCGCGGGCCGCGAGTCCGGATAGAAACGCCGCTGATGGACCTGGGTCTGCCCCAGATAATCAAGCTGGCCCGGCGTTTCCGGATTCCGCTCGAACGGACGTGGACGTGCGAGCGGGCAGGCCCCCGAACTTGCGGGCGCTGCAGCTCGTGTACGGCACGGGCCCGAGCATTCGTTGAAGCCGCGCTGGTCGATCCGCTGTCCAAGTCGGCACCGGCCCAGGTCTAGCCCAAAGTCTCCACAGTAAGCCCCAGACGTCGGAGAGTTCGCCCCGGATGCATCATGTCAGGGGGGAAAGATCGTGCAAAACTCCCTCGATCCACTGACCGATAAACCTCGGAGAGTCGGCCTCGATGAGGTCGCACGACCGTATCAAGGGGAGCCCATTAGTATGAAAGTCCAACCCGTTGACCATCCCGGCAACGCTCGTGGTATCACCAGACTGGACGACGTCGTCCGTAAGATCGCCGAAGCGAAGATCACGCCGGTCCGGGCCGATGCCCTTGAGAGAATCGATGCCCACGTCCTGAGAA
>CP070827.1:302987-316794 GCA_020344555.1 Phycisphaerales bacterium
CCCCACCAGCGCGTTCCGCACCTACCTGGACAACTCCATGAGTCAGATTCTGCTCGCCGGCTACGATGTCACCAACGATCTGTCTCAGATAGACGTATTCACCTGGCGGGGCGGCGACTTCATGGAAGACGGAGACGTCGACCTGGACGACTACGACCAGTTCGTGACCTGCTACACCGGTCCCGACGGTGGGCCGGTAGGCTCAGAGTGCCAGCTCGGTGACTTTGATGGTGATGATGACGTTGACTGCGCCGATTGGCTTCGCTTTGTCCTTGCTTGGACTGAAGACGGCGGCCCCCCGGATTTTGAACCCTGCCCGTGTCAGTTGGTCGATGCTCCACAAGCGGAAACGGTGGTAGTGGCGAAGAACCGGTTTCTTTCGTTAGTTCCGAACAATCCCGGCCGACAAACGGCACTGCGCCTCACGTTCGTCGACGTCCCGCCACCGCACGACGCCGTGAACGGCTCGACGATGTGGGTCGCTGAGCCGGTCGAGTACTGCGAGAACGCCGGACAGGACGTGGCCCCACCCCCGCCGGAAGAGTGCGGGGCTGCTCCAGGTCTGCCGAGCCTCACTTTCACCGCGTCGACACTCCAGTGTCAACCGGACTATCTCGATTGGAGCGAATACGAGACCGTGCACGTGTATCATGAAGCGATTGTGCCTGATGGCGTGTACGAGATTCAGGCGATCGATGAAACTTGCGACTCCGGCCTCGAAGCCGCCTTCTCGTCGGCAGCCTATTTTACGACTAGCCTTTGGGGCGATCTGGTATCGAACTGCATCACCAGGCCCTGCGGCCCGCCGGATGGAATCGTAGGCATACCCACTGACGTCACCGCGGCCCTCGACAAGTTCAAGAATCTCGACGGCGCACCGATGAAAGCGAGGTGTGACATCGAGCCGAATATAGCGGACCTGCGGGTCAACATCAGCGACGTGACATTCGTCCTGGACGCCTTCCGCGGCTTCGACTACCCGTTCGCCCCGGGCCCCCCACCGCCGCCCTGCCCTTGATCGCCGGCCCGGTGCCCGCCGTGTCCTGTAGCCGGGCTTACGGGAAGGATGAAATATGAAGGATGAAGGATGAACAGAACAGGACGCGGTGCCCCGTCCTTCGCGAAGCGAAGGCCGTCAGGTCCCGACTTGTCGGGGGTGGGGAACAGAAGTCTATCCAGGCAGTGTTCGGGTCTTGAACCCGTCCCCACCCTTTTCTAACGAAAAGTACAGGGCACATCGCCTCGATCAGGACCCTGCGCACCGCGATCGACTACGTTCACAACGACCCAGTTCGACGAGGCCCGTGCGGCTCGCCCGGCCACTGGAAGTGGCCGAGTTGGCGATATTACTTCGAGCCCAAGCCGTGGCCCGATCCCTATCTGCCCACCGTTCGCGGCCTCGAGGGCTGACACAGTCTCAAGCTTTGCAGCACCGGCGGATCCTCCCGACGCCTGTCTCCCGATGTACATCGGGACACATCGGGGTACGTCGGGATACATCGGGACCAGTGCCACCCGTCGGTCATGCTGCCGGCCACCCGTCCAGTGCTATCTGTATATGCCGATGTCCAGGTATCCGAGCACTTTGGCGAGGTCGATGGCGTACGTCCAATTCTCTTGCTCGTAACCAGTGCGGAGCCGTTCCTGCCATCCCCCCCAGAGCAGCGCCAGTGGACGAAGCCCGTCTTTCGTCGCAATGAGCTTTCCGCTGTCCCCGTGATCCGAAAAAGCCCCGCCGGGCTCATCACCGATGATGAGAAAATCGGTGTACACCGACCATCGATCGTCATCCAGCCATTCGTAGCAGTAGGCCGCGATCACACCAGTCTGGATTCCTCGCGTACGCCCAATGGAAACGACCTCCGTCCCAATCACGTCCATCGTGCCCAGGTCGATCGGAACCACTTCCCCGAGTGCGCCAAGTTCATGAAGCCCTGGTTTTACTCTTTCCTGGGCATTACCATCCAGCGAAACAATCGCGCAGTCCACTCGAACCAGCGCATCTTTTTCGTCGATGATGCCTTGGAAATGAGCTTCGTCCGTGACGTATTCGATGGCTTGGCTGGTACGCCCGATTGCGTACTGCCCAGGCCTCGGATGGTAGATCGGGCGCCCCAAAGAACCAGCCACATGCTGGTTGGTGAGGAGATGAATCTTGCCGTCTGCCGTCTGGATCGGGCAGGAAGTCGTGCCTACATATCCTCTTCCCAGCTCATCGAAGCCTCCCAGTTGCACGCCTCCGGTCAGACCGATGCGCCCCTTTCGTAGCTCCTCCACGATGCGGAAATTGTCGGCGTCGATGGGTGGTGCGTCCTTTTCAGATGCAGCCTTTCCGCCACGGACCACATCAGTCCTGCAAAAGACAACCTCCCCGTCGATCTCGGCTTCGAGCTGCTTGGGAATAATCTGCGATCCCGGCACGAGCGCCGGTTCGATCTTCTCCGGGACAAACACGATGATGCACGGGTGATTCGTTCGTTGGCCGTTCGTGTACTTGAATCCCAGTGCGCTGCCGAGATTCTGGTTCACCGCATCGAGCTTGGCGCGGTTCTCCTGCCTGATGATCAGTAATTCTCGTAATGATTGGGCTTCTTTGCGATCCATGATATTTCTCCTCATGTCGATTCGGCCCGCAGAATTCGACGCGCCCAGTAAGCCACCTTGGGCCCCAGGTGGCCTCGCGTCCCATTCAATGTCTTCAACCGCCGGGCCCGCTCCGCGCAATGTATTCGGCTACATCACCTGGCTGCTCATCCTCGCACCCTGAGTGCCAGCAAGCCAGGAGCACGAAGCCTCGACAACGAGTGCCGGACGGGCGTCACCGTCATCCGTTTTCGCCATACGCGGAGGCCCGGGAAGACCCGGGCTACCCGCCATCCTCGACTGGTCCGCGCTGCCTCTCGACAGGTCGCAAGACCGTTAGTCCAGCCGCGACAACGCCCAAGCCACGGCATCCATTCCCCGACGACCTGCGTCCGGATATCCAGGCATGGGCACTGCAGCACGGACCATGCCACCCGCCCGCAGGAGGCGGACCAGCCCGACCCGCCCACGTGAGTGCCAGCCACGCGACATATAGGCGACTGTCCCCGGTTCGTCAATCCGGTTCGATGAGGCCTGTGCGAGTGGCCCGGCCACTGGAAGTGGTCGAGTTGGCGATATTACTTCGAGCCCAAGCGGTGGCCCGATCCCCATCTGCCCACCATTCACGGCTTCGAGGGCTAACACACGTTTTAAGCTTGCCAACATTGCCGGATCCTCCCGACGCCTGTCTCCCGATGTACATCGGGACACATCGGGATACATCGGAACCACTGGCACCCTTCCGTCTGACGTACTGCCTCGGTTTGCACACGCGATCGCTCGGCCTAAACCGTTCTGATTGTTTCCTCAAAGTCAGCACACTTGGCGCACTCGCCTATCCACTGCAGAAGGGGTTGTCAGTATTGTGGTCGTCATCCGTCCACCCTGGCGTTCCACAGAAGATGGACGCGCACAAATTGCAGCAGGACAGCGAAGTGAACCCACCTTGACCGGTACAAGTGATCGTTGTATCACAGTGATTCCCAATTTTGTACCACTCGTCACAGGGGGCGTGTTTCCCCCAATAGAATCCGTCAGTATCGTACCAGGCACCATTTACTGGTGTCGTCAAATTGGTGCCATCCTCAGGTATCACGGCGTATTGTTCAAGTTGTGCAGCTGTGCAACCTATGAACTCAACCTGACCGGGGCCCAGTGGCGTTCGTATGCAAAGAGCCTCGTCTTCTCTCTTTAGGTTGCCGCTTTCGTCGCCCTCCACCTCAATACCGGTATCACAATCAGTTCCATCACCTTGGTACACACCTCCTGACGCGTCGCACTCCGCGCTGGTCGCGATCATGCACCCGCACTGCTCGGTGCAGCATGCGCCCGTCGGCTTGCACTGGTCTGTTAGCTCCCCGGCGAAGGCGCTCAGGACGGCGTTGATGTCGAAGAGGTTGATCTCTCCGTCTGCTTGGTAGCCGGCAGCGCTTTTGATATCCATGTTGTGGGGCGAGCAACCCTCATCGAAAATGTCCCGAGCGGCGGCTTCGATGGTGGATACGTCGTACTCGTCGACCCTACCGTCGGGGACGCACCAGTCGGCACTGGCGATGTCCCCATAAGGCTTCACCGGCGTGTAGCGGCAGTGGCGATTGACACACTCGTCGAGGGTGCACTTGTCGTTGTCGTCACAGTCGGCGTGCCTGTAGCACTCTTTTCCCAGGGCAGCGGACGGCGCACCGGCCAGAGCCAGAACCAGCACCAACGCGCGGAGAGCAGATCCGCCGTGCCCCGCGGTCGCACCACCAACGTTGGGGATCTTGTGCCCATGCCGACCGAACCAAACCTTCATACCGGTTAACAGTAACAGCGCCAGAACGATCAGGCCCCACTCGGACACCGTTGGGATGACGCCTCCACCGTCGTCCGTGAGGGTGCAGCTTGGGCCGATCGAAAGGGGCATCGACTCATAGTCGGACCCGGTGACGATTGAGGCGGGGAACGGGGCGATCGAGATATCGAACCTGCTGCCCGGCGTCGCGTCTGCAGACATGTCCAGCGTGAACGTCCCGAGGTAGGCACGCGTCGCTCCGGTGTCCACGCCTCCGGCAACGCGGGCGGCCGCCACCCGCAGGCCCTCGCAGTGAGGGACGATAACGCCGCAATCCGGACAATCGGGCTCGAGGTATACGGTGTCGAGCCCGGAGAAGATGAAGTCGCCGCGACTCTCGTCGACCGTGAGGCCGTCCGGGCAGGCCACGGTCACCTCTCCATTGCCCTGCGTCCGGGTAATCTGGATCGTCGCCTGGTAACCTTGCACATCCACCGCGTCTTCCAGGAAGAGGTCGAGCGTGACGCTGGTCCCCGGAGGGGCGTCGTCGCTGGACAGTTCACAAGTCATCGTTCGGTTAATGAACGGTCCCAAGGCAGGTGCGACGGAGGGTGGCTCGGCCAAAGCCAGAGCGGCGGAGGCCGTTGTACAGATTGAAACACGCAAAACGAGTGCAGCGTGCCGGAGCCGGCAGGACCTGGACCAGTGCATCGCTTGTCCTCCTCCCTAAGGTGAATCATGTCTCGTCTGGGCCGATACGGCAGAACGGATTATCCGGCATTGTAATCACACGTCCGGAAACTGCAAGGGTGCAGTGGGAATTTTTTTGTTTTTTCCAGAAGCTAGGAATGGAGTTTCTCAAGCATGACTCTATCGCCCTCTGGCGTGGGGTCGGAAACGCCCCAGGCACCGCTGCAAGCCGGGCTTGTGTGAAGGATGAAATATGAAGGATGAACAGGACAGGACGGGGTGCCCTTCGCGAAGCGAAGGGGGAATGGAAGTCTGTCCAGGGAGTGTTCGGGTCTTGAATCCATCCTTACCTTCACGTTCCCGCGTTGATCGCGTTCTGTCTTATGAAAGGGACGGGGCGACCGTGCGGTCCCTCCGTCCAGAGTGCCACAATTGTGTCCCCCAAGCCTGAAAGCTCGGCCCACCCGTCCAAAAAGTAGAATGTCCCCTTTTTTCAGGCGCTTGAAGTCGAGTCGCTTGTTGAGGTACAATTGAGTTTGTTAGTGACTTTGCAATGACTGAGGGGAACGCGGTCGGCCAGAGGGTTGACAAGGAGCAGATGTTGTCCTCTGAACACTAAGAGCGTGTGTGAAAACGGTCTTTTCGGAGCCGCGCCCGCGAGGAAGCGGGCGTCATCCGCGGGGAACCCGCTCCCTTACGGTCGCGGCTCGATTTACAGACGCGGCTTCTCACACACGTTCTAAGACTCCAGGCGGATTGCAATCGAGCCATCGGAGTACGGAATGTTCGACCTACTGAGCAGCAATCGGCGGGGCATGCTCCTTGGGGCGTTTGCAGCAGGCGTGTCTCTCGGGTCGTTCACTGCAATAGGCGTAGCCCAGCAAACACGAAACCTCGAGGACATCCGTCCACACCTGCGGTGCGGCAAAGCCCGGACGCTCGCGGCAAGGGGATTCCTCCCGGGAATGGGCCCAGGGCCGACCGCTGCGCGTCTCGACGATTTGTCGGACACCGACGTCCTTCACAGTGCCCTGGAGCTCGAGGTCAGCAACCTCGATCCGGTTAACAACACCTGCCTGGTTACCGGAAGGAACACGATGGTCATCGAAACACTGGCCGCCAACTTGACAGAGTTTACCTTTCGGCTACGGACGCATTACACAATCACCAACGCCTACGTCGACTCGGTGATACCCATCGAGGTCGATACACCTCCGCATCCGAACACCACGACGCGAATCGCCGTGCTCGACAGGCCCTACTCGTCCGGCGAAACCTTCGCCCTCACCATCGAATACACGGGCAGCACCGTTTACCTCCCGGAGGCGATCGGCTCGATCACGGTGGACACCCAACCGGACGACACGCCCGTGGTGGCAACGCTTAGCCAGCCCTACTACGCCTATTCCTGGTGGCCGGTAAAAGAAGGTGATGCCGGAATGCCCGGGGACAACGCCGACAAGTACACCATCGAGCTGGACATTACGGTTCCGGACAACTTCACGGTTCCCGCGAACGGCCTGCTGCAAGTCGCCGAGACACTTCCCGGCAACCGAAAGCACTACCACTGGGCGAGCGACTACCCGATTGCCCCGTCGCTTGTCTGCTTCGCGGCCACCGAATACAACACCTGGACGAGAACCTACGCCTATCCCGGCGGCACCATGCCCGTCGAGTTCTACATCTATCCCACGTATGACACACCGGAAAATCGGGCAGCCTGGGAGCAGAGCCTGGTCATGCTCGAGGTCTACGGCTCGCTGTTCGGCGAGTATCCTTTCGTGCAGGAAAAGTACGGCATCTACCAGTTCCCCTTCGCCGGGCTGGAACACCAGACAATGACCGCTCAGGGAGAGGACGGGGGCTATTGGCCTTTCGACGAATACCTCACCGTTCACGAGCTGGCCCACCAATGGTGGGGGGATGCGGTAACCTGCAAGACATGGAATCACATCTGGCTGAACGAAGGGTTTGCATCGTATGCGGATGTGTTGTGGGAGGAATTCAAGCCCGGCGGCGCCCTGCCCGCCCTGCAGAGCGTAATGGCCCTCCGCAAGAGCATGCTCGTCCCGGCCAGCGACAGCGTTTACGTGTCCGATACGGAATGCGAGAGTTGGGGGAACATCTTCGACGTGTATACCAGTTACTGGAAAGGCTCCTGGGTGCTGCACATGCTGCGGCACATGTTTGGCGACGAGCCGTTCTTCGACGTGCTTGTCGCCTATCGGGAGCGGTTTGAGTACGGCGCCGCAACCACCGAGGACTTTCAGGCGGTCTGCGAGGAGTCCTACGGCGCGAGCCTCGACTGGTTCTTCCAGGAGTGGATCTACGGCCAGAACAGTCCCGAGTACCGGTGGGGGTGGAACACGGCAGAGGTCAACGGCAAGCACTATCTGCTGGTACACGTTGACCAGGTCCAGGATCCAGGCTGGCAGCGCTTCACGATGCCGGTTGACATCGTCGCTGATGGGACGACCCACGTAGTCTTCAACGATCACGAGCCCGAACATTTCGTGCTGCCGGTCTCCGGTGCACCGACGACGGTGGCGTTTGATCCCGACGAGTGGATCCTCCGTACCGATGCGATCGAGGAGACCTACGTTCCCGGGCCGCCCACCGTCGTGGAGACGTTCCCTGCCCCCGGTGATCAGATCATTTCAATCACTGTGGTCGACGCCGTCACCGTTGCGTTTCACACGAACGTCGACGTGGAGGAGAGTCACTTCTCACTGGTCGGCGAGATAACCGGCCCCAGATCGTTTACGATTCCATCCAAAACCAATGTCGACACGGTGACGCTCAGCCTCAGCTCCGGTCTCGTCCCCGACAGTTATGCGTTGACCGTGAGTGACGGTGTCAGGGCGCCGGCTACCGGGTTGGCCCTGGATGGAGAGGTCGACGACCCGCACGACCCCGGATCGCTTCCGTCAGGCGACGGCGTCGCCGGCGGCGATGCCGTCATCCGGTTTACAGTTTTCGCACCGATCCCGACTGTATCCACGTGGGGTCTGGCCGTCCTGGCGCTTCTACTGACGGCCGGCGGTGCAGCCGTGATGCTCAAGCGCCGGGCCACAATAAGACCGGTGCGGTAGGAACCCGGGTCGGGCCGGGATTGTGCCTCGCAAAATGTCATCCGGATTTGGGCCTGTAAACAGGGTGCGCCAACCGAAGTAATCCGCGATACAATCGACAGGTGAAGGCGGTGGCTCCGCTAATCGCTCGAAGGTCTTTAAGATACTGGTGTCGCGCTGAGGATTATCTGGCGGCCGGTTTGTGGCACGCCGGGAGCATTTGACTTTAGTGGACGGCAGAAAAGCGAGCACAGGTCGGATACATCGGCGGAGGTTGGCTCCGGTGGCACTGGTGTGCGTTGCGGCCGTCGTGGTGGGGCTTCCCAGCCTCCGCGGGAGTTTTGTCGGCGGCGACGATCACCGCTTGGCGCTCAACCACGTTCTTGTGAACCATCCGTCCTTTGCCCACGCCGTCAAGCTGTTCACCATCACACATCGCGATCTTTATCAGCCGGTGCCGCTGCTGAGTTTTCAGGCCGAGTTTGCGATCGCCAACGCGTTAGGCTTGTTCAAGGAAAGCCTCGCCGGCGGTGCTTGGCTGTTTCATTTGACGAACATACTTCTGCATACCCTCAACGCAGTGCTCGTTTGGATGTTGATCTTGAGATTACACGAGCGAGCCGGCGGCGCGAAGGTTGGACGGGCAAACGGAGGCTCCGTCTGGGACGTGGGCAACGCCGCTCCCGCCGTAGCAACCGTTTCCGCACTGCTGTTCGCGATTCATCCACTTCAGATGGAGGTCATAGCTTGGACCAACGGCCGTATGATGTTGCTGTCGACGCTGTTTACCCTGCTGTCGCTTCTGTCATTCGGGCTGTGGGTGGATCGACCCCGGGCCGGATCAGCAATCATCACGATCGTATTCGTGCTGTTGTCGGCGATCAGCAAGGTTCGCATCGGTCTTCCAATTTTGCTGCTCATCGTTGCACTGGCGCGGCGAGCGAAGCTTGACAGGAAACTCATTCTACTGTGGGTGGCGTGCGCCCTGGTTACGGGCGTTTTTGTACTGGTCAATGCATGGGCGACGGCCAGCGCCGCCCTGTTCACGGAGGCGGCCGAGCATTTGCAGGGGCCGCGCATGGTCCGTGTCCTGTTGGCCCTGGCATGCTATTTTCAGCATTTCGTGTGGCCGGCGGGTCTGGCGAGCTACTACCCGACCCCTCCGCTGGTCAGATGGTCCGATCCGGAAACGTGGCGGGCGGCGGTGGTAGTGGCACTCGGTCTTGTGGTCCTGGCGTGGGCTTGCCGTCGATCACGAGTGGCTCGCTTGGGCGTCCTGTGGTTCTTCGTGACCATCGGCATCACTCTGCCGTTTATCCCTGCTCGCAACATATTGGCCGCGGACCGCTACATGTATCTGCCGATCATCGGACTGCTATGGATGGTGGCGACGCTGGGATGTGCAGTATACCGGCACTGGTTGGCCGCACGGGCCCCGCGATCGGGTCCGGTCTTGGCGGTGCTGGTCGCAGTGGCAGTGATACCTGCGTGCGTAGGCATCGGTTGGCATGTGGGCGACTTCTACGCTACGCCCGTGAAGAAGACCAAGCGGATCGTCACCCTGTTCCCGGACACGCCACGCGTGTGGGAGCGACTGGGTTGGACGCTCTTCAGCCAGGGCGACTACAAAGAGGCTATGGACTGCGCCCGCAAAGAGCTGGAGCATGATTCTCCCAACGTTCAAAGCGGCGCCTACCAGTTGCTGGGCATGTGTGAACTGCGTCGCGGAAACGGGGATGCCGCACTGGAGTTTCTTCACGAGGCCATTGAAGTCGATCCAGACAACTCTCTGGGCCTCTATCGTCTGGCGATTGCTTACGACGACCTTGGCCGCACCACTGAGGCCGTTACGTATTTCGAAGCTGCCGTAGACGCAGCGCCCCTGCACAACCCCAGGATCAATCGACTTGCCTCGGTGTATCGTCGTCAGGGTCGGCCGTCCGATGCCCGCGCTATGTATGAGAGGGCTCTGGCGAACAATGAATACGAGGTGCCGGCGGCCATGGGCCTTGCCGAGCTGGACATTGAGCTGGGAACGCCTGAGTCGTATCTCGCGGCAGAGCGGCGGCTCACGGCTCTTCTCGGCTGGATGCCGGAGAACACCGACGCCCTGACCAACCTCGGCGCGGTTCGCCGAGCCCTCGGACGCACACGCGAGGCGATCGAGGCGTACAGGGAGGCCTTGGACAGAGAACCGGGTCACGTCACGGCCGCGTTGAATCTGGCGCAGGTCTATTACGGCTCCGGGGCAGTCGAGCGTGCGCTGCCGCTATTTGACCAGGCCGTTGCCGGCGGGCTGGAATCTTTCGATCAGGCCGTCGACGCTCACGAGTTCTACGTCGCACAGGGCCTGGCTGACCGATCCGTGTCACTGTGGGAAGGTCTCTGCAAGCGCTTTCCAGACGTTGTTGACGGGCGCCATTTTCTTGCCTGGTCGCGTGCCCTGGCCGGCGATCTTCAACAAGCCAAGAGCGAGGCCGTCGCGCTGTTGGATGCCCGAGAGGAATCAGCGCTGCCTTTGGCGACGCTGGCGTATGTTGATCTCGCCCAAGGCCGGTATGAGGACGCCACCACCCGGGTACACGCTCTCTGCAAGCTGGGTGAAAAGGCCGTCGCCGCGCGGCATCGGCTGTTGGGGGCGTTGGCGCACTTCGATCGAGAGCACCCGGACATCGCCTGGACGTTCTGCCTGGCCACTCAGCTACTGATCGCGGACGGAAACTTCCAGGGTGCCGAGTTGTTCCTCGGCCTTTGTGAACAGCGCTGCAGAGACCTCGCCTGCCGCGAGCAGGCTCGGTCTCTTGCGTCACAAGTACCCGACTCCGGGTCCACCGAACCTGATGCGTCCGAACCTCCATGATGAGGCCGCCGGGTCAGAGCGCACCTATGGCGCGAATAACAACCGAGCCGCACGGACCCGGTATCAGCGGGCTTCCGCACGGCTCGCGCGTGTCGTCGGTTGTGTCTCTGGTTTCGCAGCAGCACGGGAATTCGGGATTCTCCAGCCCGCTGTTCGACCATTGGCTAGGCTGCCAGGTATTCCTCCTCCAAGGTGAGGCGGATCTTCTTCAATGCGTTGTTTTGGATCTGGCGGACGCGCTCCTTGGTGACGCCGATAACGTAGCCGACCTGTTCGAGGGTCTTGGGCGCCGGGCGCTCGCCGGTTTCGGTGCGGCCCAGGGCGAAGCGCTCGCGAATGACAGTGCGTTCGACATCGGTAAGGCCGGCGCGGTTGTCCAAGAGGATATCCTTAAGCTCGCCCACGCAATCCTCTTCGACACCTTCGCGCTGCTTCTCGATGTAATCACTGCGTTCCATCGCCGGATCGAATTCCATGGGGAATTGCCCTCGATAGCGGCTGGCGCGCATGGCCACACGAGAGAAGGCTTTGAGGATCGCCCGACAGGAATAAGTGCTGAACTTGTAGCCCCGAGAACAATCGAATTTCTCGACGCTGCGAAGCAGCGCCATGTTCCCCTCGCTGATCATTTCGTTGAAGTCGATGTTGGTGAGTCGGGTGCGCTTGGCCATCGCGAGGACCAGTGGCATATTCAGCCGTACTATCACACTCCGGGTGGTAAGGACGCGACGGCCCCACGCCAGCAGCCGGCGAGTCGAAGCCGCAGTCAGCTTCTTGCCGTTGCTCTTGGCCAGAATCCCCGCAACCTGGTGGCGGGAATAGTTGAAACGCTCAAACAGGTGGCCCTCTTGCGCGTAGCTGAGCGCCGGCACGCGTTCTCCCGCAGCGACGGCGTCGGTGATGGAGTCGGCCGACTCCATGAACCGGGTAGCCGCGCGATGGACTAGTCTCGCAGGACCACCGAACAGCTTCTGTTCGATAGCAGGATTTACGAAATCCGGATGATCAACGTAGTCCGCCGGTTCGGTCAGCAGCTTGGTCAGCAACACC
Organism: Phycisphaerales bacterium; assembly: GCA_020344555.1. Classification (GTDB taxonomy): domain Bacteria; phylum Planctomycetota; class Phycisphaerae; order UBA1845; family UBA1845. The sequence continues at coordinate 315,016 of CP070827.1, forward strand.
TGGTCCTGGACCGGAAGCGCATCGATCACAGAATCGCGCGGGGGCCTGGCCGCGGGCAGTACGCTAGGCGTAGCCTTCGGCTTGCTGACGGCGATCAGTTTCGTGGCCATCGGTCTTCTCCTTCCGCTCCCGCTCCCTGGTGGGGCGAACTCGGTCAACGACCCATAAGAACGCCCCAACATTTAGTACGCTACACGCACGCCCATGGCCGCGTATCTGCGCAAAAACCGCGGGTTCACACCCGACGCGTCGCAGAATTACGCATCACGTTCATAGCGCACCAAAACTAGCGCTGGGGAGACTCAGCGGCGGGGGGACCAACTTGCCACCTTGATTATACAACACAGACAGCCAGGTGACAAATTCCACACAAATTCAGACAGTCTTATGGGGCCGGAACCTGCCAAATGCAAGTGTGGGCGGATATTGTACATCTGCGCAGCATGCCGTTACTCGTAACGCAGCGCCTCGATAGGGTCGAGCTTGGCCGCGGAGATGGCGGGATACATGCCGAAGAAGATTCCTACAAGAACCGACAGCCCGAAACTCACGACGATCGACCAGGCGCTGACGATCGTTTCCCACTCCGCAAACATAGTGATCAGGTAGGCGCCAACGACTCCGAGTAACACGCCCGCAACCCCGCCGGTCGTCGAGAGGACCACGGTCTCCACGAGAAACTGCACGGCGATGTGCCGCTGGCGAGCCCCCAGAGCCCGGCGGATGCCGATCTCGCGCGTCCGCTCGGTGACCGTAGCGAGCATGATGTTCATGATGCCGATGCCGCCTACCAGCAGCGAAATCCCGGCGATAAAACCCAGCGTGAGCTTCTTGTTACGCTCCTTTTTCCTGGCAAGCTGCAGGCGAGCAAGGGGCACTTTCACTTCGTAGTCCAGGTCCTCGTGGCCATGCTCAAAAACCCGCTCAATCATCTTCGAAACGTGCAGAACGCGGTCGAGGCCGTCTACGGTGACGTAGAGACCCGAATACTGCGTCTTGGTGAACTCACGTGAGCCGGCGCCTCTGCGCACGGTGATCTCTCCAAACTGAGTCATGGCGGTAGAGAATGGCACCATGATCTCGCGGTTCAAGTTGCGCTCCTCTACGCCTCTTGCCGGTGCCCCGGCCGTTTGCACCTGTTCGAGGATTCCGACGACTGAAAATGGCACCGCCGCGGGGAATCGCTCAGCAAGGACCAACTCGCCTAAGGGGTCCTTGAATGGAAACAGCTCGCGGCGGACCTCCTCGCCGATGACGCAAACATTAGTGCGCTCACTGAGATCCTGGCTGGTCAATGGGCGCCCACGTGCTACGGTGACGTTCACGACGTCGAAAAACGACGGGGTCGTGCCGACAACGTTGAGCGTAGATTGATGCTCGCCGTGCCACGCCCGGTATGCAACCGTCTTGAGCGGCACCACGTGCTCGATGTGGGGCACGCTGGCTTCGATGATGGCCACGTCCCCGCGGGTGATTCCGTACTCGACGAGGTAGGTGTTGCCTTCCGAGGTTTGGGTGGTCTGCGGCGGCTTGACCGAATTGATGATGATATTCCTGGTGCCCAGCAGCTCGATCATCCGCAACTCATCGGCGGAGGTGCTTTCGCTGATCGATAGCATACAGATCACCGCGCCGACCCCGAAGATGATCCCCAACGAGGTCAGGAGCGACCTCAGCTTGTGCAGCCGGAGGTTGTTCAGGCCCAGCCGGACGGTCTCGAGACTAAGAAGCTTCACCCTTGGTCCTTACCCTGTGAGTATTTCCTCATCGTCGCCCCCA
>CP070827.1:316894-330105 GCA_020344555.1 Phycisphaerales bacterium
GGCAGCGACGCCTTGATCCTCGCCGGCTCAGCCGGTGCCGGCGGTGAGCTGCAGATTCCCAACAAGCTCTATGAATACCTGGCCGTCCGCAGGCCGATCATCGCGACCTGCTCTTCTGCAAGTCCCGTCGTGTCCATCTTGAACGAAGCCCGTGCCGAAGCGGTTGTCTGTGATCCGGCCGATGAACAGGCTCTCGCGAGGGCCATCACACAGCTTGCGACCGACCGTCATGTGAATGTCGTCGATGCCTGGGACGGCGTCGATCAGTTCGACCGGGCGCGGCGTGCGGGCGAGCTGGAAGAAATCTTCCGGTCCCTGTCCCGCAGTCGCAGGTCAGGGCGAGGTCTGGTGTTGAAGTCCGCCACGATGCCGGCTCCGACAACGGTGCCGGGAGAGTCTGCCCCAACCGGCGCCACTCTCATCGCATCCGAAGGCGCCTGGTAATCCATAGGGCCGCACAGGTTCGGGTGATCCAATAAGCGGCCATCACAACACCCCGAAGCGTACCGCTGATCTTACTTGTGCCCTGTTGTCGCTTGCGATATGGAACCGATATCTCCCGGATACGCAGCCCGAGTTCGATCGCGCGGATTTGCATCTCAATGGTCCAACCGAAGGCCCGATCCTGCATGCCGATCGCTTCGAGTGAAGAGCGACGAATAGCGCGAAACGGCCCCAGATCCTCGTACCTGTGACCCCAGCCTAATCTGATCAGCGTAGGGAAAAGCAGGTTCGCCAGGCGCTGCGCGCCGGTCGTCGACTCTCGTTCGCGCAGCTCCACAGCGCGCGCACCAAGCACAAAATCACACTCATCGTTTACGATGGGCCCGGCCAATGCGGGAAGCAACGTCACGTCATCACTCAAGTCGGCGTCCATGAATACGACGACGGTGATCGACGGTGCAAGCTGTTGCATACCCGCGAAGCAAGCAGCACCGTACCCTCGACGCCGTTCGAAGACCCATTGGGCACCACAGGCCTCAACGACCGCACGCGTGGCATCCGTCGACCCGTTGTCGCAAACCAGGATTTGCCCGAGCGAATAACGTTCCAGCAGCGGCAGCAGCGTTTTCAGGCTCCCGGCCTCATTCAACGCCGGTATGATAACCGCCACCCGAGACAGATCGTGGGAGTCTGTATCCTTGGTCACAGGCCGTGAACGACAAATGGGTTGGTCCTTTGCTCGCGCCCGACCGTGGTCTCCGGACCGTGACCGGAGATGATCCGCGTCTCCTCGGGCAATGTCATGAGCTGCTCACGAATGTTGCGCATTAACCTGTCCCCGTCGCTGTGGGGAAAATCCACGCGTCCGACGCTGCCGGCGAAGAGGGCGTCGCCGACAAAGGCGATACCCAGTTCCCTGCAATACAGCGTCCGCCCGCCCGGTGAGTGACCCGAGGTGTCGAGAATCTCCCACCGGCTGCCGTCAAGATCTAGCGTTTCACCCGGCGAAAGATCCCGGGGGTCAGTCACCTTGGTGGCAATCCCCGAGGCCATCCGGGCCGACAGGTTCTCCATGGGGTCCAACAGTGCCGCCCACTCTTCCTTGGCCAGGTAGACCGGAATCTCACCGAGGTTGTCGCGCACCTCGTCGATACCGCCGATGTGGTCTGCGTGTGCATGGGTAAGCAGAATGGCCGCTGGGGTTAGCGATTTCTCGCCCACGTGCCGGACGATCTGTCCGGCCTGGGGCGGCAGACCGGGATCGATGATCCAACAAGGCCCGCCCTCGCGAAAGTAAATCGTACAGCCGTTTTCCATGTACATCGGGTCGTTGGTAATGTGAATCTGAAGCGCTTTGTCTGCCATCCCGTTCCCGTCGCCTAATTCGCGCCCACATCGAGGCCGCAAGCTTCAGCCCGCGCGAAACCACGCCTCTACCGTGCGCACCCGCCTTGCCACGGGATAGTAACGGAAACGGCTATTTCGATCCACGCCTCCCTCTGAGAATCGAAGACGCGCCTTTGCCGACGAGGGTGATGCAGTCTGAGGCGCTAAACTCGGCGCCATCCAGCAGCGAGCCGGTAATGGTCAACGCCAACTCGACAGCGCCGCCTTGCGAATCGAGTTCCAGCACCTCGACCATTTCCCGGGTAGAGAACTTGAGCACCAGATCATCGATGCCGTCACCGGCAAGATCATGGCAATCGCACAGCTCACCGGTAAACGGCGTGGCCACATCTCGGACGTGAACGCCCGGTCCCGGTGGGCCGGTTAGCGGCGCAACGGACCCACCGACACCGTCCGCACGCGTGAGCATAAGCGAGTCAATGTCAATCTCCCTCACATCCAACAATTCGCTTCCCGTGATCGCCATCTGGACCATGCCGCTGCTTGTAGGGTTCACCCGATTCGGACATGACCTCGGCCTGACGTCAAGCATCACGATCGACTCGCACTCGTCGGGTATCCCGTTGTTGTTGGCATCGTTACTTGCCCCGTCAATAATGTCGCATATATCAACGGCACCGGTGCTGTTGCAGTCAGGGCCGTCAACTGCAAATATGTAGCCAGCCCCTGTCCTCTCGCCCGCGACATCGTCAAAAGGTGTGCCGACCAGACCATAGTCCCCGCTAATTGAGACAACGATGCCAAACATATCACCCGCCGCCGCATCCGAGGCGGTGAGTTTGGCCTCCTCGACCCAATCGGTCCCATTGAAGCGGTACAGATACGCCGACCCGGAATGGCAATCGGGCTGACCTGGACAGGCATCGTCGTCCCGAACCGCTCCAATCACGCTCATGTCACCGTCAATGGAAACCGAGCGCCCAAACCCTTGGTCCTCTACGGCGTCAGAGGCGTTCAATCTTGCCTCTTCGATCCAGGAGCCGCGGTTGAACCGGAACACATAGACTGAACCTGCACGGAATGGTCCGTCTCCCCAATCGTCCTTTCCCGCCCCCATAAGGGCCACATCGCCGCTGAGGGAACCGGAATAGCCAAAGATGTCATCTGAAGCCGCGTCATGGGCTGTCAACTTAGCCTCTTCGACCCAGTGGTTCCCCCTCCTTCGGTAGACGTACGCTGACCCGCAGTTGGGCGAGCCGTCTTCGCAGTCATTGTAGGGAGCGCCGACCAAAACCACATCGCCGTCCACGGATATACAGTGGCCGAAAGCATCATCGGGCGCTGCGTCAGAGGCTGTCAGTTTTGCCTCCTCGATCCAGCCGCTGCGGTTGCTCCGGTAGACATACACCGAGCCACAGTCTTGTGAGCCGTCTTCACAATCGTCGAGATGCGCTCCGACCAAGACTACGTCACCGCTAATGGCCACGCGTTGCCCGAATTGATCGTTTTCTGCCGCGTCAGAAGCTGTTAGCTTGGCTTCTTCAACCCAACGGCTACCGTCGAAGCGTAAGACATACACCGAGCCACAATCGGGTGATCCATCGGCACAATCATGTCGCCTTGCGCCCACCGCTGCGATGTCGTCATCAGCGCAAACCCAGTTGCCGAAGTTGTCATGCGCCGCGGCGTCCGATGCCCTCAGCTTGGCTTCTTCGATCCAGTTCGTGCCTCGGCGACGGTAGACATACGCCGCGCCGCAATCATACCCTGCCGCGCAGTCGTCGGTCGCCGCTCCAACAAGAGCAACGTTCGCGCTAATGGAAACAGAACTCCCAAACCGTTTTCGCGCCGATGCATCCGAAGCCGTGAGCTTTACAACCTCGCATTGAGCCAGAGCACGGGGCCCGCTACCTGTCGAAACAAGCACGCACAACCCCAATACACCCGAACAAATATGTCTAGTACACATCTTATTCGCCTCCATCGAATTGTCCCGAGAACCGAGTTCCGTCCACATAGCATCGCAGAAACTCGCAGGTCTGTCAATGCGTCCAGAATAGGATTGTCTTCCCCCTGTGGACGCGGGGACCCGTTAACCGCATTACATGCTATAGTCAGGTCGTTTGCAACGCTGCGATAACGTTGCTGCGGGCGGCGTAGCGGGCAGGGGCGATGCCGGCAACAACGCACACTGCCACCGTAAGAGCTACGCTCAATGAGACCGTCCCGATCGGAACGATGAACTCCAACGTGACATCAATCAGGGTGGCGGCCACGCGGTTATCACTATAGGCCTCGTGAAACCCGAGTAAGACGCCTATGACGCTTCCAAGCAGCCCCAATGTGATCGCTTCGGCCAGCACCAGTCGAATGATCTGGGATTTCTGGGCCCCCACCGCCCGTAGCATGGCGAGTTCGCGAGACCGCAGATGCACGCTGACCATCATCAGGTTGCCTATCCCCACGGCAGCCACCACGAGAATGATCGACGGCAGCCAGGTGATCAGGACAATCGCTCGCCTCAGATGCCTATCCACTTCCTGTTTGAGCCGGCGAAGCGAGCCGATGATCGCACCAGGCCGATCCATCTCCCCCGCGATCTTCAGAAGCACCAGCCGCTCACGAAATACCTCCCAGTTCTCCTGGCGAGTCCGCCGCTTGGTGCCCGAGCTCCAGCGGAGCCATCGAATGGCCTTGGCGAATCGGCGTAGCTCACCTCGCGGTTCAGCAGAAAGCACGGTGCCGGCACCGGCAGCGAGCCACTGACCCAGCACCGTGTGGACTGGCTCGACCGCCTCTCCTTCATTGGTGAGACTCTGCGACCACGAGAGCATCGCCCGTGCCACCGCGGCGTCACGTGTAAAGTCCGGCAGGTTGAGTGGATCGAAGTCCGGCGGCGGGAGGCTTGGCGGAAGGTCGAGATCACACATGAACATCGAGACCATATCGAGGCCGAACTTCTCCCTCAGATCCTCTCGCGTCCCCAACACGGCACTGGCGGCCGCAAACTGCATGTAGCTCTCGGCCTGAAAGGCGGTGACCGCCAGATCCATCGCCGGTGACTGGACAACGCCGGCCACCTCGAACTGAGCGGAACGGTCGCCAATGCTGATCGTGACACGGTCACCGATGTGGAGGTTCTTGTTCCGCGCCGTCTGCGGAGGGACTATCACATACCCGCCGCGCTTGATCTTCTCCAACGCTTCAGCTCGCTCGCCCTCGGTGAAGACCACCTTGGTCATGGCAAGCAGCTTGTCGGGTTCGCCGGCCACGAACACCGGCCGAGTCAGTTTGCGGAGAAATCGTTCCACGAGCGAATGCTCCGCTGACTCCGCTTCGCCAGTGCCTTGAATCTCACAATCGACATCCGTGGTAACCGTGCACGCTCCCAGACCGGGAAGCTCTTGCACGCGCTCTATGACCTCACCGGGTACGTATCTTTGCGACCAGACGAACGTCTCCGGGAGTCTGGCTGGGAAACCCCAGATCGCCAACACGCCCTCGGCACGCACGGCGATGAATACCATGAGCGAAAGCCCCACCATCAGCACCCAACACGCACCCGTGCTGCGCCAGGGCGCACTGGTAAGCGGATCCTCGGCCAGTCTGGGGCGCAGACCCAGCAGCCGGCCGGTCAAACGCGCAATCGGACGGCCCAGCCAGACCACCACCACCGGGGCGATCAGGGCATATCCCAGATACAACGAACCGGTCCCGATCGAGGCAAACGCCGTGTTCAACCATCGCGTTCGGTCGGGCGTCGTCACCATGCCGTGATGCAACAGAAGAAATGCCACACCCAGGGCACCGGCAAGGTAGACGAATCGCAATCGCGCCGGTCGCGCTTGAGGGTTTACGGCCTCCAGCGGCCCGACCCCACCCACCTGCACGATCGAGAACAGCGCCACCAGCAGCGTCGTGGCGATCCCGGAAGCCGCCGCCAGCCCGATCCCCCACCGGCTCAGATACACCCGGATGATCACGTCCGCGGAAGCCCCGGCCGTGATGTATGTCAACGCAATGCCGCCTGCAACACCAAGAATCGTGCCGACCACGCCCAGGAACATCAACTCGGTCAGAAGCAACACGGCGAGCTGCCCTCGCGTGAGTCCCACACACCGCATGATTCCGAGCTGCCTGCGGCGCTGGTACAAGCCGATGCTCTGCGTCGTCAGAATTATGAAGAATGACGTGAGCATCGCGATCAGCGCCACAAGAAGTTCGACCAATCGTGTGACGCGCTTCGCCTCATCGAGCAGAAGCTGCCGGGCGGCTGCCGATTCCACGTGACAGGGATATGGCAATTGCTGCTCGGCGATGATTCGTTCGACGGTCGCCTTCGCCTCGGCCAGTCCACCCGGCGACGGATCGTGCAACATGACATCGATCGCTGAGGCCTTGCCCGGTTCGTCCTTCAGTTCCTGCACGTCCGCCAGGGCAACGTATACGGTGGGCAGTTGAAACTCGGCGACTCGCTGACTGTCGAACAGTCCGGTGATCGTAAACGCCATCTTCGGCCCACCCTGATAAGAGGCCAGCATGAGGCGGTCGCCAAGGCCGATGTGCCAGGCGTTGGCTGTCTCTCGCTCGATGACCGCGACGCCCTGCTCGCCCGGGTCGAACATATGACCCCGGAGGTTCGGCAAGGTCCGAAAGTGACGCTCGGTCTCGGGGTCGATACCGACGGCGTCCACCCGCCAATACCCCGATTCGAGCAGCCCGTCCGCATCTTGCGGACGCATCAGCAGCGCGCGCCGTCTGAGGCGGACCGTCACCTGGCGAACGTCGTGAAGCTCAGATATCGTTTCAGCAATCGACGCGTCCAGGCTGCCCCAGTGTGCGCCTGCGGGATGCACGGTCAGATGGGCGGCCCCAAGCCAGTGAGTAACCACTTCGTCAGTGATCGCCCGATGGGCCGTCTCGTGGAAGTTCGTGGTGACCACGACCGTGCCGACGCCCAAGGCGACCGAGAGAATCGCGGCGATCGCCCGGCCCGGACTAGCCGACCAGCTCCCGGTAGCCAGATGCCACAACCGAGGCATGATCTTCTCCACCGGGCTGAATCTCGCCCATGATCCGACCGTCCTTGAGCACCACAACGCGGTCAGCGAACGTGGCCCCATCCGCTTCATGGGTGACCGCCACTACGGTCCGACCATGCTCACCGCAAAGCGAGGCCAACAGTTGCCAGATGGCCGCCCCGTGCTGAGTATCCAGGTTCCCGGTTGGTTCGTCCGCAAGAACCAGAGCCGGGTCATTCATCAGCGCCCGGGCGATGGCGACGCGCTGCTGCTCCCCACCGGACAGGGCCTGCGGACGATGGGTCGATCGATGGCTAAGGTCCACCTGCTCCAGGACCTGGCGGGCGCGTCGCTCGACCTCGCGCTGATTGATGTTGTCGAGCATGGCGGGCAGAGCCACGTTCTCGGCCGCTGACAGCGTGGGTAGCAGGTTGTAGGTTTGAAATACGATGCCCAGCCGGCGCCGGCGAAACAGCGTACGTTCTCGGTCGCCTACCCGGGCGACGTCTTTGCCCTCGATGACGATCGAGCCGGAGGTAGGCTTGTCGAGGCAGCCTAGAAGATGCAGCAGCGTGCTCTTGCCCGAACCGCTTGCACCCATGACGGTGACGAATTCGCCCTTCTTCACACTAAGCGAGACCTCGTGCAGCGCACGCACCGGTTCGCCGCCGGTCTCGTATTGCCTGCACAGGTTGGATGCTTCGAGCACGCGATCGTACTCACCCGTTTGGGTACCAGTGCTGGAAGCATCCTTGGGTTGTGGCATTGCCTTTTCCGACCCGTGTGAGCAGGCTGTTCGCCATACGGGCAGCGGACTCCATCAGACTCTAAAGGCATTGTACGCCAGGTCCGCAGACCCGCCAGGCGAGGGAGACATGTGACGGCCTACTTTGAGGCCGTACAGTACCTGCACAGCAAAAAAAAGACGCCCGTCCATCTGACGGGCGCCCCAATCTCTGATTCCGGGTTAATGCTTCGGCAGCAGCCGACTGATCACGCAGCGGGCTTGTCCTCTTGCTTCTTCACTTTCTTCCTGGTACCCCTCCTTGTCCTGCGTTCTGCCTTCTTCTTTGTCGTGGCCGTGCGCTCCCTTCTCTCAGCCGCCGTGACCTTGGTCTTCTCCCTCCTGTCCTTCTTGACGCGCCGTTCTCCCCGCCTCTTGTCCTTAGCGGTAGTCTCGCGCACGCGGCGCTGTGCAGGTCCGTCTCTGGTCATTCTCGCAGCGGCGCTGCCAGTGTCGCGTGTCAAGAAGAAGTAGGAACCGGCACCAAGCGCTGCCACAGCAAAAACTGCCAGAAGGATTATCTGTTTCTTCTGCTTCTCCATAACGGCAACCTCCCTCGAAGCTCCAGGGTGCTTCGGTCCAAATGCTCGAACCTGTCCGAAAAGAGTATCGGCGGCGATCGACTTAAGGTCAACCCGCATCGCTCGGTCGACCTTCTAACTCACTCACATCATGAGCGCGACGTTGCCTTACTATTGTAGACGGAATGGCGGCCCTAATGGTTCCCGCTTTTTTCCTCGGACTCGCGGCCTGCTAAAAGAAGGGCGGAGAATATAAACTGTCACACTAAAATGTTTCTCAGCATTTCCGGGCGAGCGCCTCCACGCGTGCTCGAGGACGGACCTCGTCTCGTACCCCGCAGGAAGGCGCCCCGATGGCCAGGAGCGCCTGCGCCGGCTTCCCGTGAAAAGGTCGACGGGCTGGAGCCGGGGGCTCCATGCGACCATAGCGCGTGCGCTGCGCTGGTGCCGTTTCCATTCGATGGATTCGAGACGTAACGGAGCACTAGCTGCCTCGCGGAAAGTCCTTTTTCTTCGTCGGCCTTTCGCGGCTATTTGGTCTCGGCCTCCGTTGTTCTTTCCGTCTCACTCTCGGTTCTTTGATTCTCCGTACGCGTGACCGCGTAACCACCTTGCGCTCGTTGCGCGTACGCTCGGGCCTCGCCCTGACCACCTCCCGCTCTTCGGTACGTACGCGCCGCGGCCCGAGCGCAACGGTGTCGGATCGACGTGCGTCGTCCTGGTGGCGGCTTCCAAGCCAGTAAGCGCCGGCGCCGACCGCAAGTAGAGCAACGCCGGCTAATACGACCTTCTGTGGTTTGTTGCTGTCCATATCCAGACCTCTTCAACTGAGTGTTTAACCCCCGTCGAGCTTCTTGTCGAAGAAGCGTGTCTGCAAGCCGATCCGGCCTGAGCGTCGCCGCCGGACCTTCTAATTGATAGAAGAAGTATCTGCCTTCTCAGTCAATTTAGACGAGTAAGTGCTCTGCCGGTTCCATCGCCGCGGCGAAAGTTACGGAGGCTGCGGCCCTTGCCCCCCGTCAGCTCGCGATATCGTTTGGCACCGGCTGCCTTTGGGGAGGGTTAGTTGACGGGCAGAGTGAATCTGCTACGCTCGTAGAACAGGATCGCGTTATTTGGACCCGGCGTTTCGGTCTGCATTGTTCCGTCGATGTTCAAGGAGTGTGGCTTCATGATGAAGATCGGATTCAGCTCGTTGGCCTGTCCAGGCTGGGATCTGGAGACCATCGTGGCGAATGCCTCGGAGATGGGCTTTGACGGTGTAGAGCTTCAGGGCCTTCAGGACGAGCTCGAGCTTCCCCTCGTTCCGGAATTAACCAGCCAGCCCGAACGTGTCCGCCAGATATTTCAGAGGAGCAGCGTCGAACTTGTGTGTCTGGGTATACCAGCGACTCTAAGCTCGCACCGAGGGCAGGTGGTTGCGCGACAGAAGGCCGTGGTTACCAGCGTTATCGAGCTGGCAGCCAAACTGGGTTGCCCGTATGTACGTCTCGACGTGGGCAAAGTCCAGCGTTGGGACAATCGCCGCGCGGCTCAGTCACGCATCGCAGAAGCTCTGATCTCACTGGTTCCCGTTGCTTGCCACTTTGGTGTCACGCTGCTGGTCGAAAACGGCGGTGACTTTCCAGGCAGTCAGGAGCTGTGGTTCTTGATCGATGCGGTGGGCCACCCGGCCGTGCAATGCTGTTGGAACCAGTGCCAGGCGATGACCATCGGCGAGCGACCCACGAAGTCGATACCTTGTCTAGGGAGCAAGATTGGCCTCGTGCACCTCTGCGACGCCGAGTTTGACGAGCACGGGACGCTGCTGGAGTACAAACCGCTGGGCGAGGGGAATGTCGAGGTCGCCCGCCAGATCGAGCTGCTCAAGGGCATCGTCTACGACCGGTATTTGGTGTTTGAGTCGCCCGAGACGCGGCCGGAGTCGCTCCCGGCACCGGAGGATGTCCTGGGGAAAGCCGCAAAGACCCTGCGCGAGCGCATCGACGAACAGCAGTCGATCCTGTCAGCGTATAAAGGCGACAAGCGCGCACCCCCAATGGCTTCGCGTGTGACAGTCCCCGGCACTCATTGATGGTTCGGACGGCTCAGGATATTGCGCTGGTCTGCGCCATTCTCGCCTTCGCCTGCTCCGTGTGTGCCACCGTAGCCCTGCGCGCGCGGACCTCCTCCACCATCACGCCCAAATCGCACCGGACCTTCGTCAGGTCGGTCCACGTCGCTGCATTGCTGCTCGGTGTGGTAACGGCCATCATTCAGTCGGTGGTGCTGATGATGCGGATGATCTACGTCGCGGTGGATCTGATGAACGGCTATCCCTTTCGTGGGGCACGGGATTACGGTTTCGGATCGGCCGGCCTGTTGAGTATCGGTTGTCTGTTTGCAGCGTGCGCGATCACTTTCCTGTCGACAGGTGACCGGCGGCTCGGCACATGCCAGCTCTGGAGCGCGGCCATGATGGCGGCGTGGGCATCTCTGCTCGCCCCGGTGCTGCGCAGCACGCCGACCGGAGGATACCAACGGACCGGCAGTACCCTGGTATTGCTCGCCGCACTAGCGGTTCTCCTGGCGCTAGCCGTCAAGATCACCGGAAGTGTTCAGCGGCGGCGCGGGCGGATCACGCCGGCCGGTTCGGGTGACTCCGCTGCCGTCGCCCGCCCCTGGCCGGGACTGTCCCTCAGCGCCGCGGTGATCTCGTTGGTCGTGATTCTGCTGGTCTGCTATCATTTGACCGTTCCCATTGCGGTCGGTCCTGGCGGATTCCGTCTAACAGTGCTGATCGCCACGGCATCGGCTGCCCTGGCCGCGTTCGCCAGCTTTGTGCTTCTCAGCCGAGAATGGAGTGCCCACGTGGCTGCTGCCGCCATGGGGCTGACCTCATTGGCACTATGCGGGCTGGCGACTATGGCGGTGCCTTCGCGCCCGGTAACCCTGGCCGAGCACTATCCTCTCGTGTTCAACGCGATGATTGTGGGATTTGCCGTCGCCACGGGATCGTGGACCTGTCTGGCGTCGGCATGGGAGCGACAACTCGAAGGTGACCAGGTGCGGACTACCACCGGCCGGTTGATTCCGCACGCCAAACGCTTCGCCTTGTATAGCGCTGCACTGGCGTTGATCGTGGGAGCCGTGATGGCAATCTGGCCTCGATTGCCGGCGATCGCGGCGACGGATGATACGCACGGCCGGGTAGCGGCCGGACTCTCCGCCAACCTGTTCCTCCTGCTGGTGATGCTCTGGTGCTCGCGGCGGCTGCACAAGCTGACCTTTCACATCCTCACGGTGCTTACGGTGTTGTCGACCGGAGGGTTTCTCTTGGCCCGTATACGGCCCTTCACGCCTGGCTTCGGTTAGCCAAGCTCCAGGCAAGGGAACGTGGGCGGTGAAAACGACGCGATCCGCCTGGAGAGAAGGGCGCAGCCGCGCGGTGTGAGAGACAGTGTGTTGTACGGTTTCCGGTCGGTGATCGCCGCCGGTAACGACCACTCACGGTTGTCCGCTCACGCTTGCAGCCGGGTTATCCCTAGGTGTAGAATTGCGCACACCGAGAGGCTGATACGGGAAACCCGGGTTGAAGACCACCCTCGTCATTTTCCCCGCAAATCGACCCGGGGGATAGTGGAATGTAGACTCGCTGTTGGGAGAACACCTTCCCGCGGAGACGCTGAGATGATCGAGATTCTCTGCAAGTGCAACGAACTTGTCCAGATTCCTGACTCGGCGATCGGCAAGACTCGTCCGTGCCCCTCCTGTCGTGCAGAGCTTCGATTCGTCGGGCCGGAATTTGACCCTAGGGAGGATCGTTTCTCCGGAGTCTTCGAACTGATAGCGGGACCTTCACGTGTCGGCGAACAGTTGTTCCTCGGAGGACCCGGCCCCATCGAAGTCGGGAAGCGTCCGGGCAACGACATTCTACTGGAAGGCCAACATGTCTCTCGGTCACACTGCCGACTCCTTCGCACGGAAGAGGGATGGCGTTTGGTAGATTCTGGAAGCACAAACGGTGTGTACGCGAATGGAAAGCAGGTCCAAACCTGGCACCTCAGCGACGGCGACATCATTCGCATCGGCAAGTTCAAACTCAAGTACTCGAGCCGGCTCGCCACAGGTTCGGTGGATGATTCGTCCTTCTACGCTGAACAGGTCCTGGCGGACCGGGATTACGGGATATCCGACGACGACCTCTCCCGTCTGTCTGAGGGGCAAGCCATCGAGAATGACCGCTCGCCTGCACCGCTGGGTATCCAGCCTCTACCCGAAAGCCCGGTTTCGACACCCAGCGAGCCGGACCAGGCCGAGACCGAGCTCAGTTCATGCCCCAGTTGTGACTTCTCACTGGGAGAGGGAGCTGTGATCTGTGTCAACTGCGGCCTGGATCTGCGAACGGGAGTGAAACTGAAGGGCCGGCGTTCGCCCGGCATCCCATTACTCGGGCTGCCCCTGATGGCGACTGCAGGCTTGGTGGCTGCAGTGGTCTTGAGTGTGGCGTACTCGTATGCAATAGTCTACATCCCGTTCATCTACCTCAATATACTTGCCACCTTGTGCTTCGGGAGCGCCATCGGATGGGTGCTCAAGATCTCCTCGCTGGTGTTGAGGAAACGCAACCCACTCCTTGTGGCATTAGCAGGCATGCTTTGCGGGTTCGTAGGACTCTACTTCGCCTGGGCCGTCGATATGGTCGTGCGACTTCCCCAGTTGGGACTGGAGGCCTCCTTCACCCTCAATCCGAACGTTTTGTGGGACTACGTGCGCACGTGTTACGAGGAAGGAACCTGGACCATGTTCGGTGCCACTCAAAAGGGAATGTGGCTCGGCATAGTGTATTTGGTTGAAGCGGGGATTATCGTCGGGGCGGCCACACTAGTCTCCATTGGGTACGCTTTGGATGTGGAAGATTGACGCCAGGGCGCTGTGACATGCTCATCTCATAACTTCGGCTTGACGTTGAATCACGAATACGGATCCTGCGCAGATTCACAACGTGTTTCGGGGCCTATTAAGAGCCTATCCCAAAAAGTGTGGCACGGGTTTGCAACCCGTGTACTTCATCGGTTGGAGACCGATGCCACAGGGGTTAATGGGATAGGCTCT
>CP070827.1:330205-342982 GCA_020344555.1 Phycisphaerales bacterium
ATCCATGCCGACGAGCGGGAAGATCTCGCCTTTGCGCGGGCGGGCGACATCGTCGGGCTCATGGGAATCGATTGCGCGTCGGGTGACACGCTATGTGATCCTACGATCAACGTTTCTCTGGAAAGCATGCACTGTCCCGAGCCCGTGATTGCCGTTGCGATCAAGCCCGAGCGAACTGCAGACCGTGAGCCGATATCCAAAGCGCTGGCCCGTTTCACCAGGGAGGACCCCACCTTTCACACGCACCACGATGAGAAATCGGGTGAAACGATAATCTCCGGTATGGGTGAGCTGCACCTCGACGTTTACATTGAACGAATGCGCCGGGAATACAAGGCCAACATCATCGCCGGTCCACCGAAGGTGCAGTACCGCGAAGCACCAACCGTGGTGACCCTCTTCAATTACAAACACAAGAAGCAGACCGGGGGGGCGGGGCAGTATGCCCATGTGGTCGGCCGGCTAATTCCGCTGGGAACCGACGCCGGGACCGACTACGAGTTTGAAAGCCAAGTGGCCGGCGGGCGAATTCCGACCGAGTACATCTCGTCGGTCAACAAGGGTTTCCGGATGGCCCGTTCGCGCGGCCCGCTGGCCGGGTTCGAGGTCGTCGGTGCGCGGATGATTCTGGAGGACGGCTCAGCGCATGCTGTCGACTCATCCGACCTGGCTTTCCAGATCTGCGCCCGGGCTGCGTTCCGCCAGGCCATACGCAACTCCAAGCCGGTCCTGCTTGAACCGATCATGAAGGTCGGGATCGAGTTGCCGAGTGAATTTCAGGGCTCGGTTATGGGCGACCTGGCGGCCCGGCGGGGGACCATCATCAGCAGCGAGATGAAAGCAAACGCCGTGGTGATACACGCAGAGGTGCCGTTGGCTAACATGTTCGGCTACGCCACCGATCTTCGCTCGTTGACGAAGGGTCAGGCAACCTTCTCGATGGAGTTCGCATGCTATCGTTCGACGCCACCTGACATTCAGGAAGACGTCCTTACCCGCATCCGCAGGGAGAGAGACAACGACAAGCGCAGAGCGGGGGTCACCCAATAGTCAGCCGTGCAGCTCAC
Organism: Phycisphaerales bacterium; assembly: GCA_020344555.1. Taxonomy (GTDB): domain Bacteria; phylum Planctomycetota; class Phycisphaerae; order UBA1845; family UBA1845. The sequence continues at coordinate 331,273 of CP070827.1, forward strand.
CGCCCGGCCTGGCGTGAAAACCGCGCTCCTTACGAGAACAGCAGGACTTCTGGGAACGTGAACCTCACGACGTCTTGCATCGTCCAGGGGTGAAGGCGGGGCACCCATCGGGCCAGGGCGCATTCCAAAGAACGTGGGAGTTTCTGCCGGTACGCCCGGTCAATCACCCCGTTGCTCCACCGCCTGGGTCGCCGCAGGCACACGTTCAGTTGACGCAGGCGTCTCCATCAGTTTCTGGACAAGATGTGCTCGCGTCCGGGGATGCACCGGCATCCTTCGGGTGAACGAGATCGGCTAGCATCTCTCTCAGGGCGCTGATCACGTCGACCGGTTTGAGTTCCTGCGGACAGCGCTCCCGACAGTTGTCACATTTGAAGCATTGCCACAGAATCGAGTTGCCTACGAGCAGTTTCGTTCCCAGGCCGTACCGGACTTTCAGCATGATGTCGCGCGGGTTGAACCCGATGCCGTGCTTCGCCGCGAGGCAGTCGCTCAGGCAGGCACCGCAACTGTAGCAGAAGTTAGCCCAAGTATCGCCTAGTTCCCCGGCCTGTTCCGGGTGCCAGCCGAACTCGACCGGTGCCGCGTTGTTTCTGTCAGACGACGGATTCGGCATCCGACTCACTCCTTCATCCGTCATTCATACTCGAGGCGCCGCTTGGCGCCAACGCCTTCAGGCGTGAAACCGTCAGACGATTGGCACGTACTGAGTGATCTTTCGCGGGGACTTCACGTACTCCTGAGCCCTGATTGGGGTTACGCCGCGGCATTTTCTCAAGATCCGTTAGCGTTCACTGACGTTGATTTCTTACCATAGACTCCGGTGTGCGACAAGCCGACTATAGGATCTTGCTGCTTCGCAAGCGCGCTCGAGTGCGGCAGGAGACCGCCCAAATGCTCGGCTCAGCAGGCTCTGATTGAACACTGATGCGCTGAGGATAGGGCGCGTGTGTCTCGTTCCCTTCTCCTATCGGGACAGGCTTCTTGCCCACCGAACTTCCACAAAGCTTGCCGATGGCCGGCCCCCCTTTTGGAGTGCACCTGGAACTCGGAAACCGACGGCTGATGCATCTGCACACTGGATACAGTGGGCGACCCGTATCCAGCCATCGATCCGTAACGAGGCGCCCGCCGCTCATAACCGATCACGGCCACTCACGAAAAGCGCCCGTGGCATAGGAGCCGACACGAGATCAGCCGACCGGCTATGGACGCACCCAAGCAGGCTTGAACGGCTTACGCGTATATGCTAAACAAACCGTTCCGGGTGACCGCCGGAAGGCGTTGCCCGCCGGGGTGGTCGCCGGTGACTCCGTGCCAGGCAGGATTGAGGTTTCCGGAAGCGGTGCACCCAGCGGCACCGCGCCTCGGCACGGTATTTGCATAGAATGCAAGGCGGCCGGTACTCCCTTATTGGACAATCGCCCCGGTGTGGCCTTGGCGGAGCAGTAGGATGACAGCGGCTGAAAATGCAGCCGAGATCGAAGCGCTCGTAGCAGCGCATCGGCCGGAACGAGAAAGCCTGATACCGATTCTTCAGGATGTCCAGCGGGAGCTTGGCTACCTCTCCGAAGGAACAGTGACCGAGCTGTCCAGGCTGATGGGTATTTCGGCGAATGAGATCTACGGCGTCGCCACCTTCTACACCCGCTTTCGCTTCACGCCGCCGGGTGAACACACGATTCGTGTCTGCCTGGGAACGGCCTGCCACGTCCGCGGCGGTCGCCAGGTTTTGGGCGAGTTTGAGAGCCAACTGGGCATCAAGGTCGGCCAAACCACGAATGACGGTAAGTTCGAGCTCGAGCGCGTTTACTGCCTCGGATGCTGCGCGCTGGCCCCTGTGGGGGTCGTGGATGACAAGGTCAACGCCCGTATGGCACCGAAGAAAATCCGGCATCTGTTGACCAAGTACGGAAAACGAGACCGTGAGGAGGACGCACAGACACAATGAGCGCCCTGACGGAAGCCTACGCCGAGGCCCGGGCGAAGTGGCGGGACCTCCAGGAAAGCGACTTGCCCGTCTTCTACGTTGGCGCGGCGACCTGCGGCCGGGCAGCCGGTGCCGGCGAGGTCTTGGAGCATCTCCGTACCGAGCTTGATAGGCGCGAGCTGAAGGCGGTTGTGGTCGAAGTCGGCTGTCTCGGCCCCTGTTCCCTGGAACCGCTGGTCACCGTGCATAAACCCGGCGGGCCGCAAGTCTGCTACAGGAATGTCGGCCCCGACGAGATGACCGGGATTTTGGACAATTATGTCCTGGGCGACGATTCATGCTCGCAATGGGCGTTGGGATTGGTTGGGCCCGGCAAACTCGACGGCATCGGCTCGCTCTCCGAACACCCCCTGCTTCGCCGACAAGTGCGGAACGTCCTGCGCAACTGCGGTCTGATTGACCCGGAGAACGTGCATCACTACCTCGCCCAGGACGGCTATCGCGGGTTTCTGAAGGCTCTGGAAATCGGATCCGATCGCACGGTCCAGGAGGTCAGGAAGTCGGGTATTCGCGGCCGAGGCGGCGCAGGATTCCCCACTTGGCAAAAGTGGGAGTTTTGCCGCAAGGCTGCCGGCCAGCCGAAGTATCTGATCTGCAACGCCGATGAGGGTGACCCGGGCGCTTTCATGGACCGTTCGCTGCTGGAGGGCGATCCCCACGCGGTGCTCGAAGGGATGTTGATCGCCGCATTTGCGCTCGGCGCCTCACAGGGATATGTCTACTGCCGGATGGAGTATCCGCTGGCCATTCGCCGCCTCGAGGTCGCGATTGACCGGCTGCGCGAGCTGGGTCTTCTGGGTGGAAACATTGAAGGCTCGGGATTCTCCTTTGACCTGACCATCAAGCGGGGTGCCGGGGCGTTTGTTTGCGGTGAGGAGACCGCGCTGATCGCTTCGATCGAGGGGCGGCGCGGTATGCCTCGCCCGCGCCCACCGTTCCCCGCCGTCAGCGGGCTTTGGGGCAAGCCCACGATCATCCAGAACGTCGAGACGCTCGGTAACCTGCCGTTGATCCTCCGGAACGGGGCTGAGTGGTACGCGCAGTACGGCACCGAGACCAGCAAGGGTACCAAGACCTTCGCCCTGGCCGGAAAGGTCGAAAGCTCCGGTCTGATCGAGGTGCCGATGGGTATCAGCCTGAAAGACATCGTGTACGACATTGGCGGTGGGGTTCCTGAGGGCAAGGCACTGAAAGCCGTCCAGACCGGTGGACCATCCGGGGGATGCATCCCCGTCGAGAAGCTGGACCTGCCGGTCGACTATGAGTCGCTGGCCGAGGTCGGCTCGATCATGGGATCGGGCGGAATGATCGTGCTGGACGAGGACACCTGCGTGGTGGATACGGCTCGCTATTTCCTGTCGTTCACCCAAGAGGAATCGTGCGGCAAATGCCCGCCGTGCCGTGCCGGGACACTGGGGATGCTGAGAATCCTCGATCGGATCGCCGAGGGCCGCGGCGAACTGGCTGATCTGGACCGCTTGGAAGAGCTGGCTTGGACCATCAAGGACGCTTCGTTGTGTGGACTGGGGCAGACGGCGCCTAATCCGGTTCTGAGCACACTGAAGTACTTCAGGGCGGAATATGAAGCCCACATACGGGAGCGAAGGTGTCCCGCCGGCGTCTGCCCCGAGCTGGTGCACGCGCCCTGCTCTAACGAGTGTCCGGCCGGCGTCGACGTGCCTCTGTACATTTCCTTGATCGGCGCGAATCGCCTGGAAGAGGCTCTCGCCTCGCATCTGGAACGAAACCCGTTCCCTTCGATCTGTGCACGGGTTTGCCCGCATCCTTGCGAGCGAAAGTGCCGGCGCATTCAACTGGATTCGCCGGTCGCCATCCGCTCCTTGAAGCGCTACATGGCGGATACGGCCGAATGGATCGATCCGCAACGGATGGTGCGTGAAAACGCACGCTGCGCGGACAAGAAGGTGGCCGTCATCGGTGCGGGACCGGCCGGCTTGAGCTGCGCGTACTTTCTGCGCCGTATGGGTTATCCGGTCACCGTGTTTGAAAAAGAAGCCCGTCCCGGCGGCATGATGACGTACGCCATTCCCGAGTACCGCCTACCCCGCGACGTCCTGCAAAAAGACATTGACTGGCTTCTCGGAACCGGAATCGAGCTGAAGTGCAACACCGAGGTGGGCAAGGACGTGACCATTGCTGACCTGAAATCCGAAGGGTACCAGGCTTTCTTCCTGGGTCTTGGTGCCTGGACAGGCACGAGCCTGGGTATTCCCGGGGAAGACCTCCAGGGAGTCATGCAGGGGCTGGGTTTCCTGCTGGACCGCAACAAGGGTGTGGATGTCCCCGTCGGAAAGAAAGTTGCAGTGATCGGTGGCGGGGACGTTGCCATCGACTCGGCTCGTATCGCGTTCCGCATGGGCGCCGACGTGACGGTCGTCTACCGGCGCACGCGAGACGAAATGCCCGCGATCGAGTCGGAAATCCAGGAAGCCCAAGCCGAGGGGATCCGCTTCAAGTTCTTGGCGCTGCCCGATCGTATCGAAGGCAACGGACAGGGCGTTGAGAAGCTGATCTGCTTGCGTATGAAGCTCGGCGAGTTTGCCCTGGACGGGCGGCGCCGGCCGGAATCGACGGACGAGTTCTTCGAGCTTCCCGTCGACACTGTCATCGTCGCCGTCGGACAAAAGGTGGCGGGCGAGGTGCTCGCCGAGCAGGCCGGCATTTCCCTTGGGCGGTCCGGCCGCATCGACGTCGATCCGTTCACGTGCGAAACCGAAAAGGGAATGTTTTTCGCCGGGGGCGATGCGGTTACCGGTCCGAGCATCGTTCTCAGTGCGGTGGGAGCCGGCGAGCAGGCGGCGGTGGCGATCAACGAAAAGCTCTCACAGGGCCTGGCACCGGAGGACCGCCCCGAACCGTTCTGGCGCCGCTGCATTCTAAATGACACGCCCTTCGATCCCGAGGCCGAGCCGGTCGATTCGCCGCGTATGAAGCAAGAGACGCTGCCGCTCGAAGTCCGGCGCAGTTTCGAAGAGGTTGAATTGGCAGTCGGAAAAGACGCCGCGTGTCAGGAATCCTACCGGTGCCTGCGGTGCGATTACCGGGTGGAAGAGTGACGCCTCCGGCCACGGCCGGAGGGCTAGAATCTGAGGATTTTGCCGGAGACGTTTCGAGCACAGTGGGGCAACGGAGACGCCAGTGACTAGAACGCTGACCATCGATGGGAAAGCCGTGACCGCCCGGGACGGAGAGACCGTTCTGGAATGCGCGTTGCGGAATGAGATGTCCATTCCCCATCTTTGTACGCACCCGAATCTGCCTCCCTTTGGTGCCTGTAGGATGTGCCTGGTGGAAATCGACGGTATGCGCGGCTACCCGGCCTCCTGCTCCACGCCGGTCGCCGAGGGAATGCGGGTGCAGACGAACACAGATGCCGTTCGGCGGCTGCGTCGCAAGACCCTGGAACTGATCCTGTTGGAACACCCCAGCGCCTGTCTGGTATGCGACAAGAGGGAGCTGTGTGAGCGGTATCGTCCCAAGGCTGAGAAGGCCGGCTGCACAACCGGGTGCCACACGTGCAACAATAAAGAGGTATGCGAGATTCGCGTTCTGTCCGAGCAGCTCAATCTTGCTGCGCTGCCGGTCGCGCCCTCATACCGCGAAATGCCCATTGAGCGTTCTGACCCGTTCATCGACCGCGACCTGAACCTCTGCATTCTGTGTGGGCGGTGTATCCGCATCTGCGAGGCGCATCATGACGAAGCGACGATCGCATTCGTGGGCCGCGGCAGCAAGACCCGGATTGGGCAGGCTTTCGGACGTTCATTGGTGGACGCCGGCTGCCGGTTTTGCGGCTCGTGCATCGACGTCTGCCCCACCGGCAGCCTCTCGGACAGATACGCCAAGTGGCGCGGCAAACCCGATGCAGTGGTTGAGACGACCTGCGTTTTCTGCGAGGCCGCCTGCGCCCTGAGCGTCAGTTCGACTCGGGGCCGAATCAGTGGAGCAAAGGCTCTCCGAGGCGGCGTTCCGATCTGCGTTCTCGGGCGGTTTGCGCTCCCCGAGTTCGTAAATGGAGTTACGCGACTTACGGTTCCCAGTGTTCGCGTCGGCGAGGTACTGCGCGAGATGCCCTGGGAAGAGGCTTTGGAAAGAACATCCCGGAAACTGAAGCAGTTCACCGGCAACACCTTCGCATTGGTCTGTGACACTACCAGCACCCTAGAGGACCGCCACCTGTTCGAAAGGTTTGTCCAGGAGGTCATGGGTTCGGCTCATTACATCGAGATCGAACCCGACCGGCGGGGTGTATCCAGGGCCGGTCTGCCCGATGGCGTGAAGGCGGCGCTTATGACCGGTGCCTTCGTGGAGTCCGCCGAACTCGACCGGTTGGATTTCCTGATCGTCCAAGACTGCTATCCGACCGCGATAAGTGAGCAGGCTGACGTGGTGCTGCCGGCGGCCGTGTTTGCCGAGGTCGATGGGACTGTCGTTGACGGTGACGGACACTTTCGTCCGCTGCGCCAGGCCGGCAAGCCGCCGGGCCAGGCACGAGCCGAATGGCGGATTGTCACCGAATTGGCAGGTGCTATGGGTGCCAAAGGGTTCGACTTGGAGTCGGCCACCGATATCACCAGAGAGCTGGGCACTGCCGAGGCCAAGTTGTTACCGGAGCGAGGAGCGGCGCCGGCAGCGGCCGCCAAACCAGGAAACCGTCGCACCCATTTTCGTGGGCACCGAATCGATGAAAGAGTCCGCGGGGTACGTTACCTGCCCGTGGACAATGGCGCTGTACCCGTGACGGCGGCCGGAGGTTAAGCGTTGTTCAAGATACTGCACAAGCAGGAAGTCGCCCCCAACGTGCATGAGATCGTCATTGAAGCGCCGGCGATCGCGAAGAAGGCACAACCCGGCCAGTTTCTCATTCTCATGGCCGACGAAAAGTCGGAGCGGGTGCCCTATACGTTGAGCGACTGGGACGCCGACACCGGCGCTGTAACGCTCATCGTGCTGGAAGCGGGCCACTCCAGCCGCAAGCTGATCCTGATGGAACCCGGAGATCAGATTGAACACGTGGTGGGGCCGCTTGGAGTGCCGCTGGAGATCGGGCATCACGGCACGGTGGCGCTGGCCGCGGGCTGCTACGGCATCGGCGCGATCCTTTCCATCGCCCGCGCCATGAGGAAGGCGCGGAACCGCGTCATTGCCATCGTCGAGGCCCGCAGCCACTACCTGCACTACTACGAGGATCAACTGCGGGAGGTCTCCGACGAACTGATCCAGACAACCATTGACGGCTCTGAAGGCATTAAAGGACATGCCGTCGATGTCATCAAGAAACGGCTCGAAGACGGCGAGCAGCTCGACCTGGTCGTAGTTGTGGGGTGTCCCTTCATGATGATGCTGACCGGGCGCGAGACCGAACCGCACAAGGTGAGGACGCTGGTGGCCCTCAATCCGATCATGGTTGACGGCACCGGCATGTGCGGCGCCTGCCGGGTCAGTGTTAGCGGCGAAATGAAGTTCGCCTGCGTCGACGGCCCCTTCTTCGACGCCCATGCCGTTGATTGGGACGAGTTGTGGGACCGCAAGGCTGCTTACAGCCAGGAAGAGATTCAATCGGTGGAGCGCACCGAACCGGTGGTTCCGCTCCGCCCCGGCAGTCGGACCGATACGCTCTAGGCGGGCATCGCGGCCCGTAAGGCGAAGACGATGTTGTCAAAGAAAGAGCGAATGAAGATCCCTCGGCAGGCCATGCCGGAGCAAGCGCCCGAGGATCGGATCCACAACTTCAACGAGGTTCCCTACGGCTATACCGCAGAGCTGGCCAGGCTGGAAGCCGACCGCTGTCTGCAATGCAACAAGCCGAAGTGTATAGACGGTTGCCCCGTCAACATCGATATCCCCGGTTTCATCGCTCTTATCCAGGAGGGCAAGTTCATCGAGGCGGCGCAGAAACTGAAGGAGGAGAATGCGTTGCCGGCCATATGCGGGCGGGTCTGTCCTCAGGAAGAGCAGTGTGAGGTGAAGTGCGTTACCGGAGTGAAGGGCGATCCGGTGGCCATCGGTCGCTTGGAACGCTTTGCAGCCGACTACGAGCGAGCCAATGGCGAGGTGGCGATGCCCGAGCTTCAGCCGAAGACCGGCAAACTGGTGGGCATAATCGGTGCCGGTCCGGCCGGCCTGACGGTGGCCGGGGACTTGATCAAGCTGGGCCACGACGTGACTGTCTTCGAAGCGCTGCACGCGCCCGGCGGCGTCTTAATGTACGGTATTCCGGAATTCCGCATGCCGAAGGAGGTCGTCCGCGCCGAGGTCGACTACCTCGAGAAACTCGGGGTAACTTTCGTGATGGATTACGTCGTCGGGCGCAACAGCACGGTCCGCGAGCTGCTTGACAATGAAGGCTTCCACGCGGTGTTCATCGGGTCCGGAGCGGGGTTGCCATCCTTCATGGGCGTTCCCGGCGAGAACCTGGTCGGCGTCTACTCGGCGAACGAGTACTTGACCCGGGCCAATTTGATGAAGGCCTATCGGTTTCCCGAATACGATACGCCCCCGATTCGCCGCGAGCGCGTCGCGGTGATAGGCGGCGGCAACGTGGCCATGGACTCAGCGCGCACCGCTCTGCGCTTGGGCGGCGACGTGACCGTTGTGTACCGCCGGGCGCGCGAGCAGATGCCGGCCCGCGACGAGGAAATCCATCACGCCGAAGAGGAGGGAATCGAGTTCAAGCTGCTGAACAATCCGATCCGCATACTCGGTGATGAGAATCATCGGGTGACCAGCATGGAGTGTATCCGCATGGAACTCGGCGAGCCGGACGATTCCGGGCGGCGCCGTCCGGTGCCCGTGAAGGGCTCGGAATTCATCATGGAAGTCGACACGGTTGTAGTGGCGATTGGCAACAAGCCCAATCCGCTAATTCCGCAGACCATGCCCGAGCTGAAGCTGACCAGGTGGGGTACCATTGTCGTTGACGAGCACACCATGCAAACCTCGGAGGAAGGGGTCTACGCCGGTGGCGATATCGTCTCTGGGGCGGCAACCGTGATTCTGGCCATGGGTCAGGGTAAGATCGCCGCTCAGTCTATGGATCACTACCTGCGCACCGGCAAGAACCCCGAACCACCGCCGCCACCGGATTCGGGCACTCCAGCGGCATGACGAACATTCCCCCCGATTGCTCCGGCTGTACACCAACGCAGAATACTCCCGCCGTATCACCCCGTGGCCCGCAGAACCGCCGAAATGAGCCGTTAAGGCCGGATCGGTGCAGTCAGAGGGGCCGGGAATCGTACAAAAATATCTTCCTTTGTACGGGAGTACGCCTCACGCTTGGACGATGAACGAGTTGCCAAGGTACCGGCTCCAGCGCGACGAGCCTCGCCCGGTTCGTATGAGGGTCGTCGCATAAAGATATAGTCGTTCGGGCGGCTAGTATGTGGAGGACTGGTGCTATGCAATTCATCAACTGGATCATCGACTGGTTGGAAGGACTCGTACCACTCATCGCCATCGGCATGGAAGGTTAGGAGGTTTCGCCGGTGGTCATCTACCCACTGTCGGCTGGTGAAGACAGAACGGTCCGCTGGGTTTCGCGGATCGTCCCGGCCACGGCTATCGCGGTTATCCTGCTGTTAGGAGCGATCTCCTTCGCTTCGGTGCAAGTGTGATCGTTCCGTCGGTCGTAAGCCCGAAGTTGTCGATAGCCCGCCTGTTTCTGTCAAGGATCCGGTGCCGGTTCCGGGCAAGCTCCACCCAGAAGGAACCGGCCATCGGGGCAAACAGCGAGAAGCCCACCATCCCCCAATTGACGACGGCGTAGCTTCTCGCAGCGACCATCACGAGAAAACACGACGCCGAAAGGCCCAGCAACGCTGCCCAAAGGTAACGCCGGTGACCTGGTTCATGAAACACGTCCTTTGTGGCCAGCCTGATGGGCAATAGGCAGCCCGCCGCGCCCGCGGCCAACATGAGCAGATAAGTGAGCGGCGGCAGCGGTGACGCTGATTTCATGTAGCGCCCGTCGAGCAGGCCGGCGACGGCGTCCGCCAGCAAATAGCAGCCAGGCACGTCCTCGACAATCGACATGCCATACTTAACCGGGTGGCGGTCATGAGCAAATCCGATACGCGGCGTCCGGAGGTCGCCGATAATGATCAGTTTGTTCTTGGCCAGCGCCTGCAACTCCTCATCCGGGCAGGAAAGAAGCCTCTCGTAGCTCACGGTCCGCTGTGCCCACTGCTCAGGTCGATCCAATGGGAATGTGCTGCAAGCCAAGAGATCGCCGGGCCGGACCGCGTATCGGCCCCGACTCCTCTGGAAGACCTTGGTTACCTCGATGCGATCATGCTCTCGTAGATATGCCCCGGGCTCAAGCTCGTAGAGCAGGCTGATCCGCCGGCTTCGCTGAGGCCAGTCCAGATCGAGTCGCGTGTCCGGGTGAAGCACGGCCGCCAACGTGGTAAGTGCCAAGCTGGGCACTATGGTTTGCCCCGTGCGTTTCAGGGCTATGACGAAGTCCCCCGGACGGTCGACCATGTCGCGGGCCACAATCGCTCCGTGGCGTAGTTGACGGCCCAAAGGCCCGGTAAGGTTGGGACTCAGATCGGGCGTGCCGTCTTCGCCGTAGGTTAACGCCGCCAGGACAACGGGTATGCCGGCGTCTTCAAGCTTCTCAACGCCGGCCACCAGGCGTGCATCGCCCGGCTGCGGCGTGCGGAAATAGTAGTCCCAAGCGACTGCCTTGGGGCCGGCAGTCGCAAGCCGTTCCATGAGACGGCCATGGACCGCACGCCAGGTCAGGATGCTGGCTGTCACGCCGTCGATCTGCTTTTCTACAGCGAAGTCCACAACCGCGCCAACGGTGTCGTCGAATACGCCAACCATCAGGATGCCGTCGCGCGCTTGACTCGTTAAAGCCGGCACCGCTGATGCGCCGTCCAGCCCTTGATAGTCACGGCCGGTTACATGCCAACCGATGTTCATAAGAGACGTTGCCAGCCACAGGGTCACGCCGAGTGTGGCGATAAACAGCACCGAGAAGATCCATCGCGAGCGCGTGGCGGCGCCTAACACCACACGTTTAATGCGATAGGGGATCCGTAGCGGCTTGGTCTTGATGCGTCGGTGAGTGCAATACCGGTCCAGATCGTCGGCCAGCCTGGCCGCGGTTTCGATTCTGCGATCCGGCTCCCAGGCCAGGCAACGCTGGAGCAGCACCTCGAGGTCCCGCCCGCGCGGGAGGGAGCCAAGCCGGGGAAGCCGGGGCAGCTCCTTGCGGATACGCTCTAAGAGGGCCTCATGTGCCGGCTTGTCCGGCGTGGCCGACAGCGAGTAGGGATAACCGCCGCCGGTCACAATCTCATACAGCAATATTCCGAGCGACCAGATGTCGCATTGCTCGTTGATGGGGCCGGCCACGCCTCCCCAGGCTTGCTCCGGTGACATGTACCTTAGTGTCCCGATGATGTCACCGGCGTGGGTAATGGTGCCACGCGCCCAACTGCTCCAATCGGCGGGATCCACCGCACAAATTCCGAAGTCCAGAATGTGCGGCTGCCCTTCCGCGTCGACCAGGATGTTGCGCGGCTTCAGGTCACGATGGGTGACCCCGGCCGAGTGGGCATCGGCAACCGCACGGCACACAATCTGGAACACGGCGAGCTTGCCTTCCAGATCGCCGCCGTAAGAGCTGAGATACTCATCGAGGTGGACGCCCTCGACGAAATCCATGATGAAATACGTGGCGTCGCC
>CP070827.1:343082-355852 GCA_020344555.1 Phycisphaerales bacterium
TGGACGAAGGAGTACGTCAAGGAAGGCAACCAGCTCTATCGCAACATGGGGGACAAGACATTCAGTGATGTGTCCTTCGAGACCAATGTGTACGACGCCGGGTGGTGCTGGGCCGGGCGGTTCTGGGATTATGATAACGACGGCGACCTGGACATGATGGTGGCCAATGGATACATCTCCGGGGATCGGTCTTATGAATACTTCACGGATCTGGCGATTGAGGTCACCAAACCCGGTTTCAACCCGCGCGATGCGCAGATGTGGCCTGAGTTGTCCGACAAGTCCTTTGCCGGCTATGAGCCGTCCCGCGTATGGCGCAACGAGGGAAACGAGGTCTTTACCGAGGTGGCTGAGCAGCTTGGACTCGCTGACACACGTGACGGCCGGGGACTGGCTGTTGCCGACTTCGACAATGACGGGGATTTGGACGTCTACATCTCCAACCAGGGCCAGGACGGTGTGCTCTACCGTAATGACATCGGGAACAAAAACAATTGGCTACAAGTCGAGCTTGCCGGCACGCATTGTAATCGCGACGCCATCGGGACGCGTGTGACATTAGTCTCCGACGGTCTTTCGCAGATTCGGGAGGTCGAGGGGGGCAATGGTGATCACAGTCAGTGTCCGTATCGACTGCACTTCGGCCTCGGGCAACGCAAATCCATTGACTACTTGGAGATTCGCTGGCCCACTGGGTATGTGGAGCGGTTCGAGGAAATCAAGCCAAACCGGCTTCTCACATACATCGAGAACACTCCAAACTCGCTCCTTGCTGAGCGCAAACGCCTCAAGGAGGCCCAGATCGAAGCCCGAAGGCGGGAGGTCCAACGCGAGGAAAATACGGCCGAGGCCGCGGCGAATGTCACCGAGGAGGAACCGCAGCTTACTTGGGAGGAACAGGCGGCCTTCAAGAAAGAGTATGTGAGATTGAAGCAGGCTGTCCAGAACGATCCCACCGACCCGGAGAAGCGCTATGAGTTTTCCCTTTTGCTGGACAGGCGTGGCCGGCGCGGCGCGGCCTTGAGTGAGCTGGAGAAGGCGATCCATCTCGATCCTCACGCTTTGTTGTATTCCAATGCCTATCGTACGTTGATTCGCCTGTACGGCCACGTTTACTTCGACCGGTCGATTCGTTTCTTTGAAGACCTTGTTGAGAAGAAGCCTGATGCGATCATGCCGCGCCTGAACAAGGCTCTGGCTTACGTTGACAAAATGCCGTATCCGAAACTGGGGATCGTCAGTCAGGGTAAGCTCTCCAACAAGTCTCTGGCGGAACTCGACATAATCCTGGGGATGGATCCCGCGTGCTGGACGGCAAAGTTCATACGCGGAATGAACCACCTGCACTGGCCTCGCAAGCTGGGCCACGCACCACTGGCCATCAAAGACTTTACGGAACTGATCGTTATGCAGAAGGCCCTGCCGGCAAAGAAGCAGCGCGACTATTTTGCTCTGGGCTACGTAGGTCTCGGCGACTCTTACGTGAAGAATCGCGAAGAGGGTTTGGAAGAGAACCTGGCCAAGGCCCGGGAAGCCTGGGAGCAGGGACTTGAGGAGTATCCGAACTCCGAAGAGCTCAAGCTGCGCCTGGAACTCCTGACGCGGTCTTCTGACGAGCTGATTGAATACATTCGAAAGTTGCGCGGACTGGACGATCCTGTGGACACCGATCTGGCGAGCGTGTGGGTGGAGTAGAGAGACAACTCGAGGGACCAGCCCCACAGAAAAGAGCAAAACCAGCGAATGACGAACTGCGAGCAGCAATCTGTGCGCGGCACCAGATGGTTGGCAAGGAGGGTAACCTTCGCCGTGGTTGCTCTTTGTTGTTCGAGCCCGGCAGGTCCGGCGGAGCCGCGATCCGAAGATATCAGCGCCGAGCTGGATGCCCGACGTCTGATCGGCAAGGCCTACTATGAAAATGACAAGTTCGCAGACGCCATCGAGGAATTCCAAAGCTGCATTGAGCTGGCCCCCGATTCGGCAATAGATCACTTCAACCTGGCCCTGGTCTTGATGCGCGCCGGCAAGTATGAAGAGTCGCTGCCCATGCTCGATAAAGCCCGCAAGCTCGATCCGGATCTTGTGGGCGTCTATTACATGGAGGGCATTGTATATAAACGTCAGGGAGATTTTGAAAAGGCTATCAGTGACCTCAAACATGTAGCCGACCACGATCGGACATGCATGGGGGCCTATTACAACCTCGGCGTGTGCTACAAGTTTCTGCAGCGTTATGAAGATGCGGTCAATGCGTTCAAGAGTGCTGTTGAGGTCTCCCCGGAGCACCCCAGTTCCCATTACCAGTTGATTACGCTATACCGGCGGCTCGGGAAGGTTGACGACGCCAAACGCCACCGGGAGATCTTTGACCTCGTTAAGGATACGGTTGACGAGGCGGAAAAGACCGCCGAGGCCCTGGAGCGCAGCAAGTATACCTATATCATCCAAGCTCCGCGTTTGACCAAGGACCTGGTCCCTCGCCCCAAAGGGACGAACCGGTTTGTAGATGCGACAACGCTCGCCGGCCTGGAGACCGGAAGCAAGCCGTCTGCGCCGCTGGCGCCGCTGCCGGAGCATCTCAATCGAGCTGACTACAACGAGGCCGAGATCCGGGATCGTTACCTACCACTGGTCGGAGGGGCCGTGTCAGTGGCCGACTACGATGGTGACGGGGACTTGGACATTTACATCGTCAACTGCACGTCCAGTCCGCAGACTTCCGGCAACCGCCTCTATCGCAATCAAGGCGGCGGACGCTATGCGGACATTACGGAATCGGCTGGGGTAGGTGACAACCGGATGGGGTTGGATGCCGTCTTCGGGGATTACGACAATGACGGTCACCTCGACCTGTACGTCGCCAACTATGGTCCGAATGTGCTCTATCACAACAAGGGTGATGGCACGTTTGAGGAAGTCTCGAAATCAGCTCGAGTGGATGAGCCGCAGTTCGGGCGAAGAGCTCTATTCTTCGACTATGACCACGACAATGATTTGGACATCTTTGTGGGGAACCACTTGGATCTGGAGCTTCCCGCGGAGCTAGACAGGTTTTCGTTTCCCAGCGGTCTTCGCGGCGAGCTCAACACCCTCTTGCGCAATAACGGAAACGGCACATTTACCGACCAGACGGATGAAGCAGGGCTGCTCGTCGGCTCTGCTCAGACTCTAGATGCACTCTTCGCCGACTTCGACGCGGACAGTGACATCGATCTCCTCGTCGCTAACGCGAATACCGCGTCACGGCTATTTATTAACGCCCGCATGGGCAAGTTCACCACCGGCGGTTCGTTTTCTCCATCAATCGACCGCCGGGCCCGGGCAACCGCGGAAGGTGACTTCAACAAGGATGGCAAGCCCGATCTCCTGGTCGCCGTCAATAAGAAACTCTATCTGTTCGCAAATGACGGCCGTGCGCACTTCGAAGGCAAGGTCATCCCATTGCCCAAGGTGTTGACTGCGGCTGGCGTCGGACGGATTCAGGTCTTCGATCACAACAACGACGGCTGGTCCGACGTTCTATTGCTGTCTGCGGATGGCGGATCACTCGCTGTGCTGGCCGGTGCGGGCGTAGGCCGTTTCATGGACGTAACCGAGCCGGTGGGACTAAATGCTTCGTGGGGCCGGATTGCCGATATGGCCACAGGCGACGTGGACGGTGACGGGGATGGGGACATCGTCCTGCAGACCCGCGATCGAGGGCCGATGCTTCTAAGAAACGATGAACCCAAACCGGCTAACTGGCTCAACGTGCGCCCAGTCGCAAAGAAAGTAAACAGAAGCGCTTTTGGAGCCACTGTGGAGATTTCATCCGGCGGGCATTATCAGAGACAGACCGTTCGCGAGGGCCCGGTACATTTCGGTATCGGTGATCTGAAAAGCCTGGACGTCGTGCGCGTGGCGTGGCCCAATGGGCAGGCCCAGAACGTTATTCGCCCTTCAGTTAACGATACCCTGACTATTGAACAGTACGTTAAAGTGTCGGCTTCGTGTGCCTTTCTCTATTCTTACAATGGGAGCAGGTTCGAGCTGATCAACGAGATCCTCGGCATTGGGCCTCTGGGCGTACCGATGGCACCAGATGTCTACCATCAACCCGACTGCACCGAGCTGACCAAGATTGAATCTAATCAACTTGTAGCTAAAGACGGATATTACGACCTGCGCCTTACGGAGGAATTGCGAGAGATCACCTATGCGGATCGGATCACGTTGCGCGTTGTGGACCACCCTGTTGAACTCGAGGTCATCCCCAACGAATACTTCACCGCTCCGCCGTTTCCCAAGGACAGACTTTTCGCCGTGTCGGATCATCGTCCACCGGTCTCTGCCGTCGACGACCGAGGTGCCGACGTCCTGACTCTGATCCGGCATAAGGACGGCCGATTCCCGACCTTCCCGCGTGTAGCACAATACGACGGATTAGCTCAACCTCACACGCTCACACTGGACCTCGGTGATTTCTCCGGCGCCGACAAGATCATGCTTTATTTGGATGCCTGGATATACTGGCCGGAGTCGAGCGTGGTTGTGGCCATCTCTCAGGACCCGCGTTTTGAGCTTACGCCGTTGTCACTCGAGGTTCGTGATGAGCAAGGCCAATGGCTAACTGCGCTGGAGTCCGTCGGTCTGCCGACCAGCAAGGGACTTGTCGTGCCGGTTGACCTGGGTGGGCGGTTCCTGTGCGACGACTATCATGTCCGCCTCTCGACAAATATGTGCATCTACTTCGATCGCATCTTCGTTTCGACCCATGACCAGGCCGCCAGGTGTCGTGTGACCGAGCTACCCGTTGCCCACGCGGATCTACACTATCGCGGCTTTTCCAGGATGACCCGCGACTCGCTTGGATTCGAGCGTTTCGACTACACGGACGTGAGCCCGACGGGATCATGGAGTCCGCCTGCCGGGTTGTTTACCAGGTATGGCGATGTGACGCCCTTGTTGGCCCAGGCAGACGACATGTACGTTATCTTCGGGCCGGGGGATGAATTATCGCTGCGCTTCGACGCCACTTCCCTGCCGGAGTTACCCAACGGCTGGACGCGCGATTTTGTCTTCTATGCCAACGGCTGGGTCAAAGACGGCGATTTGAACACCAAGTTCTCCGAGACCGTGACACCCTTACCCTTCCATGGCATGTCCGGCTACCCGTACTCGGCGTCAGAGCACTATCCTGAGACACACAGATTCCAACGCTACCTCCGCACCTACAACAGCCGACCAGGCACACCCACCATCATGCAGCTTCCTACGGCAGATCGGTGAACCCTCATATGTGAATGAGTCCGGGGCGACTACCGCGCCGATGTATTACTGTAGCGGGTTGCCCTTCATGCCGCCCGGGACGGGCAGGCCGAGTTGGGTGAGAATTGTCGGCGCGACGTCGTACAGTGTCGGGCTATCGACGCGGCCGCGGGCCGGTAAGGATGGGTGGGAGTAGAGGTACATCCCCTCCTGAGCGTGATTGGCATCGTCGGGGCCGGTGTCATTTTCGAAGGTGTGGATACTGTCGCTGCCGACCGTACCCACAGACCGCCAGCGAAGATCGCCGAAGATCACAACCAGATCCGGCGACACGCCGTTGACCTTGTCGTAGATCTCCTCCGGTTTGTAGCACTTGTTACCCATCAGGTTCCCCTCGTGATCCTTGATGGCCTCGATCTTCTCGATCAGCTCATTTCGGAAGGATTCGTAGTGCGCGCGTTTCACCTTACCGTTCGGCTCCCGGCCCTCGACGTTGATAAACAGCCGGCCGTAGTAGCCACCCTCTCCCCACGCTGTTGTCCCGGTCCAGTCGATATCCTTGACAGCGAACTTTTGGTTGGGTTCGACCAGCTCCGTGAAGTGTAGGTGGCCTTCGTTCATCAGCCACTGGTTAAACATGCAGCCACCAACCATACCCTTGCAGCCGTGATCGCTGACCACCCAGACGGCCGTCTTATCGAGATCGATGCACTCCAGCGTCTTGCCGATCTGCTCGTCTATATGCTTGTAATAATCAAAGACGGCGCTTTCGAACTCGTTTCCCGGTTCATATCGATGGTGGGACTCATCCATGAACGACCAAAAGCCGTGGTGAATGCGGTCCACTCCCATGTCGACCATCCAGAATAAATCCCACGGCTTGTTGTTGAGCAGATACCGGACCACACGGAAGCACTTGTCGTTCAGCAGGTAGATCTGCTCGAGCAGCCACTTCTTGTCATCCGTCCGGAAGCCTTTGACGTCAACCAGGTATTCACCGACCAGCTTGTTGATCTCGTTCTTCAGGGCTGGTGGATGGGTCCAGGTGATCTTCGGGTCAGTGGTGTCGGGCGTGAGAAAGCTGGTGATCATGTGGCCGTTGATCGGCCTTACGATGGGATAGGTACCGGGGAAGCCCACCACGGTGGACTGCTTGCCATAGGTGCTGAGGATATCCCAGAGGCGCGCTTCCTTGACGGCCAGCGACGTGGCGATGCTGAGCTTGTCATACGAGTAATCCGCGCGATTACGGAATCCGTAGATACCAAGCGTGCCGGGGTCCTTGCTGGCGGCCATGCAGCTCCAGGCCGGCACGGTGATAGGCGGTATGCAACTGGTCAGATCTCCGTAAGTGCCCGCCTCCATCAGCCGCCTGGTGTTCGGCAGGTCGTCGATCCATTTGTCGAACATCAACGATGGTTCGGCACAGTCCAGTCCGATGACGGCCACCTTCTCGATCGAGCTCACGATGTTTTCTTCCTCAAGGTTAACCGTGTTGCCATTTAGGAGCCGCAGGCTTCAGCCAGCGCGGCGTTGTGCACGGCTCGAAACAAGCGACCGGCCAGGGTCCCCTCATCCGTAACGATCAAGACGAAAACTTCTTCAGATGCTCGACCGCCCGCGGAACCACCTTGTGAATCGCTTCTTCCAGGCCGCAATCGAGCACGGATCCGGCCGCCTGTCCGTGACCGCCCCCATTGAACTCCGCCGCCAGATCCACGACCGTAACGTTGCCCGAACTGCGGAAATTAATCCGCGTTTTCCCCTGGTTACCTTCTGTAAACAGCATTGCCAGCCGCACGCCGTTCAGGGACCGGGGCACGTTGATCTGGTCGTCGATGTCCGCCGCCGTGCAGCCCGCCCCATGTATCTCTTCATAGCTTGCTGAGCTGTATGCCAACTGTCCCTCGGCACGAAGCTTGGTGTTCGCGTAGATCACTCTGAGCAGATCGAATTCGCTCTTGCTCTGACTGCGACACAGCCGTTCGCCGAGCTCAGCCACGTCGGCCCCGCAGGCCACGAGATCTGCCGCCGTCGCCAGTGCGGACGCGCTCGCCGTTCCCAGGGAGAAGCCGATAGTATCGGTCTGAATCCCGGCGTAGAGCAACGACGCTGTCAGCGGGCTGACCGGCCGGCCCGCCGCCCGCAACAAATGGTAAACAAGCTCGCAGGTGCTCCCCGCGTCGTCCACCACCCAATTCACCTCACCGAATCGCGTATTGCTCGTGTGGTGATCTATGTTGACTACCGGTCGACCCGCTGACCAGTCCGTTCTCTTCAACGTTCTCGTGAGGTTGCATCGTCCCTTTTTGGCGGTGTCCAGAACGACAAACCCATCGGCCGCCGCAAAGTCGTCCGGTGTGGCCGCGGTGACCTTGGCCCAGTCGAACAGGAACCTGAGCCGCTGCGACAGCGAACCCTCGGGCAGAGACACCTTCGGATGACACGTATCCGAGGACCAGGCAATCGCAGTGGCAAGCATTGCCCCGAGGGCGTCCGCGTCGGGCACCACGTGGGTGATCATGACCGGTGCGCGCATGCCCCGCATCATCTCAACTAGCTCTTCGGGCACCGTCGGCGTAGAAACCGATCCGCTATCCTGAAACGTCGAACTCACCAGTCTAACACTTGTTGGATCCCGGATTGCCGATCGGATAATGGGGATGACAGGTCGGGAACTGCACAACCTCAGGCACCAGGCATCTCAATCAACAATCGATGATCACCAATCCCAAATCGGCAATCCCCAATCCTCAATCTCCAATCCTCAATCTCCAATCCCCAATCTCCAATCCCCAATCCTACCTCAGTCATTCGTCCTTCATTGCTTCGATCAGAATATCGGCGATTTCCGGGCGCGTGAATTCCACTGGCGGGCGCTCGCCACGCTTGAGCATTTCTCGAAGCTTGGTGCCTGAAAGAAAGATCTGGTCTCCTTCGATCCTGGGGAAGGTCTTCCCACTGACCATGCCTCCGGCCATCTTCGACCAGGCCGCGTGCTCGAACTTGAGCGGAACGATCTTCAAGCCTCCCTCCGGCAACGTGTCGAAGACCTCCTGGGCCTCGAAGGTGCCGTAGTAGGTGCCGACCCCGGCATGATCGCGACCCACGATGAAGTGGCTGCACCCATAGTTCTGGCGATAGATCGCATGCAGAATGGCCTCGCGCGGGCCGCCGTAGCGCATCGCCGCGGGCATGATCGAGAGCATGGTGTGCTCAAGGTGGTAGTACTTTTCGATCAACACCTCGTAACACTTCATCCGCACTTCGGGAGCGATGTCGCCGTCCTTCGTTGCCCCCATCAGTGGATGAATCAGCAGACCGTCAGTGACCTCCTGGGCACACTTGGTCAGGTATTCGTGGGCCCGGTGGATCGGGTTGCGGGTCTGGAACGCAGCCACCGTGCTCCAGCCGCGCCTTTGAAACTCTGCTCGCGTCTGCGCCGGAGTAAGGCGGTGTTCCACGAACATGGGATTGTGACGCGCCGTCACCACGTCAATCTCGCCGGCCAGGCACGTCTCCCCGCCTTCCATCAGCACCTTGACACTGGGGTGGGCCGGGTCATCCGTACCGAACACCTTGGCGGCCTGTTTGGGCTTGTCCTGCTTGTACTTTTCCGCAACGCTCATGTAGCCGAGAAGCCGACTCATGTTGTCGCTTAGCGCCACGCGATCACCCACGCCTACTTTATCGGCCGTAGCCTGGTCTACAGCACAGGTGATCGGGATGGGCCAGACGTTTCCGTCCGTGAGCCTCATCTCGTCACAGACGCTGTGGTAATCCGCTTCACCCATGAACCCCTCCAAGGGGCTCATCGCCCCCATGCCGATCATCTCCAAGTCACACTGCTGATACGCCGACAGCGTGATCGACACTGCGGGATCCGTTGCCGCCTTCGACGCGCCGGTGCGGTCAATCAACCGTCCGCCATGCGGTGGCACCAATTCTGCTCGACCCATCCGTCCTCCCCTTCTTAACTGAACCTGTTATACATCGCGGGTGATTCAACCCAACTAAAGGCTTCGGACCACAGCCTAGAGCCAACCGACGCCTGCTGCAACCCCGCCCGACAACGACGCCTCAGCCGGGACTACACCAGCCTGCACGGCAAACGCGCCGCAGATCTCCCCGTACCAAGCCGCAGGAAGAGACCTCTGAGGTGCCCAACGCCAGTGCAGCGGACACCAGCATCCATACCGCAGCACGCAAAGGGGCCGCAACGACGCCGGCTACGCTCCGGCCTCTCGAGTGACCTGACTATCGGGCCTCGGCTCAGGAGTAGGCTGCGCCGCGGATAGGCTCGGTGTCTGCTGAGCGTTTCCGGCCGCCGGTTTCTTTCGTTGTTTGACTGGGACCACCACCATCGTCATCCGGCGCCCTTCCATCGCAGGGTATCGCTCCACCTTCACGGCTTCACCGAGTTCCTCAACGATGGCATTGAACGCCTCGACAGCCCGCTGTCGGTGGGCGCGCTCGCGCCCGCGGAACAGCATGGTAAACTGCACCTTGTGCCCATCCGCCAGGAACTGTCTGGCCCGATTCATTTTGACGAGTCGGTCGTGGGCGTCCGTTTTGGGGCGAAGCCGGATTTCCTTCAAAACGATGACGTGGCCCCCCGCCGCGTGCTTTTGCCGCTTTTTTTTCTCGTACTTGAATTTGCCGTAATCCATGATGCGGCAAACCGGCGGTCGTTCCGTGGGCGACACCTCGACCAGGTCGAGCCCCGCCTCTCGCGCCAGACCCTGGGCTTCATGGATGGGTAGGATGCCCCTCTGCCGCTGATCCTGGTCAATCACGCGTACCGGTGTTACGCGGATCTGCTCATTGAGACGCAGCGCCTTGGCGATGATCTGTTACCTTTCAAGAAACGTGAACGCCGAACAGCCGGCAGCGAAGCCAACCTGGCCGATGTGGGCCGGCCGTTGCTGACTGCTTCCGATCCGCTCTTCGCCATTCCGGAATCACCACTAACTTTGCGCAGCTACGCCGCTGCGCCCTTTGGTGTCTATCTCTTCACGACAAGCTTCTATGAACCGCTCCAATGTCATGTTTCCCAATGTGCGCCCTTCCCGATCATTTACGTTCACGGTCCTCTCGGCCGTTTCCTTTTCACCCACCACCAGAATGTAATTGACTTTCGCGGCGCGGAAGCGGTGCTTCTTCGGACCGATTTTCTCGCTGCTGACATCCAGTTCCGCGCGAAGGGCTGCAGTTCTCAGCGCATCGTGAACAGCCTTCGCGTACGCTTCACTCTTTTCGCTGACCGTGACCACGCCCACCTGAACGGGCGACAACCATAGGGGGAAAGCGCCGGCAAAGTGCTCGATCAAGATTCCGACGAAGCGCTCCATGCTTCCAAACGGCGCCCGGTGGATCATGATGGGCATGTGCGGTGCGTTGTCCGGACCGATGTAGCTCAACTCGAAACGTTCCGGCAGGTTGTAATCAACCTGCACCGTACCGAGCTGCCAACTCCGGCCGATACAGTCTTTCACGACGAAATCGATCTTCGGACCATAGAACGCAGCTTCGCCCCGCTCTTCCCTGTACTCCACGCCGCTGTCCTGGGCGGCGGCACGAATCGCCGTCTCGGCCTTCTGCCAGCTCTCCGCCGAGCCCACCCACTTCTCGGTCGACGCATCGCGCAGCCCCACGCGCACACGGTAGTCCTTCATTCCCAGCGCTACTTCGAGCACCTGCCGGGTGAGGTTCACCGTAGTGAGCAGCTCGGTGTGCAGTTGATCTGCGGTGCAGAACAGGTGGGCGTCGTCCTGCGTGAAGCCGCGAGCCCGAATCATTCCGCTGACCTCGCCGCTCTGCTCGAAACGATACACCATACCGAACTCGCCAAGCCGGACGGGAAGCTCACGGTAGCTTCGCGGGCGCGAAGCATAAATACGAATGTGGTGGGGGCAGTTCATCGGCCTGAGCAGGTATCCCTGCTCGGTGGACAAAGCGGCGTAGAGGTTCTCCACCAGCTTATCGAGCGGCAACTCGGCACGGAGTCCCTCAATCGGTCCCCAGGCCTCCTGAATCGCCGTCACCATCGCGGCAATGGCCCTGCGCTGCTTATCGGTTATGGAACCGCCGCGGGCCCGAACGTGTTGAGCGAGCTGTAGCGCGCTCTGAATCGCCTTGCCACGATCGGTCTCGAACATGGCCGGGTATTGCGAATCCTCGTAGTAGGGGTAGTGCCCGCTGGTCCGATAGAGATCGAGCTGGCCAATCTGAGGCGAGACCACCATGGCATACCCGAGCTTGAGCATCTCCTCGGTAAGGTACTTCTGAATCTCCGTCCGCACGATAGTGCCCTTGGGCATCCAAAGTGTAAGACCGGTGCCCACCTGCTCGCTGGTCGCGAACAGGTCGAGTTCCCTGCCGATGACCCGGTGATCGCGACGTTTGGCCTCTTCGAGCCGCTTGAAATGTTCCTCCAGCGAGGACTTCTTGAAAAACGCCGTGCCGTAAACCCGCTGCAGCGGGCGGTCGTTGATGTCACCGCGATAGTATGATCGGCTGACCTGCCGGACCTTGAACGCTTTGATCAGCCCCGTTCTGGGGATGTGCGGCCCGCGACACAGATCCTCGAAGTCTTGGCCGCGTTGCTCTCCGGTCAGATAGAAACTCAGTGTGTTCCCTTTCGCTCGCTCGGCGTTGTCGAGCTTGTAACGGCTGCCCTCATCGCGGAGCTTCGCCATCCCCTCTTCGCGAGGCAACTCATAGCGGCAGAACGGGCGGTTCTCCTTGATGATGCGGGACATCTCCGCCTCGATTCGGGGGAAGTCCTCCACGGTGATCGACTGCGGCAGGTCTATGTCGTAATAGAAGCCGTCATCCAGAGGCGGGCCGTAGACCAGCTTGGTCTCCGGGAAGAGCCTGCAGACCGCTTCCGCCATTACGTGCGCGGCGCTGTGACGGAGGACGTACAGGCTGTCGGCGTTCGCGTCCGATGCGGTGAGAATAGTCAGACCGCAATCGCCGGGAAGTGGGCTCAGCAAGTCGACGATCTCGCTCTCTCCGTCGCGGTCTACACGTCCGGCAATCGCCGAGCGAGCCAAGCTCGGACTGATCATCCCGGCCACATCGGCGGTGGTCGCGCCGTCCGCGACCTGCAACGTATCACCGTCAGGCAGTCTGACTTTCAGAAGCGAGATCTCCACACGGACAATGGCCGCTGCCGAAGCGCGCAGCCGCCTCACGTAGAAAAAAGCGGAACAAGGCCCGACGACACACACAAGCCACTCGCCCAGGCCAACCGGGACCATACGCGAAACTGCAGGCTATCATGCTGTGCGCGTCATCACGCCTTGAACCGCTTCACCAAGCAAAATCCTAGACGACCACTCGCGACCGGGGCATGCAAAGCCACCCCAAATCACACCCTGAGTTTAATATATCACATCGGCAGAAAGCGTCAAGCAGATTTGGCAACAATTCCCGCGCCGAGGCCGCCGCTGGCCCACCCGGTCGTGCCCCCGATTTCACACCCAGGCGACTACGGTGATACGCCTCCCCCAGGGCCG
>CP070827.1:355952-368216 GCA_020344555.1 Phycisphaerales bacterium
TTTGAAGTCGTCGGGACTGACCCGGCTGGCCAGGTGGGCGTGCTCGCCATTGTCGACCGAAAGCGTCTCCAGGATGGTCCCGTCGACGTCCATAGCCAGAAGCTCGGCCCGCACCTCCGCGCCTTCGCGCCCGCCGGTATATCCGAACTGTATGACGTGCCACCCGGTGCAATCGCCTCCCGGACGACCGCGAAGGTAGGGCAGTGAGCAGGTCGCCATCAGGTCAAGGGAAGCACAGCTCGGATCCTGCTCATCAATCATGCCGTCGCAATCGTTGTCGATGCCGTCCTGACAGGTAATGCCTTCGGGCCCCTCCGGACTGCCGATGGTTGGCGACGCGCTGCAAGTCGTGCCTTGCAGATCCGCACTGCAGATGTACACACCCTCAACAGCGCAGGCGCCGACCCCGGCGGAACAGGGCTCGCCGAGGTTGTCGAACGTCTCATCGATCTCGCCGTTGCCGTCGTTGTCCAGGCCGTCGCAGATTTCGTCCTGCCGACAGCTATCCTCATCATCCAAATCAGTCAGTGTGTCGCAGTCGTTATCCACACCGTCCGAGCAGCTCGCTGAACCTGGCGGGCCTTCCCTGCCGGGAAGCGCAGGCACGACATCGCAGAAAGTCCCGGACTTATCGGGTTTGCAGACCATAAACCCGGTTGTCTCACAGGCCCCGACACCGACCTGGCACTCCTGACCCAGGTCGGTAAACCGTTCGTCGATCTCGCCGTTGTTATCGTTGTCAAAGCCGTCGCAGACTTCCGGTGTCTGGCACAGACATTCTTCGTGATCCACCAGACCGTTGCAGTTGTTGTCAATCGAGTCGAAACAGGTGTCATCATCCGGGCCGTCAGCCCCTTCCAAACCGGGGGCACTTGGCTCGGCGTTACACTCAGCCGAGAGCCCGTCTTCACTCAACACGACGGTGCCCTCCTGGGCGCACTGCCCCAGCCCTTTGACACAGTCTCCGCCGATTGGTATGGCTACTACTTCAAATGTCTGGCACTGTTGGTTTCTCCAGGGGCCCGGGTAGGTGAAACCTTCGTCCGTCTCACCGTCGCAGTCATCATCGACGTTATTTCCCCAGAGCTCCGGCGCGTCTGGGTTTACGTTCGAGTCATTGTCGTTGCAATCAGCCCCGCCGCACCCGCCGGCAGCGGTGCGGTAGCCGTCCCCGTCAGTGTCGTCGCAATTACACGCCTCGTCGGTCTGTCCGTCGCAGTTTTCATCGACGCTGTTCCCGCAAACCTCGGGCGCTACAGGATTGATGGTGTCGTCGTCGTCGTTGCAATCAGGGCCCCGGCACCCGTTGCCGACCCCGAAGCCGTCCTCGTCGTCGTCCCTACAATCACAGTCTTCGTTGAACTCCCCGTTACAGTTGTCGTCAAGCTTGTTCCGGCAACGCTCCGGCGCTGAGGGGTTTACAGTCAGGTCCTGATCGTTGCAGTCCGGCCCCAGACAGGTGGAGCCTGCCCCATAGCCGTCGCCGTCGGCGTCGCAGCAAACACACCCGTCTTCGTCGACCTCGCCGTCACAGTCATCATCAAGGTCGTTGGCGCAGAGCTCCGGCGCTCCGGGGTTCACGGTCGGGTTGTCATCATCGCAGTCCGGACCGAGACATCCCTGGCCTGGTTGGTAGCCGTCCCCGTCGGCGTCAACGCAAACACACCCATCTTCGTCGACCTCCTGGTTGCAGTTGTCATCGATATTGTTCCCGCAAGACTCCTGCGCTCCGGGGTTGACGGCCGCGTTCCGATCGTTGCAATCCGGACCGAGGCATCCCTGGCCTGGCTGGTAGCCGTCTCCGTCGGCGTCAATGCAAACACACCCTGCCTCGTCGATCTGACCGTCGCAGTCGTCGTCGACGTGGTTTCCGCAAAGCTCCGACGCTCCCGGGTTGACGTCCGCGTCCCCATCGTCGCAATCCGAACCGGCGCAGTCTTGGCCCGTTCCGTAGCCGTCGCCGTCGGTGTCCCAGCAAACACAGCCCGCCTCGTCAATCTCCCCGTCGCAGTCGTCATCGACCTCGTTGCCGCAAAGCTCCGGCGCTCCCGGGTTTACTGTCGGATCCTGATCGTTGCAGTCCGGACCGAGACAGCCCTCGCCTGGTTGATAGCCGTCGCCGTCGGCGTCGGGACAAACACACTCTTGTTCGTCAGTCTCCCCGTCGCAGTCGTCGTCGACGGCGTTCCCGCAAAGCTCCGGCGCTCCGGGCCTGGCGGTCGCCTTCTCATCGTCGCAGTCCGGACCTAAGCAGGCCGAGCCGATTCCATAGCCATCGCCGTCGGCGTCGCAGCACCCATCCGGGCCGGCGATTACACCTACCGGCCGGACGACTGCCCGATAACTCTCCTTGCTGAGACGCTCGGAGGCGGCCAGAACGCTTTGCCCGATGCCTATAACCAGACAACCGGTCATTACCAGGTGGACGTACAACGCTCGCGGTGACGCCGCAAGCCCGTTCGAGTCGTGTGAACAAGCCAAACCCATGAGTCCTCTCCTTATCTCGACTGCGTTGCGTGAACGTCACGCTAAGACGTTCCTCGCAGTTTACCACAGCACGAGGTCCGATCCCAGCGATAATTTTCCAGCCGCCGGCCGCCCGTTAACGGCCTTCACGAACCTGGATCGTGAGGCCGACGCCATCGGAATGTCGCCTCATAGCCCGTTCCCCGGCGCTACGGAGAAGCGGCTCGAAACTCACGCCGCCAAACGTGACGTCGAGCGCCTTTCCCGGAAGCGGCCCGTTACGTCAAGCCCTCAAGGTGCGGCACCGGCGAACAGTCGTTGGAAGGCGCAGTAGTCCGCCGCGTCGACGTCGTCGTCATCATCCAGGTCAACCATGCGGCACGAAGGTGTCGCTTCTCCGCCCGGCCCGGTCAGGCACAGACAAAACACCGCGTGGTCGGGCAGATTCACGTAGCCGTCCCCATCGCAGTCGCCCGCGGTGGAGGTCTCGTATGCGCCCATATCCACGATTCTATCCGGGATTTCAAGCGAGGGGTTGCCGGTGTCAGCGGCCAGCGAGTCGTTTGCAAACCGCAAATGAAGATCGAGGTCCAGCGGCATCGGCTCGGCCGCGTCACCATCGCCGTCGATGTCAGGTGCGTCCGCCGGCACGGCCATATTGTTGCCCGCATCGGCGCACGGAGAGCCGGCCTGCAAACGCAAATCGCCGAAGTCATCATTTGCTCCCTCGTCGGTGCCTGGCGTACCCGGGTCGTCACCCCATCCGTCCCCACCGTCGTCGGGATTACGCAGAAAAAGTGGATCGACGCCGATGTTGGTCTCGCCGGGCCAGCCGCCCTGCACATCGCTGAAAGTGACGGTCGCGTCGCCGACCACCTGGTCATTGTTGTTGCCCCAGAGAATGCAGTTGGATACGACTGTGGGGTAGCCCCAACCATCCGCATAAATCGCTCCTCCCGCGTCAGTGGCGGAATTCCCGCTGAAAGTGCAGTTTGTAACCGTTGGCCAGGTCTGGAAATTGTACATTGCCCCGCCGCTGGCAGCCGAATTCCCGACGAACATACAATTCGTCACATTGAAGACTCCAAACGCCCACCCTATGCTGAACATCGCCCCGCCCATGTCCGCCGATGAATTCCCGACGAAGGCGCAGTTGGTTACCGTCAGGTCAACGTAAAACGGTGACTCGGGGGCGGACGCAGCTATGGCGCCGCCCATTTCGACGGCCCTGTTTTTGGCAAAGGTGCAACCGTCTACTGTAGCGCTGCTGATTGCGGTCACCAAACCACCTCCCACGTTGTCGCTGAACACGCAGCCAACCACGTTCAGGCTGCCGAACTCGCTGTATATGCCCCCGCCGACAGTGTTTCCCGTAAAAGTGCAGTTGGCGATCGTCGGGTTGCCGGACCAGTTGACCATGCCTCCGCCCGTGCCGGCGGAGTTTGCGCTGAAAACACAGTTGGTTACCATCGGACTGCTGTCAGCGTTGTACATGCCCCCGCCGGAAGTTGAGCTTCCATCGTTGGTTCCAGTTCCACCGGTGATGGTAAACCCGCTTATGAGAGTATCCGAGCCCTCGCCACTTACGCAGGTCACGACGCTGACCTGCCCTAGCCCCGTTGCGTCGATGATCGTCGCGGCGACCACGTCCGGATCGCCGGGGTCGGTGCTTCGCAGCCAGATCGCTTTACCCGAAAGGTCGAGCACCTCGGCGTAGCTGCCCGGACGCACCATCACGGTGTCCACGATAGAGGCGGCGTCGATCGCGTCCTGAATTCGCCAGAACGGATGATCCTCCGAGCCGTGGGCCTGCGGATCCCCCACATTGGCCGCGTCCACCCAGATCGTGTCCGTTGGAACGTGGATCATGCGGATGTTGTCGATCCCGTAGTCGCTGTCGTTGGCAAACTGCCTCCGAAACCGGAGCAACACGTCCGCGTCATCGAATGCGTGGTAGTAGAACGAAAACGGTGTCCAGTCAGTGACTTCCTCAGATCCTCCTCGGAAGAACACGTAGCTGTCCATAAGAACCTGAAATAACAAACCTGCAGGCCACCCCGACCAAACCTCGACCGACTTGTAGTAACCGGAGACCATATACGTTTCACCCGGTTGCAGGCCGGTTATCAATTGATTCACCCCGGGCTCGATTTCGGCTGAATTGTCGAGCCAGAACCACCCCGGATTGCCGTTCCAGCCAGGCGTGTTTTGCCAGCCGGCCTCAGGATGAACGTCAATCGGCATCCATCCGTCGGCGTTCTCCGTGAACTCGCCGTTGGCCACGAGGTTCTCTTGGGCATGACCTGATAAGGCAAGCAGACCCGTCCAACAAACGCTCGTCAATACAATCGTCCACCAGATTCCGCGCGTTTTCATAATCACTCCTCCCTATGGCGGGGATCTCTCCTCGGCCAACGCCGTATCCACGATCTTACCGAAGCGAGTCATCGATAGCAAACGAAAAGTCAGTTAGATTCCCAAACCATCGCTTGTCGGCTCGCAAGGTCGTCGTCGCGAACCTGCTCAGCCCCGTGAGACTGCGCTCTAACGCGGCTACGGTGATCTCCGGAAGCACATTGGAGGTGGGTGCACGGTCACCCTCCGGAATTCGGTCCCCCATGGCCCAAGCCGTGCCCGAGGGTTAGGGGGACAGCCCCGGACACTCGGGTGGCTCAGCCAGCACGCCTGCAATCCAATCGGCCTGGGCCTGCGTTACCAGGCCGTCTTCAACGGACTGTCGCAGGACCATTTGCCGGCTGCTTCGCCCGGTTACCCATGTCTCGGCCAGGTCCAGACCGCGAGCCTCAACCACCTGGCAGACTGAATGGCCGGCGTCAACAGCGGCCGTCAGGTCATTCGCATCCATGCCCAAGGTCGCGGCCACGACCTTGGTGAACACCTCGGTGATCCGCTCCTCCTTCTCCTGGAACTCCCGGGCGCTGAAAGCCGGGCCGCCATCGCGATGATCGGCCCGGTCCTCAGTCGCATCCGACGCAAACTGACCGGCGGATCCCCCGCCATCCGGGCACCACGCGTTCCAATTGCTTTGCTCCTGCTCGCTGATCGATGACCACTGGTCTTCATCGCAGCCATCGGAGTCACAGGAGCCAAAGCACCAATCGTCCAAATCTTCCACGTCGTCGTCGCCGACCGGCGGCCTTAGTGTGGGGTGGGTCTTGACTGCTGTCTCCTCGCTATGTGCCCAGCAGGTCCAGAGAAGGTAGAGGCTGCACGCCGTAACAGTTGGGCCCCAGCGCCAACGTTCCGTTTCCCCGGGTGGCGGAGGCTCGCCTTCCGCCACCATCCAGGATTCCGAATTGGACCTCAGGTCCACCAGGTTTGCGTCGGTGAACCACGAGTCGTCCGACCAAGGGCTCCTGTGATCAATGAAATACAGACAGGCAAGCGAGAACAATGGGAAGAACACTCCCGGGTTGGCATCGTGGTAGCTGCCGTGGCTCATCTTGCCGACGTACACGACGGGGCGCTCAGCCTGGACGTAATACCCGTCGTATTCGGTCTCAAAGCCCTCCACCGAGCTCCACCTCGTGTAGTGCCCGCCGTGCTGGGAATAGGTCACTCCCTCAACGGCGGATCGATCCGGAGTGGTCGTGATCATGACATGTTCCCAGTCGCCGATATGCTCACCGTTACTCGCCGGACGATCCGTGAACAGTCGGGCTATCTCATACTTCATGGTCCATTCGCAGGGGGCCTGATACGAGTAAAACCACCAATACATGATCCGAAGCGCGCCGGTCTCCGTATTGCTCATGACCTTGTAGTATGTCGGCACGTTGGGCCCGCCCTGGGGCCCGTTGGTGCCCCACCACCCGTCCGGATTCTCTGAGTCCTCGAGATCCTCTACATCCATCAGGGCGTGCCCGGCCGGGATCCGGCGGAATCCCTCCGGGCGCCCATACGGTGGGGGGTTGCTCCATACTTCTCTGTCGTTGGGAACCCGATAGTCGTGCGACTCCGAGTCCCACTCGGCGCACTGGTGGTACTGATATGCGCCGTCGACGAACGGTGGACCTCCCTGCGCGCCGCACAGCATGCGGTTAAACCATCTCTCCGCCGACATCGGCAGATGCCACGCTTCGTGATCGAATTTGACGACCGGGGCGAACTCCTGCACGCTCTCGCGGGCTGTAAACTGCAGGTATTCCTCCGGCAGGTAGCCACCGGCGTCCAGGATGCGCTCGGCCAGGATAACGTCGCTTATGTCGTAGGCGCGCGTCAACACATCGTACGCTTCGTTCGCCCTACAGCCGACGTTCTTCAGCGTTTCCACGGCGTGCCGCTCATCCTGGGAAAAGACGCTCCTCAGCACCGTGCCGATCCTGACGGCCGAAAGACCGGCGTTCCTCATGAGCCTGGCAACGTCCGAGGCCGTGCGACCCTGCTCGTACAGCATCCGGGCTCGCATTAGGAAGTGCTTCCACGTCTGACGCTCGGCCGATCGATCACGCACTGTGTCATTAGCCGCTGGATCACCGGCGGACAGCACGGTGGCACTGGCAAGGGCAATCAGCGCAGCGACAGCCGCTAAACCCAGTCCCGAAAAAGTTCTTCTCCGCAATCCACTTGTCATCTCTTGCTCTCCTCCACAACTTGATACTGACAGACCGTCCGCGCAGCCGCATACAGCCCGTCGCCAAGCTGGTCGGCCACCTGACGTGCCTCCTCATAATGTCCGCCGATGAACTCCGTTACCGCCTCCATGGCCGCAATTGTACCAGCTTGGCACCCCGATTTGCAAACATTACTTAAGGACCCTTGTTTGGCTTCTTGCTGTCAACCGTCCAGCGAGCCTTGCCGACATCTGCCTGCGGGCTATCCCACGGGGGCTTGCGGGCCCGGCTCGGGCCGGGCCCGCCCCGCATAGGATATCCGGACGGCATGGAAGGAGGCCGACTCACGTCGGGATCACCCGCGAGTTCACGTAGCCGTGTTAGCCGAGCCCAGGTCAAATGCCAGGCCGCACTCCGGGCAACGCGGATCCATCAGTCCTGCCTGCGGATACCCACAGTTGATGCATCTACCCTCTGCGGCTACTGGTATCCGTGCGCCACACTTCCACAATAGTCGTAGCGCCCAAATCCAGACCACCAAACGAAAGGACTCACGTGACCAGAAGAGAGCGTTGTACGTCGAAAGGGACAAGCCGAATTCGCGATACATCCCGCCGAGGCTCAGAATGCGCAGCACACTCGCAATTGCCGCAACCCATGCGATCAGCCCCAAGGACCGACAGAGTCTTCGCTGGTCAAAACGCTGGCCCAGTCTTCTGAGATACAGAAACAAGCAGAAGATGGCGACACTTTCTGCTAGACGTTCACCGGCCAGCATGTACGGTATATGTGGCCAACTCTGGATGTGGCTCGCCACGAGCCTAACCACTTGACCGGGAAATGCCAGAACGGTACAGATTCTCAACAGTCGTCGAGGGGCATCGGTGATCCTAATTTCCTCGGGGCACGCAACCGGCGCGCTAAGTGTGTATACCCCGATCAACAGAAGCAGTTCCGCCAACGTCCACACGAGCGTTATCCATCGCAGGTCGCTGCGCGTCCCTCCAAGGAGAGGCACGGCCATGGCGCCAAGGTTGGTCAACGGCACCGAGATCAGAAGAGCCCAGAACAGAAACTTGATGCCACGTCGAACCTGCCGGACCCAGTGATCGTCTATCCCGGTCACACCCGTACCCTTGCTACGACTCGGCCTGGAAGCGGTACCTCAAACGGACGCTGAATCCGCCTGAGCTAGAGCGGGGCTCTCCTTCTCGGTAACCACGTGCTTCACGTTTCCGGCGTAATTGTAGTAATGCCAGGTCGTGGACAACAGCATATCCCTGGAGCGACGTAAAACCGTGATTCACCTGTCGTCACCATCCCCTTGACACTACGACCACACTCACTTCGACGCAAACGGTCAAGCCCGGTTATGAACCTGCCGTACCCGCTTATGTTACTCCCTGGGTGTTTTTGACGAACACAACCCCCGCTCCCTTGCTCCTTCTATCATCGACCTCCTAGCCAATCTGTATGCCTTCGTAAACTCTCTCCTGTATTCAAACAGCAAAAGCACATAACGGATGAGGTAGACGATTCCGACAATCCCAATGACACCGAGCAACAGTATCACCCGGAGGCGGGGATTTAGACAGGTCCAAGCCGGCCTTATCGCCCACACCATTAATCAGTGCCGTCAGCAACCCAATGCCAACGAAACCCACTGTCACACAAATAGTCCTGTGTTTGAGCTTCTGACATTCGATCCTATAAGCAAATTGACTCAAATACATCCCCATCAGCAGGAGAAAAGCAGCGCCCACTAACTCTACTACTGCGCTGGCCCACTGTGTTCCCAGCCACGTTCTGAACGGTCGGTGGAAGACGCTGACGGCGAACAAAGTTGCAGCCACGGCAATTGCACTGGCACAGTACCTAAAAAGGCGCCGGACAGACAAAGCGGGTTCCTCGAAACGTAGAGGGGGTTCTTGTGACGTTAGCAGAAGGGTTGCAGCAATGACGTATAGCCAACAGAGGTACCATAAAGCCCAGACAGCCAGCAGCGGGCAGCCTGACATAAGAGAAGGCTTACTTCTACACCAATGAATTATGAAGCTCAGCACTACAAAGAGAGGGATTGCCCATACTTGAAGGTTAAGTGACAACCGGAGCCGGTTGAGCCACTGTACGTTTGCATAACGCAAGGTGAAACCACAGCCGGAGAGGTTCACCGGTGTCCTACATTCTGGACAACATCCCGATAGAGGAAGGTTTCGCAGATTGTAGTTACAATTAATGCACGGGGTGTCAACTGCAGCTAGAGATTGATCACGATCGGCTGATCTTCGCAAAGAGACCGCAGGCGTTGTGGATCGACCTCGACTCCCAGGCCGCGACCTCGCAGCCGCGGCGGCCGGCCCCCGTACCCGAAGCGCAAGGGCTTCGCGACAATGTCGCTGCTGAGCAGCGATGAGCCGAAACATCCCTCCGCCCACACAACGCCCGGACATACCTCCAGGAAGAGCAGGCCGGCGGCTGATAGAACGCTGGCCTCACCGACCATGCACCCTAGCTGAAGGCGGACGCCCTCCCTGCGGGCGAGGGCCGCAAGACGCAGGGACGGGATCAACCCACCGCACTTACTGATCCGAATATTGAATCCGTCCGCCGCGCCAAGTTCGATCAGTCGATGGGCGTCCTCGATAGTGATCAACGACTCGTCATGAACAATCGGGGCATCGAACAGGTCACGGAGAATCAGAAGGTCTTCTTCATTCCCCTTAGGCAGTGGTTGCTCCACCGCGGCCATCGGTACGTAGGCGGCGTCGCTGAGCCACTCGATCGCCTCGTCCTTCGACCAACGCCCGTTGGCATCCACGCGCAGCGAGGCCCGGCCCCCGGCAATTGCCCGCTCGAGATAAGAAGCGACACGTCGTAGCCGATCGTGATCCCCCTCAAGTCCCACCTTGAGCTTGAACTCCCGCAATCCCGCCCAGTACATCAGGCGAAGCTGGCGCAGCGTCGATGCAAGTTCTCCGGCTGCCAGAACACCACTGAATCGGACTTGCCTGGCACTACCGGGCGTACCGAAACCAGGTAGGCCCATCCACTGAACGACATCGTCGATGTCACGTCCGAAGGTGCGCATGGCCGCATCCAGCAAGGCCAGCTCGATAGCCGCCCGTGCCGCCGGGATCAAATGACTCTTGGCATCGCGCCAGGGAAGCATCTCGATCGCTTCGAGAGCTTCCGGGAAGGAAGTGGGGTGAAACTCCATCAAGACCGGGGCATAAACGCCGGACACGGCCTCAGTCACCGAATCGACGGTTTCACCGGTCACGTAGTGTCGACCGTGGGTCTCGCCATGCCCTACAACGCCGCTGGTGAGTTCGACCGCCGCAATCACGGGATCCGCCAGACCGCGACGTGAGGCAGCATGGACCACCTTTCGGCGCAGCGGAATGGTCAGTGGAAACAGGGTTATATGGTGCACAACCGCCGGAGACATACGATAATCCTACTGATAGCACTCTCCATCCCGCTCCCACGGAGGCGGCTGGGGATCAGCAAACGCATCCGGCGGATAGGCTAATCCACGGAACGCATCCAGGACAGACGTCACATCGGAGATACTCACCAGCCAGTCCGGGAAGTCCGGTTCGATATCCGCCCTGGAGCTGGACGAATAAGCGATTATCTTACCACCGCACTCAGCGCGGCACGGCGCCCAGGGTGGTCGATAGGCGCGGGTGCCCTCCTTCGCATCGCGAAGGCCGTCAGGTCCCGATCTATCGGGAGTGGGGAACTGACGTGTCGGCGCGACGTAAATCGCCGGATCAGTTCGTGTCGCATGTTCCGCCCCCGCCCACTTCTTCGAAAAGGGCAGCGCGCGGGGTGGGCCAGCGGGCCCGCCCGCAGCACAGCCGAGGCCCACCGACAGGCGGCATGGTTCTCCCGGCTCTTCCAGTGGCTTCATACGCATGGACTGATCGCCAAGATTCAACGTTCTCGTCGTTGGTGCGTCACCCCAAACGGTCACGCCCTCATGAGCACCTTTCTTATGCTCCACGGCCAACACTACCCCCAGGCCCTTGCCGGACAAGCTGCTTGACCACAAAAAACATGCGCGCAAAACGCGATCAACTTCCGCCGTAAGAGACAAACGGCCTGCTGAAGAGCATCGCTTTTGAGCGGGTGCGGTCCGAGCCGGCTGTTTCGGGTGACGCCCTGCCTGGTCGCTGGGTTCTGGATACGGGTCCGATTCCAGGGTGGCTGGAGAATCCGCCACCACAGTGGCCCGTCACGGTTAGATGTCAGGCCCTTTCGAGCGTCTGCCAGCCACAGGCCAGTGCAGGCTCTGACGCACTTGACCGCCGTTGGAACAAACCGGCGGTCGCCGCTATGATTCCGCAGCCTCACAAAAGGGCTGGACGGAACACGGGCCGATGGCGGATTTAGTCACACAATGGATCGCGGAGACTTGGCACCTGGTGCTGAGAAGTGCGCCGTGGCTGTTCGGGGGCTTCCTCCTGGCGGGTGTGGTCTACGTCCTGGTTCCGGTGGACAAGGTGACACATCATCTAGGCAGACCCGGGCTGGGCAGCATTCTTAAAGCCTCACTCTTCGGCATCCCGCTCCCGCTGTGCTCGTGCAGCGTGATACCCGTAGCCTCATCGATCCGAAAACAGGGTGCCAGTCGGGGGGCGTTCGTCAGCTTTCTGATCAGCACACCCGAAACAGGTGTCGACTCTATCGCGATATCCTACGCCCTTCTCGGGCCGTTCTGGGCGATTATTCGACCGATTGCAGCTTTTGTCACCGCCATCTCCGCCGGTTTGCTGCTGGGGCGTTCAGACGACACACCGGCCACCGGCTTGGAGGGTACTGATCCCGATGGCGCCCGTGAGGACACCTGCGGAGCCTCGTGTTGCCACTCGGAGGGCACAACCACCACGAAGGCAAACAAGATGATCGCGGCCATTCGCTATGGTCTGGTCGACATGATCAGCGACCTGTCACCCTGGCTGGTCTCGGGCTTCCTTCTTGCAGGCCTGGCCGCCGCACTGATCCCCGAGGGATTTCTCGAGCGTTACACGGGTTCCGGTTTGCCCGCCATGCTGCTGATGCTGGTTGTAGGTCTGCCCGTTTACGTTTGCTCCACCTCTTCGACGCCGGTAGCGGCGGCATTGCTCGCTCGCGGTCTGAGCCCCGGCGCGGCTCTGGTGTTCCTTCTGGTCGGTCCCGCCACGAACATCGCTACCATGCTTGTGGTGATGCGGGACCT
>CP070827.1:368316-380378 GCA_020344555.1 Phycisphaerales bacterium
CCCACGCTTGCCGAAGAGTTCATCGACCTTCGTGAGATGATCAGCAGCGGGCTGCTCTCCATGCAGGATTGGGACCGATCCATGGCCGAGCTGGGGCGGAACGAAGACACGATTGCCTCATTCACCATGTTCGGCGGCCTGGGCGAGTGCGAGCTGCCTTCCGAGGATGAGGAGATCGAGAGCCTGGCCCTGCAGCGTCACCTGGGCAACATCTCCGATAGCGCCGGGGATGTTCTCCAATACGGAATCGGACAGCACGGCGGGGAGCGCACCGCAGTTGTGCGACGGGCAATCCTGGCCAACGCCTAACCCATGGTCATATTCAGGGTCTACCGCAGCGAGAGACTCTCCAGGATTCAGAGACATGACGATCGCAATCCGCGCGCCCTACCGGCGCCGCACCTGCGGGTGCGAAGCAGGCGGCGGGAGGGCTTTTGGCCGATCGCCGGGGCTGGTCACGACGCCCGGTCTATGGGATATTACCCGGGTGCTCAGTGGACAGAGCGGCCTGTGACCTCCGTCGCCAAAGGTGCGGCCACGAACAGGAGAATCCTCAATGCGTTTTCATCGGAGTAGTCGTGTCATCGCCGTCGGGCTTGGCTTGTTCGCGCTAACAGCATCGTCCGGCTTCGGGCAGATTGTGCCATGGGATGTGTTCATTGACGACCAATCCGACTCGGTTTGCGACGTGGTCAACGCGGCCAATGCCGAACTGGTGATCCTCAGTAACACCGGGCAGTTCGTGATCGTGACGGGTGCCGACGTAATTCTGGAAGACACCTTTGTGGATATCAACGGGGATGTGTTCTACCTGGGCGATCCCGCGGGCTTCATTGACTTCGCCCTGGACGGTGACGGCTTTCGCACGCTTTGGTGGATGTCACTGACCGGGCGGGTGGTCAACGTCAGCGGCTTTACCGGCGAGCCAACGGAAACCGACCTGTTGCCCAGCGACTTTTCCGATGTCCCCTGTGACGCGT
This sequence comes from Phycisphaerales bacterium, assembly GCA_020344555.1. GTDB lineage: Bacteria > Planctomycetota > Phycisphaerae > UBA1845 > UBA1845. The sequence continues at coordinate 369,297 of CP070827.1, forward strand.
GCGACTTCTGGGATGACCGGACGGTCTGCGATCCGCCGATCACAATCAACTTCTGTGGGATGAACACCCAGCTAAGCATGGCCCTGACGGCTGTGGGTTTGGGGTTTATGGGCCTGACGCGCCGCCGGCAAGTATAAGCATGCGGCCGTGTGGCATGTTCGGCGCAGGCGAGCATGTCTGCTTGACACCGAACATGCTGATTTTCAGGGGCACGGGCTTGTCGTTGCGGTACGTGCCCGAGCGAGAATGTCTACTGCTGACGGACGGCTTTGTTATTATAGGAGGCTGATGATGGAGTTGGTGTGGAGCGGTCTGATCTACTTGACACTGGCGTTGTTTTTCGCATTCGTCCTTGGGGCAAGCGCTGCCGGGTATTGATACTGCGGTTGCACACCAAACGCCGGCCCCGTCCGGCGTCACTCGGACTTACCAGAGGCTCCGCTGGGTGCGTGCGCATCCCTGGCAGAAACGGGCAGCCGGGCACGCCACGACGCTGCTGATTCTGCTTTGCCCCACGACGCGTACAGATCCACAATACGATTCAGTGCAGCCATGGTGCGCGAGTGCGTCGGGCCGAGTTTGTCGTTGAGCGTTTCGTAGCTACTTATCAAGAGCGGTTCCGCCTCCGCGAACCGAGTCTGTTTCGCCATGCACTCACCCAATAAGCTCTCCGTGTCGGCAAGTAGAGCGTGTCCCTGCGGAAGGGATTGTCGTCGGATGTCGAGGCATTCGCCCAACACCTTCTCCGCCTCGGCCGCCCTTCCACGCAGGAGCGTGATTTGGCCGAGTAGGCGAAGGGATCGGGCGATGTGCAAATGAGACGGTGCCAAGGCGGCGCGGCGGATCTGCAATCCCTCGCTCGCGAGAGATTCCGCTTCCACGTACTGACCCTTCTTCCGAAGAAGATTGGCCAGGTTGTTCAGACTTGCGGCGACTTCGGGGTGATTATCGCCCAGGACTTTTCGCCGTGTGGCCAGGGCGGCGCGAAAGAGCCGTTCGGCTTCCTGAAAGTCGCCTCCAGACTCCAGCAGCCGCGCAAGGTTGTTCTGACTGTAGATCACGTTCGGATGTTCGTCGCCTAGCAGACGCCGACTCATATCCATCGCTTGACGATACAGTGACTCTGCGGCCGCTCGTTCATGCAGCGTCTCTAGAACACCGGCAAGATTGTGGAGACTCTCGGCTACTTTCGGGTGCTCTTCACCATAGACCTTGCGACGTATAGTCAGTGCTTCGCGGAACAGATTTTCCGCAGTCTCGTAATCCCTGCGGAGGTGCACCAGGGCGGCGAGATCGTTCAACGCTTCAGCCACATCCGGATGCTCGGCGCCGAACAGGCTTCGCCCAATCTCGACCGCTTCGCGGTACAACGCCTCCGCATCTTGATGGTCCCCTTTGTAGTAGAGCAATTCGGCAAGATCGCGCAGGCTAGCGGCCACTCGAGTGTGATGCTCACCGAACGAGGCCCGGTGAAGATCAAGCGCGGTACGAAGGTGCTGCTCGGCCGAGTCGTACTCGCCCAGGCTTGTGTACGTGACACCAAGCGTTTTGCGGACCGACGCCTCCACGAGCGGTTCCCCGTCGAACTTTCCCTCAACGGCCTCCGACGCCCTGTCCAATACTTCACGCACGGTCACGTCCAGGCCCTGCCGCCCCGGCCTAACCGACGTGAGCAGGTCGTTGTTGAGGAAATCATTCACCGCCTGGGCGATCTTCGCCTGGCGCTCGGCTTCATCCCGGGCGGCCTCCGCCTCCGCGCGGGCCCGGGCTTGCCCGATCGCAAAGACCGTAGTGAAAGCGGTCCCCGCCACGAGCACGACGAAGACCGCCGCCAGACCGGTCGCGACAGCACGGTTCCGGCGTATGAACTTCTTGAACCGGTACACAGCAGTGGGTGGACTCGCAAGCACGGGCTCGTCGTTTAGATAGCGTTGAATGTCGGCGGCAAGGTCTGATGCGGTCGCGTAGCGTCGCGAGCGGTCCTTCTCCATCGCCTTCAACGTGATCCAGTCAAGATCGCCCCGCAATTGCTTCACGAGGGATCGGTGATCCATCCCCAGTACTCGGGCCAGCTCTGGAACGCCCTTGGCCGACGGACGTGTCGCCTGCGTTCGGGCGGCCAGTGCGATTTCGCTCAAGCGTGTGCTCGGCTTGGGCGGCTCCTCTTCACGGATCGTGCGGCAGATCTCGTCAAACGGAGACTGACGCAGTTTCTCAACGTCGAACGGTGGGGAGTCGGTGAGCAGTTCGTATAACAAAGCCCCGAGCGAGTAAATGTCCGTGCGCGTATCCACATCCAGTCCGGTGCCTCCGGCCTGTTCGGGGCTCATGTAGGCCGGAGTGCCGATGAACTGGCCTTGCTGCGTGAACAGGGTTTTGTCGGTCAGGCGCTGGCTGATCGCCTTGGCCACTCCAAAGTCGATGACCTTCGGGATCGGCGTACCGTTGTCCTCGCCAACCAGCAGGTTGGACGGTTTGATGTCGCGGTGAATGATGCCGTTCTGGTGTGCGTGTTGGATCGCCTGACAGACCTGCCGGAACAACTCCAGTCTTTGACGCACGTTGAAACGGTGTTCGTTGCAAAACTCGGTGATGATCACGCCCGACACGTGCTCCATGACAAAGTACGGCCGACCGTGCTCAGTAACACCCGCATCGAACACCTTGGCGATGCCGGGGTGGTTCATCATGGCCAATGCCTGGCGCTCGGACTCAAAACGGGCGATCACCTGTCGAGTGTCCATGCCGGGTTTGATGACCTTCAACGCCACCTGCCGGCGAACGGGTTCGGTCTGCTCAGCCAGGTACACGATGCCCATACCGCCCTCGCCAACAGTCCGAGTGATTCTGTAGCGACCGATGCTCTCCGGCCCACTGTCGAGGTTCTTTCCGGTCCGGTCGGGCACCGGCATGAACACCGGCTGTTGCATGAACTCGCCCATGCCTGTGGCGTCATGGGCCAACAGTTGGTCGACCAATGCCCTGAGTCCGGCGTCACCGGCACAGCGCTCGGCGAGAAGAGTATCGCGCTCGCTCGCGGGAAGACCGATCGCGATCTGGAAGAGTTGCTCCGCCTGCTTGACCTTTGCAGCCTCCATGGCAAACGCTCCGTCAGGCGTGCGATTCTGGATTCGCGAGCAGCGTATAGAGAAACGCCCGCGCGAACCGCCATTCTCTTTCCACGGTCGGCGCGGAAACGCTGAGAGCCGCGGCGGTCTCTTCCGTGGTCAGCCCGGCGAAGTAACGCAGCATGACGATTTGGCCTTTGCGTGGATCGACCTTTTCCAGGTGGGTGAGGCCTTCGTTAAGAGCCAGCACATCTTCCGGAGGTGGTTCGATCGCCGGGTCAACTTCATCTAAGGGGATCCGCTTGCGGTTACCGCCTCGCTTGAGGGTGAACTTGCGGCGGGCCTGCTCGACAAGAATCTGGCGCATGGCCTGGGCTGCGGCGGCGAAGAAATGGCCGCGGCTGTTCCAGCTTGGGTTGTCCCTACCGATCAGTCGCAGGTATGCCTCGTGAACCAAAGCCGTAGGTTGGAGCGTGTTTCCCGGCGGGGTCTTGGCCATCCGTGCCCGGGCGAGCTTTCGCAGTTCGGAATAAACCAGCGGGAGCAAGTCGGCAGCCGCCTGCGGGTCGCCATCAGAAGCGGCGCGCAGCATCTGGGTCACCAATCCAGCCGACTCCTTTCCCATTATTACAGCACCCCAAGCATTACTCGCGGGGACCACACCTTAGTTGGACCCAAACCGTCCTCGTTCATTGGGAAGCGGCCACCCCCCGCGCGAGGTGTACCCTGTGGTCCGAACGCAATCCCCGACGTAGCAGCGCGACCCGCCACGCCAACACGCAGATCGATCTAGAGCTGCGTTAACGCTAGACTTTCGGGTCAAGGGTGCCATGCCCAAGCCCGTCAAAGACGGGCGCCGGCATGTTCTGTCGACGACATGGCGGCGCTTCGCTTGGCCATGCCACCCGAAAGCCAGAGGCTAACGCACGACTAGAGCATGGCGGGCAAAGCCGGTCTCAGGCCCTGCCCGCCAGTAAAACAGCCAACGTTTTATTGTAGCAGGTTTGGAAGGCAGTTTCACGCGTGTGCAGCGTGCAGATGTAAAGACTCTGAATGTCCGATCATCCGCTTCGGTCGAACATCGTGGGCCGGTAGGTGATATGTCAATCGCCGCTTTTGTTTTGAGGATCGGAGTCTCCACTCTCAGAACTGGGAAGTCCCTCAGGCGCGCGTTCGATCAATGCGCGCCCGCGATCGATCTTACAGGCCTTTGCCGTTTCGGCAAGCGCCATCGTGGGCATTCTCTACGACCGTGCACGCACCCGTCTCTCGGCGATTATGCTGGTGCGTGAATCCCTTCTCGCACCGATCGCCCGGCGATCCCTTCCCGCATCTGACCAAGGGCCGAGAGAGGATTCTCGGCCCAGCAGATCCGACTCGCCTCAGAGATCTGTCTGTTAGCTTTCCTGGACGTCGATCTTGACAGCCTTGGGGCGGCTGGCTTCGGACTTGGGGATGGTGACCTCCAAGACCCCGGCCTGACATTTAGCGGACAGCTTGTCAGCGTTGATGTCCGGGGGCACTTCGACCGTACGGCAGAAGGTTCCGTAGCGGCGCTCGCCGCGCACCGGGCGCTCCGCCTCCCCAACCGCGGCCGGCTTGCTCTTTTCACCCCGAATGGTCAGGGCATGGTCGAGGTAGCTCAATTCAACCGCGCTGCCGTCGACCCCGGGAATCTCCGCGTAGAGCACGTAGCGATCGTCGTACTCATAGAGGTCGACCACCGGTGCCCATTGCTGGCCGTCGAACGGACGCGTTGACACTCCTGCGTGCCAAATCCGCTCGAACAGTCGGTTCATCTCGTCCTGCAAGTTGCTCAGTGAAAGCTGCGTATCTTGTAAGGGTCGAAACGGCATGTCGGAATGCTCCCAAAAACCTGGCTTCGCAGACACACAGGCCGCCGCACTACGGGCCGCCTGAATTATATACCCGAAATCCCTCGGGTGTCGACGGTCGCACCGATGTATCGGCAGGTTCGAACGGGCCCCAAAGCCCGGGGCTGCCGGATGTCACCCTCCCGATCCGACTTGAGCGGCCAGCCGTGCCATCATGAGGTCTTTTACGGCCACGACGAGCTCTGTGGGGACAAAGATCCGAAGCTCCGTCTCGCGCGGACCGACCGAATGGACCGTCAGGGCGGCCGGCACAGCCGGCTCGGACACATCAGGAAAGGTGCCGGGCACACCGGTGACCGCAAGCACCTCCTTCGTCAACCGTAGGCACCGGTCAGACGATAAGTATGCCTCCAACCAACGCTCGCCGCTCAGCTTCTTCGCCGACTGACGGATCCCCGAGTCTTCCGTCAGCGGCGCTTTTTTGGCGCGTACCAGCGCCATAACCTCGTTAAAGCGAACCAGGCCGCCACCGAGCGCGATCACAACAGTGTTTCCGTCAACCACAGCGTAACGCGTCAGGAATCCCTCGGGCCCAAGGAGTTTCTTGAGTGCCTCGTGGTCGATACCTTCAAACTCGCTCAGCTTCACGGACATATGGTCAATGATGACGGTGTCGCTCGTTTCGGCCGCCCGACGGTATTCGATTCTCTCGGCCACACGGTTGATCCGCGGGTCGACGAACGGCCCACTCTTCAACACGCTCAGAATACGCGCCACGTCGTCGAGGACCGCACGCCCGTCACCCCGCGTGTGGAGCACCTTGGTCAAGGCAAGCCGGCCGTCTGGACCTTCCGGCAAGAGGGAAACGCTGGCAGAACCGCCGGTGATCTTACCTGCAACGGATTCGTATGCCTGGGCAAGTGCTGCCGATCGCGACGGCTCGACAACACCGAATGCAGTCGATGCCGAGATGATCAGATTCACCATCGAACCGAGCCGGGCGCCGCCGTCATCGTCCAGGAGCCCAAGGGCCATAACGAACCGCTCGCTGGGAAGTCCGGCCAGCAGCGAATCGGTTGTCTCGCGGCCCTTGGCCGTACCGCTCGGCTCACCCCGTGCGGCGCTAAGCTCGAAGTAGAGCCCCTCGCTCTCGATCCGCGATGACCATTGGAAGCTCTCGTATTGCTCAGGTGACTCGACGCCCAAGGTGCTCTTCAACCATGCCGGTCGCTCGCCCAGCGCCCCCGATGCCATCAAGGCCACGTTGACCCAAAAAGACACGTCATTAGTGCCGTATCGTTTGAGCTGACGGGCTGAGAACCGGTCAACAAGCCGCGTCTTGGCGTTGACGACATGCCGGACGGTTTCAATATCGGGTGCGAAGACGGAAAACCGACTCTTGGTGCCGACGTACGTCTCACGCCCGCGAAGCGTCACCTTGACGTACTTCTCGTCAACAGGCTGCGGATTGAGAAATGTGAGCAACGCAGTCGGATCGGTCGTGGGCATCAGAAGCGCGATTCGCGTCGACGGCACCCCCGCGGGTCCGGGCGCCAGCAATGCGAGGGCGGCCGAACCTTCATCATCAAGCCCGGTGACAATTCCAAGGGCTCCCTTGAGCAACGTGTACGGGCTTACAGGGAACCCTAGCCGCTCCATGAGTCTCGTGAGCTTACCGTCGCATTCCGCCAGATCGCGTACCACAGCGACAAACACTACGTCCTCCGGTAGGGCGGAGAGTATCTCCAGCGAGCCCGTCCGAGCGGTCGTAGGTTCAGCGGACTTGACCGTCGTTTGCGAGTAGAATCCGGCGGACAGCAACAACAGACTTGTCAGCACGCTGTCCATTAGCACAGGTCTCCGTTCTTTGGGCTGCTCGCCTCTGAGTCCAAAGACTCGTCGTTCTCGCTTCTCACGCTTCAAGCCGTCTCGGCTCAGCCAACTGCTTCCTGGCGGCCTCGGCGGCGCTACGCAGGAGGATCGCCACGGTGACCGGTCCGACGCCGCCGGGCACGGGGGTGATCACGGAGGCAATTTCCTTCACCTCGTCAAAGGCGACGTCGCCGACAATTCTCCGTTCGCCTTTCCGGCTGATCAGCGTGCTGATACCCACGTCAACGACAATGGCGCCGGGCTTGACGTCCGGGGCTCGGATAAGATCCGGCTTTCCCACAGCCGCGATCAGCAGGTCGGCACGGCGAGTATGCTCACACAGATCGCGAGTGGCAATATGACAGCAGGTGACCGTGGCCATCTCGTGCAGCAGAAACAGCGAAAGAGGCTTGCCCACGATTGAACCCTGCCCCACCACGACGGCGTCGAGCCCACGCGGGTTCACCCCCGCTTCCTTCAGGGTGGCCATCACCGCCAGTGCCGTACAGGGTGCGATGATCGGGCCGCCGTAGAGCAACAGCCCGATGTTCGAGGGATTGACGCCTTCGACGTCCTTATAGGGGTCGATGCAGTATTGCATCGCGTGCGTGTCGACGTCTCGCGGCAACGGCAGATTGAGCACGATCCCGGTGACCGAACGATCGTCGTTCAGCTCGCGGAGCAGGCCGCGGATGTCCGCCTCCTTGGCGTCGCCGCTAAGGGAATGAAGGCGATATTCAATGCCAACATCCTGGCATTTTTTTCGCTGGGAACGCGCGTAGATCTCGCCCGCCTCGGGGTCCCCGACCATGACCGCATCCAGGCTCACCCGAACGCCTTCCGCGCCGAGGGCGCGAACGTGCCGGGCCGCCTCCTCCTTGATGCGTCGGCCCAGCGCCACCCCGTCAATGATTCTCGCCTCCGCCATGAACTCGCCGAACCTCCTGGGAGCTTAAGACCCGCGCCACACGAGAAAGGTCAGGGCCCGCCGGCTTGCAAACGCAGGATCGCCGGCTCCGGAACCACTGTCCAATAGTACAACCAGACTGCCGACCCCACAATCGCCAGGGCAAACATGGCGATCTTGAGGCGCCGGATCAGCCTTTCGAAGCGGGCCCCGCGATGCGGATCGCCCGCCAACGAGGTCAGGAATCGGATGCGGCTCCCGATTGACGAGTGACGCCAACTCCGCTCCTCGGAAGGAATACCGTTGAGCGCGGCCACACGATTGAGGGCGGAGGCGAACACCGCGGCTCCGGTTGCACAGACGCGACCACTGCCGGTAAGCAGGCTCCTCTCATCCGGGTGTACGCTGCAGGGTAGGCTACATCCAGCCTCGCTCGGCGTAACACACCTGGCCCCGAACAGATCGGCCTGTCGCTCGAACCGTCGCGACATCCATCCGAACCCCACGCCCCAGAAGATGATGCCTCCCGCGACACCGATTGCCTGAACGGTCAACACGGAAAGCGCAAAAGATGAGTGCGGCTCTGCGGATGCCCGGGCGACTAGTTCCATCACCGCTGCGATCAGCAACCACCCCACGAATGCGAACACCAAGAAATGCTGAATGTGACGGTGCTGCACGTGCCCCGCCTCGTGCCCGAAAACCGCCTCGATCTGCCGCACCTCCATCGTGGCCAGCAGACCGTCGGACAGCAGCACGAAACGCACCGGTGGCAACAGACCCATGACCGCGGCGTTGATTATCATTCCGTCGCTGTGCCAGATGAGAATATCCCGGCAGCGCAGGCCGATCCGCCCACATACCGCTTCCAGCCGCTCACGCACCGGGCCGGCCTCGAGAGAGACCGTACGCCAGATTCGGACCAGGATCAGTGGTGACACGATAAAGACACCCAACGCCACCACACCGAGCAGCAGGTCGGGCGTCCAGGGCCAACCACTCCACTCCTGCAACACCGATTCGTACCCACGTGTGATATTGGCAGCGAACACAATCAGCGTCATGGGCACAACTATAATCAGCAGGTGGTAGCGCAGGTTGAAGTCCAGATAGGCCCCCAGACGCCACGGCTTGCCTTGCTCTTTACCCACCTCTGCGACCAGCCCAACCGTCCGAGCCCGCAGCGCTCTCTCGAGCGGATAGGCGGCCAGCCATACCGCGATGACCCCGGACACAAACGGCGACAGTACGATCAGGTCTCCCACAGTCTGCAATGCCGGATTCTGAAAGGCAAACCATGTCGGCCATCGCGTCAGCAGAACCATGACCGCAAAGCCCACCAGGATTGCGGTCCGAAGCCACACGGTTGTGCGATGATGGAACTGTTGAGCCACCTGTGGGGCGTCGGGCTGCTCGACGTGCAACCGGTGGGCCCGGCGGGCCGAAAGCCATGCGGCAACGCCCAGAAGCGGCGGCTGAGCCAGCACGATCAGAAGCGTCCACAGGACGTCGTCCTCGCCCACCAACAGCCACTGCTCCGGCTGTTCGGCTCGCCAGAAGATGATCACGAATGCCAGGATCGTCACTAAGTGCATGTGGTATAATAGGTTACAGCAAAAAGCAGAAAAATCGGCTCAGGCCTCCAGCCACTGGAATCTCGGCATTCCTCCGACCGATTGCGGACAAGAACCGGGCTCCGCACAACCGGCTGCGTGTCCCTGAGGCCCCCGCGCCCGGTTTAGCTCCCACGCGCCTACCAGTCAGCCGGGTTGTGCCTTACTATGGTAGATGCCCGCCTGCTGCAAGCAGCCGGGCGTCGGTTGGCTGCTGGAGCCGACCGAGCATCAATCCGAACCCGCAACGGCAGCATCAACGGGTCCGTATGGGGGGCGAAGGCTCGATGTAGCGAGCTTGGACTGGGAGTAAATAGCCATGAAGAGGATGCAAAGAGGTTTGTTGAATGTGGCCCTGTTTCTTGGGCTTGCAGTCCCGACTTCGGCCATCGCTCAGCAGGAGGAGCGTACGTCCGATCGGGAACGGGATCAGCGACGCCGCGATGCCGGACGTGTGGCCGCTGAGGCACACCGTGATCAGGGCGACATTGAGGACCGGGCCAGGCGCCAGCCCGTGGCCATGGATGCGCGATCGGAGGCACGCGTTCGGCGTCAGATCACGCAGCTCACCAAGCTGCAAACCGCCATGAAGGAAAAGCTGGATCTCTCAACGCAGCAGGAGGAGACCATAGACAAGCTCTTCGAGGACTACGTCCGTGACCTGAAGGACAAGAAGAGCCGGCCAAAACCCTTTGGCGCCAATCGGGGGGATGCGGAGGTGCTTGCAGAGCTCCGCAAGAAGATGACCGAGGCGCACAAGGAGGGGGATAACGAGACTCTACAGAAGCTGCGCGAAGAGCTTCGTGAGAAGATGCGCCCACGCTCAGCCGGTGTGGCTGCTTCCATGTCACAGCTCTTCAGCCAGGTCGCAAACGAGTTGGATGAGAAGCAACGCCCCAAGTTCCGGAGTCTCATCAGACGTTTGCGGATCGGCTCGGCGCCGCGCGCCCCCGGTGGTGAGTTGCGAACGCTCTGGCGTGCGGTGATGCGACCTGACAACAAGCTCTCGGAAGAACAGCGGAAGACTGCGCGGGACCTGCTGCGCGATGGTTTCATGGCCATTGGTGAGGTGGAGTCGGACGACGACAAGGTGAAAGAGATCACCGCCCGAGTGTATGCCGACATCTTCGCGCAGCTCACAACCGAGCAACGGGCCAAGGTCGAGGCCGCGCTGGAAGCCGAGAAGAACCGCATCCCGGGAAGAGGGCCTCACGAAGCGAGACGCCACCAGCGCAGGGGCGAGAGGCGCCCGACCGATGACGACGCCGGTGACCAGGAAGAGGAAGAGGCCGAAGAGCCGGACGACGATCAGGATTAGGGCATTCTTCTATGCCGCGGCCGGCCCCGGCACCGGCACGTGGTTAGCCAGGGAGGCATCAGCAAGGACCGCCCCCAGCGACCTCCGCGTTGACCTGGAAAGGCTTTGGAGGGGGTTCTTGCCCGTGCGCGACACGAGAACGCCACCCTCCACGGGCAAGCTACGTCTTTCATGGTTCCGCCCGACAACCTCATACTGAAGCATGCTCTCATCTTCGGCGAGGAATGCCATATCCTCTTGGCCATGCCATCTATGAAGCAGCGGTTGTCAAGCCGCCGGTGTAAGGAATCTGAGGGGGAAGCCCTCGCACGTTCCCTCTCGCCATCGGTGTCGGTCGACCTGCCCATCTCAGCCGAGGCCCGCGATAACGGCCGTGCCTTCCCACGCACATTCTCTTGAGCCCGAGGTGGAGGGAGATCGCCTTCACCGGGCGACCTGAGCCTCCGGGGTATCGAGCTGGGGCCGACGT
>CP070827.1:380478-392540 GCA_020344555.1 Phycisphaerales bacterium
GACTGGTCAGAGCCCGCACCCGGCTCGCGGAGCGAACGATCACGTAGGCCCGGGTTTCGACTCCAGCTCGATGCCGAGCCCGTCGGCCAGGCGGTTGACGAATGCGTAATAGGCGGCGACCTGGCAGATATCGAGGATTGCCGCGTCGCTGAAACCCACTTTGCGAAGTGCTTCCACATCGTCGGCTACGATTGCCGCCGGCGTCCGGGTCAGCTTGTCCACGTAGGTCAGCATGGCCCGATCGGCGTCGCCAATCGGCGCGGTTCGGTAGTCGTCGGCCAACGCTGACGCGAGCCTGTCATCTTTGGTCAATCGACGGAGCCCCGCCCCGTGATGGTGCAGTCAATAGTGGCACTGGTTGATTGCCGATACCACCACGGCAATCATCTCGCGCTGCACGAGGGAAAGCCCCGAGCGGGCGCGCATCAAGGTCTCGTAGAGCTGATAATGACCGACCAGGCTGGCAGGGTTGGGCCCGTGGATGCGGAGGATGTTGTCGACCTGGCCGGCGGGGCTGCGAAAGCGGTCATACAGCTTGCGAAGCTCCGGCGAGGCCTCATCCTCGTCGATATAGCCAATGAACGCCATGGATTCATTCTAGCGGATAGGAACGCTGTCACCACCGATCCGGCGGGGTCGCCTGACCTCCCGGCTTGATGTTTTGTTCTTTACAACCGAGTGTGAAAGCGTCTATACTCCCGGGCGTCGACGGGCGGCAGGAGGCTGGATAAACCCGAGGGAAGCCGATCCTGCAGTCGGGAAGGGAGGTCCGATGCGACGAATCGCTGTGATCAACCAGAAGGGTGGGGTGGGGAAGACGACCACGACGGCCAATCTGGGAGCCGCCCTGGCCCGGTCCGGATCGCGCGTGCTGCTGATCGACTTTGACCCGCAGGCCCACCTCTCGTTGCACTTCGGCGTCGAGCTGAGCGACGACCAGCCGAGCATCTATGACGTGCTTACCGCCTCGGTGCCCATTCAAGATGTTTCGCTCAATGTCCATGACAGCGTGACCTTGATCCCCGCAGACATCGACCTGGCCGGTGCAGAGGCGGAACTCATTAGCGTCACCGGCCGAGAGGTGCTTCTCCGCGAGGCCCTCGAAGCGATCGGAGACGACTACGACTGTCTGTTGATCGACGGACCGCCTTCGCTGGGCGTGTTGACGATCAATGCGCTGGTGGCGGCCAACGAGGTGATGATTCCGCTCCAGGCCCATTTCCTGGCCCTGCAAGGGTTGAGCAAGCTGCTGGATACAGTGACACTCGTGCGTCAGCGCATCAACCCGGATCTTACGGTCGGCGGCATCGTTCTTTGCATGCATGAGTTTGCGACGCGCCTGGCCGGCGAGGTCGTCGAAGACCTGGTCAGGTTCCTGGAAGGTTCGCGTGGGTCCGGCACGGCGTGGGCCGACGCCCGCGTCTACGACACTTACATCCGCCGCAACATAAAGCTCGCTGAATCGTCCAGCTTCGGCCAGACCGTCTTCGATTATGCGCCCCGCAGCAACGGGGCAATCGATTATGCCCGGCTGGCTTTGGAAGTGTTTGGTGAAACCACGGTGGCACTCGAGCACGCTGCAACGCCGAACACGCTGAGCAGCAGGCAGATAACAGGTACGAACCCCAAGGTCGACGCGGCCACTCGCCCGGACACGCCCGGCCCGGCCGAGGTCTCCGCATCGACCTCAACTGCGCCGGTAGAGGAACGACTCCCCTCCGCTCTGCCAGATGATGCCGTGGCCGACCGGGCCGCCCGGCGTGACACCGTCACCAGTACTCCCTAGAGCCATGACACCAGATGGTGAGCAATCTCCGCAACGCCCCCGCAGTTGGTGGCTTTGGATCGGATACTGGGCGGGCCTGTTTGTGGCCACCCACGTACCGCTGGGGGGAAAAGGACCGACCGTAGTGCCGTACGCCGATAAGCTTGTTCACTTCGGGCTTTACTTCGTGTTAGTGGCACTGGGTGGCCGCTATCTGTTTGCGACGGGCCGTGGCCGGTCCCTCGCCTTGCTGCTTACCTGGGCGGCCGTATACGCTGCATATGGGGCCGCGGACGAATGGCTTCAGCAATTCGTCGGAAGGGCGATGAGTGCCGGTGACTGGCTCGCCGACCTGACCGGCGTCGCCGCGGCAACGGTGGTGCTGAGCCTGCGGCGACCCCCGCCGGCACTATCGGAACATGGAGAAAAGGTGCCGTGAGCGGTGGATTGTAACGTTGCGTTAACTTATCCCGTAGAGAGTTGCTGCCTCGTCGTGCACGGGGCAGCCGGCTATGATAAAATGTGGACGTTGCTCGGATCGCGACACGCCCGGCGTGTTCGCATCAAATCCTGTGGACGCATGTAATGGCCAGGAAACGAACCATTGTAGTCGTCGAAGACGAGGATGCGATTCGGCGCGGGATCGTCGATACGCTCCGTATGGCCGGTTATGAACCGGTCGAAGCTGCGGACGGTGAAAGCGGCTTGGAGGAAGCCGGGCGGGCCGGCGTCGATCTCCTGCTGCTCGATCTGTTACTCCCCAAAAAGGACGGGTTTGATGTGCTGGCAGAGCTGCGGCTCGTACGGCCGGCGCTGCCGGTGATCATTCTGACCGCTCGGGGTTCCGAAGACGATCGCGTCCGGGGCCTGCGAGCCGGCGCGGACGACTACGTGGTCAAGCCATTCTCCGCCCGAGAGCTGCTGGCTCGCGTGGAGGCCGTCTTACGCCGCAGCCCCGAGCGACCGTCGCCCGTGGTACGAATGATCGCTGGTGATACGACCGTGGACTGTGCCCGACGGGAAATCTGTCGCGGTGAGACGGATCGGGCCACCCTGTCGGAAATGGAGGCGGCCATCCTGGAGCGGTTGGCGGCACACGCTGGTCGGGCGGTCTCGCGCGAGGAGCTGCTCTCCTGTGTCTGGGGCCTGCGGGACGGCACCATCGAGACACGCGCCATCGACATGCACATCACCCGCCTGCGACAGAAGCTCGCCGGCAGCTCTTCGGATTCAGCTTCTGAATGGATCCTCACTGTCCGCGGCAAGGGCTACATGCTGGGCCCCGGCGTTACCGTGATTACAGACGGTGAATCGACAGGGGATGAACCGTGACAAGTTCGCAGCGCAACAAGCTGGCGGCTGCCGTGGTCTTCTTTCTGATTGCCGCCGTTGTGGTCGGCGGTATGACCTGGGGAACGGTGTCCAGCTTCAAGCTCGCCAAAAAGAACGTCACTGAAGACCACGAGCGGAAGATAAGCCTGGCTGTTTGGGAAATGAGCAGCTACATGGGGGGGATCTTGAATTCGGAAGGGGCCAGGGATCCCACAGACTATGTAGCGTTTCATTGGCGCCGACCCGTAGGCGTTGTCTCCGACGGCCACACTGAGCTGGATACCAGCCGCGTTGCCGTCGTTCTGGAGTCGCCGCTTGCCATCCTGGGACCACCCCACAATTGGATCGATCTGTACTTCCAGGTCGGTACGAAGGGCGCCATGTCCTCGCCGCAAATTCATGAGGATTCCTCACCGTGGCCTTTTGAGAACGCACGGGCCTTTTGGAGGCCGGATCGCGGTAGACTACAGACATGGCAGTGGGTCAAGACGGAATTGCCGGGCGTCAATCTCCACGAGCGTGTTGCGGCGTTGTGTCAGAGTGACTACGTCACCTCAGTAGCGGATACACTAACGGAACAGACTCGGGCGGCTACAACGGCACAGCAGGACAGGGCCGCAGCGGGCGGTACCCTCCCGCCGGTCCGTGACGTGTATGAGCAACGCCAACAGATCTTGCGAGACTCTCAGGTAAGCTACCTGCCGCCTGCGACCTGTGTTGATGCCGATATCGCCGAGCGGAACGTTCGCAGCGTTGTAGGCGCCGAGCCCGGAGGCCTTGACGAAAGAGCCCCCCAACTGGCTGAGGATGTTGAGATCTCTGCGGATCCGATTACTCCGTTCTGGCTGGGGGCAGGGCCGGATGGTGGACGCAAGCTCGCCTTCGTCCGTGAGTGTCACGCCAACGTGGCCGTGTTTTATCAGGGGTTTATCGGGGATTGGGATCGCCTCAAACCGGAGCTGCTCGCCCAAATTGCCAACCTGAACCTGTTTCCCCGAGTTGACCTGGAACCGGTACCGGTGGGTTCGGAGGGAGATGTTGAGGCGAGCAAGAGGCAGATGGTCAATTTGCCGGTCCGGCTGAAGGTGCCCGGCATCCCGGGCGGAGCGGCTAGCGCCGCATGGCGCTCGATTCGCCGGAACCTTATTACGATGTGGGCGGCGGCGGCAGCCGTGCTGGTGGTTGCCGGCTGGGGGCTTCGCAGTCTGGTCGCTCTGACGGAACGTCGGATGCAGTTCGCATATGCGGTGACCCACGAGCTGCGCACGCCTCTCACCACGTTCCGCCTGTATTCGGATATGCTCTCCGCCGGGCTGGTACCCGAAGCTTCGAGGCAGGAGTATCTTGATACTCTGAATCGCGAATCCTTGAGACTGTCCAGCCAGGTCGAAGGTGTGCTGGAGTATGCCCGTCTCCAGAGCCGCAGGGTCAAGCTGAACCTGTCCGAGACCGACGGGGCGTCACTGCTGCGCGCAATCTCGGAGACGCTCGAAAAACGCTGCGGTGAAAACGACGTCCAAGCCCGGACGGAAAATGCGATCGCCGAGGGTCAGCGGCTGCGAACGGATGTCGACGTCGTCAATCGAATCGCCGGTGTCCTGGTCAGCAACGCATCCCGGCATGCCCGGGGAACGCCGAACGCGTCCATGCTGGTCCGGTTGGGTAGTGAAGACGGTGCACTGCAGTTGGACGTGATTGACTCGGGGCCCGGCATTAACCGCGCCGACGCCAGGGCGATCTTCAGGCCCTTCCGCCGTGGTCGTGGTGCCGATAAGGCCGCTCAGGGTGGGATCGGGCTAGGCCTGGCGCTCGCCCGTAGCTGGGCAAGCCTTCTGGGCGGGCGCCTGGAGCTCCTGGCCCGTCACCATCCCCAATACGGCGGAGCCCATTTCCGGCTGACGATTCCAGCACAGGTGCGCTCTTAAGATCCGGATTGCGCCCACCGGGGCGCAGTGAGCCGATCAAAGACGCCTGCCGGCGCTCTTCATTTGACCGTAACCCGGAATCCCGCCTACCATGCTCGCTCCGTGGGGCACCGGTCCCAGACCGGTGCCATAAGTGACCGGGGAGGGGCGTGTTTGACTAACTTGGACGTTTCCGTGGCCAAGGATCTTGCTCATTGGGTACGATCGTTGCACGGGCGGCAGATACTGCTCGTCGGCGACCTGATCCTCGATCGCTACCTCTACGGCGATGCCGAACGCATTAGCCCGGAGGCACCGGTCCCCGTCCTACGTGCTGTGGAGCGGCGTGAAGCGGTCGGTGGCAGTGCCAACGTGGCGGCCTGCTTGGGGGCTTTGGGGTGTCGAGTAGTCTGTTGTGGGGTCACCGGCCGTGACAGGGACGGTGAGACGCTCGCTCGTCTGTTGAAGGAAATCGGAGCTAATACCGCCGGCGTGATGACCCTGCCGGACCGCCCGACAACGACCAAGACACGCCTTGTCGGCCTCGCACAGCACCGGCACCGGCAGCAGCTCCTGCGCGTCGATGAGGAGGACGCCAGCCCATTGTCACAGGGGAACGCCGAGTCGCTCTCGAACCTGGCTTGTGAACTGGTTCCCCAGGCCGACGTGGTCTGCATTGAGGACTACAACAAGGGTGTTGTCAGCGAACAGATGGTGCAGGCCGTCATTCGGGAGGCCAGACGGCACGATCGGCCCGTTCTGGTCGACCCGGCCAGATTGCCCGATTATCGCCGGTATCGTGGTGCCAACATAGTGACGCCGAATCGCGATGAGCTGTCGATCGTTGCCGGTCATCGTCTCGAGTCGCTGGAGGCACTTGCTGACGCCGCACGTGGGCTGATCGACATGCTCGACATCGGAGCGATCGTCGCCACGCTGGATCGCGAAGGGGCGGTGCTGGTGGAGAGAGACAAGGACTGGCGTCATTTGTCGACTGTGCCGCGCAGCGTGTACGACAATACCGGTGCCGGCGACGCCGTGCTGGCCATGCTGGCAGCCGCCATAGCAGCAGGGGCCGGTTTGGACAGCGCCGTGCGACTGGCCAATATCGCCGGCGGGCTCGAGGTTGAGAAGTTCGGCTGCGTACCCATCACGGTCGAGGAAGTTCTCGCCGAGCTGCGGCTGGAGAATCGTCTGCGTAACGACAAGCTGCGTACGGTCGACGAACTGGTGGCCGAGCTGCAGCTTCGCCGTGACCGCGGCGAGACCGTGGCTTTCACCAACGGCTGTTTCGATATCCTCCACGCCGGGCATGTGGAGTTTCTGAAGCGCTGCCGTCAGGAGGCATCATTGCTCGTCCTGGGGATTAACAGCGATGCGTCGGTTCGAGCCCTGAGCAAAGGCGACGACCGACCGATCAACAAATGGGCCCATCGGGCGGCGGTTGTCTCCGCCCTGGAGTTCGTGGACTACGTCGTGGGATTCGAGGAGCCCGACCCGGAAACGCTGATTCGCAGGATCAGACCGGACGTCCTGATCAAGGGTGAAGACTGGGCCGGCAAGGGCGTAGTAGGCCGGGAGTTCGTCGAATCGATCGGCGGGCGCGTCGTGCTGCTCCCGCTGGTCGAGGGACTCAGCACGACAGACCTCATCGAGCGTATCCGTGCCGGGGCGTCTTACCAATGTCGAATGGCGAATGGCGAATAGCGAATTCGACATCATTAAGAACCAGATCGCCGAGCATCAGCGGGTGGTCGCCGCCGCCGCCGAGCGGATTGAGCTGCTCGAACAGATTGCCGGCCGCATCATGGCCTGCTTTGAGGCGGGTGGTAAGCTGTACTTGCTCGGCAACGGCGGCAGCGCTGCCGACGCCCAGCACATCGCTGCGGAATTGGTCGGACGGTTCAAGAAGGATCGCAAGGCTCTTCCGGCCATAGCGCTTACCACCGACACCTCTATCCTTACGGCGGTGACCAACGACATCGGTGGCGAGCACAGCTTCACCCGGCAGGTCGAAGCCCTGGTGACGGACCGTGACATCGTCTGGGCTCTCAGCGTCTCCGGCCGATCACCGAACGTGATCCGGGCAATGGAGGCCGCGAAGAATATCGGCGCCTTCAGAATCGGCTTCACCGGACGCTCGGGTACGCAGCTAATGGAGCTCTGTGATCTATGCTTCCAGGCCGACCATGACGGCACCGACCGCGTCCAGGAGACCCACCAGCTCGCCTATCACCTGATCTGCGATCGCATTGAGCGATGGTACTCAGGCCGTAGCAGATACGGACAGCGGCGAGCCAGTTTGCGGTAGGATAACGTCCCCTTGGGTGGGATGGGGGCCCGGTTATCGTGCGGTGTGTACAATGAGATTACCGCAAGATCCAAGATATTGATCTTTGCTGCGAGGTTGCTCTCACCGTAGAATCGAACGTGATGACCAACACCCTCCCAAAATTCGACAATCCCCCCGTCGTCGAGACCGTTATGAGCGTTCAGTTCGCCCCGTTGGCCGACTTTTCGCCTCCGTACGCCGGTTGGTATTGGAAACACTGTCTTGGCGATCAGTGGACGAGGGTGGACCTGGCCTCACCACTGCCTGATCAATCGGAGCGCTTCGAGGATGAGGCTCGGTGGAGGCGTCCCGGAATCAGGGTAGAGCTGAGCCCCGCCCCGGAGCCTGTCCGTGTTCAGATCGTCCAAGACGACGACGAGCGCATGATCCAGATCCAGAAAACGCGCTTTATTTACAACTGGCGCAAGCGAGGTAGCACTTACCCGAGCTACGCGACGCTGCGCCCTGAATTCGATGGTCAACTCGCTAAGTTCTCAGCCTTCATTGAGCAAGCTCGATTGGGAGCGTTGGAGCCCAACCAGTGGGAAATGACGTACGTCAACCATATTGAGAAGGGGGTCCTCTGGGACAGACCTGATGACTGGCCCAATGTACTACCGGGGTTCTATACTGTGGGTCCCAGCGTGTCGGGTCGGCGTTTTGAGAGCTTCGGCGGTGAATGGCACATGGTCATCGAACCGAATCGAGGTCGTCTGCACGTCGCCGTACGGCACGGGAAGATCGGTGAGCCCGGGGGGGCGGAGGTACTTGTACTTCAACTCACGGCCCGCGGACCTCTAGGCCAAGAGAAGGCTCGGGATCTCGACTCGGGCTTGAGGCTTGGGCACGAGACTATCGTGCGGTCGTTTGCCGCAATGACGTCGGACGTAGCCCACAGACATTGGCGGAGGACAACCTGATGTCACAAGTACAGCAGAGTTCATTAGCGCCGAGTCTTGTACCGATCACTGTTTTTCGTGATACTTCGGGGCTCAGCCCGAGCGGGCTGGCATCTTCCGAAGAGCACGAGACGCACAAAGCGTGGGTCGGGCGGGTCAAGGAACTGTGGAATGAACGAACCGACGATCTGCTGCGAATCCGAATGCTAGAGGATGACTGGGACGGTCTCGGGGCCCAAGCTCCCAACGCCGCTCTCGTTGATAGTGCAATCGACCTGTTGAAGATACTTCGCCACGAGGATAGGGCCTATCCCCCAACGCGAGTGGTTGCCGGGCCAACGGGAACGATTGTCTTCGAATGGCAGGTTGAAGATACCTATCTCGAAGCAGAGATCGTTCGGCCATTCGGTGCAGAGTGGATGCTCAGCCAACCTGGGCATCCGACCGTGCATTGGGACACGCAGTAATGACGGACCCGACTCTCCGGTTCTGAGCTGGGTAATGCCTGTTCTTGCCGATTGGAACGCGCGTGAAAAGCGAACAAGACCCTGTTTCGCTGCACGAGTACGTTCTCCGTCGGATTCACCAGAACATGTTCAGCGCAAGTCAGCCCCTCCCCGTGGCCCGGCTGGCCTTCCGCCCAACGGAACATGATACAAAAGGTCTTTCGGTCTTTCGGGAGAAGTTCATCTCCTCGCAGGAGCTCGCGAATGCAGGGAGAAAACCGGGCGAGTACTACATTGCCCGGTTAGGCGTCCAAGAGTTGAAAGACATCCTGGAGCTCAGCGTTATACCCGATCCGGACGATAGCCAACCTTCCGGACACGCCTTGATTCCCGAACTAAAGACATCAACTCCGAAGCGGAGGGCAAAAGAGCTTCAGCTGAAGCTTGCGGCGCTGGCAAGCAAGTCCATCGTGCATCGCCCTGAGTCAAATCAGAACCGGTA
This sequence comes from Phycisphaerales bacterium, assembly GCA_020344555.1. Taxonomy (GTDB): domain Bacteria; phylum Planctomycetota; class Phycisphaerae; order UBA1845; family UBA1845. Next base: position 389,659 of record CP070827.1, read on the forward strand.
AGGCCATTGTCTACCCGGCGTAGCGCGACACGGGAGACTGGGTGCTTGTGGTCAATATCCCGCTGCCTGACCGTCTTTGCGGGATTCGGATGCCCCGATGTAGACATCGCGTTTCGCGTCGTACATGATCGCCTGATACCCGCCGAAACCGCCGGAGACGAAGCGGACCTGGTGACCGAGCTGAGCCAGGCCGCGACGACCCTCCAGCGAAATCCCTGACTCCAATGCGACCCAGCCCCCACGGGTCATACGCTCGCCCGTTGGCTGAGATGAACCGCTATGGCGGAAACGGGCGGCATCACCGGCCTCCTGCAGGTTCATCCCGAAATCAATGAGGTTGCACAGAACCTGCACGTGGCCCTGTGGTTGCATGGCCCCGCCCATCACGCCGAAGCTTAGCCAGGGCTTGCCCTCCCTGGTTACAAACGCCGGGATGATCGTGTGAAAAGGCCGCTTGTGAGGTTCGTAGACGTTGGGATGTCCCTCTTTCAGCGTGAAAAGCTCTCCCCGGTCCTGGAAGCCGAAACCCAGCCCGTCGGGCACGAGCCCCGACCCGAAACCGCGATAGTTGCTCTGAATCAACGAGACCATGTTGCGGCCCTTGTCGGCCACGGTCAGGTAGATCGTGTCATCGTGCGTGAGCTTGGGATCGCCCGGCGCCAGCTCCCGCGACGCCCGGTGCGGATCAAACAGGGCCCGGCGCTTCGCTGCGTATTCCTTTGAGATCAGCGTCGCGACAGGCACGTCGGCGAAGTCCATATCCGCGTAGAACCGGGCACGGTCTTCAAAGGCGATCTTCTTGGCCTCGATAAGCAGATGCAGATACTCGGCCGAGTTATGCCCCATAGCCTTCAAGTCGTAGGGCTCGATCAGGTTCAGGATTTGGAGCACGGCAATGCCCTGCCCGTTGGGCGGCAGTTCCCAAACGTCGTAGCCCCGGTAGTTCGTCGACACCGGCTCAACCCAGGTCGAGGTGTGATCCGCGAAGTCCCGCTCGCGGAGGTAACATCCCACGCGTTTGCAGAATGACACCATTATGTCAGTAAGTTCGCCGCGATAAAACGCGTCGCGACCGTCGCGTGCGATGATCTCGAGCGTATTTGCCAGATCCGGGTTTTTGAAGATGTCTCCCTTCTTCGGCGCCTGCCCGCCCGGAAGGAACGTGGTCGCGTAGTTGGGCTGCTCTTTCAATATTCGCCCGGCCCGGTTCCAGTAATAAGCGATCACCTCGGTAACCGGAAACCCTTTGCGGGCATAGTCGGTTGCGGGCCGAAGGATCGTGGACATAGGCAACCGGCCGAAGCGCTTGTGCAGCTCGAACCAGCCGTCCACGCAGCCGGGGACTGTCACGGGCAGCGGCCCGTATGCCGGGATGGACGTCAGGCCCAGCTCTTTGAATTGTTGAAGGGTCAGCCCGTAGGGGCTGCGCCCGCTGGCATTGAGCCCGTATAGCCTTTGCGTCTTGGCATCCCAGACGATGGCGAACAGATCGCCGCCCACGCCGTTGGCGGTGGGCTCCACGAGGCCGAGCGTGGCGTTGGCGGCTATGGCCGCGTCTACCGCACTGCCTCCCTGCTTCAGGATGTCGATCGCCACCTGCGTGGCCAATGGTTGACTGGCGGCCGCCATGCCGTTAGGGGCGATAACTTCGGAGCGCGTCGCGAAGGGCAATCCCGTCAGGCGGTCGCCACCGCCGGCCAGCACAGGCAGCGGAGCCACCAGCAACATGAAAAGCAGGCCAAGAACAAGCTCTGACTGCATGTACAATGCTCCGATAAAGTCATGCCGGCCGCCGGAACCGCCACGCCGTCGGTCCCCTCGCCGGTCCGAAACACGCCCCATCCTAGCGGCTGTAAGCCCGGGACGGTAGTTTCTGTTGATGGTCCACGGAGGATCGCCGGAGTCGACCAAGCGCAATGCCGATGTGGAGCTGAGGCCCTACAAAAGTGTATACTGAGGTGACCGGATCCACGGACGGAGTGGAGAAGCGCCCATGTCGATAAGCGAAATCGTCGGGCTGGTGCTTACCGTTGCCTCACTTGCCGCGGCGGTCAGCGTGATGGCCACCCTCGTGATCTTAATGAGGCGTGACCGGCACGCGGAGGTCCGCCTGCGCCGTGTAGACGCATATGCCCAGTGGCTTGCGGGGCGCAAGGCGGTGACGCGGGCGTCGCTATCGTTTCTCGCGGCCTTTCGGGCTCTTGCCGGGGAGCGCCGTGACTCGGAGTACTTCTCGTTGCGTCGTGACGAGGCTCAGCGCACCCGGGCGGCCTGGTCCGACGCCATGCGCGAACTCGACCGGGCAGAGGCCGCACTGCTGGCCTGGAGCGCCGACCCGTCCATCCACGAAGAGCTTGCCCGGCTCAAGCGAGTTTCGCCCGAGGCATTGCACAAGGCGATTAGCGGACGTCAGCACGATGTCGATCAGCTCATCCGGCAGCTACGCGCCGAGGACCAGGACGCAGCCAAATTGGTCCGTGCCGCCACGACCACCGCACGTGGGCCGGGGTCGCGAGGCCCCGGCACCCTCGCCCGTGTTACAGCATACACCGAGTCCATCGTCGACCACTGGACCAAACGATAGCGCTCCGACAGCCCTTAGAACGTTCTCGGATTTTGTGTATCAGTTGTAGCGCCGTCCCTTGTGGACGGCGCCCGCCCTACGACACTGATCGTCGCCGGTGCGCTGCTGTCTTGCCGCTTGGCCGTCGCTTCGAGCCGCGCTTGGCGATTTTCTTCGACTTCTTGGCTTTCTTGGTTTTCTTGGATTTCCTCGCCGGGGAATGGGCTTCGGCCAGCAACTCCATCACATATCGAACTACCATGTCGGAACTCAAAGCCTCCAAACGGCTTTCGGCCTCATCCGCCAGCATTTTCACTAA
>CP070827.1:392640-404473 GCA_020344555.1 Phycisphaerales bacterium
ATGGCGGCCAGACCGATGTTCTCCATCATCAGGCTAAAACCCGGACCGCTGGTGACGGTCAAGGATTTTGTTCCGGTCCAGGACGCTCCCACGACGGCAGCCATGCTGGCCAGCTCGTCCTCCATCTGGATAAACAGCCCGCCCATCATTGGGAATCGGCGCCCGATGCGCTCCACGACTTCGGTGGAGGGAGTGATGGGGTAGCCGGCCGTGAACCGGCAGCCTGCCGCCATAGCCCCTTCGCCACAGGCGAAATCGCCGTCGAGATAGTGTGCGCCTGTAAGGACGCCAGCAGGGTCAGCTTTCAATTGCCGTCCTCCTTCACTGCTTGCCCGTAATCGATCCTGGGAATCGCAAGCTCTAGCCCGCCCCGACCTCGGCACCGGCGGCAGCCGGTGGCTGGTCAGCCGCTTCGTCCTCGGGCGTTGCCACACTGAATATCGCAAAATCGGGGCAGATCATCTCGCAGAGATTGCAGTTGACGCATTCTCCGCTCTTGACCACCTTCGGCGGGTGATACCCCTTGACATTGAACTCCTCGGACAACACCAGCACGTCTCTTGGACAGTATTCCACGCAGAACGCGCACCCCTTGCAGCGGTCCGCAATTATGCGCACGTCGCCATGGGGGATCTTGACTTCGTCGAAGTCCAAAGGTTGTCGCCAGTATTTCATCTGAGACTCCCCACTAGACAAATACCCGCTCGCACCCGGACCCTGCGAGGGAAAGACTCCACTCCGCAGGCCTTCCAACTGCCAGGGCCCCGGGATTGCGGGACTCCAGGGGACACCGATCCGCCGTCGGCCCGTTGACCACATCGAGCCGCGCCGTCAAAGACTGGGCTGGCCACCTGGAACTCATCCCATTTCGCCGGTGGTGGGCTCGCCCACTCGTGCTCCCCGGACTTTCTGATAAGGGCAACCACCGCGCATTCGCCCCACCGGGCAGGCGCTCTCGATGTACGCGCTACAACGTAAGCAAAACCCGTGCCTTGGCTGTTCCAGATCGAGCATGGACACCGAAAAACGCTCGAGAAGGCCGGCGAGCCGATCAAGTTCCCTCGGAGTGAACTCATCCAGCACGGGCGCCAGGCGCTGTGCCTTGAGTTCCTCGTACTTTCGCACCAGGCGACGGCCCTTCGGGCTGGGCGAAAGCAGGGTCGCTCGACGATCTCCCTTTGACGGGCTGCGCACAATCAGGCCCAGCCGCTCGAGCTTGTCGATGTTCTTGGTAGCGGCCGGCGGGCTGACGCCGAGCACGTTGGCCACCTCGCCGACCTGATGGTCCCCGTTTAGCCCGATAACCTTCAGAAGGTGGAACTGGGAGAGCGTCAGCGGGTACGGACTGACCTCTTCCAGGAACTTCATCTCCAGTATCTCGCGCACCACGGAAGCGAAGATGTGGCTGTACCTCAGGAGTCGGCGGTGACGCTCTGCCCCATCGCCCCTTGCATCCTGCCGAAAGCCTTTTGCCGCCCTTCGGGATCCGTTTCGCCGCGGCATTTCCTTAACCCGGTGAGTATTTCACCCCGTTAAATGTATTCTACGGCAAGCTTCGCCCTCTGGCAAGTCCCACATCCGAGAATCTTCGCCCTCGGGCGTGCAAATCCGATGCAGGCCACAAGGCCTCGGCGCCCGCTGTTCGCACAGGTCGCACGAGCCTGCGGGTGCCCCGGCCCTGGGACGTTTGGCGGGAAGATGCGGTCAGAGCGGTCTCCCGAGCCGGGCGACCGGCGGCAATTGGCGATCATCTCGGTGTGGGATAGGAGACTGGCGAGCGTCCCGGTGGCGTTGTCGCGATGGGATCAGCCGACGACGCTCAGCGGGACCGTCTCCTTCATAGCCCCATTGGTCAAGCGTAGGTCAAACTTGTCCTGAAGGACCTTCAAGACATTCGGCGACACGAACGCCGGCGGGTTGGGACCGATCGTGATCCCCTTGACACCCAGTGCCAGGAGGGTCAGTAGGACGGCTACCGCCTTCTGTTCAAACCAGGAGATCACCAGCGTAAGCGGGAGATCGTTGACCGTGCAGTCAAACGCCTTAGACAGCGCCAGGGCCACCTGAATAGCACCGTAGGCGTCGTTGCACTGCCCCATATCCAGAAGCCGGGGCAAGCCCAAGAGCGTTCCGTAGTCATAGTCCCTGATCCGGAATTTCCCGCATCCGAGCGTGAGAATGAACGAATCAGCCGGGGTCGACCGAGCAAACTCGGAGAAGCTGTTGCGGCCCGGCTCGGCTCCGTCGCAGCCGCCAATCAAGTAGAAGTGGCTAATCTTGCCGTCCTTGACAGCCTGGACGATCGTGTCAGCCATTCCCAGAATCGCGGTCCGATGGAACCCGACCTGTGACTCCCTGACAAAGTTGTTCGGGAGGGGCTCGCATTCCTTAGCCTTCTCAATAACTGGGGCAAAATCGTTGCCTTTGAGGCGATGGCCGCCTGGTACGGCAGTCACGCGGGTGGTGAAGACGCGGTCGGCATAGCTTTCCTTGGGATGCAGGATGCAGTTGGTGGTGGCCAGAACCGGGCCGGTGAACTGGTCGAACTCGCTTCTCTGCTTCTGCCATGCGCCCCCGAAGTGGCCGGCCAGATGGGGGTGCTTGCGCAACTCGGGATACATGTGTGCGGGCAGCATCTCGCCGTGAGTATAGACGTTCACCCCGGCGCCGGCGGATTGTTGGAGCAGGCCGGCCAGGTCGAGCATGTCGTGCCCGGTAACGAGGATCCCAGGACCCTCGACGGTGCCTTCCCTTACGGTGGTCCGGCTGGGTATACCGAACTTCTCGATATGCCCTGCCTCGAGCATCTCCATGACCCGGAGGTTCTTGTGTCCGCATTCGAGGACGAGCTCGAGGTGAGCCTCCAAGTCGAAATTCACGTTCGTCACGGTGGCGAACAGCGCCTCTTCGACGAAGGCATCCACCTCCTCATCGACTTTGCCGAGGCGACGGGCGTGATGGGCGTACGAGCACATACCCTTGACCCCGTATAGCAGCATCTCTTGTAAAGACTGAATGTCCTCGTCCTTGCCACAGACACCTGGACTTTGCACGCACCCGGTGGCATGAGCTGTTTGCTCACACTGATTACAGAACATAGTGGGTTTCTCCGTTAATCCTGACGAGCCGGCCCACGGGGGAGGGCGGCGGTCGTTGCCCTCCCCGTGAGCAGAACTCAGGAGGCCGGCCGATGGACGAACGGCCGTCTGAGGTACGGTCACTTAGCCACGAGCTCGCCCCGATAGGGGACGACACGGTCGTCAGGAGCAGAGGCAACTGGGTAGGCCTCGGAGCTGAATGAGGAAGCATTCACTCGCGTCTGTCGTCCTCCGGTGCATCGAGATTAGGGCGGCCCGGAGGCCCTTCCAGTTGCCTGTTGCTCCGATCGACCCTCTCTCCGGTTAGCTTTTTCAACAATCCCGGTTGCCAACATCGGGCATGTATGTAATTATGCGTCGGGCCAATAAGTCGTCCTTGACCTAGGTCAAGCCGCGCAGTTTTTCTTTTTTTATGGGCACCCGATGCACCGAAACAGGGCACCGATTTGACCGAGAGCATACGTGACATTCTTGCTTCCTGCGGTTTCTTCGCTGAGGTTCGGGAGGATTCGCTCGATCGGCTGGCGTCAATGGCCCGCAGAAAGCACTACGTCAAGGGTGAGCAGATCTTCCGCCAAGGGGAGCCATGTCCGGGCCTGTTTGTGGTAGGCGCGGGCTCGGTGCGGGTATTCAAGACTTCCCCGAGCGGCAAGGAGCACGTTCTTCACATTATCGGGCCCGGAGAGACATTTGCCGAGGTGGCTGTCATTGGTGAATTCCCCTGCCCGGCGTACGCCGAAGCGGTGCAGGAGACCTCCACGGTCCTGTTGCCGAGTGGGCCGCTTATCCGGGAGCTGGAGAGCAACCACGCCCTGTGCCTGCAGCTTATGCGCGGCATGGCCCGGTGGGTGCGTCACCTGGTCAGTCTGATGGAGGATATTGTCCTGCGGGACGCGGGTGAGCGGCTGGCCCGACACCTGCTCGAGGCCAGTGCCGGAGAGTCCCAGCCCTTTGCGCTTTCCCAGCTCAAGAAGGACCTGGCCAGCCACCTCAATCTTACCAGTGAGACACTCTCGCGAACGTTGCGACGGCTGGCCGACGCCGGCCTGATCGAGCAGCTCGGCAGTCAGCGATTGCGCATCATCCGCCGGGAGGAACTTCAGCACCTCGCCGACGGAGTCTACCCCAAGCTATAAGGTTCCGTTCCTTCAAGAGGAGAAAACCGTTATGTCCGAGCTTCCGGAACTGTACCGATTCATGAAACAGGAGTATCCCGAGTTGATGAGCGCGTATGAGGGGCTCGGCGAGGCGGCGAAAAAGGCCGGTCCACTTGACGCCAAAACTGCGGCGTTAGTGAAACTGGCCCTCAACATGGCCGCGGGATTAGAAGGCGGGTCCCACTCAGCGGTGAAGAAGGCCCTTTCTGCGGGCTGCACTCCCGAGGAGCTGCGCCACGTCACGCTGTTGGCACTGACGACCCTGGGTTTCCCCACGATGATGCGCGCCCGATCATGGATCGAAGACCTCTTGAAAGAGGGAACCGCGTAGCCCGATCGGCTCGCACGTTGCCTAGGGCGCGTGACAATTCAGGCGGGCCGGAGTAGGGCAGGTGGTTCTCCCGGCCACGCCCGGAGGCCCACCTGCCACCGAAAAACGGCAGGTCAACGTTCCGCTGGCGCGGAACAACGACCTGCCCTACGGTTTTTGGCATCCGCCGATTCTGTCACGGACCCCGTTTCCTACGCCCCAGGCCTGTGGTCCGCCGTTTCAGGGGCCCGATCCGGAGAATCGGTTGATGCCGTCTACACGTCGGCAAGGTCGAAGCTGGGTACGGGTCGTCGCCCGGCGATGTAGACAACCAGAAGCAGGAAGACCACCCCCGCGCCCAGGCCTAGGTACCAAGGCTGGTTGTAGACGCTGCACAACACGTCACCCAGACCCATTGCGCCGATTGCTGCTACCAAGGCGTAGGGAATCTGTGTCCATACGTGCTCCTCGTGGCGACAACCGGAGGCAATGGACGAGAGCACCGTTGTGTCGCTAATCGGCGAGCAGTGATCGCCGAAGACGGCACCGGCCAACACGCTTCCGACCGAGGCGTAGAAAAGAGCCAGGGCTTCGCCCTGCTCGAGCCCGGTCATCAGGCGAGCCGAGATTTCGACGGTCAACGGGCACAGGATGCCCATGGTGCCCCACGAGGTGCCGGTGGCAAACGAGATCACCGCGGCACTTAGGAAGATCGCCAGCGGAAGCCACACCGGAGGGAACTGAATCGCCTGCAAGTGAGACACCACCACGTGGCCAAGCTTCAAGTCCTGCAGCACAGCCGAAAGCGCCCAGGCCAAGACCAGTATGACCATGGCCGGGAACATTCGGGTCATGCCGTTCAGGCCGGCATCGACCACGTCTCGCGTTGAGCAGACCCTGACCAAGAGCGTCAGAATGACGGCCACAAATGCGGACAGGATGGCTCCGTAAAAGATGGACAGGTAGGCGTCACCTGCACTGGCAATGTACGCCGCCCTTCTCCACCATGAGACCGGTTCCTGCATCTGCGCCGGGTCTCCGGCGGCGTGATAACCGGTGACCGCAAGCACCACTACGGTGCCGGCAACAAGAACCAGGATTGGGATGAGCCCCAACCACCATCTGGGTCGAGCCTGCTGCTTTGGCTTGGCGTCTGACTCAGCCGTTGCGGTGTCCGGCTCGATCTTGCTCAGAAGTCTCCGTTCGGATTGTCTCATGGGGCCGAAGTCCCGCCCGGTGAGCGCGACCAGAAAGACGAGCACGAGGGCGAGAATCGGATAGAACCGATACGGAATACTATGAAGAAACGCCTGCCAGCCGTCCACTATATTGCCCTGATTATCGATGAGGAACGCGGGCGCCCCGCTTTCCGCGACGGCGTCGATGCCGGTCTTGATGTAGCCGATCTCAGCGCCGACCCACGTTCCGATCAGGGCAATCGATGCGACCGGTGCGGCCGTCGAGTCCACAATATAGGCCAGTTTGGCCCGGGAAAGTTTCACCCGATCGAAGACCGACCGCATGGTCGGTCCTACAATCATGGTATTGGCGTAGTCATCGAAGAAGACGACCAGGCCGGCAGCCCAGGCGGTCAGGCCGCCACGGCGCGGCGAGGTCGTCTTCCCGGCAACCAGTCTGACCATTCCCTCGGTTCCACCGTTGCGGCCGATCACGCCGATGGCGAACCCGATAATCAATGTGAAGACGATAATCGTGATGTGTGCGTACCCATCGGTCGGATCAGTGAGCTCTCCGAGGACATATCGTTCGGCAGCCAGGCGAAAGCCGGCAATGATCGAATTCAACTGCCCGTACGCGTCGCCGGCGGGTAGGCAGGGCACCAACATATACGCCCCAACCAGCACGCCCACCACCAGCGCCGGCACGACCTGCCGCAAGAAGACGGCCAGGAGGATCGCCACCACTGCCGGCAGCAGTACCCAGAGGTCGTACGAGATCGGATCTTTCGGCCCTTCCGTCGGAGCGGTAACGGCCGGCGCCCTCTCGAGGTCGGCATCTTGCGCCTGACCCTGAGAGTGCCGCGCAGCCGCGGTGAGTGACTCGGTTGTGGACAGCTCGGATTCGCCGACCACTTCATCCCCGGGCGTTACCTGGTTCTGTTCCGTGGCCTGCGGTGGGGGTGTCTGAGCGGCGTCGCTCTGTTGCCCGAAGGCAGGCAAGATCACACCGAGCAAGACGGCTGTCACACATGCCACCTTGAGCCAGCCGGCCCATCCACACCAAGCAGTTCCCGTTGATTGCTTCGCAGTCACGATCAGCTCCCTCTAAATACCAGCTTCCCTGCCGGCGCCGGCTCCTGCGACGGCCCGAACTGAGTATCTCCCATGATCCTTCTCGGCAACTTCCGCAGCGTACCGCGCCGTACGCTGGTGCCGCCAAGAGTGTACGGAGTTAATCGTCAAGATCAAACCACCCGCTGAGCGCAAACCGTGTGTCCCGTATCTAACAAATTCGGTTCAGGGGCGTCTTATATTGTCGGGGAATGTCGAAAAACGTCCATTTGATGCGGAATATCCTCACTGATAGTCGAATCGGTTATGATGGGAGTAGCGTCGCCAGGCGTGTGGTGACGCAGTTTCACCAGAAGCGTCCCAGCGTCCGCCTCGACGGTGTCTTGAAGCAGGGAATAGTGGTGTCTGCGGAATTGGCCAGTATGCGGCGACCGGCGGTAGGTGCCCTTGACATACCGTTGGCCCTGCTTGCGCCCCGCCGGGTGTTCGCCAGGGTGGAGGACGTGGCAGCCTACGGATGGCCGCTGGTTGTGTTGTTGGTGGCGGTGACCGCCATCGGGTACGCCACCATCGAAACCGGACTGATCGATCTGGAGGTGGAGCGCAGCGTCCAGCAGGGTATTGCCGCTCTAGAGGCCGAGCAGCTCGATGTCGTCGAGCGCTCGGCACTCAGCAAGATGATCGAGGAGAGGCGGCAGGCGGGCGAGTTTATGCGGCTGATAAACCGGGTACGGGTGATGGTTGCCAGCCCGGTGGCGACGCTGGCCACGGTCCTCTTGCTGTCCGCAGCGTTCTACGCGGTGGTGGCTCTTACCGGGAGGAAGCCCGAGTGGCACACGCTGTTGACGATTTGCGTGTTTGCCGGCTTTGCGGATGTTGTCGGAGCTGTGGTGCGTTTGCTGTTCATGCTGCGGTTCCGCACCTTGGCGGTGGACACATCCCTGGCCTTGGCTGCACGGCTGATCAACATGGAAGGCGAAGGTGCCGCCACGTCGACGGCCGCCGTTTCGGGTTTGCTGTCGGCTGTGGACCCCTTTCGGATCTGGTTCTGGGTGATCGTAGCTTGCGGGTTGTCGGTAACGTCGCAGCTTCGGGGATGGAGGGTCTGGACGTGCTGTTCGCTCTTCTGGCTGACAGCCGCCGTTGCCCGGGCGGCCTTGGCGGTGGCGTCTGTGCAGCCTCCCAAGCCGGGATGAGTAGTGTCGTGGCGGCGTGGCGGCAACATAGCCGGGTCGCTGATCGGAGTCTGGTATGAAAACGGTGATCGGGATTGTGGTCTTGGCCGGCATTGTCGCCGGTCTGTATTTCCTCAACGACGTCACCCGCACCGAAGACGGTTCGAGCATCCTGAAGATAGCCGGTGAGCTGCCGGTTACCGTGAAGGTTGCGACGCCTGAGCAGCGCGACATCGTCCGGACGGTGCAGGCCCCCGGTGAGGTCGAGGCTCTGTCCGAGGTGGACATCAGCGCCGAGGTCGTAGCCAAGATTCTGGAGATGCCGGTCGAGGAGGGTGACACGGTCAAGCAGGGCGATCTTCTCTGCCGACTGGACGACGCCGACTATCGGGCACGGTTAACGTCTGCCGAGGCTAATGTGGCCAAGCTCCAGGCGATCATCACCCAGGCCGAGGCGGACCTGGGGAAAGCGGAGCGCGATTACAGGCGTCAGGTGCGATTGGCCGAGTCCGATGCCACATCGGCAACGGAGCTGGCGGACTATCGCACCACCCTGATACGGACGCGCGCCTTGGTTGAGGTCCGCAAGCAGGAGTTGACGGAAGCGGAGGCGATGTTGCAGTCGGCCAGGGAAGACCTGGAGAAGACGGTGATCACCTCGCCGATCGACGGGGTAGTCTCCCAGCTCTTTGCCAAACAGGGCGAAGTGGTCATCACCGGTACGATGAACAACCCCGGCACCCGGATCATGGTCATTAGCGACCTGTCGGAAATGCAGGTGAGATGCCGGGTCGACGAGACCGACGCGCCTGTGGTAGAGAGCGCTCAAGTGGCGCGCATCTATCTGCAATCGGACACTCAAAAGAGCGTTCCGGGGCATGTGCTTCGGGTGGCGACCAAGGGGACCAAGCCACCGGGACGAGACGTTGTCACCTTCGAGACATTGATTCTCGTAGATGCCGACGACCCGCGTGTCAAGCCGGGTATGTCGGCCAATGTGGAGATCGAAGTCGCCCGGGAGAATGGCGTGCTGACCGTACCCGTGGAGTCCGTAGTACACCGCAAGCGTCGGGACTTGCCCGAGGAGCTCGTAGCGCGCTACGACGAGCAGGAGGATTCAGACTTGCCAGGGCAAACAAGACACGCGGCTGAATACTTGAAGATCGTGTTCTGCGTCAGCGAGGACGTCGCCCATCCCCATCTGGTGGAAACGGGCATCAGCGATGCCACCGGCGTGGAGATCGTAGACGGCATCTCGGCTGATGACCGCATAGTGACTGGTCCTTTCCGCGGCCTGGATCAGCTCAAGGAGGGCTCCAAAGTGAAAATCGAAGCAGGTAAAGACGAAGGTGACGCGGAGGACAGCGAGCAGGCACCGGACGCAGCGGAGGACGACGAGAAGCACGCGAAGGCAGAGACAGGCTGATGGTCACACACACGGCACCACAAGACTCGCCGCCGGTCATCGAGCTGATCGACGTGCACAAAGTCTACCGGGTCGGCACGGAGCTGGTCCACGCACTGCGGGGCACCTCGCTGACGATCCGCGAGAATGAGTATATGGCAATCATGGGACCGTCGGGCTCGGGAAAGAGCACGATGATGAACATCCTCGGTTGCCTGGACGTTCCCACCGGGGGGGAGTACCGGCTGCGGGGACAGGATGTCTCCAGGCTGTCACAATCCAAGCTGGCACGGATTCGGGGACGGCAGATCGGTTTCGTGTTTCAGTCGTTCGAATTGCTGCCCCGTACAACCGCCCTGAAGAACGTGGAGCTGCCGCTGGTGTACAGTCGGACGCCGCGCCGCCGCCGGCGGGCCCTCGAGGCGCTCAAGCGCGTGAGCCTGCTCGACAGGGGCCACCATCACCCGAACCAGCTTTCCGGTGGAGAGAAGCAGCGGGTGGCGATAGCCCGGGCCCTGGCCCAACAACCCGACATCATCCTCGCCGATGAGCCGACAGGCAATCTCGACAGCGCCACCGGTCAGGAGATCATGGAAATGGTGGATGGTCTGCACGCCGAGGGGCAGACCATCGTCATTGTGACGCATGAAGATCATATCGCGCGGCACTGCCGGCGGATCATTAAGCTCATGGATGGCCAGATTGTGCTCGATACCGCCAATGACAGGCATTCCGCCACCTCTTGGGTGTCGCAACCGTCCAGGGCGCCCGCACAGAAGTTGGCCGTCTCATGAAGGTTTTGCGTTTCTTCCTTAGCGTGCTTCTGTTTTTGCCGCATCGGGCGGCGGCGCTGGCCACCAACGTGGCGACCGCCCTGATCCAAATCTGGGCTAACAAGATTCGCTCGCTCCTGACGGTACTTGGGATCATCATTGCGGTCACGTCGATCATCACGGTGGTGTCGTTTGTGCAGGGAATGGGCGACTATTTCACGAACTTCCTGCGCGGGTTGGGAACCAACCTGATGGTGGTGTATCCGGAATGGATACGCGGCCCGCGTGGCGAATATCTCAGACGGGCGGAGATGACCATCGAGGACATCCGTGCCGTGGATGCTCATGCGATGGCGGTTCGCCGGACAACGCCGCGAATCTGGGCCCCGGCCACGCTGGAGTACGGACGGCAACAACAGACCGGCGTCACGCTGATCGCCACGAGTCAGTTGTTCCAGCCGATCCGAAACTTCTATGTCGACGCCGGGCGTTTCTTCGGCGCCGTTGACGTGGAAAACGCTGCCCAGGTTTGCGTGCTGGGGCGCGAGCTGCTGCGCAAGCTGGAATGCGACGAGTCCGTTGTCGGCGACTACGTGCATATCGACGGGCAGCGTTTCAGGGTGGTCGGGTTACTGGAAGCCAAAGGCAGCTTCATGGGGGATAACCAGGACGACCTAGCGATTATCCCCTGGACCACCGGTTTGAAGATGTACCCCAATGTCCGCAACTATCTGGGCTTTTATGTTGAAGCGGCCGGCGAACCGCAGATCCCGGAAGCCGAAGGGCAGATCGTTCGAATCCTGCGGCAGCGTCACGGGCTCAAGCCGGGCCAGCCCAACGACTTCGGGGTCTTCAAACAGGATCAGGTCCTTCAGGAGTTCGGCAGGGTCAAGGTCATCGCCACGAGCGTACTGGCGGGGATCGTGAGCATATCGCTGCTGGTAGGCGGCATTGGGATTATGAATGTCATGCTCGTGTCAGTTACGGAGCGGACGCGCGAAATCGGCCTGCGTAAGAGTGTCGGAGCACGGCGGCGGGATATCCTGTCGCAATTTCTCACCGAGGCTGTGGTTTTGAGCACGGTCGGCGGTGCTATCGGCGTCGCCCTGGGCTACGTGATCGGATTCGTCGCGTCGCTCCACCCCGAGATGGTTGAAGTCAACGTCCCGCTCTGGTCGGTCTTGCTGGCCCTGGGCTTCTCCGCCGGGGTCGGCGTTTTCTTCGGAATCGTCCCGGCCTTCAAAGCCGCCATCGTACACCCCATCGACGCGCTGAGACACGAATAGAGAAACATCAAAACGTCAAAACGTCTAAAAGTCGAAACGTCGAGATGCACAGTCATGAATCGGCCGGCGGGAAGTGGTTCACCGTCGCTGGACCGAGAATCCTTTCTCGGTCCTCTGGCAGGTGCCGAGAAAGGATTCTCGGCACAGCATAAAAGGCGAAATGCGCTGTCGTGCATCGGCTGGCTGCAAGTGGTTCGACGTACCGGCTCTTCAGGGAGGTAGGGTGGGACGCGCGCACACGCTCAGTGGCGTGGGAACGCACGGCCGAAGCTTGCCCAGCGCAAGCGTTCGGGACTCTGCTCCGTGTGACTTGTCTGACAGCCGACCCTGGGATTCGAACCCAGAACCTCAGCTTTACGAAAGCTGTGCTCTACCGT
>CP070827.1:404573-416380 GCA_020344555.1 Phycisphaerales bacterium
GATCTTTCCCCACGACCACGGTCGAGAACTGGATAAGCTGGGCCATCATCTGCGATTCTCCGAGGTACACCGTATTCTAGCATATACCCGCTCGCGGTGTCACTGGGCACCCTCTCCAAAAAGGTCCTCCTGGTCTTACTCCTTCCGGTACACGCGTGGCTACGGGTGGCGCCAAGCGTGACGGTCGCTGACGTGGCCGGAAAGCCCCTTTGCCTACTCGAACGCCACGTTCAGGCGTACCGCTGGTCCAACAGAACCGGGCGTTCACCCCTGGGGTGCAAACGCAAGACAACCGCCGGTTCTCGCGCCTCGTAGGGTCGTCGGTTCAGCGAAGCACGAAGAATGTTGTGCCGATCGGATCCTACGCAACCGTCCGGGGTTCCGAGACAGAGTGCAACGAACGTCTCTGGTTCGTTGGGCTACCGGACGGGCGCGTGGGTCTGTTCGGACTTGAGCATCTCTTGCCCAAGTTGGGATACTGCTGCCACAACCTGATCGGGCGGCAGCTTCCGGACTTCGCCGGTGCGGCGTTTCCGCAGTTCGACGACTCCTTCGCTCAGACCGCGCTTGCCTACGGTGACGCGGAGCGGGAAGCCGATCAGGTCGGCGTCCATGAACTTGAAGCCGGGGCGGGCGTCGCGATCGTCCACAATGACTTCGATCCCGGCGGCTTGCATCTCGTCGTGCAGCTTCCGTGCCAAGGCCGTGACCGATTCCTCGCGCATGTCGAGTGCGCAGATGACCACTTGCAGCGGCGCAATCGACATGGGCCAGCAAATACCCTTGTCGTCGTGGAGAGCTTCGATGGCAGCGGCCATGATCCGGTTGAGCCCTATGCCGTAGCAGCCCATGATAAACGGCTTGACCTTACCGTCCCTATCGAGGCAGGTGGCCTCCATCGCATCAGAGTACTTGGTGCCGAGCTTGAAGACATGACCCACCTCGATGCACTTCTTGAAAGTAAGCGGCGAGCCGTTCGGGGCCCGGTCGCCTTCCACGGCCATTCGAATGTCTGCGACCTCCGTGATCTGATAATCCCGTCCGGCATTGACGCCGGTGATGTGGTAATCCGTCTTGTTGGCGCCGGTTACAGCGTCATGCATCGCGGTGACGGCCTGATCGGCGATGACCCGGGCATCAAGTCCAACCGGGCCGGCGAAACCGACCTCGGCACCGGTAACTTCGCGGATCAGCTCCGCGTCTGCCGCTTTGACTGAGCTCACTGCGGCCGCCCGGGCGAGCTTGGCCTCATTCACCTCGTGATCACCGCGAACCAGGGCCACGAGCGGCCGGCCGACCGCTTCATAGATGATCGTCTTGATCATCTGGCACGGCTCGCACTTCAAGAACCCCGATACCTCGTCGATGGTCGAAAGCCCCGGCGTGTGAACCTCTGCCAGCGGCGCGTTCGTGCCGCCCTGTTTGTCGTCCAGGGGGGCGACCTCGGCCCGTTCCAGGTTGGCGCGGTACTGCCTGTCGTCGGATTCAACCAGCCAATCTTCGCCGGCATCCGTCGGGACCATGAACTCATGGGACGCATCTCCGCCGATCGGCCCGGACTCCGCCTCGACGATCGTGTAAGGCAGACCGCAGCGGCTGAAAATGGCGCAGTATGCGTCGTACATCTTCCGGTAGCCCTCGTCGAGCCCGCCCGGACCCTCCTTGGCCATGTGGAACGAATACGCATCCTTCATCAGAAACTCGCGGGTCCGCAAGACGCCGCTCTTGGGCCTGGTCTCGCCGCGGAACTTGGTCTGAATCTGGTAGAGATTGATCGGGAGCTGCTTGTAGCTGTTGATATACGCTCGGGCGATCTCAGTGATAGGCTCTTCGTGTGTCGGCCCAAGCACCGTTCGCGATCGCCAGTCGTCGGCGGTGCCGGCCAGGCGAAGGAGTGTCTCGCCCATCGCCTCGACCCGGCCGGTCTGCTCCCACCATTCAACGGGGTGCATGGCCGGCATGTGCAGCTCGATGGCCCCTGCGGCGTTCATCTCCTCGCGCACGATGTTTTCGATCTTGCGGAGGGCGAGGTACCCCAGCGGAAGGTAAGTGTAGGCCCCGGCCACGACCTGCCGGATCAGACCGGCCCGGAGCATCAGTTGATGCGAGGGTACTGTGGCCTCAGTGGGCGTTTCCTTGGCGGTCGGGATGAAGAATTCGGTCCATTTCATAGCGGGCATGAATACCGTCTGTACCGGTGGATTGCAAGCGTTCGTTGGCATTTGCACTGCGTTTCATAAATGGTGCGACGATGATTCTACCCCGAGCCGCGGACTTTAGTCCGCGCGGACGTCCGTGTCCCGGCTGTGGGTTCAAAGCCCCGGAGATGCCCGCGCAGGCTGAAGCCAGCGGCTCAGATGGTCGGGAGGCTTGTGAAATACGGATTAGTGCAATCGGCCGCTGCGGAAGATCGCCCAGATGAGCGTCAGCCCGAGGAGCCCGGCGATCAGATAGCCGATCACGCCGAAGTACTGAACCTTGAGGCCCAAGAGTGTCAGGTCCGTCGCGGTGCTGACCAACGCGGAGCTGCCCACGATAATGGCGGCGATCATGATCGAAAAAGCCAGCCGGTTGCTGGAGCGGTCCAGTTCGCTGATGAGTCGTTCGATGTTCTCGTGACGGACGTGCAGCTTCCAGGCACCGGACCGGAGCCCGCGAAGAAAGTCACGCAGTTGTGCTGGTGCGCTACGAGCCAGACTGAACACGTGCCACCCCCAGACCATTGCCCCACGGGCCAGTCGCTGCGGAGAGAGCCTTTCGGTAAGCGCTCGCTGTAGCCTGGGTTTGAGCAGTTCCAGCAGGTCCAGGTCGGGATCGAGCCGTGCGGCGACACTGGCCACAGTACCGAGTGCCTTGGCCAGCATCAGCAGATCCCGCGGAACAACCACGTCGTGGCGGCGCACCACCTCGGTGAACTCGGTCGTGAGCGTGGTCAGATCCAATCGCTTGAGCGGCAGGCCGTAGTATTTGTCGAGAAGCACCTGAAGGGCACGGTGCAACTGCCGCCGGTTCGTCTCCGGTCCCAGAGCGCCGAGATCAGCGAACGAGTCGATCACCACGTCCATCTCGCGATTGACCGACGCGTAGACTATGACGATGAGCTGAGTCATCAGGTCATCGGTGATCGTTCCAACCTGACCGAAGTCGATAAGTCCGAGGTTTGCGGGCGGGTCGACCAGAATGTTGCCTGGATGGGGGTCGGCGTGGAATACGCCGATTTCGAATACCTGTTTGAGATAACACTCGGCCAGTCGGCGAGCGACCAGCCGGCGATCGATTTTTCCGTCCGTCCCATCGGACGTTGCCAGTAGTGTGTCGACGTTAGTCCCACGAAGGACGTCCAGCGTCAAAACGCGAGAACCGGACAGATCCCAGTGTACGTCGGGAATGCGAATTCCGGTTTCGTCTTCGAAGGCTTTCGCAAAACGTGTGGTGGCGGAAGCCTCATTGACGTAATCCAGCTCACGCGTAAGCATCTCCTCGAGTTCGGTGACCAGCATGGATGGCCGGTACACCCGCAGCTCGGGCATCAGGTCCTCTAGCGATTCGGCCAGCCAGCGCAGCAGTTGCATGTCCAGCGTGATGATCTCGTCGATGTCCGGTCGGCGTATCTTGACGACGACCTCGGCGCCGTCCTTTGTCCGGGCCCGGTAGACTTGACCGATCGAAGCGCTCGCGATCGGTGTGTCGTCGATCGAAGCGAAGCACTCGTCAACGGGTCGACCCAGCTCCTCAGCGATCATGTCCATGGCAACGGCGGTGTCGAACGCAGGTACGTCATCCTGGAGAGCACGTAGTTCCGTGAGGACTTCAGCCGGGACGATGTCCGGTCGTGTGCTCATCATCTGCCCGAGCTTTATGAAGGTGGGCCCAAGTTCGGCACAGACCTGGGCCAGCCGCCGACCAATGGCCGAGGCGCCCTCTTCGAGTGCCGGTGGCGGCGCCTTCTTGCGGAGCATCCATACGGGCACAAAGCGCGCCAGGTTAATCCGGGCAACGACATGTCCGAAACCGTGGCGCGTCAGCACCTGGGCAATGTGACGCAACCTGTTGAGGCTTCGCACGCTTCGTGTGAACGCAAGGGGTGTCATTGGCGGGTAGAGTCGCGTTTGCTTGCCATGACGTCAAACCCCGAAACTGCCACAACCGAGTTGACGACCTACAGCAATCCCGCCGAGACGGCACAACGACGTTCCAATTAAACTGCGACGGGACATTTGAAGCTGTAAATGAGAGGGCCGAGAGGGGATTCTCGGTCCAGCGATTCTCGGCACCTGGTGAAGGACCGAAAAGGAACTCTCGGTGCAGGGAGTCTCGGTCAAGGGAGTCTTGGTCCAGCGAACTTTGGCTCAGCGCTGATAGTCGGGTCTTTTATGAGACGCGGTGCCGGCGGGGTCCGACGTGGAGGAAACACCGGGCTTCCGGCCAGAAAACCTCGCGCCCCGACGGTCCGACCGCGACTACTATTACGATGTACCGGCTGTCTGTCGGCGCCGATTGGAGTGCGCCGACAAGGCCGGTGGCTTGGTGGCTAAGGGGTTTGGGACAATTGACAGTGCAATAGTCGGTTGCACCACTTAACGGAGCGAATGCGATGAGAAAGTTACTGGGATTGGCCATAGCTGCGGCGCTCAGCGGCTCGACAGCGTTGGCGACGGATTTGAGTGTCAGGGTTGTATCGGATACCGGTCAAGACATGGTCACGGTCTCGCCGGGTGCGACGGTCAATTACGAGGTTCTCGGCCTTCTGAGCAGTGACACGGACAACGAGGGGCTGGCGCTGTTTGGCTTTGACCTCGTGTTTGATGGCGGCGCGTTAGCGCAGACGGACACGCCAAGTTCGGGCCCGATTGCCAGCTTCGTGATTCCGGAGGGCATCACCAACCCGGCCGGGTTCGGTGGGACGGCGGATGTTCCCGGGCGCGAGGGCGATCTCGTGCAGGTCGGCGGCGGGCAGAACACCATCAAGAATGTCCCTGAGAATGCTCCCTACCCGATCGCAGAAGCGGTGGTGACAGGCATTGGTCACACAGAGGAGGTGCTGGCGGCTGGTTCATTGCTGGCCCCGGATACAGAAGGCACGTACACCCTGTCGCTCACCAACCTGTTTGCCAATGTGATCAAGCAAGGAGAGACCGAAGACGGAACGTATTGGGCTGTTGAGGAGGCCGGCGTTGGCACTATCGAAAACCTGACGATCGAGGTTAGCGCATGTATGATCGTTTCCAGTAGCCCACTCAATTGCGCGATCGACGCCCGCCAGCCTTCGAAGCCCGATGGGACGGAGCCAGCCGGGTGGGATTCGATTGATCTTACGTTCACTGATGCTTCGTGTCTGGTCGGCATTACCCCTGGCGACTTTTTGGTCAGCGTACACCCGGCCGAGAGTCCCCCGGCGATCACGGACGCGGTTGTGGACGGGGCTACCGTGACGCTGGTCTTTGACCGCTTGATCTCGACCAATAAGTGGACGTGCGTGGCCCACGGCGGGACGACCAGGTGTCTCGGGTCGCTACCGGGTGACGTGAGTGCTGACATGACCAGTGCACCTGCGGACATCCTGTACGTAATCGACTGCCTGAACGGCGTCAGGACGTGTGAGATGTGGCAGTGCGACGTGGACCGCAGCAACGTGTGCGCTCCGCCGGACATCTTGCGTGTGATCGACCTGCTTAACGGCGCCGGCGTGTATGAGCCGTGGCTGAATGTATCGATGCCGGAGGGTTGTCCATCCGATTAAAAAGCACTGGCACCCAGCGGGCTACCGGCGGAGGCGCCGTACGGGCCTGCATCGCCCGATATCGTCAGAATTCGGTGGCGTAGCCGCAACGACCGTTGTGGCTACGCCACCGCTTTTGGTGTCCGGGTTTGGCGCCGGTTCAGCAGGAACAGCCGAGCCGAGAGTCCGAGAACCTTGCCGCTCGCACGGCATGAGACAGTGCTTCCGTGCGAGAGTCACCGGGGTCCCGCGTTTTTTCAGGAAAGTCCGTGACGCAGCCGGTGCGATGCGCAAGAATACACCAGACCTGGACTGCAGTCGTGACGTCCGATTGGATTGCAACCGACTGGGTCCGACAACACGGAGTGATACGAGCCATGCGCTGTTGCATCGTTATAGCGTTTGTCGCGGTCGGCTTGATTTGCGCGCCGCTGGCCTACGCGGATCTGATAGTCACGTTGGAGCCCAAAGACGCTGACATGAATCCCATTATGGGAGGGGTGCCGGCCGGGACTGAGGTGTTTGTGGACATCCTGCTGTCGGCCGTGGGCGATGACAACCCACTTGAAGACCTGCGGAACCTGCAGTTCGATTTCGCGGCGACCAGCCCGGGCATCGAACTGGGCACGTTCACGTGGGAACTGGACCCAGGTGCCTACGCATTCCAGATCACCGAGCTACCGACACCCTCGGCTACTTCGCTGATGTCGAGCACTGGGCCGGGTTTGCTTACGCTGGATGAAGAACCGGCTCGCGTGGCCACGGTTGAGGTCACGGTGAGCGCCAGCGGCACATTGAACGCCGTGGGATCAGCAGAGCCGGGGCAGATGAGCCGGGCGGAGTTCGACGCCGGTTTCCCTTTTGTGGCGTTCTCACTTGCGGCGGGGAACCTTCAAGGTGGAGAGTTGGCGTTGTCGGTTGCCGACTTGACCGACCCGACCGGCGACCCGGATGGTGACGGCGTTCCGAACGCGGACGATGCCTTCCCGCTCGATCCGGATGAGGTCAGCGATACCGACGAGGATGGCGTTGGCGATAACGGCGACGCTTTCCCGACAGACCCTGCGGAGACCACCGACACCGACGACGACGGCGTTGGCGACAATGCCGATGTCGACGATGACAATGACGGCGTGGACGACACCAGCGATGCGTTTCCGCTTGATCCGACTGAGACAACTGACACCGATGGCGACGGTATCGGCGACAACGCTGACCAGGATTCCGACGTCGGGCCTACGACGGGAGTCAGGCTCTGTGGTGTAGCGATGCTGAGCACATCGGCCTTCGTCATGTGCGGGCTTTTTGGCCTGTGGCTTCAGCAACGCCGGTGGAGCGGGTGCGGAATCATTTAGGCGGGCCGCCAGAAAGGCGTCTCAGGAACGTGGGCTCAGCCTTCTGAGCAAAACTCAGGGCCGGATGTCTCTGTAGTGGGCGGATTCTGTATTGGAATCGGCTCGATCGGATGCTATACTGGCGGCCAAGCAGGCGACGGATGCCGAGAGCTTGGCCGCCATAATGGAGATTTCAATGGAAAAGCGCGTGCAATTCTCCGTTTTTCTCGTAAATAAGCCAGGCGTGCTGCCGCAGGTCTTCCGGGAGATTGCCAAGGCCAAGATAAACGTGACGAGCGTCGCCATGATGGATTCGATGGAGCATGGCGTGCTTAGGCTAATTGTGGATGATCCGGCAGCGGCCAAGCCGATTCTTCAACGCCTCAACGTGCCGGTAACGGAAACGGATGTGCTGGCGGTGACGCTGGCAAATCGGCCGGGGGCGGCAGCGGACCTTTGTGAACGCCTCTCAGCCGCTCACATTAACATCGGATACATGTACTGCACGACCGGTGCCAGGGGCGGTAAGACCGTGGTGGTCCTGAAGGTTCCGGACATCAAGAAGGCCATCAAGATCCTGGAGGCCTCGAGGACTACGCGGCGCGACATGAAGATAAAACTGCGCCGACCGGCGGCGACGAATCGTCGGTAGATCGGCGGTGACCTCTACGAATCCGCCCGCCCGGCCGGGGGCGGACCAGCGCTGTTGATCGGCTCAGGCGACGGTCGCGAGGACTTCGTCAAGGGTCTTTAACCCCACGTCGAGCTGGGTCTCGTTGATGCACAGGGGTGGGCAAAAGCGAATACCATGCTCCCCACACGGTAGCAGGACCAGACCGCGCTCGAATGACGCATGTAGGATTCGGCGGCGCAGCTTGGGATCGGGCTTGCCGCTCTTTTTGTTGATGATGTCGATGGCGCACTTCAGCCCGAGCCCGCGAACGTTGCCCACAACCTTCCGTTTGGCGGCCATTACTCCAAGCTGAGCCCACAGACGCTCCCCGAGCCTGGCCGCACTGGCCATAAAAGTCGACCCGACTAAATCCAGCGTAGCGAGCGCGGCCGCACAACAGACCGGATTGCCGGCGAGCGTGCTTCCGTGGGCACCCGGTTCCCAGTCCATAATGTCCGCATCGGCAATGACCGCCCCGATCGGCATCCCACTGGCGAGTCCTTTGGCCATCAGGATGACATCGGGCACGATGCCAAAATGCTCAAACGCGAACCACTTGCCGGTGCGTCCGAGGCCCGACTGAATCTCGTCGCAAACCAGAATGATGCCATGCTTGTCACACAGGGCACGGAGATTCGGCAAAAACGAAGAGTCCGGCACCACATACCCGCCTTCACCCTGGAACGCCTCGACAAAGACGGCGGCAACCTCCTCCGGAGCCATCTTGTGCTTGAATAGCTGCGACTCGATCGCTTTGGCATCCCCGTAGGGAACGTGGGCCACCATCGGGACGAGTGGTCCAAATCGTTCCTGTTGCCGTGCTTTAGAGCAGGTCAGGGCCAGGGCACCCATTGTGCGCCCATGGAATGCGCCGTGGAACGCGATGATCCATTTCCTTCCGGTATGATACCGGCAGAGCTTGATGGCCGCTTCGACGGCTTCGGCTCCGCTGTTGGTCAGGAGCACGCGTTTGGGGCGCTTGCCGGGGGCAATCTCCACGAGCTGCTCCATCAACTCGATCATCGGCGAGTGGTAGAAACTGCCACCGCAGATGTGGATAAGCGCTCTGGCCTGTGCCTCGATCGCGGCGATGACCTTTGGGTGGCAGTGACCGGTCACACAGACCTCGAGCCCCGCAGCGAAATCCAGGAAGCGATTGCCGTCAACGTCCTCGATCACGGAGCCCACGGCGCGCCGCACGACCAGGGGATAATCACGGGTATGTGAGGGGGAGCTATAAGGGCGATCCCGTTCGATCAACGCCTTGGCGTTGGGGCCTGGAAGTGATGTCTCGATCCATGGGGCCGGGCCAATCCACTCATGCCCCGACTGCTCCGACTCCTGGTCCTGCTTGATGCCTAACACTTCTTAGCCTCCAGTGTGGCATTGCCCACGAGGCCGATACTGAGCCGCCCGTCACACAAGTAAACTTTTATCGGTCAGGTGGGGTCACCATCGCCACTTCGCCCAAAGAATCCGCAATGACTCGTTCGGCGATGCTACTGCACCGGCTGTGCCAGCCGGTGACATCCGGCCCTTGGAGCCGGATCACGCTCCCAAAGGTTCGGTCTTCTCCACGCATCGGATATCCAAGCCGGCCAGCTCGTCCAGAACCGGGCCGTAGATCTCTTTGGTCACCGGTATGTGCACGCCGGGAGCCATGAGCCCTCCGGTCAGGATCAACCTGACGGCGATGGCGGCGGGAAGACTGACCGTGCGGGCCATGGAAGAGTCTCCACCCGGCTGCCCATAGTCAATCATAGTCGACGTAATCCGCTCGTCCGGTCCGGACTCGAACTTGGCGAGGAAGTAATGGCAGAGTGCGATCATGTCCCGCTCGCCGGGCTGGTACTGCATCTTCTGCTCCATTCGCGAGCCCAGGACATCCAGCGGTGTGGTCTCCTTCCCCGTAATGGCGATCGTCTCGTCGCTGAACAGGCCGAGCCATTCCAGGCGATCGAGGATAGGCGAGGCGGCATCAATCCGCAACTGCCCGGCCAGGCTTTTCCGAACATCGCCCGAGGGGGGGGATTTCAGGAACCGACCCACGAACCGGGCGTACGTGGTACCAGCCGGGTAGGTGACCGGGGTCTCGTCGAGCAAGCCCAGATCTACAATCATCTTGAGCGTCTCACACCAGCCGGGGTAACGAAGGGTACCTCGAAACATGGTGTCAATGCCCTCCAGCCCGTACAGGTCGACGTAGCCCAGCGAGTCGCGGTTGGGGTAGGCCTCGAGCTGACCTATCCCTTCCACGTGCAGCGGATGAACACATGCAAAGAGGTCGGGGCCGGGGACGTCAACCTGCTTGCCGTCCTCACGAAACCGGGCGGAACTCTTGCCCGCCGTACACACCGCCCGGGGACTCCAGGAGAACTTGTATCCGAACGGATTGTCATTGGCCTCCGGGGCCGGTAGGCCGCCACAGTACGATCTGAAGCTGACGATTCTGCCACCGCGGGCTTTGGCGTCATCGATGACGCGCATGGCCGACATGTGGTCGATTCCCGGGTCCACACCGATCTCGTTTAAGATCATGACTCCTGCCTCGTGGGCCGGGCCATCTAGAGCCTTCATCGCCGGGCTCAGATACGAGGTCGTGACCATGTGCTTGCGGTGCTTGACGCACAGGTCGGCAACCACGGGATGGAGTGGAGCGGGCAACAGGCTGACAGCCAGGTCGTGCTCGCTGATGAGCCCGGCCAATTTGTCGGTCTCGTCAGCCAGCAGAGTCAGGGTCGTCCCGCTCGGGTGGCCGGCGACCAGGGCTTCGGCCTTGCTGACCGTTCGACTCGCAACGGTCACACGGAAGTCCGGCTGGTCGAGCAGATAGCGCACCAGAGGGCGAGTCACCAAACCGGCACCCAGAACCAGAACCTTCTTCATACATCAACCTCCTGAATAGTCTCGATTGGGTAGCGAATCATCGGACAAGAGACTCTAGCACGATTCGGACCACTGACCTCTTTGCTACGCGCCTTGAATAGCTCGACTACGCCTTCAGGTACTGCTCCAAATGCCGGTATGGCTCGGTCAGCGTTCCGTGGTAGACGATTGTGGCCCTGATCAGCTCGGGTGGCAAGCCGCTGTCGGGCAGCGGCCCGCTGAAGTCCGCCCGAGCCAGGGCCGGAATGAGGGGCCTTAGCGACCGGCTGAAATACGTTGAGGAATCCACAGGCAGCTCGCATGGCAGATGGTCGACGGCCAGGACAACCGGCCCCCGACCGGCCACCCCGTCGACAGTCTGCTCGGTATCGGGCTCGTAGACGTAGACCGGATTGTCCGGCTCCATCGTTCGGATCATGCACTCCACCGAGCCCTCGACGTCACACGAAATGTCCCCGATCACGCGGAGGCGAGGCCGATCCCCCCGCCCGTACAGGTCGCGGAGCAGCTCCCGCGTGACCAAACGGGGGTACTTCGGCTCCCAGTAGATGCCATTGGCCAGCACAGTCAGGTGGGGCACATAGGTGTGAAACCGGCCGCGATAGCGCTCCGGGTGATCGTAGTACTCCTGCAACTCAAAGGGGGATGAGTCGTCGATCCGCTCGACCATGTGCTTCTCGTGGAAGACGGTCTTGAAGCAAGCGCCGGCCGAGAACGGCACGGTGGCCAGCTCACCGGGCGACACCGTCTCAACGGGCAGCAGATCGTAAATCTCTTGAGCCCCCTGAGAGACCTGTCCGTAACCTGCGAAACCACATACCAGAGGCCGGCATGCTTCCGGAAGCCCGTGTTGCCGGATTTGCCTCCCGACTTTAGCAATGTCCGACTTGGCGTGCTCGATGTTCTCATATTGATACGCCTGGCGCACGTCCGTGAAAGGGTTCTCGACACCTTCGTGCCGCCAGCGCTGCCCGAGTGCCCAGAGAGTATCGATCATGCCGGCCAGCCCGGCGAACCGACCGAAGAAGACCAGCCGCCGGCCCTGCCCGTCGACGATCCGCTCATAATCGATCACCTGGCACTTCAGCTCCATCAAGCGACGGAGCATGGGCATGTTGACCGGCTGGCCCTTGATGACGTGGGAGAAGAAGACGTAGGTTCGGTTGGGGAGGAGCTTGTCCGGAGGGATCTCCTT
>CP070827.1:416480-428236 GCA_020344555.1 Phycisphaerales bacterium
ATAATCGTGGCGAGCCGTAGTAGAGCCCCGGGGCATTCACAATGACGCCAGAGTAACAGGTGACCGTCGCCCGGTGCCGGGTACTTCCCGAGTTTACCATCACCGCAGACGAATTGCCTTTGCGGATATCCCAGCCTAACATTTTACCGGACGTGTGGGTCGCTTGGCTCTTGTCCGGCAGGTGGCCTAACATCTACCGTCAGGGCGTGCGGAGGAGAAAGGTTGCGGATGGCTGTTCCAGGTCGTCACCCCTTGAAGGCGGAAAGGTCGGAGATGACAGCGATTCGGCGCGTGTTCGGCCACGTCCTTATGGCGGCTGTCACGCTTGGCCTCGCCGGAGGGCAATCGCCGGGTGCCGACACGGTTTCGCATATTGTCTTTATCATCGACGGATCCAGGAGCATATCCGGACACGAGGCGGGAGCATTCCAGCTACAGAAGCAGAGTATTAGGGACTCCCTGTGCGGCCAGGACGCTTTTATGGCCGCGGATGGCACAGTGGCCGTGGCCGTTATCCAGTTCTCCGCTTGGGTAGCCGTGGAGATTCCGTTAACCTTTCTCGATTCCCCCGCCACAGTTCAAGCGATCTGTGCTGATATCGATCAGATAACACAGATACAAGACGGGAGCATGTTGGCCCCGGCTCTCGTGGAAGCACAAGGGATCTTTCTCGGGTCGCCTGGTGCGTCAAGGCGGTTTGTGGTTCTATCGACCGATGCCGGCCTGGCGGACGGCCCTGCTGCACTCGCCAAGTGCAGAGACCTCAGGGCCATGACCATTCCTGTTACAATCTGCACGGTCCAGGTCAATAACCTCTGCAATCCATTCGGGCCTGAAGAGGATTTCCTGAAGAACTGCGCCAACACGGTGGATTCCCAGGAGTATGACCCTACACAGCCGGAAGGGCACTATGCCTGCGCAGAAGATCTCGCGGCATTAGATGTGCATGTGACCCTTTGCCGTGACTGTCTGTGTGTGGCAATAAACGATGGGGGTGCCGATTGTGACGCTAATGCAGTTCCTGATCGGTGTGAATCAGACTGCAATAATAACGGTGTCCTGGATCAGTGCGATATACGCGACGGGACTTCGCAGGACTGCACTGGGAATGATATTCCCGACGAATGTGAGCCGGATTGTAATGAGAACGAGGTCGCCGACAGTTGCGATATTTCCGGCAGCACCAGCAATGATTGCAACGAGAATGGCGTGCCGGACGAGTGCGAGCTCGGGGCGTGCTGCGACGATGCAACGCCTCTTTGCACAGTGGATGTGGCGGAATGTGACTGTTCAGGTCGGTGGCTTAAGGGCGGTGCGTGTGATCCCGATCCATTCATGCCGCCGTGCGGGACCTCGGCGTGTTGTGAGCCCAACGGGCACTGCCGGAACGTGAGCGAGGAGGACTGCGAGGCGCTGGACGGGTCCTGGGATCAGGGCATGGCCTGCAATGAAGCTTGCCAGAACTGCACGTTTATTGATGTGTGTCTGAATGGTGAGGGGGAGTGCACCAAGCCGCGTCCTCAGGGTTCGGGTCTGGTTGGCTGCGACGACCGGTGCTGCTGTATTACGCAGTGTGCGATGGATCCATACTGCTGCGGGCGAGAGTGGGACGTGAATTGTGCCAACAACGCTCTGGCAGTGTGTGACGTGCCGCCTGTCAACGACGAGTGTTGGGATCCGGATCCGGAGCGGGGTGCAGAATCAGTGGATGTCCCCAGCGCGACGCCGGCAGGCGTGCTGCCTGCTACGGAAAACCCGCTTGACCCGGGCTTTTGCTGTCATGGTTACGGACCCGCAGGCAAAGGCTTCGGGACGGTCTGGTACAAGTTCGTCGCACCGGAACCCTCCAATCCCGAGGGCCAGTATTCATCGGTACGAGTTAGCACTTGCTGCAGCACGGCCGCACCTGGTGCGCCTGCCGACGACTCTCTGGTCCAGGTGTTCACCACGCGGAATCCTGATCGGGGAGTTTGTGATAATGGTTCGGTGTGTAGTATCGCCGCCCAGGGATGTGCCGACGGGTCCACGTGCGTGCTCGACGAGCAGTGGGCTTGTGAGAATCTGGTCGCCATCGGATGCAACGACGACGCCGGAGACGCGTGCACTTGTGGACTTGCCGTCCACCCCAAGAATTCCAGACTATGTGTTACCGGCCTGGTCCCCGGTCAAACCTACTATGTGATGATGGCGGCAAGAACCGAGGAGAGTCGGGGGGTCTATCGGCTGGACATTTCCTCTCTATGTTCGCCGGCGTTCCTCACTTGTCCCAGTGGCCAGATCGGATGGATCGATCCTCCGGATGACGTCGTCGATGCTCGTCAGCCGCACCCGGCCAACAGCATTATACCCCTGAAAGGCATCGATGAGATCGTGGTCGGAGCGCCGGCGGGAGCCGATGAGCCGTGCTGCTGGGCCCTGTGTGAGACGACCAACAACTCTCAGCTTCATCCATCTTACACTCCCGAGCTACAGCGAAACGAGATTGTGGGCGTCCGGTGCAATGGGAACGACACCTGCACAATCGCGCTGAAGCGCCCCATGGCCCCCGGTGAGGTGACTACGATAACGTACATGGACGAAGACGGCGCCGGCGCAGCCGGCAAGTTCACGGCACATCCGGCCAACGTGAACGCCGACGGTGTTGCGGGCCCATCCGACATTCTGAGGGTGATCGACTATCTCAACGGTGTGGCCGTCTCACCTTGGGGTCTATACAGCGAGGATGTTGACCACAGTGGCCGGTTGGGCCCGCCCGATATTCTGCGGTTGATCGACCTGCTCAACGGCGCGGGAGAGTTCAACCCGTGGCTCAACACGCCGCTGCCGGACTGTGGTGACTGCTGCCCATGACCAGACGAATTACGGTCCGCACGCGCCGCCAAGGTCTACATGAAATCACCGGCGAGGTATATGGCGTCGTCCGCGAGGCCGGTGTTCGCGACGGCCTGTGCACCGTGATGGTGCAACACACGTCCGCGAGTCTGCTCATTCAGGAAAACGCCGACCCCTCTGCCCGTCGCGATCTGGAAACCTGGCTGAGCCGCCTGGTTGCGGAAAACGATCCGCTTTATACCCACACGACCGAGGGGTCCGACGATATGCCCTCGCACATAAAGGCGGCATTGACTGCCACGACGCTGTCTATTCCCATCGTCGACGGCAGATTGGGTCTGGGCACCTGGCAGGGCATTTACCTCTGGGAACACCGCCACCACGGCTCAAGCCGCAACTGCCTCGTACATGTCATCCCATAGAACCCGGCACGCGCCGGGGGTGGCGAGTCGACCTGTCTACCGTGAATACCCGACTGGCGATTGACGATTGGGGATTGGAAATTGGGGATTAGGGAGTGAAGGTCTAATCGACAATCGTCAGTCTCCAATCGTCAGTCATTCACGGTCTCCACCTTGGTGATCGTGCTGCTGTCGTCGATGACCAGCAGCGTCAACTCGCCGTCTGGTTTGCGCAGCTTCAGTCGTTTGAGCCACAGGCGGGGGCCCGCGCCCTCACTGGGGTCCTTCCGGCCGTGAGCGTACCAACTGCCGGTGGGCAGCTCCTCCCACGCTTCGACGACCCCGACAACTTCAGCCTCAAACGGCCGATCACGTTTATCCACGGTCTGCTTGACACAAACCGATGTTCCCGGTGGGAATAGACATTCAGACATGAAACAACGGTCCTTTCATCGGATTGGGGATTGTCGATGTACACCGATCGGCATCCTCAATCCCCAATCCGCAATCCTCAATCCCCAATCTCCAATCGTCAATCTCCAATCGTCAATCTCCAATCGTCAATCGTCAGCGTCCTTGCAGGCAATCTGCGCGAAACGCGCCAGATCGGGATAGGTCGCCAGCGGGCGAACCGTCGTCTCGTTGGCGTCCTTGTATCGATTGATCCATACGTACGCAATTCCCAACCGGCCGGTGGGCACACCGTCATGGAACAGGCTTTGGGCCACGTGCAGAACCTCGTCCGATTTGCTATGGGCGGACAGGAGCCGCTCAAAATGTGGGTGTGCCGGCTTATACGCCTCCACGTCCTCAGCCGTCACCACGAAGTCGAAGGCTGCGTCAAAATGACGGGCTGTACCGGCAAACAGGTCCCGGTCGATGTTGGATAGCACGCCGAGGCGGTACCGCTTCTTCAGGCGCACCAACGCCTGATTAGCATCCGTAAACGGGAGCCACTCCGGCAGCATCTCGGCAAGCAAGTCCGCCCGCTCAGGTGGAAGTCCAAAGCCAAACCGCAGCGCCAGTCGCTGGGCAACGGTTGAAAGCACCTGCCGGTACGGCTGATAAGGCTGTGCTTCGACCTCGGCCTCGATCTGCACGTAGGAATTAAACAGCTCATCCGTGCGATCCGTAACGGACGGACCGAATAGCTCGGCGCAAGACCGGCTTAGCCCCGCACGCCAATCGATGAGCGTGCCGTAGCAGTCGAAGGTGATCGTCTTTGTGCGCCGCAGAACTTCCTCAATCGAACTCACAGTTCGTCTCCGATTGTCGATTGGAGATTGGCGATTGTCGATTTGTTCCACCCGGCGTCAACCGTCGTGGCCCCTCGATCCCCAATCCTCAATCCCCAAGCTCGGAGTGTAGCCCGCCGCAGGTGGGCCTCTGGCGGACCTCAATCCCCAATCCCCAATCCGCAATCGACTGGCATTGCCCGTTGCAATATGCGGCCGATCGCTGTCAAATGGGATGCAGACTGACATGGCAAACACAGGTTTGGCTCAAGACGAACGGTTCCAGGAGCATTTAACCGGTCCCGGTCACCCGGAGCGGCCCCAGCGCCTGGCCCACGTCGCTGCGGCCCTGAAAGACCGCGGCTTGGCGGAGGCTTGCGCCCCGGTTGAGATTTTGCCAATCGATATGACCTTGGTCGGCCGCATCCACGAGGACGGCTATCTCGAGCGCGTAAGACGAGCTTGCGCGGACGGCCTGCCGTACATCGATGTACCGGATAGCGGCATCTGCCCGGAGAGCTTTCGCATAGCCCAGCTCGCGGCCGGTGCGGTGATCAATGCCGTTAACGACGTGATGGCCGGCAAGATCGATAACGCATTTTGCGCCGTCCGCCCGCCGGGCCACCATGCCGAACGCCACATGTCGATGGGCTTCTGTCTGCTTAACAACATCGCAATTGCCGCAAGGTACTTGCTTGATATCCACGGCCTGTCACGCGTGCTGATTCTCGATTGGGACGTGCATCACGGCAACGGCACGCAGCATACCTTCGAGGCCGATCCGCGGGTGCTGTATGTCAGTCTCCATGGCCACCCCGGTGTCGTGTACCCCGGTACGGGCTATGAGCAGGAGCGCGGCCGGGGTGAGGGCGAGGGCTTTACGATCAATCTACCTATGCTGCCGCCTGCCGGTGACGATGAATACCGCCGGGCGTTCGGCGGGACCATTCTCGGCGCAGTGGAGGATTTCGATCCGCAGTTCGTGCTAATCTCTGCCGGATTCGACGCCCATCGACTGGACCCCCTGGCGCCGCTAGAACTGGAAACGGAGTCGTTCGGCTGGATGACCGATGAGCTGGCTCGAGTGGCCCGGAATCACTGCGACGGCAAGCTGGTCAGCATCCTGGAAGGCGGCTACCACCTGGACGCCCTGGCCGACTCGCTCGCCCTCCACGTAACCCGGTTGATGGACGCTTAATCCTCATCTCTTTCTCGTCCGGCACGTGCTTGTCTCGTCTCGGCACGTGCTTGAACGCCGCTCATATTACGAGGCTCCGACATGGGATGTCACTGACACTCCGGTGATATTCTCCGCAATGACGGCAAGAAGGCGCTCGATTTCCGCCGGTGTGTTGTAATGGCAGAGGCTTACGCGCACGACCCCTCCTGAGTCTGCAAGGCCGAGCCACTCGATCACGCGCGGGGCGTACATGTGACCGTGGTTGACACCCAGCCCCCGCTCGCCAAGACGACGGGCGATCTCTTCGGGCCGATGTCCCTCGACGGTAATCGCGGCTGTCGGCGTACGCATGTCAAAGCCCTTGGGATCGGTAATACCATACACGTGCACGCCTTCCACCTCGTTTAGCCCACTGATCAGTTGCTCACTCAGAGTCCGCTCGTAGGCGGCGATGGCCTCGAACAGTTGGTCATAAAGATCGTCAGCCGCAATACCCGACTCTCCAGCTAGATCTGAAAGGTACTGTAAAACGCCCTCGGTCGCGGCCATACCTTCGAAGTTTTGCACTCCCAGCTCGAGCTTGGCCTTATCTCCAAGGAAGTAATGATTCAGACTGGGCAAGCGGTCGAGCAAGTCTCGACTACAGGCCAGGAAGCCGATATGGGCTCCGAAGAGCTTGTAGCCGGAGCAGACAAAGGCGTCGATGCTATCACGCCGAATGTTGATGCGCCTATGGGGAGCGTAATGCACGCCGTCAACTACAAGGACGGCGCCGTGGTCATGGACAACTTCCGCGACGCGCGCGATATCCGTAACCGTGCCAAGGATGTTACTCGCGCCGGTTACAGCGACAACCCGTGTGCGATCTGACAGCAACTGGCGAAGGTCCTCAATGTCGAGTACCCCGTCTGGCCCGCGCGGCTTCCAGAAACGAGTTGCCGCCCCGACTGACTTGAGCCGCAGCCACGGCGTGACGTTGGCCTCATGTTCCAGACAAGTGGTGATGATCTCGTCGCCCGCCTCGAGAATCTGCCCCAGCGACGCAGAGAACAGACTCAACAGCGTGGTGGCATTCAGGCCAAACACGATCTCATCGGGAGAGGAGGCACCCATGAAATGCGCCATCCGGCGTCTAATGGCAGCGAACGCTTCTTCGGTCATGCGTGCCTGGTCGTAGGGACCGGCATGGTAAACATGCCGTTCACAGAAATAGCGGCGCATCTGATCCAGCGCGGAGTCAGGCGCCTGGGCACCGCCCGCATTGTCCATAAAGGCAAAAGAGGGATCCCTGTTTTCGGCAATACGGACTGCGGGGAATCGACGGCGCACCCACTCGATGGGGAACGGCCTCTGTCCGGCCTCTCTCATGCTGGTTGAGCCTGTCCTTTCCTGCAGACTGCCGCGTCCGACAGTCGGGCGTACACTAAACGGCCCGATGCCAAAGCGGTCATGACCGCGCCATAAGTCATAGCTTCACGCGTGTCTCTCCTCGCACGCGTTCCAAAGGGCGAACACGCCATCGCGGTCATCGATCGCCGTCTCTCGGGTTTCAACACTCATGCGAGATCACCGCGGATCACCGTCACGGCCTGACCCAGAAGGTCCACGCGATCTCCGCGCACGCGGACCTTGACAACGCCGCCCCGTCTAGACACTTGGTGCCCCACAAGTTCGGTCTTGTCCAGACGCTCTGTCCAATACGGGCCCAGGCTGCAATGCGCCGCCCCTGTCACCGGGTCCTCGGAGATTCCAATTGCCGGCGCAAAGAAACGGGAAACGAAATCGCACACCTCCGAGTCACTCCGAGATGTGACGATACATACTCCATGCCCCACGGTCCTGAGCCGGTCGAAATCCGGTTCGAGTTCCCGAATCGTCTTTTCCGAGTCGAGTTCGGCCAAGTATGTGGGCAATGGATTTTGGCTTACCCTAACAGGCTCGCAACCCAGGGCGTCCGCAAGCCCGTCTGGTATCGCACACTCCTCGGTGATCAGCGCTGGAAAATCCAGGCGAATCCATTCCCCTTCACGGTCGGCACTCAGCAATCCGTCTTGTGGGTGAAACGTGATGGACTCATCGCGTGAAACGATGTCCTCACTCCACAACACATGCGCGCTGGCCAGCGTTCCGTGCCCACAAAGGGGAACCTCCACGGTCGGTGTGAACCATCTGATTGAGAAATCACTACCCTCCCGACGCAGAAGAAACGCCGTTTCCGGCAAGTTCATCTCCGCAGCCACGGCTTGCATCCACTCGGCGTTCGTTTCCTGGCGCAAAAGGCAAACACCGGCTGGATTTCCACGGAACGGTTCGTTCGTAAACGCATCTACCTGAATGATTGGAATTTTCATAAGGCAAAAACTCCCCTAGAACCCGGTGCAGAACCGTACTCACTCGCCCCCGGGGATGGCCCAAGTCAAAGCTCCTGGGGAACGGCATAATTGTCCTTCGCTTCAGGCGATGACTCGCGCAGCACATTTATGATTAACCAGCGGCCCTCGGTCTTGACCATGTGCAGATAATCAACCCAGCCGTGCATCCGGAGCTTCACACTGGCCACGTTTCCATGCACGTCCAGAATCGAAACGTCAGCTCGTCGTTTGTCCGGAGGAGTCTCGGTCCCCGATTCGCTTCGAACTACCTCCGCTAACCTTATGTGCCCAAGTCTCTCCTTGCCCGATCGCGGATCAGGCATGAGGACACCTGTGGCCAGATCCGGGTGGAGAATCTGCTCCATCTGGTCTCCGTCCCTCTCGTAGCACGCTTCTGCATAGTGCAGCGCCGTCTTCTCGATCGCCTTCAGATCCGAATCACATCCTGGTTCCAGTGCCAGCCACACCACCAACGGCAACAACGCAGTGAGCAGTCTCTTGACCATCGCAGTTACTCCTTCATCCACGCCGCCCTAAGGCCTCCGCGTACCGCCATAGCGAGGCACCATCGTCTCGCAGGCCAAGCGTTACCCGGGCAATCAGGCGGCCGATCTCAACTCGGTCCGCCGCGACCACCCGGTGGGAGCCTCAGGCCGCTTGGCTCCTAGCGGGCATAGTTCCACTGCCAACTCCTTGCGTGGCGGCCAACGCCGCGGCGTGCAGGCCGGATCGCACAGCCATCCCGCCTGGGGCTCCGGCTGGCGGCAGTGCAAGATCTCGACCACAGCACCACTATTGTTGTCACATGTCGTCCCTATGTCAACGTCATTGTTGTCACTATGACAAGATGCGCGGAAGCTGAGGCTCCTGCGCGCTCAGTGACCGAGCAGCGCCTAAGTCTCGACGAGAATGGCAGCTACATGCGGGTGCATCGACAGGGTGCCCCGTCGGCCAGGATCTTGGCGATGACCTTCAGGGCGTCGCGAAGCTGCGGTCTGTTCTCGGCACCGCCGAGGGAAATCCGGACGGCCTCTGGAGGCTGGCATCCAGGAACGGCGAATGCCGCTGCGGGAGCGATGGCGACCCCACGGCGTCTGGCCTCATTCGCGAATTCACCGGCTTTCCATTCCTGGGGCAGATCGAGCAGGATGTTGTACGCAGTCGCGAAGGCGCGATATGAGTAGCTGCCCAGGATTTCCCGTGCGATGAGTTGTCGAGCCTCCGCTTCAGCCCGCTTCCGGTCGGCAGTTCGGGACGCGGTCCCATCCTCGATCCACATCGTTGCGAGTTCAAGGGGCAACGGTGAAACCATGACCAGTGATGCAGCCACGGCGTCCTTCAACTTATCCCTGGCGAAGGGCGGGGCCGCGACATACGCCACCCGTAATCCCGGGGCAACAGCCTTGGACAACCCGGCAATGAAGAACCCGCGCTCGGGCACGATTTCCGATATAGGCTGTGGCGCGTCGGGCGCCAGGTGTCGATGCACCTCGTCCTCGATGACCAAAAGGTCATACTCACGCGCGACCTCCGCAAGCTCCCGGCGACGTTCTGCCGTCAGGATAGCTGACGTCGGGTTTTGAACGGTTGGCATGCAGTAAAGGGCCTGCCCATTGCGTTGTCGGCACGCCGCGAGGAGGGCGTCGGGTCTCATGCCGACGTCGTCCATGACGATGCCCTGCACGCGCAGACGCAGTAGTTGAGCAACCTCAAAAAGGGCAGGGCAGGTCAGTTCGTCTGCAAACACCAAGTCACCGGGCTCTGTGAGCGCGCCCAAAGTGACCATCACGGCGTGCTGGGCACCTGCGGCAATGACCACGGAACCAGGATCCACGTTGAGGCCGGATTCCCGTATCCATTTCCCACCGGCGGCCAGGTACCGTGGATCCTCCTGGGGGGCCTGGTAGCGGAGAAGTCGCGAGACTCCCTCCTGGTGCGCAAGGCCGGCGAAGGCCTTCGAAAGATCGGGGTGCTCACCGTGGATCGGAAGGTTGGTACCGAGGTCAACCAGTTCGGTTCCCGGCCCCACCCTCAGACGTGAGTCAGGTCGTTCCGCAGCCGTGTCTCGGACAATCGTTCCGCGCCCCGACTTGCCACGGGTGACGCCGCGGCGGGCCGCCTCAATGTATCCCCTAGTGACCGTCCCAATCGAGACATTCAACTCTCGAGCCAGCTCGCGTTGTGGGGGGAGGCGATCCCCGGGTTTCAGCCGGCCCGTCGCGACGTCCGCCATAATTGCCTTGGCGATCGCCAGGTAGATTGGGTCAGTGCTCGCGCCAACATCTGGGATCCATGTTGTCATGGCGACAAACTATACGGCATTGACGATCTTGTGTCAAGACGTTTCTGGTGCTACATTTAAATATAGGAAGGGCCCAACGCGACTGAGACCGGCCGCAAAACTGGCGGGCGATGGGCAGTGTCGCGTGAAATCTTGCCGTGTCACAAGATGTGGCCATTGACCTGGCAAACGATTGCCTGATAGGGAGGAACGATCGTGGTTTCGGATGCTCTTGCGGAACGTAACGCGCTTCATCAGCACTTCCGGTCGCTCATGCCGAGGTTGGCTGACAACTTCGATGAGCTGATGAAGTTCAGCTTCGCGGACGGTGCGCTTTCCGCTCAGGTCAAAGAGCTGATTGCCCTGGGCATCTCCGTGGCCGTTCGGTGTGAACCCTGTATGGACTACCACATCCAAAAGGCCCGGGTAAAGGGAGCTTCTGATGAGGAGTTGCTGGAGGCGATGAGCGTCGGATTCGAGATGGGAGTCGGGGCGTTGATACCACCCCTCCGAAAGGTCTTGAAGGCACGTTTCCCGACAACGAGTAAGCGAGCGTGACTCAGCGCGGAACCGGGAAACAAGGAAAGTACAGGAGCGAGAGCTCGGAAGTCGTTCCCTTTGCAGGCTCTTCAGGAACACACCGCGGGTCGTCGGCTGTTGGCCAGGGTAGTGTTGGCGAGTGCGGCCAAGGCAATCGGTCAGATGCTTGGAAGGACCGGCAGTGTGCCCGCGGGCTCCTCATGATTTGACTGCGAGTTGGACTGGACTTTCACTGGCACGTCGAATTGTCCCCTCTTGCACCCGGGAGAGGCATCGTAAACTCTTGTCTGGCAAGGACTCGGGGCGACTGGATTTGAACCAGCGACCTCAGCGTCCCGAAGGAGCTTAACCAATACGCCGAGAAGCCTGAAACCCCCTATATTTATGGCGTTTCCTGCACTTCCACTGCTTTCGCAAGCCTTCGCATCTAATTGCGTTTATTAGCATGCTATCGCGGTATTGTCAAGAAAAAAACGGTAATTACCGGATTGGTGACAGCGGTTGTCACTAGCCGATCCCGTTGTCGAGGTGCCAGGCGTGGTCACAGAAGCCGCGCCAGGCACGTTCTCGCGGCCGCTGTTGGGCTCAGTGGTGGTTGGATGTGTGGTTGGACCCGGAAACGCGCCACGGGGATTCGTTTGCGTTCTAGG
Organism: Phycisphaerales bacterium; assembly: GCA_020344555.1. Lineage (GTDB taxonomy): Bacteria > Planctomycetota > Phycisphaerae > UBA1845 > UBA1845. Next base: position 427,972 of record CP070827.1, read on the forward strand.
CACTTTCTGTTCTCGGCGATTGTGTGTAAGGCTCGTAGCGAGGGAGTCGCCCGCCAGCAGCTCGCTTTCTCTTTGCCGGGTCCCCAGCCGCGCCCGGTGACGATCACTGGACAAAGAAATCACACACAGCACCTTGAATATCCAGTGCATCGCCACGCCTAAACATTGGTTCATCCGCGAATTCCGGGGAAGGCGGCGCGGATCTTGAGGAAGAAGTACTCGTCGTCGCGGTACCCGTAGGCCATTCGTTTGATCACCTTGATCT
>CP070827.1:428336-439322 GCA_020344555.1 Phycisphaerales bacterium
CATCCCAACCTGGGCTACGCGACGTTGGCCTACCATGCCGAGCAATCCGACGCCGCGGCGCGGGACGGATACTGGCACGCGGCCATCAACGAGGCCCGGACGTTTTTCGAGGTCCTGGTCATCAACATTGCCCTGGAGGAGGAGCGGTCACCTGAAGAATCGATCGCCACCTTCCGCAAGCAGATGGAGGCCCACCGCGGCTTCCCCTCGTGTTGCCGCTATCTGGAGGAGATCGGCTTTTTCAGGCACCACGAGCGGCTTATGGTGCAGCACATCGGCGGGCTGGACTTGGCCGGGGGGCCACGCCAAAGTCTCGGCGAGGAACCCTGGAGCCGCCTTGTCCGTCAGGTTGTCTGCGCGGCCGGGCAATGTGTGATCCGGCGTTACGAAGCCTGGAAGTCAGGCTGCAGGTGTTAGGGAAAAGGTGTCGGGATGGAACGGCACTGCCGCCGTTTCTGGGGTCGCCGGGGGCTCGTAGGATCGCCTTGGGCGCACAATTTGACACCTTGTTTCATCCGGACACCTTTTTTGCGATGCAGCAAATGTGGCGGTTATCAGTACCGCAACAGCCTCCGAGGATCTTGATGCCCAAGCGCCGGTGCAGCTCTACCATCGCATCGGCCAGTGTTTCTGAATCGTCCGCTTCATCAAGGTGGTCCAGATCGTCCAGCTCTTCAGGACTAAGACGCGAGGTGTTGGCCTGCAGGCCCATTACACGTGCCGCGATCTTGGGCGACTGGTCGATCGTCCGGTCCATGGCCTCAGCGAAGACACTGGGGTGAACACAATTGACCATGTAACCCAGCGGCGGGGATTCTGTATCGGCGTCGATTCGCTCAATGGCATGCGCCAGCGGGGTGCCATCAAGTAGCGCTCCGGTCGATCGAACCACGAAGCTTATCAGGTAGGGCACTGCGCACCTTGCCATTGCCCGGGCAACGCCAACAGCTTCGCTTGCGGCCGGGAGCGTAGCGGCCATGAGGAAATCAGTGCCGGCCTCGCTCAGTGCGGCTGCTTGTGGGCCGTGGAACCCGGCAGCTTCATCTTCCGGCAAAGCCTCCGTCGGGCGATAGGCATCGCCTCGAGGACCGAGCAGTCCGCCGATCAAGATTTGCTCGGAATACGGGCCATAGTCTTCACGCACACCGGCCAGGAAACGGAACCCCTGCGCGTTTACCTCACCATGGTCACCCAGGCCGGCGAGGCGGACCCGCTCCGGGTTGGCTCGCCATGTGGGGGTCAAGACGATCATCGGCAGTGCGAACTGTCGCCCAATGTCCAGATACTGCCGATAGATGGTCTCCAACGCATTCCTGCCTGCTGGTTGAAACACAAATCCGGCATGCAACACATGCGGATCGAGTTCGAGGGCTTGGTCCCGTCGCAGGCGTTCGATCGTCGCCCCATCGGTCAACGTGACCGGGGCTTTTCGGATGGTTTCCGCGAAGGTCATCGCTTGCTCAGATGGCTCCATTCTACAAACAAGTCCGGCACAGGCCAGTAAGCGTCGGGGCCACACAGAGACAGAGATTGCACTAATGGTGTGCAGGTACAGCAAGCGGAGGATGAAGAGGCGGGGATGCGCGACGCCGGGCACAACCGGAGCGCACACCTACAGCCGGCGCCCGCGGAGGATCTCTACTACGTGACGTATGTTTTCCTGGACCTGTGGGCTGGCGTCGACTCTTACCCGCTTGCCGCTCCATGAAACGAGCACCGGCACATCGTCAGGGGCCAGGGCATTGAAGAGGGCTCTGGCCTTGCTCTTGGGGAGCTTGTACTTCTGGCGCGTGCTCCAGCCCTTTCGAGCCCGTTCCATAGCGACTCGAACCTCGCATTCCGGTTTGCCGGTGTAACGGGTGATAAGCCCCACGAACTTTGCGAGAACATGGCACTCTTTGGGCGTGCCGGTTATCTGAAGGCGACCGCCATCCTTGCGGACGACCACCTTGACGTCCCGAGGCCTCAACAGTTCGAACACAGCGGTCGCTTTGGCCCGGGGAATATCGAAGCGGCGGTTTTCCAGCACCGCAGCGGAGCGCGTCGCGGCGAGAACGGCGTAGGTGGCTAACCCGGCGACGATAACGACAACTACAAGGCCGGCGTTCCTGCCGGCAGGTGTTACGGCGACCATAACAAGCGGCCGTCCGCACAGCGCGCAGAAGTTCGCATGAGACGGGTACTGGTTTTTGCACACTGTACATTGCCTGGCCATCACGCGAGCCTGCCTGCGATCCGACGCTCGGAAATCCTACAGCACCAATTATACCGCGCCATGGGGTCGGTCGGCTTGGCAATCCGTGTCAGTATTTGTAATTGCACGGGGGACGGATGGGCTTCTCAATCCCCAGCCCTTCGCCAAAACCGAACAACGAGGCGCTCCGCTAGCAGCCTTCAGCTATCAGCCGTCAGCTCTCGGCTGACCACTGACAACTGACGGCCTCCTAAGCTCCTTCGTCCCCACGTCCCTTCGTCCCTGTGTCCCTTCCCTTCTCCGCTGCCCGGCTCCGTCGCCCCTTCCTTCGCTATTCGCTATTTGACATTCGCTGTTCGCGAATCCCCAATCGGCAATCGGCAATCTCCAATCGATAATCCCCCATCATGGACACGGGTCCGGGACGGGGAACGGATAGCCGAGACCACGGAAAGCATCGAGCACTTCGGTGGCGTCGCTGACGTTGATGAGCAGGTCCGGCCGGCCCGGCTCGAGATCGCACCGAGACTTGATCGGCGCACCGTCCAGGTTGCGGAACTTGTCCACCACGGCGCTGACATCGGTGGTGATGTTTACAACCCCGTCAGGCGGGCCGCACGGCGTCGTGATGCAGTTCCTGACGATGTCACCCCACAAGCTGGTGGTCAACTCCGCCGGAGCGGAGTAATTGTCTTGCAGCCCCATGTCACAGCCTGCACTTATACTCTGGAGCATGTACGAGCCGCCCGGAACGATGCTTTCGTCGTAGACCTGTACGGTGCCATACGTGCTCCAGGCTCCGTAGTATGGATCACATTGGAGTGCGGCGCCCCAGCAGGTCCGGCTTGGCGCTCCCGGCGCGGGCCCGCAGCCATCCGGCGGCGGCGTACCCTGGCCGGCGTTCTCGCAATACTCCTGTGGCTGGCCGACCCACATTACCCGACCATTGGCGACGTCGTGCGGGGGCGGAAGACCGGCGAGAATGACTCGGATCGCCGAGGGTGGAGGAGGGTCGCCGCCGACGATTGACAGGTAACGGTTCTTGGCGACATGCTTCACCTCGGCCTGCGGGGCGTCGGCCGGAATGCATATCCCCTCGCATTCATCGGGGACTCCGCTGTCGTCGACGTCCGTGCTGGTACCCGAGGCGATATCGCACTCATCGGGCGAGAGGTTCTCGTTGCAATCCGGATCACATTCGTCAGGCATGCCGTTTTCGTTGCAGTCACCGGCGGTTCCCGCTGCTATGTCTTCGTCATCGGGAATGCCATTCCCGTTGCAGTCGTAAAGCTCGTACGGGCCCATGTCCACGACCGGACTGCCCTGGGGGGCATACCCCGTATCCGGTGCCGCAGGGTAGTCAACAAACCGTGGATGACCGTCCATGTCACTGGTGACCTCGGCGGGCACGGCGGTATTATCTCCGGCGTCGATGCAGGGAGACGCGGGCATAAGATGCAGGTCATCATCCGGTGTGCCGGGCGTATCGTCCTGGCCGTCCGCATCCACAAGCAGCGGATCATCGCCGATGTTTCCGGTTCCGCCAAGCGTTTCCGCCCATCCCTGGACACAACTGTAGTTCAGGTACAGCTCCCCCGTCTCATCCTGGACCTGGGCCACCTCATCCTGTCCGTCGTGTCTACTGTTGCCCCAGAGAATACAATTGTCCATCCTGAGACTGTCCCCAGTGTCCGCCGGGCCGGCGATATGTACACCGCTGCCTTCGTAGTAAGCCCAGTTTCCAGTGAATACAGAGTTGGCAATCGCTGAGTTGCCCAGATACTTGACATACATTCCTCCGCCTCTCCGGTCGGCCGAGTTTCCACTAAATATGCAGTTGCCGAGCGTGGTATCATTGTTGCTCAGATACAGTCCAGCGCCGTCGCGTGCCTGGTTGTCATAGAACCGGCAGCCAAGAACGGCCAATGCGCCTCCTCCGATCCACGCCCCGCCGCCGTCGTAAGTACCCGAGTTGCTGATGAATGTGGAGTTGATCAATACGGGGCCGGCGTACAACGTGCTGTAGAGCCCGCCACCGCCCCAGCTTGCGGAGTTGCCGATTAGCGTGGAGTCCATCAACTCAGGGCTGCCGCTGCGGATGTAGATCGCGCCACCCCTGGTTGCAGAGTTGCCTTCCAACGTGCAAGTAAGCAGCGTTGTATCGCTCGAGTAGAGGTACATGGCGCCGCCTTCTTCGGCGGTGTTTCCAGTAAAGAGACAGTTATCCAACGCGACCTCTCTATTGTCGTCGTAGATCGCGCCGCCCCCCTCGACGGCCGAGTTGTCTGAAAACACGCAGTCCGTAAGTACGGGTTCGAAGTAGGTCCCTCCACCAGCGATGTACAGGGCACCGCCTGAGGCAAGGGCACGGTTCCCCGTGAACGTACAATCCGCAATGGTAGGCCAGGCTTTACTGTCGCCGTACATTCCGCCGCCTCGTTCGGCGGAGTTGCCGGTGATAATGCAGTTTGACAGGGTTGACACGATCGCGTCATCGAACAGGATTCCGCCGCCTCGTTGCCCCCAGCCGTCCGGATCTACGCCGTCGGCGTTACCACCGGTGATGGTGAAGCCATCGATGATCCCGGCGTTGACGTGTAAGTCGATGGTTAACACGTGGTAGCTGTTGTCATCCCTGTTCGTCCAGTCGGGGCCGTCATCACCGTTGAGATCGCCGCTGAGGATGGTCACGTTGGTCACGGGGTCTCGGTGGTCCCAACGCGTCTCATCACCGGCGAACCCGCCGAAGAGTCTGTGGTCGTAGAGCACGCGGAAATTGGCCACCCGATCACCGCCGGGACCGGCGGGTTTGTAGGTTCCCGCGGCAACCCAGATTTCGGTCAGATGCGACATGGGAAGAGCGTCCTGCAGATCGTTGTAGGCGGTTGCCCAGCTCGTGCCGTCACCTCCGGCAGGAGCCGCGGCATCGACGTACACGATCGTATCACACTCGTCCGGCCTGAGGTTGGCATTCTCGTCCTCCGACGTGCCCTCGGCGATGTCGCACTCGTCGGGGACGCGGTTGTTGTTGCAGTCGTCGCTCGGTAACCACCGGAGAAGATCGCACGAGTCGGGCGTGCCGTTATCGTTGCAGTCCGGCTCGCACTCATCGGGAACCAGGTCCTGGTAACCGCAATTCTCGCTGGTGCCGGCGAGCACGTCGCACGAGTCGGCTACACTGTTGTCGTTGCAGTCCGGCTCGCACTCGTCCGGGATGAGGTTGGAGTTGCAGTCCTCCAAGCCATCGAGGACGACGTCGCACGAGTCGGCGATCCCGTTGGTGTTGCAGTCCGGCTCGCACTCGTCCGGGACGCCGTTTCCCGTGCAGTCCAGGCTCGTACCCACGGCGATATCGACCTCGTCGCCGATCCCGTTGCGGTTGCAGTCTCCGGCGTTCGCCAGGTTGAGGACGCCGCCCGTGAGGGTGAGCCCGATCAGCGAATCCACGGGGCGCACGGCACCGAGAATCCGAGCTTTCACGTGTTGCCACTCTAGTTCCGGCTGACGGCTCATGACCCAAGCCACGGCCCCGGCGACGTGTGGTGTGGCCATCGAGGTGCCGTTGTAGTACTTATAGGAAGAGTACGGAGTCGTGCTGTAGACCAAAACGCCCGGAGCGCCCAGATCGACATTGTATGTGCCCCAGTTCGAAAAGTAGGCCAACTGGTCATTGTTGTCGGTCGCGGCGACCGAGATGATGTTGGGCAATTCAAAGGATGCAGGGTAATAATTAGCCACATCGAGGTTCCTCGAGGAGTTACCCGCAGCGGCAACGACGATGTGACCGATGGACTGGGAAGCTTCGATTACATCCCAAAGCGGTTGCGAATAGCCTGTGGCCATCCAACTGTGATTGGATACTTTGATGTCGTTGTCGATACAGTATTGCAGGGCCGTAACTGCGCCGGATATCGGTGTCACGGGTCCGACGAAGATCTTCAGGCTGACGATGTTGCAATGCCAGTTCACGCCGACCACGCCGATGCCGTTGTCGCCGACGGCGCAGATCGTTCCGGCGACATGGCTGCCGTGTCCCATGGCATCCAAAGGAATGCTGTCGTCACTGGCGAAGTCGTAACCGTGCACATCGTCGATGTAGCCGTTGCCGTCGTCATCGATGTCGTTGTCGGGTATCTCGCCCGGATTGGTCCACATGTTGGGACCCAGCTCCGGATGGCGGTAGTCCACACCGGTATCGACCACGGCGATCTTGAAATCCGGATCACCGGTCCAGAAGTCCCAGGCCTGCGTAGCACGGATGTCGGCCCCGGGCGTGCCGGGATTGCCCTCGACCACCTGTCCGGTGTTCTCCATCCCCCAGAGCAGGGGGAAATCCGGGTCGTTCGGCGTGACCGCCAAATAAATCAAATAGTCCGGCTCGGCATAGAGAACATCCGGATGGCGCTTGTAAGCCGCCAAAGCCGAGGACAACTGGTCTTTGTCCGTCCGGACCAACTGCAGACCGGGTACGCTGCGATACTCCTTCAGGACTCCCTTGGCTCGCGCAGCCTGGTGAGCGGCCTCCCTTCCCGCCCGGGTGATGCCCGGCCTGAATCGCACGAACAACTGCTCAGGGTGGAAGGAGCCCGTTTGCGGTTCGGTGAACGTACCGCCCGGGCCCCCCGCCGCTGCTCCGGTTGCCAACGTAGAACAGACCATCAGAAAACTGGACAACATTCGCGTGGTCATCGGTCTGCCTCCCCTTAAAGATGACGCTCATCAATTGCCGGACGTGGCTTACACGTCCTCGAGCCGGCGGAATGCGCAGCGCGTGATGTGGCACCGCTACTTTGAACCGAAGATCCCCCTATCACCGGCTCCCTTCGGGCGCCATTGTACATCCATGGCGACTCCGTTGCAAGCGAAGTATCGAGTCCTCGCCGGAATTTCCGCGGTTCATTACGGCGGGGCGTGCGCTTTTTTCTGAAGCCGGGCGGCCCATCCGTTTGCTGTCGCGGGTTGTCAGCTCTCTTGCCCCAACGCAGCATTCAATCAGACCGTGGCGAGGGCGGCAGCAGGCATACCACTGGATCCGCTTGAGATTTGCGGCGAGCAACTCACACGGCGCCAGCCGCTCGCTCGTGTGAAACTTCATATACTTGAAATGCCAAACCGCCTTGAGAACGGTTTTGACCAGCCTGTCGTGAAGTCCCGGCTCGCCGGAACTTGAGCCCCGATCCTCGGGATCTTCGACAAGCTACCAGGTAATGGGCGGGGACACTTAAACCGGCGAGTGCGATTCTCTCACCGACGGATTCGTTATAGCTCAGAGAGACCCGGAAGTAGGCGCAACCCGCCGCGCGGCCGCACACCGGCCCCAAGCCGGCGACGCCGGTGCCTTCAATCCCCCGGGTTTGGCTGAGGGTTGCCTCCTTCGGGCGGCCCGAGAGGCGAAGCCCCCCTCGACTCTATTGAATACTGAACGTCGTACTCGTGGTCACCCCATCCCAATGGTAACCGGCAGCATTCACGTTCTTCGTCTCAACCGTGTACGTTCCCGGGGTGGTGCCGGGGTTCCTCCTGCCGGGTGCTTTTGTATTCCAAGCGGCTTCGGCCATCCCGTTCGCGTCGCTCGGCCCTGTTGTAAGTGTAAGCGTCTCGGGCCCGGTAATCAGCATCTCGACTGTCGCGTCGGCCACCGGCAGTCCGGTCGCACCATCCAGCACATAGGCTCGAATCACTACCGCGTCGCCGGGGTTGAAGGCTGTTTGAGCCTGGAAAGTCTTAGCCTTACCTTTTCCGATGTAGATGCCCGTCTCCAGCATCGAGACGCCGGCCGGGTCGGTTGCCTGCCCCTGGCTCTGTGGAATCGCGCACAGGATGTTGCTGAACGCAGACTCGCAGGTGGCGTCGTAGTAGGACGTAACCTTGTAGCAATACTCGATACCGTTGGTCAGGGCGGTGTCCGTAAACGTCGTAATGATTGGATCGCTGATACTGGCAACAAACTGCGCCTTACCGGCCTGGTCGTAGTACACCATGTAGCCCGCCACCATGGGATCAGCGGACTCGTCACTCCACGTCAACGTGACCTCGCTGTGACCCGGTGTTGCCGTAAGCAACGTCGGTGTGGGCGCCGTGCAGCCCACCGGAGGCACGCCGGCTGAGGCCGAGGCCATCAAGAACGGCGCCGCGCTCTCGACGTTCATGTTGTGGGTCCACAGATCCCACATGGTATCCCCCCAAGCCCTAAGCTGGGCGAAGAAAGGATCAGTCTGGACGACGTATGCATTCGGTTCGCCGGAAGGCGTCGGGCTGGAAAGCGTCAGATTGCCGGTTCCCTTGATCTCATCCCGCAGGAACTCGACGTACTCGCGGCTGGTCGTCTGGTAGTACAGGTTGACCTCAACATAGTCCGCACCCGGGATGAGGATCCCGTAATCGGCAAGGTTCACCTCATCGTACCCGCCGTCATACTCAGCATCTGTGAAGTAGCCGGCGCCGACATCGACACCGTCTACATAGTAAACAGGCACGGACAATCGGGCATCTGCTTCTGCGATCCGAAAGCCCTTCGGAGGAATGCGGTTGTCCTTGTGGCGGCCCGTTGCCAAGGCGAAGTGGAAGCTCTCCGTCTCCCCGGTCAGGGCGCTCTCGGGGTGCATCTCATAGACAAGTTCGTCGACATAAGCCTCGACGGCGGGATCAATCGCCTGCGGAGTTGGCAATACACCGTTCGGATCATCGTACGGGTAATGAAGTCCTTTCAAGGTCCCCGCGGCGTTGTCATAGGGATTGACCTCATAAACCAGGCTTCCGCCGGCGTAGGCCTTGACGTTGACAAACATGCGCCGCCCCTCTGGGAACCCGGAGATCAGCTTGTGAGCCGTGTTGTTCTGGACCCGGAAGGCCAGCAAGCCGGTCGCCGAGTCGTAGCTCAGGTTCTTGATCGATGCGGCCAGGAGCAATTGCTGCGTGGCTCGGTCAGCCCCCGCCAGCAAGGCCACGGGATCGATCCCCTCGCCCTGAGTGAGATCCAAAGTGAGCGCGCCCGGCCCCTGATTGAGAAGCTGGTCGTTAACCGCGTCGTAGTTGGGAGAGCCCGGAACGGCGCTGGCCAGCACCAAAGAGACCCACGCGTTGCCTCCGGTCAGGTCATGCAGGGGCTGCCCGCTTTGAGGATGTTCGACGCTCTCGCTGGGGCGAATCGGTACGCCCTTCTTGTTGCACGCCATGCCCACCACGTCTCGCATGTGGCAATCCTGGCACATGGCTGCCTGTGTAATGCCGGGCGCACCCTGGTCCTGAAACTCCTGGTTCGTGGCAGCCCCGCCTGGCTGCCCGTACGCAGACAACATGAACTCCGAGAAGGTGCGTTCCACGTGGTAGTAGGAGAAGGCGGAGTTCAGTTCCGTTGGGAGAGGCTGCGCTGGATCCGCGCCAAGGTTGGCCAGAACCGGGTTGGACACGTCGTGGCACGTGCTACAGAAGAACTTGCTCTTGTTATAACGGCTGTAGAGCATCTGGTGTCGCGCGGCGGCATCGGCGAAGGGAGCACGCTTCTGGCTGCCCAAGCTCACGAAGTATTGCCCTGAACCGCTCTCCTGGTAATTCGCCGGGGGCAAGTTGTTGGCGAAGAAAGGCTGGCCATTGAAACTCGGGATGGCCGCCGCCAACGTCATATCTTCGCCGTAGGTGGCGTCGGCGGCCGGCTGCGACGGCGTGTCGCTGGCGTTGGTCTCGTCCCAGTAGTTGAGCCAATCATCGCCCTCACGGGTGCCCGCATACGTGGTCTCGAAGAACGGATCCCACATGCGGTGACAGAAGTCGCAATGCACGCCGTCGTAGTCGGCTCCTGTCATGGCCGACGCGTTGGGCGGGTCGGACCGGTTTTCCAGCCAACCTTTGGGGAAGTGACAGCGCTCGCAGATGTCGACGGCGTTCGGCGTCCCCACCGCCCATATCGAGTCCTGTGCCGCCACCGTAAGACACGACCAGAACAGGAAGTCACGTGCCGCCTGGGCCATCATCGAGCCCTTCCAGTTGAAGCCCGGTTCGACCTCGGGGTTGTAGCCGGCGTGGCAGTTCAGACAGCGACCCGGGGCCTCCAGGTTCACACCTTGCTCAGGCTGAGTGCCCGGCATTCGCACCAACGGATCCTGTTTGACCGGTATCGGAGTCCAGGCAAAAGCCAAATACGCGCCCGTAAGAGCACTTGCGACCACAAGCATAGACAAAACTGACCGTGTTCTTTTCATCTTGAACCTCCCGACATTTGAAAGAGCCTTCGTCGGACCCATGAGGCAACAGATGTGGCCGCCGCCGATCTTCGTGCGAAGGCGGACGACAACCTCGCCTTCAGCCTCATGAGTCTCCCGTTTTCTTGGCTGGAGGTGTGAGCAACCGTACCAGTCACCTGCCTGGCCCTTACCCGCTCACTACATACCCCTCGGCCCGATAGTCCATCAGAGTACCACTTAGACCGACCAATTGCAAGCCCCTCCCACCCGTTATTTTATGTATACCCAGGGCTCCCGGGGGGGGCCCAAGGCGGCTTCCGTACGGCTGGGAGACGCCCTCCTTGAGGCCTGAGAGCGTGTTTGAGAAGCTAGATGACGCCAAATGGCGGGTACCACTGGTCCCGACGTAGTGCGTGTTTAGCGACCTCAACCGTCCCCCCTGCAAGGGAAACTGTCGCCAACACGGGAGCTCCACAAGGCCGACCCTCCCCCAGCCCCTCCCTGCCAGGAGTCTGTCGATTTAGTCCCGGTCGCGTCGAGGGGCGATATTTGTTGGAGCCCGGGCCGGGGCTGGAAGGGTTCCGAACCAACTACCAGCCGGATGGTCCGGGC
>CP070827.1:439422-450207 GCA_020344555.1 Phycisphaerales bacterium
AAACCTGGGTACAAGGAGTAAGGCCGTCTCCCCAAGCTCTTTAGCGAAGTGGTCTTCGAGCGTTAAAGTGACGTTCGGCTGGGACGGCTCTATCTGATCCCGCACGTGGGACAATCTCGCGCGATATTCACGGAATGTAACCGACCGCCCGTTATCTTCGATGCGAACACTCGGATGTTCGCGGGCCGCTTTCGTCAGCCACAGGTAGGCGTACTCCACCTTCCCGGCCAGCTCATACGCGTCCGCGATCTTCCGCAACAGCAAGGGGCGGTCCACCTGCTTGGGATAGCGGTGGTAGGCCTTGGCGAAGCGTTTCGCCGCGTCTTCCGGTTTGCCCCGGCCAACCAACAGGTCGCCATGGGCGGTCAACGCCAGAGGCGCCGCCTCGCTGTTGGGAAAGGTCAACACAAGACGCTGAAGCGTAGCCTCGTCCCCGGTGGCCCGTGCACTGTCAAGCCAGCGTCTCGCCTCGGCTTCATGTGATGCGTAGACGGAACGGTCGTGTTCCGCGATAAGTTCCGCGATTCGAGACTGCACGAAGGTACCGGCCAATTCCGAGCCGGGCGCAGAGGGATCGACCAGCATCTCACGAAGCGAACGATCCCGAAGGACCTGCTGATAGAGCCTAACCGCCTGCTCGGGCTGATCGCGCGCCTGAAACAGTTCCGCAAACCGGAACCGATAGAGCAGGTGGGCCGAAGCATCGGGCGCATACTGCGAAGCCTGCAGAAACAGTTTGTCGAGGAGCTTGGCGTCAAGGATGGAGTGGTCCCGGAGGCGTTCGACAAACATCAACACATCATCAAAGATCCGCCGTCCAATTCCCGGCTCCGTCGGTTCGTCAAGGCGACCCGCCCGCTGCACGGCCTCGTCCAGAACACTCACCGCTTCGGAAAATTCACGGTTACTCAAGGCAATTTCCGCCAGCTCCAGTGCCGGGAGCGGATCGGTTGGCGCGGCGGCCATCCGAGCACGCAACGCCTCCCATATCTCCTTCTTCCTGACGTATGCGGCGATGCGCCCGCCGCCGGCGACGAGCACCTGATCAGGCATGGCCAGGATATTGCCGCCTTCATCTTCCGAGCCCCAGGCCACGTCGGTTCGCTTTCCGTCCGATACCCGGTAAGTGCTCAGCCACTTGCGCGTCGGCACCAGCAGACGGTCGTCGGCCCAGACGCCGCGCCCGTCCAGACTGGCCTCCTCAGGCAGGGGTGTTGACCAGCGGAGACTGTCAGTCGCCAGATCGTAGCAGACTGCCTCACGTCCCACGCCGCACAGGATCTCCCCTTTGACACCCAGGATCATTTCCAGGCCGCCGAGCCTGGCGACGGGAATCGATTTGTCGAGCTCGCCGTCATCGGCAGTTAGGACCGAGACGTTGCTTCCGTCAGTCGGCAGGACAATGATCCGTCCGGAGGACCAGATCACCGGGTTGAAGTGCCACGGCTTGGCATGTTGTCCGAACCGGCTGAACCCCTGTTCATCATTGTCCCGCTCGCGTTCGTACAGGGTAAGCCAACGGACTGCCCCGGTATGAGATCCGACGGCCGCGATTGAGCCCAGGTTCGTGCAGACGTAGACGCTGTCCCCGTGCATCGCGGCAATCGATTTGGTTGCCCGCCGGGACCCGAACGTACCCGTCGACGCACTGCCCAAGTGGGCCCGGAACATCAATCTCCCCGTCGAGGCACTGAAGCAGTACAGATAGCAATCCTCGAAGCCGAACGAGCGGCGGCGCCGTCCTACCACGAACAACCGACCGTGCTGGATGATCGGCGTGGAATCGAACGTGACCTGTGCGAATGCCTCCTTGATGGTTTCCTGGTCAAGCCGCCAGATGACTCCACCAGTGTCGGCGTCCAGGCAGACCAGCTCCGGCGGCGTTCGAGCCGACTCATAGCTGTAGTATGGTATCGAGTCACCTGGCAGCGATGCGTATACCCGGCCGTCGTGGACCGTTGCGCAATCCCAGGCGGGTGGCTGCTCCTCCAGATAGCTGACCGAGCCGGGGCCGGCATCATCCGCGCGAAACCGCCATGCCACCGCACCCGTATTGCGGTGCAACGCCACTAACTCCCGAAAAAGCTGCCCGAACACGAGTCCGCGGCTGATCACCGGGTATACGGAAAGCTCCTGCGCACGGTTACGCTCCCCGCCGATGGATACCTCAATATGGTCGCCCTCCAGGCTCTCGCTCCGGCTTTCGAACGCTCCGAACCGCCATAACAACCCGAGTTCACGGACATCGGTGGAAGCCCGTCTGTTGCGGGTCGTGTCGCCACCGAATATCGGCCACTCAGAGGGCGACAGCGGTGCCCGCAAAGCCGAAAACCGCTCGCTTACCTCGGCGATCACGTCGCGAACGACCCGATCCTGACCCATCCAACGAATCTTGGTCTCTTCATCGAATTTGGCCGCATCGATATCGTCGTCACCGCACATAGCAGCCACCACGGCAAGCATCGCCCGATAGGCCGGCCCATAGCTGGAACGGTCCGGATGGTGCTCCAGGACGCGCCGGTAAACGCACTCCGCCAGCGCCAAATCACCCGCCTCTATTGCCGCCTGCCCGATCACGTCGGCGAGCCTGGCCGCAGCTTCTGTACAGAAGTAGCGATCAAACAGCGGCAAGAGCTCTTCCACTGTTCGCAGAGTGGACGGCCCCGAGAGTGAGGCTGCCATCTCCCGCTCAAACAGGCTTCGGTAAGTGTTGATCCCTTCGTCGGGCCAACGAGCAATCAACGAGTTGATATGGTCACGGATGCCCACGTAGCGGCCTGGTGAAACGCGCACCAGCTTGTCGCCGGCCGTCTCCTGGGTGCGCTGCAGAATCTCGGCCGCCTCGCTCCAGCGACGGCGTGCCCCGAGTGCCTGGGCCTTGGCGATGGCGTCAGCGGCTCCCAGGCTGTCGTTTACATATACGTCGTACGTCAAGTCGGCGCGCAACCCCTCCGGTACGTCGGCAAGGGGTATCTCCTGCGCGCACACGGAGACGGCCGCACCACAGCAGCAAGCGACTGCAAACAAGAATCTCGTGTGTGAGCCGTCCAAACGAACCATCCCCGATTTCTGACCGGATGCGCCGCTACGGAGCGCTGTCATCATTATCGGTAACGTACCGGCCGATGAGTGGTTCAAGTCGCTTCTTCACGGACGGGTCGATCTGCGGCTTGTCAGACCAGATAGCCAGCTTCAGGGCGTCGTGGCAATGGCAAGGAGGTGGAGGACCGTCCATGAGCTTCAGGGCCTCATGGATCAACTTGGTGGCGTTATCGCTGGCGTGGTGCAGATTTTCCAGGATTTCGCGTAACAGGTCGTCCCGGCCCCGGCTCGGATCAGGCGGACGCCAGCAGTCGTAGTCGGTCGGAAGGGCCACCAGCGCGTAGCAGATTTCTGCCTCCCGAGCCAGCTTGGCCTCAGGCATACAGGTCATGCCGATAAGGTCGCCACCCCATTGCCGGTGCACCTGCGACTCCGCCCGAGTGGAAAACTGAGGCCCTTCCATACATACGTAGGTGCCTCCGTGGTGTACGGTGGTTGCAGCCCGTGCTCCGGCCTTGGCAAGCAACGCCCGAAGCTGCGGGCAAAAAGGCTCGGCAAGCTCTACGTGAACCGCCACCCCTTCATCGAAGAAAGTGCTCTTGCGCAGGAATGTTCTGTCGATCACCTGATCGCAAAGCACCAGATGTCCCGGCTCGATGTCCTCGCGAAGGCTGCCGGTGGCCCCGCTCGCGATGATTGCCGACACACCAAGTTGCTTTACCGCCCAGATGTTCGCGCGGTACGGGACGCGTGACGGATTGAGCTTGTGTCCGGGCCCGTGACGCAAGATGAAGGCGACATCCACGCCTTCCCAGGTAGCGAGAACGGGCATGCTACTCGGCGGTCCGAACGGTGTATCCATGCTCACCGTTTCGCCGCCCACTTGCTTTAGGAGTACGTCACCAAGTCCCGTTCCACCGATAATGCCGATTTGTGCCTGGTTCACGCGGCTATTCATCCATTTGCGCAGACAAACCCAAGTTTAACGGCGGTTCAACACCGTCAGTTTCGACAGCAGCCCCGGAACGATCGAGACAGCCCGATCGATCTCCTCCTGCGTGTTGAACCGTGACAGACTGAAGCGGATTGCACCGTGAGCGATTCGCTCCTTGATGCCCATGGCTTTTAATACATGCGACGGTTCCAGCGATCCACTGCTGCAGGCCGCGCCGCTGGATGCACAGATGCCGGCCTCGCTAAGCAGAATCAGGATGGCCTCCGCTCCCAGGCCCTCAAACGAGATGTTCGTGGTGTTGTAGATGCGTTCGGCACCCCGCCCGTTGACGTGGGCAAAGGATACGTTCGACAGGATCCCGGCCTCCAGGGAATCACGCAGGGCGCCAACCGTTCGGACGACGTCGGCGCTGTCTCTTTTAGCGATCCTAGCTGCCACCCCCATGCCGACGATTCCGGCGACGTGCTCCGTACCGCCGCGCAGCTTCCGTTCCTGGCCGCCGCCCATGACCAAGGGAGCCACACGCGTGCGCCGCCGAACATAAAGTGCCCCCACGCCTTTGGGACCGTGGAATTTGTGGGCCGCAAGGCTGACAAGCTGCACCGGCCAGGACGAGACATCGACCGGCAGTTTGCCGACGGATTGCGCTGCATCGACATGGACGGGAACGCCCCGATCAGCAGCGATGGCGGCCAAGCGGCGTACGTCAAAGATCACGCCTGTTTCGTTGTTGGCATGCATCAGCGTGGTAAGTGCGGTCCGGTCGGTAAGCCTGGCTTCCCACTCGGCTTCGTCCAATCGACCATCACAATCAACACCTACGTAGTGGACCGTGTACCCTTCCGCTTCGAGTTGTTCGGCGAGGTGCAGAACCGCGGAATGCTCGACGGCTGTGGTCACAACATGACGACGATCGGGCTGCACGCCCAGCACCCCACGGATGGCAAGGTTAATACTCTCCGTGCCGCCGCTGGTGAAGATAATCTCCTTGGACGTAGCCCCGATGAGCCGGGCCACTTCCTCTCGTGCGCATTCCACCTGGTGCCGGACCGATTGTCCAAACTGATGCACGCTCGACGGGTTCGCGTACGCCTCCCGCAGGAAGGGAAGCATGGCCTCGACAACCTCCGGCAGCGGCCGGGTCGTCGCGTTGTTGTCCAGGTAAATCACCTCTTGCATACCGGTGTATTGTATACGCGGGCGGTCGATTTCTCACGTCCCGCCGGATAGCGAATAGCAAACGGGGAATAGCGAATAGCGAGTTATCGTGGTTCCAAGATTCCCGGCGTCCTGTGACCATACTTGCGCGGCTCCCTCCCCAATCCTCAATCCGCAATCCCAAATCCGAAATCCCAAATCCCCAATCGACAATCCCCAATCAAGCATCGCCGCCGTCTGCCGCACGGAAAACACCCGCCCACTCGTGGACGTTGAACGATTCGGGGCGGCGCTTAGCGTCGAACCGCTGGCACACTCGGTCTCGGGAGGCTTCATTCAGAACGTATCCTAAGGCCGATCGCAGCGTTTTTCGGCGATGTTTGAAGGCGCCGCGCACCAGAGCAACGAACCGGCAAAGCTCCTCCTGATCGTTGAACGGCCGATCTCCGACATCCATTCGGATCATCACCGAATCGACCGACGGCTGGGGCCAGAACGTGTGCGGCGGGAGTTTCGCCACCGTTTCGATCGAGCAAAGTGACTGCAAGATGATGCTCAGCGGGCCGTACGCCTTACAATCACAGGCGGCTGTGATCCGTTCACCCACCTCCGCCTGAACCGTAAAGCACAGTCGCCGAACCTGGGGGTAATCCACCAGCAGGTTCATCAGCAAGGGCGTGGCCACCTGGTAAGGCAGATTGGCAACCAGCTTGACACCGCCGGTGGCTCCGCCGTCGTGCATTCCAATCGTGCCGTCAACCTCCCGCCTGATCCGGTGCTTGCTCTCGAGGACGTCGCCATGCAGCAGCGTGACCCGGGCTTCGTCGCGGAACCGGTCCTCGAGGATGGCGTAAAGGTCCCGGTCCAGTTCCACGCACACGACTTGTCCAGCCCCGGCAGCGAGCAGGTCGGTCAGACCTCCTGTACCGCCACCCACTTCCAGCACCAGGTCGCAGCGGTCCAGCTCGGCGCAGCGAACCAGGCGGCGCATCAGATTGCCATCGATCAGGAAATGCTGCCCCAACCGCTTCCGCGGGCGTATCCCGGCGGCCTTGAGCAGGCCCGCAATCTCTCGCTTGGTTTGAACGTGCTCTGGGTGCAAAAGGCAGTGCTGCCTCGATGCCTCATGGATGTCGACCACCAGACCCGGTAGTATAACTCACGTTTGACGATCGACCCTAATGGCACGGTGGTGCCGGGCCGGCTCTATAAGTCACCTGGGACCCGGATCGGGAGTCAGGAGTCGCCGATGCATTCTCATGAGGTTCTCAAAAGGGCGGCCGAGACCGTGGGCGTCAAGGCACTTGCGGCCGAGCTGCGGCTCTCGCCGGCCCTGATCTACAAGTGGTGCCAGGAGTGGGACCCCGACGATCCGGACGTAGGCGGGGCCCGAAATCCTCTCGACCGCCTGGCTGACGTGGTCCGCATAACAGGCGACCGCGACGTGGTGAGCTGGCTGTGCCACGAGGCCGGGGGATTCTTCGTTTCCAATCCCTCGGAGCTGGCCGCCGACATGAGCACCGAGCTACTGGTCAACACGCAACGACTCGTCAAGGAGTTCAGCCAGCTACTCCTAACCGTCACCAGATCGATCGAGGATGACGGCGTGATTGAGCCCCATGAAGCCGATCGAATCCGCAACGCATGGGAGCTTTTCAAAGCGACTGTGGAAGCCTTCACCGTTGCCTGCGAGCGCGGTGTCTACCGCACCAAGCACGAAGGAGATCGGTAGCCCTTACGGTTGGCCCTGGTAAAAAAAGGCCGCGCCGCATTCGTCGGAGAGAAACGAATGCGGCGCTGAGGTCTACGCGTCACGGGAGGAACATCGTGACGCACAGGGGAGGGAGAGTCGGACTCATCCTCGAGAATACACTTTCGGTTGACTCATTCTGCGAATCCTTTCAACCACCGAGAGCGACAACGGCGCCACACATCCGAGGCGCAAACATTACAGCCTCCATGCAGTGGCACCGTATTCCTCTCAGCAGTCTTACATTACGAAGGCGACGGGGCGGCCCCGTCAAGGTAAGGTAGTAGGGTATGAATGATTCCTACTGCCGCCGCACAGATTATAGGCCAGCGTTCCGGAAAAGACAAGCGATTGCGGCCTTTTCTCCGACTCGGCGCTAGTGCTCTGTCAGCCGTCATTTGACGAGTTCTCCGATCGTGGGTGCCATGCCCAAGCCCGCCCCGGGGGGCATATGGGCTTTGATGGCGCGTCGGTGGTGGGCTTGGGCATGTCTGCCGGCGACCCATCGAAACACCGCTGACGGAGCACTAGTCCTGCACAACCTTGAACCCGTTGCGGGCCCGAATCTGCTCCGGGTCGAGCCAAGCAGCCACCGCGGTCGAAGCTCGAGCGCCTGACATTTGCTGTACAAACTCCTCGCGCGTGTCCATGAATTCCTCGTCAAGGGCACGTTCTGTTTCGAGCCACTTCACCACCATCGCCGTCGCCCGGTCCTTGAGTTCAATCACCGCGGTCTTTTCATAGGCTTCCTCGAGCGTAAAGCACTGATCGATGATCTCGCTCCTGACTGGCCCGATCCCGCCACCCATGACCGTCTTCTCAGGTCTTTCGCCGCGGACCGCGTCGAACCGGGCGACGCGGGCGAACGCCGGAGGTTCAAAGTAACCACCGCCGGCGCCTTTCTCGGTTCCCATCAAAGCCACAAGTTCCTCGTCGCTCTCGTACGCCTCCTGCAGAGTGATGGCGTCCGTGCAACTCCGTAGCGACTCCGCACGCGCCAGTGCAACGTCATATCCGCGCAACATACGCAGATCCTCCAGTACCCGCTCGCGCACCTCATCCACAGACTCCGCTATATGTCCCTCGCGCGCGTCAATGCCGCGAAATACGTATATGTTCCCGTCAGAGTCGGTCAGCGGATACTGGCATGTCTGGAAGGGAGCCAGGTAATCCGACGGATTTGCGTCTCCGTCAAATGGGACCTTCGGCACAACGGCCTTGGTCCGGAACGCCAACTGGCGCAGCCATAGCGGCATGCCGCCACGCTCCGGGCGGAATGAGGCCATCCCAAGCATGGGAACATCGAGGGACTCGTCACTGTTGAAGAAATCGGTCATGCCGACCGAGACCGCGTGGGGATAGGCGATCGTCGCAGGCATGTTCTCGATTACGCGTTCGTAGTACTCGAGCTGCGCCACACTTTGGGGTGCGGTCTTGTAGCCATCTTCGCCACGCGTCACGGTGTGCCAGGGTTCGGCCGTGTATTGTACGAGCCAGTGGGCGATCTGCGCCGCGGCCTCGTCGGCTGCCTCTTGACGCACGATCCCGATAGCAATTTCGGATGCTTCCTCCCAATCCAGAAACGGGGGTGGTTCGTAAGGAGGACCTTCTATAGCGTCGTCGTCCGGAAAATCTCCCTCAGAGGGCGGCTCCTCCGGCGGTCTGCGGAACGCGGGGTCCTGTTCATGAACCTCGTCGTAGTAGGTCCTGGCTTTCTTCTCGAGGTTAGCGATGCGGACTCGTTCTGATATCGCATCCCGGTCAATCTTGATGTATTGCACCTTGACCGTGGGCTCTACGTAGTAGCCGAACTCCAGACCGGGTCCGCGTTCGCGGTCTCGATAGGCGGAAAACTGGGCTTCGATCTCGACCTCGGGCAACTCCTCCTGCTCATCCACAAACGCCTTGGCCGGCAGCAGAACCGCGGTGACCCTCACCTTCTCCATGGCGTTACGGGCGGCAATATGGACTTCCGCTTCGCTGGGTCTGGCTACACCGCCAACAGCGCGCGCGGTGTCGACCACCGCAGTGTATTCCGCCATGGCCTTCAGAATATGCGTCGGTTTGACCCTGAGTTGCCTGGCCAGCTCGCTGATCCCACCCTGGCCACCCAGCGAATATCGCACTGTCCCGGGATCGACCGCCATTCCAAGCTCCCTCGCCTCCCGGATAAGGAGGATCCAGTCGAGCGTCTCGAGCGGTTCCGGCAACCCGGGGAACGGTCGCTGCCAGTCCACGCCGATTCTTTCCAGGATCCTGGTTGTGTATTCCGCCTCCCCGTGGTCCGAGAAGCTTATCTCGCCGACATAGCTGTCCGCCACAACGACGTTGGCGCGCGGTGTGAGCAGGCTGTCCAGGGCGCTGCCGCCAAGGAAGACGATCATCAGCAGGGTCATAAAAACGGCCAGCAGCTTCTTGTTGTGCTTACGGAAGAACTTCATCATGATGACGTAAGTCCTTACTAAATAAAAGGTTACGTGTCGCCCAGGTGCCCCACACCACTATACGTGATCCGGCGCCAAAATCAACCCACTTTTTCCTCATCCCGGCGACATCGGTTTGACAGCCCTACCCAGTCCTGCTAAACCCCCCGATTCGCGTCAACCGGGGGGTTTATAATGGGGCGATGCAGGGACTCGCGTTCTCGGTCGATACTAAGGACCAGCCGCCCGAGCCGTGGCTCGGTCGCCGTGCATCACAATAGGGTATAGGCTGTGCCAAGGAAAACGCAACCTTCTGAGATTGCATTAGTTATCGTCGAGTCGCCCGCCAAGGCCAAGACGATCAACCGATACCTGGGGGCGGGGTACAAGGTCATGGCCAGCATGGGGCACGTTCGCGACCTGCCCCCGCACGAGCTGGCCATCGACCTGGACAAGAACTTCGAGCCCGTCTACCAAATCCTGGACAGCAAACGCAAGGTCGTAGGCGAGCTGAAAAAGGCGGCCGCCAAGGCCGGCAAGGTCTATCTCGCCACAGACCTCGACCGGGAGGGCGAGGCCATCGCCTGGCACCTGGTCCACGCCCTGAGCCTGAACCGGGATCGCACCCACCGGGTGGTTTTCAACGAAATCACGAGGTCCTCGATCCGGGCCGCTTTTGCAGAGCCCCACCGCCTGGACATGGACAAAGTGAACGCCCAACAGGCTCGCCGCCTCCTCGACAGAATCGTGGGCTATCAGCTCAGCCCGCTGCTCCAGGCAAAAATCGCCAGGGGACTCTCAGCCGGGCGGGTCCAGTCCGTGGCGGTCCGCCTGATCGTGACAAGAGAAGAGGAGATTCGGGCCTTCACCCCCGAAGAGTCATGGCGAATCTCGGCGAATTTTGCCACCGACCCGTCCAAAGCCGGCAAACTCAGCGACGCATGGGTCAAGTTCCTGGCCGGCGCCAAAGATCCCGCAACGGGGCGCACTACTAAGGAGCGTAACACTTGGCTGTCCGGGCATCAGTGCCTTTACGCCGAGCTCGTCAAACTTGCCGGTAAGGATTTCCGGGCCGCCAACGTGACCGAAGTGACCGCCGTGGCTGAGGCACTCGGCTTTGTGACGGATGACGTTGACGAACGTGACTTTGAGGGATACGCGGATCAGGGTTTGAAGCTAATAACCCTGAAGGGTCGCACTGACCCCTCGAACGCACCCACATTTACGATCAAGGAAATCCAGAAGCGCCGCACTACTTCAAGGCCCGGCCCGCCGTTCACCACCGCCGCGCTTCAACAGGCCGCCTCCAGCGCATTGGGCTTTGCACCGTCGCGAACCATGCGTGTGGCCCAGCAACTCTACGAGGGGATCGATATCGGCGGGTCGGAGGGTCCCGTCGGGCTCATCACCTACATGCGCACGGACTCCACAAACTTGAGCAGGGAATCAATTGAATC
>CP070827.1:450307-460999 GCA_020344555.1 Phycisphaerales bacterium
GCGGTGCCGCCTCAAAATCCCGGCTGATGCCGATCATGAGGAAGTCCTTGCGCGAGCCGAACTTCTCATAAACGGCTATCAGGTGGGGCATGTCCTCTATGCAGGGGGCGCACCAGGTCGCCCAAAAGTCCAGCAAAACGGTTTTACCTTTCAGGTCGGCCAGGCTGAACACCCTCCCCTCCAGCGTAGTCAGGGTCAAGTCCGGGACCGGGTCACCAGGCTTGAGGCCGGGGAGACTTCGCGGGTCGCCGGCGTCCGGGCCCGCTGGAAGAGTGATCTGGACGATCTTGCCCGGGCTTACCTTGACCGTCTTTGCCACCTCGCCGTAGTCACGTGCCATGGCAACGATCTCAAATTCATCGCGCGGAGCGTTGGTGATGGAAAACTCGCCTTCAGCGTTCGTTACAGCGCGTAGGCCCAGGGTGGACCGGCCTCGCCACAGTGTCGCGTCGACGTAGGCGTCGGCAACCGGTTTGCCGTCGTCAGCCTTCACAGTGCCGAGCAGTGTGGCTCCTTCACTGAGTGAAAAGTCAAGCTGTGCGGTGCCACCGGCTGTCACGTTTACCGTCTTCAAGTCCGGGGCATAGCCGGACGCGTGGACTGTGACGGTCGTTCTTCCGGGTCTGACGCCCCGGATGGTGTAATTGCCTGTGTAGCTGGCCCAGTCACGCGGCGAGTTGTAGGAGTACTCATCGCCGGTGATAAGGCGGGCCCCGTTGACCGGCTTCTCCGTGCCGGCATCGGTCACCCGGCCGGTGATGCGGCCCGCACGGGCCATCACGAGACGATGTGTAGACTCGACCTCTTGCTCCGGCGGGACGATCTGGCGATCGAATCCTTCGCTTGATACATACTCCTCGTGGGTGAGCCGGACGCCGAGCGCGGCTGCGTCGAAATGGACTCCGCGGAGCGTCACGGTCCCCTTTTCGTCCGTGACAAGCGTTCGGAAATCGTCGTGCGCCCGGTCGAAGCATTCCACGGTCACGCCGGGGATCGGCTCACCGGAGTCATCGAC
This sequence comes from Phycisphaerales bacterium, assembly GCA_020344555.1. Classification (GTDB taxonomy): domain Bacteria; phylum Planctomycetota; class Phycisphaerae; order UBA1845; family UBA1845. Next base: position 451,323 of record CP070827.1, read on the forward strand.
CATCTTGATATGCACGATTCGCTCAGGCTTGAGCGACACGATGATCTCGCCGAAATCCTCCAGCCTGGCGACCGGTTCCCGCTCGCGCCCGTAGCCCTCGGATTCGACGATCAGTTCGCCATCACCCGGAAACACGCCTTTGATCGTGAAGTGCCCCTGCTCGTCCGTGTTCTCATACCAATCCTGGTGTTGGGCCTTGAGGTTGACCGATGCCCCGGCCACCGGCTTGTCGGTAAGGGCATCAACGACGCGACCGATGACCACCAGTTTGCCTTCAAGCATCTCGCCGAGATACGGCGGGAACTCATCATCACCCACGTTGACCTCGCGGGTCATATCAGCATAAAGCGGTTTGGAAAACGTGACCACGATGTCACCACGTATCGGCTCCGGTGCGGTTATCACAAAGTCGCCGAACTCATCAGTCGTGGTGGTTGCGATCACATCGCCGATGGTGCCGTCCGCGGTTTTCCGCCGTGCCGTGACGCTGACTCCCGCCTGGCCGGCGCCGATGTGGTCGGTGATCTGCCCCTCGACGACCACGAACGAAGGGAGCGGCCCCTCCACCTCCGGTGGCGTCTGGTCAACATCAGTGGGCGGTGTGGCTACGGGCTGCCGTGCCGAGGCGGCCGGCCCAACAACAAAGGCTGCCGACAATGCCAGGGCCGCCCGGAGGACGAGCCCGACCCACGTGCGGCAGTATGCTATCCCCAGTGTGAGCAACCGTACCCAGGGCTTCGGCACAGCCAACCATAACAGTGCAGTTCTTCGTCCGTCCCAATCAGCGGGCATTGTGCGCATGGTGGCAGGCCCCTTGCGGGTCGTCCCCGGCCGAGAGCCCAAGGGCTCATCCGCGGCCCTACATTCTACCAGATACACGGGCCGAGGCGGACTCAGGACATTCGCCCCCGTACCTTGTCAAATATTGTCGGTCGATCGGGAGAATAGACAGAATCAGGTGTCAGAAACAGGGGATAATCAGGTGTCGGGCGGCCATAGACGCGGGACTCCCAGAGCTGGTGACAAACGCTGGCGAGTTTGTCTCTCACTGCCCGACCGGGTAGCATATAGGCGGAGCACAAGCATCCGCCGCACCGGAGAGAACGCGGAGGCAGCAAAATGACGCAACTCGAACGGCAAATCCGGACCGCCCAGTATCGGCTTTGGGTTAATCGCTGGCTTTACGACGTGTCCTGGTTCGTAGCCGTCGCGGCCGGCATCTTCGCCCTTGTGGTGCTGATTCAGCGTTTGTACGACCTGCCGATGCCGCTGCATTGGATCGGCCTGGGTCTGGCAGCCGGTGCAATGATCGGGGCCACGGCATGGATGGCGGCCAGACGCGAGGACGCCGCATTCGCCGCAGTTTCGCTCGATGAGGCGGCAGGCCTTCGTGAGCGCCTCAGCAGCGGACAGTATTGCGCCGGCGCGGCCGACCCGTTTGCCAGAGCCGTTGTCGCCGATGCGGAGCGCGCCAGCGGGTCGCTGTCAGCTAGCCAGCATATCCGCCTGAAGATGCCGCAGGGGGTCGGATGGGGCGCGGCCTCGATCATCCTCGCCGCGCTGATGTTTCTTGTATCACCGGGTCTGCTCAAGTCGAGTGAGGCGACAGAGGCCGACGAGCAGACCGCGCAGTTGGAGCAAACCAAGGTCGCAGTCAAGCGGAAGATGGACGCCGTCCGGAAGATGGCGGAGGCCAACCCGGCACTGCAAGATCTCAAAGAGGAGCTGGGTGTCCGAGACGTGGTGGCCGGCGGCAAGCTGCAAAGGCCGGCGGATATCCGCCACGAGGCCATCAAGAAGATCGATAAGCTGGCCGACGCCGTCAGACAAAAACGAAAAAGCGCCAAGTACGAAGCCACGAAAGAAATGCGCAAGATGTTGCGCGGTTTGAAGGTGCCGCGATCCCCCAACGCGCCGACACAAAAGCTCACCAAGGCCCTGGCCAAGGGCGATTTCAAAACCGCCAAAGAGGAGATCAACGCTCTGCGGGAGCAACTGGCGACGCTGAAGTCCGAGGAGGACAAGGAGCTGGTTGTCAAGATCAGCAAACAGCTTGAGGATATTGCCAAGCAACTCGAGAAGCTGGCCAAGAACGAAAAGCTCGCCGAGAAACTCCAGCAGGCCGGAATCAAGAAAGAGGACCTCGAACGACTACTCCAGAATCTCAAGAAGGAGGATCTGGATCAACTCAAGAAACAGCTTGAAGAGAAGGGGCTGAGTCAGCAGCAGATTGAAAAGCTGGTCAAGCAGCTCCAGCAGCGGCAGCAGGCCGGCAGCATGGCCAAGAAGCTCGCCCAGTCGATGAAGCAGGGAAGCCAGAGTGCCAATCCTGGTCAGATGGGCGAGGCCCTGGCGGGATTATCCATGGCCGCTGATCAATTGAGCGACCTTGAAACGCTCGAACAGGAGATGGGCCAACTTGAGTCGGCCTTGGCCGATTTGCAGAACACCAAGGACAGCCTGGATCGGCCTTGCCCGGCCTGCGGAGGTCGTGGCTGCGGGCGTTGCCAGGGAAAGGAGCCGGGCGCGGGTATGGGACGGCTGGGTCAGGGACGCGGAGGGCTTGCCCCCGAACAGCAGACGCCCGTTCGCTTCAAGACTGAGCGGGGAAAGGTGCACACCGGGAAAGGTGCCATCATCGGTCAGTTCCTTTTCGACGGAGAGCAGGTCAAAGGCGACGTTACGTCTGAATTCACCGACGTCGTCATGGCCGCCGAGCACGACGCCAGCGACCGGATCAACCGCAATCGCATTCCGCGCCAATACCACAAGGCGGTGAAGGACTATTTCTCCACCGTGCAGAGGTCTATAAAAGACGTCAAATTCAGCGAACCGAAAGCGGCCACCGATGGCGATAGCGCGGATGAGTCCACCGAACAGGCTCGCGAGGGCGCGGACAAGGACTAGGTGGGTGCCGACAACGACTCACACGAGTCGCGGTCGAAACCTCGCGCGGGCGTGTGCGCCGGCTAAGGCCTGCTGCTTAGTTTGTAATTTGATGCTCCCACGGCTTGCAATCCGCCTGGTCCTGCTCCCTGTTGTCCTGGGCCTGGTTGCCGGTTGCGAACCGCCGGCAATTACGCCTAACGGCGTAATCGGGATCTTCGGAGGTGTGGGTCTGGGGCCGGGGGCGTTCAGCTATCCTCGGGCGATCACAGCAGAACCCGACGGGTCGGTGTTCGTGGTGGATAAGAGTGGACGTGTGCAACGTTTCGGCGCCGACGGTACTCTCGAGACGTATTGGCGAATGCCGGAAACGGCCCAGGGCAAGCCCGTGGGTCTGACCGTGCATCCGGACGGGCGGATTTTCGTCGCCGACACACATTACCACCGGGTTATGGTCTTCGACCGGGATGGGAACCAACTCGGCTCGTTCGGCCGCAAAGGTACCGGCGACGGTGAGTTCCTCCTGCCTACCGACGTGGCCGTCGATGCCGACGGATTCATCTACGTCAGCGAGTACCAGGGCAACGACCGGATTTCGAAGTGGTCGTCGGATTTGAAGTTCGTAAAGGCGATAGGCAAGGGACTGATCGATGGGAAACCCCTCCGCCGTCCGGCCGGGATCGACATCGACGACCAGCAAACTCTCTGGATTGCGGATGCGTGCAACCATCGGATTGTGAGGCTCTCGCGTAGCGGGGAGGTGCTGGCGGCGTTTGGCGGCTTCGGCGACGGCCCCGGCGAGCTCCGCTATCCTTATGACATTAGTGTGTCACCCAGTGGGGAGATCATGGTCTGCGAGTATGAGGGCAATCGTCTGCAATGGTTTGCCAGGGACGGGCGCTCCTTGCGCATCTGGGGCGGCGCCGGTCGAAAACCCGGTGAGCTGTTTGCCCCATGGGGGGCCGCATTCGGCCCCGGCGGTAACGTGTACGTTGTCGATTCGCTCAACAGTCGAGTCCAGATCGTCCGACCATGACCAGTGTGGCGATGACCGTTCCGTTTGAGTTCCAGCAGCCGGCGTGGCTGTGGCTGTGCCTGCTGGTGCCGGTGCTGATCGTGGCGTCGCTCAGGAGCCTGGCGGGGCTTGACCCGGCGCGAAGGGTGCTGGCCCTGGTGGTTCGCGGCCTGTTGGTGATTCTGGTTGCGTGCTGTCTGGCCGGGGTCGAGCGGGTCCGACGCAATGACGACCTGACGGTTATCTTCTTGATGGATCGCTCGCACAGTGTCCAGCCGCTGCAGGAGTATCAAGAGGAATACATCCGTCAAGTGACCACCGACCTCCCACCCGACGATCGGGTAGGCGTAATCGATTTCGCCCGCGACGCCTACCTGGAACAACTGCCCATGCGCGGCGGTTACTTCGTCCCGCCCGGCCGACTTCCCATCATGCCTAATATGGATCGCACCAATGTGGCTTCAGCGATGCGATTGGCGATGGCCATGTTCCCGCACGACACTGCCAAGCGCGTTGTGCTCATGTCCGACGGCAACGACAACTTGGGCGATCTGCTGACTGAGGCCCGGCGGGCCAAGGCGGATGGTATCCCCGTCGACGTGGTGCCGCTGTGGTACGCCCATAGCAACGAGGTCTACTTCGATCGGATGATCGCGCCAACGCACGCCGAGCCGGGCGAGCAGGTTCCCATCCGCATGATCCTGAATACCAACAAACGCGTCTCAGGCGCGATTTCCATCTATCAGAATGGGCAACTGGTCAACCTTCCGGAAGATCGAGCCAGGGTCGATCTGAAGCCGGGCAAGAACACCTTTTTTATAAAGCTGCCCGTCCACGGCGCAGGCGCGCACACCTTCGAGGCCACTTTCCGCCCGGACGACGAGTCGATGGACGTGACCGCTTTGAACAACACTGCCAGCGCCTTTTCGTTTGTGTCGGGCAAGAGCCGGGCACTTCTGGTCAGCCCGGATCGACAGCTTGACCTTCCCCTCTATGAAGCCCTGCTCAGCGAGAACGTAAACGTTGATATCAAGACCACGGCCGAGCTGGGCGAGTTCGGGCTTCTGCAGATGATGAACTACTCGACAATCATTCTGGCCAACATCCCGGCCGCCACATTCACCGACCAGCAGCAGCAGGACCTGGCCACCTACGTCAAAGACATGGGCAGCGGACTTATCATGTTGGGTGGGGACGAGGGGTTCGGTGCGGGCGGTTGGATAGGCAGCCCCATCGAAGAGATCATGCCCGTCTCCTTCGAGATCAAGCACAAACGTGTGATCCCGCGAGGGGCACTAGTGCTGATCATGCATAGTTGCGAGATGCCCCGAGGTAATTACTGGGGGAAGGAGATGTCCAAAAAGAGCGTCGATACGATCAGTTCGCAGGATTATTTCGGCGTGCTCACATATAGCTACTCCCCGGGCGGAGAGAACTGGGAAGTACCGCTAGATCTGAACACCAACAAAGCGGCGGTCAAAGCCAAGATCGATAGGATGCAGATCGGGGATATGCCGGACTTCGGCACGACCATGCGAATGGCGTATAAAGAGCTGACCGGAGGCCGGGGCCGAGACGCCGCCCAAAAACACGTGATTATCCTCAGTGACGGCGACGCCCAGGGACCGTCACAAAGACTGCTTGCCGACTACGCGAAAGCCAAGATCACAGTCAGCACCATCGCCATTGGATGGGGCGCGCATGTGACGACCGCAACGATGCGCAGAATCGCCAACATGACCGGTGGCAAGTTCTATGGAGCCCGAAACCCGCGGCAGCTCCCCCAGATCTTCGTCAAGGAATCAAAGGTGGTCCGTCGTCCGCTTATCATCGAAGAGACATTGCAGCCGCAGATTCTACATGCCCAGAGCGAATTGCTGGCCGGCGTGGAGCCGGACGAGTCCTTGCCGCCGCTAGAGGGTATGGTCCTGACATCACCAAAACCGAGCCCCAATGTGCTTATTCCCGTGGTGCGTTTCACCGACGACGGTGAGGACCCTTTGTTGGCCCACTGGCAGTACGAGCTGGGCAAGACGGTGGCGTTTACGAGCGGCTATTGGCCGGTGTGGGGCGAGGACTGGACGCGGTGGCCCAAGTTCGCCAAGTTGTGGGCTCAGATCGTCCGCTGGACCATGCGGCAGGATACACCCGCCAACTTCGACACATACACCAAAGTCGACGGTAACCGTGGACGCATCGTGATCGATGCCCTGGACAAGGACGCAAGCTATCTCAATCTGCTGCAGCTACGTTCCAAAGTCATCGGCCCGGGAAACCAGGCCATGCCGGTTCAGTTCATGCAGACCGGGCCCGGGCATTATGAAGCAGACGTCCCGATCGAACAGGCGGGTCAATATCTCGCCAACGTCCACGTTCACAGTGCCGACGGGAGGAGCCTGGGGACGATTCGGACCGGGCTATCGGTCCCGTTCTCGCCGGAGTATCGTGACCTGATGCCCAACGAGACCTTGTTGCGGCAAGTGGCTGAAACCACCGACGGCCGCTGGTTGGATGTTCAGCCCCAAGAGGCCGACGTGTTCAAACACGATCTGCCGCCGACTGAAGCGAAGCGGCCGGCTTGGGAATGGGTGCTCGCTTGGCTACTCTTGCCGGCCTTTCTGCTTGATGTGGCGGTTCGGCGGCTGGCTAGCTGGTTGGCGTTGTCCGTCGTGGTGGAGGTCGTGATAGTCGTTGTTCTGCTGTTCGGTCTGGACATGCGACATGGTCCGTGGTGGGGCGTTCTGGGTGTGTTTCTTCTGGCCGAGCTGGTCGGGTGGACAATCCGATTCCGGTACATCGGGCCGCTGTTTGACTTCATGACTCATTCTGTCACCGCTCTTCGGCAAGCCGGTGACCGCAGCGCAGTCGCACTGGAGAAGCTCAAGAGCACGCGCGAGCGGGTCCGCGACGGCTTCGAAGCTGAAGCGGCTGAAGGTGTCCGGGACGTGGAGGGCACCCCGCTGCCACGAGCCACCGCCAGACGCCGTTTCGATGTAGGGGATGAGCGGGCAGCCAGGCCTGCGGGTGATCTGCATGAGGCCCTCGGCGGCGCCAAGACCGCGACGCCGCAACCCAGACCCGGAGAACCACCAGCGCAAGACCAGGAGGCGGAAGAGGAGCCGACAACCACCTCGCGACTACTGCGCGCCAAGCGGCGCGCTGAGCGCGATCAGAAGAAGAAGGATGAATAAACGTTGAAATGTGAGAGAATCCACCGGTACCCGAGGATTCAGAAAACGCAACACAGTGGCGATGCTGTGGTGCGTCCCGGTTGTACGAGTGTCGAACCGTTAGGAGCGGGCCATGGCATCACAGATTGATCCGGCTGTTGAAAAGGCGACGCAGGAGTTTCGCAGGAAGTTTCAGGCTGTTCGTGATGAGATAGGCAAGGTCATCGTCGGTCACACGGAGGTTGTCGAGGGAGTCTTGACGGCCCTGTTTGTCGGCGGTCACGTGCTGATCGAGGGGGTGCCCGGTCTGGGTAAGACTTACCTGATCCGCACGCTGGCCGAGGCTGTGGACTTGAAGTTCTCTCGAATTCAGTTCACCCCCGACCTGATGCCGGCGGACATCATCGGAACGACGATCATCTCGGAGGATCCCGCGTCCGGGAAGCGCACCTTCGAGTTCCAGAAAGGCCCGCTGTTCGGCCAGATCATCCTGGCCGACGAGATCAACCGGGCAACGCCCAAGACTCAATCGGCGCTCCTGGAGGCCATGCAGGAGCATTCGGTGACTGTGGGCGGCACTCGTCATCAACTCCAGGAACCGTTCTTCGTGATGGCGACGCAAAACCCCATCGAGCAAGAGGGCACGTACCCACTCCCCGAGGCCCAGCTCGATCGGTTTCTGTTCAAGCTTCTTGTGAGCTATTCGAACAAGGACGAGCTGAAGACGATCATGGACCGGACGACGACCGACTATCGCCCGTCGGTTCAAAAGGCCATGACCGGCCAGGAGATCCTCGGAACGCAGAACCTGGTCCGCCGGATCGTCATGGCCCCCCATGTTCAGGAGTACGCCATTCGCCTGTCCATGGCATCGCACCCCGGCGGCCCCTACGCCGTGGAAGCCACCAACAAGTACGTGCGCTGGGGTGCAAGCCCGCGGGCGGTGCAGGCCCTGACACTGGGGGCCAAGCTGCATGCCCTGCTCGACGGCCGGTTCAACGCCAGTTTCAGTGACGTTCAGAAGATCTACCTGCCCTCCATGCGACACCGGGTATTGCTGAACTTCGAGGGTGAGGCGGAAGGGATCGGCACCGACGACGTGCTCAAGGACGTGCTCGATAAGACGCCCACAATGTCGGAAGCTGCAGCGTAGCGGCCGGCGTCCCCGCCGGCCGATTGTGAGTAGCGTAGCGGCCGGCGTCCCCGCCGGCCGGACTTGAGTGACACAAGGAATGCAACAGCACGAACCAGCCCGGGTGTATAAGACGTTTGGAACCAGTCGAGCCGTTCGCCACCCGCAGGCGGATTATGCCGCCGACCTCGATATCCACGTGGTTGTCGCGGCGCGGGCCGGGCGACCTTTTGAAAACACCGAGTTGGCTTGCCAGGTTTGCCGCAGCGTCGAGGTCGTCTGCAAGCAACTGGGATACCGGCTGTACGGCTACTGTCTGATGCCCGAACATCTTCACGTGCTGTTATCACCGGGAACTTCCGGCGTGGAACTGAAAACTGGCTGCAGAGGTTCAAGAGCTTCACCGGGCACTGGGCGAAGCGTCACCAGGGGATCGAGGGATTATGGCAGCGATCCTGCTATGATCACGTTTGCCGTGAAGGCGAAACGGCCGAGCGGGTGCTCACGTACATCATGGACAACCCTGTGAAGGAGGGCTTGGCAGAGGACTGGAAGGCCTGGCCGTGGTCAAAGGCGTTTGTCGAGATTTAGGGTTTTGTGCAATGTATCGCCGACAACGGCCGGCGAGGACGCCGGCCGCTACTTACGCCGACGATGGTCGAAGCGGCGGCGTAGCGCGATTGGAGATTGCGGATTGGAGATTGTCGATTGAGCGACCGACACCTTGTTTAATCGACAATCCACAATCGTCAATCGACAATTGAATCCGGAGTGACGCAATAACGTGGCAGTGATTGATCGAACAAAGCCAGACGAGCTGCTCGATCCGGCGTTCATGAACAAGCTGGATCAGCTTGCCCTGGTCAGCCGGAAGATATTCGCCGGCAAGATGCGAGGTGAACGGCTGACGAAAAGGCGGGGTGAGTCCGTTGAGTTCGCCGATTATCGTAGCTATGTCGTCGGGGACGACCTGCGGTTTCTCGATTGGAATATCTACGCCCGGCTCGATCAGCTCTTTGTCAAGCTCTTCCTGCAGGAGGAAGACCTGCACGTCAGCGTGCTGCTGGACATGTCCAAGAGCATGGACTGGGGCGAGCCGGGTAAATGGCTCTACGCCCGTCGGATTGCCGCAGCCATTGCCTACATCGGCTTGATCAACTTCGATCGGGTCAGCCTGTACGGGTATGCCAATGGCCTGCGGGCCGAGATCACCGGCGTGCGCGGACGGCATTTGATGTTCAAGCTGATCGGATTCTTGACGAACTTGGCCTGCGAGGGTGCCAGCAACCTACCGGAGGCCGGAAAGCAGTTTGCCATTCGGCATCCTCAGCCGGGCATCGTACTGGTGCTAAGCGACTTCTTCGAAAAGCCCGGCTATGAGGAGGGCATGCGCTTTCTCCTGGGCCGCAATTACGACCTGTACGCCCTTCAGATTCTCAGTCCGGAGGAAATTGACCCCAGGATCGTCGGTGAC
>CP070827.1:461099-471695 GCA_020344555.1 Phycisphaerales bacterium
AGGGCCGCGGTGACGTCAGTGGGTATGCCTACGATTCCATCCGGCGGGCCGCAGGGCCTGGTGATGCAGTTCGATACCAGATCGCCCCACAGGCTAGTCGTAAAATAGGCTGCCGACGAGAAGGCGGCTTCGAGGGCGGAGTTGCAAGTTTCATCGATCGCCTGAATCTCATACACGCCATCAGGCACAATCGCTTCATGATACACGTGCACGGTCCCGTATTCGCTCCAATCGAGATAGTCCGGTTGACACTGGAGTGTCGACGCGGTGAGAGTGAGGCTGGGCAGACCTGGAGCAGCCCCGCACTCTTCCGGCGGGGGTGGGGCCACGTCCTGCCCGGCGTTCTCACAGTACTCTACCGGCTCAGCGACCCACATCGTCGAGCCGTTCACGGCGTCGTGCGGTGGCGGGACGTCGACGAACGTGAGGCGCAACGCCGTCTGTCGGCCGGGATTGCCTGGAACTAACGAGAGAAACCGGTTCTTCGCCACCACCGGCATCTCCGCTTGCGGAGCATCGACCAACTGGCACGGGCAGGGTTCAAAATCCGGGGGGCCGCCGTCTTCAGTCCAAGCAAGGACAAACCGAAGCCAATCGGCGCAATCGACGTCGTCATCACCATCAAAGTCACCGAGCTGGCACTCTAAGCCTACCGGCCCGCCATCGGGACCGGTGTAGCACGTCACGAACTGGTCGTAGTCGTCCAGGTCGACGTCTCCGTCTTCCATGAAGTCGCCGCCTCGCCAGGTGAACACGTCTGTCTGAGACAGATCGTTGGTGACATCGTAGCCGGCGAGCAGAATCTGACTCATGGAGTTGTCCAGGTAGGTGCGGAACGCGCTGGTGGGGTCAGCGGGATCGGCACTGGGATCCGGCCACGGCGGCGAGTACTCGTTGTCGATAAACGCGGGTATGAGAATGTTGGTGACGGCCCAGATGTCGGCCGCAACCGGATCCACGCTCGCAACCAGCTCGTCTCTGCGCGTAGCATCGTCGTAGCTGCACCATGGTCCATTGTCCGGGTAGGCGTTGATCCAGGTGGCGCCGAGGATGTTCAGGTCCGCCGGTCGGATCTGGCCCATAAGAGCACCGAGGATTCCGAACTCGATGGCGTTGTGCGAGTTGGTATCCCGAAAGTTCGTCACGACCCCCATATAGTTCTTAACGCAAGCCGTCGCGCCGTAGGAAGCGTGGTGTGACTTGAGAACCGGCATATTGATGAACTTCAGGCTCTCGCGGTCGTAGGTCTGTAGGTCCGGGTCCCACAGGCCGTACCTGAGGCTGATGTACGTGCCGAAGTCGGTCCGAAACTTCGGGTAGGACACCCGGCCCTGGACATCGGGGTTGAAGGTTTGCACGACGTACCCGTCGTCCAGGTCTCCTTCGGAGTACTCGTCCGCCAGGCGCACTCGAATCGCCGTCCATGAGTAGTGAGAGATGTCGAAGCCCTGGCCTCGAAAGCGCATCACAACATCATGTGGGGACTGCGCATGGTTCTCTGCGTTGTTCTCGGCGCGATCGAAGGCTTCGATGGGTTCGGTTTGCGTGTTCTCGCCGATAACGACCTCTCCGGTGAAAGTGTCGGGGTGGTCCACGATGTGGCGAAGCAGGCCTCGCAGCAGGTCGGTGTTGGTTCCGCCGCGTTCGGCCCACTGATAGTTGATCTTGATCACGATTACATCGTCCGCGGCGATTATGCCGTCCGGTCCGGCCAGCGGCGACACTGTTGTCGACTGGTAGAACTTCAGCCCCTGGCGGCCCATGAGCAGCAGCAGGTCATCCAGCCCCAGGAAGCGATCACCCGCCGGTTGTTGCGGGGTATTGGGCACGTAAAAGACGTTGGCCCGGTAGGTGTCCCGGGGGCTGAGCACGGGTCCCTGGTACGTGTCCGCGCGGCTGAGGTAGCTCCACACACCGGCCGTCAGGAGTAAGCCAGACGCGGCTACCGCAATGCCCGAAGGTGTGCGCAGCCCGGCGGCCACACGACGTCGAGCGGCGATCAGTGCGCAGACCAACGGTGCGCCGAAGGTCAAGGTAGCCGCGGACATCGCCGCCTGCTGGCACGGATAGGCCAGGCGACTCGGCTTGGGTCCGCTTCGCAACAACACCCAGCACAGGGCAAAGAATCCGCTGACCAGCGAACCGATCAGCACGTAGTACCTCAGGATGCCCCGGCCCGAGAGGCCGAAACGTGGGCCGTGTCTCGTATCGCACTTCTCTGTGTTAGGACAATCGCCAGTCTTCATCGTTGCACCTTTCATGAGTGCCTTCCTTATCCTTATCCTGATCCCGTACCCATCGGGCGGTTCTTCAGTGGTGGCTGTGCAGCGCACGCGGACGAGCCTTCCGGGGACTCGCACCGGAGCACCCTGTGAGACTCAAGGCGATGTACGACTCGAAGGCTGGTTTTCTTACCTGAACTGACATCTCCCATTTGTGGCCTCCCCTACGAGTATTCCACGTGTCTCAAGGCCAATGTATTCCTCGCAGACCTGCTTTCTTACATAATCTGACATGTCCCATTTGCCGCGTCCATTACGAGTATCCTACGTGCTCCAAATGCTCCCCGGCAGGAGAAAACAAAGATTTTGCTTGCAACCCTCGCATTTTAGCGCCGGCCGCGCAGCTTGCGCCATAGCCTGACGTGAATCATGCTGCTCCTCGCCAGACGGCAAAGAGGTCGCGATGGGGTCCGATGTAAAGTCGCCGGTGGATTTCTTTAATGCCTAGCATGCCACGGTGCGGCTGCACCAACGCCTGCTCCCGATTCGTTGGCTGTAAGGACGGCTCGGCTGCATCCTGTGTTGCCGTGCCTATGCGGCGTCGTGGTCCTCCTGGACCCCGTTTCGGATGGAGCTGGCGAATATTTGACTGCGCGGTATTATGTGTGCCACGCCTCGTTTCGCAGGCTTATGGCGCACCGTGCGGAGGTTGATCGGATGACGAAGGACCCGGCAAAACCTGAAGCCATCTTCCTTGAGAGTGCCATCGCGACGTTTCGATCGCAGAAGAAGCTCGCCGAGCGGGCTATCGAGCAATTGAACGACGACCAGCTTCGCCGGCCGCTCGATGCGAACACCAACAGCGTTGCGGTCATCATGAAACACATGGCCGGGAACATGCTGTCGCGTTGGACGGACTTTCTTACGACCGACGGTGAGAAGACGTGGCGAAAGCGAGATGGCGAGTTCGTCGATGATTTCGGCTCGCGGGACGAGATCATGGCGTTCTGGAAGCGCGGTTGGGATTGCGTTTTTGGGGCTCTTAGCGTCCTTACACCGGAAGACCTGACCAGGATAGTGCGCATTCGCGGCGAGCCGCACACCGTGTTCCTGGCCATCCACCGCCATCTTGACCACTACGGCTACCACGTAGGGCAAATTGTCCTGGTTGCCCGCGTGCTGGCCGGGGATAACTGGACGACGCTGAGCATCCCGCGAGGGCAATCGGAGGAGCACAATCGTCGTGTGTGGCAATCGTAGTGGCAGCCGGCCCTGAAGATAGCAAAACGCGCCGGACAGAACCGAGCCGTCCCGACGCCTGTCCCGATGAACATCGGGGTACGTCGGGATCAGAAAGCGGCAGATTTCCGTGACACGGTCGCGGCCGCCATTCGGTTCTCAAAACATTCGGTTAGAGATTTGCCAACGAGTGTGGAGGATAGATGAATGCCAAACCCCAGGTTCTACATTGTCGACGTTTTTGCTGAAGAGAAATTTACGGGTAATCAGTTGGCGGTATTCAGGGATGTCGAAGGACTCTCGGATACGGACATGCAGCGCATTGCCAAGGAGATGAATTACTCCGAGACGACGTTTATTCTCTCCGAACAGACCCGCAACGGCGGATATGACGTCCGCATCTTCACACCGGAGGAAGAGCTGCCCTTTGCCGGTCATCCGACACTGGGAACCACCTTCGTGATACGACAGGAAATCTTGGGCGAGCCCGTCGGGCAAATTATTCTCAATCTGAAGGTCGGACAGATCCCGGTCACCATCAATTACAGCAGCGGGCAGGTGGATATGCTGTGGATGAAACAAATGCCACCCACCGCCGGCCTCACGTTAAACGCCGGGCGAATGGCACCGGTTTTGAATATTGATGAAAGCGATGTAGACACTCGGTTTCCGATCCAGGAGATCTCTACGGGTGTGCCCAGCCTGATCGTCCCTCTCAAGACGCTGGATGCCTTGAAGAAGATCTCGGTGGCCACAGACAAATACTATGAGTTGATCAAGGACACGGATGCCAAGCTGATACTGGTCTTCTGTCCGGAAACGCGGAAGCCGGAGAACAACTTGAGCGTACGGGTTTTTGCCGACTACTATGGCGTGCCGGAGGATCCGGCCACGGGGGCCGCCAATGGGTGCCTGGCCGGATACCTGGTGAAGCATCGCTACTTCCAGAACGATCGGATCGACGTTCGAGTTGAACAAGGGTACGAGATAGGACGCCCCTCGTTGCTGTTTCTGAGAGCGGAAGACAAGGAAGGTCGAATAGACGTCTTCGTTGGGGGAAACGCCATAATGATTGCTGAGGGGGTATTGAAGACGTAGAAAGGTGCTACGCACGGCAGCCCGTGTATTTCCAAAGCGCGCCCATCAGCTGAACGAAAGCGCCGGCCGCCGTTTGAACGACGTGAGAACCCGTCGACAGGTGCGAGGGAATCCTGGATGACAGAAAAGACCGCGAGCCCGCTGGTCGGCGTTTTGCTGGGTACTGCACCTACGCCCGAGCGTGCTGCGCTGATTGCTGATACGTATCGGTCGTGCCCCTATTGCACCTCCTATACCAGTGCGGGACGCACTACCATTGGGATCTTCTCGTTGCCCGTGCGCCGACGGTGGTGGTTGGAGTGGGTGACGGACGAGCCGGAGGGGTTGCTGGGGCTTGAACGAGCGGAGGTTTTTTTTGCCGAGACGGTGACAGCAGTGAGCTCCTGGGCTCGCGGCGAAGTGAAGCCCAGCTCGGAACAGGCTCCGTGCGGAGCGAACTGCCGGGAATGCCCGAAGTACGGCCACGAGTGTGAGGGCTGCCCGGCCACGCAACATTATGGTCGGTACTCAGTGGAGCATTGATGTGCTGCTTGTCAGAGGTGGCGGCCACGGGCGTGATACACGCGCAGTCGCCTTGAACAGTGTGAGCTGACGCGACTCTGTGAATGCCAGGAGGTTGACATGGCTAAATGGCCTTGGACTGAGCGCAAGTTCAACTTTGACTACCCCCCGACGAAGTTCCCGGACATTCTGGAGCGATTTCGGGGCACACCGGCCCGACTCGAAGAGCGGGTAGCAGGCCTGCCGGCGGCCGTTCTGACACGCCGGGCCGAGAAAGGCTGGTCGATTCAGGAGAACGTCGGACACCTGCTCGAGGCCGAGCGTCTACCGCAGCAGCGCGTCGAGGAGGTGTTGGCTGGTGAGTCCGTGATGTGCGCAGCCGACATGACCAACCGCAGGACAGACGAGGGTAATTACAATGCCAGGCACATCGAAGTGTTACTCAATGCATTCAGACGAGAGCGTGAGAAGTTGACCGCACGCCTGGAGCAGTTGGACGAAGCCGACTGGGGCAAGTCGGCCATGCATCCGCGCCTGCAGCAGCCCATGCGCATTGTGGACATCGCGCTGTTCCACAGCGAGCACGACGACTACCACTTGGCCCGAATCGGAGAACTCATTCAGGCGTTTGCATAGCAAGGCGGTCGGGCTCGTCTGCGTCCGCGACGGACACGGAGCAACGCACATACCCCCATCCCGATAATGCTTTATTCAGGTTTATCGCTGAAGAGGTTTGTGTATGGTCCGTAGGACGTCATCGGCCGGGCGGTCGGCGTAATCCAGGAGCGTGGGTAGTTGGCACGATGCGATGCGGACGCCGCCGGAGCTGGCCAACGTGGCGCAGACGTCGGTGCCACCGACGACACGGTCACCCATATTACCTACGTGTTGCGTAAGCCAACCAGCCGTCGGCGTTGTCGCAGACGCCGCGTACGATAGGGCAGTGACGTAGGGCGGCTCGAACGAATAGAGTTTCGCAAGTTGCAGATCGACCACACAGGGCAACGGGTCGCGATCGGCCGCCATACGCACGGCGTCGTAGTCCCGTTGGGCGGCCACCCCGTCGGCGCGAAGGAAGCACATAGCCTCCCGGCCGGTCAGGCGCTCGTCGAGGACACCCCGAAGCTCCAATCCACCGCGGTCGGTCGCCCGATATATCTCATATGCAGCGCCCCTGCGGTAGGCGTCGGACTCCCGGAGAATGCGGATCTCCGCTGCTGTGTAGCCGACTGCAACGTGGGTCCCAAAGTCGTAGACGTACAGTCCGGCATAACGCTCAGGGTGGGGAATCGGTGGGATCTTCATAACCGGGCCGCCCGTCCAGGTTACGGTAACACCAAGCGAACGAAGCGACGCTTGCCCCGCTGCAGGATGTCGCCGGTTTTAACTGCGACTGGTTGTACTGCGTCCTCGATGACTACGCCGTTCAAGCGGACTCCGCGCTCGGCCACCAGTCGCCGGGCTTCGCCGCGGGACTGCCCGAACCCGCAGTGTGTGATCACGTCGATGGGGACGATCTTCCCATCGGTGAACTTGTCGGCAGGCAGCGTAACCTCGGGAATCTCATCGGGCAGACCGCTACTGCCGCCGGCGTGCACGCGCCTGAACTCGTCCGCAGCCGCATCGGCGGCTTCGGCGGAGTGGTATTGAGTGATGATGGTCTTTGCGAGCGTCTCCTTGCTGTCGCGCGGGTTGCTTCGTGATGGATCAGATAGTTCCGCGATCCGGTCAACCGGAACGTCGGTCAGCAATTCAAAATAGGCACCCATTAATTGGTCGGGGATGCGCATTACCTTGCCGAACATTTCGCCGGGCGGATCGGTTATGGCAATATAGTTGCCCAGCGACTTGCTCATCTTCTCCCTGCCGTCGGTCCCGATCAGAAGCGGTGTTACCATGACGATCTGCGGAGGTTGCCCGGCATTTCGCTGGAGGTCCCGGCCGCAGAGGTTGTTGAACGTCTGGTCGGTCCCACCGAGTTCGATACTGGCCTCGATTGCCACGCTGTCACGAGCTTGCATCAATGGGTAGAGCAGCTCGTGCAGGTAGATTTCCTTGCTCTCGGCCTGCCGGGTCGCGAATGTGTCGCGCTCCAACATCCGCGCCACGGTCATCTGGCCCATAAGCTTGATCACGTCGGCGCAGGTCATCGGCGTAAGCCATTCGCTGTTGCGGCGGACTTCCAGCTTGTCGCCCGAAAGGTCGAGCACCTTTCCCGCCTGCTCGAGGTAGGTTCGGGCGTTGGTCTCGATTTCCTCCCTGGTGAGCACCGGGCGCGTTTTGGACCGTCCACTCGGATCACCGATCATGGCCGTATAGTCGCCGATGATGAGGACCGCCTTGTGACCGAGGTCTTGAAACTGCCGCAGCTTCCGCAACACCACGGTATGGCCGAGGGTCAGGTCCGGTGCCGTCGGGTCCATTCCAAGCTTGACGCGCAACCGCTTCCCCGCCGCCAGACGTGCCGTAAGCTCCTCAACGGTGTACACGTGATCGCACCCGCGCAAGAGAAGGTCCAACTGCCGTGCATCAATCGTATGACTCATGTCCCTGCTGCACCTTGGGCGTACCGTTGTGGGTGATCCGCTCAATGCCCGTTGCCAGTCCCGTGGTAGAATCGATGGAAACGATGACACCGCAAAGGCGTACGTCGTCGGTGGCAACGTCAAAAGGCCCCGGCACGGAAGTCCTCATGGCACAGAGCACACGCTCCTTCGCTCTGCCGAGCACGGAATCGTAGGGCCCGGTCATTCCCAGGTCCGTCACATAGGCGGTTCCTTGGGGAAGAACACACTCATCCGCAGTGGGCACGTGGGTATGTGTTCCGAAAAGCACACTCACGCGACCGTTCAGATGCCACCCCATGGCCACCTTCTCACTGGTGGCCTCGGCGTGCATATCGACGACGATGATCTTGACATCTTTGGGCACCGCCGCGAGCACCTGATCCGCTGCCGCGAACGGGCAGTTGGCCGGCGTCTTCATGAACATCCGCCCGAGCAGGGAGATCACTGCTACGCGATGGCTTGATGCCGTTTCGTAAATCGCGAACTCTTTGCCCGGCGCCGTAGCCGGCAGGTTGGCCGGACGCACGATATTGTCCGCCGTCTCCAAGACCGGGATGATCTCCCGGCGGCGATATATGTGATCCCCGAGGGTCACCAGATCCGCACCATAGGCGATCAGTTTCTTGTGAATCGTGGGGGTGATTCCCGAGCCGGCCGCGGCGTTTTCCGCATTGACGATGACGCAGTCGATATTGTGCTCGGGAACGATCACCTCAAGTGCTTCGCGGAGGACGCGTCGGCCAGGAGCGCCTACCACATCCCCGACGCAAAGTAATCTAAGCTCCATAGCGAACCTGCCCAGTACGCACAACCGACCGGATGGGAATCATCCGGTCCCAGACTTCTTCGCCCCATGAGCAACGGCGCGACAGCTAGCGAGTTCCGTTGCGAGCCTACGGGGCGCCGCGGCTCCCTAGCGAGCACGGGAGACGGCCCGGACTTCGCGGAGAACCGTCACGCGAATCTCGCCGGGATAGGTCATCTGCTCCTCGATCTCCTTGGCGATATCACGGGAGATCTTAGCGGCGACCGCGTCATCCACACGTTTGGCGTCAACAATGACCCGAATCTCGCGACCGGCCTGAATGGCAAACGCCTCCTTGACGCCCTGGGGTGCCTTGGCGATTTCCTCCAACTGCTGGAGACGCTGGATGTAGCGCTCCAACGATTCCCGCCTACCTCCGGGTCGGGAAGCGCTGATCGCGTCGGCGGCCATGACAATCGGCGTATACGGGCTGTTCGATGGAATGTCGCCGTGGTGACCCTCAAGGGCGTTGAGGACTTCGGCCCGTTCCTTGAAGCGCTTGCAGAAGTCGGCTCCAATCTTCTGGTGGCTGCCCTCAACCTCGTGATCGATGGCCTTGCCGATATCGTGCAGCAACCCGCAACGCCGGGCAAGCCGACCATCGAGATTCAATTCATCCGCAATGGCCTGACACAAGAAGGCCACCTCCACACTGTGCTTGAGAACATTCTGCCCGTAACTGGTCCGGTACTTGAGGCGTCCGAGCAAATCGAGCTGTTTGCGGTGCAGCCCGCCGACATTGGCCTCCAGGCTCGCCTTTTTCCCCGCCTCGATGACTTCGGAGTCGACCTCCTTGTGAACCTGGTCGACCAGCTCCTCAATCCTGCCGGGGTGGATGCGCCCATCCTGAATCAACCGTTCGAGCGAACGACGGGCGATCTCCCGCCGCACGGGGTCGAAGGCGCTCACCAGGACCACACCCGGAGTGTCGTCCACGATAACATCAACCCCGGTAACCTTTTCGAAGGTGCGAATGTTCCGTCCTTCCCGACCGATGACCCGCCCCTTCATCTCGTCGGAGGGAATGTCGACCGTGGATACGGCGCTCTCACACGTGTGCTCGCCGGCATAGCGCTGGATGGCCGTCAGTGTGATCTCGCGCGACCGCCTGAACGCCTCATCCTTGGCGGTAGCCACGGATTTGGCGACTATCTCCGCGGCCTCGTGATCGAGTTCCACCTTGACATCGTCGAGCACCGTTCGCCTGGCCTCCTGGATCGACATGCCGCTTATCTTCAGGAGCTGTTCCCGCCGTTGGCCCAGAAGTCTTTCCGCCTCCTGCTCCCGTTTGCCGAGCTCTTCGCTGCGAACGGCGATCTTCTTCTGGGATTGTTCGAGGTTTCGCTCCTTTGTGACGAGCGTGTCGAGTTTGGCTTCCAGGTTGTCTTCGCGCTTGGCCAGACGTTTCTCCATCCCCTTCAACTCGGCGCGCATCTCGTTGGATTCCGCGCGGATCTTCTCCTGGCCCTTCAGAAACTCCGCCCTCGCGTCGACCTGGGCGGCTTTGCGAGTGACATCCGCCTCAGAGCGGGCGTCGGTGAGGACACGTTCGGCCTCGTTGCGCGCGGCATCGAGTCTCGCACGGCCTAACCACCGCATCAGGAGGTAGCCACCCATCAAGCCCACGATCGCGCCGACGGCACCCGATAAGGCACCGGGTAACAGGCCGCGCGACACCTGCGCTATGATGCATCCCAACAAAAACGTATTCATTTCAGTTTGACCCGCCCTAATTTGAACGCCGAAGCGTAGGGTCTTGCGATGCTCGCGCACCGCTGCACACCCTACCGATCACGCCCTTGCGCGATCGCGGCGGTTCCTATGGGATTGCCCGAAATACCTGGTGAACGGCGCACGTTGGAAGGGGTGAACGGCCTGCCTGATGCCCTCCTCGACGTAGGGCCAAGGCCGCGCCGAAACGCGGAGTGAAACGTGGGTGACAGTCTATCAGTCTACGGCTGCTGCACTCTCAGGCTCGTTTGGATAATTCGACTGCCCGTTTCGCCTCGACCCAAACGCGTTGCCAGCCGGAACGCTACATAGGCGACCACCACAAATGCGGTAACCGGTTCGCCAGGAAGAATCGCAGCTAAAACCATCCGGCTCCTTGGACAACGCGATCGATACGCCAGTTATGAGGAACTACATCATCGGGGCCGGCCAA
>CP070827.1:471795-482285 GCA_020344555.1 Phycisphaerales bacterium
GGCATCTCCAGGTTTTCCTTGAAACGCCGGGCCACATGCAGCCAGTGGCCCTGGGGAATATCCCTGGAGATCACTGATTCCGCAGACTCCTGCCATCCCACTGTGACGGAGAGCATATCTACACCTGCGTTGCAGATGATACGGTTGATCTCGAGACTTTCCTCGGGTGTATTACCACCCCGGTCGGTGAGGAGCTCCTCTCCACATAACCGGATGATGATAGGATAGTCCGGGCCCACTTCCTTACGGATCCCCTCGACGATTCTCCTGGGGAATTCGGCCCGTCCTTTCACGTCACCGCCGAACTCGTCCGTGCGCTTGTTGGTGTAGGAGGAGATGAAATTGGAGAGCAAGTAACCCACAATGCCGGAGATTTCCACGGCGTCGAACCCGGCCTCGACACAGCGTCTGGCTCCTTGTATGTGCTCTTCGATGCACAGCTCTATATCTTCCCTGGTCATTTCCCTGGGAGGTCTGAACCTGGGGAGACGTTGTTCGACCACTGACGGCCCGACTGTGTAGTCTAAATGAATTCCCCCGACCCTGCCGCAGTGCATGAGCTGCAAAACCGACAGGGCATGATACTTGCGAATCACGTCGGCGATCCGCTTGAGGCCCGGTATGAACCTGTCGTCCCAGATGGCCATCATACCGACATAGCCCTTGCCCTCCCCCCTGGGGTCCGTGAAGGCTCCCTGGGTGGTGACGATACCCGCACCGCCGCGGGCCTGGGCTTCCATATAGGCCACCTCCTTGTCGGCCACATAACCGTCGCGATAGTTGAAGTTCGTCTCAGTGGAGGCGTATTTGATGCGGTTCTTCGCCTCGAGCTTGCCGAGTTTCCCTGGCGAAAAGATGTGGGGATACCTTTTTTCTCCGGGAAGCATGTAGTTCTCCTTCCTCCCAGTCTCTAGTTGACCTTCACAATCACTGCGAAAGCTGTATCACCGGCCGCGCATCCGGTGAACAGTCCGTAGCCGCCTCCGGCCAGTGTGAGCTCTTCGATAAGCTCGATGACAAGCCGGGCACCGGTGGGTGCCTGTGGATGGCCCCAGACCAGGGAACTGCCGAAACGGTTCATGGCGGAGACCTCGATTCCCATTTCCTTTGCGAAGTAAATATCGTTCACTGCAAAGGGGTTATGGGTCTTGACGGCCTTGATGTCCTTTATGGTGATGCCGGCCCTCATGAGGGCCTGCCGTGACGCCGGGACATTAGCCATAGGCATGAAGCCTTTCTCGGCGCGCCCCTGGCCGAAAGACACCACGCGCACCACAACCCTGGAGTCCCTGCTCAGCTCCGCCGCCTTCTCTCGGGTGGTTACGACAACTCCAGCGTTCCCGTCAGCCGGGTAGGTTTGAGTTCCGAAGGTGACGGTTCCACCTTCCAAAACCGGCTTGAGCCTGGCCAGCCCGTCGGCCGTTGTGGGAAAGACTCCTTCGTCACTGCTGACGGTCTTGAGGAACTTGCGTCCGGAAGGATCCTTCACTTCGAGGGCCGTCATCATGTAGCGCTTGAGGAAAGCGGAATCATCTTCGAGGGCATCCTGATACTGCTCGTACCGCATCAAGGCTACATCCTCTTGAGCGGCCCTGTCGATGCCGGCCTTTGTGGCCACGTTCTCCGCGGTTTGAGTCATGGAGTTCTTCGCGAACGGGTCGCGACCGAAGTTGTCCCAGACCCAGTCCTCTTTGTCGCCGATGCCACCGACGCCCAGGGGATTCGGATAATAGATGTGCGGCGAGTTGCTGGTACGGTCGCATAAAAGGGCAAGGATCGCAGTGTGCGAGCCCAGCTCGATCTCCATAGCCGCACTGGTTATGACCTTGCCGGAGGTGGCGCAGGCCTGTCCGATCATCGGCCCGGTGATGCCCGGTGCCCCGATCAGCCCGGCCACCCAGGGCGCCCCGTAAAAGCTGAACTGCTGGGGAACTGTCCAGCCGAGATAAATCCCGTCGAGGGCCTCGGCAGGAATCTTTCGTTCGGACAAGGCTTTGACCGCCACCTCGGCCCCGAACTTCAGGGCGTGCAGATGGGCAAGGCTTCCCTGCCACCTGCAGAACGGCGTGCACCAGTAGCCGCCATACGGGATGTACGCTTTCTCGAATCTCATAGTGGAATCGTCCAGGATCACCTCGTTCTCAGTATCGTTGAGGCTCGTCGGTCGCCTCGGGCCACTGACCCGCCCGCCTGGGGCGTCCTAGCATACGCGATTCGGCGTGTGTCGCAACGCGTCAGCGCCTACGCCGTGCCGGGTTCCATCCAAGGCACGGGCTTGAACGTCTCGTCCGGCGGCTCGGTGGGCAACGGGGGCAAGCCCGGCCCCTCCGCCGCAAGCCACGGTCTTTGACGTACGACTCATGCTAAGATGTCGTGCTCCCGCAGCGCTCGGATTTCGCTTTCAGGGAAGCCCGCATCACGGAGAACTTTGTCGGAGTGCTGGCCGTAGGTCGGGGCGTAGGGCAAGCGACCCTTGCAGGATGCAAGGTGCTCGCGTTCTACCGATGGCGGTGGCAGCCGGACGGACTTTCCGGAAGCGGACTTCGTTTCGAGTAACCGATCCCGTATGGGCGGATACTCAGCGACCTGCGCGACACTATTGATCGGGGCGGCTACCAGAGCCTTGGAGCTTAAAAGTTCCACCAGGGCGCCGGTTTTGTAGTTGCGCGTGACCGACCCGATCTCCTTATGGATCGAATCCCGGTCTTGCGTACGACCTTCATTGGTTGTTCGGGCGGGCGAGGCCAGGGTGGAGAACGCTTCGATGGACATGAGCCGGGTCCATTGGACGTCGTTCCCGATAGCCAGGTAAATGTATCCGTCCGATGTGGGGTATACGTTTACGGGTACGAACTCGCGGTGCTCGTTGCCGGCGCGTCTTATCTCGTGGGGTTCGTGTCCAAGATCCAATAGCGGAATAGTGGTCACCAGCCATGAAGCTGCGGCCTGGGCCATCGAGATATCGATGCGAGTCCCCTTGCCGGTGCGAGCCCGTTCGGCCAGGGCCAGGCAGACGTTGGCGAACACCTCGTCGCCGGCCTTGAGATCGACGAAAGGCACGCCGCACAGCGTGGGCGGACCACTGGGATCGCCGGTGAGATCCATGTATCCCATCATGGCCTGGAGGGCCGGGTCATAGCCCGGGGCATCGGGATAGTCCGGGCCCAGGGCCGAGACTCCCACCCAGATCAACCCGGGATTCACGGCGCTTAGGGTCTGGTAATCAATACCCAGCTCTTTGTATCGTTTGGGCAGCGTGTTGCTGGCGAATATGTCCACCGGCAGGTCGGCAATGAGGCGCCTCAGGACCTCTTGCCCCTTCTTATCCTTGAGATTCAGACTTATGGCCTCTTTGCCTACGTTTGGTCCGATGAAGTAGCTGCGCAGGTCGGGCCGGTCCCCCTCCTCGCCCACGTACCGGTTGGGATCGCCCGGTAGCCGGCCGCCTGAGGGTGTGGCCTCGACACGGATCACCCGCCAGCCAAGGTGCACGAAACGCTGCGTCCCGTACGAAAGGGAGAGAGCCTGCTCGAGGGAAAGTACGGTGAGCTTGTCCATCGCTCGCATTCCTCCTTTGCACAAGCCGCGGGTACGCCCGGAAGTAGAATCGACTTCAGGCGGCGCGGTCCTTCCGCGCACCTCGCTGACTTCATCAGCCAGCAGTATAGCCGGGGTGAGGTTCTTTGGTGAGCCCCGCGATCACCGTCGGTGCCGACGACGGGGTGCATCCCAATTCGGGTGGCATGGGTCCCGACGCCTGTCCCCCGATGCGTCTTCGTCCCGGCTTGCCGGGGTACATCGGGACAGGCGTCGGGAGGATTTGCCCGTGAGAGCGGTTCCATCACGAGGTGCGCGTCGCCCGCCGTTTCAGAGCCTGAAGCGCGAGCGATGCCGTGTCAGAGCCCGGAGCGCGAGCGACGCCGTGTCAGAGCCCGGAGCGCGAGCGACGGGTGAGGGAAGGCACCCCGCGCTGGCGCTTGGGGCTCGGTTCACCGGTATGATCCTCTCATACGCCGATGCTGAACGCTAAACACAGACCCAAGGAGGAGAGAAGGGAGGTTGCTACCCGAGCTGGTTGTCGAGTTCCTTGACCGCCCCGTCGCGGCGGTGGTAGCCGGTCTCCTCGGCGATCGCCTTGCCGGCCGCGAGCGACGCCCGGGCCTTGTCCTTGTCCCCCATCGCAAGCTGCAACCGGGCGTACTCCAGGTGCGCGTCCGCCTCGTGCAGCCGCATGCCGCTCCGCGTGGCAATCTTCATCGCCTCGTCGAGGTCGGGCTGGGCATTGCGGAAGTCCTTGGTCACGCGATACAGCTCCGCCCGGGCCAGGTAGCCACGCGGCATGTCGTCCTGCTGTCCGGCCTCTCGAAGCCCCTCCACGGCCTGTCGCAGGTGGCCCTCGGCTTCGGTGAAATCAGACCCGCCCTCTTCTTGGACGCGCATGAGCGCCGCCCGACCCAACGAGAGGTGGTCCAAGGCGATATCGAGTAGCCACTTCTCTTCCGTGACCCAGGCGAGTGTCTGCGTGGCCCGTTCGGTCACCTCGGCGTGCCTTCCGAGGTCGAGGAGAAGATTGCAGAACTTGAACCCCGGCGTCGAGTACAGGATGGGGACCTGCTGTTGCCGCGCTTTTTGCATCCACTCGGCTTCGTGGAACGCCCTTTCGCCCTGCGAGATCCCGCCGGATTGGAAAAGCACGTCCGCAAGCGCTGCTCGGTTGACAATGCGCTGAAAGCGATCACGACTCCGGTCGGCCAGTGCCACACCCTGTTGCGCTTGCTTGAGCGCGGCCGCGGTGTCTCCCAGGGTCAGGAGCAGTTCGCTGAGGTTCCCGGCGGCGATCGCCACATTTATCCATGCCTTAATGGCACGTGCCTGCTCCAACGCCGCGCGCATCGGCGCCTCGGCCTCGCGTAGGCGTCCCAGGCCCCGGAGTCTGAAGCCTGCCTTTCCCAGCACGTAGTAATTGTCTGCGTCCCTGATCCCCTTCACGGGTCGGAGCCACGGGCGCTCGAAGAAGCCGGCAAGAGAAGAAAGGTCTGCACCGAATGCGCCGAGCTTCACGGTGGAGTACGACTCGCGCCCTCGTTGAGTTCGGGGGACATAGACTTGGTAGAGCGCCTCCTCGTGCCTCCCGGCGCGGCAGCCGTGGAGAACGGCGGCGAAGAGCGGGGCCATCTCCTGAAGCGTCTCGGGTAGCTCCTTCGCGCACCCGGGGCCGCGGAAGTATTCGAACAACCGGTCGTGGCCTTCTCGCCAGGCGGCTTCGTGCTCTTCCCTCAGCCGCGCGCCGAAGTGCTCGCGCACGTGCGGGTGGCAGTCCAACGTGTCGGGCGCACCCGGGTCCGGCTCCGCAACTAGGCGGACATCCCGCAGGTTCCTCAGGGCGAACTTCCAGTCGGCGTCGGAGATTCCGGTGAGCGCATCGGTGAGGTACTCGATCGGCGGCTCTTTTCGTAGCGCCTCGATCGCGCCGCCCTCGGCCGGGCGGTCGAACAGGCCCAGCATGCGCAGGACGCACAGCTCCGGCTTGCCGGCAAACCACCGCTCGTAACACTCCATCACGCGCCGGGCGTGACCACCGTCCCTGGCGGCGATGGTCAGCGGCGGCACCTCGTCTCGCTTGCGCACGTCGCCGTCGTGAACGACGGCCAGGTAACTTCCAAGCAGCGTTAAGGCCAACGCGTGACCTGCGAAGTCCGTGGCCACCTGCTCAAGCTCGTCCTCGGGTGCTTCAACTCCGAGTTTGGCGAGGAGCTGTGCGCCGGCCTGGGGCGAAAGGTCCTCGAGGTCCATCCGCCGGGCGGACGTGCCCTCGAAGTCCTTGAGGTCATCCACGGCGATGCGGCTGGAGACCACGCACAGGCCCGGATTGTCGAAGGCCAGCTCGCGTAGCAGGCTCTGCACGCCTGGGTCGCGCAGCTTTCCCGCCTGCTCGCCGGGTGGGTGTTGCAGCGGCTCGAGGCCGTCGAGGATGAGCAGCGTGCGGTTATCGCGGCAGAGCTGGGCCAGTCGCTCGCCGCGGTCCCACGCCGACTTGGGGACGTCCTCTACGCCGAACCAATTGAGCGCCGCCGACAGGAACTCGTCACCCGACGCCTGCCGGTCCTCGGAAGTCCCCTGGCTGTAGAACGACCAGCCGTACACTCGCCGCGCCCCGCGGAACCCGTCCTCCCGCATCCGCCCTAGCCACACGTTGACCAGCGCGGTCTTGCCGACACCGCCGACCGCCACCAGCGTGACAACGTTCGTCCTGCCGTGCTCCCACGCCTCATCGAGCGCCGCGAGCTGCTCGTCGCGCCCGAACAGGTCCGAACTCGTCGACGGCAGCTTTGCCAGCGAGATCTCCACCTCGGGCTGCGGGCTGAAGAACGCGGCCTGGCGTTCACGCGGCGCCACGGGCGGGCGCCCGCCTAACGGCGGCCGTTCGGCGGGCGGCACGTTCAGCAGGCGTCGAAGTAGCTGTTCGTAACCGCTATCACCATCGAGATGAACGCGCGTGGCACCGCGCAGTTCCTTAGGAATGAACGCTACGTCTGCACTCGCAAAGACGACGGGTACGAACTTCATGTTTAGAGAGTCAGCGTCGTAGAGGTCTTGTATAGTCAGCATGCTCTCCCATCGAACGCCCTGGCCGACACCAGGTGCCTCATCTCCGTTGAACCGCCGGAGATAAGTTTCCGTGCAGACAACGAGGACAAAGTCGGCCTCTCTGATTTGGCGCGACATCCATCGCGGCCAGCCTTCGTTCGGAGAGACCTCATACTGATCGATGTTGCAGTCGAAACCGTCGGTGCGGAGACGGTTGGATAGTGCCAGGACGCGCTGCTGGTGCTGCGAGGAGTCGTGGCTGTAGCTGATGAAGATCTTCGGCGTGCTCATTGCCCTTGGTAACCTTCGCGACAACCGGGATGCGGTCCGGCGAACACCCTCGCTCCGGGAAAGACGCTATCCTTGTGACTGGGATTCTATCTGAATGTCCTTCCCGAAGCAAACCGCAGACCGGGTGCCCAAATCTCGAGGATAATGCCCACTCCGTTGCCCTCGGGTAGGGGTCAGGCACTGCAATTGACCCACGTACGGATACAACAACCGGCGTTTTCGCATAGCGATACTGCACCAGCGGCGGAGGTACCTGCCGCACAGATGCGCCCCCGGACGCACTGCACTTCACGCGCAACATCTCTTCATGGACCGCGATCCGACAGCTCCTGTAACGGCGAGGATTCGTCCGCCCTACCCCTCCCAGGTCCATCGATGATTGCAGCAGTCGTGCCCCTCCATTAGCGTCTTGGTGCGCTCCAACCTTATCTTTGGATGCGTAGCTCTGGCGCCGGAGAAATCCCCGTGACATACGCTGGCATAACCTATGTCCGCGGCCTTCCTCTCTCGGTAGATCCTTTCCCACAGGCACTCGGTAACCCTCATTTCATAGACTCTGTCCGTCTTCTCCACGATCTCCCATGTCATGAGGTCCTTATATGTCTCGATTCCGGCGTTTATCCATTCAACAAAGGAGAACTCCGGGTTGTTCTGGGCGCCCATCTTGTTGCTTTCGTCGGACGCACGCTTGATCATCTCGATGAGCCTTTCCCGGCCAAGGTAGTCAGCGAAACGTTCCATGAGGTCGATGAAGTATCCGAACCTCCATCTGAATGCATCCTCATGAGTGCGGCAGGATTTCTTCTGGAACTTATGCGTCCCCGTGCTGTGCCCGGACTTCCCTTGTGGTTGGTCAAGGGCCAGTGCACTCATATAACATCCCGAGCATGACAATGCCCAAGCAGGCAAGATTCCAGAGATGAACTGTCTGCGATCCTGGTTCGGAAAGAGGTTCTTGCTGGTCATCACTTACTCCTTCTAGCGTGCAACCCCTTCTGTCTTCCCACCGGTCTCGAGCGGAGACGCTCACGACCGACCGATTACTCCCTCGCGAGCCCACCCACGTACCCGGCTCGTGCTCAGCGGTCAGTCACGGCCCTCCACCAGGACTATGTTGGCCTCTGACGCTTGGTGGCGATACTGCACCAAGTCCTGGTATTCGGCAGAGTCATACCACCGCTTGGCGTCATCTTCGTTGGGGAAGCGAATTACAACTGTACGCGTGTACGGCCACTTCCCCTCGAGGATCGTGGGGCTGTCATCAACGACGACTACCTCGCCGGTATGGCGGGCGAAGACGGCATCAAACCCGTCCAGGTAACGCTTGTACCTCTCGTGATCGTGGATCGTGATCTGGGCTATGAAATAGGCACTCATCTTGGCTCCTCCGCTGCCGTTCCACGATCCCTCGCACGGGTCTCCAGACGGTCTCTTCTCTCCGTCTAGTACTCGTCAAGAGGAACGTAGTCTGCAAGCACGAGGGACTCTCTTTGGCCGCCGATTTCGAGGTCCAGGCTGCCGCGCTCTGGGCTGCGTACCGGGACAAAGGTACTGGTTCTGCACCGACTAGACAATTGGATTTCACGACTTTCGTGAATCCGGGAGATCGTCTGCCAGTAGCCATCGTCAGATCCGGTTACCGCACTATCGCTCGAGCCAGCTTATGATCCACGAAGGCACGGATCGGTGCCGAGTTCCTTCGGATTCTGTAGAGCCTCGCGTCGCCGGCCGCACGAGACTGACGGCGTACGGACTGTCGCGCGCTCGGCAGAGTTGCCGAGCAAGGTTGTTCTCTCGTCGGCCGGGATATCGTTGGATTCCTCGGTGCCCTCTGCGACGGCGTCAAGGAGCACCGTGACAGCGACGTGGACTTCCGTCATGTCACCGGCGGCGAGTTTCCCCTTGGCCAGGCGGGGCGGTACGGGGGTCCGTTACCCGATTTCGGAAACCGCTGTGGCGGGCCGATCGCGGGTGCTGCTGCTGCAAGGTGTACGGCGGCCCCCCGGCGCCCGGGGCGATCGCCTCAGCGCTATTGCGGGGGTGCCCCATCCTTTTCGAAAGTAAAGGGTGGGGGACGGAACTTAGGACGGGAACTTGGGCGGCGATTTACGTCTCACCGGCAAGTCCATCCCCCACTCCCGATAGATCGGGACCTGACGGCCTTCGCTACGCGAAGGATGGGGCACCCGTGCAGGTCCGACAATTGCCCACGCGCCTGCGTCTGCAAGTCTCTCTACACGGCGAGCTGTGACTGCCGACTGCATAACGGATCGTGGTTTCGCTTTCGACGAGCTTGCCGCTTGGGGTCCGTGCGACCTTGCCGGGTGCCGCAGGGCGTGACTGCAGGATCTGTTCTCCACGCTCGGCACTGACGCTGCCCGCTGCGTGGATTGCCGGACTCTTCTGGTGGAAACAACATTCGATTACTCATCGCACGCGACTCACTTCGACCCCGTGCCCGACCATCACCCGCCGTCTTCTGCGTGATGCCGGCGGGACCATCAGCCGCCGAAACACCAATTGCGTGCTCATTCACTCAACTCCTCACTCAGGATGTCACAGTCGTGACGTTAATCCGTATCCTTCCTCACTTGGAGCCCGCCACTGGCATAAGACCGGTGCCACAGATGTGGCTTGGCAGCGGTCGTATGGTGTGGCACCCGTCGGAGGCGTGTGCACCGGCGCGCCTCCGACGGGCGCATCTGGGAGGAAGCGAGGGAGGGAGGAAAGGAGGAAGGAAGAAAATTCATGTATGGGCCGTCTCCATTGCGGTCTACGAGACCGGTCCCTTTCTCCAGAGGTAATAAACAGGTCGAGATCCGATCAGGCCTCGAAACGTTTGAGCGAGCAGTTGTGGTGACTGCCTCTCGACGCGGCATCCACCGCCACCGGTGGTGGCCGTATACCAGTCGTAGACTATGCCCGAGACGATCTCGCGGACCCGACGCCTCCGGCACACCTGGGTCACGAATTCAGGGGCGTTGGGATCTACGTCCATCGCCCGGAGTGATTTAAGGGCCGCCCCGCACTTCGGCGAGATATCGTACTGACCGATCCGCTTCATTCCCGCCTTCTCGAAGACCGGATTGAATTCACCCATCGTGGCCAGGCATTCGACATAGTCAGTGCCAACCTGTGGCAGTGTCTTTCGCACCAGGTAATGGCCCAGGCCGCACCCTCGCAGGTCCGGGTGAATCACCAGGCGCCGAAGGATGCGCAGCGAGCGATTCAACCGCTTGGGGTTGCGCGAGAACCGTCCGTCGGTCGCCTGATTGCGCAGGGCCAGTTCCAGAGGCGGATGGGAGTACACGAC
Source organism: Phycisphaerales bacterium (assembly GCA_020344555.1). Taxonomy (GTDB): domain Bacteria; phylum Planctomycetota; class Phycisphaerae; order UBA1845; family UBA1845. The sequence goes on from CP070827.1 coordinate 481,988, forward strand.
GATCCCGACCAGGTCGCCGCCGGCGCCGTCGCGCATCACGAAGACCTTGTCGACGAACCCCAGCTCATCGGCCGCTCGGTAGTGCATCGAAGCGAACTCGTCGTAATCCCGCTTGGATCCGCGTTCGATTCTCAATCGCCGTCGAAAACTCGGTGGCTTGCCCGGGTGGACCTTGCGGTGCTCGATCTCACAGCGGCCGGCACCTTTCAGCCGGACGATTGTGTCGGGCTGAAGGTCGGTAATGATGTCCTCGTTGCCGCACGCGACCACCGCGGAGAGTTGTCGTTGCACGACAATC
>CP070827.1:482385-492251 GCA_020344555.1 Phycisphaerales bacterium
CCCGTCAAAGGTAAGACGCCGTTGTCGTTCTTAGACAACGGCGGTCAACAACAGCGGGTGATCGGATTTGAACCGACGACATTCACGTTGGCAACGTGAGGGCGGTGAGTTCTAAACTACGAAATGCCAAAGAGTTACGGCGCGGCCCCAATCACCTTACACTATTCCTTCCGCGTTTCGCCGAGGTCGTCGAATGAAGCCTGAAGCACGTCGCGAGACGCGATCTCTTCGTGTTGATGGTCGCGACCCCGGACTGACATCGGTTTCGTGCACACGGAATCGGAGCGCGACGAATCGGAGAAGGTGGACACCGTCTGCTTCGGAAGCACATAACCCAGGTGCTTCGCCGGCGGGAGGGTAGGGCTGTCTGACGCGACACGCCGGCCCGCGGCGACCACGCTGGCCCTGGTGGAGGGCACCTGGCAGACCGGTGGGGTAGAGCGGCACCAGTCTTATAGGACAGATCCGGTCGCTGGCAGATTCTCCGGTCTGGTGGGCAAAACGGCCCCGTCCCGGTATCAGGTTTATGTTGTGTTGGTCATCTGCCCGAACGACGCCCACTCAGAATCGCTGGTCTCGTTTTGCGCTGCCCGTCCGCTAATCACCAACGGACCCTTCAGTTTCAGCATCCAGTTGCACCAGCGGAGTGTACCCGCTGGGTTGGAGGTTCACTCGGGCAGGCGTGGTGCAGGTGCTTACTGGCAGACGCGCTGCAATCGGTACGATGGGGGTAGAAGCCCCCCCGCAAGAGGTCTCGAACGGCGGCGAATCCTCTCTCACCCGAGGGCCGGGGCATGTGCCGACAGAGCCTGGATGCGGAATCATCCTCGTCTTGGCACGAGGGCTTCGAGTAGGTATCGGCCACGTAACGACTCAGATTCAGGCAGGTCCGTTTGAGGAAATCCGACTCGGAGCGTAGAATCTTCTTGATGACACGAGCTACGGTCAAGCTGTTGATGGTGTGGTTGCTGGTGGGGCCGCCCGCGCTCTGCCGGGCGGGCGTGCTTGTAGCGTGCTGCGATCATGGGTCGGCAGAAACCGCGGACTCGAACCCAACCGCTGAATCGCCCTGCTGCGGAGGGGCCGACACCGGTTGCGATTCAGAACAACCAGCGCCCGAACCCGAGCCCCGCAGGTGCGGGACTTGCGCCAGCGTGTGCGTTACCGTGGCCAAACCAACAGACGACTCCAACTCGACTACTCTTGCGACCTTATTGGTCCTTCCGGTCCACGTTGTATCGAAAGCCCCGCTTGCACCCGACACGAGCCGCCACTTCCCCTGTTCGTGTCGAAGATCAGCCCTTCCGTATCCACCAAGCGACCTCCCGCTACTGATTTGATTCCCGCGCGAAAGGTCTCGAATCGCTCTTAGCACCCTTGCGCGCCCGTTGTCTCTTCGTGGGGATGAACTCCATTTGGCGCGACGTCGTGCAATGCTGATCAAACCGAGAATCGAATCAGAAGTCGGAGATTTCAGATGAAAAAGAGAACGTGGACCCGCCCGACAACGATGTGCACCTTGATGGTCCTCTTGTCGCTGGTCGGATGTAAGAAAGAAGAGCACAGCGGCTCCGGTGCAAAAGCCACCGGAGTGGCCGGCATCGATTCCGGTCGGTCCGTCGGCCCAGCTAGCAGCCCTGTGGAGCCAACGCTTGATGAGGGCTGGTGCAACGGCCATGGCGTGCCCGAGTCGGTGTGCACGCGGTGCAACGCGTCGCTAGTCTCGAGGTTTAAGCAAGCAGGGGATTGGTGTGCCGAGCACGGACTGCCGGAATCGCAGTGTACGATCTGCGATTCCGAGGTCGAAGCGCAATGGGCCAAGCTCAACCCGGGCGATGTGACGCCACCTGAGTCAAGGTCGGCAGATCCGGAAGGCGCCAGCGGAACGTTCGGACCAGAGGCGAGTCCCGGCGAACCTAGCCTCGACGAAGGCTGGTGCAACGGGCACGGCGTTCCCGAGTCGGTGTGTACTCGATGTAACGCCGCGCTCATCTCGAAGTTCAAAGAGGCCGGAGACTGGTGCACGGAACACGGGCTGCCCGAGACACAGTGTACGGTGTGCCATCCCGAGGTTGAGGCGGAATGGGCCAAGCTCAACCCGGCCGCACAGAAGGAGAATCAGCGCGGCGATGCGACCGGAGCGGACAGGCGGTTTGGCCCACCGAAGTCCGGACGCGCCCTGGTAGACAACTCAACCGACATGCGCATCGAACGAGCCACCCGGCTGCTCACAGGATCGAACGATCCGCTGTGTCAGGTCGAGAATCTGCGCGTCCGGTTCATCGATCCGAGCATCATCCAAAAAGCGGGTATCGAGGTGGAGCGCGTGCGGCGACGACCGATGTCCGCGACAATCGATGTTCCGGCTGAGGTTGAATTCGACGCAACGCGTGTAACGCGCATTACGCCCAGGTTGGCCGGGGTCGCTCTCGATGTCCCTGCAAACGTGGGCGCTGAAGTCGAAGTTGGCGATCTCCTGGCCATTGTGGACAGCCCGGTTCTCGGGGAGGCCAAGAGCCAATACATCGAACGCGTGCAGAATCTGAAGCTGGCCGAGGCTGATGCCGCACGCGTCAACACGATCTTCCGAGGGGTCCAACGAATGCTGGAGGTCTGCACACCCCAAGCCGAGCCTGAAAAGGTGCGAGGTGCCTTGGCCGAATCGCCAGTCGGTGAAGCCAAGGCGAAGCTATTGCGCGCTCATGCGGCATTGCTACTGGCTAGGTCGGAGGCGGCGCGGGAGGCGACCTTGCAGGAAAAGAAACTCAACAGCGAACGAGATTACCAGGCTGCACAAAGCGCCATGGCAGCGGCTGAAGCGAATTTCGTCGCGATCAGGGAAGAAACCGTGTTCAACGCCGAGCGCGAGCGACTCGCCGCGGACCGGGCCCTTGAGGTCGCCCGAAGCTCGCTCGAATCCGCCGAGCGCCGCCTGCGCATTCTGGGCCTTGGCGAAGAGCAGGTCGGTGCGATCGGGACGGAGCCGGACGAGTTGTTGTCCCGCTTTGAACTCAGGAGCCCCGTTCCGGGGTACGTTGTCGAGCGTAGCGTGGCCGCCGGTGAAGCGGTCGAGGCAAGGGATGTGCTCTTCGTTGTGACGGACATATCGACGATGTGGCTCATGGCGGACCTGTACGAGCGCGATCTCGTGCAGATGCGCATCGGACTACCCGTCTTCTTCACGGTGGACGGCTTGCCTGGCGCTAGCTTCGAGGGAAGTCTGACTTGGATCAGCCGCCAGGTCGATGACCGCACGCGCACCGTGCGCGTCCGCGCTGATCTTCCCAATCGAGATGACCTTCTCCGCGCCAAGATGTTTGGTCGTGCGCGGATCGTTCTGCACGACAACGAAGAGGTGGTGACCGTTCCTTCCTCCGCGGTACAGACAGACGGCTGCTGTCAACTCGTGTTCGTTCAGGAATCGGACACGGTGTTTCAGCCGCGCAAGATCGTGCTCGGCGCGAGCGCCAGCGGCGTCGTCGAAGTGCTCAAAGGGCTTCAGGAAAACGAAGTCGTTGCGAGCACCGGCAGCTTCCTGATGAAAACCGAGATCCTCAAGAGCAACATCGGCGCCGGTTGCTGTGAGGTCGACCCCGGGAGGTAAGCGATCATGTTGAATGCCATTATCACTTGGTCGCTGCGGTATCGGCTTTTGGTCATCGCACTAACGATGATTCTCGTGATTACCGGCGCGTACTCGGCTACGCAATTGCCGGTCGACGCCTTTCCCGACACGACGCCTGTACAGGTACAAGTCAACACCGTCGCCCCGGCGTTGACGCCTCTTGAAATCGAGCAGCAGATCACGTTTCCCGTGGAGCAGGCGATCAGTGGCTTGAAAGGCCTCACTGAAGTGCGGTCGCTCTCGAAATTCGGCCTCTCACAGGTCACGGTGATCTTCGAGGATGGTATTGACATCTACTTCGCGCGGCAACTTGTCATGGAGCGGTTGGGCACCGTCGATCTACCGGGAGGTCTTCCGGCACCGGAGATGGGTCCCGTCGCGACGGGCTTGGGTGAGGTGTTCCACTACATCCTAACCAGCCCGACGCACACCTTGAGTGAGCTGCGCACGATTCAGGACTGGATCATCAAACCACAGCTTCGCAGCGTATCCGGCGTGGCCGAGGTCAACAGCTGGGGCGGGCGGGACCGGCAGTATCAAGTCGTCGTAGAACCGGAGAGGCTGCTGAAATACGACCTGACGCTGTTCGATGTCTTCGATGCGCTTCGGCGCAACAACCTGAATGTTGGCGGTGGGACGATAACGCGGTCGGGCGAGTCACTCCTCGTGCGGGGTGTCGGTCTCTTAGAGTCACTTGAGCAGGTCGAGAACGTCGTCGTGAAATCTGAAGACGGCGTCCCCGTATACATCCACCAACTCGGCAAGGTCGTCGATGGGTACGAGATTCGGCGTGGCGCCGTCACGTACGGAGGGCAGGGAGAGGCCGTACTCGGTTTGGGCTTCATGCTCATGGGCGAGAACCCGCGCGACGTAACTGAGCGCATGAAGGAACGGATGGAGACGATCAAGCCGTCGCTCCCTAAGGATGTAGAGGTGACAACCGTCTACGACCGTACCGAACTTGTCGATCATGTGCTGCGTACGGTCGAGACGAATCTGCTTGAGGGTGCACTTCTGGTCATCGCAGTACTGTTCGTTTTCTTGGGGAACCTGCGCGCGGGACTGATCGTGGCCTCGGCCATTCCGCTGTCCATGCTGTTCGCGGCCAACTGCATGTTGCAGGCAGGTATCGCAGGTAGCCTTATGAGCCTCGGAGCCATTGACTTCGGGCTTGTTGTCGACAGCTCGGTGATTCAGATTGAAAACGGGATGCGCCACCTGGTGCGGAACCCCCACGGCCGTTCGCGCATCGATGTCGTGCGGGACGCCGCAATAGAGGTCCGAAGGCCGACCATGTTCGGCGAGCTGATCATCATGATCGTCTACTTGCCGATCCTCACGCTCGAAGGGATCGAGGGGAAGCTCTTTCGACCAATGGCGCTGACCGTCGTTTTCGCGCTACTTGGATCTTTGATCCTCTCACTGACACTGATGCCCGTGCTGGCAAGCTTGCTGCTACCAGGAAAGCCGCGCGAACGTGAGCCACTGTTTGTCCGGATTGCCAAGCGACTTTATGAACCGGTGTTGGGTTTCGTGCTGCGACATCGCGCCATGATTCTCACGGGCGTTGCGTTGCTGCTCGTGATCGGTGTTGTCATGGCGACGCGCCTGGGTACGGTCTTCATTCCGCGTCTTGCGGAAGAGGCCATCGTCATCAACACCGTCCGCCTTGCTGGTGTGGCGGTGGATGAGTCGGTTCGGTATGGCACGCAAATCGAAAAGCTCCTTCTGGATAAGTTCCCAACTGAGATCAAACACGTTTGGTCACGGACCGGCACCGCCGAGGTCGCGACCGACCCCATGGGGCTGGAACTTACGGACGTGTTCATCACACTTACGCCCCGAGCAGGCTGGCAACGAGCCGAGACACAGGCCGAGCTTGTGGAACTCATGGAAGCCGAACTCGCCGGTATGCCGGCCATGCGCACGATCTTCACGCAGCCGATCGAGATGCGTGTGAACGAAATGGTCGCCGGCGTGCGGAGCGATCTGGGCATCAAGATCTTCGGAGACGACTTCGACACGCTCAAGTCGCTCGGCGACCAAGTGGCAACCCTGCTCAAGGGCGTGCCCGGTGCGAGCGACGTGACGGTCGAGCAGGTAACTGGTCAGCCCCTACTCGAAGTACGCGTGCGCCAGGATCAACTCGCGCGCTACGGCCTACCGGCCGCCGTTGTTCTGGACTTCGTCGCGTCAATTGGCAACGTCAAGGTCGGCGAGGTACGACAGGGCCAGGTTCGCTTTCCGTTGACCGTGCGGCTTCCCGACGAGTTCAGCAATGATCCGGAACGTGTTGGAAATCTCCTGATCCCGACAGCCTCCGGACAGCGGCTGCCACTCCACCGGTTGGCGGATCTACGGATCGTTGACGGACCTTCGACGATCAATCGCGAATGGAGTAAGCGGCGTGTCATCATTCAGTGCAATGCGCGCGGACGCGACATCGGCAGTCTCGTGGACGAGGTGGAGGAACGCATCGCGGATGAGGTCGACCTCCCTTCCGGATACTTCGTTCGCTATGGAGGACAGTTCGAGCACCTTCAGCGCGCGAGTCGCCGGCTGATGATTGTCGTGCCGCTTGCGCTGTTGCTGATCCTCTTGTTGCTGTACATCACCTACGGCCGGGTGGCAGATGTCGTCCGTATCTTCATGACGTTGCCGCTGGCCGCCGTAGGCGGCATCATTGCCCTGCACCTCAGAGACTTGCCGTTCAGCGTTTCCGCAGGCGTCGGATTCGTGGCCATGTCCGGAGTGTCGGTGCTCGGCGATATGGTCTTTGTGTCGTTCTTGAGAGATCTGCTGGACCAGGGAAAGGCGCTGAACGATGCGATCCGCGAGGCGGGAATGACGAGACTCCGACCTGTCCTTATGACGGGCTTAGTGGCCAGCCTTGGGTTCGTTCCAATGGCCCTGAACACCGGCGTAGGCGCTGAAGTTCAGCGACCATTGGCGACGGTAGTGATTGGCTGCGTCGTAACCTCAACCATGCTGACGCTCATGGTGCTGCCGGTGTTCTATTCGTTCCTGGGTCGCAAACAGGATGCAGTGTGAACTGCTCGAATCCCTCGGTCCGATCGTCATGCGCCAAAAGTATAGGCCAAAATGAACAAGACCAGTCCGCGTCAATTTCGCTGGCTCTGCCCTACCGCCTTGCCATCTTACATAAAGGTTAAATGAAAGTCTTGTAGATTCCGCGAAACCGAACGGCCCAAGGATGGGTCAGAAAGGAGAACGGAGATGCAGGATACATTGTACGTGGGCGTGGATGCCCAGAAGAGACGCGGCCACGTCGCCGTCATGGATCGGGAGGACGTTACTCGGCACTATCTCACATCCGGCGTGTTGCCCGGAGGAAGCTCGGACCATGTTCGGCGCACCGGGTTCCGAGACAGCGGGAAGGGAAGTGACGATCCCCTGAAGGTTCTTTATATGCATCCGTCACCTCAGTCCATGCGAGTCACTTCCTGACAACGACGCCAACATAAATCTCGTCGGCGAATCCCAATTGCGTTTGCTCTCTGCGTAGCGATCTGTATACGCTTGAAATGTGCGACGTATGCCGGCCGTACTTGAGTATCGCGCGAAGGTGTGTGTGCATCCCGAGAACGTTGGATAGGCCCTTGAGGGTCACTGACAACAGCGACAAAAGTCTCTCATGGTTGCCTGTGGGGACCGCTTTTCCGGGAGCTACACGGCGCGCCGTGTTGGGCCGTGGGCGAACGGACCCTGCCTGGGCGTACCAGCCTGCGTCCCAGTCGCCCCGTTGGGCCCAGGCGGCGTTTCTGCGCGTTGGGGGACCAACTCCAGGGCCGAGGCCGACCCGGTCCCCGGTGACAAGGAGGCTCTGAGGTGAAAATTGAGTTACGGCCGCTGGCTGAGATCAAACCGTATGAGAAGAACCCGCGCATCAACGATGCGGCCGTCGAGGCGGTAGCGCGATCCATCCGGGAGTTCGGCTTCCGGCAGCCGGTCGTTGTGGACGCGCACGGCGTCATTGTCTGTGGCCACACGAGATTGAAAGCAGCGGCGAAGCTCGGGCTGGAGCGGGTGCCTGTGCACGTGGCCCGCGAACTGACGCCGGAGCAGGCCAGGGCATATCGCATCGCCGACAACAAGACCGGCGATCTGGCGACATGGGACCTGGAGCTGCTGCCGACCGAACTGGCGGAGCTGCAGGGGCTGGATGTCGATCTCTCTCTGCTCGGCTTTGGCGAGGATGAACTGGCCGAACTGCTCGACCCGGGCGTTAAGCAGGGACTGACCGATCCCGACGCCGTTCCCGATCCCCCCGGCGAGGCGGTCACTCAGCGCGGCGACGTATGGGTGCTGGGTGATCACCGATTGTTGTGCGGTGACAGCAGTAGCGCCACTGACGTGGATCGGCTGCTCGACGGTGCGCCGGTCCATCTGGTGAACACCGACCCGCCGTACAACGTGAAGGTCGAGCCGCGTAGCAACAACGCGATCGCCGCCGGCGTCACTTCATTCTCCCGCCGTGAAGACCTGCAATGTGAACGGTCCACCAGTGAACGCGGAAAACGCGACCGGGAACGGATCGCCAAGCGCACGCACCACCAGGCCTTCGACGTCGTCCGGCAGGGCGAGAAGAAGGCGACGCATCGCAAGATGCGGGCCAAGGACCGTCCGCTGACCAACGACTTCGTCTCCGACGAAGAGTTCGATCGAATGCTTCATACATGGTTCGGTAACATCGCCCGTGTGCTGCTGCCCGGACGCACATTCTACATCTGGGGCGGCTACGCGAACATTGGGAACTATCCACCGGTGCTGAAAGCTTGCGAGCTGTATTTCTCGCAGGCCATCATCTGGGACAAGCAGCATCCTGTGTTGACGCGCAAGGACTATATGGGAGCGCACGAGTGGTGCTTCTATGGGTGGCGCGAGGGCGCGGCCCACGCCTTTCTGGGACCAAACAATGTGCCAGATCTATGGCACGTCAAGAAGATCAACCCGCAGCAAATGGAGCACTTGACGGCCAAACCGGCGGAACTCGCCGTCCGGGCCATGCAGTACTCGTCACGTGTCGGCGAGAACGTACTCGATCTTTTTGGTGGCAGCGGCTCGACACTGATCGCCGCCGAGCAGACCGGGCGAAGGGCATTCCTAATGGAGCTCGACCCGTTGTATTGCGATGTCATAGCGGATCGGTTCCAGCGCTTCAGTGGCAAGCCCGCCGTTCTGGAGCGAACGGGCACGTCACCGATTCCCATGAAACCTCGCGAGGAGAACATGCGATGAGTGTCACTCGCAAACCAAGAGGATATGTCACGAAATACGGGTATCGCAGGGTCATGGTACCCAGGGAGCGCCGACTCAAGATGGAGCACGTCCTCGTCTGGGAAGAGCAGTACGGTCCGGTCCCGCCGAGCAAGGAGCTGCATCACATCAACGGCGACAAGCTGGATAATCGCATCGAGAACCTGCAGCTCGTCACACGACTGGAACACAAGCGAATTCATAGCGGCTGCGTCTTGCGGGCTGGCGTCTGGTGGAAGAGATGCCGCAAGTGCCGGACGTTGAAGCCGGTAATGGACTACTATCACTACCCGGGACGCAACGGCGTGATGGGTGTCTGCAAGCCCTGCTGCAGTCGTCTGGCCGTCTATTATAAACGAAGGCGGAGGAAGAAGAAGGCAGAGCGGATTTCAGACCGGAGCAACGCCTCGGCGGTTGCCGAGGCGTTGAGGGAGAGAGCGTGATGCGTTCAGTCGTTTTCGGCCAAGGCGAAGTACTCGGTCATCGCATCAAGATGGACAGCGCCGGTCGCGGCGTAGTTGCGCCGGTAGCGCGTCTCTATGATGCCGCGTTCCTTGAAGAACGCCAAGGCGACCGCCACCTGCGTGAACGGCAGGTTCTCGCGCTCAACCAGCGACTCGAGCGTGAAGCTCTCGTTGCCCAGCTCGTCGATGGCGTGGGCCACCTGTTCGAACGACGCACGCGGGCAGCGGTGCTCGTAGGGTTCGCCGCGGCGCGGCACGACCTTGCGAACCAGGTGGTTGTCGATGACCTCAAAGGTCTCGTCGCGTTCGTGTGCGGTAACCATCGATCAGGCTCCCGCTTTGTTGAACGCGAACAGCCCGCGATCGACCTTCTTGAACCGGGCCGCGTCGCCCTTCGCGGCGACCTCGCGCTGCATCGCGGCGTATAGGGTGGCGTGTGGTGTCTTCCCGGCCGGGCTGGACCACAGACCCTGCTCGGCCATCGCGGCGATCAGTTCCTG
>CP070827.1:492351-502163 GCA_020344555.1 Phycisphaerales bacterium
GCAGGTGATCAGACGCGATGACGGCACGTTCGGCTGGTCTTCCAGCCGCCCGCAGAGCATCGGGAAGGTCCGATCGTTTTACGGTCAGGTGGGCGTCCTGGTGCGAGCGTACACTTACATCCGTGCCATAGGGCGGGAGGGTTTGCGCGACGTGGCCGAGAAGGCGGTGCTGGCCGCCAACTACGTGGCCGCGAGGTTGAAGGATCGCTACCCGATGCCCTTCCCGCCTCCATACGCTCACGAGTTTATTACCGTGCCGGATTTTCCGGGAAGCAGTGTAAGCGACATAGATATCGCCAAACGTCTGATCGATTATGGCATCCATCCGCCGACCATGAGCTTCCCGATTCATCACTGTCTGATGATTGAGCCGACTGAGACGGAATCGCCGGCCACACTGGACCACTTTGTCGAAGCGATGCTGGCCATCGCGGACGAGATCGAGAACGATCCTAAGGTCGTGCGCACAGCTCCGCACACCACACCGGTCCGGCGCCTGGACGAAGTGACCGCAAGCCGTAAGCCCAACGTACGCTGGAGACGTTGAGACGGTACCGCGACCGCCAGGGAGCGGCCGCATTCGACATGATTCGTGTTCTACAGGATCCTCCGCTTGACGGCCCGTCAAACATGGCCCGTGACGAGGCCTTGATGTTGCGCGTCGGCCGATCGGAATCACCGCCTACGTTGCGGCTCTACCAGTGGGATGCGCCCACAATCTCGCTGGGTTACTTCCAGCGCTACGCCGATTATGAATCGCTGGCTCCACCGGCGGGTCAACTGGCCGTTGTAAGAAGACTGACCGGCGGCGGAGCGATTCTCCATGATCTGGAACTCACCTACTCGCTGACCCTGCCGGTCAAGCACCGTTTGTTATCAGGGGGGCCCAACCGACTGTATGAGCTGGCACATGACGCGGTGATGGCAAGCCTTGACTCACTCGGCCTGACTGCCACCCGATGTGGAGTGACCGACGACTCGACCCCCGCCCGAGGCCCATTCTTCTGCTTCGACCGCCGCCACTGCTACGACGTACTGATCGGTCCTGGCAAGATAGCCGGCAGCGCCCAGCGCCGGACCCGCAAAGCGATGCTCCAACACGGCTCAATCATCCTGGGCAATCGCTACACACAACAGACGACGGCCACCCCACCGCATCCGTTCGAGAAGAGTGTGCAACACATCCGCTCGGCGCTCGTCGAACACCTTGCAGACGTGACCGGCCATCTAATTCAAGTTCGCAATTGGTCCGCCACGGAGGCGGCCGCTGCCGCGAAACTCATACCCAAGTACGCCGGCGAAGCGTGGACGAAGCGCGCCTAACGTTGCAAATACCGAAGGCCGATCAGTCCTTGTTGACGAATACATGTTCGGCGGGAGCGAATCGTGCGCGCCAGGTCCAGAGGGACCGGGGCCACCCGTCCTCACTCTGGCTGGAAAGACTTGCGTCCTGCGGTACTACCTTGCGTCGATGCGCGGCTGATCGAGTCGGCGGTCGGATGCCACCGGCAGCTTCCCCGCCAGGTACAGCCATGTTCAAGGGCGATTGTTAAATTGGACGGCTTATTCGACTAAACAGTCTAGACTAAACAGTCTAGACTAAACAGTCTAAATCAGCGCGTGTGAGTACGCGCCGCGCAGCCCGGGTGGCACGGGCAAACTTGTTTGCCCGTGCAGTACCACAAGGCCCACGGGCAAGCTTTCGCTTGCCTATGCCACCCAACGTGGCGCCTGATTACGCGCGTCATTCAGACTGAACAGTCGTCTTGCACGCTTCATCGGATTGTTGTAGAATTCCTAACGTTGGCTCGCCTGGCGTCGGCGCCGTATTCTCACTTCGCGCCGGGTGAATGTCAGACTTGCGTCACTTTATGCCTGGAGGCGATGGGAGTGCCTCGGCGAAGACAGATTGTGGGGTGGGCACCACCTACCACACGTCGGGTGGCTACGTGGGCGCCGCGCAATGCGAACGTTCTGTGCCTATCACCCAGTGCTGGCACGTGGCGTCCATCGCAGGCAGTCTTGGCAATCCACTTCCGGGCCCTTCAGCAGCCGCGTCCTCGCGCGCCTCCGATTCACGTCACTCTCCCGAGTTGGAATCCGGTGGGCGGCGCCCACTGATCTTTCTGATGACATTCGAAGGATGAAGAACAGTAGGAGGAGCGTCGCATATGAACTTCAAAGAACCTCTAGCTACAACGGTCGCTTGCTTGCTGCTTTGGCCTGCCATCGCAATGGCCCAACAGCCTCCAGATGCACAGAGTCGCTACATGCCGACGGGACCCGCTCCGGAGGAGGGCTACCAACCGTATGACATTGCCGTGCGAGAGCGGGGACAGAAGGTAATCGCCAACGTGCCCGGGTACCTGTGGCGTCACGGCTGCGGTCCGACGGCGGCCGGCATGGTCGTCGGCTACTGGGACGGGCAGGAAATGCCCCTACTCATGCCCGGTGCCGCGGGAACGCAAACCAATGCCGTCGATCAAGCGATCGCGACCGGCGACGGAGCGAACACGCATTACAGTGACTATTCGTTGCCCATAGACGACCCCATCGACGGGCAGGGCAACGATACCGGGCTTTTGCTCGACCTTTCCGAACCTCCCCCAGGCGACGAACATGCGAGTGACTCCCTGGCCGACTTCATGGAAACGTCCTGGTCTTCGCGAGACAACTACTACGGCTGGTCCTGGTTCAGCGACGTGGATAACTCGCTCCTTGGCTACGTCGGCTACGCCAACGCAACCTATAGCGCGAACTACCAGGCCAGCTCGTGGAACGAGCAATGGGGCGCGTTCACGTGGGCGAAGTTCTGCACGGAGATCAACGCCGACCGGCCGATGGTGTTTCTCGTCGATTCGGATGGCGACGGCTACACGGACCACTTTGTGACCGCCATCGGCTGGCGCGACACCCAAGGCTTCAACGAATACGCGTGTTTCGACACGTGGGCGCCAGGCGGAAACGTGCGTTGGGAACGATTCCGGGAGATGAGTAACAACTACGATTGGGGAATCTACGGCGCAACGTACTTCGTCCCGACCATCTCCCCCATCCCCACTGTCTCCGAATGGGGCTTGATCGTCATGACGCTGTTGCTGCTGACGGTGGGGAAGATCGTGTTCTACCGGAAACGAGGACGCGAGGCCGCCGTGGCGTAGCGTCTGAACTGCGGGATGTTACTGTGCGCAGGGCAAGGGCGTGGGCGGTGCGAATGAGCGCCGGATGCCCCATCTCCTCTGGAGGTGGGCGAGGTGATTGTAACATGCACGTGTGTTTACTGACAGACATATGTTCGGTGGGAGGGAATCGTGTCCCGCAGGACCGAAAGGATCTGGGCCACCCGTCTTCTGTTAGCGCGCCGTGTCGGCGTTCTTCTGGATCCTCGTAACGTTTCGTCGCGACGACGTTAAAACGATGTTGGATCGGATGACCGCCAGGCGACCCGGGTAGACGGACGGGTGGCGGACCCGTGTGAGGCATTCAAGCGTACCCTTCGCGTGGTTCTGGTCGCAACGCACGGGCACTCAAGTTGGACCGCGCCGCGTGACCGCCGGGTCTTTGTTCGGGAAGGGATTCCCTTCTTGATGGGTGCGAGAACGGATCCTCGCAGCAACGTTCGGGTCTCTGTTCGGGAAGGGATTCCCGAATTGGTGGGTGCGAGACGGATTCTCGCACCAGCGGTGACGGATTCTCGCACCAGCGTCTCGCCAGTCACAGCTCACAGTTCCGATTCGGGGCGGCCGGCGGGGCGGGCGGGACCGAATAGCTCTGCGGCGTTGGGCTGTTCCAGGATGAACTTTGCCTCGACGGATCGGTCGGTGCACAGGTGGTACAGCGCCCGGGTCACTGCACCGTAGTCCAAGCCCAGACCGACGACCTGGCCGTCAAGCCCGATGTCCGCCTCGCTTCCCATCAGCCGAATCAACCCGGGCAGCTCCAGCGGAGCAGAGATAGGGGACGATATGTCGCCGCTGGGAACCACAGTCCGCAGAAGCGTCAAGGCCTCGTCACCGGGGCCGGCGTTGATCAACAGGCTGCCATCGGGTGCCCGGTAGAAGACCGGTGGTAAGCAGCGCAGCTCATCGCCGAACAGAGCGATGCGGCGTGATCCGGATCGCTTGACATACATGAACCTGTTCGCCCCCCGCGTGGGGACGTTGTCCAGAACGAAGTTGTCGGCGGCAATGCGCATGGACCGAATGATCGGGTCATTTCGCTCAATCAGCGCTTCATAGGCGGCGATCTGAACGCGCGGGTCCTTGTCGTGCAAGAGCTCACGAAGGGTGATCGCGGCGCCGGCCATCCCCTCGGCCCGCCCCAAGGCACGTATCGCCTGAAACCGGTACTCGCTAATGGCATTACGAGCCTGCATGGCCATCGCATCACCTGCAATGTGATCACCAAGCCGTAGCCCGGCGGCGGCCGCGTGGAAGCTCACATGGTCCTTGGGATGCGTATACAGTTCGTTCAGCACCCCTGAGGCGGTCCGACCCAGGCCTTCCAGCGCCAGAGCGATCTGGGAGTGTGGTGCTTCAGGCCGGGTGAGCTCCTCCGCAAGCATGCGCACCCGGGTTGCCTGAAAATTGGGATCACGCGGCAGATACAGGGCGCGAACCAGGGCAAGAAAGTGGGCGCAATCGCCCTTGTATTCCTGCGCAACCTGAAGCCGAATAAAAGACGGAGAGGTGGCGTCGGCTATGGGGCGCGGACCGGGGAAGTGGGCGTTGATCCGGTCTTGAATCCGGCGGGCCTGCTGGTATGACGGTTCCAGAAGAACCAGCCGGACACGCCGGTCGGTGACGGCCTCACCGCCCCCGATGATGATTCCCTGCCGTGGGTTCGATCTGGTCGCCGACTCCCCCTCCGAGAAAGGGTTTATAAACACCGGGCCGGAGGCCCTGGCGAGGATCTGCCCGGTGATAGACGCCGTCGGGGAGACCTGCCGGAAGATCTGTAGTTCGGTGGTATACAGCCGGCCGCCGCGCAGAGACTTGGTCTGCGTTCCGGGCAATGCCATGACTGCGACATCGAATGGGGCACCTTTCGTGGCCGCCGGTGGAATCTCACCCTGAACGACCACCACAGCCGTATCGATGTCATCTATCAACTGCTCCGGCGTGATGCGTGTGACGCCGACCACGTTGCTGGCGAACTCATGCTGCTTGTACAGGCTTTGGACCAAGCGATCGTACACGTTCCGCGGACAGTCCCGGGAGCCGTTCTTACCCAGCCCGACCACCAGCCCATATCCGCGGACGCGCATTGGCCGCATCCCGTCGTAGTAGGTGTACGCCCCGATGGTGTCACGATAGGCGGCGGAGTTCGCCAACGGGCCCAATGTAGGATCGACACCCAGGTCGAGCTTCTGCCGGTCCTCGTACAGCCATGTGCAACCTCCGCAGGCGCACAGGCCCACCAGGAAACTGGTCACGTGCAAGCAGTAAGTGCTGATTCGTGTCATTTCATTGCTCCCCAGGGAAGCATCACCGGAATGCACTATGCGGGGAGCGGGGCGTCTACTCTCTGTTCACAAGCTACCGCAATGCCACAACGACTGAACCCACACCCCCGATAATACAATAGGTGTGACTCATCACCTTCGTCAAGAGCGCGGCGGCTGCCGATGCTGTCATTTGGCGGGCACATCGCTGGGCTGGATCCTGGCCTCAATGAGCCGTGTTGACGGCGGGGTAGCTGCGGCTCAGCGTCGCCGGATACGGTGGGCGGATACGTGGATGGACCCTGTGGTGAGCAGCGCGACAAGTTGCATGCCTTGGTGGCCAAATCAGCGTACTTTGCTACCCTCTTGGGTAGTACGGCGGTCCATCCGAGGTCGGTTCAGAGTTTGATGGCTGGTCGCAGGTTACAACGATTCGACTTGTCGGCGATTCTTGTTGTGGGCGTCTGCCTGGCTGCCCAGCTCGCCTACCTGACCGAGGGGACCAAGGATCCGACGTTCGAGATTCCTATCATCGATGCCGGCGTCTACCACAACGCCGCGATTCGCTTCGCGGAGGGTGGATCGCTTCACGACGACGCCTTCTGGCAACCACCGCTGTTTCCGCTTTTCCTGGGGTGCGTTTACCGCCTGGTCGGCACGAACATCCTTATCGCCAAGCTCATTCTGGCCGGTATCGCTACGCTCACTTCTCTTCTGGTCTGGTGGATCGGTCGGCGCGTATTCTCGCGGCGAGTTGGAGCTGTGGCCGGACTCATCGTGGCGGTGTACGGACCGTTTGTCTTCTTCAGCACACAACTGCTGCCGACGGGCCTGGCGGTTTTTCTCGATCTTGCGGCACTTGTGCTGTGGCTTCGGTGTATGGAGCAACCCTGCCGGCACCGCTGGCTGTTGTTCGGCCTGGCGGTCGGCGCGGCGACAATAACGGTACCCAACGCGGGTGTGCTGGCGATTATCGCCCTGGTCGGGGTGGTGGTGTCGGGTGTTCGTCAGCGTAGCCTCCGGGCCGCTTTGGTTGCCTGTTCAATGATCGTACTGGGCACGGCCCTGCCCGTCGGATCGGTCACACTCCGCAACTATGTGGTTTCCGGCGAATTAATCATCATCTCCACCAATGGAGGAATGAACTTTTACGTCGGCAACAACCCGCAGAGCGACAAGACCGTGGCCATCCGACCGGGTGAGCCCTGGCGGCGCCTCGCCCGGGAGAGCTACAGCGGCGGTGCCCGGACGCGCGCCGAGCAGAGCACCTACTTCTTCCGGCGAGGGTTCGCTTATCTCGGTGATCAGCCGCTGAGTTTTCTACGCGGCCTGGTCCGCAAGGGTATCCGGTTGGCGAACGCCCGGGAGATCCCCCGCAACGTGGACGTCTATGTGTACCGTGACTTTTCGCACGTCCTGAGCATACTCATGTGGCGGGTGGGTCCGCTTGCTTTCCCGTTCGGCCTCTTGGCCCCGCTGGCCGCGGTGGGCGTTGTGGTCTCTCTGAAAAGCTCCGCAAAAACAGGAGTCCAACGGACCGGTCCGGTCGCGCTACTATCCTTCATCGTCGCATACGGCGCATCCGTGGTCGCGTTCTTCGTCAGTGCCCGGTATCGCTTGCCCATCGCTGTTGTGATGAGTCTGTTCGCGGCTGCAGGGGCAGTCTGGATATGGGATCGGGTCCGCGCTTTTAAGCGGCGGCGGACCAAGCCGCGCCTTGCCTTTGCTGTGGCCGCGCTCGCTTGCGCGGCGATTGTGGTCAACTGGCCAGTTAGAGCACCGGCGGACGGAGTGAACTTCCGGGCCGAACTGTCGATGTGCCTCGGACATGCCTATGGCCTCCGCGGAGAACCCGGCATGGCGGAACAACGTTTTCGTCGCGCTCTTCGCCTGGACCCGGAATACTCTGCCGCGGGTGCGAAGCTGGCCGGTCTTCTGCTCGAATCGGGCCGCGTGGACGAGGCAGAAAAGCTACTGCGCGACGCTCGAACGTGGGGCGGACAATCTGTCGAGGCCCATCACCGGCTCGGTGAGCTGCTGCACAGCCGTGGACAGATTCCGGAGGCCATCTCCGTGTTCGAAGAGGCCTTGACAATCGATCCGACTTCACCGGAAGTACAGGGAGCCCTCGCAGACGCATTCGCCGACAGCGACAGAATAGACGAAGCAATCGATCACTACCGGAAGGCTATCGACCTGGCCGATGAACCAGGTCCACTGGTTATTCGCCTGGGCGACGCGCTGGTTCAACGTGGGGACTATGAGAAGGCCATCGAACGATATCGACAGGGCCTGTGGTTGACCGAGCCGGAGCCGGCTGCTCTCAACCGGATTGCCTGGCTGCTCGCCACCTGTCCTGTCATCGAGCTACGCGACTGTGAGCGGGCCATTGAGATCGCCGAACACGTCTGCTGGCTCACCGACTATCGCAACCCTGTTTCCATGGATACGCTGGCCGCCGCCTACGCCGAATGCGGTCGGTGGGCAGAGGCCGTCACCTGGGTGAGACGTGCCGTCGACACCGCCCTGGCCGACAACGACCGTGCTGCGGCGGACTCGTTTCGGCCGAGACTGAAGACTTACCAGGAACACCTCTCAGGGCAGGTCCAAAGCCGGAGGAAATCGCCACCCCCACCGCCATCTGAGGGACCGTAGAGCCCGACTTCCCGCAATAAGAGCAGGCTGGGCATTTCTGGCGGAATCAATCCTCACGGCTAATGAAGCCTACAGACGGGAGTGACGATAATCCTGTCATACCTCTCAACAAGGAGACGATCATGCGACTGTTTTCATTTGCCACCGTCGTTGTCTTGGTTTTCGTCCTGATCGCCGGGTGCGGTAGCCCACGCGGCAGGAACGACCATGACGTCGGGACGTGCGATATGGACGAACCGAACTGCGCCGAGGGCCTGGTCTGCAACGTGGTGATCGACGCAGACCCGCGGTGCGTCGCACCGCTGACCATCCGCGGGCTGGTCCTTGACGCGACCGACGACAGTGTGATCGCTGCGGCCCTGGTCCAGGCGGTGGACGTCAACGGCGCTGCGGTCGGCACCTCGGCAGCCACCGCCGAGGATGGGAGCTTCACACTGACCGTCCCGGCCGCGTGGGATGCCGAGGGGGCCCCGGTCGAGGGCTCTTACACGCTTCGCGCCCAGGCGGCCGACTTCCAGTCGTTTCCCACTGCGATCCGCCCGGCCCTGCCGCTAGACGCAAGTACCGCCACTTTGATCGATGAGGGCTGGGTAATCGAGAATGCTCTGACCACGGTTAAGCTCCTTCCGCTGCCGGGTGACACCTCAAATCTGGGTTCGATCTCGGGGACCGTCAGTGCCGAGAAGCGGGCCGGTATCCTGGTCGTGGCCGAGGGTGTGGCTGGCGGATTCACCGGTTTCAGCGACGCCGACGGCGTGTACACCATTTTCAACGTACCGGCCGGAACCTACACCGTGCGCGGATACGCCGCCGGCGTACAACTCGATCCCGCCGCCAGCACCGTGGCGACTGCGGAAGATCAGACCGGGGTTGAGTTAACGCAGTCCGAACAGCCGCTCAGCAGCGTGTCAGGCAACATCCAGATCGTCAACGCACCGGGGGATTCCCAGACCAGCGTGGTGCTGGCCGTAGAGAGCACGTTTGTGGAGGAGGCCGCCCGCGGAACAGTCCCGCCCGGCTTGCGTATCGGCGAAGTCACGGGTGATTTCACCATCGAGGATGTGCCGGACGGACGGTACGTCGTGCTGGCGGCGTTCGAGAACGACCTGTTGGTGCGCGATCCGGACCAGACCATCGGGGGCACACGGATAGTGCGGATTGAAGTACCGGACCCGGATATGGGAAACACGGTCATGCTACCGGAAGGGTTCAAGGTGACCGAAGCCCTGGCGGTTATCGGCCCTGGTGCCGAAGGTCCGGAGGAGGTGACCACGCCAACACCGGTGTTTGAGTGGCAAGATGACTCGAGTGAGGACGGCTACGAAGTCCGGGTCTTCGATGCCTTCGGCAATGAAATCTTCAGCGAGGAGATCGGGCCGGTATCGGGCTCGGCCACGGTCAGCCACAGCTACGCCGGTCCCGCCCTGGAGCCGGGGATGTTCTATCAATTCCGGGCGACATCTTTCAGGGAGAGAACCGGTGAGAGGACGGCCATCAGCAGCACCGAAGATCTAAAGGGCGTATTCCAGTATGTCGAGACCCCGTAGCCGATCGACGCACACACCTCGCTCAATATGAGATGCTGGGTCGAGATTCCCATCTCGACCCTCGTTCCAGTGCGAGAAAGGATTCTCGCACCAGCAAACTCGGCGGTCGTCCCAGTGCGAGAAAGGATTCTCGCACCAGCAAACTCGGCGGTCGTCCCAGTGCGAGA
>CP070827.1:502263-511834 GCA_020344555.1 Phycisphaerales bacterium
ACCAGCTTTTTCGAGTCCTGGTACATGGCTTGCGCCTCCCTTCGAGCAGCCCGGTGGTCGTCTGGTAATCCGCCACACTGCAGCGGTCGGGCTGTTGCCAGGTCCGACAGGCGACCACCGGGACGCTCGAACGTTCTGCTGATTGGCGCACCATATTCGACATGCCCGGATTATCGTCGAACAGGGCCGATCTGTCAAGCGCCCTAGCCGCTCCTGAGAGCCAATACCCTACCCTGGACGGTCGATTTGTGGGTTTCGCGTTGCCCCCCCACCGCAGAGGCCCGTAAGCCGCTTTTTGTCGGGGAAACTCCCAGGGTGCCCTAGATCGGACTACGGGCGTTCCTGGGGTATCTGAGCCAGTGCGGGGCCCGGCGCCGGGAGGCCGAGCAGCCATAAGGCGGAATCTCGTTGTGCCTGGAGCCGGACGACGTCCTCAACGAGCTGGTCGCGCTGTCGGCTGGCAGTCGCGGCGGTTTCTGCGGCCTTCGAAAGCTGGGCGGTCAGGTCCTCGACGGTCTGGACGTGTCGGGCTTTCAAACGCTCCTGATCGTTACCGAGTACGACAACCTGTCGGACATGTCGCAGCTCGCGGAGGTGGCTGAAAATCGCCAGGCTGACCAGCAAGGCCGCCAAGATGCCCGACGTGACACGACACCACCGACGTGTCGACCGCGCGTCGGACACCATGCCCGACAACATGTCGATATCATGGGTGCGTTGGATCGTGTGGGCACTGGCGAGTTTCGACAGATTGTCGGTCATGTCCGCGGCCCTGATTCGAGGATCGACCTCGACATCATCGGCCACCTCGACCATAAGGCGCCCCTCGCTGATTGCCGTCTTGAGCCGGCCAGCCGCCACCCAACGCTGAATCGTCCGTGCCGTCCGACCGTAGGCAGCGCCGGCTTCCTCGAAAGTGAGCAGCCGCATGACAAGAGCCTCCAGGCCAGGGTGCCCGACACGTCGGCAACGCTGACGACACGCCGGGCACCATGACAATCATCGGCGAGCCCTGAGCTTGAGGACTAGGATTCCCGTTGATCGGGCGCGCCCGCCGGCCTCAGACGCCCGTCGCCTTACGGTGTGAGCGGAATTTTTCGTTAGGTTTTTTGTGTCGTAAACGGGGGGTATACACCGCATCTAGTGGTTGATATCTCTCTCCGGCGTGTTAGTATCTACGGCTATGAATGTAATCGGACAGCTCGAACGGCGGATGAAGGAAACCCGGACCACCCAGGCGGCGCTATCGCGCCGAACCGGGATCGCCGTTGCGAACATCAGCAATCTACTGCGGCGAAAATGCGATCCGCAGCTCCGGACCCTGACTCGCGTTTGTAGGGAACTGGGATGCGAATTGGTATTGAGGCCGTTGGAGACTAAGGTAAACAAGGCCAGGTTCTAGTCATAACGCGTTCAGGGGCGCCCAACGCCGACTGGCAGTCGGTTGTCACACACGACCGACCGAGCGGGCGCCCCGCCGGATCTGAGGGAAACCCTATAAATATAGGGCTTGACTGCGTTATGACGGTCGGCTGGCAAGGAGCATTGGGCGCATGAAAACCCATTATGGTTAAACAATCGAACGATCGTACCAGCCGAAAAAAAAAGCCCCTAAAGCGCGGGGCGTGCGAGTCGAGCAGTAACGCCAATTGCCTATCTACCCGCACGGCCGGCGCTCGTCAAGAAAATTCCAAAAAAATTTCCGCGCCTACGGGCAGGAGGCTCTCACGATGAGCAAGGAAGCTAAGCCCCGCTCGCGAAGCTGGAGATTCAGGGCCAGTGATATCTTGCTTACGCGGACGGACCTGAGCCCGGCGACACGGGTTGTCGGGCAATATTTCCTGAACAGGGCGAATCAAAATACCGGCCTGGCCTGGCCGTCGATCACGAAACTCGTGGCAGCCCTGCACATCGATCGATCAACCGTCAAACAGGCACTCGCCAATCTTCGCAAGGCGGGTGTCATCACCGACACCGGGGAAACATGTGGATCCGACCCTCGCTACGCTAGCAAGCTCTACGAAGTCCAGCCCCACGAGCTGTGGAAATCGGAATCCAGGGGGGGGGATAATCCACCCTCTGCCGGCTCGGCGGCGGGCGCCAGGGGGGGGAATAATCCACCCTCCAAAAAGGCGCCAGGGGGTTGCGCCAGGGGGGGGATTGACCCCCATAGTTCTATTCCTACTACTCTTAGAACAATTCAATTAGAACAAAGCAGTAGCAAGACAGGCGCTACTGAGTGTACGGACGACGACGGGATTGCTGCTGCTGCCTCTTTTGCAAAAAGCGAGGGAGAGGAGGAGGAGAAAAACTCACAGCCAGAAGCCACGGACCGGATTGCAGCCAACCTCCAAGCCATGAAGGCTGCCGGGCTTGGAGAGAACCCCAAGACCCAAGAGATTGCAGCCCGACCCGGCTGTTGCCCGGAATACATCGCCGAAAAGGCCAGCACAAAATCGGACGGCGTTCTGGTCGTTGCCCTGAGTCAAGACCTCGAGGCGTGGGTAGAGAAGCACCGACCTCCACCTCCGGAACTGATCGAGCACGAACGCCGGAAGGCACAAGAAGCACTCGAGCGCCGACAGCGCCGACAACAGCGTCAAGAGCGACCGGACCGGATGACGGTCTCTGAGGCGATCATCCGACGGCATTCGCCGGAAACGTATCCCTCGGCCTGGGAGCGGGCCATCGCCAAGAATCAGCAACTCGAAAAGCACAAACCGATCGATCCGGCCGGACGTCTCACCCAATGGGCTCCGTACCTGGCACGTGAACTCGACCCGGACGAGTTTGACCGGCAAATGCGCGGGGAAGCCAGTGAACGTAGCAGCACCCTGACCATAGGGGAGGCTCTTCGGCGTAGCGATAGGCTCGTCATGACCGGGACAGCTTGAGAGGAACAGTGATGGATTGGAAGGAACCCGAATTCAAACGGTTTCTGGACTTGATCAGCAAGCTTTGGCCCGATGGTCGGACTACAGCCGAGAGCGTCCGCGGGGTGTGGGAAAAGCATTTCCGGGATCGGGCGGCCGATGAGGTCGAGCAAGCTCTTTTCCGTCATCGCGGCGAATATCCTGACGCTGCCAAACCGTTGTGGAAGCTGATACTCGGGGACCTCGGCCTGATTAGAGAAACCGAGGTCAATGACTTCGCGCTGCTCATCGCCTCTCATCGAAAACACGGGCGGGACGCGCAGCGGAGCGACGCTTACCCCTATGGCCAGAGTTTACAAAACAAGACAGATGCCGAAGTGTGGGCGTCGTGGCTCAAGGCCAACTCGGTTCGGCGCAGCTACTCGAAAATGGGCAAAGATGTCGGGGAGGAACCTTGCACTAATGCCGTGTGCCTCAAGGCCGGCGGCTGTCATCTGACCCGACGAGAATGCATGGGACGACACTGGGAGCAGTGGGAAAGGTCACGGTGGGTGACGTACTTGCAAAGCAAAGGGCTTCTGGTCCCTTCGTATCTGCTGGAACCGGTCTTTTCCGAAGTGGGCTGAGATGATGTCCGTGGCCGTTTCAGACATCAAGGTCTATCCGTTGCAAACGAACAGTGGCTGGCTCGTTCACGGTGACTGTCTTGACGAGTTGCCTAAACTGAAGGAACGTCCGCGTCTGATCTTCGCCGACCCGCCGTACAACATCGGCGTTGACTACGGGCCAGGCAAGAAGGCCGACAAGCGGGACCCGGACGATTACTTGGCGTGGTGTGAATCGTGGATGCAGGCGTGCGTCGATGTCCTTGCCGACGACGGCAGCTTGTGGGTGATGATTTGCGACGAGTGGGCCGCCCACTTCGGTATCATCCTTCAACGACTCGGCCTCCATCGCCGGGCTTGGATCAAGTGGTACGAGACGTTCGGCGTCAACTGTACGCGGAACTTCAATCGGACTTCGCGGCACATTTTCTACTGCGTGAAAGATCCCGAGCGGTTCGTCTTCAACCGGGACGCCGTGATCCGACCCTCCGATCGGCAGACGAAGTACAACGACAAGCGGGCGGATCCGGCTGGTAAGATTTTGGATGACGTCTGGCAGGTTCCGCGTCTCGTCGGTAACGCACGGGAACGCGTAGCGGGCGTACCGACCCAGCTACCGCTCGCGATTCTCCGGCGTATCGTCGGCTGTGCATCAAATGTGGGTGATTTGCTGGCGGACCCATTCTGCGGTTCTGGGACGACTGCGGTTGCTGCTTGTGAGCTGGAGCGCCATTGGTGGACCTGCGACGTGAACAAGAGTTATCTATCGATCACCCACCGACGTGTTCAAAAGGCGTACGACGCGCGGAAGTGCTTATGGAGGCCCGAGGAGTGGTAGGGCGATCTCCGGCGGCGCTGCTTTGCGCGATGGTCTGCCTATAATGTTCAGGCGGTTGACGGTGTAGCAGAAGCGGACAGGCAACGCGCACAGGAATAGCGGAACAACAGCCATGGACGGTTCAAACAACGGACAGAGCAAGCGCAGCCGATTCGAGCCCGGCAACGCTTACGCCTTCAAGCCGGGTCAATCCGGCAACCCTGGAGGCCGGCCCAAGGGAGTGTCGCTCCGCGCGCTGTTCAATCGCATCTTGGCGGGCGAGACAGTCGAGCTGAAGGATGAAGACGGCAAGACTGTGCAGATCAGTAAGCTCGAAGCGTTGGCGCGCCGTGTCGTTTCGATTGCGCTGACCAAGCCAAGCACCGGCCTGGCGAGCCTGCAGAAAGCCTGCATTGAGCTACTGTGTGATCGGTTCGATCCGCCGGTCAAGAGGCATCAACATCAAGTTGTCGCCAGTGCGGCGGTGGGCGTGACGATCACTCCGGCCGCGCGGATGATGCAGGAGCGCTGTCTGGAGTTCGCGACGGTGAACGATGGAGAGTTGACGCTGGAAGACTATCGGCGGATTCGGGACAGCTTGCCGATCACTGACGAGGACCTCGGGATCGAGAACGACGATGACGGCAAAAAAGGGGAGGGGGATGGGCGAACCACCGAAGATCGCTGAGACGGTTGGCGAAGATCCTGGCCCCGCACCATTGCTTGCGGAAACGGTGGCGCCAACGTCGCACCGGGCGGATGCCCGCCAACGTCTCGCCCAGGCGGCCGTAGCATGGGCCCACGCTTGGGCACCGCTCATTGGCGCCGCACAGATTTGTGGCATCACCCTGCGCTTCGGAGATCAGAAACTCGAGGTCACGTTCGAGTTGAACCCGAATGAGGCGACGATGGAGAAGTTGCCCGATGGTGACCGCGCCGCGAATCCGTAACCACCGTGCAGAGGTCGGCGGTCTGTGGGAGGAGATCGGCCGGCTGCAATTCAACTTCATGGTGCAGCGCGGCCTGATGCCACACCACTATTTCCTCGACATTGGGTGCGGCTCGCTGCGCGGCGGCGTGCATTTCATACCGTACCTGGATCGAGGGCGCTACTTCGGGATCGACCGACAGAAAGGGCTCATCGGCGCGGGGTTGCGCCACGAGCTGGACGCGGCGATCGCCCTGGCCAAGCAGCCGCGCTTCATCCATTCGGCTATGTTCGAGTTCGATCGATTCTGTACGCGGTTCGACTTCGCCTTGGCTCAGTCGGTCTTCACGCACCTGGCGCCCGATCAGATTGGCCTATGCCTGCGGAATCTGCTGCAGGTGATGAACCCGGCGGGATCGCTCTATGCCACGTTCTTTAGGGTCGACCAGTCCGAGCCGCACGTTCAGACCGATGACGTCCACGCAGTCCATCGGTACACCAGGAAGGAGATGTTCGACCTCGCACAGTACGAGGATTGGGAGCGGCCGACGTACATCGGGGCCTGGAACCATCCCCGAAAACAGGTGATGATGCGGTATCAGCCCGTATAAATTAGAAGGCGTTTTTTTGTGCTCAGAGTTGACGATAATGCGTAGCGAAACGATACGGCGGACAGCCCACCGAGAAATCGGCCTTTGCACGTCGGGAACGTCGCCGTCCGATAATAGAACGCTACGAAATAACTATTATCGGAGCCTGCCCGGCCCGGCGATGACCGTAGGTGCTCTCTACGGGATTCCGGGGGCCGAGACTACGCGATTCGTCAGCCATGCCCGTAGCGAGCCTTCTAGGGGCCTTCTGCGCAAAGAGAGCGGAGGGATGCCGTGAAGCTCGCCGACCTGAGACCGGCGCCCTTCAACCCGCGAGAGATCGACGACGCTGCAAGTGGGGGCCTGGCCACGTCGATCGCTGAGTTCGGGGACATATCGGGGATCGTGTGGAATAGACGGAACGGTTATCTCGTTGCCGGTCACCAGCGGTTGAAGGCGCTCACCGATCAGGGATACGAGCTGATCGAGCAAGGGACGGTAGTTTTCCTGCGGCTCAATCGGAGCGGCGATGGTCAGGCGCCCGGTATCTTCCCTGTCCGCGTCGTCGACTGGCCTGACGATAAGCACAAGGCCGCGCTCGTGGCCGCGAACTCGCAGCTCATCGCCGGCGAGTTTCGTCAGGATCAACTGGATGCTGTCTTGCTCGAACTACAGGATGATTGTGGTTTGCCCGATGACCTGCGCTTCGACGAACTGCTCTCGCCCACGTTCAATCCCGACGATCTTGTCGACAGTTTCGGTGCGGATATCGGACAGCAAAGTGAATACGGCGCGGTCACGCTCGTGTTTCACAAAGCTGATTTGCCCATCGTGCAGGCTGCATTGAAGCGTAAGGGGCCCGACGAGCTGGCGACCGAGATCGTGAAGATGTGCCGGGATGTTCAGTGATCTGCCCGAACTCCGCGAAGCCGATTCTATTTTGGAACATCGGGAGTTGAGATGATCGCTTGCGGCAGCCAGATTATTCTCTGTGATCTTCCCGTACACTTCGACACGTACACCGGGTGTTCACATAATTGTTCATATTGTTTCGCTCAACGCAAACATCCCGCACAAGAACTAAAGCCACAGCGCACCCTCGAATCCCTGAGACGGTTCACGGATGGACGACGTACAGTGCTGACATCGTGGTGTGACTGGTCGATACCCTTGCACTGGGGAGGCATGAGCGATCCGTTTCAGCCGATCGAGCGGCACACTGGCGTATCGAAGGCCTGTCTGGAACTGCTCGCCGATCGGGAATATCCGTTCGTCGTAAGCACAAAGGGTCGCCTCGTTGGGGAGCCTGTGTATCTAGAATTGCTCGCCAAGTGCAATGCCGCCGTGCAGGTTAGCATGGTGGCACCAGCCTATGATCGGTTGGAGCCGGGTGCCCCGGACTTCGCCGAGCGACTGCGGCTCGTGCGCGAAGTGACGCCGGCCGTGCGCCGGCTCATTATCCGTATCCAACCGTACGCCCCAGGCTTGTTGGCAGAGGTTTTGAAGTGGTTGCCTGCGTATGCCGAGTTCGGCGTGCACGGTGTCACCATTGAGGGCATGAAGAGACAGGCCAAAGTGCCGGGCATGGTTCGTGTCGCTGGGGATCTGTGTTACCCTTTGGAATTGCTGCGGCGTGATTTCAAGGCGATTCGGACGGTCTGCCGCGAGAACGGTCTGGCGTTCTATTGCGCAGAGAACCGGCTGCGGTCGATGGGCGATGATTCGTGCTGCTGTGGGGTCGCGGACATGTCGGGCTTTCGCGTGAATGTCTGCAACATGAATCACCTGGGGCCGGAACCATTGCCGTACACGGAGCGGATGCGGGACATAGGAACGGCGAGGCCGTTCAAGGCGCTGCGCCAATGCACCGTCCACACGCAGCGACTCAAGGTGATGTCCTACATGGAGGCGATGGATGTGGCCTGTCGTTCACGGAGGCATCGACAGGCGATGGGTTTGCCGGTCTGACTGCCTGGAGGCGGCGCTTATGCTCTTGACGGAAGACGAAAATGCACGCCGAAGCCGATCGCATCATACGGGGCGCTCTGAAGCTGTGGGATGATGGTCTATTGCCGGAGGGGGGTATGCCCTGGCGGCTAGTGGAGTTCATCCGCTGGGTAGCCTCCGGCGGCTGCATCATCCGCGACATCCACGGGCAGCTTATCCCGCTGCGTTTCAATCTGGTACAACGGCTTATTTTGAGCCTCATGCTCCAGCAGGCTCTAGCTGGCCTGCCGATTCGTGTCGTGATCCTCAAGGCCCGGAAGACGGGCGTTACGACTGTGATCCAGTCCTTGTTGGTGCGTCTCTGCCAGGTATGCCGGAATCAGATAGCCAAGACGATCGCCCACAAGACGGACGCAACGCGAGAAATCTTCGAGATTGCCCGGCGCATTGTCCGGGAGGACCCGGTCGAACCGCAGGAGCCCAAGCGGACGGTCCTCGACGAGTTCGGCACGGGTTCCACCTACGCTTGTTTCACCGCGGGCGGCGCCGGTGTTGGCGCCGGAGGCACGCCATCGGCCCTTCATCTGTCCGAGGTCGGGTTGTGGCCTGGAGTGATGACAGCCGAAGCGGCAGAGGAGACCGAGTATACGGCGACCAAGGCGGTGCCGACCGCTCCAGAGACAATCATCATTTACGAATCAACTGGACGGGCTCGCAATCTCATGTGGGATCGATTCCAAGCAGCCCGGACGGGCAAATCCCGCTATAAGGCGCTGTTCGTTGCTTGGTACCTCGACGCTCGGAATACTGCGCCGGTGCCCAGGGGATTCCGCCGGCTCGCTGACGAGATCGAATTGGTTGACTATGCCCGGCGCGTTGACGGAGTAGAGATCAGCAACGGGATGCTGCAATGGCGACGGGACGAGATCATGGAATTGGGCCTACCGTTATTCAAGCAAGAATTTCCCAGCACTCCCGAAGAGGCAGTCGAGCATCAACGGGGATTGGTGGTAGTTGGGCTCCATGCGTGTGTCATCGATGAGCTGCCGGTGCGATACGATGTACTGCTATCGGCAGCACGGATCGGCGGAGCCGATTTCGGATATGTTGACCCCACGGTGATCCTGACCGCCGTTGAGCATAGCGGCATTGTTTACGTCATCGGGTTCTATCGGGCCAGCCGGGCCCTGGCCGATGAGCACGCCAAGTATGTTCGGCGCGGCCACCGCTACTACGGGGACCCCGCGGCGACCCAGGCCGGTCAGGAACTTGTCCGGGAAGCCCGGCTGAGGAACTGTCCGATAACGGTCGTGCCTGCGCCACGGGCGGGCATGGACAGCGTGGAGGATGAATGGCGGCACCTGAACTGGCTGATTCGACAAGGGCGGCTGAAAATTTTGCGGTCCGTTGCCGACCAGCTCTTGCTTGAGGCTGACAACCTGTCGTATAATGCGACGACAGGGCGCCCCGACGATAAGCGAGGCGCCCTATGGGGACACTTCGACAGTTTGGACGCTCTGCGCTACTTGGCGTTGGGCGTGTATTCACGGCTCCATTTTCAGACAACCACCGTACAGGGAAAGGTCGAGCCGCCGAAACGGGAGCCCAGCCGGCGGGAGAGGCTCCGCTCCTGGTAAGAGACGTCGGATCGGGAGCCATTGTCTACGCCCCGACCAAGGCACATGTCACACTGCCGATCGTCACGGATCATCTGCCCGCGGAGAGCGTACGGGCATTCACCGCGATCAGCTACAAGAAGGATCTGCCCGAGCCGACGACTTTCCTGGC
Organism: Phycisphaerales bacterium; assembly: GCA_020344555.1. Taxonomy (GTDB): domain Bacteria; phylum Planctomycetota; class Phycisphaerae; order UBA1845; family UBA1845. The sequence goes on from CP070827.1 coordinate 511,812, forward strand.
CAGTCTGTTGCAGCGGATCGACG
>CP070827.1:511934-521391 GCA_020344555.1 Phycisphaerales bacterium
TCGCCGTGCATTTGTTGGTGCCAGTTGCTCGGCGCAAAGTACACGTATCGTCCGTCGAAGACGCCTCCGTGGCGTCCATCGATGCCGCTTCCGACTCCGGCGCTTACGGGGTCAAACACGGCCCAAGAGGTTAGATCCGTGAAGCCCTCCGCGGTGTCGTAGCGCAGCACCTCTTCCGCCCCGGCGGTGTCGTCGGAATGCGGGGCGAAGTAGATATACCGCCCATCGAAGACCCCGCCCGCGAACTTATCGGGGCTGTCGCCGAGGCCGTTACTTCCAGCGTCGTAGGCGGCCCAGGAGGAAACGTCGGAGAACACGCCGGTCGTGTCGTACCGCAATACCTCCCCGTTGTGTTCCCCACCGTTGATCTCCAGTGGAACAAAGTAGACGTATTGGCCATCGAAAACACTGCCGACGAACCCGTCGGGCTTATTGCCCACGTCGTGGACCCCGGGGTCGAACGTGGTCCAGGAGCCGGGATCCGAGAATTCACTGACTGTGTCGACGCGCAGCACTTCGCCGTGCATACCTTCGTTGTTCTGCACGGGGGCGAAGTAGACATAGCGTCCGTCGAACGCCCCACCCCAGTATCCGTCAGGTTGGCTGCCTACGTCGTGCGCGCCTGCGTCGAATGCCTCCCAAGAAGATACCTCCCTAAAGGCGCCGGAAGTGTCGTACCGCAGAACCTCCCCGTGGTACCCGGTGTTGTTGAGAGTCGGGACGAAATAAATATAGCGACCGTCAAAGACCGCATCACCAAAACCTGTGGGATCATGGCCTACTCCATGGCTCTTGGCATCGTAGGTGTCCCAGGAGGATGGGTCCGTGAAGCTCCCCTCAGTGTCGTAGCGCAGTACCTCGCCGTGGAAGTCGACGCCGTTATGCCACGGAACGAAGTAGACATACCGGTTGTCAAACACCGCACCAGTGAACCCGCGAGGGCGAACACCGACATCGTGGGCCGCCGGATCGTAGGTAGCCCATGCAGAGGGGTCGCCGAATGCCCGCTGCGTGTCGTACCGGAGAACCTCCGCGTGGAAACCGGTCCCGTTATGCCACGGAGCGAAGTATACGTATCGCCCATCAAAGACCGCGTTCGAATACCCATCGGGATCAGTCCCTACATGATTGTCCCCGGGATCGAATGCCGCCCAGTTCGACACGTTGTCGAATTGTGCGATGGCCAATGGCGCGCGGGCAAAGACCACTACCAGGACTACGGCAAACAACCTCGATGTGTATGCACTCCTCATCATTTCTTCTCCCGTGCAGCTTGCGTCGCACACAACGAACAGCCCATTTGACTCCCGTCAGTTGTCAACAAGCTTGATCTTCAGAAGCGAACCTCCAGACTCCGCCTTCACAACAGTGCTACGGTTCCAGCCATCATCAGGAGGATCGCCATGATAATGATTCCCCACACGAAAGCGGCCAGGACAGGCTCCGGTTCAGAGACGTCGGCAAGACGAAACCCGAGGCCGTAGTACTCGAAGGTCGGTTCGAAGTTGAAGCGTCCCGCGGCGTACAATCCTATGATATAGGAGCTGAACGACCCGCCGCGATTACCACGAGATGATCCGTAAAGGATTTCCTCATTCCATTCCCACACGTTGCCGCCCTGGTCCAAGGTGCCGTAGGGGCCGGCGGACAGTGCGAAGAACCCGACCGCCGTGCGGTGGTAAGGAGGTCCAATCGTACGGTCGTCGCCATCGTCGTAGTTCGCCGAGTCACCGGTATCGCCTTCCGGATTCCCGTTGTTCGGCGCCGTGTTTGTCCGGGTCGGGTAGTCCCAGTAGTTACCCGTGGCGCCGTCATTCTTGTGGTACGCCGCCTTATACCACTCGTCCTCGGACGGGATCACCCACGTTGCGTCCGGCTCACGCACAACGGCCAAGAGCTGCTCATTCGTCGTCGTACCGTTAAGGAAGTAAGACCCGTCTTCGGTGGTGCTGAGGTCCTGGACGCCTGTCGGCTGGCCGTTGTGCATCCAGTTGGCAAACCGTGCAGCGTCACCCCAGGAGACGAAGTTCACCGGACGGTCGATCCAGTCCGCATCTTCCTCACCGTCCTCGTCGGCGTCCACGAGATACACGTAGCTGCCCGGGCTACCTGTTCGCCGAATTTTGCAGCCGACGTCCTGCGACAGCATCTCCGTGTTGTACAGTCCGTACGTGTCCGTTGCCGCCACGGCGTTAAGGAACTCCGTGTATTGACCGGCGGTCACCTCAAACTTGCCGCTATCATAGATGTAACCGACGGCGCCACAGACACGGTCCGGCCCGTAGCCGCCGACTCCTGCGCCAGATTGTTCTCCGGCATTGCCGGGATTGCCAACGGTCACGGTATCGATGATCACCTCGGCCTGTGCGACGACGCCAAAGGCAAGGAGGCAAACTCCAAGTGTCAGGGGTTGTTGTAATAACATCCGTTCTCTCCTTATTCTCCTCTGGCCGACACCCTCACGGAACAAGCGTTTGATAGCCCGAGGCTGACTACAGAAATAACTTGAAGCCACCGCTGCCACGTCGCAATGAGTGACCCGCTCCACGGCGGCCGAACACCACCATTGCCACCGCGAGTAACAGCAGTACCATCACAATGAGGCCCCACTCCGACACGGCGGGGATGGGCTCCGGCCCGGGAATCCCGGCAACTCGAAACCCGAAGCCTTGTTCCTCGTACGTCGGGTAGTCGTTGTGGCGGTACGCTGCGTGCTGGTTGTCGGTGAAGATGCCGTAGAACGCCCCGCCACGCATGCCGCGATGCGACCCATCTCCATAGATGTCCGCCTCGTTCCACTCCCACACGTTACCAGCCTGGTCGAACGTCTCGTAAGCACTCTCGGACGGTTTGGCACTGTAAGCTCCCACCTCCGTCGTGTAATACATCGCATCCACGTAGCCGCCGTTGTACCAGTTCGCAGAACCGTTAGTCACGTCGGCGCCGGGTGGAGTTTCAGCCGTTGGAGGAGTGTCCGACTGAGTAGCGTAGTCCCAATACCCCGTGTTAACGCCACCGCCCTTGTAGTAGGCCGCCTTGTACCATTCATCCTCGCTGGGCAAGAACACACGCGCGCCAACCTTCCGGAATACGTCCGAACCAAGCGACATGTCGTAGGCGCCATTCTCGGTCGTCGAAGCGTCCTGGGAGCCGGTGGGTTGACCATTGTGCATCCAGTTCGCAAAACGCAGGGCGTCGTACCAGCTCACGTAGTTAACCGGCCGCCTGCCACGGTTGTCGCGCACGGAGTATGTATAACTCCCCGGCATCCCGCTTCGCGCGATCCCGCCAATGTCATTCCAGCCGCCACCCATCTGAGGGTTGTACAACCCATTGGGGTCGTACTTCGCGACAGCGTTGAGGAACTCGCAGTATTGAGCGTTGGTCACTTCGTACTTGCCGATGTTGTACGCGTACACGACACCACCATAGCCAGGCGTTTCGTAGCGCGCATCCGGCGCGTTCCCCTCATCACCGACCGCGACCCATTCCATCTCCACTGCCTGCGCTCCGGAGACGCAGGCCAACGCTGCTGCTGTCAGTCCCATGAATCTTGCCAAGCTGTTCATCGCAGTTTTCTCCTCTACGCGAAATGAAGAACCTTTCGCTGCCAAGCCGCCCTCGTTAATCCGAGAAACGCACGCCGGCCAAGAGCTCATCATTCAAAACGGGCGGCGAACTCGTGCGCTCCGTCGCCGCACACGTGTCACAAGCGGGATCGCCGCGCGCGCTTCCCTACTTCCCACTCCGCACTCGAGCTGCAGAGTCGCTCACGATCGGTTGAGTTTCAGTTGTGTTTTTCTGTAAGGGTGTGTCTTAAAGCCGAGAGGAAAGCCTTACTGGTTGTTTTCAACCGGCGATCTTGCCCGCCATCTGGAGGCCTCGTCTGGTTTGCCCCAAGCATCATAGAGGTTCACGATTCGTCGAAGTGCCCGCGGCGTCGTCGTGTGGCTCTTGCCGTGCCCACTCTCGATCGTCGCAAAGCCCTCGAGCAAGAGCGATTCGGCCTCTTCGTAGTGCCCCTGTGCAGCCAGATACTCGCCAAGAAGACTTTGCGGAATACCGATGAGGCAGGCCTTGCATCCGATTGAGGCCGTTTCTTGTTGGACAATCTCGAGGACGTCGCGAAGCATTGCCTCCGCCTCGCGCAGGCGCCCTTGCTGCTGCAGCGCTCGGGCGAGGAAGATCATTGATCTGCTTGTCTGTACGGCCTCCTCGCCGAAGGTCTCTCGATGGCGGGCGAGCACCTCGCGAATCACGTTGTCGTGCTCGCCGAGCTTGTCTTGCTCCAAGAGCACGTTGAGCCATTGATAGAAGCATTCAAGTGTTTCCCAGTGCTGCTCACCCAGCTCCCGTCGCAGCACTGGAAGCGCGTGGCCGAGCATGTACTCGGCATCGGCAAGATCACCCCGGCGCACAAGGACGAGGCCCAGACGTGCCATCCAGCGGATCGTGGTGGGGTGTTCATCGCCGAGCTTCGCCCGCAGCTCTGACAGCGATTCGCGAAGCATCGCTTCGCCATTGGCCACGTTGTTTCGCTTGTGCAGCACCCGCAACCACTGATCGAGATAATACAGGGTCTCTACGTTTCCATCGCCACGCTCACGTCGTAGTGTAGGGAGAGCCTTCTCGAGAAGCTGTTCGGCCTCGGCAAGCTTGTCCTGTCTTCGACATGCGACCCCCAGCGAAGCCAGGTGCCGAGCCGTATGAACGTGCTGGTCACCGTATGCCTTGCGCATCACGGGAAGTGATTCGCGCATCATCGCCTCAGCCTCGGAGAGCTTGCCTTGCTCCAACAGAACCCAGAAACGGTTGTAGACGCAGCCAATCGTCTCCTCGTGCTCATCTCCAAGTGCACGGCGCAGTGCCGGGTATGCCGCTTCGAGCAGCGGCGCAGCCTCGGCTGACCGGCGATTGCTTCGCAGCAGGTGCCCAATTCGAGCCGCCCACCGCAGTGTGCGAATGTCCGGGTCGTCGGATGTTGGTCGCAAGTCAACAAGCAATTCACGGAGCACGGGTTCGGCCTCTTCGAGTCTGCCCTGCTCGGAAAGCGTCTGTAACCGAAGATCCAGACAGTCCAATGTCTCGCGATGCCTTTCTCCGGGCTCACGTCGCAGGCCCGTCAGAGCTCTCTCCAGCAACGGCTCAGCCTCACCGAACTTTCCCTGTGCTATTAGCGCCCCACACAGACGTGACATGCACCGAAAAGTACGGCGGTGCTCCTTGCCGTCAACCCGTTCGTAGCCTGCCAACGCTTTTCGGTATTGCACTTCGGCGTCAGCAGGCCTTCCTTGACGCAGCAGCAAGTGTGCGAGGTTGCTGATCGACTCAAGCGTGTCAACGTGTTCCGCCCCCAGGAAACGTCGGCGCACATCCAAGGCCCGGAGGACGAATGGCTCGGCTTCAGATAGGCGATCCCGGACCACCAGCAGCACGCCTAAGACATTCATTGACTCCGCCGTATACAAGCTCTCCTCGCCGAAGATTCTAAGGCCTGTTTGTAGCGCCTCCCGGCTAAGCGTCTCGGCTTCCTCGAAGTTGTTCCGGCACTGCAGCAACCACGACAGGGCGTTGATTGCCACCAGGGTCTTGGGGTGCTCGTCGCCAAACGCACGGCGGTGGGCCTCAAGCGCTTCGCGGCAGAGCGGCTCAGCTTCAGCATATCGCCCTCCAGATTGCAGTGTCCAGGACAGGGATGAGATGCTGGCAATCGTCTCTGGATGGTCCTCACCGAGTGTACTGCGCCCGATCTCCATCGCCCGGCGAAGCAGTGCTTCGGCATCCGACAGCCTGTGGTCATACATGAGCGATTTACCGAGGTTGTTCATCGACGACACTGTATCCGGATGGGCATCGCCCAGGTACACGCGACGGAGTTCCAGTGCCTCCTTCAGGAGCGGTTCCGCCTTATCGAAGATCCCCAGATTCGTATACACACATCCGATCGTGTCCATTAAGGCCGCCTGTGCTTCCGGTCGCTCCTGCAACTGGTCCCGAATCTTCGCGGCGCCTGCGTCGAGGACTTCACGAGCGGTACGACCGCCACCCTTTGCCTTGAGGGGGTCTGCAACCTCAAACAATCCCGCGAGGATCTGGGCAACTTCGCTGGCCGTATGAGCCTCCGTTCTGGCTCGCTCTTCAGCCTCCTGGGCTCGTATCAGATTGGCTGCAGCAACGTTGCGTTCCCGCTCAGCCCGCAATCGATGCCGCTCGGCCTCGGCGAAGAGAAGGCTCATCCAGATCCCGAAGGCGATGACAACACCAATCAATGTGACGGTGAATCCGAAGGCCGCCTTATGTCGCGCGGCCATCTTTCGCAGGCGATAGATCGCTCCGGGCGGACCGGCTGACACAGGCTCGTTCTCGAGATGCCGCCGGATGTCGTCGGCCATTGCTGCCGCCGATTCATACCGCCTGTTGCGGTCCTTCTCCAGCGCTCTCATGACGATCCAGTCCAGATCACCCCGAAGGAGTCGGCCGAGGATGTGAGGCTCCGTCTGTCGGGCGATGGCAACCTGCCGGAGGGCAGCGCCCACCGTACCGACGCGACGCGAAGGTGTGATCGGGTCCTGCTCACAGATGATTCGCTGTATCTCGGAGTAGGTCGCATCCTTAAACACGCGCGGGTCAAACGGTGTCATGCCTGTCAGCAACTCATATAGCAGTACGCCAAGCGAGTAGATGTCGCTGCGCGTATCTACGTCTCCCGGCGCGCCGGGACTCATCTCCACCTGTTCCGGACTTACATACTCGGGCGTGCCGACGAATTGGCGAAATCCTGTAAACAGAGTTTTGTCGGTCAGTGATTGGTACATCGCCTTGGCAATGCCGAAGTCAATGATCTTGGGAACCGGCACGCCGTCGTGAAGCGTCACCAACACGTTCGATGGCTTGATGTCCCGGTGAATGATCCCCTTTTGATGGGCATGGTGCACAGCCCGGCAGACCTGAATGAACAGTTCCAGTCGCTGCCGTGTCGTTGACCGGTTCTCGTCGCAGTGTTCGGTAATCGACACGCCCCGGACGAGTTCCATGGCGAAGTACGGCCTGCCGGTCTCGGTGGCCCCGGCGTCGAGCACCTTGGCGATGTTGGGATGTTCCATCATCGCCAGCGCCTGTCGCTCGGCCTCGAAGCGGGCGATGACCTGCTTGGTATCCATGCCGAGCTTGATGATCTTGACGGCAACTCTCCGCTGCACCGGCCGCTCCTGCTGGGCCACGTAGACCACACCGAAGCCGCCCTCGCCGATCAGTTCCAGTAGCGTGTAGGGACCGATTGGTTCACCGATGAGTTCCGCATCCCCTTTGTCCAGCGAGTCAACCGCCTGAAGCGACGCGAGTCGACGGCTCTCGAGATGGGCTAGCAGCGAATCGACTTCTTCCCGGACTCGTGGATCGGTGCAAGCGTTATTGAGAAACGCCACGCGCCGTTCAGGAGGCAGGTCGGCCGCTTGCTGAAAAAGTTCTTCGACTTGTTCGCGGTCTGCTGCATCCATATCGAGTCCCGGAGGTCCGGACCTGAGCCTTTAGCCGATTCCACTTTATTCTTGTACTTCCATCTCCTCTGCGTTTAACGAGCGCCAACGAATGGGCACTCGTTGTACGCCTCGGCTGAGCACGGTCCTGCAAGTTGTGCCAGCAAGCGGACCTCGTGTGATCATGCTATCATCCAACCCGAATTCGGTGGGCTAAATCGCTCATTGTTACACGATTCCTAACAAGTTCCTCCGCAACTTCGACCAATCGTCGGCGTGGGTTGCGGTCAGCCCAACTCAGTCTCCGCCAACTCGCGTTCCAGCCACGACCGAATAAATCGCCATTCGCGCCCGACGGTCGCTACGGAAATGCCAAGTGCCTCGGCTGTCTCTGCCGTGGTCATCCGGGCGAAGTAACGCATGTTGACGATCTGTCCCTTGCGGGGGTCCTCTTGTTCGAGACGTCTGATTGCCTCATCGATGGCGAGGATCTCCTGTGACGGCGGTTCGACAAGCGGTTCCACCTGGTCGCTGTCGACCCGGCGCCGGTTGCCTCCCCGCTTCATGGTCGCCTTGCGACGGGCTTGCTCAACGAGAATGTCGCGCATTGCCTGAGCGGCAGCCGCGAAGAAGTGCTTGCGATCACCCCAGCCTGGATCCTCGGCCCTCACGATGCGCAGGTAGGCCTCGTGCACTAGCGCCGTGGCCTGCAAGGTCTGCCCCGGCGGGAGCTTTCTCAGACGTGCCCGGGCCAGTTGCCTCAGCTCATCATAGACGAGCGGCAGCAAGTCCTGTGCGGCCTCGGCATCACCCTCTGCGGCGGCTTGCAGGATGCGTGTTACGGGTTTGAGATCGCCGCCAGACACAACGCCACCACCCAGATCTCTCGTCTCGCCAGTCCCGCGCAACTTCCGGCCGCCTTTTCGGCGCGACGCCTGGACGGGGTGTCCAACTTAAGCTCGCCAACGGCCGTTTAGACGGGACCGTTGCCTATTGACCCTAGACTGAACATCGGCCCCTGTCCACCACCAGAGGTACAGGCCATCGTTGCAGGCCGGCCCACCGTCTCTGGCCGGTCCCCACGGCCTGCTCGACGGCATCACCCAGGGCAGTCATCCGGTCAGTTCCATGCGGTTATGTTAGCGGTAGGTGCCGACGTGAACGGCCACAGGGCGTCGGCAGGCGTCCTCGCCTGGCTTGCCGGGCGGGGGCTCGACGGCACCTCCGCCACGCCGTCGGTTGCCGTCACTCCGGTCGGTCCGGCGGAGCGGAGTCCCCAGGCCACGGAGCGCAGCCCGCCCGACCCGTCCGGTGATTCGATCTCCGGGCCCGTCGACCCGGGAGGCGCCTCGGTGGCTGGTTTTGAATCTGTGCGCGTGCCCCGGGAGGGGCCTCCAATCCCCGCTGGCGCTGCCGCGGAGCCGGAGCTGCTTGCTTTTCCGTCAGACCCTATCACCCGGAAGGTCCGCTACCTGTCGTTCACCGCAGGCGACCCGGGACGCATCCAGGCCGTTCGGATGATCTTCCTGGATATTCCAGCGCCATACGATTCCTGGAACGGCGTGGCCATGTGGGTCCAGGAGCCGACCACGTACTGCGAGAACGCGGGTAAGGACAGACCCCCGTGCGTCCCCGCTGTACCACGCGACGAGTGGTTGGGCGCCACGCTCGGGTGTGACCCCTGGTTTGGAGATTTCAATTCGCCAGGCATGATCCACGTGTTCCACGAGGGCATCATTCCGGACGGCACCTTCGTGATCCAAGTCGTCGATCAGGGATGTCCGCTGAACATGCCCGGCATGCACTCCGACCCACTCACAATGACCATGAGCCGTTGGGGCGACCTGATCAACAACTGCGTGAGCTGTCCGTGCGGCCCGGCGGACGGCGTCGTGGGTATCCCCACCGACGTGACCGCAGTGCTCGACAAGTTCAAAAATTTGGCGCCACCGAGCATGCCGTGTTACGCGGTGGTCAAGGTA
>CP070827.1:521491-530945 GCA_020344555.1 Phycisphaerales bacterium
ACCTTTCCGGAGTGCAGCGGGAACCGGCCTAGACCGTTTGCTTCGTCGTTCTTGAGCACATAATGCATCGGGATCTGGAGTTGCTTCTTTGCAGGGTCAAGGTACCCGTGTTTCGCGAGGTCGGCTGTGTAGGTCTTGCGTATCGGAACCTGCACAAACTTCGCGGAGAGCAGGCGCTTGGTCTCATTGATGCCGATGGGGCGCTCGAACCGCTCGCCGAATCCGGCCCACATGCCGGCCGATCCGAACTCTTCGTTGGCGTTGTTGTGAAGCTGGATGTACTGGCGGAGCGTGAGAGTCTTTTCGTCGCGTGACGCCACCGCCCGGTAGGTGAAGGACTTGTCCAGCCTCCCGATGACATAGCTGATCCGTACACGGGCCGACGTCGCCTCCGGCGATGCGACTTGCCAGGTCAGGGCGTTTTCGCCCGGTGGATAGGAGACCGATAAGACCTTGATTTCCTCCGGATCAGTCAGACAGCGGAACTGAATGCTATGTTTGTCGATGTTGGCGTTGGCCCAACCGAAGACCACCTCGTTCACGCCTGCAGTTAGCGGTACAAGGCGTTCCTCCTCCACTAGCGTCACGTTCGGATTGTCGAGTTGCACCTCGACCCGCTCACGAGGCGGTAACGTAATGAGCTTGACGCTCGCAGCGGCAGGCCACACAGGCCCGAAAAGAATGAACGCCGGCGATAGTAGTAAGATCAATGCGCTCTTTGTGTCCATGATCAATCCCCCATACACCCAGAAAGTAATCCAACACGACTCGGTCGCCGCCGTTTGCAAAAGTCCGAGATGCGGCGTACATGGCATTAGTCGAGCAAGCCGGCAATAGGTTCCCACGACCTTGCAAGAATCTTCGGAGGGCGCCGAATTCAGGTAACAGTGGGGTATCGACTGGAGATTCATCATCTCGACCGGGAACGCAGAGTATCGGACATGCCGCTGTTCAAATCCGTAGCCCCGACCATTCGACCCTGCCCCTTCGTCCGGGTCGGACATACCCAATATTCAGTCGCAACTACCGTCTTGGCATGCTGCTGAAGGGCAGAGTTCCCGCTACATCGCGGTCGAAATCGTTGTCTGTCCGATCACGGATCGGGCTGCCCCACGTATCGCAGCGACGGATTGGGCATGAGTATGACGGGCCGGACACCATCATCCACGGTCACCAGAAGGCTGTCCGTGCCGAGCCCTTCGCCAGTGGTCAGCGCAACGGTGAAAGTGCCGTCACCGTTATTCCTGATCTCTCCGACCTTCGAAATCCCGGCACTTTCAGACGCGTGTTTGACCGAGAGGCTGCGGATCGGCCCGGTAACGCGCCGACGGCGCCAGTCGTGAATTGTGATAAGTACCCTTGCAGTCCCAGAGCCGCCGCGCTTGACTGTCGGCGGAGTGAACTCCACCAGTGACTGGACCGCATCTGGACGACCCACGAGACCGGCCCGCCATTCGTCGAACTGTTTCTGCAATCCGTCAACCGGGTCCGGCTTCTCTTCCGGGTTCTGACATGTAACGATGAGCCGCAGGAACCGGGCGTCGTCCTTCGGTTTCGGGCTATTGCTCCCGATGTGGTCCGGGTCACCAATGCGCGCGACCAGCATGCTACCGCGATGCCCGGATTTGGTGAAGTTTGGTGGCGGACAGCCGCAGTCCGCCGGATTGCTTTTGTCCGGGCAAGAGCAGCGGCGATCTCCGCCGGCCAGCCGGGCCTCCTGCAACCCGGCCATGAGCTTGGCGGGAACGTCGCCGGACGTGTCGCGCAGCGCCCTTTCAATGGCGGGCACGACACAACTACCGACGAGGATGTTGCCCTGGATGGCATAAACCATAGTGCCGTGCGAGCCTACGACGCCCCCGGTCCAGGGGGCCGTGGAACTACCGGTGAACGTGGTCACGCGTCCTTTCGTGTCGGCGATGCCGTATTGACGGTCATCGTGCCCCGAAATCTTGGCCAGCTTGTTGAGAATGTTCTGTGGCGCTGTGCTCGCCGCGAGTCCCTCGAAGATGATCGGCCGTCGCGAGCCATCGGGGTCGCTCGCGGCCTGGCAAACACCCACACCCTTGCCGACAGCTAATTGGACGAGAGACAGTAGATCGCCGCCCGTGTTGCAGGTGACAATACCGGCGGCAAGCTCCTTTGTGTGGCTGTCGGCGATGACGATGGACCACGTACCGCGAGCCGCGGGCGCGGTAAGTGCCAGTACGATAGCAGTCGAGCCGCTAATAGGGAACCGTGATCGTGTCCACATCGGGTACCTCCACAGAGACTTCATCCTTCTGCGCCCATGGTGTTGTTGAGACGTGGACGAGTCAAGTGCTGAGCGTCCCCACCGGTCGCCTAGTTCCACCCTTTGAAGCGCCATATCTTGGTGATCGTGGTACCATCCGTCTCGAAGACGTAGGAATCGTCAGCTCTTGGGTCTTTCACTAAGGGACTCTCGGGAGTCGAGTCGCCTTCATCCGTCCGGAGAATGTGGGTGCCCGGGATGCCCGCAGTAGCAAACCGTCTCAACCTGGCAGGGGCTGGGTGGTTGTACTGGTGCCCCGCGGGGATGACGACCCATTCGGGATCAACGGCCTTTATGAACGGCAGTGAGCATGACCCGTTGGAGCCGTGATGAGGTGCTTGCAGTACCGTCGCCTTGAGGCTGTAATTTTCCGGGTCGAGCGTGTGCCGGACCCAGAGCTCCAATTCCTCACTGTCGATCTCGTTGTCGGTCGAAACATCAGTTTGGTCTTCGTTCCGTCCGTTGATGTCGCCCGTGAAGAGGAACGACACATCCTTATAGATGAGTTTGAAGACCAGGGAGGCGTTGTTCCGGCGTTCTGACTCGTTGAACTCCCGTCCGAAGATCGGCCCGCGTTCGGGAGAATCGCTGTCCACATTCAGATAATGAAGGATGATGTCGTCACTGGGATCGCCGGGTGTCCCACCATCGTCGATCGTCTCCTTCTCACCGACGGAAACGTATTCGTTCAACGGAACATAGGCATCGCACTTGTCTGCGTCATCCACTTCCTTCAGGAAGTTGGTCCACGTCTTCACCTTGGCCAACTCCTTGCTTTCGTAGCCCGTGTACAAGAACGAGTCTACCTGGCACACGGCGAAGATGTCCTTCATTCCGTTATAGTGATCTATATCGGCGTGGGTGAGGATCATAAAATCGACGTGGCTGCGTCTAGGGTACAACGAATCAGAAACGAATTCCAAGACGTATCCCAACATATATGAGCCGCGCCACTTGCCGCCATCTACGACGATATGCCGACGATCCTGTGGCGTCTCGATAAGGGCCGCAAGTCCTGGGCCAACGTCGATAAAGTGGACTCGAAGCTTTGAGGCATCGAGCGTGACGCTGTTGAGCGGAACGGCCGGACCGGGTGGATCAACTGCGAAGACCATTGATGCGGCCAAGAGACACACGATCACAGAAAGGCGAGCTGTCCGTTGCATGATACGACTCCTCGAAGGCGATAGAGACTAGGTCAAGCCTGTATCCCTAATGAGAACGTTGCGAAGCTCTCTCGTCAAGTGGGTCGCTGGTCACACCTTCAGACGTGCCCGGTTGGCCCAGGCGATCCGGGCTAGATGCCTCGATTGTAGTGCCGGTCCTCGGTCCAGGGTCCGCCGTTGCGAGTCCAGGGAGTGCCCGATTTATCCGTTCCGGATGGGAAAAAACCCGCACCGGGCAGGGGTTGGCGGAAATCCCCAACTCAGGACGAGGAAGAGGGTCTCCGGGGATGCAGATGGCCACCCGGAGGGCGATAGGTCGGAAAAAGCGGCGTGAGTTGGCGATTCTGAGCAGGAAACGCATCCCGTGGCATTCCGATACTGAGCCACAACGCCCATCCCAATGACGACAGGTGCAGAAGGAACACTGAGTAGAGAAACCCAGCCATGAGCGCTAGAGTTATTGGGTGCGCGAGTGTGCACCGGACGACGGACGCGGACATCCGCTCACTGTTAACTTGGTGCGCTTTGGGCGGATTTGCCCGCATGTGACCCCTAGTAGGAGGATGCGCAGATGACTACACGTATCTCTTTAGTTGTGGCGGCGGCCCTGCTCGGCTCTCCGGTCTTGGCCACTGCCCAGACTCTGTTGTCTCGACCGGCCAGTGTCGACCGATTAACCACGTCGAGTCACGAGAAACCAGTGACTACGGCAAGCCATCCCAAGGAGACCGTGCTTGCCCTCCTGCACAAACGCGTGGACAACCTTGACTGGATCGACGTGCCTCTCGAAGAGGTCATCAGCTGGCTCAGGGACGAAAGCGAAGGCCAGGTCAACGTGGTCCCTCGCTGGAGTCAGCTGGGCAGGGCGAACGTCAACTCTGACACCGCCGTAACAATTCGACTCAACAATACGACAGTGGCGGAGGTCCTGAACGAACTTGTTGACCAGCTTTCTGCCGATGGCGAAGTCAGATATCGAAGCGCGGGAAACAAGCTCATCATATCCACTGGAGCCGATTTCAACCGGAAGATGGTGCTCCGCATTTACGATGTGACGGACATTTTGTTTCGCGTCCCTGACTTCGGCCAGGACGCCCCTAGTATCGAGCTACAGCGAGCCGGTAGCCAAGGTAGTGGCGGCCAACCCGTCATCCGAAGTCCTGGTAGTAGTAGCGCAGGTGGCGAGCAGGTGGAGCAGTACATCCGCACCCGCCTTGAGGAGCTTGCGCGGAAAATTCAAAGAGTCATCGCTCCGGAAACTTGGGACACGCCCAACACCGAGGGACGCGGCCGGATTGAAGTGTTCGGCCGGTCGCTTTGGGTCTACAACACAGCGGAGGTCCACGAGCAAATTGCAGGGAGATTTTCGATCGGCGATTAGCGTCGAGGTGATAGGCACAGGCATTGTCTGCCCTACGGACAATGTGATATGTGCGAGTGCTACACGCTAGGCAGGCACGAGCTGCGAAGGAGCCGTGGCTCCCCTGGGGGATGGAGCTTCCTGATTCCACGGTCTGCCAACCGCAACACGTTCGGTGCCCATTTGGCATCATTCGGCCTGTAGCGCTAGACACGAGAAGCCAGACGCGAATAGAGCCCCGCTGAGCATTTGGTCCAACTTCTGAGCTAACCCTTGCTGAACTCACGGAACATGTGGGCTTCGAGTTCGTGCAGGGCCTCTGGGCGACCGCGCTTGGCATCCCGGAAGGCATAGTAGTAACGGTAGACGTAGGGGTACCTGAGCCCGCGAAACAGGATCACTGCAGGGTTGAAGTTGCGATTCTCGTTCCAAATACAACAGAAGTGATAGAACAGGCGGCTTGGCAGTGATCGAGGCCAAGTCTTACGTTCAGACCAATTCAGGATGACGACCCCATCTCGCAGGCGGGGGAGCCAACGTTCCTCGATGTAGGTCTTCCAATTCGGAGAATCGGACAGAATCAGGAGGCCCCGGACGGGAAAACCGTGCCATCGGAACCACGCAGCGATGAGAAGCAGTAGCCCGTAGAGCGTATACGCGAGGTACAAAGCCAAAGGGAGAAGAAAGAACAGGGTGTACCACCCTTCGGGAATGAGATACCAGGTAAGGAACGGTGCCGAAGCCATGCCAACGACGATTGCACCTCCCCCGAAGAACCTTGACTCCGGTGGTGGTGTTACCTCTCTGCCCATTTTCGCGGAATCGAGAGCTATCGGATCACCATCGCCCCGGCCACGCATAAGATGACGGCAGGCTGCGTCAGATACCGGTTTATCGTCTCCTTCGGTTGGCTGCCTTTATTGGGATGCTCAACGGTTCTTGCGTCGGTTCGGGACGTGCTGCGAGCCGGCGACGCCAAGCCGAGGGTGTCCAGCAGCGGCTACGGGAAAGGGTCGAGGGGAGCATGGGCCGGGCCTTCTGCTCTCCAACAGGATCCAACAGGTCGATGGCCCTGGGAACGAACCTTTCTAGCCCCCGGTAGTCACGGTGAGGCGGCCTTCCCTTCGAGACCTGGGCGTATCCTTGACCACGATTTCCACGTCTCGGCCGAGAGCGTTTAAGTAGCGAGACAATCGTCCGATTGAGAAGCCCGCAAGACACCCTCGAACCAGTTGCGAGACTTTGGCTTGGTCCACTCCAAGAATGCGTGCAGCCTGCACCTGGGTAAGGCGACGAGCCCTGACGATCTCGCTGATCCTACGAGCCAGTTCGGCCTTGGCCAACGCTTCCTCCGGGTTGGGGACTCCGAGATCGGCGAAGACGTTGCCGTCACTCGCGGTAACCTTGACCTTACGCTTGGATGTCTTGCATGTTGCCACGGCTGTTATCCTTCCCGAGGCTTACCCCTCTTGGTCCAATCCTTCCAATGCACTTCAGCTTGCCGGAACCGGTCCTTTATCAAATCCAAGTCCGGCTTCGGGGTAGCCATACGTCTCTTGGACTTCTTCTGGAAAGCGTGCAACACGTAAACGGCGTCGGCCAACTTGACGGTATATACGGCCCGATAAGTATCGCCGTCGTGCCTTTCAATGATCTCCAGGACACCCGCTCCGCGGAAGCCCTTGAGCGGCCTAACGTCGGGGTGCTTCCCGCCCTTTTGGGCTACGTAGAGCCCATAACCCATTTCGCTCCGAACCTCTTCTGGGAAACCTCAGAGGTCATCCTGGGACGAGCCCATCCAGAAGATCGGCTTCGGCTGGCCTTGATGCTTTCTCACGCCTTTCGCCTTATACAATATGCCAATTTTGGCCTAGAAGTCAAGCCCGGTCCAGAGAATTTTTTCGGGCGAGCGGGTGGGTCGCCCCGACGAGGGGCAGAGCATCAAGCCTGCTCCCTGCCGCACCGATCCGGAAGGCCCCCGCTGGCAATCTGTCACGCAGCAACGCCTGTCCAATCACTACAGAGCACCTCGGCTTGTTCGAGGACTGTTAGTGTGGCCTTTTCCTGTTTGTCGGGGGGCGGCGTAGAGCCAGGCGACGGTGACCACCGCCGCGCAGCCCTCGAAAACACGGACACTCATCGTACGCATTCCGAGGCATTGGCTGACAACACGTCCCCGGCAGGGCTCGAACCTGCAACCTTCGGCTCCGGAGGCCGACGCGAACCTTCCGCAACCGACTGTCACACAAGCACTTACGAGCAACAAGAGCGTGAGCATGTAGACCAGCATGTGGAGGGAGAAACTCCACCTGAGTTGGCTGCCGTTATGTCCGCATGGCCGCACCTGCCCGAGCACGTCCGAAAAGCGATCGTCACGCTGGTCGAATCCGCTATTCAGAGTGATAGTGCCAAGAAGTGACACGGGATGACAGACGCGAATACCGTCCGCCTCAACGGGGCCGTCAACAAAGGGACCGCCGCGCCAGGATGTCTCCGATTCGATTCACCTTCCGATAAATCCCGATCACCCGTGCGCGCTATGTTCACATTTCGGGGCGGAACAAAGTGCCGAGAATAGCGCGTTCGAGCGCTGGGATCGCTGGCGAGTACCGGAGGCTTGCCTGATCTCTATAAATGCGTCCTTGGTCCAGCCGTCCGATACCATGCGCTTCAACCTGTGCAGCCCACGGGGCACGCCGATACTCAAAGTGAAAGCGATTGAGGAGGTCAACGCTGGATAGTGAGGGTAGTGGACAAGATCAGTGGAGTCCTTCTTGCAAGTCGGTTCAAAGGAAGCAGTAGCCGCCACAAAAGGGATACAACCGAAGCCACGGATTGAAGGGACCGCAGACGAGTAGAGTGGGAAAGAGTAGTGAGAGGAAACCAACCATGTTTTCGACGGGGCTGAAAATCGGGTCGGCATTGCTCTGCATAGCTGCAATTCCGGCGATCTCCGGATGTGCACATTGCAGGGCGACCACCAGAACTCCTGCGGTGTCTTCGGGAGGCAATCGCATGGAGTCCGGCCAAGTGGCGAGGACGAGAACGGCCACTCTGTCCTCGAAGTACAAGCACGACTGCGCGAAATGCAAGCACAACACTGCATTCGCGCCCCGAACCACCAGCGAGGTCGCGTTGACGGGAGATATGCCGCCGCACGCGAAGTTGGGCGAATGCTACGCCCTAGTTTACGTGCCGCCGGAATTCGACACGGTGACGGAGCGTGTCTGCGTCCGCGAGGAGTCGCACATGATCGAGATTATTCCAGCGAAGTATGACTGGGTAGAGGAGCGGGTGCTGGTGAAGGAAGCCTCCACTCAACTGGTTGAGGTTCCGGCACAGTTCGACGTGCAAGACCACCTCGTGCAGACAAGTCCGGGCCACGCTACCTGGATCAAGGCGAACAAGGCCCGGTGCGTGGCTGATACGCCTGGGCTGCCTCCCCAAGATATCTTCTGCCTCGTGGGTCAACCGCCAACCACGCTGACAATTCAGTCGGAGCGTCTACTGAAGGGGCCGATGGTCAAGGAGGTCACCGTACCGGCTGAGTACCAAACCATCCGCAAGCAGAAGCTGATACGGCCGGCCAGTACGCGAAAGGTCACGATTCCTCCTGAGTTCCGGGAGGTCAAGAAAACCGTGATGGTTTGTCCCGGAAGAATGGAATGGCAGCGGGTCGATTGCGATTCGGGAGCCCGTGCCATGAATAGGGAGGTTCACCGGGTCGGCGCCTGGGCCAACCGGCCCTCCACGAGGACCATCAGGTAGCCACGCGGAATGGGGTCAAACACAATCAGCCGCGTAGCCTCATTCTCTCCCCCCCGCAAGTACGCGATTTCGCCCGGGTCCGGGTCGGCAGGGATCGACAGCGGCGGCAGATTCGCCGTGCGATCGCGCCTATCCGAGGGCGGCTGAGAACGCTCTGTGCAGAAGCCTGATTCGTCCGGCGATCCTAGTGATCGTGAAGGCGATCACTCAGCGAAATAGTGCCAAGAAGTGACACGGGATGACAGACGCGAATAGAGGCGTTCTGAGCGTTTGGACCGACCTGGAGCACGTCCCGGCCGGGAGCGTCCAGCAAGGGAGCCTGTCCATGACCCGCAAGGCAATCATCGTGATGCTGACGCTGGGAGCGGTGAGGACGGCGGTGCTTGGATCACGGGCTACCGGAGAGCTTCGAGGTTAGAAGACCGGCTTTGGCCGTCGCCGAAGATGTCACAGGAGGCTCCACGCCTTTCTGCCTAGTAGCGTCGTTTTCTTATCATGGCTAGCCCGCCGAGGGCCAACAGGGAAAGCGTCGCTGGCTCAGGCACGATTTCCCCATGGCTGACATTGTCAAACCACGAAGCCATTCCAATACCGTCGTTCGGGAGATCCAAGATCTCAACCGATTCAATTCCTGCCGGCGCCACGAACCCCCAGTAGTTTTCGTGGCCATCGGACATGAGCGTCTCGATGTGCCGTTCGCCGTCTCGGGTGGTGACCGTTATGTGGAACATCGGAAATGAAGGGCTCGTTAACCCCGCGAAAAAATAAGGTTCATCCGCGAATTCCGGGGAAGGCGGCGCGGATCTTGAGGAAGAAGTACTCGTCGTCGCGGTACCCGTAGGCCATTCGTTTGATCACCTTGATCTT
>CP070827.1:531045-540479 GCA_020344555.1 Phycisphaerales bacterium
TTATCGACCCCTACGGTCCCACTGGGCAGCCGGAGTACCAAACGGTCAGGGGAATGACCGGGGCCAATCCTCCGTAGACCGTCGAGGCGTCCGGTGTCTTGCTCCCGTCAGTGTCAAAGACCCGATCGGCAAGAGGCGATCTGCAGAATGCTCAGTCCGGACTGACACCGCCCAGCCGGTCGTCGCCTAGACTATACAAGCGACCCACGGGATCGGAACTGCTGATCATCGAGCCGGAGTACGTGCTTTGGGTCGATACGCAGCAGCTCTATCCGTTTGTGTTCGAGACTGTGGGTGACTGGGACGTAACGGCATCAATCACTCCACCCGAGGGGTTCGTCGCCGATCATGATGAGCTGTGGGCCTACGTGGACAACGAGATCGAGTCCGTGCAGTTTACGATAGTCGAGGTGGGGAGCGACCTGGTGCCGACGCAGACCAAATTCAAGCTGAATCATGGTCACCGACGCAGAACTGTACACAGCAAAGTGGGAATCCTCCTGACTCCAGCTTACGCGCGCTCACGAGGTTTTGACGTGGCCAGCCTGAGAGCGAAGGGCTTGATCAAAGAACCGCCGGGCTTGAAGAAGCGCGAGGGCGAATAGGCTGAGTAGTGACGCCGTCAGCAGCCACGACAACGTCGAAACCGTGGGTTTCGAGTATGCGACTGACAGCATGCCGGCCGGCCTCATCGTCGTCGACATTGAGGATTGTGATCTTGCGTTCATCATTCATCGGGCGACTCCCCGGCAGGCTCGCGTGAGGATTGCCTCGCCTTGACCAGGGCATCCTTCAACTGCGCGATCGCTGCCTCGCGGGGCTGCCCATCCTTCTGGACGATTGCCACCGCACGCTGGCTCAGCCACTGCCTCTCGCCATGGTCCAGTTTCCTCGAGGTGTAAACTACCACGGGGATGTTCCGCGTGTCGGGATCGGATCTCAACTGTTTCAGCACCTCGAACCCGTCCATCTCCGGCATGATCAGGTCGAGGAAGATCGCTTGCGGCTGCTCCTCGCGCGCCCGCCGGAGTCCTTCAGCCCCGCTTGCCGCCTCGAGCAACGTATACTTCGTGTCCGCCAGCAGACCTTTGAACAGGTAGCGGGAGACCTCCTCGTCATCAATGATCAGCACCTTCTCCACCGGGCTCAGCGCCTCGAGCTTGCCCAGAAGCCAGCGCTGTCCGACCGGCTTTAGACAGTAGTCGTGGGCCCCAAGAGCCATCGCCTTCTGTTCGTCCTTGACAATGGTGACCACCAGCACCGGGATGTCCCTGGTAGTTGCATCCCCATTCAGATCGCTCAGGAGAACCCAGCCATCCTCCCCCGGCAGGAGAATGTCGAGCACGATCGCCATCGGTTTGCACTCGGCGAGCATCTTGCGGGCTTCGGCTGCGGTGGCCGCACGGATGATCTGAAAGCCCGACCCTTTTAGGTAGTTCTCGTAGAGCTGCACCGTTTCCAGGTCGTCTTCCACGATCAGCACGGGCGAGCGGTTCTCATCCAGCTCCTGCACTGACGCCGTGACACCCGTCGCCGCTGCATCCACCGTGGAGCAGACCACCGGGATCACCGCGGTGAACGTGCTTCCCACGCCGGGCTGGCTCTCCACCGACAAGCTCCCACCGAGTACCTCGGCCAGGCCGCGCGACAGTGGCAGTCCCAGCCCGGTGCCCTTGACACTGCGCTGCACGGGGCTGTCAAGCTGGACAAACTCCTCGAAAACGCGTTCCTGGTCTTCGGGCGCGATTCCGATTCCCGTGTCGGACACGGAGAAGACCACCGCCGCTCCACCGGGCTCCATCTGCGCCGAGACGCGCACCTGGCCGCGCTCGGTGAACTTCAGAGCGTTGGAGACCAGGTTCCGGAGGATCTGAGTTACCTTGTTCTCGTCGGCAAGGAGAGGGGAAATGCCGCACGGCTCCTCGATGACCAGGGAGACAGCCGGCTTCACGTCAATGGCCTTCATCATTCCCCTCAGCGCACCAAAGACGTCGGCGATTTCAAACTCCACAGGGCGTAGTTCCACCTTGCCGGCCTCTACTCTCGCGATATCCAATAGGTCGTCGATCAGCTCGTAGAGGCCTGCACCCGAATCCCGAATGTACCCCACCTGCTTCTCCTGCCCCTCGGTCAAATCTCCGTCCGCCCGATCCAGCAGCAAATGCGAAAGGGCCAGAATCGCCTTGAGCGGTGTGCGCAACTCATGGCTGACGTGTGAGAGGAAACGTGACTTTATCTCACTGCCCCGCCGCAAAGCAACCGCCTTGTCCTCCAGCTCCGCGTAGAGCGCTACAACCCCACGGTTTGTCTCCTCGAGTTCGCGGTTCGCACGAGTCAGCTCTTCCAGGGTACGGAGCAGCTCATGGTTCTGGTGCCAAAGCTCTTCGAGGGGCGTCTGCGGGGCGAGGGCTGACAGCCTGTCGGCAATCTCCGGCAGGTCCCGCTTGGCAATCTCGCCCACCCTGGACGGAAACCGTTTGCCCATCAGCACCGTCGTACCCTTGCCGGGGCCAGATTCGATTTCGAACTCGTCCATCAACCGCCGGGCGCCTGCGATGCCCAGCCCCATTCCGGTCGGTGATGTGTACTTCCCCGCCAGGAGGTCATCGAGGTTCTGTATCCCCGGACCTTCATCGCGGACGCGAATCTGTAACATCTGGGGGGCGGCCATGCCGGCAACCACGAATTCCACCTTTCCTCCGCCCGCGTAGCTGAAGGCGTTGCGGGCGATCTCGGACGCGGCCGTGGCGATGCGCGTCTGGTCTTCCACACTGAACCCGAGTACGCCCGCCACCTGGCGAGCACGCTGCCGCGCCAGGGCCACGTCGTGCTCGGAATGGATCTCCGTGGTCAGGAGCGTCCCGAGTTGGGGATGTGCCGAGCTGGGTCGGTGGGTCTCGGATTGTGGATCCTGCATGCCATACCTCTCACGTCGTTGTGGAGTGCGGCATCTCAGCCTGGTTTCCTGAGGCTAGCCGCGCCACCACGACCGTGGCGTCGTCTCGTTCCTTGCGGCAGTCGCGGTATAAGACTCCAGCGACGAGGCTGGGATCCCTTCGTGTCAACCCGGGGTAGCCGTCAAGATCCCAGTGACTACTCACACCATCCGAATGCAGCACCACAAGCGCCGCCTCGGGCAACGAGTATTGGAACTCCTGTATCTTACGTATCTCCCACCCAACCGTCCCGTTGTGCGAGACCATACCGCGCCTAGTTGTCGGGGATAGGATGGTGCCGGCGATGTTGCCAACACCGACATAGCGAACGGAGCGGGCTGCGGCACTGATGTCGGCCACCGCGAGGGCCGCTCCGCGTGTGTGCCGCAAGGCGAGATCGGCGGCCTCTATCATGGCCCCCAGGCTTCTGTCCAGATTGCTGCGAAATGACTCGACCGCGGCACGGGAGGCTTCGGTGGCGGCAGGTCCGTGGCCCAGGCCGTCAGCGACCATGATCAGGCACCGCTCCGGCAACTGCGCGATGGCCCAAGCGTCACCGCATGCGGTTTGGCCCGTCGCGGGCACACAGACCGTTCCAATCTCCACCGGACGGGTGCGAGAGGACTCGGCGGGTGCCCGCACCCACAATCGTGCGAGCACTGCCGTCCCCAGCCCAGGCACGGAGTGGATGTCGAACTCGTCGGCCAGCCGACTGATTGCGCCAAGACCCGTCCCCAGCGTCCCGCCGTTCGAATACCCGTCGCGCAGGCACTCGGCAACGTTGGTGATCCCCGGGCCGTGGTCGAGGCCCAAGATCTCGATGCCGCGGTGTCCGGAAACCTCCACCGGGCACAGGATAATCTCGCCGCGGGTCGCGTGTTTCACCAGGTTGCCTGTGATCTCCGTGACCGCGATCGCGACCTCCCCGGTTCGGGCCTCGTCCATGCCGAGACGCCCGGCCATTTCGGCCGCCGCCCGTCGGGCCTCGCCTACTTGGCTGGCTTCGGCCACTGGTACAGCCGACTGGTCCCTCGACATGCGTACTCGGTCATCCGGCATGTTTGCCTCGGTCTTTCCGCGTCCGCCCGTTCAGGTTCGCAGCCCGATCATCTCCACATCGTGATCGATACCTTTGTGCCCACCCCGACCCTTGATTCTATGTCGAATTCGTCCACCAGACGCTTGGCGCCGCCCAGACCCATGCCCAGCCCGCTAGAGGTGCTGAAGCCATCGGTCAAAGCCAGCTCAACGTCCGGTATGCCAGGCCCGTGGTCCTCGAACACCAGGCGAAGTCCCCTGCCCCGGCTCGCGTCCACGGCCTCGAACCGCACGGTCCCGCCGCCACCCCACTTCAGAGTGTTTCGGGCAAGCTCGCTGGCCGCGGTGACGAACTTCGTCTGGGCAACCAGGTTGAAGCCCGCCTCCACGGCCTTCTCCCTGGTCACTTGCCGCACCCTGACGGAGTCCTCTTCGGTGACAATAGACAGCGTGTCGCGCACCTCAGAGTGCATGTCCGTCCTCGTTCGAACGTGCCCGCAAAGCGGCGCGCAGAAGTTCCATTCCCTTCTCGGGGTTGAGGGCGGTGCGGACGCCCTCGAGGGTAATACCCAGCTCAACCAAGGTTATCGCCACCGCAGGCTGCATGCCGACCACCACGGTCTCCGCGTCAAGCATTCGGGCCATCGAGGCCATGTTGCCAAGCAGCCGTGCAGTGAAGGAGTCGACGATGTCCAGGCAGGAGATGTCGATCAATACCCCGTGCGAGCGGGAGTGTGCTATCTGGTTCGTGAGATCCTCCTGAAGGGCAAGGGCCAAGCGGTCGTGCATATCCACTTGAATCGTCACCAGAAGAAACTCGCCCATCCGCAGTATTGGGATTCGTTCCATGTAATCGTCTCCCCACAATGCCGATCCGAGAGGCGGACTCGCGCTTCGCGGGGTCCGCTCTCGCGGGAAACCGTCAGGATCGAGCGATTGTATAACCCAGCCGCTTGATTGCCTCTGCGAGGGCGTCTGCAATCGAGGACTTGGTTATGACGTCAAGAGTCAGGCCCAGCGTGACGATGGTCTGGGCGATCACCGGGCGCACGCCGCTGATGATGCAGTCGGCGCCCATCAGGCGAGTGGCGGCGACCGTCTTTAGCAGATGCTGCGCCGTCTGCGTGTCAACGCTTGGCACGCCGGTGATGTCCAGAATGGCGAATGCGGAGCCGGTCTGCGCGATTTGCTCCAGGAGCGCCGACATGACGTGGCCGGTGCGAGCGCTGTCCAGCGTGCCGATCAGCGGGACCAGCAGGACGCCTTCCCACAGCTTGACGACCGGCGTGGACAACTCCGTTAGCTCTTCCTGCTGGCGTTTGATGACCGCTTCACGAGTCTTCTGATAAACTTCGGTGGTGTAGAGGCCGAGTTTGTCGAGCACAACCGTGATCGTCCACACATCCTCGGCCAACGCCTCGTAGTCTTTGCCGGATAGTCTCCGCATTATGGTGAATAGTGGCTGCTTGAGTGAGAAGACAAAGGTGGCCGTTTCGGCTGGGGTGTAACCCTGCTCGGCGCGCGAGCGTGATATTTCCCCGAGCAGAGCGCGGGGCTTGGACCACTCCGTGGCCTCGATATCGGTAAAGTTGTAACTCTGCGCCGCAGTGCGGAAAGTGGCTAGAAACTCACGCGACTGCTCGGCGAGCCGTGCTTCGTTCATAAGGTCCCTGCGGGCGGAGGTGGCGGCAAACTGCTCCTTAATCCAGTCGTCCACGATTTCTTGCTGGAACTTGTCCAGCGCTTCGGCAATTCTCTGGCTACTGCCCTTGCTCATGATTGCGACTCCAAACAAACCTCCGATTCCATGCTCGCTTGCTTCTGTAAGAACACGTGCTGTCTCGCGCTCCTAGTTCTCCGTCAGGATCTGAACCGGCCTCAACAGGCGGTGAGCCCCGCATGCAACGCGGTCTGGTTGCGTCGCACGGATCCAGCTCCCGCGTGAACATTCTACGGTAACACTGCTGCAGAGCCAGCTAGTTTTTGACTGGAGGAGGTCCTTCCATTCGCACTGTAACACTCAACCAAGAACGAGCGCCCCGCGCAAGGTCACGCGGCATTGCTCGGGCTTCATCAGCACGAACGATGAAAGCGCCTCTGGTTGTCCCGTTTATGACACATTTGTCTTTCAGTCATACTCACCGCTACCCGAGGACCTTCGGCGCAGCCGACCTCAAAGATCCCCCGCGCGCACCAATCCAGGATCCTGCCGGTCGGGCACTCCTCATCCCCGGTCCAAGAGTTCCCTTATGAGGCCGAAGAAAGTTGCTGGCGTCGAGGGCTTCTTGAGAAACCTAATGCCGGGTGGCTCCGCGCCGTCGGCCGACCAATCGGAAGCAGCGTATCCGGACATGCAGATTACCCGCAGGTCGGGGTACTTTCGTGTTAGCCGCTCCGCAAGCTCGGGGCCGCCCATACCCGGCATGGTGGCATCCGTTACCAGCAGGGAGATTTCTCCGGCATGCGCTGAGCCCAACTCCAAGGCCTCTTCTCCGTTCCGGGCTGCAATGACGGTGTACCCTCTGCTTTCCAAGAGACGACCGTACGAATCCAGCACCACTTCTTCGTCGTCGCAGAGCAGGATCGTCTCGTTGCCGCGGTAGTCACGCTCCTTCAAACCCGGATCGGCGGCGTCTGATGTCGCAAGAGAGCCCTCAGCTTGAGGAAGGTATACGCGAACGTCCGTTCCCTTGCCCACGTGGCTTTCGATGGTGACGTTACCACCGGCGTGTTTGATGATGGCGAAAACGGTGGACAGGCCCAGACCTGTTCCCTGTCCGGCAGGCTTGGTGGTGAAGAATGGCTCGAAAACGCGCTCGATGGTCTCCGGTGCCATCCCACTCCCCGTGTCGGTCACCGACAACTCCACATATGCACCGGGGGCGACATCGGGCTTTCTGGACGCGTCCTTCTCGTCGAACGTCACGTTAGCGGTGCTGAGTTTTATGGCACCGCCGCCGAGCATGGCGTCGCGGGCGTTGACGACGAGGTTGGTGATGACGATTTCAAACTCGGTTGGGTCGGCTTTCACAGGTTTGAGGTCGGTGCTGAGGGAGACTTCGAGCGTGACTCGTTCACTGATGAGCGGCCGCAGAATCCCTTGCATGTCCGCTACGACCTGATTCAAATCGAACAGTGTCAGGCTCGTCTCTCTCCTGCCGCTGAAGGTGAGAAGCTGACGGACAAGCACTTCCGCGCGCTCGCCCGATCGTATGATGGTTTCCAGCGGTTGCCCCGGCCCTTCCGGCAGATCGTCCTCCGAGGTAGTTCGCAGCAGCCTTGCGTTTGTGAGAATCCCTACCAGCAGGTTGTTGAACTCGTGGGCAACGCCGGCGGCGAGTTGCCCAATGGCATCCATCTTCTGGGTGTGCCGAAGCTGCGCTTCGATCTGCCGGCGTTCCTTCTCCGCCATTTCCCGCTCCGCGATTTCCTTCTGGAGATCCTCAATGGCAGCGGCCAATTCCGCGGTGCGTTCGTCAACGCGTCGTTCCAAGTTGTGTTTGGCCTCGCGCAAGGCGTGCTCGGCTCGCTTGCGTTCGGTGATGTCTTTGCTTGACAGGACCGCGCCGGTAAGCCGGCCGCTTGCGTCCACCACCGGGCTCGCGGTCGTATCCCACCACCCGTCACTGAGTTGGAGTTCGGTGCTTTGTCGGCAACCGGTCTCCAGAACGCCCGCCAGGGTGGACCGTCCACGCGCTGCTGCCTCGGCGGGCAGAACCTGGTAATACTCCAGGCCCGCCAGGTCCTCGGGGCGCGCGTTCAGGGCCCTTAACATGGCCTCGTTGCACTGCAGGATTCTACCTTTCGCATCCACCACGCAGAGCCGGTTGTCCATGGCGTCGAACGTCGTCCGCCACACGGTGGCGGCGTCGAGTGCCTGCGCCTCCGCGCGCCGGCTGCGAAGTAGCGCCTTGACGTAGGCGATCAAGACCGGCGGCTCGATGGGATGCGTCAGGTAACCACCGGCCCCCTCCCCAAGGCCTTCGATCGTGGCCGAGTCGTCGACGTAGGTGGCCGACAGAAACAGGATCGGGATCCGCCGGGTGTTTGGATCGGCTTGAAGTGCCCGACAGACTGCGAAGCCGCTCATGTCCGGGAGATTCACGTCGAGAAGAACCAAGTCGGGCTTCTTCCTCGCCAGTGTCAGGGCTGTGGCCCCGTCAGCGGCCTCCACAACCTCGAACGCGTGGCTCCGCAGTATTTGGCTCGTGGCGTAGCGACCGGCCTCGTCATCGTCTACATTCAGAACAGTGTACTTGTCTTGTTCAGGCATCGTACGGCTCCGTCAGGTTGGCGGTCTACATTGGCCCGGCCTTGATCTGGAGTCCGTCAGTCGCGCAATTGCCGTAGCTCGCGCCTCATTCTCGAACGGGAACTGCTCTTCCCGCCGCGCGAGACCGCCATATGTTTTCAGGGTAATCGCCTTGACTGTCCTGTTCTCGTACCAGCCCATGTGGCCCGTGTCAATGCGTGGGGCATCAATGCAACGATCCCGCAGGCGGGCGGCTGTAGTCGGACTGATCAGGACGCTTGCCGACTGGACAGCGCGCTTGTGATGCAAAGCCGCGCGGGGACACTTGAGCTTGAGCGTGTCGGACGCGTGGGGCGCGGTTCCTTATCATTCATGCATCGTATGGAGTTCGGTGCTTTGTCGGCAAGCGGTTTCCAGAACGCCCGCCAGGGCAGACCGTCCCGGCGCTGCTTCCTCGGCGGGCAGAACCTGGTCATACGCCAGGGCAGCCAGGCCTCGGGCCGCACGTTCAGGGGCCTTGACATGGCCTCGTTGCATTGCAGGATCTTACCTTCCGCATTCACCCCGCAGAGCCGTATGTCTCGAGTATGCGGCTGATCGCGTAGCGGCTGGCCTCATCGTCGTCGACGTTGAGGATCGTGAACTTGGGCTCTTCCTTCATTGTGCGACCGTTCGTCAGTCTCGCGTGAGGTTCGCGCCGCTTGCCGGTCTTGCGGCCGAAGTTCTCTCTTGCCGAGGCGGGGCCCGCCCGGCGGGCACCCGTCTTGAGTCGAGCGCCGGTGCGGGCGAAAGCCGTCAGTAGGCCAACAGCGAGCAGGAAAGTCACCCGGAGAAGCGTGGGTTGCTTCAGGAGATTTATGAACACGTTCGAAAAGGCAAGGAGCTGCTCGGCGACGGGTCCGACGGAGGACGGGCGTAACCCAACGCACGCGACGTCCAGTGGCGCGGCCAGCGGAGTATGTGCCCCACCCGTCCCTGTCGCAGTCCGGTGAACCTGACCACTGTGCCGTAGACCGATCCTCTGAAACGAAGCACGTCCGGCCCGGATCGTGGTGCGCTAAACCCGCTTCCCAAGCGAATCCACTCAGACGAGCGCACGCCGGGTACCACTGGTCCCGATGTATCCCGACGTACCCCGATGTGTCCCGATGTAGCCCGGCGAGCCGGGACGAAGACGCATCGGGAGACAGGCGTCGGGAGGACCCGCC
>CP070827.1:540579-549966 GCA_020344555.1 Phycisphaerales bacterium
GGCCAACGATATACTGCCCGGCGGTTACGGACGGCTGGCGAGCGGGCGCGGAGCTGTCCAGTCGTTCTTGATGCACCACCGCGGTCAACGCCGGGGATTACCGAGCGGTCGCCCTGGTCAGGCCGGTAGATCGAGGATGATCGGTTGCCGGTCCACGGGCTCCGCTGAGGGTCTTGCGAATGGCCGTGGACCGAGCGGGAGTCGCCGCTTACCGTCAGGGTTTCGCGATTAACTTATTGGACCTGAGCGACCATTCCAGATGTCCATACTGCGGAGGAACGGGTGGAGCGCAGTGCTGGGTCTCGTAGGCACTGTAGTGTTCGGGCAGCCGCCCACGCCGCTTGCGGACCCTGTCGGGCAGCAGTTGTTACCCAGCGGCATCTCCCGACTTCCGGTCGATCTTAACGGCAAGCTGGTGTACATCTTCAAGGACGCGGACGGGGTGGATGCGCTGCACTTCGTAGGCGAGTTCCTGTTGACCGTCGGAAACGGGAAGGGCCAGACCCTAAGAGCTCGTGAAGCCGCCGTATGGATAACGCATCGTGCGCATCAGGGCCGGCCGTATTACCGGCTGGAGATCCTTCTTTGGAAGGATGCCGAGATTCAGGAGGTTGGTGGGACGTTCACCAGCGGGCCGGCCCTGTTCGCAACGCTCAACACATTCGGACAGCTCAAAGCCCATGCCGACGACGTTGCCTTTCAGTCCTCGGCTGACAGCCGTATCTACCTGGAGGGCAACGCCATCCGACAGGCGATCGCCAAGGGTGCCCCGTTGGTCCAAGAGGAAGACGTACACCTGCGGGTGTTGGATGCATCGGGTCTAACGGAACACGAAAGGGTCGTAAAGCCACGCCCGCTGATCCACGTTCGATCCGAGGGTGAACTCACGATAAGCGACCTGGAGGATGGGCGGCAGGTGCTGGTGGTAAGCGGCGGGGTGTATCTCTCTCGCGGGGTTCCTGCTGAGGGCGAGTACCAGGAAATTCAGGCGGACTCAGTGGTGATTTTTCTGCCGCCGTCCGGCCGCCGACTCAGGGCCCCCAAACCGGAGGCCGTAGGTTTGGGGACTGACACACGGCAACCTCCACCAGGGGCCGCCGGTCCTCCGCCAGGTGGTCTTGACGAGGGCCGTGCACCCGGGGATCGCCAACGGCTCTCGACCGGGCTCGGAGAAGTGGAGGTGGAGGCGGCCTATCTCGAGGGCGACGTGCTCATGAGGCAGGGACCGAACATGGTCCGGGCATCAAGGCTGTACTACGATTTTCTGCGGGATCGTGCCTTGATCCTGGACGCCGTGGTGCACACGGCGCTTGTGGAGCGCAACATCCCGCTTTATGTGCGCGCCGCCGAGATCAGGCAGGTTTCGCGCAACCACTTCACGGCCAGCGACGCGATGTTCACTACCAGCGAATTCCATACCCCGCACTATCACGTGGGCGCGGGTCGCGTCGATCTGATCGATCGGACGCCGCCGGACCTTACAGGTCGGCGGCAAGGTCTTCGTGCCGGCACCTTCAGCATCCGCCATGCAACGCTGAATCTGGACGGTCATCCGATTGTGTACTGGCCTTACATCCGCGGCAACATCGACACCTCTGAGACTTCCATCAGGAATGTTCGAGGCGGGTATGACGATGACTTCGGCGTGGAGATCGAGACGGATTTTGACTTGTTCAACGTATTGGGCCTGGAGACGCCCGAGGGTCTCGAGTCGATGCTGAGCCTTGATTACTTCTCGAAGCGTGGACCGGCTGTAGGAGTGGATGCCGAGTACAAGCGCGACAGGTACTTCGGGCTGCTCCGAAGCTACCTGCTGATCGACAGCGACGTAGACTTCCTGGGGCGCGAGCGGGAGGAGGAACCGGAGAGAGACGTCAGGGGCCGGTTCCTGCTCCGCCACCGGCAGTATCTGGAGGATGACTGGCAAATCTCGTTGGAGTTGTCGTACATCTCGGACCGGGGCTTTCTCGAAGAGTATTTCGAGACGGAGTTTGACAACGAGAAGGAACAGGAAACGCTGCTCTATCTGAAGAAGCAGCGTGAGAACCGGGCATTTACGGCCGCGGTTCAGTCGCGGCTGCTGGACTTCACGACTCAGACGGAGCGGCTACCCGACTTCGGCCTGCACCTGGCAGGGGAGCCGCTCGGCGACCGCTGGACATGGTTCAGCGAAGACCGGCTCGGGATCGTACGCTACCGGCCTGCGGACCAGACTTTCTGGGAGCTGTTGCGTAACGGAGGCATGGTGGGCTCCGGGTCGGTGGCTCGCGTGGACAGCCGGCAGGAGGTCGGTGCGCCGATCGATGCCGGTCCGGTTCGCCTGGTGCCGTTTGTCACGGTTCGGGGCACGGCCTGGGACGATTCGCCGGTTGGCGGCGGCGTCTTGCGTGCCTTCGGAACCTACGGTGTACGGGGCAGCATGTATCTGTCGCGGACCTACCCCGACGCCCGCTCGTCGCTATTCGACATTCATGGGGTCCGTCACATCATCAAGCCGGACATCGTAGCCTGGATCGCCCACACAAACCGTGACTCACATGAACTGTTCCCGTTTGACGAGACGGTCGAGGGGATCGACGAGGTCGACGGTTTTGCACTGGGCATCCGCCAGCGATGGCAGACCAAGCGGGGCGGAGGTGAGGCCTACCGCACGGTGGATTTCCTTACCTTCGACGTTGAGCTGGGTCTGTTCAACGATGCGGAGAGCGATGAAATAACGAACGGCTTTATCTCGTATAGCCGGCCCGAGAACAGCATCTCGAAGAACTACCTGAACTCCTCGCTCATCTGGCGGGTGAACGACCGTACGGCCCTTTTAAGTGAGCTCAACTACGATCTCAACGACGGCGAGGTGGACATTCTGAACGTTTCACTTGCCGTGGAGCGTTCGCCGCGCTTCAGCTACCTGCTCGGATACCGGCTTATCGAGCAGAGCGATTCCGAGCTGTTGGGCTTCGATCTGAACTATCGCCTCAACGAGAAGCACACGCTGGCGTTGCGAGAGGCGTTCGACCTGGCCCGGGGACGTTCGCTGGATTTTACCGTCGCGCTGATCCGGAAGTTTTCGCGGTGGTTCGGAGCCATCTCGTTTGCGTTAGATGAACCGGAAGACGACTTCGGTGTGTCTGTAAGCGTCTGGCCCGAGGGTCTGCCCGGTGCAACGCTCGGCTCACGCCGGTTCACCGAGCTGGCCACAACCACCCGGCTCGACCGCGACTGACCGTTGGGTTGTACTGTCGTACTGCGGTGCCAAGGCTATTTCTTCTTTGCAGGCCGCTTCCTGGTCGATTTCGCCACGGCGGTCTTTTTTTTCTTCGGACTCTTGGCTGACGCCTTTGCCGTGGGGGACTTCGCGGACTTGGCGGGCTTGGCAGATTTGACAGACTTGGCGGACTTGGAGGATGCAGCCGCCTTAGTGACCGCCTTAGTGACCGCCTTAGTCGGTGCCTTCTTCGCTTTCGCCACCTTGGCTGTTGTCTTGGGTTTGCCGCTTTTGGCGGTGGTCTTGGCTCCGACAGCCGCCTTAGCGGAGGCCGGTTGCCTGATCTTCTCATTAATGTCCACAACCCGCAGGTTGACGTAGTATCCGTCGGCGCGGGCGCGCTTGAGCTGGGCCTCCGCCTCATCGCGATCCACAGACTTGAACAGGGTGAGAATGAAGCCGTCCGACTCCCCGACCAGTCTCCAGCTAAACGGGATCACCTCCTTCGTGCCCGGTCCCTTTCTCGCGACCGCCACCCGTGCGGGGGGGGTCTTCTGGCCATTAGAAGGCTCAGTGACGTCGGCTGTACCTTTCGGTGCATCCTTGCCGGTAATGGGCTCTTCGGATTTGCCGGCGGCGACATCTTTCGGAGTTACCACGTCAATCGCACCTCACATGAAACGACGGTTTTGAGGGCAGGCCCGGCGGCAGCGGAGCCCCCCGCTTTCACCCACCCAACGCCGGCAATCGGCAAGCCGATGCCGGGAGTAAAGGCCCGGCCACTGGACCGCCTCCGGTCCGATACTATAATATCTGCCGCTCCGACGGGAAGACCCCGAGGCAAGCGACGGCCTCCTAAAGCGCCCGTAGCTCAATTGGATAGAGTGGCTGGCTTCGAACCAGTAGGTTGGAGGTTCGAGTCCTCCCGGGCGCGGTCTGCTCCTGCAACTGCCTGAGCCAGTGCTGCCCGATCAGATACCACATCACCAACACAAGCTCGGACCATAATCCGACAATCCCACAATTACAAGCCCTCTCCGTCCCAGCCTGTGCGTTATCCACGTATCAACTGCCTGCCGGAGTTGGGCATCAGGTGTCTCGATTCCGGCAGCCGCCGCTGGCCGGTACCGGATTGGGGCATCAGTTCTCCGGGTCCAGGACCGACATAAACGCCTCCTGCGGAATCGAGACGTTGCCGACCGTCTTCATCCGCCTCTTACCCTCCTTTTGCTTCTCCAGGAGCTTCCGCTTGCGAGTCACGTCGCCGCCGTAGCACTTGGCGGTCACGTCCTTACGGAACGGGGGGATCGTCTCTCGGGCGATGATCCGTGCCCCTATCGCCGCCTGGAGGGGAATCTCGAACATATGCCGCCCGATCTCCTTCTTCAACCGGCTGATCAACTTGCGTCCTCGCACCGTGGCCTTGTCGCTATGGACTATCACGGACAGCGCATCGATGGGCACGCCGTTGACCAGGATGTCCATCCTGACCATATCACCGGCCTGGTAACCGCTGAGTTCATAGTCCGCCGTTCCGTACCCGCGAGTACACGTTTTGAGCTTATCGTAGAAATCGTAGATGATCTCGCACAGGGGCATCTTGTAGATGAGCATTACCCTGGTCGGCGAGAGATACTCCGTCTTTTGGTGCTTGCCACGTCGATCCATGCTGAGCTGCATAGCGGGGCCGACGCTCTCCGCCGGAATGAGCATGGACACGTCAACGACAGGCTCGCGTATCTCCTGGACCTCCGACATGTCGGGTAGCTCGCTCGGTGATTCTATACGCTTTGATATCCCGTCCTTGCGAAGAACCTCGTAGGTAACAGTTGGGGCCGTCTGGACCACCGCGATGTCGCTTTCCCGCTCCAGTCGCTCCTGAATGATCCTCATGTGCAGCAGGCCCAGGAAACCACAACGAAAACCTATGCCCAGCGCATCCGAGCTCACCGTGACATAGGTAAACGAGCTGTCATTGAGCCACAGCTTCTCCATCGCTTCACGGAGCTGTGCGGTCGTGCAACCAACACCGGGGTAGAAATCACAAAACACCATCTGCTGCGGAGGCGCGTAGCCCGGCAGGGGATTATCCGTCGGATGGGCGGAGTGTGTCACCGTGTCCCCGATGTTCACGTCGGCAAGGGTCTTGATGCCCGCGAAGAGGTACCCGACCTCACCGGCGCTGAGCGAGTCGACGGGCGTTGGCTTGGGCATGAACTTGCCCACCTCGGTCACCTGGTATTTCCGGCCCACCGCCACCAGGTCAACGCGATCGCCGCGCATCAAGGTTCCGTCGAAGACTCTAGTGTGGGAGATAATGCCGCGGTGCGGGTCCGGCTTGGCGTCGTAGATCAGGGCGCGCAGCCGGCCACCGGGGTCGCCGGTTGGCGGTGGGATCCGCCGGACGATGGCTCGCAGAAGTTCATCGACCCCTGCACCTGTCTTGGCACTTGTGAAAACCGCCTCGGCAGCATCAAGCCCCAGCACCTGCTCGGCCTCGAGGGCTATATCCTCCGGGCGGGCGGCGGGCAAATCGATCTTGTTTACCACTAGAATAATTTCGCGATCGGCCTCGGCGGCGAGGTAGGCGTTGGCAACGGTCTGGGCCTGTACGCCCTGCGTGGCATCGACCACGACCAGGACGCCTTCACAGGCCGCCAGGGCTCGGGAAACCTCATAGTGGAAGTCGACGTGCCCGGGCGTGTCCAGCAGGTTGAGCATATAGGTCCTGTCCTCAAAGTCGTACGGGACTGTGGCCCGGTTGGCCTTGATGGTGATGCCCATCTCGCGTTCCAGGTCCATGTCATCGAGAAACTGCTCGCGCATGTCCCGGGCGGAGATAACTCCGGTACGCTCCAGGATCCTGTCCGCGAGCGTACTTTTTCCGTGGTCGATGTGGGCGACAATGCTGAAGTTGCGGATGAGGCTGAGCTTTACCATTACGTCCTGTCTTGCCTAATGCCGGAATGACAGCAGAGGCGCCAGTACCGTTTCCGGTCGGAGGCTTTCGTGCGGTCGAGTCCCGCAAATGCTTCGGGGCCGATCGCTACAAGGGGCCCGAGACTCTCCCAGTGGAAACGCCGCCAGCCTGCAGGCTTATCGGCCGTCTCGCTTGCCCCCTTTCCTGCGTATCGTCTGACCTCCGCAGTATAGTCGAGATTCTGGGTTTACGGAATGCGCCGAAGCGGCAAACACCAGCTCGCTTGCGAATGGTCGCACCATTGAGGTTTGGGAATTGCCAATCCAGAGCCCAGCGGTTTCAATGAGTCCGGAGGTCGCTATGCCAGACACTGAGACCCAGTACACATTCGATCGCGTCGTGCGGATTATTCTAGGCGCAGTCACGCTGGTCGTGGTGCTGGCGTTGCTCCGCTACCTGTCCGATGTGCTGTTACCGTTTGCGGCAGCGGTGGTGGTGGCCTATCTGCTCAACCCGCTCGTCACTTACCTCGAGCGAAAGACCAAGCGTCGCGGGGCCGCTGTGGCCATCACGATCATTGGCCTGGGGATCGTCGGGCTTGTGCTCGCGGCGATTGTGCTGCCATTGATGATCGGTCAGGGGCGCGCATTCGGCGACGCACTCGGGAAGTTGCGCGACGATTGGGCAATGTCGGTCGAGCTGTCGGCAGAGCCGGGCGATGTTTCGACCGAAACCACGGATGTCTCCGATACAGGTACGGCTCTAATTGAGAAGTCGGCGACCGGGTGGCGCGAGTTGAAAGAGGGCTGGACGCAGTACCGCCGGGAGGCCGAGACGCTCTCAAGATCGGAGCGACTCGCCAATCTTCGCGAACAGATATCCGGAACCTACATCGGTGATCTGCTCGACAGGATCATTGAGTACACCAAGTCTGAGGAGTTCAACAAGCTGCTGGTCGACGCGGCCAAGCGCATCGCCATCGGTGGATGGACGGTGGTGGCGTTCGTGATCAATCTGGTGCTCGGTTTGACCGGGCTGATCATCGTGCTACTGTACCTGGTGTTCCTCTTGCTCGATTTCCCCGAGTATGCCCGCACCTGGAAGACATTCCTGCCACCGCAGTATCGTAAGGGGATCGTTGATTTCTGGGATCAGTTCAGCATGGCCATGCGGCGATATTTCCGAGGTCAGGCGGTGGTGGCGCTTTCGGTCGGGATTCTCCTGGCAGCCGGATTCTCATTCATCGGGCTGCCCATGGCGATTCCGTTCGGGCTGTTCGTCGGTCTTCTGAACATGGTGCCCTACCTGCAAATGGTGGGGCTGGTTCCGGCGATGTTGCTGGCCGGCATGCGTGCCGTCGAAGGCGATTCGAGTTTCATCGCGTCGGTGGTTCTGACCCTGCTGGTCTTCGCCGTTGTGCAAGTGATTCAGGATGCAATCATCACGCCGCGCGTCATGGGCAAGGCTACCGGTCTGCGCCCGGTGGCGATCCTGCTCGGTCTGTTTATCTGGGGTAAGCTGCTTGGCTTCCTGGGATTGCTGCTGGCCATCCCGCTGACGTGCCTGGGCATTGCGTATTACCGACGTTATGTGCTGTTGCACGCCCCGGAATCCGGCAGAATCCAGCCGGAAGGGTGATGGGTAAAGGGGACGGTCTGTTTACCGTTTATGGCGCTGCCAACCATATAGACCCGGGTCCGCACGCTGCGCAGCTCGACGCATTCCTGGGAAGTTGGGACCAAGGCCGCTCCGGTCGGATGGACTTGGTTACGGTGCGGGGTCGTGACTCTGAGTGTAACCTGCCGGCAGCCTGAGCTTGAACGGGTCCTTACCGACGTCGGGGTCGACGACGACGTCGGTGAGCGTCCACTGCTCTTCCAGCCTCTCGCCAGACGGGCCCGATTGCCTGCGAATCACGCTGCGCGGTAGAAAGTTCTTCTTGGAGAAGTACCAGATCGCCTGTAGAAGGCGATTGGTGTAGACGACATACACTTCGTAGCAGTCCTCGCCACCGATCTTCTTGGTACCTCTCAATTCTTGCTTCCTGCTGTTGATCTCGTGACTGAAGGGGCTGGGATGCACGAATTCGACCATCCGTAGACTCAGGGCGGGGCGTCCGATTGATCCCATCACCCGTGGAAAGACATCCACGTAAGCCACCTTGGCCTGGTGATCTATCACATAGAATGTCCGAGTGTCGCTCCCGGCCGTTATGATTCTGACCTCGCTCGAGCCGGGCTGCTTGACGTTGGCCTCGCACAGGAATTTGTCGGGGGCGCTCTCGAACCACCCGTCCATCAGCACGGTCCCCTCGATCGTGGGTGCTTGTGCCCCGGCAGCGCCCCTTCCCTTGTAGCTTACCTTGTACTTTACGGACTCCACGGCTTTGGCGGCCGCATCGGCCTTCTTGAGAATCTCGAGAGGATCAGTCAGCTCGTCGCCTTTGGCCTGTAATGCGTAGGCCGCTGCCGGAATCATGCCCAAGCCGAGCACGAGGAATATCGCTTTGTTCATAACGCGCTCTCCTGAGCACCAGTCAATGCGGTCTTCTCCGTTGGATCCGCATGATACCAGGCCGCAGGGGATTGAGCCATCCCGCCCGCGGGGCACCGCGGACAAACACTGTTTGTATGATAGTGTGTCGTGGCGATTCCGCGCCGGCGGCGTAGGCGCGCCTTGGGTAGCGGCCGGTGTCTCGCCGGCCGAGGATCACGGCGGCCTGCGGGGACGCAGGCCGCTACTTGGGTCGCGGGCCCGCCCGCATCCGGGTGCTCAACGGCAAAGGCGGGCGGTCGCGCACCGTCGGCCCGGACCCCGGCGCCGCCGCCATCATCGAGCGCTGGCTCGACGCCCGGTGGCGCCGTGAGGACCCGAAATTCCGCCCGAGGCCTCAGACAAAATCCGAGAGCCCCCGGATTTCTCTTGACAGCCTGCCAGCCCCGGCGACAATGCGCGGCGTGTTGAACTCAGCGCTACCATTCTGTTTTGCCTTCAAGGTGCTTAGGCACCTAACGAGCTTCCCGGTAGGCGCCTGCGAGTGTCGGCAACGGCTCGGCCGCTTCGCTGAGGCGGAACACCAGACGGCTACCGGGCTGCTCGAAAGGAGGCGCAAGCCATGTACGAGGACACAAAATGTATCGCGGAGATGTGGTTAGACCACGTGACCACGATGAATCGGGAGGCTCTGAGGGAGTTTTTCGATTTCATGGACCGGCACGCCGACAGCGTCAACGAGGAGGCCATTGAGCAATACGTTGAACGCCTC
>CP070827.1:550066-559273 GCA_020344555.1 Phycisphaerales bacterium
ACTGATCACCGGTGCCGCTGCAGTCCACCGCAACCGCGCCGGTGCAGGTGCCCGATTGACAGGTCTCGCCTTCGAAGCAGGCCTGCCCGTCGTCGCAGGAGGTCCCATCGGTGACCGGATTGTTCTCGCAAGTACCCGCATTACAGATGTCGGTGGTGCATTCGTTGTTATCTTCGCAGTCGGCGTTGTCGACACAGCCCGAGAGCCGCATGCTCCAGACGATCAGGTCTCCGAATAGCCGCTGGCTGCCCGTGCTGGTGCTGTCCTCGTTGGACATCTGCAACGCGTAGGTTTTGCCGGCGCTGATACGTTCGGATGCGGTGACCAGGTGGGTGGCCCGATCCACCGTGATGTCCTTCGCGTCATCGCAAGCGAACTCGGAAAAGACGATTGCGTCGGTCTTGTTCTCGATTCGCGCCGCGGTGGACCGATTGTTCTGCCCCTGCCACGCAAACCCGTTGCCGATGACCACCACGTACTCGGGCTGGTTGGGAGTGTAGGTGTTCGTGAGCCAGTCGTCCCAGCCCAGCTGCGCCCCGCTCACCTCGAACGTGTCCGCCGTGGTGCTCTGGGCGTCCGTCGTCGTCGAGGTCATCTGGTTAAAGGCACTCGCCCGGACGACGATGATTCGCGAGCGCCTAAAGCCCGCGGTGTTCGAGCCCTGGGAGACGCCACCTTGCAATGTGAACGTGTTATTCCCGGCGGTCAGTGTGTGAATCCGCGCGTAGGCGAAGTTCTGGGACATGCTGTTGGTCTCCCATTCCTTCGCCCACTCCATCTTCTGAGTGGTGCTCGCAATCTGGAGACGCATCGAAGCGCCACCAGTATCGGCACCGGCGGACATGGTCGCTTCCATGCTCGCGAGCACGAGGTAATCCCCGTCCTCCGGGAGGTTGAATGTCACGTCGCGAACGTTCACCCAGACCCCCGACGTACTCGTTTCCTCCGTGTCGCTGTTGTGGAGGCTCTGCCAGTAGTCGCTGGTCTCGGTGAGCGAGTCCAGCGGGATCGCGATGATCCCCTTACCCTTGATGTAGCTTGTACCGATAACGACTTCGTGCTTGATGCGAAGCTCGTCCGTGCCGTTTCCGGTCACGATGTAGAAACCCGAGAGCTGGTGGAACCGGACTGCCTCTGGGATCCCCGAGGACGAGCCCTCGTCCACACTCCGGCCGATCACCGTCGAGCCAAACTCGATGCGAGCACCGACGTCATCGGAACTCCCGGCGCCGCCGTAGCCGGCGTGGTAGATCACGAGATGGTCGACGCCTGCCGCCAGACTCGTTCCAAGAACGAAGGTATCCGTGTCCGTTCCATCGGTTGTGCTGCTCTCCTGCGTGTTGCTGTATGAGGAGAGGA
Source organism: Phycisphaerales bacterium (assembly GCA_020344555.1). Classification (GTDB taxonomy): domain Bacteria; phylum Planctomycetota; class Phycisphaerae; order UBA1845; family UBA1845. The sequence continues at coordinate 551,426 of CP070827.1, forward strand.
CTGGAGGTAGCGTCAGATCGGCCCTGATCTCGCTGACCTCCGTGCGGTCAACCAGAGCGCTGCCGCCACAGGTGTAGCGCATGGCAAAGGAACCACCTCCCAGATCAGCCAAGGCGCCGACGAAACCGGATGTGAGTGTGAACGTGAAGTTGCACGGGGTCAAGCCGCAGGGCGTCTGGTCCACGTAGTTCGTGATGTCAATGGTGTTGCTGGAATCGTAGGGCGATAGCCGACAGACACCGCTGTTCCTGAGAACGCGGACGGAGATCGTTACCGTGTCGCCCGCAGCCGGCGGGTACCCGGTGTTCCAGGTTAACTTGACCATGTCCTCGTTTGCCGTCGAGATTCGGCCCGCTGTGACCATGTAATCGCCGTCGGCGTATTTAGGATCAGCGGTGAGGGTAGGGTCGTTTTCGCCCCAGAAGGTAAGCGGGCCTTCCTCCGCCGTATCCGGCGAATCCGGCGCCGCCACCGCGACGAATGGAAAGGCAATCGGTGCGATAAACACCAGGTGTATCAAGACGCATCTCGAGTTCGCTAGCATTGCATCATCCCCCTGCCGAAGCTGGTTTGCCCCTCGTTGTCCATGGCGACGAGCCGCTCTTCGCAGGTCGACCTTGGATGTGTGATCTTAGACTCGTGGGCGAGCCCCCCATCGCCGGCCGGATGCACATGCACACCTCGCCGTCTTCCACTACCAGTGCCCCACTGCGATTCCCAGCAACGGATTATACTTGGCATACGCCTCTATCCCCAGTTTGGTACCGGTGTGATTCCGGCCTCTATCAGGCAGACGCCAGCACAAGTGGCTCTACGTGTTAGACAACTTGCGCGCACCCAACACACGCGGTAGACCCTGCTCGCCTCGTGCTCAGATTGGTCTACAGACGCCGGCCCGCCTACTCGACCGTCCATATCCCCCCTTAATCACCAGCAACCGTGTCTGGATCCGAGGGAAAACATCGACGAAACACTCTCAACAGAGCGACCGATTTGGTCTCGCGCGTTTCCCTCCGGAACCCCGTTCTACGTCCCCCTGTGCACAATACCCGATTCTGGAAAACCGGCCCGATTCCCCTGCTCCACATACCGTGGGTCAGCAGCAACGGGCTTGATTCACAGAAGCAGGTCCCATGCGTACCCACAACCCGCAAGCGGCACACACCGCACGACATGCGCCGATACACCTGCGCATTTACAAAGCCCGGACACGAATATATCACCATTCCCCACCGGGATCAATCCCCAGCATTACAATCATAGCTCCGCGCTGTTTGGTTGTGGGCAAAGTCAGCCTTTTTATGGGCTCCAGGCTCACACCGTGGATCTGCCGGGTCAGGTGCGGCGAACGCAGCGGCCCAGGGGCGCTGGCGGTTTCGCAGGTGGCGCCGGGTTCGCATTTATTATAGGACTAGCCTCTTGGTGTGTCCCATTTTCGTGCCAGCCGATGGCGTCTTTGCAAGACACACCTGGACCGGCAACGAGAACGACGTTGGTGGACGGTCGTCCCGTGCGGCCCGATGGACCACCTCTTTGGCGCTGTTGCTCGGGTGATGGTCGGCTCTATCTTGCCTTGTCGACCGTGAAAAGTACGTCCGATATGCAGCGCGGGGGCGTGATCGTGCGGCCTAATCAATGAGACGATACTTGATGATTGCCCATAGGGCGGGGAAGCCGTCAAGCCAACTGATCTTCTTCCCTTCATCGCGGCCGCGACCCGCGTAACTGATCCCCACCTCGTAGACCCGCCATCGCTTCCCGTACTTGTTGGGCCTGGAGACCTTGGCGGTGAACTCAGGTTCAAAGTCGAAGCGGTTGCTCTTGAATGCAAGTCCTTCGAGGACCTCCGCCCGGAAGACTTTATAGCAGGTTTCCATGTCGGTCAGGTTCAGATCGGTGAACATGTTGGACAGGAGGGTCACGAACTTGTTGCCGACGGTGTGCCAGAAACGGTCCACGCGATGAGCCGCCCCGCCGCGGAACCGAGATCCATAGACGACGTCAGCCTTGTCTTCGAGAATCGGCGCAAGAAGGCGATTGTAGTCTTCCGGATTGTACTCCAGATCGGCATCCTGGATGAGCATGATGTCGCCCGTAGCGAGCTTGAAGCCCTCGCGCAGGGCCGCCCCTTTCCCCTTGTTGACGCGAAGTAGTCTGACGGCGATGTCCTCGCCGGGCCAACGTTCTCTCACCTTCGGATAGACCTCGCGCGTTCCGTCCCTGGACCCGTCATCAACCAGGACGATCTGTCGCTCCATGCCGACGTCCACGGCGATCACCCGGGCCAGTATTTCCTCAATTGTGGAAGCCTCGTTGAAGACGGGGATTATGACGGAAAGTCGCATCTGCCGGCGGTCCGCCTAAGGTTCGTCAAACACGGTAAAACCTTTGGCGATCAAATCCTGAATATCGATCAACCCGGCCAATCGGCCGTTGTCGTCCACGACGGGAAGTTCGTCGATCCTGTGCTTCTGCATCAGGCGGAGGACGTCGATGACACCGGCACCGAGACCAATACGCTTGGGCGATGGGGTCATGACTTCCGATACCGGCCTGTCGCCGATGGGCTCAGCCGACGCGAACAGACGGAAGAAGTCCCCGTGGGTGATGATGCCAACGAGTCTCCCGGCTTTGTCGACGACACAAGCGGCCCCCGCGCGGAGTGGGGCACGGAGGATGACCGTATGACAAGCACCCATTGTGGCGGTCTGCGGGACTGTCGGGCAGTTGAGCCCAGTACGCATAATCTCACCGGCCTTAAGCAGCATCCGCCCCAGGGCGCCGCCCGGGTGATAGCTGGCGTATTGGTCGGGCTTGACCGCCTTGAGTTCCATAACCGTCAGGGCCAGGGCATCACCCAACGCCAGCATTGCTGCCGTGGAGGAGCTGGGGGCCATCCCCAGCGGGCATGCCTCTTCGGTTTGCCCGATGTCCAGAACGAAGTCGGCGTGTTTGGCGGCGGCTGACTCCGGTCGGGCCGTCAACAGGATAATCACACATCCCAGCTTTTTAAGCCGCGGCAACAACTCGGCCAGCTCCGAGCTGCCGCTCTTGCTCAGTGCCACAACCACGTCGTTGGGATGGATCATCCCGAGGTCGCCGTGTAACGCCTCGACGGGGTGTAATCCGTAGGAGAGTGTTCCCGTGCTGGCCAGGGTACCCTGGATCTTGTTGCCTATAAGACCGGCCTTGCCGACACCGGTGACGCACACGCGTCCGGTACAACGTAAAACTGCCTTCACCGCCCCGACAAAGCTATCACCGAGTCGGCTGGCGGCATCGTGAATCGCCGCGGCCTCAGCCTCCAGCACCGCCTTACCGGAAGCAAGCACGGGCTCACGGCCGCTTTTCAGAACCGGCCGCTCACTCGGCTGTGGTGCTTTTTCGACCTTGGTAGCATCCATCGGACAGACCATTATCGTCGAGGGAGCCGATCCCTCAACTGTTCGTCCTGCTCTTCGGGGGCTTGGCGCTTCTCGGCTGTCGAGTCTCCTGCTCGATCTTGATCCAGGCCCGGTCAATGCCGGCGCGCACCAGGGAGTCCACCACGGGCCGGATCTTCGCGGTGGGGACTCCGGGCACAACCTGCAACAAAACGGTGATAGCGGCGGCGTCGCGTTTCTCGCGCCGAACCGCCCGGGCCAAGTCCGGGATCGAGACCGGAACGTCGCGGCGGCGGAGCGTGCCGTCGGCTGCGACCTTGACCTCGATTGTTCGCTCGGCCGCACTGCGGATTAGGAGCGTGCAGGGAGTGCCAACCGGCGGAATCGCCTCGGTATTGGCTTCCAACCACAAAAGTTCGTTGTCTGCGCTGTGTAGTGCGCCCACAGTAATAAGTGCCGTGTCGAAGTCCACGACGCAAACCACGGTTCCGTCAACATCAGCGCCGAAACGACCATTTTCGAAGGTCTGCGAGCCGGAGAACACCCAGCTAATTCTCTCCGGTGGCCGGCGTCGCTGCACATCCATAAGCCACTTCCGGACGGGTACGGTACGTACATTCTCCCCTTCACGGTAGCGCACCTTTATCTCCACGGGTTCGCCGACGGGTGCCAGCCAGCGGCCCTGCTCCTCGTCGTAGCGTACCGGGGAACCCGGTTGAAGCCCGATAAGGCCCATGGCCTGGAAGATATTCATCGGGCGGGCACGCACTACCAGGATGCTTTCATGTTCACGGGTGTGCGAGCTACACGCCAGCAGCTCCAAGGGGCCTTTACGGAGGACGATCTCGGCGTCCACCTCAACGACACGACGCTCCCAGTCGATCCGCACCCCGGGAGCAAACATCTTTGGCTCGACCGTCCGCGTTGGAGACTGGGGCGCAGTTGGAGGGCCGGAACGATCGCCGGCACCCAAAGCCACGAGGGCCCACGCACACAGTAGCCTGGCGGCGCATCGGCCGCGGCTCTGGAACGCCACGTCTATTCGAGCCGGTGGTGATCTTCGACTGTCCATACGACGCCACAAGCATACCGCAACGGGCAACAACAGCAATCACGCCGGTGCGCTGACAATGTGCAGAGCGAACCCGGACGCACGCCTGATGGCAAACTTGGGAGCGAGGCAAGTGGCTGCTCGCCTGGAATCCTAGCGGAAGGACGGGAAGGCCAGCTCCTCCTGCTCGGCCTGAATCAGGATCTGCGGCTTAATCAGGATGAGCAGAGTCTGCTCGTCTTTGATCATCGACCGAGACTGGTAGGCACGCTTCAATATCGGAATCTTGGATAGAATAGGCACGCCCGCTTCGATCTCGCTTTCCGTTGCCAGCTTCTGCCCTCCAATCAGTAACGTGCCACCGTCGGGCACCGAAACGGTGGTCTGGATGCGCTGGCTGGACAGCGTCGGCAATTGGAGAAACGCCTGCAATGCCGGGCCACCGCCGAATCCCCCGCCGGCCCCACCACCACTGAACGGAATGGTCTGAAGATCCAGCAGCCGCGTAATGCCAGGTCGAAGTGTCATGGTGACGTAACGCTTGTCGGCAGTGACCGTCGCCTCCACGTCCAGAGAGGCCCCGGAATCAATAACACCGATTTGCGGTGCCTGGGCAACGGCGCCGGTAGCCACCACGGGCTGAAGCTGGCTGACATAGTTCTGCTGAATCGTCACTGCCACCCATGACCGCTGTCCGTTGAACAGTACCAGACGCGGCGCGGTGAGCACGGTCGTCCGAGAATCCGCCTGGGTGGCGCGGATCAGAAAGTCCACCTGAATGTTGTCCAGGAAGCTTCCAAAGATGCTCAGGGCCGAACCGATGGTCTGGCCCGCGAAACTGCCCGGCACGTCACTGCCTAAGTTGGCCGGATCCGTGAAGGCCGTGACGCGGTTAATGATCGGGATAGGTGTCGACTCGCTACCCATTCCGCCGGTGCGCGCGGGAACCAGTTGCGCCTGCCTGAACGGCTGGGGTAGCTGGCCGGCCGCCGGGTTAGGCTGCAACGCCGTGCCCAAACCCGGAGTGTTCGGGACGAAGCCCAACCGTGAGAAGGTGCGCGGCAATAATAGGGCGTTGCCGAGCACCGGGTCAGTCAACGCCCCGGGGCCCTCGGTACTGCGAATGTAGTCATACCCGGCATTCCCGGAGTTGAGCACGATGTCGATGTCTATGCCCAGTTCCTCCAGGTAGTGGCTGGAGACCGTAATGAATCGGGCTTCCACCGCGATCTGGACCGCACGCTGCTCGCGCAGCTTGCCGAGTAGATCGCCGATCTCCCGCTGAGCCGAGGAGCTCTGCGTGATCACGAGCTGGCCGTTAATCTCCTTGATGGTCCCGACCGAGCCGCCGCGGTCGTACCAGCTATCGGGCGCCACAGTCTCTTCGATCAAGTCGATGATCTTCTGGATGCGGCCGGTGCGCTCCGGGTCCTCCTCCGGCTCGTCATCGTCGTCGTCACCGTAGCGCCACGGCTGATCCGGCTGCTGCGCCGCGGGGGCGACAGCCCGCTGATTGGCCTGCACCAAATCGGTCATCGGAGAGTCGTTGAAGATCGGTATCTCCATCAGCAGATCGTTAATGTCGTAGACGGCGGTGTAGGTTTCCTTGTCGAGCGTCTCTTGCGTGGCGATCTTGATCGCCCCTTCTGCGACGTCATACCCGATCGTCACAATGCCTTGGCCCGCCTGCTCGAGCACTTCGGTCAGGGCCTTCTTGAGGGTGACCTCCTGGGGAAGGTTCAGGTCTATCGGGACTTGGCGCTCGATTCCTCCCTTCTCGAGATCATGCCAGCTCACAATGATATTCAGCCGATGGGCATCGGCCAGGCGCTCGATCACCTGATCAAACGGCTCATCGACGAAATCGACCGGAATCCGCTTGTCCAGGGCGCTGAAGAGCCGTCTGTCGCCAGCGGACACACCAGGCTGTTGACGCTCCGCCCGCGTGATCAGCTCGAGCCAGTTCTTGGGATAACGCAGTTGCTCAAACCAGGGGATCTTGGAGACTTCAACATCGTTCAAGGCTTTGCGCGCCTGGTCGTAGAAATCCTCGCGCGTTTCCCTGCCGAGGCGATACTGCATCAGGTCGTCCAAGTCATCCATCAGCCAGCGCGCCGGTTGATGCTTCGGGTCGATCACGATGACCTGTTTCAACACGTTGATGGCTGCTTCCAGGTCACCCTCCTTGCGATGCTGCCAGGCTTGATTCATCAGGGCTTCGACCTGACGGGCCCGTCGTTCTTCCACCTCCTGGAGGTGACGTTTGCGCTGCTCTTCGACCTCCCGACGAATCCTGGCCACCTTCTCTTCGTTGTAAAGGCGTTCCTGCGTCCGCACGAGTTCTTCCAGCTTCTCCAGCTCACTACGAAGGCTTTCGTATTGCGTTGCCGGATCGGCGAACTGCTTGCCGGATTCAACGATCTGACGGGCGCGGATCAGTAGCTGCTGTGCTTCGTCGAACCGCTCGCCGTCAATGTGATCGAGGATAGACCTCTCGGCGTCGTGGTACTCAGCCACGGTGCGTTGCCAGTTGATCTGGTTCTCCCGACGGATTCGGTCGATAAGGGAGCGGCCTCGCTCTCCGCTGATGTTGCGCTCGTGCTCTCGCAGGCGCTCGAGACCTTCCACCGCCTCCGGATATCCGGGCACCAAACCCAACGCCTCATCATATAGCTTTCGGGCCTCCTCGTACCGCGCCCGGCGGACCAGTTCATCCGCTTCTTGCGTCAGAACGCTCGCCCGTTGGCCGTTCACCGGTGCGATGGCTACGGCGGGCTCAACCGTCAGTGGCGCTGGGGGCCGCCGGGAGGGCTCATCTGACAGGGCGGCAGCGGGCGCGGCTTTGTCCGCCTGTAGGTCGCGCAGGTTGGCGCTGGCTGAACGACGCACCGCCTCAGCGGCGTACTCGTTGGCCAGGACGCTTTCCAACCGCTCCACGGCCTGTTCGATCTCGCCCTCGGCTATCGCCGTCTCCGCATCCTCCAGCTCGCGTAATGCCTTCTCAGACATCATGATGGCGACCTGAACGCGGTTCAGATAATCGTCTCGTTGAGCCTGTTGGGTCGCGTCGAGCTTGGAACGATCGATCCCGACCAGCATCTCCTGCGATGCAAGATAGTCCCCTTCGTTGAAGAGCGTGATCGCCTGCTCCAGAGTGGCCGCCTCGTCCTCAGCAATCGCCCCGGTAGTGATGAACAACCCTACAAGTAGGGCCAACAACAACGTGACACCTTTGGGAAACTTCGAGCTTGGCAAGGGAAGCTCCTCCTTGTTGGCGTTGGGCATGAAATCAGCCTTAGCGCGGCCGGGAAGGCGTGACACACGCATCCGAGTCAACACCGCAACACGTAACCGAGCGCTCCAGCCATCATCTAAACCAGTCTGGAATGAACAACGCTCCCAGGGCCAGTGGCG
>CP070827.1:559373-568554 GCA_020344555.1 Phycisphaerales bacterium
GGCTTCCATGGAGAGTTGCGACCCTATCAGCTCCGCGGCCTGGAGTGGCTCGGTTTTCTCACCAGGTTGGGATTAGGAGCGTGTCTGGCCGACGACATGGGACTTGGAAAGACGATTCAGCTTATCGCCTTGTGGCTTCATGAGCGCGAATCGGGCTCATCACCGGGTCCGACGCTGCTGGTCGTCCCCATGTCTCTGGTCGGCAACTGGCAGCGGGAGATCGAAAGGTTTGCACCGTCGCTGAGGATAATGGTGCATCACGGACACGAACGGCTGACCGGGCAGGAGTTTGTCGACGAAGTCGCCAGGTACGACGCGGTCATTAGTACTTACGGGCTGATTCATCGCGATCTCGAACACCTTGCGGCCGTCGACTGGCACCGAATCGCACTCGACGAAGCACAGAACATCAAGAACCCCGCAGCCAAACAGGCTGTGGCGATACGGTCGCTTCGGGCGGTCCACCGGGTGGCGCTTACGGGCACACCGGTGGAGAACCGTCTCAGCGAGCTGTGGTCTATCGTCGAGTTTCTCAACACCGGATACCTGGGTGGTGCGACGGAGTTTCGGCGGCGGTTTGCCGTCCCGATCGAGCGGTACCACGACGCCGATCGGGCCCAGCGTCTTCGCCATCTGATTCGGCCGTTTGTACTTCGGCGGGTCAAGACCGATCCGGATATCGAGGTCGATCTGCCCGACAAGATGGAGATGAAGGTGTTCTGCAATCTCACGCGTGAGCAGGCCGGCCTCTACGAAGCCGTCGTGCGCAACATGCTGGGGCAGATTGACCAGGCCGGCGGCATCCAACGCCGCGGATTGATCCTGGCAGCGCTCGTGAAGCTCAAGCAGGTTTGTAATCATCCGGCGCACTTTCTCTCGGATGGTTCGAGCCTGTCACAGCGGAGCGGAAAGTGCGAGCGGCTCACGGAAATGCTCGAAGAGGTGCTCGCCGAGGGCGACTGTGCCCTCATATTCACGCAGTTCAGGGTGATGGGAGAGCTGTTGCTGCGGCACCTGCGGGAGACGCTTGGCCGAGACGTGCTCTTCCTGCACGGGGGCACTTCCCGGAAAAACCGCGACGCGATCGTGGAGCGCTTTCAACGTGGAGACGGTGACGCCCCCATACTGATTCTCTCACTCAGGGCCGGTGGATACGGGTTGAACCTTACCGCCGCAAACCATGTGTTTCATTTCGACCGCTGGTGGAATCCGGCGGTGGAGGATCAAGCGACGGACCGGGCCTACCGGATCGGTCAGGGCAGGCACGTGCAAGTCCATAAGTTTGTTTGTATAGGGACTCTCGAGGAGAGGATCGATTCACTGCTCGAACAAAAGCGGGGCTTGGCCGACAACATCGTGGGGAGGGGCGAAGAGTGGCTCACCGGACTGTCCACCGAGAAGCTGCGCGAGGTGTTCGCCCTGTCGCGCGAGGCGGTTGCAGAGGATTGACGTGGGAATTGGAGATTGGAGATCGGGGATTGATGGTTGACGGCCGGGAATCCGCCATTTGGGATTCTCGATGAAGGACAGATGATGTCTTCTACGGATCAGTACACTAATAAGATGCCGCCGTCGCTGAAGATCGTGCCAACGATACACCCGACCTCCTCGCCGGTTGAGGAGCTCATCGACCGGTTCTGGGTTACCGGCCCCGAGTTCGAGACGGTTCACATCCAGATTGGACCACCGGAAAGGCCGCTCGCGCTATTGGAGCAGCTTGGACCGTCGCCTTTCGAACGGGGTGGATTCCCGCTAATCGGATTTCTGGCGACCATGTATGACAAGGTCAGCCGATATGCCTTGGAGCGCGGTTGACACCGCAAGAATCACCGGTTACGAGTTACAGAGCGCGAATGCCAGGGCCGTTAATGGACCATCATCGCGAGCCTGACGGCGAAAGGATATGCTTAAAGGCGATCTGGAGCACGCGGACGTTGGGTAGTGCGTTGTGACTCCCGATCTTTGACTCGCGGTCTTCGGGCCGACCTAGCTCAACGGTAGAGCACAGCTTTCGTAAAGCTGAGGTTCTGGGTTCGAATCCCAGGGTCGGCTGTTACGTAAATCACGCCGAATCCGAAGGTTACGGATACCTATCTGCGTAGGATGGTGCGGCCTGGAAGCCCAAGAAAAACGGTAGTCTACCGTTTTGGCGTTGAGCTTCAATTTTGGAGGTCGCACTATGCCGAAAACCATCAAACCGCCATCCTATCGCCGTCATCGGGCCTCAGGGCAGGCCGTCGTGACCCTGAACGGCCGAGATCACTACTTGGGGACCTACGGCACCAAAACCAGTCGAGACGCTTATGACCGCCACATTGCCGAGTGGCTCGCTGGCGGTCGGCGTTTGCTCATCAATGCTGAGTCATCAATCACCGTGACTGAGCTGGCCGCGGCGTACTGGCGGTTCGCAAAGGGATACTACCGGAAGAACGGTGCTCCCACTGTCGAACTCGCCAAGATCAAAGCGACAATTCGCCCGCTCAAACGGCTGTATGGCTCCACGTCGGCGGCAGAGTTCGGGCCGCTCGCGCTTAAAAGTCTTCGCCAAGAGATCATCCGCGGGGGCTACCGGAGGAGGGCTCCGGGTGGCGCACAGACCAAACACATGTACACACGCGGACACGTCAATCAGACGATCGGACGCGTCAAGAGGCTGTTCCGGTGGGGTGTGGAGAACGAGCTTGTCCCGCCCTCTGTCTATCACGGGCTACAGGCTGTCGCAGGGCTCAAGTGCGGCCGCACGGAGGCACGTGAGGCTAGTCCAGTCCGACCTGTTCCTGAGGAGCATATCACACAGGTGCTACCGCTCGTGCCACGACCAGTCAGGGCGATGATTGAACTTCAGCTACTCACTGGCATGAGGCCGAGTGAGGTGCGTCTTATAAGCGGCGCTAACCTCGACACGGCTGGGCGGGTCTGGACGTATCGACCAAGTGTACACAAAACGCAACACTTCGGACGCGAACGTGTTGTATATCTTGGTCCACGGGCACAGGGAGTTGTGAGACCATTCTTGAAGACCGACACGACTGCATATTTATTCAGCCCAAAGGATGCGATAGCTGAGTGGAACGCGGAAAAGCGACGGCATCGCAAGACGCCCGTCCAGCCGAGTCAACGTGACCGCTCGAAGAGTAATCCAGAGCGGAGGCCGGGGGACTGTTATCGAGCAGATTCGTACCGTTGGGCAATTCGGCGAGCCTGCTTGGCAGCCGATGTGCCAGCATGGGGACCTGGGCGGCTCCGTCATAACGCGGGAACTCGATTCCGCAAGGAATACGGGCTCGAGGTTGCTCAGGTCGTGTTGGGGCACAAATCGGCGGAAGTCACACAGGTTTACGCCGAACGAGACAAGGAGCGTGCGTTGGCGGTCGTAGCCAAGATCGGATGACTTTTTATAATGGACTGACCGGGACGGCCGTAGGCCACGGCCAAGCGGACCTGGCCGGTGCTCGTGGAAAACCCATCGCCACGGCAGCGGCTGGGACCGGCCCGGTGAAAGGATGGGTGCCATGTTGGAAGAAGGGTTTCCCATACGGGAGCAGCTTTCCGAACTCGCAGTCGAAGTGAGTCACCTGGTTCGCCCTGCCGAGGGCATCAGGCGCTTCCGCGAGATGATACAGAAGTGGGGCGTTGAGGCGGACCAATGGGTTGTCAAGAAAGAGGAATGGGAACGCCGCCGCAATGAGCATTTTGGCAAGGCGGCATCGGGCGACCCATCGTTGACCAACTATGGGGCTGGGCCTCCAGAACGCGATTGGGTGTGGGATGTATATGTCATCAGACCCCCTTACGAGCAGCGGGAGATTCGGGCCTGGACACCTCCAGGACTCGCTTCGAAGTGTTGTCCCGAGGATTACTCTCTAATCCCGCTTCCAAAGCGCGAGCTGTCGCCCGCCGAAAAGTATACCCTCTTGGCAGCGATCCGTGATCATTTCCTCGACAAGGGAGTGAAGCCAATTGGGCAACCGAACGGAGTGCTAGAGGGGTTCGCATATTCACTCTTGGTCAAGGCCGTCCCAGCGTTCCACATCGAGGACGTGCCCGTGCTCAAGGAGTTCCTAGCGGAGGTGCGGTTGGACATCGGACCACCCGAGACGGATCTGCCGAAGCCGACAACGTCGGTCGAGCCCAGGGGTGACAGACAACATCACGTCGATCTTCCTCCCGCTGTAGAGAAGGCCTTCTCGGCATATCAAATTGCGGAGAAGCACATGAATCCTCCGCCGGAGACGGATTCCGAGGCCTACGAATGGCTCAAAGAGAATCCACAGCGTATCGAATCATACACGCTTCCGATCCTGGACACCTGGACTCGTCAAGTTCGCGATGCGCGTAGGGCAAAGGGTATACAGAAGCACAAGCCGCGTGTCGGCCGCGCGACGGGCGCGAGTATCATTTCGCAGCGGGACACCTCGCTGCCGCGCCGCGACAATGGCTAGTCGTAGCCCGCCGTCGAACCGGATCAAACCGGAGCAAACCGGATCAAACCGGACCTCCGCAAAAATCCGGTTTACCCGCAAATCCCCGTTTACGCATTCAAAAACGCCAGTTTCAGAGCTGCGCCGCGCGCCGGTTCCATCCGGTTTGCGTTAAGTAAATACGCAAAGAGGCGTGTCGGGATGCGTGTCCTCGAAATGGCACGCACTGATAGACGGAGATTGTGATGATTGACCTGCACAATGAGACGGTGTGCTCGCTCGCGGAGGCCACCACACACCTTCCCAAACGCCGTGCCGGGAAAAGGCCACACGTTTCGTGCCTGTACCGCTGGGCACAGAATGGGGTTCGCGGCATCAAGCTTGAGACCATCCAAGTTGGCGGCACGCTTTGCACATCGCTGGAGGCGCTTCAGAGGTTCTGCGAGCGTTTGACCAACCCCACCACGCAAAGGTCGCGACCCACCCGTACTCGAACGCGGCAGCTCCAGAGTGCAGAGCGTGAGCTTGCGGCGGCGGGGCTATGACCATCCAAAGAAAAGGCCCGCGCCGGGCGGCAACCACGGGCGCGGGCGAGGGCACAACTAACCACGGAGATTGTAGGCGGTCGGACAGCGGTCTTCAAGGCGGCTTTGTCCCGCCACGATTGAAAAGACCCTTGCCGCCCTTCACAAAGGGGCATGATGTGGATTTTGGAACAAGTCTCCGGGGCGCAATTCGGCGGGCGATCAATCGGGGGGACGGCGAGCGGGCGGCCTACTTCGCCGAAGTAGCTGCGAAGCTTGTTCAGCAGCGGGCAAGGGAAGGTCTGGTGGGATTTATATGACTAGGCCCACAAAACGCGGGAACCGTCGCACGAGGGAGGAGATCGAGAGCATCCGACGGGCAATCTATAAGATCGCCGAAGAGGATCACCCGTGTACGTGCCGTCAGGTGTTCTATCGGCTTGTGGCCTGCGGCCTGGTCCGGAAGACCCAAACCGAATACAAGGCCACAACCTGCCGGCTACTCATGCAAATGCGACGCAAGGGTGACCTGCCATTCGAGTGGATCGCCGACAATACGCGGTGGGTGCGAAAGCCGCGTACACATGCCTCACTGGCCAACGCCCTAGAGGATACTGCCGAACTGTACCGGCGAGCGCTTTGGCGGAATCAGCCCGTGTACGTCGAGCTGTGGCTGGAGAAGGATGCGCTTGCCGGCGTTCTGGCCGACGTTACGTACCCGTGGGATGTCCCGCTCATGGTATCCCGCGGCTACGCTAGCATCACTTACCTGTACAGTGCAGCAGAGGCTATCCGCGATCAGGGTAAACCGTGCTACCTCTACCACTTTGGGGACTACGATCCATCCGGGCAGAACATTGCTGTGAACATAGAGCGGAGGCTCCGAGAGTTCGCGCCGGATGCCGAAATCCACTTCGAGAAGGTTGCGGTGACACTACAGCAAATCGAGGAGTTCAACCTCCCGACCCGACCTACCAAGAAAACGGATACACGAGCAAAAGGTTTCAAGGGCGAAAGTGTCGATGTGGATGCTATCCCTCCGAAGATCCTACGCGAGCTTGCAGTACAGTGTATCGTTCAGCACATCGATGAGGCTGCCCTGGAACGCACTCAGCGGGTCGAGGCTGCGGAGCGCAAAGCAATATACGAGATCATTGAGACGGCAGAAGTAGCATGATGAGACAGGTCCGTTGCGAGATTTCCCGCGCACGAACAGAGTCGCGAACACCTACCCTAATGAGCCGGAACTAATGGCCAAATCAAAGCTACCACCGCAAGACCCGGAAGCTGAAGCAGCGTTTCTCGGTGGCATACTCTTCGGTGAGCGCTACGGAAAACCTGTCGACCTGGACTCGGTCCGCGAGGTCGTCTCGCCTGAAATGTTCTATGCCGTCCCGCCTCATCGGCATCTATTCCAGGCAATAGTGGACGCCACCGACCAGGGCGGGCCTATTGCGGCCCCTTCCCTGTTGGTGAGATTGCGACGGGCCGATCCGAATGAGAACTGGCAAGAGGTTGTCAATAACCTCGACCACCAAGGCGACCCGGCCAACGCCGTTCACTACGCTGGACAGATCCGCGAGGCTTGGCGCAAACGCGAGCTATTGCGAGTGTCTCACGAGCTGGCCGAGCAGGTCAACAGCAACGACCCGGATCTGAAAGCGGCGGACGTCATCGAGGCGACCTACAAGCGGCTTCGGTCAATTGGAACGGAGCAATCATCCCGCGGGCTGGTGATCCTCAATGCGGAAGACATCATCGAGGAGCAGATCGACTGGTGGTATGAAGGCCGCATCGCCCTTGGGATGCTCAACATGGTCTTCGGTGATCCCGACTTGGGCAAGACCCGCATCGTCCTGGACTGGATAGCCCGGAAGACTAGGGGAGTACCCTTCCCTGACCATCGGGACATGCCGAATCCGGCCAGTGGGGCACTTATCCTTACCGGGGAAGATAGTAAGTCTAAGACCATGATCCCGCGGCTGCGGTGGTCCGGGGCGGATTTCTCCAAGATCCGATTTATGGACGTTGTGGACGCCGACCAGGGAGAGGAGCTGTTCAGTCTGGACAAGCCCCAGCACATTCAATTTCTAGACCGGTTTCTCAGGGCAAACCCCTGGATCAACCTTGTTCTGTTCGACCCTCTCGACAGCTTCATGGGCAAGACGGACGGCTATACCGGCACTGAAGTCCGTGGCATCCTCAGGCCCGTCGTCAAGATGATTGAGAACCGCAACACGGCCGTCATCTTCGTTCGACACCTGAACAAGCAGTCGCTCGGAAGCAAGGCTATTTACAGGGCGACCGGGTCTGTGGCATTTATCGCAGCGAGCCGAACCGCCTGGCTCGTGACCCTACATCCCGACGACGCCGATGATCCAGGAACCGCCCGGCGTATTGTCACCAAGGCCAAAGGCAACATCATCCCACCCAGCGTGAAGGGGATGGAGTTCAGCCTGTCGCCAGCACCTCTGCCCCATAGCGAATATCCGGCGGACAAGGACCGGTTTCTTGTGTTGTGGGGGAGCGAGCCCGTCACCATAAGTGCGGACCGGGCACTCGGATCGCCGAACAGAGCCCACAAACCACGCGACCACGCCGAAGAGTTTCTACTCGACAGGCTCGCGGCGGGACCTGTGAGGGCTGCCGAGCTGGCCGCGAAAGATAAAGAGGTAGGAATCCGCAAGAAAACACTGTACCGGGCAAAACACGAGTTGAAGGTTCGACACACGTATCAGGAACGGGACGGGAAACGTGAGAGTTGGTGGTTTCTAGATGATACCCCTACACACAACTAATGGCCATCTTGGGCATCTTGGCCATCTTGGGCAACTACTTACATGGCCAACATGGCCAGGATGCCCACTGTATGTGTGCTGGCCATGTGGGTATCGACCTTGGAAGGTTTATTGAATATCTAAGCTATGACTGAACGAGACAAGCAGACTGTTACTTTCACGATAACCTGTCGGTTGCCACCACACTGTGCGCCGCCGGCACTGGTCTTGAAGCTGTTGGGTACCGGTTACAGAACGCATACAGGCTCTAGAATCGCCTGAATGGCCCCGGGTGTACTTCTGGTACCCCCGAAGTGAAATCGTGGCTTATTCATCGCGCGTATTTACGTGCGATAGCACGCGTATTCGTCTACACTCGCGTGCGTGCGCGTGCGAGATAACACGTTCTCAGAGGGTGCGCATCCCCTATGTGAGGTCGAAAACGGGGTCGGTTAACTCCGGCGCGTCTGTTACACACGCGCGCACACGAGTCGTCACGGGCAGGCCGTTGACCCAGGCAATAATGCCCGCTTAGATTAGGATGAAGCCATGACTGAGACTGACGCCAACCGACAGGATGTGCCCGACCCCGGCGGGGAATTCGTTACGTGCGTGCCCTGGGGTCGGTGGGTCGCGATCCTTGTTCATCGCGCCCGTCATCAGGGTCACAAGTACGTCCGGATCCGACGATGGAACAAACATCGGAAGAAGTTGTGTTGGTATCCGACCACTCGCGGCTTCACCCTCCCTGCTGAGCATTGCGAGGACTTGGCGCGTGCACTGGTCACAGCTGCCGGAGGTACGCCGCCCACAAACCCCCCCACGTGGTTGCGAGAGTTTCACGAGGCCTATGCCGAGGGGGTGGCGTCAGGGAAACTGAAGCCAAGGCGCCGCCGCGCGACTGCTAAGGGCAACGACTGACGATCCGGGCTACCGCTTGGTGGGTCCAGCGTGGTGATTTCCCGGTCTTGGTTGGCACCCCGCGGCTGGTCAGCTCCGCGGCGATCTGCTTGAGCTTCTGGCCTGCGGCCCGCATGGCCTTGATGTCCTCGATGACCGCTTGCTCAGATTCGTTGGGCTTGAGCGTCGCTCCGTCGCTGGCCAGGTCGAACCCGTACAACACCGAGCCGACGCGCTGGTGATTGGCACGCTTGACGGCCAAAGCCGACCGGGTCCGCTCCCGTGTCAGGTTTCTCTCCATCTCGGCCGCACCGGCCAACACGACCAGCATGAATCGGCCCGCCGCCGACGTCGTGTCGATTGCGTTCCCGCCGAGGTCCACGATGTGCAGCGCCACGCCGGCCTTGTCCCAGCGCTCGACGGTCGCCAGGCAGTCGGTGGCGTTGCGGAACCCCCGGTCCAGCTTGAGCAGGACGACGGCGTCGGCTTTCTGCTGCCGGATCGCGGCCAGCAGGCGTTGGCCGCCTTCACGTGCGCCCAGCGGCTTACCGCCCGACTC
>CP070827.1:568654-577604 GCA_020344555.1 Phycisphaerales bacterium
TCAACAAGGCCGCCGATTCCGACCACCTGGAACCGGACTACACCCTTAGTGACGGTCATGGCGGCAAGCGCACCGTCGCATTTGTCTACCGGTGGGACCGGTGGCTTGACGGCCCGGACCTCAGCGACCCGGAGACGCCCGACGAGAACCCCGGGGCCGGCGTGGTGACGGCCCTGACGCGCGGCGATGCCAAATGGGTGATCGTCACCAACGGCAAGCTCTGGCGACTGTACAGTGCTGAAGCCCACTCCCGCTCGATCAACTTCTACGAGGGCGATCTTGAAGAGGCCCTGGCCGCCTCGGGTGAGACCGACCCCAACGAGGCGTTTCGCTATTGGTGGCTGTTCTTCCGCTCGCAGGCGTTCGAGCCGACCACCGATGAAGAGAAGGCCCCATCCTGGCTCGATACGATCGTCACCGGCAGCCGTGACTACGCGAAACGCTTGGGCGAGCGGTTGAAGGATTGCATCTTCGTCGAGATCTTCCCGCACCTGGCCCGCGGCTTCCTGACCGATCGCAGGCACCGCCTCGGCCTCCACAAGGCATCCACCGAGACCGAGCTGTCGGACACCTTCGAGCCCACGCCCACAGAAACAGGGAATGTCAAGAACGCTCATCATCAGCAAAGACCACCCGAGCATCGCGACGATTCTCCTGAGATCGCACAGCTGGGGCTAGCGACGCGTGTCCTCCGACTTGCTTGACTCTCCGCGCGGTCGTGGAAGCAAAGCTCCCGTGCGCTTCATGTATGCCCGGTACGCGTCACCGAATGCGTTGACCATCAGGGCCTCTTCCCTGGGTATCCTCCTGGCCAGAAGAAGGCCGAGGACAGCCGCCGACGGGGGACCCACCAAGAAGTTGGCCGACAGCAGCAGCAAAGCCAGGTCGATCACGTAGATGGACGCATAGATCGGGTGCCGCACCCAGCGGTAGGGGCCGTCGAGGACGAGAGTGTGTCGTCGATCAATCTCGAGCACTGGGGAGAAATTGCGGCCAAGCGTATGGTGGGACCAAGCTGTCAGGAAGGTTCCCACGAGACCCAGCCCAAAGCCGCCCCACCGCACCCACGGCGGAAGATAAAACGAAGCCCAGGTTATCCATTGGGAGAACAGAAGGTAGATCAGCGGGCAGCCCAGCCACAGCATCAATACCAGGACGGCCAAAGACGCATCAACGGCGTCGTCTCCAGGCCGGATCGTGTGCCCGCCCCCCGTCGCCTTAAGAATATACAGAATCTTAATTATTGATAGTAGGGCGACCAAGGAAATAACTGCAACCCGGTAACAGAGCGTTTCAGCTTGCATCCCGGCAATCCCGGTGCGGAGCCTTGAGAGATTCAGCGAGCCCTGAGGCCCGCACCGTGTCCAGGGCGTGGTCCGCGCCTGTCGCCCAGAATAGACACCCACCCCGGACTCGTATCAAGCGGAGAGGGCTTGATATTCCCCGTGCGTTGCCCGCGCCGTCGGAGTTCGGCGACATATCGTGAGAAGGCACCTGGTAGTGTTTCGCAAACTCGCACAGGCAGTAGTTGCCCCAACCGCACACAGTACCTGTAGTGCGGGTTTTCTCGAAGCATTGCTTCCAGCCCATCGGCGAGCCCGGAAGGCAGGGCTTCGTTCGTCTCGACGAACAACATGTATCCCCAGCGCCCAGCGTTCATCTCCGGGGCCAACATGGCAAAGGACGGGCGGATCTTGCATTGTCCGAACAGCCGTTGAAGAACGGCACCGACGAATCCCGCGCTCAGTTTCTCACCAAATCGATCGCACACGTGGTCTTCCTTACCTAGAAACGTGAGAGAAGGCGTTCGTTCAAGGTAGCTATCCACGCGGATCCGGTCGTGAAGGCGATACCGGTAAAGGCCGCCGCCCGTCGTGACCACGACGGAGAACTCGCCGCCGACATCCAACTCATCCACAAGGTGCACGCTCCCGTCATCTGCAAGAAATTCGAAGAAATGTGACCGGATGGCCACCGGCTTCTGATCGGCAAACGGCAAGGTGACAAAGGCCTCTGTCGCGATCAGCCCTTTCGGCTGAACCGTGACCGCCTCGAATCGGCGCCTGAGCCCGGCAACACCTAGGGCGGCGTGGGCGTCCGCCCAGCACGTAATCAGCTTGAGCTTCGGCCAAATCCGCTGGTAGTCATCCGGGCTGATTCGCATCAGCTCGGCTGCGCGTTGCCGCGCGGGGCGCAGCCAGGGTCGGAGGGCGATCTTGCCGCGGTCAGGCAGTCGTACCGGCGTTGTTATAGTGCCCGCAGCGAGGTCGTGAAGGATACTCGCCCAATGCCGCGGCAGGTCATCGAGCAGTAGTGTGAGAAACGAGGGATGCCACACGGAGATTAATCGCAGCTCGTTCGCGCGTACCAGAAACAGCAACGTCGCATAGCGAAACGCGTCCATGTCCTGGATGAAGCGAAGGGCCGAGGGAACCGCCATCGTGGCGTCGATGAGGGGTTTCCAGAATCCACCTAGATAGGCGGTGTCTTCGTCGAACCCGATCGGTACGGCTGACGGCCCCAGTGTCTCCACGGGCAACACCGGACTAATGGACCAGTACGCGGGACCGCCGGCAAGTGTCGGATAGTGACAGTACAGATCGAGGATCCATGCCCGAACGGCGCGGCTGAACTCGCTCTGCAAGCCGCCCGTGAACGGAGTCAACTTCTGTGCCCTGGTGGAACCACTGGAGGGCACCAGCCGACGAACCGGTGCACGCGTTAGCACCTGCCGGTCGCCGGCCTGGATGCGCTCGACATATGGCTGGTAGTCGTCAAACGTGGTCAGCGGCACGCGGTCCTGGTACTCGCTGACCGATCGAAGGGATGTGAAGCCAAACCGGCGACCATACTCCGTCTCTGCGTTTTCGCGGACATAATGCATCAGAAGACGCCGTTGCTCCGCGCCTGGGTGGTTGAGCGCCCGGCGATATCGCTGGTAGTCGCTACTACAGGCGCCACTCCACAACGTGTTGATGATCGCACACATAACGTCCATGGTGTCAACTTCCAGCGCCCCGACCGCGTGAGGCGGCGAGCAATCGCCGTCCGGCTCGAGTCAGGTTCCGACGCGATATCTCAGCGAGGCACGTCAACTGATCACCGCGCGCGTAACCGGGGTTGCGGGCAGCGAAGAATTGAACATGAGGGTCCTTTCTTTTCCGCGGAGGAATTCCCCGAAGATCGGCACGCAGGATTTGTGGCCGTGTGAACCGTACAATGCCTGCGTCCGGATCGTAGAGTGGACCAAAACGCCGGCTCGCCAGTTCGCATGCCAAGCGTTCGATCTTAGGGGATGGTACACGATCGTAGCGCGGATAGAACTCCCGCCAGAACACCGGAAGCAGCCGATAAGTGCGATAGCCCGAGGTGATCAAGAGCCAGTACAGGGAGTTGCCCGGAGTCTCTCGCCCCATTTGCATGACGGCTGCCATCCAGCACTGCAGAAACGCCGGGGAACTCCATGCCGAACGCTCAACGATGGTATCCCCTGAGTACACGACACTGACCGGGTCGAGACCGTTCCGCACATGGTAGAAATCCAGAGTAGAGAAACCCCGCAGCACACCCGCATCGTCCTCCAGAAGTACGACCCAATTCTTGTTGGCCAGATCGCGACGGAACTGATCTCGCGTCACACCGTCGAAGTGCGACGTCAGAAGACGATACATGTCGTGCTCGTCGGCCGTTGTCAAAGTTGTACGTTCTACCAGTCGACCATTCACAGTAACGCTACCTCGACATGCGACACTCGTTTGTCCAGGGCAGACAGAACGTCGCGGTCGCTCCCCCAGTTGACCAGGTATAACTGGCTTTCGTAGGCGCGATGCGGCAAGCGCCGGCGCATCTCTGCGAGCAGCGGGTTCCCCGCCGTGAAACCGAGGACCACACATTCCATGTCGGCCACCCGCAGATCGCGACGCGCGGCGCTCAGCAATTCCGTCAGGATACGCGGATCGTCATCATCCAGTGCGATGTGCGAGGCAAATGCGAAATCCATCGATTGGTGCGGAGGCGGTAGCCGCGGCACACCCAGCAGCGGAGCCGTCATATTAACGAACGGTCGTAACCACCGTAACGGCGTGGCATAAGCATGAACCACGGTCTGTTTGAAGGCCCGCTGATCCCAGATTGCCAGGCAGCCGGCCACGTGAGTCCCCCGCAAGGCCAGATAGAAATTGGAGAGGGCAAGCCCTCGCGTCCGCACCGGCGATCGCAGGTCGGCCGCCGTCCAGTGCGGCGCGAACTGGAAACGTCGGCCGTTACGCTGCAGGTAGGCGGCAATCTCCCCGGCGGTTTCCACTGAGCCGCGCTCGATGCGCACGTCCCGTGCTCTCCTTTTTGCGATTCGCCCGCGCACTGCCACGACGAGGGTAACGAAGCGCTCGAAGGGAACATAAGACGGTAGGCCGGATAACCCCGCGGTCAGCAGTCGCGTAGCGGCCGTGTTGTCTACCATTATGCTGGTCAGGTCGTACGGAAGCTCGTCGTGTCTGCGCAGGGTCCGTGCGAACCCGTAGCCTTTGGCGAGCAATCGCCTGCTTCGGCAGAACTGGGGCGCGACGCGCAATTGTCCGAGGTATCCCAACCGCGCCACGCTCCCATTCACATAGACCTTGCGCACCGAACGACTTCCCATGGCCACGATCCGCCCCGAGCCTGGTGCGCGAAGGATGACCACATGGTGCCGGTCACCTTCGATCGAGGCCGCATCGAAAAAGGACGGTTCGCGCTCCAGGGAGATCGTGATCCTACCACGTAGTGGCATGTCGCAGGCGAGGCGGCGCAGGGCAGCATCATCGCTTTCACTGGCCAGCTCCACCGTCACGGACTCTGAGGAATCGGCGGACGCTGCCGACGTCATCAGCCTGCCTTGATCAATGGCCCCGACCATGACTCGTCGCCCAAGGGAAAACCGTCTCTGTTGGTCACGTCCGCGCGGTGCATGGCGTTGACCAGGAAAAAGGTCCGAAGCATGAAGAAGTCGGCGCGATTCGCTCGGTTGCGACTCCGGCGCAGGATGCTTGGCCACCGATAGAAGCGGCGCCGGGCGTCCTGGCACAGCCACCGCACCTGGTCCGGCGTCATGCACGTCGGTCGGAAAGGCACACGATTGTAACGATAGCCATCGTCGAGCCACCATGCCTCGTGCAAGAGTCGGCCCTCGGCGTGCAGACGGGCGTACAGAGGTGTTCCGGGAAAGGGCATCACGTGTGCGAACGCCGCAATGTACAGACCCTGGTCCACGGCAAAATCAACGACGTCCCGGAAGCTCTCGGGCGTGTCGTGGTCATACCCGAAAACGAACGTGCCGTAGACGGCGATGCGATGGCGGCACAGGGTGTCGAGGGCGGTTGCGAAATCAACACCTGTGACATTGACGTTCTTGTTCATCTGCCTGAGGTTAGCGGGGTTCAGACTCTCGAATCCGATCAGCACGGCCTGACAGCCGCTGCGGTGCATTAGATCGAGCAACTCCTCGTCTTGCGTGGCGTGGATGCTCGTTTGACTCACCCAGCGTACATTCAGCGGGATCAGGGCACGGAGAAACTCCTTGGTCTCCCCCAAGTCAGCAGCTATGTTGTCGTCGACGAAGAAGAGCATTTTCGGGTGTCGTTTGATTCGTTCGATCTCGGCGATGATCTCGTCAACGGGCCGGCGGATCTGCGTCTGCTTAAACATCGTCTGGACCGCGCAGAACTCGCAGTTGAATTCGCAGCCACGGCTGTGTTCGATCAGGCGAATCGGGAGGTAGCGCTTTCCCGCGAAGATCCGGCGGTCTGGGCGGAGGCCGGCCATTGTCGGCCGGGTGGCCTGCCTGTAAATCTTCTCGGGCCGCCCGTGCCGGGCGTCGTCGAGGACTCGCTTCCAGATGTCGTCGGCCTCGCCCACCACGACGGATTCGGCGTACTGAGCCACTTCCTCCGGAACCAGGGTGGCGTGAAATCCACCCATCACAACCGGTACACCCCGCCGACGGTACTCGCTGGCCAGTTGGTACGCGCGTCTGGCGGTATAGGTCTCGACGGTCAAGGCGACAAGATCGGTCGGTTCATCGAAGGGAATCGGCCCCATGCGATCGTCGTAGAACCGGGTTTCCACGTCCGGCGGAGTGAGACCCGCCAGCGTGGCAGCCGCGAGCGATTCCATCTGCCAAGCTCGGATGTAGCGCCGGTGATCGGCGTGTCTGCCGATGCAGGGCTGAATGATCGTTAACCGGAACTTCTTTGTTCTGGCCATCATTGCAGTGTCTCCCTGAACATGCCCGGTCACGCCCGGACCGCTTCCTGGATTGCACTTCCCATTCCCGGCGTACCGCCTTCTTGACGGTCGTCGGCGCCGCGGATTCGGCTCCGGGACCTGCGCAAGTTATAGGCGTAGTACCGATAGCCGAGGTTGGTTGCCAACCGCACCCACAACGGCGCTGCGGAGCAGGCAAGTCGGCGGAGGATTGAGCGAAATCGGTAGGCATACCGCCAAGCCTGTTCCGTTCCCTTCTGCAGTTGTTCCACGCTCATTTTGGCCGGCTGGAAGACCACGTGCTGTCCGTCGAAGAGTTCCCAGTTCTTCGTCAGAAGGCGACCCTCATCCTCCAAACGCCGGTACAGTGGAGTGTTAGGGAACGGTGTCAGAACGGCGAAGCGCGGCAGATCGATCTGAGCGTCCACGGCCAGTTGTGCTGTTTCCAGAAACACATCGGGCGTATCGTGGTCAAAGCCAAATGCGAAACATCCCTGAAGCGAAATCCTATGGGCGTGCAGGGCGCGGGTCAGCTCGTAGAACTCCGCAGGGTTGTTGAAGCCCTTGCTTGCACCGCGCAGGCTCTCCACGCTGGTCGATTCGAGACCCATCAACAGCCCTCGACAGCCGCTGCGCGCCGCCAGTTCCAACAAGTGGGCATCCTCGGTTAAGAGCACAGTCGTCAGACCGTACCATTGCACCCGGAGTGGAACCAGAGCTTCGAACAACTCCCTCGCGTAGGCGCGGTCGCTGATCAGGTTCACATCCACGAACACGAGCTTCCGCGCCCCGTGCTGCCGTATGTCGGCGATCACATCATCGACCGGCTTTTGCAGAAGCGCTTGACTTGTGACGCTCGGCAGTACACAGAAGTCGCAACGGTGAATACAGCCCCGCGTTGCCTCGAACGTGTTCGTCGTCGTGTACCGCATCCTCGGCAGCAGATCACGGCGAGGAAAAGGAAGACCGGCGAGGCTGACCTCCGTCGCTTGCTCGTACCGACGCCGCATCCGGCCGGCAAGAAAATCCCGCAGCAGTTGTGGCCAGGTCTGCTCCGCGTAGCCGACCACAATTGCGTCTGCGTGCTGAAGCGCTTCGTCGGGTACGAGTGTGACGTGGGGCCCGCCCAACACGACCGGCACGCGACGGCGACGGAACTGCGCGGCCAACTCGTATGACCGCGGGGCCGTCCCGGTGATGACCGTCATCGCAGCGAGATCGACGCCCAAGTCCAAGTCGAGCTCTCCGACCCCTTCATCGATCAAGATTATGTCCGCGTCGATTTCCAGTGGTACGAGAGAGGCCAGTGTCGTCAGTGTCAGCGGCGCGTAGCGGAGTGACCGTCTGAAGACACCACCGCGAAAACGATACAATGGTCCCTTGGCCGAAATCAGAGCAATACGCAGTCTCGCGTTGTCCGCTCGGTCCTGTGTACTTCCCCGGTCAACGCTCATGTCCCGGCTCCAGTCGCATAGGTGGTTGCGGTGAAAGCGTTGCGACCTCCGTCTCGCACGGCTTCTTGCCTCAACTCCCGTGCTTGCGAGTGGTTGCGCATCAACCCACTGGCGGTCCGAACACTTGCACGGGCAGACCACGCGTGCCGTGGGTGCGGGAGGCTACCTCCCGTACTCAAAAAGGCCAGGTCTCAGGATTCAGGCGCAACCGATGAACGCCTTGCGAACTCCATCAGCACGACCAGGGCAATGCCGAACGCCAAGAAGAACCCGGCTCCCGCGATCAGATGCGTCGGCGGTACCGCAAAGGCTGCCCGGATATCGCCCTGTAGGATGATTCTTTGCAGGACACGGATCAGCAGCAGGACGGCAAAGCCGTAGACGACCAACCGGTAGCGCAAAGGATCCAGCGCCGCCCCGATGCCCATGACGCCGAGGGCGAACATGAACGCGCCCAATGCCCTGAGAATGTAGATGAACTGCGGCGTCCAGTCCACCTGCCCGGCGTACAGCAGGGCCACCTGTTTCTGCAAGGTCTGCGAGAACATCAGCGCCACTCCATGCGCAAGGTGTGACGCACATACGAACCAGAGGACAGCCTGCAAGGCCCGTAGCGGTCCGTTTTTCATTTCCTGTACTCCTCAAGGCATCCTAGCGCGACCCTCGCTTGGACATCCCTGTTTCGCGTGCAGCGTGGCACTTATCGCCTCGGACGGCCCGTGAAGTCGCCGCCCGTCGAAGTACCTGATCGCGGGTCGTGCACACTTGTTTCACAACGGGTTTGATGAGCAGTTACTCGCCGCGACCATCGGTTGTTCACCATCACCCGGTCAAAGCGCAGTACGTCCGGCAGACCCTGCTGAATCCCGCTCTTCGCGACCTAGGGAGCCGGACCGAGGTTGCGGCCGAGTCCCAATAGGCTTCAGTACCGCGCATACGAAAGCCTGCACTTCGAAGCGGCAATCTAGATAGCTCCGCTGTTTACAACAGACCTCCGCCATTGTACACCCGATGCGATCCCAGCGATACAATCGAGGATCCAAGGCGGCGTGCCCGTAGTGTACCCAAAATTGGGGTAGGGGCTGGAGCGGCTGCTACGCCTTGTTGAGCGGCTGACGACGCGAATCTCACAAATTTACGACCTTGGAATGCTCGATCCCAGTGTTCTCGGTGAGGTCGTGCATCCGCGCACGTTCAACACGATCCGTCGTATCCGCGAGGAGGATGGGACGGTCCTGGACGAAGAGGAGCAGCGT
>CP070827.1:577704-586644 GCA_020344555.1 Phycisphaerales bacterium
GCAGGCCTGTCAATCGCCGGAATATATCCGCCCGCCATCGGAATCACGCCGGCAAACTTGTAGGGCTGCCGCGCTCCGACTGCCAGTGCCACGAAGCCTCCCTGCGAGAAGCCGGTCAAGACCATGCGCTCTTTGTCGATCTGGAATTCGGCCGTAACCAGCTTGAGGGTGATCTCGATGAGGAAATCGGCTTCGTCCGGATTGGTAACGCCGGGCCTGAGCCAACTGAAGCCCCCGCTTCCTGCGACTTTGTGAACCGCCTGCGGGGCGACGAGAATCGCGCCGGTTTGTGCCGCCACCGTCTCCCACGCACTTGCCACACCGCGGGCCTTGGCGCCATATCCGTGCAGCGCCATGATCAGGGGTGACGGCCGGTTCGGATCATGTTTGGGCGGAAGGAAAACCAACGGAGGGTGTTTCAGAAATCTCTTCTTAAGACTCTTAAACTTCTTCCTCTGGTTCTCCTTTACGACGGCCAGGGCGTCTTGATACGCCGCGTGCTCGCGGACGTTGTCCAGGTCGGAGTCCGTCTCAAACAGTTTGACCTCGGAGAAACCGCGCTCGGCCGCCTTGCCGAGCCACTCCGCGGCCTCGTCCACACTTCCTTTGAGCGAGTATACGCACGCAAGGTTGTAGGCATGTGTGCTGTTGTCCGGCAGGAGTTCGACGAGCTTCAGCCCGAGTTCGATTGCCTGGGACCACTTTTTCGCCCGATAAGCGTTGCCGAAATCCTCGCGCAGGCGCTGGTCCTGTGTGTCGCTCCTCGAATTCTGCGCCCAAGCCGGCAGCGCAGCCAACAGGCAGGCGATCACAACAACAGAAATCGGCCAACCGCGGGTAGGCAACATCCGCATCATCTTATCCTTTCGTGAATATACGTGGGGATACCCTGACATACTTACTACTCCCCTGCGGGCGTTTTTATTCCAATCACCGTGCCGCCTTCCGGGCGACGGTCGGAAATCAGGCCGTACAACAGGTAATCGCACCTCGGACACCGCGGTTCCTCGATCCGAGTCGAGATGCGCAGGCCGCACACCGTGCAAGCCGAGTCCCCCAGCCGGATCGATTGTCGCTCGCGGCATCGCGGACATGTTACAACCATCTCGGTCAGTTCCGGCGATAGTCGCTCATAGTTGACCTTGCGGTTGATCCCGGCGAGCACAACCATCGCGAACGTACCGCAGCCGGCGACGATGCCCCCCGCGCCGTACTCCGTCTGCCTGTGGCTGTTTCTCCCCAGGTACGGGTTCGCGGTTCTGGGCGCGTTGCGGGCCCGAGCCGATCCCCAGTCGGCAGTCGCCGGGCCGGTTATGGGGGCTTGAGCAGGTGTGCTCGACCTGTTAGAATAGGACAAGTAACAGGCCGTTCTGGGGGGGATCACGTGGGGCTATCGGAGGGTGACAGGAAGGTGAGGTCTGCGTAGCCGGGCGCTGGAGAGACTATGGGACCCGTACGAAGCACCATGAGGCCGGTGGCTCGCAGCCGTTTCCGGGGCCCGGCCACGAGAAATGGCTGCCGCGTTGTGCTAGCATTAGTACAGGCTCCGGGGGTGTGTTGGTCAAGGAAAGCCACATTTGAGTAGGAGGTTGCCATGAGGCGGGCAATATTCATCCCGCTCTCGATCGCGCTGGCCGCTTGCGGTGCGGCGGCGTTTGCAGCCGGGATCGTCGGGACCGGGCATGACTTCTCCAGCGAAGCGTGGAGCGACGGGCGGATCTGCCTGCCGTGTCACGCGTCGCACAACGCACAGACCGACGACGACGGTGCCAGCATGGTCCTGTGGAACCATGTGATGACCGACGAGACGTTTACCATGTACTCCGGTTTTGCGATTGAGCGAACGGATCGAGACCAGGATGAGCAGCCGGGCGGTCCCAGCAAGCTGTGCCTGAGCTGCCACGACGGTGCAACGGCCGTCGATGCCTTCGGCGGTGGGCCGGACTCCGCTTCGGTGTTCGCAGAGACTTCTCTGGGCACCGATCTGCGGGACGACCACCCCATCGGAGTACAATATCCGCCCGACGGCTTCGTCGGGTTCAAGCCGAGGGCCAATCTGCCCCCGGTTAAGCTGGTGGCCTGGGGCGGCAAGACCGACCGCGTCGAGTGCACGTCATGTCATGAACCGCACTCCGACGACTTCGGAATGTTCCTCCGCATGGACAATACCGGCAGCGCCCTGTGCCTTCAGTGTCATGACAAGTAGCCCCGCTTCACCTCGCGGGATGACCACGCTGCAAAGGTTCAGCTAAGGAACGGATAACGAAATGGGGGATCGATGAAACTGACAACGGGGTGGCAAGCAGCAGTATTCGTGGCGGCGTTAGGCGGCGCGGCCATGTCACAGGACATGTCCAGGGTCGTCAACACGCCGCACAATTTGAACACCGTGGACGTCTGGGGTGTGGTCGTTCCCCAGAACCGTGTGTGTCTGCCCTGTCACACGTCCCATGGCGCCAAGATGGACGATGAGAGCGGGGGCCTCGTGCTGTGGAACCACGAGATCACGGACCAGACGTTCGATATGTACACCACCTCGGCGGGTCACGAGGTCGGTCAACCGAAGGGACCCAGTAAGCTCTGCCTGAGCTGCCACGACGGGGCGACTGCCATCGACAGCTTCGGTGGCAACGCCGATTTCTTCAACAATGTCAGGATAGCCGCGGATCGTCCCTCCAACCTGGGCACGGACTTGCGGGACGACCACCCTATCGGGATTGAGTATCCTCCGCCGGACTTGACAGGCTACAAGGACAAGAGCACATTCAATGGCGTAAAGGTGGTGGCGATCGACGGCGCCGACCGGGTGGAGTGTACCTCCTGCCATGACCCCCACGACAACTCACTCGGAATGTTTCTTCGACAGACGCTGGACGGCAGCGCAATCTGCCTCGAATGTCACGACAAATAGCCGCGCCGGGAGAGGATGCCAGGCGCGGAACGCCGATAACTCCTCATGGACGGTCCTGACCGGTAAAAGCGCAGCCGGGGCTTCGCTTGATGTCCCGTTTGGGAGCCGATGCCACGACCTAAGGAGGTGTTGCTCTGTGAAAGGCGCCCGGCGACATCCTTGTGCCCTCCGTAGCCGGCCAATGGAAGCGCGGCGGACGCCGGCACATGCGAACGGCGCTGTGTTGGCCGCTGTGACCCTGGTTGCCGGGTGCACCGCCCCGCGCAGCACACAAGCCCCCGTGCTGCTGTTCCCTTCTCCGCCGGACAAGCCCAGGATCCAGTTCCTCACCTGGTTTAGCGGCGCCGAGGAGGTTGAGGCCCCAAAGAGCAGCTTCGCGCAGTTCGTACTCGGCGACGAGCCCACGAACACTTTGGGCATTCAGAAACCCTACGGGCTGGCCGCGAGCGACGGCGTCGTATACGTGTGCGACACCAAGATTCCGGGCCTGTGTCGTCTGGACTTCAAGAATCGAACATTCTCCGTGTTCGGAGTCCGCGGACCGGGACGGCTCCGAAAGCCGATCAACCTCCTCCTCGACCGTGCCGGGTACAAGTTCGTGGCGGACTCGGAACGTGAGCAAATCGTCGTCTTCGGTCCTGATGACCAGTACGTAACGGCGTTCGACGTCCCCCAGCCAAGCCATCCGGTTGACGTAGCCCTGTGGGAGACTGAGCTGTATGTGCTGGACAATGATGATTCCTGCCAGATCGTGGTTATGGATCGGCAGAGCGGCGAAGTGCTGCGTACTCTGGGCGGTCCGGGAGAGGAGCCGGGACAGTTCAGAAAACCCAACAGCCTGTGCTTTGGTCCCGAGGGCCACCTGTACGTCAGCGACACCTTCAACTGGCGCATCCAGAAACTGACCCGTGACGGAGAGGTCGTCTGGGCCACAGGGACGCCGGGTCAGCGCCTGGGGCAGTTTATTCGCAACCGGGGACTGCGCATCGGACCTGACGGGATTGTCTATGTTGCCGACGCCGGTACCGAGATCATCCAGATGTACAACGCGGAAGGCCAGATACTCATGCACTTCGGTGGTCCGGGTACGGTGCCCGGCGCCCTGGTGCTTCCCGCGACCGTGGCCGTCGATGCGAGTTCCATCCCTTATTTCAAGCAGTTCATCCACGAAGACTTCAACGCCGAGTACCTCCTGTTCGTCAGCAGTCAATTCGGCGAACACCTGATCGGCGTTTACGCCTTCGGCTCCTTCCCCGAAGGCTATCAGCTTTCGCAGGCTCAGATAGCCTCACTCCCACCGGTGGAAGAAGACGAGGGCGAGAAATCGCCGGCACCATCGCAAGACGCCGAAGGTGAGTCGGATCAGGCAGACGAGGCTCAGCGACCCGAGCAGCAGGAATGAGCCATGGAGGCACGCCGGCGTGACAACCGCACCGCGCACCAGTCGCCGAAGCGACCGGGAGAGTCCCCGCCCTGCTCGCACCGAGCCCGCCAGTTGGCCACAACTCTTGTGGCGATGGCTATAACAGCTCTGATCGTGTCGGCGGCGTGCTCGCCAGAGGTCAGGCATCGGACGCTGACGTTCTTCTTTGACGGTGTGCCCCCTCTCGAGGTCGGCATTCCTCATGTCGAGGTCCAGGCCCCGGGAGACTATCTGGCCGGTGCAGGCCTCGAGCCGCCGGAACGTGTTGAGGCTGTGAAGAGGTTTTACAACCACCCGGCCTATAAGGACAATCGCTGCGCCGGCTGCCACGACGTCGACGCCGGTGGGTTGCTTATGACGGCGCGCGAGGGACTATGCCTGAGCTGCCATCCCGAGAAGCCCCCGAAGAAGAAATTCGTCCACGGACCCGTGGCGGTCAACGGCTGCCTGGCATGTCATCGTTACCACAAGGCTTTGTATCCCAAGGTGCTGATTGCGGACGCTCAGACCCTCTGCTTCCATTGCCATGAGGAGGCTGAGCTGAGGACCGATGAGCACCACGCGACAATGGACGAGGAGCGTTGCATCGACTGCCACGACGCGCACGGCGGCGACGATCGGTTTTTCCTCATTCCGAAAGAGGAAACGGTTGATGCTCCATGAAACGTATTGATCGTTGAACGGAAGCAGCGAACAGGCCCGTCGTGTGAAGTGCCGGACCGCAGGTTGTCGGCGCGCAGGTCTTTGGATCGTGTGCCTGGCCTTCGGTACCGTCGGTATTGCATGTTCGGCCGGCTGCCGTGCACAGCCCGTAAGCTCCACTGGCATGGAGACACTGAGGTTCACCGACTTCGGGGCCCACGTGGACTTCGTTGCCAGATGGCGGGAGAGGGAGCAGACGTCGAAGACCACGGACAGTGAGCTCCGCTCGGAAGAAACCATCTTCGAGGAGAGTATCGGCCTGGAGACGGAGGGCTACGCCTACCATCCCAACTTTCTCGAATTCGCTCTAGGCGGAGTGTTCGGGTTGGTGCAGGAGGACTTCGAAGACATCATCGATGGGCGCAGGCGACACGAAAGCAATACCGGCGATCTAACCGAGTTCGACCTGGACGCGCGGATGTTCAAGAGAAAGTCTTATCCCCTGACGATGTTTGCCCACCGCGGCCGCGGGATTGTCCCCCGCCCATTTCTGCCCAGCCTGGAAACTACCACCACAAACTTCGGGATCACCTGGCAATACGTCAGCAAGAAAACTCCCAGCAGCCTCCAGTTCAGCCACACCGATGCCGAGCTAACTCCGCTTTTCGTGGCCGGGCGCACCGACGAGGACGGCCGGCAGACAAACACCGAGCTGAGATTCGAGACCGGCTACCACTTCAACGATCGCAACGTGCTATCGCTGACCTACGAGCATAGAATGGTGGACGAGGAACCGTTTGAAGTCGACTATGACGCCGATGAGGTCACCCTCACCCATCGTCTGGAGTTTGGTGACCAAAGCCAACATGATCTGCGCTCGGAGCTGTTCTACCTGAACCAGCGCGGTACGATCGACATTGAGCGTACCCGCTGGCGCGAAGACCTGCGGTTGAAACACTCGGACACACTGCAGTCTCTGTTCCAATTCGAGTTCCTGGACCGGACCCGCGGAAACCAACTCAGCAACGTGCCGGATGTGGAGGAACGTTCGATCCTGCTCTCCGGGTCGCTCCGGCACCAGCTCTACCAGAGCCTGACCTCGCAGCTCCGGTTGTACGTGCGCCGGCAGGAATTCGAACCCGACCTGGAGATCACCAGGTGGGGTGGTGAGACCAACTTCAACTACCGCAAGATCAACCGTTGGGGGGTGCTGTATGCCAACTATGGATTCCGGGCCGAGCGGAACGATCATCGCGGAGAGTCACGCATCCGCGAGGTCGTCGACGAAGCCAGGACCTTTCAAGATCCCGATCCGATCAGACTCAACAACCGAAATGCCTATGTCGGCTCCATTTTCATAACCGCGGAGGATCGCGTGACCATTTACCAGCGCGGCCGGGACTTTGTGGTCCGAACCTTCGGCAACATCGTCGAGATTGAGCGGGTGCCGACGGGGCACATCGCGAATGGTGAAACGGTTCTGATCGACTATCTGTTCAGCCTGGGCGGCAGCTTCGAGCTGGACACTATCGCCCACAACTTCGGCATTCGACAGGACTTCGAGTCCGGTCTGACACCGTATTACCGATTCGAGTGGCAGGATCAGTCCATCGACCCAACCACTGCCACCGGGGCAATTGCCGAGGATATCACCGCCCACGTTGTCGGCGTGGAGTATCGGAAGACGCCGCTGAGACTCTTTGCGGAATACGAGGACCATGATTCCAACATAAATCCATTCTTCAGCTCGCGTTTCGGGGCGTCCTACCTCCATCGCTTCGGGACCGGTGCAGAGACTAGCCTTCATGGCCGCTGGACGGATACCACCCACGGCGCGCCCCGTGAACGGGATATTAGGCTACTGACGCTGGAAGGCCGGTACAGACACCCGATTACGGACAATCTGACAGTTGAGAGTTCTGTGCTCTATCGCAACGGAGAGGACTCCGTCTCCCGCGACACCGAGGGTGTTGACGCAACGTTTTCGATGGAATGGTCCCTGCGACAGACCGATGTCACAATGAGCTTCGAGTATAGCGATTTCGAGGACGAATTCACCGAGAACGAGTCCTGCGCACTGTTCGTCCACGTGAAGCGAAGGATCTGGCAGCGATGATAACGGAACTGATCGAAACGGGCGCAAGGGCAGTGGCGTGGCGGCTCGTCGGCGCGTTCCCTCTCCTTGTGATGGTGGTGCCACTTCTTGTCACTCCGGGTTGCCAGCGTCCTCGTAGGCCGATCTTCGACGAACCTTTATCACCAATCACCTGGCCGGCCGATCCGGCTCGGGCGAGAATCAAGTACGTGGGGCAATTGACCTCGTCGGCCGACCTCAAGCCGCAGCGAAAACTCTTCCAGGGGGTCGTGGACTTCTTTGTGGGGATAGAGGCACCGGAGCAGCTTTACGGACCACGCTCGGTGGTCGTCACCGGGGACGGAGCCAGAGTCTGGATCGCGGATCCCGGAGGACGGTGTCTGCACCTGTTCGACTTGCAGGATCGGTCCTACAAGAAGATCACAAGTGCGGGTAACGAGCGTTTGTTCAGTCCGTCGGGCCTGTGTGTCGGGCCCGACGAAACGGTCTTTGTCAGTGATGCCGAGAGCGTCGCTATTTACCGGTTGTCGGAACGCACCGGGGCGCTGTGCCGCTCATTGCGCCTGACTGATGAAGTCAAGCGTCCCGTGGCGTTGCACTATGACGGTGACAAAGAGGAGTTGCTGGTCGTCGACGTTGCCGCTCACAACATCAAAGTCCTGGGTCTTGACGGGCGGCTCATTCGTATTATTGGCCGACGGGGAAAGGGCCCGGGTCAGTTCAACTTTCCGTGTGACATCGCCGACGACGGCACCGTCATGTGGATTGCCGACACCGGCAACCAACGAGTCCAGGGGCTGACCCATACCGGCGATCCGGTTGTTATTTTCGGGGAAGCCGGCGACGCCCCGGGCCAGATGGCCATGCCCAAGGGAATCGCCACAGACAGTGACGGAAACGTGTACGTCGTGGACGCCCGGTTCGAGAACGTCCAGATTTTCGACCGTACCGGCAGCCTGCTGCTGGTCATTGGCGAGGAGGGAAGGGGGCCGGGGCAGTTCTGGCTTCCCGGCGGAATCTTCGTCGATCGAGACGACAGAATCTGGATCTGCGATACGTACAATCGGCGCGTCCAGGCCTTTAAGCGTCTGAAAGAAACTAGTGTCGGAGTTCAGCCATGAATCCCGCATCAAAGCGTTTTCTCGGTGTGCTCGTAGTCGCGAGCGTATTCTGTACTCAGACGGCGCGAGCCCAACAACGGGTCATCGAAACGGTTCACAACCTTTCGGTCACCGGTCCGGGTGAGATTCGCGCCGAGGCGGAAGAGCAGGTCTGCCTTTTCTGCCATGCCCCCCACAGCACTGCCGGGTCGGTGCCACTGTGGAATCGTGAGTTTGCGGTCGCCAACTACCGGATATACCAGTCCTCGACTTTCGATGCCGCCCCGGGCCAACCCACCGGGGCCAGCAAGCTCTGCCTGAGCTGCCATGACGGGACCATCGCTCTTGGTCGTGTTCTCAGCCGGGCCGACCGCATTCGCATGATCGGTGGAGACTTCATACCGGCGGGCATGTCCAACCTCGGGACCGACCTGTCTGACGATCATCCGGTCAGCTTTCATTACACGGCCGGGCTGGCGGCATCGGACGGCCAACTGAAGAGCCCCCACACACTGCCGGCCGAGATTACCCTCGATCCGGCGGGGCAGCTCCAGTGCACGGCGTGCCACGACCCGCACCGCAACAGACACCGGATGTTCCTGACGTTGAGCGACGAGTTCGGCGTCCTCTGTGCGGTATGCCATGACATGCGCGGCTGGTCATCCGGATCACACGGGGTCTCCGGTCAGGCGGTGTCCGGTGCGGCCGTGGGGGATTGGCCGTTCGGTACGGTGGCCCAGAACGCTTGTCGCAGTTGCCATCGCAGCCA
>CP070827.1:586744-595667 GCA_020344555.1 Phycisphaerales bacterium
GTGGTCACGTTGCGCTCGCTCGAAAGGATGGCAGGATTGACTAAACTGCGCGGCATGTGGCTAAAGAGCCGGCCTGCTTGGCAACTGCTCATCGTCAGCGCGGCAGTACACGCGGTTGTGCTTCTCGTGGTGCTGGGGCGCACGGGCAGCATCGACGGCTACGCGTTCAGTTCGCTGGACTGCGGCGAATTCTACAAGATAGCGCAAAAAGTGGCTGAGCACGGCGTATTCAGCCAGGACGAAGCGCCCCCGCTGAAGCCGGACACCTGGCGGACGCCCGGATATCCAGTGTTTCTGGCGGTGTTCATGTTCCTGCTCGGTGATTCAACGGCGACGCTCGTCGTAGTGCAGCAGGTGCTTTCGATTCTCAACGTGCTGTTGCTCTTCTGGATCGCCGGCCCGTTGATGAACACGCGGCGCGCGATGCTTGTCGCGGTTCTGTTTCTGCTGGAGCCATATCATCTTTTCTATTCATTGTGGCTCATGTCGACGACGCTGTTTGTAACCGTGTTGCTGCTCACATGGTTTGTCTGGTTGCGG
Source organism: Phycisphaerales bacterium (assembly GCA_020344555.1). Classification (GTDB taxonomy): domain Bacteria; phylum Planctomycetota; class Phycisphaerae; order UBA1845; family UBA1845. Next base: position 587,285 of record CP070827.1, read on the forward strand.
GTTTTGAAAACCCGCCATGTGGGATGGTGTGCGTTGCTTGGTCTGTTGGCCGGGTTTTCAGTTTTGATCCGTCCGGTGGCCTTTCTTGTTCCGATCGTGATTGTTGCAGGCCTGACCGCGGCTGCCCTCCTCGCTATCAGGGAAGGATCAAGGAAAGGCGCGACCCCCCCTTTGTCCCCCCCTGGAAGGGAGGGAGGCTCTGGGGCCCGTGCAGTATCCTCGGGGCAAGCTGTTCCGCGACCACGGCCCCTACGTTTGGCTTGGCGAGCCCCTTTCCTCTTTGCGGTTTTCTGTATGCTCGTCCTTGCATCGTGGATGATGCGCAATCAGCTTGTGGCCGGGCACTTGGCGCTCTCCTACCAGGGAGGAGTGGTGCTCGCCTACTTCAAGGCGACGGAGGTGGTGCTCTGGCGACAGGGGCGAACGGCCGATCGATACCTCGAGACGACGCTCGACCCTGCCAGGACGGAATCGCCCCATACCGTGTGGGAACAGATCGACACACGCCTGCGGGACAAGTTCAGTTCGATACCGGAGGATCAGCGCGCGGCTTTGCGGTGGCAGAATCTTGCACAGGGCAACAAGACGACGGTCGATTCATTTGCGGTATCGGAAGCGCTGGGCGAGATCGGCTGGTCGTACCTTAGCGCCTCTCCGTTGACGACGGCCATATGTTGTCTGGTCCGATGCGGCTCCGTCCTGACCTTTCCGCTCAATCTTGCACTGAAACCGCCGACCGGTGTCCAGGTGGATCGTCTGGAGTCCACGGCTAAGGGCATCCCTTATCTGCTGCTCTGTGTCTGGGTTCTCGTTAGGCTATTTCGCGGTGGATTTGGCTCTTTCCGGATTTATTTTCCCCTGGCCTGCACGGTCGCACTTCTGGCTGCCACTACTCCGCAAATAGACCCGCGATTTCGCGTCCCGATCATCCCGCTGCTGCTGGTGGTGGCCCTGTTGCCGAAGCTGACCAGCCCATCGCACACCTGACCGCTCCCTCAAGGTGGGTAACACTGGAGCCGATAACCTTGTGCCGGCTGACTCGAGGCCGGGCGGTTCCGTTACGCGCAGCCACGGGGCAGACTAATGGCTCGTAAGTTAAGCATTCTCGTTCCGGTCTACAACGAGGTGGCGACTATTGAACAGGTGGTTCACCGCGTGGGTGCGGTGCGTTTTCCAATCGCCATCGAGATCATCGTCGTGGATGACGGTTCGTCGGACGGTTCCCGGGAGGCACTGAGGCCTCTGGCTGAGGCGGACCTCATAAAGCTAATCGTGCATCCGGTCAACCGGGGGAAAGGAGCTGCGGTTCAAACAGCGTTGAAGCACGGCACCGGAGATATTGTTGTCATTCAAGACGCCGACCTGGAGCTCGACCCGCGTGATCTGCTCACATTGCTCGAACCGATTCTCTCGGGTGAGGCACAGATATGCTACGGCTCGCGTTTCTTGAACGGTGTGCCCTGGTCGATTCGTCGGCGACCGACCTACTGGGCCAATCGAATACTCAACGCCCTGAGCAACCTCCTCAACGGCATCAAGATCACCGACTTCAATACCTGCTACAAGATGATGACCACCAGGGTCATGTCGCGGCTTACGATCACGCAGAGCGGCTTTGCGATGGAGCCGGAGATCACCGGCAAGATCGCCCGCTTGGGGTATCGGATTGTCGAACGGCCGGTGTGGTATCAGCCACGGGCGGCCGGCGACGGCAAGAAGATCCGCTTTGCCGACCTGTTCAAGTATCTGCTTGCGATGGTCCACTACCGGTTCTTCTGGTCGGACGACGATTCAGGCGGTGTTGGCGTTCCTTCCGTTAAACCGGATCTGGCGTCCGTCTGAATGCCAGTCCGGAGCACTGGGCTCTTGTTTCAAGGACGAGTGGTGAATCCGAGCAATGCGGCACTGACCACCGGGAAGTCGGAAAACCTCCGCGGAAGGCACCCGACCCCTGCTGACGCCGTGTTCCACGGGAAGCGCGCAGCATGTTGAGCAACGTGGCACGGCAGAGCCAATGGGTACAGTGCGTGGCCGACGTATCACACGCCGAGCCGTCGACCAGGCATGTCCTGAGGACCCGTAAACAGAAAATCAAGGACTTTCTGACGTTCCCCCTACGCGCCGTGGCACTGTTCGAGTTTGACCGCTGGGGACTGACGTCGCTCAGGTCTGAGCGGTTCGACTATGCTGCGCCTGAGGTCCGCGGGCACTGCCTTGACGTCGGCTGCGGAAGACACGATCTGTTCATTGCAAAGTACTGCCGCAGACACGGCAAAGGAATCGACGTATATCCCTACGAGGGTCTGACGGAGGCCCACCTTGTTGAAGACATAACGCATTTTCCATTCGACGATGCATCGTTCGATACGGTGACGTTCATCGCCAGCATCAACCACGTGCCACGATCGAAGCGTGACATCGAACTTGCCGAGGCCTACCGCTGCCTGCGCGACGGAGGAAACATCGTGCTCACGATGGGCAAGCCGGTGGCGGAGCTTGCTGCGCATCTAGCCATCTACACGTACGACAAACTGTTTGGCACTAACCACGACGTAGACATGGAGCGCGGTATGGAGGACGGGGAAACCTATTTCGTCACGGAGCGTGAGATTCGCAGGCGTCTGACCTCCGCCGGGTTCGTCGATATAGGACGCAAGTTGTTCTGGACCCAGTGGGGCTTAAACCGCCTTTATATCGGCTGGAAACCGCAACTCAGTGCGCGTGCCCGACTTCCAGTGGGGCACCTCCCGCCACTCGACTCAAGGCTACGAGAAGCGCCGGTAATGGCAGCGTTAGGATCATAGTCATGTCTGCGGGACCCGCCGGGCCACTTCACCGTTTCTTTCCGCGAGCATCCCGCCCGGCAGTATGGTTCGTGGCGCTAATCGTTCTGCTGAGCTGTTACCGGTTCACGCTTATTGGGAAGGGGCATTTCTCCGGTCGGATGAACGCTGCTACTTTCCCGCCTCCAGGCTGGCGGACGCAGTGGCCAATGGCGAGTACCCCCGGGCCGCCGGACATCTGTATGAAGCCCCTTGGACCGTATCGCCTGCGCGGCGGAAATTCGTGGTGACGTGGCCGGGCAGAGGGTCTTAGTTTATGTCGGATTGTTGCTTGAAGACAGAGGTCGCCTTGTCCGGACGACTGCCGCTCGGCAAGCGGGTCCTGTTCAGCCTGTTCGTAGCTGCAATCATAACCGGCCTGGTTGCCGCCGCGGGGGAACTCTGTCTGCGCTGGTCTATTCCCGCCCCGCCCTTCTCCGCGTCCCTCAACCTACATACCCATCTGAGAATCACCTGTGAATCCAACCTCCACGGGGTATCCTCACCGATCCGGCACACGACCAACAAGTGGGGCATGCGGGGCTCCGACCCGCCTCCAGAGGGTCGCGCCTGGGACGAGACCACAACCATCGTCACCGTCGGAGGCAGTACGACGCAGTGCTTTTATCTGGACGATACCCGCACCTGGGCCTACATCATGGAACAAAAGCTGCTTAGCGGTGGGCATAACGTGTGGGTGGGCAACGTGGGACAGGACGGCCACTCGACCCGCGGCAATGTGCTGGTGATTGACAAGGTTGTCTCGGCCATCAGGCCGGATTATGTCCTCTTCCTGGTCGGCGTGAATGACCTTGCTCTTTCACTAGATGGGACGTGGAAGACCGGCAATCCGTTTGACGGTAACATGACCGAGCTGGCGCTGGGACCGGCGCGAAGCGCGGCGCTTAACCGCTTGCTGGATCACTCTCGTCTGGCGCACCAGCTTTACCAGCTTAAGAGAAGCTATCTTGATGGCATTACGATCCGAGCGGTACGGTATCAATCCTCGATCCCCACCGAACCGCTCACCGAGCTGGAAGCTCCTCTCCCGGCAAAGGTTGATGACATGCTTCCATCGCTCCCACTGTTTCGCAGCAATGTGCTGCGTCTGATCCGCACGGCGCGGGCGATCGGGGTGACACCGGTTTTTTTGACCCAACCGTTGCTGTTTGAGGACAACGAACGATGGCGGGGAATCAGGGCCCGGATGTTCTGGATCGGGAAAGAACACCAGCTCCTCAGCGGAGCCACCTATGCCCGCCTGCTTGACCGTTTCAACCACGAGCTTCTGGCGATCTGTGCCGAAAACGATGTCGCGTGTTTCGATCTGGCACGCGAGATTCCACACTCGGACGACTTCTTCTACGACATGGTGCACTTCAATGATGCCGGGGCGCAACTTGTCGGGGCCAAAGTGGCGACGTTCCTGACCGAGCACTTACTCGTCACCTCTCGGTCTTACCGTAACGCAAAGCCTCAGACGGTGCCGCCGAAACAGCTCAGCTTTGGGGGCTGAGCGTCCGATATTCAATCATGTCTTCATCAGTATCCGCAATGTTGCGCCGTCTCGGTGCCCGGCTGGGTCATCCGCTCGTCTGGTTTACGTTCTTGCTCCTCTGCCTGGCCTGTTACCGGTTCTCGTTGATCGACAGAGGCCACTTCTACTGGTCGGACGAACGGTGTTATCTGCCGGCGGCCAAACTCGTCGACGCAGTAGTGGGAGGTGATTATCGCGCCGCTACCGAGCGCTTGTTCGAGGCGCGTGGGAAGGTTCCCGCGGCGCGGCCGGGGTTTGTGCTCGTCAGCGTGTTGCCGGTCCTGGGGCAGCGCCTGGTCGGGACACTTGCGGGGATTGATCCCCAAACGCCGCGGTATTACGACGTTGCCAGCGCGTTCAACGTCCTCGTGACGCTTGGTGTCACGTGTTGTCTCTTTGCTCTCGGGCGGCTTTGGACGGGGTGCGCATGGTTCGGGGTGTTGATTGCCCTGGTGCACTCGCTGCTGTGTAGCGCCAACGTGTGGATCCGGCACATGATGCCCTATCAGGAGGCGTTGCTGTTCTCCCTTCTGGCCCTGTGGCTCTTATCAACAACACCGCGTCCGGACGAACGGGCTGTCCTGCGTCTGACGATCGCCGGGTTGCTGACCGCATTCGGCTATTCGTGCTATCCGGGTCACTACGCTTTTGTGATCATCAATGCAGCGGTAACTTTGGCCCGATCCGGGCGGCGGATAAATTCCATGATGGTTTTCGGGCTGTCCTCGGCAACTGTGATCGGCCTGTTCGAGCTGCTCGCACGCTTCACGGGCAGCTCCTATTTGCAAGATCTAAGATCGCTGTCTGGATCGGTGACAATGGGCTATCCCAAGGAGGGCTACGTCTTTGTATGGCATTACTTGCGGGATGTGGAAGGTGCGGTCGGCGTTGTGCTGTTCGTGCTGTTTAGCGGTTTTGTCGCGTTCTTACTCTGGCGCCGCCGCGTGAATGTCTCTGTGACAGCCCGAACCGCGATATGCGCTGCGATCGGTTGTTACCTCTTCCATGCGTCGATGGGTGTGTTTTTCGGGAATTTGGTGTTTTACGGACGGGTGTTGATGGTCTACCTGCCGTTTATGGTCGGTGGAGCGGTACTCGCCCTGATTCATATTCGGTCTCGCACGCTAAGGCGAGTCTGTGTATGTAGTCTACTCATTGCTTCCGCGTACTCGTTTGTGGGCTTCGCATCGGAGTACAGCCGGATCGTCTACCCGGCTGAGTTTCTACAGAACACTATGACAGGTCTGGGTCGCGAGCTGACCTACCCGGCAAACGTGCTTTGGGGGCTGGTTGACGGCAATCAAGATGACACGGTCGAGTCGTTCGATCCTATGTTGACCACGGTGGCGGACTCGCGCCCCGACGGCTGTGACCAGTACGTCTTACTTGCCTCCCACCCAGCCGCTCTAGAGAGTGATACACGCTTCATCGGCGTGAACCTCAAGTACATGTGGTATGTCCGCCATCGATATGACCGTTTCACTCCCCCAGCGGGATACACGCTTGTTGCAGAAGCGCTGCATCCGGAGGTGTTCCCGGCCACCGGCTACGAGGGGAGAAAGCCTTGGGAGCGAAAGCGGATCCGGCAACGACAGTACACCATGCGGATCTATGAGCGTGTCAGCAATGTGCGAAATGCCACATAGACCGCAGCCGGCATGAGAGTTGGAGAGCGACTCAACGACGGGTTGAGCACCGGAGCCATGCCATTATCAGGTAGCAGAAAACTCAGGCGTGCTGTCCTGAGCCGGACGACAATTGATGTCCTCCTCATTGCGGTCATCAGCTTCGTCGCCGAGACGACGCACTTTTCGTACAAGCAGGGCCGGGCGCTGATCTGCGGCGACTCGGCACAATACGTGGCCTCCGCCGAGGCCCTTCTTAGTCCGAACAAAACCCCTCACTTCGAAATGCGCAAGCCAGGTTACATATTGTACCTGGCGGGCGTGTCGCTGGCGTTTGGCAATATGGGCTGGGCGGCGGTTACCGGTCATCATTTCTTTATGGGTCTGCTTCCTCTGGCGGCCTATGCTTTAGGGAGGCATCTTCGATCCCGGTGGGTCGGCTGGCTCGCTGCCATATTGACGATTGCCCGGCTCCAGTCGGTTGTGTGGGGTGAGCGGATGATGTCAGAGACACTGTTCACCTGTCTCTTCTCATTCGGGCTGGTTTTGTTCCTGGTGGCTCTGTCTCGGACTGGTCCACGACGTTGGATGGTAGGAGCCGGCCTATTGCTGGGGATGGCCTGGCTGACTCGGGGAGCCGCCTTGCCCATTATCGCTGTGGGGGTCGTGGCCATTCTGGTGGCGATGGCACGCGACTGGAGAAAGGCGTTAGCTTCATGTGCATCCTTTGTGACGCCTGTCCTGTTTTGCATGGTCCTGGAGTGCAGCCTCAATCTGGCTTACGCCGGCCAGTTCCGGCCCTCCAATAGTACGGCCGGCGCAACATTGCTTCTGCGGGCACGACACTTCGACGGACTGGACCTGCCCGATACGCACGAGGCCGCGCAGGTGTTTGCCCTGCTGCCAGAACGCAGCCGGGAACAGGCCTATATTGCCAGCCATCTTGACGTATGGGTGGCCAGGTATCACGCCGTCCACGATCTGGGGATGGACGAGTGGGAGTATGACGAGCTCATGAGGCGCGTGGGGTGGGACGCGTTGGCCGGTAACCTGCGGTCATACGTCAAGTCCAGCCTGCAGGTGACCCTTTGCCACCTCTTTCGGCAGCCGGACGGACAGGGACTGTCGCCGGTGCCTGAGGACCGCCGTACGGGTCCGTTGATTCACCCGGCTGCACCCGGGGATGTGGATTGGGACACCACTTGGTTTGCTTATTACGGGCTGCCGCACATGACACTCCTAGAATCGGTCGGGCTGGTCGATCGTATGAAGACAGCCGCCGCCCAACGCGCCCCGGTCGGGAGAGCAAGAGTCTGGAAGGCCTTCCGATACTGGAAAACGAAGCCGGCTGCGGAACGCCCACTTGCCGGCTTGACCTGGCTTGCCACGTTGTGGCCCGGCGTGGCGTTGCTTGGCTGCCCTCTGTTCGGTCTGAATCGCAAGACATGTGCGGTTTTGGTGGCGGCCTATCTCCTTGACGCCCTCTTTATCGGCTTCCTGACACCGACGAACGTGCGGCTCCAGTTCATCTGGATAGTGATCGACACGTCGTTGGCGGCCGGGGCAGCCATCGGCGTGCTGCATGTGGTTGTTCGTGCCGCTGGCTGGCTGGCCAAGCGATTCTCCGACCCCAGACCACGACCTCGGCATCCCGCCGCCGCCTTCAAGTAGCCAAATCCCGAGCGACATCGAGCATCCCAAGTGCGAGACCGGTGTTGTCCCTGGCGGACCGCTTGGTCTTGGACAGGCATGCGCGCGGGCGGGTTGACGCGAACGCCTTCCTCGTGCATACTACATTTCGTACAAGCATCAGAGCCCGATTGGAGAAGAAAGATGTCGGTGACTCATGATCTTCACAAAGGTATGGTGATCCGCCATGAGGGGCAGCTCTATACGGTCCTCGATTTCAGCGTGGCCCAGACCGGCAAGCAAAAAGCGACAGTACACGTGAAGCTACGCGCTGTGAAGACCGGGCATACCGGTGAACGGACCTTGGATGAGCTGGGCAAGATCGAGGAGGTGCCGACTGAGGTGAGGCACATGCAGTATCTCTATTCCTCCGGGCACGAACGGGTGTTCATGGACACCGAGACATATGAGCAATACCCCCTCACCGAGGACATGCTTGGTGACACAGTTCATTTTCTGGTCGATGAGGACACGTACCGTGTCCAGATGATTGAGGGGCAGCCGATTTCGCTGCAGCTCCCACCCGTCGTGGTTTTGGAGGTTGTCGACACCGCCCCGGTCGAACATACCGGCGGCACCACCAACGTCCAAAAAGAGGCCAAGCTCAACAGCGGGATCACGATTCAGGTTCCGCTCTTTATCAAGAACGGGGACAAGATCCGCGTCAAAACCGAGAACCGCGAATATCAGGGCAAGGAGCATTGAACCGC
>CP070827.1:595767-604646 GCA_020344555.1 Phycisphaerales bacterium
CTTCGGTGTGCGCCCTTCTCCCAATCGCGCAGGAACTGCGGCCAGGTGAGCTCCGCTTCACCGAGGAAAATCACGTCGAACGCGTCGCGGCAGAGGTCTGGCGCACCGGAAACACCGGACCCACCGATGGCCGTTGAGATGCCCCGCCGGCGGAACACTTCGGCCAGCTCCACTGCTCGTGGCATGTGGACGATGTAGCCGGTCACCCCGATCAGATCATACTCCTTGCCCAGGTCGGTGCAGTTGTCGATCTCACCGCGCACCCCCTCGTCCCAGATGTCCACCTCGTGGCAGTCCGGCGTAAGCCCCGCAATGGTAGCCAACTGAAGCGGCACCATCGCCGATTGCGACACGTTTCCATGGACTTTGAGATTGGAGAGTTCATAAGCGCGCGAGAACTCCGTATCAAACTTCGGCGAGATCAACAGAATTCTAGACATCGTTCAACATCCTCTCTGAAGCTATCGCGCTTGCAGAACTCTCTTGGCGGCCGTAGCCGCGTCATCTCAGGAGCGGCGTTCCGGTCACCCGGGCCGTGCGCCGGTGATTCGCTCAGACTCCGACTCCCGTTTTGCTTTTACCTCACCTCGAAGCGCCTGCTCGACAGAGACCAGCACTTCACGGACAAACCGTGCCGATCCAGCCCGCTCCACAGTCAACACGGGTCCTTGTCCATCCCCGCCTCCGGCACCGGGAGCTTCCTTGCTGTTCCAGCGCTCGACGTGCCGATCACAAAGCTCCGACAAATAAGCCTGATGATAATCCTCCAACCGTGTAAAGCCCGAACCCCAGCGAATGAGAAAGTCCTTCAGCACGGCGGTGATGACCTCCGGGATCGTAGCCTTGTGCTCAATCTCCGCGTTCAGTCGATCGTACAACACCGGGATTATGTCGCCGGCGGCCGCATGGAACTCCTCCGGGATCATACCCGCGGAGGGATCCGGATCGAGCTTGAGCTTCCCGGCGAGTGTCTGGTCTATTTGCCGTTGGATAAGCTCGCTCTGGTACGGGAGCAAGATGGCATCCATCAACTGCTGCATCGTCATCGCAGCCACTTTCTCCAGCATGTAGGGCGCGGTCTGCAGCGTGTGGGCGACGACGTCCATGATGGCCGTTCGGGCATCCTCGGGCAACTTGGCCATCGCCTCACGGGCTCTGCTGAGGCGTTGCATACGCTTCTGACGAACTGCGGAAGACGGCGGTGGCAGGTTCGGCTGCCGCGTAACCGATGACACAAACGCCTTGATTCGCTTCTGAAAGCTATCCCAAGCCCGTGTCTGTTGGAGCAGTCGCCGATATCCTTCAAGCAGCTCGACGCGCGTCATTTGTTTGGGAATGATATTGCAGACGACCTTTGGAGCGTCATGATACATGTCGCCGACGTCTAACACGCGATCCTCCAGTTGCAGCCGGACCCATAATGGTGTACCCGGGTAGGCTTTCAGCGTATTGACGTTTGCACTCGCGATGTTCGAGTCTTCGAGGAATCTCATTTGTTCCTCGAAGACCTCCGCATCATCTGCGTCGAAGCCGACGATCAAAGCAGCCCGGACGGCAACGCCGTAGGACTGAATCTTCTTGCAGTCTTCGACCATGTCTCTGCGAAGATTCTGGACCTTATGTACCTCCTGCAGACTCGCAGGCCGTGTCGTTTCGATGCCGATCAGCACCTGGGTGAAGTTGCAGTCAGCCATCAGCTCCATCAGCTCTTCGTCCTGGGCCAGATCGATGGTCAGTTGTGTCGAGTAGGAGAGTGGGGGATCAAAGGAGTTATTGACAGGGATTAGCTCTCGCAGAAGTTGCCTTGCATACTTGCGATTGCTGACGAAATTGTCGTCGCAGAGGAATATCCGCTCGGCGCCGAGCCTCTGTAAGGTGACCACTTCCTCAATGACGGATTCAATAGGCCTGTGTCGGGGCCGCCGACCGAATAGGTGAATCACATCGCAGAATTCGCAATCATACGGACAACCACGAGTGGTCTGCACGCCCCCCAGGCGATACAAGGGGATGTCGTCCGCGATGCTGTCCCACCGCGGAGTCGGACAGTCGGAAAGGTCCGGCCGTTCGACCTGGCGATACTCGCTCCGGTGTGCGCCCTTCTCCCAATCGCGCAGGAACTGCGGCCAGGTGTATTCCGCCTCTCCAAGAAACAGTACGTCGAAAGCGTCGCGGAAGAGATGTGGGGCGCCGGAAACGCCCGGTCCGCCGATCGCCGTTGGGATCCCCCGCTGGCGAAACAGTCCGGCAAGCTCCACAGCCCGTGGTATGTGGGCGATATAGCCGGTCACTCCGATCAGATCGTACTCCCTGCCCAGGTCGGTGTGGTTATCGATCTCACCACGCACTGACTCGTCCCAGATATCCACGTCATGGGCTTCCGGCGTAAGCGCCGCGATTGTGGCCAGGTTGAGCGGTACGATAAGGGACCGCGGTGCGTCCGCCTGGATCTTCAGCCCGGAGAGTTCGTAGGCGCGCGAGAACTCTGTATCAAATTTCGGCGAGATCAACAGAATTCGAGACATCGTTCAGTATCCTCTCTGCAGTCGTTGTACTCACACAATTGTCTAAGGCAGTCCTCGGCCACGTGTCAGGAGCGGCCCTTCGACGGCGCAGGCGGTGCACCGGTAGCTCGCCGAACAGCTTCACCATTCTCTCCTTCAGATCCCCTCCGGTCGGCAACATAAGCCGCAGGGTCGCGCAGAAATCCGCTGATCCGTTCCAGGAACATATCAGGCCTTAGCAGCAGGTAGAAATGGCCGATGTCCTCCAGGATCTCGCAAGAGTAGTTCGGCCTTATACCGGCCAAGTGCACAGCCATTTCCTTATACGGCGAGGTCTCACCGTAGACTGCTGCCACTGGTGTAGTGATCTCGGCGAGTCGCTCTTCAGTCAGTCCGGCTACCTGACGAAAGTCTCCACTTACGCTTGTCTCCTCGATCAATCTTCTGAACCGCGGGGTGGCCCGTGTACTCCCCTTTCGGGGGCCGAACTGCTGCGGAATCTCAATGCTCTTGCGTATGACCGTGGCCACGTCCTCGCTTTCTGCTTCAACAAACCAGTCGTAAGTGATCCCGTACTTTGCCAGTTGATCCCTGTACAAATCCCATCCGGGCCAATCCCGGATTGTTCGCAGACGCCGCAGGCAGGCAATTCCGGTATCTGACAGGACCACCCCGGCCACACGGTCCGGGTGTAGCAAGGCCAGGTGCAGTCCGATGGAACCGCCGAAGCTGTGCCCGACAAGTCGCGCCTGTTCGATCTCCAAGTGGTCCATCAGTGCCAGGAGATCCACGGCCATCTCTCCCGAGGTATAGCCGCTCGGCGTCAGATCGGTATAGCCGTGACCTCGAAGGTCGTACATCGTTACGCGATAGTCCTGGATCAGTGCCGGCATGATCCTGGTGTACCAGAGAGCGAGAGTCGAAGTGATGCCGTGGACGAGCACAACGTCAGGTCCCTCACCCTTGACCTGGTAGTGAACGTTGATGCCGTTGAGCAAGGCTTTGGCCATAACCCGGTTCTCCTTCCTACTCCACGTATCCCAAAGCCCTGAGGCGCATGAGCACCTCAGCCTCACTCTCCGGTTCATAAGCACGATCGCGCGACTCATCCGGCGGTAGGTGAGCCGGTCTTACTGTCGCCGGGCCGCAAATCGGCGAATGCTCCGCAAGGTATTCCGGGGTGAATGCCTCCGTGACTAGCGAGCCTTCCAAGTCCTCCGGAATGGGCAGACCCAAGGCGTACAGCGCAGTCGGCGCGACGTCAGCCAACTGCGCAGGTTGCAGCGTCGCTCCCTCGCGCACGCCTGGTCCATGGACAATGAGCACCCCCGCAGGATGGTGAGTCCCGATCACCATGGGCCGTCTCTTCAGTGCCTGGCTGCCACGCAGCACGGAGAAGAACCCGTTGTCGCGAAGCCCCACTGTCAGATCCGGCGCCAAGCCCATCCTCGGTCCGTGAAATACCTCCTCCCGGGTCCATACGTCGGCAATCAGCGGCTCTTGTGTTTCCGGGTCGACGCAACGCCTGCGCAGCGCATTCACCAGTTCTGCGCGAAAGCTCTCATATTCCTCAGGGGTGACTCCCACGTCTCCCCGATCTCCCTTGACCGGAATGCAGATACCGTTGCTGCCGGGTGAATGGGCGTAGGCTCGCGTCTTCGACAGCTCCAGAGCCGAAAGGTTGTATGGTCGGCGCTCGAGCAGTTCATGCGAATTGTCCGGGGCGACTTCGACCCCGGGTGCCCACGTCAGGTAACCCTGCTGTTCGAGCCATGTGTTTATGAAGAGAGTCTCTCCGCTCCCTGTAAAACCATGGTCCGAAACGACAAAGACATGCCCGTCGGGCCCGGCCGACTTCACTGTCTCCTCCAAGAAACGATCAAGCTGGCGAAAGTAGTCCCAGCAATGTCGTCGAATTCGCAGGAAGTCTTCCGATGGACTCTGCGGTTCCATGTTGGGATCGAGGTGTTCCCACAGCAAGTGCTGCAACTTGTCCACCCCGTCAAATACCACGCCCACGAGTGCACAGGGGTCATGCTTCATCTGGTAGCGGAGAATGTTGAACCACTGTGGTTCGCGGCGTATGTGCAGATCGATCCAGGATTCATAATCCTCGATCATCTCCCCGGCTATGGCTTTCTGTTCCACTTTGAGATCCAAAGCCAGCTCTCTGACATCAAAGCCGGGGATCTCACCTTTCAACCTGTCGATCAGGTCAGCGGGGTGACTGTGCTTCTTCACCCACCGCCACGGGACCCATCCGGGGATCACGTAGCCGTTTATCTTGGGTGCCGGATTGTGGGCGACGAAGTTGAGACTGCCGGCACGCCGGCCCTGACGACTGGCAATCGACCAGATCGTCTCGCAGCATAGCTCGCGTGATGTAACCAGACGAAGGTATCGAGAGTCATCCGATTCGTATTGGAGAAAGTTGGTGATTCCGTGATGGCCGGGGGTCCGTCCGGTGACCAGCGTGGTCCAGGCGGGCGGTGTCAGCGGAGGGACCGTGGACAACAGCGTTCCACGGGCGCCCGAGGCCATAAACCTGCCCAGACAAGGCATGACTCCCTTGCGCACAAGATCATCGAGAACCGTGAAGGTCGCCCCATCCAAACCGAACAGAATCACGGGACCGCTCATTTTGGCCGCCCTTTCGCCCCGTCGAGGTTGGCCATCAGAAAGTCGAGCAGGTCCCCGATGGTGATGTCTTTCACCTGCCGCTCGCCGGCCTTGATCAGAAACTCCGCAAACGGTAGTGACTGATCGAAATGCTCTTCAACGGCTGATCCCAGGGCCACGGCATCGATGGACTCGAACTCCAGGTCCGAGAAGATGCCGGTCTGCTCGGTGATCTCGTTGGAGTATTCCCAGTCCTCCCGCAACTCCGTCAGGATCGTCAGCAGTTCATTTCGCACTTTGTCTCGATCAACCACCTTCACCGCTGTTTCCTTCGTCGACCGCCAGCGCAATGACGAACTCACCGTCACGAATGCTGTGGACCATGAACTGCCGGGCGACATCTTCCGGCCGCCTGCCCGGCGACGGCTCCCTACGACTAACTACGAGCTGCCCCGGGCCGGGATCGATGCTATTGACCACCATGACCCGGGGACCGTCACTCAAACCACGGCCGGTCGCTTTGCTCGCCGCCTCTTTCGCGCACCACGCTCGTGTGACCCACTCTGCCCGATTATCGCCGTTGAGTTTGCTGAACAACCGCAGTTCGCTCTCATCAAAGACGAGGGCGTCGAAACCGGAATCGCGGGCCTCGATGCGCTCCAGGTCGATTCCCAGAGCCCGCCTCCCTGCCGCAGCAACGGCCACCGTACCTTTGTGCGAGAGGGTTAGCTGCGGCGCTACGCCTATGCGACTTACCCAACGGCCGCCGCCGTGAGGCGCTCCATGCTCGTCGTTGTCGATCTCCACATCAGCCGGGTAAAGGTCGAGGCCATAGTGACGCTTGACCCACGTCCGTACCGCGTCCTTGGCAACCGCCCGTCCGAAGAGCCACTCCTTGCGGCGGTCGTCATCGGTCATGTCGCCGTACTGAGCAAGCTCACGACGACTGAGGATCAGGTGAGCCCAGAGGGTCTCCCAAATGCGCGTGCGTATCTCCTCAAACGGTTTCATGCGCAGACACTCCACGTCCCGACAGCTTTCGGGCAACGGGAGTTCCACGCGCTCGCTGAGCATCCCCTTGTTTGGAAACCGCCAGAAGTCGTAGAAGTTCGGAGCCCAGTAAAACCGCCAGTCCTCCCAACCGCGGAGGCGCATCCAGAGTCTGCCGTCCGGTGCGATGATCTCCATGTCCGCCCGGACCTGTCTCTGGGAGACCTGTCGAATGCGCAACTGACAGACCGCCCGCTCACCCGGTTTGAGATTCTCACGATACAGCGCCAGCTCGTGCAGACGAATAGGGAACAGCACGAACCCCTGGTCGAAGTATTCCACGGGCCAATATCCGACCAACTGGCCGGCCGCATCGAGGAGGAAGGGATCAACGTGGAAACACGGCGATTCCTTCGACCTGAGAAGGTTGTCGGTAGGCAACACTTCCAAGCGGGCAACCAGCCCATCCTCGCCGACCTCATCAAGCGATACCACGCCCTGAAAGCGCGGACCGTGGAACATTCGCCGTTGTGCATACATCTGCTCTGCGGTATTTGCAGGGCGTCGCCGATTCTTCAGGTCCGACAGCTCGCCCGCAGGCGCACTCGGGAAAGAGTCGGCGAACACGATCGTGCCTTCCACAACCGGCTGAGCATCCGGGGCCGCGTCCGGATCTTCGGTCCGGCGGTGATGAATGGCTGCACGCACTTCGTTGTAAGTCAGGCCCCCCGAGCGACCGGAGGAGCCCGTATGAGCCGTGATCGTCAGCTCGACCTTTGGTCCACCCTTACCGACCTCGATCCACTTGCCGGCCTGGATCCCCTTTGCACCGATCACTTCACGTCCGGGCACAAGCAGCGCGGCGACCTCAGCCATCATCTCCAGGCTTACGGTCAGAGGTATGACGGCAAGAACGTCCCGTTGTTGGTCCGACTCCGTAACCTGTGGGTCAAGACAGTGGTCATTAAGGTACAGATCCTGCTCCGGTTCGACCTCACGAAGCACAACGATCTCGCTGCCGGGTGTGTGGCTGACGACTTTGCCCGAAAACGCCAGGGCGCCGGCGTCGGGCAACGGCGTTGACCGAATGTCATCCGGCGGGCTGGAGAGACCTTCGAGGTTCTCGAGGAATTCAATCACCTGTCGCAGCGATTTGAGTTTTGCAACCTGCTCCAAATCGATTTCCGAGGCAGGAAGTGCATTCCCATCGGTTTCCTGCAGGGCACCAAGAATCTCGATGCGCTTGATCGAATCGATACCCAGGTCGGCCTCCATATCCAAATCGAGGCTCAGCATATCCGGGGGATACCCGGTTTTCTCACTGACAATGGCGACCAGCGTGTCTTCCAGACTCCGAGCCGCCGGTTCGGCCTTCTCCTCGGCAGCAACGGCGGGTGTGGAGGTGATCGAGGCAACCTCACTTGGCGGGGATACGGGCAGTGCAACGCTCGCCTCACCAGGTGACCGGGCTTCCAAATAGGCCCGCATCACCTCCTCCTGCGTCTCCAGGAACCGCTCCATCATTCGGAGGTGTTCTTGCATCGCTGCGCTGACGGAAGCGGGTGGGGAACCGTCCTTGGCGGTACGCACCTCTGTCGGCAGTGCCTGTGGGTCAGCGTGTTGCGGTGTGTAATCAGCAACTCCGGATTCGAGCAGATCCAACGCTTCGACGGAGCCTGGTACTACGGGTTCAGCTTGCTCGACCGTGGGTACTGACGATGCGGATGAACCAGCACTGCAGGACTCTGGTCGCTGGACCAGTTCCAACTTCGGATAACACAGCGAGACCTGCATGGTCCCCGGGGTGGCATCGTCATCGACCGGCCGATCAGCCTCCGGGTCAAACGTCAGCCTCCGCAGCGAGCGCCGGCTATACAAGTGCGTAAACTCCAACGGTACATGGAGCGCCGCGAGCATTCCCACCATGTGGTTCAACGCGACTATGCCGGACCGTCGAGGCTGGTCGGCAGCTATAGCGACACGGGGGCGGCCGCGCAGGATGTCGTCTGTGAACGCGGTCAGGTTCCCGCGCGGGCCGACCTCCAGGAACACGCGCGCACCCGCAGCATACATCGCCTCGACGGTCTCCCGGAACAGTTGCGGGCGGGCAAACGTGTTGGCGACAAGGTCGACCACCTTGGCCGGGTCCGTCGGATAAGGTTTTGCGGTCGTGCATGAGTAAAGCGTTGTCTCGGGCCCGCGAATACCGAGAGATTCAAAGTACCCACGAAGCGGTTCACAGATGTAGGTGAACGCCCACGTGTGGTAGCCGCGATCGTAGGGGAGTTGTTCTACGAAGACCCCTCGCGATCGGAGGTGCTTGATGACCGTTTCGGCGTCCTTTGGCTCCACGACAACCACTACTTGATGCGGACAGTTGTCGTTGGCGATATGGACGGCCCGATCGATCTGGGCCGCGAGCCGGGCCACCTCTTCACGGCCTGCACCGACTGCGAGCATGGTCATCCGTGGGATACTGACGTCCTCGGCGAGTTTGCGATACATCCCGTCAAGCCGGTCCATGCTGGCGACGAACTCGTCAATATCGACTACGCCGGCGGCGGCTATCGCGATCCATTCGCCACCGCTATGTCCGGCGATCATGTCCGGCTTGACACCCAGGCGCCGCAGCAACGTAAACATCGCCCCGTCTGCGGTAAGAACCGCTTCAACGGCCCGCTCGATCTTCCATAGTCGACGTTCAGCGGCTTGCTCTTCTTCGTCGGAGAAGAAGGGTGACGGGAAGATGTCGGCGCTGGGAGGGTA
>CP070827.1:604746-613583 GCA_020344555.1 Phycisphaerales bacterium
GCGTCTCAAGTCTTGCACCATGCTCATAAGTTGCCCATGCGCCCGCCTCATATCTGCGTAACCGGGATAGGCGTGTTCAAGCATGCACTCTTCTTCCAGCGCGCAATGGTCGATGGCATAGTCAATCAGCTCGTCGAGCACATGTAGCAGGGTTTGAAGTTCATCAACCACGCCCCCGAAGCTGCCGCGGTCGCGATTGCGGGTGATTCCCGCGTGCAGTTCATTGACAAGGTCCACCAGGTGGCGGTGGTCCTCGTCCAATCTCTCTACGCCAATATTATAAGCGTCCTTCCACTCGATAAACGGCATCACAATTCTCCTTTAAGCCGTCAGTATTTCGTACAGAATACACCGCAATGAGAAGATGTCGCTTCCACCAGCGACCTCCAGACCACGAACCTGCTCGGGGGACATATAGTTGACGGCGCCCGGTAGCGTGCCGGAATCGAATGCATGTCCGGTTTGCCGGGCTCGTGGATTTGTGCGACCGCGACCAAACATAGTCTGCCACATCACCTCCGCCTCCGTCACCGCGTGTAAAGGAGTCCGGTTCGCGCCATCTACCAATAAGAAACTTTCCCTAATGTCTGTTTCCCGTGCTTCCGGCATGTTCGCAAGTTGGCAGACTCCCTAGGATTTTGCCCTAGGGAGCGACGAGGATGACCCTGATTCCGCATTGTGGTCCATCAAAGAACCGGGTCCCTACGGTATAAACCCGGATTTTCCAGATGGAGTGTCCGTGACGGCATGATTCGTGCTTGTTTTCCCTGTGATTCAAGGCTCTCCGGCCACTTTGACAGGGGCATCCGATGGATGAGAGGCGAAAACAAGCACGTCGTGGTCAGCTTAATGGCAAGCTCAAGCTCGAGTTCCACGGGCCGAAGATCACGAGTGACGTCCCGATGCGTCTTCGTCGCGGCTCGTCGGGATACATCGGGACTTGCGTTTCGTGAACTGGATCAGGGATTCCGTGTGACGGGAAAGGGAAGTTTTCGCTTGAATCAGGCGTGTCGGTTGCGTACGATGACGCCCCGAGGTCGGACATATGGGAGATCTCGGGTCGACGGAATCGGCTATCGTTGGTGATCACCAAGGCCGTCAGCGTTGCCGCTGGAGGGCGACGGCGAAAATCCTGGCTGACACATATCTGCAAAGGCATCACGATGTCAGATAGCGAAAGGTTGAGGGAATCCGGCGAATCACCGCACAAGCCTGCGCACACCGTTGGCAGCGACGCAGGAAAGACAACGCCAGATGCATCGAAGACTGTCACAATGGGAGGGCCGGGCCGGCATGGCGGCGAGGCCGGTGAAGCCTTGGCGAGTCATGGAGCCACGGACGAGGCCGATCTTCCCGAGGATCTGCTTTGCATCCACTGCGGCTACAACCTTCGCGGACTTTCGCCCGGTGGAAGGTGCCCAGAATGTGGCACGCCGATCGGCCAATCTCTCCGGGGCGACCTGCTGTCGTCCGCCGATCCGGAGTGGCTGGCGCGCATTCACCGTGGACAACTGTACATCGCCGTTGGGATCGTGGTCTTTCTCGCCGCGATCCCGGCCGGGCCTCTTCTTAGCCTCTTCACGTTTGTCCTTGACGCACCCACCTATGTCTTGGAAGGAGCAAAAACAGCCCACTCGATCCTGTCGATGCTGCTCGTGCTGCTCGGGGTTGTCGCCCTCACGACGCTCGACCCGCGACTGAGCCTGTCGGAGCAGCCACTCGCCTTGCGCCGTGTGGTGCGCGCCGCCGCCTTTGTGGCCTTGCTCGTTGCGCCTCTTCCCGAGTACCTCGACTTCCTCAGACACCTGAACGTGAGCGTGGACAGATGGGTGAGTGTCACCATTCCAGTGGCGGCCTTCATAACGCTGGGTTTTACCGTGGTTGCTGCGAGTTATTACCTCGCGCACCTCGCGCAGCGCATTCCCGATGAAGATCTGGCCCGACGCACAATGAAAACTGCACGAGAATTCGCGGTCTTGCTGGTCGGTCTTTATGTCGTCGTTCCGACACTCGAGAAGATCTTCTCGGCTGTCAAGTCTGCACCGTGGAGCACCGGGTACACCGGTGTGCTTGTTGAAGTGCTTGCAGGGGTTCTACTTGCCCTGGCGGTAGTCATCTTCGGTATAGGATTCGTGATCACGGCCATCTATTTGGCCTGGATCTGGTGGACGTACAGGAAGGTCTTCAAGCGTTGCCTCGTCGAGGCACGCGGGGTCGTCGTGCGAGAGCAGGAGGCAAAAACCGTCCTGGCCAATGACGCGTTCACGGCCGAAACCACCCCAAAACTCGTGTTTGCCGGCCGACCGGAATCTGGCGCGGACCTCCAAGACCTGGATAAGGGCGTCGAGATGTGTACCAGAATGGTCGTACAGGACGGACAAACCGAACTCGAGTGTCGCCTCGCCGCCAACCTGCACCGTCGTGCAATCGCCCTTGCTGCCCGAGGGTGTTGGGGCGCGGGCCTGCAAGACCTCGACAAGGCGATCGGTATCTTCACCAGGCTTGTTGAGAAGTATGGGAAGAGCGAACTGGCCGATGAGCTTACCCGGGCACGAGAGGATCGCGACCTCCTGCGCAAGGCGATGGGAACATCGGAAGAAGATTGACCTGAAGGTGCGTCGTCTCACACAGGGTCGGCCCGGAACGCCTGGCGCGGGGCAGCAGCCCGGCTCGCGCCGGGCAGATCCATGCCGACCGTTGCGCGTATTGCGAGCTGCAAACAATGGACCCCTCACGCCGACGTGATTCCTGCACGGTGGCGGGGCGGTCCGCCGGTCTTTGATCGTTGTGGTGCTTGTCGAAGCGGGTCTATACGGGCGGTGACCGCTGACAGACGAGGGGGCTGTTCCTGGGGCGATAACCCGATTACGATAGAAGCCGGCGCGGAAGCCGTTACCACCCGGAGCTAATATGGAACGCAAAGAGGGCCTGAGCCAACAGGCGTACGAGCCGATTCCCGAGGGGCAAAGCTACGAGCCCTACACGCCTGCCGCCGAAAGTCTGCTGGAGTTTACAGTCAAGGCGGCTGTACCCGGCATTCTCTTCGGCATCATCTTCGGAGCGGCCAACGCCTTCCTGGGTTTGCAGGCCGGGCTGACCATATCCACCTCGATCCCCATCGCCGTCATGACCGTAGCAGCCTTTCGAGCCATGAGGGGCGTGGGTATTAGAGGTACGATTCTCGAGGCGAACATCTCGCAGACCATCGGGTCGGCCTCCAGCTCGGTCGCCAGTGGGGTGATCTTCACGCTGCCGGCGCTTTTCATGTGGGAGCTGGATCCGAAGCTGGTGCAGATGACGGTCCTGGCCATGTTCGGCGGCCTGCTGGGTGTGCTGTTCATGATTCCGCTGCGGCGTTTCCTGATCGAGCGTGAGCACGGCCACCTGCCCTATCCCGAGGGAACGGCCTGTGCCGAGGTGCTGGTGGCCAGCGAGGTTGGTGGGGCTCAGGCCAAAAACGTCTTTCTCGGATTAGGCGTCGGGGCGCTGATGCGTTTCATCGTCGAGTGGCTCAAGCCCTTTCCGGGGAAGGTCTGGTCGCCCGTACCGGGGCTGCCCAAGGCCCAGATCGGCCTGAAGATGTCCGCGGCCCTATTCGGGGTGGGCTACATTCTCGGCCCACGAATAGCATCGATTATGGTCGCCGGCGGGCTGTTGTCGTTCCTGGTCATAATCCCGATCATCGCCGCGTGGGGTGAAGGGCAGGCCTACCCCATCTACCCGGAAACCGTTCACACCATCGCCCAGATGAGCACCAGCGATCTGTGGAACCGCTACGTGCGCTACATCGGTGCAGGCGCGGTCGCAACCGCCGGATTGATCACCCTGATTCGCAGCATCCCGACCATGATCGCGAGTTTCCGCATCGGAGCGCGACAGCTAACGGCCCGCCTGGGCGGCGCCGATGCCGTCGTGCCTCGCACCGGAAGGGATCTGCCAGTCGGCTTTGTCGCAGTCACTGTCGTGGCGCTGGCACTGGCAATGGCCCTGGTTCCGCATGTGTTCGGGGCGATCGAGGCTCTCGTAGTTCGGACAATAGCGGCCGTGTGCGTGGTCATCTTCGCGTTTTTCTTCGTCACCGTGGCCTCACGGCTCGTCGGGCTGGTCGGCGTGACCTCCAATCCGACAAGTGGGATGACCATTGCGTCACTGATCGGGACATCGGCCGTGTTCCTGCTGATGGGTTGGACAGACAGAACGGGTATGGCGGCGGCTCTGACTGTGGGGTGTGTGGTGGCCATCGCAGCCTCCATATCAGGTGACACGTCGCAAGACCTCAAGACCGGTTTTCTGCTCGGGGCCACTCCGAAGAAGCAGCAGGTCGGCGAGCTTATCGGCGTGTTGACGTCAGCGACGTTTGTCTGCCTCACGCTGCTGCTTCTGGATCGGTCCTACGGCTTCGGGAGCGAGGAGCTCCCCGCCCCGCAGGCAACGCTGATGAAGCTGGTGATCGAGGGCGTCCTGCAGGCAAAGCTCCCCTGGATGTTCGTAGGAATCGGGGTCGCGATCGCCCTGATGGCCGAGGCCCTTCGCATCCCCTCGCTGCCGTTTGCCGTGGGTGTGTACCTGCCGGTAACGACAATGGTGCCCGTGTTTCTAGGCGGTTCCTTACGGTGGTTCGTACAACGCCGGGCCAAGTCGGATGCGGAAAGGAACCAGCGCCGGGAACGCGGCGTCCTGTTCGGTTCCGGTCTGGTAGGGGGCGAAGGCCTGTTAGGTGTGGCCATTGCCGGTGTCGTCTTCTACCAGAAGATGACCGCCAAGGACCCGACGATGGATCAACCTTTGCCGCTGGAGATAGGCCAGGACTGGGCCATGCGACTGGCTGAGACGTTCAACGCCCCGATCCTGGCTGACTTAGCACCGAGCCTTCTGGCCGTATTGGTCTTTATCGCATTGGCTTTGTTTTTCGCCCGGCGTTGTCGAGCTGCACGGTAGCGTCGGGTATGGAGTACTTACGAACGGAGATGTGAATGATCCTCAGGTACGGTCTTAGAGTTGTTGCGCCTGTATTATCAGTGACTCTTGTTCATGCCACCGCTATGTCAGTTTTTGCGGCCGCGCCTCGCACCGGTTCCTGGCGGGCGTGGCTGGACAGCCCGGGCGGCGAGTTGCCGTTCGGCATGGAGCTGGACCAGCAACAGGGTCGCTGGCGCGCCTACATAATCAATGGCGACGAGCGAATCGAGGTGCCCCGCGTCACCTGGGACGGCCACGAGCTGGTCCTGGACATAGACTACTACGACTCGAAGATCACCGCTAAGCCCAGTGCTGACGGATCGATTCTTGACGGTCAGTGGAAAAAGAGAGGACGAAAAGACCGTTGGACGCAGATGCCGTTTCACGCCAAGGTCGGCAAAGCACGACGGTTTGGGCGCGCAGCCGGCCCCGGGACCGTGCCTTCCGGACACGGTGTGGACGGTCGATGGGACGTGCGGTTCTCGAAGAGTGAAGACGCAGCCGTCGCCGTCTTCGATAGACAGAGCCGCGACACCATCACGGGAACGTTTCTAACCCTCGGCGGTGACTACGGGTTCCTCTCCGGAAGCCTCGACGGTGATCGTCTTCGTCTCGCCGGCTTCGACGGCGCCCACGCATTCCTGTTTGACGCTCGAATCCAGCAAGACGCGACCCTCAAGGGGGACTTCTGGTCAGGCGACGCCTGGCATGAGACCTGGACTGCACAGCGCAATCCCGACGCCTCCCTGCCGGACGGTTTTGGCCGGTCCAAGTGGACCGGTGACAAGCAACTTTCGAGTCTCGTCTTTCCCGACCTGGAGGGGAAGCCTCGGTCGCTGAACGACCCTGCCTTCAGAGGTCGAGCCCGGATCATCGAAGCCTTCGGATCTTGGTGCCCCAACTGCCACGACGCATCCAGATACCTCGTCGAGCTGCAACAGCGGTATGGCGAGCGGGGCCTCAAGGTGCTCGGTCTGGCTTTTGAGCTGTCCGGCGACTTCAAACGCGATGCCGGTCAGGTCCGCAAGTACGCCGCTCGTCACGGTGTGACATACCCGCTTTTGGTCGCAGGGACGCCCGACAAAGAGAAGGTGGCCGCCGCCCTACCGGGCCTGGATCGCCTTCGCGCATTTCCCACGACGATTTTTCTGAACGCCAAAGGACAGGTCCATGCGGTTCACAGTGGCTTCTCGGGCCCCGCCACGGGAGACGCCTATCAAAAATTGCGGGCGAAGTACGAAGCCGTCATCGAAGAACTGCTTGCCGACAAGCTGCCGCCCTGACCATGCGTCTTGACGATGTCTGTGCGCCCTGTCGATCCGAGCCGTCCAGACGCACGTTGGGATGAGGGAGGCCAAAGTCACCCCCCCAGGCGGGCAATGACCATCACCAGTTTGTAAACACCCAGCGCTGCCGCGATCACTACGACCGCGACGCCAAGAACATTGGCCGGCAGGCCATTCGTGTACTGGCCGAGAAGCTTCCTGCGGTTGACCACCACAAGTAGAAACACGGCGATCACCGGTAGAATGAGGCCGTTGGCGGCCTGGGCGAAGATGATTGCCGCCACCGGACTTTCGCCGATTGCCGCAAAGACCGTTCCCGCCACAACGACAACCACCCAGACGATGCGGAACTTCCAGGATCGAAGAGTCGGCTCAAAGCCCAGGGCCCCGGCTGAGGCGTAGGCGGCCGCCAGCGGTGCCGTGATCGCGCTGGTCAAGCCGGCTGCAAACAGCCCGGCCGCAAAGAAATATTTGGCGACGGGCCCTAACAGCGGTTCGAGTTGCTCCGCCATCATGGCCGCATTCTCGACGGTCGTTCCCTGTTGGAAGAACGCAGCGGCGGTAACAACGATGGCCAGGGTGATCAATCCACCCAGTGACACCGCTATGACAGTGTCCACCCGCGACTCGCGCAGCGACTGACTCAGCGGCAGCGAAGCGGGCCATTTCTCACGAACGGCGCTGGCGTGCAGGAACAGGTTGTACGGCACCACCGTGGTCCCGATCAACGCGATGATCGTGGTGAGGGATCCTGCGGGAATCCCCGGCATGAACATGCCCTTGACAATCTCGGTCGGGTCGGGTCGCGCCATGACGGCCGTCAGCACGAACACCACGCTCATCACCGCCACCAGGGCGATCAGCAATCGCTCAATGATCCGATAGGTCCCCGTCCAAAGCAGCACAAACGCCGCCGCCCCGACAATCAGCGCCCATATCGGGCGGGATATGCCGCTTAGAACCTCCAGCCCCATGGCCGCCCCGATTATGTTGCCGGTCTGAAAGGCCGCGTTGCCGAAGGCAATTGCCCCTACTACCAGAACGATAACCAGCGTGCGCACCAGCGGGTTGGCAAAGGAAGTACGCAACGCCTCGCCAAGCCCCCTGCGGCTTACCAGCCCGAGCCGGGCGGACATCTCCTGCAACACGATCGTGGCGGCCACGGAGAACAACAGCACCCACAGAAGGGCGAGCCCGAAGCCGGCCCCTGCGATCGTCGCCGTTGTGATCGTCCCCGGCCCGATGAAAGCGGCCGTGACCAGCAACCCGGGACCGAAGCGTTTAGACCAACTCATTTGTGTCACTCTCTCGCGACCCAGGGAGGACAAAGTAGGCCGCGTCCGCTGCAGATACAGGCGGATTGCGGCCCTTAGTGCTTATTTTCTCGGTTCCACTAGTGAGAGGGCCAGGGATGACATACACCTGACGCCGGTACGAATGGTCGGCTCAGGGTCGGGAGCGAACTTGCTGGAATGGATCGGGGGTAGCGAAGGTCCGCCGGGATTCTTGCTGGCCTCGTACAAGCCCCGCTCGACGGAACCGATCCAGAAGATGAAACCGGGCACACTCAAGTGTGCGGCGTACCGGCCAAAATCCTCCCCGCCCATCACCGGCTTGATGCGCAGCACGTGCTCATGACCAAGCACCTGCCGGAACACCCCGGCGGCCGCCTCCGCCAGATCCGGATCATTGAAGGTGGCCGGCGTGAACTCGTCTTTCGTAAGCACGACTTTCGGGTCTTTCGTGCATCCCATTGCACGGCACGTGTTGACGGTCACATCGCGTATTCCGTCAAGCAGAATCCGCCGGGTCTCATCCGAGTACGACCGGACGGTAAGCTGCATCTTCGCCTGGTTCGGGATGATGTTATGCTTCGAGCCTGCATGAACCGACCCCACCGTAATCACGCTGTGTTCCACCGGGTCCACGCGCCGGCTCACGATTGTCTGGAGGGCCACGATCACATGGGCAGCCGTCACCACCGGGTCTACGGTCTCGTGGGGTCGTGATCCGTGTCCGCCCTGGCCGTAGATCGTGATGTCCACCGAGTCCACGTTGGCCAGCACCCAACCCGGCGTATACGCAATCGTACCGGCGGGATGATTGGCCGACACATGCAGCGCCACACAGTACTCAGGACGCCCGAAACGCTCGAACAGCCCGTCCTCGATCATCATCCGGGCGCCCGCCCCGATCTCCTCCGCCGGCTGGGCGACGATCATGACCGTCCCACTCCAGCGCTTGCGCGTATGTGCCAGCACCCGGGCCGTGCCGACCAGACAAGCCTGATGGATGTCATGCCCGCAGGCATGCATTACGCCGACGGTCTGTCCGTCCGTGCCGGTCGCTGTCACCTCGCTGCGATACGGTAGCTCCGTTTCTTCCACGATGGGAAGGGCATCCATATCCGCTCGGATGAGCACTGTGGGCCCAGGCCCGTTGGACAGCATGGCCACCACACCGGTCCCACCGACATTGGTCGTGACCGAGTACCCTGCGGCTTCCAGACGTTGGGCGATTTTGCGGGCGGACTTGTGTTCGTTCAGGGACAGCTCCGGATGGCGGTGGAGATCCTTATAGTACTCCACCAAC
>CP070827.1:613683-622381 GCA_020344555.1 Phycisphaerales bacterium
GCCGCACTCATCCACAAGGAACACATCAGCCTCCGAGCTGTAATCGGTGCCGTCATCGCCGTCGTCGGCTCGGCCCTATTGTTCATCCAGCCACAATAGTCGATATGTAAACAACACGAGTGCGCCAATATGGTTCGGCGCCCCAGTTCTACTCAAGACTCGCCGGGGAATAAGCGGCAAAGGTCGATATTCACGACGCGCAGAGATTACAGGGAAGCGTGAGCCTGAAAGTGGCTCGTGCTATTAGGCTCGCGCGGTGGCGGGAACGGTTTGCCTTTGACGCACGTACGGAGGCGCTGCCTATTGTCGAAACGGACTGGTTTTTTTAACTGATTGAGGTTTGAGGATCGACATTCCTGAAGTGCCTGGCATTTCAAGACCCGATCGCATAGCCGTGCACAGTTCTTCCACCCGCCGCCTGACGTCGGCCCGGCCCGGCCCGGCGCCGATTAGTCTTCCGTGGATGCGTGATCTGCATCGCCTCCCCAGGGACCCTATCATGCCAGCACTGTGGAATGCAACGGGTGAATGGCTGCCCTCCGGGTAGCTCAGGCCCGCTGACTCGCACCTTCAGCACTTGCAGCGAGCGCGCCAGACTGGTACAATGCCGGATACAGAAAGCGGTGGCGTCGGATGTCTGCTGTGATCGCCGGGCTTTCCTGGGGTAACGACGCGGCCGATGGAGGATGAGAGCAGCCACGCCATCGACAACTATAGCTCGTTCGGCCGCCGCGACCGGAGGGAAAACAACGTGAGCACAAATTGTGCGAAACAGATCGTTGGCTGGTTGCGTGTTTCCACGCCAGCGGCCACCGATTCATCCAGGACCCACGCTTTTCCATTACTGATTAACCGAGGATCGCAGTTTGGCTACATCAGTTATGTTTGCGCGCCAACTCGGCGTAAGCACGAGAGGCGCGACCGTTTGACGCCGCGATGTACGCCGGTTGTGGGATCGGCCGAAAGAAGGAGGAATGCTATGAGGACTGTGCACAGACTCTGCTCACTCTTGGCTGCCGCTGTGTTGGCGGGCGGCTCAACGCGAGTGGCACTCGCCCAACCTGGCGATCTGCTGGTTCCGCTGCCGCCCGGTTATAATCAGGTTCGCCCTGCTATGGATTGGTGCGATCCCTTGCCCGGTGACGCCCCCGGAGGGGCGTATTGCGGGCCGGCGTCGTCGGCCATACTGCTCAAGTGGCTCAACGAGAACGGCTACCCCGCTGTCGGCGACTGGGGTGAATCCTGCTGCGAAGTCAGCGAAGCGATTCGTGATCTCGGGGTCGCCATGTCTTGTTCCCCAACCGGCGGCACCACGGCCACCAATATGCGCAACGCGCTCCAGGACATTCTTGATAACGCCTATCCCAACCAGTGGAACCTGGGATACCTCGGCCGCCACTCATCAGCCTTGTGGGCGCAGCAGTACGGACGCAACTTCGCGTCGATTGCGGCATACATGGACGCTGGGCACCTGGTGATCGGCAACATCGGCTGGTATGACTTGGTCGTCGGTCCTTTCGCGGGCAAGCGCTGCGGAGGTCATTATGTGGCGATAACGGGATATGACAAGTTAGGTGAGGCGTATTGGGTTCGTTTTCGCGATCCCATCCACCGCTTTATCTCCTGTGTGGTGTTCGAGACCAGCGCCGAGTGCAGCCCGCGTGATGATGAGTGCATCGAACGCTGGAGAACCTCCTTGGAGAATACCTGGCTTCAGGACACGGGATCGGACTGCATCAACGAGGCAGTCACCGCATCGAGATGGCATTATAACCGTCCCGGAAGGTCCGGTGACTTCTGCGGAGTGGAAGGCCTGGGCTGCGCGGAACGCCTGCCCTACCAAGATGGCTTCGTGTACATCGGCCCTACGCACATCTTCACCCGGGCGGACGTGGGATTCAGAGCATTCATTAGCTACAATCTGGCCAGCGGAGCGAGCGGGACGCACAGTGCGGGCACCGCAACGTTCTTGACGGCCATCGAGAAGCACCCCTACCTCTTCGAGGTCTACCATTGCCAGCCGGGCGAGAACAAGATTTACATAACCGACCTTCAGACCGACCAGGTCACAACATTAACGACCGGGGCCGGCGTGCAGCTCAACAAACCGCGGCGTCTGGTGTTCGGGGCCGACGGGACTCTCTACGTCCTTCAGGGCGATCCCTCGGCGGGGTTCTCAATACTGGCTATTGACCCTGATGGTGATCTCATTGGCCAGGCCGCACCCGCGGCGCCGTCCGACATTGCCTACCATGAGAAGCTCGATCGCGTCTACGCGTGGAGCGGTTCCCTGGAGCAGGTTCAGGCCTACACGACCGCGCTGGCTCCGATCGGGGCTGCGATTACCCTAGTTGACCCGACATACGCCGATACCGGCTACCTTGCCGTCGACCCAACGGGAGATACCCTCTATTACAACCACGACGGGAGCGACAAGATCTTCCGCTTCGACCTTTCGACGGGGTCCGCATTGCCGTCGATTTCGGACGCCGACTTGACCGATCCGGCCGAGATGGCACTCAACAATCGCGGGCATCTGTTCGTCGCACAAGGCACACCAAAGCCGGTCCTCGAGTTTGATGGTGATGGTGTTCGAGTGGGGGATTCCGTCGCCGCCAACTGCACCGCCAATACGAACCTGGCCATCACGCGCGCAAGTCGCAGGCCGCTACTGGACCCCGATGAGTTGAACCCACAGAACCTCAACGTCGACTCCGTCGATGAGGAAGTCATACCAGCCGTCTCCGAATGGGGCCTGATCGTCATGACACTCCTTGTACTGGCAGCGGGGACGTTGGTGATCAGACAACGGCGCGTGCTTGTCTGATCGAGGCTCGCGCTTTGTGGTGGCTCACAGGATCGTCCTGGTGCAAGCTGCCGCCTCATCACCGTCAACCGACCGTGGCGCCCCGCGGCTGAGAAGCTGTGGCCCCGAGCGACTACCGGATCAGGGGGTATCTGATACCGATCGGGGACGGGCATGGTGGTCGCGTCTCAAATCGGGTATCCGCTCGTGTCTCGGAGTGACTCACTCGCTCGCAGAGCTCGTCGAGTGGACTCAATGACCCGGCATGCCGCCGCTGATTCGAGCCGGATAACGACCGCGATCGCACAAAAGACCTGACGATTTGCCTGGGGGAGCGGCCCGGGCCCCGCGCGGACCGGTAGAAATCTTCATTCGAGAGGCCTGTGGGCCGGGATTGGCAGGATGGACCGGGCAAACGCGCAGAAATTTACGGTGAAATGCGAGATTCGCGCTTGCAGTCGAGTCGGTTGTCTGGTATGGAATTGTGGTTCGGGATCTTGTTGTCGGGCAATATCGGCTAGTGCAGTGTAAGCGCGACACTGTCACGGAGACGAGCGCGGCGGGGCCACTATATGTGGAGGCTCGTGCTGGCTTCGGCGGCGGAGTTTCGTCGACTTGGAGGCACAGGCGTCCATGCCTGTGCCGTGAAGCAGCGTGCGCGCATGTCCGCGTACGCAGGGTTGCCCAAGCCGTGCCGTGAAAGGTGCGCGACGTGTGTTGGGCTATTCATCCCCGCACTCACGCTCCGGAGGGTCGCGCCATTCAAAGGGCGGCCGAAGAGCCGGGCCAGCGGAGCCTGACAGGCGAGCTTCGATCCTCGAACAGTAGTGGACCCTGGCCCGTGAGGCCAAGGCGCGGAGACGGGGAAGAGGGCGACCATCTGAAAGAAAGGAGAAGTCATGAAACGATTGTGGCAGGCAATTGCCGTTGTAATCGCCGTAGGCTTTGCAGTGCCCGGTGGACATGCTTCCACCGTCCCCAAGAAAAACATGTCGCAGCTTGTCGGTGAATCTGCTGTGATCATGGTCGGAACGGTAACCGGCGTCTCTTATGAAATGGAGCAGAAGACTGGCGAAGTCTACACTAAGGTTCGTTTGCAGAGGTTGCGGCCCGTCAAGGGTGCGGAACATCTGCAGAAGTACATGGACGAGGGAATCACCTTGTCCTTTCTGGGAGGAATGCTGCCCGACGGGACCATGCACGTTGTGGCGGGCATGCCGAGACTCCAATTGATGCAGACCTATCTCCTGTTCCTGCGAGGAGGAGAATGGACCATCAATCCGATCACGGGTTGGCACCAGGGGGCCTTCCGTGTGCTCGCCGGGGCACAGGAGGGCTCACACGTTCTCGCAAACCTCAGCGGCGAAATTCTAATGGGCGTGGAAGGGGAGCAGTTGCGCTTCCAACCCGTCCCAAAGGAAAAACTGGGGCCGGGCCAGACCTGCAGCCCGGAGGGCAGACCCGGGACGCAGGTCGAGGTGCCTGGCGAAGAACGCCAGGGTGGCGAACTGAAGCTCCGCGAGGGCGTTGACCCGGGCCGGCTGGGCTATCCAACCAAGGATTCGATCTACCGGGAAGACAATGTCGCCGAACTGGCCGAGCAGGATGCCCAAAGGGCGAAGCTGCAGAAGGAAGAGATAATGCTCAAGAATCGCCAGGAGAGGGAGCGGCTGCTCCACGAATCGCTCGGCGGCAAACCCATGGGGTTGGAGGATTTCGAGGCGATGATCAAGAAGAGCGATGAACGGGTGCGTCAGCAATACGACCCTGTGTATCGCACTTTCCACATTGAACCGGTTTCGCTGCCCAGGGAACAGAAATCGTTGTCTCCTCCGTCGTCAACCACACGCAAGCCCGGATCGAAGAACCGGTAGCTTGTTTGAAGAGGAGGTCGAAAAAATGAGAAACAGATACCTTGCCATCTGGATTTTGCCCCTTGCGGCTCTGACGAGTCTGGCATCGGCGGCGTGGGGCTGGGAAGGGGACTGGTGCTGGCCTACCTGGGTGACCTGGGACGGCGATCCGCGGACAGGGATCAGCACGGTCTCGTTCCCACGAAACAGCGTATGGCGCGACGACGTCGTGAGGTCGTTGGGCCGGTGGAACGACATACGCGGCATGACGTTCGAGTTTGATCCCATCGTAAACGACACCGACGGCGTGCACCGCCTGGGCAACGGCGATAACGAAATCGTGTTCACGGACAACGCGGGCACCGGAGGTGCCCTGGCGATTACCCAACTTCGCCTGGATTGGTGCTTCTTCGGGCAGGACATCGAAGAGGCGGACATCAAGTTCAACAACTCGGTGACCTGGGAAACCGGCGCTCATGACCCCCGGTTCGAGGAGACCACCGCAAGCTTCCGCTTTACCGCGGTACACGAGATGGGACACTTCCTCGGCTTGGGCCACGAAGATGACCGCATGGCGGCCTTGCTGAGCACCGCGTCGGGGTTCTGGGGCGGAAGCCCCAGCACACGAACCCATCCGTTCCCCGACGACGCGGTGGGCTCCCGCACCCTGTATCCGCACTCCAACACGGAGACGGACATCGCCATCTCCAACTTCCGCTGGGTGTCCCCTAACAATACGTCGTTGATCCTGCCCTCCGGGACCCAGACCGTAAGCGCCGGCGACACGTTCACTACCGGATTTGCCTTCGGCAACCTCGGAACACACTCGGTAAACAACATCGAGGTCATCATCGTGCTGTCCACCAACGATATTATCTCGACAGTGGACCGGGTCATCGCCACCGGGACCGGTTGGTGCACACCGGGATACTACGGGGACCACACCTTCACGGTCCGAGTCCCCGGCAATATGACCCCCCGCGTGTATTATGTGGGCGGCATTCTGGATCCCAACAACTACATTGCCGAACGGCGGGAGGGAAATAATCGCGTCGCGTTTCCTGGGACTATCAACGTAACGCCGTGACGTGGGGAACAGAATGGAAGGGCAGACTTCGCGCATCGTCGAATGCAATGAAAGGCCGGGAGTTCGCTGAGTGGCGAACTCCCGGCTGTTTCTGGTCTCTTCTCCGCCGGCGGGGTCTGGAAAACCAGTAAACCTCGATGCATTCGCATGCTCCTTTCATGATCCGTTCAGGGGCATTCAATATCTAGGAGGGCGGTGTCCCAACAACGCCAATCTTCGTCGCTGAAGTGCGCGGGGTCCCTGATCCGGCCCTCCTTTGTTGTTCGGCTCCATTCGATGTTGGTGAGGTTGTCCTGACCCTTGTTGAAGATCTCGTAAAACGCGTCGAACGCTTCACCGGTGATTCCGTGAAAGATGTAGCCGCCGTTCTCGGGGCCGTCGGGCACGATGTTGGTGTATTTGATGTCGCCCGTCTCGTCCTGGAGATTGCGATGCCACTCGATGCCGACGAACGCGGTCGGATCGTCGGGGTCCTTGTTCAGGGTCCAGGTGCCCTCGGTTCCGGCCAGGTTGGATAGGCCGGAGAACCAGTTGAAGTCGGTGTAGAAGCCCTCCTTGGAAATGAACATGTTCCATTCGACGTTGCCGTCAACGACCAGGGCGTGTAGCTCGGCAGTATGTATGACGCCGGTAACGCTGACTTCATACGACCACACCCAGGACCCGTCCGTTTGTATCTCGGGAATGTGATTGAAGGATTCCAGAAAGGCCGCGACCGGCACGGCCAGGCCCACGGTGATGATGGCATTCCAAATGCCGACCTTCAGGGCGGCCCGACCCCAGTTGGCGCGCACGATGAGCTGCATGGTTGTCGGGTCAGTCCGATCCAGCGCAAGCTTGGAGGCGCCGCCGTCCACAAAGTCGCTGAAGTCCATGACAAACGTGGAGGCCGGCGGAATTTCCGGCGCTTCCTCGCCGTCCGGTTGCATATTCGTTCTGCACCCGGTCGCCCAAGGCAGCATGCCGATCAACAGAACACATGAGGTTACCAGTCGAAGTGCCCTTGAATCATTCACGATCAGCTCTCCGTTGCCAACTCCCGTGAGGAGCGAAGCTTAGAACGATATTCGTCGTGGCGGGCGGCGCCCGCCCCACCAGCCTGTTGAAGAATGTAGCGTCGCCCCTTGTGGGCGACGAGAATCGCCATACGGCGCCACCCACGAGGGGTGGCGCTACACTTGGACGACCGGAAGCGACTTCTTCAACAGGGTCCTACGGGTGTTGTTCGGCCCGATGAGGACCAGAGCTTTAGACCAAGATTTACTCTTGTGGTTGCTGGGGTTACCTTTGCGGCGGACTCATAGACGCCCGCAAGTCTTCCAGGAGTGGATGGTCAAACGGCAACTCGTAAAGCCGCCAGATCAGGTCGAACAGATTGACGAAATACAGTTCATCCTCAAGGAAAGGGATGCAGACCACATCCTGCAATTGGGGTGTGAAAACGCCGGGGGAATCACCGGCCAGCAGCAGTGGGATGACGGTCGGACCGTATCGGGTCGGTTGTCGCAAACGGGTATTGATCAGTCGCAGCTCGGCGGCCACAACCGGATCGGACGCTTGGGTATCATACTTCTCGCGCAGTTTCGGCGTGCCCACCACGACCACGTAATCGCTGGATAGAATCTGATCGGTGAATCGAGTCAGACTGGTTCCCGGCGGGTTATGCCAGCGATCAAGCAGAACGTCGATGCCCGCGTTCTGCATATCTTTGGCCAGTTGAACGACCCAGCGTTCGTGCTCTGGAACCCCCCAGGCGTAACTGATAAAGCAAGTGGGCCGTTTTTCTGCCTCTTCCCGGTCGCGCAGGAGTCCCTTGAACTCAAGGCAACATGAACCGGCTCGACCTCCTGCTTTATAGTTTCAGCCGGCGCACAATCACTGGCGGATCCCGATGCACCCCGGCGAGCCGGGACGAAGACGCGTCGGGACCAGTGTAACCCGCCCGGCAAAACCACTGGCGGGCAAGCCGCGAGTGCCACCCAGCCGTTGTCTCGCGGTCGTGGTACTGATCTGTGCTTCGGTCCCTTCGTCCCTTGGTCCCTCGGTCCCTTCGTGCCTCCGTCGCTTCGTCCCCTCGTCCCTTCGTCCCTTCGTCCCCTCTTCCCTTCGTCGCTTATTCTTGCCTTCCGTGTCAAACCCGGCCGGGTAGGCAAGCCGGGCCGAGGGTAGGTTCACGCCCATCCTTCTCGAGATCGCGGTGCGTGGCTTGCTCGGCGCAGGCGAGCATGTTCTTACATTGAGCATGTCCGTGCTTGGCCCGGACATGCCACTCGTCCGAAGATCCCGAGAATCGGGAGCCAAGGGTTCGCGTCGAATGACAGGAGTCAAGCCCCGCAGGGGGCGGTGGAATGTAGCCACGGGCGCAAGCCCGTGGTCCGTGTCGCACGACACGACCGGAGCCCCGGAGGGGCGGCGGACACTCATGACAGCCATCCGGCGCCCCTCCGGGGCTTCTGCGTTTATGCCGTTCTGATCCCACGGGCTCACGCCCGTGGCTAAGCGCCTATGCCCCTCCGGGGCTTATGTCTTTGCACCGTTCTCATTCTGGTTGCCGAGGCACAGCGCTGCAACTTTTTTCAAACAATTTCGATTTTTCTCTTGACAGCCGGGCGCCCGTGGTTCATACTTTCGTACGGTTAGTAGGACACGTTATGCAGTGTTCTTGTTACAACATGGACTTTGCGGAGTCATCGTGAGCCTTTCCAATGCGCCTTCGCGGCGCTGCGGCGTGTGCTATTAACCACACGGTGGCTCCGCCTGTGCGCAAGGCGAGCCGAGAAGGTGCGTAGAACACCGACCCGGCTCTGGCCAAGCGACACCTATATGGGAGGTGCCGAATGGTTACCGTAGATAGTACCGCAATTGTATCTTTGGGCAAACGCAGGCGCAGCCTCACGCGGCAGTGGCAACGTCAGCGGATTCGCAAGATGTCGCGCCAACTCGTCAAATCGG
>CP070827.1:622481-631091 GCA_020344555.1 Phycisphaerales bacterium
GGATCGACCAGGATTGCGACGGCGTCGATGACTGCTATCTGGACATGGACGACGATAACTATGGTAGCGCGGCCGTTATTACGGACAACAACCTGAACTGCGACGACGCTTCTACTCCCAACACAGCAGGAGTGAACGGCGACTGCGACGATTCCAACCCCTCCGTCAACCCCGGCGTAGTTGAAAGCTCCGGTGCGGGTAACTGTGCCGACACCCTCGATAACGACTGCGATGGCCTGACGGATGCTGCTGACCCTGATTGCTGATGACTGCTGTATCAGCAATGACGAAACCAGGGGGTGTGCAATGAATAATGAAATCTCGATAGTCGTTGGGCATATGTCCCACCGTGTCAAGTGTGGGAGCCTTGGCCTGGGAGTGAAGAGGAGAAGAACAATGAATGCAAGACGAATGTTGTGGGTTCCGGCGCTAGTGGCGCTGGTGCCCGTGGTAACGGCGACCGGACAGACGCCGATGGGTACAGCTTTTACGTATCAGGGGCAGCTCACCGACAACGACGACCCGGCCGACGGGCAGTACGATTTCGAGTTCAAGTTGTGCGACGATCCGGTGGCCGCCTGTACCCTGGCGACCACCACCGTGGAGGACGAGCAGGTCGATGAGGGCCTGTTTACGGTCGAAGTCGATTTCGGCGCCGGCGTGTTCAACGGTGAGGCTCGCTGGCTGGAGCTAGGCGTGCGCCCAGGGGCCAGCAGCGGCGCCGATCCCTACACGACCTTGAGCCCGCGTCAGGAATTGACGCCGACACCGCACGCCTTCCGTGCACAAACCGGCGTCGGCGGCCCCGACGCACTCAACGTCACCACAGATGACAAAGTCGGCATTGGGACGGATAGCCCGGCTGAGGAGCTGGACGTGGCGGGGGATGTGCACGCCAGCGGCACGATCGCCAGCGGCAGCTCGATCACCATCGACGGAACCCCCGGAAGCGAGAAGATCACCTCGAGCAACGATCTCGACCTGCACGTCAGCAGCGGCCGTGTGTTACGTGTCGAGGCCGAGGCCACAAGCCCCAATCTCATTGGCGGCTACAGTGGCAATAGCGTCACTTCCGGTGTCAAGGGCGCCACAATCGGTGGTGGCGGGGAAGCCGGACTGATCAATCGTGTGACCGATGACTACGGGACCATCGGCGGCGGGATGAACAACCAGGCTGGCGACAACACCGGCACCACGGACTACGCATACTACGCCACCGTCAGCGGAGGCCGCGAAAACACTGCCAGTAACCCTTATGCCACTGTCGCCGGGGGGTACAAGAACAACGCCTCTGACTACAACGCCACCATCAGTGGAGGCGGGCACAATACCGCTAGCGGGTTCCATTCCACGATTGGCGGTGGGCGCTTGAACCTGGCCAGTGTGATGGATTCGACCGTCGGAGGGGGCGCAGCCAACGAGGCCCGGACCTATTACGCCACCGTCGGCGGTGGCATAGAGAACAGTGCCAGAGGCGAGGCCAGCACCATCGGCGGAGGCCAGCAAAACATTGCCGCCGGCGCACATACCACTGTCAGCGGTGGCTCGCAGAACGTCGCCAACAGCAGCGGCATCTACAGCACCGTTCCAGGCGGGCGTGCCAATCAGGCAGGTGGGGAGTATAGCTTCGCGGCGGGGAACCGGGCGAAGGTACGCAACTCGGGGGATTCGGGAGATCCCGACGGCGATGAGGGCACGTTCATATGGGCCGACAGCACCGACGAGGATTTTCAATCCAGCGGGCCGAATCAGTTCCTGATCCGGGCCTCCGGCGGCGTGGGTATCGGAACGGACAGTCCGGCAGAGCAACTGGACGTTGAGGGCAACATTCACGCCAGCGGCACGATCACCAGCGGGAGCTCGATTACCATCGACGGGACGGCCGACATCATCAACTCAACCGGGAACCTGGACCTGCAAACCGGTGGAACAAGCCGGGCTTATGTTGACGGCGGCACCGGAAGGGTCGGCATCGGGACGACTAGCCCGGTAGGTGGAGCGGCCCTTCATGTCAGTGGAGGGAGTGTTGCCCAGTGGAATGAAGGTCCGACTGTCGGTTATGGGAAAACTTCTGTCTATACGGATTCAGGAATACTCGACCTTAGCGGTGATTTTACCGTATCCATACCGAGTTCCCTTTACACGCCCTGGCTTGCCGACAACTACATCTTCAAGGTCGAAGTGTTTGTCTCGATCAACCCTACTTCGGATTATCCGCACACGATCAAAGGATCAGCGTATTCAATGGCGCTGATAGGTAAGCAGAGAGGGACCGGGCTTGTCCATTTTCATGAGAAAATAACACAGGCCAACGACGTGGCTGTTACTTTCACGTATAGCAGTCCCGTATCCGGTTATCTGCAGATAGACGTGAACACGAGCGTGCCGGACGTTGGTGGTATCCCATATCGGGTTACGGTCAAGACGTCTCACTAGCCTCGATGATGGTCAATATGCGGAGCTAGCGAGAAAACGGAGCTAAGCAATGAATGACAAACAGATAGCGAAGAATGTGATACTGATGATGCTGTTGACCGCGTCCGTTGGGGCCGCTACAGCCGCCGACTACGCGGTCGACTGGTACACCATCGACGGCGGTGGTGTGATGAAGGCAAGCGGTGGCGTGTATGAGGTGAGCGGTACCATCGGGCAGCCGGATGCCGGGACGCTTAGCGGCGGTGCTTACGACGTCATCGGCGGGTTCTGGGTCCTCGGGCGGGCGTGCCCGCCCGCCGATCCGCCGACACAGCCTGCCGGAGAGGCGGGTTACGAGAAAGTTCGCTACATCTCCATGGAGCCGGGTAATCCGGGACGGCTGACCGCTTTGCGGGTGACCATGACTACTATCCCCCCACCGTACGGCGGATTTAGCGGCACCCAGTGTTGGGTCGACGAGCCGGCCACATACTGCGAAAATGCAGGTGTGGTGTCGCCTCCCTGTCCTCCAGTTCAGCCGGCCGCTGACTTCGTGGGCGCAAGCCTGGGGGGCACGCCGCACTGCATGGACTGGAGCACTGTTGGCGTCCTGCACGTAAGCGATGACGACGTCGTTCCCGGTGCGGTTTACGACGTGCAGGCCATCGACTGCGACTGCGATTTTAGCAACGAAGCGGACTACTCAGCCCCGCTCACGATCACCACCAGCATATGGGGTGATGCAGTGAGGAACTGCGCAGTGTATCCCTGCGGGCCGCCGGACGGGATCGTGGGCATCCCCACCGACGTGACCGCCCTGCTGGACAAGTTCAAGAACTTGGGACCGCCGGCCTTCAATCCGGCTATCATCAAGTCCAGGGCCGACCTCGACATGAACATCCCAAACCGGCGGGTTGATATTTCGGACGTAACGTTCTGCCTGGACGCCTTCCGCGGGGTAACTTATCCGCCACTACCGCCTGCACAGTGGCCCGGGCCGGACGGATGTCCATAGTCTGGTAGGTACTGAACGATTACTCTGATGGGAGTGTGGCTGGTACCCAGCCCGCCACACTCCCGTCATGGGACGACTCATTGAGCATACGGTGATGTTGGCTGGAACGGTCGCATGCGGTTCCCGGCAGCCGGGGGCTTGCGTTCGGGCACACCGGGTTGGTACAATCGGGGATGCGTCATGGAGCCGGGCTTACCGTGGCCCGGCATCCTGTGTTGGGCGGCACTGGCTGTCCGTTCCGTTAACGCCTCTCAAATCCGGAGGGGGTGAAGATGAAGATGCACTCGGTGACGCTAAGGCTCGCACCAGCGGTTATCGCATTCACGATAACCGGAACCGCTGCGCAGGTCGCACCAGATCCTGTGGTTCTCGAACCGGCTGGGTTAGCGCCGGATCGCATCATCGTACGCTTCGAACCGGTGCCCGAGGAGGCAGCGGCACAGGCCCGCCAATCGCTTCCTAAAGTTAAGCGCCTTCGTACACTCTTGCCAACATCGCGCTTTCGTTCCGCAGACTCAACCAAGGATGGTCCCCACCAGATTTACATCGCGGAACTGGTCTCCGGAACAGACGTCGTGGCTCTCGCACAGCAGATTTCTGCGATGCCCGGCGTCCGGTACGCCGAGCCGGATTGTATCGTGTGTTTGGACGATACGTTTCCCGATGACCCGGACTTCGCCGAACTCTGGGGCTTGCACAACACGGGGCAAACCGGCGGGCTGCCCGATGCCGACATCGACGCCCCGGAGGCGTGGG
Source organism: Phycisphaerales bacterium (assembly GCA_020344555.1). Classification (GTDB taxonomy): domain Bacteria; phylum Planctomycetota; class Phycisphaerae; order UBA1845; family UBA1845. The sequence goes on from CP070827.1 coordinate 626,668, forward strand.
ATATTACAACCGGTTCAGAAGCCGTCATCGTGGCAGTCATAGACTCGGGAGTCGACTACAACCATCCGGATCTGGCGGCCAACATGTGGGTCAATCCCGGCGAGAGCGGGGGTGGGAAGGAAACCGACGGAATCGACAATGATGGCAACGGTTACGTGGACGACGTATACGGGTTTGACTTCCGGTACGAGGATCCAGATCCTTCGGACGGGTATGGTCATGGCACGCATGTGGCCGGCACGATTGCCGCCGTGGGAAACAACGCCACCGGTGTGGTCGGGGTCGCCTGGACTGCCAAGATCATGGCCCTTCGCTTTCTCAATGTCAAAGGGTGAGGGCATCCCAGCGACTCGGTCGAGTCTTTGTACTACGCGATCGACAACGGAGCCCGAGTGGCGAACTACAGCGCCGGGGGCAGCGTGTACAATCAGACACTTTTTGATGCGCTGGTCGCCGCGCGCGACGCCGAAGTTCTGTTCGTGGCCTCGGCCGGAAACAACACGGTCGACAGTGACGAGGCTCCCCATTATCCGGCGAGCCACGACATCGAAAGCGTGATCTCGGTCGCCAGCACGGATCACTGGGACGCCCTCTCCGCCTTCTCGAATTGGGGTCCCACGACGGTCGACCTTGGCGCCCCAGGTTCGGACATCCTCAGCACGATACCGCCATTTGCGGAACTGTTTTCGGAGGATTTTGAGACGGTCAGCTTGCCGGACATCGGTGATCAGTTCACGCTGGAAGGACCGGCAAATTACTGGGGGACTGTTGACAACGGCGGCTTTAGCATCTGGGCCCGAGGGGACGCGGAGCATTCCTATCCGTACCGGTCCAACGCAGATGGGTGGATCGTTACACCGCCGTTTGACACGACTGAGCTGCACGGTATGTCGCTCTCATTCGACGCCCACTTTGAGATGGAGGATGACGACGATGCACTTATCATGGAGGTCTGGGATGGTGCTTCCTGGCAGGAGCGCTCTCGAATGTCTACGAGCGAGTTGGGCGGACACTACCTGCTGTTCAAACATGAACTTAAGCTCTACCAGAATCCCGCCATGCAAGTCCGCTTTGGGTGGCAGACGGATGCTGATGGCAACGACTACTTCGGCGCCGAAATCGACGATATCTCAATCAGTTACGTTGGATCGGACTACAGCGACGAAATGGCGTATGGCGTCAAGAATGGCACATCCATGGCTGCACCACACGTCACCGGGGTTGCCGCGCTGTTACTGGCCGACAGACCGGACATTTGTCTGCTCGCATTGAGGAACAGACTCATATGGACTGGCGACTCCCTTTCGTCGCTGGACGACATGACGACCTCTGGGCGGCGTCTGAACGCGTACAAGGCCTTGACGGCGCCGTCCGGCTTGGCCGTTCTCATACCCAATGGCGGAGAGCGTTGGCTGTTGGAGTCCAGCCGTACGATTGGCTGGTCCATGTTTGACTGTGATCGGCCGGATGCAGTGGATATTTATCTTCTTAAGGGAGGTGATGTTCACAGCCAGGTGGCTGACAACGTGCCCAACACTGGGACGTTTGTCTGGAGCATCCCGGCAGACCTGCCGATGGGCACCGATTACCGCATCCGCGTTGACGACGGAACTGACGTTGACGAAAGCGACGCAGACTTTATCCTGAGACCTCGCGGCGTGGTCTTCTACGTCGACGACGACGCGCCCGAGGGCGGCGATGGCATAAGTTGGAACACCGCGTACAAGTACCTGCAGGATGCCCTCGCCGCGACGATCAGCGGCGACAGGATTCACGTCGCCGGCGGCACGTACCGCCCCGATGAAGACGAAGCGGGAACCGTAATCCCCGGCGGCCGCGGGGCCAGATTCCAGCTTATCAGCGGCGTAGAGCTCTACGGCGGATATGCGGGGCTGGCGAATCCCGGCGACCCCGACTTACGCGACCTCGGGCTGTACGAGACCGTCTTGAGCGGTGACTTGAGCGTGGATGACGGGCCAGATTATGTGGACGAGTTCGCGACATGCTACAGTGGTTCCGGGATTGAACCTCGGCCCGGGTGTGAAGCCTTGGATTCCGATGCGGACAACGACGTCGATGGTGACGACTTTCCCGAATTCCTGGCCGCTAACAACTACGACGACAACAGTTACCACGTCGTAACCGGGAGTTATGTGGACACCACAGCAGTACTCGATGGTTTCACCATCGTGGGAGGCAACGCCGATGGAGATGTCGATTTGGCGCGTCGGGGCGGCGGAATATATAGTTCCGGCGGGAGCCCGACGCTAACCCGCTGCACCTTGCACGGCAACGCCGCAGCGCAGGGCGGCGGGTTCTACACCGCGTATGGCGACCCAACGCTGGTCAACTGCACGTTCAGCGGCAACTTCGCTGCTGTAGGTGCAGGAGGTATGCACGCCACCGACGGCGATCCGATCATCACGGACTGCGCGTTCTTGGGCAACTCCGCCGCCAGCACCGGCGGGGGCGTCATCAACGTCAATGGCAATCCAGTCCTGGCAAACTGCACATTCACCGGAAACTCCGCCAGGTACGGCGGCGGGATGTTTACGAGCGTCGGCGATCCGACGCTAAGTGGCTGCACGTTCGACGGCAACTCGGCGACCGGCTCGGCCGACGGATGGGGCGGCGGCCTGTACATCAACAATGGCAGCCCGATGCTTGCCAACTGCACATATGGCGGCAACTCCGCGATCTGGGGAGGTGCGATGGTAATCGCGAGTGGCACCCCAATACTGGCCAACTGTTCCTTGAAAGGGAATACCGCCAGTCTGTACGGTGGAGGAATATGCCACGTGGGATCAGATAGCCCCACGCTGATCAATTGTACGTTCAGTGGCAACTGGTCCGGCGGTTACGGTGGCGGCGTATACAACCTTGGCTTCGCAATGCTTCACAATTGCACATTTGTGGGGAATCAAGCCGAGGGCAGGGGTGGCGGTATGTACAACTCCGACAACACCACCACAACATTGACCAATTGCATACTCTGGGGCAACACCGCCGATCTCGGCCCGCAGATATACGGGACGACTGCCGCGGTCACCTATAGCGATGTCCAGGCGGGCACGGGGCAGCCGTGGTTCGGGCCTGGGTGCATCGACGCAGACCCACTGTTCGTTGATGCCGACGGAGCGGACGACGTGTCCGGCACGGAGGATGACAACCTTCGCCTGGAGAGCGGTTCGCCCTGTATCGACACTGGCGACAATACGGCGGCAGCGGCAACCACCGACCTCGACAACAATCCCCGCATCATGGATGGTGACGCGGACGGGACGGCCACGGTCGATATGGGTGCCTATGAACATTTCCTCCTCGATTGTAATGAGAACGACTTTCCGGACGCGTGCGACACCGACTGCTCGGCGCTGGACGGCGCCTGCGACCTCCCCGGTTGCGGAGGCAGCGGTGACTGCAACACAAACGGCGTTCCCGATGAATGCGACACGGCCGCTGGGACGAGTCAGGACTGCACCGGCAACGGGATCCCCGACGAGTGCGAAGCGGACTGCAACGACAATGGGCAAGCGGATAGTTGCGATATGCTCGACGGCACCAGCGAGGACTGCAACACCAACGAAATCCCCGATGAGTGCGACATCACGAACGGCACTAGTGGAGATTGCAACGCCAATTTGACTCCCGACGAATGCGACATCCTGCAGGGCACCAGCGGCGACTGCAACGCCAACGAAACCCCTGATGACTGCGAGCCCGACGAGGACTGTAATATCAACGGCGTCCAGGACATCTGCGACGCCGCCGGCAGTACCAGCGAAGACTGCACCGGTAACGGCGTCCCTGACGAGTGCGAACCGGACTGCAACGCCAATGGCGGACCCGATAGCTGCGACATCGCCGGCCCGACCAGCGAGGACTGCAACACCAACGAGATCCCCGACGAGTGCGACCTATTGCAGGGCACCAGCGGCGACTGCAACGCCAACGAAATCCCCGACGATTGCGAGCCCGACGAGGACTGTAACGTCAACGGCGTCCAAGACATCTGTGACATCGCCGACGGTACCAGCGAAGACTGCAACGTTGACGGCGTCCCCGACTTGTGCGACATCGCCGCGGGAACGTCCGAGGACCTCGACACTAACGGCATCCCCGACGAGTGCGAATGTGCGATCATCGCTGAATCGCTTCAGACACCCGACGGCGAGGCAGGCTACTCAAAGAGCCGGTACATCTCGTTTGTCGCAGGCAGCCCAGGCGAATACACGGCCCTGCGAGTCACTCTGTTGGATCTTCCGGCGCCATTTGACGTTCACAACGACACCAAGATGTGGGTCGGGGAGCCGATCACGGAGGTCAGCGAGAACGCAGGGAAGATAGACCCGGCCGAGGCACCGCCGGTCTACGACACGTTCTGGTCTGCCGGGCTATCCTGTGGTCCGCCCATTTACCGCGAC
>CP070827.1:631191-639770 GCA_020344555.1 Phycisphaerales bacterium
GGAACCATCGCGTTGTAGCCGGGGAAGCCCATCGCGGTCAGCGCGTGGCTGCCCAGGCCGATGGCGTGCGGGTTGCGCCCGGCCATCAGAGTCGCCCTAGAGGGAGAACAAAGGGCCGTTGTGTGGAAGTTGTTGTAGCGCAGCCCGTTCCGGGCCAGACGATCGATGGTCGGCGTCTTGATGAGGCCGCCAAAGCTGCCAATCTGGGCGAAGCCCACGTCGTCGAGAAGGAAGATGATGACGTTGGGCGCACCGTTGGGCGGCCGGACCGGCTCGGGCCACCACTCCCTGCTCTCTTCATACGTCTTTGCGATCTTACCCTTGAATTCGGGTCCAGCGCCGGTACGCAACGCCGGGTTGTCCGGCTTCTCCGTCTGCCCATCGGCGATCGCGGCAGATGCTCCGGCTACAAGCACGGCCAGGCTCGAGATCGTGAATCCCCTACGCCTTCTCATGACAAGGATCTCCTTTAATTCCCTAGCTATGATTTCATCGCTTTCCGCGCCCCGCTGGCCACGCTACTTAACCTCGCAATTGATCAGAGACGCCTCAACACAGCCCTAATTCGCTCGGCGTCGATGATCAGGTCATTGCCGTCAATACGATACTTCGCGTTGATCAGGTAGCCGGGCTTGTTCACGATCAGCGTAGTTCCGACAACACGATATCGTTCGTCATGTCTCGTTACGCTTCCACTGGGCGACGTCTTTGTCGTGATCACGCGACCATCCTGCCGAAACTCCACGACGATGGATCGATACGGATTCGGCTTGTCGGTAACCAGGCTGATTACTTTCCAGGACGTACCTGAAAGCGGCGATCCAGCCTGCTGGGAATAGTCCGCCGTCGAAAGCTTCTCCGCCTCCTTCTTGTCCGCCTCGTTGCCGATGATGTAGCCAACCCCGCCTCCGACGGCGGCACCGATCAGCGTCGCTTCGGTATCCCGGCCGACCGCCTGACCTATGATTGCCCCCAACCCGCCCCCAACCGCTGCTCCGGTTCGGCCTTTTGTGGCGCATCCATCAACAGCCACCGACATCAACAATACGAACATGACCGGAAAGTCCGGCCGGCGTCGTAAGAACTCTGTGCACATAGATTCCTCCTCATCTGACCTGCCTCCGACCGAGGCACAGCCTTAATTGAGTGGTTACCACCGGCTCGCCCCGGCGGCTACAGGCAGCAACCGAACGGGCGAACTCCGCGGAAAGCCCGGCCCCAACAAACCGCGCTCGCATTGGCGCTCGCCTGATAATGTCGCATGCACCACAGCGCACTCAGTGCCCGGGCGCGCCAGAATCGTTACTTCGCTCCGCCTCACGTTTGCAGCAACTCCAACACCTGATTGCTCGTGAAGCTGGCCACCTGCCCGGAGGCGGTCACGGCAGAGGCCCCGGCCATGGGTAGAGCCAGGCTCGCGATCGTGAACTCGCTGCGCGTTCTCATGATACACATCTCCTTAGATTCCTTAGTGCGGATTCCACCGGCCCAACGGTGTCTCGCTGCCCATTCTACCGTGCGGCCCGCCGATGGCAACGTGCCCGGGCCCGCGCACGAGGCCCTTCGTGGCGACCCCGTGCAGTTCGCCCTGGATCAACATTTGCTTGCGGCCGGTTCCAGCCTCAACCTGCCTGACCAGACCAACAGTGCAGATGCGGAGCGGACCGCGATCCCGAATGCGTCAGGCTGCCAGGGCGCAGGCCGAATGCGGGCGCTCGAACACCCTGCAGGGATCGGCACTACGATGACGCACGCGGCAACACGGGTAGCTTCGAGTCTTTCACGCTGCGTTCAACCTACATCCCCGAGCCGAACACACTCGTACTCACGGTCCTCGGAGTGCTCGGATTCCGCAATTCCCGCCGGCTCACCTCTCGGAGAAGATACCGCTGGCATGCGGGATAAATTTGAACGACATCTGGGCCATCGCCATTCCGGTTTGCCCGGCGCACGTGGGCTGTCGTTCCGTGGCGCGATGGATTCATTGAGCAAGCCGCCCTGCGCTAACACCTCAGCGATCTTGGGCTGAGGCCGCTGACGAAACCGCGCCCTCAGCACTGCGACGACCGATGAATCCGGTGTGTCGACAAATCTGAGCAATGTGCTTGGCGGTCATACAAAGCACTAACCCATCACGGTTGACCTCGGCAGTGTGAACCGGATAGGGTGGTGCGTGGTGCCGTCTTGCCAAGCCATTGAGCTGGGAAGCGCGGATCTTGCGAGGAGCCGAGAATGCTCCGGCCATGACAGGTGGTACCTGCGGTGCCCACGTTGGCTGCCGCGTCGCATCTGTCGCCAGTCGCTATTCAGAGCAACATTTGTGCTAATGACGACGCTCCACTCGGAAGTGGCGAAGCGAGTTGGGATACGGCGTATCGGCAAGTCAAAAGGAAGGAATCATGGCACACAAAAGAGATGTTAGCGGACGTCGCGTACCCTGTTTCGAGACTTCTGTCCATGCCAAATGGGGCTTGACGCGAGGGGCCTTGGCAACAGTGGGTGGCCGTATGCGCGAGGGGAACGAACAACCTGTCCCGAGGCGAGTGAGCGGATTGTCCAACACAGCGGCTCTTCTCAAGGTTGCAATTCCAAGCTCAATTATCTTCGCAGTGGGTTGTGGGTCCAACAATCCCAGGGACCTATTGGCGTGCACGTCCGCCAGCCCTGGTAGCCTCCAAGTTCTGAACTTAGGGACCCTGGTCGCCGGGCAGCCGGGGGAGATACTGCTGGCCTACCAGGCCGGCTTGGACGGCATGCAAGTGGGCGACACCCTGCGCCTCGAACTCCCGACAGCTTGGTACAACCGCTATAGCTGCCCCCAAAGGGAAAACCTAACCGGATATCAGTCCCGCGATCCAGACAAGGCCAACTACTTTGGTGTCCTGAACGAGGGAGGGGCGAACCGGTTTTCCTATTCCACGAAGGTTGATCGGCGGCTCGACGGACGGTTCAACAGGTTCAAGAGCATACTGGAGATTCATCTGGAGGAAGGAGAGGTTCCTGCCGGGGAAAGAATAACGCTACTAGTCCGCGGCTGGAAAGAGGGTCAGGACTTCAGGGTCCCGGAAGCGGCGGGCAGCGGATGGATCCGTGGGGAGTTCGTTCCTGCATCTGTCGCACTCTGCCCGGCACTTATCGAGCCTGCGCGGCTCTCCGTCCAGGCGGGCGCACCAGTGGAGCTCGTTGTTGCGCTTCCCTCCGTAGGAGAGTGTGGAGAGTGGATGACACTGAAGATGTGCCTTCTGGACGAATACTATAACCCTTGCCCGGCGTGGCATGATCCCGTCACCCTTGAGGTGCCGGAACAGATAGAAGGGATCCCAATTCAAATGTCCCCGGAAGAGCTCAACGCCCGCGAGGGTGGCCTTGTCACCCTCGACTTCCGGGTGGCGGACCCGGGCTGCTACAGAGTCCGGGCTCTCACGGGAGGGCTTGAGGCGGTCGAGAGCAATCCCGTGCGCATCAGTGCCGGCAGGCCCGGGGCAAAACTGTTCTGGGGAGACCTTCACTCTCACTCGGAAGTGAGCATGGATGGAATGGGAGAGGGGCCTTTTTCGTACGCCAGGGACGTTTCCCTTCTCGATTTCTTCGCGCTGACCGAGCACCACACACACGAGGATAATCCATTCGCTCGACGTACCCTACTCCCGGCCAGCGAGTGGGAAGCCATACAGCAGGACGTCAGCGACTACTACGAGCCGGGATCGTTTGTGACCCTCCTCGCCTTCGAGAATAGCGCAACTTCTCCCAGTGGACATCAGAATGTCTACTATCCCACTGAAGAAGGCCCTCTCCCTCTGGGGGGACAGCTTGACAAGACCTGGCAACCGGTGAGTCCCTACGGAGCCTTCATCATACAGCACCATCCCGGGATTATATGGCACTACCATGAAAGGCCTGCGTTTCTGTCGCGCCTTTACGCCTTTTTCATCGAGGGATCCTGGGTGCGCTGGAGCGCCTATCCTAGGATACCGCGTCCGGCCTTGGAGATTTATTCGCTGCACGGGCAGAGTGAGTACTACAATCCCCTGGACTCTCTTTCGTACGAGAATTGTGGCCTCGGGCTGCCCCGTGAAGGACGCTCGGAGAACTGCTGGACAGGGATCTCAAAGCAGGGACGTCATTACGCCAGGAATGCTTGGGCCCAGGGGTTGAAGTTGGGGGTCGTAGCTGGATCGGACGACCACAGGGCTCAACCCGGCAAGGCCGGAGGCGGATTGACGGCTGTCTGGGCAGAGTCACTCACGCGGCCGGACGTTTTCCTGGCCATAAATGGCCGGAGGACCTACGCCACAACTGGCGACCGCATCATCTTGGACTTCCGGGTCAACGGGGTCCCCATGGGCTCGGAAACCACGCTCGTAGGTTTCCCCGAGATCACAGTAGACGTGGTCGGAACGGCCCCAATCGATTCCCTCCAGATCATGAAGTATGAGCTTGGAACGGGCCCCTGGGAGGTCCTGCTCGATGTGCGCTCGCAGCCGAACGAAGTCAACCTCTCAACGGAAGACACATTCTTCTCATCAGATACGCTCTACTACGTGCGGCTCGAGCAGGCCAACAAGACACACGGACGCCCCGTGCGCGCCTGGTCCAGCCCGATCTGGGTGCGGGCGGCCAAGTAGGGGGGCATGGAGGATCGAGCCACGAGAGGCCGCTGTCCGTCCTGGGAATGTCACCTGCCCAGGTTCGACCCGTCGCCCATCGACAGATCGCTCGAACTGGGTGCGGATCCGGATACAGGAAGCGCACAGACCCCGGGATATGTTATGGGTTCCTTCTGGGCGCGAAGATCACGTCAAGATCGATCTCAAGGAGCGCCAACCACAACACTTACCTCGCCGTTCTCAGTTATTTGACATCGGATGATCTGGGCTGACTGTACGCAATCACCCCCGCCGTCGGCAGGCGCCTGCACAGTCAGGACTTTGCCGGCCATATAATCTGGTGGTACAAATAGTTCCGTTTCACCGAGCGTAGGATTATTTTCCCACAGGTAAGTAAACCCATCCTCTGAGCGGACAAAACTGATTGGAATGCCAGCCGTTTTTTGTGGATACGGACGCGGCATGAAATTAGCCCTGATATTTCCCAAATTATCCACAATGCTGAAATCTTCCCCATTCCAGCCATCCTTGGCATGTTCTGTCCAACCAGGTGTGTAACACCATTGAGTACCTCCTATGAACCGCGCGTCCAGCCATCGGTAAATCGCCTCAATGTAGCCCTCAATATTAGCAGTATCGGGCTCCCCCCCGAACTCCCCCAATAGCATCGGTACATCCCACTCACCCGCCTTGTTCAGATGCTGATTTAGCCGTCTGCCAGGGTCGTTACCCCGCCATGCATTCGACAACCAGATATTGCTGTCGTAGAAATGTGGGGCATATGCGAAATTGTCGAAACTGGGTCGGCTCATGTTGCTAGCAGCAATATCGGATACGAGCGCGTGCGGAGAGACAAACAGAATCGCCTCCGGATGCCGACTGCGAATGACGACTGCTGCCTTCTCATATAGGGACAGCAGCTCGCGATTAGTGCCCCAGGGTTCGTTGATGATGTCGTAGCCAATCACATTAGGATGAGGTGCCATACGGTCTGCGACCGCGGTGAGCATATCGAGGAAGCGGGTGCGGGCCAATTCTCGATCGGAATGAAAATGATTCCATGTCGTATGATGACGAAGGTTGAGAGTCATCATGATGCCCCAGTTAGCACACGCCTGGCTATTATTCGGAGTTGCTAATGGCACCGCAGAGCTCACGGCCCACGCAGGAAACCCCTCCCCGCATCCGTGCACTGAGAATCGCGAATACGCATCCTGGTGAAAATCGACGATCACGTAGATGTCTCTCTCTGCCGCCGCATCCACTACGCGCTCGTAATAGTCGAGGTAGTTCTCATCATAGCGGCAACGCTGGGGCTCGAAAGCCTCCCAAGTGAGCACTAAGCGGATAACATTTACCCCCCAAGCGGGCAGCGGATCCAATAATGAAGAGTCAGCAAGGGGCATAAACGGAGGCACCTTGGCATCACCCGTTGCATTGACACCGCGAAGCAGGACCACTCTGCCCAGCGGATCCTTGAAATACTGACCTTCAATGTGTAGCGCTGGTGGATGTGATGTTGCTGGTGGATAGACCACCGCGTCACATTGCTCAACCTCCGAAGGGGGCAGGAAACAGGCTGCAGTCAGAAGGAAAACGGACGCGAGGAGTACACAGATATGTTCTTTCATGACACTGTTCACCCGCCAACCTTCCCCTCAGGTTCACTCCAGTTCTGACGGGCACGCAAGTGTGCCGTGTTGGCCGTGGACCCACTTTGACCCGCCCGCTATGATGGTGGTATTCACTGTGTTACGCAGACTGACCAATTCTATACCGCTGAGAGCTTCTGAAGCCGACGAACTACAAGCCTCTTATGATTGGCTTGCGCGACATTATTGGGTGCTTCGTTGCGGGCCACTCGCCTCAGCCCTGCTTTGGGTTGTCGGAGCGGTCAAAGACTCAGCAGAGTCTCTTTTTTGGTTACGCAGGATTTCGAATTCATCAAACGTCAACCGGACATCCTACGCGAGAGACCTCCGCGGTTCAAGGGAAGGCAGTCTAGCTTGGGGCGAGTCGTGCCCGTTTTGCCCCGTAAATCGTGCCGGGCTCGTCGCGGGCGCTTTCAGAACAGCGGTTTGCGGGCTGCCGAGGCCGTGCAAGGTCGCGCCGTTACTTTGACTGTAGAGGTACTCGTGGCGGCTCGGGAGGTCTCGCCCGATTGGTGTGTGCGTATGCAAGCTGCGTTTCAGAGGCATGTTGACAACGCCCTCTTAAAAACCGTCAACCTGTCTGCCAGCGCCTGGGTTAAGGACGTCGATCGGGTCCTGTGTATGGCATTCACGCTCAGGTGCGAGGGCACATGCCTGTACAGGGACTGATGCCGGCTTGGCCAGGCCCTCTGCGACACTTGCGAATCCAGGATATCTGCCCCTGATGTACGACCGTTCCGCGCAGGTCCCGTAAGTGTGAGGACCGGTGCCAACGCAAGCGAGTCGGCTGAGGGCGACCGCTTCGAGCCGACGGACGGCGTTGGGGTGTCGGATTCGAGTCTCGTTGTCACCCATAAACGCCTCGGAGAACATCCGTGCTTGGACACGCCGGATTGCGTCGGCTCGCTTGTAGGCCACGAATAAGCCACCTTCGCCGTCTCCGGTTATAGCAGGTGTCCCCGGCCTGATCGCGCCATCTCCGTGCCGCAAACGAACCGCGAGGCTTCGGCGAAGCCGCAAGAGGCCGGTGCCGTCCGTGCCGACCCACAGGTTCCCATCGCGGTCCTCGAGAAGTGCCAGCACCCCACGACGCGTGTCGGCATCCAGTGTCCGCCCAAACGCGAATCCGAGCCTTTCGCCCGAGGAACCGCCGGCGTTCTCCCGTACACGGAGCAGGCCTCCCGATCCGCCCACGCAGACCTCTCCTCTGCGATCGCGCAGGCCCGCAAAGACTTGCCCGGGAGAACCACCGGCATCGGCCTGTCTGGTGCCCAGTCCTTCGCCATCCAGTCGGACAAGCCGAGTGTTGGCCCAGATTTTGCCATCCTCGTAGCGCCCGACGAAGAGTACCCCGTCCGTGGGCAGGCCGTCGGCTTTCGCGTATACACGAGACTGTCCATCTCGCAGGCTGGCCAACCCGCGATGCGTCCCAGCCCACGGCAAGGACGCCGCCACCAGTCAGTAGCCTCGCCCTCAAGACGGCCGCAACCGCGGCTGCAACCAAGGGGCCGTCCATCCGAGACGCGCCAAGGCCCCTGACCTGCCCCTCGGATGGTGGCCGTCGCCCCCCGGAGGTCGTCGGCTTCGCACGTGCCGGTGCGACCTCCGCGTAAACTTAGGCGTGCGACCTTCAAGACCCAGCCCGCGCTCACGACTTGGTGCCCTGTGTTGCGCGCCGGGCGCCCTCCTCCCGCTTCTGTCAGACCAGCCCCGCCCGGGCGATCCCGCCGCTGGCCTTGGCTTTCCGATGCCAAGCACCTCCCCAGCGCGCCAAACTCCGGCTGTTGCTGACCCGCCGCCCTGCTATCCACCTCGCCCCACGCTCGGCCCACCGGGGATCGCCTTGGCAGTCAGTGACCGTAGCGGAATCGAGCGGTCTGGTTCGCAATGCCAAACCTAACGCTCGTCAGGTCTCTGTTTCGCCCAGTTGTGGTTTCGAGGGCCGTTCTGTCCCCTCTATTCACGTAAGTTCAGCAGAGACAGCCACTTAGGCGTCTCTGCCGTTTTCGTTTCACGGGCGCCGACGGCTCCTGAAGGGCCCGGAAAGTGGCAGCGTCGAAAGTCATTATCTGACAACGGGTACGGAATGGACGCTCGATGCAGACACCGCAACAACGCCTTCATCCAGCATTCTCCAGGCTAATTCGCGATGTCGGATCTCCGCGTGGTTGAGCGCATAGTCGATGATGGCTTCATGTTCCGAGTCAAGCAGCTCATACATCGAGCCGGCTGGTCGCCTTGTCCTGCGGCGAAGCCATAGGGCATATGGCGATAATTCCTGGCGCGCTGAGGCTCCACCGTGCTGGCTGCCGGCAACCGA
>CP070827.1:639870-648254 GCA_020344555.1 Phycisphaerales bacterium
GGGCAAACGCTTAAGCACGGTATGGCGGTGCATGCTCTGCGGCGCTGTGGCCAATGTTGTCCTGCTAGTGATTTACTGGACTGTGATATTCCCAGGTACCGCGGGGTGGATTCGCTGGGGCGACGTGCCTGTCTTAGTAGGGCTTTGTTTTGTCTGCGGACTTGCATCCGGTTGCGTTGCGTGGGGAATATCCAGACCTCTATCGAGGGGGCTTGCCATCAAATGAAAGGAACAGGTCGTGTGTGGTCCCGCTGACTTTGATGCTCTTAACACCTGTGTCATCCGGCTCGCCCAGCTCTCTGCTGCCGGCCTTACTACGTACTCGGTCTGCAAGACAGCCTCTCTCTATCGTCAACTACGTGCCAAGCATGGAGAACGGGAGAAGAAAGACGCACGAAACACGCCCGGCAGAGTCCGGACGATCGTGGAAAACGGTTAATGAGACTAGTCGACGACCTGATCGAAAGTGTTGCCCATCTGGATTGCCACGTCAAACGAGCGTGTGTCGGCCTCCATTGGACGGTTGTGGAAAGCAAATACACGGGCATGGCCCATACATACAAGGGCGGCACCAAGGACGAGCTGGAGTCGTCGGGAGATCTTGTGGGGAACAGTGCGTTCGAGCTGGCTACGCGCATCCGTAGCTGGCAGCCATTGGAGGCAAGCCTGGGACTAGCGGCGATGAATTCCCTCATTAAGCCCGAGGGTCAGGCAGGTAATGCATTTGAACATATCGTCAGAATCGGTGCGGGAAAGATTGTGACGGTCATCGGCCGATTCCCGTCCAATGAGCGGATTGCAGAGGTTGCAAGGCATGTCTACTTTCTCGAAATGGACCCCCGGGAGGGAGAGCTGCCCCCGTATGCCTGCGAAGAGGTGATACCTGAGTCCAACATTGTCGTGATCACCGCGACTGCTCTGATCAATAAGACCCTTCCGCGTCTTCTCGAGCTCAGCAGGGATGCTACGGCCATTGTTCTGGGCCCCAGCACTCCGATGAACAACGTCCTCTTTCACTACGGAGCGGACATACTCGCCGGAGTTCGGGTGACGGACACGGATGAGCTTATCAGCAGTGTCATGCAGGGAGTGAAGGAATTCAGGAAGCTTGCCGGTATCGAAGCGGTGATGCGGTCACGGACCGATCACTGATCCGGCCGCGATGTACTTTTCGGGCCGGGGCGATTACCCACCCCAGACTCCCACCGACCGAAACGTGTACTAATGATGGCCCGCCCCTGCCGGGCATCAACGGTGCCGGACGCCGGACAGCGATTCTCGCACGGTTGAGCAGTCAAGCCGACATCCCTACCAGGTTTCCCAGTGGACAGTTCGTTGAAGGGGCAAACGTGACCGCGGGCCGGGCGTGCCGGCTGCATAACCCACCGTCAACAACTCGACGACACGAATCTCTTCGGGAATACCCAGGATCTGTTTGACCTGATCCTCGTAGAAAGCCCCGATCCAGCAGGTGCCTAGTCCCTCAGCCACCGCCTGAAGTGTCATGTGGTCGGTAGCGATGGCCACATCTATCGGGTAGCACGCTTGCCCGCAGCGCATCACGTGGCCATCGTGGTCGGCGCACGCCGCAATGACCACAGGCGCCTGGGCCACGAACTCCTGATTGTTCGCAGCTTCGGCGAGAGCGGCCCGACGCTTTTTGTCTGTGACGACGACAAACCGCCACTCCTGTCGATTACTGGCCGACGGCGCCAAGCGAGCCGCCTCCAGCAGTCGCTGAATCTTGTCACGCTCCACCGGTTTATCAGTATATGAGCGTACGCTACGTCTCTTCTGGATCACTTCGATCACGTCCATGAGTCCGCTCCCGCGTCAATTCGCGCTCGACCGTGTCGCCCAGAATCCTGGAACGACGTCCTATCGGGAGGTTCAGTTTACCGACGAGCCCAGCTACGACAAACGGCGGCCGGCTATGCCCCTGGGCCTGCTCCCGGGCAGTCGCCACGTCGGTACCCATCCCGCTCGGGCCGCCTGGATTAGCCTCTCCGGCCCCCGCCAACCCGCGTTCCCGGATGCAGAAGCATGGACTCACCCGGCGATTGCACCCCCGGAATTCCCCAGGGGCTCTGGCTTGTCTGCCGGCTCCGTGGTATGCTGCCCGCCATCGGGGATGCGTCCCTTCGCCTAAGTGCTTCTGAGCAGCGAGGATGTGTCCCCTCGCTCTTTTTCCAGCAGGCCCGGGACGTTGCCGCCAGGGCCCCGGTGCCTGGGTACCCATGCAGAAGTGCCAAAGGTGAAACGATGAGCCTAAGCCTGATTGGAAGGTCGATTGCCGAGTCGGCCACCCTGAAGCTCAACGAAACTGCGGCGATCCTGAGGGACAAAGGCGAGCCGGTGATCCACCTCGGCGGGGGGGAGCCCAAGAGCAGAGCGCCGATCGACGCCCTGATAAGCGCCTCGGCCCTGATCAACTCCGGGGAGATCCGCTATACCCCCGCGGATGGTATTCCCGCGCTCAAGCAGGCCATCATCCGCTACACCGACGAGTTCTACCGTCGCAAGGTGGAGCCCGAGAACGTGATGGCCTCCGGGGGCGCCAAGCAGGCCGTCATGGTTTGTCTCCAGGCCATCCTCAATCCCCAGGACGAGGTCATCTTCCCCTCGCCATATTGGGTCAGCTACCCGGAGATGGTCAAGCTCTGCGGGGCCGTACCCGTACCGGTGTTTCCCGAAGATGGTACGTTCTACCCGCGCCTGCAGGATATCGAGCAGCGCTTCACGTCTTACACCAAGGCAGTCATCATCAACAGCCCCAACAACCCCACCGGGGCAATGTACTCGGAGCAGTTCATTGCCGAGATCGTGGAGTTCTGCGAGAAACGCGGGCTATATCTGATCATGGACGATATCTACCACCGGCTCCTCTTCGACGGACGAAGGCCGATCAATTGCTACGACTACGCCAAGGACACCAGCGAAAACTCCAAGCTCGTGGTGGTCAACGGGGTCTCCAAGCAGTACGCGATGACGGGCTTTCGGATTGGCTGGGCGGTGGCCAACAAGAAGCTGACCGAGGTGATGACCAACATCCAAAGCCATCAGACCTCAGGCCCCTCGGCACTTTTGCAGCATGCGGCCGTCGGAGCCATCAACGGCGTGCAGTCCAGTGTGGAGAGCCTCAGGCTGACGCTGGAGAACAACCGCAACGTTATGGTCGAACAGCTCAATGCGTTCGACGGGATCAAGGTCACCAGACCGGACGGCACCTTCTACTGCTTCGCCGATTTCAGCGTCTACGGAAAGGACTCCACCAGGCTCGCGGAGTTTTTGGTGGAGAAGGTGCGGGTCGTTACGGTACCGGGCGTCGAGTTCGGTCTGGAAGGCTACCTGCGACTGTCCACCTGCGGCTCCGTGAAGGACGTTATAGAGGGCGTCGAACGCATGAAATGGGCTCTGGACCCCAACTCGCCCAACGAACTGTACATCGGCGAACGTAAGCTAGTGAGAGACTGGAGCTAAAGCATGTTGATTATTCGTGAGATCACGCTTCGGAATCTGCTTTCGTTCGGGCCCGACACACCGTCACTTCCATTGCACAGTCTCAACGTCCTGATTGGACCGAACGGCTCGGGCAAATCGAATCTGATCGAAGCACTTGGCCTGTTGCACGCGGCGCCGACGCACCTGGCAAAACCCGTGCGGGAAGGAGGCGGCATTCGTGATTGGGTATGGAAGGGCACACCCGGGGCCACCGCGGCGATTGAAGTGGTCGTAGACAACCCAAAGAGCAATCAGTCGCTTCGGCACGTGATTGAGTTCATGGAACTAGCGCAGAAATTCGGATTGATCGACGAGCGAATCGAAACTGTGGAGCCGGATTCCGACAAGCCAGGCGATGTGGGCTCCTACTACCGGTTTCAGCGAGGCAGACCGGTGTTGAAGACCGGGCGCAAGGAGCACCGCTTGCAGCGTGAGGATGTCGCGGCGGGCGAGTCAATCCTCTCGCAACTCAAGGGCCCGGACCAGTATGGAGGAATCACGTACCTGGCCCGGGTTTACAGCCGATTCCGCCTTTACCGGGAATGGTCATTCGGCCGGCATACCGCGCCGCGCCAGCCGCAGAAGGCCGACCAACCGAACGAATTCCTGGAGCCGGACGGGGCCAACCTGGGGCTCGTTCTGAACCGCCTGCGGCGTGAACTGGACGTCAAGCGAAGCCTGCTGGAGAACCTGCGAGAGCTATACGACGGCATCGACGACTACGACGTGTCCGTTGAAGGGGGAACGGTTCAGGTCTTCTTCCAAGAGTCGGGCTTCATCATCCCGGCCACGCGTCTGTCCGATGGAACATTGCGGTATTTGTGCCTGTTGGCGATCCTGTGTGATCCAAAGCCCCCGCCGCTCGTGTGCATCGAAGAGCCCGAACTCGGGCTGCACCCCGACATTCTGCCCACGATCGCAAGACTGCTGCGAGAAGCATCCACCAGGACCCAGCTCGTGGTGACGACGCATTCTGATATCCTCGTCGACCAGCTCACCGAAACGCCTGAGTCCGTAGTGGTGTGTGAGAAATCCGAGGGGCAAACGACCATGAAGCGCCTCGAGAGCGACAAGCTGAGTCGGTGGCTTGAGAAGTACCGCCTCGGAGAGCTCTGGACGAAGGGCGAAATCGGGGGGGCGCGGTGGTAAAGGTGAAACTCTACATCGAGGGTGGCGGTGATAGTCGCTCACTACACATCGAGTGTCGCCGGGGATTCCGTAAGCTGTTCGAGAAGGCCGGGTTCAAGGAACGCATGCCGTCGATAAAAGCGTGCGGCGGTCGCAGCTCGACGTTCGACGACTTCAATACCGCCCTGGAGATGGCTTCCGACGATGAGGTTCCGATTCTCCTGGTCGACAGTGAGGCGGCCGTTACGGAGCCCGCGTGGAAGCACCTTCAGCACTTGAACGGTTGGCCCAGGCCAAACGGCGCGACGGATGATCAGGCCCAGCTCATGGTCCAGTGTATGGAAACTTGGTGTGTCGCCGACCGCGGTGCGCTGCGGCGTTTCTTCGGTCAGCATCTTCAGGAGTCCGCTCTGCCGGGGCTTGACGGGCTGGAAGGGCGGGCAACGGCCAACGTTCAGCAAGCACTGGAACACGCGACTCGGCAGTGTGGCCGCGATCGAGAGTACAAAAAGGGTAAGCGCTCGTTCAGGTTGATCGCTGAACTCGATCCGCTCGTTCTCGAAGAGCACCTACCGCACTTTGTAGAACTTCACATGATCTTGGACAAGACGTTGGCTGGGAGCCAAAACTGATGGAGGTGAGCAACTTTGACTTGTCAGGGTCACAAGTTTAGCGGACTGAACCGAGAATCGTGCATTCGCACGCTTCAACCCGGAGCCATCCCATGAAGTACCTCGAATTCGATACGCCGGCCATCAAGCAGGCGGGAGACCTGGCCAGTGACTACAGGCTGAAAAACCACGGTCTGATTCACCTGGACCGTGTTTTCTGGAACCTGCCGACGTCGGCTTTGTATGAAGAGGCCGTCTTCCGCGGCGAAGGGCACGTGGCCCACGGCGGACCTTTCCTGGTCCACACCGGAAAACACACCGCCCGGGCCGCAGCGGACAAGTTTATCGTCCGCGAGCACTCTACCGAGGACAAAGTCGCCTGGGGTGAGTACAACCGCCCGTTCAGCCCCGAAAAGTTCAACGGCGTGCTGACCCGGTTGCAGGCCTTCCTCCAGGGTGAAGAGCTGTTCGTGCAGGACTGCTATGCCGGGGCCGACCCTGAGTACCGCATGTCCATCCGCATCATCACCGACAAAGCCTGGCAGAACCTGTTCGCCCGCAACATGTTCATCAAGATTGACAACCTGGACGAGTACAAGAAGCACGTCCCGGAGTTTACCGTGATTGCCTCGCCCTCGTTCAAAACCGACCCCAAGATCGACGGAACGCGCAGCGAAACCGCAATGCTGATCAACTTCGCTCAACGCCTGGCCGTCATCGCTGATTCCAGCTACGGCGGGGAGATAAAGAAGACCATCTTTACGATTCTGAACTTCCTGCTGCCGCTCAGAGGCGTATTGGCCATGCACTGCTCAGCGAACGTAGGGAGAGACGGTGATGTGGCACTGTTCTTCGGGCTCAGCGGAACAGGCAAGACCACGCTGTCGGCCGACCCCCGCCGGGCCCTTATCGGCGACGACGAGCACGGCTGGAGCGATGAGGGCGTCTTCAACTTCGAAGGTGGCTGCTACGCCAAGGTCATCCGCCTGTCGGCCGAGCACGAGCCCCAGATCTATGCCTGCACCCGCCGCTTCGGCACCATCCTCGAAAACGTGATCTACGACCCGACCTCCCGGCGGATCGACCTCGACGACGACATGATTACCGAGAACACCCGTGCCTCGTACCCGTTGGAGTTTATCCCCAACGTGGTGCCCGAGAAGATGGCCCGCTCGCACCCCAACAATGTGATCTTCCTGACCTGCGATGCCCAGGGTGTGCTGCCGCCCATCGCCAGGCTCGATCATCAGCAGTCCATGTACCACTTCATCAGTGGTTACACGTCGAAGATCGCCGGTACCGAGGTCGGGCTGGGGATCGAGCCGGAGATCACCTTCAGTGCCTGCTTCGGGGCACCGTTTATGGTCCACCACCCCTTCAAGTACGCCAACCTTCTCAGACAGAAGATGGCCAAGCACGGCGCCGAGTGCTGGCTGGTCAACACCGGCTGGACGGGTGGGTCCTTCGGCATCGGCAAACGGATGAGCATCCACCACACCCGCGCCCTGCTCAACGCCGCTCTGGACGGCCGGCTCACGAACGTCGAGTACCGCAAGGACAAGCTCTTCGGCTTCGGCGTGCCGACGAGCTGTCCTGACGTGCCGCCGGAGGTCCTGGACCCGGCCAATACCTGGGGCAACAAGGATGACTACTGGCGAAAGTACGACGCCCTGGCCGCCCGCTACATCGAGAACTTCAAGCTCTTCGCCTCCGGCTGTCCCGACGAAGTCCGGGCCGCCGGACCCAAACGGCTGTAGTCCCCGTACCGGGGCCGCGGCCGGCTGCAGATCCGATCAGCATCAACCCGCACGAATACAGACCGGCAGATCGATTAGGACATCAGTCTGACATTCGGGCTCATCGTTCCCGATGTGCTTGTGACCGCTGGGGCGGTCTTGCTGTCCGGGCGGACGGCGGATGGAACCCACGTTCGTGCTCAACTGTGGCCCGGAGTGATTGTCCGGTTGCTTGTCTATACCTATACTCTCAGCGGTCGGTAGAGCATTTGCGCTCGACATCCGTGCCACCGTAGCTCAGTTGGCCAGAGCAGCGGTTTTGTAAACCGCAGGTCGACGGTTCGAGTCCGTCCGGTGGCTTTCGTTTCAGGGCCGTTGACACCGTCTCTCGCTGGCATACTTCGCTGCTGGCGGATGCTGCAAGGCAGGGTGGACCCATCCTCGCGGGTATTCTCGGAGACGCCCGATGAGACCCGTATGGCGGCGATGCTTCGGGACGATATGGCCGCTGCCAAGTTGTCGGAGTGCGACTCGGTCGGCCGTCCGCGTAACTTCCATTCGTTGAGACACTTGTTCGGTAGCAACCTGGCATGTGCTAGCGTGGCGCCCAAGGTGGCGATGGAACTCATGCGCCATTCGGACATCAACCTGAATTGCGAGGGTACACGCACACGCTGCTGCCCGAGCGTGCGTCAGCTATTGCGTCGCTGCCGGACCTCTCACCTGATAAGAAGACGGCGACGCTCCTATCGGGATAAGGGCGCTAGGCTGCAGTCGCCCGCCGCCGTCTGATCACCATGGTGCCCGCCGCCAGGACGAGCAGGGTCATCGTCACCAAGCCCCATTCGGAGACCGTGGGGATTGGTGGCAGCTGCTCGTACCACGCGATCTTGTTGTCAACCGTAGACGCGGAGAGGACGTCGGTGTCCCCGTCGCCGTCTACGTCCGTCGCGAAAACGGAAGCGGCCCCGTCTGCCGCGGTCGAGATCACCCGCTCAGTGAAGCTCGGGGGCAAGCCACCGTCGCTCTCGTACCACGCGATCTTGTCGTCAACCGCAGATGCGGAGAGGACGTCGGTGTTCCCGTCGCCGTCTAAGTCCGTCGCGAAAACGGAATTGGCCCCGTCAGCGGCGGTCGAGATCACCCGCTCGGTGAAGCTCGGGGGCGAGCCGCCGTTGCTTTCGTACCAGGCGATCTTGTCGCCTTCGTATGACGCGGAGAGGACGTCGGTGTCCCCGTCGCCGTCCAGGTCCGTCGCGAAAACGGAACGGGCGCCGTCTGCGGCGGTCGAGATCACCCGCTCGGTGAAGCTCGGGGGCGAGCCGCCGTCGCTATCGTACCAGGCGATCTTGTCATCGTTCCATGATGCGGAGAGGACGTCGGTGTCCCCGTCGCCGTCCAGGTCCGT
>CP070827.1:648354-656729 GCA_020344555.1 Phycisphaerales bacterium
TGATCCAACGGCCGGGCACGATTCTCTGGAATGCGGAGCATGGGGGACTGATACGCTCCGACGTGGGGTCGGGTCCGAGGAAGCACTGCGCGGCGCCGATCACGGTCAAGATCGATGTGGAGCCCGATGCGCCCGTTGCAGTCGGCCCCACGCCCCGCTATCCGGCGGGCATGGAAGCGCCCTGACACGTGCTCGGGTGTGATATCCGCGTGGGCACACAACACGCCAACCGTTTGCAGCCGGCCCGGGAAACCTGCTATTATCCCAACCCCGAGACACTGGCGCGGTGTCCGGCAGGCTTGGTACGGCCTTTGCTAATGGCTCAGTGTGCCGTTCAGCGCTCTTATGTGCGACAGGTGAACGTTGATTGGCCCTGAGCATAGGAGATCCCTACGTTGAGAATCTTAACGGTCATCAAACAGGTGCCCGACTCCAACGCCACCATCAAAGTGCTGGCTGACGGGAGCGGGATCGATACCAGCGGTCTGAAATACGTGCTCGACCCGTTTGACGAGTTCGGCGTCGAGCTGGGGGTTCAGCTTCGCGAGAAGCGGAAGGACGTGACCGAGGTTGTGGCCCTTATACTGGGGCCGGACAAGGCGGCCGAGGCCCTTCGGGTTGCCCTGGCCATGGGTACCGACTCCGGCATCCACATCAACGACCCGGCATTCGAGTCGCTGAACGAGCTGTTCGCCGCTTACGTGATCGCCGAGGCCATCAAGAAGGACGAAAAGGGCTTCGACCTGATCCTCTGCGGCAAATACACCATCGACCTGGATGCCGGGGCGGTGGGGCCGGCGCTGGCGGAGTTTTTGGACCTGCCACACGTCGGAGCCCTGCAAGGCTTGGAGATGTCGGAGGACGGCAAGAGCTTCGTTGCCAAGCGGCGCATCGAGGGGGCCGAGGAAGTGGTGGAGTGCGACCTGCCGGCCCTTTTAACTCTGGAAAAGGGTTTCGTTGTGCCTCGCTATCCGTCGCTGCCCAACCTCATGAAGGCTAAGAAGAAACCGGTCAAGTTGCTGACCTCTGCGGATCTGGCCGGTGAGGAGGCTCTAAAGGCCGGGACCGGCTTCGAGTCGGTCGCTCCGCCGCCGCCGAGGCCGGAGTGCAAAGTGATCGAGGGTGAGCCGGAAGAGATGGCCAAGGAACTTGTCAGGGTCTTGCGTGAGGAGGCGAAGGTCGTTTAGCCATGAGCAGCAACATACTTGTATTCATTGAGCAGCGTAGCGGGAAGATTCTTCCGGCTTCATTTCAGCTATTGAAGTTGGCGAATGATCTGGCAAAGACGACCGGCGGACAGGCGGAGGCCTGCGTCGTCGGTCAAGACGTGGGCGGTCTCGTTGCGGAGGTTGCGGCCTACGGTGCCAAGAAGGTCTATACGGTCGACGATCCTCAGTTGGCCATGTACCGAGCCGCGCCCTATGCGGCCGCCATTGCAGCCGTGATCGATAAGGCCGATCCGAAAACCGTATTAGTCCCGACGACGGCCATGGGTCGCGACTTGGCCTCGCGCCTGGCGGCGCGGAAACGGGCGGCGCTGGCCATCGACTGTACCGAGGTCTCGTGCGACGGCGACGATCTGGTCGTCTCCAAGCCCATGTACGCCGGAAAGTTCAATGCCAAGTTTCGCCTGTCAGGCGGTTGCCTGCAGGTGGCCACGGTGCGCTCCAACGCCTACGGCGCGGGCGAGCCCCAGGCGGGAGCCTCCGCCGAGATGGTGTCCGTCCCGCTGTCACTTACCGACAGTGAAAACCGGCTGAAGATAAAGGACATCGTGAGTACCAGCGCGGGTGTCAAGGACGTGACCGAGGCCGATATCGTCGTCTCCGGCGGACGGGCCCTGAAGAAGGAAGAGAATTTCAAGGTTCTTCAGGAGCTGGCGGAAGTGCTGGACGGGGCGGTGGGTGCGTCGCGGGCGGCCTGCGACGCCGGGTATCAGCCGCACTCCCGTCAGGTGGGGCTCACCGGCAAGGTGGTGACGCCGCGGCTGTACATCGCCTGTGGGATCGACGGTGCCATCCAACACCTGGCCGGCATGCGCGGCAGCAAGGTCATCGTCGCCGTCAACACCAAGAAGGAAGCCCCGATCTTCAACGTGGCCGACTACGGCTGCGTGGTCGACCTCTTCAAACTGGTCCCCCTGCTGACGGAAGAGTTCATGCGCCTGAAGGGGTAGTTCTTCCCAGCGCCGAGCCGTCGTCCTCGGGTAGATGCGTCGGAAGGTCTGTGTGGTATGCTTCACGGTTTGCGTGACCGTGTCGTTGGACGATCGAAGGCATATGCCCACACAAGCGTGGGCATTCCACCCGGCCATCCACAGAGTGGACGACACAGACTGTCCACACGTACGTCACATTGGCGATGGGCACTCCGCGCGGGCCAAAGCCCGCGGCTCGCTAAAGCAACAGAAGGTGGGTCAATGACCCACCCTACCGGACTTCGAAGGAGTCGAGGTGCATGAATCCGATCGTGATGGCGTTGTTGTTGATCTTGGGGTGGGGGATTTTCGTGTATTCCGCCTGGCGGCGGTGGAAGCTGATGATGGTCGGGACGTCGGAGGACCGCTTCGACCGGCCGGGAGCGCGCCTGGGCGCGGTGTGGACCTACGCGATTGCGCAGCTTCGCATGCGCCGCTATCCCCTGGCCGGCTACGCCCACATGATCATCTTCTTCGGCTTTCTGGTCCTTCTGCTTCGATCGTTGATGCTGTGGGGCCAGGGCTTCGACGAGTCGTTCAGTTTTTGGATCTTCGGTACGGAGCAGATCCTGGGCAAGATCTACTCGCTGCTAAAGGACGTGTTCGCTGTTCTGGTGTTCCTGGCCGCGTTGGTCTTCGTGTACTACCGCATGATCACCCGGCTCTCGCGTATGACGCTCAGCACCGAAGGGCTGATCATCATCTGGATCATTGTCGTGATGATGGTCGCAGACGTCCTGTACGACGGGGCGTTGATTGCCCAGCAAGCTCGCGGCCACGGCGCACCCGGCGTGGCGCTCGCCCCGAGGCACTTCGGCACCCCTTCAGTTCCCGACCCTCCCGGGGCGCGTACCCTACGTCGTCTCGATGTGGGAGAAGTAAGAGCCGTCACAGCGGAACCTGCGGAAGCACTTCCCGATCTTGATACACTTGACGTTGAACAAATTAGAGTCGAACCTCCGGAAGAAGCTGTTGATCTTGACGCCTTCGAGGCCAAAGAGATCGACTATCAGACCGAACCGGAGTCACCGTTGGCACGGCGAGTGGTGTCATTTCACGCTATGGAACCCGCCGGTTCGGTTGTAGCGATGATGGTGCAGGGGCTCTCCGACGGCGCGTTGAACTGCCTCCGTCACGTCGGCTTCTGGACGCACGTGCTGTTAGTGCTGATCTTCTTGAACCTGCTGCCGTACTCGAAGCACTTTCATGTCATCACGGCCATACCGAATGTATACACGCAGAACTTAAAGCCGCCGGGGCGTCTGCCGCCGATCGAGGATATCGAAGGCCGGCTGGAGCGTGAGGAGACGCTGGGCATCAAGCGCATCGACCAGTTCAGTTGGAAGTCGATCCTGGACTTCTACACCTGTACGGAATGCGGCCGGTGCAGCGATCATTGTCCGGCGACGAGCACCGGCAAGAAGCTGTCGCCAAAGCACTTCACGCTCGATCTGCGGGATTTTCTCTATAAGCATGACAAGGCACTGGTAAACGCCAAGTCTAGCGCCGACGACGGATCCGAGCCGCGACCGTTAGGGAGCGGAAACGAGATCGACGGTGACCCGCCGGAACACCACAAGGATCTCGTCGACGGCGTGATTGACCCGGAGGTGCTGTGGGCTTGCACGTCCTGTCGGGCCTGTGAACAGGAATGCCCAGTCCTTATCACCTACGTTGACAAGATTGTCGACATGCGGCGTTATCTCGTTCAGGAGCGCGGGGAACTCCCCAACGAGCTTCAAACGGCCTTCCGCTGCCTCGAAGCCAGCTTCAATCCCTGGGGGTTCCCGGCCGAAGAACGCGCCAAATGGGCGGAGGGCCTGGATGTCAAGACGCTGGCGGATCATCCGGACGCGGAGGTGATCCTATGGGTCGGCTGTGCCCCGGCTTTTGACGATCGTGCCAAGAAAGTGACACGGGCAACCGCCCGGTTGATGCAAAAAGCCGGTGTCGACTTTGCGATTCTGGGCAACGAGGAGCAGTGCACCGGCGACGTAGCCCGCCGGGCTGGTAACGAGTACCTCTTCCAGATGTTCGCCCAACAAAACGTCGAGACGCTCAACCGGTATGGAGCGGACAAAAAAAAGATCGTCACTACATGCCCGCACTGCTACAACATGTTGCAGCATGAATACGGGGACTTCGGCGGGAACTACGACGTGATCCATCACACGACGTTCCTGGCCGATCTCCTGGCCAGGGGTAGACTCAAGCCAAGCAAACCTGTCGACAAGAAAGTGGCGTTCCATGACTCCTGCTACCTCGGCCGGTACAACGATATCTACGAGGCCCCGCGAGAAGCACTCCAGCGCATTCCCGGCCTGACGCTGGTTGAACCGGCGGAAACGCGCGATCGCGGGATGTGCTGCGGGGCCGGCGGTGCTCAGATGTTCAAGGAAGAAGAGTCCGGCGATCAGCGCGTCAACGCGGCCCGAACCCAGCAGCTACTCGAGACGGGCCCCGATGCCATTGCCAGTGCCTGCCCGTTTTGCATGCGCATGTTGATCGACGGCCTGGCCGACAAGGACCGCGAAGACCTCCCCCAACTGGACGTTGCAGAAATCCTCCTGGAATCCGTAGAGGCAGAGCAACCAACCGAAGCAGAATCCTGAGCAGACCCAAAGCGACCACATCCCAGCGTTGGCTGGTTGAGCCCTGGGTCTCGATCTCATCCGGTCGGAACTGCTACGGCCGGTCGGAACCGCGTTCGCTGCGGGATTGGGCCTCTTGCCGTAAACGTGCCAGGCGGTCTTCGATGCGACTGATTAAATCGGTCCGATCTGCGGATGAGGCCAGTTCCAGGCAGCGTTCCATAGCTGCGATGGCCTCGTCGAACCGGCCCAATGCCGCCAGACCGGTGGCGAGGTTGTAATGAGCCTGGAGCATTTGCGGGTTTGCTGCGACGGCGAGCCGGTAGTGCTTCACGGCCGATTCGGTGTCGTTCAGTAACCCGTAGATCTGCCCGAGGTTGTTGTGGGCCTCCGCAAAGCCGGGTGATAGCTCGATTGCCCGCTTATAATGTTCCATGGCCTCGCGGTGCCGGTCGATGGCACTTAGAGCGCCACCGATTTCGTAATGAAGAAATGGATCATCCGGCTCCAGTTCAATAGCGCTTTCGTATTGTTCGATCGCTGCGACGAAGCGTCCGATCTGAGCTAGCTGACGAGCCTCCTGGACGATAGTCTCAGCGTCCTTCGGCTGTGTCTCTGGGGAAGTTTCCGGCGGCAAGCGGTCGGCCCCCACGGACAGCTTGATGCCCTCGGCCTCGAGAGCGTCCGCCATGGCGGGGTCAAGACTGACAGCCAGGCGAAACTCGCGATCCGCATCCATGTCTCGGCCGACTTCCCGCAACAGCAGCCCCATGCGCAGACGCAGCCGGGCGTTATCCGGATCGAGTAGCGTAAGAAGCTCCAACTCATGCAGTGCTTCGTCCTTTGACCCCTTCGCCGATAGCAGTTCAACCAGTGCCATCCTGGCGTGCTTGCCATCCGGCTTCAGGCGGATGGCCTGGCGGTAATGCAGCTCGGCCTGATCTGTCCGGCCCTGCCCGGCCAGTACCCGGGCAAGGTCAACATGGGTAGCTGCAACGGTGGGGTCAAGTGCGGTGGCCTTGCGCAGGTGCTTCACCCCCGCTTCCGGCCGGCCGGTTCGGGCCATGAGCATGCCCAGCCGGCCGTGAGCGGCGGCGTTGTCAGGATACAGCTCGATCGCCCTGTGCAGGTAACGCTCGGCGTCACCCATGCGACCGGCCTGGCCACAGGCGATGCTCAGATTGGCAAACGCCACGCTGCGATAGGCGGACTCGGGAACCATCGGGCGATTGACCAGGAAGGCGGCCACCACCGCGAAGGCGGCGGCAACGGCCAGGGTACGTACCCGCCGGGCCCGACATGCAGCGAGACTCTCGATACAGGCGTATCCTGCCAGCGGAACCAGCACCGGCACAAGCGGAAAGCGATACCGCGCGAAGACGAAGAAGATCGCCACACCGGCCGTAATGAACGCCAACAGCAGGTAGAGCAACCATGCACGTCGCCACTGAGGCCAGGAGAGCACGATGCCCGCTATGCCTAACGGAGCCAGGACGCCAAAGTGAAACACCGTGCGTAGCACACCCAACAACGACGACCACTCGGCGTAGGTGTACAGATCTTCTGTGTCGGGCACCTCGAATCGATTCCAGGTGAGCAGGACCTTGCGCAACATCAGCCTCAGCCACGCCACCGGCTGACCTGTGACAAACGCCATCCCCCGACGAAACCAGTAATCTGACACCTCACCCGGCGCCAGCTCGCGACCGAGGGCCTGCTCGGCCACATCAATGGCATCCTGCCGTTCGAACAACGGGTCTTGCCGCTCGTGGCGAAGCGGCTCGTACAGCCCGTTTGCGTCGGGATTGTTGCCGAAGTAGAAGTTCGGCCCCACGTTGAAAGTTGTGACCGCGAAGACGGACCCGACGCTGTAGTTCCGAAACCCCACCGGTACCAGCACCAGTGCCGCTCCGGCGAGATAGCCAAGCGTCCAGCCCAGGCGACCTTTGATTCGGCAGTCTTTGGTTCGCAGTAATATCCAAACGGGAACCACGGCGATAAGCAGCAGCATGTTCTCGCGAGTCAGCGCAAGCACACCCGAGGCCAGCCCGCAGAGTACAAAGCCGACGGTGGTGGTCCTGTCAAGGGTGCGGGCCAGCAGGTACAGCAGGAGCGACGTGAGGAACAGCCCCAGGCCTGTCTTGTGAATAACGCCGTCAAAGAAGATGGCCGGTGCATACAGGGCCAGCAGCACACCGGCTGCCAGCCCGGCTCGCTCGCCGAAAAAACGTCGCCCGGCGAGGTAAATCAGCACGCAGGACATCGCCCCCATGATAATCTGCACAACATGCACCAGCATCAGGTTGTGCCCTGCGACTGAATAAATCACGCCCAACAGATACGGGTAGGCCGGCGCCTGATAGAAGACTTCATCACCCCACCAGTCACCTGAAGCGATACGCTGTCCCCACTGGTCGTAGGATCGGGAGTCCACCATGGGAAATTCGAAAAAAGGGATCGTCCGAACCTCATAGAGGTAGACAAAGCGCACGAGTAGCGCGACCGCGAATACGACCAATCCCCGTTTGACCAAACGGCGATCCCGCATTGCTTGACCGTGTGGAGCGGCCGCCGATGGAGACACGCCGTTCGTATTCGAAGGCGCCGTATGATTGATTAACTCGTCCGTCATGGCTATAGTCGCCGCAGGCGCGGCCAGGCCAACAACCCGCGCCTATGCGCGGTGGTTATTCTAGCTGCATACCGGCCCCGTTGTCATCAACGGGAGCCTCCGTAAGGCTGACAGTGTGTAGGGTTTGTCGCGTTTGGCCCGCGAGTCAGGAGTTTCGTAGCCGGAGTATTGGCGACCCGGGTCGGCATGAACACAGGATGAGGTACCTTTGATGAAGACAGTTGTCGTAATCAACAGCGACCAGATGGGGCACGGTGATCGAAAGCTGGGCCGGAAGCTCTTGGCCACGTGCCTGCGGAAGCTGGGAAACTCCAAAGAGGTCGAGGCGGTTGTGCTGTACAACTCCGGCGTCCGGTTGGCCACGAAGGATTCCTACGTCGCGGTCGAGCTGGGCGTGCTCCACGAACACGGGGTGGACATCCTCCCGTGCGGCACCTGCGTCGACTACTACGGGATCAAGGATGAGTTGCTGTTCGACCGAATCAGCAACATGGATGAGATTCTGGCGATGATGCACGCTGCCCAAAAAGTCATCACGTTGTGAGATTATCAGCCCTGTCGGCTACCGTGGTATCTCGTACAGCTCCACGTATCGCTTATCTTTTTGCGGATGGGGGAACGCGCGAAGCCGGCTCAGACCGGCAGCGGACAGACGGTCGAATGTCTGTTCGAGTTGTTCTGGGCTCACGGCCGGAGAAAAGCCGTAGGTCGAGGCCAAACGCCCGATCTCGCTCCAGTTGACCAGTATGTGCGTGTAGCCCTCGTCACGCAGCCGGTTCAGCAGGTTCCGCCCGGTTGCAGCGGTGCGGACGGCCTCGAAAAACGGATTCCGGTTGAAAGCCACGCAGTAGTCAACTTGTCGTTTGAAATAAAACGCCCTGGAGTCGCCGACCATGAGAATCCTCGCGTCGAGGGGAAGCTCATGGTTCACGACGCTGAAGTACTCGTAAGCCGG
>CP070827.1:656829-665186 GCA_020344555.1 Phycisphaerales bacterium
AACCTGAAGGAAGACGGGATTCTCGTGTACGACAGTGACCTGGTGAAGCCCGGCGACTGTACAGTCCGTGCTCTTGGCCTGCCGGCAACGGATATCGCCGAGAGAACCTTTGGCCGCGAGGTGGTGGCCAACGTGATCATGGTGGGCTGCATGGCCGGATTGACCGGCGTGGTATCCCGCGATTCGCTCCGTGCAGCCATCTCCGAGAGCGTCCCACCAAAAACCGTAGATATGAATCTCGCAGCCTTCGAGGAAGGATACAAAAGGGGAGCGGATCAGAGAGAGCAGGCGCGGAAAGACACCGTGTAGACACGTCGCGCGTCACCCGACCTCAAATCGAATGTTGGGCGGAGCGCACCTCATTCTGACTCGCCGGGAATACCGTTTCGACAAACCCGACGCGCGCCATACGCTGAGCGTCAAGCGCGATCACCCGGCCGGTCTTCCAGCGTACTCTCGGGAAGACGACTCCCGCCGTCGACCTCCAGGGCGCCCAAGTGTAGCGCCATCCCTCGTGGGTGGCGTTATACGGCGATGTTCGTCGCCCACAAGGGGCGACGCCACATTCTTCAACGAGCTGTTAGCGCGCCGTGGCGTCAGCGGTCCGGCGGAAATACTCCTTGGACTTCTCCGGATCGGGCTTTATCGTAGGATCGCCCGGGTGCCAGTTGGCCGGACACACCTCGCCGTTTTTCTCGAAGAACTGCAGCGCGTCGACCATGCGGATGGCCTCGTCGACGCTCCGCCCCAGCGGCAGGTCATTGACCACCATGTGGCGAACGATTCCCTCCCTGTCGATCAGGAACAGGCCTCGCAGTGCCACGCCTTTGTCGTCAAGGAGCACGCCGTACTTGCGGCTGATCTCGTGGGTCTGGTCGGAGATCATCGGGTAGGCGATGTCACCCAGCCCGCCCTCACTACGGGGAACCTGCTGCCAGGCCAGATGCGTAAAATGGCTATCTACCGACACACCCAACAAGGCCGTCTTCCGCTCGGTGAAGGCCTCCGCCTTGTCCGAGAACGCGATGATCTCCGTCGGGCAGACGAACGTGAAATCCAGCGGCCAGAAGAACAGGACCACATACTGGCCTCGGTAAGAGGACAGGGTGGTTTCCTTGAACCCCTTATTCACGACGGCCATCGCGGTAAAGTCCGGCGCCGGCTGACCGACGCGGGCACAATTGATCGTTTGCTCCTGTGTCGTCATATAGCAATCTCCTTGGCTATGGCTTGCTCTTTTACGGTCTTGTTTACGGTCCTCACTGGTGCTGCGCCGGGCCGACCCGTTGCCCGTGCGCAGCGGAGTTTCTTGGATATTTAACCCGCCCGTCCCGTAGAGGCCCAGGCTGTCAGTCTAACGGACACGGCCCACCTCTGCTATCCCTCAGATCTTGCTGAGGTGACGCCACCGCAGAGGAATCACAGGGACGCACCGGATCGGACGCATCGCTGCCCCATCATCCGGCCCCTCGCCCCGGGTGGAGCTTCGGCGCAGCCGCTCTTAAGCTCATGGAAAACCGGCCCACGACACAGTGCACGCGCCCATCCGGGCTCAAGATTCTCACAACCTAGCAACGGCACCGTGCCCGATTCGACACCATAAGCGTTAGCCGATGGTATCTCGGATTGCTATACTACGACGCGCGGCCAGCGGCGGATCGCTGATGTTGTGTTCAACTTACGGCGTGTACTGGATCTTGCGCGATGAAGCGAAGGCTCTCTGAGAACTGGAAGCGGGTCGAGCAGCGAATTCACGATGCCTGTCACCGTGCCCAGCGGGACCCCGCTGGTGTCACGCTCGTCGCCGTCACCAAATACGCCAGCCTCGATGTCATCCGAACGATGGTGGACCTGGGCTTCACCAACCTTGGGGAGAGCCGGGTGCAGGAATTGAGTAAGCGGGCGGCTGCGATCAACGAGTGGCTGGGCCGTCGGGCACGGGACGTTAGCGCCGGGGCCCGTCCCAGGCCACGGTGGCACATGGTCGGCCACCTCCAGCGCAACAAGGTAAAGGCAGTGCTACCCTGGATAGACCTGATCCACTCGGTGGACAGTCTCCGTCTGGCCGAGGAGATCGATGCCCAATCCACCAAGCTCGGCCGCGTAATGCCTATCCTGCTCGAGGTGAATGCAGCGGACGATCCAGACAAATACGGCGTCGCCGTCGCGGCCACCACGCACCTGGCCGAGCAGGTCAATTCGCTGGAACACATCGAGCTCCGTGGTCTGATGGCCATGGCCCCGTTGACCGAGGACGAATCCAGCATACGGCAGGTGTTCGGGCGCGTTCGCGAGCTGTTTGACGAAATTGTGACCGATCGCATCTGCGGTCCGGAGTTCAGAGAACTCTCCCTGGGTATGACCAACGACTTCGAGTATGGCATCGAGGCCGGTGCCACCTATGTCCGGATCGGCACCGCTCTGCTCGAGGGCATCCCGCTCAGCACCGAGCGCGTTTCGAGCCAGAATTGAGCAAGAAGAGCTTCATCTGGCCAGGCGGCTCACGACGGACATGGGCCGGTGGAACCTCGCTGGCCATTCCTGGTACAATAATGAGCGGAGGGCGTTTCTCGAGTTGACGGCGAAGCGTCCCTCTCGAGTCGTCGCACCGGGAAAGGCAGGTGGAGCAATGTTGGATCGTGATCTACGCGCTCTTGCAGTGGCTGCGTGGGTGGTCGGCGGACTTATGTCGGCCGCGCCCGCTTTCGCTCAGCAGCAGGTTCATCAAAGTGACGGGCGGTCCGAGTGTGAGCAGCCCCCGGAACAACCATGTCCCGAGGAAGCTCAGGAGGATCGTTCACCGCTGATCGAGCGCCGCTTTGGCTTTCCGGATCCGAATCGGCCGTGGGGTCGGCCCCGGTACCTGGATCGATACCGTCATCGCCCGCGGGGGTACGCCCGGCGTTTTGGGCGACTTCGGGCTTATTACCACGACGACTATACCTACCGATTCGGCGTGCCTTACCACGGCGATCCGTACGGGTACGACCTCGAGCGGGCCTATCGGCAGGGTGTCGCCGACGGCGGCAACTTTGAACGCTTCGAAATCCAGGCGGAACGAGGCCTGGCAACTTATCAGCAGGCCATGGCCACCGGTCACGCGGCGTTTGCGGCGGCTGACTACGGCCTGGCGGTACGGCAGTTCCTGCTGGCTGCCGCGGCGAACCAGGGTGATCCCACCTCGCGCCTGTGCGCTGCCCACGCCCACGTCGCTCTGGGTAATTACGAACCGGTGGCTCGGCTGTTGAGACGGGCGATCGAACTGCAGCCCAAGCTCATATACTTGCCGATGGACATCCGCGACGCCTACGGAAACCGGGCGGACTTTCCCAGACATCTCGAGACCCTTCGCGACGCCGTCAACTTCGACGCGGACAACGGCAACCTCTGGTTCGTACTGGGCTACTGTTACTTTTTCTCCAACAACATGACGAGGGCTGCTGAAGCGCTGGAGAGTGCGGCCAGGCTGCGCCCGGACGACAAAATCGTTGCCCGCCTTGCCGATCTGGCACGAACGTCCGCACAACCATCTAAGAGAGCTCCGACCAGACTAAAACCGCTCCGCGGTGAGCACGATCTCTAGCGGCGGTGGACCGTAACCGTTGGTCTTTTCTACCTTGGCGCTTCACAGACCCGGCTAGTACGGTCACAATTCGGGCATGCGCGGTACCAGTAATGGGCTTCAGAATAATCCGGCATCTTCTGTCGGGCCTGCGGCGCCGCGCGGCACGATCACGGTCATCGCCGGGTGCATGTTCAGCGGCAAAACCACGGAACTGTTTCGAAGGCTTGCTGAGTTCTCTTTGCCTTCCATCCTGGTGTTCAAGCACGTGATCGATCAGCGATACCGGGCCGATGCCGTCGTCTCGCATGACGGTGAGGAGTGGCCGGCCATTCAGATCGCATCCGCCGACGAGATCATGGATCATCTTCGACCGGGGATTGAGGTCATCGCGGTCGATGAAGCCCACTTCTTCGACGCTGAACTTGTCGACGTCACGCGCGGGCTGGCTGACCGCGGTGTTACTGTCATTACAACGTCACTAGACCGGGATAGCTGGGGGCGACCCTTTGCAGTAGCGGAACGCCTTGGCGCGATGGCCGACGAGTCGATCGTCAGGCACGCTGTCTGCGCCGAATGCGGTGTTCTGGCCGATCGCACGCAGCGGTTCGCACCGATCATCGACGGGAACATGGTCGGCGGGCCCGAGAGTTACGAAGCCCGTTGCCAGGCATGCTGGGTACCGCCCCCCACACCGCCACCGGACGACACCTTGCCAAAGGGCAGCGCCGCCCCATAGCCCACGTGGACCTCACGCCGAGCCGACGGGTTCCCAGATAATCTCACTGGCGTCGAAGACCGGCCCTTCGGTGCAGCACAGCCGGTACCGCCAACCGTCCGGATCGGTGTCGTCACGCACCGGAACGACACACGACTGGCACAGGCCCGTCCCGCAGGCCATGGCCCGCTCCATGCAGGCGTAACATTCAAGATCTCGAGCAATGCAGTACTCAGCGACGAACTGCATCATAGGCTCCGGCCCGCAGGTGTAAACAACAAGATCGTCCTGGGGAACCGGGTTGGCCTGGTGATAGGCCGCCATCGCCGCGCCGATATGCCCGCGAAAACCGAGGGAGCCGTCGTCCGTGCTGACGACGACCGGCGCTCCGCTTTGGGCAAACTCACGGCAACAAATCGTAGCACGGCCGGCATCGTCAGCCGGCCGGACGGATGGCTCCAAGGTCAGGGCAAGCAGGTCGCCGGTTTGCGCACCGCAGAACGCAACCGTGTGCTTGCCCGCATTTTGCAGTGCCTCCGCCAGCCAGAGCATCGGCGGCAAACCCACACCGCCGGCCACCAGCCAAGCGACCCGTTTGCGGTCGTGAATGGGAAACCCGTTTCCGAGCGGGCCCAGCAGGCTGAGACGATCCGTCACCGAGAGCGATTCCATCCAGCGGGTTGCCGCTCCGACTACGCGGTAGATAACATCAAGATGCACGGCGTCGTCCGCGCGCCGAAGACCACCGATACTGAAAGCGCGTCGTAACATCGGGGTGGATCGCCCTGTTGTGCGGCCATCGCGCGGGAGGCGCCGGCCGGGGTCCCAGGTAGGATAGCCGGTCGGCGAATCAGGCTCAGGACTCAGATGAACAAACTGGCCCGGGCTTGCTCCGGGAAACACCCCCACGCCAAGCGTCAGGCGGTAATGCTCACGGCAGAGCTGTTGATTAGCCACAACGTCGGCTGTTTGAACGATGGCGTGTCTACGATCGTTTGTGATGTTCACCCTTCCCGATGCGGAACGCATCCCACGGCAGGCGCAAAAAAACTTCCGGAACCGGAGCATAGCTGCGATCCCGGAAGTTCGCCACGGCTAAAGAAGCCGCATCTATCGGGCAACGCATCGCGTTGTCTTGACAACCCGACGCATGCAATACGCGGGACTGTCGCTCACGCGCCTTTCTAGCTCAGATACTCCCGGCTGTCAACGATCAGATTCTTGTTAATCACATAGTTCACGATTCCATAACTTTCGTATTTACAGTAGGTTAGATCAATTAAAGTGCCACCGTGTTTACCGAATCCAGACCGTCAAGCGTCACTCGCACATGTTCCGATTTGAGGCGCACGGTCAGGCTCGCCGGGCTGCCGTAGCCACCAAGCACCACGTGTCGGTAGAGCATGATGTGGCGTAACCTCCTTGCTAGAAACAGGTTACCGAACCGGGCCTATCCGCAATAGACCTTCCACACATATGCTTATGTGGTACCCACGCGCCGCGGGGCTGGCTGGGGACATGGGTATCACGCGATGTTCCCGGCCGGCCCCATTTTTCACAGCGTATTACACCGTATACGATCAACCAGGAATGCAGATCGGTTAGCATAGACCGCCATGGACGAGCGAATCGAAGGGTAGGCTGCTGTGGCCCAGGAACACCCTAAACGGCTTGTTGAGTGGTTTCACCTGCTACGCGGGCAAATACCCGTTGCCAGGCAGCGTTTCAGGGATTGGCTAGCGGCTGTGCGGGAGGAGCCGGTACTGATCTGGCACACGACAGCGGTGCGCTACGCAGCCTACGGCCTGGGTGCTGCCGTGTTGCTGTGGGGGGCAACCCGAGTCGCCGGAACGTTGGCACCGCCGGCCACGGCGAGACCTCAGGCCAAGACGGCAGATTTCCACGTTGTCTGTACGGGTCTCGACTGCCGCCATCATTTCGTGATTCATCGTAAGTTTGGCTACCGGAAGTTTCCGGTTGACTGTCCGAAATGTCAGAACAAGACCGGCGCACAGGCACGGCGGTGCAATTCGGCAACGTGTCGCGGCCGGTGGGTGCCCTTGGAGAGGCAAGATGGTAAGCTGTATTGTCCTGTATGCGGCGCCGGGTCCGAGTGAGCGCCGTGTCAGCCGTTTGGGCTCCTGCCTGATATGAACGCGGCGGTTGCCAATGGTACCAGAGTACTTGCGATGAGAAGGCCGGCTCGGGGAATGAAGACATGAACGAGGGCATCACACTTCTGTGCGGTACGGCCGCGACGATCGGGTTTATTCATACTGTTCTTGGACCCGACCACTATTTGCCATTCTTGGCCATGTCGCGGGTTGGCGGCTGGTCGCTCGCCAAGACCGTAATCATTACTCTGGTGTGTGGGATAGCCCACGTGCTCAGCTCCGTCGCATTGGGCGTGGTCGGCATTGCATTCGGCGTGGCCCTCCTGAAGCTCGAGGCCATCGAAGGTCTCCGGGGCGATATTGCAGGCTGGCTGCTTTTGACATTCGGGTTGGTCTACTTCGTGTGGGGCGTGCGCCGCGCCGTCCGCAACAAGCCACATACACACCCGCACGCCCACGTGGACGGCGTCATCCATGCCCACAAGCACGTGCACGCCGGTGGGCACGTTCACGTTCATCAGCAATCGGATTCGGCTGCGTTCGAGCACGACCCCGGGACCGTACGAACCGGTTTGATGACTCCGTGGGTGCTCTTTACCATTTTCCTGTTCGGTCCCTGTGAGCCGCTGATTCCTCTACTCATGTATCCGGCCGCCAAGGGCCAAATGTGGCACGTAGCTCTGGTCACCGCAATATTTGGCACCACGACGATCGCCACGATGGTCACCATAGTGGTGACGGCGTACGCCACTGTGGAGCGCATGGCGTTTTCGCGGTTCGAGCGATACGGTCACGCCTTGGCGGGGTTGGTGGTGCTCGCGTGCGGTGCAGCCATCAAGGTGGGCCTGTAGCGGTTCCTATGAGCCGATTTGGGGGGACACGCCAAACGGGATGTCGTTTCCTACGTGAGCACTATGCGGGGCACCTAAGCGCAGCGCTACTTGCGGTCTTTTGATCTCATCGAGAGGCCGACCACAAGGGGCAAACCAGCGATCACCATGCCCGTACCGAGCAGGTCAAGAGGATGGCCTCAGCAATAAGCCGCCTTCAATCCCACGCCGGCCAGCGGTATCAACGCCAGAGCCCAGACGAGTTTTCCGGTCACGATCGCTCTCTCCGGATGACTACAAGCTGCGCGTCAGGAGCCTCCCACGGGGGGTCAGCATACTCAAAGGCCCCATAACTCACCTGCCCCTTTGCGGGGCTGTTCGGGACCTTGCAGACGCTTGTACTACGACGGCTCTGCGGGTTGTGATCGCGACTTTGTGATGCAGGTGCCGATTCGGCCGGCCAGGGCGTCGGTCGCCCGGTCGAGCGGGCCGATGACGACCCGGGCGTTGTCGTTGGCCACGCTGCTGAGGAAGTCGATCGCCCCCTGGACTTTCGGCCCCATGGAACCGGGCGCAAATTGCCCCTCGTCCAGCCAGCGGTGAGCTTGCTCGATGGTCATACGGTCGATGGGCTGCTCATCAGGCTTGCCGAAGTTGATGCTGACCCGATCGACGTTGGTGAGAACCAGCATCACGTCGGCGCTTAGCTCGGCAGCGAGCAAAGCGCTGGCCAGGTCCTTGTCAATCACCGCCGCCAACCCGCAGAGCCCCTTCTGCGGATCACGAACGACCGGGATACCACCTCCGCCGCAGACAACCAGAAGACCGCCGGCGTCTACCGCGTGGCGGATGTTCTCGATCTCCATGATCCGCTTGGGATACGGCGACGGCACCACGCGCCGGTATCGGCCCGGGGCCGTCTCCTTGATCGTCCAGCCCTCTTCTCTGACAAGGCGCTCAGCCTCATCGTTGGTGAGCACCCTACCGATTGGCTTTGTCGGATCGCGGAATGAAGGATCATCGCGATCGACAAGTACGTTCGTAATAATGGTGGTGACGACCGCGTTGTTCCCGCGGCCGGCGAGTTCGTTCATGAGGGTCTGGGCTATCATGTAGCCCATGCCGCCTTGGAC
>CP070827.1:665286-673555 GCA_020344555.1 Phycisphaerales bacterium
TACGCGCGTAGCCATGCACGAGGCGACGCGAATCATCCGTGAGCAGCAGCCGACCAAGCTGACGACCGTCGACAAGACCCTCAAGGGCGACATCGAGACCATCGCGCTCAAGGCCGTGGAGAAGGACCGGGAGCGTCGCTACCAATCAGCCACGGACTTCGCCCAGGACATTCGCCGCTATCTCAGCAATGAGGCCATCATCGCCCGCCCGCCGAGTGTGCTCTACCAGTTCCGCGTCCTGGTGCGTCGAAACAAGCCGGTCTTCGCCTCGATCGCAATCGTGTTCGTCGTGCTGGTGTGCGCCACGATTGTGAGCACCACCCAATACTTCAAGGCGGAGCGATCCCGGCGGGAGGCGGTGGTCGCGCGGGACGTAGCGAGGCAACAACGCGATCGGGCGATTACGGCGGAAGAGCGCGCCCTGACGGAAGCCGCCAAATCTGAGCAGATCGCCACCTTCATGAAGGACATGCTCAAGGGTGTCGGTCCTTCCAAGGCTTTGGGGCGGGACACGACCATGCTCCGCGAGATTCTGGACCAGACTGCGGAGCGGGTGGGCACGGACCTTACGATTCAGCCGGAGGTCGAGGCTGAGATTCGCAGCACGATCGGCCAGACCTACGCAGACCTCGGCCTCCTTAACACAGCGGGCGTGCACTTAGAGGCGGCTGAGGGAATCGCCACGCGTGAACTTGGCGACGAGCATCGGCAAACCCTGCTCGTTCGGAGTAGGCTTGCGGTTTTGCGCCGGCTCGAAGGCAACTTACCCGCAGTGGAAGAATTGGCGCGCAAGACGTTGACACTGCAACGCAGCGTGCTCGGAGAGGAGCATCGTGACACGCTTGCGTCATTACGTACTCTCGCCGAGGTGCGCGCACAGCGAGGCCACTTCGAAGAAGCAGAGACACTCTACCACCAAGCGATAGAAATCCCCCGCCGCATACTTGGCGACGAGCATAGTGACACACTCAAGGCAATGCAGGGCTTGGCCGATGTACTCCGTACTCAGGGAAAATACCTGGAGGCGGAACCGCTTTTTCGTCAGGTGCTTGCGGCTCGACGCAAGGTTCTCGGCGATAACCATCCGGACACATTGGCCGCGATGCATAGTCTGGCCATAGCACTTCGGGCCGGAGGTAGGGAGGCGGAGGCGGAGGCACTCAACCGCCAAACCTTTCAGATCAGACGCCGCGTCCTGGGCAATGACCACCCCTCCACATTGGAATCGATGCATAATCTGGCGTTGGGGCTTAGAATCCAGGGGAAACATGCCGAGGCCGAGACTCTGTTACGCCAGACCATTGAAACCAAACGTCGTGTCCTCGGTGATGACAACCCCTCCACCTTGGTTTCGAAGTACGGATTGGTCGCTACCTTACGCGCCCAGAGAAAGTTGGAGGAGGCACGCTCTTGGGTCGTTCAGATCATCGCACATCTCAAGCGCCAGGCGGATCAGCCGGACGCGGGTCCGACGGCGCTGAACCACTACGCATGGGAGTTACTGACCTGCGAGCCGCCCGACTTGCGCGATCCCGCGGCCGCCCTTTCCGCAGCCAAAAAGGCCGTCGAAGTGTGTGATCCTCCAAACTTCGGGCTTCTGGACACGCTGGCCCTTGCCTATCAGATGACTGGAGATATCGACAAGGCGATTGAGACACAGCGGAAAGCGGTCACGCTTCTTCCTCCCGGTAAGTCGTCGATGAGGACCGTATTAGAAACCCGGCTGGGTCAGTTCCTTGCCGAAAAAGGATCGTTTTCCGAGGCGGAGCCGCTGCTGCTCAATAGCTACCGTCAGATCGAGGATCGTCCGGGCGTCAAACCGAAACGGGTTCGCGAGGCGCTGGAGCGCCTAGTCAAACTCTACGAATCCTGGGGCAAGCCGGACAAAGCGGCCAAGTACCGCGCGGCGTTTTCTGAACAAGAGGCGGTCGAATCCACTGATCACGGACAACCCATCCCAACCGATCCGGACGACGAGAACTCAAAACCGCCCGACGATCCTCCAGGTATCGGCGGCGCAGGCGCGCCTTAGGTAGCGGCTGGCGTCTCGCCGGCCGAGGGTCACGGCGGCCTGCGGGGACGCAGGCCGCTACTTGATTTGCGGGCCCGCCCGCATTAACGCCTGAAGGCAGTATCTGTTGGGTAGCGCGTTTCCCGAAATTTCGTGCCATAGCACCCCCCTTTCATCCCCCCTTGCCAAGGGGGGAAAGAAGGAGTCCTGCGGTCCACGAAAACGGGGTCTGCTCTAGCCCCCAGGTTCCTCGGTGCGGATTCTGGTGACCGGTTCGTCTGCCGGTTTCGTTGGCGGCACGTCGACGGCCAGCGATGCTTCCAGAGCCATGACGCTGTAGGCAACGCCGTAGGGCTTGCCGTAGCTGTTTAAGTAGAAATCCCACATCGAGCCGTCTTTCTCCTGTGTCTTTATGATCTCATGCTGCAGCTTCGACCAATAACCTGCTCGATCCTTGGCGGGCAGCCGCTCGATCACCAAAGCCGCGTAGTAGTGCCCGAAAAAGTAGAAATAACCGGAGTTCAGGTAGTACGCTTCGTGAGGCCACGGTTTCTTCCTGGCCACGTCGAGGAACCGGTGGTGCGTGAAAAACTGATCCAGCCCGGTCGTAAGATCCTCGATGGACACGTCCCGACCCGCCAGAAGCAACGCCAGGTTGCACACCTGAATCCGCGACAGTGAGCCCTTGACCTGATCGATCCATGTGGCTCCCCCCGGGGATGGGATGGCCTCGACGCTGTATGTGTACGCCCCGCTGGGCAGCCTGGATCTCTCGACAGCACGGACGGCGGCCTTCAAATGTTTCTCATCAACAACGAACCCTGCTTGTTTTGCCTCGAGCAAGCCGATCACGCCGACGGCGGTCATGAAACTCGTCGCCCAGGCGGGCCTTCTCGTGTAGGCGTCGGTGTCGTAGTAACCCCAACCGCCGCTGGGAGTCTGGTAGCTGAGAAGCTTGTCGATGACCGCCTGGGTCGCCGCACGTAGCTTTTCGTGCTTCGGCGTTCCCGCGAAGCGCCCATCCGTGACGGCACGGGTGAAGGCCTGAATGCCGTAGACATACGCCCACGTGTTGTCGACGTCCCAATCGCTGGGCCGCTTAACAAGTCCCTGGCTTAGCAGATAATCGATACCGCGGCTGTAAGCGGCGTCGGTGGCGTCGGACGGCGTCATGTCGAGAATGGTCATGCACACCAGAGCGGTGGTGGCCACCGTCCAGGCGCGGTGTGTCTCGGGGTTGGACCAGAATTCGTGGGCGGGCTTGGCAGGCCCTCCCCACGACCCGTCCTCGTTCTGGGCGTCGAGCACGAATGCCGTCGCGGCGGCTATGGAGGCTCGGACCTCTTTAAGCCCGGGGGCACTTGTTTTCTCAGCGGCCCATGCCGGCGACGCGAGACCGACGGCTACGCAAATCCATAGGGTTCTCGCCACGATGCTACTCCACGTCCAGGTTCTTAAGCTCGATCTCCAGCCGCGCCACCTCAGCGTGAGCACTCATCAGTGCTATCTGTTTTTCAAGCATGTTGGTCTCCGCCGACCGCAGCTTGCCTTGATGCTGGATCTCACCTGCTTCGACCTTGAGCACCAACTCTCGGCGTTCCAGCGGAATGGTCTCATTCTCGAGGTTGTTCAGCTCTTGCCGTTGGATGTTCAGGTGCCAACGGGCCCGCTCGATACGGCGCTTGGCGCGCGCGATGACAATCTCACTGGTCTTCTCGGCGAGCTCCTGTTCGCCGTACATCATCTCGAGCTGCTCGAGCTCCTCCTCCGCCTCTATGAGATTGTCCCCAGCCCGCTTGAGTGACAGTTGTGCCTTCTCGACTCTCACCGGTGCGCTGTGCTTCTCGAAATCCTCGACTTTGGCGGCCGCGAGGTCCCGCTCGGCAGCCGCCTTGCGCACGGCGTCCTCGTCGTCGGCCCGCTGGTGATCCATGGCCAGTTGGGCTTGAGCAATCTTCTCTCGGGCAATCTCCAGATCTCGCGTGAGCTTGGCCCGCTTGGCCTCCTTCTCCGCCTTGGTCTTGGCCTCCGATTTCTTCTCTTTCTTCTCATCCGAGGCGGTATCGGATTCCGCAACGACGGGCGCCGCTGAGGCCGTCTGTCGGGCTCCCGTCGTCACTGCGGTTCGATCCACCTGCCTCAGTGTGGCGCAGCCGCCAACGGCGCCGATCAGCAATAGTACAAGCACAAGATGCGTTCGGTTGGACATACGTTTTACTCCCTCGACAAGTTACTTTGCCAAACTCCGACCACACGAAGCAACGCCCACAAACATCGCTTCACGCCTGACGCAGAATACTGCGCTTATCATCTGCCTGCAACTCTCAGTCGTTGAATCCGCCCCGGTCGACCAGGTGTGGTCGTGGCTGTAAGAGACTCTGATTATGCGCTTTCCGTCTCGGCGGTCGGTGTGCTCCGTCATTGAGGTTATCGCTTAGTCCGTGACAGTTTCCGTGCGTAGGTAGGACCTTTTTAGCCCCATTCATGGGGCTTGCCCGCGTAGCGGGCTACCAGGCCGGTCCTTTTAAAGCCGGTGACAACGAGTGCCCTACCGACCCCTTTTTCGTCATGTGATCGTGTAGCCCGTTTTTAACGGGCTTTCATAGTCTTCACTCAGCACATCAGAAGGCGAGTAACCCCGTTGAAACGGGCTCACAGGAGAATTGACGGGGGCGCCGCTTACCGGGCGTAGAACGCCCGGCCTAACAGCCCTTCGGGAAAGACCGCTGAAGCGGCCTGACCGTGACGTGGCCGCCTGAAGTGTCACGGGCCCGTTATCGATTGACCGCGTGGAGGCTGTCGTAGGCCTTGCAGAAGGGGCAGTGCCGTTCGATGCGGGCCATGAAGCGGGCGTATGCCGACTCCGGATACCGTCGTCTCAATATACATGCCGGGCAGCCTCGGCATACTTGAGCCAGGGTCTTCTTCCACATCGTGGTCTCTCCATCCTGATCAAGACAAGGTGACCGGAGCTTTGGGAACAACTTGCACCGCCTCGGAATGCCTACGAATCAACTGGCTTTTCTGTGCTCCCGGGCCTCGCGTTCCATCGGAAGCAAGCTGGCGTAGATGAATCGATTCACCGGCGTAGGCACATTGACGGCTTGACCGATCCGCACCACGGCGCCGTTGATGGATTCCAACTCTGATGGACGCCCTTCCATGATGTCGCGCTGCATTGACGACGTGGCCTCCGCCGCCACGTCGTCCAGAAAGGCCGTCGCTTTCTCGACCGCATCCGCAGGAAGCGTGATCTCCTTGGCCGCTGCCAGGGCACTGACCTCGCGCATTGCTTCCACGATCAGTTCTCGAGTCTCGGGCACGCTACGCACGACACCCAACGGAGCACGGGCCACTGCGCCTACTCCACTTACCGGAGCGATGAACAGGAACTTCTTCCAGATGGACGTATGAATGTCGTCGGGGATGTGCGCCCCGATCCCAGCCTGGAGGAGCGTCTCCAATAGGGCTGTTGCCTGCTCGCTGGAGTGGTTGTCCAGATGGCCCAAGGCTATGAACGGGTCCACTCCGACGTGTTTGACGTGACCAGGGGCGACCTTCATGGCCACGATCCCGCACGTGCCGGCAAGCACCTGTTGACGTCCGTGAACCTCTGCCAACTGATCCGCGGCCTCGACGCCGTTTTGCAGGGGCAGAATCGCCGTGCGTGGAGTGACCAACGGGCGTATGGCCTCAGCCGCCTCGGGCACTTGCCACGCCTTGACCGTCACCAGGACGGCATCGACAGCACCGACTTTCTCGATCGCGTCGGTTGCCTCGACCTCGGGCAGATGAATGTCACCATTGGGACTGTCTACGCGCAGTCCGTCGCGACGAAGGGCACGCAACGTTTCCCCGCGGGCGATAAAAATGACGGCATTACCGCGCCGGGCAAGCCGCCCACCGAAGTAGCCTCCGACAGCTCCGACACCAAACACCGCAACTCGCAACGCTCTAACACCTCCCTTTCAGCGGAGATTTCCCGTTTCACGTCCTGCAGGCCACGATCTTAGCGCTTATCGCGGCGCCAGCAAGCATGATTGGAGATCCCGCCCAGGGCACTTGTTGTCTAACACCTGATGTCATCCGCATGACCTATGTGGCAACTGCGGGTACAACCTCCGCACCTTTCCGGTATGCCGTATATTACGGCTCACACCGGTGCGCAGTTACTCGGCGGGCTCGCGGGCGTAGCGTTCGGGCGGCCGTTGGGGCGACTCGCCGTTCGCGTCTTTCTGCCGCCCGGCGTACGGCCCCGGCTCGCCTTCCTCTGGCTGGCCGACGGCAAACCGTTCCCGCGCCCAAGAGCCGAGATCTCCCATTTGCTGCCTCCGCAACGGCCGTGGAGAATCGGCAGCACTCCGCTGCGCGAAACCCTCTGATCGAAAACGGAGCGAGTCCCCAGAGCCTTTCGCCACACTTTCCCACGCAGCCTGGTAGGCCCTTGCATGACCATGCTCAATTGCCGAAGATGAGCCCGAAGTTGTGGAGCAGCAATGATGAACGTCGATCCTTCAGGAGGTGACGTCGGTTCCAACGACGAATCTCCTCGTTGGGCCAATGATGCACCGGAAGGCAGAGAAGGTGCGTCGCCCA
Source organism: Phycisphaerales bacterium (assembly GCA_020344555.1). Classification (GTDB taxonomy): domain Bacteria; phylum Planctomycetota; class Phycisphaerae; order UBA1845; family UBA1845. Next base: position 671,894 of record CP070827.1, read on the forward strand.
GTCCCGCCATACCCCCCACCGAGACGCTACGTGATACTCCGACGCCCGACCTCATGACAGGCCTGCCCAGGCGGATCGGACACTATCACATTGAGCGGGTCATCGGCTCGGGCGGCATGGGCACGGTCTACGAAGCGACGCAGGAGAAACCACGGCGGACCGTGGCACTGAAGCTTATGAAGCACGGAATCGCGTCACGCTCAGCTCTGCGGCGTTTCGAGTACGAATCGCAGATCCTCGGAAGACTGCGCCATCCGGGCATCGCTCAGGTCTACGAGGCGGGTACGCATCGGGAAGACGGCGACACCGTTCCTTACTTCGCGATGGAATACATTCATACCGCCAAGCCGATCACGGCATACGCCCGGGACAAGAAGTTGGGAACGCGAAAGAGACTGGAGCTGTTCCTTCAGGTGTGCGGCGCGGTGCACCATGGCCATCAGAAGGGGATCATTCATCGGGACCTGAAACCGAGCAACCTTCTCGTAGACGCTCACGGTCAGGTGAAGATCATCGACTTCGGCGTCGCAAAGTCGACGGATTCGGACATGGCCGTCACGACTCTCCAGACCGACGTTGGGCAGCTCGTTGGCACGCTTCAATACATGTCTCCGGAGCAATGCGAGGCCGACCCGCACAATATCGACACACGAAGCGACGTCTACGCATTGGGCGCGGTGTTCTATGAACTCCTCTGCGACAGACGCCCTTACGACGTAACGCGTAAAGCAATGCACGAAGCGACGCGGATCATCCGTGAAGAGCAACCGACAAAACTGAGCACACTGAACAAGACGCTGCGAGGCGACGTGGAGACGATTGCGCTCAAAGCTCTTGAGAAAGACCCGGAGCGTCGGTACGAGTCCACAATGGCGATGGCTGCCGATGTCGAGCGATATCTGAAGCACCAACCGATCGTCGCCCGCCCCCCGAGTGTGCTGTACCGATTCCGCAAGTTTGTGCGAAGGCGCCGCATAGCACTTGCCGTGGCAGCTGCGCTGTTGATGACGTCCGGCACGGCCGTGTATTTCCAAATGCAGGTCCGGCGGGCGAGATGGGCTGTGGGGCGCGCCGCGGAGTACGCCCGGGAGGCGAAGAAACTGACCCTTAAGGTACCCGAAATTCACACCTGGGTCCTGGAAGGCAACGACGAGCGGGCCTCGCGTATTTGTGCTCAAGCCCTCGAACTTGACCCCAATAACCCGCTAGCCCTGCGAACGCAGGGCTTCTTGCGCCTGGCGCGCGGCGATTTCAGAGGTGCATTGGAGGCGTATAACCAGGGGCTGCAGACCTTGGAGAACGTCCGTATGCTCCCGGAAGACTTTCATAATCGGGGAAGACTACGTCGGATATTCGGTGACTACCGGCTCGCTCTTGCCGATCACGAGCGCGCCATCGCTTTGGCCCCTAAGCAAGCTATGCCCTATCAGGGCCGTGGCATTACGCGGTGGCTCGCCGGGGACGTGGACGGGGCCGTGGAGGACCTGACACGTGCCGCGACGCTCCAGCCGCCGTGGGCGGTTCAAATGAACCAGTGGATCTGGGAGATTTTGATGCTCCGCGGGAACCCCGGTGACCGAGAGAAGGCAGAAGAGGCACTCCGAGCAGCCGAGCGGGCGGCGACCGATCCGTTCGAGGTTAGGATGCTGGGGGTCTGCCGGG
>CP070827.1:673655-681792 GCA_020344555.1 Phycisphaerales bacterium
GGCCGATTCGGTGCCGTGCACCCTGCTCCGATTGCTGCTAAGCGCCATCGTGGGCTTAGGCGTTGCAGTCATCGCTTGATCCCGGACGTCGCGGAGGGCGCCCGGTCATTGACACAGGCTGCCGTGACGGGCACTGTCCGCCTCGTAATCCCCTAGAGTATAGTTTGGCGGTTACTAGCTTGACAATGGTGCGAGTGTATGTAATTGTCAAGTAGAAGGTTTCGGGGTTACGAAATGGGGCTGCTCTGGGCGGACCTGATTAACAGCGATTGGCACGATTACCTCGGGCAAGGCCGGGACGAGGATCGCCTCGAGAAGCCCGAGTGGATCCGGCGGTTTTTGGCGCGGTGGAAGCTCCCGCCCGTGGATGCCGGGAGCGAAGAGACGCAGCGGGCCCTGGCGGACCTCCGGTCCCTCCTCCGGCGGTTGATGTTAAAGCTCCAGGCGGAAAAACCATTGTCCGGCAGAGACCTGTCAGCCCTGAACGCCTATCTCGGTGCCGAATCGATCGTGAGGCGCGTTGAACGGCGAGGTGACGCGTTTCACATGCGCGTGGCCCCGGTCACGTGTTCGCTGGACGCGGTGCTCTCGGAGATCGCGGCGTCGTTTGCCGACATGCTCGTGAACGGTGACCCAACGAGGATCAAAATGTGCGAGAACCGCGACTGTCGGTGGGTCATCTATGACCGAAGCAAGAATCGGACGCGCCGCTGGTGTGCAGGGTCGACCGGATGTGGCAACTTGTTGAAGGTTCGGCGCTTTCGCGAGCGGAGAAAGAAGGATGCCGGGCGACCTTCGGGCGGACGGGGTAGCGCTCGACAACAGCGTCGGCTGTGACCGACGGAGCCGCCTCTGGGCCGAACACCGGAGTGATGAACATGGACGTAACCGACGATTTTGGCCCATTCGACGGCCGTACGTGGATCAACTGCTCTCATCAGGGCCCTCTCCCGCGCGTTGCGGTGGAGGCGGCACAGGACGCGGTAAACATGAAGATAACGCCACATCGAATGGCGCGATCGGAGGTGTTTACGGAAGTGCCGCTTCGGTTACGCGAGACCCTCGGCCAACTTGTCGGTGTGCATCCAGATGACATCATACTAGGAAACAGTGCATCCTACGGGCTCAATGTTCTGGCCAATGGTGTTCGGTGGCGTGACGGTGACGAGATACTTCTGGTGAGCGAGGACTTCCCAGCGACGATCTTTCCATGGCTGCCCTTGCGGGAGCGCGGTGTCCGGCTTCGCTTCATCAAGCCGGAAGGGCCGCGCCTGGATCCGACGGAGCTTGAGTCGCAGATCACACCGGCTACGCGCCTCTTCTGCGTCACCTGGGTGCATTCGTTTACGGGGTACGCGATCGACGAAACCGCGATCGCACAGGTCTGCAGGCGTCACAACGTCATGTGCGTTCTCAACGTATCGCAAGGGCTCGGCTATCGACAGATGAAACCGGCGGAGATCGGAGTCGATGCAATCAGCTCCTGCGGCTTCAAATGGCTTTGTGGGCCGTACGGAACGGGGTTCTGTTGGATCAGGCCTGAACTGCGCGACACTCTGGTCTACACTCAAGGATATTGGCTTGCGAATCTGACCGCCAACGACCTTCGCGGGGATTTTGCGTACGAGATACGCTCCGATTTGGGCGCCCGTGCGTACGACTTGTTCTGCACGGCGAACTTCCTGAATTTCATGCCGTGGACGAAATCGGTTGAGTTCCTGCTCAAATGCGGTATCGAAAAGATCGAGGTCCACAACCACGCGTTAGCATCGCGTTTGATTGATAACGTGGATCGAGATCGGTTCGAAATCCACAGCCCGACCGGTGGACCGGCGAGAAGCTCAATCGTCGTGCTGCGGCATCGCGGGGAAGGTCAGACTAAGCGGTGCTTTGAGGTACTGAAGGACCAGGCGATCGATGTCTCCCTGAGAAAGGGCTCGCTCAGGGCTTCGCCGCACCTGTATAACACCGAGCGTGACATAGACCGGCTGGTCGATGTCCTGAACGCATTTGGCAGGTGACCCGCACTTGTGCCGGCGCTCATCCTGCGGAGATTGAGAGCCGCCTGCCGACGGGCCAAGCAGCCCCAGGGATCGCCTGAGGCGGCCGACGCTGCCGGTGATTACTACTCTTCCTCTTCCGGGACGATGCCGACTCGCTCGGCCTCGGCTCGAATGGCCGGGATGCCGAGCATGTCGAACAGAAACGCGTTGGAGACCACACGCCAGACATTGCGTGGAAACTCCACCCCCACACTCGGGTCGCTATCGTCCTCATCGGTAAAGAGGCGAAGCACCTTGGTCAGGCCGGAGGGCCTGTAGTCCGGTCCGGGGGCCCAGCCGTCGTTGTCGTGATCGATATACGGATCAGTCGCCAGCACCGTCTCCAGGTCGTGCATCGGTGCGCTCGTGCCGATCACCGCATTGATGTTCTCAACCACGTAGTTGGCGATCAGAGCGTGCACAGTGTAGCTGGGATGTACCCCGTCCAGACAAAACCCGCTGCCGCGAGTCCACTTTCTACCCAGCACCTTGTCCCCTACGGTCACAACCACGTCCCCCATCAAGCCCTCATTGAGCTTCTGGCCTGACTCGAGCAAATGCACGTGGTCACCCTGTTGGGCGACAATGTTCCTGATCGAGTCGTTGTACGTATCGATGCGTGCGCTGATGAACTCCATCTCCTGTTGCGAAAGGACCAGGCCGTCGCGCTGCTGCCCATCGATCTCCACGGCCTGATTGACGTAATCGACCGGGTACCCGCTCCACAGGAGCGTGTACATCATACCGAAGGTCACCATAGCCACCCGGTCACCGGAAAGCGGGTCGGTGATCGGAGCACCCGGCGGAGCCACCCGGGCGAACGTCGGCGGGACCGTGTAGCTCGGATCGATTTTGCGCAGATAGAACTCCAGATCCTCAGAGTCGAAGAGAAACCCTACGGCACTGTAATAGGGCAGCGTCAGAGCGAGAATCTCCATGCGAGACGTCTCCAGCATGACTTCCGTCGCAATCCGATCCATCAGGTGCTGGTATTGTGCGGTGAAGTCGTCGAGATCGGTCAGATTCCGCTCGATCGACGTCATCGTAAACGGCTCGAAGGCAACTTCGCCCGTTCGCTCGCCGAACTTCAGCAGGTAACGCAAACCGAACGTGAGTTCCGACTCGACCAGGTCCGCGGGCATGGGGACTTGCGCCGGGCTGGAACCGCCGCCGAGGGCGGCACTGCCCGAGTCGTTATTGCCGATCCACATCACAACGAGGGCGTCGTGCAGCTCGGGCGATTCGTACAGATCGTTGAGACTCCAGATCAACGCGTCCATCTGGCTGACCTTCTGGCGGGCTCCGACGCTGATCGGGTATAGCACCTTGTCGTATGGGCTCTTCAATCCCCTGGGAAGAAAGGCGTCGCACAGCAACTCCTTATCAAGGTATGTCTCATCGGCCCCGGCCCGCTTGTAGTACTGGAGACCCTCGACGGTAAACAGGTCGGCCCCGTCCACGGCCAGGTTGGTGGGGACCACGAACGGCTTCCTGCGCGTCTTGTCTATATTCCAGAACGGCTGCTTGAACCAAAGCGACACGTCGGTCTGCTCGAGCGAGTCGGCCACATACTGCAGGTAGCCGTGCGAGGTGTTGACCTCGTTGTTGGTGGCGTCCATGGTGCCATGGGTCAGACTGTCGCCCAATCCCAACAGCACGAGTCTTGGCTCACGGTCCCGCCTTCGGTTAAACATGCTGTATTCGATTTTGGGGCTGGGGCGCAGGTTCCTGTCTTCGGATCGCATCCGATCCGTTCTTGCGCTGGTACGCCCCGCCACCTGCGCGTATGTCACCGGAGCCGCCAGCAAGCACAGCAGCGGAAAGAGGCCAAGGTGCCTGAGCTTCAGTCTGTTGGTTGGCTGAAGACGTGTAGACCAGTCTGATGAGGAACTCATCGCGCCCTCCTTTCAAAGTCATCGGCCGGAACGCATGGATGATCGGCACCGCCGTCCGACATCCCTCCTGTACGTGCCCTTCACCCTATCACACCGCATCGCCCGACGCAAGACCCGATAAAGACCGCACGCAAGCGCAGCCGTCAGCCGTAAGGGGGCAGGATCTGCCGTTGAAGCGAAGTGAAGATCCCGATGCCTGTCCCGATACGCGTCGGGGAATGTCGGGGTGCGGACCAGGAAGCGACGTAGCGACGAAGAAATCAGAACCCTCCCGACGTACGTCGGGATGAGGGAGAGGATACGGATGTAGGGACGCAGGGACGTGGCGATCGTGCCAAGCTAAGTTTGCGAAAGGAGGATGCGAAGATGGATAAGTAGCTGAAACCTTCTTTTGAGACCCTGTGGCTGAAAACGCCACGCGGTAGAGTTTAGCCAACGACCGGAAGCGAGTCTTGCGTCGTACTGGGGTAACCCGCACTTCCAAGCGTAGACAGCGAGCCTGGAAGCCATGCGATTGAGCTTCGAAAGTCTTAGCGGCCTCGCGCGGGCACGCCGCTCGACGAATTCTGCGGGACAACCCTCTCTCACGGAATCATACCTCGCGTGCCATATCTTGCTGATTCGCGGACGTACACCCGGGCCTCAGCCCGTGTTGTGTATCCGAGGCCGTCCCCTCACCGAAGAACCGGGCACCCGTGCCCGGACACGCGAAAACGTCGTTCCCAGGCTGAAGAAGGGGTGGGGAACCCCCCGGTCCGATCCCAAAAACAGCCGGCCTAGGCGTTTCGCGGTGAGTGGGCGTCGCAAGATGTGCTGGATTGTTTCGCCCGTGGACGTATCATGGCATACTGTGGCCGTGGTGAGGGTTTGACGGAGTCCCCGATCGTCGCGGTGGGCCGAGCGATTCCGTGCCGCAGCCTCAGAGGAAACTCGAGATGACTGAGCCCCACGCCATATGGTACTTGCCTGACGAGACTGGTCAGCCGGAGGGACCTTACACGGAGGATCAGGTCCTCCAGTGGCTTCAAATTGGCAAGGTGCCCGAGTCGACCCGCATTATGCGAGAAGGCACGACCGACTGGCGGCCACTGGAAGGGGTCGAACCGTTCGCCTCGGTGATCCGAGAGGGCAGGGCCGCTTCGCGCCGCCGTACACTTCGGATCGCTATGGCCGTTGCAGGCCCGGTGGTGATAGTCATCGCCATTGTCGTGGGGTATATCGTGCTTGCAGCGCCACCGGAGGTTCGTCAGGGCAGGGAGCTCTTCGACGCCGGCAAATACGCTGAAGCGTCCGGAGTGCTCGAGCCGTTTGTCAGTGAACATCGGGATGATCCCGGGGCAACCTATCTCCTGGCGCTGTCAAAGGTCAGCGAGTACGCTTCTGCGAAGGGCGGCCTCGGAGGCGACTTCAGAAGGGCCCTGACCCGGGGGGCCCCCCTGCTCGAGGCGAAGAAGCTCTTTCAAGTCGCCTTACCCCAGGGCGAAAGTTGGATGGAGAATGCCAAGAAGGATCTGGCACAGGCTTCCACCCTCATTCCGGAAGACGCACCCGATGCCGTGGAGCGAGCCCTGGCAATTGCCCGCCTCCGCGATGAGCTGGGCGTAGGCGATCCCAAGCAGCTTGCTCAGGACCTTCTGAACAGGGTGTCGGCCCGCCCCGCAAATGAAACCCTGCGGACCTTGGACAACGAAGTGGCTTTGCAGGTTCTCCGGTGGGATCCTTCGCGTGCCGGAGATGTCCTGGGACTGGCTTTGCCCGGAGAAGACGTCTCATTGCGCGATTTGTCCCGTGCAGTGGAGGCCCTACGGCAGTGGGGCAAGAGGCACCGTGCCTTGACTACTCTTCTGCCATCGGCACTGCTTCAGCGCGCAGACCGGTTCATTGCGGCACAAAAGTACGGCCACACCGAAGTCTTGCTGAGCGCATCCGGGCAGATCGACCGTGGCATGTTGCCTGACGTAGCTCGCAAACGCCTGGCATATCTCAAGAGGCGTTTGGAGACCGGGGATGCCGCGGGAGTCGTTCAGGTCCTCGATCGTACCAGCGGCGAGTCGTCCGACATGTCGACGGGAGCCGCAAAGTTGTACCTCGATGCGGCCATGCAGCTTCGCGAGAAAGAGAAGTCCAAGGCTCAACAGGTGCTGATGAAGGCGCTCAAGCTGGTGCCGACGGTGGCCAAGACCGAAGAGAGCGCCTTTATGTGTATCGAACTGGCTCCCAAGCCGGACGACGTGAAGCTCAGGCGCTGCCGGGCGTATCTGCGCGAGTACCCTGAAAGTCGACACCGCACAGAAGTCCTGATGACCATCGTGGCCGATGCGGCCACAGTGGTCAGGGGGCAAAGGGGTTACACTCGCTCGGGAGCCAAGAAGTACCTCGACGCCGCCGAGCCGGCAGCAAAGGAGTTGCTGCAGCGGTACCCGGAAGCCGAGGAGTTGGATGCCAGGATCTTCGCCCTCGGACAGTGCCTGGCTGCCAACAACCGGACGGACAAGGCACTGGAGCTGGCCTGGGCGCTTCTGGAAGCCGTGCCCGATACCCGGATGAGACTCCAGGTGGAGCAGGCGGCGGCGCGCTGGCGCCGACAGGAGGGTCGCGGCACGCTTCCGCCCGAGTTTGACGAACTCGCAGACCGGGTCGACAGGGAACTCAAGATCATGACCCTTTCCGCCCCCGGTGCCGTGCGGGCTTTGGCGTCCGATCCCACAGCGGTACACGTGCTGGAAGTGACCAAGAACTGTACGGCTGACAAGTTCAGCAGTGAAGAGCGCGAACTATTGCGACAATGGGTTTTTCAGGGAGGGATCCTCTGGGCCTGCAACGACGTCCTGTCGTTCTTTGATATTCGGTTCTCGATGGTACGCCATGGTCCGGGACGCGAGTACGCGTGTGATCCGGCAGTTGACCCAGGGTGGTGCCCAATCCTTACCGGTTGCAGGCGAATCGGAATAAGCGTGCCCGGTAGGGATCCTACCATGCTGTGCAACTTGTCACACGAGCAGGTGATTCCGTTGTGGGCCATTGGTGATCAAACCCACATGTCCATGGTGCCCTATGGGAATGGTTGGATTATTGACAAAAAGCCCGTAGATCTGAACAAATATGACGGAGCCCGTTTCTGGCTGAATCTTCGCCTCTTCTGTCTGGGATGGGATATCCCCGGCGCCGAGAAGCAAACCATTGAACCGCCACCACGCAGCATGTGGGCGGCCAAAACCGTGGACCAGCCTAACGTGATCACCACGGCGGACGAGCTGTCCGAGGCCTTTGCCAACCTGGGCGAGCAACGAGTCATGTGGGTCCGCATGATGAAAGACGACATCAGCAGCGAGGCGCTCGAGGAGCTCAAGAAATGGGTCCGATCCGGCGGGGTCCTCTGGCTGGAGACGGACCTGGGCCGAAAATTTGCTTATCGCGTGGGTCTAGTCTCTTCACCCGACAGGCTGCGCGGCCAAGCGGAGGTACTGGAGTCAGCTTTCCCGGTCCTGGATGGTGTCAAATCGGATGCGAAGGTGGGATATGCTCTGTCCTCGGACGGCTTTGTGGTAATCGGTACACCCGGGAGCTTCCTCCGCCAGAGAATAACACCACTCCTGGGCTGGCAGAGGGGCAAGGCTTCGCGGTCGGTCATCTGTGCCGTGCGCTACGAGGGGAAGGGCATGGTGCTCTTCCGGCCTGCCCAGATCGACATGAGCAACGAGGCGGGCCGTCGTTTCGATGCCAATCTCCTCTCGTTCAGTGTGGAGGTAGCGGAACGGTCCCTCTCACAGTTGCCGCCGGATGACCGGGGGGATGATGACGAGTAGTGCGGAAACAGGTGTGCCTCGCCGTGCTTTAATAGCAGCGGAGTGATCAACTCGCCGGGGAGCAGACGGGGCGGGCCGACATTTACGCGGCTCAGGGCGTCACGCGACTATCGGTTCTCTATCCTTCTTGTCGTATTTGTTTGCGAATGCGGCGTGTTACTACAATCGATCCTGCGATCATCAGAACCGATCCCATTACGATAATTCCCCATTCGGAGACGGTCGGAATGTCGGATAGCGACGCAGGATCAACGGCGATGGCGACAGGATTATCCAACACCGGCCACTCTAAAAGCGTCTCCGTGTTGTCACCGTTCAGGTCGGCTCGCATGATCCTGTCGCCGAATGTCTGGGCCCAGTAGGCTTTCCCGCCCATTGGGTCAACCGCGACCGC
>CP070827.1:681892-689907 GCA_020344555.1 Phycisphaerales bacterium
ACCGTGTTGCGTCCAGCATCCTTGGCGACGTATAGAGCGTTGTCGGCCGCCCGCAGCAGATCATCCGGATTCTCCGTGTTGGCAGTGCGTTGGGCCACGCCTGCGCTGACGGTGACGCAAAGTGTCAGGTCATCGTGCGGGATTGCGTTCGCCTCCACCGCTCGGCGCAAGCGCTCTGCGGCGACAGCGGCCATCGGCTCGCTGGAGCAGGGGCAGATGACCAGGAACTCTTCTCCACCGATGCGACAGACGGCCTCTTCTCGTCGCGCGGATGCCCGTAGGGTCTTGGCCGTCTCCCTCAGAACAACATCGCCAATGGCGTGCCCGTACGTGTCATTGACGCTCTTGAAGCGATCAATGTCCAAAACGATGCACGCGAGCGGACCACCATGACGCTCAACAGAGGCCCAGCAATCGCCCAGCCGGACCATGGCCTCGCGCCGGTTGACCAGACCTGTCAGTTCGTCCGTGCTGGCCATGCGGTCCAACCGTTCATTGGCGACAGCCAGCTTGCGGTAGGCGATTTCGATTTCGGCGTTGTGTCTGTGGACTTCGCGGTTGCGATTGTCCACCTCACGTTGCAGTCTAACGACGCGCTCACCAGCGCGTAACCGGGCCAGAAGCTCTTTAGGATTGTAGGGCTTGCACAGGTAGTCATCCGCACCTGCGTCGAATGCCTCGACCAAGCGGTCATCCGCCGTCTGGTAGGCTGTGACGATAATGACGAACGCAAATGGAATTCCTTCGTGCTTTCGGATGGCTCGACAGAGCTCCAAACCGTCCATCTCGGGCATCACCCAGTCGGTGATGACGATCGGAGCTCCTTCGGTCATCAGCACCCGTATCGCTTCAACGCCGTTTGCGGCTGTCAGGACCTCGTAGCCCGACCTGGTAAGGTATCTGGTCAGTAAGACCAGTGCAGACGGGTCATCGTCCACCACCAGCACACGTAGCGAATCAGCCTCTGGCACCGTAGCGGCCTCCCGGACCTCCGAGCACCGAATCGGTTTTCATTGCATCAAACAAGACTCGACGCTCTTGTGCGTGGGAATAGATTTCCGCCAGAGGCGGCACCGGCCGGGTACGCACGGACAAGATCGCACCCACCTCGCGCCATTCCTGGCTGGTGGCGTCGAACAGTTCATGGTACACGTAAGGGGTGACCTGCAGGCTGTTGGCCTCCCGCACCAGTGTAGACAAAGTGTCCCGGTAGACCGTCGGTCGTACGAGCACCAGCGAGATCGAACCGGATAGATGGAGAATTCGAGCTAACAGACACGTGCGGGAATCCGGGTCGAGTTCCATGGTCCCGGCCTTAGTCTGGGCACGTACTGCCTCGCAGAATATGACCGGAATGTGCCAGTCTGCCATCATCTCGGCAGCCAGTTCGTCGTGGTTGATGCCGAAGGCGGCCTGCTCGAGTTCATTCAGTTCCTCAGGATTGTCTGTGGTCACTGCATGCAGTATCTCGGCATACTCCTCCGGGTAAGCGGTGGCCAGGGCCAGTCGTCCGATCTGGCACAGAAGACCACAGGTGAACGCTTCGTCCGAAGCGAACTTCTTTACGTGGTGGGCCAAATGGCGGGCCGCGGCTGCCCGCGCAACCGACTCCGACCAGAACAACTCGTAGTTGAAGGCGGAACACTTTCCCTGGCGGTGGCCGGAGACCAACGAGAAGCCGAGCGCCAGAGTCGTGACCGTTCGCACGCCGAGCAAGGCAACCGCCCGTTCCACCGACGCGACTTGTCGCGGCATCCCCGCGAGCGGGGCATTGACCAGCTTCAGGAGCCTGGACGAGATGGCCGGGTCCGACTCGACCGCTGCGGCAATTTCCTCGACCGTGGATTCCTCGTCCCGGGCAAGCTGCAGGATCTGCAATCCAACGCCCGTTGGGGAGGGGAGATCGCCCGAGGCCCTGATCGCTTCATACACCGAGGAAGCCATAGTGTTCTCCACCATTAGCATTAGACGACGACACCGGCGCGGGATCTTGCTCGCCAGTCGCAAACGATGCCGTCCTCGTGCGACCAAGCCGCCGCGCGGTCCCACCCGGACCGGGCAGCCGATCCGGCCAGGTGATGCGCACCGATAGTGCCCATCCCTACATCGTCGTTCCGGGTCGGTAGTCACAGTTAACCACGTCTCTTGACAGTTTCCCCGCTGGCGTCCGATAGGGCACGCTATCCCTACTTGCCAATGGACGTCCACGAACAGCATACTACGATGTGCATGACCCCGAGGCGTTCCGGGAGGTGGTTCGATTCCGAACGGCAAGCTCCATCAGGCAAGTGTGTGGCTGAGATCGGGCGCGGGTCGGTTGCTTTGATGATGGCGGCCAATCAGGTTACAAAACTCAATGGACTCTATAATCGTCGGCGCCGCCTAAAGGCCCTATAAGTGTCAGGCTGGATGGCAGACGCTGCTCGACACCAACTGCTGTCTCGGAGAAGGGAGAATCCGAATGGTCCAGGAATGTGCCGGTCTCGATCGCATTGCACCCGCGATGCGGAAACCACTCGAAGACTATGCGCGGCTCGTGAAGGAGTTGGGGGGTGAAAACGCCAAGGCGCTGACTCTGTTCGGTGCGGTCGTCGCAGGTTCGTTCGACGCGGATCGGCATACCGCCAAGAGCGCACTGGTTGTGGACCGCGTCGATCTTGCGGTATTGCGCCGGCTGGCGGAGCACGGTGTGCAACTCGGGAAGGTTAGGATAGCCGCGCCGCTTGTCATGACCCCCGACTACGTCAAGGCCTCCCTCGACACCTTCCCCCTGGAGTTCATCGAGATCAAGCAGCAGCATGTGACGGTGTTCGGAGACGACTACTTCGAAGACCTGTCCTTCGAAGACGGTCACATCCGGCTGCAATGCGAACGGGAGCTGAAGGTCGTCCTGATCGGCCTGCGGCAGGGATTGCTGGCCGCTGCGGGACGCGAGAAGTTCATTGGTGCGCTGGAGGTTGACGTCGGTGAAGGATTGATGCGAACGCTTCGCGGGCTGCTCTGGCTTAAGGGACGCAAGGAGGGCAGACCGGCGGTCGAAGTCCTTTCGGAGGTCGAGAAGATCGCTGATCGCAAGTTGACAGGGGTACGCACGGCACTCGATCCTGGCGCCCATCACGGCTGGGCCGAGTTTGAAAGCCTGTACCACAACGTCGAAGCCCTCGGGGAGATCGCCAATGCGTGGTAGAGCGGCTTTTGCGGCGGTCATCCTGTTGGCACTGACTTGCGCTCCGGCCGGTTCGCAGGCCGAGGTCACCATTAAAGACCCTGGTACCTACGTGGTCGACCGGGCGGGTATTGTCGATCCCGGCTTCGAGCAGCGACTGGAAGCCTGGCTGCGCGAGTTGCAGCAGAAGACTACCGCCCAGGTTAAGGTGCTGACCGTCCAGACTACAGACGGCGAGGACCCTTTCCAATTCGGGATGCGACATGCTGAGCTGTGGAAGCTCGGGCGGAAAGACAAGGACAATGGGGCGCTTGTTCTCGTGATCCCAAAAACGGCGCAACAGAAAGGGCACGCTCGCATCTTCCCTGGATACGGGTTGGAAGGCGCACTGCCGGATTCCTGGTGTGGCTCTCTCTCACGAGAGATCGCCGGGGACTATTTCAGGCGAGGCGCCTACGGCGAGGGATTGTTCCGCCTTACCGTGGTGACTGCGAATAAGATCGCTGACGAGGCGAATGTCACTTTGACCGGCATGCCGGACTACCGATACCGGGCTCGCGGGGCACGTCCGGGGGCTGGGCATAGGGGTCGCCGGGTGCGCCCCGGCGGGTTGATATGCGGCAGCGGGATCATGCCGCTGCTTATCATGCTGATGATTTTCTCCTCGATGTCACGGCGGGCGCGGTGCCGTGGCCGGTGGGGCGGCGGCGGATTGTGGCAGGGGCTGCTGCTGGGCGGCCTGATGGGCGGCATGCTCGGCGGCCGCCGCTCGAGTTGGGGCGGCGGTGGTTTCGGCGGCTTCGGCGGAGGTTTCGGGGGCGGTTCCTTCGGCGGAGGCGGTGGCTTCGGTGGAGGTGGCGGTGGTGCCAGTTGGTAAGTCAGGATGATTGTCGATTGTGGATTGTCGATTTCAGATTGCTGATTGCAGTGTACCGGGCTTCAATCGACAATCGTCAATCCCCAATCGGCATTTGTTTGCAGTGAGGTGCTTCGATGAGTCTCGGAAAAGTGTTTGCGGTTTTCGTGGTGGTTGTTCTCGGTGGCATTCTGCTTGTCGGCGGTTGCTTCTACAGCGGCTACAACAAGGCCATCGCCCTGGATGAGGACGTCAAGAGTGGCTGGGCCCAGGTTGAGAACCAGCTCCAGCGGCGGTGGGACCTGATCCCCAATCTGGTCGAAACTGTCAAGGGCGTGGCCGGGCAGGAAAAAGAAGTCTTCCTGGGCATCGCCAAGGCCCGCGAGTCATATTTCCAGGCCAAGTCGGTCGGACAAAAGGTCAAAGCCGCCGGTATCTTTGAATCGGCGCTGTCTCGTCTGTTGGTCTTGCGCGAGACCTATCCGGAGCTGAAGTCCAACCAGTCGTTCCTCAAGCTGCAGGACTCCATAGAGGGTACCGAGAACCGTCTCGGCGTGGAGCGCAAGCGCTACAACGAAAAGGTCAAACAGCTCAACACCTTCTCGCGTAAGCTGCTGGGCCGGCTCTATGCAAGCCTCGCGGGCGTGGAACAGGCCGAGTACTTCGAGGTCGCCGAGGAAGCCAAAGCCGTTCCCAAGGTGGACTTTGGTGGTAGTACTCCGGGTGGGTAGCCCGATGGGCATCTGTGCACGATTCACCGTCGTCGCTCCGCGAGCGCGTGTCCTACGCTGCTTGACAGTAAGGTGAGAATCGGCTTGAGCGAATCCACGGACGATAGCGGTTCACCACATCGGGTCGGGCACCGCCCTGGAAAGTTTGAGGTAGTGACCTTGGCCCTTGTATTGGTTGCGGGGTTCCATGCCGTCCCCGTCTGGATAATGCGTTTGCTCCCGGCGAGGTCGCTGTACGAGAATCTTGGCCCGAACGGGTACGGTACACTCTGGGACGGACTCTCGATGGCCATGCCCCTACTATTGTGTCTCGGCGCGCCGATCCGCTCGGGGCTTACGCTTGGAATGTGGCGTGGGCGGCTACCCAGGATTCTTGGAGTTTGCCTCCTTCCTATGATACTCACCGCGGCGATTTATCCGTTTACGTCTCAGCCATTCACAGATGATCGGATCGGTGGCTGGCTCCTATCTCCACCTGCCCAAGATCTCCTGTTCTCCGGATACCTCTACGGTCTCTTACACGCCGCATTCGTGGGACAGAGCGACAGACCAAGGCACATTAACCGCGCTGTGTTCCTGACTGCGGCATTCTTTTCGCTGTGCCATGTGCCGAATTTCGTAGGAATTGCGCCTGGCTACGTCGCTTTCCAACTTGTGTACACGTTTGCGTTCGGAGCCTGGATCTTGCTGGCAAGGACTCTGACGGGAAGCATACTTCCGGTAGTCGCAACCCACATGATTGCCAATTTCATTGCTTGGAAAGGGTGGTAAGGCTGGGCGCGGCGCTTGCGCGTAAGCAGGTCCCGGATTGTCCGCAGTATCACTTAGGAGTCACCGTCAACTCGGCGGCGATGCGGCGCATGGGGAGGAGCGGGTCGTCGAAGATATCGGCGTGGGAATCGTCCAGTGGTTCGATCTCGTCCAAGTGGGAAAACATCCAGTATCGCAGTTCGATCTCTTCGCCCTCCGCCGGTAGGTCCGCGCGGGCTCCCGATAGATCGGGATTCCATTTCGCCCGCGGTTCGGTTGGGCGCCAGATTTCTATGATGCGGCCTTGTTGCGGGGGATCGATTATGGAGCTGGTGACGATCTCGATGTATCCGCCGCGGTCTATGACGAGGTTTCTGTGCCAGTGGCCGGCGATGTGCAGCTTGACGCAGGAATAGCCGTTCAACATTCTGTGGAAGGCTCGCGGCGTGAGTGCCGTACCGCTAGTCGGATCAAGCGCACCGCTGGGGTGATGCGTCGCCACGATCACGTATTCGCCCAGGGCCTGCGCACTTGTCAGCTCGCGTTGTAAGAAACGAACTTGTGGAAGTGAGATCGCCCCTTCGGAGTAAACCAGCGTCGGCACCTCGATAAAAGGAGTCGCAGAGTTGAGCCCGATCAGGCGCAAACCGGGTACGGGCGAGACGCTGTACCACGTACGGTTGGGATGATCCGGGTCGAAGCCGTGACCTGTCGGCTCGCCGGTGCCGGCCAGATGAGCTTCTATGAAATCACGATCGGTGATAAACCGCCGATCGGGGTTCGGTTGCACGAGCACGGGGAAGTTGAGCTCAGGCGGTGGGCCGGGATTGGCCGGCGTGATCGGAGCCCATGCCAAACGTCCGGTAGGATCCAGTTCCACGGGCAAGAAAACCCCGACGCGATTCTCCAACGGCAGCGGGCTTATCCGCCTGCCCAGCAGATCCGTGACGATGGGCAATACGCCCAATGCGAATCGGTTGTGGTTGCCGAACAGGTTGTACCACTCAATGGTGGGCGCGGCGCCGTGCACGCCATTTCGATACAGACCCTGCGCCGTAAACGGTTCATGCGGATCAAGAAGCGGATCGGGCCGCACAGCCGGATCACGGTCATCCGGACCGGTCAGCGGGTCGATACGCCCGCCCTGCAGCACCGTGATAAACCAGTCCATTTCGTTGAGCTGGGCGTTGTCGGTGGCATCGCCGGTGTGAACGACAAAGTCGATGGTGTGCCTGGCAACGTGCAGCTTGTTGACCGTCCGGATGATCCCGTCCAGAAGTTGAGTCGAGTAAGCTTCCTGAGGCCGCCACGCACTGCTCGAAAGACCCGCCACCGCAGTCAGCCGCCCGGGCGATTCTTCATCGGTAGCGTGGGCGTCGGTGATATGCACGAGCCGTGCGAGCAGCTCGAAGCGATCGGCGTCAACCGGCTCGGTCGACTCGTTGGGCAGCGGCACGCCGGGCAGACCACCACACCCGACGCATGCTGTCAGCAACGCGAAGAGAAGAGCCTGAAGAAGAAGGCTCACGGGAGAAGCTTTCCTCCGGTACGCCGGGGTCGGCTGACCGGCCGGAAGGTCGCTCACACAGCAATGTCGGTCCCAAGGCAAAACCAGTCTCACGGTAAACTGAGCCCCGCAAGAGAGTCGGTCACTCGGCGCTTGTAAGACGTTCTTACACACCCCGGTTTACAGCCCCAGGTGCTCTGACAAGCCCGTTGGGATTATCGGATCGTGCGGCTGCCCGGACAACCGGAGCCATCGAGCAGAGCGATTCTCCGCCGGCTGAACCGCCGCCTTGAGCACCCAAGGCATGATCCCTATACTGCCGTTTGGAGTTTAACGAGCCTCAATGTAGGAGAACGGGAGTGACCAAGATTAAGGCCACCAACATCACGTGGCACGAAGGCCACGTCAGCCGGGGGGAACGAGAGAACCTGCTCAATCAGAAAGGGTGTCTGATCTGGACGACAGGCCTGAGCGGATCGGGAAAGAGCACGATCGCCTATACCTTGGAGCACGCCCTTGTGCAGCGCGGCCACCTGTGCTACGTGCTGGATGGAGACAATATCCGGCACGGGCTCAACAAGAACCTCGGATTCAGCGCCGAGGACCGCGAGGAGAACATCCGCCGACTCGGCGAGGTGGGCAAGCTGTTTGTCGATGCCGGGCTGATCACGATCACCGCGTTCATCAGCCCCTATCGCAAGGACCGTGACATTGCCCGTCAGACGGTCGGCCCGGACAGCTTCTTCGAGGTCCTTTGCGATGCGCCCATGGATATCTGTGAGCAACGTGATCCCAAAGGACTCTACAAGAAGGCCCGGGCCGGTGAGATCAAGGGCTTCACCGGTGTCGACGATCCGTACGAGGCGCCGGAACATCCCGAGATGGTGATCGACACGTCGAAGACGTCGCCGCAAGAGGCGGCCGTTGCCCTTTGCGAGATGCTCGAAAACGCCGGCAAGATCCCCACGCTAACCGAGTAACTCCCCGGCCGCTCAGCCAAGCGAC
>CP070827.1:690007-698005 GCA_020344555.1 Phycisphaerales bacterium
ACACCGAGAAAGCAGCGGGCCACAGGGAAGCGTGGGTCGAGATCGAGTCCCTGTAGATAGTGTTCGATGGCCCGGTCATACTTACGGGCGCAATGAGCGTTAATACCCGCGGCGGCATGGATGATGATCGAAAGTGGGTCAACCTCCAATGCTCGTTGAATCTCTTGTTCGGCTTCGTCGTAACGGCCCATTATCGTCAAGAGCTCAGCGTACCACTGGTGGGCGGAGGCATATCCCGGATCTAGTTGCGCCGCTTCCAGAAATCGGCGCTCAGCCTCCATCCAGTTCCACTCGTAGTGGCTTGCGACGAACCCGAGGGCGGCAACGGCCTGTGCCACCCTGCTGTCCAGTTCGAGCGACTTGGCAGCCGCGGCCTTGGCTTTGGGATACGCCCGATGAGGTGACAATGCACCCCAAGTGCCGAGGACCACATAGGACTCAGCGATACCCGCGTGGGCAAGGGCGTAGTCCGGCTCCTTCTCGACTGCCCTGCTGAACAAGTCAATCGCGCGCTCGAGGCCTTCTTCAGTCCGCTTGTTCCACCAGAAGCGGCCTTGTAGATAGAGTCGATATGCCTCTGGGCTGGCGGTCGGGTGTTTGGCGAGCGAGCCCTGTTGATCGGGCAGCAATGTGATGGCCAACGACTGGGCGATACGCCGAGCGACGTCGGCCTGAACATCAAGTACATCCACGTCGCTGCGGTCATCGTAGTCTTCCCTCCATAGTTCGGCCTCATTACTGACCTGGGTAAGTCCCACGAGGATGCGGATGCGGTTGCCGGCCCGGCGCGTGCTGCCTTCCAAGACGTAGTCGACGTTAAGCTCGCGCCCGATCTGTCTGGTGGTCTTGTCGCTGCCCTTGTAGTGCATCGACGAGCCGCGGCCGATGACCTCCAATTTCTCGGGGTGCAACCGCCCGAGCTGATTGATCAACTCTTCGGTGATGCCGTCGCAGAACCACTCCTGTGGCGCGGGGCTGGAGTCGGCGAAGGGCCGGACGACCAGCCTGATCTTGCCGTTTGTAGCCTCGATAGGCAGGCGGGACGCAACCACCGGCGCCGGAGGAGTGGGGGGCAGGTTCATTTTCTTCAAGAGAGCATCAAAGCGCGGGTCACCGCGGAGTGGATCTGTGTTCGGCCCGAATTTGTAGAACGGCAACTCATTGTCCCGCTCGTCACAGGCCTTGCTGAGCAATTCGAAGCCCAAGTCGAAGTTCCCCAATCCGTTGTAGATCATCGCGAACGCAGCAGCCGGGACGTACTCCCCCTTTGCGGAAAGCTCATTCAGGATCCGGAGTTCCTCGAGCGCTTCATCGCGGCGACCAGCTAGCCCGTACACCCATCCCAGCAAGCCCGCGTACCTTGGAGAGCGCCCCTGCAACTCAACGGCCCGGTGAAATGCCGTGATCGCTTCGTCATATCGCTTCAGGGATACGTAGATCTCACCCAGAATCTTGTGGGCGGGCGCAAACGTCGGATCCATCTCGATGGCCCGGTGGCAACGTGCAAGTGCCACATCGAAATCGCGCCGGAAATACGCGACGGTTGCATACTCACGGTTTATGATGAGCGACCCAGGATCGAGCTCGCGAGCTCTGCTGATTTCACGCTCACTCTCGTCAATCCTCCCCAGCACTGCCAAGAAGCACCCATACCAGTGGTGGGCCGTCGCGTAGCGCGGGTCAAGTTCGATAGCCTTGCGGAAATCTCGCTCCGCCGCTTCCCAATCCCAGTCGTGCAGTGCGCGCACCCAGCCAAGCGGCGGGTAGGCTTCCGCGAGCGTCGGGTCCAGCCTGATCGCTGCTTCGGCGGCCTCGCGGGCCAGAGGGGTTACCTCGGTGGGCCGGTGAGTGTAATACCCCATGATCGCATAGGTACTCGCCTTGCCTGCATAGGCCAACGCGTAGCTCTGATCGATTCGAATCGCTTCGTCGAAGAACTCAATGGCCCTTCTGAATCCCTGTTTCGTACGCTTGTTCCACCAGAAGCGGCCCTGCAAATAGGCCATATGTGCATCGGGAGCCACAGTGTACTGTTTGGGAAACCGTGCCCGGTCTTCCGCGCTAAGTTCGAGCTCCAGTGCTGCCGCGACTCTTATGGCGACTTCCTCTTCGATTTCGAGGATGTGAGCGAGCTTTCTCGGGTACCGGTCACCCCAGAGGCGCTGCTCCTTCTCCACGTTCACCAGTTCCACCAGGATCGTCAGGTCGTCCCCGCGCGCAAGGATCCTACCCGTCAGGACCGCGGCGACGCTCAGCTCCCGTCCGAGAACGCTGGATGGCTCTTCTCGTCCTTTGAAGTGAGAGGCCGTGTCCCACGGGACGACCCGCACGTGCGGCAGCCGCGAGAAGCTGTTGATGATCGTTGCGGGAATCCCCTCACAAAGGTATTCGGTGTCGGGATCATTGCCGGCGTTAGCAAACGGCAGTATGGCCAGCGAATCGATGCTTTCTGAAGTGGCCGGCGCGAATAGTCGCTCTCGCAAGCCGCCTACGTTCAGCGTCAGCAGCAATGCCACGATGGCTACTACTCCGACGATGAGCTGTAGCCCGAGCATGGCACGCATGCGCGGCGCGGTGTACGCGGCCGTGGGTTTCGAGAGCCCGCTGTCGCTCAGCAGGTCGCGAAGATTGAACGCCAGATCCCTGGCCGATTGAATGCGTAGCTCAGGCTTCTTCTCGAGGCAGCGAGCGATCTCGCGATCCAGCTCGACGGGGACGACATGGCCCGAGTCGGCCATCGGCGTCGGCTCATCTCTGAGAATGGCCGTTGTGGTCTCGGCGACGCTCTTTCCCATGAAGGCCCGGCTGCCGGTGACCATCTCGTAGAGGACGCATCCGAAGGAGAAGACGTCTGTGCGTGCGTCGGTCGCCCGACCACTGATCTGCTCGGGCGACATGTAGTTGACGGTCCCAAGCACCGTACCCGGCCGCGTGTCGAGCGTCATCGTGGGCGTGTCGGCCTGCTTCTCGGGCGGCACTGCTCCGGTATCCGGCATCATCCTCGCCAGGCCGAAGTCCAGGATCTTCACCATGCCGTCTTTGGTCAGAAAGATGTTCTCTGGCTTGAGGTCGCGGTGGATGATGCCCTTGGCGTGTGCTGCCGCCAGGCCGTCGGCCATGGCTATGCTATATTCAACGGCCTTTCGCCACGGAATAGGCGAGCGGCGCACGCGCTCCCGAAGTGTTTCACCCTCCAGCAGCTCCATCACGACGAAGGATGTCCTACCTGCCGTCCCAACATCATGGATGGCCAGAATGTTCGGATGAGACAGCGCCGCGACCGCCTTCGCCTCACGCTCGAACCGCGTCAGCGCATTTGGATCGCCACTGAGATGCGCGGGCAGGACCTTGACCGCTACCTCCCGATCAAGCCGTGTGTCTTTTGCGCGGTAGACCTCCCCCATGCCGCCGGCCCCGAGAGGAGCGACGATCTCATACGGGCCCAGATGTTCGCCAGCCTCTAACGTCATGGTTGTTGTCCACTCGGTGCGTTTGCCGGCATCTCTCCTGCCTCGGCCGAATCATCCAATGGTTTGGGCGCCGCGTCGAGGCTCTCATTCGCCGGCGGAGCTTCGATAAGTGCTTCCGCTTGATGCAGGCAGCTCTGCGCGTCAGAGTCCTCCCTCCAGCGGTCTTGGGTCATGAGCTCCCGCAAAACGCCCAACTCTGCGAGCGCTTCGTCTCTGCGACCGAGCTGAAACAGCGTCATCGCGATAAAGGCCACATCCTCGGGACGCCCATCGGCGAGAGATTCCGCATGCCCTGCAGCAGCCTGACGCAGGGCCACAAGAGCGTCCTCGAAACGGCCTACCCGATAGAGTGCGATGCCCAGGGTATTGAAACGAGTTGCCGACGGTGCGAAATCGCAGCTTTTCTCGGCGGCTTCCAGCGCGAGGGCGTACAACTCCGGTGGCCAGTCCGGATGTTTGACCACGGTCCAACTGGCATTGTTGAGGTCTACGGCGTCGGCATCGGCGCCCAAGCTCAACAACCCACGCAGCACGCGCTCCGCGTACACGGTAGCCTCGGACAGCTTGCCCTGGCTGGCGTACAGGTCGGCAAGCCGCTGCATAGCCATCTGAGTCCCGGTCTGCGTGTCCGCGGCCAGCCCAAAGCGCTCGCGCTGGGCCCTGATGGCTTCGAGGCACAGTGCTTCCGCCTCGGCTTGTTGCCCCGCACCGAGCAGGATGTCGGCGACAAGGGCGGCAAAGAACGCGGTCCCGGGATGCCCCATTCCCATGTGGCGTCGATATCCGGGCATAACGCCTGAGGATGCGTCGAGCGCCTCTTGATGACGTCCTTGTACGTGCAGGGCATAGGCGATACGGAACTGCGCGATCGTCGCCGCCAAGCTCTCGGGGCCATCAATGCGCGCAGACAGCTCGTATTCTCGGCGCGCATTGGCTTCGGCTTCCAGAAAGTCATACTGGCGGAAGTTCAGGAAGGCCAAGGTTCCAAGGAGGTAAGCACGCTGCCGCTCGATCTCGATGTCCTGGCTCGGGCCGATGGCCAAAGCCTCGGTCAGCACTGACTCGGCTTCGTCAAGTTGCATGACCCAGGCCAGGCGGTTTGCCAGGGATGCGGCCGCGGAGAGTGTGCGGCGATGGCGCGGCCCATAGAGTCGGCGGAAGCCCGCGTAGGCTTCGCGGAGGTGCGGTAACTGTCCATGGGCCCGCCCATAGCCCTGTCTCATCAGCAGCGTTCGCTCGTCCTCCTTCCCCCAGAGGCGCTCACTAAGCTCAAGCGCGCGCTCCCAGTGCTCTTTCGCCGCTTCCCTGTCGCCGATGTCAATGAACGCCTCTCCGAGTGCTCCGCGGACCTCGGCTTCGAGTTCGGGTTGGTCCGCAAAGCGCTGCTCGATCGTGCGCGCGGCGGCCTGCAGCATGTCTGTTGCCGTGATCTCGGTCACGCCGCGCCCGCGAGGCCTGAGCATCTCATCTGACGGGTTCACGACCTTGAGCATGTCCCTGAAGAAATCGTTCATCGCCACCGCCCGGTCCCGCTCCTCGGCGGCTTGGGTCCGCGCACGTTCTGCTTGAACGTACAGAGAAGTGCTGATGATCACACCAGCCACGAGTACCGCGAACACGGCTGCCACCGCGCTGAACAATGTCTTGTTCCGCCGGGCGAAGACGCGGAGCTGGTACACGATGCTCGGCGGACGAGCAATGATGGCTTCACCGGCCAGGTATCGGCGGAGGTCCTGGGCCAGTTCGATCGCGGATTGATAGCGGCGTTCGCGGTCCTTCTCCAGGGCTTTGAACGCGATCGTCTCAATGTCACCCCTGAGTGCGGCATCGCCGGCGCTCAAGCGCGTAGGTGGCTGCTCGCGGATGACGCGCGTCGTCTCGTAGACCGGCTTGTTCTTCACGTCGTAAGGAAGCTTGCCGGAAAGCAGCTCATAGAGCACGACGCCGAGGGCATATACGTCGCTGCGCGTGTCGATGTCGTGGGGGTCGGCCGCACACTGCTCCGGAGACATGTACTGCAATGTGCCCAGAAGCTGGCCGATGTCGGTCTGAACGGTGGTAACGGCCATGTCCGAGTCCGTCCCCCGGGCGACGCCGAAGTCGATGATCTTAACTTCACCGTGCGAGTCGACCAGGATGTTGCCGGGTTTCAGATCGCGGTGGACGATGCCCTTCTGATGGCCATGATGGACGGCGTCGCAGACGTGAGCGAACAGCTCCAGCCGCTCGCGCGTGCCCAGCTTCTTCTCCCCGGCGTACTGCGTGATGGACTTGGCGTTGGGGATGTACTCCATGGCGAAGAACGGGACGGCTCCCGTGCCATCGTCGTGCGTTCCGGCCTCGTAGACCTGAGCGATACCAGGATGTCGCAATCTAGCCAGGAGCTGCGATTCATATTCGAACCGCCGCATCGCGGACCGCGAGGCGATGCCGTGCCTCATGACCTTGACGGCCACCGTTCGGCGCGGATGTTCCTGAACGGCTTCATAAACCGTCCCCATTCCGCCGGATGCAATCACGCCTTTGACGTGAAACTGCCCGATCTTCTTCGGCAGTCTCGGCCGTGTTTTGGGCTGAACCGTCCGCGTCGGCTCGCCCGTCGATTCTTGGGATGGATCCGCGCCGTGCGGATCACGTCCGCCCTCTGGTTCGTCTTTTGCCATGTTCGTTCACGTCCACTTCCGGCCTGTCTCCTGATCCCATGGGCTCCCTCAGCAACTTCTACCTTCCCTCAGCGTCCCCGGGCGGCTCGCTCTCCGGCTGCGTCACCGCGTCTTTCGCCTTCACCGGTATCCACGGCGGCCATGCGGGGTCCTCGCGGAGTCGGTCGAGGAATATAGGAGCCCAGGAGAAGTACAGGCCGCCGCCCCCATAGCTGAAGAACCAGTTACCCGCGCGATCCGCCTCGGTGAAATGCCTGATGGCTTCAGCACGCTCGCCCTCGGCGAGTTGCGTAATGCCTAGCAAGTACTCGGCCCGAAGCCGCTCTATGCGAATCTTGGCGGCGCTCAGCAATTCCTCGCCGGATAGTCTGCCGCCTACGAACTCGTTAACTGCCAGATCAAAGTCTGTCTGCCGCAGCGATGGTCCCAGTTTGGCTAAGTACTGTCGGATGTGCTCGCTGCCCACTCGGACGGCGTCTTGCCGACGACCAAGGAAGCAATAGACGCAGTAGGGTGCGGTACGGTCGAAACTTGGAATCGTTGGCTTATCGAGCTCCAGCCAGCGACGGCAGGTCTCCTCGGCCGCGTCCGCACCCAGCAGCTCGGCCGCGACGAAGGCGCGCTGATAGCACGACATCGGAGACATCTTCAGAATCTCATCCATCGTGTCCAGCTCGGCGAGAGCCTCTTGATAGCGTCCCAAGCGGCACAGTAGTGGCGTGAGCCCCCAAACTCGATAGACGCTGAAAAAGCCTGGAAGGTCAGAGCCACGGCGGATATGGTTCACGGCGCTCTCCCAGCGGCCTTCATAAACCGCCAAGGACGCCAGCGCTTCGTAGGAGTTGCCGTCCTCGGGATGCTTCTCGAACAAGTACTCGGCTTCCTCCCTGGCTTTGCTCAGGTGCTGTTCGTGGAGTGTAGCGTTGGAATGGAACTTGTGGACGTCGGCGGCTAAGAGGTGTGCGTTTGAGTAAACCATCAGTACCATAGGGTTGTCAGGCATCTGGGCCTTGGCGGCAGTCAGGTTTTCCAAAGCTCCGTCGATGTCCCTCGTGTCATAGGTATCACCGAGACGATCCATTCGGAGAATCCCGAGCCTGAAATGCACCGTCGGCGTGGGGTGCTCCGAAGCGAGCTTATCTGCCCATTCCAGGGCTTTTTCCGGCTGCGCGGTTTGAATGGCCCAGACACCGTAGAGGTAGTCCTCCGGCGTTACCGGCGCCATGCCTTCGATCTTTTGGAGGAGGGACGGAATCTCTTCGTATGGTCCGTCCTTGGAGTAGAAGTACGCCCGCACCAAAAGGGCATGAGCGGCGAGGCTGTCGGGGAGCTGCTCAACAGATAGCTTAAGATGACGAATCGCCGCCTCTGTGTCCTGCTGCTCCAAAGCTACCAGGCCGCGCAGTACCCGAATCCGACCTGGATCCACGTCGCAAACCTCGGCCCGCTCCAGCCAGCGTTCGACCTGGTCGTACCGGCCGCCCAAGATTTCGACCTGCGCCTGGTCCAGCGCCCGCTGGCCCTCGGCAATCCGCGCCAGCTCGGTGGTCAGGTGTGAGCGGTACGCCAACATCCCGGCAACGGCCGAGACAACGATCACCAGTCCGATGAGCGCTGCCGCAGCCGGTCGACGGCGAATCCACTTGGCTGTGCGACCGACAAGTCCAGCTCGTTTCGCGGAGATGGCAAAGCGATTCACGAATCGCCGGAGGTCCTCGGCCATCTGACTGGCAGTCTGATAGCGGCGGTCCGGGTCTTTCTCCATGGCCTTGAGGCAAATGGTTTCCAGATCGATCGGCACTCTCTTGTTGTGTCGCCGCGGTGGTTTCGGCTCCTTGCCGATGATCTGGGCGATGATCTGGTCG
>CP070827.1:698105-706094 GCA_020344555.1 Phycisphaerales bacterium
CCTCAATTTTCGGGTGGCATGGCCAAGCGGAGCGCCGCCATGTCGTCGCCAGAACATGCCGGCGCCCGTCTCTGACGGGCTTGGGCATGGCACCCTTGACCCGAAAGTCAAGCGTTGACGCCGCACTAGTGGCGTCAGGGTGACCTTGCCGGAGTCGGTCCGTGGCAATCCGGATATGCTGCGGCGGCTTCACCATCGGATCGTGGACATCGTGGCGGATGGCGGTTTCGTGGAAACGCTGGCGAATGAGGCCGAAAGCCGTTTGGGGGCTTTGAGTTCCCACATGGCAGCCGAATACGTGTTGGACTTGCTGACCGAAGCCCATGCCTGGGCGAGGAAATCCAAGAAAACCAGGAGGCCGAAGAAAATCGCCAAGCGCGGCTTGAAGTGACGGGCAAGTGTCGTAGGGTGGGCACCGCCCACCGAGATTGTCGGTGCGCGGTGTCCCTCTAACGGAAGCACTGGTGGATCCCGACGTACCCCGACGTACACCGGGGCAGGCGTCGGGACCAGTGGCACCCGGCGGATCGGACTGGGGATGGCGATTCCAAGCCGAGACTGGGTGAATAAGCCTGCCCCCAGACATCCTGACTTGCGAGACGCGCAGGATGACCGCTTTCGACGCGGGGCGCCTTCGGTTTGGGAACAGAAACACCGAGGTTGAAGTGATAAACTTGCCCGGGCAAGCGAAAAGTTGCGTCACTTACTCTCACACGCGATCGGCAACGCGGCCTTTGCGGAATGCCTTGTTTCACAGAGCCGGTTCCCTTCAGGTCAGGATGTCTGGCCCCACATTTCTTCATAGAAGCTCCGGGATCAGGTAGGCCGGCCTCCTGAGTCTCCCCTCACATGCGTTGAAATCCGGGATCAGGGACATCCCTCAGGGCGCGCGAACGGATAGGCAAAACCCCGGAAAGCGTCGATCGCAAGTGCAACGTCGGCCATGTCGACGACCGCGTTGGGCACCGCACCGCCCAGGTCGGCCCGCGCTTTTATGGGGGAACCGGGAAGGTTCTTGAATTTGTCGAGCACCGCAGTGACGTCGCTGATCATGCCCACCGTCCCATCCGGCGGCGTGCACCGCGTGACGTCACAGCGACCGGCCAAATCACCCCACCGGCTTGTCAGTAGCGTCAGCGGAGCTGAGTAGTACGCTTCGGCCCACTGGCCGCATGCCAGGTCGATGGCCTGTACTTCGTACATCGCACCGGGAACGATCTCGTCATCGTACACGTGAACCGTGCCCACCGTGCTCCAATCAAGAAAGACCGGCTCGCAGGTGAGTCGGGCACCGGTAAAGACCGGCGGCTCTTCATCCAGCCGATCGGCAATCTCGCTTATGCTCGAGGGTGCACCCACCCACATCTGCGTGCCTTCCAAGGCTTCAAATGCTGCCGGAAGGTCGACGAAAGTCACCCGAAGCGCCGTGAGCCGCCCGGGGTCGCCGGGTACGAATGAGATGTAACGGTTCTTCGCTGTGGCAGTTGGCGCAAACGTGGGGGCATCGGCCGGCGCACACCACTCGCACTCGTCAGGAACACCATTGTCGTCGGCGTCCGTCGGATCGAGCTCGTATTGCACGAAGATCGTGAGATAGAATCCGTCACGGCACAGACTCAGGCTTACGTCCCCGGTTCTCATCAGGCCGATCCAGGCGACACCGTCTCCCACTGCGGCGTTATAGACAGCGGCTGGAACCACGATCGTGTCGCTGTTCGGTGTCGCCGGACAATCACTTCCACTGAGCCTGAAGACCTCACCGACCGGAGTTCCATTTATCTCCACCCGCAGGTACTCGCTCTCGCTACTGAAGTCGCCGATGCTCGCAAAAGAAAGCGTTACGTCGCCCGCTGCGGGTGGCGACAATCCAATCCTGAATCTGTAACCGAAGTCCGGTTCGATACTCTGGAGCGGTTCGGAGATTGTGGTGAAAACAAATTCATGATGGTCCGGAGCGCCGTTGGCGTTACAGTCCGGACAGCTATACACGACGAAGTCGTCGACATACCAACCCGTCAGACCGTTGCAACCGTCTTTGCCAAAGTCGAAGCGGACCTCGATGGTGTCACCGCCGTCCGCGAAGCTGCTCAGATCAACCACCGAGGTGCCCCAGCGTCCGCCCACGCCGGTCCAGGCTTGCTGTCCGGCCAACGGGTTGGTGTTCTCGTAAGAAGAGGCCGATCGAAGGATCGAGTTATATGGATTGAACTCAAACACGGTTCTGGCGACCGCCTGCCACTCGCCGCCGTTGACACGCACGCTCAGGTTACCGCCGTCGTAGCCCCGCTCGGACTCCATATAATGCGTGAAGGCCAGGTAGGGAAAGTCCGCGTCTGGGGGGAGATTGACAGGTGGACTAAACAACGAGTGGCTGGCCGACTCATCCTGGTTGTCGCAGTCGCCGGCACCGCCGTTCTCGCAGAACCACGCCGTCCCGTCTCGCCCGAACGGCAAGGCATCAGTCTGCACCCAGTCATAGGGTGTCGGTGGGCCGGAGTTAGACACGCTCCATCCGTTGATTCCACCCTCGAAATCGTCCTCGAAGATGACCGCGGCCATCACACACTGGCTTGGCGGATCGGAGTTCAGCACGTGAACCGTCCAGCCACAGCGGCCGGGCGTGTCCATCTCCACTGCCAGCAGCGCCGTCTCCACCTCGGCTGCATCCGCAGGTGTGAACATGTCAGGCGACGGCGCGCCGGTGCGCGGGTCGTTGGGAAACGTGCCGACCAGATCGAGGGCAGCCTGGTTCAGCGCGGCGTAGGCTTCGTCAAAGTCGGAGGCAATCGTGAGGTAGGTGGTCAAAGCCCGGTACCATACGGTCGCGGCCTTGATCGGACCGATCCCGTTGACCGTGTGCCCGTTGAAGCTGCCGCCGTCGACGAGCAGGGCGAAGGCATGGTTGGGAATCCCGCTGCCGCTGTGAACGCCACCCGAGTCGAGGATATTGCAGGTCTGAAGCGGGCTGTTGGCGCGATCGGGATCGCCGAAACACGGCGGATTCCACATGTCGCGGATCGCCCCGCCAAACACCGCGGCATCCTCGCCGACAAGCCAGCGGACCCCGTCGGGATACTCGTCCTCGCCGCCGCTGCACGTTGTGCGTGGATTGTTCGGCGTATCCTGACCGGGGCCGGTCGGATGCGTGGGCCAGGGCACTCCGCCCGGCGGTCCGGCGAAGGCAACATCACCGTTAAACAGATCGATCAACTCGCCGAAAACGTCCGAGAACGACTCGTTTAGCTGACCGGACTGGTTCTGGTATATGAGGTTTGCCGTATGCTCGGTCATGCCGTGAGAGAGCTCGTGTGCGACAATGTCGTCGGTCACCGTCCCGGGGCAGAAGACCATCTGTTGCCGTGAACCGCTCCAGAACGCGTTCGGGCAGCCGGGCGCCGGGGAGTTGACCGTGGCGATCATCGCCATGCCTGCGTCATCGATTCCGTCGCGGCCAAACGCACGGAACAAGTAGTCGTATGTGTCACCGTAGTAGTCGTAAGCAGCATCGACGTCGGGCACGCCGGTGGGCGGGTTTCCTTCACTACGAGCAAGCGGGCCGGGTAAGCAGAGGCTGTCGCAATACTGGGCTGCCCTGATCGCGCAGATTCTGTCCCACTCCTCGTCGCAGCAGGACGAATCGACTTCGCAGACTGCCTGTTCACAGGCAGGTTGATCGCAGCCGGCAGAACCATTTGCAAAACAGCAGTCGCTGCCACCCTCGGCATCGTGAATGGATCGTAGCCTCACGTCGCAAATCATGGACCAGCGATCAAGGATTGCCCCTGTATGTGCATCAACAAAAAACGCATCGCGAAGCGGCACCGTCAGATCGGTCAGCACGATGTAATACGCAAGATGCTCACCGAGGGGCGGATCGCCGTACCAGCCGGGGTCAACGATCACCAGTTCCGATTGTTCGATGGATGGGTCACCGACCGTGATCTCGGCCATGGCCTGCGCTATGGCCGCGTCGACTTTGAGTGTTGGAACGGTGTTGAGGGTAGGCTTGACCGGATAGAAGTCGCCGTTGGCGGCGACGATCCTTCCTCGAGCATCCTGATGTACATTCAGCATTCCTGAGAATACCGGCACACCGCCGTGAACCTGTTTATAGGTCGTATGCGTATGTCCGATCAGATCTGTCCGGGTTTTTCCTACGGCCAACTGTCTGAGCGGATCGGTTATGCCATACAGATGCCCGTACTCTTCCAGAAAATCGGCCGGCCTTGGCTGGACCCGACCCATCGGAAGCTTCACGGATATAGGGCCTCCACCGGCTGCGGTGACAAATGAGGCATGCCCGGTCACGTTCGACTTGCGCACTTCCGGCGTTTCTGGCGGATTCCGGGCGTAGACCGCATCGGCAAAAATGACGAGGGTCAGGGCGAGCTGCAACATTCGGCAGACCCGCCTGACGATCCCTTCTCTCATCCCCCGTCGTTTCATAGGTACCGCCCCGGGCCGCTCTTTTTCGGCTTCCGACGTCCAAGGGGCCGGGTCGCTCCCACCTCTCCGCTGTTCAGGGCTCCCCGACAGTGACCGTCCGCTCGTAGAGATTCTAGTGCAAAGGCAGCCTGTCGTCCGCATCGTAGCCCCAGAAGCGCATCATATCGCTGCGCGCACGGCCTGGTGAAATGAGTCCTCCCGTAGGAGAGGTTGCGTGGGTACGGTTCGCCGAAGCTCGGCGTCTCGGCAATTGACGTCGTGGTGAAAAAAAGGGGCGACCCAACTCGGGATCGCCCCTTTTTTCAAAATCCTGGCCTGGAATCTGGGCTATTTTGGGAACCAGAACGGCTTGCCGTTTACGAAGTAGGGCGTGGCCACCATGAATGAGCCGGTCTTGGTGCGGGCGACGGCCTTGATCGTGTTCTTGCCGAACTTGGCCCACAGGACGTTCTTGCACGCCGTCGGGGTCGGGGTACGGGCGTTGAAGTTCTTCTTGGTAGCCTTGGCCCACCGTGCTACCTGGGCCGTCGTGATGGTGTGGACCATTGCTCCCTTGTTGATCCAGTTTGCGAAGGAGTTGAGCGTTGTGGGGCTGGGACGGCCGTACCTGGCCGGACCCTTCGTCTGATTGTACAGGGTCCTGTAAGAGTAGATCTTGTTCGCGAAGCTGTCGCTACAGTTCCTCCAAGCCGCTGGGACGGGAGTCGAGGTGGTCTTCGTCTTCTTAGTGCTGCGGCCATACGTGCTGGGTTTTCCCCAGTAATCCTGCCCCGACTTCGGCGTGTACATCGGGGACCGACCATACGTTGAGCGCGAGCGGGTACCACTGCGTCCTCTTACGTTCGTCATCATTGTGACTATCTCCAAAAAAGTACAACGTTATTCGAGCATTCCCGACGTTGGCGTTAATCGGAGCGCACAAGGGGCCTCTTGAGGTATTGAAACTGCCGACGAAACACACGACAGGAGGCCGTCGAGCTGCACGGCGGCCTAGACTTGGTGGTCGTCACCACGGGATTCAGGATACGCGCACGTCAAAAAACCGCGTTTTCACACCGAAAACCGCAATTTCTGCGGATGCCAAGGGAAGACCACCATGGCGATCCGGCGGTTCAAATCTCAGGTCTGCGCGCAACTGTGGCCTCAAGGTTACCGTAAAAAAAACTGGTTTTTTTGCGCGATCACGGTGGTCAGCGGGCTGCCTGCGGTTCATTTCGTGGTGAGCCGTGTACTACGGTGCGCAGTGACTGTGCCGTCCCTGGCCTGCCCCAGTACGCCTTGGCGATTCTCCTCACGCCAACCCCTCCCCCAGGCTGTCGGAACATGACCGACACATCCACGTTTTGCAGCCGGAATGGGGTCCCGGCGGCTCTTTCATGAGGTCCGGTATATACTGGTGAACAGAGAGCGCGGGGTGCAATGGCACGTGCTCATCAGGCGACTCAGACGGTTATCCCTCTCACCGCGGGCAGTCGGATTACTATTTGCCAGTACTGGATGCCTCTTCCCGGAGCCGTTTGAGCCCCTCGAACAGACGCGACTTGACGACCGACTCGGGAATGTCGAGCACCTCGGCAATCTCCGCGCGGGACAGGTCCTCGACGTAACGCAGCCGAAGGACTTCACGCTGAGAATCGGGCAGCCTGCCAACCAACTCGCTCAGCCGGGAGCGCTCCTCGCTTCGAACAAGCCTCGTCAAATGACCGGTCAGGATCTCGTGGACCTGCGAGGCCGAGGGGAGTTCCGCGCCATCCTTACGCCTGGCCCGGCCCCGACGAAGATTCAGGCAATGGTTTCGGGCGGTCTTGTACAACCAAGGCCGGAAGGCGTCGGGAATGTTCTCGGTACTGAGCACCCTGCAACAGATGTCCTGGGCGGCGTCTTCAGCCTCCTCGATGTGTCCAAGATAGCCCCAGCAGAATCGGACCAGGGCATCGCGATAGAGCTGGTCCAAGAGGGCACCGACTTCGGGGTCTCCCGCGCGCAGCCGGAGCACCAGCGACGGTGTCATTTCGTCAACCTGGTGTCCGCTACTCGGTTCGCATGACTCCATAGCACACTGCCCCGACAAGCTGCCTGTCCAGCGACAGAATACCACAATTGCGACGTCGGTAGGACAAGCTCGGAGCAACAGCCCAAAGTGCCTGGCTACTCCTGAGATGAGGGCGGTACGGTCAACACCCGCTCTGAGTCGGACGGTGTAGCCTCGAGGGCGGCTAGCTGCGCTTCCACGGCGGCAAGCAATTCCGGCGCGTCCCAGACCTCGGTGTACAGAGTCCGCAGGAGTTCCAGCGCCTTCCGCCGCTCGGCGATCCAGACGGTTGGATTCCCCTCGAAGACGGCCAGCGCCTCCTGAAGGAAGGTCTCGGCATCCTCATAGTCCTGGTCAGTGGGAGCATCGCGCTGGGTCAGAAGAGTGGCCAGCCCAATCAGCGCAGGGCCGGTGTCCTTGTCTCGCCCAAGCCGTCTGAAGGTTGCCAGTGCGTTGCGATACTTGGGTAGGGCCCGGTCATACTCGCCATCAGCGTGCAGCAGACGAGCCAGCTCAGCCTCGATGATCGCCGCGTGTAGTTCCTTCAGCTCATCGCTGCGCTTGATGCCCGTGCGACGTTCTTCGTCCAGATGATCATACCACACCCTCGCTGTGGTGACCAAAGCGATTGACGCAGCGGCAAAGGCCACAAACAGTCGGTGCCGCATGACGAACTTCCTCAAGTGATAGAGACCACCCGCCCGTCGGGCAAGTATGGGTTGATCCGCCAAGTAGCGGGAAATGTCTTCGGAGAACATCGCGGCGCTTTGGTAGCGGCGTCCGGTTTCCTTCTCCAAAGCTTTGAGGGCAATGGTCTCCAGATCCCCGCGCAGGCTGCGGTCGATTGCGCTCGGCTTTCTAGGTGCGTCTTCGCAGATAGTACGGATGGCCTCTGGGACCGCACGTCTCGTAACCGTATGCGGCAGACGGTCGGTCAGGAGCTCGTAGAATATCACCCCGAGAGAAAACACGTCGCTCCGCACGTCGATCTCGTCCGGGTTGCCACGGGCCTCTTCCGGGCTCATATAGGGCAGCGTGCCGATAATCCTGCGCACGTCGGCACCGGTGGTCAGGCTCACTTCGGGATCGGTGATGCGGGCCAGCCCAAAATCCAGGATCTTGGGATTGGCCTCTGAATCCACCAGGATATTGGTGGGCTTCAGGTCCCTATGGATCACGCCGCGCTGGTGGGCGTAATTGATGGCGTCACAGATCCTGCGAAACAGCTCCAGCCGCTGCCGCCGCGGAACCTGGTGCTCACGGACATATTCGTTGAGGGGGATGCCCGGCGCGAGCTCCATCGCAAAGAAGTGCTCCCCATCCCTGGTACGCCCGGCCTCATATATCGCGGCGATGGCCGGATGCTTCAGGCGGGCCAGAGTTTGAGCTTCACGTTGGAACAACCGGACGCGGTACTCGTCCGCCGACCGCCCCCCTCGGACCACCTTGACGGCAACCGGCCGCTTCGGTGTCTGCTGCTCGCCCTGGTACGTGATCCCCATGTTCCTTTC
>CP070827.1:706194-714094 GCA_020344555.1 Phycisphaerales bacterium
TCCGGTGTATCCGTTGGGAGTACCATGCTTACTTATTGTTTTAAGCTGGTAAATTTACTTGACACTGGTGTGAGCACTGAGTAATCTGCATTGCCCTGGAGAGAGGTAGGAGGACGATGGTGCACCCACCTGCGGAGGATGCCTTTAGCAGCTGTCTGAATGGCCGCTCACCATCTGATCTGCGCGTCTGCGCTCTCGTCAACGCCTGTGAAACGCTGCGGACTTTTTGAACACGAGGAGAATTAATCATGTGTTGCCTGAATCGAACTCGAGAGCTGTTTTTGCTCCTTTCCTGCGTGCTGATGGCGGGCGGTGTCGCACACGCCCAGACGACTTACTACGTCGACGACGGTGGTTCCAGTACGACCTGCACGAGCTGGGGCGATGCGTGCCCCGACCTGCAGACCGCCCTGGGCCTGGCCGTCGGTGGCGACCGGATCTGGGTCGCGACCGGCACGTACAAGCCCACTTCCGGAACGGACCCCCTGGCCACGTTCCAACTGAAAACCGGTGTGGCTCTCTACGGTGGTTTCGACGGCACCGAGACCTCGCTCGGGGAGCGTGCGGGCCTGTTCGATCAGACGGTTCTCAGCGGCGACATCGGCACGCCGGACGACAGCTCGGACAACAGCTACCACGTCGTCACCGGGAGCGGGACCGACGCCACAGCCGTCCTCGACGGCTTCACCATCACCGGCGGGAACGCAAACGGGACGGAACCGCACAACAGAGGCGGCGGGATGTACAACTCGGCCGGCAGCCCGACGGTGACCAACTGCACGTTCACCGGGAACGTCGCGAAGTACGGCGGCGGGATGTGCAACGAGGCGGGCAGCAGCCCGATGGTGGCCGACTGCCTGTTCAGCGGCAACGCTGGCTTGGGCGGTCACGGCGGCGGGATGGCCAACTACGACGGCAGCAACCCGAATGTCGTCAACTGTATGTTCAGCGCAAACTGGGGCGGCTGGAGCGGCGGAGCAGTGTACAACGAATCCAACAGCCACTCAAACGTGACCAACTGCACGTTCAGTCAGAACGATGCGGCGAACGATACAGGTCGTGTCATGGCCAACAACTCCGCAAGTGCGACGGTCACCAACAGTGTCTTGTGGCACAGCGCGGAAGCCCTGTATGACCGGCCAGAGATCCTTCTAGAGGGGTCTGACCCTGCCGTCGTCGTCACGTACAGCCTGGTGCGTGACGGGACGGATCAGCCCTGGTTCGGAGTCGGCTGTCTGGACGTAGACCCGCTGTTCGTAGACCCCGATGGACTTGACGACACCTTCGGAACCGAAGACGACGACGTTCACCTGCAGCCCGGCTCGCCCGGCATCGACGCGGGCCACAACAAGGGCGTGACCGTGACTGCCGACCTCGACGGCAACCCACGCATTATGGATGGCGACAGTGATGGGACGGACACGGTGGACATGGGGGCCTTCGAGTACACCTTGGACTGTAACAAAAACGACATCCCGGATGTCTGTGACATCGATTGTGCCGCGAAGGAGGGGGCGTGCAATCTCCCCGGTTGCGGACAGAGCGGCGACTGCAACGGCAACGGCGTCCCGGACCAGTGCGATTTGGGTCGGTTCCCCAGTGTGCTGATGGAGAACACGACCGGGGCCGCGGACGGGACCTTTACCGGCCCGCCGGACGACGTGTTTTACGGCCTGGGTAACGGCAGCGTCACCTACGACTTCGGCGAGGCGATGGTCCTGGACCTAACCGGCCCGGATTTCAACGTGTATGAGGTGGACTACGGCTACCCCCGGTTTTACAGGATCGCTGTTTCCGTAAGTGAGAACGACGTCGACTATTACGACGTTACAGGCTCGGGAGGTCCCGTCGTGCGCATCCCGGGTGACGAAAGGCACGGCAACGACAGGCACGCGCGGTCGTACGATCTTGCCGGCTCCGGGCTCAGCGCCGCGCGCTACATTCGCGTCCAGGGCACCGGCAACGATCCCCCGGGGCCCACCACGGGCTTCGAACTGGATGCCATTGGAAGGCATTCCGCCAGCGAGGAGTGCAACGGCAATAATGTCCCCGACGAATGCGACATCGCCGCGGGAACATCTCCGGATACGGACTTGAGCGGCGTACCCGACGAGTGCGAGACGCCCATCCTCTACGTCAAGCACGACGCCATGGGTGGGAACAACGGTACGAGCTGGGGCGATGCGTATCGATCGCTTCAGGACGCTCTTAGTACCGCCCGTAACTCCGGCGGCACTACCGCCGAAATCTGGGTCGCCCGCGGGACCTACACGCCGGCCGAGCCCGGAGGCGATCGCGGCATCTCCTTCGATCTTGTAAACGGCGTGGCGATCTACGGAGGCTTCGCGGGCACGGAGACCAGTGTCGACCGGCGCAACATCATCGCCAACAAGACCATCCTCAGCGGCGACATCGACGGTGACGACGATGACATCCCGCCTGGACCCGGTGGCGGAACTTCGGGGGAGACATGTGCCGAAGCCGGTCCGATCAACGACGGGAAAACAGCCTTCGACGCGACGGACGCGACGGATGATGGATCCTTCGGGTGTTACGCGGGCCCGGACATCTGGTATGTCTACACGGCTACGACAACCGGCTATCTGAAGGTCAGCCTGTGCGGCACAACCTCGTTCGACACTACGTTGGCTGTATATGAAGGGAACGCAACCAACTGCCCACCGACGACGATGACGATGCTTGCCTGCAACGACGATTCCTGGTGCGGGCTGGCTTCCGAGGTCACCGTTCCCGTCGTCTCAGGCAACGACTATCTGATTCGTGTCGGCGATTTGGATGAATCAGGCACTGCCGGTCCCGGTGTGATCAACATCAGCTACGATCTCAAGCGTGACAACAGCTACCACGTGGTCACCGGGAGCGGCACCGACGCCACGGCCGTCCTCGACGGCTTCACGATCACCGGCGGGAACGCGGACGGGACGTCGTCAACAGACTATCGAGGCGGCGGGATGATCAACGAGGAGGCGAGCCCAACCGTGACCAACTGCACGTTCGCCGGCAATACGGCCCGCCTCGGCGGCGGGATGTACAACCAGGAATCCAGCAGCCCGACGGTGACCAACTGTACGTTCGCCGGCAATACGGGCGTGTACGGCGGCGGGATGTTCAACGAGGAGGCGAGCCCAACCGTAACCAACTGCACGTTCGCCGGCAATACGGGCGAGAACGGCGGCGGGATGTCGAACATATTCGGTAGCAGTCCCAAGGTGACCAACTGCACGTTCGCCGGCAATACGGGCGCGAACGGCGGCGGGATGTCGAACATATTCGGTAGCAGTCCCAAGGTGACCAACTGCACGTTCAGCGGGAACGAGGCGAACGCCGGCGGCGGAATGTACAACCTTTATTGCAGCCCGACGGTGACCAACTGCACGTTCGCCGGCAATACGGGCGAGAACGGCGGCGGCATGTGCAACTACGGGAACGACGCAACGGTCACCAACTGCTACTTCAGGGGGAACTCGGCTGACGCGGACGGCGGCGGCATGTTCAACTACGGGAGCTACGCAACGGTCACCAACTGCACGTTCACCGGGAACACAGCCGCAAACGGCAATGCGGTGGCCTGTGATTGGTTCGAGCAGCCATTTCCGTATCCAAGCACCGTTCAGATGGCGAATTGCATCCTCTGGGACGGGGGCGACGAGATATGGAACAATGACGGCTCTACCATCACGATTACCTACAGCGACGTCCAGGATGATCATCCCGATGACGGCGTCATATACCCGGGGACCGGCAATATCGACGAAGATCCGCTGTTCCTTACGAGCCCGCGTTTGGGGCTCGGCTCGCCGTGCATCGACGCCGGTGACGACGCCGCCGTTCCGCCGGACACGGGGGATCTCGACGGCGACGGAGATACGTCTGAACCGATCCCGCTGGACCTCGACGGCAACCCGCGCTTCGTTGACGTTCCGGGCGTGAACGACACCGGGTCTGTGACCCCGCCGATCGTGGATATGGGGGCGTACGAGGCACAGCGATGCAACGACGACAGCGAGTGTGATGACGGCCGGTTCTGCAACGGGCGAGAAACGTGCCAGGTGGGGGGTGCGTGGCTGTGCCGGGCGGGGAGCTACCCGTGCCCCTTTCAACAATGCAACGAGACGAACAACGTATGCTTTACCCCGCCACTACCGCCGTCGGATGAAGACGGCGACGGCGTCCCGGACGATAGCGACGCTTGTCCCGGCACGGTGGGCGGAGTGGAGGTCGACATCAACGGTTGCTCGTGCGACCAGCTCGACGACGACGGCGACGGCGTGAACAACTGCGAAGACGACTGCCCTGAGACGCCCGACATGGAGGCCCCCAACGCCGGCGGCTGCTCCTGCAGCCAGGTTGACTGTGACGACAGCGACGCCTGCACCAACGATTCGTGTGCTGCGGGCGATTGTGCCCACGCCGCAGTCGATTGCGACGACGGCGATCCCTGCACGGTGGACTCCTGCGACGGCGGTGAGTGTGTCAACACGGCGGTCGAATGCCCTCCGGGCCAATCGTGCGATCCGGTCAGCGGAGAGTGCCCGCCCACTGACTCGGACGGCGACGGCGTACCCGACGCCGAGGACGACTGCCCCGGCACGCCTCTCGGTGCGGACGTGGAGGACGACGGCTGCCGCTGGTTCTCCGTGACTCTTCCGGGCGGAGCGACGGCCATCCGCGCGAGGGAGGGAGAGGAGGTTGTCGTGCCCGCTCCCGAGGCGGACGAGGGCTTCCGGTTTGATCACTGGGAGGGCGACGTGCCGCCCGGCCGAGAACATGACGACCCCTTGACCATGACCCTGGACAGCGACAAGGGCTTGGTTCCGGTTTACATGCAGGTTGATGCTGACGAGAAGCGATTCTGCGGTGCGGGTGCCGGCTGTACGCCGGACGCCCCGGCCGTCGGGCTGATCTTCCTGGGACTGCTCGGCTTGCGCTTCGTCGGTACGGGCCGTTCGACACGCGGCCGTGTTGGACGCTCTCGTAACCGGGATGGCCAGTAACGCCGTGCATGCTGTATCGAGATTCCCATCTCGACACAAGGAAGCGAGGTGCACGATTTATTCAACGTGCGAGAACGGATTCTCGTACCAGCATACATACTGGCGAACCGGACACTTGAACCGAGCCCCAAGCGCAAGCGCGGGGCACGCAGGGCATCAAAGGCCCAGCGGTTGGGAATGCTAGACCCGTCGCTGGCGCTGGGGACGGCGATGCAAACCCCGTCGCTGGCGCTCCGGGCTCGGATTGCCGTGCTGCGGGTTCAGTGCAGGTCGGGTCCTTGATACTCCAGTACATAGGCGATTGCGGCGTTGACGCTCGGCTCGTTCCACAGATAACGGGTGCTTCCGTGGTGCGTCCAGACACGAGCGTCAGGAGGGACACATCCGCCTTCGTGCAGTCGACGGGTTGTCCAGGCTTTCAATTGCATCAGTGCGCGCTCGGGCGTCACGTCGGGACAGGCGACCACCGCGTGAACATGGTTCGTCCGGGCGTTGACCGCGAGCAACTCCCACCCTCGACGGCGGCAGTGCCGCTCTATGGTCTCCACGACGATTCTCCTCGCCGCTACTCCCAGTTCCATAGGGCGATGTTGAAGTCGGACGGACTCCCTTCCGGCGCGTATGGAATCCGGCGCAAGATAGGGTGTCTTAGGGATGTTATGCTCGTCGTCCACCGACCTTCGGGGATCACCGTGCAGCCACGTGCCGTAGCAGGTCCAAGTCAACAGATAGGCCAGCGGATCGGACATGCGGATACGCTTACCGCATTCCGTGCGGAAGTCAATCCGAGCCCCAAGCGCCAGCGCGGGGCCTGGCAAGCGGTCGCGCGTCGCCCTCAACGGAGCCCCAAGCGCAATACCTCATTTCATGGGTACCCCAATCAGAGCCCCAAGCGCCAGCGCGGGGCTGATCCACCTGCCGGCGGCGCTGGGTTTGCGAACACCGATACGAAACCCGTCGCTTGCGCTTCGGGCTCGGTTTATTATGGTACATCGGCATTCGGGCCCGTCGCTTGCGCTCCGGGCTCGGTTTATCGCGCGACATCCGCACCCGGGGCCCACCGGGTCGTCGGTACCGCGATTGCCATGGCTCTGTCGCTCGTCGCGCTGCTCGCCGCCCCGGCGCTCGCCCAGCCGTACGAGGTGACGTGGTCCACGATCGATGGCGGTGGTGTGATGGATGCCAGCGGTGGCGTGTACCAAGCTGGTGGCACCATCGGGCAGGCCGACGCGGGAGAACTTGCCGGTGGTGTGTATGTCGTAAAGGGCGGGTTTTGGGTACCGGCGATGACCGGACCGTCGTGTACGCCGTCAGCCACGTGTGAGCATGACACGCTGGCTCTGCCCGGGGATCCCGTCAACCAGAAGGTGCGTTACCTGTCGTTCAAGATCGGCGCGGCCGACGCCGGGGCCATACAGGCCGTCCGCGTGCACATGGTGGATCTGCCGGCCCCGTACAACACCTGGAACGGCACCAAGATGTTCGTCGGTCCGCCGGAGGTTTTCTGTGAGAACGCTGGGCAGGTGAAACCTCCGTGTGCTCCTGCGCAGCCGACCTCGGAGTTCTACGCGGCCACCCTGGAGTGCGCTCCCGAACTGAGAGACTGGAGCGCCGAGGGTGTCGTCCACGTGTACCACGAGGGGATCATTCCGGGCGGCGTGTATGACGTGCAGGTGGCACGGGACGATTGCAACTGGCCGCTGATGACAGTTACTCGGATCCGCTGGTCGTGACCATGAGTCCCTGGGGCGACCTGATCAGGAACTGCACCACCTGTCCCTGCGGTCCGGCGGACGGCACCGTGGGTATTCCCACCGACGTGACCGCGGTGCTGGATAAGTTCAAGAACCTGGCACCGCCGACCTTCCCCTGTCATGCGGTGACCAAGGTGCGGGCTGACCTGGACTGGGAGACGCCGAACCAGCGGATCGATATCTCCGACGTCACGTTCTGCCTGGACGCGTTCCGTGGCTTCGGTTATCCCCCGGATGCGTTTGCTGATCCCCAGCCACCACCCTGGGACCCGGGTGGAGAGTGCTATTAGTACCGTGTTTCGGAAGTCTCGCAACCATCTGAGCCGCATGCTTTAGCTTGCGCGGACATCCGCGCGGGCTGTCAATTTAATCCCGGGATGCGGACCTCCGCGCGGGCTCCCGATAGATCGGGATTCCATTCCGCCCGCGGCTCGGGGTTGGTCAGACCGTAAACGCCCGGATCGAGCTTCATCGCGTCATCAGCAAAACAACTCTGGCGAACAAGTGGGACTGGGAATAGGCTGTGTCCTCTGTGTGTTTGGGATGTACCGTTCCGGTTTCGGGCAATTAGGCCATTACGGAAGCAGGATTCCTTCGCGTTTGCGCGCCTGTGTATGGTCGATAACGGCTTCCGGCGGCGGTATGGCCCCGGTGGCGGAGAGTCCGGATGGTATCGCTGACGCGCAAGTATCTGAGATGGCTGCACACCCAATGGCCGGCCGGGCATGTCGAGAAGCTGCCCATCTGCAACGAGGACGGCTCGACCAACGTTCCAGGCATATACATTGCCGGTGACCTGGCCGGCATTCCGCTGCTGAAGTTTGCCTCCAACAGCGGTGCCCGAGCAGTCCGCGCGATTGTCGAGGACCCGGCGTTTCAACGACGCGACACCGATACTCGGCAGGACGGTAAGCCCGCCTACGATCTGATCATCATCGGTGCGGGCGTGGCCGGTATGGCGGCAGCCCTCGAAGCCAAAAAGCACAAGCTCGGCTTCCAAATCCTCGAAGCCACCGAGCCGTTCTCCACTATCGTGAACTTCCCCAGGGGTAAGCCGATCTACACCTACCCGACGGAGATGACGCCGGCCGGCGATCTTCAGTTCTCCGAGAAGGTCAACGTCAAGGAAGC
>CP070827.1:714194-722056 GCA_020344555.1 Phycisphaerales bacterium
GCCTTCGACGACGACTTCCGTTATCTCACCAGCGCGCCCGGCGGATCCGGCTACCTTGACGGTGTGGGAGTACGTCTCGTTCACGATCGCCCATGCAATGACCGGGTGGCTGCTAGCCTGCTTGTCCCTTTCCGGTTTTTACAGGTTTGGGCGCATGTTCGGCACCGTCGAGTGGCTGATCAACCACAAGCGGCGGGGGCGGTTTTCCGCGGCCCTTCAGCGTGTGTTGGGGCGTGTGCCGACCGCCAGCGAGCGGCGCCGGGCAACGCGCGAATTCTTCGTGCGCACGCGCTGCGACAAGCTGTTCTACCTGATTCTCGATCGCATCCCTCGCGACAAGCTGATGGCACTATTATCGATCGACAACCAGGCGTTACTCGATGAGGCCCTGGCCCGTGGACGCGGCGTCTACCTGGCGTTTTCGCATCACGGGGCCCATCACGTCATAGCAATGCTCATGGCCTTGAAGGGATTCAAGACGGCAGGCGTTCGTGACCGCCGGGAGGGCGCGATTCGGCGCTATGTGCAGCAGCGCTTCGACCGCGTGTACCCCGAATTCCAGCGAATGCGCGTGCTTTTCGCCGACGGCTACCCGAGAGACATTTATCGGTGTTTCAGGGACGGCTGTCTGCTGGGCAGTGCCATGGACGTGAGCCGGGTGCGCGACCCGAATCAGAGGACGGAACAGGTGACCATCTTCGGTGAAAAGCGGTTGTTCCTTTCGGGCCCGTTGCGCATCGCACTTCGTTGCCAGGCTCCCGTGCTCCAAGCCTTTATCGTGCCGGAGGAGCGCTTCCGTTACCGACTTGAAATAGTCGAGATCCTCGTGGACCCCGAGAAGGTGCGTGACGAAGCAGCCGCAGTTGCCCGGGCAATGCACACTTACGCCGCCAACGTCGAACGGTACCTGCGAGCATCTCCGAGTCTTATAAGTCGCGTATGATCAGCAACGTGCAACAATGACGACCGACGAGTAATGTGTTTCACAAGTCTCGCGACTACTGAGCCGCAGGCTTCCCCGGCGCGCCGGGACGCGAACGTCCGCGCGGGCTAAAACCCGCGGTTCGGGGTAGGATCATCTTCACATGATTTATGAAACACGGCACCTGGCATAAGCTTCCTGAGTCTGCGCGGAGGGCCCAAGGGTCCATACTCCGGAGTCTGTCGGCCCCTGCACGGAGCCCGTACCTTGACTCTGGCGCTGCCGGTGATACCGTAGTAGCGCAACAGCGGGGACGTAGCTCAGTTGGGAGAGCGTCGCGTTCGCAATGCGAAGGTCGTGGGTTCGAGTCCCATCGTCTCCACTGAAGGGAATCCTCTCAAGCCCTCGAGCTTGGGGGCCCGCCTGCGTCTGATACTGTGGGCTGAATGCGCGACGGCAGCGCACGCCGCGGGCCTGAAGGGACGGCTCATATCAGCCGCTTCTATTCCGTTGGGAGCCAGCGGGTCGTCCGAACATGTTGGTGCTACGCTCGAGCGGACAGTCAAGACGCTCGAGGGTCTCCTGCAGCTCTACGAAACCTGGGGCAAGCCGGACAAGGCTGCGGAGTATCGAACGATGCTACCGGCAAAGGATCGAGACTGAAGGCCGCCGCGTCAGGATAAATGCGTTCCCGTACCCACGGTGTCACAGGGTGCTTCAGCAGATACTCGCTCACAGGTGGGTCAAGGCTGCCCGTCCGTCATGCAGCGCGGTCGACCGGAGCTTGCCGACGCCCGGGGTGACCCAGGACCGGGATCATCCGGCGCGTGGGGAGCAGCATCCGTCCCGGACCACAGCACTGACCACATGTGTGTCATCAACCGATGCGGCCGCTCCAAGCGGATCTACCCAGGCCACTCTCAGAAGGGCCCGAAGACATACTATGGCCACCCCCTTTCTTCACTCGAAAGGTAGCCGGGCTTTGTGTGATGCGCCTGGGCCACCTGCGCTTCTACGAGCGTCTCGTCTACCAGCAGAACCGTCCTGCAGAGATACGTGAACGTCAGGCCCCCCGGTGCACGTGATCCGGCAACCTGGTCATGCCTCGCGTCAGGGAGACGAGCCCTGCCACGGCATCATCTGGAGCTTTGGCGGTTGCTGGCACCCGTGCCAGGTGTGCTCCAGCGGTTTCGCTCACGGTGAGGATGAAGTTCCTCGGACAGGATTATTCGGCCGCGAGGTGCGCGGACTCTTCGCCCGCTTGATCACGGCAGATCCCTCAACGGACCCTTGGGTTCCCGCAGGCGGCGCGGATCTTTTTTTAGATTAACGCGGCACCACTTGTTTCTGGCTTGCTTGGCAACGAACGACTTCTCTTAAGGCAACGACTTGGACTTTTTTCTCCCGTCAGAAAACACCGGATCGCCCTCCTCGGGGGCGTGCAATAAGAAAGCGTGTGGGTTTGCCTGCCATTGACGACGCCGGCCCTACCAGTTACGGCCGCGCCTCCCGGGCCCGCCACGACCACCACCACCGCCACGACGTGGCCCACCGGTCCGGGGACGGGCCTCGTTGACCGTCACAGTGCGGCCGTCGAGTTCCTTTTGGTCCAGAGCGGC
This sequence comes from Phycisphaerales bacterium, assembly GCA_020344555.1. Classification (GTDB taxonomy): domain Bacteria; phylum Planctomycetota; class Phycisphaerae; order UBA1845; family UBA1845. The sequence goes on from CP070827.1 coordinate 716,736, forward strand.
GATCGCCGCGACGGCGTCGTTGTCGTTCTCCATCTCCACGAACCCGAAGCCCCGGGAGTCTCCGGTAACCCGGTCACGAACGACCGCCGCGCTGCGAATGGTCCCGAACGGAGCGAACGCCGCCTCCAGGCCTTCATCCGTTGTTTGGCGTGCCAGGTTTCCAATGTAGATCTTTTTCATCTTCTCCTACCTCATAAATCAGCGAATTATGATGTGCGATCACGTCTCGCACATCGGGTTTTTTTCCACGGATGACGAACGACCGCGCCAGACCGGTAACCCTTCGAGCGTCGCCACAACCTTCTCGTACGTAGTCTCGAATGCGTCGTTAAAATCGAAGAGGGCCGCCATGGCGGATATATCCTCGTTCGGGTCACAATGAGTTCTTTGCCGTCCGCTGATGTGCCGATGGAGCTGGCCAAAGAGTTCGCGTGCGCGCCGCCAACCGAAGAGGTGACACACCCCGCCAACAATGTCCCAAGCCACAGCCGTCTCGTCGTCATAACGAACCGCGTTGCCGGAGGAGTCTAGGGCTTCACAGCCCTGGCACCACTTGCCCTCGTTGTCGAACAAGGCCAGCAACTGGGTTTTTTCATCCGACGTCATCGTAGACAAGCTCTCCAAGTCATCGCGTACCCAGTTGCATTGGACGGGGAAGCGCCGTTGCCGGGTGTTGCGTAATCACTGGTCGTCCGTTTCCGGCTGCGGATCGGCTGCGACGACGTCGCTCTCAAATTCATCCGTTGCTTGATTTCTAGACTCCGACATTTGTCGGCCTTCACGCCGCGCACGTTTCTGTGCAGCCCTTTCCGCCTTTTTGGCCTCGCGCTGGCGTTTCCTTTCCTCCCGCTCACGCTTCAGTGGGGAGGGGCGATTCCTCTTTGACATGCAGGCTCCAATTTGCGCGGGGCAACACGCACAGGCATTCTCCACAGGCGCTCGCCTCCGAGCGCCCTACGACCTCATGGCCAATTGGAGATGCCAGAGCCCATCAAAGCCGGCAGGCAAGGACAAATCCGATCGGTCGCTAGCACTATAACACCGCAATGCTATCGGGGCAAACTAAATCGACTTCTCTCGCGGAAGAAAACGCAGGTGGGTCGGCGGACCGACGGAGGAAAGTCTGGGCTCCCCGGTGGCTGAACGACTGGGACAGGACAAGCGGCACCCCAGCAAGGCCGAGAAGCGGGCCTCCGTCAATCGGCCGCTATGTTCCGGGCGACGCCACCGCAACCGGCATTGTGGTGTTGATGCGTTCCCGCGGTGCGGCCGAGCGGTCAAGCCGGCCGGATACGGTTTCCGCCGGTGGATTGCGTGTCCCGATCGGGGGCACAGGCGACGCGTCCGTTCTGAACGAACTCACCCGGCCTGCCCTGTGAATCTCCTTCAAGCGCACGATCGACGCGATGTGCGACAGGCTGATCCGCGGGTGGTCTAGGATCACGTCAAAACAGTCTTCGCTCGATCTTTGCGACGCCTCGGAGGATCGACATCTGCGGGTGCTGCAACGGAGTACGAAGGTGGATAACCGATGAACTCGACGGTCTTCAAACAGCGGTTCGCCGGCTGCATCTCGCGGGGGATAGTCTTTTGACATTGGAGGCGTGGATATGGCTCACACAGGGATGGTGCCTGGGCTGCTGTTGCGCCCCGCCTGCTCCCGCGCCCAGTCGGCGATTGCATTTCGTGTGGTAAATGGTAGTCTACGAAGGCCGGTCCCGCGGCTTGCAGTCTTGCCTGGCCGCGCATGCGAAGGTGGCATGATACGTGCTCGTAACGCCAGACAGACTGGGACCTCAGTCGCTGGACTTGCAAGAGCCGGACCGGCCGGCATTTTTCTGAGCCAGGAAGGAGGAGCAGGCATGGATAGGTCACTCGCGACCCCAGCAATCAAGACGATCCAGCAGCATATCCTCGAGCGACAGCGGGTACATCACCCCGATGCCACCGGAGAGTTCAGTTGGCTTCTCGGGGCTGTCACGCTGGCGACGAAGATCATTGCGGATCAGGTTCGGCGGGCCGGCCTGGTGGATGTGCTGGGCTCAACCGGCGATACCAACGTGCAGGGTGAGGATGTCCAGAAACTGGATATCATCGCCAATGAAACGATAGCGCGTTCACTCGGTTATCGCGACAACGTCGGAATTATGGTCTCTGAAGAGGACGATGAGCCCCGTATCCTCAAGGAACTGGACGCCCAGGCCAGGTATATCGTTCTTTTCGATCCGCTCGACGGTTCGAGCAACATTGACGTGAACGTCTCAATCGGGACCATCTTTTCCATCCTGCAGCGGCGCGAAGGCGTTGCAGCCGGTAAGGTGATGGACCACATCCTGCAACCCGGCTATCGGCAGATTGCAGCCGGGTACGTCATTTACAGCAGCAGCACCGTGATGGCCTACACGACGGGTGACGGTGTTCACATGTTCACGTTGGACCCGGCGATTGGCGCGTATCGGCTCAGCCGGGAAGGCGTCGTCATGCCGCCGGTCGGCAAGACCTACAGCATCAACGAGGCCTACTATAGCCTGTTTCCCGGTGGTGTCCAGAAATACCTGGAATGGGTCAAGTCGGATGAGGCCGGCGGTTACGGTCTGCGATATATCGGCTCGCTCGTCGCAGACTTCCACCGTACCCTCCTTAAGGGCGGCGTATTTCTGTATCCGCCGACGACAAACGCGCCGCAGGGCAAGTTGCGGCTGCTGTACGAGGCCAATCCACTGGCGTTCATCGCCGAGCAAGCTGGTGGCATGGCCACGGACGGCAGACAGCGAATCCTGGACAAGACACCGACGGCCTTGCACGAGCGGACCCCCCTGGTCATAGGAAGTAAAGCGGAAGTGGATCGCGTGATGTCCTTCTGGCACGCGTGAAGGGCACCCGGGGCTGGCCTGACGGCGTCTGGCTCCCCTCGTCTCTCCGGGGAAAGCCCAAGGCCGGAGCCGGCCGGCGCCAACGGTCTTGTCAGATGGCTGGCAAAGCCAACCCCCCCCGCTGGTGGATGGTTCGCCCGACCGACTTGGGGACGTTCGCTATTGAACCGTCCACCCGGCCACTCTATAATCCCCCATTAGGGCCGGGACGCTGGGTACAAGTTCATTAATCCTAGCAGGAAGGAAATACTTGATGACGACGAATGCTGATGCTACTGAGTTCACCCTGAAAGACGTATTGCGACATGCCGTTGATGGCATGTTCGTGATAGATCGCAATCGTCAGGTTGTGATGTTTTCTCAAGGGTGTGAGCGGATCACAGGGACGGATTGCGGCTCGGTCACGGGAACGTCTTGTGCGTGCTTTCAGCTCACAGATTGCCGTGACGAGCATGGCCGGCCGCTGTCCGGCGCACTATGCCCCAGTCAAGGGGTCTTTGCAGGCGATGTTTCATCCGCAAGGCAACGGATGAGCATTCTGCACCGTGACGGTCGGCGAGTGTGGATCGAAAACACCTACTCGCCCATGTATGACGACAATGGCCAAGTCGCATGTGTTGTGGGCATCATGCGCGATATCACGGATGCGAGAGAGAAGGCGGACGAGTTCCAGGGAGCGGCGGATCCGGGTATGGCTGGTGTCCTACGTGAGGCCTCGGCATCGCCCGGCGTTTTCGACAGCACGCAGCCCGCAGATACTTATACTTCACCGGAGCAAGGCACCGACAACATGGGACCATTGGACCGGATACTTACCACCATTGAGAGACGGGAAATACTGGCCGCACTGAAACGCGCCAACGGTCAGCGGACGCTGGCGGCGCGCCTACTCGGCATCTCCAGAAGCAGGCTCTATCGGCGCATGGAGGCGCTGGGGATCGATCCGCGCGAACTCGGCGGCGCCCGCGAGGTCCATCCCCGCGAAGACGCTTGAGCGCGGCGGATCTAAGGGTCAGACATCCCGTCACCCCCGCTCGGGCGGCGCAACGCCGCTTGTCCGACGTAGGTGTGGTGTGCGCCGACAACGTTGTGCTGATGCGCGGCCTGGAAGACCGGTGCTGCGATCTGATCTACGTCGACCCGCCGTTTGATCTGAGTGGGGCAGTCTGTGAGGGTGCGCAACGGCCACCCGGCTTTCGTGACGGGCATGAAGGCGGCATGAAAGGGTACATCGCCTTCCTGTGCCCCAGGCTTGCCGCGATGCACAGGCTGCTGTCGCCCCGCGGCTCGCTGTATGTCCATCTCGACTGGCGCAGCGTCCACTACGTCAAGGTGATGCTCGACGAGCTGTTCGGGAGGGACCATTTTATCAACGAAATCATCTGGCACTATCGCAGCGGCGGGCGCCCGTCGCGACGGTACCCCCGCAAGCACGATACTCTGTTGCTGTACGCCAAGTGCGTTGGCCGGCACACCTTCAACCGCCTTCGCGGTGGCGAGTACCGCACGCGCGATATGCGGATGACTGACGACGGGCGTCCTTTCAAGGTTACACGCAACGGCCCCTTGTACTTTCACCCGGACGGACCGGCCGTCTCGGACGTGTGGGACATTCCCTTCCTCTCCACCGTCTCCCGGGAACGCACCGGCTATCCGACCCAGAAACCCGAGGCGCTGCTCGAACGGATCATACGAGCCAGCTCCAACGAAGGTGACCTGGTCGCTGATTTCTTCTGCGGCAGCGGAACCACGTTGGCAGTCGCCAAACGGCTCAAACGCCGATGGCTCGGCTGCGACATCAATCCAAAAGCCGTGGCGATTTCCAACCAGCGCCTCGCCCGGGTCCAGGGGCAATAAGTCCGCGCCGGCCACGAGACGTACAGGCGCCTCAAGGTCTCACTAATCGACCTGGCTCCACGGCGGTCCATTGTGGGCATGATAGAGGAGTCCCGGAAGCCATCCTGTGAGCCGTGCGACCAGATCTGGAGCCAGCTTCTTGGGCTGAACGGGCGCGATCTCGGTGACTTCTCAGGCCTCTTGGCGTCTCCGCGCCGGGAATCGACTCCGACCTGAAGCATCGTCGGCCGACCCACGCTGCCAACTTAGGGTATCTTACGTAACATCCTTCATGTAGGATCACCAGAGGGAGGCAGGGGCGGAGTTGTGCGGCACTCGAGCCGATGGTTTGTCAACGGCGACTCCGAGCACATGGCCGCCCGACTTGGTGGATTCGGGGCAGGTGCCAGTTTGGTCGCAACAACCCCGACGCGGTGCAGATTCTTGCGTCCAGCAAGAAGCCGTTCCAGATCGCGGTCGCCACGGCCGCGGCAGTAGATGTGGCGCCGCAAAGGCGACAATTGCTTACACCAATACCGGAACGATCATGGTACCATGGCACTTTGTCCGTCGGTGGCTCTGTTGCTGGCGAATCCGCAGCACCGCATAAGT
>CP070827.1:722156-729956 GCA_020344555.1 Phycisphaerales bacterium
TCTCCACGCGAAGTTGGCGCTGCTCCTCCGGATACTGAACGGTGATCGTCCGCTTGAACAAGCTCCTGCCCAGGTGCCGGAGCGTTACTGTCATTCCGTCAACGATCTGAGGAAGGTACAGTCGCTCCGCCGGGCTTAGCCGAGGCTCGTCGAGCAACAGAATGTCGTCATCTTTAATCATGCCGATGTCATCAGTGTGTGCTTGCGTTACGTTCTCGCCGTCCCCGTGGAAACCGGACCAGGCCGGATCGACGGCAGGTTCGCCTGCCGGCCGGTTACCTCAACCCGCGATAGGCCCGCGGCTGCAAGCACGATCACCAGAATCACCGCGTTGCCCAAAAGCGCCCATGGTAATGACTGCTGCCGCCCCACATAGACAAGGGTTACGGCCAGGACAAAGAGGCCCAACGTGATGGGTATCAAGCCCTTCCACGCCAACCTCAACAACTGATCGAAGCGCAGGCGCGGCAGTGTCCAGCGAAGCCACATCATCACGAAGATGAAGAACGTGATCTTGCCGGCCAGAACCAGCATCTTGACGATCACCGCGAGCCACCCTGTCGCCTCGGGCTGCGTCCACGCGATCCAGGGAAAATGCCAACCACCCAGGAACAGGACCGCGAGGAACCCACTGGCGGTTATCATGTGTGCGTATTCGGCCAGGAGGAACATCCCGAACTTCAGGGCACTGTATTCCGTGTGGTATCCGCCGACCAGCTCTTGTTCAGCCTCGGGAAGGTCGAACGGCGTGCGGTTGGACTCGGCCAGCGCCGTGGTCAAGAAAACCAGAAAGGCCAGCGGGTGGAGAAAGACATTCCACTTGGGAAGGATGCCGCCCCAGTATTCAGTTTGCTGAAGTGTGATGCTCTCGAGCCGTAGCGTCCCCATGGTCAGCACTACCACGAGAATACAAAGCCCCAGGGGAATCTCGTAGGAGAGCATCTGAGCGGCCGCGCGAATGCCCCCGTAGAATGAGTATTTATTATTGCTGGACCAGCCGCCCAGGACCACGCCGTACACACCTATAGAAGCCACACCCAGGATGTAGAGCAGGCCGATGTCCGGCTTGGCCACTTGAATGTCGACCAGACTTCCACCCAGTTGCAGTTGGCCGCCCCAGGGGATCGCCGCAAACCCGACAAAGGCCACGAGAAAGATGATGGCCGGCGCGAGGATGTACAACGGTGTGTCCACGTGGCCGGGGATCACGTCCTCTTTGAGCAAGAGCTTACCACCGTCGGCAATTGATTGCAGAATCCCCCGAGGGCCCACGCGATTGGGACCGAAGCGATCCTGAACCCACCCGGCTATCTTCCGTTCAAAGAAGATGCAGTAGGCCACGGAGCCCAACATGACGCCGATGACGACCAACGCCAGAATGATGCTGACCCCGAGCTGGCTTGTTAGAAACTCAACCATGCGTGATCGATACCATCCAATCCCCTGAGCCGCGGGTTTCAACCCGCGCGGTTGTCTCGTCCAGCCGCGACGCTCCATCGGTCCGAACGTCCGCGCAGGCTTAAGCCTGCGGCTCGGCGGGTCAGTGTGTATGCGCTGGTAAGACCGGCGCCTCGTATATCTCCCTAAACGCCGAGATCGACTCGGCCATCATCTCGCGGACACGCTCGGCGCTAAACAAGCCCTCGTATCCGGCAATCTCATACAAATACTGGCCGTCGTGTCGCCCCCCGTCGGGCGTAGCGATGGCCCGCTCGAACGGCTGCACAAGCCCGGCCGCGCTTACGAAGCTGCCTTCCCGTTCCACCCAGGCGCGGGCCGGTAAGACGATGGCCGCACCGGCCACCAGCCCGCTGTCGAAAATGTCCTGAACGACCAGTAGCTCGATATTCGCGGCGATCTTGGCCGTATCCTTCTCAACCCACGGCTTCGGGTATCCGCCTACTACCCAGGCCGCACTGAATTCGCCCTTGCCACTTTGCTCGACGAACTCCTCGAACGTCAAGGTCGCGCCACCAACCGCCCTCAGGAGCATCTCGATACCGCGACGGTTGGGGCACTTTTCTGCAAAAATCGTGAACTTGACCGCCTGCCCCGCGGCCCCGACCGGGAAGTGCTGATCCTCTCCCTCCGCCGGCACCGGCCCCATCGCCAGGGCCGCCTCAGGAGCGACCCCGCGGATGAACCTGATAAGCAGCCAGGCCTCTTCGCATGCCATAAATGGAGAAAGCATGGCCGCGACCCTGTCGGCCCCATTCCCACTTACGTGCTTCTGGAAGCGGAAACGCACGATCTCGGGAAGTTGCTCCCAACTCGGCGTGGTCCGCTCCAGCCCACGGCGCACGATCGGCGAGGATATGCGTTTCGGCTCGTGGACGTACTTGAAGCCGAAGCGGCCCTCGTCGCACATCCACCGGTCGTTGACCTTCGGGCTGTATCGAGGCTTGAGACGATACACCCGGTTATCCACGTGATCGATGCGGATCGAGCAACCGGTGGCACAACCCGGGCAGATGGACGGCGTACCACTCAGCTCCCACACACGCCGCTTGAACAGGAAGTCCTTATCCAGCATGCTGCCCACCGGACAGACGTCCACGACGTTGCCCTGTAAAGGGTTGTCCAGCGGCAGGCCGGGAAAAACATCGATCTCGGTGCGCGAGCCGCGATGCACCATGCACAGCTCGTGGGTCCCGGAAATCTCGGCGGTAAACCGCACGCAGCGCGTGCACATCACGCAGCGGTCCTGGTACAGGAGCGTTCCCGGCCCGATGTCCTTCTTGGGATTTACCAGCTTCTGATCGACCATGCGCGACTCGGCGTCGCCGAAGTGGTAGCTATAGTCCTGGAGATAGCACTCACCGGCCTGATCGCACACCGGGCAATCAAGCGGATGGTTCAACAGGAAGAACTCCATACAGGCCTTCTGGTTCTTTGTGACCGCCTCCGACTTGAAGCGGACTTCCATACCGTCGCGCACCGGAGTCTGACAGGACGGCACCAGCTTGGGCGACCATACCATCTCCTGGGTCTTGGGGTGGGGCATCTTCATTTCCATCAGACACAGCCGGCACGACGCCACCACGCTTAGACTCGGATGATAGCAGTAATGGGGCACGTCGAAGCCCGCCTCCAGGGCGGCCTGCAAAACGGGAATCCCATCGCGGCACTCGATCTGATGGTTGTCAATGATGATCTTCGGCATCAGCGATCAATTCACTGCACTCAGCACAGCCTCGACTCGCCCGGGTGCCTGCGCCCGGATCGCCTCCTCCAACTCACTGCGGAACTTCTTGACGATCGTCTCGATCGGAAACGTCGCCCCGTCGGGCAGCCCGCAGATACTAAGACCCGGCATCATGCCCATGTTACGGGCTGTTTCAAGTAGGATGTCCAGATCCTCGATCCGCCCTGCACCCTCTTCCATGCGCGTGGCGATCCTGTACATCCAGGCCGTTCCCTCACGACAGTGCGTACACTGGCCGCAAGACTCGGTCCCGAAGAATCTGGCGACATTGCGAAGCACCATGCGCATGTCGGTGTCCTGATCGACCACCATGGCAGCGGCCGTCCCGAGGCCTAACAAGCCGTAATTGCCCGGATCCACAAAGTCCATCTTCATGTCGAGTTCGTCGGCGGTCAGGGCACCCATGGAAACGCCACCGGGGAAGACGGCCTTGACCTTCCTTCCCGGCAACATCCCGCCGCCCATATCGTCTCGCTCGATCAATTCGCCAACGGTGATCTCCATTGCCGCCTCGTAGCATCCGGGCTTACTCACCGGACCGCTGATGCAGAAGAGCTTCGGCCCCGTGCTGTGCGGCGGGCCTATGCCGGCGAACCAATCCGCCCCGCGCTCGATGATGTGCGGGACGCACGATAGCGTCTCGACGTTGTTGACCACGGTGGGTCGACGGAACGCACCCTCGACCGCGGGGAAGGGCGGTTTTATCCGAGGCCAACCTCGCCTCCCTTCCAGCGACTCGATAAGCCCGGTTTCCTCACCGCATACGTATGCGCCGGCCCCGCGATGCAGATAACACTCCAGCGAGTAGTCGCTGCCAAAAATCTTCTTCCCCAGGTACCCAGCCGCGTAGGCCTCGTCGATCGCCTTCTGGAGAATGTGGAACTGCTCGTGAAATTCGACCCGCATGTAGATGTACGCAACCTGGGCCTGTGTCGCGTACCCCGTGATGATCGTTCCCTCGAGTAACTGGTGCGGATCGTCCTCCATCAGGACGCGATTGCTGAAGGTGGGTGGCTCCGACTCGTCGGCATTAACACACAGAAGCGTGGTAGTGCGGTCTTTCGGCAGAAACCCCCACTTGACCCCGGCGGGAAAACCCGCTCCACCCCGACCGCGCAGGTTGGCCTTCTTGACCTCTGCGACGACTTCGTCGGGTGTCATCTTCAGGGCCTTGCGGACTGCCCGATAGCCGCCGCGCGACTCGTACACCGTAAGCGACCTCGAGTTTTCAACGCCCCGATTTCTCAGTAGTACTGGTTTGAAACTACCCATCGCGTCCGAAAAAAACTCACCAAATTCTTACGTGCGGCATTCCGGGCACAAACTTAAAGTATGCCACTCCGCAAAGGACCATGCCAATCGTGATCCATCGCCGCCAACCCACCACGCATGAAGGCGCAATAAGCGCCAAGACCACCGGTACGTAGTCCAGCGAATATCGGTTGAATCCGCGCTGCACGGAACCGGTCCCGTGCCAGAACATAAGAGCGACATATACGACCGCCACAGCCGCCAACAACATCAGCCGCCGCCGATCGCGAAGCAAAGACCCCGCCAAGACCAACACCCACAGCAGCAGCGGCGTCGTCCACCAGATCCCAGTGCCCCTGTCGTTCGGTCGAATAAAGACCTGCGGGGCGCCTGCCACCTCGATCCGGTGGAGCTTGGGCAACCCGATGTTCGTGTAGTACAGGTTGCGGGGCACATAATGGGTCGAAAACAGACCGTATCGACGGGCTTCCTGTGCGAACGTGTCGTCGCGGTTGGCGTAGTTGAGCATGTATCCTGACTCGTACGGAGCACCGAACTTCATCGCGTTCAACACCGCCGGTACGCCGAAGACAACCGTGCAGGTAACCGCTAGAGCCGTCAGCCGATGCAACCTTGTCCCGCCCCATCCGCGACCGACAAGCATGTAAGCCAAGGGGATCACGTACGCTACGGTCAGTTGTCTCGAAAGTGCCGCGACCACAAGCCCGGCACCGGCCAGCCACACCCGCCCGCCGCCGAAATAAGCAATCAGAAAGGCCAACAGCCCGATAGTCGCAACCGTGTGGTTCACGTTGTACGGTGCCGCACCGCGCAGCGTTTTGTCGATCACCGGCCATATCGATGTGCCGCATACGCACCCGATAGCCAGCAACGCTCCCCAGATGGGCGATTCCGTCAGCCGGTAAAACAACGCATAGGCGAGTACCGGCACGGCCAACACTAATAGTACGATGAACCAGTGGGGAACGCCGTCGCAAAAAGGCACTACACCCGCCGCGATAATAGTGAACATCGGCGGGAAGTAGCTGTAGACCCGCCCGTCTTTGAGCGACGTATCCCATCTTCTCTCCGGCAGATCGAGCCGGCCTTTCCACCACGCCTCGGCCTCGCCGATCTGGATATTCTCGCGGATGGTAAAGCGTGTTTCCGGTCTCCACAGCCTTGCCTCAGCCAACAAGACGAACGTTAGGAGGACGAGGACCGCGCCGAGCAAACTTTCGTGTCGCAGCCGTCTCCGCGCTCCGCGTCCGCCGTGCTCGTCGGAGGACTGTGGCGGACTTAACGGTGTCGCTGCGCTCATCAGCCGATCGTCCGACCTGCGGCACAAACTTTCGTTGCCCGCGCCATCGCCGCAGGACCGCTTCAATCCGCCCGGCGTTTCTCCTGGTCCTTGGAGGTGCTCCTTTGGGCACCATCCTCCTGTGCAGCCGCCCCGGTCACTACCTTGTCTCGCGGAGCATCAAAAAGGTCACTTCGTTCAAAAGCAATCCGATCGTTGTCCGCGTCAGCCAGAATCCCGGCCACGTCTTGCGGCGCAACGCGCTTATGCAGCTTTTCATTGACCAGCAGGCAAGGCCCGTGGTCACAACCAGCCAGGCACTCTTCCGTCACCAGACTGTATCTGCCGTCAGGGGTCGTTTCGTGCTCGTCGATCCCCAACTGCTTCTTCAACTCTTCCAAGACCGCAGCTCCGCCCATCACCTCGCAGGTGAGACTGCGGCATACCGTGATCACCTTCCTGCCTTTCGGGTGCGTCCAAAAGTGCGTATAGAAGGAGATCGTGTCGATCACGTCCGATGGATGTATCTCCAACAGTTCAGCGATCTCCACCATCGCCTGCCAGGAGATCGAACCCAATGCGTCCTGGACCACGTGCAGCGACGGCAGGAGCACCGCCCGCTTCGTTTCATAACGATCGAAGAACGAGCGGATCTTCGCCTTTACGGGTTCGCTCAATACCGGCGCGGCATCCGCATCGACCACCGGACTGATACGATCTATCGCCTTCCAAGCCATATGCCGCTCTATTCCGCTGCTTACTATTCGCTGCTCGCCATTCTGGATCCTTCCACCTTTTCCGGCTCCCCTGCAATGATATTAAGCGAGCCGACGACTGCCGCGGCCCCACTCAGGGCGACGGCCGGGCAGGCTCGTGCGGCGCGCTGTAGCTGGCTAATCCCTGGTTGAATCTGCCCGTTCATCGCCTTCAACAAACCCTCGAACGGCGGTCACAAAGTCCCCAGCGCTGGCGAGCACCCGCTCAGCCCGCTCGCGAGGGTAGGATTCCCTGACCTCGTAATCTCCGACCGTCCGTTCGGTAAACCCTTCATGCAGAGCCTCGTGCAGCGTTTTGGACAAGTGTCCAGGCTTAACGAGCTCGCGCCCAAAGGCGCTGATCACCGCGCTATGGCTGGAAAAGGTCATACCGCGTGAAAGTAGCGCCGCCTCTGCAAGATAGAACATCGCGTAGTAGGCACGTGATACGGCAAAGTCATAATCTCCGCCCTGGAACAGCTTGTCCGCTGCTGCGAGACTGCGCACTCCCTTGTTGACAAGTGGGAGGATCTCAACCGTCATGTCACGCGAATCCCGTCCCGTTTAGCGCTGATCAATAGCGGGGTCTTCGGTTCCTCGAACTCGCTGGCAGAGACAGGCACTGCGGAAAGAACCACGTCATGCTTCAGGGAGATCGGCCCCGCGAGGGTCTGCAGGCGAGAGAGCTCGATCCAAAAGTCGTTCAGGGGATTCAGAACGACCAGTACATCCACATCCGAATCCTCTTCTGCATTCCCGCGCGCCCGCGATCCGTAAAGAATCAACGTCTGAAACCGGCCGTCATATATCTTGCGCACCCCTTCCACAAATTCGTCCAACGCGGTTTCCCATCTCTCCTTCTTTAACATTGCTTCAACAATCCGCGCGCCTCTAATATCGTCTTGATGCGTCCGTTGGCGTCCGCGTCCTTGGTAGCCGCTCCATCCGTGACAATGTCAAGCATCATAGGCTCCCGCGCGTTACCGATCGAGCTCCGCCGCGATGATGTTGAAGCTGCCGAGCACCGCGACGACATCGCTGATCTGATGCCCGACGACCAGATGCGGGAAGCACTGATAGTTCATAAAACTCGGCGGGCGGCATCGCACCCGATAAGGCGTGTTGCCCCCGTCGCTGACCAGATAGAACCCCAGCTCGCCGTTGGCCGTCTCGTTCGCTCCATAGGCCTCACCGATCGGCGGCTCAAACCCGCGGTTGGTCATGATCCTCTCGAAATGGTGAATCAGTCCCTCAATCGAGAAGTGGATCTCGCGTTTGTCCGGCAGGGT
>CP070827.1:730056-737853 GCA_020344555.1 Phycisphaerales bacterium
TCGGGCGGATATCATGCAGGCGCTTCAATGGGGCGGCGTGCTCCACTACGGCACGCAGAACGCCTCACGGATTGGCCTGTTCGCCACCCGGGCGAACCTTGAGGTGCTCAGCCAAGACCGCGGTGCCGCGTTCGAGCACACGTGGCGCATCGGCAACAGCCTTTGCGACGGACTGCGCCGTCTATTCGATAAGAAACGTGTCAGCGCGATCGTGCAGAACGTAGGTCCGATGCTGCAGATCATGTTCACCGACCGACCCGCCATCCGTAACTACCGTGAATACTGCGCCCACGTTGACCGCGCCAGGTACCAGCGATTCGCTCTCAATCTCCTTGAATATGGTGTTTACATGTCGCCATCGGCGACCCTGCATTCCGTTGCATCGCTCGCGCATTCAGATGAGGACGTTGCACTTACACTCGACGCAGTTGACCGGGTCTTAGAAAATGTCGAAGCGTGAATCGGTGTCACCCACGGGCCTCGTGAAAGGCAAGATCACACTTGTAACCGGGGCCGCCTCCGGCATCGGTCGTGCTACGGCGACCATGTTCGCCCACGAGGGAGCGGCGGTCGCAGTGGCGGACTGCAACGAGGAAAGCGGGAAAGCTGTTGCCGACGCCATTATTGCCGGGGGCGGTCGCGCCATCTCCGTGCCTTGTGACGTGAGCCAACCTCGGGATTGCCGCGCCGTCGTCCAGCAGACTGTGGCGGAGTTCGGACGGTTGGACGTTCTCGTCAATTCAGCGGGGATCATGCGCCGGACGACTGTCTTGGATATCGACCCGGATGAATGGGATCTGGTGATGGCCGTCAACGTAAAGGGGATCTATCTTATGGCCCGCTGCGCGATCCCCGAAATGATAAAGTCAGGCGGTGGATCGATCATCAACATCGGGTCGGGCTGGGGATTGACCGGCGGCAAGCAAGCGGCGTCGTACTGTGCTTCCAAGGGAGCGGTGGTTAACTTGACGCGGGCTATGGCCATCGATCACGGCGAAAACAACATTCGCGTCAACTGCATCTGTCCGGGTGACACGGATACGCCCATGCTCGCCGATGAGGCGCACCAGCTCCACCGGAATCACGGATCATTTCTGGCCGATGCGGCCGATCGCCCTCTCAAGCGGATCGGACAGCCCGACGATATTGCCTGGGCAGCAGTCTACCTTGCAAGTGACGCATCCGCATATGTCACCGGTACCACTCTGGTTGTGGATGGCGGAGGCCTGGCGGGTTAGAGCGTTTTCGCTTATTGTGTAGCGGCCGGCCTGCGTGGCGGCCGTAGCCTTCCGGCCGCAACCAATTATAGGATCCGCTGTTGAGGCGAAGTGAAGATCCCGATGCACATCGGGGTGCGGACCAGGAAGCTGACGACTGACGGCTAACGACTGACAGTTTCCCAAGGGATTTGGAGATTGGGCTCTGTGGCTGACGGCTGATAGCTTCCAGGCAATTGTCGATACGGGTGCTCTGTCTGACAGTTGACTTATCGCTGAAAACTGACGATTTTCCGTATACACCCGTAAAAACGTCGCTTCAGTAAGACTAGTGCCATTGCGCACGTCGGCCCTTACGGCTTTTGAGCTTCCTTTCTCAGTAACTTTGCCAAACGTCTCCAGAAGGCGATCTCTGTCACTGCGAGCGGGTCTACGCGTTTGCCGCTGACGTAGATGGCAGGGGTCCCCACGACGTCGCACGCTCGCGCCACGGTAATGTCATCGAGGATGCGACGGGTTACTTCCTGTGAATCGACGGCTTTCCGTAATCGGTCGGCGTCGATGTTCAATGTCTCTGCGATCTTTTCGACATTGGATGGCTTTGTTCCGCCCGGCTCGCGATTGGGATCGAAGAACAGGTCGTGCACCTTCCAGAAAGCGTTGTTGCCGCCTTCGAGTCTGGCGGCCTCCGCCATCCTGGCTGCTGCACAAGCCTCTGTATGCATGGTCCGGCTGACGCGCGGGTTGCATTCGCGGTCGAGGGGATAGTGCTTGAAAACGATCCGGACCTGTCCACCGAATAGCGGTTTGATTTCGTTTTCGAGGATCGAGGCCACCCGCCGGCACGATGGGCATTTGAAATCACTGAAGATGACGATCTCTACAGGTATGTGATTCTGATCCGCACTGCTCGATGTCCGCACTGGATCATCGGCTCGAACCGGTATCTCGTGTTTCTCCGCAAGCTGCCAGTTCCTCACGAGCTTTGCAGTATCCCCCTTTATCCGTGAGACGGCGGCCAGGCATTGATGCAAGGTGGCGTTGCTCTTGCGAACCGCCAGCAACCCGCTCTGACCATAGGCACCGTACAGCACAACGACAACGACTCCGATCGTTGTCAACAGGCGAGTCCAACTCGGGTAGGAATCGTGTACGGCGGGTCTGGGCGCCGCGTGAGCCACCCCTTCGTCAACGGCATCTTCTGCGAACTCGGCCTGACCGCGCCGCAAGGCCCGAGGCCACAGGGCGATCACAAACACGGCAATCACCAGGTTGAGCACATGAGTCAGCAGACACCACGGGCACCATTCGTCCAAAACGGTAAACATGACGTACGTGAAACGGAATGAGAACATTAGGCCGCACAATATCCAGGCCAGCGGCAACAGGTGGAACCACCGTCTCCGATAGGATGGGCGTCCGACTCCGGCCAGCCATACGCCCAGCGCGGCGAAGTATATCAGGCCAAGAAACGCGACGGGGACGTGTGGTGTACCCGGCGCTTCGTCAGGTCTCTTCGGCGGGAAGTAGCTGTGAGGGCTTGCAAGTACGGCAGCACAGTCCGGGCCGGCTCCACTTTCGCCCGGCTTGCAGACGGCTTCAAACCAGGCGGAACCGGACGAACCGGTTACATGCAGCGCCAGCAGCTTGTAGCTGACAAAAGCCCCGGCCGCACAAAGCAGCACGGACATCACACGAAGGAAGACGGCTCGAGACATCGCTTTACGGTTTCAGTGCGTCCGACACTTCTGCAGATCGATACCGTGGCAGTTTGGCCGCCCACAACGTACGCCGTTTGCGCGCCTTGCTCAATCTCCGACGACCGTGAAGGCTTGTCGGGCCGCTTCGATCGTCCGGTCAATCTCGTCGACGGTGTGGGCCGCAGAGATGAATATACAGGAAAATGGAGAAGGCGGAAGGAGTACACCGCGATCAAGCATGGCCTCGTGAAAGCGGGCGAACCGGGAAGCGTCACAGTGCCGGGCTGACGCGGCCTGGGTGATGCGTCCGTGAGAGAAGAACATTCCAAGGATGCTCGCTACTCGGGTGTGATACGTGGACACACCGGCGTCCTCCGCCGCAGCACGCAGACCGTCCTCGAGCCGGACGGCCTTTTCTTCCAGCGCTTCATAAAAGCCGGGCTCGCCGATGGCTTGCAGCGTGGCGATCCCGGCAGCCATCGCTATGAGGTTGCCGGAAGTAGGGCCTAATCGTCCGGCAACGCCCTTTGCCTCGGCGTGCTTCATGGTTTTCTTGGAGCCGCCACATGCCGCCAGGGGCAGGCCACCACCGAGCATTGGCCCCAGCACGGTCAGATCGGGTGTCACGCCGCAAAGCGCAGCAGCCCCACCCGGTGCGACCCGAAGTCCGGTGAACGCCTCATCGAAGATGAGCAGAGCACCGTGGGCGTCGCAAAGGGTGCGCAGTGTTTTCAAGAAGCGATCCGCGGGAGGTATGAGCCCCGTGCTGACTCCAACCGGCTCCACTACCACAGCCGCGATGCTCGATCCGTGCTCGCGAAATAGTCGTTGGGCGGCCTCGATGTCGTTGTATGGCAGTGTGAAGCTCGACGAGGGTTCACCGCCGCCAAAAGGATACCCTTCGAACGTCGCGACCACCTCTCGACCGGTGTATTCCCGAGCCACCGCCAGGGCGCAACTCAGCGCGTCGGCAGAGGTGTGGGCCAGCCGTACCATATCGATCGACGGGAAACGCCCGACGATCAGTTCGACGAGCCGGACCTCCGTTTCCGAGGGCACTCCGAATCCGCAACCCTTTGACGCAGCTTTGCTTATGGCGGCCACCACTCGCTGGTCAGCGTGGCCGAGGATGAGCGCACCGTGACCGCCGATGTAGTCGACGTACTCATTCCCATCTACGTCGGTGAGGGTGGCGCCGTGCCCCTTGGCGAAGACAGGCGGTGAGCCTGTGAACATCGGTCGATCGGTTGGATCATCCCACCGGCTGAATGACGGCAGCAGTCCGTCCGGCATCAGGGCGGAGGCAGCCCTAGCCAAGGCCTCGGACTTGGCCGCGATTCGCATTGTCTCAGTCGTTTCCATAGAGAAACCCCGATCAAAAAACGCCCTTATGGGACGGTCTGGACATTTAGTAATACGGTCGGCCAAGCAGGCGCCGGCCGACGACAGCCCCCACGAGGGCTAACGACCAAATTGCCCCAAAGATCGGCTTACGGGTCAATTTGACTTTAGTCTCCACAAATACTCAGTTGGTTGGGGAAGCCCTATACGTCACAGCCCGCGATTCCGGGCCGTAGGCGCCTTCGCCCGGAGAGACGCCCGTTTGGCGGCCCGTGCCCCTCTTTTGGCGGTTTTTGGAGATCGGGCAGCGCCCCTCCTTGACACGTTTGCCGACTTTTTTACGGTCTTGGTGTGCTGCTTTTTTTCACGTCTTCCGGTGCGACTTCGCTTGCTCTCGCCATCGAAAACCAAGCCGAAGAGTTGGTCGATAGTCCGGACCGTAATGAACTCGATCTGCCCGCGGACATCATCCGGCACTTCTTCCAGGTCCTGTTGATTTCGTGCCGGCAGGATGACACTTTTGAGCCCGGCGCGATAGGCGGCCAGCACCTTCTCGCGAATGCCGCCTACGGGGAGAACGCGCCCGCTCAGGGTGATCTCCCCGGTCATGCCTACGGCGGGATCGACGCCGCGGCCCGTCAACACCGAGGTCACAGCCGTCAGTATCGCCAGCCCCGCGGAGGGTCCGTCCTTGGGCGTGGCCCCGGCGGGTACGTGAATGTGAATGTCCAACTTGCCAAAATCCCGGGCTTTTACGTTCCACTTGCCGGACCGGCTGCGAACGATGGAGCTTGCCGCCACGGCTGATTCGCGCATAACGTCACCGAGCTGGCCGGTCAGTTTGAGCTGCCCCGTGCCGGGCATGGCGGCGGCCTCGACGAAGAGAATCTCGCCGCCCGTCGGGGTGAACGCGAGCCCGGTGACGACCCCTGGCACCGGGAGTGTGGCAGCGACTTCGGGTTCAAACTTCCTCGGGCCGAGGATGTTCCGCAGGTCTTCAACAGTGATGGCCGGGTCCGGCGATTCACCACGCACGACGGCAGCCGCTCGGGCGCGGCAGACGGATCCGATGTTCCTCTCCAGTCCTCTGACGCCGGCCTCTCGGGTGTACTCCGAGACGATGACTGACAGCAAGTCGTCACCAAGGTGAAGCTGATCGGCGGTCAGTCCGTTTTCGTCAACCTGTCTGGGCAGAAGGTGTCGCTTGGCGATCATGAGCTTTTCGTGTTGGGTGTAGCCGCTGATCTCGATGACCTCCATCCGGTCGCGCAGGGCCGGCTCGATGGCGGACATGTAATTGGCAGTGGTGATGAAGAAGATCTTCGACAGATCGAACGGCAGGCCGAGGTAATGGTCGGTGAAGGAGGCGTTCTGCGCCGGGTCGAGCACCTCCAGCATCGCGGACATCGGGTCACCACGAAAATCCTGCCCGATCTTGTCCACCTCGTCGAGCATAAACAGGGGGTTGTTGCTTCCGGCCCGTCGAATCTCGCGAATGATCTGGCCGGGCATCGACCCGACGTATGTGCGGCGATGGCCGCGGATGGTGGCCTCATCGCGAATCCCGCCGAGGGAAATACGTATGAAATTGCGCCCCATTGCCCGGGCAATGCTCCGGCCAAGCGAGGTCTTGCCGACGCCCGGCGGCCCCGCGAAGCAGAGAATGGGACCTCGTGTTTCGCTCTTGAGGGTGCGAACCGCCAGGAACTCGAGGATGCGCTTCTTGACCTTTTCCAGACCAAAATGGTCCTCGTCGAGAATTCCCTCGGCCCGGTGAATGTCGAGGGAATCCTCGGTGCTGACCGCCCAGGGCAGCTCCACGAGCCACTCGACGTAATCGAGTGCCATTCCGTACTCGGGTGAGGCCTGGGGGATATGCTCGAACCGCTCGACTTCGCGGTTCGCCTCGGCCTCAACGGCCTGGGGCATTTTGGCGGCCTTGATGCGTTCCCGCAGTCTGTCCAGTGTGGCCGATCTAGTGTCCCCCTCTCCGAGTTCCTGGCGGATCGCTTTCAGTTGCTCGCGGAGGTAGTACTCCCGCTGCGACTTGTCGACCTGCCCACGCACCTGCTGCTGGATCTTGTTGGATAGTTCGGCAACCTCGAGTTGGGCGGCGACGGCAACATTCACCTTTCGCAGGCGTTCAGTGACGTCGAGGGTCTCGAGCAACTCCTGTTTGTGCACCAGGCTCAAGGAGAGGTTGGCCGCCAAAAAGTCCGCCAACCCGCCGGGGTGCTCGATGCCGTCAAGCACCTGACGGGCTTCGTCGGGGATGTTGGGCGAGAGTTCAATGATCCTTTCGGCCGCGGTGCGGATCGAGTGGGCCAGCGCCCTTTGCTCCGTACTTACTTCCTTCGCATCAATGTGGGCATGGACTGTCGCCTCGAGATAGTCATCCTCCTTGGTGATGGCTTCGACGCCCACACGGCGGACTCCGTGAATGATGATGGTTTCCGAGCCGTCGGCCATCTTGAGCATCTTGAGAATGACGCAGGCGGTGCCAACGCGGTATAGGTCGTCCAGGTGAGGATCCTCAGTTTCCGCAGACCGCTGAGCGACGACGGCGATCAGCCGTGACCCGGCCAGCGCCATGTCCAGAACGCGTTTTGACTTTTCGCGGCTGATTTGCAGCGGCACCACCGTACCGGGGAAGGCACAAGTGTCACGAGCGGGGAGAATCGGAAGACGCTCGGGTATCTCGATGGCATCGGTGTCATCTACGTCGCGGGCTCCGTTGGACACCGCTACGGGCTCAAGGGAATCATCCCCGTCGTCCGGCGCTTCGACGGGACAAGGCACGTCCGACTTGTCGGCCTTATCTTTCTCCGGCTGAGTGCCATCGCCTGTCATGGGTTATCCGATCCGGTCGACTCGACGTGCAGGGCTCACGGGGTCGCTGCACGCGGCATCATCACCCAAAGGTACCCCTGTCGGTAGGCGGCGGTGATTTCGTCTATGACGACGTCCTGGGCAATGGGGACCTTGCAGTGGAACCGGCCCGAATCGATCTCCATCAAATGGACGCCGACATCCTCCGAATCACCCGGCGGGGTCGGTTTCTCTCGGAGACCGCTAATATGGAGCACACCGTCGGCGGCCCGCACATCGATCTGGTCACGCGGCATCCCGGCAAGCTCCACGCAAACGACAAAGCGATCCGGGGTCTCGTAGACATTGAGACGCGGACGCCAGGAATCAGGCGCATGAGAACGGAAATAATTCCGGCCCTCCATCTCACTCATCATCGCCCAAAGTTGTTCGGCGAGGCGTTCGAAGCTACTCCCCCAGGCATGGACGCAGACCGGCAAAACCTCATTCGCCGGGTCCGATCCGATTGTGGCGGCCGTCTTGACGGGAGCGTGGCGCGGCGGCGAAGCCCGAGGTGGACCGGTCGTGTCGGTGGTAGCCTGCATCGCTGGGACTCCTAAATGCCAACCCTCACCCCGCAGGGCACAGAGTGACTCTACAAGGCTCCCGAGGCCCGGTCAAACGGTGCACGGGCGTGCTGCAGGGGCCTTTACAGGAGCCGGGGGCGGGGT
>CP070827.1:737953-745646 GCA_020344555.1 Phycisphaerales bacterium
TTACACTTTTCCATCCGAGCGCAGCGAGGATCGAAGTTTTTTGAGAAGCGAGAATCGCACGACCTGACGAGGCCCCGAAAGACGCGGCCGGACCGCACTCGTTGCGGCGCGACGGTCTTTGTCTCTTGCCATACCGATGGAACTGGTGCCGGGGAGTCAAGACTCATCAACCATTGCACACGGCTGAAGAGTTACCAACTGCGCATGTAGCAAATCGCGCGGCGATATCTTCGCTGAGTGACGGGGCTCGAACGGCGGGACTTCCGGGCAAATGGTCCGGCGGGCTGGGTGCGAAACGTTGGTGCTACAGCTCGCGGTCTACGGCCGCAGCGAACGCTTTAAGGCCCTTCATGAGCGAGCAGAACTGCTCCAAATCCAGCGACTGCTCCCCGTCAGTCCAGGCTTGTGGCGGACTGTGGTGTACCTCGACGAGCAGCCCATCCGCTCCGCAGGCGATCGCAGCGTTGCTCATCGGGGTTACCAGGTGGCTTTGCCCGGTTCCGTGGGAGGGATCGACAATGATCGGCAGTCTCGAGACGCGTTTGACCTCCGGAACGATGGCAAGCGCCAGCGTATTGCGGACGTATGTCTCGTGTGTTCGGATGCCCCGTTCGCAGAGAATGATATTACGGTTGCCTTCCAGCATGACGTACTCGGCCGCCAGAAGGAACTCTTCGAGGGTGGCACTCCAGCCGCGTTTGAGGAGGATGGGCTTGCTCTGCCGCCCCACCGTAGCGAGCAAGTGCGTGTTGTGCATGCTCCGTGAACCCACCTGGAGGACGTCGGCGTATCGCCCCACCAGGTCCACGTGTTCACAGCGCATCACCTCAGTCACAACGGCCAGCCCGGTTTCCTCGCAAGCCCGGGCCAACAGCTCCAGCCCTCGTTCACCGTGGCCTTGGAAGGAGTAAGGTGAGGTTCGTGGCTTGAACGCCCCGCCGCGAAGTGCCACGGCACCGGCTTCCTTCACCGCGGCGGCGATTTCCAGAAGTTGGCTTTCGCTCTCGACGCTGCAGGGTCCGGCAATGATACCGAGCTTTCGACCTCCAACGCCGGCGGCGCTACACAAGGGCACCTCGAGCGTTTTGTCTCCCGGTTGTCGACTTCCCGCAAGAATCGGTTCAGCTTCCTCGAGTACGCGGTCCACCATTGGTGTATCTTCGAGAAGCGCCCGGTCGACCCGACCGTTCACCCCGAGCACCTCGACCATTTTCCGGGGGTCACCATCGATCGCCCAGCCGCTCAACCCCATTTGCTGAAGGAGCTTCACGATGTGCTCGACGTGCTCCGTGGTGCTCCCTGCTTTCATCACCACAATCATTTCCCACCTCCGCGCCTCGCGAACGCGAGTGGCATTGTGACTCGCCACGCGGTCGGAACACCATCCTCCCTCATGGGCTCTGCCGGGTCGCCGGCCCCCGGGCCGGCGCACACACCGCCCTGCCCCATTGCAGAAGAGATGTCGCTCCTATCCCCCAAGCAGATCGCGCTCACCAACCAACGCCTCACCTTCCCACCGGGTTCTTATAACATGCCCATGCGGTCAGAACGAGAGCGCTATACGGTATATGTCAGGATAAGCCGTCCGGCGGGCACTTTCAAGCCTTTTTTTACAGCCTGCGACGCCAGAAGGCGCGGCCCTACGGACAGTCCCAAGGATCCACCCGACAGGCTGCGCGCCCGCTATCATACCCACGGGCCCCGAGGCGACCCGGCATCGCGCGCCAGCCTATGTCCCCACCTGACCCACGAAACACACTTGATATCGGCGGATCAGTACCGCCGGCGAGGGTGCCATACAGCTTCACTGTCTAATGCTGACTGGTGGTTGACACGACTTGAGCCTGGGGGCGCGCCAACGCTTTGGGTCGAGTTGATGTGCGTCAGCGGTTTCCCGTTGGGCATGTGCTCCCCGGACGTCGCAGCTCCTCTCCGCCTTGGGACAATTCGTCAACGAGCGGGTCGATCCGCGCCACATTTCGAGATTCCGCAGCTTAATCCGGAGGCGCCACCGGAAGAGAGCAAGCTCGAGCCTCATCTGCCGAGTGGGGTGCCTCCCTCCGTCCCTTCGTCTCAAGTCCCACCCGGCCAGGGAGGTGCCGGCCAAACTTGCAGAAGAGTGGGGGCAACTACCGGACTCGATCCTTGGGAATCATGGCGATGGCTTCGATCTCGACGAGGAGTTCCGGTCGGCAGATGCGGGCCTCGATACAGGTGCTGGCCGGCAGGGGGTCAAGCTTCTGCTCGACGTAAAACGCGTTTCGGACCGCGTTGAACTCGTCGTAATACCTGAAATCGGCCAGGTAGCACGTGGTGCGAACCACGTCATGCCAGTTGGCACCTTCGCTGTTGAGCAAGCCGGTGATGTTATTGAACGTACGGCGAGTCTGGGCGTTGATGTCGCCGGGGTGTACGGACTCGCCTTCTTCGTTCACGCTGGCCGTACCCGAGATGAAGAGCATGACGCAGTTGTCCAGCTCAACGCGCATCCCACGTACAAACGACACCTTCTTGGCATAGTCATACGCCTCGCAGAGCACGTCCTTGTTCTCGATGGGAGTTTTCTTGATACGGTTCTTCTCTGTCCCACTCATCAGCTTGTTACCCGTAATCCAGGTCAGCACGGTCCTCGGCGGGCCGACATCGGTCGGCACCAGCCACCGTCGTCGCAGCAGCGACCGCCGCCGCTGGATGGCGTCTTCTCTGGTTCTTTTCGTAGTATACCAGATCCCGCGGGATTTACCTGGTTTTTCCTTCGTCGACGGTCTGCTGTCGTATGGTGATCAGCCGATCGGGCGGCACGCTCTTCCTCGTCAGGCGCGACCTGTCCGGCCAGATGACCTCCAGTCGATCGACCTCACCGTGCCTGCCCAACCCAAAGTGGATCCGCGAGTCATGCTGCGACAGATAACTTCCGCCGGAAAGCCGCTGCCTAACCAGCGTGTGGCCACCGACACTGATCTTCACGATCGCACCAATGGCATCGCGATTTGGCGATCGCCCCACGAGCCTGACACTGAGCCAATGTCGTCCCCGGCGGGGTGTGTCGTTCTGCAGCAAAACCGGGCGATCGTTCAGATTGGCCACCAGCAAATCGACGTCGCCATCATTATCGAAATCGCCCTGGGCCACACCCCGGCTGACGAACCTGGTACGCGGGCTCGGCGCCAATGAGCCGGATGGGCTGTCGATATGGATGAAGCGACCACGGCCGTTGTTAATGAAGAGGGCGTCGTTATGGGCTTCAAAGCGGCAGGCGCTGCCGTTTGCTATGTATAGATCGAGATACCCGTCGAGGTCGAAATCCGCCAAGACCCCGCCCCAACCGTGGGAGTGGGTCATTCTCGCGGAGATCCCTGACCGGACGGCCAAGTCCTCGAACATCCCACCACCGAGGTTGCGATACAGGCAGCAGCGGTTCATGTCCGGGACGAGAATGTCAAAGCGCCCGTCCGCGTCGTAGTCGCCGACCTCGACGGCCATAGCTGCTGTTGCATCGCCGGCCTCTCCAAACGCAGTGCCGGCCAGTAAGGCCTCGTTCTCGAAAGTCCCGTCGCCTTTGTTGCGCAGCAGGAAGTTCTCCATGGCGTCGTTGGAGACGAAGACGTCAAGCAGGCCGTCGCCATCATAGTCTATGGCACCGACGCCCATGGCCCGGCCGACAGGTTGGATCTCGATGCCTGCTCTACGGGTGACGTCCGTGAAAGTACCATCTGCGTTGCCACGAAAGAGCCTGTCCTGCTGACCGTCGTAAGCCAGCGGGCTGCGCACGCCCTCTACGGTATGCCGGCGCTTGAGGTCCGGTTCATAGGTCAAGTAATTACCTACGTAAAGGTCGAGTCGGCCGTCACGGTCATAGTCAAAGAACACCGCGCCCACGCTGAACCGCGGGTCGTCGACGCCGGCGTCCTTGGCGACCTCGCTGAACGTGCCATCCCCGTTGTTGCGGTATAGAAAGTTGGGGCCATAGTTGGTGACATAGATGTCGGTATCACCGTCGGTGTCGTAGTCAGCCGCAACCACGCCCATGCCGTAGCCCGGGCGTGCCAGGCCCGCCCGAACGGTCACGTCCTCAAAGGTGCCGTCACCTCGATTGCGGTAGAGCCGGTCGGTGGCCAGGGCCAGCTTGGCACGCTCCTGCGAATCGACCTTTGGATCGGACAGCCCCTTGAGCCAGCAACCGTTGACCAGATAGATGTCCATCCACCCGTCGCCGTCGTAGTCCACAAACCCACAGCCAACGCCCGTGGCCTCTACAATGTTGGACATCTCACGGTCGCCCAGGGTCTCTACGAAATCGATGCGCGCGGCGACGGTGACGTCGGTGAACAGCACCGGCGGGTCGGCCTGAGGCTCGGTGGCAAGCGAGCTGCGCCCAAGCATCAGCAGGAGATTCGTAGTCACTGCGATCAGCCCCGGCCGGATCCGGCGGAGACGCAATGACCACCGGGGAGCATCGGGCGACACATGTTGGCTATCCGCTGTCAAGCGGTCTCTCCTGGAGGACCGCCGGCCATTCTAGCGTATTTGGCTGAGCGGCACCCCGCTGGGCCGGGTCGCGGGCTTGCCAATCTTGTGCGAGTGGGGAATTATACCGAACCAGGGAAGCCGGCACGCGGAGACGCGGGCAGGCGCGCCTCGGGTCCTGGTTACGTGCTCACGGAGCCATCCGAATGCAACCAATCCGATCGGGAACGACAACGGAACGAATCGTCCGTACCACGCTGCTGGTGCTGTTGACCAACGGATTTGGGATTGCGTTCCTATGGGACGGGTATGTCGGCTACGCTCGAGACAACGCCGAGCAGCTCGTGGGGTCGCTGGGGCTTGAGCCTGATCCGTTCCCCGCCATCACCCCGGAGGTCACGTCGGCCGAGGCCCACCGGGTCATTCAGGACGTCAGCCCAGGGACCGCCGCCGCCGCGGTCGAGGCCCTCTTGGGAGGGCCGACACTTGAACACGGCGACGACATGTACTACGTCGGCCCGGGGGGGCATCTTCGCATTCGCCTGGACCGGGGTCGAGTCGCCGGCGTGAAATGGATTGACGGGATCCACTCGGAGAGCGAGTTGGCCCACCAACGGTGGATCGGGTACGGGCTCGGCGCTCTCGGAGTACTGTTCCTCCTCCATTTCATCCGCGTGGTGACGACGCGTGTTACGCTTACGGATGAGGGGCTCAAGATCCGAGGCAGACCCCTGATCCCCTTCGCTGCGATGGAAGCACTTCGGGCTGGCGGATCCGGTAAGAGCCGGCGCGTCGAGCTGGGATACTCGCTCGACGGCCGGAGAGGTCTCCTGCGGCTTGACGAATACGTGGTCAGACATTTGCCCGCCATCGTCGCTGCCATCTGTGAGCGAAAGGCCTTCACCAACCCTCTCAAACCCGATTGAGCTGCGCGGCTATCGCCTCCGCGACTGCACGCGGAGTGCTCTGGGTTGTGTCAATGATCAGGTCGGCGGCTCGTTCATAGAGCGGCGAGCGCTCCGCCAGCAGGTGCTCGACTTCCTCCGGGCCGGCCCGGTCGGTCAGGGACGGCCGATAACGTTTGCTCGCCTCGTCCGACGCGATCCGCTGCCAGAGCACGTCAGGCGGTGCGGTCAGCCACACGAGCGTCGCCACTTGCCTCAACATCCGCACATTGTTCTCGTCCACGATGGCACCGCCCCCGACGGGGATCACAGACGGCGCGTTCGCTACGGCGTGTTTGATGGCTTCGCGCTCGCGGCAGCGAAAACCGGCCTCACCCTCTTCTGCGAAAATGGCCGCAATCGACTTGCCTGCCCGCTCGACGATGAGTTCGTCGGTGTCCACGCACTCACCACCAAGAAGGTCGGCAAGCTCGCGGCCCACGGCCGACTTGCCGCATCCGCGAAGGCCAATCAGGGCAATTGACGGTTTCTCGTGATCTGGACCGGGTACCGTCATGATTGCGTGCCAGTCCGCCGCTCAATCTCGCGGGTGATCAGGTCAGGGGCGTATCGCGTATCGGGCGATATCGAAGTCCACAGCATGAACTGCATCGCTGCCTGCCGCACAAACATGTCCAACCCACTCAAAGTCTTGGTCCCTGCGGCAGCGGCGTCCTTCAGGAGCCTGGTCTCGAGCGGGTTATAGATCAGATCGAACACCAGGCGACATCCCTCCAGGGAATCCGCCGGCATGGGGGAGACATCGAGGTCAGGCCACATGCCCACGTTCGTACAATTGACAAGGACTTCGCCGGTCCGGTGGGTTCGGTTCTCCCACGCGGCAGGGCGGGCTCCGAAGTGGTCGCCCAGGCGATGAGTCTTGTCGCGCGACCGGCCATAGACAGTCACCTTGCATCCGCACATTGACAGGCCGTAGAGCAGAGCCCGGGCTGCGCCGCCGGTGCCGAGCAGGTCAACAGATACGCCCACAAGGTCGCCACGCGTCACCCCCAGGGCCCCGGCAACGGAAGACACACCGGCATAGCAGTCGGTATTGAATCCTCCCGTCTCGCCGGCGCAGAAGGACACGGTGTTAAGCGCACCAATTCCCCTGGCCATGTGATCTGCACGATCGCCCAGCCAGTCCAAGGCCGCCATCTTGTGCGGGATCGTGACGCTAAGGCCCCCGATATCGAGCCACGGCCTGTCTCGACAGCCATCAAGAAAGCGTTGCAGACAGTCGCCTTTGCCGGTCAGGTGCAGCGGGAGATAGACTGCGTTGATTCCGGCATCGGCAAACCACCGGTTGAACAGTAGCGGGCCCATCGAGTGAGCAACGGGATCACCGATCACCCCGAACACCCGCGTCGATGAATCAATCTCGGACCAGCGATAGCGGTGGATCATCTCATCGAGCGTGATCTGGCCCGGGGCGGTGGCGGATGCAGCATCGAGCGAGCAATAAGTCGCAAAGCCGCCCAACTTCTTCGCCAAAACGCGTGTCCAGAGGCCGTCTTCACCCATCGCAACGGCGCTCAACATTGCGCCGTGCCTGTGCATTAGATCCAGGGCATCGAAGCTGTCGCAAATACGGCCTGCCCGGTAGGCTATCTTGCCGCCGGCAGCGCCGGAGGCGTTGCACATTTCGTGAGCAAGCTCAGCCAGGTTGGGGGGAACACCGCTGAAATCATGAGCCGACAGGATCAGGCGGTGGCCGGAGGCGTCGGTCTTCGCCGAGGCTAGCCCCACTTTCTGGCGGATGTTGCTCGATCGTCGCCAATCGGCCAGCTCAAAATCGACATACGCATCCGTTCCGCGCGCCGCCTTCATCAGCAGCGAAACACGCTCCATCGTGTCGCCACGAAAGTGACCACCCTCGTCGGCACTGCGACAGGTTACGATCCAGGTGTGATCGTTGTGGGCTCTCAGATAGGCGGCCAGCTCCTCAGGCCCACCGCTGAAGGTGTCAATCCGGACTTCGACAGCCTGGGTACCGCCCGCCCAGGCTTGCTCGGCGCGCCACTTCAGTTCCTCTAGACTATCGGGGGCGATCGACGTAACCAGGAGCGTCATCCGGGGCTCCACACTCGTGGACCTGAAAGGTTATCGTTCCGATGAACTATAGCTGAAACTGGCCGACCCATACAACTGGGCGTCAACGGGGTGGAGTCTTGCTTATTGTAGCTCCAGAGGAGGCCCCGTCGCTCTTGCCGGTGATCGCCTCGGGCAGGTACCGGTTGAAAATGCCGGAAGGGGCCCAAGGTCTTGACCTGCGAGACCGA
>CP070827.1:745746-753357 GCA_020344555.1 Phycisphaerales bacterium
CCGGCCCTTAGTTACTACCTGCTTCCTCGAAGCAGAACCGTTCGCTCCGCTCGGGAGCCGTGGTTGGTCCGCGGCCTGAAGCGAGTCTACGGCGGCCTGTTGAGCGGTGTGCTCAAACATCCGTGGTGGGTAGTCACCCCAACGTTAGCCCTTCTGGTAGCTTCACTGGTGGGCGTCTCAGCGATGGGCCGGAGCTTCCTACCGGAATTCAGCGAGGGGGCTCTTGTGGTCGGCACCGTGAGCGTGCCCGGGATCTCGCTCGAGGAAAGCGACCGTCTCGCCCACATCGTGGAAGAGACCCTCATGCAGCACCCCGAGATCGCCGCCATCGGCCGACGTACCGGCCGGGGGGAAGCGGACGCACATGGCATGAACACCGAGGGCAGCGAGATCGATCTGACCCTGGACATGGAAGCGCCGGTCCGCCTGGGCCTGCCGCGACGCACCAGAACCGAGTTGCTCGAAGCACTGCGTCGTGATGTAACCGCGATCCCGGGTATCAAGGCCACCTTCGGGCAGCCCATCGGTCACCGCATCGACCACATGCTCTCCGGCACCCGTGCCAACATCGCCGTCAAGATCTTTGGAGAGGATCTGCACAAGCTGCGTGACCTGGCCAGGCGGGCCGAGACCGTCATGACCGAGATTCCCGGTGTCGTTGACCTGTCGACCGAGCAGCAGAACGACATTCCCATCCATCGGGTGGCGTTCGACCGCGATGCTATTGCGCGTTACGGACTCCAAGTATCCGAGGTGGCCACCGCCCTGAAGACTGCTTTTGCCGGCGACGCCGTCACCGAGGTGCTGGAAGGTCGCAACGCATTCGACCTGGTCATTCGTTGTGGCGATCGGCTGGAATCCGATTCGTGGCGGAGTTTTACGTCCCCAATGGTCAAGGAGGTGCTGGTCGATACACCCGCCGGTGCGAAGATCCCCCTCAAGGTCCTCGCCAACATCAGCGACGAGTGGGGGCCGAACATGATCAGCCGGGAGAATGCTCAGCGCAAAATCGTCGTGATGTGCAACGTTGCCGGTCGCGCCCTTGGGAGCGTGGTAGACGATATCCGGCGGATGATCGCCGAGCGGGTCGACTTACCACAAGGCTACTACGTCCAGTACGGAGGCCAATTCGAGAGCGCGGAGGAAACCAGGCGCCGTCTGAGGATACTCGGCGTCGTCGTGATCTTCGGCATCGGATTCATGTTGCACGTCGTGTTCCGTTCTCTGCGAGACACGCTGCTGATCATGCTGAACCTTCCGCTGGCCCTGATCGGTGGAGTGGCCGGCGTGTTCCTTTCAGACGGCGTGCTGTCGGTCGCGTCTATCATCGGTTTCATCAGTGTTTTTGGAATCGCGGCGCGAAACGGCATCATGATGGTGTCGCACATCCGGCACCTGCAACGATTCGAGGGCGTGACGGATTTCCGCGAGGCGGTTCGACGCGGTGCCATGGAGCGAGTGGCTCCGATTCTGATGACCGCCCTGGCGGCGGGACTCGCCCTGGTTCCCTTGGCCTTGGGTGGTGAACAGCCGGGAAGGGAAATCCTCACCCCGATGGCCATCGTCATTCTGTGCGGCTTGCTGTCCTCCACGTTTCTGAACATGCTGGTTGTTCCCACGCTCTACTTGCGTTTCGGCAGACCTGTGGAGGCGGACATCGCTGTTGATGCCCGGGCCGACTTGTCCGGCATGGAGCACGCACTCCCGGCAACCGCGATGTAGGCTGCGGAGCGTTGTTCACGCTCTTTCGTGATTGTTCTTTTGTGAGGGTGAGCTGGTCCCGCAGGCCGAGCAAAACCTGGAGTTTGCCACGGCATCCTACTCGTCGGGAAGGATCAAGCTTTCATCGCAGTTGCCGGGCTATTGATACGGTCACGCCCTCTGCCGCCAGGCGAGACCGGCGGCGCCGATTACGCCGGCGTCGTAGCCGAGTTGAGGCAGGGTGATTGCGGGGAGGTCGTCGTGGAGCTTCCACCGTTGTCGGCTGACATGGTCTGTCACTCGATCGACGAGAAAGTCTCCGGCCTCACTCATGCCGCCGCCTAATACGACGCAGGCCGGGTTGAACGCGTGCTGGATGTTGATGCACGCTGCGGCGAGGTAGAGGCAGGCTTCGTCCCAGATGCGCAGACAGAGCGGATCACCGGCTTTGGCACACTGAACCACGTGCTCCGCGTCGATGGGCTCGCCCTTCCCCACGGCATTGGACAGGGCGCTCGGTTCACCCTCCTGGATGGCACTTACAACACGGCGGGCCACGGCGCCGGCGGATGCATATTGCTCCAAGCACCCTCGCTGGCCGCATGAACACGGCAGACCGTCAACTGCGACAATCGTGTGTCCCAGCTCGCCGGCGTTCTCGAATTGGCCGTGGAGGATGCGACCGTCCAACACCACACCGCCGCCGACGCCGGTTCCCAGTGTGAGCATGACCAGATCGTCCTGGCCGCGGCCGGCGCCGACCCAGAACTCCCCAAAGGCGGCGGCGTTGGCATCGTTGTCCAGCACGATGGGGGTTTGGAGCATCTCGCCCAGTCGATCGCGGATGGGCACATCAACCCAGCCCGGAAGATTGGCCGCGCGAATGATCCGGCCCGTGCGATGACTAAGAGGGCCCGGTGTTCCGACTCCGACACCCGCCAAATGCGATCTATCGAGCGATGCGTCTGCAAGGAGCCGGTCAATCAGGCCCACCATATCGGCCATCACCGAATCAGGGCCGAGTCCGGCTACGGAATGGGCGTCTTTAGCCAGGATCCGGCCGTCGCGATCCACGGCTGCACCCTTGAGATTCGTGCCGCCTAAATCGATGCCGATCGCAACAGAGACGTTCACTATCAGTTCGCATGTCCGGACGGGCTGCTATCAGCAGCCCGCGAGTAGGTCAGTGCAGGGCAAACCCCACGGCTTGCCTATTCAAAGACGACGGCAGCGTATCCAACCGAATCGTGCTGGTCGTTAGGCATCCGCCCGGCCACGACCTCGCTACTGGTCGTCTGCTGGAGCAGTACGCCCTTGGTGGCCCCTAACGCTGCCGCGGCGGTGACAGTCGCGGCCGCGGCCCCGCCGGCACAGGCGTTCTTGCGATCGACGGCCTCGGGTACCAGCTCCTTTGCCTTCATAGCACAGACCATGTCGACAAACCGCCGATCGTTCTGGTCTTTAGCCCATGTGTTGCCCTTGGCACCGACGCCGTGAGGGACATAGCCGTAGCGCGGGCCGTAGTGCGTCAAGTCCGTGGTGCCGACCACGAGTGCGTCGTATTTGTAGGCCGTGAGCGTACGCCCGACGGCTTCGCCGATCTCGTGGGCAGTCCGTGTCGCGGGGACCATGATCGGTACGACCTTGGCCTCGGGGAACAGGTGCTTGACGAAGGGCATCTGCACCTCGATGGAGTGCTCGTCCTCATGGGCGTAGGCGTCGTCGACAATCAGATTGGTGTGGCCCATGATACGCTCGGCCAGGCGATTGTCGACCTGCACCGGGCCCAACGGCGTTTCCCACCGACCCGAGGTGCACAGCGCTGCCTCTCGTCCCTGGAAGCGGTGCACCCCACCGAGCAGGACAATGACGTCCGGGGACCTCGATGCGGCAAGTGCGTTGAACACCTTGGCCGCCACCGCCCCGCTGTAGACCCACCCGGCATGCGGCACAATGCCGCCTACGGGGCGCTTCTCGGAGTCGTAATCGGCCGACCCTGCCTCGAGGAGCTCCAACAACTCGGCACGACATCGCTCCGGATTGCCGGGATAGAACTGCCCGGCGACGACTGGCTCACGAATCATCATGGCTGGCTCTCTTTCAATCCAGTTGGTCAGCAAACATGATGCCCGATTCGGCCCAGCAGAGCAACCCCGCTTAGCACCGCACAGAGGTCGCCGGGTCCGTGACAGAATCGGCGGACGCCACAACCGTAGGGCAGGTCGTTGTTCCGCGCCAGCGGAACGTTGACCTGCCGTTTTCGGGTTGCAGGTGAACCTCCCGGCGTAGCCGGGAGAACCACCTGCCCTACCTCCGGCCCGCCTAAATTGTGACGGACCCAAGGTCGCCTGCATCCGGTGGGCTTGGGATTGCGGCCGGATGATTCGGAGCAGACGACGAACGGGCTACGCCTGCGTCACCGGTCGGCGGCCAAAGTAGAGTTTCCCGCCCGCCACCAGAAGCAGCGTCAGGACTATCAGGCCCCAGCAGGATACGG
This sequence comes from Phycisphaerales bacterium, assembly GCA_020344555.1. Lineage (GTDB taxonomy): Bacteria > Planctomycetota > Phycisphaerae > UBA1845 > UBA1845. The sequence goes on from CP070827.1 coordinate 749,945, forward strand.
CCGGGACGGGCCGCCACTCGAGACAGTCCGGCGTTCCGTTGTCGTTGGTGTCCATCCGGTCGTCTTCGCCGGGGCACTGATCGAGACAATCCAGAACGGTGTCGAGATCGCTGTCAGTGTCCAAGACGCCACATCCGCAAACACCTGGGGCAATCTTGTTGGAGTCCTCCGGGCAGCCGTCGCGGCAGTCCAAGACGGAGTCAGAGTCGGTATCGACGTCCGGAACTCCGCACCCACAAACACGAGGTATGATCTTGTTGGGGTCGTTTGGACAAAGATCGCAGCCGTCGATGACCCCGTCGCCGTCGGTGTCATCGTCGCATTCGTCGGGTACCCGGTTGCGATCGCAGTCCTCCGAGGTCCCGCCGGCGACGTCACACTTGTCAGGAATGTCGTTCGATTGGCAGTCCTCGCTGTACCCGAAAAGGATATCGCAGCCATCTGGAATGCCGTTAGGCTGACAGTCCGGACCGCCACACTCGACAATCGTTATCTTCGCTGGGATAGTAACGATTGGACCGAGCAAGTTGTAGTCCTCATCTGAGAGACCGGTCTGGGGTGGTCCGTATAGGCCAACTATGAAAGTGCCTTTCGCGTCCTGCGAGACGCTCAGCACGAACGTACCGCCGTACATGTCGCCGATGTGCGGGCTCAAGATCGGTATCCCCAGCAGTGTGGCCCCGAATCGATATTCGATCGTACTCAGGTCTACAGCACCCAGGTGAGCCTGGCCATGAAAGATGAAGGTGGTGTTGTATCGGTCGATCCAGGCAGTGCGACAGGGCATTGGTATGCCGGCTACAGGGCACCACGAACCATCCCCAAGGCTGTCGATACAGTCTGCGTCCCCGTTTGGGCACCACCGTGCCTCTGGTCCTGTAAGCGTACCGCTCAAGCCTGCCGTGTAGCCTGATGAATCGATCCGGGCGTCGTAGGCCTTTACCGTGAGCCCGGTGTCATCCGGGTCCCAGTCGCCAATGCGCAGCTCCAACCACACGTCCCGGCCACCGCTGGTCATGAAGATCTCGTTGCCGGAGATCCACCACTCCAGCGATTGCGGGTTTTGGTTGGGCGGCGCGTCCGCGCTGACCGGCAGCAACTGAAACTCGATCTCCTCACCGCCGGCGTACGCACGTCCTGGGAATATGGCGGGTGCCGTCAGGATTCCGGCTGTCATAACGAGTATGCTCGACGCCGTCCGGGAAGTTCGCATCTGGCCATCCCCTTTCCGGAGCATGATCTCCAACGCGTTTCCAGACTGGACTACGCAAGCAGTATACCACCAGCCGGTCGGATGAAACAAGGCCTTTTTGCTGTCGCAATAGGATTCCCAGGCACGGAGAGGCAACTGCGATATGAACGCAGTGAACCGCAGCGCCGACCATTTGGTCATTGCCCTGCACCCCACGATTCCAACGGCCAATCGGCATGTTCCCGGACACCGCGACTGTTTAGTGCCCGATGTGAATCAGCCCACTGGCCGCAACCGAAGGAAACGCACGGGGCAGATGAACAACAGAACCAACAACAGCGCTAGAGGCCCCATCGACCCGCAGCGGGGCGTGCCATCGGACGGAAATGCCCCTCCCGCCGGATAGAGCGGGCGAAGGGGCTCTTCTATGACCGGATCGACTGGTTCGGAAACAGGCCCGCCGCCGTCTTCAGCGGCATTAACGTCTTGCCGCGCAGCGGTATCGAGCGGGTAAGCCTGCCCCAGTTGTCCACTCGAGGTGAGCCCACCGATGAATGTCAACAAGATCAGAATGTTCCGCCATGCAGTCATTAAGGGGTCCCCTCCAGGTCACTCGCACCTGGTGATTCTACGCCGTCGCCGCGTACGGTGTCGACGGGGCGCTCAGTTGTCGGCATTGTCCTGATAACCTGGTCCGCAAGCCGGCCGGGGGGCCAGGCGGGACTTGGTGGTAGTCTTGCATTGCAAGCCGGACCGGACGAATCTATCGAAATATGTGGGAGATCATCACGATCATCGGGCTGGTGTTGTGTTGCTGCCTGGCGGTTGCCCTGACCGCCCTGCGTCTGCCCGGCACGTGGTTGCTCATCGCGATTATGCTCGGCTACGGTTGGTTGTCGGACTGGCGCGGTGTGGGACTTCTGATGGTGGCGGTGCTGTGCGGACTGGCCCTGATCGGCGAGGCCGTCGAGCTGCTGGCCTCGGTATTCACTGCGAAGAAGGCGGGAGCCTCGCGGCAGGCTGCCTGGGGCGGTCTGGCCGGAGGGCTCGTAGGAATGATATTTCTTTCGTTTCTGATTCCGGTGCCGCTGGTTGGCACGCTAGTCGGTGCCCTGCTCGGATGTTTCCTCGGTGCGGCCCTGGCAGAGCTGGCGATGCGCAAGAAGCTGGCTCAAGGAACCAAGGTCGGCTTCTTCTCGGCGTTGGGATTTGCGCTGGGCGCTGCCGCCAAAGTGGCCATAGCTCTGGCTATGTCGGCTGTCCTCTTGACGTCCGTGGTGTGTTCCGAACCGCCTTCAGGCAACCTCGGGGACGAGCCCTCACTCGTTGGCCCGTCTGCCAACGGTGATGTCGTCGATAATCCGTAGGCGGTCGGGACAGGGAACGGGGCGTGTGTATGTCACTACCATGCGTCTGACGCTTTCATCCCCCTTGGTTACATAAGTCGTCGCAACGCGTTTCTCCTCGTGGACGAACCGCTCGACGACTCTGTATTGTACCTTGGAGCCATCTTGGCTGACCGACTCGAGCCCAAACTCGAAGGCACGATTCTCTTCCCTCCACTCGCCCTTTGTTGTTCTGGGGCCCGCGGTTGACGCGTTGTCGAACCAGACACCGTGGTACTTGCGCTCCACATCGTTGAAGGTCAACGTCCCGATGGCGCGATAGACGTTGGGGGCCGTCCCACTGCCGTAGGTTCGCTGGATCGCCCGCCGATCGAGAATCCAGGTGATCTCTTCCTTGCCCTTGACCTTGCCGACAACTTCGCCTCCAGCGTCGAAATGGGTTTCGATGACATCCCACGGGCCGACGAACGGTTCCAGGCGGGCTGTCTCGGGGTTGACATACTTGAAAGGCGCGCTGTCGGCTTCCCGTTCGGTCTTCTGCGGCGTTGATTGGCCGCGGGGGTCGGCAGCCCTGACGGCGATTCCGCCTGTCCAGGCAAGCGTCAAAGCGATGAGTGCAAATCGAATTTGAGTCGACATTGGTGCGATCCTCGAAGTTATGCGGCCGTTCACGGGTCGTGAATGCGCCTTCCTTGCCGGTCCTGCGCTCGGCGAGCGGGAACATTTCAGCCGCCCCGGTTGGACGGCATTGTCGGACCTCTTCGGCTACCGCCGGCCGAGTGCGGTGGCCCTCTCTATGATATGCCCCAGTCCTACCCCGACATGGGAAAAAACTTCAGCAGCGGTCCGCCCGGACTTGGGGATCCGCCGAGCGG
>CP070827.1:753457-761010 GCA_020344555.1 Phycisphaerales bacterium
GGCGTATCAACTCACCGCCTGGGTACAAGAACTGTTAGATCAGAGTCTGATCTGCTCCGACGTCTTGTCCAACCGGCGCGGACAGCAGATGTTCGCTGCCGCGCTCAGCAACCTGGGGAAGCGACCGGTCGGAGACCGCTCATAGGGGCGCCGGTGGATTTGCAGATGCCGGCGCGAGGTGGCTGGAATGTTGCGCGATCACCTTGACTACAGACCCGCAAGCGCGGTAGCTGCCCCAAAGGCAGGACGATCCGGGCACACGGTGCGTTACGCGCGCGACGTTCGAATCGTTGTGCTCGTCGCCGCGATCTTCATTCTTGCCATATTTGACCTTCTACTCACGCTCGTCGCCCACCCGACGGGACTGCTCGACGAGCTAAATCCGGTGGGGCGCGCAGCGCTTGGTCGCGGGGTCGCAACCCTAATTACTTTCAAGATTTGTCTGACCCTAATGGGGTGTGCGTTGCTCCTTTTAGCACGGGCATCGGCTTCCGGCAAGGTCGCCGCTATCGCGATCTTCATGACTTATGCTGGCCTGGCAGTCTGGTGGTCAGAGTGTGTCAGCGAATTCGACCACGCAGTCAGCGGAAGATCCACGTGCCTGGTCATGGACAGTGATTGCCATCGGGACGACTATGCCGGCAACCCGAAGGGGCAAGACGTTTCGCGGGCAGGACCGTGAATCCAAGCAGCCAATGCTTAAGCCTGAGGTCGTTCGTGGCGAGAATAATCGCAGCATCCTCGAACGGCGCGAGAAACAGCTCACTGATTCCAAGACCGTTAGGATTCTGACTGCGCCGCTGAGAACGCCTTCGAATGTGCCTTGCCTGCCTCGCCGGCAGCGTGTTGGCCGGCGTTCCACCTCAACGACGTTGAGTTCCGTCAGACTAGGCTGCGGGGCACAGCGAGGCCCGCGCTCGGCCTGGCCACGCTCTGGCGCCCCGCTCTTCACCAGTACACGTGGCAAGGACCCGTGGAATCCGCTGGTGCGGACATCGGCCCTGTTTATCGCGTTACTTCCGGAAGGTCAGCGACAGTCGCCGATCGATCTGAATGGTGTAACAACGCAGGGAGATCTTGATGCGTCCTTAGTGGAGAAGTGCCATGCATATGACTCTTGAAGCGCTTTGTCAACCCGAACTGGTGGTACTCCGTCGGCTCAGCAGCGGTCCACTTACGGAGTTCGAGCTTGCCCATGAAGTGGCGGTGCATTCCGGCTACACGCCGGAGCAAGCCGCCGATCGAGTTGCCGGATGGCTCAATGAGCTGCGGGAGAAAGGTCTGATCTGGGCCGGTTCACTCTTGAACAATCATGGTCAGGCGATCATGGCCGCCGCGCTCACGAAGTTGGGAAGAGAACTGGTTGGGTAATCACGAGCCTCCACTTGCCGTGCAACTGGGTCGGATGATGCTGAGAAGCGTCGGGCCGTGCAGCGTGTGTAATAGAAGCAGCTCGAAGGACGATCATATGACCCCCGAGCTGCTCTCTTTTCGATGGACTTCGTCTTAGGGAGCTGCGGTGCTTACACGGGGAAAACCGTAAAGTACGCGAACATACCCAGGAACATTGCGCCCGCACCAATCACCAACTTCCAAAAAAACGCCATGTACTTTTCTCCTTCAAGATATGGCCACGAAATTCTGCACTCGCCGTGTCGCTGCCGTATTAGCAGCGACCGCGCCTGGCATCCATGTTATCGGGCTGCCTAGCCTCGTCAAGACACTCTATTTGTTCCCGGCGGAACATCGAGACAAACAGGAGGCCGGAGATAATCAGCCGCGAGACCGTTTCCGAACGCTTTTAGCTTGTCGCGCAGTCGGTGGTCCGTCAAGCCAGGAATTCACGAGCTATCCAGATACTGTCACAAACTGCTACAATACGCGGCGACATGGCCAGGTGTTCGAACAGATGGGCCTGAAAACACGTGAATCAGGCTGGTTCTTCCGTTTCAAGACGCAGGATCCCGATCGGGTCGCCGGATGGCTCAATGAGCTGCGGGAGAAAGGTCTGATTTGGGCCGGTTCACTCTTGAACAAGCATGGTCAGGCGATCATGGCCGCCGCGCTCACCAACAAAGGACGAGAACTCGTCGGGTAGAAACACGCTCCAAAGCTCGGACCCCATGAAATCTCCGTGTGGAACTATAGGGATGAACGGGAATCCTCGAAATCGGAACACAATCGTCACCTCGAGTGGCGAGGTCTGCATATTCCGACTTCTTGTAATCGCTAGGAGGCTTTCCGAAATCGCATAGCGGAGCCCCCTTCCCTCCCCCCTGTCAAGGGCGGAAAGACGGGGGTTGGGCGACACACAAGAACGGGAAACGCTCTAGCCCTGGTTGACCCTCTCGGAATAGGAATGGACCGTGTACGGTATCGGTATTGAGGGAATGGCGGGTCTTGATGTTGCGACAGGCCGACAGCTCCGTAGAATCCGGTGATGTGGGCGGCGGCTGTAGCGGTTGCGGCTTACAGCTTCATGCCGGTCAACGAGTTTACATCGCAGCGCCGCTTGATGTTCGTGGGGTACTGGTGGAGACTTCCCATGCGTGTTCGCTGGTCGGACAGCTTGGAAATCGTGCTTGCGCTTATCCTGTCCACGGGCCTTGGCGGTGCAAGCGGCTGCAATCAGGAAAAGAAGACAAAGCCACCGGCCGGATCCACGCCCCCGAGCGGCAAGGCTGATCGAACCATTCCCGCGTGGGCGTACGGTGCGCGATGGTATCAGATCGCTGTTCCCCGATTCCATAATGGTGATCGGTCAAACGATCCGGCGGGGACCCTGCCGTGGACGGTCGAGTGGCCACCGCCAACGAGTCCACCCGGCAAGACTAGCGAGATGGACGCCCTGCCATACGGCGGCGATCTGCAGGGCATTCAAAAACGCTTGGCATACTTCCAGGAACTCGGCGTCAACGCTCTCTACCTCACCCACGTTTTCCGAGGCAGCACGCAAGGACGGTACGACAAGGTCGATCTGCGGCACGTCGACGACACTCTGGGCGTCAAGGACAGCCTGGCACAAATCACCGGCGAGACGGAGGACCCGGCCACGTGGAGGTTCTCGGCGAGCGACCGGACCTTTCTGGACTTCCTGAAAAACGCCCATGGGCAAGGTCTCCGTGTCGTCGTCGAGGTGGTCATCGACAAGAATAACGCCGTAAAACACCTGCCCCAGATCGTCAGGAGATGGATGGATCCCAACGGCGACGGCAAGACTGCCGACGGTCTCGACGGATGGGCCCTCCGTGAATCTGGCGAAAGCCACCCGACCCTCTCGAGAGCGTGGCGAGAACATGTCAAAAAGATCAACCCCAGTGCGCTCCTCATCGGTGATATAGGCGACCACAAACAGTCGGTTAGCCGCTCCGAGTTCGATGTGTTCGTTGCCCACGAGGTCGGGGATGCCATCCGACGCTTCTTCGCAAACACAACGCCGACTTATCGCTTGAAGGACTTCCTCGATGACCTGACTGAGATCCAGGCATACGATGGGCCGGAGGAACAAGCTCCTGCCGTGCTTTCACCGCTTGGCGGTCCTCGTGCCGGCCGCCTTCTCCCCGCGCTGTCCGCCCCTGCGAATCGAGCTGTCGAGGATGCGCGGGCTTTGTGGCAACTCGCCACCGTCGTCCAGCACTTCGTCTCGGGTAATCCGATAACGTACTATGGTGAAGAGGTGGGCATGCACGGCGGCAAAGGACCACTTAGCCGAGCGCCGATGTGGTGGAGGGACCTACCCGACTCCACCTTGAAGGCCGCAGAATATCGCGGCGAATTCGCCTCACTTGTCCGATGGCTACACGTGCGGCGCGGCGTGCAGGAACCGCTTCGACGTGGAGGTATCCGACCGGTCCTTGTGGACGAGGATCGCCGGCTCTTCGCCTTTGCTCGCACCATGCCGGATGACGACGTGATCCTGGTGGTAAACTACGGCAACGCCAAACATACGGTGACGCTGCAGGCCGGTAAGCCGGGCCAAATGATCGGCATACTCAGCCCGCAGTTTGGCCGGTTTGCACCGGGGACACGGTCCGGCCGGCGACCCGAGCAACCGGGCGGGACCTATATTCAGCCACTCCGCACCGGCGGCAGCCGGCAATACGTCGATAGCGGCGGACACATCCGGTTCTGGATCAACCCCAAGTCGGTCCGAATTATCCTGGTGAGCGAGCCACCGTAGTCGCGAGTGTCACCGGGGCGCAACGAGAACGTACATTCCCGTTGACCCGACCGGGCCGGATTGCAATATTAATTTTGGCGGGATTCGGTGCGCGTCTCTCGCCCAAACCATGCTCCGGGAGGTTGATCGATGAAGGCCGCGCGCAAGACCGTGTTTGAAGCTGTAGTCCTAAGTGCTCTCGGTGTGATGATCGCGATCGCTGTGAACGCGGTCCGAGCGTCGTCGGAGTCCATCAAGCTCTCGAAGAACTACTTTGACAAGGGCACTGGACGTGTGATGCCTGCCGGCTCGGCGCAACCCTCCGGCTCGGACCATCTTTCGCCGGAGGGAGCACCGGCGACTTCATCGACCAGCCCGCGCGATTCGACTGATACGTCCGCTCAGGCCACCGCCCAGAAGGCGGAACACCCGTTTCAGGAAGTTACGTTCGAGCAGGTGGCGGCGGTCTTCTACGATCCCGATACGGCCGGAGGTGCCAACGTCTTCGTGGATGCCCGCGGCGACAGCGAGTACGAAGCAGGCCACATCCCCGGTGCCATTCAAGCCGACCATTACCGGCTCGAGGACTACATAGACATGCTCCTCGATTATGCCGAGTCGGCCGAAAAGATTATCGTGTATTGCAACGGGGGCAATTGCGAGGACAGCATCTTTTTGTGCTCGGATTTGTTGGACTTCGAGATTTCCTGCGACAGAATCTGCCTGTACCGCGGTGGATTGAAGGAATGGGTGGATAAGGGGATGCCGGTGGCCAAAGGGCGGGGATAGGTGACAACGATAGCTGCAGACAAATCCTTCGTACGGCGGGCCGACGAGAGCGGCATTCCCTTGCTGCTGATCAGGCTGGTTCTGGGCGGCTTGTTCATCTACATGGGGGCGATGAAGATAGCCGATCCCGTAGACTTCCTGCGGATGATTCGGGCCTACGGAATAGCCCCCGAAACACCGCCGTATTTGCTCAACGGCATCGCCATCGTCCTACCCTGGCTCGAGGTCGTCTGCGGCATCGCCCTTGTTCTGGGGCTGTGGGTACGTGGTGCAACGGCCCTGATAGTGATCATGCTCTTGGTGTTCACGCCGGTGGTCCTATTTCGGGCCTTGCAGATCCATAGCGCCGAAGGAACGCCTTTTTTCAAGATCGCCTTCGATTGTGGGTGCGGCGCAGGCGTGGAGATCATCTGGATCAAGCTGTGCAAAAACACCGGGATGTTGCTGTTATCGCTGCTTGCCCTGCTATCCAGATCGCGCCGTTTTCGTCTAACGGCTCTCATCGCTTGAAGCACGTTCTGCCGTGGTAGGCATACTTACTCAGCCGGTTGTTGACGTATAGCGCCTCGAGGACGAACTCCGCGCCGGCGGCCAGATAAGCCCCATCATCGGCAGGCTGCTTGGCCGCCGCGCACAGCTTCACGGCTGCCTGTTTCAACGCCGGGATCTTCTCGACACCGGCCAGCAGCTCCTTCGTCGATACTTCGTCTCCGATTTCAATTCTCGCAGTCCTGTCTGTGAAGGCATCGACGATCCCCTCCAGCTCTGCGAGCTGCCCGTAGTCTTCGAACACGGCGCTGACCGCCTCCCCGGTCATCGAGGTGATCAGCGTATCCTCCGCCCGTTCGTCATCAGCGAGCATGAGTTCGATCTTGCCGCGACAGCCGGCTGCCAGGTGGGCCAGGTCGCTGATCCGGGGCACGACGTGGGTCTCACCGTGCCGCAGGCAGCGCCTCTCAGCGTTGGAGACAAGTAGTTCGGAATTGGCGATCGATGTCCGCACGGATACCCCCGACTGCTGGTTGATGTGCGGGCTCTGCCGCGCGATCCGGCCGATCTCCTCGACGATCTCCAACATGTATTGGGGGATGTCGATCCGCCACTCCGACGTCTCGCGCTTCAGCCACGCGCTACCTTGTGTTATCTGGATCGCGTCGTCGGTGCGTTGTGGATAGTGCGTACGGACCACCGAACCGATGCGATCTTTCAACGGCGTGACGATCCGGCCACGGCTGGTGTAATCCTCGGGATTGGCCGTAAACGCCATACATATGTCCAGCGGAATTCGAACGGGAAAGCCACGGATTTGTATGTCCCGCTCTTCGAGGGCGTTGAACAGGCCGACCTGGATGCGCGGGGCCAGGTCCGGAAGCTCGTTGATCGCGAAGATGCCGCGGTTGGTTCGCGGGATCAACCCGTGGTGGATCACCCCTTCGTCGGTTAAATGGCGGCCTTCGGCATGTTTGACCAGGTCGATCTCGCCAATCAAGTCGGCGATCGTGACATCCGGCGTCGCCAGCTTCTCGTGAAAGCGTTCCTCCCGATGCAGCCAGCGAAGCTCCATGTCGTCACCGTGCTCCTCGAGCAGGCGTCGATTGGGCGGCAGCTTCGGCGCCAGCGGATCGTCCGGGAGATCGCTGCCCGCCAGCGTCGGCGTCCACTCGTCCAGCAGTGTCGGTAGTGTGCGGATGATGCGCGTCTTTGCTTGGCCGCGCAAGCCTAGAAAAAGCATGTCGTGCTTGCTGAGAACCGCGTTGACGATTTGTGGAATGACCGTATCGTCGTATCCGACGATGCCAGGGAACATCGGCTGACCGGAGCGAAGGTGGGCGATGAGGTTCTCGCGCATCTCCTCCTTGGTTGAGCGACTGCGATAGCCCTGCTCGCGAAGCGTTCCGACGGTCTTGGGTCGGTTCACGGCGTCCCCTTACGATAGCGGCCCGTAGGACCGATCGTAGCGCGCCGGGCGCAGAGAGTCAACGTCCCACAGCCCCCGCTCCATCGGCAAGACGACCGACTTGCCACACGATCCGGCACGCTGTTACACTGTAATCCGGCAATAGTACGTTCTAACCGAGCCGCAGGCTTTAACCTGCGCGGTGTCTCGATCGCCGGCGATGCGCTTTTCGATTGGTGAGAATTTGTCTGTCAACGGCCTGGCGCTCTGGGAATCTTCCTCGACGGAGGTCGGTAAGTCATGATGCCCAGCGCGCAGCCGAGTCAAGACGGGTCAGGCGGTCGGCCGTCAAGTGATCCGGGCATGTCGCTTACCTTCGCCCTGCAAGCCCTCGCCCATGATGCCGGTTACGAGATCAACCTGGACGATCTGAACGCCGCGCTGGGCCTGCCCTGGATGACCCCTGCCGTACCGAGGGAGCGTGATTTGGCCTGCTGGCCGATGTACGCCCGTGATGCGTTTCTCGCTGAGGCCGGTCGGCTGTTCGGCATGAATATTCGTGATATCCACCCGCCGGAAGCGGCTCGCGGACTAAACGGATTCCCCGAGTTCCAGCAGCATTTCGACGCCAGCTATCGCCCACTGATCCTCAAAGCTCTGGAACACAATCAGGCTGTGCTCGCTTGGCAGGGCTGGCCTGGCGATCGA
>CP070827.1:761110-768623 GCA_020344555.1 Phycisphaerales bacterium
GGTGAGGCGGCGTTCTGGGATGCGCTTCGTCAGGGGCGGTCCGGGGCCGGGCCGGTTGAAGGTCTGGATACCTCCAAACTGACACGAAAGATTGCCTGCCAGGTTCGTGAGCCCATCGATGTGGGACGCCCGATGGGTCGGGCGTCGCAACTTGCCGTGGTGGCTTCGCGCGAGGCTGCCAAAGACGCCGGTGTCGTGCCTGCGGCACTCCGCGAACGGCGCACAGCTATCATCATCGGCACCACGATGGGAGAGACGGACTTCATCGAGGAACGACTTTCCGCTCCCGAATCGGAATGGCTGTCGCCGGATCACATGAAGTCGATCGTCAGCGGTCGTCCGGGGTGCATCGCGCGGAATGTGCAGGCGGATCTGATGAGTTCCTCACGGGTACCTGAATCTGCGGGCGACGAAACAGGGGTGCGCGGTTCCGCGCAGGCTAAAGCCTGCGGCCCGGCGATCGATCTTTACGGTGCGTGCGCCGCCGGCAACATGGCCATCGCCAAGGCGCGGCGTCACCTCCTCGAAGGTCGATGCGACATGGCCCTTGCCGGAGGTTCGGACGGCTTCAGTCGGCTGGCGTTTATCGGCTTCATGCGGCTTCGGGCCATGGCCGCCGAGGTGTGCAGACCCTTCGACGAGAAGCGTGACGGGCTGCTGGTCGGCGAAGGGGCGGTGATATTCGTAATGGAGCGGGAGTCCTCCGCAAAGGCTCGCGGTGCATCCATCCGCGCTCGGGTCAAAGGTGCCAGCATAACCTGCGAAGACTATCATCCCACCAGACCCCATCCGGAAGGCGACGGCTTGACCCGGGCAATCCAGGAGGCACTTCGCGACGCCGGGATGAGCCCTTCCGACATCGATTACGTTTGTGCTCACGGCACGGGAACGCCACACAACGACGCCATCGAGGTGAAGGTAATGGAGAATTGCTTCCCGGAGGGCGTCAGCTTCAGCTCGATCAAGGCCCTTACCGGCCACACGATGGGTGCAGCCGCGGCGATGGAGGCGGCATGTTGTGTGCTCAGCCTCCAGCACCAGGAGTTGATCCCCACCTGGCACCTCGATAACGTACTCCAACCCTGTGCGCTGGACGCGATCCAGGGTGCCGTGAGGCCCACCCGAGTCCGCTGCGTGGTCAATAATTCAGCGGGTTTCGGCGGATATAACTCCAGTGTGATCCTCACCGTTGCGTAACCCGACAGGAAGCGGCATCCTAGTGCGGCGTCAGCGCTGGACTTTCGGGTGAAGGGTGCCATGCCCAAGCCTGTCAGAGACGGGCGCCGGCATGTTCTGGCGACGACATGGCGGCGCTCCGCTTGGCCATGCCACCCGAAAATTGAGGCCTGACACGGCACTAGGGCGAACCGCGGCGCCCGAGCCGCAGGCTTTCCCGGCGCGCCGGGACGCGGACATCGACACGGCGTGAAGGCCGCGGCTTGCGTAAGCCGCATGGTGCAGCGTCTTGGATAGGAAGGGATAATGGGTTCTGATATGCATGATGTGGTCATCACCGGCGTCGGGCCGGTCACCTCCGTAGGCGTGGGCTGCGAGGCCTTTTGGGCTTCGCTTGCCCAAGGCCGATCGAGTATCGGGCGGCGGAAGCTACAGGTCGATATTGGCCGGACCGACGAACTGCCGCTGGCCTCGATGCCGGACAGTGCCGACATACCGGGCCTCGATGTCCACCTTGCGTTTCTGGCGGGCCAGGATGCCGAAGGGTACCGGGATCTGGCCTACGCCCTATTGGCCATCGAACTGGCACTCGCCGACGCCGGGCTCGAGTATGACCACGACAATAATTCGATCGGGGTGATCCAGGCCTTCGAGGCACCGGGTGTGGAACGGACGGCACGACGGCTGTTCGAGCTGCTCACGTCTCCGATCCCTACCGATCGGCCGCCACCGGTCTATGAGCTTTTGGCTCCCTACTTTTACAACATGCAGCCCTTCGTGTACGTGCACCTGGCGGCCAAGGCTTTCGGCTGCCGCGGTTACTCGACAAGCATCCATAACGCCTGTTCCTCCGGGGCGATCGCCATCGAGGTGGCGGCTCAGCGTATCCGCTCGGGACAGGCCGATGTCATGATCGTCGTCGGTGGCGAGGCCTTCGACACCGGCGTCCGGCTGGAGTGGTTCCGCCGGCTCGATCTGTACGCCTGTGATGAGCGGATGCGTCCGTTCGACGCCCAGTCCTCGGGTTTCTACGTCGGCGAAGGCGCGGGAGCGATTGTCCTGGAATCCGCATCGCACGCGGCCCGGCGAGGTGCGGACGTCTACGCCAAATACCTGGGCGGAGCGTTCGCCCACCAGGGCTGGAAGCAGGTGATCCCGGACGTCCGGTCGGCCCGGCTGCGCGACGTGATCACCAAGGCAATGGATGTCACTGGTGTGTCAGTAGGCGATCTGGATCTTGTGGTCCCACACGGGGCCAGCACCCAGTTGTCCGACGGCTACGAGGCCAAATGTCTTGCCCAGGCCATGAAGGGCAAACCGGAACATGCCGTCGCCACCGTGTTCAAGCCCTACGTCGGTCACATGCTGGCGGCCTGCGGCCTCATCGAGACGGTCTGCTCGCTGCTATCCATCAGGCATCAGTACGTCCCGGCGACGCTTCGCACCGACCCGGAACATTCCCAGCTCCCGGTCCCGTTGGCGACCACGCCGATTGAACGCCCGGTCAGAACAGTGCTCAAGCTTTCAACCGGCTTCACCGGCCACGACGCCGCATCCCTGTTCAGCACGGCTTAGCCTGACGCAGGGATGGTGATTTCGAGTGTGGTTCGGTGGGTGCCGTCGGCGTCGGCTATGATGAGCGCCGGAATCATCCCTTCGGCCGTGGGCAGCTCGCTTACCGTGATTCGTCCGGTGGACACGGAAGTCACCTCGGAAGCGTTAATCAGCGGTACCTCGCGCTGCCGGGCGGCCCCGATGGCGGCGGCCACGGCGGCCGGCCCGGATGCTCCCAAGCACCGCCCGATCCAATGCTCGATGAAGATCGCTCCAGGGTATCGGCAACCGGCAACAGACAGGATCGGGGATCCACCGGCTTCACCCTCGCTGCCGGCATCGTCCGGCCTTACGGCCATGGCCCGCTCGCCGAGGTGCCCCCAACGCGTGACCCTTGCGAGCGGCCGGGTGCTTCGGGCAGTCGCGTGACCGGATCGCTCGAGTACGAAGAGGCATGACCCTTCACCAAGGGCCTCGCCGGGCCTGGCAAGACTCCCGGCGAGCGGCTTGGACAACTGCTCGGTTCCACCGGCGAAAGCCACGTCCGCCCCACCGGCGGTGATGAACCCGCATGCCTCCACGATCGCATCCAGTCCCGAGGCATCCCCGGCTGCCAGCGTAATGTTGGGCCCGCGGATTTTGAAGCCGCGGGCCAGGGCCCCGGCAATGTAGTTGCCCACGGTTTGGGGGAAATGGATTGGGCTCACGAAGCGGGAAGATTGCTCACGGACCTCGCAGGCAAAGTCGATCATCCCCAACTGGCCTGCCAGCCCGCAGCCAAGAGCGAGGCCGACTCGGGCGGCATCGAGCGACTCGATCTGGAGGGAAGCATCGCGGCACGCGTGCACCAGCGCCGCCGCTGTCATCCACGCCCCCTTATCCAGCTTGAGCTCCTTGGCGAACTCTGGGTAGTCGTCGATCCACTCGCCGGGTACCGAGCGGAACCCCTCGTCGCCCAGCGGCTCGTGGGACTCAGTCGATGCGGTTGTCCGCGTCCCGGCCCGCCGGGAAAGTCCGCGGCTCGGACAGGCGGCGGTCAGCACGTCGGCGATCGAGCCGGCAGCAAAGGGCGTCACCCATCCACAACCTGTGAGAACAACCGGATCGCTGGCCGACACAGCCATGTTCGTCATCCCCTGTTTGGGCACATCCAAGCCGTGCCCATCGTCTATGTAGCATGCTAAAGCACCTGTTTGTCAAGCCGCCTTGCCCAAATAATCGCCGGTGAGGCGTACTCGGCAGACGCCCGACCGCAGAATCTGCGCCTCACCGCCCGCGAGCGAGGACATCGTCCACGAGCGGAGGGTCTGTGACAGAATCGGCGGGCCGGAGTAGGGCAGGTGGTTGTCCCGGCCACGCCGGGAGGTTCACCTGCCACCCAAAAATGGCAGGTCAACGTTCCGCTGGCGCGGAACAACGACCTGCCCTACGGTTTTTGGCGTCCGCCGATTCTGTCACGGACCCACGAGCGGATATCCTGAATTTTTCGCTGGCTTTATCATGGCATTGCCGTTATCCTGCCGCACTTGGCGAGTGGATAAGTTATGTTCAGATCAAACGGAGGTATCAGCATGAGCATCGTACGAACTTTGGCAGCGTTCCTTGTGCCGGCAGTTGTCCTGATGTCGTCCGGCTGTGCCGCCTCGAAGGTGAATTTTGCCGACATCCAGCGCCCGCCGCGAGCGGATGAGCTCAGCGCCTATGACGTCTTCATCGGGCAGTGGAACTGGGAGGCCGAAATGCTCAATGCCGAAGGGGCGGACAAGAGCTGGACCGGGACGGCCGAATGGAAGTGGACTCTGGACGGTCGTACCTTGAGCGGCACCATGTCGGCCCGGAGTGGACAGACCCAATTCCAGGCCGCCGGTGTATGGAGCTGGCATCCCAAGGCCAAGAAGTACATCTGGTGGATGTTCAACAACTGGGGCTACCCGCAACAGGGCACGGCCCGCTACGACGCGGAGGCCAAGTGCTGGCGCATGGACTACAAGAGCGTCGGACTTGACGGCACTCACAGCTACGGCCGCTACCACATGACGGTCCTCGACAGGGACACCCTCGATTGGCGTATGGAGGAGTGGGCCGACGCCCTCCATCTCGTCAAGAAGATGGAGATGAAGGGCACCTACACACGCAAATAGTGCCCCGTTAACTGACGCCCTGAAATCGGCGTATGGTCTGAGAGCTTTGCCGGGTACGTCGCGGTGAGTATCACGGAGCTGCGCTAGCGAATCAATAAGAAAGGTGCGTCCGGTACACTCCCTGCACGACTGCTGACACAGCAGTGGCACCCGCCCCGTCCTCGGCGCTGTCGCTTTATGCCCGGCGGATGGTCCACCCTGTCAGCGAAGCGGTGCGGTGCGAGGACGGTTAACCCCCGGCGACATCCGACTTGGCAGATAATCGGCGGTTAGGCGCGCGCCTGCGATCGGGTCTCGATTCTCGGCGTCTCCGAGATGGTGACAATGTGTAGTAATATGCACGATGCAGGGCGGATTTGGGCTCCGGATGATCTTGGGAAATGCCCGTTGCGATGACTGACGGAACGCATATCCTTGAAACCACTGTTCGAGTGGGCACGCGGGGGTCGGCGCCGGAGGTGCGTGGGGCGATGATTTGCGTAGACGGAGCCGGAAGACAAGCCCCAGCGGGGCGACGGATGATAGCCCAGGGCGCGAGCCCTGGGGCTTCGGCGCGCCCCTTGTTCTCAAGCCCCGGAGGGGCGGCAGAACGAATGACCTTTCGCCCCTCCGGGGCTCTATGTAACAAATCCTGTCGCTTTCCCAGGGCTGACGCCCTGGGCTACTTTCTTGCGTCCTTCCAGGACGAGAACCGGCGGACGCTCCACACGCCGGTAGGCCGCCAAGCCGAACGGACCGCGGCCACATTTCCGCAAGATCGTCGCGAACATGTCCACGCCCGTGGCCCGGTGCGGGCCCCGACTCTCGACAGTCCCGACACGACACACAGCTCCGGCGCCGCATCCATCCTTGGAGCATCGGCATGAGTGAGCCAACGGAAGTCCTCGACACTGTCATTCGAGAAGTCGACGCCGGCCGGAGAATGGCGCTCTGTGTCGTTGTGGCCACGCGGGGCTCGGCGCCGCAGGTGCCCGGGGCCATGGTCTGTGTGGATGAAGCTGCTCAGATATCGGGTACCGTGGGCGGTGGATGTGTGGAGGCCGAGATACGCCGCCGGGCTCATCAACTGTTGTCGGCCGGGTGGCATGGCCAAGCGAAGCGCCGCCATGCGTCAGACGATCATGGTCCACGTGCCGGCGATAGTGAACGGTCCTCCGCAGGCGAATCTCCACTTCGCTCCGACTTGGGCACGGCACCAGGGTCCGATGTCCCAGACGATCATGGGGAACATGCCGGCGCCTCCGGCTTTGGCATGCCACCCGACTTGGGCATGGTTCCCGGGACGCTGGTCACCCTGGACCTGGACCACGACTTCGGCTTCGACGACGGTCTGATCTGCGGTGGGTCGATGGACGTAGCCATCAGCGTGATTTCCGACCCGCAACAAACCCGCGCGATCCGTGAGGCCGCCGACCGTGTGCGGGCCGGTGAGGCCGCGACCTTGCCGCTACGGGTTCAAACGTCAGCCGGTCTTGCCGAGTATCGAATTAACCTCGAGGTCCCTCCCAAACTGGTCATTGCCGGTGGCGGGCATATAGGCCTGGCCCTGGCCACCATGATGGTTCCGCTTGGGTTTCACATGAGCGTGATCGACGACCGCAGCGAGTTCGCAAGCGCCGAGCGCTTCCCTCCGCCGATCAACCCGGTCGTCGGTGACATCGCTAAGACACTCGCTGATTGGCCGATCGATTCGAACACATACGTTGCCATCGTCACCCGCGGCCACAAGCACGACGAGCAGGCCCTCGCTGCGGTTCTCGACTCACCGGCCAAGTACATCGGCATGATCGGCAGCCGGCGGAAGATCAAGGTCGTCTTCGACGATCTGCGTCATAAAGGTGCAGCCCAAGCGCAGCTCGACCGCGTTCACTCGCCCATCGGGCTGGATATCAAGGCCGTCACGCCTGAGGAAATCGCCGTCAGCATCGCCGCCGAGCTGATCTCCATCCGCCGCGCTGAATATCGCAAGACCGTCGAAGGACCGATCCCTGTGGCGGGCGAGGCGATATGATGCCAACGTCTCGGACGTTCCGACCACCGGATGTAGCTCGGTAGACCCTCGGAGGCAAGACAATGCCCCAAGTTCGCTATGCCGGTCTGTGGCCTCGGTTTCTGGCGCTTGTCCTCGACACGGCCCTGTTTTGCGTGGTCTTTTTTCCAATTGCCCGGTTGGTGAAGGGCGTCTGGCTCATGAGTGCTGCCGACCATCGCTGGGTTTACGGCTGGTTTATCACGGATCCGCTGTGTCTAGTGTTTCTCGGTATCATCTGGATCTATCTCATTCTTCTCGAAGGGTGGGCGGGGGCCACGGTGGGCAAGTGGCTGCTCGGCCTCCGCGTCGTCGGACCGGACGGCCACGTGCCCGGTTTGACCAAAAGCCTGGTGAGAAACATCCTGCGCCTCGTAGACACGTTGCCTGCTTTGAACATCTTGGGGATCGTCCTGATCGCACTATCGCCGGAGCGGGCGCGCTTTGGCGACCGCATCGCCGGAACCAGGGTCATCCACACTCGGTAAAGCTTCCCGTCCGCCAAGTACTGTGTTTCATAGGTCCTGCCACTACGTGAGCCGCGGGCTTTCCCGGCGCGCCGGGACACGGTGCTCCGCGCAGGCTAAAGCCTGCGGCTCGGCGCGTGATCTAT
>CP070827.1:768723-776198 GCA_020344555.1 Phycisphaerales bacterium
CTGGTGGACCTGGTCCCGGCGATGGGCATCGGCTCGTTGGGGTTTGTCGGCTCGTCCGATCGAGAGCCCTTCTTGCAGAGTGCGATATCGCTAGATAACCGCAGGGTTCTTCTGTCCTTCAGTGAGCGGATGGACAAGGAATCTGCCGAGGACGTCAGATACTACAGGATCGCGGACCCGGACGGGGAGGCCGATTTCGACATAAAGATCACAAAAGCAGTGCTCGACGAAGACGAAACCTCGGTCGTTCTGGAGACCACGGCTCAGGAAAACGTCGAATACACCATAAGCGTCACGAATGTAAAGTCGCGCTTCACCTGTTCCGACGGGGAGTTGGTTGTCCTCGACAATTCGGACTTGGGGCAGGGTAATGTGTGCACCGCGCGCTTGGACCGCCCTTTGACCACGGAGGACTTGATCGCGCCCTTCAGCATGACCGCGCGGACAGGGATCCCTCCCGGCACACCACCCGATCCGCACGCAATCGGCAACCCCGGAACAGTGGTTACGAGCCCGTGCGGGGCCGGCGTGATGCTCTCGACCTGCGCCGGGAGCGAGAGCATATCCGGAAGCGGCGTTACCATCCCTGACGAAGAACTGATTTTCACCTTCGACAGACCGTTCCGAGCCGACCGGATCGTCCTGACGCTCCAGGAGATCGAATTCGCAACCGATGAGCCGGTCTTCTTTGTGTCCACCGTCGAGAAGGGGGATTTCTACACCATTTTGGAGCCGGAAATCCAGGCAGCCTTCGCGGGGCACGGCATATCACGCGGAAATGTCCTCTTCGAGGCGTTGGAATCGTTGGACCCGACGGATCCAGAACTCTATCCCGAGGGCGTCGACGTCCTCAAACTGCGGGAAACCAACAAGGCTTACTGCGTCGAATCGCTTTGCATGACCGACGGACGCCGGATCGATCCGACCCGCCGGACGGTCCAGTTCTTTGGGATTCCCAGTGAGGACGAGCAGTGTCCGGAACTTCTGGGTGCGGTCTCCACCAGCGACACCACAGTGCTGCTCACGTTCAGCGAGCCGTTGGACCACGATGCGGCGGACCCGGTCAACTTCGAGATTACGTGCTTCTCCTGCGACGAGCCCGAAGTGCTGGTGCTGGATGCCGCTATGAGCCGGCACAATACGCGCATCGTTCTCACGACGCCTACGCAAACCCCCTTTGCCGAATACTTGGTCACCGTCTCGAACGGTAACGGACAGGTAACCGACCTTTCGGCGAACCGCAACGCGCTCTGTGTTGACCCGAGCGAGGAGTGGTTTGTTTTCGGCGGACAGCCCTCGATCGAGCCTGCTTCTGCGCTGCCGCGCGTCGTCGGGGCGATTTCCACGAGCAACACGACGGTCGTGGTCACCTTCAGCAAGGCGATGAGCCACACCGCCCTGGCGGCCTCGAGCTACTCGATTGTGCAAGTCAACGTGAATCCGGAGGTGGGCACTCTCTACGTCTTGGACAACGCCTGCGATGCGGCCTCGGAGAATCCCGGCGACACCTGTGGGAGTGATCTGGGTTGCCTGGGCGGCACGTGCCTGATGCGAGCACCGGACTTCCTGGAACCCGGCCGTACCGCCGTAGAGCTCACCACAACCTCCCAGAACGAGGTCACTTATGAAGTCGCCGTGACGAATGTCCACGACCTGGCCGGCAACCAGTTGGCGCCCAAGGAACTGTTGGTGGACCCGTCCAGGGCCCAATTCGCGGGTACGCCGCCGAGTTGCCCACCGGGTCAATGTCAGGCCGGTTCCGGCAATCCTGGGGGAACCGACGGCATGGGTGCTTGCTACTCCGACGGCGACTGCGACGACGACCCACCGTGCGACGCCGGTGAGCCCGACTGCGAGGCAAAATGTAACAGTCAATGCCAGCTCGTCGATACGGATGGCGACGGCCTGTCGGACAACGAGGAGTTGCGCGGGTGGGTGGTGACTGTTGTCAACACGGACGGCACCGTAAGCACTCGCGAGGTGACCAGCGATCCGACCGTGATCGACACCGACGCGGACGGGCTGGACGACAAACAGGAGAAGCGTCGCCTAAGCGACCCACGTGACCCGGACACCGATGACGACCTCCTTTCGGACCACGATGAAGCGACCGTGTACCTCTCTAGCCTCACCAGTCAAGATACCGACGGAGACGGGCTCGACGACTCCAAGGAAGTGATATACTTCAAAACCTCGCCAGTCCTCGCAGACACCGACGGCGACGGGACCGACGATGAGGAAGAGGCCATCCAGTTCAACCGCAACCCGCGCCTGGCGGATATCCCCAAGCCGCGAATCCTGATCGGCAACATCGACCTTCAGCTCGACCGCCGCTTCTCGCAGACCGACGAAGAGGGGGTCGAGACGAGCGAAACCAACGAGATGCGGACGCAGCTCACCCAGGCAGAGACTCAAACCTTCGAAACCAGCGACGAGGAGACGACGAGCACCGCGACCGCGACCAGCGTGGGACTCTCAGCCGGCCTGAGCCTCCCACCCGGCGGTTCGCTCGGCGGCAGCTTCTCCCAGACGGACAGTTTCTCGCAGGGACACACCTCTACGTTCACTGAGGGATCGTCCGAGGCGTCGGAGCAGCAATATGAGGACTCGTTCGGCATGAAGGAATCGTACGACTTCAGCCGCAGCATCACCCAGACGATCGAAAACGCCAACATTCTTGCGGAGGTGACCGTCGAGAACGTCGGTGACCTCGCGTTCACCATCGACAGCCTTGAACTCTCTGTGCTTGCCCCGAGTCCGCACAACCGCTCCAAGTTCGTTCCGGTCGCATCCCTGATACCCCAGAACGAGGACCTGGGCGCCCTGAACTTAGGGCCCAGCGGGCTCGTGTCCCGGCGCGGGCCATTCATATTTGACGCCAAGGACGTATTCCCCGTCCAGGTCGAGCAGCTCATCAAAGATCCGCGCGGAGTCATGGTCAAGCTTGCCAATTTCGACCTTACGGACGAGGCGGGCCGGAATTTCGCGTACACCGCGCAAGATGTGAACTTCCGCACCGCGGGCATCACGATCGACTTCGGTGACGGTCGGGTTGACCAGTTCCGCGTCGCTACGAGCAGCACCTTCGACGAGGACGGCAGGGGCCTGGGCATCAGCATGGCCACCGCGCTCTCAGAGATACTTCGGCTGGCCAACGGCGACGTGATCCGCGACGGCGGAAACGGACTCGTGGAGACGACCGCGGCGGGCGATGACGTTCAGATCGCCGACCTCAACGAATCGGTAGTTCCCAAGGCCATTGTCGTCACAGCTGGTCCGAACGGGGTGCTCGAAACAGCAGAGGGCGGTGACGATTTCGTGGGCGGAAGCGGCTACGAGGTGACGACGGTAAGCCGAGCGTTCCCCGAACTCGGTGGGGTCACGATGGACGTCGACATCCTCACGCGGGTGCTGGACGTGGTGTCCGGGTTCGAAGGCGATCCTACCGACCCGCCGGGTGGTTCCATCGGGCTGATTGACCCGCGTCGGAAGTTCTGGTTCGTCTTCTCCTCCCGCGATCTGGCGCGCCACGAGAACTTCCAGGACATCGTTCTCCGATCCGGCGAGGACTACAACCTCGGCTTCGTTACCGACAAGGATTTCGACATGGTGTTCGCCCGCGAGGAGTTCCTGTACGGAAGCTCTGACCTGAACTGCAACACGGACGGCTGTCCGGCCGACCGATGCGACTCGAACTCGAGCAACGCGGGTGCCTGCTGCAAAACGAATGACGACTGTAGAGAAGACCCGTCCGATGTCGGGATTTGCCTCACCGGCGAATGCACGGACGGCACGTGGGACACCCTTACCGATCACGAGGAGATTTGCGAGGGTTGGCTCGTCGAGGTGGAGGGTCAGGTTCCCTTCCGGGCCTTCCCTGACCCGGTCCAGCCGGACTCCGACGGCGACGGTCTGCTGGACCACGAAGAGAAGGCGTGTGGTCTCGATCCGCGGAGCCGTGACACCGACCGCGACGGGGTGAACGACTTCGACGAGCTCAACGGCTACTTCCTCCATCACGCCGACGGGACCGAATTCTTGTGCGTTCCTGTTTATGCCGGCCAGGTGATTCTCGACGGCGGAGACAGGGACCAGGACACGACGTGTCACTTTGACGACGTGCTCAGCTCCCCCGGGTCCTGCGGCGATCCGGGTTTTGACGTCTGGCAGATCTCCCCCGGCCCAAACGGCGTATGGAACTCCATTCCCAATGACCAGGACTTGCTCCACGGCGACGATTTCCTGGCCGCGGATCACGGTCCCCCTGATGAGTTCTATTGTGTCGCCACACCCAACCGACCCGGATGTCCCGGCTGTCTCGGCGGGCAGGGCTTCGCCACGAATCCACTGAATCCGGATACCGATGCGGACGGCATCTCGGATGGCAGCGAGGTCCGTCTGTCGGCGATTTCCGACGGTCCCACGGCGAACCCGAACAACCCGTTCGACGGCGGCCTGTTCCGCGATGCCGATCGCGACGGCCTGGCCGACGCCCTGGAGGGGGGCTGGCGTGCGTGCCTCAATGGCGAGATGGAGATCTTCAACTCGGACCCGTTCTCACCGGATACCGACGATGACGGCCTGCCCGACCTGATCGAGTTCTTCCTTCGCACGAACGCGCGGAGCTGGGACACCGACGACGACGGCCTGGACGACTTCGAGGAATTCCGTGGTGCCGGGACGCAGATCACAGTCAAGTGCGACGGAGATGGCGACGGAAGACCGGATGAAACGAGAGTTCTTACCGAGTCGGAGGTTCAGTCAATGCTCGACGATTGCTACGCGGCCGAGAACTGCGATTACGATTCCGACGACATCCTCCTGTCCGCAACCCGGACCAATCCCAACGAGGCCGACACCGACGGCGACGGTGCCGAGGACGGGGTGGAGTATTATGGTTGGGATGTGAAGTTGGTAGATGGCACCCCTGTGGTTGAGCCCGACCCCTCGCACCCCCCGCCCCCTCCCTTCAGCTGCCTGTTTGTCGAGGACTGCGACGATGACGGTTGGAATGACGGACGCGAGTACAATGACGGTGTCAATTCCACACATCCGCGAAGGGTGGATACTGATGGTGATGGGGTGAACGATCCAGATGAAGAGGGCATCTGCGTCGACGGCTGGGAATGCATGAACCCGTTGGCCCAGGACATGAAGATCACCTTCGACTACACGGACATCCACATCGTAGGCAACTGCGATAACGGAGCAGCTACCGCCGCAGAGGAATGGAATATGCTCCTGGGTTTTGCCACGCCGGATATAGCTGGCACTTCGTATTATGTGGCTCTTGCGGTGGCCGAGATCGTGTATCCCTCATGGGCTTTTCCAGGCAAACTCGTGGAAGACGCTGGCGGTGCGTGGGGTGAGGTTTATTTCCCTAATCCTGAGGACCCCGACGGACCATGGATACCGTGCGAGGACCCCATGTATGTCTGGCAGGTCGAAACGGGAGGGGACCCGCCCCAAGCCCGCCATGTGAGCGGACTCAGTGGGTGGAGCACCTTCGAGTTCATCGCATCTTTCGGCGACGAATTCCGAACCGGAGGATTCATCAAGGAGCTCGACGATTGTACCGAGTTCGACGGACACTTGATATTTGGCACCTTCTGGTCCGGCCTCTTCCCGGATTGGCCGGTACAGCACACTTTCACTGTGGATTCATTGTTGAAGGATTGGGCCGAGCAAGACGGTGATAACCGCATACAGTTAACGTACCCAACGTACAGCGGTTGCGCAGCCGGGACGTGGGTTGCCGTGGAAATCAAGATAAACGAACCAGGATGAACCCCGTGGAGCCTGAGATCGTGGAATTCGAGCGCGACATGGGCAACGCAGATGCACCCAAGGCTCCAACGGCGAGTCTGGGTACGCCGCGTGGCTGAGTGGACGGGGGCTGCGGAGCCATGTCAAAGTTGATGCGCACATTCGCGCCCGCTGGGCTGCTGGAGGCGTCTGCCGGCTGTCCGATGCGTGTAGGGTGTTGGAGGCGGGATTACTAGCAGCCCGTTGAAAAAGGGGACTGGCTCCAAGCAATAGCCCTCTTACGATGCCGAGAATGGCCTCCCGCGAGGTGCTTGTACCCTTTTTCAACGCCTGGACGGCCCCGCACCAGGAGAAGTCATGGTGCGAGAGCCAATGGAGGATGGCGACCGTGATTCGACATTTCGAACGATTCCTGAAAGCGGGCGTGGCGATCTGGATCGTTTCCCAGGTCGCCGGGTGTCCGTCGGCGATTGATTTGCAAGACGAAGCACTGTCCACCGCCGATGCTCCGCGCGGTGAGCAGACAGGAGCGCCGGGCGAGGGTGGTGCGTCATCGACGGCTGACACGGACCAGCAAAACGGCAACGTTCCGCCCGCCGGCCCGAACGGCGCTGCGGAGACTGCCCGGGATTGTTGCCTCGTGTCCGATGTGTTCCCACCTCGGTTGGGCTGCGGCGACGCGGAGATCGAAGCCTGCGTCTGCCGGAGGATTCCCGAGTGTTGTACGGAGCGTTGGGGGCCGACGTGCGTCGCTGCGGCCATCGCCTGTGGGGGATGTCCGCATCTGACCGGCGATGAACAGACCATAGCGGCGCTGCTGGAAGACAGCGACAACGACGGGCGGTCGGACCTGGACGAAATCCAGCTTGGAACGGACCCCGATGACCCGACGGACGGCCCGGACATCGACGGCGACGGGATCCCTAACGAGAACGACCCCGACGTTGACGGCGACGGCGTTGCCAACGCCTACGATTTCGATATTGACGGTGACGGCCTGCGGAATCGGGTTGATCCCGACATGGACGCTGACGGCGTGGGCAACGCTGCTGATCCCGACACCGACGGAGACGGCGTCCCAGACGACCTCGACAACGACGACGACGCCGACGGCAACGATGAAAACGACGACGACGACAAAGATGACTGCGATGAGGACGACGATGGCGACAAGACAAAAGACAAGGACGGCGACGGCGTTGAGGACTGCAAAGACCGCGACATCGACGGAGACGGCATCCCGGACGGCGAGGACGACGACGTAGACGGTGACGGGCAGAAAAACGGTGAGGACGACGATGTCGACGGTGACGGGAAGCTGAATGGCGACGACAACGACGTAGACGGCGACGATAAGGAAAATGGTGAAGACGAGGACGTAGACGGCGACGGCAAGGACAACGGCGAGGATGACGACGTTGATGGTGACGGAGAGCTAAACGGCGACGACGAGGACGTTGACGGCGACGGGAAGCTCAACGGCGACGACGAGGACGTAGACGGCGACGGCAAGGACAACGGGGAGGATGAAGACGTTGATGGTGACGGAGAGCTAAACGGCGACGACAACGATGTAGACGGCGACGGGAAGGAGAACGGCGAAGACGAGGACGTAGACGGCGACGGCAACGACAACGGCGAGGATGACGACGTTGACGGTGACGGGCAGCCCAACGGGCAAGACCACGACATCGACGGTGATGGGGATC
>CP070827.1:776298-783668 GCA_020344555.1 Phycisphaerales bacterium
TTGCGGGTCGCGTCAATGCCTATCTTGGCGCCGGTGCCGCAGTAGGGTGCGGCGTGGTCGAGGATGTCGCAGGGGCCCTCAACGATGACGGTGTCGCGCCGCCAGTCGACGTTCGCTCCCATGCGGAACAGCACGTCCTGCTCGTCGTGGACGTTTACGTGCTCGTCGACAACGATGATCATCTTGGAAAACATCATCTGCCCGGCCCCTGAGAGACTGCTGATCACCTTGCGGGCCTGCAGGGGGTATTCCTTGCGAATCTTCACAAAGACGCAGTTGTGGAAGGCCCCGAACATGGGCAGATGATAGTCGATGATTTCCGGAATGAGCACCCGCAGCAGCGGCAGGAAAATACGCTCAGTGGCTTTGCCCAGGTAGTAATCCTCCTGCGGCGGGAAACCTACGATGGTTGCGGGAAACACCGGGTTCTCGCGGTGCGTGATCGCGGTAACGTGAAGTGCCGGGTAGCGATCGGCTGCGGAATAAAAACCGGTGTGGTCGCCGAACGGTCCTTCGATGAGCATGTGCTCAGGGTCGACCCATCCCTCGATAACGATCTCGGCATTGGCGGGCACTTCCAAAGGAATAGTCTTGCACGGGACCAGTTCAATACCACCATCGTTCAAGAAGCCTGCGAAGAGCAACTCGCTGACATCAGGCGGAAGCGGGCAGGTGGCCGCGTAGGTCAACACCGGTTCGGCACCAAACACGATCGCCAAAGGCATCTTCTCTCCACGACTTTTATACTTGCGAAAGTTGCGGGCGCCGTCGTGGTGCACGTGCCAGTGAACGGCCGCAAGCTTCTTGTCAAAGACCTGCACTCGATACATGCCAACGTTGATCGTCCCGCTGTCGGGATCATTCGTGTGGATGCCTGCGAAGGTGATGTAGCGTCCGGTGCCTGTGGTGTCGTCGGCCGGTTTGCCGCCGCAGCCCGGCCGGCCGTCGTGGGGCCAGCATTGAATGATGGGCAGGTCCAAGAGACTGGCATCGTCGGCGTGGACAATGTCTTGACACCTGCCCCGCTTGACCAGCTTGGGCGCGAACCCCGCCAGCTTGGCGAGTTGTGGGAGCTTCTTGATCTTGTCGATCAGCGTTGTGGGCATGTCGGGTTTGACAAGCTGCCGCACGCGCTCGGCCAACTCGTCGAAACTCGACACGCCCAGCGCCAAGCGCATGCGCTCGTAGCTGCCCAGCAAGTTGATCACCACGGGAATGCTCGAGCCCTTCACGTTCTCGAATAACAGTGCGTGGCCACCACGGCCACCGTGAATCGGGTCCGTAGGCGGCGGCGGGCTACCACCCGCGGCCGGCAGCTTGCTCACCCGATCGGCAATGGCCGATATCTCCAGGACCGGGTCAACCTCAGCGGCGATCCGCCTGAGCTGCCCCCGGGCCTCGAGATCGGCAATAAACGACTGCAAGTCTTGATACGGCACGGTCACTGACTCCTCACACAAGTTGTCGGGGAGTGTACCGGAAGGTCGAGCTCACAACGAGCCTGGACGGCGGCTGTGGACCGGCGGGACCTAAGGGCCGAGCGACGCGATCAGTCGCCGGGCGAAATCCTGCTGCTCCAGGCACAGTTGGGAGTCGGCGGCATAGTCCGGGCCGAACGCCTGCAATGCTCCGTACGCCGTGCCTTCCAGCGGCCCGGACATCGTCCAGTTCCCAGGCGCAACCACATTCAGGACACACCGTTGCTCCATCCTGGGGAGCCGTGGGCAGCATCCACAGATCGTAGCCGCAATGTGGACATCGACGGTGCATGAGCATCACGGATCGGATCCGCTTGAAGATACAGGATCAAGCTGTGTCACGTTGCTGCAAGCTTCCATCAACTGGGGAGGCTTCGTCTCCCGCAGAGCATTCGTGGTCACCAGTTGGGCGAAAGTGCCGTGCCTCGCCCATGATTCAGAAAAGACCGCCCGCGCAGCCGCTCTTATTACCAGTGAGTCAACTGTTCGCGCGGGTCATTCAGGCTCTTGAATCGGCGTAGTCTTCAGTTCGCCGAGGTTGAAGGGTACGTCAAGATCACCCTTCGGAACATCGAATTCGTGATCGACCACATGGTCCGGTGGAGCGAGTCCGTCAACGCATCGCAGCCCGATGACAAGGCGATATTTGCCCGGCTCGACATCGTTGATCGTGAATACCCCGTCCTCTTGGAAGCCAAAGGGGTAGAAGGATTTAGGTAAACGGCGTGCGTTTATAGCCTCTTGCAGGGACGGCTGCGGCTGGGCTGTTCGATCAAACACAACACCTCCGAACCTAGCCCTGCACGGCTCGAAGCCACCACCAAATCGGCTGGGTTGTTTGGGCAGGTCGATTCGACCGATGACGCGACGGCCTCCGCCACCGAAGCTGATTTCGCGCACCTCGCCGGGGGTTAACTCGAGAGTGTTCTTTACGACGCTAACGAACGTATTGGTGCTAACTTCCACTGGCACAGCCACACGCACTCGGCCGGGGCGCACCCGATCCACCGAGAACCGTCCACGCTCGTCCGTTTTCACCGAATAGCGGAACGACGGAAGCCACGAATCTTCGCCGCCGGGCAAGCTAAGCTTGTCACTGGCATCAACAGCATCAGTTGCCACGGCACCAATCGGCTCGGCAAGCGACTCGACAAGAATATCTACATGCGCCCCCGATATGACTTCGTTACCACTTCGTACAAAACCGCTTAGTCGTGCCCATGGGGTAAGCTGAACCTTGGGCTGTTCTGCAAAAGCACCATCCATGACAAAGGCAAAGCCGCGATCGTCTGCCACGAGAAGGGCAAATCGTCTGGATTGTGCAGGAAACGCGAACCGACCCTCGGCATCGGTCGTGAAACGTGGCAAGCGATCGAGCGCCCAATCGGGGTGTCCGTTGAGCAGACTGACGGGCGTCATCGGTTCAGCCGCTGCCAGCACGACGTCAGCTCCTGCGACCGGTTTGCCGTCGGCGTCGATAAGTCGTCCTTCGGTGCCACCTTGCGGCACAAGCTCGATATCGAAAACAAGATCGCCCGATCCCTCCTCATACGAAGGTGACATGCCCTGTTGATAGCCTGGCGCATCGAACGCCAACGCCATCTGGTTGAACGGCGAAGGCAGATTAGCTGATTCTTCAAAGAGGATTTCATATGCCCCGCCTGTAAACGAGCCAAGCGGTTCGTCTTCAACTTCAAGCAATGCCGGCGCCACACTAAGACGAAGCCCACGAGTTACGGTGAAGCTGGGAATCGGCGTACCTGTCTTTGCATCCGCTACTTTCCCGCTGATGCGATAGGGTCTTCGCATCAATACTCTTGACTTATCACCATCCTGTGATAGCACAAATCTGGTGCGCATGTAGCCCGGATGCTCAGCTTCGCCGCTAACGAATCCCGTTCCAAGTGGAAATGAAAATGCCCCCGACGCATCGGTGCGAAGCTCGATCGGAGGCATTGGGATACTGCGGTATTTGTTGATACGCACCACAACATTAGGAAGGGTTGCATCGTCATCATTCACTACTGTGAAGGTTTTGAGGTCTGTGGAACGCAGTGTGATTTGCTGTCCTCCGCCCCGCGTACGTGAGGAACGCTCCAGCTGCACAGAAACAAGGGAAGGCTCATGATCGGGATGGACCGCCACTAAGCGATAACGGCCTTGGGATACATGCGAAAAACGGAAGGTACCCAGGTCATCGGTTGTAGCAATACGCACTTCGAGTTTTTCCCCGAGGTTGCCTTGCGTAGGCGTAAGTGCCACACGTACGCCCATAACGCCCACGCCGTCAAGGAGCACGTCACCGGTGATTTCATTCGGTTGCGGAGCGTCTTCGGTTCCATGCTCAACGGAGCCTGCCTGGTCTGGTGCAGATCGCCGTCGGCGTTCGCGCTGAAGTCGACGCCCTTTGTCGTACCAGCGGCGCATCTCGCCGGTGATCTCCGGCGGCACCGTTGCGGCGTCAGCCAGCATCATGCCGAGCGTGTGCGCAGCGGACGCAGCGTTATTCGCGTCGCTCCGCACCACCTGCAGCAGGTCGGGCACGGCATCCGATGCCGATGAGCCTAACTGGGCTAGTGCTTTGATCGCCGCCTCACGCTCGAACCGCTCGCCCTCACGCACCGCCGTGCGCAAGTCCGGCGATACGGACAAATCAGCAACCTCCATTGCAACCATTGCACGAATCGCGGCTCGGCGAACATGCCCTTTCGTTTTGAGCATGGGTTTGAGTGCGGGCCACGCCTCAGCAGCCTCTGAACCGTACTCCGAAAGCGCCCAAGCGGCAGTCTCCTTGAGATCCTCCGAACCATCTCCGCCCAAAACTTTGATACAAAGCGGCACGACGACATCTGCCTCCGGCTTGATCCACACCAGCGAATGGAACGCTGCACGCTTTAGTAAGGCCTCATCGTCGTCACGCACGACCGCAGCCAACAGTGGCACAGCTGGTGCCCCGCGCTCCCCGAAAACCCCCAGAGCGTTTAGTGCCGACTCGCGCAAGTGCTTGTCGTGATCTCCTTCAGCGAGCTTCATTATGCTATGCAGTACTTCATCTCTCGAATGACCAACTCTTGCCAGTGTGCGGATACACGCGCTGCGGACGCTTGTGGTGTTTCTTGCAGCTTCGGCAATCTCAAGCAGAGCGGGAACAGCCGGCGCGGCTTTCTCCTCCATCGAGGCTAAGCAATCGCCGGCAACATTGGCCCTTGATTCGGGATCCTGCTGTAACACCTTGATCAACTCGGCAACCGCTTGATCCGACCATGTAACAAGCTTCGGACAGTAGATGTCCATGTTCATAGCATTGGGTGCTGTAGCCGCATCAACGATTTGCGGTAGCGCAGGACGGGCAGCCTCACCGAGGCTCGCCAGAGCGGCAATTGCTTCTTCGCGAATAAGCCAACTTGGCTCTTTAAGCAGCTTCACCAGAGCGTCAACGGCTGGGGCACCGATCTCCTTCATCGCCCGTATTGCGTTGGGCGTAACGATGCGATCATCACGCAGTGCGGCTATTACAAAGGCGTCCAGCGACTCTTCGGGATTGGGTTCCACGACGCGCAGGGCGTGAATGAGATCAGAGGCCAACCTTGGATCGCAGTCAGCCAAGGCTTTGCGGAACGCCACGGCAACATCGGATCGCCCTACGCCATGAATACGCAAGGCGATAATGGCGGATCTGCGCACGCGAAAGTCCTCGTCCGACATCACCGGTATTATCGCGTCGATCAGCTTTGCACCGTCTATGTCATCGCGTATCAGTGCGGAAGCCGCGCCTCGTCGAATGTTGACATCATCGCTCTTCAGCTCGCGTAGCTTGCGCTCACGCCACGAGGCTTCGTCTCCGATGCCGGGCAATTGAAATGCACCAACGATTCCAACGTTAGGCCCCAAGAGGACACACGCGCACGTTACCAGAAGAACAGGGACATTCCTGGAGACTTGAAGCGTCATTACCGTAATCTCCCAAACGGTCATGTCAGAGCGGGGCGGAATTCCAATCGACCGCTAATACCGATTTTAGTTATCTCGATTCTACCACTTTCACAAGCATGCCTCCGCTGTTGGCGGTCAATTCGTCGCAGACGGGCTCGGTTAATTGGCCACTTCATCTGTCATTTCCAGGCTTTCGCACGTCGATTGGTCATCCTATCGCGCAAGCCCTCTAGGTCCAAACGAAATCGGCCGTTCTCGCCGTTGTTCGTGCCTATCTGCCTGCCCCATCATGCCAATCTTGCCGCCACCTCCTCCAGACCGACAATCCCGCGGCGTTTCAGCGCAGCAGTGGTCGTGGTTGGGCACGGGTATACCCGCTGTGCGGCGCGGGTAAGCCTATCACGCAGGCTGCAGTGATTCAGGTCTCGAGCGACGCGAGCAGTCGCTGGGCGAAGTCCTGCTGTTCCAGGCACAGTTGGGCGTCGGCGGCGTAGTCCGGGCCGAACGCAACATGAGGTCAGGGTCCGAGAATCCGGCTCGACGAACGCAACGGAGTCAGCCCGTATCGGGTCTTACCGTTCTGGGTATTCGAGTATGAGGGCATCAGGGCTTTTCAGGCCCCGGGCTACAGGAACGGACGGAACCGTGTTGCGGCTCATGCTGTAGTCGGCGTTATCAGCCAACCCTGCCTACCGGCCCGACGAGCCAAGGACTGCAAGAATCATGGGCAAAGGCTTCAGCTCCCGCCGCAACGGATCCAGAGACAATCCCAGCGCTTCGAGGGTTAAGGTCCCAAGAAGCATACTGTCCCCTTCTTCGCCAAAGATCACGTCGGATACGCCTACTCGGTCCCCATACCTGAAGACAGCCCCTCCCTTCTTGCGGACAATCTTGCTTCCATCGGCTAGGCGGAATGTCTCTTCAGCCAGCGGACTGATGCCAAGCTTCTGCAGGATCGGCGTGGGAACCACAGAGTAAACGGCGCCGGAATCGATCAGAAACTCGACCTTTTCGGTAACGTCAGGGGTGGCAGGATTCCCCACCCCAATTTCCAAGACTGTCAGTCCCATAAGAACGCCCTCTCAGTGAACCCCGGTTCGCAACGAGTCTCAGGTATTCACCCGGCTGTCGCCTGTCTTTGGTGTCATTCGAGAACAAGCCTATCACGCAGGCCACGGTGATTCAAGTACCGAGCGAGGCGAGGAGTCGGTGGGCGAAGTCCTGCTGTTCCAGGCACAGTTGGGCGTCGGGGGCATAGTCCGGGCCGAACGCCTGCAATGCTCCGTGGGCTGCGCCCAGCCACTTGACCGCTTCATCTAGAATAGCTTTTGCATTCGGATCGCCACGCTCGTGCAGGGCTTCGCCCTGCTTGAGCAGGACGCTGCCGAGCTTGAGGTCGGCCTGGGCTGCGGTGGCAGCACCGATGTCGTGTTGTCGCCACCAGTCGCGGGCTGTTCGAGCGGCTGATACCGCCTCACCGTACCGCCCGCCATCCGCGTAAGACACGGCCAGATTGCTCCAGGCCACCGCCTGCTTGCGCGCCGGTTCTTCTGACGTTTTCTCGGCAATGTCGATGGCTGTCCGGTGCCATTCCTGGCCTTCCTGGTAACGCCTGTCCACG
This sequence comes from Phycisphaerales bacterium, assembly GCA_020344555.1. GTDB lineage: Bacteria > Planctomycetota > Phycisphaerae > UBA1845 > UBA1845. The sequence continues at coordinate 783,331 of CP070827.1, forward strand.
TTAGCATCCAAACCCAGTTCGACCGCAGTCTCCCACAATTCGCTGAGCGAGCCATGTTGCTGACGCAGATGATGGGCGGCGAGGTGAGCGTGAAAGGCATCCTTGGGCCGATCCTGCCGGCGGTATACACGCCCTGCGTGGTGAAGCGCCAAAGCGCAGAGCCGCAGCGCATCCTGATCTACAGTTCCTTCTCTTCCCAGGCCGGCTACAAGACCCACGGAACAAGCTTGCAGCAATGGCACTTCAGCCACTGCAAAATCAGCCTGCTGGACGGCCAGGAGCCCGCGCAAAAGCAACTTCCATGCCCGATCAATAAAAGGCGAGTCAGGGATGGCGGC
>CP070827.1:783768-791103 GCA_020344555.1 Phycisphaerales bacterium
GCGCGCGTTGCCCGCAGTTATTGGCTCGGGCCGAAACAGTTTCGGATTGCCGGCGAAGACGTGGCCGCAGGGTTCGAGCAGAACATGAACGCGCCCTCGACCCTGACCAGCCTCGTCCCAGGTGCGTCCATGACAACGACGGCCTCGACTCTGGCCAGGTTCTACGAGATGATCTTGGCCGGAGGAGTCATGCCTGACGGCACTCGGCTGGTCAGGTCGGAAACACTGGAGCGGTATCTCAGACGGAATGTTGCTGGATTTGACCGGGCGCTGCGTTCGTATCTGGTCCTCGGCAGGGGGTTCCTGCTCGGTTGGCTTTGGCCTCACCCTTACGGATGGTGGAACACACGCGAGTGTGTCGGCCACGGCGGGGGCCTTTGCGTTGTGGCGTTTGGTGATCGTCGTACTGGAGCAGCCATCGCCATGGTCACGAATGCTAATAGAGGCGCGGTGGACGTGGTCCGGAGGTTCGCCCCGCTCAGCAGTTCGATCCGAGAATCACTCCGCCGCTAGAATGCGAATCGGAGACGGGAACCGCGCCGTGGCAGGCCCCCTACGGCGATCCGAACCACCCCTGATCCCGTAGGCTCAAGCCGTGGGTGGCACATGACGCTAACGGCGGACCCAGATGGTGAAGAAGCGTCAGCCGCCAAGCGCGTCGGTCAACGCTCCGCTCGCCTTGTCCGCGTCACTAGCGCTGTCGAAGGCGAGATAGAATACCGACCGCTCACCCAGTTTGGCGCCGGAGAAACCTCGCAGGTTGATGCCCTCGTTCGCTACCGTCCATGCAATCAGGGCACCAAGTCCGGACTGATCGGGGCCGTCGATGCGAAGCGTGGCAGCCGACGTCCATTGCGACAGGCCGGCGTTCAGCGCCGCACGGACCGAGTCCTCGCCACGAAATGGGGCCATGAACACGACGCCTTTGCCCGGCTTGTCAGGAGCTCGCCGGGCAATCACGAACTCCAGGTTGACCCCCACTCTGGAAACGGCTTCCAGTTTCTCCGCCAGCGCGCCTGTTTGGTCATCGATCTCTCCAGCCCAGACGTCCTCCTTCGTTATTTCGTAAGCCATGATCTAACTCCTCGCCCACAGGGCATGTTGGCTTCAAGCAACGATTGGTCCATCTTGTTGAAACGCTATCCTGAACTTCTGCCAGCGGCAACCTGCATCATGCGGATCTGCTTCTCTCGCGGTCCTTGGGGCTTCCGGGAAAGCTTGAGTACAATACGCCCGAGGCACCGAAAGCGTGTGAGATTCTCCGAAGATGAGATGCGTCAGGTACGCATCGTTGGACGACGCTTACGAACGACATACAGGCGACGCGCTTCGTCTACGGTGCCGAAATCCTCGAGGAAAGCAACCATGACGAGCAGGGCACGTCCACAGCACCCAACCTGGTCTCACAAATCCGATACGCCAACGACGAGGGTGCACCGAGTAATCCTGAGCAGGGGGTAAGGGACGTGGTAACGTTCAAGTGCACGATCAACGGAAAGGTCGCACTTCACGTACCATCAAAAAAGGCATGGCAGGACACTGGAAGAGGAGATGGTCGATTCGTCAACGACGCCCCGGCGATTCAAATGCAGCCGCCGGACCACAGAAAGACCGTGAGCTGTGGTAGCGGCCGTAAGAGCGTTGAATACAGAAAAAAGCAGGCAGAGTTGATTAAGGCCGGGCACTGGAAGGAGACCAAGCAGATGAACATCGACGACATTCGGTCCCGATTTGGCGACAAGTACGATGCCGCTAAACTGGAGATGCTCGAGTACTCGGACTCGTTCATGATGCCATAGCACTTGAAGAGGAAGGCATGCACTTGGTCATTACGCCCTACAAGAGCATGGGGCCGATCCGACTTGGGATGTCTCGGGACGAAATCCACCGGGAGATAGGTGCGGAGTATGAGGAGTTATACTCATTTGACAAACCAGCGTTCAAGGGAGACACCACAGCACCGGGCAAGGAGCACTTCGAAGACATGGGTATCTTCGTCGACTTCTGCCGCCCCGACATGTGTGTTGCTGTCGAGGTCTGTCGTCCCGCTAATCCTATCTTTCGGGGTGGCAGGCTACTCTACACTCCCTATGGGGAGTTGCTGTCGTGGTTCAAGGACATCGATCCAGACGTACACGTCGAGAGCGACGGTCTGAGGAGCCGCAAGTTCGGCATCGGCCTATGGCTTCTTGAGGGCCACGACACGCTTGACGACTTCCCCGAGTCAGCCATCGTCTTCGAAGAAGGCTACTACGAGAAGAAGTATCTCTGAGTACCGAATAGCTGGGTAAGTAAAGGTAGTTCCCTGTGCTGACCTGGAAAAGTCGTTAAGCCCGGGTTGGACTAGCATTATCCCGGGAACCTGACCAATGACCGGTCCTATGTCTACGGCCACGACAAGCTCAACCGCGTGATCTTCGCCGAACGCGGGACCCTGAATTCGACAAACATGGGAATCACCGGAGACGCAACGCGCCGATCCTGGTATCTCCACCTCCTGGGCAACTGGTCAGGCGGCGATGTGAACAACGGAAGCGTCTTCGATTACCCGGCTACCGGCGGGCAACCCGGTTACCAGACCGCCTCGGATACTCTCTATGGCATAGAGCACCACAACGTACATGACAACGAAAGCATCACCGGGCGAATGATCGACGACCAGACTCCTTCGGAGCCCTACAACGAGGAGACCACCGGTTTCACCCACGACGACGCCTGGAACCTGATCGACGACAACGAGCACACTTACCGCTACAACGCCTGGAACCAGCTTGTTGCTGGTTTTGAATCTGTGCTGGTGGCCTGGGAGGCGCCTCCGATCCCCGCTCGCACTGCCGCAGGCTTGGTGGACGCCCCTTCAGACCCGGGGGGCGCCTTGGCCGGTTTGAATCGCCACCGGTAGTCGCATACGCTCCGGGCGGTCCCGCCCGCGCCAGCCGCACGTAGCGCGCCACCGTGTCCCGATGGACGTCCTACTCCCGGGCGATCCGCCGGAACGACCAGCCTCGCTCCCGAAGTACTTGTATCGCGTGTGCTTGCGCCATCCCGAGGTAATTCGCCATACCCGAGTTCCACCAGCCAACCACTGGCTGAAGCAGCTCTGACGGCGAACCGGCGCCCCCTCAAGATGGCCGGTTTTCACCTGCCCACGGCTGGCCATTTATTTTGCCAGCCCGCTGACAAACTTGCTCGTCTTGCCAGATCGCCCCCCAAAGGCGATAACGGCAACCGCAGACCGCGTCTCAGGAGAGCAGACCGGTCGGGATTCCCGCCGGATACAGGAGCAGGGAGGCTCGCGCGCGGCGATCTTGGACGTCTTGATGGAGAGAGGACATGTTGCACCAGCGTAAGAACCTGTGGCTTGGGACCCTGATCGTCTTCTTTGCGTGCTGTCCGCTGCGAGCCGCCGAACGCCCGTACGACTTCCAGCGTTTTGTCCTCGACAACGGGCTTACCGTTGTCTCCCTCGAGGACCACTCCTGCCCTATCGTGGCTGTGCAATTGTGGTACCACGTGGGCTCCAAGAACGAGCATCCCGAGCGGCAGGGGTTCGCCCACATGTTCGAGCACATGATGTTCCGCGGTACGGATGCGCTGCCTCCCGAAAAGTTCGACGACTACGTCCGGCAATGCGGTGGAGATTCCAACGCGTACACGAACTTCGACCACACGACGTATGTCTGCGAGGTTCCGTCGAATCAACTCCAACTGGCCCTGTGGCTGGAAGCGGAGCGCATGGCCTTCCTGAAGATCGACGAAGAGGGGTTCTTTACGGAGCGCAATGTGGTGGAGGAGGAGCGGCGGATGGGCGCCTTGAATCAGCCCTATGGCACGGTTCCGGAGAAGCTGCTGCCCGCGATTTTCAAGGAGCACCCTTACCGCTGGACGCCGATCGGGCAGATCCCGCACCTGCGGGCCGCCACCATCGACGAGTTGCAAACATTCTGGGATATGCACTACGTGCCGGCGAACGCCACGTTGGTTGTCGTGGGAGACGTGACCAGCGCTCGTGTGCGGGAGCTGGTCCCCAAGTGCTTCGGGTGGCTGCCGCGGATGCCGGCACCCGCGCCTGTAGGCATTGTCGAGCCACCGCAGACAGGGCCTCGGGAAATCACTATTCCTGAGAAGAAGGGTCCCGTTCCCATCGTCGGGTTGGTCTACCGGGGCGTCAAGCAGACGCATGAGGACGCCCTACCGCTCGAGATGCTCATGTCCGTGTTGGGCGGCGGCGAGAGCAGCCGCATCTACCGCGACGTGGTGAAGGAACAGAAGCTGGCGGAGTTCGCGGTCGGCGGCTCGTTGTCGTTCGAGGACGATGGGCTGGCCGGTGTCGGTGCGGCCCTCCTGCCGCTTAAGAGCAAGCAGCGGGTCTTGGACGCCCTCCGGGTCCACATTGGCCGTATCAAGCAGGAGGGCGTGACCGAGCGGGAGCTCCAGAAGGTCAAGAACCAGTTCCTGCGGAACGCCGTCACTGCGGCACTGACTGTGGCAGGCAAGGCAGGCCTGCTTGGATCTTATCAGGTGCTGGAGGGGGACGCGGATCGGGCCAACCGGCAGTTCGAGAGAATCCGCGCGGTCACCGTGGAGGACTTGAAACGCGTCGCCAATGCGTACCTGGTCAAAGAACGCGAGACGCTGGCTAAAGTTGAGCCGCAGATCGGCGGCGTGCTGAAATCGCTGCTGGGGATCGGCAAGAAGGAGGACATCGACGAAGGAGCGGCGCCGCTGGAACCACCGAAGGAAAACCGGGTGGCCAGGCGAGGGGGGGCGCGGGCTGACCTGAAGCGCCCGGTACAGTTCCCGGACAAGCCGCCCACCGCGCCCCTGCTGGAGACCTACCCGGACATACCTAGGCATGCCACCCGGCTGGACAACGGCCTGGAGGTGGTGGTCGTGCCCAATCACGAGGTTCCGTTTGTGACCTTGACTCTGGGCCTTCTCAACGGCTCCTGGACGGAGTCCAAGCCGGGTACCGCCTCCCTGGCCGCGGGTATGATCACAAAGGGGTCGGCTCACCACACCGCGGCCGAAATGGCTGAGGAACTCGAGTTCAACGCCATCTCGCTCTCCGGGAACGCGTCCCTGGATGTCGCCAGGGTGACGGCCTCCTGCGTCACCGACAAGTTCGACCTGGCGGCGCAACTGACCGCTGAGGTTGTGCGTACGCCCACGTTCCCGCGGAACGAGTTCGACATCATGCGGAATCAGTTGCTGCTGAGCCTAATGATCCAGGCGCAGCAGGCGGAGTACGTCGCGGGACGCGAGCTGCGCCGCCGTTTGTACGGCGAACATCCCTATGCCCGTACGGCCACTGGTGAACCGGAGGACGTTCGGGCACTCACTCCCGCCGATCTTAGGGATTGGTGGGGCAAGTACGTCCGGCCCGACGCAGCCGTCTTGTACGTGGCCGGCGACGTTGCGGTGGGTCAGACCCTGGATGTCGTCCGAAAGAACTTCGGCGACTGGAAAGTGAAAGGCCCTACCCCGGTGACCGAGCTGCCTACAGTCCCCGAACCCCACTCGACGCACATCTATCTGATGGACCGGCCCGGATCAGTACAGAGCCAGATTCGCGTGGGGCACGTGAGCATCACCCGCAAGGATCCGGTTTACTTCCCGGCCAGGCTGCTTTCCGACATCTTCGGCGGGGCGTTCAACAGCCGGCTCAACAAGGCGCTGCGGGTGGATCGGGGGCTCACGTACGGCGCTTGGGGCGGGCTGACTCCCAGTCGTTTTGCCGGGCAGTTCAGCATCGGTACGTTCACCAAGAACCCCAAGACGGCCGAGGCGATCGAGGTGATCCTCCAAGAGATCGAGCGGATTCGAGAGACGCCGGTGGATACGGACGAACTGCACATCGCCCAGTCGCATGCCGTGGGCAGCTTCGCCGGTGATCGTGAGACCCCGCAGGCCACGGTACGCGACTTATGGCTGATCAAGTACGCCGGTCTGCCAGAGGACTACCTGAAGCGGTTCCTGGCGGGGATCAAGGGGGCTTCGGCTGAGGATTTGCTGGCCACTGCCCGGCGCCTGATCCGGCGCGACGATCTGACCATCGTTGTGGTCGGACAAGCCGACGAGATCAAAGAATCACTCGAGAACATTGGGCCGGTGACCGTGATCACCGCACCCGGCGCGGCACCGAGTACCACGACTCCACCTCCAGGTACGGAGGCTCCGATACGTGAGGATTAGCCCCGGGACCCGTACGACGCGCGCTGCGGAACTGGAGCGAAGTAACCTGTCGATACCATTCGGAGTGGCTTGTCCCTTACGCTGCCGGCTCTCATGACAGCCTCCTTTGGGTGTTTGGATTCACCCGCCGAAACCCCCGATTCCCCCTTCCAAGGCACTGACAAGACTGACAAAAGGGGGTCAGCGGCCTAAGTTGGGGGATTTCTGTCAGTTTTGTCAGTACGGTCCCCCAGGGGTCCGTGGATTTTCGAGTTCACCCAATGGCGAGTCCGGGGAGCGCGGTCGGTGCTTTCTTTGGTGACGACGAGCCAATCGTGATCGGCCGGCACGCGGACCGCCGCAAGCGTTTCATCACGGCTCGTAAGTCCGGCCCATGCCGGTCGGTAAACATCCCCAAGCCCGGACCCGTCTTTCAACGCTTTCGCCCGCAGCTTGTCCGCCAGCTTGAGCGCCGCCGACAGGCCCGCGCAACTAACCGTGGCGTAAAGCCGACGGGCATGGGATTCCAGGTACAACGCCTAACCGATGGCTCGGTCCACCGCGGCTCTAGGGGCCGGACCGATACCATCCTCTGCGAGGTGTGTGAGCAGCGCCGGCGATGGAACCAACGCTCGGTACTTTGCCAAGTGCGATTCGATGGCCGGATGGTTCGCGCCGGAGCGCAGCCGGCCTTCGATAATCGCCCGCCAATGGTCGAACCGTTCCTGGGCATCAGAGGCAAACCTCAGGTAGGGGACCCCCTCCACGTCAAAAGCGTCGCGCTTGACACCCAACTCTTCCACATTCAGCGCGTCGAGCTTTCGGTAAACTTAGTGCGCCAGATCGCGCGCCGCCATATCCGCGATCCTGGCGGCGATTGCGAGCTTGGCGAAAACCGCCTATCTGTTAACTCGACGGTCGGCCGTTAACGAGAGAAACCAAGAGCGCGGCCGCCGAAACGACGCCCGAAACGGCGAGCCGATTCCTCGGCGAGCCAGAAACGCACGCTCTGGCCACCCGCCCCGGACTGCCCGCTGCCACAAACCCTTGCAAACACTCGCGATAAAGCGAGCGACCCTGAACGGTCTCCGGTATGGGGTTTTGCGTGAACGGCCCGGTCGCGTCGCTCGCGACGGATCATTGACCTCCCCGAACGCAACC
>CP070827.1:791203-798534 GCA_020344555.1 Phycisphaerales bacterium
ACGGTCTCGGCCGCGCGTTGCGACAGCTTGCCGAGTCGGATACTGCGCCGCTTGCCGTCGGTGCCAATGAACTGGATCGTTCTCTGTCCGTTCGCGCCCCGCGTGACGCTCGCCATGGGGCACCGGTCTTTTCGTCCGTGCCTCTTGGGCCGCAGCTCCATGCCGAGCACGTCAGCCAGCTTCGACGCAGTCCCGAGCGTAATGTCGCGGTCCCCGCCGATGAAGCGGTGGACGATTGCGTAGGATAAACCTGCTCGTCGCGTCTAGTCATCTTGCACCCACTTTCGCCCGGTCGACCGGCCATGCTCGCGGGTAGGTGCGGGCGTGAGCTGTATCCGGCCCACTTGGCGATGGCGTGCCACCGCCCCTCTGAGGGGCAATCTACGGTCGAGAAACGTGCCAACAACATCGTGGTGGTTCCCGAGGTGACTCGCGTCGAAAAGGACGCTTCAGGCTGCTCCGACCACGAGACTCACGCCCTGCCCTTAGTGTTGCCCAGCGGGCGAGAGGCTCGCCGTGGTCCCGGGGTTCGTGTCAGCGCGGGCGTTGCTGGCGGGTGGCCCTGGAGTCCCTCCGCGTTGGTTGCGGGCAGGAGGCCGCGGACTCCCACCGCGCGGGTTGCAGGCTGAGCCGTGAGCGGTAGGCTCCTGGACTCAGCGCTTGCAGACCAGGAGTCACGCTTGCCGGCGGTTCCTCTCCGGCCCCTGCGTGTGGAGTCACTCGGCAATAGGACACAGATCAGGAACGCGGCGCTGTGCCTCTTGCCTGAATCGGCGAGTTCTGGCAGACTGTATCAAGCCCGGACGTTTCGGCATGGGCTGCAACCACCCAGAATGGTCGTCTCGTCATGGCCGATACGGCGGAAGCCAACGCTCGGAATAACCTCGACTTCCGGCTCACGGTCTGTGGGGAGAGACGGAGAGAGTAGGCGATGGCACGCGGCAGGAACACACCCGATGGTCAGCTCGATCTTGGCTTCAACAGGGGCGACGACAAGCGTCTCGACTTGAGCAGCCTCGAAACGTGGCTGTGGGATGGGCATCAGGCTCAGCGGCAGCCCTATCTTATCTCGATCGGAGATCGGGCCGAGCAGATCGCCCATGACTTCGAGCAGCGGCAGATTACCGCGCCACAGGCTCTGGAGGCCGTGGAGCAGCTGATCGGCGAGCTGCGGGATGCCGAAAGCGAGCGTGACGCGACCGGTTTGTCGCCTGAGGCTTACGCGGTCTTCCACCTCCTGAAGCGTGGAGGCATTGCAGACTCGAAGAAGGTTGCGGAGGATGCCAAGAAGGCATTCGCGGAGTATCCCCATTGGCGTGCCAGCGCCCGGCAAGAGCAGGATGTCAGGCGATTGCTTTACAAGTCGCTTATTGATGCGGGGGTCGAGGGGGAGGTCGATGTGGCGACTCAGTTGATCAAATTGCTGCGGAGGGCGTCATCGTGAAGGTCATGCCACCTGGTGATTGGCAGCCGTTGGAGCACGCGGTACCCAAGGATCTCTTCAAATCCGAGGTCCAGACGTGGGCTCGTCGAATCGGCGTAGAGGTCAAGGAGCTTCACGTTCGCCCGATGAGACGTAAATGGGGAAGCTGCTCGACCTCCGGGCGAGTCACGTTTGACAACGACCTGCTGCGGCAGCATGCCGATTTCCGCAAGCGGGTGATCATCGAGGAACCGCTCCATCTCCGCATCCCGAACCACGGCAGGCTATTCAAGACGCTCCTAACCGCTTATCTTCACAAAGGGGAGTCTATGTGATGTCACCGCCTGAGATCGGCTTGATCGTTCCAAGACACACCGAGGAGTCGATAGAGATTGCAAATCAGCTACGCGATCTCGGTTGACTCAAGGAGATACCCAGAAGACCCACGCGATGGTCACAACGGATAGCTCTCGGCAACCACAGCCACCTGCCCCCAAGCGCGGTTCGCAGCCTCGCCGCCTATGGCCGGCGCTACGCGCTCTACTGCGTACTCGCATTTTTGCGGGCTTGGCCACCGTTATACCGCTGTGGGTAACGTGGGTCGTGGTCAAGTTCCTATTCGATACGATGCGGTCGGCCACACAGCCGATCATCGAGCACGGCATCCAATGGGTCGCCCGGTCGACGGGAAGTCAACCGGAAGACATACCCATCTATGTGGATTGGGCTGTGCCGGTGGTCGCAGTTCTGCTGACGCTGTTCTCGTTGTACTTGCTGGGGCTGCTGACTGCCAACGTGCTAGGCCGGCGCGTTGTTTTGCTGCTCGAACGTTTGTTTGAAGGTCTGCCCCTGGTAAAGACGATCTATGGATCAACGAAACGCATCATTCTCACGTTGGCCGGTGGAAGTGACTCGATGCAGTTCCAGAAGGTTGTGCTCGTTGAGTTCCCTCGGCCGGGAATGAAATGCATCGGTTTTCTCACCTCGGTGATCGAGGATGCGGACACAGGACGGAAGATGGCCACCGTGTTTATCTCTACCACACCCAATCCCACAACTGGGTATATGCAAATACTTCCACTCGAGGAAGTATCGGAAACCGGCTGGACGGTGGAGGAAGGGGTCAAGGTGTTAATGTCCGGCGGGATCCTCAGCCCGCCAAAGATCCCGTTCGATCGTGTTCACCCGGTCGGTTGGAGCCAGACCATGGTCTCGGGCGGTGCGACTCCCGGACCCGCGACGCAGTAAGGCTGCGCAGTACGCCAGTGTACAGGCTCAGAGCCTTCCGCTCAGGCAACCTTGTCAGCGATCACTAAGAACCGGGCACGGATTATCACTTGAAGACCGGCCAATTCGAGGAGGCGATGATTTGCCGGGTAGTTTCTCCAGCATTTGTGCTGGAGGACAGGCGTGGCGAATCAGCTCGGAGTGGCGGAACAGCAGGCCATTATCACGTTGGTGAAGCACGGGTGGTCGCGACGGCGGATCGCCCGGGAGCTGGGGATCCATCGGGAGACGGTTTCTCGCTACGTGAGGCTGCCGGCAGACCCACGTCGCGGACACGCGCATCCACGGCACCACACGTTTGCAAGTCGGCAGAGTGTTCACGGAAGCCGAACGCCCAGCGTTGTTGCCGTTGCTGGAGGAACGCACGGTGGCCCAATCCCAGAGACTGCAAGTCGCCTTGGGGCGGATCCGCCGAGCCTCGCATCATTACAGCGATCAGCCCGCACGTTCTATCGTAGGGTGCGTCCCGGACGGACCTATTGTTTCAGCCCGGTTTACCCCGTAGGTGCCATGCGATGAAAACCGCATTTGCCCATCAGCGATCCCCGATGTACCCCGATGTGCCCTGACGTGTATCGGGACCCCGTTCCCGATGTCCATCGAGATCGGGATCTTCGCCTCGCTTGGACAGTGGACCCTACCCGCCCCAATCCGCAATCCGCAGTCCCCCCTGTATCCCTTCCTCCCGGAGCCTGTGCCGATGCGCATCGGGGTTCCTCCGTCCCTACCCCTCCTTAATCCCGATGTACATCGGGAGGGTCCCGATCGCTTCGTGGCGCTACTCCTCCTTGATCCCGACGTACGTCGGGAGGATTCTGATCGTGACGTCGCTTCGTCGCTCGGGCAATCACCAGTCTTACAGGTCGCGGTAGTGGTAGCCGGCTGGGCGGCAGGTGGGCGCCTGCTTACCGTCGAACCAAGTGGGACAAGAGCTCGGAAACGGAGACGGTGGCAATGCCTGTGGAGGTATCCGATATGCCGTAGGGAATGATCAGCTCATCCTGATGGATTACGCCGCCGCAGGAATACACCACGTTGGGTACATAACCGTCGCGGTCCTCCTCCGTCGGCACCAGGATCGGGTCTTTGAGGTGGCCGATGACACGCGACGGGTCCTCGAGATCCAGCAGCAAAGCCCCCATCCAGTATTCGCGCATCGGGCCGACACCGTGTGTGAGCAGAAGCCAGCCTTCCTCTGTCTCAAGGGGTGATCCGCAGTTTCCGATCTGGGTGAACTCCCAGGGATGGACCGGGCCGTGTGTCTTGTCCGCCTCGTTCCAAAAGTGGATGTCGTCCGACCGGAGCAGGTAGATGTTCTCACCGTCAAGCCGAGAGACCATTACGAAGCGGTCCTTAATTCTCCTCGGAAACAGAGCCATTCCCTTGTTCTGGGCGCACCTGCCGTTCAGCGTGTAGACTTTGAAATGAAGAAAATCGGGTGTTTCGATGAACTGCGGCAGGCTGCGGAAACCGTTGTAGGCGGTGTAGGTGGCGTAGTAGACAACACACCCGTCGTCATGGGTAAAGCGCACAAATCGCGCGTCCTCGATGCCCCGGCTCTCGTTCTCGGTGACGGGGAAGATGACCCGTTCTGAAATGACCGAGTCGATCGGAAACTCCAAGCGATAACTTGACCGGGCAAGCCACAGCATGTTCTCGGCCAGTTCCTGGAACGAATCGGCACCGCCGTGCCGCCGCCGGACCCTGTCGATAGCACTCTGTAATTCGGCAAAGGTGAACTTGTCGCCAAGGTATCGAAGAATCCGGTTGGCCAGGGGTTTGTACCCGCCCATTTCATTCAGCTTCAGAAAGAAGCGGTTCTTGTCGTACACGTGAAGGTCGTGGGGACCCTCTGGGGCGACGAAAGGAGGAACGGGGTCGAACGTGATTCCGTTGCTGGAATCGATCATGCCGCTGCGAAACTCGATCGAGGAAATGTGTCCTTCGCCGCACGCCCGAAGGCTGATGATAAACCGGGCCTTCCCATTGCTCATACCGCGCTGGTCAGGGTGCAGCACGACGGAAGGGTTGAACAGGGCGACGGATTCCAGCGAGTATTCGCTGGTAAAGTAGGTGCCGATTAGCTGCCGCCTCTGTTTTGATATAGGCCTTGGACCATCGAGCTGGCCGGCGATTGCCTGGTAGTGTCGCTCGAAAACGCTGGAGATGTCCTTATGGCGGGAGGAGTAGCTATCCAGGACACGCCCCAGGATGGACGAGACCTCCACCTCCGACAGTGCCATGACGCGGTCGACAATCGCCCCTACCCGCCAGTCGCCGCAGGGGAGGAAAAGCCGGATGATCACTCGCTTGGGATCGGCCACCAGCCGAACCGCTGTTCTTGCCGCCGTAAGCCCTCGATGGCCCATTGCGTTGACTTCTCCACCCCTCCCGGACAACCTCGCGGCGGCTTCGGCACTCAGGCCACAATGCCGCCCAATGAAGCATAAAATACTCCGCTGCCAGACCACGGGACCGCTAACAGGGGGCGTAGGTCCGCAAATCGTCCGGCGGCCGTCCGAGAACGACCGGTCCTACAATGTCGGCGCTGACGCAGTCTTAGCGCAGCACGTGACGATCCCGGATTGGCCCGACCCCGAACACCGCGGGCTAATCGCACACTATAGCCGGCCTGCGCGGACTGACCAGGCGTCCCGCCACGCGAGCCCAGCGCGCCGCGAAAAACCTGCCCTTTCGTTGTAGTTGCAGCTACGATACGGCCGAAGCGCAACGTGGCGGCACAGGCGAATTGTGGCTGAATCTGAGGAAGCCGGGCTATGCCCAGACCAGTCGTACGACGCTACGAAGGCAACCCGATCTTGACGCCGAGAGATATCCCCTATCCCGTTGAGACGGTTCACAACGCGGGTGTCACCAAACATGACGGCAAGTATGTCATGCTGTTTCGTGCCCATCGTGACAACGGCAGGAGCATTCTCGGACTTGCGGAGAGTGACGACGGTTTTCACTTCGTCGCTCGGTCCGAGCCGTTCATGGTCCCCGCGAACCAGGGTGTTTTCGCTGAGTATGAAGCCTTCGGCATTGAGGATCCGCGCATCTGCCGGATCGACGATGAGTACGTCATCACCTACAGCGCTTACTCGAAGCACGGAGTGCGCATCGGACTGGCCAAAACACGAGACTTTGGCTTCGTCGAACGGGTGGCCCTGATCACCCAAGCGGACCTGCGCAACGTGGTGATCTTCCCGGGCAGGTTCGATGGCCGCTATGCACGTCTCGATCGACCCCACAGCGAGATCTCCCCCTGGTCGATCTGGATCAGCTATTCACCTGATCTGGTGCACTGGGGCAATTCGCGCGTGGTCATGAAGCCGGCCCAGTATCACTGGGATGAGATGAAGATCGGACCCGGGGCGACGCCGATTCGTACGCCGCGCGGGTGGCTGCATATTTATCACGGAGTGTTCCCCACGATGGACGGCGCGGTCTACCGGCTGGGGGTGGCCCTGCACGATCTCGAGGATCCGGGTCAGGTGATCGCCGTGTGCGACCGCTGGATCCTGCAGCCGGAGGATCTGTGGGAGGTGACGGGCTACGTTCATAACGTCGTGTTTACTTGCGGTGCGGTCCCGGAGGACGATGGTACCATCAAGATCTACTGGGGCGGAGCGGACAAGGTCATGTGCGCCGGCACTGCCGTGATCGAAGAGCTCGTCGACATGTGCCTGACCGACAAGCGTCCGCCGATGTAGGCGGTGGGGACCGATGACGCCGTTGTCCGAGCAACGCCACACTGGGTAGAGGCACACAGGTGACCCATCATACCTCCCCGGCCTTTCTGTGTTCTCGCCGGACTCGACGACAGCCATTCACAGCCGCACCGAGGGGCATATTTGAGATCCGCGTCCAAAACCACGACGAGATTAGGCTTGACGGATCCGAGGCTAGCTGATTCAATCCACGTGGTGGCACCGCTAGCTCAGTTGGCAGAGCAGCTGACTCTTAATCAGCGGGTCCGGGGTTCGAGTCCCTGGCGGTGCAGTGGCGTTTTCGGGGTCGTGAGACGCGAAAATGTCTATTTCTGTAGGCTTTCCTTGGCATGACACATTGGTGTCACTCACACCATTTGCGAGTCCTTGCGACTCGGTGCGAGAGCCTGCTGCAGCGCCTTTTGCAGCGCTTTCCGCAGCGCCCCGATCCGACACATGGCCGCTCAAGCCAGTCGCTCGGCCAAACATCTCATCCGTCACCTGCAGGTAGTGCTCGCGGCTGACTTGCTCGCTATTTCCGAGCCAAGCTGAGACCGCGTGCTACGGGAATTGCTCGGACCACTCGGTCTCGCACGATTGACGCAGCACTTGGAAGCATCACTTGAACGGTTCGATTCCCGCCCGTTTCAGGATCGCGTGCATCGTCCGGCGCGGATTGTTCCGGCTGAGCCCTACAACTCGCTCCTCGCTCTCCTTAGCAGCATCGAAGGCGTCTTGCAGCAACCGCATGAGCCTCGGGACGATGGGCACCGTCCGCCGCCGGTGTCTTTCATAGCGTTCCGTCTTGGGTGAGTAGACGGACAGCCGCCCACGATCCCAGTCTACATCCGCCTAGTATGACAGCGCTATGTTTCGCCCGGGTTTGCTGCTCGACGCCTGGCCTTTCGTTT
>CP070827.1:798634-805947 GCA_020344555.1 Phycisphaerales bacterium
AATCGATTCAACGGCGCGTTGAATCGCCTTTGGCGCCGGCACGAGCACAGCAAGCCTGGTGGCGCGCGGCTGCTGGATGTGCACGGCGTGTAGGTTTTCGTAGCCCACCGGACAGGACCGACCCTTGATGAAGTCGCGGTTACCGATTCGGTTTTGCGGGACGGGAATGTACGTCCCGACCGAAGTCTTGACCAACCACCATTTCGCCGACTATCTCGATACCAGCAATGAGTGGATAGTCACGCGTACGGGCATCCGCGAGCGTCGCAAGGCCGCACCGGGCGAATACACCTCAACCATGGCCGTAAAGGCTGCCCGGAACGCCCTGGAAGATGCCGGGCTGAGCGCGGGTGACATTGATTTGATCATCTGCACCACCGCGACCGGGGATTGCCCCTTCCCGGCAACGGCGGCGTTCATACAGGCCGCATTGGGGGCCGGGAACGTCCCTGCCTTTGACGTCGTTGCGGCCTGTGCGGGCTTTTTGCACGGAGCGATTACGGCCGCCGGGCTGTTGAATTCGGGTCTGTATGAGCGTGCCCTGGTCATCGGTGCCGAGACTTTGACACGCTATGTGGACGCAGAGGACCGCAGGATGGTGGTTCTGTTCGGTGACGGTGCGGGCGCCGCAGTATTGAGCAGGTCTGCCAATCCCGAGCAGGGGATTCTGTACTGCGACATGGGTTGCGACGGTACCCGGGCCGAACTCATCTGGCTTCCTGCGGGCGGCTCTCGCCTGCCCGCATCCCAGACAACCGTGGCGGAGCGTTTGCACTACATGCACATGCGCGGTCGAGAAGTCTACAAGTTTGCTGTTAACAAGATGCAGGAGCTGATTGATAACGCTCTGGCCGTTACAGGTTTGACGCCGCAGGACCTGAAGCTGGTGATCCCGCATCAATCGAATCTGCGGATCATCGAGTCCGTACGGGAAAAGATGGGACTGGATCGTGAGAAGATCTCCGTCAACATCGATCGCTACGGCAACACGTCCGCGGCATCGGTCATCATGAGTCTGGACGAGGCGCGTCGCGACGGCACGTTGCAGCCGGGTGATATCGTGCTGTTGGTCGCAATAGGCGCCGGCCTTACTTGGAGCACTATGGTCGTTCGCCTTTAGGATCAACCGGGACAGTGATAGAGTTCTTCCGGGCTGGATCGAGTCCCGGCGCGCCGGGATTCTCGGTCCATCGCAAGACACGGGAAATGATTCCCGCCGAGGATGGGTGCGAGAAGGGATTCCCGCCGAGGATAGGTGCGAGAAGGGATTCTCGCACCAGCAGGAGAGCCTCCGGCTGGGCAAAGACAAAGACATGAGTAGCTCAGCGGTCATTTTTCCAGGTCAAGGCTCGCAGTCGGTCGGCATGGGACGGGATGTTGCCGTTGCAAGCAAACGAGCCCGAGTGGTCTTTGACCGAGCCAACGATCTTCTGGGTTTCGACTTGGCGGAGTTGTGCTTTGAAGGCCCGGCCGATCAGCTTGAAAAGACCGACATCCAGCAGCCGGCCATCTTCGTAGTGAGCGTCGCCATCTGGGAGGCGTTCATCGAGGCTGGTGGTCGGCGGGAGCAGTTCGCTTGGACCGGTGGTCTGAGCCTCGGCGAGTACACCGCCTTGCACGTTGCGGGCGCCGTCGAGTTCGGCGAGGCTTTGCGTCTGGTCAGGCGGCGGGGGCAGTTGATGCAGGAAGCCTCCGTTGTGAGCCCGAGCGGTATGGTATCGTTGGTCGGAGCCGACGAGGCCTCGGCACGGGCTCTGTGTGATCGGGCTCGCGGCGATGCAGTGCTCGCACCGGCGAATTTCAACTGCCCGGGGCAGGTTGTCATCTCAGGAAACCTAGAGGCATGTGACCGGGCTGCGGAGCTGGCGTCGGAGTACGGCTGTCGCGCGGTGGCGCTCCCAGTGGCCGGTGCGTTTCATTCACCACTGATGGAACCCGCGGCTAGGGGGCTGGAGCCCGTGCTGACCGAGACCGAGTTTAAGGTACCGATGCTCGCAGTTGTCTCAAATGTAGACGCCGAGAAGCACGGAGAGCCGATCACCATCCGAGATTCGCTTCGTCGGCAGATGACCCAGCCGGTTCTCTGGCAGCGTTGCGCAGAACGCATGATCGCCGAAGGTGTGGACCAGTTTTTCGAGATGGGTCCGGGGCGCGTACTGAGCGGCCTGATTCGGAAGATTGACCGCAAGATTCCCACGGTCAGCGTCAACACCACGGATGCGATCACGGGGGCCACGGATAGGCTTGCAGCAAGGAGCAAAGGACCATGAAAGACAAGGTGGCACTTATCACCGGTGGGGCGCGCGGTATCGGACGCGAGATCTGTCTATGTTTCGCCCAGCAGGGGGCGAATGTGGTCACCTGCGACCTGGATGAGACCGGTCTGGCGTCTCTGGTAAAGGAGGCTAAGGAGCGGGCGTGCTCCGGCTCGATCGAGGTTCGCACGCTGAACGTTACCGACCGCCAAGCGATCGACCAGTTCGTCGAGGCGCTCGGTGAGACCCGGGGGCGGATCGACATTCTAGTCAATAACGCGGGAATCACCCGTGACGGGCTTCTGATGGGGATGGAGGACGAGCAGTTCGACCAGGTGCTCACCACGAACCTGTACTCGGTTTTCTTCCTCACCCGGGCCGTCAGCCGGATCATGATTCGGCAGCGCTATGGCAGAATAATCAACATAGCGAGCGTCTCAGGGGTTATGGGCAATGCCGGCCAAAGCAACTATGCTGCGAGCAAGGCGGGTGTGATCGGGTTCACCAAGAGTCTGGCGAAGGAATTGGCCAGACGCAAGGTCACGTGCAACGCTGTGGCGCCCGGCTTCATCGCCACGGCCATGACCGATGTCCTGCCGGACAAGGTCAAAGAAGGGGCCCGGGGGCTCATTCCCCTGGGGCGCTTTGGGGAGCCGCAAGAGGTGGCCTCGGTGGTCGCCTTCCTGGCCAGTGACGCTGCCTCCTATATCACCGGGCAGGTCCTCGTGGTCGATGGAGGCATGCACATGTAGAGGGCCAGCGGCGGCGGCTGGCGCCCGGCGGCTGCTCCGGGGATGATGAATCGGGGCCCGGCAGGCGGAAGAGGCGGAAGCCACAGTGACGAGACGGTTGCTATACGGACTGCCGCGGACTACTATTCGCGGACATTCGGGGCCAATAACAGGCGAGTGGTGGCGTTTTGGAACCTCAAACGGAGGAATCAGTGGTGCCTACGGTGGCTGAGATCGAAGAGAAGGTCATTCAGATTGTCAGCGAGCAGATGAGCGTTGATAAGGGCGAGATCTCCCGTGACACCTCGTTCGTCAACGACTTGAACGCGGACTCCCTCGATACCGTGGAGCTGGTCATGGAACTCGAGGATGAGTTCGACATGACCATCCCCGACGAGGAGGCGGAAAAGCTCAAGACCGTCGGAGAGGCCATCGGTTACATCCAGAGTCATCTCGACAGCAAGTAATTGCGCAGCGCGGCGACGATGGCTAGACGACGTGTAGTGGTCACGGGGATGGGGGCTGTTACGCCGTTCGGCGTTTCCGTCGATCGGTTCTGGGACAGCCTCATAGAAGGGCGATCGGGGCTCTCATCCGTTTCGCTGTTCGATGCGCAGGGGTATGACGTACGCATCGGCGGCGAGGTCCCCAAGTTTGACCCGACTGGGTATCTGGATCCCAAGCTGGTCAAGCGTCTTGACCGGTTCGCCCAGTTTGCCCTGATCGCCTGTGACGAGGCGTTCAAGGCCTCTGGTTTGGAGCTTGATCACGAGGATCCCCGGCGCATGGCGGTCATCTTCGGCTCCGGGATCGGCGGAATGAACGAGCTGGAGCAGCAGTTCAGGCGTCTGATCAACAGAGGCCCCGGCAGGGTCTCAGCCTTCACCATTCCCAAGTTAATGGTCAACGCCGCCAGCGGTAATATTTCCATCGTCTACGGCGCCAAGGGCGACAGCAAGGCGGTAAGCAGCGCGTGTGCCTCTGCGACCCACGCAATGGGGGAGGCGCTGGAGCACATCCGGCGCGGCGAGGCCGATATCGTGTTCACCGGCGGATCCGAGGCCGCTTTGACCCCGCTCGCCTTGGCGGCTTTTGCAGCGATGAAGGCCTTGAGCACGCGGAACGACGACCCTGAACGTGCCAGCCGCCCCTTCGATCGCGACCGCGACGGCTTCGTCCTCTCGGAAGGCGCGGGCGCCTTGATCTTCGAGGAGTACGATCACGCAAAACGCCGCGGGGCACCGATCGTCGCGGAGGTAATCGGCTTTGCCTCCAGTTCCGACGCCGACCATATCACGCAGCCCTCGGAGGACGGAAAGGGGGCAGCCGGGGCAATGCGAAGAGCGGTGAGTGACGCCGGCATCCCCGCTGAGGAAGTCGACTACATCAACACACATGGCACGGGCACGCCACTTGGCGATGTGGCGGAGACCGTGGCCATCAAGGAAGTGTTTGGATCGGCGGCCAAGAAGCTGATCGCAAGCAGCACTAAGAGTGCCATCGGGCACTCACTCGGAGCTAGCGGCGGTATTGAGCTTGTCGCAGCCATCCGCGCACTTGCCCATTCGGTCATCCCACCCACTATCAATTTGGACAATCCGGACGAGCGCTGCGACCTGGATTATTGCCCCAACACGGCCCGCGACCGAAAGATCAGCGTCGCCATGAACAATTCCTTCGGATTTGGCGGCCACAACGCCTGTATCGTGGTGCGGCGCTTGTAGTCACGCCGCCCCCGGACAGCATCAGGCGGCGAAGCCTGGTGGGACCCCGAAAGCCAGTCCGCCGGGGCGATAAGCGACCTCCGCCTGGGCGCTGCCGGCAGGCAGGAAGCATCAGGTCAAGTTGTCGTGCATTTAAGCACGGGCTTGAGATTCGTCGATATTCGATGGTAGAGAAGGGGGATATTTGCGCGCCGACGGTGGCAATTGGAGGTTGCATGGCGATTCCGCAGGGAGATGTCCGGGCACTATCTGCAGACACACCAACTTCCCAAACCACTGCGCCCGACGCTGGGGAAACCGGCGAGCAAACATCTTCTTCAACGCACACTCCCACCTACGCAGGCCAAGCCGGATCGCATGAGCCGCAGATTGAACGAATTCTCGGCATATCCGTGCCGGTCGCGGTCATGCTTGCGGAACGCGACTTGCCAGTCGATTCAATTCTCCGCATCACGGCCGGGACAATCATTGAGTTCGAGGTCCCGTTCGATTCGGAGCTCATGCTCCAGGTGGCCGGTCGCACGATCGGCCACGGACTGGCAGTCAGAGTGGGCGAAGTTTTCGGTCTTCGCGTCGCGCACATCGACACCCTGGAAGATCGAATCGATGCTATGGGCGGTCGGCAGGGGGCCTCACGAGCCCATTAGCTTCCGGGCCATCGTCACAGCCTGCTCACGGTCGGTGATGTGCTCGTTTAGCTGTGCTCGATAGATCGCCTCGAGAATCTCTCCAATCCGGCGACCGGGTGACATGCCCATGTCGCACAGATCATCGCCGGTCACGAGCGGTGGGGGGGTTACGCTTGCGGCCGGAATCGCTGCGGCGCGGTCTCGGACACGTTCGTACGGCCCGAGGTCGGCTCCGGTCCCGGCCAACTCCCCGCGCAGCAGTTCCAGCAGGTCGGGCCAGGATTCTTCTGCCATAAGCAGCTTAAAATCGGCAATTTCGAGTGAGTGCTCTTTGTGGACCGCGGGCAGCGAACGGACCATCCAGACCACCGCCTTGCTGAGGCGGTTGCTCAATCGCAGAGCCCGACAGACATTACCGGCGTCATCCGGTCTACGGCCGCACAGCGCAGCCGCCAACGCCAGGCCCGCCGAGACCGGCCGGTGGGGTAGGGCGCCAAGGCGGTTCTGTGTGGCCATGTCTTCATCCCGCATGGGTGGCCACGTGGGCGTGAGGTGCCCGCGCAGCCCGGTCTCCATGAGCAATGTCCAACCCTGGACACGCGTCGGATCCGTCAGGATCATCTCGAGTTCTGTCCACACCCGTTCCGTGCTGATGGATTCCAGGTGAGAAGCCAGGCGTTTTATCGCTTCGGCTGTGCCCGGCTCGATCTCAAAGCCCAATCGGGCGGCGAAACGCACCGCCCGCAACATGCGGAGGTGATCCTCAGCGAAACGACGATGGGGATCCCCTATGGTTCTTATTACTCCCGCCTCGAGGTCCGACCGGCCGTCGACGTAGTCAATCACGCGTTCGTCGATCGGGTCGAAGAACAGACCGTTGATCGTGAAGTCCCGCCGTCGGGCATCCTCGACGTCCGTCCCGAACGTGACCGCGTCCGGGTGACGACCATCGGTATATGGACCGTCGGAGCGAAACGTCGCAACTTCGATGTCGTGACCGAATTTGCGCACCAACATGACACCGAATTTTGCTCCAACCTGACGGGCACGCGGGAAAAGCTCCTTCACCCGAGTTGGCGTCGCATCGGTCACCACGTCATAGTCCTTCGGTCTGCGGTTGAGCAACCGGTCTCGAACACACCCACCGGCCAGCAACGCGACGTGGCCCCCGGCGCGCAGCTTCTTTATGGCGTGCAGCGCGGCGTCCAGAGCGTCATGGGATCCAGTGTTCATCGTGCGAAGAGAGTAACTGAGTTACCACCCAGTGTCCGCCGATCCATGACCCGCCACGGCTCGGTCGGCTCCGTCTCGAAACATACCCTGGCACCGTGGTGCAGCACGACCAGGGGCGTGTTGTCTTCAAGTTCGCCAAGGCGTGCAAGATATCGTCTGACAGCCCCTTGGCTCGAGGTGTCTTCCGAGTCGCGGTAGGGGGGATCAAGGAAGATGAGGTCGAACGGTCGCCCATCCGGATCCACCACAGCCCAACGCCACGCATCCCGGGTCACGATGGCGGCCGCAACGCCGACACGCAGCGCGTCGAGATTCTGCCGCAACGCATCGAGCGCCTCGCGATGGCGCTCGAAGAAGCAGCATGACGCCGCACCGCGTGACAAGGCCTCCAACCCCATGGACCCGCTTCCCGCGAATACGTCCGCAACGCGCAGGGGGGGCAAGGCACCGGGACAAGCGTAGTGTGATCCGAGGATGTTGAACACAGCCTCCTTGACGCGGTCAGGCATGGGCCTGGTGTCTCCCGTGCCCGGCCGGATCAAGCGTCTCGAACGCCACTGGCCTGCGATGATCCTCATAAAAGTACGTAGCCAAACGCTTGCCGCACACGTTGACCGTGCATGAATCCGGCCCGTATAATCCACCGCCGCGCTTGGCTTGGCAAGACGCAGCATCGGTAAGTCGGCAAAGGGTGTCTGGCGGAGTAACTCATGGGATCGACTCTGTGCGAACACTGTGCGG
>CP070827.1:806047-813061 GCA_020344555.1 Phycisphaerales bacterium
GCTTCATATGGCCCATCACCGACGACGAGATGAAACCCCTGCGTCGCCGGATGGCCCACAAGTTGAGCGGGGAACGCGGCATCGTGGGTGCAGAGATCCACGGGCAACACGCAACGGCTACCGAGTTCACTCAGTCGATCAAAAACCGACGGGAGCCCTGTATCCGTGGCGTCGATGTTCTCGACCGGAAGATCGCGGAATGCTGCTTCCGTATGAACGTCGTCGCTCACAGCGCCGAAATTGCGGAGAATCACACGGTGATCCGAGTTAATCGCATTCGGCAGTTTGAAACGAACAAACACCGGATCCTGCAGTGGGCCACGTTTGAGCCAAAGCTGTTGAGGAATCGATGTTATTCCCACAAGAGCTAAATGGTATGCTGGTACACGAGGATGATCCCATCGGTTCCGTTCTTCGTCCTTGAGTCCGAGAATGCCATAGGGTAATACCTGACGCTCGATCCGCTCAAGAAGGGCTGAACTAAGGTCACAGAACGTAACGATGAGATCGGGATCAAGCAGCTGAAGGGGGCACCACCAATCGTCAGCGATTTCGCCCCGAATGACCGGGATGATCGCGTGAAGGCGCCCGCCCCAGTGGGCCATTGAATAGGCGAACAGCTTGTCTAAGTGCTCTGGCGTGGTTGACTCGGCATCAATCAGGTAGGCCAGGCGCTTGGGCCGTGACCGGCAGCTAACCTTGAGTACTTGTGTGTCAGAGCGCGTGGCCATGAGGTTCAACTAATGACTGGTAGTGGCAAGCCGCTACGGGGAAACGAAGACTCGGACCCGCGTGCCTTGGCCGTCGTGTTTCCCGATTGATCAGACTTGTATTGGCGTAGGAAGTCCTCGAAGCCGTTACGTATGTTGTCGAGGAACGACTGACTCACACGGGTATCGCCGAAGATCTGGAACGAGCAACTCCGGAAATGTTGATTCAGCGTAAACATCAGACGCTGCAAATCGATGTAATCGCGCACGCTGCCTTCGTTGACATCAAGGAAAGGGTATAGTTTTCCATTCAGCCGTTCCAACCGGCGATGCCCGTATTGCCGACAGTGACCGTCTCAATGACGACTTCGCCGTGTACGCCAGCCGCACAGGCCAACATCACGAGCAAAACCAAGGCGACTCTGACCCGAGACATAGCAACCTTGTCCCAAAAGAGACGAACACCAAGATCAGACGTGGCCAGTATAGCACAAACGCGGCTGTCCTGGCTAGGCCAACGGGCAGCTTACAGACGTGGCCGGGGGCCGTGCAGAGGGCGACAGACCCGAGTAGAATTCCGGCATGATCCGCTCCCGAGTCCTGGCTTTCGTCCTGGCGTTTCCGGTCGCCGTGGTCGTGGACTTCCTCGTCGGGTTCGTGGTCTCGAACCTGGCAGCCACGCTCATCGGGACCGCTGCCTTCGCAGCTTTGTACATCATGCTACGGCGGGAACGGCGGCGCAGGATTGTCTAGGTGGCCCTGGGTATGGCGTTCGAGGGCGGCACGAGGTAGAATTAAGTCAACCGGACCGCGGGTCGCACCCGCGGTGAGCCGGGTGGGCTGTTGGCTCTGCACCTGCCGCCGACAGTTCACCCGGTTTCAGACCGGTAAAAGGCAGGTGTCATGCCAGATGACCTAAGCGACCAGCTAGACCAGTGGCCTATCAGATGCTGCCCTTGGTTTCGTGGCGCCGGTACGAGCCTACGCAGAACGGTAAGTAAGCACCGGGCGGAGTCCCACTGTAGAGGGGTGCTGAACAAGTACCTGCGGAGGCCACCTCGTCAGCCCAAGGTTGTTGTGTCGGACGAAGAGACATCGCCGTTTTACCCCGTCACGCTTCTTGAACAGTACGCAGCGTTAATCGCGATACACGATAACATCTACGACGATGAGCAACGAATTGGGCCACGAAACTCAAAGGATGCTGGCCACCAAGACCTCTTCATACAGTACCGGGCATTGCTGAAAGAGGTTGCAGCTCTGGCCGAGCAAACGGAAGCCCCTCCATGGCTTGAAGACACCCTCGCCGACGTGACAGCAGATATGAAGAGCGCGTGTCCGGAGAAGCCCGGACCGCCTGCGCCGGAAGCTGCGGTGGATGCGAATGGGCCAGCGGATGCGGAGGAGGACCTACGGACAGCCGTAGGGAAACTCGTGCAGGAGCTATCTGACGCGGGTCAGCCGGCGGCCAAGGGGGAGGACGAGGAGCGTGCGAGGGCTGAAGAGCCGTCCGCCTTGATCGAACAATGGGAGACCGCAACGAAAGCGGCCGAGATTGCGAAGCGTGTGACTGGAGTCAATCGTGATTGGTCATCTTACTGGCGCGCGTTCTGCTCGAAGCACAAGGTGGCCACAAGGTCTGGCAGAAAAAGAACCGGCGAACCAACTAAGTACCGACGCGAAGTTGAGGTGGGTTCACTTGTGCGGGCGATTCGGCAACATCCTGCGGAGTTCGAGAAAGCAACGTCAGAAAGTGAGAAGCGTAGGCAAGCCATCGACGAACGAATCCGCCGCGAGCATGGCTTCACTCCTGAGTTTCGTGAAGAGTTGCTGAGACCAGAGTAGGCGCCCGGCAAGCCCAAAACTTGCAGGAAACTTTGTAAGTTTCTCGTACACGCCTGACTAATCCGCGATTCTGGCACGTCAGAGGCGATTTTCACCCCATAAACTTTATTCAAACTTTTCTAGGGACGTCTGCTGTACGTTTGTCGGCGTTATGAAGAAACCTGCAAAAGTTGAACGTGCAGTCGATCAGTTGTCCGCATCGTTGGACGATCTCGTTGAGGCGGCCCGGCGAGTACTGCAAGCTGATGGTGACCTGCAACGAGCGGCCACCCAAAGTGGAACGCGGCGACCCCAAGCACATCCTGAACCGGAGAGTGTCGCAAGCACAGATTCCCCTGAAACACGAGAGGGTGCGGGTGCAATCTAACACCAAGCCAGCTCGTACTATAGCGGACACGGGGGACCGGGTGGCTCGGCTTATCGACAAGACACTTGAGGCTGAAAGGCAATGCGTGGTTGCGGGATGGTTCGACCCAACCGCTTTGTATGAGGCGGCTGGCAAGTACGGCCTGTATGGGAACCGGTTCGCGGATGGGGTGTGCGGGTTCCTGCACGCTCTCATCGTGACCTGCCACGAATGGGGCGTGAAGCCAAACGTAGACTTTGCGGAAGCTGTGGCCGACCAGCACGGGGATGTGGATATAACCGCCCGCGAGATTTTGGCCATGCTCGTGACCGTGGACTACGCGAAGGATGACTTCGACGACTACGCGTACGCGGTAGCCACATTGGCGGGGCGGCGAGAACGGGCCGCTTACCACTGGGCTGAGCATAGGAAGCTCATTGAGGATGATGACGCGCCGATGACACCGGCAACACGAGTCCCTGGACACCTGAGACGGAAGGGAGGCCACCGTGCCCGAACTACCGTTTGACATCCGTGCGCAACTGGCCGACCGACGCGGCAGTCTCCACCTTATTGCAGAACGAGACGGTCGACCCTTGCGGTTGGCAAAATACACGCCGGGCGACGTGAGCAAGCGGCGCGCAACGGCGAAGGAGTGGGCGGCGGATGAAGCGCTGAGAAACGGTAAGCTGCTTACCGAAGCTGCTTTGCGTAAGGCACTGGAACGGGCCGAGCTGGATGCCCTGCCGGTCATAGAAGACCAACTTTCGGAAGATAAGGAAGAGGTTGTCGGCGTGGCAACAGCGTCTTACGTCGATGATGACCTTATTGTCGAGTTGGCTTGGAATTCCGAGGCGGACGCGCCGGACCTAATTCGATGCGACCGACGCACGCAAGAAATCAGTCGCGCATCACACATTGAGGTGAACAACGCTCTGCTTTGTCCACCGCGAGCTTGGCGTGGCGTTGTGACACCTGGCTTTCCCCTGCCCGGGTGTGTGTTCGTTCCTACAGCATGTGACGAATCTGGCGAGGATGAAGCCCAGTTGCGCGCCGACATCCTACAGTTCATCAGTGACTACGTTGAATTGCCGGGCGATACGGCGCTAGTGTGCGTTGAATACATCTTCCTGTGTTGGATCTACGACCAGTTTTGTGAGGTACCATATCTGGCCTTTAGGACATCGGATTTGGGAAGAGGTAAGAGCAGAGCACTGCTGACGGTTGGGTCACTGACATATCGGGCCATGATTGCCGGCGGTGGTAGTTCGGCACCAGCGCTGCGAAGATTGCTTGACACCTATCGAGGTGTTCTGGTCTGCGATGAGTTTGACCTTGCCCGTGACAGCGAGCTGACATCGACAATCGTCAAAGTGCTTAACCAAGGGTTCGAGGCGGGCCGACCGTTGGTGCTGTGTGAGGGGGAGGACAATAGCCCGCATCCCTATCACATCTTCGGGCCAAAACTAGTTGTCCTGCGTGGTCGACTGGGAGACGACGCGAGCGAGTCACGTTTTCTCAGTGTGTACATGAAGCAACGCCAGCGCCCGGACATTCCCTTGTCGTTGCCAAGGCGAGAATTCGAGGACCGGGCGCTGAGGCTGAGAAACCGGCTGTTGGGTTGGCGATTCCGCAATTATGGCCGGCATGTGGTTGATCCGTCACACGCGGACCCGCGGTTGGAGGATAGGTCGAATCAATTGCTTCTGCCTCTGACTGCAATTGCCAGGAGCGAGAAAGCCCGGGCGCGCATCGTCAAGGCTCTCTTGGAGCAAGAAGGACGCATCGCTGCGGACCGGAGCGACAGCCTACCCGGCGAGATACTTCACACAATCTTACGGCTCGCCAAGCTAGGCGGTTCCGTCCGTCCGGGTGACGTGGCCAAGGCGATTAACTCACAGCGCGCCGAAGTGCAGGGTGTGGACGTTGACAAGCTTCCGAAGGATGACCGAGTTAGCCCCAACAAGGTGGGATGGGTAATCAAAACCGTGCTCGAGCTGCCTCGTGACCGCGACGAAACTGGCACGCGCTACAAGCTGGACCGGGGCCGAGTTGAGCAGTTGTGTGAGCGGTACGGGGTACCCTCTGAGACATTGCCAGCATTGCAAGATTGCCAGTTGCCATCGGAATTGCCAGCCGAAAACACGCTTTTCGAGACCGAAAACGCGGATTCTGGCAATCATGGCAATCATGGCAATGTTGCGGGGGTGTGCCAGGCTGGCGGGGAAGATTGCCATGGTGAACGCACGCAGGCGACCGAGTCGCTGGAAGACGTGCCGTTCTGATCGGCGGGACGGGAGCTGTAAGGGATTGCAACCATGAACACAGTAGGGGCTGACGAGTGGCCGGCCCGGCCGGCCAGTGAAGTTTTCCCGGAGCTACTGGACAGCATGCTGGTCGCTCAGCTCCTGCTCTATGACCGACGTCCGGGGGTGACACCCGAGCAAGCTAGGCGGAGCATCCGCGGGCTGGTCAAGAAGGCCGGGCTGCCGACCCTCGGGCGGATTGGAAGTGGGCTGCTTTTCCGTCGTGACGCCGTCATAGCGTGGCTTGAGAATCGCGGGAACGGGGTTGACGCCACTGGAGACGGGGGTAGAGTGGATGATGCCTAGAAGTCAGTGGAGACCCATTCTATGTCCGTCACCGCGATACACCCCGTGTGACCTGCCGGTATCCGTGAGGACCGGACCGCACCCACTACGCGGTAGGCCAGATCACGCGGGGCTGCGCTGAGGAGTACGCCACCATGAACAAGAAAGTAGCCGTGTCAGCGCGTTGGTATGGACGTGTGCCGACCCGCAACGGCAAACCGCTGCCGAGCAACCAATGGGCTCGAGCTGGTCGGAAGAGACGGTGGTCCGTTCGCTGGTATTCGCCGGACGGGACGCGGCCGCGTGAGATGTTCGACACACGGGACCAGGCAGAGGAGTTCGCACGTGAAAAGACCGCCGAGTTCGAGTCGCTGGGGGTGCAGGCCCGGGTCCGTCCCGAGGCGAAAACGCTTGGCGAGTTCGTTGACGAGCTGCTGGCACTCCGTATCGGGCCGCGAGGTCAACGGCTGTCGGTTGGAGCGGCACGGGAGTACCGGACGGTCTTGAAGCGGTTCGCAGAGTTCGTCGGCAGGGACCTGCCACTGCTTCGGGTCACAATGGCCGACGGGATTCGGTATCTGGCAGCGATCCGTAGCACACTATCTCGTCACAACAAACCGCTCAGCCCCTTCAGTGTCAACAAGCACAAGAGCGTGCTGAAGAGTGCCTTCAACGTAGCCGTGGACCAGCTCTACTACCTGAGGTCGAATCCGTTCAGCCGCTTGAAAAAGGACAAGCTGCCGGACCTAGCGATTCGCTACGTCAGCCCGGCCGAGTACTGGGCTATTGCAGACGCATGCCGAGACGGAACGCCACGCGGGCTGTGGTGGGAAGCGTTCCTGGCCGTATCCTATACCGCGGCGACGCGGCTGAACGAGACGGCACACTTGACCTGGCCGGACATCGATTTCGAGGCCAACACTATCCGGGTCGTGGCCAAACCGGTCATCGACGGAGTGGAGGCCTGGCGTCCAAAGGACTACGACTCCCGAACGATCCCAGTACCGGTGGAGACCATGAACCTGCTTACCCGGATGCACACCGACGCGGAGCCGGGAACCGAGTTCGTCTTCCTGTCACCGACCCGCGTCGAGTGGATCCGCGCAAAGCGGCAGGCGGGCACGTGGTCGGAGGGGCAGCAGGTGTTGAACAATACCACCCGAGAGTTCAAACGCCTGGCCGGCGCGGCTGGGGTTGAGAATGTGACTCTCCACGACCTACGCCGGTCCTGTATTACGCACTGGGCTCGGAAGCTGCCGGCCGCGGTGGTACAGGAGCTGGCCGGCCACGCGGACATCCACACGACGCTGCGTTACTACGTCTCCATCCGCAGCGCGGATATGGTCGAGGCTCGGGAAGTCACTGCAAACGCTCTGCAACTGGACCCAAAATGGACCCAAATCCGATGAAACAGCGCCCGACAGAGCAGCACGCGGAACTGAAACCCGCATTTTTGATAGCATCAAGTGGGTTTTCGGCACCACGCCGCAGTGGACTCGAACCACTAACCTTCGGTTCCGTA
>CP070827.1:813161-820114 GCA_020344555.1 Phycisphaerales bacterium
CTCGGCCTCCACGGGATGTACGGTCAGGCGATGTTCCCCCGGCACCAGGTCGTAGCCCAGGATAGGCCGGCCTCCGCACCACTGGCCGCGCCGCCGCGCGGCCGCGATCTTATCGCGGGTACGCTCGGCGATGATTTCGCGCTCGAACTGGGCGAAGGAGAGCAGGATATTGAGCGTCAGCCGCCCCATCGAGTCGGCGGTGTTGAAGTGCTGGGTCACGGAAACGAAGTGGACCTGGCGGTCCTCGAAGAGCTTGATGATGCGGGCGAAGTCCAGCAGCGAGCGGCTGAGTCGGTCGACCTTGTAGACGACCACGCAGTCGATCCGTCCGCGCTGGACGTCGTCGAGTAGCTGCCGGATAGCTGGTCGCTCGATGTTCCCACCGGTGAACCCGCCGTCGTCGTAGCGTCTGGGGAGGACCTGCCAACCCACCGGCTTCTGGGAGGCGACGTAGGCCTCGCAGGCCTCGCGCTGGGCGTCCAGCGAGTTGAACTCCTGTTCGAGGCCCTCGCTGGTCGACTTGCGCGTGTAGATGGCACAGCGGATGACAGGGTTGAGGCTGGAGGCCGGAGGCTGTAGGTTCCGCTTCATGCGTGATCACACCCAATTGCGGGCTTTTGAACTGGCTGACCAGTTGGCGATTCTCGTCTATCAGCACACCACCTCTTTTCCGGCCAGTGAGCACTTCGGTCTCCAATCGCAGATGCGACGTGCCGCGGTCTCCGTGGCGTGTAACATTGTAGAAGGCTGCGCGCGTTACTCGAAAGCCGATTACGTTCGCTTCCTCGACATGGCCTATGGTTCGGCGCGAGAGTTGGAATAGCAGATCGGCTTGGCGCAACGACTCCGCTTCCTGAAGGAGGAGTCCTCGCAGGTGCTCGGACCGGCGGTCGAGGAAACCTGCAAGGTCCTGAACGGCTTGCTGCGTTCGCTCCGTTCCTCATCTCCGGCCTCCCGCCTCCCGCCTCCGGCCTGAAGCCAACCCGAAAAAGAGCAGTCCGTTCCAATGGGTGCCGGTGACGGCCTTGGCGATGGCGCTGAGAGACCGGAAGCGACGCCCTTCGTACTCGAAGCCCGATTCGAGAACGCGAACAATGATTGCTCGGCCTTTGTAACAACGGCTCAACACATCGCCCGGCTTGGGAAGCCGGATGTCGCGGCGCGCGGTCTGACCCTTGCGCCTGGCCCGAGCATTCGAACTGCCACTCCGCGCCCGGGCGGCCAGCTTGCCGAGCGGGTCGAGCGACTCCATCAGTTCCCGAAGCCTGCCTTGAGCTTCGTTTGAAAGGGCTTCGAACGGCGTTCGAAGGCCTGCTGGTTGGGTAGCACGCGACTCCACGATCGTATAGGGGTCGAACTCCGCCCCCAGATCAAGGCCGGTTGGCAATCATTGCCCCGGAATCTGGCGGCATTCCGGCGGAGCCGGAGCAATTGTGCGTGACCGATGAATCCCGTTGGCCAGAATGGCGGTCAACTCACCCAGACGCTCACGTGATGTAGGACTAAGAGACTATCTCAAAACGACCTCTGAAGCCGATATTCCTTTCGGTTTTATATCGAAAGGAGAGCCAGGATGGCCAAACGCAAAGGCACGATGCCGACCATTTGGAAAGTGGACGACGAACTTTGGCGTCTGATCAAGCCCATCATCGACGCCGACATGCCCCGCAAGCGAACCGGGCGACCACCGGCGGATCGGCGAAAGGTCCTCGACTGCATCATCCATCGCATGCGGAGCGGCTGTCAGTGGAATATGCTGCCCAAGACGCTGGGGTCCGATCGCACGGCCCATCGGTACTTCCAACGATGGGTCAACAACGGCGTCCTGCAGAGAATCTGGAAGAAACTGACCAGGGCGTGCGAGGAACTCGGCGGGGTCGATTGGAAGTGGCAATCGGCCGACGGCGCCATGGGCAAGGCGCGTTTTGGGGGGATCAAGTGGGCAAGAACCCAACGGATCGCGGCAAAAACGGGGTGAAGCGTAGCTTGGTGGTGGAGGCTGACGGTGGGCCGCTGGGTGTCGTGATCGCCGGTGCCAACGTGCATGATGCCAAGTTGTTGAAGCGTACGTTGCAAGCCATCGTGGTGCCGAGACCCAGACCGACGCCACGCAAGAAACAGCACCTGTGTTTGGACAAGGGCTATGATAATCCGACGGGCCACGCAGCCGCAGCGTACCGTGGGTACACACCTCACATTCGCCGGATCGGTGAAGAAAAATTGGACGGGCGCGGTCGAAAGCGACATCCGGCTCGTCGATGGGTCGTCGAGCGGACCTTGGGCTGGCTGAGCAAGTGCCGCGCCATTCTTGTTCGTTATGACAAAAACCCATTGAATTACCTTGGCCTGATTCAGCTGGCCTGCAGCCTACTCTGGTACAGACGATTGAACGTTTTGAGATAGTCTCTTAGCCTTTCCGGAATTGTCGGAGAATTCCCTTCCGTGCAGGCTACGCGCCTGGCGATAGTAGAGGCGTAGCAACCCGCCAAGCCGCTCTCGACACGCGACCGGCCCACCCGTGGTGCCAATCTCTGCTCGTGGGTCAATGAGTCGATTGCCAAGCCCCTGATGGTTCCGTTCGTGGTGATAGAATTCCACGAACTCGTTGATCGCATTCCACAGGGATCTTTCCCTCTGATAGCACTCTGCGCGTTTTCCTCGGGAGCCCGCCGCGCGTGACATCCGAGGTGCTATCATGTGGATGGCAATATGCGCCGTCGGAGGGGGAGAATCACGGCGCATACCACCACCCCACACTGCCTTAATGGCGCGGAACGGCCTGTCAGGTACGCCTGCTGGGGCCAAACCGTCAAGAAAAGAGCTGCGTTCGTGCAGTCGTAGCGGCGGCAGTACGGACCGTAAGTCCTCGGCGGGAGTGACGGAAACAGGACCGTGCTGGGGCGTGGAGTCGCCCATCATACCAACTGGCTAACAGTACGCCGTTTCGGACGTATTGGCCCGTGGTGCTGCCCCTGGAAATACCGGTTTCGGCATGGGGTTGAACAAAAAGTCACGTCCCGGCGACGTGGCTGAAACTCGACACCACATTCGCGGCATTGGCGCAGCTCGATCTGCGTTTTCCGAGCAAGACGGGCCATCTTGTCCCTGCACGACCGTGAGCAAAAGCGTCTCCTCCGGTTCCCGTCCTCCCTTAGGGCAATCTCAACCCCACAACATTGGCATTTTCGGTGGGCTTCCATCATTCGCTTACCGCAAACAGACGGAGCGTGTCTTCGTCTCGATACACGATCGCCCCAATCCTGTTGAGGTATCGGCTGTATGGTCCTCGCCAGTTATTTCGGCCTAATTCCAGTTCGGTTGGCGTACGATTGTCGGGTTCGACATTATTCGCTTTCAGTTTGGGGCGGAAGTAGCACTACTCGGTCAAGAGGTCGACCCAAATCGCGGTAAGCTTGAAACCCAGGCCGTGGAAAGCCAAGCCACGCTCGGATAGTCTCCCGTCAGCAAAGAGGACACAGAACATGGCCATCGGTGTGCTTTTTATCGTTGCCGCTGCCTTCGGAGCGTACGGTTGCTTTCGAGGGGCGCTTCGTTTCCTCCTGACCCTGCTGCCCCTGATCCTGGCCTCGGTCCTCCTGTGGCTCCTGGGTCCCCTGCTATACCGGATTGACATCCTCCGGAACGCCGGGCTTATGTGGCCTCCCGCTATACTTGTGATCCTTGGCGTGGCCGGCGGCTATGTGCTGCGATTTATCGGCAGGAAGAAGCTGCCGAAGAGGATCCATCTGGCTGATCGTATCGGAGGCGCCGCTCTCGGCCTTCTGCTCTCACTCGTTGTCGTCTGGCTGGGATGCGTCTACGTCACCGTTTGGTCATCCTCCCAGGACAGCGCACGGGACAGTGGATCTACCGCACGCCTTGCTCGGGCACTTGATTCCGCCGTGCTGCGGTGGATCCCCGTTGTCGGCTCTGGCAGCAGGTCCATGACAGACTTAATGGAAATCTCGACAGCGGACGAAGAGGTGCGACGGAGGGCTCTTAAGGAACTGGGTTTCGATGGCCTGCTTGATGATCCTCAGATGCAGGCCGTCCTGGACGATCCCGAGACAATGCAGGACATCGAAGCGGCTGCGAAGGGGAGCATCCCGGCATTGTGGCGGCTGCAAAAGAGTCCCAAGATCCTCCAGCTCGTCGAAAGTGAAAGGGCCCGCGAGGCGATCGATAGCCACTCGCTCGAAGCGATCGTTGAAGCCATACGAAGGACGAAGCAAGACGTAGCCGAAGAGCCCTGAGCCGACCTCGACCGTCGCCGGGAAGTGGCGACTTTACGAGGTTCAGTTTGACCCCCAGTCCCGTAGTCTGCCACGCGACATCACTCAGTGTTCCGGTGGACGCATGTTGGCAACGTGTTCTTTACGCTCACAACCGTCAACCGGCGCAAGAGCAAGCGCTGCTGGTCTCCGTCGCGGTAATCCGTGGTTCTGATTGAGGTAGTTGAGGAGTTCGCCAAGGCCCCCTCGGCTGCTGCTTGGGGACGAGTAATGGTCCGAGCCGCCGGCTTGGTGGTGCTACTTTGTGAAGCAGTACGGCAGGTGGGCCGGGTGGCAGGCGAGTGAGCAAAGACGCTCGGGTCCACGGGCCTCCGTAAGATGAGCCGACGGGTGCCCGGTCACGCAGCCACGCCTGCTCCCCTGAGGCGTGCTCGCTATTAAGGCGGGGGGAATTGAATGTCGCTTCCCCCTGCCCGAAAAACAGCGTTCCTGAGCCAGAATCGCGGTTTTTGCGAATCTAAAGCGCTATTTGAGTGAGCACTCCAGACCCGTCGAGACTATTCGGCACCATCGAAGACCAGTTTCATCGGGTATTCGAGCGCCCCTGAGCGCCCAGCGATTGTAGGTTGCCTCCGCGACTTCTACCAGCATTACCGCCGAAGGGCAGTGGCCCTGGGGGCGAGCCCTCGCTCCTGTGCTCGTCGGTGACCCTCACGCCGGAAGCGGCGATGGCAGCGAGAAGAGCCTTCGTTTCGGGTTCGGCGGCTAGTGGCTCCTCTTTGTCTTCTTGGCCCTGCGCTTCTTCTTCGGGGTGGGCGATGGCTTGCCCGTCGCGCGCGGGGCACGTTCAAGCCGCTTCAAGTATGCCGTCACATCCCGCCCGGCGCGGACCAATCCCTCGACGGCCTGGCGAAAGGACGCCACGTCAAAGCTACCTCTGCCTTTTGCGCGGCCCCCGAGCGGACTGCGTCCGAAGAATTCGTCGAGGGGTTTGTTGAAATAGTCCGCCAGTCTGAAGACTTCGTTAGCCTTGGGGCGTCTTTCGTGCCGCTCCCAGTAAGCGACAAAGGAGCCAGTGACGCCCACAATCTTCCCGAGTTGTTCCTGCGTGAGTCCCCGGCCCAGCCGAAGACGGCGGAGATTCGTCCCAAAATTTGTCCAATAGTCCAAATTAGCGCTCAATACTTGGACACCGTGTTGTATACGGCTCTACGATTTCTTCGGGCGGCCCTCGATGTTGTTGAGGGCCGAGAGGGCCTTCTCAATCCCGGCGCGCGCTTCCTCAAGCAAGCTGCGTAAGGCAGGCACGTCCGCCTGAACTCGAAACTCGGCTCCTATGTCCAACCGTTCGTCTCCACGAAGCTCCAATTCCGTTGCATTCAGCTCTTCGCAGAGCGCTCGCATGTTTGGGCATCTGGGCAGGTTACGCCCGGCCTCCCACTCCACGACAGCGGATTTGGAGACCCCGACCCGTTCTGCAAGCTCCTCCTGCGTCAGCCCACGCGCCTCGCGAAGGGCCCGCACCCTTTCTACGAAAGCTAACTTTTTCTCACCTTTTTCGCTTGACTTATTCCTCTGACCTTGCGATATTTTCGGCAATGCGGTTCTCCGCAGGTGGATGGTCCGTAAGGGCCAGCGTGAAAGGGTCCGCCATGAGCGGGCCTTTTCATTTTGCAGCCACACTGTTCCGTGCCCGGCGATTCTTCCCGATCCTTCCTTGGAGTTGAGTTTCTCAGCGTCTTGGGCCTCGATCCCGTTCGTGGATTCCGTCAGATTATCAGACTACGTTCCTGAACCGTCGTGGAGTCGACGCATCGCCGATATCGCGTGGGAAAAATCCAGCTACCCACTTGCCCACCTGCCCACCGTCGTGTATGATTAGCTCACAGGAGCATGTACTATGGAAGTAACGAAGACCACAGACGACAAGGGTCGTATCGCCCTGGGGAAGCGTTTCGCCAATAGGACCGTCATTATTCGAGAGATAGATGCGACGGAAATACTCGTCACTCTCGCCCGAGTCATGCCGGAACGCGAAGCGTGGCTCTTTGAAAACCACGCGGCCAAGGCTCTAGTTGCAACAGGCCTGCAACAGGCTGAAGCACGTCAGTTTAGCGATTCGCCACCCGATCTCGATGCCGACGCAGCGCTTGCCGACCAGCTTGAAGAACAATAATGTTCTCACCGGTCTGGACCCCGAAAGCCCAGGAAACCTACGACGAGCTTAGGGTGAGGGCAGAGACCTCGTTGAAGGCTCGTCGAGACTCGGGGAAACGCAAGGCGACCAAGGACGAAGGACTCTTCAAGCAGGTCCACAAGTGCATCCAGCACCTGCTTCGCAATCCGAAGCATCCGGGCTTAGTAACTCACGAGTACCATTCGCTGACCCACCCCTACGACAAGAACGAGAAGGTCTTCGAAGCCTATGCCCAGCACAAAACCCCCGGAGCCTATCGCGTGTTCTGGTGCTATGGGCCTCAGAAGGGTCAGATCACCATCGTTGCGATAACGCCTCATCCGTAGGCGTCATGCCGCCTGGGGCGCGTGGGTGGCGATCAATCGTTCACTGGGCGCTCCCACGTTGTTCCCGGTCGGCTTTTCTCCCCGCGTTTTTTCTGCGCCCGCGGCGGGGGATGGGTGTCCATCCCCACCCTTCCAAAGGATTAGGCATCCCCGCCTGTTGACAAGGGCGATTCTCGAGCCGCACTGTGGGAGATCCAA
>CP070827.1:820214-827131 GCA_020344555.1 Phycisphaerales bacterium
ACCGATGCGAGGTTCGACGTGATTCTCACTGATCGCGTAGATCAGTGCGATCTTCCGCACCTGCTCACTGACACGCCCCCAGACCGTCGTGCCGACGGCATCCTGGTGGGCCTCGGCCATGGCGTACTCAATATCCACGTCCCTACGCGTGTCCGCCAGCACGCGCCGCGCCTCGTCGGTCTGCTCGACAACGGTGGGACTGGGATGGGAGTCGGCCAGGTTGCCGGCACCGGGCCGAAAGTCCGCCCACCACTTCGCGGTCGTTAAGATGCGCGGCGGTAGATCGCAAATAGACGGCTCCTGACCCGTCCCGCGCTGACCGGCCTCCAGGATAAGCATGCGGGCGAAGAAGCCGTTCGTAAGCATTCGTTCTGAAAGTGCCTCGTAATAGTGGTTCGGAATGGCAGTGCCGAAGAGGACCAGACACGGCTGATCAATGACGCCGGGATACTCCTTCCCGGCCTTGCGACGCATGGGAAAGACGCTGTTTGACGCAGAATACAGTGTCAGCAACGTGCTCATGATACTCTCGTAGCGAGCGTCCCTGGCCTTGTTGATCGACTGTAGCATTCCATCGATCTCGTCGGTCTGGAAGAGCATTGCAGGGTCGGCGAACAGGGCGTCCTGCACGCCCTCGCCCGAGGCCAGTACTTCGCCCAGGCAGCGGCCAAGACCTACTGAGTGGACAATCTGCGTATTGAGCTTGCGGGGCCAGTCCTTGCCGGCGGATGAATGCGCCAAACCGAGCAGGTAGATGTTGCTCCGGTTGTCGCCAGGGTCGCGTACCTTGCGCCCTGCGAGAAACGCCTGAAGCGTCAAGGCGCCTCCGAAAGCCATGACCGGGTTGGGATACGGTGCGGTGGCAAGGCAAAAGTCCATGACCTCGCCGACGAAGCCGGGAATGCGCAGGAGTTCTTCGGGCAGGGACCCCGGATCGACCAGCTGCGTGTCAGTCACACCGGCTGAAGGGCTGTCGCGCATGGAGACGTTGAACGCAGACAGGTCAACGGTGTCATCCTCTTGTCTGCACGGTTCGTAATCGGGATCTAGTACGCGCCGTAAGTCATGCCATGTATACGCTTGGCCACGATTGTGCTTGTTGCAGTAGGCCAGCTTACCATCATCACCGACCATTACGGCAATGTCGGAACCGCCGGTGGAGACTATCTCAGGGTTGATAGGGCAGCGCTCCAGCAACAGCAGGATCTTGTCGCCGTTGCGGCGCTCGCCCTTGACGGTCACGCCCCGGGCTTCAAGCCAGGCCCGGACGCCCACTGGCGTGCAGTCGAACCCTTCGACACCGTCGTCTCCCTCGTTCGTCGCGGCGGAGCCGGTGTCGGTCCGTGTCGCGCCATCGGGATTGTCGCTGGCATTTGCCACGTTCCATAGGTGGGTCTCGGCCACAACGGCGATCCGCTCTGGCACATCAATGAACTCGGATCGCCGATGGGGGCGATCCTCCAGGCCAGCTACGTCGCGCAGGTCGTCGCCCTTACGCGAAACAGTGCCGATCACCTTCACGATTCGCGCCGGGTTGTGAACGGACCGATCGACGGTGACGGTTGCATCGCTGAATCGCTCTGCCAGCACCGTCAGGACGACCTTCAACAGGCCATCGTCGTCCGCTGGCAAGTCAATGCGGTACAGCAAGTGGCAGCCGTTGCCCGACATGGCGAGGATGGGCGCCGGCCAGCCGACGGACGCCAGGTAGTCAGCGACTGTCCGGCCGCGCTCGAGCGCCAGAGCCAGCTCGGCGTCGGTTGCACTCACGCCCGTTGGCCTTACGGGATCAACGTCGATCAGCAGCCAATGCCGGCGCAGGATGTCCTTGTCCTGTGTTGTTTCCCGCGCTCGGGACTTGATACGGTTGGCAGCGCGGGCTAGAAGCGCCGGTACAACAGGATTCATTGTCACGTAGATGCCAGGCGCGATAGCTGAACGATCCAGCTCCCTAATTCCCGCGACCGCCACGCCAATCGTGTCGGTGGTGAAGTAGCCAGAGCAGGTGAATGCGTACCGAGCGTCGCGGCGCTCGCGGCAGTTGGGCGCCCGAATCTCAAATACACCCCTGGGCTGCAACAGCAGCTCGAGAAACCGTCGGACATCAGGTGCATCGCGAAGTTGGGCCATCAGAACGGCACCTCGTCGTCAGAAGCGGTTGCGACGTATTCCGGGAGATCCTCTTCGGATTCGAGGCGCGGCGGCTTATCACCTAGCCGATACGCCACAACGCGATCGAAGTGTTCTCCGGCCTTGTGCTCCACCAAGATGGCCAGCGTGGGTGCGAGAGCACCGCCGTCCGCCAGCTCGACTGCCTCGTCCGCGCTTGTGGGCACGGGCTCATTCGACCGGCGCGACCACCATTGCGCCGCGCGATGCCGTGGGTAACCAGTGTGCTCGAAGCAAACCCACTCTGAAACGTACTCGTTGAAACCGATGCGGTAATCGACTCGCATGGTCCGTGGTGCGTCCGGCGGGGCGCCGCTCTTGAGGTGGACGTTGTAGAAGACTTCGGTGACCTCGTGCTTGGCCTTTGTCGTCTGATCAGACAGGATCCCATCGCTGCTGGCTGTTGGGGCGTGCCTCTGGCGCTGGCGAGGAGGAAAGACGTGCTCGCATTGCGGACAGGTCGCGTAGCCGGCGGCGATGATCTCGCGGCACTGCGGACATTCCTTTGCCGGCGCTTCACCGTTGCCATGTCCGTTGTTTGGGCTTGCATGGAGCTGGTCGACTGGACCGTGCCGAAGTACGTTCTCGCCGAAGTCCAGCACAAGACAGTCGGTCTTGCCGGGGTGCAGCCGGAAGCCGCGACCGACCATCTGGTAATAAAGGCCGGGTGACAGCGTCGGGCGGACCAGCGCCACACAGTCGATGTTTGGCGCATCGAATCCGGTGGTCAGCACGTTGACGTTGCACAGGTACTTTAGCTTCCCTTCACGGAATCGCCGGACCAGATCGTTCCGCCCGAACGGCAGTGTCTCACCGCAGACGAAGCCGCACTCGACCTTGTTCCTCTCGGCCATCACGTGGCAGATGTGCTGCCCATGACGGACGCCGGAAGCAAAGATCAGGACTGACCGACGGTCCTGCGTATGCTCGACGATCTCACGGCAGGCAGACCGAACGAGGTTCTCGTCGTCCATCAAGTTCTCGACTTCCCCGGCGACATATTCGCCACCGCGGACAGGAAGCTTCCCGGTGTCAGGCTTGAGCGTTCCGGCCTTCGTCCGTAGCGGGCAGAGGTAACCCTGCACGATCAGCTCGCGGACGCTGATTTGAAAGCAGACTTCGTTGAGGATGTTCTCCGGAGCGCAGATGGTGCCGGACTTCATGCGAAATGGCGTAGCGGTCATGCCAATGATGCGCAGCAGCGGGTTGATCTTCCTCACATCGGCCAGGAATGTGCGGTACATGCCCTCACCATCGGGTGGAATCAGGTGGGCTTCGTCGACGATGGCCAGGTCCACATGCCCAACGTTGCACGCTCTCTCGTAAACAGACTGGATGCCGGCGATCGTGACGGCGTAGCCCAGATCGCGGCGCTTCATGCCGGCAGAAAAGATGCCGACCGGCAAGTCCGGCGCAACGATGGACAACTTCTCTGCGGCCTGCTCGAGCAGTTCTCTCACGTGCGCCAGGATCAGCACGCGACCGCTCCAGAGTTGCACCGCGTCACGGCAGATCGCGGCCATCACCGGCGTCTTGCCGCCGGCGGTGGGGATCACAATGCACGGGTTGTCATCCCGCGTGCGCAGGAAGTCATAGACGGCCTCAACGGCCTGGCTTTGATACGGTCGCAGTTCCATCAACGTCTACTGCGCGATCTTCACGATGACCTTACCGCCCAATTGACCGGCCAGGGTTGGTGATTAGCCGGTGGGGCGCACGGCTTTTCGTACACGCGTTTTACTTTTTCCAGGGTGCTTTCCCATCGTTGCCCGATGTCGTCGGCTTGGGCGCGGCGGCGTCCTTCTTGGCATAGTCTTTGATCACGTTAGTCATCTCGCCGGTGTCCTGACGCTTTCTCTGGCCAACGGTGATGGCCAGAGGTACGTTATGCAGGTCGATGCTGTCCTTCGGGGTCATCACGCCGACGGCCCGGCAGATCGCAGACAACTCGGCCCGCGCGATCCTCACTGTGGTCGCATTGGGGTTGTCGAGGTTTAATCGCGTCCAGAGCAGCCGCTCTTTGAACTCGCCCTCAAGAACCTGGAAGGTCAGCTCGAGGAAGCTGCCAGTACCTGACTTGGTCGGCTTCATTTCGCTATCGGTAATCACCGCCAAGTACCTGCCAACAGGGATCGGATCGAACCCGACCGCTGGTTCCACTTCATTCGCGTCAAAACCATTCAAATTGGCCATTCGTCTCACTCCTTAGGCTTGCGTTGATCGGTTTCCGATTCCGTGTTTGTCAGTGGGTTCTCACCGCGCAGGAAGGCTGCGTAGACTCGGTAGTCCAAGGGGATCTCGTCCGGGAGGCTCAGCCGGTTCTTCGCCACGTGTGCCGGGCGCTCGGTCGTGCGGATGATTCGCTCGCCGGTACCGACGCCACGATGTTGGGCCCGACCGAATTTCTCGTCGACCTTGCGTGTATAGACCTTGTATGTGGCAAACAGGACCTCATCGCACCACTCTTGCACTAAGGCCGATGCCGTCTTGTGCAAACGTGGTGAATAACGGTCGTAGGCTTCCGTTTCTGGGTTCTCGAAGCGTTCGATCTTCGCGTGCGCGATGAGGATAACCATCATCCCGCGCTCGTTTCGTAGGGCGTCCAGACACGTGAGAACCTCGCGCCATTGGGTGAGCGAAAACGTGTAACCCTTCGCATAGCCGATGTCCTCGATGCTCTCGACGCCGCGTTTCTGGCAGACGTCCGCCCATATCACACGTTCCAGCCAGTCGAGGCTGTCGATGACGACCGTGCCGTACTCGTGCGGTTCCTTGTAGAGTTCCCCCAGTGCCGTCAGCACGTCGCCGCAGCGCTGGGCCAGCGGGAAGCGTTCACATTCGATGTTGCCCAGGCCGTCCTCGGTCTGGATGAAGATGGGCCTCTCGGCCATCGAGCCGAATGTACTCTTGCCCACACCATGCACGCCGTAGACCAACGTCCGGCGTGGCGCAGGTGAACTTCCGCGTTGAATCTGCGTCATAAGATTGGCCACGTTTAGTCTCCTATGGTTCGTGACTCGGAATCATGAGCGCTATACGCCTTGCCTGCGGCTACTTCGGCCGTATGTGTTTCAACCCGCCGGACACGAAAGCCATCCTCGCCAAACTCGCGGCCCATCAGTCGAGTGAAGACCTTAACAATGGCTGCTCCGACTTCGGTAGACCCGTCCACGGTGATTGCCTGGTGGGGTACGTCGAGGTGATAAGACGCCTCAAGCCGGACGCGAGCTTCGCCATACAGGCCCTCGACGGCGTACATGGCTAGGTGCAGCGACATCTCCGCCTCCGTGAGCGGAATGCCCTGTTCAAATTCGAATCGAAACACATTCGTTGTCATGGTGTTCTCCTGTCGAGGACTCAATCGGGCCCTGACCGTTACCTATGCCGTCCAGGTGCGACTTGTCCGCCGAATTCAGAAATCTTCGAGACCGGACGCCTCGAAGTGACGCCGGATCCGCTCCACGGCTTTGCGGACCTGCCGGCGCGAAACGCCCAGGTCGCGTGCAACAGAGGTCATGGTCCCTCCGATGAGCCGTTGGCAGATCTCCTGATCCGACGCCGGCAGGGAGCGCACCGCCTCGACCACCGCAGCGATGAGTTCGGCCCGGTCGTGCTCGCTCGCCGCCGTGCCGATTCGCCGGCGTAGGTCCCATTCCGTGAGCACCTCCCGCAGCGATACGACTTCCTCGTCCGGTCGAGCATGCGTTCGTTCGAGTGAAATTGCTGCGAAGTCAGCGGCACGCTTCTGACGACGGCGGTCGCGGAGTAGCATCGCAACCGCTGTGCGGATCACCTGTGCGGCGAAGGTATTTGCCGTTCCACGGTTCGGGTCGAAATGGTGCGCCTGGGCGAGTAGATGTGCCTTTAGTTCCTGGGCGACGTCATCCTCGTCCGTCCGGCTGAACCCGGGCTTTCTGCTGAGCTGTCTGGCTTTGAATCGGATTAGTGACTGTGCGTATGCGGTGAATACCGCATCGGGTGCGGGCTGAGCATCCATCGGCTGCCCCCGGAGCCGGAGGCGCGACCCGCTAGTTGTCAGCCGATGTCAGCGCGTACAGAGAGCGCTCGCCGTGGCACTCGGCGTTGAGCAATCGCCGACGTCGGCGACACCCAACGACTCACGCGCCAACAGCACGCAGGTGATTTAGGTCACGTCACAGGATCTCTGTGAGTCGGACCCGAATGCCGGGCACGTCGCTCGGCGTTTGGGCCAACCGTAAGAGGGGAACTGGCGTGGAAACCGGGTTTCCAGCGGTGTAACTGAGTCCACCTCCGGTGCAGTGCCAGCAGAAGGCCGTCTCAGGTTTCAGATTTCGCAAAGGAAACTTTGGTGGAAACCGAAATCAGTCGTCCCGGCCCTCAACGAGATGATGCAGGAGGACAACGTCATACACGAACTGGCTGGCGTGCAAGCCCAAACGCCTGCACTCCGCCCTTGTTGCACGCCGCCGCAGCTTGGCATTCCGCCTCGCAAGCTTCGTAAGACGCCCCTTATAGCGGCTCGCAGACTCACCCATCAAAGAGCGAATGCGATCGTGGTTATAGGGGAACCACCGATCTTCCTGCGGACCGCTCACGCGCTTTCGGCGAGGCGTTGACTCCCTCCACGGTCCCCCCAAACGCCGCTGCGAGAACTCGTGCCGACACATCGGACACCTGATCGAATACGCGTCCCACCGGTTCTCGTAATCACTCTTCAGACAGAACCCAAACGGCCCATGGAAGATTACCAGCCCGGCTTCCTGGTG
>CP070827.1:827231-834147 GCA_020344555.1 Phycisphaerales bacterium
CGGGGCGATTAGCTCAGTTGGCTAGAGCGCCTCCCTTACAAGGAGGAGGTCGTCGGTTCAAGTCCGGCATCGCCCAGTGCGTTTGCGGCCCTGAAAACGTGGTTTCACCCTTGCTTTGCAGGGTCTTCCTGTTCTGACACGGTGACGACACTGACTCAGGCGTCCGGCCACTTGCGGCCACCTCTACCCCCTCCCGGTCAGGTCTTAGTGCTACCGGGCGTGCTACCTTC
Source organism: Phycisphaerales bacterium (assembly GCA_020344555.1). Classification (GTDB taxonomy): domain Bacteria; phylum Planctomycetota; class Phycisphaerae; order UBA1845; family UBA1845. The sequence continues at coordinate 827,462 of CP070827.1, forward strand.
CCCGGACGAACATCACAAGTTCCGGTAGCCTTGGCCAGGTCGGGAGCAGCCTCACAGTGGATCGCAGGCAACTTGGCGATTTCGGCCCAGAGGTCGAATAATGCGAAGTCCTGATAGTTCCCTAGCGTCACGCCCTGGGGGCTGTGCCGGGCGAGCATGATCTGAGCCCGCGGGTCAACGCCATAGACCCCAAGCCAGGAGACGAAGCTCGTCCTCAAGGCGTACAAGTCCAAAGAGCGGCCCTGTGCGTCCTCAGTGGGAATCTGGGTCCAGTCCAGGTCGCCGATACGATACCGCCTCTCCTTGGCGCCGTCGCTTCCCTTGTGCATATACCACCCCCCTTTGAACGTCGCCAGGCTCGGGATCGTCTCGAATACGCGGTCGGTGGGCTCGGCGGAAGGCGGATCGGCATCCCGCAACTCCGCAGCCAAGTCCGGGCGCAACGGCAACTCGTCACCCCGCCTCGCTTTCGTCGTGACAGCCCGCAGCCGCACGCATGATCGTTCGCTGTCCAGCACGAGGTCACGCCACTCAAGCTGGCGCAACTCGTTCACGCGAAGACCGGACCACATCGCAGCAGCATAAAAAAGACGGCGTGGTCCGCTCACGGCCAATAGCTGATACGCTTCGTCGACTGCGAGTGCCCGGCGCACCTTGCGCGTGTCTGCCTGTTCATCGCGCCGTTGGATCACCTCAACAGGGTTCCGGCCGAGAATGCGGGCGGTGTGCACGGCCCACCGGACGAGAGCGAGAACGTGCTTACGATAGGCGTTGACGGTCGCGGGTGACGCGCCGCCGTTCGCGATTCTCGCCAGGGACGATTCGATCTTGTCCTCGCTCAGATCAGCAAGACGCGCTATTCCGGCCGTGTCCATCATCCGTTTGACATACGACAATGCCTGCACGACGTACTTTCGAGTCCGCTGCTTCCCCCGCAGATACTGGATATATCTTGCCAACACGACCCGCATCGGCATCGAGGCGGACTCAACCGTTGGGTCGATCAGCCCCGCGGCCTCACGTTCGACCTGCCTCAATATCCGAGTCAGTTCGGCCTCGGCCACCGACTTGTCCGTAACCCGTTGACCATTCGGCAAGACCAGCACGTGATCGCGCCGCTCGCCGCTTGCATCCTTATAGCGGACACGGTAGAAGCCCGCCTTAACGCTTTGCCGCTTACCGCCCCGGATTACCGTTTTGCTCTTGCGATACACGCACCCTTGTGATCGTCGTGCCATGTTCCACCTACTTCCGTCGCTTAGAACGTAGCTCTAGCCCGAGGACCTTACACAACTTCGACACCGTCGAGAGGACCGGATCACGGGTGCCGACTGTGAACCCGTGCACGCTTGCGTACGGCACACCGGCTCGCTCCGCGAGCTGTTTGATGGACAGCCCGCTCTCGCGGAATCTCGCCCGGATCAGGTCAGCCAGATCGTTTTTTGGTTGGGTTCTCATTGTTCTATCTGGACAGTATCACATGAGAGATATCGTGTCAAGGCCTCTTGTTTGCAGATTTCGGCCGCTTGCTCCACGGCAGTGCGCCTCGCTGGCGGTCACACCTGGCTCGTCCGTTGTGCTTGAGCAGGAGGAGGGCCTCAGTCTGGTCGGTTGGCTCTCAACAGTGCCCATCGCCGTTCCCATGCGTCACACTCCCACCACCTTGAGTTTCTTCTCTATCCGCCGGTCACCCTCGAGTTCAATCAGCGTCCCGGCGGCCAGCCGAGAGGCGATTCGGTCATCATAGAGCCCACTGATAGCGTCGAGGTCACAGTTGGATACGACCACCAGCGGCTTACCCTCCCGTTCGTCCAGGCAGCGCTTGAGGATCTCGTACTCGAACTGCGACGGCTCGCAACGTTGACCGACTTCATCGAGCACGGCTAAGTGCGCTCTGGCCCAGGCTTTCCAAATGTCCCCTGTGGTTCGCGGGTGCCCACTGGGCCAGGTGAGCTGATCCTTCTGCGCCTGAATCACCATCTCGCGCAACTGGGCGAGTTGGATGTACCACCCCCCAAAGGCATCCATCATGCACAGGCCCGCGCAGGTTTTTCCGCTCCCTTGCTTGCCGTAGAGAAACAGCGGCCAGGGGCGCTCCCCACGGATCAGCTCATTTATGGTCGCCCGGAGCGTGTGGTCGATCTCGTCGCGGCGCCGGTACTTGTCTGGCGGCCGGAACATCGGCTTGTAGCCTTGAAGGACCCAACGTCCCTCAGGCAGAAGCCGTTCGGATGGGTGTGATTGCAGCAAAGGTCCCTGCCTTTCCCCGTATTCGGCCAGCCTCAGCGTGTTTCCCATTGCATTCGTCTCCGTTCAACTCGCTCCAGTGCTTCAACACCGCCTCAGGACTGCACGTCACCTTCGGCCACATCCTGCGGTATCGCTCGCGTCGCCGACGTATTTCAGTCGGGAACGCTCGAGGCGTTTTTAGATACTCCTTGGCAGCCTTCATGTACCGGCCGTGTTCTGGCTTGCTCAGTTTGGTTTCATCCAGCCCGAAGATGTCGCAAAGGGCCGTCTTCATTTCGCTCGGCTTGAGGCCCTCTTTCGAGCTGCTCGCTACGCTCTGGCTTGCACGAACCTTCTTAGGTTCGTTAACTGAGTGTTCTATGAGTGTTCCGTGCGCACGGTCGTGCGCCCCTTGTGCGTCATTCTGTGCGCCCCTTGCGCGTTTAGGCCGCGCACCAGCGTGCGCCCCTTGTTTGCCATTAAGCCGCGCACAGTCATGCGCCGCTTGCAGTTTGTACACGTTGGGGCGGTTGCGCTTGTCAGAGCAAACCGGCCCAGCGTGTAGGTCAGTGGTCAAGAACCCCGCCTCTTCCAGCTCATCGAGCCCGAGCTGGACGCCGCGACGCGACATATTGCAGCCCTCGGCAAGCGTAGGCTGACTCGGCCAGGCCAGGCATTCACCGTTGGAGCGGGCGAACAGGTAGGCTGCCACGACCTTCGCCCGTGACCTCAGGTTTGCCGCCAGCACGGCGTCCAACCAGCGGAAGCGAGTCCGGGTGCCTTGTGTCGTCTTGACTCGCTGTGCCGTCATCGCCCGGAGCCCTCGGTTTGACTCAAGCGGAGAGCTATGATAAGATTCGCCCGAGTCGTGCCGTCGCCCGTGCTCCGGCGTGCTGGCCGGGGCGCGGGCCAAGTATTCTTAGCCATGTGCGCTTCCTTGTACTTGGTTCGACTCGACGAACTGGGCAACTGTGGACTCCTTCTAGCGTAGGCTACGGCCGATCTTCACGTCCGGCTTTGGGAACCTTCCGCCGGCAACCCATCGACGGAGACCACGGTCAGAGACATCCAGCAACGCGCGGACGGATCGCGCGGACAGCAGCCGGTCGCCACTACTCCGCAGCTGCTTGGAGATGCGGTGGTCGGCGGATTCCACCAGACTCATCAGCGGGCCTCCTGAATCCACTGGTACGTTTGGCGGCCGGGGCCGGTTGTTGCCTTCTCGGCATCGATCCGGCGTAGCTCGCTGGCGATCTGCTCCACGTCAGCCTCCGTGAAGACCCGAGCATTACCAGCTCGACTACTGGCGCGGATGTTGCGCGACCTGATGACGTACTCAACGCGGTGAACAGCGTAGCCGGTTCGACGAGCGATCTCGCCGACGGTTGGCTGTATCATGTAAACGGCTTGCGACATAGGATCACCTCGACCGCTTCGCTCGATGAACGGTGTCCAATACACCGAATCCAGCATCGAGCCTTCATAACTCAAGGCGGTACAAACGGCGTCACGAATGTGACATTTGGCGTCACGAATGTGACATTTGGCGTAACGACGTGATTCTCAACCGAGATCCCAGTTGAGAGGCGTGGGCGGGCGGTAGGCGTATGCGCCGCCCTCCGTTCGGATGCTCTCACGCAAGTGTCCGGCGAGTGCGGGGAGGGGCGGAGTTGCCCCTTCTAGTCTGTCGTATGCTCGGTCGAGGTTTCTCCGTACTGCAACCCGGGCTTTTTCTGCGTTAGATGACGGCCCGAGGCTTCGTGATTGTCCCCTGATGTTCAGGGCAGGGCGGAACTCCTCCAAGATCTGCTCCTTCTCCCGGTCAAGCCTCTCGGCCTCTGCGAGGTCCTCCCGCTTGTTGGCGGCTTCAATCTCCACTTCGATCTCGTCGAGCCTCTCCTTGTATTTGGCGATCGCCTCGTTATCGAGTCGAGGTTGTTGTGTGTGCGATGTGCCAGCCCGCAACGAATCGCACCCCTGCAAGTCGAGAGCCGAGATCGGCTTCTGAGAGTTCGGAAACTGCAATAGCCGGGCGATGATCCCAAATCCTTTGCGCGCTTCAAAAGACCCATTCTCTTTGCCGAATCGTACTTCCCACATATCCCCCTTTTGCCGGAAGCAATACTCGGGAGTCGTGTCTGACTGCTGCGGCGGCTGTTGCTCGCCAATCAACGATGTGTCGCCAAGTCCAAGTTCCTGCATGACACGTTCAAGATAGTCAAGAAGTCCCTTTGTCTCCTCGCGTGTCGTGGCGAATTGTCGACCAGCCTGAAATGGTCGATCCTCAGAAGAGACACCCAACTCAGCATTACGCATTCTCCAACGCGCGACATCCTTTGCACACATCTGAAGCCGAGACGGCAAATCATCAAGACGTAGGCAGTGGGCGTCGCACTTGCGGTCGTGAGCGTACGACAGACCAGGAACCACAACCGCCAGACTATCCCGAAATGATGGAATAAGATGCGCAAGAAGGTAGTCTAGCCCCAAAACAAGCGTAACATAATGCCTTGTTGACCGGTGGGCATGAGGTTGGCTGGCGGGCGCAGGCGCCCCCGCCCGACCTGTCTGTGGGTCGGGTGGGAGTCACTCGGTTGTGTTTTTGCCATTGGCGGCCCTCACTTTCTTTTGGCTTGCGGCCCACGCGAACCGGGACGTCCCTATCCCGGCGTCAAAGAGTGACGCTCAACACCGCAGCGGGTGTCGCCACGTTGACATTGTGTGCAGCGCGTCCACGCCGCGTAGGAACACATGCTGCCAAGGATTCCACGCCAACAAACGGTAGACCAACCGGCGACCGGTTCGCACCACCTGGCACGGCACCCGGACAAGCGCATTCACAAATTGCCTGAACCCCATGCGCAGCACCGTCGCCTTCTCGTAACCATGCTTCTGTTTCCATCGGCCCTGCTCCGGCAAGAGCAACGCGAACCAGGCCTTGAGGGTCCAAGCCAGGGAGGCCATCACCATGTACGCCCAGTTGCTCACCAGATTGTCCACCGGCACCCGCAGGGCACGGGCACCGCTCTTGAGCTGCTTGATCAGGTTCTCCTGGTTGCAGCGGTCGTTGGCCGACCGCACAATCCCCGAGGCCGTCATCGAGCGGTTGTTCGTGATGTAGAAGAAGTAACGTACATCATCGAACAAGGCCCACTCACCACGCTGGATCGACAGGTTTTTGCGCACCACGACGATCCGATAGCTACGCCGGCACCGACCGGGGGCGTAGTCAAACTCGGCCACCTCTTCCGACTGCAGCCGGATGTTCTCGAAGCCACGCTGCCGCACGATCGCTTCTTTTACGTTCACCGGGCGGTCGCGAGGCGTGGTCTTGACCATGTACTTCGCATCTCGGCGAAGAGGCTTCCAGGCCTTGTTTCCCAGGCTTTCCGCCATCTCAACCAAATTCGGCATCGCATCGGTGCCGAAGATGAACCGCACACCCGCAGCGTGCCAGGCATCCAAATGCTGGGTCTGGGTGAAGTCCGTGTCCCCGCGCAAGAGAACCCGTTTGAACCCCGCGCGCTTACACAAGGCAATGGACTGATCAAAACGAACGGCCGCCCCTTCGTGAGACGGGCGATTGCCGCTGCGGTTCACCAGGTACAGCGGCTCGGCCGTGTTGGCCAGGGAGATCAGCAGCGGGTGATACCCCCACTGACCCTTGTGGTTGATGTCCATGCCGTGCTTGCACTCGCCGGTGGTTTCGGCCATCACGCCGTCGCCATCGATGATCGCTTCCTCCAGAAACGACGCCGGCTGCCGTCGCCATACCTTCACCCGCACGTTGTTGATGGTGTTCATCAGGATCTCGACATCGACGGCCTCAAACCTCCGGCAGAAGTCGCCCGCTGTGGTGGGATCGGGGATTCGCTGGGCCCCGAGGGTGTCCAGGTACACTTCGTCGTTTCGCCACAGCTCGAGGTCTTCCAGGCAGGTTCCGCCGGCCAGGAGGTTGTACGCGATGTTCAGAACATGGTCCGACTCGTGGTACGGCAAATGGACTTTCAGCACATGCAGCCGGCGGTCAATGGCCTCGACCAGACCGGTTCGCCGGGCCAGCAGGTGCATGGCCCCGATTCCGCCCGGACCCAGGCCGCGTACCCGGTCCGCCAGTTCGTAGCGGATGTTGCTGGCCGTGAACATCGGCTCGTCCTGCGGCGCCCAGTTGATGTCTCGGAGACGATATTGAATCCGCCGCTTCCGATTGACCAGTTTCCGCTTGCGTTCCGCCTTGCTTTGTGCTTTACTCTTGTTCACTCGAAATGCCTCCTTGCGTATTCGTGCCAGTTTTTTGACACAGTACGTTATACGCATAAATCAAGGCATTTCGAGTACTTTTTTTGAAATCAAGCGAATAAATCACGCTTGAACGGGGACTAGTATACACCTTTGGTCCCTGTTCCATCCCTTCCGCACGCCAGTAACTTATTGTACCAGGGGATCCAAATCCTCAT
>CP070827.1:834247-841155 GCA_020344555.1 Phycisphaerales bacterium
GGTTCCCGGAATAGCCGTCGTGGGGACCGACACAGGTATTCACGCTCTGCGCATGGGATCTGCAACGGAGCAGACCCAGGGGGAGTTCTGAATGAAGTGGACACCGGCCGTATCGAATGGCGAAATTGGCGCTTCCCGTCATTCGTCGTTTGGCATTTCAAAGTGGGCTACAAAGTGGGTCGGGCAGGCGACAACATCGGCCGTTGCCGCTCTCGTGCTGGCTGCCGGCTCGATGGCACGGGCGCAGGAAGAGGTACCGCAGCGGCTGCCACAGCAGATTACGCCGGCGGCCAAATCAGCGATAGAACGAGGTCTTGCCTACCTCGCCCGGACCCAGGATCGACAGGGCTCCTGGTCCAATCAAGGGCGGTACGGCAAGTATCCAGTCGCGATGACGGGCCTGGCAGGCTTGGCGTTGCTTATGGACGGCAATACTACGACCCAGGGTCGGTACGCACCGCAGGTGGATAGAGCAACCAGGTACCTGCTCCGCTCAGCTACCCAGAGCGGTCTGATCGCACGACCGGAGCACGAAGGGCGACCCATGTACGGGCACGGGTTTTCAATGTTGTTTCTCAGCCAGTTGTACGGCATGACCGAGGATCCGACCAGGGCCCAGGAGATCCATGATGTTCTTGTCCGTGCTGTGCGCCTGACCGCCCGAGCCCAGAGTGGCCCCGGGGGCTGGTACTACACGCCCAATTCCCGTAGCGACGAGGGCTCCGTGACGATCACGCAGGTGCAAGCGTTGCGGTCGTGTCGTAATGTAGGGATAGCCGTACCGAAGGTGGTGGTCAATTCCGCGATGAGGTACTTAGCCAATTCGCAAAACAGCGATGGAGGGATTCGCTACGCAGTCCACCAGCGGATGGGCAACTCCCGACCGGCGATCACGGCAGCGGCGGTTTGTTGCTGGTTCAACGCAGGGCAGTACGACAGTGCTCGCGCCAAGCGGGCGCTGGAGTTTTGCAAGCCGCTGATCAAGCCAAGCAGTACGCAAGGCGGACATGACTACTACGCCCATCTGTATCTCGCACAGGCCTTGTATATATCGGACGATCCGTATTGGGACGAGTATTTTCCCAGGCGGCGACAGTACCTACTCGACCGGCAACGGGCTGACGGGGCATGGATGGGAGACGGTGTGGGCGATATTTACGGGACCACGTTAGCTCTTATCATTCTCCAACTCCCGTATAATCAGTTACCGATCATGCAGCAGTGAGGGGTGACAATCATTACGAGCCGCAGGCTTTCCCGGCGCGCCGGGATGCGGACGTCCGCGCGGGCTTAAGCCCGCGGCTCAATCATGAGGATGCTTCTTGGAGCAGACGATGGACAACGACTTGACGACGGGCGGGTCGGCTCAAGACCCGTCCTGTAGTGATACGGAGGCGATCGAACAGCTCAGAGCCGCCTACGGTAAGATTCGCAGCGAGCTCGGTAAGGTGATCGTCGGGCAGGAAGAGGTGGTGGACCAGCTTCTGATCGCTCTTTTCGCCGGCGGTCACTGCATTCTGGAGGGCGTGCCGGGGTTGGCTAAAACCTTGATGATCTCAACGCTGGCGCGTTGTCTGAATCTCTCGTTCAACCGAATCCAATTTACACCGGACCTGATGCCTTCCGACATCACGGGAACGGAGGTCATTCAGGAGGACCGGGCCACCGGCAGCCGAACCTTCAAGTTCCTGCCCGGTCCCGTCTTCGCCAACGTGATACTCGCGGACGAGATCAACCGGACTCCGCCGAAGACCCAGGCTGCTCTGCTGGAGGCGATGCAGGAGCGCCAGGTGACCGTCGGCGGCGAGCGGCACGACCTGTCCCCCCCGTTTTTCGTGCTGGCCACCCAGAACCCGATCGAGCAAGAGGGCACGTACCCGCTGCCCGAAGCCCAACAGGACCGCTTCATCTTCAAAGTCTTCATCGGGTATCCCTCCTACAAAGAGGAATACGATGTGGTGGAGCGTACAACGGCCGAGGCAGAGCCGAAGATCGACCGGATCCTCTCCGCTGAAGATATTCTGCAGTTTCAACGGCTGGTGCGACGCGTACCCGCCGCACCGGACGTTATCCGCCATGCATTGGATCTGGTCCGGGCGACCCGACCCAAAGAGCCGCAGAGCCCGGCCTTGATCAACAAGTTGCTGACCTGGGGCGCCGGACCACGGTCCGTTCAGGCCCTTATCCTGGGAGGCAAAGCCCGGGCAACGCTGCGAGGTCGCTATCACGTGTCGGCCGATGACATCCGTGCCCTGGCACACCCGGTTCTTAGACACCGTATGGTCACGAACTTTTCGGCGGAGGCGGAGGGATACACACCCGACCGGATCATAGACAATCTTCTGGCCGGCCTCGACCCGACACACACCCCTTTAGACGACGATGAGCGAATTAACAAGATACTTTCAGCCTGAGGTCCTCAGCAAGATCTCCCGACTGGAGCTGCGGGCCCGCCACGTTGTCGAGGGGTTTGTCAGCGGTATGCACAGGAGCCCTTACAAGGGTTTCAGCGTGGAGTTCGCCAGTCATCGTTCCTATGTGCCGGGCGATGACATCCGGCACATTGACTGGCGGGTCTACGGCAAGGCCGATCGATTCTTCGTCAAGGAGTATGAAGAGGAAACGAATCTGCGCACACACCTGCTGCTGGATTGTTCTGGCTCGATGGCCTACCCAGAGCACCCCGGTACGGGGCGCATGAGGAAGTGGGACTATGCGGCCACGCTGGCGGCTTCTCTGGCCCACTTGCTGATCTATCAGCAGGATGGCGTCGGGCTGACACTGTTTGACAGTGAGGTCCGGCAACAGCTCCCGGTCTCGACAAATCGGGCCTCGCTGTACACGCTGGCGGTGATGATTGAATCAAACGCTCCGAAGGACAAGACCGACCTGAAGGCGCTGTTCCAGCGTCTGTCCAACAGTATTCCGCGCCGGGGAATGGTCGTAATCCTGTCCGATTTGTTGACTGACGCCGACGATATCATTCGCGGCCTACAACGGTTCCGATACGATCAGCACGACGTGCTGGTATTGCACGTGCTCGATCATGACGAGTTGGAGTTCCCGTTTGCCGACCGCACGCTGTTTGAAGGGCTCGAGGAGATGGACCTCGAGGTCCTCACCGATCCACAATCCCTGCGCGGCAGTTATCTGGAAGCGCTGCAAACGTTTGTTCGCAAGATGCGCGGCGTATGTCTGGATCACAAGATCGACTACGCCCTAATCAGCACGGCCGACAGCGTCGACGTCGCCCTGACAACGTTCCTGGCGACTCGGATGCATCGGCAACGAGCCAGAACCTAGGAGGATCGGGAATGGGCGATAGCGAAAGGCAAAGACAGAGGATCTGACTATTCGCCATTCGCTATTCGACGTTCAGCATTGTTGAGTCGTCCCTTATGCCGTCTACACCGTCACTTCTTGCCGCCTTTGTTTCGCCCGGCCTCTTCTTTGGCGGGGCGGCGGCCGTGGCTGCACCGATTCTGATCCACTTGCTGGCCCGGAGGCGGTTCAGGCGGATCCGCTGGGCGGCAATGGACTTTCTGATTCATGCGGAGCGTCGCAACCGGCGGCGGCTGCGGATGGAAGAGTGGATTCTTTTGGCCCTGCGATGCATGGCCGTTGCGTTTATAGCCGCCATGGTTGCCAGACCGTTTTTCAAGCCGGCGGGTCTGGCCATGTTGTGGGGCGGGTCGCAGCACACGGAGCGGGTTTTCGTGCTGGATGATTCGTTCAGCATGGCCTACGAGTCCGCGGGCGGCACGGTGTTTGACCGGGCCAAGCTGGCGGTGCGGCGCCTTGTCGAAGGTATCCGAAGAGAGAAACCGGATGACACGGTAACGATTCTTCGGGCGTCGGCTCCCTCGTCGCCCGTGGAATCGGGCATATACCTCAGCGACGTGCAAACGGAGGAGCTGCTGGCACGACTCGATGCCTTGGCGCCGTCACAGCGCTCGATTGATCCGGCAACCGTCGTCGAGGGCGTGGTCGAGATGCTCGAAGACAATCCGGACATTACAAACGCGGCCGTCTACATCATCAGCGATTTTCAACGGCATGACTGGGTCCGGGTGGGTGGCCCGGGAGAGTCCCCCACCTCTGAGGAGGTGGGCCACCCAGCCGTGCGGGATTCCGCGCGGGCTCCCGATAGATCGGGATTCCATTCCGCCCGCGGCTCAGGTGCGCAAGCCCGTAGCCCGAGTATTCTGGCGCCGTTGGCGGCGTGGGCGGGAGATGATCGTGGGCAGCAAACCGTGCTGATCAACGTCGGGGTCGACGACGCGCGCAATCTGGCCGTTGGCGAGCTTAGCCTGGAAGGTGGCCAGCTCGTTGCGGGGGCGACCGGTACCATCCGTGCGAAAGTAGGGAACTACGCCAGCCGGTCGGTCGAGAACCTCGAGTTAGAGCTTACGGTCGGCAACCTGGCCCAGCCGTCGAAGACGCTTCGTGAGCTGGGCCCGCAGCAAACCGTATCTGTGGATTTGGAGGCGGAATTCGTCAGGGCGGGCTTCGAAGCCGTGCGCGTGGAGCTTGCTCCTGATGCACTTCCAGTCGACAACGTCCGGTATGCCGCGGCTCAGGTAGTCAGCGCGATCCGCACCCTGATCGTCAACGGTGAACCTTCTGCGGACAGCTTCGACGATGAAGTAACCTTCCTGACCACCGCAATGCGGCCGGAGGGAGAGGTGTTTAGCGGTAATGAGGTCGTTGTAGTTGACGAAACGGGATTCGAAGACGCCAATCTCGCGGGTTTCCACGTCGTCGTTCTGGCGAACGTGTATCGCCTCAGCGACCCGGCCATCGAGTTGCTGGAGCAGTTCGTGCGGCAGGGTGGCGGGTTGCTCTTTTTCCTAGGCGATCAGGTGGACGCCGACCTGTACAACGCAGCCTTCTACCGAGACGGCGAGGGAGTGTTGCCCGCCGAGTTGACCGAGGTCATCCGTGGCCCCGGCGTATCGCATCTGATCGTAGCCGATAGGTTGCACTCCGTCATGCGCGGCCTCAGTAGCGAAGGTGATCCACTCGGGATCTCTCAGATCGCATTTTTCGAGTACTTCGGATGCGTGCCATTCGATGTCACCACGGATGATTCCATTGATGACTCGGGGCGGGGATCGTCCGACAGCAGCGATAATGTCGAGGCACGGCGCAACCCTCCCGGGCGTGTCATCGCCAGGTTTGACGACCCCGACGAGCACCCTGCAATGGTCGAGCGCCGGTTCGGGCGTGGAAGAGTCGTGCTCATCACCACGGCCGCTGACAAGGAGTGGCACCAATGGCCGGATCATCCCACGTTCCTCCCAGTCATGATGGAGCTGGTGCGTCATGTTGCTCATCAGGGCCGTACCGGTGTGCATCACTGGGTGGGTGACACGATCGAGCTTCCGCTCGACCCGGCGGTATTCGAGCCGGATGCCGTAGTGCGCACCCCCGCCTACCCGAATGAGCGCGAAGTGGGGCTGACGGCCGCCCCGGCCGGCGACGGACGAGGACTGAGGTTGAGCTGGGAGCACACGGACACGGCCGGAATGTACCAGTTTGTGCTTCCGCGGCACGAGGGCGGCGAAACCGTAAGGTTGGTGGCGGTCAACGTGGACCCGCAGGAAAGTGATCTGGCCATGGCCGAGGAAGATGAACTTCGTCAGGCTATAAGCGACGTGCCGTTCGACTACGTCAAAGGTGTCGACAGGCTAACAGGGGCCGCCGGTGGAGCTCGAACGGAGCTGTGGCGACTCTTCCTGTTGGCGGCGGCTGCGGTGCTGCTGACGGAACAGAGTCTAGCCTGGTGGTGGGGTCGGAGGCGCTGAACCCGCAATGTTGTGTCCACCGTTGACAATTCTGTCCCTGCTGGCCGGCCCGGTCACGCGCGACCAGGAGGAGTTCGTGACCGAGCTTCGCCATATGCCCGAGGGTTGGCCGGCGGTGGCGGGTTTTGCCCTGGTTGCCGGCGTTTGCTGGGCAGTCGTGTGGATGTACCGCCGTGAAGGGCGTATCGGGGCGTCCCTATGGGTGCGGATGACTCTGGCGATCGTGCGCTGTGCCGTATTGGTGACATTGGCTGTCATTCTGCTGGAGCCGGTGCGCGTGCGAATCCTTCGTCGCTGGGTCGACTCGTACACGGTTGTTCTGACTGACGACTCATCGAGCATGGACCTGGCGGACGCATATCGCGACGAGTCGGCCGCCCAGCGCGTCAAACGAGTGCTCGGTACGTCGGACTTGTCGCCCATTCGCCGTACAAGTGTGGTCGAACAGGTCTTCAGTCAAGGCGATAGGCAGTTTCTGCGGGACCTCGCGGACAGCAACCGGGTAAAGCTCTACGCTTTCAGCGATGAACCGCGGCTACTGGCAACCATCCGGGCGACCCGCGAGGGTAGAGTCGGACCTGCCGACACGGGTGACAATACTCAAACACTGCTGGGTGTCGACGAGGTTCCGACCGAGATGGCCGGGTCCGGAGCCGCCACCAATATTGAACGTGCCGTGCATCGTGCCGTCGAGTCGCTGGGCAGCGCACCGGTGGCGGCGGTGGTCGTTTTCAGCGACGGCGGGTTTAACCAGGGGGCTACGGCCGAGGAGACCGGGCGATACGCGCGCGATCGCCGGCTGCCGGTTCACGTGATCGGAGTCGGGGATCCGTCAAGCCCGCAGAACGTACGGGTCGCGGAGATTCTTGCGCCCCCCAACGCGTTTCAGCAGGACCCCTTTCCGGTTTCCGCCCGCCTTTCCACCGAGGGTCTCGAAGGGCAAACCGTTCATGTCCGGCTTCGCGAGCGGAACGACACCGAGGGGGGACCGGGAGGCGTCGTGGACCGGCGAAACGTGCACGTCGGCCCGGGCGGGGCCGTCGAGCCGGTGACATTCGAGCGCCGCCAGAACAGTGTCGGACGTTTCGTCTACACCGTTGA
>CP070827.1:841255-848032 GCA_020344555.1 Phycisphaerales bacterium
CTCCGATGCCCGTTGCCACGTCGATCGCCCGGACGGGAGCTGCCGGATTTCTACAACATCGTCGGGAGCGAAGACACAAGCCGCGAAGCGGGCGAGCTGGCCTTGCACGTCGGCGAGTGATGCCGTATGATTGTGTGCGCTTCGATCTTCGCCCGTCGCGGTGGGCTTGCCCGGCGGTCCTTTTTGTCGTGTCATCGCTCAGCCCTCCCATCGCGTCGCAAAGCTCCCCATGTGACACGGTCGGGACACCCAGCCTCCAGCCAGGCCCGGATCCCCTTGGGGCCATCAACGATCCACCGGACCGCGCGCCCGTTGAGCCTGAACGAAGTACTCCGATCGGCGTCTTGAGGATTCGGCGTCATTTCTCATCCGCCCTCCGCGCGATGTGCCGGAGCAACGACCGCGCCCACACAAGCGCTTGCGGCCAACGCTCCAACGCTAGGTCATGGAGCAAGTGCCCAAGTACCAACCATAGATCGTTCTTGTTGGTTCTTTTCGCACACATACTGTAGATGGGCGAGAGTCGCGCGCGACGGCCTTAATACCGCCGAAAACGGCCTTGGCGCTATCAAAAATGAGGGCCAAGAAATGCGGCGCGTCTACGTCCGAGTCGCGCGACTACGTGGCATCGTCATCATCGGCGGGATGGTATTCGCTGTATTCGTGCTCAGCCTCGATGGATCCGTCGTTCCCCTTCCTCCCCTTCGGAAGCGTGCCGTCTCCGCGAGCGGTGAGCGTCTGGCGGACCGGCTTCCACTTAGGTGACTTTGAGTAGAGCGTGCTGCGCGCTACGCCAACGCGATTCGCCAAGTCCGTCGGCGAAATATCTGGTTGCTGGAAGAGGATTGCCAATGCGAGTGTGGGCTTGTCAATCTCTGGGGAAGACGTATCGTCCGCCGAATGGCGAGCGGGAGCAAGCGGGGCAACGGTTCCAGTTTCCCCGTCCGCATCCACATTGGCGATGTGAGTCGCTCTTTTTGCAGTCTCCCGCTGCTTGGCGCTCGTCTCAGGCGACGCCTCCGATTCGGCCTCTGCCTGGCCGTCAAGACGTATACGCCAGACCGTGACGGGCTTGCCCAGACTCTCATCTTCGGTCTCGTAAATCTGTCCCGATTGCTCAAGATCCTTAAGCGCCTGCACAATAATATGCTTCGGCGTTCCTGCGAACTTCTCCCACACCAGACAGATGATCATCCCCTCTTCCGCGCCATAGGCAGGAAGAACCGACTCGGGCATGTAGGCAATGGTACGCATCAACCCCCCGTCTTCTGCTTTCTCTGCTCGTTCGCAGCGATGCGTCTCCAAAGGCCTCAGTACGTCGATAATACACTGTTTGATCTCGCCGAAGGTTGGACGGTTTGCCCTGTACTGTTCGTGAGCCTCGCGTGCCCGCTTGTGATGTCCTTCGTAATTGTCCTTTGCCATGTTGCCTACCTTTCACCGGACCGGCTTCGGCGGCGCTCGGAAGGTAGGTGAAACCAAGTCGCCGCCGAAGCCACTTGGCGGTGATCAACCGCCGTCCCAGGGCGGTATTCTAC
The DNA here is from genome assembly GCA_020344555.1 of Phycisphaerales bacterium. Classification (GTDB taxonomy): domain Bacteria; phylum Planctomycetota; class Phycisphaerae; order UBA1845; family UBA1845. The sequence goes on from CP070827.1 coordinate 842,794, forward strand.
AGTCGAGAAGGCTGCGCCAACAATATCATGGCGGTCCCCGACGTGATTCGTGCTGAGATCGATGGGTAAGGCTACTCCGACCACGAGAATCACGCCCTGCTGCCCAGCGTCACCCGGTGGGCGAGAGGGCTCGCCGTGGTCTCCTTTTCCGTCCTGGCGGGAGCGTTGCGGCCACTAGGCCCTGCCCTGCACCCCTCACCAATGGCGGCTCCTGAGGTCGAAGGGGCGCCGGCCAAGGCCTATTGCGGGTGCCAAGCGGATCGGTGGCCGATCAACGATGGCCCTGGTACCTGTCGACATCGACCCCGACGCCGGCACGGTCCGCGTGCTGCACGGGGAGGGCGGCAAGCTCCAGACGGTCGGCATCGCCAAGGGTACTTGCGGCGGTTTTTGCCCCATCCGGGACGCAAGGCGGGTATCGACAAGGCGTCCCGCCATCGGTTCAGCGCGGATGAGCACCGTGATCCAACGACAGATCCGACAATCCGCTTGGGGCGGTAAGCGGAGCTGCGCAAAAACCGGCAGAGACCCTCGGGCCACGGGCGGATACGCAAGATTCGCGGATCAACCAGGGAAACGGGCAAGACTCGCTGTGGAACGCACGTTCTCAGCTTGATCGCAGCAGCTTGTTTTGGTAGAATACTGTCAGAGGTTCAGTGTATGGAGAATGTCGGTTCAAGACCGGCCCATCCTTGGGTCGCCGGCGAGCGGCTGACCTGCGCAGAATCACAGCGACAGGTGCAACACATAGGAAGTCTCGGCTCGAACAAGGTCCATTCTGAAATCTCGGGGAGGATCAGAGCCAACTTCCTTTCGAGGCCGACGCCGACTGCGTATTTTTCCGGTGTGTGGTGCTCACGTCGGCGCCCAGGTGGCAGAAGCCATTCCGCGAAACCTCTTGTGCTGGGCGTGTGGTTCGTCGGGAGTTGTTTCGCGATTGGGTCCGCCCGAGGGGCAGGGGTAGATCTCCTCGTCAGCAGCCTGCACACCGACAGCGTTCTGCGCTACGACGGTGAAACCGGGGCCTTCATCGACACGTTCGCGGGCGGCGTGGACGGACCGGAGGGGTTAGCCTTCGGTCTCGACGGCAATCTCTACGTGGGCAGTTTCAGTACGGACACCGTTCTACGCTATGATAGACACACGGGAGCCTTCATGGGCATTTTCGCCAATGGCGGAGGATTGGATGCGCCGACTGCTTTAGTATTTGGACAAGACGGGAGTCTCTATGTCGGTAGCTATTACACCGATAGCATTCTACGCTATGATGGGCGCACCGGAGCCTTCATGGACACGTTCGCTAGTGGCGGCGGGCTTGATGTGCCGGTCAACTTCGTCTTCGGCCACGATGGCAATCTCTACGTCAGTAGCCAACTCAGCGACAGCGTTCTGCGCTATGATGGGAGCACCGGAGCCTTCATGGACACGTTCGCTAGTGACGGCGGCCTGGATGACCCCACTGGTTTGGCATTCGGCTCGGACGGGAATCTCTACGTTGCAAGCTTTCGTAACGACCGGATCCTACGCTACGATGGCGAGAGCGGAACCTTCATTGACGAGTTTGTCGTACGTAACGGGCTGGACGGGCCTGCAGACTTGACGTTCGGCCCGGATGGCAATCTCTATGCCATCAGCCACTACACCGACAGCGTTCGACGCTACCACGGTGTAACTGGGGCCTTCATCGACACGTTTGCAACCGGCGGTGGCCTTAGAGGACCGACATACCTAGCATTCATCCCCGAGCCATCCACACTCGTCTTGGCCGCCTGCGGTGCCCTGCTGATGAAGCGCAGGCGATAGGTTAGCGATGACAGCTCAACTTTGCCTACACCTCCTGCCCTGAGGCATCCATGCCAGTGCAACCTCAAACCTGTACGACGCTCCGCAAAGCCTGAAAGATGAGATGGCTCAAGTAGGCATCGTCTGCCACGTCGTGAAGTGTCGGTACCTGGGCCTTGATGCCCAACTCACGAACACAGACAGGGATGGAGTACTTCAAGCCTCCAACCGGAATCGATAGCACTCGGTCGGCGTAGTCTCTGGCAGTTTCCCCTGGTCTTGTCGCATCCCGAGCTTCCAGCCCTTGAACACAGCGGCCATGTAAAGGTCGTCAGCGCGGACGACGAACCTCTCGCCGGTTTCCTTGTCCGCAGCCTCGACCACTCTGTGCCCGTCGCTATCGGCGCCGGCCATCATCGCGTAGCCCGTGGCCCCGTTGGTCTCGATAAGTGCCCTCGTTGTGGCGTCCATCGGTCAGTTCGCCCGCTGCGGGACAGGTCCACGGCGGGTAGCCTACCACCATAGGAACCTCCATGTGACCCGCCCGGCCCGGATCGCCCTGGTTTCTGGGTTCGCTCGGCAGCACCGGCACAGATCCTACCTTCTTCCGGCTGGCTTTCAACCATCCTGTATTGGCTCCCGCCCGATGGCCGGTCTCAAAAGGTCTCGGGGCTACCGTAGAGGTGACTTGATCGCTATGATGCACGTCCGAGCGAACGTTGGCCAGGCTCGGGAGATCGGAACATCATGGGACGCCTGTTGGTGAGCGTGAGGGGGTCGAACGAGGCCCTAGCGGCGGCAGAGGGTGGGGCGCACATTGCTGATGTCGAATATCCCGGATCGGCCTTGGGCACGCCATACCCGCTCAACATCAGGGCCGTTCGGCAACGGCTCGACGAGGCCGGTTTCAAGGACATGCCCATCTCAACGAACATCGGCGAGGAGCAGCCGGTACGCAGCACGGGCTTACTCTGGAGTACGGCAATGACGGTAGGATTCAGACCCAGGAGGTCGTTCGCTACGCAGAAGAAGACGCTAGGTTAGGCGGTTTATATTGAGACGCTTGCTCGACAGTTGGAACACTTTCTTCATCGTCGTTGGTGTCCTCTTCGTTGTATGCACTGTGCCGTACGTTGTACTGCAGATTGCTCGCTGCGCATGGCCCCCACAGGATATTGCCTGGACGTATGTGGCTCTGGCATTGACTCCGGTGGCACTGGCAAGCTTTCTTCGGGGGGCGTACCCATATTGGGTAAAGAATCGACGTACCGTCGAATCGTCCGAACTTGAGGGCCTCTTCTCGGAAATCGATCATTACGGCGCTTCCGTTTCTGAAGATCCGGAACGGACCAAGGCCAAAGAACAGGCCGAGAACGAAAGGTCGAGGCTAGAGAAGCTTGATCGACCTGTTTTCGAACTCGATGCTCTGCCGTTGAGGCAGGCTCTCGTCGATCTCTATCACCCAGAAGCTGAACTGATTGGAAAGACAAGGAGTGAACTCGAATATCTCGATGAATATGCCTATGGTGCTGGACAGGACAGCCAGGAAGGAACCACTGCTCGAGTAACTGGAATTATGGCCAAGCTCGAAGAGCCCAGTCCGAAGGATGCTACCCAAGAACAAGACAACAAAAAACGCCTCGAACTTCGAGAGAGGCTTCGCGCAGACCTGAAGTCCCTTCGTGATACCGTTGCCTGGTACGATAAGACGTGGGCTATTGGCGAGTGGATGCGAACGTGTGTGACCTACTGGGTGTGCGCGACGCTGCTGGTAACGCTTTTGGTTGGAATCTTACCTGTTGTACATGGGCAAGGAAACTGGAATCTAGGCTTCCTCCACTGGATCGGGCTCGGTATCGCTGGCGCATTGTTATCAATATTGCTTCGAGTTCACACCATACACCTTCCGGAACTCGGCGAGACGGACGGTAAGCTGCTCCTACTCAAGACCGTTCGGAGCATTGCAATAGGGGCAATAGCTGCTGTCCTCCTTTACGCCGCAATTTGGGGCGAGGCACTCGACGGAAGAATCTTTCCGAACCTTCCGACCGGAAAGATCTGGTCTCAGGCAGGTCTGGAAATAGGCAAGATTCGACCCGCCGCGGGGAACGCGGCGAATCCCCAGGTTGATTGGGACTTACTGAAGAATATTGGGCTTTCAGTATTCTGGGGCGTTTTCGCGGGTCTATCACCGGAGGTGTTGCGCAGATTGACTCGGCTAGCCGAGAGTTCGCTCGGTGAGTCGGAGAATGGAGGACGTGACGAATGACCCCACATTTGGTTCCGCGCTCTGTGCGGGGCATTGTTCTAAACGGAGGTCTTGTCTAATATGGGTCACGATGCCCGTCGGCATAGGATAGTCGAATGAGCGGACCCAACAGCAGTGTAGGGAATGATGGGTAGCATCACTGGAGACAGACTGACCTACGAAGGTATGGATGGAGAAGTGTTGTCGAAGGAGGTTTACGGTCAGGAGCTTATCCTCGATCTGCACGGATGCGATGATAGCACATTCACGCGCAAGGCTATCGAAGAGTACTGCATAGGACTCTGCGAACTGATCGACATGGAGCGATGCGATCTTCACTTCTGGGACGACGTGGGTGTACCGGAGGAGGAGAAGCAGACTGGCTCCAGGACAAAAGGAACGAGTGCCGTGCAGTTCATTCTTACGAGCACGATCGTAATACATACGCTGGACTTGATGAAAGCTGTGTACGTGAATATATTCTCCTGCAAGGAGTTCGACACGGAAGAGGCCGCAAGCTTTACGGTGAAATGGTTTGCGGCTAGTGACTGGACGACGAACGTCGTGACACGGCGCTAGACGGGCCCTGTCGAGTGACAAGGAGTTGAAAAGCGGTGTTATTGCTTGAGCAAGAGATTGACCTTTCCGCAAGGGCCGACGGCCGGAGCCTATTGGAGCACTTACGACGGAGTGCTGCCGACCTGCTTCCGGATGGCTTGGCTCCGGTGCGGTTTGTGGTGACGGCGTCTGACACCTCCGGCTATCATTGCGAGGTCGGTGCGTTCAGTGGGCTCACGGAGGCCGGGCGCCCAGTCCCCTCTTCGGTCTTCGACTTTTCCCGACGGCCCGTCGAGAACACGGATCAGTTCACCGTTGTGCTGCTGGTGCCGACCGGCATCGGCGCGGAGATCGGCGGCCATGCCGGCGATGCGGCCCCCGTTGCGCGTCTTCTTGCCGCGTCCTGCGATACGCTGATCACTCATCCTAACGTCGTTAACGCTTCGGACATCAACGAGATCCCGGAGAACGCGCTGTACGTCGAAGGGAGCGTAATCTGTCGTCTGCTTATGGGGACGGCGGGGTTGGAGCGAGTCCGGTCGAATCGCGTACTGTCTTGCCTCGCAATTCAATGGAATCTCCCGACGGCATTTTGTGAGAGACTCGGTGGCCCGCTACGCTGCGGGCCGTTCCCGTAGTTCGTCCAGTTTC
>CP070827.1:848132-854787 GCA_020344555.1 Phycisphaerales bacterium
TGACGCGGAGAGGACGTCGGTGTTCCCGTCGCCGTCCACGTCCGTCGCGAAAACGGAATAGGCCTGGTCTGCGCCGGTTGAGATCACCCGCTCGGTGAAGGTCGGGGGCGAGCCGCCGTCGCTTTCGTACCACGCGATCTTGTCGTCGTTGACTGACGCGGAGAGGACGTCGGTGTTCCCGTCGCCGTCCACGTCCGTCGCGAAAACGGAAATGGCAGCGGCGGCGGCGGTCGAGATCACCCGCTCGGTGAAGGTCGGGGGCGAGCCGCCGTCGCTTTCGTACCACGCGATCTTGTTGTCACGCCATGACGCCGAGAGAACGTCGATGTCCCCGTCGCCGTCTAAGTCCGTCGCGAAAACGGACTCGGCGCCGTCTGCGGCGGTCGAGATCACCCGCTCGGTGAAGGGCACCTCCACGCCCCGGGCGGGGAGCGCCCCGGTCAGACTTGTGGCGATACCCGCAAGCGGGCCCAATACCGCCGCAAATGATCCTGCTGTAACTCTACTGTGCTTCACGATACTGCCTCCTGATCTGACTTGCCGTGTGGCGGTCTTTCGAGGAATCCCCGCCGCGAGCATCCCCGGCAGCGACCCCAGCGGTAGCTTTCACCGGGCATACGCTCTCTTCACCCAGCATACTGATTCGCCCTTGGGCGTTCAAGCCGGTCTGCCGTCCTTTCGGACGCGGGCCCGGACCCAACTAATCGTGCCCTCTCGGTCCGTACAAGCCGTTAAACGCGAACAGGTCGCCTGGTTCGTCGTCAAAGTAGCCATTGGCTGGCCCAACACTGCCAGCCACGGTGACTTTAATTCCTAAATTAGCTGAAACAAGGTTCGTAACCTATTGTCCTACAACGACTTGTGTGCGGTTTTGTAAACCGCAGGTCGACGGTTCGAGTCCGTCCGGTGGCTGTGCACCGGAGTGGCTGCCGGGGAAGGGCCTATCTCCGCTCATACATGTCCGGCGGCGGGTGGCATGGGTCCCGACATACGTCGGGATTTGCCTGTGCTTCTCACTGGCGGTCAAGCCGAGGCTGTCCGACAATTATCCGTTCGAAGTCCCGACTTTCTCCGCGTTTCTGGACGGCACCCAAACGGTGCGGCGAGCGGGCTCGGTTCCCTCGCCCCGAAAGCTGGGTTAACCTCCGTTGCCACAGGTGTTTGTGTGAACGACGAATTGTCGGACACCCTCGGTCAAGCCGCCAGTGGCACCCAAGTCCTTACCCGCAGCTCTAAGGCTGACAGTATGCTAGCAGCGCTCCAGGGCGATGGCGGTGGCTTCGCCGCCGCCGATGCAGGCACAGGCAATGCCGATCTTCTTGTCGTGTTTGTTCAGCGCGTTGACCAGCGTGCCGATTATGCGTGCCCCGGTGGCGCCGATTGGATGGCCGATGGCAACCGCTCCGCCGGCGACGTTGACGCGCGAGTGATCCAGGCCCAGTTCGCGGATCGCCACCATTGCCACCACGGCGAATGCCTCGTTGATCTCATACAGATCCACGTCGCCCGGCTTGACCTCAAGCCGATCGCACAACATGCGAATGGCGTGAATCGGGGCGATGGTAAACCATTCCGACTCCATCGCGGCGTTGGCGTGACCGAGAATGCGGGCCTGTGGCTTGATGCCCAGGGCGTTTTTCTTGTCGTCGTCGAAGACGACCATAGCGGCTGCACCGTCGTTGATCCCGGAGGCGTTGCCGGCGGTGACCATGCTGTCCTTACCGAATGCAGGTCGCAGACCCCGAAGCTTCTCCGGCCCCTGGAACTTGGCGACATCTTCATCACGATCGACGACGGTTGTTCCCTTTCTGGTCTTGATTTCCACGGGCACGGTCTCTGCCGCGAAGAAGCCGTCTTCCCACGCCTTGATTGCCCGGGTGTAGCTCTCGACCGCATAGGCGTCCTGATCTTCGCGCGAGAAGTCGTACTTGCGCGCACAAATGTCACCACAATTGCCCATGTGCTGATCGGTGTAGACATCCCACAGGCCGTCGTGGATCATCGAGTCGATCAGCTCACCGTGGCCCATCCGATAGCCGGTGCGTGCCTTGGGCAACAGGTAAGGTGCGTTGCTCATGCTCTCGCACCCGCCGGCTACGATCAGATGGGCGTCACCACATTGGATGGCCTGAGCGGCCAGGATGGCCGTTCGCAGACCCGACCCGCACACCTTGTTGACCGTCGTGGCGCCGACATTGGTGCTCAGACCGGCACCGATCGAGGCCTGTCGGGCGATGTTCTGCCCCAGCCCGGCCCCGAGCACATTGCCCATGAGGACCTCGTCAACCTCTCTGGCATCCACGCCGGCCCGTTGAAGGGCATTGCGAATAGCGATGCTGCCCAACTGGGCCGCCGTCTGCCCGGAAAGCCCGCCGTTAAACGAACCGACCGGGGTGCGAACCCCGCCGGCCACATATACGTTTCTTAGCATGTGTTAATCCTCCTGCTGTGTTAGCTGTGCCATGGACATCTCTTACCGAATCACGCGTACGTTGGCAAGAGGCCGCCGTAGGCCCACGCAACTGTTGGCAAGTGCTGTACCTGACTGTCGTCGTCGGCGAACCCGATCAAAGACCGATGCCCAGCGCAGCCCCTCCGGTCTCTCGCCTGAGCTGTTAGCGGCAGACAGTTGTTGCGGCTATGGCCGGCACGATACAGGCAGCCACCACGGCCGCCTGGGCGGCCTGAACCGCCTCGCGCGTTGCCTTGCCCATCAGCTCGCCGCTGGTCAGCCGCTCGATCCGCCCCTTGCGGCGCTTGAGCTCCTTCTTATCAAACGGGATCTTCAGCAAGCCCACGCCGTCGGCGAGTGAAAGCAGCAGTACCGTCCGCGGATCGACCTCACGAGTCGAGGTGAAGATTGCCTTTCGCAATCGCTCGATCAGCTTCCGCTCCGGCTCCGGATTGATCTCCGGATAGACTTTTCGGCTAAAGATCAAAAGGACCGTGTCCTCGTCCGCCCGGAGAATCCCGCGATCACACAGCCCCCTGGCCACACGGTGCTTGAACTGCTTGATGTTCGCGAACCTCGAGACCCAGGTCTGGGCCGCTGCCCGGCGCTTGGCCGTCGCAATCTTCTCAAGACATTCGTCGATGACGGGCTCGTCAAGAGGCTTGTCGCTGATGAGGTTGACGAGCTTCTTCTTGCCTTCCTCAACCTCGATACGCTTGGCGAGCAGCAGCTCCGCCAGGATCGCCCCGGCCATTGCGTGTTGATACATGGGGCCCTGGACGATGGTCCCTTTCTTATCCCGCAGGGCCAACAGAAGGATCTCCTCATGGAGACAGAGAGCTTTCCGACCACGCGGCATGACGATAGCCTCCGGAATTCACCAGCAAGATCAACGAAGACGTCTGGGCTGTTTATAACCGAGGGCAGGGCAGTCGTCACGGGCATCAGAAGTCGACAGCCGCGTTCGACGCACATTGCTTTCGAGGCAACATATTTCGACAATGAGGCTCATGAAAACCTCGCGCTCGTTGCCGGTCATTATGCCCAACGTCGCCAATCAGCGATGGTCCTGCCATTCGTGCGGGAACTGCTGTCGTACGCTTGTCATTCATCTTTCCGACGAAGAGTGCAAGCGAATCGATCGACAAGGCTGGGAGGAAAAGCTCGGCGCTGCTCCATACGTGTATGTTGGCCGTGGTCGGGTGCTCAACAAGCGAAGCGACGGGGACTGCGTGTTTCTGGATGAGAACACGCGCTGCAGAATCCACAACGAGTACGGCGAACAATCCAAACCCCTTGCCTGTCGAGTCTTTCCGTTCTCGGTCAGGGCAAGGCGGGGCGGTTGGCAGGCATCGATCAGGTTCGACTGCCCGAGTGTCGTCTCGTCGAAGGGTACACCCATCGGGCAGCACCGGCCCTGGCTCATGGAGCTTGTCAAAGTACTCGATCACGGTCCACCCGAAGACGATGACGAGGCGCTCTTGCAGCGTGGCGTCCGCGCCGCGGCCGACGAGATCGACATGGTCATCAACCGGTTTGCCCGCTGGTTGCAGAGCAGCGACTTGACGCTTGCGGATCGGCTGATCGGGGCGGCGCGCATTACGACCACACTCGCGGACACGACGTTGAAGAAGGTGCGCGGCCCACGCTTCGCGACATTGCTCGACCTGCTGTTCAATGCCCTGCCGGGTGAATGCGGCGGTGCACCGGCCGCGCCCACGGAGAGGCAACGGGGAATGCTGCGCCAGCTTGCCTTCGCCCACGCCGAGCACGTTACGCCTGCGGAAATGCAGGCAGGGCTCCTGAGGCAACTTGGCAAGCGATGGCGGCAGCTGCGCGATGCTCGATGCTTCTTGAAGGGACAGGGCCGCGTCCCGCAACTGCCGGGCCTCCCCGGCGAGGCAACCTTCGAGACGGTCGAGTCCGTCGGACCGGCGATTGACCACCGGCGTGACATCGAGGATTCGAATCTTCGGTATCTGACGGCACGCCTCGAGGGCAGCAGCGTCTTCGGAGACGGTTACTATGGTTGGCCCGTATTTGACGGGCTGGCGGCGCTTTGGCTGTCGTTGGCAGCGGCAAGTTGGCTGGCCCGGTGCGGTGCGGCTTCGGAGGGGAAGTCCTCAGTCTCGGTCGAGGACATAGGCAAAGCCTTGGGCATGGTCGATCGGGCTGCGACGAGGTTGCCGGCGTTGGGCACGATGACCGAACGGGCTCGGGTTTCCTATCTGCTGAAAGATGACGGCATGGCCCGGCTGATCCACGCCTATTCGCTTTCAGGTGGATCGCCATGACAATGCCGCCAACCGAACTGGCCCGCAGAATCGACCATACACTTCTGAAGCCGGAGGCAACGCCTGAGCAGATCGACGCGTTGTGTGACCAGGCATGGCAGTACGGCTTCGCTTCGGTCTGCGTAAACCCGGTCTATGTTCGGCGGGCGGTCCACCGCCTTGATGCAGGTCGCAGCCAAAACGCGGACGCTGCCGGACCCAATGTCGTCTCCGTAGCCGGTTTTCCCCTGGGAGCGAGCACCACCAGGACCAAAGCCGACGAGGCCCGTGGTGCCCTCGACGATGGTGCCACGGAAATCGACATGGTCGTTGCCCTCGGGGCACTTGTTGTGGGTGATGTGACGATGGTTCGAAGGGACATAGAAGAGGTATCCAGAGTCGTGCATGAGGCGGTGTCCGGCGGGATTCTGAAAGTGATTCTGGAAACCGCTGCTATAACGACCGAGCAGATCGTTCTTGGGTGTCGTTGCTGCGTGGAGGGCGAGGCCGATTTCGTGAAAAGCTCGACGGGCTTTCACCCCGCGGGCGGGGCGACGGTTGAACATGTACGGTTGCTCCACCGGTGCGCATCACCGATACCTGTCAAGGCTTCGGGTGGCATTCGGACCGCGGCTGGCGCGAACGCCATGCTTGAAGCCGGCGCGGCTCGGTTGGGCACGTCTTCGGGCGTGACGATTATGGAGGAGCTCCTTCGGTCAACGTCTTGACGTTCGTCGAGTACCGCCATTAAAATGCGGTTGTTGCTTGTTGGGAGGACCGTGCATGAAAGTAGATGACGAAGTTAAAGCATGCGAGGAGTGTGGGGCCAGCGTCTATAAGGAGCATCTGACCTCCGGTATCGCCCGGTATGAAGACGGTAAGCTGCTTTGTTCGCACTGCGTGGCGGAGTACGAAAAGTCAGGCGGGGCGGTCGATGACCTGGCACCGATCGAGTTCGAGGACGATGACGAGGGCGCCCCTGCCGTGGATATGTCGAGCAGCCGTATTCACACGCTGACCGACGCCGCCCGAGGAAAAGGCGTGCGGGACGAAAGCAAGTCGAAAAGGCCGCTGGACCCCAAAGGCGTGGGTGCTTCGCGCGTCCGCACCTTCCACTGCCGGATCAGCCAGGGGGCCGTCGACTTCATGATGAATCAGATGAACGAGTGGCTCGACGACCATGATGACGTCACGCTCAAGTTCGCCACCACGACGATCGGTATGTTTGAGGGCAAACACACCGAGCCAAACCTGATCATGACGGTGTTCTACTAGCAGATGCGCTGCCGCGTCAGGCTGACAATTGCGGTAGAGTAGAGACCCAAGGGCCGCTCAGGCTGCCGGAGGTAATAGGAAGCTCGTCTTGTAGTCACTTGCCTGGAAGGCGCGTGCCGCACTGAGCGCAATAGACTGCGGCCTCGCGATTGATTTCCTGGCATCGCGGGCATCTCCGCGCCGAGCGGCGCGAGCTGGTCGCCAGGAACACGATGATTGCCACGACCCCGATACAGACAAGGCCGTCGTAGTCAAAACGTAAACCAATGCCCAATGCCGAAGCGATCACAGGTCACCGCGTGATAAGCCGCATGCCTCAGTCCGCGCGAGGCATCGTGCGCCCTTAAGGCTGCAGCATAATCCAACAGCCTTCCCTGTCTACCCACGGCGCACGCTCCCTGCGGCGCTCGTTGCAAGCGGCAGAGCGCATGATCAGGCGGAAGAAGGAGAATTCCGAACTGCTACGCTCTGCGTCGACGTGCGGGATGTCTTACCCGGCCACGCGAATCGGACAGAGTTCATTGACCCTGGCCGACCGTGACGGCTCGTCCGTTCGGTCGGGTGCTGGGGTCGACGCACGTCGCATTGCTTCCCCTCTTCCCGTATGGAAGAAGACGCTCCCCCAGCGGTGAGCGCCAGAAGACCTCACTTACCA
>CP070827.1:854887-861479 GCA_020344555.1 Phycisphaerales bacterium
TCTGCGACGCCATCTATCATGAGAGCGAACGTGGATGCCGCGTTGCGGCGCAACATCGTGCGCTTGGACCAGGCGGCAGCCTGGCACAGTCCCATGGGACGCGTTATCCGATCGTGCAGGGGCCGATGACGCGAGTGAGCGATACGGCTGATTTCGCGTCGGCGGTGGCGGAGGCGGGTGCGCTGCCGTTTTTGGCGTTGGGGCTCTTGCCGGGCCCGCAAGTCGCCAGACTTCTGCAGGAGACCGAACGCAAGCTCGGGTCCGCGCCGTGGGGAATCGGGATCCTCGGCTTCTTGCCAAAGGAGTTACGTGAAGAGCAACTGCGCGAAGTGCGGAAGTGTGCGCCGCATTTCGCCATTATTGCCGGCGGCCGCCCGGACCAGGTCCAGTCGCTGGAGAGCGACGGCATTCGGACTTACCTGCACGTACCCTCACCCGGACTGCTGCGCATCTTCTTGAAAGCCGGGTCGCGCCGGTTGATTTTCGAGGGTCGTGAGTGCGGCGGTCACGTTGGCCCGCTTTCGAGCTTTGTGCTGTGGGAGTTGATGACCCGTGTAATGCTGGATCATCTCGCGGCGACGGAGAGCCGGGGTGACGATTACAACGTCCTGTATGCCGGCGGGATTCATGACGCCTTGTCGGCTTCGATAGTTGCCGCATTGGCGGCGCCTCTGACTGAACGCGGAGTGCGGGTCGGTGTGCTCCTGGGAACGTCTTATCTCTTCACCAAAGAGGCAGTGGCCACCGGTGCCATCGTCGAGGGCTTCCAGCAAGAGGCCGTGGCGTGCGATCGGACCGTCCTATTGGAGTCGGGGGTCGGTCATGCCACTCGATGTGCCGACACACCCTTTGGAAAACAGTTCACTCGGCAGAAAGACCGCCTGGTGGCCGAGGGTCGAACAGGTGAAGAGATTCGCGAGGTCCTGGAGTTGCTGAACCTTGGCCGACTGCGGATCGCCTCGAAAGGGCTTAGACACGGTGAAGCTCGGTCCGGGGATAACGGCGGGATCGGTCACGTCAGCGTCGATGAGGAAACGCAGCGCCGTGAAGGTCTTTACATGATCGGTCAGGTCGCCGCCCTGCGCAGCGGGGTCTGCGCCATGGAAGAGCTGCACAAGGATGTCAGCCGCCTGGGAGCTGAACGTTTGGACGCCTTCGCGCCCAAGCCGCAAGTCGTTCAGCCTGCGGACCGTCCTAAGGAGAGTCGGCCGACCGGTCAGTGCGATATCGCGATCATTGGAATGTCGTGCATGTTCCCCAAGGCGGGGAATCTCAACCGCTACTGGGAGAACATTCTTCACAAGGTAAGCGCGATTGCCGGGATTCCAAGCAACCGCTGGGATTGTGGCCTGTACTACGACAGCGATCGCCGTGCCCGTGACAAAGTGTATTCGCGATGGGGTGCGTTCCTGGACGAAATGCCCTTCGATCCCGTTCGGTACGGCATGCCGCCCAACTCTCTGCCCTCGGTGGAGCCGCTGCATCTTCTGGTTCTGGAAGCTGTGCGTCACGCACTCGGCGACGCCGGTTACAGTGACCGCCCGTTTGATCGTGACCATACCTCCGTGATTCTCGGTGCCGGCGGGGGCGTTGCCGACCTGGGACTCGGGTATGGGTTCCGGTCGTTGCTTCCGCACTACATTCGCATCGCCGGCGGGACGGCGGATGAGGCGGCGGAGCTGATCGAAAGGCTTGATGGTGTTCTGCCTGAGTGGACGGAGGATTCATTTCCCGGATTGCTACTCAATGTCGCCGCCGGAAGGGTGGCCAATCGGTTCGATCTGGGCGGTGCCAACTACACCGTTGACGCGGCATGCGCATCCTCCCTGGCAGCCGTGCAACTGGGGGTTAACGAGCTGGAATCGCGATCCAGCAACATGGTGATCGCCGGCGGCGCCGATACCATGCAGAACCCTTTCGCCTATATGTGTTTCAGCAAGACGCAGGCACTGTCTCCGACTGGTCAGTGCAGGACATTCGATGAGTCGGCCAACGGCGTTGTCATTGGTGAGGGTGTCGCAATCGTGGTGCTCAAGCGGGCTGATGACGCCTTGCGTGACGGAGACCGCATCTACGCGGTTATCAAAGGGGTAGGTTCATCGAGCGACGGGAAGGACAAGGGTTTGACCGCGCCGCGCCCCGCCGGGCAGATTCGGGCCCTGAAGCGTGCCTACACCAAGGCCGGATTAGGTCCGGAGACAGTGGAGCTCATCGAAGCCCACGGCACCGGCACCGTGGTAGGCGACCAAACGGAGGTCGAATCCCTAACACGAATGTTCAACGCCGCCGGGGCGAAAAGGCAAAGCTGTGCGCTCGGTTCTGTAAAAAGTGGGATCGGACATACTAAGGCTGCGGCCGGTGTGGCGGGATTGCTCAAGGCAGCTCTGGCCCTATACCACAAGGTGTTGCCGCCGACCGTCGGGGTCACGAAACCGAACCCGAAAGCCGACTTCCCCCAGAGCCCGTTCTACGTGAACGCGGAGAGTCGGCCATGGCTCGCCAGGTTAGACCACACGCCGCGACGTGCCGGTGTCAGCGCGTTCGGCTTCGGGGGAACGAACTTTCATGCCGTGCTCGAAGAGTACGATCCGGGGAGACAGTCTGCGTCGAAGCGTACACGCGTGGAAAGAAGCCGATGCGCCTCCGCCGGCTACGTTGACGGGGGCATTCAACCGACGACCAATCCCCCCACGCTGCGAGAGTGGCCCGCGGAGCTGTTTCTCTGGCGGGCCGAGTCGGTAGAGAGAATCGTCGGCTCCCTCGATCGGATCAGCGCCGCAATCGAGCAAGGGGCCGAGCCGCTGCTTCGTGATCTGGCGGCAGCGGTCTGTCGATCGGTGGATGCGGGATTGGGGACTGGGCGGGCGACACGTTGTCATTGCCTGGCCGTCGTGGCTGACTCCCTTGACGACCTTGTGTCGAAGCTCGCGACCGCGAAGCTTGCCCTAAACAGCGTGGATAGAACCGGCGTATCCGGCTACTACGACTTCCGTGACCCACGCGGTGTCTACTATTCTGCGGACATGCTAGTGCCGGAGGGCAAGATAGCCTTCGTCTTTCCAGGTCAAGGTTCACAGAGTGTGGACATGCTTCGTGATCTGGCCGTCGCATATCCCGGTGTCCGAGAGGTCTTCGAGGAAGCGGACCGCTACCTGGTCGGGGCGCTGGACCAACGGCTGAGTAGTCTTGTCTTTCCGCAGCCCAGGTTTACGGATGAAGAGCGAACAGCCGACGAAGCGGCGCTGACACAAACGAACGTGGCACAGCCTGCGATGGGTACGGCCGATGTGGCCATGTACGGCGTTCTGACGGGCCTGGGCATTCGGCCGGACCTGGCTTGCGGGCACAGCTACGGTGAATACGTGGCCCTTTGTGCGGCCGGTGTGATAGGCTTCGGGGATCTGATCCCAATCTCTGAGGCTCGCGGACGGTTCATCACGGACGCCGCCCGGGGGGCGCCCGGAACGATGGCCGCAGTGAATGGCAACGAATCGGCCGTGGCAGGCGTGGTTGGGGCCATCGACGGCGTAGTGATCGCGAACATCAACGCACCCGCGCAAACGGTGATCTCCGGAACGGATGCGGGTGTCGAGGAAGCGCTGAAACGGCTGTCTGAGCAGGGAATATCGGGTCGACGCATTCGAGTGTCATGCGCGTTCCACTCCAGCCTTGTCAACGGTGCTCTGGAGCCGTTGCGAGAGTCTGTGGGCGGTGTGTCGTTGTCTGCGCCGCAGATACCGGTTTTCTCGAATACCACTGCATCCCCGTATCCGAGCGATCCGGCAGCGATCCGGGCCAGACTCGTGGAGCACCTCGTCAACCCGGTGCGCTTCGCGGATGAAGTGCGGGCCATGTATGACGCTGGGGCGAGAGTCTTCGTGGAGGTTGGGCCGGGAAATACGTTGAGCGGTCTGATCGAGCGAACGCTCGAGGGTCGTTCGTTTATCGCAGTGGCGACGGACCAACCAGGCCGCAATGGCCTGCTCCAACTGGTCCACGCCTTGGCGCAGCTTGCCGCTGGGGGCGTCGTGTTCGACAGCGCTGTCCTCTTCGCTCAGCGAACGGAGAAAACGCTGGACCTCGACAGGCTAGTCGAACAGACCAGGCCCGCTCCGTTGCCGCCGACGACGTGGATGGTCAACGGTGCCCGGGCTGTTCCACTCGACGATCGGCTGGAGCTGACCGCTGGCAGCCGGACAACGCCCGTGACATCGCCTTCTGTGCCGACATCATCTGCACCTGCACCGGCGGCAGTGGACTTGCCCCCCCCTGCAACCGGTGTCCGGCCGGAGGCTCCAATCGAACTGGACGGCCACGATCCAATCCTGAGTGCCCATCACCGACTCATGGCCAAGTTCCTCGAGACACAGAAAAGCGTCATGTGTGCCTATTTGAAGGACGGTGGGTCGACAGCAACCGGGGCCGAGCCGGTACCGCCTGATGCGGCTACCGCAGCAAGAGGTCCGCGGGCCGCTGGGGAAACAACGCCCCTTCCCACATCGGAACTTCGCCCGGCAGTTGAGTCCCCAGGGCCGTCGTCAGCAGACGAACCCTCTCCAGCGTATTTCACGCGCCAGGAACTTATCACCCGTCTTGTCGGCATCGTCAGCGACCGAACCGGGTATCCGCCTGAGATGCTGGATATCGAACTCGACTTGGAGGCTGATCTGGGGATCGATTCAATCAAACGAGTTGAGATCATTGGTGCGCTTCAGAGTGATTCCATCCTGCCGGAGGAGCCTGCGGATGCTGAAATCGAGGCGCTGGCCAAACTGAAAACGTTGGGCGCAATCGCTGACTGGATTCGGGAACACACTGTGGAGGTCCAGCCGACCCCACCGAGCGGTGAGCTTCAGCCCGCGCGCCGCGACCATCATGATCCCGCACATACTGAAAGCGTGCCGCGCATGTTGCTGGAGACCGTCGAGTGTGAAACGCCGGAGTGTGATCGTCCGGCTTCGCGCGGTGGGGTCGTGGTCATTACCGACGACGAGCATGGTGTTGCGTCGTCTTTGGCTGAGGGGCTGACGAGTCGCGGACTGACCGCTGTTGTCATTGCGGTGACGCGCGATGGGGAGAGCGATGGCCGGCGCCCGCGCGTAAGCCTGCCTGACCCGCGAGCCGCTCGCGAATTCGTGGAACAAATCCGGAGCCAGTGCGGGCCGGTGTCCGCTCTGATCCACCTGCTACCGCTGGGGGACCACGGATTTACACCGGCGGATCAACCATCACGTTGTAATAAGGCGTTGAGCATTGAGCTGAACAGCCTGTTTAACCTTGTCCAGCATTTGGAATCCGATCTGCGGGAGGGTGGCTCGGGCAGCGTTATCGTGGCGACCCGAATGGGGGGGACCTTCGCCAGCGCCGCGAGCGCCGAGTCCGTGGACTTCCGGCCTGTGCACGGTGGTGTCTGCGGCTTTGCCAAAGCGCTCGCCCGCGAGTGGACCGATGTCGCGTGTAAGGCACTAGATTTTGAGCTGGATGCCCCAACCGGAACGATCGTGTCGGCACTCTTGTACGAGTTGGATGCACGCGATGGAATCGTCGAGGTCGGGTATCAGTCGGGCCGCCGGGTCACGTTACGTCCTGTTGACTCACCCCTCAGAACGGTCGAAGGGGATGGATCCTCTTACGACTCCGACGCTTTGCGTGGTGAGAGGGCTTCAAACGCAGATCCCGGAGGCGTCTCGCTGTGTGCCGACTCCATCGTGCTCATCACTGGAGGGGCCCGAGGCATCACCGCGGAGGTGGCTAAGGAGCTGGCTGAGCGGTTCAAATGCACATTGGTGCTGGCCGGCCGCTCGCCGTTGCCGCCGGAGCACGAGTCGTCTCATACGGCGCACCTGTCCGGCGCCAGGGAGCTGAAGGGGGCTCTGCTGAAGGAAATTGAGGCGTCCGGCGAGAAGCCCTCACCGGCACGCGTTGAGACCGTCTACAAGCGCCTTTGCCGGGAGCGGGAAATTCGCGCCAACCTCGCGGAGATGAGAGAGGGCGGCGCGAATGTCGAATACCATGCCGTCGACGTCACCGACGGCGATGCCTTCGGGGCGCTGATTGATGCGCTTTACGACCGCTTTGGCCGCCTTGACGGCGTGATCCATGGCGCAGGTGTGGTCGAAGACAAGCTGATTAGGGACAAGACGCCCGAATCGTTCCAACGCGTGGTAAGCCCGAAAGTGGCCGGGGCGGAGGTGCTGGCCTCCAGGCTGCACGGCGATTCGCTCGGGTTCCTCTTCTTCTTCTCCTCTACCACCGCCCGGTACGGCAATCGAGGCCAGTGCGACTACGCCGCGGCGAACGAGGTGCTCAACAAACTTGCTATCTGGCTCAACGGGCGTTGGCCGGGGCGGGTGGCTTCATTGAACTGGGGCCCGTGGGAGTCCAGCGGCGGCATGGTGTCACCGGAACTCGCCAGACAGCTCGAGAAGGCGGGGATTCGTTTGATTCCTCCGTCAGCCGGAAGACAGGCTCTTGTCGACGAGCTGCTCTACGGACAGAAGGAGGAAGCGGAAGTGGTTCTTGGCGGTCCGCTCGACGCCGTCCATCATCCGGTGGCTCAGCGCGAGCAAGCACCGGGCCACACCGCTAAATC
>CP070827.1:861579-868150 GCA_020344555.1 Phycisphaerales bacterium
GAGCCCGTTGGTGCCCATGAGCACGTCGAGGCTCTCGTAGAGGAGGCTGAGCAGCTCGTCGCCGGAAGCCTGTTCGACAAACGACCCCAGCGGTTCGGGCGGGTCCTCATAATCGAAATGCTCGTAATCGAAGATCTCCATGACGTGCAGCAGCTTGTTGAAATCGCCTAGCGTCAGGCGCAGACATTCGCCCATGGTGCTGAACAGCGCCGCCCGGGAGCATCGCTTGATGCTCGCGAGCAGCGCCTCCGGCAAATCCACGAAACGAAGGCCCGGCCGCTCCCCGAAGAGCTGGATGACGTGGGCCATCGCATTGACGAACAGTCGATCACCGGCAGGCAGGTTCTCCCAGGCCTGTGACCGCTCAGGCGTCCTCACGAGCGCTTCCGATACTCTCTCCACGTCATCGGCGGACACATCCAAATCAGCCAGGACCTGCCTGAGGTCATTCAATGCCCCGGCCGCTTCCCCAAGCGTCCGTTGAATCTCCGAAAGACACGCCGGACACAGAGGCAAGACCACGCTGTCTCCGACCGTAAACCCCCCGGTCTGCTGACCGCATTGCTTGCACTTCATCGCTTCGGCCGCCCCCCAGCGGCCCAATGGGTATCAGGCTGCTTGCCAGCGCGCGGGTGCCGTTGGCTGCTTGCCAGCGCGCGCGTGCCACTGGGTGCTTGCCAGCGCGCGGGTGCCACTGGGTGCTTGCCAGCCAGTGCCGCGCGTGGACCAAGCTTGTAGGACCTGCTGTCGAAGCGAAGCGAAGATCCCGACGCGTCTTCGTCCCGACGAACGTCGGGGCACGTCGGGAAGAACTGATAACTGACAACTGACGACTCAAAAAACACGGGCGCCACCCGATGCGCTAAGGGCCGCCGGTGAGCCGTCAAACCCGCCCGAGCGGCCCCGCACACCGGGCAGCGCCCGCGATAATACGCGCGGACCCTGTCCGGGGCGAGGGTGTCTTGACGAGCGGAGATCCGAGCGTCTCCTTGGAGGCGCCCGTTTGACGGCTCACCTATGCCAAGACACAATCATGACCATACGGCACCCGGGCGCCCGAACGTGCTTAAGAGGACGGCACGCGCGTCGCTGTCGGATACCGGTTTTCGGTAACCTCAGTATACACGATGGATCCAAGCATGTCAAGAAAAAAGTGCATTTTAGCAATACTTTTGTATCGGTAGGCGCTCATGCTTGTGGTCAAGCTTAGGGAGGCGATGGCACGATATCGGATCCGGAAAGGAACGCGGATAACCTACGACGTACTGGCCGAGATGACAGGCATTGCCGTTCCCACGCTACGGGCGATCGGGAGCCGACTGGGCTACCATCCAACTCTCGCGAATATCGAAAAGCTCTGCGTTGCTCTGGAGCTCACCCCCGGCGAGCTGCTCGAAATCATCGACGACCCGCCGAAGCCCAAGCGGAAGGCTAAGAGAACCCGTGCCGGAGGCACGGGAGGGAAATAGCCCCGAACCTGCACCTCATGGCCCGGAAAGGGCGCGTGCATCGCAGGCGCAGATTTATCCCCATCCCGAAGGCCCGGGAGGCCTGGATCTGTGTCGACCATCTGATCTTCGACCAGGTCGCTTGTGACGCCCAGGGCAGCCTGATCTTCCAGCTCCCCGGGATCATTCGAAAACCGACCATGGTGGACGTGATTACTCCGCCGGCCGGGCAGGCGTCATCTGAGGAATAAACACAAAGACACCGACTGGAGGTCTCATAGCTCGTAAGACCTATCGCGATCGCCGGGGATGACGTTCACCGGGCACGCGGACGACGCGGCTCTGCGATCGGCGGAAGCGGGAGGTTACGCGGAATATCGCAGAGCGGATTTCAATCTGAAAAGGACGACCGGCTCGCCAGGATCCAGACAACCCCTTTGACCACCGCCGCTGGCCTGTGGTACGGTCGGCGATATGCCCAACCCAGAAATCTTCGTCGTCGCAGGGCCAAACGGAGCCGGCAAGTCAACCGGTGCAACCGCCATCCTGCCAAAGCGCTTCCCGACCGACCGGTTCCTCAACGCAGACGACATCGCCAGGGCCCTTGCCACCGACTCACGAGTTGAGGCCGGCAAAGTCATGCTCCGCAGGATGCACAAGCTCAGAAAGCACCGCGAAACCTTCGCCTTCGAGACGACGCTGGCCGGTCGGAGTCACGCTCGCCTTCTCCAAGAGGCGAGACAATCCGGTTATCGAATCCACCTGGCCTACGTCTGGCTATGCAGCGTGGAACTCGCCAAGAAACGCGTTGCCGGCCGCGTCCAAGACGGTGGGCACGATGTTCCCGCGGCCGACATCGAACGGCGTTACTGGCGTGGCATGAAAAACCTATTCAAGCTCTACTTGCCACTGGCAAACCGCTGGGCATTGTGCGATAATTCAGGTAAGAAGCTCTTCGTGGTGGCTCGTGGTAGAATGGGTGAAGAGCCGACCATCTACGACCCACAACGATTTGACAGGATTCGCCATGCAGCCGGACAAGACTGAAGACGCCCTACTCGACAAGCGGCTCGACGAGATCTGCGAAGGATTCACGGAAGCCATCGACCGCGAAGTCGAACGACGACGACGCGAGGGCCTGCCGATTTACGTCGCCGTCAACGGCAAGGTCATTGACTTACAAGCGTCCGCAACTTCCTCCTAACCCACGTCGTGCGTGAGCTCTTGGAGCCCTTCCGGGAGCGCATCGACTGTGTGTTCCTCCAGGGCTCCATGGCGCGTGCCGAGCCGGCAGAATCCGTACGCGCGTGGGTCGCTCGGTCCACCTCCAAGGCCTTCTGGCGCCGC
The DNA here is from genome assembly GCA_020344555.1 of Phycisphaerales bacterium. GTDB lineage: Bacteria > Planctomycetota > Phycisphaerae > UBA1845 > UBA1845. The sequence continues at coordinate 864,375 of CP070827.1, forward strand.
CCAAATGACCAAAAATCGCTCACTTCTGAAGCCCGGTCCCAGTCGGCAGACGCTGTCCTCTGATTGGACTCACGCCCGAGATTCCCCGCGAAACTGTCGCGCAGTTCGACGGGCCGAACAGGCCGCCGTGGGACCGTGAAACCGCGGAAAGCCGATCCTGTTACCGCCGTTCCGCCGCGCGGGCGACGGGATCCATTCACAGGAGGCGCGTGACCAGATCTGGCGGAACACAGACAACGTCGTCGCCCGCCGTGACCAGCGCCGCGACGCATACGCAAAGGTCACGTGGGAGCCGATGCAGGGCAAACTCGGCGACGATGCCCAGGAACTGCTCATCGACGTAAACACCGAGACGTTTAACAGGATCGTCGCCGTCTGCGCCCCACTAGCGGGCACCGACGAGGAAAAAGCCGCCAAACCGAGGGCCGTCCAGGATGCCAGTGAGAAATACATCAAAACGTCTTTTCGCGTCATGAAGACCTCGCTAAGGAGCATGGAAGTGTGGAAGGCCCTCGCCGAGATCGGCAACCGCGCCTCAGTGTCCGATGCCAATGCCGGTGTCGGCGCCTTGCCTGCCCACTCGGGTGTCATGGGTGTGTATCTGAACGTCAAGATCAACGCCGGCGACGTGGAGGACAAAAAGTGGATGCGCGACATCCTCTCTCGCGCCCAATCGATCCAAGGCCAGGACATGGCCCTCGAACGCCAGAGCATGGAAATCCTGAACACTAGGTTGACTTACTGTGATCCAAGGTCGTAAACTGTCGTTGATACCGAGATGCGCAGGGGTCTGCGCCATTATGTTGCCTGGACCATTTGGGTAGCGATTCGTCTCTGACGAGCTCTGTTACACTCTGCGTGCTTGCGAGGGAACCATGCCGACGAACGAACAAAGGCAAGGAGAGTTGACAAAGGACGTTATGATGCGGGTCGCCCATGACCTCCAGGGGCCACTTGTTGGTCTGCGGGCTACGCTGGAGCGAATGCGCTGGGAGTGTGACAAAATCGCCGTCCGCTTTGAATTTGACTACTTTAAGGAACTTGAAGCTTATGTCAGCGAGGCTGTTCGATGGTCGCAAGTGGTCTACACCTTGACGGGTTTGCATTACGGCGTGCGGGAGCGCGCGCGCCCTGCAGACATCGCGTCTGAGATCGTTGGTCCATGTCTGGAATCTCTCTATCCGGTGCTGACACGACACAACCTCTCTGATCGGGACATCAGAGTGCGTGGTTTTCGGCAGTTACCGCCGGTTCATGTCGATCGCGATCTCTTGTCTCTAGCCCTGTACAACGTGCTGGATAATGCCATCAAGTACTCGAACGCCCCGGGACGACGCACTGACATCCAAGTTGAAGGGAGGGTATCGGAATCCGGATACGAGATAATCGTACGGGACTTTGGCCCGGGTATTCCCGACAAAGCAGGAGATGATATCTTCCGACTCGGCGCCCGGCCACTGGATATGTGGGATAGGATGGTACTCAAGGCTGGACTGGGTCTCTGGTGTGCGCGAAGGATACTTGAGTTACACGGCGGGACCACGGAGATACGCTCTTGTCGCAATCCGACCGAAGTTGTCCTGATTCTCCCACGGTCTCTAGGTCTAGACGCGCCCTCAGGTGAGAGGGCCGGACGGAGGTGACCTGTGGGGCACCAGATGAGAATCCTATTCGTCGATGATGAACTGTCTCCTGGAGCAGACGAACCCAGCGGTCACTACATGTGGTACTACACTCGCGCCTTGCGTGAGGCTGGGTTCGTTCTGGAAGAGGCATCGAGTGTGGACCAAGCGCTCGCAATCCTGTCGAAAAGCCCAACGCACTTTGACCTAGCGATTCTCGATGTGCTTATGCCCCCTGGGGAGAGCCTGGATCCTGAGGGTGCCGGATATGGGATGCGAACCGGGGTCGTCCTCGCAGACCGAATCAGGGATATCGCACCTGTCCTACCGCTGGTTGTACTGACGAACGTTTGCAGTGACACGGTGCTAAAAGCATTTCAAGAAAAGCCGAACGTGAGCGTTGTGATAAATAAGGTAGATTGCACACCGTTTCAGCTCGTAGATAGACTACGTGCCATGCACAATGGGCAAGATGCGTAACGATAGTGATGAGAAGACTCTGTTGCCCTGTAATACCGGTGACTCACTGGGACAGCAGGCATGGGAAGAGCAGATTAGGGACCACAAGCTCCAGGCTTTGAGGCGATTCGAGGACGGTGATCCCGCACTCACTGCTGCCGACCTTATGCTCGTAGCGGAAATGGGGCAGGCGGCCGCCGAAAGCCTCCGGGCCTTGGTGGGAAGGCCGTCTCTACCTGAAGTGAGCGCAACTTCACGGTGGAGCAGATATCCTGTTGAGGATCTAGTCGACGAAGTGGACAAGCAGTCCACTCCTAAGGCCAAAGGGGAAGTCTTGGAAGCCCTGATGTGCAAGGTCATACAATTCGTTCCGGGTTTTCGTGTCCATAGAACGAGGGTGCGCACGAAAACCGAGGAAATCGACATCGAGGTGATCAACGGAAGCGATGACCCCGTTTGGCGCCGCGAGGGGGCTTTGCTTCTGGTAGAGTGCAAGAATTGGTCGAAGAAGTGCGGTAAGAATGAATTTGTGGTTTTTAAGGAACAACTCCGCAATCGGAAGCTTCGATGCACGTGCGGATTCCTGATCGCGTGGAACGGTTTTGCGGGCACTGTATCTCGAGAGATGCTGCGCGGAAGCGCAGAGGAGTTGCTCGTTATCCCTGTCGCCGGGCCCGAAATCGCTTGCGCTGTCAGGGCGCGAGACATTCCGGGATTGCTGCGCAGAGCTTGGGATGGTGCCCTCATGCTGTGAACGGCGCGCGGGCAGCCTTGTTGTGAGTCGTTCAGGCCTCATGCGTATTGACGGGTGGCATCCGGCTCCAGCGGACCCCTGAGCAGCCGCGTCTGGCGTCGTGAGCAGCGTCGCGTGGGTCGCTGACTCACCGCTCTCGGCGAGGTGGAATAGCAGATGGGTCGACGCCCCATCCCGCCGGGATCGTGACAATGAGCGGACCGAGTCTTGAAGCCTTCCACGCAACCAGTCGGAAGCTGGACTTCGTGGGCCCCATGGAGTCTTTGCTGGACGAATTTAGGCGTGGGAACATTGCGGACAAGGATCGCGTCCGGGAAGAGTCGGCCATTCAATCTCACCTCAAAGAACATTGCGAGGCATGGGACCGCGTCTTTCCGAGATTTCCCGAATGCCCCTGGAAACGCCGCACGATCACCTGGGAAAACCACAGAGGCCGGAGAGACGCCTACCTGGAGCGTCTCATCGTCACCCACGTACCGCAGCACGAGACTGGAACTCGCCTCATCATCAATCCCGCCACCGTGGCCGGCATGCATCCCAGAAGGCTGGCCCATGAGTTGCCCGCCTATGAGGTCCTGGGCACTGACATTGACCCTCGGTGGGACCGCCTTTATCGCGTGGTGCTCTTCTGGAAATATCGCCAACTGAAGAACTATCGATTCGTGCGAGAGAACATCTATGATCCGAATCCGGAGCGACACCCGGCGGCCGTCGTCTTCTTCGGCGCCTGCGGTTCCGTGACCGACGGATGCATGGACTACGCCATTGCCCTGAATTCACCCTTCTTGATCTGCAGGTCCTGCTGCCATGACAACATCGGGGGTAATACGCAGATCGTGAGGCGACGGGGCCGCCCGGTCAACGATTTCTTCGCATGGAAGAACTACTGGTTCGTGAAATACAAGAAAAAAGGGAAGGGCTTCTACTTCTCGGATCGCTAC
>CP070827.1:868250-874765 GCA_020344555.1 Phycisphaerales bacterium
TGGCGACGCAGCCGGATTATCGCCCGCCGGGCCTTACTGAGGTTCGCTTCATTGCGTGAGAGGGCGATCAGGTCCTGCCAGGCGTCGATCGCGTCGGTTGGCTTGTCGGCCTCTTCGTACGCCTCGGCCAGGAGAATTCGGGCGGCTTCATGCGCGGGATTCTCCTCCACCTCCTTGGCCAGCAGCCCGATCGCTTCTTGGAGTTTGCCGGCGGCCATTAATTCCTTGACGCCGCCGGGGTCGATGCCGTAGGCCGCGGCCGTGAATATAAGCAACGCAGCACCGGGCAACCTGATCCGAAATAGTCCGGGATGCAATGTTCTATACATGGGTTCTGCTCCGTGCCTTCCTGACAGCCCTGACCGTCTCCTTGAATCGTTCCCTACTGTCCAGCAGCATTTTCCGCAGGTCCCGCAGGGCTTGCGGATAGTGGTTTACCCTATCAACCATATAGTCTATCAACCTGGTCACTGGTTCGGCTGTTGTCAGAAACTCGTCGCAGCGCTGTCGCCACTGCTCACGGCCGTCCTTCGTGAGTCGTCCCGTCCTTCGATCGAAAGGCGGGTTGTAGGTCTCCGGACTGGCTGCCGACGCCTCCTCCTGCAATCGGTCCAGGATCGGCAACAAGTGATTCACCTCCGTGCGGACAATATCCAGCTCGAAGGCACCGCCATAGTCGTCCAGAATCGCCTGTGCCTTGGCCAGTGTAGCCTCGGCACGCTTTAGGTCCTCGATGTACGGAAGATACTTGCCGACATCACCGATCCGGGGTAATGTCTTGCACGCCTCGTAGGTGGCTTCGGGGTCCAGCTTGTCCGCCAGAGCCTTGACGCTCAGTTGGTCTTCCACGAGCAACTGCTCGCAGGTCTCCTCAAGGGCGATCCGCATGATGTCGTAGTCTCGGAGTGCGTCAGGCTGTCGGGCGCGATTTCGTAGCTCTTCACCCTTGATGAAGTTGCGAGCGTGCTTCTCGCCCACGTAACGCAGATCGTAGTCGGGGTTGGCATCGAAGAGGTCCAGGTGCGCCTTGGCACGCATCCTCTCCTGCGGGGTACCATTGCTCCTCTTGTTTTCCAGGAGCTGCCGGACCGTCTCCCAGCGCCCCAATCGTTCGTTGATTTCGATGATGAGCCAGTCGATATGTATTCGGATCGCCCTACTGTCCTCATAGTCGCGGAACGGCTCCAGGCGGGCCAGGGCCCGCTCGTATCGCCTGGGGTCGTGTCGCCCCAGGTCGTATTCGGCCCGGGCATTGAGGACGGCTTTTACCGGGGCGGAAAGCTCGGCGAACTTGTTGACTGCGTCGGGATCGAGTGAATTCACGCTCTCGATGATCTCTTCGATATTGCTGCGCCGGTAGGTCCGCTCACCGAAACGCGTACTGACGCGCACGGTCCTGCTCGTCTGAAGAGTGATCTCGCCCTCAACGAACGTGCCGTCCTTCAAGATGATAGTGTCGGCATGTGAGGTCGCAGCCGCCAGCAGCGGCGTCAGCAGCGATATTACGCGAAACGAGATTCTCATGTCTACATTCTTGAGTCCTAGTGGGTTGACTGCCCGCTCACTTTCCGCTCGTAGGCCGTCAGGAATGCGTTCATGGCGAGCCGTCTGGCGTGTTTCGGCATCACCCCGCGGCACTCTGGATAGTAATGATACCCGATCCCAGAGGAAATATCATAGGCGCTATACACGCCGACAGGTTCGCCTTTCCAGCGGATTGAGTACAGGTCGCATCGGCCGCTGGTGGAAAACCGCGTATGAAGCACCCTGCGCAACTTGGCCTGGACCACCTCGAAGCCCTGTGTGCCTGGGATCTCCCCGGTGTAGACGGGATGAATGCGACGTAGCTTCTCGAGGCTGATATCCTCCAGTCCTTGCAGGAACCCTCGAGTGTTTTCGTCCCAGTCCCTCCGGCCGCTGACCACATCCATGAGCACGTACCTGCCTGCGCCGATAGTCTCCAGCATTCGTGCTCTGGCCGTCTCTGAGGGCACGGCTTCACCGGTTACGCTGACCCACAGAATATCCGCCTTACTGGGGCTGCTGGTCTCGGTCACGCCGAGTCGGAAATTGGCTTGCATCAACCGGTCCATCGTGTCGACCAGGTTCGGATACGCCGGCAAATCGCCTCCCACTTCCAGGTGGGCGGCCTTCATAGAGTGCGCCGGGATCGACCCGACGGCATAGGTCGAACGCTCAAACGAGCTGCGCGGAGGCGTCCCGTCGGTCGCGTAGGTCAACAGGTTGTTCATCAGGGCGAAGCTGTCTTCGTGATCAACCACCTGATAGAGATGCCACTGGCACGACCAGCTTTCAGCCGGAAGAAAGAGGAAGTGCCGAAATCCATTCCCAAGTGCTTTTAACGCTGGGGGCGACGCGAGCTCAGTCTCGCTCGAGAAGATTGGCGAATCAGCCGGCAGATCCTCCAGCCGGTACTCCGGGAATGTCCGCCGCAACGCCGCGATGACCGCTTCACGCTGGGCCTCCTGGCCTTCGGTAATATCAATGACCACCGAACCGCCTGCAAAGCAGTACTCACGGATCTTGTCCCACCGCTCCTTGGACCAGTCGAACGGGCCCACAACGCTCAGCAGCAAGATGGGCACTTCCACAAGCTCGCGCACCTCTCGATCGATAGTGGTCCGTCGCCAGTTGAAGGGCCGCCCTCGCTGGACACCGAGGTATCGCACCAGATGGGCGACGTCGCCGTTGTACTGGGTCCGGCCGTCTTCGTCTTCACCTGCGATGATGCGCTGGCAGACCGTTGGGGCTGCTCCCGCCCCGAGGATCGATAGGGCCCGCGCCGTCCGCAGGATGGACGGCGATTCAGCCCATGATCGACCTGGTCCGCGCACTCCGAACATTCTGCGTTGCCGATCGTAGTGCTGCAGCAGAGCCCGTGCCGATTCGGCGAAATGGTCCTTGTCGTTAAAGTGGGATAGTCCGGACACCTCGCCCACCAGTTGCAGGGCCTCCGATTCGGCGTAGGGTTCGGGATCCTCGGTCATTGAGCCCAGATGGCTGAACAGTTCCTTGTAATTCTCATCCAACCAACCCAGGGACCGCTCGATGGCGCGGAGTTGGTTCCGGCTCGCCAAATAGGTGGTACACCGCCGCCCACCGAATCCGGCCGCCATGTCAAGCGATGTAATTAGGGCGGCGGCTCCCAGCGCCGTATAGGCACTGGTCGGGGCCTGGCCAACGCCGCCGTATCGTTCCAGCCTTTCCCGAAACCCGCCGTCAAACGCCTGTGCGTCGGTCCAGTACAATAGGACGCGCCGCCACAGGCGCTTGTCGATCTCCGCGCGTGCGAACCTTGCTTCGCGCAAGGCACTCAGGACGGTCGCGGAATTGGCATTGTCGGAATTGACGTGGGCCGTCTCTTCCGGTTGCTCACTCCGGCTGCGATCCGACCAACCTCCGTCTTCGAACTGGGCGTCGGTCAGAAACCGCGCGTCGGCATGGATGACCCTGCTGAAGTTGCGGAGTCCTCCGTGGCGAGCCAGGCAATAGAGTCGACGAGCCACTGTCTCGGTGCCCCAAGGCTCGTCATCCGACGGTTGCTGTTCCGACAGCCATCGCATGGCCGGCATGAGCGCGTCGGACTCGGGATCGAGCTCGGCCAGAGCGGAAACAACAAGTGCCGTAAGCCTGACATTTTCTTCCGGATTGTCGCCCAACCAGTAGTGCTCCGCATTCTGCGCCTCCCTAAGCGCCTCGGCACCGCGCTGAAGGGCCTCGGCGACACCGTCTTCAAGCACACTGCGGATCGGGATGTAACGAACCGGGATCGGCATGTCAGTCTTGCCTGCCAGGGACTCGGAGGTGTCCACCTCTCGGAACGAAAACCGCCGCACGGCAAAAAACGCGCCGTAGTTACCAGGCCTGAGCACAACCCACGCACCGCCGGTCTGCCGCTTGTAGGGCTGGATCTTGACCACCCCGTGGGGAAGCATCAATCGTTGAATCCTGTCGGTATCTTCTGACTCGGGCGTGCGGATGGTGACCTCGACCCCGACCGGATCGCCGTCCACCCACATGGCGGGGATGACCGCCGGAAACCCGGTGTCGGTGATCTCATTGGCTGCAGCGACCTCGACTTCCCACTCGTAGCTTTGGCCTGGACGAATCTTGCCCTGAATCCTCAGCCACACTTCGATCTCGTCGATCCGCAGCGACGTCGCCACCCCGCCCACTCCACGCGTGTCCACGCTGAGGCCATCGCCCGTGAATCCGACGAAGAGGTCGCGGCGAATCACCGAGTAGGGCTCGCTCGACCGAACGACCACATGGCCGAAGTCGAAGTCCGGATCGTCGAATCTGTAGATGATCTCCTTGCCTGAAAAGCCGTCCTTGGCCACCGCCCGTCTGTACGGTACGTCACCGTAATTGGCGATCGCCATGAGGTTGGGCCCGGCAAGACTGCGGGTCGGACTGGCCAGCAGGATGCCAACCGCCCATCCGGCCAGCGTAAGGGAAAGGCTCGTATGTCGCTTCACGATTACTTCCTTGAAGTCACAACGTCGCTATACCTTTGCACTCGTATCATAACCCAGGGTATGCCTCAGTGGCATCCGGCCGCCCCGTGGACGACCTGGATAGGGCTCGCGGACCCGCCGCACGGCACACCTGCAGCCCGGATCGAGCCGCGGCGACTGTCCGGCTGCGTGACACCTTGTTTTTGGGCCAGGTTCGGTTCGGACTTCACACTGTGTGGCGCCCCGCGGTCCCTCCTTGGCGCGCTAACCCACCTCCTCACCTCTAATACTATTGTTATACCCGACCGAAACTACGGTACAGCCCAAAACGTATGGATTTTTGTCGAGCTGTCCTCCGGCCAGCCGAGGTACACATATGTCCACTACTGACTGTCCTTGAGGGGTAGAAACCATGGCCAGAACACTCGGTTCACACCTGACTGCCACTGAAGAGACCTGGCGTGTCTTTCGCATCATGGCCGAGTTCGTCGAGGGATTCGAGACCATGTCCCACGTTTCGCCTGCGGTGTCGGTCTTCGGATCCGCGCGCAGCGGGCCGCACGACCCCCACTACGCCACGGCGGAGCGGCTCGGGCGCGAACTCGTCAGGCATGGATTTGCTGTCATGACTGGCGGAGGTCCCGGAATCATGGAAGCGGCCAACAAAGGGGCAAAGGAGGCCGGTGGGCAGAGCATCGGCCTGAACATCTACCTGCCCGCCGAACAGCTCGCCAATGAGTACCAGACCGTATCACTTGATTTTCGCTATTTCTTCTGTCGTAAGGTCATGTTCGTCAAATACGCCGTGGCGTTCGTCTGTTTTCCCGGCGGTTTTGGGACCTTGGACGAGTTCTTCGAGGCCATGACCCTCATCCAGACCGAGAAAACCGAGCGTTTTCCCATCATCTTGCTGGGCAGCCCCTTCTGGTCGCCGCTGATCGACTGGATGAGGGAGTATCAGCTCGGGCAGCGGCCGTACATCGCAGAAGGGGACCTGGACTTCTGTGAGGTAACCGACGATGCGGGGTGGGCGGCGGATCGGATTGCCGAGCATTACAATCGGCAGATCGAGGCGCGCAAGGGCGAGGCGGTACCCGGGCCGCACATGACCGCCGAAGGCACTCTTGCCGGTCGTGAGCCTCGCAGGGCCTCTCAAGGAGGGCCGTACGAGGATCTCACCCGGTAGCCGAAAACAGGCTATCGGACTCTGTTCCAAGTAGCCGTCAGACCGCTCCAGTCTCCGCCGAGGCCGGTAGCCCGCCGCCTCGGGCAGGCGTCGAGCCGGAAGGCGGCTCGGCCGTCCTCGAGACCCCCTTAGACCTCTTGATGGGGGGATTCAGGACGGCGTCGTCGTTCCATCGGTTCGCGCACCCGTGGATCTGACTCCGAGTACGCTTCCAAAGTAAGGGACTTCTCCCTTCGGTTCACCCACCCGCGGATCTGACCCTCATGCCGAGCCCCCTTTTGGCCTCGTAGACTTGTGTTTCCGGCCAAGAAAAGCTAGAATAGGGTGACTGTAACGGTCAATGGTCTTAACGACCAGCGGTTGCCAGTACGGCTTGTCGTGGAGGTGGCGTCTTCGCAGCTAGCAGCGTGGCCAGTTCGTCTTCCTGCCTTGATGGCAACGTCTTGCTGCTCAACGCGCACTACGTGGCGCTGCGGGTGGTGAGCGTACGTCGGGCGTTCGCGCTCTTATTCAAACGGGATACTGCCGAGCGGCCGGTTGCGGAGGTCGTTCACATCGAGGACGGTCGGCACCTCTCGTACAATTTCGAGGACTGGGCTGAGCTCAGCGCGTTCAAAAAGGAGTTCGAGCCCGCCGAACATGATTGGATTCGCACCGTCCGCTTTGACCTGGTTGTCCCGCGGATCGTCCGCGTTTTGACGTTCTCCAAGCTTCCCAGGCAGGACGTGAAATTCAACCGGCGCAACATCTTCGCCCGTGACAGAAGCATCTGCCAGTATTGTGGCAAACGGTTCCCGACGGCTGAACTCAGTCTGGACCACGTCGTCCCGCGTTCCCAAGGCGGGTCCACC
>CP070827.1:874865-881254 GCA_020344555.1 Phycisphaerales bacterium
GTCGCCTACCTCGACACGATGTTCCTCTTCCCCGAGACTTACAAGCTGCGCGATCGGATGATCGAGCAGTATCCTCACGTCGAGTTTGTCAACCACGGCACCCGGCTCACCCCCGCGGAGCAGGCCACCCTGTACGGTGAAGAACTGTGGAAGCGCAATCCCGATCTGTGCTGCCGGCTGCGAAAGGTCGACCCCATGCGCGAGGTGATGGCCGACGTCGACGTGTGGATCACGGGTCTGCGACGCAGCCAGTCAGCGACTCGCGTCAATCTCCGGCTGATCGAATGGGATTGGCGGTATCTGGTGCTGAAGGTAAACCCGCTTTTCAGATGGGAACGGTCACAAATCTGGCAGTACGTAAAGCAGAACGACGTACCGTATAACGAGCTGCACGAGCAGGGCTATCCAACGGTCGGGTGTACACACTGTACGCAGCCGGTGTCCGGCTGCACGCCGGGGGATTACTCGCGGGCGGGACGCTGGAGCGGCACGGACAAGAACGAGTGTGGATTGCACGGCGGCGCGGGCATTTAGGTGACCTTACGATGGGGAGAGACCCGGTATGAATGAGAATGGTAAACTCCGCTCGGATCCTGCTCTTCGTCGTTACGAAGACATACGGGAGTTGATAGCCAACACCTCTGAGCCTACGCCGTTGCTTCGGCTGACACGAACAGCGCCGGCCGGTGAGATGTTTCCCCTTTTCTTGAAACTGGAATGGTTCAACCCGTTTGGCTCCATCAAAGACCGTACCGCCCTGTATCTGCTGAAAGGTATGGAGGAGCGGGGCGAGCTGGACGGCAGGGAGCTGGTCGAGCCCACTTCCGGCAACACCGGCATAGCCCTGGCCGCCCTGGCGGCGCTCATGGGCAAGCGGCTGACTGTGACCGTTCCCGACGGCGTGCCTGAAGAAAAGAAGCTGCTTATGAGAATGCTCGGAGCGGAGGTGTGGCCGACGCCGGACGACCTTTGCCCGGTGGACCACCCCAAGGACGGGGCCATTGCACTGGCCAAGTCGATGGTCGGTAGCGCCGGCGGGGAGGAACAGTACGCAATGCCCAACCAATATGAGAACCCCGACAACGTGCGCGCCCATTATGAAACCACCGGTCCGGAGATCTGCAAGCAGACGGAAGGGCGGGTACGCTACTTCTTCGCGGGTTACGGCACCTGCGGTACTATTACGGGAGCGGGCAGATTTCTCAAGGAGCAGAACCCCGAGGTTGAAGTCATCGCCATCGAGCCCCAAAAGGGGCATCGACTGCCGGGGCTCAAGAACCTCGAGGAGTCCAAACCTCCAAGCATTCTGGATCTGGAGATCATCGACCACGTGATCCGGGTGGACGACGGGCCGGCCTACGCAATGACCAAACGTCTGTTTCGTGAGGAAGGTCTGGTTATTGGGCCGTCCACCGGGGCTATCGTGCACGCTGCCCTGGAGTTCGGCCGGGACAAAGAGGGCGTGGCCGTCGCCATCTCGCCGGACAGTGGTTTCAAGTACGCCAGCTACTTCGCAGACGTGCTCGGTGACGAGGGGAATCCCCATGTATGAACATCACGAACAAATAACATCGAAGGTGCAGTCAGCGCAGACGATATACAGAGTTCCCCCAATCCTTCTGGCGGATCTGGAGAAGCTCGCAGAACAGACCCGGCGATTCAAGTCGGGAGATATCTCCGCGGTCGAGTACCGGTCTTTCCGGGTCCCTCAGGGCGTCTACGAACAGCGGGAGGCGGGGACGTTTATGCTGAGGGTGCGCCTCCCCGCAGGGGGGATACTGCCTCACCAGATGCGGACTCTGGCCGCCGTGGCCCGCAAGTATGGTAGCGGACGGGTCCACGTGACCACGCGCCAGGATGTTCAGATCCACGACGTGCTTCTGGAGGGGATCCATCCCGCGCTGGTCGAGCTTCATCGCGGAGCCGGGCTCTCAGCTAAGGGGGGAGGCGGTAACACGGTGCGCAACATCACCGCGTGTCCGAACGCCGGCGTCTGCGAGCACGAAGCGTTCGACGTATCTCCCTATGTGGTCGCACTTACCGAGTTTATGCTGGCAGACCCCGCCAGTTTTCGGCTGCCACGAAAGTACAAAATCGCCTTTTCCGGCTGCTCGGCGGATTGTGTGGGGGCAACCGTCAACGACCTCGGCTTCATCGCCAAACACGAAGCAGACGGCCCGGGATTCGCTGTCTATGCAGGCGGTGGGATGGGTCCGCATGCCCGTGTGGCTGAGTTGCTCGAAGAGTTCGTGCCGGCCGCTGACATTTTCCTTGTGGCCGAGGCCGTCAAGCGCGTCTTCGACAAGCACGGTAATCGCAAGAACAAGCAGCGGGCCAGGCTGCGCTACCTGGTCGAAGAGAAAGGTTTACAGGCTTTTAAGGAGCTCTACACAGACGAGCTTGCCCGGCTCCGCGAGGAGGACCCGCCGGCACCTGAGTTGCGTGAATTACCACATCGTGTTTCGCCGGATCAAGCGGCAGTTTCGGCGCCCGGCGACGGGTTCGACATTTGGCGTGCGAGGAATGTCTGCGCTCAGAAACAGAATCGGTATTACTTGGTGCATGTGCCGCTCTTCCTCGGTGAGCTTCCCGCAGATTTGCTGGAATACCTGTCCCACGTAATTGAAGCCTACGGCGAGGGAATGGTCCGGACCACGCCGTCACAGAATCTGGTCATTCGCTGGGTTTCGGAGGCCGCGCTGCCCGAGCTGCATCATGAGCTCGCGGCGCTGGATTTGGCTGACAGTCCACCGCCGGTGCTGCGAGAGACCATTGCGTGTACCGGGGCAGCCACCTGCAAACTGGGCATCTGTCGCTCACAAGGACTGGCCGATGCGATCCGCAGTGAGCTGGAACTGTGCGGCTTGGATTTGAAGGACGCCGTCGACCTCAGACTGCACATAAACGGCTGTCCAAACTGCTGCGGGCGCCATCCGATAGCCTCAATCGGCTTGTTCGGGGCTGCACGTCGTGTGGGTGACAGGCTGGTGCCATATTACGTAGTGCAGACGGGCGGTCGGATGGGTAAGGGAAGGACCAGGCTTACCGAAGGGAGGGAGATGGTGCCCGCCCGCAAGGTACCTCAGTTCCTCGTGGAGTTCCTCAGCATCTTCCGGAAGTCGGTGTATTACCCGGATTTTGAGGCGTTTCTCGAATCGGAGGGCAGGGAGATTGCGGCCAGGACCGCTGCCAAGCACAGGGAGGTACGACCGTTTACGGAAGACGAAGGAGAGTACTTTGACTGGGGAGAGGATAAGTCCTTCTCATTGGCCGACCGGGGGCCTGGCGAGTGCAGTGCCGGAGTGTTCGACCTGATCAGGGTCGACTTGGGCAGCGCGCGCCAGGCCCTCGAGGAGGGCGATCTGCTCTCAGCAACCCAGTTGGCCGCTAGAGCGTTACTGATTACCCGGGGAGAGGAAGCCAAGGATGCTGCAGATGCCCTCCGGCTGTTCGACGAGCACTTTCTCGATACAGGGCTGGTTGAGGATTCCCTTCGGGATTTGATCACGGGCGCACGGGAAGTCACACAGGCTCAGCATGATCGGGAAGGGCCCGACCTGGAGCCGAACAAAGTCTCCGCTTTGATCGCGGCTGTGGAGCGCCTTTACGAAAACATGGACCAATCTCTGCGTCTTGCGCCCCTTCCCCAAACACGAACAAGAGCAGAAGTTGAGGCCGCGAACGACATCAAGATTGACCGAGAGGCAGACCTTAGCGGCGTTACCTGTCCGCTCAACTACGTCAAGACCAAGCTTCTGCTCGGGCAAATGGGGCAGGGACAGATTCTGTCGGTCTCGCTCGATGAGGCCGGCCGGCGGAGCGTTCCTCAAAGCGCCGAGAAAGATGGGCACGAGGTGCTGTCGGTGCAAGAGCAAGGTGGCCGGTGGCGAGTCATCATCCGCAAAGGGTGACCATCGATCGGGGTGTCACTTAATGAAGCAGCCTGAGAAGCAGACCTTAGTGAGGATACAACCCAGCCGCTGGGAAGTAGGGGCTATGCTCAACCTGATGCGACTCGAGGCCAACCCGTGAAGCTGCAACTGTTCTACGTAGGGATCAGCCACAAAAGTGCGCCTTTGTCGATTCGCGCGCGTCTCCAGGTGTCCGTCGGTGACATAAGCGCGATGCTCGCGTGGCTTGGTGATCTCGTCCCGGAGCGGATGATCCTCAGCACGTGTGAGCGCTTTGAGATTTACGCTCTGGCAGCGGACTGTAAGGCGTCCACGTGGATCACGCCGCTGGCCGAATGGTTTGGCGTGTCCGGCGAGCTGTTGTCGCGGTACGTTCGCTTGCTGCATGGGGACGCGGTCGCAGAACATCTTTTCCGTGTAGCGGCTGGTTTGGAGTCGCGGATAATTGGGGAGCCCCACATCCTCGGCCAGGTTCGTGATGCGTTTCTCGAGGCGACCAGCACGGTCCGGGCGAGCGGGGCGGGAGGAGCCAGTGGGTTACGGTCAATCGGGCCGATTCTGGATGCTCTAGCACGCAGTGCAATTCACACCGGCAAGCGGGTGCGCAGCGAGACTCCCATCAACGTGGGGGCACGTTCGGTCGTCACCATTGCGCTGAAACATGTTGAGCACGCCCTTGGGACAGTCCGAGGACGAACCATACTGATCGTCGGTACTGGCAGTTTGGCGAGTGACATCGCTGCCGGTCTGGCATCGCGACAGGTAAGCAAAATCATCATCGCCAGCCGAAGCGTGGATCGGGCTTCGGCCCTCGCGCGCAAGTGCCACGGTGCCGGTCTTGCCCTTGAGCAGCTTACCGAAGGGCTGGGCCGGTCCGATGCCGTAGTTACGTGCAGCCGGGCCGGAGTGGTCATCAACCGATCCACGGTGGGTGAAGTAGCCGGGCGTAGGCTTTACATTCTCGATCTCGGTGTACCGCGTAACGTTCATGCCTCGGTAGGGCAACTGCCGGGTGTGAGACTGAGCCACATTGACGAGTTGCTTTCGAGGGAATCGGCGCGTCCCGAAAGCCACGAGGCGAATCACATCGTTGCGCTCGAGCTGGCACGGTTTCTCCAATGGCAACGCGAACGAGAGGTGGCTTCTATCATCGCCAAGCAGGTCCGGCGCCTACGAGCTAGCGATGTACCCGATGCTCGGACCCGCAACCGCGCGCTTCACGCTCAGATCATGCGCATAAAAGCGGGAGTAGCCGCATGACCGGACCCATCCGGGTTTCTGCCGCTTACGGCCCACGACGCCGGTCCTCAGTCAACGTGCGGGCCGGGGACCACGCTGATCGACTTGCGGATACGCACCCCGCAGTTGTCGAGGATATTCGATGAGGCACAGCCCGGGAACAGTCTATCTCATCGGTGCCGGGCCGGGTGATGCCGGTCTGATCACAGTTCGGGGCCGGCAGTTGCTGGAATATGCTGATGTCATTCTCCACGACCGCCTGATCAGCGGTGATCTGCTGGTATACGCACGGCCGGGCGCCGAGGTCATCGATGTCGGGAAAGTTCCTGGGGAAAGCAGGCACACTCAGGAGGATATCCACGCGACCCTGATTGACCGCGCCCGGCGGGGCCGTACGGTGATCCGGCTCAAAGGCGGCGACCCGCTGGTTTTCGGCCGGGGTTGGGAGGAATGGCGCGCATGCCGCGATGCAGCCGTGCCATGTATTGTGGTTCCCGGTGTGACCAGCGCCGTTGCCGCGCCTGCCGCGGCGGGCATCCCGGTTACCCATCGTGGCACCAGCCGCACGTTTGCGGTAACCACGGCCCGAACAGCCGACGATACCGCCGCATTCTCATCGAACTGCAAGGCACTGGCGAAGGTCGACACGGTTGCGATCTTGATGGGAAGATCGAGAGTGGCCGAAGCGGCCCGGGCATTCGTGAGTGCCGGGCGCGACCCGGCCACGCCTGCCGCTTGCATCGAACAGGGTACTACCCCATGGCAGCGATCCGTGGTCGCCACGCTGGAGACCATCGCAGAGGCTGCCGATCGCAAGGGGCTTCGTGCCCCTGTGGTAACCGTCATTGGTGAGGTCGCCCGGTGTGCCGATGAGTACAAGGAATATCTTGACTCGATATGGACGCAGTGCGCGCCGCGCACAAGGCGTGGCGGTACATCGTCCGGACCGACATTCGTGCCTAGCGAACCACTGGCCGGCAAACGGATCGTGATCACGCGCTCACATTCCTCGCTGCGTGGCCTGCGCAGGCGCTTGTTGGCTGCAGGGGCGAGTACAATTGAGGCACCGATGATCCGGGTCGAGTACCCGGAGAAACCTGACCTACTCGACGCCGCGATCCGCAATCTGAAATGCTACGACTGGATCGCGTTTAGCTCCGTCCACGGAGTACGCGGCTTTTTCGAGAGGTTGAGGGTGCTGGACCGGGATGTCCGAGCCTTGGCATCGTGCAAAGTGGC
>CP070827.1:881354-887705 GCA_020344555.1 Phycisphaerales bacterium
GCACTCGTCGTTCTCATTCCCTTCTTCTCCGGTCTCACGCTGGAAGCTCCAGACGGGGGGCAGGTTTCCTTCCTGGTGTTGTTCCTCCATATCTTCGGCGTGATCTTCGTCTTCAACCTGGTTGACCTGCTGATTCTCGACTGCCTCATTTACTGCACGATCACACCGAAGTTCGTGGTCATCCCGGGCACGGAGGGCCTTGGCGGCTACAAGAACTACGGGCATCAGATTCGAGCACACCTGCGCGGGACGGTTCTTCAGGCTGTTTTGGCGTTGCTGCTTGCGTGGGTGGTTACGTTTATCAGATGAAAGCACCGGTCAATTAGTACACTGGCGGGTCCCGATGCGTCATCGTCCCGGTTTGCCGGGGCACATCGGGACCACTGGCACCCGCCGCGATGTTGCCACGGTGGAATTCGTCCGGCAAAGACTCCATGGGGCCCACGAAGTCCAGCTTCCGACTTGTTGCGTGGAAGGCTTCAAGCCTCAGTCCGCTCATTGGCGCGATCCCCGTTATAGCGTGTCCGATTCTTGCGACGCGAGGGTGGCGGACGGATTGGGCGCCGTCAAGTTCAGTCCCCCGCCTTCTCCCTGCGGGAAACGACAGGCCACCCGCGCGGATCTCGGTGTCGGGGAGCGCGTCGCACGACGTGCCAATCTGATCCGTCCGGTCGCTGCCCCAACCCTACCGCGTAGCGGCTCAGTCCAATCCAGTTTATTTCGTAGATTCTGCCACGGCTGAGACCGCAATGCGAACGGTGGTTGTTAGGTACAAGTACACCCGAAATGCTGGACTTGGTCGTAGATTTCAGCCGATTGCATTGTCGAGATACGTGTCAATCGCGGATTTCTCCCATGCGGCGAAATCTGGCTCGTTCTTCTCGAATCGGCTCCACGCCTCGTTGATCGTTGGCAGGGGCGCGCTCTCCGGCAGTGCGGAGTAGGAGACCGGGGAGGATTCCTCCAACATGTTGTCGATGATCTCTCGTAGGGGGATGAACAGCTCATCGACCCACGTGCCCTCGTAGTCCTCAAGGATGCCAAGCGTCCGCGCCGTCAGGAGCCAAACCTCCGCAACTTCTGAGGCGGCACCACTGAGTCCGAGCTGTCTGGCACGATCCACGAGCATCGTAGTCCGGATTCGCGTGACTGGGTGCCGTCGAAGGAGCTGATCGCGGCGCGGCAAGTAATACTCCTGAGACGAGCGAAACCGAAAGTAGTGGGAGAACGCTTTTAGATAGGACTCTCCCCCGACCGCAAGCCCCACCGCGTCGCAGAAAACCTCCTGGGTCCACGGATACCACGCCTCTGCGACAGCCCGCTGGGATCCTTCATCATTTGTGGCCGGACCCCGATCACGAACCGTGGTCGGCGCCAACACCCGGGCCACTCGTTGCTGAAACTCGCCCACCAATTCGTCAAGCTCCGGCTTGTGGCACGCATAGAGCAGATGCCCAAACTCATGAATGAGGAATGGCAGCAGAAGGAGAGTCATTCGCCGCGTGACCGGGAGGAAATATACGATTGGCCAGTCTGGAGTTGGATAGACAGCAAAGCCCCCATCAGAAACTGCGAACGGCTTCCCTCGCGTTACTGCGTGCTCCTCATGAAGCCAGTTGATGAAGGCAAGCGGCAGGCAGTCGTCTTGGGCGAACCGGATGATGGGCGGCGCGAAGCGTGTGTTCACCAAATCCAACAGGTTGCCCGCGCGCTGTGTCGCCTCCAAGATGTCCGGGATCGTACCTTCGAGCCGGTATGCCAGGTCTTTGAGTTGACGCAATGCCTCCAGGTGCAACGCCTCGCACATTGCAAGTACGCTCTCTACGTATGGCTTCATGAGCGTGGCCACGTTTGCGGATGAAATCGCAGTGCGAAGCACCGAGACTTGGTGCAGCAAATCACGATTGGTCTGAGCGAGCTTGTCGTTCATCCCGGCCTTAGAAGTCCTCGACAATCGCTGAGAGCGATCCCTGCTGGTGCCGCGAGACGACGCGCCGAAGTTCGTCAAGGCTCTCCAGCAGCGCTTCTCTCGACCGCCGGTCACTCGCGTCGAGGAGTTCAGCGCCGGCCCGAAGCCCGGAGCGCATTAGCACTGATCGGAAGTTCGCACGATCACATCGTGCCGCCTGGATCGCATCGACAAGTTCGCGCGACCGATGATCAAGACTCAGTGGGCGTGCGTGGGACGCCTCATCGCACACCTGATCCAGGTGCACGAAGAACTGGCGCAACGCCCCCTTTGCCTCGCCAGCCCGTCGAGCGCGCTCTTCATCGCAGATGCCAGCAAGCTCGTATTTCGTGGCGAGCGACAGATCAGTGATCGCTCGGAGAATCTGGTTGTCCGCGAAGAAACTCTGAATGTCTAGCCATTCCTGACTCATTCGATGCTCCTCGCTGCTACTTGATGCCACGCATGTCTCTGTCCACTCTGCCGCGAAGCATGGCATCGACCTCGCGGAGTGGCTGCGGATACCGGTGCGCCTTCGTCGGGCTCGAATAGTTGAGCTGCGACAGCGCGAACACACCGGACGCTGCACGCCGGATGTTACACCCATCGTGGGCCCGCACGACGATCGGTTCTGCCGTTCCTCGGCTGCCGAGCGTGCCGGCACCGGTGCAGCAGATGATGGCCGTTTGCTCATCCGGATACACGGCCTGCCCCTCCAAAACGTTGGAGGCCCCGTCACACCCGGCAATCCACAGTCTCACATTCTTGACGCTCTTCTTCAGGACATCTGCGACATCCACCTTCGCGCTCTGCGCGAGCACTTCCATCTCTTTCCATCTCTCTAGGCCCGCACGGATCCCGTCCGCCTCGTCCCCGCACTCACGGCCGTCGCGGAGGACAAGGAGAGATGACAGCGGCTCCGCATCTCCTTTCAGCTCCGCCATAAGCCCCGCAATCTTGTCCGCTAGCACTGTTGGCTGAATCGTCTCGTATTTGGGGTCGCCCTTCGGCCACGTCCGTGTAACGCGGAGCAGCGAAGGCCACCGGTTCTCCGGCCGACACACGAGTAACGACAGCCCGAAATAACGGCGGCCCTCACTCACGTCGATGGCAAGACACGCCTCGTAGGCCCATTCGCCAAGGCGCCAAGGTGTCGCCCGCATTTGGTCGAGGATGTCGATCGCGGAGTGGAAGAGAAGATCCTCCCAGGCGCGCTCCGCCCGGCGCCTGTCGCGGTCGCTACGAGCTTCGCGCCGATCCCTCCAAGCTTGCTCAATCCGGCTGCGGGTCATCCGCTTCAGCGACCACTGGGACAGTTCATGGGACAGAACGCTGTATGCTGAACGCTCACGTTCATTGAACACGACCACGGCATTCCCCGGAATCCGGCCGCGGAGCTGCTCCACAATGTCGTCGACTTGTTCACCACGAATCACGACGGCCCGCAGGTTTCGCGCCGCGAGTCCGCTGACTTGGGCGACAAAATCTTCGACAAACACCTTTTGCAGGACTCCGCTCCAGTACCGCGACTCTGGCGGCGTAACGACGATTAGTTCACGGCCAGCCGCCTCGTCGTACGAAAACACACCACCGCGCGTCAAGTGCTCGCGGCGCATCTTGAAATAACTCTTGTACGCGCCCGGCGACGCTTCCGCAGGCGCTTTCACGTCCCGTCCGCGACCGAAAGCCAGCCTGGGCGGGGCGAGAAGCTCCTGCCCTGACTCGTCAGGCGTCCACAGGGTATCGGAGACGGTGAGGCCCGCAGTCGCGGTCCATTCTTTTGGTATTTTCCTCCATAGTTCTTCTGAGAGTTCTCGTCGCACGCCTGGCGCGATCGTTGTGTTAGCGCGAAGCTCACGGGGCATCCGCTGTGGATCGAGTAAGACGCGCAGTCGGAGCAGCTTGGCCGCAACGGGTTTCTCACCTCGCATTGCCCGGAAGCTCACGTACACCACCGGGTCCTCTGCTTTCACCTTGAGACTCGAACGCTTCTTTGTGTAATAGTCGTGCAGCGATTCGTACCTCTCGCCGCCGAACTCCAGCGGCCCGACCTCTGCACACTTTTGACCGTGCGAGTTGTGAGAGAAGTAGCATTGAGAGAAAGTCTGTGAACCTGAATCGTACAGGAGCGTTCCTTTCCGGCGATCTCCTCTGCCGCGCAGTCGATCGAACTCTCGCTCACGACGCTTTCGTTCGTCGGGATTCTGGCCAGACGCGAAGTAGTAGTCGAGGGCATTCTCGGTCCTGAACATGTGACTGAAGTCGAGCGCGATACCGATACCCTCGCCTGCAACAGGAAGCGTAGCGAAGGAGATACGCGGGAGCATCTCGATTCCATCGGCGGCCCTGGCGGGCCTTCGGCTGCACCAGTACCGGGTGGACGTTGACAGGTTGAAGTAGCCGGACATCCCCTCGAATACCACGACCAGTCCACGTTCGACCAGCACCGCGAGCAGTTCGGCTTCCTCCGGTCGTTCGAGATCGAGCTGAATCTCGCCGACGTCCGAAACGGCCGCCCGCCACTCTTCCCCCGCAACTTCGACTTGGGAGAACGGCGTTTGCTGCAGAGCGACGAGGTCGCCGCCCGACCCATGAAGTGGGGCCACAATCAGGCGTTGCTGTCGGCGCAGCTTGCTGCACACTGAAGCCGGAAGTTGCACTCCGGAACTCGCGCTCTGAATTCGCAACCTCCGAGCAACTACGCGCCCTGAGGCACTGGTAGCGAGACGAAGGTTGCATTCGAGCACGCCCGAAGCGGCGCGTCGTGACAGATCGCGCGATACTTGCACCTGTTGCATATGCCGTCCTGATTGCATGGCCTAAAGACCTCCTCACGGCCTTGGCGGCCGTACTCGTGTAGCTCCTCCATGAGCTCGATGTCCTGAAACAGCCGTGCCCGTCCCACTGATGCCAGATCATCCGTGACAACCTGAGGCTCTTCTACTACGTTATCACCGAGGAAGACGCGTTGCCCTGACACGCCGCCGCGCGGCACGTGGTGGACATTCTCCGCGAACCAACCGTAGGTGTAAAGCTGAAGACTGTCCGCTTCATGCTCGACCCCTCCGAGCTTCCAGTCGATGATCCTGGCCTCGCCCTCACGTAGAGCCAGTACGTCGATCTGACCGCCAATGCACCAGTCCGCGAGTTTCAGTTTCGACAATCGCTTTTCGGGATGGATTGCAAATCCGCTGAGGTCACAAAGCAACTCGGCAACAGCACTCCCCTCCAAGAGCGCGCTCAACGCACGTATCAGTTTCTGGCGCGCTCTTGCTGCTGCGTCCTCACCATCGAGGTCCTCGTACGAGAGTTCGACAAGTTCCTCGGGTGGAAAGCGCTCCTGCAGCCGATGCGCTCGCCCGCGCGGATCTCGGGCAAACTCGATCGCATTGTCAAAGCTACGAAGCGCAGTCTGCGTGATCCACGATGGTGGCAGGTTTCGGGATGGGTCCATGTGCAAACGGGCGAATCGGTGAAGGATGCTGCCTGCGAGCAGCGCGCACCCCGACATGGACTTCACCGATTGCACCTGCCGTTTCCGGTCCTCCGGCAGCCCGCACTTCTTGTTGGTCGCGTAGTAGTCGTAGAAGTACTGCCGCGTGCATCGCTCAAGTGCACTCCGGCGGGAGTACGAGTACGCTCGCCTCATGGTTCGTCTCCCCCCGAGGGCTCCTTTTCCCTGAGGCTCTCCAGTTTCCCGACCATCGCCTCCCACTCCGGCCCCGACAGCTTCATGGTCGATGCCATGCGGAGAAAACGCTGCGCCGCCGGCTCCCCGACAACTTCGTCTCCGACGGCACCCGGGATCTTCTTGGCCACGGCCAACAGCTCCTCGGTAGACGCCCCGATTGCCTCCGCGAGACGGATGACTGTCTCTGCTGACGGTGCTGGGAGCCGGTCGTTCTCAAGCTTGCTTACGTAGGAAAAATCGACGCCAACCTCCTTGGCAAGGCGCCTCTGGCTTAGCCCAGCTTGACGCCGAAGTTCCCTGAGCCTTTGACCGAATGCAGAGCCCATGTTGATATATTACTCAACGTTGAGCTTGTTGTCAACTCAGATGCACTACATTTTTTGGGAATGGGGCTAAAGAACGAAAAGGTCCTATAAGATATCGCTTGTAGGTAGCCTGGGTCGAGATTAGGCTGCGGTTTCGAAGCAGCACGCAGCTTTTTGAGCCTCAGCCGCAACCCTACCGGAGGTACGGGCGTCGGGCGCTGGGCCCGAACGTTGACCGACCTTAGTACGGATTTCCATGCGGTCGCTGCCGTATCTCATCTCCCCAGCCAGCCGGGTGAGGGTAGTTTCGAGCCCGAAGATCATCGGGTGGAGGTCCGGGCTTTTTTGCGGCGGGTGGGGATCGAGTGGGGTGGGAGGGGCGAAGTGTCGTCCCAGCGTGGTCAAGG
>CP070827.1:887805-894136 GCA_020344555.1 Phycisphaerales bacterium
AACAACAACGCCGATGGCACATTCACGGACATTGCGGCCAGTGCCGGCGTCGGTTGCCAATCGGAGCCAAGTATCATGCTGGCCCCGGCGGATATCGATGGGGATCGCGACACGGATTTAGTCGTATTCAACCAAGGTCCGGCGCGGGTTTTCTTCAACGACCGCCTGGGCAAGTACCACGAAGAGCGGATCACCACCGAGCCCGTCCGCGGCGATTTCGGCGGCGTGTTGCAGGACTTCAACGGGGACGGAAAGGTGGACTTGCTGGTGACCCCGGGATTGGAGACACCCGGCCAACTGTATTTGGCCGATGGGACGGGGACGCTCGTGCCGAGCTCACAGTTCGATGGATGTATCGAGGCACTCGCTACATGGGGTAGTCACGATCGGACCCGTGTTGCTGACGTCGATCTCGACGGCGATCTTGATATCGCTGTTTTCGGACAGGATGGGCACGTTCTTCTCAACGACGGTCGGGGGCGATTCGTTTCCAAGACCAGAGTCTGGCCGAGACCGAGCGATGACACCGCAACCGCAACGGAACTGACAGACCTGACAGGAGATGGAGTTCCTGATTGTCTGCGTATTTGCACAAAGGGAAACGGGCGGATCGAGCTGGTCGAGACCAAGCTCACACCGCCGGCGAATTGGCTGGCGGTCACTCCCACCGGCCACCGTGGAGCCGACAAGCGCACCCGCAGTCCGGCCAGCGGATTCGGGACTCGGATGGAATTGCGATGCGGCCTACATAGTCAGATGATCACCTATACCGGTCTCAACGGCGGATTGACCCAGTCACACCGGCCCTTGATCTTCGGTCTGGACGGTGTCACAAAGGCCGATTACCTCGCATTTCGCTGGCCGGACGGTGTAACTCAATATGAAAACGACCTGGCGGCCGGAACACATCACCGGATCAGTGAAATGGAGAGGAGAGTTTCAAGCTGTCCGGTGCTCTTCGCGTGGAATGGGGAGCGGTTCGAGTTCGTCAGCGACTTTGCAGGTGTGGGTGGGCTCGGCTACTTCGCGGCTCCTGATAAGTACGCTTCGCCCCAGGCTCTCGAGCATGTCAAGATCGAACCGGAGCAGTTGGCAGCCAGGAACGGCTTCTATGAGCTGCGCATCTGTGAACCGATGGAAGAAGTGGGTTACATCGATCGGCTCGTACTACTGGCTGTGGATCATCCCAACAGGTTCCGCGTGTATCCCGATGAGCGTTTGGCCATTAGCGGGCCTCCGCCTTCGCACAGGCTCCTGTGTCCGAGCAAGCCCATCTTCCCCGTCAGGGCGACGGCACCGGATGGGACAGATTGCACCGGGCAACTGACCGAGGTGGACCGGAAATATGCCTATCAACCGAAGCTCGACCGGCGCTTCTATGGTTTTTGTGATCCCCATACGTTGGTGGTCGACTTCGCGGATCGACTTGCCGACCTCAAGGTGGCACGACAAGTCTATCTTTTTCTCAACGGTTGGATTGAATACCCATATTCACAGACGACGTTCGCCGCTGCTCAGGCCGATGTAAACTGGCAACCGATGAAAGTCGAGCAGGAAACGGCAGATGGTCAGTGGGAGACCATCATCCCAGATGCCGGTGCTCCAGGCGGCATGGGTCGGATGATAACAATTGACCTCACCGGCAAGATCTCCCCAACCAATTGCAGACTCCGCATCTCGACAAACCTGGAAATCTACTACGACCAGCTATTCATTGCCGCCGATCGTGGAACGGAAGGATTTGTGATCAGGAGCATTCCGATGGCCGACGCAAATCTTCGCCGGCTCGGCTTCCCGTTGGAATACTCACCGGACGGCCGGCACCCGTATGTCTATACCTATGACAGCATCCAACCGACCTCTTCGTTCAAGATGCTCAAAGGCGCTTACACACGCTATGGCCCGGTAGAGACTCTCCTGGCGGAGTTCGACGACCGCTACGTCATACTGGGCACCGGTGACGAGATCGCCGTGCGCTTCGATGCCCGCACCCTACCTCCACCCGGCGAGGGCCACACCCGCAGTTTCATCCTGGTCTCCCACGCCTACTGCAAAGACATGGACCTCTACACCGCCACCCCTGACACGGTTGAACCTCTGCCTTTCCGAGACATGAGCGCCTATCCTTACCCCGCAAGCGAACACTATCCCAATGGAGACGAGTTCCGCTATTACCACCAACGCTTCAACACTCGATCGATGGAGTAGACGCCAACCGTGGGTTGGTGAAGAACCGACTGCGGGTCTTTTGGGACGTCAATGCGGAGGGGACTTACGATTATGCCATTTTTTATCTTTCTTGTCGCAGGAGCCTCGCTTGCGGCCACTATATGGTGAGGATTCGAATCCCGTGTGTTTGGTGAGGTGTCAATCACCGTGACCGACGAGCAGTGCATAAAGCTTTGCTTGAACAGCCATCCGGATGCTTACCGGCAGCTTGTGCGGCGCTACCAGGGTCCGTTGGTGTCTTACCTGATCGGGCGGCTGGGCGGCCTGGAGCGGGCCGAGGAAGCTGCTCAGGAGACGTTTGTGCGTGCGTTCTTCGCGCTAGGAAAGCTGAAGACGCCCGAGTCTTTCTTCTCCTGGCTGCTTGGAATCGCCGGCCGGGTCGTCAAGGAGGGGCGTCGGGCCCAGCGGAGGTCTCTATCGGTGATCAGCTCGTCGCCTGAGAGGTCGGCCGCTCCAGAACCCGCCGGCGACTACCTGCTGGAGGAAGCGGTGGCCGGGCTGCCCGAAAAGTATGCGGAGGTCGTCCTTCTGCGGTATTACGGCGAGCTTTCATGTGCCGAAGTGGCCGACCGGTTGGGTGTTCCTGTGGGTACGGTGACCAAGCGGCTGTCGCGAGCGTACGGCATGCTCCGGGACTCATTAGGCGGGCAGGATGGTAAACAGGAGAAATTCGAGGTGCGATCATGAGCTGTGGGCAATGTCAAGAACTTCTGACTGCATATGTTGAAGGACTTCTGGATCCGCAGCAGGAACATGACGTCGGAAAGCATCTGGAGACTTGCCCTCCGTGCCAGGCCGACGTCACGGAGCAAAGGGAAATACGACAGCGCCTCGTCAGCGATGCACAGGCTCTGACGGGTCGATCGTTGGAGCTGCCGGTCATGACTCGGATCGCTGCTGAAGAGGGTGTTATTCAGAGGAGAATCGCTATGCGAAAACAATACGGGAAAGTGGGATTGGGTCTGGCCGCCGCGGCCGCGATTGCCGCGGCGCTGATCGTTCCGGTTGGCAGCCTCCGCACTGGACGAGCCACGGCAGCGGAAGTGCTGGCCCAGTCGGTCGAGGCCCTGTCGGACCTGGATTCGGTGTACATAAGGCTTGGTGCGCGCACTGACCCGCGCGACAACTTCGCGTCAATCGGCCTGGATTACGATTTCGTCTCACAGGAAATGTGGAAGCAGTTCGGCGATCCGCCCAAATGGAGAGTGGAGAAACCGGGCCGCGTGGCGGTCATGGATGGTGAGTCAAGTCTGCTTTTGATCAGAAGTCCACAACCCGGTGTCGGCGGAGGTACGGCAGTCAAAGGCGGGGTCGATCGGAACTTCGACATTTGGCAGGAAGTGTTGGACGTGGACCGAGTCCTGGACAGCGAACTGCGTCTGGCTGCGAAGAATGGGTGGGATTTGCAGCTCACTCATGAGGAGGGATCGGATGGCGCGTACCAGTTGGCGGTTACCATAGAAGCCGACGCCCAGGGTGATTTCACAAATGACTGGCTGAAGAACAAGTCAATTCCGGATTCGGATCATCGTCGTGTTTTCAGGTTTGATGCCGAGCATAAGCGTCTCGAGGATCTGGAAGTCTGGGTCCATGGGGAGGATGAGGATGTTCTGGTGTTGGATATCGAGGAGATCATCTATAACCCCGACATCGACCCCGGCCTCTTTGCACTTACCCTTCCCGACGACGTGATCTGGTATAAACAGCCGGAAGTCTTGCCGGACAATGAGAAGTACGTCCGGATGTCACCGGATGAGGCCGCTCGTGCATTCTTTCAGGCCTGCGCCGACATGGATTGGGACGAAGTGCTGAAGTTCTGGGCGAGGTCGGAGGTCCATCAAGGTATGAAGCTCTACTTCGGCAGATTGGAGATCGTCAGTATCGGCGAGCCATTCCAGTCGGGCCAGTACCGCGGGTGGTTTGTTCCCTACGAGATCAAGTTGTGGTGGGGAGGGACAAAAAAGCATAATCTGGCACTTCGCAACGACAACCCTGCCGGGCGCTATATAGTGGACGGTGGAATCTAGCGATTTGCCTATCGGTAAAGTAATAACGGCTGTGGGCGCCTTACCCAGCAGGGCAGGCGCTCGCAGCTTCCTTGTTTCTGCTTCTCGCCGATCGCTCCCGAAGCGCTGTGCCGGTGGGTGCGTGTCAATGTGGGGGGTCGGGCCTCGCCCAATGAGTGGATTCGCGTGCCGTGCACGCCCCACATCGCTCGGTTCGAATGTCGGAATCATTCACCCTTCGAATGAGCCATCAGTCAGCGGGGATGCTGGGTGTGGAGGCCAACGTGTAACGGATCGGCGCGCCGCTCATTGCGTGGTGTCCTCAGGGAATCTAGCATCCTCTGTATGCTACCGTTCAAAGTCACGCATACCGACGGTCTGGCCCGGCGAGGAGTGTTGACCACGCCTCATGGTCGCGTCGAGACACCGGCATTCATGCCCGTTGGGACGGCGGGGTCGGTCAAAGGGATCACGCCCGCCCAGCTTGGCGCCACGGGCGCCCAGATGATCCTGGCCAACACCTACCACCTCCAGCTCCGGCCAACGGCGGACGTGGTGCGCGATCTGGGCGGGCTGCACAGTTTTATGGGCTGGGACGGCCCGATTCTGACGGACAGCGGCGGGTACCAGGTCTTCTCCCTGGGGGCGATCAACCGTATCACCGATGAAGGCGTCGACTTCCGGTCCCATGTGGATGGTGCATTGATGCGGCTGAATCCTGGCATCGCGGTGGAGGTGCAGAACAAGCTGGGTGCAGACATCATCATGGCCTTCGACCAGTGCCCACCGTTGCCGGCCGACGCGGAGACGGTGCATACGGCCGTGGATCGGACGATTCGCTGGGCCGCGGCCTGCAAGGACGCCCACGCACGCAACGACCAGGCCCTATTCGGCGTCGTCCAGGGCGGGCTCGATCTTGGCCAGCGCCGGCGCTGCGCGGCGGCACTGATCGAGTTCGGGTTTGACGGGTACGCGATCGGCGGGCTGTCGGTGGGCGAGTCGCACGAGGAAATGGTGGGGATTCTCGAACCGGTGGCCTCGCTGCTGCCGGCTGATCGACCACGGCACCTGATGGGTGTGGGCACGCCGCGCGACATTCTGGCGGCGGTGCTGGCCGGTGTCGATCTGTTCGACTGCGTGCTGCCAACGCGAAACGGGCGGAACAGCCATGCCTTCGCCGCCTCAGGACCGCTCAGGATGCGGAACGAGAGATTCCGCCTCGATCCCCAGCCCTTCGAGAGAGATTGCGATTGCGAGGCTTGCCAACGGTTCTCCAGAGGGTACATTCGCCATCTGTTCAACACGGGCGAGATGCTGGGACCGACACTGACGTCGATTCATAACCTGCGGTTCTATCAGAGGTTTATGTCGGACATCCGCGATTTGATCCGGGAGGGTCGACTCGCGACAATTGTTGAGAGATACCCGATCGTGGCGACGGCGGCTTCAACCCCCGATACCGAGGAAGCTTGATGAACATGCTCATGCCTCTTATCGCACAGACCCAGAGTCCTCAGGCAACGCCTAATCCCATGGCCTTCATGTTTCCGGCCCTTCTGATGGCCTTGGTGGTGTTCATGCTATTAAGCGCCCGCAGCCAGAAGAAACGTGAGAAGCGCGAGCGGGAGGAAATGCACGCCCGCCTGGCCAAGAACGATCGTGTGCTGACAATCGGCGGTGCCATCGGGACGATCATCTCGGTAAAGGACAGCGAGGTCATCCTGAAGGTAGATGAATCCACCAACACGAAGATGACCTTCGTCAAGACAGCCATTCAGCGAATCATCACCGACGATCAACCGGTAGGTGCCGACAAGAAGTAGTAACAGTCCCGGCAGGGGCGACAGAAGCGATGGCCGCGGGCCCGGGCAGAGGTGCGCCGTCCCGGGGGCCGACAACCGTTGCCAAAACTGTGACACCAACGCGAACACTGGAGCGTTGTCGTGTTCTGCGTAGCGGGCGGCCCCCGTGCATCGCCAGCCCGAGAATCCGTTCTCGGCACCCGCCGGAGGACCGAGAAGGGATTCTCGGTCCAGCGGATTGCCCCGTGGGGCGGGCCCTGCTCGACTCCCGTCCCCCCTGGAGGGGGGACAACA
>CP070827.1:894236-900554 GCA_020344555.1 Phycisphaerales bacterium
AGCAAGGCAACCCTGGCGGCTGTTTCCCGGTTTCTCCGCCCTCGGCTTCCGCCGTGTTTGACGCGAAGCCCAGGCCCCAACCGTCGCGCTGAGATTCGGGGGAAACCGCTGTCATCGCTGTCATTGCTGTCATTTGTCCGCTTTTCGAGCCTTCCTGAGCGGACCGTCGCTGTCATCGGAGGCCGTTTCGCTGTCACCAGGTGGCGATTCGCTGTCATGACTTGGACCCAGTGAGCCTCCACCATCGGGCGTGAGGCCAGCTTCTTGTGCCCCAGGTGACGGCAATGACGGCGGTGACGGCATATCCGGGGATCCCTCATTCTTGCGGATGGTGATGGTGCGACACCCCCCGGCGCGATCGAACTGTACCTCGATGCCGAGTCGACGTAGGCTCGGGGCCACTTCCCGGAGCTTGGTCCCGAGGGCCGGTGCCCCCTTGGGCCAGGCGGGGTGCCTGAGGACCTTCTCGTCCTTGTCCGCCGAAAGAAGATCGAGGATCTCTGTGGCGGTACCTTCGATTTCGCCATTCCGTTCGACCCGGTCCCTGACGGCATGCGCGAGCGGACACGCCTCGATGACGGATTCGTCAGCATCCCGCCGCTGGTCATCCAACGCCGCGATGAAGGACCCGGGTGCCCAGGGACACGCAGGTTCGGCGGCGACAACCCAACTGGCGCTGTCCGCCATCCTCGGCAGCCTTGTGAACCGCACGGCGGCTTCATTCCGGAGTGCGACGCTGACGGCATCGAGGAATGCTCCCAGAATTGCTGGCTGCTGTTGTTCGAACGCAGACCGGATGGCCTTCTCGGTCCGGCGTTGATGTTCGGGAATTGTGGGAAGGGTCAACCGGATTGCACGATCAATCAGGTCGCTTCGGTCAGCAACATCACCTATGCCATTGATCATGATCGGTCTTTTCGCGTCGAAAATCGTCTCGTCAGCATCGGTGTAGAGCTCTCGCGTGGCGAAACCGCCACCAGTGGCCAGCCGGCAGAGCGCGTTCGATAGCCGTTCGTTCACGCGCGACATATTGTCGAGGGCGATCATCCACGCGTTGTTCGCGGCGATCGCAAGATCGCGAATGTCCTTGGGTTCGCTGCGGAGAGGTGCCTTGTTCGGATCGATCAGGGCCCGAACGAGGCGGCAAAGTGTCGACTTGGCAGAGCCCGGTTCGCCGTTCACAAGCAGGATCATGAACGGCCCGCGCGGGCTGAAACATCCGAGGATAAAGGCGCAAACGAGGATGAAATCCTCTACGGTGCCAACGTTGATGAAGCGGTGTAGATCCTCGATCGAGCCGCCGGGTACCGGGGCCGGGAGCGCAAGCATTCCGCGGGTCCTGCGGAACCGGATCGGCGATTCGTCGCGAACCTCCCACCCGTCTTTGCCGATCACAACGACGCGCCCGCGCTTATCGCATAAGTCAAGGACTACACTGCCCTCGTACTCGCCGAGTCGGATGAAGACGGCTTCCTCTCGGCCTTCGTATACGGCGAGACCCTCGAGCGTGGCGATCGCTTCCGTCTTTGCCGTAGATGGGAGACCTGATGTGGCGGATCGGTAGAATCGTCGTCCTAGGAGAAGGTTATACTCCCGTGACCGCACCGGCAGCGTTCGCGCGATCCCTCCTTCGCGCACGAGCACAAACGCGCGGTTCTCGTTGTCGTGGAAGAACTGGTCGCCCGCTTCGACACAGAGTCGCAAGATCGCCTCGCGCGCGCCGCTATCAACCTTGCTCTCCCCGGCCGATGATGTCGGCGGCAGTTCCTCGGTTGCCGCGGCAATGAGGCCTTGGGCGAACCGTTTTCCTGCTTCGTGGCATGCCTGTTCGTCGTTCAGGTCCAGACCACCCGCGATGAGGTGCTGCAAGTATGTGCGGACATCCTTATGTCCTTCGGGTGGAAGTGTCCAGCGCACGACTCGCTTCCATGTCGTGGCCAGGTATTTGGCGAGCCTCTCGGCACCCTCGCGGCCAGGCCATGTGCCCGCGGGATTCGGATCGTTTTCACCCACGATCAGCACTTCTCGCCGCGCGAGCAGTTGCGCGATGAGCCGACCCCCCGAAGCGTTACTGGGCCTGCCGACCGATGTGATACCGAGCGTCTCGCACGCGGTAACGTCTGTTGGCCCTTCGACAAGCATGACCGGGTCGGGCCTGGTCGGCAGCGTCGAGGGAATGATGAGTCCGCGTTTCGCGCCAACCTTGCCGCTCGGCGAGCCTTTGCGCCCATCATCTGCGCGGAAGCAGATGCCGACGACAGCACCCGTTGCATCGCACTCGGGAAAGGACGATGCGATCTGCGGATAGACCTCTTTCCATCCTCTGCCGCCTGCCCGAAGACGCTTGAGATCGTTGTCATCCGCCCTTCCGATCCCGATGCTGTCGAGTGCCGCGACGGTGACGCCGAGCTCCTGGGCGATGATCGTCTTTCGTTCTGACGAGAGGGCAGCACGGAACCTGCGATCTTCGGAAGCCAGATCGGCCTTGATGACCGGCTGCTCTTTGCGCTTGCGCAAGCCGCCCCTTTTGGGAACCCCAGCCCTCCGATCTTCAAGGCAACGATACACGGTGTAGCCATCAGGTGTCGTGGCGACGCGCATATACCCGTTCACGGATTCCTCGTGTCTTCGGTGACATTCGTGCGCACCAGTCGCTGTGTGGCGACACCAATCCGGTTTGCCACAGATGACGCACGGCTCGTGTGGGGTCACCGGTCGAAAATCATTGGGTGTCTTCATCGGGTCGTTGGCTTTGAAGGCCGGACGGGCTGGCAGCCATCGTCAATCCAGCTCATCACCTCGGCACGACGCCAACGCACCAAGGTGCCCAGCCTAATCGGCCCCGGCATCCGGCCAGCGTCGGCTAGGCGGTAGATGTGGCGTGTGGAACACCCACCAAGCAGGAGGGCTACCGCCTTTACGTCGAGCAGCTCCGCGGAAACGGCCAGCCGTGGCCCCGGCTCGACGGTTTGCCCATCAACAGCGTTTGCACTCGTCAAAGTCATCGCCAAATCCTCGCTTACAGGTCACACTCCGGCGGGCACGTCACCCGTCATCGTGGAAAGGATCAGCGACGGAACGGAAGGAATAATTCGCGGCAATTATTCCGGCGCATTATTCCGGCGCGGGACAGGCAACAACCGCGATTGCAGGCCATTGCCACGGGTAGAAAACTGTGCCGGAATAATTCAAAATGGCTTGACAAGGGGGGGGTGAGAGCGAACTGTTCCGGTGGCTACTTGCGTTTCTCGCGTTTTCGGTGTCGATCAACCGCCAGTCTTACTTCGCGTGTGGATAGCTTGAGTGCTCGCCCGAGGGCTTCGAAAGTCGGGTACTGTTCGCTTGACCACGCTTCCGCGATGCGCTTATCTGCTTTGGCGTCAGTCTCCGGTTTGCGGCCCCGTTTCGCGCGCGGCTTTGACTTTGGTGCTTCCGCCAAGTCCGGTGTTGTATTTATCGTTGGGGTGGTCTCGGCGAGGTGTTGAGTCAGTTGTACTTGGCTCGGCCCGCCCGGGGGTTGTGCGCCTGCCGGTGCGTCGGCGGCATTCGATTGCTGCGAGGGTGCCGCATTCGCTTGACGAAGCCGAATCACGTCGCGTTGAGGTGCAACCTTTGTCTTTTCCCAGCTCAGGAGCACGTGGGAGGGCCCCTCACCGCCCGGCTCGGCACCACGCAAGGCGTCCGCCGTCTTCACGTCTTTGAGCAATCTGACCAGCGTGGGCGCCTTTTCTGATCGTAGTCTCGAGCTGACGTATCCGCCAGCGACAAGTTCAGCCTCGACGCTGTCCCACGACGGGTTCTCAGGATCCTCGTCCGGAAACTCCGACTTAAGTATTTCCAGGTCGCGATCGGTTGGTCGGTAGAATTCCCTGTAGACCAGTCGTGTCGAGTACACTCTGCCTGTGACCATGTTTGAGGTTGCCGGCTCGCTGCCGATCTGGATGCTCTGAGTGGCACCCTTCGCTGTTTCGACGTCCACCCTGCGATTTTCGGACCGCTGTAAAGACAATGGATACAAGTCCCAGACACAGAAACTCGGCATGTTCACGTACCTTTTAAGGTTTCGGTTCAGCCGGTGGGGCGGAAGGTACGTGAAGAAAGCACGCCCACCGGCCGAACCGATACGCCGGTTAATTACGCCGGCGATTCAACGCGGTATGGTAGCCGAACCGCCGATTCTGTCCAGCAGCTTGAGGCGAGCCCGACGGTGGCGTCCGCGCTGAACTTGGTGGAGTTTGGTTTGTTCACGCTCCGGTAAGGACGTGCCCACCCACCGCTATCCAAAGACGAACGACATGTCTGGGACGACCACATCCTCCCTCTGGCTAGCCGAATACGCCCGCCGAGTGAGACCGCACACCACCGTTCGCGCATGCTCAGGTTCCCGGGGTACTTCATCGATATTGCCAGAGGCTGGCTGCCGGCTCTGTTCCGACCAAACGGCCACCGGCCCTCCGTGAGGTGCGTTACGCGTCCAGCCGTGCAGTGCTGCAGCCCGGACACCCCGGCTGGCACCAATGCTCGCCCTGGCACCGTGGGGCATGGCCCGATCAAAGAAGTGGAGAGGTCGTAGGCGTCTACCCCAACCGGTTAGATCGAAATCCACTCGACGATGTTGCGGGTGACCTCGCGCTTCGTGCGGTGGTAGGTTGGCAGCGCCGCTGCCGGGTGCCGGCTCGCGTGTCCCCTTACCTGATCCACCCACGAATTCGCCCCCCAGCTGACGCCGCGGACGATGCCGGGCCGGTCGACCAGCTCCGGCAGCGCGTCGGGGCGCCCGGCAGGATCGAACCGTTTTACCGGCGGAAGTTGTGCGTTGTGGGCGTACTGGGCGGTGGAAGCGACCGGGACCGTGCCCTCGGCGGTGATCTTGGCGGGCGGGTTGTTCTTGCGAATGGCCGCGTGGCGATAGTCGCTCATCGGCGGCCCACCGCCGCCTTAAAGGCCGGCCGCGCGGTCGGTTCCAGGTGCGGATGTCGGCCTGGCTGTTAGGCGCGGTGGTCGTCGAGTCCTCGCCACCCTCCGTGATCGTCCAGGGCGACTTCGAAGCCCGGCGAGGTCTGAGCAGGTGCCGCAGCTTGGGGTCACGAGCGCTTGGCCAGTGGTCAAGAGTCGGACGGTTCAGTATCGCGAGTAAGGAGGTTGGATTCCCGCCATTGGACAGCGTGGCATCAGGAGACGGCCCGTTGAGATGCCTTCTGGGTCGATGTGCCAGTCGCATCAAAATCATCGTGCCAGCACAAGCCTGCTGAGATCCCTGCTGATTCTCCGGCAAACCTCCGGATGTTATACTTGAGCCGGGATCGCCCGCCGCCGTAAGCCGTGTTTGGCAACGGCACTTTTGGCGAGAATGGCGATGGCAGATGCAACGCGCGTGCTACTGATTGAGGACGATGCGGGGGTGGTGGATACCGTGCGCAACGGCCTGGAACTGAGGGGTTTCTCGGTCCAACACGCACCCGACCTAGCCACCGGCGTCCAGCTTCTCTCTGCATCTAAGCCTGCGCTCGTGATCCTAGATCTTACGTTACCGGACGGAAGTGGCCTTGATCTTGCCTCCAGCCTTCGATCCGGCGGCAACGACGTCCCGATCCTAATGCTCACGGCCCGAGACAGCGTCCATGACCGGGTCACCGGCTTCCAGCGTGGGGCGGACGACTATCTGTGCAAGCCATTTGACGTTGAGGAGCTGGCGGCCCGGTTGCACGCGATTCTACGCCGAGCGGGAACCGGCGAGCGTCACGTCCTTCAGTACGCTGACGTCCGCCTTGACTTACTCACGCGAATCGTTCAGAGAAAAGAGATAACGGCGACCCTATCGGATCGTGAGGCCCAGTTGCTGGCTTATCTTATGCGCCATCCGGAAGAGTCTCTCCCACGGGACCGCATCCTCGAGGCTGTGTGGGGCGACGAGGCGGAAGACGACAGCAATGTGCTGAACGTCTATGTCAACTACCTGCGCAACAAAATCGAGTCTCGCGCCGAACGACGGCTTATTCATACGGTTCGCGGCGTCGGTTATATGCTTTCAGAGAAAGACCCAGAAGAGCCATTGCTGCGTCCGGCTAATGTCACTCCTGACCCTGAACGGCCGGTGAAGCGGACAGGCCGTTTTCCGTGACGCGCTCGGCGGTCGGCAAGTAGACGCGAAAAGTCGTTCCTTTATCCGGTTGGCTTTCGACCTGAACAAACCCGCCGGCGTTGTTGACAGCCGAATACACGATGGCCAGCCCAAGGCCTCTCCCCCTCCGGTCGGCGCGCGACTTTGTAGTGAAGAATGGATCGAAAGCCCGCTTCTGAACATCGGGGGTCATTCCG
>CP070827.1:900654-906945 GCA_020344555.1 Phycisphaerales bacterium
GGACCTGAGGCAGGGCACACAATCCTTGTGGTTATCGGCGGTGTCTCCGCGGAACGAGTCACCAGGCAAGTGTCGGGCACGGTGCCGAAGGGGAATACGCATGATCCGCAGTAGCTGGACGACTAGCATGGTTCTCGCGGGTCTCGCACTCGTACAAGCACAGCCAGCCATCGCCGGTGACTGCTACGATCCGCAAGGAGCCTGCCCAGAGCCCTGTCCTGCTGAGAACAGTTGTGGCGGACCGTATGGAAGTAGCGAGGGCTGTCCTGAGGGGCTGATGTGCGTGCCCTCCTGTCTGCCGAGTTGGTGCTTCCGTAACACACAATACGGGGCGAGCTGGAGGTGCAGCCTTGACTGCGCGGGTGAGTGCTACGAGTGGCCTGAGCCGTCCGGCCGGGCCACGCACACGATCACAGACCTGAGGTCGATGACGGACCTCTATTGGTTCGAGGCGATCAACAACGATGGAGACCTCGTCGGGAAGACGCTCGGTTCAGACGGCCTAGCTCACGCAGCGCTCTGGGCGGACGGGGAGCTAGTGAACCTCGGGCGGCCCGGCGTGTCAAGCGAAGCGGTCGATGTCAATAATCACCCGAACAGGCCCAAACGCTTTTTATCGCCTTGACATAGAAGGCCGCAAGCCCTATACTACCGGTTCACAGCGTGAATATCCGGGGTGTTAGTTCGTCTGGGGAATGCTCTGATGTCCACTGTTCGCATGCTAGTGAAGGGCATTGTGCCCTTCGTTTTCGTTTGTTCCGTCCTTCTTGTGAGTCCTGCGGTTGCTGGGGAACCGCCGAGGTACACAATCACGGAAATCGGGCCGCTTCCCGGCGAGGAGGATGCTCAAGCCTTTGGGATCAATGAGGCGGGCGACGTGGTCGGCTTTTCGTCGACCACGATCGGGTTTCCGGACTGCTGCTTGACGACTGGAACCGCGTTCCTGTTCAGCGACGGGGAACTCAGCGACCTGGGCCCCCTCAACGGGCTGGACACTCGTGCTGAGGCGATCAACAACCTCGGGCAGGTTGCCGGATGGGCGGACGAAGCATTTCCTCGGGCGTTCCTGTGGCAAAACGGCGAAATCCAGGACATCGGCACGCTCGGTGGTCACCCCTTTAGCAAGGCGTTCGACATCAACGATGCCGGTCAGGTGGTGGGATGGTCATATCCCCCAGATACGAACGACCGGCATATTTTTCTTTGGCAGGACGGGGCCATGCTCGATCTGGGCTTTGTGAGTAACACAGGACCTCCCGAGTTCGGCATCAACAACCTCGGGCAAGTCGTCGGAGGAGGGTTTATTTGGGAAGACGGTGTGCGAACGACGATCGCGATGCGTGCCTACGACATCAACGACCTCAGTCAGGTGGTCGGGTACGGAGTAGGAGGTGCCGTCCTTTGGGAGAACGGAACCTTCCAGCAGCTCGGTGGATCGGTCGCCTACGCGATCAACAATCGAAGTCAGGTCGTCGGTGTCGCGGATGGAGCCTCCCTATGGCACGACGGAGTGATGCACACGCTAAGCGATCTCGTCACTCTTCCACCGGACTGGCTTCTTCGGTCTGCATGGGACATCAACGACACCGGGCAGATCGTAGGCAACGCTAGCACACCCGATGGCATCACGCATGCCTTTCTTATGACGCCTGTGGACGCGGACTTCGACGACGATGACGATACCGATTTGATGGATTTTGCTGCGTTTCGGTCATGTTTGACCGGACCGGGGGTCCTACGCAGTTCCGAGTGCAGATTGCGCGATATTGACCGTGACGGTCATGTCGACCTGAAGGACTTCCAGGCGTTGCAGTGGGTATTCACGGGACCGTAAACCTTTCGTGAAAAATAGCCGGATCGAGCTTCTCTCTTCCTTCGAACTCTGCGGAGACGGACTATGACCAGGTGTGATTCCATACCATACGGATGCGTTGTTCTGGTGTTGGCCTCTAGCGTTGGTGCGCTCGGGGCCAACTTGGTTGTCGAGCAGAATGGGGCGCGGACTGATCTGAGCCTGGAAGGACAGAATCCGTTTCGTAGTACCACCGCCGAAGTGATCGACACCAGACTCGTCACGGTTTCCGGCTCATCGGTGCTCCTCGCCCTGTGGAAGGAACGTGTCGTGGGGAGGGAGCACGTCCCATACTACGCAATCAGTTTCGATGGGGCGCAGTTTTGGCGCGTCCGACGAACTTCTTACCAGATAAAACTGGCTGACGCGCACGTTGACCCGCTAGCGCAGGCTCCCCACGTCGCGCCGTCGCTCAGCGCTGACCCGTCCGGGCAATTGTTTGTCGTGCAATTCGTTACGCAACCGTTAAAGGAGTTCCGGCGAGCGATCCGCGACCTCGGTGGCAAAACCGACAATTTCATTCCCAACCATGCCTACATCGTCGAAATGGACGCTGCTACCAAAGCTGCGGTTGCCGCCTTACCCTACGTCCGCTGGGTTGGGGCGTACCATCCCGCCTATCGACTCGAGAAGTTTCTGCGCGACAACCTCGACCGAAGTGGCGAGCTGTTCCCGGTGCAGCGCTACAACATCGCGGTGTTCGAACACGGACTACGCCAGAAACAGGTGGTGGCCGACCGCATCGAAGCTCTGGGTGCGACGATCAACAACCTGACGGCGACCGGTTTTCTGCTGGAAGCGACGTTGACGCCTGAACAACTCCTCCAAGTCATACGCTGGAACGAAGTCTTATTCGTAGATCGCTGGAGCCCGCCGGAGTTCGATATGGACAACGCTCGGATCGTCGGCGGTGCGAACTTCGTCGAAACCGTGGCAGGCTACACGGGCCAGGGAGTTCGTGGGGAAGTTGCGGATGCGAACATTGTGATCGACCATCCCGATTGGTCACCGCTGAGGGAGCCGATTATTCACCCATCAACTATTCCACCAACCGGGGAAGCCATCTATCACGGGACCGCAGTGTTCGGCATCGTTTTCGCCGACGGATCGTCGGACCCCCCAGAAGGCAAGAGTCGAGGGATGCTTCCCGACGCGCAGGGTAGCTTCGCCGATGTGGACGTTGAGGGGAGCCCTATGCGAGGCGACCGTGGGCTGCACACGTGTCAGTTGGTGACCACCAATCCCGGCAACTGCTGCAGGGACGACACGAACTGCCCCTACGCGGCGGTGTTCCAGACCAACAGTTGGGGGGACGCGCTGCACACGACAACCTACACCAACACTTCGGCAGTCTTGGACGAAATTCTGTTTCGGTACGACATCCTTGTCACACATTCGCAAGGAAACGTAGCCAATCAACAGTTCTCGCGACAGCAAGCCTGGGCCAAGAACGTGGTGTCTGTCGGTGCGTTCTTCCATGACGACGACGCGGATCCGGCCAACGATCAATGGATGGGCACCGTCAGCACCGGTCCCGCTTCGGATGGTAGGGTCAAGCCGGACCTGACGCAGTTCGATGGCAAGGTTTTTACCAGCGGAGATTGCAACCCGTCGTGCACCATCGTCTCCTTTGGCACTACCAGCGCATCGACCCCAATTGTCGCTGGCCATTTCGGGTTGTTCTTTCAGATGTGGGCGGACGGTATCTTCGGCAACGATCGCGTCGATCCGAATTGCGATCCGCTGGTAGATAATTGCGTGTTCATTAACCGACCACACATGACCACGGCCAAGGCGATGATCATCAACACGGCGTTTCGATATCCCAACACTCCGAATGATTTCCCGTTCTTTGCCCGCAAGCGACAGGGATGGGGTCGCCCCGACGTGAAGAAACTTTACGATCTACGTGATAAGTTTTTCGCCGTTGACGAAGCGGACGTCCTCAGCCTGGACCCAGGTATGGATACGGCCCGATACGGTGTTGTCGTTCAGGCGGGAGAACCCGAGTTTCTAGCGACGATGGTCTACGCCGATCCGCGGGCGGTCGCTGATTGTGACCCGTGCCGGATCAACGATCTGACGCTCAAAGTGACCTCACCCTCCGGAGCCTGCTACTTCGGAAATCATGGGTTGGATGAACCCAACTACTCGACAGCGTCGCTTGACTGCAACGTAGGGACGTCCCCGGACACCAATACCGTAGACACGGTGGAGAACGTCTTCATCCAAAATCCGGAAACCGGTACCTGGGTCGTCGAAGTCATCGCCGTTGAGATTAACGAAGACGGGCATGTTCTGTATGTCAACAACGACCCCTCGGAGTGCATCCCCAACCAGCCACCCGCCTGCATCGTACCCAGCCCGGTTGATGCCGACTTTGCCCTGGCGGTTTCGGGGGTCCGTCCTGATTGCAACGAAAACGGGACACCCGACGAAGATGATATTGCCGCTGGCACGTCCCCAGACTGCAACGGAAACAGCGTGCCGGATGAGTGCGACATCTCATCCGGTACAAGTCAGGATGCCAACCAGAATGGTATCCCCGATGAGTGCGAATGCCCGGCTCCCGACGCGCCGGCAGCGCCCCCACCGGTGGGTTTGCTAGCGGGGGAGAGTTATGCCAAGAACCGCTATATTTCCTTGGTCTCTGCGAACCCCGGCCAAATGACGGCAATTCGGGTGACACTCACCCAGTGCGCGCCGTTCGACGGGGCCGAGGGGCAATGGTGGGTGGGTGAGCCGGAGAAGTTTTGCGAAAACTCCGGGAAGGTCATACCTCCCTGCCCGGTGGCCCCAGGCTTGCAAAAGCAGACCCTCGTGGCGGCCAAGCTTCAGTGTACACCCCACTATATGGACGACGGGGATTGGGACGGGGAGTGCGAGCAGGGCGTCTGCGTGGGCGGCTTTCACGCGGGAGAGTCGTGCGACCCGAATGAGGCGGCTTGTCGGGGCGTGGTGCACGTTTACGGCGTCGGGACTGTTCCCAGCGCTTGGACAGGAGGGCAGCTCGACCCGACAACGTACGCTATCCAAGCAATTCACGAAGGCTGCTATGTGGGAGTCGAGGACAATTTCTCCGCCCCGCTGGAGATAACCATGGCCCGCTGGGGCGACATAGTCAAGGACTGCGTTACGTGTCCGTGCGGGCCACCTGACGGCCCCGTCGGCGTGCCCACCGACGTGACGGCCGTCCTCGACAAGTTCAAGAACCTGGCACCACCGACCATCCCGTGTCCAGTACTCATCAAAGTACGGGCCGACTTGGACTGGGATTGCCCAAACCGCCGGGTCGATATCTCCGACGTTACGTTCGTGTATGATGCCTTCCGGGGAGTAGAGTATCCTCCTAACGAACACTTCCAAGGCCCTGAGGGCGAAGAGTGGCCGTGTCCCTGAAGGGCGGAGCGGGACTGATGACGTGCCCGTTTGGATAAAGCCGGCTTAATCCATCGTGGACTTTGAAGGAGCTTTGCGGTGTATAGGATTATTACCCATCTTGGCTATTTGGCCTGGTTTTCTGCGTTCTGCCTTCCTGCCAGTGGCAAGACGATCTACGTTAATGTTGACGCGCGAGGCAACAACAGCGGTGCAAGCTGGGGCGACGCTTACCCATCCTTTTCGAACGCAATCGACAGGGCATCGCCCGGGGATGAGGTATGGGTCGCCAAGGGAACGTACGGGCCGATCTCGTTGAAGTCCGGCGTCAAAGTCATTGGCGGCTTTGCGGGCACAGAGACAGAAGCGTCGGCCAGCGATCCCGATGCCCACAAGACGTACATTACGGGAAGCCGCAAAACGCGGGCCGTGGAGAGCATCGGGAACAACTCATCTACCGTGCTTCGCGGCTTCTATATCACGAAGGGCTTTATCGCTTCCCCGGAGACGGGAGGTGGCATGTACCTGGAGAAAAGCGACGCGTTGTTCCTGCGTTGTGTTTTCACCGGGAACAAGTCGGCCATCATGGGAGGGGCAGTTGCCGTCTGGGGAGGGGCACCGCACTTTGTGAATTGCCGGTTCTACGACAACGACGGTGGGTGGGCCGCCGGGGCGGTCTTCGTTCGGAGATCCGCAACTCCGACCTTTGTCAATTGTCTGTTCTGCAAGAACACGGCCGGCGAGGGGGGCGCAGTGAGCATCGTGACCGGAGCGCCGACGTTTATCAACTGCACGATCTCGGGCAACAAGGCCGGTGTGAGCAAGGGTGGGGCCCTATTCGACAGCCAAGAAAGCGCCATACTCCGCAACTGCATACTCTGGGGCAACACGAGTCCCGTAACCGGAGCAAACGAGATTTATAATGCGCCTTCAGGGGCCCGGACCACGACGGTGACTCACAGTGCTGTAAAAGGCGGCTGGCCGGGCGAGGGCAACCTGAACAGTGATCCGCTGTTTGTTGACCCGGCGACGGGTGATTACC
This sequence comes from Phycisphaerales bacterium, assembly GCA_020344555.1. GTDB lineage: Bacteria > Planctomycetota > Phycisphaerae > UBA1845 > UBA1845. The sequence continues at coordinate 906,927 of CP070827.1, forward strand.
GAATCCGGCAGACTTCACC
>CP070827.1:907045-913329 GCA_020344555.1 Phycisphaerales bacterium
AGTCGGCCAGGTCGATGTCGGCATCGCCGTCGCTGTTGAAAATGCAAAGGCAATCAGCCGATGACACGGCGGCGGCATCCGCCGACGCGGGCCCGCTCGCGCATTTGTCCCATCCCGCGAAGTCGGCAGACCCCGCGAACTGATCGCCGTTGGCGTCACCCAACACACCGGAGCGACCCCGGCGAGCCCAAAAGGCCGAGATGTTGCCTCCGGCTATGGTGAAGGAGCCCCCCGCGATCAACTCGCCGTTGTGGACGGTTAGGTCGCCGACTCGGTCGTCCATTCCACTGCCCAACGGCCACCACTGGGCACCGTCCCAGCGGGCGACGCGCTCGGCCGCGACCCCGCCGCCCGTGGACTTTAGCCCACCACCTGCGGAATCGTTGACTACCCGACAAAACGCTTGCATCGTCCGGGACCGGGCGGTATAATCGGGGCATACGTGGTGACATCTCATAGGGGGAACGGAGACGGTTCGCGCAAGTGTCCACACGATCGTTGTCTTCGGGGCGGCGGCGCTGCTGCACGGGGGCTCCGCCAGGGGGGGCTCGTGCACCGACCCGGAGGGGCTCTGCACGGACCCCTGTCCGGCCGAGAATAGCTGCCTGCGACATGAGGATTGCCCGGAAGGCCAGGTCTGCGCACTTGCGTGCCTCCCGCCCTGGTGCGCCTGCGATCCGCAATCCCGCATGTGGGCGTGTTCGGACCACTGCGCGGGAGAATGCGTTCCCCGCTTCGGGCCAGCGGGCCCGCTGACCTACATGATCATTGACTTGGGCACTCTGGGTGGTTGGACTTCGACTGCACTGGGGATCAACGACGCGGGGCAAGTCGTGGGCGGTGCGGACCTGCCCAACGGGATGCGCCACGGTTTCCTTTGGGACAACGGGGCGATGATCGATCTGGGGACGCTATTAGGAGACGAACCAAGCGAGTGTTGGGACATTAACAACCTCGGGCAGGTCGTCTGCAACTCTTACCGATCATACAGCTCGACTGCTTTTCTCTGGGAGAACGGGAACACGATCGACCTCGGAAAGCTCGCGGGGGCCACCGATACTAGTGCGGTCGCAATCAACGATGCTCAACAAATTGTGGGGCGCTCCCACGTCGGATTCGACGAGGATCACGCCTTCTTGTGGGAAGACGGCCTCACGAGAGACCTGACACTGGACGGTTTCGCGACGAGAGTCGCGTGGGACATCAGCAACGCCGGGCACGTTGTCGGGGGCGGGTTCCTTTGGCAGGACGGGGTCCTAACAGAGCTCGGGTCGCTAGGCTGGGGGCCGGCGGAAGCCGTCGGCGTCAACGACCTGGGACAGGTGGTGGGTTCGGCCCAGGGTCCCCCTGACGACGTTGACCCCTTTGTGATCCACGGGTTCCTTTGTGAGAACGGCGTTATGACGGACCTGGGGATATACACTACATTTAGGCACAGTCAGGCCCAGGCGATCAACAATCTTGGAGAGGTTGTGGGGCAGGAGATAGAGCATGCCGTCGTCCGCCGCGCTTTCCTGTACGACGCAGACCAAGGGATGCGCAAGTTGCTGGACCTCATTCCCTTGGACAGTGGATGGTGGTACTGGTATAGGCTCAGGCCGAGGGACATCAATGATGCCGGACAGATTGTGGGTACGGCAACGTTCAATGGTCTACGCCGGGCGTTTCTGATGACGCCGATCGACGCGGATTTCGACGACGACAACGACACGGATCTTGTCGATTTTTCTGCGTTCCGCTCGTGTATGACCGGACCGCGCACGGGTGTGGAAGAGCAGTGCAGAGCGCATGACATCAATCGAGATGGGCGGAACGATTTGGTCGATCTGCGCGCCTTTCAGTGGGAGTTCACTGGACCCTAGACGTGTTTTAGCCAGGCGCTGGGACGGAGCCTGTTCTGCGCCCCCACCGGCGGTGGTAAAGTAGCCCCCCGCAATTAGCTCGCCGTTGTAAACGTTCAAGGCATAGACTGCATCGTTCATCCCGCTGGCCAGCGGCCGCCATTGTGTGCCGTCCCAGCGAGCAATGTAGTTGGCCTCGACCTCCCCGGCGGCAGTGAATGAGCCCCCAGTGATCAGCTCGCCGTTGTAGACGGTCAGGGCCGTGACCGAACTGTTAGTACCGGTTCCGAGGGGTCTCCACTCCGTGCCGTCCCACGTGGCGATGTTGCTGGCAATTACATCGCCGGCAACGTTGAAATGCCCTCCGACGATCACCAACTCCGGCTCCGGGCCGGCGCCATCCGGATCCCAGGTGGTCAGGGCCTTCACGGTTCCACCCACGCCCGGGATCTGGCGGTCAGGGCCGGAGAGCCATTCGGGCTGGCAATCCGCCACCGCTCGGGCCGGGAGGAGTTGCAAGGTAAGCACAGCTACGAAGAACGAACGTGGAAACGTCTGTTTCCGCATGACACCGCTCCCTGCTGATCTGACAAGTACATAGTATGGACTTTTCCAGCGGTTGATTCAAGTTCCGGGGAGTATTCGACATGTTTCGCGTCAAGCCTTGTTTTGGAATCTCGCCTGTGCTCGATGATTCGCAGGTTTGGGCACGTCCGTACTGCTGCGTTTTCGGACGCAGACGCCCATTGAGGAGCGAAAACGCCCGCACTGACGCTCTCGCGCAGTCACACTCCGCAAGGCAAGAAATCAGAGACGTGGCAACCGTGTCGCTGAACGCTTAACGGGCTCGACGGCGGGTGAAGTCGGCGCGCGCCCGACTGAACCGCGTGCCGCATTCCGGGCAGCGGCCGCTGCGGTTGTATCTCAGGTCGTACCCGCACTCCAGACACAGCCCATGCCATTGTCGCCACCACAGCCGACACGGACCGCGGATAACGGGGAACATCACCAGGAGGATCAACACACCCGTGGACAACCACAGCGGGAAGGCAAGCCGGGTGATCCGGTAGGGACCCTTTCGAACGGAGCTGAGCAGTAGCGTCGCCGGAAACGGATCGTAGTTCAACAAGCCCTGGAATTCACTTTTGCCGGCTGTCTTGGTGGGCATACTCAGTAGCTGCAACTTGCAGGCACCGTCCCTCAAGTAAACGCGCAGCGATTTGTACAGGGTGGCATCGAAGCGGTAAGCCTCCGGGTTGTGGTGGCTCTTGTACCACAGCGACATGCTCAGCGGCAGCATGACAAATGCGAAGACAGCTAGGATCTTCGAAACCATATCGGCTGAGTCACTGTTGGGCCGTATCCGAATTCACCGGGCGGTTTGCCGCTGCACGCCGTGCCCGGCGGGGGTCACTTGCCCAGGGCAGGCCGGCGGCCACAGGCTGGTCTCACCGGATGTCTATGATAGCCCCAAACGTGCTGTCTTTGCAACTGTCTTTGCGAACCGATCCAGATCCTCACAACCGGAGTCTGGCGACATCGGGGGCGACTAGTTCTGCCTGGGTGGCATCGATCCACCCAGACTTACCATCGGCCAGTTCAATCCTCCACCAGTCACCTCGGCGCTGGCGAAGGATGAACTCGACGCCCGGTTGAAGAGGCTCTTCGAACTGCCGCTGGTAACCCGGGCCCGGCCCCTTATACACCACGACGTCCATGGCCGTCACCACGGCACCGGGGGCGTTACGATCGGACCAGCGGGTGATGCCCACGGAGGAGGCCGCGGCCCCGGCCAGAAGGGCACATACAATTCCTGACACGGTTATCGCCCGACGCGGGATGAAGTTGCGGACGATCAGCAAGGCCCATAGGGCGACGTAGAGTACAAGAGCCACCCGCGTCCGACCGCCGACGGGGGTCTGATAGTGCCAGAAAAAGACACTTCTCAGAAACGCACTGCGACGAGTCGGGCGGATCGAGGTGAGGCAGCGCGATCGTCCCACAGCCAGATTGTCGGCAAGCATTTCGTCACGGGGTATGAGCCGTTGGGCGCGACGATAGTGCAGGATAGCCTGGCCGACGTCGCCCGCCTGCAGGTAGCAGTTGGCCAGGTTGAACTCGAGCCGGCCGTTGACCACGCCTGCCGCGATGATGCTGCTGAATCGCTGAGCGGCCGAGCGAAAGAGACGCCGTGCCCGATCCGGCTGGTCCAACTGGACTTGCTGGGCCTCGTCGAACTCGGCAAGAGCGTCTGCAAACTCCGTCCGCAAATCCGCCGGTTGAGCTATGACTCGCGCAGAGACAACCGGTAGGAGGCAGATGATGACCCAAGCGCGTTGGGAGCGCCGCCCGCCCGGCATCAGCGCGTGCCTCCCTCGATTCGCTTGATCCAGCCGCGGACCCTGCCGGCGGCCTGCGCCGCCGACAGATTCCCCACAGCGCTGGGTGCGTAGCGTAGGGCGTCGCAGGTCTCGAGGAAATCCACAATCTCGATGGCCGTCGTGCCTTCGAGACCATGTGCTGCCAGCAGTGATCGCACCTCGCCCGGCGTGAGCGTGGCCGGCGGCAGACCGAAGCGGTCAGACAGGTATCCCGTCACCGCCTCTGCCAACCCGTACATCTGTTGAGCGGGTTCCTTATGACGCAAAGCCCGCCGGACTCGCCCGTGTGCATCTCGGCGGGCACGCCGTCTACGGGCAAAGTTCACGTCGGCTTTCAATCTGGCGCGGTGTCTTGTGGTCAGTGTCACAATCAGCCACACTAACGGCGACACAACCAGGGAGCCCGCCCACGGGCCGGTAACAGTGAAGGACTGGTTGGCCAATACGGCGTCGGGATCGATGAAGTTCGGTGAGATTCCGCCAGTAAGCACGGTCAGTGTTGTTCCGTTCGATTCGGGTCTCGGTTGCTCAGTCATCGAGATCGTTGCAGCCGTGGCCGACGGCGGATCGACGTTTATGCTGATCGGTTCGCTGGTAAGGGTGACGTAGCGCTCTTCGCGTGGATCGAAGTATGACCAGGAGATTGCCGGGATCGTCTGTTCGCCAATCTGCCTGGGGAATATGGCTCGCCGAAAGACCTTCGCTCTGCCCTCCCGGTCGCCGACTAATTCGTCGGTGGTGAAGTCGAATCGGCTGACCAGTTCCGGGTGTTTGGTCAGGTCCGGAGCGGCAACACCTTCGAGCGGGGCTCCTCTGATAGACACAGCCAGCGTGACGGGCTGACCTTGCTCCACACGCGTCGGCTTGGCAGTCACATTCATGGTAAATCGGCCCAGCGCGCCGGTGTAGTCGCCCGGTCGACCCTCATCCGGTGGACCCTTCACTTCGACCATAATCGCATCGGCGCGTGCGGTTTCCTTCCGGGATTGACTCACTTCGTACCCGCGGAAGAAGCTGCTGCGCACGGCCGTTGGATAGTCGACTTTCAGGAATACCGGGCCGACTTGCGTCATGCCCACTTCCTCGGCTCGTACGTTGCTGGTGGCAACCAGGATCTCATAGCGCCGGCGAGTACCCGCGGAATCCGTAAGCCGCGATTCTGTTCGGTTCCACTCACCTTTGCGGAAGACCGAAAGCTGTGAAGGCCCATTCCGGAGAGAGCTGACCCAGTCTACCTCGAACGTCCTTTGACCGATCTGGACCTTGCGGATGCCGATCGTCAGCCTGGCCGTATAGGTCTCGGTCACGTAGAGGGACCGGGGCTCGACCTCGATTTGGGCGTAAATGAACCGATCACCTCGGGGTATCGAGGCGGTGTCAGTCTTGCGGACCACGATGGTGATGGGTTTGGTCCTGTAAGTTCTGGCGTCGGCGGTGACCGTGATCGGTCCCAGCGTGTAGGTCCCTTCCTTCAGGGCGATCAGACTCATGGTGTAGGTGGAAGTCGTTCTATGTGATGCCCGGCCATTGATGATTCGCGTGAACGAGCTGCTTGATGGTATCGAGTTGAGCAGCTTCAGGTCCAGGCCGTCAGGAACCACCATCTGCGGGATGTCCGGACGGCCGGTGTTCGTGCAGACAAGCTGGACATCGACGGCCTCACCGAGTTCCAGCGTGCGGGTCCCAACCTTCAACTCCACGCTGGGCTGTTGGGCCAGCACCACGGGAGCGACGGACCCGAATACCCAACCGGTGATAACGATGGGCCAACCGCGCATTTCTACCAGTCCTTATCCACGGAAGTAACGGGCATTTTCTGCACCAGTTCGCGCCGCATCTTCTTGCGGTCGCGGAGGGCCTGCATCATCTCGCGCAGCTTGCGCCGGGCCTGTTCGCGAGAGACCTGCTCCTGATCTTGCGCCTGCGCCGGTTGCTGCTGCTGTTGCTGCTCTTCGGACTGCTGGGCCGATTCAGACTGTTGTTGCTCTTCCTGCTGCTCGTCTTGATCCGACGGCTGTTCTTGCTGCTGCTTATCCTGCTGCTCTTGGTCTTCGCTTTGCTG
>CP070827.1:913429-919713 GCA_020344555.1 Phycisphaerales bacterium
GGTCGGAGGAACCGCCGACCCGACTCTGCGGCTCACCGGTGGTGGAGCCAGGCGCGACGATGCGACGCTGCATGTAACGAACACGCGAGTGGACACGGGTATGGCCGCGTTCATGAGCAACAACTGTAATTATGCAACCGTGCACCTCGAAAACAACGGTCCCGGCCAGACACTCTGGTTGGAGAACAACGGCGGGGGACATTTGATCGTGGCTCGAACACCCGAGCGCTGGCAGTTCTGGGTGGGCAGCGACGGCATCACGAACACAAGGGTGCTGCAGATACACGGCGGTGCTGATCTCTCGGAGGGATTCGACGTACGTGGTCTGCCAGCGGGCTCCGGGAACGAAACGGCTTCGTTCTCCGAGGAGGGGCAATCGCAGACGCCGGTCCCTCGGACTGCAGATGTCATACCCGTGGCAGGGATGGTCGTATCCATCGATTCCGAGGATCCCGGCAAGCTGGTGGTAAGCAACCAGCCCTACGACCGTAAGGTAGCCGGCATCATCAGCGGTGCCGGTGGCGTAAACCCGGGCATGCTGATGGGCCAGGACGGAAGCGACGCTGACGGCGACTACCCTGTGGCACTGACCGGCCGGGTCTACTGCCTGTGTGACGCCACCAGCGGAGCCATAGAACTGGGCGACCTGCTGACGACGTCAGACACGCCCGGTCATGCCATGAAGGTCATCGACCACGCCAGAGCCCAGGGGGCCATGATCGGTAAAGCGATGTCGTCACTTCCCGAGGGCACGGGCTTGGTGCTTGTCCTGGTCAGCCTCCAGTAACGGCAGCAACGGAAGGAGCGCGATGATGAATCCGACCGTTCCCCGAGTTCTCGCGATCGTGCCGCAGACGGTGAGACGAATCGTCTTGCTCGTCCTCGCACTGCTGTCATATCCGTCAGCGGCAAACGCACAGATTGAGTGGCGTGTGTCTGTCAAGATCTTCTTGGACGAATCTGGTGCGCGGCCCTGCCTGCTGGAACCCGATGACTGTAACTACGATGACTGTTGCTACGACACGGATGAAGAGATTCGCGACATGTTCGAAGGCCCGGGTTCGCCGTTGGCTATCTTGAACGAGAGAGGCATCACAATCGGAGAGATAGAGATCCTCGAACTACATCCGGACGCCCTTCCGCCGGTTCCGGCTGAACTACCGATAGGCCACTACTGTCGTGAGGGCGCCGACGACGACGATGGTCCCTGCGATCCTCTTGCCGACGATCCCTGTTGGGACAGCCGTGTATGTGTGGAACGGCCGGTCGACTACTACTGTGACGACGCCGGCCACAACCTCGGTCCTTGCGATCCTGCCGACGCCGACCCCTGTCCGGGCGGCGGTACGTGTGTGGCAGAGTCGTATCACTGGTATCACGTTTGGTTCAAGGCCTACGGCGTCCACTCTGTAGTGCGCCACTATGCTAAGCATGACCACAGATTCGAATACGATTCGAATGCAATTAACTTCTATCTGTTCCCCGCGAAGGCCGGTGGACGATGTGCCTGTAATCCGTGGGTCGGACCGGACCCCGAGGCTGTTATCACGCTTGGACACGGCAAAAACCGCACCGTGCCAATGCACGAGTTGGGCCATTTCATGGGGCTGTGCCACACGCAAGGTTGCGAGGACGTCGAATGCCACATCGAGCCACCGGGGGAAGATCACATGGCAGATACACTGCCGGATCGGGACTGCTGGGATCGCGACGAGATTGCCGATCACAGCTTCGATGTGGGCTACGACCAAGCGACTTCCTCACAGCAAGAGCAGGTGGATGACGTCTGGTTCAACATCATGTCCTACCACTGGAAAGAGCCGCCAAGACTGACCTCCGACCAACTGGATAGAATGATGGACGTTTCCGGAACCACGTGGTTTCCAATTACGGAACGTTGCACGTTCTTCGTCGACGGCACTCCTGACGTGCCACCAATACTGACCGGACACATAAACTGCAGCCGAGACGGGCCTCGCCCTACCCTCGATGGAAACAGGTTTCCCGACACGCGGTTGGATGGAAGCAGCGCCAATCCACTTTCCGCTGTGGCCAGTGCGTTGAACGAGGCTGGCGACGGCGACATCGTCATGATCCGCGGCGGATACTACCACGAGCAGCTGACGATCGATCAGCCGGTGTTTCTGCGCGCCAGTAAGGGCGACGCAGTGATTGGAATGACCCGACCTTAATCGGCACGAGTTCGCCGGAGCCTGCAGTAATGCAACTGGAGAATCGATGATGAAGGCACCCATCTGCCTGACGGCTATTGCCCTGATCGCCGGCAATGTTGCGCTGGCAGAAACTCCACGTGCGGAGTCCGAGGATGATGGCACGTTCGCCCCGGTGGACAGCATTCCCGAGGGATACATGATCATAGAGGGAGACATCGTCGTCCCCGAGGACTTTTTTGACACTAGAGGCGCCCGCGCAACCTACGACACAGACCTTTGGCCGGGAGGCATCGTCCCGTATGTCTTCGACGCGAATGTCAACGCGACGAACCAAGCCCGAGCAATCACTGCGATGGGCGATTGGGAGGCCGTCGCCAACGTCGATTTCAGACCACGCGCCGGCGATGAGAACTACCTTCACATTCAGAATGCGACCTTCGACGCATCCGAGGGTGTGGGCATGGCTGGGGGCCGCCACGACATCTGGATCGAGAACTGGCCGAGGAGATTCGTCATTGCGCATGAGTTCGGTCACGCCTTGGGGTACTGGCACGAGCAGTCAAGAGCAGACCGGAACACCGCTTGTGACGGAGGACCGTGTATACAAATCAACCTGGAAAACGTGTGCCAGACATGCTGTTCAGGGGAGTCGTGCAACTCGCAGTTTGCGATTCGGGAAAGTGGGGGCGAGTACGGCCCCTATGATTTCGATTCGGTCATGCACTACGGCCAGTGCGCCTTCACTTCCTGCACCAGTTGTCCAAGTGACGGTGCCTGTACGGACGGCGGCAGAACTATCACCGTGCTTCCACCTAACGACGCGCTATGGCAAAACGTCATCGGGCATCTGAGTCATCTGAGCTACTGGGACGCGCTGGTTATGTCGTTTCTGTATCCTGAATCGGATTGGCGCTTCCTTGACCGGATTTGCCAGTGCTGGTTTGGACCAGTCTGCCTTGAGTTGGGGTCATTCATCTGTCCCTACGAGCAGTTCGCGAACGCCGCAATGGGTACACCGGAGGGCGGGACACTGTGGGTTCTTCGGCCAGGGAACTACTCGGCGGTCGGGACCTACTCGAACGCGATGACGATTGAGGCCCCACTTGGCGGCGTGGTTTTGGCCGATTAGCACCGTAGCGCCTGCTCGGGCGAGTTCGTTCGTGCGGCGCCCGATGCTCCGGGGCACGCCAGCGAGATTGTCCTCATCCGCGCCGTGCCTTGTGACGAGACGTTGGTCATTTACCAGGGCGTTGTCCTGGGGCCGTCGCGCAGCGATATGCGGATACGCAATCCCCAGTGAGTTGACAGGGAGTGCCACTTTGGAGGACTAGAACCTGTGGTCGGTCAGAAGAAGGCTGGCCTACCCGAAAACCGGAGATAAGAGATGAATCGCAAAACACACCCGGTCGTCCGAACCATGCTGATACCGTTAATCATCCTCGTCGGTGTTGCCGCGGCCGACGACTTTGAGATGAGCCGGTCAACAATTGATGGCGGTGGCGCGACGCGCACCACCGGTGGCGAATTCGGACTTTTCGGCACGATCGGCCAACCAGACGCGGGCATCTTGTCCGGCGGGGATTTCGTACTCAGCGGCGGTTTCTGGTTTGGTGTGCCCCCGGATGACTGCAACAGCAACGGATGGGTTGACCTGGTCGATTACGATGAGTTCGAGGAGTGCCTCTCCGGTCCGGACGGTGGACTCGTCCTTCCGGAGTGCAACTGCTTTGACCTGGATGGCGATAACGACATCGATCTGCTGGATGTCCACAAGTTCCAGGGCGCGTTCACCGGTGAATGACAGATTCCCGTCAGGTATCGCGACGCAGCCTGGATCTAGCCCTGTGTCGGTGCCGCCGGCAATTACGGCTTCGATGCGTCGTTGCTGGCGCGGGACATATGCCTGAGATTCCCGTTTTACCCCGACGCGGGAATTATCTCGGCGCCTCGCAAGCCGTATGTCGCCCGTCGTGGTTCGTGTGCCTGCGTGCTCGTTTCAACCGCTCGATGGCCGTGGAGTGTCAGGGGGTGCGCTGCGCGAGATGAGTCTGCGATGGTCTCGAATAGTCTATGTTGTGATGGGGGCACGAATCCCCCCGTGCCTCCCAGAAATCCCATCCGGACGAAAATCCACGTTCTTGGGGCATTCCCGAGGCCTCCACGTTTGACGCTTCCTGGTGCACAGCTACGTTCATGCCTGTCAGCAGATATATGAAGGTAGCGGGTTGGGGAGCGGCGCATGGGTCCGATACACATGATCTTCGTTTTCCTTGGGGCGCTGTTTCGAAGCCAGGCCGGAGTGGCTGCCGAGAACCTCGCCCTGCGGCAGCAACTCGCGATGGATCGACGATTGTACTTGACCGAATGTTTGGCCCGCGAGGTGTGTTGGAATCTGTCCCACTAGGCGTCGATTGTGGAACCCCGCGGAAGCGCAGTCAAGAAGTATCACGTCGTGTCCGGCAGCGCGAAGCGCTGAGGCGATGTGTCCCAACCCCAGAGGCTGCGATGTGCGAAAGGGATCCCATATGATGTGTCTATCCAACGGCGGCGCAAGCAGAAGGACCGTCTTCTTCATTGCGGCATCTCCGGAGCCGGGGCCTGCCGTGACGGCCCTCGCGGCGAGCAAGACGGGAAGAGTCTCCAACGCTCCGCTAGATTCGACACCCCCGACGCGAGGCCCACTTAGGATTCAAAGGGTGCGCCGCGTAAGTCTCTGGGGGAACAGGCAACCCAATCACATAATCCTCGTCTGGGCTATCCGATCTCTGGCTCAAGGCGCCCCTGGCCTTATAGACACGGAACACGCCTGATCGCGTCAGGAGGCGCGCCATACGGACAAGAGACATTAACACGAGAACATGGTCCGAGTCAACCCGCTGAGCCTCCCGTCTATTCCATACTGCTTGTCGACAAAGCACCTACAGTACCGCCTCTCGTGAGCCTCGTGCACGCCTATATGCGCGCGACAGCATTGGAAACCTGTGAGATTAACACTCTCGTGTTCCCGCTGTCCTGATTCGAAACACCGTCACTGGGGCTCGCCGCGTTTTCTGCGCGTAACCTTGCGCTATCGCGGTGGCACGCGGCGCGGTGGCAAGGACCTGCACAGCGACGGATATGCTGACGGCTGGATTCGGGGCGCCAGAGTGCCATTCTCACAGGGCCGCGATGTCTGACCGCGAAGCGTCACTGACTGGTGAGAATCACCAGTGAGCCTGCCCCGGGGCGTGTCGGCATGTATCAGTTTGCCGCGTTTTTCCTCATTTGGCGACGGTTCGTTCTACGGAGATGCAGGACATCGCCTCTTTCTCCTCACGGCGGGAACCGTTGATCCGCTAACCGGATTCCTCAACGAATCCTCGGGCAAGCTGAGTGCCTAAGATGCTTGGGGCGTGGAGACGGTCCTGATGGAAGACATCGACAGCCCGTATGACGTCTAGTCTCGGACTCCAGACGTACTTACCGTGGCAACGAGCGCAGAACTCATCGAGGTATTGGGTGATACTGGCGGTCCTTACTCGCACTGTTGCGGAAACAGTCTCTGTGAGGAAGACGAGGACCCACGCAACTGCCCAGACGACTGTGGAGAGTCTCCCGCATACGAAACAAGCTGCCATGACGGCATGGACAGCGAATGTGATGGGTTCACAGACTGCGAGGATGCGGACTGCGCTGAGGATTCGGCGTGCATCCCCGCGCTTTCCGGATGGGGTCTGACCATCATGATGCTGCTGTTGCTGACGGCGGGGAAGATTGTGTCTGTGCAGCGACGTCAGACGGTGGCCGCGTGAGGCAATCGGAGTCTGGGGATTCGAGATTACACATCGGGGATGAAGCGGTTAGCGCCCCTGCAGCTGCGGCATCGAGATCCCGGGGGACCTTCATCTACCACCTTGGCACATCGGCCTCAGCGCCTTTAGGAGCCTCTTGAAGCCTCCTGCTTTCGGATCACACGGATTACACAGCAGTAACGGCGTCTGTAGTCTCCACGCACCACTGGTGCGCTCGATCAGGCGCTCGATGCGGCGAATACATTCTCCGGTTCCCTCGCTGCGTCGGCCCACCCCGGTATTTATGATTACTAGATCGCTCTCAACCAAGCCGTGGTAT
>CP070827.1:919813-926091 GCA_020344555.1 Phycisphaerales bacterium
ATGGCTTTGAAATTCGCCGGGAGCGATGGCCGCGGCTCTGCCGAAGATGCCGCCGGCGCGATTTACTACGCTGCGAACAACGGCGCTGACATCGTCTCAAACAGTTATGGCTACGACGCTCCATCCGAAACGCTGCAAGCCGCGATAGAATACGCCTACGGCCAAGGTGTGATCATCGTAGCTTCAGCCGGCAACGAAGGTTGCGCCAAGCCCCATTATCCGGCCACTTACGAACAGGTGATAGCTGTGGCATCCACGACTTCCAACGATCGCAAGCGAACATCCTCCAGCTATGGGGATTGGGTGGACATCTCAGCTCCCGGGGTTGACATTCTGTCCTTGCGCGCTGCGGACACCGATGTTTACGGCGACGGGGAACATATAGTCGGCGGAGACTACTACGTCGCCTCGGGCACGTCGATGGCCTGCCCACACGTCGCAGGCGTGGCTGCAATGATCGTGTCCCATTATCCAGACCTGTCATCCCAGGACATCACAGCCCGGCTGCTGGGCACAACGGATGAGATCGCAGAGCAGAACCCCAGGTACGCTAATCTAATTGGCTCTGGTCGCCTAAACGCAAACAACGCTCTGACAGACCAGGAACATCCCGCGATTGTTTTCGCCGATTACGACATCCAAGAGGACGCCTCGGGCGACGGGAACGGTGTCTGGGACCCTGGGGAGACGGCCCATCTTACTGTTGTCCTCAAGAACATCTGGGCAGACGCAACCGATGTGCGTGGAACGCTTTGGACGTCAGGAAGCCGCGTGACCATCACAGATGGGGTCTCGGACTTTGGCTCCATAAGTTCAGGCCAGGAGGTCGACAACGAACACGATCCTTTTGAAATCACGCTGGGCCTGGGGGTCTCGCCTTACGCGACCTGTGAATTGTCCTTGACCATAACCGCGGCGGGCGGATACACCCGGCAGCTCAGTTTCGTCGCAACGGCAAAGGCACAACTTCAAGACGGTGACTGGCCGAAACACTCCAATGGTCACGAGCCAATACCCTATGACGTTGACGGAGATGGCCACATCGAACTGGTCCTCCGACGCCATCGCACCGTCGAAATCATCAAGCCCGACGGATCGGTAACTGCGGTCTTGGCAGGCAGTGAAGATTACGTGGCCGGGATCGCGGTTGGTGACATCCAACGAGACGGCCATGTCGAGATCGTGACGTGGCGCAGCCAAGAAGACACTGCGCACCGGTACCTTTGCCTGTGGGACAAGGACGGTCAGCAAATATCTCCACCATTTTACCCCAATCCTGCGCAGTGGGGCGGCACGCCGGTACTCTATGACCTGGACGGGGATGGTCAACTCGAAATCATCATCGGTGGTAAAACAGCTGACGGGGGCGAAATGGTCGTTCGCAGCATTGGCTGGCAGGGAGCCGGACTAGGGACACAATGGCAGACATTTCTGAAGCCGCTGGAGGGCTGCTACTGGATCAGCAACGTCGCTGTTGGCGACATTGACGGGACCCCGGACGGCCGACCTGAACTGGTGTTTGGCACAGGCGGGGGCTCCCTCTCGGACGGGGGCCAACTCTTCGCTCTCCACTCCGACGGGCGGATCGTCCAGGGTTGGCCTGTCCTGCTAGCAGTGGCCACAGAGCGAGGTCCAGTGTTGGCCGATCTGACCCGTGACGGCAATCTGGAGATTGTCTTTAATACATATGACAGCGGGCTTGACGACGGTCTGCAGGCATGGCACCACACGGGAAGCCTACTGTGGGCGCGTGGCGGCCGGGGCAGGTCAGCCGTGATCGCGGATCTTGACGGAGACGGCGACCTCGAGGTGCTCACGCAAGCGAAGGCGTACCACCATGATGGGACGGACACGGGCTGGACTTATCATGTGGCGAACCCCAAAGGGGCTTCCGTGGGCGATCTCGACGGTGACGAGGACATGGAGGTTCTTATCGCGGACTCAGTCCTGTCGGTTTTCCATTATCTGGGGGGGGGCTTCAACGGTATTCCAAGCGCCATTGACCCCTCACACTCTTCATTGAGAGCCACGCCGGTACTGGCAGACCTGGATCGAGACGGCGACATCGAGGTCATCACTTCGGACGGGTATCTGGCAGTATGGGACCTGTACGGCAATTACAACCCGGCCAGCATCGAATGGAGCATGTCTCGCCATGACCCCTATCGCACCGGCTGTTACAATCCCCGGTTCAGCCTGCCGCCTGTCTGGTTCGTGGCCCCTGAGGATCAGGTATTCGTCCGCAGCGTGCCGAGCGGGTTTTACATCCAGGCTACCGATCCGGAAGGCAAGTGGGTAACCTATGACATCGTGGATAGGCCGGCAGGTGCGGGATACATCCCCTACTTCGACCGTCTGTTGTTTTATTGGGAACCGCAGGCCGGTGATTCCGGTCAGGAAGTCACGTTCTGCGCAACCGACGAGGATGGCGAGGGCGTAGCGAAGACCATCCACATAGCCGTGGTGAACATCCTGATCGACCTGGACGGCGACGGTGACATGGACCTCAAGGATTTCCAGCGCTTCTGGGGCTGCTTCCTTGGCCCCGATCAGCCGCTCTCGGCACCCATCTGCGGCCAAGCTGACTTCGACAAGGACGGCAACGTGGATCTGCACGACTTGGCGAGGCTCCAGATCGAGTTCGGCGCGCTTAGCCCTTAGGGCAGGGCGGGTCCTGTGAACCCACCTGTGCCAACGGCTATCGGTGCCCTTTCCAGAGCAGTGAGTGACACTGGTTCCGCGCCGGGAAGTGGGCTTGGTCAGGCGGACTTCCCGACGCTCTGACGTTGTCCGCAGCACTTAAGTTATGACCAGACAAGAAGTTACGTGACGATCCAGCAAGTCGACCGGAGCGATGGGCCCGCCTATCATGGCTGCCTGGGCGTCGGGCGAGACTTCTCATCTCGAACGGATTTTCCAAGGAAACTCTTGCCTCGTCCGGTAATCCGTCGTATACTATACATGTGGGTGGTCTGCCTGCGTTGCTCAAATGGAGATTGCGAGGGGAACAACACCCAACGAGACACAGCATAGCATAGTATTTCCGGTTTTCGTCCGTCACTTTGGATGGTGCGGTGTCTAAATGGGTAGAGCCTTCAGCGTGGCAACAAGCTCACTGAGCCTTGGCCTGTCCTGTTCGTAGGAGGAGCGTTGTGAGCCGACAAACCGTCGTAGCACTTGTGATCAGCATCCTCGCGCTCAGGGCGAATCCGGTCTCCGCCGAACTCGTGACGTTCGAGTTCGCGGGCGAGGTTACGCATGTCTGGGACGACGACGGGCTGCTAGGTGGGGCAGTTACCGGCGGAAGCCCGTTCTCGGGCCTGTACACCTTTGAATCCACGACGCCGGACAGCGATCCCGACGAGCCCAGACATGGGCTCTACAACGATGCAATCATGCTGGTGTCCGGCGACGTCGCGGGGATCTCGTTCGCAGGTCCCGCGGGGACACTAAATGCCATCGAGGTACTAGATTTCCCGGACACCAGTTTCGACAAATACCGTGTATTTGCAGAGATCACTCTCCTCGACATCGGGCTTGATCTTTCGCTATCTGCACACGACGCATCGGGTACAGCCATTCAAAGCGAGTCCCTCCCCATTACACCGCCAGACCTTGCTTTGTTCGGCTTTACCATGTTTAGCGTGTTTGACGGGTCGGAAGCGATCCCGCTGGGAATTGACGGTCAGCTTACCTCATTGGTTCCAGAGCCTGTAACACTTGTTCTCTTCGGAACGGTTGGCCTGCTTGTTTCGAGACGACGAAGGACACCTATATCTGTCAACGAGGTAAGGAGGAAGTGACACAATGAAACACTTGGGAATGACCCTACGAGACATAGCTGTCGTGCTCACGACGCAGTTGATCGTAGCGCTCCCCGTCCACGGTGTTGAGTGTAACGACAATTGTGATAGAGAAGCTGGAGAGTGTGACGTTACCGGGAATGACTGCGACGACAATGGCGTCCCCGATGAAATCGATATTGCTTGCGAAACAAGCCAGGATTGTAATGAGAACCGCATTCCCGACAAGTGTGAGCTGACTGAGTGTCAGCCGATTGACGTAGTCTTCCTTTTCGACACGTCGCGTTCGATGAATCAGCTGCCGCTGCAGTTTGCCGACTTCTGTCTGGCCGCGGTTGGCGCCCTCGCTCAACTCGAGAGCGAGGGCATTTGCGTCCGGTCAGAGAAGCTCGCCATGTGGCCGATTCAGGAGATCCTATGCACTGAATCCTAGTGCTGTGAAGGGGACGTGTTCACCCACCCAGAATACGGCGCCATTGCCTGCGAATACTTTGACGTGGAGGCCTTCCATTGCGGGGAGGCCGTGGGCAATTCCGAGGACTGGGGCGCAGCAACCGCAGTTGTCGCTGCCGAAAAGGACTGGACACCCGGACCTCGGATCATCATCCCTATATCCGATGAGGGCCCGCAATGTGGCGGAGGGCCCCGAGACGACCCGTATGAGCCGATAGATGATGCCGACTGTGCCGCTGTCCACCACGCCATTCCCGCCGTTTGGGACAATCGAGTGATCGTCGCCCCTGTCGTGTGGCTTGGAGGATCCATCGAGAGCCTCGCGTGGAAGCTGGCGAACGGAGGCGCACCGGGTGGACAGGTTTTCGATATCAGCGACATTGACCTGGCCACAAAGCTCGCGGATTTCATTCGGGGCACGTGCCCGGGCGACTGCAACTCGAACAATACCCCGGATGACTGCGACATCGATGACGGGCCCAGCCGAGATTGCGACCAGAACCGCATCCCGGACGCTTGTCAGGATACTCCGGATTGCCAAGACCCGCCCAACGACGTCGCCGACGCTTGCGACATAAGCTGCGGTGTATCAGGTGGGCCTTGCGACGTCGATGGCTGCGGCAACTCGACCGACTGCGACAACAATTGCGTACCCGACGAATGTGATGACCCTGTTGACTGTAACAACAACGGTGTCCAGGATTCCTGCGATATCGCCGACGGAACCAGTCTGGACTGCGGTGGCTTCGCACACAACTGCTGTGTGCCGCACGGCGGAGTTGGTTGCACCAACTTGGACATTCAAGAGTGTGTCTGCTTCTTCAAACCAGCTTGCTGTACTGTTGTGTGGGACGCGGAGTGCGTCGATCTTATTGATATGTGCCGCGTAGGGTGTGATCTGGCCTCTGATGGGATTCCAGACGAGTGTCAAGCCGCAAACAGCCCGGATTGTGACAGTGACGGCATGCCCGATGTTTGCGAGCTGCACTGCGGCGTCCCCGATGGTGGCTGCGACCACCAAGACCCACAGTGCGGGGCGGCGAGCGACTGTAACTCCAACTGCGTTCCCGACGAGTGCGAGCCCGACGAGGACTGCAACAATAACGGTGTTCAAGATATATGCGATCTCGCTGCTGGAACAAGCGAAGACTGCAACGCCAACGATGTACCTGATGAGTGTGACATTTCCGGTCCAACAAGTGAGGATTGCAACGTCAACGGCGTTGCTGACGAATGTGAGATCGGCGAATGCCAGGCTGGTGATGACGACTGTAATAACAATGGAACGCCTGATGTCTGCGACATCTATGTTGGAACGAGTCTCGACTGTAACGAGAACCTCGTTCCGGACGAGTGCGATGTTCCTCCCGACCCGTGGAATAACTGGAGTAACGATTGCAATAGCAGCGGGATCCCTGATGAATGCGAATCGAACGAGGACTGCCAAGGAAACTGTATCCGAGACATCTGTGACATATACTCCGGCACAAGTGAGGACACGACAAACTTTAACGGCGTGCCGGATGAATGTGAGCCTGCTATACTTTTCGTTGATGCCGACGCTACCGGGCCGGGACACATGGGTACCACTTGGTGCGAAGCGTTCACGGACCTGCGGGAGGCTATCTCTGTCGCGGAAGAGTCCCTTGGGGCCGTTACAGAAATACGGGTCGCAAACGGGACTTACACACCCGCCGGACCGTGCGGAAGCCGCGGAGGATTCCATCTCGTCGAAGATGTAGCTATCAAAGGGGGATATGCGGGCTGCGGGGCCTCAGATCCGGACGAACGGGATATCGGAGAGTTCGAGACAATCTTGAGCGGTGATCTGAACCGCGACGATGTTGACGTTCCCTGTGTTCAAGGCTCGCAAGACTGCGATGAATATGGTGGCCTGTGCGTCGACGGGTCCTGTATCATCAAGAGCAACAACGATGAAAACAGCTATCGTGTCGTGTGGGCTTATGAGGTTGGCCAGACTGCGATCCTCGACGGGTTCACCATCACCGGCGAGATCGAAGG
>CP070827.1:926191-932404 GCA_020344555.1 Phycisphaerales bacterium
AGGTGGCTGGTTGTGGGGAACCGCCCCGCGTTATAGATCACGAAATCCGGCTCGCCGAAATCAGCTAGCTGGTCCGGGGTCGGTCGAATCAACATCGTATGCATGAAGAGGGCGTGATAGGGTCGTGAGCAGATCACGCGAACCTTGATGCGGTGCTCGGGGTCCCACCCGGCGTAGGCGTCGACACAATAAAGCTTGTCGCGCGTATTCAAGTAGTCCTTTGCCCGGGAAAGATTAATCAGGTAACTGTCCTGTTCCAGGGGGACGTTGACGGACCCCCACCAAATATCGTTCTCCGATTCGGGGTTCTTGACGATTCGCTTGTCTCCGGGCGAACGCCCGGTCTTGGCTCCGGAGTAGGCGATCAATGCCCCGCTGTCGGAGATGGTTGTGCTGGACTCGTCACGAATCGCCTCCATGTACAGCTTGGCGGGAGCCAGGTTGCGATACACGTTCGGCACCGTGATACCATGCGAACTCAATACGAACTGGTTCATGAGCAGGCATTCCTTCTCTTAAGATCCCTTACAAGCAGCAATCGGCGTTTGTAGCTCGTTGAAAAAGTACGCGGGATGGCTTTCAGAACTCCTTCAGCGACTCCAGGACACCCTTGTGCATGTCGTACCAGAAGCTCAATGCCGCCTCGCGTTTGTCGGCCGTGAATCGCTCGATCCACCGGGCAAGCTCGGCATCGGTCACGCCGTCCACCGTTTGCTTTCTCTTCAGAAACGTATAAACAAAATCGATGCTCCGTTCGGATTCCCAAGACCCTGACGAGTTCCGGCTATTGATGCGGCTGGCGGTAACGCCGATTCCCGCGAGAAACTCGTCCTTCAAACCGTAGAGCGACCCGATGATTTCGGGAAGCATGCCCTCGCCCCATGCACGGTGGAAACGACACATACCCATATTGTCCAGGATCAACTCTTTCCGCATCTGTTCGGCGTTCCTTCGACCCAATTCGCGCGGCGGCATGAACTCGTAACCATAATACATGAAGTACTTGCCCATGATAGGCATGGGGGACAGCGCTCCCGGCGTCCAGTACTGATTAGGCACCATCCACCCCTTGCGAGCAAAGGCGGTACAGACGAACGGATCCAGGATTTCCTTGCCCTTGTCCCGGGCCAGTTGCCGAGCGAACTTGCGGGCACCCTCCTGTAGATTAAGGACACCGCGCTGCTCGACTATCGAATCGAGCAGGGCGACGCCCAGCTCGGCGTTGTGCATGGAATCCGCAACCACGTCGAAACCCTGTGCCGAGAAGGCCGGACGTTCGGTCACTCCCAGTTCGTCCGGGGTAAGCAGCCGCTCCGCCAGACACTCCATCAGCCACGACACGACGCCTCCGGCGGAGATGGCGTCGAACCCGTACATGTCCGCATGGTGGGTAAGCTTTTCCGCGGCGCGCTGATCGAACACGCCCGCCAGCGGTCCCATCGTCTGGTACGGCTCGTAGTCCTTCTTATACTCGCCGTGCATCTTCTTGCAGACCGCGGCGCAAGGTTCACCACAAGTACCTTGTTCACGGGGTTGAATGGTTTCCTCGTTGAACTGTTTGAGGTAGTGGTTAACGACGAACTTGTCGTGGACCTCGAGCCGCTCCTCTTCAGATGCGTGAATACTGCGGTAGTTGAAGAACAGGAGCTTCCCGCCCAGGGTTGCGTAATTGACCCCGAAAGTCCCACCGGTTTCGAAGCGCGGCTCAAAGCGGTATTTGGTGGTGGCCTCGAAATCCTTGGCCTTGAGCTTCTTGTTGTACTTGTCCACGAACCACTGGTCAGCCACCTTTCGGTTCCTGAAATCCTCGTCGACAAACGTGCCGCCGTAGATAATCGCGGCAATGTTGTGATCCTTGAGGAGCTTGGAGCCGAAACCTCCCCGTCCCGCCCACGTGTCCGCGTGGGTTAGTCGACCGTTGACGATCGGAATGGAGCCGATGGCGCCGAAGTCGGTGACCTCGGCTGCAGGCCCGACGGCCAGGACCCGCGGGTCAGTCGCGTATTGGTCGCCAAAGCGGTCCAGCACGTGGTCAACGAGGGCGTAGACACCTCGGCGTCCCCCGCTCCAAACTCGATGGAGTTCGACGGGAACGATCTTCACCTCGACTTCCTCGCCTCCGGAGCGATTAAGAATCAGGATCGAGGTCCTCGGGGCCTTACCCACGACCGAAAGCATGTTGAGCCCGAGATTATCGAAAACCAGTGCGGCTCCACCCATTGTCGAAATGTAGAACCCGCCCCAGCAGGGGGAGAAACCAGTGATGATCAACCGGTTGGAACCGGGGAGAATGGAGCCGGCCAACAGCCCTGCACCGATGTTCAACGAGTTGTGGCGGCCGGCTAGATGCAGGCCCAGATCGACGGGGCCGAAGAAAGGCTGGCCCACCGGGAACTTGTCGATCCGGTAAAAGGTCGATCCCGCATCGACAAACAAGACCTTCTGTTGCGCGTCCATCACTGTCACTCAAGGAGTCAGCTTTGCTCACCTCCGGCGACCGTTACCCAAAAGGCTCGTGCTGTCGCAAGGGTTGTCACAGGCGGAGCGTGCCCAGGACATCGGCGAGCTTAGCCGTCGCGAGGCAGACGTACGTGTCCGCTGCGCCGTAGTACAGCCACAGCTCGTCACCACGAACGAGCAGGCCGGTAGGAAAGACTACGTTGGGCACGAGGCCCGACAATTCATATGGCGCCTCCGCCTGAAAGACCCAGTTCGCTGAACGGGCGATCATCCGGTAGGGCTTTTCCTTATCCAACAGTGCTACGCCTACACGGTAGATGAGGTGTCCCCCGTATCCTTTGACACCGTGATAGATGAGCAGCCAACCATGCTCGGTGAGAATCGGCGGTGGCCCCGCACCGACTTTGACTGCATCCCATGCCGCCCCCTCGCCTTCGGGCACCACGCAATGAGGCTCGCCCCAGTGCACCAGATCCGGCGAATAGGCTGACCAGATGTGCTCGATGCCGCCCGCATCGGGGCGATGGAGCACGGCCCAACGTCCGTCGAACCGACGTGGAAACAAGGCGGCATCCTTGTTGTTCGGCGAGAAGACCAGCCCGATGCGCTCCGCCTTCACCAGATCGTCGCTGCGTGCGATCGCCACGGCTGCTCCGCGCGGAGAATAAGCTGTGTAGGTGATGTACCACCTTTTCTCCTCGGGGAGGTATGTGACCCGTGCGTCCTCGCATCCCCACATCTCGTATCGCCACCGGTCTTGGCCGTAGCGCAGAATCGGCTCCGACTCGATCTGCCAACCGGTAACGCCGTCCCTGCTCCGGGCAACATAGATACTCGAGTACCCCGCGTGGTTCTCCACACGAAGAAGTAAAATGATCTCGCCGTTTTGCTCCGCGGCGCCAGGGTTCAGCACCGCCGCTGCAGGGAACGGCATGCTGGCCGGCGTCAAGAGCGGGTTATTCGGTACCCGATGGAAAACAGGTCTCATGACAGTCCTCACAGTAAGACCCACCACAAGCAAGGTTATATGCCAGGACGAACTCGGGGGAAAGGTCGCGCTCTGATGGCAGTGGGAGCGAATGGGATGCAGTCCCGGCCATTCATAATGCTCTCCCTGCACCTCATTTCGCCGTATTCCTGGAAGTGCCCCTCCCGAGAATACCGAAATCGTTGCCGGGAAAGCACTTGCGAGTTGCCGCCCACCGGGTGGCCTTCCCGAAAACCCCATCGGGCGTGTCGGGATACCGGACGGGAATGCGCTCACTCGAATCACGGCTTGTGTTTGGCTTCGGCCCGGGCGGGCGTCACAGATTCAGCCAAGCCGCTCGGTCCTTGAGCGAAAGTGGAGAGCTTGTAAGACGCCGTGGCCACGCCGTATACTGGCGATTCAGCGGCGACGCTGACGCGCTTCTGAATGATCCAGGGTCGCGCGCCGACAGTGATTGTGAGACGCGGGTAGCCGTCTTTGATCGGCGAGGACGCAGCTCTGTTGATCGCTCCGATCCCTGAGGTGTCGGCCCTGTATCTTGTCACGGGAACCGCCGCCGGAGATTGGACGGAACACACCGTGGCCAGTTGCCTGACAGTCGCAGACTTCGAGGAGTATGATCGGGGCCGGTTGGGTCCGCTTGCAGCAGCCAGGGTGCGCGATCACCTTGCTTCGTGCGATCCGTGCCGTGCTGCGTTTGAACAGTTCCGCGGTGACCGACCGGTGCGGCCGGACGCCTCGACACTCGGCGGCGGCGCACCTGCGCCGGATCCACCTACGATTGCCTCCGTGGCGTCCCCCGTCTCACAGGCGTCTCAGAAGCAACCGCGGATCGAGGGGTATGAGATCAAAAGCGTTCTCGGTCAGGGCGGCATGGGCATCGTGTACCGAGCCGTGCAGACCAAGCTGAACCGCGCGGTTGCGTTGAAGGTCCTTCCCGCGATGGTCGGCAGCGCGAATCCCGCCGCCGTCCAGCGGTTTCGGCGCGAGGCAATGGCGGCGGCGCGCCTCCATCACACCAACATCATCCCGATCTATGACTTCGGAGAGTCACCTGATGCGTACTTCTACGCGATGGAACTGATCACCGGAGAGCCGCTCGACGAGCTCATTGGTCGTCTTGGCGAGCAGAGCGATCCGAAAGCCAGTGCAGGCCAACTGACGCGGCTTCTGCGCGATCTCCACGTGCCGACGTCCCCCCAGTTGGCGCGGGACGACGGATCCTACAGCGGAAGTCAGGATGGGGGCAGCGGCTCACCCTCAGTAGCGCGGACCCGGACGTATTTCCAGCACGTTGCCCGCTGGATGTGCGATGCGGCGGACGCGCTGAATTACGCTCACGGGGAAGGGATCATACATCGAGACATAAAACCGGCGAATCTGATTCTCTCCACCGAGGGCCGGATCATGATGGCCGACTTCGGGCTGGCCAAAAGCGCCGAGGACCGCTCGGTTACGATGACCGGATCACTGCTGGGGACGCTGCGCTATCTGAGCCCGGAGCAGGCGATGGCCAAACGCGTGCATGTTGACCACCGTACGGACATTTACTCGCTGGGCGCGACGATGTACGAGCTGCTCTGCTTCAAGCCGGCCTTTGCTGCAACGGACGAAAAGGAAATCCTAGGCGCGATCATCACGCGCGATCCGCGGGCACCGAGTAAGACCAACAGGCACGTC
Organism: Phycisphaerales bacterium; assembly: GCA_020344555.1. Taxonomy (GTDB): domain Bacteria; phylum Planctomycetota; class Phycisphaerae; order UBA1845; family UBA1845. The sequence continues at coordinate 931,320 of CP070827.1, forward strand.
CCGTTTGAACTCGAGACGATCTGTCTCAAATGCATGGAAAAATCCCCGGATTCGCGCTATGCCACAGCCCGGGCACTGGCGGACGACTTGAGAAGGTATATCGACGACCTGCCGATCGTCGCCAAGAGACCCGGACCGGTGCGCAGGGTCGTCAAGTTCGTCAAACGACGCAAAGCTCCGGTAATCGCGGTGACCGCGGCCGTGGCTTTGCTTGCCTCCACGCTCTTTTGGCAGAGAGAGACCGTGAGGCGGCAAAGGGCTCAAATCGCATCGTACCACGACAGCGCCACGGCATACGTGCTGACAAACAGATGGGCTGAGGCTGAAGACGATCTGCGCGCGGCGTTGCGGATCGACCCGGACCACATCCAGACGCTGTTGACACTCGTATGGCTGAAGCTGGAACACTTCCGAAAACAGCCCGAGCAGGCCACTCTCCAGAGCATGGAAGAGGCCGCGGAAATCTGCAAGCATGTCCTGCGGCTCGACCCGAGCAATACTCGAGCCCTTGGTGATCTGGGGATAGCCCTTCGCCGGCTCGAGAGATACCCGGAAGCCATTGAGGCGCTGAAGCGCGCCCTGGACCTGGATCCGAGCCCTTACCATACCTGGTCGAACCTGGGCGTGCTGTACACAGTGACCAAGGATCTGGAAAAGGCGGAGGAGTTTCTGCGCGAAGGCGCAGAGCGTGGCGGGATTGTCGAGGATCAGTGGCACGCGGCCGTGTGGCGCAATCTCGCCGCGCTGGAGCTGTTCCTGAAAAAGCCCGAGGTAGTCGAGGACATCGCCAATGCAATCCACTGTGACAAAGGGGACGTACAGAGTTGGGTGATGCGGGCGCGATTGGGGTTGGAGCTGGATAACCACATCAATCTCGAAGAAGCCCTGGACGATGCCAAGCATGCGGATCGAAACGGAGAATTCAAGAACGCCCGAGCGAAGCGCATACGCGCACTAGCTCACCTGCTCAATGAGGAACCTGAAAACGCCATTGAGCACGCCGGCCTGGCGATGGAACTCCACGACGAGCCGACAGTTAATTACCTCATTGCCGCCGTGGCGGAGGCAAAGCTGGGACACGCCGA
>CP070827.1:932504-938708 GCA_020344555.1 Phycisphaerales bacterium
GACCCGCACAGGTAGGCTTCGGTGCAGTGCTTCACCTCCTTTCTACACCTCACCGTTCGTTCCATGGTAGACTCAATCCCGAGCCATGGCGGCTCACGCGCCCCTCCGGGGCTTGGGTCCTGTCGTGCGACGCGAACTACGGGCTTACCGTGCCGGGGGAAGAGGGCGATGTGGCGGCGGTCATGCTGCTTGGTGAGCTACCACGGCGTTCTTGCCTTTCTGTTTGGCCGCGTAGAGCGCTGTATCGGCCTTTGCGACCAGCTCGTGTCCGGTCTCGAGGTCCTCTGTTGTGAGGCAGGCAACACCGGCACTTATGGAGACATTGTGATCCGGGCCCAGGCTGGCGGTGTATTGGCCGAAGAGCTTCACCAACCGTTCGGCGATGGCCCCGGCCTGCTCGGGCGTCGTCTCGGCAAGCAGAAGCAGGAATTCATCGCCACCATAGCGGATCGCACTATCAGTCGGTCGAATACCTCCGCGCAGGAGCCCGCCGAGAAACCGCAGTACAGCGTCACCGGCCTGATGCCCCTTGGTGTCGTTGTACCGTTTGAAGTCGTCGACGTCGAACATGACTGCGGAGAGGTTCTTGTGCTTCCGTTGATGCCGCTGGAAAAGCGGCTCAAGGTCCTCGTCAAGGAAGCTGCGGTTTCGCAACCCGGTGAGGGGGTCAACGGCGGCCTGATCCTTCACACGTCGAAGCTCACAGTCAAAGCCCTGCTCGCGGTCGCGGATCCGGCGCAGCGATTCACGCTCGGTCGAACGGGCGAGCGCATCCCCTTCAGCGACAGCTTCCAGAAGTTTGCGGAACTGGACGGCGATCTGTGCTGTCTCGTGCCACTTGCCGGGATCCAGCTCCGGCACGCGGCCGGGCTCCCTTAGTGGATCTCGGACGGCGCCGGCCATGCTGCGCAGCGGCCCGGCGATCCGGTGGTCGAACCAACGCTTCAGCGCGTCGGCGCTTAGCAAGGCAGTCAGCCCAAGTAGCAGGGCCACAAGGGCGGTCGAGGTGACCCGGTCATCTGCGTACAGATCGTCGCGGAAGAGGACGACTGCCTTTTGGGTGGCCGGCGAAGGGATACCATTGAGTGGCACAACGGCCCCTGAGACGGATATCAGCTCGCCCCCCGGCGCCACGGGTGCCAAAACGGGATGGCGGTCAGCCGCCAGAAAAGCCCGGACCGCCGTACGGTGTGATGGGCGTTCAGGGTGGACGGTGCGCACCTTGCCGTGGGCGTCGAGCGTGGCCACCGCTATCAGTCTGTCGTAGCGGTCCTGTAAACGGTGGACCGACTCAGACAAGTCACCATTTCGACCAGGCACCAATGCGGCTGCACAGAGTCTGGCCTGCTCGACGAGCATGCGCTGAGTGCGCGAGTGCAAAACCTGCCGGGTCGTGATGACCAACGCGAGCACCGCAACCGCAACGATTAGCAGATTGGCACTGAGCACCCGCCGGGCAAACGCCGGCGTTAGCGGTCTTGAGTAACCGGTCTGCATGTTCCGGGTCCACTGGACTGCCTCACGGAAAGTCTACGATACCACTAAATCGGGCCGACACCGGGTTATAAGACCGAGCGTGTTTGGCCTTCTTGGCGGCCGGTGTATTCGGCGTAGGTTTTGGGCGTTTCCCAAACGCGAACGCTGGTGAGCCGACAGCGCTCGAGCGCACCCTCCAATCGGTTCCATATGACACGGGCGATGTTCTCGACGCTGGGATTCAATGACGAGAATTCGGCACATTCTACGTTCAGGTTCTTGTGGTCGAAGGGGTCGATCACGCGCTCCTTCACTACCCGATCGAGATGAGGTGGATCCACGACCGTTCCACTCAGTTCATCGGGCGTCCCGCTGACCGTAACCTCCAGCACGTAGTTATGACCGTGGCCATGGGGATTGCTGCACTTGCCGAAGATACGCCGGTTCTCCTGGTCACTGAAGTCGCGGCAGTACAAGCGATGGGAGGCACAGAACTCAAACGATCGAGTCAAGCGAACCATCCGTCGATCTCCCCGGTAAACAGTAAAACTCATGAACGGTGAAACCTTCAGCTCCAGCGATTGCAGGGACCCCGGAGCGGAGCAACGCTCGGCGGCAAGTGGGAAGCTCTCGAGCAGTGCGGTGGCCGCCGCGCTGGCTTCGTTCCGACAGCCGGTTTCCTGTTCGAGTAGCCGGCGTACTACGACCCCATGTAGTATTGCGTCCAGCCGCTTGATGTCGCACAGGTACCCGGTTTGCTCATCTACCGGACCGTCAACAAACGCCCGAATTATCCAGAATGTCGCCAGTTTGGCATTGCTCACCGGCCCGGCCCAGGTGTTGAGCATGTGCGCTGTCTCCACATTGTCGTCCGGGAAACACCGCACTTCTCGCATCAGTCGCATGAGGGCATCCTAGCATGGCGGCCAGGGTGACACGAACCGCCTCTGGCCGGCTCAATCGGTCCCGATCCATCGGCCGACGCCGATACCGCCGCGCCGGTCATTCCGCTCGCCCGGAGCCTGTCACAACTGCGTGCATGGCCGCTGCCGCACACACTGCGACCGCCGCTGTTTCGGTTCGTAAGACCATCGGGCTCAGCGTCGTGGGGACCGCGCCGGCTTCGACCACCAGGTCACGTTCGGTGTCGGACCAGCCTCCCTCCGGCCCGACCCAGACGAGCACCGACGCCCCATCGGTCTGAGCACTCAGAAACGCGGTGAACGGTACCAGTGTTGAGTCTGCGTGGGTGATGCTCGAAGCATGAAAGTCGCCGAGCCGCTCGAGGCACTCCGAAAACGCTCGCGGCGCAGGGATTGCAGGAACCCACGATCGGTTGGACTGCTTGGCTGCCTCAACAGCCCGGCGTGACCACCTCTCGACGGCGGCTGCGTCAGGTCGGCTGACGTTTCGCTCTGCGATGATCGGCCAGATTGCGGCAACGCCCAGCTCGGTGCATTTCTCGATCAGATAACCCTGGCGGTGCGTCCTGATCATGGCGACGGCCAGCGTGATTCTATGTCGAAGCTCGAAAGGCCGATGCATTACCTGCGTCACGTCAACGAATACACGCCGGCGCTCGATCCGAACAATCAGTCCGACGCCCTCCCCTCCGGCGCCATCAAACACGGCGACCTCGTGTCCCACTTTGGCGCGCAGCGAGGCGATTACGTGGTGTGATTCCTCCGGGGAGAGCATCACCGAGCCCGTGGATAGTGCCGGAGAGAATAGGCGGTGCCGGCGCATGACACGCGATTATCAGCGCGGCGGTCTGGCCGGCAACCTTCAGGTCGCGGCTGAGACGGACCGATAAGAGACTTGCCCAGGTACGATCAACTGGCTGGCGGCGGAATCCGGGCCTGCTGGTCTTGTCTAGACTCGGCTCCCGGCGGACTGCACCGCACAGATTGTGCCACGGACTGGTACGTTCTGGCGTGCCAAGCGCACCAAATGACTGACGAGCAACGGCCAAACCATACGTCACCGGAACCGCCGGAGGGCCCGGATTCGGGTGTCGCCTCCGAGAATGAGCTTAATGAGGTTCTGGCACAGGCCTCGTCGTTGGCGGCTGGACTCTCCGAGGAGGTCGGGACGGTCGAGCAGCCGCCTGTCTCAGAAGAACCTCGCCAAACGCCCGAGAAGGCTGAGGATCCTGCCGCGACGGACCTCGACGTGCAGTTGGCCGAACTTGAGCGGCTCGTGGCGGAAACAGACAGCGAGGTTGACGACACCAGGGGCAGTCCTGACGAAGATGCCCAAGTGCTCAGCGAGACTCGCACATCCCTGATTACGCATCCTGTTCCGGAGTTCATGGAGGAATTCACGCGTGCGGAAGGACTCGGCGATGCCGCCAAGCCGGAACCGCAAGCGCCCGCTGCAGCGATTCCGCCCGGCGGTCCCGGTGAAGGCGTCACTGAGTCCCGGTCGCCCGACGTTTCCGATCTCGGCGCCGGCCCGAAGCCTGGTGTAGTCGGAACCGGCATGCTGGGAGTGGTGGGCGAGGTCCCACCGGTGCCGGAAGGCACCGAGGAGCCGGCACCTGCGGAGCCGGGTGAGCCCGGGCATGAACCGGTGGAAGAAGTGTCCGCGGTTTCGAAGATCGGGAGACTTGCCGATGTGATGCACAAGGCCGCCGCGCGATCTTTGCCCGCCGCCCTGGCTGTATGCGACCGGGCTGTGACGCTCCTCGAAGTCATCAACCGGCCGGTCGCCGACAGGCTGGGCGATTCTACTCTCCGTGTCATTGGGTGGATCGCCCTCGCGACATTGGGAACATCCGTCATTGTCTACCTGTCGTCACTCATCTAGAATAAGCTGAGTCTGGAGCGACGGTTTCGATATCTTCTTCAGGCACGTGTCGGCCGCGCTTCGGCGCAGGATATTGGCGAGCGGGGATGGGTGGTTCCTTACAGTTCGGGCAGGGCCCCAGAACGAGTGCAACCCAGTCAGTGCGCCGGTTTGTCGTCTTTGTGCTGGTCTTTACGATTCGTTGTTACCAGGCTTCGTTGCGTCCGCTGTTGTTTGGGTCCTGCAAGTTCTGCCCGACGTGCAGTGAATACGCGATCGAAGCGCTTCAAACCCACGGCCTTGGGCGCGGACTGGCCTTGGCCGTGCGCCGGCTCGCCCGTTGCCATCCGTTCTCTCCCGGCGGGATCGATCCGGTACCCGATCCTACCCACTCGCCCTCGTCGGGCCGGCCGGATTAACCTCACATCGCCCGTTCTAGCGTTCGATAAAAACGCCGGAGGTTAGCTCTGAAGCGGCTTGAGCGGCCGTCTTGTGACGGCCCGTTTCGCTAACTCGGGCGGGCGCAGTGGCTGGGAAGGTGACCGATACGACGAACAACGCGGTTGGGGTCGCGAAACCGCGTCCACGCGCAGGACCGCCCGGGCCAGGTTTCACACAACAGGCGGATCACCGAACTGATGCGCCCTCCACGCCTCCCGATAGATTGGTGTATTTTGAGGCGGCCCGTGCTTCAGTTCCCCGGTGGCTGAAGTTCGTCGGACGCACGCCGTGGTTTCACGACGGTGCGCGGCTCAGACAAGGCTCGCAACGTTCTGCGTCTGCGCTCTACCGGCAGCAGGCGGCCGCCCTGGCGATTGCAGTTCTATGCGAACTCGACCCACGGCGGCCGGATCGCTCTCACTTACGTGAACATGTGCGGGCTTCCTTGATCCACTGGCAACTGTCCTTGCGCGGCGACGGTCGTCCGGGTCACCGGCAGTTACTGCGAAGTCCGCTCTATGTGGCGACTGCGGGACAGGTTGTTCAGCTCCTGAGTGAAACCGCCGGGTTTCAGACCAGCATGCTGCTGCGTGACCTGGAACGGCACCTTCAGTGGCTACCCTCTCGCCCTCCGCAGACTCCCTGGGTGGAAGCCGCCCTGATTTGTGCCATTGCCGACGGCGGCGTGCTCGTCCGCGACACTACGCTGCTCAGGCAGGCGCGAAGTCGGCTTGAAGCTTTGCTGGCCCGGCAGAACGAAGAGGGCTGGTTCCCGGAGCACGGCGGTCCTGATGTGGGGCGACTGTCACTCACCATTGATGCTCTTGCTCGCTTGTACCGGCAGAACCGGTGGGAGGAACTGAAGGAGCCGCTGGGGCGGGCACTTAGCTTCCTCACTCACTTCGTACACCCCGACGGGAGTGTCGGGGGATGTTACAGTTCGTGTGACACGGAGTTTATCAGTCCATATGGTATGGAACTGCTCGCCCCGACCTTTGCGGAGGCAGCCTCGTTGGCGCTATTGTGTCGACGGCTTTGGGCGGCACCGGTTCTTGATGAGTATTATGGCGGCGATGACGATCTGCGCGCCGTCCTTGGTGCAAGTACGGTGCTGGCCGCTGCCAACGCCGCTCCACTTCCCGCCGAACAATACGTTTTGCCCTCCGAGACGGTGGGGCAGACGAGATTCCCAGGTGCCGGTTTGACCGTCTTTTCTACCAAGGCATATCACGCGGTGGTGGCCGGCCGAAACGGCGGCGCCTTGAAGGTAACATGGCGAAACTCAGCCGCAGGGCTCGAGGACCCCGGCGTTGTTGTTGTCTATCCTCATGGAACGCGCACCGCCGCAGGGCCAAACGTCCGCGGACGTCAGCACGTAAACGGATCGTCAGTAACCTGTGGTGGCATCCTTCAACGCACCGAGCCCAAACGGACCGGTCTCCGACACTGGATCAAGCGTTTGGCCTATATGATCGGAGTGGGAACGCGGAAATCGACTGC
>CP070827.1:938808-944875 GCA_020344555.1 Phycisphaerales bacterium
GTCGGCGGAGGTCCGGAATCCGGCAAGCGGGAAACGGTTGACGGTAGGGCTGGAGGATCACGCTGGTCCTTTGCCAGAGGAGCTCCAAAGCGCCGTCAACGAGGCGATGGAACGTCTTCCGGATAAGCAGCGGCTGGCACTGATCCTGTTCAGTGTCGAAGGTATGCCACAAAAAGAGGTAGCCGAGATTCTCGAGTGCAGCGTGGAGTTGGTGAAGTGGAACGTTTTCCAGGCTCGCCAAAAGCTCAAGGAGATGCTGAAAGCGTATTTGTGAGAGGTTTCGACGTGTCTCAACGGTACAGCGACGAGGTGCCTCAGCGTGGCGCCGCTCTTCGCCCGCGTACGTTCTAAAGTATCTGATGCAATGAGCGAAGCGTCCTACAACCCGAACGATCCGGCGTTCCTGCTCAGTCGCAGTTTGGACGAAGATCTGCCCGATCACGAGGAGCGGCGGTTGGACGAGGCGTTGGCATCCTCGGAGTCGTTGAGGTCCGAAGCGATGCAGCTTCGCGCGGTCGATCGACTTGTTAGACGCTGGGGTGCCCGACCGGCCGGTTTGGACCACGAGCACCATGCCGCTTTGGTCGTGGCCCAGGCCGCCGGCGGAGAAGACGTCGAAGCGTTGCGAAAGGTCGATCAACTGATTGAACGCTGGGGAAGTCGAGGCGTTCCGTATGATGAGGAGCGGTTTACGGCGGCGGTTATAGGCAAGGTGGCGCGTGAGACCGGGCGGACATCACGGCGGGGTTTGGTTTTCCGTCTGGGTGCGCCTCTTGCCGCCGCAGCCGCAATCGCCTTCGCGGTAATCGGCGGCGTCTGGTGGCCGTCGCATCGCCAGGCCGTGTGCGTTGTGGAATTAGGGCCGATTGCGACTGCGCTCGCACCACATACTAACGCTGACGGAGGGTCGGGTGCGATTGTGTCGTTCGGCCGGGCACCGATCGGCGAGGTCACCGGTTCGCCGGTACAGAGGCGTATCTCGTTTGGAACGGTCGGGGCAACACCACCGGCCGCGCTGCCTGCGGAAAGTCCGCCGTTGTGATTATCGTCAGCCGAGGGTGGCTGATTGCTATTGGGGGGAGCGAGGATGCTGTGGAGTAGAATGTGCATGATGACCATGTTGTTGCATGTGTGCGTACTGCTGGGTGTCGCGAATGCGTCAACAATGCTGGATACGCGGGCGCTCATCGAGCAGGCTCTTGACGAATCAACGGCGATCACGCTGGAAGACGTCAAACTCGGTGACGCCATTGAGATCATAACCGAGCAGAGTGGCGTGAAGATCCTGATGCCTCCTGAGGTCATGGGCCTCGTACCGCATGGGGCTGAGACGCTCATTCAACGCGTCCAGATTGCCAATATGTCTCTCCGCCAGGGCCTGACCGAGCTGTTCTCGCCTCTGGGGATGACGTTCGCTGTTGGCGATTCCTATGTGGAGATCGTTCCGAAAGAAGCACTCCTGTGTCTGGGAAGGCCGCCCACCTGGACGGAGCTCGATGTGCTGGCGGAACTCTCCGCCATACAGCCGGGCATCGACAACGATGCGCTGGCGGCCTTGCGCCCTCGAATTCAGTTCCAAATGGCTGTGCCGGCTGCCTGGACATTGCTGTCGGAGGCGATCCGCAGCGTCGGAGCCGGTCCGGGCGACGAGGTCCTCACCATTGCCTGTGCCAACCTCGGGTGGGTGTGGCGTCTGTCGGACCAGCGTATAGTCCTCGTGCCAATGGAACGGCAGATCCAACGACAACTGCAGCAACCTATTTCGCTGCGCATCGACGACACTACGCTCATCGACGTGCTGCAAGCACTAGCCGAACGGGTCAACGTGGATATCCGCTCCGAACCCGGTGCCCTGGCATCACTGCCCATCTACATGCAGCGAGGTTTCTCCGTAAACGTGCACCAGCAATCGGCCGAAGAAGTGCTCGACAAGATTGCGGCCCATACGGGTCTCGGATATCTCATCGAACCGGATGGCGTGCTGTTTTACAAAGTGGGAAACGGAAGCGGTCGGAATCTGGCGGGCGATGCGCCGCCGGCCAGCGTGTCACTGTCCGATCCATACGTAGCCAAGGTAGTGGTGCCGCTCGGCGGCGGGAAGTCTATCGAGTGGCTGGTTCGGCAGTCGGAGCTTCCGGAAGACCTACAACGAATGCGTCAGAACGATCTCGCTGAGACCTTCGAGGCGGTCCGGCGCCACACGACCGAGGGCCAACCCTGAGGGGAGAACCCGAGCATCGTCTCCCAAGCACCCGCCGATTGTTAAAACGTCCGCTCGACGAAGCCGGTGTCGACGTTGCCGGCCACGAAGTCGGGATGTGACATGACCTTGCGCAGGAAGGGCAGCGTTGTCTTGATCGGCTCGATTGTAAATTCGTGCAAGCAGCGATGCATGCAGCGGATGGCTGCCGGGCGCGTGGGTTGGTGGACGATGACCTTGGCGAGCAGTGAGTCGTAGCGTGGTGAGACGCGGCAGCCCTCATGCCCGTACGTCTCGACCCGCACGCCAAAGCCGGCCGGCGGGTGGAACTTCTCGATACGACCGGCGCAGGGGCGGAACATCGCCTCCGGATCTTCGGCGTTGACCCGGCATTCAATGGCGTGGCCGCGCGGCCTTATGGACCGCTGATTGACGTCCAGTGATTCGCCGGCCGCAACCCTGATTTGCATCTTGATCAGGTCGATGCCGGTGGTCATCTCCGTGACCGGATGCTCCACCTGAATACGGGTGTTCACCTCCATGAAATAGAACTTGCCCTTGCTGTTGACCAGGAACTCGACCGTCCCCGCGCTGGTATACTTGGCCACTCTGGCCAGCTTGACTGCGGCGGCGCAGAGATCCTTTCGGGTCCGGCTGTCGATGGCCGGTGACGGGGATTCCTCGATGAGCTTTTGATAGCGGCGCTGGAGCGTGCAATCACGCTCGCCCAGATGCACAACGGTGCCCTCGTGGTCGGCCATGATCTGTACTTCGACGTGGCGGGGCCTCTCGAGGTATTTCTCGATGTACAGGTCGGTGCTCTTAAATGCCCCCTCGGCTTCCTGTTGAGCCTGCTTGATCGCCGCCACCAGGTCGGTCTTGTCCAGCACAATCCGCATCCCGCGACCCCCACCACCGGCGGCCGCCTTGATCATCAAGGGAAAGCCGATGCGCTCGGCGATGCGTATCGCCTCGCTATCGTTTTCGAAGACCCCGTCGCTACCGGGGACCGTGGGGACTTTCGTTTTTTTGGCCAGAGCCCGTGCGGAGGCTTTATCGCCGAGAAGTCGCATGGCCTCGGCGCCGGGACCGATGAATTCGATCTTGCATGCCCGGCATTTCTCGGCAAAGGCCGCGTTCTCCGCCAGGAAACCGTATCCGGGGTGGATGGCGTCGGCGCCTGCGACCTCCGCCGCGGCGATGATCCGATCACTCTTGAGGTAGCTGTCGCGCGGGAACGGTCCGCCGATGCAGATCGTCCGGTCCGCCAGATCCATATAAGCGGCGCCGCGGTCTTCCTCGGAAAAGACGCACACGGTCTCTATCTGGAGCTCATGGCAGGCGCGCAGGATCCGCAGCGCGATTTCACCTCGGTTGGCGATCAGAATCCGTCGAAACATGAGCCTAAAGCTTCACGCTGCCAGAGCCCTCCGGTCCAGATGGCACAACCGCACCAACGTCGGGCAATATACATCGGAGGTGTGAATCATTAAGGACGCACCAGGAATAAGGGCTGGCCATACTCAATCGGTTCCTCGTTCTTGACAAGAACTTTCTGGATCGTCCCGGAGAGTTCGGCCTTGATCTCGTTGAAGACCTTCATGGCCTCGACGATGCACACCACCGTGCTGGGATTTACAGTGCTGCCCAGTTGCACAAACGGCGGCGAATCGGGATCGGGAGCCGCATAAAACGTCCCAACCATCGGCGACTTGATCTCTACGTGGTCCACTTCCGGTTCGTCAGCGGCGGGTGCCTCGGCAGGCAACGCCACGGCCCCAGCCTCTCCCGCAGGGTTGGGCGATGCGGCGCGGGTGGTCACGACCGGTGCCACGTCGCCTACCGATGCCGTGGGTCGACGCAAGTTCACCTCCACGTCGCCGTCGCGCAATGAAATCTCCACGAGATCATTGGCGACCATCATGTCTACCAGCTCTCGGATTCTGTCTATGTCAAGCAACGCTAAGGCTCCGACCTATCGGCGTGCAGCTACATGTGACGGCCTGGCGGCATCGGTCAGATCACCGCACCATCGAGTTTGGCGCTGAGCCGGCTCAGGACTCGCCGGCCGGTCGCCGTCACAAACACGTCATCTTCGATGCGCACCCCGCCGACTCCGGGCAGATAGATGCCCGGCTCAACGGTTACAACCATTCCTGCCTCGAGTTTCTCCTTGGATCGCCAGCTCAACGACGGCGCTTCGTGGACATCCAGGCCGAGTCCGTGCCCCAGGCCGTGGTTGAACGCCTCCCCATAACCCGCGTCGGCAATGAAGTTGCGGGCAATAGCATCGACATCGCACATCCGCTTGCCGGGGCGGATATCGGCAGTGGCGCGCCGCTGTGCCTCCAGGACGATCCCGTATACCTCCCTGAGTTTGCGCGGAATGCTACCGACGAAGACCATTCGGGTCAAATCACTGCAATATCCGCCGACCCGAGCACCCCAGTCAAACAGAATGGCACTGCCCTTCTTGACCTTGCTGCTTCCGGGAACGGCGTGTGGCAGAGCTGCGTTGGCACCGACCGCGCATATCGTGGGGAAAGAAGGCCCCGAGGCGCCACGCTTCTTCATCTCGTATTCCAACCGAGCAGCTATCTCACGCTCGGTCTGGCCGACACGGATCGTTCGGCGCATCGCCAGGAAGGCTTCCTCAGCCACACGCAGGGCCTTGCCGATGGCCCCCAACTCGCTCGCCGATTTCGCACGGCGCATGGTCGTGGCGATTGGGGGTGCCTTGGTCAACCTCGTCCCCTTGGTCAGCTTGTCCAGTGCCGCGTGATCGCCCAGGGTCATGTGATCCGGCTGAACCGCTACCGATCGAAGCTTCAGCTCCTTACACGCCTTGGCGATCTCGTCGTTGAGCAGAAGCTTGCGCATCCACTTCCGCGCCCAGGGGCACTCCTTCTTACTGGACTCATCGAATCGACCGTCGGTGATCAGGTGCACCTGGCGCGGCGCGATGAGCACGGCCGAATCCTCTCCGGTGAACCCGGTCAAATAGAAGTAGTCCACGGGGTTCGTAACCAGGTAGGCGCCGACACGACGCTTCTTCATCTGCCGCCGACATCGGGTAAGCCGATCCGCAATTACCGGCGACGGGCGAGGTGTTCTCTTTTTTCCCATGATCTCTCCTACGTTGAATATCCGCCGTTAGGTACCGAGTAAGCCGCGGGTATAAGCCTGTGCGAAATCCGCGCAGGAATCAAGCTACGGCTGGTCATCACCTCTTCGGCCAGCACGGTCGCTGGGATACGCATGATCGTACGATTGCTCCGGTGTGTCAAAGGCCAAATAGCCGGCGGCGAAGGGCGATTTGCGGTCTACAAATCGCGGTTGCCAATTGGAACGGCTTGGCTATCCTGGATCTCCCGCTGGTAAGGCAGGAGACGTTTCATGAGATGTGACAAGGCCCGGATCGGACCGGTGGTCGTTGGCGCTGGGGCTCCGCTCGCCCTGATCGCCGGGCCTTGCGTGATCGAATCCGAAGAGCACACGCTTCGTGTGGCGTCAGCCGTAAAGCGTATTTGTGAAGGTCTGCACCTGCCCCTGGTGTTCAAGGCCAGCTTCGACAAGGCCAATCGGTCGAGCATTGAGAGCTTTCGGGGGCCGGGCTTCGATGAGGGGCTTTCGATTCTTGGCAGGGTCCGTAAGCAGCTCGACGTTCCGATCCTGTCCGACATCCACCTGCCCGATCAGGCGCCGGCCGCCGGTGAGGTGCTGGACTGCCTTCAGGTTCCGGCCTTCTTGTGTCGTCAGACGGACCTTCTGGTCGCGGCAGCTCGCACGGATCGTTGCGTGAACGTCAAGAAGGGTCAGTTCATGTCACCCGAGGAGATGGCCAACGTGGCCGGCAAGCTCGCTGAA
>CP070827.1:944975-950994 GCA_020344555.1 Phycisphaerales bacterium
GCCAGTATCAGCCATCTGCTGACCCGTCCGGTGGGACGCCCTTCGTACAAGCCCAAGGTGTTCTACGAGAGCTTCTCGTATCAGGCGCAGAGTTGGGACGGTCCTCGTCGCGTGGTGGCCAAGGTCGAGTGGCATTGGGACGAGTTGTTTCCGAGAGTCGGATTCATCGTGACCAACATGACACGCTGGTCGAAGAAGGTGGTGAAGTTCTACAACGGTCGCGGGACCGCCGAGCAGTGGATCAAGGCGGGCAAGTATGCCGTGAAGTGGACGCGGCTGTCGTGCCGGAACTTCAGGGACAACCAGACGAGGCTTCAACTATTCGCCTTGGCGTACAACCTGGGGAACTTCCTGCGTCGGTTGGCGCTGCCGTGCTCGGTGAAGCACTGGTCGCTGACCACGCTGCGGGAGAAGTTGATCAAGATCGGTGCGAAGGTTGTGACCCACTCACGGCATGTGATCTTCCAGATGGCCGAGGTGGCGGTGCCGCGCGATTTGTTCGCGGCGATCCTCGACCGTATCCAGCGGTTCGGTGTGCCGCCGTCTTTGGTGCGTGGGTGACGCTCCTGACTGAGCGAAATCTTGTCGATTCGAGTGGAAACCATGGTTGACGCTGCGCGGAAACGGGCCGGAGTCGTTGTCGCGGAGGCGTCAGAGGCAGGATTGGTCCCTTGGAGCAGCCGAACAGGCGGATACACGGCGGAATCCGCGATGCCCGGTTGGATCGAGAGGCCCCATGCGGTAGAATAACGCTTAGAAGTACGGCAAGTGGAGAATCCCGGTTGGGACGTTATGTGGAGTCTCGACATGGCGCGACTGGATCACCACGGTAGGCAGGGTTTCCCCGCCTTACCCACCAGCCGCTGAAGGGTCGTAGTCTGCGCTGACATCTTGGTGAGGTTGGATCCATGAGCTTCTCTGGGAACCGAGTTCGGACATATTTGTTACTGATCGTGCCAGCGATGCTGCTGCCGGCCGTGCCTCGGGCGTACGGTGAGGTCCTGCAGGTTCCGCAGGTGAGCGAGCAGATCGGAATGGGCCGAATGGAAGTAATTGTCCGCGGCCCGTGGGGTTCGGCCCCCGGCCACTTCGGCAAGGTGGACGAAGCCTCTCGGCCAGGCCCAATGGATTTCGCCATCACACAGGACGCGTTGTACGTGTTGGACCCGGTCAACGCCCGTGTTCAGGTCTTCGACCTGGACGGGGACTTCCGGCGAGAGATTGCGATCGGGACTCGTACGGCCGATTTCATGTGCGTCGACGCCGGCGGCAACGTTGCCGTTCTCGACGCATTCACACGGCGGGAGTTCAAGATCTTCTCGGTTTCGGGAAGACTCCTGGCGCATGCCGGAGTGCCGGCGTCGATCGGTCTGCCTTCGGCGATTCTTGCCGACGGCGACCGCATCTGGATCGAAGAACGGCACAACCGTGTCTACGAAGTCAGTGTTGAGCCTGGCAAGCGTCGGGCGCCGGCTCGAATCGTGACGAGTCTGACAGGCCGACCGCAGGGCCGAAGCCACCGCACTCTCCACGCTCGGAAAGAGGGGGCGGATAAGGTGGTCGTTCGGACCGGTGCCCCGCAGGAGACCGGCAAGTCGGTCACTCTGCGGTTTCCTCGTCGGGTAACATCCATCGTGACTCTGGAATCCGATGACTCCGGGCAAGTGTATGTGGCTGCTGCATGCCTGCGCGACCCGGGCGCAGATCAGTGGAAGGCGGACATCATGCTGGTGGTGATTGGGCCGGACGGCGGGATCGCTGGAGCGATGGGCATGCCCAATGCCTACGTCACGGACCACTACCGCAAGCTGGGCGTCTCCCGTTCGGGTGACATCATCCAGATGCAGACAACGGAGGACCAGGTGCGCTTCGTTCGTTGGGTGCTCCGGCCGCACACAAGCGAAAGGAGATCGCCATGACTACCGGCCAACGTGCTGGGTGTGTCCTTATCGTCGCCTTGGCGACCGACGTGGCGCTGGCCGAACCCCCCCCGTACCTGATGCGGCAGGACATTATCAACTACGCAGCGACCGCCATCGAGTCTCCCTACGTTTGGGGAGGTGGATGCTGGGACCCGAACGATCGGGACTGGGGTGGGGCCGACTGCTCCGGGCTTGTGTGCAAATCGTGGTCGTTGGAGAAATGGACGCCATACGACGACGACAACCACGGCCCGTACGCGACGTGGCACTTCGCCTATCAGACATCCGGTGACTATTACGAGGTGGACCGGTCCGAGCTACTGCGCGGCGATGCGATCGTCTACCGGTACTGGGATGACAACGCGCAGGAAGAGAAAGGTCATACCTACATCTATCTGTCCGGCGACGGCTGGGGCGTACATGAAGTTTACGAGGCACGGGGCCCGAGCTACGGAATCGTGCATCGCTGGTGCTCCGTCCCCAGTGGCACGATAATTACCAAGGGAATTCGCCGCGCTCGCCTGATGGAGCTCGTCGACGTCACCGAACATATCACCGAGACCGACGACGGCTTTCCCTACTACACCGACTCCGGCATGACCGGCAGCTCTCCGGCGGATAGCTACGCCCCCGGATGCCGGGAAGGCGATTGCAGGTACCGCTGGGTCACGCCGGTCCGCAACGAAACGTGTACCTACCAGCCGGATTTGCCGGTGACGGGGTGGTACCGGATCTACGTCACCTGCAACGAGGACAGTCCAAACGTCCAGGGGGTCGGGGTCACCGTCAACCACGAATTGGGCTCAGACAGCTTCGTCTGGGATCAGAACTCCCAAGCGGATCTCAACACGTGGGTTCCGATGGGGAGCCGGAGCTTCCTGTTCAACGCTGGCACGGAGGGCACGGTGGTTTGGGACGACTTCAACGCGACACCGACCGACGGGAATCACGCCTTCCGGGGAGATGCCACCAAATTCAGCTTGGACAACCGTGTCGAGGTGGACGGCACCGGCGGCGAGCCGGGCAAGTTCGCCTCGATCCGCGACGCCCTCGACTGGCTCAGGACCCACGAATCCGAAGAACCCGACGTGATCAACGTCTCTTGCGATGCGCTCGTCGAGAGGGGCTGCATCGAACTTAACCTGTTGGATGATCTGACCGTCAACGGTGATGCCGACGGCAACGGCATCCCCGTCACGATCGTGGTCACGCCCGGCGTCCCTTCCGATTGGTCGCGCCCGTGTGCAATGTACCTCGACATTCCCATCCAGCACGACTACGCGCTGCGCGATATCGTTCTGGTCCCGCAGTATGTTTCCGCAGGCCACGCCACCGGTGCCTACGGAATCGTCATCGACGAGCAGAACCCCTCCTCTGAGGCTTGTGCCATGTCGCTGATGTTGGAGAACGTCACCGTGGCCGGCAGCCTGCCCGGGAACGTCCCGACTGATCCGAGAGTCGATGCGCGAGCGCTGGCCACCATGTTCGGCGGCACGGACGGCGATTACGGCGCAAGCGTGCTTCAGCGAACGTCCGACTGGGGCGGTGCTGACGGGTGTCGCCAGACCGTTACCGCCACCGACTTGACCGTTACACATGGCGCGACCCGCGGACTGGCCCTGAGGTCATCCTACACCGATTGGGACGTCCGGGGTGGTCTGCTTATCACCTACAGCGGGCTCGAGGGGATCAAGGCCGATCACCTCGGCGGCAGCACGCTTACCGTCCGCGAGCTGCCCGGCTGCAATTCCAACCGAATTGCGGGCAACCTTGGCGGCGGCGCGTTCAACGCGGGTGACGCAGGTGTGGGACACGTGTCTCTGAGCAACTGCATCGTCACCGACAATGAGGGTGACCAGGGCGGCGGCGTAACTTCGGAGTACGCGACGACGATCGTCAAGAACAGCATCATCGTTGGCAACGTTTCCACCGGGCAGGGTGGCGCCATATCCGCTGTTGGGGGTGCCGTGACCGTGGCCAACTGCACGATCGCCAACAACACGGCCGCAGGAGGAGCGGGCGGCGTGCATTCCTCCCTTGCCGGCCTAACCATTTCCGATTCGATCCTGTGGGGCAACAGCGCAGGCCAAATCGACGGTGTCGCAACCGTCAGCTACAGCGACGTGCAAGGTGGCTATGAGGGGGCCGGCAACATCGACCGCGACCCCATGTTCCTTGACCCCGACAACGGTGATTATCACGTGGCTCCTTGCTCGCCCGTCGTAAACGCTGGCGACCCGGGCTACACGCCTGACCCAAGTGAGACGGACATTGACGGCGATGACCGAGTGATCGGCGATGCTGTCGACATGGGTGCCGATGAGGTAACGGAGCCGTGCCTCGCAGGAATCCCCACCGTGTCTGAGTGGGGCTTGGCTGTGATGACGCTGCTGGTTCTGTCGGCCGGTACGGTGGTCCTTATGCGTTCAAGGGCTGGATACGTTCACCGGGAATGGCAACGTTGCCGGTGACCCTTTTTTCGTGGATCCCGATGGACCCGACGGTGCGCCCGGCACAGAGGATGACGACCTTCGTCTGTCGCCTGATTCGTCCTGTATCGACGCGGGAGACAATCAAGCTGTGCCCGAGGACACGGTGGATCTTGACTCGAAGGTGCAAGGCGGGTGTCCACACCGCTACAAAGACAAGGACCGGAGCTGAGAACGACCCGGACAATCGTCAGACACACACCGACTGTGGATAATCGGACCAGTTCACCGTATCATTGCTGCAACGTGCTTGGCCGCGTCGCAGTAGCCAAGGCTGTTTCACGGCATAACGGAGCTTGTTGATGAGACCTGCTGTCAGATTCCTGGGAGATGAACTGGTACGGAACATCGTTGCCGAGGCCCGGAGCATCCTGTGCACGCTCGGAGTGGAGATCCACAACGACGGTATTCTCTCCATGCTGTCGGATCACGGCGCCAGGGTCGATGCCGAAAAGAGCCGCGCGTTTTTCACCCATGATGTCGTCGACAGCGCTCTGGAGGCCGCTCCCGGGCGGTTTTGTTTATATGACGTGCTCGGGCGCCAGACGCACGATTGCTCCGGGGGCAATGTCCATTTCACACCCGGCTCGGCAGCAATAACCATCCTCGATGGCGACACGAACAAGATTCGCACACCAACGACAAAGGACTATATCAACTACGCGAAAGTCGTCAGTCAGCTCGACAACCTGGCCTCGCAGAGTACGGCGCTCGTTCCGGGCGACGTGCATCAGAATATTTCCGACAGCTACAGGCTATACCTTAGCCTCATGTTCTGCGATAAGCCGGTTGTCACCGGCGCCTTTACCATCGACTCCTTCAACGTCATGAAGGATCTCCAGCTTGCCGTACGAGGAACGAGGGAGAACCTGAAGGAGAAACCTCTTGCCATATTCTCCTGCTGCCCGACTGCGCCCTTGAAATGGAGTGACGTCACATCACAGAACGTCGTCGACTGCGCCTTGTATTCAATTCCCGTAGAATACATATCCATGCCCCTGTCCGGATTTGTGGCCCCGGTCACGCTGGTCGGAACACTGGTGCAACACACCGCCGAGACCATAAGTGGGATAGTCATAAGCCAGCTTACCAAACCCGGTGCACCGGTCCTCTATGGGGGCTCACCGGCCGTCTTCGACGTCCGCTATGAGACCACGCCGATGGGCGCCGTGGAGACAATGATGGTGGACTGCGCCTATAACGAGATTGGCAAGCACTTGGGCCTGCCGACCCAGGCTTACATAGGACTGAGTGACGCCAAGCAGCTTGACGCCCAGGCCGGCCTGGAATCGTCCATGGGGGCGACACTAGCCGCCCTGGCCGGGATCAATAACGTATCAGGCCCGGGAATGCTGGACTTTGAAAGCTGCCTCAGCCTCGAGAAGCTCGTGCTGGACAATGAGATCTGCGGCATGGCCTTGCGACTGGTAAAGGGTATGGAGCCCAAGGAGGACTTTCCGGCCCTTCCGAGATTCGAGGAGCTCCTCAAAGAGCAGCATCTGCTGATATCCAAACACACACGCCGGTATCTCAGGGAAGAGAACTATCTGCCGGGGCCGACGATTGACCGGGCCAACCGATCGCGCTGGGAGCAGGAAGGCGGACTAA
>CP070827.1:951094-957092 GCA_020344555.1 Phycisphaerales bacterium
TCGCCTCGTCGGGTTTGGCCGCCACCACCAGACTCCAGTGCGTGGTGGCAAACTCTTGGGGACCGGGCGGATCTTTCATGCAGCTATCGTAACGGTGAGGCCCCGCGCCCAGTTCTGGCCCAAAAAGCCGCACGAGCCCGGGGCAGGCCATTGTGGAGGCAACTCTTCACCAGATGCGCGATCTGTAAAGAGTTCCGCGCTTCGACGAAAAGCCGTGTCCTTGGGCCGTCTCGACCGACCAGATTGTGCCAAAAACTCTCCATCTACGCTAGAAGAGCTCTCAACCGGCGGAGGCGGGATCCTGTCGTTCCCGGAATCCTATGACTCCCGGGGCCCGGTCCCCTCTCGTCATGGCACGCTGACTACCCAGAAGGCATCCAATTGGGCGGGTTGGCTGTCAGCCGTCGTGATCGCTGTTGGCAATCTGGTCTGCGTGCTCAGGGGGCCGCGGCAGGGGGCAATCCAGTCGACGGGCTGCTGAACCGCACACCCCGCCGCCGCCCCATAAGAACGGGCCTGATTACCGTCGAGGCGGTTTCGATACCCTATCTGGGCTGTCTTGAAGCCGCGCTGAGCACCTGGATGTTCGCGGGCGATCATCGCTGGCGCCACACCGTGCCCCAGACCGACCCGCACCCAAGACATTGCAGGCGCATATGCCGCGGGCCGGGCCGGGAGGTTGGGTCGGTCCGCAAAAGCGTGTATAATGCCGTTCGGGTGTAGTTGAGGCCTGTAATCGTTGGGAGGGGGCCATGTCGGGGTGCAAACAGGTTGTCGGCGTCCTTGGGCTTCGATGGTCGACGCTTTTCGCCACGGCAAGAGCCCGTGCTCTGGCAGGGCATCGTGCCAGGACATATCGGACCGGCCGACCTCCCGTGGAATCTATGAGGAGCCGCAATCGACCGTTCAAATTCCCGCGCGCAATGCCGGGTTGCTTTTAGGAGTAGTAGCAATGGAGCGCTTGACTTTGTTTATACTATTGGGTGCCGCACTGCTGGCAGTGCCTCTCATGCTTGCCAATGCCAACGTCGACGGAAACTGCGACGGCTGTGTCGACCTGGCCGATTACGCGATGATGCAAAGGGACTTTACGGGCCCCGGTTGTCCGCCGAGAGAGGTGCGCAGCTTCTACGGCTCCGGCACCGGCTCGTTCGTGGTCATCCCGGATGTCCCCGGAGAAAACGGCTTCGTCGTTACGGACATCGTCTGCAGGCACGATTGGACCACTCCCATTCTGGTCAGTCTTGTTGAGGAATTCGCCGGTGAATCGGAGGTGAAATCCCGCTTCCGCATGGCGGAACTAGGGTACACACTGCACTTCAACTCCGGCATACCGCTGCGAAGCGGCTCCCGCATAACCGTCGACGGAGTAATGCTGAAAGACGTGACGATCAGCGGCTATACGTATTGAGATCGTCCCGTCAGGTGAGCCTCCACTTCGATCGACAGCGCCGCTAGAAAGGCAGCAGCCTCTGCCGGCACCGAAACGGAAGCACATCGGTCAGCCCGACGCGGATTGCCGCCTCGTGGTGTCCCAAACTCTCCAGGCCCACCGGTCGTATCTCTGAACCACGCCCCCGATCGATCCGACTTCCCCCCGGCCCGAGCCAGCCTGCCCAACTCTGCCAGAGCAGCACGAACATCGGCCCACCCGCTCGGCATATGCACTCCAGGCGACCGCCAGCGAGCGCCCACCGGCTACACTTGCGGAGCCTATAATTGGACAGGCCCGACGCTGTCCCGGTCCACGGGTGCCGGACTTTTTCCTCCGCCGGCATCCCCGGGTCTAGCGCCGGGCCCCTTCATGACCGGTAGGCAGCTCGGCCTCGTGGTGGTCGACTTCTCCCCCTTCGAAACCACTGCGAGGCCGACTGATCAGACTCTTACTCTGAAACTTCCGTGCGTTTTGAGCGCATCCTTTGGCGGCGACGTAGGCGTGCCTTGGGTAGCGGCGGGCGTCTCGCCGGCCGAGGGTCACGGCGACCTGCGGGGACGCAGGCCGCTACTTGAGTTGCGGGCCCGCCCGCATCAGGCTTGTACTCTACAACCGGGTGTCACCAAGAAAACCTGGTTCTGAGCCCGCAGAAGCACTGAGCCCACTTGCCTGAAACACCAGTCGCGGTCGGCTACTTGCCGATGCAGAAGTTCGCGAACACCTGGCCGAGAAGGTCTTCGGTGGTTACTTCGCCGGTCACTGTGCCCAGGGCGTCAAGGGCCTCACGCAGCTCGAATGCCATAAGATCGGCACAGTCGATTGTCTCCCGGGCGGCCTCCGTCAAGCAGGCGGCACGCCTGATCGCTTCGGACGCTTCATTGACAGCGGCGCCCTGGCGGTCGCTGATCAGCACTGACTCGCCCAATGTGGTCGTCATTGTCGATCCGAGTGCCTCGCCAAGAGCATTGCGAAGGGCATCGAGCCCCGTACCGTCCCGGGCGCTAACCAGGCAAACCGGGCCAAGCCCGCGGGAACGTAATCGCTCGCCGATTTGTCTCGCTTGATCGGCCGATACCAGATCACACTTGTTGGCCGCTATGATCAGCCGGCCGGTATCAAGCGAGCGAACCGTCTCGAAAACGTGCTCGTCATCCGGTTTGGCCAGATCGAGGACCATACAGACCAGGTCGACGCGCTCGGCCGTTGACACGGTCATGGCACGCGTGGCAGCGATGATCTCATCCTCCGATCTATCCACACCGGCGGTATCGAGCAGGATGGCCTCCCCACGCCCGACACGAATGGGCGCCGAAAGGACATCGCGGGTCGTGCCCGCGGCCGCTGCGCAGATGGCCCGATTGGTGCCGCTTAGCCGATTCATCAGCGAGCTTTTGCCGGCGTTGGGCGGGCCGAAGAGCAGGATGTGCGGCACCACGTCGAACCGCTCCACCGACGTGGCCGTCCTGAGCAACCGCTGCAGACGCCCGGTGATCTCCCCCAGCCGGTCGCGCAGCACCTTAGGAGTGATGAATTCGATGGGCTCCTCGGCGAAGTCAATGTCTGCTTCGACAAGTGCCAGCAATTCCGCCAGCTCGTCTCGCATTTCCGTGATGTGCTTGGCCAGCGTCCCGTCCATCATCCGGCGTGAAGCCCGAAGCTGAGTATCGGTCTGGGCCCGAATCATGCCGGCCACCGCCTCTGCGGATGCCAGGCCCATTGCACCGCTCAGAAATGCCCGGGCTGTGAACTCACCGGGCCCGGCCGCCAAAGCGCCCAGCTCGATGGCTTTACGGCGGACCAGATCCAACGCGACCGGTGATCCGACCGTATGAATCTCGACCACGTCCTGGCGCGTATAGCTGTGCGGCCCACGGAACAGGTAGAACGCCGCCGGCAGACTGGCTTGCTCATCGATCCGCACGTTACCCGAGACGCGCGTAGAGCCCGGTCGCCCGGCCAACCGTTCCCCCGTGTCCGTAGTCGCCATGCGATCCGCAATGACGATCGCAGCGTGGCCACTCAGCCGCACGATCCCAAGCGCCCCAAAACCGGGGGCTGAGGAAATTGCCACAATAGTCTCGTCCAACCGGTCCAGCATAGGTTTCCTACGGCAACGCAGCCCGGGCGGAACCCCTTGATCGACCTGCTCGCCCGGTCCGCCGAAGTATTATAGGTGGTTGGGGCAGTTTTTGAGCGGTGGCATATCATTACGCCGCCGACCAAAGCCAACCCCAGGCTTGTCACACAGGTCCCAGGCCCCCTCCGTGGGCAGGGAAGGCGATCAGGTTGCGTAACTGCCCGCTCGAGTGTCTACTGGCCGGCTCGCCGGCCGAAGGAGACGACACCAGGGTACCGACCCTTTAGCAGGGAGACCTCGGAGGGGCCATCGAGTGATCCGTTACGAATGCGACAAATGTGGCGTCGCTATGCAGGCCAATGATCCGAAGCGATTCATTGTCCGCCTCGAGATCTACGCGGCTGCGGGTCACGTCGACCTGGACGAGGAGGCAGCCGCCGCTCCGACGGAAGGATTGAGAGAGATTGTGCGGCAGCTTGCCAAGGCCGATCCCGATGAGGTTGAGGATCAGACCTATCGGCTACTGCGTTTTGACGTGTGTGACGCCTGTCGCCGGGAACTGCTGGAGCGGCCCATAAAGTAGCTGGTAACGCTGGTGACACTGGTCGATAGCCGACACGCACAGGTCGTCATCGAGCCGGGCGAACCGCAGGCATCATTGACGTTTCGCGTCGGACCCGCTACGTTTTCGTACACGGTTGCGAGGCCGAACCTGCTTACCCCAGGCTACGCCGGGTGAACGCACGCCACCCACCGTGCGAGCGAGCAGGAACACTCTGCCCCCATCGTCTAGTGGCCTAGGACACCGGCTTTTCATGCCGGCAACAGGGGTTCGATTCCCCTTGGGGGTGTTTCTTCAGACCCTGCACCTCCTGCCCCTCTGCACGCTGTCACATACTCGGAATTGCCGTAAGGCCCGGCGGGTGGCACGGTCCTGCGGAGCGAAACGCAGCAGAGCCGTGATTGAGGGGTCCAACGGTCACGCGGTGGCGGGCGTGAAGTCTACAACCGCTCCGGCTTTGGTAGAGAGTGGTTGGTCGCGGCGCCGAACACGAGCGGTACATCGCGATCGACCCTGACGGGTTGGCGGCCGACGCTGCACCGGGTGCGCATGGCGTTGAATCGGCGGGCGGATGACGTGGCAGCCGGCGGTCTGTCCCCCACAGCTTCCTCCCTGGCAAGTCGCAGATCCCGTCATGTCGCGCAAGAGGCTGGGAAAGGTCGAGGACAGTGGGGGGAAACCCCCAGGATTCCCCCTGGCAAGTGGGGAGAGTGAATATGGTCCTGGGAGGCCCCCTCCTCGACAGCTCGTAGATCCCGGCACCTCGGGAGAAGGAATGGGCGATTTTGGGACAGCCAGCCAGCCCCTTGATCCCCCTGGCAAGGGGAGAGGGTGAATAGCCCCGGACAGGCCCCGTCTCCCGATACGTCGGGAGGGAGCTTGTAGGGGGGGTTGGGACAGTGGATAACCCCCGGTCGGATACCCCTCGCAAAGGGGGAGGCCTGGGTAAGCCCTAGCTGGCTCCCACTCATGGCGAAGAGAAATTGGGCAACTTGGGGATAATGGGCTGCCCCCGCGCATCCGGCAAGACTACCCGCCACGGCCGTGAGATTAGGTGCTGGTTTAGGCCCTAATAGTCTTGCAGCCGAATCCCGCCAGTGGTACAATGCGCGAGATTAGCGGACAGCCCGATATGGGCTTTCAGGAAGCATGGTCGGCGTCAATTCCGTCGGCCGGAGAGTGAGGGAGTGTCGTGGTGCGTGTCGTACGTGGCCACCTCCGTTTGCCCTGTCGCCCCACTGGGGCGAAGGCCATCTCTTGTAAGGAGAGGTAAATGAAGTGATGTAACCTTTGCGTTGACCCTTGGTCTCGGGTGACTAGCCCTGGCATCTGTGTGGCCTCCGCCGTACGTACGGCATAAACGGCAAGCGACCATCTTGGATCGTTGCGGGTCAGGGGTTCGGTTGTTCCGTTCCATGAGTAGCCAACGAGCCGTGAAAGCACACGGGGCAAAGGGTGATTTCAACAGATCTTGTTTAAGGAGGATTGATACGGAGGATTCATGAGGCGTTGTGTTCAAGAAGCGTTGTTGTGAGTCATATCGTTTGGAATTTCGGGGACCGTCCCCGAAAGGAGGTTTGGAGATGAGAAAGTGTTTTGATGGTTGGCGCCCAATCGTGGGTATGGCCGCTGTCGGTGCCCTAGCCTTCAGCGTCATGGCGTATGGGGCGCCCAATTTGCAAAAGGCCCCGATCTCGGTCAGAGAGGGGCTGGTAGACGTCGATCCGGCCGCACCGGCCTACACGCACCTGGCTGTGGTCAACACGGAAAGTGGCGGTAGTGCCGGTACTCCTCAGATCGCAGGAGTGCCCGTGTACTTGCAGGCGGATTCCTGCTTCCGCGGTCACTTCTTCAACGACGATTACACCTACGGATACGGTGCCTGGTGGGGGCAGGCCAGGTTTGACTGCCCACCCGGTTACCC
>CP070827.1:957192-963118 GCA_020344555.1 Phycisphaerales bacterium
AAAGGGGGCTTTCTGCGCCCACCTCGGCTCACCAGGCACCAAGACGCCGTACCCGCTGCCAAAGCTCGATTCACAGCCCGCCGCCTGACCACTGGTGAATAATCCGGGCTAGCACGAATCGCCTGTTGCCCCAGCGAAACTGCGTCTGTCGACCCTCACGCGCTCGGACGGACACGCTATCTTTGTCGGGTGTGTTCACCAGAATCATGACATCCGTGGAGTCACGATCCACCCAATCGACAAACGTGAAACCGTACTCAACACCTCGGTAGCGTGTGGTTTGACGGCTGCCCTTGTCTAGAGAGAAGGCCTTGGGGGTAACGAGCTTACATCGGCCCCAGCATTCATCAAGTAGCATCTGAAGTTCCTGTCCCTTTTCGTCCGCGTCTCGGAGTTGTTCATGCAGCCTGGTGATCGTCTCCTGATACTCTGGGAGCTGCGCGTTGGCTGCAAGGGCTCCGCCCGGAGACGCGTCGGAATCGTCGACTTGGACTTGCTCCGGACCTGCCGGCGTGTCCTCGCCCCGCGGCAAGCCCACGGCGTGTCCGGCGAGGCACTCCTGCCATTTCTTGTGAGTGTCTTCAGCCTTGCCCTCCGCCAGCTCAGCGCGTGCTCTGGCCCGTGCGAGTTGCACCTCAGCCTGGTTGGCGCGCGTCTCCCCTGCCACAGCTCGTGCCTCGGCCTGTTTGGCTAGCGTTTCCGCCTTCTTGGCACCGTCCTCTGCCTGTTGGCGTGCCCGCTCAGTCGGGACTACTTCGACGTAGTGTACGGCGGAGAATGTAGCCACAGCGACCACGCCTATAACGCCAAGAATCACTTTCGCGCTGCTCCACCTTTCGTGTGGCATAACCCTTCTCCTTATGTGTTGTGAAGTTCACTCCTCCACTGCCCGAGGAGGAACGGCTACCGTGCTCTGGATGAACATGTTAGGATGCCGTAAACGACGCGTTATTTCAAGCATGAGGGTGTTTCGCACACGTTCACCTCCCTCGGTTCCCGCAATCTCACGTGAAGTGTTCTGCTACAGCCGGTCGAAGCGAGGTTGAAGGGGCTTGAGGATCGCAGGCATAAATCGGAAAAGGTGGAAAAGGCAGGATGAATTTCTCGACATCGTGAGCGGGCTCGGTAGGGTTCGGGCAGGGGACGACCGCCACGCGTCACCGAGCCGTACAATGGAACAATGAACGATGGGAACAATGATAATGGGGGACGGCATCGCGAGAGCGGTGCTTCCGGGCCAAGCGCACCACGTCACCCAGCGCGGCCACAATTGTCACGACGTGTCTTCGTGGACGATGACGGCCGGTCTCTGCAGTCTGCGATGCTTTTCGAGCCATGTGAGACAAGTCGATGACCTGCCTTGGCCTCTGCGTACAGTGCAGGCAGGCCGTATTCTGGCCCCACGCCGATCCCGGGAGCCTATCCCGCCGCGCCGGGGCGTCGGGATCGGACCAGTGAGCGGCTTGGTCGGCTGACTCGCCTTCGGCGGGAGCGCCGGGAACTGATAACTGATCACTGACAACTGACGACTGCTAATCACCGATCACCCCGCAAGTTCTCCTTCAGAAGGGCCGATGCGGTGCTCCGGCATCCAGCGATCGCTCCGCGCGCAACGGCGGCACACGTGGACATCGCCGCCCTTCTTCGACGGGCTTGCGCGTGTCGCCTCTCAATTTAGGAGTAACGGGGCACTGGCCCGGCGGACCATCTATGCGCACGGGTACATCGAGTCTTCTATGACGTGCTCTGCACGCCTTAATGTCAGGGACCGGCAGAGCTCGATCCGCTCCTGGGGCTCCCGAATTTATAGATAGTCGGTGGGCGGTGCTCGCCCTACCGCGGGAGGTTGGCGCCTGCGGTTGGGGGCGGGGGTGGGGGTGGCTCCGGGCTGCGCGATTGGGTGAGGAACATCAGGGCGATGATCACGACAATGAGCATGGCCGCGGCGATCCAGGTTGCCCGAATGCCGGCTACGCGCGGCGGCTCATCCCAAATGGTGTCATGAACAGGCACGGCGGCCTGATCGACAACGGCCGAGAGCCGGGTGAGTTCGTCGATGGGTGGTAACGGTGCAGCGGCGTGCTGGCGCGAACCTTCGGTCAGGGTTTCGGTGGGCACGGCGCGCCCCACCGTCTCGCGATCCGGGCTCGGCCCGAAGTCCGGCGCATCCGATCCCGTCGACGCCGCGGAGACCACTGCGGTCGGGGAAGGCGGAACGGCCGGCGCGGATCGGGGCTGCTCGAACGAAAGGCTCGACAGGCAATACTTGCAGTGAGTGTCAGAGGGCGACACTTCCTCGTGGCAGCTCCAACATCGGCCGAAGTACCGGCACAGGCCCGGCGTCTCCACAGCGAATCTCCACTGGTAATTTGTCGGCGGACCGCGAACGATCGATGTCTCGGTGATAACTCCGCGGCGAACCTGGCGAATGATCCGCTCAAGGCTGACGCCGGGGAACGGCCGGACATGCTCCAGCACATACCACGGCCCGGCGTGGGCGAGCATCTTCTCGAGCATCTCCTTGCTGAGGTCCTGCCCGCAATGATCGCAGGCCTTGGCGTTGCGCAGCACGAGCTGGCCGCACGAGACGCAGGGCCAGGTATGCCCGTGCCAAAGATCGCGCCCAAGAGGGCTCAGCGGCCCGATCCCTCGACGAGCGGCCACCTCCAGTGGATGGTTGCCGGGCGGGGGCTCGACATCGTTGGCAGGATGCCGAGCCGGTTCCGGTTCGGGCGAAGCTGCTGTCTGGTCCACGCCTTGTTGCTCCTGGGTTTTACTATTCTAGGCGTCGGCTTTTGTCCGTACAACCGGGTGCCGCCGGCTACGGGGCGTAGGAGGGTCAAACCACGGCCTCGCTGGGCGAGACCGTGCCACATGATATGGGGCTTGCTACCTTTGGCGGCATGAACGCCCGTGCGGCTTAAAACACGCGGCTCGCTTGAATCGCTGTTTACACCGACTTAAACTGTTTGACTTTGCGGTCCACTGGACCGTTCGAGCAGTCTATCAGCAACAGCGCAGAGGCCGATGGCAAAGACGCAGCGGACCAACAAATCGGGTCGCTACGATCCTCCAGCGATCGAGGGTCGGTGGCGGCGGTATTGGGAAGAGAACGGCACGTTTCGCATGCCTAATCCGGGTGAGTCCGGATTCGACACGGGCAAGCCCAAGTTTTACATCCTCGACATGTTCCCGTATCCCAGCGGCGCGGGGCTGCACGTCGGGCACCCGGTGGGCTACTGTGCCACGGACATCATCGCCCGCTACAAGCGCATGCGCGGTTTCAACGTGCTGCACCCGATGGGTTTCGACTCCTTCGGCCTGCCGGCTGAGCAGTATGCCATCGAGCACAACGTCCACCCGGCCGTCACCACGAAGGGTAACATCGACCGCTACCGACGGCAGCTCAAGATGTTCGGCTTCAGCTATGATTGGAACCGGGAACTCGCCACCAGCGACCCGGGGTACTACAAATTCACGCAGTGGATTTTCCTGCGGATGTTCGAGAGCTGGTACGACGACGAGTGCCGTTGGGTAGATCCGC
Source organism: Phycisphaerales bacterium (assembly GCA_020344555.1). Classification (GTDB taxonomy): domain Bacteria; phylum Planctomycetota; class Phycisphaerae; order UBA1845; family UBA1845. Next base: position 960,737 of record CP070827.1, read on the forward strand.
AAGGCCGGGAGACCGTCGGCCGGGCCCGGCCCATTAGTGAGCTTGTGGCCGAGTTGGAATCAGGACGATGGGGCGTCAACGCCGCCTTACAACTGGTGCGTGACAGGGATGTTCCCGGTCGGAGTGAGTGGGCCGATCTGTCGGCTCCCGAGCGACGCCGCGTGTTGGATCAACATCGCCTGGCGTATCTGGACGAGGTTGCGGTCAACTGGTGCCCCGTTCTCGGTACGGTTCTGGCGAATGAGGAGGTCACCAACGAGGGTCGAAGTGACCGGGGCAATCACCCGGTGTTTCGCCGACCCCTGCGGCAGTGGATGCTGCGCATCACCAAGTACGCCGACCGTCTGTTAACCGATCTCGACGCACTGGATTGGCCCGAGCCGATCAAGATCATGCAGCGCAATTGGGTCGGCAAGAGTACCGGCGCGGAGGCGGTCTTCCCGCTGGCCCACAAGTGGAGCGTCGAGGGCGACCGGTGGGTGTGTCGCGACGGTGATGTCCCCAAGGACACGGCCCTTTCGTACGACAACTTCCCGCACGCCATCCGCGTCTACACGACCAGAGCGGATACCCTTTTCGGTGCAACCTACATGGTGCTTGCACCCGAGCACGAGCTGGTCGAACAGATCACCACACCTGAGCATCGCGCAGACGTGGAAGCTTACGTAACCGCGGCCCGGAACCGCTCCGATCTGGACCGGACAGCCGACACCAAGGAAAAAACCGGCGTCTTCACCGGCGCCTACGCGATCAATCCGGTCAACGGACAACCGGTCCCGATCTGGATCGCCGACTACGTGCTCATGGGCTACGGCACCGGCGCGATCATGGCCGTGCCGGCACACGACACCCGCGACTTCGAGTTTGCCAAGACTTTCGGTCTTCCAATTGTCGCGGTGGTAGAGCCCGATGAGGTCTGGTTCCATGAGCAGATCATGCGCGGAGCCCTTGACGCAGACTACTGCGCCAAGCAAGGCAAGCCCGACCTGATCGAACGGATGATGAAGTCAGCGACCGGTGCGGCCGGAACACTGGGAGGAATTACCGCCCAGGATGTCACGGCCATCCTCGACGGCGATCCGGGCTGGATAAGGCAGGTGGCGACTTCCGCCCACGCCGATGACCCGGGCATTTTCGCCGAGGCCTTTGTCGGCGAGGGAGCCAGCGTCAACTCCCCGGCGCGGGAGGAATCCGCGGTATTGCTGCAAGACGTGTGCGACCTGAACGGCCTGCAAACCCCCGAGGCCCAGGCAAAGATCACTGCCTGGCTCGAACGGAAGGGTCTGGGCCGGGCCGCAGTCAACTACAAGCTGCGGGATTGGGTCTTCAGCCGGCAGAAGTATTGGGGTGAACCGTTCCCCGTCCTGCATGGTGAGGACGGTGAGACGATCGGCCTGACCGATGATGAACTTCCGGTCGAACTGCCGGAGGTGAAGGACTTCAAGCCGACGCAGGCCGCCGAGGACGCCGACACGCTTCCGGAGCCGCCGCTTGGCCGGGCAAAAGAATGGCTTTTCGCCGAGCGCGACGGGCGGCGTTATCGCCATGACGTCAACACCATGCCGCAATGGGCCGGCTCCTGCTGGTATTACCTGCGCTTCATCGACCCTCACAACTCCAAGCGGTTCTGCGACGCGGGGGCGGAGCGGTACTGGACGCCGGTGGACCTCTACGTTGGCGGCGCCGAGCACGCCGTGCTGCACCTGCTCTATGCCAGGTTCTGGCACAAAGTGCTTTACGATCTGGGCTTCGCCTCGACTCGCGAGCCGTTCAGCAAGCTGTTCAATCAGGGAATGATCCAGGGCTTCGCCTACCGGGACAAGCGGGGCATAACGGTCGGCCCCGATGCGGTGGAGGAGCGCGGCGAAGATCAGTTCATTCTCAAGAAAACCGGTGAACAGGTGACCCGCGTCATCGCCAAGATGAGCAAGGCCCTCAAAAACGTGGTCAGCCCCGACGAGATTATTGCCGAATGGGGCGCCGACACGTTCCGGCTTTATGAGATGTACATGGGGCCGCTGGATGCGTCCAAACCCTGGAACACCAGGGACGTACCGGGTCTGTTCAAGCTGTGCCAGCGCGTCTGGCGGTTGGTGGTAGATGAGGACACCAACGAACTGTCCCGCGCGCTGACCGACGAGAAGCCCGACGCCGAGATGCTCCGGGCTCTGCACAAATTGATCAAGCGTGTGACCGAGGATCTGGAGCAGCTCAAGCTGAACACGGCCATCGCTGCCATCTTCGACTTCGTCAACTTCATGACGCCGTGCCGGCGTCGGCCGCGAGCGGCCATCGAGCCGTTCGTGTTGGTGCTGTCGCCGTTTGTGCCGCATCTGGGCGAGGAGCTGTGGCACCGGCTCGGCCACGACACCACACTCGCCT
>CP070827.1:963218-969118 GCA_020344555.1 Phycisphaerales bacterium
GGCAAGATTTCGCTCTCGTCGAAGGCTCAACGACATCTGATGACTAGGAGCAAATGAACTATGGATGTCCGGTTCATCTTGGGAGCGTCAGTCGTTCTCCAATTGAGCGCCGCCCTGATAGCGCTGCGACTGACACGCATTACCGGGCGCCGTTTGGCGTGGGGACTTATAGCCGCGGCCATCGCGCTGATGGCCGCCCGCCGCTTGATCACTTTGCTGCACATGGCCTCCGGTGAACCGGCTGACCCGCTCGCCCTGACGGCTGAGCTGGTGGCCTTGACAACGTCAGGCGTCATGCTGACCGGGCTGGCAATGATCGCCCCCATCTTCCGCTCGATGCAACAGTCGGAGCAGGTGCTCCGTGAGAGTGAGATGAAGTTCCGGCGTCTCGCGGAAGCGGCATTTGAAGGCGTCATCGTTCACGACGGGATCCGGATTCTGGATGTCAATCCGTCCTTCGCCGCCATGTTCGGATACGACGTTGCGGAACTGGTCGGCAGGTCTCCATTCGATCTGGTCGCTCCCGACTCCCGAGTTATGTCCGCAAAACAGGTCGACTTGAGGCGCGAGGAACCCTATGAGGCCAACGCAGTTCGAAAGGACGGCTCCATATTCCGGCTGGAGCTGTGCGGTAAACAAATAACGTATCGCGGGCGGAACGCTCGGGTTACGGCCGTCCGGGACATAACCGAACGGAAACACGCTGAAAGGGCGCTCCGTGAGAGCGAGCACAGGTATCGTTCATTCGTCGAGAACTTCCACGGTATTGCGTTTCGGGGACGCGAGGATTTTACACTTGTGTTCTTTCACGGGGATGTAGAGGCGATCACCGGTTACTCACCGGCCGAGTTCGAATCCGGCGGCGTCCGATGGGATCAGGTTATCCACCCGGATGATCTCGCCATAGTGCATGGCACCGGCAGAGACCTGCGATCCACTCCGGGCCGCTCAGTTGAGCGCGATTATCGAATTCGGAGAAAGGACGGAGAAATCCGCTGGGTCCGAGAGACCATCCGGTACAGCCGTGACCTTGCCGATAGGCCAGGGTACTACGAAGGGACCATCTACGACATCACCGAGCGTAAGCAAGCAGAGGACAAGTTACGTATGCTGATCGCGGCAGTCGAGCAGTCGATTGACGGCACCGCTGTGGCTGACATGGACGGGATCATCCAGTTCACCAATCCCGCCTGGGCGGAGTCGCACGGGCACAGTGTTGACGAGCTGATTGGGAAGCACCTGAGCATCTTCCACACGGAAGAGCAGTTGCACAAAGACGTCATCCCCTTCCAAGAGCAAGTCAGGAAGAATGGCTCCCATCAAGGTGAGGTCGGCCATAAGAGGAAGGACGGTAGCGTTTTTCTGACCTGGATGAGCACCACACTGCTGAGAGACGAGCAAGGGGAACCGGTCGGTTTTGTCGGAACCACTCACGATATCACGGAACGCAAACGAGCGGAAGAGGCACTTCGTGAGAGCCAGCGCGCCCTGGCAACCCTGATGAGCAACCTGCCGGGAATGGCCTATCGATGTCGCAACGACAAAGACTGGACGATGGAGTTCGTCAGCGAAGGCTGTCTCCACCTGACCGGCTACCAGCCCGACGACCTGACTGGCAACCGAATGACCTCATATGGGCAGTTGATCCATCCGGACGATCGTGACTCCGTGTGGGATGACGTACAAGCGGCCTTGCGCGTCAGGGAGCCATTTCACCTGGTTTACCGCATCCAGAGCGCCACAGGCGACGAGAAGTGGGTCTGGGAACAGGGGCAGGGAGTCTTTTCGTCCAGCGGGGAGCTTCTGGCCCTTGAAGGGTTCATCACGGATGTCACTGATCGCGAACGAGCTGAGGAGGCCCTGCGAAAGGCGCATGACGATCTGGAACGGCGGGTGAAGGAGCGCACCGCTGATCTCAGTGTCGCCAACGAACAGCTTCGAAATGAAATCGTCGAAAGAGGGCGTATCGAAGCCGCGTTGCGGGCTAGCGAGGCTCACCAGGGGCTGATTCTTCGCTCGGTCCCCATGGCACTGTATACGGCACACCCCTCGACAGACTTCTCGCCCACATGGATCAGCGATCAGATCGACCTCATTACCGGGTTCCCGCCGGAACGGTTCGTCGAGGATTCGGATCTGTGGTCATCCCGTATTCATCCAGACGACCGCCTGGGCATTCTGCGGAGATTTGACTCACTGGCGGACGGTGTCGCCTTCGAGGCGGAGTATCGTTGGCACTGTGCTGACGGGACGTACCGCTGGATCCTCGACCGAGCCGTGCTGATACACGACGAAAAGGGCGACCCCAGTGAGATCATCGGGACCTGGTTGGATGTCACCGACCACAAGCGAGCTGAGGAGGCACTGCGGGATTCAGAGGAGAAGTGGCGGTCGTTGGCGGAGAATGCCCCGGATATCATTTTGAATGTGGACCTCGACGGTACGATACTGTTCGTCAATCGCACCGTTCCGGGTCTGACTCCCGAACAGGTAATCGGGACAAGTGTTTATGAGTACATATCCGCCGAATACCATGAAACGGCCAGACGCTCCTTTGACAGGGTCGTCCGAACGGGAGAGGCCGACAGCTACGAGCTTGCCGGGACAGGTCCTCATGGCAGCAATTCGTGGTATGAAACCCGCGTTGGTCCAATCAAGCGCCAAGGAGAGATTGTCGCCGTTACTATGATCACCTCGGATGTCACCGAGCGTAAGCGTGCGGAGGCCGCGCTACAGCAAAGCGAAAAGAAGTACAGAACGCTACTGGAGAACCTCCCTCAGAAGATATTCTACAAAAACACAGAGTCAGTGTATGTGTCCTGCAATTACAATTACGCAAGAGATCTCAGAATTACGCCGGAGGAGATTGTCGGAAAGACTGACTACGAATTTTATCCCAAGGACCTGGCTGAGAAATACAGAGCAGATGACCGAAGGATTATCAAGTCCGGAGGAACAGAGGAAATTGAAGAGAAGTACCTGTTGCACGGACAGGAATTCACTGTGCAAACGGTCAAAACACCCGTCAAGGATGAAGAAGGAAAAACCGCGGGAATCCTGGGGATCTTTTGGGATATCACCGAGCGCAAGAGAGCCGCGGAAGAACTGAGGCAAGCCAAAGAGGCGGCTGAGGCCGCCAGCCGCGCTAAAAGTGCCTTCCTTGCCAACATGAGCCACGAAATCCGCACGCCTATGACGGCTATGCTCGGCGCTGCGGAGCTCTTGGCCGCGGGTCATACTGACCACCCGCAAGACCCCGACCGTGTCGACATGATTCTCAGGAACGGGCGCCACCTGTTGGCCCTGATTAACGATTTGCTGGATCTGTCCCGGGCTGAGGTGAACAAGCTCGAGGTTCGGCGTTCGCCGTGTTCCTTGCTCGACATCATGACGGACATCGAGGCGGTGACACGGCCGCTCCACTGGCGGCCCGCCGTCGACTACCGGATCATCTACGAGACTCCTGCTCCCACCCGAATCGTGACGGACGCGACGCGATTCAAACAGGCAGTGATCAACCTAATCAGCAACGCCCTGAAGTTCACCGACACCGGCCACGTCAAGGTGTGCATACGGATCCACCGTGATAACGCCGAACCCCGCCTGTCCATCGTCGTGGAGGATACCGGTGTGGGGATTCCTGCCGGCGACACCGAGCGCATCTTCGAGACGTTCACCCAGATCGGCCAAGGCATGCCTGGAATATCCGGGGGGGTGGGATTGGGCTTGCCGCTTGCCAAGTGGATAGCCGAGCAGCTCGGAGGGACCCTCGAACTCACAAGTGTTGAAAACCGCGGGAGTGCTTTCACACTGCGTGTCGCCACCGGGCCACTCGACGACGCGGCGTGGGTGACGCCTGGCGAGATATCCATCCCACCAAGACCACCGAGTGGGCTCGACATGATGGCCGCGGGGCGACAACTGTGCGGCCACATACTCCTGGCCGAAGACTTCCCCGACACCCGCAGGCTGATCGAACAAGCCCTTACCAACATGGGTGCCAACGTAACCGCCGTGGACAATGGCGAAGACGCCCTCAAGGTCGCGCTCGCCAAGCAGTTCGACCTGATCCTCATGGACGTGCGCATGCCTGGAATAGACGGGCCCAGCGCCACCGCTGAGCTTCGGCGGCGTGGCTGCTTGACGCCCATCATCGCCCTGACAGCCTTGACAACCGAGGACGACCGGGAGCAGATCCTTAAGAGTGGTTTCGACGACCTGTGGAACAAGCCGATATCACTCGAGCGGCTTCGTGACCAGGTGGCTGCATACCTCCACGGGACGTCGGAGGAGGCTGAACGGGCCGATCAAGCCGGGCTGGACCGCTCGACTCCGCCCGTGGAGGACCCGCGCCTTGCGGCCATTCGTGCAGAGTTTGCCCGGAATCTACCCTCACGGCTTGCCCGCGTGACATCGGCGGTCAAGGCCGGTGACATGGGGCAAGCCCGGGAGGTGCTCCATCAGCTCGTCGGCGCCGGGGGTATGCACGGATTTCCGTCGGTTTCCTACGAAGCCGCACGATTACTCGAATTGGCCAGGGGTGGAACGCTTGCCGGACACCTCGATGAACTGGAGCACCTGGAAGACCTGATCAGGCGGGCCGTGGAGTCAGTGCCTCCTCAGAACGGGACCACCGCGGGCTAGCCACCCGGCGTGGCCGCTGAAAGCAGCACCTCCTGCATCGATCCGGGGCCTGCTGCGACGCACACAACTTGCCGCTGGCCTGCTGTCTGGCTTGACCTGACAGTTCCTCTGGGGATACTAAAGATGGGTGGGAAGCACCCTTGCGTCTTCGCTGGAGCGAATGCGGGCGCAGACGCGTACCAGACCTTGAACAATCCAGCAAGAGGACTCTCGTATGATCTCTAACAACCACCGGATCAACGGCTGGACGGCGTGCGGCATCCGCCGTGCGGTATTGCCCCTGGTGATGTGCGGCCTGGGGCTGTGGGTTGCCGGTTGCGGCTCCTTCAACCCGGCCTTCGTGAACCTTCTGGATCCGACGGGCTCCCTTGCGACCATCGACAGAGCTCCGGGGCACCTTGTCATCGGGGTGGTCAACAACGCGGAAGTGGATGAGCGCCTACTCGCATTCCTGGAAAGTGCCGAGGGCGGCAACCTGGTCCTTACCGACGCGGAGAAGCGTCTTCTGCGCCCTCGGATGCGTTTTCGTCTCCGCGTGACTTTCACTGACGGCAGTTTTCAAACCATCGAGTTCATTGACGGGAGCCGCAACCTTGTAGACCAGAATTTCGACACCCAAGCCTTCCCGGATCTCAATCAAAACGATCTGAACAGCGTCGTGGTGCTCTGTGACGTGGCCTCCGTTGAGCTGGAACCCGGTACGAATATTGAGGTTTTCATACCGGTGGAGCTCACAGCTTTTGAACTTGTTGAAACAACCACGCCCGGCGGCGCCATAAGTACGTCGTTCGAACCGCGCGAGAGGATCCCACCGCAGTTCCGAGCCCTTGAGATTGACGAGACCGACGCCGACGGCAACGTGCTCCTTCAGCAGAACATCGGCGTCAGGGACGTTCCCAGCCCCACGCTCGACCCGATCTGTGGCTCGTTCATCGCTGTTGTTGTCAACGGGGTGCTTTCGGTACCCTTTCTCGACGGCGTGTCCAACGCCCCCAGCTACGACCGTGACGATGAGACGACTATGGCGAGCATCGGTGGCCGCTATGAGTTCCTCGCGTCCGTCCAATAATGGGGCGACGGACGCCAGTTACTGACCGCATAGGTATTGGAGATCGAGGAAATATGACTGGCAACGTGTTGGCCAAAGCAATCGGCATTTCGCTGACCGGCGCGGCCCTGTTGGCCACCGGATGTGGCACAGGAGTCTTTAATCCTGCCTTTGTGAATATGCTGGTCGGCGGCGAGGTACCGCTTAC
>CP070827.1:969218-974933 GCA_020344555.1 Phycisphaerales bacterium
GATATCGCGGGCGTAACCAGTGAAGACTGCAACCTCAACGTTGTGCCTGATAGCTGCGACATTGCCGAAGGCACAAGCTCGGATATCAACGGCAGCGGCGTCCCTGACGAATGCGAATGTGCGGAGATCGAGCCTCCTGTGGCGGCACCGAATTCGATGGTCAGCAACCGGTACATCGCGTTTGTAGCCGGCAACTCCGGGCGGCAGACGGGCCTGCGAGTGACGCTGACGGATTTGCCGGCGCCTTTCGAGGCATTTGAGGGTCAGACGATGTGGGTGGCTTCGCCGCGGGAAGTCTCCGAGAACGCCGGCAAGATAGATCCCTCGGAAGCGCCGGGCTTTCCGACGTTTGTTGCCGCGACGCTTCAGTGCGACCCGGATTTCAGGGATTGGAGCGCCTTGGGGACCGTCTATTTGTACGGAGCAGCCATTGTCCCGGACGGTGAGTACACGGTCCAGGCGATTGAGGATTGGTGTCCGCAGGACCTCGAGATTAGCTACTCAGCGGAATTGCAGCTTACGACGAGCTTGTGGGGTGACCTGGTCAGAAACTGCATCACGACGCCCTGCGGCCCGCCTGATGGAGTCGTCAACATAGCAAGTGACGTCACCGCCGTGGTGGATAAGTTCAAGAACCTGGACGGAGCACCGATCAAGTCCCGGTGCGATCTGGAGCCGAACCAGCCGGACCTGCTCATCAACATCAGCGACGCTACGGAAGCCCTCGATGCGTTCCGTGGTTTTGGGTATCCATTCGACGGCCCCGGAGGATGTCGCTGAACGAGGGTGAACTGAATAGCTGAGGACATCCTGAGGGCGCAGTCATGCACAAGGAATGGACCGCAGACGATGTCTTGGAACTGATGAGGGACTATCAGCCGGCCTGCGTTCTCGCGGCAGCGGCGGAGCTGGATTTGTTCTCCGTTCTCGCCAACGGTTCGCGGGACGCAAAAGGCGCGGCCGACAAGCTGGGTACGGACTTGCGGGCGACAAGCATTCTCCTTGATGCGCTCACGGCCTTGGGGTTCTTGGAAAAGCGCGACAGGCGGTACGTTCTGCCTGCCGCCACGGCCCGGGTCTTGACACCGGCTAGCTCCACCAGCGTCCTTCCGATGGTGCGACACCAGGCAAACTGCATACGCCGATGGGACCAGTTGGCAAGGGTGGTCCAGACCGGTAGGCCCACAGAACGCCAGCCGAGCATCCGAGGTGAGACCGACGACGAGGCAGCATTCATCGGTGCGATGAACGTTGTAACGGGACCTGTTGCCCCGGGAATCGTCGAAGAACTCGGCCCGCCCGTGTTCAGCCATCTGTTAGACGTTGGTGGGGCGTCGGGGACATGGACCATCGCGTTTCTGCGCGCTCGACCTGAGGCCAATGGTACACTCTTCGATCTGCCGCACGTGATTCCGATGGCCGAGCGACGAATCTCCGAAGCAGGGATGAGAGATAGGGTCAAGCTGGTTGCCGGCGATTTTCTCGCTGACCCGCTTCCTCCCGGAGCCGACCTCGCCTGGGTGAGTGCGATTGCCCATCAGAACTCGCGCGAGGAGAACAGACGCCTGTTTTCTTCGGTAGCTGACGCGCTGAACGACGGCGGGCATATACTCATACGCGATGTGCTCATGGACGACTCCCGTACGTTGCCGCCTGCGGGGGCGCTTTTCGCAATCAACATGCTGGTAGCGACCGAGGCAGGTGGCACCTTCACCTTCGATGAACTACGAGAAGATCTCGAGGCTGCGGGCTTCACGGAGGCGACCGTGCTGCGACGAGACGAGGGAATGAACTCGATCATCCGCGCCAACAAGCCGAGCAAAACGTGATCTAACGACCCCATTGTACCGTCTGTGACATTGTAGGAATTCCGACATCGTCTGTTCGGCCGTGACCATTTGGCTGGTCTGTCGGGCGGACTTGACGCGCTTGATTGGCCGCAAGACCTGGCCTCCGGACGCACGTCACGACAGTGAACCGGGCCGCCCGTCTTGCCACCTGGACACGACAGTCTCTGAGCATCAGACGATCGTCGATTGGAGACCGGGACCCGCAATCTGGCTCATATGGGCGTCCCCAATTAGGCAATCGCTGATCTGCGGGCCGAAATGCGTAATCGGCAATCGAAATACGCCGGTTACTCTTGATCGGCGCATGTCAATTCGCTACAGTGGTGTCGTACGGGCGCCTCTCGCGCCCTCCTATCATGGAGCTGGATCATGAAATGCAGCATCAGATACCTGACTGTTTGCCTGACAGGCCTCTCTCTAGCAGCGGGTGCTTCTAGCCAGACCGAAACGCGGCAGCAGCCCACCTCAGAGCGTCTTGAAGATCGAGACTGGCAGGAACCTGGGGCCCTGCACCGGGAGGTGCCGAACGACCCTTGGATGCCCAGACCGGAGACAGCACCGGCCGGGGTGATCGAGCATTGCGAACCGTGGGAGCGCGGGCCGTTCAAGAGTATACAGGTCAACGTCGACGAGAACGGCTGCAACATCCCTGGCGACGCGGCCAACGAACCGTCCATCGCGATTGACCCCACCGACCCCAACAGGATGGTCATTGGATGGCGCCAGTTCGACAGCGTGGAGTCGGACTTCCGTCAAGCTGGCTGGGCCTACAGCCATGACGGCGGGCAGACATGGACCTTCCCCGGTGTTCTGGAGCCCGGGCAATTTCGCAGCGACCCGGTCCTCGACTCCGACGCCGATGGGAATTTCTACTTTTATAGCCTCAGCAGCGCTTACTCGGCGGAGATGTTCAGATCGACAGATGGCGGCGTGACCTGGAGGGGTCCGGTACCTGCCGGTGGCGGTGACAAACCGTGGATGGCCATCGACAAAACCGCCGGGATCGGGCGCGGAAACATCTACTGTGGTTGGAACTTTGATTACAGTTGTTGCTCGCATACTTTTGTCCGTTCTATCGACAGCGGGCTAACATTCTGGCCTGTCAGCCCGGGGTGGACATATTGGGGGACGATCGCCGTCGGACCTGAGGGCGAACTCTACAGTGCCAGCAAATCGGACGGCAGATTCCGCGTGCAGAAGTCGACCAATGCGCGGGACCCAGAGGTGCCTTGGCCCTCATTCTCGGGCTCGAGTGTTCGCGTGGACCTCGGCGGGAGGATGGACCGTGGCGGGCCACCGAACCCGAGCGGGCTCCTCGGACAGGTCTGGGTGGCGACGGATCACTCCGACGGACCAAGCCGGGGAAACGTTTACCTACTTTGTTCCGTTGAGTCCTCTTGGTACGATGATCCTCTTGATGTCATGTTCGCCAGGAGCACAGATGAAGGGAGTACGTGGAGCGAGCCCGTTCGCGTCAACGATGATCCCATCCGGACCAAGGCTTGGCAGTGGTTCGGGACAATGTCCGTTGCGCCTAGCGGGCGCATCGATGTCATATGGAATGACACGCGGAATGGCAGCGAGCCGAGGTTCTCCGAGCTTTTCTACGCTTATTCTGTCGACGAAGGGTTGACGTGGTCACGAAACATCCCCGTAAGCCCGATGTTCGACAGTCGGGTGGGATGGCCGCAGCAGAGCAAGCTCGGTGACTACTACCATATGATCTCAGACAGGATGGGCGGGCAGGTTGCCTATGCAGCCACGTTCAACGGCGAGCAGGACGTGTACTTCCTCCGGATCGATCTGGACTGCAACGGTAACGGCGTGCACGACGGCGAGGATATGGGAGCTGGGACCAGCCGGGATTGCAATGCCAACGACGTTCCCGATGAATGCGACATCACAAGCGTAAGTAGTGCGGACGCGGACGAAAACGGCGTCCCCGACGAGTGCGAAGTCACGGCCATCTTTGTGAAGGACGATGCCGACGGACTCAATCACGGCACGACTTGGAAAGACGCATACACGGATCTGCACCACGCCCTGTATGTGGCCGGGTGCCCCGAGACACAGGCCAGTCAGATCTGGGTGGCAGAGGGGGTTTACAAACCCGCACCCCCTAACGGCAGGCGCTGGGCCGGCTTTGGCCTGGTCAATGGCGTCACACTATACGGTGGGTTCGCCGGGCACGAAGCCAGTCTGGACGAACGCGATTGGGTGAAAAACGTCACGGTCTTGGACGGAGACCTCAACAGTGACGATCCGGAATGGAATAGCAGTAATTGCTGTATTCGGCACGAAGGAGAGGGTTGTGATGTTCCTGCATGCCAGAGCGCAGTGTGCGCCATCGATCAAACATGCTGTAACGCGCGGATTGCGTCCTGGGACTGCGACTGTGTAGACCTGGCTGCCTCGGTGTGCGGGGACTGCTGTGGGTTGACTTGTTGCGGATCCTGGTGTGGGCTCACTTGCAGCCAAAGAAGCGATAACGTCTATCACGTGGTGATAGCGAACGAGACTGACTATAGCGCAGTGCTCGATGGTTTTACTGTCCGTGGCGGCAACGCAGACGGCGATCCGATGTCGAGTGATCCCGAGCGTCGCGCTCAAGCGTACGGAGGTGGGCTGCACGTCACGCGCGGCAGCGCGACCGTGAGGAATTGCATTTTCCGGGGCAACGCGGGATCTATGGGAGGTGGAATAGGCGTTTACGCCATTCCCCGGCCGCCTGTGCCGCAAGCGTTCACGGCGACCAACTGCCTGTTCGAGGGAAACGTGGGTGGAGGCGTTTGCATCGGGCAATTCGGTGCTGGGGCGCTGGTCAACTGCCACGTCATCAGAAACACTGGGCGAGGCGCCTGGGCGATCGATGTACGGGAACTGGCGATACAGAATTGTATCTTCTGGGGAAACACGGCCGGGTGGCCCTCGGATCATTGTGAAGCACAGGTCGGGTATCCCACAGGGTCCATGACCTATTCCTGCATACAGGGCTGCGACGAGCCGTGGTGGGGTGGCGGTGTCGGGATCATCGACGAGGATCCGCGTTTTGCCGATCCGATTGGCCCAGACGGGATCCCTGGGACGGGTGACGAGGATCTGCGCCTGGTGTCCGGCTCACCATGTATCGATGCGGGGGATAATGTAGGCGCTCCGGCGGCTGTTACTGATCTTGCTGGCCAGCCGCGGCTTGTGGATGATCCTGATACGCCGGATACCGGTAACGGGGAGCCCCCGATTGTGGACATGGGGGCTTATGAGTTCCAGCCGGTTCTGACGGGGATGCTGGACATCAAACCGGGATCGTGCCCGAATCCGCTTAATCCCAGAAGCAAGGGTCTTGTTCCTCTGGCCTGTGTCGGCAGCGACGTGTTTGACGTGACGCAGGTGGAGCTTCCTTCGCTGGCACTGGGCCGGGCCGACGGTATCGGCGAGAGCGTGACTCCACTCCTGCGGGGGCGCGGTCAAGCGATCACCACCGAGGATGTTGCCGCGCCGTTCGAGGGCGAGCTATGTGATTGTCACAACCTGGGTCCGGACGGTATCGAGGATCTGGTGCTGAAGTTCTCCACACAAGAACTGGCGACGGCGTTTCAACTGGACTCGTTGCGTCCTGGGACATCGATCGCGCTCACACTCACCGGCTGGCTCCTTGACGGGACGCACTTTGCGGCCTCCGACTGCATAATCATCACGGGTGGACGCCAGGAGCCGTCGCTCAACCGCGCTTCGATTGGCCGCCAGAAGCCGTGACTCAGACAGCGTTCGAGGTGGCATCGGTTGGGGTTGCTTGCTGGAACTCACAATTTCACAGGCTGGTGACCCGTTTGTATCTGGACGCGGCGGTTTCGCGTGGTAGCATGAG
>CP070827.1:975033-980688 GCA_020344555.1 Phycisphaerales bacterium
CGATCCTTTCGAGCTGTATTCCGTTGTGACCGGGGCGATCCGCCTGGACGGCGGTGCGATGTTCGGTGTGGTACCGAAGGTGCTGTGGGAGAAGGTGGCCGACGTTGACGGGGCAAACCGCATCCTTCTTGCCACGCGTACGCTGCTGGCCGTTGATCGCTCAACTAGGCGCGTTGTTCTGGTCGACACCGGATGCGGTACCAAGTGGGCTCCCGATCAGGCCGAGCGCTTCGCGGTTCAATATGACCCCGATGCAATCCTCAAGGCGCTAGCCGCCATCGGGCTGGCTGTTGAAGATGTGACTGATGTGGTGATATCGCATCTGCACTTCGACCACAACGGTGGACTTACCTACTGGTATGATGAGCCCGGCGGCCCGACCCGGCTTTCCTACCCGCAAGCCCGCCACTGGGTCCACCGCGGCCATTGGGAGCACGCCAAGCAGCCACACCTCCGGGACCGGGCGTCCTTCCTGGACCAGGATTTCGCGGTCCTGGCTGACTCAGGTCTTTTGCACTTCGTGGAGGGTGAGAGCCCCGACCCACCGTTTGAGGGCGTCGAGTGGTTGGTCTCAAGCGGCCACACACCCTTTCAGCTACACCCCATCTTCGGGGCCGGTCCTACGCGGCTGCTGTTTACCGGTGACATAGTGCCGACCGTGGCCCATCTGCCTTTGGCGTGGGTCATGGCCTACGATTCGCACCCGCTGGCCACAGTTGCTGAAAAGCAAGCCGTTTTCCGGCGCTGCTTCAAGGAGGGGCTGCTTTTGGCCTTCCCGCACGATTCCAAAGTAGGTGGGGTGGCAATCGACGGCACGGTGGAGCGCCCCATCGTGGCCCGGACGCTGCCGCTATAAAGCTCGCCGAGCCCAACCTGAGAAACCTCTCGGCGGGGGCACGAAGCTAACATGAAAAGAAAAACGCGGAACCGGTCGATACAGACCAGTTCCGCGTCTTCTTGGCACGTTCTACCGCTCGTCGCAACGCCGTCACCGCAAAGGGTGTGCGCACAACGAGTGGCTGAAATACCTGCTACGACCGGCGCTGCCTACTCGGTCTCGTCACCACCGCCGGGTAGATCGAAACCTTCAATGCCGCCGTCGAGGGCATACTCCCAGCCCGTGTAAAGTGCGGCATCCCACAGCGCCCGGCCCCACAGGCTGTCCGTGGCCAGACAGCCGCCAAACTGCAGCAGGCAACCCGCCATAGCCGCCAAAGCAGCACCCTTCGCAGTCTTCTTGCGCATCAGCCCATCTCCCTTGGGAAACGGCCTGCGATCTTGCTCACCCGAGCAACACTCGGATGGCCAGTTGAACAGCAAGAGGCCACCTTGACTCGCCGGACCACAGCCCGGCATTCTCGGACAACAGCTTCCTAGACGGTAGTTAAGGGAAAGGCCAGAAAGTACATATACACGCCCAAGAAAGCCGCCCCTGCCGCAAGAATGAGATTCCAGATCCAGTCCATCGTATCTCTCTCTTAAAGCAAACCTGTTCAAACCCATCGAGCACAGGAACATCCCGTGCTCGCCCAAAACAACTAAAGCCTATCGACCAAACCCGTATCGACGTCTCCGGCTATGCCTGTAAACCTTGATAAACCCAAAAGCTCGGTTATCCGCGCCTCCGAGCCTTTGGCACCAAAGCCGGCGTATGCTTAGAAAACTAGGCGCTCCTGCCTGCCAGGCGCCTTCGCCATTTGGCGAAGCCAACTCAGGCAACAGGATGACGAAGCGGGATTATGCCTCTGCCCGCTCGGCCAGGCAAGCAAATCCCTCAGTTAATTTTGAGGGGCTGCTACTCCTTCAGACCGCTCCGCTCGCGCAGCACTCCACAATATGTACGCCGATATCGGGTGTCCTGTACGATTAGCATTAAGTTTTTCTAGTGAACCCTGCAGAGCCACCCTCCGGCACGATGACAACCGAAAGCCGCAGGGGCCATTCGCTCAACGGCCGCGCCTATACCCGTCAAACCACAGCAACGATCGCACACAACCTGTCGCTTGTCAAGACAAGAAACCCGGAAGATTTTCAAAAAAACTTCCGCTATCCAAACGGGGGTGGAGGTGGTATAATCTGGTTGCTATCCGCGTGAGTTCGTTCTGACGCCGCCCCCCAGGTTTGGGGCGAGACTGCCGCCGGCTCGGTGGCGCGATTCACGTAAAATACCGAAAAAAAGTGAGTTTGTGGCTGTTTTGGTGCCCGGGCGCCGACCGGGCGACAGCCGAGACGTACCCTCACGGGCCGGGGAAACCCGGGCTCCTACCCGTGACACGGTGACCCATATGGCAGAATCTACAACTGGGACTTATGAGCCATACGGCAAGGCGGGGGGGTTTCTCCGGTCCCCGAAGGCCGATTACGCCATCCGAAGGGAGGATGTGGCCGTGCCGCCCGGGGTATGTCAGGCCCTCGGATTGAGGGGCGGCGAGACGGTTGTGGCCGTCGCCCGTGATGGCCAGGGCAATCGCGGGGGGCGGATCGCACAAGCGGCCGACGTGGAGTCCGTTAACGAGCGCCCCGTGTCCGAGTATCTTGAGGCAACGTCCTTCGAGAAGCTCATCCCGATCGACCCCCAGGAGGCGGTCCGGTTTGAGACCCCTGGCGGGCCACTGCCCATGCGCATTGTCGATCTGCTTACCCCCATCGGCCTGGGGCAGCGTGGGCTAATCGTGGCTCCTCCCCGCACGGGGAAAACGGTCCTGCTGCAACAAATGGCAGCCGGGATCGCCGCCAACCACCCGGACCTTTACATGATCGTGCTGCTGATTGACGAGCGACCCGAGGAAGTCACCGACATGCGGCGTACGGTCCACGGCGAGGTGGTGGCCAGTTGCAACGACCGTGATATTGCCAGCCACCTCCGGCTCGGTCGGCTGGTGATTGAGAAGGCCAAACGGCTGGTCGAATGCGGACGCGACGTTCTCATTCTGCTCGACTCGCTCACGCGGGTGGGTAGGGCGTTTAACGCGGGTATTCGCGGAGGCGGACGGATCATGTCCGGTGGGCTGGATATCCGGGCCCTTACCGAACCGAAGTCCATCTTCGGCGCAGCCCGCAACGTCGAGAACGGCGGATCGCTCACCATCATTGCGTCATGTTTGATCGAGACCGGCAGCCGCATGGACGACGTAATCTTCAACGAGTTCAAGGGTACCGGCAACATGGAGATCATACTCTCACGGGAGATGGCCAACAGGCGACTGTGGCCCGCGATCGACCTGAACAGCTCAGGCACGCGCAAAGAGGAACGGCTGCTCACGCCGGCGGCCCTTGAAGTTTCTCATCGGATCCGCCGAACGCTTATTGAGAAGGGAGCGGTACGCTCGATGGAGATCCTGCTGGATGAGATGCGGAAGCATCCCAACAATGCCGAGTTCATCGCTCGCTTCGCGGAGAGACCTTTGCGCTAGCCTCGCCCGAACGATACTGGAACCAGACAATATACGGTTCGGAAAAGGCCGGTAGGGGACCGTTGGGCGATGCGATTTATATTCCGACAATGGGACGGAACGGAGTTCCGGACACAGGATCACCTCCAATCCTTCACTAACTTTATGGAGTATCTCTTCGAGTACGGTGAGGACGCGATCAGAGCACTGCGTGAGCTGGCCGAAGACCTCGAGCAGCGCAAGATCATTGACCAATGGATCGAGGAGGGCTTGCTGGAGAAAATCGGGGTCCGCTTCCGGCTGACACCGCGGGCGATCAACAGCATGCAGCGCAAAGCGCTGATGGAGGTGTTCCGCGGTATGAAGGCCAATTCGAGCGAGGGACATGAGAGCACCTGGATCGGGCCCGGCGGCGAGCGGACTGAAGGGACACGCCGCTATCAGTTCGGAGATCCCTTAAGCGACGTAGATCAGAGTGCCACGTTACGAAACGCGATAATACACGGTGGACTGGGCGTGCCCATACGTTTGGAGGAGGCCGACTTCAAGGTCCACCTGACAGAGTCCAAAGCCACCTGCAGCACCGTGATTCTTCTGGACATGTCCGGGTCCATGAGCCGGTGGAACCGCTTCGCCCAGGCCAAGAAATGCGCAATGGCCATGTACGCGCTCATACGACAGCGATATCCATCGGATACGGTGGACATCGTCGGTTTCGCATCGGGAGCCGAGCCCATCCCGGAGCACAGGCTGCCGCTGGTGCTGCCCAAACGGATCTCGATGATCGATCCGCAGGTCCGGATGCGGGTCCCGGTCTCCCAGCTCGATCAGGCCCCACAGCATTTCACGAACTTGCAGATGGGTCTGAAGACCGCGCGCCGGATTCTTGGGCATCGTGGTGGGCATAATAAGCAGGTGTTCATCATCACCGACGGGCAACCGACAGCCCACGTCCAGGGAGAGTACATCTACCTGGTGTACCCGCCTGATGAAGAGACGGCCATGGCCACGCTGTCCGAGGCCATCCCATTCGCCCGGCAGGGCATCCGGTTTTCGACCTTCGCTCTTATCGAAGACTACTTCTTCATGGATTGGATCAACTTCGTAGACCACCTCACGAAGCTCACCAAGGGGGTAGCCTTTTATTGCACCAGCGGTGACCTGACCAACTGCGTTATGGAATCCTACCTTTCCGGGCGCAAGACCAAGGCCTACCTCGCCTGAGACCGGCGTCAGATGAGATGAGCGCCGTATTCGCCCGGCCACCCAAGGTGGTCAACTCGTGGGCATCTGCCACCAGTGCGAAGCGTTATAGGACCTCTGTTTCCTACCCCATGGCCTGTCTTGCTGATGCGCCGGGCTGTTCATCCCGTCTCCCTCTTACCAAACCTGTTCCCTCGGCGTGACGATGAACCGAGAGCGTGCGGCCCGAGGCCGGAACCACAGTATCAGAGGCAACCCTATGACAGACGAGCAACAACTCCCGGAGGAGCCGATCGGATCAGAGCTCCTTCGTGAGGATCCCTCATTTGCCGGTATCGTTCTGCAGTTCCTAGATGGGCTGAGCGATCGGCTGACCAAGATGGAAAAGGCCATCGCCGCCGCCGACTTTCAGGAGTTGCGCATGGCGGCCCATCAGCTCAAAGGAACCGGTGGAGGCTACGGGTATCCCGCCCTGTCCAAGCGGGCCGCCGACCTGGAAAAACGCGCCCGGGCAAGGGTCCTCGATGAGTGTGCCGAAGCCCTCGACGACCTCAAGAAGCTCTGCGACCGACTGGTGGTCGATCCCCAGTAGCCAGACGGCGAACGTCGGGCAGCGAATCCGATCCGGCGGCCTAGCCGGTGCCGGACCAGAGTGCGTCCGGCATTAGCCTGGGGCGGCCGTCGCGCCCCACGCACGCCAACGTCGATGAAGCTTCGCACAGACGCTCCCCATCTCTGGTTACCTCATAACTGTGATCCACACGAGTGCGCGTGATCCGGTCGACCTTCACGGTGACCGTCACCAGATCGTCATACCGAACCGGGCGGATGTACCTGCACGTGGCCTTGTATACGACGAAGAAAGTGCCCTCGGCTTCCAAGTCACGATAGCGGAACCCGCACTCGCGGAGCAGCTCCGTCCGGGCGGTCTCGAAGTACTCCCAATACCTGGCGTGATGCAGATAGCCCATAGCGTCACACTCGGCGTAGCGCACGCGGAATTCTACGCTGCAGCGATCGCCCACATGCCCGATTGTTGACTTTCTCATCACTTGTAGGC
>CP070827.1:980788-986392 GCA_020344555.1 Phycisphaerales bacterium
CTCCGTGCCCAGCGTTGCAAGGCTGCCAGAGATTCGCCCAGGCGAAGCAGGCTCGGACCGAACACAGGGTCGTCATCGAACTTCTCGTGAACCCGTGTCAAGTGTTTGACAGCCTGCTCATGTCGGCCGAGCTTGAACAGGGTCTCACCGCAGAAGAAGCCGGCCGATGCGGTCAGCGGGCTTTGGGGAAAGGCGTCGACGAATTCCTCGAACAGCTCCGCCGCTTCGGGCAAGCGCTCCAGCTCGAGCTCACACACAGCCAGGCGATACGTCGCCTGTTCCCAGACCTCGGGCGGTATCCGAGCCGAGTTCGTTTCTTTGACCTCTCGCAACCGCCGCAGCAGCCTGGCGGCCTGCTCAAAGCGCTTTGCCGTAAACTCTATCCCGCTGAGCTCCAGGATGGCATGGACGTTGAAATCTCCGGAGGTCTCCTCATCGAGCAGTGCACGATAGGCATTCGCGGCTTCGTCCGTCCGGCCCAGCTCTCGCAAACACCAGGCTCTCTCGTAAGAAAGTGCGGATCGCAGGGAGGGATCCAACGCCGTCATAGATGCTTGCCCCATCTTGTCGATGGCCTCGACCGCGTCAGCATGCCGATCTTGACGAGCCAGGGCAATCGCCCGCTGAGCATGGGCCTGGGCCGCGCGACCGTGCTCCGGGAACCGGTCCAGGAACCGAGCAAACGCGGTCTCGGCGGCTTTGAATCGCTGAGCCGCCATCAACGCTTGCCCGTGTTCAAACATGGCATCGGCTGTAAGCCCGGTACCACGGTCCGCATCTTCGAGGCGTTTGTACAGATCGGCTGCCTCGTCGAAGTCCTTACGCTGCATGGCTATGGCGGCCAGATGGTTGAGGGCATAAGGTCGCAGCCGGGAATCTCCGCCCTCATCGACTATCGCCTCAAAGGCTTTGACCGCGCCGTCAAGCCTCTTGAGTGCCCCCAACACCTGGCCTCGTTCGAAGATTGCCTGCAACCGGTGCGGGCTCTGCTCAAAGCGACCGATCAGCCGGTCGTAGGCATCCAGTGCTTCCTGACCACGTCCCTGCCGTCCACGCGAAAGTCCCAGCTTCAACAGGGCATCGTCCGCCGAGGTGACATCAAGACCCTTCGACAAGTAGTCGGTCAGATATCGCTCAGCCCGCTCCCACTCGCTGCGCTGAAAATGAATGTCGCCCAGTGCCAACAGTGCGGCACGGTACACCTCATCCGTCTCGGCCCCGTTGGTGACTTCGCTCAGGAACTCCTCCGCCTCGTCGAATCGCTGCAGACGATACAGTGCGGTTCCGAGCCGGAACTTCGCCTTGGCCGACTGCGGATCGTCGGGATACTGCGTCAGAAACCGCCGGTAGTCTTCTACCGCCTCGTCGTATTGTGCGGCCAGGAACTCATTCTCACACACTAAAAACGTCACCGCCGGTGCGAGCTTGTGCGAGGGGTACTGCTCGAGAAACTCTCGACCGTACGTAAGACTGTTGTCGTAGCGGCGCCGCTGATGCTCGGTTGCTGTGAGCAGTTGGAGCGCGTCAGCGGAGAGCACATGTTCCGGAAACCGGGCTCGAAATGCTTTCAGTGCCTTGATAGCGTCATCGTATGTAGCACCCCGCACCAGCGCTATTGCCCGGTCATATAACATCTCGGCGAGCAGATCGCTCTCGGGAAACGCTTCTATGGCAGCGCTCAGTCTGCGGGCCGCCTCAGTGAAGTCGCCCTTGCGCAGGTCGCACTTCGCCGTCCAGTAGGCGGCCTCGGCACCGAGCTCACCCTCATGACCCGCAACTTGCTGGAACATGGCTGCGGCCCGGTCGAATTCATCCTGGTCGAACCATGCGCGCCCACGCTGCGATTGTGCCCGGCTGCGCAGCGGGCTTTGAGGGAACTTATCGAGCAGTTGATCAAGAACCGATCCGGCTTCACCCGGCTTTCCCTGTTCTCGCAGAAGCGTGCCCAGGGCCAGCATGGCCTCGGAAATGTACCGGCTACCGGTTTGCGTAAGAACGGCGCGATACTGGCGGATCGCCTTCTTAATCGCGTTGTCATGGTGATAGCACTGTGCCAGAAGAAGCGACCCCTGCTGGGCAAACGGCCCTTTGGGATAATGCTCCAGCAGCTCAGCGAATCGCTCGGCCGCCGCAGAATAGTCGTGGCGGGCCATCTCGGCCAGGCCCCGGAAGAACTCGACCCGCTCGCGTAAGGGGCTTTCTGACCAACGATCGACAAAGCGCCGGCACTGCTCAGCGGCATCATCGTAGCGGCCGTCCAGGTACAGGGCTTCCACCCAACCGGCGGCGGCGTCATCGGCCAGATCGTGGTCCCGGCTGCCAGTCGCCACCTTCTCGAACGCCGCGGCTGCATCGGCGTGGCGCCCCCGTTGCAGATGGCATTGTCCGAGGATCGTCCCGACCTCGGCGGCGTACTGAAACTGTGATTGTCCTTGTAAGGGGTTGAGCTCTTTAACGGCGGCGTCATGCTGCCCCGTGCGAAACAGGCAGACCCCCAGGCCATATCGGGCGACCGGCGCCTTTTCATGGTTCTCATGTTCGGAGAGGAACTTACGATACTCCACAACGGCCAGTTCATAGAGCCCGCGATTGAGCAACCCGTTGGCGCTGAAGTAACTCTGCAGTGCTGAATCGGGCTGGCTGGAGGGTTCAGGGCTATCAGCGCGGGCTAGAGACGGTGGGTTGCAGAGAATGCTGCAGGCGGTGCCCAAGCATGTGACTGCCGCAAACGAGCCTAATGTGCGTCGCATGGCTCCTCCTCCCAAGGGTCAATCGTTCAGTCATCTTCGCGCGGGCTCCCGACCGTGTCGGGACAGGTTGGGCCCGCGGCTTGCCGTGCAACGTCGTTTAGTCAGGTCCGCGCGGACCAAAGCCCGCGGCTCGGAAGAACACGTTTCGACGTTTTGACGTTTCGACGTTTCGACGTTTCTACTTATCCTCCTGGCGGATACCCATACCGCTGCGATCGGGGTAATCCGGCCTCTTGGGCGGTGTGTACGGATCCCGCTCGAGTTCCGCCAACATGTGCTCAATGGCAGCGTCGAGCTGCGGATCACCGCCATCCACCATCAGCGATGGATCGTCGATGACCTCGATGTCGGGGTCGACGCCGTGGCCCTCAACGCCCCAGGTCCCGTCCGTCTCGTAGAAGGCGAAGGTCGGCGCCGAGACCCATCCGCCGTCGATCAGGCGTGGGTTCCCGGACAAGCCCACCAGTCCACCCCAGGTGCGCGTGCCGATGAGCTTTCCCAGTCCTGCCTGACGGAAGTAGTAGGGGAAGCAGTCGCCGCCGGAGCCGGCCAGCCCGTTGATGAGCATGCACTTGGGGCCCTGGTGGCTGTCAGGCGGCCAGGGTGTATCCAGACCGTCTCGGTTGGCCCAGTAGTTGGTGATGGGTCTGTTGAGCAGCTCGATGAAGCGCGTGGGAACCTGCCCGCCGGCGTTCCAGCGTTCATCAATGATCAGGGCCTGCTTGTCGGTCTGTCCGAAGAACTGGCGGACCAGGTCATTCTGCCCGCTGATGCTGGTGTTGGGTACGTAGATGTACCCGACCTTTCCCTCAGTCTTTTCCTCCACATACCTGCGGTTTTTGGCGATCCACGCTCGATAGCGCAGCCTGCGTTCGCTTCCAAGCGGTTTGACTACCGCCTCACGGGCGTCGTCATCGAGTGTTGGCTTTTCGCTGACGGTTAGTGTCACGACCTTGTCGGCAAGACCCTGGAAAGCAGCCCAAGGATCCTTGCTCGTATCCAACGGCACGCCGTTGACAGCCAGGAGATAATCGCCCTCCTTGACGTCCACATTGGGCTCGCTTAGTGGCCCACGGGCGTCGATGTCCCACGGGGCGCCTTCATGGATTTGGGCGATCCGGTACGCGCCGTTGTCCAGCTCGTAGTCAGCACCGAGCATACCGACCGAGACCTCCGGTTCCTCCTCAATGTCGCCGGCGCTGCGTACGTAGGCGTGACCGACATTGAGTTCCGCAATCATCTCCCCGAGCACGAAGGCTACGTCCCGTCGCGATACGCAGTCATCGAGCATGGCGCCGTATTGCTCGTGGATCGCCGGCCAGTCAACGCCGTGCATGTTGGGGTCATAGAAGAAGTCGCGCTGGATCCGCCACGCCTCTGTGAACACCTGGCGCCATTCGCTGCGAGGATCGATCCGGGCGGTCATGCCTGTCAGTGAGATCGGCTTGTCCAGCTTCTGGTCCGGGGCGGCGTCGACGATGGCCATCTTCTTTTCCTTGCGAACCAGCAGCTTCTTGCCGTTGGCCGACATTCTGAACGCCCCGGCTTCCTTGACGACCGTCTTCTCCTCCCTCTTCTCGTTCTTCTCATCGTCCAGGTCGAAGATCTTGATCGAAGGCTTGCCGTCCGAGCCTCGAAGGGCGCCGCGAGTGTAAACCAGCTTGCCCTTGTGGTTGACGGCCAGGTTATAGAAGTTGCCCCTGTCGACCGGTACCTTCAGCGCTCGTCGTTCGAGGCCTTCAAGCTCGATGACAACAGGCTTCACTTCTTCCTCGTCGTCTTCGTCCTCTTCTTTGCCGTCGTCCTCCTCCTCGTCGTTTTCTTCGTCGTCGGAGGAAGCCTGGTCGTTTTCTTTCCGCTTGTCATTTTCGTCCTCGTCGTCACCCTCCCGGTCCTCCCCCTGCCCTTCATCCTCCTCGTCCTCGTCCTTCTCTTCGTCGTCCCAGGTCTCCTCGTCGCTCTTGGGCGCCCAGGGGGAGCCGACTTCATCGCGCAGCGGGACGGCGACAAGCACGTCGGTGTTTGCATAGACGAACGTGGTGCCCACGTCTTCGTAGATCGGAGCGGAGAAGTCTCGGTTGCTGGCGAAGAAGAGGTGGTCACCCTTTCGGTCGAATGTGGGCCAGGTGTCGTTGAACATGCCACTGGTGACCTGATGCTTCTCACCGCTCTCTACTTTGTAAAGCCAGATCGCGGACTGACGATTGGTACCGCTTTTGGTGTAGGCGATCCATGAGGAGTCGCTCGACCAGTTCACCCGCGTACGATCGGCCCAAGGCTCCTTGTCGATGAGCTTGGTCTCCTCTTGCTCGAGTGAGTGCAGGTAAATCGCACCGGTCTTGTCGATAAACGCAATGTATTTCGAGTCCGGAGACCAGACCGGGCGGTACCGAAAGATCTGCCCATTACCGGTGAGCCGGCGGGTCTCACCTTTGCCGTCGGACTGGGTGATGTAGAGCTCGTATTCGCCGGTAGCATCACAGAAGTAAGCGATCCACCGGCCGTCCGGGCTCCAAGACGGATCGCGCTCCGCCGCCCCGCTCGTTCGGGTCAGATTCCGCGGGGACCCTTTTTTCGCCGGGAGGGTCCAGATGTCGCCACGGGCTTCGAGAACGGCCCGCTTGCCGGTCGACGAGATACCCCAGTTGCCCAGCAGCTCGCCGGCATCAACATCGTGCGGGCGGATCGTGGGTCGATCGCCGGGTATGGTCACCGTGACGCTGCGTGAGGTGCCGGTGCCCAGATCGAGCAGGTACAAGCAGGAGCCGTTTTGAAATACGATCTCCCCTTGTCCGGTTGCGCCGGGCCCAATGGACGGCCACTTGACGTCATAATCCGTAAACCGGGTGACCTG
>CP070827.1:986492-992024 GCA_020344555.1 Phycisphaerales bacterium
GCGCGTCTACGGCTGGAAGGAGCTCGACCGCATGCCTCCTTCGGCCCGTCAGTTCTCGGGCCTCAAGCACTTCGTCCCCGCGTCCCAGAGCAACACCGCCTAGCACGCTGGAGGTTTCAAGCGCAAGCCCGTAGACGCATTGGAGTTCGGGTACTGACATCATGGTTCGGTCAATGATACAACTTTTCACATACTTTGGCACTACAAGACGCGCCCGAGACCGAGTGTCCTACCGGGTGCGTTGCAGCCTCACCAAAGTTGGGCTGTGTAGGTCGGACTAAGCTGCGCCTCTGGTTGCGGTAGGATCCACCACGTAAGCGGCAGGCCTACATCGTGCCGACTGATGCCGTCCGCCCTCTGCCTCTTGTCGGGGTGCATCCCCGGAACGGTGGCAGAAGCTGGCCCGGTGACAGGGACAAGCGGTGGTTTCCCGTGCGGACGGCTCTCACGGGCAAAACCTGTCGTGCCCCGATGTGCTTCGGGACAGGTACCCCTACTGCCTGAATTGGGACGCGCCCTCGTGTCGCCGCAGAGGGAGGGACCCATTGACGCCGGACTGCATCAAGCATAAAGTCATCTGCTTGCCCAGCCGCTCGGGCGACGGGACTGGTGAGAAACTGTGCCGATCCGTCGTGCGGCTCCGGCAGGGTTGAAATCAACGTGTTTGCGATTATTTCCGACATCCATGGTAACCTTGAAGCACTGGAGGCGGTGTTTGCGGATATCGACCGGCGGTCGATCAAGAAGGTTCATTGCCTCGGGGACGTGGTCGGTTACGGAGCCAATCCGACGCAATGTCTTGACCTTGTCATTGATCGCTGCGACCTGTGCCTTTGCGGCAACCACGATCAGGCCGTGTTTTACGAACCCAACAACTTCAATGTCGGCGCCGAGCGCGCCGCTTATTGGACTCGTCAGGTTCTGGAAGACGAGTCAGACAAGTCCAAGCGCAACCGCCGCTGGGAGGTGTTGGGCCGGTTGCCACTGTGGCACGAAACCAACGGGCTGCTGATGGTGCACGCTTCGCCCCGTCGGCCGGTCAATGAATATCTGTTCCCCGAGGACGTATACACCAATCCCGGCAAGATACTCGACAACTTCAAACGGCTCGAGGATCACCATGTGGCCTGTGTGGTCGGGCACACACACGTGCCCGGCGTGTTCCTGGACGACCCTTGTTTCGATCCGCCTGACGAGCTGCCGGATATCGGCATTTATTCGATTACTTCTGACGAGAAGGCCATCATCAACGTCGGCAGCGTCGGCCAGCCGCGAGATCGAGACCCGAGGCTTTGTTACACCATCTTCTACGAGAAAGGCGAACGCCCCGAAGGGTACGACCCGCCGGAAGTCGCGGAGAATGAATATTGCATTACTGTGGAGTACGTGCGGCTCGAGTATGACATTGAAGAGGCCGCTCAGAAGATCTACGATACGCCGGAGCTGGATGATTTCCTGGGGACGCGCCTCTTCGAGGGTCGATAGCGGGCGTCTTGCCGGCACTGTTACTAGAGGATGCTACCTGCGAACGCGTCTCGTTGCCTTCCGCACGATGTAGCACTTATGGTCGAACACCTTGCTGACCTGGTTCGGATCTAATGGATAAGAACGATACGCTTCGCAATCTCCTGATCAGTGTCGGCGTCTTCCTCCTGGTGCTGTGGATCTGGCCGAGACTGCTCCCACCGCCGCCTCAGCGGACACCCCCATCGACGGCCAATCAGGCCGCGGGTCCAGCGGCCCAACCCGTGGATCCCGGAATTGTGCAGCCTGAGCCGCACGAAGATGCAACTGGAGCAGGCCCGCAGGATGAAGCCCGTTTCAGTTTTGCGTTTCTGGAAGCAGACAATGAACAGACGCTGGCAATGGGGTCGAGGCCTGCCGAAGGGATCGACAAAGAGGTACCGAGCCCATATCGCATGCGGCTGACACTGTCAAACGTGGGCGCGTCCGTCGAGAGCGCCACGATGACCGATCACGCCGAAGAGCTCGGGAGTGAGAAGCGCTATACCCTTCTGTCCACGATAGAGCGAGATGACGGCCGACGTTTTCGCTCCCTGGCAATTGAACAGATCAATGTTGACGGTATTGGCCTTCCCATTTATGACAAGAAGTGGCACGCGGCGCCGGTGCAGACAACCGAGCAGGGCCAGAGTGCCCGCTTCTGGATCGAGATTCAGCAAGACGGCGCCCCGGCGCTGAAACTCACCCGCACCTTCACGCTCCCCAAGCAAGAAAGGGAATCTGGTCGGCGTGATTTGAAGTCCGAAATCAGGGTGGAGAATCTCTCAGACCAGCCTCATCGTGTTGTCATCACATATCGGGGGGGGCTTGGCATACGACGAGCCGGGCTTCGAATGGATGACCGCTTCATTGACCGGGGCGTTCACGATGGTACCCGTGTGGTGGGAAAGCGGGAGGGACAAGGGGTAGTCACCAAGAGCCCCGGGCATCCGGTCGAGCTCTTTGTGCCATCGGCAGCCGAACCCAACGCTGTGTTCTCCTGGGCGGCGACGGCCAACACTTATTTCACCTGTACGATCGCACCGCTCGGGCGCGACGGACACGGAAACGCCAGATACCTGGCGGAAGTGTCCGCGCTGGATGCCGACGGGGACGCTCTCAGCAACGACGACGCCACCTTGCGTTTGGTCACCAGGCCGGAAGCCGTCGGCCCCGGTAGTGCACTGACCTACCCCGCTGACATCTACCTCGGTGAAAAAGACGGTGACGTGTTTCGCGAGGTGCCCGAGTACCTGGAACGGAACTACTACTATCAGGTCGCTCAGGCCTACCCGTGGTGCACGTTCCCCTGGCTGGTCGAGTTGATGATCTGGCTGCTTAACGGCCTGTTCTCGCTCGTGCACGACTTCGGTGTGGCCATCATCATCCTAGTGCTCATCGTGCGTGCCCTGCTGCATCCGATCACCAAGAAGGGGCAGGTGAACATGGTGCGGATGCAGCAGCGGATGGGCGAGTTCGCGCCGAAAGTGGAGGAACTGAAAAAGAAATACGCCAACGACAAGGCCCGCCTGCAACAGGAGACCATGAAACTCTACCGGGAACATGGTATCAACCCGGCGACCCAGTTTCTGACCTGCCTCCCCATGGTCATCCAACTGCCCATCTGGGTGGCGCTATGGATCAGCCTGAGCAACAACATCCTGATGCGGCATGAGCCGTTTCACTTCACCTGGATTCATGACCTGACCGCACCGGATGCACTGTATACATTCCCCGCTCCGATCGTCATACCTTTCTTCGGATGGGAGCTTCCTGCGTTCAACCTGTTGCCGATCCTATTGGCCATCTTCATGTACCTGCAGCAGAAGCTTCAGCCCAAACCGAAGCCCAATCCCAATGCCACCGACCAGCAGCGGCAGCAGCAGGAGATGATGCAGAAGATGATGCCGCTTATGAGTGTCATGATGCTCATCCTCTTTTATAAGGCCCCCAGCGGACTGACACTCTATATTATGAGCAGCTCGCTCTTCGGCGTGATAGAGCAGCACTGGATTCGCAAGCACATCAAACAGCGGGAGGCGACCGGTGGGTTGGTCCGGAAGGCTCAAAAGGACGATGTTCGGTTGCGACAGCGCAAGAAGCCGTCCATCTTCCAGAAGCTCCAGAAGATGGCCGAGGATGCTCAGAAAACTCAGGCCAAGAAGGCGGCGAGGAGCAAGTCCCGTCGCTAGGAGCCCATCCCATTGACCCCTGTGGCACCGGTTTCCAACCGGTGAAGTATACGGCCGGCCCCATCGCTGGACCGAGAGTCCCTTCTCGGTCCCAAGGAACGTGCCGAGAAGGGTTTCTCGGCACAGCACAGCTCGGCTCTGTCAGTCGGTCGCACTCTCTCAGAGTACTTCGGCGCACGCGAGAAGTGCCGGGCGGTTGTCCTCCCAGCAGAGCTTGGGGGAATGGTGTGAGGGTAGTTCGAGCGTGATCGTTGGGATGTTCCGCTCGAGGCCGGCCCATGTGCCGAAGCTGCCGGGCGTTCCATAGCCCATCGAGTATGTCACCGGGTAACCGTTGACGTGGCTCATAGCCGCGGCGACCGCCTCCCCGGGTCCGTCATAGTTGTTGCATTGGCGATGCCCGTCGATCGAGTGGACGGTGACGATCCGGACCGGTCGGTAGCGCTTCACCGCCTTGATTACCGTGTCTGTTTCCGGTTCGCTGGCCGGTTCAGTGCCGCCGAACATGCGACTTCGTCTCGACGTCCGCGCCCAGTTTCTCGTCGGGAAGTTGCGGTTGATATCCACCTGATTGGCGTTGCGCCGCTTTCGTCGTTCGTAGCCGTCAGGGTTTACGACCGGCAGGACGACCCACCGCACGTTGGAGGCCGCAGAGGGGTCGGTCGTCAGAAGCTCGATCAGCCGGCGCGCCAGGAATACGCTCTTGGGTTCGTCGCCGTGAAAGCCGCCGAAGACCAGGATGGTAGGCCGGCCCCGCTTCCCACGGATGTAGCCCTCGATCGGCCGCCCTTCAACAGATCTTCCTACTCTCACGAGAAGAATTCTATCCCGCGCACAGAAAACGCCGACCCGACAGTCGGCGTTGCCCTAATCACATAACCCGGCGGCACCGCTTCAAGAACCCTCGAACCGCTCAGAGCCTTCAAGCGGTGACCTTCTCCCTCTGAGAGAACCGCGTGCGAAGCCGCGAGGCCCGCGACGTCGACCGCCGCGTTGTGGAGACATCGGCGGCTGCGCGGGCCTTGGCCTCACTCGGTGAGGCGAAGAAACTGCCAAGACGGCGAATACGTCCCTGCCGGCGGCGGATGAGGGTACCCAATGTCAACCGTTTCAGATCGTTCAGGGCGGCCACAACGTATTTTTCGAGACCCGCGGCCACCTTCTCGGGGTCCCGATGGGCGCCGCCGACAGGTTCCGGGATGATCTCGTCGATCATGTCCAACTTGGCCAGCTCACGGGCGGTGAGTCTCAGCGCCTCAGCGGCGTGCTTGCGCTGCTCCGCCGTCTTCCACAGAATTGCGGCGCAGCCCTCGGGTGAGATGACCGAGTAGAACGCATGCTGAAACATGGCCACCCGGTCGCCGACGCCGATGCCCAGGGCGCCGCCACTGCCGCCCTCGCCAATCACCACGCACACGATCGGCGTGCGCAAGCGGGCCATCTCCATAAGGTTCGTCGCGATCGCATAGGCGATGCCGCGCTCCTCCGAACCGATTCCCGGGTACGCTCCCTGGGTATCAATCAGGCAAACGACCGGCAGGCCGTACTTCTCGGCCAGCTTCATCTTCCCAAGAGCCTTGCGATACCCTTCCGGGTGAGCGCAGCCGAAATTACAGGCGATCCGCTCTCTGACCTCCTTGCCCTTGTTGTGGCCGATGAACATCACTTTGTGACCGCCAATTCGGGCAAAGCCGCTGATGATGGCCTTATCGTCGGCGAAAGCCCGATCGCCGTGGAGTTCACAGAAGTCACGAAACACCATGCGAAGATAGTCGGTCGATAGTGGCCGCTTCGGATGCCGGGCGACGAGCACCGTCTCCCACGGCGTCAAGCTGCT
>CP070827.1:992124-997617 GCA_020344555.1 Phycisphaerales bacterium
GTCTGCTGTCCGATCATCAGATCGTGCTTGCGGCGCATGTAGGCGATGATGGCTGCGTCCATCTCGTCACCGGCCACACGGATACTCTGCACCACGGCTATGTCCGCAAGGGTCATGATGGCCACTTCGGTCGTACCGCCACCGACGTCGACTATCATCGACGCCGTCGCCTCGCCGATTGGCAGACCGGCTCCGATCCCGGCGGCCATCGGCTCCTCGACCAGATATACGCGTCGGGCTCCGGCACGCTCGGCGGAGTTGTAGACCGCCCGCTTCTCCACGGCGGTGATGCCGGAGGGAACGGCGATGACCACCCGAGGTTTGACAAACCGGCTGCGCCCGTGAACCTTGCGGATGAAGTACCCCAGCATGGCCTCGGTGATGTCGAAGTCGGCGATTACGCCGTCCTTCAGCGGTCTTATGGCGCTAATTGAGCCCGGCGTTCGGCCCAGCATCTCCTTGGCGACTTGCCCCACGGCGTTGCCGTTGCGCAGTACCTGGTTGGTACCCCGCCGAACCGCCACCACCGACGGTTCGTTCAGCACCACCCCCTCACCCTTGACACAAACCAGCGTGTTGCATGTGCCCAGGTCGATGCCCATGTCGACGCTGAACATGCCAAGAAGTGAATCAAAAATCACGGAGATTCCCTTTCCACCATCCGCCCGAGCCCAGCCAAGCACACCATACCACCTGTACCCGGCGGCTGTGCATGACGCCTACCGGCCCATCCCTCGATACGGCGGACCCGCGCCTTATCCACCCGCAACTGAAACCGGACTTCCAGAGGCCGTCCAAGAGCCGTGAACAGATCCTCCGTGATGCAGACCTCGCCGTCAACCGCGGGGACCTATGCCCCGCCAAAGGGGTTCCAACTGCCGAAAAGCTGCAGGCTGCGCAACGCCAGGAACAACGTAGCCCCCGCCACCAGAGCCGTGGCCAGGATCAAAAGGACGGTGTACACATCGTTCTCAGGCTGCCCTTCAGCCGGACGTTCGCTCATTCAGAATCCACTCCGTTTCGCCGTCGGCCTGTGGCGCCGTGCCCTCAGCCGACCGACCGACGTGCACGGCTGGTGCCGGCCCGCGTGCGGGTCATCGTCTACCCCCGCGGGACCCGCTAAGCCATCGCGCGTCTGTCACATCATCACCGGCCTTGGGGGCAACGCTCGAGCGGACGATCTGGCCAGCCGACTGATTGGGGTCGACCAGGGTGATCTTCAGATCGCCCACGTACTCCCCGTTCCGGTGGATCACAAAGACCATGTCCTTCTTCACCCCGTCGGCACTACCCACGCCGATAGTCACGAGGTTGGCCGCCACTTCAAGCACTTTGCCTCTGATGGCCGTCCTGGCCACGGGAGTTAACGCCACGACATCGCGCATCGCCGCCCCCTCGGGGTGCTCAAAGGCAGCGCCGCCGGGCGCCCGGCGCGCCTGTTGGACAAGCTTCTCGTTTTGGCTGCGGAGGATGTTGATCTGCTGCTCGTACTGCCTCTTCTGTTCGAGCAGAACGGTGGTGGTCGCTGTCAGCTCGTTGACACGGTCGTTCAGGTCGATGCTGCGCCGCTCCAGCTCGATGTTTCTGAGTTCGAGGTCGTCGCGCTGGGTGCGATACTCCGCTCGGGCCGCCTCCACTACCTGGAGTTGGGACAGCAAGCCACGGTTGATGGCTTCCGAACTGCTCTTCTCCGATGCGGCCTTGGCGACTTCAGCCCGGAGCTGAGCCGCCTCGTTACGAGCATCCTGCAACTGACCATCGATCTCGGTGATCCTCTCGAGGTAAGCACGCACCTCGTCGCGGGCGGTCGCTAACTGGGCCGCGTTGGCGGCATGGGCATGGCGCAGATTCGTGTCCGCTACCCGGGCATGCTCCCGATACTTCTCGGCTGTCTCCCGCCAGTTGGTGGTCTGGGCGACGATCGCAACGGTCATCGATGTAAATGCGATGCTAAAGACGACCAGAAGGACGACGAATACTTTCGTCAGAATGCTCACAAGGAGGTCTCCCCAACACTAGGTTCGCTTACACCGACCTTCACACGGTCTGCCGACTGGGAGTAACTAAGCCGGCGATAAGCCGCCGCTTGAAGCCTGCGCGTAGTCACCCGGCTAAAAGACCCACGACCTGTGGGTCTTCATCCGAGGGTTCGCCGCTTCATGCTGCCGCTCGAAGGTCTGGGCAGCGGCGTCCAGGGCGCGCCAAACCGAACGCACCGGCATCTCGCAGGACCCTTGCCCATAAGGGCGAGTTAAATTCTATATCGCCGCCGCCCGATTCTTGCAACCCCCAGGCGGCAATTCCTGTGATTTCGGGTCTGTGACACTTCCGGCGGGATCTGGCTGCCGGATCAGAACCGCGAGTGTGAACGAGCGGCCACCGTGCAACTCCGGCCACCGGACCGCTCTCCCGACGTATCCCGACGAGCCGGGACGAAGACGCATCGGGATCGCGGTACTGATCTGTCCCGTCCCGCTGGCCCCGAGGTCTGCGTCCCGCTGGTCCCAGCCGTGGTTGGGACGCGATAGAGGGCGGGGGGCCGTGACAGGGTCGGCGGGCGGAGTCGCAGGCTGAAGGCCTGCTCTGTAGTAGCCGGGGGCAAGTCCGCCTTCAGCGGACGCCGCCCCCGGATGGTGCCGCCAGCGAACCGCCCGACCCTGAAAGGGTCGTCTATCTCACGCGGCGCGTGCGATGGGACGCATGTGCGACCCCTGCAGGGTCGAATGAAACGGGTATTGGAGCTACCGTGGGCGGCGTCCGGTCTTGCCCGGACTTACCCACGGCTACTGTAGGTCAGCCTTTCAGGCTTTAACAGTGTACGGCGATGAAGCGGCCTGGGCTGGCACGGACCCGGAGCGGGCGACCGGTGGTCCGATGCCCCGTAGCGGGATCATCCGGGCCGGGGGTACAATCAGTGTCAGGCAGATCCCATCCGTGGATTTGCCCGGGAGCCTATCGTGACCGATCCTGAGACGGTCCGTAATGTCGGTGAGGCCGGATGGCCGGACGAGAAGCCTGTCCCTCCGCGCTACTGGTGGCTCAAGCGCATCCTGGCCGCTATCGGTGTGCTGATGCTGGCCCTGGCATGCCTTCGTTGGTTGTGGGGCTGGGAAGCCCACCGCCGCCTCCAAGCCGAGATTGAGCGTTACCAGGCGGCAGGCCAGCTTGTCTACGCACACGAGTTCGACGAGGAATTGGACGCGGTACCTGACGACCAGAACGCCGCAGTTCTTCTGGAAAAGGCCATGGACGGGATTACGGCGAGCACTGCGTCGGGTGTGGAAATCGGCAGGTTCCTTTATTACCCCGCAGTGTTTGACACGGACATGGAGGCCGCCACGGAACTGATGGAAAGCAACCGGGACGTGCTTGACCTTGTTCGTCAGGCCCGTGACAGACCGCAGGTTGCCTGGAGCCGACGCCTGGCCCAGCGGAATGTGGCCATCAGCCCTGGGTTACTGTCCAGCCAGCGGCTCCTTTCGAAGCTTCTTTGGTTCTCGGCGACCTACCACTACCGAACGGGCAACCACGCCGAAGCGGTGGACACCTTGCATGAGTTACTGCACTTCAGCGAGGCGGTCGCTGCACATCCAATGTTGCTTTCGAGCCTCGTTTCCTGGGCTTGCCATGCCTTGGGCCGCGGGCTCATCGAAGAATTCGGCTCGGATCTCGAACTCGTGGGGGCGCATTCTGAGCCCAACGGCCAGGTGAAGCCAGCTCGTCGAGAGCAACTTGAGCGTCTCATCGTAGAGCTTATGGATGACGAGACGCCCAAAAAGGCGCTGGTTCGGACCTTTTATGGCGAGCGTGCGTACTACTTGGCTATACTCGATTCTGCCTACACAAGAAGGATGCCGTTCGGAAGAACGTTGCCGAAGCCAACAGCCTGGGGGAATGCGACTGGCTTCCTGAAACGGCCGTTGCTTGAGCTGGCCGTGATCCGCATTGCAAGATATGAGACCCTGCTTGCGGAGGCAGCCATGAGCCCGAGCTGGCCGAGTGTCTCGGAGAGGCTTCCGGTGAGAATGCACCAGTCATCGCTGATTCGCGAGCCTTCGCGATCGGTGAGTGAGATTGTGATCCCTTCGCAAAACAGGAGCATGGAACTCTTCTTCAGACACCTTGCTCAAAGAGGTATGGCTGCTACCGCTCTGGCGATTCGACTCTTTGAAGTGGACAACGGTCGCCGTCCGGCCAGCCTGACTGAGCTTGTACCCCAATACCTCATCGAAGTCCCTCTCGATCCATTCTCCCCCGATGGGGCCTGCATCCGATACAGACCCGACGCCGACCAGGCGGTTCTCTATAGCGTTGGGGCCGACGGCAACGACAACGGGGGCGTGGTCGCCATCACGCCTGACGAGCGGCGCGACGCCAGTCGGAGTGACAGGCTCTTCTATCTCGACGGCAGGCCGAAGGACGAGGAGGAGAGCGGGTCGACAGGTTCAGGTCAAACTGGCGAAGACCACGAGAACACAGAAGACAACGAGGCTAACGCCAAAGAAGATCACGCCGGCCAGAGCAAGCCACAAAAATGGTAGGGCAATCGCAACCAACCTGAAGTGGGCCTTCCGCCCCGGCATCGTATCTCGTAGAAAGCCAGCTATCGCGGACCACCAACAGGCTAGCTCCAGCAGCAGTAACGGAACCGCAGCCGCGATCAGCCCGATCGCAGTCAGCTCGTGCGAACCAGCCAACCACCAGGCGGCCACTGCAAGTCCGATCGGAACCGGAGTCCAAGCAAGCGGAGCGTGGGCGTAATAGCTCAAAGCGATCGCCCGGTTCTGCACGTGAACCGGCAGATCCCGGGGATGGAAGTAGTAGCTGTGCACACCGGTAGCGGCAGCAAGAAAGAGCAGGAAACATACATGGAGTACGGCCACCGGCCAGATCTCGGCGTACGCACGTTCAAACCACGGTGGCCCGGACTGAGTCCAGCCGCCAGGGACCTGAAACGACCTTGTCATCACGACAGGTTCGGGTGGAGCAAGTTGATATGCACAGATCGTTGCCAAAAGGATTGGGATGTACACGTGGAGGATTGTCACCCAGCGGAAGCGTTGGGAGTCGCTGTAGCTGACCGGCCGGGCCATCTCCTCGCAGAACCGCCCCTGGTGGAACATGGCCAGATACACGGTTTTCCAGTACGCCCGGAAACGCCCCAGTCGCTTGCGGTGTACCCAGGGGATCTGCGGCTCGATCAGGCGGACGGTTTCCAACGACTTGCCGCATTCCGGGCAGCGGTCGCTGGTCAGGCCCTTGAGGTTGTACCCGCACCGCTGGCAGAACAGATCGAGCGCGATCGGGGCGAGTTTATCCACCGCGGCGGGGCCCGCCTTTTCATCGGGTGGTTCGGACGTGCCTGCGGGTCGATCTGGGATCATAGTCCTCCCCAGTCAATCGGCTGATCGGACAGTGCGGGTCTATCCGCCGCCTGGCAGCGGTGCCCGATTGTCGCTGCCGTACGGGAGCAGGTAAAGCATGCCCTCAGGC
>CP070827.1:997717-1003200 GCA_020344555.1 Phycisphaerales bacterium
ACAAAGCGCCGTACAACCAGGATGACGAATCATCTTCGAGCCCGTCCTTCAGGGTACTGATTGCCCTCCCGCACCAGTCTTCCTCCGCCTCCCGCAAACCGAGCCTGAACTGCGTTTGGGCCCACAGCAACCGCACCTCGGGTACATCCGGGTAGAGATCGTAAACGTTCGAGGCGCGTCCAAGAACCTCAGTAGGATCTCCCGTCTCCAGGGTGCGCTGGTAGCCCAGCGCTCGCGACCGAGCCTCGGCCAGCCTGTCGTGCCTTACCCAAACCGTGGTCCCGAGCACCCCCACCCCCGCAACGATTACCGCCAGAGCCAGAAGCGACCCCGCGCGATGTCTGGTCAGCTTCTTGCGCAGGGCATATACGGTACTGGGCCGCTTCGCCAAAACCGGCTCGCCGGCCAGGTAGCGACGAAGGTCTTCACCCATCTTCTGCGCAGACTGGTAGCGTCGCGCCTTCTCTTTGGCCAGGGCCTTGAGGATAATGGTCTCGAGTTCGCCATCGACCCGGTTGGACACCGCGGATGGAAATGCCACGGGTTCTTCCAGGATACGGCGGGCCACGTCAGAGGGACGCCCGGTAGTATCGTATGGCAACGAACCGGTAAGGGCTTCAAACAGCATCACACCCAACGCATATACGTCGGCACGCTCGTCGATCTGCTCGGACGTCCCGGCGGCCTGTTCCGGAGAGAGATAGCGCAGCGTGCCCAGCACCTGACCCGGTAAGGAGACATATGCCGTCAGGTTCTCGTCCGCCGGGGCGCGATCCGTGGCTCTGGCCAGCCCGAAATCCAGAATATGCGGCCGGCCTTCGGCATCGACGAGCACATTGCCGGGTTTCAGATCCCGATGGATCACGCCGTGGCGATGGGCATCATGGACGGCCTCACATAACTCGATGAACAGACCGAGCGTGGCCCGGACATCAGGCTGTTCCGCGCCCAGCCATTCGGCCAGCGGCACTCCTCGGACGTAATCCATCGCATAGTACGGCTGGCCGGTCGAAGTCTCGCCGCTCTCCAAAACACGAACGATGCCCGGATGCTGGAGCCGGGCGGTCAGTTCCACTTCGCGCTGGAAGCGCCGCCGGCCGGCCCGCGACGCGAATGGTCCGGCCAGCATGACTTTCAAGGCCACCGTGCGCTTCGTCGAGGTTTGAAGAGCCTCGTAGACCACCCCCATGCCTCCTCGCCCGATCTCGCTGATGACCTCGTACCCGGCGATCTCGGATTCACCGGGCAGGCCGACAGTTCGCCTGGCCTGCTCGGTGGCCACGTCTTCGAGGAGCTCACCGATGGGGAGGCGCGTGACCTCGTCGGAGTCCAACAGGCGCTCGAACGGGCCGCTATTGCCACGCCACAACGCTTCCAGGGCGCTATCCACGTGGTCGGCCAGGTCGGGCGGGATGTCCTGTTCACACGGAGCCTTCACGGAGCCTCTCCACCTTGCTCGAGCCGGTCATCTTGCGCCGGAGAGTCTGCACCGCTCGAATCAGGAGCATCGAGGCCGCCGGCCTCGAGAGATCCATCCATGCGGCGACTGTCCCGATCGGCAGTTGGTCGAAAAACGCCAACGTGATGACCTCGCGATGCTCGGGCTTCAATCGTCCCAGCTCGAGAATCAGCATCCCGGCTCGTTCGGCTCGCTCTGCGGCGCTCAGCGGCGAAGTACCGCTGCACGAGAGAAACTGCCCCAGAGGTCCCGCCTCGGAAAGTGCGGTGACCGTCGAGTCCAACGACGCCGCGTTCAGCCGGATCTTCCCCTCCCCACGCTTCTTGAGCAAATCGGACACCTTGCGCGTCACTATGCCCGACACGAAGGCTTTCAGCCCCCCGGCCGACCGGCTTTCCAGCCGGCATATCCCTGACGTCAGCGCTACCATTACCTGCTGCGCAACTTCGTCCACCGCCTCGAGCTGCTCTGGCGCCGGACTGAGTCGGGCCACGACCATCATCCGGACTTGCGGCTGCATCGCTTCCATGACACGCCCGAGATCGTCCTTCGAGCCCTCGGCCGCCCGACGCACCAACTCGTCTGTGAGTTCCGCCGCGCCCAACATAGCCCGCTATTATAGCGGACATTCGGGCGCCCACCGCCCCCTGGCTAGCCCGCCCACGGATGTTCCACCGCGCGGACTCTCTTTCATTGAGTCGTCGCCGGACGGCCTGCGCAACGCGGCAACCTCGGGCTTTCCGGAAAAAATGCCCCCCAAGGCTGTTGTCTGTTGGCGGTACCGTTGCGCACCCCCCTACCCCGGCGACTATTAAGACTGGGGTATGCGGCACCGGCAACCGACACCGGCGGGCGACCCCGCGGCGAACCGACCGGCGCGGGGTCCACTCGCCAAGGGTGCCTGACCGAGTCTGAGACTCCAGCGGACACAACCATGACGCAGAAGCGAGAAAAGACCTTCACCCCGGAAAAGGCATTCGGTCTTCGGGCATTCAACCTCATTCGGCGAAGCCGGCGCCTGGCACGCCGGCACCCGTCTGCGGTCACGGCTCCCCGACTCAATCCGCCGTTCGCAATCCCGAATCCCCGCTCGGCGATTCGTCTGTTCAGTTTTCTACCTGTGGGGCCGGCATTTTTTCTCGCGATTCGCCGGGCGCCCGCCGCGGGGTTTTGCCTTGTTACCCTCGGGCCCCGACGAAGGGGCAACACGGGTGCCCAGCCGGGCCATGATCGGGTGCCTTTTGGGGGCGCCGCGGCAACACCGCCGGACGCGAGATTGATGGATGTGTCCACGACCAGCAGTGTTGCGTGTGTACGGCAGCCGAATCGGACGAGACGCCCGAATTTGAATGACCGTGCGCAATCAGGCGCCACGATGCTTGTATCCCACGCACCAGCGCGAAGCGCCCCGTAGGATTGCGGTCGGTGTCATTCGTAGGGCACGGTTGCGCTGTGCCCTACGGGTGATCCAACGCCCGGGCGCGAGTCCTCCGAATGCGCTGTACGGGGAACTGATGCGCGTCGGAAGAAATGGTCGCGCCCGTACTACTACTGGTCCGGGCGCACCGGGAGAGGAAACCGAGTGACAGGACCGTGTCCCTCGCATCACTGGTCTTGTTGAACAGCGGAGCTTGCGGGTTGCGCCGGACGAGTCGCACCCGCAATTCCCCCTACGTTCAGCTTTTTGTTTCGAGTGGTATCGTTCACGAGTTTTGACAAGGAGAAGAACCATGTACACGACAAAACCTTTTGGATTGGTGCTTGTTGCGGCCTTCTTGGTGTCCGGAGGGCCGGCAAGTGGACAGCCAACGGCGGGCACAGCCTTTACCTTCCAGGGGAAGCTGGAGCATCCGCCGGGCACCCCCGCCACCGGCGTTTTCGACTTCTGCTTCACGCTGTACGACGCCTGCACTGACGGAAACCCGGTGGGGGGCCCCATTTACATGGATGGTCAGGATGAGAACCCCCCCCCCGTCACGGTGACAGACGGCATATTCACCGTCGACCTGGACTTCGGCGGAGACGTCTTTGACGGTGACGAACGCTGCCTCGGAGTGGAAGTGCGTGAGGGCGACCCGGATCCGTATATCGAGTTGTTTCCACGTCAGCATTTGCGGCCCACGCCCTATGCCCTTTACCCGCTCAATCCACATTTCTCGGTCATTACCGGCAGTGGAACGCAGAACCGGATCAGCAAGTTTGACGGACCACAGTCGATCACTGATTCGAACATCTATGACGATGGCGAAAGTGTCGACATTGGGGTCCCAGTCTCAACAGAAGCGTTGGATGTTAACGGGGACGTTCATGCCAGCGCCACCATAAGTTCCGACGGGAACATTCACGCCAGCGGCACCATTAGTTCCGGCAGCTCGATCACGATAGACGGCATAACCGACACGATTTCGGCAACGACGGGAACCATAAGTTTCGATGACGAGAACCTCGTAACCACGGGCAAGGTGGGCATTGGGCCAGCAAGTGCCAGTGACGATGTGAAGTTGGATGTGAACGGAAAAGCCAGAATCGGCAATCTGCCCACCGAAACTGGGACATTAGCGGCCGTGTATACGACCGATGACGGTGTACTCTGTAAACTCGGTTCGAGCAAGAGGTACAAGACGTGTATTGCGGACCTCGACACTGACCCGGATGCGGTCCTGAAGTTGAACCCGGTAAGATTCCAGTGGAAGACAACCGGGGGGCAAGACATAGGGTTGATAGCGGAGGAAGTGGATGAGGTCATAAAAGACCTGGTGGCGTACGATCAGGAGGGACGACCTGACGCGGTCAAATATGATAGGCTTTCTCTCTATCTATTAGCGGTGCTAAAAGAACTCAAGGCTGAGAACGATGCTGTGAAAGAGAGACTTGAGGCCCTGGAGCGGAAGGCACTCAGACAGCAGCCGGTCAGATAGTCGGCATCGGTATGATATGAGGAGCTTTGAGATGAAGCATATCGTTAACCACACTACAGACATTACGATTCGATTTGAATTGGGCATACTGATATGCGCAACGCTGGCAATCGTCGGCTTCGCCTCGCCCGGCTACGCGGATGAATTTGAATTGACCAAGACTGTCGTATCCGGAAGCGGGGGCAGAATGTCCGACGGGGAGGAGGGGGACTTTGTAGTCACTTTCACGATCGGCCAGCCGGTCGCCGGCGCGACTGGAGGCGGTGACTTCGAACTGGGTGTCGGGTTCTTCCCACCCCTGCCCCCGCCATCTTGCCCGCCTGCCGATCCACTCACCCAGCCTCCGGGAGAGCACGGTTATGAGAAGACTCGGTACATCTCGATGGAACCGGGCAATCCTGGGCAGGACACCGCTTTACGCGTGACCCTTGCCAATCTGCCCGAGCCGTTCAGCGGACTAAACGGCACCAAGTGTTGGGTCGGCGAGCCGCAGCAAGTCAGTGAGAATGCCGGCAAGATTAATCACGTACAGAATTGGCCGGACTTCTGGAGCGCCAACCTGGATGGTAACGCGCACTGTATGGACTGGAGCACGACAGGGGTGCTGCACGTAACCGATGACGACATCATCCCCGGTGCCGTTTACGACGTGCAAGCCATCGACTGTGGATGCGATTCCAGTAACGAGGGTAACTACTCGGCGCCGCTTACGATAACCACAAGCATTTGGGGCGATTTGGTGAGGAATTGTGCGACTTATCCGTGTGGACCACCGGATGGCGTCGTAGGCATACCCACCGACGTGACTGCGTGCCTGGACAAGTTCAAGAATTTGGCCAACGCTGTCATAAAGGCCAGGGCCGACATCGAGCCCAACTTCCCGGACTGGCTGGTGAACATCTCAGACGTGATGTTTGTCGTCGATGGGTTCCGCGGGTCCGGCTATCCGCCATTCGGCTGGACCGGCCCCGACGGATGTCCGTAACGGGATTCAGCTCGACATAGACACGCCGAAATGGAAGGGCGGGCTTGACCACAAGGTCGCCCTTCCTGTGTTCTAGTACCGCGCAGGGGGCCGCGTCGAGGATCCCGAGAATCGGGAGCCA
>CP070827.1:1003300-1008757 GCA_020344555.1 Phycisphaerales bacterium
GAACGTCGGCGCCCAGGCCAATTGAGGATCGCCCTGACCCCCCAGACCGGGCAGGGCTTCCCCCTTGATCCCCACGGTCCCGCGGGTGTAGGCGTCTCGGGAGTGGATCTGGCCGAGCTTAAAGTTGTCAAAGGTCACATCGGTCTTGTCGGAGAAAAACACGATGTGGCAGATGGCCTATCGGGCGTGCTACCAAGAGGGCGACCTGCGCGACTACTGGCTGCGCCGCAAGCGCGAGGGTCTATCCCACCGCTCAGCAGTGACCGCCACGGCCATCAAGCTGTGCCACGTGACTTGGCGCATTATGACCGATCGCCGCAACTACCAGACCCAGCGGCCGACGCCCAACTCCTGAGGAACCTCCAAGTGCCAAAGAGCGAACGAACGAAATTCTTCTACTTTACCCTTGACTGCCTATAGCTGGTCTTTTCTGATTACCTTGCACGATCCCGTCAACCCGAATTGGGTGGACAAAGTTAGAACTTCGTTTCGCGTTTCGCACGCCCCAAGGCTGGTCGGGCTGCTCGTAGGAGCGTGACCGGACCCGAACACAGTGCGTTGTTCGAGCTGGCTGAACCCCGCCTACATTCACAGTTCCTGAAGCGGGAGAGGTGAGGCAGCAATGGGAAGCTGGTGGACGAGCCGAACCTTATGACCGGCTGCATCGCCTGCCGCATATCCCCACGGCCACACTTGTCGACAACGATCCAGCACGACGGCCATTTCCCGACGAAGCGAGTGCGGATACGCTCACAAGCGATGAAGCCGACGGACGACAGGGGCGCGGTGGCCATCACCGGGTCATCCACCGGGATCGGGAAGGTGTGCGCGCTGCACCTCGACGCCATCGGCTTCACCGTCTTCGCTGGCGTGCGTAACCAGGGGGATGGCGACGCTTTGCGGAGCGAAGCGTCCGAACGGCTTACGCCGATCCTCGTTGATGTCACCAAAGCCGACTCGATCGCGTCCGCAGCCCGTACCGTCGCATCCGCCGTCGGTGACGACGGTTTGCACGGGCTGCTCAACAACGCGGGCATCGTAGTCAGCGGGCCGCTGGAGTGTCTACCCATCGACGAGCTTCGTCGGCAACTGGAGGTCAATGTCGTCGGCCAGGTCGCGGTGACGCAGGCGTTCGCACCGTTGCTGCGGAAGGGCAGTGGGCGGATCGTGAACATGGGTTCCGATTGCGGGCAGATTGCCGCTCCGTTCCTCGGCGCTTACTGCGCGTCCAAGTACGCGCTCGAGGCGCTGACCGACGCGCTCCGCATGGAGCTACGCCCGCACGGCATCTATGTCTGCATCATCGAGCCGGGAAGTATCGACACGCCCCTATGGAACAAATCGCTGGCCGAAGGAGACAGGTTGATGAAGACGCTGCCAGATGAAGCGCACGACCTATATGGCCCCGCCATGACGAGAACCCGCAAGGCTGCGACGAAGATGGCACAAGCCAGCATTGCCGCAACGGCGGTCGCCAAGGCCGTTGCTCGCGCCCTGACCGCACGACGACCCAAGCCGCGCTACATCGTCGGGCATGATGCTAGGTTGCGTATCGCCCTGGCGAGGTTCCTGCCAAGCCGCATCCTCGACCGTCTCGTCATGCGGAGCCTAGGGCTGCGATAACACCGCTTCCCGCTGATACTCGCCTTCCGCCTCAAAAACGACGGTGCACCGCTCGAAGATGTCGAGCGCCTGAGCGACATCCTCGTCCGTGTGCGCGGCTGTCACATGCATGCGGATCAACTCCTGACCAGCCGGAACAGCCGGTGCAAAAACAGGAATGGCGAAGAGCCCGGACTCGAAGAGCCTCTTGGCAAGCCGCGCTGCCTTCGGCGTGTCACCGATCAGGATCGAGACGATGGGTGACTCCTGTCCCATCACGGCCAGGCCCACTGTCCGCAACGCCTCCCGGAATCTGTCCGCCATCGCCAGCGCACGGCATCGGCGCTCCGGCTCTCGTTCGATGATGGCCAAAGCGGCTAAGGCGGTAGCTATGTTGGCCACAGGCGCCGCGGCGGAGAACAGCGCGGCCCGCGCCTCGTGCCGCAGGTACTCGATCACCTTCCGGTCGCCGACAGCGAAGCCGCCGGTAGTGGCCAACGCCTTGCTCATCGCCCCGGTCACAAGGTCGACCGACCGCTCGCAGCCAAGGTGTTCGGCGGTCCCTCTGCCATTGCGGCCAAGAACGCCGAAACCGTGCGCGTCGTCCACGATCAGGAACGCATCAAATTCTGATGATACTGCGGCAAGCTCCAGCAACGGCGCGAGATCGCCCTGCATACTGTACACACCATCGACGGCGACGACGCTGTGGCACGAACCCGTGTCAGCCAGGAGCCTCCGCAAATCCTCGGGATCGTTGTGGTCGAAGCGCTTGAGCCGCGCGCCACTCAAAACGGCGCCGTCAATGATCGAGGCGTGGGAGAGGCGGTCGCAGAGAACCCAATCTCCGCGTCGCGCCAGCGCCGAGATGCAGCCTACGTTGGCCTGGTAGCCGCTTGGAAAGAGCAGGCACGCTTCACGTTGCAGGAAGGCGGCAAGTCGTCCCTCCAATTCCCTGTGCAGCGTCGTGTAGCCGCATACCAGCGCGGCACCGCCGCGCCCTGTCCCGAACCGCCGGATCGCCTCGACGGCCTTCTCCTGCACACGCGAATCACGGGCAAGGCCGAGGTAATCGTTCGAGCCGAACATCAAGACCTCGCGCCCGTCGTAACGCACGCGCGGCCCAACCGCGTCCTCGGCAATTCGGAGGTATGGATAGAGGCCAACCCGCTTAGCCCAACGAACCCGCTGACCTGCTTCGGCGATCCTCTTAGTCAGGGTGGTGTTCAAGGTCGGAGCCCTCCTCACTCCGGGCACGCTTCAGCTACCATCAGTTCTTCCGGCGCAACTGCCGATGCTCGTCCCATGCGGCCTTGGCGGATTTCTGCGAAGATGAGGCAGCCGACGAGGCTACTAGAGTAAACTAAGATGGCACCGGGGTAATGGGCCCACA
Organism: Phycisphaerales bacterium; assembly: GCA_020344555.1. GTDB lineage: Bacteria > Planctomycetota > Phycisphaerae > UBA1845 > UBA1845. The sequence goes on from CP070827.1 coordinate 1,006,296, forward strand.
CCCAGTCCACGCCCCGCTGGTGAAGGTGGATCGACAAGACAGTGCTTCCGAAGATTAGCATTCCCGATAAGACGGTGAATCCTACACATGTCAGCAGATACGCCAACGGCCTCTGCTGGGCAAACCAGAGCAACGCGATCCCGCACAAGGGCAATACCGAGGGCGTGCACCAGAAGTCGACCTCATAGCCCTCGTGGCCCACGACGAACGATGTCGCGCCGAGCAAATGGGCGTCGGAGGCCGCAGACATCTTCAAGCCTGTGAGGATTGCCCACGTGGAGTAGGATTCGCTAACTCCGACGAACCATGGGATCGCGGTTAGGCTACTTACCGCGAAGGCAGCCGAGAGCCGCGCCACACCTCCGCGAGAGGACGCTTCGAGATTGCGCACCACGGCTTTCGTCCCAGTTCCCTCGGGCCGAACGACGACGACCGACGATCCGTCACCAACCACGATCATTGCCCGGACGATCTACTCTCTGAATTGTCCGGGTTGTCGGTGGTCTCGGGTTCGATTGGCAACTGCCAAGTCTGAAGCATTACAGCAACAGGGTAGCGCTCAGTCGCAAACTGCGCCACCTTGAGCGCTGATTGCCCAGGACGCATGCTCACTCTGCCTTCGATGGTGAGTCTCCGAATCGGCCTAATGATAGACTCATACCGATCGCGGACAGCGTTCTGCTGAGAATACCTAATGAGACACACCTGGCCCGGTTGATCATCGTACCTGATACACTCGGCATCGCCGTCATCAGAGCCAACTGTGGTGGATACTGCCCAAGTGGCGCGCCCGTCTGAAAGAGCCAGGTTTGTACCATAGTGGATCGCGGTACGCGGATGCCGGTGCATCCATTCGATGATCGTCGTACCATCCCACGGTTCGAGAACCAACATCTTACCGCCAGAAACCTTATCGCCCCCACCGATGGCGGTCTGAAACTGATCCCACGCTTCAGCCGAATAGAAGTACAGCGTAACAAGCCTCGCACGCATGGCATAACTGGATGGTGCTCGGAGCGCGTCCTCCGAAGCCCCCGCCAGTTTGTGTGCCCAAGATGGAATCCGCACCCAGCGGGGCCACGCGGCAGTACCTGCTTCCACAATAGTGTGGTTTGTCCCCGGCCCGCTCCGTACTGCCCGGCGGTCACACGCGCAGGAGGCAACCAAACACACGGCGATCAGTAGCTCAAGCCATTTCATTGAACACACTCCGCAACACGACTTCCTTAAATGGGTGCCTGTCGTCTCCCGATTACGTGCCCTTCTGGCGACCGTAACAACTAAGACGGTGCCACACAGCGTCGCACGTCGAGCGCCTTCGCTTCAGCCAAAACAGCCCGGCCATGGTGAAAAACCCTGCGCAGGAGAGAATCCACTCGTTACCGGTTACGTACTCACAACACGGAGGCGGATTTGGTGGACACGGCTTACAGCAGCATGGGCCGCATCTGGCCTTCAGACAATGAGCGTCGTAACACGACCATACAAGCACGTATGGGTTCGCGGGAGTACCGCACAACTTCGAACACTCCACTAGACCAGAGGGATCGAGACGCGCATGAGGATTGGCGTCGACATACTGGTAAAGATTCGTCCCATCTTGGGTCCCGCTTCCAGCAACGCTGACCAAGGTGAGGGGATCGCGCTGAATGAATCGCCTCTTTGCCGGATCGTACTGCCTGGCCCGATTTTGGTATTGACTTAATTCCGGCTCGTACAGTAACCCCTGATGTGCGAAGGGCTGGTGGACGGCGGTGGCGATGCGGCCGGGGTGGCGCATGAGTCCGTGAGGCAGCGACATGAAGCAGTTATCACGGTCGGTGGTGTCCACGTCACCATCGAAGTCCAGGTCCAGGATGCGGCACGCGCCCGTGGGGCCAGATCCGGCGCAGGCCCCGGTGAAGGCCGTGTAATCGGGATCACTCGTACTCGGCGGATCGCCCATCACGTCGTAATCCTCGTCGTAATCACCGTAGCCGGTCTCCTGATAGACAGTCATCTCACCGTAGGGGGTGAGAACGTAGCGCTCTACCAGGTGGCCGCCCAGGTCGGTCAAGCCGATGACGTTCCAGTTGGCGTCCTGGTGGACGTAGAGGTCGCCTTTGCCCTTTACCCGCATCATGACGAGTTCGTCGACGTATTGCGTCCCGTGGATGAACTGCTGATACAAATTCCCCGAGCCGTCCCGGGTCTCGATGATCTTCCAACCGTCATAGAAGTATACCACGGTTCCGTCCTGGTCGCCAGAATTTGTCACAACTTTCTTGATCCGCCGGCCTTTCGCGTCGAATTCGGCCGTCAGGAAGGTGACGGCCCCGGAATCCTTGGCGGACTGGACCTTCACCAGGCGGTTCCAGGCGTCGTAGACGTACCGGAAGTAACCATCGTCGATCATGTTCCCGGCGTGGTCGTGGGAGGCGGTGACGCTGTCTCCGCTGAGGTCGTCGTCGACCACGATGTCG
>CP070827.1:1008857-1014308 GCA_020344555.1 Phycisphaerales bacterium
CCGGACCTGGTGGGAATCACGGCCTTCAGTTGCCAGGCAGAACGTGCTTACAAGCTTGCCGCGGAGTTCCGCAGCCGTGGCGTAACCGTTGTGATGGGCGGCATCCATGCTACGATGCGTCTCGATGAGGCGTTGCAGTATGTTGACTCGGTCGTGACGGGGGAGGCGGAGGAGGTCTGGCCGCAGGTTCTGGAAGATGCCCGTGACGGCACGTTGAGACGCGTCTATCATGGCGGCATCGTCGATGTGGCGAAAGTGCCCCCGGCTCGACACGACCTTCTCCCTACAGGTTATGCGTTCGGCTCGGTCCAGACAACACGCGGCTGTCCGCTTAATTGCCATTTCTGCAGCGTCACGGCGTTTAACGGGAAACGCTTCCGAAGGCGTCCGATCGAGCACGTCATCGAAGAGATCAAGCTGATCGAGGAGAAGTTGGTCTTCATCGTCGATGACAACCTCGTCGGCACGAGCAAAGCGCACATCACCTACGCCAAGGACCTTTTTCGGGCCTTGATCGCGGCGAACATCCGCAAGCGGTGGGTCGCGCAAGTGACCGTTAACATGGGAGAAGACGAGGAACTTGTGCGCCTCGCTGCAAAGTCCGGTTGCTTTGGTGTCCTAATCGGCTTTGAATCACCGGCAAGAGAAGCCCTTATCGAGATCAACAAGAAATTCAACCTACGTGAGGGGCAGACTTCCAGGGAGTCGGTCCGGCGCCTCCAGCGGAACGGGATCGCAGTCCTGGGGTCGTTCATCTTCGGGTTTGACGTGGATAGGACAGGCATCGGGCTGAAGCTTGCGGAAGCGGGCTTTTCCTCAGGTGTGGACATCCTGAGTGTAATGTTCATGACACCACTTCCCGGCACGCGCTTGTGGGAGACGATGGAATCTCAGGCTCGCATCGTGGCGAAAGACTTTCCGGGCGACTGGAAGTACTACACGTTGAACCTTCCGGTGGCCAACTACATGCATCTGTCCTGGGACGAGATGGTTGATGAGTTCATCTCCGGGTTCAGGGCTTTTTACTCGTACCTGCGAATCTTTTCCCGGTTCTTCGGAAACCTGCTGCGCACGAGGAAGGTCTACAGCAACTTGGTGGCGCTGGTGTGCAACCTTATGTTCAGACGCAACATGGAGCTGGATGCTCAAATGTTCAAGAGATTGGACATGACCCGCGGGACACCTTACGCGAAGAAAGAACCGGTCAGGATATCGCGACCGGTTTGACGGTTTTGGGCAAGGTGCGTTGAAGTAACCGCATGATCGGCAACGCCCTCTTCCTCCGCAAGCCCTCGTGGATGAGGGCGACACGCCTCACCCATATACCGGGACTACGCCCGGAATTTGCTGACACGTACCTCTTCGAGCAACAGGCGAATACGCTCTTTGAGTTCGTCCAGGATACGCCGGCTCTCGTCACCCTCCTCGCCCCCGGTCAGTTCCGGCATGAAAGGCTCGCCTACGTTGATGCAGAACAGGCCGCGCCACACGGCGGTGGCTCGGTAAACCTTACCTTCCACAACCATCCGGAATCGCGGGTGCTCCTTGATCGCGCTGCGCCGGGTCAGCAGCGCGATTGGGATGATGGGGACCTGAATCCTGCGGTATATTCTGGCGACACCGGGATAGAACCGCCCTAAACGGAAGGTCTCTTGCACATGCCCTTCCGGTGCGGTGTATATAGACTCGCCGCGCTCGAGGTATTTGACCGCCTCATCCACCACCGTCTTGCGATGCTGGGGCATGGCGTTGATCTGCTCGAAGTAATCCAGGACCCGGGCCACAACCTTTGACTGGTACCCCGGTCCGATGATAACGTGGACCGGTTCGGGAAGGAACGGCAAGACCCAGTAAGGATCGGTAGAGGTGATATGGTTCTGCGCGTAGATCTTCGGTCCCGGGGGGATGTGCTCTCGGCCCCACACTCGAAGGTCCAGAAAGAGTCTCTGATACAGCCTGATGGATGAGACAAAGGCGTTGTAGAGCAGCCGCTTGGATTGATTCACGCGGGTTTCTCTCGCTGACGACCGAAGTGCCGGCTAAAAGGCCACTGCCAGTCTCGACAAATCGTACCCGACGGCTGAGGCGTAGTCGGACAGCTTCCGGAGCACCAGATCACGTTGACGGGCGATCTCCGGCACGACTTGCGAGGTGTGGGCGCCGATCATCGCCCGGTAGTCCACTTGCTCACCGTTGACACCCAGAAACTCGAGGATCGTGGTCATTGTCTCGTGTGGCTGCCGGCAGAGAGTCTCGTATCGAACGTCGATCCGACCGCCGACGGGGCTCGTCCGAACGCTCTTCAAGTAGCCCGAAGCGGACCGTCCGGCCTGGTAGATCAGCCCTCTTGCTATAAGGCCGCCTTTCGCGGCCCCGAGCCGTTGAACAGCCCGCCATGGGAACTCGCTCTCGGTCAGCGAGGCGTAGCGATCACTCAACATGGAAAGATACGCATGACGTCGTGTCGTAGCTGTCACCACCACTCGATACAGCGAGCTGAGCACGTGGAACGGATTGCGGTGGATGTAGACGATTCTGGCATCCGGTATGAGCGTCTTGATGAGCCGGCCGTTGCCGAAATCCCAGGGATTCTTCAACAGGAGTGGCCGATCACGCCCGTAGTCGCTTTGGATCACCTCGCAGACGGATCGGAACACATGGAAGCACCGCCTGGTGATCGACATTCCGGCATGGAGGTTGTCCAGAATAAAGCCATATTCTTCCGGCGTATCGGGGCCGACATCCACAATGTCCACGCCGCGACTCGACAACCCAAGCCGGGCAAATCGCTCCCGAGACCGGGAACGGGACCTCTCTCTGCCGACAGACCCGTTGCGCAGCTCGTCGAAGCAGATTACGTGCCTCGCGGTGATGATGTTGAAGCAACCACTGGCGGCCAGCATCTGATAGAGCAGGGTCGTGCCTGAGCGATGCAGGCCGAGAATGAATACTGAAGATCGCAGGCTCTCGATCATCTACTGTAGGCTCGATTCAACCTCAGGTCACACAGACTTTACGGGCAACGTGCCCGCAGCCCGCTGACACACCGGGCGGCCCGATACAGCGCGCCTGGGAGGTATCCGCACTCGGCGGTCCGGCCTCCCGTACGTGTCATGTTGCCAACGAAGGACCACTTGGGCAAGGCCGTGTAACCCCTTATCTTATTGCGGTGCTCCAGCCGGCCCCCGGTCGGCGCCGCGCGGTTACCTGAACCTGGGCAGCCCGGGACTGACCGTTGCCGGCCCTGCCGAAGGGGTGGGAGCGTACGGTATGGATGCGCGAAGGTGTCTGAGCAAGCGACAACCCCGGACAATCCCGACGACGAGTTGCACCGACCCACCGCCGACGAGCGACCGCCATGGCCCAAGCTTCCATGGATCGACCGACTCGCCGTCGTAGGCGCTCTGACGATCGCTGCGGTGACAACGGTGTCGCGGCTGCCGCCGGGCATCTGTTACGATGATTTCGGCGATCTGCAGCTCGCCTCGGAGACCTTGGGGATCATGCATCCGACGGGTTATAGCGGATACGTGACCCTGGGGTATTTGATCACACGGATTCCGGGTGTTGACCCGGCGTACTTGGTGTCGCTTGCGTGTCTGTTCTCGGGGATCGTCGCCCTGTGGCTCTGCATCTTGATGCAGGTGCGGCTTGGAGTGAACACCTGGCTGGCCAGCGCGATGTCCCTGGTGCTGCTTGCCCACCCGGGAGTGTGGTCGAACCTGGTGGCACCCGAAGTCTACGCGCCGTCGCTTGCTTTCCTGACAGCCGCGGCATACCTGCTGATCCGGTATGCCCGGCTTGGAGTACGTCTGGATCTGCTTGTGGCGGCGTTGCTGTTTGGCGTGGGGCTGGCCAACCGACCGCCCATCCTGTTTACGGTGCCTTTCTTTCTGATCGCCTGGTGGTTGGCAAGCAAAAGGTGGAAAGCTTCATGGCGCCAATCGGCCACGTCGTTATCACTGGTCGCAGTGTGTGCCGCGTTGCCGGTGTTGTACACCCTGGGCTTTATGTGGTTTCGCGACCGGCCGGACGCCCGGTACAACTACATCGATCAGTATAACCTCCAGTGGAAGGTGCTGCCGGAGGCCGAGGCCGGGTCGAGAGCCAAGTTGGAGCGGATCATCTGGCACATCAGTGGGAAGCAGTTCAGAAAGTACATGGGCAGCTCCTGGCCGCGTTTGAGGTCCAAGCTTCGCTGGCTGCGGCATGAACTACTGCCCTACTCCTACCAACTGATACTCGTGACCGTCGAGCTGATCCTGGCATGCGGCCTGATTATCATCTTCCGCCGGCACAAAGCGACGGCCTGGCTGCTTGGTGGGTTGGCGATCGCCAGCGTTGCGTTCGTATGCCTCTATCGGATAAACGGCCAGCTCGTCGATCTGCTGCCACCCCTGTTCACCGGGGCGGCACAAGCGGGCGCGGCTGTGATCGTCGCATTCGGCGTTATCGTTGCATACCACCGGTGTCGAGTCAGCGCCTGGCTGCTGGCTGGAACTGCAATTGCCAGCCTGGTGTTCGTGTGTGCCTACCGCGTGCACGGCCAATCCGCGAACGTCCTGCCGCTTCTGTTTTCCGGAGTAGTCTTGAGCGGCGTTGCCCTGTCAGCGCTTCTGGCAGGCAGGAGCGAGTTATCGCGAGGGGTCATTGTCGTCGGGTCATTGCTGATCATGTGCGTCGTGACCATCGAGGACGCTCCCAATCGCCGACATACCGGCGAGAGAGCCGATGCGACTTCTTTCCTTACCGAGCTGGACATGCGGACCCTGCCGGAAGACGCCGTCATCTGCACGGGCTGGCGGTCCTGGCCGCCCCTCCGGTATGCTCAACAAGTGCTCACCAAGCGCTCCGATATCCACATCATCAATGCCGACTCCACGCACTGGCTCACTTTGACCACCGGGATGGGAGACCGACCGGTGTTCTTCACACGGAAGTATCCGCCGGTGCAGCACCTCCCGCTCACGCCATACCGAAACCTCTGGCGCCTCGAGCGGGACGAGCGGTCAGGCGTTTTACCATCCACCTCGCAGTCACCCTAAAAGAGATCCGAGCCGTCCGCGGCGGGCGGTTCAGGAAGCGGCAGAAACGCCTCACACGGACCGCTCCGTCATCCGCCGAAGGCAGACGGCTCGGTGCCCAGGCCGCCCCCTCAGGGCGTCCCGGGCAACTCACATTGCTACGGAATCACAATCCCCTGCCGGTCGCATCTGTCTCCAAGGTCATAGTCGTACCAGCAGTATTCAACGATGTATGAGCCGGGAGCCAGATCTACAACCGTTGCCTCCACATTATAGCAACACACGCAGAAACATGGATCCGTCAAGACCTCTTCCTCTGTCAGGGTGATGACACTACCTTCGACGGATAGAGAGACTACAATATCATCCGGGCAGCAGTTGTACGTCGCATTATTGTGCAGCACGTGAAGCGTACCGGGCTCGGCGG
>CP070827.1:1014408-1019809 GCA_020344555.1 Phycisphaerales bacterium
CTTGGCGACGTACCAACCTCGCCCAGGACGGACAACGCTTTGGATAGCCTCCGGCCGCGTCGCTCCGCAACTGGAAACCGCAGAGCGACCCCCGTTGTCCTATAAAAAAGTATACACCGAGAATCGAATGCGGTCAAATCATTATCGGACAGCCGGAAGAATTTTTCCGGTGTGGATGGTGCCAGTCTGCCCTCGATGCTGGCTGACGAAGGTAGCGGTCAGTGCACAAGGTCGTCCCCCCGCAAGCTGGAAGCCTGCGCTAGTACCGTGTTTCACAAGTACTACGACCATAGATCACGCGCCGAGAAAGCCCGCGGCTCAGGTAGTAGCGGGACTCATGAAACACAGTACCAGGGCTATCCGCCGACGTAGGAACTGACTTGTCGGTAAGAGTCACGTACACCGCGGTCGACGACGACAGGCGGGCACGACTGCTCGTCCGGAGGGATTTGTACGTAATTGTAGCATCCGCGTAATCATCGAACTGCGGGGTTGACCTCCTCCGACAGATGTAGTAGGATTCCTCCGACAGTTGTAGTAGATTGGTCTCTGACGGAAGAATAAAACATGGCCGAGAGGCAATACGAACTAGGCGATGCAGAGCTGGGGGCCCTCAAGACGCTTTGGGACCACGGTCCTGCGACTGTCCGGGAGGTGCTGAGCCACTTGCACGACAGCGGGCGAAGAGTGGCCTACACGACCGTCCAAACTCTGTTGACCCGCCTCGAGCAGAAGGGATACGTCACCAGCAATAAGTCGGACGTGGCCTACGTGTACCGGGCCAAGCTTACACGGGATCGGGTGACACGGTCGCGGCTCAGGACGCTGGTAAGACAGTTGTACGACGGAGCGGCAGGCCCACTGGTCGTGCAGCTCATCCGCACTGAACAGTTTACACCGGATGAGATCGAAGAACTCCAAGGGCTGATCGAACGGTTGGACGCGGAGCCGAGACGGCCCAGGCGTTAGCCGGAGGGAAGACATGGGGACCTGGGTGTCCCAAGCCACGGACCTGCTTTGGCCGTATGCTATCGGGGCAATCCCGCTGGCGCTGCTTGTCGGAGCGGTGACGCGCTGGCTGCCCTGCCGCCCGGCCACCCGGCATGGCTTGTGGCTGGTAGTGCTGCTTTGGCTGGTGGCGGCTCCACTGCTCCCGCGCTCGCCCGAGCTGCCGGTTTACTCGATGCGGGTAGTAAGTCGTGGTTTGCAGGCCGAGACGAAAGAAGGCCCGACCGGCAGTATACAATCGACAATCCGCAATCCTCAATCCGCAATCGATGCGGTACCTTCTTCTTCGCGGAACCCAATGGCCCGCTCGTTTTATACGCCGGGTGGCAGCGCTGAACCAGAGCGGGTGGCGCTTTCCCGGCGTCAGGGGTCGCGTGCGCCGAAGACGCTCGCCCAGGCGACCGGCCCCGGCGGGCCACTGGGCCTGCTTTCCGAGAAGGCTGACAAACGCAGCAGGTCAGGTGTCACCAAGGCTTCGCGTGCAGTCCGAACGCCGTTGATCGCAGACGCCCTCCCGGTCAGTCCGGGGTCGTATAGCCCGATACCATCACCCCAGCTTCCGGGCTCCGCACGGGCTCCCGACCGTGTTGGGACAGGTTCCGCCCGCGGCTCAGGTGGTGGGGAGGTCCGGCCGTTGTGGGGCGACGAGCCGAGAGGGGTGCACGACAACCGGACTGCGCTGCCGGCCAAGACTCCTCTCGTTGCCGATGCGAATGAAGTGCTTGTCCAGCCCAACGACTCGGCGCGTGCCGAGAGTCCCACTACTGACCAGGTCGGGCCATGGCGCAGGTGGATTGCAGGGGCAATGGCCGTTGGCGACGCGATCCGCCGATTGCCGCCGATTCCGACCAGTCTATGGGTATGCGGCGCGGTCGTGCTGGCAATATGCGGCGCCGCCCGCATCGTTTGGTTCAGGCAACGTATTGCTTCGGCCTCACCGGCTCCGAGTTCGGTCAGACAGATGGTGTCGCAGGAGTCGAAGGCGTTCGGGTTGCGGCGTGTACCCGAGACATTGATGGTCGAAAGCCACGTCTCACCGATGATCTGGTGCGGCCGGCGACTTCGGTTGCTGTTGCCGGCGAGGTTATGGTGCCAGCTTGACGACACTGGACGTCGTGCGGTGCTTCTTCACGAATTGGCCCATGTGCGTCGGCGTGACCACTGGGTGTCCTGGGCCGAAATGATCGTCGGCATTCTCTACTGGTGGCACCCCCTGGTGTGGTGGGTTCGGCGACGACTGCGAGCCGAGGCCGAACTCTGTTGTGATGCCTGGGTTACGTCGCTGCTGCCGCGCAGCCGCCGGGCGTACGCCGAAGCACTGCTCCAAACACAACGATACATCCGCGAAGAGACACGTTGGATGCCCGCCGTGGGCATCGGTATTTCAAGAGGGCGAGCCGGACGTTTTGCTAGGAGACTTACCATGGTGATGACACGGAACGTGAAACCGAGGCTGTCTGCTTCAGGGATAGCATTGCTTTTGGTGGTGGCTGTCACCGCCTGGCTGGCGACCCCGGCCTGGTCATGCCCACGCAAAGAGAAGCGCGCCAAAGCTGCCGCCACCAGCGCCTCCGCACCGCGGGCAGCACCCTGCGAGCACTGTCAAGCCGGCAAGACTTGCAAGCAGTGCAAAGAACGCAAACAGTGCAAGGCGGGCAAGACATGCAAGCAGTGCAAGGCAGGAAAGACGTGCGAAAAATGTAAGTCTGCCAAGCCGCGCAAGTCCGACAAGCCCTGTGACAAACACCCGGGCGCCTTCGGGAAAGCTCTAAGCACCTTCGAAGAGCACATGGCTCGCCGGGGTGCTGAGGGTCGCCGCTCTGGAGTGGGGCTCGAGTTGCTTCCGAAAGAGGTTGCCATAGCAACAGGCCTTGGCGGTTTAGGTTTGGTTGTCGGTGGTCCTCCAGGCGGCGATCTGGAAGACCGGTTGGAGGAGCTTGAAAGGGAGCTGGAACGGCTGGCAGATGAACTGGCCAAGATCACGGAGTCGGTGGCCCCCGGTCCGGCGAAGCGGGAAGCCAAAGTCAGGGAAAGGCGCCGTGAACGGACGCGTTCGAGGGTCCGGGAACCGCGGGCACCCCGCGCCCCACGTGAACCTGGCAGCCCTTGCAAGCCCTGTAAGCCATGCGCTCCGTGTAAACCGTGCAAACCGTGCGCACCGTGTAAGCCCTGCCCACCGGCCCCGCCGCGTGCTCCACTCCCGCCTTTTGATATTGGCTCCTGGTTGGAGAAGGCTGACGACGGTGAGAGATTGATCCGTGCCTATAGACTTCCGGACGGCAAGCGCGAGGCGCTCACCGAGCTTATGGTTCGCGACGACGTTCCAGTTCTCGTCCGTCCACTGCCCGACGGCATCGAGGTTCACGGCACCGCACGCCAGCAGCGCATCTTCCACGCCTTCGTCAAGATGATTCACCCGTCCGGCGACGGTCGATCAGAAGCATGGCCGGAAGTGGAGAAGTTCATCGTCCGGCCGCGTCAAGAACTCATCCAGCGACTGGTGGAGCGCTCAATTGAACCGGATACGGGTCGGGCCCACAGCGCTGCTTTGGCTGCGTCCGTCCAGCAGATCCGAGAGGCGATCCGCGAACACATCGAGCGGGCAGGGATACTGGAAGCCCAGCAAAAGAACATGGAAGCGGAGACGCAGCGGCTCGAAATCGAGGCGGAGGTGCTCAGACACCAAGCCGACGCGGTGAGGGACTCAGCCGACGACATCAGGGAGAAAGCGGATGAAGTAAGAGAGCGGGCGGAGGAGCTGAGAGAGAAGGCGGAGAAGCTCCGAGAGAAAGCGGAGTCGGCGGGAGAGGAGGCCGCTGCAGACGCTCTTGTGGATGATGCCCAGAACCTCGAGCAGGACGCCCACAGGATCGACAAAGAAGCCAATCGAATGGAGAGAGAGGCGAATCGCGTGGAGAAGGAAGCCGAGCTGATAGAGAAGAAGGCCAACCTTGTCGAGAAGCGGGCAGAACAAGTAGAGCAACAAGCAGAGCAGCTCGAAGAGCAGGCGGAGACCGCCGAGGAACAGGCTGAAGAGCTCGAAGAAGAGATCGAGGCTCTTGAAGAGGAAATGGAAGAGGAGCAGGAAGAGGAGCACGAGCACGACGACGACATGTAGCCGAGTTCCTCCCGTGGAGGAAAGAGCTACTCTGCTGGGCCTCTTTCGGTACAAACTTGTCAAGAGCGGTTCGGATCAGACGACTCTCCTCGTCCTGGTCGTTGACAGGGGATCGGACACGAGCAACCTAAGGCCAGTGTGTGAAACCGAGTTTCCGCAATGTGGCCCTAAGTTGGATCGGACCCGCCAACGCCGGCGTCACCGGATTACGGAGGAGTCCTGAGGAGGAATGTCGATGCTGTCCGTGAGAGCTGCCGGGATCGTTCTGGTCTCGTCCTGTTTGACCGCCTGCGCGCAGGACAGGCCTGTAGCAACCGCCCTTGCCGTCGAATCTGCCGCGATAACACGCCCAGTAACCGGCGCGGAGACGCAGCCGCATCCTGCCATGCTGCGCTACCCCGACGTCGGCCCGACCCACATCGTATTTGTGTACGCCGACGACCTGTGGTTGGTGCCGCGCGCAGGCGGGATGGCCGTCCCGCTGGCAAGCCCGCGGGGAATGGAGACGTTTCCGAAGTTCAGCCCCGAGGGGGGAACCATTGCGTTTGTCGGCAACTACGATGGCAACCGGGACCTGTATACCATCCCCGTGCAGGGAGGTGTGCCAACCCGCGTCACCTCTCATCCGGCCTCGGAAACGCTGTGCGACTACGCGCCGGACGGGCAGTTGCTGTTCTACACCTACGGGTACACCGGTCTGACGCCGCAAGGGCAACTCATGACCGTCGCGCCGTCGGGTGGGTTGGCGACGAAACTACCGCCGCCCTACGGAGCTAACGGAGCGATCAGCCCCGACGGCCAATGGCTCGCCTACACGCCCCATTCGCGCGACCACCGCACCTGGAAGCGCTATCGCGGCGGCATGGCCACGGACATCTGGCTGTTTAACCTCACGGATCACACGGCCAGAAAGATCACCGATTGGGAGGGTAGCGACAGTCTGCCCATGTGGCACGGCAACACCGTGTACTACATGTCGGACGCCGGACCGAACCACAGGCTCAACATCTGGTCGTATGACTTGCCCACGCAGAAGCGCAAGCAGGTCACCCGGTTTACGGATTATGACGTCAAGTGGCCGTCCATTGGGCCCGGCGCAACCGGACAAGGGGAGATCGTATTTCAAAACGGTTCCAACTTGTACCTGCTCGATCTGGGCACCGGCACCTCACGCACCGTCACCGTGACCATACCCGGCGATCGACCCACGATCCGCCCGCACGATGTTGATGCCGGCGAGCTGCTGGGCAACTGGGGTATCTCGTCGACCGGCAA
>CP070827.1:1019909-1025299 GCA_020344555.1 Phycisphaerales bacterium
GGACCTTGGAAACGCTCACCGAACACTGCTGGCCGGTTCTGCCCGACCGGTGATCTCCCGACGCTCCTCGTAGCAGCAGGGACAGGTGACCGTGTCGGGATCGCGGCGTCAGCAAACTCCGTTTCTGTGAGGTTAACTGCTGCGAGTCTACTCACAACTCCGGCCGCCGAGTTACTCACAGCCGGGCCTCGCCGAGCTCCTGCGGGCTCCGCGGCTCGGATGTGACTAACCTTGGGGATGGTATCAGGGACAGCTGCCTTACAAAGCCTTCCTCAGGGCGAGGAGGACCAGCCGGTGAAAACACGCGCTTGAAGCCCGCGCCACACTTTTTCAACGGACTGCTATTCCGATTCTCCCGGCAATCCGGCCTCTTCCGCTTCCTGCTTTATGGACGTTCGCGGCGCGCTCGCGGCATCGGGTAGTCGTGATGGCACTTCCGGGCTACCCTTCGGCAACCGCGCGGTCCACTCCGCCGCCTTCGCCGGTTTGCCCCAATTCGTGTACAGCTCGATCAGGTTCTGAACTACGGCCCGCGTTCTGTTGGGATGGGACTCCGAGGCCCGGTTGAGGAGGCGATAGCTCAGTCGCAGTTGAGACTCGGCCTCTTCGTAGCGCTTGAGTTCCGCTAGGCATTGGCCGTAGTCGCGATGGAACTCCGCCGGGTAGCGGTGTCCCTCGGGCCAGGCGCGATCGGCGCGTGCGCAGGCCTCGCGGAAGAACCCGGCCGCCTCTGCCGCTTTGCCGTCGGCGCGCAGGGTTACGGCCAATTTATAGAGACTGATCGCCACGTCCGGGTGATCCTCGCCCAGGCGTTTCCGACGGATCACCAGAGCCTCGCGCAGCAGCGGCTCCGCGGCCTTGTGGTCGCCCATTCCAGAGAGAAGACCGCCCAGATTGCTCAGGCTCCTCGCGACGTTGGGGTGATCGTTGCCCAGCACGCTGCGCCGAATCGCGAGCGATTCCCGAAACATCGGCTCGGCCAGTTCCTTGTGCCCCGAGCGCATGAGGACGGTGGCCAGATTGTTGAGCACGTCCGATACGTCGGAATGTTCTCGCCCGACAAGTTTGACATAGATCGTCAATGCGCCTCGGTAGAGGCGCTCGGCCTCGGCGTTGCGACCGCGTGCCTGAAGCACGGCGGCCAGGTTGGTCATGCTACTGGCCACGTCGAGGTGATCCTCACCGTAGTGCTCCTTTCGTATCGACAGAGCCTGGCGCCGGAGCGGCTCCGCTGCGGAAAGATCACCACGAAGATGCAGCAGCTTGCCCAGGTTGGTTAGACTCGTCGCGACTTTGAGGCTTCCCTCTCCGAGCAGTCTGCGCCGCCGCGCCAGGCCGCCGCGCAGCAGCGGCTCGGCCTCGTCGTACTCTCCGCGGCTGGTGAGCAGCGCACCGAGATCATCCATACTCTCGGCCACCTCGGCGTGCTCGGGCCCGTGGGCCTCGCTACGAAGGACCAGCGCGGTTCGTAGATGCGGTAGTGCGGCGTCGTAGTCACCCAGGCTGTGATAGGTCCGCCCGATCACCGCCCGGATTCCGGCTTCGACCTGCGGAAAGTCCGCCAGCTCCCGCCCCACCCGAAGCGACGCCTGATCGAGCGCCGCCCGGACCGTAACCTCGCGACCCGCGGCCCGTGGATCGACCGAGGCCAGCATGTCTTGCAGAAACGCGTTGATGTGCGTCGCTTTGAGCGCCTCGGTCAAGGTGCGCTGCCGCGCCGCAACAGCCTGGTCCCGTTGCTCAGCTGCGATCCGGCTCTCCCACACGACCGCGACCATGCCCGCCAGGACCGCTGCCGCACCGATCGCCGCCGCAATCACGGCCGCTTTGTTCCGTCGAATGAACTTGCCCGTCCGATAGCGCACCGTGCCGTCACACGCCGAAACCGGAAGCCCCCGCAAATGCCGGCGAATGTCGTCGGACAGATGCTCGACGGAGATGTATCGCTGCAACGGCTCGCGGTGCATGGCCTTTAGCACTATGGCATCCAGATCGCCCGCGAGGCGGCGCCGAAGAGTTTGAGGCTTGCCATCGCGAACTCGGCTGACGACCTCGCGCGTCGCTGTTCGAGGCGTCGTGCCCTCATTGGCAAGAGGCGGTTCGGTGCGCAGAACGGCGATACTGGGTCTGACCGGATCCGTTTCGCAGATCGTGCGCTCGATTTCAAGAGGCTCTAGACCACTTAGTTGGTAGGGGCGGTGTCCCGCCAGGAGCTCATAGAGAATGACGCCCAGCGAATAGACGTCGCTTGCGGTGGTGACCACCTCGCCTCGAATCTGCTCCGGACTGGCGTACTGCGGTGTCATCAGACGCTGCCCGGGCAGCGTCGCGGCGGCCTCATCCGCCGGATCCGCCTGCAATACGGTCGCAATGCCGAAGTCCACAAGCTTCACCACGCCGTCGCGCGAGACCAGGATGTTGCCGGGCTTTAGATCGCGATGGATCACCAGGTTGCGATGCGCGAACTGCACGGCAGCGCATACCGTGCTAAAGAGGCGAAGCCGCGGGGTCGTCGTCAACCGCTGCTCATCGCAATAGACATTGAGCGGCACGCCGTCCACGTGCTCCATTACCAAATAAGGCCGGCCGTCGTCCGCCACGCCGCCGTCCAACAGCCGGGCGATATTGGCGTGTTCAAGATTGGCGAGCGTTTGCCGCTCGTCGCGGAAACGCGAAAGGGCGTCGGGTGACAGAGCCGTACCGGGGGACATGAGCTTCAGCGCCACCCTCTGCTCGTAGTGATCGTCCGCCCGCGTGGCCTCGTAGACCGTCCCCATCCCGCCCGAGGCTATGTGCGCGTCGATCCGGTAACGGTCCACGCGGTGCCCGATCAGGGACTCGTCCGCCAATGCGTCGGAAGCCGTTCCCGACGGCGTTTCCAAGAACGCCGGCGCCGCGTCGCTGGCTGCCAGAAGTGACTCCACCTCCGCCCGCAACGTCGGATCGTCTGCGCACCGCTTCGCCAACTGCGACTCGCGCTCCCGGGGGTCAAGCTCACACACCTGCTCGAACAGTGTACGAATTTGATGCCACGATGATGGCATTGGTTTATGGCCTTTCCGTGATCCGACGGTGAAGCCAGCCCTTGGCCACACGCCACCGGCGTTTGACGGTCATGGGTGATACTTCGAGCAGGCGGGCGGTCTCTTCGATCGTTAGGCCTCCGAAAAAACGAAGCTCCACCACGTGGGCCAGCGGCGCATCCAGTGACGCCAACTCCGAGAGGGCGTCGTCGAGTTTCAGAAGGTATTCATCGGGCACACTATCCACGTCGGGGATTTCGGGCAGCGGGACTCGTCGCAGGTCTCCTCCGCGTTTGACCGCGCCGCGGCGTCGGGCGTGGTCCACCAGAATGCGCCGCATGGCCTGCGCGGCGACAGCGAAGAAATGACGGCGCCCACCCGCGCCGAGGTCGGCGGTTCCGACCAGACGCACGTAGGCCTCATGCACCAGGGCGGTAGGTTGCAGCGTGTGGTCCACCGATTCGTGACCCAGATATTGATCCGCCAAGCCGCGAAGTGCGCCGTAAACGACCGGCCACAACTTGTCCGCCGCCCCGTCCACTCCAGCGCCAAAGTCCTCCAGCAGGCGCGTCACCTCTCCGCTCGTACTCATGACCGGTCTCAGGGTTTTCAGATTCTCCCCTGTTCGGTGTTCCGATCCAGGCCCACAATGCGCTATATATGATAGAGAACCGTCCAGTTTGGTTCAAGATGCAGGGTTTGGTCCTTGTTGGAGAGTCCGTTCCGTTTTTACCGATCCTACGTTCGGCAGCGAAGCGTTTCGCTGGATGCAGGCGGGCGGCATGGTCGGCCTGGGCGATCTGCCCGGCGGAACCTTTGGAAGCAAGGCTTTCTTCGTCTCCGCCGATGGATCGGTCGCGTGGCCGATGGGGCGACTGATGCAGACGGAAACCGCAAGCGCTGCGTGGTCCGGCCGTCTGAGAGGGTCTACAATGGGAAGTCGCTTCTTCAAGCTCGATCGAGAACCGCCATGTTGAAGGCCCAACATAGCGCGGGCGGGGCCGCACTAGCGGTGACCATGCTCATAGCCTTCTCGCACGTTGCCGTGTGTACTGGGCGCGCGGCGGCGGTGCCGCCCGAGCGACCCGATGTGCCGGCCGGCACCACCCCCAACTCCGTACGCACGTTCCACACGTTTGACATCGAGGAGGTGTTCTCCGATCACGACGGGTCTGTGCAGTTCATCGAACTCTGCGAGACGGCGGGCGCCGATGGCCATCATCATTTCGCCGGTAACCAGCTAAGGAGCGGCACGAACCTCTTCACTTATCCGACCGACCTTCCCGATGCGGCAACTGCCCACCGGTCCGTACTTATCGCCACCGCCGCCTTTGCCGCGCTGCCTGGCGCCGTGACGCCCGACTACATCATCCCGGAGCGTTTCTTTGAAGTCACGGGCGATACGATATCTATTTTCGAAGTACAAACGAACGAAATGGTGGATACTTTTGTTTTCGGAGGTTCTTGCCCGTGCGACGGTGACGTGAACGAGGATGGCGTGGTCAACATCGTCGACATACTCGACGTGTATGAGTGCGCCACTGGGCTCGTGCCCCCGTCCGATCCGCAGTGCGATCTCGCAGACGTCAACTGTGACGGCATCGTGGACACCTGTGACATGAGCCGGGTCACTTGCTATTTCTATGGGCAGATGGAGTGCTGTTATGACAACAGCGTGTGCGGAGCCTGCTGCTCCGATGGTGGCACCTTCCGGACGTGCGAGGTTGTGTCGGCAGATAGCTGCGCCTCGCCACTCTTTTGGGGCACCTATAAGGGCGACGGGACCGTTTGCGATCCCTGGCCATGCGACGCAACCGAGTGCACGACGGACGCCGACTGCAACGATGAGAACGTCTGCACCGAGGACGCGTGTGTGGAAGGCACATGCGTGAACGAAAACCTGCCCAACGGGACGGCCTGTCCCGACGAGTTGTTCTGCAACGGCGATGAGACCTGTTATCTGGGTGCCTGCCAGTCCGGGCCGCCACGCACCTGTGACGATGCCCTGGCCTGCACGGTCGACACCTGCAATGAGGCGGAAGACGTGTGCCTGCACGCGCCCGCCGGGTGCAACAACGATGGTGTGTGCGACAGCCCCTGCGAGTACGCGGACAACTGTCCGGCAGACTGCACCGAGTGTCCTTGCGTGCTTGACCAGGACGGGGACGGACTCATCAAGATTCAGGATGTGTTGAACGTAGTTACATGCGCGGACGGGGAGACACCGGCTCCCCCTCTGACCTGTGACCAGGCCGACCTCAACTGCGACGGAGAAGTGGATTTCTGCGATGTCAGCCGCGTGTATTGCGGGTTCGTGAATCACCCCGATTGTTGCCGGGCGGAGTTCATCTGCGGCGCTTGCTGCAA
>CP070827.1:1025399-1030773 GCA_020344555.1 Phycisphaerales bacterium
TCGAAGATCGACCGGTAGAGTACAACGTGCCCGGACCTGATGGCCTGATAGCCCAACGCCTGTGCCAGATGGCTCTTGCCCGTGCCTGGCGGACCCATCAGCAGTACGTCCTTCGCTTCATCGATGAAGCGGCACGTGGCCAGGTCGTAGACCTGCTTTTTCTTGATGGATGGGTTGAAGGAGAAGTCGAAGTCTTCGAGCGTCTTGAGTTCGCGAAACGCGGCGCCTTTGATCCGCCGATTGACCAGCCGCTCAGCCCGGACGGCCAGTTCATCCTGAAGGACAAGTTCGAGGAATTCCACGTGATTCAGGCCGTTGCCGGTGGCTTCCTGCAATCGCACGTCCAACGACTGGGCCATGCCCGAGAGTCGCAACTTCCTCAGAGCCGTTTGTAACGCCTCATTCATGGCCACCTCCTCCCCCAGGGAGGGGAATGAAGGAAGGAGGGGGAGTTTGAGGGGGAACCTTGGAACCATGGTTCCCCCTCAAGACCCTCCCCGATGACGTTCCGAACCCGATGGTACTGCGGTTCGTTCATACACATGTCTCCTGCAAGGCAGTTCGTACCAGTTCTCCGTAGTCGCTGAGGCTCCGGATGATCGGATGTTCCTCGATAAATGTGAGCTGTTCGTCTGCACATCCGTCCCGTTTGATGAGTTCACGCAGGGTTCGCAGGCGATAGGCGCCGTGGGTCTGGGCAATCCGACAGGCGTGGTCGACCGCGTGCTCGGAATGCCGCCCAGCCAAGCTCAGCAACCCGAGCAGAACACGTACACCCTGAATCCCCCGTGCTTGCAGCATGGACTGAGCCCATACCTGAGCGTGTGGACCGATGAGACTCGCCTTGCGCAACAGCCGTGTCGTCCCTTGCTCGACCCCGCTGATCTTCTCCGGGGCGATGTGCTCCGGACGAGTACGGAAGCGGCCCGGCTCCCCTTTGACGTGCACGGCGATCTGCTGCATCCGTCGGTCAAAGACCCGTACCAGCCGCGCATCCCAGCGCACCCACACGGTGCGACCCAGGTATTCCGGCGGGACGGAGTAGAAGCCCTTGTCCACTTCGACATGGGCGTCGCGACTGACGATGCGCTTGCCCTCGTTAAAGAACGGGAAGCGCGAAGCCGGCAACGGCAACAACGCTGGGCGTTCGACTTCCGCGAACACTTTGCCAACCTGCTTACGCGTAGTGCCGTGGATGCGCGTGTCCGCTACATGAGTCTCCCAGTCAAGCAGATAGGCGTTCTCTTCCTGCAGACTGGCGAAGGTTTTGCCCCTCAGGGCATTGCTTTGGGCGTACCCGACTTGGCGTTCGATCTTGCCCTTATGACGCGGCATCCGTGGCCGGGTCGGCAGGATGACCGTGCCGTAGTGCTTGCAGAAGGCCTGGGTCTTCGGATTGAGATCGGGATCGAACCGGTCGGCCTTCAGCACGGCCGCTTTCAAATTGTCCACCACCAGCGTCTTAGGCACCCCGCCGAAGTGCCAGAAGGCGTCTTCGAGGCAGCGGATGAACGACTCGGCGGTTTGTCTGTAAACCACCTCGCTGTAAGCCTTACGGGAGTGGCTCAGGACCATACGGAACAGATGGGGACGCTTGCGTTTGCCGTTGGGCTGGACCACCAGTGCCCCGGTGCCGAAGTCGACCTGCGCCTCCTCACCCGGAGCACACTCCATCCGCCTAAACGGCAGCGGCGTGCTTGCTCGCAGTCTGCGGACGAAGCGCTGAACTGATTGGTAGCCATCGGCAAAACCGTGCTCAGCCCGCAGGTCCTGCCAGATACGCTGGGCCGAAAGACCCTGCTCCAGGTAGCCCAGGATGATCTCCCGGTACGGCTCACACTTGCTTTGCCGGCCGGCCGACCCGGTAATCGAAATGGCCGGTTTTGCGTCCCGGTCCGGAGGTGGGTTGGCCAGGGCCGACGGTTCCTCTGACAGCCTCACGTAACGAGAAACAGTCTCGCGATGGACCCCCAGCTCCCGGGCGATCCGCCGCCGCGACCACCCGTGCTTCGCCAGCGTAATAATGGCCTGCTGTTCCGCCATTCCGAGTTGATTCGCCATGTCTGTCCTCCAGCACAAATGCTGAAGAACCTACCCGGCGAACCATCGCCTCCTCGAAATGGCCGGTTTTCAAGTGATAATCCGTGGCCGGTTTTAACGGTTCTCCCGCACTTTTGGTGATTTGACCTGGATCGTGATGGCCGAACGCGTGGACTGTTGAACCTCTGACGTGGGCTCAATCGTGGCGTCGAATCGGTCGCCTGTGTCGCGTTTTGAAGGTCACGAGCTTGTCATCTTCCAGCTCCCGTCAGCTCTGAGGCTTGCTTCATGCTGGGGCGCAGCGCGTTGCCTATCCCGCGTGCAACACGCGCTGCCGCAGTAGGTCGAGTTTCGCTCGGCCGTACATTTGTCGCTTGATCAATTTGAGCCGATTCACCTGTCCCTCGAGTTGGGCATTGCTCCAACGGGTCGTCAGGGCTGCCTTCACCGCCTCGTAGTCTGATTTCAGGCCGGTGGCGAACGTCCGAAGCTCGCGCGGTATGGATCGGTCCCACGCGCGTTGAATCCATGTGTCCAGCCGATTGCCCTGTAACTGGCGAAGCATCGTGGCGAAGTCGCGCGCCAGGGGGGCGGCGTCAGCCACCTCTGGGCACCGTTGGAACAGGGCGTCGACAAAGATCCGGTCCTGATCGTCGAGCTCGCCGGGGACCTTCAAGAGCAACCCCGCCAACCGCCTCGCTGATGGCGGATGCACGGCAGGCGGCACCGGTGAGGGGCGCCCCGACAATCCCTCGGACGCCGTACACCGCCAGTGAGCTACCCGCCGGCGCACACTGTGGTAGGAACCGCGAAAGCCCTGGGCCCTCAATTCTTGCGCAAGCTGGACCGCGTTGTGGCAGCCTTCCGCCCAGCGCTTCCGCAAGTAATCGGTAAACGGGCCAGTCTTGCTGGCGTATTTGCGTGGAGTTCGCTCCGGGAATTGTCCCGCCCGGATGTATCGACCCACCGTCTCGCGGTTAATCCCCAAACGCTTGGCGATGGTACGCTGTGAGACGCCTTGGTGATGCAGCTCGATAACTTGGTCGTACCGCTGCAGCCGGCGCGCGCGCCGGACTTCCCGCAGTGTTGGACCGCGTGGGAGCCGATGTTCCCGAGGACGCTTTGGTGGCTCCACGACGTTAGAATCCGTGTCGCAGGTTTGCCTAACTGCGGCCACGTCTCGCGCGGCCAAACGTGTCTCCCGGTAGCGGTGTTCCAACAGTCTGATCAGCGCTTGTCGTAGGTTCTGCATCAAATGGAATCGATCCGCAACCTGGATCGCTTGCGGCGCGCCGGTCGAGGCGCCCTGGGAATAACAACTCGCCCGATCCCGGGTGATCACTTGGATTCCTGGATGCTGTTGCAGCCATGTGGCGAGCGTTTTGGCTTCGCGACCGTTGAGCACATCCACGGGACAGTGGCGTTCGAGATCGCAAAGAAGGGTCCCATACCGTTGGCCCCGGCGCAGGGCCCAGTCGTCCACGCCCACCGCGTGAAGGGAAGACGAGACCGGGGGCGAAGCCCGGCGAATACGCCGCAACAGCGTATCGGGACTGGTCGGCATGCCCAGGCGCCCTGCGAGGCAAGAGCCGCCTTCTCCTCCGCAGGCGAAGGCGATACAGGTCAGCGCCTTATTCAATCGAGCGGTCTTCCGCGCATAGGGCGTCGCCACATCGGGCAGACGTTCGGTGAAGATACGTCGCGTGCAGGTAGGCATGTCGCAGAAGAACTTCCGGACTCTCAGGCACCAGCGTACGATCTGGCCCTGCCAGGGGAGGTCGGCCAACGAGCGGGCATACTGGCTGTGAATCCGCCCGGACTGCCGGCCGCAGACCGGGCAAGCCGCAGCAGGCGTCATCGTCTCGACCATGATCGTAACGGCCTCGGGATCGATGATGATCTGGCGGCAGCGCAGGCTGGCGGGCTGCGGTAGATAAGGGTTGATCATCTGAGCGGACTCCGTTCCGCGAACCTGGGACCCCTCTATGGGTCCCGACGGAGTTCATTCTACCCTCCCAGTGGCGTGCGCCCCGCACCAGCTTCGACATGGTTGTTAAGCGCCGCCGCTTGCTCTTCACCAAAAGTGCGGGAGAACCGTTTTAACCGATCGCTGACAGGTTGTTGGTCGGATCGGAGTCGGACAGCTCCGCCGTGCGCATGATCAGCCCCAACGGCCCAACTTCAGCCAGAAGGCCGATCTGCGGCACCACCCGTCCTGGACTCAACTTCACGCCAGATTGTCGCGCGCATGGACGAATCCAGGCAGTGCGAGAGGTCTCGTAGGTGAGCGCTTATGCGATTGATCAGCGTGCGCTGCGGCATCCCGGCATCGGCCCTGATCGCCGCCCCGGTCCACGGTATCGTTCGGGCAGTGTGTGCAAGCCCCGTCCAACCCAACACAACCCCTTCTGACGTAAGGACTGCGAAGGGCGAATACGGCTTTCGCAACAGGAACCGCCAGCCCCGTGGCCCAGCGGGCCCCAAGAAGATTCCAGCCGCTGCCACCAACAATCCGACACGTATTCCCCAGTTCCACGGCGCGGCGCAAGCAGCAAGAAGCCCGACGGTGGGAAGCAGATGTATTACTCTATCGGCAAACGTGATTGTGGGGTGACGCAGAATCCGTGTGCACTGATCATATCGCATCCCGCATTCCGAACAACGGCGCACAGCGGTGTGGGCACCCTCAAGCGAATAGTCACAGACGATGCAGTTCCTGATCTCGTTCTGGGATAAGAAAAGCACGCGCAAGTTAGTCTACTGCCTAATCCTGTGATGTACCCGCAGCACCCCCCGCACGTCACCGTATTCCGGGTTGCTCGACTGTGCTTGGGCGCCCCTCAGAGCAAGGATGAAAACAGACGTTCAACGATCGGGTTGTTGACCGCCGCATAAACGCTGCCGCCGTAACCCAGCGCATACCCGATCAGCTTCCCGATCTCCACTCCTCCGAGGTGCGAGAGCCTGAACCCAACACCGACCCCAACCGAGAACGAAGCGAAGATGAATCCCAAAGCCGCCAGTGCGGCAGCCTGTAGCTGTAACCGACACCTTTTCTCACTGCCCGGCGGATGGAAGAACGACATCCCCTCCAGCATAGCCGCAAGTCCCCAGCAGACCAGAGCAACCGCAAACGCCGGGTTTGTTCCGAAGGCCCACGCGCCCGCGCCAATCATCGCCAGTCCGCCAATAATGGTAATTGCCCCCCAGAACCGGTCTGCGAAACTCCCTGTGGGGTCACTTGAGTTCACCGGGTCGTTTTCGCAGTAGATGTAGCGGTTCATGCCCTGGGTGGTGAGGCTGGCGATGGGCAAGGTGTCGGCTTGGATGAAGC
>CP070827.1:1030873-1036227 GCA_020344555.1 Phycisphaerales bacterium
GGCCGAGAGGAGCCCTGGTCCACCGACTTCAATCTGTACCTCGTCCCGGTTGACGGCTCGGCCAGGCCTCGCTGTCTGACCGAAGAAAACAAGGCATGGGATACGCGTCCCGTCTTCTCACCAAGCGGCAAGACGTTGGCCTACCTCGCGATGGCCAGACCCGGTTATGAGTCGGATCGCTTTCGGATCATGCTGATGTCCTGGCCCAATGGACTGACACGCGTTCTCACCGAAGACTGGGATCGCTCGCCGAGATCGCTGGCGTGGTCCCCGGATGGACGCACTGTCTATACGACTGCCGACGATGTCGGACAGCATCCGCTCTTTGCCGTGGATGTCACCACCGGCCAGGTGCGCACACTGGTTCGGGAAGGCTACGTCGTTTCGCCACAGGCCATCGGTGATCGCGTCGTCTTCGGCCTGCATCATCTGCGCTCGCCCGTTGAACTCCACTCAGTTGAATCGCGTGGCAACGGTATGCGCGCCATCACCCACCTAAACGCGGACAAGCTGGCCAACGCTCGCATGGGTCAGCCGGAACAGTTCTCTTTTACCGGCTGGAACGATGAGCTGGCATTTGCCTACGTCGTGAAACCGGTCGACCTCGATCCCTCGAAGAGATATCCGGTGGCCTTCCTGATTCACGGCGGACCGCAAGGATCATGGAGCAACGAGTTCCACTACCGTTTCAACCCCCAGGTCTACGCCGGCGCGGGATACGCAGTTGTCGTCGTGGATTTTCACGGCTCGACCGGCTATGGACAGGCCTTTACCGATTCCATCCGTGGGGATTGGGGCGGCAAACCGCTCGAGGACTTGAAGAAGGGTCTGGCCGCCGCACTACGGCGCTATCCCTGGATGGACGGCGAGCGTGTCGCGGCAATCGGCGAGTCCTTCGGCGGCTACATGATCAACTGGATCGCCGGGAACTGGCCCGACCACTTCCGCTGCCTGGTCAATCATGACGGCATCCTCAACACTCGAATGTTCTACTTTGACACCGAAGAACTCTGGTTCCCCGAGTGGGATCTGGTGGGGACGCCTTGGGACAACCCGGCCGGTTACGAGGGTCATAATCCGCTCAACCACGTCAAGAACTGGCGGACGCCGATGCTGGTCATTCATGGCGCCCTCGACTTCCGCGTTGCCGAGACCCAGGGCTTTGGCACGTTTACCGCCTTGCAGCGGCGCGGCATCCCGAGCAAGCTGCTCTACTTCCCGGATGAAAACCACCTGGTGCTCCTGCCGGCCAACAGCGTCCTCTGGCACGAAACGGTTCTCGACTGGCTGAACCAGTGGACCAGGCCATAGACAGGTACGGGTGACCGTGCCTGAGGCCCACGCACGCCGCCAGATGATCCGTGGATCGTGCGCACACGGCACGACGCGTTTCGTCGGAACGGGGACCCGGCAATATGAGGCCAGCCTTGTTGACCCGCATGTCCTTCCTGGCATGGATGGCGCTCACGTAGCCCGCGCAAAAAGTCGGCCCGCCTCAACTTTTTGACGGAGAGACGGGCCGAAGTCTGTCCGCTGCCGTAGGCAGCACCGTCTGCTGCCTACGGCAGCCAACCTATGTTATACGTCACGGATCACCTCCTTCTCTAAAGCGGGATCACCCGACTATCGGGGGATCTGCCCCCGAACCATCGGCCTTACCCATCCAGCGAGTCGTCACCCGCAAGAACGCCAAGCGCTCGACACGTTTACCTTCGTCGAACGCTCGGTGGAGTTTCCAGCCCGTTCCAGTATGCCCAATTCCACAGTGGAAGCGGCCCTTACGACTCCACAACTTTACTTTAGCGGCTCAACCGGTCGTATGTCAAGGGCGGATGCCAGGAGCGACGCTTCCCGATTCGAGTGCCCCGGTAGACCCTGCGGCACCTCCCGGCGGTGTGGCGCTTCCGTCTCACCTGCGCTACACCCCCGCCTGTACCGCCACCGTCGCCGCGGGCGACGCCCGGCCTGGGTCCAGGCGTGTCGAGCCCAGCCGATCCGTCTGGACAGCGATGATGCCCGCTTGGCGAGTAGTTCGCCATTTCCTTGACGGGCGGATCGAACGTACGTAAACTCCCGTCCGATTCTGGGACGTTTGACAATTGCTCACTCCCTGTACAAGGCGCTTGCCAGGGCGCTGCCGGTCGGGTCCGAAAAATCGGTGGCAGATCCGGCGGGTCCACTGGCCCTACTGCCCCGTTCGATGCCGGGTAAGCGGGAAGGCACGCCGCTTCCTCCCGGAGACGGCTGAGCAATAGACGACCTGTACAGATTACCGGGCGTGGACAGAATCCGTGGCCCGATTACTATGGTGGCGGCGGTTGCAGCGTGCGGTCCTCGGAAGAAGCAACCCGTTCGTGACGTGTCCTCGTGATACTGATACGGGCAGGTAGCTCAGTTGGTAGAGCAACGGACTGAAAATCCGTGTGTCGGCGGTTCAATTCCGCCCCTGCCCAGTTGATGGAAGTGATTAGGCTGCAAGAGTTTACGACTTTGCGGCCTCTGTTTTTGTGGGCCCGAAATCATCTCAAACTGCCACTTTGCGTCTATTCTGCGTCCGACAGCAACGTCCTTGCGGTGATGTCCGCTGCCTCGCTCATATCCTCATCCCGGATGGTCACGTAGTATGTGAGTGTCGTCTTGATGTCCACATGGCCGGCGAGTTCCTGGACGACAGGCGCGGCTAACCGTTTCGCCCAATGCGTTATGCACGACCTCCGAAGGTCATGGAGGGTCGCGTCCAAAATGCCAGCCTTACGGACGATCGCCTTGAAGTCCCGGGTCATGTTGTTCACCACCGCGGCCCCTTCGGTCCATCGGCCAGTCGCTCGTTGAATACGGATCCACGCTGCCCGTGTCTGTGGCACGAACACGAACTCCGAACCCTCGTCAGCTTCACTATGAAGGCGACTCAGTAGCGCAATCGTGTGGGACGGGGCTCGTACCGTCGGCGGGTCGTAGTCCTTCGGGCGCCACGCCTCCAGGCCCGCGGTCTCCGCTTTTGGTACGATACGTACACGTTCGTTCTCAAAGTCGATGTCACTCCACGTAAGGTGTATGGCTTCGTTGGCACGGGTTCCCGCGCTGTAACACAATGTGATGAACGCTTCCCACCAAAGGGATTTGTTCGGTAGGGACCGACACGCCTTGATCAACTCAGCGCATTCCTCGGGCGACACCTACCGAAGCGGTTGGTCCCCCACCTTGTCCTGTCTCAATACCGTAAACGGATTGGCGTTAACGTAGCCAAGCTGCAAGACGGCCACGTTAAACGCTGCTTTGAGGGTGCGCTCATGCTTGTTGATGGTGGCGGTGGACATCTGTCTTCCACGTCGGGATGGTCCATCGCGAAGAGAAGCGATATATCGGACTCCGTCGGCCATGGTGATGTTTTCCAAGGGCGTCCGTAGGCCAACGAACTTGCCAAACCGTGTTAAAACCTCTTGATAGCTCTTCGACGATCCAACCGAGAGACGCCGGCCTGAGGGACCAATCCGTTGTAGCCGCAGCTCAACCGTGAAGTCCTCAAGTGCCACCTTCTTTGGTCGAATACGTGCCTGCATTCCCCTCGACTCGAATTCGCTTGTCTTGGTCCGCGCAAATTCTTCAGCCTCTTCCTTGGTGTCGAACGTCTCCCGCGGTCTACTGCCGTCCGGTGCATACCACCGGACGGTCCACTTCCGCTTTCGTCCGGCCCTGGCCCATTGATTCTTGGGCAGTGGTTTGCCGCCACGAGTCGGGACCGGACCATACCATCGTGGCGTGACGGTGACTTTCTTGTTCATGGTGCTCTCCTGCAGCGCAGCCCCGCGCGATCTGGCCTACCGCATACCGGACGCGGTTCGGTCCTCACGGATACCGACAGGTCACGCGGGGTGTATCGTGGCAACGAGCATAGAACGGGTCTCCGGTAATTCTCAGGCACCGTCCAGCTTATCTCCGTTCTCGTAACCGTCAACACCTCCACTGCGACCCGCCAACCATTCGATTACCGCTTTCTTGCTGTAGAGCAGCGCAGATCCAATACGTCCAAGCGTGGGCAAGCCAGCATCCATTACCAACTTCCTGACGTTCCGCTGACCCTGCTCGGGTGTCATCCCACACCGGTCGTACAGCAACAACTGGGCAACCAAGAGGGTGCCCAATACTTCCGGGAACACGCCACCCGGTGGTCCAGGTGGCCATCCACGGGCGATTTTGCTATTCGTTGCATCTCTCATGCGTCTACAGCGCCCGCGCCGCCCAAACCCCCTACGGCGCTGTCGAAAACGTAGGTTTCGTGGACGCAGGGCACAGATTCCAGCTTAAACACCTCCGTCGGACGCCCGCCGTCGGGCGCCGGTGCCTTGTGTATCCATTCTCCCCAGCCAACTTTGGCGAGCTGATCGAGCGCAGCCCTGGCGATAGCCGTTGGCCTAACCCGCATATTGCATCGGTGGATGTGAATTGGACGGCGGGGCCGGGGGACGCGGTCTGGGCCGCGTGGGCAACACGGGCAGGGCAGACCGCCCCCTTCCCCCCACGCGGCGATTCGAGTTGTGCGCTACAGACTCACCCGACGACTGGACCGGGTACTACTCACTGGGGCACAAGGCGTGCGACCAGACGGGCGAAGAGTTGCTGGTAGGGATAGGCGCTGGAGAGGTAGAGTACCACGCGACGAACCGAGGTCGTGATCCGGGCAGCCACCTTGAATAGCTTGAGGCGAATCGTCGTGACTTGAGCCTTGGCCAGCTCAGTGCCCACCAGGTCGACCCGTCGCAGATGTTCGATTAGCACGTAGGCTGCGGAAGCCAACAGGAGACGAAACTGATTGGCCAGAAACTTGTGGCAACTGGTTCGATCCGCGAAGAGGCCGAGCTGCTGTTCTTTGATCCGGTTTTCCATGTCGGCGCGGCCGACATAACGCCCATCGTAGACGACGTCCGGCCGATCATCGAGGTTGGTAACCACAAAGCGGCAGTTGGGCCCCTGGATGAGATATTCGGCCTTGACGATCACACGTCTCTCGTGATCCCAGGTATCCGCAGCGTAGCTTATTTCATGGAAGTTACGCTGCTTCCGGCCGCTTTCGTTGAAGGTGTACTCCGCTGCCTCGATGAAGGGCTTAGCCTGTCGCTCCAATACCTTGTTCCGGGCGAGGCCTACTACATAGCCTATGTCCTGCCCTTCGCACCAACGCAGCATTTTCCAGCGGCAGAACCCCGAATCTCCCCGGAAGACGATCTTGACCTTGGGCCACGCCTGGCGAAGCCGCATTGTGATCAACTTGAGGATTGCCCAACTGTGCTTGGCTCCGTCGATGTTGCTCGGACGCAGGTAGGACGCCAGGAGCTGGTCGCCGCAGAATACGTACA
>CP070827.1:1036327-1041629 GCA_020344555.1 Phycisphaerales bacterium
CGAATCCGCTGACGTTGCCACTGCCGCGTGAGGCTGCGCCTGCGTTTGCCCAAAGATACAATTGCGGTACCATCTACGGTAACCATTCGGCACCTCCTATTCAGGTGTCGCTTGGCCAGAGCCGGGTTGGTGTGTCAGCACCTTCTCGGCTCGCCTTGCGCACAGGCGGAGCCACCGTGTGACTCAGTAGCAATGGCCGCCGCGCCGCGAAGGCGCATTGGGTATGCTCACGATGACTCCGCAAGGTCAAGTTGTACAAGAGATCGCATTACACGACCATCCTACTGAGTCGTATGAAAGTATGCACCACGGTCACCCTGCTGTCAAGAGAAAAATTGAAATTGTTCGCAAAAAGTTTGCGCGCTATACCCTGGCGACCACAATGAGAACGGCGCAAATACAGAAGCCCCGGCAGGGGCGACGGATGGCTGCCATGAGTTTCCGCCGCCCCTCCGGGGCTTGCGCAGGCAACGGGATCTCTGACCCCAGGGCTGACGCCCTGGGCTACGACCGATCGTCCCTACGGGACACGTTCGATTGACGCGCGTCGGCGATGGGGATCATTCCTCCGGCGGGCGGGTGGCATGACCACGCTTGCGTGGCCATGTTCGTTTCCTGGTGCGAGAATTCCTTCTCGCACCCACGCTGGCGGACGGGTCTAGAAGCCTCCCCTCGCCACCAACCCTGCCTGCGCGAAATGCCGGGAAATGGGATTTCCCCAGATCCGTGACAGAATCGGCGGGACGGAACGGGACAGATCAGTACCGCGATCCCGACGCGTCTTCGTCCCGGCTCGTCGGGATACGTCGGGAGAACGGTCCGGTGGTCGGCGTGGCACCGTCACCGCTCGTTCACACTCGCGGTTCTGACTCGGTACCCGGATAACGCCGGAGGTGTCATGGACCCGATTCCCCGTATCTTCATCAGCGGGTATGTACAACCCGCCCGCGACTGCCATAATGGCGGCATGGCCCCCTCCATCGAAGATCAAGTGGTTGACTATTTCGGGCGGCTCTTCGGACGGATCTTCTCCGAGCCGTTTGAGGGCGTTATCGAGCAACGCCTAAAGCGAAATGCCGTGATCCGTCAGGTGGAGGAGTCGGCCGACGCCGCTTCCCAGTTGGTTGCCCGTTTCTTCCTCAACGAGAAGTTAACCCTTGAGCAGGTCACGGAAATCCTGAGTGGGTTCGGTCGACTGGGTGAGCTGCTGAAGCTCGAGAACATTGCCAACCCCAACATTACGCCGGAGTCGGTCGTAGAGGACCTGCTGCCCGACCTGCCCTGTCCCGCTGCCGTGGAGGCAGCCGGCCGTGGCCCCGGCGGCCGATATGATGGAAGCTATCAAGGACACGGCTAAGCACCCCCTGGGGAAATCGCGCCGTCCGGACAATCGGTGGGGGTACGGTCTGGTCCGGCCGATGGAAGCACTGGCGGCGCTGTAAGGACGCTGTCGAATTTGACCAACACCTGATGAGTTCGCGCAACCCCAAGATCAGTGCGGCGTTTTCGGCCCGGCTCGCCAAACTCGCGCCGGAACAGAAACTCCGCGTGATTGTCATGCTCGCGAACGGGCCGTCTCGGAAAAGCTCAGGGCGGCGCTTGACCCGAGAACAGCGGCGCAGAGCGATGGAGAAGACGCAAGCGACGGCGGACGGTGCGTTGCGCGCAGTCGACCGGATTCTGGAACGCTTCGATGGAAAGCGTCTTGCGAAACGCGCGGACGCACTGGGGTGTGTGGCCGTGGAGACGACCGCCGCAGGGATACGGGCGCTCGCCGATGCCCCTGAGGTCGAGTCCATCCTAGAAGATCAACAAATCGGCTTGCTTCACAGGCCCGCGAAGTGATGCGTCCCACCCGTCGGAACGTTCTTTCTTCGGGTCGCCGGCTCTGCGCGTCGCATTCTTAGAGTAAACGCTGCTTGCGAGGTGCTATGGGCGACCGTCGCAACCGGGCAGTAAGGTTGGCCGTGCGAGTTCGAGGTTATCGTCCTCTCGCCCGTGTCGTTCCCGTTGGCAGAATTTCGCGTAGTGAAGTCTTCGGCGCATTCGACGGTCGGCACAAGTCCCGTGTGCCACGAAGGGCGTAAGACTCTCCCGGTGGAGACGGTCTCCGACCGTCATTGAGAGCGGTGGGTCAACGAGCCAGCCGACAAAGTAATGAGATGGACCGCCGTGGCGCGGCGGCGTAGCAGTCTCGGCGGCTACTTGGAACCGGTTTTAACCCCATTCATGGGGCTTTCCCGCGTAGCGGGCTGCCAGGTCGGTCCTTTTAGGGCCGGTGACCAGGAACGCCGCGCCGACCCCTTTTTCATTATGCGATTGTGTAGCCCGTTTCCAACGGGCTTTCATAGTCGTCACCCAGCACACCAGAACGCGAGTAAGCCCGTTGAAACGGGCTCACAGGAGAATTGACGGGGGCACCGCTTACCGGGCGTAGAACGCCCGGCCTAACAGCCCTTCGGGAAAGACCGCTGAAGCGGTCTCACTGTGACGTGCCCGCCGGAAGTGTCACGGACCCCCGCGGCGCTACCCACCCGGGCTGTAGTGGCACCGGCGTTTGGAATACGCTAAGCTACAGCTTCCCACTATTCGAAAGGAGTTTGTCATGCCTGCGAAATGGCCCTGGTTTGAGCGGAAGTTTGACTTCGGTTTTCCGGTCGAGAAGCACCCGGACGTGATCGAGCGGCTCCGCGGGGCGCCGGTGCGGATCGAGGAGATGGTTCATTCATATGCCCCGGGCATTCTGACGCGACGCACCGGTGACACCTGGTCGATTCAGGAGAACGTCGGCCACTTGCTCGATGTGGAGCCGCTCTGGGCGGGCCGGGTGGAGGACATTCTCGGTGGCGCGGAGGTCATGCGGCCGGCCGATCTGACCAACCGGGCGACACACGATGCCGACCATAATTCAGCCTCGATCGACGCACTCATGCAATCTTTCCGCACGGTGCGACATCGATTCGTGGCCCGCCTGGAGGAGCTGGACACCACAGCCTTCGGGCGCTCCTCAAAACATCCCCGGCTTGAGCAGCCCATGCGGGTGGTCGATCTGTGTCTATTTGTCGCGGAGCACGATGATTACCACCTCGCGCGCATGACAGAACTTGCTCAGTAGAAAAAGGGGACGTTCCAGAACGTCCCCTTTTTTTGACGTTTGGCGAGCACGAAACCCGCGGCACCCAATAGCAGCACGATCATAGAGACCAAGCCCCAGTCGGATACGGCGGGTATGGCAGGTAGCGTAAGGTCAACTCCCCATAGTTCCACACCGGTAGTGCCATCGTCTGCCGGGAACAGTAACTTGTCGTTGACGAAGGCTAATCCTCCGCCTCCCGTTAGTGAACTACCACTTGGATTGATGTCTGCAACCATCACCGTTCCCCCCGCGGTGCCGTTACTCGCCCAGAGTTCGATGCCATAGGTCCCGTCATTCGCGGCGAAGAAGAGCGTTCCGCTTACGTTCGTCAACCACTTAGGAGATGAGTCGCCCACCGCTGGACTGATATTCTTGACCATCATCGTACCGGCCTCGGTACCGTCGCTCTTCCACAGCTCGATTCCGGAGGTCCCGTCATCCGCAGCGAAGAAGAGTGTTCCGTTCACGTTCGTCAGCCAATTAGGACGGTAGCCTTCCGCGGGCGATGGATTGATTTCCTTGACCATCATCGTGCCGGCCTCGGTGCCGTCGCTCTTCCAGAGCTCGTAGCCATGAGTGCCGTCGTCGACAATGAAGAACAGTATTCCGTTTACATTCGTCAAACGCAAAGGGCCCTCATCGGTATAGGACGGATTAATGTCTTTGACCATCACGGTTCCCGCCTCCGTTCCGTCACTCACCCAGAGGTTCCTGTCGCCATAACCGGCTGAGAAGAAAAGGACTCCGTTCACGTGTGTCAGCTCCCGTGGGAACGAGTAATCTTCTCCGGGTCTGATGTCTTTTACCATCACTGTCCCGGCCTGCGTCCCATCGGTTTTCCAGACCTCAAGACCATGAGTCCCATCCGAGGCCGAGAAGAATAACTCGCCGCCGCAAACCGTGAGGTCAGAAGGACCCGATCCGCCCGTCGGGTTGATGTCTGCGGCGATCACCGTTCCGGCCTCCGTACCGTCCGTCATCCAAAGCTCTCTGCCATGAGTATCATCCTCGGCTTCGAAGAAAAGTAATCCGTTGAAGGCCGTCATATGGTCGGGGTATGATCCGCCCGAAGACTTGATGTCCTTGACGAGGAAAGTGCCGGCCTCGGTTCCATCGCTCGTCCACAGCTCATAGTTCGGCGTTTCGAGTCCATCGGTGGCTGTGAAAAGGAGTCGCCCGTCAAAGCTCGCGAAATGCTGCGGAAAGGAATAGTACTCGACGTGGATATCTTTGACCAATGTCGTGCCCGCTGTTGTTCCGTCGCTCTTCCAGAGCTCGCTGCCATGGGTTCCGTCATTTGCGGAAAAGAAGAGTGTCCCGTCAACGGCCAGATAAGCCTCGGGACGGCTACCGGGATAGGACCCCTCCGGCCCAGGATTAATGTCTTTGACACGAAACTGAACAGGTTCCGCTGACGTCAACTCGGAAGTGCCGAGGTGGATGCAACCAGCGACAAAGACCAGCTTCCACGGAAGTGACGCGCACATGACATCTCTCCTTTCGCGATACAGTTGACACCCGGCCAACCAATCGTACAGACTTGCGAGCTACGTTCTCGCCCGCCCCGTTAGATTAAAGGGCACCAGTCGATTGCAACTGCACCTGCCCTAGAATCGTCTGCTCTCTTGGTCCCGAATCCCGTGGCCCTCTTCAACTCATGCGGCACATGGGGAGCGCACTGATGAGAGGACTTGCCGGCGGCCCCTGTCGTTCGGCGGTCCATTGTGTGGCACTCGCTACTCTGTCCAGCGAAAGGCCGTTCTGCCGGGCCCAAGGTGTACGCGAAAGAAAACGCCGGGCGGGTCCAAACGGACCCTGCCGGGCATTTGAATATCAGGAACAGGTTTGTCGTCGGGCGGCCGGGATTTACCGGCCACGAGTCCCGAAAAATCGGGACCAGAATGCGCTGACCTATACCCGATCGCAGTAAAACGATCAGGATCTAGATAATCCTCTAGAAAGGAGGTGATCCAGCCGCAGGTTCCCCTACGGCTACCTTGTTACGACTTAGTCCCAGTCACCAGTCTTACCGTCGGCCGCCGCCTCCTTACGGTTAGCTAAGCGGACTTCGGGTACTCCCGGCTTCCATGACTTGACGGGCGGTGTGTACAAGGCTCAGGAACACATTCACCGCGTCATGGCTGATACGCGATTACTAGCGATTCC
>CP070827.1:1041729-1046993 GCA_020344555.1 Phycisphaerales bacterium
CACAAGCGGGAGGCTTGTGACGTCTATGGTACAAACTTGTACCCGATGCTATGCACCGTCACGATGTGTCTGGGGTGTTTCGCGTCCGGTTCGATCTTGCGGCGCAGACTTACAATGTGGTTGTCGACCGTTCGGGTGGCCGGGAAACCCTCCAGGCCCCAGATCACGTCGAGGAGCTTACTGCGATCGACGGGCTTCTCCGAGTTTTCAACCAACAGCTTGAGGATTTCGAGCTCGAAGTGGCCCAGGTTGAACCCTTCCTCACCCCGTTCAACCTTGCCCTTTACCAGATCGACCGTGGCTTCTCCGATTCGCAGGATCTTGGACAGCCCTTTGCCGGCACCGGTTCGGCGCAGAGCCGCCTTGACGCGGGCGAGTAACTCACGAATGCTGAACGGCTTGGTGACGTAATCATCTGCACCGACCTCCAGGCCCCGGACGACATCGATCTCCTGGCTCTTGGCTGTCAGCATGAGGATCGGCACCATGAAACCGGCCTCACGGACACGCCGGCAAACCTCCAGCCCATCCATCTTGGGCATCATGATATCGAGCAGGATCAGATCGGGGGTCTGCTGGAGCGCCGCGTCGAGGGCGGCCTCACCGTCCGCGGCTACGACCACCTCGTAGCCTTCGAATTGGAGATTATCGCGCAACCCCATTGCCATGTCCGCTTCGTCTTCGGCGACCAGTATCCTTGCCATGTCTGCTACCTCCGCTCTGGCGGTTTCGATTACTCCTGTCGGTCGGGTTCCTCTACCGCGAGGCCCTCCCGGTCCGTTTCACTTTCCGGGGGAGCCTGCCGCTCCGACGCCGGTAAGAATATGCGAAAGGTACTACCTTTGACCAGTCGAGATTCGACATCCAGGGAACCGCGGTGGCTGTCGACAATGTGCTTGACCAGGGCCAGGCCCAGCCCGGCCCCTCCCCGCTCGCGGACCCGGCGGTCCGCAGCGCGGAAGAATCCATCCACAAGGTGAGCCCGATCCTCCGGCTGTATGCCGATACCGCGGTCATGTACGGATATCAGCACACCTCGCCGTCCGCGGCGAATGTCCTGAGTCACATCAATCGCCAAATAGCGCTCATCCCGGGAGTACTTGATGGCGTTGTTGGTCAGGTTGATCAGCACCCGGGCGATGGCGTCGCGGTCGGCATCGACAGGGGGGAGTGTTGGGGCGACGGTCAGGTGATGCTCGAACCCGCTATGTTCGAGCTGCGTCCGATAGGCCTCGTAGGTCTCTCGGACCACGTGGGCGATGTCCGTGGGCTCCAGCGAATACTCCTTGCGGCCGGCCTCGATCCGCGCGAAATCGAGAATGTTGTTGATCAGATTGGCCAGACGCGTGCTCTCCCGAGTGATGATGTCATAGTACTCTTGCCGTTTCTGCTCGGAGGTGACCCGGCCGGATTGCAGCGTCTCACCGAACAATCGGATCAGGGCCAGTGGTGTCTTGAGTTCGTGCGATACGTCGGCGACGAAGTTGGCTTTCATCTCTGCAAGGGCCATATCCCGCCGCACCACGCGAACCAGCACCCACATCGCAATCAGGAGCGTAGCCAGTGCCAGAACCGTAAGCCCCAGGTAGACAAGTGTCTGCCCGAGAACCGCCCTGAACTGCTCACGGATGAAGGCATCTGTAGGCTCGATGGCCCAGAAACGCATGGCACTCAGAAGCCGTTGCGACCAAGGCTTGTAGAGCGTGCCGGGGCTGGCCCTGACCAACTCCAAACCGGAGGCCGCGGGCAGCAGCGGCTCAACCAGGTCAGATCTGAGTCGTTGGAGGTTTAGGCGTGCGGCGACCAGGATCGGTTGGGCATTTGAATCCGTCGTCTCGACACACGCGGTCACGACCGGTGAGGTCTCAATCGAGTCATAAAACAGTTCGATGCCCGGCTCAGCATCTGCAGACGCTCGCTGCCAGCGTGCCGCCAGGCGCTCTTTCACCAGTGGAATCAACTCCGTCGTATTGCCCGACGGCGGGACGATGAGGCTCAGGTTGCGCCCGTTCCAGGTGAAGAGTCCGTCCAGCCAGGTGGGAAACTCACTTGGGAGTTCCCAGGGCCGGTCCGAACCTTCGTGCAAACGGTCTGCAGCGGCGCGGAGACCGGCGGAGAGTCGCTCGTTGAACTGTTCCAGGGCCGCATCGGCGATACGGACGGCTTGGGCCTCCGCCGGGGCCATCAGGCGAAAGGTAAGCGACCGTGTTTGCTGCAGGGCGAGCACGACGCCCACGACCGCGAGCCCGACGGCCAGCGCGACCATCCACAGACCGGCAATTCGCCAGATCAATCGTCGACTCCGGCGATTAGCGTCGTTCAGTGGCATAGGCTCTCGGACTCGAAGGGCATCCGGTTACGGCTTGGAGCCGTCGCCTTTCTCGCCAATAGACCCGGTATCCAGAACCGTGGCACCTTCCGGCGGAGTGTAAACAAACTTCGTGTCTTGAATGGCGGCGCTCACCTCGAGCTCGGCCGTATCCATTTCCGTTCGGCTGCGATCTGCCCGGGTGCTGACACTCTTGAGCAGCACACCGTATGATTCGCTGATCCAATAGGTCGCCTTGAAGCGATCACTCTTATCGCCCCCGCTGACTTCGAGCACTACGCAAGGTTCCCGGTGGATGTTCTCGCGACCCGTTATCCGCCCCTTGCCCGAACGAAGTGTCGCCCGGATGTCGTTAAGAGCGCCCAGGTCAGACACCTTGGACTTGAAGACCATTGTCCGATCGCCGACCGGCATCTGGCGCCATTCGTGTTCACCATCCACGACTGTAAGCGTCTCCACCTCGCTCACCGGTTTCCCACCCTTCTTTAGAGTCTTGATCTTCGTGCTGCGGTGGATTCTGAGTGTCTTGCCGGTTCGCTTCTCCCATGTCTGGGTAGTGGTTTCTCGAACGATGTCACCTTCTCGCGACGTCGCCTTGGTGACCTGGTGAAGCGTCTGAAGCTGGGTCCGTCTTCTCTCCAGCTTGTCAAGGAACTCGTCCGCAGGCTCTCCCCGCGCAGAGGCCGAAATACAAAATGGCAACAGTCCGACTAACAGCCCATATCCTAGTGATACATCTGCACATCTACCCATGGTGGTTAACGCTCCAAGAACTTAAGTAAATTCCTACTTTTCAGGTTTCCGGCCCACGACGTGGCGGCGCCACGCCGCCTTTGGTCAGTAATGCCGTTATCCCACCGCCGGTTATCCTGCCTCGGAAGCCTACCCGAAGGGGTCGCTATTGACCAGATATCGGCGGGGCAGCGGACTCGCCTCGGTTGGCTTAATTCGGAAGCGCAGACCGAGCGCCTGCCCGGTGTGTCCATCCGTATCTGGATATGGCACCAAATTAGTGCTATATTACTCCTGCCGAGCAGCCCTGGATGAAGGGCCCGCGGGCCGGTGTAGTGTCCGCGGCAGACTGATTGAACCGTCGGTCCTTGGAGCTTTCCCCGGAATGAGTGTGATAACACAAGACCAAGTGCGGGCGCAATTACGCACGGTCAAGGACCCCGAGCTGCATAAGGACCTGATCTCGCTGGAAATGGTCAGGCACGTCGCCATCGACGGATCAAGAGTCCTCATCGACATCGAGCTGACCACACCGGCGTGCCCGCTCAAGCAGCGTATCAAGAGCGACGTCGAGCAAGCGGTCCGGCGAATCGAGGGTGTGCAGGGCGTCGAGATCAGATGGAGCGCAGAGGTCCGCTCGAGTCGTGAGGATACCACGCAGTTGCCCGGAGTGACGAACATTGTCGCTGTAGGCGCAGGGAAGGGCGGTGTCGGCAAGAGCATGGCCGCCGTACTACTGGCATACGGGCTTCAGCGAAAGGGAGCATCGGTCGGCATCATGGACGCGGACGTATACGGCCCGAGCATCCCGACAATGACCGGGATCGAAGGGGCCAGGCCTCCGATGCCGGAAAACCTGATGGTCCCGCCAACGGCCGGTGACGTGAAGATCATGAGCATCGGCTTCATGGTGGATCGGGAAAGGCCGTTGATTTGGCGAGGCCCCATGACACACAGCGTGATCACGCAGTTTCTCGGACAGGTTGACTGGGGCGAGCTCGATTATCTGATTGTCGACCTGCCGCCGGGCACCGGTGATGTTCCCTTGAGTCTGGCCCAGTTGATTCCTATGACCGGCTCGGTCGTGGTGTGCACGCCGCAGGACATTGCCTTGGCAGACGCCCGGCGGGCGGTCAGGATGTACGAACAGCTAAACGTTCCATGCCTTGGGATCATCGAAAACATGAGCTACTACCTGTGCCCCAAGTGCGGCCATCGGGATGAGCCGTTTGACCACGGTGGTGCAAGAGTCGCTGCTCGCGAACTAGGCGTCCCGTTCCTCGGCGAGATTCCGCTGAACGCCAGGATACGAATCTACGGCGACGGCGGTACGCCGGAGAAAGCCTTCACCGACACCGAGGACCACCTGAGCGCTGCGATCAACTCGGTGGTTACCAACATGGCCGGGCAGGTCAGCATCAGAAACCGACTTCAGGCGGCGCCGACACTTTCGATCGAGTAGGCGGCACGCTACTATTCCACGGGGCATCCGCCCAGCGGCGTGATCGGCAGCCCTCGCAGGAGCTTCCATGATGCACGAGCGAGTTGCCAAGGCCATCAGCGAGCTGGAACGGTTCATTGGCACAGTCGATGATGCGCTGGCCATTCCGCGCGAGGCCGGTGAGTTCGTCCATGCCCTGATCCTCGGCTGCGGGGCAAAGCATGGCGTCGAGATCGGCACGAGTTACGGCTACAGCGGTTTGTGGATTGCTTCCGCGCTGCGTGAGAACGGCGGGACGCTGATCACCATCGACCACGACCCGCGCAAGAGTGAGACCGCTCGGGACTATTTCGACTCCGGCGGTCTGACGGCATGCGTGGATGTACGAACCGGCAGGGCGGCTGACGTTCTGGAGTCGCTCACCGGCCCGATCGACTTTGTCCTCAACGATGCCGACAAGGAAAGCTGCATTCGATACGTGGAGCTTGTCGCCGAGAAGCTCAGCGACCGTGCCGTCGTGCTCACTGATAACACCATAGACCTCGCTGATCGGCTTGCGGAGTTCGTGGCGTGGATTCGTCAGCGCGATGATTTCTATTCGACTACCGTTCCGGTCGGCAACGGCATGGAGTTGTCGATCAAACAGACTGTTCGTCAAAAGAGAGAACCAGTGCCCCGTTACTCCTGAATTGAGGGGTGGTATGCTGTAGCCTGGCAACCAGAATGAGAACGGCGCAAACACATAAGCCCCGGAAGGGGCAA
>CP070827.1:1047093-1052333 GCA_020344555.1 Phycisphaerales bacterium
AATAGCGAATAGCGAATGGCGAATGCGGAATGATGAATGCCGAACAGCAAGTGTCGAATGGAGATAGACAAGAGGCGGCGAACGCGACTATGCCGCGCTCTTGTTCACCATTCATAATTCACCATTCATAATTCGCCATTCGCTGCGGAAGCAGCGGAAGATATGGCTGAGAAGACGCTTATCGCTAAGGTACAAGAGGATCAGGAGGATCCCCAGACGCTGTTGGTTGCTTCTCCCGTTGTGGGAATGGCCGACGGGGCGCCGAGAGTCGGCGTGTTCCTTAACCCGTTCGATCGGGTGATCACGATGAAGGTCCTCAATCAGCGCTACGTGCTGCGATTGCCGCGCGACGTGCACGGGCGGGTCACCGAGACGCTCATTCCCAACGCATACACGCCGGTTGCCTATGGTCAACCGATCGCCCGGATCGATCCCCGGGTACTAGAGGC
This sequence comes from Phycisphaerales bacterium, assembly GCA_020344555.1. Lineage (GTDB taxonomy): Bacteria > Planctomycetota > Phycisphaerae > UBA1845 > UBA1845. The sequence goes on from CP070827.1 coordinate 1,047,543, forward strand.
CGGTGCGGAGGTCTCCGGCGGGCCGGCCGGGCACCGCAGCGCCTCTGGTGAGGCCGACGATGCCAGCTTGATTACCGTACCGGCTCCGTCCGAGGGGATCTTCTACCGGCGTCCATCACCGGATTCGCCCCCTTATGTGGAGGTTGGTTCCCCGGTGGCGTCCGGAAAAGTGCTCGGCCTGGTGGAAATCATGAAGTGCTTCTACCAGATCACCTACGATGGTCCCGGTCTTCCCGAAGAGGGAGAGGTCGTAAAGATACTCGCCGAAGACACCTCCGAGGTCCAATTCGGCCAGGCACTGTTCCGCATAAAGCCAGCGTAAATCCCACCTTTGTGGATCTTTGAGACTGCGCGCGGATGTCCAAACCTACAGACCGAACCACAGGCCGATCAGTACCGCGAGTGTTAACCAGCGGTCCCGTCGTCCCTGGTGCCCTTCGCCTGACCGCTCCATGACTGTCGCGGTTCTGATCCGTACCGTCCGCCGCAGGCGGTCAGTCAGATCCTTCCGAACGCGCTATCCGGCCGTGCCGCCTGGCGCGAGCCATAAGCACTTGTCTGTCAACGACTTGCGCGCAGCGAGCTATGGATAAGCCGTGTCGGCGGACAACACGTACCCAGGCAAAGCGCGGACATACTCGGGGTCAGATTATGCTCGCCTGCGCCGAGCCTGCCACCCATCGTCTCCTGGTGGGCGCGTGTCGGTTCTCTTATTAGACGTTCTAAACCTCGAACAATGGCGTGCTGAGGTATTTCAGCCCGGTGTCGGTCAGCACGACGACGATCCGCGAGCCGCGCTCCCGCTCGCTGAGGAGTTTCATGGCCGCTGCCGTGTTCGCCCCGGAAGACGTGCCCACGAACAGGCCTTCCTCGCCTGCCATTCTTCGTGCCATCTTGATGGCAGTGTCGTCGTCAACAGGGACGTAGTCTTCAACCAGGGAATGATCGATCAGGGCCAGGTCGCGGGCATAGCCGCCACCGGCAATCCGATGTGGGCCGAGGTACTCCTGACAGCCAAAGTAGGATGCACTGGCCGGCTCAACAATGTAACAGCGAATGCCCGGGTTGCGTTCCTTTAGGGCCGCCGACACGCCGGCAAAGGTGCCTCCCGTACCGACAAACTCCACGAAGGCGTCGACCTGGCCGTCGGACTGCTCCCAAATCTCCCGCCCGGTGCCGTCGTAGTGGGCCCGCTTGTTACTCTCCCAGCGAAACTGATCGACCCGCACGGCCCCATGCTTCTTGACGTAGTCGTCCGCCGCCTCTTCGACCAGATCGAGGTCTTTAGGGCTGACCTGCCCGCGTGGTGAGTCCGATGCCTGATCGACCAGAAGCACCTCCGCCCCCAGGACCTTCATCATCCGAACGCGCTCGACACTGTTGGCCTGGGACATCACCGACACGAACCGGTAGCCCCGCACGGCGCACACGATTGCCAGCCCGCACCCGGTATTGCCGCTGGTCACCTCCACAATCGTCTGCCCCGGAGACAGCAACCCGCGTGCTTCCGCGTCGTCGATCATTTGTTTGGCGATCCGGTCCTTCTTGCTACCGCCCGGATTCATGAACTCGCATTTGGCGAGTACCGTTCCGTCCAGGTCGGCGCACAGCCTTTGCAGCTCGATCAGGGGCGTATTTCCGATCGCCTGGTCCGCTCCGCTCAGCACTCCTTGCATCACCGTTTGCATCTGCAGGCTCCTACTTGCGTGGTCGTGGCCTCGGGCACACCCCGTCCCCGCCCAACCGCCGGCGTAGTAGCATACATCCGATCCGTCGCAAAGAGAACATTCCTCGTCCCAAGCTCAACCACCGGACTTGCTCGCCCTGCGCTCGAAGCGCTGTTTCCAGGCAGGCATTTTGTCCAAGGTCACTTCGGTCCACAGGCCGACGCCCGCTGTGCGAGCACGTTTTTCGACGCCCTGGAATCGTTTGTAGTAGTGGTGATCAAACCGCAGGTCGGCATAGGCGTACCCCTCTTCGAGCAGCATTTCGTTGAACATGGGCCCGCCGCGCTTCAGAAAGACGTATGCGAGAAGTCGGCCATATTTACCGCGCGTCCGCTTGGGCGATAGGACAACGTGCACGCGCCGGCCCGCCAGCGTCTGCTCGGCAAACGCCTTGGCCTCGCCACTAAAGTGCATATCCGGCTTCCCGCCCCGACCCGGCTCCGGCGTATCCACCCCCCACAGCCGGATGCGTGTCACGTTTTTGTCGCCGTCAGGGACGTCGATGTCGAGCGTATCGCCATCCACCACATAGGCAACACGAAACGATCGGTCGTGATAGCGTTTCCAGTCATCGCTCTGGACCGGCGTCTTGGCCGACCGGGCACATACCAGACCTGCCGCGATGATTGCTACTACAAGCGTATTGAAGCCGTACCGGCGCCAACGGCGCGGCAGAACAATAGAGGCAGGCAGGGCTGATCGGTGTCGTACAAGTCTCATCGGCTTGACCCGTATTCAGCGACCGAGTTGTCCGGGCCGCGTGCGTCAGTAAGTCAGCCTAACGCCTTCGGTGGACTGTCGCAACACCTTATCCAGTTGTTCACGGCATGGCCGGTAGACAGACGATCGACGAGTAGCAGCCCACCGATCCGCGACTTGATGAGAGAGCCACGCTGTTGTCAGGTCGTTTCTATCGGCTCCGGGGAGGCGGGTGCTTCGCCGGCGGGATTAGCCGTCGGTGTCGACACGCCGGAGGCTTTTGGCACCGTTGATGGCAGTCGCACCAGAACCGGTGCAGTTGTGCCGAGGCGTGAGTGCTCACGCCGGATTCGGGCGAACAGCTCCTCGAGCGGGGGCGTCCAGGAGAACCGATCCCCCTGCGGCGCACCCCACCGGGGTTGGTCTGTGAACCGGACCTCGTGGTATGGACCCTTGACCAGCTCAGCAACGGCATCCTCCGTCGGCAGATCGTCCGTATAGGCGTGGCCTACCAGCCTCCAGTTTGGCGTTACCCGTCGCAGCATCTGGAGCTGGTGCAGAACAACAGGATGAAGCAGCGCGCCGGGCGTCGGCGAGATGTGTACGGCAACAGGACAGTCTGCCCAGCGCTGGATAACCTCAGTCCACCACTCGTCTTCCAGCCACGGGGCGATTTCCAGTTTTGTGTTGGTGGCCTCGATGGTCAGCTCGAGCGGCGCCGGAGCGACATCGTCGCCCAGGCTGCCGTTGCCCTCAAAGGCTGCCAGTACATGAACCGTTTTGCGAGGTCCACGACGAGTGCGCTGCGTCGCGTGTCGGATTTCGGCGCGTTCTTCGAGGTCCATATTATTTGCCTCCATGCGGTATTGGGCTCCCATCCTCGACGGAGCTATTATCGGAGTGCTTGGGTTTCCCGCTTGACGGCCGTACTGACATACGTCTCCATCTCGGACATGGCCCGCGCACTCATGATCTCGTCCGGACGGCGAAGCTGTGTTAAGCACATATTTCGCAAATGGTTACGGCTGTTGTTTTACGGCTCTTCAGCATGCCGGGGGCGTGGTGGGCTCATCCCGACGGACCATCGCGGCGTAGGGGCTGACGCCCGTTAGGTACGAGGCCGCGCGTCGCCGGGCTCGCCGCCGCCGTGATCGCTGAGCGGTACGACCGCGTCGGCCTCGATCTCAATGAGCATCGCCGGGTCGATGAGGGATTTGACTTCCACCATAGACGTCGCGGGGGGATGGTCGGCGAAAAACTCGCGATGGGCTCGGCCGAACTCCGCCCAACGGGTGATGTCCGTGACGAACATCCGTGTTCGCACCACGTTGGCCAGGGTCGCACCAAGCTCCTGCAACGCCTTCTCAATGATCTCGAGGCATCGCCTGGCCTGGGCATAGGCGTCGCCCGGGGCGTGTACGCCGCCGTCATCATCGACTGGGGCCGTACCGGTAATGTAGATGTGATCCCCGGCCCGGATCGCACGGCAATAACCGACCTCTTTTTCCCACGGTGCCGCAGTGAATGCACGACGAACCTGCATCCCGAGTCTCCGTTATGCAAACCAGGGGTCGCGGACCGTTGCGCACTGTGTCACCACGCACGCTAGCGACGCCGCCAATTGACTCACGCGTTTCGTATGGCGTCTATCGCAGCCACGGCCAACCGATCGCACTCCTCGTTCTTTGCGTGGCCGGCGTGCCCGCGAACGTATTCGTAGGTCATATCGTGTTGTCCGGTCAGGGCGTGCAGGGCTTGCCACAGGTCGACGTTCTTGACCGGCGGTGAGCCGGGCTTGCGTCCCCGGCGCCAGTCGTTGGCGATCCAGCTCTTGATCCACTCAGTCAGACCGTTAATGACGTATTGGCTGTCGCTGACCAGATGGACCCGCCAGCGCTTGTTGCCTTTCAGACTGCGAAGTCCCTCGATGACGGCCGTGAGCTCCATGCGGTTGTTGGTGGTTCTGGGCTGACCCCCGGAGAGCTTCTTGACGGTCCCGGTCGCGGGATGCTCGAGGATGGCCCCCCAGCCGCCCGGTCCGGGGTTACCGCTGCATGCCCCGTCGGTGTACAGAATGACGTCCGGTTGATCGTCCATGGCTGCCCGGTCCGCAACGCCTCGCGATGCCTGAGCGATTGGAAAGTCGGTCCCGCCAGCGTTACCTGGATCTAGTATATCCGCTGCTGTGGGTTCTCGTCACCTGCAACAAATGACCCTACCGAAACCGCAGGTAGCGGGCGTGGGCCGGCGGGAGATTCTGAAACACGGTCGTCCTGCCGAACTGGTACTGGCAAATGTTGCGCGACAGATAGGCGGAGACTGATCGGATGCGATGGCGTCGCCGGCCCATCGACAACAGCCAGGA
>CP070827.1:1052433-1057666 GCA_020344555.1 Phycisphaerales bacterium
TGTCCTTGCCGTTTGTGGGTCATGTCGGGCCGCGGGTGGGAACTTGTTATGTTGTCGAGGCGGCAGCGCCGTCCGTCACACGCCACGTAGCAGTACTTGTATTCAACATATTGTTTGCGGTACGGCGCGGACTATGTATCCTGCTTGAATGAGCTGCTCTTCGTGTAGAACGGGATGAAACCATGTATAACCGCCCCCAATGCTTGCTGGCGCCGTGCGCCGTGACTCGCCGCCATTTGACCTCGGTTCCAACTGATTGAGGTCCGGAGATTTCGTCGCACAAGGATCTCGCAACGCGACCGGTTCCCGGTCCAATGTGTACGTAGATCGAGCCTTCGTCTGACGACCCCAGAGTGATGCCAACAGATAGGCATCATAGGCCACGAGGAGCTGGTCGACTTGCGAAGCTCGGTGTGAAGGAATGCAGCCGATAGGCTTATCTGGCCATCAGCTCGGGGTGGTGCACTCGTTCGAGCCAAACCGGGCCACCATCATCGTGATACGCGGGCGGCATTGGGGCGCGCCCGGTGAATCACGGCACGTCCAAGCCGCTCAGCGGTTGGTGCGCTCGCGATGTTCGAGAATGATGAAACCGCGATTCCCCGTCGCAACATGAACGTACTTCCCGCGATGGGTGACGCCGTGCACGCCGTAGCGCTCGGCACGGGCCGTCATCTGGGGGTTCTCTGGATTTCTTATATCGAGCACCTCGACGCCGTCTTGGAGATCGCCCACATATAGGAAGGCGTCATCACCTGTGACGCCGTAGACTTCTCCACCGTTGGAGAAGGAGCCCACGACTTTGGGATTACGCGGATCCGACGCGTCCAGTATTTTGACTCCGTTGGCGTGACATCCCAAAAAGAGAAGCGTTCCGTGCATGTCCATGCCCCAGGCGTTAGGCGTATCCGGGACGGTGGTCAATTTGACAGGCGAAGCCGGATTCGCCATGTCGATGACCTCGAGGCCGCTGGTCGGGTCGGCGAGGTAAACGATGTCCCCGTGGCAGAAGAGCCCCATTACGCGTCCTTCATCCGTATACTCACCGAGCAAGGTGGGATGCGCCGGGTCATCCACGCTCAGGACTATAAGCCTGCGGTGGCCGCACCCGACGTAGGCGCGCCCGCCCTGCAAACAAACGCTGGTCATCGATCCACCCGGCTGGTAAAGGCCGATTCTCCTGGGGTTTCTTGGATCGGTCACGTCGGCTGTGATGAAGCCGTCTTCATCCCCCGCGATATAGGCGATTCCGTCGCGGACAGCGATCCCAAACGCACCGTCATCAATCTTCAACAAGGCCAGTTTCTTAGGGCCGGTCGGCGCCCCTATGTCGACGATCACGACTCCGTCGTTGTTTGTGACGTATGCATAGTCACCGTCGACGGCGACAGCGTAGGCGATGCCGACCTTCACGCGGCCTACGCGGGTAAGTGGGCCTTCCGATGAGACTGAGCATCCGCCCAGCAGGCCGACCGACACCATCAGATACAGTCCGAGAGAGCGCGGCTTTCGAGACATAGTCGACTCCTTACGATCATGGCATTTCGCTCTTGTGCCGTAGGAACGATTCTACACCAGGCACCGCCCGATCCTTGGACGTGTGTTGTCGGTTCTTGTAAGGACTCTTTTGATAGGATTCTGTGCGTGCTCGCGTATGATGACGTGCGCCCAGAGTTTGAAACCCCGTTGACTCCGCGCCGCGTCCAGGACCTCGACCAGCCAATGCCGCGCGCGGTCTCTGCTTAGCAGCGGTAGGCCGACATTCCCCATTTATCGAGCCTCAGGCCGCCACCATACCCAGGCAATTTGCTCGCTCCAAGTGAAACGGATTCTCTCACTTGTGTTTCGTGCCCACCTGACCGCTGGTTCCACACGGTGTGTGGCGACATAGACCATTCTTATGTACAGTGTCTGACCGCGGAAGCGGCGTGAGCTCGGAGGACGGTATGTCGGTGCGAGCACAGTGTTTTCTGTCTGTGGCTGTTCTCTGCATTTGTACCGGGTGTTCACGCGACGACTCCAAGAAGGACAGGGATTCGTCACAGGGAGACGCTTTACCCGCTGAGGACATCGATCGCCCGCCGAAGCCGAACTTCACTGAGCCAGTGGACTACTTGGCTTGGTATAGCGCCCGTAATTTCGACCCGGACTGGCCTGATGGTGAGCAGATCTATGGCGAGATCTTGGCCGCCGCTGAAGACGGGACGTTCCCCATGCCGGACGGAGCCCTCAAGAAGCAGCTTAGCGCGGCTGCCAAAGCCTCATGGTTGGCTGACGACAAGCCGGAGCTAGGTCGCTACCTCGAATCGCTCGGCCCACATCTTCAGTCGTTCGCCAAGGCCGCAGAAGTTGACGATGTGCGTTGGTTATACGATGCCGAGTTCAAGTCGTGGTGGTTCGACAAGTGGCCCCTCTCGGAACCGACAAGGATTCTTACAAAGGGAACGCTTGCGGAGGCTTGGATGACGGGTGATTCCAGCCCGCCGCGAGCGGGTGCGCTGCTGAGAGCCTGGAGAATCACTTTCTGTGATGCACGACACGTGGAGTACAGGGGAGGGGTAATACCTTTTCTGCTGAATGTGGCCGCTCGAGCAACCATCTACGAGTCCATTGTGAACGCGTTGGATGAGACGGTGCTGAAAGGCGATGACATCAAGAAAACTTTTGACTGTATGATCAAACATGATCGGCCAGGTGATCTTGCAGAGGCGTATCGCTTTGATTGGATGGGCGTTCTGGCTATGCTTCAGGAGCTTTATTCTGGTGGTCGGTTCTCTGATGCGGCAGCCAAGCGCTTGGGGCAAGCGGAGTATCTCCCTCCCGGTGGTGTGTCCCTCCCACGACCCGAGAAGACTGCTAAGCGCGTCGATGAATGGTTCCTGCCCTTTGTGCGCCTTGCGGAAAAGCCATGGGCCATCGACGCCGTTAAAGAAGCAAAGGCGCTTGATGGACGAGAAAAGAAGATATTTCGGCACAATCCGATACTCAGTCTCTATCTCGCACCCCTGAGCCGAACATACGAGCTTGGCCTGCGGTGCGAGGGTATGCGACGTGGGACGATCCTGACGCTTGTCATCCATGTATTTCGGGAGGAGCACGGGCGTTGGCCCGATACCTTGGACGCCTGCGGGTCGGACATTAAGGACGTTCGCGTCGATCCTTTCTCGGGCGAGGATTTCGTTTATGAACTCCGCGACGGAACACCGTGGCTCTACTCCGTCGGGTGCGACGGGAAGGACGACGGAGGCAAGCACGACCCACGGTGGGCACGGAGGAAACCCGGACACGACTACGTGTTCTGGCCCGTCCCGCAGACGGACTCGGGGAGCTAGAGCGTTATCGGTTTTTGTGTAGCGTCACCCCTTGTGGGTGACGCACATTCGGGGCGGGCGCCGCCCACAAGGGACGGCGCTACACCTGATACACAGAATCCGTGAATGCCCTAATCATGGCACTGGTTTGGGGATAGTTGCGAAACATGGCGCCGGAAGTCTTGACCGACGCACCTCGCTGTCAATCCCACTCCAGGGCCTCGGCGGTTTCGGGGAAGAGGCGCTGTTGGCGTTCGACCATTTCGCGGTACAGGCCGTCCCGGGTCATCAGGTCTGCGTGAGAGCCGATCTGCTCGATGCGGCCCTCGTGCAGCACGACGATGATGTCGGCGTGGGTGATCGTGCTCAACCGGTGGGCGATGACGAAAGTGGTTCGCGAGGACAGCAGGTCTACAAGTGAGGTCTGGATGAGCAGTTCGCTCTCCGTGTCCAGGTTGCTGGTGGCCTCGTCGAGGATGAGGATCTCGGGATCGGCCAGAATGGCCCGAGCAATGCTGAGGCGTTGTCGCTGACCGCCGGATAGCTTCAGACCGCGCTCGCCGATCAGTGTGTCGTAGCCTTCCGGCAGCTCTTCGATGAAATCGTGGGCGTTGGCCCGCGTAGCCGCGTCGATTATGTCCCGGCGATCGGCGGATCGCCGTCCATAGGCGATGTTCTCGGCCACGGTCCCGTCAAACAGGAACACCTCCTGCGGCACGATGGCCAGTTGCCGCCGGTAGGCGGCCAGACGGATGTTCCGCAGGTCGATCCCGTTGACCAGAACGGCCCCGCTCGTGGGATCGTGAAAGCGGGCGACCAGGTCTACCAGCGTCGTCTTCCCGCCACCGCTTGGCCCCACCAGGGCGACCGTGCTGCCGGCCGGCACATTCAGCGACACGTCCGCCAGGACGGGCAATCCCTCGCGGTATTCAAAGTTGACCGCATGGAAGGTAATCTCGCGGATAGGGGAGGGGACGTCGACGGCACCGGGCGGGTCGGGCTTTTCCTGCGGACGCTCCAGGATGTCAAAGACGCGCTCCATAGCTGCTAGTGACTGCTGCGTGGCACTCAACGAATTGACGATCTGCGAGACGGGATGGAGCAGCATGAAGGCATACATCTGAAACGCCACGATGTCGCCGATCGTGCCTTGCCCTTTGATCGCCAGGTACCCGCCGAATCCCACGACGGCCAGGCTGGTGGCGGGAATGAGCAGGCCCCACCCGGTGCTGACCACCAGCCGGAGCTTCTCGGCCAGCAGGTTCTTGCGGATGATCGTATGATGGGCGACGGCGTAATCGCGCTGCTCCTTTCGCTCGCGCCTAAACGCCCGGACCACGCGGATGCCTCCGAAGGACTCGGTTACCCGGCCGTCGATCTCCGAACGCTCCTGGGCCATCGCCCGGTAGATCGGCCGGACCTTTCTGACCCATAGCAGATTGATCAGCACGATCGGTGGGATCATCGCCCCGGCGATCAGGGCCATCTGCCAGCTTATGAAGATCAGCACCGCGACGGTGAGGAGGACACGAATGGCCGCAACGCCCGGCGTGATCAGGGCCATCTGGACCATGCCGGTCACCTTGTCGGTGTCCTGCGAGAGGCGTGAGACGATCCCGCCGGACTTCAGCTCGGCCAGCTCATTCAGTGGGAGCCGCAAGAAACGGTCGAAGAGCCTCTGTCGCAGCCGGAAGATCACCTTGGCGTTAAGCAGCGACATCAGGAAGCTGCGCGAGGTGTCGATCGCCTGGGTGAAAAGGAGCAGGAGCACCATGGCGCCGCAGACCGTCGTCAATCGCGTCAGCCTCTGGTCGACGGTCAGGGTCGATGCCGGAAGTATGTCATCGATGATGTATCGGGTCACCAGCGGCAGGATCATGGACAGACCGGCGCCGAGCAGGGCGAGCAGGAAGACCACAATG
>CP070827.1:1057766-1062971 GCA_020344555.1 Phycisphaerales bacterium
AACGACCCGGACTGTACCAACGATACGGCATGCGAGGCCTGCTGCGCTCCATCTGTCTCATGTTACGAGGCCACACCGGCGGATTGCTCCAACGCGGGCGGCACGCCTCAGGGCTCCGGCTCGGACTGTCTGGGGCTGGCAGCATGCTGTAAGCCCGGCGGTACGTGCCTTTTTGTTGACGAGCAGTGCTGCGACTACGAGGGTGGTACGTCCCTAGGATCAGGATCAGATTGTGACCCAAATCTCTGCTGCGTAGTCGCAGGACCGACACAGCCTGCGGGAGAGGCGGGCTTCGAGAAGATCCGCTACTTCTCCACGGAGCCGGGTAATCCGGGGCGGCTGACCGCTTTGCGGGTGACCATGACTACCATCCCACCACCGTACAGCGGATTTAGCGGCACCAGGTGCTGGGTCGGCGAGCCGGCCGCGTACTGCGAAAATGCGGGCAAGCCTACGCCTCCGTGCCCTACAGCTCAGCCGACCACTGAGTTTTTAGGCGCAGGCCTGCAGGGTACGCCGCACTGCATGGACTGGAGCACTGTTGGCGTCCTGCACGTTAGCGATGACGACATCGTTCCCAACGCGGTTTACGACGTGCAGGCCATCGACTGTGAATGCGATTTCGGCGACGAAACGAACTACTCAGCGCCGCTCACGATCACCACCAGCAGGTGGGGTGATTTAGTGCGGAATTGCGCGGTCTATCCGTGTGGGCCGCCGGACGGAACCGTGGGGATACCCGGCGATGTCACTGCGGTCCTGGACAAGTTCAAGAACTTAGGACCGCCAGCGTACAATCCAGCGGTCATCAAGTCCAGAGCCGACCTCGACTGGAACATCCCGAACCGGCGGGTCGATATTTCAGACGTAACGTTCTGCCTGGACGCCTTCCGCGGGTTCCCTTATCCGCCTCTTCCCCCCGCTGAGTGGCCCGGCCCGAACGGATGTCCATAGATTCGGTAGGTACTGTATCAGCACTTCGACGGGAGTGTGGCGGGCAACTCAGACCGCCACACTCCCGTCGGCTAATTTGCGTGATCACCGCAGGCCAGGGCCTCCTCCACAAATTGAAGATGGCCGTGCCGTGCCCCACATCGAAGATTCCGAGAATCAGGACCGTAATGCGAGGCCCGACGAGCTGCGAGGACGCCGGCATTCCAACAGAAACAGGTGGGTCCATCACCCATCCTACGGCCGGACTATGTATTGGTTGCGCCGCTCGGCGATGACTTGATGGCTAAGTCCAGCACAATCGAAGTGCATCAGCCCAGACTTGTACATTCGAGGTGGTCTTGTTGCAGTCTACCGCATGCCGGTACGATGCCGTCTGCGGATCGGTCGGGCGTAACGGCGCCCGCACCGTCAGACGACCTGGCTGGGCGTTTCTTTGTGGTTCGGTCAGGGCGGGAGCGCAAGCGTAGGTCAGCATGGCGAGTGACGGGACATCAATGGAAGCCGGGTGCACCCCGAGTGGGAGGCGCAGACGGTGGTGGAGCCGGCCGGAGACGGTCTCTGCGGCGGCCGCGGTCATCTGTTTTGTCAACGTGCTCCCCAATGAATTTTGCTACGACGACGTTCCGATCGTCCGGTCAAACCCGAAGGTAAACGACGCCGGCCAATGGCATGCAATCTGGACCACAGACTATTGGTCCGAAGCAAGAGAGGCCTCGCCCAACCGCGACCTTCTCTATCGTCCGGTTGCCCTTTCGTCTTACCGTCTGGTTCGGACCGTTGGTGGGGTCAATCCTCTTCCGCATCATGCGGTGAACCTGATCCTGCACGTCCTGATCTGCGCTCTCGTCGCGCGAGTGTGCCGCAGCGTAGGCGGATCGGAAGCGGCTGCACTTGTGGCCGGAGTCCTCTTTGCAGCCCTACCGATTCACAGTGAAGTCGTCGCGTCGGTTGTCGGCCGGGCCGACCTTCTGGCCACACTGTGCGTCCTGCTCACCCTCCAGGCCCATCGGCGATCCATGTTGTCTACGACGTGGCGGCCCACCGTGTCGTGGCGTGCGGCTGCGGCCCTGGCGGTGCTATGTGCAATGGGCTCGAAGGAAGTCGGTATAAGTGTCGTCGTGCTGACGCTTCTGTTCGATTGGTTCTTGCACCACCGGTTTCGCGAGACGGGCGCCGACCGGCATTGGTGGACCTGGCGCACCCTCATGCGGCTTGTGTACCTGATGGTCCCCTTGGCCATTTATCTTGCCCTTCGTTACCACGCCCTCGGAGGCCGTCTTTATCAGCAGCCGCCATTGACCAAGACCGTGAACGTACTCGTGGATGCCCCGTGGTGGCAGCACATTCTCGGTGTCCTTCAGAGCTGGGGAATGTATTGGGCGAAAACGCTCTGGCCTGCGGTTCTCAGCGCGAAGTATTCGATTAATTCGATCCGTCTAGCCACGGCCCCGATGGATCCACATGTACTGATCGGTGTCTTGACCCTGCTGGGGCTGGTGATCGCCTCGGCGGCGGCCTGGCGAAAGGGCGTGCGCAGTGTCGCCTTTCTGTCAGCCGGGATGGTGCTTACTTACCTGCCTACCTCCAATGCAATAGTGCTGATTCAGGAGTTCTTCGCCGAGCGAGTCTGGTACCTGCCATCGGTGTGGATCGTGATTCTGGTGGGGCTGGCGGTTAATCCTGTGGTGAATCGGCGCACCTGGCGGGCGGTGCTGGGCGTACTTGTGCTCGCCATGATGTTGCGCTGCTGGTATAGGAATGCGGAATGGCGAGACAACGGAACGTTGTATGCGGCCGCCTACCGCGACCAACCCGACGGCGTGGGCCCGCTTCATTTGTACGGCCAGTGGTTGGTCCGGCATGGTCAGTATGAACGTGGAGTTGAACTGTTGAACCGAGCGATCGAGATCGACCTGGGGCTGACCGATGCCCATAGAGCCCTCGGTGAAGCGCACCGTGTGGCGGGCAACCTGGAAGCCGCCTTGCAGCATCTGCAAATCGCCGACATGCAGGTACCGGATTATCCGCCGACGGCGGCGGCGCTTGCACAGGTGAGTCGGCAGCTTGCCGACGCCGACGAAGAGCTGAAACGCCTCAGGCAACAAGTTGACGATAACCTCGAAGACGTCGATGCGGAGATCGCCTTGGTGCGCAGGCTGCGCGAGTTGGGACTTGTGACCGAAGCCCTGGTTCGCCTTGGGGAGCGAGAGGGCCGGTTCGCCACTGATGCCGCCTGGCAGGCGGAGTACGCCGTGACGCTGGTGTACCTCAACAAACGTGATGAGGCGATCGGGCGCTATCGGAAATGCCTCGAACTCGCTCCCGACAACCCCCAGCTTGCGGTTGAGTTGTGCATGCTTCTTCTGGAGCGCCGCCGCGGAGACGATCTAGACGAGGCGTGGCGTTGGGCAACGCATGCTTCGAGATTGGCGCCTGGTGCACCGTCCGTGCTGGCCTGTCGCGCCGAGTTGCTTGCCCTGCGCGGGGACCTTGCCACGGCCGCCACCCTGTACGAACAGGCCATCCGGGCGCTGCCGCCGAACAGCGAGCAGCGCAGAATCTTCGAACAACGAGCCAAGGCACTGGGACGATGACCCTATTGCACCACGCCAAACACTCTATCGCGCACCATGGGAGGCGCCGCGGTGGTTAGCGATCGGAAAGCATGTGAACCACAGACGCTGGTGAAGGTACGCGATCTTCGTACGTACTTTCCGGTTCACCGCGGCCCGCTGGGCCGCACCGTCGCATACGTCCGCGCGGTCGACGGTGTCAGCTTCGACATTGAAGGGGGAACAACATTGGGGCTGGTAGGTGAGAGCGGCTGCGGGAAAACGACGGTCGGGCGGACGATCCTGCGGCTGGCTCACGCTACCAGTGGGTGCGTCTGGTTCGAGGATTCTGATGTACTGGCGGCGTCGCGGACAATCCTCCGCCGGCTCCGCCGCAATATGCAGATGGTGTTTCAGGATGCCTCAGGCAGTTTGAACCCACGAATGAGCGTAGGGCGGATCGTTGGAGAGCCTCTGACGCTGCATTGCGTTGCCCGCGGACCGAAGTGGCGGGAGTGCGTCGCGACGCTTCTCACGCGGGTCGGGCTTCGCACGGCCGACGCCGATCGATATCCGCACGAACTGTCGGGTGGTCAGAGACAGCGCGTCGGCATCGCTCGCGCGATTGCCCTGAATCCGAAGTTCGTGGTCTGCGACGAGCCGGTAAGTGCGCTGGATGTGTCAATCCAGGCCCAGATTCTCAACCTGCTGAATGGTCTTAAGCGTGAGCTGGGTCTGACCTATCTGTTCATCGCCCACGATCTTTCCGTCGTCGAGCATTTCAGTGACCGAGTTGCCGTCATGTACTTGGGGAAGATTGTCGAAATCGCAGACGCGGCCGAGTTGTACGAGAAGCCCAGACACCCATACACCGTCGCCTTGCTCTCGGCGGTTCCGGAGCCCGATCCGCACCGGCGGCCCGAGCGCATCGTGGTCGCTGGCGATGTGCCCAGCCCGATTGATCCGCCGCCCGGCTGCGCCTTTCACCCCCGATGCCCCATCGCAACGGGCGAATGTAGCCGGGTAACGCCATCCCTCCAAAGCTACACAGGCCTACCGCCGGGGCATCTTGTTGCGTGTCACCACGTTAGCAAGACGGGCTCATCCAGCCCCCCAGGGCGGCGATCATAGGATCTCGGGCGTCTTCCAGGTGGATCCATGCTGCCTCAGAGCTGTCTCCCCTTCCAGGGGGGACTGGGCCGGTGGATCGTTCTTGCCCGATGGTGTACCATCACTCCGGTCAAGAACCGAAACGAGTGATCGAGGAACGGGCTTATGATTCACTTCCTGTTTGTGTTCGTGCTTGCGGTGTCGGGGGTCACTGCTGATCGAGGTGTGCAGTTGCCCGCGGGCAATCCCCCGACAGGTGAACAGTCACAGGAGAAGCCGGCCGCGGATCAGGCGACGGTGCCGGCCGACGAAGAAGCCGAGCAGCAACCGAAGCGGACCCTTGACCTGAGTAATCCGCGAGCCGCCATGCGTGCGTTTCTTGCGGCGATCCAGGACGCGGCCGGTGATCATCCGGAGCGCATCGACGACGCAGTGAAATGTCTGGACACGTCGCAGCTCGAGGGTGAGGGTGAGGATCGCGCCAAACTTGCCCGCTCGCTTGCGCGAAGATTGCACGACATCATTGACAAGAGGGGCGTCATACTCGACGACATCTCCGAGGAAGAGGAGGGGACGGATTATCTGTACC
>CP070827.1:1063071-1068267 GCA_020344555.1 Phycisphaerales bacterium
CCCTGATACGTGTGGCGAGGAAGTCGTCGATCTTGCCTGCCGTCAGCTGTTCAAGCGTGCGCACGTGGACGTGACGATGCGCGAGCCTGTCGGGGACCTTCGACGAGCTCGGTCCTGGGAACCGGTGGTTGACGGTGCTTCCGGGTTCCAGAGCTTCGCAGACCGGCCCGAAGAACGTACGCAGGTACGAGATGTCGTTCTTGTATGACTTGCGCGTCCGGACCGTTTCCAACTGGGCGCAGAACTGCTCCAGGAACGGACCGAGGGGCGTGGTGGTCTTTCTCTCTAGCTCACCGGTAACCAGGTCGCCTTCGAGCTTCTTGAGCTTCCGGCGGGCGACGCGTTCATCACGCGTCCTGAGCGAGTGACGGACTCGCTTGCCGTCGTGGTAGTAAGTTGCCCACCAGATTTCCCCCCCGGGCTTGCGGAAGATGCTGGCCATCGCAGGACCTCCTTTGGCTAGGCCTCGGTCCTGCGCTGCGCGCGGTGGGCACCTTTTGGTCACCCCCCGCGCATAAAGAAACGCAGGACCGGAGCGCAACTTCCTGATCCTGCGTAGGTTACGTCACTAGCGGGGGCAGGACTCGAACCTGCGACCTCCGGGTTATGAGCCCGACGAGCTGCCAACTGCTCTACCCCGCAACGGTCACTTCGATAGACAGTAGTATCGTCATCCCGGGCCGTCAAGTCCTCTTGTGCCTCCGCCGGCCATCCGTGGCGTGTCCAAAGTTGGGGTCGGGGCTGGAGCGGCCGGCTCAGCAGGTTAGACGCTGGTAACCCCGTGGGACGGAACTCACGACCTCGTCCGGGGCGGAAACCCCCTGTCGGGGGCATCCAGACCCTTGCTGTCGGTATGGGGCACGGGGCAGCCCCCTTCCGTGCTTGGGCCAAAGGCCGCCGACAGCGCACTGGCGCCGCACCGTGTCCGGGGAACCGTCTGGTTGTCTTTCACCGACGCGGCCTGCCGTACATCCACCATCGGCGAGGCGGTTGGCTGGGTCGCTTTTGAAGGCCTCTGGCGATCTCGCCGATCAGGACCGGAGGTTTGTCCACGCCCTATAGGCAACGCGCTCCGTGCGAGAATCAAGCGCGTCGCGGTCGGCGCAGATGCGTTCCGGCAGGGCGAGATTCGGGGCCGCCAGCAGCTCGGCTTGCTCCTCGTTCGGCCGAGCCACTCGGCGCAGACGCAGCCTGCGGTCGTCAACGGTGATTTAGGAATATTGTTGGCACTTCACGACCACTCCCATCAGGGACCGATAGCAAACCACCTCGCAGATCAGCCCGTGGATTTGCATTTGCCCGTGCGGTACCATGGTGGGTGATCTCCCGGCACGTCTTGCCGCTGGGGAATGGGCAACGGACTCCGTCATGGCGAACGGTCAGACTACAGAGTGTGAGACGCTTCCTAGCAGTGCCCGTACGGCCACGTTTATCGTGATGGCCGCGTACAACGAGGGCACTTGCATCGAGCAGGTGGTAAGCGAGGTCCGCGCGGAGTATCCCAACGTCGTCGTAGTGGACGACGGCTCGACCGACGGCACGTTCGAGGCGGCCAAACGCTGCGCTACCCATGTCCTTCGCCACGTCATCAATCGGGGGCAGGGTGCGGCCCTGCAGACCGGCATCGAGTTCGCCCTGTCGCGCGGTGCCCGGGTGGTGGTGACCTTTGACGCCGACGGGCAGCATCGCGTTGAGGACGTCAAGGCCATGATCGCCCCGATCTTCCGCGGCGATTGCGAGATCACCCTGGGTTCACGGTTCCTGGGGGGAACGGAGAACATCCCGGCGTCACGCCGTAAGACGCTCCGGCTGGCCGTGCTGTTTACACGGATGGTCAACCGGGTGAAGGTCACCGACGCCCACAACGGGCTGCGAGCGTTCTCCGACAGGGCGGCCCGAGAGATCGACATCACCCTTGACCGAATGGCCCACGCCACCGAGCTGATTGACCAGATCAGGCTCTCCGGGTTGCCTTTCAAGGAGATACCGGTTCAGATTCGCTATACGGACTACTCGTTGAAGAAAGGGCAGTCTTCCCGTAACGCCATTCAGATTGTGTTGCACTATTTGCTCGGGAGGGTTCTGCATTGAACCTGTTTCAGACGCTCGCGCTTATAGCCATCGCCGCTTTGTTCGTATTGACGCTGGTTGCAGCGGTCCGAGGTTGGGCGACACGACGTGACGCTCTGCTGTGGGCGTTGCTCTGGCTGGTCGCGGGCGTGGCCATCATGTGGCCGGGGGTGACTAAGGTCATCGCCAACGCCTTGGGCATAGGCCGCGGCGCCGATCTGGTACTTTACTGCGCCGTCGTGGTCATGATGCTCGGCTTCCTCATGGTCTACGTACGCCTGCGCCGCATCCGACGAGAGATGACCCTCCTGGTCCGAGAGCTGGCCATGCGCGACGCGGTAAGCGAGGGGAAGCCACCGAGCGACGAAGCGACGGAGCCACGAAGCGACGTAGGCGCAGGGTCCGCTGTCGAAGCGAAACAAGGATCCCGACGCACGTCGGGAGGGACCTGATCCCTTTGTCGTATCGTGCGAAGGCCGTTTGGCTATTCCTCCATGCGCTTGGCCTCGAAGACGCCGTTGGGCTGATTGAAGAAGGCTGTCACGCTGCCGTCGTCGTTTACCACAAACCTCATACTGATGCCGGAGAACTCTTTCAGGTTGAACTCGTCATCGCGATCGGGGACCAGCTCGAGTTGCGGCTGACCAGGGACACTGACCGTAAGCACGCTGCCTTTAAGGCCGATCGTGATCGTCTGGCTCGCAATTTCGTACTTGCCCAGGAACTGAGCCAGGTACTTGGGATCGGACATCTTATCGTCCGGCCGGCGCTTGAAGATGATCTCGTCGACCATCATCTCGAACGGCGCCGCCACGGCATCGACATCGCCCTTCATGTTGGTCAGAAACCTGATTCTCATATCCTCGAACGTATGGTCGTCGGGATTCTCCAGACCGTTGAACACATCGTAGTGCCAGTGCTCCAGCGGTGTGACTATGTTGTTGAACGTCATGACGAGGCGATCGTCCTTAAGCTCGATCTTCAAGACCCCGTAGCCGGGATGTTCGTATTGACCGGCATATTCTCCCAGCACATGGGCGGGTTGAGTGCCCGTCTTGCGCAGAGTGTCCTTCTTCTCCTCCGCCTGCTTCCGTGCCGCCTTGGCGACCTTCCACTTCTCCAGGGCCTCGCCGTTCCAATCCTTGAATTCGAGCCCCAGAATCCGGTCGGCCGCGTGCAGCGTTGCCAGGCCGGGCAGGGCCGAGGCGTTCTTGTTGACTAACCCCACGATGCCGAGCCCGTCACGTGGAAACAGCGTGACCAATGCCGAGAAGCCGTCAATGTTGCCTCCGTGACGCACGCGGTAGCATCCCCGGTAGGTGTCGATCATCCATCCCATTCCGTAGCTGGTCGGCGAGAACTCCGGCTCTTCCGGGATGGCGGCGATGGCCATCTGCGGTGTGTGCATTTCCATCAGGGTGGTTTCGTTGATGATCTGCCTTCCTTGCAGTTTCCCCTTATTGACGTGAACGATGAGCCACCTGGTCATGTCCTCGATGTTGGAGTTGATCGAGCCGGCCGGCCCAACGTTGTCGATGTTGCGAAATGCCATCTTCCTGATCTCGTCGTCCTTTTCCTCGTAGGGAAGGGCGAAGTCGGGTGCCTTCTGCGAGTCCGTTACCGAGAAGTTGCTGTGCGTCATACCCAGCGGCGCGAAGATGCGTTCCCGTACCCCTTCCTCCCAGGTGCCGCCCGTCAATTGACCGGCCAGGTAACCCGCGGTCAGGAACATCATGTTGTTGTACTGGTACGTCTGGCGCAGGTCCTTGTTGGGCTGGTAGAAGGGAAGGCGCTTGACGAGCTCCGCACGGGGAATGGGATTGTTGTACCAGGCCAGATCATGTCGCGGCAGCCCCGACCGGTGGGTGACCAGGTCGCGCGGCGTCATGTGGTTTGTTGCGTGCTCGTCATACAGCCTGAAACCCGGAAGGTACTCAGTCACCGGTTTGTCCCACTCGAGGAGACCCTCATCGACGAGCACTCCCAGCAGAAACGTCGTGAACGCCTTGGTCGAGGAGCCGATGGCGAAGAGCGTCTTCGGCGTGACGGGCAGCTTATTCTCGAGGTCGCGGTGGCCGAACCCTTTGGCGTAAACGACCTCGTCATCCACGACGATGCCGATCGCCAGGCCCGGCGTGTTCCAGTCTTTGAGCGCCTGGTCGAGGAATTCGTCGAACCCTTCCAGTGCTTCCGTCGCGGCCGCCGCCCGTCTTTCCGCCCGCTTGAGCGAAAAGGGATAAGTCTGGCCGGATTGGGTGAATTCCCCGGAGGTCTTTTGGCCATCTTCGGAGATTTCGCCAACGAACTTCGGCTCGCCCGGGACACCGGGCAAATCGAAGGCCACCTTGGCGCCCTCGACCGTGATGTTCGCAAGCGGCAGGTCCTTCGCACCCTGCGCCGGGATCGAGATCTTGCCCTCCCAGGCATCGTCCTTCTTTTTGAAATCGATCCGGATTTCGAGCTCCATCCCCGGGATCTTGATTGCGCCCTTCCAGTAGCCGGCAAGGTCTTTTGCCTCCCCGCCCAGAGCCAATGCCGGCAGGAGCAGTAAGTTGAGACACCAAACCATGGCCAACACAGTCCGCGTCGTCTTTGTGTGCTTACATTCCATGTCTTTTCTCCAGTTCAATCCAGGTACAACCGCTCTGCACGTCGACCAGAATCCCAGAGGCTGTCCCCGGCTGCCCCAATCAACCTCGTCGTCGACAACTCAGGACGTACTGTCCCGTATAGCGATCTCCAGCGTACGCTCAAGAGCGTCCGGCCGGATTAGACAGATTTACACACTGCGACTCCACCGGGCAGCACGCCGGGGCAGATGAAGCAACGTTCACCCGACTGAGGATCGCGCTTCACGCCGAGGTGTACCTGCGGGGCGACCAGCGTGGAACTCGCCCGTAACACGGGCGATGAGGTACGACGCCGGCCAGGAACGTCCTGGAAGTGTTCTCTAACTCGTGAGCGAGGTCGCTCGAGGCGGCCGTTATCCATGCAATCCCCGTTATGCACGGCAGTGTCCGGCGCTACTCGCTATTGGTCCAGCACGAACTCCAATGCGTCGTGGAGTTCCCTGATTGGGTCTCTTGGAAACGCGTGGCTGACGCCGGGGTAGATCCGAAACTTCAC
>CP070827.1:1068367-1073498 GCA_020344555.1 Phycisphaerales bacterium
GCCAACACGCGCACGGTGCAGCTCGGTCTTGGTAACTTCTTTACGCAGCCGCCTATATCGTGGGGGGCCATTATGGCTTACGCAGTACTGGCGACGATACCGATGATGTTGATACTTGGCGTCGGTCAAAAGAGGATTGCGCAATCACTGGTCACTACCGGAATACGGGAGTAGTCTGGATACCGGGCCAAGAGTCCTACCCGGTGGTGAAGTACACGGGTTGCAGACCCGTGTCACACTTTTTGGGATAGGCTCATAGACGGAAGGGATTGTGTGGACAATGCTGGATCCTCGTAAGAAAACAGTGGTTGGAATCGGCGAACTGCTGTGGGATTGCTTCGGCGAGCTTCGTCGTCCGGGGGGTGCTCCGGCGAATGTTGCTTTTCACGTCTCACAGCTCGGCCTTAATGGTATGATCTGTTCACGCGTCGGCTCGGACACTTTGGGTGATGCATTGCTACAGCACCTGCGCGGCCAAGGGCTCGAGATACAGTACATTCAGCGTGACACGGAACATCCCACTGGGACCGTGACTGTCGAGACCACGCGCGTTGACCAGCCCAGCTATCGGATCCACGAGAATGTCGCCTGGGACCACTTGGAGTTCGACGGCCGCTTATCCGACCTTCTTGAAAACGCGTCCGCAATATGCTTCGGCACATTGGCCCAGCGCTCGCCGCAGAGTCGTAGCACTGTCTTGCGAGCTCTGGATGCAACGCGAAGCGCTCTGCGGGTTTACGACGTCAATCTACGGCCGCCCTATTATACGCAGCAGACGATCGAAGCCTCCCTGCAACTGGCTGATGTCGTGAAGCTTAACAGTGGCGAGGTGGCGCTTGTGGCATCCATGCTGGGACTTGATCCGGACGATGCGCAGGGTCTCAGTGACACACTTCGAATGTCGTATGGAGTTGAGCTTGTCTGCATAACGCGCGGTCAGCACGGTTGCCTCACCATATCGGAGGAAGAGCAGGTCGACGTTCCCGGTCGCCAGGTGAACGTAGTTGACACCGTGGGAGCTGGTGATTCATTCACTGCCGCCCTTGTCTATGGTCTGCTGAATGGATGGCCGCTCGAGAGGATTGTACATGTTGCCAACGAGATTGGTGCTCTCGTCGCCAGCCGCACTGGAGCGATGC
The DNA here is from genome assembly GCA_020344555.1 of Phycisphaerales bacterium. Lineage (GTDB taxonomy): Bacteria > Planctomycetota > Phycisphaerae > UBA1845 > UBA1845. The sequence goes on from CP070827.1 coordinate 1,069,507, forward strand.
CGGTCCTACGGGAGGAATTTGCGGCGCTGCTATCGACGAGGTGAAACGCTACGGTCGCTATGTTGACGACGGCTGCTCGGATTTAGGCGTTTCCGGAGGCACGTTGCCGACTCCCGGTCCTCCTCTATCGAGGTCGACGCGGTCATCGGTTACGGCCGGGACCAAGCCCGACTCGTCTCTTTGAACAAGTTCGTCGGGACGTTTTTCGGCTACTTCGATCCTTGTGTCACCCTGAAAGCGTAGATACGCCGCTACGTACGACGCTGCACTCCACGCCTGATAGGCCTTGCCCATCGGCCGACCAGTCTCACCGTGGGCCCATTCGGTGAACTCCCAGTCACCTTCCATTCCCGCTCGACACAGCTCAGCCAGGCGGATTAAGGCCTCTTCAGCGTGAGCCCGCTGCCCCAATCGAATCAAGAAACGGACCCACAGCCCCCCGACAAACGGCCAGATGCCTCCGTTGTGATAGTGATGCGGCAGATTCTGCAGGTTAACCAGAAAGTAATTGCGCCAGTCCGGCTCTCCCGGACGAATTGCCGGATACAGGACTTTCACCGGGTGAGGGTGATCGATGGAAACCTGACGCAGAAAACGCCACACTGTGCCGGCCCGCTCGTCGTCCAGGACGCCGTACAACGAGGCAATGACGTTGGCAAAGACGTCACACCGCCATCCGAAACCGAAGGGTGTGATTTGGGAAATGAGATATCGCGTTCGCCCGAGGGTGAACTGCGTGTCCGCGAAAGACTCCACGCTGTCACGGACTGTATCGGGCGTCGGCCAGAAATGATCGTTGATCAAGGCCCGTATTCGTGCGGCTCTATTGACGTACCGATCGACCGGTCTTCCATTTAGCTTTCGCAGCTCGACAAAGTCTATGTTGGCGCGATACCAGAGCACCTCGTCGTAGAGCACATTGTACGATCGAGGAAAAAGGTCCGTCCAATCCGATGCCTCCGGGACCTCCAGCAACCCGCAGTTATTCGAGTCGTGTGCCCGAAGCCACTTGATGGTTCGATGAATCTTCCCGAAATAACGCCTGGCAAACTCCTCGTCACCGGTGACTCTTACGTAGTTCCAGGCCGCTATAACGGTCCACAGGGCCCCGTCGATGCCGGCTATGTTACCAATACCGCCATATCGTGGTTCACCCGTGTCGATGTCGACATAGTTGGGAAGATGGCCGTCAGGGGATTGACAACCCAGGACCGTCTCCAATGAGCGGAGCGCACAGGCCGTAAGCTCCGCATCTCCCAATGGCAAGGACCACATTCCGGTCATTGCGGAATCGCGGGCCCAAACGCTGCGATAGTTGCTGCCGGGATCGTCGTCGTGCTTGACGCTGCAGGCGCTGAAGCCCCGCTGTGTAACGTTTAGACGGAGGACTTCCTTGGCTCTTTGGAATGCGTCGTCGAGGAGATCCACAATCGTCTAAGTCGCTAATAAGCAGACTTCCTCCAACCAGGTCTCGCTGTCTGCCTCTCGCTCCTCGGTGCTGTCATGTTCAATGCTCACGCGCGACGGCAGACGTTCGATATGGCTGAGAATCTGCTGGGCGACGCCCGTCCAGGTAAACCGAGCCCGAGCCTTTTGCGAGCCGTACTTGGCAAGCTGTCCGGTGATCCGCGAATCCTGGAGCACGGCGCAGATCGCGTGCCCGAACGCTTCTGGATCGAAGGGATTCGCGTAAATGGCCTCGAGGCCCCAGGTCAGCAGCTCCCAAAGACCTCCCTCGGTGGTGATTACGGTAGGTGTCCCACAGGCCATCGCTTCAACGGCCGTCATGCCAAACGGCTCGTAACGGCTGCTCAACGCAAACACGTCGGCGATCCGGTAATAGTCCGGCAATTCCTCGTCGGAAATGTAGTCCCTGAATATCACCCGGTCGGCCACACCGAGCTTGACCGCCAACTCCTTGAGCTCGCCGATCTGCTCGCGCTCCCGTGAGGAGGGCTCCGTGGAGCCCAAAGCCAAAAGCAGCCTGGCATCTTTGATGCGCTTGAAAACGATGGGCATCGCCTGAATGAGCAGGTCGTACCCCTTGTTGTGGGCCATCCGCCCCAGCGCAAGCACCAGGCGTCCCTCCAACCCAAGCTCCTGCTTCAAGGTCATTCTCGATGCCCGGGACACGGGAAAGAACCGGGTGTCGTCGTAACCCGGTGGGACGACGTGAATCTTCTCTCGCGGCACGTCGTATTCCCCGTTGCATAGAATGTCACGTTGCTGTGTTGTCGTCGCGACCAGGCCATCGCATTCGTCGTAGAGAACCTTTTCCTCGCGGATGCGCTTGCGGAAGTTGTACTTGCGCTCGAGGTCCTCGGGGTCGCCGTCCATGTTGTCTCGCTTCCACGAGCCGATGGAGTGCGGCGTATGAAGATGAGGAATGTTAAGCTTGTTGGCAAGCGATTGCCCGGCCAGGCCCGCGTCCCAATAATGGCTGTTGATAAACGAGTAGCGCAGTCGTTTGGCTTCGATGAAGCGCCGGACGTTGGCCACCCACTCAGGGATGTGCTCGCACAGGGTCTCCTTGGGTATGAATCCTGCCCCGCCACATGGGAAGCGAAGCACACGTACGCGCTGTGATAACTTCTCCGACCGCGGCTGGTCCTCAAAGCGCCTGGTGAGGATGTCCACCTGATACCCAATGCGGCCCAGGCACTTGCTCAGCTCCAGAACATATACGACCTGACCGCCGGTGTCGGGTTTACCCAACTCCGGCTCGGCCGCCACGTAGCCGTGCGTTGAGATCATCATTATGCGTTGTTTGATAGGCACGAGACACCTCCTTGTCGAACTGGCCGCCAAGCCCGGCTCATCAGATTTCTTCAAGCACCTGAATGAGGCCGATCGCTACATATCAAGACCGGCATCTTCTAATGTGTCGGCGTGACCTCGCGACGAGATGAGAGGCACGCGCGATGTCACGACAAGACGACGGACGAAGATGCAGCCCGTAAAGTCCAGAGTTTACACTCTTGGGCGTTCGCTGGCAACGCATCGGGCCCGGAAAGGCGCAAACGCAGCCCTGGTCAACCTGGGAAGACGTTTTGGAGGGTGTCAAATTATGTAGCCAATGCCCCGCCATGGCTTGGCGTTGTCTTGGAATCACATGGCACAACGGCGTGTCGCGTCGCGCGCTTGCAAAGGGCGCCGGGCCTGGAAACCCCTGAAAACGCAGGCGCCTTAAAAAAGAGATTTATCTTGGCAAGTTTTAATATACAGGCGAGACACCCATCGATCACGGTGTATGAATCTTGCCAGCCTTCCGGGCAGTGCGTGGAAGCGTATTTCACAGGTTTGGGCGGTAGGCAATTTTCTTACACGGGGAGCATCCTCCCCAAGGCCGATGCCTCGCTTCTTCACCCCAGATGCCGAACCGAACCGCTGACAAACCGCGCCATCGACGAGGCCCGCGGGTACGTCGAAAGGGCTGCCGCGTTGATCGAGCAGACCGGCTACCATCGCCGCGACGAGGAGCTTGCCGAGCTGCAACAGCGCCTCCGGGCATGTTCCTGACCCTGCCGGCCCGACAGCGGATCACCGTGTTGACCTTGTTTCTCATGTTCGTACCGCGGGCTTCCAGCCTGCAAGTTTTCAAACGCGGCAAAGGCAGGCAGGATGCCTGCGGTACGACAGGGTGAGGGACTGACTACCCTGATCTGTCCCCCACCCTTGTCTTCGACAAGAGTGGGGCACTCAACGGGGGTCCGTAACGGTTTAGGCGGCTACGTCACACTCAGACCGCTTCAGCGGTCTTTCCCAAAGGTCTATTAGGCCGGGCGTTTTACGCCCGGTAAGCGGTGCCCCCGTCAATTCTCCTGTGAGCCCGTTTCAACGGGCTTACTCGCCTTCTGGTGTGCTGGGTCACGACTATGAAAGCCCGTTGGAAACGGGCTACACAATCACATAACGAAAAAGTCGGTGGGGCGCTCCTGGTCACCGGCCCTAAAAGGACCGGCCTGGCAGCCCGCTACGCGGGAAAGCCCCAT
>CP070827.1:1073598-1078724 GCA_020344555.1 Phycisphaerales bacterium
TCGACGGCGAGTTGGACCGCCAGCAAATCGGCCCGGCCCGCTTCGCCCTTATCACGCGCATAACTGCCCGGCAGGGCGATGGGCGTGGTCCGTGGTCCCAGCGCGGCGATTGTGACAGCCTTGGGCGGTGCGGCTTTGGCGTCGCGTCTGGGCGCCACCAAACCCTCACTGGGCCGGGGGGAGTGGCTCACCTTGTCTGCACTCGATGCCTTCTCGTCGCGGGCTGACTCACTCCAACTTTTCCGCCCGGATCCACGTCCCAACCCGTTGGCAGTCCCAACCCAGACCGCGTCTCTCTCAAACGCTATACACCGGATCCGATCAGTGGGAACCGGGGAGCTAGTCCTGATTGCGTCGATGGTTCGGCCCTGTCTGGTCGCCGTGATCAGTACCGCGTCTCGGTTCTCACAGCGCCGATACGTTACCCAGGTGTCGGTGGGCCAATCGGTCAACACGTACAGTCCTTCGTTAGTGCCCACCCATGCTTCGGTCTCGTGGCGCGCCGCCAGGCAGCTTACGAAGTTGTCTCTCCCGAGAGGGGTGCCCAATCCACGTGCCAGCCAGGTTTTCGCCTCGGTTCGCCTGAACAACTGGTCTTGGGTTAGCAACCAGAGCGATCGTCCGACGGCAGTGATTCCAATCGCGGCCCCGCCGACCAACCCGTGGTCAGTGAGGTCGCCCTGCTCTGCGCTCATTGGCTGGTCTGTGGTCATCCACTCACCTTGCGCCAGGTCGAACCTTCGCACGCCGAGGCCCCAGCCGGCGGCATACAGACCGTCGCGGGCCACAGTCAGAGCGGTGACGGCTGTTTCGCGCACGTCGGCTCGCCGCGGAGCATACAGCTCCCAAATGTCGCGGATGGGATCGAATGAGCTGATCCCTCCATTGGTGGCGGCCCAGACTCGATTGCCTTCGACAAGTAGCCCGAAGACCAGGTTGCCTGCAAGGCCACTGTTAAACTGGGTAAACTGATCAAACCGCCCACCTGTGAAGCGAATTATGCCGCCGCCCCAGGTCCCCAGCCACACATCGCCGCTTCGGGAATCGACGTCGATGGCGGAGATTACACCCCACGGCAGGCCATCGCGTTTCGTCCAGCCTTTCAGGCCACCGTCTTCGTAAAGCCCAAGCCCATCCTCCGTACCCACCCAGACTTTACCTGCCAGGACGCGAATCGCACGGATCCCGTCGTGCGGAAGTCCGTCGCGCGTGCTGAAGTGCTGCCAGGTGTGATACACGAATGGCGACTCATCCGGCCTCTCTGCCACTACGGGCAAGCACCAGGACGAAACAGCGGAGAAGACCACGCCTACGACAACGGGCGGGCTGGTTACATGATGCTTCAAGGACATGGCGTGCACCTCACAAGGATTTCAGGTAGGCGATCAGGTCGTTGAACTGCTGTCGAGTCAAATCCTTCGTCATGCCGTGGTCGTCAACGATGTTAAAGCGGGTCCAGACCTCTTCGAGCGTGTTGGCGCTTCCGTTGTGCAGGTAAGGGGGGCTGTCGTAGACGTTGGTCAGGTGCGGGACGTCGAGCACATTGGGTGGTCTGCCGGTTTGGAGATAGTAGTACATTCCCAGCTCGCCGAAACTCCTCCTGTCAAACAGATCGAAGAACTCAAGGTCGACCAGCTCGTCGAACCACATTTTGTTGCGAATGGGTGTCTTCCCCCTGGATGTCTGGTACGCGCCCGGATGACAATGCACGCAGCGCTGTTCGGGCCGGAGCAGCGTGCCGTCGTTGGCGACCGTACGCTCGAACACGACCTTGCCGCGATACTGGGCAAGGGTCAACCCTTCGGCAGGGCGATAGCGGTTGGGCGGCCTTTCAATAGTCGAGATATACCGCACCAACGCGGTGAGTTCCGAGGGGCTAAATGGGTGAAGGCGGGTGAAGAACACCGCCAGCCGCGGCCCGCACTGCCGACGAAGCGACGGATTGGTCCCCTCCCACTTGAAGGGGCCGGTATCCACGATGCCTCGTAGCGTACGGTTATCGACTGGACTGAGGCCGAGGCCGTCCGCCTCGATATCATGCGTCAAGCCGTTTATATGCCCGTCAGGGTGGCAACTACGGCAGGAGAACTGGCTCCCAAACGCACTTCCCGCACTATGGAACAGCCTCTCGCCCCGGCGGATTTCGGTAGTCTCGTCCGGTCCTCCGAGGTCGATCTTATCAACCACTGTGTGAGCGGTGGTTTCGATGACCGCCACGGAGTCGTCGAGGGCATTGGCCACATAGGCGAACCGGCCGTCGGGCGAGAACACGACCCCCCGCGGATTGCTCCCGACCACGACCCGTTTAAGTACGAATTGCGCGCTGATGCCCAGATGATTCGGCAGTATTACCTCGCGATCACGGTCTGAGGCTGCGGTAATCATCGACAGTAGCTTGGGGACATCCACAACTGCGACCTGATCGGATCCGCCGCTGGTGACCAAGGCATATTGCCCGTCGGGACTGACCGCCACGTCCATCGGGTCGGGAAAGTGGTCGGCCGGTGCGTCGAGCAGAACCTGGTCGACACGACCATCCGGCCAGACGACACCCAGCCCGTTGGTGATCGTCCAACCCTGGGCAAGTCGGGTGATGGGCACCAGATTCTTAGTGCGCAACAGCGTAACCAGAGCGACATCCGTGCCGGGGATGAACGCCATGCCTTGAAGCATGTTCGCATCCACGGCCACAAAACGTGTGCTTACGATCCGCCGATCGGCATCAATGACCGTTATCTCCGAGCTGGGAGGCTCTCGAAACCGCCCGGGGTTCGGCCGAACATTGCTCACGTAAACACAGTTGTCCTTTGCCCGAAGGGCCAGTGACCAGGGACCACAACCGGCCGGTATGCGAGCTACTTCGGTCAATGTCTCAGTGTCCAGCACGGATACGGAGTCTTCTTGCGTGTTGAGCACGAACAGACGCTTGCCCGTCGCGTCGGTGAGTACGCCATGAGGCTCATCGCCGGCAGGCACCTCTGTGACGACAGATCGAGAGGCGGCGTCGATCACGGTCAGGGTGTCGCCTAGACGATTGGTGACGTAGAGCCTTCGGCCGTCAGGGCTGATAGCCACGTCGTGCGGCCGCTTGCCCACAGAGATTTCATCCAGCAGACCACCAGTCTCGATATCCACAACAACTAGACTGTTGCCGTGCTCACACACCACGTATAGCAGGCCGCCGTCAGGTGAAACCGTCAGGTTGACGGGCGTCTTGTACAACCGGTCCGCGGGCGGAAGGCGGTAACCTTGCTCGAGAACAAGCTGGTGAGACGGCCTATCCACATGGCAGGCAACGCATTCTGCCCGGTTACCGCGGCCGATCCCCTGCTGCCGGTCGAGACTCGGGTTGTCTTCAGAGGAGGAGTAGGCGGCAACGTGAAGACTGCCGGCACCGTGGCACGTTTCGCACTGTACACCGTCAGCGATGTTGAATGTCGACCTCATCCACCGTGGTCCGGCATCCGAACCGGTGGCGTGGCACCCCAGGCAAATCCTACTTTCTTCCGGTTTCTCCATGACACCGCTGACAGAGGCGATGTGGCCCGCTTCGAGTTTGCCAAGCGCCCCATAAGCGCGGTTGTGTTTGGGGATGGTGCCCAGCAGGCAGGGACGACGACCGTAACCCGGCGAGTGGCATTCCCGGCAAACGGCCTCACCTACGTACCAGGGGAGCTCGTCCGCTTGCGCTCGGACAAGCCCCGGCGTGCTCAGCACCACGAGCATCGGGACTTTCAGCAATATATCCAGCCGCGTAACAGTCACCTGGAATCGCTCGTTTTCCGTTCCTTGGTCAATCCAGACTCGTGGCTGTGCCCACCATCGACCGCGATCGCGTGCGGTGCCTTCCGCAAGGCCAGCACATGTCGGTTGGGCGGCGTCAGCTCCCGATCCTCATGGCAGCCGATGCACCCGCGGTTTTCCCTCGGCATCACCCAAATGTAGCTGCGCATCGCTTGCAGCACCTCGCCGTCAGGGCCGATTGTCTGTAGCCGCAATGGCGTACGCGCAGGGACCTTCAGATAGAACGAACCGTCCGCGTCGACCGGAACCTCTCCCAGAATCTCCTCACCAATGCCGGGCCGACCCGATCCGCCTTGTGCTTGCGCTGCTGTCGTCGTCGGGTCTTGCGGTCCACCACTCACGGCCCGCACAACCTGCAGCCGCTTGATTCGGCCGGGGCTGATGGCCTCTTCCTCGTCACGATCGGAGAGGTAAGCATCCATGCAATAGAGGAAACCGTAGTCCAGGCGTTCGTCCACCACACTGGATCGCCCTGCCGGCCCGCCCCGCGGCTGCACCACCACCGCGTCAATATCATGCCATCGCGGGTCGTCAAACACCCCGGCCGCTCTGGTTCCAGTCGATCGATCGAACCCGTAGATCCCGTAAGAGCCGCCGCTGCTCGATCGATACGAGACTACTAGATTCCCATCAGCCGCTGGGAAGGGCGAGTAGTAAAGCCCGTCAGGGTCACTGGCCAGGACACGTCTCGTGTGCAGGCTCCTGCTGCGGGCAACGGCCACCAGGGAACCACCCCGATCCGGACTGCCCGCAGAAGACTCTACGTAGATCACCCATCCGTCCGGCGTCTCGCAGGGCATTGAACGAATAGCGGGTGGTTCGTGCACGGCGGCGAAAGGGAACATATCGGTGCCGTCAACGTGAACGGTCATAAGCGCAGTGCTTCCCGTACCGACCTGGGAAGAGCCTGCGGCCTCGGCGCCGGACCAACGACTGAACAGCAGGCGGCTGTCACTGAGCAAGTACGGATCGCTGACTCCGACTGGATCAAAGGTGATCTGCTTGACATCCGTGCCGTCGAGCCGACAGGTGTACAGGCACCCACCTGGCATCCCGCATGCGTCGCTGTCAAAGGCTATTCGATAGTAGGTTGCCTCGGCGTCGAGCGTGTAGAGCGTTGAAAGATAGATCGCTTCGCGGACACTACCCGACCCGTCCGTAACACGGCGGAGATTACTACCGTCCACGTTCATCTCCCATACCTGGAGCGGGTCATCCGCGTTGTGCTTGCCGATAAAGAGCACCCGTTTGCCGTCGAACGACAGGTCCGGCCGGCCGGCTGCGGAAAAGTCTGATGTCAGAACCGTGACGCCATTGCTTGC
>CP070827.1:1078824-1083920 GCA_020344555.1 Phycisphaerales bacterium
GGGGTTGGCCTACGCGCTTGTCGGTTGGCCGTCGGGAATGCGTTCTCAGCTCTGATGGCCTGCCAGCGCAACCAGAGGACTCCGATGAGCAGGAGAGACAAGGACCGCAAGGGCAAGAGGGAGCGCAAGCGGATCGACCATTACAAACAGAGTGGGAAGAAGCTACAGCCACCCTTAGCGACCTATCCCAACATTGAGCTCATCGACTACCACCGCCAGCTCTTGCCTCAGTTGCTCTGGCTGGAGTCGTTGATTGATCTTTACGGAGAAGAGGAATTCCCACGTCTCGTACGTCGCTTCCTGGACCTGGTGGATACCCTGGGGATCACGGGGGCCGAACCGGTATCTGGCTTTGTCGAGAGCTTTGCCTTCGTCCCGGAGGCCCCAAGGCAGTCTTTCGTTGACAGCAACAGGAGGGCCGTAGAGGTCGCGGTAATCGAACCATTTGGAGCCGCCCTTCAACTCTACAGCGACTGTCCCATGAACTGGCTCCTGGCATCCTATGGAGACACAAGGGTCGGCTTTGATCTCGATTCGGCGGTAGCATCACTCAAGCGGTGGACCACTGCTCTTGTCGACCGAACGGGTGCCCACTCCAACATGGCTCGGGTGATGGTCTTTGCTCGCTACCTGAAGGCGGGAAAAGCGAGGATCCCTGACCGGGGGCTGATCGACGAACTGAAGGTGTACCCACGCTGCAGGGATCGCGGTTTGACCGAGTCGAGAATTCGTGCCGATAGTAACGCCATATTCGGGCAAGTTGTTCGCGGCTTCACTTGGGGCGATGCCTTCTGGGCAACAAATGGGAGAATCACCATGTGCAGCGCGAGAATGGGTGACGAACAGGACTCTGCCACGCAGACCCAGGAGAGATTTCTCCGGACGCTCATCGATCATTCTGATCAGGCGGCAGATGGATTTCTGACGGCGATTCGCGCGGATCACCAGAAATGCATCCCGGATCCCAGTACGTTTGAGAAGACCTCTGTCCTGTCCGGACTTCTTGCACGTGCTAGCGCTCTTGGACTGGACGTGCTCAGGGAGAGGAGCCTTTGGGTCGCCGAGGTAGGAGGTATCATGCTTCGGTGCCTGTGCGAAACACTGATCCTTCTCGCATGGCTGTTGCGGAAGGACGATATGGCGCTTTATCGCCGCTTTGTCCAATACAGTCTTGGACAGCAGGACCTGTACGGCCTGAAGCTCCAGGACTACGAGGGCTACCGCGAAGCCTTCAAGGCGCTGTACATCGGCGACGATAAGCTGGCGGATGTGATGTCGGAAGACTCATGGGATGCGCAGATGCGAACGATTGACCTCGGCAATTGGGCAGGAATCGACACGCGAAAGATGGCTGAGCAAGGAGGGACGAAGGTCTATTACGACCTTGTGTTCTCGCTGTGCAGCGCGGACGTGCACTCGCAGTTCATCTCCATCGCCCGGTGGAATATGGTCCCTTGCACGAATCCTCTCCACAACTACCACCTCTTGCCGGCATGGGGACGACGCAGCGTGAACCCATTCCTGCCGTTGTCTGCTTGTGTGCTTCTTAAGGAAGCGTGTCATAGGTTCTTCGAGCACTACAAGGTTGACGCCACGTGCACTCGTGTTCTGGAGAGCCTCCTGAACGACGCGTCGGGCATTATGTTGAACGCATCGCCAGCACCGACATGATCGAGCCTGAGGTTCCGGGCAGCCAATCTCTGTCGAGCCCCTCGGAACACAGTCCCCTACGAAACTCCTCCGACCCACCGCCTCGGACGCACGGCGAGCGATTCGTGCCGGACAACTTCTCATAGGGCGGACACTTCGCACCGCGACGGCATAGGTAACGGGTGGACGAGCAGCCGGGCGGACCGCACGGGGCGGATTCCCCACGGCTCGCCCGATGGAGTTCACCCACATGCCGGATCGCACAGTAGTGAGTTCAATGACACCGGACGAGCGTCGTCACGAGGTCGCGGCGATCCTCGCCCGAGGCGTCCGGCGGCTATGCCGCATCGCCCGGACCGGCGGGGACACACATGCCTCGGAATCTCAGAATTGTGCCAAAAATGGCCTTGAGCTTCCCGCCGGAACGAGGCTCAGTGTGTCTGACGGTACCCACGGGTTACGGCTGCGGGATGACGGAGACAACGCATGAGCCTGAACATCAGCAAGGAGATGTCGGCGCTTGAGCAGATGACCGTCGGGCAGTTGCAGGATCGCTACGTCGAGGTCTTCGGTGAGCAGGTCCGTAGTCGCCACCGGCAGTACCTGATCCGCCGGATCGCCTGGCGGCTCCAGGCCAACGCCGAGGGCGGTCTGTCTGAACGGGCACTGCGCCGCGCCGAGGAACTGGCTGACGACGCCGACGTTCGCCTCACGCCGCCTCGGCAGGCGACCGTTGCCAACGACAAACGCTTGGCCACGGCGAAAGTGGTCCGCGTGCCGGTAGCGAAGGACCCGCGCCTGCCGCCGCCGGGTGGGCAGATCACCCGCAAATACAAAGGCCGGATCATTTTGGTCACGGTTCTGGCTGACGGTTTCGAGTATCTCGGTGAGCGCTACCGGTCGTTGACGGCCGTGGCCAAGGCGGTCACTGGCTCGCACATGAACGGTTTTCGGTTCTTCGGGCTAGGAGCTGCCAGATGAGCCGCACCCGTACCCAAGCGAAGTCAATACCCCGCGCGTCGCTCACGCGCTGCGCCGTCTACACTCGAAAGAGCAGCGATGAAGGGCTCCACCAGGAATTCAACTCGCTCGACGCTCAGCGCGAAGCCGCCGAGGCTTACATCGCCAGCCAAAAGAACGAAGGCTGGATCATACTACCGGACCACTACGACGACGGTGGCTACACCGGTGGCAACATGGAGCGACCGGCGCTTCAAAGGCTGCTGGCGGACATCGAGGCGGGAAGAATCGACTGTGTTGTGGTCTACAAGGTCGATCGGCTGAGCCGGTCGCTCATGGACTTCGCCAAGATCCTGGAGACGTTCGAGCGCCACAAGGTCTCGTTCGTGTCTGTCACGCAGCATTTCAACACGACGCACTCGATGGGCCGGCTGACGCTCAACATCCTCCTGTCGTTCGCCCAATTCGAGCGCGAGATTATCGGCGAGCGCATCCGCGACAAGATTGCAGCTTCGCGCCAGAAGGGTAAGTGGACCGGTGGCACGCCGATCCTCGGGTACGACGTGGATCGTTCAAACGGCAGCCCGAAGCTCGTGGTAAACCCGGCCGAGGCGTCGCGGGTCCGTCAGATTTTCGAGATGTACCTCGAACACGGGACGCTCCTGTCCGTGGTCGCCGAACTGAACCGACAGGACTGGCGGTCGAAGGTCTGGACAACGCGCTCCGGCGAACATCGCGGCGGCCTGCCGATCGACAAATGTCGGCTCCACGCGTTGCTGACGAACGTCCTGTACGTCGGCAAGGTCAGGCACAAGAAAGAGGTTTATGCCGGCGAGCACAAGGCGATTGTGCCGGCGGACCTGTTCCACCAGGTCCAAACCCGGCTTCAACAGAACCGAAACGCCAGCAACGTCGAGCTTCGCAACCGCTACGGCGCGCTGTTGCGCAGGCTCCTTTACTGCAAGGCGTGCGGCCGCGTGATGGCTCACACGTTCACAAGTCGTGGGCACAAGCGCTACCGTTACTACACGTGCACCAACGCCATCAAAAACGGACGACGCAAGTGCCCGACGGCGTCACTCCCGGCCGGTGAGATAGAGAAGGCCGTCGTCGACCAGATTCGATGCATCGGTCAGGATCCCGATCTCCTGGGCGAGACGCTACGGCAGGCTCGTTCACAGGCCGAGGAGGCTATCGAGCGCCTGACGGGCGAGCGGCGTATCCTCAAACGCGGCCTCGCCCGTTGCCACGCCGAGATACGTCGCACGGCCACGTCCGAGCCGGCCACTAGTGCGGCGACGGCCCGTATCGCCGACCTGACCCATCAGGTTGGGCAGTCTGAGCGCCGGTTGGCCGAGGTCGAGGGCCAGGTTGTCGACTTGCGGCGCGACCTCGTGACCGAAGCTGACGTCGCCGCCGCATTCGCCGACTTCGACAACCTATGGATCGCCCTCACCCCGCGCGAACAGGTGCGTTTGGTCAACCTGCTCGTGCATCGTGTGGAGTTCGATGCCTCCGACAGCAGCATGGAGATCTCGTTCTACCCGTTGGGCATCAAGACGCTTGCGGCTGAAACGGGGAGCCCAGCTGCTCAGGCCAGCGCTGTGGAGGACGCGGCGTGATCACGGTCAAACGCAAGGTCCATTTCGTCCGCCGCGACCACGGCCGCAAGGCGATCGTCGACGCGCCGAGGCCGGCCGACCAAGCGAGGCCCGGCCGCATCCCGCGCATCTCACGGTTGATGGCTCTGGCAATCCGGTTCGACCGCTTGATCCGGGAGGGCAAAGTCACAGGCCTGTCAGAACTGGCCTGCCTCGCACATGTGACCCAACCACGCATGACGCAGATCGTGAACCTCAATCACCTGGCACCGGACATCCAGGAGTGGCTGCTATTCCTGCCGCGGGTCACGAGCGGCCGGGACCGGGTCCACGAAAGGGCGTTGCGGCCCGTCACCGTCGAGATAGACTGGAAGCGGCAGCGACGGCGCTGGGCACGGGTCCGCACTGCGTTCAGGGTAAAGAAGCGGTAACAATGATGGCACTACCGCCCCCCCCACCGCCGAGCGCGTTTGACGAACAGCGGACACTCAGGACGAGGATCCGGACGAACTGAACGGCATGCCGCATTGTATCCCGGAGGACACCCTGGCAATTATCAGCAGGAGGCCGATTCGAGCACTTGAACCGCTCCGCGGGGCAGAACGTCTGTCTGCCGTCTGATCAGCTCCGTGGCCTGATGCGGCGAGTCCACCACCCCAGGAATCAGACCGACAGATCATGATGCGCAGAGCTGGTAGTCCACGGAAGACAGGTAGAGAACACGCCCGAATACCCACACCCGAGCAGTTCCATAACATCGTGGTTGCGGCGACGCGCGTGGCCAGTCTTGCCGAAGAAGAGCTGGTAAAGCAGACTCCCCACGCGAACCTGCACCCGGGTGGGATCATCTCCATGATTGGCGAATTCGAATACTCGATGAACCCC
>CP070827.1:1084020-1089110 GCA_020344555.1 Phycisphaerales bacterium
ATGTCGGGACCCCGAATACCTCTCCGCCACCGCGCCCGTCCTATACCTAACATATACCTAATACCACGTTTGTGTCAAGCCCTTTTTTACCCCCGCCTGAGCCTTTACCGCTCTGAGGGAGTCGAAGAACATGGGCAAACAGGTCATTGGGGAGTGGCAGGAACTTGGGAGGTCCTGTCTTTTCCAGGGACTCGAGCGCCCCCTGCGAAGTGGCCGGGCGGGAGCAGAGTGATCCCGGGGCCCGTTGCTTCGCATCGTTAGCAACGACGGAGCGAACGGAAGGTGCAGCCGTGGTATCGCCAAGCGAAGGAAACGAACCGCGGCGGGATGGGAGGCCGGAAGTCGCAGCATCCTGATGGCACTGAGGAAGCGGGGAAATCCGGAATCGGGACAATCCGGAATCCCTGTGTCCCTACGTCCCTTTGTCCCTATGTCCCAGCGTTGCTTGCCGGCTTGTACTGATCGCTTCGGCTCTGCCCCTCCCTGACGGTCGGGGCTCTGATCCTTATGCCAGGGCGTTGGCCAGGTGTTCTATTACGTGGATGGCGCGGACGCCGGTATGGTGCTGAATTTGCTGGCGGCAGCTAAAACCTGAAACGGCGATCTGGGCGTCGCCGCGGTTGCGGATGGCGGGGAAGAGGCGCTGCTCGCCGATGGCTCGGGAGACTTCGTAGTGCTCGACCTCGTGGCCGAATGCGCCGGCCATTCCGCAGCAGCCGCTGTTGATCTCTGAAGCTGCGCCACCGGAGGCGTTATGCAGTAACTCGAGGGCGTCGGCCGAGCCTACTATGGCTTTTTGATGGCAGTGGGCGTGGTACAGCAATGGGATCTTTCGGCTGGTGAAGGTAAGAGCGTTGGGGTCGTCGGCCAGTACCCGTTGCAGGAAGGTCTCCAAGGTCATCGTCTGGGAGGCGATCTTGCGGGCCGCACTTGTGCGCATAAGCTGTGGATATTCGTCCACCAGGGTCAAGGTGCAACTCGGTTCGGTGCCGACGATGGGTACGCCGGCCGCGGCGAAGCGGGCCAGTTTGCGCACGTTCAACTCGGCGAGCTGTTTGGCGTCGGTGAGCAGGCCCTGGCTGATGGCCGGCCGGCCGCAACACAGCGTCCGTGGGCAGGCCACCACGAATCCGGCCCTTTCGAGCAGCTTCACCGCGGCGACGCCGACCTGCGGCGTGAAGTAGTTGGTCCAGGTGTCGACGAAATAGACCACGGTCCCGCGGGACGGCCGGCGGCCTCGCGACGCCTTGCGATGACGGTCAAACCACGAACGGAAGGTTCGCCGGGCCAGTCGTGGAGGCGGTACGCGACGGTCCAGCCCATACATTCGCTCGGCCAGGGTGCGCAGTGGTTTGGACTGTGTGACAAGGTTTGCGAGTCTTGGAAAGCGGCCGGCCAGGGCAAGCCGGTGCGGCATATCGGCGATCAGTCGTGCCCTGCGGCTGACACCGTGAACAAGGTGACGCCTGGACAGGTATTCCGCCTTCAACCGGGCCATGTCCACACCGGTGGGACACTCCGTTTTGCAGGCCTTGCAGCTTATGCAAAGGTCCATAACCTCCTCGAGGTGGGGGTCGTCCAGTCCGTCGAGCAGGCCGCGGTTCGACAAAGCGACGCGAAGGGCGTTGGCCCGTGCCCGAGTGGTGTGTGTTTCGTCGTTGGTGGCCATGTACGACGGGCACATTCCATCAACGAGCCGTTGGCGACATTGCCCCACGCCGCTGCACATTTGGGCAAGGCCGGCCATGCCGCCGTGCAACGAGAAATCCAGATGCGTCTTGACAGACTGTGACGCAAGCGACGGGCCGTATCGCAGATGCTCCGTCATCGGGTAAGGATCGACGATCTTGTGTGGATTCAACAGGTTGTCGGGGTCGAACAGCCGCTTGACCTCTGTGAACGCCGCGATGATCCTGGGCCCGTACAGCCTCTCGAGCCAGCAGGATCGGCTTATGCCGTCCCCATGCTCGCCGGTGATCGTGCCACCGAACTCGAGGACGAGATCGTTGACCGCTTCGGCTATGCGGCGCATCCGCTTTATATCGTCGGCCTTCTTGAGATTGATGACCGGGCGGACGTGGATGCAGCCCACGCCGGCATGAGCGTAGCAACCCGCCTCGACGCCCTCGCGGTCCAGGATGGCGGAGAAACGCTCAATGTAATCGCGCAACCGCAACGGATCGACGGCCGTATCCTCGACGAAGGCGTGGGACTGGTCGTCGCCCGGCTTGGACATCAACAAGCCGAGCCCGGCCTTGCGCAGGCTCCAGACGTTTGCCTGTTCCCGGCTGTCAAGGACCTTCGTGACTGTAAAGGCGGATTTGGCCGCGTCGCTGTCAGCGGCCAGGTCATCTATAGCTGATGCCAAAACGGTGGCATTGTCGCCGTGAAACTCGACGATCAGTATCGCTGAGGGATCCCCGCTTAGAAAACCACATTGGGTGCGTATGGTCGGATGGGCCCGCCCGGCCTCAAGGATCGGGCGATCGACCAGTTCGACGGCGGCCGGCTTGTGACGCAAAACCGCCGGCGTCACGCCAAGGGCATCGAGAAGGTGATCGAAATGAAGAACGGCAAGTGCGGTGTGCTCAGGCGTCGGAACGAGCTTCAGTTCCGCGCCGACGACGATGCCGAGCGTTCCTTCGCTGCCGCAGATGATTTTGATCGGGTCAGCCCGGTCGCCCGGCGGCCCCAGACGATCGAGCCCGTAACCGCCGTTGCTCCGGAGGACCTTGGGGAAGCGTTGTTGTATCTCGCTGAAGTATTCATCGCGAATCCGGGCGAGACCGCGCTCGATCCGTTCCGCCCGGGTCTTAGTGCTTTGGTCATCGGAATCGGATGGCCCCGGCGGCTGACTAAATGTCACCACTTCGCCGTCCGGTAGGACGAGGGTCAGCTCGAGAACGTGGTCTACCGTTCGGCCATGGACCACGGAGCGGGCTCCACAGGAATTATTGGCGATCATGCCGCCGATTGTCGCCCGGCTGCTGGTGGCCACGTCGGGCGCAAACTGCAGGCCATGCGGGGCGAGGTGGGCATTGAGTTCATCGAGGACCACGCCGGGCTCAACGGTGATGGTGCGGGCACTGAGGTCCAGTGGACCGATCCGGTCCATGTAACGCGACAGATCGAGCTGCAGACCGGGCCCGACCGTGCCGCCGGTCAGACCGGTGGCCGCTCCGCGCGGGATGACTGAAATGCCAAGCTTGCGACACTCGTTGACGGCAGACACCACGTCGTCCGCGTCCTTGGGCAGCACCACACCGAGCGGGGTGATTTCATATATGCTGGCATCGGTCGCGTAGATGGTGCGGGACAGTGCGTCGAAGCGCACGTCGCCCTTGATCCTCCCGCGCAGTGTTTCCGCCAGAATGGGTCCCGGTTCGGTTTGGATTTCCGAGTGGGCCGGACCACGATTCAACGTGAGCTACTCCTTGAGCGAGAAGGTGGCCCGGGCCAGTGCGAGAGTGTGGTAACCTTCGGCGGTGCGCTCGGCCATGCGGCTGACGGCGTGATTTGCCCGAACGTACTCCATGGCAGTGGTAGCCAGGCGCCGGGCACCGGCCTTGTCGGACAGAAGTTGCCCGAGGGCGGCGGCCAACGGTTCCGCTTTGGGTTTCTCACAGACCAGCGCCGTTTCGCCGCTGCGGAAATGGTCGCAGATCGAGTTTGGGGCTGTTACCACGGCCATTCCGGCGGCCATTGCCAGCAAGCCGTCGTCGTTAAAGGCACTGTCCACTGTTGGTCGCACGAAGATGTCGGCGCTGTGGAAGGCCTGGGCGACGCCGCCCGTGGGGTGAGCCAGAGTCACACACGGGGAGAGGGCGCGCCCGTGGATCATACGTCGCAGGGCAGGCTCCTGGCGTCCGGTTCCCAGCAGAAACAGCATGAAAGTATGGTCACGTCTTCGCAGGACATCCACGGCTTCAATCAGTTCGTCTACACCGCTGCCGCGCTCCAGGGGTGACATGCAGAGTATGGCGGGGACTCGTTGTGGATCGGCGAAACAGGCGATCCGCTGGGATGCCAGTACACCCGGCCGGACAAGGTCGATCCGTTCCGTGGAGATCTTCAACTGCTCTTCGAGCACCGTGGCCAACGGCTGACTGAATGCAATGAACCGGCCAACACGCGGCCCGGCAAAGTTGCCGATTGCGTCGCAATCCTTCAAAGACGTTACCTGAAAGACAAGGTCGGTGTCGAAGGCATCTGCCACGGCGCCCGCCACACGGTAGGTTGCGCTGGACACGGCGTGCATGACGGTCGGCGGTTTCTGTGAGAGAGCATCCAGGAGCTGGTCGATCCGTCGTCCCACGACAGGCCATACGACGCGTTTGTGGACCAGCGTCTGGACGGGGCCCAATGTAAGCGTCTCGACGTGTGGGTCGCAGCTTAGCAACCGGACGCTGACGGCCTGATCCACCAGGCCTACGAGCAACCGTCTGAGCACGCGGCCGAAACGGTCAAATGCTTCGCGGTCAATGCACAGCCCGGCGCGTATTACCAGGGTGCTTTGGCTTTCCGTCGTGTCAGACACGGACGCCATGACAACCCTGCTTTGACCGCATGTCAACCGGGCGGCCCGGTTTTGTCAGCGGTGAATTGCCAGTATTGCCGACGTGCGCTATGCTTCGCGTGAGCTGGACATCAAGCAGGTTATGTTGGTGGAACACTACAGTGAGAGTCTTGCACGGTCTTGAGGCGCTGGACCCGCCCCTGGCCCAGTCGGTGTTGACGATTGGGAACTTCGACGGGGTACACCTTGCTCACCAGCAGATACTTGCCCAGACCGGTCTGACCGCTGCCAACACTGGAGGGCCGGTTGTCGTGCTGACCTTCGAGCCCCACCCCTTGACGGTGGTGGCTCCGTCGAAAGCCCCACGGCTGTTGACGTTGCCTGATGAGAAGCTGCGACATCTGGCCGAGGCGGGCACGGACATTACCGTGGTCGCCAGGAGTGAGCCGGCACTGCTGGGCCTTACGGCTGAGCAATTCGTTGAACAGGTCATTGTCCGGCGGTTTCATCCCACGCACATCGTCGAGGGCCCCTCGTTCGGGTTCGGCCGGGGCAGAAAGGGAACCCCCGAGCT
>CP070827.1:1089210-1094280 GCA_020344555.1 Phycisphaerales bacterium
GGGCCGGTGTAATAAGTCAGGCCGCGTACGATCGTGGGGTCAATCACCACGCGATCTTCGTCGAAGCCGGCACCGCCAAGGGCCTCGTCGATCCGGCGTAATTCCTCGACGCCCTCCAGGCCGACTTGGCTGTCGCCCACGACTGTCTCCAAATCGCCGCACACCGCGGCTCGTGATGCGACCTTTGTACCGAGATACTGCAACACTATGTCGATCTGATCGGTCGCGAGGCCGACACCGGGTTTGAAGTCGCCCGACTCATCGCGCCGGCCACGACCTAGTAGATCTTTAACGCCGTCAAGGCCCACCCGGTCGAGCTTGTCGATCGATCGCAGAATATTCAGAGAGGCCTGCGGCGGAACCTCGCCGCGCGTTGCGACGTTCTCCAGAACGCCGTTTAGCACCTTACGATCGTTGATCCGAACGATGTAATCGCCGCGATCAACCCCCAAAGCCTCCAGAGTGTCACACATTACCATGCAGCATTCGGCATCGGCCAGCATCGAGGCCGTACCGACGACGTCGAAATCGCACTGGCAGAACTCGCGAAAGCGATCCGGGCCGGGCTTCTCTACGCGATAAACAGAGCCCACCTGATAACGCCGAAACGGCAGCGGCAAATCCTGTAGGTTCATGGCCACGAAGCGTGAGAGCGGTGCGGTCAGGTCGTAGCGCAGGGCGATCCACTCGTCGTCCTCATCTTGAAACGCGTAGATACCCCCGTCGGGCCGATCCGCCTCCGGTAAATACTTGCCCAGGACGTCCACGTACTCCAGGGCCGGGGTCTCCAGCGGGACAAACCCGTACCGCTCGTAGATCTCGCGAATCCTGGCGATCATGCGGTCCCGGGCCAGCACATCAGCCGCGGTGATGTCGCGGAAGCCCTTTAGCCGCCGCGGGACGGTTCGGTCTGCCTTCTGACGTTCACCCACGCAGGAGTCTCCGACACCTACGGCCCCAGCGAGACACAACCGGGGCCGATCATCGACCCATCGTCTCCCCCCGGCTCGGACCCGACGGGCTGCCCGCCGGCTCCGCAGGTGCGAGGCCCAGCGGCGCTCGATGCCGGTAGGCCTGCCCGTCCGTTCCCGGATCAGATCCGCCACCTTGGCCGCCACGGATCCCTCTCCTGCCCCCTGGGGCGTTGGGCCTGCTTAGAGGTCTCCCCGGCCAGTCTAGCCCGGCCCCAATGGATGTCCAGCCGGGCCCGTAACCCTCGCCGGCACCGGCACAGGTGCTCGTCTCCGGGGTCCTCGGGCTCTGTTGGCTCGTCCGGTCGCTTGCGGGGTGCCCGCGCCGGGCCGGGGCGCCTTCGCGCATGGCAACCGCCGCGAGAAGGCAAAAGGATCGGTGCGGACTCCGGCGGGGGATGACGCGTTCCCTATGAGGACGCCAGACGCGCTAAAGACAGGGAGAGCAGACGATGCGGGTGAACAAGACGCCAAGCAGTCCCAAGAAGCACTGCCACAACTGCGGGCTGCCGTGCAACGGCATGTTCTGTTGTGAGTGGTGTCTGAACACCTACTTAGCGCGGCGGGACGCCCATCAGGTCGCCCGCCGGCGACGAGCGCGGTCGCGACCAGACAAAGGCTCAACACCCAGAGCCGATTAACTTGCAGCCGGGGATTAGAGACAAAGTTGCGGTTCCGACCCCCCTTGCTTCCCTCGGGGCGCTGACGGACACGATCAGTGGGGAGGTCAGGCAGTAGAGGTTTGACGAGGAGATCGAACATGAATCGAATAGGTTTTGGCAAGAGCTGGCTGGCATGCGCTGCGTTGCTGGCTGGAGGTTGTGGGGCCATTCCCGACATCATTGCTGACGCAGCGCGGTCATCGGCAAAAGAAGCCCTTCAAGAAGCTGTTGAGGATGTCGTTGATGACGTCATTGATAACACGGTTGGCGAACTGCTCGATTTTGGTGATTTCGAGTTTCCATTCGTAGAACAGAGCGAAGACGAAGTACAAGACGGCGACGCGTTCGAAGATGAAGACGAGGACGCAGAGGAGAGCGATCAAGACACGGGGCGCGCGGGAAGGACGGCGTACGATGGTGACGTTCCACAGGAGTGACAGTTGGAGAGGCTCGCGATTGATTGGCCCATGAAGAGAAACACGATGACAGAGAAGCGACTCCTCTTGTTGCAGCCGTGTGGTGCATCGATGGTACAAGAACGCAGACTGCCATCAAGTACAACGGATAGATCAGCATGACTCATACGGACCCGCAACTTCGCGGCTGCCGGTTTTGACTACCCATAATGTGCGGGCAGTTGAGAAAGCCCGACGCCACGAATGGCTCGTATGCAAAGGAATACCGATCATGCCAGGACAGGTGATGGTTATTGCGATACTCGCCGTATGTGTCGGCATGATCCTCGCCGACGTATTGAACCGGGAGTAGCACCGGTGCTGCTTGCGGCGCTACGTCCCCTTTACCGGCACTTTAGAACGTACAGGCGGGCCCAGCCACAATTAGGATCAGCAGCTTCCATCGAATAGGCATGATGCCCAGACTTCATCCTGTAGTCTTAAGTGCCGCTGCGATATCAAGGCTAAGCTCTCCGACGGCCTTGCTCGTGGGCGCTGCCACGCCTTCATAGCGGGCCCGCCCCATTGACACTACGACGCTTGATCCCCTTGTGGGGACCAGCTCATTCCCGTCGGGTCCGAAGACGGCCCAGCGAGTGACCAATGAGACTCGTTCTCCGGGCCCCGCGTCGAAGCGAACCACATCTACCGTGATACGATAATCGACGGGCTCGGCGCTTTACCATGGAAAGAGGAGCACCCGGTCGGTTAAGAGCAGGGCTGACAGGTTCTCGGCAAGCACGCGCGAAAAGCCGAATGCCAGAGGCTCCGCCCACCTGTCGAATTCTGCCAATGTCAGGCGATGCCCACTCGTCACGCCCGACGTCCCTCACGAGTAGGTCACATCCGGAAACGACCACCCCAAAGGTAGACCGCGCTTATCGGCAAGCTCCTCGGCGCGGTCTCATGCGACACCTCGCGAATCACAGGGAACACGCGTGGTCCCGTTAAGGCCGGGCCTGCTTCTCCACCGCCGATCTGTACACCGTCGCAGAACACAACCACACATCTCGCGGCTGCGACCCGCCATCCATCGGGCAGTGTCGAGTCGCCACTCTATCACGCCGCCGATGAGCGTACTGACTGCTGGAATGTCAAACAACCTGACGGCGGCGCGCAACGATCCGTTTCTTGCCGCATGTCCGTACCGAATCTGACGGGTATCATTAGCGGGCGCGGCAGTCGAGCATTCTCCACCTTGGGGTACGCGCAGACCGACGAGCCCGTGTGTCAAGCAAGAACGCCTCGGTCCGCGGTTTCATTTGTCGCACATTTGCCTCATGTGAAATGGTGGGTACGATACCGGCAAGTAGAACGCTCGGTGGCATTGGTTCGCCACCAGGGGTGGTGACAACATCGTCTGGGGCGTTGATCACGTGTCAATGTCCCGACTGACCTCCTTGATAATAGGAGACGCTACTGATGAACGTAACGGTGAATGAGCTTGCGTTGGTCTGTGCTTTGTGCCCGGCCCTGGCTGATGCCGGCGTGCCGGCGAGCCTGGTGATTGCCGTCCCCGGCCTGCAGGACGCCGAGAAGGCGAGCGAGGTGCCCGAGGTCGACCCGCGGGCCGTGGCCGAACTTCGGAAAATGATCACCGAGTTGGAACGCTACGACAGAGTCATTCTCAAGACCCGCACGACGTGGGAGGCGATCCAGGATTCCGGAATGAAGCTGCAGTTCGACGCCGAGCAGGAGATTGGCATCCATCGCCCGAACAAGTTGTATTCGATTGTCCTGCGAGACGACGGCCGAAGAACGAAGTTCTTCTTCGACCGTAGCACACTCAGCTACCTCAACGTGACGGACAACGAGTACGTTCAGCTTCCGGTCCCGCCAACGATCAACGAGATGCTGGACTACGTGCTCGAGAAGTTTGACGTGCCCGCGCCGCCGATGCTCGATTTTCTGTACGGTGACATGGAGACCTCCTTCCTGTCGGGACTCCAAAGCGCATGGTACGTCGGTGAGTCGACGATTCGTGGTAAGAGATGCCACCATTTGGCGTTCTCCCACGAGGACGTGGATTTCCAGATATGGATTCCGACGACCGGCCAGGCCCTTCCCGTAAAGTACACCATCACGTGGAAGAATGAGCCACACATGCCCTGGTTCGTGGCCCGGTTTACAGAATGGAGCACGGCCCCGTCGTTTGCCAAGGACGCCTTCTCGTTCGTCAAGCCGAACGGCGCGACAAAGATCGATCCACCACGGCCGACCGGTGAAAGTGATTGACGATGAACATGACAGGAAGAATCTTATGGCTTTGGATGGTCGTCGTAGTAAGCGCGGCCCTTGTCGGCAGCGACGCCCTCGCATTGCAGCGCGGACGGGGCGGGGGGCGCAGGGCCGGCGGCGGTAGATCGGTCAACCGGGCGAGCAGCAGAGGTCACTCCTCAGTGAGGCGATCCAGTAGTGTCCGCAGAACCAGCCGACCGACTCAGACCCGTCCTGCGAAGCGCACCACGACGCGATCCACGCCACGTAAAACGCAACGCAGCCGGCAGGCTTCCGGGCAACCACGCGCTGGTACACAACGGCGTGGGGCGTCGAAGGTGAATCGTAACAGCCCGCGACGGAACAGTGTTCGGGCTCCGGGGCGGTCTACGGCAGCCGGAAGGACTCGGGTCGCGCGTACGGCCCGGCGCCCGGGCACCGTAGGACGGACCCGTGCGTACCGGGGCGGATCGGTTGCCCGGCATTCCGCGTACAGGCACCCCGCCCGTCGCGCCGGCAGGGCGCCCGCAAGGCACCATGTTCACCATGTTCACCATCGCCACCGCTGGGCGCATCGGCCGCTGCATCCCGGCGCGCGGGGCTATGCCCATTACCGGCATCACAAGTACTGGTACAACCAATATCGGGACTTCTACAACGACTACTGGCGGCGAACGTACTGGATGGCGACGACGTCGGCAATCGTGGCCTCACTGCGCCCGCGTACCGTTTATGTCTATGGAACGCCTACTTATTACTACTACT
>CP070827.1:1094380-1099430 GCA_020344555.1 Phycisphaerales bacterium
GGCGAACCCAGACTAGCCCCCGCACGGACGCGGACTCGGCGGGTCGAACGCAGGTGGCGGATATTGGACACCACGGAACGCATCCAGGCAGAACGTGACATCCGAAATATTGATCAACTGGTCCGGGGTCTCCCAGTCAAGGTCGGCCCTCACTTTGGTTACCGCCGCACATGGGATGTCCGGCGGCTTCAGGTTCTTGAACTTATCGAGTACCGCCGTCACATCGGTGGGGATTCTCGTACTTCCATCCGGCGGGCCGCATGGACACGTCACGCAGTTCTTCACCAGATCAGCCCACTTGCTCTGGCCCAGCACCAGCGGAGCCGAAAAGCTGCTCCACGGCAAGTTGACCCAGTCGCAAGTAGCGTCAAGCACCTCGATCAAGTAGGCGCCATACGGAATAATGCCCTCGTGGAACACGTGGATTACGCCTGCCGAGTGGAAATCCCCGAACCAGGGGCTGCAGCCCAGCGTAGCGCCCGTCCACTCGATGCGTGGCTGAGCGGTAGGGCACGGAGGCAATCTGTTGGCCGAGTGCTCGCAGTACGTGGTCGGCTCCTGCACCCACATTTCGACGTCGTTCCAGGCATCGTACGGCGCCCGCAGACGCTCGAACGAGATCCGGACCGCCTGCGAACGTCCTTCATCGCCGGCACTGAACGACAGGTAGCGAACCTTCTGGCTGACAGGATTGCCTGCGAGCGCCAGCGTGTCGGGCTGTGGCGGCGACGAGATGAAGCACGGCAAGCATAACGAGAAAGTCGGCGGATCGCCGGGTTCGGTCCACAACACTTCAAACACGCGCCAATCAACACAATCGACGTCGTCGTCACCATCGAGGTCGAAGAATTCGCAGCCGGCGGCGGGCGGGTCGCCGGAGCCCGAGTAGCACGTGCCAAAGACGTCGAAATCGTCCAGATCGACATCGCCGTCGCCATCGTAGTCAGCGTCAGGAATGTCGACGTTTACGCCGGCGTTATCCACCAGGAAACCGACGACGGATCGAGTGATCTGGGTTGCGTAGGCGGAGTCGATGTAATCCGGCATATCGACGTTATCCCATCCTGTGTGGTAGTAGGGGTTGCCCCAGTCCTCGATCAGCAAACAAGCCTGAAACCCGTACCACTCGAATGGGGCGTGGTCGCTCACGTCCGCTTCTGGACCCACCGACCAGGTCATACCCTCCCCATACGTCGCGATCGACTGCGCCAAGGCGTTCTTAAGAGGAGCAGAGGCATCGCGGCCAAAGATGTCGACGTGGTTTGCTCCGGTGTTGTAGGCAACCATGTCGGCGGAGATCATCCCTAGGATATTATCACCAATGTGATCAAGCACATACGCCTCACTCCCGTAGAGTCCTTGCTCCTCCCGATCGAACGCAACAAAGCGAATCGTGAATTCCGATTCATATGGGCTCAGCACCCGGGCCGCCTCCAGCACAAGTGCCACACCGCTGGCATTGTCATCGGCCCCAGGGTTGTTAAACGAGTCATAGTGTGCGCCGATGACGTACTCCTGGTCTGAGGTGGCAGTCCCGAGATTTGTGCCCACTACGTTATGGTAGGCGCCGCCGTAGTAATCGATCGGCTCCAGCGTCACGGTGAGCCCGAAGCTGGCAAACAGCGAGAAGATGTTCGCCTGCGCCAGATCGTGCTCGGGCCCGAAACCACGGTTGTCCCCCTCGTGCGTGTAGAGCTCGTCATCCAGGTAATGACGATAGCTCCCCTCGCTCACCAAGGCGGCCGCAACCTCGCCCTCCGGCGACGCCAGAGCCGGCAAGGCTGGCGCGACAGCCAATCCAACAATCAGAAACACGACAACTCGGCGGAGCATTTGTCTACCCTCCACGGTCTTGCACTCCTCTCTACTTGAGAACTGAGAAAACGGTCGCGTTCAGGCTTGCTGTCCCGACCTGAGGCACGCCAAAGGGCAGGATCACATGGTTCCGGGACGACATGCCCCCGAAAACACCTACTGCATTGTATCGGACCGGGCACATGGAGTGCAACCCCCGCCGTCCGGTTGTAGGGCTCGGTTGCGTACTATCGGGGGGGGGGCACAGTCTAAGCCACTGCAGGTGGTACAGGCCGTGGAAACGCCGAGCCACGGCGTCCTACTGCGTTTCATAAATAGTACGACGATGATCCTAAGCCGAGCCGTCGGCTTTCCCGGCGCGATGGGAGGGCATGCGGCTCAGATAGTCGCGAGACTGGCCAAACACGGTACAAGCTGCGCAAAACCGCCGCACTGTGAGGGGCTTGCCACCTCACTCGGGATGTACCGTAAGGCCTCAACCGGATGCGATGGTCACGGCCCGCAGCTCGCAGTCGGGTCCAGGGACGCAACCGCCTCGTCCACGAAGGGTACCTGATTGCCTTCGGCCCGGCGATCGTTGTGGAAGAAGAGTGAACTGAGCCGCTCAGGCGTACAGTCCTCTGCTGAGAAGGACGTGTTATACCTGGACCGACCGGCGTCATGGTCTGACACCTTTCCGGCGGACACCCGGCAGTCTACCAGACTACTCGCACGGCCCCGGGCAATTACCGAGCGTCGAGTCCGCGTAACTGAATCCGCGGAATCCGTCTACGGCCATGGATGCGTCGATAATGTCAACGCTCCGATCCGGTCGGCACCCTAATCCAAGTGCGATCAGATCCACCTGATGGAGGGGTGGGGCGTCGGGCAGACTCCTGAACCTGTCCAGGATGGCTACCACGTCGGGAATGTCGACGCTGCCGTCCGGTGGCAGCCAGCCGATGCCCACTCTGTAGGGCCCGACTGTGTCACCCCACACGGTGGTATTGGCAGTCACCTCGGCCGATGGGATTGGCGAGCCCCCCTGCCCGTAATCGCACCACACGCGGTAAGAGGCCACCGGGACAATCTCGTTTTCGCATATGAGCACCGTGCCCCACTGGTCGTAGGTCTGGTAGACGGGCGTAGTGCCGAGCCGCCCGTCGTCCTGTACATACAGGTCCTCGCTCAGGCCCAGGCACCAGACGGCCGGGTCGTCGGGGTCGCCGGCTAGGCGCAGGGCCAGGGGCAATCCGTGCTCCGGCGGCATTACCACAAGACACCGGCAACCACCGCCCGCCGCCTCCGGCGGCAAGATGATGCACGGCCAGAAAACCGGCGGATCGCCGGGGCCGGTCCACAAAACTTCAAACACATTTGAGTCATCGCAATCGACGTCACCGTCGCCATCGAAGTCGAACAATTCGCAGCCGGTGTCGTGCGGGTTGCCGGAGCCGGAGTAGCAGGTGCTGAAGACATCGAAGTCGTCCTGGTCGACGTCGCCGTCATCGTCGTAATCGGCGTCCGGCATGGTCACGTGCACACCGGCATGGTCGACCAGGAACCCGACCACCGAACGCGTATTGTTGGCCGCGAATTCGTAGTCGATGTAGTTCGGCTCGTCAACGTTGTCGAACGGCGTATGGTAGTTGGGGTTGCCCGCTTTCTCGATTAGCAAACAAGCCTGAAAACCGCCGAGTTCAAACGAATAGTGGTCGCCTCCGCGGGACGGGCCGCTGACAAACGGGGTCACAGTTCTACCATAGGTGTAGACAGCGTCGCCCACGGCGGACTTGTGCGGGTCCGACTCCGCGAGGCCGAAGATGCTGACGTTGCTCGCGCCGTCTCCGTTCCAGGCAACCATGTCGGCCGAGATCATGCCGCGGATGTCGTCCGTGCTGTGCGAATCGACATATGCAAGGCTGCCCCCCGCGCCAACCTCTTCGGCGTCAAACGCGATGAAGCGGATGGTGTAGTCCGAGGGGTACGTGCTGAGCACACGGGCGGCCTCCAACACCAGCGCGACACCACTGGCGTCATCGTCGGCGCCGGGGGCCTCGTCGTAGAACGAGAACGAGTCGTAGTGGGCCCCGATGACGTATTCGACGGTCGGGTCCGTGACACCGACCTTGGTCGCTACGACGTTGTACAAAGTAACCTCAAGGAAATCGAACGGCTCCAGTTCCACATTCAGGCCATAGCTGGCGAACAGATTGTAGATGTTGGTTCGTGCCGGATCGTGATCTGCACCGAACACGCTCCGGTCGTCCCCAGCGTGGGTGTAGAGCATGTCGTCCAGGATGTGACGATAGTTCTCCTCGCTCACCAAGGCAGCCGCAACCACGCCCTCTGGTGACGCCAGAGCCGGCAAGGCCGGCGCGACAGCCAATCCAGCAATCAGAAACACGACAACTCGGCGCACCATTTGTCTACCCTCCACGGTCTTGCACTCCTCTCTGTTTAAGAATTGAGAAAACGGTCGCGGTCAAGTTTGCCGTCCCGACCTGAGGCACACCAAAGGGCGCGATCGCATCGTTCCGGGACGACATGTCCTCGAAAACACTACTGCATTGTATCGGACCTGGCACACGGAGTGCAACCCCTGCCGTACGGTCGGAAGGGCTCGGTTACATCCTATCGGGGGGGGCACAGTCTGACCGGCCGCAGGTGGTACGGGCCGTGGAAACGCCAAGCCACGGCGTCCTACGGCGTTTCATAAATAGTACAACGATGATCCTACCCCGAGCCGCGGGCGGAATGGAATCCCGATCTATCGGGAGCCCGCGCGGACATCCGCGTTCCGGCGCGCCGGGAAAGCATACGGCTCAGATAAAGGTGGCGTCCTGCTGGACTACTCGCACGGGTCGGAGCAACCCGTGGATTCCGCATAGGTAAACCCCCGGAACGCGTCTACGCAGACGGATGCGTCGATAATGTCAACGCTCACGTCTGGAATGCAGCGTAATCCACGTCCAATGAGATCCGCTCTGGGCAGGGGCGGGGCGTCCGGGAGATTCTTGAACCTGTCCAGAATGGCCACAACGTCGATGATGTCAACGCTGCCATCCGGTGGCAGCCAGCCGATGCCCTCTCTGTAGGGGCCGACGGTGTCGCCCCACCGCGTAGTGGTGCTGGGGCTCGTGGGGCCGGAGAGTACTGGCGAACCCGGCTCGCCGTAGTCACACTGGACACAGTACGAGGCGCCGGGGATGATCTCCTCGCCGTGGACCAGGACGGTTCCCCATTCGTCGAACGT
>CP070827.1:1099530-1104573 GCA_020344555.1 Phycisphaerales bacterium
ACCCAGGCGCGTGCCTGGGCTACCAAGCTATCCAAGTTACGTATAGCATACCACACAAGCTGCGAGTTGTCAAGCGAAAAATCTATTGAGAATCGATGTTCCTCTTTTGAGGATAGCCAGGATGATCGCGATCAGGCTCCGTGAAGCGATGGCGAAATACAAGCGGCGCAAGCGTGCCCCCATCACCTATGATATCCTCGCGGAGCGAACGGGCATCGGTCACGGGACGTTGCGAACAATCGGTAGCCGCGATGATTACAACGCCACGCTGAACGTGATCGAGAAGCTGTGTCGGGCACTGGAAGTAGGCCCGGGCGAGCTGCTGGAGTTGATCGACGACCCGCCGAAGCCCAAGCGGAAGGCGAAGAAAAGCCGTGCCCGAGGCACGGGACGAAAATAGCCCCGCAATTCATCGCGGGGACCCGCCCACCGGCCCCTCCACAAAGGTCCCACAGGGACGCCCGACCCCCACCCCCACCGCTGCTTCACGCCGTCCCTCCTTTGCACGGCGATCCGCCTTGAGCGTCCCACAGCCGACCTATGCGGAGCGTTTCGGACGCTGCTTGCCGCACTTATGGGGCGTGCCTGCGTCAGCGGGCTGGTCTCCCGTACGGTGTTCGCACGAGCAACGTGGTTGGGCACGTCGAGCCACCGAACCTCATCGATTTTCAAGCCGGCATTGACAAATGACGACTATTCAGGCGGCTCGGCTGTGTCTAATTGCGAAGGCGCGATAGCCTCACGTCCGTAGACCCACTCGCCGGTGTTGTCCAGACGCAGGGCCAGCTTCCGCTGCCAGGTCCGCAGCAGCTCTTGCGGATCGCCTTCGATCGGCTCTGCATCATAGCGGTCGAAGCGAATCGGTCCGGTCTGCACATCAGTGGCCGTCACTAGCCACGCGGCCTGTACCGTTTCGGGATCCGTCGGCACGAAGCCCAGAAGCCTGCCTGGCACTGACCGACTGGCCGAAGAACCCTGGTTCTGGCCTACCAAACGCCAACAATGGATCCAGTTCCATGTGCCCGCGAAGACCGACTTGCCATCGATACTGAACGCCACCCAATAGACCCGGCTGCGGTGGCGGAAGGCCTGGACAGCGTCGCCCCGCCGAACATCCCACAAGCGCGCCGCGCCGTCGTCGCTTCCGGTGCACAGCCGGTTGCCGTCGGGGCTGAACGCCACCGCCCGAACCAACGTGTCACGGCGGAAGGTCTGAACAACCTCACCCCGCTGAACATCCCACAACCGCGCCATTGTGCCGTCGCTTACGGTAACCACCCGGTTGCCGTCGGGGCTGAACGCCTCCGCCTGAATCGACCGCTCGTGGCGGAAGGTCTGGACAACCTCACCCCACTGAAGATCCCACAACCGCGCCGTGCCGTCGGTGCTTCCGGTCAACACCCGGTTGGCGTTGGGGCTGAACGCCACCGCCTGAACGAAGTACTGGTGACGGAAAGTGGCGGACAGATGCGAGTAGCCCTGCGCCACTTGCCCTACGGCCCGACGGCGTTTCCCGCCAGGGCTGGAACTCAAGGCCTGGATCCTCAATAGCAGGGCCTGGTCGCGCTGCTCCAGGCGCTCTGCGTCGCCGGCGCATCGCTCCCAGTACTCGGCAAGCGCGCCGGCGGCTCGGCCCGTGTAGCCCGGAATGGATCGAAGCTTCTCGTAGTTTTGGCGTACGAGGCGCCATTCCTCGGGCTTAACGGCAGCTTCGAGATTGGCGATGAACTGCTGAGGGTACCACCCCCAATAGGCGTAGACACCCCCGACAATCAGGACAACCGCCAGGGTCATCGCTGCGCGCCGCGCCCAGTTGACCGGCATGAGCTGCCGCACCCACGCATCGGTGAAGACCTGCTCATAGATACGGTTGCGCACACGGAGGACTGTCTTCTCGCCATCCGTTCGCTCGCCGCGGACCAAACCGGCTAGGCCCAGGCGGGTCTGCACGGGCGATCGCTCGTCCACACGAACGGTCTTGCCCGCCCGAACCTTCCGATAGGTGCTCAGTGAGGCCGCCTTGGTCTTTTCGTCGTCAACGACGTAGTCTTGAATGAACCTGAGATGAACGTCGTCCTCGGCGCGTTTGTCCAGGTAATCCCGTTCGACGGCCTCGTCGATCTGTTTCGCCTGTCGTTGATCGTCGTCGAGGTCGTAAGCTGCTGCCGCGAGGCGTTGGACGAGGAACGCCTGCCCATTGGTCCAGTGGAAGATGCGGTCGACCGATGGGTCACTGTCGGATCCAAGAACGTCGCGAAACGGGGCCAGAGACTCTCGCGAGAAGTCGGTGAGCGAGATCGACTTGCCCACGTTGAACGGCGTGCGGGTCCGATCGCGGACGAACTCCGTTGGGCTCGCCTTGCCCAACAGGCAGAACGTGATCCGTCTCAGTTTGGCGTTCGTGGCCCGGGCGTTGTAGAGCGAGCGGATCGTGGTGAAGAAGCTGTCTGAGAACGGTTGAGACACGATCGCGTCGATTTCGTCGAAGAACAGGACGGCGTCACCTGCGACCTCTTCCAGGATCATGTCCTCGACGAAGTCCATGAAACGCTGGGCCGGCCCCAGGCGCTTGTGATCCTCCCACCATTGGGCCGCGTCGCACTCTAACTCCATTGACCGCTGGATCTGATGTACGGCGTCGGAGAACCAGGGTCCCAGGTCTTTGTGACCGACAAGAGCCTGTGCATCCACAATGCCGACTCGCTTGCCTTCCCGGCGAAGTCGAGTGCCCACGTGCACCATCAGGCTGGACTTGCCCGTCTGACGCGGGGCAAGGACCAGGCAAAGGTCGCCATCGAGCAACGCGTTGAGCAGTTCCGTGTCGGCGGGCCGCTCGATGTACGACGGTGAGTCCTCCGGCAGGGTGCTGCCGACTTGGAAGAAAGGGTGCTTCTTCGTGTTCATCGGTTCAAAGGTGCTTTGCGAAATAATCAGTGTACAGCCCGCATGACGGGACCACCTTGCCCTGGTGG
Organism: Phycisphaerales bacterium; assembly: GCA_020344555.1. Classification (GTDB taxonomy): domain Bacteria; phylum Planctomycetota; class Phycisphaerae; order UBA1845; family UBA1845. The sequence continues at coordinate 1,102,503 of CP070827.1, forward strand.
TCTCTAATTGCCAGACCCGCCGCCTCGAGCCGGCGCGCAAAAGCGACGTCCCGGCATCCTCGTTCGGCGACGACGTCTCGCATGGCCGCGGCCAGCTTCGGTTCGGTGCTGAACTGCTGCTCGAACCGTAGAAGATGCCGCCGAAACACGCCGCCACCGGCGCCGGCGCCGTCGAAGAGCCGTTCAGCAGGCGTCCCCTGGGCAAGTTCAAACAGTAACAGATGCGTCAGATAGGGGCGGCTCCCGACGTAGCCGTACAATCGGTGGCGCTGACTCTCATCAAGCTCGAACCCCAGCAGCTTTGCCAGAGCACTGACGTTCTCTTCGCCGAACTCCAAGTTGACGGGCTCGGTCAGGTTGAACGGCGATTGCATTGGATCGCTGATAAAGAAGGCCGGCTCCGAAGCGCTGGACAACAGCCAAGACACCTTTCGCCAAGGTGAGCTTGATAGCGCACCGTCGTTGTAAAAAGCGCGCACCGCACCGAAGAAGGCGTTGCTGAGGTTCGAATACAGGATACGGTCGACCTCGTCCAGGCAGAGGAGCAGCTTCTCGCGCTCGGCGAGCACGCGGTCTTGCATGAGCCGGTTGACGTTGTACTGGTATCCGCGGTTGCTATTCCATGAGGTCTCGTCCAGCGGGGCGAGATCGAGCTGGTCGCTGATCATCTGTGCCAGGGCGCACCACAGGTCATTCACGCTAGCGAGTTCCTGCAAATCCAATAGTTGGCAATCCAGGAACGCGATGGTGAAGTCGCCGCCCCGCCCCAGATCTGCGCAGATCCTGAGTATCAGTGAGGTCTTCCCACTTTGCCGCGGTGCTCTGATAGCACCGAGACCACGTTCGCGGCCAACGGATGCCAACACGCGGCGGTCAGCATCGCGCGTCACATAGTACGGCGACTCGACCGGCAGAGCGCCGCCCGGTTGTGGTACCCCACCTTCCTCAGGAGACTTAATCTCCGCCTCGGTGGAATCATGCAGGCCACCAGACTGTCTGGCCATGTCGTTGAGCCGGGCTTCCATCCTGCTAACAGTGTGAAGAGTCTTCGTTGTCGTAGCGTCAATTCGGGTCAACTGCGTTTGCAGCTTGCCATGAAGGGGCGCAACCAGCTCTTCGATTCGGGTGATGGCCGCCCTCTCCAGCGTGGCTCGAACGGTCAACTCGTCCAAGCCGCGGAGTGCGCGTCCAAGATCGTCCAACGTGGCACTGCGCAACGCGTCCTTTTCAGGGTCGGGTCTCTTGTCGAGATGCGGCAGCAACTCAGCCAGGAACACGCTTATGCCCGTCACTGCCGGAGACGTCTCCATCGCGGCAAGAGCTGCCTTGATCCCAGCGGACAGAACGGTTGCGACCGGATGCCTCGACATGGGAAACAGCGTAGGGCCGCGTGAAGGAACGGTCAATCACACGAGTCTGCCCCGCGCTCTACCCATCCGCAAGCCGGAGCGATCACCCCGAAGACCCCGATTCCCCAATCCGCAATCCGAAATCCCCAATCGTCAATCCCCATGCCCCCCTGTGTCCCTCCGTCCCTCCGTCCCCACCCCTCCCTCACAGTCGGGGTTCTGATCCCTTCGTCGCTCCGTCGCTTCGTGGCTTCGTCGCTTGCCTGCACTACAATACTCCCCATGGATCGCGGAGAGATATGCAGCCGGTTTCTGGACGCCGTGGAGTACGAACTTTATCCGTTCCAGGAGGAGGCCCTGCTGGCCTGGTTCGAGTCGGAGGCCGGTCTTCTAGTCACGGTGCCGACGGGGATGGGCAAGACCCTCATCGCCGAGGCGGCCATCTTCGAGGCCCTCCACGCAGGTCAGCGCCTGTATTACACCACACCGCTGATCGCCCTGACCGACCAGAAATTCCGCGAATTCCAGGATCGGGCGGAATCATGGGGCTTTCCTCGCCAGGAAATCGGGCTGATCACCGGCAACCGCCGGGTCAATCCCGACGCTCGAATCCGCATCGTGGTGGCCGAGATTCTGCTCAACCACATCCTGGCCGGCCAGGAGCAGCTCGACGACGTGAGCAGCGTGGTCATGGATGAGTTCCACTACTTCAACGACTGGGA
>CP070827.1:1104673-1109704 GCA_020344555.1 Phycisphaerales bacterium
ACCATTGACCTATCTTCCCAGGTGTTCGTGGAAAACAGTGTAATCGAGCCGGCCCATCGTGCGCATGACTGCACGCAGTTCATTCACCGCCGGTGAAGGCGAGTTGGAACTCGGCGAAGTCGTGAAGATCTACGTCGTCGTCGAAGTCGAAGTCAGCGAAGCGGCAGCCGGGGCCGGCGTCGTTGCCCGGTCCGCCGTTGATCCCCGGGCGACGGTTAGCAAGGCACTCCTGGAAGAAGTAGAAGTCATCCAGTCCGATCTCGGCATCGCTGTCGTAATCCCCGCTCGCATCAACCGGGATCACGCCGTACCTGATGTAATCCCATGCATTGTGGCACGGAAGGTACCAGGATTTCCCGCGCCACGTAATCAGTGAGTCGTGAGCCGGAAACGGGCCCTCAGGGAGACCTTCATCGATAAGGTAGGCGTCGATGTAGAACGCGTACCGGTCAGGATACAGCTCGATCCGGTACGTGTGTGGGACACCTCGCTCGATCTCGATAAACCAGATGGGAAGGTCAAGGTCCCGAAGAAACTGCACCAGGTCGCGGGCTACCGTCACATGATAGACGACGCCGAAGAAGTTGCCCATGGCGACTACGCTGGGCGCCCCGCCTGGAATCTCCGACCTGTCCCCATCCGTCTGGACGCGAAACTCCAGGAAGAACTGCGGCTCACCATTGAAGTCCGTAAGCCAACGGACGTACGAGTCATGCCCGCCCTGCGGCCCCGGCGGACAGGCGTCCAGGTCAAGCTGTTGGTGGTACCAGCCCTCGTCGATCCAGAGCTCCGGCTCGCAATATTGATTGAGCAGCTCCCATCCCTCGGACACAGGAACCGAGAAGAATTCGGACGAGAACACGTCGGCAAGCCCCGGCGCGGCTGCGGCGCCCAGCAACAGCCAAGTTGCTGCAAGGCGTTTCCGTTTGCTGACCATCTGCGTGTCCACCGAGCTTCGGCATCTTGGAGAGACATCCAAGCATTATAGCACACGGGGAGTGATTTCCGCGAAAGAGAAGCCTGAAACCGCGATCGACCTCGACTGCGATTTATCGGACGCAGCCGATCGGGGCGTCGAGTCCTACAGCGGCAACCATGTCGCAGTGTTGGCCCGCAGGTCCTGATTGATCCGAATCGGCGGAACCAGTACAATCAAGACGTGGGGCGTGACACCCGGAGCGGCACCGAGCATGCCGCCCGTCGACGGCGCGGAGTCTGACGGTTATGCACCCGTGTAATGTGCACGCCACATCCCCACCGCTGTCAGCGCCATTCATATCGGCGCTGGGAACTTCACTGAGAGTTTGTTCCCAGACCGGGAACTCGTGGACGCCGCGCACCAGGCGCTCGAGCGGTACGTCGGGGTCCGGCGAGAAGGCAGCGAGCCCCACAACTCCGCATGCCGCTTCGCGTTGCCTGCGCCGGGCAAACTTCAAGTGGTCGGCCAAATGGAGAAAGGAGGTGCTATGCGCTGAGAGTCTCAACCCCAAGGTGGTGCTCGTACCGGTTCCCGGCGTCCCGTAGAGCCGGGCGAGCACGGAGAACCAACTTTTCTTTCATTTGAAGGAGTGAAGCCATGAAAAGACACTGGAAACACCGCTACTTTCTGGTAGCAGTTGCGTTTGCTGCAATCGGTGCGACTGACTTGACAGCGGAGGAACCTGTCGAATGGTGTGACACATACGAGCACTGGGTGGCCAAGGTGGGCTACCAGGGGGGCGTGGCAGGGGAGGCGTGCCTGACGTGGGGCACATGCGAGACGCCGTCGGTGCGCGACTTGTGGATCCCGGACTCCTCGACGCCCATCATAGAGATCAGCATCAAGTTCAACATCTTCTGCAACGACCACGGCGAGAACTGCGGCGCGGACTCATCGGACGTAGCCGCTCAGATGACACAATTGAACCTCGACTACGAACCGCATCATATCCACTTCACGGAGAACACGGAATACATCTGGGACAGCACGTACCGCGACTTGGATTTGTCGCAAGTGGACGAGATGAAGAACACGTACGCGGACGACCCGGCTCACCAACTCAATGTATACGTCGTCGGCCTTCCTGGAGGCTTACTGGGGCGCGGCACCTTCCCCTGGGACCCCGATGCACTGGGTAACTTGGGCGGCATCATCCTCGACGACGAGTGGTTCGGCGAAGGCCAGATGGTTCTCACGCACGAGAGTGGGCATAACCTGGGGCTGTTGCACACCCATCGCGGCGTGTCGGAGGTAGAGCAGTGCTCAGCCTGCTACGAGCGCGCGGACGGCGTCGATGGTGACATCACCGGAGACTTCGCCTCCGACACCCCGCCGACGCCGAAGTCGTATGTGTGCAGCGATCCACCCGGTGATGACCCGTGCAGCGTGCCGCCTAGACCTTGGGCTCCGACCCAGCCGGAGAACTACATGAGCTACGCGGGTAACACGTGCTGGACCCAATTCACCTCGCAGCAGGCGGGGCGGAAGCACTGCTGGATGTGCGATGTGCTGAAGGGTTGGACCTCCGGCTACACTAATGAGGTGCCCGGCTCGACTTGCCAGGATGGCATAGACAACGACTGCGACGGGTATGCCGACTGCGATGACGTAGACGATTGTAAGTCTGATCCGGGCTGCCGCTGCTACGATAACGGCGGTAACAGCCCGCTCGTCGTGTGCGTCGACTGGGACGGCGCGGACCTCCCCGAACCCGACCATGACTTTGACATTGATTTTGTGGCTGATCCCCCCGATGTCGACTTTAGGACCGGCAACCACGGTTGGGTGGTCTTGTCCCACGTGAGCGGGACGATCGACACCCCGGGAAATCTGGGGAATGTCAGGATTGATCCGACGTTGCCCACGGAGGACTTCAGCGTGACGATCGCCCACGGCGACTCCGCCGGTGCGGCAAACGTCGCATCGATCAGCCTGGTCGGTGTGGAGTGGACGGGGCAGTCCAACCTTTCCGGTGGCGGCATCGCCGGCAGCTTGTTGGGAGACCTTGTCGTGCAGGAGGACTCAGCGGGCCAAGGCGGCGACGTATCCTTCACCATTGACGGGCACGTACAGGGCGACATCACGGCCCGCACTATTTCGTCCCTGTCGATCGGCGGAAACCTTTCGGGCAACGTCGACGTCGACGATGTCACCGGCACGATGACAGTGACGGGCGATTTCCTCTCCGGCGGTTATTCGTTCACTGCCGACGACATCAGCGGGTGGCTCAGCATCGGTGGCAACGCTTACGGGCACGTGGACCTCGCGGAGTTCACCGGTTACTTTGGGGCCCACGACATCAGCGGGTCGCTCAGCATCGGTGGCAACGCCTACGGGTACGTGGAGCTCGCGGAGTTTACCGGCTCCCTGAGCGTGACCGGGGACGTTGACTTTGTTTGGCTGATCATCTGGGGCAGCGGAAGCGGGGACATCACCGGCGGGGCGGTGTCGGGGTCGGTGGTACTCGCGAACGGCGATGGGAACGCCTACTCGGGCACGGCGACATTCTCTTCCGTGGCGGCTGACGGTTACGTTGGAACATGGGCCCCTCTCAGCCGCACAATCCACGTTACTGGCAACGTGGACGGAACTGTCCTGGCTTGGCCCTGGGGCTCAGACCCGGCACTCACCGAGACCGGTTTGATCGACATCGACGGTAACGTCTCGGGGCAGGTGACAGCTTCTAGCGGCGAGGTTCTCGGCGATATCGACATCGCCGGGAACATAACCTCCACCGGGCGTGTCCAGGTGGGCGCCACCATGTCGGGCGACCTCACCGGCGGGGCGGTCTCGGGGTCGGTGACGCTTGCCTCCGGCGAGGGGAACACGTACTCGGGCACGGCGACATTCTCTTCCGTAGCCGGTGACGGTGTCGTTAAAACAGAGGGCGCCTCTCTAAGCGGTACAATCCACGTCACTGGCAACGTGGACGGAAGTGTCCTGGCTTGGCCCTCGGGCCCAAACTACGCACTCACCGACACCGGTTTGATCGACATTGACGGTGACGTCTCGGGGTGCGTGGAAGCTCTTTGGGGCAAAGTTCTCGGCGATATCGACATCGGCGGTGACATAACCTCCACCGGGCATGTCCAGGTGGAGGTCAACATCTTGGGCGACCTCACGGTTTCCGGAGACGCCGCCGGCGAGATAAGTATTGGCGGGGACGCCTTGGGGTATATCGACATCTGGAAGCTAAGCGGATCGTTAGGCATCACCGGGGACGTGTACCAGGACGTACTGCTCACCCAAGCCAGCAGTGGGGCAGTGACCGCAGGGACCGTCAAGGGCACGGGCTTGGTCAAGCTCGGCCAGGGCCCCGGGAACACTTACACCGGTACGGCGACGTTCGCTGCCATCGAATCACCCGGGACCGTGATGACCTCCCAGGCCGCTCTGGGCGGGACGATCCACGTGACCGGAGACGTGCCCGGGACCGTGGCGGCGATCGCCTTTGGCTCCAATCCCGGGCTCCTGTACGGAGGCCTGATCGACGTTGACGGCAATGTTTCCGGGTACGTGGAGGTTTCTGAGGATGCTGTCGGCGACATCGATATTGCGGGCAACATCACGTCGACCGGGCACGTATTGGTAACAGGTGACATCTCCGGTGACGTAACTGTTTCCGGTGACGTCGACGGAGAAATCCTGGCCAATTCCGACAGCATCGGGACGGGTGAGATCACGGGAGCTGTCACCATTACCGGCGAGTTCGACGGCAATATCTGCGCTGACAACCTGTACCCGGACGAGTGCCTGCCGGCGAACATTGATATCCAGAGCTTTGGACCGGACTGGACGGTCTGTGACCTGCCCGCGTGTATCTGCAACCTTGATGCGCCGACCACCGCCTCCGGGGAGGAAGGCTTTGACAAAAATCGCTACCTTTCATTCGTACCGGCCAACGCCGGCCTGCAGACGGCCCTGCGCCTTACCCTCCAGGGCACGGCCCTGGAATGGTGGGTGGACGAACGTGTAGAGTTCTGCGAGAACGCCGGGCAACGCTTACCACCACCGGAGGGATGTGGCCCGGCACCGGGACTGCCCAGCACCAC
>CP070827.1:1109804-1114825 GCA_020344555.1 Phycisphaerales bacterium
GTGTGCTTCTCGACGGGCTCGGCGACACCGCACAGATACAGCCGGCCGCTCATCCCCAGGTGAAAAACGAGCTGTGTGGCGGGTTGAAGGTCGAGAATCACGCGTTTGGCCTGACGATGAACACGCATGACGCGCCGGCCGGGGACCAACCCGCCTAACGGTCTCGGATCTCCGTGCACGATGTCGGACCGCAGGAGCGCCACCGGCCCCAGCCTTCGACGTGCCAGCCGCCGGTTCAGTTCGCGGGCGATGGTTTCGGCTTCAGGTAGCTCAGGCATTTCACAGATCCGGCAGCCTCACCCGGAACATACACCGGCAACGCTCGGATTCCGCCGAAGTCCCGCCGACTGGCCGAGGAGTCCTCTTTCGGATACGCTTCGCCTTGCGTTCACCCGCCGGAGAGTCTAACGCCCTCCGGTCCGAAGTGATAGGCGAGGCGCCGGCGCGGGCGTCTCAGCTCGACCGGTTACTCGAGACAGGGAGATGCGAACCGTGGCCAGCGCAAGGCAAGGCACCATTCTTGGGCACCCCAAGGGGCTATACGTTCTTTTCTTCACCGAATTGTGGGAGCGGTTCAGCTTCTACGGCATGAAGACCCTGCTTGTGCTCTACATGCTCAATTGTTTCTTCTGGAGCCAGGAGAAGGCGTCCAGTTTGCTCGGTTGGTATGCCGCTTTGGCTTACGGACTCCCCGTGGTCGGTGGTTTCATTGCTGACCACTATCTCGGCGCCAAACGGGCCGTTGTCCTCGGCGCCATCTTGCTTTCGGCCGGGCACATCTTGATGGCGGTTGAGGCAATGCCTGCCTTCTACACGGCACTGGGACTCATCATCGCAGGCGTTGGCCTTCTGAAACCGAACGTGTCCACTCAGGTGGGCGCCTTGTACAAGCCCGGAGACCCGCGGCGGGACGGGGCCTTCACGATCTTCTACATGGGGATCAACCTCGGCGCCCTCGCGGGGCCGCTGCTGTGCGATTGGCTCAAGGACAACTACGGCTATCACGTCGGATTCGCGGCCGCTGGCGTGGGCATGATCCTGGGTCTGATCGTGTATGTCATTGGCCAGCGTATTCTCGTCGAGTTCCGGCAAGATATCCCGGCAGAGGAGGGGCAAGAGGGCGGGATCCCCACAGCGGAATCGCAGCCTCAACATCCGCCGCATGTCGTTCGTGACCGCATCATCGTTCTTCTGGTGGTCTTCGCGTTTGTGATCCTGTTCTGGACGGCGTTCGAACAGAGCCCCAACGCAATGCTGGTGTGGGCAGACAAGCACACCAATCTTAGGCTGGCGTCAACTGAACCACCTCCCGTCACGCTCGACGAGTTGACTGCCAAGGCAGATGGGGAACAAGAGGGCCGGGTCCCGACGAGCGCCAACTGGTTCCGGGACCCCAAGGTAGGCTCCGGGCAGACCCAATCGTTCAACCCCTTTTTCATCATTGCGCTGGCACCGTTGTTCGCGTTTCTCTGGGTCTGGCTTGACAAACGGAAGGCGCAGCCGTCCACACCAACGAAGATGGTGCTGGGCCTCGTGGGCGTTGCATTAGCGTTTGGCGTGATGTGGCCCGCCGCTCATTTGGAAAACGGTGCGAGCAGCGCGCCGCTTGCCGCCGTACCATCTCCGCTCGCTGTGGACGAGGAGGGGTTTGTGTACGGCCGAGACGACGACAGTGACGCCGCGGAGCGTGTGTACTACGGTGCAAAGCGTCTGCGCTACGACGCCGCCTCGCAAACGTTGCAGATGAGTGGCGTGCTCGTGGATCTGGATCGGTTTCGGCTGCTGGCCCAAACGGCACCCGAGGAGTTTGTCGCCGAGGTGGAACGGTTTGCCGAGCAGACTGCTGAAGAACGTCCGGGAGATGACGGCGTTACTGCACTGCTCGAACACGCTCCCGAGGGGCTTGGGCCTGTCGAAATCAAGGAAGTCGAAGGCAGAGATCGAAAGACAATCGTATCCTGGGACCCCGAAACGAAAGAACTAACGGCCTTTGCCGAGATCAACAAACGCGCCCGCGCGGAGTTTCTTGCGGCCGCCGCCGAGCCCGCGTTCAAGAGAGCCGTTGACCGGGTCTATCTGGATTCTTCCGATTTTCGGGTGAGCGTCTGGTGGCTGATCGGCTTTTATCTTGTGCTGACCATGGGCGAGTTGTGCCTTTCGCCGGTGGGGCTGTCACTGGTAACCAAGCTGGCCCCGCCCAAACACGTAGGCCTTTTCATGGGCGGCTGGTTCTTGGCAACGGCCATTGCCGAGAAGCTGGCCCAGGTCTTTGGGGCCTACTGGGGCAAGATGCCGCCACTGGACTACTTCTTTATCTTTGTGGTCATGTGCGGCGTCGGGGCCTTATTAATGGCTCTGCTGGTTCGATCGCTCAAGCGCATGATGCACGGCGTACAGTGATTGGTCGTGACATTACTCTGACAGGGGCATTTGAAGACCCGAGGCTCAATATCCATCCACGCGTAATCCAGCTAGTTTAGGGTCATAACAAAACTGGATCTGGGTCACTTCCTGGGCGTTGGGAGTCCGCGCGGGCTCCCGACAAGTCGGGATTCCATTCCGCCCGCGGCTCGGTGTTGTTAGACGCTTGTGTTGTCACTGGGCGAGTGCCGGGCGTCGCGATCCTCTGTTTCTCCAATACCGCGTGCTCCGGGCCAGGATGAAGCCGGTTCGTCACCCGGCGCTACGTTGGGGCCGGACGATAGCTCGGCGGTTGCTGCGTCGCCTTTGACCAAGTCGTCAGAGACGTCATCGACCATGCCCGGAGGGGGTATCAACACTGCTTCACCGGGCGGGTCCTGAGGCACGCCCGGCTCTTCCGGGAAGGTAACAGGCGTCAGTAAGTCCCGTTCGGGCGGCTCCACGGTGGCGGAAGCGGCGGCCGGCGGGGTAACGGGCGGGCGTCTCCGCGCACACCACCACAACCACATCACAAGCAGCACAAACGGAAACATCGGCAAGGCGTCCCACCAGGCCTGCGGCAGCCACCAATACGCAATGCTGGTCTGCTCGCCGGCAGGCATCCCGCCGAAGCGTTCCCAGACCCAGGGGACCAGATGCGCCGGCGAAACGGCTTCAGTCTGTGGACCGTCCTCGGCAAAGGTGTTAATCCATCGCGGGTCTTTCCAGGCCCAGGCAATCAGCGCAGTCACACCGGCAAGCGCCACACCCATCAAGCCTTTGCCGGCCACCAATCCTGAAGCGGTAAGCACGCCCGGGTCGTGCTTAGTCTGCTGTCTGCGCCTTCGATCGATGATCCAGCGGATGATGCCGCCAACCATGATCGGCGATGACAGGCCCAGCGGCAGATACATACCTACGGCAAACGGCAACGCCGGTAGACCCAACATCTCCACAACGACGGCGGCGGCGCCTCCCATCAAGATCAGTGTCCAGGGGACCTGGCCTCCCAGCACACCCTCGACGATGATCTTCATGATGTTGGCCTGAAAGGCCGGTAGTGGATGAGGTTTTTCCGGTGTCTCGACGAAACCGTACGCCTTGTTCAGCAACAGCAGTAAGCCGGCGATCACCAGAACCGAGGTTATTACCCCGAGCATCTCGCCGATCTGCTGCTTATAAGGTGTCGCCTTTAGAAGAAAACCCGTTTTGAGGTCCTGTGACGTGTCGCCGGCGATGCTGATGGCCACGGAGACAATGGCGCCGACCGAAAGGCATGTTATTTTCAGGGCGGTAAGATCAGCGCCGGACACTTCCGCGGCACGATCCATGACGAAGAACTTGTATCCCAGTGCCGTGGCGAGGAGTGTGGCGATGGTCATGCCCGAAACAGGGTTGGAGGAACTGCCCACCAGACCGACCAGACGTGATGAGACGGTGACGAAGAAGAACGTAAACACGACCACAGCGATCACGCCGATATGATCGAGCTTGACCTGTTCGAAGCGCCACATTGCATAGGCGAGACCGGCGATGATCAGGATCAGAAGGCTGGACGGGAAATCTCTGGCCGTGCGGTCGCGGGAACTTCTTGGGGTACGGATGATACTGCCCAACACCCGCCAGAATGCAGAGACGATGGTCGGCAGGCTCTTGAACAGCGAGATCAGGCCGCCAACTGCCACCGCGCCGGCACCGATGTAACGGATATAGCCTTCCCAGATATCAACCGGTTTCATCTGGGCGATGGACTTGGCCGTTTCGGGAAAGATCGGTTGCTCCACATCGGCCCCGAAAAACGCGATGGCGGGAATCAGCACGAACCACGCCAGCAGGGCCCCTGAGAGCATGTAGCCGGCGATGCGCGGTCCGAGGATGTAGCCTATGCCAAGCAGGGCCGGGGACGAATCGAGCTGGGCTTCGGTGCGGAACCGTCTTATGGCAATCCTTCCGGTATCGTTCCAGAACCCGAGTCCGTTCAGCAGGTAGTACACACCACCGACGATGGCACCCCAAATGACGGATTTGGCGCCGGCCCCACCGCGTTCGCCCGACTCCAGCACCTCGGCGCAGGCGACGCCCTCGGGATAGGGCAAAACGCCGTGCTCTCTGACAATCAACACGTACCGCAACGGCACCATGAAGCAGACGCCCAACAATCCGCCGATGCCGCCCCAGATGATCATCTCCAGATATGCGGGGTTCTCTCCCATGATGAACAGGGCGGGGATCGTGAAGATCATCCCGGCCGCGGCACTCTCGCCCGCTGAACCCACGGTCTGGACCATGTTGCCTTCGAGGAGCGTGCCGCGTTTGAGCAAGGTGCGCAGGATGAGGAGGGCCATGACCGCAGCCGGGATGGATGCGGTGATGGTCATGCCGACCTTCAAACCAACGAAGGCATTGGCCGCCGCCAACAACGCCCCGATTACCACACCGAGCAGGACGGCCAGCCAGGACAGTTCACGCACGGGGGATCAATCCAGAAAGAACATCCGGCGAAGCAGGGAAGGTCCGGGGTTGTGATTAACCGCGCCCACGCACACACTATACGAGTCCGCCTCCGGGTTGAAAACCGGGAGTACGTCCTGGGAGCTTGTGGGGGCTCGGACCGCAACGTG
>CP070827.1:1114925-1119940 GCA_020344555.1 Phycisphaerales bacterium
CCGGGCTTGTCGGTCGTCGACACCCGGGCCGTTCCGCACAGACACCCGAAATCGTAGCGATCCACCACCGGCCCTTCAACTCATCGCCGATTCGACAGGCACCGGCCGACCACAAACCGGGCGTACCAGCACGGGGTCAACACCACCAAGTACGCGTCTGCCCACGGGCAATCCACGGTCGAGCTCGCGGCCGCCGGCGAAATGCCGGAAGGATCGGACCCGAACGAGCGAATCCTCTTCGGCCACGCGATCCTGAACAACGACTTCGCCAAGGCACAGCGGGGGTCTATCACCATCCACGAGCTACGTGAGGTTCCGACGCGGCAGCGGATCGAGGTTGATCGGGACCTGCACCGGAAGCCTCCCCACTCAGACGATGTTGGCGCGATCAGGTCGCCGTAAGCCAGCCTCCCCAAGGCTAGCTAACACTCCTCGGGCTCAAGCGCAGCGACAGGCTGGGTCCTTCGGCTCGTCGGCTGCGCAGCGGGCGCCAACAGGGCGAGGCAAACTCCCGCAGGGCTCCCACGATGAGAGATTCTGCCGCCATTCTTCGCATCCGTGCTCGCGGGTCCACCTACCCCGCGTGCCGCAGAACGCGGCCCGAGGGAGCATCGCGCGCACACGACGGGACAACGGGTCACGGTCGTGGTACTCTACGCAAAACTTGACGACAAGGATGACGCATCATGAGACGCCGTCGCCAGCGCCCTGATCCCACCGGACCGTTGCCGTTTGGAGCTTTGTTCAATTCCGATCTTCTTTCCAACCATTGGTTGGAACATCGGCTTCCGCTGGAACCGGAATGGACGGAGTTAAGGGGCGAATCCGATGCCGCACTTGAGCGGGCGGTGGACCTATGGCGGCAGGAGCACCAGCGGGTGGAGCGATACGGTAACGAGGCGAGCCTTGAGCATGCCTTCATCCAACCGCTTCTCGAGATCCTTGGCTGGAAACTGATCTACCAGACATACCTGCAGCGGCGCAAGCCAGATTACGCGCTGTTCGTTGGCGAAGCCTCAAAGGATGCTGCCCTGGCCGCCGGGAAGCGAGCGCCTGAGTTTTGGAACCACCCTACGATTCTCGCCGATGCGAAGGCTTGGCATGTGAACCTCGACCGACCAAGCCGTGTCGGAAACCAGCGCGAGTACCCACCGGAGCAGATTGAGTGGTACCTGGATCGGACCCGGTTCGGCTATGCAATCTTGACAAACGGACGGCAGTGGCGTTTGATCCCCCGCGACCTCGCACCGGGAAAAGCGAGGTTTCGGACGTACTTGGAGCTTGACCTGCCCAAACTGCTCGATGGTCGTGTGGAGCCTGACGGCGGACAACTCACGTTCGAGTCAGATCAGATCACAAGGGAAGAGTTCTTCAGGTTTTTCCTGTTCTTCAGCCCACGCGCATTTGAGTTGCGTGATGGTCGGGCGACACTTGTAGAGCGGGCTGTTCACGGTAGCTCGGAGTACGCGCTGTCCGTGGGAGAGGACCTTAAGGAACGCGTTTTCGAGGCCCTGCGTCTCTGCATCGAAGGGTTCCTCTCCCATCCCCCCAATCGGCTTAACCCGTCTAAAGACCTGGAGTTATGTCGTGAGCAGAGCTTCGTTCTCCTCTACCGATTGTTGTTCATCATGTACGCGGAGGATCGGGCACTGTTGCCATTCCGACGGAACCGACTCTATACCGAGAACAGGAGTCTCGCGCGACGCCGAGACGAACTCGCCTGCATCCTCGATCGGATCGACGACGGCCGAGAGCAAGACTACCCCCCAGCACAGACCGCAACATGGCAGGATTTGACCTCGCTGTTCGACTTGATCGATCGTGGGCACGCTCGCTATGGGGTCGCCGCGTATGACGGTGGGCTGTTCGACCCCGACCGACACTCATTTCTTCGAGAGCAGGTGCTGCCTGATCGGTATCTTGCACGTGTGATTGACCACCTCGGTCGAGCAGAAGATCCGCATCACCGTGACCGAGGGCTGTTTCGCGTCGACTACCGTGACCTCGCGATACAGCATCTCGGAAACATCTACGAGGGGCTGCTCGAACTGCAGCCAAGGTTTGCGACAGAGCCAATGGCTGTTATCCGTAAGCGCCGCGCCACGACCCACACAGAGAGGATCATCCCCCAATCGCAACGTGTACCCGCCGGCTGGGAGCCGACCGGGCAGAGGTATGATGCTGGAGAAGTCTATCTGCAAACGGATAAGGGTGAGCGCAGGGCGAGTGGCTCGTACTATACGCCAAACCACATCGTCGACTACATCGTGAACAAGACGCTCGCCCCATTGTGCAACAGCATCGCCACGCGACTCGGAGAGCAGATCGACGACGTAAACGAGCGACGCAGGCGCGCTCGTGGACGCAACCGGGATGCCCTCGACGCGCAGCTCACGAAATTGAGACAGGACTTCGACGACCGGGTCTTGGCGCTCCGTGTCCTTGACCCAGCGATGGGATCAGGTCATTTTCTGGCCCGGGCTTGCGAGTATCTCGCTGAGGAAATTGCCACGAATCCGTATACAGCCGATCCCGACGCGGATCAGTTGGAGAAGGACGAGTCGATTCTCACGTACTGGAAGCGCCGGGTCGCGGAGTCATGGATCTACGGCGTTGATCTCAACCCGGTGGCAGTCGAGCTCGCCAAGCTATGACTGTGGCTCGAGACAGTATCAGCCGACGCGCCTCTGAGCTTTCTCGATCATCACCTGCGCCCTGGCAACAGCCTCATTGGAGGTAGGGTTGCCGAACTGGGTGGGTTGCCGGGCGCTCTCGAACTCCAGCAAAACGCGTTTAAGCAACAGGTGGAGCAGCAGTTGCCTGCGCTCATTGACCCGCTCATTCGTATCCGTCAGACTCCATCGCGAACCGCGCAGCAGATACGGGGAAAGGAGAGACTTTATCGCAGCGCGTTTCGACCCCGTTGCGAAATGTTTCAGGGTGTCGCCAATCTCTGGTGCTCGACTTTCTTCGCCCCGGACGCACAAGCAGTCAGTCCAGAAGAGTATCAGCAGGCCTTGGATGCTCTCTCGCGCAACGCGCACTTCCGCAGGCTTAGATCAGAGCAGTGGTTCACGATGGCGGACCAGCGTGTTCAAGATCGCCGTGTCCGCGCATTCCACTGGGAGCTGGAATTTCCGGAGGTCTTCTTTGATGTTTCACGCCAGGAGGCCGACGGCAGCTTCCATCGCGGCTTCGATGCCATCATTGGAAATCCGCCCTATGACGTTTTAGCCGAACGCGAGCTGACACGCGAACTTCCCGCGGACCGCGCGGTGGACGTTTGCCGATTCCTCGAATCATTCAAGAGACTCATCGATACCGAGCCTATTTATCGCCCGTCCAAACGCGGCAAGAACAATCTTTACAAGTTGTTCATCTGCCGCGCCCTGGATCTGTTGGCCGAGGGCGGCAGGTTTGGCTTCATTGTACCGATGGCTCTGCTTGGCGATGACCAAGCCGCGGACGTCCGTCGCGCGATGCTGGATTCAGGCGCCTTGACATCCGTTGATGCGTTTCCGCAAAAGGACGATCCCAGCCGTCGTGTGTTCCCGGAAGCCAAGCAATCGACTAGCGCCTTCACAATGATGAGGACCACTGACGACGCAGCGCGGATGACGCCTTTCGTCTCACGCCAGCATCCGGCGAACCGGATCGAGGAGACGTCGCCGTCGCTCACACTCCAGACCGACCATATCCCACTGTACGACCCATCGAACCGGAATATTGTTAGCTGCTCCCAGGCTGACTGGGACCTTGCGGTGAAGATCATGCGCAGTGGTCGCCTTGTGCGCATGAAGAACTACGCTGAGTCTTTTCAGGGCGAAGTGAACGAGGCGAATGAGCGTCCGAAGGGCACAATCTCCTACGACCAAGCCGATGGCGACGAGGTCATACGTGGAGCGCACATCTGCCTGTACACGACCCGATCTGCTTCCCAGGGGACGCCTGTGTTTATTCGACGAGCCGAGTTTCTGTCAGGCAAGCGTGAGGGTGTCAAGGCCTTCGACCACCGATTTCCCAGAGTCGGGTTCCAACGCAAGTCGCCACAGAACAACTTCCGGCGGTTGATCGCTTGCCCCATTGCCCGGGATACCTTCCTGCTCGAATCCGTGAGCTACGTTCCCGCCGTAAAGTGTCGCCTTCCTCTGGAGATCGTCCTCGCTGTGCTGAATAGCCGGCTCGCTGATTGGTATTTCCGACTTGGAAGTACAAACGCAATGGTAAGCGAGTACCAATTCAACAATCTCCCTTGCCCGGCGTTCGCTCAGCGACGGTCAGACACTGATGACGCATTACATAAGACCAGAACAGCCGCGCTCGATGCAGGTCGATTCGACGAGGCCTTCAGATTGCTTCAACCAGAGCTCGACAAGCCGCCGTTTCCGCTGATCGTTCAGGATGTACTTGTCCAACTCGTTCGGCGTATCATCGTGATTGAGGAAGCGCGCGGCGATATTGCCCGCACCGAGCGCTCACGTTTGGCCGATACGGCGCAACCCCTCCAGGATCTCATTGACCGGTTGCTTTACGCCATGGCGGGGCTGAGCGAACGCGAGGCGGCTGGGTTGGAGGAGCGGTTGAGTAGGATGCTCTAGCACGGACGCTTCGCTCCAAACGTCACCGGAGGACCTGCCACGCCTCAAATGACTAGTGACGAGGCGCCGGCAGGCTGAAGGCCTGCTCGAAAGTAGCCGGTGGCAAGTCCCGGCGCGCCGGGACCACCGGATAAGGTCCACATGCAACACCACGACCCTGACGGGGTCGTCTATTTCTCGGCGGCTCATGGGACCCGTTCAGGGTCGAATCAAACGGAAGGGACAGGGCACCCGTGCCCAAGGCGTGAGCCTTGTGGCAAGGGGAGCACACGAATTGACCAACGTCGGCGGGGTGACAGGGCGTTGACTCTGCCGCCTCTACCATCTTGACATATGTCCCACCGGTCAGCGAGGGTGACCTCGGTGATTTTTGTCAAGGGAGGCTGAGCGGTGGCGATTCGAAATCCTAAACGGGAG
>CP070827.1:1120040-1125035 GCA_020344555.1 Phycisphaerales bacterium
CGAGACCGATCGTGGATCACGATGCCGCTCGCAGAAGGACAATCAAGGCGTTTCAAGGCTTGTCCCGCCGAGCCGGCATGCGGAGCAGGAAGAGATGACGCCGCACATCCGAACGCATCGTGAGCCGTAATCCGGGGCGGCGCCGCTGCACCCAGAAAGCCGATGACAGTGGCGAACGCAGAGCGACCGACTCGTGTTACTTTCAAGATTGCTGTCGAGAGGCTGCCTTTATCCAGTCAACGTCCACGGTGAAAGGACCAGCTTGTTTGTCTGAAATCAGGAAGCCGAAGGATCGGATCTTCCGTGGATCCAGCGGCGGAGCGTCGGGCAGCTCCACGCCGAACGAGGTGGCCCGAAAGTCGGCAAAGGGCAGGAAGATCTCGAGCCACTCGTCGGCCTTGGTGTCGAACTTGACACGGTAGGACCCCGCCCGGATCTGAACATCGGTGCGCAGATTCAACGCGTAGCGCTTTCCGTCACCACGGACGCGGATCAAGATACCATCGTAAGCCGAAAGATCTCTCTCCGCCGGACCGGAGCGAATAGAGGAGAACCCCCCATTGTTCTCCAGGGAGACTCTCCCGGAGAATCGCAGCACACCGTCCCGGGTAATCTCGGCGCGCCCTTCCGACAGGCCGCCCATAACACCGTCATTGGTGGCCGGCCACCGGCGCGAATCGGACGTACTATCAAAGTTGAAGATTGTGGTCATCTGTTTCATCAGCTCCTCCGCGACCCCACAGTACGGCACTGTCGCAACGGACAGCAAGTTCAAGCATACCGAAATGCTCATGTCCCGGCTCCCTTTCTATTCCCGCTTGCCGGGCACTGCGCGACGCGCGCCGTCACCCAGAAGTAGAAGCGCCAAAAGTAGCATCAGGACTGCGGCAAGCGGAAAAAGGAAACACGGGAAGCCTCCACCTGCAACTTCGTGAAAAGCGCGAACCTCACCGAGTACGCCGCTCAGCTTCACTATGTCCGCCAGGGTGAACTCCTCGCGGTCGCCGGGGGCGACCCAGAGCTTGCCGGTATCACCTGACGGCACGAAGGCAACGATGAAATAGGTGCCCGCCTCCGGGAGATCGACATATTCTTCACGCAGGATCCATGAGCTCGTTCGAGAGAACGGCTCATGGAACACTTCGGGTTCCATCACCTCGTCCGTCGCGAACAACACGCCGCCTAGACCCTCGGGCACCTCGATGGGCAGCTCGATGGCCGGCAGGCCTGGACCGAGGACCGCAAACGCCGGGCGGAAGTTCTCGAGTCGATCGAGGAGAGGGAGCCCGAGAGAAACGAAGAGCGACTGTGGCCTGTCGACGTCAAATGTCAACCACAGGCTTGGAGCGGCCTCTGTGATCTCATGGTAGATCACACGCGATAGTTGAATATCGTCCAGCTCGATCGCTGAATCGGGACCGATCGCCGTCCCATCGCTCATCGTCGGTTGGTGCGCAAGCGCACCCTGTGTGACAACGAGCGCAAATCCGATTGATGCGAAACGCTTCATTCTCATTGCTCTACCGTTTCATTGTCGGCGGAGAAACGCCCCAAATTGCTGCGCGCCTCAGTTTCGGCCCTGCGCTCACCCGACCCATGGCATTTTGGCATGCACCGGGGCCGCTGTCCACGGGTCGTTATCCAATTAGGGCCCCCACGCGGAGGTCAGTCCGGCAAATCGCCCCTCGGTCCCTCTGGAAGATCTCCATTAGTCTCCGGCGTCGATACCGGAAAATGGACGTCACGTCGCCCTTCACAAACAATCGATGAACCAGCCGTCCGCCGGGCACGACGTAGTCAACGCGGTCGATCACCTGTGTCCCACTGTCTTTCTCCTGGAGTAGATGCTCATGGATCCAGCGGCGATACGGCCCCTTGCGCTGTTCGTCCACGAAGCGGTGAGGCGGATCCCACACGGTGATCTCGCTTTGCCACCGTACGGGGACGCCGCGCAATTGCAGACCGTAGTCTAGCAGCAGTCCGGGTCTCATCATGACCGGCATCGGCGTCTTGATTTGGAAGCGAATCCATTCCGGCGTGATAAGGTTCAGATTGCGCGCGTCGGAGAAAAACGCAAAGACCTCACCGATCTCTCGCGGCAGCCAGACGGCTGTCTCCAGTCGGTACCCTCTTTTCCTCTTCACGAGTCTGAAGCTCATGGTCACATCCCCTTCACGACTCACCGTGCCAGTAGGGCCACCGCCCGCGATTCGAATGCCTTTTCCATTTATGGAAAGACTAGGCGATCGGCCCGACCGACAGCCGGGCGGAACCGATCGCCGTCTCCCCAGGATCTTCTAAACCGTAGCGTAGCCCACGCTTCCGGACCAGCGCCGCTGAATGGCCTTCCACTGAATCGCCTGGAACGCGCCGGCTAGACCGACCAGCACGTACACCATCCGACTGATGGCCGACATATTGCCGAAGAGGGTGCCCACCAGATCGAACTGCAACAAGCCAACCAGACCCCAGTTCGCCGCACCGACGATCACAAGAACCGCGGCAATTACATCAATGGTTTTCATCGTTTCGTCTCCTTTTTCAAGAATCTTGTGGATTAGCTTCCCTTATGTCTGTGTCTATCCGGGTATCAGTACGGTATCGATAACGTGGATGACGCCGTTGGTCGCCCCGACGTCCGCCTTGACCACGCGTGAGTTGTTAACTCGTACACCACTCGATGAGTCAATGTGCACGCGCTGACCCTGCAGCGTGCGCGCCTCGGAGAGTGTCACGACATCCTTCGCGAGGACCTTCCCGGGCACGACGTGGTAGGTGAGCACCGCCTTGAGCTTGGGCAGATCGCTCAACAGCGCTTCCACGGTACCTTCGGGCAGCTTGGCGAACGCCGCGTCCGTCGGCGCGAAGACCGTGAACGGCCCGTCGCCGCGCAACGCGTCCGTCAGACCGGCCGCTTCCAGCGCCGTCAGCAGCGTCTTGAACGAACCCGCACCCCGTGCCGTCTCGATAATATCGTTCTTGGGAAGCAGTACGGTGTCGATTACGTGGATTACTCCGTTGGACGCTTCAATGTCCGTCTTGATTACGTTTGCGTCATTGATCTTCACACTTCGCCCCGTGCTGATGGCCAGTGTCTGGCCCAGGGCAGTCTTGGCCGAGGACAGCTTCACTACGTCATTCGCCCACACATTCCCGGGAACGACGTGATACTTCAGTACGGCGCCCAATCGATCGGGATCCTTGAGCAGGCTGTCCAAGATCCCGGCGGGCAACTTGGCAAAGGCATCGTCCGTCGGAGCGAACACGGTGAACGGACCGGGCGACTTGAGGGTGTCCACCATGTCGGCGGCCTTTACCGCAGCGACCAGCGTCCGAAAGTCTCCTGCGGTCACCGCGGTATTGACTATGTCCTTCCGCGCCGAGCTGCAGTCGCCGGCTACGGCGTTAACACTAATCAGCAATGAGGCTGACGCACCACACAGTGCAAGGTTCGTGAATCTCTTGGTAATCATCTCGATTTCTCCATATCCTGTGATTTAGGAGCCTCTCGGATCGAACGTCGAACCGATGCATTAGCTCCTATTGCTCATGTCTTCGTTCGTGGAATGCGGCTGGATTCAGCGCCCGGGATTTCTTGGAATAGTGGGGGCGAAGAGGTTTTCTTGTTCCTTGGTCCGGACGGATCGAAGAACGTTGTGCACGAGGCGGTCTGGACACAGAACCTTGCTCGTATAGTCCGGAGATGATTTGGAGGTCGCGGGTCTGGTCCGGTTGGAGGAGGTTGGCCTACCTCATGAACGAGAAATGATGGGCTGCGTGAATTCGGTGAAAGCGCCGCCAAGCACGACCGTTCATTCGTCCCAGGAGACTGTGGTATCCCCAGGATGCGTCGCCCGCCGCGTGCTTCCGGTCAAAGGCCTCGGTGGCTGCTCGGAGACGATCCAACGCCTCGTCAAGCGGGACACCGTCGGGCGGCTGAACGCTATTGGGCGCCGGTGCTCCCTTGGGGAAATATCCGGTCAGCAATATCAGATTCTTCAGGCACCAGCGGATGAGTCGCCGGACGCGGCTCAGGCACTGCCAACGACGTGGTACGCCGTCGGCGATCGAGCCCCGCACGGTATTCTCGATCGATAGGGCGAGGTGTTCACAAATCTGGGCCAACGACCAGTTCTTGCCCCGAATCAACCCGCAATCAGCCAGCTTCTCAGCCCGCTCCGGGATGCTTCGCAGCGAATCTCGTAGATTGGAGATCCTGGAATCCTCTGTGCGCATCGGCCCATCAGTCCGCCGCATGCGTTTGAGAATGGTCGTGTTGGCCAGCGTCATTTTCACCATCCTCGCCGCCGGTGCCCCAATAACGCAATTCTACTCAGCATCTCCGCCGCCTGCGGGGCTGAGGTTATCTGGCCCTCAGTCGGTCTCTTCGGGCTGGAGCACCAGTATAAGCCGGCCCGGGTCGTAACCGAATGCCGGAAGCGACTCAACGATGTCTGTGTACGTATCCTCATCCATCTGAGGCGTCCGACTCAGGATCCAAAGAAAATTCCTCCTGGGCTCACCGACCACGGCGTAACTGTAATCCTCATCCAGATCAATGATCCAGTAGTCACCCTCGAACAGCCAGAAGAACCTGACCTTCAGCTTTGCGTTGGTGGTCGCATCGGCAACCCTGGCCGAACCCCGGATGACGCGTTCCGGCCCCTCCAGCGATGATTCGAAGCAGGTGTTGACCACCTCGATACGACCGTCGTCTCGCGGCGTGTAATCCGCGGTAACGCCGACGCAACCTCGCTCAAAGGAGTTCGGATAGCGGGCGATCTCGTACCACCTGCCCGCATAACGATCCAGGTCGACCATCTCAACCACGGAAAGGGGCGGATAAAACGCGCCGCAGCCGCCTGCCAGCCCCAGGGCGAACGCAACCGCGACCACTCCCTTCGTTATCAAGCTGTTGTTAAGCCCATTCATCTCTTACTCCCAAGCTCCAAGGGTACGTTTCAAGTTCCTTACTGTGCCTTTCGCTCGCCCTTG
>CP070827.1:1125135-1130114 GCA_020344555.1 Phycisphaerales bacterium
GGTTGGCTAGACCTTCCTCGTACGACTCTTTCATTCGCGACTCCAGACCGGTTTATCCCGGCGCTTTCCCCGACACCTTTTCCCCGTTACGGTAGCACGCCTAGATGAGTTCCCGAGCTCGAGACCATTGCGTATTGCAGCAATGTTCCGTCCTCAAGCATTGTGTAAAGTTCGTTGCCGCAACGTAAGACGAGCAAGCCGGCCGGTTCCTCAAGAAAGGCGAATTGCCTGGGAAGTAAGTGCGGGTCTAGGCGCGTGGAAGAGCCGTTGACGGCCAACCCCTCCGGACCGTCGACCAATTGTATCAGCTCCCCAACCCGAAACGGGAGTTGCGGGATATCATGAAAACTCGCGTGATTAAGCAGTCTCTCGAGTTCCGGGTTCGAAAACACGTAGTGAGAAAGTGACCGTTTTCCAGCCTTTGCTAGCTCTTCGTTCACGGCTGCGTTAAATGCTCGCTCGAACGTTTCCTTCTCCACTCCGCGGGAAGCCCACAGTAACGGCAGTCCACTAAGCGGGTCAACAGGAAGCGACGAGTGCTTATGCGCGAACCCTGGAATCCCGATGTAGTCAATGTACAGGACCGCCGTCCCGGCTCTCCAGTGACGTTTCCCGGCCGCCCATCCACGCTGTGCAGAAATTGCGATGGCCGCCGCATGAAACAGGGGTGGGGTCGAGAAGGCTACGGCGAGCAACACAACCGCCACCATTCGTGTTCGCCACGGCCGAAGTGTTGGCTCCGGCGCAGGCTCGTCGCCCGTGAGCCATCGTCGATCGAATGGTGTACCGCACTCGGGGCATCGAGCGATGGTCAGATGGCGGATTAGGTAGCCACAATTCCTGCACTTACCTTCGTCCGTAAAGCCCCGAACTCGCCGCAGCACGCTGTGCCATCCGCGTTCGAGTAAGAGGGTCACGCCCACGTTGATGGGACCCCAAAAGACCGTGCCCCTCAACATCTTCGCCAATGACATGTGCCGCGGCGTCAGGGCTCCTCCAAACGTACCCGCCATTGTGAACCCAACGAAAACAGCAAACAGCACTAAGTACGAGAGGCGGCGACGGCGGTCGTCGTCGTACACCGCAGAGATGAAAACGGGCACAAACCACAGCCAGGGCATCGCCCGCCAGAATGGGTCGAGACGAGGATAACCTCTGGTCCAGATGGCCGGTTGGCAAAGCAGGAAATACACAATTGCGCCGGCAAGCAGGATACTCGCGGCCAGTTTAGGGCGCCTTGTTATGGTCTCCTTAGTCATGACGAAACCGCTACACACCCCGGAAGGGAAAAGGTGTCAGGATGATTTTTTGGTGTCCTTCCGGGGGCGTCCGCGGGGGGCGAATGCTGATGTCCAACCCCAGGCGACTCGCGACGCGGGCCGTCCAGTGCCGATGACTCAAGGGCACTCTTTGGGTAGGCACGCCCCTGCTCCGCAACGCGTGGCAATCGTCCCACGCCCAAAGCTCACCGAGCCGGCTCCCGATGCCGAGAAATTCATCCCAACACCTTTTCCCTCTCGATTTTCAGGATGACTAGTCCTGCCGGGTCGGGGCACGAGACATACTTCACGTCCGGCAGCCAATCGTCCTTTTCGACAATGTTCCTCTGTTTTGCGGGCAGAAGGGGAAGGACACTCTGAAGCGCGTAAAGGCAAAAGTATTTGCCCTCCGGGATGAACAGCTTGCCGCCCTTGACAAGGAAGTAGTCCCCTTTCTTCATAGGCAGGTCGCAATGGCCCTTTACCGTGTGGACGGACACCTTCAGATCATACATTGATCGCTCCCCCTTATATCCTCCAGCCCTTCTGCTTGTAGTAGTCCTTGACCATCCTATTTAAATCAATCCTGGTCCCCTTGGCCGGGCCATCGGGAATCGGATGGTCAGTGAAGCGCCGGGGAAGACTGTCCTCCTCGGGCCGAAGACCTTCCCGTACGTTGAAATCGCGCTCCACCTGACTGATTTCCGTGCAGGCTTCCCAAAGCTGTGATGCCGAGATGTCCCGACCGAGCAAGCCCGAATAGGCATCCGCCGCCAGCTCGAAATCGACCACATCCATACAGCAGGAAATGTTCTTGCAGATGGTCATACTGTCCGACAGGATGCCGAGGTGTTCGGAATAGTTCACCAGGGCTCCCTTGCCCTTCTCCTTCAGCCGGTGAGCTGCATCCGGATCTCCCACCCGCTTGATGGCCAAGGCTTCATCATCGGTGAGCTCGATCATCGGCTCGCCACGGTAATGATCGCCTCCCCGTGAATTCACCGCATTCATCAGGCCGTATCCTTTGATCCCCCTCGGGTCGGCGGAAAACAGCTCAAGCCCTTTCACGTGCACCGTGAGTTCCTCCGCAGCGGCCCCGAAGGATTTCGAGGCGCGCCGAGCGCCATCGGCAAGTATGTCTCCCACACCCTCTCGACGTGCGATCATTTCGGGAAGACGGATTAGCGCTTCGCGCGACCCCCATGAGAGATCGATCCCGTCTACGTCGGCGTCGGTAATAACACCTTCGTGGCGGCACTCCATGAGCCAGGCGAGGATCTCTGCAGTGGAGATGCAATCCAGCCCGAGCCGGTTTACGGCATTGGAGGCCGCTACGCCAAGCTCCAGGTCGGAGTTGCCGCACTTGACGGTGAAACCCGCCTGGGCCTCGTACTCCGGACCTTCTCCCTCGCTGTACTGCGTGAAGTTGTATCTGGAGCAGTGGATGCTGCAGTTGTAGCAGGATTTTTCCTTGACAACATGATTCTTACGCAAAGCCTCACCATTGACTTGGTGAAGATGTTCGAAACAGGCACTTCGGTAATGATATGCCGGCAACACGCCCATCCTGGCCAGGGAGTCCATGATGCGGGTAGTGCCGTACTTTTTGCGGGCCTCGAACTCGGGGTGATCCTCTATGCTGGCGCGCAATTGCGAGCAGGCCTTCTTGAAACGATCCCCATCGACAGGCTTGACGGGCTTGCACCCGCGCACGGCGATGGCTTTGACCCTCTTTGAGCCCATAACTGCACCCATGCCGGTGCGTCCGGCCGCACGGGTAAGGTTGCACGAGATAATGGCGTACCGAACCAGGTTTTCACCGGCGGGCCCGATCGCGGCGACTTGCAGGTCGGGATTCTCGAGCTCTTTGCGCAGTTGAATGGTGGTCTGCGTGATGTCCATGCCGACAAGGTGGGATGCGTCTCGTATCTCGACGTTGTCGTCGTCGATAAACAGGTATACCCAACCGTCGGAGACACCCGTGAAAACGATCTGGTCGTGTCCGGACCATCGCAGCTCGGGAGCAAAGAATCCCCGGGCTCCGGAGTCACCGAGGTACCCAGTCAGCGGGCTTCTGGCGCTGGCGATGAAACGGCAAGTGGCGGGCAGCGCAGTCCCCGTAAGAGGACCGACGGAGATGCACAGGATATTGTCCGGACCGAGCGGGTCGACACCGGGGGTCAGCTCCTCGAGCAGGGTCACGCTGTTGAAGCTTCTCCCACCGATTCCATTTTTCGGTGTGGTTGCCTTGGCAATTTGGCCGCTATTGAGGTCGACGCGAAGGCTGGTTCCTTGATACAGCGTCATGAGTCCACCCTCCGACCGTTCTTCCAACTCTCGCGAAGGGGGCGCCCGGCCACACCGACATAGTTGGCCCGCTTTTGGGCCGGGCTGCCGGCGAACTGCATGAACGGTTCCAAGGAGACCTCCAAATCCTGCTCATAAACGAGGGCATCCCCTGGGCAGTTGTCGACACAAGAGGGGGAGCCATCGCACAGATCGCAAAACAAGGGCAATCCGTCATGAAAGCCAATTGCGCCAACCGGACACTCATCCACACATTCTCCGCAGCCGGTGCACAGCTCATCATCCAGATTGATCTGCCCGTGCTCACCCGCGGACAAGGCCTCCACGGAGCAACCGAGACACGGCTTCTGCTCACAGCTTACGCAGGACACGGCCATGTCAATGCCGATTTCCTCCAGCTTGGCGACACGGATGCGCGCCAGCGCGGGCGAGATCGCACCGAAGTGTGCATCACTGCAGACGACTTCGCAGGTTCTACAACCCACGCATCGGTGAATATTGCAGTGAATCATTTCGAGACTGCTCTAGGCTGGAGTCATGAGGAAACGGCAACCGTGTGGCTTCGAAGATCCCCGGCCAACAAGACCTTTCGAACTCCCCAAGCACATGCAGCTTATCTTAGCTGAGCGCCACGCTTCCGGCAAGGCCGCCTGCGTTGACAGTCCATCAGTGGGTCGGTCAGCGCATCAGTTCATGCAGCAACTCCTGCACGACACCGGTGTCGGCCCAGCCGTACACCAACGTTGCCAGTATGCCTACGGGCACCCCGTATTTCAGCCAATAGAAGAGCCAGGCCGGTATTGCCAGATCCGAGTTTCGTCGGATCTCACCCAGGGCCTTGGCGCGCCCTAGAGACCACGTCAGGGCAATCACGGCGATGACACCCCCGACCGGCTGCATTGTCGAGCCCCAGATCAGATCGCTATATTCGATATACGATCCGACGGTTAGCGCGGGGATGGCCAGAATAACCTGGACAACCAAGAGGATCATTAACGTCGGTCCGCGACTCCATCCCAGCCCGCCCGTCGCGGCAGCGACAGCATGTGGGTCGACATGGTGTTCACGAGGGCGTTGTGCGCAGACGCGACTGCCGGATTCAGCACGGATGATGGCAGGAAGGGGCCCGTGCCCGCCCGCAGCTACAAAGCCGCTTATGGAGTCCGGCTGTTCTGAAACCGGCCGGCTGGTATCCTCAGGCCGGAGCAGGTGCGTTGGCGGGTCTCATCGGGCCAGCCGGTGCACCCACATGGATCGCCAGCCCATTTGACAGAGGATCGCGCGTGCAGTACCGTCATCGGGCGTCCGAACGTTGGGTCTTCAGTATCTTCATAGCATCGCAGACTTGAAAGGAGCGATCATGAAACGGCAACCAATCGTCACGTGGGTGGTGTTGCTGTCGGCCCCACTCGC
>CP070827.1:1130214-1135187 GCA_020344555.1 Phycisphaerales bacterium
GCCGCAACCCCCACGAAGTCCGTGTTCGGCTCCGGCACGTCGCACTGGCCAACGTAGTCTCCGTAGAAGTCATTGTTCGATCCCCACGCTACGATCGAGCCGTCGGCCTTCAGCCCGAGACTGTGGGCCCAGCCCACCGCAACCGCGACGAAGTCCGTGTTCGGCGCCGGCACGTCGCATTGGCCGTGCTCGGCCCATCCCCACGCCACGATCGAGGCATCGGCCTTGAGGCCCAGACCGTGCCCGTACCCCGTCGTGATCGCAACGAAGTCCGCATTTGGCGTCGGCACATCGCATTGACCGTTGTCGTTCGATCCCCACGCCACGATCGAGCCGTCGGCCTTCAGTCCGAGACTGTGGTTGCTGCCCGCCGCGACTGCCACGAAGTCCGTGTTCGGCTCCGGCGTTTCGCATTGGCCTTCGTCGTTCGATCCCCAGGCCGCGATCGAGCCGTCGACCTTCAGGCCCAGACTGTGTCCGTACCCCGCCGTGATCGCCACAAAGTCCGCGTTCGGCGCCGGCACGTCGCACTGGCCGTCGACGTTCGATCCCCACGCCACGATCGTGCCGTCAGCCTTCAGGCCCAGACTGTGCCAGGCGCCCCCCGCGACCGCGACGAAGTCCGCGTTCGGCACCGGCACGTCGCATTGGCCATCGTCGTTCAATCCCCACGCCACGATCGAGCCGTCGCCTTTCAGGCCGAGACTATGGTGTTGGCCCGCCGCGATCGCCACAAAGTCCGCGTTTGGTGCAGGCACATCGCATTGGCCGTCGTCGTTCAATCCCCACGCCACGATCGAGCCGCTGGCCTTTAGTCCCAGACTGTGGCTGCCGCCCCCTGCCACCCCCACGAAGTTCGTGTTTGGGGCCGGAACGTCGCATTGCCCGTCGTCCCATTGCCCCCCCCAACATCCCCACGCGACGATCGAGCCGTCCACCTTCAGACCTAGACTGTGCAACATGCCCCCCGCGACCGCCACGAAGTCCGTGTTCGGCGCCGGCACGTCGCATTCCCCGGCGAGGTTCTCTCCCCACGCCACGATCGAGCCATCGGCCTTGAGCCCGAGACTTTGGTCATCACCCGCCGCAACGGCCACGAAGTCCGCACTCAAGTCGACTCCAACCACTTGGCCACCCCAGCCCAGAATCGACCCGTCACCCGCCGCGCTCGATGAGTTCGCCGATGTGGTCGCTAACGCTGCAAACACCAACAAAACACACGCACCAGGAATGGCTGCCGTTCTCTCTCCGCTTACCATGAGATAGCTCCTCCAAATGGAACCGCGCACCTACAACATCCGCTCGGTGTCAAGCAGTTTGATAGACCTAATACTCCTCGCCGGTTCGTGACCGTCCTTTGCACCGTGATAGAATGCCTGTCACCGGCTTCTGTGTTGCCACTGTGGCTGCGGTGGCAGGGATGCCCCTCGGTGACCTGCGAGAATGCCCGGCCTGTGTTTCCAAAGCCCCGCCGGGCGCGGCGGTGGTCACGTCCAACGTGAAGGCATCGGGTGGGCGACGCCTTGCCACACACATGCACTGGCGCGAAACACTCACGTCTCGCTCGATGGCATGGTTCCGCTTCTATCCCTGCGTGGCTGCGCATGATTATCCGCTCGCCGTGCGATACGCTTTCATAACAACGTGTGAGGTGCGGCGGTTTGCAGCCTGAAGTGGAAGCGATCAGGACCGAAGCCTCAAGCGCGCTTGTCAGCAGTCGCCCCCGCCGAGGCTGCCGTCGCACCGGATAGCCGCCATTCTAGCGAATCGCGCGACGCAAAGCAAGGCTGAGGAAGTAGCACTTTACCCGGAGGCGTCGTCTCAGGAGAGTAGACGGGCAGCCATCCGCCCCGAGCCAATGTCTTGGCTCGGCGTCCAAGTGCAATCCTTGGGGTTTGTTATGTGAGAGGCTCCTGGCTGTCACACATCGCGATTGTCGCGTCTGCACGACTGACCGCTGGCACTGAACTGATACCTTCACCCCTCCACCATCCTGCTTGATGCTTCCACGCGCTTGGGGCGTGCGTTGCCTCCCTCGGCATGTCCAACATACGGTGCGACCCGGGACAAAGAAATCCGCCAGGCCCTGTCTGCGGCAGGAGCACACCGTCGGGCCGGAGTCGCTGGATTAGGGGCACGGGTCCACTTCAGCCGGGCCGGTGAACGGGTAGCCAAAGCCTCGGAAGGCTTCGAGGACGTAGGTCACGTCGCTGATGTTGACCAAAAGATCCGGATACCTGGGCTCGATGTCAGACCTGGCCTTAGTCGGCGCGCCTTCAAGGTTCTTGAACTTGTCGAGAACACCTGTTACGTCCGTGGGAATGCCAACGGTCCCATCCGGCGGACTGCACGGTGTGACCGCGCAAGTTCCAAGAACATCACCCCAGATGCTCGTGTCCATCGCCAAAACTTCGGAGTAGTCGCCTTCGATCGTCGTGTAACAGGTGTTGTCGATCATCTGGATGTCGAAGGTACCACCTGGAATGATATCCCCGTAGTAGACGTGGACCTCTTCAAAGGTGCTCCAATCAGTGTAGTACGGATCGCATTGTAGCTCGGCCGCCCAGAACGTTGGGGACCCGGGTGCTTCCGACGGCAGCAGCTTCCCAGAGTTCTCTGTGTACTCGCCCGGCTCGCCAACCCACATAGTTCGCCCTTCGGCGTAGTCAAACTCCGGCGGCAGGTCGGCGAACGTCACCCGAATCGCAGTCTGTCGGCCGGGATTAGCCGGCGCAAACGTGAGGTACCGGTTCTTCTCATACCCCGCCTCGGTCAGCGGCTGAGCCGGAGGGTTGCTCAGCACGCAAACGGCAGGTACGTGGACCATATGCCCGTAACCGTCCGGCTCTGTCGCATGGTTGCAAGAGCCGTCCAAGAGCATCACGCTCGGATCCAGACTGTTCCCGGTGTTCATCACCCATATGTCCCACTTGCCGGGGTTGGGGTTTGTGAACCGGTAGGTGAACGTGCCGCTGATGGCGTTTGGACAGCCCTCCTCGGGGTCCCGCCATGAAGCCCACCATCCATCCGTTTCCTCGTGGACCTCAAACACCCAGCCCGGGGGAACGTTCCAATTGGAGTAGTTGGAGGGATTCTCATCCAGGACGCGGACGTGGAAGGCGCACCACTCCGAGGTTTGCGTGGCCCTATACCAGTACTCGCCCGGGTGATGATAGGGTGGCTGCGGCTCGCATACGGTTTCATTAACGGGCGGAGCTTCGTCCCCCCAGATCTCGAAGGCAAGATCGAGCGATGCCGGGGCAAACGGATGCCCTTGCGGGTACTGCAGCTCCTGCCAAGACATCGGACCGGGCTCGTCCACGCCGGATGCCCAGACAGCGCCGTCGTTCCACTGGTCGGGCGAAGTCTTCCAGCCGAAAACGGCATCGGAATCTTGGGGCACTGCTTGAAGGTCAAGCCAGTAGACCAGCGGTTGTGTCGGCGTACCCTCCTGCTGGAAGTCGGCTGGATCGGGACCGGGGCACTCGTACAGCCAGCACTTGGTGTCCGCCGAGGGCTCGTACGTATCAGGAGGCTCGAGCCAGCCCTCGTCGAGATCCTCCCTGTATAATTCAAACTGACATTCGCCTGAACCGTACGTGCCTGTCCAGAGGAGCGCTCCGGGCATACTGTACAGCGGGCCGGGCCCGTCTGGATCGGGGATGTCCTCGTGGATGCTCAGCGTGAACGATACGGCCGCAGGATCGGTGCCGAAGGGAAGGTAATCTCCGTACCACGAGCCCCAGAACCGGATTGCGGTGAGCGCACCGGGCGACGTGCAGGGAAAGTCGTCGGCCAGGACAAACCCGGAACCCGGCGTCGGCCAGTAAGTATTCAGTACGTCAATGCCCGTAGACTCCAGGTCGGGGCCCTGGGTCCACTTGGGCCCGCTCAAGACGGCCGCGCCCATCGTGGCCACGTCGTCCGAACCGGTTTGACCGGCCCCCATCGCGTGAACCTCGATCGTATGCGGTGAATGGGAGAGGCCCGTAATCAGGCTACACGCTCGGTTAGTGTCCGCCGCCGTTCCCATGTCCAACTGGACAACCAGAGAACCATCCACGTAGATGTCGGCGAGCCCGTCATCGGCATCGCCGACCAGATGCACGGACACGACGCTGCTCGCCAGTGTGCTGACCGTGTAAATCTGATGGCCCGCACGATGCATCCAGATCTGTTCGGGGCTGCCGTCAATCTCGGCGCTGTTTACCGACCAGTCGTCGTACCAGCCCCGCGACCCCGCGGCGTAGTCGGCGTCCAGCCATTCCTTCACCGGGTAACCCAGCGCGGTCTCCGTCCCGGTCAGTGGATTCTCGAACTCCAAGCCATCGCCCGGCGTGATACAGACTCTCGCACCGGGCGCCGTCCAGAGGACTTCTGCCCCGAAAACCTGCACAGCGGACACAGACATCATGCTCGCCACGGCGAGCCCGCCCACGAGTACGTTGGAAGCGCGTAGCATGACCAAATCCTCCAGTCTACGATCCGGATAAATCGGCTGATGGCCTCATTCCCATCCGATCCCGGGATGCCTTGACTGTAAAGCGCCTCGACAATCGAGGTTCCCACGACCGCCCCACTGCCTCCCGTTCAGCATCTGCAAAGGAGCGATCACTCCAAGCAGCATTATGGAGCGAGCTCCCGTGCTCTGGGAGACGATCATCTCAGGGCGACGTCCTCCTACATAAGATCCTACCGCGCACCGTGATATTTCTGACAAAAAAAGCAAAGTTTCTATGGGCTTCCGCCGGGTTGGCTGGGAGCGTTCCCGGCAATGTGCAGCGTTGCTGGACGAATCATTCGCCGGTCGACTTGGATCCGCGGGAGACGGACAACTCTGTTGCGGAATCGGTCAGTTTATGAACGGCTCTCGGGCTCCTTACAAGGTCCGTCAGGTGACCGCTACTCATCCGGCACTTGAGGTCATTCACTCACCGCTGCGCAGCCTGAGCCGCCACTCATTTGCCTTGTCC
>CP070827.1:1135287-1140223 GCA_020344555.1 Phycisphaerales bacterium
GCCGGGTCGAAAAGCAGGGTGTGAATCGCATAATCCATCTTTCCAACGTCACCGTCGAAATAGGTGTCCTCGATGAAGATCGGGGTCGCCGGGTAGGCCAGAGGAGCAGCCTGTTCGTCAACCGCGAACCAGAGTTGCGGGACAACGCTGGAGACATCCCAGAATTCGACCGCCGGGCGGGCCTGAATCTGGACACTGACAACGAATCTTACGATGGTAACGGCGATATAGTCGGTTGTGGCAGCAAGCTCTGCCGTGTAGTCGTCGCCCACCCGAGTTACGGCGTCCTGCGGACAGGCAGCGTTGCCGGGCCAGAGCACATCGACGCCAACCAGTAAATCGCCTTGCGGGGCGATACCACTGGCGTAGGTCGGGCACCCATTGCGTTGCCCGGTAGCGGGAAACTGCTGACAGGGATACTCGGTGGCCAGCCACGAATCGCCGGGATTCTGACAGTTCGCATAGTATTCGCCATAAGGGCCATCCGGCGGTTGGAACTGTCTGCAGAACCCCTCGTCGTCGCAGCAGCGGCCACGTTCACATATCGGCTCCTGTGACGGGGGAGCCGGCTCCGTGCACCCGCCGCCGGGACCACACGGTGGGTCGCCCTCGTAGCATTCACCCACTGTCTCGGTGACGGAACCATCGACATCACACACGTTAACGGTGCAGAAATAGCCGTCTTCGCAATCTTGGTCGCGAGTGCACGGCTCCACGCAAGCATTATTCACCTCATCGCAGATCGGGGTTTCTGAGAGAGGATCACACAACGGATCTCCCGCGATGCAGGCGTTAGCGTCACACGTTTCGTAGCCGTTGCATTCCAGCCCATCATCGCACTCGGCATCGCGCTCGTATCCGGGTCCACACGTGCCGGGGGTCGGAGTCCCGGGGCAGTCACATCGTTCGCCGGCCCTATCACCGCCAACGCACGTAGTGTTGCTGTTCCCCGTGCAGCTCCCGCCGCCCGGGCATTCACACGACAGTTGATGCCTGTCACCACCATCGCACTTGTCGGGAATGGGGCTGTTCACACACTGTTGGGATGCAAGCGGGACACACGTGAATCTGAAGTCGCACGTGCCATGCGGGCCGCCCACCTCACCGCAGCAGTCGAGGTCACTGAAGCAATGCTCGCCGTTTTGCTCCTGGGCCCCCAGGACGCAGTCCCCCTCCACTGGTGGCTTATTCCCGCAGTCCGCGTCCTCGTCGCACGGTAAGCCCTCGTTGGGTGTGCCGGCATCGCACAGCCCGATGACGCAGACGCCCTGGCAGTCTTCTTCATCGTTGCAGGGAAATCCGTGCCGCACACCACCCTGGCAGACACCGTCGTCCGTACAATCGTCGACCGTGCACAGGTCACAGTCGTCGCACTCGGCGTCATAGATGCAGGGGTCTCCCGGGGCGGCGACGCCACCGGCGGCCCTGGCCAGGTCCCGCACCCGACCCATGGGCATCATCGGCCTGCCAACAACCGCTCCCCGGGTGGTCGGATCGGTCCGCCAGTCAACTACCCTCGGAGGCAGGACCGGTAGGTTTACGGGGACCCCAGGTCCGAGCTTGATCTGTCCCTCCCCCCGGTCAAAGTGAACCTTGCCGGGCATTGCCTGACCCGACTTGACCGACTGCGGTGCTTTCTTTCCTCGGGGTTCACCCTGAAGCGTCAGGCTGAATGCAAACACTCCCACGGCTAGCACGCCCACCATAGGGCGCCACCGAAACGAACCGCTACACGCTTTCATCGTCCAAACCTCCTCGTTAGGCGTTCCAACCCCAATTCACGCCGTCTGACACCCCCATTGACTACGAACAACCGCAATAAACGAATCCGGCACCAGCCCTGTAGGTACTGGTGCAACGCCACATAACCTCAGAAAGTAGAGGAATACACTCTTTGAAGACCCTTGATTGCCGACGCGTTTGCCGAGACACCGCTTTGTCGCATCAACCCCACGCCCCACCGCATACTTCAGCCATCAGCAGGACAGCGAAGCACGTCCCCAACGTGCCAACCGTCGTACCACTGCATGTCCAAGTCAGCAGGATCGGATGCTTCTTGCCCTCCTATGCCACCCAGACGTCACCCACCACGGCTGCACCGGAAGCTTGCGGCTGGTGCCTGAACCCAAACACCACCCAACGCGATCGGAGGAAACGACGAACGCACGCTGCAACAGGAAACACATCCCCCACGGGATCCTGTGCCAAGCTCATTGTTGTCGACAGGGAACGAGCCACCAGGGTCACGACGACTCCACCTCCACTCCCGAATCCCTCCATCGTGAGCATTCTACCCCCTCCTACCCGATAATACAAGACCCTAGCATGGGATTTCGCGCGGCCAAATGATCGCCGGAGGGGTGGGACCCGGGACCCCACGATCCGGTCGTCCCAACCACCTTCGGCGCAATCCAACGCTCCCAGATCCATCCGTTTGCGCTCGACATCGTGACGGTGCGGGCCGAATATCAGTTCTCAATGTAAGTGCCTGCTCGTCCGCCAGCCCGAAAACGGCCGGTCGCGTTACCAGGTGCGACGGACAGCTCCTCTGCCAGTGCTCGCTCCTGGATCCCCGCCCCCACTCGCCGCCAGGGCCGCTAACACTCAAGCCCATGTCCGCACCTTCGGAACTAGTAGAGCACCAGGCGTGCGTCAAGTGCGCCGTCCAGGTGCTTCTCCGAGACAGTTTGACGCCTCAGCAGGCGTGCGCGGCCGTCGGCCGCGGCGATCGTCGCACACCTACATCCCATAATCCCACGACGCCGTAACATTAACCTGGCGGCCTGTCGATTGATTCCCGGGATTCTGGCGCCTGTTAACGCTGACCTGGAGTTTTTCCGGAATGACCGCGCCCCCCATGGACCAATATCGCTGCTTCGGCCCGCCGGCCCATTATTCTCTTTCCGCCCAATCGCTTATAGGCCCTATCAGAGAGCCGATCGCCAACGCAAATCCTGGTGTCGTTGGCCCCACAGGGATTCAAGACTGCGTGAGGCCGGTGATATTGCCCCGGCCCTCTGCGCATTTCCCAATGGCATTCGCCAGAGCATTCTCACCAATTGCGAAGCGGGCCACCCTACTCATGCGCTCGGCGTGCCCCACCCCGCAAGCATGACTTGGAGCGAAGCCGCCACAAAAGACGCCCACACCCCCATGCACACGGCCGACCATCAGGCCTCGGCCCCAGGCAGTCCCGACAGCTTGGACCTTTGGCAGGCTCCTCGAGACTTGAATCAGGCGAGCTTTGCCGAAACGCCTGGCATCTTGATCTTGCCGATGCGTCCTGCTCGCAATCGTCGGGTTTCTTGCTTCGTTGCAGCAGTCGCTAGCGCCCCCGGCGACGTCGCGCGCATCGTGGACGCCGTTTTTGTCGCAGTCCTCGAACCCGCAGTCGGCTGCCTGGGAGAGCACCGCGGCGCCGGTCCACGTCACCGAACCGGCAGGCGACTCGAAGAGCTCGACGCCACACACATGGTGCAACTGCCCGTCCGGTCAAAGGCCGTTGAGTTCAAAGACGCAGCAACTCGGCAGCGGCCAGCTTATCCGCAAGCGGAAGATCGCGTTGAAGGTCCAGGCCCGCAGATCAGTTCAAGGGAAGGTCAACGGCTAAGGAAAACGCCGGGAGCAATATCATCGGCTCCATTCAAGAGCGCACTTAAAGTCGTACTTGTCTATGGTGCGTGCGTCGGACTCGGGAGACCCCTGAAAAGGCTCAATTCTCCTGGATTTTCTCTTGCGGCAGCAAAAGCAAAGGTGTACACTGTTCCTTACTTATCGGGCAGGCCCCGAGAAGGACCGCGCTGGTCGAACCAGTTGCGCGGGGGTGCTAACACGGGGCTTGCATGGGAGGGTTGGCTGCGCCGCGTTGGTTTTCTGGTCAGTAACAGAAACTCGCGGTGCGCCGGGGGAGCCAATTCCCGGAGACAGGTGGCACTATGGCAGCGCGACGCGCTGTCAACAGGACATGCCCGATAGGTGACGGATAGCCACTCTATCCGCACCCGGAGGCGAAGGAGTGTCCCGGCCAACGCACAGTGTTGCGCGGGTCTTGCCCGCCAGGTACCCTCCATACTCGCCGTGCAAAACGCTCGGCATAGGATCGGGGGCACCGTCCCAGCGTAGGCCGGCGAGCACATTGAGGAAGATCAGTTCACCGTGCAGGCTTGGGCGCCTGACAGCCCAGCCCCCGGCGCGCCGGGGTCGGATCGCCCTACGCCGACAAAGCGCGCTGACGCACGTCATTATGTCTGACCATTGGTCCCGCGGACCACCGGTTGCCCGAAGAGGCTCGCCTGCGGTGGGCGCTGCCGCGTGCGCCGCAAGGTGAGAAGTGAGACGATGCGCGCCTCGCCCGAGCAACGCGCGCAGCGGTTGGGACAGTGAGCAAGAGCATGAGACCGTGGCCCGATACCACGGTGGTTAATGGGGAGACAGAATAGATGAAACAACAGCCTGTGACACGATTCAGCGGGGCGGTGAGCCTTCTCATCTTGGGGTTGGCCGCCGCCGGCAGCTACGCGGAGGAAATCCGGCCGAACGTTACAGGGACCTTTCTGGGCCCAGCGTCCGAATGGGATGCCACGGGGATCGTGATACACCAAGCGTCCCCGCTCTTTGGAAGTAGAGAATTTCTGGTCACGGGATCAGGCAAGATCGTGGTGGTGTATGTCGGCCGAAACGAAGAAGGCGAAATATACGAACGACGGTACGAGCTTGCGGACCAGCGAGATGAAGCTCACGCCGTGATTGCGGAGATTCGAGACGTCGATGCTCTGCAGTCGACACGTGCAGACTCAATCTGCGACCTGTCGAACACGACATGTGGCGCCGCACCGCTCGTGATGCTCCGAAATGCACTGGGTGAGGTGCGGTCGCTGAGTATCGAGAGCCGCTCGGCCCTTCAGAAACATGTGCGCATCCTGCAGAGACTGGGGCC
>CP070827.1:1140323-1145255 GCA_020344555.1 Phycisphaerales bacterium
GACGTGATGTACACCCTCGATGCCTTCCGCGGGTTTACCTATCCGCCGGCGCAAACGCCGCAGCCATCCGGCTGGACCGGCCCCGGTGGATGTCCGTAGTCCAGTAGGCGCTGTATCAGTAACTTAACGGAAGTGTGGTGGGTGACTTGGCTCGCCACACTCCCGTCCCGACACGAGGCAAGAAGTATTCGGTGAGGCCGGCGGGGACGGTTGCGCGCGGGGCCCGGTAGGTGGGGGCTTGCGTTCGGCCACCGTGGGTTGGTATAATCGGGGTGCGCTGTGGAGCCGGGCTTACCGTGGCCCGGCATCCTGTGTTGGGCAGCAGTCGATGTCTGTACTGTTAAGCCTCTCACCTCCGGGGGAATGAAAATGAAGATGGACGCGGTGACGCTGAGGCTCGCACCAGCGGTTATCGCATTCACGATAACCGGGACCGCTGCGGAGGTTGCGCCAAACCCTGTGGTTTTCGAACCAGCTGGTTTCGCGCCCGACCGCATCATCGTACGCTTCGAACCTATGCCCGAGGAGGCAGCGGCACAGGCCCGACAATCGCTTCCCAACGTGAAGCGCATTGGCGCACTCTTGCCGGCATCACGGTTTCGTTCCGCCGACCTGACCGAGGACGGCCCGCA
This sequence comes from Phycisphaerales bacterium, assembly GCA_020344555.1. Classification (GTDB taxonomy): domain Bacteria; phylum Planctomycetota; class Phycisphaerae; order UBA1845; family UBA1845. The sequence goes on from CP070827.1 coordinate 1,140,956, forward strand.
CCAGATTTACATCGCAGAGCTGGTCTTGGGCACAGACGTCGTGGCTCTCGCACAGCAGATTTCCGCGATGCCCGGGATCCGGTACGCCGAGCCGGATTGTATCGTGTGCCTCGATGAGACGTATCCAAATGATCCGGACTTCAGCGCGCTCTGGGGCTTGCACAACACGGGGCAAACCGGCGGGCTCCCGGACGCCGACATCGACGCTCCGGAAGCCTGGGACATCACGACGGGCTCGGAAGCGGTGATCGTGGCGGTTGTGGATTCCGGCATTGACTATCTGCACCCGGATCTGGCGCCCAACATGTGGGTCAATCCTGGTGAGAGCGGCGATGGAAAAGAGACCGACGGCATCGACAACGATGGCAACGGCTACGTGGACGACGTGTACGGTTACGATTTCGCGTTCAACGATCAAGATCCTTCAGACGCCAAGGATCATGGTACGCACGTGGCTGGCACGATTGCCGCCGCGGGAGATAACGCCACCGGTGTGGTCGGCGTCAACTGGACGGCCAGGATCATGGCCCTGCGGGCCTTCACTGCGGGTGGGTGAGCGGCTGCTGGGGCCTCGGTCGAGGCCTTCTATTACGCAATCGACAACCGAGCCCGCGTGATAAACTACAGTGCGGGCGGCGAGACGTACAGTCAGACGGTCTTTGATGCGCTTGTTGCAGCACGCGATGCCGGCGTTCTTTGCGTAGCCTCAGCCGGCAACGACGAGGTCGACAACGACGTGACGCCACATTATCCGGCAAGCTACGACCTGGAAAACGTCATCTCGGTCGCCAGCACGGACCACACTGACAACCTGTCCCGCTTCTCGAATTGGGGTGCCACATCGGTGGATCTCGGCGCTCCCGGAACGGGCATCCTCAGCACCATGCCGCCCTATGCGGCCGCGTTTTTCGAGGACTTTGAGGCGGTCACCATGCCGGATATCGGTGACCAGTTCACGCTGGAAGGTCCGGTGAACCACTGGGGAACCATCGAGAGTATTAACGGCAGCATTGCGGCCCGGGGCGATTGGGAGCACTCTTATCCCTACCGGCCCAACGTGGATGGGTGGATCGTCACGTCTCCCATTGACACGACCGACCTGCGCGGCCCGTCGTTCTACTTCGAGGGTCGCTTCGAGATGGAGGACGACGTCGATGCCTTGACCGTCGAGCTCTGGGACGAAGCTTCCTGGACCCAGATTATGCGGGTGTCATCTAGCGAAATTGGCGAGTACTACCTTAGTACAAAAAGATTCGACTTGGAGTCCTTTCGCGATCCAGCCACACGCGTCCGTTTCGGTTGGCAGACGAACGCAGATGGCAACGACTATTATGGCGCCGAGATTGACGACGTCTTGATCCGCCACATTGGATCGGACTACACTGGCGAAGCAGCGTACGGCATCAAGAACGGCACATCCATGGCCGCTCCACACGTGACCGGCGCGGCCGCCCTGCTGCTCGCCGACCGTCCGGACATGTGTCTGACCGAGTTGAGGAACAGGCTCGTATTGGCCGGAGACCCGCTTCCGGCGCTCAACGGAATCACCGCTTCCGGGATGCGCCTGAACGTCCACCGGGCGCTGACGGCATCGTCTGGCCTTGCCGTCCTGACGCCCAACGGTGGGGAGCACTGGGTGCTGGGAACCACGCACGGTTTCGCGTGGTCGGTGTTCGAGTGCAATCCACCGGACACGGTAGACATCTATCTTCTGAAAGGATCGGACATCCACAGCCAGTTGGCCTCCAACGCGCCTAACACCGGCGTGTTTGTCTGGAGCATCCCGGAAGACCTGCCGGAGGGCACCGACTACCGAATTCGCGTCGACAATGGAACAGTCGTCGACGAGAGCGACGCTGACTTCACCATCTGGTCGCCCTTCTGGTACGTAGATGACGATGCGTCTGAGGGGGGCAACGGTTTGACTTGGAGTAGCTCCTTCAAATACTTGCAGGACGCCTTGGCTGTAGCGACCGCGGGTGACACGATTTACGTCGCCGGTGGTACATATCGTCCCGATGTGGACGAATCAGGAATTGTCGTGCCCGGCGACCGCGAATCCACGTTCCAGCAAATCGGCGGTGTACGGCTCTTCGGCGGATTTGCGGGCTTGGCCAATCCCGGCGACCCTCATTTGCGCGACATTGGACAGTACGAGACGATTCTCAGTGGTGACCTGAATGGAGACGACGGTCCGCACCATGTCGAAGAGTTCGCGGCTTGCTTCAGTGGCGGTGGACTGCTACCTCAGCCCGAGTGTAACGCCTTCGATTATGATGTAGACGGTGACGTCGACGGCGCTGACCTCTACGCCTTTCTGATCGCCAACCATTACGGCGACAACAGTTACCATGTCGTCACCGCGACCGTTGGGGAGGCGGTGCCCGAACTGGACGGCTTCACGATCGTTGCCGGGTGCGCCGATGACGAGGCAAACTGGAATAACTCGCTCGGCGGAGGGCTGTACGGCCCACGTGCCACCAGCCAGAACATGCGGAACTGCACCTTCCGAGGAAATGCGGCACGCGAAGGCAGCGCCATGTATACCTACCTCGACAGTACCCTGATCGTCACCGACTGTGTGTTCAATGGAAACGCGGCCGTCCTCAGGGGAGGCGGGATCACCTGCGCGACACGGGTCAGCGGGACAATTACCGGCTGCTCGTTCAGTGGCAACGCGGCCAATTCTGGCGGGGGGATGGCCCACTACAGTAGTGACACGATCTTCAGGGCCTGTACGTTCAGGGGCAACCGTGCCCTTAATGGGGGTGGAATGAACATGCGCCTCGCCAATCCAAGCCTGGAGAACTGCGTGTTCCATGGCAATTCGGCTACCGGTTCAAATAACGGCTGGGGAGGCGGCCTATATATCGAGCAGGGCAACCCAAGGCTGAGCAACTGCACGTTCAATGGAAACACGGCCGACTCGACTGGCGGTGGCATATGCAACTCCGAGAACGCCAATCCCACGATAACCAACTGTATCTTCTGGGGCGACAGCCCGAACGAGCTCTACAACTTGCCTGATTCCAATCCGGCAGTCACGTACAGCGACGTGCAGGAGGGCACTGGGCAGCCGTGGTTCGGGACCGGATGTATCGACGCAGACCCGCTCTTCATCGATGCTGACGGGCCTGACGGCGTCCTCGGCAACGAAGACGACGACCTGCGTCTTGCATCCGGCTCACAGTGCATCGATTCCGGCAACAACACAGCCGCAACGGCAGCAACCGACCTCGTCAACAACCCCCGTATCATGGATGGCGACGGTGACGGGATACCCACAGTCGATATGGGGGTCTATGAGTATATCTTCGACTGCAACGATAATGGCTACCCGGATGTCTGCGACACGGACTGCACGGTGCTAGACGGTGCCTGCGACCTTCCCGGTTGCGGAGCGAGCAGCGACTGCAACGCCAACGCGATACCCGATGAGTGTGACCTGGCCGGTCAAACGAGTGAGGATTGCAATGGGAATGTCGTGCCCGATGAATGCGATGTCGTCGGTGATACGAGCGACGATTGCAACGCTAACATCATTCCCGATGAATGCGATGTCGCCAGCGGCACCAGTCAAGACTGCAACACCAATATAGTGCCGGACGAGTGCGAACCGGACTGTAACAACACGGGGCAACCCGACGACTGCGACATCGCCGCAGGAACCTCCGAGGACCTCGACACTAACGGTATCCCGGATGAGTGCGAATGCGCGATCATCGCTGAACCGGTTCAGACGCCCGACGGTGAGGCCGGCTACGCCAAGAGCCGCTATATCTCGTCTGTCCCGGGAAACCCCGGTGAATACACGGCCCTGCGAGTCACCTTGTCGGATCTCCCGGCACCGTTCGACATTCATAACGGCACCACCATGTGGGTCGGCGAGCCGATCGCGGAGGTGAGTGAGAACGCAGGGAAGATAGACCCGGCCGAGGCGCCGGGTTATGGCACGTTCTGGTCTGTCAGGCTATCCTGTGATCCGCCCATTTACCGCGACGACTGGAGCACCAAGAGTCCGCTTCACGTTTACAGTGATGCAATCGTGCCCGGGGCAACATATGAGGTCCAGGCGATCCATGAGACGTGTGATGTCGTCGGGGAGCCCAACTACTCTGCTCCGCTGGTTGTCACCACCAGCCGCTGGGGCGACCTGGTCGGGCACTGCGCAGTCATTCCATGTAGTCCGCCGGACGGGTCGGTGGGCATACCCACTGACGTCACTGCGTGTCTGGACAAGTTCAAGAACCTGGTGGGCGCGGTGACAAAGTCCCGGGCCGACGTGGAGCCCAATCTTCCG
>CP070827.1:1145355-1150246 GCA_020344555.1 Phycisphaerales bacterium
GTCACAGGTATCAGTGGTGCAACTGTTGCCGTCGTCGATCTCGGTCAGCGTGCCGTCGGCCGGATCGCAGCAGTAGTCTTCCTCGTCGTAATTGTTCACGTTGGAACACGTTTTGTAGCTGGGTGAGACCTGCTCGCAAGAATCCGTCGTACACTCGTTACCGTCGTAGCAATCGGCTTGTGTATCACAGGCGATCGTGACTAGCGCCGGCGTCAGCGTCAGCGGTTCGATGAAGCGGCCGAACTCATCCTGCATGGTCGAGCCGTCGCTTCGGAACCCCACGGTGAACGTACCCGAAGCGTCGAGCGGCACGTCCAGGGCCAGGGTTCCGGCGTAGCGCGGCGTAGCGGGGTCGGTCACATACGGAGGGGCGAATAGAAGACTGCCGTACCTGTAGTCTAACACGCTCATGTCCACCGCGGGCAGTTCAGGCTTCCCGGCGAACACGTAGCCGGTATTGGTGTTGTCAATCCAACCGGCGGCGCAGAAGCCCAGGGGAACGCCGGGCACACCGCAACCACCTCTGGCACCGCCGTTACCCAGCGGGCCCAGCAGAGCCTCGCAATCCGCGTCAGTCGTACACGTAGGCACGTACGGCGTCAGCGTGCCCTGCAAACCACTGTAATAACCTGACGAATCGAGCACCGCCTGGTACGCTTTGAGTTCGGCCGGGTCCCAACCCGCAACGTGGACCTCCAGGAAGACTTGCTGCCCTCCCTCATCCAGGATGATCTCGTTACCGTCAATCCAATGAACGCCGCTCGCCGTGGCCGGCACCAACGAGATCTCGGCGCCGGACGCCGCTGCGTTGAACATGCCTGCCAGACAACAACCCCACACACATACCTTTGATGCCTTCATGGTTCCTTCCTTCTATAGTTGTTCCTGATGAGATGATCCCCCTGCCTGAGGCTTGCACCCTGCGGCGCGCTTCCTTGAGCCAAGAAGGACATCACCCCACTCCCGTGCGTGTCAGGAAGGTGTCACCAGCGCACTGCTGCGCTTTTGTCGGGTCGCGGGTCCGGAGCAGCGAAGCTGGAATTGCGTACCGGTTCTACCCCTTAACCACTCGCCATCCACCATCCCGACATCAGCCTACCCTGCGCTCACCTCCCGTGTCCCAAGCACCCGACGCGGACACGGAGCGTCAGGCCCGGGTCCAATATACACCAATTCCTATAACAAAGTCCAGTGGCCGCCGGTTTTTCAAGGAAAACAGCCGCCCGGGGAGCTGTCGTGGCAGCCGTCGCAGCCGCTGAAGGGACTCATAAAAAGGGCGGCAACGAGCCGAATTCGCATCCGAGCTTTACAGGACAGGGCCTGTTTGAGCCGCCGCGATCATCACAAGCTCACTAAAAACACCCCGCCTTGATATTTTGCTATCTTGTGGCCTGCACGATTCACGTCGCGATTCGTGAAACTTGAAACAGGACCGACTCACCGGCGAGCTTGGCGCCGGCGGGTAGCTGCGCTCCTTAGACCTTGTCGTGTGAGTGGTAGCCGATTTACATCCACGGCTCGACCGTTCAGATGGTCATCGGCCTGGAGCATCACCGGCGTTCCAAGTTGACTGGGCGATACGGGCCGGCCCACACGGCGGCCTATAGCGAGCAGCCAAAGTGTACTGCGGACCGACCACGATAGCCCCGCAAGGCCGGAAGCACGACAACAATCGCAGCCTGGCAAGATCGAGGCACAGCTACGCTCTTTAAGCTATGGCCTATGCCGCGGGCTTGAAACCCGCACGGACAGGAGCGGTACGAAAGATGCTCCCGCTAATATGGACTGTGGAGCGTCTAACAGAGCCGATGTCCCGACGCCGACGCACGTCGCGATCGGGACGGTTCGGCTTTCAGACCGTCTGCCAGAGACTCCAAATCGGCAAACTCAAACTAGGATTGCCATGACCCGGTTCGCATCGCAGGCATCACGCGTCTCGCCGTGCCGGTTCCGTGAGGATTGAGAAAGGCATCGGGTCCAGCCATACGCCGCCACCGCAAAGCATGCAGGGAAACCGCTGACCTCTCGACATACACCGCTGGTATTCAGTAAGACCCTGAGCTGGCAGCGGTTTAGAGCGATCAACTCCTCCGATCCCGGCTCATACCGATTCGCAATGCCCAGGCGATTCCGGTTCAACAGCATTGGACTCGCGATGGACCGGCAGGTATTGGGCGGAGTCCGAACTCTACCGTTGGTTGGCTTGTCTTTGGCAGGCGGGTCGAGTTTGCCTTGGGATTTCGACCCCGGCGGCTGGAGGACATCACTTGGTGCTATGCAAGGTGCATCCCGAAGAAGGTGCCAAGCTCCGCGAGCTCCATAGGGTGTGGCGCGGTCTCGCCCAGCGAGGCCGTGGCTTGGAGCTTCCCCGGCCTGTCCCGTTGGCGGCGAGCCGGACCATCCCAGCCTAAAGGGGATGCACCCCACGATGCAGAGGAATGTCACGGTGTTGTCACGGCTGTGGCCTGTGTTTCGGGCGGGCCGGCAGGTTGCGACTGATCGCTCGCCGCGGCCCCGGTCGCCTGACGACGGCGATTGCCCGGGGGGTTCACCACCGGGGGGCTGGAGCCGCCTCCGGGGCCCTCCCACCTGCCTTGGACGAGTCACCAGGCGGCCAACTGAACAAAATCGGTGCACCGGCGACCGAGCACAAGACCGCATTTATGGGCTGCCACGCAGGTTTTTAGAGGCCGTCTTCCGTCGAGACTCTAATAAGTGGCGAAAAGAGAGAAACCAGAGGATTTCCGCAGGTTTTCCAACGAGAACGTGGGAAAGGGGCATTGACCCCCGGTGGCGGTTTTGGTAATATCGGCCCTGTAACAAGGAGGTGTTAGGTTTGATGTTCAAGTCGTCGCAAGGAAGCGTGGAGTGTGAGTCGTGTCGCCTTGGGGGCATGTGGGCGACGGGAGGGTTTCGCATCGCGGAGGGGCGATTGATGAGGCCGATGCGTGGGATGTGAGGAAGGAAGAAATCCCATCATCCGGTCAAGTGTAAGGATCTGTCCGGAGCTTACGCCGGTCATGCCCAAGGGCGTCGTGTTAACATGCGCAGCAGCGGGGAGCACCCGTGGGTGTTCGCCGCGCTTTGACTGCGCCGCCGGTGTGTTGTCGACCGCACTATGGATCATTCATGCCGGCGCGAAGACAGGGTCTTTGATAAGGGCGCCGGCAGCCATTAAGCAATCGTCGGAGGCAATATGAAGGGCCTACGGCGGTTATGGAGTACCGCTGCCGACGAGTCCGCTTAAACCGTTAGTACGTTGGGCTTGGCGTCAAGCCCGAAGGTGATAGGTAACGTTGAACGGTTGATAGGGTTGGGTTACTGACAACCCACAAGACCTCGAGACTTGGAAAGAGACAAAGTCACGCCCGGTTTCGAGGCCTGGTGGGGGGTCTCGTAGCTCGCCCTGGTGTTGGTGCCGCAAAGGCAAGGAACATAGCGTTATTGTTCGTTTTGGTAGGCGTTCATCCCATAAGTATCAGTAGGGAGTTGGACGAAGTTGGGTAGGGGTCGTTTCCCTAGCGTCAAGAAGGAGGTACGGATCGATGAAAATCTGTAGGTTGTTCAGGTGGCGCCCCGCGGTGGGCGTTCTGGCGGTGGGCGTGTTTGCCTTTAGCCTGGCCCTGGAAGGTGCGCATGATGACCAGGCGGGGCAAACGAACACGCTTAAGAAGGTGCGCGCCAAGGTTGATGCCGGCTACACAATCAGGGCGGATCAGGTTCGGAGAGCCCCTGCCGTTCAGGCTTACCGCACCGAGACTATGCTGGCCCGCGAGGGGAAGCTGCCGCTGCTGCTCCGGGCCCCAACCGGTGACGAACGGTACGGTGGTATTGCCGCCCCGTGGACCGGCGGTCCGACGGGAGAGTGCGAGGAAGACGCAGAGTGCGACGACTGCAACCTCTGCACCGTTGACGAGTGCGTGGACGAGGCGTGCCAGTACACCAACGCCGAGCAGTGCGAGCTCTGTGGTGACGGCGTCTACTGCAACGGAGACGAGCGCTGCGACGGTGCAGGCATCTGCGTTACCGCAGACGAAGTGAAGCAGCCGGATCCCGACCGCTGCGCCAATGACCCCGACGACTTCATCTGCGACGAGGAGGCCGAGGACGGTGATGGTGCCTGTGAACAAGCCTGCACAACTAATGACGACTGCGATGACTCGCTGTGGTGCACCGGCGTGGAGGTCTGTGAGGCTCAGGAGTGCGTCGGTGGGGACACGCCGGGTGTTCCGTGCGCCGTGGCCGGCGCTCCGTGCCCCGGCGGCGGATGGTGCGGTGGTGTCTGTCGTGTTCCGGCGGGACCGCCCTGCGGCGAGGATGCCACCTGCCAGGAGTCGACCCATGCCTGCGGCGATGGTCGCTGCTGCTTGGATACTGTCCCTGGCCCGCCCATGTTCGAGGACTGCACGCGCGAGGAGAGGGCGCTTTGCCCCGGGCTCTGGTTCGGCCTTGGCGGCGATGACGGAACCTGCGCTATAGTGCCTGTACCGGAGCCCAACGCCGGTGAGGACTACCGCTGTCCCAGGTATTCAGCGGGCATAATCGCCGGCAACCTGCAGGGTATTACCCATGAGGCCGGCGTGGCCGACTGCCGGCCGTACCGCGAGGTCGGTGACGACTACAGCCTTGACATCGACGATCCCTACTTCGCGGTGACCACCGTTCGGTGGATCGGCGGATTCGACGAGGGCACCGGCTCCCGGATGCGCATCACATTCTATGACTCGACCGGAGTTTTCATCGAGGACACCATTACGGAAGGCTCCGGCACCCCCGGTGTGCTGCTCCGGACGGTGATCTACTCCGAGATGCCAATCGTCCCGCGCGACGGGATCATCACGGTCAGTGCGGCAGAAGAGTTCACACCGGACTCGCTGCAGCGCTGGGCCGC
>CP070827.1:1150346-1155214 GCA_020344555.1 Phycisphaerales bacterium
GAAACTGGACGAACTACGGGAACGGCCCGCAGCGTAGCGGGCCACCGAGTCTCTCACAAAATGCCGTCGGGAGATTCCATTGAATTGCGAGGCAAGACATAATGGGACGACCTGGAGTCAGCAGGCAAAGCTCGTCGCCTCGGACGGCGCGGAGTATGATGAGTTCGGCCACTCTGTTTCGATTTTGGGAGACAGCGTGGTAGTTGGGGCGCCACACGATGATGACCACGGCAACGTTTCCGGCTCGGCATACGTCTTCATGCTGAATGGCACGGATTGGAATGAACGGGAAAACCGCATGTCCGGTTCGATGAGCGGGACGTGGAAACGGAGCCCTCAAATGCCACCGCGCCACGTCTCGACTCTACCCGCCGCAGGCGGACGCCGGCACCGGATAGGATCGCCGCCCAAACCACCATGCCCCCGGCGCGCCGGTATCGCGGCTCTGATCAGTCCTCAGCCAGCAGCTTTGCAGCTTCCTTGCATGCCACATCCAATGCTTGCTCGGCCGACACGGCAATGTCGGGCTTGACCCCAGTGCCTTCCCAGTCCTTTCCGGTAATAGGATTCGTCGCCTTGTACGCGGGAATCTGGATGCTGATCGACAGATCCGGATAGTTTCGATACTCGCAAGGATTGGCCGCCCCGCGCGAAGTCGAGCCGACAATCGTTGCCCGCTTTTCAGCCTGCAGGAAGTAACTCATGTGCTCGGCTGCGGACGCGGTACGCCCGCTTATCAGGACGTAAACAGGAATATCCGTCATACGCCGGCCTGGCACGAAAGATCGAGTCCAGCCCTGCCGCGTCTGGTCGTTGAATCTCGAGTACATGCTTATCGATAGCTTGGGCTCTTCAAAGAGATAGCTGCAAATCAAATTGACCATGTTTCCGGACCCCCCGCTGTTCTTTCGCAGGTCAATGATCAGGACGTCAGAATTCGCCAGGAAATTCATTGCCGCAACCGCGGTCGATCCTGCAACTGCCGCATCTGCAAACCAGTGTAGCTCCAGGTAGCCGATGTTCCCCGGTAGCCAGCTGACCTGCACAAAGCCGAAGTTCTCATGCTTCTGCTTTGTCAGCATGGCTTGTTTTTGTTCATCTGTGAGTTCCTCATCCTCGTAGGCGGGATCGTAGGGCCACACGCCCATATGACGATCGTTTGAGATTGACCGCAAATCCTGCGTCAGCTTCCTGATGAAAGGATCCAGTTTAGTGAAACGTCTGTATTCACCTTTGTCGAGGTTGCGTCGAAGCATCTTCTCTAGTTCCACGGCCACTTCCGGACGGTTGTAGTACTCGTGCATCTCTGTAATGACCGCCTCGATGATGGCCACACGGTCTTCGCCATCGAGCTTCGCCTCCTGTTCGCCCTCCTTGAAGAGATTATCCAGCGAGGAGGCCGCAATAGTAGGCAGCGCCAAAACGAACAATATGACAGCGTAACCTCGGACAAGCCTGCTTCTGTTGTTGCTTCTCATGATCGTTCTCCTTTCTGTGCGGTTGGGTTGCTTGCGAACAAAGGTGTCGCCGGGGGAATCCAGCATCGTCGTAATCCGCGGGCGTCTTCAGCGGACAGGCAGGGGATTGTTGCCATGGCACATCCAGACGATGGAATTGAGGCAAGGTCGATGCAGTCGTCGCTGCCGCATCAGTTAACTCCTTCTGCCTGAACTCCGAATGGCACTCGATCGGTCCGCCGCCTCGACCACGCCGGTCGAATCGTCCGGGGCCGCTGCTCTTGGGCCCGTTGCGCCTGGTTGGCGAGGCTCAACCGGGCAGTATAATCTCGTGAGCAGGTTGCCCGCCGCACGAAAAGGTAAGAACTAGTATTGACCCGACATTTCCCGGATGGCCCTCGCCGGCACGAAGCCGGCAGGCCAACCGTGCGGGATACCGGGACGAAGCTCGGATTCAAAGCCATTTCCCATCCCTGACGCCAGTCTCGCGCTGGTTTTCGCAGCGTTTACGAGCGGCGCGATGAACCAGCACTGTACCGGGAGCGCCAGTCGGCTGGCTCCGGGCGCGCTGTCTCCACCCTTGTGTCCTGGCTACGATGCGTCGCTGTCTTGGTGCCCCCTTAACCCCGTCGGATCAGCGGCGGCGGCACGCCGAACCGCTGGATGCGATCGAGGATGGCGACGAATAACTCCCGCGGTACTGCAACCTCGGCCAGCTGGAACGTCACGTACTTGGCGTGTCGAACCACCTTGGCTCCGATCTTGATGAGCTTCTCCCGCAGCGTGGTCAACGACCAGTGCTGAACCTCCTCGGTAATGGTAGCGAACTCTTCAGCGGTGCAGCGGCAACTCGAACCCTGAGCGCCGTGAAGATGGACGCGAGTTAAACTGGAAGTGGGAAAACGTGAAGAGCAGTTAATACCTCCCGAACCCGCAGGTCGACCCCCGTGCCGGATTTGCGCTTTTTCTCGCGTAACAGTCCACGAATTCCTGTGGCGCTGTGTCGATGACACAATGATGTCACAGTTAGACGCTGCTGAGCGCGTCGAAAAACCCGTGAAAACCCATGGAAAACAGAGAGGGGGATACCTCTATGGTCCTGCGCCCAAAACGCTTAGGGGGTCGATCCATCCTGCAAGTCGCATGCGACCCCCGGCGACGCTGCAACAATACCTCTTTCCCAAAAAACGAACTCTCGGGAGACGAGCTAAGTGGTACCCGGCACGGACGAAGGGGGCGGAGGGAGGCTTTCGTTCTCACGTATCCAAAAGCATGCTTTTTTTTGCGACAACGTGGTGTCATTCTCGCAAACAGCCGGTCGCTTGACGTGGTCAACCGCAAACGATACGGGCTGGCAGACACGACAGGATGATCTCTGGGCGAACGCGACTGTAGCAGCATGGAAGGACGTGTCGCGTCGCGTGCCCGCCGTACCTGCCACCTGATCGTCCTGTCGGCTAGATCGTGGGGCGAATTGAGAAATGTGGCCGATCGCCCCTTGAATGCCGCACCGGGCGCCACCTAGACGACCGTAGACCGCCGTTCCCACCTCAGGAAGACGTACAGACCTGCGAAGGCAGCGGTCCCGATGAGCGTGGATGCCACCTTCGAGACGACAAACCCTGCGAGGAAGTCCACGACGACGGCGACCACGAACGCCAGGGCGAAAGCCAGGACTCGGGAGCGGATCATGCCGGAAGTTTACTCGGGCCTGTCGGCATTTGCACGGCTCCCGGCCGGGTCCGTAAGCTGCCTGTCGACCTAGCCAGGACCGCCGGGACGTGGTATACTGGTTGCATCTGGTCTTGTGTTCGTCTCTTTCGGAAGGAGGTCTGCTATGTTCCGTGTCACGAGTGCTTTGGTCACGTTGGCTGGCATCTTCGCTTGGAGCATAAACGTGCGGGCAGGGGTCGTCATTGAGACCGTGACCGTCGGCAGCCCAGGTAACGCCGGGGAGGGGTCTGGGTGGAGCTACGGAGGGTACGGTCCGGACCGCATTTGTGGGGCGGTGGACTACGCCTACAACATCGGCAAGTTCGAGGTGGCCGCCGCGCAGTACACGGAGTTTCTTAATGCCGTGGCAGACGAAGACACGTATGGGCTCTACTACACGAGCATGGCCGATCCATTCGGCTTGTTCGGGTGTAACATCCAGCGAACTGGCACGTCGCCGAATTTCAGCTACTCGGTCGCGCCCGACTGGGCAGACCGGCCAGTGAACTACGTCTCCTGGGGTGACGCGGCTCGGTTCTGTAACTGGCTGCACAACGGGCAACCGACCGGAGCCCAGAACCTGACCACAACGGAAGACGGGTCTTACTACCTCAACGGTGCGACGAGCAACCCCGAGCTAATGGCCGTTGTGCGTGAGGAGGACGCGACGTGGGTGATTCCGTCGGAGGACGAGTGGTACAAGGCGGCGTATCACTACAACGACGGCGTGACGGGCAACTACTACGATTATCCGACAAGCAGCGACAGCGTCCCGGGTTACGTCAACGACAGCGGCAATCTGAGCGGGACGGGCACTGCCTTCACGGAAGGCGGAACCGACCCCGGCAACTACGCGACGTATGACGGTGATGGCGGCATCGACGGCATCGGCAGCCCGTACTACCGCACGGAGGTCGGCGAATGGGAGAACTCCGACAGTCCTTACGGCACCGCCGACCAGGGCGGCAATGTCTGGGAGTGGAATGAAGCGGTGCCTTACGTTTCAGTTCGTGGCGCCCGCGGTGGGTCTTTCTACCACGACGTCGGCGGCGACCTGCACGCGGCGGGCCGCGACAACTACGGTCCGATGAGCCAGGCCGGCTGGATCGGGTTTCGTGTCGCCGAAGTCCCTGAGCGAGGTGACTTCGACGCAGACGGCGACTTGGATCTGGCTGATTACGCTCAGCTTGATGATTGTCTCTCCGGTCCTGGAGTTGGCCGACTGCCCGCGTGCGGCGCATTTGATCAAGACCGAGACGACGAAATTGATCTGAGCGACTTCGCCTCGTTCCAGATCCAATTCACCGGCCCGCAGTAGGGGTCGGTTACGATGGGCTTACTCGGGCTGACACCGGGGACGGTGGTGCTGAGGCGGCGGTGGGTGGATCAGGTGGCCTAAGTGGTGCTCTGACATGGAGTCATGTCTGGGTACAGGCCGATATGAAGATGGCGTCTATCGCTCCACAGGTCGTGGGCTTGATACTGGCTCTCATCTTGCCATGCTGCGAGTCAATCTAGTCTTATCGAGTGAAGCGCATTCGCCCAGCAATGTCTTCTAGGTTGGCTGCCAACGTCGCAGCTACGAAGGCGAAGAAGCCATGAAGATGACTTCAGCATCGGCTCTTGGAGTAGCCCTGCTGGTGGGAACCGTTGCAGCCCGCGCGGACATCACCTTCGTCATCACGACCGACAGCAACC
>CP070827.1:1155314-1160144 GCA_020344555.1 Phycisphaerales bacterium
AATCCTGCCACAAACGGGCCCACACGCCGCTGTATCGAACGATTCAGGTCCCCATAGCTTCGGGTCAGTTCAGCATTCGACGCGAGGCCGTGGTCCGGCCAAAGGAGGTGGACCGTGGCTAAGCGAGCCAAGCACAAAGCGCCCGCCCCGTTGGTCGTCCTCGATTCCGGCTGCGCCTTGGACTTTCGGTTTTCCCCCGAACTTCGAAGGGAACGCGAGACTGTTCGTCGGCTTGCCCATCGGGTGGTGGACCTGCTCGCCGACAGCGGCCACCATGGCTGGCTGGCCGACAGCGTGGCAGGCGATCTGACCTGCATCGCCGACGACATCGTCCTCAACAGCGTGACCGACCTGGTCCGCGAGGCGTGCGCCCCCCGAAAGGCCGTGTCCCGTGGCTGAGATAAAAACGAAGACGGACAACCCCATCGCCGTCGAGGATCCGAACGGCGGTTACGCCGTCAAGCTTCCCAAATCCGTTCGGAACGATTTGGAGATGATGCGGAAGGTGGCCCACCGGATGGTTGACGAGGTCGCGGAACGCGGACTCTTGAGTTGGCTGCTGGAGACGGTGGAGGAGAATTTGGGAACCCTGACCGACGACATCATCGGTGAGTTCGTGCTCAAGCTCGTCAATGAGGCCACCGGGAAGAAGGAGGCACCTGCGAACCCGCTCGGTCCACCTGGGGCGGATTGGTAACACGGTGGGCGATCTCATCCGCGAAGCGGTGAGGTGGGGGCACGATTCCCGTTGCCACAACGGGTGACACGCGTGCGGAGGCCCCTTCGTCGCTGTTGGTCAGAGGTACGTCGGCCGCCGATACCAGGTTATGGCGAAACGTCGAAAAGGCGCAGCGACGGAGCTACGAACTGAATGGGCTGAGCATCAGAGCAGATGGTTCACTTATCTTAACCATCTTGAACCGTGATGGGAACGGCGGGTCGTTGACCTGCCCTACGTGGGTTCTCCGGCGAGCGCTCTGACCTTCACAGCTTGATCAGATACTTCTGGAAATCCTTGACCCTGGGCGGTTGCTTGCCTTTGCCCCGCTGGATGGTGAACCCCTCCCGGCGCAACCTCGAAGCCTGGGCCCTGGCCCCACCGGGGAGCTTTTCATTGAGCTTGCCATCGTCCCTGATGGTTCGCCAATAGGGGGTGATCCGCTTCTTGCCGGCCTGGGAATCCTCTTCCGCCGCTTCCGCGGCAATGCGAATCAGAATGCCGGTAGCCAACGGGCAACTGCAGTCGGCCTTGGACTCCTTCGCCAGCTTGTCTCGGATTTGTGACTGAGTGACCAGCCTGCCCTTTCCGGCTCTGCGCATGACCGCATCGACATCCAGCGGCCTGGGGATCAGCATCCTGCCGGTTCCAAAGCGCTTTTGCATCCCGGGTGGAATGGCGACCACCTTTCCGTGGCTGGGATGCTCCTGTTCCAGCTTTTGCCTCCAGGTTCTACCTTTTGCCAGTTTCCATGTGGCTGCCATCAGGAATCTCCTCGCTTGACACCATTTGCATCCGGTGATGCACCGCCGAGGATCCACGTTTGCACGGCCCTCTCATATTATAACACCGGGCAGACGGTAAACAGATAGGGCCGGGCGGTTACACTACGTCCAAGATGGGCAGGGTGCAACAAATCTCGCACACGGCGATGCACACGGCCCCACTGTTTCCGGTGGCGGCCGGGATGATTGTCGGGATCGTCCTTGATGGACGGCTTCAGCCCGGTGTGCTTGCCTATGGAGCCCCTTTTGTGTTGATCAGCGCCCTCGTCCTGATCCGGCGTATACGAGCGTTGATCGGCCCATTGCTGGTGTTCACCGCTTCGCTGTGCGTAGGCGGCGTGCTCCATTTGGCCACGGCCCGGACAATACCCGCTTCCAGCATCGAACGCTACACCGGTGAAACCAAGCGCATCGCCCGGGTACGCGGCGTAGTGGTCTCCGAACCGCGGATATTGGACATCCCTCCGAACCCCTTTGCCCGTTGGAGCTACGGATCGCAGCGCACCGCATTTCTCCTTGAGACGCAGTCGATCGAGGGGCTCAGTGATGAAATCCCAGTGACGGGGCGGGTCCGCGTCACCGTGGGAGAGGCTGTGCTCGATCTGCGCGAAAACGAGCATGTCGAGGTGTTCGGCTGGTTATACCGGTTTCAGCCGCCGCGAAACCCTGGTTCGTTCGACTGGTCTTCGTTCTACCGGCGTCAAGGTGTGGTCGCGGGCCTGCGATGTAATCACCGGGAGAATGTTCAGCGGCTCGACGCTGAACCGCCTGTGCAGGGCCGCGATTTTGTCACCTGGTTGCGTACCACGGTCCGCGGCATGCTCACCGACGACCTGGCCACCGGTACGGATGAAGAGGCCAGCCTGCTTGAAGCGATGATCCTAGGCCACCGGTCACGGCTCGACCGACGGCTCAACGACGTGTTTATCCGGGCCGGTGTGGTTCACTTCCTGGCCGTAAGCGGAACGCACGTAGTGGTGGTCATGTCGTTCGTCTGGTTCGTCGGGCGCATCTTCCGGCGGACCAAGCGCCGGTGCGCCTGGCTTATGATGCTGACGGTGTGCGCCTATGCGTTGATCGCCGAGCCGAGACCTCCAATTCTGCGGGCCACGGTGATTGCCGTACTCTTCTGTGCGTCGCTACTGCTGAGACGGCCGCGTGCCCGTCTGAACTGGATTTCCGCCGCCGCGGTCGTGCTCCTTCTGTGCGACCCGGTTGGAGTATTCGATGTCGGGTTCCAGCTTTCGTTCGCAGCCGTGTTAGGGGTCACATATATCACACCGGCACTCCTGCAGGCCGGGCCGGAGTTGCGAAATCTGGTCGACCGTGTGATCTTCCGGCGTCCTTTTGCCGAGCAGGATCGGCAGATAGTAGACGATGCGATCCGTCAGACATCCCCGCTGGCCTGGCGGGCTCGGCATGCAGTACAACGCTTCCTTCTGGTCTTCCTGGCCGTGTCGGTTGGGGCCTGGCTTGCAGGCATGCCGGTTGTAGTCGGGCACTTCAACCGCGTCCATCCCTGGGGACCGATCAGTTCGGTCATCGTGTTTCCGCTGATGTATGTCGTCATGATCGTCGGACTCATCAAAATTGTAGTGTCGGTCGGCTTCCCCGCGTTGAGTATCATCATCGCGAACCTTCTTGCGGTTGCCGACCGGTTCCTTATCTGGATTGTGGAGAATCTCTCATCGCTTCCCGGTGCCTCGATCCCCACAGCCACCCCGTCCTGGTGGCTGATTGCCGCCTTCTACGTAGTCCTGGTGTTATTCGCCTGGGCGTTTAGCCCAGGGCCACGGCACTTATCAGAGGAGTCAATCCGATCCACGCGGATGATTCCGGTCCCGCGTCGTTGGCTCAAGGCCGCCTCCCTGCTCGCGTTTGCCTTGTTGATCGTGACCACCGTAGTATGGCCGTACACTAGGCAGCTCTCGGATCGGCTGGTTGTCACGGTGTTGTCAGTCGGAGCGGGCTCGGCGGTGGTGATTGAGCTGCCGGACGGGCACACGATTCTCAACGACGCCGGCAGCCGGGGCCCATATGATGTCGGTCGCAACACGGTGGTGCCATTCCTGCGACATCGCGGTATCAGGCGTATTGACCGGGTGCACGTAAGTCATCCCAACCTCGATCACTTCAGCGGCCTGCCGAGTATTCTGGAAGAGGTTGACGCCGGGCCGATCATCATCAACCCATGCTTCGAACCGCGAAGCCCGCCGCGGTCACCGGCTCGGCACCTGCTCGATCTGCTCGCTGACCGCGGACATCCCGTAGAGATACTGGGTCCGGCCGACCGTCGATGGGAGCTTGGGGGCGTTACGTTCGAGCTCCTCTCGCCGTTTGGTGACTTGGACGAGTCGATCTCAGTCAACGAAACTTCGACCGTCATGCGGCTTTCTTATGGCGGTCATTCGATGCTGCTGACGGGCGACATCGAGGAGCGCACTTTGCGGGCGCTACTCGAGCGTGGTGCCCTGCGGGCGGATGTGCTTGTCCTGCCACACCACGGGAGCGTCGAGCCGACGTCGAAGGCGTTTGTCGACGCGGTGGGGGCAAGAGCCCTAATCCGCTCCAGCCACCAGCGAATGGATGAGACATTCAACGGGCTGCAAGCGGTCGTGGGCACCACACCGCTGTTCAACACCGCCGACCTTGGCGCCGTAAGAGTGGTTATCGACGAGACCGGTGTTCGCGTCGCCGGCCATCGGTCCTCGCCTATCGGGCATCGGTAGCGGGCCCGGGCGAGACAGGCGTGGCTGCCTCGCCCCTGGCCGTCTAAGCAGCGAGTTGTGCCTCAACGGCCTGACAACTTCGCACACCTTCCCTCCATTGACTGCCTCGGGGAAAAATGTGACAAGCTGGTCAACCGTGGTATCGGCTGTGAATTGCACGTTGCTCGATGCGTTGTTATAGTCTGCTCATGTTGGGTGCCTAGGTACTGTGGAGCAGTCGGATCATGATTGTCGGTATCCCGAAAGAAACGAAGACGCACGAGTATCGGGTGAGCATGACGCCGGTCGGAGTGGATGAGCTGGTGCGGCGCGGGCATACCGTGCTGGTGGAGACCGGCGCGGGTCTCGGCTCCGGTATCAGTAACGACGAGTACGCGGCCGTCGGCGCCACGATCGCAGAGACCGCGAAGGAGGTGTTTCACAAGGGCGATCTGCTCGTCAAGGTGAAGGAACCCCTGGCCGGGGAACGTGCGATGATGCACGAAGGGCAGGTGATGTTCACCTACTTTCACTTTGCGGCTGACCGGGAGTTGACCGAGGGGGTGGTCGAGACCGGTACGGTGGCGATCGCCTACGAGACCATCGTCGACGAGAGGGG
>CP070827.1:1160244-1165071 GCA_020344555.1 Phycisphaerales bacterium
AAGGTGTGCCCGCATCGATTGTGAAGCCAGGGACCCCTTTGTTCTGTGTTGTCTCGATGATGGATCGGTGATCTACATCGAAGGTTCCAATTGCACCTCGATCGGTGGCCGGGCAGTGCTCACGCCCCAAGACTGCCAACGGCCCGGTGAGCCGGATTGCCGGTTTGCCGAACCTGATCGGGAGCCGGTCGGTGGGTATCGCTGGTCGCTTGACCTGTGCCAGAACGCTGCGATGGATGTGGTGCTGCCACCGATCGAGGATGAACCGCGCAAACCGGGTTATGGTGAACTGGCGACTATGCACCCCGTCCGGTTGACGGAGGATCTGGTCGGCGAATCCTGCAAGCTCTGGCATACGCCGTTGATGTTGGATGGACACGGCTATGGGAAACCGCTGTTGTTTTCCGATTACCCGTTCGATCCTGAAATGCCCCAGCGGTTGTATCCGGTCGAACTGGCCTTACAAGCCGAGGACGACCCCGATCTCATTACCAAGCCCGGTTACGGAATTTTCTACGGCGCCTACCATGCGCCGCCGTGGAGCGAAGCGATCTATCGTTCACCGCTGATTCTGTGTCAGGGGCCGCCGGTATGAGCATTTGCGCCGATTCCCACGGAGACGACATTTGCTCGCCCTGGGGAGTGAACACAATCGGTCACCTAGACTGTTATCTGCCGTGGACGGATCGGGCCGATTATGGGGATCTGGCTCTTGGGGATTGTGACGTCGGCTGCGCCCCGTGCGAAGATTATCCAGGGGATATGACACAGCATGTAGCTTACCGCTACGGCAATCGGTGGCTTCGGCCCCATCCATTCCAGCCGGCGCGCGACGCCTCGGGGCGGCTACACGATCTCCGCAGCGGTGAAGCTTGGCCGATACCGAGCCGCGTGAACTGGGAACGCGGGACGTGCTTTCATAACGAGACCGGCGAGGAATGTTTCGGTCGGCATGTCTGCGAGTGTTGGCCTCAACCTCAAGTTGTGGCGCCGGATGTACTGAGCCCGTGTCCGGGCGGCGATGCTATCGGCACGCCGATTACCGATTGGTTCCCGGATGCTCTGTTTTTCTCGGGTTACACCTGGCCCCGTCCGTTTGCCGGGCTCTACTGCCGACACTTCCATAGCGGTTATGCCCAGAGTGTGAACGGAACGCCACCGTGCCCCTATGGCCTGTTGATGCCCGCACTTCTCCGCTACAGCCAGTTCACGGGTTACAGCGATGAGCAGCTCACGGGCCAGCCGACGTCGTGCGGCACAAACATGCTGATCGCGTGCCTTGAGGAGTTCCGGCAGCCGTCAGCCCCTTGCTGGTCGGCCTACGCCTTTGAGCCCAGCCACGTCCACACCGGGCGTCGCCATTGGGTTGAGGATGCGGCCTGCCGGAATATGTGGCACGAGCTTCGGCTGATCGAGAACACGGCTCGGCTTGACGATCAGCGCGTGCGTTTTCCCTATCAGCGGTCAGGCGACCTCGAGGCCCGAAACGCCGTATTGTCACATATTCGCACACAAGAGATAGGTGGTGTGCGATTCGATCGTCTTGATTATGTACCGGAATCGGCCGCGAACTGGCGGCGGACCTTCAACGTCCACGCCGCCGGCCCGGATTGCGGTGTGCTCGATGATCCCTCCACGCTGGTCGCCGTCTACCCGGATTGCTATCTGAGACAGGCTCAGACGCCCGTACAGGCCGAACTACGCATTCTCTCGGTGGACATGGTGGTATTACTGGTCCTAGAACGTCTAGAGCGATATGAGCCCACAGACCCGCGCTCGAGTGAGACTATCGAGCCCCACGCGAGGGCGAAAATCCTGGCTCGCTGCGTCATCCGGGCGACTGGAGAGGGCGTTCGCCAACCCGATGATTGCCAAAAGTGGCCAGAGGCGATAGAATCGGACGACGAGATTGTATACGTTGACTTTACCGGGCGGCGCTTCGATCCGCCGCGCACGGTGCAATGGCTGGGCTATCATGGGCGCCTGGGGGCGCACGGCAGTAACGAATTTCCAATTCGACTGACCGATCAGGCACTTCGCCTAGCATGCCGGGATGCCGCCGATGGCGTGAGCGGTCTTCGGATACCCGGTTGGCCGTATCTTGCAGAGAGCAACCCTGGGATGCCGCTCGGTCCCTACGTTGGGGGTCTGACCATAGGATTCGAGACGACAGGATGTGCATAACGCCAGCCAACGCCCCGTGGATCGCCGGAGGTTATCGGCCGCGCACCAATGGCCCGGCGCGACCGCCTGACCGCCGTTTCAAACCAGAGCCAGCCCGGCCGCGAGGACCGAGATTCCTCAGGCCGGAACCTCTAACACATCGGCTGTGGCGAAAGCTCATTACGCGCTTCTTCGCCCCGCAGCCGATCCGGCGTTTCACCGCGTGGCTGTTGACTGCCTATCCGCGAGCCTACGAAGCTCTGAGGATTCTCAGCGGCCCCAAAGTCGGATCAATCTGGATCTTTGAGCGACGGGTGGATGTCTGTGCTCGTTGCGACTACCTGATTGTTCAATTACCTGGCAAGGCCACGGGTCATGCCCAGCGATACTGTGGATCGTGTAAATGTGGCCAGTGGTTTCTGGCGCGGCTCTGGACTGTTACAGGTGGTGCGCACTGGCTTCATTATTCATGGCTACCCTATCCGAAACTACGTCTGGCTCGTTGGCAATGCCCGCTGGGCAAATTCGACGAAACAGCCCGGTACGCCTGGGCTGAGAAAATGCTAGAGGAACACCGGGAGCGTTTCCCGCTGGTCATGGGCGCTACGGAGGGACAAGCTAATGACACGGGCTGACGGGCACAGTCTATTATGGACATGGTCGGGGCGCCCATCGGCCAGCACGTTCAGCCCGTGCCTTTTTTTTCGAGGAGAATCACGATGTTTGGGCGCAATCTCACAATCTTGGCGGGTGTCTTGTTGGCAACGGCTATCCTCACGGTGGAAATGGCCGCATGGCCGGATCGCAGTCGGCTCGTTTCGCACGACAAGGGAACTGAACCAATGGCCGTAGACACACATTTCTGGGTAGGCAGCGGGTTGTTTAGCACGTCGGGTAACTGGACGCCGGCCGGTCCGCCCGGCGCCGGTGACACTGCGATACTAGACGGCCGCAGCCAGAACAACATGACCGGCTCCGATGAATCCGCTACCGCCCTCGCAGCGTTTATCGTGCGCGACGGCAATCGCGCCCAGGTCGGCAGCGACGGCACCCCGCTGATTATCGAGGCCGACAAGTTCTCCATTCGCGGTCGTGGTGCTGCCTACCTGCAACCGAGCGGGACGACGGACCCTAAGATATTAGTTGACACCTACATCGGCGGGAACAAGACGTCCCTGAAACTCACCGGCCGAAACCCTGAGATTCTCGATGTGCTCGGTGGGTTAGTGGTCAATTCTTCTACAAGCGGTTCGATGTCACAGCATGTCACCGTAGGCGCTTCACGGCGCTGGGGTTTCCGGGGCGGTCGTCTTGAATGGAATGCCTTGTACTCGCCTTACCGAATCTCGTTGCAGGAAGGCGAGCTTGCAATCTATTCGGCCATATCAGTCGGTGTCGCCGTGGTGGATGGCGGCGAGCTGATTATGCTAGACGGCAATGCAACGTTTGTGTACGTGGCCGGTGGCGTGGTGAATTGGCAGAGTGACGGGACACTGACTCGGTTGTCTGGCATAAGTGGCACGTTTGATAGTCTGCAAGGCGGACCCGACCCCAAGGACATTACAATCGCATATATCATGCCAGGCTGCGAAGTGTTGTGGAGTGAGGCGACGAAAGCGGCCATAACAACCTTGCGTGATCTGCGAGAAGAGGAGCCATAGCTATGGCAGGACGGTATCTGCAGGGCAACGATTGGGCGAATGACTGGACGACGCTTCCAGACGCGGGCGACAACGGATACATCCCGTCCGGTCTAGGCGAGGACGTGAACCTCAATCTCGACCGGACGGGTGAAGAACCGGATTTGATTCGCATCGACGAAGGGTACGATCACAACATCGGCAGTTCCGGTGCGCCCCTCAAGATTGCGTGCGACAAGCTCGAAGTCTTCGGTAGCGGAAATCTCTATTATGCGTGCACGCTTGACGGCTCCACTGCGCGCGTGACGGCCGATGTGTTGATCCAATGTGGCATGCCCGGCAACATCGTCGAACTCGATAGCGTGGCCAGCGACCTGGGACTCTACAAGCGAGTCGTCTTGACCAAAGGCACTCTCCGGTTGTTGGGCAACATGCAATGGCACAACACGGATGGAACACTCCGCGTCTCCGGCCTGGAAAATCCGGGGGATGCCAACGTCCACATTGCAGCTTGCGACACCATTCCGGCTTTCGATTTCGATTCCGGGATCTGTCGGGCCTACGCCGACATCACCGTCGCTCGTGTAGGCGGCCAGCTCACCCAGGAGCACGGTGGACGGATCGGAACCCTGGACATCTACCAGAACGGCTACGTCACGTACAACCATACCGGCATGACCACGTGTCGCATCCACAGCGGGGGTGCCCTCGATCTCTCCCACGTTCGCAAGGAACTGACCATCGCCACGGTCATCGCCATGCCCCGTTCGCGGATCATCGGCTATGACTCCGCCAAGCATACCTTCACGGCCTTCTACGATTATCGGAGAGCTTACGAATAGTGATTGATCCGAAGGATATCCAGACGTTTACCGCTCACGGATCGGGCAACATGGGCGACGTAACCGATCCCGATTCAACGTGTCGCTTTCGATTGACGCACAACCGAGAAGGCGAGCCGGTCGAACGGTGGTGTCTGGCTTGGGTACGCTTAGGGTTTCTCTCGGGCACCAGCCAAAACGAT
>CP070827.1:1165171-1169939 GCA_020344555.1 Phycisphaerales bacterium
GACCTCGAGATCGAGAGCGAGGTGGAAAGGCGATGTGAGCCCAGTGAGGACATCTTGCACATCCGAGCCATCGAGATTGGCACTCTGGATCTTACCGGCGACTTCCAAGGTGAAGTACATCCGACCGCCGACGACGTCGAGCGTCACGTCACGCGGACGCGTCGACGCTCCTGGCGAGACCAAGTCCTCGACGTTGGACCCGTCCAGATCGGCGCGCTTGACCTTGTCGCCGAAGAAGGACGCCCAGTATATCTTGCCGCCGACTAGGTCGATGCCAGCGGGACCCGGTAGCCCCGTGATGAGGTCGGCGACGCCAGCGCCGCTCAGATCCGAGCAGCGGATCTTGCCGTTACTCCCCGTGTTCCCGCCACTCCAGTAGAGTCGGTCACCATCACTCCAGAGGGTGATTCCCAGAGGGGTCAAGCTGGCCGGGTCGGAGACAACGTCCTCGACGTTGCCACCGTCAAGATCGGCTCGCTGGATCTTGCTGGTCCCGTCGTCGGCCCAATAGATCTTTCGGTTTGCGGCGTCGACCTCGATGCCGAACGGGTTGTTGAGGCCGGACGACACGATGACCTCAACGTTGCCCCCATCGAGATCTGCGCGCGAGATGGTGTCATCGATGTTGTCGGTCCAGTACATCTTCCCGCCGACGACATCGATGGCGATGCCCAACGGTTGCGTCAGCCCGGTGACCAATTCCTCTACGCTGGAGCCATTAGTGATTACGCGCCGGATCTTGCCGTCGTCGGAATCCGTCCAGTAGATCCTAGCCGGCTTCAGCACGACGTTGTCGACCTGACCTTCGTAGGACCAGCCCGCGCCGCCCACACGAATTCGCGTAATCTCACCAAAGTCTGGAAGCTCGCTCACGAGGTCAAACGTCTGTGTCGTCCAGACTCCCGCGGCAACTAGAGTGTCCTTATACTCTGCGATGATCCCGCTACCCGGATCGGCAACACGAGCGCCATCGCCCGGCGGGTCCAAGTAGAAGCCATGCACCCAGCGCTGGGTCTGACCGGGGTCCGAAGCCAGCGTGTAGGTGACATCGACGCGGACTGGCCATTCCCAAGCAGGCGAGACTGTTCCACCGGCCGGGAGACTATGCGAAATCACCTTCACGTCGAGCGAAAGCCGAGGGTCGTCCGCCGCGCTTGCACTGACGTCCTGATAAAAGTAAATCTGCCGACCAGAGTTACCTCCAGTGCTGCGGACCCAGTGAGCTGCTCTGGACCCTGGGGCCGACGGACCATTATCGACCGCGAACCCGATCACGGGCGCGTCCGGACCGCCCTCGGTAGTCCTGGTCCAGCCATCTGGTACAAAGTGAGGTCCGTCTGCCGTCCAGTTACCTTCGAAGTCGCCGTTCACAATAACATCGGTGGCGGAAGCCGGAGTCACCAATACAAGGCAGCCAGTCAAACTCAACCGACCGCGCATCTTCATGAACTTCACCATGACATGTCTCCTTCTGACCTTGACCCACCATCACTCCTTATACTCGAAGTGCAACGCAAGGCCTCAGTTGCGAACTGCATTGCACTCGTCACTCCAACGCATGCGCCTTGTCGCAACATCTGTCATGGGCCGCGGCGAGACTTCATTCTACTGCCCAGTACCGGTGATCGCCATGCCCGCGTCCCCGAACCAATGCAACATATCCACAACAAGGTGTCCGGGGGCAAGACACGCCCGTTGCAGCGGCCCCTGAGGCGGTCCTCGTGTCTTGGAGGTCGGTGGGACCGGCAGGGTCGAGAATGGCTCTCTGGGTAGCTCGTCGGACATCGTCCGCCGCAGCCTGCCTCGACCAAAGCTCCCGTCAATGGACGGCGCGTCGCTGACCGCCTGAGGCGGAAAGCTCCTTGGCATCCACACGACCTGGAGGATATCCGCACAGACGTCCGTCGAGCTATGCACGGGACTCCTGTCAGCAGTGATCACACAAAATAGCCGACGGGAGTGTGGCGGCCTGAGCGGCCGACCACACTCCCATCGAATTGCTGATACAGTAGCTACCGGTCTACGGGCATCCGTCCGGCCCGGGCCACTGAGCGGGGGGAAGAGGCGGATAAGTTACCCCGCGGAAGGCGTCCAGGCAGAACGTCACGTCCGAAATATCGATCCGCCGGTTTGGAATGTTCATGTCGAGGTCGGCTCTGGACTTGATGATCGCCGGCTGGAACGGCAGCGGCGGTCCCAGGTTCTTGAACTTGTCGAGTACGGCGGTCACGTCGGTGGGGATGCCCACGAGTCCGTCCGGCGCCCCGCACGGATACACCGCGCAATTCCTCACTGCATCACCCCATATGCTGGTGGTAATCCTGAGCGGCGCTGAGTAGTCCGCTTCGTTGCCAAAATCGCAGTCGCAGTCGATGGCCTGCACGTCGTAAACCGCGTTGGGAACGATGTCATCATCGCTTACGTGCAGGACGCCCACCGTGCTCCAGTCCATGCAGTGCGGCGTACCTCCCAGGCTTGCGCCTACAAAGTCAGTGGTCGGCGTAGCTGGAGGACAGGGAGGCGACACCACACCCGCATTTTCGCAGTATGTGGCCGGCTCGCCGACCCAACACTTGGTGCCGCTAAACCCGCTGTACGGTGGTGGGATGGTGTTCATGGTCACCCGCAAAGCGGTCAGCCGCTCCGGATTACCCGGCTCCATCGAGATGTAGCGAATCTTCTCATAACCGTCCTCTCCCGCAGGCTGGGCAGGTGGAACGGTAGGCGGGCACTGAGGCTCGGTCCCGTCACACTCAAACTTGCCCCACCAGGTGGCCCACCGGCCGTCACCGTTGACGCACGGGGTCACCGCCCCCAGCGAGTATTCCTGCACAGTCCAGAACGTCGCGTCGTCGACGGGATCGATTTCGGTGGAGCTGTAGTCGCCCCAACGGTTGCGGCCCGAACCGTAGTCCTTCCAGTATGGACCTTCACCCGCTTTGAGTAGGCCGACCGCATCCGTTATCCCGGGGCCATGGACGGTAGGATCGTGGATCGTGTAATATCCGCTCGGGTAGATGCTGGCATCCGACCCGGCGAAGCCTAACGCAATGCACTCATCCTTGTTCACCGCGATAGACGGGAAGAAGTAGTAGGTATACGGGTGCCTCACACGACCCTGCTGGATGGGCCAGGCGTACGGGGCGCTAAACCCCGCGAGGGTCGGATCGAACTCGTACCATGATACCTCCGCCTTCCCCGAAACGCCCACCGAGTGGGTCGTCCAGACCTTCTCGTTGCGCAACACGGCGTTGAGTAGACGCGGGTCATTCGTGTCGATCTCGACCGAGCAATTCAGTTGCGGAGCCCACGCGTGGCTGAATTCGTACGTGTCCACCTCGATGAACCCAAGATCGGTGATCATCGCGGCCGCGCCGACACCGGCAACGCGCTGGACGCTCAAGAACCGTCGCGTGGGCCCGATCGACCAGCCTTGCGAAAGGATGTAGTTCCACCCGCCGACCGTCGGGTCAAACGAGTGGCACGGCCGCAAGGTGGAACTGCCAATCACGTCGGGAATCGCTGCAAAATCAGCGAGGTTCGCCTTGTTGACCACCCACGTCATCGGACTTCCCCAAGCGCCGTCGCTAACGCGGTACATGTTGTTGGTGATGTATATGTTGCTGGCATCGACACCGAAACCGGGGAAGTCCGCCCAGTACGTGCCGGTCGCATCGGCACGGTATGCCGCCATCGACCAGGCGCCTGTGGGATCGGAGTTGGCCGAAATGCCGACCAGGGCGTACGAATTCACGCTCCACGAGTTGCTGTCGGCGGTGGCGATCCATCGATCGGTGTACTGGTCATAAAGAAGTTTCGGGTCGAACGGCCTGTCGGCGTAGGGCGAGCCCAAAGACGACCAGAACTGTTGAAGGCTGATCAGCGGTAAGACAACGCCCCCAGTTCGGTTGAACACCTGCCAGCCGTTGTTGAGCAGCTCGGCCACGTGATTGGGCCCGACCGCCCCGTTCGTGTCCGGCGGAATGAACGTGAAGTTGTCGATGGTGCCCTGAAAGCTCGTGATGACCGGTGGTGCCGCAGGCAGCCGTCCCGCAGCATCGACCCGCAGGTGCTCAAAGCTGGTCCGCACGACTTTGACCTCGGCCGGCGCCTCGACGCCCACGGGGCGCTGCTGATCGAACTGGTAATCCGGCCAGATCGCGCGCACCAGGTCCTTGTCCATCGAAGGCCGTGGAGGCTCGGCCGGGACGAACTCAGCGGCTCCGTCGGCACTTGCACCGAGCTCCTCATAGACTTTCTGTTCCACGATCTCGCCGGCCCGTTCCGCTGTTTGAGCTAACACCGGCTGGACTCCAAAGGTGGACAAGGCAGCCGCTACCCCGAGCACCGCAACAAACCACGCCGCCGCTATGGGCAGCTTCGGCGTACGCCTCACTCCCGTCAGCACTCTCGACAAATGGAAACAACAAAGGTCGGACTCTCTACTAGTCATGATGCCTCTCCGTGTTGCCTCTGACTCGCATGGATAAGCGCGTGCGAGCAGAGATTGACCTCGGTTGGCGCGTGGAATCCTCTCAGGAACGAACCGGCCAGGGATTGCCAAGACTGGACACAGGTAGGCCGGTCTCTGAGACCCGCTCGGCGCGCGCTCCCACCGTGCTCGCACGCCGCGTAAACGGCAGAACGGCTTTGCGCACAGAGGCTCTCCGGCCCGTGCTTACTCCCGCCAGTGCGGTGTGATGACACGGCAGACACCGCATCCCTCCAACATGGCGTTTGGTGAGCCGGCATCGCAGTCAGCCCACCG
>CP070827.1:1170039-1174802 GCA_020344555.1 Phycisphaerales bacterium
GCCGTTACCATCGAGTCCTACGGTTACGAGTATGACGGGTCCGGCATCTTCCTCTACACCAATCCCGGTGACATCGAGGACGACTATGATGAGGCGATAAACGTCTACGAGGCCGACATTTCCAATAACTCGATTGGCACTAATACGTGCTGGAACTTCTTCCCCTGTAACATCACCGGTGACTACGGTGTGACGTCGGTGTTGATCGACTCCATCGTCACCGGTTCCCTCGGCGATCCATTCCGTATCGTTTGGGCCAACGGCAACGAACGAGATTGCCCGAACTGCCCCACTGAACATCAGAACGGATACCACTCCACGGCGCCGCCGTCCTGTGCCAAGAATCACCTCACCGTCGGGGCCCTGAACTCCAACGACGACTCACAGACCACCTTCACAAGCTGGGGCCCATGCGACGATGGGCGTCTCAAGCCCGACGTGTCCGCCCCGGGCTGCCAGAGCAGCGACGACTTCGGGGTCACCTCCTGCACGGCCGGCGGAGGTTACGATAGTATGTGCGGCACCTCGATGGCCTCGCCGACAGTGTGCGGACTTGGCGCACTGCTGTTGCAGGATTTCCGCGCTCACTATCCCGGCGAGCTCGACTTCCGCAACTCGACGCTTAGGGTCGTTCTCGCCCAAACCGCCCAAGACCGCGGGAACCCGGGGCCGGACTATTCTTTCGGCTACGGCTCGGCGCGTATCCAGCCGGCGGTTGATCTCATGCGCTCCGGCAATTTCCTCGAAGCCGAAGTTGACCAGGGAGGCATTTATTCGGTTCTTGTAGTGGTTGAGCCAGGTGATCCGGAACTCAAGGTCACGCTCGCCTGGGACGACGCCCCGGGAACACCGAATGTCGATCCGGCTCTGGTGAACGACTTGGACCTTGTGGTTTATGATCCGTCATCGGCACAGCACTTCCCGTGGTTGCTCGATCCGGATAACCCCAGCGATCCGGCGGTGAGGACTCAGGCGGATCACGTGAACAACATTGAACAGGTGTTCGTTGATTCGCCGGCGAGTGGCGCATGGCGCGTCGAAATCCACGGGTTCAACGTTCCTGTGGGCGCGCAGGCGTTCTCGCTGTGCGCAACGCCCCTACTGATCCAATGTTCGACTCAGGGCGTCATCTCCCTGGACCGCGTGAAATACCAATGCGAGAGCGTGGCTAACATCCAGGTTGTCGACTGCGACCTGAACACCGATGACGGCCTGATCGAAACGGTGCAGGTTACCATAGAGTCCGACACCGAGCCGGCCGGTGAGACCGTTCTTCTGACCGAGACCGGGCCCGAGACGGCCGCCTTCCGCGGAACGATCGCGCTCAGTACGACCGACGCCGCCGGCGTTCTGCAGGTTACGGAAGGCGATACGGTAACGGCAACGTATATTGATGAAGACGACGGCTTCGGTGGGACCGACATTGTGGTAGAGGCGACGGCCGTGGTCGATTGCCAGGGACCGGTCATCTCGAACGTGCAAGCGGTCGACATCGGTCCGTTGGACGCCACCATCACGTTCGAGACCGATGAGCCGGCGCAGGGGGTGGTGCGCTATGGGCTATCGTGCGGATCCCTGATCGAAGAGGCCATGGCTTCCGGGTATCAGACCTCCCACTCGGTGCATCTTGTCGGGCTGGAGGATGATACGACATACTTCTATGCCGTGGACGCAGAGGACGAGGCAGGTAACACGGCCTCCGATGACAACGGCGGCAACTGCTACACCTTCAGCACGCCCGAGGTTCCCGACTACTTCACCGAAGAGTTTCTCGGCGACTTCGATCTGGGGAACAAGACGGTAACATTCCAGCCCGACGGGTCGGTCAGCTTCTACCGGGCGTGCACCGAGGATGCCTCGGCCTTTCCAACGGACCCGGCGGGAGGAACCGTACTGAGCCTGGGAGATGACGATTTCAGTACGTTGACGCTGAGCGGTGGGCAGACCGTGTCGCTCTATGGCGCCAGCTATGACACCTTCTACGTTGGCAGCAACGGGTACATCACCTTCGTTGCCGGCGACCAGGAGTATTGGGAGACGCTGGCGTGGCACTTCGGCTTGCCACGGATCTCAGGCCTGTTCCGTGATCTGAACCCCAGTGGTAGCCCCTGGTGTCCCGGCGAGGGGGACTGCTGTGTCGCCAACCTCACGCCCGGCTGTGAGGACGTAGGGTGCTGCGAGACAGTCTGCGCGATGGACGACTACTGCTGTGTTTTTGAATGGGATGAGTTCTGTGCGGACATGGCAATCGGCGCCTGTCCGATTTGCTCGCCTTTTCCCCCTCGTGAGACGCGTCAGGACATTCCCCGGAACGGTACAGCACCGGGCGCGGATCCGACAGTGTCGTGGAAGGAGCTCGGCGACAGGGTCGCTGTGACGTATGAAAACGTACCCGAGTTCGGCACATCAAACTCCAACAGCTTCCAGATCGAGATGTTCTTCGACGACGTGATACGGATTACCTGGTTGTCGCTTGGCGCTACGTACGGGATCTCCGGTCTGTCCGCCGGAGACGGTCTGCCATCCGTCTTCGCTGAGAGTGACTTGAGCGCCTACGGCATCTGTGACTGTCTGGCCGTGACGCCCGGCGAGGGTCTGTCATCCAGCGGCTACGAAGGCGGTCCGTTCACGCCGGAGTGCGCCACGTACACGCTGACGAACAACTGTGACACCTCGGTGAATTGGACGGCAGCGGGGACACAGACCTGGGTGGACGTTGACCCGGCCGGCGGGACTCTGGCTGCAAGCGGCTCCGCGCCCGTGGATGTGTGCATCAATGCAAACGCCAACGGCCTGCCGCCAGACACGCACAACGATACGGTCACAATCACTAACACAACGTCCGGCGTCGCACAGACCCGCCACGTGACGCTGGAGGTCTTTGACGGTCTGGTGGTGACACCGACGGATGACTTTGCGTCTGAGGGCGAGGAGGGCGGCCCGTTTGAACCGGAATGTGCAACGTACACCCTGACGAATAGCGGTAGCGCGTCGCTGGAGTGGGCGGCGACCGGGACCCAAGCCTGGCTTGACGTCGATCCATCCGGCGGGACATTGGCGGTAAGTGCTTTCACGACGGTGGATGTGTGCATCAACACCAATGCGAACTCGCTGACATGGGATGTTTACACGGACACGGTTACGTTCACGAACGAGACAAGCGGCATGACTCAAACGCGCGGAGTGGAGCTGACGGTTTGGGAGCCTTGCCTGCCGCCGCCGGCCGCGGGCAGTCCTGACCCGGCAGACGAAGCTGCGGGCGTGCCGGTGGATACTGACCTCGAGTGGAACGGGCAAGGGGTCGAAGTATCGGTCCGCTTGCGAGGCGGTGCGACTGGTACCTCATCGGTGAGTCTGGCGTACCTGCCGGAAGGGTGGGTGACGCCCAAGCGTGCCGCCTCGACCTCGCTCGTCGGCCCAGGATACCGGGCTGCGCGGTCGTCCATGGCCGTACTTCTTCTGGCCAGCGGCGCTGACCCGACGATCTTGCGCACGGCGCTGGCAGCGTTCCCTGACGTAGATGCGGTGGACTACTTCGACGCTTCGATGGCTCCCCCGTCGGTGGGCACCCTGACCGCTTATGATGTCGTCGTGGCGATGAGCGACTCGCCCTTTGCGGACTCGATCGCGACGGGGAATGCCTTGGCTGATTACGTGGATGTCGGTGGCAAAGTTGTTCAGGCGGTGGCAACGTTTGCCACCGGTGGCGGCTGGGAACTGAGCGGCCGCTTCGTCACTGATGGGGTGTATGAACCCTTTGCCCACGGCGGGCCGGAGTTCTACCCGCACAGTCTGGGAACGTTTGACACCGGTCACCCGATCATGGCCGGTGTAACGGCGCTTACCGACGGGTTGCCGGCCGGGGTGGCCGTGCGACCCGGGGCGCAGTGGGTGGCCGATTGGAATAACGGCACACCACTGGTGGCCACTCAGGGTACCAGCGTCGTCGGCATCAACATCTACGCCTTCGACTCCGGAGACTACACCGGTGACGTTGCCCTGCTGTTCCACAACGCCCTTGTCTGGCTGGTCGAGGACGACGATCACTGTGCTACGACCTACGACGTGTACTTCGGCACGGATAATCCGCCCGCGACCATGATCTGTGCAGACATCGGGCGTAAGGTGTGTGATCCTGGGGTGTTGGATTTCCTGACGACGTACTATTGGCAAGTCGTGGCCAGGACTCCGGCCGGCGAGACGTCCGGTCCGGTCTGGTCGTTCACGACGGTGTGCCCGCCCGCCGATCAACCCACCCAGCCTGCGGGAGAGGAGGGTTATGAGAAGATCCGCTGCATCTCGATGGTGCCCGGTAATCCGGGGCAGCAGACTGCTTTGCGGGTGACCCTCACCAATCTGCCGGCGCCGTTTAGTGGGTTTAACGGCACCGAGATGTGGGTCGGTGAGCCCCGAGAAGTCAGTGAGAACGCCGGTAAGGTTAATCACGAGCCCGGCTGGCCGGACTTCATGAGCGCCAACTTGCAGTGTACACCCTACTGCATGGACTGGAGCACGGCTGGGGTACTCCACGTGACCGATGACGACATCATCCCCAGCGCGGTCTACGACGTACAGGCCATCGGCTGTGAATGCGATTTCGACGACGAGGCGGATTACTCGACACCGCTCACGATAACCACGAGCACGTGGGGTGATCTGGTGAGGAACTGCACGACCTGTCCGTGCGGGGCGCCCGACGGAACCGTGGGCGTCCCCACTGACGTAACCGCCGCGCTCGACAAGTTCAAGAACCTTCGTCCTCC
>CP070827.1:1174902-1179659 GCA_020344555.1 Phycisphaerales bacterium
GGTGTAGTAAGGCTGGCATTCAAGCGTGGAGGCCAGGAATGTCCGCGAGATCCTGCCGGCCACGGGCATGCAGTCTTCCGGCAGAGTGCTGGGACCTTGCCCGGCGTTCTCGCAATACTCTCGGGGCCGGCCCACCCACATCGTTTGACCCTCGAGGGCCTCAAAGGATGCCGGCAGGTCGGTGAAGGTCACCCGAATGGCCAGCGGCTGGCCGGAATCACCGGCAGTAAACGACAGATAACGGTTCTTGGTACCCAGCGTATCGCCTTGAGCCGGCGCGGACGGCATGCAGCACTCGTCGAGAAGGCCGTCGCCGTCGAGATCCTGGGAGCTGCCCGCGGACAGGTCGCATTCGTCGGGTGTGCCGCTGAGGTTGCAGTCTTTGCTGGTTCCCTCGATCAGATCATGCAGGTCGAGGATCTCGTTTTGGTTGCAGTCGTCCAACGGGCCGGTGTAGACCCGCATGAACAGGTCCAAGTCGTCGTAGTCGATGTCCCGATCGTGGTCGATGTCGAAGAAGCGACACTCACAGAGTCCGTCGGTAACCACCGGCCCGGTCCAGCAGCCCGGCATGGGGGCAAAGTCATCCAGATCACGGTCCCCGTCGAAGTCCACATCCCCATTTCGGATACGGCGCATCAGGCGGATCCCGCTGGGACTGGACCCGCCGTTTGGTTTCCACCACCAGGCGATCTCGCCGGCGTCGTTGAGAGCAGAGCGACTGTTGTCGAAATGGTTTTCGACATCGATGTCATTGCTGATCCGGTAGAACTGGTCGTCCCGATAGAGCCAGAGCTGATACGGAGTTATATCCGTCATCGACTGGTAGACTATATCTCCACGGTTGTTCAGGGCAGGAATACGCGCCTGGGGTTCGGTACAAAGGAACGTCGTGGTGCCTTCCTCCCAGACTTCGACGCCGTGATGACCCCATGCCACGCGTCCGATGTTGTCGATATCCGGGAGGTCCGGAGTGTCCTGGCTCGAGGGAAGCGCCGCGGCGCTGGAATCCGCGTAGCGCATGATGTCCGAAGTCCAGCCACCATATCCGCCGCCGCCGGTAAAGTCAGCCCGTGCCCAAGTCATCTCATCGTAGTCGTTGATTCGAACGCTCTGATTGGACAGCCCGTCGTCGAAGATCGCCCTCACGGTGCTGCCATCGTAGAAAAAGATCTCTGACCGAAACGCCGGCGGCTCCGGCCTAAAACGTTGCCAGGCTACGTGCCCGAGGTTGTTGATGCTCGGCAACGATCCCTCACCCAGAGCGGTCAACTCCCCGTCTTCGAGCAGCACAACCTGCCCTCCCCCGAGCCCATCGGCGTCCCGGGTCCAGGTAATCGCCCCCTCGTCGTTAATGGACGGCCAGGCGTCCGGAACGCTGTTCGCAGTGACGGCACCAAGGCTCCTGTTGTCGTACAGAAACACCTCCATGATGTCTTCATAAGAGGGACCGATGTGAAAGACAATCTGCCCGCAGTTGTTGATCCGCGGCTTGCTGTGCACCACCGTCCCCGAGCTGACGTCGATAATCTCATACCCTTCTGGAATCCGGTAGCGCTGGCAGGGATCGGTGTCATCGCAGCGACCGCCGCCCAGATAGTTGCCGACGACGATATCACAGAGATCTTGATCCATCTGCCCGCCAGCACCATCGTCGTCCAAACACTCTGCGTCCTGTTTGCAGCAAACGCCGGTGTCACAGACAAACTCCGAGCATGGCCCGACACCTTCCAGGAAGTAACCATCCAGCTCGCGGCAATCGAAGGCGTCCGTCTCCATGCAGGTCGACCCCAGACAGCAGGAACCACTGGCCGGCGGCGGCGGTGGGTTAGACGCGTAGGGTGGGTCATCAGACCCACCTGCCTGCGGTTCCGATGGGTTCAGAGAACCCACTCTACGTTGGTCGTCCGGGAGACATGCGACCTGATCGCGACTGGGCAGGCCGTTGGTCCAGTTGTCAGCGGCATAGAACGATCCACCCAGCGGACCATCGTAGGTGGTATCGCACGTCTTCCGCCTCTCATTCGACTTCGACGATAGTTCGTGCGGAGTCTGAGCCAGGGAGGCGCAGGCTGTCACGAGTACTGCGATTGAGCTGACCAGCACAGGACGCATATCACGATGCTCCAGATGAGATAGCCCCATTGTAACCCAAGGTGCAGCGCTCTTCCAGGAGAAGTCAGCTAAGATAAGCCCGCCTGCTGCACGATTCCCCAGTTGTCCGGGGGGATTGAGGGGGGCGGTCCCTCGTATCGGCCTCCCCGGCCCCTCGTTGGCAGGGCTGGTGTCCTAGAGGGCCTCCGGAACCGTGCGCTCCTACATGGGTTGGAGCACGCTCCCACAGCCGGTCGCCTTCTCCAGGCTCTCTTTGTCCTGGTCCATCTGTGCGATTTCACGGGCTGCACCGCACGGGCTCCCGGAAGCTCGCTCAGGGCACTCGTCGGAGATGCTGTTGACCTCGGGCGGATGTGTGCGTCGCTCTCCTCAATCCGGACAGAAGCGATAGACCCGGCTTCGACCGGCGTCCTCGCGGGACTTCCTCATCCGCTTGCGGGACCGGGGGCAGCTCATGTACCTCAGTCCGGGACTTTTCTTCAACGTGGTGAAGGTGTCAACATCAGCTCAAGGCAAACGTAATTGTGGCAAACAGGTTCTGTCGATCCAACCGACTGCTTTCCGTCGGCCCACCCGGGCTCTTGGCAGCTACCATGGTGCCCTTTGACGCGTACGAAGGGCAGGGGTTCGGCCGCAGTTACCGCCTGGGTCGGCGCATAGGTGCTCTGAGGACTACTGGTAACCGTGGCCGGCCGTCAATCTTCCGTGGTGTACTCGGCGTACTCGGGATACCACATTGCGTCGGCGACCATCTCGTCGATGGCTTCGTCGGGGATCGAGCGACCGAGGTGCCGCCGCTGTGCTTCGCGGATTACGGCACAGGCGATTTCCCGGCTTACGTCGCGCAGGTTACTCTGATCCGGATATATGGCACCGACGGCCAGGCGCTCCTCCGTAACGTGCTGGGCGAGGGTCCTGGCGGCGACGAGGAACATCGAGTTGGTCACCTCCTGGGTCTCAGAGAGGATGCACCCGAGTCCTACACCGGGGAACACGAAGACATTGTTCCCCTGCCCGATCTCGTAGGTCTTGCCCTTGTACTCCACAGGGTCAAAGGGGCTTCCCGTGGCCACAATCGCCCGTCCGTCTGTCCACCGAATGGCCTCCGCCGGGGTGCATTCCGCCTTGGAGGTCGGGTTACTGAACGGAAGGATGATAGGCCGCTCCACGTACTCAGCCATTTCGCGAACCATCTCCTCGGTGAACACACCGGCCTTTGCCGTCGTTCCCAGGAGAATAGTCGGCTTCACCTTGCGGACGACCTCCATCAAGCTGACCGTGTCGTCTCCCGCAAAGCCGTAGTGAGCCATGACCTGAGGCTTCATCGCGAATTCGCGCTTGGTGATGTCCTTGATGGTACGTCCCTCAAAGACCAGGCCGCGGCTATCCAGGAAGACCTGCGCCCGGAGGATCTGCTCCGCGTCGGCCCCCTCCTCCTCCATGGCTGTCTTGACAAGTCGTCCGATTCCGACGCCGGCGGCCCCGGAACCCATGTAAGCGATCCGCTGGTCGCTGAGGCGCTGACCGGTGATGCGGAGGGCGCCCATGATGCCCGCCAACGCGACGCCGGACGTCCCTTGGATGTCGTCGTTGAAGGACGGGATGCGTTTGCGATAACGGTCCAGGTTCTGGAATGCGATATCCTTGTGAAAGTCCTCCCACTGAAGCAGAACCTTGGGGAAAGCGCTACCAACAGCTTCGACAAACGCCTCGATGAATCGGTCGTACGGCTCGCCCCGCAGCCGCCGATGGCGATACCCGATGTAGTGCGGATCATTGAGCAGGTCCGCGTTGTTGGTACCAACGTCGAGGCTGATCGGCAGACAGCGCTCGGGGTGGATGCCCGCCGCCGCACAGTACAAGGCCACCTTTCCGATGGGGATGCCTATACCGCCCGCCCCCTGGTCTCCCAATCCGAGAATCCGTTCATTGTCGGTCACAACGATCAACTGAATGTCTTCCTGCCCGGCCTCGCGGAGGAGCTTGGGGATGCGATCGATGTCGTCCGGCGTGATCCAGATGCCCCTGGGCCGGCGGAAAATGTGGCTGTAGCGCTGACATGCTCTCCCCACCGTGGGCGTGTAGACGATCGGCATCAGCTCGGCCAGGTTCTCGACCAGCACCCGGTAGAATAGCGTCTCGTTGCGATCCTGAAGGGCCGCCAGCCCGATAAACTGCTCGAGATCATCCGGCTTGGCCCGGACGCGCTCCATCTCCAAAGCCACCTGTTCCTCTATTGTGAACTGCTTGGGCGGCAGCAGGCCGTTCAGCTTCAGCTTCCGCCGCTCAGCGGGGGAAAAGGCGGTGTCCTTGTTGTACACCGGGTCCCGGAGGAGCTGGGTGCCCGTGTAGGGAACCTTCACCTGGCTGAGCTTCTTATCGAACGAAGTCGTGACCGTTTGCATAGGGTTTCGCCTTGGAAGAATCTGTCTCTTTTGTATATTCAGCCGCCTGACCGTAGCGGCACAATCTCCCACTCTGTCAAAAACCAGCAGCAAATCAGATGCCGTAATTACCGGAATCAAGATCTAAATAATAGCCGTTTCTCTTGGGGCCTTGATTTGGGGTGCCGATCCCTCCGGCCCATATGCCTGTAGGCCTGAATCCGCGGCCATGCCATACGCAGCAGACCGGGCAAACTC
>CP070827.1:1179759-1184510 GCA_020344555.1 Phycisphaerales bacterium
GTGCTCCCGTCGGGCTTGATGATCGTCCACTCGTAATGGATCGGCCCAGGCAGAATCGGCACCTCCACACAGTTCTCCCGCTCCAATCCCCCGCTGTCTACTACGCCGCTGACCGTGAACGTGATCGTGTCATTTAGACAGGCTGGGTCCGGGCTGACATCAATGCTGCCGTCCGATAGATACCCGTTGTCCAAACACTCCTCACAGGCCTCATTGCAGCAGACCTCGCCGTTACAGCATTTGTCCGGCTCGCAGCACACCGTCCCGCCGCAACAGGTGTGGCCTACGGCGCAGCACACGTCTACGCAACACTCTTGAGCCTGGGACGAGGCCACGCCCCCGCCTCCCGTGGGGCAGCATAGTCCAGTGGCCGGATTGCAACACGCAGTCCCGCTGGGACAGCAGAAGCTGCCGCAACAGGTGGCTCCGGCGGCGCAGCAGATGCCGCTACAACAGGGCCCCTCACAGCAGACCCCGCCACAACAACTCCCCCCCGCCGGGCAGCATTCCCCTGTCGCGTCACAACAGGCCCCGGCGCAGCATTCGTTGTTACAGCAGCTACCCCCGGCCGGGCAGCATTCCCCCGTGACGTCGCAGCAGGGCCCGTCGCAGGGATTCGTCCGCAGGGGCGGACCCTACTTGGCTATTGGAGCTCCGATTCGAGCGCGGACAGCCCGAACTCAAAGGATGGAGTAACACCGGTCCGTCTTATCGACTCGATGATGGAGAGTACCCTAGCCTTGCCAGCCTTGTCAAGTCTATCGAGACGCAACTTCAATGATTCCAACAATAGGGTTGTCCCGTAACCCTCCGTCCCCACGATCTGCTCCAGTTTGTCCAGAACCGACGGAAGATATTTTGCAGGCGGGTAGGTGTGTAACACTTGGATCAAGGTGTACTCGCGCGTTCCCGCCACTCGCGCCTTTGAAAGCTCCACCAGTATTGCGTCTACGGCGGTGGCAACTTTGAGCCCGCTCAACTTGACGAGTTCAGTTTCGAATGGGGACAAATCCAAGTCGTGTAAGTCCGGTTCCTTCTTTCGCCCGGCTTTTACCGCTCGAACCTCATTGATAACGATGACAGACGTAACCATATGTCGCACAGGTCGAAAGTGTCTGGGTTTATGACGCATGGACAAGAATGCATCCCCAGATAGCTCAGTCGTCAGAGATTCTCGCAGCTTCTCGAATCGATTGTCGCCGAAGTTCAGGACATGTCCGCAGAGCTCACCGAAAGCACGCGCGTAACTCTTCGGAGCACCAACACCCTCTTCGATGATAGGAACAAGGTCTTCAAGTTGATGCAGAACAACATTGTGTAGTGCCGGCTCAATAACCATGCCGTGTCCTGACCGAAGCGCAGAACGCACTTCGTCGACTTGCTGGGCTGAGACCGTCGCGAGCCAACGCATGTCCTGCATTCGCGCCATTCGTTTCGCGTCGGCCGCAGTGAGAGCTGGAATATTTGCGGGCCCAGCCTGAGCCGGGAGGACCACAGCAGTTACGATCGGCACGTAGAACGTTTCCCATTTCATACGGGTTTTCCTTGTTCGGTTCATGTTCGCCTTCTCCGGACTATCCATGATTGGTGCCAGGGTCAGCCCAATCCTGCGACGTATTAGCGCCCGCGATTCCGCCCTGTTCCACGGGACCCCCCCCGTACACCTCGCCATCGTCAAACGGTGGGCAGGGGAACCCAGGAACGTTCTGGGCGGCACTGCATCTTTCGTCCGGATTCGTTTGGCTAATCCCTGTCTCAAATGTGTTGGAGAGAAAGTCATTGTCGCGGTCATCTGGGGGTCCGGTAGTCACTTCATTGTTTGCGTGGTGCCGCTCGTGGGCCAGGACGCCAAGAAAGTTGGCATAGTAACGGTTTGTCCCCGACCAACCGCCCGCTTTGAGCTGTGCACCCACTACGTTTGTTATGATGTACTCGTCCCCTGCATAAGCTTCGTCACAGATTTGGACGCTTCCAGGGACGCCGGGCTGGCTCCCCGACCGCCCATTCGGACATCCATAGGTATAGTCGATACCACCTTCGTTCTGCTCGTAATAATGGAACCAGTTCGGAAAAGTCGGGCTCCCACCAGGGTGATTCGTCGCCATTCCCGCATAGAAGATCTCGACGGCCTGGGTGTCTTGGCAATTGGCGAGACCATCCACGGTCAGGGTTATCGTCTTTGCCCCGAAATCATCGTAGTTGGGAGGCATCCCCGTGAACGTGGCTGTTGGACTGAGTCCCGTGCCCGTGTACGGATCGCCCGGGACGCTTGGACTCCACGTGGCCCGGATAGTGCCTACATCGTCGATGGTCCAGCGGAGCCTGCTTGCCTCAGGGACGTTCGCGGCAGCGCACGGCACGGTGACAGTCGGGTCGGCGCCGCTGCTGTAGGTTCGCTCGTTAGTAGCATTGGCGCCCGCCGTTGTCGTCGGATCGCCGTTCGGTGTTGTAATCTCTACGACGAACGGAGCGCCCGTGGCTGGGCCGATGGTGTAATCGGGCGGTGGGCAGTCGCGGTTTGCGGTAGCCGTGAAGGTGCAGGAGTAAGTGCCGGGCTGGTCCGCGACGACCGGAGCCGTTGCGCCCGAGCCGTTGACGGTGGCCCCGTCGGGTTTGGTGATGACCCACGTGTAAGTCGGCGTCACAGGAGGAACCTCCTCATTGACCACACAGTCCACCCGCTTCTCACCACCGCTATCTACTACGCCGCTGGCCGTGAACGTGATCGTGTCATTCAGGCGGGCCGGATGGCGGCTGACCGAAATGCGTCCGCCGAGCAACGTCCCCGATTGTCCATTGTCGTCGACGCGAGGTTGCGCCGCCCCGCTTACTACTGGTCGGTCAACTCCGTAGGAATGTCCTTCGCTTTCCTTCCGAACTCAGTGTTCGGGAAGTCCCGGGACAATATCTCTACGGTACGCCGCGCCTCAGACGATTGACCCGCGAGGATCTGGGCACGGGCCAAGTCAAAAAGCACCCGTTCGCGTAGCGGATGCGCCCCCTCGAACACCGTTGAGGCCTTTTCGAGTTCCCTCGTCACGGGGCCCCAGACCTCGGATCCCCCCGTCTTGTTGTGCTGCCGGAAGGTGTCCTTCCAGCGAAGCAACGCAAGCGAGACGGATGCGTATTTGCCATAAACCGTGTCCGAATAGTCCCGCGCCAGATGTTCAAAGACACCGAGTGTCTCCTTGTCACCCTTTCGCTCAAGAATCATCATCAATGCGCCAGGAAAACTCTCCTTGAACAGCTCCGAAGGGGGCCTTGCATCCTCCGTCGGCGCCGCGATCTCGATCGGAAGGGCGTTAGATTCCAACCCGGTGCCGCGGTCCCGGACGACCAAGATAAAGGTCCCGGTGAGTTCCGAGTGCAGAAAGCCACCTTCCCGGTCAGGGCTCTGTGGAAAGGCTAGACCGGCTGCTCGGAAGTCGTGGGCAGGACTTTCAGTTGGCAAGAATTGCGCGCCGCATAGCAGCCCTTTGCGGACTGTTTCGTTATGCTGATCCCGAAGCTCTACGTCCAGACGTCGCCGCAGCCTGCGCAGCTGCTTGTCAGCCTCGTTCGCATCCTTCTCGTTCGGACGAAAGCGTTTCTCCAGGTGCAAGGTGACCTCAACGACAACAGGTTCATAAAGCAAGAAACTCGTCTTGTAGACTGCTGCCGCCAGCGAATCCCCGCTGGAATTCTCCGTCACGCTCAGCTGAGGCAGGACCAACGCGAAGCCGAAACCCAACAGGGCAATCGATGTGCCAAACATGGTTGTAACCTCCAGCTCAATTCTGATGTAACGTCACACCTACCAGACGACCTCACTGCGGAATATTACTATGGACTCAGATGCAAACGTATTCTGATCTCTCGGCGCGCCCTCTTGCATAATCGACCCGTCTATGTGTTCAGGGAAGTGCGAGCCACACGCATGCCCGATCTCATGCGTCACAGTATGGTGCTCGTCCGTCCTCTCCAAGCACGCGCCGTCATCCGCGAGGGCCTGCAAGTAAATAGCGCTCCGTCCAGAGTCATCATCTGTGCATCCAGTTTCTGCGCTTTCAGCCCCCGGACGAGGCGCGTAGGGCGGCGTTAGCGCAAAACATCGGTCCGGATCCGCATCCCAGTCTTGACTCGCCTCCCAACACCCGACGACGAGACAACACCAAAAATCGGCGCTGGAGCTAAGGTCCCGGTCGTCGCTCCAGGTCCCCAAACCGTACTCAATGTCCCAATCACTCAGATGCATGTCGAAGTCGACTACGTCCTGATACTCAGCACCGGCGTATTGTGGCAAGATGTAGGCGTGTGCAAGGGCATCGATTAGAACTTGCCCGCCGTCGGGGAAGTGCGGAAGCACGCCAGACACGTCGTCGTCCCGGAGAAGATAGGCGCTTCCGCTCGCGCAGGCTCCTGGGACGCCAAGAACCACGACTTGGTCGTGGCCCGAAGTGTAGCTTGTGCTTTCCACGATGGGGAACGTATCCGCGCCCCCCGGACACGCGAAGAACCGGATCGCCCCCTCTTCGTATAGATTCAAGTCGCTAAAC
The DNA here is from genome assembly GCA_020344555.1 of Phycisphaerales bacterium. Classification (GTDB taxonomy): domain Bacteria; phylum Planctomycetota; class Phycisphaerae; order UBA1845; family UBA1845. Next base: position 1,184,295 of record CP070827.1, read on the forward strand.
TCGTCCGTGAGGTTTTGTCCAAGATCAACCGTCGACTGCCCGGGCACCGGAGCGTTTGGCGTAACCGTCGCCGCGGTTCCGCTGACCGTGAACTCAGTCAGACCCGGCGCCTGCATCGTATCGCGTTCGACCCACAGTTTCCGCCAGACGGTGGGCATTTTGCTCCAGACGACAGGGACCTTGTAGCCGGAGAACCCGCCGTTGCGGGCGGGTGTT
>CP070827.1:1184610-1189271 GCA_020344555.1 Phycisphaerales bacterium
CAAGCCCGTCAGAGACGGGCGCCGGCATGTTCTGGCGACGACATGGCGGCGCTCCGCTTGGCCATGCCACCCGAAAATTGAGGCCTGACAGGGCACTAGACCGACCTCCGTTCTTGCATAGCCCCGACGCCTGTCCCGATGCACATCGGGGTACGTCCGGGGTCGCTGCCGCCGGTGCTGCTCGCGACCGACAGAGTACGACCGGGACGGTGGCCGGCGGCTACACAATAAACGAGAACCGCTCTAGCCCCTGAAGAACAGCAGCACGTTACACAGGGCGGAAATCGCCAAGAGCACTCCCAGGACCAGGACCCAATGGGCCGAGACGCGCGGTGTGTGGCCGGGGATCTCTCCCGCCTCAGCCCCGGGTTCGCTCATTCTCGATCCCGTGGCCAGCGTCTTTAGCAGTTCGTGATCATACTTCTTACGAGCCTGGAAGGGCGGTTCTCCCCGGGTCACGGCTTCCATATCATCGATGAGCTCGGACATGGAGGGGTAGCGATCATCGGGAGACTTGGCCATCATCACCTCGATGATTTCGCCGATGCCGGATGATAGCGAATGGTTAACGTGATCAGCCGGCACCAGGGGATCCTTCAGGTGTTTGTGCATCACCTCCGAGGGTGATGTGCCGTCAAAGGGCACCTTCCCGGTGGCGATGTGGTAGAACGTGGCCCCGAGGCCGTAAATGTCGGCCCGGGCGTCGATGGTTATCTCCCCGCGAATCTGCTCCGGGCTGATGTAATAGGGTGTTCCGTATGCCCGCCCGGCCTCGGCGGTCGCCGTCGCGTAATCACCCACCTCCCGTGCCAGACCCATGTCAGCAAGCTTCACGTCACCGGCCTTGGTGAGCATCAGGTTCTTGGGCTTGACGTCGCGGTGGATAAGGTCCTGGGCATGGGCGTGCTCCAGGGCCTTGGCGGCCTGGAGTATCAACCCGAGCGCCTCGGACTCCTCCATGGGTCGACCGTCGTTTACTACGTCGTAGACGGTCTTGCCGTCGATGAACTCCATCACGAAGTAGTGGTACCCGCCGGACTCACCAACGTCATATGCCTGGACGATGTTGGCGTGATTCAGTCGCGCCGCGGCACGCCCCTCGCGGTAGAACCGCTCGACGAACTCCGGGTTATCGCTCAGACGTTTGGGCAGCACCTTGATGGCCACGATGCGGTCCAGGCTCAACTGCTTGGCCTTGAAAACCACGGCCATTGCCCCCTGCCCGATCTTGTTGAGAATCTGAAAGCCCGGAATCTGCTGTGCAGGCCGGTACATCGAGTCCTCGTCCATGGCCGTCTGTAGCCTGGAGAGTTGCGTATGTGTGATGAACCCGCGCTGGACCAGGAGGTCTCCCAGGGAGGTGGTTGTACCCTTTTCGGCGAGGCCCTTCAGTTCCGCACGGACGAGCTCGATTTCGTTGCTCGTGCAGAGCTTGCGTTCGACCACCACTCGGCCGAGTTGTGAATCATCGGCTACGGACATGCCCCGATCCGTTACGCCCCAGTGGGGTCATGTACTCACGAACCCACAGATTCAAACTACCACCTGACGTTTCACACTGTAGGCGGCTCGTCATACCATATCAACACAAAAATCGGTCCAAGATCCGGCACATGCGACTGGCTGCGTCCGCCGAAGCTTATGTACAACGGCCCAATATGCGATCCACTCCTTTATGTCATTATAGCCTGCGTAAGCTCGGAGTCCCAGGGCTAAGCACCAATCAGTCGGCCCATGATCGTGGCTTCGGCCGCCTTCCTGTGGTCGGGCAAGTCCGATAGGGCATCAGCGGCTATTTCCCTCTGCCGGGCGGTGAAGAGCGACGGCCCCGTATCTCCCCGTTCCTCGAATCCGAGCACCCGCAGTATGCCTTGGGCCAGCAGGTCCAGGCCGACCCCGACCAGGGCTGACACCCCGATCGGCTCAATACCGCGGTCTGTCCGCTCGGGTGGCAGCGCCGAACGATCCCATACCTGTCCCAGATCCACCTTGTTGACCACGGTCAAGCAGCACGACAAAGGCCGGCAAGCGGTGCACAACGCTCGGGCCGCCTTTGAAAGCGGTTGCGAGCCGTCAAGCAGCAGCAGGGACACCGCTGCCTGCTCGCTGAGCGCCCACCCTCTTTCAATCGCCTGGCGCTCCAGAAACTCTGTAGCCTCATGTCGCCCGGCCGTGTCCAGCAGCGTCAAGGGGACTCCATCAATCTCGATAGACTCGGTTACCCAGTCGCGCGTAGTGCCCGGGCGGCGTGACACGATCGTCGCGGATCGGCCGATCAGCCGGTTGAATAGCGTGGACTTCCCGCTGTTGGGCGGTCCCAGAATGACCACCGTTGCCCCGTCGATGAGCGTCCGCGCGGCATCATACCCTGTAAGCACGGCTTGCAGCATCCTGCGGGTCTCGTTGACCTCCACATGGCACAGGGATGCGGCTTGTTCCAGGAAGGGTGGCAGATGCCGGCGCTGCCATGCCAGAAATCGCACGGCGCGCTCGGTTGTCGCCCGCGACATGGCTTGCGCAACCTCTCGATCGATCAGATTGCTCGTCGGCCAGATCGGCATCGGTGACTCGGCGTTCTCACGAAGCGGAGCGCCGCAACGCTCGAGGGCCTCGAGAACCCTCTCGATCACGCGGACACCGCCGTGGGTGCAAATGTCCACGGCGGCGAGATCACCGGTCCGGGTCTGGCTAATGACCACGTCGTCTACCACCTCGTCGTCGACGACGAAACGGCCGCATCGAAGACGGTCACCACCGACCAATGCACCGCAAGCCTCAGCCCGAGCAGAGTAGGGCGCCGCTTGACATTGCCCGGTCTTCGCCCGAAACAGCTTGCCGACGATCGAAAGTGCACCCGGTCCGATCACCCGAACGACGCCTATGGCACCGGCACCGGGCGGCGTCAGAACTACGGCACAGTTCCCTCGGGCGGGGCTCATACCCCCATAGCCTTCAGGTGCTTCATATAGGCCACCCCCACTCCACGAAGGACCAAATACTGCACCTGGGTATCCAGAAAATCGCAGATCGGACCGACGAGGGTCAAGTCGCCGCCGGTTCCGAGGACCTGGGGCCAACGGTTGAGGGAGTTCGCGTAGGCCTCGACCAGGGCTCGCACAGCTCCGACAACGCCCCGGCACACGCCGGCCTGCATCGCCTCAGTCGTGTTCCGACCGTAGGGAGTCTCGGGTAGTCCGGGCTTCACCTCCGGAAGCGCGGCCGTGCACTCATGCAACGCACGAAGCTGCATCTTCAGACCGGGTAAGATGGCACCGCCGACGAGCGTGCCCTCGTCGTCCACGAGATCCACGGTCACCGCGGAGCCAAAGTCGACAATGATGCACCCGGTCTGCAGCTTGTCGTAAGCCGCCGCCGCTGCGCATACGCGATCCACGCCAATCGCCGTGGCATCGGCCACGCCGACATCGATCGGAAGGGGGATCGTGTCGCCAACGACCAATGTGTTCAGGTCAAATCTGTTCTCGAGGCACCCTTGGATTCGCTGCAAGGCCTGCGGGACAACCGATCCTATGATGACGGCAGCGACGCGGCGCTTCGGCATGGCGTCTACGTGGGCTTCAAGGGCCTGATCGAACCCGGCCTCATCGTCTGTCGAGACGGAAAGAGGCGTTTTGAGTTGGTCCTTGTGCCACGTACCGATAGCGGTCGTGGTGTTGCCAATCTCGATGACGATGACCGGCGCGTCGGGGTCGTAGCCAGGCATTCTACGGCTCATTGCCTTTCCAAGTGGGGCGGACGACGCGGGAGTGCTTCCGGCGGCGGTGCTCTTTTCGTGCGCTGAACGACGCCCCACAGAACATCAGCAAGCTTGTTGACTCCTTTACCGCTGATCGCACTGATGGGCAAGACGTCCCTTCCGATTGCCTCGGCTAGTTTTCCGGCCGCTTCCTCGCCCCCCGTCAGGTCAATCTTGTTGCCCGCTACAATCTCCTCCTTGGCAGCCAATTCTGCGCTGTACTGGGCTAGTTCTCCCCGGATAGCCTGGTAGGCATCGCCCGGGGGCATGGCGGCAAGCTCCGAACCGACATCAACAAGATGCAGGATGACCCGCGTCCGCTCGATGTGCTTCAGGAAAGCGTCACCGAGACCGGCCCCCTCGTGAGCCCCTTCAATGAGCCCCGGGATGTCCGCCAGCACTAACCTGCGATGACCGGAGAGCTCGGCGATGCCCAGTTGCGGCTGCAAGGTGGTAAACGGGTACTCGGCGATCTTCGGTCGCGCTTTCGACAACCTGGATAGCAGCGTGCTCTTCCCGGCGTTGGGCAGACCCACGATCCCGACGTCCGCGATGAGCTTCAGCTCCAGCCGCAGCCACCGCTCCTCCCCGGGCGTCCCCGGTTCGTACTCGCGAGGGGTTTGGTGGTCCGGCCGGGCGAACCGGGCATTCCCTCGCCCGCCTTTCCCGCCCTTGGCGATGCAAACGGGCTGATCAATCGTTGAGAGATCTTTGATTAACAGGTCGGTGTCACGGTCATAGATCAGCGTGCCGGCCGGCAGCTCGAGAGTCAGATCCTCGCCCTTGTGACCGGCCATGTCCTTTCCCATGCCGGGCTGGCCGTTAGGGGCAGTCCAGTGGTGACGACCTTTGAAGTCCAGCAGGGTATCGACACCGAGGGTCGCAACCGCATAGATGCAGCCAC
>CP070827.1:1189371-1194009 GCA_020344555.1 Phycisphaerales bacterium
TGGAAACTTCGAGCGGCCGTTCAATCTCCCCCACCTGGCGGCGAGTTGTGGGGCCACCTACGTGGCCCGCTGGACCAGCCTGCATATCCGTAGAATGACCAAGTCTTTCAAGGAGGGGATCGAGCGGAAGGGTTTTCGTTTCATTGAGGTCATCGCTCCGTGTTCCACCCTGTACGCACGGCTCAATAAGCTGGGCACGGGTTTCAACCTCATGCGGTTCTACCACGACAATGCGGAGATCTGTCACGGGGCGGACACCCGTGACCTGGACATAGACTTTCAGAACAAGCTGATCTGCGGCAAGTTCGTCGATGAGGAGCGACCCACCTTCCTTGAGAGTATGCACGAGCATTACAAGAAGATCCTCGGCGATAGATACGTGCCTATCCCGCCAGAGGGAGGAATGATCCATGGCTAGGACGGAGATTCGCATCACCGGCATGGGCGGTCAGGGCGTGGTGCTGTCGGGATACATCATCGGCCGCGCCTGCACCATCTATGCCGACAAGCATGCCACAATGATCCAGAGTTTCGGACCGGAGGCGCGGGGTTCGGCCTGCAGCACGACACTGGCGGTGTCGGACACCGAGGTCCTGTATCCATACATCCAGCGGCCGGACGTTTTTGTGGTCATGTCCGGCGAGGGCTATGAGAAGTACCGCGACGAACTCAAGGATGACGGCATCCTGGTCTATGAGAAGGACCTGGTTCGTCCGAGGCTCAAGAAGGGGCAGCCGTCTTTCGGCGTACCGTCGACCCGGATCGCCGAATCGCTGGGACGGTCGCTGGTGCAGAACATCGTGATGTTGGGCTTTTTCACGGCCGTCACCAAGCTCCTTCCGCAGGACGCCATGCGCGAGGCCGTGAAGTCCTCGGTTCCCGCCGGGACCGAAGAGCTGAACATGGCCGCCTTCAACCGGGGCCTGGAATACGTGGATGAAACCGCTGCCGCACTTATCCCGGAGGAGGTGAGGTCATGAGCGTTGTTGCGACTGCACCCAAAGCCGGTCCGCTGGGCCTGGAAGGCGCCGGGCTGCTGGTCCCCACGCTCCAGTCCGAGACCCTGCCCATTAAGCGCATTGAAACGGCTCCGTGCACCCAGGCCTGTCCGGCGGGCATCAACGTCAAGGCCTATGTGTCGATGGTCGCGGAACGGCGTTTCGCCGATGCGCTCGAAATGGTCCGAAGACGCTGTCCGCTTCCGGGAATCTGCGGACGGGTGTGCGACCATCCGTGTGAGACGGCCTGCACGCGAGGGAGGTTTGACGAGCCAGTCGCCATTCGGGCGTTGAAGCGCTTCGTCGCCGACATGGAGGAGGAGTTCCCCAAGCTGGACGTGCCGCAGCAACGTAAGAGCTCGGCGAGAGTCGCGGTGATCGGCTCAGGCCCCGCGGGGCTAACCGCTGCGTTTGACCTTGCGATGGCCGGCTATCCCGTAACCGTGTTCGAGAGCGAGGGACAGCCGGGTGGCATGCTCCGGTACGGCATTACGTCCTACCGTCTGCCTCGCGACGTGCTTGACGCCGAGATCAATTATTTGGTTCAGGCGGGCATTGATATCCAGACGGGACGCCGTCTGGGGGGCGATCTCGAGTTGGATGGGTTGCTCAACGATGGGTACAAGGCCGTCCTGCTGGCCGTCGGTGCTCAAAAAGGGCGAAGCTTGCGGGTGCCCGGTGAAGACGAGTGCCCCGAGGTCGAGGACGCTCTGGCTTTCTTGAGACGTGTCAACGACGGTGATTACACGCCGGTGAAAGGCAAGGCCGTGGTGATCGGCGGCGGCTCCACGGCAGTGGAGGCCGCCCGTACGGCGTTGCGGCTGGGGGCGAGTTCCTGCGAAATCCTCTACCGCCGTTACCGTGAGGAGCTCCTGGCCGGCGACCTGGAAATCAAGGATGCCGAGTCTGAGGGCATCAAGTTCCGATTCTTGGTGACGCCCACCGGAGTAGTCAGCGAGGGAGGGCGCCTGAAAGGTCTGGAGTGCATCAAGATCGGGCTCGGAGAACCGGATGCCAGTGGTCGCCGTGGGCCCATCGTCATTCCGGGAAGCGAATTCCTCGTCGAGACCGATCGTGTTCTGGCCGCTGTGGGGCAGGAAGCCGACCTTGGTTTCGTTCCCCCCGAGAGTGAGTTGCTCGAGGGACGCTGGTTGGCAATCAATCCGGACACACTGATGGCGCCCAGAGCCGGTGTGTTCGCCGCGGGCGACGTGGTAACCGGTCCCGCTACCTTGATCAAAGCCATCGATGCCGGGCACAAGGCGGCCGAGTCGATCCGTCACTACATCGAGGACGGCAAACCCGGCTTCGAAAAGGAGCCGCCGCACCTGCGAAGACCCGCTGAATACGAGTTGCCCGACCTGCCTCCCGTGGAGGCGAAACGACTTTGGCCGGCCAACGTGCCGCCCAAGCCGGGCCGGGAGTTTGAAGAGGTGGAGCAGGCCTTTTCTGCCGAGCAAGCTGTGGATGAGGCCAAGCGCTGCCTCCGCTGCGGACCGTGTGACGCGTGCCGTGTTTGTGCCCCGAGCTGCCGGCGCCGCTACGTCATGCTGAGTATCCCCAAGGAGGATGGAGCACCTTCAGGGCCCACGGCGTTTGTCCGGGCTCCGGGTAACGTAGCTATGGGTCTTAGTGCCGATGAGCCGACATCCGGATGGCTTCTTCCGGTGATCAGGCCCGGCGCTCTTGGCGAGGTGGACACGTCGATTGGGGTGCCGATCGATCTGCTCCCGGGGCGTGTTTATGTCAACGAAGCGAGATGCCGTGGTTGCGGGCAGTGCGCAGATGTGTGTCCCTTCGATGCCCTGAGTGTGTCCAACGGCAGGAACAGAGAACCCAAGGCCCGGCTCGAACCGGCGTTGTGTCGGGGGTGCAATCTGTGCACGGCCGTCTGTCCTACGGATGCAATAATCGCCGGTGCCCTGTCGTCCGACTGGTGGGAGTCCCGACTGGGAAACATCTTTGAGACTGCTCCATCAGCCAAGACGGCGAAGCCCCCGTACGTGGTGCTGGCCTGTGAGCGACGTGCCGGGGCCATAGAGCCGATGCTCGACAAGCACGGAGCCCGTACGGAGGTCATCCGATTCAGGTGCACCGGCCAGATCGATGCCGGAATGCTGCTGGAGCTCTATAGACGCGGAGCAAGCCGGATCCTGGTCGCCGGCTGCCAGTCCGAACGGTGCCGGTTCGGTTCGGGTGCTGAGCTGGCTGCCGAGCAGGTGGAACGTGCCCGATCGACGCTTCGTTCACTGGGCGGCGACGCGGACCGCATCGTATGTGATTGGTCGAAGAGTCTGGCCGACGACTCGCTGGAACAGCCGTTGAAGAGTATCACCGAAAGTGCTCGCAAGCGCAGCGGACCCAAAAACCGCGGCGAAGTGAATAGGAGATAGCGATGGACCAGCTCGCCAAGCTACGTCAGGCAACCCGGGCGGTGCTTTGCGCCGAGTGCGGCAAGTGCACGTCCATGTGTCCCCTGGCGTCCTCGGGGGACTTCTCCCCCCGGGCAATCGCCAGCCAGGATTTGGAGGACGGGATTAACGGGCGCGGGGTGGCCGTGTGCCGCTGTCTGACCTGTGGGGCGTGCGAGCTGCGCTGCCCTCAGGACGTACACTTCAGCGAATATGTAAGAGGTGTGCGAGAGCTGATCCCACCCGAAGCCCGCGAGCCCTGCCCTCACCGGGATGTGTTCAGTTGTGCCGCCCGTCTGATGGCGACACCCGATGGGCCTACGAGGGACACGCAATGGATCACCGGGGATCTCAAGGTGGCCAAGGAGGGCGAGGTCGGGTTCTTTGTGGGATGTCTCCCCTTCTTTGACGTTGTGTTCAAAGAGCAGCTCGGCCTCGAGACCGTAGAGATTGCCCGCGCAACAGTGCGCGTGCTCAATCACCTGGGGGTCGAGCCGGTGGTGTTGGATGAGGAGCGCTGCTGCGGTCACGACCAGCTTTGGAGCGGTGACGGGGAGACATTCCGAGCACTTGCGGAGGCCAACGTGGCGGCGTTTGCCGCAAGGGGCGTCAAGCACATCGTGACTAGCTGCGCGGAGTGCTGCCGGACCTGGCGTCTCGACTACGCGGAGGTCGCCCCTGATTACCAGCCCCGTGTCGAGCATCTGGCGGAGTTCCTGGCTCCTCGTCTCGAGAGTGGCGAAGTTGCCCTGCAAAGCAACGGCGAGCTCAAGCTGACGTATCAGGACCCGTGTCGGCTGGGTCGCCATCTGGGTATCTATGAAGCCCCCAGGAAGACGCTGGCGGCGATGCCGGGTGCGAAGGTGGTGGAGATGGCCCGCGGTGGCCGCGATGCGCTTTGCTGTGGGACCAGCGGGTTCATTCACTGCGATGCGGACTCGCGCCGCCTGCAGACCGAGCGGCTTGGCGATGCCGCAGGCACCGGCGCCCAGAAGCTGGTTACGGCCTGTCCCAAGTGTCTGATTCATTTCACCTGTGCTCAGGCTGAGGATAGTCGCAGGGACGGGCGAACACCGTCCATCGAAGTCCAGGATCTGACTGTCCTCGCAGCGAGTATGCTGGAGGGGGCAGAGAAGACGGAGCAGGCGACGGAGCAAGCAGTAGGAGCTGTTACGTGAAACGGTTTTGGGGAGAAGATTTCCTAAGCAAGAAGGGCACCTGATGGTTGC
>CP070827.1:1194109-1198729 GCA_020344555.1 Phycisphaerales bacterium
CGACAACGGCTGCCAGGCTAGACGGGTGGTCTCGTTCAAGAAGGATCTCCAGGGCAGCGGCCTGGACGAAGGGTTCCAGATGCGGCAGCACTTCCACGAGCGCTGCGTCGATAGCCGGGTTGCCGTCGTGCACGAGGTACGCGAACGCCGCTGGCAGGGGTCGGGACACCATCACACAGGATATCGGCTGTCCGCTCTGAAGCACTTGCGGACAAGAGGCGTGACCTTGGCGCAGAACGTCGGCGAGCTTAGCTCGATCGGGTCGGCCGTAGCGGCTCGGAGGGCTGAGCCACTGGCGGATCCCGGCGCGCCGGGAACAAAAGTGTTGCGACAAAGAACAAAGGTGTCGGGATGATTTTTGCGTGTCCTTACGGGGCGTCCGCGTGGGCGAAGGGTGATGTCCAGCCCCAGCTCGCGACGCAGGCCGTCCAGGGCTCATCACCCAGGGGCACGCTTCGGGCAGCCAAGCCCCGGGTCTGTGACGCGTGGCGATCCTCCCATGCCCAAAGCTCACCGAGCCCGCTCACGATGTCAAGAAATTCATCCTGACCTTTTCTGCGGCCCACCGTTTCTGCGGCCAGACGACGAATTATAAGAACGTGTAATGCCAACTGGTGTGTCCGACAACCGTGGGATCGAGCCGGTGATCCCACAACGGTTGCCGATGCCTCCCTTCTCGAACCAGAGGCATGGGATGATTGTGGGCAGGAGCACCTATGGTTCAACGCGGCGGGCGTAGATGAGGATTCCGCCCAGGAAACCGGCCAGGCCCAGGACCGCCAGCACGGTCGGGAGCCAATCGACGGCGAACTCCCTCTGCTCGAGCACGAACTCGACGGCGCGCAGGATGCCGAAGACCAGCACCGGGAAACCGAATGCCAAGCCGGCGGCAATGTTGTGACTAGGCAGGAATGACGAGCCGAACCAGGCGGCACCGAACATGCTGAATGACATGGCCGCCAGCATGGGTAGCATCTTCGTGCGGAAATTCGCGAAGTTCTCTACCGTCTCGGGCCCCATCTCGCCGCTGTATGGAACAATTACGAAGAAGACCAGCAGATCGACGGCCCAGATGACCAGGCCCGTCCCTACCGCGATGACAACTTTGCTGGCGATGATCTGGGGGCGCGTGGCCGGCAGTCCGGCCAGGAACTCCGCTGAGCGGTCGCACCGTTCGCAGGCAAACGCCGCACCACCGAGCAGGGTCAGCGTTATGCACGATAGCAGCAGGCTAAGCACGCTGGCAAAGCTCAGCGCCGCCGGCCAGGGGAAGATTGGCTGACCGTAGCGCCACTGCGAGACGGCGTTGAGCGTGCAGAAGGCGACCAACGGTGCCAGCAGCAGGACCAAACCGGTCAGCAGGACGAGGCGGTTTACCCGGTAGTCCTTCCACAACAGCGCATTCATGCTGCGCCTCTCCGGCCTTTGATGAAGTCTTTGAATATATCTTCCAGCGCAAGATCGTGAACCTCGAGGTTCTCGACCGGGTAGCTGTCGCGCAGTTCGTCGATCGTCGCCGGCGAAAACCGGTGAACAGTGAACAGCCACTCGCGATGGCGCACCGCGTGCCAGACGGTGCCAGCGGGCAGTCGCTCAAGCGGCGTGTCGTTGCTCACAACCGCGCGCACCCGCTTGGTACCGGCGACCAGCTCATCGGTCCGGCTGTCGACCAGCATCCGTCCACCGCAGATGATGCCGATTCGGTCGGCGAGACGCTGCACGTCACTCATGACGTGGCTAGAGAAGAGCACCGTTCGGTCGCCGGTGCAGACGGTCCGCAGCACGCCGTCGAGGAACTCCTCGCGTACCAGCGGATCGAGGCCGGAGGTGGGCTCGTCGAGGATCAGCAGTTCCGGCTCGTGGGCAACCGCCAACAGCAGGGCCAGTTTGGCCACCATGCCCTTGGAAAGCTGCCGGACGCACTTGTTGGGGTCGAGCTCGAAAATGTCCAGCAGCTCGCGGCATCGCCGGTCGTTCCAAGTCCGGTGCAGTGAGCGGCAGAACCATATGGCGTCGCTGACGCGCATCCAGCGGTGGATGAAGTGCAGCTCGGGGACGTAGCCGATTCGCCGGCGCAGTTCGGCCCGGTGGCAGGCGACATCCAGACCAAGCAGGCGGGCGCTGCCCGCGGTGCTGCGCAGGGTGTTCATCAGCATTCTGATGGTGGTAGTCTTGCCGGCGCCGTTGGGGCCGATGAAGCCGAATACTGTGCCGGTCGGCACACACAGGGAGAGACTGTCCACCGCCACCTGGTCACCGTAGCGCTTGGTGAGTGACGTGGTCTCGATGGCCGATGGCCGCGACGGAGGCGGGGTCACTTGGCGCTCCTGACTTCAGTGGCGACATCACGGGCTGCCTGCTCGAAGACGCCGCGGATTCGCCGGGTGGTCATGTTGGCGTCGTAGCCGGCGCGGATGCCCTGGACGAAGGTCTCGTAAACAGCGGTGCGGGACTGCGACTGCGCCGAAGTCGCCCCATGACGCGTGACGAACATGCCCAGGCCCTTGCGCGGATGGATCAGCCCCTCACGTTCGAGCGTCTCGAAGGCACGCTGGACCGTGTTGGGGTTGACCGTCAGCTCCAACGCCAGGACCCGCAGCGAGGGGATCATCTCGCCGGGGCGATAGACGCCGGCGGCGATGGAGCGGCGGATGTAGTCGGTGATCTGCTGGTAGATTGGGATGGGGTTGTTCGGATCGACGCTCATGTGGTCTAAGCTCCAGGGCATCGCTGCTGTGCACTAGCTTACTAGTGCACTATAGCACGTGGCGGATGCGAAGTCAAGCCGGTCTCGGGAATTGAAAAGACCGTCGCGTCGCGGTACCGTCCTTTCCGAACAGAACAGAAAAACAGAAAAAGGTGTCGGGATGATTTTTGGGTGTCCTTTCGGGGGCGTCCGCGTGGGCGAAGGGTGATGTCCAGCCCCAGGCGACTGGCGACGCGGGCCATCCAGCGCTCATCACCCAGGGGCACGCTTCGAGTAGCCAGACCCCGGCTCCGTGACGCGCGGCGATCGTTCCATGCCCGAAGCTCACCGAGCCCCCTGATGATCCTAAGAAATTCATCCTGGCACTTTTTTTACCTTTTTTCAAACCGAGGATAGCATCGCGTACCATGTGTAGGCAACCCACACCCAGAAACCCGCAATGGACGCGCTCAGCGCTGCCAGTACGTACCTGATCACTGTCGTTACCGACCTGCGTCTGTTGCCAAACCGGCGTGGGTCGAGCACAATCCAACCCACACAACACCCCAACTCTACGAACACCCCAAGGCCCACCGGCAGTACCAATGCTAGGTCACTCCCTCGTAGTAGGAGCGATGGGACAAGAGCACCACATAGCATCGCTCCTGCTAGGATGACAGCGACAGCTCCCGTAGGTCGCATCTCCAGTGACCGGGCAGTCAGCGATCCACACTCCGGACACACTCCGGACACATTGCCGGTAAGATCATAGGTACAGCTGACGCACAACCCGTGCGCCCTTCGGTGGCGACGCTTCGCCCACGCCAGTACAAACAGTACAAGCGCAGCACCCGGCATCACGCCGAGGACGAGGAGTGGGACCCACAGCGAAATACGAACATAATGTACCACTCCGAAACTGGGTTCAACGAAAACGACCCCTTCGGGTACCTTCTGTCCAGGAAGTATGGCGTCTCGGGGTCCGTGTACGCCTTGCGGGAGCCAACGCAGGCCAAGTCTTGGGTTGTAAAAATAACCCGACCTGCTGTCGCGACGCATCTCCCAGCGCACGCCGGGCCACGTACGCTCCCGGATGAGCTTGCTGGCGGAACCCTCACCGACATTTGTGTGCCACACTTTGACGGCTCCATTCGCAACGCATACCCTCACCGACGCCTGTCCCGAGTTCCAGATGTGACAATAAGACCTAAAGAAAGTTACCACGCCAAGCGCAGCAGTCAGGCAGGCACCAAATGTCAGAGTGAACAGAAGTCCGCGGCGTATCACGAGTCAATACCCACCACAAGCAGACCTCTACTCAAAAAAGCTGTCGGGATGATTTTTGGCTACAAGACGTAATAGCCAAGCCCCGGCTCCGTGATGCCTGGCGATCGTCCCATGCCCGAGCTCTACCGAGCCCCCTGATGATGTCAAGAAATTCATCCTGACACCTTTTCAGCGAGTTCCCTTATCCGATCGCGGAGTTGGGCAGCTCTTTCGAAGTCCAGGGCTTCGGCGGCCTCGAGCATCTCTTTTTCCAGCATGGCGATCAGCTCGGTCTTATCGAGCTGCTCTTCGGAGGCGCGGATCGCCTCGGCCGCCACTTTGTGGGCCTTGACCACCTGCTCCAAGCTGGAGCGAATCTCCTTCTTGATCGTCTCCGGCGTGATACCGTGCTTCTCGTTATATTCGAGCTGCAGCTTGCGCCGCCGGTTGGTCTCATCGATGGCCCGTTGCATGCTTGGTGTCACCCTGTCGGCATAGAGCTTGACCTCGGCATTGACGTTCCGGGCGGTCCGGCCAATGGTTTGGATGAGCGACGTTTCGCTGCGCAAAAAGCCCTCCTTGTCCGCATCCAGAATGCAAACCAGTGACACCTCGGGCAGGTCCAGACCCTCGCGCAGCAGGTTGACACCGACGAGCACGTCAAACTT
>CP070827.1:1198829-1203391 GCA_020344555.1 Phycisphaerales bacterium
GGTGCCACGCTATGGCAGTAGCGACTCATAGGCGTCGCGTACTGCTTGCTGTGGGATGTCATTGCGAACGACTGGTCGGCCTATGGCCTCCAAAAGGACGAACTGTTCGGTGCCACCCCGGATCTTCTTATCCTTGCGGATAGTGGCCATGATCAGGTCGGTCTCGATTGGATCCCTCAGCTCTGTTGGCAGTCCAAAACGTGCCAGGGTCGTCTCGGCGCGACGGACGACCGACTCATCCAGCAGACCCATAGCGTGGGAGAGTCGGCACGCGGCCACCATCCCCAACGAGACGCATTCTCCGTGCCGCAGCGCGAATCGGCAGCATTCTTCGATCGCATGGCCAATCGTATGGCCGAAGTTCAGAAGCATGCGCAAGCCGGCCCGCTCATGGACGTCTTTCTGAACGATGTTGGCCTTGATCCGAAGGTTCTCCAGGATCAGCTCGACGGTTGTGGGGTCATCGAGGGCGAGGATGGCGTCCGCGTTGGCTTCATGCCAGGTAACGAATTCGTCGGAAGAGACCAGGGCGTGTTTGACGGACTCCGCCAGCCCGGCCCTTACGTCGCGGGTATCCAGGGTCTTGAGGCACGCCGGGTCCACAGCAACGAGAATGGGCTGGTGAAACGCGCCGACCAGGTTCTTCCCGCCCGGGACATTGATTGCGGTCTTGCCGCCTATGGACGCATCGACGTCCGCTTCCAACGTCGTGGGGCACACGGCAAACCGGATGCCGCGCATCCAGGTGGCCGCGACGAACCCGGCCAGGTCGCTCACGACTCCCCCACCGAGCGAGACGATGACCGTATCGCGGGCGAGACTGTGACCGGCCAGGTATCGGTAGACCTCGCCCACCACTTCGAGGCTCTTCGAGGCCTCGCCCGGTTCGATCTGGAAATCGAGCGTTTTAAGCCCCGCCTGGCGAAGGGACTCTGCCGCAGAGTGGCCGTACAACTGGCCGACGTGCCGGTCAGTGACCAGAAGCACATCCGGCCGCGGCGGTCCGCCGGTCAACTGGGTCAGTAGCGACCCTAGTCGATCAAGGACATCAAGCCGGACTGCAACTCTGGTCGCCTGATCCTCGAAAGGGATCTGTAGATCGAACATCGGCCCCATTGTACCAGTTCTCAGGGCACGGTCGCGGTGCGAATGGGAATTGATTGGGACACACGGCCACGTCGGCACCCGCCGTATTGTCCGATAAGATGGCGTAAGATCTTGTCAAGATTGTCACTCCAGGGACAGAGATTGCAACTCGTTGACCGTTGTACGTACAAGATATAGGCCTTCAGTTGCCCTAAGGCCCCATGCCGGAGAAGTCGGCGAGGCGCGAAAGAGTCCCTAAGGCATTGCCGTGAAATAGGTTACGGCGCGACCGGACCGTGACAACCAGGGTGAACAATGCGGAGTTTATCGGTTATTCCGTGTTGACGAAATCGTAAAAGCGCAGTACAATCCCCCCGCATATGACCAGAGCTACGATCGCCAGACCGAAAAGTCCGTCCAAGATTACGCCGGCCCCTCGACAGATTAGAACCTTTCGTTCGGCGGTTAATTATCTGGACTCGCTCGTCAACTGGGAGCGGGCACCTCGTTTGCAGTATAGTCCGAGCAACTTCAGTCTTGCAAGAATGAACCGATTGTTGAGCGCCCTTGGCAATCCGCACCGCTCGTTCAAGTCAATTCACATCGCGGGGACCAAGGGGAAGGGCAGCACGGCTACGATGCTGGCTGAGATGCTTCGGGCCTCCGGATTCAAGGTGGGTCTGTACACCTCGCCGCATCTGTTGAGCATCCGTGAGCGGATCATTGTCGGCGGCAAGATGATCTCGGAGAGCGCCTTTGCCAAAGCCGTTCGGGCCGTTGTGAACATTACGGCCAAGGCTCGTGTACCTAAGCCGACCTACTTTGAGGTTCTGACGGCGGCAGCGTTTCACTATTTCGTGACCGCAGAGGTGGATATTGCAGTTGTCGAGACTGGTCTGGGCGGCCGACTCGACGCTACTAACGTCCTTGCGCCGGAGGTCATCGGGCTGACCAGCATCAGCCGGGACCATACTCTGCAGTTGGGCGAAGACCTGTCCTCGATCGCCAAGGAAAAGGCGGCAATCATCAAGAAACGGATCCCGGTGGTAAGCGCACCGCAGGTGGCGAGTGTGAAGGAGCTGATCCGTGAGGCCGCCGCAGCGGTAGACGCGCCGTTGCGGTTCTCGGACGAAGGAGTCGACTTCAGCTACCGCTTCGAGTTTTCGCGCGCCGCGGGTCGCCACGCCCGGATCTGCATGACAACCGCGACGAGCCGGTTTGAGCACGTGCTGGTGCCGCTGTTCGGGGAGCATCAGGCAACCAACTGCAGCGTAGCGCTGAACATTCTGGACGCCCTCAAGTCCCGTGGCTTCTCGATCGACGACCAGCAAGCGATATCCGGGTTGGCGAACGTCCGCTTGCCGGGACGGATGCAGATAATATGTGAGGAGCCGCGAATTCTTGTCGATGGTGCCCACAACGCTGCGAGCATCAACGCGTTGATGAGGGCGACGGGGCAGCATATTCCGTACGACTCGATGATCGTGATTTTCGGCTGCCACAAGGACAAGGACATCCCGGGCATGCTCCGCCGGTTGCAGCTCGGGGCCGACAAGATGATCTTCGTCAGCACCGGGTCGCCACGATCGGCCGATCCGGCCGAACTCGCTGCCCAATACACGGAAAGTTCGGGCAAAATGGCCCAGGTGGCCGAAACGCTCGAGGAGGCCATGAGAATCGCAGTGAGTGCGATCACTCGGGAAGACGTGATCTGTATCACCGGCTCGTTCTACCTCATCGCGGAGGCGATGCGAAAGTTCTCCACCCAGCCCTTGTAACATCCTGAACCAATCGCGTCGATATGAAGGGAGGGGGTAGGCGAGGTTGGGGTGCGGTTTCAGACCTCTGGACGGGAACGAAGTTGCGGCCGGGAGACCCCCATTGAATCTGACCTCTGAGCAGTCCTACATGGGTACATATCGAGACGGGCGCGTCCAGATGGAAGGTTCCCCTGATTGGACAGAGGGAACCCGGCTGGCTGTGACCCCTTTGCCGCCGGAAGCGAAGGTGGACATTGACGGCCACGTTATTATTGTCGGGTTCGGCCTGGCAGGCCGGTGCGTGGCCGATCTGCTTGATCGGGCCAAGCTCTCCTACACGATCATCGAAAAGAACCCTGTGACCGTGGAGACGCAACGTGCCTTGGGTCGTGACATCATGGAAGGTGATGCCACCGACGCCGGTACGCTGGTGGAGGCCGGCCTGAACACCGCTGCCATCTTGGCCCTGACCATTCCGGATGAGGATGCGGTTTTGAACGCCACGTCGCTGGCACGACGTCTGCGACCTGAGATTTACATCATCGCCCGCACGAACTACTCGTCAAAGGGTATGAAGGCCTCGCAGCTTGGCGCCGACGACGTGATCAAGGCCGAGCAGGCCGTTGCCATCCAGTTCTACGACAAGCTGACCCGGCGGATTCGCCACGACCCGCAAACGCTGTGACCCAAACGACGCCTGGCAGGCTCAGCAGCCCACCCACAGGCTAGCTGTGTTACGCACGTGACGCGGGCGCAGCCCCCCTCAGCCGGCTCTTCATTCCTCTGTAAGGCCACCACCACAGCGACAGCCGGACTTGCTTTGCGTGATCGCCGCCACGAACGCGTCCTTATCGGTGCCCCCCTGGAACGTGCCCACGGTTATTCTGGGTGGGGCCAGCAAAACCGTGACCGCGTCTGGACTGCCAGAATCAAGCCCAAATCGCGCCAGTAGATCCGCTTCGTTCGCATCACGAGGATCTACCTTGACGATTTCCGTGGAACGGGCGTACTGGCGATCGGCCACGAAATCCCGAACACCCTGCATCGCCTCACCATTGAAGTGAGTTTCCTCGTTTTGGACACATAGTATGACATACTTGCGCTCCTGAAGCGCTTTGAGACATTTCTCCATCGACGGGCTGGCGAACGCGCCTAGGAGCTGCTTCTCGCTGAACCTCGCCGGGAAGCTCCCTACAATGGCACCGTTGGGAGCGACGGAGAAGACAAGGGGCATCGGCGCCCGGCTGGTCTTGAACTTGTTGACAGTCTTCTTTTCCAGCGGATCCGTTATGTTGATCGCAATGGACTCGGCCTTGTCGGCAACCTTCAGCATCGCTGCATCGAAGATCTCTCTCATCCTGCGGGTCCGTTTATTCTTGGCCTTGTAGAAAAAGACAAACAGGTACTTGTCCGCTTCGGCGGCCTGCTGCATGACTGCCATGCCTTTGCCTGCAGATTGGCCTTCCTTCCCATGTGCAACATGCAAAACCTGCTTCGCAGGTGTCGTGGCATCTCCCACCTTCTGATCCGAACCCGCCTTATCCCGGCCAACAGCGACAGTCACAACAGCGACCGTCACGACCGCAACCTCAGCCATCCTCTTTACCATCAGCATTCTCCTAGTATAAAGTAGCGCCTGCGGAGCCACAATGCTACGTTTACCAGGCTGATCAGCACCGGCACTTCAACCAGCGGGCCGATTACCGCCGCAAAGGC
>CP070827.1:1203491-1208006 GCA_020344555.1 Phycisphaerales bacterium
TCTCGCGCGAGGTCACCAGCGACCCCTATACGGTGGACACCGACGCCGACGGCCTGGACGACTACCTGGAGCGGGTCCGGGCCTCCGACCCGCGGCGCATCGACGGCGACTTCGACCAGATCTCCGACGCCGACGAGCATTACATCTGGTTCACCAGCCCGATCCATCAGGACAGCGACGGCGATGGGCTCATCGAGACCCGCGAGATCAAGCTCTTCAAGACCTCGCCCATCCTGGCGGACACCGACGGCGACGGCTTCGACGACCGCCGCGAGGTCCTCGAGATGAACCGCAACCCGCGCCTCGCCGACCTGCCCCAGCCGGAGCTGACCGTCGGCGACATGCGCCTGCAAATCGACGAGCGCTACACGTTCACCGACCAGGAGGGTCAGACGGTCAGCGAAGAATCGAGTTCCAGCTCGACGCTGTCACGCAGCCAGTCGACCAAGTTCAGCCGCAGCGACACGAGGACAACGGAGAATCTCATCGAAGCAAGCGCAAAGATAGGCTACAAACAGGAATTCGAAACCTCAGAGAGTGCCGAGCTTGGTGGGAAAATCGGGTTCGGCAGCAAGCAGACGACGACTTTCAGCGGTGAAGCCGCTTTCAAGGGCAGCCATAAATGGGGCTCGACCACCCAAGTCGACAGCGAGTCAGCAAGGGCCTCGCAGCAGGCGTATGAAGACTCCATGAGTAAGGGGCGCACCTATACGACGACCAG
Source organism: Phycisphaerales bacterium (assembly GCA_020344555.1). GTDB lineage: Bacteria > Planctomycetota > Phycisphaerae > UBA1845 > UBA1845. Next base: position 1,204,213 of record CP070827.1, read on the forward strand.
CACCGTGACCCGCCAGGTCTTCGGAGCCAGCGTCGACACCGGTTTGACCCTAGGCAACGCCGGAGACATAGCCTTTACGCTCAGCAACGTGGAGGTCTCGGTCCTCCAGCCGGGGCGGATCCGCGGAGAGTTCGTCCCCGTCGCCACGCTCCTGCCCGGCAGCGAGCTATTGGGTGGCGGTTCGGCGGTCTTCAACCTGCTGCCCATGGAGGAGCGCGGGCCGATCATCTTCTCCAACCGGGAGGTCTTCCCCAACCTGGTCGAGGACCTCATGCGGGCCCCGCGCGGGCTCATCTTCAAAGTCACCTACTTCGACGTGACCGACGAGTTCGGGCGCAATCTGGCTTACATCACCCAGGACGTCTTCGAGCGCACCGCCATGCTTACCGTCGATCCCGGCGACGGCACCTTCAAGCGCTACTACATCGCCACCAACGGCGGGATGGACACCGAAGGCTATGCCGGCGGCGGGCTGGTCGGTGGATTCGACGAGGACGGCGTGGCCCGGGGCATTCCCATGGACTTCGTGCTTCAGGACATCCTGGGGCTGCCGAAGAACCCCCAGACGCCCAACGCGATCATCGCCGGGTACAACGGCGTGGCCGACACGGTTGCCGAGGCGGGCGACATCCAGGCCGTCCCGCCCGGCACCACCGGCCTGCCAGATCGGACCGCCGTGGTCCTGGCCGGACAGAACGGCGTCCTGGACACCTTACCGAACAACGTCAACCCCCTTGGCGACGACCGCCCGGCCGTCACCACCGGCTACGAGACCAGTCCGACGTGCGGTGCCCAGACCGACCCGCGGATCATCGAGCCGGAGTTCGACGACCCCGAACTCGGTGGCGACGGCGTGGCCGACACCAAGGCCAGAGGAGACGACGTGCAGGAAGTGCCCCTCTTCCTCTGCGACGGTGATGCCCAACCCTGCGATCCGGACGCCGACTGCCCCGACGGGGTGTGCCGCGGCGATGGTACCGGTGCTTTCATGTGCGCCGGCGGAGATAACGACGGGCAGTATTGCGACCCCGACGCGCAGTGCCCGGGCGGCACCTGCGAGCGGATCATTGCCGAGGTCGAACCCGGTCAGGTCATCGTCAGTGCCGGGCCCAACGGGCTGCTGGAGACCGTCGCCCGCGGGGACGACGTTTACGCCGGACCGGGCGACCTCTGTGACGATGACGATGACTGCCCGGGCGGCTCGTGCACCGGCAACGAGGCCGTAGTACGCTTTGAAAACAGCGCCGCCGGCGACCCCAACCGGTTCTGGGTGGTCTTCAGCTCCGCGGAGATTCCCATCGGCACCGACTTCGGCGACTTTCTGCTCAAGCCCGACGAGGCCATCACCCTGGCCTTCGGGCAGGACATCGACCGCGACGGCCTCTTCGCCCGCGAGGAGTTCATCTACGGCAGCAGCGACCGTATGAAAGACACGGACGAAGAAGGGCTGGGCGACTTCGCCGAGATCCGCGTGGGCTGGAAGGTGAAGGTGGCCGGCCGGGCCGACTTGCAGGTATATCCTGCCCCGACGCTGGAGGACTCGGACTTCGATGATCTCGGCGATGAGGTCGAGAAGGAGTGCCGCACTGACCCGCGCACGCGGGACACCGACGGGGATGGGATGAGCGACAGCGAGGAGATCGCCTACGGGCGATGCTGCACCGACAACACGGGGCAATCCTGCCAGAGCGACCCGGCGGTGCCCTGCCAAAACCTAGTCCTAAACGGTGAGTTTGACACGGGACAAGGCTACGACGCCGATCACTGGAACCGCTCCCATTCCGATGCTCACTGGAACCGATGGGAGTCCTCGACGGCCCGGCCGGGTTGGGATGGAAACCCCGGATGCTTTATCCTGAACGAGACGACCAACAAGGAACCGGAGGTGTGGCAGATCATCTCCCCACTTCAGGAGGACGCCACGTATACCGTAACCGGTTACTACAAGACTTATCAGCAGTGGTCCGCTGGCCCATCCATTGCGGCGCTCGTTGACGACGACCTCGTATGGGAGGGCGGTCATCAGCGCATCGACTACTGGGAGCCGTTCTCGTTTGAGTTCACCGCGGCGCGGGAACAAGTCAAATTGACCTTCAAAGGCCAGGTCGGCAGCGATAGCGCCTACTTCATCGATGGCATCCGCGTTACCGGGTGTTCGGGTGAATTCGCGTACTGCTACGCTGCTCGGAGCGAGGTTTGTCGAGACGCCGACGTGCATGACATGCCCTATCCACCAAAACGGCTCGACCCGCGAAACGCCGACACGGACGGCGACGCGGTCCCGGATGCTCTGGAGATTGACCTCGGCTCCAACCCACTCGATCCTGCCGATGCCGAGGCATTTCGCGATACCGACCTCGACGGCCTCACCGATCAGGAAGAGCGTGACGGATGGGAGGTGACCGTCCACGAGTGCGACCGCCCCGCCTGCACGCCGGCCGTCACCACCGACTGGTGCCGCAATCACCCTGAGTGCACGTCCGGCGAGAATCTCGTCCAAAACGGTGAGTTTGACGAGGGAGACGGGCATGACGCCGTTGGCTGGTTCCGTCGCCCTCAGGATGGTGATGCCTACTTCCGCTGGGAAGACCGAACAGACCCTGAGTACCGGGGTTGGGATGGGCGACCTGGGATCTTCATCTTGAATCATTCCCGTGCCCACCAGGTAGTGGAGCTAGCGCAGTGGATCCGGGATCTCCACGTCGGTGCCACGTACGTCGTCTCCGGTTACTACAAGAGTGTCAGATGGAACGGCGGACCATCGTTTGCCGTGAGTTTGGAGAATGAGGATAGAGAGGATGTCGTGGTCTATAGCGCAGGCCATCAGTACATCGAGGACTGGACACCGTTCGGGTTTGTTTTCACCGTGGAAGCGGAAGTGGGAGAAGGGCAACACGTGGACCGCATACTGGCAATCAAAGGGCAGGTCGGCAGCAACAGTGACTATTTCATCGACGGCATAGGCCTGGAGGAGGCCTGCCGCTGTTATTCCAATCCGCTGGAGGGCGACAGTGACTTCGACGGTCTGCCGGACTACCTGGAGCGCGAGCTGGCCACCAACCCGCAGGACGACGACACCGACTGCGACGGCCTCGTGGACTACGACGAGTTCGACGAGTTCGGATCCTACATGAACCTGACCTACGAATTCCCCGCCTTCTACCTCAGCGGCAGCAACTCTCAGCAGCTCGGGACCGACCCGACTTCCCAGGACACCGACGGCGATCGTCTCCCCGACGAGTTCGAGCAATACGACGGCTGGCGGGTCCTGACCTGTACCGACGATGCGCCTCGCGAGGTGATGTCCAATCCGCTTTGGTGGGACTCGGACCTCGATGGTCTGTCCGATCTCGAGGAGTACCTCGGCAACGATCGCATTGACCCCTCAGTCCCGCGCGCCTGTGATGCCGGGCCCAGGAAGGGGCGTCCGTGTGACACAGACCTTGACTGTGCGGTGGAATCCGAATGCCGCATCACCCACCGTTGGTGCGGCGTTTACCGGGCGTGCGACTGCCACTCTGGTGCCGGGTGTGGACTCGAGTGTCCATCGAGCTTCCCTGGCTGCTACCTCGGACACACCTGTGTCAGGGACGACTTCGACCCTTGCGAAGTAGGTGAATACTGCACGGTCCAGACCGGCACCACCTCTTATTGTGCCGAAATAAGGTACTGCCATGGCGGCCCCAACGACGGGGAGCAGTGCGCGGACGAAGCAGACTGCAACCCGTATGCTTGCCAGCCGCCGACGCCGGATGCCACTGACCCGAGCCACCCGGACACCGACGGCGACGGCC
>CP070827.1:1208106-1212613 GCA_020344555.1 Phycisphaerales bacterium
CACGGGAACCCCGCCTGCCCCCCGTGAGGGACAGGGACACATATGGGTTAGTAAAAACCCCCGATCCTCTAGGCTGACGCGTCATTGAAGCGGAGCGATAGCCGACTTTTGAGCGGAGCGAGGAGCACGCCGATAGCGAATCAGGCGTGACACGACTCGAAAGGAGGTGAAGCTTCATGGCGTTCATGCTGAACCTGATGGCTATCATCGCGGCCCTTTTTATGGGCGACATAGCTTGGGGCTAGAGTTCGATTGGGGGTTTTTTTCGCTACACTTTAGCAAGTGTCTGTATGAGTCGAGGTCTGTTCGCCTACGTCACTATCGTCACGGGCGCTGCCGTAACCTTGGCGGCCGCGGTGGTGGTTTTCTATCCGGTAGTACTACCAGACTCTAAGGCTTGGTCAGGCGTAGTGGCCCTGACGTTGCTGACTCTGGCCGGTGAAGCGTTTGGTGTGCGTGCGGGGAAAGCGATATTCTCCATCTCCCTGATTCCCACCGTATCGATGGTGCCCTTGTTCGGCCCCGCCGTCGCGGTCGTCACAACGCTAGTCTCTCGACTGTTTGCACATGCTCTTATCCTACGGACTAAGTTCATCAAGTGGTTGTTCAATGTTGGTCAGTTCACTCTCGCCATTGGCCTTGGGTCTGTTGTCTTCGTTGTGTTGGGGGGGAACCACGATTACAGCGAGTTTGAACTCGGCGAACTACTCTTGCCACTTGGCGGGCTTATTGTGACATATTTCGCCGTGAACGTCAGTCTAGTAAGCGGGGCTATCGCCCTGGATACGGGAAAGCGATTTGTAGACACGTTCCGCGGTCTAGCGCCTGTTGCATTTGCCAACGACCTTGCATCAAGCTCCTTCGCGCTTTTTCTTGTGTTCGCGTTTGTCAAGCTTAGCGTGTCGGGCCTTCTGATCGTACTCCTTCCCCTATTCTTTCTGCAGCACAGTTACGGTTTGCACAGGCGACTGCAGAAGCAGAACCGGGAAATACTCGAGTTCACCATTCGGACGATTGAAGCGAAAGATCCCTACACATCTGGTCACTCCGCTCGTGTTGCTTCATTGAGTCGCCAGTTGGCTGAAGCACTGAGTCTGAGCGCACAGGAAGTGGAGGATGTGGAAACGGCAGCCCTACTCCATGATATCGGCAAAATCGACTTTGCCTACAGCGAACTGATAGGGAGCGCAGGCCCACTTAGCGAAGCGGACAGAGAGATCATTCGCTCGCATCCGGAGCGTGGGGCACTTCTCCTAACCTCGCTTTCTAATCTTAGTAACAGCGTCCTAGCTGGTGTGCGCCACCATCATGAGCACTTTGACGGCAACGGATATCCGAGCGGTTTGACCGGAGAGGATATTCCACTGGCCGCGCGGATCATCATGGTTGTAGATACCGTCGATGCAATGTTGTCGAACCGCCCCTACCGGTCAGCGCTATCCGTGGAAGAGGTTGCCGGGGAACTCCGGCGGTTTTCGGGCAGGCAGTTCGACCCGAACGTCGTGAAGGGGTTCTTGCAGACTGGTATGCTGGAGCGGGCAGCTCGCCGTTCGGAGATGGACCGCACGCCGCTGCCTCTTGCTGGTGTCAGGCACGGAGCGGAAGTTGCCGCAAGGCACACCTAGTTCTTGGCGTCTCCAGGGGCTCTAACCAGCACCGGAAGCGACGAGGGCTCTTGCACCGTGCGCGCTACCCTTTGTCAAAGAACCGGTAACTAGAGCGGCCTTTGGGAGAATCCGCTCGGTTTGTACCACCTACCCCTGTTTCTCCCACCTTGCTGGACGAAGCTCCTTCGATTGGAGCCAAATCGGGCCGTGTGGGAGGGGCCGGGGGGTGAAGGGCGAGATCGCGATAGCGGGCGAGAGCACAAGCAACTCCACATGGATTCCTGGAACGCTCGTATAGGCACCGGAGCGCTGTTCACGTGGGAGATGGGTGATTCCGACGCTATACGAACTCCGGTACAGAGATAACTGGCGGCTAACCTGGGCCAGTGTTGCAAGGACTCCGAGAAGGAAGGCCCGACGGAGTGCGACAACATGCGCGTACGCATCCTACTGACGGACGGTCAAACGACAGTCGACTACGCTTGGCTCGAACATACAGGCGCAGATGTATACTGTGGCTTGGTGGGCTGGGTGAAGAAGTTTTCGTACCATGAATCCGGTCAGGCCCATTGGAGCGATGCCAGTGGGGAAAAGGACACGATCACAAAACGCGCCCCTTTGAAGGAGGTGAGTGGATCAGTCGGTATTGTCACTATGGGTGTGATGCCGGACTTGGTCAAAATCGGCTACCCCCGCGTTTACACGGGCAAGAAAGCAGACGCAAGCCTGTTCCTGGACGTCCGCGCGATTCCTGACGACCGTTACACGAGCATACTCCTTGGGCTCATCGAGCCTGGCAGGTTTGACGCGATTCCTATCCTTTTCGAGCCGTGGTTTCAGGCTAAGCAAGTCGTCCTCGTTACGAGCGTGGAACCGTGGGTCTCGGCCGTCGTGGGTTGGCCCGCTGAGGAAGGGATTCTGGAGGGCCCGTAGACCGCGGCAGCTGGCTCGGCAGATGGGGCGGACGCCAAGGCGCCCAGCAGCCATCAGGAGGAGCGTTCGCCATCAATGTTCAGCTGTCTCCCCCCGGGTCCGTGAGATTGCGGCGCGGGCGATAGCTGAGTGACTGTGACCAGAACTGTGACCAGACTATCGAGACTCACTGGGACTGAGTGGAACTATGAAAGGCTGGAAGGCCGCCTGTTGTCTTGATTCTGGGTCGTTGGACCCGGGTAGTCCCAGTGTCTATTCGTTATCATAATCCGTGGGTTGGGAGTTCGAGTCTCCCCCCTGCCACTCTGCTACTCAATTGCGGCGTCTGGTGATAGGCGCCTTTTCTTTCGTTGGGTTCTAACCGGGGGTGTGCACACTTTGTGTCAACTTTCGGCGACTTCGCGAAGCTTCCGCCGCTCCGTCACCACACGCTCGAGGGCCTCGGGGTCAGGGGCTTGGTAGACCCTGAGCAACGTCGTCGGATCCGTCCAACCCCCCGCGTGGGCCACGTCCCGGAGCTCCATCCCCTTCCGCTCCATCGCCCACTTGCGGCGAAACGAATGCCACCCTCCGCCCCTTACGTGCTCCAACCCCGCGAGCGCCTCTGCCTTCTGCAGCCAGTCCCGGGCGTGATAGAGAGTGATGCTCCGATTCGGGTCCTTGGTCTGCGGGAAGATCGGAGCCTCCCCTAAACCCGGACATTCACGCCTCCACGCCTCCAAGGCCTCACGGACTTCCGACGCGACCGGCGTTATCCACTCGCGGCCCAGCTTGTCACTATCCGCGCGCCAACGGATCGCTCCGTTCGTCCCGCGGTCTGGAAGCCAATCGCTCCAGCGAAGCGCCACGATCGCCCCGATCCGGCGACCCGTAGCCTCGGCCACGATGAGGAGCTCGCGTAGCGGTACCCGAACCCACTTGGCCTTCTTCCCCTGGCCGACCTTCACCCTTACCCTTGGCGCCACCTCGAGGAGTTTCAAGAAGCGGTCAAACGTGACGACCTGCCTTCTCGGATTCTTCTCCCTCGGCAACACCAGACCTCGGGTCGGGTTAACGTCGAGCAAGAACTGCCGGCTCGCCGGGTGCCGCCATTCCGTTGCCCACTTGAATGCGCTCCGCAGAGAAGCGAGGTCCTTAGCGCAGACCCGCTTGGACACCGGTCGGCGCACATCCGGATCGCTCACCTCCCGCCCGCGGCCGTCGACTACACCCACTGACCGGATGTGCAGAAAGTGGTCCCAGTCCCGCCGACTGAAGCTCGGCACGTCGAACGAGCTCCCAAGCACCGCGAGCCACATGTCCAGCTGACGGTCCGTTTCCCGCCGATGCTTACCGTGCATCTGCGGAAGCCGCTCCTGTCGAAACAGAGTGAACAAATCGTGCAGTCGCAGCGGACCGGGCTCAAGACCCGCCTGGCCCAGCCGCAGCCGCTCCCAATTCGGCCGCCGACCAACATGAGAGAACGCCAGTCCCCCAAGAGGAAGCCTTTCCCCCACCCTCTACTGCCCAACCTCCGGGCTTTCACCACCTGATCGTCGAGAAGAACGAGGATGAGAACAGCTTGACTAGTGCGTGTTCCCCAGTATTCTGATGACGTTGCAGCTTTTCGTCACGTGTCTCTGTGCGCGGTGTGGCCGAAAGCACCGCACGCGTTGACACCTCGCTAGCTGGTATTGCCGCTGCTGGTAAGGCAACGGACTGAGTGTCCGCTTGCTGCTCCAAGCATCGCACGCCCACGCTCCCACCTGTGATGGCACAATACCCGCACATGGGGCGGGAGAACCGCAACGCGGTGCGGCCTCTCGTCCGGCACGGAGGGCTCGGAGGGGCCTCGGACGGTGGCTGGCGTTGGCCGGGTGCATCGGCTGTTCGAGGCGTCCAGGGCGATCGGTCCGAAGGTCCTCTTGCGGCGCGGTCAGGCTTCCGCCCCGCCGTGAAGGCACGAAAGGATCCGGCGGTGCGAACGC
>CP070827.1:1212713-1217188 GCA_020344555.1 Phycisphaerales bacterium
AGAAAACCAGGGGCGCTAAGGACAGCGCACCTTAAACCTAGATCCGGGAAAGGGTGACCTTTCCCAGGATCGCAACCGAAAGGCAGCGTATGGTTGAGACGCCATACGCTGCCTTTGTTTTTGCTTCATCCGAACCCGAGCCGCGGGCTTTCCCGGCGCGCCGGGACGCGCAGGTCCACGTCCCGGCGAGAGGTGAAAGCCTGCGGCTCAAATGGCCGTGTAACTTGTCAAACATGGTGAGGTTATCGGTTGCTCGCCGCACGGCGGGTGCAACCCATTAAGGGCGGCAGGGCCTGGAAGCGTCGAGCCACGGTCTCGCTGGGCGTCACCACGCCATATGGGGTTTGCCGCCTTTTTCGGACAGCACCCCGGCATGGCGCCGGCGGGACGGACAGCATCAGGGCGGTCCGTCGCCGGTGAATTGCCGAAGATTTTCGGGCCTTGCCGGCTTGCCCACGGTGGCCGGCTCAGCGCATTGGGGCTACGATATTGTGTGTCCCATGCCTGCGGCGGATGACGCCGGGCCGGAAGAGGGAGAGAGCCAACTCGAGATGATCTTGCAGCATCAAAGAACAGCATCGGGCGTACTGCTGGTTTGCGCGGCGGCCGTCGCCCCTCCCAGGGCGGTCGCTGAGATCAACCTTCAGTGGCGGGTGTCCGCACAGGTCGTTCGGGTCGGCCAGACTGTCGAGGTCGGGCTGTATGCGATATCGGATGACGATAGCGACCAGCCGTTTGGGGGAATCGACGCCATCCTGAGTTGGGATCCCGGGGTAATCGAGCTGGTCGATAAGATCGACGACGGCCCCTACGCTTGGTTAACGTCCTCATTTCCCAACGATGAGAATATCGAGAGCCTCAATGCGGATTGCGGTGCGATCGTCTTCTGCGACCCATATTCCGGCATGCCGTTTAATGATGGGGACGCACTATACCAGTCCGTGATGCAGTTTCCGCCGAATCCACCGCCCTATGCAACGCCGCATGGACTGCTGGTGACGACAATGAGGTTCAACGCCCCTACGGCGACGCCTGCGACCGAGATTGCACTGCTGGAAGCGGTTGGTGAGCAGTCAACGATCGTAGTGGACACCGAGGATCTGGGCGCGGATGTCACCGGCACATTGGAATCGGTGACCTTGTCGATCGCGGCATGTGGGTCGTGGGGTGACTTCGACGGCGATTGTGGGGTCGACCTGGTCGACTTCAAGGAGTTCGAAGCATGCCTGACCGGTCCCGGTGACACGTCCCGCGGATCAGGGTGCCAAGCCGCCGACTTCGACGACGATGGCGACGCGGACCTGCGCGATATCGGTCGGCTGCAGTTGGCATTCACCGGACCGTAAGGCGTCTCCCGTGCCACACACCGACCGTCCGGGAACTGCGCCCATGGCCGGCCCTCAAATCAGCCGTCACGGGGCACTAGTGCGCTTTTTCTGTGTCGACCGACCCCCTCCCCTTCCCCCTTGACAACGCGGACACAAGGGGGTGCCGCTACGCGATTTCGGTAACCGCCGTAGTTGATCCCCCGTCAGCCAACCGTGTCCTCAAAGCCACGTCACGGAGCGGGATTGACTGGTCGGTGCCGGTTACCCAGGACGGCATTTGCCAGGGCATTGTCGTTTTTGTGCAGGGGCCGGGCGTGCCGTTGTGCCACACGTGAACCGGGAATATCGACCATTTACGCTGAGATGTAGGATGTTCTGGGGGTGATTCAGAGTACCGCTCCTCGACATCAAGGACGATTCCGCGCGTGCCTGGCAAGACCCACCGCCCACAAGTCCCGATTCTCGTGTTCACCTGGACTGACCCGGGCTGGAGATGTGTTCTTCCAACTTGTGAGTTTCTGGTATGTGGTTCTTTCAGAAAATACTTGCCACTGGAACGGAGATCGCATAATCTGTTCGTGTTTGGTGGTTGTTGAAATCTTAGGAGTTACACAATGGCAAAGTCGTTTAGATGCACGAAATGTGACCGCACGTTCTCCATGCCGGCTCATCTTGCCCGTCATTTGAATACCATTCACCGCAGAAAGAAGGGCAAGAAACCCGCCGCTGGCAAGGCCAAGAAGGTGAAGAGACGGGTTGGCCGGCCGAAAGGCGTTCGGGCCAAGGTGGTTGCGCGCCGCAAACCGAGAGTCAGGCGAGCTGCTCGACCGGTCGCCGGAGTGTCCACTCGTCTGCTCAGCGACATGCGGGCATATCACGGTGAACTGCTGGCCCAGCGGGCCTCACTGGACGGGCAGATTAATGCGGTCGCCACTGCTATGCAGGCCTTGGGAGTCGGCGGTCCCAAGACTCGCAAGCGCCGGGTCTACAAGAAGCGAGGTCGTCCCGCCGGGAAGGGTGTCAGAGCCGGTTCGTTGAAGGACTACATCGTTCGCGTGTTGCGTCAGACTACCAGGCCTATGAGCCCACGTGACATTGGGGCCGGCGTTGTCAAAGCCGGTTTCAGAACCAAGGCCAAGGACATCACCAAAGCGGTGAGCAACACGTTGCCGCAGTTGAAGGGCATAAAGAAGATGGGATTCGGGATGTATCAGCTCGCCGCCCGGTAGAGTCAGCACGATTTGCCGCAGGTAGGCGCCGGTCGAAGCGGCACTATGTGCCTGCAGGTAGCGAAGGATCCTGACAGTCTCATACCGCTTCGACGGCGCCTTTTTGTGCGCTGAGCAGTGCCGATCCCGCCAGGAATGTGGGCCGACGATACTCTGAGGCAGTTGAGTCGGCAACGCTGCGTTTCAGTCTGTCTTGGACATTGAAATGGTGCGGATAACGGCACTGCGGCGAAACCGACAGTATTCCCACAATCTATCGGCTATGATGGCATTCATATGTGCAGTGTCGGCCGTTGTGTGGAGCGCAACAGGGCCGTGGTCTTGAGCAGCTGCACTTGGCGCTAATCTGGAAAAGTCCACACGAGTTCGCCACAGGCTGGCTTCGGCAGACCGTGCAACCGAGGATAACGGCTTCGCGATCCCGAAGTTGGCAGTCGCCCCCTACCCACCTCGGGACTCACTGTTCTCGGACCGGCTCTTGTCGGCGCGCACTTACGGACAGAAACGCAAAGTGCGCTGCTGCAAGGGTGCGCCGTACAAAGTTGCCAATCTCGCCGGCCCGCCGTGTCAAGGTGGGATATTGAAATAGCCCGGCGGCAGCGGTAAACTGGAGAGGTGCGAGCCACATAGGGAGGGGTTCGCAATCGGGTTCTTTGGCCGGGCCCGATACCATGTGAACGGGCTGAGAAGGGATTCACCACCCTGGCCGGGGTCGCCATCCATCCGGACCAGAGGGGTTGGGCTGGCTTCGGGGCCTACTCGCTGAACGGCGATCTGCCTCGTAGGAAGTCGCTGAAGCTCGTTAGGACGAAGATTGCGAAGCTGCGCGCCGCAGGGGCCGATCCGGTGTCCGCCGGTGAGGCAGCGGAATCCAGGCGCACAGTATCGGCGCGCCAAGCGCTCGAAACGGCCGGATGGCATTTGCGGAAGGGGTAAGGCGAGTCTACAGCAGATGCGACCGGTGGGGGGCCATCTTACCGGTCCAAGCGGTATGCCTCGCGTGGTGATTTGAGGGGTTAAGACTTGGCTTTACGGCGTAGCTGGCCGTTGATTCGGAAAGTCGCCGTTGCGCACTGGATTCGGCAGGGGAGCGCGACGGTGATCAGCAGATCCACATTGTGTGTGGCTCTTACGTCTCTGTGGGGCGTCGGCTGCAGGTGGCATCCAGAAGGCGACCTCCTTGTCGTCCCAGACTCAGAGACGGTTTTCCATGACGACTTTGACCGCCTCGATCTCGACTCCGGATGGACGTTCGAAGGCGCGGCCACGGCCAATTACAGCCTTACGGAGCGGCCAGGTTTTATGCGGATTTACGCGCAAGACGGCCAAGCCGACCCTGTGGGAGACAGTGAAGGTCTTTTGCTGCGTTATCTGGACGGCGACTTCTCGCTTGTCACACGGATGGAGTTCGAAACCCTGGTGGACTTGCAGCTCGCCGGCCTTGTAATAGGGGGAGATGACGGCCGAACAGTAGCCTTTGGGTTGCTGACCGCCAGCGGCCCGCGAGGTGCTTTTCGGGGCCTCTTGCTGCGTGGGGACCGCGGTCCGGATATGGATCCCGGACGTGCGGCTGCGGTATACGAATCCAACGACGTGCTTCTCCGGTTGGAGCGTATCGGGGACAGCTATACGGCTTCGTATAGCAGTGACGGCTTCACATACACGCTTGTCGGTACGGTTGTGAACGATCTGTCCGACAGCGTTCGAGTCGGGATAGGAGCAGCCAAGAGCGAACTGTGCAGCAGCTCTTGTGATGAGACGGTCCCGGCAGATTTCGATTTTTTCGAGATAACCTGGTCCGGCGAGCGGAGCGACGGCCGGCAGTAAGCCGGCGCCGGGCTCGGGTGTTTGGCCCGTACTCCGAAATACTAAGGACTTATGCGCATACACCCAAGAAAACACTGGCAGCCGTTTGGAC
>CP070827.1:1217288-1221762 GCA_020344555.1 Phycisphaerales bacterium
TTGAGGGTGATCGACCTGCTCAACGGAGCCGGTGTCTACCAAGCGTGGCTCAACAGGAGCCTTCCGTAGCCCACGCGCTATCCGCTTACCGGAGCGCAGGATTCGACAGTGATAGCGTCCGTCCGATATACGTGGAAGCCCGCGGTGACGAGACGTGCGCGCATCATCGGCGTCTTGTGTCTTTGCCCGGCTCTCGCCGCCGGGTGTGGAGAGATTCCCATTGCCAGGCCGGCGCCGCTGTTCAACGTACCTCTATCCATTGAGGGTGAACCGATCGGCTCCGCCATCATCGACACGGGTGGCGGCTACGAATTGTTGTTGCGCGACAGCTTTGGTCTTCAGGTCATCGACACCGTCGAAGTACTTGCCTTTGGCGGCAAGGAGGCGGTTGGCGTCACGGAAGGTTTCCAATACACCGCCGGCGGGTGGGATAGCACCACCGATGCCGCCCTCGTAGGCCTGTCCGTGTGTGACTGCAACGGGTTGGGGTTTCACTTCTTTCGCAAGACGGGCGCCGTCCTCGGACTGGATTTCGCGAACCCGCGGGCGATGTTCCTGCCGGTTGCTCCCACGGGCGGTGTCACGATCCCCTTTCAACCACCGCCATCGTTTCTGACTGGTTTCGACAGTGCATTCGTACAGATCGAGATTGCCTCTGGAGGCGACACCAACGCGGTGCTCGGGCTGCTCGATACCGGCACCAACGCGAGCGTGATGCGGCGTGGAGTTGTGGGGACACCGTCGTCGCTGACTCCGGACCGTCTTGATGTGACCGTCACCGTAGAATCGCTTGGAACGGTAGCCGTTCAAATGGGACTCTTCGAGACCGCCGGCTTGCCCGACGTCATCCTCGGGACCGACGTGATGCGCACCTGGTCGGATCGGTGGTATTTCTTCTTCGCCAAAGAGCGCGGAACCGTCACGGCATTCCCGCACGCTGAGGGGGACGCCGCCCCGGCTGGCACAATCAGCGCCGCGCGCTGACCGTGGCGGGCCCGGGAAGCACAAGCTAGGCCACAACTGACCAGTGCTGGTTGGCTCGTGCCCTACGACCAGGCGGGCAGATTCAGCAGGCCGTCGAGGATAAGCACCTTCGTGCCGGCTACCGTCAGAGCCACACGGAAGGCGATGCGGAAATGTCGCTCGGGGACGCCGGTCAGGATGCGCTTGCCGATCAGGGTACCCGGAATCACCATGACGATCATCAACAGAGCCAGCGATCCGAGCCGGGTAAGGTCCAGATCCCGAAGCCAGATGAATGCAGGAATCTTCAAGACATGTGTAGCAAGCTGGCACACAGCCTTGGTGGCGATGAGACTTTCTTTAACAAAGTGACGCCGGGCAAAAAGCGGGCCGATCAGCGGGCCGACGGCACCGACGGTCAGTGCGGCTGTCCCGGCCACCAGCCCCATCAGTGGGAAGTCCCACCAGGTTCCCGCGGACCGTCCATCCGCCTTTCCTTGCGGCAAGTACGTTGCTATCAGAATGAACGTCCCGATAAGCGTTTTCAGATAAGGCTCGCTTTGTTGTCGCTGCCCCAGGGTCCATAGCAGCAGCATTCCAAGAGCGGCCCCGGGCAGCAAGCCCAGACAAAACCTCCCCAGAGTGTGGCCATCCACGTTCTTGATGAATGCCAGCACCCGCGTGCCGTTGCTGGCTATTTGCACGGCCGCATGCGTTGGAATGGCCTCGCCGTGCGACATGAAGCAGAGCATGGTGGCCAGCAGCAACATGCCGCCGGCCATACCGAGGATGGCCGAAATGATCGAGGTGATCAGTGCAGCCAGTGCAAGAATGATTGGAATCCAGGGGGGCATAAGCTCTCAGGTATCAGCTTTCAGCCATCGGCTTGCTGCGTCCAAATACACGACGTTGATTGTCCTACCCAAGGCGGCGGACCAAGACACTCCTGGCCGCAAAGTCTCGACTTTTTGACGTTTCGACTTTTCGACGTTTCCTAAACTACACACCAGTTGACCTTGGCGCCATTGCAGGTAACCGCAGTGACGTGCTCGGCGTGGTAGAACTGCTCGATCAGCCACGAACGGCCTTTGTACCTCATGGTCATATGATGCTCGTCGGGAACCTCAGCCAACCGGCAGTGGGTCAGCCCGGCGATGCCCACACCATTCGCCTTGAGAGTCGCCTCCTTGGCGGTCCATAGTCTGAAAAAAGCATGCCATGATCGGTTCTCTATTAGGCTCCACTCTTCATCGTCCGCCAAGGCGTTGTGAAGTTCGTGTTGGCGCGGCGCGATGTGCTCGATATCGATCCCCACGGGACTATCCGAAATGACCGCCGCCGCCCACCGTCGCTTGTGTGATACGGACCAGTAGAAGCCCGCATTAGTCAAGGGGACTTCGTCAACGTCTTTGCTCCATCCATGTGTGGGGGCGTGGCATCGCTTGGCGCAATGCTGAAGCGCCGAACGAGCGCACATCCGTTGCTGTTCGACTCGCCGGGGCGACCGCGGCGGTGTGTCTTGGGGGATAGCCACAATCACCGGAGTCAAGATCATGGCGTATCGGTGGGCCAGATCCCGGCTACGGTATGCCTGACCACGTCTGCGTCGAAGTAGTTCGTGCTCATCCCGGCGTCGACCACGATACCCTGGGCGTTGATCCCGCTCGATCGTTCGCTGAGTAAAAACGCGACCGTGCCGGCGACCTCATCCGTGGTCAGCGCACGTTTGCGGGGGATGACCTGCTCGGCAAACATGTAGGAGTCGACGTATCCGGGAATGCCGGCCGAGGCACTGGTCTTCAGGAGCCCGGCGCACACCGCGTTGAAACGCACCTCGGAGAAACGGCTGAAAGACTTCGCAAGAAACGCGATGGAGGAGTCAAGAGCCGCCTTGGCGGGTGCCATATAGGCGTAGCTTTCAGCGGCCATACGGGTCGTCGAGATCGAGATGGTCACGACGCTGGCCCGGGCGTCGAGGATGTCCCTGAACGCATTGGCGATGGCAATCAGTGAATAGCAGCTTATCGAAACGCACTGCAGGAAGTCCTCCCGGCGAACCTCGTGGAACACCCCGGAAAACGTCTCGTAATTCGCAGACGCAACTGAATGAACGATGCCGTTGATTGCTTGATGTCTTTCGCGAACCACCGCGGCGCACGCCGCAATGTGGTCGTCACGCTCGACATCGCACACCTGCACCTCTCGACCGGCGAGCAACTGGCGCAGACTGTCACGGTGATCTTCTGATTGAACGCTGTACACCACCGTGGCACCCTGCTCCTCGAGCAGGCAGGCAATGCGGTAGGCGACGCTGCGCTTGTTGGCAACGCCGAAAACAACGAACGTCTTGCCTTCAAGGTCAAGAAAGCTCACGCCGCGTCTTCCTCAGTCTTTTGCCAGCATACAGGCAAACGTGACCCGCAGGGCAAGTTTGCCTTCGACGGTAGCTCGCCCGGTCAAGAAGTATGCCCCATCCAGTTCGTCGTCCAGAGTCACTTCCACATCCAACATTTGGCCTGGCCGGACGATCTGTTTGAACCGGGCATCGGTAATACGCGTCAGGACGGGTATGCCCATCGACGCCTGGTCAGGCCCTTTTGCGTGGGCGATCAGCAATGCTCCCGCCTGAAAGCAACACTCGCAAACCAGCACCCCGGGCATTACCGGCTGACCGGGATAATGTCCACGAAAGAAATCCGATTCCGGATCAACGAGCTTCCTGGTGAGAATCCGCCGCTCATGCACTTCGACGATCCGGTCAACGAACAGAAACGGCGGGCGGTGCGGGATCGATGTCAGGCTCAACTGGTCAGTCATGAAAGGGCCCCCTGTGTTTCGGTGGCCGAGTATCCGCGCGAGCTTGAGTCCGCGGCTCGACCACTGTTATACATGAAGTTCTCGATCTCGTGGGCAACGATAACGCCGTAGTTGATCGCCCCGAGCCAACCGGACATGATGATGCCCACCGACCCGGCGTGGAACAAGCCGCCTACCTGTTTAGGAAGATCCATGCTCACCTTCAACCCTTCAAACTTGGTGCCGAAGGTTGCGCCGCGTGCGTGTTGTGTGTAGCGGTGGAACGTTACCGGCGTTGAGGCTTCGACAAGGTCAAGCTTGCCCCGGATGTCGGGTAGATACTTCTCCAGGGCGTCGATCGTCGTCTCGATCAGGCATCCCTTGTCGCGTTTGTACTCTTCCGGAGACAGGTGGGCCCACTCTTCCCAGTTGGCATTGGTGGAGGAGACAACCGCATAGCGATCCGAACCGGGCCGGAGATGCGGGTAATACACCGAGAAAGTCCGGCTGGTGACGTTCTTGGAACACAGAGCGACGGAATCGAACTCGTCCTTCACCGAGGCGAATATCAGATCGCCGATGTAGTCTATCGACTCGCCCTTGCGCAGGCCCATGTACACCTGACAACTGCTGTTGTTCAGGCGGACGGCTCTTGCCTCTTCGGAGAATTCCCCGCAGAAGTGTTCATAGCCGACCAGCTTTTCGATCGTCGTCT
>CP070827.1:1221862-1226330 GCA_020344555.1 Phycisphaerales bacterium
GCGCTCTGTCCCGACGATTCGTGCTGTGGCGACGGGGATCCGTGCACGCAAGACGTGTGCGAGTGTGCCGATCCACCGCAGTGCACGGTCTATACCTGCACTCATCCGCCCGTCTGCGACGACGGTGACCCCTGCACGGCCAACGTCTGCACCTTGGGCGACTGCGATGAGGTGACCTGCGACTATCCCCCATTGTGTCCGCCCAGCGGCGATGCGTGCGTAGACGAGTGCTGTGTGGAGGGCGTTTGCCACGCGGACCCCAAGCCTCAACCGTGTTCGATCACGCTTCTCGGCGGCGGTGAGGCCGTGTGCCCGGACTCGACGGTGACCTTGAGCGCCGAGATCTGCAACCTCGGGGATGAGTGCCAGGGACCGTATGAGTTCTACGGTGAGCAGACCGACGGGCCAGCAACCATTGAATCCGTAGGCTTTGTCCCGGAGTCGATCACGGTCCAGCCGGGACTGTGCGAGCCGGTTGAGATCCACATTAACATCGCGGCGGGTTCCGATCCCGGCTTGGCAGAGGTGCGAGTGACGGCCACCAGCCCCGAAGAGAATTGCCTACCGCTGAATCAGACAACTTGCTTTCTGACCGCGACCGTCACAGTTGTGGAACTCGATCTGGACGTGGATACCGACAGGAGCGGGATAATAGGGCCGGAGGACGATCCGGACGAGCATGAGTGGAGCTGGGGACCCGACGGTTCCGGCGCCGTCTTTCTGCCCAACGTCGACGATGACGATTGGGCCGCAGGGCACACGGTAGCTCTGCACATGGACGGGACGACGACAGGTATCGACGGCGCAACTGACCAACCCGACCTGGCGCGAGTGATCGTACGACAGGCGGATATACCGTCAGGCTGGTACGTGTGGCTGGTCATGGCAGCCAACGACGACGTAACGGTGTACGATCTGGAAAGCGGCTCCGCCGTACTCGGGCTTCACGCGGGCGGCGAGACGCTGTACGAGATTCCGAGGGATCGCATGATTGCAGGCGATCTGGCCTTCGGCATAGAGAGCGAGGAGCTGGTCCGTTCCGGGTGGCCGACGACGGCCGCGCTGCGGCTTGAACTGCGCAATCAACAGCTCGAGGTTGTGTGTACCGACGCCATCGACTTGCGACTCTCGTCTTGGCTGATGACGTCGAATCTGGACCAGGCACAGACGGTGTACGTACGGCAGCTTCCACTAACTGACGCGCTGTATGCGGCCAGCGTGCAGTTCGTCAATGATCTACAAGCGGCCCTGGCCGGGACGGGTGCGACTCTGGTAGTCGTGGACGACCCCTACTACGGCGGTGACGTTTGGATGCAAGATCAGGTCGAGTTCGGCTTTGCGTCGGGCTCCTACGGGAGCCTCTTCCCCATTGTGTTCAACTCACCACGTGATCGGGCGGAATTCGGGGCAAACCACGGTCTGCGGGATTTCGCCGAGCGCCAGTTGTTCCGGCCCGATATGGGGTACTTCACGACAGGGTCGGCCGCAGGGACGCAGGACGCCTTCGGGAACCTCGAGGTGACGCCGCCCGTGACGGTAAATGGTCAGGAGTACCCGTTTGGCCGGATCTACACGGGGCTTGGCATGCAGCTTGACATCCGCTTGAACTTCCTTAGTCCTCAGATTGTCCAAGACCCGTTCACACTGTATACCGGTTGGCTGAGCGTCGAGCATGTTGACGAGGTCGTAACGTTCGTGCCCGACCTGGCGGGCGGCGGGAGCGCCTTCAAGGTGTTGATCGCCGACCCCACCCTGGGAGCAAACATCCTCCAGGCTGAACTGGACCCGGGGAATACCACGATAGGCAAACCCGGTGAGATAACGCTGACCGTGGAGCAACTCTTGGAGCGATACGGGCCCGCCAACCTCGGCGCGTATACTACAGAGATGGCGGCGATCAAGACGACGCTGATGCAGGAGCTTGGATTGGATGCGAGCGCGTTTCTAGACATCCCCGCGTTCTTTGAGTTTCCAAATCCACCGCCGGCGCCCAACCCACAGTACTCAGAAGCATCGTCGCTCCTTCCGAACTTGCTCAACTTGGTCGTGGTGAACGGACGTCTGGTGGTTGCCGAACCATTCTACGATGCCTTTAAGAACGAATTCCTCTCTCGTCTCAGTACGATCGGTTACCAGGAAGGAGCATCGGTCCGATTCATCGACGACTGGGACGTATATCACGACAGTCACGGGGACATTCATTGCGGAACGTGCGTAGAACGCACACCATCTCGGGTCGACTGGTGGAGTCACGATGTTGATTAAACACAGCTCAGTGTAGCCCGTTGTAATAGGATGAAGTCATGAGAGAACCTAAAACGCATTCGACTTATGCACTCCATTTATGGATCTGCGCCTGTCTGTGCACCACTTTGGCACTGCCTCCGACTTCGTTTGGTAAAGAACCGCCAGACGGATCTTCTGTGCCCCGTGGACTACCGGATCCAGATGTTGCGGTGCTGCTGTCTGACTGCGCCGCTGCGAAAGGTGCCGACTACATTCGCGTGCGAGACGAGCTTTGCTCGCTAGGAGAGAAACGGCTGCGCGAGGGATTAAAGCCCAGCACATTGCAAACCCTAGAATGGTCGCAACGCTTAACACTGAGCATCATCCTTTCGTGGACTGCAAACCGTCAGGAGTGCGAACAGTATCACGATACCTTCAACAAATGGATCAGATCTTCGTACGCCACAGTTTCAGGCAAGCCTAGCGTCAGGTCGATCAGTGGATTTTGCGTCCGTGACGTAAGGCAGGGGAATAATCACGAGCTGCTCATGCTCGAACGCCTGTTCAAATACGATGATTCTCCCCACGTCAAACAGGGGATTGTCCGGGCGCTTGGGGGGATCGGGACCGAGCAGTCCCTTGATGCGCTGATATGGCTGATGAAGTCCCCACAAGGGCTGTGCGCGGAAGGTGCGACATCCGTTGGAAACATCTCTCGGAGGCTTGGAGACAGGCGTGCGGTCCCCGATCTCGTGGAGCTTTACCGCACTCGACCACGCAGGTACGGCACCGGTTTCCCCGACGAAGTGCTGCGTGCTCTGCCACCCTGGCCACAGGTCGCCCTTGCTTCGGCATTGCGGACTATCGGAGGCGAGGAAGGGCTGCGTGCTCTGGAAGAGCTGCACAGGGATGAAACACACATCGCTCTCAAGGAGCAACTCGAGCGCTCGATCACCTTGGTGCGCGAGCGCATGGAGAACCCGCTCTTGAAACGACTTGAGACCTTGGAACGACTCGGAGACGCACGCGCGGTTCCGGGTCTCGTGGATCTTTATCGCACGTCCCCGCGGACCTACGGGACGGGCTTGCCCCAGGAAATGTTGCGGCGTATGGCACCTTGGCCACAGAAAAGCGTTGCTCGCGCATTGTGTAGGATCGGAGGCGAGGAAGGGCTGCGCGCTTTGGAAGAGCTGCACGCTGACGAGATGCACGACGGCCTAAGGAGCGAAATAGAGCTCTGGATCACCACGCTGCGCAGGCGCCTGGAAAAGGGGAAGAAGGACGAAGTCCCACAAACGAGCCGCGAGAATCCCGGGAGCTCGGAGTCAGGCGAAGAATAGTCGGGCTCCCAGCCTTTCTTGCGTGCCCGGGCGCCGGTACGGAGACTCCGGACTACATGCAGGCTTATTCGCCGCTCTCGGACCTTGTGAACCTGCAAGTGGTCAACGGGCGGCTCGTAGTCACCAAGCCGTTCTACGAGGGTTTCAAGACGGAGCTTGTCTCCCGGCTGAGCGCCATCGGATCCTGCGACGGAACATCGCTACGGTTCATCGATGATTGGATGGTCTATCATCGCAACGTGGGCGAAGTCCACTGTGGCACTGCCGTGAAACGGGACTCGGAACGCACCGATTGGTGGGTCTATGCGGGTCAATAAGTTGAAAGTCATCATATAGCAGCGTTAGGGGAGTTGACGACAATGCGCCGTTGTGAAACTGAATACGGGAGGCAGAGGCGGGCAAGGGAGGGTCTGCGGATGATTGTGCTGGTTTGCGGCACACTTTGTACATCGTTCTTCAGCGCCGCCCAGAGCATCGAGCGAAGTGGCAAACAAGAATTCCGACTCGAAGGGGCGCTGTTTGCAATCGTCGAAGCGAGCGGTCCAAAATACGTAGAGTTGCGCTCCGAACTGATCCAACACCGCCCGGACGGGCTGCGCAATGATCTGGAAGCAGTTGCGACTAGCGGAGGGACGTCGGCTGCACGAATGGTCGCGCGCATCCTCTTGAGATGGCTGGACGCCGGGAGCGAATGCGAGGCATACCACGCAGCCTTTGACACGTGGATTCGATCATCTTACGGAACCGTTTCTGGGAGCCCAAGTGAGCGGGCAATCAGCGGGAGTTGCCTCCGAGATGCTGCTGAGCATTATGGGCACGAGGTTCTGATGCTTGAGCGCCTTTTCAAGTACGAGGACGCACCACATGTGAAGATCGGAATCATCGACGCGTTGGGAAAGGCC
>CP070827.1:1226430-1230887 GCA_020344555.1 Phycisphaerales bacterium
GACATATCGAAGATCCCGAGAATCGGGGGTCAAGGGTCCGCATCGCATCACGGGACCCAAGCCCCGGAGGGGCGGTGGAATGTAGCCACGGGCGCAAGCCCGTGGTCCGCGTCGCACGACAGGACCCAAGCCCCGGCAGGGGCGACGGAGACTCATGGCAGCCATCCGTCGCCCCTGCCGGGGCTTCTGGTTTTGCGCCGTTCTCATTCCACGGGCTCACGCCCGTGGCTAAGCGCCTATGCCCCTTCCGGGGCGTGGTGCTTGCACCGGTCTTATTCTGGTTGCCAGGGTACAGCATGCCACCCCTCAATTCAGGAGTAACGGAGCACTAGCTATCCAGACCGCATTCTACGGACGCAATTTGCACGTTGCAAACCCGGTTGAGCCCACCGAACCGTGTACCATCCGTTGGTCCTGGGAGGCGAAAATCCCCAGAATCCTCTCCGCATGTCTGGCGTTTCGGCGAGCGAAAACTACACTACGCACGTCGGTCTGAAGTGTTGCATTTGGCCCCGTGTTGGGCGCGGTCGGAACAGGCGAAGGCGGAGCATACAGCATGTCACCAGCGTACATTCCGGCGATCCTGCTCGTGAGCAGCGTCTTGGGGCCGGGGCGTGATGTGCCCGTGCCCAAAAGCGACGCCTTCGCGAAATCCTGGGAGCAGGTCGGCTTCAGGCACGACCTTTGGAGTAGCGTGCTTGCCGAGCACGTAGACGAGGCCGGGCTCGTCGACTACCGGGCGGTCCGGTCCGACGCTCGCTTCCGGGAATATTTGTATCGCCTGGCGAATACCAACCCGGAAAAGGTCGGCGACGCGAAGGCTCGGTTGGCCTTCTGGATTAACGCGTACAACGCTCTGGCCATCCAGGGGGTGCTGGAGACACTACCGAGCGATCCGACCGAATGGCCCCGGTACAGCGTGCTCGACGTCGCCATCCCCGGTGTGCGCGAGCAGGGCAAGGGCTTCTTCCGCGGTCTCCGGTTTATGATCGGCGGGCGCCGATACACGCTGGACGAAATTGAACAGGCGATGCTGCTTCAAAAACCGCAGTGGGTGGCGGAGGACGCCGCATTTTATCGTTCCGCCGGCGTGGGCAGGCCGGACCCACGAACACACTTCGCGCTGGTCTGCGCCGCCAAAGGGTGCGTCAAGCTGCGACGTGAAGCCTATGAGGCGGCGGAAATCGATGCCCAGCTCGACGATGCAGTTCGCGGCTTCACTCGGGACCGGCAGCGAGTAGTGTTCGACCTTAGAAGCCGTACGATGCGTATATCACTGCTTCTGGATTGGTATCGGGAGGATTTGACGAATCCACGGTATCGGCCCCATGCAGCGTCGGTATCCGAGTTTCTGTCGCGGTATGTCGACGATAGCGAGCTGGCGCGGTCGCTCGCTGAGGATAGGTGGGACACGACCTATATAGGATACGACTGGAAGCTCAACCTACAGCGCTGATTGCCTGAGTGTTGTTACCACCAGTCGCTTATCCGCTTATTCGCCCGGTTGATACGAGGTGGGCAAGTGGACGCCGTTCCTCTTTGGATTGTGACGATTGGCTTCCTGGTCGCGACGTTGACGCTCGCGATGTACGGATTGCATCTGTACCTGCTGCTCTTCCTCTTCCGTCGCCGGGTCAAGGACAGGAAGCGGCAACAGCGCGACATTATCGCCGAATACCAGAAGACCCGAGCTGAGGATTCTTGGCCCGTCGTCACCACGCAAATCCCCATCTACAACGAGAGCCACGTGGCTCCGCGCATCATCGAGGTGGTAGCGGCCATCGATTACCCCGAAGGCAAGCACGAGATTCAGGTGCTTGACGACAGCGATGATCATACTTGCAGCCTGGTCGATACCTCGGTGCGCCGGCTTGCCGCCCGCGGAGTGGACATCAAGGTCATCCGCCGCCCCAGCCGCACCGGATACAAAGCCGGTGCACTGGCCTACGGACTTGCGACCGCGCAGGGGAAGTATGTGGCCGTGTTCGACGCAGATTTCGTCCCGCCTGCCGATTTTCTCCGACGGGCCATTCCACTGCTGGAGGCGTCGGACGATCTGGCGTGCTTGCAGGGACGATGGCAACACCTGAACCGTGAAGAGTCGTGGCTGACCCGGGCCCAGGCGTTGGGCATCGACGGGCACTTTGCCATCGAGCAGGGTGCTCGTGCGTGGAACGGGCTGCTGATGAACTTCAACGGCACCGCCGGTGTATGGCGCAGGGCGGCGATCGATGATCCCAACGTCGGCGGCTGGAGCGGCGACACGTTGACCGAGGACCTCGACCTGTCGTACCGGGCGCAAATGGCAGGGTGGAAGTTCGATTACTGCCTGGACCTGGCCTGTCCCGCCGAGCTTCCCGGCAACATCACGGCCCTCAAGAGTCAACAGCGCAGGTGGGCAACCGGGTCCATCCAGGTGGCCTGCAAACTCTTGCCGCGAATCTGGCGGGCAAAGCTCTCACTGGCCCAGAAAGTCGAGGCGACGCTGCATCTGACCCATTATTCGGTGGCCGTCTGGATGCTGATACTGGCCCTGGTGGCCAGACCCATGTTGCTGGTTTTTAGCGAGGGAAGAATCTTTGGTGAATGGTTCTGGCTTGCGTGGACGGTGATCTTGCTCTCCGCGTTCGCTCCATCAACCGTTTATGCCTACGCCCGCCACACCCTGGGCGGTGGATGGTCGGGGCTTCGAACGATCCCATCGATGCTGGTGCTGGGTTGCGGAATATGTGTGAACAACTCGCTGGCGGTGGTACGGGGCTTGTCACTACGGGGCGGTGAGTTCGTCCGGACTCCGAAGTCGGGAAGCATGGGCGGCGATGCGAGAGCTTCCAGCTATCGTGTCATGCAGAACAAGATGTGGCTTGTGGAGATTCTGCTCGGGGTCTATTCGCTGTTCTCGTTCATCGTCTACTTCCGGCAGTACCACCGGCTGTTCAGCTTCTTTTTGTTTCTCTACGCCATCGGCTTTTGCCTTATCGGTTGGGCGTCGCGGCCGCGACGATCCAGACCGGCGCCGAAGTCGGCGATCGAAGTCCCGCCGCTTTCCGTCGACGTCGTTCCCGAGGGCGGCGCTCGATGACGATGCCGGGCGAGCGGTCCGCTTCAAATGCTCGCCAAAGCCATTCGAGGCGGGTTATCCGATTTTGCATTCTCGCCGGTTGGATACTGCTGATTTGTTTTGTGGCCCGCGTTGCGTTTCTGGGAAGCATCGGCGCGGACATTCGTGCGTTCCAGACGGCGTACTGCGCAGGCTTCCTTGGATATTTTCTGCTCTTGTGGGTAATTCTGCGCACCAGCCAGGCGGCCGGCATCGGCGCATGGCGGTGGTGGTTAATGGGGTGCATAGGCCTGCGTCTTCTACCGTTGGCTGTCGACCCCAGCGATGATGCCTACCGTTACGTCTGGGAAGGTCGAGTCCAGCACGCGGGCTTCAACCCCTTCGGGCATCCGCCCGACGATCCACAGCTTGCCGACCTGCGCGATGACGGTTGGGGGAAGATAAATCACCCGGATTACCCGGCCATTTACGGCCCGGTTTCCCAGTTGCAGTTTCTGGCTGCGGCGGCTATTTGCCCGTCAGTATACACGGTCAAGCTAATGCACGTTGTGTGGGACGTGTTTGTCATGGTGGTTCTGGCGGCGTGCCTGCGAGGGCTGGGTCGCCGGCCGCACGGGGCAGTTCTCTACAGTCTTTGCCCGCCGGTATTGGCCTCGTTTGCGATCGAAGGGCATGTGGACAGCCTGATGCTGCTATTCATGGCGGTCGCCGTTTGGGCCGTGGTCGCCAAACGGAAGAATTTGGCCGGAGTAATGCTCGGGCTGGCTATGGCAACGAAGATTGTCCTACTCGTGCTGCTGCCGTGGTTCCTTAAAAGGTGTCGGCGCGAAGCGATCCTGGCCGTCGTGGTAGCCACACTCTGCTACCTTCCGTACCTCAGCGCCGGGACCGGCGTGTTCTCGAGTCTGCTGCGTTTCAGCAGCGGCGCTCCGTCCTTCAGTGTGCTTGCCGTGTTCTCGGTGACATCGCTTGGCACTGTGGCAACGCATGTTGCGGCCGCACTGCTTCTTGCCGCGATTCTTATTGCACTTGCCTGGCGAAGGCATGATTTCACCGACTACGGTGCCGCCGCGATGGGCACACTGCTGCTCCTCATGCCCATCGTCCACTACTGGTACCTGTCCTGGGTGCTGATTTGGTTGCCATTTGGTGCACGTGCCCGCTGGATTGTTGCCGCCCTTGCCATGATTCTGTACTTCGAGGCCGAGTTGCGGCGAGAGACAGTCGGTGTGTGGTCCATGCCGGATTGGGCGCCGGTGGTTGTGTGGGGCACGTTCGGCCTCGCATGGCTCGGCGAGGTCGTAGTTGCACGGCGAGGCCGGCGACCGAAGCAACCCGAGATGAGCCGAACGGTCCCAGCACCGTAGCCACATCGTCGGGTCGCTGATCGCGGAGC
>CP070827.1:1230987-1235438 GCA_020344555.1 Phycisphaerales bacterium
TAAGGGCCTCGATATGGCGCTTCACGTCGCCGGCGTCGCCAATGCCGAGAATCTGGGCAATTTTGGCGGCCGGAAGCGGGTCATCCGTCGAAAACAGCAGGGCCTCCACGATCGATTCCGTGGTAATCTCAGGCATCGGTACCTGGGCGGAGGTATCGGTTGGAACGTCCATCGCGTTCTTCATTGGCCCTGATCATAATAGCTGCCAAGACGTATGGCGAGAGCGGATTGGAGATTGCGGATTGCGGATTGGGGATTGGGGGTCGGGGATCTGGGGGCGTCGGCCGTCGGTCATGTTTTTACTACAAGCGGATCGCCGGAGGTCCGTGACAGAATCGGCGGGTGGGGTCGCAGGCTGAAGGCCTGCTCTGTAATAGCCGGGGGCAAGCGTCCCGGCGCGCCGGGACCGAACCGCCCGACGCTGAAAGTGTCGTCTATTCTCTGCGCCCTGCGCGACGGGACGTATATGCGACCCCTGCACGGTGGAATGGAACGGGTGTCGGAGTCACCGTACGCGGCGTCCCGGCGCGCCGGGACTTGCCCACCGCTACCAAACAGCGTTATCGGTTTTTGTGTAGCGTCACCCCCGGTGGGTGACGCACACTCGGGGCGGGCGCCGCCCACAAGGGACGGCGCTACACCTGATACACGGAATCCGAGAATGCTATAGGTCAGCCTTTCAGGCTGCAACAGCCTTCGCCCATCAAGCCGCCTGGACTGTCACGCACCCGATTCCGGCGGGCTCTGCCCGTGTCTCCCCTGGACGTGAGCCACCATCGTGGGCCGGTTGCGAGGCGGAGCCGCTCCCCTTTTTCGGGCCCATGAAGGCGGCAGATGGAACGCTTTGTCCGGTTCAGAAAAGACACGTTCGCCAAAGGACTACGAGTGACACTCGGCAAAATCACCGGCCGGTCCCGATGCGTCATCGTCCCGGTCTGCCGGGGTACGTCCGGATACGTCGGGATGGAACAGAGGTAGGGACGAAGGGACAGGGGCACCAAGGGATCAGAATCCTCCTCCCGACGTGTCTTCGTCCCGGTTCGCCGGGGTACGTCGGGACACGCCGGGATCAAGGAGGCGTCAGGCCGAAGCCACCAAGCGACGAAGCAATTGCGAATTGAGACTCGGGCCGATAGCCGATCGCTAATCGCTGACGGGGGAATGTGGTTCCATCGTATCGGGCGTACGGGGTGAACAGCGTCATCAGACAACCTCATATGGAGAATGTATTGGGTGATTGGCCTAAATTGCGGATTGGGGATTGCCGATTGCACGCTGGTAGTCGTCCCGCCTTCGGCGGGTCAGTGGAGCGGGCCTTGCTGGCTGACGGGGCGGAAGGTGGAACCCGCCCTATCTGGTCTGCTCGTTCGATTTGGCCTTACACTTGCGTTTACTCGCAGTCACCCTTGCACAATGATGGTGCCTTGGGGGATGGACGTCTTCTAAAATGGAGACTACAACGATGGGATTCTGGGATCTACTCAAGAACATCAACAACGCGGAGGGCATTCGTGAATCGATGCGGATGTCCTACGACAAGCACTACAACCAGGCTCAATCCGGGCAGGGATCGGCCCCCGATACGACACCTGCCCAATATGCCCTCTACGGCGCCTTGGCAAGTCGTTATCAGGTCGACGGTCTGAACCCGCCCGAGATGACGGTGTGGGCCGAACTCGCACCATTTCTGGCGCTGTCTAGGGCGGAAGGTCGCGAGTACCTCGCGGAGTACATCGTCTATCGGGAGAAACCTGCCGACGCCAAGGTCAATGTGCTACGTAAGAAGGTAAGCGAAGGCCTAAGGGCCGCAGAGGGCGAGGTCAAAGTCATGGCTGCCATGGCGGTGGAGCAAGGCGTAGCATGGGGGCAGCTTGTGGACAAGCACACACGCACCACGCTGAAGGACTCTCTTTTGGAGGGCAGCTAGGTCCTGTCTCTTCTACGTGATAATCGCACTTGTCAGGGAGAAGAAATGGCACGTTTCGGTCCCTGGTATAGGCCACCGGAGGGGCTACTTGCCCGAATGGCACTGCCGTGGCTCTTGGGGCCTCTGCAGGGGTTGTCGGGGCATCCTGGACGCGTTGAGCGAAGGTGCATGCGCCCAACGAACCCCATAAACCCCGTAGCAGGCTGAAAAACCGCGGCAGTGCCGTTCGCTACTTGCCCCTTGTGGCGTTACTCCTGCCAGGGGTACGGTTGGACCTGCTCGGGGCAGCTTTCAACGTACGCTTCGAACTCTTGCTTGGTCAGTGGATACCATTCGTTGTATGGGTAGCGTCGGAAGAACTGCCCGAGCGATTCACGGAAGTGCTCCGTGCCGACATCGTTGAGGCGCCCCACGCGCAGGTCCCGCATAGCGTCGAGGTCGAGACGCGGGACCCGGAGGATGACCCGGAAGTCCGCGGCCATACGCTGCGGGAACCCGAAGCTCGGGTCAGCCGGTAGGTAGAACCACCGCTGGTTGGTTTTCGAGTGCCTAACGATGTCGTTTTTCCAAGCTTTGGCGTTCTTTGGCGCCGTCTTGACCTTCCTGGCGGCGAGGAACTCGTCGATCTGACAGAGGCAAAGATACTCACCGCGCATGGCATCACAGTCTTGAGTAATAACAATGGCATCTACGGACTTCATTGGGACAACGGCGGCTACCGCTGCGTGTTCACCATTCTCGTCGAGCAAGTCTCGCCATGTGGTTCGGCGTTGTCCCTCCTCGTCGTCGACGACGGCAATCGCTGAGAGCGAGAAGTCGACACGGGGGATTCCACGGAAGATATCGCCCTGCTTAATCGGCTCGTTCTGGTCTACTGCGCTGTAAATCATTCGCCTGCTACGTCCCCATCTTCCCAGAAGCTGAGGATGAAACGTGCTTCAGCCTCTCGCTCTTCGTGCAGTCTACGCTCCGTTTCCGCGAGGATTCGAAAAGCAAGCTCACGTGCCTCTGCCAGGGAAATCCGATGGCCTCGTCGCCGGCGACCAGTCCAAATGATAGCCGAGGCGCCAGAGCGGCGCAGCTCTTGTCGAACGTCAACGTAGAACATGGGTGTCGTAGCAGCCGTGGCAGCGAAAACCCATCGCCCGAGATTGCTCCAGAGGCGACGCATTCCGGGCTCGGGCCGCGGTTGGCGGACAAACGGCGAGTGTCCGACGTCGTGGGGGAGAGCAGCTGCCCGGAGTAGCGCAAGGGCATCTGCGTCCAAATCCGGAGCAGTCTCTGTCGCCGTGCCTTCGAAGCTCGGTGGCGCGCTAGTCCTTTGTGTTCGCATTCTTCCGCTCGAATGATTCCAGTAGCTTCCCGCGGCAAAGTGTGAAGAACCATTTATCGACGATACCGTGCGCCTGGCTTAGCCAAGTCTCGAAGTCGTCGGCTTCCTTCGGTACATCGTCACCGTCTGAGCGAACGACGGTTTCGAGAACGATGCTGGGTCTACCGTCCCGAGCGCCCGTTGCGAAACCGAGAATGCCTTCGCCTACGGGTTCTTTCAGCGGAAAGGTCAAGTTCAGATTGGCTCTGACAGGTGCATCCGGATTCGTCGGGTCCTCGAAAAGCAGCGGCTCAACCGAAATCTGCATGTGGAGAAGTTCGGACAGAAACTGAACCGGGTCCATCTCCTTCGGCTTGTACGGGATGGCATCGATGTACCTGAGTCGGACGCCGACCGGCTTAAAAGCTGCGATATCGCCGGGGTATGATTTGAATAGGGCTTCGATTGCCCCGAGTAGTCGCGGACGGAAGTTCGTCCATGTGTACCCAGCCGTGTCGTTGACGGTGAGTATGCCTGGCCCGAGCTGAGTCAGCGGCCATTTGTTCTTCTCCGCGCGGAATTGGTGCCGCACAGCGTAAGCCGTCATGTTTTCAGGTACCTGGGCCGTTGGCAGGTCCTGCAGGACGGGGTAGGTCGCTCGGACGCAGTCGTAATAGCGCCCCAGCGCGATGCGAAAACCAGGGTCTTGTGGTGGCAAACCTTGTCCCGACTCTTTGAGCGCCCACCGAAGCTCGAAGATTGCTTCGACAAGCGGCTTGTTTGCGAGCTCATGCGGTTCGGGTATGTCGTTCTTGTTCATGTCGAATATGCTACACGACCTTGTGCAAGAATGCGAGAATGGACTAGTTGATGCGTGTCCTGGGGGCCCCCATTGCCTTGCCGCATAAAGCCCGCCGTGCTCGGCCCCTGACCCGACGGCCCTGGGGGCGAGACGTAGGGGCTTGAAGGGAGAGCGGAGCCAGGGGCGCCTGACCGCCCTACCCCCTTGCCAGGCCCGAGAAAACGCCGAGGTGTCAGGATGAGTTTTTTGACATCGTCAGCCGGTTCGCTAGGGTTCGGGCGTCCCTACGGGACTCTGGTGGCGGGGGCGGTGAGCAAGTCCGCGCGATGAATCGCGGGGCTATTTTCGTCCCGTGCCTCCGGCACGGGTTCTCTTCGTCTTCCGCTTGACCTTCGGCGGGTCGTCGATCA
>CP070827.1:1235538-1239935 GCA_020344555.1 Phycisphaerales bacterium
GGGAGCACGGGGGCAGACCACGTGGTATGTCGATGACGACGCCTCATCTGGAGGGGACGGGACGAGTTGGGCGACGGCCTACGACTCGCTGTCCACCGCCTTGACGGCGGCGCAATCCGGCGACCAGGTCTGGGTGGCGGCCGGCACGTACGTCGGGAACTTCACGCTCGCCCTGGGAGTCGAAGTCTACGGCGGTTTCGCCGGAAACGAGACCGAGCTTACCCAGCGCGATTGGAACGCGAACCCAACGATCCTGAATGGCAATGGCACAGGCAGCGTGGTCATCTCGCCTGCCGGGGCAACCGAGACGACCCGGATTGACGGCTTCACGATCACTAACGGCCGGGCCTTCGACGGCGGGGGGCTGTACCTGCGCGACTCCTCCGCGACAATCGCCAACAACAGGATCAAGGGCAACAGTGCCACGTACCGCGGCGGCGGGCTGTACCTGGACTACTCCTCCCCGACGATTGCCAACAACACGATCACGGGCAACAGTGCCACCGGTTCCGGTGGTTCCGGCGGCGGTCTGTACCTGTCCTCGTCCTCACCGACGATCGCGAACAACACGATCATCGGCAACAGTACCATCTTAATGGGCGGCGGGCTGTACCTGTACGACTCCTTCCCGGAGATCGCGAACAACACGATCACCGCCAACAGCGCTACAGGCGGCGGCGGGCTGTCTCTGCGGGACTCCTCCCCGACGATCGCCAACAACGTCATCGCGGGCAACGGTGCGAACGACGGCGGTGGGCTTCACTTGTGGGACTCCTCCCCGATGATGGCGAACAACACGATCACGGGCAACGGCGCTCGGGAAGGCGGCGGGCTGTACCTGTACCGAGACTCCTCCCCGACGATAGCGAACACGATCATCGCGTTCAACTCGTCCGGGATTCACCTTTTCCGTACCACGGACACCCCGACGCTGCGGCACGACTGCGTGTACAGCAACACCGCGTACGACTTTGACGGCCTCCCTGACCCCACCGGGACTGACGGGAACATCTCCGCTGACCCGCTGCTTGCCGACCCGCGGTACGGGAACACACACATTCAGCCGGGCTCACCCTGCGTGGACACCGGGGACAACACGGACGCGCTAGGCAACTTTGACATAGACGGCGAGCCCCGCGTCCAAGGTGGAACCGTCGACATCGGCGCCGATGAATCGGATGGCACGGTGTGGCTGGCAGGCCCCTACATCATCGTCCGGGTCAGCCCCGCCGGGGAAGACGCCAACGACGGCTCGTCCTGGGGCTTGGCCAAACGGACAGTGCAGGCGGGCATCGACGCGGCGTCCGTGCTGGGCGGGGAGGTATGGGTGCAGGCCAGCACCTACTACGAGCGGCTTACGCTTCATCCGTATGCGTACGTGTACGGTGGCTTTGCCGCCGGCGAGACGGCGCGGGACGAGCGCGACTGGGACGCCAACGTCACGATCCTGGACGGGCAGCAGCAAGGCTCGGTGGTAACCGCACGGGCAGGCTGCGAAGGAGTCGGCGCAATCGACGGCTTCACGATCACCAACGGCAACGCCCCGTACGGCGGCGGGCTGCGCCTCTACAACTCCTCCCCAACCATCGCGAACAACACGGTAATGGGCAACAAGGCCTTCTACAGCGGCGGCGGGCTAAGCGTGGGCTACTCGTCGTCCACGATCACGAACAACACGATCACGAGCAACAGCGCCAGGGTCGGCTACGGCGGCGGACTGGCCCTGTCCTCCTTCTCTCCGACGATCGCGAACAACGAGATCAGGGGCAACAACGCCATCTACGGCGGCGGGCTGTTCCTCGAGCAGTGTTCCCCGACGGTCGCGAACAACGAGATCACGAGCAACAGCGCCGGGTACGGCGGCGGGCTGTTCCTAGTGCGGTGTTCCCCGACGATGGCGAACAACGCGATCACCGGCAACAGCGCTTCCGCTGGTGGCGCGCTGTATATGGACCGCGCGTCCCCGACGATGGCGAACACGATCGTCGCGTTCAACTCTTCGGGGGTCCATCGATCCGGTACCAGCAGCCCCCCGACGCTGCGGTACAACTGCGTGTACGGCAACACGGCGTACGACTATTCAGGCCTCCTTGACCCAACGGGGACCGACGGCAACATCTCTGCCGACCCCCTGTTTGCACAGAGCCCGGACCCCGGCCCCGACGGAGTATGGGGTACTCACGACGATGATCTGGGTGACCTGCAACTGCTGTCCGGCTCGCCATGCATCGACGCCGGCGATAACGATGGCGTTCCACCCGACACGCCCGACCTGGACGGTGACTCGGACACGGAGGAACCGCTGCCGTTCGACCTGGCCGGGGGGCCGCGGTTCCTTGACGACCCGCAGACGCCGGATACAGGCAACGGTGTGCCTCCGATCGTCGACATGGGG
Source organism: Phycisphaerales bacterium (assembly GCA_020344555.1). Classification (GTDB taxonomy): domain Bacteria; phylum Planctomycetota; class Phycisphaerae; order UBA1845; family UBA1845. The sequence continues at coordinate 1,237,934 of CP070827.1, forward strand.
GCCTACGAGTTCCACCCACCCATCGTGATGGCGGCTCATCTGGACATTAAGCCGGGTTCGTGCCCCAACCCTGTCAACCTTGGAAGTCGCGGAGTCGTCCCCGTGGCCATTGTCGGCAGTGAATCGTTTGACGTGACGGAGCTGATATTCCATTCGCTTGCGTTGGGGCGGGCCGATGGTGTCGGAGGTGTCGTGCCCCCCCTCACGAAACGGGGTCGGCCATGGGGCGCGATTGAAGACGTCGCTATGCATTACCTTGGCGACCTTTGCGATTGTCAGGAGGGAGGCCCTGACGGCATCGAGGATTTCACGATCAAGTTCTCGACGCGTGAGATGGTTCGCGCTCTGGAACTCGACACCATCCCGCGTCGTACCTCCGTCGCGCTGACATTGACTGGAAGCCTTGTGGATGGCACCACATTTGAGGCATTTGACTGTATTGTGACTACTGGCCAGCCTACCCAAAGACTCCACGGTAGCCGCCTCGGAAAAAAGCGCGATGACCCGTGACCGCCCCGGGCCTCACAACGGGGATGGTGGCGCTCAGATCGCCGCATACGGCCTCGCGTTATCCGTCTCCGGCATTGCTAGATATGGAATGCGCACCAGTCTGGGCTTGCACAGAGCTCCGGAACGTGCTCAGTATATTCAGCGGTCCAAGATCTTGACTTTTGTTCTTGATTTTCATGCGGCGATTTCCAATCGGGAGAGCTGGACCAGGGTGTCGAGTTTCGCGATGAGACCTTTTAGCGCTCGGTCCATCGGTGGACGCTAGTAATCGCATGAAAGGTTGTCTCCTCTTGATTCGGAACCATGCCGGACAATATACCGTCCGGCAGGAGACAGCCTTTCATGCGATTATTTTCGAGCAGGCTTTCAGCCTGCTAGTGCTTCTTAGGGCGTACGATATATCCTGTGTGGGACAGGCGCTGTCCCGGCACGCCGGGATGTCTCGACCGACTGGAAAGTCGGTCCCACATGTTTCGGTCGAGCGGCTGGGACGGCCTACCCGTCGAAGTCAAATGTGAACTGGCGATGTTCTGCCTTGTGTGAAGCGTAGTCCTCTGCACTGTACGCTTCGGCCGGCGCGGGTTCGGCCTCGTACGCACCTTTCAGGCCGAAGCGCCTCTTGGATACTGCAAACAAGCCGCGGATGCTATCCCAGTATGGGCCGTGTCCGCGCATCCGCTCGCAAAAGCGCGAGTCGCTCAGCTTCCCGCCTCTCACGTGGCGGAGACGATTGATGATCCGCTCGGCGCGCAGAGGCATTGCCTCGCGCAGACGCGACAGGAACACCTGCTCGACGCTGCCGGGCAGTCGGAGGGCGGTGTAACTTGCCGATCGCGCCCCGGCCGCCGCTGCCTGCTGCAGAATCCGGGGGATATCGCGATCGTTGAGGCCGGCGATAACCGGAGAGATCAGCACGCCGACCGGCACACCGGCCTCGTGAAGCCGTCGGATGGCCTCAAATCGTCGCGCCGGAACCGGGGCCTGCGGCTCCAACAGCTTACAAGTCACCGCATCCGCAAAGGGAATACTGATGAGCACCTGCGCACCGGCGCATCTGTTCAACTCGCCGAGGATATCGGCGTCGCGGACCACCAAGGACCCCCTGGTCACCACCACGGCCGGATTATTGCATTCCACGCAAACCTCGAGACATCGCCGCGTGATCCGGTAGCCGGCCTCGAGCGGCTGATAACAGTCGGTGATCCCTGAAAAGTTGACCCTCTCGCGCTCCCAGCCCCGCTTGCGAAAGGCCTTGCCAAGAAGCTCAGCAGCGTTGAGCTTGACGATCAGCTTGCTGTCGAAGTCGGTGCCCGCACCCAGGCCCAGGTACTCGTGATACGTCCTGGCATAGCAGTAGCTGCAAGCGTGCTGGCAGCCGCGGTAGGGGTTGACCGACCAGGTAAACGGCAGGTCGGGGCTGTCGTTCTTCGAGAGGATCGAGCCGGACGTCTCCTCGTAGACCTCGATCTTTGTCTCCGGCGGCGGTTCCAGC
>CP070827.1:1240035-1244404 GCA_020344555.1 Phycisphaerales bacterium
AGTGCAGGCCAATCGAACGCCGGCTCTTGTCTTGAGACGTCGGGAAAGGAAAAGCGGAAATCACTGGACCGAGTCCCGGCGCGCCGGGATTCTCGGTTCTCCGGCAGGTGCCGAGAAGCCCGATGTACCCCGGCCAACCGGGACGAAGACGCATCGGGACTCGGCAGAGCGTGAAGCCTTCGCTGCCTTATAGCGCACTTATCGAGCTAGACGGAGCCAGCCTAGGGAATGGGCAGGGCCTGATTATGGAAAAAGCGTAGCGATCGTTACCAACGCCGCCGACGCAGCGTCACTAGAGCACCCAACGCCAGCAGCGTAAGCGTCACGGGCTCGGGGACTCCGCGAAGCGTTGCCGACTGGAAACTGCCTTCGTCGCGGACGGCATCATCGATCACAACCAGATACCACGGGGCCGTCCCGATGCTGCGGCCGTAGAAGTCTGAGAACATGCCCGGACCATCCGGACGGTAGATCGTCTCCGGGAAGGGCTGTATGGCATCCACGTCGTTGTGAGGCAGCTCGATACCCTTGTCGGCAAACAGGAGAGTAACGTCTTCGAGGGCGAAGCCGTCACCGAACCAACCGGAGTCGTCCATGAGCTCGATCCCGGAGCCGATCGGGTCCACCCCCGTTCCGTTCGGATCAAGCAGGATGAAGTTGAGGTCCATAGGCGCGCCGTGCGTCAGACCTGTGATCTCAAACTCGAGATTAGTGATGGGATCAGAGGGGTCTAGGAGCATCAAAGTCTGCTCGAGCGGGAACCACTGCAGCGAATAATCGGGGATCTCGGTGATGCCGCCCGTTGGGTTTGTGTACGTGAATTCGAACAGCGCCGGCACCGGACGGTCGTCTGCGACCGCCACCATCGGAGCCACGCCCAAAGCCAAGAGTAACGTAAACACTAAGCCCGCTCTCATCCTTTCCGTCCTCCACGCTACGTGGGATCTACCTCGGCGGGTGCCCCCCTTAGTTTAGAAGTCTTTCACCCTTCGACGCGCCCCTCCATTGCTAAGGCGCAAATAGCTGCAGCCAGTGGCCGCCAATCAACCCTTCCTGGTTAGCCCAGTATAGACAAGCGAGCCACCTACATCAATGCGAACAGTCACGCAAAAATGAAAAAAAATTGGTTCCCGCGTTAGGTCCGCTCTACTCCATTCACACCGTAGCTCCGATGTTCGAAACTGGGGAGGCACGTTATAGGACGCAGGCCAACGACTCAGTCTGACGTGCAGACACCACTGGGAGGCCCGCTAAACGACGCTCGGAAGAGCTGGAAATCGTCGGTGTCGACATCCTCGTCGTTGTCGAGGTCAAATCGACACCGGCACACCACCGGCACCGGTCTCTCGGAACCGCCGTAACAACTCTGAAAGGCCGCAAAGTCCGACACGTCGGCCCTGGCCGCGACTCCGTCCACCTTATAGGGCCTTACACCACCGTCCGCTGTGAGCAACACTGTGGATGGCTCGTCCTGCGGGCGGAACCAGAGCTGCGGTTGGTCGGCAACATCCGACGCCCTCAGGATGATCCTAGCCATCACGCGGTTCTCGGACGTTCCTGGATGGTCAAGCGGACTCACACCCACTGCGCAATCGACCAGGTCCGGTACCTGCGCATTCGAAAACAACAGCAGCGAGAACGGGGCATCTCCGGCCCGGATTTCAACCACCTCAGAGAGCGATGGATCGTAAGCAAGAAAGAACTGTCCACCGCTAATCGGCTCAGCGATGTCAGCGAAGCACCCTAGTTTACCACAATCCTCACGTGCGACCGACTGTCTTCTCAACCTCACGGCCACATCCGCGCCGGGCAGGTCGCTACCTGCACTGTGGCATGCCCGCATCGATCAGAGCGGTCCGTCGGACGGCCTCACTCAACGTCCGGAAACTCGACAGGCGAGCTACCGGATCCGGGCGGGGTTGACATATCGGGGATTACCGGCCGACGACGCCGGCATCCCGCTATCGGCAGTGTCGATTGCTTGAAGCAGCCAGGGGCGCGTGCTAGAGTGGGAAGAGGGCAGTCGCCGGAGGGTCTTTGACCCTTTGGGGGCGCGTGGAAAGAGCAGGCACGCAGAACCCAGCTCGACGCCCGCCAGTTAGCGCCCGCGGACCTACAAAGAGCAGCCGGCCAGTTGCGACTGTGTTGGGCTGAGGACATCCAGACGCACCACGGAAGGCCTCAAGACTGTTGTAGTGTTCGGCGGCTCGCGCGGCTGAGTCCGCGCTCGCTAACGAAACGTGGAAGACCAATAATGAGTGGGGAAGGACGAGTCCCTTTCTTCCGAGCCGGCGTGTGGCTAGTGGGCTGGTTGCCCTTGGCGCTGGCGGCTGTGGCGATTGGCAGCGATGGCCTGGAGCCCGCCGACACCGCAGGCACCCTGACTGACGTCCGGGTCGTGCTTAGAAGTGTCAAGGGTGGCGCTGGTTTGCCGGCATGTGCGGCGGACGCCGAGTGCGATGACGCCGATGCGTGCACAACAGATGCGTGCGAAGGGGGCCTGTGCGCCAACCGGCCCATCCCCGGCTGCATCCCCTGCACCCCGAATTACGTCTGCCCGGCGCTCGACATCGTATTCATCATGGACACCTCGGGGTCGATGAGGGACGAGGCTGCGGCGCTTTGCTCTTCTGTTGATCGGATCCTCGGAGGTATCGAAACGGTCGACCTGAGCGTGCTCGGTATCACTGAGACTCCCGTGGACGCCTTTGGCTGTCTGGACGGTGATGTGGTGACAGCCCTTGGCAGCACGGTGCCCGGCGAGCCGACCGGCTGTCGCTTCCCCGAAGACATGTCGGCATATGAGTCCTGGGGCCCGGCGACCGCCATCGTCGCGGAGCGTTTCCTCTGGACCAACGAGGCAGTCCACATCGTCGTACCTGTAAGTGACGAGGGCCCCTGCAACGGCAACTACCCCGACGGCTGCAACGATCCCGGTGACGACCGTGACTCAATTGCCAATGCGATCAACGTCGCCAACACGCACGACGTGATCGTGTCGCCGATCACGGGAACGGGCTCGAACGCCTGCGTCATGGCGCTGGCCAATCACATCGCCACCGGCACCGGCGGAACCGCGTTCCACATCAAGGAGCCCTCGACGGATGTGCCCGAGGCGATCGTCAGCCTCCTGCTCGAGTACTGTGATGTAGACAACCGGTGCGACGACGGCGATGCCTGTACAACGAATGATACTTGCATAAACGGTGTGTGCCTGGGCGGTTCCCCACCAGATTGCAACGACGGCGACGTGTGTACGGACGATTCGTGTGACCCGGACACTGGATGCGTGCACGTGAACAACCACGATCCCTGCGACGATGGCGATCCCTGCACGCTCATGGACGTGTGCGATGGACAAGGCAATTGTGTGGGGACCGACATCGATACGTGGCCATGCACCTCGGACGTGGATTGCTTCGGCGCGCTGTGCAATCAACAGACCGGCTTTTGTGTATGCGGTACGGTGCCGGAGCTACGTCTCGAGGCAGTTCCAGGTCAACTGCCGGTGGAAGGGTGTTATGGAGTTGATGAGGAGCTGGTGGTTTACGTGTCGCTCGGGGCGAGCACGAGCGCCATCGCCGGCGGACAGTTCCTCATCGGATACGACCCAATCGCTCTGGAGGTTCTGGGCGTTGCCCCGGGAGCGACGGCGGATCCGGGCTCGCCATTTAGCATTGAAGTTTTCAGAATCATCGATGAGCAGGTGGGTAGGATCTTCTACGCGGTGGGGATTCCCTTTGGCGACCCCGGCACGGGGGGTCCCGCGATCATGGCGGCAATTCGCTTCCGTCCCCTGGAGCGGTGCGCCACCTTGCCACCGATGTGTCTCCTCGACGAGTATCCCAGGGACACGCGTTTGACGGACAGCGACGGCCTCGATGTACCTTTCGTGCCATGCTGCACCGGCGAACTGGTAATCAGCGGTAACGGCCTGGTCCTGGAGTGCCCCGAGAGTGTCACGGTGAACGCCGATGCTCCCGGCTTCACGGCACTGGTGACTTGGGACCCCATCCAGGTCAGTGCCGATTGCGGCGGAGAGATCGATCTGGCCTGCACCGCAACAAACAGCGAAGATGTCGACGTCGACCACCTGATAGAGGCAGGGGGAGAGTTCCCGTCGGGGATTTCGGAATTTGAATGTACCGCCTCCGACAGTTGCGGTGTGGAAGCACAGTGCGCCTGGAGGGTCCAGGTCAACCGAGCCCACCTGGCCGAGGTCACCGTACAGTTGTCACCGACGATCGCATCCTTTCCTCTTCAGCGATGCATCGTGTTCGAGTTCTATTCGGACTGCGTGCAGGCACCGGTCATCGTCGAGGAGGCGCTGGTGTTCGGCTCACTCTTCGATTTCCCCGGCTATGCCAGT
>CP070827.1:1244504-1248865 GCA_020344555.1 Phycisphaerales bacterium
CGAACGTCACCCCCAGCGCCGCCGGCAGCATGAAATCCGGATTCAACATGTCCCGCGGCCAGAGCGGCGCAATCCAGTGATTGGTGATCCATTCATACGTCCCGAAGGCGAGGGCGGCGCAGCACACCGTCAGCACCGTCATGATAAACGTCCTGAACAGCCCATGCGAGGCCTGCCGTATTACGATTAGCACCACAAGGACCAACAACAGAAGCGATAACCACATGGTCCGGCTCCGTTTCTACTTTTCGTCGCTCCGGAGACAACGCAGGATTTCGTCCATGCTGGTCGTCCCGTCAATGACCTTCAACAAGGCACCCTCCTGCAAGTAATACATCTTGCTCTTTCGGCACTGCGATTTAATGCGGCTGATCTGAGCGCCCTCGGCGATGAGTTTCCTTACGGCGTCATCGACGAGCAACAACTCGAACACGCCTGTCCGCCCGACGTACCCGGTGCCCTGACACTTCTGACAGAGGATCTTCTTGCCCCGCCGGCTCACTTTGGGCTCGCTCGGCGGGCGGTAGAAACATTCAATCTTCTCGGCAGGGAGATTCAGTTTCTTCAGCGTGGCCGGGTCCGGCTGAAAGGCTTCCCGGCATTCAGTGCAGAGCAAACGAAGGAGCCGCTGGTTGAGCACGCCCAGCAGGGCCTTGGCACCGAGGCGGTTGTCGTGCAACAAGCCGAGGAATCGGCTAAGGGCGTCGAACGTGTCTTTCGCCTGCATCCCCATATAGATCTTACGGTCCTCGGCGGCGGCGCGCGTCGCGACCACCGCGGTTTCGCGGTCGTCGCATTCGCCGACCATAACGATGTTTGGCTCACGGCGGAGTACCGTCTGCAGCATTCGGGCGTAGTTGACCTCGCTATTACTGCCGTCGTAGCGGTGCTGGGTAATGTTGTCGAGCTCGGTCAGAGGGCGCCGTTCGAGCGAGTGGATGTTGTTCATGTAGGCGTCGTGACTGCGGAGAGTTGCGTACAACGTCGTGGTCAGTCCGTTTTGCGCGGGCGCGCTCATCAAGAGCAACCCCCTGTGCTTGGACATAAGGCGCCTCAGGGCGTCAAGACGCTGCCGGGCGAGGCCAAGCTCGTGCAGGCGAAGCAGTGTCGTGCCCGATTGGAGTCGCAGGCGCAGCCGCTCTCCGGCCGTGGTGCCCGAGGTGTGCACCTCGCTGTAGTCCGGCTCTCCCTCGTGGCCCAAGAGGGCCACCTTTACCTTCCCCATTTGAGGCCGACGAATCTCCTCGACGTTGAGGCCGGCCAGTTTCTTGAGGTACCTGAAGATCCGCTCGCCGTCTTCGATTGAGACACCCTCCGGATGCTCGGTGGCGACCCCGTCGATCCGGTACACCAGCCGATACTTCTCTTTGCCAGCCAACATGTCCGCGTCGGACGCTCGCCGAAACAGAAGATCGAACAGAAAATCCTGCACCACCTGATAGGACGCCGCCTCCTCGTAGTCGTCCGGGAATGCCACGGCTTGTCCGTTGTGATCTGCAATCCTCACACGCACCCCTTTGTCCTTGGCTTTTTTCGCGCCACGGCCGCCGCTGACCAGGCGCTTGACGCGAGCGATCGCCAGGATGCGCTTGGCTGGTGCCACGCGACTGTCACGGTGCATGAGGTAGGCGACAAACGGTGCTCCTGACAACAGCACCCAGAACCCCACACCGACGGCGAACAGTCGACCGTGCCACAACGGCGGGACCAACAGGACGAATACTGCCACGGCCCCACCTGAGAAGACGATCAAGTTCCACTGCTCGCGTTTGGTCTTGACAAAGTCGGTGTCGCGTTCGACCCACTGCGCCGCCGCCACCCATCCAAGAAACAGTGCGATGACCACCAGGATCTTGATCACGTTGACGTAAGGGCCGGCTTCAGGAACGACGCCCAGTAGGAGCGATGCCATGCTGGTGTCCATAGATGTTCTATCCAATCATCTTTACGCGTGTCGGCATCACGCGGGCCGCGGGCAATTCGGTGGTCGATCCGACCTCGCGAAAGCCTCTGAGAGCCTTCCGTTGCCGGAGGTCTCCGTCCGGGTGCCCTTTGCTCTCCACGGGGTAAGAGACCAGTTCACCTTGCAGCCCGGTGATTGTATTCCATCCATCCATAGCTGCAAGGTTGGAAATGGGTGAGCCACGCCTGCAGGGGTGCATTCGAACAATTGTCGCCAGCTCCATGGAGTGCGGCACGGTCTCGCGCAGCGAGGGCGTGGCGTGAAGCTTCCACGGCCCGTACCGCCCACGGTGGGTCAAACCGTGCCACTCCCACAGGGATGCGCCCCGGTTGGAACGGCGACTGCGGCAGCCGAACCGACTCCCTCAAGGGGCGGGACGCGATGCTCCCAGCGCCTTCGTCGCGGGGTCGACTTTCGGATATCACCGGGGTGCCCCGTAGCCCGGACCAGTTTAATAGGCTGGGGTGTGCGCTCCTCTCGGCAATCTCCTGCGATTGTTTCTCGAGGTGTTCGAGCTAGTTATATCAGGCTTCGCCCGCCGTCTATGGGAATGACCTGCCCGGTAAGGTAATCGCCAGCTTCCACCAGAAACCGCACGAGACGGGCGACCTCCCGGGGTGTTCCCTCCCGCCCAAGCGGGACTTGGCCGGTCAGCTTGCGGCGTAACGCCGTAGAAAATGTGTCTGGAAAGACCGCTATCCCTGGTGCTACCCCGTTGACCTGAATACTCGGGGCCATCGCCCGTGCCAGCCCCTTCGTCAGGGCGATCAGCGCCGCCTTGGAAGTACAGTACGCCAGGTGATCGGGCCAGGGCCGCTCGGCAGAGATGTCGCACAGGTTGACGATTTTGCCGCCGCCGTGGGCCTGCAAATAGGGGCGGGCGTGATGACTTAGTGCCGCCGGCGCCACCAGATTGACCCGATATACAGTCTCCCACCGCTTATGGTCGAACGCGTCGATCGAATCGGGCTGCCCGGTTAGAAACGCCGAGGCGTTGTTCACCAGTACATCCAACCGATCCAAACCGTCAATGGTCTGGCTGATAATCGCAGACCAGCTCGAAGTGTCACACAGATCGCCGTTTACCGTCACGGCTCGCCGACCGATCCGGCCTATTTCCGTGGTGAGCTGCTCAGCCTCGGCACGCGAATCACGAAAGTGGACCGCCACGTTGCAGCCGGCCCGGGCTAGTTCGAGCACGATAGCGCGCCCAACGCGTTTGGCGCCGCCGGTCACCAATGCCACGGTACCGTCTAGATTCACCGATGCGTGCTCCCTGCCTCATTCAGCGTGCGAGCGCCGGCACACACTGGGGGTCCATTCAGCGATCAGGTTCCTTGAGGTCCCCGTCGTCGGTGTCGGCATCGTCGGGTAGCTTGCCCATCGCCCAGACATCATCTACGGGCGTCGGCGCCCGTCGTCGTCGGCTGGCAGCGGCCCGGTGCCGGCGCATGCTGCGCACAAGCACGTACGTGCTCAATAGGAACAACATTGCAAGCACGAACCCGATCAACAGAACAAGTGCGAGGGCCGGCGCAACCTTGGCTGGATCGGCGTCCTGCTTGGGCACCGCAAAGGCCAGGAGAAAACACAGCCCGCTCATTGTCGGTCGATTCTCGTCGGAGTCGCCTGCCGCCATGTAGATGTCGCCTACTCCTTATTCCAGGCACACTTTGAACGAGGGTCGGATTGGTCTTGCTGGCCCAACTGTTCCAACAGCCGGCGCTGCTCCTCTGTCAATTGTCCCGGGGGTACGATCTTGATGACAACGTACTGATCTCCGCGCTCATCCCGGCCTGGCTTGGACACACCGCGCCCTTTCAGTCGTAGCTTCGCCCCACTTGGCGTTCCCGGTGGCAAAGTGAGGGTCAAATGACCGTCGATCGCCGGGACCTCAATCTTCGCCCCCAAGGAAGCCTCGACAACGGTCACCGGTATATCCACGTATATGTCCGCACCATCACGCTTGAAGTAGGTGTGGGGTTGAACGGAGCAGACCAAGTAGAAGTCACCCGGTGGACCACCGCCGCTACCAGGGTGTCCCCGCCCCGATACTCGGATCTTCTGACCGTTTTGAACACCCGGCGGGATTTTGACCTCCAGCGTCTCGTTGGGCCCGTCGTCCTTCGACCGAAGCTGCACCGTCACCACGGCACCATGAATGGCCTGGTCAAAGGAAAGCGATACATGGCCCGTTTCGTCGCCACCCCGCTGAGGCGCTGCCGCGCGACCGGTCCCGCCGCGGAAACCACTGAAAAACTGGTCAAATACGCTTGCCCGCTTGGTGCCGCCGCCACCGAAAGCGGCCATCAGGTCCTCCAGGTCCTCCACATTAATGCTCGAGTTGGGGCCCCACTGGTAGACCTTCTGACCGCGATGCCCCGTGGTCCACTGCCCC
>CP070827.1:1248965-1253325 GCA_020344555.1 Phycisphaerales bacterium
TCAAACCTGGCCTGCCCCCACCAGGCACCGTATCCGTAGGTGTAATCGTCGTTGAAGAAGTGACCGCGGAAGCAGGAATCCACCTGCAAGTACACGGGCACTCCTGCGACCGGAGGAGTACCGGCACCACCGCCTCTTTCCGTGTTGGCCACAACCACGTGGTTGTAAGCCGGTGCGTCCGGATCGACGCTTACCAGCCCTTCTCTGACCGAGATCGGGGCCTGTTGCACATTGGGCGCCCCATACGTGATGACGCTGAAGGCTAGGGCACTTACAGCGGCTATACTCACAATCGGGCGCCAACCATTAAAACATCCTCTCATCTTCCAAACCTCCACTTAGGAAACATTCCCATGTCCCATACGATATGACTCACTACAACCGTCACAAACACAACGCTTCATGAATCCTCCGCATAAAACTCCTTAATAAGACCGTTTAACGCCCTGGAGCCGGGCGCTTGCCCGACTACCTCACCACCAGACACAACACAACACGTCCCCATGCCGTCAACAGACGGTCCAGAGACTCCGATTCTTCATCCACGAACCCGTAATAAGAACCTCCTAAGCCGTCGGGGCGGGGTGGGCCACCGGGCCCACCCCATCCCCGTCGGATCACTTACCCTAAAAGCTAGTCACTCGACGCTACCGCCCCCGCGGCACATTCTCCACCCGGTTCCCACGGTGGTGGTTGCGGATCAGGGAACGGATCCGGAGGATAGAGATCACCACGGAACGCATCGAGGCAGAACGTGACGTCCGAGATATCGATCCGCTTGTTTGGGGTCGCATAGTCGAGGTCGGCCCGGGCCTTCGTCAGCGCCGGATTGAACTGCGGCGGTCCCAGGTTCTTGAACTTGTCCAGCAGTCCAGTCACGTCGGTGGGGATGCCTACGGACCCGTCAGGCGGGGTGCACGGGTACCCTGCGCAGCTCCCGACCACGTCGCCCCACGGGCTCATGGTGATGACCAGCGGATCCGAGTAACTGCCGTCCACGTTCAGGTCGCAGTCGTCTCTAGCCACCTGCACCTCGTAGACGCCATTGGGGATGATCCCCTCGTGGTACACGGTGATGACACCCTCGGCACTCCAATCTCTCACCTCGGCTGCGCACTGCAGCGTGGAGGCATTGAACTCCGAGTTCGGTACCACCGGAGGACAGTCACCGGATACCACACCGGCGTTCTCGCAGAACGTGTCCGGCGCGCCGACAAACATCTTGGTGCCGTTCCACGTGTCGTACGGCGCCGGTAGATCAACCATGTGGATCCGAACGGCCTGCTGGGTCCCGGCGTCGGCTTCGGCGATCTGGAACGAGAGGTAACGACACTTCTGGTTAACTAGCCCGTACGGGGACAGTATGTCATCGTCGGGCGGAGCTGACGGCGTGCACGCCGACGGCACGCAGCGGATGTCAACCAGGGCGGCACCCGCGGAGTTGCCTGCGACCTGCTCGAAGCCGCCGGCCCGAATCAACCAGCACTCACCCGGGTACACGATGTTTCTGTCATCGATTCCCGGACCGGCATCGGCGATACCGTTGCAGGTCTCGTCCACGGCGTCACGGACCTGGGTAGCGCTGGTCTGCGGACACAAGCAGGTACCGGTACGGTCGCTGTACAACGCAAACACCGTGTCGAAGGCACCATCGCTGTTGCCGGAGTGGCACATGCTGACTACCAGCCTTCCGGTGCAGTTGGTTGTGTACTCGTACCAGATGTCCTGCACCAACGCGTTTCCTGGCGGGATGCCCTCGACTTCTTCCGGTGGGTCCGTCGGGGCGCAGTTGCTGTCGAAGGCATACAGGCCGCCCTCCGGCGGGACCTTGATCGCCCCCGGCGGGGGCCCCGCGCCACCACAATCCAGTCCGCTACGGGGCAGAGCCACGCCGCCGGCTCGGGCACCCCCGCATGTCTCACCCGGTTGCACCTCGCAAAGATCTCCGGCGCAGTCGTTTTGCAGGAACCAGTTGCCGACAATGTCCTCGTCACACGCGGCCAGGTCGATATCGACATTGCACGACTGGTCACACTCGCAGCAGCTTCCCAACGGGGTATCCGGCGGGTCGAAAGCCAGCGGGCCGCCGCCCGGAGCACCCAGGCAGAACGCCAGGTCCGTAGATCGGGCACTGGCCGCCGAGGGAACGTAGCCGCGACTGCAGTCGGTTTGACTGGCGCACTCATTGCCTTCGTGGACGCCGGCGTCGCAGAAACCTCCGACACAGGCACCCTGGTCTACGGGCCGGTCACCCGAACCCTGGACCGAGTAGTCGTTGCCGATGCCCTCCTCACGGAAGATCTGCTGCCAGCTCCAGTAGCAGGTGTTCTCGGTGGGCTCCGTGCCGCCGGCCAGCACGTCCGTCTGGTTGGCTACCTCCAGCCAGTAGGGCACGCTAGCCTCAGGGAGCACGATGGCCGGATCCACGACCAACGTGTACGCCAGGACCGGACCGCCCCAGTTCGCGGTGAACCCGTTGTCGTTGGGTATCTCACCCTTGAAGACGTCGTCCGGGCCGACCCATCGGTCGGTTCCCACCTGAGCACCGGGGAAACCACCATCATCGCGGTAGACGCGAATGCGGAAGTTGTCCTCCACGTTGCCGTTGCAGTTGAACTGCTCGTACCCCGTTGGCCCCGTGGGACTGGGCGCACTGTTGTCCATGTAGTTACCCCAGACGCACACCGAGCCGATCTCGGTGCTGACCGGTACGAAGTCGTCCGCGGTAACCACGCCGAACGGCGGGACGGTCAGGTCGCTCATGTGGAGCGAAGTTGTGCTCGAGAAGTCAAATACCTGGCAGTTGTTCACACCTTCGATCTCACAGGCCGGGCAGGGATTCAACAGATAGTCGCAATCCGGCCCGCCGACGTACGTTCCATCCAGCGAATCGCAGTAATCCAGCGTCATGGTCTCACCGCTGGGACCTTCGTCTACGCATATTCCGGGCCCGGTGCAGCAGGAACCCTCCCCACACGCGAAGAAATCACCGGCTTCGCAGGTGACTACCGATTCCATGTCGGGCGGGATGTTGCCGAAGCCCAGGTAGTAGCCGTTCTGCGCCTCGCAGTCCGGCAGGTTCAACATCTCACAATTCCCTACGCAATCACCGTCGTCCTCCGCCGGGGGATTTCCGCAGTCCTCATCCTCGTCGCACTCCACGCCGGCGTTAGGCGTACCGGTCTTGCAGACCCCGCCTTCCAGACAGCAGGCCGCCACCGGGCACGCCGTGACCGTAATGTGCAACTGGTAGTCACCGTAGTGTCCGCCGGTTGCGGTGAAGATGTGCTGGTAGTAGGTTCCACGCTCCAGCGACCTGAAGGTCCGCCACAGATCGTCGCTTCTGCAGAACGGATCACCACGGTCGTAAGACCCCTCGTCCGTACCCACCGAGTGGGCACCGACGATCGAAGTGGCGATGAAGCCTCCGCAGGGGTCGCACTCGCTGATTACGGCATCCCATTGCGGCTGGTGGATCTCGCCGGAAATCTCATTGGTGCAGCAAAGGTCGATGCGCACGTCGGCGCAGTTGTCGATGCTGAACGCCTCCCACCAACCACGGTCACGCCACTGAGTGTCAGGACCGAAAGGACTGGTGTCGCAGGTAGCCCCGGCCGAGCAGGTGCCGGGATCCGGGTCGGTGTCGCAATCGCCGGCCACGCAGCACATCTTGTCAGGGTCACATGGGGCGCCTTCGTTGTCGCCCTCCAGGCAGGTGCCATCTTCGCCGCAGTGGGCGTTGAGACCGACGCAATCGGCGTTGGGATCACAGGGGCCGCCGTCGTTGAACCCACCGACGCAGGTGTCGTCGTAGGTATCGCCGAAGGTCGCCGCCTTGTTGTTACCGGTGATGGTTACCGTTTTCGGGTCCTCGCCTGGTAGCGGCACGTTGATTAAGTGCATGTAGGCCTGATCGCAGGTGTTGGCGCCCGTCGGAATCGGCTGTATGCAGCAATCCGGCTCGCAGCTCGTGCCGAAGCCCTGGCCGATGGTCCCCATCGGGCACGGTGCCTCGCAGGTCTGCAGTTCGGGGCAGTCCTGGTCGCTGACGCAGTCGGCCTGATTGCCGCTGCATTTGCCGCCGATTACTTCGGTGCACGCCCCAGTGACCGGGTCGCAGCAGGCCGTCTTCTGGCAGGCCGGCGGAACCACCTCGCAAGTGCCGGCAACACAACTGGCGGACGGAGGACAATCGCACCGCTCTCCGGGGTTGTCACTGAACTCGTCGCAGAGGCCGTCAACGCAGGAACCGCCGGGACAGGCAAGGGGGTTGTCCTCGCAGGGCTCGTCCTCGCGGGTACCGCCGTCGCACAGCTTACACTCGGCGGAGGCGTTGCACTCCGGCCCGAAGGGGTTGTTG
>CP070827.1:1253425-1257770 GCA_020344555.1 Phycisphaerales bacterium
GCCCGACGGCCTCCCAGTCTAAAAACCCAACGCTGAATATGCCGTGGGCGTCCGGTGGAACATCAAGAGCCAGAGTGCCCGCATAGCGCTGCGTCCCAGGGTCAGCGATCGATGAGCCCGTCAACAGGGCGCCGAACCGGTAATCGACCAGATCCACTATAGACAGCTCAGCGAGGCCGGCGAAGACGTAGTCACTCCGAGTGTCATCGATGAAACCGGCGGCACAGAATCCTGCCGGACCGCCGGGTACTGCGCAGCCTCCTCTAGCTGCGCCGACACCAAGCGGCCCCATCACAGCCTCACAATCGGCATCGCTTGTACACACCGGCATCCAGGGAGTGAGCCTGCCCCCCAGATCGTTGGAATAACCCGACGAATCGATGTCCGCCTGCCACGCCCTCATCTCGGGCATCCCATCCAGATCGGGATCCCAGTCGGAAAGGTAGATTTCGAAGAACACCTGCTGCCCGCCGCTTTCCAGGACGATCTCATTGCCGGCAATGGTGAATTCACCGGTTGCCCGGATCGGCACGAGCGCAATCTCGGCCCCACTCGCCGTGAAGCTTATGGCACCGATCAGCCAACACCCCAATATGCCGGCTCTTTTCCCGCTCATCGTGGTCCGTTCTCCGGATGCACCGCCACCCGTAACCGGCCTGGTTCGGCGGCTCAATACGGTTTACCTCCAACGGTATGTGCGCGGCCAGCGTCCCCACTCCGCGCCGCCTACTGAGGCCAGCACTCGGCGTCCCGACGATTCTAGGGCGACCATCGGTGCCAGGCCAGCCGCCGGATATTCGGACCTTGGGACACTTTTGGCCGTGCGGAACCTCGAGAATAGTCGGCCCTTCAGCCCGCGAAACGAACCTCAGAGGTTCCCCGGAAGCAGGCTGAATTGGCGCGTGGGTGAGGCGGTCAGCGATCCATGGCCGCGGCTATCGCATCAGCCAACTGCTCTGGCCGTCGGGATCCGATCAACAGGCGTTTGCCGCTGACGAACTCGAGTTGGACCCCGCGGTTGCCGCTGACACTGTAGACCCAACCGCGCCCACGCCACCCCCACCGAATGCCCCATCCGCCGTACTCGCGCAGCGGACGGTACGTGCGAGCCTCGCAACGGGCGATCTTCTCGAGCGGAATGCTCTTGCGCAGAAACGGCAAGAAACGCACGTGCAAGTGAGTCGCGTCAACGAAGATCGACAGCCTCAACGCAAGAAGCGCGGCAAGTAAGCCCACGGCAAGGGCGAACACCAGCGCAGCGGTAATCACCAGTGTTCGGTCTGAAGTGGGATTATTTCCCCACGGCTCACCGAGGTAAAGCTGCTGATAAAGCCCGTAGCCGAACAAGGCGACCTCGAATACTCCAATCCCACCGATCAGTATCCAAAGCCAGGGCTGCCGGAGATACTGGTGTTCCTCGAATCGAAACTCGTTAGCGTTATTGACCATGTGACGGTACCCTCGCTTTGGCACGAAAGCTCAGTGCTCTCCCAACGCCCGATCGGCGTTCGCTTTCGCGATCAAGGCGTTCCGTTTCAGCATTTGCAACGTCGCGCGCCTTAATGCACTGCCGCGCAATAGTGTACGACAGTCATCCATCGACCAGCCGAGAATATCCTCGAGCTTAGGCTGCGGGCCGGGTGGGCGAATCTTAAACCGCGGCTCGCGCGTTGTTGGCGCGTGGTGATTATACGGGCAGACTTCTTGACACACATCACATCCGAAGATCCAGTCACCCATCTTCGGCTTTAGTGACTCGGGTATGTCATGACGGTGTTCGATTGTCAGGTAGCTAATGCACCGGGACGCATCCATCTGGTGCGGTGCCGGAAAGGCCTCGGTCGGGCAGGCCTCCAGGCAGGCCGTACACGTCCCGCAGCGGTCCGCCACCGGCTGATCCGGGACCAAGTCGAGCGTGGTGACCAAAGCCCCAAGGAAGAAGTAGCTTCCGAGCTGATGGTGGAGCACCATTGTGTTCTTGCCGATCCAGCCGATCCCCGCCGCCGCCGCCAGCTCTCGCTCCATCAGTGCGCCCGTGTCGACGCATGCTTTGGCGTCAAACGGCTCTGCCGACTTCGACCGCATGTAATCATC
Organism: Phycisphaerales bacterium; assembly: GCA_020344555.1. Lineage (GTDB taxonomy): Bacteria > Planctomycetota > Phycisphaerae > UBA1845 > UBA1845. Next base: position 1,255,520 of record CP070827.1, read on the forward strand.
GATCTTCCTAAGCTTGGCCTTGATAATGTCGTGGTAGTCGTCGCCCCAGGCGTACATGGCCACTCGGCCCCTGGGGTCACGCCGGTCATCGGGTATCGGCGGCCGTTGCCGGTAATACTGCAGCGCCACCACGATGACGCTCTTGGCTCCACGCAGGAGCTCACGTGGGTTGGTTCGCGCCTTAAAGTTTCGATGTAAGTATTCCATTGTGCCAGCGCGTCCACTCTCCAACCAAGCTCGAACGTATTGGGTCCGCCCGATAGGGTCGGCCCGGACGATCCTGCAGCGATCGAACCCGAGACTTAAGGCCAGGTCCTTAAGGCGTTGTGTTAGCTTGTGGAGCGGCATGCATCCAATGGTATCGGCCCGGCCAGCCGACATAAACGATACGAACAGCGATTGACGGTCCTGATGGGGGCAGCTAGTCTGCCCGCTTTTCCGGCAGCATGCGCGAGGCTGCAAGCCGCTCCTGCCGCCACCGACTCCCGACCCGATCGAATAACGGGGCAGATATGTTTGATTACGACTGGTTTCATGGTCCGGCCTTTGGGCAGCAAAAGGAAGAGGCAAGGTGGCGCTGCGCATTGCAGCATTTTCCGAATCTCGACCCGAAACAGGCTCGGGAGGACCAGGAATTCACCAAGTTCCACTCCGGGCTGGAGGAGCGGACGCTGATATACCTGCGCGACGGATTCAGCTACGAGGTCAGGCAAATCGCCAACGTTAGCAGCAAGTCGCACCTGGTCTTCGAGTGCGTGCCCGTTGACGAACACTACAAGGTTGGAACGTTTGTGGTGACGGTTCCCTTCGACGAGATCGTCCGCGTCGAGGTCTTCGCCGTGCACCCGAACGAGAAACCCGAGGATCTTCCCCAAATCACGGGGTTTCGGGCCTTTGGAGAGCCGGGCGAGTACAAGCACCCCGAGGCCCCCAAACCATACAAGCCCGGCCGCTGATCAGCGTCTGGGCTGAGCACCTTCACCCACCTGCGCGGTGTCCCATTGACCCACGGGGGATCGCCATGTGCTATGGCGAGTCTGCGGCCAAGCGAGCATAATCCCTGTGCCTTCGCGGCTATCTGAGCTGCAGGCTTTAGCCTGCGCGCTCGCTGGACCGAGAATCCCTTCTCGGTCCTCAAGGCGCGTGCTGAGAAGGGATTCTCGGCACAGCGGACTGCAGGGGCACTTGGTGGGTGTGTGTGATGGGGCGCTCTCGGGCTCGCAACGCGACCGGCCACCTTTGGGTGGAAGAAGGCGATCAGCAGGAGAGGATGATCGCCGAAATCGCACCAGTGGTTCCCATGGGCCGAACGTACTCCTTCACCGTGCCGGAGCCCCTGGAGGCGTCGCTGGCTGTCGGGCAGCGCGTGATGGTTCCCCTCGGGCGGCGCGGCCGGCTTGTTGAGGGATTTGTGGTCGGCTTGGACCGCAGGGTGTGGGACAGCACTCTGCGACCCGTCGACTCGGTGGTTGACCCTGTCAGCTTCCTGACGCCCGATCTGGTCGAACTTGGACGGGAAATCGCCCGGCACTACGCCTGTCCGCTGGGCCGGACCCTCAAGGCCATAACACCCGAGGCCGTGCGTCGGCAGCGCGGTCTTAAAACCGTTCGGTATGCGAGGCTGATCCAGACCGCAGAACAGATTCTCGCCGGCGTTAAACGCGTCAGCGAAAAGCGGCGCGCTATTATGGAGAGACTCGCGGGCGCGACCGAGGCTCTGCGCGTCGACCGGCTGCTTGCGGAGGCCAAGGCGTCGCCCGCAATCCTTCGCGCGATGGTCCGTGAGGGATGGGTGGAGGTCCTTACGCGTAAAGAGGCCATAGCGGAGGAGCCACTCGATCGACCGCTCACAGAACCGGCCTTTCAACTCAACGAAGAGCAGCGGCAGGCACTTGAGAGGATCAACGCCGAGATCGAGGCCAATCGATTCTCCGTGACCCTGCTTTTCGGCGTCAGCGGCTCCGGCAAGACCGAGGTCTACATTCACGCGATCCGCCGCGTGGTGGCGTCCGGCAAACAGGCCATACTGCTGGTACCCGAGATTCTTCTGACCACGCAGCTTGTCGGGCGCCTGGCCGCCCGCTTTTCCAACGTGGCAGTCAGTCACAGCGGTCTGACCGATGTGCAGCGTTCGCTCATTTGGAGGCAAGTCTCGGCCGGCGAAACGAAAGTCGTCATCGGCACACGCAGTGCGGTGTTTGCACCATGCCCCAAGCTGGGGCTGATATGCGTCGACGAGGAACAGGAGACC
>CP070827.1:1257870-1262181 GCA_020344555.1 Phycisphaerales bacterium
CTTCCACGCGGCGGTATTCTGGATCCTTGGATGGTCATCTGGGGCACAATGACACGTCGAGGCAGTGTGGGCATGGAACGCTTCATCGCTGACCACATCTTTCGGGTGTAATCGGAGGCGGATCCGCTCTTAGCTTCCGTTTTGACTTCGGAGCTGAAGCGAACATTCAGCAACGGCGTAGTCGTCGTGCTGGTCCGCCGCGCAGTAGCCCCGCCTCCGCCCCCAGTCTGAGCACCCACAGCGAACGCGACCCCGGCGGTTCCCTCGTCGGGTATTGAGGCCTCGCCTCCGAGCATCATGCCCTTCCCACCGGACACCCCGTAACTTGTGCCCTTACCCTCGAAGCTGCTCAGCCCACCCGGATGAACGGATGCCTGCAGAGACATACTGGCACCACCGGGGCTGCTGGCTACCGTCCCGCCGATCCCCCTGGTCATGTATTTCCCGTACTGGATGCCTTCGCGGCCGATCGAAATATAGTCGCCTCCCTCAAACGCCGCGTTGCCAAGTAACACGCTCGCCTCAATGTTCCCTCCAAAGGCGAATACCCAGTCGCGGCCCGTCGGGTCGTGATACTTTACCGGCGCATTGAGGACGTACGCATATACGTTGCCTGCCTGCCCGTTGGTCAGGTATTTCGTGTATTCATCCTCAGCAAGCGCGTCGGGATTGGCGTATAGAGGATCAATTGTGAGGAAGCGACCCACGTGAGCGGCGTAGTACCGCGCGTCGAAGTAATGCAGCCCACTCTCCCGATCACGTTCCTTGTCGCCGAAGCGGTAATCCGGGTCAAGGAGGGCGCGAGCAGTTTTGCCTTCGTGGCGAGTAGCTCCGAATGGGTAATACACGGTTTCCGATACCAGTCGTCCCGTACCGTCCGTCGTCACGTTGGTGGAGCCGAGGTGATCTGCGTGGTAGTAATAGACGTTCACCTGCTGTGGTGGCGGGTGCGCAAGGACAGTCGCCTCATCCGAGGCAAACCAGTAAGCTCGACCCGGCATTGTCCGTGTCAGCGTGTTGACGTATTCCGGTGAAGCAGTGTCTAGCAATCGCCACCCCACGTCGTCCCCAAGATACGTCCAGACGGCCGTCATGGTCGGATACTGCGACTGCAGCTCGCCGACGGTACGCGACGCCAGACCGGGAAGGCCGATTAGCGCGGAACTTCCAGCGGGCACTCCGACGGGGACCTCGCTTGGCGGCCCCTCGACCAGCAGTTCGGCAGGTTCCGTCATGTGGATCCAATATCCGTGGTTCGGGAGAAGCGCCGGAAGTCCGTTGTCAGCACTGCCCGGATCGAAACGGATGTACTCACTCCCATCATGGCCGAAGACGACGGTATACCGTCCGGCGATGTCAGCCAGGATTGTCGCCGGATCCGTCGAGTCGGGGGTCACCTGGAAGCTGAACAAGTTCCAGCCTTCCGTAAGTCGGATCCGCTGAGAGACTTGCGGTGGCGGAGGAATGGAGCCCTCAACACGGGCCGCACGCGTGTCGCCGGCAAACACATACTTGATCAACGAACCGTCACGGACCTCGCTAAGCCGGTTGATGTACGTTGTCTGAACACCATCTACGCGTTTGATCACTCGCCGACCGGTGTAGTCGTACAAATAGCGAATATCGCGCTTTTCCTTGATGATCTTGCCCAGACGGTTCTTGAAGTCGTAGATGCATTCAAGGCCATCGTTCGCGGTCATGTTGCCGTTGTCGTCGTACAAGTATGTGCGCAGCCGGGCGCCATCGTACGTGGAGGTAAGTGCATGCGGCCCGGGTGAGTCTCCGGCCGCCCGGCCGATGCGGCCGGAAGTGCCGCCTGTACCACCGCTAACCATGTCGCCGATGTTCACATCGGGGTCACTGATGTCCGGGCTGATCTTCTCGACCATGTTGCCCAGACAATCGTAATCGTATTGAATCGTCCCGTAGCCGAGCCCCGCGGCCTGGGTCAGCCGGTAGGTGTTGTCCACTAAGAAGCTGGCCGTCTGACTTCGCGGGTCATCCGGCGGCAACGAACGACCGTCTGTAATGCTCACGATGTTGTCCGTCTGGTCAAAGTCGTAAGACAAGTCCTGGAAGGATTCGGTTCCTGACTGCGTCGTCAATCCGATCAAACGAAGACGCGGGTCATATGTGTAGCTGGTAATGACACCGTTGGCGAATGTACACATGGCTTTCTTGCCTGATGCCTGGTAGGTCAACTGGTCGACGAAGCCCGGCACGACCTGCAGGAAACCACGCCCATTGTAACGCCGCCGCACGACGCTGCCGTCAGGATAGACGGTCTGGTAGACGCGTTCCAGGCTGTCCGAAAGACTGACCGTAATCCAGTCTTTGGCACTGCCGTCGATCCGCTCGACGCGTTTGACCACAGTTTCGAGGTTACCTCGGGCGTCAAAGCCGCGGAATTCGGCGCCGGTCAGATCCTCGACCCAGGCAAGCTGTCCCCGCAGATTGGGCATATCCGGGTACGTCGAGGAAGGGCGGTCGTAGTGATAGGAAACATCCGGAGTCCGACCGAGACTCAGTGGTTTGCCGTTGTCCAGATAGTCCTCACTGAGGAGTCGATTTGCCCCGTCATAGGTATAGTTGATCCGCTGCTCCTCGGCGTCGACGGTGTCCAATACATTGCCCACTGCGTCGTAGGTGTTGACCACGTGGCCACGATCGCAGTCGTTCATGAAGATCCTACGGCCGAGCCCATCGTAGCGCATATACTTGATATTTCCATTGGGATCTTCGATTTCGGCGAGAAGGTCAGGCAGTGCGTGGCGATACCTTGTAACAAACTCGCCGGAGCCGGTTTGAGAGAGGGATTCGATCTCACGGACCTCAATCAGTCGACCGAGACCGTCGGAGATCGTCGTTTGAGGAGTGCCGCCGTGCGGACCGCCGGTGTTGTTATCCTCACCGTCATACTGAACGATCGCCAGTGGCAGATACTCGGTGGTGGCGTGAGCCGTGACGCCATCTTCATCCGGCGGGGAAATGATCTCGACGGTTCGGCCGGTGGCATCGTAGGCCGTGAACGTGGCCGGAAGAGCACTGTCAGGTAACAACCAGTCTCCACTTTTGTCAAGCGGCTCGCCGAAATAGGCTTCGAAGACCTTCCAGGCTTGACCACGAGGATTGTACAGCGTTACGTCCTTCATCACCGGGCCGCCGGTTTCGAAGACACCGAGCACGCGTCCCAAACCGTCAAAGAACTGTCGGGTCACTACGTCGGGGGAGTCGCCCTCGCGGGTGTGCGCGACGGTCACAATACTGCTGACAGGTGCGCCCAGATCATAACTGTACCCGCGAGTTGGCGCGGCCGGATCATCTCCTGGAAGAATCTCTTTTTCCATGCGGCCGAACGTGTCGTATACGTATTGGGTCACATTCCCGTTGAAATCCGTCACCGAAACCGGCGTGCCAAACCCATAATGATGTTGCGCGGTCACCTCCAGGTCGGGATTTCCGCCGCCTACCACGATCACTTCGCGGACTGGAAACTTGTGGAGATACGGGTCGTATTCGATTCTGCGCTCATGCCCATTCCCGTCCGGCATTCCGTCGGGGCCGAGTGTTGCATTGGCATCGAGCATAACCACGAGGTTTCCAAACTCATCAAACTGTTGCCGCTGCGTGTCCACCGCACCGGTGGGATCACGCGGATCACCTCGCAGGAACGATCGCTGGGTCAGCTCCGGCACCGGTCCGCCGGATATGAGCTCTTCGCTCCTGTGCAACCGGCCGGCATCGCCGATTTCACCCAGAGGAAGACCTTGAAACGGCAGCCCGTCGTAGTAATTGCGAACCTCAGAGACGAAGGCGCCGTCCGGATCACCTTCACGCTGGAGAGTGCGGCTCACACGGTCCACGATCCAGCCGGCTTCATTGTGAATATATTCATAGTCGGTGTAGAGGTCGTCGCTGGGATCGCTCAGGTCACCCAGGTCCCATTCAAACGACGTGTTCCCAAGTGGATCGAGGTCGGAACGCGTCTCCAGATGTTTGTGTTTGCCCGGATCGGTCTGTCGTTCTATAACTGAGCTACGTGTGCTCGTAGCCGCGACCTGGCGTGCCACACGGTCATATCCATCGGCTGTCTGGTATCCTGTGCCGAGTAATTCAACGAGTGTGCCGCCCGCTGACATACACAGGTCGCGAATTTTCCACTCTGTTTCGAGGCGTTCGAATACTACCGAGTTGTCCGCAAAGCCGCCATCCAATGCAGAATCATCGGGTAGTGAGCACGTCTCTCGCCACAACTCTACCCCTTTGAGAGGCTCCTCCTCACGACCATTCCACTCGTGGTATTCGTCAGTT
>CP070827.1:1262281-1266580 GCA_020344555.1 Phycisphaerales bacterium
CTGAGATGTTGACCCGCCCATTTCGCGTCGCGGTAGTGTGATCAACACCTCGAGCAACTCGACCGGCGTGTCTAGAGCCTCGGCGGGTCAAGTGCGGATCACCGCCCACAACCGGCCTGACACCGCGCCAATGAGTCACATGGTGTCCGGTTCTTCGGAAATTGTCAAAGGCCCTTTGCAGGCCACGTCAGTGCGGCCTACGACATGCAACAGGCGTGAAGTACACGGGTTGCAGACCCGTGCCACACTTTTTGGGATAGGCTCCAAACCGGGTGTTCATGAGCGGATGTCGAGACGCGTTTTTCCCGGCAAATTCGGTTTGCAGGCAGAAGGTTCGTCCGGAACCCACTCTACCGGGCGAAATGCCGTTCCATCACATCGGACCCACAGGGTAAACGGGGTCGTTACGGGTCCCTGACAGTTTAGGCGGCCTTTTGGTAGGCCTGTCGCGTGTTCCAGTAGCGGGGCCATCGATCGTCCTGGGAGAGCCGCAAGGCGCGCACCGATAGGATGCCCTCCACCCCCGGCATGCTCCAGAACTGCTCGTTTCCCTTCACCCGCTTGTTGAACAGCTTGACGGCTGATTCCGTGACGCCCGAGCCAATGGTTCGATCAACTGATCGACGCTCACGCCACGTGTACACCCGATAATCGCAGCCATCTCGCCCCCAGAACTGCACCAGCGTTCCGTCGACTTCGGCCTGATACGTGGCGTTGATGCGGCGGGGAAGATGGGTCAAGAACCCGCCTTCCAGTGGGTTGAAGGTGGGGAGACGAGTAAGTACACTAGCAAGGTTGTTTCTTCTCGGATCCTCTTGAGGGCTCTGCGTTCGCGAATCGCTTCTCGAAAGGAGGAAAGAGAATGCACTCCGCGAGTATGCCAAAGACGCTCGGACCCCTCATCCTCAGAACGATCTGTCCATGGTCGAGTAGCGACGCCGTGCGTCGCCTCGAAGGTTCCTTTCACCGTACCGGTAACTGGAGGACTGTCATGAGCACGCTAAGAGTCAATCGTTTCCTTCTCTTCCTTGCTGTCGTATGCCTCTGCTCACCAGCGACGGCTGGCGAGTACGTAAAGCATGGGCCGGACCCCCCGGACGCTAACAAGGAGAGCCCGGGCATCGATCTTAGCTGTTGGCTTGCTACCGCGGCCAATATGCTTGCCGGTGCCGACTATGGAACCGGTGCTACGGAGCAGGATCAGGCCGACGAGATCTACGACAATGAACTCAGGCCCAACCTTTCAGGCATGGGGTGACACTGGCTCGACTACGCCATCAGTTGGTGGCTTCAGTCGGACTACAATGACTGGAAGGGCAGCAATCCCTACAGTGTCGTGACGGTGTACGGCAGCAAGGACGAGGGGGCGTGGTTCGACGACCCGGATGGCGCGATGTTCATCGGGAACGAGCTGCGCCGCTGCAACTTTGTAGGGTTCTTCCTGAAGTGGGATTCGCCAGTCCCTGGCGGAGTAGCTTGCATGGCAGAAGCGAAACACGTGATCACCGCGTGGGGCGACGACGTAGCCGCGGGGGAAGGGCAGACGATCACGCAGAATCCCACGCGGGTGTGGGTCACCGACTCCGATCGCAGCACTGACGACCCTCCCGGTACAGGCCCGGCCAAGGAAGACTACGGGTACGTTTGGGATGACGTGAACAGCCAGTGGGAGATCGATTACTGTCCGCCCCCCCCCGGAGCGCCTGACCCTTATTTGTGGAACGTCGTCACGCTGTCGCAGCCCGATACGGAATGCGATGGCACGGGTCGACAAGTCGTCGGTTCCTATAAGGTCCAGCACAAGGATAAGGATGATGCTGCAAATGACCTGCATTACAAGGCCGGCGCCTACGACTCCCCTCGGATTTGCACCTATGAAACAACGCTGGATTGGACTACTGACGATAATCCGCAGATTGTCAAGTACCACACCGACGAGGGCTGCATCACGCCTGAGTGCGAGTACATCGAGGTCGATTGGGACTTAACGGGCGAGGAGGTCCCTGGGAACACCGACGTCACGATAACTACCAAGTTCCTTCTTCCGAATGAGAACGTGATTTCCTACGAGGATGTCCAGTTTACTCGTGACGGCATCCCAATCCTCACGACGACGGCGGCGTCGTTCGGCTGGAGGATAGATACACCGACGACGGACGTACCCTCGGGAGGCGGCTTCGTCATCGGTGCCTTTAAGATATATGACGACCCGCTCGGCGGACCCGAGAACCTCATCGGCGAGTACCGGTTTCAGCACGAATACGGAGACGACCAGAGCCCCGACTGTCACAGGTTCCGACTTGACTCGCTCGGTGACGCGACGGTCTACGTGGACGACCTTAGCTTTGGGCAAAGCGAGGGGCTTCTTGACACGCAAGTGCTGTGGGCCTTCGATACGTGGATTGAGCAGTATACTGCCATACGGTCCTTGCCAGCCGGCGGTTTAATCAGAGTCGACCTGGAGTGGGGGGTGGGAGGGTGTATCCCAACAGTCTCGGCGTGGGGGCTGGCTGTCCTGTGTCTTACGGTGCTCAGCGCCGGAACCCTGGTACTCAGGCGGCGTCGCGCCGTGACCGCCCGTTGACAGCCGCGTCGCGCGGGGTACAAGCCAAAAACCAGGCCGACAGTTACGCTGATGCCCACAGCCAGCACAAGGGTGTACCCGGTGGCGATCGCTGGCATGCCCGCAAGGTGCGTGATGGTCCAGGGGATCGCCAGCCCTATCGCGACCCCCAGAATACCGCCCGTCGTTGAGAGAACGATAGTCTCGATGAGGAATTGGCCGATGGTCTGGGCGCGCTTCGCACCGATGGCTCGCCGGATTCTAATGTCGCGGGTGCGCTCGGTGACCGAGGCGAGCAAGATGTTCATAATCCCGATGCGGCCGACAAGCAGACCGATGCCGGCGACGGACCCAAGCACAATGTTGAAGGTACGCTTCGTCGCTTCGGCCGCCCAGCCGGTCGTTACTGGCTCGTGGTCTGCAAGATCCCGATCGGGATGGCCTCCGGGTCGGCGAACATGGCAAAGTGTCCGACGTTCGGGATCGCGGTCTTCGGGACCAGGACTTGCCCGCCGTGCTCCGTAACCTTGTCCAGAGTCTCGTCGATATCCTGGACTCTGAAGTAGACGTTCAAACAGACGCCCGGCACGTCCGGCGGCTTTGGAAAAACGCCGCCGCTCGGCTCCGCCCCGGCGTTAACCAGCGTATACCCCGGCATCGAGGCATCGTCGAATTCCCAGTCAAACACGGCCCCGTAAAAGGCCTTGCACTTCTCAGGATCATCCGTCATCAACTCAAAATGACACAATGGGTTAGGCATAACCTGCTCCTCGTCTTTGGCGACGGCCTCGCTTCTGAAGCGTGTACGCTATGCTGCATCGGGAAACAAGTCAAAAGACAAGCGGGCAGGTCCAATTGACGAAGTCACAGGGTCGTTATTGGGCAAGACACTTTAGCAAGTCCACCTCAGGTGCCCGCCGGCCGTCGACGTGAAACGGCTTGTTCGCCCAACTGATCGGCGTCGTTCGCTGCCAGGGCAATTCCAGCCCACCTCGGAGACGGCGTTCCCTCGGTAAGATGAATTGGGACAGGCCAGGCTCGGGCCGAGAGGTGTCTCCCGCCGGCCCCCACCTCATGTACCCGCGCTGGTCGACAGGCTCGATCAACACGGCGCCCAGACTGCCAGCCGTTGTCAGGAAGTGATCGCTCGACCGAAACAGCAGTACATCTGTGCGCGAAAAGTTCGTGGGCGGCAGAGAATATGGCCCCGGCTCCGCCAGCACCGCAAGTCCCATCGCGCACCGACCACTCGCCGGACCGTCGAGCCTGCGTCCGCCAAGCCCGGCTAACCTTGACCGTGAACCCACGTCTGTCGTATCCGCGTGAAAGTTGAACAGATATGCCAGCCCGAAATACGCCACCCACAGCACGATGAACGCAGCCGGGATCCAGTTGACGATCTCGCGCAGTCTCGTCCAGCGGCGGGCCAGGAGGCAGGCCGTGCCGATTGCCAGTGCGGTGTTGGTGAAGACACCGAACCGCCCATATTCGGCCGGCTTGCCGGCGCCGATCATTACGAACTGCAGGAAGAGCACAGCCGCAGGAACTGCCAGCGGAATGATCGACGCGTTTTTCTTTCGGGTGTCATGCCGGGTGCCATGCCCAAGCGAAGCGCCGGCATGCCGATCGTCGGCCTGGTCGCCCCGGCTCGGGTGATCGCCAACCACGCCCGAGCTGGGCTTGACCGTGCCACCCATTCGGAGACACGCAACGAACAGTGCAACTGCCCCGAGAGC
>CP070827.1:1266680-1270937 GCA_020344555.1 Phycisphaerales bacterium
TGAAGATCAATGACCCGCGTGTCGGGCCCGCGAAGCCTGAGCACTTCCCTGTCCGTTCCGACGGCCGCGAACCTGCCGTTTAGAATCGCGACCGCTTCCGCGGTCGGTTGACGCGCGTTGACCGTCCAGATGTCGCCATTGAACAGGATGAGCTCGGCACGTGGCTTGGCCCCGATAGCCGCGCATCCGCAGGCTAGAAGCAGAAGCACGGAAGATGAGACCATGTCCGGTCGAGCGGCAGTGTGCAGGATTGTCCGACCAGGCCTCCTGACCACCCCTCAATCTTGCGTCAGTGAACGAGGCAGCACTCGTGGACCCGCACTCTACCGAGCCCCCTCAGCAAGGTGCGAGCATACGGCAGAACCGAGAGAACGCCAAGATCGATCGGCCTACGAACACGATGTGCCGCTCGACGTCGTCCAGGCAGGACCGATCCGGCTTTGGGAGGAAATCTACAGCGATTCTGAGAACCTGAAGCACCCCGTTGATGTTGCCAACCGTGCGTTGACGCGGTAATAGATGCGGCATTCGAGGATCAGGAACCATGATCCGCAAGGTCATCATCGTGGCGCTTACGCTGGGGGCGGTGGGGACAGGGATTCTGTGGGCTGCCAGCTACCGACAACCAAGGACACCAGCTCCGTTTCCTACCTGGGCATTGACGAACCTCAGGATGGGTGCTGAACCGTGGCCCCGGAATCCTTTCACCGCGGGTAAGACTTGGCTTTGGCGCTGGAGAGTGTCAGACCACGGTCACAGGGCGACGGAAGCACGAATCGGCGGTGGTGCGATGGCAGTAGTACGTCTTGATTACCTCCTGGCGCACCGGGGAAGCCTCGACGCCAGTCTCTCCGGACCGAGGGCAATCACGGCAGCCGTAACACACGGTGAGACGGAGCTTTTCCGCGTTCCCCTACTTGTCCTGTCGGCACTATTGGCCACGTATCCGGCCATAGCCCTTGTCCGTGGTCCACTACGGCGCTGTTACAGAAGAAGATACCGGCGTAGGCATGGCCTGTGCATCCGTTGTGGGTATAACCTGACGGGCAACGTTTCCGGCGTATGTCCCGAGTGTGGCACAGAGATTGAGCAACCATGATCCGCAAGGTCATCATCGTGGTACTTACGCTGGGAGCAGTGGGGACGGTCAGCGTGGCGACCACGACTGTCTGGACGTCACTGGTCTGGCGATACCGGCTCAGCGATCTGACAACGGTGCGGTTTGCCGTCAAAGGCAGTGTGCTCAATGCGACCTATGACGCCGGCCCTGGGCAAACGTTCGATATGCTCGGTGCTCGACTACTGATGCCACGTACGCTGACAAGGCTTGGAGTCCAACCGACGGCGGAAGGCTCTTTCCTGTCGCTGCCGGCTTTCCACCACGGGGCGTTCTCCCTCCCACTCCAGCAGGTTCAAAGATGGGCAGAACTTCGTCTACCTCTCTGGCTTCCCTTCATCCTGTTCGCCACCTACCCCACCGTCGCCTTCGTCCATGGCCCCGTGCGGAGGTATCGTCGTCGGCGGAAGGGCTTGTGCATCCGATGTGGCTATAATTTGACGGGGAACATGTCGGGGGTGTGTCCGGAGTGCGGGGAGCCGACATGAAAGAAGTGAAGCTGATCGGCGTGGCCATCCTAATCCTTGTCGGCGTGGCTGTGGGGATCCTCTGCTGGCCTTCGAACAAGCCCTTCACCAGAGAGAAATGGATAAATGCCACGCCGCAGATGCGTGATCGACTTCTGGAGAGTCTGGCGAGGAGTGGAATCCTGATCGGTCTGACTGAAAAGGAGGTCTATGAAAAGCTCGGTGATCCCGATGGGTCATCTCACGGCCGGGCTATGTACTACTTCCGCGATGAGGGCCGCTCTCGCCCCTGTCTGATGTTTCGGTTCAGTCGTGACGGTCACGTCGAGTCACGGGGGTTGTGGTCTATGGGGGGTACCACCAGCGACGCCGAGTTCGATGCTGAGACGTGGCGACATGGCACGCCTGCGGATCGCCTTTCGATGGTACGAGACTTGATCGCCTCGCACCCACTCGAAGGAATGCACCGCGATGATTTGTACGGCTTACTCGGCAATCCAGATCGGGAGACGCCAACTGGTCCCAAAGTGTGGTATTGCCGAAGGTACTACGGCGAGAACGGTGAGATCAAAAGACGGTATGCAGGGATATCGAAGTGTCTATACATATGGTTCTCTAATGGAACGGTCGAGGAGGTAAGGTTTACAGGCTCGTAGGCGGCGAGACCGACTCCGAAGCATCGGGCAACGAAACGCGACAGTGGAGATTAGCAAGGGCATACGGGGGCTTGGCCATCGCGATTGCGAAATGCCACTGCAAATGTGATTACGACCTCACCGGTAACGCACCCGGCAGGTGCCCGGAATGTTGGTCCAGGATTGAGAAACCGTAACCCGCAAGGCCATCATCGTGGCGCTCAGATGTTTGCGTCGAAAGCAGCCTGCGCGGTTGGAGACCCGCCGAGGTCGAGTGGAGGCGAATGTCAGATGGCCCCACAATCCGACAGGGCCAAGTACGGCACTACAGGCGCTCCGGGTCACTCACGGTCCTTTCTGTTCGCACGTTGCCGGTGTTGAGCGTCCCAACTGGCTCGAAAAGCAGGACTTGGCATTCCTTGTCGGCAGTAGGTCTGTGTTTGACTCCACGGGGCACAATGAAGAACTCGCCTTCTTCAAGCTCGATTGAGCGGTCACCCAGCTCGATGCTCATCCGGCCACGGATGACCAGGAACAATTCATCCTCGTTGTCGTGGTGATGCCAGTCGAACTCGCCCCTGAACTTGACCAGCTTGACGTACTGGCCGTTGAGTTCGCCTACGATCTTGGGTGACCAGTATTCGTCGAACAGTGCGAACTTGTCCGCAAGGTTCACCTTCTCCATCGAATTTCCTCCGCAGCTCTTCGGTGCAGCCCGGGTCCATTGCGCAACGTCACGCGAAAGCGGGAAGGCTCACAGCCAGCGAGTCGCCCTGCCGGTCAGGCATTGACCGGCTCACCCGGCGGACCTCTTGAGTCTGGATCTCCCGGTTAGCACGCCCTGGAGTTAGAATCGTACCTCAACAGCTCCTTCCGGGCCAAGCGAGCACCGCGAATTCCATTGTACTACGTGGAGCTTGGCCTCATTAGTGATGACAGGTCGCTGGGGGCCATCGACGTCCGCACCGTCTTGCGCGCGGCCAGACGCCTTCATCTGCGTAGCGAGAAGAGGGCAGGCTGAGAACTATAGGACGACAGGCGATGCGTGATCTTCGTGAGATCCGCCGCGCAGGCAGTCTCTCTCGATTGAGCGATGCGGAGAGAAGCGCCCTAAGGGCCGCTGGGGTCGCAGGGATGAGACCCTTTCTTGACGAGCTTCGCCGCCCAAACACGGAAGCCATGGTTCAGCTCGCGAACGCAACCAGAGAGAGAATCGTGAAGATGCTCGACGACGCGCAGGCCGCGGAATATGACAGGCAGCTCCAGCAGTTGGCACGTCGGAACCGGAAAGATTAGAGCAATCTTTGTTCTTGCGTGGCCCCGATGCCTTTCCCGATCCATGTCGACGTACATCGGGGTAGCGCCGTCGTCCCTTGCGGGCGGCGCAGCGACGATTCGTTCGTCACCCACAAGAGGTGACGCCACACGAAATCGTAGTCTGCTTTAGCCTTTTGGTTGGTAACGATAGGCCGCAAGCACGCCTTGGATCGTGCCGATCGCGTCCGTGATTGCAGCATTGATGGTCAGGAAGATCGGCTCGCCCCCGTCGGCGTCGATCCCTTTGATCACCTCACGTGTTTCACCCGCCAACTGCTCGATTCGATTGAGTTCTCGTATGGTGTCCAGTTTGGGCTCTCTGAGGCCGGCCAGCGTCATGGTCAGGGTCTCCGTTTCAGCAACCGTTGAACTCGAATAGTCTTCCAGTTCATCGGCATCACGGGGCCCCGGCATCTACCGGTTGGCCCCGATTCTCAGGAAGACCGCCCCCGCATGGGGCATGGGATTTGTCACTTCGGTCACAGATGTCCAGTGTTGGACGGCTGGCACGACTCCTGAGCATCTGATGCGGCCAGAGGAGTTGCCGGCCTGGCTCCTGGGGCCGACCGTTGGCTCCCGGCCTGCGCAGCAGCACCACTGGCCCGATCATTGAGCCCCAGATGCTTCAGGCCCAGCGGCTGCGCCTCATACACCGCATGGGCCGCATCTTCCCGACCACGTCCGCCGGGCGATCGTCACGCTGGTCGAATCGGTGACTCAG
>CP070827.1:1271037-1275262 GCA_020344555.1 Phycisphaerales bacterium
CGATAGCGGTGGCGTCTATCTCGGCGACGAGACAGTGTGCGAAGGCGACGCCTGCCCTATCCCCGCCGTCTCCGAGTGGGGATTGGCTGCTATGACTTTGCTTATCCTCGCGGCGGGCATGGTGATGTTCAGGCGGAGCCGGGCAGTCGCCTGCAACTGACGATCAGCCTAGCTCGCCGACTTGGATGTTCTGGCTTCTGGCGACCACCGGACCAGAGCGTGTCTGATACGGCTCGGCAGACGAGGCTGCGCGGAAACGGGCCGGAATCGTTGTCTCAGAGGCAGCAGCGAGACAAGATTGGCACGAAACACGGTGAGAAAAGCCGTTTTCACTTGAACCGGGCAGCCTGCCTGGGTCCGATGGCGGCTTGAGGTTCGATAAATGGGAAATGTCGGATAACTGCGGTTTTCATTTGCCATCGCTCGCGAGATATCGAATACTCCTCTTCGTATCCCAACAGAAATGTCAATCTGGGCATTCTGCGTTGTATGGGAAGAAGCATCATGCCGGTTCTGAGAGTACTCTGATGTCTGCCGCACCATCCTTACGCCCAACCGGCCCGATTATCGGTACCGTTTCCACATCCACAAAGGCCTCTGTCTGCAACGCATGCGCGACCAACTGCGTCTCCCGTCGAGTCTTGCGGCACTGTGTAGGTGCCGCGTCCTTACCTTGTCGCTTCATCGGAGTGTGACAGCGACGCGTACTTGTGTTTGGAGGGGAAGAGTGATGAAAGAGCAGAGGAAATGTGGCACGCTCGGTTTAGGTGGTCTTGTGGTCGTCATGGGCATTGCGCTGCACGCGGCGGCGGATACGGCCCAGGCGACCAAACCTGGTGAGGAGACAAACCCCAACGGATTTCCCAGCGGCGAACACTACAATCTCAACATCATCGGCAAGAAGGCCGAATTCGTCTGTCCCGAGCAGGAGTATGACGAGTTCGGCGAGCCCATGTACGGCAATGTGGTTTTCATCCCGCAGAACGGCTCGGACATTCAGATCCTGATGCAGTCCGGCAAGGGAAAGTGGGCGGCCGATGTGCCGGAGCTGCGGGTTCTCGATCCCTGCACCTCCACCTTCGACGGCGACGCTGCGGTTCTCCAACTGCCCAAGAGCGACGGAGGGTATCACGTGTACGCCCGCGCTCTGGCGACCCCCACGGACGAGCCCAGTTTGGAGATTGTCCCTGACCTGGTCGTCGTGCAGGACGAGATGGGGAACGATCTCATCTACCTGGGGCTCGTGACGGACAACGGGTTCAGCACGCCGAGTGCGACTTTCATACGGAAAAAGGGAAAGTCCAAGGCGATGGATATCACTGGGCTCTTCGAGTGGACCGGTGATGTCTGCTATTTCACGGATGCCTATTGCGAGCCGATCGAGGCGTGCACGGAGATGTTCCTGTGCTGCGTCGACGAGGATGTTGACGGAATCTATGAAAGCTGCGAGGTCAAGGTCGATGATACCTGCCCGGACGGTGCAGAAGAGGTGACCGCACTGTGCAAGAGCTACGTCAACGAATGGGTGTTCAACATCGGTGACTTCGTGGAATACCTGTGGCAGCTCGATAACAACGGACTGAAACTGTTGCAGGTCCGGTTCTATCCTGTTCGATAGGCCGCCTTCGTTACTGGGAATTGGACCATTCGGAGTCGGGAGAAGCGAGGTGCGACACGCCGACGGTCGAAGCGTGGTCGCCTTTCGCTTTCCCGACCCCGCGTCTGGGGGCGCTCTACTGTGACATCTCTGCTGCACGTACGCTCCGCCGTGTGACCGGTGGCATGCTCTCACGCGACGAAGTCGTGGGTGAGCATGTTTGGTCTTTGGGCTATTCAGGGTCAAATGCCGTGCCGCACTCCGGGCAGCGAAACTCGGTTAACCCCAGCAGCATGTAGCCACATCTCGGGCAGCGTGGGGCGTCGTCGGTCGTGGCCACTGGCTTGTCCATTGTGCGGCTCCCGGTGGACAACAGAACACTCACCTGCGGTCAATACATGTCCGCATACCACTCGTCGTTCAAAGGCAACTGACCCAAACGGGAACCACCGTCTGCACCACAGGCCTGGTCATCATGTCCGTCGTGGTCCTCGGTGCCGGTGCTATCGTGCTGTCACGACGGAAACAGCCGGTTGCTTGACGAGATTTGGCTGTTCCAGACCGCGTGTTCACACTCAGGAGCGTCAAGACAGCCGCCCACAGTCTCGGAGGAGCAACCGAGGAGCCTCTCGCGTACAAGTCGCCCGCACGCCGCGCCGCAAGCCACGACAGAGGCGACCCTGTCAGCCGGCCCCGCGGTGATCCGCAGGGGGACACGATTTCGTCGCCACGAGGGCGGGTTCATTACCGACTTTGCGGTCCAACGCTATGTCCGGGGGCGCCGAGGGAGAGACTTCCGACCCCCGTAAAGCCGGATAGCGTCGCATCCACCTGGCCCTCTTGTCAAACCGCAGTCCAGCTTGACTCGCATTCCCCCGGGTGTTATATTTGCGACTTATGAAACACCAATCTACCTCGATTGCGATCATACCATTTGCGGCGGTCGTCCTCGCCGGGGCATGTACTGCCAGCTATCACGCACGGGAGGTGCGTCGTGGGCTGGATGGGGATCGACTCACCGTGGGCGTGGTCCAACGAGAGATCACAAAGGGTATGAGTGCTGCCGAGGTTCTTGAGAAACTCGGAAGCCCCAACATCGTCTCGACAGACGAGCAAAGCCGAGAAGTCTGGGTGTACGACAGGTTTGCTACAGACGTAGTGTCGTCCGGGAGTAAGTGGTCGATATTCGGAGTTGGCGGTGGCGCCGGACACGACGGAGGAGGTGGCGGCGGCTTGAGCCTTGGCGCTGGAGCTGGCGCCGCATCCAAGAGCCAGCGTACACTCACGATTATTATCAAGTTCGATGTGGACAAGAGAGTGCGTGATTTCGCCTACCACGCCTCTCGCTTCTGACTCATCATTGCACGATGAGACCTGCACTTTTTGCAGCGTGCGTTCTGGTCGTGTGCTTGGCGTCCCTTGGATGCAGCCAGCGGATACCACGTGGCGCATTGGCGATGCGACCTCACACCCTGGAGCATCGTCAGCGCAGCACCAGGCGGTTCCAAACCACTGACGAAAAACGCATCCTCTCGGCCTGCGCAGGAGTGCTTCAGGACCTAGGGTTTACACTTGAGGGCAGTGAATCTGAAGTTGGGTTGATCGTCGCATCCAAGGATCGGAGTGCTGTTGAGGCAGGACAGGTTGCAGCTAAGGTATTCATGGCCACCCTTTTTGGCGCAGATGTCCCGATTGACCGCAACCAGAAATTCCGAGCTTCGATAGTCACACACCCGTCCGGTGGTGAGATTGCCGTACGTGTCACCTTTCAGCGCATAGTGTGGAACGACTACGGACAAATAAGTTGTCTGGAACTCATTGAGGATCCGGAGGTGTACCAGGAATTCTTCGACAAGCTGTCGAAAGCAGTCTTCTTGGAGGCACATGAAATATGATGCGGCGGATTATGCCCGTGCTTCTGGCCTGCAGCCTGTTCCTGATAGGCTCTTGCCAGTCGTCACGGAAACAACTGTTGGCAGCCGAAGAGAGCCAAGTCAGACTTCGAGCCATTCAAACGCGCTCCTTCGATACGACAGACAGAGAGACAACACTTCGCACAGTTATGGCAACGTTGCAGGACCTAGGGTTCGTCATTGACGATGCCGATGCCGATTTGGGGATCGTGAGCGCCACAAAGCTTGACCGGTACGCACTTCGGATGACTGTAACCATAAGGCCCCGCGGAACCACGCAGCTCTTGATTCGTGCCAATGCTCAGTACAATCTCCGCGCGGTTGAGGATCCGGGGCCGTACCAGCAGTTCTTCGATTCGTTGAGTAAGTCCATGTTTTTGGCGGCTCATCAGGCGGATTAACGCTACGACATCATCGTCCGCTGCCATGCAAATTTGGCCTGTGTTACGTGAGATGCGAGAGTGTTTCCCGCTTTTGCCGGTTGACGGTCGTGAGCGCAATGAACACGTTGTCAACGTGCTTCCGCCGGAACACTGAGCGATGTCGCGTGCCAGACCACAGGACTGGGGATCAAACTGAACCTGGTAAAGTCGCCACTTCCCTCCGACGGTTGAAATCGGCTCAAGGCTCTTCGGCTAACCGGATTCGGCAAGATCAGCGTTCGACGCCGGGCAGTCAATCACCAGCTTCCTTCTCGCTGGCCGAGCGACGCTTC
>CP070827.1:1275362-1279586 GCA_020344555.1 Phycisphaerales bacterium
GCGCAAGGCGCTCTGGTCACCGCGGCGCAGCCTTCGCAGCAGGTGCCGATCCTCCGACATAAACAGCCATCCTCAGAACCAGTGTCGAACGTTCAACTGCCTTTACGACGATTACGGATGATGATTTAGTATACCTCCTGGCGATTTTCTTAAGAAGCCGCCACATCCCCAGCTTGACGGGCCACCATAAATCGAGGTCTGCTCGGTGGGAACAGCGTCCCGTTCCCGCTTATAAGGCCGGTCACTGCATCCAGTTGTCGCAACCTGTCGTCTACGAGTACGCCGTATGCCAGTGACATATAACCAGGTCGGTTGGCACCGCGTCGCCGTCTGACTTCTCTGACCGGGCTATGCTGGCCCACCCACGGCTAAGCTCGGCCTTACCCCTCCCGCGCCATAGGTTGGGGCGATTACTCCAATGCCGGAGGCCAGGGCTGGACTATGTCATCCCCCAAACCTCCATCGTAAACGCCGTTTGCGCCGTTGCTGAGAAAGACCCAACCGCTGCCGCTGCTCGGGGTCCGTCTGACCCAGATCGGGTTACCCCACGCGTCAAACACGCGCCCCGATTGAGGATCTGCTGTTGGCAGCATCACCTCGTTCGGACCCAGCGTCCCAATCTTCAAAAGTGGAACGAGACGGTCCGTTGGCTTGGCAGGGGGTACTGCATCACTTATGATCGCTTGTGTTTGGAGAGCCGTGAGTGTGAAGTTGGTTGGGCCGTAGGGCCCATGAGTGCGCCCGCCGGCGTACCAGCGGCACTGAAATAGACCCACCCACGCTAGGATAGCGACCGAAAAGGGTAGAACAGCTAGGATCGTAGTGGTGCGGCGCGACACCATCCTATCTCCACACTGGATTCAGCATCTGATCCGGTGCCACTTCGCCAATACGCTGTAGGCGCAGGCCTCGGCCAGTGTGCCGTTCTTGGTGATCATGGCCGGCATGATAGGTGAGCATCTCTTCAGGTTAATCGCGGCGGGTAGAGCCAGCCCTACCTGACTGCACTCGAAGGTAGGACCAATAGAGTTCCGGTCCTCTTTTGGTCACAAGCACGATGTAGCCATCCGAATATGCGAGCCAGTTACGATCACCTATCGTCAAGTCGGTGCTGCGCGGAGCGGACCACTTGTCGGGCGGGATGCCAATGGTGTACGCGAGGTGCCCGTTCTCGTCTTTCCAGACGACAAGCACTGCGTTCCTGCCCCCGAGCGGGATCGCAACTGCAGCCAGACTCTCTTCCTTCCAGCCGAGATGTTGCGCTAGAACCCGACGTCTCGACCAAGAATCCCCGTCATAATGAACCGCCACAAGGCGCACCAACGCAGGCTCCCCGCACGAGGGGTCCGGATTGGTCTCTTCCTCCAGCCAAACGACCTGGATACCATCGTTTCCTAGGGGAAGGGCCAGGAAAGTGGCAATCGCTTCGGCGTTCGCGATCCTCTTTGCTCCTGCATCTTTCGAACGGCTCGCGAGATCGCGCACATGCATGAGAGACTCCGGCCCCAGATCAGCCCAGGGCAGGTGTCTGTGTCGACTAAGGACCATGTCATAGCGATCCTTTCTGAGGCGAAGGATCTGATGACGCCATTCGATCAGCCCCTTGGGGAACGCCGGGCTTTGATAAACAACCCTGCTGAAAATGGGTTGATCCTGTTTAATTCGAGCGTGCTTCACACCGTGAAGATCATGACCCGAATCCGGGAAACCATACCAGGGTAGCCAACTCTCCGTCCAGAACAAATCTATCGTGTGATCGCCAGGAAAAAGCCAGGGTTCCGCAACCACGTCTGGAAGGATGATCCTTGGCTCCGTCGCTCCGGCGGCGTCAAACTCCGCAATCGCTACGCCACGGGGAGGAAGCGTCGCCTTCCCATCCCTGGCCAGCAACTCGAGTTCGCCCCAGTTTCGCGCCCCGTAATCGGCCAGTGGAATCACCCACTTTTCGGAAGAAAACGCCAGATTACGCAGATCCGGGAAAAACCTTGAGCCAACGTGCACGCCGGGAACAAAGTGAGAGCCTTCGAGCCCGGTAGGTCCAATGACTGCCGCCCCGAGGTAGCGACTGCGGGACTCCTTATAGCGCTTGTCGCGTTTCCAGATCACGCCTGTGCGGCCTTGGCTTCCGGGACAGACCCGAACATCGCGCCCAACGTGGGTGTCGATGGGTCCTTGAAGAGAACGCGGGACCTCGCACACCAAGTTTGAAACCCACCGGACCGCGGTCGCACCCCTTAATAATGAGGTGGACTGCGAAAGTTCCGAGCAGCCAACTTGCGAGAACAATCCCAAGACTAACGCCAGGCCGACGACACCTCTGATCCTCGCGCTCAGGCGAAGTGTTGTATGCTCGATAGGGCCATCCTCGCTTTGTGTAGTCACTTCTTGCAATGACATTTCACGTTCTTCATGTACATGAGCGACTCCAGAGCGTCCGAGGGATCGTACTCGGCCATTACGTTGGAGCGCCCTTTGATCGTTCCCGTCGTGCTCACTCCCGCCGGAAAGGTCGCAGCCCTGACGCGGACATCCCTGTCCACTTTACCAATGGCGGGCTACTCCCGTTCGTCCCGATGACTCGGGACTCACCAAAGCAAAACTGCGAGCTGATCAGCCGACCAAGGGCATCATACTCGAAGGCGGCCACCTGTGTCGAGCCCGCTCCGCCCTCGTAGACCACCTTGGTGAGGCGGTTGTCGTAGTCGTATCACCAAGCGTCCGGTCTGCTGACCCGATCTACCCGACCGGGACGGAAGTTGGCCGATCATCTGGTGATGCGGCCCGCCCACGATCATCGTCTCCCCCACCTCCTAAGGAGGCGGGCCACCCGCCGATCATCGTCTCCCCCACCTCCAGAGGAGGTGGGCCACCCACCGTTGACCGCTTCCCGAAAGAAGGCTGATGGCAAGTGGTGCGTGCGCGACGTGTCTGTAGCTCAACCGTTCTGATCCTTGAGCCTCTCCTTGATTCCCCTGAAAGCTCGTTCCAGCCAGCCGCCGAACGGGTTATCGTTGACCAGATAGGTCCAGGTCGCTCCCGGCCCCTTCAGACCGTCCTTGTCCAGACAGATTCCATGCTCTGTGATTTCCGTGGTCTTGAAGGTCTCAATGATTTCATCGTCGATCGTACGAAGCAAGTCCCGGAAGGCACGGGCCACCAGCTTGTGGAATTCATCGAGAGGGTTGTGGCCACCGACGCTGAACAAGTAAACTCCTTCACGTATGTGAGCGATCCGAGCGAGATGCTCCGTCCAGCACTCATCAATATGGAAAAGCGTGATCTGCTTTTCGATTTGCCGCAGCATCAGCTCATCCAGCCTGGTGCGTAACTGGGTGTAGCGCTGAGGAACTTCTGCGGCCAGCAAGCCGAGAGGCACCTTTCCCGTCAGTACATCCTGACGTCTTTGGTGGACGATTTGGCGCTGTTCTTCGACGAATGCCGAATACCTGCGGAGCGTTCGGCGGATGTCAAAGCTCTGGCCCTCGATGATCCGTTGCGCTCGAGTTATCTCGGAGCCTACCACCGGGTCATCGACAGGATCATCCCGCCCTTGCGGGCGATGCGGCAGCGGAATCAGGGCAAGGACGTCGTAGCGTTCGATCAGGTCATCCTCCAGACTGACAAAAAACCGAGATGATCCGGGATCTCCCTGACGACCTGCCCGGCCCCGCAACTGATCGTCGATCCGGCGGCTTTCATGCCGGTTGGTGCCGATCACGTACAGTCCGCCGAGGGCAGCCACCGCATCGTGATCGTGTTCACCTGCACCTCCGAGGCGAATGTCGGTCCCGCGACCGGCCATATTGGTGGAGATGGTCACCGCACGCAAGGCTCCCGCACCGGCTATGATCGCGGCCTCCAACTCATCGTTCTTGGCGTTGAGCACTTCGCATGGAATACCTGCTTGCTGCAGCGCAGAAGCGAGTTGGTCCGACTCCTCCACGCTGCTTGTGCCGACTAGAATCGGACGTCCTGTTGCATGCACCTTCGTGATCTCTCTAACAAGGGCGGCGCGCTTGGCTTCCTTGTGCGTGAACACGACGTCGGGATGGTCAATGCGGATTGAGGAGCGGTTGGGCGGAATCACGACGACTTTCAGGTTGTAGAACTCATTGAACTCCTCTGCGGCCGATCGGGCGGTGGCGGTCATGCCGCAGACTTTTGGGTACAACCGCAAGAAGTGCTGCAAGGTGATTGACCCGCGGATCATCCCGTCCGGCTGGA
>CP070827.1:1279686-1283892 GCA_020344555.1 Phycisphaerales bacterium
GTTGTGGACGCCGAGCATGCCCTCAACCCCGCATGGGCCAAGAAGTGTGGCGTCAACCTGGAGAAGCTGCTGGTCAGTCAACCGGAATCGGGGGAGGAGGCCCTGGAAATTACCGAGATGCTGGTTCGCAGCGGCTCGGTCGACGTCATCATCATTGATTCCGTCGCGGCGCTCATTCCCCGGGCGGAAATCGAAGGTGAGATGGGTGACACCCATGTGGCCCTACAGGCCCGCCTGATGAGCCAGGCCCTCCGCAAGCTAACCGCAGCCATAGGCAAGACCAAGACCGTGGTCGTTTTCATCAATCAAATACGCATGAAGATCGGCGTGATGTTCGGCAACCCGGAGACCACGCCGGGCGGCCGGGCGCTGAAATTCTACTCCTCGGTCCGCCTGGATATCCGTCGCATCGCTTCCATCAAGGAGGGCGATATGGTCTCGGGCAGTCGCGTCCGCGCCAAGGTGGTGAAGAACAAGGTGGCCGCCCCCTTCCGCGAGTCCGAGCTGGACATCATGTTCGACAGCGGTATCAGCGTCGAAGGCGACCTTCTGGACCTTGCGATCGCAGATGGGATCATCTCGAAAAGTGGTGCATGGTTCAGCTACAAGGACGTGCGCTTGGGCCAAGGACGCGAGAACGTCAAGCAGTTTCTGCGTGATAATCCCGATCTGTACGCGGAACTCAGAACCGCCCTGATCGCCAAGAGACTGCCGCAAGGTGATAAGCCGTCGCACGATGCAGCCTCCGACAAACCGCGAGTTACGCAGGCCGCCTCCGCTCCCAAGACTGCCACCGCAAGACGCAGACGAGCTTAGAGCGTTATCGGTTCTTGTGTGGCGTCACCCCTTGTGGGTGACGCAAATTCGGGGCAGGCGCCGCCCACAAGGGGCGGTACAGCCGGCGGTCATTCGCCTTACTGGGACTCCGGAATTGGCGAGCCCATCCTTCTTCAGACACGTTAAACCGCATCGAATTTCTCGGCCGGAACGCGTAGCGTCTTCAGGGCATTGCCCGGGTGGTTTCTCCAAACGGATTGGGCTATACTCACGCTCGTCCTGAGGCCACCGGAAGATATTAGTTGCGCCTCTGGTGCCTGCGATTGGAGTCCGCCGGCGGCATCGGAACGATTCCGTGAACGCTCCCCGCCAGCGGACCGCCCCCCGTGTTAGAAAGCGAGGGTTTGCAATGAGCGTAGCACCGACAATCGAGCCGACAGACATGACCGGACGACAGCACATTGACCTGGTCGAGCGTTGTGCGGCCCACAACTATCATCCGCTGCCCATCGTGGTCGCCAAGGCCGACGGCGTCTGGGTCGAAGATGTCGAGGGCAAACGGTACATGGATATGCTCGCGGCGTATTCGGCCATCAACTTCGGCCATTGTCACCCAGAGCTTGTAGCCGTCGCCAAGGAACAGCTTAAACGGGTGACGCTTACCTCGCGGGCTTTCCACAACGATCAGCTAGGCCCGCTGAGCAAGGAGCTTGCCGAACTGTGCGGTATGGAGGGCATCCTGCCCATGAACACCGGGGCGGAGGCCATCGAGACGGCTATAAAAACCGCCCGCAAGTGGGGGTACATGAAAAAGGGCGTCCCGGAGGGCAAGGCCAAGATCATCTGCTGCGAAAACAACTTTCATGGCCGGACCACCA
This sequence comes from Phycisphaerales bacterium, assembly GCA_020344555.1. Classification (GTDB taxonomy): domain Bacteria; phylum Planctomycetota; class Phycisphaerae; order UBA1845; family UBA1845. The sequence goes on from CP070827.1 coordinate 1,281,342, forward strand.
CCATCATCAGCTTCAGTACCGACCCGGCCTGCCGGGCAGGCTTCGGTCCGTTTACGCCGGGCTTCAAGATCATCAAGTACGGCGACATCAAGGCGCTGGACAGCGCGATCGACGACAACACCGTCGGCTTTCTGGCAGAGCCCATTCAGGGCGAGGCCGGCATTCTGATTCCACCGCCGGGTTACGTCAAACAGGTGCGCGAACTGTGTACCGAGAAGAACGTGCTGTTTATCCTGGACGAGATTCAATCCGGCCTGGGCCGCACCGGTGCAACGTTCTGCTGCGACCATGAAGGTGTGAAACCGGACATCTTCGTTCTGGGCAAGGCCCTGGGCGGCGGCATTATGCCGATTTCCGCCGTCGTATCGAGTCGCGAGATTCTGAGCGTCTTTAAGCCCGGCGATCACGGCAGCACGTTTGGCGGCAACCCGCTGGCCTGTGCGATCGCCCGCAAGGTCATCGAAATCCTCAAGACCAACAAGTATCAGGACAACGCCAACGAGCAGGGCGAGTACCTCTTCGGCAAGCTAAGGACGCTGGAGACGAACAAGATCGCGGAGATTCGCGGCCGGGGGCTGTGGGTCGGCATCGAGTTCCACACCTCGGCCGGTAAGGCCCGCCAATACTGCGAAGAGCTCATGCACGAGGGCATGCTCTGCAAGGATACACATGAGCAGGTCATGCGCCTGGCACCGCCGCTGTGCATTACCAGAGACGAGATCGACTGGGCCTTCGAGCGCCTGCAAAAGGTGTTGACCTAGAGTAAACATCTGGGAAAGGCTTTCACCCGGCACGCCGGGATCAAACGACCGACTGGAAAGTCAGTCGCACAGAGAGCGGCTGAAGGCGACGCACCGCCACTCCGAGCCGCGGGCTTTCCCGGCGCCCCGAGAAAGCCTGCGGCTCAGATAGTCGCGAGGTTTGTGAAAGACGGTACTGGTCCGGATCACGGTCGATGGGAAACTGGCTGGATGCCTACAAACCGGCTGCGTCCGCACGGTTGCACCTGCTGCTGGCCGCAATGATGTGGACCGCGGTGGGGGCCGTGCTGCTTTTCTTCGGCGTCCGATGGCTGTCGGGCGGAGAAACCCTGTACGTGTGGCTGCTGCTCGTGGTTGCCGTGTTGGCGGGGCTGCTTAAAGCGAGCTTGGTGCTCAAGCCCGCCGCGGATCGGATAAGCAAGCGCATCCGGATCCGTGGTGATAGGCGCTGCATTGGTGGGTTTCTGTCCGTGCGGACCTGGGCGTTCGTCGTGTTTATGATCGTCGCGGGGCGCACACTGCGCGGCGGACTCTTACCGCGCACCGTGGTTGGCTTCGTCTTTGTGGCAGTAGGAACCGCGCTGCTTCTGGCTTCGCTGCGGCTCTGGCTCGGGTGGCACCGTTACAGCGCTGATGTGTAGCTGGCCGCGCTCGGGGAAGCCCGACTCGCACCTTCCCAGACGTTGAGATGGGTGTGGATGCGGTAGGCGGGCAGGAACGACCATAATCTCCGAACGTCAGGGAAGTCCGCGGAAGGAGATCCGACGTGTTGGTGCTCAGCAGAAAGGTCGGCGAAAAGATCATCATAAGGGATACCGAAACAGGGGAAGCCATTTCGGTGATGCTGGTGGAAATCCATGGACACCGCAACTTCCTGAGTCATGTCCGGCTGGGCATTGATGCCGGCCCGAGATTCAGGATTTCGAGAGAAGAACTCGACAGCGGATCCACCGAATCCGCCGATCCGTCAAATAAGACCCCATGATCCGCAAGATCGTCATCATCGTGCTTACGCTGGCTGCGACAAGCACGGCGTCACTGTGGTTGGCTGGCTTCTCGCTTCGCGCACCGTTTGATTTCTTACCAGCGACGAACCGGGTACACCTTGTCCGCGTCGGCATCGTTTTTGGCAATATGCACGTTCTCATCTACACGCCCGCCAGGGAGGAGCCCCGCTACGGTTCGTCTCATTCGCGAATCTTGGGCTTCGAGTTTTATTGGACGGAGCACTATGACCATTTCTCGTTCCGCGACAAGGGCGGTACTGACGGAACTTGGACGAACGTTCGAGGCATGTGCTTCCGTTTGCCAGGCTGGCTGTTAGCTCTTCTTCTCGCAGCCTATCCTGCTGCTTCAGCGATACCCACGTTGCGGCGTCGGCGTCGGCGTCGAAAGGGCCTATGCGTGAGTTGTGCTTACGACTTGACGGGCAATGTCTCGGGGGTCTGTCCGGAGTGCGGTGCCAAGATTGAGCAGCTATGATCTGCAAAGCCATCATCGTCTTGCTTACGCCGGCTGCGATATGCATGGCGTCGCTGTGGTTGGTCAGCTTCTCGCTGCCCAGACGAACGCACCGACCCAAGGTGGTTCTTCCCACCTAGGGTTGCTGGTTTCAAAAATACGGATGGGAGCAGAATAGCCATGGTAAGTCTCCGAAGTCGTCTCTTACGCTTCATGATTAAGCACTTTGTGGGCCCGAAATTCAAGCGTGCCGGCAGCTCGATTTCCGAGTTGCGAAAGCTGGATGAGTTCATCATTAAGAATCAAAAGATACCGACCGGCACGGAAAT
>CP070827.1:1283992-1288125 GCA_020344555.1 Phycisphaerales bacterium
CGAAACGTCGAAACGTTAAAACGTCGGTCGAAACGTCGAAACGTCGAAACGTCGAAACGTCGACACGTCGAAATGGCGGGCCGGCGGGAAACGGGGACGGGCACCTCGCGGGGGGCGTTTCTTGGTGGGGTGCGTGGGTGTAAACGTCGAAACGTCGGAACGTCGACAGGTCGAAACGTCGAAACGTCGGTCGAAACGTCGAAACGTTAAAACGTCGGTCGAAACGTCGAAACGTCGAAACGTCGAAACGTCAAAATAGGGCGGGGAAAGGGGACGGGCACCTCGCGGGGCAACGCCATCTCGGCTATCTGGGCTGGTTTTTACCAGACCTGGGTCGGCTACTGCAATACGACTAAACAGTCTAGACTGCCCGGTCTCAAGTGTTTGGCTGTCATGGAGAGAAGAGCATCACACCCTATGCGGTTCATTGGCGAGCCGGGGGACTGAGGAACGTAACCCCTTGTCAGAGCAGCACTTACGGCGGTTGACAAGGCCCCGGGGGACGCCTGAAGCCACCCACGCAACCCGTTCCAGGTGGGTGACACCGGTGCTTCCGGTGGTACCCTACCCGCTGTGGACCTATCCCGCGTAGCCAAGCTGATCGAACAGGGCCGAATGTCTGATGGAAAAGAACCATGACACCCAAGCGAACTCTCGTTTTCGTGCTCAAGATCATCGCGCTGACATTTGCCCTGTTCTTCGGATTCATACTGGCGTCAATAGTCGCCGGCGTGGCAGAGGTAGACGTACCAAGTGCGCCGCCAGACGTTTCGGCTAGCGCGCCTGACACCCAGGGCACAGAGCCGGTGGGGCAGCAACTCGAACAGATGAAAGCGGCTCTCAATCTCCTCATCGTCTGCTTCCTGCAGACACTGGTGCTGACGTATGTGATCGTCCGCTCGCGCTGGCACGGCTGGCGGCTCGCCGCCACCATCTTTGTCATCTTCTTCGGTGTGACTGCCATCATGACACAGATAGAGATGTTGGTCTTTCGGCCTCAAGACCTTACCGGTGGTGTGCTGCCGAGGCTGTTGGCCATGAGCTTGCTCACCACAGGGGTCTTCTCACCGCTTGCAGTGCTCGTGCTCGGAAAGCGCAAGTCCCGGGAAGATAATCATCTGCCGAACACACGGCTGATTATCGGCGGGACTCGGTGGGCATGGGTACTAGCGACCGCTGTCGTCGCCTACGTGACACTCTACGTCGCCTTCGGATACTTCATCGTCTGGCAACATCCAGTCGCACGAGAATTCTATGGAGGCGGAGGCTCACGTTCAGGGTCGTTTCCGGCACACATACTTTACCTGGTTCAACATCACCCTAGGCTGCTTGCGCTCCAAGCGCTACGGGCATTAATGTGGGTCGCCCTTGCCCTGCCGGTCATACGCATGATGAAGGGCCATTGGGTCGAGACTGCGCTGGCGGTGGCTATGCTCTTCGGCGTGGTGTTTTCTATCCAATTGCTAGTCCCCAACCCGTGGATGCCACAGACTTTGCGGATGTTGCATTTGCTGGAGACGAGTACATCCAACTTCATGTTCGGTTTTCTCCTTGGCTGGCTTTTCTCCTGCCCGGATCGACGGCCGTACGCCGCTCCGACCGAGCCTGAATTGTGACAGCTTGGGCGGTCGGGCAGCGTGCCGGAGGGCTGTCACGTTGTCGAGGCGGTCAATCTACGGACGTGCGAACAGTGCATCCTGGCGGGCGACAATCTGTGCCGGACCGTCGTCGAGTCGGCACAGCAAGTGGGGATCGCTGCTGACGCGAGTCCAGCGGTTCGGTGTGCCTCCGCCGCTGTTGCGTCCTGCCTGACGCGACGACCGCAGGCGAGGTCAGCGATTTGAGGTGGCACGGATTGATGTTGCGCCGACACGCCAAACAACGTGGTTCCGAAGGCGGGAACGGGCGAACTCCCGTCCCGGCGCCTTCGAAGGGCGGTCAGATGGGCACGAAACACGGTGAGAAAAGCCGTTTTCACTTGAACCGGGCAGCCTGCCTGGGTACGATGGCTGCTTGAGGCTCGATAAATGGGAAATGTCGACGAAGAGCAGTCTTCGCCGTGCCCTTGCGGTGAAGTAAAGGAAAAGGTCTTTACAAATCCGGTTAACTGCGTCGTCAAACGGTTTTCCCGGATGGGAACGCGACGCGAGGGGCGCCGCCGTGCGAGACCGCATGCCGCCTTGCGGCCGGTCGGTCGGGCCGACGCGCGTCAACATCATCGATTCCTGAAAGGGCGGAACAATGCGAAGAATCAAGGTTCTGCTTGCCTTCTCGCTGGTGGGCACCGGGTGCCCCAACGTGATCGACGAGGACTGCACGTGTCCGAGCCTGGAATCGGAACTCGCCTTTGACGACCTCGACACCGAGGCTCCTGTGGAGGCACAGGGCGACGGGGAAGCCGGCGAGGTTCGATTCTATGAGGGCACCAAAACGGTGGAAGACGCCGGCGTCGACGCGGGCGACATCAAGTACTTCATCAGGAACACGAGCCGGAACGCGGAACCGCAGTTTGACGATCAAGCCCAGCGGGCCGCGATTCGGAAGGCGTTGGACGCGTGGGAGGAGGTGTCGACCGTGCGCTTCCATGAAGTGTTCGACCTCAATGATCCGGACCTCTACATGGTCATCGGCTTCGGAACGGAAAGACACTGCGACCTCTACGAAGCTGTCGGGTTTAGTCACGACGCCTGTGAAGCAGGGATTCTCGCAGGCATATCAGACGAAGCCTTTACTACGCAGACGGGTGCACACTGCTATTATCCGGGCACGAAAGCGCAGGGTGACTTGCATTTCAACGACGGCACCCAGTTCAAGTGGAGCGCGTTCGGCGGTGCCAACACGGTCCGGTTGGTCGACGTCGCCGCACACGAGATCGGTCACGCACTCGGCCTCAAACACATCAACTGCGCGGCGGCACTGATGTACGGGTCTTACTGCCCCGGTCCTCGCGATTCGCTGCTCCATCCGAAAGATATAAAGGCCATCCAGAGGCTGTACGGCTCCCGTGATCTGAAGGTGCCGCCCGACCCGCCGCGGGCCCTGCCGGCTCTGGCCGCGTTTCTCAACCTGCGCGTCCAACCGCAGGAGGGCGACGATGACGTCGATGATGACGGCGTGCCAACGACATCGGAGTTGTTTCAACACGGCACCGACCCGGGCAATCCGGACACGGATGGTGACGGACTTCCGGACAATGAGGTGTTTCAGGGCCTGGACCCTCTCGACCCCGATACGGACGGCGACGGCGTCGGCGACGGGCAGGAATTCGAACTCGGAAGTGACCCGGGCAGGCCGGATCGCAACTTCGACGCCGATCTCGGGGGCCGGTACGCCGGCTTCTACGCCGGGTGGGTGACCATCGACCCGGTCCCGTCTCCCTTGGGCGGTCCGACCGCGGGGGTCCTGGAGATCACCGTAAAGACGGACGGGACGAGCACCGGAGGCCTCCAGATTTTGCAGTACGGATTCGTCAGGCACTTCGGTCTGTTCGGTGGGGTCACCTCGTCAAGCCAGCTCTACCTCGTCTCGTTCGACTACTCGTACGTCTTGACGGGGGTGCTCGGACAGGATTTTGGCCTGTCTACGATCGAAGGTACGATCGAGGAGAGGGGCGGCGTCGTTGGCGAATGGGTCGCCGTGGTCGTTCCCCTGATGGGGGGCATTCTTGAAGATTGCTCCGACACATGCCGGACGGCCTTCAACTTCAGGTGTGAGGAAGGTGATACGTGCGAGCCGGGAACGGACTGTTTTGACTGCTTCTTTGCTCCACCTACTGACGCGTGTCTGGATTCGTGCGGTGCCCCGTTCGTGTTCAACGGGGAGTGCAACGACGGACGTGAAGGCTCGGTGAACGCCGTCTGCCCTCGCGGCACGGACTGCCATGATTGCGAATGATGGGATCTGAATCAGAATGGCGTTGCGGGCCTCGCGACGGAGGATGTCAACGAGGATGGAGCAGTGAACGTCCTGGATTGTCTCGAGGAATGGTAAACAAGGGCCCCGGGGTGAGCAAGGCTTGCCGGGGGAGCAGGGTCCAGAGGGCGACCAGGAACCCGAGGGAGAGCGGGGGCCGCCGGGCGACGAAGGGTCGCCGGTTCGAAGGAGGTTCGCGAGGCCCTCGAACGCGTGATCTC
>CP070827.1:1288225-1292342 GCA_020344555.1 Phycisphaerales bacterium
AGAAGATCGCCGAGTTCATCCGCAAGGCCCAGAAGAAGGAAGAAGCCGGCGGCGCCGACGAAACGGAGGAGGCGCTCTACGCGTTCAACAAGGATGCTTTCGTTCCCTGGCAGGATTACGATCATCCGACGCTCGGCACAGTCCAGATTGGCGGCAAGATCCCATACACCGACCTGACGCCGCCGCCGGAGGCCGTGCGGGAACTGCTGGAGAAACAACTGCCGTTCGTTCGGAAGCTTTCCACCATGCTTCCCGAAGTGGTCATCGAGAAGGTCGAGGTCGAGCCTGTAAGCTCCGGCGTCTGGCGGCTCAATGCCTGGGTTGAGAATCGCGGCTTCCTGCCGTATCCGACCCACCAGGGACAGCGCTGCAAACGGCCGACGCCCGTCGCCGTGACCCTCACAGGCGAATCAATCAAGCTGCTCGAGGGGAGGGAGCGGACCGTCCTCGACCTGCTGGCAGGGTCCGGCGGCGTACAGAAGACGACCTGGCTACTTCACGCCGCCCCGGGCAGTCGGGTAACGCTCGAGACGAAGAGCTTCAGTGCGGGAGAGGACAAGAAGATCCTCACGCTCGAGGAAGGAGGAGACGAGTAATGCACCGCTATGGGAACTGCATTCTGACGGTTGCCTCAGTCTGTGTAATCCCCTGCGCAGCTCTTGCGGCGGGAGATGCGCAACTCACCTTTGATCACTATTACGACGGGCCCGCCGTCGAGAAGGCGTTGCACGACCTGCACAGCGCGTACCCGAACCTCACCGGGCTGGAATCGCTCGGGAAGAGCGAGGAGGGGCGCGACATCTGGGCGCTGACCATAAACAACCCCGCCACCGGTGCCGACACGGAGAAGTCGGCCGTCTATGTGGACGGCGCGATCCACGGCAACGAGATCCAGGCCACCGAGGTTTGCCTGTATCTGGCGTGGTATCTTCTGGACGGCTATGACCGGATCCCGGTGCTGAAAGAACTGGTTGACAGCCGGGCGTTCTACATCGTTCCGGTCGTCAATGTCGACATCCGGGCTCGATTCTTCGCCAAGCCGGGCGGATACAACATCGGCAGGACGGGCAGCGTTTCATACGACGACGACCGCGACGGCCTGGTCGATGAGGACGGCGATGAAGACCTCGACGGCGACGGTGAGATCCTCCAGATGCGCGTCGAGGAGCCCTTCGGCCGCTATAAGACCCATCCCGACGATCCTCGCGTGATGGTCCGGATCAAGCCCGGGGAGATAGGGAAATGGAGACTTCTCGGTAGTGAGGGGATCGACAACGACGGCGACGGCCGGTTGAACGAGGACCCCCTCGGCTTCCTGGACATGAACCGCAATTATGGTTTCAAGTGGCAGCCGCCGTACGTGCAGAGAGGCGCCGGTGACTTTCCCATGTCGGGGAAGGTGACGCGGGCCATCTCAAACTTCGTCATCTCCAAACCGAACATCTGCTTCGACGTTGCCCTTCACAACTTCGGAGGGCTGATCGTCCGCGGGCCGGGTTCCAAGCTCGCCGGCAGATACTCACAGCAGGATATCAAAGTGTACGACTTCCTCGGCAAGGAAGGCGAAAAGATCATTCCCGGCTACCGCTACATCATCGGCCGCAAGGACATGTACACTACCCATGGTGACTTCGACGAGTGGATGTACTCCAACCTGGGTATCTTCGGCTTCGTCGGCGAGCTGTTCATGACCAGTCAGCAGCGCTACCGGAAACCGGGCGAGAAGAAGGAGGGCGACAGACCCGACGACGTGTTCGCCGACCGCACGCCGGACGAGGAGAAACAGAAATTTAACGACTTCGTGAACCAGGGTACTATGTTCAAGAACTGGGAGAAGTTCGAACATCCCCAGTTCGGCGAGGTCGAAATCGGCGGGTGGCGGACCTTCACGACCCGCATTCCTTCCACGTTCCAGCTCCCCGAAATGGTGCATCGAAACGCATCACTGATCATCTTCATCGCCAGACATACGCCGGAAGTGGAGTTGGAGATCCTGGATGTCAAACCGCTCGGAGACGACCTTCATCGCGTCCGCGTTCGCGCCCGGAACCGCAAGGCCATACCCACGATCTCGGCCGGGGCCCTCAAACACGATCTGGTCAGAAAGGACATTCTCTCGATCGAGGGATCCGGGCTTCAAGTCGTCTCCGGCGGCATCGTTGATGATATCCACTTCGACAAGGTCAAACACGTGGAGAACAGGCCACACATGATCTTTACCAGCGTCCCCTCCTTCGGCAAACGCGATGTGCAGTGGGTCGTGCGCGGTGGAGGCAAGGCCACGATCACCTTCCGATCCGTCAAAACACAAGATCGATCCGTGAAGATCGATCTGTGAGCCCAAGCTTGCCTTCGGCGCCTGTTTCACGATGATGAGGCACCTGATTAAGGAGAAAGGCCATGACTACCCAACACTATCGGTCGATCGTTGTAGACGCCAGACTCAGCCGTCGCCGCTTCCTGGAAGTAGGCGCCATGGGGGCAGGTTTGATGCTAGGCACGCCTGAGGTGTGGGCCCAAGAGGCAGTCAAAGCCGAGCCGCCCGAGAAAACCAAAACGAACATCGACGAGGCCTTGAAGGTTCCGCGCACCAAATACTCGTTGCCCGGCCTGTTTCCCGGCAAAGTGGTGCACGTACAGGACCCCGGGGCCATGGTCGACGACTCGCCCTCGCTACCGGTCGTTGAGCAGATGTTCACTCGCGGTCTGAAGAAGCTGACCGGCCAGGACCCAAAGAAGAGCTTTAAGCTCCTGTTCACGCCGGATGACGTCGTGGGGATAAAGGTGAACCCGGTGGGCGCGGGGCTGATCAGCACGCGGACGGAACTGGTGCAGGTGATTGTGAACTGGTTGGCGGCCGGTGGTTTGCCCAAGGCACAGATTGTCATTTGGGACCGCTTCGATCACATGCTGGAGGAAGCCGGCTTCACGTCGGAGCGTTTCCCGGACGTCAAGATCGAAGGTTTGCAGACCATGGATCCACAGGCACCCAGCGATCCGCAGGGCGACCACAGCCGATGGCGTGACCAGGAGGGCAACCACGTCAGTGCCTCCAATTTCGATCGGAACGTGTATTACTGGGCCGACGTGGAAGGTTCCAACGATTTGCCTTACCTGAATCAGCACGTGTTCAGCGGCAAGCATTCGTATTTCGGCAAACTGGTGACGCAGCGGCTCACCAAGATCATAAACGTCGCCGTATTCAAAAACACCGGAAACGGAATATCCATGGCCACCAAGAACCTGGGATATGGGGCGATCTGCAACACCAATAGGTTGCACAAACCGATATTCTTCAACGTATGTACGGAGGTATTGGCTTTCCCCTGCATACGCGACAAGCTGGTGTTGAATATCACCGACGGCTTGCGTGCCCAATACCAGGGCGGTCCGATGCCCGCGGCCCAGTTCACGTACGATTTCAATTCGCTGTTCTTTGCCACCGATCCGTTTGCCCTCGACACCGTTTGCCACCACCTGATGGTCAAGAGGCGCAAGAACGCCCGTATCAAGATCAATGAGCATCCGAGGTACACTGACTATCTGCGCTACGCCGAACGGCTGGGTCTGGGCATTGCCGATCGGGAGAAGATCAAGACACTGCAAGCTTGACCGGTGTGCCGGAACGTGTCGGGTCATGAAGCGAACGATTTTCACCCTCGTATGGTTCACATTCGCCCTGAACGCGGCAGCGTGTCGGAATGCGGGCACGCCGAGCGCCAGGCTCGCCACGACGGAAACCGACTCACGTGTGGTCGCAGGACAGTGCTTGCTGCCCGAGCGATTTAGCACGGGTTGGGCTCGGGCGGGCAAAGAGAAAACATTTATCCTGAAAGGTCTGTACAACCGCATCAACGGGGCCGCAGAGTTGTTTCTGGAGATGGGCTTCGAGCAGCTCACCGTCCAGCGTTACCAAGACGGTGAGGCGACGGTTGATCTGGAAATCTATCAAATGGAGAACCCTACGGCCGCACTGGGGATATACTTCCATAAGCGCGGTAATGAGACGCCCGTAGACGGCCTCACGGGGCGTCACACTGGCAACCGATTCCAGATCACTGCGTGCAAAGGCAAATACTTCATCCAGGTCAACAACTTTGCCGGCGACGAGCGTCGG
>CP070827.1:1292442-1296539 GCA_020344555.1 Phycisphaerales bacterium
GCCCTGCTGCCAAGCCCAGCGGCCCGTAACCGCGCGCCGTTGCACTCACTCCGCCGGCCACAGCAGTCGCACCTGCCAGGGCTCCAAATGCACAATTCCGTCGGGTCTCTCAACGGTTGTGTTCGAGATGACGTCCCGAAGCGGACCGAGCATCGGGCCACCGCGTAGCTTTATTCGCCGGGGTCGAGCCGAGAGGTTCACAACGGCCACACACGGGCGACCGTTTGGCGTCCGAACGTCCCGCACGAACAGGTCACCTGCCAGTGCGCCGTCGAGTTCACGGGCGGTCACCCGACGGAGGTGCTCGTCCACTGTGGTAAGCAGACGCTCAAGCCTGGTAATCACTGAGATAACATTATCGCTCTCGCTCCGATGGAGCGGGAACACCACCCGATAACGCTCGCCAAGTTGTCCGTCATTCCCGGCGAGACGCACGACGTCGAAACGAATCTGCCGTTCCAGCAGGGCTGCCCACACCGGTTCCACCCAGTCGGCCCAGGCATTTGCATCATCACCGTCCACAGCATCGGGACCGACGCCCACCGCTACCGGGGGGGATACATTGAAAGGCAACACATAAGTACGAAGCCGGACAAGGTCGAGCGCATTTCGGACGATCGTCTCAACATGGGCGGGGTCCGGCAAAATGCTGCGGTACGGGCTACCCGATCCGTCGCGCAGATCTCGCCAGCCACGGATCAGACCAAGCGACTGCCCCTCGATAGCGTGGACCCACATGGCTGCCGCCGTCAGCGCCGAACGCTCATACGGCAAGACGCGGATCCTCGGAACCTGCCAGCCATCCACGATGTAGCGCCCATGTCGCCACAAACCCCGGGCAAACGCCCGGCGTGCCAGTGATGCCGCGAGAGACTCCCCACGGACCGGATCCGTCAGGGCGAGCGTCGGACCGGACGGACGCGCAGCAGCGGGATCGAACTGGAGCATCTCCATCAATGTTACGGGCTCCACTGTCACAATCGGCCCGCTCGCCGACGGCGGCGGCGCGATTGAATCGCGCTCGCCACCGGTCGTTGGTGTGGTCAGCCCGACGACCGCCATGCCGAGCGCCTCTGCCCGCTCGATAACGACACTGTCGGCCCGCACCAAGGCAGTGTCACTTAGGAGCACCGGATAGACTCGGAATCCCATCGCAGCCATCAGATCCAGGTCGCCAAGTCGCTCGTCGTAGCGTGTAGCCGTGGTGCGGTCTACCAGGCCGTATAGCGGCGCCGTCGCTGTGTTCACGGCCAGTTCATCACTTATAGTGCGAAGTCGATGAGGTCTGAACCCGGCGAAGGGCTCGGCGGTGATTGCCCGTTCGAGGGCCTCCCCGGTCCATAAGAGCATCGCGCCGACCCTTGACTCTGGAATTGCCCCATTGCCCCGCTCACGTAGGCGGACCTCGCGCTGGAGTACGGTTGTTGTCTTGACCAGTGTCGCCAGCGTCGCGCGCGTGTACGGCCGATCAAACCAGCCGAAGTGCAGTGTGTCGAGCAGATCATCTGTCCCAGCCAGCTCCGCCACACGCTGCTGGAGCTGCCTTACCCGGGTGTGAAACTGTGCCGGGTCGGTGCTACCCGCCTCCTGGGTCCCGGCGAAAACAGGTGACGACAGGACCACGAACAGGCGGAGAGTCCTCATTCCCGCCGCCTCCACCACCGCTTCTTCTTGCGAACTGAAACACTGGCCCTCATGGCAGCCATACTGGGGAGTTTTGCCCTTAGATCAATCAGCCGTCGCTTGGAAAACTGTTCGGGAGCTTCACGAAGTCGGTTCCGCGACGCATCGGTGAAGAAGGCCTCGGACGGCGGAAGATCACTATCTACGTCGTCGTAGAATTTAAGGGCCTCCTCCAGGCACTGGGCGGCTTCGATACCCAGATGGCGTGCCTCGGTCTTGTCGGTCTCTTTGGCAGCCGCCTCGGTGATCATCCGAAACAGCATTATCCACTGACCGACGTCCAGAATCCCGGACGGCTCGTCGGTGGGATTGACAATCGCGGTCTCACCCTTCTCTTCGCTGGTCAAATCGCCAGGCAACAGGAACCACTTAGTGGTGTCCGCATGACAAGCGGCGCACGTGGCCGCAATAGTCACCGTGACGCCTTCTTCCCTCTTGCTGACGACCCTTGCATCGGAGCCCTTGAGCAGGCCCTGTCCGCATGAGGCGCACGGCGTCGCCATCAAGTAGAGGTACGCTTCCGCAAGGCTGTGAGCAACGAGCGGTTTCTCAGGCATAAGAAGCTACTTGGTGCGAATCGAGCTAGCCGCCACCGGGCTGCTCGTCGGTCTCCTGGCTCTCGTCACCACTGCCGGTCTCGGCCGCGGTGTCTGTTGTGGATTCTTCCTCGGCCCCCGTACCGTCCTGGGCCGGCTTCGCCGCTGCTGCCGCGACCTCGACTTGCTGGAGAACCTGTTGGGGAGACGCCTGGCCGGAATCGAGCCCCTGAGCCCACCCGTCAAACGTCGCCATGGCGAGGCCCAACGCGGGCCTGAGAGCCGCGAGCTTTTGAATCTCGGGCACCTCGATGTACCACTCCTCATCTACAACGACGAAGCGGTACGTACTGATTGGGGAGCCGGCCGGCAGTTGTGCCGTTGCCTCCTGGTCACTGACGACCGTGATCGACCCCACGTTCAGCTCTCGGCCGGAAGGATCCTGAAGCTTGGAGACTGCCTCGGCGATCCGCTCTTTCTCGGCGGGCAGCTTCTCTTCCAGGGCCTCGCGGATGCGCTCGAGCTTAACCGGGAGCGAAACCGCTGCCTCGAGCCACGGACGCAGAGCATCATGCTGCTCTTCCATGTAGTAGTCGAGCAGGTCATCGACGTCATCGACGGTGGTTTCGGCTACCAGTTCATTGTATTCGTCGATCAACTCGCGGATTTCGGTTTCCACGCCGCCTTCGTCCGCCGGCGCAGCGCCCGTGGTTGTCTCGCCCTCGGTGGGTTCCGGCGCTGCCTCTGGCTCTCGGAACGGATGCCAGTCGGCCTGCCCCTTGGCGATGTCAGGATCATGCCATACGGAAGCGGTAGGCATCAGGGGCTCGCGGTCACTGCCCAGGTCGCGGTTGTGAGCGGGAGGCGGCTCGGTGTCGCGGCACCCCATCCCCACGACCACGACAGGCAGCAGAACACACCCACCCAACCAGCACTGCCGGACCGCCATCATGGCAAACTCCTTGTTTCAACGACGCTAGCAGTGACGTTACCATGTCATCACAATGTCCAGAGCCGATCCAACCGGTCGTTGAACCAGCGACACGGCATCCGAGGACACGAACACCCATCGGGCCACTGCTCGCTCGAATGTACGCAGGGTAGCCGGACTCGCCGGTGGGGTCAACGCTCACCGTCGACAGGCCGTGCGACACTCCGCCTCACCCGGCACCCTCCACCGTGTTCTTGTTGGTGGGGCCGCCTCAGGACGTGTCCTCGCCCGCGGTATCGGGACACATCCCAGGTGTCCGGCGTCGCCTGGCCGCCGGTCACAACCGTCGGGTGCATACGCACCCCACGGGTCGACAGAATCAAGAATACTCCGAGCCGCTTATTTCAACCTGGCGGACATGAATGTACAATCCGCCGCTTTCCCTGAGACCGGTTGTGATGTTACGATCATATGTGGATAGAGTGGTCAAGCCATGATGGAATTACTCATCTGTCCATCAATGGTAACCGAAGGAGTGCGTAGATGAAGCACGAGTCGGTCTTGTGTGTCACCTTCTCGACACTATTGTGGCAAGCGGTAGGCGTGGCGGGCGAACTCCCGCCACTCATTCCGCGCGAAGTGCTGCTCGGCAATCCGGACAAGGCCTCCCCGCAAATCTCACCGGACGGGCGGCGACTGACCTACATCGCTCCCTGCGAAGGCGTGCTCAACGTCTGGGTCCGCACCATCGGCTCAAACGACGACCGGGTCATCACGAAGGACCGCAAACGCGGCATTCGGGCGTACACCTGGGCCGCGAACAACAGACAGATCATCTACGTTCAGGACAAGAACGGTGACGAAAACTGGCACCTATATGCCGTGGACCTCGAGACCAACGACATCAGAGATCTAACGCCGTTTCAAGACGTACGGGCACGTGTGAT
>CP070827.1:1296639-1300713 GCA_020344555.1 Phycisphaerales bacterium
ACCCAACTGGTGCCGAATCCCGTCCGCCGCTGGTTGAGGGTCGGTTGAAACCGGCGGTTGATACGGTCCTCCAGACGCAGACCGTATACCGAGCCTGAGAGCTCCTGTCCCTGGAAGAAGTTGGCCCGCAGATCGAACTCCAGCAGGTACCCGTTGTCGTCGTCGGTCCGGTCGAAGGAATCCGCCTCTTCTTTGAAGCGGCTCTGGGTCAGGGCAACGCTGAAGTCACCGCCGAAGGAGATCAAGCCGGGGTCCCAGACCCAGCCACCGAGCTCGAGGCCGATCCTCTCCTCGAGCCTCCAGTCGCGGTTACGCTGCCTGATGTTCCGCCCGTATCCGACCCTCCTGGACGTTTCCACTCTGGTGTACGAGTACTCGCCTTCGAGCTCCAGGTAAGCGTCGAGATGGTCAAGACTGAGGTACTTGGGCCCTTCGGGTGTTGTAGCCTCCTCGTCGGAGGCATAGGTCACGGGAACGCCCGCGGCCCCGAGCAGGACTGCCCAAGCCGCGCAGCTACTTACCGCAGAGCGCAAGGTGCTGACCGCGCCAGACATCGCACACCTTTCCGCTGATTCCACTCGATTGACGCGTCCAGCCCGACGCTAAGATGGTGGAGCATCCGCTCCCCACCGATGGCTGGACAACGGCTCTCATATAGGCGATCTGAGCGAGGTTGGCAACAGAAAAATTCCGGATCGACGCCGCGGAGTATGAACGCACCGGTCGACCCGGAGTATTGGGGGACACGGAAAGGCTGGAGCCGGGTCTCGAGCTTACCGCCGGTCTTGTACAGTGCGCTCACCAATTCACAGGTCGATACCCCGTTGAAAACCGCTTGAAAGCCTGGGATGGGGAGTCGAAAAGAAGCGAGAAGGCGAAGGCGTAGCCAAGCATCGCTGGACCGAGAATCCCTTATCAGTCCGCTAGCAGGTGCCGAGAATCCCGATGTACATCGGGACTCGGCACAGCGTACAGGAGAAGCGAGAGAGCCGGCGTGTAATCGGGCTGAAGGCGGCACAAGAGCCCGGAGCGGCGTGGAAGGCCTGTCGTACTCCAACCGCCCCGGCCCCACCGTCGCGTCAATATCCTGAAAAAAAGTGTTGATCTTCCCGAAGCAGCGGGTATCGTGGGTCGGTCAAGAGCGTCCACGGACGGGGCGTTGGTGCGGTCGACCCGAGGTACACCATGCGTAAGGTCGTATGTGCAATTGCGTTGTGCTGGCTTGTCTCCCTGGGATGTTCGCAGGAGGCGCGTCAGCGGCTCAAGCATTGGTTCTTTGAGGTTCCTGAGGAAGGTGCGGCGGAGACGGTGGCCGAGGGTCTCGCGCCCTCGATGCAAAGGCCGGAGGCCCTGGCGCTTCCCGGGCTCAGATTCGCGTCGCAACATCCGCCGTTTATCCTGCGCGAATGTCTCGGCTGCCACGACGCCGGGCAACGCATGCAGGTTCGTGATGATCTGCTGGAGTCCTGTCGGACCTGCCACGTTCGCTTCTTCTCGGAAGAGGTAGGGCACAGCCCGGTAGCGGATGGGGAATGCGTCGAATGTCACGAACTGCACCGCAGCGAAAGACGGTATCTGTTGAAGTCACCGGTGCTCGATCTGTGCGTCGAGTGTCACGACGAACCCGAGGAGTTGAGTGAGCCGGCCCACACCGTGGCCGGGGTCGAGCAATGTACCGCCTGCCACGACCCGCACTTCGGCACGGGGATGCTGCTTAAGCCGGACCCCACCATCCCGATACCGGAGTGATGCAACCTTAAGCCGTGGTTCCGATGGACCGTGCAACAAAGGATGATCCCAATGCAGCTTAGAACTACTCGTACATCAAACATGCCCTCTGGCCGATCGACGGGGTGCCGATCCACTAGCCGGGGTGCTGCGCTGTTCCGCGTTTCCGGCCGGCCGATCGGCCTGGCTGCCATCGCCCTGGCCCTGGGCTCGGCCGGGTGCGGCACCAACCTGGATGAGATCCTTTTCCAAAGCGCTACGGCCCTGGGTCGAACGTACATTGATCTGCTCCTGACCGACGTAGCCAACACGCTCGCGGAGAGGGACCAGGACGAAGAGCCGGTAGACGGCGACCAGAACGGCGACGACGCCGATGACGGCAACGGCGACGACGACGGCACCACGGATGGTGGGTTCGAAGACCTCGTGGGTGACCCGGCGGCCGGTGAGGCGCTCTATGCCTCGTGTGCGGCGTGCCACTGCGCCGATGCCAGCGGTGGTTGTCTGCCCAGTGCCCCGGGCGTTGTTGGCGTTAGCGCTGAGACCCTGGATGAGTTCCTTCGGGGCGACGCCCCTCATCCGCCCTCTGATCTTACCGACCAGGAAATAGTCGATCTGGAAGCCTACCTGGCCTCACTCGGCGGGTGATCGCTGCGCGACGCCCGTCGGGCACGCCGACTCGCATTCTGCCGCTGACAAGCAGTTGTCGGCTTTCAGCCGCCCAGGGGCAGCGTGCCCAGCTTCATGCGCACGTGCTGCCTCTGCTGCGTAGCCGCCATGCGCTGCTGAGCACCGTATGGAGTAGGCCCCAGTTCGACCGAGTGAACACAACTTTCACGCGTAAGGACGCACATGTCGATTATTGTATCTGACACAGCACGGACGCCGTCTCTACTGTACTATAAGTGAACAATGAGAGGGCGATGGCTGGGGCGCTGCCCGCATTGCGGTTACGACATTCGCGGCTTACCAGTTGCTCCCAAGGATCATACGACAGTCTGCCCGGAGTGCGGTCGCGCCTGGCGACTGGAGGAAGCGGCATGACAATCTCTGAGAACCCCACGGCCAAGGTAAGAGGCGTTAATCGCATCAGAGATGCTCGGGGCCGGGCGGCAACGCAACTCGACCCGGTGAGGCTGCAGGTGTGGCACCGTTACGATGTGATTGAGGCGGACGCTCTCGAGCGGATCGTCGAGGAGCTCGAGCCCGGGACGGCGAGAATGCGGCGGCGCATGCTTGTTATGGTCCCCAGCGCAATCCTCCTGCTCGCTCTCGGTATTGCCGCGCTCTACTACTTTTCCGATTCCTCTATGCGACGCGATCTGGTCAGTACTCTGACCAATCCGGTGATCATCGTTCCCAACGTGCTCTGCTGCGTTTTCATACCCTGGCTCACGACCCGTCAGGCCCGCTTGAAGCGGGCCCGGTTCGCTATGCTCAAACATCGCCGCTGCCCGCATTGCTGCTACGACCTGCGCCTACTTCCCACCGACCCCACCGATGGAGCTACGGTTTGTCCGGAGTGCGGCTGTGCGTGGCTGATCGATGACGCCGTGCTCACGGAGTGTCTGGCCGCCACCGCGACGCCGGGAGTTCAAGTGGGCAGACAGAAGAAGGTGCTCGTCCTCGTCGCGTTGCTGCTCGGTGTTATGGCATTGGCAGGATTGTTGATGTCCCTGAGGATGCGCTGACCTGGATGTGTCGCACTGGCCGTAGCATGGCTGAACGAACAGAGGCAGAATCCCAATATCCATCCCGAACCAAGGATGCTCGTGGCATACCGGTGACACTGCTCGACCCCTATGCGCTGAACGTGCTCCGGCGGCATGACGTGATCCCCCCAGACACGCTGGCTTCAATCGCTGACGAAGTTGGGTTTGGGCTACCGAAGTGGCAGCACCGCGGCTACATTGCCTGTGTCCTTGCGTTCTCGGCCTGCATCGTTTTTCTGATTATATGGAAGATCGTGCGACGCAGCGGAGTGGATGCCCTGGAGTATGTTCTATGGCCGACGAACCTGGCGGTGTTTGCGTTGGGCGCCGTGAAATTCTGGCAGAGTGCCCGTCGGGCGCGGGGCAAGCATGTGTGCGCGATCATGCTCAAGCACCTTCGCTGCCCGCGCTGCGGTTACGACATCCGTGGGCTGCCGACCGACCCGAAGGACGGTGCCACGGTCTGCCCCGAGTGCGGGTGCGCCTGGATACTGGATGGTTCCCCAAATGCGAAGGACGACGATCATGGCTGAGACAGAGGGCTTGCGGCGAACGCAGAAAGCGAGGACCAAGACGCAGATTCGTTCGTATCGGGAATCCGATGAGGCAGCCGTTGTTGACTTGTGGCGTGAGG
>CP070827.1:1300813-1304864 GCA_020344555.1 Phycisphaerales bacterium
CCAAGCCGAGTGCTCCGGGGGCAATGAATACCCCTGGGCTCGCGCACCGTCTCGGCGTCAGGTTGAGGCTGATCGCTCCGGCGCCGACATGAAACAGAGCGTTGCCGATGCCCGCCAGGCATATCGCCAGAACCACGGACAACTCGACTGCGCCTACGGGCAGTGCGGTCAACACACAACCGAGTGCCGCGGCCGAACGGGCCGTGCGCCTTCTGTCTACGGCCAGCCCGAGAAAGGGCTGTATGCCGAAGGCGAGAAAATCATAGATCAAAACCAGGGTCCAGGCCCCCACAATACTGAAGCCTTGAATGCTCACCATGCGGAAAAGGACCGCGGCGCACGAGGCGTCCACCAGAAAATGGGCCGCGGCGTAACCCGCGAGCAGGCGGCCCACGTCCTGCGTCATGGGAGGCGCGACGGCGGACTTCGAAAGCGGATGAGCATCAACGCAATCCGCATCGCCAGACATATCATTCCCTCTTCTCGAACAACCCTCGCGGACGCCTCTTCGCGGCATTCGACCAGCCAGGCCCCTCCCATTCCTCGTGCCGGCCTCCGCCGGGCAGTTAACCTAGCCCCATAACCACCCGGACAATAACGTGCCCAGCCCGAACGATGTCAGGTTGGCGACGATGATCGCCCCAAAATCCCGCCCCAACATCGCGCGAGCGCAGGATCGCGGGCGATCGAACACGAGCCAGAACAAAAAGCACTCGAAGACCGGAGCAAAGACCTCGGCCGCCACGACATAGGTCGGCCACGACTCAGCCGTGGAGATGAAGTAAGGCAGAACGAGAGCAATAATGGGATAGCTGCAGCTCGTTAGCCAGATCCCCGCGAACAGCCGATGACGCCACGGATGCGCCCACGAGAGGGCCACCATCAGTATCGGGCTTTCGATCACGACGGTCAGTCCGTAGCTCATCAGGAGCTGCAGCCAGTCCGTCGGTGAGTTCATCCGGCACGAAGCCCCGGCCTCTGATTCATTTGCGTCGACGCCCGTGAGAGTGGAGCATCAGGTACCCGGTGCCGACCAGTATAAGGGTCAGTACCGCACCGCCCGTGGCACCGCACAGGCGCGAAGGTCCCGGTCCCGGCGGAGGGATTACGTCCGCCCAAACCGGACTGGCCACCGCCAGCAATGACAGGCCGACGCAAATGCACGTGCTCAGCCTGAGGAAACGGCCCGGGATTCGCCCTCTGCTGGGTAGTTGTCGTTGCATAACGGCTTCCTCTCAATCATCTGCCAGATCAGAGACAGGTCGCGGCGCTACATGCCGATGGCCAACGTCGGCATACAACACGGACAAGTCCGCGATCGGGCCACCGCCAAGATAACTGCGGCGTCTCGCCCAACTATAGGATTTGGCAAGTGGGCAATCAACGGACATTTCCCCTTTTATCGAAGGTCAATTCATCATCCTACCATGCAAACCCTCTGAACCCAAGCGAAGACGGACTCCATCGCCGTGAATCACGCCCATTTGCCCACTCCAACGTGCCAATCCTGCCCCTGACGCCTGTGGGACAACGATTCCGGCTGTGTGCACGGGCGCTCGCATGGAGACGGGTTTACACACCAACCGGAGGGCGGGAGGACGGGCCCATTATGGGGCGAGACCCGCCCACCCGCGCGAGAAGGACAACCTCATTATGGCCCAAGGCCCCCCGCAAAACGAGCCCGACAGCCCGCCGCCTGCGCTGTGAGCGACGTCGTAGGTCCATGATGCCGGTTATGTTGCATTCGTCCAATCGTCATTTCCGCGTCTACGGTTCAGTACGAGAACCCTCAAGCCTCGCAACGAGTAGGTGTCCGTTGTACACGATGAAGGCCTTCCTGCGGGGCTCATCAACCCACATGTTCATTGAAGAAAAGCGTAGTGTGGGCACGGAAGTAAGTGGCTGAAACGAAAAGGACTTGGTGTCATAACGACCGATCGCCGTCTTGTCGCTTGACTTGTCATAGACGGCGGCCCAGAACTCGTGCGGAGTCCCCGCGCTTTGAAGTGGCCGATAGGTCAAATCACGAAGCGGTCGAAACTCGCCAGAAACCTGCTCGCATATTCCCGTAGCGACGTCCAAAAGATAGTAGATTGGCTCATCCGGTCCAACCGAGGTTCGTGCACTGTGCGGATTAAATGGATAGCGTTCGCTTACAACCAACATCTTTAGGTGGCTCAAGAGGTATGCCACCGGAAAGGCCTGGTCCGCAGGTGCGGCTGGGACGATGTGCTCCATCCCACTCGCAACTCCGACGCGGACGACTTGCCCAGGCCCTCGCCAATCGTCATGCTTACCGGCAACAACCCAACGACCGTCCGGAGAGGCCACTGGGCGTCGATAGTGACCCGTGGAGACAAGCTCAATCCTGTTCTCGGGACCACATAACCACAACCCACTATCCTCACCGACGGAGCCTGTCCGCACCCGACTCTCGCCAACTTGCACCTGCCACGGATAAAGGTTGTACGCTGGCGGTGCGTTCAACTCACTAGGCACATCACCCCAGTCAGATTCCCAGGGTTTCGGGGACGGAATCGGCATTGTAACCGAACGACCTAGCCGCCCGTCCGCGAAGGTGCGCCCGATGAGTGGGCCGTGCCGTCCATCACCAATGAGGACGCGGACGTCGTTTCCTTCAGCCCACACGCTCTGGACTGGATGCTTATCATCGGCAAAAACCAACTTCAACGACACACCTGCCTCGATGGCTTCGTATCGGTAGCTGTAGCTCCCGCGATTTGTTAGGCGCTCGAAGAGCCTCGTGAGCCGGTTATATACCGACCCCTCAGTACCGAAAACACCAGGATTGTTCATGAAGACACGCCGATTTGCTGTTCCGGAGAAATGGACGTACTCGTATTGAATACCGTCGCGGACGTTTGTCACCAGCGGCGGCAATTCATCCACCTTGTTATGGTCCACGAACCGCCGTAGCCCTTCGGTTTCTTCCGGCGACAACAAACGCGTCTTCGAGCGGGCACGCTCGCTATACCAGCAAAGCACCGCTTTGGGACCGCGGACCTCAACAACCCGCTGGCCCTTATCACCCCAGTACCCGGCCGTCAGCAACCCGTACACCTCTTCGGGCCCGTCAGGCCGATGTACGTTGTCCAACAACCGCTTCTCCCAAGCGTCAAACTGTCCGTAGCTGAAGTGACCAGGGTCTCCGACCTGACGTGCACCGGTGATTGTGTTCTTGTTTTCCTGCGAGAACCCTATGGAGTGCAGTATCGCTAACAATAGGAGTGTTGTCCTGCCGGTCGGTGCTGAACGGAACATGGCTCTGAGGGCTCCTCGACTCAATGACGAGTCGCTCTTCATTATACACCCGGTATCGAGGCGGTCAACGATGCACGCTTGCCCGCTGGACCGCCCATCATGCTCAAGGCCCCAGTAGCAAGAGCACTGTCCAAAGGAGGGCGGAAACTGCCCAACCGCACCCGTAGGCCGCAACACCCGCAACGACCAGCATTTCCAGAGTTTTCCAGCGGCTAAGCGACAGCAATCGACGACAACTGAACCAAACAAGCAGCAACAAAACGACCGGCTGGGCCCAAACTCTCATGAACATAATTACGTCAAGGATATGTTGAGATACTGCAGCGACTACCAGGGCGAACGCCCAGATAAACGCCCCAAACGCGACCGCAGGGCTGTGGGCTGCAGCGATGTCCACGGCTCGGAGCGCCCCCAACTTCCCTTGAGACACTAGTCTGATGAGGAACCCTATGACCACCACGGAGACCAACATCCAGAACACTTGCGTAAGCACAAGCCCCAACTCTACTGGCCAAGTGATGCCGAGAGTATCGAAGACAGCATCCAGAGCCTCCCATGGTTGGCCGGATCTGCGGAGGATCCGGAGGAAGAATGCCATGCGCCCCACGAAGAACGCCGCGGCGTGAAAACACAGTGACACAAGCACGCACGCGACAATAAGCATGCCGGCATCTGTGATCGCCCTATCCTTACGCTCGCTAAGGCTGGCGAAGAAACGCCCGGGATGGAGCGAAGCCTGAACCAGTGTCCTGGCCAGTCGCCCAACGCG
>CP070827.1:1304964-1309010 GCA_020344555.1 Phycisphaerales bacterium
TTCCCGAAGGCGTCGAACTGCTGGAAAACCGCCTCTCGCTCCGTACCCGGATCACCATCGTCGTCGACGTACAGACCTATGTTACCACCCATCACGTCGGAAAGGTAGTAGTGGTTGCGGTTGTTGGTCGGATCGGCGTCGGACAGCTCCGCCGTGCGCATGATCAGCCCCAACGGCCCGTAGGTGTACGTGGACACGTACCGATCACCCACCAGGGTCCGATGCGCAGCGTCGCCCCCAGAGCGCAGCAACCGTGGACGACCCGCGGAACGCAGCCCGCTGCGGTTACAGGCAGTGCCTGTCCGTGTTTCTCGTCGCTCGCTTCGCGTCTCCGGCCAATTAGGGCTCTGCCCGTCGCGCGAACGCAACCGGGTTACGATCGCCCATCGAATCCATTTACTTTTCATGCGCGTAGCCGTACAAGCTAGGTCTTTGTACTCTGCACCAGCATTCGCCGAAAGTGCAGGGTTTGATGCTTTCCCCTGGTGAGGATCGGAAGTCCTGAGCGCATGTCGCTTACCGGTTCCAAAGTGCAAGAGTCCATGGGTACCCCGTCGGGCGAGAGCATCCACTTCGCGCAGAAGTCAACACGGCATTCACCCGCGCATGCCTTGTTCATTATTGAGGCAACTGGCGTCATCAACGCAATCCTTGGCGCGCTTATGATCCTCGTTCATGCGTTGCTGCAAATGCTCGCGCCGGGCGCCCAGGCGGTGCGTCTATACGTCGTCCTGTCAATCCCGGTTGTGTTGGGTGCGCTGTTGATCCTACTCGTGGTGCTCCGTGACCGATGGTTCGCCAACGCCGAGCATAGTGAACCAGACCCAGAAGTGCGGTTGAACTGCATCGCCCCGAGGGAGTTGATCCTTCGGCTTGGCCCGATCGCGGATCTCCCCTTTCCCCCGCAGGTCTTCAGACTCACGCTGGGAGCACCGCTCTCCTCTAGAGACGTTGTGCTGGCGTGTGTTCTGGGTGCCGCGGCAGTGATCGTGATCATCCTGGCAGGAGCCGCACCTTTCTGGGTTTACATGACGCTCTGGCTTGCCATGGGGACTGCACTTGGAGTTGTCGCATGCCTAAGACCGACTTACGTCCGGGTCGTCCCCGGGCGATTGGAACTGCTACGGTATGGCTTGCTACCGAGCCGAGCATGTCAGGTGCGGAGCTACGATCTTCGGAAAGCGAGGGTTCTGGTGGACCTGCGCCGTTGCGTTGCGTTCATAGACGAGCAGGAGACCCAGTGCGATTTCTCGTTCGCGCTGGCAGTACGCGCCGACCGTCTGGCATACTATGTCCTGCGCGCTGCAACGTCCACTTCAACTGCGCCGAGTCTTCCGACGGAGACGTTTCTCGGCTAGTGCCTGGGCGGTTCGAGTCCTGGGACACCGAGTTGATCTACCATCACCGTGGAACGACCTCTCAGCCGCGCCCCGGACTATCCAAGGTCCTGGACACTATTCAGTTTCCCGCCCGTACCCCCGGGATGAGCGGTGCCGCTTGCGACCGTGCGGTAAGGCGAACGCCTGTGCGGACGCGCGCCTGGAGAGCTGCCGGCTAGCGAGCTAGGTAAGCTGCCTATGATGACAGACCGTGCCTGATCAGGAAGGCGCGGATCTCCCGTGCAGCGGTTGCGTGGCCGATCTTCGTCGGGTGACAAAAATCCAAAAAGAGGTCCTGCACGCTGAGCCGGTGCTGGTGCGCATAGGCGCGAAAGACGGGCAACAGGTCCAGAAACGGCACATCGTGCTCCCGCGCGAACTGGGCCAGGCGCGCCTGCGGTGCCGGTTGTTCTGCAGCGCCCGGAGCCATCTGAACCGCGTAGGGAAAGCAGACGATGGCGAACGGTCGCTTGTGCCGCCTGGCGACCGCGACCATCTTGCCCATGTCCTCGAAGGTGATCCGCCAGGCGTCCTTGAACTCCGGGGCCTCAGGCTGATCTATAAGGCGAGTGACGGAGTATCGAGCGAGCAGCTCCTTGCACCTTGTCCTGTCACGGTTCGGACGTCTTGCCAGCAATCGATGGATAGCCCGATACACGCCCGACCGGGATAGCACAGGCGAGACGAACTCGCACGGGCCCGAGCAGTAGCCGCCAAACCGGGTTAGATGGAACTTATCCACGTAGTCGTTCAGACAAAACACGTGGACTATTACGTCCGGGTCATACCGCATTCCCTCCCTCTCGAGCAGGTCCACCTGCTGCCAAGGCGAGTATGCGAGGACGGAGCAGTTTATCGTGGTGATCGTGCCGTGCCCGTCACTTGCCCGCCACAGTGCTGAAAGCCCCTGCACGAAACAGTCTTCCTCGGGCACGCCGTACCCCGCCGTTACTGAATCACCCAGGAACAGTATGCGATATTCACCGTCGCCTTTGTCGTACGGAATCTCAGGCCCGGCGAAGCCATGCGAGTTGATGCGCATCGGCTGATCCAGATGTGTGCTCACCGAACCGGGACGGAAGGTCCAGTCACGTGTTGCGTGCGGCATATACATATTGGGGTGTGCGACCGGTCGCCGAAAAACCACCCTCAACAGCCCATCAACCGATGCAAGCAGCAAGAGGGGCATGAGCGCCAGCGTGACCCTGGGCAACAGAGGGTGTACGGCACCGCGCCGGCGCGCCCACACCATCAGCAGTAAGGTGAGAATTGCGGTCGAGCCGTGCACGATGACTGACCTGATCATAGCAGCACGCACGCTGGTGCTGAGGACCAGGCCCCACTCCCGGGCCTCGAGGCGGATGAGCAGACCCGCCGTCACAAACAGCGAATAGCCGACAATGACCACACAACAGGCCGCCAGGCGCCGTGCAGCCTGAAAAAAGGTGTCGGGATTCTTTTCTTGCGTCGAGAAAATCATCCTGACACCTTTTTCTCACAAGTTTTTCAGCCGCTGTTCTTTGTCGTGGGTCTGGAGGGCTTCGATGAGTTCGTCGAGTTCGCCCTGGATGATCTTGTCCAGGCTGTACAGGTCCAGGTTGATGCGGTGATCGGTGACGCGGTTTTGGGGGAAGTTGTAGGTGCGGACTCGTTGGGATCGGTCGCCGCTGCCGATCATCGTCTTGCGGTCGCTGTCACGCTGGGCCGTGCTGGCATGGTGAAAATGGTCGTAAAGGCGAGTCAGCAGGATTCGGCGACCCTTGGCCCGGTTCTTGTGCTGGCTTTTCTCGTCCCTCATCGACACCGTGATGCCGGTCTCCTTGTGAACCAGTCGGATCGCCGATGATACCTTATTGACATTCTGGCCGCCGGGCCCGCCCGCCCGCGATACGTGCTCCTCCACGTCGGCATCCCAGTTGACGTCGATATTGACCTGTTCCGGCTCGGGCAGAACGGCCACGGTTGCCGCCGAGGTGTGTATGCGACCTTGCGACTCGGTTTTGGGAACCCGCTGGACCCGGTGTCCGCCGCCCTCGTAACCGAGCACGCGGTAAACCTCAGGCCCCTTGATGTTCATGATCACTTCCTTGAAACCGCCGATGTCCGAACCGGCCTGATCCAGCACCTCGACCTTGAACCTTCTCTTCTCGCAGAAACGCACGTACATCTCATACAGATCGCGGGCGAACAGCGCGGCCTCCTCACCGCCGGTGCCGGCGCGAATCTCGAGAATCACGGAGTTGATTGCGGCGTCCTCGTCGGTGACGATCAGCGACTTTAATGACTCAAGCATGTCATCGCCCTTTGCCCGTAGTGCGTCGATTTCCGCTTCGGCAAGACGGTGCAGCTCCGAATCCTGCGATTTGTCGGTGACGATGGCGTGGGCATCCTCCAACTCGGCCCGGACCCTGCGGAACTCCCTGAAGGGCTCCACAAGCCGGCGCAGGCGCCCCAACTCCTTGGTGATCGCGACGCTCCTGGCCGGATCGGACGCTACGGCCGGATCGGCAAACTCCGCGTTCAGCTCGTCGTACCGGTCGCCGAGCTCCTGAAGCTTCGCAATCAACCTCTCATCAACTTCCTGAGCCATGGGACAAAAAACCACGCGCATCGCCGTGGTCCGGCCGATGCTCGTGGTCCTCCTATGATCCTCCAACGCAGCTAACG
>CP070827.1:1309110-1313114 GCA_020344555.1 Phycisphaerales bacterium
CACGATCCCGGCAGTCCTCCGGCGTGTCCTTGGGCACAATGGCGTACTCGTCGTGAAGCTTGCAGCTTCGCTCGAGTAGTCTGGAATGCAGATAGAACACGTCACCGGGATAGGCCTCCCGACCCGGCGGACGGCGAAGCAACAACGACAACTGGCGATAGGCATGGGCCTGCTTGGTCAGGTCGTCATAGATACACAGAGTGTGCCGCCCGTGGTTGTACATGAAATACTCCGCCATAGCGGCACCTGCGTAGGGGGCGATGTACTGGAGCGGCGCAGGGTCGGCGGCCGACGCGCTTACCACGATCGTGTAATCCATGGCCCCCTGCTCGCGCAGCTTCTCGATGACGCCGACGACGGTTGACTCCTTCTGGCCGACAGCCACGTAGACGCAGATTACATCGCCGCCTTTTTGATTGATGATTGTATCGATGGCGATGGCGGTCTTGCCGGTCTTGCGGTCGCCGATGATCAGTTCGCGCTGCCCGCGACCGATCGGGATCATGCTGTCAATGGCTTTGATCCCGGTCTGAAGCGGCTCGTTGACCGGCTGTCGCAGGGCGATGCCCGGGGCTTTGAACTCCAGCGGACGGCGCTGGGGTGTTTCCACGATGCCCATGCCGTCAAGCGGTCGGCCCAGGGGGTCGACGACGCGCCCCACCAGATTGTCTCCGCAGGGTATGCTGAGGAGCTGGCCGGTGCGCCGAACCTCATCGCCCTCTTTGATACCGAGGTAATCGCCGAGAATGACGACGCCGACGGAGTTCTCCTCGAGGTTGAACACCTGTCCCATGGCGCCGTTTTGGAACTCGACCTGTTCGTCGGCCATGGCGTTGGTCAGACCGTAGATCCGGGCGATCCCATCACCGACTTCGAGGACATTCCCGACCTCGGCGACATCCGCCTTACCCCGATACTGCTGAATCTCTTCGGAGATGACCGAAGAGATTTCGTCGACTTTGAACTTCATGATTTCAACTTCCGGCCTCTACGTTATCTGCTCCACAAACACCCTGTCGCCGTGGATCTCGCGCGAAGCTCGTTCAAGCAGTGTGCCGGCGAGCGCCGTAAGCTTCGTGGCGATGCTGGTGTCGAACTTCTCATCGCCGATCCGGACAACGAGACCGCCGATCAACGACTCGTCGACCGCCTCGGCCAAATCCGCTTCCTTACCAGTGTGCCTGTCGACAACGACCTTGAGCTTGGCGCGAAGTTCATCCGTCAGGGGTGCGGCCGTCCGCACATGGACCCGAACGTGTCCTCGAAGCTCCTCCCGTGCCAGGAGATACGCCTCGACCACGCTGCGGATAAGGCCCAGACGACCCTTACGATTCAACACTTGAAGCGAGTCGACGAGGAGATCACCGTACTTGCCCCGAAACAGTTTTTCGAGAGTCTTTCGGCGGGTCTCCAGGTCGACCATGGGGCTCGACAGGAACGTCTC
This sequence comes from Phycisphaerales bacterium, assembly GCA_020344555.1. Classification (GTDB taxonomy): domain Bacteria; phylum Planctomycetota; class Phycisphaerae; order UBA1845; family UBA1845. Next base: position 1,310,555 of record CP070827.1, read on the forward strand.
GAAATCCGGATCCTTCTCGACGCGACCTGCGAAGTCGAGCAGTTCGTCCAGCAGGGCGTCGACCTGGTCGCGGGATTGCGCCAGGTCGAGCATCGCGGTTGCATATACCCGCGCAAGGGCCAATTCCTGGTCGGAGGCGCCCGGCATAGTCAGTTCTTACCCCGTCTGTTACGATCCATTGCCTGCAGCTCTTCGATCGATTCAGCGATCAGGCGCTGGTGTTCTTTGGGGTCCAGCTCCTTGCGGATGATGCGTGAGGCCACGTCGGTCGACAGCTTGGCGGTAACCGAATACAGCTCTTTTATGGCCGTGTCGGTAGCCAGCCCGATTTCGCGTCTGGCCCGCTCGACCATGGCGGCTCCCTCGACCCTGGCATCTTCCTCGATCTTCCGCTTGACCTCCTCGGCGTCGCGACGCCCTTCCTTGACGATGGCGGATGCTTCCTCGCGAGCAGCGTTGATCTGCTCGGTGTACTTGCCCAGGAGGGCCTGGGCTTCCTGGCGTTCGTGCCTGGCCTGCTCGAGGGAGTCGGAGATGTACTTCTCGCGATCGGCAAGCACCTTCTGGATCGGCTTCCACGCCGCGGCACGCAGGGCGATCAGCAATATGACAAACACGATGATCGTCCACACCGCGGTCATCCCGTCGATGGTCAGCAACTCGTACTCCGGACCATGCGCCTGGTTGTCGGGGTGTATGTCGTCTGCGGACGAGGCGTGTGACTGGCCCGCATCATTCGTTTTGGTGTCTACCTCTTGCGACGACCTGCCGTGCGTCTGCGCCAAAGCCGGGGCAACGGCCAGACAGAGCGTGAAAACCGCCAGTGACAATAGCGATCGCATGGGTTCAAGCCTCTTCAAATGGCGGAGGCGATCCGTCTCATCCAAAAGAACAAGCAACTAACCGGTCTGCGCGGTCTTGATGAGGAACTCGCTGAGGCCGCCGCAGGTCACGATCGCGAAGAACGTGAACCCTTCTATCAGCGCGGCCGCCAGAAGCATGGACACAAACACGCGACCACCAGCCTCGGGCTGGCGGGCGATGGATTCCACGGCGTTTCCGGCCAGATGGCCGATACCTTTGGCTGCGCCGATGACCGTGAAGCCGACGCCCAGCCCCGCGCCCAACGCAGCGAGACCCTTGTCACCAATGAGCTGTGTCGCTTGAGCAAGAATGTCAGGCATAATTCAGACTCCTTACCTCGGGATAATAAACACTCAGGTTCCGGTTCTTAAGGGGAAAATGGCCAGGGTGCCGGATACCCCGACCCACGTTTCAGATTCATTCAGCGTCGTTCGGATGCCGACCGGCGCGGTGCAGTCTGTATTGACTCTCGTTTGCATCAGTGCTCCGGGTGGACGGCGGCGCCGATGAACATCGTTGTCAGGAACATAAAAATGTACGCCTGCAGGAAAGCCACGAACAGTTCCAGGAAACTCAGCAGGACGCACCCGACGGCAATGGTCACCGACGTTGCCAGGTAGCCGACGGTCAATCCCCTGAACACCGGAATCAGAATCAGAATCGAGGCCAGCACGATGTGCCCGGCGATCATGTTCGCAAAAAGTCGCATGCACAACGCAAACGGCTTGACCAGGGCGCCGATGCACTCCAGAAAGAACAGGAACCCCCACATCACGCAGTCGGCCCAGTCCAGCGGGTGCAGTCCCCCGGCGTTCAGGGCAAACACCACACCCAGCAACGCGCCGATCCACTGACACACGGCCACGAAACCCGGTGGGGCACCGAACATCACAAACAGGTACTTGTATCCGAAAAACAGTAGTGGCACGTATACCGCAAGCATCACCGGGCGCAAGACGACGGACGGCCTCCCGTGGCGGCCCGCCACCGGGAAAACATGCGGGGCGAAATTCCAAAGGTAGATACCGGGCGCGGCGATCAAAGCCTTCCCAAACCACATCGGTGAGGCGTCATGGCTTCCGCGACTATGATCTTCATGCTCTTCGGGTTCGTCGTTGTGGTGATGCCCGTAGGTTCCGCTGACCAGGCCTTCGAAGACCTCACGGATACCCGAAAAGTGAATCATCATAAACGCGCAAAGTGCCAGCCCTGCGGTGACATTCACGTTGCCGGTGGCCGTCCCGCCGACGTGCTTCAGGCGGAAGCCCAGATCGAATATGGCGGCGAGCGGGACCATGCCCAGCAGGTTGCTGATAAGGATGAAAAAGAACACCGTCCATAGAAACGGCATGAATCGATCGGTGTTGTGCTCCAGGACCGGTTTGACCACGCCGGTACGCAGGGCGTCCATCATCCCTTCGACCAGGCTGGTAAACCCCCGAGGCACCGATTCGGTGATGGGCACGTCGGCCATCGCCGTCGCGTAGCGCCGGCCGATCGGGATGAAGATCAGCAGCACCAGAGCCGCCGCGACCAGCGTCATCAACAGGTGGTTCGTAAACCAGAACCCCGTAAGTTCGTTGAAGAGCGGAAGCGGAATGTTCCAAGACGGGAAGATCGGGGCGATGGCATGCGGCAGCACGTGCTCCTTGGGGTCCTGAGCTCCGGCAGCGGCAATGGTCAGGATGTGGATATG
>CP070827.1:1313214-1317213 GCA_020344555.1 Phycisphaerales bacterium
GATGACGGCACCGTGCTGTACAGCGCACAGAAACTCGAGGAGGCGGACCTCACGGAGGCGGAGGTTAATGCCGGGCGGCGGAGCCTAACAGCGATCTACAACGATCCTGACTTCGATCGCTACGGCGAGCGTGGCGTCGGACTCGGCTGGCAAAAAGTACTTAGGCCGTCATCGACAGACCAGTTCATCCCCGATAAGCGCGTCTGGGCCATTCTGTACGCATGGCGAATGCCCGGGTTTGACATTGACGGTGACGGATTTGTGGGTGTCCCTAACCTCACGGCAACCACGGCGTCTCCGGCGACGACCCCTGGGGGTGAAGTAGACATGGCGATGGTCGCCCTGCGGCCGGATTCAACGACCGGGCGACTCCTGCTTACTGATCAGGTGCCGCTCTTGGATCCCGAATCCGGCGATCGACCATTCGATGACCGCATCCCCATCGGCGAGCCCGAACCTCAAGATCCCAGCCTCAACGGCGTCATCGAAGTCGGGAACCTGCGCCGTGCGCTTGGCAACCTCGGTTGCGGAGCGATGGGCATCGGGATGCTTGGGGTCATCGGATTGGCGCTTCTGCTGCCCATGTGGTGGCGGCGTCGTTAGAACAGCCGCATGTGTCCGGTCGCGATATGCGTCCTACGCTACGGGCGCCGTCGCACTGGCCGGCGTAGCGGGCTCTCGCGGCGATCACCAGCTTTTGTCCTGTCGCAACGCAACGCAGCCTCGGCGCGTTTCTGATCCTCGGCAGCCATTGAGGCGCGCTGCGCATCAATCAACCCGTCTGCTTGCCGTGCACCCAAGGTGGGCGGTCCCGTGCGGTCGGTAGCCGCTTGCATCGGCCGTGGAGCAGGCCCTCTGCAACTCCCCGCGGATAGCACGAACAGGGCGGCGAGCAAAAGCATAGCTCGCCCAGCGGCACCCTTGTGGCACCGTCGCTCTTCGGCCGCAACACGTTCAGCGCTTGACTTCATGTGTGCTGAATTACCAGAATGTTGTCGGGCAGGAAGGACAGCACCTTGGCCACCTCATCCCACGGTACGTCATCCTCTCCGGAGGTAGGCCTGGGTAGCAACGTTTTGGCGTCACCAACCAGGGCGCACAGCTCATGAGCACTGCGCTGGACGATGTCCAGACGTGTCCCGGACCACTGATACTGCTTGACGGGAAACGACACCAAGCCGGGTCTGACCAGGTGAACGTGGTTGCCACGGGCGGCCACCAACCGCCCCAGGTCTACGTCGAGATCGCGGAAGCGCTGCTTGGCCTCAAGGGCAAGACCGGAGTCCATAACGGCTCCGCCGTCGCTCGTTAGGGCGCCGGTCGTGGGGATGCAGCGGTACTCGGCCGGTTCGAGCCACAGGTTGCAGGCCTTTTCGTTCATGTTGTCCTCGGTCGCGGATTTTCGTTATCCGTGTGTGGAGGCGACGCTATTATATCGGTCCGAGGCATGCTGGTGTCTTACATGCGTGCGGTGACACTGATTAGTCCGCGGAGCTTACGGGTTATCGGACGAATGACGTCCCGCGACAGCCACCTGCCCGCACACGCTTGGATCTGTGCTATGGTACCATCCTACATTCATCGCCGCTAATGACCACGAAGACTCATCAGACCGCTGTTGTCCTTATACCGCCCGAACAACGCTGGGAGCCCATACAGACCATCCGACGACGGCATGATCGACACATCTCGCGATGGATGCCGCATGTCACGCTGCTATACCCCTTCCACCCGCGGGACCAGTTCGACGCGGTCGAGAGCAGATTGCGAAATGTGTGCCGAGCGATCGAGCCGTTCGAACTTCGCCTGGCTGAGCTTCGCCATTTCCACCACGGACGAGCCCGGTACACAGTGTGGCTTGCGCCGCAGCCGGCCGAAACGGTCATCCAACTGCAGGCGGCATTGGAGACCGCTGTGCCGGACTGCAACGAGACCTCCGGGCACCCTGCCGGGTTCACACCGCATCTAAGCGTCGGACAAGTACTGGGACACGAGAGATTGGCAGCACTCGAGGCCGACCTTCAGGCCAATTGGCAACCGCTATCGTTTCCTGTGCGGCATGTGAGTCTGATCTGGCGAGACCAGCCGCCGGACGACGTTTTTCGTGTGGATCGGCGTATTTCTCTCGGTTGACGACGCGAACCGGCGGCAATCCTTGCCACGTGAGCAGTTCTGGGCAACAATCCTCGCAGCATGGCCGGGTCCGGTGCACGCTTGGGCACGCAACGTGCGTGACCGCGCCGCTGGAGTGAAAGCCACTGCGGGGTCCCCATAAGTACCGATAAGCCGAGTATATGCCAACACCGAGCACAGCTCGCAGCCTCGAGATACCCGAGCATGAGGGAATCAAGGACACCCTCGAGTCGATCGTGATTGCTCTGATTCTGGCGTTTGTGTTCCGCGCATTTATCGTCGAGGCTTTTGTGATTCCGACCGGCTCGATGGCTCCCACCCTCTACGGCGCACACGGCACGATCGTCTGTCAAGACTGCGGCGTGGAATTCGCCTATGGCGTGAGAGACTTGGCTGATAAGCGCAAGGTTGTTCCGGTTTCGTCCGGCTCCAGGGCGGTTTGCCCCAACTGCAATCATGCCAACACCAACCTCAGAATCAGCGACGAGCGACGCAACCGCGAGAAAGGCGATCGGATTCTTGTGCTGAAGTGGCCGTTCGACATCGGGGGCCGATCGCTCGGGCCTGCCCGGTGGGACGTAATCGTGTTTAAGGACCCGGCAGACGGTGCGACCAATTTCATCAAGCGGTTGGTTGGGCTGCCCAACGAGGTGCTGATGATCGTCGACGGCGATGTGTATACCGTCCCTACCGAAAAGCTCTCCGCCCGGACGCGAAAACAACTCGACGGAATCCGCCACGAGAAATATGAGCGACGGGCGAAGATCCGGCGTGACGGGCGCCTCTCACGGGTTCCGAGGAAGGTCCTTGACGAACTCGATGAGAAAATGACCATCTCGCGCAAGACACCGGAAGCGCAACAAGTGCTGTGGTCTCGAGTTTACGACCACGACTACCCGCCACAAAAGCTCGACCGGAATCAGCCGCGTTGGGCTTCGGCTCGTGGCAACTCCTCCGGTTGGAACGCCTCCAACCGCCGCGTGCGCTTTGAAGATCGCGGCACCCGGCCCGACTATATCGAGCTTGCGGGCAAAAAGATCCGCGCGGCACGTGCGTACAACATTCACGGTGGCAACGTACCCGTCGTTTCGGACCTTCGTGTGCGCTTCGTATTGACGCCGCAAAGTGGCCAAGGGACGTTGAGGATCAGACTCGAAAAGTTGCGAAGAACCTTCTGGGCCACGGTACGGATGAACGGGCTCGTGACTCTCACGGAGTCAACCGACGAGCCTGGACGCTCGGCCCCGGCGATGGCCTCCAAGCAGCTTGCTCCATTTGCACAAGGCAAGTCCGTGGAGATCGGCTTCGAGAACGTTGATTACCGTCTTGCGTTGAAGGTCGGAGGGGAGGAGGTGGTCACATCGTCTGACGACCGCGAGTCACCTGCCTATTACGGCCCTGACTTGAAATCATTGCGGCGGCGACCGCGAAATCCGCCTGAGTCGCCGCGCATCTATGGCGAGGACGGAACGTTTGAGCTGTCACATCTGGTCGTTGAGCGCGACGTGCACTACTACCACGACCACAGAGAGAATCGCCAGGCCCTTGCGATGAAGTGGGCACCGCAGCAGGGATGGGCCAGCCCGGATAGCCCGATCCTTTTGCGGGAGCACGAGTACTTGATGCTCGGCGACAATACTGCTGCCAGTAAAGACTCACGGCTGTGGGACAAGGTCGGCCCTCATATGGCCGATCGCGGGGAAGCATTTCAGCTCGGGACGGTCCCCAGGGACCAGTTGGTCGGAAAGGCCTTCTTCGTGTACTGGCCCAGCGGTCACAGGATTAGCTGGTTGCCCACCATCGGAACCTGGAACTGGCCCATTATCCCCGACGTCGGACGAATGCGCTGGATTCGCTGACCAGAAC
>CP070827.1:1317313-1321301 GCA_020344555.1 Phycisphaerales bacterium
GGTTTGTCAATCTCAAGGCCGGCCTTAACATCCGGCCCCAGGGCGAGCATCCAGACACGTCGGCAGCCCTCGTCCGCGCCCTGGTTCGTGTAGAAATCACTGTGATGGATAAAGCCCCATCTATCCTGCCCGTCCAGCTCACGCCCATGGTCCGGCAGGATCAGCATGAGTGTGCGATCGCGGTAGGCGTCGATCTGCTGTGTCGCCTGCCAGAGTCGCCAGGTCAGTCCGTCGGTGCGGCGGATGGCCTCCAGGTACCGCGGCCATGATCCGTAATGTGCACAGTCGATCTCGCCGTAGGCAACGGCCATCACGCCCGGGGCGTACCGGCGCATGCATGCGATGGCCCGATCGGTTAGAAAAACATCATGGCTCGTAGTGCCCGTAATGGACTTCCAGGCTTCGTACTCGCTGTCCACAAACACACGTGCCGGGCCCGATCGTAACCCTTCGCGTGAGATTCGGCTGGTTTTGCGGGCCAGTTGTGCACACCATTGCGTGGCATCAAGTTCAGCCTGCAACGAGCCCGAGGCGGCAGCCTCTCGCATATGCCGGGTCATCTCCTCGGCTGTCGAACGCGGAATCGTCGTCGGCTCGACGACGTTTGCGGCAAACTCGACCCCATGATCCGGGGCGAGGCTTTCTCCGACGTTCTTCAGGATCGAAGCATAGACAAAAGCCCATGCGGCCGTGTCAGGGGCACAGCGTGCCTTGCGGTAGATTTCGAAAACCGTCGGGTGGGCCAAAGGTCTGGACCAGTCATTGTCATTCCATTCCCAGTGGCCTGTCAGGATCGAGCCCGTGCAGTTCGGGTGCACTACGCGGTGCTCGACGCGCATGTTTCTAAACAGCGTTCCGTGGGGGACCATTTCGCTCCATAGGCGCGGGATACAGCGATGCTCGGGATCGTCGATCGATTCACTCGATCTTGTCCCACCTCCAAACAGAACAACGATGAGTTTGCGCTGCTTCACCTCGGGCACGGCGGCCTCATGTGGCACGTACGCCGCTCGGCTCAGGAGTTCACCCACGCCTCCGAGTGACATCACCGTTCCCGCGCCGGCTGCAGCCCGAAGGAATCTTCTTCGGCCTATTTCTGTTGCCATGTCATCGCTCCACGTGCCTCTGCCGCTGAGATTCACGGACCTTCTGTTCGATGGCTCTCTTCCACGCACCAGCGTCAACTGCCAGAAACAGCTCGCCGGCCTTATCATTCAGCGTGGCTTGGTGGGTGCCAAAAAGCGCGTATTGCTGTCCACCTCCCGACCGCGACGGCTTCAGAAGCGCGAGCTGTCGAATCCCTGTCTTCTGGCTGGGAACCGAGGCTCGGAAAGCAACACCCTCGGGAACGGCAACCACCAGATTGATCGGACCGAAGTGCTCCCACAACGACGCGGGATGGACGACGTAGGCCACCTGGAAGGTTTGTGGGGTCCGCGTGTCCTGATAGGCATATTGCTTGTAACTCACGACCAGCGTCGAGATGCTCTCGGCCGGAAATATCGCACGATAGTGAAGGAGGTTCATCGGAGCATACGTGAAGATCACGGGCAGGTTTTTTAGGATCGACCTGCACGATGCCTTCTGCGCTTCACTGATGTTCGCATTCGGATCGAGGTAGTCCACGCGAGCGTAGAGGGTCGGGTCGCTCGGTGGAAAATTGTAGTCCCGCGGCTTACCCCCTGCCGCTTTGACTGCATCGATGCTGAACTCCCGCGGCCGGACTTCGCCGGTTGTCAGATCCACCGAGCGCTCACGGACATCACCACCCCATGCGGTGAAGATCGACTCGTAGGCAGAGCCGGCCGCAGGATCGAAGCAGCCGGCAAGTTGGCTGAAAAGCTGTGTGGCCTTCTGTTCACCGATCGCCTTGAGCGGTCCGAGATTCCTGGCAATGAGTCCGTTTCCCAGCCACCAGTGATGAGCGGTTTGCAGCGCGCTGCTCGGCTGGAAGTCTCCGATGTCCAGACTCGCCAGCTCTACCATCAGGGCGGCGTTTCGTGCGCTCCAGCCCATTTGACCTGTCAGGTATGCCGCCAGCGCCGTGCGGGCCACCTCCACGTCCCCTTCCCATGGACCAGCAACAGGTGTCGCAGGCTCGGCAAGGAGACGATCTTGGGACACCGCGCGAGCCAGGGAAGCATTGGCGCCGATCGTGGCATTGCTGACATTCAGCGTACGCCCGCGGATCGTCCCACCGGCCCGCACGGCGGCCACGAGTCCCTCCAGTGACGGATCGGCCGCAATCCCGTTTTCAATGACCTCGCGAGCCCGCTGCCGGATAATCCCGTAGATGGCAGAGTTGGAGATGATGGTGGTGCGCAGGGACTGCTTGCCATTGAACCGCACATGGACTGCCGGCCTAGGTGCCATACTGCGCGGATTCATGTAGATCCCGCGCAGGATGGGAAAGCCGAAATCTACCTCGATCTCCTCATCGAGCGAGTTCTCGATCGTATATGCCGCCGAGACGGAAACGAGCGGCGGGCGTGATGTGTCGTGGAGACGGTGCCCGTCAGACGCGAAGCTGATCTGCAGGTCCTCCTTGATCACACGAAGCCTTTCCTCGCGCGCGGGCTTGAGGTTCGGATCGAGCCGGGCCAGGATCCCCTTCGCCGCCGGATCACCGCCGGGATACTTGATCACGAACGGACCACCATTGGCAAATGACACGCCGGCTAACGATTGACTGAAGATGAGGGTAAGGATTCCAGCAGTAGTGGTTTTCATCGTGGCGTTCATGGTCATACCTCCGTTCTAGTTTTGAGTTCTATTACAGTGATCGTCGCACGTTTCGGCTCGGTTCAGGATCACCCTTTGCCTGGAACGCGAAGCCCCTTACGACTGCTCCATCTGGAACCGGAACCACTAACTCCGCTTCCGTTCGAGAGCCGCTGTTGTTGCGCAGGCTAATGTCCATCGTGGTAGTGGCTACCTGTTCGACGATGACCACACCGGCGGTGATCTCAGTTATCTCGAGCCGGGCGGCCTGACGAATGCTGGATCTCAGCGCCTGGGGCACGATAATGTTTGCGGCCGGCGGGCGCTCGACCGTCCGGCCGACCTGGGCCACGCCCGTTGCCGTGTACGACAAGCCAATACGGCCGTAAGAGTGATTCCCAGGACCGTTTGCGAACACGTCATTTAACACCTCCCTTGCTCATGAATACGGCAACTGATCCATCTCTAGCATACAACGCGTTCGACGTGCGGGCTGTAAACGGTTTGTAAACTCGGACGGCCGGGCCCAGTCCGTGGCAGCCGGTATCCAGACAACTCTGGAGCCCGGGCAGAGTACGAGATGTAAGTGGGCAACTCAGTCGTGGAGGCGTGGCAACCGGCTGCAGTTGGAGCATCGGTAGCAGTAGGAACGGCCGAGCAGGTCCATGAAGACATACTTCGGCGCGCCACATGGGCAGCGCCCTCTCATCGACGCGATGCGATAGTTAAACACGACGGTCTTCTCGAGCGGTGCGGCCTGTTTATACCAACCCAATTCGATTCCGAGGCCGAGGGCGGCGCTGCGATTATCGAGGTCGGCGTAGCACCGGCCTCACGAGCACGGTGACTGCGGGATACGCAGCAAAGAGGACGAGCGGAAGCCATAAATCAAGCTCAAAGTCGATCACGAACGGCGTCGAAGCCCTTGTCGTGCCATCGGCTGTTCGTTCGTATGCCCGGGCAAAGAGCACACAACCGAGGTCCACGATAGAATCCTCACGCACAACATCGCCTTGGAGCGAATTGTGGTCGGCTGGCTCGTACCGTACGGACAATGTGCCGGAATCCACGAGAATCGCCATATCTCCTGACCTCGTCGTATGTTCGACGGAGGTCATATAGCTGAAGACAGTCAGGACCGCCACAGCGACCGCGGCCGCAGAGATCGCCGGTCGACGGAGACTCCGACCTCATTCGCTATCACGCTGCGAATGCCTCCGCCGCCGGCGCTGGCTACCAAGGAGTTGGAGATCAACGCGGGCCTTGA
>CP070827.1:1321401-1325388 GCA_020344555.1 Phycisphaerales bacterium
GCGGAAGTTGGGCCACATCTGCATCTGGTTAGGGTAGGGCGCCATCCAGTACGCCACCCACACTCGCCCCACATGGATTCCCGGGAAGATCAACGCACAGATGACCGCGAAGATGGTCATTGCCTCGGCAAACCTGTTTATGCTGGTCCGCCACTTTTGTCGGAAGAGAAACAAGATTGCCGAGATTAGCGTTCCTGCGTGGCCGATGCCCACCCAAAATACGAAGTTGACGATCGCCCAGCCCCAGCCCACCGGGTTGTTCACTCCCCAGACGCCGACCCCGGTCAGAAACAGATAGCCGATCATGGCGAACAAGACCGCTGTTAGCCCGCTGGACAGGCCGAAGGCGATGTACCACGCACGTGGCGGTTGGGGACGCTCCGTGATGGAGCAGACCTTCTCCGTAACGCTGGCGAAATCGTGCCCGCCAAGGATCAGCAGAGGACGTTTCCCCGGCTCATCACAGGTGTTGTCGAGCAAGGCGTTGTCTACGGAGGCCGTGGTCATGTCTTACGTAGGGTGCTTATTGTCCGATTCCCGTTGCGTCGCCGCCCAGCCCGCCGGGTTGCGCAGCCTGGCCAGATACTTGGTTCGAGGCTTGACGTTCAACTCCGCCAACATTGTGTACGCCCGGTCCGCAGCGTGCAGCTTGGCAACGCGGCTGGCAGAATCATTCAAATCCCCAAAGACAATCGCCCGCGTTGGACAGACCTGGGCGCAGGCCGGCGTAATCTCTCCATCGCGGATCGTTCGGCGCTCGTTCTTGGCGGCGATCTTGGCAGCGCTGATTCGCTGCACACAGTAGGTGCATTTCTCCATCACGCCGCGGCTGCGAACCGTCACCTCGGGGTTGAAGATCATTTTCTCGATTTCCGTAAGGTCCTTGTGGTTGTTGAACCAGTTGAACCGGCGAACCTTGTAGGGGCAGTTGTTCGAGCAGTACCGCGTGCCGATGCAACGGTTGTACACCATGTCGTTGAGGCCCTCCTTGCTATGCGCGGTGGCTGCCACAGGGCAGACCTGTTCGCAAGGGGCGTTCTCGCATTGGTGGCAGGTCACCGGTTGACAGGCGAGCTGCGGTGCCCACGGCTCACCCTTGAAATAGCGGTCCACGCGGATCCAGTGCATCTCCCGGCCCCGAGACACCTCCTCCTTGCCGACGACAGGGATATTGTTCTCCGCCTGGCACGCGAGCACGCACGCACTGCAACCGGTACAGACGCCAAGGTCGATTGCCATCGCCCACTGATGTCCTCGGTCGTATTTGTGCTCCTCCCACAAGGAGACCAGCGGTGGGTGATGGACGGCGTGTTTGGCGAACTCGGGGTCGTCCGTGTAGTCATCGACGGTGGCCTCGCGGATCAGCGTCCCCAGGCGTGATTGCGTCTCCCGCCGCCCTACGGCGGAAGCGATCGCGTGGTGGTCCTGGGTGGTGGCCAGCTTGTAGTGCCGGCTAATCTTGGTGACCTCAGCGCCGGCAGCAAAGTCCATCGCGCTGGTGGTTCGCAGCATATAAGTGTTGAACCCGGTCGCATTGCCCACTTGACCGGCGGCCCAGCGGCCATAGCCCAGGGGCAGAGTCATTGATCCCGGAGCCTGACCGGGCATCACGTATGCGGCAATTTCCAGCTTCCGGCCGTCAACACGCAGGCTGATCATGTCGCCTGTCTTGACATCCAGTGCCTCGGCCATCATCGGGCTGATCAGAGCTGCATTATCCCACGTAAGCTTGGTCAGCGGGTCGGGCAATTCCTGCAGCCAACCATTGTTGGCGAAGCGCCCGTCGTACACACCGGCATCCGGACGGAACACGACTTCCATTTCTTCCCGTTTAGCGGCCGTCTCCTTCACACGTTCGCGAAGCCTGGCCACCCAGGTTCCGTTGCGCACCGGGGGCCCTGAGGTCCGCCAGCGGGTGTCTTCAACTACCCCGTCGTGCAACGCCCTTCGCCAGGATGTCTCAAAGTCCCGGTCACCGTGGAACTGCTGGAATGTCCGGCGGACAATGTCATAGGCATTCGCAGGTTCCTCGTTGAGCATCATGGCCAACATTTCGCAAGGGGTCTTTCCCTCGTAGAGCGGCCGGATCAGAGGTTGAATGATGCTGACGGTCCCGTCATAGGCTCGCGCGTCACCCCACGTTTCCAGGTAGTGAGCGCGAGGCACGTGCCAGGCACATGAACGTGAAGTCTCGTTCCGATGAAGGCCGAGGTGGATACTCGTCTTGGCCGATGCCAGTAGCCTGCCAAACTCCAGGTCCGCCGGGGCGTCATAGACCGGGTTACCTCCCAGGATCATGACGGTGTCAACCTGGCCGGCCTCGAGGTCCGCCGTCAGGGATGCGATGGCTTCAAGATGGGTCGGTCGATCAGGATCGGGCTCAGCCGTGTAGGTGACTGCGCGACCTACATTGGCCAGCGCCTGATTCAACGCGCAGACCAAGGCGTGCACCTCGGCCGGCTGTCGGGGACCCACTGCAATCAGGCAGCGGCCGCGATGGTCCGCCAGTTCGTCGGCAATCGAGGCAATCGGCGGCCTCAAGGAGTCGGGCGGCAAGGTGCCGTCCAGCTTCGCAGCGGAAGCCCCGGGCGTCGTACCGGGCCGACTTCCACGCGCCGGCTGCCAGAACGGAATCCTCAATCCTCGAGCTTTCAGCTCAGCAGCGAGGTGAACGGCGATCATGGCCACATCGGCCGATCGCACCGGGTAGCGGTGGTCTGCCATGCCGCCGGTAACGGTGTAGCTGCTCTCCACCACATATAAGCGGTTCATCGAGCCGCGACCGTCCGGGCGTTCTCCATGATGATCGACCTGCCGGCCGGCTGTGAAATCCCGGGCATGCTTGATCGCCGCGGGGTGGTTCATCAGCAGATCGGCATCCAGACACACGATCGCATTTGCCCTATCAAGGGCGAAATGAGGGCGGTAGGGTCGGCGGAATACCATCGCCAAGCCCTGGCGTTCGTTGTCCCGTGAAATCGGTTCATACTCGAACCATTTGGCCTGCGGAAGAGCGTCCATCACCCTGGCGCGCATGGCCATCAGGCTTGGTGACGATGTTGACTCACTAAGAATGTACAGCCCGGCACCTTCCCGGTCTCTCACCGGCTGGAAGTGGGAACGCGCGAAGGCAGCAAACTCGTCCCAGGTTCTGTGTAACGTTTGGCTGCCGTCGCGATGGATCACGCTCTTGCTGCGGTCCGGGTCGTACAGCTCCAGAACACTGGCCTGAGCGAACGCATCGGTGGCTCCGCGGTTGATCGGATGCAATGGATTGCCTTCGATCTTGATGGGCCGGCCGTCATAGCTGGTGACCAGCAATCCAGCGGCTACTCCGCCCAGTTCCATCGCCGTGGCATACCGTACGGGGACGCCCGGCGTTCGGCCTTCCGGTCGGTTGGCATAGGCGGCGATCTGCTCTTCGGGCCACCGGCAGCCCGTCATGCCGCCGAGGGCCAGCGAGGCACCCATCAACTTGAGGAATTGGCGACGTGTGGCCGAGTCGGGTAGCTGCCGGGTGAGATTGGGGAACTCACCTTCGACGAATTTGTGGAACTCGGGCGTGTCGGCAAGCTCGTCGAGACTTCGCCAGTACGTTGGTCCGCTTGTGGGCGTTGTCAGCGGTGGCACGTGGAGCAATCCGTTGAAGGGTTGATATTGTACTCGTCCCGAAGTTGCTTCCCCTGCTCCAACTGCTCATCCGGGGCCGGATGCCAATCCATCCGCGTGACCCACTGTCGTGGACGTAAGTGCTGTTCGGGGTCCCGATGGCAGTCCAGACACCAGCCCATGCTGAGTCTTTCGACCTGGAAGACCACCGCCATCTTGTCGACCCGACCGTGGCAGGATTTGCACCCGATGCCTCGGCTCACGTGTGCGCTATGGTTGAAATAGACGTAATCCGGCAGATCGTGCACGCGGACCCATTCGATGGGCATGCCGGTCGCGTGCCCCTGGCGAACCGGGACCAGCTTATCCGACTCCCTG
>CP070827.1:1325488-1329464 GCA_020344555.1 Phycisphaerales bacterium
TCCGTATCCTCGTCGCAGACGTCCTCCGTGCACGGATCACCATCGAAGCAGGGGTCGTCGACATAAAGGCAGAGCCCGCTCACGCAGTCCGGGCCGGTGCAGAACAGGCCGTCATCATCGGGGCAGTCGGAGGGCACGTCGCAGGTAATCAATTCCGGGCAGTCCATGCTGTGGGCGCCGAAGCCCGTGCATATCTCCGCCAAGTGGGGCGTGCCGTTGCTGAGATCACCGTCGTCATCATCGAGAACCAGGAAGTCCACGGTGATCTGCGGCGAGATGAGCGGCCCCAGGTGCAGCAGGATTGAGTTGACGGTCAGATTGGAGAGGATGTCCAGATAGCTGCCGGGATTAGTGTTCGCCAGCTCGTTGCGCGTGTCCCAGATACAGCCGGAGAGCAACTGCCCGCAATAGTGGATCCCGCTCTCACACGGATACTGGAGGTCGTTGACTGCCGAGCGCAGACCCGAATCGCAGTCGCCATACCAGCCGTGGCCGGTGACCGGATCATCGGCGATGAGCACTCCGATGGTGTCAGACATGCCCTCGCCGTATTGGCCCTGCCCGCTCCCGGCGCACTGGACAAGATGGTGTCCATACTCGTGGTGAACGACCGAGGCAAAGGCGGTGTTCGGGTACCCACCGCCCGTGGCGCAGAAGTTGATTGACTCGTAGTCGTACCAGGCGTTGCCGGGGCAGTGTTGGTCCGTGCGATTGACGTAGACCGGGAAGTGCGTTTCCGCCGAGAGCGTGGGGTAGTCCGGATTGTAGGTCAACGTGAAGTCCCGGACGATGTTGGCCTGAATGTACGCATTGGCCTGTGCCCTGATGAACTCGCTGCTGTTGTGGGCGTTGTGCGTGAAGTTGGCCGGGCCTGGCGGGTTCACGGACTGTGACAGCACGTCGTCGGGGCCGGACATGTCGGTGACGGCAAAGTAATGGCCGACCATGGGTGAGATGACGGTGACCGCAGACGTGCCGACGTCGGTGATCACGTAGTTACCGTCGGCATCAGCGTACGCCGCACTGCCGCCGGGAATGCTCGCCATGGCATAGGGCATGGCCGTTGGGAGCTCGTCTGAACAGAAGTCGGGTTTCGGAGCCTCGGTGGCCATGGCGCTCACATTGCCGACGACGTCTTCAAAAATGATCCGGCTCTCTCTGTAGAGGACCTCTGTGCTAGCCGCGTCGACAACGTACAGCCATTTTTCGTAGTCGCTGCCAGGGCCTCCTTTCTCCGCGATGAATGTGCGAGCAAGCCGTGGCGCCGCGACTTTGTCGTTGACACCGGCCCAGATGACCGTGTCCGGGTTGGAAAAGCGCTCCATCTCCGGAGCGGCACGCCCGGGGTCAAAATCGCCCCTCAAATGCGCCTTGTCGGGCGTATACTTGCCCAACGTTCGGAGCGATGATACGGCAAGTACCAACGGAGAATCCGCTTCGTTGCGCATCAGGAGCCGCAGCTCGGAGCGGAACACTGGAATTCCACCCCTAGAGTGCGCGTACCGGATCATTGTGAATTTGTACCGTCCGGTGTGCGGGTCGTACATTACGGGCTGGGCCAGTGCACCGCCCTCGAAAAGGGCAGCTCGCTCCAGATCGCCGGGCTCGACCCCGAAGACCGCAGCGTGCCGAGCTTTGAACGATTCGGCCGCGTCCTGCGGCGTGGTGCCGAAGGACAGCGGCTGGCCGTAAACACGGGCAACACGCGAGCCCGCCATGCTGAATTTGGCCTGCCGAGATTCCGCCTTTAGCGATTCCATTGCCTCCTGAGCGGTAGGTTGTTCGGCCGCCCAACCGTTACCGACCAGAACGCCGGCAACCGCCGCAACGACGACATTCGATACGATTCGTTTCATGGTTTTCATCTCCTTTCCAGCACATGTACGGCGAATGAAAAAAACTCCTGAACGCTTCTTTGAACAGAAGACTGCGTGATCCAGGAATGCAGCCATGGCACTCTCTCCCCGGTTCCGAGAACGCCGGAACAACGGCCCTCTCGAGAGACCGCGAATGTCCGTAGAAGTTACGCCGCACAAGAGAGCAAGGCAATACTCTGCCGTCCATCTTCATACAACCTCTTACAATTCCCTCTCCCAGGCCCTCGGCACAACTTGAATCGACTCGCCAATCTCCACTTGTAGCTCACGGTGACGAGGGATGGTTCCGTCCGGGAGGCTCTCCAATCGTTGGTAGATCATCTTGATGATCCCCTGACACCGTCCCCACCTCTGTGACTCGCGCGGCGGACCCTGGCCGCAAGGGGGCGTTTTTGCCTGTCCCCAGATTTCGCTGCGCGATACGACGCCCTTTCAGGCTACCGGTCCCAAGCGGTGCGTTTGAAGTTGTTGATCACGCGGTCAATAGCGTGATGATATTGTCCCCGTGCGGATGATCCTCCGCGCTCTGCACCCAGGCCCTCAAGAGCCTATCCCCTTAACCCCTCTGGCACCGGTTTCCAACCGGCGCAGTACACGGGCTGCAAACCCGTGCCACACTTCTAGCGATGGGCTCCAAGCCAACTTTCGCACGTTGAAGCCGCGATCGCCGCTCTCAGTACTGGGAAGGGCGAAGGTCTGCACTACACAACCGGCCATGCCATTATTGAAATCACCGACGGGCGAAGGACGAGCCAAAGCACTTTCGGGTACGCTGCTGGCGTCTATTGATAAACTGACACTTATATAATGCAGTTGTGAATGTTATGCGGCGATCTCGACTTGACAGAAGCGTCTGGATGTGCTATAATATTAGTACACTAGTAGAAAGGTACATTACTTCGACGGGCAGGGTTGGTACGACCTTATGCGATTCACGATCGACCCAAACAGCGGCGTTCCCTACTATCGCCAGATCATCGACCAGGTGCAGTTTGCGATTGCCGATGGCCGGCTGGGATCTGGAACTCGGCTTCCGACGGTCCGACAGCTTGCGGTCGACTTGAAGGTCAATCCCAATACGGTTGCCCGGGCCTATCAAGAACTCGAGATCAGGGGCGTGGTCAACACCCAGATGGGAACCGGGACCTTCATCGGGACCGAGAAGGTCCAAATCTCCGAGGCCGAACGAAGCCGGATGCTCGAGCAGATTTGCACGGAGTTGCTGTCGCGCGCGTCGGCCTACGGATTCACGCTCAGCGAGGTGATCGAGGCCCTGCGCCAGCGCGCCTACGAAAGTCAGGAATGATAGAGAATGCGTACCTTCACGGCAGCGACGTCGGGTCGGAACGCTCTTAATACGAGAGTCAACTTGAGGAGATAAGGATGATGACTGGCATAAGTGCTACTTTGCCGAAGATTTCATTGGAGAAGTTCTCGATCACCGCCCGGGCTGACTACCGGTTCTCACCATTCAATATTCTTCTTCTGGTGGTGCTGATGCTCATTGGGCTGATTGTCCACGTAGTCCAGTACGAATTCAGCGTCCCAGCCGTTGTTTATGCAATCGGGGCGGCACTGGTGCTGGCCGGCGTGTTCCGATTGCTCCAGGTCTGGGAAGGGGTCGTTGCGGCCGGCGCCCTTGTAACGCTGGCTGGTTACTTGGCGTTCCGGGTACTTCAAATACCGCCCCGCGTTCTGGTGGGAGGGACAGTGGTGGCGTGGTTGCTGGCACCGTCTATCCAGATTGCCTACCAGTGGGAGCGTGCCGTTCTGCTGCGGTTCGGAAAGTTCAGGGGAATTCGCGGTTCGGGCGTTTTCCTTATCGTGCCCGTCATTGACAAGGTGGCGCAGTACGTGGACCAGCGCATCCGGGTCACCGACTTTCGGGCCGAAACGACGTTGACCAAGGACACCGTCCCGGTGAATGTCGATGCGATTGCGTTCTGGATGGTGTGGGACGCAGAGAAGGCGGTGCTGGAGGTCGAGGACTTCGGCACGGCCGTGGTCTTGTCCGCCCAGACGGCGTTGCGCGACGCCATAGGGCGCAGCGAACTGGCCGACCTGTTGTCCCATCGAGAGCGTCTTGGGCACGAGATCCA
>CP070827.1:1329564-1333520 GCA_020344555.1 Phycisphaerales bacterium
CGAACCAGAAGCCGCCGCTCAGTTCGAAGTCTCCGCCGGACAACGTGCCGGCGTCTGGCTGACCGATAGTCCCTGACAGCTCGAAGTCACCACCGGTGCTGCGCATGGTGCCGCCGCCGTCAATCGTAGACCGGCTGATCTCGAAGTCATCGGCCACTGCAAGGCCAAAAGAGATGATCCAAAGCATCAGCATTGTTCCAACGACTGTCTTCTTCGTGTGGCTCATAACTCGTCTCCGATCCTCGGTTGGGCAAGCCATTTCTTGACCCACCACACGTCTGGATACTCCGAAAGAACGCGGTTGCGGAATTGACGGTCCAGGATCTCGACCTCGATCTCCAACCAACGAGCGCTGCCATCAAACGCGCTCGCACCGAAATCGAGTTCAACGGTGAAAAGACGGTCAACGACTCCGACGAAGGAAAACCCTACGTTGTCGATGACCGCGCCCCCAGTCTTGGCGTCGCAGAGCCTGAACATAAAGTCGGCCTGTCCATCGACCGGCACGCCGCCTTGTTTCAGCTGGCCCTGGTAGGTGAAGGCTGTGCCCAACAGAGAGTCGCCGAAGGTTGTACCGCCCGAAAGCGGCCCCGCTGCCAGACTGAGCACCGACAATAATGACGGTAGCAGCTTTTGTCGATTCATTTCCGAGCCCTCCGATCTTTCAGTGTAGCCTGCTTCGCTTCGTAATCACCATGACTTCTGACGCCGCTCCTAGCGCGTTGCGTGGACCTCAGAGTCCGCGTAGGTCTTTAGTCTTCCGGTTCGCGCCGCCCCGCGAATCAACCCGCTCACATTGTGCGGCAGAGCTACTAAAAAGCTGTGTCGTGCCTCCCGCAACGCTTTGTGTCTCAACTCGCCCATGCCCGTCTTGCCGGATTGTGCGCGTTGTCGGCTCGTGGCCTGAGTTCGACCAGCGCCAAATCATCGGATCACCCAGATACGAATGCGGACCTTCTCTGTGCTCTCGTCGTCGTGTCCGCGCGAGATGAAGAGCCAGGTGGAGGCTACCTCGTAATACGCGCCCCTCCGGGCAAACGCCGACGTCCAATCCGGATGCGTGCCCCAGTTCGTGATGCGACCGGCGCTCGAATTGAGTTCCTGCATGTCTACGATGTAGTCGTCGACGTTGCCCCCTAGGTTGTGGTGAAGCTCAACAGTACTACCCGGCTCTGGCAGGTCAACCCACCCACTGTCGTAGGCGGGGCGCGGAAAGGGCGCACCGTCAGTGCCCGACTCCGACGTGATGTCACCACGTAAGGCCCCGCTGTTGATGACCAGGTCACCATCGGACTCCACACCGTAGTCTGGGCCGCCGAGGTTCCCGCTTGTTGCGGTTCGGAGGTTCTCGCCATGGACCCCGGTCCCATCAGAGCTGTTGCTGCCGCCCCAGACACCCACGTTGGCGCCATTTGTCGTGGAGGCGTAGCCCTGCACGCCCCGGCCCGAGGGACTCAGCGTGTCGCCGACCACGCCGCGAGTGACACCGGAATCATCGGTGGCCCGGCCGTACACGCCCCGGTTAGGCCCCTGGCCATGAACACCCCAGCCCGACGGACTATCGCTGACGCCCATGACCCCTTTAGTCTGACCGGAGTGTCCGGTGGCCTTCCCGTACACACCCCTGTCGGGCCCCAGACCGTAAACACCCGAACCGCCGGTGCTGGTCGCCTCGCCGAATACGCCTCTGAAGGGGCTCTCGCCATAAACACCCGCACTAGACGACTCCGTGGCCACGCCCTTTACGCCGCGCATCGGCGCTTCCCCGTAGACGCCTCCGCCACTTGAGCTGTTAGCCTCGCCGTAGACACCGTAGTTCTCACCCTCGGTGGGGATCGCGTAGCCATAGACACCACGCCCTGTCGCCCCGTTCGTGCCGCCCTGCAGAGCGTAGCCGCTTTCGCCCGTCGTCCAGCCGGCCACCGCTCGAGCGTTGGCCCCATGCGCCGTGGCGTAGATCGCCTCGCCACTGGCGCCGCTGATGGCGGCGCGGACGGCATGGCCTTCGTCCGCAGTGCAATAGACGGCGTTGCCGGTTCCGTTGGTGTCCACTTCGAGAGCGTTGGCGTCGGAGGCAGCGTTGGTAATTACGAACTTACCGGCGTGCCCGGTGCCGTCCGAGCGCCCCGAGACGGCTGGACCGCCACCCGTCGTATAACCGGAGAGTGCGGCCCCTGAGCCGGTGGTCGAGGCAGCGACGGCCTCAAGCGCGCTTCCGGTGTTGGTAACGCGAAAGTGACCGCAACGGCCGGTTCCGCTTTGCTGTGCGTAGACAGTCGCATTGTTGTTGGCTGCACTGTTGGTGGCGAATGAGGCCGCTCGACCGCTGCCCGTGTTGGTGATAGCCACGGCCGCGGCGGAGCTGTTTGCCGATCCGGAGAAGGGCAGCTCCAGCTTGCCCGCGGTCGCTGCGTACTGCGCGTATGGCGTCGGCGAGATTGGCTGGCGCGGTGTGAGGGTGGTGTAGCTTCCCACGCCAGGTGGTACGCGCACCTGGATCTGCAGCCAGCGCGAGTTGCCGTCGAATGCCGGCTGGCCGAAATCGAGATCCACCGCAAAAAGACCGTTAATCACCGGATGTTCGGCGCTGGTCTGCACGGTGCCGATAGAGGCGCCGCCGGTGGCGCTGTTCCAGAGGGTGAAGCGAAGATCCGCCGTCCCATTGAGTGGGACTCCAGCATCCTTGAGCTGCCCCTGGTACGTAAAGGCCGTTCCCATCGTAATTTCGCCGTGGGCTGAAGTCACCGACAAGATTCCAGCCATGATGATCACGGCCACTGGTGATCCATACCGTCTTCTCCGGTTCATCTCTTCGTTCTCCTATTTGCACGCGAACCCGCTTTCAGACTCGCGAGCGACCTGTTTGCTTATGCGCCCTCCTTTTCCACCGATAGACCCCAGTCGCCGTACACACTCTCAACCGGGAGGGTCGCACCGGATGTCCACTGTTCAGGTCATCAGTCCGTGAACGTGGTTTGGACAACGGCAAAGTCGGCGAGGTCCACCGTGCCGCTTTGATCCACGTCGTAGCAGCGACAATCGAAATCGACTGCTTGAGCGGGACCGGTAACGCACGCTTCGAATCCGGCATGGTCAAACAAGTCAACGTCGCCGTCATCTTCGCAATCGCCAAGTGGAATGGCGAACCAGAAGCCGCCGCTCAGTTCGAAGTCTCCGCCGGACATGATGCCCGCGTCGGGTTGGCCGACCGTGCCGCTCAGCTCGAAGTCGGCTCCCGTGCTGAACATCGCGCCGCCGCCGTCGATCGTTGATCGGCTGATCTCGAAGTCGTCAGCTGCGGCAAGACCGACGAGGCTGATCAGCGGCATAAGCATGGTTCGGACGACTGTCTGTGTTATACGATTCATCACTTATCTCCGGTCTTCGGTTCGGCCAGCGATCGTCTGACCTGCCACAGGTTCCGGTGCTTCGGGGCGGCATTACCTCTCAACTCACGGAGGACCGCCCATCGTCACGTTTCCCCACGACGCTCGCAGGCCAACTTTCTTTCGGCGACCAAGGTCTCGCCACAAGGCGCGGCGCAAACGAGTGCAATATCGCTGGCGTCTGCGGCAGCCAAACCGCGCTGCACAAGTACACTCGCCTGAGCAGGCGGCACCGTGCTAATCGCCCAAAACAACACCTCCAAGCGGGGCCTCAATCGTCATCGCGTTCGAGTAGGTCCCGACCGCCGAGTAGTCCCCTGGCCGAAGAACCCACAATGTCCCGCCCTCCGGTGTACCCATCGCGGCGTTCGCAAACTGCTCATACGGACATACGAATGTACCTAGCTCAAGGCAGACTGGGCCAAACCAACACTGGCATATCCGGTCAAGGAAGCGCCAATCCGATTCAGGATACAGAAACGACATGACCAGCGCGTCCCAGTAGCTCAGATGACTCAGATGCCCGATCACGTTTTGCCATAGCGCGTCGTTAGGTGGAAGCACGGTGAT
>CP070827.1:1333620-1337563 GCA_020344555.1 Phycisphaerales bacterium
ACCCCAACGTAGCCCCCAACCACTCAGTGTCACCGGGTGGACACGGCGGACTTACTACACCCGCGTTCTCGCAGAACGGGTCCGGCTCCTGGACCCACATCTGCACACCGTTCCACGTGTCATACGGCGCCGGCAGATCCATGAACGTAACCCGAACTGCCTGGCTCCTACCACCAACCCCCGTTCCGGACGGATCACCCGCATGGAACGAAAGGTAACGTATCTTCTGGTACTCGAATGTGAATCCCTCAATATCGATGAGTTCCGGATCCGCTCCCGATGACGGGTAGCACCCGCCGCAGCCGATATCCAGCTCGCCGTTGCCGCGCGTGTCCCGCGTACTAGACGTCCCGAATGGTCCGTTGTATCCGCCGATACGGATCAGGAAGCACTGGTCGGCCGCGTCTGCAAAGGTCGCCGAAGTCGGACCCTCATCTGGACAGTCAATATCCCGACAGCCGACCGGCTCCAGATAGTCATTGAGGTTCGGGTCATCACAAGCCGGGCAGACCGAAGTCCCGTTCGTATAGATCGCCAGGACGGCGTCGAAGTCAACGTTGCAGACGTCGATGTCGATTCTCTTCTCCGAGTCGCACGCGTGGTACTCGTACCAGACGTCGGCAGCGATCTGCAGATCGTTCTGGTTGTCACAAACGGGGTACGACGCTGCACCGTCCGTGGTGGAGCAAATGTTCGTGAAGTAATGAGTACCTTCCGAGACCACGGCTGGATTGACGCAATCCTCGCCTGGACGCCCGAGCTCACCGGGACAGCCGCCGGCCTCGCCGAGATCCTGGCATTCCAGCTCAGTGCCCACTATGTCGTCGCACAACCTTCTGGGCAGGAACTTCCCGATCGGAGGATCCAGGTACACGGTGGCGTAAGGAGGATTCACACAGTCGAACTCCGAATGGCCCATGCACTCTTCCCAGAGTAGGTTGTCCACGCACGTGCCGTCGCACAGACAGCAGGCCCCACGCATTGGAGGCGGCGGTTGAAAACCGCCCTGGATGCAGAACGCGAACTCCTCCGCGATCCCATCTTCACACTCGTAGAACCCCAAAGCGTCTTCCACGGTCCACTCCCGAGCACCGTAGTGGTCGTAGTCTCTCAGCGCCCATCCATTACCGTCCAGCGCTCCGTGAAGGTAGAGAGTGCAACCGGTCCCCACGGGTGGGTCGGGACTGCCCATACCGGAAAACTCGACCCAGTAGGTCTCATCGATCTCGAAGCCACCAATCGGCGGGTCGAACAGGGCCGCGTAATCCCAGCAACGGAAGTTGCCACCCCACCAAGCCTTGGCGGCGATTTCGATCGGTTGTACCAGCGCCGCCGAATCGGGAAGCTCTTCGCCGGGAAGGCCGTGGTCATCGTAGTAGAAATGGACCTCAATCTGGTCCGGTGGCGGGTCGATTCCCATCTCAGGGAAGTGAGCGCACTCGCCCTCATCGGAAAGGAAGCAGGGCGAGAAGCAGAACTCACCGATCTCCGTGACACCGGCCACGAAGTCGTCCGCAACTCTGGCACCGAACTTCCGGTCCATCTCGAAGATGAATCCGCTTTGTACCTCGTCACCAGTGCAGTTCTCGGGATAGTAAGCCGCCGGACATACCGGGCAGGGGCCCTCGGGAGGCACCCAATCGCACGTGGCACCGCCGACGTACGTTGCGTCCGGTCCTCCGGTACCTTCGCAAATGTCCTCATCCATGGGGCTGCCGAGCCACTCGTCCGTGCAAGCACCAGGCCCCTCGCAGCAGGAGCCGGTGGCGCAGACGTATGGGTCCTCTGGGGTTCCGCCGCCGCAGTACACAATCGGGTCGTCGTCTGGAGAGGGAAGGTTCTCACCAGCCAGCCACATACCGCCAACCGCATCACAAACCAGCTCGTTCACCACCTCGCAGCCCGTGTTGTCGCTGCAGGTGCCACCGGCACACTGAAGGACTTCGCCGGTCACCGGATCACAGGGCCGGTCGTCCAGGTCGCCGTTTATGCATACGCCGCCCTGGCACGAGCCGTTGGGACACTCGGGGATTCCGAGCGGATTGCATAGCGCACCTTCCTCCGAGCCGCCCTCGCACACATTGGCGCAGCACGCCGCGGGCAGGCACCCCGCCACGGTAATGTGGAGCTGGTACTGACCGCCACCACCCTCGCCGGGGATCACCTCGTAGGTAGCACCGAGGCCAGAGTAAATCGGATAGTAATAGGTTCCCTTGGGCACCGGCCCGAAGGTTATCCACACGTTGTCCTCGCTACAGAACGGGCTGCCATAGGCATAGCCCAGACCGGTAAACCGCCCATGACCGACCGGCTCCTCGACCGGTGAGTTGGGAACATAGTCACCACACGGACAGGAAGCGTACATGCCCGACCAGGCCGGTTGCAGGACGTCCGGGCCGAGGGGCGTTTGGATCTCGCTGCAGCACAGGTCGATCCGGACGTTGGCACAAGCATCGATCTGGAACGCTTCCCACCAGCCCGGATCCCGAGTGCCCCCAGCCGGATCGAATATACTCCAGGCACATGGGCGCCCCGTGCACGCGCCATCAGGACAGTCGTAATCAGGATCGCAGGCCGTTCCTGGTGGGTCGTTGCCACCCACGCATTCATATCCGGTGCATACCGCAACGACACCTTCGCAGTCCTCATCGGAAGTGCACGGATCGCCGCCCTCCACGCAGGCACCCGTGCATGTACCGCCGCTCGTGCACTGGACATCCCGATCGCACTCTCCGTCCTCGTTGCTGCCACCTTCGCAGATAGGCTGGTTCCAGTCATCGAAGGTTGCTGACGAGTTGTCACCCGTGACCACCACCGTGTTCGGATCTTCCGTACCAAGTGGCGGAACGTTGACTATTGTTGGCGTTGCCTCTATGCAGGTGTCACCGCCGGGATAGGGCGCGTTTTGCTCGCAGCAGCTCGGATCGCAACTGCTGCCGTAGAGAAGGTCCGTCCATCCGTCTGGACACGGGTCCGGATCCGTGTACTCCTCGCAGTTACCATTATCGTCGCAGCAAGCATGGACCGAGCAGGCCGGTGGTACGTGAACACACGGCCCGAAGTCCGTGCACTCCCCATCGGGCAGGCAATCAGGGTCGGTAGCCGTGCAAGGGTCACAATGGTTATCCCCGCCAATGCAGATCTTGCAGTCGGGATTGTTGTTGCAGTATGGCAGACATCCGGTGTTGTTAAGCGGGTCCAACATGCAAACGTCGCAGGACCTCCCTGCTCCCTGGAAAACGTTGCCTTGCAGCTCGCAGACCCAAGGCAGCTCTTGACTGCAGTTTCCTTCCGCAGCGATGCAGCAGGCACCTGTCGGGTCCTCGTCCACACGGGCGACCATCTCGAACGCCAGCACGTCGGGAATGTCATCGCAGGTGCCGCCGGGCAAGCAGTCGGCGTCGCCGTTGCGCCGGTCACACCACAGGCCGTCGCGGGGGCCGTCCGTGCACTGGCCCAGGAAATCGTCCGTGACCAGCTCGCCGTATGGCGGCGTGTCGGTGCCCACAAACATCGTGGCGTCGTCGTTGGAGCCCACATCCACTTCGTCGGTCGAGGCCCATCGTACCGCTCCCAGCGGCGTGAAGTTGGGGGCGACCGAGATGGCCATAACACCGTGGGCAGGAACAGTCAGCGCCGGGTCGAAAAGCAGAGTATGAATCGCATAATCCATCACCCCAACGTCACCGTCGAAATAGGTGTCCTCGATGAAGATCGGCGTCGCCGGGTAGGCCAGAGGAGCGGCCTGCTCGTCAACCGCGAACCACAGTTGCGGGACATCGCTGGAGACATCCCAGAACTCGATTGCCGGGCGGGCCTGAATCTGGACACTGGCAACGAATCTCACGATGGTAACGGCGATATAGTCAGTTGGAAGAGTCGCCGTGTAGTCGTCACCCACCCGAGTTACGGCGTCCTGCGGACAGGCAGCGTTGCCGGGCCA
>CP070827.1:1337663-1341603 GCA_020344555.1 Phycisphaerales bacterium
TATGCCGACTTTCACGTCCATTGGGGTGAAGAGTTCTTCGTGGTTCTGAAGGGCGAACTCGAGTACGAGATCTACACGCCGTTTGGAACAACCGATTGGCGCCGGTTGACGAGCGCCCGGAAGGATCCCATTCAGGGGCCCAATTACCTATGGTTCCCTGCGCATCTGCCACACCGTTTCCGAACAGTGAATGGCACGCCTTTCGAGGCTCTCGCCGTCTACCTCGATCCACGTGGTGGGTTGGACGCTAGGCCAAAGTTGCTTGCCAGCAGAAGTGATGATGAGATCGCCAAAGGAGATATCCGAAACGCCGGGGATAGAACTGGCACGGAACGTCTGATTGCTCACGCGCTTGGTGTTGGCCTCCGTGTCTCTCTTCTGCGGCAGCGCTTTCGGCTTACACAGGCCGACCTGGCCAACAGGGCCAACCGCGGGACAGACCAGCGGAAGCTCACCGTTTCACGTTTGCGGGCCATCGAAGAGGGTGAGCGCGTCCCGGACCTTGCAGAGACATTTCGCTTAGCCGAAGCACTGAACGTGACCGTGCGAGAGCTCTTTGGCAGAAGGCCACCGTACGCGGTCGAAGGATGCTATGCGGAACTTGCGCCGTACAGCCGGCGCACACTGCATCAACCCAACGACGATGATCGTGCCTGGATCAACGTGAAGGACCTAGCCGACGCGGACGCACAGCTTATGAAACCCTTCTTGATGGAGTGCTCATATAAGAAGCCGCAGGATCCTTCCTTCTGGCTGGCGCGTCATGCAGGTCAGGAACTTCTGTATGTTCTAGCGGGAGAGGTCGAGGTCACCATCATGACAAACATATGTAGCCGGGATGAGCTGCTCAAGTGGTGCACCGATGTACTCAAGGAACTGAGTACGGCGGAGCGTGAGGGCGAGGAGGAGTCAGGACAGAGTGCGTTTCCCTTTATGCTTCTACACCGGGCGTTCGAGCAAGCAGAACCATGCAAACGTGTGTACGAATATGTGGAGAGGAAATTAAATCCGGGAGACTCAATGATCCTGGATTCAAGGTTCTTCCACGCCATACGCGGGTTGGGTGATGATCCGAGCGAACTTCTTGCCTTTCACTGGGACCCGGTTCCGTTGAATCCATACTACATTCGGGAGAGCGAGTCATGAACGGCCAGTCTACCGACGTGGCGCCCGGCGGACACCGGTGCACGCAGTTACCTTCCGATGACGCGAGCTACCATCCTGCTGTGATGCCACGTGAAGCGCCCCAGAGGACTTGGAAAGTCCTCTTTTGGATCGGTCCCGGCATCGTGACGACCGCTTCCGTGATCGGATCCGGCGAGTTGATCGCTGTCCCTGTTCTCGGCGCCAAAGTCGGCTTTGCGGCGCTTTGGCTAATCGTCATCAGTTGTTTGGTCAAGGCGGTCCTCCAGGATCAGCTCGGACGCGCTGCGATTGCAACGGGGCACCCCACTCTTACCCTGATCGACATGCTCCCAGTAGGCCGTTGGCGCGTAAACTGGCTGGTGTGGGCATGGTTTGGAGTATATGTAGCTGTCACTTTTCAGCTCGGTGGCATCGTGGCCGCTCTGGCCCAGGGCTTGAGTCTGCTCATGCCGCAGCTAACGACGATTGGCTGGACCGTCGTCGCGGTTGCAGTTGGAGTCCTTCTCTTCGTTAAGTGGCCACGAGGCATGATTCTGAACAGGCTCGGGCGCTATCCGTTTCTAGAATACGCCTCGAAGGTGCTTGTACTATCCCTAACGGTAACTGGGATTGCCAGCTTCGTCTTCCTGCAGGGTAGCCCAAACGCGATTGCACTGGGCGACCTGAAGCGCGGACTACTCTTTGACATGCCGACGGGTGGCTTCGCAATCGCCCTTGCTGCCTTCGGCATCACCGGCGCCGGCACGGTCGAGCTAATAATGTATCCATACTGGGTGTGCAAGAAGGGATACCAACGACGCTGTGGGCCCAACGATGGTTCGGCGCAGTGGAGGCAACGCGCCCGTGGTTGGTGCAAAGTGCTGCGCTGGGACGTCTATGGGTCAATGCTTGTCTACACAACGGTGACCCTAATCTTTTACCTGCTCGGTGCGGCGATCTTGCATCCCACTGGAACGGTCCCCGAGGGAATTGACACAATCCGGCTTATTGGCGAAACCATCAGTTACTCGTTCGGCCCCACAGGGTTTCTCGTCTTCTTGTTGTGTGCCTCTTTCGCGCTTTTTTCAACGTACCATGTTCTCACAACACACAAGATCAATGTGCTGGAACACTTCATTGCAATGGTACGCCATGGAGGAACGCACAAACACGTGGAGAATACTCGATTGTACAACATCATCGCCGTCTGCATGCCGCTCTTGTACGGAGGTCTCGCTATCGGCATCAAGGCGCCAGTAGTATTGGTCATAATCGGCGGAGTAGCTCAAACCGCTTTCCTTTTGCCGATTGTAGCGACCGTCCTCTATCATAGGTACAAGACCCTTCGACGCCCCTTGACTTCAAGCCGTCCTATGGATGTTGTGCTCTGGGTGAGTTCAGCCGTAATCGTCCTTGTATCAGGTTACCTGATCTTCACACGGATTGCGTAAGGCTCGAGCCTGACACCGGCTCCTGTGGCTTGAGAGACGCGCCCTTGCTCAGCTGTGCCGCTTTGGCGAGGGAAACCGTCAGAGGAGTGTGATCTGGCCAGGACACCCAAAGAGACAGGGAGGCGCTGAGCAAAGGTCGCTCGCCCACCGGCGCGAGCCACCAAGCGGACGCTCATGCGCACTCCGCCGCGGTGACTAAATCGACTGCCCCTAAATCGCCGGGCTATCCTCATTTTGTCCCTGCGGGACCACCGACAATTCTTTTCGAGGCCCTCGACTCGGCGGACCCCACACGTCACATCTCCCCGGCAGACAACGCGGCGCCGAGAGCGCCGGTGTATTGGGGGTGGTCGGGGACGAGGACCTTCCGGCCCAGGGCGTTGGAGACCAGGTCGACGATGATGGGGTTGTGGGCCACGACGCCGCCGGTCATCACCACGTTTCCCGTGAGCGGGTCCATTTCCAGGATTCGCTTGACCACGGAGCGGAAAGCGGCTTTGACGATGTCGGGTAGGGGCGTGCCGTCGGCTATGAGCTTCAACAACTCTGTCTTGGCGAAGACGGTGCAGAACGAGCCCAGCTCGAGATCGCCGGCGGCCTGACCGGCCAGGTCGTTGAAGGCGGACACCGGCGTGTCCAGAGAGTTGGCAAGCTCTTCAAGAAAGGCTCCAGTGCCGGCCGCACACTTGCGGTTCATCTTGAAACTTCGGCGGTCACCACTGTCCTCAACCACGATGACCTTGTTGTCCTGTCCGCCGATGTCGACGATGGTCATCGCGTGGGGGAAGCTGGCATGGCAGCCGCGGGCGTGGCAGGTAATCTCGGTGACCGTCGTCGCGGCGAAGTCTACACTGCGCCGTCCGTAGCCGGTGGCGACCACACGTTCGATTTCCGTCGCCTCAAGCCCGGTAGCCGAGGTGATCTCCTTGAGGCATGCTCTGACTGCCGCGCCGAAATCCGCCCCTGATTTTCGTAGCGAGCGGGCTCGCACCACATCGCCATCCAACAGGACAGCCTTTGTAGCTGACGCCCCGACATCCAAACCCAGTAGGTAGTGGTTAGCCATGTACGGTTACCTGATTATAGTGCTCGAAGCCGCACGGGGCTGAAGCGAGCCCGCGTCATGGAGTACGCTATGCTCGGCCGGGCCGCTTCCTGATCCCGATGCACATCGGGACGGCTCGGATCAGACCGGCGCGGCTCGGATCAGACGGGCGCGGTTCGGACAACGCCGGGGGAGTCCGGGTCAGCTCGAGGCGCCGACTCGCCCGGCCAGTTGCTCGACGAAGGCCTCGATCTGTGTTTTGGCCTGTTCGTCCGAGTAGCACCGAAGATCGTTCAAGTCGCCCGCAATTGTGATCGAC
>CP070827.1:1341703-1345625 GCA_020344555.1 Phycisphaerales bacterium
TTGGCCGGTAACGACCGAGCAGGCGGTTCATCGCCTGCGATTCGACCACCTGGAAACCACGGGGCGACGCCTCTGCCTTGCAGCGATTGTCGGGGGGGCGTCTTCGGGCAAGAGCACGGTCTTCAATAATCTCCTTGAAGGGCATCTTGCCAGCCGGATCACCGCGCGCGGGCACAGCACCCTGGGGCCGATCCTGGCGGTCCCCGAACAGGCCGGCGAGCTGCTGAAGGACGGCGACCACAGACTAAGCGCCCGGTTGTTCCCCGGGTTCCGGCGGATTCCTGTCGAACTCGATGCCGACACCACCGGAAGATCCGATGCCGTCACCATCGTGAGCCATGCCGTGGACGCCCTCGGTGATGTCGTTCTGGTCGACTTGCCGGATTTCACCTCCCAGGAGGCCTGCCACGAGGGTGACATAGCACTGTCATTGCTCCCGTGGTTCGACAAGGTCATCCTGATGGTTGATAACGAGCGTTGGCACGATCGGCAATCGATCTCGAAGTTGCGGACGCTCTCGATCCGATCCGGGCAGCATCGCTGGGTGCTGTTCAACCGGACGCGCGAGGGCCTGCTCGGGGATGACGACCGGGCAGCTCTGGCTCAGCAGGCCCAGCGGCTGAGTGCAGACGGGATGAGCGTGCTGGAGTATCGCCGCGGCCGGGGGTTCCGCCGATTCCCGCCGGGCACCTTGGATGACGTGTGCACCTTCCTGCAGGAATCCAGGCCGGAGCGTACCGGCCCCCTCCTGGCCCAGGTTGCCGAAGCTGCCAATGCCGTGCTCAACCAGAACGAGGAGCGGACCGCACGCTTGGATGAGCTCCGCCAGGCCCTCGACGCCGCTGTGGAGAGCATGCTGCCCGCTACGCGCGAGTGTATGATCTCTCTGATGACACCGTCAGAGCGGCAGCAGCTCCAGCTCGTCTCGCGCGTACTGCGCATCGGCGAAACGAGGAACTGGGTTGCTGCACAAAAGCATCGCCTCCAAAATGCCCTCAAACAGGTTCCCATCGTTGGCGCGGTGGTTGGCTCTACGCCCCGCGATATTGAACCCGGATCGGCCGAAACCTCGGACCGAGCGGCGATTGCCGAATCGTACTTCGACGCTTGCGTGCGGCGGCAGGCACACGAGATTCGACGTACCGTCCACGCCAGCGCGTTCTGGGATGAGATCCGCCGCTGGAGCGGTCTCGAGCCTGCCGAACGAACCTACCGTTTGGATGCGCGATTGCGAGGGGAAGTCCGTGAGGCCGCCCGGACATTTGACACG
Organism: Phycisphaerales bacterium; assembly: GCA_020344555.1. GTDB lineage: Bacteria > Planctomycetota > Phycisphaerae > UBA1845 > UBA1845. Next base: position 1,342,974 of record CP070827.1, read on the forward strand.
GCGCTTGTGCGATGGAGTGACAAGGTAGAGTCAGAGTGCCGAGGTATCAGTCCGCACGTCAAAGGCGCGATCGGCGTGGGCGGTATCGGCCTGGCGGTCGTGCTGATTGCCGTGCCGGGTCCTGCGGTGGCGCTCACGCTCGCCTCTGCGAAGGCAGCGATTGGTGCGGCCCTGACGCAACTGGTCGCTGCCACCGGCGCAGGAGCGCTTCTGGGTAGACCCATGGGGCGATTAGTCGCCGTCATTGAAGAGAAGCTGCTGGGGAGCCCCGAGTTCGACGCTGTCAGAGAAGCGACTGTCGCCTTCCGGGCCCTACTCGAGTCTACCGCCCGGCAGGATGCTCAGAGTGCGATCACCGAAGCGACGGCTCTGGTCCTGGATCGTAATGACCCCCTTGCAAGAGCGCTGGAGGTCCTTCGTGAGCCGCCGGAGGCCCCACGATGACTGAGCCGAATCAAACGCCCGGCCCGAGCGACCAACTGCAGCGGGTTAATCTCGAGCTGGCGGACATCTTCGATACCCAACCGGCCCAACTCGCCTTCGGTGCCGACGCCGCGCTGGAGGATCATCTGGTGGTCTGTGGGATTCTCGGCGGCAAAGGCGTGGGAAAGTCGACGCTGATCAACGCACTGGCCAAAAGGAAAGTCTCCGTTGAGACCGGCGGGGCCGGCAGGGGAACGGAAAGGCCGATGGCCTATGTTCATAAGGCAATGCAGGAGGTGGTCGCCCAGCGCCTGCGGAGCACCGGCCGGCAGGTTCCACTGGACATTACATCGCACGACGCGGAGCCCATCCGCAACGCCGTTCTTGTAGACCTGCCCGACTTCGACAGTGAGTTCATGGATCATCTCGACGTCGTGCGCGCGGTGGCCCCACTGCTGGACCGGGTGGTATGGGTGGTCACACCGCGAAAGATCGGCGACCGCATATGGGTGGAGATGCTCGACAGCGTCATTAAGGACCCCAGCAACGTCTACTGCGTGCTCAACAAGGTTGACGAGCTGCTCAGCGACAGCGATCCGTTTGAAAAGACAACCGGCGGGCGCGGCGATGCACCCACGACAGGGGCTCAGAGCTTCTGGGAGGGACAATATCGGTGGGTAACCCGTTCGTTTGACGCAGCTTCACCATTGGCCGGTTCACAGAGTGGGGAACGCAGATTCCTGGTGGCTGCGGCGTTTCCCGATCCGGACCGCTTTGTAAGTCGCATAGGAGAGCTCTGGAACGATCCGGATTGGAATAAGTACACGGCCGACCGAAGCACGGCCGTGGAGATTTCCCGACTGGCGTGCGAGGATCTACAGCGCCTCCGATCGTGTGTGCTGGGACCGGTTTCTGCTGAAAACAGCCGGACCGTCAAAGCCATCAATCGTGCCCGGGAGCAGGAGGCCAACATCGCTCGGATCGAGAGTCACTATGATCTGGACCGGACGGTAGAGCGACTGGCCCGGGCGTGTGACCCAGACTATCTTCAGCGCGTTCTCAACGAGGCGATGGGGCCTGATTACTGCGCTGCGGTTGCAACTGCGGTCCGAGCCCAACTCAGACCGGACACCGGACTGGCCGACGAGCTGCTCGAACGGCGAGTAGAGCATTGGCCACTGCTGCGCCTGGTTCACTGGCCCTTTGGTTGGTTGTCACGCCTTCTGGCAAAGGGGTACGGGCTTCAGGCCCCACGGAGCGAGACACGGCCCGGGGGGCACGGTGTATCGGAGGGCGTGGGCAGCCTGTTCGACATGGAAGGACGCTCGCCCGGCGATCGGATCGCGCTTATGCGATCGCGCATTCTCGCTGACCAGGCTGTGATCGCCCGGCAGTTGCAGATGGAGGCGGCGCTGCCCGAGGCGGCAGACCTCACCCGGAAAGTCGTGGAGGCCATCCGTGCGCTTCCACCACGATTGGAAGCGGATCTTATCGAACAATTGCGGCAGCTTGACCGGAAGCCTTTATTCCTCGCCAAGGTCGCCCTGTGGTTCATACTCTTATGGTTCCCTCTTTTGCAGCCGATCCTGGCCGGGTCGCTCGAAATGTTCAGCGACACGGGCACGGTCGAGTTTGCTCGTGGTTTATACAGAATCGTGTCAGCGCTGAGCGCAGTGCATCTGCTTGCCAGTTTTGCCGTGGTGGCGGGCATCTTTGTAGTGATTCTGGCCGGAATGTACGTGCGTAGCCTGCGCGCCGTGCGTCGAGCAAGCGATGAACAGAGCGTTTCATCGTCTGCCGCCGAGGCATTCGACGAAATTCTCATTTCTGAAGTCGTCGTTCCACTGGCCAGGCCGTTTCAGAAACAATTGAATCGTATCCAAACCGCCCTGCGGCGCCTGCGCAACCTCAGGAATTGGGAAGTCCGCACACAAGGTGATTGAGAAAAGGGGACATTCTACTTTTCGCTGCCGTTTATGGCACACTCCGGCGTTCTTGCAGCGCGATCTCCTCGATCGCGGAGAAAAGAGAGGGCACTCGAGGCTCTCCTAGCCCCAGAGGACGACGGCGAAAGATCCCGAAAAAGTAGAATGTCCCCTTTATTCGGTCACGATCACCCAGCTTGTAGTGTCCAGAAACTCGATCGCGGCGCAAGAACGGGCTGCAGGCATCGGGAACGAGAGTCGAAACCGGTTTGCGTGAGGCGCTGAGCGCTCACCGCGCGCTCGG
>CP070827.1:1345725-1349624 GCA_020344555.1 Phycisphaerales bacterium
GGCTTGGTGGGCATCTATTGCCTTGTCGTCGGGCGGATGGGATGGCTCGAGGAGCGGGTCCTTGGCACCACGGCTGTCGTCGGCACAGCATCGATCCTGGGCTTGGCCAGCGCCATACCCTGGGAGCGTCGCCGCTGGCATCCGATCGGACCGGTTGGCCTGGCGGCCGTTGCCGTTGCGCTGGTTTTGGTTCTGGTAGCCATCTGGGTCGATCTCCCGTGGCCGCGACCGGCCCGCGAAGCGTTCTACAAGACTATGGGTGTCGCATGCGTTGTTGGGATCGCCCTGCCGCACGTCGGGCTTCTGTCACTTGCCCGTTTGCGGCGTGAGTACGGGTGGGTGCGCCGCTGCACGGCTTACGTGATTGCAGCATTGGCCGCCATGATTGCATTCACGATCATCACCGAGATCGACGGCCGCGACGACGAGTGGTTCCGCGCAATGGGTGTTGTGGGTATCACAGTTGTCTGTGGTACGATAGCCGTTCCTGTCTTGCATCGGGTGTCAGCTATCCGGGTCCGCGAGGCAATCCGGACGGTCGAGCTGCTTCTTTCGATCACCTGCCCACGCTGCAACAAGACTCAGGATCTACCGGTGGGCCGATCGAAGTGCGCCCAATGCGGCCTGAAGTTCTTGATAGAAATCGATGAGGAACACTGCCAGACCTGCGGCTACCCACTCTACCGCCTGGAGTCCACCGCCTGCCCGGAATGCGGAACACCCATCAGGCAGGACACGGCTCAATAAGTGTTCTTGTGTTGCTGCCGTCAAGGCCTCGGGCGACCCCAACCTCCGCGTCCACGCGCCATCCCACGGCACGCAAGAAGCGGGCGGGGTCGGCCATTCGGCCGACCCCGCCGTAGTTAATCGCACGTCAACGTAGTTGCGTCCGCTCACCGTAGGCCAAGGGAGCACCTACGCGCCAAACCGCTCGGCAAAGGGGGATGAGCGCAGACAAAGGGCGGAACGGACCGAGTCCGCTCCGCCCTGTTATTACGCAGGCCCTAACAAGCTAGTGCCGGGCCTTCGGCACGCTATCTTACTTACATGTCAGCTTCACCGGATGGCAAGACGCGCAACACAGGTCGTTCGCCGGGTCGCACGGCTCGCCCCTCGCCAGACAGGCGCATGCCGGATCCGTGTCGCAGTCGCCGTTAGTATCCAGGCAGTCCGCACCCCCGTCGCAGTCGTTGTCGATGCCGTCTTGACACGTCACACCTGGCACTTCGCTCGCGTCCGGTGTACCGCAATCGTAGCAGTTGCACACGTCCTCAGCGCCTTCGCAGGTGCCATCGCCACAGCAATACGGATCAGAGGAACCGCATGACCATCCGTCCTCTGAACACTTCGGATTTCCACAGTCAGGTAGATCACCGTCGCAACAGTACCTGCCACTCGGAGCACCGGTCGTCTTTGATCTGCAGTCCGCAGGACAGCTATTGCAGTCCTCACCCGGCTCACAGGTGCCGTTACCGCATCCCGGCGTGCCTCCTCCGGAGATGCAATCACCCGGACAGTTGTTGCAATCCTCGCCTGGCTCACAGGTGCCGTTGTCGTTGCAGATACAGGCCGGATCGGACGCACAATCAGGGTCATCGCAGTCGGCATCCGTATCGCAGTCGTTGTCCAGGCCGTCCTGGCAGGTTGAGCTGGGCACTTCGTTCGACGGCGGTGTTCCGCAATCCTCTGGGCAGTTGCATTGATCCTCGCCTGGACCACAGGTTTCGTCACCGCAGAAGCCTCCGACGCACGAAGGTATGTAGGCTTCAATTTCCGGGCAGATCAGATCGATAGGCACACCACGGTTTGGATCTCCACCTTGGTCACAGTAGTTGTGACAGTGGTGCAGGGCAATAACTTTGTGGCTCGACACCGCAAGCACGGGGCTTCCCGAAGAACCGCCTTCCGTGTCAGCCCAGTACCCCACATCATTGTAGCTCGCGCTGGAGCAACCCGGCTCCGTGACGCTGACCACCCTGCACCTGCCCGATGGGTAGGGCGTGTTCACATCGCATTCCCAGCCAAACTCCTTCGCCCTGCCAGCCGGATGCGCGGGCTGGTACATCTCCTCACCGACGATCGCATCGCGGTTGTCGATTTCGAGGTAGCCGTAGGTAGCAGCCGGGTTGCCGGCAAGCTGAACCAGCGAATAGTCCAGGGCAGCGTTGTCTTTGATAAAGGCCGAGCCGGAGTAAATGTCGCCGGTGTAGCAAAGCTGGCAGTTAGGATCGTCGCAATTGGGCGCTTCGGCCATGAACTCGTAGTCCGTGTTCAGGGCTTCTGTTGACGAAGTAATGCAATGCTCATTGGTGATGAAGTAGCTGTCGGCGGAAGCCAACCAGCCGGTGCACAGCCACATGTTCTGGATCAACAGGCGGGCAACGGCCCGGGCCTCGTCATACTCCGTGGTCCCAACACGGCAGATGGCGTTCTCGAAATCACTTGCTCCGCAGATTCTCTCAATCCCCGGACCGAGGTTGACGAACCCGGCTCCATACTTGTTGATCACGAATCCCTTGCCGGGATTGTCGCCCGTCGTCACCAGCTCCAGCACGATGGTGTCGCCTTTGACATGCTGTGACCAGAAGATCCCGGCGTTCATCTTGCCCTTGCCTTCCATGGTGTAGCTTTGCCCGCCATCGGCATCGGACACCCTCACGAAGTCGCCAGGGGCCAGGTCGAACCTGGCGAAATGAACGCCCATGAACGTCGCCCCGGGATGCGTGATCTCGTACACCCGGCCCGTCGCCGTGCTCATTCCCTCCATGTCCGACGATCCACGCGAGTCGACGTGGATCGGATAGTGTTCGCCGACCTTCATCGGCTCCTGTGCCTGCGCCATGGCGCAAACCATGCACAGCGCAGCAATCCCCAACATTGAGGCCCGAAATCTTCGTACATTACACATGTGATGTTCCTCCTACTGTACCTCACCGAGGTGAACATTAACCCGTCCACGACCGCCGGGGACGGCCTTCACCTCAAAAACTGCAACACATGAACCGGAACAGGGAGACCCGATTTGCTGTTAGGACGTTCGCAAAGAGTCCTCACCGACCACCGGTCCACCTCTCCAGCTTATCCCTGCCGGGCTGTGTATCGTGCCCGGATTCGCGGATACTAACGGACTCGGCTTGCCCGTGTCAATCAAAACTTTTTCTACCCGTCTCACCCACGGGCTGTTCGAAAACCGATAGGATCACCCTGACCTGAGATTGATGCAAGAAAGCGACCCGGAGGGTAGGGAGCCGGTAAAGCCCCGGCGGAAGCCGCTCGTAGATTCATCGTTGTTCAGCCGCCGTGTCAGCGGACAATCCGGGAATGGTCGAAGAGCGTCCTGGTGTTCCTGTCAACAAGACTCCGGATGACATCGACTTCCACGTCCACGCGCGCCCCTGTAGGCAAGAAGCGAGCAGGGTCGGCCGTTTGGCCGACCCTGCTGTTCGCTCAAACTCCCACCGTTGTGGGACCCGTAAATCGGGTTGGTCTATTTGCACCACAGTTGACGCGGGTGGCACACGCCCGAGCAGCATTCGCTGTCACTTGTGCAAGGAGCCTTCTTAGGCAGGCACTCGCAATCCGCATCGTTACTGGCGGTGCAGCCCGGCCCGCAGCAGCCGTCCGGCGTTGTAAGATCACATGCCGGCCAGGTATTCTCGCAATACGCGGAGCACGTACCGCCAGAGAGGCAGGTGTCGGTCGTGCAAGCTTCTGCGTCGTCGCAATCGGCGTTGACCGAGCAGACCGGCACCGTGCATGTCCCACCGCAGCAGACGCCGCCCGTGCACGGGGTCTCGTCTGGATACGGGTTATTCTGACATACGCTGTCAACACACAGATCCTCCGTGCACTCGTTGTTGTCGTTACACTCCTCGTTGGTGGTACAGCCGGCGCACGAG
>CP070827.1:1349724-1353597 GCA_020344555.1 Phycisphaerales bacterium
AGGAAAACCGGTGACGCGAATTCAACCTCCTGAGCATCTGCGATTGACTTAACCAGCGTCCTTATACCCGCATCGTTGTGAGCCGACGCCGGGACGCGTGCCATCGACATGCCCGCAATCACTGAGGGACGCACGTCTCCCGCTGCTATTCCGTGCTTCGACAGAGCTTCCGAAGCCGCTACCGTCCCGCGCTCGGCACCCTGGAAAATGGCCACCTCTCCGGTGTCGATCGTGAGGGGCTGCGGCTGGTCAAAGTAGTAGTATTGCCATTGCGCTTTACCTTGCCCGGCGGCGGGTCCGACTACGACCGCGGATACCAGGACGAATTGGATGCGAAGACTGACTGCTTTCATTCTCGAAGGCTCCCACAGTGTTCACAGGTGGAGGCGCAGACCACTCCCTTAGCCACGTCACTCCGTAACCGAAGATGCGTTGTAGGTTTGCCGGCCCGTGCGAATGAGCCGGGCACGCCGAGGTGCACCCCGATCGCGCCGGCGCGCCGCGGTCGCCTGCCGGTTCCCAAGACCAACAGGCCATTGCTGCTTAACAGCTCGTGGTGCTCCGTCAGGTCGTCCGCGGCACCCCCTCCAACGCCCCCGATAACCGCATCAAGTGTATCCGTTCATAAGCGAATTAACAAGCAGGATGGACACACCACGCAGGCTACGTCCGAGAATCAGAAGACCGAGGGCGCACCAGCGACAATCTCATTGCATGCCAGCCCGCCCACCGGTACCCCTGACGCGACCGCCGCTGTTTACACGTGAATGCGCACGGCATCCAGGCTGCTAACCTCAGCCATACCAGGGTTTCTCGTCTGGTTCAACTTGCAGGCCTTCCAGCAGGTTATTAAGGCCGCTGAATAGATCAACCACGGCCATTATTTCGAGAATGGCCTCGTCGTCCAGTCCCAGCTTCCGCACCGCGGAAGTATGGACTGAGATTCAGTATTCACACCCGCATACCGCCGATACAGCGACGGCGATGATCTCTCTTGTCAGCGTGTCAAGCTTGCTCGGGCCTCTCATGACCATCTTGATCTTGCTCCAATTGGCCTCCAGATAGCCGGGCTTGGCCGCCATGACTTTGTACATATTTGGAACAAAATCGATCCCAAGGACTTGCTTGATTTCCTTATAGATCTCCCTGACCGTTCCTGTGGCCTCCTCTTCCGCAATCATCCTGATAGACGCCATGTCGATCCTCCCGCTTGACTTTGGCGCAGATCGGTGCCTCCGATCACGCCGCAACCACGTCGTTGATCTGCTGTATCAGGTCTTCACCGACATCATCGGCGATCGCAACCCGCGCATGTATCGCCCACGCAAACAGTGATGTAATAGATATCCCTACCCTTGCTGCCATTATACGACGACGAGCACAGTAACGCCACGCCGCCTGCAAGTACGTCGCCGTCCGGCGCTTGAACGCCTCCCCAATATCCCGGGACAAACCGGGTCCTGATTGCCCTCGGGACGCCCGGGTCTGTCGCCCTACGTGGTGCTCCTTCGACTCTACTGCATTAGGCGCAGGCGATATGGAATCAGCATTGGCACTTTGCTCTGGTAGTCGCGATACGCCTCGCCGAAAGCGGCGACGAGATCCCGTTCCTCGAGCATCGTGCCGACGATTATCCACGCCGTCCACATTGCGTTGAACAGTAACCGGTCTGCCGTCAGGTCTGGAAACGACCAGATCATCAACAGGCAGAACAGGTAGAGCGGGTGGCGGACCCAGCGGTACGGGCCGCGAACCGTGAAAGGCACGGGCGGTGAATCGATCCCGCGTAGATGATTCAGGATCGGCCTGAGGCCGAAAGTGTCGAACGAGCCCAGTGCCAGGATGCCCCAGACGAAGCCGGTAATCGATAGCAGATAGACCGAACGCACCAGCCAGCGAACGATCCCCTGACACGATGCCAAGGTGTCGGCTGACTCCTGCCAGAACACGACCAGCACCAGCAGCACGACGCCCGAGGCGATAGTGTACGAGGCGCCGTGGAAGTGAGACGGAATGAACCTCGCGGACCATCGGCGGTACGATCGCCGAATCATGCCGCTGTGTTGGACGAAAAACGCGACACAAAGGAAAGCGTTCCAAACGAGCTTCGCCGTTTCGGCCAGTTCCAGGTTGACCAGGTGCAACGAACCGACACCAAGGAACAGCAAGAAAAACGCCAGCAGCGAGACACAGCCAATGACTGAGGCCGAAGCCAGCACTGCGTAAGCCCCCAGCCGGGTTGTGGACGGCTTCGAAGATGTTAGTCGATCCGACGTGGCCATCGCGAACAAGCTCCCAAACCCGAGTCTCCCCTTTCCCGTCTCCGCGGCCACGATTCTACTCACGCGGCAGGTCCGTCTCAAGCGAAAGCGTACCCCCCGGGGCCGGGACGCCTTCTTGTCACCGCGGAGCACGTGCGCACCGCGGAGAACAAAGCACCCTCCTGCGACGTTAGACCTACCACGATGTTTCTACTCGGCCGGCCGGATCATCGGTGGCGGGCCTTGCGGTACGGCGACAACTCGCCGGCGTCGCGCAACCGGTCAGCAATCACGTCGGCGATAAACGCCACCAGCATGTCAGCGTCGTCCGTAGGCAAGTGTCTTGGCGCGGTGAGCGCGAACCAGCCGGACCAAGGCGGTCAAGGTGCGTTCGGCTGCTCGCGGGTTTCCGTTCTCAAACGCGCGGACCGCCGCGTGAACAATGGCCAAGATTGGATGTTCGAGTATGTTCGGCACGTCCGTTTCTTCCTGAATCAGGCGTGGCAAATCGGCAATCCGGTCGACGCAGCCGTCAGCGTTTGCGTCCAGCCCCATCGCATTCTCGGAAGGGCAGCGGTCATCCGGATCCCGTATTCCGTCGCCGTCACTGTCGAATACTATCCTAACGATCCAGCCCTCCGTGTCCCCCGCGGGGTTGTCGCCCCAGCCGACGATCGTCGCACCATTGGCGGAAACACCGGTCGCGGCCTTAAGCTGCCACCCGATCAGGTCCAGGTTGAATTCGGTCTCCAATACACTGGGGAGGTTGCGCATTCCGTGCTGCGCATCCCAGACGAATGTCTCCACGCCGAGGTCCGTTCCACCGCTGCCGACGACCACCGAACCGTCCGCCGATACGCCGTAGGCATAGCTGAAAAAGAGCCCGCCCGGAAACTCGTCGAGGCCGACCAAGATGCCATCCTCCCACCGAAAGGCCTCCGTGCCGGGCTCATGGATGCTATTGCCGACGATCACGGAGCCATCGGCTGAAACGTCATAGGCCTCGCTGCTACAGTAAGCCAGCGTGCCGCCGGCAAGATCGCCAATGCCGGTCACGACGCCGTTTTCCCAGCGGAATGCCTCGTCAGGGTAGTGTCTTCCCTCAGGCGTTCCGGCTCCGACAACCACAGAACCGCCCGCCGATACTGCGTACGCCCAACTCCAGAAACGCCCTCCGGGCAATCCCCAGTCAAGGCCCGTCCAACAGCGCAAAGAAGGTGGCGTAGTCGTCGAGATCGACGTCATCGTCCGGTGGTTCGAAGTCAAAGACGCTACAGCAGAAGCTCAAGTCAACCGGACCTTTGCCGGTGAAACAGGTCTGGAGCGCGGCGAAGTCGATCAGATCGACGTCGCCGTCACCGTCAGAGTCACCCGGCACAAACACATCGCACTCGTCGGGAACGCCGTTGACGTTGCAATCGTCGCTCGTGCTGCCAAGAATGTCGCACGTGTCGGCGATGCTATTATCGTTGCAATCCGCCGGGAAGGCGTGGAAATAGGCTGCTCCAGCATTGTTGATCTCAGCAGGGTCATGGAGCCTGGCTCCGATCACCGCGGCACGCTCCCCGAGAGCAACCCCATTCCCGTAAGCGTCACCGGCCGCCGCGTCGGG
>CP070827.1:1353697-1357570 GCA_020344555.1 Phycisphaerales bacterium
GCGACGAAGGCGAATGGTCAAAGACGACTGTAGGCGTGCCACAGGGTTCGGTGATCTCACCGTTACTCTCGAACGTATTCCTGCACTATGTGTTTGACCTGTGGATCGAGTGGTGGCGGAAAAACCGCTGCCGCGGCGATGTCGTGGTGGTACGTTATGCGGATGACTTCGTGATCGGTTTCCAGCACCACAGCGAGGCGATGGCGTGTTTGGAGGAACTCCGCACGCGGTTTGCCAAGTTTGGATTGAAGCTACACGAAGGGAAAACGCGTCTAATCGAGTTCGGGCGCCATGCGCTCGAACGTCGCCAACAACGCGGCGCGGGCCGGCCGGAAATGTTCGAGTTTCTTGGCTTCACGCACCAGTGTGCCAAGACGCGTAAGCACGGCTGGTTCACAATCCATCGCCACTCGATGGCGAAGCGGATGCGTGCCAAACTACGGGAGATCAAGGCTGATCTGCGAAAGCGAATGCACCGGCCGGTGGGCGAAACGGGACGCTGGTTGCGGAGCGTTGTGCGGGGTTGGCTGAACTATCACGCCATCCCCAGCAACAGTCACCGCATTTGCCGTTTTGTCGACGAGGTAACTCGACACTGGCTTGCTGTACTTCGGCGTCGCAGTCAACGTGGTCGCCGTGGGTGGACCTGGGAGCGAATGCAGCGTCTCTCGCGGCTTCATCTTCCCCGTCCCCACATCGTTCATCCTTATCCCGACCAACGATTTCGCGCTCGACTTGAGGCAAGAGCCGTATGAGGTAATGCTTCACGTACGGATCTGTGCGGGGGGCCGCCGGCAACGGCGGTCCCTACCGCGATATGATTTTTGGGTGTCCTTGCGGGGGCGTGGGCGAAGGGTTATGTCCAGCTCCAGGCGACCGGCGACGCGGGCCGCCCAGCCCTCATCAGGCGCACACCCTAGGGTAACCGACCGGCGAACACATCGTAACGCCTCGTCCTCGATCAGCCGATTCAAGACGTGATGGGCAAGCCCAGGCTTCGTGAACGTGGCTGTCGTCCCATACGCAAAGCCTGCTGAACCCGCTCACGATGCCGAGAAATTCATCCTGACACCTTTTCTACTCTCGGGCTAGTTTTGCGGGCATCAGTTCCCGCACAGTCACTAGTGTGGTGGTCAGGGCAAGAGCGACGAGGGTGATACCGAAGAGTTCGGGTAGACCCGTAGCGCCCGGCGAGTAGAGCTCCTGGCTCAGCTCCTCCGGCAGTTCGTACACGCGGGGCAACTCCGGTATCACGCCGGCCATCGTCACCCGCAGGTAATGCGTGACACTGTAGACCCGGGCCCCAACCGGAATGTTGCTGACAATCAGTTCGACAACAACGAGATAGAAGATCGACAGCGTCAGCGGTCGTGCGGTAAGCAGTCCGATCAAAGTGAAGACCGCCAGGAAGCCCAGCACACCGGCCGGGATAATAAGCAGGTAATAACAGAAGTCGGTTGTAGGATTCCAGTCGGCAAAGGCGGATGACCGCACCGTGACGGATTGCAGATCCAACCCGACGAACGTGCAGGCATGCAGCAGAACGATACTCAGATCACACAATACGACCAGCACCAGAACGTTGGCGGCGAACTTCACCAAAAGCATGGTTCGCCGCCGCATCCGCCGCGTAGTCAAGTACACAATGGTTCCCGCATCCACGTCGGCTCCAACTAACGCCGTGCCATAGATCAGGCACACAAGCGGAATCAGGAGCTGGATAAGGAGAAACTGCACCAGTGAGTGGTAGGCCCGCCACGCGGCCTCGACCTCCGGAAGCTCCCCTGCAAAGTTGCGGATCAGGATTATGATCGCCGTCGGCGCAGCTAAAATGATGAGTGGAAGGCAGATCTTCCGATTAAGAAGCGTTTGTCTTATGGTGAAAGCAAACAGTGCCGTAATCGGTCCCATGACAATAACCTCGTGGCTCAGCCTTCCCGCTGAGTCAGGTAGTCAAACACCGCCTCCAGGCTTTCGTCGGCTGCGGCGATCTCCCGAACCGACAGTTTCCTGTCGAGGATCAGATTCGGCAGCAAGTCGTACACTCGCTCGGGCCAAGGCGTTTCAATCGTCAGAGTGTCGGACGAGCTCACCCTCAGACCGGCGACGATGTCCAACGTGGCGAGGTCGGCGGCAAGACGCCGTGGCTGGTCGACCCGCACCCGGATAGCATGCGGACGATCGCGCATCGTCCGGCGAACCGCCTGCAGATCACCTTGAGCCACGATTCGCCCGTGATCGATCAACAGAATCTGTTTGGTCAGCGCTTCGACCTCATGCAGCACGTGGCTGGAGATCAGGATGTCCACCCCCTCCTTGACCAAATCACGGAGGAGATTTCCCAACTCGTGACGGGCAACCGGGTCAGTACCCGTGAACGGCTCGTCCAGGATGAGCAGCTTGGGTCTGTGAACGAGGGTCTGGGCGATCTTGATCCTCTGCCGCATTCCTTTGGAATAACCTCTGATGGCCCGCCCTGCGTGCTCGGTCATCCCGGTCAGCTCGATGGCATAGCGCGCGGCCTTTACCGCTGCCGATCCGCGCAACCCGGATGCCTTGGCCAGGAACAGGACAAACCGATAGCCGGTCAAGTTGGGCCAGAACGGATCACCCTCGGGACAGTAGCCGATCTGCGAAAGCACGCCGGGTCTATCCCAAACCCTCTGTCCCAAGACCCGTATGCTCCCTTTGCTGGGCCGAAGCTGGCCCATGGCCAAGCTCATCAGAGTGCTCTTGCCCGCACCGTTGGCACCCAGGAGCCCGGTGATCCCGTGGTCAATGGCGGAGGTCACATTGTTTAGACCGATGACCTCACCATACCATTTGGACAAATTGTCGAGTTCGATTACAGGCATTGGGAGTCGGCAGTTGTCAGTTATCAGTCCTCAGTTATCAGTCCTGAGTTATCAGTCGTCAGTCATCAGTAGCCAGGCCTCCCTTGCCAGTGGCATTTCGTCGGTCATCGGCCCGTTCGGCTGGTCGTTTATGACTCCCTATAGATTCGCGGCAAAGCGCGAGAAGCGTATTACTCGCCAGAAGCACACCAGGATCGCAGCTACTGTCCACGCACCCAAGACGGTAGCGGCGCAGATCGGTTTGACCGGCCTCACCAGGGCACTGCTGAACGCCTTCGTGGGCAAAGAGGATGCTTCCCAGGCCTCTCGGATGCCAAACAGCCACTCGGTCAGGATCACCATGTTGTCTCGCAATGAGATGCAGCCGAGCCAACCTGACGTCGCTTTCTCGGGTAGATTCTCGTTGAGGATCCCCTGCGCTATCATGGTCAGCACGCAAACTGCCACCCAGGCAACGGCAACGTACCGATGATCAGACGTCAAGCTGGACAGCGCCAGGATAATCGTGCCCCCTACCACACAGACCATGGCCCCCGAGAGGGCCAGCTCAAGAGCCAGGCTCAGGGTCTGGCTCCACGTGTGCAACCCACCCGTGATCATCGAGCCAATGGTCAAAGTCAGCAGGTTCGGTACGAGCATCACCATGGCGATGAAAGACGCGACCACCAGCCATTTCCCAGTCAGATAGGTAAGCGGTGTCACCGGTTTGGCAAAGTAGATGGGCAGGGCCCGGCTCCTCAAATCCCTGGCAATGAGCCCCGGTCCGACCCGGGCTACCACCAGCAGAACCCAAAGCATCTGAATCTTGATTGTCAGCAGGAACATGGATCGCCAGAGCGGCTCGCGGAACTGCTCGATCCGGGCCACGCCGCTGATGTCGACACGGAGAAACACCTGCACGAATTCGTAGAGCCCCCTAGCCTGATTGGTGCCGACCACGACCTCCAGCAACGACACGATGTACAGAACAATACAACTACCGAGCACGACCAGCCCACTGGTCATCACCAGAACCCGC
>CP070827.1:1357670-1361534 GCA_020344555.1 Phycisphaerales bacterium
GCGTGACTGTCTGTAGAATGACATAGAGACCTTCCTTGGTCAATCCTCTTGCATGAGCAACCAAGGAGGTCTCCAAGCGGGAATCATAGCCAGGGAGGGCTCCCGTGACAAGTGATATCGAGTGTTGACGGGCGCACGGAAGCGGAAGTCAATGCCACCACCCGGTTGAATGAGCACATGGGCGTCTCGGCGCCCTCATTATGCGCCCATGGCAACCCCGTACGTCCGCTACGACCTCAGGAGCCGCGGCAGTGCCATTCCATCTCGACACCTTTTCCTCCGGCCTACGTTTCGTCGGTGTGGCTGGCGCCGACTGCCTCGGGTTCGTCAGTTTCCTTGCTCTCGACGACAACACCTTCAAGAAGCAGTGACGGCTCCAGATCCTCCGACGCCGCCTCCTTGACCGAGACCACCACCTTGTTCTTGCCGGTGAACTCCCCGCGCAGCATGGACTCGGACAGCGGATCCTCGAGGTGATGCCCGATCGCCCGACGCAGGGGCCTGGCCCCGAATTTCTCATCCGTGCCGTGCTCGATGAGGAAATCCTTGGCCTCTTGGGTCACCTCGAGCTCGACTCCCTTGTCCCTCATCCGGCCGGCGAGTTTCTCCAGCTCCAGATCCACGATCTGCACCATGTCGCCGTGGGTGAGCTTGCGGAACACGATGACCTCATCGAGGCGGTTGAGGAACTCGGGACGGAAATGGTCGTCCAACTCCGTCTTGAGCATCCCCTTCATCTTCTCGTAGGAGACCTCTTCGTCGCGCTTTCCGAATCCGAACTCGTCCTGGTGGGTGATCCTGTGGGCGCCGACGTTGCTGGTCATGATCACGATTACGTTCTTGAAATCGACGTGACGCCCGAAGGAATCCGTCAGGCGGCCCTCCTCCATAATCTGCAGCAGCATGTTGAAGACGTCGGGATGGGCCTTCTCGATTTCATCGAGCAGAATCACCGAGTAGGGACGCCGACGAATCCGCTCGGTTAGCTGACCACCTTCCTCGTAGCCGACGTAGCCGGGCGGCGCGCCGATCAGGCGCGAAACATTGTGCTTCTCCATGTACTCGGACATATCCAGCACGAACAGGGCCTCGGGGTCACCGAACATGAACTCGGCCAGGCACTTGGCCAGGTATGTCTTACCCACGCCCGACGGTCCGACGAAGACGAAGCTGCCCATCGGGCGGTTGGGATCCTTCAATCCGCTGCGGCTGCGGCGAACCGCCCGGGAGACTGCCCCGACGGCCTCGTCCTGGCTGACGATCCGTTTGTGAAGTTCGTCTTCCAGAGCCAGAAGTCGGTCGGCCTCGTCCCGGCCCATGCGCGTCAGCGGGATGCCGGTCATTGAAGCCACCACCTGGGCGATCACCTCCTCGTCGACCACTCCGTCGATCTCCTTGCTGCGGTCCCGCCACTCCTTCTGAAGCTGCCGTTTCTTGAGCTTGATGGAGTCGAACTGATCACGAATCTGAGCGGCGCGCTCGTAGTCGGCGTTCTTGACAGCCTCATCCTTCTCCCCGCTGAGCTTCTCCATCTCACGCTCGAGCTCGGTCAGGTCCGGCGGCTTGGTCATCGATTTCAGGCGTACGCGGGCACCGGCCTCGTCCATCACGTCGATGGACTTATCAGGCTGCACACGCGGGATATACCGGGCGGAGAGCTCGACGGCGTGCTCCAGCGCCGTGTCCGTGATCCGCACACGATGATGGGCCTCATACCGATCCCGCAATCCCTTGAGGATTTGCATGGTCTCGTGGTTCGTCGGCGGTTCCACGATGATCTGCTGGAATCGGCGCTCCAGCGCGGTGTCCTTCTCGATGTACTTGCGATACTCGTCCAGCGTGGTAGCGCCGATACATTGAATCTCGCCGCGGCTCAAGGCCGGTTTGAGAACGTTGGACGCGTCGATCGCACCCTCCGCACCGCCGGCACCGACAAGAGTGTGCAGCTCGTCGATGAACAGAATCACATTCCCCGCCCGGCGGACCTCGTTCATTACCGCTTTGATTCGCTCCTCGAACTGGCCACGATACTTCGTGCCTGCCACCATCATGGCAAGGTCCAGCACGACAATGCGACGATCCGCGAGAAGCTCGGGGATATCATTGCCCACGATGCGCTGTGCCAGACCCTCTACGATCGCCGTCTTACCGACACCGGCTTCACCCAGGAGCACCGGATTATTCTTCTGGCGCCGACAGAGGATCTGGATGATGCGTTCGATCTCCTGCATCCGGCCGATGACAGGATCCAGCTTGCCCTGCCGGGCAATCTCGGTAAGATCCCGCCCGAAGGAATCCAGCGCCGGCGTCTTACTCTTGCCCTTCTTCTGCTCACCAGGCATCACCGCCCCGACCTCTTCGGGCTCCTCGCTGGCCCCGAGCAGGTTCAGCACCTCCTCGCGAACGTCCTCCAGCCGGAGGTTGAGGTTCATGAGCACCTGGGCCGCGACGCCATCCTGCTCACGAAGCAGACCGAGCAGCAAGTGCTCCGTGCCTACATAGTTGTGGTTGAGGTTCCGGGCCTCTTCGATGGCGTACTCGATCACCTTCTTGGCGCGCGGCGTTTGGGGAAGCTTGCCCATGGTCACCGTTTCAGGGCCGCTTTTTACGAGCTTCTCGACCTCCAGCCGCACCTTGCGCAGATCGACATCGAGGTTCTTGAGCACGTTGGCTCCGACCCCCGACCCCTCTTTGACCAGACCGAGGAGGATGTGTTCCGTTCCAATATACTCGTGGTTGAAACGCTGTGCCTCCTGATTGGCCAGCGCCATGACCTTACGAGCGCGATCGGTAAACCGCTCAAACATCTACCGCTTATCTCCTGCGTCTACGTAGCGGACCCGCCACACGTGCACTCACCCCCACCGGCCGCGACGCCGGCGGTTACCGGGCCCAGAAAAGCCTGCCCCGCGCGCTGTCAATTCTAGCACCGCTCTACGCGCCCAGCAACTCACGTCGCGCGCCATGTCACGCTGGCGGTACCCATGTATCGGCGCGTCGCCCCTGACATTCCACGACTCGCCCCGCAAGTGCCGGAGGGCGCCCACTTGGAACGCTAAAGGCAACGAAAAAACGGTGCCGCGTTGCTTATGGGAATACGAATGCTCCATCCTGAAACTCCTCCGGACATTAGCAGCCAATTCTCAGGCAGAGCCCTGCCACGCCGCACCCTTCCGAGGCAGGTGCCGCGCCGCCTTATCGGTCATTGCCACGGGAGGCTACCTGCTCCATCCGGGACGATCCGGTCGCCCTGCGAATCCGGGCCGAACGCCGAACTCCCGAACGGACCAGTCCAAGTCAATGGGCAAGGAGGTCTGCACCTCGTGGTTCTTTCGTTGCGCACCGTGGCTCGTGGGGCTGTCGTTGGTGCGCCTGCACTAGCTCTACGAACCCGCGAGGTGGCAGGGTCGGTTTCCGCCTTCGCGACTCAGACACCCGAGGCGCCTGCAGGGATGATGCGCCGGCATTGTTGATTTGCCGCAGCCCGCGGCAGGCATCCCTGGAACCGTCTCCACGCTATCTTCCGGGGCACGGACGGCCCGGCGTCTCGCCGAGTCCTCGACGTTGCCCGAGAGCTTGTAACTTCCTACTTTACAAGACCTTACGGAAGGCGCCTCCCGACCGCGACCTGGGCGCACCGGCCAAAGTTCACCACGGAAGCCTCCTGCCGGTACCGTGTTTCACAAGTCTCGCGACTATCTGAGCGGCAGGCTTTCCCGGCGCGCCGGGACGCGGACGTCCGCGCGGGCTCCCGATAAATCGGGATTCCATTCCGCCCGCGGCTCGGAGCTTTGCTGTCAATCGCAAAGAGCCAAACAATCGCTTTGAGTGCTTCGCGAACGGCACCTCTTGGCGCGAAGGACC
>CP070827.1:1361634-1365492 GCA_020344555.1 Phycisphaerales bacterium
GTTCATGTTTCATACCCCTCTTGGGTCGCTCGCACCACCCACCGCGCAACGGACACCAGCTCCCTTGACTGGCCACAAGTAAGGTCCTAGGTTGACACTTAGGCTATTGACTTTTGGCGTGGACGTCAAGCTATCCTTGCCGCCGAGGTATGCGTTGTGCACTCATACTTTCGCTTGGTCACATCACGACCGGTTCCCGTGTTGGTCGTTGCGGCTACCATGGGTTTCGCGGCCGGGGCATTCATGCTCCGGCTGACCCGGGAGACCAGCCCGGACGCATTCATCCCCGAGGATCATCCGGCCCTGGCCCTGAAGCGACAGGTCGATGAGTCATTCGGACTCCGGGAGCCGATCGCTATCGGCGTGTTCCGGGACGGACCCGGCGGGATCTTCAACCCCGACACCCTCAGGCTGATCCGGAACCTCACCCTGGCCATCCAGCAGCTCCCGGACATCGACCCGGATGATGTGCTCAGCATCGCCACCGAGTCGGGGGTCTACTTCGAGGACGGCGAGCCCGGTTTCGAGCGGTTGATGCGAAGCATTCCCGAGGACCCCGAGGGGCTCGAGGCGCTCAAGAGTGACATCCTCGGCTACGAGCTGTACGAAGGAACACTGGTCTCGGTGGACGGCTCTGCCGCCACCATTCTGATCCAGCCGGAAGACGAAGGGCGTGCCGACGCACTCTACCGCGGGCTGGTCCGCCTGATGGGCGACCCGGCCATTACCGAGCAGATTGTACGAGATGAACGTCTGGTCGTCGCCGGCGAGGCAGCGGTGAGAGCTCACATGGGGGTGGCCGTCTCCGACGACGCCCTGCGCATGAATTTCATCTGCCCAGTCGTGATGGCCGTGCTCATCGTGCTGGCCTACCGGACCGTTCGGGGGACAGTCCTGCCGCTAAGTGTGATCGGCGGCGCCTCCGCCCTGGCCCTGGGGTCGATGGCCGCATTCGGCGTACCTATCTACATCGTCACCAATGGCATCTTCGTAATCATCATGGCCCTGGGTGTGGCCGACTCGTTGCACCTTCTGGGCCAGTATTACGAAGAGCAGATCCGCCCGGCTGATCGGAGCAGGCAGGAGGTGGTCGTCGATGCATGCATGGCACTGTGGTACCCGTTGCTGGTGACCACTCTGACGGATATTGCCGGCTTCTTCGCCCTCTATCTGGTCGGGAGGATGCCGCCGATCAAGTTCTTCGGATTGTTTACCTGCGTCGGGGTGCTCGGGGCGCTGATCTACTCATATGCGGTCGTGCCCGCAGGACTGATGATCGTACCGCTCGGAACTAGCGGGGCCTTTCTCAAACGCAAGACCGGCGCCCGACGATCCGGAAGCCTGGACGCCGTCGGGACGATGTTGGGCAGACTTGGAGCATTCACCTTTCACCGCCGGTGGATTGTGCTTGCCGTCGGAGCCGTGCTGATGGTTATCATAGGCTGGGGTGCTTCGAAGGTTACGGTCAACGATGCTCGGATCCTGGCCTTCAAAGATCACCACCCTATCTCCCAGGCCACCGCAGCCTTGAACGAACGCTTCGACGGCACCAGCCACTTGAACATCGAGGTGCGGGCATCCGAGAAGGGCGCCATGCTACGGGCCGAGGTGTTGCGGAGAATCGAGGCGTTGGAAGCGTTTACCGAATCGCTGCCCCATGTTGGTGGGACTCATTCGCTTGCCGGATGGGTCAAGCGTGCCCATCAAAAGATGCACGAGGAAGACCCGGCCTACTATGCCATCCCGGAAGACCCCTTCGACACGCAGTTTTATCTTGACGTGCTATCGGATTCCCGGACCTCACCGATGGCTCGTTTGCTGCACGAGGTCGCCGACAAGAGCTACACCCATGCCAACCTGATTGTCCGAATGAGGAGTAGTCAGTTCATCCATCAGCGTGAAGTCATAGAGCCGCTGGAGACGTATTTGGCTGAAGAGTTCAACGATGAATTGCTCCACGCCAGGCTGGCCGGGCGCGTCAATCTTGACTTTCACTGGCTGAAAATGGTTCGAACGACCCATCTCAACAGTGTTGCCTTCTCGGTCGGGTGTGTGCTGCTCTTGACCGGTCTGATGTTTCGTTCCGTCGTCGCGGGGCTGTTGTGCACGTTGACTGTCGGATTGGCCGTGCTGGTGAACTACGCCATTATGGGGTTTAATGATATTCCATTGGGTGTCGGCACGTCCATGTTTGCCAGCATCGCCATCGGCGCGGGGGTCAATTCCCCGATCCACATTCTCGATCGGCTGCGCATCAGCCTCCGAGCACCTGGGGTGGACGCCGGCGACGTGTTCTCCAACACGCTGGCGTTTACCGGAAGGGCCCTGTTCTTTACGGCATTTGTCGTGGCCGTCGGGTTTTTGCTGCTTTGCGTCTCGGAGTTTCGCACGCTGGTCCGTTTCGGCCTGTTGATCGGCGTCGGCATGATCGTCAGCTTCCTCGCCAGCGTCACCATCCTGCCGGCCATAGTCGCGGCCTTCAGGCCCCGCTTCGTCTGGGGCAACCGCGGAAACGAATCACCCAACCCGCGGTAGACGCTTTCTCAGCATAAGAGCCGGCGCCGTTGGACCGCATCAGAAGCGTAGGTCAAATACACACTGCGAAACCACGGCCCGGCTTCGCCGGATCGTGCCACCGGCGGCCTGCGCGAGCTATGCTCTGCAGGGCCTTTTCAAAAGCAGGTCGCGGAAGGGTTCGTACTCGGCCGAAATAGCCTCGTACGTTTCCGGGCGGTTCTCGAGACCGGCCAGAGATGGAGGCGTGTCGGGATCGATCCCCAGTATGGCGCGGATCTCTTCAGGGAACTTGGCCGGGTGCGCCGTTTCAACTGATACAGACAGGGCGTTGTCACTCTCTTTGTTATCACGAAGATAGTGCCCCAGCCCGGCCCAGCCGACTGCGCCATGCGGTTCCAGAATCGCGCCGTAGTGATCGTACGCGTTCTTGATCGTGGCTCGGGTTTCTTCGTCGCTGATGCTGACGGCGTACAGGTCGCGGCGCAGGCGGTCGAGATCGGGTTGCTGGTGGACGTTGCCGATCTCGTCCATTCGCCCGCCGTACACGTCCACCAGGCGGGCCAGGTTGGACGGATGCCCGACGTTCATGGCGTTGGATATGCAGACCCGCGAGGGGACGATCTTCCGATATCGCCCCGTGTGCAGGAAAGCCGGCACCTCGTCGTTGGCGTTGGTGGCGATCACCAGCCGCTCTATGGGTGAGCCCATTCGTTTCGCGATCACCGCTCCCATCATGTTGCCGAAGTTGCCCGAGGGCACGCAAATCACGACGGGTTCTTGGGCGGCGACGTCTGCGAGCTTGACATAGGCATAGACATAGTAGACGGCTTGGGGCAGCAGCCGGCCGATGTTGATCGAATTGGCCGACGTGAGGCGGAGGCCGGAAAGATCCGGGTCGGCAAACGCCCGCTTTACCATAGCCTGGCAATCGTCGAACTTGCCCTCGACGCCGAAGGTGGTCACGTTCCCGCCGATGGTGGTCATCTGCTTGCGCTGGCGGTCGGAAACCTCCTTGATGGGAAACAGCACCACGACGCTGACGCGCTCGACACCGTAATATGCGTGGGCAACGGCGCTGCCCGTATCACCCGAAGTGGCCGTGAGAATGAGAAGCTCACCGTCCTCGGCCTGCACGAGCACGCCCATTAGCCGGGCCATCATACGGGCGGCGAAATCCTTGAACGAGGCGGTGGGACCACGGTCCAGCCGCATAAGGTGACGTCGCCCGGCAACATGTTCGAGCGGCACCTCGAAGTTGTACGCGTCCTCGCACAGCGACTTCAATACAGCATCATCGACCATGCCGGCCGTGAATCGCCGCAGCACCGCGTGAGCGATTTC
>CP070827.1:1365592-1369443 GCA_020344555.1 Phycisphaerales bacterium
GTCACCATGTTCAGCACCATCTTCGTGGCCGTCCCGGCCTTCATCCGGGTGCTGCCCGTCACCACTTCCGGCCCGGTGATGACACGGATGGACACGTCGGCCTCATCCGTCACCTGCTCTTTCGGCACGCATGCCAGGAAGACCGTCTTGGCCCCGAGCTGCCGCGCCCGGCGCAATGCTCCATGGACAAATGGCGTTGTACCGCCAGTCGCAATGGCAAAGACCACGTCTGCCGGACCTACGCCGCGTTCGTCCATCGCGGCCTCGCCATCTTCGGGATGATCCTCCGCACCTTCAACGCTGCGGGTCAGGGCCTCCATACTACCGGCGATGACACCTTGAACCATCGACGGATCAGAGAGAAAAGTCGGCGGACACTCCGTAGCATCGAGCACGCCCAGTCGGCCGCTGGTTCCCGCGCCGACATAGATCAAGCGGCCGCCCGCGCGAAAGGCCGTTGCGACCAGCTCGATCGCCCGACGGATATCGCTGCCCGCTGCGGCCACCGCGGCCGCCACGGTCGCGTCCTCGCGATTGATCAGCTCGAACGCCTCGTCAATCGAGAGGCGATCGAGGCGCATCGAATGTGGATTGCGATCTTCGGTGGTCAAATGGCCGCGATCGTCCATGATCGAATCGTCATTCCGCATCGTAGTCCAAACGGCCTATCTGGCCGACGTTTCCCATCTGTCGAACTTCGAGCCGACATCGTACGCAGATGACCCACTCGATTCAAACGAGAACGACCTCCGCCGCCGTGGATGGGTCCGTGACGGTCTGGCCGGCTTGTTGTGAGCAGCCCCGGCAGGGAGGGGCAGCCCGATCAGTACCGCGAGTGTTAACGAGCGGTCGACGTTCCTGGTACGGCTGCCGGGTACCCCGTGTCCTTCGGACATGTGGGAGACGATGATATACGCTCAGGGCTATGCCCACGATCGTCGCCTCCCCCACTTCCAGACGAGGTGGGCCACCCGGCCCGTTTCCGCGCAGCATCAACCTCTCCCCCCATCCCGGCGCGCCGGGACTAGCCTTCGTTCGGTGGCTGCGTCAGCCGCGCTACATGAGCGGCGGCGGCACACCGAATCGCTGGATGCGATCGAGGATCGCGGCGAACAACTCGCGCGGGCACCGCCAGTTCGGTCATCTGGACCGTCACGTACTTCGCATGCCTAACCACTTAGGCCCCTATCTTGATCAGCTTCTCCCGCAAAGTGGTCAACGACTAGCCCGGATTATTCATGGGTACGATGCCAGTATTGGTAACGCGGATTCAGGTTGTCTTATCAGTGTTGGCACCTGGGGTATGAATAATCCGGGCTAGTGCTTCACGGACCTCGGCAGGACCAGCCGACGCCGGAAGTGTCCCGACTGCCGAACCGGCTGCTCTGGGTATGGCGCTGAGTTCCACCCAGCCTAGCGGATTGAAGAGGTTGCCTGCGGCAGGGTCAAGTGCCGCCCGGCCTCTCAGGTCAACCCGCGCAGCCACCGGTGGCCGGATTGGCCGCACCGGGCGCTGCGCCGGGCGCGCCGCCCGCGTCGATATCGCCGGGCTCAGCCGTGACCGGGCGCTCTACGGCCAACGGGAGCGCCGCGGTCGGCAGAGCCATCATCGCGGCCTCAGTCGGCGCCGGGCCCGCGTCTTCAGCCCCAAGAGCCGCTGCGGCCGCGAGCACCTCGGGCGGTGCCGTGCGGATGGCGGATGCCATCGGGGCAGCCTCTACGTCGGGGGAAATCGAAGTAACACCGGGGGCCTGCGTCGCTACTGCGGAAACGCCTGTGCCGTCGATCTCGATGATAATGCGCATCGTGCCAAAATCCTCCAAAAGTTGAGCCTCAGGATAACACGGCGTAACGCCCCTCGAATGTTACGGTGTTCGACGTCAAGTTCTTCACCGTGATCCAGTGCGTGCACTGTGTCGAGTTGGCTCGCTCGACCGCCACGTCCCAGTCGAGCTGCGGGGCGCCGATCTTGGGTGAAGTCGGCATCAGGTACCAAACGACGTGCCACGCTGGTGGCCAGCCCCAGGTGAACCAACGCCTGGTCGCACCTGGACCGATCGTTCCTGTCCACTGTACACCGGTTCGCATATCGCTGTTACCTCCGATCGTAAGCGCCGGCCTACCGGCTGAGAATATCGTACCGCCCCTCGAACCTCACCGCACTCGCGGTCAAGTTCTTCACCGTTATCCAGTAAGTGCAGTGCGTCGCGTTGGCTCGCTCGACCGCCACGTCCCACCAGAGCTGCGGCGCGCCCGGACAGTGCGT
The DNA here is from genome assembly GCA_020344555.1 of Phycisphaerales bacterium. Lineage (GTDB taxonomy): Bacteria > Planctomycetota > Phycisphaerae > UBA1845 > UBA1845. The sequence continues at coordinate 1,367,859 of CP070827.1, forward strand.
AAGCGGCATGACAGTCCAGAAGACGTGCCAGCGCGCGGGCCACCCCCAGGTAAACCAACGCTTGGTCTGATTCGGCCCCAAGGTGCCAAACCACTGTACCCCCGGCGGCTTGGTAAGACACGCGAGATAGGGTGGCGGTCCGTGGGAGCTCGCGCAGCGCAGTTTCAGATTGTTTCGGTAGGTCGTCAGTACGCTGTTGGTCTTGCTGTAGGTGGGGTCGGTCTGCGTGATCGACCCGCTCTTGTTCCTGTAGAAGGTAGATGCCGGCGAGGACACCAGAGTGGCAGACGAATCTCCTTGCTTACCCTTCCACTGCGGCTTCGTCACGGGGCCGTCGCACAGCGACGGATCAATGACATAGTCCTGTGAGCCGGACCCGGTGCTAACGGCCAAGGTGGGAGCTACGTGCCATGCCCAACCAACGGCGCAGTTCGGGTGGTTCTGCGTCGGGGCGTTGAGGCTGCCGTAGATCCACACCTTCTTGGGGCTGGCGCCGTCCGCTATCATCAGGCGGCACATCTCGTGCGCCCGCCCCCAGCACCCGTCGTCGGGGTACAAGAAGGGGATACAGGGCGCTGGTGCCGTGCCCGGGCAACAGGTCTTCCTCCGCACCAGACTAAAAAGCTCGCGGGCTCTCTGTAGCGTGACCGGCATTACTTGCGCCTCCGGGTTTTGGGTTTCGCCTTGGGTTTTGGCTTACGCTTAGCCACGGGCTTCGCGGCCGGCCTGACGTCGATGATCTCCCGACCGTCGGACGATTCCGTCACCACCACCTGCGTTCCCTTTTTTTTGGCGGCCTCCAAAGTCTTCAGCATCTCTTGGAAATCAGGATTGCTGCGCCGGAGAAAGTGCCGAGCGTGCGAAATGGCCAACTCGACTTCGACAGCGTCTTCCAAATCAATCGGAGTTAGGGCCTCAACACTCACTGTCAGTGGGCACAGCAGTTCGGTGATCACGTTGGTTGCCGGATCGATTTCGACATACGCCGGCTGGTCCTCCTCGCGCAGGGAATCGAGCACCTCGGCCCAGACAGCAGACCGCGGACTGGTCATGTCCAGGTTGCCGGATTGACCGCCCGCGAACCCCACCGCCACGAACTGCGCCCTCGGCGCCGCCGCGAAGGCCGCCGGGGCTGCGCTGGGTGGGGACAGGGCACTGACACGATCCACAAGTGCATTTGCTCTAGCCATCATTAGCACCTCGCTTCTTGGTGGCGCCAGTCATGTTCAGATACGGCCGACGGGATCCGCCCGGCTCCGCTGCCAAGCGGTTATGCTGGCATCATACCGCCGCCACCGGCTGCGCCTACCTCAATACTCACTTTTTTTGGCCTACCTATGCCGGCCACTCACCTCTTCTCCGAGATTTCCCATTTGCCGGGCCTGTCACCAATCAGCCTACCTAGTATGACAGCGCTATGTTTCGCCCGGGTTTGCTGCTCGACGCCTGGCCTTTCGTTTCCGGCTTTCGTAGGAGGCATGGTTGTGGGCTTGGTAGTACGCGCATCGGGCAGCGATTTCATCCGGCGAGCGCCACGTGCGCATCCGGATTGTCCACGCCAGGGCGTTGCTCGCCTCCGCCACCT
>CP070827.1:1369543-1373379 GCA_020344555.1 Phycisphaerales bacterium
GAAAACCAAGAAGTCGAAGAAAATCGCCAAGCGCGGCTCGAAGTGACGGCCAAGCGGCGGTCAACACTCGGTGCCACACCGATGTCTGCATCCGACAGCCCCGATAGGGGCGAAGGCATGTAGCCCCGGACGTGAGTCCGGGGGGGTTTGAACGACCCCAAAGACCCAAAGCCCCGGAGGGGCGGCAGAGTCAACCGCCTGTCAGTGGGTAAGGGAGAGGCCGGGGGTAGCCGGGCACACCGTCCCGGCTGTCGCGACGGGGTAGCTTGCCGATATTTACCGGCGTGAGGGTCACTCGCCGGGCGACCGCGACCGAAGTTTCCCCGGGTAGAACGGCCAGGTGAGGTTTGACAGATGGGAGATGGCCGTCGAAATGAGTAGCTCGTTCGAGTAAGATGGTCGCTTGAAGTTCAACAAACGGGAAATCCTCGATGCAGCGTGCTGAAGACATCGACGATAGCAACGAACCGTACTGCAGTAACTGCAAGTATCAACTCACCGGGTTGACCGAGTCGTCGAAGTGCCCGGAGTGCGGTCTACCCATCGTTGAAGTTTTGGTGCGCCCCTCGTGGCGGCGTAAGAAAGCTAAACGGTACCGATCCGAAACGACCATCTTCGGCCTGCCGTTTGTGGACGTCGCCACCGGTCCCAAGGCCAACGAAACCGTCGGACGGGCAAAGGGCATCATCGCCATCGGTGACACGGCACAGGGAGTTCTGGCGATCGGCGGCATGGCACGCGGGGTGATCGCGATTGGCTTCGTGGCCATCGGCGTAGTGGGCTTCGGTGCATTCGGTATCGGGCTGATTGTCGGCCTCGGTGGCCTGGGCATCGGCGGGGTAGCCGCCGGCAGTGGGGCCGTTGGTATTGCAGCCCAGGGAGCCGGTGCCGTCGGTGTGATCGCCAACGGCGTCGGTGCCTACGGGTACCTGGCCCGAGGTGAAGAGGTTGCGGTGGGGCGTTACACGGTCACCCCGGGTCGCAGCTCACCGGGCGCGGATCAGTTGGTGGCCAAGTGGACCTGGCTGATCGGGCCTAGGATCGGATCGTCCAGACTCGCCCTGTGGGCGGTAGCGGCCGCGACCGTGGTGATCCTGTTGACTGCACTGGTGATACTGGAGGGGTACGTTAGCTCCAGATAACTTCACACAATAGGGGAAGTACGCCGCGCCGCCCTCTTCTTGATGTATAGACCACGTTCGACCTCCAAGGGGACATGATGTTCGAGCGATGCGAAGACCAGATCGAGTAGCTCTTCGATGGCCTGACACCGGTGGTTCCACGATGGCACGCCTTTTCAAGACGTGCCTCCGTCTGTTCCATACTTGCGCAGACCGGGCGGTTTTCAAAACATTTGAAAACGATTGTAGCGGTTGTCTGCGTGTCACTAGAATTCACGTTGACGGCTGCCCGTGGTTGCGGGTGCCGAGGGGCGGCGCAAAAACCTGGAAGCGGCAACTAGCCGATGAACAACCCCACGTTATCTCTGGTTGACCTTTACACCCCGATTCGCCACGACCTGGCAATCGCCCAGCGCATTTTTGATGACGAACTGGTGAGCGATCTGCTGGTCGTCAACGGCCTCTGTGAGCATATTCGGTCTTACCACGGCAAGATGCTCCGCCCGGCGCTGTTGCTGCTGTCCGCACAGGCCACCGGAGAGGTGTCATGCGCGCATCACACCCTGGCTGCGGTGGTTGAAATGGTGCACATGGCGACGCTGGTACACGATGACGTGCTGGATGAGGCTGATGAGCGCCGCCGGCAGCCTACGGTAAGCGCCGGGGCCGGCAACGTCACCGCCGTGCTCCTGGGTGACCATTTGATCAGTCACGCGTTCCATCTGTGCAGCGAGCTCGAGAGCCAACATGCCTCGAGGCGAATCGGAGCCACCACGAATACGGTCTGCGAGGGCGAGTTACTGCAGAACCACCTTCGAGGCGATGACCGGCTCGGTGAGGGCGAATACTTCGACATCATACGGCGTAAGACCGGGGCCCTGACGGCCGTCTGCTGCGAGCTTGGCGCATTCTATGCCGGCGCCGAAGAATCAGTCGTCCAGGCAATGTATGCCTACGGGATGTCGGCCGGCGTGGCGTTTCAAATCATTGATGACGTACTCGATATCGTGGGAGACCGCCGCCAGGTTGGCAAGACCCTGGGCCGGGACCTCTCGTTAGGCAAGCTGACCCTGCCTACCATCCACTGCCTGTCCGCCGCCGGCCCGGCAACCGTATCAGCACTCCGGGCGGCCGTAACGGGCAGAGGGCCGTGCCAACCCAGGCAACTTCGTCAATGGCTCGACGAAGCGGGCAGCATCGAATACGCCGTATCTGCGGCCGCGGGCTATGTGGAAGATGCCCTCCGCCGGCTTGATCTGGTTGCGCCCGGTGATGCCAGATCGTCCCTTGTCGCCATGGCGGAATTCACCGTGGAACGCCGCTACTGAGCATCTGCTCCGGATCCGTGACCGCGAGGTTGCGTGTGGTCCGCTAACTACGGCCGGCTCCAGTTGGCAGACTCCCCGCTGCAAGCCAATCCACGGCCGGCACGGGGGCCGGCCACTACGCGGGGCACGAGACTCTTCAACCGGGAACGGCATGAAAGCCGCTGGAGTTTATCCTCACACCGTCCCCGGGCGGCAAACTACGTGCCCCCGTTGTGGTATAATGGGGCACATGGGAAGCGCGCTGCCGGTGTTCCCTTAGAGGCTTCGTTTGTGAGCATCGGCCACTCGGTGTGGCCGCGACGTGGAGAGACGCGCAATCTATGTGCAGGCTGCCACAAGTTAATCACTTGCTGAATGTGACGGTCACGGTCTTGGCACCGGTGCTGGTAGCCGGCACGCCGACAGTGTTTGCCACCGAGGAACCGGATGATCGCCTGGATCCTGCCGTGCTCGAGAGCATCCGCGGCATTACCGAGCCAATGGAAGGGCTCGACTGGGAGCAGGAGTATCCGCACATCGAACGCGCTGTGGACAATATCTGGCAGCGCAACGGCTGGGCCGATGAGGCTGACCGCTTTGCCCGGGATCTGGCCTGTGAGGTCGCCGCTATTCCCCCGTGGGAACCTGTGAGACGTTTGAACCTCTTTAACGAGCGCATCTCGGCGCGCTACGGCCTGTCGCAGGAGCAGGCCGGTCACTTTCAGCGTGCCATGTTGCGCGAAGCCGGCGGATTCCTTATGCGCAACGCCGGCGTCATCCTCGAGCAGACCCGCGAAGGGATGCTGGCCCGGGGGCGCGGACAACCGTTTACGCCTCAGCAGGTCGCCCGATGGGCGAAGCAGAACCGGCCGATGATCCTCGAACTCCGAAAGAGCGTCGATCACCTCACCAACGAGTTGAGGCCGATGCTGAAGCCGGACAAGCAACACGTGCTGCAGAACGATGTGAAGAGCTTCGAGAAGCGACGGAAGTTCATGGACAAGATGACCACTCGCTGGATGCAGGGGAGGTGGCGGCCTGAAGATTGGGGCCTGCAGGACGATCCAATTCACACCGCCGCTGCGGATCCAGACAGGTTGGTGCCGCGGCGCCCCATCCGGGAATCCTCGTCAAAGCGAGGGCAAGACCGACCGTCGAGTATCCCCCGGTACGTTCCGCATGATCCATCCACCTGGTTTGCCTATGTGCTCGATTTCGAGAAACGGTTCAAGCTGGATGCGGGACAGATGAGCGCCACCGAGTCGATTCACACAGAACTCCGCGACCGCGCTACCGGCTATGCCAAGGCCCACTCCGAGACCCTGAAAGCGGTTGCCCCCCGCGAGCGCGCCGCCCACGAAGCTTACGAGCCGATTCGCTTGCTTTTTGTGGAATTGCGAGAGCGGCT
>CP070827.1:1373479-1377304 GCA_020344555.1 Phycisphaerales bacterium
CGGGGAAGAAGTCCGGCGAGTGTGGGTGCGAGAACGGATTCTCGCACCAGCGTCTCCACACACAAGCCGTCATGTAACGTGACAGGCCTCTCCCCGAGATTGGGGAGAGAGCCGTCTGGCTTCAAGCTCGCACCCGTGCAACATCGAATCCCTTCGCCCGATAGCGATCGCTCGTCCCCGTCCAAATTCAGTCGGCCGGAATGCCGCTGTGTCCAGATGGCTTGACTCGTCGAAGGATGCCAGGACAATGACCCAGTTCGGAGACTGGACCAGGTGACCGCCCGTCTTGCCACGGTCCCGCGGCTCCGCGGACGCATGGGCCGGGGGCGGCAAGTGCGGACGGTGGATCTACAATGTCGACGGTATAGAGCACTCGCAGCTAGGGCGAAGGTTGTCTCCGAGTCTGGGCACGCTTGACGCGGGGACCCCAGGGCCCGGCAATTCGAGGAGGTGCTTCATGGGTGCTGCCGAAGCCACCCACGACGAGCTCCACCGGGAATTAGAGACGGTTCGCGCCCGGTTGGCGGAACTCGAGCGTGCCGAGGCAGAACGCAAGCCGTCGGAAGACGTGCTTCTCCTCGCTCAATTCACTGTCGATCACGGTGCAATGCCCACTTTCTGGATAGGCCCGGACGCCCGCATCCTTCACGTCAACGATGCAGCCTGCCGGTCGCTCGGCTATTCGCGCCAGGAGCTAACCTCCATGGCCGTGTACGATTTTGATCCAAACTTCCCTCGAGAGAAGTGGCCAGGACATTGGCGGGATCTCAAGCGGCACAGCTCGATGAGTTTCGAATCCCATCACCGCAATAAGAGCGGGAGGATCTTTCCCGTCGAGATCTTCGCGAACTACCTAGAATTCAAGGGCCGGGAATACAACGTCGGCTTTGCCCGCGACATCACCGAGCGTAAGCAGATAGAAAAGACCTTGCGGGAGAGCGAGGAACGTTTCCGCCAAATAGCCAACACGATTGAAGACGTGTGCTGGATCACTGATTGGTCGGATCAGCGGACTTTGTTCGCAAGCCCGGCGTATGAAAAGATCTGGGGGCGTTCGGTTCAGGGTCTCTACGAGGACCCCAAGGACTGGGCGAACGCCATTCATCCCGATGATCGCCAACGGGCCTGGGATGCCCTTGTGCATCTGGACGAGACGGGCAGCTATGACGAAGAGTATCGGATAGTCCGACCTGACGGTTCAGTACGGTGGATTCGGGATCGAGGCTTCCCAGTCCGTGATGAAAGCGGGCAAGTCTATCGTGTTGCCGGAATAGCCCAGGATATAACTGAAAGGAAGCGGGCGAACGATGTGCTGCGGGCAGCCGACCGGTTGGCGGCCATGGGAACCGTTGTTGCGGGAGTGGCCCATGAGATAAACACTCCGCTGACCACTATCTGTGGGCTCGCAGAACTGCTGGCCAAGGATAAGTCGCTGCGCGGGAAGGCCCGCGAAGCCGCTGACGACATCGTGCAGCAGGCGATCCGCTGCAACAGGATTGTTGAGGATCTGCTCGGATTCGCCCGTGCCGGGCGAGTTTCATCTCGGCCCGTTCAAGTTAATGTCCTGATCAAGCGGTGTCTTGCTCTTTTCCGGCGCACCCACCGGTTTGACGACGTCGAGATCATCGAGGATTATGACGCCGACATACCCGACACAATGGCTGACCCCTATCGTCTCGAACAAGTTTTTATCAACATCATTCGCAACGCAGGTGATATTTTGACCGCAAATGCATCCGTAAAGCGACTTACGGTGCGAAGCAGACGGTCAGGTGAGCAAATCCGTGTGGAGTTTGTGGACACCGGCCCTGGGATTGCAGACCCGCACAAGGTGTTTGACCCGTTTTACACGACCAGGGTGACGGCAGAGGGAACCGGCCTGGGTCTAAGCGTCAGTCTCGGCATCATTCGAGACCATGGTGGGACCCTGACTGCTGAGAATACGGGAGACGGCGCTCGCTTCATTATTACGCTACCGGTGCGCCCCGTCTCGCCGGAGCAAGTCCCAACCTCAGGATAAGCCACCAGGGGTACGCGGAATACCTCGTCGGTCCAGGCGTGAAGGTTCGTAGCCGGCCATCATGGTTGCTGACACAGACATTCTGATTGTTGGGGCGGGCCTTGCCGGTGCAGCAACCGCCTACCACCTCGTTCGACGTACGCGTGCTCGCATCCTGGTCGTCGAGCAGGAGACGGTACCGGGAGCACACTCCTCAGGTCGCAACGCCGCGATCGTTCGTGAGCGTGTTGATGATCCGGTGCTTCAGACACTCATGACTGAAGGTGCCGGCCATCTACGCAACGGTCGCCTGGCGGAGTTTGAGCGACGAGGCCTGATGCTCCTGGGCCTTGGCGATGAAGATGTCCGCAGCCATTTCCCGCGGGCTCGCGGGGTCGGCCTTTGGTGCCCCAATGATGGAACGGTCGACGTGGCTCGCCTACTACACACATATCTCGCGGGTGTGCGGATACGGTTCGACACGAAGGTGACCGGCTGGACGACACAAGACCGCGATCTCCACGTTAACACCAGCCGAGGTGGGATTATGTGCAGACTCCTGGTCAACGCTGCTGGACCGTGGGCTGGAGGGCTGGGTGACTTGCCGCTGACTCCCATGAACCGCCACCTTTTTGCCACTACGCCTATCGACTGGGTGAGTCCACACTGGCCCTGTGTGTGGGACATCGCCGGCGGGCTGTACTTCAGGCCTGAGGCCGGTGGGTTGCTGCTGTGTTGCTGTGACGAGCTTCCTGCGGAGCCTGGCGACTACCGCGAAGACCCGGCTATGGTCGAGCGCCTTGCCGAGAAGGTGGCTTCGCTGCAACCCGATTTGGGAGAGTTCTCGATCAGCTCCACGTGGGTTGGCCAACGCGTCTTTGGCTCTGATTGGAGGTTCGTTATCGGCTTTGATCCGAGAAACGAACGCGTTTTCCATGTCGCAGGGCTTGGCGGACATGGAGTGACAGCCTCGTATGCCGTCGGGCGTTTGGCTGCGGAACTGATAATCAGCGGCGACACCGAGGGTCCAGCCCCATTCATGCCCTCACGGTTGCTCTGACGCTGAATGCACCTGGGCAACTCGCCCTGTGACGCCGGGGGAGGGGACTCGCGTCGCCGCCGCAGCAGCTATGGATGAACAACTACCGGGGAGGCGATACAACAACGGCAGACGGGTGGGTGGAGGCAAACCGCCTGCCGTTGCGTAACGCCCGGTCGCACGTCCGGACGGCTGTTGTCGGGCCTGGCTAGAAGTCCACCAGGAGGTCGAAGTTGGCCGCCAACAGTCTTGCCTTGCTCACCGGGATGAAGGGATTCTCGCTGATCTTGGTGACGAAGAGCGGGTCCAGGCCAATCATGTTCACGAGCGGTGAGCGCCCCCGTGCGACGGCATCCTTGGGGATACGGAGCAGATGGCCGTCCCAGTTACAAATGTAACACCCAGGCTCGTCGATCTGGTCGAAGGGGATGACCGTGCCCCAGGTGCTGTCCGTGGTGTACGGCTGTGTGGTTGTCTGCCCTTTGGTGATCGTCATAATGTGTTCTCCTCAATGGAACTGGCCGCGTTCAACTGTGTTCCTTACGGTGCGGAACTGCCTGACAAGGGGTTATCGGCTGGACCGGAGGGCTCCTTTCGTTGCCGTACTCCGATACGCCATCGTCACGTTGGCCTTTCCCTGGCACATGCAGCGTGGAGCAAGTTGCCAACCAATAGGAAGGAGGCATCCACGGGCAGGCACCGGGAACCTATCGGGCGTTCCGCGTACGGATTCTGCCACGGCGATCGGGGGGGGGTTGAAAACGAGAGGATCAACGCGGAATCCGCC
>CP070827.1:1377404-1381228 GCA_020344555.1 Phycisphaerales bacterium
GATGCTTCCACCGTGCTTTTGGACGATGCTGTAGCTAACTGCCAGTCCCAGTCCGGTGCCGTGCCCGGGCTCCTTCGTGGTGAAGAACGGCTCGAACACCCGCCGACCCGTTTCCGGCTTAATCCCGCTACCGCTGTCCTGAACACGCACCATTATGTTGCGACGACGTTTCTGAGCCCGAATCGTCAGCTTTCCCCCGTTCGGCATGGCGTCGAGGGCGTTCAGCGCCAGATTGATGAACACCTGCTGCAACTGATCGTGTAACGCGAAGGTCTCCAGCCGTGACGCAGGAGGCGCGAAATCGACGTCCACCCTGCGCGCCCGTCGATCGAAGGATATCAGCCCCATGGCCTCGTCCAGCGTCCGGCCAAGATCAATGCGCTCCCATCGATCCGCGGTTGGCCGGGCCATGGTGCCCAACTGCCGAACCGTCTCTGAAATACGCTGGATATGCGTCTCGATCAGATCGAGCTGCTCGGGCATCGGCGGATCCGTCGGCTTCCGCTTGAGCATCTGCGCGATCGAGGAGATGCTCGAGAGGGGATTGCCCACCTCGTGAGCGATGCCGGCGGCGAGTTGCCCGAGCGCCACCATCTTCTCCTTCTCCAGCATCTGGGCTCGCATCCCTCCGAGCCGTTCGCCCTCCGCCTCCAGCAAAAACATCAGGTTGTTGAACGCCTCGCCCAGTTCAGTGAGCTTGTCCGGACATGAGCGGCGATAAACTTCACACCTCATGCATTGCCCGATCTCAATTGGAAGTGTTTCATTGCGTAGTTCAGCTCGACGCAATGCCATGGTTTGCCAGCACCGCTCGCCCAGCGAATCATGAATCGGGCACTCAGTTCGCTTGCAGTCAATCAGATCGCGGCAATGGACCAGATGGGGGTTCTCGAACCGATGCTGGCGTGGGGAATCCGTTCGGAAGGATTCCAGCGCCTGGGTCAGCCTCTCCGCGGTCGCCGAGAGACGTCGATTGTGTCCACGCATCACCAGGAAGACGAGAATGCCCGCGCCGGCCATGACGATGGCGGCACGCACGGTGAGCAGTAAGTGGCTCAGTCCGGTCGACATGTTCGGGACCAGACGCTGCTCGAGGACTTCCCAGCCAACGAAGAATGCTGCTAGCAGAGCGAGCAGGGCCGCGCCCGCCATCGGCCATACCAGAAGCTTTCGAACCTGTCCCCGAAACGACCAGCCCGACGGGTACGCGCGTCCGCGGCCATTCAGCGCGACAATTTCCCGGCATGGTCCGAGGTCATCTGCCATTAGCGGCCCACTTTGAGCGAAGTCCCCGGAATCTGAAGAGTCCTGGGGGCATTCCTGGGCGCTGGGGCCGATAACACCGGAGGGTGCGCCCGACACGTTCTCACTGGCCGCATCGCGTCCGATCGAGCCCGACGCATCCGCGGCTGCGTGCATGCCCTGCTTAGCTGAAACGTCCTGTCCCGTGTCCACAGCAACCATGGTAGTATAGGCCCTGGCGCCGAGATTGCACCGCGAACTGCGGGCCGGCACCATCCCAAGGAGCCTGTGCTGAGACAACCGGGCGGCAAGTTTCATGCCGATGCCTGCCACGCATGCTGAATGCCGTTTCTGCCCCGAGAACAGGGTTCGGCACGCCGCGTGCCCGCGAAGGGCGGCGACGTAAGACTGCTGTGATCGAGGCAGGTAGGATTTCAGGGAGAAAATGGCCATGAGTGCCAATAGACCGGAATTGAAGTGGATGTCAGCCAAGAAAATCGCCCTCGCTGGCCTGTTCCTGTTACTGCCAGGCGTGATGGGCGGCTGCCCCGAGTTTCGCAATGAGTCAATCGACGCGCTCGAGACTGCCACGCGAGGCGTGCTGGACGCGGCACTGGACCTGTTTTTCGATCAGTTCCGCAGCGACGAGATCAGCTAAGCTCGCTGCCCTCGTCCAAGTAAACTACGCTGCATGAGCGTACTCAACTCTCACTTCTGAGAAGCTCTGTGTTCCGAATGCGAATTCGTTGCACTTCCTGCGCGCTACTGCGTTTTGACTGCGACGCCCAATCTGGATGGAGCTCCGCGGCCTATATGTCGTGACAGGTGAAGCAGAGAGCGGAATTGTCGATTGGCACGCTGAGCAGGTTGTGACTCCTTGCATACAGATTGTGGCACGAGACGCAGCTAACCGTGTTGTCTGGTAAGCGAACCTGTGGAGGCAGGAGGCTCGCGGGTCGAAACACCGTTCCACGATTGGGTGAGCGTCCATACGGGTACTGGATTCCGATCGGGTGATTCCTCCGCACGTCGCCCATATGTCCGATTGTGCGGCTCACAGCCGTAGAGTTCCTGGCGTCGTCGGCTGTCACTCCGTCGTGACATCCCAGGCACCGCTGCGATTCTCGATCCAGAGTACCGCTTTGACGGTCGGACCGGTTGTCTCCGGCTTTGATGTGGGCAACACGCATGGCCATCCAATGCATGGTCGCAGCAGTGCCCTCTGTTCCTTCGGCATGGCACCTGGCACAAAACGCCGTTACTTCTGGCTCGCCCTCTTGAGAGCCTCGAAGCTGACGTCGGTCTCCGTTCTCGAGCGAGGGCAGCTCGTTGTGACACGTGCGGCAAGTTATGGAACCATCTGCATCCAGCGGCCAGTCCATGGGAACGTGGATTGCGGCCGAGGGAATCACTCCAATAGGGTGGTTTATCACGCCGGGACCCACCTGAAGCCATTCAGCCAGCGGGCGTGACTGGCCTTGGACTCCTGCCATCGCAAGTGAGCTGACTCCACCGATAGCAAACGCAGAGGCCAGTATAAATCGCGCCGCCCGGCTCCCGTCTGTTCCCCCGCAAGTCATTCACTCACCTCCGATTCTGCGGCGTTGGTCCCCGTCCGCCCGTTCGGCGGCACGTAGTGACTGGGTTTTCCAAAGCCGAGCGTCGGGCTCGGCATAGGCACGTTTCCAATCGCTCTCTCCGGCGGGGCTACCTGCGATGTACGATATCGCAGGCGTGGAACGGCGTTCCGGCGTGTGTCGTGAGGTCGAAGGTCGACACCCGTTCTGGGCAACAACCCTTTGATCTGGCTGTTTATCGGAGCCACCCGGTCGGCAATTCCCAAAGTTGGGAATTTGGCGGCCAAAACGTCTCAGAACTGAGAATTGAGGGTGCCCAACGGCATCGGGAGTATTGTTGTCTTCAGGAGCGCTAACCTTCGCACAGAACGGTAGTTACATTTGATTCGACGTCTCACGCACCCAATCGTCAGACCCTGCGACACTCAAGGTACGACGCCTGCAGAGCGTAACTTGGCGAGCCGACCGGTAGGTGGAGAGGGTCTGCGCGCCTGAAGGAGGCTATAGCATGGCTTTAGTTCCCGGTTTGATGATCGGCATTTCCCTGGCGGCGCAGGTTGATCCGCTGACGCCCGCCGGTTCGTTGACTGAGGAGCTACGAAGCCCGGCCGGCGTGGCCGTGGCGGCCGATGGCACTGTCCTGGTTACGGACACGTTCCACAACCACATTGCCCGATACGACGCTGTCGGCACGCTTCAGGGCACCTGGGCGGTACCCGAGGGGCCGGTTGGCGTTGCGGTACATCCCAGCAACGGGAACTACTATGTATCGCTTCGCGATGAGGGGAAGGTGGGAATCTACGTCTACGATGACGTGGCGGAGACCTTCACCCGGACGGGCTTCCTGGGCGACGGAATTCCCGAGGTCTCGTTCGTCGGACCGACGGACATCGACATCGCCTCTGACACCGGGCGCATCCTCGTGGTCGATCCGGAAGACGACAAATGGTATCTGTTCAACTCCGACGGAACCTTACGCAGTAGCGGCGGTGCCCGCGGAGAGGC
>CP070827.1:1381328-1385136 GCA_020344555.1 Phycisphaerales bacterium
ATGCAGCGTGAATCGGAGTTTGGAGGTCTACCGCTGATCGAAGTGCTGCTCACCCACAACCTGATCAACGACGGCGACGTTGCCAAAGTCTATGCGGAGATGAGTGAGCTTCGACTCGTAGACCTGGCTGAGCACGCACCGACCCGGGCATGGGCGTTGACGCTGCCCGAGAACATCGCCCGCCGCAAGGATTGCCTGCTGTTTGGCGAGGTCGGGGGGCAACTGGTGGCGACTGTCGCCGATCCTGTTGACCCTTCCGTACGGGCCGCCTTGGAGGCCACGGTAGATCGGTCGATCCAATATGTGGTGAGCCCTCGCGGTCAGATCCGCGCGGCCATCGATGATCTCTACGGCGCGGCCCGGGCGCGCGGGGCCCGCCCGCAAAAAGCGATGCCCACCATGCGGGCTCCGTCGCCGTCGACGACCGGTCTGAACATGGTCGAGCAGTTTGACAGCATTGTTGATGAGGCCGTGGACCGGCGAGCCAGCGACATCCACATCGAACCGGAGGACGATCGTCTCCGCGTACGCCTGCGTATCGACGGCCGAATGGTCGAGTCAAGGGCTTTCCCGCTTGCCGCGGCGCCGGCGCTGATCTCGCGGGTCAAGGTGCTGGGCACGCTGGACATCACCGAGCGTCGCAGGCCCCAGGACGGACGCTTCACACAGCGCAGCTTCGATCAGGATATCGACGTACGAATGGCCGTGATCCCCACCGCCCGTGGCGAGCGTGTGACACTCCGCTTGCTGTCGAAGGACCGTTCACGATTGACGCTGGAAAACCTGGGCATGGGGATGGAGCTTCGTCAGGCGTTCGAGCGGCTGATAGGTCGACCGTATGGCATTATCTTGATCACCGGCCCGACCGGCAGCGGCAAGACCACGACTCTGTACGCTGGTCTGCAACACATCAACAGTGTCGACAAGCACATCATCACCATCGAGGACCCGGTGGAGTACCACATTGCCGGCGTCAATCAGGTCCCCGTCGACCAGGAGCACGGCGTTTCCTTCGCCCGGGCCCTGCGCAGCATCCTCCGGCACGATCCGGACGTAATAATGGTGGGTGAGGTTCGCGATCAGGAGACGGCCCACTTGGCGCTCGAGGCGTCACTGACCGGGCATCTGGTCTTCGCCACCCTGCACACCAACTCCGCCGCCGGCGCCGTGACACGCCTTCTGGATATGGGCTGCGAACCCTACCTGGTGGCCAGTGCCGTGATCGGTGTGATGGCCCAGCGACTGGTCCGCAAGATCTGCACCAACTGCAAACGCGGGCGTGAGCCCAACGAGACGGAACGCAAGATGCTCGGCATTCCTCTCGACCGGAAGGGCGTCGAAATCTTCCGCGGTGTGGGGTGCGGGCGATGCCTGCGCAGCGGCTACTATGACAGGATCGGGCTCTTCGAATTCGTTCCGTTTGACGCCAGTCTGTCGCGATTGGTGATGGAAAAGGCCACGGCCGACAAGCTGTCCGCCTGCGCCGTCGAGCATGGTGCGATAACCCTGCGGGACGACGCTATCACCAAGGTGCGTCAAGGCCTCACGACGCTCGAGGAAGCACTTCGCGTGACCGCCAGTTCGGACTGACTCGAGTACGTGGGCGGCTTGCTCATTGGGTCATGGCGTCGTGGCCGTCAAACGGCTCGGTGTCGTCGCTGTCAAAGCCGAACAGCTCGAGCCATTCCTCGGTTTCTTGAGGCGATACCTTCTGGGGCTTCTCGCCGGCTGGGGGTGCGGCGGGTTTGGGCTTCCCTTCAGACGGAAACAGTTCCGCGACGAAACCGGCGGCGTCGACGTGGAGGCATCGGCGGTATGAAGCCTCCAGGCGAATGGCCTTGTCACCGGACACCACGCGGACGGTCCCAGGGTCTTTGGTCCGCTGGATCATGGCCACGATCACGTCATCCGCGGTAGCCGGGGCGCTGAACCGGACGGTGATCCGGCCGGAGGTCATCTGCTTGGCGAGCCCTTCCCGAGGGACCGGCCCGTCGAAGACCAGTGTAACCTCGTCGTCATCCTGCCTCGCCCAGCGATCGATAATCTTCACCAGCGTCTCCCGGCCGACCGCCGGTAATGGGGCGCACGCGTGCATGGCATGCAGCAGGTTGTTGCCGTCGATAATTACGTGGCCGGCCATCGACCCCAGTATGACAAATCGGGAAGCCCATGACCATGCCGTCCCCCCTTGAGGGGGGACAACAGCGGGCGGCGAGCAATACGCGCTAACGAAGTCCGCTCTAGCTTGTGATCTGCAATCTGATACACTCCCACCGACCCTGGGGGCCGTAGCTCAGTTGGGAGAGCGTCTGGTTTGCAACCAGGCGACAAGCCTCAGAAAAGCCCCTTAACGACCCCACAAACGCCGATTCCCTCGAAGCGTAGCACCGAAATCGAGGGCGACACCGACCTAGACGCACTTGTGAGATTCTTACAAACGCTGTCCGACGCCGACCGTGCGCGCGTGCTGGGCTACGCCGAAGGGCTTTCCGCGAGGGACGAGCGATGACTGGACCGGCTCATAGCGCGAACACTGCGGCACTCGTGGACTTCGACCTCGTCGAGTACGCCCGCAAACACCGTTACCGCGTGCGGAATCTGCATGACGGCGGTCCAGTCGTACCTGCCCGTTGGAAGCCACCCCAGGGCTACCGACCGGCGTACGTAGGCAAGGACGACCGCTGGGACGCTATCGTAGGCCGGAGCGGCTACGTTGCCTTGGATGGATGTGATTTGAGTATCTTCGTGTTCTATAAGTCTAATAGAGGTGTGACTTCTGCTATGGCTAAGTTAAAGACAATAGGGGCTCGTATCGACCAAATAGGTGATACGGAGATTGGGGCCGTTGCTTCGGTCGAACGGATCGAGGAAGTGCTGAGACTCGTCAAAGTGTCCAAGCTACGGCGAGGTGACGCTCAGAGATTCAAAGGCCCCCGCACACAGGAACGTTCTGGGCTCTAGAATCCATGCAGAGGAGCAAGGTGGTCAAAGGATAGGCGGAAGCCAGAAATAGTCAGGGAAACGACGCTGTGCGGCATGAGCCCGGCCAATTACGCGGTGCTCGTTGCTGGTGTTGGAGGAGCCCCCGCGAGGTGTATCAGGGGCAATGGTGGTTGTGTTTGGACAGGGTTTCGGAGAGGGCTTTAGCGACCCAGGATGTGAGTGCGCGCGAGACCTTTGCCGGGCGCGCGCGATCGAGTCAAAACGTTGTGTATTAACTCGCCCGGGAACGGATGCCAACCAGTAGAACGCGTGCCCGTGCGCCTCACCGCGTGGTTCGTGGCGGTGCCTGTCAAGTGTGCCGTCTGGAGACTTGTCTTACCGGAGCTTGGACCGAAGGATGAGGCGAAACAACTGGGTCACGAACTGGTGATCAGAAAGGGATAACTGTGACGAAAGAGGGACCTGTAGTCCTCGGGACGGTTGACAGTTTCGTTGCCGCCGTTCCCTGGGGCCCGCACCGGACGGTCCTGGTCATCCGGCGTGAACACTCTGGCCGAGAGTATGTGCGCTTCCGCATCTGGAACCGGCACCGCACGAAGGGCACTTGGTATCCTAGCCGGCGGTCGTTCGTCGTTCCGGTGCAGTACGCTGACGCAATGGCAGAGGCCATCCGCGCCGCCGCCAGAGGCGAGCCGCTTGGGGACGAGCCCGACTGGCATCTGGAGTTCAAAAATCGGTACGACCCGAACCGCTGGAGGATCTTCAACTAGCGGCTACAGTTTGGCTGTGGCCTCTCGCAGATCCTCAGCGGTTACGCCGCCATCCCGGTCCAGTCGTGGCAGAGCACCTCGGCTTGTTCGAGGAC
>CP070827.1:1385236-1389037 GCA_020344555.1 Phycisphaerales bacterium
GAAGCGTTCTGTTCGAACATTCCGGTGATGGAGGTTCTGCGACCCAACAACGCCGTGGTGAGCAAGTCGGAGGGTGAGTTGACAGGCGTGCTGGCGGCCATCCCCCGTGTCGATCCGCACACGCTTGTCATCCACGTGGACGGGGTGGACATTCTTGAAGCCCTGGCGATCGATCCGGCGACGGATTTTCCGGGTGGGCCGTTCGACGGAACCGTCGATATCAACGGCCAGCTTGTTGAGGTCACTGATCTGATCGTCCGCTCCGGCGCCATCGGCGAGCCCAGCGGAAACACCGTGTCCATGAAGCTGGGCAACCTGGGTTGCGGCGGGCATGTCGTCGCAGTCCACGGCGAGAAACGGCGCGGCTCGCTTCCCAAGACGGTCAGTAGCCAGTGCCATAGGGACGACATTCAGGCGTCGGGAACCTCGATGGTATTCGGGATTGAAATCAGCAGCCCGCTCCCCGGCGAAGTCATAACCGACGCCAGCGGAGGTGTGCCGTCAAGCATAAACGTCAGCGGCGAGGTATGTCACGGGCGGGAAATCGCCAGTTTGAAGATCAACGGGCTGGAAGTGGATACCGACTTCGGTCAGAGTGTCGTCGCGGGCGACCGGGAGGATTCGGCGACCACCGTGCTGGTGCCCTTCAGCGTGGACGTGCCGGTGGCGGACATCCGGCAGATTCTGGAAACCGGTGAGGATCCCGTGGGGACGTTCGATCCGGGGTCCAACCGCCTGATCGCTCAGGCCACGGACGTGGAACGCAACTCCGAGTTTGAGAGTCTCTTTTTTGCAGCCGGCCCGGTGATCCCGGTTCCAGAGCCGGAGACTCTCTACGCAATGGTGGCCGAAGCAGCCGACGAGGAAATCACCGCGGAAGTGGAGCGGGCCTTTACGATGGTCCTGAGCACCGCGGGCATCAACAAGTTCTTCAAGGAAATCTGCGATGATATCGGGCCGCGGATCAAACATAAGGTGGAGTGTAGGCTCAAAGAGGGCACAAAGTTCGGTCCCAAGCCCATCCCAGTCGCGTGCCGCCCTGCCGTGACTGCGACGGTAAAGGAACTGAAGATTGACGACTCCTTCACGTGTGACGTCAGTTCGTTCGAGCGGACTGGCCCCGACGAGCCCGGAGGGGTCGAGGTCAAGATCGGGCTGCCGAACTTCAAAATCAAGGTGGACACGTATGGAATTTGCGAGCGCTGGGGGTGGTGTTTGTTCATCAGGTGCTGCCTGATCCGCATCGTTATTGAGATGACACTCGAATACGAGATGAAAGACGTGTCACTGACGTTTACGATTACCGAAGACAACATTCTGCACGGCACGCGGCCTGCCAAGCCCGAGCCCAACCCAGGTCAATTCGCCGGCGCCCCCGTGGAGATAAGCAACACTTCCCGGATAGGCTGTCTCGCTAAAATAGCAATCGATTTCCTTAAGCTGTTCGGCGGTGATGACGACGTTGACTATATCGCGAAATTCAAGGACCGACTGGGGGATCCGGATTTTGGTCAACACTTCGACGGTTTGAAGGGTGATTTCCGCGAGGCTCGCAGGTTCCGCTTCGACAACGATGAGCTGGCCGAGAGGAAGCTGCGCATCGAGCACGAGCTGTCGGAAGTGAAGTTCACCACCGACTCGCTGTCGGTAGCAGCCAAGGCGACGTTCAGAACGCTGGAATCGGACCCCGAGGCCAACGACGGGCCTGGGTCACAGAAGACGGACGCTGACCTGCTGGAGATGCCCATTCCGGATGAGCCAAACAACGTCTTCTCATCGGATCCCGCCGGTGACGTGGTGGTGGCCATCTCCGACGACTTCTTCAATCAGCTCTTCGCGAGCCTGGTCAAGGCGGGTGGGTTGAACACGGGCTACGATCTCGCCGAGCGAACGGTACTCGACATGCTTCCGGATTTCGTGGAGGACTGCGACAGGCCGTTCTGTGTCGGGTTCCGGGGTGAAGACTGCGCTGAGAAGTTTAGGCTTAGTAGACGGAAGCGTGAGCGTTGTCAGGAGGTGAAAGATCGGAATCTGCGCCCGACGACGCGCGTGATCCTGCACGCACGCGTTGACACTCCAACCCTACGTATCTACGGTGGCGACGAGGGGCCGCCGGCAGGTGGAAGTGGCGTACCGGTCAACATACGCTACGAGAGCATCTCTCTGGCCGTCATCGCGGATCGCGACCCTGAACCCGGGCTCCAGAGTTCGCTCAGCGAGATGTCGCCCTGCTTCGGTGGGGGGTTCACGGCAAACACCGAGTGCACGCTCTGGGAGGCTTGTCTAACCGCCAGCATTGACGTTACCATGAAGCGGGTTCCCGTCCCGAAGCCCGATGGTCGTCGCAAATCGCAAATCCGCTTCGAGGAGTTCTCATTCGACACGAGTTTGACGAAAGGAAGCATCTGCGGAGGGTCGGCCGCTGAACAAGTGAATCCGGACGAGGACCCCGAGCAGGACCGGTTGATTGACAGGATCCGCCAGTTTGCTGAGGACGAGGGACTGTTGGACGACCTGCGTGGGCGGCTTGAGATCAATACGCCGGAGCTTGAATCGAGCGGTCTGGACTTCGGCGATGTGGTGGACTTCGAGGACGACCCAGGCATAAACATCATCTCCATCGGCAACAGCGGGCGGGACTTCCGTGACTACATCGGCGTTACGGGGAACCTGTCACGACGCGATCGTGAGCCCAGACCGATGGTGTGCTGCTACGGTGACGCGGACGGCGACAACTTCGGGACTGATGAGGAGGAGTGCTGCCCCGATGACGATGAGGAGGAGTGCCGAAATATTGATTGCGACGATACGGACCCGGATGTCTACCCCGGAGCGCCGGAGTACTGTGACAACCGCATTGATGACAACTGCAACGGCGAGATCGACGAAGATGATTGTTGCACCGACAACGACGGTGACGGATACGGAAGCGGGCGCGAGTGCCCGGGCCGGGATTGCGACGATGATGACGCGACCATCAACCCCGCAGCGCCGGAGCGTTGTAATAACGGCGTCGATGACAACTGCAACCGGCGGACCGATCCCCTGGAGAGGTGTTGTATCGATAACGACAGCGACGGCTATGGACAAGAAGAGCCCGGCGGCCATGGACTCAGGGACGTGTGCTGGGGCTATGACTGCGACGATACGGACCCCACCATTAGACCCGGGGTGCCGGAGCGTTGTGGAAACAACATCGATGACAACTGCAACTTCTTGGCCGAGCCCTTTGAGTGGTGTTGTATCGATGGAGACCGCGACAACTATGGCGTCGGGTTCGGGTGCTGGGGCCTTGACTGCAACGATGCGGACGCGGACGTAAACCCCGGGGTGTGGGAGCTTTGTGGAAACAACGTCGACGACAACTGCGACGGGCAGATCGACGAGGGTTGTTGATTGCGGAGAGGCCGACGACTAGCACCGCGCCGGCGGGTCCGACGGCTTTGACTGCAACGGCGACCACCCGGCCGGCGGCTTCCTGACCCCAGGAACGAAGAAGCGCGCACCTCTACGTCCGATGCGCGTGTGTCACTACTTACGCGGGCTTCTTTAGCCCCGGAGGGCCCAGCGCATCATTTGGCCGAGGTTGGCGCCTTTGCCCTGCATGAGGATTCCGACGCGGAAGATGCGGCCGGCGGCGAAGACGCAGGCCATGGTCGTCAGGATGACCAGAGCGACGCCCAAAAGCGGTTGCCACAGAGGGACGCCCGGCGGCACGGCCTGGCGCAGAATCATCAACATCGGTGTCGCCGGTGGGAACAACGACATGACCGTCGACGACGTGGCCAGCGGCTCCTTGAC
>CP070827.1:1389137-1392914 GCA_020344555.1 Phycisphaerales bacterium
GCCTACGATGCCCGCTTTGTGAACGAGGGACAGAGCGACAGTATTAACGCCACGATGCTGCAAGCCAACTCAGTCCGCAGTTCGGAGATCGCCGACGACGCCGTCGGCAGTTCGGAGATCGCCGCCGATGCAGTCACCGGTTACCACATCGCCGCCGGTGCCGTCGGCAGTTCGGAGATCACCGGCTATGCCGTCGACACTTCGGAGATCGCCCCCGGTGCCGTCACCATGGAGAAGATCGGGTCGTCGGCGGTCACAACTAGCAAGATCGCAGACCGGATGGTCACGTACGACAAGCTCGAGGACCCGTTGTACTTGGGTTCGAACATCTGGGACTGGGATTTGACGACCGGTCGGCTCGGCATAGACAAGACTTCGGACGGTCCCGCCCTGGAGATCGTGAACTGGACCACTACGACTTACTCCGACTGTGCATGGTTCATGTCCATGGCGGACCCGGGATCCACCACCACTTGGGCGCTGTATGCTACGACTTATAATGGAACGGCCGGCTTCTTCAGCAAGGATACCGACGACGATCGGTACGCACTGAAGGTGCACACGCCATCCTCTACTTCGGAGGGGCTGTACGTGCAGGGCAGCACCGTTGCCACGGGCACGAAGAGTGCGGCCATTGAGACATCGCAAGGCATGGAGGCGATCTTTTCCGTAGAGAGTCCAGAGGTGGAAATCTACGCTTCAGGAAGCGGGCACATCTCCGGCGGAGAGGCTTACGTTTCCTTCGACCCTCTCTTCACGGAAGCCGTGTCCCCCGAGGTCAAGATTCGAGTGACCGTGACTCCTGTAGGGGCTTGGAGCGCCCTCTACGTTGAGTTTGCCGAGCCTGAGGGGTTCTCCGTCAAGTCGGGCGCTGGCGATGATAGTGTCGAGTTTCACTGGATGGCTTGCGGTCGGCGAAATGGGTACGAGGCTCGCCCGGCAGTGGCGATTCCTGACCCGGTTGAGGAAGATAGACTCCGCGAAATCAAGGAGCTGGCCCACGCCGAACGAGCGCAAAGTGAATAACGGAGCCTGGGTTGGGCAACGGCCGCGTGGGCTGCCTCTTTACAGGCGGGTGACACGACAAGAGGAGGAATGGCACGGATCGCAAGAGTGAGAGGAATCCAGCGATCAAGGGCCCATCCGTAATCGCAGTGGCGGGTATTGTTACTCATACGACTAACCACGAAGCAGGTCATCCGCTGTGGGACCTGATGGGATCCGTTGGATTTCACCCGATGGAAGGTCACGCGAAAGGGAGTTCAGAGCCGAAAGGGTCGGGTCAGGTTGATGGCCCAATCATTAGGGAGTTCTAACATGAAAGACACGCTTGGCGACACTATAGACGTTACGATTCGCTTTAAGTTCTGCAGGCTAGCATGCGTAATGCTGGCAATCTTCGGTTTCGCCCCCGCCGGCTACGCGGATGAATTTGAGTTGACAAAGACGGTCGTCTCCGGAAGCGGCGGGAGGATGTCCGATTGGGAGGGGAACTTTGTAGTCACTTTCACGATCGGGCAGCCTGCCGCCGGCGCGACTGGAGGCGGCGACTTCGAACTGGGTGTCGGCTTCTTCCCGCCCCCGCCACCTTGCCTGGCTGCCGCGGCTCCACAGCCCGACAGGCTTGACCTTCCGTCCAATCCGATCAACCAGAAGGTCCGCTACCTGTCATTCAGCGTGAGTGACGTGGGGCAGCAGCAGGCAATTCGGGTGACCATGGTGGATTTGCCAGCGCCCTATGATAGCTGGAACGGCACCAAAATGTTCGTGGGCCCGCCACAGACGTTCTGCGAGAACGCGGGTAAGGTATCCCCTCCATGTCCAGAGGTGATACCGGTCTCGGAGTTCAAGGGCGCCACGCTGCAGTGCGCTGCTGAGATCAGAGAATGGAGCGTTGAGGGTGTCGTCCACGTTTACCACGAGGGGATCATCCCGGGTGCCCGGTATGACGTGCAGGCAGCCGATGGCGGCTGCGACCTGGGCGCAGACGGCAGTTACTCGGATCCGCTCGTCGTCACGATGAGCCGGTGGGGCGACCTGGTGAAGAGCTGCGCGGCGTGGCCGTGCACCCCACCGGACGGTATCGTAGGCATCCCAACCGACGTGACTGCGGTGCTCGACAAGTTCAAGAATTTGGGGCCGCCGCTCTACAATCCGGCGGTGGTCAAGGTGCGAGCCGACCTCGACTGGGAGACCCCGAACCAGCGGATCGATATCTCAGATGTGACGTTCTGCCTGGATGCCTTCCGTCCTCTGCCACCTCCGGCTCCGCCGTATCCGCCGCCTGCGTTCAATGATCCCAGTCCGCCTCCATGGGAGCCGGGCGGAGAGTGCTATTAGCAGTAGCCCGCAAGGTTGCTGATTCGGCCGGCGCGAACGCGGATTTTGGCACCGCTGGCTCGGTGACCGAGGGAGAAGCAACCCGACTTTGCCCTGTGCTATCAGGTGACTGATCCGACGGGTCTGGGAAGCGCCCCGTGGGATTGCGCTCGGTGTCACCCGTAGGGCACGGCTGCGCTGTGCCCCGCGGGTGATCCAACGGCCGCGCGCTACTTCTCGGAATGCGCAACACGGGGGACTGATGCCCGTCGCAGGGAATGACCGCGCCCGTACCTACTGCCGGTCCCCGCGCACCGGAAGAGGAGACGGGGTAACAGGACCGTGTCCCTCGCGTCACGAGTGTTGCGTCACAATCGAAACTGCGGGACGACCGTGGGTGGCATGGGTCCCGACGTACGTCGGGGCTTGCCCGTGCGGATCAAGTCAGCCCACGGGCAAGCTGACGCTTGCCCATGCCACCCGCCCGCAGAGTTCAGCTTTTCGTTTCGAGTCGTATCGTTCACAAGTTTTGACAAGGAGAAGAACCATGTGCGCGACAAGAGCATTCGGATTCGTGCTTGCTGCGATCCTGCTGGTGTCCACAGGGACAACAAGCGGACAGACCCCGATCGGCACCGCGTTTACATATCAAGGACAACTCAAGTACAACGACAGTGCCGTAAATGACACGTGCGACTTTGAGTTCGGTCTGTGGGACGAACCGTCAGATGGGAGCCAAGTAGCCACCACGTTGACGGTCGACGCGATCGAGGTGGCAGAGGGTCTCTTCACAGTGGCCTTGGATTTCGGCGAGGGCGCGTTTCAAGGTGATGCCCGGTGGCTGGCAATGGCCGTTTGCTGCCCGTCGCCTTCTTGTACTCCCTTGCCGCTGGACGGTCGCCAGAAGCTAACACCGGCACCGCACACGTCGGCGCTGCCCGGACTGCGGACCGAGCAGAACGCAACGAGCCCCAATCTGCTCGGTGGACACAGCGGGAACATGATCGAGGCTGGGGTGGACGTGCACATCCCCATCGCGGACGGCCGTGAATTGGCCGTGCCACCGTACGCCGAACCGGAGGCGCAGCAGGGCATCATTCTGGAGAAACTGAACCTGAAGCTGCCCAAGCAGCCGCCACCGCGGATTCGAAGCGGAGAAGTCCTCATGCCGACGGACCCACCAACGTGACTTTGTAGTGCAGACCTTGGGGTCAAAACCGCCTTGCCGACCCCGCCAACGAGGTTCGACGTTCAAGTCTGCGAAGGTTGGGTCAATCACACCGGCGGAAGCCGGGACGCGGACACACCACGCTGCCGATCCTCGCGGAGCCTATTTTCGTTCGGGTTGTGATCCAGGAGGGCTGTCTGGTGCGAGTGATTCCAGGCGCCATCGGGCCAGGTGGTACTCGCTCATCACTACGGCGTGGGTGAAGCTTGGGTCGAACATCAGACCAGTGC
>CP070827.1:1393014-1396742 GCA_020344555.1 Phycisphaerales bacterium
GGAAATCGACTGGGAGGGATTGGAGGTGATCGAAGACTCGAATTACCTTCCGCCCATTCTCCCGCCGCCACAGGCCTACGAGGTTCCTCCCTTTGCCCATGAGACGGAACATTTTACGGTCTACACGGCGAATGAGAGATTGTCCGAGGTAATAGGCGAGCGGGCGGAGATATACTTGGACTTCATGATTGAGAAGCTGTTCGCCGGGCGGTCGTGGGCTATGCGGTTCCCGATTATCGTGTACACGACCTATAACGACTATGTCCAGCACGGCGCCCCGGCAGGCTCAGGCGGCGTCACCATGCCGGAGATCACGGGTGGGATTCGGTCCATTCTCCTTTTCCAACTTAGACCCGAGTCGCTACTTCGGGCGGGCTCCAGCCGGAGCGGCTCGGGCGGTTCCAGCGGCTCACAGGTCTGGAGGTACGGCATCGAGAGCGTCCTGCCACACGAACTCACCCACGCGGTGATCAGCGAGTTCTTTGCCGGGCAACCCACGCCGCGGTGGCTCCACGAGGCCGTTGCGGGAAGGTTTGAACAGACCCGCGATCATTATGGTGAGGCGGCTCGGCTGGCACGGAAGGCGGTGGCCGGCGAGTACTTCCGGATGCGCGACCTGTTCGACCAGAAGGGTTATCCGGAGCGGGTCGCCCTGTTCTATGAACAGTCGGCGGCCGTCGTCCTATATCTGTTTGAAGCCGGGCCTGAGGCCATGCACGTGTTCTTGAGCGAGCTGGCGGCCGGCAACGACCACGACGCGGCTTGGGCCGCGGCGCTGGGTATCCCCAAGGAGAACGCCGTCGAGGAGTTCGAACGCCGATGGGTCGAGTGGATGAAAGTGCGATACATCAAAGATCTCGATGCCACCCAGGACGGGACGGACGTCGCTGAGGCCGTGAAAAGCGAACACGCGGTCTTCCGGCCCTCAGTCAACGAGGCGGACACCTTCGACAACTTGGAGGGTTGGCGACAGATCGACCTCCGCTCCCTGGACGCGTTCATGGGGGTGGGAACATCGAGAAAGGACTGGTCCGTAGGCGGTGGCAAGCTGCGGTGTAGTGTCTCCGGCGAAGAGGGTTCAGCCCTGCTCGGCGTCCGCATGAATGAAACCGCACCGGTGGCTGTCAGTTGTGACGTCAAGTTCCTCGGAAGCCCCGGTGACGAGAACCAATGGTTTGGATTCGCCCAGCTCGACAACGATCTGAATGACACCAATGTCGAGGTAATCGCCCCACTCCCCGACGGCGCGCAGCACAAAGTGGTTTGCCTCTGGTCGGATGATTTAGCCATTTATGTCGATGGGACCTGTAGAGGACGATATCCGGCGTTCCACGTGACGGGTGATGCTCCGGATATTGACTACCCGCTGGCACTCGTCGCTTACGGGCCTGTGGAAATCCAAGACCTCAGGATCGCGTCGATCGAGGAGTTCTCCGAGGAACCCCTTGTGGCTCAGGACACCAGCCAGACGCAACGACCGGAAGATCAGAGACGGGGTCGCCGTCCGCGTAGAGAACGCCGCACCCGACCGGGCCCCTGATCCGGAAGTATTGACTGCATCCGAGTTGCCCCGTCACCGCAGGCATTACCCCCCAAGCGTCTGCCCAGCTCTGGTCAAGTGGAGAAAGGTGCAAACAGAGGCCGAACCTTCCGCCTGTGGGGCATCACGTGCGCCTGTTGACTCGCTTTTACAGCGCCCGCAAGTAGGTTGCAGGGTGGATCAGACATCCCGCCATGATCAGCTCGCCTGAGTTTCCCCGGCTGAATCCCACGGACGGCCACCCTCGCACCGGGCCTGGGTCCAGATGCCCATCGGTCTAGGGCGTCGGGTGGCGTGTTCGGCTCTTGGCGAGCATGTTTGCGCTGTTCCGGTGTACATCGAGAGGCATACCACCCGCCACGATTTTGGAATCGAGACTCCGGCGGATTTCGCCACCTTTGGCGATCGACTTCGCCCCTCCGGTGTTCATTTGCGGGGTGCTTTATTCTCGAGGAGTCACAGCCGGATGGAAGCGAATGGCTCAAGAACTGAGAATCTGATCCAGTTCCTGCGTCAGCCTGTTTATGGCAAACTCGGCCCACAGCGGAAGATGATCACTGATCTGCTTCTTGCCCCCTTTCGGCCTGCAGTCCTGGAACAACACCTTGCCAAAGGGGACGACATTGATCTTGCCAGTGAATGAGAACGACGGTCGGTCCACCCAGGCGATTTTGTCGAAGGTGGCATCCTGCATGAAGTTTGTCTTGAGATTGCGCAACCTCCCCGGCATCTTAAAACCTCTGGACACCAAGGCCTGAAAGAACCGATCGCCGGCTTCCTCCACGTTGAAATCGCCGACCACGAAGAAGTCCCGATCGAACACCTTCGACCGTTCGGTCTTGGACCGGCGATGGATAAAGTCGACGAGCTTCTGGATCTCTTGCTCCCGGAAATCGCGTTCCGCACTGGTCTTACCGTAGTAGATGTGCACACTGACGAGCACGAAGTCGAACCGCCCAGCCTGGAACGATGCGCAGTAGGGCATCCGATGAAGCTGAAAGCCCCGGTGTGTTGCGGCCGGAACCTTGAAGCCGATCTCGCACACCAAGCCCGTGGGATGGACCGTTCGCTTGTCGTAAAGGAACGCAAAACGTTCGTGGTTTCCGGTCGGGTCGGACACCAGGATTCTATAGTTGCCGGGAAGCAGCTCCCTCAGCCGACTCAGCCCGCGCAGGTTGGTCTTGATCTCCTGCAGGGCAACGATGTCAAACCGCTCGCAAATGTCGGCGATGTACCGAAGGGCCCGCTTGGTCTTGTTGTTTGAGAACTGCTGAATGTTCCAAGTGGCGATTAGGATGTTCTCATCCACCTGGCGTTTGGGAATCTTGAAGGGGCCCTGGTCCATGAGTTTCAGGAGGGCCCGGCGTTCTCGTGCAATCACCTTGTCGGAAGGCATTGGTCTTCTCCCTTGGGCCGGCTGATATTCCCGAACAATACCTTTGGAGGCCGCCGCGTGTCAAACACCATACCCAGTGTGGCTCGAGACTCACCTCCGCTGCATTGCGCCCCTGCCGAAGAATGGCCTGCCCCGGCATGGAGCTCCTCAGCCCGCACACGCACCCATCGTGGTGGCGAACGAGCGCCGTCGGTGCGGCGAGGACCGCCTTGGGCGAGCTCCAAGGATGGACACGCGTGCAGCCATAGCTTATTGAGAAACAAGTGGTTACGTCGGGGCGGCAATCGCCACGTGTATGGTGGCGCCGGACTTATCTGTTAATCCCGGCCTTACGCCTTGGCCATTCTCGGGACCGACGACCAGACGAAATAGACCGGCACACCCGCGAGGATGGTGCCGAGGCTGCAGATCGAAGGTCCCCGCCATTTCATGAACGCGAACGTCGCCATGAAGACAGTCGTTACCATGAAGATCGCCGGGACGAGATTCCCATCTTGTCCCGACTCCGGCAGGAATCCCTTTCTGTGAATGTGTGGAATCCCTGACAGTGTGCGTACGAGAACGGATTCTCGCACCAGTGGCAAGCTGTACGTCCGCTTCTTGACGGTCGTGGTACAGAATCGGAGTGCAGGCAAGTCGTGGAATTCGGATTATAGGGTCGGATTCACCACTCGCCCCATGAACAGGATGCTCCCGTCTTGATTGTCTCTAATCAGGAAGAGGAACGGGTGGTCGGCGATGAAGGACACCGGGCGGCGTCTCTTCATCTTGACCGCCGTGGCCGCCGCGGCC
>CP070827.1:1396842-1400565 GCA_020344555.1 Phycisphaerales bacterium
GGCAGACTGCGAGATCTCGTGCTGGGTCACGTAGCCCGGCAGGACAGGGTAGCCCACGTTGTTGTATGTGCCCAGCGGGTGTGCGGGATGCGGGACAGTTGCGCCCGCCTGTGCTCCGTTACGAAGTACCGCTGCTCCGAGTCCCGATGTACCGCGGCAGACCGGGACGAAGACGCATCGGGATTCTCGCACTCACAATATGAGATCCGCTGCCACGACTGTCGGGAGAGGATCCCCGCAGGTTTGGGGACGAGATGGGAATCTCGTCCCAGCTCAGCCGTACCGCTGGTGCGAGAATCCCTTCTCGCACCCGTAATATGGGATCCGTTGTCACGACTGCGGGAAGGGGATCCCCGCAGGTTTGGGGACGAGATGGGAATGTCGTCCCAGTTCAGCACGCGTGGGGACGAGATGGGAATCTCGTCCCAGCTCAGCCCAGCTCAGCAGGCTTGGGGACGAGGTGGGAGTCTCGTCCCGGGTCAGGTTGCTTTACGCAGCCGAATCGGTGCCGATCATGAGGACCTCCCGGGTGCGGCGGTTGGTGGATAGGGCGTACTGATATGAAGGGCCGTCGATGACACGAATATGTCGTTTGACATCGCGGAGCATGCCGGCAAGCCGGTTGACTGTCGGAACGCCGTCACTGCGATAGGACACCACCAGAATACTATTGCGGAACCGCTCGAACAGGCGGCGGAACATGTCATGGCAGGAGTCGGCGTTCGACCAGGGGTCGCGCCGACGGATCAGCCGGCGGTGCTTGGAATCCAGGTCGATCATCCCGGGCCATTCGCCGTAGCGGACCATTCCCTCCAGGAAGTGATAGAACTCGCGGTAGTCCACACCAACGCCGGACCGGTTGATGTAGGGCGTGTCGACATATACCAGATCGTAGTCGGGCTCCACTTCGAGCGCGTCACGGCAGATCGCCCTGCACGTGCCGCCTGAATCGATGACGGCGGCGTTGGCCTCAGCGGCGAAGACCCCGAAATGCTCGGCGAAGCTGCGATCCCAACTGGCCTTGTTGCCGAAGCTTCGCTGAACGTCGGCAGTCCGCATGTAGAGGTTGCTTCGGTGGAACAGATTATACGGCCGTTTGACCAGTGCGGATTGAAACAGCGCGAACCAGGCAATGGCCCGCTCATAGCGGCGCGTAAGCCGGCGTATGTTACCGACGGCCACGTCTAGCCAACGGTTCTCCTCGTCGGTGAAGTAGATGCCCTCGAATGTGCGTTCGATAAGGTTGCCGTATTCCACGCCGGCCTGCGGGGCGCCGATCGCATTGATCCGGTCGTCATCAAGGCGAACCGTATCGTTCTCGATCAGGGCACGACCAATCTGATGATTAAAGGCCAGTATGTCGTTGTAGGTAACCTGCTTGCCTGTGCATTTGAACGCATACGACACCGCGCCGGTTCCGCCAAAAGCGTCCAGCACCGTAGTGAACTTCAGGTCGTGCAGCTCGGCAAGGATTGCACCGGCCAGCTTGCGCTTGCTTCCCTGGTATCGGGTGCGCGGGAAACGGCTTAGGTCCGCTCTCGTCTGATTCGCGGCCGTTGAGGAGCTCATCAGGGTGAGGCGTGGGAGCTGTCAACAGGGTCGCACTGCTCGGGCGAGCACTCCCCCTTGGGCCGCGCGCATTCCAGGCCGCCGCGGATCTGCACGCCACTGTGCTGCATAGCGGCCCGGATCAGCCCCAGGAACATCGGCTGGGGGCGCAGGGGCCGACTGGTCAGCTCCGGGTGTGCCTGGGTGGCAAAGAAGAACGGGTGTCGGTCTTCCGGGAGCTCCAGGGCGTGCATGATCGGGTGCTTCGGGCTTCTGCCCGAAAAGACCAGCCCGGTGTTCTCCAGCGTTTCGATATATTCCGGATTGACCTCATACCTATGTCGGAAGCGCAGCCGGACGCGCTCGGCGCCGTCAAACAGGGTTGCGGCGATGCTCCCAGGAGTAATGGCCACGTCGTAGCCGCCGAGGCGCATGTTGCCACCGAGGCCCTCGAGCTTCTTCTGCTCGGGCAGCAGGTCGATGACCGGGTGGGGACAATCCGGTTCCAGCTCGGTGCTGTGGGCGCCCGTCAGATCGCAAGCGTGGCGGGCGTATTCGATGACCGCGAGCTGCATTCCGTAACAGATGCCCAGATAGGGGATGTTGTTCTCGCGCACGTGGCGGATGCAGGCGATCTTGCCGTCAACTCCTCTGGTCCCAAAGCCGCCCGGAACGATCACCCCGTGAATGTTCTCGAGCTTCCGGGCCGCGTTCGCGTCGGTAAGGTCGGAACTGTCCACCCACTCTATGGCGACCTTGGCACCGAAATGTGTGCCGGCGTGTTCCAGGGCCTGGATGATACTGGCGTAGCTGTCGCGCACCGTGGTGTATTTGCCGATGATTCCTATCGTGACCGGGTGCTCGGCACCGCGGAAATGCACGATGTAGTCGTTCCACGTCTTTCTGGCGGACTCTTCGGCCTTGCTGTCGACGCCATCTGTGATTCTCAGCAGGTCGGTCACGGCGGCATCGATTCCGGCGCCGCGCAGCATCTCCGGCACAACGTAAACACTGTCGCAATCGTGCATGGAGAACACGCGATCCATAGGAACGTTGGCGAAGAGGGCGATTTTCTCGCGTACTTTCTTGGTAACCGGTGCGGAGGCACGGCAGGCGATGATGTTAGGATGTATACCGGCTGCATTGAGCAGTTTGAGGCTGACCTGGGCGGGTTTGGATTTCTGCTCGCCCAGGATTTGCGGCTCGACGACGTAGGTCAGGGCCACGAAGCAGAAGTTCCCCGGCCCTTCCTCGTAGGACATTTCGCGGACGGCCTCAATGAAATAGGCGTTTTCCACGTCGCCGACGGTCCCGCCGATTTCCACGAAAACGACATCCGCCTGGGCCACGACTGCCAGCTCACGGAGACGCAGCTTCACCTCACCGGTCACATGGGGGATCATCTGCACGTCCCGGCCGAGGTAGCGTCCCTCACGCTCCTTGTCCAGCACCGAGGACAGGACCTGGCCGCTCGTGCAGAAGTTCAGGCGCGACAGATCGAGGTTGAGCATCCGCTCGTAGGTGCCCAGATCCATGTCGCACTCCATCCCGTCGTCCAGCACGAAGACCTCGCCGTGCCGGTAGGGGTTGAGCGTGCCGCTGTCCAGGTTGAGATAGCCCTCGAGCTTGATGGGGGTGACGGTGGCACCTTTGTCTTGCAATATCTTGGCGAGCGAGCTGGAGAAAATGCCCTTGCCCAAACCGCTCATCACCGTACCGAAGACGACGACGTATTTCGTCTTGCCCGGCTCGTAGCCGGTGGGCATCGGGGTGAAGAATTCGGTGTCATCCGAAGCATGCCTCAAGGATTCGAGTGTGTTTTCAGAAGTCATCTAAGTTGTCACCGCGTCGCACGACGATGTCGCGCCCTGGAACCAACCGACCACGATCCAACCCATCAATTCTCAACGAGCCGCAGGCTTCAGCCTGCGCGGTCTTGCAGCTTCCCGTAACTCTGCGCCGTTCGCGACTCCGCGCCGTTTGACATCAGCGGCTTACCGGAAGTCCGCTGCACAAACGCCGCGTAGTCTTCCGGCGTATCGATGCCGACGAAGGCGTGTTCCACGATCACCACGCCGATTGGCAGCCCGTGTTCCAACCAGCGAAGTTGCTCGAGCGATTCCGCCTGCTCCAACGCCGTGGGTCCGAGAGCACCGCTGCTAACGGTCCGCAAGG
>CP070827.1:1400665-1404380 GCA_020344555.1 Phycisphaerales bacterium
CGGGATGAGGCGCCGCCGCCTCCAGCTCTGGCGTCGGTGGTCGCCGAATCGTAGCCTCGAGAGTCTCCACGGCCTGCCTCGGTGTCCTCATCCGATGCCGCATAGTCGGCATCTTCGTCCTGCTCGCATTCATCCTGATAGGCCTCGAGCACACGCTGTTGAACCGACTCACGGCAGGACGCGGTGATCGGATGGGCAATGTCTCGATGGGCCTTCTCTCGGCCGTCTGCGTCGGCCGGGATCCGCGCGGGCGGCAGCTTCCCTCCGCACTCGTTGCAATACCTGGCCCGTAAATGGTTCTGCGTTCTGCACGTCGGGCAGGGAACCGAGAGCTTACGTGACGGCATGGCCACGAACAGACCACTGGTCCCCTCCACTATCTTCACATCCCGAACCACGAATTCCCGGTCCAGCGTGACGCTGCAAACGGCCTTGAGGCGCTGGTTAACATCCTTCACTAGCCTGACACGTACGTCGGAGATTTCCATTCAAGACTCCTCACTGGCTATTGAGGCTGGCCCAACAGGTGCCGCGACCACCGAGGTCGTCACGCCAATGCGCAGGTCACTTACTCGTCTCTGCACCCGGTGCGCAGCCTGCTCCTGGTCAAACAGTCGGTACAATGTCGATCCCGCTCCCGTTATGCAAATCGGGCCGAGCCCCGCCCGATTCAACTCGTCGTAAATCCGGGCCACCGCAGGGGAAACACGGAGGACAGCCGGTTCGAGGTGGTTCGATCTCAGGGCAGACACCTCGTCTGCAGTTGCCGCCATGACGATCGCCTCGTCTGCTTTGTCAGGCAAACGCGCCGCATCCGAAGGCCGCCAGGCCCGGTAGACCTCGGTGGTGGACACCACGGCGTCCACAAACACCAACAGCACCCACCCGGACCAGCGCAGAGCGACCGGCTGGACCTTCTCACCGCGGCCGGTCACGACCGCGCTTGGAAGTGAGAAGAAAAGGGGCACGTCCGAGCCCAGCTCGGCACCGATGGCAGCAAGCCCGGCGGGGTCCAGCCCGGCTCCCCAAATATCGTTGCAGAGGCTTAGGGTGCTTGCGGCGTCGCTGCTACCTCCGCCCATCCCGCCGCCAACGGGAATCCGCTTTTC
The DNA here is from genome assembly GCA_020344555.1 of Phycisphaerales bacterium. Lineage (GTDB taxonomy): Bacteria > Planctomycetota > Phycisphaerae > UBA1845 > UBA1845. The sequence continues at coordinate 1,401,775 of CP070827.1, forward strand.
CAACTCGATCTTCAGGGCCGGTTCATGCCCGAGTTGCTGTGCGAGCTTCGCCGTCGCCCGATGTGCCAGATTGGCACTGCCTCGCAGCCCCGGATCGCTGCATATCAGCTCGATACCAGGTTCATGGCGGATGCGACAGCGAATGTGGTCATACAGACTGACGCCGATGACCAGGGACCGCACATCGTGGTAACCGTCGTCGCGGCGGCCAAGCACATCAAGAGTGAGGTTGATTTTGGCGGGGGCAGTTGCGGTTACTGACGAAGCGGCCATGGTCGTGCTCAACGCGGTAGAATTCATGAAACTTCTGGCAGCCTGAAACACAGCAGTGGATGGCACCTGCGGCAATCAACGCACGCTACTGCGGACAACCGCCTCGCCGGCGCCGGACGTCACTAGATGCTTCGATACACGTACCCACCACAGCGCGCCACGAAACACCCCCGGTTGGAGCGGACACCGCGGCGCATATGACCATGGCCAAGTCCCCATACTAGATCGGCAGGCAGGCCTGTCAACCGAGCACAACCTGGAGGGGGGTCGTGGGCGACCCGGAAGCTGAGGCGTAATCCGGACCCGCTGACTCGGCCTCCGCTTCGCCGAATCCGGTCCCGTGAGCCTCAAGGGCGCGTCGGGGGGCCGGGGTCTGACTTGCAGCTCCCGGTCGCCGACCATGCGGCAATATCGGACAACTGAGTCTGGGACTGGCTGGGGTCGCGATGCGTTCTGGAAACGGGGCTGAGGCGTTGGCCGGACGTGGCGGCAAAACCGGCAAAGCCGGCTGCGCCCCGCGCTCCTCATAAGCCATTGCTATAACGAAGGTTACGTCGGACCGGTCCTCTAATTGAGGAGAGGGCGTGGCCTTGCCAGAAGTTAGACGGACCGTGTTGTGCGCGTGAGGCGGTCGCAGAAGGTTTCAAGGAGAAGAAGATTGTGGGCCCGATTCCACCGGTAAACGTTGGCTCGGGAGGCCTGGCGGGCAGCCCGGCGTTGAGCGCGAACCGCTTTGCCGGAACCGGGCCGGTTGGCACCGGCCCGGGCGGCGTGGGAACCACCTCGCCTTCGCCGACGAGCGACGCGCTTGCGGTCTCGCGTGTACACTCCGCCGTGTCAGAGCTGTTACAGAGCATCGGTGGCGGCCTCGAGGACGACAAGACTCTGCGCATGCTGATCGCCCTCATCATACTCCTAGCCCTGCTAGAGAGCTCCCAAGACAGTGCCGCCTCCTCACGGAATGCCCTGGCGTCGCTGGGCGCAGGTAGGATGGGCCAGCCGCTATGGGTGGGTGCTTACTACTCATCGACCACAATCACGATTCAGCAGACGACCACGACGATGTTCCTGCAAACCGCGGAGGGCTACGCCCCCGGCACCAACGGCGAGCCGGTCGAATCCCCTGGTGGGCAGCTCGACGTATCCGCCTAGCCGGCACCGTCCGGTCGAAGAACGGCTTTGACCACAGGGTCGGCCCCCATGACAAGCATCGCCGCTGCAGCCTCACCGCCCATGCTCATCGCATCAAGTTTCTAGAAAGCGCCTTGTTCAGTCGCGACACCGGGAGTAATCTGACGCTCCAGTGCGGGCATCGGAATCCCTCGCGGCCACGACACCGCGGCGGCACCTCGTCTCTAATGGAGCAGGACGGATTGGCGCGCTAACGGATCTGAGAGTCTGTTACGGGGCTAACGGGAATCACAAAGGCCGGCCAGATGTTCTTCGGGTTGATCCGTTGATCCATGAGAGGTTGACTGAATGACAACACAGGAACAAGGTGCCAAACTGGACGTACTGCAACCAGACGCACCGTGTGTGCACACCACCAAGCTCGATACGCTTTGGTTCCAGGTGGGTGGAACGGTCTGCAACCTGCGTTGCAATCACTGTTTCATAAGCTGCTCGCCCGACAACCACAAGTTTCGCTTCCTCTCTCTCGAGACGTGCAAGCGGTACCTCGAAGAGGCCAAAGCCGTTGGGGTCAAGGAGTATTACTTCACCGGTGGTGAACCGTTTGCGAATCCGCAGATGTGCGACATTCTCGATGTGACTCTCCAGTACGGGCAGGCCACCGTATTGACCAATGCGACGCTCTTTCGTGACAGCACGCTGGACCGGCTCGAAGCCATGCAAAAGACGTCGGCTCATTCCCTGGAGATACGTGCCAGCCTGGACGGCTATTCGGCAGAAATGAACGATCCCATCCGAGGTGAGGGGACCTTCGATCGGGCGATGCAGGGTATCCGGAAGCTAGTCGAGCGCCGCTTTCTCCCCATCATCACCATCACTCGGACGTGGGAGGGCTGCGATGAGAAGATGCTGACGGAATTCAGGCATGCGATGGCGGGCGCTGGGTATGAGAATCCACGGTTAAAGGTCATGCCCCTGCTCAAGCTCGGTGCCGAGGCCCGGCGGACCGGCGGGTATTGTGATGCCGCCCAGGTGACACATGACATGATGGAGGGATACGATCAGAGCCAACTGGTCTGCAGCACGGCCCGGATGGTGACCGACCAGGGCGTGTGGATCTGCCCGATCCTCTTGGACTCACCCGAGGCTCGAATGGGAGATACCCTGGCTGAGTCGATTCGCGATTTTCCTCTGCGTCATGC
>CP070827.1:1404480-1408195 GCA_020344555.1 Phycisphaerales bacterium
AAGATCGAGGAGCTGATCAAGATTGGAGGCACACAAATCCTGATGCAGGGCGGGTTGGTGCCCAAGGATATCCTGCCATTCGAGTGGTACCTTGATCTTCTGCGATTTGTAAAGCGGGAATATCCCGGCATTCACGTGCACGCTTTCAGCCCTCCCGAGATCCACGCCTTTCACGAGACGTTTGACATGAGCGTTCGTGACGTTCTGCTGCGACTGCGAGAGGCCGGCTTGGACACGATACCCGGCGGCGGCGCCGAGATCCTGGTTGACCGCGTCCGGCGGAAGATCGCCCAAGGCAAGACAACGGTTGACCAGTACCTGCACGTGGTTCGCGAGGCTCACAAGTTGGGAATGAGAACGAGCGTCACGATGATGTTCGGCCACGTCGAGACCATCCAGGATAGAATCGAGCATCTGCATCGCCTTCGCGATCTGCAGGACGAGACCGACGGGTTCACGGCGTACATCGGCTGGACATTCCAACCCGGCAGCACGCCCCTTGGGCGGGTTCGCGCCTTCGGGACGGACTACGACGGCCTACCGGACGGGAGGCGTTTGCTGCCGGCCAACGCCCACGAGTATCTGCGGATGACGGCCCTCGCCCGGGCCTACCTGGACAATTTTGCCAACATCCAGGCAAGTTGGGTCACCCAGGGTGTGAAGATAGGTCAACTTGCTCTCTTCTTCGGGGCCAACGACATGGGTTCAGTGATGATGGAAGAGAACGTTGTGTCGGCGGCCGGAACGACGTATCGCCTTACAGAACAAGAGATAAGAAGAGCAATCGCCGACGCCGGATGGGTGCCCAGGAGGCGTAATTGCTACTACGAGATTGTCGAGACCGCCTAGGGCCGCCCGGTCCCGAGTGTCACGTAATGAGTCACCCCGCTCTGGCGGAGTCCGTCGCATCCACGATTTTTCGGTAGCCTCACAGGCACTCCATGCGTTACAATGGTCCCTGCGGTCAAGCGGAGGTGTGCGAGAAGGTCGGCTCCAACGTAGCCGTTGTGCAAATCTGTCGACGTTCGATGCGTTCAGCCGGCTCTGGCCGCTGTGAAGGCGTCTGACTAGCATGAACGTGAGAGGGAAAGGACGGGCCGCTAAGTTCGCTGCGGGTCTGTCAGCTCATGCGCTTTTGGGTGCGCCTTGAACATTCCCCCGGGCAGAGACGGTTTTTATGGACCGGCCGGCACGGATGCCTCAGAGCCGGGATCGGACGTAGCCCACGATGCACTGGGACGCCATCTGGAACCGCGCTCAAGCGGATCTGGCGATCAAAACCGAGCAGGGTGGTGAGGATCCAATCCTCTGGGAACACTCGGCTCGGGTGGCCAAGAGCGCGCGCCAAATCGCCAGGCTACCCGAGGTACGAGCGGCGTCTCCCGATGAAACAGCGGTCGTCGCCGCGGCGCTATACCACGATGCCGGGTGGATCGCCAGGCTGCGAGGCGGCGAAATCCATCGCGGTGAGATTCTGTCCCGCTTGAAGTCCGGAGTTCTTCGCGAGCATCGCGAGCACGGGGCGCGGATGCTGGAGGATGCCTTGGCCGAGTTGTTGCCGCGCGGTTCGCTTCCGCGGGCGTCCGAGGCAATTCGATCGCTCAAGAACAGCCGCATTGAGTCCATAGAGGGACAGGTTATCGCGGAGGCCGATAACCTGGATGAACTCGGCGTGCTTTCGTTGTGGTCGAGCATCCGACGCGGAGCCGTTGCGGGTGGGGGCGTGCAGGCGGTCATCGACACGTGGCGTCGTCGTAAAGAGTATCGCTTCTGGGAAAAACACCTTAAAGAGTCGTTCCGCTTCGCACCTGTGCGCGCAGTGGCCGAGCAGCGCCTGGAGGTCTTGGAGCAATTCATGAAATGGCTTGAAGAACAGCACAGAGGCGACGATCTCGGGTTGGCCTTGGAGCCATCTTAACCCGCATTTCCCAGATACAGTGTTCCTGATGGGATGATACGTGCATGCTGCCCCTGTAATCCAAGGGTTCTCGGCCATTTTGACAGGGGCATCCAACAGGTGACAAGCGAAAACAAGCACTTCGTGTTCAGTTTGGCGGCAAACTCAAACTCGAATTCCATGGAGCGAAGATCACCAGTGATGTGGGACTACTGCCCCTTCGTGAGCTGGGTGAAACGTTCCGTCTAACGGAAACAGCGAGTGTGGTGTCATCAGATCGGCCTCCCAGAAAGAACACGCAGCACACGATGATGGCGATGTTCCGGCAGGCCATCTATGGCGGATTGACTGAATACGCAGACGTGAATGATGCGGAGCGTCCATGCGTTGATCCCGCCATCCGACGCATTGTGGGAGGCAGGGCCAAGGAGTAAGGAAGCTGCGTCCACGAGCGAAATGAGTCGGTTCGAGACGGAGTGGCCCAGTTCGAAGGAGAACCTGACGGCGTTGATGAATCTGCCCGGCGTTTGGATAGATCTTGTACAGGAATGCGCACCGCTCAAGGAACTCATTCTGGACAAGGACAGCTCGGAGAGCGAGACATAGGGCCATCAGCAAGGTTCCGCCTACAATGGTTTCTGCGGCATGCAAAGTGCCCGGCGCCGAGCCACTCGAAGATGGGATCCGCGGCGAGCTGGACCACGTCCACCACGCCCCGGCGGGTCCGGACCGCTCACCGCCCTGCCGCCTGTCGCAGAGGCGCGTAAAAACGTAAGAAACGGCATCCTCGGCCCCGTGGGACGTCTTGCACTGATTTGAAGGACAGGCGGATCTGGGGTATATTGAATCGCGGGTTGGTGACGACTCGGGTCTCCAGGCCCGACCAAGGAATGGCTTGGCGCGAGGTTGGTTTCGAGTAACGGACACGTGCTGATGGATGTCAAACTTGTTATGTTCCGGGAGGACGGATCGAAGCGGGTGTTCCCCTTGGGCCCGGGTACAACGACCATCGGCCGAAAGGACGACTGCAACATTCGTATTCCTCTGGCCATAGTCTCTCGCCACCACGCGGAGATCTCCTTGGAGGAGGACGGCGCGGTGCTAAAGGACCTCGGGGCTTCCAACGGTACCTACTTGAACAACCGCCGGGTTGACGAGGAGGATCTGGAGCCCGGCGACCAGATAATGGTCGGCCCGGTTGTCTTTACCGTTCAGATCGACGACAACCCGGGTGACGACGAGTTGGTCGAAGTCCGGAGTAAAGTGCCCGCGGGCCGGGGGGCCGGACAACCCGGCGCCAGGGTCGCCACCTCGAAGCACGTGTACACCTCGGAGGAGGAGGTCGATCCGATTTCGGCGCTGGAGGAGTTGGCCTCCAGTGCGGATCAGACCGCGATCCACCCCGAGGATGAGGAATAGACCAGGCCCGGCCGATGCCTTGCGCCGCCGCCGGGATTATGGGCCACACCGCCCACATCCGGTCTTTGCAGTACTGACGGTGTAAGCGATGAACCAGCAAACTCATACCGAACCGATGGTCAACGCCGCTGAGGCCGAGGGGCGATCCGCGCGGCGGCGCTTGTCGATCCTGCGTTCGGTGATCGTCTTGGCCGTCGCCACCATAGCCTTGCTTGTCTTCATCCTGGCACAGGGGGACGTCCGCCGCCGACAGCGGGCCATGGAGCAGGCTCAGTGGCATGCGAACGGTCTGGCGAAGAGAGTAGGCGAGGCCGGTGCCCTGCCCCTCAATCTCGAGCCGGAGCCGGCCCCAGGACGACGGCTGGAAATGTTCGAGTCGCTCTCCAGGCAAGAGGCGCG
>CP070827.1:1408295-1411994 GCA_020344555.1 Phycisphaerales bacterium
CATCGGATCGACCTTCGTCGCCCGGCGGGCGGGGAAGTGGCAGGCGAGCAACGCAACGACCAACAGCAGCGTGGAGACGGCGGAAAACGTGACCGGGTCGGCCGGGCTAACCTCATAAAGCTGACTTGACAGCGCGCGCATCAGCACCAACGAGCCAAGCAACCCGATTCCCAAGCCGACCGCCGTCAGCGTGAGGCCCTGCCTGAGCACCATGCGCTGCACATGACCGCGTTGCCCGCCAAGCGCCATACGTATGCCGATCTCCCGCGTCCTCCGTGCAACGGAAAAGGAGACGACGCCGTACAGGCCCACCGCCGAGAGCCCCATGGCCACCGCGGCGAACAGGCCCAGCAGAACCGCGACGGACATTCGCTGCTCCGTGGTCCCCTTCAGCAGTATGTCCATGCTGATAAACTCGAAGGGTGCTTCGTCCCGAGTGACGGTGGCGACCTCTTTTCGGACTGCACGGACTAGACCCATGGGTTCACCGGTTGTACGCAGCGTAAAGAACGTGAACCGCAGCGCAACTTGATCGCAGGACGCGTACATACAGGGTTCCGCCGCGCGATCCAAGGCTGTGTCCTTGATGTCGCCGACAATCCCGACTATGTCGAACAGGCCATCCGTCCCGTCATTGAAGGTCGAACCAAGGTCAACGCGCTCGCCAAGTGGTTCCTCATTCGGCCAGTAGCGCTTGGCCATCGCCTCGTTGATGATGACCACGGGCGGGTGCCCGATCGAGTCCTGCCGGGAGAAGAATCTTCCGCGAAGTAGCGGAACGCCCAGGGTCTGAAAGTACTCCGGGCTGATCGAGTCGAAACGCCCGGTTTGCCAAGCCCCGGGCACGGCTTCCTCGCGGCCGACGATGGAAAAACCATTGGTCACGAAAGCTCGGTGGAGCGGCAGCGAAGTGCTGGCTCCGACTGACTGAACACCGGGGATGTTCTCGAGTTGGTCAATGACCTCACGATAGAGTCGCGCCCGCGCGCCGGCGTCGGTGAAGCCCGATCGCGGCACCGACATCTGAAAGGTAAGCAGGTTCTCGCTCTGAAAGCCCGGATCGACGGATAGGAGTTGCCGGACACTCCGCAACAACAGTCCGGCGCCCACGAGCAGCATGAACGCCACCGTGACTTGGGCGACTTGGACTCCTGACAACAGGCGGTGCCGTCTCCTGCCGGCGCTCGATTGCGTCCCCCCCTTCAACGACGTGTGTATGTCGAATCGCGAAGTGACAAGCGCCGGAATCAGACAGATAAGGAGAGCTGTTACCACCGTAACGGCCGCCGTGAAACCCAGAACATTCCAATCGACCCCGACCCCGTGCAAGTCCCCGACGAAAGCCGCCAACGCATCAAACACCCACGAGACCACCAGCAATCCGACGGTGCCTCCGACACAGGCGAGCAGCAATGCCTCCACGAGGACTTGGCGAACAAGATGTCGGCGACCTGCCCCCAGTGCCGCCCGAATCGCAAACTCCGTCTTGCGAGCCTCGGTCCGCGCCAAGAGCATGTTGACAACGTTCGCGCAGGCGATGAGCAGGACCAGTCCGACAACACCGAGCAGGAGATACAGCGCCGCGCGGCTTCTGGCAGCGACATGCTCCTTTAGAAACTCGAGCTCGACATTGCGGTTGGCGTTGCTCCGCGGATACTGCCGGGCCATTCGCCCGGCGATCGTACGCATCTCCGCGTCAGCTTCGGCGATCGTCGCATTTGGCTTCAAACGCCCGACGACCTTGAGGCGGGGCGAACCACGACCGGGAAACGTCGCGGCATCCGACGCTGTGGTCGTCCACACGTCCGTTCTGCGCACATCGATGGGGAACGAAAAGCCCGGTGGCAAAACCCCTACGATCGTGAAACCGACACGATCAAGTACGAGGGTTTGGCCCACGACGGTTGGATCCCCGTCGAAATGGTTCTGTAAGAATCTGTCGCTGACAACGGCGACGTGCTCCGCGCCGGGAAGATCCTCGCTCGGATGGAAGAGCCGTCCCGCCGCGGCTTCAATGCCCAGCATGGAGAAGAAGCGCGCCGTGACATACGCGCCCGTGATGCGTTCCAGCCCCTCTTCGGTGCTGAGTGTAAAGCCCACAGCACGCAGGCCATCGAGGTGCTCAAAGGACCGGCTCTGAGCCCGGAAATCCTCCAGTTCCGCGTAAGACACCGCGCCTTCGTATGCTACGGCACCGCCTTGCGTCCCGGAAACAACAACCAGACGGTCAGGGTCCTTGTACGGAATCGGTCGCAGAACAGCCGCATTGAGAACGCTGAAAACCGCAGTATTGATTCCGATCCCGAAGGCCAATGTCAGTATGATGACTGCGGCGAACCCCGGGTGCTTCGACAGAGTGCGAACCGCATAACGAACGTCTTGACCGAGTGCATCCATCGAATTCCTCCTATTCGCATCTCAACGCAACCATCGGATGGGCAATAGGGGACAGTCACCTATATTCCGTGCCCTTGTTTCCGGAAAACGGTGACTGTCGCTGTTTTTCCACCTGTTTTTCCAGACCCTTTAATTCATACTGACACCTTTTCTCCGGTACGCTTCGGTAGCTCGTAGTCCTCGCCGAAGAGGATGGACGCCAGGTCTCGTGCGATCTTCGAGCGCGTCCACATATTAGACAGCACGATGATCGTGACCTTCTCTTCTGGAAAACGACCGATCTGGGCGAAGAAGCCGTTGATCCGTCCCGAATGGCCCTGGACCTTTCGACCGGCCAGTTCTCCCGCTCCCCAGCCATAGCCGGCGGCCCGGCCGGCTACCTCTCCGTAGGGAGTAAACATGGCTTCACGCGACTCTACCGAGAGGAGACGATCGGTGTAGAGGGCTTGCTCCCATTTGAGCAGGTGGTCGACGGTTGAATAAATGCTGCCCGAGCCGATGACCAGGTCCATGTCGTGATAGGGGGCATGCTCCAGTCCGTTCTCGCCCCAGGTGTAGCCCGTGGCACGGTGCTTCAGGATTGCGGCGTGGGTGTCGTGTCCGGTGTCCTTCATGTCGAGCGGCCCGAAGATGTTCTTCTCGACGAAGTCCCCGAATGGCATGCCGGAGACTCGCTCGATGATCATCGCCAACAACGTGTAACCGGAGTTGCTGTAGGAGGACTTTTCCCCCGGAGCGAACTCGAGAGGCTTGTTTCGGAATCGGAGTATGGTCTCCTCCGGCTTCGAAGGGACCATCCAGGTCTCCTTGTAGCTCGGAAAGGAGGTGAAGTTGGGGATCCCCGAGGAGTGACAGAGCAAATGATGGATGCGCACCTTGGCCCACTTTTTTGGCGGCTTCTCGAGGTACTTGCCGATCGGATCCTGGACATTCAGCAGCCCACGCTGCTGAAGCAGCAGAATCGCCGCGCTCGTGAACATCTTGCCATTCGAGGCGAGCCGGAACTTCGTTTGCGGCGCGTTCGGCACGTCGTACTCGGCATTAGCCAAGCCGAAGCCCTTGCGATAAATAGGTTTACCGTCTCGGGCGACGAGCACGGAACCCATGAAGTGGTTGACTTCCTGCTGGGCCGCCATGTACTCGTCCATTTGAGCGGTGATGTCTTGGGCAGCGAGGTTCTGCGAGAAGGCAAGGAGCAGCAGTAGTGGGGAAGCAGCCCGAAGGCTGCATATCGATGTTGTCATGAATGAGGTCTCCGGTTAATGGATGCTCTTTCGGTTTCGGCACCGGCTGCAGCCGGTG
>CP070827.1:1412094-1415792 GCA_020344555.1 Phycisphaerales bacterium
GGGCAGGTCGTTGTTCCGCGCCAGCGGAACGTTGACCTGCCGTTTTCGGGTGGCAGGTGAACCTCCCGGCGTGGCCGGGAGAACCACCTGCCCTACTTCTCTAAGGCCGGCAGCGCATCAGGATGTGCAGTGCATCGCCGGACTATTCCTTTTCCTCAGGTTTCTCGTACAGATACGCGCACGGTTCGAGGCGGTTTTGCCCGTCAGAGTAGACTGCGTACTCCGCGCCGGACCAGATGGCCGCGGCGCCGTGCCGGCCGTCCCTGGCCACTGCGTAGAACTTCACGTCAAACTTGGGCCGCCCATCCTTGCGGTGGAGTCGCTTCTCCGTCGTAGTCTTCACGATGCGTCGAAGCGCGGAAAGACAGGCCTCAACCGGTGACAGGCCGTGTCGCATCCCCTCGATCACGGTGTGACTTCCGCAGGTCCTGATAACCGCTTCGCCTCGACCGGTGCTGCCGGCCGCGCCTACAGTGTTATCCACGTACAGACCCGCGCCAATAATGGGCGAGTCGCCCACCCGCCCGGGGATCTTGAAGCTGAGCCCGCTGGTCGTTGTAACACCACTAAGATCGCCGGCCGGACTGACCGCGCAGCAGTTGATCGTTCCATAGCTGAAAGGCAGGTCGACAAGCGCGCTGGACTGAGTGTCATCATCCGGCACTTCGGGCGGAATCCAATCATCGCGGTCGGAGTGCTTTTCCTTCCATTTGAGCCAGATCTTCCGGGCCTTGTCGGTCAGCAGATTGACCTCCTCAAACCCGTGAGCACGGGCAAAGCGCAAAGCACCTTCGCCGACGATCATCACGTGATCCGTCCGCTCCATCACAATCTTGGCGACGCTTGAGGGAGTTTTGATGTTGCGCAGTGCGGCGACCGCACCGGCCCGGCACGTCGGACCGTGCATAACGCATGAGTCCAGCTCGACCACTCCGTCCTCGTTGGGCAGCCCGCCGTAACCGACGCTGTTGTCTTCAGGGTCCTCCTCAACGATGTTGACCCCGGCGATGACGGCGTCGAGCGTGTCTGCGCCGTCGCGGATCATGGAGGCTGCTTTCTCTGTAGCCCGAAGGCCGTTGGCGCTGGAGACGACCACCGGCCCTGAGAGACTCGCCGAGCGGTTGGTCGAAGCGCTGGAGACAGACGGCGTCAATACGCCCGCCGCTGCGACCGCCGCGGCCGACTGCAGAAAACCTCTTCGTGAAAGATCGTCCATGGGCACCTCGTTAATGGGACAGCGCCTTTTCGAGTGTTAGCAGGCGTTTCTTTTCCTTGACCCCTCTCGGCGACGAGAATCCGCCGAGAGAACCGTCCGAGCGCAGCACACGGTGACAGGGTATGACCAGCGGCAGGGGATTATGTGCCATTGCCCCGCCGACGGCTCGGGCCGCACTGGGTTTGCCCACCATCCGGGCCAGGTCTGCATAGGAGGCCGTTCTGCCGTAGGGAATCCGCCGGCAGGCCCGGAGCACGTCCTCGCGGAAAGGCGTCACATCCGTAAGATCGACCTCGGCTTTGAAGATGGTAGGCTTGCCCTTGTAATAGTCGATTACCTGACGTCGAAATCGCGGCAGCAAATCCGGCGTTTCGACGGCGTCCGGCCAGCGGGCGGCCACCGCACGCCGGATGCTCCGCTCGGGCTGCGGCAGGAACGTAGCCACCAGACGCTTCCCGGACACAACAAAACCGAAAGAACCCCAGACGGTATCGAAGATTGTGTATCGCATCGATTCTCCCTCGTAAGCAAGCTCTGCCTGACGCACGATTGCGCCGGCTTGCCCAAGGAATACGGGGCCGGGCGCCACCGGTCAAGCCGAAATCTGCATGCGCCCACCCGCCAGTTTCCGTCCGGAATCCGCCGGCCGTCGAGCCCCGCAGGTTCCGTAAGGTTCGGCGCAGAGCGGTTTGCATGGGCAAGTCCTCCCGATGTACGTCGGGATACGTCGGGACCCATATCACCCGGTAAGCTTCTGCCACCTTTTTCGGGATGCACCCGGCAGGTACGGCGGTCGCCTGGGAACCTTGCAGTGACGGTCTCGCCGGCCTGGGCTGGTGTTTGTCGGATTCACGCCGCGAGACGCCGGTTGCCGATTATTAGTATCGACAGATCCTCGGCGTGCGTAGCGGCGTAGAGTCGGCTATAATCAGGTTAGTGATTTGTGCCGACAGCGGGACGGTGGCTTATGGAAACACTTGCATTCTTCTACTTCGATCCAATGTACTTCGTCTACATCGGACCGGCGATCTTGCTGGCCATGTGGGCCCAGATGAAGGTGAAGTCGGCTTATGCCCACGCAGGGCGGGTCCCGGCGCGGAGCGGGCTGACCGGAGCCGAGACGGCCCAGCGGATTCTCAATGCTCACGGCATCACGGACGTGGCCATCGAGCCGGTCAAGTCGTTTCTCGGCGACCATTACGACCCGCGGCACAAGGTGCTGCGTCTAAGCCCCGAGGTCTATCACGGCCGGTCCTTGGCCTCGCTGGGTATAGCCGCCCACGAAGTCGGGCATGCAATCCAGGATTCCGTGGCCTATGCTCCGCTCGCTATACGTAACGGGCTGGTACCCATGGCTTCGGTGGGCAGCAACCTGTCCGTGGCGCTGATCATCGGCGGACTCTTGCTTATGTACATGCAGATAGCGTTCGGGGGGATCGTCGCCGCCATCGGGCTCGGTCTTTTCGGCGTTGTCGTGTTGTTTCAAGTAGTCAACCTTCCCGTCGAGTTCAACGCCTCCAGACGGGCACGGGAAATCCTGATCGGGCAGGGGATGGTAAGCGCCGGCGAGGACAAGCTCGTCGGAAAGGTGCTCACCGCCGCGGCTATGACCTATGTCGCTGCCACGATCGTGGCAATCATGCACATGCTCTACTACGCATCGCTCGTCTTCGGCCGAAGGAATTAGCCGCGAAAAAGGGGGACTGGCTCCGAGCTCATGCCGGATCACGCTATCGCGAAGCGCCCCCGGCGAGGTGCCTGTACCCTTTTTCAACGCTGGACCCCCCTCCCTGGCAGGGAGGGGCTGGGGGAGGGTCGGGCTTGTGGAGCTCCCGTGTTGGCGACCAACTTGAGACCCCCCTGTAGTCCCCCCTTGCAGGGGGGACGGGTCGCTCCACACATACTTCGTCCGGTCGCCGGGTCAGCCACGCTGCACCAGCGGTGCCGGCACACCAGCGTTGCAGCGGCCGCCACTCTATGTTATGCTCCCTGTACGTTGTCTAACGGCGCCTGACCAGGCCCTTTTACTGGCGCGAGCTAGGTAGGGCAGGTCGTTGACTTCCCTTTGCCATGTGTGTTGAAATAAACGTCATCGCCGTACGAAAGCGACGGCGAAGGCAGGTGAATCACCTGTCCTACGCGGCCTGGGGCACACGATCCAGAGTCGTGTTATGCGGACAGAAAGCCAAAGTTCCGCATGTTATGCTGATGAAGCTAATCATCGTTAGCCGGCCGGCGGCCCAGAGGATGTCAAGATGAACGCAGGGTTCTCCAACGTCTACGACGACAAGGCCCGTGCGGACGCCTATGCCAAGCTCGAGTTCCCCGGGACATACTACTTGGCTTACCGAGATCTGCCGGCGATTATTGGCGAACACGTCCAAGGCACGAAGGCCCTGGACTTCGGGTGCGGGACGGGACGTTCGACCCGATTCTTGGTTGAGCTGGGCTTCGATCCTGTGGTGGGCGTTGACATCGCGGA
>CP070827.1:1415892-1419586 GCA_020344555.1 Phycisphaerales bacterium
TGCAAAGCAGGTTCAGCACCGTGCGCATTCCGCCTAAACGGGGCATCGCTGTTGGCGCTTCCCCAGACTCAGCCCGGGATGACGACCGGCCCGAGCGGCCCAAGGTACGCTCGCTCTCGGGAGACCTTCAGGGTCGCCTGGCCGACACGCGCCGACACGACCCTGCCGACGCCGGGCATGAGACAATTGGCCAGCGCCTGCGCGCCAAGTACGAACGGGCCGTCCGCACGGCCGGCGATGTGATCTCAGGCAAAACGTCCAGGCGCGGTGACCGCGACGAGCTCGTCCGGGTCCTGGTAGAAGAGCGCTTCATGGTGCCCCACGAGGAGTCGCGCCGAGCCCTGCGCCAGATCGCGAGGGAGACCCACTCGTCCTATGCCCGCGTGGCCCAATGCGACAAGCAGCTCGGCGCGGAGGTCCGCAGTACCTTGGAGGGTGATCCGGAGTTCCGTGAGCTGCACCGCCGTGTACGGTCTGACCCGGACGGCACCCGGGCACCCATCGACGATAAGTCCGAGCACGATCTGGCCGAGTTGAGTGCGGAGGAATTTGTGCGGCGCTTTCGCGCCGCCCACACCGGCAAGCGCGCCGACATGCTCGAATCGCTTTTGAGACTGTCAGACAGCAGCATTTATGACGTGGTCCGCGACCGCGTGTTGCGAATGCCTATGCGCAAACGCGAGTTGCTCCTCACCGAGCCGGTGACCGAGCATCAGAAATCCAGATAGCGACCGATTCGTTGAAGCGTTTTCGGTCCGATGCCGCGCACCCGAGCCAGGTCGGCGGCGCAGCCGAATGCCACAACCCCGGCACCATCCGGTGAGATTCCTCGCACGGTCTCACGGTAGCGGACGATCTTACGGGCCGTGCTTTCCCCGATTCGGGGAAGGACGGTCAGCTCCCACCACGGAGCGGTGTTCGGGTCTATGGTCACCCGCGCAGGGGCCGGTGAGACAACGTCGTTACCGATGGCGAGGGACGGCAACACGGCCGCAAGCATTACCAGCCACAAAAACGCCACAATCGACATGCATGGATCGTAAGCAACGGACGGGCTTGCCGCCGAGGGCGATGCGTTCGGGTCAGCGCCCGTCATACCAGCGCCCCACGGGTGCCCTTGGAACCGCCACCGCGGATTTCGGATCTGGTCTCAACCAGTCGATTGTACGCAGCTTTGGGCGTCAGGTCCGAGCGGAGCAGACCGCCGTGCGGCACGGTTTGCCCGGCGTGGTCAGCCAGCGTGTGCCACGAAACTGTCTCTACGAACGGCTTGCTGAGGGCTATTGCATAGAACTGATAAAGCCACTCGGATTGGGTCTCCTCGCTCCAGGGCCGGCGCCACAGGCCGCCTTCCGCACCAGCCGCCTCCCCGGCGTCCGTACCCTCTGGGGCGACAACGGAATTCGACGGAACCTGGACGGCAGTGATGTGCAGAGGCTTGCCCAGCTTGGCGAACAGATCCAGCAGTGACGATATCTGGAACATGTCTCGAACAAACATTCCGTCGACGCCCGGGCCGAAGTAGAGCTGCAACCCGAAGGCGTCGAAGTTCACGCCACTTTGGACGGCCATATCGGCGTAGAGCAGGGGCGGGATGGTCCGTTGGTTGCGGGCGTAATACTCGCCCCAGGGTGCCACAAGATCGATGATAGCGGTGCTTCTTGGCAGGATCTGCTTGGTCAGAGCAGCGGTCATCCGGGTCAGTTCCATGAGCTGTTCGAAATTGAAGGTGAAGCAGTTATTCGCGTGGATACCGCTTATGACATCCCACGTCTGAATGTACTGTCCGTATCGGTTGATCACGCGGCGCACGTGCTCGAAGGCCAGGTCTCGAATCGTGTCGAAATCATGCTCCCAGATATAAATCCAGTCGGGAACATGCTTCTCGTTGAACGACAACAGGGCGGAGCCCTTCATAGGCACTTCACGCTTGGAGAGCGCCTCGACCCAGGCATCAAGCGGCCTCCAGTTGAAAGTCTGCTCGCTCGGCTCGACCTCACGCCATACAACCGGCATGGTAACAAAGTCGACCGCACCCCTGAGGTGTTTGTGGACGGTGTCGGTAGGCGTGTCTAAGGGGGCCAGGCACCCGAACACCCGACGGCCAAAGCCTCCGGATTGTCTGCGGCGGCCCAGGAATACCTCTGCGTGGTATTGCGTCAGTTGTTCGCTGGCCTGAACCGCAATGCCGAGCGCTTCATTACCGAGCGCAGCCGCGCCGGCGGGGGTGTCTGCCTGAAGAGCCTTGATGAGCGTGGCTCGCCCCTTGTCAATCTGGGCGGCGATGTCCTCCACCCCGGCATAGTCCAGCAACCCCCAATCCTCGAGCTTGTGGTTGATGCGCATCAGCCGCGCCCGGGCCAGCTCCACCTGGAGCACGTACGGCTTCTCCCGCTCCGGCACGCGGATGGTTTCCAGCATGATGGTGCCGACGTCCGGCACCTCCCACAGCAGGGCCAGCCCGGCCGGACCCGCCGCCCGCTTCTTGCAGGTGATGACCCCGTCACTGAAGCCGATCTCGGCGCGCAGCGGCACGTCATCGGTGCCTACTGCGTAGGCACCGGCCAGGTTGACCTTCTCGGCAGGTTCACCGTTTGAGTAGACTGCAAAGGACAGCATGGGAGGCCTGCGGAAGAAAACGAGCTATAAAACAAGTATGAGTCCGGGTCCCCTGTGCGTCTGCAGGCCGAACCATACCCCGCGTTGCCTTGTCGTGTAGCTTAACGCGGACCCCTGCACGTGCCAAGCATTATGGCGGATCGAGCGGATGTCGTCGAGTCACGATTTGTGAGTTTTTCGGACTTACTCCGCGGTCGGCTCGCCCTGCAACCTGCCGCCGCTGCACAACGGGGCACAAATCCGGTATAAGGGCGCCCCGGTTGTCGACTTGTTGCGGGTCAGGGGCGAGTCACCGTATTCCGGCCGGCAAGCGTGTTCAAGGCCGGGAGGTAAGACGCCCGTCACAGTATCGCGGGGCGTTTCCCTCACCGGTGCCGCCCCAACGGCTCGCAGTCGAAGCCGATGATACTCGCTTGGTGGCGCATTCGTTTGGAGGCACCTCATGGCGGTAGATGTACCCGATGTCGTGACGGAGACACGGTTTTCGGCTTATCCGGTCCGGCGAGGCAAGGTCCGGGACGTCTATGATCTCGGCGACGAAGTTCTCCTTGTTGCGACCGATCGCATCAGCGCCTACGACGTCGTCCTGCCCACGGCGATTCCCGGCAAGGGAGTAATGCTGACCCAGATATCCAAGTTCTGGTTTGACTTTTTCGCCGACGGCATATCGCATCATCTGATCGGAGTTGTTGACCGGGAGGCACCTCCGGGGTTGGAGAAGCATCTCTCTCAGCTTCGAGGACGTACCATGCGCTGCAAGAAGACGAATGTCGTACCGATTGAGTGCGTGGTTCGGGGGTTCCTGGCCGGGTCCGGTTGGAAGGATTATCAGCGAACCGGTGCGGTCTGTGGCATCCCGCTGCCGCCGGGCTTGCAGCGGTGCGAGCAGCTTCCCGAGCCGATCTTCACTCCGGCCACCAAGGCCGACGAAGGTCACGACGAGAACATCTCGTTTGAGGAAGCGTGCGACCGGGCCGGTGCCGAGTGCATGACGCTCCTCCGCGATCGGAGTATCGAGCTTTACAGAAAGGCCGCAGCCTATGCCCGGCCTCGCGGCATAATTATCGCGGATACC
>CP070827.1:1419686-1423377 GCA_020344555.1 Phycisphaerales bacterium
CATCGACGAGATTCATGGAGAACATCGTGTGCCGTACTTCGATGGGGAGCTTGATGGAGAAGAGGAATTGCCTTCCATCCGGGGAAAAGACGGAGTTGAGCTCGTCGTACTTTCTCGAGATCACGCCTGGCGCGAAGAGCTCAGCGGTTAGGCCTGGAGGCTCTTGGCCAAGGTATGGACCACGAAGTCGGGGAGAATTCGCTTGTTCGGGGTCACAACCTGCCACCTGCGCGATCAGGCACAGCAACGCCAGGCCAGCGAATGTCGTTCTCATGGGAATGCTCCCGCCGAGGCATCTGTGTCGATTGTGTAAGAACGACCCAGTGAACCACACGGAGTGGGCCGCACGAGACAAGGCGTAAGGTGTCTTTACTCGGCCGACGCCGATTCTCCGGGTTTCGCAGAGCTTCGTCAAGTCCAACCAAGGCCAAGATCGCAGCTCCACGGCACCGACGCCGCGCGCCATCCGGGCCGTGAGCCGGCAGTCCCCGCACGGAGCGGCCGTCCTCGGGCTGGAAGGCTATATGCGCCTCAGCAGCCCCCGTGAGGCCCAAGATAACTACGTGCGTCGCCGCGGTCATCAGCAGAGCCGGAGGGTCAGCTTGCCTACCATAGTTCGTTCTCCCCATGTAAATGAGTGTTGGAGTCCTGACGGACACAGTACTCGCCCGCCCGGTCGTCGGCCGGAGGGCGGGCGCTACGTTTGGAAGAGGCCGCAACCTGAGGGGTCGCTGCGGCATGAACGCGGGCCTCGGTTCGGTTAGGAGACGCCGCACTCTGCTCTGGCAGTTCTTCCCTATCACCTCATCGTGTTCGTTGCACGGAGACTCGACACCAGCGCCACATGCAGGAAGACGTCTGGCACAGCCGTGGACGCATCCCTGGCGGATGCCCAGCCTAACGTAAGTCAATCCGAGATCGGCGTGAGGAACCGCGCGCAGGGTCGTGTATAGTGCTTGTGTTTTCTTGTATGGCGCACCCGCGGGATCCTAACCCACGGCCAGTCACCGCCCTTGGGGGACCTCTGTGAGGAGCCCCTATGAACAGACAGGAACCGGAGTAGTGTTGGGATTCTCCGCGCAGCCATTCGACAATGCGCAAGGGGCGCGTGCCACTTAGAATCGTTCGGATCGGCCCCGCTCAGGTCAGCGATGTCACGGCCGTTTGGTGTCGTGAATCAGCTCCGGTTGCTACAATCTTGCTCGTCAGTGGAGTCTTGGAGTTAGCCTTGGCGGCCAGGTGTGCACAACCATGACAAGTGAACTGTTGCGGGTCCTCGCCGACGTCGCCCCGAAGGAACATCTTTCGACGGATGAACTCCTGGGAGTGCTCTACAGCGAGCTGCGCGCACTGGCGCGGGCCCGGCTCCGAAGTGTTCAACCGGGGCAGACGCTCCAGGCTACGGCGCTTGTACACGAGGCCTACCTTCGCTTGGTGCGCAACGAGGACCCGGGCTGGGATAGCCGCGCACACTTCTTCGCGGCCGCGGCTCAAGCAATGCGGGACATCTTGGTGGAACAGGCTCGCTCCAAGATGACCAAGAAACGCGGTGGGGGTCGTGTGCAGATTGACTCAGGGAGCGTGGAACCGACAATTGAACCGCCCTCGGACGAAGTACTAGCGGTGCACGAGGCGCTTCGACGCCTCGAGCAGGACGATCCTCGCAAGGGCAGAATCGCTAATCTCCGCTACTTCGCTCGAATGACCGCTTCCGAGACAGCGGAAGCCCTGGGCATCTCGATCGGGACAGTCGGCCGCGAATGGCGGTACATTCGGGCGTGGCTGGAGAGCGAGTTGAGGGACAGCGACCGTTCCTGATCCCATCTCTCGGCTTTCCATCGTAGGACTCTGCCGTTCAGCCTCCCGACGTGGGCGCGCGGATCTTCCTGCGAAACTCGGATTGATAGGCAGCGGATCGCAGGCACAGTAAGAGATGCATCGTTGAAGATCGTAGCATGCGCGGGGTCATGAACGTGAACCACGCACTTCGTCGGAAGGCTGAGGACCTGTTTCAAGAGGCGGCGGATCTACCGCACGAAAAGCGTTCCGCGTTCCTGGAGGAACGCTGCGCCACCGATTCAGCGTTGCGCGCCGAAGTCGAAGCGCTACTCGCGGGGTTCGAGCGGGGAGAAGTCACGTCCCTCAACGCCGTGGAACAGATGAGTGACGGCGAAGCTGATATCGTCGGCACATCGATCGGCCCGTACAAATTGCTCGAGGTGATTGGCGAGGGCGGGCTTGGGGCTGTCTACATGGCACAGCAGGCGGAACCGGTACGACGCAAGGTCGCTGTGAAGATCATCAAGCTCGGGATGGACACCAAACAGGTCATCGCTCGGTTCGAGGCCGAGCGGCAAGCCCTGGCGATGATGGACCATCCCAACGTCGCCAAAGTGTTCGACGCGGGTACGACGGAAACCGGCCGGCCCTACTTTGCGATGGAACTCGTCCGCGGCAACCCGATCACGGAGTATTGCGACGAGAACGGGCTTCCCATACGACAGCGGCTGGGACTGTTCATTCAGGTCTGCCGCGCGGTGCAGCATGCGCACCAGAAGGGCATCATTCATCGCGACATAAAGCCATCGAACGTGATGGTGACTCTGCACGACGGCACACCCGTTGTGAAGATCATTGACTTCGGCATCGTAAAGGCAACGCGTGGCCCCCTGACAGACAAGACGCTCTTCACGCGCTATCACCAATTCATAGGTACCCCGGAGTACATGAGTCCGGAGCAGGCGGAGATGAGCGGGCTGGATATCGACACACGGAGCGATATCTACTCGCTCGGTGTACTGCTGTACGAACTGCTCACCGGTGAGACCCCGTTCGACCGAAGGACGCTGCAGAACGCCACACTGGTCGAAATCCAACGCATCATTCGTGAGCAGGACCCGGTGACACCGTCGCGTCGAGCAACCGCACTCGCAGCGGACGCGGCGGGAGCTGCGCGAACTCGCCAGGCAACAACGCGCACCCTCGGTCGATTGATGCGTGGCGACCTCGACTGGATCGTAATGAAGGCGTTGGAGAAGGACCGCTCTCGTCGCTACGAGACTGCAGCCGCCCTCGCGGAGGACGTTCGGCTGTACCTTCGGAGCGAGCCGGTGTCGGCTGGCCCGCCGAGCAAGATCTGCCAGTTCCGCAAGCTCGTAGGACGCCACAAGACCGCATTCGGGTTTGCTGCGACTCTCTTTGCCATCCTGGCTGGATTCGGGCTCTGGATGGCCCTGCTGTATACAGAGGCGGCACGTCTTCGTGAGCGGGCAGACCGGCAGCGTATCACGGCCGAAGCGAACCTCATGCGTGCCGAGGATGCGGAAATGAAGGCCAAGGCCGAGGCACAGACCGTCACCGACGTGGCGGAGTTCCTTGCAGGGCTTTTTGCGCTGGCCGACCCCGCTGAACCGGGATGGGATCCGGCCATCGCTCGGGGCCTCCTGAACAAAGGCGCCGAGACCGCTCGGCAGGAACTGGCGAACCAACCGGAAACGCGGGCAACAATGCTGGCAACCATCGGGCGGATCTACGTGAACATCGGTATGCCTCAGAGCGCGGAGCCGCTCTTGAGGGAGGCCCTGCAAATCCGCCGCGACATACACGGTACGGGGCACTCAGATACGATTGACGTGGTGAACACGTTGGCTGTGTCGTTCATGTTTCAGGGCCGACTATCGGCAGCCGAGGC
>CP070827.1:1423477-1427150 GCA_020344555.1 Phycisphaerales bacterium
AGAGTCCCCATCGAAAACCTCCTATTCACATCTCAGCGCCACCATCGGATCGACCTTGGTCGCCCGCCGCGCGGGGATGTAGCAGGCCAGCAAAGCCACCGAGCCCAGCAACAGGGGGACGCCGACAAACGTCGCCGGGTCCAGGGCATTGATTTGAAAGAGTAGACTCGCAAGCACGCGCGTACCCGCTAATGCGCCGACCAATCCGATCACCAGCCCGGACGCCGTAAGCGCAAGGCCCTGCTTGAGGACCATGCCGACCAGGTCCGTCCGCTGGGCTCCAAGAGCCATCCGCAGACCGATCTCGTGAGTGCGCTGCGCGACCGTATAGGAGAGCGTTCCGTAAATACCCACGGCGGCGAGAATGAGGGCGACTGCTGCGAAGATACCCAACAAGAGCATCGCGAATCGCCGCTGCGCGACCGTGTCGGCAAGGTATTGATCGAGGGTCTTGAAGGCGTACGGAGCCGCCTCTTGTGTGACCGCGCCGACCGCGCCCCGAACGGCGCGGATAAGGCTCGTCGGATTACCCGTGGATCTGAGCGCAAAGGACATAAAGCTCCAAGTCTGTTGCCTCAGTGGTACGTACATGCACGGTTCCGGCTCCTCCAGAATAAACCTCCGCACGTCACCGACGACGCCCACAATTTCATAGGAGTCGGGATTGGAGTCACCGGTGACAAACGGACCTTGGTGCAGGCTCAGGCGATGTCCGAGCGGGCTCTCACCCGGCCAGAAGCGCTGGGCCATGGCCTGGTTGATGATCATCACCCCCGGCCGACCCCGCGTGTCCAGCTCGTTGAACGGCCGCCCTTCGATCAGTGGTATTCCCATTGTGTGGAAGTAGCTGGGGCTGATCGATCCATAGAGAGCTGACGGTTCCGTGTCAGGAGCCGGTTGGGGGCGACCCTCGATCTCGAACGTCAGGCCGATGCCGCCACCAGTCAGAGGCAGCGTTGTGTTCGCACACGCCGATTGCACCGTCGGCAGTGACTCGAGACGCCCCAGCACCTGACTGTAGAGTTCGGCCTGTTCATCCGCGCTTTGATTCGCCGTGGGCGGCAAGGAGAGCTCGAACGTCAGCACGTTCTCGGGGGCAAAGCCGAAGTCCACACCCATCAGTCGCTGGAAGCTGCGCATCAACAGGCCGGCTCCGATGAGCAACACCAAAGCCAAGGCCACCTCGGACACGACCAGGGCTCCGCGAAGACGACCGCGACTGCCGACGATCACGGCCTCTCGCCCGCTTTCCTTGAGTGAGGCGGGCAGGTTGGAAGGCGCGGCGTGCAAGGCCGGAGCCAATCCGAAAACCATGCTGGTGCACAACGTGAGGATCAGCGCAAAAGCGAATACCGACCTGTCCACATCAATCTCGTCCGTACGAGGGAAGTCCGCAGGTACGAGGATTGCGAGGGCGTCAACACCCCACATGGCCAACAGAACCCCGACCGACCCTGCTGCCAGTCCCAGCACCACGCTCTCAGTCAGCAGCTGCCGCACCAATCGCAGCCGACCCGCGCCGACTGCCGTACGTATGGCGAGCTCCCCTCGTCGACCGGCGGACCGTGCCAATAGCAGGTTGGCGACGTTTGCACAGGCGATCAGCAGTACTAGTCCCACAGCTCCGAGCAGCATGAGAAGCGGCAAGCGGGCGTGTGCGACCACCTGCTCGTGCAGAGGAATGATATTCACCCGGCGTCCGGTGTTGGAGTCCGGGTATTGCCGTTCGAGTCGACCGGCAATGGTGTCCATCTCGGCCGCGGCCTGTGCAACCGTCACGTCCGGCCTGAGTCGCCCGACGCCCCTGAGCCAATGCGCGCCCCGGTTCTCTATGAACATGAACTCCAAATCGAGCGGTGTCCATAGCTCGGCCTCTGCCAAGGCCACGGGAAAACGGAAATCCGGCGGCAGGACCCCGATGACAGTGTGGACCTTTCCGTCAAGCGTCAACGATTGCCCTATGATATCGGTGTCCCCACCGAAACGCCGACGCCAAAGGCCGTCACCGAGCACGACCACGGCCTCGGTACCGACGTCGTGATCCTCGGATCGGAATGTGCGGCCGACCGCGGCCTCCGTGCGCAACAGAGAGAAGAAGTCTCCGGACACCTGAGCCCCTCTGATTCGTTCCGGTTCGTCCACTCCGGTCAAGGTCACTCCCGTGCTGCGAAAGACCGCAACGCCGTCGAAGACCTGATTTTGCTCTTTCCAGTCTGTGAAGTTGGGATAGGAGACGAACTCACGTTCCAAGCCCGTTTCCTCGCTCGTCTCCCAGACCATCACGAGTTCGTCAGGATCCTCGAACTGCAACGGCCGCAGGACGACACCATTCAGAACGCTGAAAATGGCCGTGTTGGCACCGATGCCAAGCGCAAGAGTCAAGATGATCACCGCAGCGAAGCCAGGCCGCTTCAGTAGCGTACGGATCGCAAAACGAACATCATGAAGGAACACACTCATCTGAATCCTCCTATTCATATCTCAGCGCCACCATCGGATCGACCTTGGTCGCCCGGCGGGCGGGGATGTAGCTGGCCAGCAGGGCGACCGCGATCAGCAGGGCTGCCGTTCCGACTAAGGTCGCTGGGTCGGCGGGAGAGACGCCGTACATGAGAGATTCCAGGGTTTGCGCCAACGCAAGGGCAAGCCCGACACCGACTGCAATGCCGAGAACCGTCAGTAGCAGGGACCTAGAGATGATCAGCCGCAATGCGTCCTGCGGTCGGGCTCCAAGCACGATGCGAATTCCGATCTCCCGTGTGCGCTGATTCACGGCGTAGGAGACTACACCATACAGACCGACGGCAGCCAGCACGAGCGCGATCGTTGCGAACGCAGCCAGAACCTTCGCGAGGATTCCTGATTCTCCAACGCTAGCGACGACGATGTCTTCCATGGATTGCACGCCGTAGACTGCAAGATCAGGATCAATCTCATGGACCGCGCGCCGCGCTGCCGTTGCCGCGCGCAGCGGGTCACCGATGGTGCGCGCCACGAACGTTGCGGCTCTCGATCCCTGCTGTGCTAGCGGGCGGTACGTCTCGTGGCGGAAGCCCTGGTCCAGTCCAAAGTGTCTCACATCACCAACGACGCCAATGACCGTAAGCCAAGGGTCGGGATCATCCCTGGGCGCATGCTTTAAGCGCCTTCCCAACGGGTTTTCGCCCGGCCAGAGTAACTCGGCGAGCCCCTTACTGACGATGACGACACCTTCGGTTTCACTGGTGTCAAACTCAGTAAAGTCGCGCCCAGCCAGAAGCGGAATGTTCATAGTCTGGAAATACCCCGGCGTGACCACCATGAACCCAGCCAGACGGGCTCTGCCTGTCACGACCGCCCGCTCGTCCTCAATGGTAAAGCTCATGCCCGTGCCGCTTCCGGAAAGTGGAACGGTTGACACGGCGGCGGCGGACACCACCCCCGGAATCTGCCGTATCCCATGAGCAGCGGCTTGGAAGAATGCAGCGCGCCGCCCCTGTTCCTCGTAAGCCTTCCCGCCCGGCGTTACGCGCATGGTGAGCAGTTGCCGTGTCTCTAACCCCGGATCGATCGCTCGAAGCGTGAGAATGCTCTTGATCATCAAGCCGGCGCAGGTAACGAGCGCCAATGCCATCGCGAGCTGGGCAACGACGAGGAGCTCGCGCCCGCGTCCGCCCCCTCGGGCGCACGACGC
>CP070827.1:1427250-1430905 GCA_020344555.1 Phycisphaerales bacterium
GGTCGCGTCTTTCCATTGACAAGACAATCACGGAGTGCGAGTCGGCACGTTCACTTGGCGTGTGCTCCTTCGCTCTCTTCCCGGCGATCGAACCGCGGCTCAAGACCTCCGATGCCCGCGAGGCGGTGAATCCTGAGAATCTGTTGTGTCGCAGCGTGCGGGCGATCAAGGAGGCGTTGCCGGAAAGCTGTGTCATCACCGACGTCGCTCTGGATCCCTACTCCAGCCTGGGGCACGACGGGCTGGTCAAGGACGGCGTAGTCCTCAACGACGAAACGGTCGAGGTGCTGGCCAAGATGGCCGTTGTTCATGCCGAGGCCGGCGCGGACCTCGTCGCACCGTCCGACATGATGGATGGGCGCGTAGGAGCCATCCGCACAGCGCTGGACGGCGCGGGCTACGGAGACGTCGGCATCCTGGCCTACACCGCCAAGTACGCCTCGAGCTTCTACGGTCCCTTCCGAGAGGCGCTGGATTCCGCCCCCGTCGACGCGCCGGACGTCCCCAAGGACAAGAAGACGTATCAGATGGACCCTGCCAACGTTCGAGAGGCCGTGGTCGAGGCGACACTCGACGAGTCCGAAGGTGCCGACATTATGATGGTCAAGCCCGCCCTGCCCTACCTCGATGTCATCGCCCGGCTTCGCGCGCAGACCAATCTGCCGGTGGCGGCGTATCAAGTCAGCGGAGAGTACGCGATGATCAAGGCCGCCGCGGCCAACGGTTGGCTTGACGAACGGAGCTGCATGACCGAAGCGCTGGTCGCTATCGCCCGGGCGGGTGCCGATATGATCCTGACCTACGCGGCCCTGGATTACGCTCGCTGGTGGCGCGAGTCGTTGGCCTGACCGGCGATCGCCGCCGCCAGGGATTCGAAGCTGCGCTGAGGCGCCTCCACCCACGGGTCGATGCCCAGGTCTCGGAGGGCTTTAGAGGTCGAGGGTCCGATGCTGGCAAAGGGCAAGTCGACTTTCCCGACGGCCTCCACTGCGGACGCGCTGGCAACGGACACTACATCGACGCTCTTGATGACGTTCCGATCGAATGCCCGGGAAACGGTCTCATACAGCACGGGGCTGAGCAGCTCGACGCCCGGCCAACCCTTGGGCGGTTCGACCAGCGCCGATCGCGGAAAGCAGACTTTGCCCGTGGTGATCTCGGATCGGAGCTGGTCGAAGAGACTCTTGCCGGTTCCGTCTCGACTTACCAGTTCAACGCGGAATCCTCTGGCCTGTGCTGCGGCCCGCGAGCTTTCCGCGACCACGGCCACCCGCGGGACCCTGGCGGGTTCGGCTGCCACCGCGTTGACTGCATAGGTACTGGTCAGCACCAGCCAGTCACCAGGGCCAAGTCGGCTGATTTCATCTGCGGCGTCGGTGACCACCCGCCGCTCGAGGGCCGGTTCGAGGACCGGCTCCAAACCGACCGCCCGGAGTGCCGCGCACAGCGGGCCGTCGTTGGTTTCTTCGCGTGTTACCCAGACTTTCACTAGGTTTCGTTCAACTCGCGCAGCAGCCGTTCGGCCAAGCGGATGCCGACCGCGCCGGCGTCGTCACCGGTTTCAATACCCTCGACCATACGATTGCCGTCCTCACTGAAAAGCTGAGCGTGGAGCGAGAGCGTGTTGTCATCCGTGGCGGCCAACGCACCGACCGGGACGTGGCATCCCGCGTTGATCGTCCGGAGGAAGCTGCGCTCCGCTGTCACGGTGCGGCGGGCTGATGCGTCCTCGAGCACTGCGATCAATGCTCTCGCGGCCCCCTGCTCTCTCGTCTGGACCGCCAGGGCGCCTTGGGCGGGAGCGGGCACGAAGCGATCGGTCGGCAGGTCAACCGCGTGGGGCAGCTTGATGTCCAGTCGCCTGACCCCCGCCGCCGCTAGGACGACACCGTCCAATCCTTCCCGCTCGATCTTGGCCACCCGCGTGGGTACGTTGCCCCGGATCGGAACAATTTGCACATCAGCGATTCGGCGAAACTGCGCCGCTCTCCGGGGGCTGCTGGTACCGAGCCGAAAACCGGAGGGGATGTTGTCCAAATCGACGGGATCGCGTGTCACCAGGATGTCATGAACGGCCTCGCGGGCCGGAACCGCCGCTATGACCAGCCCTGCGGTGACCGCCGTCTGTAGATCCTTGTAGCTGTGCACGGCGAAATCGATCCGCTCCCCCACCATGGCCTGCTCGATTGCCCCGACAAAGCCCCCCACCGGCCAGTTGGCGTCAAACAATTGCTCCGTCGCCGTGTCCCCGTGCGTCTTGATAATCACCTCCTCGATTTCCACCGAAGGATGTGCTTGACGCAGGCGGTCGCAAACCCACCGCGTTTGCCAAAGGGCCAGATCGCTCCCCCGCGTCCCGGCGCGCAGCCTAGTCATGATGCCACACTCCGGAAGGCTTCCCGGGCTGCGTCGATTACCTGGTCGATCGCTGCCTTGTCGTGGGCCGACGAAACGAACATGACCTCATAACCGGACGGCGGCAGCCAGACCCCGCGATCGAGCATCGCCCGGAAGAACCGGGCATAGAGTCCGTGATCACACGCCTTGGCGTCGTCGAAGTTGCGGACTGGCCGATTGAATAAGGCCATCCCGAACATCCCGCCCTCGGCGTCGGTCTGCAAGGCTATGCCGGCCTGACGGGCTGCCCCATCCAGCCCGTCGACAAGCCGCCGGATGTTGGCGTACAATTTCGTGTAGAAACCGTTTTCCCGGCAGATTCGCAACGTGGCGATGCCGGCTGCCATGCCGATCGGGTTGCCGCTCAAGGTGCCTGCTTGATAGACCGGCCCTAAGGGGCTGACTTTCTCCATGATCGATCTTGGTCCGCCATAGGCGGCCACGGGCATCCCGCCGCCGATTACCTTGCCCAGGCAGGTCAGATCCGGGCGAACGCCGCAGGTGTTCTGATAACCGCCCCAGGCCGCCCGAAAACCGGTCATGACTTCATCGAAGATCAGCAGGCTGCCATGCCGATCGCACAACTTTCGCAGCCCGTCGAGGAAGCCCCCCACCGGCCTGACGAATCCCATGTTGCCGGCAACGGGCTCCACAAGAATCGCAGCCACATCCATGCCGTGCTCCTTCATGATTTTCTCGACGGCGGTCAGGTCATTGTAGGGAGCCAAGAGCGTCGCCTCGGCGAAGGAGGGCGGTACACCGGCGGAATCAGGCACACCGAACGTTGCTGCTCCCGAGCCGGCCGCCACCAGCAGTGCATCCACGTGTCCGTGGTAACAGCCGAGGAACTTGACAATTTTCGTACGTCCGACAGCCGCCCGGGCCAAACGGATGGCACTCATTGTCGCCTCGGTTCCGCTGTTGACGAAACGGAGGCGTTCCACGGACGGGAGGGCCTCGACGATGATCTCGGCCAGGTCCGCTTCGGCCGCACAACATGCTCCAAAGCTAAGCCCGTTTTCGGCGGCCTTCTTGACGGCCTCGACTACCGCGGGGTGGGCATGACCGACAATGGCCGGCCCCCACGTGCCGACCATGTCCACGTACCGATTCCCGTCCACGTCGAAAACATTGGCTCCCTCGGCCCGCTCGATGAAAACTGGCTCTCCGCCGACCGCCCGAAACGCCCGCACCGGGCTGTTGACACCGCCGACCATGACCGCGCACGCCCGGTCATACAGCTCAGCGGACCTATGAC
>CP070827.1:1431005-1434650 GCA_020344555.1 Phycisphaerales bacterium
GAACACGGCTTGTCCACACACTCCCGTGCCCCCCGCCCTGTGCCACGAAGTACAGAGCGTGCAGGGCCAACATGAGCTTGATCGGACTCATCATGAAGCCTCCTGGTACCCGGCGATTTGCAGGGGTGCACGAGACACCATCGTGAGACGGGTACGCGTTCAGCCCTTGCCCATCACCATACAGTGCCGATGATCGCTGACACGAAGATCGTAGTCAATTCTCACGTGGGTCGCGAGCCAGGTAATAGCTCTCAGATCAAACTGTTCCGAGGCAATGGTGCCGCGCCCGGCTTCGCGCGTCGGAGGAGCGCTGAGGCAATGGCCCTGCGCTATCCTCGAAACGGCCATCATGGGCCGAGCCGGGTCGTGCTCTGACGCGAAAGGCCGGCCACTGAAGCCCCAAGAAGCATGGCATACATCTCGCACAGAAGACTGCTCATAACCACTGGTTACAGGGAATCGTGGCGCAAAGCCCGACATCCGTAGTGACTGCCTCAGTATGGCATCTTGGCGACCGACTTGAGCAGCGTAAAGATACCTCGCACAGGTGCTGTTTCCTGCCGTCAAATGCTCCAGCCCCACCTGGAACTGAACGCAGGGCAATCGCATCTGAATCTTGATCGCGGATTCCGGCCCAGAATCGCCGGTGAACAAGAATCGTATAAAGGACTTCCATTCGTCCAACCTGCGATATTGGGCCGTGAGGTGGGTTCGGGCAAATTGGATGCGATTGCCCTGGCATTGAGGAAAAGCAGGCAAATTGCACTTGTCCCTTCTGGCAAAGACGCTGTACTGGACCCAGTAGCGTCATTCTACGTTGCTAGCGCTGGTCGTGCTGTCCGCCGTTTAGAGTGGGCGCTCGAGAGCCCTGCCATGAGGGGCCGCGACAAACCGCAGCTTCGACACTCGTCGACTTTCGTACCTGGTTGTCTACCAGGCATGCGAAGCGCTGCCTCCACATTCCTGGTTCTTGTTGGAGTCCACGTTGGTGCACCGGGTTGCGATCGGCACCGGGAGGTTCAGTGGCCTGGTTTACGCACGATTGGTGCGCAGGGCACCGCTCCAGGGCAATTCGTCGAACCACGGGCGATCGCAGCCTCGAAGGAGGGCAAGCTCTTCGCAATTGACAGGACCGGACGAGTACAGCGGTTCAGTGCATCCGGAGGATTCGAGTATTTCTGGGAGATGCCGGACAATTCGCCGGACGTCGGCAAGCCTTCGGGAATCTGCGTGGACATTGCCGGTCGCGTCTTCGTCGCCGACACACATTACCATCGCATAATCGTTTTTGATCAGGGTGGGCACGAACTGTTCCGCTTCGGGGAGCGCGGTTCGGGACCGGGGCAGCTCATCCTACCGTGTGATGTTGCCGTTGATCGCGCGGGCTTCATCTACGTGTGCGAGTACGGCCTGAATGATCGAGTCAGTAAGTTTGACCAGAGTGGACGCTACCTGTTCAGCTTCGGCAGCCTGAGCGACGGCCCTGCCGCACTACGACGCCCATCGGGGTTGGCAATCGATGAGGACGACAACATCTGGGTAGCCGACGCAGGCAATCACCGAGTCTGCTGCTTCGATCCCCAGGGGACGCTACGTAAGACGTTCGGCGGACTCGGCACGGATCCCGGCCGCTTCCGTTACCCGCGCGACATCGTTGTCTTGGATGGCGGCGCTTTGGCAGTCGTCGATTACGGTAACAGTCGTGTGGCATATTTTGACCGGGTCGGCCGGTTCCTGACCTGTTGGGGCCGTCCCGGCCGTGGAGATGGCGAGTTGCACGGCCCCCTCAACGTGGCCGGTGCCGACGGCGCCGTGCTCGTTGCAGATTCGAAAAACCATCGTGTGGTGTCCCTTGACCGGGAACCATTCCAGGAGCCGGAGATTGCGGTTACCAGCCGAGTTGGCATTCAACCGACCCCAGGAGAGTGACTGATGAGTGTCTCCCGACATACAAACATGAGTCTTGCGACCGCCTCGGTGTTGATGGCGTTCGTCGCCGAAGGATTCGCCCAGGATCCCCCCGCGCCTCCTGATCCCGAGCATGCTGCCGCAGTAAGCGCTCTTCGGGCCGTTTACGGTCGGGCGTTAAGCATCAGTGATAGCGCTAAGAAACGGGCTGAGTTAAATAAAGCCGATCAGGTGTTTAATCACCAAGTAACGGCACACCGGGAGGACGCCAAGCTCGTCCTCGAATTACTGGAACTGCGTGAGAACTATGCACTTTACGAGGGTGATTCCGCTCTCGCACACTCTATGGCCCGACAACAGCAAGTCCTCGTTCGGGAGCGACTCGGCCGGCCACAGTATGACGAATGGCTTGCCTTGCGTGTAGACCGCCTCCGCAACCAACTCCAGCATGATCAGGCCATTTTCCATTTAAGAGAGGCGGTGCGCCTCAATCCTGCAACACAGAACGCCGCCAAACGAGCCCTTCTTATTGGTGACATCATGCTTCAGCGGAAGTTCCCGGACGGCCCCTTCACCGACGCTATTGCCCAGTACGCCCAAGTGGCCAGTCAGTATCGGAGTTCATTCTCGGATATCGCCGACGACGCGCGGCTTAGAAAAGCCAAGGCGCTCTGGATAAACGGCCAAATCCCGGAAGCCGAGGCGCTCTTCAGGCAGCTCAGTACGATAGCTAACGAAGCCGTAGCCGAATCGGCGCGACACTACATGGTATTACCGGAGATCCTGGCGAAGAACGCTCAGCAACAAACACCGCCCCCTCCCGGACCCTAGTGTGAGCACACAGAGCAAGGACTATATAGATGATGAAGAACAGAGGAACCATCGGTTACACGAGCCAATATCACACGGGCCACACTTCGTACTGTCTGCTTGTAGGTATATCCTGCATCGCGTGTTTCGGCCCTTCGGAGAATCTCTGGGCAAATGATTGCTGCCTGCACTGCACCACGACCGAATCGGTTAGCGAACCCACCATCACATATAGTAGAAGCTCTACCACTTTGGCATGGCCGGACGAGATCGAGTTTGTATTTGCCTCTATTGTGATGGGCCGGTTTCAGGAGGGGGGACCGATTGGTTGCTGCGAGCCGGACAAGCACAGTGTAACGTTGGAGATTTATGGTCGGGGTGGAGATCCAATCGCTAGCTACACGAAGTACATGTCCACTGGACGGCTCGACCACACCTTCACTTTACCCTGCGGTGTTTTCCCTGAGAACGTGTTTAATAAGTCACCTATCCGGGGCATAGTCGATGGACCATGAGGTTGGTCATAGCGAGGAGGATCATCGACTCGCTGCTTTCTGTCAGGGTCTCGTAGTCCTTGGAGAGTCGGCGGTACTTTCCGAACCAGGCAAAGGTGCGCTCGACGATCCATCGTTTGGGCAACACAATGAACTGATGCAAGAGGGGACGCTTGACGATCTCGACAAAGCGTCCGTACCAGCCGCGGGTCCAGTCGACGAATCGTCCGGCATACCCACCGTCGGCGAAGATCAACTGCAGACGCCGAAAGCGCGTTCCCAATTGGCGGATCAGCAGCTTGCCGCCGTCGCGGTCCTGAATGTCGGCCGGATGCACTGCCAGGACCACGATCAACCCGAGGGTATCGACGATCAGATGACGCTTGCGGCCAAGGATTTTCTTGCCCGCGTCGTACCCACGATCCCCCCTTTT
>CP070827.1:1434750-1438391 GCA_020344555.1 Phycisphaerales bacterium
TCCAGCGCTTCTCGGAACAGCGCTTCCGCTTCCGCATAGTGGCCTTGGTGAGTTCGCACTGCGGCAAGCGTGTGCAACGAGGTTAGCGTCTCGGGGTGCCGGTCGCCACGCACACGACGCTGGATGGCCAGCGTGCGGCGGGCGAGTTTTTCGGCCTCCGGATAGTTAGCCTGCTGCCGAAGCAAATCGGCCAGACTGCTTCGGATCACCAGCGTTTCCGGATCCTGGTCCCCCAGTTCGCGGGCGGCCACGGCCTCGGCGGCGCGCAGATGCTGCTCCGCCATATTAAGCCTGCCCAGACTGGTGTAGGTGCGG
Source organism: Phycisphaerales bacterium (assembly GCA_020344555.1). Lineage (GTDB taxonomy): Bacteria > Planctomycetota > Phycisphaerae > UBA1845 > UBA1845. The sequence continues at coordinate 1,435,066 of CP070827.1, forward strand.
CCGATCGTTGCCCGGATCGACGCCTCCACCGCGGGTTGATCCGCAAGTTCCGCCGCGACGCGCTGTGCGGTCCGGTCCAGAATCTCGCGCAGCATCGTCGTGTCGCGCCCGAGGGCGACGGAGGGTTCAGCGCCCTTCAGCATCTCCCTCATGAAGGTCGCCACCTGTTCGGACTTGCCGGCCTCCGTCCGAGCACGCTCGGTCTCTCGCTGTGCCTTCACGTACAATGACAGACTGACGATCGTCGCACCGACAAGAACGGCGAACACGACTGCGATGGCGCCGAAGACGGGTTTGTTCCGTCGTATGAGCACGCGAAGGTGATAGGCAACGCTCGGTGGGCGGGCAACTATGGGCTCACCCGCAAGATAATGGTTAATGTCGTCGGCGAACTCAGCCGCTGAGCGGTAGCGCCGCTCTCGGTCCTTCTCCAAGGCCTTGAAGACAATCGTTTCGACGTCGCCCTTGAGAGTCTTGTCGATCCTCGTCAGCCTCGTCGGCTGTTCATGGCGGATCACCCGGGCGCCATCGTAGATCCTTGTGCTGCTGACACTGTAGGGCAGGTTGCCGGAAAGCAGCTCGTAGAGCACCACGCCCAGGGCGTAGACGTCGCTTCGGGTGTCCAGGTCGTGGGGGTCGGCCAGACACTGCTCCGGGCTCATGTACTGCAACGTCCCGATCAACTGGCCGATGTCGGTCTGGAGCGTGGTGACCGCCATGTCGGAATCAGTGCCGCGGGCAACGCCGAAGTCGATGACCTTCACCTCACCGTCAGAGTCCACGAGGATGTTGCCGGGCTTCAGGTCACGGTGGATGATGCCCTTTTGATGCCCATGATGGATGGCATCACAGACCCGGGCGAACAGTCTCAGCTTCTCCCGGGTGGGGAGCTTGTTTTCCTTGGCGTACTTGGTGATGGACCGGGCGTTGGGGATGTACTCCATCGCGAAGAACGGGACCGGCTCTCCCGGCGCGTCGGGATCATCGTGCGTACCGGCTTCGTAGACCTGGGCGATACCCGGATTCCGCAGCCTGGCCAGGACCTGTGACTCGTACTCAAACCGCCGCATGGCTGAGCGTGAGACGATGCCATGCTTCATGACCTTAAGCGCAACGATCCGGCGAGGGTGTTCTTGGATAGCTTCATAGACCGTCCCCATCCCACCGGAGGCAAGCACGCGCTTGACGTGGTAGTGCCCGATCCGCTTGGGGAATCTCGCTATCGCCTCGGGCCGGAGCGTCTCCGTCGCCTCGCCGCCCGGAGAAGGTGACCCGCTGTCGTCGTCAGACGCGTGACGGTCGGCCGCCTCGATCGGCCGATCATCAGAATCCGACGGCTGATTGTTGTCATTGGCATTCATCATGGCAGGAGCTTCGCTTCCGGTTCTGCGGGTTTGGCCGCCTCACGTTCAGATAACGCCGCGTGGTACTTGGCCGCTTTGTCGGCCTTGCCCCAGGCTTCGTAGAGGTTGACGAGGCGCTCCAGCGCCTCGCGAACCTGTTCCGGCCGGGCTCCGGGACGGTCTCTTATCTGGCTGTAGGTGTCGAGCAACAGCGGCTCTGCCTCGGCAAATGAGCCCATCTCGGTAAGGTATTGACCCAGCCTGGCTTCATACTGGGCCCTCAGCGATGACTCTCCAGGCGGCAGGAGCGCGACCGCTTCCCGCTGAGTCTCGACTACCTTGCTCATGTCGCCCGTCATCTTATAGGCAAGCGCCAGCGTATCGAATAGTTGAGCGCTGGGGAGGTTGCTGGTTTCAACAGCCTTCCGGGCTGCGGCCAGCGCCGCCTGGGGATCTCGCAAGTCGGTCGATTCGCATGTGAGCAGGAACCAGGCATATGAGTTCAACGCGTTGGAATCCGCGTTGGGGCGGTTCGCAGCACGTCTGAGTTGGGCAAGCACTTGGATGTAAAAGAAACGCGCGTCCTCCAGCTTGCCCTGGCGCCGCAGCACCGCTGCCAAGCCACCCATCGAGGTCCGGGTGGATAGGTGTTCCTCGCCAAAAACACGACGCTTGAAGTCAACCGTTTCGCGATAGACTTCTTCCGCCTCAGAGTACTTGCCTTGTCCTTCAAGCGCGACCGCCAGGTTGTTCATCGACTTCAGGGTCGCGGGGTGATCTGCTCCGAGGACGCGGCGCTCGGCATCAAGACTCTCGCGATAGAGCTGCTCCGCCTCCGTCTGTTTTCCTTGATATCGAAGCACAACAGCCAGATTGTGTATCGATTTCAGTGTATCGGGATGAACGTCGCCCAGCGAACGGCGCCGGATCGAGAGCGTCTGACGTCCGAGAGTTTCCGCCTCGGGGTATTTGCCTTGGGCGCGAAGCGTAGTGGCCAGGCCATGCATCGTCCGGAGCGTATCGGGATGGTCATTCCCAAGTAGCTCCCGCTGTGCTTCCAGCGCCTGGTGGTAGTGTTTCTCTGCTTGTGTGTAATAAGCTTGCCGGCTTTGTAGGTCAGCGAGACGGGTCAAAGACGCTAGTGTGTCCGAGTGCTCTTCGCCAAGCACGCGACGCTGGACTTCCAGCGTCCGGCGCACCAGTGCTTCCGCGGCGGGGAACCTCCCCTGATGTCCACGCACATCGGCCAATGCACTCCTAATCAGGAGGGTCCTTCGATCTTCGCCGCCGAGTTCGCGTGTGGCTATCGCTTCGGCGACTTGCAGATGCTTGTCAGCTTCGTCGAACGCACCAAGGTCTAGATAGGTTTGACCGATCGTGGTACCGATCGACGCCTCAACATCCGGCTGATTCGCAAGCTCTGCGCCGACCCGCTGCGCGGTCTGGTCCAGAATCTCGCGGAGCATGGTCGTGTCCCGCCCCAAGGCTTTGGAAGGACCGACACCCTTGAGCATGTCCCTCATGAAGGTGGCGATCTGCTCAGATTTGGCGGCTTCCGTCAGGGCGCGCTCTTCCGCCGTGATCGCCCGATCCCGTTGTTGCCTGGCTACGTCCCGTGCGGCCACCGCCTCCCGCCGGGATCGCTCCGCCTTGAAGTACTGGGTGGTGCTCACGATCGTGGCGCACACCAGTACGACGAACACGACTGCGAGCGCCGCGAAGACCGGCTTGTTTCGACGCACCAGGATGCGGAACTGGTAGAGCACACTGGGCGGGCGGGCGATGATCGCCTCATTGCTGAGATAGCGACGAATGTCCTGGGCGAAGTCGGTGGCCGATTGGTAGCGACGCTCGCGGTCTTTCTCCACGGCCTTGAGCGCAATAGTCTCGATGTCGCCCTTGAGGGTCTTGTCGACGGTCGTCAGCTTGGTCGGCTGCTGCTCACGGATGATTCGCGTCGCCTCGTGCATGGCTACGCGCGTA
>CP070827.1:1438491-1442122 GCA_020344555.1 Phycisphaerales bacterium
TCGATTGCGACGACGGCGTGTTCTGCAACGGCGTCGAGACGTGCGATGCTGTGCTTGAATGCCAGCCAGGTGTAGCCGTGGATTGCGATGATGCGGATGCTTGCACGGCGGACTCGTGCAACGAAGACAACGACGTGTGCGACAACGATCCGATCCCGTGTACGGTTGTCGAGGACTGCCCCGTCGGCTGCAACGAAACCTGCACGGTCACCCCCACGATCGGCCCCCCCCTGCCCGGCTTCTGCGCGCCGTAGAATCGCAGGATCTGCCGTCGCGGGCCAGGGGTAAGGCAACGTAGGTTCTAACACGGAGCCCGGCGGATGACACTCGCCGGGCTCCTTCTGTTGGGGATTGGGGATAAGAGGGAAAGGATGAAGGATGAAGGGTGAGGGATGAAGGATGAAGAGCGCAGAGGACGGTGTGGGCGGGCGGCGCTTGCCTATGTGCATCGGAAGCCAGACCACGTAGGATGTGGCGATGAGGCCGACGGTCCACATTGAGACGACAGTTCCGTCGTGCTACTGCGACGATCGTCCGGCGCTTGCGGGCGACATCACCTGTACGCGGGGATGTTGGGACGCGGAACGGGGCGACTACAAGTGCTTCATCTCGCCTGTGGTTCTGGACGAGCTTGCGACGGCGTCTTACCCCATGTAGGCGGCCTGTCTGTTGTGGCAATTGCCAGGGCCGTTCTTCTCTCGCAACTGTGTAACTTGAGCTAGGGGTCGAGGCCGGAGGCGGAGGCGGTGCGGGGGCGGGCGGCTTCGTCGAGCTTCTGCAACAGATACGGCTTGGTCAGGTTGGGGCGTAAGACGATGGGATTGTCCGGCTGGCCTGCTGAGTAGATCAGGTTTAGCGGCAGGGCCGGCCGGCCGTGGCTCTTCAACGCGGCGGCAATCTGAGGATCGTTAGTCGTGAAGTCCCCTCGAAACAGTACTACCTCCAGTGCCTTGATTTTGTCCTGAAACTCCGGCGTATTGATGGCCACGAATTTGTTGACTTTGCAAACCGTGCACCACGCGGCCGTGAAATCAACAAAGGCCATCTTCCCCGAGCGGACTGTCTTCTCGACCGCCTCCGACGACCAAAGCCGCCAAGGAATCTCCGAGGGCCAATCAGCGTCGGTTGAGACCGATGCCAGCCGCGCGATTCGTACCCTCGCACTTGCCTCATCAAGCGGATATATCCATCCATAAATGAGCACACCCGCACCCGCCACCAGGGCTATTGCACCGCCGCGATAGCGCCGACGCTGCGACTCCGGCATGGTTATTTGAATCCTGCCGAGCAACCAGCAGGCCATCCCGATCACCACCAGGAAAACCAGCGTCCACTCCAGCCCCTCGGGGCCGATCTGGGCAACCAACGGACTGAGCAGCCAGATCACCATGGCCAGCAGAAGAAACCCCATGATTCGCTCGAAGGTGACCATCCAGGGACCCGGCTTGGGAAGAAAGCTCAGCCAGTTGGGGTTGGCCCCGAGCAGGACGTATGGGCTGGCCATGCCCAGACCGGCAAACAGAAAAGCGACAACCGCGATCAGAGGCGGCTGTTGTGTTGCCCAACCGAACGCCCCGGCAAGCAGCGGCCCGGTGCACGCAAAACCCAGCACCGGCGCCAGTGCCCCCTTGCCGAACGAAGACAACGGGCCTTCCTTTTGAATGCTGGCTTCGAGCTTCGTCGCCGTAGTAGGAACTTGAAGGGTGTAAACACCGAGCATGCTCAGTGCCAGGGTCATGACCACTGCCCCCAGGCCGATGACCGCGGCTGGATATTGCAGCACGTTCCTCCCCGCGGCTGCCAGGAAACCAAGGACAACGAAGAACAGCATCACACCGACGCCAAACGCCAGGCCCAGAACCAGAGTACGGCGGCGTGACTCGTGGGCATGCTGAACGAACCCCAGAACCTTGATCGACAGCACCGGCAAGACGCAGGGGGTGGCGTTGAGGGCCAGGCCATAGACAAAGCATCCGATCAGTAGTCCTACGATTCCAAACCGGCCGAGAAACCCCGCAACTTGACTTCCATCGGATGAGGTCGATGCGGCTGACTCTTGCACCGGGGCACCTGTTGTCCGATCCGCCACTGGCTCCGTACTGACAACCCGGTCTCCGGGCTCAGCCGTCGGAGCGGCGGTCAGCGCCTCGCCAATACCCGTGGCCACTGACGAGAAAGCCAGCGCTTCCGGTGGGAAGCATTTTCCCTTCTCGTTGCAGGCCTGATACTTGACGATGCCGCTAAACCGCTCCGGTCCGGGTGCGCCTGCCGTATCGACCTCGCCGGGAATGCGCACGGTGATCTTCCCGGCATACTCGCTCACTTTGCCCACGTATTTGAGCGTGCGGAATCTCGCCGGCGGATAGACCGGTTTCTTAAACAGAATCCCCTCGGCCCGCTCGAGAAAGACATCGCATTTGATGAAACTAGGATGCAACGGCTCATGCGATTGGATGTGCAAGCCCGGCTTGATGTCGATGGTCACGAGGAGGTCGAACGTCCGCGCGGCCGACAGCTCTTTCGGTTCCGTAGCCGCCACGACTGACAAGTACTTGCTTTTCTCTTTCGGTAACGCGTTCCGGGCACTGTGAAACAGCTCATCATTCGCGAGGCCCACCGGCCTACCCGGTGGTTGGACGGCCAACTCCAAACGCACTTCCGCCTCTTCGCGAATACATTTCGTGGCACAGATAAGATACTGCACCTTTGCGCCCAGCGTGACATTTTGTTGGCTGATGGTCTTCGGGGGCGTGATCCGGACCAACAGCAGCGGTTCCCCATCGAGAATGTTGGTCGTGATCCCCCCAGCGGCGTGATGTCGCTTTGGCACGGGGTACTGTAGGTCGCCGGCCGTAAACCCTTCCGGCAGCGACCACTGTACAGAGGGAGGAAGACCGCTATCGCCGGCGCTCTTCCAGTAAATGTGCCAACCGGGGGCAAGCTGAAAACGAAAGGCCGCGTCGAAGGGTCGCCCTGGGGCAACCGCCTCAACGGAGGCCACCAGGCTGACTTTGCCCTTGGGTTCGGGCTTGCCGAGGCCAGACTGTGCGAGAACCTGGCCCGCCGCGAACAGCGTTCCTGCCGCCGCGACTGCACCTATCCTCATATGCGTGCTCATCATCCAGAGGTCTCACCGGATCGGTCGTATGTCCTTCCGCCGACAGGCCCAGCACTGCACGCTCTTTCAGGCCGCGCAAGTTGACCATTATACGGCGAGGTCCAGGTCAAGGATCAGTTTCGCGACAGGAAATGACGGCCCTGCTCGTCCCTGGTGCGAGCTATCGACAGGAGGCCGATACGGCGCTCGCAAAGCCACTCACAGCCGCGCAAACGGGCCTATCGCCGAAAGTCCGGGCGAGAGTAAAGGCCCGACCTACGAAGGAGCCGATAGTTCTTGACAGCGTGATAAGGGTAACTATACTTATCGTGTTGGAGTGTTTTGTCGCGGCATATGAATTGCCGCTTTACGTCTAGTTAGTACAGTATGGCCAGATTTTATTGGCCAGTAGTTCAAGATTGAGGAGAACTGTCGTCGTCCATCTTCCGGGATTGCTCCGGGACTGGCAGCAAGCTTTGTCGTTGCTGCGTCCTTCGTGTGAACAGGAGCCCGGAGTTCGGGGGTAGGGCTGAT
>CP070827.1:1442222-1445852 GCA_020344555.1 Phycisphaerales bacterium
GTGGCTGAAGGATCTTCTTCAAACACCGCCCGGACGGTCCGATCCCGGTCCATCAAGACTGTGATCGTAAGATCGGTTCCGCTGGCGTCACCCTCCCACCTCGCGAAGACCGAACCCACCGCGGGCGTCGCAACGAGCGTAACCATTGCACCCACCTCAAACTCACGGGCGGTGGGCGAAACCTGGCCGTCACCGACGGTCTCGAGGACCAGGGCCACAACATCAACATCGTCGCCGTTGCCGTTGTCCTGCCCTTCGGGTCCAAACACTGCCTCGATGTCCTTGTCCCCATCTAGTACTATGGTCAGCACTGGAACCACGCCGGTCGCGTCGCCGCCCCAACCGGTAAAGACAAACGCTTCATCAGGAACGGCGCTCAGCGTGACCTCTGCACCGGACGGGTAGACATCCAGGTCCGGCTCGACGCTCACCTCTCCGCCCCCAAGAACGTTCACCTGCAGGGTAACTACCGGCTCAAACCGGGCGGTAATGGTCCGGTCCCGGTCCATTAGGACTACAAGCGGGTTGTTTTGCTCTTCACCGAACGGCACGTTGCCGGCCCATCCCACGAAGGTGGACCCGGCATCTGCCTCCGCCTCGAGTGTGACTTCGGCGCCGTCATAATACCGCGAGACCAGAGCGTTATCGACGAAGACTCCGGTCGGTGTCGGCCTGGTCGTACCCGTGCCGGTTCCGCTCGCACTCAGGGTTAACGTATGCGTGATCGGCACAAACGCGGCGCTGATTGTCCGCGAGCTGTCCAACACGATCACGATGGGGTTGTCTTGGGGTGAATCCGGCGGGACGTCAGACGCCCAACCCTCAAACTGGTAGCCGTCGTGGACGACGGCGGTCAGCATTACGACCTCGCCGAAATCAAAGACCAGCCGGTTGGACTGCTCTTCAGCGACAGCTATGCCGTTCGGCGACGCGGTTATCTCACCACCGACCAGTCCGGCCGTCAATGTAAGCACCGGGTCAACCAGCGCTCGTACCAGGCGCGTTCCGATTGGCACACCCGTGGTCTCGTTTTCAAATGTAACAGTCGCGGTGTGCGAGCCGGCTGGAAGATCATTGGCCGCCAGGTTCGCTCTCACCACGATGCTCTGCTCGTCCGGTCCGCGCGAAGTCCGGTCGTCAGGTGCCAGCTCACCACCCGAGGGCATAACCGACACCCAGTTGTCACTGGCCGCCGCGCTCCACAATACAAAACGGTCGCTGCTGTTGATGAGTACGGATTCCTGCCCGCCTGCGGGAAGATCGAGTTCACCCTCCGGCCCTGCAACCTCGATGTCGGCATCAGGGAGCAGACGAACGGCGCCTGCGGCGGACGAACTCACCGTCAGAGTGATGGGTAGACTTGCAGTGCCCGCGCCGTTTGTCGTGTTCACGACCGTCAGGCGCGCCGTATACGTGCCGGGCCCGAGACCAAAGGGGTTGAAGAGGACGGTGAAAGTATCCGTGCCGCCTGCCGGTACGGTGCCGCCGGTCTTGTCGAGGGTGAACCACGAACGTGCCACCCACGAGAGGGTGTAGTTCAGGTCGGTCTGGCCGTTGCTCGCCAGGGTCACCGTAACCGGAGCCGGACTCGGGCCGTTCTGGACCGCGTGGGCGTTGACGAAGGCCGGTGAGACTGAAAAGCTGGCGGGAGCGACGGTAAGCGTGACGGTGCGAGCCGTATCTCCGGCTCCATTCTCCAGGTTGATGAACGAGACCGTGGCGCTGTGCACCCCGGGTGCCAGCCCCGCCGTCTCTCTGCCATCTAGAGACGCGGATATCTCCACGGTGGGGTCCAGGAACGTCGGCGGCAACGTCCCGCCGGCAGGGTCCGGCCGGAGCCACGCCTTATCCGACAAAACGCTGAAGTCCAGCCCCACACCATCGGCATCTCTGACCGTCCAGGTTGTCGGCGTGTCCGCGACAAACGGACCTCCTTCGAACCCCGAAAACGCAAAGACGGTACCACTATCGGGAGTTACGTCGATGGTTTGAGCCGTTGCCGCAGCCCCCGCCGCCATCATCAGTGCCGCAACGACGACACCGGGTGACGCCCATTTCCAGGTAGCAAGAGGTGGCCGGGCCACCCCCTCCATTCGTCTTGTCGTTGGCATATAAGTTCCCCCTCGCTATATACTCCGGGCTCGGTTCTCAATGATATCTGTAGGATTGCTCATGTCAAGACCCATAAGTGATGCAGGGCATCACCGTGCTCTAAACAGGCTTTCAGCACACAGCCCGTGTACCCGATAAGCGGGCAGCAGTCGAGACGCGTACCCGATAACCACCGTCCAGCGCCACTACTTTTGCAGCAACGCCACAACCCGGCTGAACAGTAACGTGAGGGTCCGCCGATGACCATTCCACCACTCTGCAAGAAGTGACTAAAACTCGCGACCCAAGGCGGTGCCACCACCGGCGCAGCGGCGCGACAGTAGAGGGACAATCCGCCTTTGCGGTCAGCCTTAGCGGCGCCTTATCCCAATGATTGCCCCCACGCCGGCCAGGATCAGCAGCCCCGTACCGGGGACGGGAAGCGGTTGTACGATCAAGTCGTCAATACCCACATCTTTCCGACAGGAATCGGAGATCACTACACGATCAACGGGAACGCTGAACGCCAGCCACCCGCTGTCGAAGCTGTCCACCGTATTGTCTCGTGAGAAAGAGAAAACCTCGCTGTCTGAGCTATACGCCGTGAAAACAAAGTCCTCACCTATTGTGGGGTCGATGATGTGCCCCTCGAACTGCGCCCCGAGGATCGGCAGCTCCTCGAAGAGGATTGCGAAGTCGCCTCGGTCGAGTAGCTGAAGCGAGGTGGCGATCAACACGTCCGATGGGTCGAACTCGCCGGCCACCGTGCGGGCCCCATCGGTCGACACCTGCGAGCCGTATATCTCGGTCATATAACCACTGATTGCGCGATCGAAGCGAGGCGCGGCGAGCGAATCGAAGTCGAAGGTTATGAGGTCGCCGCGCGCAACCGATCCCAGCGCCACCAAGATGACACCGGCTGCCGTAACAGAGATTCTCATGTGAACCTCCCTGGACCTGTCGCCTCCGCCCAACGTAATGGTGGAAAGCCATCAACGGCGATGGCGCCATGCACGTCGGTTCAAAAAAAGTCCGCGAAGGGAAGGGCTTCCTCCCGATCGAATCCGCAGGGCCAGGCACTTCTCGGCCCGCCGAATAACCCAAGCCAACCGTCCGAGCAATATACCGCGGTGACCGCGATTGGACAAACCGTCCCCCAGTCAACACCGCGCTGTTGTTATCCCCGCCGACAGGCAGCCCGATTGTGGAATGCTCCGGGCAGCGACCGTCGTAGGGGTCGATACCGCCACATCAGAGGCATCAACATCAGCGGGGCGATCGCTACCAGCCCTGTTCCGCAAAGGCGTTTTGCAGGTGGGCCGCCACCGCCGGATGAGGAATCGACGGTCACGCGAACGAGCTTCGACCCGCTCTGGCTCACTTCGCCGTTGATGGTCAACAGTGTGTAGCTGGCAACAACCGTGACCTGTCTTGTCGAGTCAACCGCGCCGGCGGTGAATTCCCCAACCTCGATCTGAGCAACCTCCGATGGGGCCACGATCCACTCGGCTTGATTGGTCACATCTTGCGTGCTCCCGT
>CP070827.1:1445952-1449579 GCA_020344555.1 Phycisphaerales bacterium
CAGTTTCCGCCAGACGGTGGGCATTTTGCTCCAGACGACAGGGACCTTGTAGCCGGAGAACCCGCCGTTGCGGGCGGGTGTTCAGGTCTAAGGCTCGACCTTGTGTTCTTCAGCGAGGATAAAACGATTGAGTTCCTGTATCATGTGGGCGATCTGGGATGACTCGTGGGCCTGTACGTCGGCGCTCTGAATCAGCGTCCGCGCCCCGGTCAAATCGGCCGCCCAGGCCTTCATCGCGGCCAGAAAGCAGGTGGCGAACGGCTTGATGTAGGAGTCTCCCCGCTCTACGGCAAATTCCAGAGCCTTGCGGGCCCTCTGGTAGTGTTCCAGTTCGCCCACGCGTTGATCCGGCAGCTCGTACCCATATTCTTTCTTGACGAACGCGTTCTTTCGCTGCCACATGTAGGAGCAGGCTGCATAATAAGCCAGGTACGGGGCGTACGAGCAATCCGGCACACCGAAAGCCAAATCGTACAGAGGCTCGGCCCATTCCGACCGGCCATGAGTCGGATCTCCCTCCTGTCTCGTGGATTCAACAATACGGGCCATGAGGGCGAGTCCGGCCAGCCTCTGTCCATCGCCCGTGGTTCTGTCCAGATCGGCAAGGCCCACCAGGGCCGTAATACGCGCGTTCCCGGCCAGGGCAAAGTACTCTTGATCCGCCGTAGTCGGCTCGATGAGTTCCATTTCGGTTTCGAATAGGACAACCTCGCGGGGAGGAACGCGTCGATCACGGATTTCGTAGGACTTGAGTCTGAACATATAACGTCCCGGTACCTCGAACGGATGCCTTGCCGTTTCAATCGCTTTGGCACCGGTCAGGAACGTCGGAACGACTAGAACGCCCCGACCATGTGAAGTCCTGGTGAACTGTGCTCCGCGAATCGCGAAGTAACCGGTTTTGAGCAAGTCAAGGGGACGGTAATCCTGATCCTCAGGCCCCTTGATCTCAACATAGACCGCTCTATCGTCCGGCAATCCATCCACTTCAATCCTCAGCACAACCACACTCTGCGCGCGGAGCGGGCTGAGTGCCTCAATGCCCTGTGCGAATGCCGGAGAAGTCAGGCCCAACGAAGGCGCAAACACAACACTGATAAAGGCGAGCCTCGCAGCCACGTACACAATACGGTGACGATGGCGGAATCCAAATCTTGAACAATTCATGTTACGGCTCCACGTAATCTCGAAGTCTCTTGAGGTTCGGCGGCAGGAAGACAGGGGCAACGGATCGCTCGGCGAAAGATTGGCTGGGAGTATCTGCGCTCCGCTCCTATGGACTGCGCGATTCCTTCGTATTGCGGGCTTCCACCTTCCTGCGGAAACGCTGCATTTGCCCCTCAAGCTTGTCGGCAACGGTCACCCCGCCGATGTCCGCACACCGTTCGCGCAGAGCGACCAGATACTCGGCGCCCTTGTCCCATTCCTGCGCAAGAGTGTGCAACAACACCAGGTTCTCCAGGGCAGCCGTGCGCGGCCAGACATCGGCGTCCTTCGCCATCGTGAGATAATGCAGCGCTTTCGTATAGGCAGGATGCGCTCGGGTTCTTTCCGGATCCCACTCCGCCCACACCCTCAGGCTTTCTTCGTGTTCAAGGGTCTTGACATGCACTAATCCCAAAAAGCGGGCCACGTATCCAGCGTACACCGAGTCGGGGTGCTGTTGGAGCAGTTCAGTAAGGCGCTCCACCAGGAGCGCCTCCCTGTCATCGTCCGGTGATCGCCCGGGCTCAACAAGGTGGGGCATCTGCTGGCTGATGATGTATCCCAGGAGCCGAGCACCGAAGCGCTCCAATTCCTCCCTGACCTCTGCCCTGCGCAGTTCCACCGGCGTCGCGCGACGCCCGCCATAATACTCCGCCGCGACTCCCTCATCGAGTGCGCTCAAGAACGCGCTGTTGGCCCGTGACGCTGGAAGAATAGTGACCGAGAGCTCTTCACTATACAGCTTCACACGCCCCTTGCCCAGATAGCAGACCCAGCGCATCCTATATCGCCCGGGGCTGGTGAACACGTACCCACTGTCATAGTGTCCAAGCGCGAATACCTCTCCGCGCGTCGCCTCACCCGCCCGCACCTCGATGGCTCTTCCCTGCGGGGGTAGGTTCCGCAACCACAACGAGTGGTGCGTCCAATCCGCCTCGCCACGCGCACACTCTAGCGCCACGGGTACCGGAGCGCCGTCCGAGGCTACCTGGACCGACAGGGCACCAGGCCCGCGATTCAGCAGTGTTACGCCAGCAATAACCGGTTCCCGAACCTCAAAGGTCTCCCGATCCAAAGAAACGTCCACGACTACGGCATTTGGAAAGACCGGTTGCTCTTCTTGCGCCGCCGCCTGCGGCAGTGCAACTGCCAAGGCACCCAGTGCCAATGTCAGCGCCCACGTCCATTCCTTGTTGCACATCATGTTTTCAGCCCTCATCGCACTTTCCCGTTGCGCGGTCGCCTGCAGCGGCAGCGCCGCCGGTCTGCTCACGGTTCTACGTACTCCCGGAGACGTTTAAGACTCTGGGCCAGAAACGCCGGTCCCTGATCCGTTGCGTCCATTACCCCCCCATCATGCGAAACACCAAGCGTATGAGCAATCTCGTGCGCTACCGTTCGGGGTGACTGGAAGTCAGGATACCCGTCTCGCAGCGTCTCGGCGAAGACCGCCGCCATGCCGGTGTATGAGTTGCCCCAAATCCACGGGGCCGAAGTGGCTCCCTCTTCATGAGTACACGCCCCCTTCGTACCCGTCGGCTCGGAATCACAGTCGCTGCTGGCTTCCGGTTGGAACGCAGAGAACACATAGACTGTCCAGAAATTGGCGGTCGAGACCGGAAGTCCACGCAGGACCAAGCGTCCAGGATCCCAGTTTGTTCTCGTTCCCCTAGCAAAGTTCCTGTAGAAGGGATACGCACCTTCGGACGTGTGCTGTGTTTCTACAACTGGCAGAATATACGCCGCCTGATACACCTGCTGTAGCTCCGACGTGTCGGGGAGCAATAAGAACCCGTCCGGAGGTATGCCCACGCCAATGATACTGCCGACGACGCCGGCGGTGAAGAGGGCCTCGTCGCCCAGATCGTCGTCGCTGCCCACGAAACTCCCTGAACTCGGGCGCCCGTCCCACGTCGCCTCACTGATATTCGTGCGAACGGGCTCGCGGCCCGGGGACGACTCATGGTCGATGATGACGCTGATCAGATCCGGGAATCCCGCAGCCCGGATGCGTATGTAGCCGTTCTCCAAGTCATCGTAGTTGCCCTGATCTGGAATGTCGATCCAAAGCTGCCCTCCTAGGAAACGCGGCTCGTCCCACTGCCCGCTCACCGTGTTCTCGGCGAACGTCGGGCGGACCATGCTGTCCGTTTCGATGTGCAGTTTCCGCCATACTGTGAGCATGTCGGTGAAGACGACGTGATCCGGCGGGCTGTTGGCGTCGGCCTGGGCCTGCGTGGTGCGGTCCAGGGCAGTTTGGGCCACGGACGCACCCGTGCGAAAGTTGTCGCCTGGTTGCATCGAGACCGTAAACGTCACTCGTGCCTCGCCGTTGGCATCCGTCTGGGCGGATGAAGCAGCGAGCCCGCCGGCCGTGCCGCGATTGTCCGGGCCGGACGTATCACCATCGATCAGCGCGAC
>CP070827.1:1449679-1453302 GCA_020344555.1 Phycisphaerales bacterium
GACCCTTCCGCCACCACCACCGGCGGCGGGCACGCCGAACACACGCCGTCTTGGCACAAACCGTACGGACATTGATTGCCATCGGTGCACGCAACCTCGATAAGAACGGGTGGTCCCAACGGCCCGGTAACATCGGAACCCGCCGTTCCTCCGCTGACGACCTTCGTTCTGCTCTGCCCGATACAGTCCTCGACAGCGATCGGCGTGGGGTCGGAGACCCCGAGGGTGGGCGCGAGAACCCTGAACGTGAAGGTGGTTATCCAGATCCCCGGGTCTGACGACACACACGGCGGATCGGCAGGCTGTCCGTCGCACCTAACCTGCTGGAAAGAGGCGTAGAAAGCGTCGCCATCGTTCTCCGGTTCCGCCGGGAGGGTGATGCAGAAAGCCAGGCCCTCCGGAGGACAGTCAGTGTGATCCGAGCAAGGTAGGCCGTGGTTGTCTCCGCCCTCGCAGAATCGGACGCACGGAGCGTTGATATTATCACCCGGGGGGCAATCGGCCGGCCACTTCGACTCGCTCCAGTTGTATGTGTGGGACGAACCGCAGTCGTATTCGCACGGATCGGGATCGTCGCAGGGGTCCTCGGGGTTCACCCCGCATTTGCCCACGCCCGCCGGAGGACACTCCGCGTCGGTCGAGCAAGGCAGGCCGTCGTTGTCCCCACCATAGCAAACGCCCTCCTGGGCAAGCTCCAGAATAACCGGGTCCCAACTTAACATGGCTTCAATGGCCGCCACCGGTTGGACACTCCCCCCGCAGATCTCATTGGAGGCGCATCCAGTGGCGGTCATATAGAAGTCGATCTCCACGATATCTCCGACGTTGAACGTTTGACCGCTGGGTTCTCGGAGTTCCAGGGTTACGCAACCGTCAGCCGGTCCACCCACACAGACGCCGCCTTGGCACTCATCAATCCAGGTGCAGAGGTCGTTATCGTTACAGGGCATGCCGTCGCTCATGGGAACGAAGCTGCACTCGCCGGTGCCCAGAACACAGAACCCGGTGTGGCACTCCGGTGCTTCGGCCATGCAGTCCTTTGGCCACCCGGTGCACGCCAGCCCGGTGCACGTTCCGGAAACCGGGCCAAGGCAGTCGCCATCATCGGTGCAGATCTCGCCGTCATGGTCGCCACCCACACAGACATCTCGACACGCGTCGTTCTCCGTACAGAGGTTGCCGTCATTACATGGTTCGGTGTTGGGCGTGTGGTCGCAGCCAAACACTACGTCGCAGGTATCGTCTGTACAGGGATTCTGGTCGTCGCACTCGGCGTGACTCTCGCACCAAACGCACAGATCGAGAGCCTCGCTGCAGTACTTCCCCGGCGGGCAACTGATGGGTGTACCAGGAGTGCATTCCCCGAATGGAACACCATCGCAGTTCGGATAGGTTGTGCAACACAGCTCCGTGCCGTCGCAGAAATCGTCGTTGGCGCAATCGGAAACGTTCCAGCATGTGCCGGGAGGACCGAGGGGCCCGATGATGCACGTATCGATCGTGCACGGATTAGTGTCGTCACAATCATTATCATCATAACACGCGCGCGTCGACAACGGGAAAGCCAAAAACAGCCCCAGAATCACTGCAGCGCACAGACGCCCATTACAGAAACCCACCATCGTCCCGATGCCAGGCTTCCTTTCCAGCAAACTCGATGACATCTTGATACCCCCTTCAGAACTTCGTGCACCGATGAGCACCGATACACATTGACCGCCGCGTGCCGACCACCACCCCTCACCAGAGCTTTGCCGTGTGAGCCCCCAAAGCCCCCGGCGGGGCAGACACCGATTTGGCGCGGTCGGCACCTTCTCCCTCAATAACCTGCGGTCAATGTAACCGATTTGCTCCCCGGTGGCAATAGGCTTTCCCCAAAAAAAGTATCGGACCCGTCCCCACGCGTGACCCGGCCTGGAGGCGAGTCCATGACGCCTCGAAGCGGGTACCCCTGACAACGTTATGAGCCCGACAGGCCAAAGGCAAGTCCTGAATGGGGCTTGTGGTCGCCGCCCGACCGTCCGGGTGTGCCACCCGATCCGCGTTCCACACCGTGGCGCGCAGCCAACGAGACACCGGGGCCTGCCACCCGCCTCAGGGCCCAAAAAATGCGGAATCAGGCCACTGGCGACGGTGCCCACGTGCAATAATTGCCGACCTCAGAACATCAGCCGATTCGTACCTACGGTCCGAAAACGCTCCACTTGGTGGACCGCCGAGGTGTCGATTGAACCGTAGGGCCGAGAATAGGCCCATCAAGATCTCCCACACGCAGATCCTCGCGGACAGGCGGATGCCCTACGGTGGATGCTGTTGCCCGGTGGTCGTCCCCCTGAATGCCCGGGCTTGCCAGGTCACGCCCGGGGCAGCCAGGCCCTGTCTCCCGGTATATTCCGACATACATATGTTGAATCCGGCGCCTGGGCTCGGTATCCTACGTTGTACAGCTTGTTAGTCTGACCGAGGGGGGGCGGACCGTTGGCTGCTCAGTCAGCGGTATCTCTGATTCGCATCGCTTGGCTGCTCGGCAAGGTTAAGGGTTGGAAGCTCCCGCCGAGGGGGGACGTCGACCGAATACGGTCGCTGCTCATATACCGCCGTTCAGGGTCTCCGGACCTGTGGACTGCGGCGAGGAGCGGAGGAAGGAAGAAGTGGATCGATGGAGCGCGGCCGCGCAATTGCGTACTTGACGATGCTCACCATGTGGGCTGTCGCAGCGGAGAGCCTCGCGCAGACGGTGGACTTTGAGTCGGTAGCGCCCGGCACCACCTTCGGGCAGGCGTACGGCAACACCCCAGGGGAGATTGTCCTCACGCAGGAAGGCATCGCCATGTCCGTGGAGGAGTTTTTCCTTGGCACCTTTGTGGGGTTCGTACGGGCCGAGGTCGGTGGGAGGTACGATGACTACTTCCCCACCACACCACTGGAGCTCGACAACATCGGCGTCCGGTTCGACTTCGCCGACGTCGGCTTCGATGTCGACCTTGTGACGTTGGAGTATCAAGAGTTCGGGGGCGGCAACAACTTCGCCGTCAACGACGAAATACAATTCCAGGTCAGCCCGCTTACCGATCTTCCCACCGATGTGGCTCCGGGCGTCACCGCCTCCGTTGATGCAGGCGTTATCACTCTGGAGGGAGACATCGACAGTTTCCAGATCGGGGGACAAGAGCTTGGCATTGACAATGTTACTGCCGTTCCCGAACCGGTGAGCGTCCTCCTGCTTGCCCTCGGTGGCGCAGCCCTCCTGCACCGTCGCCACAAGGCATAGCCACAGCGAAACACTCAGCAAACCACCCACTCCAGCTCCAAAAAGCAGAGTGGGGCGCGAGTTGTCGGGTCTGGTCCTTTTTCGCGTGGCTTGTGATCCTCGCCGGAGCGGAGGCATGTGTTTCCCGTCATGAGTCCGCAGAACCGGTTCCGCCAGGGCTCGCGATGCAACACTGCTCTAACTCGTTGGATAGCAGAAGATTACATCAATAAGAGCACGCAGCCGGGACGAGGCCTTAGCATGACAGCGCTACTTTGGGCTAAGACCGGCCGCCAGGGTGCCAAAAACGCGGTTCAGCGACCGAGTGAGCGAGCCAAGACCAAGAGGTTACGGATGATCTAGCGCTGTCATG
>CP070827.1:1453402-1457003 GCA_020344555.1 Phycisphaerales bacterium
CGATAAGCCGGATCGGCTTTGATACGGCGCACCAGCTCGGCTTGACGTGTGACGCTCTGAGTCTCAAAGAACGCCTTGACGTCGGCGATGATGTGCTGTTCGTCGGCAGCGACGAGGGATAGTAGGCAGACCAACAAGAGGAAGGCGAACAAGCAGATTCGCATCGGATTACGGAACATCATGGCACCTCATACCGATCCCATTAATATACCGCGCTTATGATCAGAGCCGCGACCGTGAGCGGATCTATCGAGATTATATCCCCTCACCCGTCGGCATGGATCCGGCGATCGTGTATAGTTGTCTTTTGGCATGCATATTACTCGGAGACAAGGGAGAAGCCCCCGTAACACCATTTCCGGAATGGGCTTCCCATCATAACGCCATGCCGTGTACTCGGAAACCGCGCAGCCAGGTAGGGTTGCTCTGCGGACCGTTTGCGAGATCGTACATGCGTGGTCGGCATCTCGGCGTGCGATAGCTTTCCGTAGCGGCTAGATCCTTCATACCGGCGCTGCTCAAACGTTGCCGGAGGTGCCGTAGCGCACTTCGAATCGTCTCAGGTGACTTGATGCCGCCCTCCTAGACGTCGCGCAGCAGCCGGTCCGCGGCTACTTCAGATCAGCCTTTCAGGCTGGATCAGGGCACGGCGTGTGGAACCGGCCCCACCATTCAATGCGGGGCGCGGCGGGCAATACGGTCGCAGCGGGTGAAACCCACCCTACCGCCGACGGAACGCCGGGCACCATTGACACATCGGGCGGGGAAACCGCATACTCACTGCGTGACACCTTCTAACACCGACAAAGGCGATGCTGCGACGGCTCTTGGGGACCGCCTATTCGTAGGGCGACAAGCCGAGCTGGAGCAGTTTGACCAGGTCCTTGCCTCACCTAAGGGGCAGGCCGTTGTCGTGGTCGGCCAGGCGGGGATGGGCAAGACCATGCTCGTCGACCGCATGAAGCACCGCGCCGAAAGCCACTCCGGTTTCAAATGCGGAGCAGTGCGCTACGAGGTCACGCCAACCGACCCGCCGGGCGGGACCATGGCCCTGATGCTTGAGGATGCCGTTAGCGCGGCCAGAGCGAGTAAGAAGACGATTCTCGGCACCGACAATCAATGGCGTGCGCTGTTCAAGGCGGCCGGGCTTATACCTGGAGCCGGGAAGGTGGCCGAAGCCCTCGGTGATCTTGTCCTCAGCCTGACGTGGGACACCGCCAAGCCTGTGCGCCGCCAGTTCATGGACCGCCTTCGGTTCATCAGCGGGAAGATGCCGGCGAACGGCCGAGCGATATTCGTTGTCGATCCGGAGAAGTACATGAAGGATGGCAGCGCGGACGACTGGCGCCTGGTCGTACGCGACCTTCCCGAGAAGATCATCTTTCTATTCGCTCAGCGACCCGAGGACGTGCTGATCTCCAGTTCGGATTTCATGGCACTGGACAACGTCACGCGCATTCCCGGTCAGCGCTTGGATCCTCTCGACGAAGGGAACGTCGATGAGCTGATCGATGCGCGGAAGACGCAGCTACCGGTCTCGACCATCGAAGCACGCGAGGCCGTCAGGCGTTATGAAGGTCACCCGTATGCGGTGCAGGCCGCACTCGATCTGCTGGTGGACGGGCGACCAATCAATGAGCTGCCGCCCGATCCGACACCGGAGGGAATCGCCGAGACACAGTGGAGGCAGGTGTGTGACAAGCACAAAGAAAAAGCCATCGCCCTGTTTGAGGCCTATGCGATACTTGAGGTCGCGGTGCCGGATGAGGTCGTCGAGGGTGTGAGCGGGCTCGATTCATCGGCCCGCAAGGCTCTTGTCGCCAATGCCTACCTTGCCGGCCTGCATCGGGAGGAACAGGACGGGAAGCGCATTTACCATTCGCTCCTGCTCGATCACATACGCGGTCAGCTTTCGGACGAAGAGGGGAAGACCTACCACCGACGCGCCGTTGACATTTACCGGTCCCGGCTGACCGCTGAGGCCAAGCCGGACGCCCTGGGCGCCGTCCGCCTCCCCGAGCATGTCCTGCTCGCGGAAGGACCGGAGGCGTTCACGGTGTCGCTTGCCGGCGAGTGCACCCGCCCGCTATTGACCTTGGGCCTTCTCGACGCCGCGATATCGCTCTCGCATCGCGCCTTGAACGACTTCGTTTCCCCGGGGACGAAAGAAGAGGCCAACATTCGAGGCAACCTCGGATTGATCTACACGACTCGCGGTAACCTGGACAAGGCCGAGGACATGCTACGCAGAACGCTCGCGCTCAGCGACAAGCTTGGCCTCCTCGAATGCGCGGCGAAGGCTTACGGCAACCTCGGGATCATCTACAAGACTCGGGGTAACCTGGACAAGGCCGAGGAGACGCACCGCAAGTCGCTGGCGATCGAGCAGAAGCTCGGTCGCCTCGAAGGCATGGCCAGCGACTACGGCAACCTTGGTCTGATCTACCAGATTCGGGGAGAGTTGGACAAGGCCGAGGAGGTGTACCGTAAGTCGCTGGGACTCGTCGAAAAGCTCGGACATCTTCAGTACATGGGGACACTATACGGCAACCTCGGGATGATCTACTACGCGCGTGGGGACCTGGAGAAAGCTGAGCAGGCGCAGCTCGATTCACTGCGGATCAGCCAGAAGCTCGGGCGCCTCGAAGGCATGGCGGACGCCTACGGCAACCTTGGCCTGATCTACCAGATTCGTGGCGACCTGGACCAGGCCGAGAAGCTGCACCGCAAGTCGCTGGAGATCGAAGAGAAGCTCGACCGCGTGGCAGGCATGGCCACGCAGTACGGGAACCTGGGGCTGATCTACTC
Source organism: Phycisphaerales bacterium (assembly GCA_020344555.1). Lineage (GTDB taxonomy): Bacteria > Planctomycetota > Phycisphaerae > UBA1845 > UBA1845. Next base: position 1,456,211 of record CP070827.1, read on the forward strand.
AGATCGCGGGCACCTGGACAAGGCCGAGGAGATGTACCGCAAGGCCTTGGACATCGACGAGAAGCTCGGTCATCTCGAAGGCGTGGCCCGCCACGTCGGCAACCTCGGGCGGATCTACGAGCGGCGCGGTGACTTGAAAGCGGCCCGAGAGCACTGGACCAAGGCCCGCGACTTGTACCAACGGATCGGGATGCCGCGCGAGGTCGAAACGGTGCAAGGGTGGGTGAATGGACTGAAGGATGAAGGCGGAAGGATGAAGGATGAAGGATGAAACGCGAAGGCTGAACGATGAACATTGGATCCTCGAATCCTTCGTCCCTTTGGGACGAGGAGAAGATACCAAAAAATCGCCCCACGATCCACGGGTTCCACTCGGCCCGGTCGGGCCTCGCTCCACCCGCGGCTACAATCGCCGGCCCCTTCGGGGCCAAGGAGTGGACGCTTCGGGTGCGGAGAACAGATTCTCGGCACAGCATACCCGAGCCGCGGGCTTTTAGGCCGCGCGGACGTCCGCGCAAGCTAAAGCATGCGGCTCAGGTGGTCGCAGGACTTGTGAAGCGCGGCCGGGTGGGCAAGCCGGGCCGAGGGCAGATTCATGCTCATCCTTCCCCAAATCGCGCCCGGGTGACTGGCCGGAACTTTTTCCGAACAATTTCGATTTTTCTCTTGACAGAGACGCGTCGATCGTTCATGCTTTCCTACGGATTAGTAGGACTAGTCTCGTAATGCAATGTCTTGTACAACTTGGACTAGCGGAGTCATCGTGAGCCTTTCCAATGCGCCCTCGCGGCGC
>CP070827.1:1457103-1460690 GCA_020344555.1 Phycisphaerales bacterium
CTTAGTGTTTTGGCAGGGCGTCGATGAGTCGGTCGATTTCGCGTTCGTTGTTGTAGCAGTGAGGGCTGGCCCGGAGGCGGCCGCAACGGACCGCTATCACGATACGGTGTTCCGCTTGCAGGTGCTGTTGGATCTGGTCGTGGTCGTGAACGTCGGAGAAGAAGGCAAGGATACCGCTGGCCTCGCTGGGAGCACGTGAACTGAGAATGCGGTAGCCTTTGTCGCGCAGTCCCTGAGTGAGGCGATCAGTCAAGTGGATCAGCCGCCTGGAGACGTTCTCGACGCCGATCTCCAGCAAGAGTTCGATCGCAGCCCCGAGGCCGTAAATACCCGCCAGGTTGTAACTGCCGCTGTCATATCGCCTGGCGGAGTCAGCGAATTCAAACTGATACTTGCCGAAGTTGAACGGGTCTTTCATTGACAGCCAGCCAACGGTGGTCGGCCGCAGGTGACCCTGGAACTCCTTGCGGACGTAGAAGATGCCCGCCCCTTCGGGTGCGCAAAGCCACTTGTGCCCGTCGGCGGCCAGGAAGTCGACGTTCATAGCTTTGACGTCAATGGGAAACACGCCCAGCGACTGGATGGCGTCAACGCAAAGCAGCACGCCCTTGCTCTGGCAGTACTCTCCGAGCGTTGCAAGGTCCGTGCGGAATCCGCTGGCATACTGAACGGAAGAGATAGCCACGACCCGTGTCCGGCTGTCGATCAATTCGGTCAGGCGCTGCAACGGGACTCGACCATCTTCTTCCAGGGCCATGCGCACCTGAACACCACGGTCCCGCAAGGCCTGCCACGGATACACGTTGGCGGGGAACTCGACGTTACTAATCACCACATTGTCGCCGCTTTGCCAACTCAACCCGTTGGCGACCAGGCTGAGACCTTCGCTGGTGTTCTTGGTAAAGGTGACCTCGTCGGGATTGGCGTTCATCAGCATCGCCACTTGGGCGCGGACGCGCTGGGCGTGCTTATAGCAACCGCCGCGAAGATACGAGTTCTCCTCGGAGTGCTTGACGTATTGACGAACGGCCTCGGCCGCACGATGACTTAGCGGCGCAACGGCGGCGTGGTTCTGAAAGTTGTAGTTCCGAGTGATCGGAAACTCTTGTCGAACAGCATCCCAATCCATGATTCACCAACATATTACAGTCGACGCGGACTACAAGCCACCGCAACCGCATCGAACCCCGGCTACATGCCTGCGCATCCTGCGATACGCGTTGCTCCCGCAGGTCGGGCATAGACGCTGAACGGTCTGACGCGTACGCCGTCGGCTCTCCCGCCAACCACGCGTTTTTGCCAACGCCCCTAATTAATGTTAGCGGCCGAACCATCCACTTTCTAGAATTGTGCCGACAGCACTTCCTTTGCCGTGATGTCACGGGAGAAGAGTCGCCTGCAAAGGGCTCGACACACGATGCGTATCGATCCGATAATTCGCCGCGTGAAGCGTGGCCTGGGTCGCCGGGGCCCATTGGGGCGTCTATGATGCATGGCGCTCGAATCACGGGCTCGAGGGCGCCCGGAACGGTGTGCTGTCTGGAGGCGGCGAGGCTCCGTCGTATGACCGAAAGCGATCTGGATACGCTATCTGAGGTTTCCCCGGGATCGACCGTCACCGACTGCCTGGTCGATCCCGCGTTGGCAACGTCGTCATGAACCCGCAGGTGCTTGTCAATAAACTTGTACCGACGCTTTACGAGGATGATTGCCTGCTCGCCGTGGTAAAACCCGCCGGCGTGGACGTGGGCGGAGGGCCAAGTCAATCGGCCCCCGGCTTGTTGGATTCGCTGGCCAAGGTACGCAACCGCGGAGAGAATTTGGAACCGGCCAACCGGCTCAGTCGCCACGAATCCGGTGTGCTGCTGGCCGGTAAGGAGCCGGACATCGTCAAGCACATTCGCACCGGGCTTAGATCGACGCGAATCGCACAGGAATACGTGGCCATAGTGCAGGGATCGATGCGCGAACCGAGCCTTACGATTGGAGCCGGTCGCGGAGCTTCACGCGGGAAAGGGAGACAACGGGCACCGACGGCCAGACGCCTGCCAGGGGTCAGCGCGCCGACTCCTAAGACCAAGGTGAGCCTTATTCGACAGGGCGAAGGCCGTGCCCTGGTCCGTTGCCGGACAACGGCCAAGAACACGCACGTACTACGCGCTCAGCTTCGATCCACAGGGCTGCGGCTGCTGGGTGACAGCCTCCACGATCCATCAGCATGGCGTAGGGGAGCTGAACTGACCTGCCTGCACCTGTCACGAATCGCCTTTCACCACCCAACTTCAAAGTCGAAGGTTTCTCTGACGTCCAGGGCACCGGAAGCGTTCAAGGCTGTCATGGAAGGCCGAGGCGACCTCAACCGGGTGCTGCATGCGGCCTTGGTGCGTCGCCTGACATGCATGTCGGAGGCCGATACGGACTCCTATCGCCTGCTGACCGGTGACACGGAGGGCATCAAGGGGCTCGTAGTGGAGAAGTACGGTCAAGTCGTCGTCATGCAGGTTTTGAAAGAACCGGATGCGCTGGTGCGATCGCTCCAGTCGACTGCACAATGGTATCGTGACATGCTGGAAGCAGACGCTGTGTACGTCAAACGCTTCGTGAAAGATCGCCCGGCCATCGATGAGGAGACCGCCGAGGAACTGCGTTCGCCAAAGCCGCTGGTCGGTAGACGTGTGCCGGAGCAGATTGAGATCACGGAGCGCGGCCTGAAGTTTGCGATCAGACCGTACGACGGCTTCTCGGTCGGACTGTTTCTCGACCACCGGGACAATCGAAACCGGGTTCGCTCACTGGCTGAGGGCAAGGATGTGCTGAACCTATTCGCCTACACGTGTGGGTTTTCGGTGGCGGCGACAGCCGGCGGAGCAACCAGCACCGTCAGCGTCGACATCTCGCCCAGCCATCTGGAATGGGGTCGGACCAACTTCAAGCTAAACAATCTGGGTTTGGCCAAGCACCAGTTCATCCGCTCGGGTACGTTCGAGTATCTCAAGCGAGCCAAGCGGCAAGATAAATCGTTCGATCTGATGGTATTGGACCCGCCGACCTTCGCCCATGGTCGCAAGCGTAAGCAGGATTTCTCGATTACGAGGGACCTTGCCGACCTTGTGGCTACATCGGCGGAGTTGCTCAGGCCAGGCGGCGTGATGATGGTCTCGACGAGTTACCGGCAGATCTCACTACGTGGCCTGCGCGAGCGGCTTAAATGCGGGGCCGGCCGACGGAGACTGAGGGTGATCGAAACGCCGCCGCTTCCGGTCGACTTCGGTAGCGATCCTGATCATGCAAAAACGATCTTCGCACGATTCGAATGACCAGCCACATTTGGGGCCGGATAGATAGTGTACGGACCCCCATGAACGCCCGTCGTCCGATATCCGCTCGATAAAGACACACCAGAGGATTCGCCAATCGACGCCGATCATCCACGCTGCGGCTCGCGCGGGTGAGGGAGATCATCGGGCCGCGGTTTAGGCGCTTGCTCCGAGACTTCTGTGCGCTTTGCGCGCATCTTTTGGCGGTGGCGTAAGCGTGCCTTGCGTAGCGGCCGGCGTCTCGCTGGCCGAGGGTCACGACGGCCTGCG
>CP070827.1:1460790-1464305 GCA_020344555.1 Phycisphaerales bacterium
CTGAGCATTCTCAATAGCCGCGAGAAGACCTCATACATAGTCAGTCCCGAGGACATGAAAGTCTATGAGGAACGGATAATCCCCTATTGGCGGGGACGCTCGATGAGGGACCGCATCTTCCAGGAGATGTCGCCGGAGTGGAAGGACGCTTATAAGGCAGGAGTGTTTACGGAGTTCATGGAGCAACGAGCTCCCGGCCACACCGTAGCTGACGGAAAGATCTATCGTAAGGGGATGCTCGATTTCAAAAGTGATATCGCCAGAAGCATGGCGAACCTGGACTTCCACAGGGACGCGACAGCCTATCGTAAGCGCGAACAACTCAAGGCCATGGATATCGCCGCCGCCGCCTTGATCATTTTCGCCGAGCGTCACGCCGAACTCGCCCTGAAGATGGCAGCAGACCAGGCAGATCCGGGTCGAAAAGGGGAATTACAGCGCATCGCGGAAGTGTGCCGCCGAGTACCGGCCCATGCACCCAGGGACTTCTGGGAGGCCCTGCAGATGTACTGGTTCTGCCATCTCGGAGTGATTACTGAGCTGAACGGGTGGGATTCATTCAACCCGGGCCACCTCGACCAACACCTGTATCCCTTGTACGCCAAAGGCTTGGAAGACGGGACGCTGACGCAGGAGGCGGCCAGGGAACTCCTGGAATGCTGGTGGATCAAGTTCAACAACCATCCCGCACCCCCCAAAGTGGGCGTCACCGCTGAGGAAAGCGGCACGTACACTGACTTTGCGAACATCAACATCGGCGGTACGGCCCCCGACGGCAGCGATGCGGTGAATGATCTCTCCTACCTTCTTCTCGAAATCATCGAGGACATGCACATTCTCCAACCGAGCACCAACGTGCAGATCTGCGGGCGGACGCCCGATCGTTTTCTGAAAGCGGCCTGCCGGGTAATCCGGAAGGGCTACGGTTTTCCATCCGTTTTCAATGCCGATGCGGTCGTGAAGGAGCTGCTGCGGCAGGGCAAGACTGTGGAGGACGCTCGGGAGGGAGGAACCAGCGGGTGCGTCGAGACGGGAGCATTTGGCAAAGAGGCATACATTCTGACAGGGTACTTCAACCTGGTGAAGATCCTGGAGCTGACACTACACGATGGGGTGGACCCCAGAACGGGACAGCGGCTCGGTCCCCGAACAGGGGACCCTCGAGGTTTCACTTGTTTCGACGACCTGTTTGAGGCATGGCGGAATCAGGTGGGGCACTTTATCGATGTCAAGATCAGAGGCAACGCCATCATCGAGCGCATGTATGCCACCTACGCCCCAGCTCCGTTTCTCTCGATTCTGATCGATGATTGCATTGCAACGGGTAAGGACTACAACGAGGGTGGTGCCAGATATAACACGACCTACATTCAAGGCGTCGGAATTGGCAGCCTGACTGACTCGTTTGCTGCGATGAACAAGCACATCTTTGACGCAAAGACACTCGCAATGGATGGGCTGCTCGAGGCCCTGAACTGCGACTTCGCGGGTCAGGAGAGCTTGCGCAACATTTTGCTTAACAAGTCTCCTAAGTACGGCAACGACGATGACCAGGCAGACTGCATTATGCGGCGATGTTTCGAGGCGTTCTTCGAGACGGTCGAAGGGAGACCCAACACGAAAGGCGGAGTCTACCACATTAACATGCTCCCCACGACCTGCCACGTGTATTTCGGGTCCGTCACCGGAGCCACGCCCGATGGGCGCAGGGCCTGGACGCCGCTCTCGGAGGGAATCTCACCTGTTCAAGGCGCAGATCGACACGGGCCCACGGCCGTACTCAAGTCGGCGGCCAAGATGGACCACGCCAAGACAGGCGGAACTCTCCTCAACCAGAAGTTTGCCCGGGCGGTGTTGGCAGGGGAGGACGGTATCGACAAACTCTGCGGCCTCATCCGGTCTTATTTCCGGCTTGGCGGGCATCATGTCCAATTCAACGTGATCGACGCCACGACGCTCCGTGAGGCCCAGAACAGCCCGCAAGAGCACCGCAATCTGATTATAAGAGTGGCGGGTTACAGTGACTATTTCGTGGACTTGAGTCGCACACTCCAGGACGAGATTATCTCGCGAACTGAGCACGGAGTCTCCTGACGGCTATTTACAGCCCGGGCGGGAGTCTCCCATGTGTGGATCCAATTTGACGGATTGGCTCCCCGTTACTCGCCGGCTTTCTTGATGATCTCGGCGTAGCGGGGATCGTCACGGATGTTGTCGAAGTCGGCGTCGCTTTGGATCTGCTCGGCCAGGTCGCCCCCGAAACCGCCCGCGTCAACGGTTGCACGCAGATGCTCAAACGCCTTGTCATTCTGCTTCATCAGTGAATACATGCAGGCCGCGTTGTAGTTTGTCATGGACACCATCGGGACAGCCTGCGCTCCGGCCTGTTTATGAAGACTCTCGGCGTGGTCAACCGCCTGGAGGGCGACTTCAAGGGCCTGTTTGTGATCGCCCTTCCGCGCAAGCTCCATGAGTTCTTGGGTCAGCTCGCCGACCTTGGCCGCCTGCTGCTGCCACTGTGCCCCCGACCGGTCCGCTTCAGACTCTTCTGATATCCCTTTCGTGACCTCAGGCAACGGCGGCTCGCTGCCGGTCTCTCGGAATTCGGCCAACCACTTATCGGTTTCCTTCAAGGCCGGTACATACCCCCACGGACCACGGCCGGCGGCGACACCGAGTCTGCCATCCTTTCGCACCAGAAAAACTCGTGTCGGCCAGGCTTTATAGGCATCCTGCACGGCGTTATCCATGTTGTCGACCAGGCAGGGGATGGTAAGCTCCTTGTCTCCCAAGAGCCGCTCTGCTACGGAGCAGCGTTCGCCGTAAGACGTGTGTTCCCTGATGCCCAGCTTCTTGGCGTATCCTACCGGGTACTTGTCATCTACGGCGTGGGCTTCGGTGATATACACCAAGTAGAACTCGGCAATGTCCTTGTGGTCCTGGTACAGCTTGTCCATTACGCCAACCTGGCGCAAGAAGGGCGGTCAGGTATAGCTTCCGAAGAATACGACGACCGGCTGCCGGCCGCGGAAGCTTGCTAGCTCGACCTCCGACGTTCCGTCCAGTGACTTGAGCTTGAAGTTGGGCGCGAGCTCACCGACCTTGGGGGCTCCGTCGTCGCGCATCCTGCGCGCCATCCGTTGCCTCCTGGCTCTCTCTCTGTCCGATTGATCGGCGGGGCCGCTGACGCGCCGCTCAGGTTGCACGCATGCCATGGGCCACAGGTACACCAGGAGCGCCAAACCGGCCACACACAACTGAACTACTTGACGTCTAAGCGCTTCATCTTGCTCTCCTTCAACCACCTGTTAGTGCAAACCCGCCGCGCCCTCCTTTTGCGGAGGATTCGCGCCCAAGAGCTCACGCCGTACGATACTACCGCACACGTTGTCTGCAAGGCAACCCGACGATAGACTCCGCCGAGAACGTGGAATCGAGCGAAACCGGTCATTGCGACCGCGGTTCGCCACCCTGGGCTACCTATCGGTCCAGTATCCGCAGTCGCCCGCTGGAGG
>CP070827.1:1464405-1467909 GCA_020344555.1 Phycisphaerales bacterium
AGTTGCTTGTTCTCCCGCTCGCCGAGCCGGGCGTCGATCACAACGGTACGATTGTGGCACGCGTGCATCAGGCCGGGGTCGTATCCGTCGCGCTTCATCGCCCGAATGACGCCCTCCAACTGCCACGGCGTTGTCGAGCTTCCCGGATAGAAGAAATGCCAACTGATGTTCACCTTAAGCGCGGTGTCCGCCTCCCTGGCAATGACTTCCTGGTATCCGGCCAGGTTCATCACCCGGTGATAGTCGGCCAGTACCGTCTCGGGCGATGTGCGCACAACCGCAACCCTGGAACGACTCATATCGTACCTCTACCGGTTAGTCGATCACCCATTGCCCGACGGGACCTCGAGCCCACCCGGGCCGAAGAATGTGGACCCGTAAGCAATCGCCAGGGCACACACCGCCCAGAGCAGAATCGCCATAAGCAGCGGCCGATCGCGGAGGACGATCTCGGTTGGCCCGGCGTAGACCCCCAGTTCCGTGAGCATGGCAAACCGGAAGATCCCATACACCACCAGCGGCAACGTATAAAACAGATGCTCCTTTGGGAAGGGGGCGGGGTGGGCGCTTGTGTCCATCGTATAAAGGAGGAACGTGATCACGGCAATTCCTGCCGATACCGTAATCAGATGGTTAAGCAGGTCCGGCGTATAGCGCAGCAGCGTTCGCCGATGGTGCCACGCCTCATTCTTGTCCCCGATCATCGCCAGCTCACATCGTCGCTTGCCGAATCCCATGAACAGACAGAGCGTAAAGACGCAGGCCACCAGCCATTCGGAGGTCACAACGCCCACCGCGAGCGACCCGGCCCAGGCACGCAGCACAAAGCCCAGGGCGACGATTATGACGTCCAGAATAACCCTTCTCTTGAGCGTTACTGAGTAAGCGACGGTAATGGTAAAGTAGGTTGCCAGGACGGCCGTAACCTGAGCATTCAGAAGTAGTGTGCTGACGGTCGCGGCACCCAGTGCCAGCAAGCAGCCTATGCCCAGGGCGACCGACGGTCGGATCGCTCCGCGAGCCACGGCCCTGTCTCGCTTCGTCGGGTGACGGGCGTCGGCTTCCCGATCGAGCACGTCATTGATGGCATAGGTTGCGCTAGCAGCCAGGCAGAAGGCGATGAAGGCAGCCACTGCGTCCTTGAACGCAACAGCAGAGGAAAGCTTCAGCCCCGCAGCGGGTCCGGCGAACACGACGACGTTCTTCACCCACTGGGTTGGGCGAAGTAAACCGATAAAGTCGCGCGGCCTCGCTACCGCTGACACCGATGATGTGCTTTGCACACTTTCGACCGCTGGGGCCTTGTCGCTATCCATCACTCGACTGCTCGCTCCCGTTACCCGTGCGGAAGCATTGTAGGACATCATACGGCTCGGGGGGAGTACCACACTGGTCGCACGTTGGGGTTTGTCGGCTACAAAGCCCACCATCCGTCCAACAAAAAAGTCCGGCGATCGATGGGAAGCATCGTCGCCGGACGGTCTTGGGGTCGGCGCCCCCGCGGCGCCGGGTCGCTACAGCCGGGCGGCCATTCCACCCGGTTCTCGCTAGCTCTTGTATTTCACTCCGCACCCGTACGACTTGGTTGCGGTTGTCGCGACGGTCGAATCATTCAGCAGTGCCGTGACGGCCTCCTCGACGTAGTTGCGCTTCCTGTCTTTTCTTCCGTAAGGATCGTCGTCGATGGCCCCCGAATAGGCTAGCACCCCGTTCGGGTCAATCACGAACATATGCGGCGTCGTCTTGGCTTCGTAGGCGTGACCGACTCTACCCGACGCGTCGAGCAGAACCGGGTACTCGATCTTCCTCTTTTTCACCCACTTGCGAATTTTGTCGATCTTTTTCTCGCTGAAATGGCTTGAATCGATGGCCAGCCAGACCACGGGCTTATCCTTGAACTTGGCCAGCGTGCCGGTCATTAAAGAGTTGGGGCTATGCACACGATTGACGAAGGGACACTCGTGGTTGATCCATTCCAAAACCACGACTTTACCCTTCAGATCCGAAAGTCGGTGCTCCGCACCTTCCAGATCCTTGAGTGTGAAATCCGGCGCCGGCTTCCCGATCTCCGCACCGGTGCGGCTGCGCGGTCCCGAGCCGGATTTCTTGCTCGGTCCGCATACCCCACAGTCTGCCCACGTCGGCAAGGTTATCACCAACAGTCCTGCCGTAATCAAGGCACTACGCATCTTCATCAGTTCGCTCCGCTCTCCAATCGAAACGCTCACCGGCCAGAGATTCCGGCCCGTGAATCCCAATTCGATTGCATGTAAGCTATGCCGCAGAAACTCGCGGCGTTCCGGCCCTTGCCACCTGAACTCGGTCAGGCAGCCGTTTATTCCATAACGTCAGTCGTGTGGCCCGTTGGCCCCCTCCGACGTCGGATTTACGCTCTGCCGGGCGGTCGAGTTCCGCTACGGCGGCAATCATGGTGTAATACTTTGTCAGTACGTCGTTATCGGGAGCGGCCGGGGCGGCCTACCGCCGGCGCAGCAGAGACTGTCCGTACGCGGAGATAGGTGTAGTGACGGATCAGCGGCATAAGGCAGTGATTCTGTTATCGGGTGGCATCGACTCAGCCACGACGGCGGCGCTTGCCCGGGAGCGGGGCTTCTTACTGTACGCGGTTACCTTTCAGTATGGCCAGCGTCACGCCATTGAAACGGAGGCGGCTGTGCGCGTCGCCGAGGTCCTGAGTGTCGTCCAGCACGTGCTTCAGAAAATCGACTTGCGGGCGTTTGGCGGATCGGCCCTGACCGATTCGATCGAAGTTCCCAAGTCGGGCGATGTTTCACGAATCGATGCCGGCATCCCGGTGACTTATGTTCCGGCACGTAACACGATCTTTCTGGCGTTTGCCCTGGGGTACGCCGAGACCATCGGCTCATCCGACATCTTCATCGGTGTCAACGCCGTTGACTACTCGGGTTACCCGGACTGTCGACCGGAGTTCATAAAGACCTTTGAGCAACTCGCCAATGTCGGTACGAAGGCCGGCGTGGAGGGCACGAGATTGTCGATTCATGCGCCGCTTATTGCCATGTCAAAGGCTGACATCATTCGAGAGGGACACCGGCTTGGCATGGACTTCGGCCTGACCCATAGCTGCTACGATCCGACACCCAAGGGCCTGGCCTGCGGCTTCTGCGATAGCTGCCTACTGCGCAAGAAAGGCTTCCAACAGGTCGGCATCGCGGACCCGACCCAGTACGCCCGCTTACGGAACGAGAGGTGAACGGGCTCAGCTTACGGTGTCCGCGTCCGGGAGTGGGTCGGCTCACCAGAGCCCGCATTCCCACGAACGACCCTGATCACCGGGCAAAGCTGTGCGAAAACGTTCGTTCGACGGGCGGGCGACTCAGCATTAGCACGATGGACCGAGCAAACCGGCAGGCTTCACGTCGAGATACGGTTTTTTTGCTTGCCCCGACCAGCTTGTTCTGGTAGAGTCGCGGCTTAGGAGCGTGCAAGTGGGAAGTTGCGGACAAACGCCGTCTACCATCC
>CP070827.1:1468009-1471466 GCA_020344555.1 Phycisphaerales bacterium
TAGTACTACAACGCTAAAACCGGGACCATCGACAAATGCGTAGCTCCTTCAATTTGATGCCCTTGGCGTGCAATCGACGGACGGTGCGTTTCCAGTGGCTACGGCTCGCAAGGGCAATACGACGCTGGGTTCGTTGCAATGGCTCGCTGATGGATTGCGCCAGGGTCAGGGAGCATCGCCCTCCGCGATACCAGATGGGGACGAGTTGGCGCGTCGCCGTCCCCACTTGGGATACGGTCAGCGCCGCGTTTTTCCCCCCGATGGTCCAGATGAAACTCGGCCAGGAACAGATGACTGACACAGGTCAGGATCAGATGACGCTGAATCGAGAGGTACTTGCGCACCTCGAAGTGGTCCATACCCAGCTCGCTCTTGCTGTCCTGAAACATCCGTTCAACGCGCCAACGACTGAAAGCCACCAGCAGCAGCGTCTCGGTCGCCACCGTCTCCGGGGTGTTGCTCAGGAAGAACTTCACTTCGTCCGGCTTGAGCACGCTGCGAACCACCAGCAGGCGATGCGGGCGAGAGGGCAGACCGTTTTCGTCCTTGATCCAGAACGGGACGCACTTGGCCTCCCATACCATAGGACCTTTGCTGCCGTCCTTCACCCGGTACGTGACCCAAGGGACGCCGCGCAACACGGGGGAATACGTCAGAAGGTTCCGCACCTCGCAGGCCGGGGTGTTGCGAACCTTCAAACGCAGCCGGCGAACCGACGGGCCCTTTCGTTTGTCGCGGGCGTGCTGCCGGTGGAGCACCTCCGGTGGGCTGGTCCAGCCCACGAAGTTGCTGGGGATCTCGGCCACGTAGTTCTGCCCCAAAGCGTCCAGAGCCCGCAGAAAAGGCGGTTTTCCCCCGTAATGCTCATCGAAGGTCAGCCAGGAAAACCGTACCCCGTTACCGAGGGCGCGTTGGAGCTGCCCCAAGGCGATCTGCCACTTGGGGCGGTAAACGACATCTTCCGGAATGCCCGCGGCACGGCAGCGGGTGCGGTTCTGGTGCCAAGTCTTCTGCGGCAAATAGGGTTCACCGTCCAACAACGTGTGGAAATCGCCGGCCGCATAACCCAGGTGCACACTGACCACACAGTTCTCAACCTTGCCGCGACTGCCGCAGTACTGCCTCTGCACACAGGCGGTCTTGTTCCCCTGCTTGTGAAAACTGGTTTCGTCGATGATGCCGACGCTGTGCGGATGGCTGTGCCGCCGGGCCACCCGACGCTGCAGCCGATCGCGCATGGCCACTTCGTCCCAACGAAGCAAACTCAAGAATTCTTGCAACGTCCGCGGAGCAACACCGGCGCTGTCGGCCATCGGCTCGATGCTCTTGCGTTCCAGGTCGCTCAGTTGCCCCAGGATGTACCTGTCGCGGTGGCCACAGTTGGTCACTCGGCCCATGCAGCCGTCAAACTCGTGAAGGTACCGGGCCAAAGCTGGTTTGATCCTCAAAATCGTTTCCGCGTCCATGCCCATGGCCTCCTTGATTCGAGTTCTCCTTCAACCCGAATCCGCCATCGGCGCGCGGCTTAGGATGTCTTGAGCTTTTTTAGCGTTGTAGTACTAGTTGGCGACTTACACAACATAAAAAAAGTTAACATTGCAAATCTAATAGTAATTCTCCGGGAACGGATCGATGCCGTCCAGGGGTCCGTCGTATACCGGAAGCCGTGTGATCCAGACCCCCTTCCACTTCTTGCCCCGAATCCGCTCGTACAGCCCCGGCGTCAGCAGGAGCGCAGCCGCGTTCGCTTCGTAGATCGGCTGATCCGACAGCGAGGCCCGGTGTATATGCATGAGCTTAGGGTCCTCCCCTTCAGTGTAAAGGTAACGCCCGCACTCCTCGCACAAGCGGCCGTATGAATCCGGTCCTCCGCGAATCTCGATCGGCCTTTCGCCGATGAACGTGCTCCACTCTCGTATCAGGCGCGTCTTGGAATCGAACACGCGCCCAATATGCAGCCATCGCTGAGCTTCTTCTCCTAGGAGTTTCAGGAAGTCGTTCCTGATTAGCCCGATCATAGGCCCCCTAGCATAGCTGGTCACAGCGCGCGACGGCCGGCCCTCGACGACCACGTCCACGGGCTGGGTGCGCTGGTCGGCGTACATCGTAAAGCAGCCCGGGCACTCGCGCTTGCGCCAAATGAATTCGTACCATTCCCTATCGACATCGCAGAATCCCTTGGGCTCGATCCAGTATAGAAACTTCATCACTACATGCGACTCAGGAAACGCCCCTCAACGATGTTCTTCCAGACTGCCTGCACGATGTTCGTACCATACTTGAGATCGATCTCCCGCGAAATCTCGAGAATCGCATCGAAGGCTTGGCGCTGCTGTCCGGCGTGTCGCCGGAAATACTCGTCCCACTTCTTCGTGCTCCCCGTCCGGCCGCCGAACAACCTCTTCGGAAATCCCAATTCCCTCAGCTTACCGGAAAGCGCGGTGTGAAGAGCCTCATGAATGTGCTTCGGGAGCTTGACCAGATGTTGCAGTTCGGCGCCGCCGAGGAACTTCGCGATGGGATGATGCCCACCTCTGGTCGCCAAACGAGTGGTACGCGAGAGGCGGCTCGCCTTGCCGGTCGTGCTGCCAACAGCGGCAACCGCCGCGAATTGCCCCATCCCGGCGAATGCGCAGTCGATCGGCAGGTACATGAGCTGCTCGGCGTAGAAGTCGGCGAATTCGGAAACGCCCATCGAAACCCTGGCGGCGGCCTCGGCCCCCTTGGGCAGGACGGTCACGTTGTCGCCCCAAAACGCCCCGAAGGTGGCGGCCCCCTGGACGCCCAAGTAGGCACTGCCACTACCTACGATTGAGTCCCAGATGGCCTGGAAGTCACGCACCGTGATCAGCTTTGAGGTCGACGGCGGCTCCACCCACAGACCGATCGGGTCCGCCCCATTCACGGGGTTCCCGCGGGTGTAGGCGTAGCGATGCAGCCCGTCGCCGTAGAGTTGGCGTATGCCAATCGGCCCGGTGCTTGGCTCGAATCTGCGGCCGCCGAGCCTGAGCGCCTCAACTAGCGGAATACCTGTCTCGTTGAGGTCCGGCTGCGTGTAGCGGCCGAGGCTTGGGCTGTACGGCCGGTTGCGGTTGTCGTAGTGGCCCTTCGGATTCTGGGTAAACGGCACCAACGTCGGGGCGGTGTACGGCTCGGCGTCGTAGCGGTCGAAAAACAGCCCCTGGTGGCCAATCCGGTTGTCGAACGGCAGGCCAAAGTCGTCTACCGCCGCGAGGCGGCCGTACGGCTTGTAGACGTACTGGGCCAGCACATAGCCGCCCTCGTCGAACAGGCCGACCACGCTGTAATTGGCGTCCTGCACGATATAGAGCGCTATGTCTCCGCCTGCGCCCGGGGCGACCTGCGCCACGAACTCGTCCACGTAGTCCGGGCCGTAGACGTACTCCCGGTCCGGCTCGAACTCGAACAGGCCCCAGCACGAGAATGCGTCGCAGTC
>CP070827.1:1471566-1475018 GCA_020344555.1 Phycisphaerales bacterium
ATGCGCCGCCTTGCAGCCCGACCCGCTCCAGCGGGACTGGTTCAAGCTGGAGCTTTGCGTGGCAGACGGCGGAACCATCACCTGTCCCGAGCACACCGGGGCCTGCTGTGATGGAGCCACCGGCGTGTGCCAGGACAATGTTCCGAGCTCGCAGTGTCCGGCCCCGGGGGCGGTCGCTACCGGCAACGAGAAGGAAGCCTGCGGAGCATGCGGCCCTGGTGACGGCTTCGTCGACGAGCCCAACTGTCTCGGCGTAGAGAAGATCGCCAACACCGGTGCAGTGGTGGGGCTTGACCTGAACCTGGATGGCGACGTGGACACGAATCTTGTGCTAGAGCCGTGCCAGGATCCTCCTGCCAATAAGCTTCTGGTCATCGAAGTGACCGACAACACTGCCGCGGGAAAGATCGACACCGAGATCCTTGCAATGTGTTTGACGGTGGACGATGTCACTTTGACTGCGGGATCCGACTTCGGGCTCGAACCATCGACCGGGGCCATCGTGCAGCGGGCGGCGCCCGACGAGGACCTGGCCGACAGCTTCTTTGGCGTTTTCGTGAAAGTCGAGGGTGGTGTATTGTCGCAGCCGGTGTACAACCACGACCCGTTGCCCGTCGAAGCCGTGATCTACTGCATCCCGCCCAGCGCCGCGTACGTCCATGTGATTACAGTGCCCATTCCACTCTATCTCGAGCCGCCCGGGACGCCTCCCGGTTACCCGGTGGCACAACTGGTCACGGCGAACCACAGCGTCAACAAACGCCCGGATAACCAGTACCGGTGGGAGAAGGGTATGCCGTGCGCCGAGCTCGTCCCGCCGTGCGAAGAGCACACCGGGGCCTGCTGTGACAAGTCCCAGCCTGGCGGGGTCTGCGTCAGCGACGTTCCACAATCGGAGTGTCCGGTCGATCCATCAGATCCGTTCAACCAGGTGCAGTGGTACAAGTTTGAGGCCTGCGTGGAGGACGGTGGAACCATTGATTGCCGGGAGCACACCGGTGCCTGCTGTTATCATGATGAGCCGGGCGGGTTCTGCAAGAACGATGTGTATGAGTCGCAGTGCCCGGTAGGTTCGCAGGTTGATTGGCACAAGTTCACGCCGTGCAGCGCCATTATATGCGAGGAGCACAGCGGTGCCTGCTGTGATCGAGAAACTGGCATGTGCACCGATGATGTCTTCGCGCAGGATTGCCAGGGCGGCAAGCTGGTTTGGTACAAGGACACGCCCTGCAGCGCCGTAAACTGCCTTCCGAAGTTCCCGGCCGTGTCCAAGTGGGGCATGATTATCGTGTGCCTTCTGCTGCTTGCGACGGGGAAGATTTACTTCGGTCGCCGTTCACCCGTCGCCGACCACGGGCGCGGATAGTCTTGGGTCGAGTTTTTGCTGTAGCTGAGAGGCTCACAGCGTGTCGTCACCCGGGTGGCAGCACACTGTGAGCTTCTTTCTTTCCACGAAGTATGAGTCCTGTGCTGGGTGCACGACGGGTCGGTTCATGGCTACGACTCGGGACCTGAAAAGGGGGTAACGAATCCTCACTCAGCCGATGGTGAAGCTGTCTCATGGGCGGCGCCGTTCGATAGGGCTCACAACGGCTCGAGCGCCAGCAGAAGCAGGTGGTAGTCATCGAGGTCCACGTCATTGTCGCCGTCAAGGCTGAAGGTTTGGCAGCCGGACAGCACGCCGCCGCCATCGCCGCTGAAACAGCTCTGCAGGTTGGCGAAGCTAAGCAGGTCCGTACACCTGCCGGCAATAGAGAATGTGTACACCGACCCCGAGTCTTCTCCCCGGTAGTCGTCGTCAAGATGCGCCCCCACGATGGCCTGGTCACCGCAGATGGAAACGGAAGCCCCGAACACGTCACCCTCGGCCATGTCCGAGGCAACGAGCTTGGCCTGCTGGACCCAGAAGTCATCGGCAGCGTCTGATGACGTGCCGTTGTCATCAAGCCGGAACACGTAGGCCGAGCCAGAGTCGCAAGTCGGTTCTGCGGAACACGCATCGTCGTCCCATGTGGCACCCACGACGATCCGATCACTGCTTATGGAAACGGACACGCCGAATCTGTCGCCACCTCCCGCGTCCGAGGCGGTGAGCTTGTCCTCCTGGACCCAGAAGTCATCGCTTGGATCAAGCGGCGTGGCGTTATCATCACGCCGGAACACGTACGCCGAGCCGGAATAGTACAACGCGTCGTCGTCCAAATGCGCCCCCACGACGGCCCGGTCATCGCTGATGGAGACGGAAGTACCGAACTGATCACCCGCAGCAGCGTCCGAGGCGGTGAGCTTGGCCTCTTGGACCCAGAGATCATCGGTGGGGTCGTAAGGTGTGTCGCTGTCGTCGTGCCGGAATACGTATGCTGAGCCAGAATCGCTTCCAGCGTCATCGTCAGCACGAGCCCCGACGACCGCCAGGCGACCCCTGATGGCAACAGAAATCCCGAACCCATCGCCCTCGCTCCCGTCCCAGGGGGTAAGCTTACTCTCCTGGACCCAGAAATCATCACCGGGGTCGTGGGGCGTGTCGTTGCGGTCGCGCCGGAACACGTACGCTGAGCCAGAACCAGGTCCCGCGTCGTCGTCTTCCAAAGCCCCTACGATGGCGCGGTCAACGCTGATCGAAACGGAGACTCCGAATATATCGCCCTCGGACGCGTCCAAAGCCGTCAGCTTGTCCTCTTCTACCCAGAGGTCATCACTTGGGTCCGGCGGCGTGCCATTGTCGTCAAACCGGAACACATATGCCGAGCCGGAGTTGCGTCCTGCGTCGTCGTCGAAAGGAGCGCCGACGGCGACCTGGCTTTTCTCGATGGAGACAGAATAGCCAAAGCGATCATCCGTCGCCCCGTCGGAGGGTGCAAGCCAGGCCTCCTGGACCCAGAGATTCTCACTGCGGTCCGACGGCGTTCCGTTGGCATGGTCTCGGAAGATGTACGCCGAGCCCGAGTCGTTCCCGAAGTCCAGGTAATGCCCCACGACGAATCGGTCACCGCTGCCCGAAAGAGCATTGCCGAACTGCTCCGGTGCAGTCGCATCTGGGGCAGGGATCTTCTGTCCTTCGCGCACCAGGCATACCTGGGCGCGCACGGGCCATGTGGCGAGTGCCAGCGCAATTGTGGCTGTCCAGACAAACGGAGTAGATGCTGCCAACGAACCTCTCATCCTCCCCCTTGATCAGGAGACGCGCGCTGCCCGGCGTGTCGTGCGGGTCGGATGATCGTATTGACCGTGCGTGCGACAGGTCAAGTTGTCAGGCGTGTCGACACTAGCTGCTCGCCGGCCCTCGGGGCTCTATCGGTCTCCGACTCCGCTGGCCGGACGGCCGTCGAAGTCGACGGGCGATGGAAAAAAAAGGTTCATCCGCGAATTCCGGGAAGGGATAGAGGGCAAGGGCACCCTTGGCTATCTTGAAGGTGGAAGAACTTTCAAGATAGGAGGATGCCTTGCCAACG
>CP070827.1:1475118-1478559 GCA_020344555.1 Phycisphaerales bacterium
CTTGGGACGGGGGCAGCCCACGTGTTGAGGAATCCCAGCGGGATGACAGGCCCTTGACCCTGCCACTCCTCCGGGGCTTCGGGTTTTTGGGGTTGTTGGGAACCCTGGACTCACGTCCGGGGCTACTCCCGAGCGCCCCCTCCGGGGCTGTTACGAGGTCCCGGCTTTGCGCACCCGCTCACGAGACTAGAAATGGTGGCCCGTCAAGTGCAACCCGGTGCGTCAGAGGGCTGAATCGCTCGGCCAGCCTCGACCCGCTTGCCGACGCATCAGATGGAGCAGCACCGTTCCCGCCGACAGCATTAGCAGCGTCATCGCAACCATGCCCCATTCGGACACGGTGGGGATGTTGTTCCCTGTATCGACTGTGAAGTGGACGATAGCTTTGCCGCCGGGTAGGCCGTCCCCGCTGGGTAGCATCGGATCCCACATAGCGGCTTCCATTTCACCGTCGAGCGCCAAGCCGGCAGGTGCATCGACGACTGTATCGGAGACTGTCAGAGTATAGACACCTTCACTGAGTGGGGCAGCAAGAGTGAGCGTCACGGAGCGTGCGGTCGGATCATATAAGTAGGAGAACGGCACCGGATGACCCTTGTCGTCTGCCAGGATGAAGTATGAGGCGTCGGCGACGACCTCCTTGTGGAAGCCGACAGTCACCGCGCTTACGCTACCGGCAGGCTTCGTGCTATGCGGTTCGGGGTCGAGGGTGATGATCTTCGGCGGCCCCTCGACGAATACACCCTCCCCATCCAAGAGGTGAAGCACCCACCAATCCGGGTCGAGCAGGACGTCATCGATCGGCTCGTCGGTAGAGATAAGCAGATGTTCGGCCCGGGCGTCGTTCCAAACGATGTACGGGACTTCCACGTCACCGGAATAGTCAGCCACCTGAATAGGCATGGCGTACGTCGGGTACTCCGCGGATTGTATCTGCTCCAGGTACAGCTCGACGTACTGTTGTCCACCGATCACCTCCTGGCGGGACGACACGCGGTAGAGAGGGAATCCCTCCTCGTAGATCCACGGGTTGAAGTACCAGTCCAGCTCCATTCCGCTCACGTCCTCTGCTGCGGCGATGAAATCGTCCGTGGTGACGTGGCTGAATTCGTGCCTTTGCCTGAACGTTCTCAGAATCTCGAAGAAGGTCTCATGGCCCACGAGACCGCGGAGCATGTGCAGAATCCAGCAGCCTTTGTAGTAAACGGTGTGCGCATATATGTCCGGCCAATCTTCGATGTTATACAGGTATACTGAGCCGTGGGAGTCGATTGGGTGCCGAAACCACATCTCCGTCTTGAGTGCGTCCGGCATCGCCCCCGGCTTGAACTCCTCCCACAGCACTTCGCTGTACGTGGCGAAGCCCTCGTGCAACCACATGTGATTCCAAGTCTCGACTGTGACCAAGTCGCCCCACCACTGGTGCCCAAGCTCGTGGGCAAAGATGAACTCCGTGAAGCCGCGCA
The DNA here is from genome assembly GCA_020344555.1 of Phycisphaerales bacterium. Taxonomy (GTDB): domain Bacteria; phylum Planctomycetota; class Phycisphaerae; order UBA1845; family UBA1845. The sequence continues at coordinate 1,476,585 of CP070827.1, forward strand.
TACTGGTCAGAGTCTGGTGCTCCATCGCACCGGGAAAGGCAAACTGCGCTCCGCCGTACTTCTCGGTGACGAAAGGATACGCGCCGAAGAGTTCGCTAAAGACATCGAGCATATCAGCAGTTTTCGCCCAGACCTCGAGGTTCTCAGGCGCATCGTCCTCAGGCCAGACATATAGTTCTACCGGCATGAGTTCGTCGTTGTAGGCCCAGTAGTCGACGTACGTGTTGTAATCCGTTGCGTTGACACAGTAGAGCGAATCGACCGTCGGGTAGTTGGTCTCCCAGATGTAGCATGTCCACCCATCGCCAAGCGGGACCGCCTCGATCAGCAAACCATTGGAGACGGCAACGAGTGGATCGGGGACAGTGAGTCTAAGGCGGGCGGTCGTCTTATCCCGGTTGTCGTCTTTTGCCGGCCACCAGCGATAAGCCAGCCATGGCTGACTATTCGACGAAATCGTCGGTAGGGGTCGAGCCGGGGAGGTCTGAAACTTGAAGCCCCGATTGTCCGCCCCGTAGGGAGAGCCGTTGTAGTCGACCGCAACAGTAAATTCCTCGCCGGACGAGTACGGACGATCCAGGATGATCTCTACTGTCGGATGCTCAAGCCGCTGCCAAAGGGCCGGCATTCCGTTCACGCGAATATCCGTGATCCCCAGGATCTCGTCAAGTCGAACATAGAACGTGGCCACGTCATTAGTAACCGCCCGCACGGTGATGAGGTTGGAGCCGGTGAGCCACTCAGTATCTGGGTCGATGTCAAGACTGAGGTCGTAGTGGAGCACATCCGTTTGGCCTCCCTGCGCCCAGGCCCTTGGGCTCCCGAGGTTGCCGGCGCGATCCATGGCCTCGCGAAGCGCGTGGCTGGCGTGGGCACACTCGCGAGTGGGCGGATATACAGGCTCCGTAAAGGGTGGTGGCACGCTGCCAAGCAACACAATCACGACCGTTAGCGCGGCCATGGGTCCCCCCGCATCTTCGCTCCAGAGTACTTCCCGACCGGCATCCCCCTTCACCGGCGCTTCGCGGCTATTCTACCAGAACTGGCCTCTTAACCCAAGACATCATAGAGCTCACCGGCTAGCCGGTGGGCTTGCCGGGCGGCCCAATACCACCCTCAAACGCATCAAAGCCCTGGATCATTCCATGCTTGCGGGTGAGGGCCCGTCTTTGTTCGAGCAATACAAGCAGCCCGGCCACGTGTATAGCAAGCTCATCGAGCTTGTCGCCGAATGGATCCACGGTCTGCCGTGACGGGGCCATGTCAACGTATGCCAAGGCGCCTCCCGTCTGCGCTGTGGTCATGGAATGCCGCACAACCGGCGCGGGTCGTCAAAGACTCTACATGCCCACACAATGGAGCGGCCGCCACCGCGCCGGCCATCGCTTCGCGTGATAGTGGATAGTGGGTCAGGGAGAGGCCGGGGGTAGCTGGCCACTCCCTTAGCCACTCGCATGAGCCACCAGCCCGTCGTCCCTTGTGCTTGTGTTGCGTGCTTGCTTTCTGTGTCAAACGCGGTGGGTGGCATGCTCGGCGCAGGCGAGCACGTTCCTACATTGAGCATGTCCGCGCTTCGCCCGGACATGCCACCCGTCCGAAACTTTTTGCGAACTATTTCGATTTTTCTCTTGACAAAGACGCGTCAATGGTTCATGCTCTCATACGGCTAATCAGGATGTACTGTGGTGTTGATTTGTTACAAACTGGAATGTGCGGAGTCATCGTGAGCCTTCCTATGCGCCTTCGCGGCGCGGCGGTACGTGCTGATTAGCCACACGGTGGCTCCGCCTGTGCGCAAGGCGAGCCGAGAAGGTGCTTGCGACACCGACCCGGCTCTGGCCAAGCGACACCCCAGGGAGGTGCCGAATGGTTACCGTAGATGGTACCGCAATTGTACCTTTGGGCAAACGCAGGCGCAGCCTCACGCGGCAGTGGCAACGTCAGCGGATTCGCAAGATGTCGCGCCAACTCGTCA
>CP070827.1:1478659-1482086 GCA_020344555.1 Phycisphaerales bacterium
GCCTTTTCGACGTCGCCGAAGTCTTGATCCACGTGCGTGTTGATGTTGCGTTCATAGCGGTCATGAAGTTGCGGCGCGCCCTGGGCCACCGCCTCAGCCGGATCGAAGACGGCCGGAAGCTCCTCGTAATCGACTTCGATCAGCGAAAGTGCCTTTTCCGCGATCTTCTCGTCAACCGCTGCAACGGCCGCGACGGGGTCTCCGACGTGCCGGACCTTCTCCTTGGCAAGGACGTGCTCGTCGTACCGGGCCGGCGATACGCCGTACATCGTGTCGGGTACGTTGGCCCCGGTTATCACCGCAATCACACCCTCGAGAGCTTTGGCCTTGGAGGTGTCGATCCGCTTGATACGCCCATGGGCTACGGATGAGCTGAGGATCTTACCGTGGATCATGTTAGGTAGTGACACATCGGCCGTATACAGGGCTCGCCCGGTGACCTTGTCCGCCGCATCGACGCGCGGGATGGAGACGCCGACACTGTCGTATTTTGGTTCCTGAGCCGCAGGCTTTAGCCTGCGCGGTTCCTCCGGTTCCTCGCACTTAGAAGCAGTCTCGTTATCCGTAGCACCGCGCGGGCCCCCGACTTCGTCGGGCCAAGCGCTGCCCGCGGCTTGGTCCTGCTCAGCGGAGGTGTCGTTACTTCGGTAGTTGTTACATCGCTGGACTGCACGAAGGATGCCGGCATAGCCGGTGCATCGGCAGAGGTTGCCGGCCAGGGCCTCTTTGATCTCATCGGTGGAGGGGGCGGGATTCTCATTGAGCAGGGCCGTCGCGGACATGATCATGCCCGGCGTGCAGTACCCGCACTGTATGGCCCCCTCATGTACGAACGCTTTCTGGATGGGGGCGAGCTCGCCGTTTTGAGCGACGCCCTCAATAGTGGTGATGGCCTTGCCCTCGAGCTCGACAGCCAGCAGCAAGCAGCTATTCATCGGTTGGCCGTCTATCAGGACCGTGCACGCACCGCAGTCCCCGGCGTTGCAGCCTTTTTTGGTGCCGGTAAGCTGCAGCTTGTCGCGTAGGACATCGAGGAGCGTGTCGCCCGCTTGGACCGCGACACAGTGTTTGTGTCCGTTGATCGCCAGCGTGCAAGTGCTTATCATGCCGCGTTCTCCCTGGCGCGCCGGCACGCGGTTGCCAGCGCCCGGCGCGTCATCACGCCGACCACTTCACGACGGAAATCGGCGGACCCCCGCACGTCGGAGATCGGCTCGGCCGCCTCCACGGCCAACAGCGCTGCGGCCCTGAACGCTTCCTCCTCCGGACGTCTTCCGACAAGCACCGTCCGTGCAGCCTCTACCATCTTCGGTATGGGCGCTACTGCTCCCAGGACGATGCGGGCGTTGCGTACGGTGTTGTCGCGACCGAGCGTCAGGCCGGCAGCGACTGCTGCCACCGCGATGGCATTCCCATTGCGCAGCGCGAACCTGGCGTAGGCAGCGCCGAACCCCGGCCGAGGTTTCGGCATCAGAACCCTGGTCAGCACCTCGTCATCGCGCAGGACCGTTTGACGGGCATCCACGAAGAACGCCTCGAGCGGCACGCTGCGCTCTCCCTTGGGCGACCAGAGCGCCACGGATGCGTGCATCGCCGTCAAAATGGGGGGCAGGTCGGCGCACGGAACCGCACACGCTATGTTGCCGCCGACCGTGGCGACGTTACGAATCTGGGGTGCCGCCATCTTGCCGGTCGCATCGAGGATCGGCGAGAATCTCTCGCGGACAATCGGCGAACGGCCTAGCTGCGTGATCGTCGTAAGCGCACCGATGCGCAGACCGCCGTCCGTTTCCGATACTCCGCGCAGGGCGTCGATTCGGTTCACGGAGACCAGGTGGCCGGCGGTGACCCTTCCAGCCTTCAGGTCAACCAGCAGATCCGTCCCGCCGGCCAGCAAACGGGCGTCCGGAGCGTACCGCCGCTTTGCGGTTACCGCCTCTTGGAGCGTCGCGGCTTCGTGGAGCTCCATGTATGGCAAGTGCACGCTGCAACTCCTGACTACGTGTCGAATCTGGGACAAAAACCCAGGGCCCGCAGGCTCTTTGCCTGCGCAGTCCCGTGCGGTCAGCACCCGCGGTTCGATACTCCAAGCACCCCGTGAAGAAACTGGGACGAAATCTGATTAGCGATGGTCGTTGGCGAGCGGTCCCGCTTGGGGTCATACCAGCGATAGAGCCAGTTCAGCGTGCCGAACAGGCACATGGTGGCCACGTGACGATCGAGCGTGCTTTCGGGGGTATGCTCATCGTAGATTCGATCGACGATGCCCCGCGTAAGGTCATAGTAGTCTCGTCGAAGGCGGCGCGCTTCGTCATGGGCGGCCCCGGTCAACGAGTCAAGCTCATGCGAGCAGACCTTGAGAGCGGCCATATTGGCGGCAAAGTGGCCTACGTGAGCACGGACCATCACCCGTAGTTGCTCGACGGGGTCGGTTACGCCGAGCAGTTTCTCTCGGAGGTTGTTGACCAGGGAGTTGAAGGCGCGGGTTTGTATGAGGAACAGCATGCGTTCCTTGCTGTCGAAGTAGTGATAGAGCCCGGCCAGGCTGACCGCCGCCTCTTTGGCAACCGCCCGCATGGAGGCCCTGCCGTACCCCACGCGGGCGATCAGACCGGTGGCCGCCTCGAGGATCCGATTGAGCCTCTCGTCGTAAGTTCCTCGTATATCGGACTTTCGGTTCGCCGCCTCCGAATGCCGTTCGTGTTCGAACAGTCGTTCTGGTCTATGTGATATCATTGGCAGTCAGTTTCGCTGTTACACGGACGCACGCTCGTATTCACTATGACGCATATGCGAGGCCTTGTCAAGAGGAAAGTCCTGAAAAAGCCCTTGACGAGGGCCACTATCCTGGGATAATAAGCACCCTGCCGTGTGCGGCGGGAGCGGCATCCAAGGTCTGCCTCCGCATCTGTGCCACGGTAATGACCGTATGTACGTACGTTCGGTTTTTTCGGACGCGTTGAACGCGTCGTCTCGCGTGCCAAGCGGTGCGCTCTGTGGGTCTAGTTGGAGAAGCCGGTCATGAGTCTGTTTCCCGCCCGTAATGCCGAGTCGTTTGATTTCAAGGAGGTCCAATACGAGAAGCGTGATTGGGTCGCCCGGGTCACGATAAACCGACCTCACAATTACAACGCCTACAGCACCCCTGCGCTCCAGGAGCTGGCCACGGCGTTTGAGGACGCTTCCTGGGACGACAGCGTCGCTGTTGTGGTGTTCACTGGGACGGGCGATCGCGCCTTTTGCACCGGCGGCGACGTGAAGGAGTACCAGGAGAGTTACACTCAAAAGCCCCGCGACTACTGGAAGTACATGTGCTGCTTCAAGGGCTACATCGAGTCGATCACGAACTGCGCCAAGCCGGTGATTGCCCGACTGAACGGCATGGCGGTCGGCGGAGGCAATGAAAGCCAACTGGCTTGCGACCTGG
>CP070827.1:1482186-1485602 GCA_020344555.1 Phycisphaerales bacterium
GCCCGGCGGTGTGGGACCCGGTGATTTGCGATGACGGCAAGGTCTACAGCAACGGCTGCTACGCCTTTGCAGCGTGCGCCACAGGATGCGAGCCGCTGGATGGAGGACCGATTCCGCTGCCCTAGCTCGCAGCCCCGGGGTACGCGTCGACGTTTGCCGTGCTTTCGCTACGACGGTAATGTAAGGGAAAGCCGTTCGTGAGCGTGCTATGCCCTTTCCACGGGTGGCGGACGGACCGTGCAGGGGGTGCCCCCGGCCGTAGATCCGTGCGATCATCGTAGACCTGCACCCTCGGCGTTCGACGAGGCTGGGAGTAGATCTTCCGGAAGGCACTCGAAATGAGCAATGCACACATTTCCGACGGTTGGCCGCTGTAGTATTGCCAGAGGTGAAGTTCCCACGAGCTCTCGCGTCCACAAAAGCGATGTCGAGGTCGGCTGCCGTTCACCCAAGGAAGGCAAAGGCAGTCGGGGTGCCGAGACCTTGAAGCGGAATGCCGCGCGCAAGACCTGAGGTGAATCCATCAGCCTGCGGTTTGTCTATGGCCCGACATTTGAGCGGCGACGCTCTGCCGGAGTCTAAGGAGCAGATCGACCGGATTGGTCTCACTAGCGTTAGGTTTTGTGATCCGCTTGAGACAAGCCTCCGCCAGATCCAGGGCGTCGTGAAGCTTGCGCAAGATCTCTTCGTCCGAATGGTCCCCTTGAGATTCTATGTGGTTCATCTTCTTTGCCTCATTGGGCCTGACCCCCTGTGACAGTGCATCGTCTTGTCGAGTCAAAGAACTGGTGCCGAACGCAGCGTTGTTAAGTGTACTTCGTTCCGTTCGCACCCGAGACAGCTCGCGCCGCCTGCCGAGACGCCTAATCTTCGGTTACTTCGCAGCGAATCTTGGCTAGTAATTTGTGTCTGAGACATGGTTATCGGCGACCACCGCATTATAGGACCGATAGCGCGCACCTTGCACAGATCGTTCTCCCTCTGATTTCAGTCCCCACTCAAGGATGGGGCCGCCAACATACCTTGCGCACCCACCGACGGCTGGGGTTCCCTCTCGTTGACCATCCGGCGTAAGTCATTGCTCGGGACGCGGCGAGTTGTCGCGTCGCGAGCCGCGTTGTCGCCTCCTAGCGAGCCGCTTGGCCGCCTGACGATGATGGGCCGCTTTGGTGGGATCTTTCTTGGCGCGCTCATATAACTGGGCAAGGCAGCGGTGCGGGAAAGGATTGTTCGGGTTCTGCTCCAAGGCTACATTGAAGGCCCGAATGGCCCAATCGATCCGTCCTACCTCCGCGAGGGCCAATCCTAGATGGATGTGTGTTTGCGGTCGGTGGTGAAGCAGCCCAACTGACTGCATGTGCTGGTGGACAGCTTCTTCAGGTCGCTTCTGCCAGCGATAGGCTACGCCCAAACCGTCGTGAGCTTCCGCACTATCGCCGTCGATGGCAAGTGCCTTGGTGAAGGCCCGCTCCGCGTCCGCCCACCGTTTGCGGCGAAGGTAGACGTTACCGATCTGGCAGTGTAAGCCGGGCAACCGAGGGTCGGCCTTCTCGGCGCGTTGCAGATGCTCCAGTGCCTTGGCGGTGTCGCCGCGACGAAAAGCGATCATTCCGATGTACAGGTTGGCCTGCGGCGCGTCGGCTTCGTCGGTCAGGATCTCCCTGACAGCCTGCTCACACTCGTCGACCTGTCCCGTCTGTAGCCGGCACGAGGCGATGGCAATCTTGCATCCCTTGTCGTCAGGCCTCTTGGCCAGCACCTTCTCGTATTGCTCAATGGCCTTCGCCGGACGGCCGCTGGAGGCGTACACCTGCCCCAGGTTCCGTGCGCGGTCGAGGACAACGCCTTCGGTGCTGTCGCCCTCGATGTAGCCCAGTTCGGCGAGATGGGACAGCATTTTCTGAACCACCCACGGGTCTTCTTCGGCATCAGGCGATGAATAGTCATCCTGTAGCGTTTCGTAGCTGTCGATCTCGTCGAACCGGACCGGATCGCCTTCAAAGACTTGTGTCAGGGCGTGACCATCCATGTCTCTGGGGATCGGACAGCCGAGCATGCCCAGGATCGTGGGCGCGATATCCAACAACGAGGCGCCGTAGACGCGTTGGTCCTTCTTGATGTTCGGGCCGGTGATCGCCAGGATCCCGTGCAACCGATGCCAGGCGACCGGTCTTCCATCCTTGATCTTGCTGGAGCCCGCAGGGCGCAGACGATCACAGTGAAATCCATGATCGCTCAGGAGGATGATGGTGCTATCTTCACCGGCGAGCTGAATGATCCGGCCGAGCATCATATCATGAAAGCGGTAGCAACCGGTCATGACGTCTTTGTATCGGTCGTAGTCTTCTTGGCTGACGTGCTCCATCTTCGGCGGGTGATACTCCATGAAGGCATGAGCAAAACGGTCGATCGTGTCGTAGTAAACGGCCATGAAGTCCCACGCCTGGGTGTGCATCAGCCAAGTGGCCACCGAGTGGGTCGTTGCGCAGGTGGCTAGTAGCATCCGGAGCTGATGGAGGTTGCTGTCCTTGACGTGGTCCAACTCGGCCACCTTAGGGATGAAGGGCAGCACCTGCATCGGGGTCGTGGCAGCCGGATGCACGCGACAGTCTCGCAGCTCCTCCGCTAGTTCCACCGGATGGACCGCGTTGGCTGGCACCGGCCATTCCTTGTCGGGCGGGCCTGCGGCGTGGGCGAAGCGATCGGTCACTACGAATCCGTTGATCTTCTCGGCCGGGTGACTTGCAAACCAGTTGATGACGCCGGACGTAAGGCCGCGCTCCGAAAGGATGTTCCAGATCGCCTTGCATCTGCGCGACGTGCTAGTGACGGGTCGGATATTGCCCGTCGCACCGTCGGGCTCAGCGAACCCGAGGATCTGGTGTTTGTCGGCGTGCTTGCCGGCGGCAATCGAGGTCCACAGGATGGGTGAGAGCATTGGCGTGAGACTGGCGATGTTGCCCATCACGCCGCCGTTGATGACTCGCTCGAGATTCGGCATCTGCCCCTTCTCGAGGAGCGGTTCGATCATTTTCCAGTCAGCCCCGTCCCAGCCGATCAGCAGCACGCGCTTCGCCAGTCTTTTCATCTTGACCTCCATTGGCGTCGAGGGGTGTGCGGCTTTGCCTCCTGCCATCCATAAAGCTACGAACTCCGGGCGGGCCCATCAACATTTCATGTCTCAGAGACGGATCGGACGTCTCTCGCGAATCCGCAAGCAGGCGGAACCGGCGCTTTCCAAGACCCCGCAGCCTCGGTACAATGGTCGTTATGGCGAATTCGAATAAGACAGACGTTTCCGGACCCCTTGAGCAGCGTTTGAGTACCGCTACCGAGCGAGTACGGAGAGCGATGGACGATGTGATCAGTGTAGTCCCTGTTCGAGTAAAGAGACCGGCGGAATTCCAGCGTGCCTT
>CP070827.1:1485702-1489113 GCA_020344555.1 Phycisphaerales bacterium
ACGATCAGAACGACTACGAAGTCGGCGTGCGGCACAATCTCCCGATGGTCAACGTGCTGTCCGCCGATGGCAAGGTCGCCCGGATAATCGAGCCCGATGGCACTACCAACCCGCACAGCGGCGAGTATGAAGGCCTGGCGTTCAGCAGCACAGGCCGAGACAAGGTTGTCGCCGACCTGGAGGCCCGCGGGTTGTTATACGAGATCGAAGACCACGAGGTGGAGATTGGCCACAGCGATCGCAGCAAGCTGCCCATCGAGCCGTATCTGTCCGACCAGTGGTTCGTGCAGACCGGGGATAAGGAGGGGACGAAGGGACGAAGGGACGAAGGGACGAAGACGGAGGGCGGGGGAATCACGCTCGGTGACGGGCGTATGGCACCCGGGCTCGCCCAGGCGGCGATGGAGACCGTGCATGATGGTCGTGTGCGGATCTTTCCGCAGCGCTATACAAAGACGTACCTCGACTGGCTCGGTGAGAAACGCGACTGGTGCATAGGACGACAACTCTGGTGGGGACACCGTATTCCGATTTGGACCGCTACCGGGGTCTCGCCCGACGAGATCGCGGACTCCCAGGATTCCCGGGCGCGTACCTACGACGCTTACTCTGGGAGGCTGAACCTTAAGACTGACGCGTTGGCGATACGTCCAGATTCGGAAACGGGAGACAGAGTCTACTTGTGCTTGAGAGACGAGCCTTCTGACGAAGATCATAAGACCCTATCGGAGTGCGGCCTTCAGCGTGACGATGACGTTCTTGACACCTGGTTCAGCTCGGCCCTCTGGCCGTTCAGCACGCAGGGGTGGCCGGGGGAGACCGAGAGTCTCAAGCAGTACTATCCCGGGACCGTGCTGGTGACGTCGCGTGACATTATCACCAACTGGGTGGCCCGGATGGTAATGTTCGGGCTATACGCGATCGGCAAGATTCCCTTCGATCACGTGTACGTGCACCCGAAGATACTCGACGGCCGCGGCGAGACAATGAGCAAGTCCAAGGGCAACGGCGTCGACCCGGTGGACACCATCGCGACTCACGGCGCCGATGCGATGCGGTATTCGCTGGCCGACATGACCACGGAAACGCAGGACATCCGCATGCCCGTGGACTATGTGTGTCCGCACTGCGGCAAGCTCACAGATCAGGCCGTGGCCCTCAAGGCGGAAACACAGGCCCGTAAGTCACGCGGTGAGAGAATTGAGCGCGGACTGCAACCGGCAGACTGTATTCGTGTCAAATGCTCTCACAGAGACTGTGGCAAGGAGTTCGCCACTCAATGGGCCGAAGAGCCGCTCAAACAGGAGCTCGGCCTGGCTCGTGAGACGTCTGAAAAGTTCGACATCGGCCGGAACTTCTGCAACAAGCTGTGGAACGCCGCACGGTTCGCGTTCATGAACCTCGAGGGCGCACCACACGAGACGCTGGATGTGGCCGCCCTGCCACCTGAGGATCGGTGGATTCTCGCCCGGCTTTCGCAGAGTATCCGCCGCTATCATCAGTACATCGGGAACTACCAGTTCTCCGCATCGGTCAAGGAACTGCGGGATTTCTTCTGGGACTCCCTCTGCGACTGGTATATTGAGCTGACCAAGCCGCGTATGAGCGCCGAGCCGCAGGTTTTCCCGGCGCGCCGGGACGCGGACGCCCCTGCGGACAATGACAATCATCAAACCGATAGCGCTACCGCCAAGCAGGTGCTCGCCTTCTGCCTGGATCAAGTTCTCCGGCTGTTCCATCCGACCATACCTTTTATCACCGAGCAGCTATGGCAACAGTTGAACGGCATTGCACCCAAGCGGGGCCTCCCCGGCATTGCCGACCTGAAGACCGACGGCCAGTTGATCCATGCACCGTTCCCACCAGTTGAAGGGTATCCCGATCTGGAGAGCGAAAGCATCATTGCGACCTTTGCGGAACTGCAGGATGCAACCCGCGGTGTGCGCGACCTCCGCGCAAGCTGCGGCGTTTCACCCAAAGAGAAGCTGGCGGTCACGGTGGTAGTGCCCGGGGACCACCTCGAGTCTTTCAGGACCCACGCCCATATCGTGCGGCATATGGCCAACATAGGCGAGCTGAACGTCGTGTCCGATGCCAAGCGTCCACGCAACGCCGGCAGCATGGCCGTCCACAACCTGCGAATCTACGTCCACGACATCAGCGACGACGATGCCGAGCGCACCAGAACGGCCAAAGCCCTTGAGACCGTCGAGAGACAGATCGCGGGTAAGGAAGCTAAGCTCGCCAATGCGAAGTTCGTAGCCAACGCCAAGCCCGAGGTTGTCGAGGCCGAGCGCCAACGGCTGGCCGCGATCATTACGCAGCGAAAGGGCCTCCGGGAGCATCTCGCCGAGTTGGAGGGTTAGTGCGGCAGAGGTCAGCCGAACAGATGGGTCCGTTCCATAGGAGTGATAGCCGATGCAATGTCCCAATTGTAGCTCAACCCTCGACACGATCGACTATGAAGGCATCAAAATCGAGACCTGCCCGGGGTGCGAAGGCGAATGGCTCGACGCCAGCGAACTGAGGCACATCGTCAACGTGCGTGAGCGCCGCTTTGACAAGGACCAGCGCCGGGCAATTGCAACCGCCCACAAGATAGACCCTGTCCAGGTTGAGCGGAAGGAGCGAGACCTGCGCTGCCCGAAATGCGACGGCCAAACGAACGTCCTCAACTACGGCGGCGATTCCGGAATCATGATCGACAAGTGCACCGGCTGCGGCGGCGTCTGGCTGGACGCCGGCGAGTTGGAGCGCATCCAGATCGTTGTCGAAGGCTGGCAGGACGGTCTGCCGGAGACCCTGCGCAAACACGGACCACGTTTGCGCCAGGTCTCCGCGGAAGTGGAACAACGATCGAAGGTCAAAGTCTCGCGGCTCGGCTTCGTGAACGCCATCATCAACGGCGTCATGAATGTCTTCGACTAGTGACGCGTTTCACAAGTTTTGCGACTATCTGAGCCGCAGGCATTAGCCTGCGCAGACGTCCGCGTCCCGGCGCGCCGGGAAAGCCCGCGGCTGGCGGCAAGACCGGTCGGCGAACGGCCAAATCAGCAGTTCAAGCCGCTGATCCGGCGAGTTTCATTGACCGCCGGGCGGTGCGCGCGCCGATAGTCCGACGAGTGAGAGTCCGTCCAGAGAGTCTTTGACGCAGGCTTTTTCAGCCCTGCCGATCGAGGATCAGACAGATGTTGTATGCCTCGTTGACGTTCTGGCTGTTAGTGATAGTGCTGACCGCTTGGGGCGTGCATCAGCTATGGATCGCGATGGTCAAGCCCAAGGTCGTAGACACGGTTCTGCTTCCGGGGACACTCGCGGCCCAGGTCGGTCACGTCCTCGGACTGCTGGTAACCGGCGCGACCATCAGCAACACCACGCTATACGAGGACGGCGAATCGGGTGCCCCCAAGA
>CP070827.1:1489213-1492613 GCA_020344555.1 Phycisphaerales bacterium
GCCATGATCCGAACGCGACGGATGACCTGATCACCCCAACAGAGTTCGCCCTTGTCCGGGTGCCAGACGGGGCGCTCGGGAACCGGCGGTGAGGGCGTTTCCTTGCCGATCTCTCTGAGCAGTTGGTCCGCCGTCTCCTCATCCAGGAAGCGCAGTTTGCGGGCCACTTCGATGACCGTGCGTTCCTCGGAAACGCGCCGGAGTTCCATCCACATGCCCGCCGTGCCCAGGCGCGGATAGCACTCCTCGAGATTGCCCCCCAATCGCTGCCGATCTTCCGCAGACAACACTCTTGTCCACAGGCGCTCTGCAGAAACCCATGGTTTGATCCGCAGAGCCTGCGCTGCCAATTCGTCGGCGACCCACGGAGAAAGCCCCCGGCCTCGTGTGGTTATCGGTATTCTACGCTCCTGCATCATCGAGTCGCCATAGAGAGAGTTGCCGAGGGAATTGTATTTCCGCGATAAGACCGACGGCGGTCAGTCTCTATTCTAAGTTCGGCCGCCGAAAACCTCGAAGCGGGAGAAGGCAAGAGTCGGTCCCATCGCACAACGCACGGAAACCTTTTTCTTAGGTTGTGACGCGGGTCTCCTTGAGATTTAGCTGGCGTGTGAACGCCGGTTGAAACCGCCGGCGCTAGGGCGGTTGAAAGGGATGGCGCCCGGAGTGATACCTCTATTGTAGTTGGGTTGGGGTTTTGAGTCTTTTGAGGGAGTTAGCGGCCCGCGAGCCTCCATAGGCATCGCGCGGCCGCAGAAGCGCGTCCCCCGTTAGGGTTACCAAGAGGCTAATGGCCTTCATGGCGACGAAGTTCTGTTGATTTCCTTCCTGTCCGCCGCTGACGACGTTTGGCATCCTGGAGTCGATAGCTTGGGCCGGTCGCCTCGAGGATGTGGCAACGATGGGTGAGGCGGTCGAGGGTGGCCCCAGTGAGCCGCTCACTGCCAAGCACCTCGGTCCAATTCTCGAACGGTAGATTCGTGGTGACGATCAGGCTGGTCCGCTCGTAGGCCGTGCTGATCACGTCGAAGAGCAGTTCGGCGCCCAGCTTGCTCGCCGGGACGTAGCCCAACTCGTCGAGGATCAACAGATCGAGTTTAGCGAGTTGATTGCGCATCCGCATCAACTGTCTTTCCTCGCGAGCCTCCATCAACTGAGTGATCAACTCGGTCACTTTCCAGAAGCGAACTTTCTGGCCTCGACCACACGCTTCGACAGCAAGTGCAATGGATAGATGCGTTTTTCCAGTTCCCGGATTGCCGACAATGATGATCGACTCACGGTTATCGATATACTGGCATCGCATCAGTTCCGTGACCAGGACCTTGTTGATCGACGGTTGGGCAGCGAAGTCGAAGTTCTCCAGTGTCTTGAGATTGGGGAACTTGGCTGCCTTCAAACGACGCTGGCTTGCTCGTTTCTCTCGATCAATCAGTTCCAGTTCACAAAGTTGCAGAAGGAAGCCCAAGTGATCGACGTTGTCTTTGGCGCATCGGCTGGCCACCTTTTCGCACTCGGCATGCATGGTGGGCAACTTCAAGGCTTTCAGATGGTGCTTGAGCAGGACGATACTCTTCGTTTCTTGCTTCTTCATGGTCAGGCTCCCACTCTCAAGGATCGATAGGCCAGCAGATCGGGTGACGGGATGCGGACCGCCTTCAAATGAGGACGGCCGTCGAGGCAGAACAGATCGATGGGCTTTTCTCTTCGACCATGAAGAATCAGATTCACCGCATCTGAGCCCGTTGCCCCGATGGACAGGGCGTAACGAACTGCGTCTGCCAGCTCATCCACCGAGGCATGCTCCAGCAGTCTCAGTACCTTGATGAATTGCCTTGTCCCCATCTTGCCCAGCTCGTTCTCCTGGCGACGTCGCAACACGGCGAAGCAACCAGGCAAGTCCCAGTGTTCCAGTGGTTTGGCGTGATCCAAGGCGCCCGGCTTCCGTTCCAGGAGGGCCAGATAATGGACTGGATTGAACTGGACCTGTTCCCGCCCCCAATGCCGCGGGTGCCGGGCTACCAGCCGATTGCCGACGACCAGACGAACCTCTTCCATCCCGCCAACAACCGTGACCGGGTGATAGGCATGCTCGGTCGGTACGGAATAATCATTGCCGTCAAAGCGGGCCAATGACAAAGAGCTGACTTTGGCCGTCTCGACCCGGCGTGCCTCGAACTCGTGGACCGGGATCGGCAGGAAGGAGTTCCGTTCGTCGGCCAAGAGTTTTCGCTTACTGGCCGACTTCCCTCGTAGTGTGCGATCGAGATCGTCATCCAACTGCTCGATCAGTTCGTCGTTCAGGGCCTCCAGGCTGTCGACTTCCGGCACGGGAACCAGGTAGTTTCGTCGAGCGAAGCCGAGGAGATTTTCGACGTGGCCCTTTTCATTGGGTCGGCGCACCCGGCAGAAGTGGTGATCGAACAGGTAGTGGCTCTCGAGTCGAAGGAACTCGTGAGTGACATCCTGTCCACGCCCGCCGACGATACGTCTTACGGCGATCTTGCTGTTGTCGTAGCTGATCCGGCGAGGCACGCCACCGAAGAACTCGAACGCCCGCTTGTGGCCTTCTTGGAATGTTTCGGTACATTCCTTGGGAAAGACCTGGCAGAAGATCGCGTCCGAGTAGGGCAAGGTCATTACGAAGAAGGCGGCCTTCGTTTCCTCGCCTCGGAGCTTGATCGTGACATGGCCGTAGTCGACCTGAGCCTCGCCAGGACGATGAGCGAGAGGCACGAAGACCTCGGCCTGGCCGCGTTTCCACTCCCGCACCGCCTCTTTGACGATCGTGTAGCCGCCGGTGAAACCGGCGTCTTGAAGCCGCTGGTAGATCCGCTTCGCCGTGTGACGCTGCTTCGGCGGAGCCTGCCGATCCGCTTCCAGGATCTCGTGGATCAGCGGCAGGAACTCTTCCAGCTTTCGTTTCCGCCTCGGCCGTTTCAATCGATAGCCTGGCGGCTCTTCGTGAGCCAGGATCTTGTCCAGAGTCCGCCATCCCAGGCCGTACTCTATCACCGCTTGACGCTTGCTGATTTCGCGCGACAGCACCCGCCGGCGAATCTCCACCCATTTCTGCATGTCCTTGAACACCTATGCTTCCTCGCCAAACCGTGAGGCTCGTACCGGTTTTCACAAACCAAGTATTCCTCACAATTAGGCGAGTTGGGCCAAGGACGCCCCCTTTCACGATTCAACACGAATCTGCCGGTCCTAGCGCCGGCGGTTTCAACCGGCGTTCACACAAGCTTGATCACACGGGCCAGGGCGGCGGAGGACACTTCTATGGCCTGATTTCCGGGGCCCGCAGCAACAGGATCTCGGTCCACCACAACCTCTTCGCCCACCACGAAAACCGGAACCCCTGCTTCGGCAGCGGCCCGGCCGACTTCCGCAACAACGT
>CP070827.1:1492713-1496113 GCA_020344555.1 Phycisphaerales bacterium
CGGCAACGGCACGATCCCTCTCGGCGGAGGCGTCTACGGCCTCGTGCAGTGGGAGATCACGATGGCCGAGATGCTTTCCGACGCCGGCTACGCGACCGGCATGTTCGGCAAGTGGCATCTCGGTCATACCGAGGGCCGGTTTCCGACGGACCAGGGCTTCGACGAGTGGTACGGCATTCCGAATTCGAGCGACGAGTCGGCTTGGGAAGCACTCGACGGCTACGCGGAGAGCGGTGTCGAGGGGGCCTACATCTACGAGGGCAAGAAGGGCTCCGCTCCGCGACGGGTGATGGACTATGACCTCGAGCAGCGCCCGCTCATCGATCTCGAGCTGACGAAGCGGTCGATCGACTTCATGCAGCGGCAGGTGAAGGCGAAGCGTCCCTTCTTCCTGTACGTGCCGTACACCCAGACCCACTATCCGGCCATCCCGCATCCGGATTTCGCCGGCAAGACGGGCAACGGTCGCTGGGCGGACGTGCTCGCCCAGGTCGACGCGTACAACGGGATGCTCCTTGACGCGTTAGACGAGCTGGGAATCCGCGACAACACGCTGTTCATCTTCACCGCGGACAACGGGCCGGAAGCGTTCCCCAAGGGGACTAACACCGCAGCCATCGACTACCCGACCCCGGGAACGGCAGGCCCCTGGCGGGGAACGCTGTTCACCGGCTTCGAGGGCAGCCTGCGCGTGCCCTTCGCCGCTCGCTGGCCGGGCAAAATACCCGCCGGCACGGCGAGCGACGAAATCGTGCACGAGATGGATCTGTTCCCCACCTTCGCGCGCATAGCCGGCGGCAACGTGCCGGACGACCGCGTCATCGACGGCGTAGACCAGACCGATTTCCTGCTGGGCAAGCAGGAGAAATCCAACCGCGAGGGGCCGATCGTCTACTTTGGCAACGACGTCTTTGGCGTGAAGTGGCGCAACTGGAAGGTGAACCTGAAGGAGCAGCAGACCGTCTTCAGCGAGACCCTCGACTACGGATTGCCGCGTGTCTACAACCTCCTGAAGGACCCGGGCGAAACGCAGAACGTGCTCTTCCCGGAGACATGGGTGCCGCAAGCGGCCCTGGGGCAGCTCGTACAGCATATTGGTTCGCTGAAAGCCAACCCGCCCATCAAGGCGGGGACCAAGGATCCATACGTGCCGCCCAAGAAGGAAGGGCGATAAGCCCTGTTATCTAGAACGAAACGCCGTGCCCATCGACACGGCTGTGACCAAGTAACACACGGAAAGGACAATCATGCGAAACTACATGATGACATTGGGCATCACGGTTCTGTTGTTCGCACCCGTCAGCACGTGGGCCGATGGCCCGAGTGCTGACGCAAGCCACCAGGCGTACGCGCTCAACGACGCGCGATCACTCACCGCGGGCGGACTCCTTTCGCTCGCGTCATTCCAGGACGAGCCGTTGACCAAGGAAGAAGCCGAGTCTGCTGTGGAGGGCGAGGGCACACTCATCGACAAGTCGGACCAGTCGGGGACCAATCCCGTCAACTTCACCTTCGACCTACGGATCTACAACGAGTACCAGTGGCTGAACGTGGATGGTGATGGCGAGCAAAACACTACGACGTTGGAGTTTCGCGTGCCATTTGCGGACGGAAAGTGGCAGTTCCGGGTCCGGGCTCGCGGCAACTACGTCAACGCCGATCTGCCGGATGCCGGCCGCAGCCCCGGCATGTTTTCGAGACGGCACCTCGACCGCAGGAGAGGCTTCTTGCCCAGCTTGGACAGCGACCCCGGAATAGACGACTGCGGCTTCGGTGACGTGGACTTTCGATTCCTTACCGTGCCGTACTTCAGTGTGGAGAAGCGATTTGCGTTCGCGGCTGGCTTGGAGGTGTTCTTGGACACGGCCCACGAGGACACGCTCGGGTCCGGGTCGACCTCCTTGGGACCACAGATCTTCCTGGGGTTCTTCCGGCCCTTCGGCCTGCCCATCGACGGTTTCTTCCCGGGGTACCAGCACAAGTTCGACGTAGACGGGAACGATGTGCACCAGAGCGTGATTGATCTGTACGTCCTCAAGACGTGGAAGAACAAGACCCTCTGGATGCTGCTCGATCCGCAGATCATACTCGACTATGAGAACAACACGGAATTCTGCCTGTTCGACGCCGAATTCGGGACCATGCTGGACGACCTCCTCGGAACGAAAGGCCACAGCTTCTACGTGCGCCCCTCGGCGGGCATCGGAACGGATCGCCCGTTCGACGCATCCATCGAGATAGGCTACAAGATCGTCTGGTAACGTGCCTAGGGCGCAACGGTGGAGTCACATTGCGGCCTCACTCAGGAGTAGACCCACGCCATGATTGCCGCACGGTTCCATCTAAGGGTGATTGCTTCGGCTCTGCTCATCGCGTCGTTTGTGGCTTCGGCGCCGGCGCAGGACGAAGAGGGCACCGTTGGTACATCAACTGGTATTCTGCCACTGGCTGACTACTCCGGTGACCTGTGGGAACGCGGTCACTTGCTCGGTGATTTTGGCGGCTCCCGATCGGCGCTGGCGGAGAACGGCTTCCAGTTCCAGATCGAATGGACACAGACACTCCAATCCATCGTCGAAGGTGGACGGGATACCGGCACGCGCTACGCCGGTTCGCTGGACTGTCTGCTATGGCTGGATTTCGACCGAATGGGCCTTATGCCGGGCGGCTTGCTGAAGATACGCGGTGAGTCGCGTTACGGCGAATCCGTCAACGACATCACCGGTCAGTTCATTCCGGTCAATACCGACGGTCTGGTTCCTTTAACCGACGACCTGGACGACAATATCTGCCTGACCCTTACGACGGTGGCGTACACACAGTTTCTAACCGACAACTTCGGCGTGGTCCTCGGAAAGTTCGACACCCTGGAAAGCGACTTTAACGAGTTTGCCTCAGGGCGAGGAAACTCGCAGTTTCTTAACGCCAACTTCATCTACTCGCCGGTCCTGTTGTTTGAGCCGTACAGCACGCTCGGCGCTGGCCTGGTCTGGATCCCCAACGAGCACGTGACGGCGACGACCTTTCTCTACAACCTGACCGACTCGTCTACAACGACGGGCTTTGGCGACATCGGCGACGGCTGGACTTGGACCGCGGAAGCCTACCGCCAATATAGGCTCAATGGCCGTCCCGGCGGCATGGCGTTCGGAGGCACCTACAACTTCGATGCCGACTTCACTGAGATCGGCAGCACCCGCTTCGTGCTCAGACCTAATGGTGTTAGGCTGTCCAGCCAGTCCACCGAGGAGTCGTGGACAGCTTACTGGAACATGTGGCAGTACCTTTGGACGCCAGAGCCCGTGAAGGGCCCGGTGAACATTGAGGACGGTCAGGCCGATCACCGCGGGGTCGGCATGTTCCTGAGGGCGGGGGTGGCCGACCGCGACACCAACCCGAT
>CP070827.1:1496213-1499596 GCA_020344555.1 Phycisphaerales bacterium
GCCTCACGGGCTTATCGAGGGCGGAAGCCAAACTTGAAAACACAAGTAGCGTTGCCGCGACTGTCGCAGCCGCACGGCCTGCGATGACAGGTACGCTTGCCCGAGAGGCGGACATTATCAGACCGGTTTTGCGAGAGAACAAAATCCCTGGCCTCCTAGGTTATCATAGCGAGCCTGGCCAATCGCAGGCAAATGAGGCGTTCCCGCCCCTTGGTCAGCGAACTTCGTGCAGTCTGGCAAGGCAAATCGACGCATAGCCCGTCGGTTTGGTCCTGTAATGTTGTACCACCATACTGGACCCCCGCGGCGAGCGGCTCATCGGGCCCGAGCCGCGCTGAGGGCCGGGAGACCGCCGTCCGGAGTTGCAGTCTCGGCATCGACCGATGCATGAGATCGCCCGCGTGTCCACGTCGCCTGGTCCACATGTCGTTGCGTGCGGAACAGCATGCGAGCAGCGTGGGTCTATGCTCCCGTCCAGCGTCGACGGCGCATCGCTTCGATGACCGCTGTTGGGGCGATGTGGTCGAGGTAGCGGGCGGTGGTAGTGATGCTGGCGTGGCCGAGCTGGCGGGAGATGATGGCAATGTCGACGCCTTCGGCGCGGAGTTGGGCGGCGTGGGTATGGCGGAGGCCGTGGGGGTGGACGCGCTTGTCGATCCCGGCCCGGGCGGCGAGGCGTTTGAGCATGACGCGGATGTAGGCGGCGGCCATCGGGTGGCCGCGGAGCGTGCAGAAGACGGGCTGGCGACCGCCCAGGCCCAGGTGGGACCGGGCGTCGAGCCAGCGCTCGATGATGGCAGCGGCGCCGGGGTCCAGGCCAACGGTGCGTGACCGCCCGCCTTTGCCATTGAGCACCCGAATGCAGCCGTCGGTCAGATCGAGGTCCTTGGGGTAAAGGCTGAGGGCCTCGTTGATTCGCAGGCCGGCGCGGTAGAGCAGGGCGATCAGTGCCCGGTCGCGCAGGCCGGTCGGAGCGTAACGGCCGCACGCCTCCAACATGGCACATACCTCGTCGTCGGCGAGGACCTCGGGCGGCAGGCGGCGCTTTGGCTTGGTGCTTGTCGGATGAAGCGTCGGCGGGGGGCTCTGCCTACATTCCATCTGTGGCGGCAACACCACTCGCAACGAGGGCGGTGGAGACTGGCGAGACCGATTGGTTTCCCGGGCCATTTCCAGGACCTCCTTTCGCATCTTTGAGTTACGCTTTTTGCACAAAGCGTAACTCAGGACTTACCTCTGGGGGGCCACCCCGGCAAGGACGTAACTCTCTGGCCCGAATGCAGTGACAGGGCAGATGCGAAGGTCGGCGTTAGACGCTGAACCTACCGGAGCATCCTGTGTCACTGCGCTTCCCGGATCGCTTAGGGTGTCACCGGAGTCCGAACCCGACCTGACCGAGGTACGGAAGCTGTCTCACTAAGGGACGCACCGTGACTGGCCGAGATTTGTGCTGTAGCTCATTGACATATTGATTCCATCTCGGTGAGATAGCGCCCCGATTCGACTCAATGACGGATCGAGGCCCAAGTGAGGGGAGCGAGGCAAGTGTTCTCGAGCCCGCAAGGCATCACGCTTAAGCTGCCACGCAACGTCAAAGGGGCGGCACTGGCTGGCTCGTTGGTGTTCAGCACCCTGCTCACCGCCGTGGGCCTGCGGACGCCGGAGTATCATTGGCTGGCCTGGATCAGCTTCCTGCCGTTGTTTGTGGTCGTTGGATGGTTACGCCCAGCGACGCCCGCGCTGGCCGGCGGGGTGTGGGGCGCCTCCCTGTACCTGTTTTCCACCGCCGGTGCGTGGGCTCCAGCACAAGGTGTCCCGGCAATCCAGTCCTGGACGCTTCGCCAGGCGCAAGCCCGTGCACCTCCGATCCCGGTCGCTGTCGCGAGTTGGAATTTGGTGGGCAGTGCCCACTGGTGTTCCATGATGACGAACTCTCGGTTGTCTGTGCCGGCAACAACCGGTGACGGCGCGAGCAATCAACCGCTGGGCCCGGGCGATAGGACCGCTCGGTAATTTCACAAGGATTCAAACCAAGAAGGAGTGTAGCCGTGACAAGAAAGCTTCTTTCCCCATTGACTTGTGTTCTGGGTTTCAGCGTGTTTCCTGTGGTCCGAGCCGAAGCCGGCTTGTGTTTCTGATGGAAGGACGACGGCAGCCGGTCAGGCTGCACGACCGCGGCGACCAGCAAGCAGGACTGCGAGATCCGCTGTAACAACAGCGGATATGACAAATCCTTCTACGAAACGAGGGCGGGGACGCCGAGCTGCGAAGGCAAGCTCGGAAATCTGCCCGTCGTCCAAGACGGCGAGATCCGATGGCGCTATGTCGTAGTGCCGTTTGACTGCGATGATAGTCAGGAACCGTGCAAAGAGAAACACAGGCTCGCGAGATGCTGGTGTGATGAGACCCACCACTGAACGGACCCTCAGGCGGTGGTCACCGACCATGAGACACATGAAGAGCCTACCACCTGGCCGGCGGTTGATCCGGACGGGATGGCAGAGTTCTGGTATGTCACGCATCCCAACTGTGAGTGCGACGACTGCAAGGACGACGAAACGGGGAAATGGAACAACGGGATCAAGGGTTACAAATACAACTGCAAGTGGGATAACTTCCACTATAACGAACGTTGCGTGCCCAAGGGATTTCAGACGGGAGGTGAGAACGATGGTAACAACGAGGAATGGATCAATAAGGACTTCAAGAACACAACGGGGCAGGCCCGGAACGACCTGCACATCGAGTTCGTAGCGGGTATAAAGAACAAGATCGCTGAGATAAGATCACCCGACCAACTACCGCATGTGGAGATCGCCTCGATCGGGGACCCGCCGATGACCCTGATCAGTTGGGGGCCCGACGACCCCGACGATCCGAACCAAACCGTCGGGACCAACGATACCGCTAGCTGTTGTGTGAGGATCATCTGGGGAGACGAAAAGCCCGAGAAGCGTTTCAAGAGAGATCCGTATTGGACCTTGGATGGTGAAGAGAAGGAGGGCGTTGCTGGTTGCGCGTCGGTCAACTTCACTGTCACACCTGATGGAATCGGCGTCGATGCGCACAACACCGCCGACCCCAACGACCCGGCAATATACGTGGATGAGTTCTCCTACGCTTTTGTGTCCCCCCCTATGGTGCTGTCCGAGCTGACCTGGAACAACGTCAGCATCCCCTGGGTCTCGAGACTCTGGCAGGGAACAGTCACGCCGGAGGGAAGCCTTCATCTCGGAACCATCGACGAGGCGCCGAAGGGTATGCATCTGATCACCCAGTTCGCGGTCAACTTCAGCGATGGTCCGCCGGGTAACAAGGGGCACATCATCGTGCAAATGGCCGGTGCGCCTTCAGCAATCCCCGCCGTTTCCGAATGGGGCCTG
>CP070827.1:1499696-1503077 GCA_020344555.1 Phycisphaerales bacterium
GCCTGGCTCGAGGCCACCGACGCCACCGGCCAGGAGTTCGAGATCACATTCACGATCCACGCCGCTGGCGCGCGCAGGGGCTTATTCACCGTTCCCGTTTCAGATAAGAGCGACAGAGTAAAGGCGCAAAACCCAGCGTGCAGGCGGGCTACCACACCAGAATGGCGATGGTGGGTGGGCGGGAGAAAACTGTTCGACCCCGAGGTTGATCTGCCGGTGACACAGGCCTCGGGGCACATCACGACGGAGTCGCTTCAGCCACTATGCGGGGAAGACCAACAACTGAAGTTGCCGTACGAGACGGTAAGCGCAGTGTACGTGATGACTGGGATAGCGATACAGATAACGCCTGACCAAGCGATCTCCTTGTCCGCAGAAATAGGATATATGCGGCGTCGCGAGGCCAACAAAACCGCGATTGAGCAGGGGGTTTTCTTTGAGCTTGTTTCGGGAGAAGGTGACGAATACTATCAGTTCGACATCGATGCCGGTTTACTGGAGCCTAGCGACCACGGTTACGCTGTGTTGCAGCGGGTACCCAAGGAGGGAATATGGTACTATCTTGTCGATGGAGTAGAGCGTCGTACTTTGTTTGACACTGTCTGGAGGGACATAGCGGGCTACGAAGTTCAATGGATGGGCGAGGTTACGCACAGAGAGGACAAACTGGCTGGAGAGCCGGATTCACGATGTCACTTTACGCGTTGCTGGTACGAGACGGACTGGAATCCAAGTACGATCGAACCGGCCAACTTCACACCTGCCGACATAGTCTATTACCCACCGGGCTCCGGACACCCTGGAAGTGCTGAGTGGGGCAAACAGTTCATCGACATACGGTCATTTGACATCTGGGACAAGGATCCATGATGAGGAGTTCGACGAATGCTTCGTGACATTGCACAAGGCTGGAAAGCGTTCCTTGGACAAGCGTTGCTTGTGGCGGGCGTCGTCGTCGCCTTCCAGGCGAGTCGTGGGATACGCGCGCAGAGACCTGTGGAGGGCGAGCGTGCTATCTCACAGCCAGCACACCGATCCACGTGGGCGCTGCGCGATTCAGAGGCGGCAATCGCTCGGGCGAGGAAACTGCTGGGTCTGCCAGCCGGAGGGGGCAGCGTGGCAACGAGCGCTGAGTTGAGCGTACTCGAGGAGGACAACACGCCCTATCTCAGCAAGCAGCTTATCGACAGCCCGCTGTGGCAGGTGGTTGTTCGCGACTGGTCACTCAAGCTGAAATCGGCACCGACTGATGCCAAGGACGAATATGTCAGGACGGTGGACGTGTTTCTCGATCCACAGAAAGGGCACCTGCTTAAAATGCGATCTCGTTGGCCGGTGAACGAGCCCCGGATAGCCCCGGAACCCAGCGCTGCTGTTGCGGAGGATCAGTTCCGAGCGGGTTCCGACGAGAGATATCACGGGTTCCCGGACGATGCTCCCAAGATAACATTCCTGGACGCGCTTGATGGCATGTATCGGGGGGGGGTGAGCGCGTTTGGCGCCAAGCAGATTGTCGCGCAATGCGTCATCCGCTCCACGATGTTTGATGAGCGCAAGGTTGTGTGGGCCATCACACTGCGTGGAGTGACTCCGTACAGGCCGCGGGCGGGCTGGCCCAGGGACGCGCGCTACGAATATCGGTACATCGTTGACGCGGTGACTGGAACGTACGAGAGCGCGAGCAATCGGCCACGGCCAATTAGCGGGGTGACGGCGACAGCAGGGGGCATTTACAGCGACCGTTGCTCAAGCCCCATGACCCACCGCCACTATGTCTCAAGCTGCCTGCGCCAGGTGCAGAACGGTGCCGACCGGGAGGAGGTCCTCGATACGCTAATGTGCATCGCTCGAACGCACCAGAAGGTGTTCGATTTTGGCCCGGCAGCGGTCGCCAGCATTTTTGCGCTCGCCGAGAGCGAGGCGAAGATCCGGGAGTACCTCCTTGAGCTGACCGGGAATCCGGAAACGAACGTGGGCGTGCACAAGCATGCCTGCGGGCTTCTCGTCTATGTAGCCGACGAGGAGGTACAGCGCGTATTGCTTGATCAGCTCAAGACTAGCTGGCCTGGCGATCATTGGTCCGGATATTTCGAGTTCTTTAAGGATGTTGGGGATCCCGCTTTTCTGAGTTGGCTGGAGGGGTTGGAGGCACAGGCGCAGGGCGAGGTTCCAAGCTCTGCCATTCAGCGTCAGCTGCGGTACGTGCGCATCCAGCAGACCGTGGATGGGCTGCTGGGCTATCTGCAGTCAGATGCGAAGGACCTGGATCTCGGGTGGGTGGCGCGCCAAGCGTTGCGGCGTGGCGCCAGCGGCAAGCAGATTCGGCAGGCACTCCTCCAGAGGCTTCGACGCGAGGGTAACCAGGAGCCTACGCTCCTTCAGAATCCTAGACTCCTCCTGGACTGGGCCGAGCTGGGAGTCTTCACCGTCGAGGACCAAAAGGAATTTCCCGCGATCGGGGCAATGGCCAGGAGTCGTGTCCGTCCTCCTGTTGACGACGGAGCGTCCGTGGAGCGCCGGATCATGGCCAAGCGAGCAGAGTTTTGGGGCATCATACGTGAGGCTACCGACGGCAAGTGAGTCGCGCGCCAGGTGGGTCATTGCCCCAGTCGTCCTACGCCAGGTAGGGTGGGTGAGTGATCTGACGTAACGGTTCCTTACACGGGCGAGGGTACTCGCAAGAGCTCCGGGACAGATGTGAATGCTGTCGTCCCTGTTGCGCGAAAAGGACTGTAAATTAGCATGACACGATTAAGTGCTAGGCGTCTTTTGATCTTGCTGGGTACGGCCCCTGCTGCCCTGCTTAACCAAGGGAACAGTAGCGCGCAGGTTGGACCGAAGCCACAGGCCAACGCGGACCTTCTCCAATCAGCGGACAGATCGGCCTGGAAGATGCGCGAGGGTCAGGGCGCCGTGGAGTACGCCTCCGCCATACTGGGTGTAACGGAGCTGAAGGCCTCGCAAATACACACCGAACTGGCTGTGCTCAAGGATGACGCGACCCCCTACTTGAGCAACAAGATTATAAACCGTCCGGTATGGCAGGTCACCGTAGACGGGTGGCGCGTATCCTATCGTTCCATGCCTGATATAAAGGATCGGTTTGTGAGGACTTTGGACGTGTTTGTCGATCCGGTTGATGCCAAGCTCTTGAAGCTGGAGACGCGTTGGCCAGAGGGCGAACCCCCGATCGCCCCCCAGCCAAGTCCGGAGTCCGCCACCGAGCAAATGAGAAGGCACGGCAACGAGGTCTATCACGGTTTCCCCAAAGACCCTCCGAAGTTCAGCCTCTTCGACGCGCTGGATAGTGTGCCGCGATGTGGTGGGAACGCCACAGAAGCGAGGCAGATCATCGCGCACTACGTAATCTGGTCGCGCGTC
>CP070827.1:1503177-1506555 GCA_020344555.1 Phycisphaerales bacterium
CGCAATGATCAGGACGTCTGCCTTCAGCACGTTGCGCGCCAGTTGATCCTTCCTCGGAAGTTCACGATGGCGCTGCCACAGGTCCGCTGCAAGCGATGCGGCCTGAAGATCAAAGGGTGGGCATATGAACCTGCGCCGTAGTTCTGCGATGAAGTCACCATGTTTGCCAACTTTGATCGGAATCAGAAGTTCGGCCACTACTATTGTAGGGACTACGATCTCTGCCTTGTCTTCCTCGAGCAGCTTCAGGAGGATCTGTGCGCGAGTCTCTAACTCGTCGCTGGCGGATGTAGACCTCGAACGCAGTCCCCAAACCAGAACCATGGTGTCAACGCCAACGATGCTCAACGTCTTCCGCTCATCTCTTCGATGAACCGTCGAGGATCAGCAATGTCATCCCAGGCATCACCACCGGCATCGCGAAGAGCCTCAAAAGCTTCAGCGATAACGCCGATCCGAGGCTGCTGAACCTCTCGGATCTCGAAAGTGACGATAGACCAGGTTCGCTTTAGCCAAGTAGCTATCCCGTGGACGACAACGTCCTGATACAGGTGCTCGGCCAGCCTCCGCACAACGTCTTCATCAGGCACCTTACAGTGCAGGAGTCGCGTCCGATTTGGTGTGCGAAGTGCACACTTTGACTCGGTCGCTCCTCCGACGCGTTCGACCCTCCCCGCGATAGTCTTATCCCCGGTGACCAGCAGCCGGTTCGCGAGACTATCATAGGTTCCTGGTAGGATTCTTGCCAGAACGTCCGTTCGGTCTGCGGGATTCCGTATGACGATTGGACAGTCCAGTGCCGACGCCACCTCGCTCAGACGGCGCAATGGAAGCAGCGCGTAGTCCAACTCTTCCAACCCGGCCCCCCCGTCGAGCCAGCGCCCGGCGCGGCGAAGTCCGTCTAACATTGCCACGCCGTCATCCGCAACACAACGGAACACAGCCGATCCGCGCCTGACATCAAGCAAGCGGATCGCCGCAGACTCGGGTTCCTCACCCGGCTCGGTGCGCACAGCGAGGCGGTAGACGGCCGACAGGGTGTCTGCGAGAGATCGCACCGGAATGTTCTCCGGGTATATCTCGGTTCGCCCGAAGTAGACCTCCACGACAGGTACCGGTTTCTTGTTGCCCACGGTTCCTAACTCCACGTTCCAACAAAGCGTACCTCGACAGGCCGCCTGGGTCAACTCCCCGGTGTGGGACCAGGCGGACGGGGCAGCGTGCGCTGCGTGCTCCGATCCGGACAGCCGCGTTCAGGCACGCGCCTAGGGCGAGAAGCACCGACTGCGGCGCCGTCAGTCACGACGAGCCCCGCGAATTGTAGCTCGTGGGCGGTCTTCGGCCTTCGGCTACGTCTCTTTCGAAGGTCTTCTTCTTGCGCAAGATGTGGTGGTAGTGCTGGGAGAAGCGGTGGGCTTCGTCGCGCATGGACTGTAACAGGCGGAGGGCTTCGTTGTTGCGGGCCAGGCGGACGGGGGCGGTCCTGGCCTGGATGTAGATTTCCTCCTCGCGCTTGGCCAGAGAGATCACCATCGGCGGACGGAGGTTCATTTCGCTGAAGGCTTCCAGGCCGGCGTGCAACTGGCCAAGCCCGCCGTCGATGAGAATGACATCGGGATAGAGCTCTTCACCCTCCGCCGCGTAGCGATAGCGCCGGGTGATCACCTCTCGGATGGCTGCATAATCGTCGATACCTTCAACCGTGCCGACCTTGAATCGCCGGTAGCCGCTCTTGAACGGCTTGCCGTCTATAAAGCACACCAGCGCACCGGCCATCTCCTCGCCGTGCAGGTGGGCAATGTCGATGCACTCCATATTGCGCGGCGGCGACTCCAGCCCCAGCAGGTCGGCCAGCTTTTCGAGTCCCTTTTTCGGATCAACGTAGAACACTTCCGGCTGCACGTGTTCATGCACGTCGCCGGAAAGATCGAGCGATTGAATGGCCTTGATGCGATCGCGCAGCTTGGCCGCCTCTTCGAACTGCATCTCCTTGGCCGCCGCCGCCATCTCCCGGGTCATTTGCCGGACCAGGACGCTGCGCTTGGAGGCCATGAACTTCTTGAGCCGGTCGATGTCCTTCCTGTATTCGTCCCTGCTGATCAGGTCGGCGCAGGGAGCTGTGCACTGGTTGATGGCGTGCAGCAGGCAGGGACGGAAGTAGCGCCGCGTTGGATCGTCCTCGCGAATGTCCAGCTCGCATGTGCGATACTTGAAAACCTTCTGCAGGGCGTTGACTGCATCGCGGACTCCCATCGCGTTCAGGAACGGACCGTAAAGCTTGCTGCCCTTAAGACGCGGAGTTCGCGTCACATACACCCCGGGGAAGTCGTCTCTCGTGGTGATCTCGATGTAGGGGAAGGTCTTGCCGTCCTTGAGCTGGGCGTTGTGCGGCGGCTGAATGTCCTTGATCAGCCGGGCCTCTTTGAGAAGGGCATCGACCTCGGTCTCGCACTCAAGATAGTCGACGTCAATGGCCTTATCGACCATCCGGCAGATGTCGGGTCCCCGGGTGTTTAGCAGGTCGGCTCCGGCCTGGAAGTAGCTGCTGACCCGTGAGCGAAGGTCCTTGGCCTTGCCGATATACAGCACCCGCCCCTCGGCGTCCTTCATGAGATAGACGCCGGGCGTCTTGGGGAACTCGGCGATACGTTTGCGGATGGCCTCGAGGCGCTTGTCGTCCATACCTTCTATTGTAGACGGATATCGGCTCGCGTGAGCAGCCCGGCAAGCGTGTTTCACAAATGTCGGAAAACGTCGCCCGTGGGGCGACCCTTGTCGCGGTTGCAGGATTGGGGTACAAAGAGTGTTTGGCCGGGCTCGCTAGGGAGGCCCGGTTGCGTTTGTCCTGCCTGGGGAGTCCGGTGAACCACCCTGTTCCGCGGGTTCCTTCGAGGGATGCATCGCGCCGGCTGGATAAGGAGTTGATAATGCCTGCACGTAAGAGATTGATTCGCTTTCTGATCGCTAGTGTCACTGCCCTGGGGTTCTCCGCGATCCCGTTCGCCGAGGTGCTCGCCGGGTCGGCCAAGCCGCTGGTCTACCCGAAGGCCCGCAAGGGAGACGTCGTCGACACCTATCACGGTGTCAAGGTGCCTGATCCGTACCGCTGGCTGGAGGACGAGCACTCGCCGGAGACCCGCACCTGGATCGAGGCTCAAAACCGTATCACGCTTCCCTACCTGGAGCGAATTCCGGAGCGGCTCAAGATCAAGGAGCGCCTGACTCACCTCTGGGACTACGAGAAGTACGGCATGCCTTGGAAACGCGGCGGGCGCTACTTCTTCTCGAAGAATGACGGCCTGCAGAATCACAGCGTGCTCTACACTGTCGAGTCGCTGGATGGTCAGCCGCGGATGCTGCTGGATCCGAACAGCTTCT
>CP070827.1:1506655-1510016 GCA_020344555.1 Phycisphaerales bacterium
GCCATAACGCCGGGAGGTGCTTCAGCAGACACCCCGGCTGTTTCGTCCGGTGATTTTGCGAGTGTGGCTGCCACGGCTGAGTACCTGGCGTACAGCAACACGACCTCCACGTGAGGCGCCGCGTATTGGGGCCCTGGAAGGGCCGATGCCGGATTCTGGATAGCCGACGACATCTTTCTCGCCTTTGACGAGTGTAGGCTGTCTTCGTATGAGTTGGTCGTGGCTGCCGCCGGCGGCGGCACCTTCGATGTGCATGTCGAGCTGTACGTCGGCAGCCCATGTCAACCGAGTAGCGTGCCCATCGCGGGCACGGCGGCCAGCTTCTTCAGCATACCTGACGACGGGTCTCTCCATTGGATAAACGCCCAGTTCACTCCGGTCTCGATTCCCAACAGCTTCTACATGAAAGTGGAGTTTTCAACGGACCTGGCTGGTTGGGCCATCGCTCACCAGGCCGAACTCGGGTTCTCAGCCGATGCTTTTGCCGGGTACCTCGATACGGACTACAATGGTCTTCCGGACACCTGTCTGAGGTCTTGGTCGTGGTATGGCGACCCATACGCTTCGTTCTGGGCAGACGTGTACTGTGCGCCGATCGGAGCTTGTTGCCGCGGGCCGTTCTGTTCAATCCAGACCCAGGCTGAGTGCACCGCGGCCAGCGGCCGGTATGAGGGCGATGGAACCGACTGTGGTACGCCGGACCCGTGCGTCACACAGCAAGCCTGCTGCTTGGAGGATCGAAGCTGCACGGTCACCGATCACATCGACTGTGTGGCGCGGGGAGGAGACCCACAAGGGCCCCAGACCGAAACGTGCCAGGAGGTGGTTTGTCAGCCTCTGAAATGGTCCCAGCCGCCTACGTTCAACCCCGACTCTCAGCACCCCGAGTGCTTCTGGGGCTGGGATGAGCCATCGGTGTACAACGAGTGGCAGATCGTGGCGGACGATTGGGCTTGCATGGATGAGGCACCCGTCACGGACATCCACTGGTGGGGGTCGTACCTCGGTTGGGATGGGACTTCCGCGCCCCAGGCGGCGCCCGACTCCTTCCATATTGGTGTCTGGACGAACGTGCCGGCCAATCCCCAGGATCCAGATTCGTTCAGTCATCCAGGAAGGATGATCCGGCAGTGGACGGTTGCGCGAGATGATCTCAACGAGAGGCCCGTAGCGTGCGACTGGCACCCCGAGCACATGGATCCTGCTTTCGGTGAGGGGTGCTTCCGATACGACTACATCATTCCGGAGGCAGAGTGGTTCTATCAGGAGCCTGCTTGCACGATCTACTGGATCAGCATCTCGGCCGTGTACTCGGGTATCCCCCCCGATGAGGTATGGGGTTGGAAGACGCGGCGACCGGAGTGGACCGACGACGCAGTGAAGATCGTCTCGCCAACCAACCCGATTCCCGGTGACGAGTTCAGCGATGGTGAGCCAGTTGAGAATGTGGAGGGTTCGTGGGACATGGCCTTTGTCCTGACGACCGGTTGTCAGCCTTCCGATCCGCCGGTCGAACCTGCGGGAGAGGCGGGCTACGAGAAGATCCGCTATATATCGATGGTGCCCGGTAATCCGGGCCGGCAAACGGCGCTGCGGGTGACCCTTGCCAATCTGCCGGCGCCGTTCGACGGGTTTAACGGAACGAGGTGTTGGATCGGCGCGCCGCAGTCGGTCAGTGAGAACGCCGGCAAGATCAGTCACGAACCTGGCTGGCCGGACTTTTTGAGTGCCAATCTGCAGGGTACCCCACACTGCATGGACTGGAGCACGGTGGGTGTGCTGCACGTGACCGATGACGATATTATCCCCGGCGCGGTGTATGACGTGCAGGCCATCAACTGCAATTGCGATTTCGGCAACGAAGTACACTACTCGGCGCCGCTCACGATTACCACGAGCAGGTGGGCTGATCTGGTGGGAACGTGCGCCATCATTCCGTGTACTTCGCCTGACGGAAGTGTTGGTATACCCACCGATGTGACTGCGTGCCTGGACAAGTTCAAGAACCTGGCGGGCGCGGTGCTAAAGTCCAGGGCCGACATCGAGCCCAACCTGCCGGACTGGAGCGTGAACATTTCAGACGTTACGTATGTTCTCGATGCGTTCCGCGGGTTCATTTATCCGCCTGCGCAAACGCCACCGGCACCCGGCTGGACCGGCCCGGACGGATGTCCATAGTCCGCTAAGTGCCGGATCAACAATTCAACGGGAGTACGGCCGACATCCCGGGCCGCGACACTGCCGTCGGCTACGTTGCGTCATCACCGCCGGGAAGGGTCCCGGGAACAGCTCGACGAACGCTTCTAAGGTCATCGCCCACATCACGTGGGTGCAAGAGAGGTACCAGCCTCGGACGGTCGGCGACACGCCGTCCATTGACGGTAGCGATCGTCGAGGCAGGCTTGCCGAGCTACTGGAGAGAAAGAGTCGATCCGTGTGGTTCCGGCTCAGTTGTACCCCGTGGCCTCGTTGAAGGACGCATGTCGAGAAATGCCCGAGGACGCACATCCTGTCGGGATCTCGTTTCTCGGACGGGTGCGCAGTGTGCCGGTCCCGCTCTGGGGTGCTGAATCGGCGCTTACGCGCCAATGGCGCCGCTGCCAAGATGCGATCCTCCCGGCTGGCAGCAAGACTGTGCTGCCCTCCGGCCCCCGCCATGCCAGCCCAGGGGCCTTACCTCGCCAACGAGGCTCCCACGGTTTCTGCTTACTTTTTTGGCGTCTTTCGTTGCATAAACAGTGGAAAAAGTTATACTGAGCGGTACCTCACGCTGGCTCTACGGCGGTGGGGGAAGAACTCGGCGAGCGGTGGGCTGACTGCGATGCCGGCTCACCAAACGCCATGTTGGAGGGTTGCGGTGTCTGCAGTTTTATCGCACCGCATTGATGGGAGTAGGCACGGGGCGGAGAGCCTCTGTGCCCAAAACCGGTCTGCCCTCTACTCGGCGCGCAAGCACGACGGGAGCGCGCGCCGAGCGGCTCTCAGAGACCGGCCCACCTGTGTCCGGTCTGGGCAATCCCTGGCCGGTTCGGTCCTGAGAGGATTCCGCCTTTCGTTTGAGGATTCCATGCGTCAACCGAGGTCAATCTCTGCTCGCATGCGCTTATCCATGCGAGTCAGGGGCAACACGGAGAGGCATCATGAGTAGACAGTCCGACTTTTGTTGTTTCCGTTTCTCGAGAATGCTGACGGGAGTGAGGCGTACGCTGAAGCTACCCGTAGCGGCGGCGTGGTCTGTTACGGTGCTCGGTGTAGCGGCGGCCTTGCCCACCTTTGGAGTCCAGCCGGTGTTAGCTCAAACACCGGAGCGGGTCGGCGAGATCGTGGAACAGAAAGTCTATGAGGAGCTCGGTGCAAGTGC
>CP070827.1:1510116-1513420 GCA_020344555.1 Phycisphaerales bacterium
AGCTGCCACCGTGAGTGGAGCCACGAAACCGCCTGCGAAGTATGCCACCCACCGAAGGCCGGGCGCGGTCGAGAGTTCGGAATGACGGGGATTCCGACCAAAGACGACATTATGGGGCAGATGCACCCGCCCATTCCGGAGCCGGAGATCAAGACCTATCAGACCAAATACAAGTACGTGGCTGGGACGAATGTTACCTTTCGTCACAAGGAACATATTCACCGCTTCGGGTTTAGCTGTGCGGAGTGCCACCACGAGGACAGTTGTATGCGGTGCCACGAAGACCAGGCAAAGGCAGAAGAAGAGGTCAAGGTCAAGACGCTCGAGGAGCATCACAACCCTTGCGCGCATTGCCACGACATGGAGAACCCAGAAAAGTGCGACCACTGCCATTGGCTGGACGGCGAGCCCGAACCCCCGTCATTTGACCATATTACGACGGGGTGGCCGCTCAGCCCCTACCACGAAGACAAGAGTTGCCGCGTGTGCCACGTGGAGGTGCGCTTCGTCAAGCTCGACCGAGAGTGCAACGCCTGCCACAGTGCCTGGAGCCCGAATACGTTCGACCACGCTGTGACCGGGCAGCAGTTGGATGAGGCTCACGTGGAGACCGACTGCGAGGAATGCCACGTTGATCGCAAGTTTGACCGTCCTCCGAGTTGTGAAGAGTGCCACGACGAAGAGGAAGGTATCGTTTTTCCGGTCAAGCGCCCCGGCCCTGTCGCCAGTGCGCGAACACCGGGGCCCGGCTGACGCCCCGGAAAGTGGGCAGGGCGGGACGAACCGTCGGCCGATTTGGAAAGGATGGAACGGTGCCCGCTCCAAGAACAACCAGGCGGCTCACGCCGCAACTGATGGTCGCGACGGGACTGATAGTCGCGCTAGCGAGCATAGGTCTCAGCCAACCCGCATCCGGACAAGAGTCGACCTTGGAGTCAACGCCACAGTTGACCCCAACCCCGAGTCCAACGGTTTGTTCGGATTGCCACAACGGAGAAGCTGACTCCAGAGTACCTGGTCCGCCGTACCAGCTACTCGCCGAGTCCGTTCACGACGAGCTCGACTGCATGGACTGCCACGAATCCATCTCGATGGAGCAGTTGGCTCCCGAATCTCCTCGACCGCACGGTGACACCGTCGCGCCGGTAAACTGCGCCGAATGCCACGAGGACGAGGCGGAGATCTATCAAAAGCACGGTCGATTGGAGGTGGGAAAGGATCCTGACCTCCCCACGTGCTGGGGCTGCCATGGGACCCACGAGATCCTGCCCTCGTCCGACAGACGATCACACGTCCATCACATCAATGTGCCAAGCACCTGCCGATCCTGCCACACTGACGTGGACCTGGTCAAGAGACACGAATTTTTGCGCGGGGAACCCGTGAAACTATACGCGAGCAGCGTTCACGGGCAGGCGAGCCCAAAGGGGTTGTACGTCGAGGCTACCTGCAACGACTGCCACTCGGCTGCCGACGCAAAGGGAAATCCGACGGCTCATCGCATCCTCAGCCCTGCCGATCCCGAATCGACAATCCACCACTTCAACATTCCGGACACCTGCGGTCAGTGTCACAAGTCCGTCACTCAGGACTACTGGGATGGGATCCACGGCCAGCTTGTCCACCGCGGCAGGGTCGAATCCCCCGTGTGTACTCACTGTCACGGCGAGCACGGCATCATTGCGCCAGATGATCCGCGATCGCCGGTCAGCGCCGCCCGGGTGGCTGAGGAAACCTGCGCCCCGTGCCACGAATCCGCCAGGCTTAGTGAGAAGTTCGGCGTCGAGCCTGGGCGGTTGCTCACCTACATCGACAGCTATCATGGTCTTAAATCCAAGGCCGGAGAGGTCAACGTGGCTAACTGCGCGTCCTGCCATGGCGCCCACCGCATTCTCAAGCACACCGATCCGGCGTCGTCCATTCACCCCAATAACCTGCAAGAGACCTGCGGTCATTGCCACCCCGGGATTACGGCTGAATTGGCCAATGTGCCGATCCACGAGACGGCTACGGGAATCAAGACGGGATGGCCCCGGTTCTTCACGCTCTTTTATTACTGGTTGATCAGTATCACCATCGGCCTGATGGCCCTGCATTGCCTCGGGGACTGGTTCCGCCACATCAAAAACATGGCGGAAAAACCCCTTGTCGTTCGGATGACCGTCAATGAAACGATGCAGCACTGGGTGCTTGCCATTTCGTTCGTCGTGCTGGTTATTTCGGGCTTTTCGCTGCGGTTTTCCGAGGCGTGGTGGGTCCGGATTCTATTCGGGTGGGGCGGAGGAGAGGGTTTTCTCATCCGCGGACTGGTGCATCGCATTGCTGCCGTCATCTTCGTAATCTGTTGCTTGTGGCATATGGGGTATCTGGGCACTCGACGGGGAAGGCGGTGGTTCAGGGACATGTTGGCGTCCCCGCGCGATCTGGTTCATATCAAGCAGAGCGCCTTGTACTTCCTCGGCGCTGCCAGGCAGAAGCCTGCGTTCGGTCGTTTCAGCTACATGGAGAAGTGCGAGTATTGGGCGCTCATCTGGGGAGCGGTCATCATGACCGTTACCGGCGTCCTGCTGTGGTTCGATAATTACTTTGTCGAACGGTGGAATCTGCCCAAGGGCATCCTCGATGTCGCCCTTGTGATCCATTACTACGAGGCCTGGCTGGCGACCCTGGCCATCCTCGTCTGGCACGGGTATTCCACGGTATTTGGCCCGATGGTCTATCCGATGAACCCCGCTTGGCTGGCGGGCAGAATGCCCAAGGACATGTATACACACGAGCATCCCGAGGGACCGAGACTCAAGGCCTTCGTCCAGCGCAGACTCTACGAAGAGGAAGAGGAAGAACCACAGCCACTCGAAACAGTTGCCGCTCCCGGCGAACTCGTCGGGGCACGGCGCGATGATCGCAAGGCCCCAGCCGGACTGAGGTCGCCAGTCTCCGTCGCCGATGACAGGCCTTCGAAGGACAAGCCTTGACGTGAGCGACGATCACTGTCGCGTGAGCGGTGGGGCGACCGGCGCCGGTCACGGGAATATGCAGTTCCAGCGATAGGGACGGCACAGGTCCGAGGTCCGTGTTGCCAAGGCCTTTCTACCCGGCGAGAACCATGTTAACGGGGTATGTACGAGCGTTTGCCTTGGACGCAGGACATGTCATCTATAGGAAGCGTCCGCGGTCTGCCTTACGCGACAAGCGGCGTTAATCGCCAAATGCGTCAGATGTCCCCGGCTTGCCACTGATCGTGGACCGGCCTATCGTGGCGCGCGTGTATCTCCGTGCGTGCGACGACTGCCCCATGTGGTAT
>CP070827.1:1513520-1516807 GCA_020344555.1 Phycisphaerales bacterium
AGGCAGTCTGTCGATTCCGATAGCCCGTAAGGGCGGAGAGAGTTGCTCCAACCGGATACATGTTGGGTATTCCATTGGGGCGCGGTCCGGCAAGAACGGAGCGCGCTCACTCCTGGCCGTGGGCGCGGTCATCGTCGCGTTCTGGGCGCTTCAGGCAATCATTCCCATCGCACAGAGACTCGCCGCAGAAAGAGCCTCCGAATCCGTTCCGGTTGGAGCCGTCGTCCTGCAATTGGCATTGCCGTGTGCACTGTGGGCGCTGCTTACCCCATGGATCATGTACGCCGCGCGCCGCTTCCCGTTTTCACGGAGCCGGGTGGTGCGCCCGCTCGGAACCCATATCCTGCTTTCCGTCCTGACCGCCTTCGTGTTTTCGGCGATGTACGCGCCGCTTTCCGTGCTGGTCTTCGGGGATACGTTGGCCTGGGAACGCGTTGTCGGGCGCGGCAGCAACTGGCTTGCACAACGATTTTTGCTTGACGTGCATGTCTACTGGTTCACGCTACTCGCGGTGACGGCCTACCGCATTGCACGCGACCTACGCGACAGGAATCTCCAGGCAGCACGGCTGTCGGCCCAATTGGCGGATGCAAGACTCGCCGCGCTGCAGATGCAGATTCACCCGCACTTCCTGTTCAACACGCTGGGCGCGATTGCGGCGTTGGCTCGCGATGGAAACGGCGAGAAAGCCTCCGACATGGCCACACGGTTAGGCCGGTTGCTTCGGCGCGTGTTGGATCGAGACGGTGACGGCGTTGTTCCGCTCGCGGAGGAAATTGAATTCGTCGAAGAGTACCTGGATATCGAGCAAGTACGGTTTGGGAAGCGTCTCCGTGTGGACTTGGACATCGCGCCGGAGACGCTGGAAGCCGCGGTTCCGTTCTTGATGCTGCAGCCTTTGGCGGAAAACGCCGTGAAGTACGGCGTCGCACCCAACCCGACGGGCGGTGCGATTCGGCTGCGCACGACCCGAACCGGTGACGCGCTCGGCATCGAAATCCGAAACACAGAAGGCAAATCGAGTAGAAACGGCAATGGATTGGGCGTGGGTGTTCCGAACGTGGGTGAGCGGTTGCGGCAGCTCTACGGCGATCATCATGCCTTCGAGTTATGCCATGCCGACGGCACCGAAGCGGTGGTTCGGATTTCTATACCGTTTCGACGGATCGGTGAGGACGGGGAATAACCTATGGTCACACAAGCGTCCATTCGTATTCTTGTGGCGGATGACGAACCCCTCGCACGGAGGGCAGTCTGCCGGGCGCTGGGCGACGACAAGGAGCTTGAGTGGGCGGGTGTTTTCGGCAACCCGAACGAGGCACTTCGTTTGATGCTCAAGCGACAAGTGGACATCGCCCTACTTGACATTCGGATGCCTGGTCTCAGTGGGCTTCAGATCGCCCGACGTTCCGCGGCCGACGACCTGCCGATCATCATCTTCGTCACGGCATACGGTGAGTTCGCAATCGAGGCCTTCGAGCGCGAAGCGTTCGACTATGTGGTGAAGCCCTTCACCCAAGAGCGACTTAGCCGGTCGATCGAACGCGCGAAGCGACGGGTTCGCCAGCTTCGCCTGACCCGCGCTGCGCGGGAAGACAACCCGCGCCGCGGCGATCGAGATTCGAACTTGCACAAGTCAGATACGATCCAAGGACGCGAGCGATCGCCGTCCGAACTGCGTCTACTCTTCAGGGCTTCGGGGCGAACCGTCCTACTCGTGCCGAGCGACATCTTCTGGATCGAGGCGGCGGACTATTGCTCCATCCTCCACACTTCACGGGAGGACTACTGCATCCGTGAGTCGCTCAGCTCACTCGAGATCCGCCTGACACCCTATCCGTTTGTTCGCATCCACCGCTCAGCCGTTGCGAATGCAGCGCGTGTGCAGGAAATCCGGACCGCACCCACTGGTGAGGTGGAGATGCTCCTCCGTACAGGAGAGAGACTGCGCGTCAGCAAGGCCCGCAAACGCGCCGTGATAACGTATCTTAGGAACCTGAACCGCGAGCCTTCGTAGTCCTCATCGGCATTTACCTGCCGGTTGCCTGCAGAAACCGGCTACTTCGCTGCATCCTTGGGCTTTGCCCAATGCGTCCCTCTTTCGATCGAGTATGCTTCGGTTCTTGGGATGTCGCACGTATTCGTGACGCGTCGCCACTGTGCGCGATCACAAGACATCCAACAGTGAGTGCCTAAGATGCTGGAGATTCAATATGAGCGCTCATAAGAACGACTCAAAGCTATTCCGCAGGACGATCGTAATCGCCGCCATGACAGTGGGCGCGATACTCGCGATCGGCTATGCCGATGCCAGGGACGATGCAGAGACGAAAACCATGGCCCAGGACCTCATCCGGGCCCGGCGAATGGAACTTGTGGATGACAACGGTCGTCCGCGCGTGGTGATTGCGGCCCCGCTTGGCAACCCGGTGGTGCAGGGAAAGGAGTTCCCGCGATCCGCCGTAGTCCACGGGATTCAGCTCCTGGATCCGAACGGCAATGAGGTCGGTGGACTCGGAATGTTGGACAACGGTGACGCGGTCATGCTGTGCTTCGATCATCAAACCGCCGAGGCCGTCTGTCTGACGCGTTTCGGTGCGTCCGTTGGACTCAGTGCTTTTGACCCAGCGGGCCCCGGATCCAAAGTCGGTGTCACCGGTCCCCAACGGTTCGGCTTGGCGACGGCTGCGAATGGTGAATCGAGCTTTGCCATGTCCGATCGGCAGGGCAGGGCCAGATTCATGGTGTCGATCGGCGCCAACGATGAAACCCGCCTGATCGTGAGTGGGGCGGACGGCAAGACACTCTTCCAAGTACCGGAAGATCCGGACCGGCGTGGAGATTGACCATGATGCTGCCGGCAAGATTCCGTCTTTGTGTGATAGTGATGCTGTGCACCGGTTCCGTGGCACGATCCGAGCAAGCGGAGCGAAAATCCGTACACGCCGTCGTCCAAAACGGCGCGTGCGCACCGCCACTCGTCGCGCCTATAACTGGTGACGAACGCACCAAGATCCTGGTCCTCGCCACGCCGCACCTGGAGGCGTTGGGCAGCGAGTTCGATCCGGCGGCACTCAAGCTGCTGCTCGATGCCCTCGTTCGGTTCAAGCCGGATATCGTCGGTGTCGAGGCCATGCCGCCCGATGTCATCGGTGCCATGCAACTTCGACATGAGGTATTCCAGCCCGTGATCGAGCAGTTTGCGGAAACGCGCGTGACCCTCGGACGCCGGGCACAAGAAATACTCAAACTCAATTGGGAGCAAGCCTGGGACAAGACGAAGACCC
>CP070827.1:1516907-1520181 GCA_020344555.1 Phycisphaerales bacterium
GTTTAGTCTAGACTAAACAGTCTAGACAGAACAGTCTAGCCTGAACAGTCTAAACAGAACAGTCTAGACTAAACAGTCTAGACTGAACAGTTGAGAACTAGAGTAGGTAAATACGGGGTTATTTTCTCTCCCAAACTGTGGTAATGTGACCCCACTGAGTGGCTCGCTGGTCTGTCGATAGAGTAGCGCCGGTGAGCGTCACTTGTCTGACACTTGGACGCACGACTGGATTGGAAGGAGGTGGTAGGGACCAGAGTCGTGGCTGCGGGGGAGAAAATGTCAAAAATCACCACACGCTTGACACGGTGGGGCGCAGCGTGTCATCGTCGCGACACTGCGAGCCTGGATCGGTTTCAGGGGCAACCCAAATAGGAAATGTCGGGCATAGCGAACCGCAAAAGTTATGGGAGAAAGTAAGGAGACCGAAACATGGCCAGCAAGAAGACACTCAAGAGCACCAGGAAGAGGAAGCCCAAGAGCACCAGGAAGAGGAAACCCAAGCGCGTTACAGAGATTCTGGTATCCAAAGGAGTTCCTAAACTCGAACTCACCAAGGCGGAGGAGAGAATAATTCACAACGAGCAAGAGAAGTATGTCAAGAAGCTCATGGAGCGCGAAATCGACGAGCTTCGCGAACTTCTGAAACCGCGGCTTGACCTGGAGAAGGCCACGCAGGAGGCCGGGCCGGACAGCCCTTTAGCGCAAACAGTGAAGGATATTAGCCGAAGACCACGCCGATACGCTGAAGATCATTTAGGCTTTCGTGCGCCACCCACGG
Organism: Phycisphaerales bacterium; assembly: GCA_020344555.1. Taxonomy (GTDB): domain Bacteria; phylum Planctomycetota; class Phycisphaerae; order UBA1845; family UBA1845. The sequence continues at coordinate 1,517,686 of CP070827.1, forward strand.
CCCGTGATTCGGCACGTCGCAGTTTACTGGCTCCAGACTGCGATACGACCGTAATGGTGACGCCGCCATATTACACGGGCGGCCCTATACCGGAGCTGGTGGGAGACGATGCTGCGGGTTACAAGACTAGTTCCGCGCTCGCCATTCCCTCGGCAGGAGCCTTATCGGTTGCCGTCGCCAATGGGCAGTGGCTTGGCACTGATTGGCCATCTTCAGACGAGTGGTCGGGCGGGGACGCCAATCATGCCAACGCCTGGCTTCGGCATATGTGGCCTTGTAGATTTCCTGGGAGGAGAAGCATGGAGGTGACTATTGACGTGATTGTGGGGGATCCGAGGGGCCTGCCCATGGAACACGACGTTCTCGAAGTAGGTTCCGCCAGCACGCGGGTTGGTGTCAAGGGAGTGATGTTCCTCCAGCTAGCTTACGGTCAAGGGACGAAGATTAGGGGTACCCGTTCAAACGAAAAGCCCTTTCTCTGGAAAGAGACTCCTCCTTGGTCTCCTTGGAGCGATATTGACCTAGAACAGTTCTCGTTGTCCGAAACGCTTGTGCTAGAGCCCCGCGCGGAATGGGCTGCTGTGTGTGTCGTGGTACTTCTTTCGGCATTTCGGCACAGTGTGGATGTCCCTCGTGTGGATGTCCCTTTAGCCGGCTTTTCGGGAATTGAACTAAGGACACGAGATCCAAGTATTCCTACGCATGACATCATCCCTGGTCACGGCCCAGCTGGGCCAATAATAATCGATACGATGTGCATAGCACTCCGCCCACTACCAATGTCTGAGATACGTGCATAGGTGAAAAGAAGAGGGATCAGGAGTCATTGTTTTGTGTTTTCTGAGCTGGACGAACTCTCGGGCGGCCGCGAGGGCGGAGCGTCGAGTCAAGCCCCAGACGCCGTGCCGTCGTTTTAACCTAACTTGCATCGCTCAGGGGACTGCCGCGCCGTACGCACAAAGGTAGATTAAAACCGGGCAACAGAAGGGTGGCCCACGTTTTGAAAGGCGGGGTCAGAAATTGGGAACGTGAAATATCGCCCCAATACAAGGACGTGGGCCACCCTGTCCGATTCGTAGCGCACTGCGGCGGGCCAGGCGCGACCACTGGATTGATGACTGCAGCCCTCCATGCGATATGGTTTGCGAGTGCGACCTATCGTTTGACTCGGTTCGTGACCGCCCCCTTCGCGAGCCCACGCGGAGAGGGCGGCGCGGACCCGATGTGATTACCGGTATCGGTAGGTTCAAGCGTCGGGATGGGATGACTCGAGAAAGGCTCGCTCAAGATAGTCGATGATGTTCCGGCGGACAGCGGGTAGGGTGCCGCTGATGCGAGCCCCGGCCGCCCGGGTGTGGCCGCCGCCGCCGAAGGCTTGGGCGACCTTGGCTACGTCGAGACCCGTACCGCGCCCTTCACTACGTAAGGGATGGGGCAGCAGTGCATCCGCGCGGGCTCCCGATAGATCGGGATTCCATTCCGCCCGCGGCTCGGCGGGCGGTTTGCTGCGGAAGCTTGCCCGGATAACGCCGTCGGCCGCTTCCACGAGCAGAACGGAGACCACGACCGAGCCGATACGCAGAGGTTCGTTAACGATATCCTCGGTGTCGGCCGGTGTCGCCCCGGCGCCGGTGACGGTGTCGGCCGAGAGGGCCATGACCGCCAGGCGATCCTCGAGCAGCAGCTCGAGCGTACCCAGCGCTGCTCCAGCCAGCCGCACGCGCGCCGGTGTCTCACACTGGTATAGCTCCCGATACAGCTCGTGCGGGTCCACGCCGCGAGCCACCAGATCCGCCGCGGCTTCCAACACACGCCGGTCCGTGTTGGAGTGCCGGAACCAGCCGGTGTCCATGGCCATTCCGACAAACAGGGTGTCAAGCGCTTCAGCGGTGATAGGCCAGTTCACCGCCTTTGCCCAGTCACAAAGGATCAAGCATGTCGCAGCAGCGGATTCGTCGATCAAGTAATAATCGGCCAGATCATCGCGCGTGACGTGATGGTCGATCGCAAGCTTGGGCACACCGGAACCACGCAGCCAATCGGCGATCGGGTCGACCTGACCGTAGGTGCAAGTGTCCAGCACGAGCACACTGTCGATGTCGACCAGGTCGGTTGTCTGGATGTCGAGACCCAATATGCGCATCGGTTCGTACCGATGAAAAACGGCATATCGGTCAGGTATCACATCAAACAAAAGTGCCACGACCTCGGCACCGCGAGATCGAAGCAACGACCGCATAGCCACCAACGCACCCAGGGCGTCACCGTCAGGTTTGTCATGGGAGATCAGCAGCGGGTGCTTCCAGGACGTGATCCGTGCGGTCGCCTCTGTGAAACTCCTTGCATCCAATGCACTCATCAAATCTGCGCCTTTCCGCCATTTTCCGGGGGTTGCGACTGCTCGGGGCCGCGGCGGACCGCCTCGACGTCGCGATGCAACTGCTCAGCCAGGGCCTCGGCTGAATCGAAGGCCCGCTGCTCGCGGAGGCGCCGTTC
>CP070827.1:1520281-1523552 GCA_020344555.1 Phycisphaerales bacterium
AGACAGCGGGGGATTGGAGCGGGAGAACTGTGTGGAGGTGCCGATTCTGCCTGGGCCGATCCATTACGAGTGGACGATCATCAAGCCCGACGGGAGCACGGTCAGCGGGAGCGGATCGGCAGGCACCGTCCTAGCGGATCAGCCGGGGACCTACTCCTGCACCTTCACGGCCGAGACCAACCGCGACTGCGCCCCGCAAGAGTCCTACACCGTCGGGCCGGAGATGGCAACTGTGCCCCCGGTCACCTGTGACGCGCAGCTCAGCGACGGCGGGGGGAGTCAGGGTGACACGATTCAGCTTCCGCTTACAATCACCAACACAAGCTCGTGTGAAGTGACATTCGACTGGCAAGTTACGACGTCGGGAGCACCGACCGTTACGCCCAACCCCGCTTCCGGCTCGATTACTCTTCAACAGGGACAGTCACGCAATACACCACTAAGTGTTCAAATCGCAGCGAACTCCGCGACTGGGACGGAAACCCTGACCTTGACCGTCACAAGTGGCGGCACGACGGTCTGCAACGACACGGCGACGGTGACGGTTTGTGACCAATGCGAAACGTTCAACGGGACTCAATGCGAGCCAAAGCCTCTTTGCACCTCCTGCACGCCTCAGGGCAGCACCACCTGTAGCCCTCCGGGATACGCCTGTGACGGATCGGGCGCGTGTGAGCGGGGCCAAAATCTCATAGCTCAGATCGTTGGTCAATTGGGCCTTACCTACGCGAATCAATCGACGTCCGGATGCTTAGCAGGACGCTGCGGGGCAGGCATTCAGTTCGATGTGACAGGTGTCACCCATAGCTGTGATTCCATTGACATGGCAGGCGCCACGGTAACTGAGACTGCAACGAATGACCATGGATGTGTAGCGGTGAACGTTCAAACTGGTCCCGGGTGCGGTGTCAATTGTGGGAACGCCATCAATAACTGTACAGACACGTACCAGATGTGCGCTCTCCCGTCATCTTATCCCCCGGGAGGTTGTACCGAGACCGTTACGCAGCATCTGTACGTCGACGGACACCTGGTAGAGACGCACACCATCATCTTTACGATTACGTTTCCGGGCGGGACGTGTACGGGATCGGTAACCAGGAACTGAGGACCCATTGCGGGAGAATAGAAAGTGAGACACTTTAATCTAAACCATGCGATTGCTATCGGTGTCTTGGTTTCCACCGGCGTCTTCGTGGAGGTACAGGCGTCTTCGACTACGGACAACGGTGACACCGGGCAGAGTGACGTAGTCAGGATGTTGGACGAGAAGCGCGTCATGTTCCGGGACATGTCCGGCTCTACAACTGAAGCGATCAACGTACTTCGGCATAAGTACGGCGTGCCGGTTTCGTTCATCAGCGTGGCCGACGAGAAGCCGGAAGCCGTGCAGTTCGGTGACGAAGAGCTAACGCTGCGAAACGCACTGGATGAATTCGTCCAGACCAGGGGCGCCTACACCTATAGCCTTGTGGCTGGTCGTCTTGTGGTTCATCCGAAGTCGGAACCTTTCAAGAAGGTCATTAGCGCAATCGAGATAAGGAACAAGCCTCGCTTAGACGCGATGTGGGCCTTCGTCGAGCATTTGAAGCGGACGCACGTTGAGTTTGCGAATCTCATACCGCCTGCAATCCTTGGTAATCCGGAAGCGCCGCTTTTTGCAGAGCCTGTTTCCGCGCTCAAGGAGAAGGCCACTGTGGTGGAGCACCTCGCAGCACTCCTTGGTGATAACCCGAATGTCATGTTTTCGATCGTGGACGGCCCCAGATCCGGCACTCGCCTTTTCGTCCTCTCGAAACTGAAGAGCAGCGAAGCGAAGCGCCTGCCGAAGCCGAAGGATCGCCGGACAACGGAACCACGTGCGGACTGACGGGAACCAGGTGAAGAACGTTCGTAGAGTCCGTTGGCGCCGCTCGTGCGGAGAACAGCATTATCGGAGGATGATGTTGTGCATCGATTGCTTAAGTGTACGTTGCTCATAACGGTCTGTTACTTCTCAAGTAACGGCTCTGTCCGCGCAGACGAGTTGCGCAAGCATTTGGCCCAGATTGACATGCAGAAGGGGAGGACGGATACCGAGAAGCTTGAAAAGCAGTGCCTGGACTTGCTCGATGAATACACCTCGCCTGCGGACCAAGGGAGGATATATGCTCAGATTGCCCATGTCTATGCCCAATCTGGGCTGAAAGATCCGGATAGGCTAGCCGAATACCGCGATTACTGTGACAAGGCGCTGCAGTATCGCCTGAATGTGGTTACGGCGATGCGGATGTACGGATACTGGGCTTCTGCCCTACAGTCACTCTGTAGGCGACAGGTGAAGTGGCCCGAATCGCCCTGGCACGAGTTCGCCGACACTAGGCGAGAGATCGCCACGCTTTATCTGCGTGGTATCAAAATCATTTTAGACCGAGGCACTCCGGGAGAAACCCGACCCTTACCAATGGTTCATAAGGTCAACTGTCATCCCGCCGACAGCCCGAGCTGTCAGGAGTCGCTTAAAAAAAACGAGGAGCGGCGGCGCGCTCGTGCAAGAGTGATGCTCGACAATGACTTAGTCTTCCACCGCAAGATGCTCATAGATCATTGCGTGCATATCTATTCGCAGAAACCAGTCGATACCGAGGAGTTGGCGGCTGTGGCCAGGGAAATCCTCGGTGACGAGGACGCCGTCACGGAACTCCTTACGCGCGTCGCGCGCCGAATAATGAATACGCCCGACACGGGTCGGACGAAGAGGGACGAGTGAGTATAAGTATCAGCGTTTCCCCGATCCGGTGTGCCTGGGAGATACGATCACCTTCACGGTGAACGGCGTAGTAGACAACGGGGGATTGGAGCGGGAGAACTGTGTGGAGGTCCCGATTCTGCCTGGGCCGATCCATTACGAGTGGACGATCATCAAGCCCGACGGGAGCACAGTCAGCGGGACCGGATCGGCAGGCACCGTATTGGCGGATCAGCCGGGGACCTACTCCTGTATGTTCACGGCCGAGACCAACCGCGACTGCGCCCCGCAAGAGTCCTACACCGTCGGCCCGGAAACCGCGCAAGTGGTCGACATTGCTCCCGTGTCGTGGGATGAGTATGCCCCCGAGAGTACGCCGCTGGGTACGTGTCCGAACGACGGAGGAAGGCAGGTCTTTCCGGGGAAGGCGTCGCCGGAGGATGCCCTGAGCGGCATCCGAAGTAAGGTCGCTCTTGTGGCCACGATATCTCCCGTGGTTGAGGGCTGCACGGTGCACTTCAAGGTCTGGGACGTGGACGATCC
>CP070827.1:1523652-1526907 GCA_020344555.1 Phycisphaerales bacterium
ACGAGCTTCGCGGCATCCTTGAGCGGCGCACCTCGTATGAGCTCCTCGCCAACGGCCCATGTCAGGAACCGCTTCACAGCGTTCACCCGACGACGAATCTCCGGCCATGGACGGTTCGTCTTGCGGAGGCGTTCAACGTATTGCTCAATGGCCTCCTCGTTGACGCTGTCGGCGTGCCGGTCGCTGAAATCGAAAAACTCCCTCAGAGCCTCCCGATTCATCGTCGTCACGTGGTCTAACCACATCTCCGCGATAGATCTTGTGTCCTCGTACATGGCTTGCGCCTCCTTTCGAGCAGCCCGGTGGTCGTCTGGATATCCGCCTCTAGGAAGCGGTCGGGGTGTTGCCACGTCCGACAGGCGGCCACCGGGACGCTCGTTGCGGTTTCCCGCTTGAAGGCTTTACGGAATGGTATCCTAGAGTTCATATCACCGCCCATTGTCGCCCCGGTCGCCAGGCTGTCAAGAAGAATCCGGGGGGCTCTCGGATTTTGTTTCCGCCCAGTGGCGGGATTTCGGGCCCTCAGGATACTACAGGGAAAGGTCGCCCGGCATCCGGGCGTCTCGTAATCCAACGGGTTCCAGGCTCAAGACCACCGCCCGGGGTCATACCGTTTCGCCCCGCCCGCTACCGTTCGAGGGCCTCAATGAATTCCTCGACAGTCAAGCCCGCGTCTCGAATCAGACGGCGAAGTGTCCCGCGTTTCAGGGATTTGCTCGCGCGTACGGGCACGGACAAGTTGAAGGGGTGTCCGGGTTTCTTGAGTATGTGGTGGCTTCCCTCGATACGCGCCACCTCGAAGCCCACGATTTGCAGCGCCTTGATCGCTTCACGCCCCGAAACGGCGGGAAGCTCAGACATGCACCACGATCCAACAAGGGGTTTCGCCCTGCTGCAACGGCTCAGCGTCTTTCTTCCACGGGATCGGCTGGTCGTCGTCTAGATACGTGCGTAACGTTCCTTGAAGCGCTTCAGCGACGTTCCGCATGGCTTCCTCGGCAGTTTCGCCTTCGGTCACGACACCCGGAAGCTCCGGCGCGTACACGGAGTAGCCACCTTCCGGTTCCCCACAGAGCCGTATCTCGCAACGATATTCGGCCGGCTCAGGTTTCGACCATACGGCTTTACGCGTCGATTCCCAGTCCGGCCACGTCACGTCATCCGACGCCTCGACCGGGAGAAACTCGACAGCGCCTTCCGAACCCGCAAGTGTTTCAATGTCCTGTGTCATTGCTTTCCCTGTTCGACTTTCCCGACTGTTAAGCGTAACGACCCAATTGCCTCCGCGCCGGCGTATACTTCAAAAACATACACGCCAGCATGTGGCATTGGAAACGGCGGAACCTCCACAATCAGCTCGTGGGTCGCCAGCGGATTTCCCGACTGGAGTGTGAACGCTTCTGTGCTTAAGAGTACCTCATTGGTCTTAAGGTCTGTGTAACGTAACGAAATCGGGACCTTACCCTGCACCTCGGTCAGGCAAATATATGCCCCGGTGGTGCGGCCAAACATGGCTGGGAACTTGTTCGTCCAGAGACGGCTGAAGGTGCCTGCAATGATATTCTTCTTAGTGCGCTCGTCGACGTAAATGTGATCCGCCAGTACAAGTGCTTGCAGAACCGGTTTTTTAACCACGGCACGGACCTCGCGTATCGTTGACACGCTAACGATCGGCCGTCCCTGGCCCTACACCCCAACTATTCCTATGCTATCGTTTGGCGAACGGGCAGACAATCTTGAAGGCCGGAGCGGCGACACGCAGGCCCGATAATCGCCGATCGGCGATCGTTTGCCGACGGATTGAAGCCTCAGTTATAGTAACCGCATGGTCGCACCTCGGATACCACGAACAGCGGGCTCCTAACGAGAACGCTGAGAGGGCTATCGGGTGACTCGCCCGCCACGCACCCAGGCCAGTAGTCAGGTCAGCTATCCACGACCAGGGATGCAGATAATCCCCGCGAGCCCTTGCCGGAGGGCATCGATGTAGTATAATATGGCGTTACATAAGGTCGCCTTAACGAGGAGTAATGCCCAATGGGTCTACCGCCGCTGACGCATTTGCAGTTTGCGATTCTGGATGTCCTCGGCTCGCACAAGAAATCGGGCCGGGAGGTCCGTGAAGGTCTCAAGACCCTTGGCATACGCAAATCAGGGCCCGCCTTCTATCAGCTAATGGCTCGCCTGGAGGATGCGGGATTCGTCAAAGGCTGGTACGACCAGAAGGTCATCGACGGACAGATTATCAAGGAGCGCCGTTATAGAGTTCTGGGGGCTGGTGTTAAGGCCTGGGAGCACACCCGCGACTTTTACGTGGAGGCGGGCGCCAGAAGCCTTGCGGCGAAGGGACGGCTCGTATGCTAGCGGTATCACAATGGGGCCTCTGCGTGATGAGCGTCCTTGTGGTCGCTAGCCTTTACGTCTGCCTCAGGGAACGCTTCGGGGAAAGAGGCCTGATCCGGGCAGATCGGATTCGCTCTGCTCGGCGCAGCCGCAGACAAAAGACGCGAAATCATCACCGGCCCTATGACCTGACGACACGCAGTCCGTTGCCGTCCACTAATTCTTTGCGTGTTGTACTTGGCGGCTGCCTACGGGCACTCCAGACTGGCTCTTGCAAATGGCGAGCTAGTCTATCGTTGATGGCCCGAGTATGGGCGTCTCGAATGTCCCGTCACCGGGGGCCTGGGTTTCCTCGCGTATGGGAGCTTCTCGGCTTCGTTCTCGGCAGAACGATCCGCAAACGTATCTACACGCCCGTCCACCAGGAGCTGCTCGAAGACTACGTGCTGGCCAAACGGTACCGTACCAAATGGGCACGCCGATGGCTGGCGTTCTCCTTCACTGTACGTACGCTCCTACTGTTGGCCGAGTGCCTCCGCGCTGCTCTCGCTGGCAAAGGCGCTCAACTCTTGCTCAAGCTCATGCCCGAGCCCGTGAGACAGTGGTGGGCAACCAAGGGCCCGTAGTCATCATGTTGCCGGCCCGGAGTTCGGCTGGGTGGACAGCTCTCCGGGATTGCGCGATACCTTTCCGAATCTCGCCCGCCGTCACCTGGACGCCCACCGCTGGGTCCAGGGGTCCAAGTTGCTGTGTGAGGAGCGGGCGGGGCATAGGTGGTAGCGGTGGAAGGCCGACAGAGGAAAACTCGGACACAATGTCCGGGTTAGCCAGCGAACTAGCATGACAGCGCTACTTCGGGCTAAGACCGGCCGCCAGGGTGCCGAAAAAGCGGTTCAGCGACCGAGTGAGCGA
>CP070827.1:1527007-1530262 GCA_020344555.1 Phycisphaerales bacterium
GACCGCGCAGGATCAGAGCCGCGCCCGTAAGGAAGCGGCCAGTGCACTGTCGATTGGGGATTGGAGAATCGCACCGCAACGTTGAAGGACCGCCCAGGATCAGAGCCGCGCCCGTAAGGAAGCGACCAGTGGACTGTCGATTAGGGATTGGACAATCGCACCGCAACGTTGAACGACCGCCCAGGATCAGAGCGGCGCCGGTAAGGAAGCGGCCAGTGCACTGTCGATTGGGGATTGGAGAATCGCACCGCAACGTTGAAGGACCGCGCGGGATCAGAGCCGCGCCCGTAAGGAAGCGGTCTGCACACGAACGTTGCCGTAGAAGTCGGCCAACATCCAGTTGGAGCGGGCCTTGGCACAATCGATACGGACAACACCAAAGTGCTCCAGGCCAACCTCCTGCCACACAGGTGAAAAGTGCGTGGCGCTTTGGCGACCAGATTCACGCGGCGCAATTGCGGGCGCCTATGGCTGTTGGTACTGACCCGATGTCACTACCTCTATGAACAATCGGGGGAGCCAATCCAATCCCCTCAAAGGTAGTCCGGATGGTCTTTTACTCTCTTCTTGACTACATACAAGTGGTTTACGGATGTTCATCCAAATCGAACCCTTGATGCTCACAAACATACTGACAACCAGCCGCGAGGTGCCGGGGTTTCCATAGGTATCGCGTGCTACCGTGCCGCGTCCACACTGCCGTCCCACGCTGGATTAGACCCGCGGCCACCAGACCACGCGTTGCCCAGGACTTCAGGTCGTTCATCACGCGCTCCGGCGACTCAGGCGCGCTGACCACGACGTGGACATGATTGCTTCGTACGTTGAGGGCGTGCAATGTCCAGTCGCGGCGCTCGCACACCTCGAGGATGGTCCGGTGGACGAGGGCACGACGCTCAACGCCGAGGAGAACGGGTGGATTCTTCAGGAGCGCAACCTCGTGTCGGACGCGTCGGGCGTCCGCATCGACCTGCGGTGTTCCCGGAATGTTGTGATCGCGGTCGACCGAACCGCGCTTGTCGCCGTGCAGCCACGTTCCGTAAGTCGTAAACGTGATCAGGTAGCCCAAGGCGTTGGAATGGATTGGGACCGAGCCGCGGGTATGATCCGAGCCGCGCCCGTGAGGAAGCGGCCCCGTGTCTGCACGACTGTGATCGCCGAATGGTGGACTGGTCGCGCCGTCAAGGTCAGGGCTCGGATCGGGATCGCCATCTGGCATGGTGCGCACTCCTTCAACGTCGCGTTGCCATTCTACGAGCTCCGACCGTCAATCCCCAGGTCCCAATCCACTGCCTGCTTTCTCACGGGTTCGGCTCGCTTTGCCCGCTTCCTCACCGGGGCGGCTCACGTTGGCCGCTTCCTCACGGGCGCGGCTCCGATCAGGATCGCGCCTCGCATCAGGATTGTCCGTTGCTGTCATCGCTCTGTCGCCCCCTGGACGATTCGGATCTCTTCGTCGGTCAGGCCGTAGAGCTCGTACACGAGCTGATCAATCTGCCGATCCGTCGCCTCTATCTGCCACCCAATGGCCGTCTTGTCCGCCGGCGTCCTGGCCGCATGCACTTTCTTGCGCGGCACCAGCATTCCACCCGCTACGTTCTACGTCTACTTCCCGACGTCGCTCGTCCGGCTTTGGCAGCGGGGGAGGAGACAAGCGCGTTCCTCGGTTGCCCAAGATGCGCTGATGTTCCGCAGAACAGGTCGCGCCCCGGTATCGGTCAAGGCTGCAACGCTTCGATCCGCCTCGCCCCAGCTCACCCTGTGTGCTGCCTTGGCCGATCAGCGCGCCCCTGGGCGATTCGCCGAATTTTTTCTTGACATGGGCTCGGCGGCGCGGTTAATGATGCGGTGTTGTCGATCCGCCGCGGGCGGGTGGGCAGCGTTTGACAAGTGAATAGCTCGCGGTTGCCGGTGTCCGCTTGGGCGGACGTAAAAGGGAAGGTGGTGCAAATCCACCGTGGACCCGCCGCTGTAATCGGGGACGAACGCCACTTTACGGCCATTCGCAGATTGGCCGCGTCGGGCATGACCGCGCGGGCTAAAGCCCGCGGCCCGGTTGGGTTTTGAGTCGTGCCGCACGACGTAGCGAACTGTGGAGAAGGCGTGGTTAGTAGGATGATCCGTAAGCCAGAAGACCTGCCGGTGATCGTCGTTTGTTGACGTGGTGCCTTCGATGATGGGGTGCCTCGATCGGCGGCTTTCGTCGGCGTGCACGACCCCGGATGTGGCCGTGCTCACAGAGTATTGCCCGACTGCCATGACGCCTGATCCCGGTTCTCCCCAGCATCGGAGCACCGGGATTTTTTTGTGTTCACCGGTCGTGAGGTGACGTGGTTTCACCCCCGGCCGGTAAAAGGAGCGTCTCACATGGCTGGAAAACGTTCACGGAAACAGCGCGTCTTACAATGTCACACTTATATCATCGCCGGGCTTTGTCTGATCAGCGGCGCCGGGCCGACCTTGGCCTCCGTGCTGGTCGACCTCGAGGATCTCTCGCTGGAGCCCAATTCGTTTTACAACGGTTCGGACGGTGCCGGCGGTTTCACCAGCCGCGGGGCGTTTTTTAACAACACCTTCACCGACTTCGTCGCATGGTCCGGCTGGTCATACTCCAACATGACCGACGCTGCCACGCCGGGGTTTGAAAACCAGTACAGCGCCATTGCCGGCGGCGGAGCTGACGGGTCAGGCAACTATGCTGTTGCGTTTGCAGCGGCCCCGGGCCATGCGACCGTCACATTGCCCACCGCAATGTATGCCCAGTCGGTCTACGTGACCAACACGACCTATGCCTACTTCTCGATGCTCGATGGCGACGCGTTTGCCAAGCAGTTCGGCGGCCCGACCGGCGACGATCCGGACTATTTTCTTCTCACAATCTCGGGTCTGGATCCGTTCGGCACTCCGGTTGGAGTGGTGGACTTCTACCTTGCCGACTACCGCTTCGAGACTAACACGCAGGATTACATCATCGACAGTTGGACTGAGGTCGATTTATCGGCTCTGGAGGGTGCCGAGGTGTTGTCATTCGGGCTCGAGTCTACGGATGTAGGCCCTTACGGAATGAACACGCCGTCCTACTTCGCCATGGACAACCTTCATTTGATACCTGAGCCGGCAACGCTGGTATTGGCGGCCGTCGGTGCTGTGGCGGTCTGTCGGCGTACTCTGCGTCGTCAACCATGGAGGTAGAACCGATGCAACAGGCTCATGCGTTACGAATAGGTGTACTTGTGGTGCTTGTTGCCCTGCAGG
>CP070827.1:1530362-1533616 GCA_020344555.1 Phycisphaerales bacterium
GTCTCCGCCCGAATGAAACCGCGGGCCAGGTCTGTGTGGACCTTGGCGGCCGCCTCTACCGCGGTGCTGCCTTTGGGGATCGTCCAGGCCCGGGCCTCCTCGACGTTCATCGTGAAGAAGCAGATCAGGCCGCCGGCACGGTAGCATGTGTGGATCAGCCGATCCCGGGCCGGCTCTGTCAGACCGAGATCCGCGAGAAAAGCCGGACGATCCTGCGGATCGAGCGACGCGATCTCCGCCTCCATCGACGCGCACAGGCTGATCGTTTCTTGCACGTGCGGGATATCCCAGCTCTCTGTAGTGGCCGCCCGATCATCGGACACGTTGCGCACGCCAACCAACGGCTTTTCCGTAAGGAAGGCGAAGCTCGAAACCTGTCGATGTTCGTCGTCCGCGGTGATCACGGAAGAGAGCGGTGCCTCGGATTCCAACGCTTCCCGGCAACGCGTCAGCAAAGCCAGTTCGCGTTTCTCCACTTCATGTGTCCTGGTCGGTTTCTTGAGAGCCTTCTCAATCCGCTCGATACGCGTCGTGACGGTATCAAGATCGGCGAAGATCATCTCTTCGCGTACGGCCTCGAAATCGGCATTGGCATCGACGCGATCCTTGTAGGCCGGTACGGCCGGGTTCTCGAAGTCCCGCACCACGACAACCAGCAGATCCGCCTGACGGACAACCGGCAGCAGACGCCGCCACTCTTCCTGCCCCTTGGCGTCATCCAGTGAGCAGCCGGGCACGTCGACGAATTCGACGCTCGCTTCGGTGACTTTCTTGGGTCTGCCGAGTTCGGCGATATGAGCCAGCCGAGAATCGGGCACGTGCACCGTCTTGGAGTGTGGCTCGGGGTGCGCATAAGGATCGATGACAACGCCGGTAACGGCCGAGAACAGGGTAGACTTACCGGATTTGGGCAAGCCGATAATCGCGGCTTTCATAATATTGCTCTCTTACTGCGCTGACAGCGGCTTTTCGTAACGCCGTCCAAGTCCAAAAGCTCACCCGACATACCGTAGCCTTATTCGCCTACAGCCAGGGCATTGTCCAGGGCGACGATCTCGTAGCACCCTTCCGCGCCGGTGTGGTCGAACTCCACAACATCGCCGACGCGTTTGCCCAACACCTTCTGAGCCAACGGAGCCTTGTAGTTGAACCGGAGCTTGTCGGCGTCGGCCTCCCAGGGACCCACAAACGACATCTCATACGGCTCCCCGTCCGTAGTACGCTTGAAGGTCACCTTCGTACCGATACCCACGTGGTTCGTCGGCACGTCGTCCGGAGAGATTACTCGCGCTGCTGCCACTTCGGCGTTCATTTGGGCGAGCCGGGCCCGAAGCAGATCACGTTCCTCCAACGCGAACTTGTACTCCGCGTTTTCGCTGAGATCGCCATGGCTGGCCGCCCGCCCGATCGCATCGGCGTTTTCCTTCATCTTGACGTTGACATGATAGTCAATCTCGTCCTGTTTCCGGGCCAACCCGGCTTCGGTGACGTAGAGCACGTCGTCAAGGGCCCAGGGCTGAATCCTCTTCCCCCTCTCAACCGGAGGGAACCGGCGGTTCAGGCGGCTGAGCAAGTCCGCCTGTACCGCTCGTCCCAGGTTGTCGAGCAGTTTGACCTGGTTGCGCAACGCACCACCCATGCCCGCCTCCAGAGTCTCGAGGCATCGGTCGAACGTTTCGTACTTGCGAGCCGAGAGAACCGCCCGGGCACGGGAACCCAGCTTCCGAGCCGTCTCACGGGGCACACTGTCGCTTCGCCGACACTCGTCCAAAGTGCGGAGAATGCGCGACAGAAGCGTCACCGGCGCCGGCGCGGGAATGTGCCGCTCTTGCGAAGGGCCGGCCCACAACCATAGCAGGGCCTCGAAATGCTCGAGCGGTGAAGCCATGATGTCCTGCACGATTGGCTCGAAGTCAGCCAATCCCCGACCGGCCTCGATCAGCCGCCCCGCCGCTCGATCGCAGACCGCCAATGGAAACGTGGGCAATAGCGCCGTTAGATGATCCTGCCAGTCGTCCGGCCGGGCCTCGACCAAGATGCTGCACGCAAGTTTGAGCAGTTCTTCGCCCTCGATCTGCCCAAAGACCGCTCTTACGTCGGTCGCAGCGGCGAACAGATCGTTTACTTCTTTGGGCATGGCCTCGATGCCGGCGGCCTGCCCGATACGGTAGGCGATCACCCAAAACAGACCGGCCTGGACCGCTCCCTCTTCGGTGAGTCGTCTGGCCCGTTCCGTAAAACTGACAAAGCACTGTCGCAAGGCGGGCCCCGAAGGCTCTTGTCCGTGGGCCTTGCATTCTCGAAGGTACTTTTTTACCAGCTCGAGTTGGGCCGGCGGATCATGCAGGCTTTCAAACGTCCCCAACACTTCCTCTTCCAGCGCAGCCGGTACCTCATCGTACGTCAGTTCATACGGCGACCGTCCCTTGATCTTGACATTTGGACACTTCCGCAACGCCGTCCGGGCACGCGTCCACCATTTCGACCAGTCGGACTCGGACAGCAACCCCGGCACGAGGATGGTTTCCAGTTTGTCACTGTCGATGTGGTCGTCGTACTGCCTGCAGATGTCGATGACGATCGGCGCCGGGTCGTCCCAGAGTCGCTTGCCAAGCTGATCGGGGGCAAATTGCCGGGCCACCCTGAACTCCGTCAACTTCGCCGGCCGGTAGCGGTCCGCAAGATGAACAGCCCCGAGCACCTCAGTGCCGTCGCCTCCCGTTATGGTGTACTTCCAACAAGATGTATCGACCTTCTCCACACGGGCGGCTTCGTCCTCATGACGGGCAACAAGGAAGTCGCCCTCCGCAAGCGCCAGGCAAACCTCGAGGGTCCTTAGAGCACGTCTTGCGGGCCGACCTCCATCAAGGCCGGACTCGGCAAGTAGACCGTCGAGTCCTTCACGATCGCCATAGGCGGATCGGCAGAGTCCCACGACCTGGGCCCGAAGTTCCTCACTCTCCCCGACGGCGAGCAGAAACGGGCCCGCTACGGCCAGTACCTCTTCCGGCGCACAGCGGGCAGCCAGCATTTCAACGGCCGTCCAGGCAAGCTCCTCCGCCTTGGAGGTCTCGCCCACCCGGCACAGCTCAGCCAGCACGCTCTGGTAGTCTGCAAGACGTGCCGGAGGAGTGTCCGGAGCCTCGACGAGGCGCATCCATTCTTCTTCAACCGTAGTGATGTTGCCGCCGGCAATCAGTTGGGCCAGGGATTCCGGCTTCATGGAACGGTCACACTGATCGGGACTCTCCTTT
>CP070827.1:1533716-1536958 GCA_020344555.1 Phycisphaerales bacterium
TCCTTACCGTCGTAGCGACCGGTTCCGCGATCCGCTCCCCGTCGCAATCACGGGCGCCCTCCAAGCAAAGAGATTACACTCCAAGATTATGCCGCGACCACCAGGCTTGCTTACGACGACACAGCAGCCCAGGTTCCAGCAGCCTTTATGATAGCCGCAAAGTCGGCAGGCACCAAGCAGGCCCCGCCGACCAACGCCCCGTCGATGTCCGGCTGAGCAAGCAGATCCGCGGCATTGCCCGGCTTGACGCTCCCGCCGTAGAGGATGCGAACGGCCTCAGCCGTCGGCTGACCATACGTGGAGGCCAGCATAGCACGTACGAACGCGTGCACCTCCTGGGCCTGGTCCGGGGTCGCTGTCCTACCCGTTCCAATCGCCCAGACCGGTTCATAGGCGATAATGAGCCGCTCGGCGGGCACATCGGCCTTTATCACGTCGCTGATATGCCGCTCCACGATCCTACGGGTGCGGTCGGCCTCACGCTCCTGGAGGGTCTCGCCCACGCAAAAAATGGCGTTCAGGCCGCCCGCGACCGCGGCCCGAACCTTCTTGGCCAGTAGCGGCCCGTCCTCGGCAAAGTACTGCCGGCGCTCGCTGTGCCCGAGGATCACATGCGTGCAGCCGGCGTCCTTCAACATCGGCACCGATACCTCGCCGGTGAAAGCGCCCTGGGCCTCGTAATGGGCGTTTTGGGCACCGAGCATTACAGGCGAGTCGTCGATGGCCTTGGCCATCGCAAACAGATGATGAAACGGCGGACAGATCACAACCTCCACGCCGCCGATCCCCTTGATGCCCTCGCGGATTCCGCCCACCAGCTCACGGGCCTCGGCAAGCGTCTTGTGCATCTTCCAATTGCCGGCAATCAACGGGGTCCTCATAGCCTCACCATCCACCTGGCAGTAGATCTCAGAACCTTTGGAGGTCCACGTCGGCCGGAGCCTCCACGAACCTCGAGAATAACACCCTTCACGGCACGTACGGGTTCAGGCCCCCGGCGGCGTTGATGCAATACTCGAAGCTTCGCGCCGTCGGCTAGAGCGCGCAACCTCCTTTCCCATATGACGTTACGCGCAAACCAACCGGGACCTCACTCTACCACAGGTGGTAGCACAATGTCAATCAGAATCGCTGACACACCATTCGCAGACGGGAGCGCGGCTTGAGGGAAGCGACCCCGATTGCGACCGTTTGCTCCGAACACCGCACGCAGGTACTGTCAGCAGCATGCCCTCGTATCATTGTTCGCCGGCCGCAGGATCGATCGACGCTACGGTGACGGTGCCAGGGTCAAAGAGCATCACCAATCGGGCGCTTGTCGCCGCAGCGCTGGCGGACGGCACTAGCCTGCTTACCGGGGCCCTCCTCGCCGAGGACACTTATCTGATGATCGAGGCCCTCCGTGCCCTGGGCATCGCCATAACCGTCGATGAAGCTGACTGCGCAATCGAGATCACCGGTTGCCGGGGCTTGATCCCCGCCGGCGAGGCCAGGCTTTTCTGCGGCAACGCCGGGACCGTGATGCGATTCTGCACCGCGCTTACGGCGCTGGGCCACGGGCGGTTCGAGCTGGACGGCGTCGAGCGGATGCGGAAGCGGCCGATCGGGGAGCTTGGCGAAGTACTGCAGGCTCTCGGCAGCGGCATTGAATACCTGGAAGCACACGGGTATCCCCCGATCGCCGTTCGTGCCAGCGGACTCCGCGGCGGGCAGGTATCCTTCCACTCGCCCGAGTCGACCCAGTTCATAAGTGCGCTGCTTCTGGCGGCCCCCTATGCCAGAGGAGACGTATTCATCGAGGTAACCGGCGAAGTGCCGAGCATCCCGTATCTGAAGTTGACCACCGCGCTGATGGACAAGTTCGAGGTGGCGGTCATCGAACAGCACGATAGCACAAGCGCAAAGTACATCGTGGCAGCACCCCAACGATACCGAGGTGTAGGCTGTGCGGTGGAACCCGACGCTTCCAACGCCACCTATTTCCTTGCGGCCCCGGCCATAGCCGGCGGACGGGTCACCGTCGAAGGGCTGGGGACCGACAGTGTTCAGGGCGACTGGCGGTTCGTCGACGTGCTCGAGCGAATGGGGTGTCACATCGAGCGCAGCCCCAAACGGCTCACCGTGACCGGCCCGTCGAGGGGCGAAGGCCTGCGCGGGATCGACGTCGACCTCAGCGACATGCCCGACACCGTCCAGACGCTGGCGGTGCTGGCTCTGTTTGCGGATGGACCGACCACGATTCGCAACGTTGGAAATCTACGTATCAAAGAGACCGACCGGCTTGCTGCACTGAATCGCGAGCTGACGAAACTGGGCGCCGCCGTTGATGAACGGCCCGACGGTCTGCAAATCACCCCGCCCGAGCAGATCACCCCAGGTACAATCGACACCTACAACGATCATCGTATGGCCATGAGCTTCGCACTGGCAGGGCTGAAATGGCCGGGCATGGTGATCAACGATCCAGAATGCTGCGGTAAGACCTTCCCGGATTTCTTCGACCGCTACGAGCAGTTGATTGCCGCCGGTCGGTGAGGCTATCAGCGGATAGGACCCCTCAAGTTCGATTTTGGCATGTCCCGATAAAGCAGTTGGGTTCGGCGATGTGCGGGCATCCAAAGTGAAGGTCGCCCCGTGACTGAAGTACTAGATCAAACGGAAGTCGACGCGTTGCTGGCGGCCGTTGAGGCCGGCGGTGTGGAGACGGCCGCGGAAGTCGTCGGCGGCCAGGCTACCCAGCCAACCAGAGAAATCCACGTTTACGACTTCAAGCGCCCGGAACGCGTCAGCAAAGAGCAAATGCGGGCCTTGGAGGCCATTCATGACTCGTTTGCCCGCAACTTCGGCGCCTCGCTGTCCGGTTTTCTCCGGACGATTGTCGAAGTCCGGGTGGCCACGGCGGAGCAGCTCACCTACAGCGAGTTCATCAACTCGCTTCCAAACCCGACCAATTTCAACCTGCTGACGGCTGAGCCGCTGGAAGGGCAGCTCTGTCTGGAGATCAGCCCGCTCATCATTTACCCGATCATCGACCGGCTGTTGGGCGGCTCCAGCTCAGAGCTGTATGTTCCACCGCGGCCCTTGACCATGATTGAACAGCGCCTGGTGGCGCGCATCACGGACCGGGCGTTGGCCAGACTGACGGAAACTTGGTCGGAACTCGTCGAGGTCAGCTTCAAGATCACAGAGGTCGAGAGCAACCCGCAACTAGTTCAGATCGTAGCCCCCAACGAAGTCGCCGT
>CP070827.1:1537058-1540294 GCA_020344555.1 Phycisphaerales bacterium
GATCTGCTCTCCGGCGGGAAACCGTGCCCTGTTGACCTGGGCCGGGTAAATGATCGCTACTTCTGCACGGTAGCCACAATAGGTGCCGATGCGGAAGTCTCCAGTTTCGTCGACTCGATGCGCCTGCCACTGAGTGGCACAGCCGCCTACCTGTACGGTGCCCTGCGCGTGCTCAGCCGGTACCGCCCCCGGAGCCTGCGTATCGCCGGCGACTTCGGTGTCGTCGACGAACCCCTTTTTCTCGCGTCCAGTGCGAACACTTCCTCGTACGGTGGTGCAATCGAGATAGCACCGGGTGCGGTGCCGACTGATGGTCAGCTCGACCTTTGCATCATAGAGTCGGTGTCGAGATTGCGGGCATTAACGTTGTTACCGGCGGTGCTGGCCGGTCGACATTGCTCCCTCCCGGAGGTGCACTTCATCCGGGCCGAGCGGTTTACCATCGAGTCGAGCGATTCTTTGGAACTCTGGGCGGACGGTGAACGCATAGGACGGACGCCTGTGACGATTGAAGCCGTGCCCGAGGCCGTCCGCGTGATGATCCCTCGAGACTCTCGGTCTGCAGCAGCAAAGGTGGGTGACAGACCTACGGAATCCTGACTCGCGGCCGGCACTGTGGGCGTTGACACACTTCCCACACGGTTTCGCGCCGGGTCAGAACCCCGTGGCGCCGGCCAGTAAGAACAGGCCGGGGACCAGAATCAGCAGCGCCGGGGTGATCAGGTACTGGAACACGCCGGTGTAGATCGCACCCAGGAAAATGAGGAACCCGAAGGGTCGGATCCTCGCATAAAACGGGCCGACGCTTCGCGGGAAGAGGTGTTCGAGGACCCATGATCCGTCCAGCGGCGGGATTGGGATAAGATTGAACATAGCCAGGAACGTGTTGACGATGAAGCTCAGTTTCAGGATCGTGCAGAGTGGGCCGAACGCCGGGGCAAGTGCGAATCCTGACGCCTTCACGGCCTGCGTGAAGTCCAACGCCGCGAGGTTCGTAACCGCCGCCTGCGGGACTATCAGCCGAAGCATGCAGCCCAAGGCGATCAGCACCATGAACGATACCGCCGCAAGCAGCAGGTTAGAGCCCGGACCGGCGATCGAAACAAGAATATGGGCCCGATGGTGCCGTGGCAGTGACTCTATGCGGACCGGCACAGGGCGGGCGTAACCGAAAATCGGACCTTTCGCTAATGCCAGGATCAGCGGTAACAAAACCGTGCCGAATGGATCAATGTGGGCAAGTGGGTTGAGCGTGACGCGGCCCAACGACTTGGCCAGCCCGTCACCCAACCACCAGGCGGTGATGGCGTGGGCTGCCTCGTGAACGCTGAGCGAGAGCAGGACTACAAGGATGCCGGCAGCAATGACGCCCCAGTTCCGCCCCGTCTGCTCAGACGGCGCAAAGGCAGCCTCTTCGGTCAGAGTCGCCGCGTGCCGCGACAGTCCCCACGTAGACAGGACCGAGACCAGCAATCCCGCTATCAGCAACACGAACGCGGCTGTGCATAATGCCCGCGAGTGACGCCACGCGGCGGCACGACGAACCTTCAGACGATGAAGAATAAGAAGGATCACCGTCGCCACCGCTGGCAGCAGGCCCAGCACCGGAACGAAAACCAGCGCCGACGAAATCACCGCCCATACGGCCAGCGGTGAGACCTTGGGCCACAGCAGCGGAGCAGCGCTCTTGGTCGGCTTTTCGACCTCAGCCCGAACGGGCCGTCTGGTGAGCGGTGTGGCCAGATGGGTCAACAAGGGGGCCGCCGCCTCGCGGGAGATCAGGAAGCGAATCGTCTGCTCGAAGGTTTCGATGCGGATGATGAGACCGTCGCCGTGCTGAGCCACGTAAATATCGGTTGTCCACGAGCTTGCCGGTAGATCCACCGTATCCTCGCCGCTGCGCAGGCCGATCCGGTCGGGCGAAAGCTCGATACTCCAACTACGCCGATCGACGTCGAGCCACTCGAGCAGGTTGCGTTTCCCCACAGCGCCGCCATCGGCCGGTGTGTCCGCGGCAGGAGGATCTGGACCTGTGTCTTCCGTCATAGGGGCCATTCGTGGTTTGCGTCGGTGGCAGACACCTGGAGACCGCTCGGTGCTTGCCCGGCATCGATGCTCCTGCAGTCGCCACCATACGCCTTCATGTGGGTTGGTCGAACTCGTCTCCGCGGAAACTGCTGCCAAGGTATGTCTTGCGAACCAGCGGGTTGCGCACGATCTGGCGCGGTGGGCCCTCGGCCAGCTTCTCCCCATCGTGGATTATACAGCTTCGATCAGTCACTCGCAGCGTTTCTCGTACGTTGTGATCGGTCAGCAGGATGGCGATTCCGCGCTCGCCTTTGAGGTGAAGGATCTCCCTCTGAAGGTCCTCAACAGACTTGGGGTCGACGCCGCTGAAAGGCTCGTCGAGCATGATGAGCTTCGGGTCAGACACTAAAGCGCGGGCGATTTCGAGCTTCCGCCGTTCGCCGCCTGACAGGGTTCGGGCGAGTTGCTTCTTCTGCTCCATAAGCCCGAACTGCTCAATGAGTTGACCTGCCCTTGCCATCCGCTCTTTGCGTGAAAGACCCCGCATCGTTTCGAGAATGGCGAGCAGATTGTCTTCCACGGACAATCGCTGAAAGACACTCGGTTCCTGTGAGAGATACCCCATTCCGAGCTGTGTGCGTTTGTACATGGCCAACCGGGTCACGTCCCGGCCGTCGAAAGTGACCGAGCCCTCATCAGCGTCGATCATGCCCACGGTCATCCGGAAGGTAGTGGTCTTCCCGGCCCCGTTTCGACCCAACAGTCCGACGATCTCTCCGGGCTGTACGAAGAAACTGAGGCGGTTGACAACGGCCCGTCCGTTGTACCGCTTCACGAGTTCATGCACTTCCAACAGGGGTTCGTCACCGTGTCGCATAGGGATAACGCTAAGTACCATGTTTCCACATACTGATAAAGGCGCGAAGGCTCAGCCCCCTATTCGTCCTGGTTTGACGTTGATAACCATTCCACAGCGGCGCTGAGGCGTTCGCTCTTATGAGGTCGCTGGCTCACTCTGGTAAGCCCAAGCAGCTTGTGGGATCATCTGTAACCATATATTGAATAACAAGTTACGACAGCAGGATTATCACCCGGCGTTTGACCGACGACAAGTAACCGGATCACTCATTACTGAATAAGTTCAGTCCTATTGGCCAACGCCCCTTCGTGTCGCATGGTTGATACGCTGTGGATAAGCCAATGCAGGC
>CP070827.1:1540394-1543610 GCA_020344555.1 Phycisphaerales bacterium
GTCTCGATGTCGCCCTTGAGGGTCTTGTCGACGGTCGTCAGCTTGGTCGGCTGCTGCTCACGGATGATTCGCGTCGCCTCGTGCATGGCTACGCGCGTAACGTTGTACGGGAGTCGCTCGCAAAGAAGCTCATAAAAGACGACGCCCAACGCGTAGACGTCACTTCGCGTGTCGATGTTGTGCGGGTCGGCCTCGCACTGCTCGGGGGACATGTACTGCAGCGTCCCGATGAGCTGGCCGATGTCCGTCTGCAGTGTCGTGACGGCCAGGTCCGAATCGGTAGATCTGGCCACCCCGAAGTCGATGATTTTCACCTGCCCGTGGGCGTCTACGAGAATGTTGGACGGCTTGAGATCCCGATGGATGATGCCCTTCTGGTGGCCGTGGTGGACCGCGTCGCAGACCTGGGCGAATAGCTTCATCCGCTGCCGCGTGCCGACCTTCTTCTCCTTGACGTACTGCGTGATGGGCCTGGCCCCAACGATGTACTCCATGGCGAAGAAGGGAACCGTCCCGCTGTCGTCGCGATGCGTCCCGGCCTCATAGACTTGGGCAATGCCCGGATGTCGCAACCTGGCAAGGATCTGCGACTCGTACTCGAACCGCCGCAGGGCCGAGCGTGACGCGATCCCGTGCTTCATAAGCTTCAGCGCCACGGTCCGGCGTGGCTTCTCTTGCGTGGCTTCGTAGACCGTTCCCATCCCACCCGACGCCAGCACGCGCTTGACGTGGTAGTGCCCGATCCGCTTGGGCGCGCGGGCCGGAGCATCGCGCAGCGTTTCGGTGGGCGGTATGGGCGGGCTGGGCGATGCACCTTCTCTGCCTTCCGGCGCACTGTGGCTCCGACGAGGAGAGTCGTCGTCGGAATCAACATCACGTCCTGGAGGATCGACGCTCATCATTGCTGCTCCACAACTTCGGGTCCATCTTCGGCGATTCGCTCTGCTCGTACAAGAGCCTGCCGGGCTGCCTGACGTAGGGTGCGCGCTCGCGCACCGTTTTACTCACCTGCTCGGTCTCCCGACACAATTGGACGGACCCTACTTCTCAGGCGGGTCCTCCCGACGTACGTCGAGATACATCGGGACCAGTGGCACTCAGATGGTTGCGCCAGCCTGACCAAAGGACCTGACGGGAAACGCATTTGTATCTATTGGCACGGAACCGACGGGGCGGTAGCATCTCCACGCGTGATTACCATCGGGACGACACATACCATGTCGAGACCGGCCCTGCCGATGCTTGTTTCGTGCGCCTGCATCACTTTGCTCTGCCTGGCTCCAGCATGTCGGCGCGATGAGGATGTTTCGCAAAATGGTACCGCGGCCAACGATAACCCAAAGAAGCCGCCCGAACTGCTGGTCTTTCCGTCGGACCTGCGAACGGAAGACGATTCGGTAAATGCTTTTGTCAAGCATGCCATGACACAGTGCGCCAGCGGCCATTACGACAAGTTCCGTCTCCTATGGAGCGCTCGGGAAGACCCGCTGCCGCGCAGCGAGTACCAGCAAGGCTGGCAGGCCGTTCAAGAGATCAGAATCCGCGCACTGCAAAAGGCCATGCTCTCAGCGGACCCGGCGCACGGCCGTGAGGAAGACGAGACAGTTTACGTGATTGTGGCCAACGTCTCACTCG
The DNA here is from genome assembly GCA_020344555.1 of Phycisphaerales bacterium. Lineage (GTDB taxonomy): Bacteria > Planctomycetota > Phycisphaerae > UBA1845 > UBA1845. The sequence goes on from CP070827.1 coordinate 1,542,030, forward strand.
ATCCCACCCACCGGGCCGGGCAACGGGAGGCTAACCGTGAAGTGGCGCTCATGCTGGTCCGTGAGCACGATTCCTGGCGGCTGGCCCGGGCGCCAAAAAAGATGCGCGCCTGGATCAAGGAGCGAGTCAGCGGTGATTCCGAGGTACTTCCCGAGCCACCCAACACTCCAAGCCCGGGTTAATGAGGCGATTGCCGCGTGCACAAATAAGCGGGCCGCCCACAAGAGGCGGCCCTGGTATTAAGAGAACGGTTTGCCGCTCCGGTGCGGCTTCAATCTACGGTCAATATTGCTGTCCGCGGCAACATGAGTCGCAGGCGGGGCATGTCGGGCACGACTCTTCGAAGTGTGGCCCAGCCTCACAGGTCGGGTCCGTAAGAGGCATTTCGTCCAAGTCAGCCTGGTCGCGATCGCAATCGCCGTCTACGTCGCCGTAGATAGTGCCGCGCAGGCGGTGGCCCACGTCACGAATCACCTCATCGTAGGCATCATCCGGTGTGTAGTCGCAGACGTCATCGGCGTCCAGGACATCATCGTTGTCGTCGTCGTTATCGCACGCGTCGGCTCTCTGGTCGCCGTCACAGTTTGGCTCGGTATCGCAGATATCGCCGACTCCATCCTCGTCGCAGTCGTATTGAAGCGGGTTCCAGTGGTCCGGGCAGTTGTCGCATACATCGCCGATGCCGTCGCTGACGTCGTCGTCGTCTTCTTGGTCCATGCTGCAGACACCGTCTCCCGGATTGATGTCACACTCGGAATCGGCCAGGCATGCGGCGCCCACGTCTCCCTCGATACATGTTCCTGCTTCCGGACCGTTGGGCGTGGTCGAGCAGTTGTCGCACGCATCGCCGACGCCATCATCGTCGGAATCCTCCTGAAGCGGGTTGATATCGTCGGGGCAATTGTCGCACGGGTCTATTACGTCGTCCCCGTCGCTATCGTCCTCCGAAAGGAGACAGTCCCACTCCGGCTCGGGAGTTCCTTCCAGAATCGTAACACAGTAGTACCTGTTGGCATTGATGCAGAAAGGACCTTCCTCGACGCAACAAGCCCAGATGTCGCAGAGGTCGCCCTGGTAGTCTGAGCAGGCTGTACCTGAGCCGGTCGGAAGACCACCATCTTCCTCGCAACATGCCGCTTCCACGTCCTCGCAGGTGGCGTCTGAGAAGCAACAAGCCTGAACATAACCGTCACAGGCTGAGCCCGCCCCAGCCGGACTACGGCCCAGGGCCTGGCAACAGCCCGCTGGGATGTCCTCACAGGTGTAGTCTGACTGGCAACAAGCCTCAATGTCAGTGTCGCAGCTTGTACCCTCTCCGCACTCTGTGCCGAGTTGCTCTCCGCAGCAGTACCCGTCGATATCTTTGCAGGGTGCATCTGAGAAATAGCAGGCCTGGATGCCATGGCACGATCCACCGAAGGGCTCCATTTGTGCTACGCCGTTACAATAGTAAACATCACCAATCTTAACCGCCTCCTCACAAACGTCGCCATCGCAGCACACTCCAGGCGATGGTTGTTGAGGCTCATCGGCTTTGACCGGAGTCAGTTGCGTGCCGCACGTCCATGCGATGATACCGGT
>CP070827.1:1543710-1546924 GCA_020344555.1 Phycisphaerales bacterium
GATAAGAAGCATGAGCGCCACGACGGGACGCAGCACACCTTTCTCGCCCGCGGCGGCGACCATGTCCGGTGACGGCGTCTCACCGGCTGCAAGAGCAGCGGCCAGTGGATCACCGCCAGGCAGTGCCGCCGACACGGCGAGTGCAGAAGAAGGCCTTTCTCGCGGATCACCCTCCAGGCAACGCATGATAACACGCTCGACGGCAGGGTCGAGGTCGTCGACGATGCTCGCGGGGGTGGTGACCAATGCCTCGTTGTGAAGACGCCGCAGCTCTTGGCGCGTGTTGGCTTTGAACGCCGGCCGACCGGTGAACATGTGATAGAGGACCAGCCCGAGCGAGTAGATATCGCTCCGTGTCGTCACTTCCTTGCCCGCCAACTGCTCTGGGGCCGTATACGCCGGCGTTCCCGCGGCGACGTCCTTGCCGTCCTCCGCGAAGTCCGCGGCGAAGCCCGCCAGCCCGAAGTCCGTGATGCGCACCTTCCCCCGACCGTCGATCATGACGTTGTGCGGCTTGAGATCACGATGCAGAACGCCCCTCTCGTGGGCTGCGGCGAGGCCCGCGCAGAGCTGGCGCCCTATCTGAGTGGCTTTGTCTCTCGGCAGCCTGCCGATGCGACGGATCAGCGACGCCAAGTCCTCACCGTCAACATATTCCATCGAAATGAAGTGCTCGCCGTCGACTTCGCCGATGTCATACACACGGCAGACATTGGGATGCGACACCTGCCGGGCGACACGCACTTCGTTGTGGAACCGCTCCAGCCGGCGCGGATCGTTGGCCAACTCCGGCGGCAGGAACTTGAGTGCCACCGGCTGACGCAACTTGAGATCATCCGCCCGGTAGACCTCACCCATACCGCCCTTGCCCAGCAGACCGACGATGCGGTAACGCTCGGTCAACATTGTGCCGGGTGTGAAGCGAGCCTGGTCAATGGCGTCCGACGACGATCCCGATGGCGCCGGCTGCGCTGCACGACGAACGGCCTTCGGTGGTGCCGTGACCGTCGGCTGGACGGGAGACGATTGCAGGGCCGCGCCGCATGAGGAACAAAAGCAACTCCGCTCGTCAATCTCGATTGAACATGACGGACACTTGATCATGGGATGCTTCTACGCTTCAAGTAGTCGGTCCTCCACCAGCGGCCGCCCGGCAAGGGCGGTGTGGAAGCCGTAGACGCCGAGCGCGAGCGCAGCGACCAGGGCTGTGAGAGAAGCGCCGATGTACCACGCCGAAAAGTCGAAGGTGACGGGAAATGTAGCAAAAAAACTAGAGACAAAAATGCCCGCAACCGCCGCGAAGAGGCCGAAACGTAGCAAGAGAAAAAGGAACGAGGCATTCACCAGCGCCCAACCCAACCAGAGCGCATAGTGGTTGGCGGGCAAAGCATTCACCACTGTAAAGACTGAGAGGAATACGACGATCGCCAGCCACTGTCTTCGCAGGACAACACGCAGCAACAGAAAGAGCATCAAGGCCGCCAGGCCCGTAAAGACAGCAGTGACGCCGTTTTCGAGGAACACCGCGGCCACATAGCGCCCTCCAAGCAGGGTATTCAATAGCTTCGGGGCTGGTGGCTGCGGGGGGGGCGAGCCAAGCCAGCTTGCCACGAGGAATACAAAGAGCAACAATAACCACCAAGAGACTCCAAACACGCCGCCAATCAACAGGTCTCGACCGACCAGGGGGTCTCGAAACCGGCCGGCCAAAACGCGGCTCCACGCAATCAGCGATTGTGGCCAGAGTTTGCGCGCGTACGGCTCGAGTGCGAGGTAATAGAAGCAGTATCGGATCGCAGATTGCAGGGCCACGGCCAGACCCATCGTGAACAGGTGCTGCTCGCGGCTAAAGTCCGGCACGTGGCTGGCCTTGAACAACCAGGTTAGCACACTGAGCGAGAGCACGTACACGGCGAGTTTGGCGGCACCTCTTCGATCGGCGCGCCCGAGGCGGAGGTTGCGAACCCCAAGTACAGCCGCCCCAATCACCACGGCAAGCCAAATGACCGACCAGGTGGTGGCCGCAACCCCGCTGCCGACATCTCCCGCGAAAGGCTCATCGCGCTCCGGCCTGGTCCAGGGTCCCAGGACGTGGAAATACACGGGCTTGCCGCGGCAGGCGGCGGCTTCGACTCGGATGGGGATCTCGGAGTCTTCCGAGTAGCTCCCTTTCCACGCCGCTCTGGTGTCGGCGAAGACTGGCGGGGTCCAGGTCGAAGTAACAGGCTCGAAGCGGGCCATGTCCAAGCCCGCCTCCGCAAACAGTGCGAGCCAATCAGGGCCTTCAGCTTGATGCTCGATTTTGTCCACCTGCGTCGGAACGGCGCGGAACTGGAGCAGCCGGCCACGTGGATCGAGGCGAACCGCCACCATGCCTGACAGCGATGGCGGCGGATCGTCCGCTGATACCGCTCCTCTGGACCAGTCTCCTGTGCTGGCAATGTGCTTAACTGCAACCAAAAGATGCGGGCTCTGGCGGTACCAGAAGGAGATGGGCTGTGGCCCACCGAGTGCGACGTTGTCCTGCCGATCGGGCGAGCGGGCTTGCCCGCGGACATAGCGCATGTAATCGGGTTCGCGGATGAATCCGTGGGCGCTGTCCTGCGGTGGGTCGGTGTAACCCAGTTTCCTGATCAGGTTGCTCGCCCTATCTGCAAGTACCTGCGGCGGCTTTTCGAGGGCCTCCCGCTGGTGCAGGAATGCCCTGTCGGAGACAAGCGTGCCGAGGATGAGTGCACCGAGCAGGGTAGCCAACCAAGCCCACGCGATTGTCGGCCGGAGGCCGCCGGCTTCTCCTGCCGCCGCGACCATCTCCGGGTCGGGCGTCTCGCCAGCGGCGAGCGCGGCGGCGAGCGGGTCACCGCCGGGCAACGCAGCAGCAACGGCCAGCGCGGACGACGGTCGGGCGCTGGGTTCGATCTCCAAGCACCGCTGGATGACGCGTTCCACGGCCGGGTCGATATCCTCCGCCAGGCCCGACAACGTCGTCGGAGTTGTAACGCTTTGCAGACGATCGATCTGCTCGCGTGTCGCGCCCTCGAAAAGACGCTTGCCTGCGAAGAGCTCGAAGAGGACCAGCCCCAGAGAGTACACGTCGCTCTTGACGGAGACTTCGCGCCCGGCCAACTGTTCCGGGGCCATGTACGCGGGTGTTCCAGCGGCAACGTCCTTGCCTGAAGAGTCCTCGACAAAGCCCGCGAGGCCGAAGTCGGTG
>CP070827.1:1547024-1550227 GCA_020344555.1 Phycisphaerales bacterium
TAAGGCTCCGAGTCCCACCACTTAGGGCTGGCCGGAATGGCCCGCTGCTCATTGGAGCTGCAGTGGACCTCGCCATGACCTAGGTGATACACGATCCAGTCGTCTATGTATTCTACGCTGATGTTCCCGGGCACGTTGTGGTTCAGCCACACCTGAAACGGATCGCGCAGCGTGTCGAGCATACCGTTTCCATTGAGGTCTTCGCCGGGGTCAAGTCTAACGTTGCTGTTACTGTCTTCCTCGACCGGGGGATCTATCGGGTCGTAAGCGTGAAGGAATGGATCCGGCGCGATGTAGACGTTGCCGCAACACACGTTCTCGGTGGGATCACGGGCTTACGGCTCGCGCACGCGTTCCTTTCGTTCCTTTCGCCACGTCTTGTCCTGAAGGCGGAACTTGGCGTATCGACGCAGTTCTTCCGGTATCCTCTCATCTTCTGAGAAGCTTCTCACGAACTCCTCATCATTCTCGTTACCGTGGCGCAGGAGAATGCTGAGCGCCATTTTGGCTTGATGGTGGCTCGGCGAGCTGTAAGCGATCTTCTTGATAACGGGACGAATCGGCTCGAATGGATAGGCACTCACGGCGCCAAGGCAGTACTCCAGATCGTCGACTAGCGCCGGGTCCAGCAAGTCGTGAAGCACTTCAACGACGATGAGTATGTGCTCCTCTTCGGGCTTCTCCCGCAGTGCGCCAAGTGCCGCACATCTTGCCCCTCCCCGGTTCTTATCACGAGCCACCGTGACCAGGGCCGTACGCACCTTGGGATCGGTCTCGTTCTGAACGAGCCGCATTGCAGTCCCAGCCACCTCGTTTTCAACACTCCGGTCCGCAATGATTTGAAGAGCCAGATCGATCCGAAACGGTGGGTCGCCTTTCTCCACTCCCCGCAGAGCTGCGACCTTGTAGTTCACCTCGACATTCGCGTCGCAAAGGACTTCACGCAAGAATGTCTGCACCTCCGGCGCATGGTTCCGTCCGGCAAGCTCGATCGCCATCTCTCGCACACATCGGTCGCCTGATTCCTCCCACAATCTTCGCCAGAGGGCAAACGCACCCACGGATAGCACAGCCTCCTTGCGCTCTGGCGGGCCGTTCCGAATGTTGGGCTTACCAATGAGTGTGGGGAAGGCGGACTTCTTCCATTGTCTTTCCAGCTCAAACGCGGTTACCCCCGCGGCACTCAGGGGCCTCGTCTCAAGGTACCGGAAGTCCCGTGGATTATGCATAGGGATGAGCAATGCCTTGTCCCACTTCGCAAACCCCTCCGGGTCCTCGTGTCGAGCATTGAGGATAAACGCCAGCAGTCCCGCCTCCCAGGCATGTTTCGTCGCCGCCTCCACATCCCACTCTTCCGGGTGTGCGGCCAACAGTTGATCCCTGTAGTCGGTATAATTCTCACCCTCCTCCTGCGCCGCGCGACTAAGGGCCTCGAGCTGGACTTGTGGGTCCTCCAGGACCGTCGGGAGCGCACTCACGGAGAACAAGACTGTCAAGGCGCTTGATATTGCATTCGAGATCATCGTGTTTGACTCCGATTTGTCAGCGTCTCTAGGGTACTGTATTCCACCAGTGGACATCCAGAGGGATTGTGCGCACCTCATTCGAGCTGCAGTGAACCTCGCCATCCATCAAGTGATAGACCAGCCAGTCATCTACATAAATCACGCTCAAACCACCAGGCACGTTTGCTTCGAGGTACGCATGAAACGGATCTCTGTGGCTGTCGAAGACGGTATTCGCGTTCCGCTCGGGTTCTCCTGGATCTCGTTGGAAGTTGCCATTCGTGTCTTCCTCGGCCAGTGTCGAATCGGTGACGTGCAGGAAGTTGTCAGGGGCGATGTAGACGGCGCCGTAGAAGGCGCCGTTAGCCAAGTTCGGCGTGATCGCCGTCGCAAAATAGAGGTCCACCGGAGGCGGGGGGGCAGATGGATCGCAATCGACTCCCCGCTCTGCGATCCTATTAAACAGTACGGGCACCTCGACAATGTCGCCCGACGCCTCAAGACCGAACTCGGTCGCCAAAACCTGCGTGATGGAGGCGAGCGTGGCAATGAGTGGGCTGGTATCGTCGCTATTGTATTCGACGATGGTGTCCAGTTCTGTGCCCGACACGGGCGCGTCCAGGGAACGCGAGAGCAGTTCCTCGACCGTGCCGACTGAGTAAGCCCAGTATCGCGGGATACTCCAAGTCGACTCCACGCCGCCAGGCGTCAGCGCATCGCCTTGGAGAGCATCAACGGCTAGGCTGGGGCTGGCGAGCACGACGCTCCACCCATGGGTCGCCACCGAGTTTGGAACGATCGACATGAATTCGTCTACGTGCCCAACGGACAGCCAATCCGTGTCCAGCGCCACCGGCGCTTGCAGAGCCTGACGTTCGAGGAACGCCCTGAGTTGTCCGTCGATCGGTCCCGCGCACGGCGCTGGAAGCGAAGAAGCGGGATTGTACCCGTAGTAGATCCGTCCCAATGGATACGACACGTCATCGACCGTGCATGGTGGTGACACTTCGAGGTTCCCGAAGGCGTCTCGGGTATTCGGCCGGTTGCCATCGTTGATCTGAATGTGGCCGAAGTCAGGGCCCAGCAACGTTACTGGAAACGGCTCTAGGCCGCGGTCCCGTTTCGAATCCAGCACAACGTACATTGCCTTTTGTGGCGACTCCTGGTAGCCGATCTGAAACTCATCTTGCGCCCACGGATCGTCCCCACCGTTGTCAGGATCGGCAATTATTGTATCACTAACGCCGGGCGGCGTCGCGTTCGGGAATCGCTGTGTGCAGTATTCGGCAGATTCGGCTGCTTCCCAGGTAGTGATCTGTGAGACGAAGCTCTGCCTCGCCGAATTAAGATGTCCCAATAGAATCAGCGGCGCGACCTTGAGCTGGATCTGGTCGCTGCAGGTTGAGCCGGTCCCGTCGTTAACCTCCATCTCCAGCTTCACTTCCCCGGCGAACTCCAGGCCCTCGACCCACAAGCTCACGTCAGCCGCTCGCAAGGCTGCAAGGTCCACGTCGTGTGCCGGGTCGTCTTCCGGTAGTGGGAAGACCGTCGGACCCGTCGGACCGCCGCCCAAGATCACTTGCGTGCCCGAATCCGGCGAGTTGCCGGTGAAGACGCGGACGACCGCCTGCGCGTTGACACCGGATGCCACGTTGGTCGCGTCTTGTAGAGTCAACGTCACCGACGCCCCGTCGGCGA
>CP070827.1:1550327-1553528 GCA_020344555.1 Phycisphaerales bacterium
GCCAGCTCACCGTCCCTGAAAAGTAACAGGCCGCCGATGTTGGCCAAACCGTCTTTCTTGGCGCTGATCGTGGCCCCGTCGGCCAAGTCGAACATCTCCCGGACGATCTGGGGCACGGAGCGCCCGACGTATCCCGGCTCGCGTTTTTTGATCAAACAGGCGTTCTCGGCAAATCGGCAGGCATCCAGGAACAGTGGTGTTCTGTGCGCGTCGCAGACCTGCCGAACCGCGCGAATGTTCTTCATACTGACAGGCTGCCCGCCGCCGCTGTTGTTCGTTACCGTCAGCATCACCAGCGGAATTCGCTCTGACCCGGTGTCCTTAAACAGCCGCTCCAGCCGCTCTACGTTCATGTTGCCTTTGAAAGGATAACGCGACTTGACCACCTGTCCTTCGTCGATCACCAGGTCGATCGGCGTGGCCCCGGAGTGCTCGACATTGGCCCGCGTCGTATCGAAGTGGTTATTGTTGGGAACCACCATCCCGGGTCCGGCCATTACCTCGAAGAGGATCCGCTCGCTGGCACGTCCCTGGTGAGTGGGGAGGATGTGCTCAAAGCCGGTCATATTGGCCACACGGTCATAGAAGCGATGGAAGCTGGCCGCCCCGGCGTAGGACTCGTCGCCGCGCATGATCCCGGCCCATTGTTCGCTGCTCATCGCCCCGGTACCGCTGTCGGTGAGCAGGTCGATCAGCACATCCTCGGCGCGAATATTAAAGACGTTGAACCCCGCCTTCTGAAGGACCTCCTCCCGGTACTCGCGTCCGGTCATCCGGATCGGCTCGACAACCTTGATCTTGAACGGCTCGATGATGGTCTTCATAGCGGTTGCACTTCCTGATTGGAGAAGCCCTCAACGACCCCGCCGCCCACGGCCCACCTGCGGCGGTCGCTGGGCTCTGATGGTACGTCAGGCACCCACTCCGCGGCAACACACCGGCAACTCCGTCCTCTCAAGGGGTCTGTCACAGAATCGGCGGACGCCAAAAACCGTAGGGCAGGTCGTTGTTCCGCGCCAGCGGAACGTTGACCTGCCGTTTTTGCGTGGCAGGTGAACCTCCCGGTGTGGCCGGGAGAACCACCTGCCCTACCTCCGGCCCACCCAGATTGTCACGGCGCCCTCTCAAGGGGTGTGGAGCGATGGATTTCCGGCACGGCAACTACCTGGGTCTGTCCCTGCAGCGAGGGATAGGGACTGACTGGGCACCACCGTCGTGGGCTCAGGCTGTGGGCATTCCCGTCCCACGTTATCAAGACATTGGAGCTGTTTCCGATCAGTACCGTTCGGACGCGTCTTCGTCCCGGCTCGTCGGGATACGTTGGGATCAACGAGCGGTAACGGCGCGACGGTGGCCTGTTAGCTGGCGGGTTTGGCGAGTTTTAGTTGGATCTGGGCGCGTTGGATGGCGTCGGTGCGGGCGGTGAAGGAGGCGTCGTCGGTGATCTTCATGGCCCGGGCTTCGATGAGAGCCTGCCCGGCCGCGGCTGCCTCGAGGTCATCGGCCTCGCGGGCCTGTTGCGTCAGGATGGTGAGCCGGTTTTCGACCACCTGGGCGAAGCCGCCGTCGACGAACATGGTGTGGTTCTCGGCCGGTCCCTCGACACGCAAGACGCCTATGCCCAACTTACAGACGATGGGGGCCCGGCGATTCAGGACTCCCATCTCGCCGTCGTGGGCGGGGAAGGCCACGAAGTTGGCATCGCACTCGAGGACCTTACGCTCAGGTGTGATGATGCTGCATTGGAAAGTGTCAAGAGTAGTCATCAGTTGTCAGTGATCAGTTATCAGTGGTCAGTTGCCAGCAGTAGGAAAGTCACGGCACAGAGATCCGTCTTTCCGCATTTCGACGTTTAGACGTTTCGACGTCTCGACGTTTCTATCCTTTCGCCAGCTTCTCGGCCTTTTCAGCGGCCTCCTCGATCTTGCCGACGTACATGAACGCCGGTTCGGACAAGTGATCCCATTTGCCTTCACACAATTCGTCAAACGAGCGGATGGTCTCCTCGCGCGGGGTGTAGTTGCCGGGGATGCCGATGAACTGCTCGGCAACGAAGAAGGATTGCGAAAGGAACCGCTCGATCTTGCGGGCCCGAGCCACAACGACTTTGTCCTCCTCGCTGAGCTCGTCAACACCCAAAATGGCGATGATATCCTGCAAGTCCTTGTATCGCTGAAGGATCTGCTGCACACGACGGGCGACGCGGTAGTGACGCTCCCCGATGTGCTCGGGAGCAACCAGTCGGCTGCTCGAGGCCAGGGGGTCGACAGCGGGGTAAATACCTTTTTCGGCTATGCCGCGCTCCAGGTTAACCGTGCTATCCAGGTGCGTAAACGCCGCGGCGGGCGCCGGATCGGTGTAGTCGTCGGCGGGGACATAGATAGCCTGAATGCTGGTGACCGCACCACGGCTCGTCGAGGTGATGCGCTCTTGCAATGCGCCCATTTCGGTGCTGAGCGTCGGCTGGTACCCCACGGCCGAGGGCATGCGCCCCAGCAGGGCCGAGACCTCCGAGCCGGCCTGCGAGAAACGGAAAATATTGTCGATGAACAGCAGGGTGTCGGCGCCGGTCTGATCGCGGAAGTATTCGGCCATGGTGAGTGCCGACAGTCCGACGCGAAGACGCGCACCCGGCGGCTCGTTCATCTGCCCGAAAACCATGACCGTCTGGTCAATGACGCTCTTGCCGGTATCACCGATCTTGGCCTCCTGCATTTCCAGCCACAGGTCGTTACCTTCCCGGGTGCGCTCACCAACGCCCGCGAAGCAGGAGAAGCCACTGTGGAACCGGGCCAGTCGGGCGATCAGTTCCTGGATGATGACCGTCTTGCCCACGCCCGCGCCGCCGAACAGCCCGGCTTTGCCGCCGCGAACCAGCGGGCAGAGCAGATCGATCACCTTGATACCGGTCTCGAAAAGCTCGGTCTTGGGAGTCAGGTCCTCGAGGTCGGGCGGGTCGTGGTGAATGGGGCGAAACTCCTCCACAGTGATATCACCTCGGCCGTCGATAGTCTCCCCGACCAGGTTGAAGACTCTGCTCAGGGTCTCCTCACCGACCGGGACTGCGATCGGCTGTCCGGTATCCAGGATCGCTGTCCCCCTCTGCAGTCCGTTCGTGGAGCCGAGTGCCACGGCACGGATGCGCCCACCGCCGAGGTGCTGGGCGACCTCGCACCATAGAGTCTCCTTGACGGTGAAGCC
>CP070827.1:1553628-1556821 GCA_020344555.1 Phycisphaerales bacterium
TCTCTTCCGTATCCAGCTCACCGATGATCGATTCTATCGCGGCAAACTCGGTGCGACTGGCCCGCACAATCAGGGAATTCCCCGCGTCGCTGGCTACGATTACCGGCGGCGCCTGACCGCGGCGCCCGCCGCTACGCGGACCGTCGGTGAACATCTCTTGAAGGGTCGGAAGGATCTGCCCCACATCGGCATGCTCAAGCCTGATGATCTGCGGGACGTTGTCTACCTCACTTTGCTCGTCGAGCCCTCGAATTTTGGCCTCGATGCGATTCACATCGTCTTTGCCGCCACTGATCACCAACATGTTGCTTTGAGCCAATACGCTGAGTCGCATGTCGCCTGCCAGTTCCGTACCGCGGCCCCCGCGCCCACCCGGCTTTTGCAGATAGGCCCGCATGGCCGCTTCCACTTCGGTTGCGTCGGCGTGCAGCAGGGCCACTACGCGGACCTCTTCGCCGAGCACGGCCTCCTCCCGATCCAGCGCGGCGATGACCGTCTCGATCTCGGCGAAGTCGTCAGCGTTGCACTTCACCAGAACGGCCTTGGAGGCCTGTAGGGCAGCGATGGAAATCGGCGGAGCTTCAGGCCCCTTCTGTCGGGGTGCAGAGCGGATGAAGATCTCGGTCAACGCTCCTGCCACCGCCTCAGCATCGGCATTCTCGATGCTGACGACGTGGACCTCGCGCTGGGCGCTCTCCTGGGTGTCCAGCGCGGCGAGGAGCTCCTCGACGCGTTTGAGGTTTGCATCCGAGGCCGACACGGTGACCGAGCTGGATCCATAGTCCGCCACCGCAGTGACCTGCTCGCGCGGGCTGCGGCCTTTCTGGAACAAGCGAGTGATGGCCTCCTGAACGCTCCCCGGATCGGCATACTCCAGGACGAAAGTTCTGAGCTGACCCTGCCGCGCCGCGACCGTCTCGTCGTCAAGCCCGTCGACCAATTCCTGGACGATCAGATGATTGGCCTCGCTGGCCGTCACCACCACCGTCTGCGTGGCGTTCTCGGCCGTGGCATTGACCTGATCACCGGCGGCCGGCGTGCGCCCGCCACCGCGGCCGGCGCCCTGGGTACTCGACTTGGCCCAGCCGTTAATGATATTCGCCACCGCACTCGCTTCGGCATAGTCAAGCGGGTAAATCTTCATCGAGATCGCGCTCTTGGCGGCCACGTCTTCCGTATCCAGCTCGGCCACCCGGGCTTTGGCCAGGGCCATATTGTCCTCGCCGGCCTGAATGATGATCTGCCCGGTGTTCGGATCTGCGGTGACCGCAACAGTGAAGTCCAGCGGCGAGATGCCGCCCTGCTGACCCAGCTTCTTGGACGCCTCCGCCTTGGCCTGAAATATCCGGTCGATGGATTCCGCTACCGTCTCGGCGTCGGCGTATTTCAGTGTGATAATCTCGGTGAGCAGAGTCCGTGGAGCTTGCTCTTCCAGGGGATCGACAAATTCGTTCTTGATCTCGTCGAGCTGATCCTGGGTACCGCGAACGATCAACATGTTCAGTGAGCGATTAGCCTCCGCCAGCGGCGGTATCACACCGGTTTGAACTTCTTTTCTTTGGCTCCAGAGTCGGGTGATGCTCTGAGCCACCTCCTGGGCGTTGGCGTTCTTCAGCACCACCATCAAGAAGCCCGGAGGACTGGCCGCGTTGGCGGGTGTGTCGACCTTCGCCAGGCTTTCCTCGACGAATCCGAAGATGGTCGGGGTGCCCAGCACGATCAGTGAGTTCGTCTTGGCATCGACTTCTACGCTGAATGCTTCCATGTCACGGGCGGCCGGACCGAGACGCCTCACATAGTCATTCATAAGCTTGGTCATCTGCGCGTGGACCTGCAGCGCATCCGCGTACTTGAGGACATAGATCCTGATGTCGGCGTCGATGGTGCCGGGCACGTCCAGTGACTTGGCCAGCGACTCAATCTCTGCGAACATGTCGTCATCGGCCACGACAAACAGACGCTTCGTGGGGTCATCCGGAGTGATCGTGAACCGAGCACCGCTCGCTGTCGCGCCGCCTCGTCCACGCCCTTTCCCGGCGCGGCCACTGCCGCTGCCGTAGGCGGCCTCGACGGCCTCAGCCACTTTGGTCGGCGTGGCGTACTCCAGCTCGACTATGCGCAGATTGGAACTGTCTTCTGCTTCCGCCTCCAGCTTTTGAATCGTATCGACGATCGGCTTGCGCAGGCCTTCCGGCGCGTTGTAGAGCACTATCCGCCCGCCCTCCTCGCCGATGAACCTGGCACCGGCACCTGCGGCCGTCGGCGGAGCACCCATTTTCCGTGCACGACTCCGCTGGACGGACCTGCCGGCCCCGCCGAACATCTCCGAGAGCGTAGCTGCCACGTTCCCGGCGTCCGCGTGCTTGAGTATCACATGCTCCCATTGATCTTCCTCGCCGGCCACGTCGAGACGTTCTATAAGGCCGCCGATCTCCTCCATTTGCTCAGCCGTGGCCAGAACGGTCAGCAGGTTGAGCCGGGCGTAGGGCACGAAGCTGGGTATGTTTAATGATGGCGTCGAGCGCCCGGGCCCTCCTTTGCCGCGTGGTCCCGCGCCGGGCCAACCGCCTTCCTCTTCGTAGTGGGTAACCAGATAATCCGCGACCTCTTGGGCGTCAGCGTGCTTCAGTTCGTAATACTCCGTAACCCGCTCGGGAATCTCCGCGCTTTCGAGCTGCTTAATAAGGTCGCCGATAAAGTCCAGCGCCGCCTTCGGGGCCATCACAACAATCGTGTTGGCCTCCTCGTTGCTGGTCAGCTTGATGTCCTTCGCATCCACGCCGAGCTTGCCGGGCCCAGTGACCATCTGCTCCATGATATTCTGTGGCAGGTAACCGCTCGGGGCGCTGCGACTCGGCGTCCGGGAGGTGCGCCGCCCACTGGATGGTGTTCCCGCGCCGCTGGTCCGCGGCTTCTGGTCCAGACTGAGGAAGTCCTTGAGGAACTCCTCCACCTGTGCCGCGTTCAGCTTTTCCAGCCTGAAAGTCCTTAGCTCGCTGTCGATCGGCTTGGGTTGGTCTATTGTAGCCAAGAGCTTCAGGATGACCGGGTACTGATTGGTGTCTGCACGTAGTATCAAGCTGCGGTCGCGGGGATTAGGGAAGACACGCACAGCCGTCTGCGGAAGTTGTGGGATGCTTGCTTGGGGTTGCTGTTGTCCTCGCTGTCCGGGTCTTTGAGGTTGCCCGGGCTG
>CP070827.1:1556921-1560102 GCA_020344555.1 Phycisphaerales bacterium
GCCGTCACCAGCGTAGGGTTCGGGGCCGAGCGGTTGGCTAGACCTTCCTCGTACGACTCTTTCATTCGCGACTCCAGACCGGTTTATCCCGGCGCTTTCCCTGACACCTTTTTCAGCAGGTATACCAGGTGGGCGATCTGGGGGAGGATGAGTTTGTCCATGGCCAGGGCGACCGCTGCGGTCGAGCCGGGCATGGAGACGATTAGCGTAGAGCTGCATATGCCGGCCGTTGCCCGTGAGAGCATCGCCGGCGAGCCGATCTCCTGGTAGCTGAGCATCCGAAACAGCTCGCCGAAGCCGTCGAGCTGCTTTTCGAGAACGGCCGTGATCGCTTCGTAGGTCGTGTCGCGCGGAGCGAGGCCCGTGCCGCCGGTTAGCAGCACGGCCTGGCAAATCGGGTCGCTACAAAGTGCCACCACCCGGTCACGGACCTGCGACGGCTCATCGGGAAGGATGTCATAGCTGAAAACCCGATGGCCCGCGGACGCCAGCCGCTCACGGATGAAGGCGCCGCTCTTGTCGGTGTCGGGCGTACGGGTGTCACTTACGGTTATGACGGCACAGGCTACCGACTCGACCCTTTTGCCGTGATGGTTGGGTTCAGACACGGACTATCCTTGCACTTCGATCAAACCGTAGGCGAGAGGAGTCAACGTAACGGCTTGACTCCCGCCTCGGCCCGCATTTGGTTGACACGCTCCCAAAGCTTCGGATCCTTGCGGATGAACTTCGTAAGGCTCGCAGTGGATACGCCAACGTACTTGGCTGTCTCGCTGACCCGCGCTCTACAGGCCTCCAGCAGATCCAGGACTTCGCAGACCGCAGGATGGTAACGTCCATCGCGGCGTCCTACCTGCAACTGTCCTTTGGCCACAATGCATGACGACAGCAGCTCGCTGGGCGTGTAACGCGTAAGGTCGATGTCCGTGCGGACGTTGAGGGCGATGGCCCGACGGAGCCGCCGAACCGCACGACCCTTGTTAATGTGCTGGGATCGTTCCTCGGTGGCCGTGACGCTCAGCCCCGTGGGGCCATGCCGGAGTCGAACGGCCGAGCTGGTCTTGTTCCGCTTCTGCCCTCCCGGTCCGCGCGACCGATAACGATCCACCTCGCACTGAGCGATCAGCACAGGGTCCTCCAGGGTCAGGAACTTGTTGCCCGCCGTTCTCGGCATGCTATCTCTGCACACGGTCACCGACTTCGATCGAGGCGTTCCTACTTATCGTGTAGCGTCCACCCCCCTCTAGTCCCCCCTGAAAGGAGGGATCGATACGCCGTCCCCCTGAAAGGGGGGAGGCGAGCGAGACGCCACGGCGAAGTCTGCTTTAGCCATCGTCATCGTAGGGGGTAACCGGGGGTGGCGCCAAGCCAACGTGCTCCGTGCGGCGACCGAACCCGGGTCGAACCCGATCGATCGGATATCAGCGAGGTTGTCACACGGTCCGTCGTAGGTCGCAGCGCCCCTGAGCGGCATGACTTGGAGTACCGAGGATTTGCCAGACGCCAAAGGGGGATAGGGGTATGCCAAGATCAGAGGTCCTCCCCTCAGATCACCACGTGCCCACCGGAGTCCAAGAGAACACCTGCACTCGGCGAGATTGCCGCGGCGTACCTCTCTACGACCTTGCCTAGAACCACTCTGTGTCCGTCGTGCAGACACCGAAGGCAAGTCTTGATCCGAAAACTCAGCGCATTTATACTCACAGGCGGTGGATTGGTCTGGCCGAAGACGAACCTCCCCGAATCGTCGTTGCAGAGGCCCCAGAGGTAAGAATAGCACGATCACGTGGCCCAACGGCCCAGAGCCACGGCGAGCTCCGCCGTTTTCGCTGGAGTTGCGTGAGTAGTTTTGCTGGAATGGCCAGGTAAGTCTTATAGATGAAGTATTTCCCCCATATTCGTGGTATTAGACGAGACGCAGACGAACGATACCGGAAACGCTGCAGCGAAGCGTTCACACCGTTTGAGCCGATCGACCTTCCCGAGTTCTTTGCGGGGCGCGACAGGCACATCGAACGGTTTCGTGAAGAATTAGCCGCTCCTGGGCGACAAGTAGCCATCTTCGGCGAGCGCGGTGTCGGGAAGACTTCCTTCGCCAAGTTGGCCTACGATTTTGTTGGGAACAGAGAGGATGTACATTTCGTAAGCTGCCAGAAGACTAGCAGCTTTGAGAGCATCTTCATCGACGTTCTTGACAGTGCCGGTGTCGGCACTATCCCCGGCGGCGTGGAAGCGCAGGAGGTACGCGAGGGAAAGGGGCGGGTTCCGCTTATCGAGGTAACGTGGTCGCAGGCCAGAACCGCGATCCACCGGCCGCTATCTACGGGACAGGTCCGCCCGCCCTTCTTGCTGAAGCAGTTTGGTGAGAGGCCGGGCATGATTGTCATTGACGAGTATGACAAAGTCGCGGACATCAATACCCAGACGCAGGTTACTGAGTTGATGAAGTACTTTTCGGATGAGGGGTCAAAGACTAAGATCATCCTAGTTGGCGTCGCTGATACCTTGTCGCAGTTAATCGGCAAACACGAGCCCGTCGGTCGATCATTGGCTAAAATCAAGCTTGACCGAATGTCGGATGCCGAGTTAAACAACATCATTAAGAGGGGGCAGGACCATCTGCCAGCGGTGTTCGAAAGCTCAGTCAGAGATCGAATCGTGCGCTTGGCGGACGGGTTCCCGTACTTCGTGCATCTGGTTTGCCTATGCGCGTCAAGGGCTGCGGCGAAACAACTGGTGACGGGCCCAAGGGTGCGAGTCCCCACTGTTCGATACCCCGAGTATGCCGAAGGACTGCGAGAAGCCTTGACGAAGGCCCAGCATCGGCTTTCTGAGCAGTATGAGGAGGCGGTTGTAACAACACGTGGGCCAAATGTGAAGCTCGCCCTCGTTTTGTGGGGCATGGCGTTGGCACAGGACCTTCACAGTCCGATCCGGGACATTGCGCGAAATGCTGCCGCACTGGCCAATGACGATGTGAAGACGGAGAGCCTCAACCAGGCGCTTGGCGAGCTTTCAACCGACCATTGTGCCAAAATCCTGACGAAGGTCCGAAAAGGCTACTACAGATTCACTGATCCGCTGATGCGCCCGTACATCCGGGCGATTGTGGAGCAGCAGAGCTTGGTCGGCACAGGCTCAAAGAAACCAGCCACCGTAGAAGCCGAACTAACGCAAGTAG
>CP070827.1:1560202-1563382 GCA_020344555.1 Phycisphaerales bacterium
GATTACGATCGCCGGCTGCGCGGCGTTTGCCCTCGGCCTGCTGGACCGGCTCGACAACTACGAGCTCGATCTTCAGTTCCGGTACTTGGGGACTATTAACAGCGATGAGCGTATCGTCCTGGTCGACATCAACGACCACGCCCTCTACACGGTGGGTGACTGGCCCTGGCCACGGAGGCGCTACGCTCAGATCGTTCAGACGCTCAGCGAGTTAGGCGCTGAGGCCATTGCCTTGGACCTGATCCTGTCAGAGCCGGCAAGTCCGCGTTCTCAGTACGCGGACCTCGGGCCGCATTATGACCTCGACTCGGAACCGATTGAGCTGGGTGACCGGTCCGAGGACCCAATCATCTACGACGATGACGAACTCCGTGACGCGATCGCAGATGCCGGGAACGTGTATCTGGCGATGTTCTTCCGGTTGAGCCCGCCGGGAGTGGATCGGAAGGCGGTGCTTGGTAGCGCACTTGACGTGCTGCAACGCGAGCCGGACATCGAACTGCAAAGCTTCAATACCGCGCTTCGCGGCACGTTTCCCGCTGTAGCCGATACGTTCGTCGATGAAGGGTTTTATCACCAAGTCCGAATCATCACACTATTGAAGGATGATTTCGCCCTTGGTGCGTCATCTCTGGCACGCAAGCTTGGTGATCGCCAGTCGGTCAGTCTTCGTATGGTCGAGGAGCATTTGCCGTCCGCGAAACGCCTCGTGGCCCAACGAGAGGCCGAGCATTTCCTGGAAGAGCACCCGGACGGCAATTGGCGGGAGTTCTTCGAGTCGGTGTTACCCGGAGCTTCCTTCGACGCGGAGACTCCCGACCGGAATGATCTCATATTGGCCTATAGGTGGCAGGACGCCTTCCGGGCGGTCGCCAAGGGGAGTCCGCCGGTCGCCAAGGGACTTGAAGGCCGCATCCCGCAGGCATACGACCTTACTCTGCCGGTTGAGAAGTTTGCCAAGGCGGCTAAGGGGGTCGGCTTCGTGTCGTTCGAGCGGGAGAGAGGCGGAGGCGTTGTTCGAGAGATTCCTTTGGCTGCCGACGCCAGCGGCGCGCTCATGCTCCAACTCGGCCTGCTCGTGGCACTGGACACACTCGGGATCGACCGTTCGTCGATAGCCTATGAACGCGGTCACCTGAGTATCGGGACAGGACCGGCGGCACGTCGTTTGCCGCTGACGCCAAACGGTCTCACGCTTCTGAACTGGCACGCCCCACCGTTTTCCCGAAGTTGGGTGGACAGTTTCAGCCACATACCGGTAACACGCGTCTTGGAGATCGCACTGAATACTGAAGCCGCGGCCCACAACGACAAGCTTTACGGGCTCGCAATGGCCGAGCTGGTTGAGCTACGACACGCCGATACGCACGCTGCCTACACTGACTACGTGCGGCTGGTCAACAGGCGTCTTGCGCTGCGCGAACAGGCCGCAGCCGCCGATCATAAGGCCGGTGCCCCCATCAGTCGGGAGCTTGCGGACCTCGAGGTCAACATCACGCGCATCGAGGGCGAAGCGGTCACATGGGTGCGGCGCGCTTACAGATTATGGGAGAACGAAGAGCCGCTGGACGACACGGAGCGTCGCCAACGTGACAACGTTCGTGACCTATATGCCAAGTTCGGTGAGGGACAGCTCGCCGGCCGGCTGGAGAGCCTTAATGACAAACTTGCGGCACGCACTCAGACACTACTCGAAGAGCTGAGGCCGCAGATTGAAGGTAAGACGTGCCTGGTGGGGTACACGGCATCCGGGGTCGCCGATCTTGTTACGTCGCCGGTGTATAGCAGCATGCCCGGCGTGATGGCCCACGCCAATATCCTGAACATGATGCTTCAAGATCGCCCGGCTGTCCGGGCGCCCGGTTGTGTCAGCCTGGTCATCATATTGGCCAGTGGAATCACAATTGCGGTGGTCACGTGTGGGCGCGGGCCCTTGTTCAGTCTGGCATCGCTGATCGTGCTGGCGGCCGTGATTCTCGGTATCGGCGGACTAGTATTCCGAATCTCGACGTATCACATTGCCTCAATGGTGGCGGCGACTCAGGTGTGCGTGGTGTGGGCATGCGTGACGGCATATCGACAGTTCACGGAGGAACGTGTACGACGGCATTTTCAGCGAGCGCTTGCTCAATACACGTCACCCGCGGTGGCCGCCCGCATAGCTGCAAGCGCCAGCCCGGTTGATCTTGCTCCCCAGCCGGCGCAAGTGACCTGCTTTTTCAGCGACCTGCACGGTTTCACACGACTGAGTGAACAGCTCGGGGCCGAACGTACCAGGCTGGTGTTGAATCCCTACCTTCGGGCGATGAGCCGTGTGCTGGTCGAGCATGGTGCGATTATCAACAAGTTCATGGGCGACGGGATCTTCGCTTTCTTCAATGCCCCGATCTGGCAGTGCGCCAACCACAGCGAAGCGGCCTGTGCCTGCGCCCTCGCTTCGCTGGCGGCCTTGCGCGACTTGAGCCGGCAAGAGAAGAGTGCGGGTGACCATGAGCCGCTGCTTATGCGAATCGGAATCTCGACCGGCGAAGTATTCGTAGGTGACTATGGCAGCGACACCAAACTCGACTACACCTGCATCGGTGATACCGTGAATCTCGGCGCCCGCCTGGAAGAAGCCAATAAGACTCACGGCACGGCCGTACTTGTGGACAGTGTGACACGGGAAGGCGCAGGGGATCGGTTCACTTTTCGTTCGCTTGGCCGAATCGACGTGCCCGGCAAGACTATCGCCGTCGAGGTACACGAACTGACAGGGTGGACAAGCGGAGTAAACAGATGAGGGCAACCGCCGATCGCGAATGCGCTTCCTGTAACGCAATCCTATGTTGCCGCCCGGCGCCGGCCGAAGTGTCTCTTGCCGTACATCAGCAACATCAAGCCTAGGATTACCAGACCCCACTGGGAGAGTGCCGGGATTGGCTCCGGCTCGCGGCAGTCCGGGATGCCGTTGCGATTTTCGTCGATTCGATCGTCTTCACCCGGGCACTGATCGACGCAGTCGGGCACCGTATCGGAGTCACTGTCCACATCGAGGACCCCACAGCCGCAGACTCCGGGTGATGTCTTCTCGGAGTCACTCGGACATCCGTCACAATCATCAATGAGTCCGTCACCGTCGGAGTCCTCTTCGCAGTCGTCGCCAATGCCGTTGGGCTGACAATCCCGCCCACCACAGCC
>CP070827.1:1563482-1566637 GCA_020344555.1 Phycisphaerales bacterium
CGAGCCGCGGGCTTCAGCCCGCGCGGTCCTCCAGGAAGTGAAAACGCTCTGCACGCCGATAACTCGCCCCCCGACTGTGCACTACGATCAGCACAGACTCTACGAGGTACGCCGCCGGCCCGCCTTTTCGCTGTTGGAGCTGATGATCGGCATCATCATCCTCGGTCTGGGGATGGTGATGGTTGCAACAATGTTTCCTGTGGGGTGGAACCGGGCTCGGACCCTCCGCGAATACACGGTTCAGAAGGCGGTCACCGCCAATGCGCATGCCACGGTCAAGTCACTGGTCCGTGTGAGCAGCCCCACCTTCAACGCCTCGAGCCTCCTGGGCGATCTTATCTACGACCCGTACAACCCCGTCGTCATTTCGACCTGCCCGGACTTCTACCCTCAGATTGGTGACACATGGGTGCACGCTCTGAACCTGGAGAACATCCGGGTAGCCGATCGGCAGTTCGTCAGCGAGGACCCGTGGAGTATTCAGGATTCCGATGATCAGCATCTCTTCCGCCTGGGTGACCCTCGGAACGGCGAGCTGGCAGGCGACCCCGTTTGCGAGAACTCGTTCTTCCGGAAACAAATCAGCTTCCACCAGCGCGTGTATCCGCCATTGCGGATTCTCCCGGACAATGCCGACAACGATCAGAAACGCCTCTGGGATGACACCCTGGCAACGCGCCGGTTCTCCTGGGCGGTGTTCCACCGCCTTCGCGAACTGATAGACCCTGAAGACCCCGACGCCACTCGTAACGTCCGCGCATTCGACGTCTACTTCGTAACCCTCCGGCGGCCCAATCCGACGTATCGCTACGCACGCCAGAGTCCCGCAGCCGTCCCCGATGCCTGCGACCTTACGCGCGCTGCGGCGGACGCGGTTGCTCCAACCGCTCTCCCGCCGGATAACGACGTGATGTTCCCCGTCCCTTGGCGCGTTCAAGTTTGGTTTCCGGATACGCTGGTAGCAAGGGAAACCGCCACGGGAATCCCGACGGAAATCATGGCACCGCCACCGGGAGTTTCGGGCACTCCGCAGGTGCTGGCGATGTGGGCCCAGATGTTCCCCACGGGGATACGCTTCATCGACGAGATCACGGGCGACATCTACAGCGTTGTCAAACGCCGGGTAACCGGTGACAATGCCGAGCAGGCCCACCTCACCCTCGATCGTGAGGTGTCCATCGAAGATCTCGACCTGACCGATACGCCCGCTGGCGACCCCGACCCCCGGTGTGACCCCAACCTGGTTGGAGCACTCTACCCGTGTGAACTCCTTCGCACCGTGTGGGTCTTCCCTCCTGCGGTACTGCCCACGCGGGACAGGCAAAACGTTGTCGTGTTTGAGGGTTCACAGCCCGTCGCCGACATCGAGGTGCAGACCGTTAAGATCCCACCGACCGAGTGATCTCCGGAGTTCCGATAAACGTCCCGCACCAAGCGCCGCTCTTCCGCTACACAATCCGAACGCGGCCTCCGCACCGGGGCCGAACGGAAACGACTCAAGCGCCCGAGCAGGCTTTACCGACACCTGGCAAACGCAACAATTGGGTCGGTCGGTGTTGGAGAGCACCGTCGGGAAGGCCCTCTCTGTATCGGAACCGTGATGCGTAAGCGCCGTTGCGACAAGAGATTAAGGTTGAGTTGTACCCGCTCGATCCGCCGGAGTGCCTTTTCGCTTGCCGAGCTGGTCGT
This sequence comes from Phycisphaerales bacterium, assembly GCA_020344555.1. Classification (GTDB taxonomy): domain Bacteria; phylum Planctomycetota; class Phycisphaerae; order UBA1845; family UBA1845. The sequence goes on from CP070827.1 coordinate 1,565,172, forward strand.
GGCCATAGGGGTCCTCTTGCTGATGTTCTCGCTGGCCGGGACGGTGTTCAACCACACCATCCAGTCCACCGGGCAGGCACGGGCCCTGATCGACGTCAGCCAGACGTTGCGGGCCTTCGAACAGACTCTCCGGGCAGACCTGGAGAGGGTGGTACCCGGCTCGGTGATGCTGATTCAGGCAAACCCGGTCAATGCCTACTGGACGCGGCAAGGGAGGGAAGCGGACAACGACGGTAACCCCGACCCCGCCCTCGGCGGTTATCCGCACCTTAGTGATCCGGCCCGAGAGGACGCGGACGGCAACATGGTTAAGCCCCGGGCTGACATCCTGATGTTCTTCACCTCCCTCAAGGGGACCAGCTACGTTTATCCAGACGTAACGTCGAATCTTCAGCAGGTCGTCTACGGCCACGCTGAACTCGGCGAGTACGTGTGGAACAGTAAGGGCGGTAAGTATGACTTCCAGCCCGGGCCGACGGCGTTTCCCGAGGAGAAGGGCTACCCCTCATCAACCGCCGTGTCGCGGCTTCCGGCTGAGGAGTGGCATCTGGCCCGACGGGGCGTTCTCCTCCTTCCGACCAACCCCGACCCGGAAAGGCCCCCGCCAAACCTGGGCGATCCTACGATCCTTCAGAGCGAAAGAGACGTAATCCCTGTGTCAAAGGCGAATGTGGTGGAGGTCGGGTTTGAGCTTCACCACCACGCTCAGACGCCATGGTCGGGGCCGCCCTGGTACCTGCCGAGAGCCTTCTATTATCACGACGGCGCGGATCCCCTGGACGACCCGTTTTCGCGCAGCCTGCTTGATGCGACCCTGCCGCCGACGTTAGCCGAACGACTCGGCCACTACTTCCTGCCGGACTGCGCCTCGTTCAAAGTTGAATGGACGCTCAACCCGCACAGTGATTTTGTGGGTGGGCGCCTGGAAGGCACACGGGAGGTCTTCTGGTTCGACCCGGGTCGATTCGATCCCGACGATCTCAAAAAGCATCCCTTGGCCGAGCTGGAGGCGGCTCGCGACGCGGCCGCAGGGCAACTGAGGATCAATCTGGAAAACCTCCTGGATGACCGAACTCTCCATTGGGACGGGGGGCGCTATTCGTTGTCGGATCGATTTCTAGGCCAGAGGCTTCAGGAACGACGAACCGGCGACCCGGACAGAGGTTGGCCCGAACTCGCCCTGTCATTCGCCCCCGAGCTCGGCTCAGCCGTTCGCCCGAATCTCGTGGTTTTCAGACCCGACCCGGCCAAAGGTGGCGGTGGAGGCGCTTTCGACGTGGTCGAGGACATTTATCCGAGCGCTTTGCGTATTACGATCGATGTGTTTGACAAGGAACGGCGATTGGAGCGGCCGACGCGACACGTGATCGTCGCCCCGGTGGGTGGATGAAGCGTCACGAGCCTTGGGGACCTTGGAGTTGGAACGAGTAAGGGTGTAGGACCGACTTACGGGCATGCGTGATCGC
>CP070827.1:1566737-1569872 GCA_020344555.1 Phycisphaerales bacterium
CGTAGATCGTGGTCACCCGGGCATCGCGATAGAGCTGCTCCACACGGCATTCGCGTACGTAACCCGTGCCGCCGTGGACCTGGACAGCGCGATAGGCAATGCGATTGGCCGCCTCACTCGCATAAGCCTTCGCCATCGAGCTTGCCTGCCGGTCCATCTCACCGGCGTCCACTCTACAGGCCGCCCGCCAGGCCAACAGCTTGGAGGCCTCCAACTCGACCGCGCTGTCGGCGATCATGCTGCCGACTCCCTGGAACAAACCGATCGGCCGTCCAAACTGCTCGCGCTGCCTTGCGTAACTGACCATCTCGTCCAAGCACGCTTCCGCAATCCCTGTTGCCTGGACAGCGATGCCAATCCTCCCCTGATTCAGGCTCGACAGAAACACTTCCAAGCCCTGCCCAGCTTCACCTAGAAGGTGATCGTCGGGCACGAAGGTATCTGTGAAGTTGGCTACCGCGGTTTCACTACCGCGGATGCCCATCTTGCCATGAATCTCGGTTCGCTCGATGCCTGCCTCCTCGCCGTCCACGAGCAGGGCACAGAGACTCTCCCCGTCCGGGGCGCCGTCCAACCGCACTAGAGTCAAGAACCAGCGCCCGGTAAGACCGTTGGTGATCCACATCTTCTCGCCGTTTAGACGATAGCCACCGTCGACTTTTGCCGCGGCGCACTTGGCGGCGGCTGCATCGCTTCCGGCCCCTGCCTCAGACAACGCAAAAGCCGCGAAGCTCGCAGCGCTGCCCCAGTCCGACAGCACCTCGCTTCGAAGCGGTTCGGAGGCGAATCTGTCCACGATCGCCCCCACCATGCTATGGACCGAGATCGTCACGGCCGTTGACGCTGAGCAAGCGGATATCTCATGGAGAATCGCGGCATAGGTAGAATATGAGCAGCCCAGCCCGCCCAACTCCTCGGGAACCAGCATGTTGAGAAGCCCCATTCCGCCAAGCGCGGGCAGGACCTCTGCAACCGACGACTCGTCCTCGTCCCATTTCCGGTCCAAAGGCAACAGCTCACCGCGAGCAAACTCACGCGCCGCTTCGATAAGCGCGGCCTGATCCTCGCCAAGATCGACGTGACTGGGGGCTAGCGACATCTAAGATCAGATACCTCCACTGACATCGAGGACCAACCGGAACGCTCCTTGAGGAACCTACAGAAACGCTCACCAACCCCGGCAGCGGGACTGCCGCAGCTACGGAGCAACCATGCGCGCCGGACGGAGTATAGCGGCCGCCTCATCAGCCGGTCAACGTCAGGTGCGGACCACGCTGTCGCCGACGCCCGGCCGGCTCAATACCCGCCTATGATCGCCCTTCGCCGGCTGCCGGTTCGCAGCCGCCGCTCCGACCCGAGGCCCATTGGACAATAGCGCCGTTTTCGCCGGGAGAGTCTCGCGGGGCACGTAGTTGCCGGCCCCTGTGCCGGCTGGGGAGGGCCTGGCGGCGGGGAATCTCATGAGTAGAGACGGATCAGGACGGCGTGGTCCACGCCTGCGTACGGTACCACGCTCTTTTCCCGCTTACACCTGAACCGCAAATGCCGTATAGTACCTGCATTGGCCGTGCTGGTGGAGTAATCCCGGCCCCGGCCGGTGAATCTCGATCAGCTCGGGGGATAAGGGGACGCGAGGCTCAGACCATGGGGGGCGAGTCCGGCGTCCTGGGGTATGTGCCGTCAACCGGCACTTCTAGGAGGTGACAGGTCATGCGTTCGTCCAAGGTAACACTTACTCTCGTTGCAATTACGGCGGGGATGTTTCTGACTGCGGAGGTCGAGCCGGCCTTCGGCCAATCGCATACGGAGATCACTGCCGACAAACCGGCACGTCCGACGGTGATGACCGGAATGCGCAGCGCGTTGGCCGATGTCGGAGCGATCTCCCACGAAATCGAGGGTGTGTATACTGGCACAGGCCGATCAGCCAACTCGGTCGGTCCGGATATTATCGTTGGCGACTTGCAGAACGTGCAGCGCTTCGACCGCGTCGGCGATGTAACCGCCTACGGCGTCGGCACCATCGCATGCAACGTCGGGGATGAGCGGGTGAGCTGGATCGCGCACACCAGCGACCATCCGGTGATCACCCAGGGCATGTACCGGCTGAAGGATCACCGGTTTGAGCAGATCGGAATGAGCTGGATGGTCCACGGATTCTACGCGGTGTCACAAAGCTTCTGTACTCCTTGCCTTGATCCGACGGGCGGCAACGAACTCGGCGTCGGATGCTCCGATCCTCTCTCTGGCTGGTTGAATGGAGTCCAAGGCAACATGAGCCGCCGATCCGACATCAACGCTCACACGAGCGATTTTCCGTACCCTTGGACGGCCCCGGCTTGGGTGGAGACAATCGACCGGCGCTTGCAGGTCCATGATGCCGATCTCGACCCCGCCTTGAACCATGCCGCGATGTATTTCGTGCAGGGCCACTACATTGCGGCGGACGAAGCGGCCGCCGGAAACGGCAACAATAGCGCCTCGTATCGGCCGGTAACTGTCACGGTATCGGAGGACGACCCCCCCAACACTTACGAGGTCATCGTCATTGGGGAGACCCAGCGTGAGCAGCCGGCCATCCGCGCCTGGCAGGATACCGATCCGTGGGTTGAGGAAATGGATATCCAGGTGCCCGGGGACGGTTTGTTCATCGTCGCCGCAGCGGCGATCGACCTGCGGGGAGGGTGGTGGCGATACGAATACGCCGTCCAGAACCTCAACTCGGATCGCTCCGCTGGATCGTTCTCCGTGCCGGTCCCACGCGATGCCGCGATCGAGAACATCGGATTCCATGACGTTGATTACCACAGCGGCGAGATCTATGACACGACCGATTGGCCTGCCACCGTTGAGCATGGATCAATCACCTGGGCCACCGACGCCTATGGGGACAACCAGAACGCAAACGCCCTGCGCTTCGACACGTTGTACAACTTCTATTTCGACGCCAATGTAGGACCGGATGCGACGACGATTACTCTTGGTCTGTTCAAGCCGGGTGTCCTTCCAGAGGTCATGGGCTCGAGCATCGGCCCGGCGCTGTCGCTTGTAGACTGTAACGACAACGGCAGTCCGGACGATTGCGACATTGACTGTGATGCTCCCGACTGCATCCCGCCGTGTGGAGGCAGCGAG
>CP070827.1:1569972-1573091 GCA_020344555.1 Phycisphaerales bacterium
CCCTGACGACTCCACCCGAGCTTCTGGGCCATGGACAGCAACGCAACGTCCGTGGGGTCACCGTGCCACACCAAGGTCCCCTCGTTGCGGTGTATATCTGCTTCGTTGCAGAGGACAGCAACCCGAGCTAGCTCGTCGAATTGGCAGCCTGGCTCAATCGTCTCGTGCCGGAAAAGGATCTGTCCCTCCGGTACGAACCCCTGGCCGGTGACTTCGAATATGTCACCGTTCGGCAGGCAGACTTCGCGAACAGTCAGCTCATTGCACGTTAGCGTCCCAGTTTTGTCGCTGCCGATCAGCGTACAGCTGCCCAGGCCTTCCACCGCCGCGAGTCGGCGGACGATCACGCCGCGGCGAGCCATCCGGCTGGTGCCGATAGCCAACGCCACGGTCATGGCGATCGGCAACCCCTCGGGTATAGCCGAGACCGCCAGCGCGACGCCAAACATGAACATCTGGGTGACGGTATGCCCATGGGCAAAGATGCCCACCAGGGCGACCAAGAACGCCGCCACCAGGACCGCAGCCGCTACGGCGCGGCTGAACCGTCCCATACGCTCCACCAGCGGCGGCTTACCGCCGGAAGTGCTCAGCACGTCTTGGGCAACTTGCCCGACGCTCGTTGCCGCACCGGTCGCGATAGCCAAACCTCTGCCGCGACCACGAACCACGACCGATCCGGCGTAGGCCATGTTTCGACGGTCGGCAAGGGGTGTTGACGCGTCTCCAGTCCAGGTGGGATCCTTGAAGACCGCGGTTGACTCACCAGTTAGGAGTGACTCATCCACTTCCAGACCGTGCGTGGACACAAGGCGCAGATCCGCCGGTACACGGTTGCCGGATTCGACCCATACCAGATCGCCCGGTACGACTTGCTCGGCATCGATCTCGCGTACCTCCCTGTCGCGCACAACGGAAGCGCGGATCTTCAGGAACTTTTGAAGCGCGCGACTGCTTCTCTCCGCACGCCATTCCTGGTAGCCACCGATTAGGGCATTGAGCACCAGTACTGCGGCGATGATACCGGCATCCTTCACGTCCCCAATCGCGATAGAAACCACAGCGGCGATGCCCAGAATATAGATTAGCGGGCTGCGGAATTGGCGCAGGGAAATCTCCCACAATGTCGGGCCGGGCCGCTCCGGTAGTCGGTTCGGGCCATAGCTCTTCAGACGAGCCTCGGCCTCTGCAGAGGTAAGCCCGGTGCCAGCGGCAGAGAGAGCCTGGCGAATCCGTGCAGAGTCAAGGGTGTGCCAGGCGAGACTCGGTGCTCCCTCCTGCTCATGATCAGGAGGCCGTTCCACGGGCTCTCCCACGACGCTCGCGCATCCTGCGTGCTCAACCGATCTCATTCTTGAAGCCTCACAGCCATTCTCGTGACCGGACCCCTAGTCTTCTGGTCCGGCGATGATGAGCAGGGCGCGAAGCACGCCGACGCATTCGCCTTTCTTCTTGACGGCAAGTACTGGTGATGGGCTCTTGCGGATCAACTGTTCCGTGACGGTTCCCAGCAGGACGCCGGCCGCACCGGTCCGGCCGCGCGCGCCGATCACGACCGCCCGGCCTTCTCCGCTTCCGAGTTCCTCCAGAATGACCGGCACGGGGTTTCCGTGATGGTCCGGAGCGCACTTGCACTCCACGTTCACGCAATGTGTGTCCGTCCTCTTAATGAGCCTGCCACACTCGCGGGTGGCAGCGGCTTCGAGCCGCGCTTGATGCTCCTCAAGGGTCGTGCCGACGCGCGAATAACCACCGTGCACGGTGTACACGTTCAAAGCCGTGACCGTGGCGCCGGTCGTCGCTGCAATGCCACAGGCAACCTCAAGGGCGTTCGCGGAGCACTCCGAATCCCGAATCGGTACCACGATAGCATCCGCCTGGAGTTGATATTCCTCTGGCAGCACGAGAACGGAGCAGGTCGCCTTCCGCGCAATGCGCCGCGCGAGGACAGCCTCGTCGTCCGTTTCCACTCGGCGACCGTAGTGCCGCCCCATCATAATGAGGTCAACATCCTTCTCGTGCGCGTAACGCAGGATCTCGATCAACGGTGATGCACGAATCACTTCACACAGAAGATGCTCCTGTCCGTGTCCACTGAAGTGCTCCGTCACGAGAGTCTGCAAAGCCTCGGTGGTCGGGTCGCGCGGAGCCGGCGAGCCGTCCGGCGTGTCGTGGAAGATGCGCTCCGTGTCGTCCAAGACGTGGAGGAAGTGGATCTCCTTTGAAACGGCGGCGCGGGACCTGCCTCCCGCATACCTAAGCATAGCAGCGTCGTAAGCTGACCGGTCAATGCAGACTAAGATGCGCTCATATCGCTCCATGTTCGACACTCCGGTTCGGCAGGCTCTTGGCCTCTTCCGTACAGACCGCGACGGTGCCGTACGCTAGCCGCAGCAGAACACCAACGCTTCATATCTCAGTAGGCGGCCCAAGGGAGGGGGCGCCGCTGTCATCTTCCGTTCCCAGTCTCATTCTTACCTGAGCTACTCACTTCTGCGGCCGAGAACGGCCCCAGGGCGTTTGCTCGGAAAGACCGCCACCTCATCATCATCGTGACATTCGTCACACGTGGGCGGCTGATCGAACTTTCGGCCGACGTGGCACTCCTCGCAGTCGATCTCGGCGTGGTTCTCATCCATCGCCTGACCAGTGAGCGTGTGATCGAAGCTGTCGGGTGCCCAAGTGTTGTGGCACGCGTCGCAGTCTCGCTTCAGCTTGACGAATGGCACGTCTCTGTGGCAGTCACGGCAACTATTCCGCTCGTGATACTTGCTAAGCGGCCATCCCACATTGGCATGGTCAAACGGCGCCGGTTCGGGATCGCCCTCCAGCCGGTGGCAGTGGTCACATCTCTCAGGGCTTTCCATGTCGTGGCAACGCGCGCAGGGATCATGATGCTCCTCAAGCGTCTTGACCCGTTTCGCCTCTGATTTCCCTGCTTCGTGGCAGCGCAGACAATTATCCTCGTGGTGGCACTCCGCGCACCTCAAGCCGTACCGGTGAGTGTGCTCCTTGTGGCGGAAGATGACGTTCGTCCCGGCCACGTACTGATACTTGGTCTGATAGATCTTCCTATCCGGCTTAGGGATCGGCGGGTGTACCTGTCCCATGATGTCGTC
>CP070827.1:1573191-1576306 GCA_020344555.1 Phycisphaerales bacterium
AAATGCCGCATCAGGATGACCTCCCGATCATCGGGGCCAAGCTGATTCAACACCGCTTGGACTCGGCCACGAAGTTCCTCTCGCCGGAGGGCTTTGCTGGGGCTGGTTCCCCCGGCCAGCAGCCTCTTGCCCAACAGGATCGACGATGCCTCCGGAAGCGCGCATTCGCGCTCAACCGTGCGGCACTTGGCCCCGAGATGCCGCCGATAGAGCCTGATCAGCCGCTCCTTCGTCAGCCCGCGAAGCCAGATGTAGGACGTCACATCCGGCTTTCGCAGATAGTCCTGGATCCGATCAGCCGCATCAAGATAGGCCTCCTGCAATACGTCTGACGGGTCAACACGACCCACGAGTCGTCTGTCGAGGCGCAATCGAATCATGCGCTCGAGCCGTGGCCGGTAATGCTCAAACAGCTCGGCGAGTGCCTCCGCGTGCCCGTCGCGCAATCGGCGTAGCCACGAACGTGTTTCGGAGGGTTCGTCGATCATGCGACAACGGCTTTCATTACTAGAACTGCGCGCTCCCGCCTCAGTTTCACAGAAAAAATGCGTCCTCTTCACAGCTGTCCGGCTGATTGGCCCAGAATAGGCCAAGGTAAGGAGTCGGGCAACCGCGTCCCGCTGTCCTGCGGCCACCTGTCATGCTTTCTGAATCTGAGCCCTCATTCCGCCCACCGCAACGGCGCATCCGCGTCGCGAACGTGAGATGGCGGCGGTTCAACGTCTCGACATTCGGCAGAAGGGCTTCTTCGCGAACTCGTGGGCTGACCCTGGTCGCCACGGAACCGGCCCAGCCTCTTACTGCAAAGTGTGTCGCATTGGGCGGGGGAGTATCTTGCCCCCGCCCACCGCAGAGCCGCCAAGGCAAGCCGTTCACGGCCCGGGTCTGCCTGCTCTTCTCTAAGGCGGCCCCGACATCCGCGACCCGGTGTCGCATGAGTACCCGCACGGGGCAGGGGGGATTCTGCCCTCAGCCTGTGAATCGCAAACCTTTTCTAGTTAACGACTTACGGATGGCCTCTTCGGCTCGCCGTGCGCTCCGTCGGGTACACGGATCTCGAAGCAGAGTGGCTCTGGAGAAAACGCCTGCTACCGGTGATCACTCGACGCTTCGACGTCTCTCTCTCTGCGGCGATAAACCGGCTAAGTGACATTCAGCCGCGCATTACTGACTCCCAGCGGTTGTTGCCGGAGGAACTCGGCGAACGGCTGCTTCAGCCGGCGAAGCCCGGTGGTGAGCTTGATTTGATCACCATTGTTGACGGAGTTCCGAAACGGCGGGACCTGTTCAGCTTGGCAAAGCAGAAAGGCGGAAGCTAGCTGACCGCCGAAGTTTTTTTTAAGACTAGTGTACGCAAGTTAGCGAACATGCAATGGAGACGTGAGGATGGCGAGTAAGCCCAGTGACCAGCCAACCAAGGAGTTTCGCGCCGGCACAATCGTCGCCGCGATCTGGACGAAGACCACGACCATTGATGGGCGCAGCGTCGCCCAGCACAGCATCCGTATTCAGAAGCGATACCGCGACGAGCGGTCGGGCGAGTGGAAGACGACCACGTACCTCCGTCCGGACGAGCTGCCCAAGCTCTCGCTCGTTGTGTCGAAGGCGTACGGGTACTTGATGCTTCGCGAGACCGACAACGGCATGGCCGCGTAGGCCTACCGAGCATCGGTGACGCAAGCCAGAAGGAAGGGAATCGTGCTTCAGTACGATCTAACCAGCACGCGGCTGTTTGGGCAGGACCGCCCAACTCTGCCAGGCGTTTATCAGCCCGCCGGGCGTCAGCTCCGTTTGCAGGTGATACGAGAGAATGTCGATGATCTGATCGATGGTCACCCCAAGCCTGTAATGGAGCCAGGCGGTCAAGGCAATCAGATGGTGGCCGATCGTCGCACGGGGCAACGCATCAGGCACCACGGGTTCCACGTGTTTCCTGCATTTTGGGCAGTAGTCACGCCAGATGGTGTGTTCGGTGACCACAGGCTCAATCTCTTCGGGAATGTCTTCGATGGTTCGGGTACGTCTTCGATCACAGCGGTGCAGTGGCCCATCACAGCAAGGGCAGCGTTTCAAACGGTAGGTCTTCCGCTCATCGATCCGCGCGGGCGTCTTGCGTCGATGGCCCGGGTGACCTTGCCTGGCTCCCGGTTTCTTACGTCGCTTCGGCGTGTTAGCCTTGGTGTAGATGGGCACCATGCCCGACGGTGTCGAGGGTGAGGAGCCGCTCTGTTGTGTATGTGACTCCAGTTCGACAATACGTGCTTTCTGCTCGGCGATGCGTTTGCTGGCTGCAAGCATGGCCAGTGCGACGGCTTCCGGCCGCAGGTCATGAAGCCGTTGGGCGTGCGCATCATCCAGCTGTCCGCGTAACGCCGCGTCGATAATGGCGTCGAGCCTTTTCGCCGTCCCTGACCGCATGCGTCGTTGCATATCAACGCATGGACGAGTGCGCAAGTTGCCTATTTTGACATTTGTCGGCTCGGCCTTGCATTGCAGACGGCTGATCTGTTACGAACGAGCAAGTCGGGACGCCTCAACGTATGAACTTGCGGGCAAACGAAACCGTAAACACCGCCATCAAAAGCAGCCCCATAAGACCCTCGACCCCCGCGAACCAGCGCAGCCAGCCGCGGGGCGCATAGTCACCGTAGCCTATCGTCGTAAAGGTGATGATCGAGAAATACCACGGGCTGAATTCGGTCTGAGGGTCGGCTTCCGCGGTCTGGATGTCAGGCAACGCATCCGGGCCCGATGTAACGTAGTAGTTGCGTATGGTCGCGGGCCCGGCGGCAACGTGATACAGCGCACCGAATCCGAAAATGACCAGCGCAATAGTCGCCACAATCCGGTACGTATAGATCCCATAACCCCAACACCATTTGAGGAACACCCAGTCGGCAACGCGATGAGGCCAACGCCAATCAGACGCCCTACGCCTCAGGTCCATGTACTTGTAGTGACACCGGTCCTCTTCCGGATCGGTACTGGGCAAGCCCCGGAAGTTGTTGCGAAGCATATTGTACTGTGCCGCGGCGGAGCCCAGTTTCTCTTTATCCGTGGAATCCTCACCCTCGATGAGCTTCCGCCTTGGCGACCGCCCAATCTGGTCAATCGT
>CP070827.1:1576406-1579517 GCA_020344555.1 Phycisphaerales bacterium
CGCTGCGGCCGTCGTTTGTGTCTCCACCGACCTTGACCAAGAATTTCGCGACACCCTCATCTGCGCCGCTCATCACGCAATCGTGGTCGCCGGTGATGGTCTTCCCATCGGTGACAACGACCACCCGCTTTTTCGCACCATCATCGCAATCACACGCCCTGGCCGCTGTCGAGGACACCCACGGCGGGACCGTCGCCAGCAGGAGACTCGCCAAAATCATCTTCATGGGTTCACTCCTTTTGTTCTACAAGTATTGTCAACTGTTCTGCACACAAATGCGAGCTAAGCCTGAGCCGGTCGACGATTACATATCCTCCGTCGGCACTCGAGCCCCCGGTCTCGGCCTTGGTCGCCTGAACGTCTTGGTACTATCAACTTCAATCCAATATATATTGCCGTCTTCACCCACCACGCCGAACACATCCCGCCCGGTACTACGTCTGACAGCCGTGCTGGCGTTTCGCATGATCCCCGTAGGCCGCGGGACGCGGCCGACAGGGACCACCGTGTTCCCAGCACCCCCATTACGGTCGGCCAGCGCAGGTCCGGCCGGAGGCCTAGCGGAAAACTGAGCAACCACGATTGCCAGAAGCGCGGCGGCAATCGCCCCCGGCACCAGCCACCAACCACGGTGATAGCGGACGACTCGTTGCGACTGCTCCCGACCTGGCAACGCAGCCGGATCAAGCGGAATGCGATCGCAGCCCAGCGCGTGATCTAGCGCCACACCGGCCAGTTCATCGATCTGCTTGTACTGCTCCATCAGCCGCTGAGCTTCAGGATTGCGGATGAGCTCGCGGTTGAGTTGAAGTTGCTCATCTTCGCCGAGCTCGCCGTCCAAGCTCCGAACGATCAGTCTCTCAATGTCCTTATCCACGTGCGCCACCGATCTACAGCACCTTGTCTCTGAGACAATCCCGCAGCAATCGTCGGGCCCGTACCAGCCGCGTCTCCACGGAGTCGATCGGCATCCCCATCACCTCGGCAATCTCGCAGTAGCTCCATCCGTTCAGATGTCGCAAGACGAACGGCTCGCGGTACAGGGCCGGCAATGCCTGGACCGCCGCCAACACCTCACCGTACTGTTCATGCCCGCCCAGGTGGCAATCCGGGGTGTCGCCGGACGTTGCCTGCCCATTCTTGGCAATCACCTGCATGCGGCTGCGCCTTCGGGTTACGTCTCGACCGGCGTCGATGGCCGCGTTACGGGTCAGCCGGTAAAGCCAGGGCCGCCAACGCTTCACATCGCGCAGCTCTCCGGCTCGCCGCCAGACAGCCGTCCAGGCCTGCTGGGCGACGTCCTCCACGCCGTCATGTTCACCCAGCACGCCATAGATCACGCCAAAGACCCAGCGGTTGTGGCGACGCACAAACTCCCCGAAGGCATACCGGTCGCCGGCGCGGATCGCCTCAATTACAGGCTCCTCTGCGTCGAAGCCTTCCTGCTGGGCCATGGCCATGATCACTCAAATAGACGTTGGACCGCCTACCCACCTGTCAATCCAGGAGAATATTCGGGCTATTCCTGCGGGTATGCCGGTAACGCCCCATTCTGGCGACCTAATCCTACCGTCTTCCCGTGAGCGGCCCTATAAAGGGGGAATGGAATCGGTGCCGGACTCGTGAGTTGCCCGAGCTTGGGCTGGGACGGGACCTACTACGTCACCACATAGGCCGCTGCGCCAGGGGAGTTCCGAACGTCCTGGACCGGCATCGCCCTCCGGTTTGGTCCTAGAACACACACCGCCCCGCGACCGAGCAGTTGGACCAACGTGTCGATCAGTTCCACTCCGCAACTGACGCGCATCGACGGGTTGCACTCGATCTGGGCAACCATCGCGTCGGTGGTCTCGACGTTCAGGTAGACCCGACACCCGCCACGGTGGGCTCGAAGAATCTGAATCAGATCCTCGACGGGGGTGTCTCGGGTGACGTTGAGCAAGAGCACGGTGGCGAATGTCTGCAAAGCCTCCTCAGCCATGACCACCCGCGATACCCGTAGCGACGGCTCCTCACGCTTGCGGTCCACCACCCCTTCCAGAAAAACGAGGGCGTCGGGCGTCAGCACCGGCCGATATTTGATCAGCTCGTCCGAAAACAGAATGGCATCCACCCGGCCCTTCAAGTCATCAAGCGTGAGGACGCCCAGCTTGCGACCGGCGCTGCGCCCTCCGCGGGCGGTCACCGTCCGCAGGCTCGACACCAACCCTCCGACAACAACAGTGTCGCCATCCCTGTAGCGGGCTAGATCGGCCGTTGTGGCGGTTGCGCATGCTTCCAGTAATCGCTCATGGCTGGCCAGTGGATGGCGGGTGATGTAGAAGCCGAGTACAGCCTTTTCGCGGGCCAGCATTTGCGCCTCGCTCCATTCCGCGGTGGTCAGCTGTGGTTCGGGCGCTTCCGGCGTGGGTTGACCATCATCACCGCAAAACAGGCTCATCTGCCCGCTACGTCGATCGCGCTGCGCCGCCTGCCCCAGATTTATCGCACCTTCCAGTGCCTCGCTCAGCGCTTTTCGCATTCCGCCCGTACAATCGAACGCCCCGGAACATATCAGTGCTTCGAGGCACCCGCGGTTGACCGCCGACAGGTCCACGCGTTCGCAAAAGTCGAACAGGTCCTTATACGGCCCGCCGCGCTCACGCTCCTCGACTATTGCTAGGGCGGCCTTAGACCCGACACCTTTGATGGCACCGAGACCGAAGCGGATGGCGCCGGACCCCTCTGCCGGGTGAGACGGCCCGCAACCGGAATCAACAGGGAGATCTTGCCCACCGGGCTGTGGGCGTGCCGGGTGGGCGCTACCATCTTCCCCGGGTGAGGCCGCTACCGGCCCTCGTTCGACCACGAAATCGAACTCCGAGGCGTTGATGCTGGGCGGTCCGACCGCGATCCCCATTTCCCTGCAGTCCTCGCAGTACTCGGCCACTTTGTCGGTGTTGGTCATTTCGAAGGTCATCAAGGCGGCCATGAACTCGACGGGGAAATAGGTCTTCATCCAGGCCGTCTTGTACGCGACGAGCGCATAGCCGGTTGAATGCGCCTTGTTGAACGCGTAGCCGCCGAATTTGAGAATATCAGCGAAGATCTCCCCGGCTACGCCGGGCTTCA
>CP070827.1:1579617-1582703 GCA_020344555.1 Phycisphaerales bacterium
GGGACCGTGATATTCAGGGCGTGCTCACCCATGCGCCGGCGCAGGACGTCGTCCCGCAACAGTCGCACGAGGGCGGCGGCGAATCCCTCGACGAAGTTGGCCGGTACGATCACGCCGGCCTGGCCGATGAGCAGGTTCTTGGACGGGCCCCTATGGTTCAGGGCCACACGTTCGGGATCGGCGCCCAACAGGTACTCGTACACGAAGGGCACGAGGCTGGACGAGACCACCGGCTTGCCCGAGGCAGCCGCCTCCTGGGAGGTCATCCCGAATCCCTCCATCACCGAAGGCGTGCAAAAGACGTCCGTCACGTTGTACAGCAAGGGGAGCTGGTCCCAGACCGAACCCAAGACAATGACATCGTCTTGAAGGCCTTGATCAGCGATAAGCTTCAACAGTGAATCGTGCAGGGCTCCGGCATGAGGATCGATGGAAAGCAGCAACAGTGCCTCGGGCACCTCTTTCTTGAGGCGGGCGAAGGCCTTGATCAAGATGTCCTTGCGCTTGGTCTTGTCGGTCCGGCTGATCTCGGTAACCAGCTTACGGCTCTTTAGCTCTTCCACGCTGAGGCCGGATTGCTCGCCAAGGAACGCCCAGACCGGCTCCACTTCGTCAGCAGAGCGTGGGCGATAGCGGGTCTCGTCCACGCAGGGCGGCAGAAAGTAGCGTGCCTCGAAATCGTAGTCCCGCCGGATCGTATTGCGAATGGCGGTGGAGGTGGCCACGCAGCCGTCGACCGACTCCAGCAGTTTGCGTTCGTGAGCGATCCGCTCGTCAATGCGAAGGTCGGCCCAGGTAGAGGGATCCATGTTGTGCTTCTTCAAAGCACCGAGCGAGTGAGGGACCCAGAGGTGCGGCACGCGCCTGCGGCCGGCCCCGTTGAGCATGACACCCAGTTGGGCTGCATCCCAATAGTGTGAAATGATCAGGTCATAGCTGTCGCCATTCTGATTGAGCTTGCGGGCGAGGTCCTTGGCCAGCTCGGGCAACTGCTCGCTCATGTCCTCCTTGCGGACAAATGCGGACAGCCCATCTTCGAGATAGATGATCCGCGCGTATCCGGAGGGATGGTAGATTACGCCGGTCTGCATGCGGTCGGTTACGGGATGACGATACCCGCCGCGGTTGGCAATGGTCACGCGGTAGCCCTGAGCAACCAGGGCTTCGGTGAACTGGTTGACGTAGACGTTCTGTCCGCCGGTGTCGGGAAGGCCGGGGACCACCTTCCATTCGTGCACACCATGGTTGGTGATCATCAGCACGTGCGTCCGCCTGCTGCGCGTGAAGCACTCGTGCAAGTCATCAATAGACAGCTTCCCTGTCGCTACCATCAGCAGTGTTCCTGACGCCTACGAGAATAACCTGCCAGACTGCAGGGAGCCCCCCTGTTCTCCCTTCCACCGGCAAGCCCGTATGATTATATTCACAACCAACCGTATGCTTCCAACCCTTCCTGGACGCCTGCGGCGTAAAAAGCGTGTGCGTGGTAGACGTGAGGAGCCCGAAAACCCTGGAGTTCCTCTTCGGCATTACCTACAGCAATGCTGCGAAAACCGAGTTCGGGACGCATCATGTCCAGATCGTTGCCTGAATCTCCACTGGTAATAACGTTTTCGGGCCCCAGGCCGTAGTGTCGGGCTACGAACCGCACAGCCTCACCCTTACCGGAGCGAATGGGCAGTAGGTCCAGGAATTTGCCCGCGGAGTACACAACCTTCGCTCGAATGCCCGCTTGCTCGAGCCGACCGTGGATTTCCGCCAGACGCTCTTCGACGTTTTCCTCGAGATAGTGACTACTCTTGAAGGGCGACTGCCACTGCTCGTCCTGTATCCGCGTTTCCGGAATCGAACGGATGATATCCTCGACGGCATCCTTATCCCAATCCTCAGCAATGATCTTGTGCCACGTAGGGTCCAGGTAATATGCGCCACGGTCCCAGAAATACACGTCCGTGCCGACCATACAAATGCACGCGTCCGAACGGTCGGACGCCGATAAACCGGCCTGCTGCTTATCGGTGTAGAAGTCCTGGATCGATTGGAGGTGCCGGCCGGTGGAGAACGCCACCAGGATGCCGTGGGTCTGCAGAGCATCCCACAATCTGAGCATCGCCTGGTCGTCGCCGATAAAAGTACCGTCCAGGTCCGTGGCGAGCATTCGCTTTGCTGGCATATAGCTCCTCGCCTTATTCGGCTGCGGCACAGCCCGGTCGCAGGCCGCAGTCCTCGGGTATAAGCTGCAATACAGTAGGTAGTGATGACAACAGCTTCTTCCAGCTTGGGCCCGGTCATACCCGACCGGACCGCCGGCCCGAGGGGCTGCGAATCATAGGCAGTATCGGACGCCCAGGCAAACGTTTCCCGGGCCGACGTTGATCCCGCCTGTCACCTGAAGATCGCCTCGGATGACCGTCGCGAGACAATCGATGGCCGGCTTGTCGTAAGTGGCGGGTAGCGAGCGCAGGCCTGGGTCTGTAGGATGTGGCTGCGAGTAAAGAACGTGACGCAACCCACGTATTCAGACCGGGGCGGGAATAAGGCGAGAGGCTTGGTCGTACCGGGCGTCTTGATGCGACGCTTTACAATACCGGCAGCGTTCGTAGCCGGCACCGTCCTGGTGTCCACGATCGCCCAGTGCAATCGGCAATCGGGATCTACCGGCGCCCGAGTCATTACGGTCTGGGCGCATCATGGGCAAGAGCGCGAGAACGCCGCCATGCGGCGCATTGCCGAGGCGTTCAACGAGCGTTACCGGGATCAACAGATACGCATCGATATTAGCTTCTTTCCTGACCGCCAGTACGCGGACAAGGTCTCGATTGCGTCGGCCTCGGCTTCTCTGCCGGATGTACTCGACATCGACGGCCCGTACGTCGGCCCCTGGGCGGCGGAAGGAGTGCTGCAACCTATCGGCGACCTGGTGAGCGAGAAGCTCAGGATTGACATGCTCCCGTCACTGCTGGAACAGGGGACTTATGATGGGGAGCTTTACGCGCTCGGCGCATTTGAGTCCGCCCTGGTCGTTTACTACAACCGCGACATAATCGAGAACGCCGGCCTGGACCCGCCCAGTCGCC
This sequence comes from Phycisphaerales bacterium, assembly GCA_020344555.1. Taxonomy (GTDB): domain Bacteria; phylum Planctomycetota; class Phycisphaerae; order UBA1845; family UBA1845. The sequence goes on from CP070827.1 coordinate 1,582,695, forward strand.
TTGCAGAAG
>CP070827.1:1582803-1585880 GCA_020344555.1 Phycisphaerales bacterium
CACCGATGTCCGCGAAATGACCCCCAGAGCCTCGATGCGTCCGAGCGTCGCAATCAGCTCTCCCGTCAGGCCGTCGCTGAACCACTCCTGCGGATCGGGACTCAGGTCGTCAAACGGCAGAACGGCCAACATGATCCTGCCGGGCACCGGCGTGGCGGCGGGCCAAGTAGGAACCACCGGTGCGGGGAGATCGGACGGCAGGTTCATCTTCTTCAAGAGCGCGTCAAAACGCGGGTCGGAACGCAGCACGTCTACCCACGGCCCAAACTTGAAGAGCGGCAGCTCGTTGTCACGCTCATCACATGCCTTGTCGAACCACTCAAAGGCCGAGTCAAAGTCGCCCAATCCGGCGTGGATCATCCCGAACCCATAAGCCGGGACATACTCCCCTTGTGCGGCGAGCTCAGTCAGGATCCGGAGTTCTTCGAGCGCCTCAGCGCGGCGCCCGGCAAGCCCGTAGGTATAACCCAGCATCCCCGCGTACCTCGGAGTGTGTCCCTCCAATTCAACAGCCTTCCGACACTCGGCGATCGCTTGGTCATGACGCTCCAAGGATATGTAGATAGTCCCCAGGATTTTGCGGGAAGGAGCAAACGTCGGGTCCATCTCGACGGCGCGTTGGCAGCGCCGCAGAGCGAGATCGAAGTCCCGGCGGAAGAACGCGACACTCGCATAGTCGCGATTGATTATCAGCGATCCGGGATCGAGCTCGCGGGCTCTGCCGATTTCACGTTCGGCCTCGTCGAATCGGCCCAGGACCAACAACAAGATCGTATACCAGTGGTGGGCCGTCGCGTAGCGCGGATTGAGCTCGATGGCTTTACGATAATCTCTCTCCGAAGCTTCCCAATCCCGCTCACTCATGGCGTGTACCCAGCCGAGTGGTGGATACGCTTCTGCCAATGTCGGATCCAGTCGGATCGCCGTTTCGGCTGCCTCACGGGCAAGAGGGGCCACGTCGGTGGGTCGGCGCGTCCAGTATCCCATAACGCTGTACGTGCCGGCCTTGCCGGCATAGGCGAGGGCATACTCCGGATCGATTCGAATTGCCTCGTCGAAGAACTCAATGGCCTTTCTGAATCCCTCTTTCGTTCGCTTGTTCCACCAGAAGCGACCCTGCATATAGGCCCGGTAGGCCTCAGCGTTTTCCGTGTAGCGCTCGGTGAGGCGGGTCCTGTCCTCGTAGCTGAGCCGCAGCCTGAGGGCGTCAGAGATGTGCTCAGCGATGTCCTCCTCAATGGCGAGGATGTCGGCCAGTGTCCTGCGGTACTTGGTGCCCCAGAGTTGCCTGTCGTCGGCTACGTCGATCAGTTCGGCGTGGATAATGAGGCTATCCGCAAGCACCGTGATACGGCCGGTAAGGATCGCTTTGACGTTCAGCTCTCGGCCAACGGCGGCGAGCCCTCTCTGTTGACCCCTCTGGCGAAATGCCGTGTTCCGTGGAACGACCCGAAGTTCCGAGAGCCGAGCGAGGTTGTTTATAATGCTCACCGGGATTTCGTCACTTAGATACTCGGTCTCCGGATCGCCGCCCGCGCTGGTAAAGGGCAGTACCGCCAGGGAGGTGATGGCCTCACCCTCGTCACTCGTCAGCTTGCCCGCTTGCCAGAGTGTGAGAACCACCGCAAGGGCAATCGTCAGTGCGCCCACCAGAATCCAGGGGACTCCGGCGGCCTTCGGCGCCGGTGTTGCAGGCTTCGACGGGCCACTGTCCATGAGTATGTCGCGCAGGGCGAAGCCGAGATCGCGGGCCGACTGAATACGATGCTCCGGCTTCTTCTCAACGCAGCGGGTGATCACTCGATCCACCTCGCTGGCCACCTCGGCACGGGTGGACACTACGCTGGGAGGCTCTTCCTTGAGGACCGCCGTCATCGTGTCAGGCGTCGATTCGCCCGTGAATGCCCGCGAGCCGGTCATCATCTCGTAGAGCACGGAGCCGAACGAGAAGATGTCACTCCGCGCATCGAGCTTCTGGCCGCGCACCTGCTCGGGCGACATGTAGCTGACGGTGCCCAGTATTGTGCCGGGCCTCGTATCGAGCGTGAGGGTCGGGGCATCCGCCTGCCCCTCGGACGGCGCGCCCATGGGGCCCGACTCCATGCGGGCCAGGCCGAAATCCAGGATCTTCACCACGCCGTCCTTGGTGAGGAAGATGTTCTCCGGCTTGAGGTCCCGGTGGATGATGCCCTTGCTGTGAGCGGCCGCCAGCCCGTCGGCAACAGCAGTGCCGATCTCGACCGCCTTGCGCCACGGAATCGCCGAACGGCGAACGCGCTCCCGTAACGTTTCACCCTCCAGGAGCTCGGTTACGACATACGACGTATCGCCTTCCCTCCCAATGTCGTGAATAGCCAGGATGTTTGGATGGGTAAGCGCGGCCACCGCCTTTGCTTCACGCTCGAATCGGCCGAGCGCCTCGCGGTCCTTGGCCAAGCTCTCCGGCAGCACCTTGACCGCCACCTCGCGATCCAGGCGAGTGTCTTTCGCGCGATAGACCTCCCCCATCCCGCCCGCACCGAGGGGGTCAACGATCTCATACGGCCCAAGTTGTGAACCGGACGCGAGCGTCACCGGCTGGTCTCCGCTGGCACCTTGGCCTTCAGCTCCTCGAACCAGTTGAACACGACATTCACCTGTTTGATGTCACCCTCATCCTCGCCCTTTTGGATCATGCTGAATCGCCCGTCAGGGAGAACGTCCAGAATCCCGGCACCTCGGAGCTGATCGCGGTCGAGAGCCTGACGCGGTTTGGATGCGTTGAGGGTGGGCTCCGTCGTGATCGACACGGCCATCAGCCAATTCGGTTCGGCCCAGTAGTAGAGCGTCTTCCCATCAGCAGCCCAACGGGGGCGTGCTCCCCCGTCGGTGGAAATGGGGATACCCGCGCCTGCGATGGCATCGTCATGGTAGGGGCATACATACACCTCCTGCCGCCCGGAGTCGTCGGACACGTAGGCGATCCACTTGCCATCGGGTGAGAACGCTGCGAAGCCGTCGATCGACGGGCTCGCCGACAGGGTCGCGGGCTTCCGGGCACCGTCCTCATCCGGCTCGATGGGCAGAAGTAGGACCTC
>CP070827.1:1585980-1589045 GCA_020344555.1 Phycisphaerales bacterium
GGTCCGTGACAGAATCGGCGGACGCCAAAAACCGTAGGGCAGGTCGTTGTTCCGCGCCAGCGGAACGTTGACCTGCCGTTTTCGGGTGGCAGGTGAACCCCCCGGCGTGGCCGGGAGAACCACCTGCCCTACCTCCGGCCCGCCTAAATTGTCACGGACCCGTGAGAAATCGCGCGGCCACCTCGAAACGAGGTGAGCGACCCGGCAAAATGGGTTCTCTGGAGCAGCGCGGCGACGCGTGATTGCGGAGGGAAGCCACGGGGTTGCGGGGTGGACCCGTTTCACGTGATTTTCTGGCAAGGCCGCCGATTCTGCATCGCTGAGAACCTCCTCACGACGAGCCTTTCGCAGAGCCTCTTGCGATACGCTACCGGCGTCCTTCACTCAACCGTTTGTGCACACATCCGGCACATAGCCCTCAACTCCCACCCGCTCCAGCCACGGCCTCGGGCCCAAGATCATGAAGCCGCCGAGCGCGGATTTCATCCAGTTCCCCGCGCGGCGCTGCGTTGATGATGGCGTTGCGTGACTTCGCCTTCCCTGCCCGCATGACGGATTGCATACCAGGGCAGGGGCCGGAGCGCAAGTTTGCCGATTTTGACAGTCTCCCGAACTCCGATGCACTGCAGAGGGCTGACCTGTTACTTTTCTTGTTCCTGCAGGTCAAGCCTGGACTGCTGGACCCCCAATGTGTTACAATGGCCTCAACACTGTGGGGTAGCGTCACAGCTCCTTCGGGGGTGGCTTCTGTAAAAGGGGGATATCATGTATCGCTTCTGTACGACGGTTCTAGGCGTGGTTGCATTGGTATCCACGGGGCAGGTTACGGCGTGGCAGCCTTCCGTAAAAGGTGCTACCGAAACTCGTGACGGCCCAGCGAGTGATCGCAAAACGCAGGTAGGCGTACCGGGCGGTGGCGAGTCTAGCCGACCCGGCAAGCGCTGGCCGGAGGTTCATCCCTCGCGCGTGCTCGTGCGATTCAGGCCCGGCGTCACCCGCGCAGCCAGGGAAGATGCGCACAACGGGGCGAGGAGCCTCCGGACGATCAGGGAATTCCGTGCAGTCCGCGGTCTGACGCTCGTTGAAGTCCCCGACGGCAAGGTCGGTCAGACGATCGAGGCGTACCGCAAGAATCCCGGCGTCTTGTACGCCGAGCCCGACTACACAGTCTGCGTCGACGCCATCCCGAACGATCCGGACTTCGGTATCCTTTGGGGACTTCGGAACACGGGGCAGCTCATCAACGGTGACCCCGGCACGCCCGGTGCGGATATCCGCGCGACCGACGCCTGGAACCTGTGGACCGGCGATCCGAACTTCAAGATTGCGGTCATCGACACCGGCGTAGACTATAACCATCCTGATCTGGCGGCGAACATCTGGACCAATCCCGGTGAGATCCCTGACAACGACGTCGACGACGATGGCAACGGCTGGATCGACGACGTGCACGGGTACGATTTCCGCAACAATGACGCTGATCCCCTTGATGACAACAGACACGGCAGCCACGTGGCGGGAACCATCGGCGGTGTCGCCAACAACGGAGTGGGTGTCGCTGGCGTAAACTGGCAGTGCAACATTGTGGCGTTGAAATTCCTCTGTGCAACAGGGTGAGGTCACACCTCAGATGCCATCCGTGCGATGGATTACGTTATCGAAAACGACATCAAGGTTTCGAACAACAGTTGGGGTGGGGTTGGTTTCTCCCAGTCATTTCACGATGTCATTGAGGCCTCGCAGGCGATCGGGCACATCTTGGTGGCCGCCGCCGGGAATGACACGGCAAACAATGACGGCACGCCGCACTACCCATCTTCCTACGATCTTCCGAACATCATCTCCGTGGCCGCGACCGACAACGACGATGCCCTGGCATCCTTCTCCAACTGGGGCTTGAACTCAGTCGATCTGGGCGCACCCGGCATCGCGACTTACAGCACGGTCCTCGGGGCGGACTATGCTTTCCTGAGCGGCACGTCGATGGCCAGCCCTCATGCTACCGGCGTCGTCGCCCTGATCATGAGCCGCAGCCCCCAGTTCACGTGGCAGCAGGTGCGCGATCGGATCCTCGAGAGCGTCCGGCCAGTCGCGTCGCTCGACGGCATTACTATTACCGGTGGCGTGCTCGACGCGGTCTCCGCTCTCGGTGACTGCAACGCCAACGGCATCGACGACGCTCTGGATATCGCCGGCGGCACCAGCGAAGACTGCACTGGTAACGGCATACCCGATGAATGCGAGCCCGATTGTAACACCAATGGCATCGCCGATAGCTGCGACATCGCCTTTGGCACCAGTGACGACTGCGACGGAATGGGAAGACCCGATGAATGCGAGGCGGACTGCAACACCAATGGCATCGCCGACCAGTGTGACATTGCGGAGGACACCAGCGGAGACTGCAACTTCAACGGTGTGCCCGACGAGTGCGAACCTGGTGGGATGTACGACTGCAACAGCAACGGGAACCCGGATCTGTGTGATCTATTCCAGGGGCTGGAGGAGGACTGTAACGAGAACAACGTACCGGATACGTGTGATGCACTGGTGGGGACGAGTGAGGACTGCAATGGGAATCTCATACCCGACGAATGCGAAATGGCCCTCGAGATCCTCATGTCCGGCGACGCCAGCCAGGCGTTTGTGGACAGCATCAAGGAGCTTGGCCACAGTGTGATCCGGGTCGCCGGGGACTACAGTTCGTTCCCCTTGGATCTATCACCTTACGACGTGCTGATGCTCGTGCCGGGCGGCGTGCCGGATATCTCGCCCTGGTTCTACGAGATCGTTGACGAGTTCGTCGAGGCCGGCGGTGGACTGATTCGCATCCAGGATCCGCCCGGATACGCCCCGCAGTTTCGAGGGCTTGCCAGCCCGGTCCTGGATGCCGTCGGGTGGGACCTGCGAGCCAACACGCAGGTCGTCAATGCGAGCAGCCCCGTCGCTAACGGCCTCGCCTCCACCTCTGCTCTGGCCGGATACAGCGCATCATACACGCTCAGGCCCGAGGCCGATGTAGTGATCGCCTGGGACGACGGCGAGCCGATGACCGTCGCCTACGC
>CP070827.1:1589145-1592201 GCA_020344555.1 Phycisphaerales bacterium
CCTCCAACGACTGCTGTGGCTCCTTCCGGGGATCCGGACATGCCGCCACATAAGAGAATGCTCTAGATCCGAGCACTCTCAGGATACTCCGACCCGAGCAGGGGGAATGGCTCACGTTCGGCTCGGGCCTGCGTCAGGCGGCTGAGAACCCATACGCCCTCCACCAGACTCACGTGCGCAGTCGACACAGGGGCGGGCCGGATAACTGGGTCCTTCACGCGATCCAGAAACTCACACGAGCGGTCCCGGATACTACGTTATGCGGCCGCAACCCGTGGGACAAAGTCCGTTGAAGCGTCACGAACTGAAAGGCGGGCCGGTGTGCGTAACCGCACACCAGCCCCCTTCCAGTATACCCGGTTCCTCGTTTACCTACTCCCTGCTCCAGCGATTTCGACGCTCGATGTAGCCCCTCCCGTCGGGTACAGCACCGGCGTCCCGAAGACGACGTAGCCTACCTGCTCGGACGTGTGGCTACGTTCACTGTCGCCGATCTGATCCTCGTCGATCGACAGATACAAGGTCGTGGTCGTTGCGGCCGTGGAGCCGTGCGTCTGCGCCCAACCACCGTTGCCTCCGTCCACACCGGCCATCGTCACCACCGCAACTTGCGGGGCCGTGGAAAACGGCACGTCAAACGTGTACGTGTACGGTGGGCTGTTAGTCACGCCTGCGACCGTGTCCGGCCCGAGGAACGCCTCGAACTCCACACCGCCGATCGTGCCGGAACCACCCTCGAAGACGATAAAGCCGATCGTCTCATCCGCCCGTGTCGTGTCGGTGTCCTCGCAGACGGTTTTGCCGGTCGTGAGGGCACTGGCCGACGGTGGGTTGCTACGGCTGCTGCCCTGGCACCAGAACACAGACCACGACGGATCATTCTCGCTCATCACCTGACCGATGACGACCGGGTTGGTGTGGCTCTGCCCGTAGCTCTGGGTCTCACCGACCCAACTGTTGTTCTCGTCGGTGACGGTGGAGAGGTACGTCTGGGCCTCGATATTGACACCATCGATCGTCCACGTGCCCTCTTCAGCGACAAGGTAGCTGACGTTCTCCGCTGCCACCGCACCGTCTGACGGGTTCTGTAGGCGCACGTCAAAGCTCGTCGGCGTTACGTTGCTGACCCTGGCCACCACTGGCGTCGTGTTGTTGTCGTACTGGACAGAGCAGACCACCACCGGGCTAAAGTACGAGTTGGTCAGATTCACCGTCACGTAAGCGCCGCCAACCGTAACCGAACCTGATTCGAGCTGCGCCGTCGGCTCAGGGACACACTGATCGTTGTCCTCGTCACAGACCTGGCCGGGGCAGGGGTCGGTGCCGGGCTGGCAGACGTCGCCAACGCACGTCTCCGCGCCGTTACAGTATAGTCCGTCGTCGCAATCGTTGTCGTCGACACATGGTAGGGCCGGCACGTGCATCATGATGCAGTGAGTCGCTCCGCCGGCGCCAATGATCGAAGAGGAGTCGACCTGGATGAGGGTACGGTCCGGGAAGGCCGTCTGGAAGACCGCCAGGGCCTGCGCATCCTCGCCCGCGTACGACCCGCCGAAGCTGGATACGAGCACAACGTCGTTCATGATCGTGGCGTTAGTGTAAGTGTAGTGAGTTCCTAAGTAGTTCCAGCCCGGCGTGCGGTAAACGGTGTAGCCTCTCGCGGTCAAGTCGGCCACTGCAGCCTCAGTGATGGTGTAGGGATCACCGGTCGAGCTCGCGTACTCCCCTATTATCATCTCGGTGTCCGACACCGGGAGCATCCACATATCGATGTGCCCGGTGGCGTCGAAACTGCTCGGGAAACGCTCGTAGATGGTCAAATCGAGGTTGTGATACTGTCCGATGATATCTGCAACGTCTTGCTGACTGAGCCCGGGGTTCTCCTCGAGCACCAGCGTGCTCATGAAAGCGTCTGCGCCGGCCACCTGGAGGTTGCCCCCGCCATGGGTGAGGGGCATCTCGGAGACGGTCTCGCCCCAAAGGCTTCCCAGGAAGGCCGGAAACGCATTGTCGTTGGGACGCGGGCGATTGTAGGTATGGTCCACAATCTCCCGAAGGTCGGCGTTTATGATGAAGCGTGGCCCATAATCGCGGATCCACCCGGTGTCCGTCGTGTAGGTGATGAAGTCCACCTGATTCATGTCAGCCCCTGCCGAGGTCAGCGTGGATGTGGCGCTTGCCTGTTGGGAGGCGCCGGTCACGACTATGTAGACGATGGCGTCCGGATCATTGGTGGTAACTGCCACGGTCATATCGGTCAGGACGCTGTTGTAGGATCCCCATCGAATGAGCATTCCCTCGTTCTGGTCGTACTCAGCCGGTGTGTACTTCTCAGGCAGGGGAACACATTGGTCGTTATCCTCGTCACACGACTGCCCTGGACAGGGGTCGCTGCCTGCCTGGCAGAAGCCGCCTGCGCAGGTCTCTGCACCGTTGCAGAACAGGCCGTCGTCACACTCCCAATCGTACTCGCAATCGTAGCAGGAATCGGTGCCCTCGTCGCAATACTGACCCGGACACGGATCGCTACCCGACTGGCAATTGTTCTGCGCGTTGCAGGTTTCCGCCCCGTTGCAGAACAGGCCGTCCTCGCAGTAGGCGTCGTTGGGGATGTTGTCGCACGAATCGGTGCCCTCGTTGCACGAATCAACGGTGCAGTCAACGGCGTCATCGCAGTCAATGGCTGTGCCGGACTGGCAGTCATAATCCGGGTCGCACCATTCCGTACCGTCGCAGTACAGGCCGTTGTCGCAGTTGGCATCGTTGACAACGTTGTCGCACGAGTCGGTGCCCTCGTTGCACGAGTCGTCCGTGCAACTCACACCGTCGTCGCAGTCGACGGCCGTGCCTGCAACGCAGCTTCCGTCAACACAATCCTCGACTCCGTTGCAGTACAGCCCATCGTCGCAGTCGGCGGGAACGCTGCACTCAGGCCCGACCGTCGCGGTGACCGAGATGTCGTCGACGGACATGTCGCTCGTATAGCTGGTACCGGTGACACCTCTGAACCGTACAGTAATCGTCGTTCCGCCGTAAGCAGTCAGATCGACGTTGGC
>CP070827.1:1592301-1595355 GCA_020344555.1 Phycisphaerales bacterium
GGCCCTCCTCGCCGTGGATACCGTTCATCCGGGGGTTGCAGCCGGTGGGGACGGTGGGGCAGGATGAGGAGCAGTACCCGCCCGGACAGATTTTCCTCGGGAGCCGCCCGCCTTTTCCTGGCCAGGGATGGCTCCAGCGGGATTGGGGGCCGGTTTGCGGCCTTGCGGCACACGGCTTGCAGGGCATCTTGCCGTCCACGATCCCGGAGAGTATGATCGCGGTCTGTCAATTGTTGTTCGTACAGTCACTCGTAGACAAGGGGACACGGTATGAAACGTGCGAAGATTGCCATCGTGGGAGCCGGCAACGTCGGTGCAAACTGTGCCGTCTGGGCAGCGGAGAGAGAGCTTGGCGACATCGTCCTGATCGACATTCCCGAGATGGCCGACCGGACCAAGGGTAGGGCGCTCGATCTCGCTCAATGTGGGCCTGTCGACCGCTTCGACTGCAAGATCACGGCGGGCAGCGATTACGCCGCCGCTGAGGGCAGTGACGTGGTCGTCATCACTGCCGGCATCCCCCGCGGGCCGGGCATGAGCCGGGATGATCTCATCCAGACCAACGTCAAGATCGTCAAGTCGGTCTCCGAGCAGATCGCCAAGGTCGCCCCCGACTCGATCCTGATCGTTGTCTCCAACCCGCTGGATGCCATGGTCTATACGACCTGGAAGACTACCGACTTCCCGACGAACCGCATCGTTGGGCAGGCCGGCTGCCTGGACATCGCCCGCTTCCGGACGTTTATCGCCATGGAGCTGGACTGCAGCGTCGAGGATATAACGGCGCTGCTGTTGGGTGGACACGGCGATGACATGGTGCCGCTGGTGCGCTATACGTCCGTGGCCGGGATTCCTATTACACAGTTGATCCCGAAAGACCGGCTGGATCCCATCATCAAGCGGACGAGGATGGGCGGCGGGGAGATCGTTAAGCTTATGGGCACCAGCGCTTACTATGCTCCGTCGGCCGGTACGATCCGTATGGTCGAGGCCATCGTCAAGGACAAGCGGCGCATCCTGCCGTGTGCGGCCTTCTGCGAGAAAGAGTATGGCGTGGGCGGTTACTTCGTCGGCGTTCCCTGCATGCTCGGCCGCAACGGCGTCGAGAAAGTCATCCAGGTTGAGCTGGACGCTGAGGAACGGAAGGCACTCGACGAGAGCATCGCTCACGTGAAGGAGCTTGCCGGCATCGCCGACAAGTTTCTCTAAGGATAGTAATGTACACGGCGCGGCACAGGCTGCCGGCCGGTGTGGCGGCGCATGATCTGAGACATTCCGTCGAAGCCCACGGGTAACGTCCCGTGGGCTTCGGCAATTTGGCATCCGGTACTTGGTGTCCGAGACTCACCATCGCGACCAGACCCGTACGTGCCCGTCGTGCCATCACGTGCTGCGCGTCACGCGCGACGGGCGATGCCCTGAATGTGGTGCGGATCTGGTAACGTCCGACGATGATCGTGACCAACCGCGGTTCTTGTCGCTCCCGCAAATGCGCTACCAGAACGCCTACGTCTGGCTGGTCTTCGTATCGGTTCTGGATCTGCTTTTGACCATGTTCGTGCTCTTCCTGTGGGGAGGGTATGAGGTCAACCCGATTGCAGCGGCGATTATCGACCACATGGGGTTTCTCTGGGCGATTGTGTTCAAGTTCGGACTGATCGTGCTGGTGATCATTATCTGCGAGATTCTCGGCCGGCGCCACGATCCCACGGGGCGAAGGCTGGCAACCGTCGCGGTCATCATCAGTGCCGTGCCGGTGGCCTATACGTTCGCGGTCTTGTTCCACACCTCCTCGACGCCGATCAACTGACTGCCCTGAGCACAGCACGTTGACCGGTATCACCTAAAGCGGTACGTCCGGTAAACCGACACACCTACTGACCGGTGTCGGGCGAGAGGAGGCTCCGCTCCGGCTTCGTAACGAGGCACCAGGACGTTGTCGCCATTGAGTGCCAAAGAGATGTCACCGAGCGCTAAATCCCCTGGGACTACGATCATCGTTGTCGGCCCACCGCCGGAGAGTCTCGGTGGGATGGCCACCGTCGTCGGCCAGATGCTCGCTTTCGACTTTGCACGCCGGTACCGCATCGAATTGCTCCCGTTAACACTTGCACAGAGTCCGCTCGAACCACTTTACGGCAGGATCGCTCGGCACATCCGGCAGGCGTGGTCTTTGCGGGCCGCCATACGCCGCACGAATGCGTCAATCGTCCATATCCACACGTGCAGCGGGTTCTCTTTCTATCGATCGGTTGTGGACATGATGATCGGGCAGCGCCTCGGTTGCCGGGTGGTTCTGCACGTCCACGGTGCCAAGTTCGACGAGTTCCATGCCCGGGAGCCTGTCTGGCGACGGCGGCTTGTGGCATGGTCTCTGACACGGGCCGATCGCGTCGTCGCGTTGTCGAGCCGGTGGCGTGACAAGCTTCAGCACATGGCGCCCAAGGCACGTGTGGATACAGTGGAGAATGCGGTCGAAATCCCTTCGGTCGCGCCAAAGCAGAAGCAGAACGGTCCCTGTCGATTCGCCCTCCTGGCGCGAATGGATGAGTGGAAGGGCATCGACGATCTGCTGGATGCCTGCACCTATCTGCGCCGCCAGAAGGTGGCCGTGGAAGTGGTGCTCGCCGGCCCATCCGGAACAGCCGGGAACGCAACCGTCCTTTATGAGAAGATTCGCACCCGCAACCTCGCGAGCATGGTCCGGTACGCCGGCCCGGTTCACGGCGAGGCAAAATCAAATCTCCTTGCCGCTGCCGATGCCTACGTCCAGCCAAGCCACCACGAAGGTATGCCCATCGCTCTACTGGAAGCTCTTGCATACGAGTTGCCGGTCGTGGCGACGCGTGTTGGGGCGGTACCGGAGGTGGTTAGCGATGAGAGACACGGTCTGCTGGTTCCGCCGCGTCGTCCCGACCTGCTTGCCCACGCGATGCGCAGGCTGGCCACGGAAGATCAGAACCGGCGAGACATGTCGTGCGCCGCGCGTGCCCTGGCTGCACAGCGATTTAGCCTGGCGCGGTTTCAACGTGACCTGACGTCGCTGTATGACAG
>CP070827.1:1595455-1598500 GCA_020344555.1 Phycisphaerales bacterium
CGGAAGGCACTCATTACTTCACGAACATTTGCTCCACCACGGACGGTGCTGCGTCGTACCCTGTTTGTGACAACCAGGCCGATCTGCAGATCGCTGCCGACATTTGGTACGAGTACCACGCGTGCGACTCGGACAAGAGGATCGACATCGACGTCTGCAACTCTGACTTCGACACGGTCCTGGCGGTCTATACGAACGGGACTCCGATCTGCCCGGCTTGTGATGACCCGAACCTCAATGACTATCTGGAGCCGGTCGGCTGTCGGGATATTGACTGTCCATGGGGCGCCCCGACTGCGTCGCTCTTCGCAGACGCGGACAACCAGTGCTTCCTGATCCGTATCGGCGGATACAACGGACCAGCCGGGACGGCTGATACTCGGGACACGCGCGGCAACGGCGAGCTGGAGATCGGCTGCGGTGGGTGCTACCCGTCGTCGATGGCGGCTCCGGAACTCCTTGTTATTCCACCGGGAGTCCCATTCGTGAACCAGAAGATGCGTTACCTTTCGTTCCATGCAGGTGACCCGAGCGGAACGGGGGTTGGCGGTAGGAGCCAGGCAGTTCGTGTTACGTTCATGGATCTGCCGGCGCCGTATCACGTGTGGAACGGCGTGCAGATGTGGGTCCAGGAGCCGGAGAGGTTCTGCGAGAACTCAGGTGTAAGGACTCCCCCGTGTCCTCCCACTGCACCACACGACGACTGGTTGGGTGCCAAGCTGGACTGTGACCCCTGGTTTGGAGATTTCTACTCGATGACTCGTGACCCCTCGAACGATCGCTACGAGGCGGTCCACGTGTACCACGAGGGAATTATTCCGAACGGCACCTATTGGATCGAGGTGACCGAGGTGGGCTGCCAGCAGGCCGGGTTCCCCGAAGGGAGCTTCTCGTCTCCGCTGGATATGGAGCAGAGCAGATGGGGCGACCTGTGCGGAAGCTGCGCGGGCTATCCGTGCTTGCCGCCTGACGGCAGCGTGGATATCGTCAAGGACGTAACGGCAACACTCGATAAGTTCAAGAACGTGGGGCCGCCATTCTACAATCCGGCGGTGGTCGAGGTGCGAGCCGACCACGACTGGTGCATAGCGAACCAGCGGATCGATATCTCGGATGTGACGTTCTGCCTGGATGCCTTCAGGCCGGTGCCTCCGCCGTGGCCTTGGCGGTATCCGCCGCCGGCGTTCGCGGACTGTATGACCCTGCCAACGCTTCCGTGCCCTTAGCAGGCGGGGAGCAGATTCAAGTAAATGACCCGACAGGCTGGGGCGGGCCTTACGCCCCGCCCCGTTGCAGTGCGTGTGGTGAAGCCGCTGTTTCTTCGCGGATGTACATCGGCGGAAGGACCGGCGCCCGTAATTCATCCAGCGGCCGTAATAACCCGATGAGTTGTCCGCGTGACCTGGCCGCTGCAGAATGTGCGGAAGCCGCGCACGCGCTGCTTCCCTTGGGACGGTTATCGGGTTAATGTTCATATCTGACCGCCGCCCCAAGCCGTGAAGTGGCGTTGGCGGTACGGATACTTGGATGTGGGTCGAACCCGTCAGGAGGCGCTGGCGATCGCAGGCTCGACGGGTGCCCTGTGGACATAAACGAGGAGAAGCGTCATGTTCATGCGACCGCGGTCTGTAGGATTCTTTAGGTCTTTTCCGGTTATAGTCACGCTTGCGCTCTTTGTGATACCGGCGTTCGCTGACGGACAACCACCGCGCAAGAAACGAGTCAAGAAGGAGCCGCCAAAGGTTCAGAAGCCTCGCGCCGCTCCTTCGGATAAATCTCGCCCCAGGAGACTGCGCCCACGAAAGGCCTATGTCCCGACACGACGTGAGTACGGCCATGTTCGGGTAGCCAGGCGTTCGCGGCATGGCGATCAACGATTGAACATCCGGCCGGTCATTCTTCGAAGTGCAAGGGTCACCCCCGTGGTCTTGGATCGTTTCGAGGATCGCAGACGGGATCAGCTTCACCTGGTCATACGTCACTTCAAGGAGGGACACCGCGCCAGGGCTCTTGAAGTATGGGGAGGATTCGTTGACGGTCTCGCTGATTATCGAGAGCATATCGATCTTGATGAAGTCATGTTGTTCGTCGCCCGGGAGAGCTGTTTCCACGAGGACGACCGGGCTCTGTTTCACGCCCTGAAGCTCGAATTCCTGCAGGATTCTCGAGAGCGGCTGGAGAGATATATCGATCGGCTTCACGAGCAGCGCACTGACTGCACGGGCCGCATCTCCTTCTGCTCTCCTGAGACTTTCCGGGATCTCGACGCGGAACTCACGCGGGCCCGTGCTGATCATAAGATCCTGGACCTCGAAATTCGTGTGGTGAGCGACGAATTCGAGGCACGCATGCAATCGTTGCAGGACTATGAGCACCGGTTTGCGGCGGCCTTTGACGGTATGTACAGGGAGGTCGAGGTGCGTATCCAGCTTTCCCCATAGCCCCCGAGGCCGGGCAAGTGCGATGCTGCAAACCCACAAGGCAAGAGGTTCGGCAACGGCGAGTTTCGGCGTGGGGCCCGCCTGGTGGTGCGAACGCTGTTCAGCGGGCACAAGACGCGATACCCTACCCGCCACCACTGTATGGTGGCAAGCAGGCTTCTTCCAAGCCTCTTAAGGAGTCAAAGGGATGTTGACTGAAGCTTATCGAAGCAGTGGAGCCGTTGTTTGCGTTTGGCTGGCGATCGGCTTGTCCATTCCGGCCCAGGCCGCTCCCTGGATCCTATACGCCGATACGGCCTCCGATTCGCTGTGCGATGTGGTTAACGCGGCCAATCTCGAGCTGGTGGTTCTGGAAGCGACGGGAGAACTTGTCGGCATCACCAGAATCGACGTGATCTTCCTGGACACTTTTGTGGACGAGGACGGATTCGTGTTCTTCCAGGGCTTGCCGGCCGGTTTCATCGAATTTGCCGAGGATGGTGACGGGTTTCGTACGCTATGGTGGCTCACATTGCTCGGCGACGTGGCTAACGTGAGTGAATTCACCGGAGAGCCGACGCCCACGGGCCTGCTACCGGTTGATTTTGTCGACGTGCCCTGCGAC
>CP070827.1:1598600-1601632 GCA_020344555.1 Phycisphaerales bacterium
ACAGAGCATGCCTCCAACCCTGCCTCTAAGAGAGGTGGCCGGGGAGTCGTGTCGTGGTGTTTGACGTGCTCGCCCGAGACACCAGAAACTCAATGTGAACAATCACGTAGCTTCGTTCGGCGTGTCGCCCACTTTCTCCTCGAGCCGTTGCACCCGTCGTGTCAAGGTTCGGAGCCGTTCCACCCACCCCGGGAACTTGCGTACGGACGCCTGCTCGCGCAGGAAACGACGATTGTCCGTAGCTGGGTTCCCGCGAACGACGCGGCCATCCGGGATGTCACTCGTAGCCATTGACTTGGCCGCGATCTGCACGCCGTTGCCGATCCGCAGGTGATCGATGATACCGACCTGTCCGCCCAGCATGACGTTGCGCCGTAGCGAACTCGAACCGGCGATGCCGCATTGGGCGATGATGATGCAATCCTCATCGATATCCACGTTGTGGCCGATCTGAACCAGGTTGTCGATCTTCGTGCCGCGACCGATGCGTGTCACGCCGCTGCGTGCCCGATCGATGGCACTATTGGCACCGATCTCGACGTCGTCCTCGACGACGACGGTCCCGATCTGAGGGATCTTGCGATGCCTGCCGTCGCGTTGAAGGTAGCCGAAACCATCAGCTCCGACGGTGGCATTGGGATGAATGACGACCCGATCACCGATAGTGACACGTTCGCGGACGACGACATTCGGCCACAACACGCAATCACGTCCGATGGTTGTGCGGGCCCCAACATACACGCCAGGATAAATCTGTGTGCCGGCGCCGACCGTCGTGCCGGGCCCTACGTAAGCGTGGGCGCCAATCGCCGTGCTCTCGACGACGGCGTTGGGACTGACGATTGCCGTTGGGTGGACGCCGGGCGGAACGCGGTCGGGCGGCGGCGCCAGGTATTCGAGTACCTCGCAGACTGCCACGTCGGGGTCGGCCACATGTATCACCGTGCGGTCCGTTGGCAACGAGCACTCTTCCGTCACCAGCAGAACACCGGCTTTCGACTTGGAAGCTCGTGGCAGAAAGTCGGGCGAACCGATCCATGAGAGTGTATCAGGTCCGGCTTGTTCAAGAGTGGCTACGGCGCGGATCACCCGTGTTCCATCGCCCTTGAAGGTCCCACCGAGGCGATGGGCCAGTTCCGCCGCCGTAATAGAAGGTTGGTCAGACATTGTCGTAATCCCCTGGTGGTCGTACCAGCGAGTCTGTTCGCTCATAGGCCGGGCAGGACACCCCGGCAGCCGCCTACCTACGATACTGAGAACGCCTTGGCAAGGGGTAGATCGGTCGGTCGAGTTGTTGAAGGGCCCCACAGGCTCGGTCGGGCCAAGTGCGAGTCGCACGTCTGCCGTGGCTCGGTTGGACACCTGGACGCGTACGCCGCGCTTGGTCCAGGCTCCTCGGCAAAGACACCACGAGGGACGTTATTGTCGCACCGTCCTGTACGCCCGATGAAGATGGTACGAGCAAACGGCCGCCGGCAAGCGACGGCTCCAATTCCAGGCAGTACGACGTCGTCTACGGCGCCGAGGGGCACGGCGGGAGCGATCTGTTGAGCCAAGGGTCGTATACACCGGCTCCGTTGAGCAAGTCGATCACCCGCAGAATATCCGGTGGACCGCAGATGTTGCTGCGGTCTGCGTCGCACTGCCACTTCTCGCAGGTTCGCACCCCGTTGAGGCAATCGATCGTCCACAATATGTCCGGCGGCGCAGTAGTGCCGTCGCCTGACGCGTCACCGGGCAACGAACCTATACAGGTACTTGTTGTGCTGAGCGTGACACGAGTCCAGGCGGCGGTCGGAATCTTGCGGTCAAAGACCAACGTCAGGGTGTCGTCGACGGGGATAACGTCCGCGATCGTTGGGGCGGTCCCGCCCGTAACAGACACCGAGAAGTCACCCGGTCCCAGGGACGACGGGGAACAGCCTTCCAACGTCAGCTCGATGCGATCCCAACCGCCGGGTAGGCTCCCGTCGGGCTTGGAAGGCTGACGAGCATCGATGGCACAATTTGGTGGGAACGCACCGGCGATGATGCACGCACCACCGAGATCGAGCGCCTGGACGAGGCCGCGGTCGGAGATCACGAACTCGTCGGTCAAGGTCTCCGCCTCCACACCGTTCTTGATGTAGATGCGGAGGGTCTGGCCGACCAAAGCTGTGTTGTCGCTTTGTGTGCTACCGTCCGCGAGGGATTCAAGGCGTACCCGGAGGACGTACTGGTCACCCGCATCGGCGTTGTCTCCCATGCGGTATCGGCCGACCTCCTGCTCAACGCCACCGACCTCCACCCTTCCGATGATTTCCACATCGGTGTTGGAGCCCGGCACCGGGTTTCCGTCGATGAAGACGCGACCGTGCAGGATGACGTCCGGCTCAGGTATTCCGGCCGACGCCGCTGCCGACCATACAACGGCCGCCAGGAAACCGAGGGTAAATAACTTGGCATTCATGTCTTTATCTCCGCTTGGGTGAGGTTGAATTCTCTCTCTCCGTTGTCCCGGACGTTCCAGCAATCAGGCGCGCACCGCCTCTACGGCTCGGCCTATCAGACCGGGCCGTGAGATCACGGAGGCGTACCTCAGATTACGGCTCATAAATATCTTCAGGTTCCTGATCCAAATCTGCGTAGATATCCTCAGGTCCGCCGGTCTGCGCTCGTGCCCGGGGTATTCTGTTTCCCGTCGCAGCGTTTGGCCTGACCATGTTCCTTCCACGCGGCGGTATTCTGGATCCTTGGATGGTCATCTGGGGCACAATGACACGTCGAGGCAGTGCCGGCATGGAACGCTTCATGGCTGACCACATCTTTCGGGTGTAGTCGGAGGCGGATCCGCTCTTAGCTTTCGTTTTGACTTCGGAGCCGAAGCGAACATTCAGCAACGGCGTAGTCGTCGTGCTGGTCCGGCGCGCAGTGGCCCCGCCTCCGCCCCCAGTCTGAGCACCCACTGCGAACGCGACCCCGGCAGTTCCCTCGTCGGGTATTGAGGCCTCGCCTCCGAGCATCATGCCCTTCCCACCGGACACCCCGTAACT
>CP070827.1:1601732-1604734 GCA_020344555.1 Phycisphaerales bacterium
GACCGGTCGGTGTGGTCGAAGACGACAAGCTGCTCGAAGTGTTGATGGCCTTGCGGATGGTAACGGACGTTGCCGCTTCCGATCCCCATGAAGCCGTCCTCGACAAGATCAGCGCCATTGAGGATTACCTCGACAGTATTCTAGACACCGGTGTGATCGAGGGGGCGGAGGGCTTCGACGACCGTGAGTGGACGTTTGATTATCCGCGTGCCACAGCAGGGGCACGTGTGGTGTCCGCGGCGGCTACACAGACATTTGTGGTCAAGGTCGAGCGTCAGCACAACCGGGAACCCGCCTGATAGTGCAAACCCATGATCTGGATACTGGCCACACGCGGGGCGTCGACGAAATTGCGTTCGTCGCCATATACCGAAACGATGATCGAAGGCGTTCAAAGCGTCGTCTACAAGCCCGGGATCACGCCGGTTCCATTCAGCGGCAACGATACGGGCGATGGTGAGCTGGGCACCTTTGGCCGGGGGCTGCACCGCATTTCCGGCTTCGTGTTTTCGTATGACGGATCCGTGGCTGAAACGCTCTTTGCGATCGACG
This sequence comes from Phycisphaerales bacterium, assembly GCA_020344555.1. Lineage (GTDB taxonomy): Bacteria > Planctomycetota > Phycisphaerae > UBA1845 > UBA1845. The sequence continues at coordinate 1,602,285 of CP070827.1, forward strand.
ACGAGATTGACCTGATTATCCGGTACCGTGGTAACGGGCAAGTGCGCAAACGTGCCCTCAAGGACGTGGTTTTTGTGGGAGACGCTGCGGTAACCATACCGGACCTCAGTGCCGGCATGTCTGAGCTGATCGGCGTTCCGTTTCGTGTCCAGATTCCGGAGGGGAATACGTTGGCCGATCACGTTGAGGATACGGTGGATTCGTAAAGATGCGGAGGGACCGGTCACACATCATCCACGCGGTAGACGCGGCCCTGGCTGTTCAGGAGGCCGAACTCGCCGAGACGCGGCTGCGGCAGATGCTGGCCGTTGCTACCAGGACAGCCACCGGGGCAGGAGACATTGACCAAACCTTTTCGTTGGACCGCAAGTATCGCCTGGTGTTCATTCGGTGCCATTTTGTCGGCGGTTCCGGTAGCGCGGCGTTTGCCGTATCCGTCGACTCAGCGGCCGGGTCGGCCTATGACACACGTTTGTTCACAATCACCCAAGCCGGCACCAACAAGGACGTGCACCTGCGTATCGGAGGAGGTGACACCGGCGAGCCATCGGCATGGACTTTCCAGCCCGACGACGGCGTACGGATTCAATGGACCAACCCCGACAGCGGAAACATCACCTGGGGGTTGGAGGTCGGTCTTGCGCTGGGCTCGTAAGGAGGAATAGACGATGCCGAAGACCTATACGGACGACGCAGCTCCGACACTTCCCGCATCGATCGAGGGGCCGTTCCAAATCATCGATCCGTCAGATTGTGCGAGCTGGATCAAGGTTGATCCGGCCAATGCCCGCATCAAGGCAGCCGGCAATGCCCGGCCGATCCGGATCTTGACCATCGACCACAAACGCAACTACCTGACCACCACGTCGCACTTCATTGGTGTCGCCGTGACCGCGCGCTCCGTCAACGCCAACGATAACGGCGGGTTTTATTTATCGTCGATCGGCATACCGGGCGACATGGATGTGGGCGAGCCGTGTAACGTCAAGATTCTTGTCACGCCTGTAGACGACGCTACCATTAACGGACAAGTCGCGCGTTTCGCCCTTACCCACACCCGCGTGACGCTCGAGGGCTCATTAAACGGCACTACGTTCGTCTACGACTGGAATGTACCTGACAATTGGACCACCAGCGACCTCAACGTCGTGACAATCGACAACGGAAACGGCTGGTCATTTGATGCGGATACGTTTACAGAGGGCGACCTGTTGGGCCTTCGTGTCTCTCGTCAGGGTGCGGCTACCGAAGATACCTTCAATAAAGCCATCAAGTTCGCCGAGTGTATCCGGCTCGAATATACGGCGAAGGTTTATTAGCCAGTGGCGTCTGTGTGCACCTGCGGGTAGTCGGACGGATCGCCTATCACATTGGCTCAAATCTCGGGATTGACGCAGGCCTGTGGCGATCCATCGGAGCGGAGGGAACAACACTCGCTGACGGGGCTAAGGGCTGATGGTTGCGTTGACCGCCGTGCTGAAAATGTTGATGAAGAAGGATGAGAGGCTCTGGCGAGCGGCGTCCCCAACGAATCCGGTCTCACATCCGGTTAGGATTGTGCTGGAGATCGCGGCCAACACGACGATGAGCGACGAGAATCGGCGTTGGATCATAGCGAGTTCCCTTCAGAAGCCGCTAAGATTATCGGATCATCCGCGGCGGATCTTGAGTACCCACCGTGAGGGGCTTGCAGGGCCGGTGTGTGGTCGGGCATTGCGCGCAGCGTGTTTAGGGTGGTACGCTCGAGGCGCTGTACGTATTTGCGCCGCCGAGGTATATCCAGTGGCGAGGACCCACCCACTGCCGGTGAGGGCGGCTGGGTCGGTGGACAGAGCAAGTTGGAGCACCGGTTGTGACGGTCGGAGGCGTCGTACTTTGCGGCGGTCGAAGCCGGCGGATGGGCACGCCCAAGGCGTGGTTGCCGTGCGGGTCGGAGTATCTGCTGCAGCGGACGGTCCGTATCGTCGGCAGTGTGGTCCAGCCGGTTGTGGTTGCGGCCCGGCGCGGTCAAGCTCTGCCCACCCTTCCTGATGCCGTTGTCCTGGCCTACGACCCGGTTGAGAACAAGGGGCCGCTGGCAGGTTTGGCCGCCGGGTTTGAGGCCCTGGCCGACCGGTGTGAGGCGGCCTTTGTCACGTCGTGCGACAACCCACTCTTGAAGCCGCATTTCGTTAAGCGCTTGATCGAAGTACTGGGAAACCATGCCGGAGTGGTGCCCATACATGAGGAGCGTGTCCACCCGCTGACCGCCGTATACCGGCTGGATACCAGGGACATCCTGACCGAACTGTTGACGCAGGAAGATCTTCGAGTCCGCAATTTCGTGGATCGTTGCGGTGCCAACACCATCCCGGCGTCTGAGCTCAAGGATGTTGATCCCAAGCTCGATTCGCTGCGCAACGTGAACGACCCGGACACTTACGACCAGATAGTACGGTCGCTGGGTGAGT
>CP070827.1:1604834-1607829 GCA_020344555.1 Phycisphaerales bacterium
AAGCCAGACAGCAAAACAGGCTACGTATAAGAGAGATCGTACTTTCCATGAGAGGCTCTCCCGGAAGATATCCCTTCAACACCACACTACGGACAATCTAGCGGCTCACCCCACGGATAGGGGACTCCGCGGAACGCGTCCAAGACCCACGTAACATCCGATATATCGACCCGGCGGTTCGGGATTTCCCAGTCGAGGTCAGCCCTGGCCTTGACCACCGCCGGATAAGGAAGCTCTGGCGGCCCGAGATTCTTCCATTTGTCAAGCGCAGCGGTTACGTCAGTCGCGACCGAAATGCACCCGTCAGGTGGTGTCCATCCCTCGTCGGGATCGACGGGATCGACGTTCCCGACGATATCGCCCCAGTGACTCATCGTTAGCTCAAGAGGAACAGAAAAGTTGCTCGCCACCTCTACATCACAGCGCTCATCAATCACCTGGATCTCATAGGTCGTGGGGAAGAACGTGCCTGGAGGCAGGCATGTGTCGTCCGCATAACTCGGAACGGTCGCTTGGCCATATACGTGCAACACCCCAAGGCAATCCTCGTCCGCGTCGCATGGCTCACCGTCCTTCAAGCCACCCACACACTCTTCCTGGTCGCACGTGCCGTGCCAACCCGCGTAATCCTTGTAGTGCGGCTCATCACACTCGAGGGTCGCGCCCATGAATTTATCGGGAAGGCCTGAGACGTGAGGACAGGGAGGGATCACCTTACCGGAGTTTTCGCAGAACTCCTCCGGCTCACCAACCCACCACTGGGCTCCGATGGGCCCTTCGGGGTCGTCGTTAACAAACTCTGTCAGCGTTATGCGAATCGCCGTGAATTTGCCAGCGTTTCCTGGGACAAACGAGACATAGCGGTTCTTCGTGCCGTACTGAAGGGGCCCGGCGAAGCCTGGATCAACCTCTGGAGGATCCAGTCCTGGCCACTCAGACTCGTAGGCACCCATGTCCACGTTGCACTGAAGACGGGTGACATCGTCGAGGTCGAACGGGACTTGCTCGGTCGTATCGTTATCGTCGTCGAGGTCTGAAACGTCCGCGGGGAGAGCGCTGTTGTCGCCCTCGTCTATGCAGAGCGAATCACTCTGAAGTCGCAGGTTATCATCCTTGGTACCGACGATATCGTCGATACCGTCGTCATCAAGGAACAACGGGTCGTCGCCGATGTTGGTCTCCTCGCCACCGAAAATCACATCTAACCCTTGTATGCAGGTATAGGTGACGTCGGCAGTCCCAGAGATTTGCGCACTCTCGGTCGACCCGCCGGACTCGTCTGCATTTTCCCAGAAAATACTGTTGGCGACCGTCGCGTTGCCGCCTGCGATGCGCATCCCACCGCCACCTGCATGGCCAGCCGAGTTCTCGGAGAAGCTGCAGTTCTTCAAGGTTGCAGTGCCAGTCTCGTGGTATGCCCCACCACCAGCGCTGCCTGCAGAGTTTCCGCTGAAGATGCAGTTTGTCAACGTTGCAGCGTTGCCGCTGTTATAGACGCCGCCCCCGATTGAACCCCCTGAATTACCCAGGAACGCTGAATTAACCAGTGCAGTGTCGGCGTTCCCAGAGGCAGCCAGGCCGCCACCATCGGATGCCTGGTTGTGGTTGAACATGCAGCGGGTCAGAGCCGGACTTCCGTGAACGTTCAGGACACCGCCGCCCGCTTGGCTGGCAAAGTTGCGCTCAAAGGTACAATAATCAACCGCAGGGCTGCCCTCGGTGACATATAGGCCGCCACCGCTCCAATGCGGGCTCTGTCCGTTGGCATTGGCGCCTGTGACGGTGACCCCGTCGAGCATAGCCGTTGAATCCGTCCCGACGGCTGTTACAACGTGGTAGCAGTTCTCGCTGTTGGGGCCCTTAATGATGCACACCCCAGCGACGCAGAGGCCGCCGTAGGCGTCGCAATCTGGCGAGTCCTGGCTGCAGGGAATGTCAGCATCGTCGCCGTTCAGATCACCACTGAGAACCGTCTGATACTGTTCCACGTCGCGCTCGTCTCGGCAGGCCTCGGTTCCTGCAAAGCCGCCGGAGATGCGGACGCGATCGAGAAGTTGAAAAGTCGCGCTACGTGGGTCACCGGATTCCGTAAGGTTAGTCGGTCGATAATCACCATACGCAACCCAGATTTCGACCATGCCCAGGGCCGAGCTGGCCGCGGCATCGAGTGCATCCTGGACTTCGCTAAACGCATCTTCCCAGCTTTCGCCGTTGTTCAGTCCTGTGGCGTCGCCATCGACAAACAGGACGGGCAACTCATACGGACCCATGTCCACATGACACCGGACGCGTACATTGCCATCAAGGTCGAGCGGTGGTGGGTCGGGGAGAGCACTGTCGTCTCCTGCGTTGATGCAGGGCGAACCAAAGGAGAGCCGAACATTAGTCCCGGAATCAACGAACAAGGGGTCATCATCGACATTGTTGTTGCTCGCACCACCAAACGGGATGTACCCGTCGTTAGGGTCATCATCCTGGATACAGCTATATGTCACGTTTCCATAATCACAATCGTCGATTTGAGCTGCTTCCGGCCCAGTCGATACGATGTCTGTGTTGCCCCACAAGATGCAATTAGTCAGCGTTAGACCATCGGCACCGTCGTCGCAGTAGACTCCGCCTGTTTTGTAGGCCGAGTTCGCGCTGAAGGTGCAGTTGATGAGCTTGGGGTCGCCCGAAACCGTCCGCATTCCACCACCTTTGTCGTCAGATGTGCTTCCGCCAGCGTTCCCGTGAATGAGGCAGTTGACCAATGTGGGATTGCCGCTCTCGATGTACACGCCGCCGCCGGAGTCCGCTGAGTTCTCAGCGAAGGTACAATTGCTCAATTCCGGACTGCCGATTTCTGTTGCCAGCCCGCCACCCTTGCTCGAGGCGTTTCCGCGAAAAGTACAGTTCTGGAGGCTTGGGCTGCCGGTTTGATTGGCCATGCCTCCACCTAGAACACTTGCAGAATTCGCAACGATCTTGCAGTTGTTGAACACGGGGCTGGCAT
>CP070827.1:1607929-1610915 GCA_020344555.1 Phycisphaerales bacterium
CGGACGTTCACGGCGACGGATGCCTGTGGTCTGACGGATACTTGCACGCAGACCATTACCATCGTGGATACCACACCGCCGGAGATCACCTGTCCTTCGGATCGTGAGTTCGAGTGCGACGCCGTCGGCGACTTCGGGACGGCCTCGGCCACGGACAACTGTGGCGACGCCACCATCGGCGAACCCGTAGTCGTCGAGACCCCGGGTGAGTGTCCGGGGGAGAGCGTTATTACACGAACGTTTACGGCGACGGACGCATGTGGACTGACGGACGAGTGCACACAGCGTATCGACATCGTGGACACCACGCCGCCGGAGCTGACCTGCCCGCCCGATTTGACGTTCGAGTGCGACGACATCGGTGATTTCGGCGAGCCGACGATCACGGACAACTGTGACCCCGATCCGGAAGTCATCGTTACCGTGATAGAGGTTCCCGGTGATTGCTCGCAGACCCCGGCTTTTGGCGGGGCGGCGGGCGTTTCGCCGCCTCCGAAACTAACGGTCTTTCGGACTTACACCGCAACGGACCAGCAGACGACCGTTGCCGGCACGGGCGGCCTTTGCGGGAACGTCTCGGAATGCACGCAGATAATAGAGATCATCGACACCACACCTCCGGTGATCACTTCGTGTCCGTCGGATGCGACGGTCGACTGCGGTGACCAGTTTGTGTTCACCGTGACGACGGAGGATACCTGCGAGGGTGAACTGACGGTGAGTTGCGCGTTCGCGGACGCCGCCGACCCCGATAGATTCGAGGCCGTCGAGCTGTCCAACGGCGTATACGGACTTACCTTGACTGGTACCACGGCGGTGACCGTCGTATGCACGGGCAGCGACGAATGCAACAATACCAGCGCGGGGTGCGAGTTTGTGGTTTCGGGGACGTGCGGCCAGGCATGTTCGCCCGGGTTCTGGCGGAACAATCTGGTCGAATGGTGCGATTACACGCCATTCAGCCCGACGGATTACCCCCATGTTAACGCCTGCTTTACGCCGGGAACCTGCGTTGGCGGCACGTGCACGGGTAGCACAAGAACGTGCACAATCGACGATGAATGCGATGGTTCCGCGACCACTTTTCTGGAGGCATTCGCTCTGACAGATACGGGCTGCCCGCTGGCGCCGGATACCTCGAACTTCTATCCCGAGATCCCGCTGCTGAAGGCAGTGTCGTCCTCCGGTGGGGACGACCAGACGCTCTTCCACTGCAGCGCTGCGCTGCTCAGCTCATATGCGGTGGCCTTCCCGGTCGACATTGCGGCAGTGGAGGTGGTTATGACGGACGCGTGCACCGGATCGACTGGGTTCGACGGGGCTCCCGTGTCGTGGTTTAGGGCGTTTGAGATCTGTCGAGACTGGAACGCTGTTGAGAACCAGCCGGGCGGCTGCTGTCCGTTCTCCGATCCGGATTGCCCGCTCCCTGGGACCAGTGCAACCGAGAGCCGAGGCGCTCGCTCCCGCCTGGGTGGGAAGTCAGGTTTCGGCGGGTAACCGGTTCCACGCCAACGGCTTGGCGTTGGCGGTAAGGGCCACGTAAGTGATCAGAGGCCCGCGAGATCATGAGGATCTCGCGGGCCTTTTATTGGTCGTGGGGGGACGGCTTGATCCGGTCGCACCATGCCTGGCATGTGAGGCCGCTAAAGGGCAGGCTGCGGAGCCTGCCCCAGGCGTTTGCCCTAGAGAACCAGCAGCATCGACGAACTTGAACTCGTTGAAGTGAACGCCTCCCACAAGTTAGAAAGAGCCTTCAGTGCGGTTGATCTGTCCTTGCATGGGGGGCCTATTTCGTGTATAAGGTGAGTTTGCGGGCAACGGAGGTGAGGCCGGCGGTCACGAGAGAAGATCGAATTATTACATCAGGTGGATGGAAAGCGGTCACTTTTTCCATCACCACGATCATCTTGAGACCGCAGGAGATTCTGGCATCACGTCGGACAATGGACTGTCTGCGTGCCGACGAGTTCGGTCCGCAGGTAGACCGATAACTCACCGGTATGCAGTGCCTTGGGAAACGTGACAGGCGAGGCTCGCCTCTGACGTTTCAACGTTCGCCGAATGTTGCAGAAGACTAGCGCGCTATGCGCCCTGTGAGCGCTGAAGCGTGCTCGAGGGATATAGCGGGCCGGGGTGAATCCTTTGCATACGGCGGACGGAGCGGGGTCGCTCCATGTGGAGAGAAGGCTTCTTCAGAGAAATTTACAAAAAAAGCGAGTAAAGCGCTTGCGGCAATGAGGCATTGCGTCTACAATCCTGCTTTCGGGCCGGGTAGCGCTTGGTGCTACGTGGGGTATCGGTCAGATCCCGCCGCTGAAGCGCTGCTCCTTCTATGATCGCGATGTTGTTGAACGGTCGCACTGTCGGTTCATCGACCGGCAGTGTGGAGTGATGGGTCTGCGCCTGGACAAGGCGCACACTTGCATCGTCAAGCACCAGGACGGGATTAGTGGTTTTGCCAGGATAGGCATGGTTTTAGGAGTTCCGGTTACGCCGGGAACAAGGTTGTTTAAGGAGTAGACTGATGTGTAGAGAGAGAGTTGTGCGCCGCCTGACGGCGTGTGGTTGTACTTTTGCGTTTCTTCTGGTTTTCGGGGCTGGACAACGTCCGGCCCTCGGCGGGCCGATCGAGAACGTCATCGAGATTGACGGCAATCCCCAAGACGATCCCGCCGCCGGACTGGATTGGTGCTGCCTCGATGACGGCACCTGCGTCGACGACGCCCGGGTGCTGCTATTCTCCGGGCGGGTCTTCGACCTTTGCCCTGACAGCCCGGACCCCGGCGCGGTTGCGAGTGTGGTGTGTGTCCCGGCCGGCGACAAGGAGACCAACAGTGCGTTCACCCAGGACACCAAGGATGGACAGGAGATCGGGATCGAGGCCAACGGCGACTGGAGACACACCGTAAAGAGCGTCCCCGACAAGGACGACATCGTCAATGCGATGGCGGCCCTGCTTGTTGACCCCATCTCCGGCCACAAGATC
>CP070827.1:1611015-1614000 GCA_020344555.1 Phycisphaerales bacterium
ACCGGGACCGACGGCAACATCTCTGCCGACCCGCGGCTTGCTGACCCGCGGTACGGCAACGTCCACATTCAGCCGGACTCGCCCTGCGTGGATGGAGCCGACAATGCCGATGTCTATGGCGACTTTGACATGGACGGCGAGCCCCGTATCCAAGGCGGAACCGTCGACATCGGCGCCGATGAATCAGATGGCACGGTGTGGCCGGCGGGCCCTTACGTCACGGTGCGCGTCAGCCCCGTGGGGGACGACGCCAACGACGGCTCGTCCTGGGCCCTAGCCAAGCGTACGGTCCAGGCCGCCATCGCCGTAGCGTCCGTGCTGGGGGGCGAGGTGTGGGTGCAGTGTGGCACATACGAGGAATTCATCACGCTCCATCTCTATGCGTATGTGTATGGCGGCTTTGCCGGCGGCGAGACGGCGCGGGACGAGCGGGACTGGGACGCCAAGGTCACGACCCTGGACGGGCAGCAGCAAGGCTCGGTAGTGATCGCCCAAGGGGGCTACCGGGTTAACGCCATCGACGGCTTCACCATTACTAACGGCAGCGCTGAGTACGGCGGTGGGCTAGACCTCTACTACTCCTCGCCGACGATCGCCAACAACACAATCACGGGCAACAGCGCCTCCTCCGGCGGCGGCGGGCTGAACCTGTACCAGTCCTCCTCGACGATTGCGAACAACACGATCGCGGTCAACAGCGCCGATTTCGGGGGCGGGCTGTTACTGCAGTACTCCTCCGCCACGATCGCAAATAACACGATCACGGGCAACGAGGTCTACTACTACGGCGGAGGGTTGTTCCTTGAGCACTCCTCCGCGACGATCGGAAACAACACGATCACGGTCAACAACGCCTCCGTCGGCGGGGGGCTATTCCTCGAGCAGTGTTCCCCGACGATCGCGAACAACGCGATCACCGGCAACAACGCCGCCGTCGGTGGCGCCCTGTACATGAGACTCGCCTCCCCGACGATCGCGAATACGATCGTCGCGTTCAACTTGTCCGGGGTTTGCGTGGACCTGGAGAATGGCGGTTCCCCGACGCTACGGTACAACTGCGTGTACGGCAACACGGCGTACGATTATGACGGCCTCTCCGATCCCACCGGGACCAACGGCAACATCACTGCCGACCCCATGTTTGTGCAGGACCCCGACCCCGGCCCCGACGGCCTGTGGGGGACGGCCGACGATGACCCCGGTGACCTGCAAATCTCGTCCGGCTCGCCGTGCATTGACGCCGGCGATAACGATGGCGTCCCACCCGACACGCCCGATCTGGACGATGACTCGGACACGGAGGAACCGCTCCCGCTCGACCTGGGCGGGGGGCCGCGGTTTCTTGATGACCCGACGAGTCCCGATACGGGCAACCCTGGTGTGACTGGACCTCCCATAATCGACATGGGCGCATACGAGTATGTGTCTCCGTGCGGTAACGGCGTCGTAGACCCGGGCGAGCAGTGCGACGACGGGAATACTCAGCCGGGTGACGGCTGCGACGCAACCTGTCAAATCGAGCCAGAAGTCATCCGGACGACCTCCGAATGGGGCTTGATCATCCTGGGGCTGGTACTCTTGGTGGGACTAAAGCTCAAGTTCGGCAGTCGGCGTTTAGCCCATGTTTAGAGATTGGAAGCCCGGCGCGGCGCCCTGCAGCATCGCTCGCTCAGGTGCCAATCCGGAAGGGCAGCGGGAAAGACGAGCGACCTACAGGCCGCCCGGTCTTCGGCCAAAGGCCCCTGGGTTGGGCTCATCCGTCCTCTATGCCCTGGTCGTGAATCACCCTGATCTTCTTCCAGCGCTCGTCGAGCGAGGCCTGGAACGATTCGGCAGGCGCAGTGAGACATGACGCTCCTCTAGGTTCGGCGTCCGACTCCGACCCTCGCATCTCCCCTTTAAGAACGCATAGACATCGTGGAGAACGACTTCGATGTTCGTACCGTCCAGATTCCACCGATAGACGTTTGCCGACGACTGAACCAGTTTGCTCAGAAGTCCAAGAGCAGAGCGTGCGCTGCGACGACGCTTCCCGTCATCGCCAATGGCAGGACCAGGACATACATGATCACGATACGGACGGCGTGAACGCGTGATCGGACGAGCTGTCGCGTATAGTCACTTCGAAGCGGTCCGATCCAGCCTCCGACGCCATAGAGGACCATAATGATCGGCAAGGCAAGCCAGAGTATCGATACGAGTTGCGTATTCCAGGGAAGCACAGCCATCCGAACCGCGGCTTCGACGACCATCCACGCCGCGATCACAGCGGCGAGATAGGGGAGCCGGTGCAGTTCGTAAACCGACGCCGCAATAATGGTCCGGGGAGCACGGGCAAATTTCGGTAGACCCGTGCGAATCTGCGTGTGCAGCCCGACCAGAGCGGGTCCTGCCCAGATCCAGAAGACCCAAAGGAACAAAACGCCACAGACATCGAGGAATGCGAGCGAAGGTTCGAATAATGCGCTGACTGTCGTTACTGTGTTTGGCCGGTACGTCCGGTCGACGCCGTATCTGGTCGGCAATGCGCGGTAGTCGGATCGCCGAGGGCGCCAGCTAAGGCCATAGACATCCGTGGTCTCTTCCTCGACAACGATCGAGCGGGCGCGGTCCGACTGCTGAAGCCTGTAGTAGCTCCACCGGTTTTTCACCTCGAGCCGGATGGCGTCGGTGATCGCCCCGGTGCCGAAGATCAAACAGGCCGACAGCGCGAGATACGCCGCGGCGCACCTGAAGGGCCGGCGAACGTCACCCGGCCGGTCCAGCGCCCACCACCAGCCGGGAAGACGCCTCCGAAACGGAGTGAAGAGGCCCGAAAAGAACCACGTCCCGGAATCGACGAGGTCCCAGACCTGTTGTCGAAAGCCGGACGGTATGTTCAGCAGCCCGCATTCCGGGCATCGCGGCTCACTGCCCAGCCCGAACAGGTTGTACCCGCAGGCAAGGCAGTTGCGCTGTGTCTCGTAGGGCTGTGTCGTGTTGTCG
>CP070827.1:1614100-1617073 GCA_020344555.1 Phycisphaerales bacterium
AACCAGGAGTCCGTTGACAGGCTGGGCATCCGGCAGCCCGGTTGGATTACCAGCGCATTATGTAAATGGACACCGACAACGTTCCAGATTCCGATTGAGAAGGTCAAGTTCCCAACCGCTCCGGGTTCCGGAGGAGCCGGACCTGCACATCAGTTGAACTGGGTGACCATCACGTTCACGGACCCGGCCCCCGACAACTGCCGCCTGATCGGCGGCGCCTCACTTCAGATCAGAACGATGTCGCCGATCATCCTGATCCACGGCAACGGGCAGCAAGGAGTCTTCTGGGAGCATCACGGGTTTGTGCAGCATCTACGTGATTCTAAACATCTTGTATTTGACAACTCGATAAACCTGAGCCCGCCTCGCGGTGTTGCCCGGGTCGCCGACAACGCTGACCAGTTATATGACGAGCTGCGCAACGTCTCCAGCCAATTCGGAGTAGACAGCATACACCTTGTCGCACACAGCAAAGGTGGTTTGGACGCACGCAAGTATCTCGCGACGCATTATCTGGCAAAGCACTGCGCGGGCGGTGACAGAGATGGCCACACCTGCACCCTGCCATCCGACTGCCCCTATGGAGAATGCGTCGAGAGGGGGTTCGACGTCCTGTCTCTGACGACACTGAGCACACTGCACGATGGTGCCGTTGGGGCGGATGTATTGGAGATGCACAGGGTTAACGCCGTTAAGGCCAAGGACGTTGAGTTCTACGGTATCGATCTCACTCGTCTGGCATTTAGCTGGTTGATGTCGCTCGGGGACAACCCCGCACACCAGGACCTCACTACATACGGCGTCGAGGAGTTTAACGGCACGAACCTCGGCCGTCTTCCCCGTGGTATCATGTACAATCGCGTAGCTGCCGACGCCGACTTGAACAACAACGACAAGATCGATTTGCCACCGGAGATGGTGGCTCTAACTCAGGACGACAAGTTACTCAAATACGTGTATCAGCGTTCACCTGATAATGCAATATGGGCTGTAGACTACGCGTACCAGACGGCGGGAAAACTGAAATCAATTCCTCTGAGGCCTATCAGCCAAGTGCTGGATCCCGACTACTTCATAGCGGAACCCAATCCTGCTACTGGATTCTTGCCGAATGACACCTTGGTCAGTACGAAGAGCGCGCTGGGGGAGCTCTCAGTTCCGAGTTTTAAGAGTATTGCGGAGGCTCCACCGTCTGGCGGGCAGAACAGAATATACGAAGGGCCACCTTTCGGGCGCAACCACTCAAACGTGGCCGACGCAGGGGTGGCTGCCCAGGTTGTTACATGGATTGCCGCACGCGAAAGATCGCGCGGCGATCTCTTTTAGCGCGGATTCATCGTGAGAGTGTTATCAATAGCCAGGTCAAAGACCGTGCTGCTTATCGGGGCAGTGATTGCTCTTGGAGCGACTGCCTGCCTCGTTTCGCTTGGTACCCGGAAGAGTGATGTCCCGGTATTCGCGATATCGAACCCCGGTTGGGGTGATTTGCACCTGCGCCTAGAATCCGAGGCTAGCGATATCTTGCTGCTAACGCGGGCTGATCCCGATTCCAGCATTCCACACTACCGCACGGGCGCAGTGTACCGCTATGAGCCCACGACCCAGACGGTCAGGGAAGTATCTGTGGAGCAATGGAACAAAGCCACGGGCAAGATCACACGGTTTGACACGATGCGACCAAGTCTTCATTGGCGCCACGTGGCGGTGAAGAATGGTGCAATCCTCGTTTCGGGCGATAACATCGACTCGCGCACCGTCGAGACGACAGGTGAGACGGCATTGAGGCGCAAAGTAAGTCCGGAAGGTGACTTGGTGGCTGTCCTCACTGCTGACGGTGAGCACGATCCCGTTCAGCATGGCTGGGTTTTTCCGAGCGGTGGCGGCTATCGGGGACAGCATTATGTTGAACTGTTCACATTCCGGGACATGCAGCGCAGACGACCAGCGCTCCGGATTCCTTTGACAACAGAGGAAGGGATCGAGTCGGCGTGCTGGTCTGCCGACGGAAGGTACATCGTCTATTCCTCTAGCAACGGCAAGCGTGTGTGCATCATACGAACGGACGTGGAAGGAGAGTGACTGCTATGCTTCGAAGCCAGTTCGATTTGGAGTCTTGGATACGAGTCCTTTCCAGCTTGGTGGGGTGCTTCTCTACGCCAAAGGGGAACTCTCACTTTCGAGCGTTAAGAGTATTGCGGAGGCTCAAGCCTCTGGCGGGCAGAACAGGGTGTACGAGAGACCTCCCTTCGGGCGCAACCACTCGAACGTGGCCGACGCAGGAGTGGCTGCCCAGGTTGTTACATGGATTGCTGCACGCGAAAGATCGCACGGCGATCTCTTCTAGCGCAGACTGATCGTGAGAGTGTCATCCATAGCCAAATCAAGAATCATGCTCGCGACTGCGGGAGTGATTGTTTTCGGAGCGGCTGCTTTCCTGGCCTGGCGTTCCACCCCCAAGGGCGATGTGCCTGTATTCGAGGTTTCGAATCTCGGCTGGGGAGAATTGCGGTTGCGTCTGGAATCCGAGGGGAGTGATGTCTTGCTGCTAACGCGGGCGAATCCGGAGTCTAGCGCTCCACACGAACGAACTGGGTCAGTGTATCGATACGACCCTACGGCCAATACTCTAACCGAAGTGCCAAAGGCGGTCTGGGACGAGGCAACCGGTCAAATCGCCCGGTTTGATGCACCGAGAAATGCGCCTCGCGGATGGGGTATGACGATCGAAGATGGAGCACTCTTCGTCTTCGGTGATGCAGCCCGGTCTCGTAAGATCGAAACGATTGGCGAAAGGGTGGTGAAGTTTAGCATGAATATCACGGGAGATTTGATGGCACTTCTGACCGTTGATGGTGAGCTTGATCCGCCTTTTTATGGTTCATCCGCGAATTCCGGGGAAGGCGGCGCGGATCTTGAGGAAGAAGTACTCGTCGTCGCGGTACCCGTAGGCCATTCGTTTGATCACCTTGATCT
>CP070827.1:1617173-1620140 GCA_020344555.1 Phycisphaerales bacterium
CCCGGGCAGCGGGACGTCGCCGGTGCGGACGGCTTCCTGTGCGGCCGCCAGCGTCGGCGAACTTGTCAGGCCACCAGCGAGAAGGCCGGCGGCAGCGCCCGGTTCGAAACGCAGCAGCTTCGAGAATCCGAGCGCGAGCAGGAAACCGGTCAGCGCGATCACGACTGCCAGCGCGAAGTACTTGGCACCGTCCCGGCGCAGCACACTGAAAAAGCTAGGTCCGGCCTGCAGGCCCACCGAGAAGATAAACAGCACAAACCCGATGGACTGGACGGTTGGGTTGATTTGGTAGCCAAAGTGCCCAAAGACCAGACCGACGAATAGCACGCCGGAAATCGATCCGAGCTCGAATCCTCGTATGCTCGTCTTGCCGACCAGGTAACCGAGCCCCAGCACCGCGAATAAGAGCGCTACCGGGTTGCTGCGAAGAACCTCCTCAAGGTATGCCCACATCAACGCACCTCCGTGTCCGGTTCACGGGCAGTACAGACTCACAACCGTCGGGTCAACAGTGGCGGGCCTGGGGCCCTCACCTCCACCGGCCGCAACCCGTGCGATCGAACACATTTCCAGTTGCGTGATCCCACATCAATCTTCCTTCGGACTCCGACTCTCAGAGCCCTTGAGTTTACTCGCGCTCGGTCATTGCTTCTGCCACATGCAGGCCAACCAACCTCGCGATGAGCACCGCGACGTACAGCTGACCCACCAGGGCCTGTACGGAAGCGGCCATCTGGGTCACCGGCGTCGTTGGGGTGACGTCGCCATATCCAAGGGTCGTCATGGTCACGAGGCTGTAGTAGAGCGCGGTAACCAGGAATTCACTTTCAAACTCCGTCCATGCCTCCTCGCCGGCACTCCATGAGAACGAGCCTGGATCCAGCAGCAAAAGGATCGCGTACAACAGCGCATACGCGACACCGAACAGCAGGTAGATACAAAGTGCGGCCGACACGGTATTCCAGGTCACACGCGTCGCCCTGAATACGTATCTCGCGACGACAATCATCGTGTAGACGAGAAAGGCCACGCCCAGAGCGTGAGCAACGCCCCAAAGCAGGTTGTTGTCCGCAACAAGGCACAGTCCATAAGCGGCCAGCGACGGAATCGCCAGGAACCACGCGATGGTCCGATCACGACGCCGATCGGACGCGAATAAAGCAGCAAGCAGAATGTCAACCGAGAGAACGGAGATTAACAATAACGCTCCGATTTCCGAGAAGAGGTAGGTCTTGATGAGCCAACTCAGCGGAGCCACGAGGAACAACGAAAACAGGGCCACCAATAGGAGCGTAAATCGTTCGATTGTACCGCCGACCTTCTGCACCACTTTCTTGTCACATGGTTGAGCAATCATCTCGGAGAATCGCTTTGCGGAGACGTGCCTAGTCTGACGTATTGGCACGCGCTTGTGATATCGACGGCGCAGGAATTCGATGCAGCGCCGCATACAAGACTGGTACGAGCACCATCGTTAACACGGTGCCAAACGTGAGTCCGGCCATGATGGTCATCGCCATCGACACCCAGAATGCGTCCTGCAGCAGCGGTATCACACCTAGGACGGTGGTCGCCGCAGCCAGCATCACAGGGCGAACACGAGAAACGCCTGCCTGCACGGTTGACTCATAGGGACTTATTCCCGCGGCGAGGTTATCGCGGATCTCGTCGAGGAGTACGATCGAATTCTTAATCATCATGCCCACCAGGCTCATGGCCCCTAGCAATGCCATGAAGCCGAACGGCGTTTGCGTCGGCAAGAGGATGGCCGTCACGCCGATGATCGCGAAGGGAATCGCCAGGCCGATGATCAGTGGCGGCCTCAAGGCGTTGAACAGGGCGACGATGATGAGCGTCATCAGCACACCGGCGGGCACGATCCCAGGAATGAGAGAGACTTGCGCTCGTCGCGTGCTGTCGTATTCCCCGTCCCAGAACATGCCATAGCCCGGTGGAAGTTCGCGCTTCATCGCCTCGAATTCGTCGAACACGCTGCTCCGCAGCGTCGGGAACGTGACACCGTTGGGAGCCGCCTGAACCGCAATCTGTCTCCGCCGGTTGAATCGTGTGATGATTGGATCCTCCCATTCAAGACCGATGTCCTCCGTGACTTGCGATAGCGGTATCGTCTTGAGGGCAAGCGTTGGCTGAACCTGCACCACATCCAGCTCGCCTGCAGCGCGCTGCCGATCCGCCTCGACGTTGCGGGCAATGATCGGCATCAAATCGTCGCCCTCGCGATACAGTCCGACGGGCGTTCCGTCATAGGCTCGCCGCGTGGACCGCGCGATGTTGGAGCGAGAAACGGCCGCCCAGCGAGCCCGTTCCTGATCATAGTCCACGACCACCCTCTGCACGCGCTGGCGCATGTCGGTGCGCACGTGCTTGGCCAACGGGCTCCTACTGAGAATGGCCATGCCCTCTTCACCGTAACGCCGCAGCAGGTTCAAGTCCGCCTCGGCCGGGCCGCCAATGCGCAACTCAAACGGCCAGGTATCGCCCGGCCCCACGGTGTACTTGCGGACTCTTGTCAGAATGTGGGGATACTGCTCCTGAAGCCATGGTTCGAGTTCGGCCACGAGGCTGTTCACGTCCGCGAAGGTCGGCGTATTCACAACCAGCTGGGCAAAGGACGGGTAGGGAAACTCCGGATCGACGGGCAGGTAGAATCGCGGACCGCCGGAGCCAATGAACGCAGCCACGTTTGCCACCCGTGGATCGCCGTCAAGTTTCGCCTCGATCGCCTTGAGATCAGTCGACACGTCTTGAATGGGCGTGCCCTGCGGCGCCCAGTAGTCAATCATGAACTGTGTGCGCGTTGAGTCGGGAAAAAACTGCTGGGGAACACGCGTGAATCCGACGGCGGCCGCGACCAGCAGCACAACCATGCCTCCTACCGTCAAAGCCCGGCGGCGAATGGCCCCCTCAAGAGCACGTCTGTAGACCCGGAAGAAGCCGCCCCCATAG
>CP070827.1:1620240-1623204 GCA_020344555.1 Phycisphaerales bacterium
TCCGTCGCGGTTCAGGTCGCCAACCGCCAGTTCACCAAGACCCATCTCACGCAGCTCGCGGACGGAGATCTCGGTGCGACCAACGATGGTGCCCGCCGTCGAATCCGGACAGCAGCAGTCCTTGCTGAACGCCAGGAAGTTCAACATGATGAACGTGAAGTCGAGAGCATCGACTATCCCGTCACCATTGATGTCCGCATGCGGACCATCCGTCTTGCACGGCGTGTTCGGATTGACCACGCGTCCCCACTGCGACACGAACATGCCGAAGTCCATGATGTCGATCACGTCGTGGCTGGGGCCGGTGAGGCCCTTCTTGAATCCGTCCAGGTTACCACCGATCAGCCAGTTGCCGCCGTAGAACGGATCGCCCTTGAACTCGGCGTAGTAGATACCGTCGATGCACTCCAGCCATGCACATGCCCGCAGTGTATGCAACTGGTCTCTGGCCGTGATGCACTTCCACTGGCCCTTGTCGGGGATCTTGATCAGGTCGGTGAAGTGAGGGATGTGATCGAACATACCACCGAACCAGATGTCCCGTTCGAAGACCAGCGGTGACTGCACGCAATCCGAGAACAGTTCGAACTTGATGCAGCGCTCCAGCTCAGCGTCGGCGATGATCGGTGACAACTGGATCACCACGTCGAGAGCGGTCAGGTCGTTGACCGTGACCGTCCAGGTGTCATCGATGGAATCACTGCAGATCGTGCTGGTGGCCACGCAGGTGTACGTGGTGATACCTTGCGGATGCTCACCACCACCCATGGCCGGAGCCGTCATGTCCAGGCCGCTTTCGTGCTGACCCCAGCAGACCAGATCGACGTCGTAGCACGAGCTGCCGGCCTTCGGAGCATCCCAGTAGACCATCGCCGTGGTCTTGTCACAGTCGACGTTGACCGTCATGTCCTCCGGAACCGTAAGCCACAGGGCGTCGTTCTCAATTATGTCCTTGCTGCAGACCGTCTCGACGTCCGCGACCAACTGACCCTCGTAGTTCACCAGGTAGGTGTTCATCGGGTTGTCGCCGCTGAAGCAGAGGTTGCACCCGGTACAGCCACCCATCTTGGTAAAACTGATCTGGGCCAGAACGCCCGTGCCCATCACTCCGATGCCGCCCATCGGGTCAACACCCACGGCGTAGAAGATCATGCCGTTGGCCTCATCGATGATCTCGTGGATCTCGAAGGTGTACGGAGTGCCACCCGGACTGATGCTGTTGAACTGCAGACAGCTCGGGTCGTACAGGACGACGAACTGCCCACCTTGCACGATCTCGGGAGTGTCCTTGAAGAACACGTCGACCGTGATCTTCTCACCCGCAGCGTAGCAGTGGGGGTTGGGCTTCTGATTCCACACGACACCCAAGTTCAACGACGGCGGCACGCAGCGGCAGAATCCGGTCAGCGTGTTGCAGCTCGCTGCCGGATGCTTGACCTCGCAGTCCGCGTTACTGGTGCAGGGCACGGTCAGAATGCTGGTCCCCACGCAGAGGCCGGCCCCGTCACACTGATCCCAGACCGTGTCGCACTCGGTCCCGTCGTCGCAGGGAGTGCCTATGGGCTCCGGCGGGTTGTAGGGCACACCGCATTGTGGAGCGACCGCGCAACCACCGGGCTTGGAGCACAGATCATAGGTGCAGTCATTCCCATCCACGTTGGACACGACGGTACCGAGACCGTTGAGGTCCGCGTCGAGGTACAGAGGAACCCAGTCGCAGCACTCGTTCGCAGCGACCGTTACCGGCGTACGCGAGCACTTACCGGCAAGGTTGCACCTGTCAACGGTGCAGGCGTCGCCGTCCTGACAGTGTGCGTTCTCCATGCACTTCTCACAGTCGACGTCCAGAAGGCCCGTGCAGTACTCACCCGGGTAGAACGTGGTGACACCCGGCATAGCGTCGCAGTCGGCCTTGACTATGGCCGTGCCCTTCGGCTTGTCGCCGCCGACGCAGCCGGGAGCAGGTCCGCCGATATCATAGCAGCACTTGCCGGTCTCGACGTTGATCAAGCCCGGTACGAAGCCCATCATCGGGACGGGGATGCTGAACTCATCCGTAACCACACTGGCCAGCGGGTTGAAACCGACGTAGAACATGCCCCTGGCATCCGCCGATACATCCAGAATCAACGAGCCGAGGTACGTCTCGTAGTCCGGTGCGGGGAACGGAGGACCCAGCAGCGTGCTGCCATAACGGAACTCGATGGTGCTCACGTCCACCGCGGGCAGCTCAGCCTTCAGGTGGAACAAGTAGTCGGTCCGGTCGTTGTTGATAAAACCGGGCGCGCACTTGCCCGGGGGCACGCCGGGAACACCGCACCCGCCCTTGGCACCACCGCTACCCAGCGGGCCCATCAGAGCCTCGCAGTCCGCATCACTAGTGCAATCAGGCGACCACGGGCTCAGCCTACCCTGGATGTTATTCGTGTAGCCCTCGGATGTCAGGTTGCCCTGCCACGCCTTTACGTTTATGGCACCGACAGGGGTCACCCTCTCCTCCAGCCAGACCTGGGTTCCGCCGGCCACCAGCTTAATCTCGTTACCGGTGATCGTGTACCCAATGCCCGCTGTCGCAGACGGCGGGGCACCCGCGCTAACCGGCTGCCAGATCATGTAGATGTCCGAGGCGGCGTAGACCGAACCGGGCTGGGCGTAGTAGTAGCCGTAGGCCGCGTAGCTGTAGGCGTAGAAGTAGTAATCTGCGTAACCGTCACTGCAGAACGTCGGGTGCGTGAAGAAACCCCAACAAGCGTCCGGACACTCTGGCGGCCAGGCTCCGTCCTTCTGGCAGTCGCCGGTCCAGTTGGCCGGGTCGGCGTCGGTGTAGTCACACTCCGCCCCCTCTTTGCATCCGTGCGGTCCATTGCAGGTGCAGCAGTGGCCGGCATTGTAGTAAGACGGCGTCATGCAGTAACCGAACGCCTGGCAGCCCCAAAGGGCCCCGTAGCCGTCACCCCAGCCGAT
>CP070827.1:1623304-1626264 GCA_020344555.1 Phycisphaerales bacterium
GGCCGCTGTTGGGCTCAGTGGTGGTTGGATGTGCAGTGGACCCGGAGACGCGCCACGGGGCTTCGCTTGCGTTCTACGCACGTTTTGTACTTGGCGCTGGCTGGCCGGGCTGCCACCTTGGAACGAGACTCACGCCTCACCGATCAAGTAGGTAGTCCTGGCGGTGACGTCGTCTGATGTGATCTTGCTGGCAACGGCGTGCTCGAACCGCTCCAGCGCCTCTCGTAAGAAGTACTCCTCGTCGCGGCCGGTGTCGTTCGTGCACTGGAGCCGGCAGCACCAAGCGGCCTTCAAGTACCCATCGGCAACGGTCACTGCGGGGGCGCCGCGCCATTCGAGGATCATGGCCGCGTTCTGGTAGGCCCGGGGGGCCGAAACTCTTCTGCCCTTAAGATGCGGTTTCAACTCCAGAAAGACCCGCTGCTTAACGGCCTCCGGCAACTCCTGCTTGCCGGAGAAATCGTCTTCCTCGCCGGAGAAGCCGCACGACGGGCAGGCATGAACCAGCGCTGGGATGGAGGGGAAGCCCTCGGTGACCGGCATGAAGTCGGTGGCCATCCCCACCTGATTCGTGCTTGCGACCATTTGCGAACGGAAGCGCTTCCGGCAGCAGGGACAACGTAACTTGATGTTCGCCAGAGTCGTCATCTGCACACCTCCGACGGAAGCTGCCGTCGGCAGACCCATAATCCGAGTGATCACGGACTTATACCACTCCAGAGCCGAGTCGGCCACACCAAGTCAGAGTCCCGACGACGGTGACCAGCTCGGCTTGCCTCCGCACACGCTGGGGGCGCAGGGTCGTTGCCCGGACGGGACGCCACGTACCTGCCCTAATTGCTCCCGCCCCGTTCAGATCGTCAACCAGCGCAAGCAGCCAAACCAATGGGACAAGAATCCGCTAAAAGTCGTCTGCCCAAAGGACGAGGGGTGTGTAAAGGGCTACTATGTGGCACTTGATGAGCGGGCGCCGTTCACGGAATGGCCTCGCTGCCAGAAGGACGGGCGAACGAAGTACCGCTGTGTACGTCGCGGCCGGGGCAAGGTCTGGCAATGCCCGAAGCATCCGAAGCAGTGCCCGACTTACAAGGTCGTGCCCGGCGATCCAACCTGAAATCAAAGGACAGCATCCAGCGTACCCTGTCTTGGCCACTTCCGACCGTGAGTCTTCCTACTTGGTGACGGGTCGCAGAGAGGTAGGTGCGGCACTCTCGGCCCTCTCGCCGTCCCTACCCCCCCGAAGTCTGGGCTTGCAAATCTCGCACCCATCGGCCGTTGTTCATCGACCTGGGTGGGCTCACCAGGGCCCGAGCGGGGTGGGTCGCCGTCAGCGGCGGAGGCCGGGGCATACAATCCCTACGCCTGCACGAGGAATCGCAATCGTAGGATCCAGCCTGGGGCTGGGGTAACAGCACTCCTGGCCCCATCGCACGTGATGCGACCGACCAGGCGCTGTTCAGGATGAAGATCGGAGGGGTCGGTGGGGTCGAACAGGTCGCGGTGCTTGGCCATCGCCATCTCTCCGTATGGACGATGCCCACAACGACCTTGGCTTCGCGACCGGCCGGCTGCCGGGCAGAATGCTGTCCCGCCCGTGCGGGCCTCTAAGTGTTACATACTCGGGCCGTTAACCGGTTGGTTGCAGGATGAGCAGATGGGGTACAATAGGTGCTAGAACGAATGGCACTGCCGCCGTTTACACATGGTAAACGGCGGACTTGTGATCAGAACCGCTCTCCCGGCGTACCTCGGGAGACCGGAGAGGCGGAGCCGGTGACGCCCTCCGGCGTCAGACGGGGGCTCTCGGGCCCTTGGACCGCTCGTTCACACTCGCGGTTCTGATCGGGGGCGGCAGTGCCATTCGTGCTGGAACGGCCGAGCCGGTGCCGCGCCGATGACGCACAATGTCAGCGTGTGCGGGAGTCACGTAGGTGAACCCATGAGCCCTAGACTCTCATGTAGCCATTTGCGGGAGCACCTGAAGCAGATTGACCCAGAACGGGCACGCCGTGCAGACACGCTGTGGGGGTCGATCGCCCCAAAGCTCCACGAGCGGCAGACCCGTCCGGACGACAGTGTGGGGGGCCGGCTGCACGCCGAGCGGGTGGAACAGACCGTCTGGCGTTTGATCAGCGAGTCGCCTAAGGTCGCCGTAAGCGACTTCCAAGCCGTCGAGTGGTTCCTGCTGTCCTGCGCGGCCTGCGCCCATGACTTCGACAAAGGGCTAAGGAGCGCTCTGCCGGACGAGATGATCCACGGAGAGGGCTCCGGCGCGTTCGTTGTGCAACACCGCAATCAACTGCTGCTCGATCGTTTCGAAGCTATCGCCGTGGACCGGATGGTCCGCGTTCACGATCTGAAGGACGGCGCCTTCGTTGAAGCGCTGCAAGCACTGCCGGAGAACTACGCCCGCGGCGATGGTCCGCCCATCAATCTCCAGCGACTGGCCGTCATACTCAAAGCCGCCGACGTGCTTCAAACGGACGAATCCCGTGTCGCGGCGCTAGCGATTGAGCCCGAGAGGCTGGAAGACAAGGCCCGCTCGAAGCACTACGCACGCAGCTCCATAACAGGCTGGTACGTCGACGGCGCCCGAGTCATCTTGCAGGCGTATCCCACCAGCGAGGACGAACAGACCGCGGTGAATCAGGCCGTGGATTACCTCAACGAACATGAGTGGCGACCGTTGGCAGACTCGCTGAAACGCTACTCGTTCCCACACGAGCTTGAGCGACAGATACAGCGGGACTATCTGCCCGATGAACGGTTGGATTCAGCCGGGTCGCCACGCGAGGCGGCCGCACCCCGAGCCGACCCCACCGAGTATCTTCAGCGCCTGCGCAACCAGACCTCCTTCATGGACATCCGCGGCTTGGAGGTCGGCAGCGGGAAGGCGACGCGCCTGCCCATCGACAAGCTGTACATCCCACTGGCGACCGCGGGCACGTCCGAGCGAGGTG
>CP070827.1:1626364-1629318 GCA_020344555.1 Phycisphaerales bacterium
GCACCGTACGACATGGATTTTCGTCCACATCTCGGGATCGCTGTTGAGCATCGCCTGGGCCCGTCCGTAATCGGATACACAGATCACCATAGCGGCGCTGCTGATCTTCGGACCCAGGCGAGACATCGCTGGATTTCGGAAATCCGCCAAACCGTGAAGAGTCATGCTCCAACTGAGCCCGAGCATGCGAGCGGCCAACATCGCCACTTCGCACGCCACATTCGTAAAGTGTGCGTGTATATGGCTGATACGCTGCCGGCGCAGTTCGGAGGCGAGTATGGCCGCCTCGACCAAATAGAACAGGTGCCATAGCGCCGCCCGCAGACCCGGCGGCCTCGAGGCCAGGGCGGCCCACAACGCCCCCACATAGCGGCGCGGCGATGTCAAGAACATTCTGGCATGTGCCCTTACCAGTCGCAGCAGTGTGGTCGGGAGAATCGCGAACGTACGCCCGGATTCCTCGCGGTCGTACTCGGTAAGTAACTCCCGCGCTGTGGCACGGCGGACGGCCACAGTAAGCACGTCATATCCGTACTCGCGCAACGCGGCCACTTCACGCGTGATAAATGTATGCGATACCGCCGGGTAACGGCTGCAAACGTACGCAATTCTCCGGGTCATTATTGACACCGTATCTCACTGTTCTGTGACCCGTGAGGCTCCATGTGGGAACGTCGTCTCATGGATCTGTACCACGTGGTGAAGGCCAGCAGACATCCTAGTTTAGCAGTGTGGTCCGCCAGGCCCTCCAGGTGCTCGCGCGCAAGCTCCTCGACGGCCCGCCGACAGAGGACTTCTTCAGGAAAACCGGACTCGGTCAGCAGCCGGTCCTGAACGAATTCCCGGAGGTCCGTCCGAAACCATCCGGCATAGTCTGTTATCCCAGGTTCGGCAGCGTGCGGCTGGGCGCTCAACGACCTTATCAGACCACGCCGGCTCACGTCGAACACTCTCTTTGCGAAGCGCACGGAGGTCGGCCATGAAACCGGCACGCGCCTGGCCGCGTCCGGGACTGCCGCCAACGTGGGAAGATGTTTTGACAACATCGCTACGTAGGCACGTTGTTGCATAAGCTGAGACAGCGGCATGACTGACGTAAGCTCCGGAATGCCGCCGCCGAAAAACGGGGTCTCGACAGCCACCAGCGGGTATAGTAGATGCGGACCGTACCGGACGAACCGTCGCTGGCGCTCGTGCAGATCGAACGAGTAGGCCGATTTCCAACATCGTTCCCGTGGCTGTCGCCCGAAATACCTTCGAATGGGCTCGATTGGATCATACTGCACTTGGCCCAGGAATTCCGCGTTGAAGAGTCTCGCCCGGTCGGCGCTGTCGGCCCACGCGGTTGCCCGGTGCCTGAAGAAGATCTTGGCAGCTCGCCCAACGTCGTTCGTACATAGCGTCTTCCATGTGAGGATTCCTCCAGTAAGAGCATCCCCGCTCATACCGTCCAGCACAACATCTGCCTCATCCGCGAGCATCCGCCCCAACGACAATATCTGGTGATGTACGGAACTTACCATTCCACCTGTGACAAAGACCGCATAGTCAAGCCACTCTTGGAGGTATGATCCGTCAATTTCAATAACTCGGTGCGGTACACCGCAGACACACGCAACCTTATGGGCGTATTCTATGTCCGCACATCCCGGAATTCCGAATGTGTATGCCCGAACATTAGCGCCGTGGCGAAGAGCCAGACCAAGAAGGGCGCGGGAGTCCATTCCACCGGACAAAGGGACGGCAACCCGTTTGCACTCACTCACTGACCGCGCCACCGAATCAGACAATCCTTCAAACAGGAGATCGACGGTCTCCTGTAAAGTCGGGGAGGGCGTCGCCTCCGGCATCTCTCTCTTAACGTAGCGGTGCAGACTAGCCTTCCCATCCTCGATTGACAGAATCGTTCCGGGAGCCAAGATCTTCACTTCCAGAGCGAATGTCCGGTCGCCGGTCACATGCTCGTATGTGAAGAAATCCAAGACGGCTTGGGGATCCAACGTCCACGAGAGGCAGTTGCCGCGCAGCAACGGAGCCATCTTTGTTGCACACGCCAGGACTCCGTTTTGAAAGGTGTAGTAGACAGGATAGATACTGTAAGGATCAGTGAACAACCACAAGCGGTTATCGTATGCATCTATCACACTTGCAGTAAATGGCGCGTCAAGCTCTTGCAGGGGCCGGTAATCCTCGCGTAGGAGCGAGTCGGCAACTCTGTCCACATCAAGGGGCCCTTGGGACTTCGGAGCCCTTCCTATCCAAGCGCAGAGCCGTCTCTGTGTAGCGCCCTGCACTATGGTCGCAGGGTCATTCGGGTGCCAGGCAACGGTTCCCACTGTGGCAAGACCACAGTCCTGCGTCTCAACGCGACCCGGTCGAAACCCAAGGAATTCCTGCTGCATCATGGCAAGCATGCCACGGCGCTGCGCGGGAGCCACGTCTGCGGCGCTAATTCCAAATAGCTCTGGCACGATGTGTTTCCGGTGTCTGCGGCATTCTCACATGTGACAATTGCCCTTGGTGGGGTCAAGCCTACATGCGATCAGTCTCCTCGGGACAGCACCGTCAATCTCAGTGCGGGGACCGACAGGCAGGTTTGTTTATGACTGCGCCTCTCGATATTCGATCGGTCTTTGCCGCTGTGCGCCGAGAAGTCTTCTGACATAGAAATCCAAGTGACCGGCCACTGTCGGAAGTTTGGACAGGTACTGATGCGTGGCATACAAAATCGCCCCGGTCGTCGATCCGACGCGCGGCCTGCAACGCCGCGCGTTGCGTGTGATTATCAGCGCAACCGCTGCCAACCATGCGATCGCCGGCCAGACCGACCAGAACGCCGCAGTCGCGCCAATCGCTGTCAGCGCCACCGTGGCATGAGTAAGGTTTCGGCGGCAGATCTGCCGCCACCGTTTGAGTCCCGGATAGCGCGAGCTGACCTGTGCATATCCATAACC
>CP070827.1:1629418-1632340 GCA_020344555.1 Phycisphaerales bacterium
GTGCACCCGCGGAAGGCGTCGAGCACGAACGTCACGTCGGAGATATTCACCAGCCAGTCCGGGAAGTTGGGGTCGACATCCGCCCTGACCTTCATCACCGCCTCGCAGGGAATGCTCGGCGGTCCCAGGTTCTTGAACTTGTCCAGCACCGCGGTTACGTCGGTGGGGATACCTGTGGTGCCGTCCGGCGGGGTGCAGGGCCACCCTGCGCAACTCCTGACCACGTCGGCCCACGTGCTCATGGTGATGACCAGCGGATCCGAGTAACTGTCGTCCACGTTCAGGTCGCCGTCGTCCCTGGCTACCTGCACCTCGTATACACCATCCGGGATGATCCCCTCGTGGTACACGGTGATGACACCCTCGGCACTCCAATCTCTCACCTCGGCCGCGCACTGCAGCGTCGAGGCATTGAACTCCGAGAGCGGTTGCACGGTAGGACACGGAGGGGATACCACACCGGCGTTCTCGCAGAACGTCTGGGGCGGGCCGACGAACATCTTGGTGCCGTTCCAGGTATCGTACGGGGCCGGTAGATTCACCATGTGCACCCGGACGGCCTGTGTGGCCCCGGCGTCGGCCGCGGCAATCTTGAACGAGAGGTAACGCACCTTCTGGTTGACAGACTCTCCGGGCAGGGCCAGCGTGTCATGCTCTGGGGTAGCTGACGGCGTACACGACGGTCCGGTTATCGCCGGAACCCAGAACCCGCCCTTTACGACGTACACGCCACCGGAGAGTTCTCCCGCGTCGGTTTGCCCGATGGTACCACTGGCCTCGTACACACCACCGCTTGCGTCCATCACGCCACCGCCATCGGTCGTCGACCACGGCACCTCGTACGGCTGGGCCCTCGCTCGTTCAGGGTCCACGTACACGAATAGCGTCGCCGCGATCAGTACCGCGATCCCGGCGGCGCCGGGAGAGCGGTCAATCGGCGGCGCGGCCACTATGGAGCGGATGTGGCGGTGGCTGGACCGCCATTGGGCGCGTGGCTTTGCTTTGGATGCTTAGACCCTTGACTCCGAGACTTGTGTGCGTTTTGGGCGCATTTTTTGGCGGCGGCGTAGGCGTGCCTTGGGTGGCGGCCGGCGTCCCGCCGCCCGAGGGTCACGGCGGCCTGCGGGGACGCAGGCCGCTACTTGGATCGCGGGCCCGAGCGCATTAGAATAAAGTGAGAGTGGTTTGGACTCGGGTGAGATAAGGCTTTTCTTTCTTTTGCCAGGCAGTTGATTCTGCGGTATGGTATTTGCTGTCCTTGTGAACCAAACGGCGCGCGGTGCGCGGCAAGGTTCCTTACGAAACGGAGCGAGATGCAGGGTAAGTCGACCAGCTATAGTCACCCTCTCGCCAATGCCCTGAATCGAGGCTTTTGGCTATTAATGTTGCTTGCGCATGCGCCGGCGCTGTTCAGCGCCTGGCGCTGCTGCCTGGCAGATGGGCTCCAGCTCGACCTGCTTGGCGGCTGCCTTGTGCTCACGGCCTCGATGGTTTTCTTTGTCCTCAAGCTCCGTGACATCGGCTGGCTCCGCTTTCGCACTGACCGCCGCTCTCTGCTGGCCCTGGGCCTCGTTGTCGCGTTGATCCACCTCGATTGTCTTCGACCGGGGCTGCGGACCGAGGTGGCCTCGAAATGTGCCGTCGTCCTGGTGACCACGGCCGTCGTCGTCGCCGTACCGCGGTTGACCAGGTTGCTGCGTTCGGCCTGTGGGCAGCGCGGCACCACGCGCAAGTGTCGCTTGCCGGACGGGCGATCCCTCGACAACGCCTGGCTCGACACGTCCCAGCCGCATTGCTGGGTCCTCGCCTGCAACCTTTTCAGGTTGCGCGCTCCTCCGGCGTAGTCCGCCAATCTCCACGGTGTTGACGGCCAAGCCAACGCCGCCAACACCCAGTCGTTCTCCACCCTGTTCTGTTAGGTGTAATAGCGAAAACCGAATAACATGGCCGCGGCGCACCAGCGCCCCCATGTCCGCAAAGCATTCGTTGGAAAAGGATGCTGTATGTCCTCATCAGCTTTGTGCAATCGTGGAGCACATAGTGATCAGGAACACCTGCAATCGTCGGTGTTATGCCGGCGTGGGGTATTACTGATCAACCTTGGCACACCGGACGGCCCCGACATTCCCTCGGTGCGCCGGTATCTTGCCGAATTCCTGGGCGACCCGCACGTCGTTCATTTGCCCCGTGGGCTCAAGTGGATGAACGGCCTTCTGGGGCGAATGATCGCTCGTTTGCGGGCTTCGCGTTCGGCGGAAATGTACCGGCGAATCTGGACGGACCGTGGGTCACCGCTGGGCTCGATTACGGAAGAACAGGCCGTACTTCTCGAAGACGCCCTGCCGGACGGGTGGGACGTGTTTTACGCGATGCGCTACGGTCGACCCACCATAGCGGAGAAGCTCGGTGAGATCGAGGCCGCCGGGATCGACGAGCTGGTCGTGATCCCGATGTATCCGCAGTTTAGCGGGACAACCAGCGGAACCGCGCTACACGCGCTCTACGGCAATCTCAAACGTGGCAACCACCGTATCAACGTGACCACGCGCAACACGTGGTTTGACGACGGCGGCTACGTTCACGCCCAGGCGAAACTCATAGAAGAGTACGCAAAACGACACGGGCTAAAGCCGGAGAACAGCTACCTGGTGTTCTCGGCACATGGTCTGCCCGTCTCCTACGTGGAGCGGGGCGACCCATACCCTTCACACGTGAAGCGATCCGTCGAACTGGTCACGCAGCGGCTTGGCTGGGCCACTGATCGAATGACGCTCGCTTATCAAAGCCGGTTGGGGCCGGCGCGATGGCTGCGGCCTGGGGTGGACGAGATGTTGGACGAACTGGCTCGGGCGGGTGAGAAGCGTGTGCTGATATGCCCGATCAGCTTCACCACGGATTGCCTGGAGACGCTGGAAGAAATCG
>CP070827.1:1632440-1635356 GCA_020344555.1 Phycisphaerales bacterium
GACTGCAACGACGGCGTGAGCTGCACGGATGATTCATGCAACGAGGGCACCGATTCGTGTGACAACGTTGCCAACGATGCCAACTGCGACGACGGGCAGTACTGCAACGGGACCGAGTGGTGCGACGATGTGGCGGACTGCCAGCCCGGCACGGCCGTCGACTGCGGCGACGGCGTAGCCTGCACGGATGACTCCTGCAATGAGGGCACGGATTCGTGCGACAACATTCCGAACGACAGCTACTGCGATGACGGCCTGTTTTGCAACGGCGCCGAGACGTGTCACGCGACCTTAGGCTGCCAGGTGGGCGGCGATCCGTGTCCGGGGCAGTACTGCGACGAGGGCACGGACAGTTGCTATGAATGCGAAAACGCCGCGGAGTGCGACGACGGGCTGTTCTGCACGGGCGTCGAGACTTGCGTGGGCGGGTTCTGCCAGTCCGGCAGTGATCCGTGTCCGGGACAGTTCTGTAACGAGGACACGGACATGTGCGAAGCCGTCGAGTGCCTGATCGACGACGACTGCGATGACGGCAGCGAATGTACCGTGGACACCTGTGTAGATGGTGTTTGCTACAACGAATGCGCCGGCACCGTCTCCTCCTACCCCTATACTGAGGGCTGGGAGAGTGGGTTCGGGGCATGGGTCAACGTCAGTGGCGATGACATGGACTGGACGCGAAGAAGTGGATCCACCCCGTCCAGTAGCACCGGACCGTCCAGTGCCCACGGAGGTTCCTACTACGTGTATACCGAAGCGTCCAGCCCGAACTATCCCAGCAAGACAGCCATCCTGGAGGGTCCCTGCTTCGACTTGAGCAATACAAGCGAGGCCGGGTTGACCTTCTGGTACCATATGTACGGGACGGCAATGGGGACCCTTAACGTGGAAGTCTCCGAGGACTGCGTAAGCTGGACCAACGTGTGGAGCCTTTCCGGCAACCAGGGTAACGCCTGGTATGAGACCGACGTCGATCTGGGTGCGTACATCGGCTCCACGATCGTGATCCGCTTCCGCGGGGTGACCGGCAGCAGCTATACGAGTGATATGTCTGTCGATGACATCACGGTGGACGTGACACCGGCGATCCCGTGCGGCGGCGATCCCGACTGCGACGACGGTTTATTCTGCAACGGAGCGGAAACGTGCGTGGACAGCCTCTGCCAGCCGGGGACGGATCCGTGCCCGGGCCAGGGCTGCGACGAAGTCAACGACCAGTGTGTGGCCGGTCCCGCCTTCGCGGACGACTTCGAGAGCGGCAATGCGCAGGGTTGGGACTTCTACGGGCCCGACAGCACCGCGAGCACCGGAGATTGGGAAATCGGTGATCCGGTCGGGACCGTGTCGGGAAGCGACCAGGCCCAGCCGGAGAACGCCTATGAAGGCACGGGCTGTGTGTTCACCGCGCAGAACAGCTCGCTGGGAGTCAACGACGTGGACGGCGGCGTCGTGTACCTTGTCTCGCCGACGATCGACCTGAGCGGGGCAAGCTCGACCGAACTGACGTACGTTCGCTGGTTCTACAACCGGGACCTCGGTGAGGACTCGGGCGACTTCTTCGTCGCCGAGGTCTCCGCCAATGATGGAGCCACCTGGGTGAATCTGGAGACGTTGAACACGAACCAGAGTGCCAACACCTGGACACCGCGTAGCTTCATGCTGGAAGACTTCATCACGCTGACCGGCACGGTGCGTTTGCGCTTCGGTGCTGCTGATGGGTCATCGTTGGGCAATATCATCGAGGCCGCGATCGACAACGTGGAGGTCTGGAAGTACTGAGTCGGAGAGGCGCCGTCGGCTCAGAGCGGGGCTAATGGCGCCTGATCCCTGATGCCAAGAAACATGCGGCGGGGACGCTCGAGACGGGCGTCCCCGCCGCGGGCATCTGGGGGACCGCCGGAGGGGGAATCGACGAGGCCGACGGGTCGGTGTTCCGTTGCCAGGGTGGCAGCCGGAGCGTCCCGCCGTCTTGGCCAGCGCTCTGAAAACCGGGAAGACGGTCGGCGAGAGGACACGGTCGCAGCCCGGGCTAATGAGTGAGCGATGCACAATAACGAAGTCCGCTCCAGCCAAGGACAAAGGCGCCCATCGTAAGGTGGGGTCTGAAGGAAGCCGAAGGCACAACGCGAGGTCGGAGAGCAAGAATCCGATACAACGCCGGTCGCGTGGCGCAATGCCGCAATGGAGGCAGATGTCCGATAATTATCCGGATACCCGGACCGTAAAACCGGCGAGGGCCTCCGGCAAAACTCACACCTCACCCTGGAAGATCGCGTTTGTTGTCCGGACAGTTAGGTTTGTGTTCACGGCCTAAGTAGCCTATTGCAGCCAAATCCCGCCGGTGGTACAATACGCGGCGCTGATGGGTAGCCCACATGGGCTCCTACGATCCACGGTCGGCGTCAGCTCCGTCGGCTGGAGAGTGAGGGGGTGTCGTGGTGCGTGCCGTGCGCAGCCAGCTCCGTTCGTCCTGTCGTCCCCTACTGGGGCGAAGGCCATCTCTTGCAGGGAAAAATACAGCTAAAGGAGGTTTGGAGATGAGAAAGTGTTTTGATGGTTGGCGCCCAATCGTGGGTATGGCTGCTGTCGGTGCCTTAGCCTTCAGCGTCATGGCGTATGGGGCGCCCAATGTGCAGCCGGCCCCCATCTCGGTCAGGGAAGGGCTGGAAAGCGTCGATCCGGCCGCACCGGCCTACACGCACTTGGCCGTGGTCAACACGGAAAGTGGCGGTGGTGCCGGTACTCCTCCGGTCGCAGGAGTGCCCGTGTACTTGCAGGTGGATTCCTGCTTCCGCGGTCACTTCTTCAACGACGATAACACCTACGGATACGGTGCCTGGTGGGGGCAGGCCAGGTTTGACTGCCCACCCGGTTACCCCTTGTGCGACGCAAGGGGCTTTACGGCCGGTGATGCCC
>CP070827.1:1635456-1638362 GCA_020344555.1 Phycisphaerales bacterium
TTCGTGTGCCCATACCGGTGCCGGACTATGAGCTTGCCGCAACGGGGCGAGGACATGAGATCTCCTTGAGAGATTTCGGCAACATGCTTGTGCCGGGCAAGCCGGTGTTGCCATCGAAGATCGTGGCCATCGCGATTCCGCCCGGAGCCGAGGTGGTCGATGTCCGCGGTGACCTTGGAACCGGGATAACCCTTCCGGGAACCTATTCGATTGCTCCTGCTCCCTTGCCTCGGGTAATCGGTCCTGAGGACCCCGCTGTCTACAGGAAGCGCCTTGACAGGTACGAGGCGAACTTCGATTCCGTCTACGGGAAAGACGATCCCTACCCCGCGAGTGTCGTGGAGTTTGTCCGTAGTGCCGGCTACAGAAGATACAACCTTGTGGATGTGCGAGTCACACCGTTTACGTACCGCCCGCTCTCCGGCAGGTTGACGTACTATCCGCAGGTCGCGGTTCGCGTGGTATACCGGTTCCCCCAGAAGCTCCGCGCCGGGATTGTCGACAGCCTGGCAACAGCAGAGGAGGTCGCCAAAGACATCATCATCAATTACGAGCAGGCCAAGAACTGGTATCCACAAGAGGCGTTCGTAAGCAGAGGTCTTCACGATTTCGTCATCATCACACTTGATACTCTGACGTCATCGGTAGTCCCGCTGGTGGATTGGGAGACCCACAAGGGCAGAACGGTCGAAGTGGTGACAACATCCTGGATCGACGCCAATTACACTGGTTACGATCTTGCTGAGAAGATGAGGAATTTCCTGCGGGAGAAGTACCCCTCGGGCGAGTGGGGCATTAGGGATGTGCTCCTTGTGGGTCACCATGACGATGTGCCCATGCGCCGCACGGCACAAAAGGGAGTCGGGTATCGAGGACCCGAGACGGATTTGTACTACGCTGAGCTTTCTCTGCCTGATGACCAGTCTTGGGACGCGGACAGCGACCACGAATACGGAGAGGACTCCGATCCCATCGATTTCTATTCGGAGGTGAACGTGGGCCGGCTTTCCTGGAGTGATCCGGGGACGGTGCTGCACATCTGCCAGAAATCCGTCGCCTACGAGCAGAATGATGACGCCACATTCAAGAAGAGCATCCTCCTTCTGGGCGCCTATTTCTGGGACGACACGGACAGTGCCAAGCTCATGGAAGCCAAGGCCGCCCAGCCCTGGATGGCGGACTGGACGATGACCAGGATGTACGAGAAGAACGCTGACTTCAGTTCGCCGTATCCGTGTGATTATCCGTTGTTGCGCAGCAACGTGGTGTCGGTGTGGGGCTCCGGCAAGTTCAGCTTTGTCAACTGGGGCGGACATGGATCGTGCAATTCGACGTACATATTAGGTCTCGGAGCACCAGCCTTCATTGACTCATCCGATTGTCCTCTACTGAACGATGACTACCCGTCCATTATCTTTGCAGATGCCTGCAGCAATTCGTCCACTGACTGCGATAACATCGGTCGGGCTATGCTGAAACAGGGTGGAGTCGCCTTCCTGGGTGCGACCGACCTTGCCTACGGAGTACAAGCTTGGGACGATCCCTACGATGGTTCGAGCCAGTCATTGGACTACTTTTTCACGAGCTACGTGACATCCGGGGATTTCACGGTGGGCCAGGCACATCAAAAGGCCTTGAGGGCCATGTACACCTACGGACTGTGGTATTACCCCATGTATGAGGCGTTCGAGTGGGGAATGCTGCTAGGCAACCCCAACCTCGGAATCGGCCCGCCACCGGCGCTGAGTATTTGGCTCCCCGGCGGTCCACCGGGATACGCGGATCCCAATGCCCCGACTACGTTTACCGTACGGATCGATAGTGGCATCGAGGACTATGTGCCCGGCTCGGGCTTGCTTAACTTTCGCCTCAATGACGGAATGTTCGAGACTTCCCCTTTGAGCCATGACAACGGGGACTTGTACGATGCGACGCTTCCACCAGGCGGCATCTACGAGGCGATAGAGTTCTACCTCAGCGCCGAGGGTGATGGAGGAACCACGATAACGACTCCCTCCAACGCGCCCGGCGCCGTCTATACCGCCATTGTCGGCACGTTCATCAAGGTGGCGGACGAGGATTTCGAGTCCGATCCGGGCTGGACGACGGAGGGGCAGTGGGCGTTTGGCCGGCCGACCGGCGGCGGTGGGGAGTACGGCGGACCTGATCCCACCAGCGGGCATACCGGGTACAACGTGTACGGATACAACCTGGACGGTGACTACCCGAACAATCTGCCGCAGCAGCACCTGACAAGTACGCCGGTCGATTGTTCCAGTGTAGGCGGCGTGACGTTGAAGTTCCGGCGTTGGCTCGGCATCGAGCACAGCTCCTTCGATCAAGCCTGTCTTGGGGTCAGCAACAATGGAAACGACTGGACGACGGTTTGGGAGAACGACGGGTCAATTGCCGATTCATTCTGGGGTCTTCACGAATGCGATATCTCAGCCGTTGCGGGCGGCCAGCCAACCGTCTATCTCCGCTGGACAATGGGTCCCACAGATGACTTTCGGCGCTACTGCGGATGGAACATCGATGACGTTGAGATCTGGGGGCTGGTCACCTGCTTTGACGGGGTCCTGAACCAGGGCGAGGAGCGGATCGACTGCGGCGGGCCCTGCGCAGCTTGCGATTGCACGTCGGACGGCCCCTGCGCTGACGGGCTTTTCTGCAACGGCGACGAAATCTGCGATGACTTCGGCCACTGCCGGCCCGGAACTGGTTGTCCGCCTGTCTTGTGTGATGAGGAGAGCGACACCTGTGCTCCCTGCCAGAATGACGGCCAGTGCAGTGACGGGCTGTACTGTAACGGCCTCGAGACCTGCGATGCCTACGGCATCTGTCAGCCGGGCACGCCCGTCGACTGTGATGACGGTGTGGAGTGCACGATTGACTCGTGCAGCAAC
>CP070827.1:1638462-1641345 GCA_020344555.1 Phycisphaerales bacterium
AGGTCGCTCTTGTGGCCACGATATCTCCCGTGGTTGAGGGCTGCACGGTGCACTTCAAGGTCTGGGACGTGGACGATCCGTTCGACCAGAACAACCCGACGATGCCGGACGTCGCGCTTATCGATGGCGACGCCAGCGGGCCGGACAACCGGGGAGCCGACCCCGGCGTCGGGACCTGGTCCGCTACCACCGATGCGAGCGGCGAGGCTCGCGTAACGGTCACCGTGTCGATGCAGCCGGGGAACAACTACCGCGCCGGCGCTTCGGCCAGCGAGGCTATACTCGGCGCAACGACACAGTCTGACGCCGACGCCAACACCCCGCCGGATCATGTCGTCTTCACCGACATGCTGACCGTCTGGCGGAAGCTGCACGTGGAAGTGGATTCAATGGCCGCGGTGGATTGGACTGCGACCCTCTCAGAGACGAGCAACGCTCAGAACGGCGAGATCCCGACGGCTCCCACGTTTGACCCCGCGACGGGAACCGCCTGGATCCCGATTGAGCAACTAGACGCTGACTTCCACGCGACCGACCAACACCGTGTTGGAAAGCTCTACATCCTGACATATGGCTACTTCGTCACCGACCGAACGGATATCAATCAGACACCGAACAGGGTTCGGATCATCAACGCCCCGGCGAATATCGTAAATGCCGCGGGGTTGGCTTATACGCTATGGGACGACGACGTGGGAAGCGACCCCAATGGCGCGCCTCCCTTCATCATGGTGGGTTTCGATGCCCCGCCGGTGACGCTGCCGAAGATTCTCGACACGAGTCTTATGGCTCAGGTGTTCCAGAACGCCTACGTCGACGTGCAACCACCGGATATGCAGTACTACGACCCGAACACGCCGTTCGATAGAAACATCGAGGAGAGCGAAGCCGCAGACACAGGGGCGGCGAACCGAGATTTGACTTCGGAGGCAGCGTACTGGGTCGTTCACATTACCTCCGCCTTTCAAGGGTACGTGGACAAGGACGGGGACCCGGACACTGAGCAGGGCGCCGAAGGTCTACAATACGGCGTGACGGGCGCGCGTTTCTTGGTTGGGTCTCCACGCTCCGGATCCCTCATCTATCTTGAGACGATTCGTGACGACAAGCGCGCCAACCCGGCCTTGATGGGCACGATGGAGCGCTACACTGTCGCTCACGAGGGAGGACATCAGTTCTTGCTGGAACACGCTGACGGATACTGCCCACCCGGAGACGACCAAGACCCCACAGGCGACTATATCATGACAGACACTCTGGATCAGACGGGGATGGCTCCCAACGTTGCGTTCTCGGCCGCGAGTCTGAAGAAAATCCGCAGCGCGCCTTATCCGCCGCAGGGAGATTGATGAAATGTTAAGACGGGAAATAAAGCATAAATGGCTTCCTTTGGTGTCATGTATATTGCTATCCAAGCCAGTGCTATCCGCAGGGCCCGGAGCGGGGGGCGCCCACGTTCAGATGCGCCTGGAGCTCGAACTCGACAGGCTTACCTGTGTGGTCCATGAGAATCTTGCGTTCAAGGTGCGGATGTTCAATCCGAACCAATTTCCTGTTGAGCTGCGCGGCTTCGAGATGGATTCGTACATCGAGCCGGAGGTGCATCTCCTGTTGGAGGATGGTAAAACACTTCACCTGCGTCACCATCCCTCAGATAGCGCGTGGACCAGAACCCCAGTGACAATCCCGGGTGGCGGCCTTCTGGAGAAGCATAGGTTTCTTTGGAATGACAATATCGCCTCTCTAGCCTGGCCAGAACATCCAGGCACATTCGAACTCCGTCTCGACACCCATTTGTCTACAGCGCGACTAGTCGGGGAGTCTGAGCGTCGTCAGATCGACTGGGAGCGTCCCATTGCCGAGCTGCGGGTCCGTCCGGCGGGTCCGCTGGACCGGCAGGCCTCAGACTGGCTTCGGGGGCGTTTGGAAGAAGAGCAGCGCCGCAAGACCGTGCCAGGGATTGCCCGAGACGTTACCGCGGAGAGGATTCGCATCTATGCCGAGTTCCTCGATCGCTTTCCCGACTCCGCCTACGCCGCGGCGATCCGCTGGGAGACGGCGAAGCTGCTGGTGGGACACGAGTCGACTCTCAAAGACGAACCTGTGATGGTCGATCTCTTCGATGAGTGCCTGATGTTCTGCCTTGAACGTGGCGGGGCCTATGCCGAGGAGTTTGTCGAGTGGGACAGGAATAGGGGAGGAAACGGGTATCTGAATCTGGCGATCAAGCATGAGCGCTGGACCCTGGTGAAACGAATCGTTGATGCGTTGGATCACCGTCATCCCGAGGACGAGGCGGGCAAGCTCTGGCGACACGCGCTCGTCGTCGGCCTCAGGGAATCGGGTGATGCCGCGCGGCGCATCCTGAAGACTATCGTCGAGGAGTTTCCGGAGGATCGGTATGCGGAGGCGGCAAGAGGGCGGATCCAGGACATCGACCGAGGCTCGTGGCCACCGAAGCCCCCTGACGAGGAGGAGCGACTGTATAAACGGGCTGCACGGGAGGCTACCCGGTCTCCCGACAACGGGCGGCGCATGTTGGTGGATGTGCTGGAACGATTCCCGGAGGGGCGCTATCGCACCCAGATTCGTGCCCTGATCGATGCGATCGACGACGGCACCTGGCCACCGAAGCTACCGCAGCCCGCGGAGCCAGATACACCGTAGGAATGGCTTCCGGCAATCTGCCGATCGACGACGATACAATCAACAACGGCGGAAGGCGTATCTTTCCGGGCAAAGCCTCGTCAGACGACGCCTTCAGCGGCATCCGAAATAAGGTTCCTCTTGTGGCCACGATATCTCCCGTGGTTGAGGGCTGCACGGTGCACTTCAAGGTCTGGGACGTGGACGATCCGTTCGACCAGAACAACCCGAACATGC
>CP070827.1:1641445-1644328 GCA_020344555.1 Phycisphaerales bacterium
CGAGTGATCTGCGGGCGATGCCACGGGATTTCGGATCAGCCCGGCGGTCACGAGGCCCAGATCGAGGGACAAACCAACCTGTGTATCTCGTGCCACAGTGGTGGCGGTCAGGCGATGGACATGCCGATGCATGAGGCCGATCTGGACGGTGGGGCATTCTCGCACCCGGTGGGCGTGCCCGCAGACTCCGGCGATGTCCTGGGCCCGGACCCCAACAGCCCGACGGAGATCGCACTGCACCTGGACAACGGGGATATACGTTGCGGAACGTGTCACAATCCGCACAACGACGACAGCGGCACGAAGTATATGCGGGCAAGCACGGAAGACGCCGAACTGTGTGGCGAGTGCCATGCTGAGGGAGCTGAATGGGAACAGGCCGGCCATTCAGACAGGTATAGCGAAGCATTCACTTATAGCCATGTCGTCGGGAACACTACGTGTGCGCATTGTCACTCCGGGCTCGGATACATCGATTTCTCAAACGGTGTAGAGCAGTCGGAGCGGCGGGCCGACGAGCACGTCCATTCCTGCTTCGTCTGTCACGGTCCTCATGGGGTCGCCAACGACGCATTACTGCGTGTCTTTGACGAGGTTACCTTGCCCGGTGATATCGTCGTGACGGATGCCGGTGCGTCCGCAACCTGCATGGTTTGCCACAACGGCCGCCGTGCCCCGGGAGGCTCCAGTCTCACACCGCATTACGCGCTCGGCGGTGCAATGCTGGAGGGCGTCAATGGGGCTGAGTTCGGGGCTACCATTCCAAGCTCGCCGCATACTACCCTTGCAAACTGCATCGTCTGTCACATGGCTCCCGGCCCGGCTGAGGGTAATCCCGGGGCGGGCCTGATCGGCGGTCACACCTTCGAGATGGCCGCGATGGTCGACGATGTCGACGTTGAGAATTTCCAGAACTCTTGCAACACAGCGGCTTGCCACGGGTACGTCGGAGGAATCGCATCCCCGGTTCTACTGCTCGACGGTTTCGATCGGCCGGCGTTTGGGGACTACGACGGCGATGGAGAGACCAACGGCGTACAGGCGGAAGTGGAGAGCTTGCTGGTCATGGTGTTCGACGAGATTCACGTAAAAGGCGGGTTGTTCCTCGGTCATTATCCGTATTGGCAGACGAAGAAATGCGCCGGCGGTATCGATGACGGCGAGTTCTGCACTTACGACTCGGATTGTGACTTGTCTGCCCCCGACGACGGGCTCGGCACCTGTGCGGCCGGACCCGACGAGGCCCTGCTCAGAGACGCCATCTGGAACTACGAGTTTGTGGACAACGACGGGAGCTTGGGTGTTCACAACACCGGCTATGCCGTGGGGTTGTTACAGGTGACCTACAAGGCATTGACCGGCGTGGACGTGCCCGGCGCCTTCCTGCGGTATGACGCAGAGACTTTCCCTCTGTCCAACACGAACGTGGTGATCACCCAGGTCAACGGCGGTGCCACCGTTCTGGCCGGTGACACGCTTACCGTGGACTTCACCATCAAAGATGATGCCGGGGATCCGATTGACAAGGCGGATCTCAATCGACTTCGTCTCTACGTTTCCGGTCCTACGGTGAACTACCAGCGCGTGGCCGAGGCCGACAGTGACTTGACCCATTTCGTGCAGAATGTCGATGGGTCGTATACCTATACGGCCGGCGCCGTGTTCCCCAGTGTCTATCTGCCACCGGTGAACGATTCACCGTACTACGGTCCGGCTGACGGTGAGTGGGCTGGCGACCCGCTGATCGATGGCACGTATACCGTTCTTATCGAATCACGCCGCGTGTTCGGGAGCATTCGCAAAGCCGGCGACGCCACGTTCGACTTCGTGTATGGCTCCGGGACTTTGGCACCGCAACAGGTCGTGCTCCAGGACAACTGCAACAACTGCCACCTGGATCTCCAGCTCCACGGCAGTAACCGTTACGCGGTTGCGGGCTGCGTCGTGTGCCACACGGTTGGGTCCGAAGACCGCATCCCGGAGCCAGCCGACCCGCCGGTAAACCCCACAACGGGTGTCACTGTCGAGCTTGGGGATATGATCCACAGGATTCACAGGGGTCATGGTCTCCCCAGCATCGCCGCTACCGCCAACGGCATCGATCCATACCGCTATGTGGTGATCGGCTACCACGATAGCGAGCATGACTTCTCCGACATCGGGTTCCCAGTGATTCCGAACGCCATTTCGGAGTGCGACGCCTGTCACGGCGGCGCCGCACAAGGCGGCCAGATCTACACGAACATCACCAGGGCGAATTGCCGCGGCTGTCACGAGGACCTGGACTACACCACCGGGACGATTCTGGATGAGAGCCATCCTTCCGTCGACGACGGCCTGTTGACCGTGGCGGACCTGAGTGACCCGACCTACCGCACCACTCCGGGCGGCGTTACGCACGCCTTTGTTGACGACACCACGTGTTTCGGCTGCCATGGGCCTACCGGGACGTACGCCATCGAGGCGCTGCATCAGCACTCCACCGACCCGAACCGGGAAGGCACCCAACTGACAGTTGACATCATCAGTGTCGGAGGCATGTCCGGCGGCGGTGGAACTTACTTCGTCGCCGGCGACTATCCGGAAGTTACCTTCAAGCTGAGCGATAGCGGCAACGACCCCTTGGCGCTTCCCATCACTACCGACTCGACCGTCGTGGATAGACTCGCCGTAGGTATAAGTGGCCCGACCACGCTCTACCAGAACATCATCCCGGTCCAGCGGTTCTGGAGCTCCGGCTGGATCAACGTGCCGCCGGCCAACCTCCTCGATAACCTGGACGGAACTTACACCTTTATCTCCGAGGATCCCTTCCCGGCGGATTACCCACCGGTGGACAACGCTTCGGATCCCGTTCAGTTCCCGTTTGAGGAAGGATGGGGC
>CP070827.1:1644428-1647303 GCA_020344555.1 Phycisphaerales bacterium
GAGATATTCACCAGCCAGTCCGGGAAGTTGGGCTCGACGTCCGCCCTGGCCTTCATCACCGCCTCGCAGGGAATGCTCGGAGGACGGAGGTTCTTGAACTTATCCAGCGCCGCGGTTACGTCAGTGGGCACGCCCACGGTTCCGTCGGGCGCTCCGCACGGACAGGTCGTGCAGTTCCTCACCAGATCACCCCACCCGCTTGTGGTTATGGTAAGCGGCGGCGAGTAGTGATCCTCGTTCTCGAAGTCGCACTCGCACTCGATGGCCTGCACGTCGTAGACCGCCCCGGGGATGATGTTTTCGTCGGTTACATGGAGAACCTCCACCGTGCCCCAATCCATGCAGTGCGGCGCAGCGTCCAGGTTGGCGCCCATGAAGTCCGCCCAGCCCGGTTCGTGGGCAATCTTGCCGGCGTTCTCACTGACTTGCTGGGGCTCACCGACCCAGCAACTGGTGCCGTTGAGCCCGTCGAACGGAGCCGGCAGGGTCGTCAGGGTCACCCGCAGGGCCGTCTGGTACCCGGCGTTGCCGGGGGCCATGGAGATGTAGCGGATCTTCTCATAACCGTCCTCTCCGGCCGGCGTGGCGGGCGGAGCGAGTTCCGGGCACTCGCAGTCGTCCGGGATGTCGTCTCCATTGTCGTCGCTGCTTAGCCCGCAGTCAGGAACGGTGCAGTCGCCGCCGAGGGCGTCGCAGTCCAGATCACACAAGTCCGGGATGTCGTTTTCGTTGCAGTCCCCGAACGGGTATTCATAGGCTCCCATGTCCACCACGCCCCTGCCGTCGCTGTCGCCGTCCAAAATGCGCGGGTTCCCGTCCAGGTCGATCGGGATCGGTTCGGTGTTATTTCCGTCACCGTCCAGGTCGGTTGTGTCCGGCGGAAGGGCGGCGTCATTGCCCTCGTCGACACAGGGGGATGGTCCCGTCAGATGGTAGTCGTACACCTGATACGCGCTGCCGGTGGTGCCCAAAGACGCGGCGTCGCCCCACACGGTCACGGTAGTGGCAGTATTGCCCGCGACAAGGAACTGACGGGTTTGGGTCGTATTGGGGTTGACGAGCTTATCCATCAGCTCGTCCACGGCCCATGCGGCCCCGGCGTCGGTGAGCGTGGTCTTCCCGGTCGCCGAATCATACACCCCGTCGGCCGTCCAGGTGCCGGAAGGCCCGCCGACAAAGAGCGGATCGAGGTCGATGTTGCCGCCGCCGTCGATTATGTCGGTGGGCAGCCCGCCCTGCACGTTGCTGTAGGCGATCGTCATAGAGACGCCACCTTGGATCTCTTCCGGCGTGTTGCCCCAGAGGATGCAGTTAGTGACCATCGGGCTGCAGGTTTCGCCGCCGGCGTTAATGCCGCCGGCCCCGGTGTAGGCCGAGTTTCCCGCGAACGTACAGTTCACCAGCGTCGGGCTACTGTTGTTGGCATTGAGCATGCCGCCGCCGTTCCAGCCATAGTTTCCCGTGAATGTGCAGTTGGTGACCGTCGGGCTGCTGCTAATGTAGTTGCACATCCCGCCTCCAAGGCCACCGGCAGTGTTCCCAGTGAACCTGCAGTTGGTGATCACCGGGCTGCTGCCCTGAAAGTTGTACATCCCCGCGGCGTACCTGACGGCATCGTTGCCGCTGAACGTGCAGTCGGTCACCGTGGGGCTGGCCCCAAAGTTGTACATCCCGCCGCCCCAGTCAGCCGAGTTCACGACGAACGTGCAGTTGGTCACCGTTGGGCTGCCGGCATCGTTGAACATCCCGGCACCGCAGTCGTACGGCGATGAACCATTGGCGTTCCCTGCGGTAATGGTGAAGCCGTCGAGGACGGCCGTTTCGTCGGTCCCGCTGCCGGTGACCACGTTGTAGCTGTTGTCGGAACTGTCTCCGGCCGTGCCGATGTCGCCGCTGAGGATCGTTTGATCAAACAGCCCGGCGCGTTCTTCCAGCGTGGCTTCCGTGCCGTCGAAACCCCCGTAGATTTCGACGCCGGTGATGAGTTGGAACGTGGCCGTGCGGTCGGCTCCGGCTGTCGGTTTGTAGGTACCGGTGGCCACCCAGATCTGGTCGCCGCTTCCGGCCGCGCCCAGGGCGTCCTGCAGGCTGGTGTAGGCGTCATCCCAGCTAGTGCCGTCATTGGCACCGGTTGCCCCGTCGTCGACGTAAACATTGGACACACTCTCGCAGTCAAAGACCTGGACCTCATCAACATACCAACCGACCATGCCATTGCAGCCGTCGAGGCCCATTTCGAAGCGCAACTGGATAGTGTCTCCCGGGTTGGCGATGCCGGAAAGACTGATCTGGGACTGGCCCCAACTACCGCCCAATTCGCCCTCGTTGGCCCCGTGGAAAGCATCCTCCCCTCCCAGGGGGTTGGTCCCGACGTTCAGCGTGCCCGAGTACGGGTTGAAGTCAAAGGCGTCGTATGGAACCAGCGTCCATCCGCCACCGTTAACATTGATCTTGACGTTGCCTCCATCCCAGTCCATCTCGGTCGCGACCCAGTGATTGAACGCCACGCGGGGCACGTAGGCACCCGACGGAAGGGGGATGGAGGGGCTCTGGAGATACAGGACGCCCGCTTCGGTATCATCAGCGCAGTTGCCGATCAGGAGATCGGCAACGAACGCAGCGGAGCCGGCGCGCCCGTCGGGCAGACTGCCCACCACCGCCCAGTCCGGAGTGTCAAAGGTGGCCGGGTTTGCCACGTTACGCGTGCCCACCGTCCAGGTTCCAAGCCCGGCCTCCCAATCCTGAGCAGCGATCGTAAGAGGTCCAGCGGGGGGTTCACACAGAGGCGGGGCATTGGGGTCAAGCAGCGGGGTGAAGCCACAGAAGGTCGGCTCCGTCCGCAGTTCCACCGCGGCAATTACCTTGGCAACTTCGT
>CP070827.1:1647403-1650276 GCA_020344555.1 Phycisphaerales bacterium
GGGATGGCAATGCGCTGGACTTCTTGCGAGTCATCATCCCCACTGCCATCGGCGCGGTGATCAGTCTGGTCTTCCTGAGCAACCTGTTGAAGTGGATGCTCCACCGCCATGAGATGGTGACGCTCGGTCTGCTCTTGGGGATCTTGTTCGGCTCGGTTATTGGGATCTGGCCGTTCGAGGCAGGCTCACAGGCCGGCGACTATGTGCTAGGCGTGCTACTCGCCGCCGCCGGTTTCCTGGGCACTTCCCTCCTCTCAAGAATCAGCGCATAAACACGCCCCTGGACCCGGAGCCCCCGTGCCTTCCACCATTTTGACGTTTAGACTTTTAGACGTTTAGACGTTTCTACGCCGCTTCAGCCGCCGGCTGGTGTTTCTTGGCCAGTTCGACCAGTGCATCGAAGTCGGCCGGTGAAGATATGGCTAGTTCGCTGAGCATCTTGCGGTTTAGCTCGATGTCGGCGGTGGTGAGGCCGAAGATGAATCGACTGTAGCTGATGCCGCGCGACCGGCAGGCGGCCGTCAGCCTGGTAACCCACAGGGCCCTAAAGTCACGCTTGCGCAGGCGTCGATCGCGATAGGCGTCAACACCGGCACTGACCACGGCCTCTTTGGCCAGTCGCCAGCGCCTACCGGGTGCACCCCTGAAGCCCTTGACCTTCCTGAGCACTCGGACTTTTTTCCGATGCCGGGCGGCCCCGTACAGTGTTCTTCCCATCGCTTATCAACTCCTCTCAGTAACGGGTGGCATGGTGCCACTGGCGGCTTGCCCGCCAGTGCTGGGACGGCGCCCCACCTCGTCAGAGCTGGGGGCGTGCAACTACACTAGGCACCATCCGGCCCCAGGGCGATCTTGAGGCGCCGCCCGAAGCTGGTCTTCAGCACTCCGGGCCTGCGCAGGTTACGACAGCGATTGCCGCTCTTCCCGCTCATCAGGTGGCCCGCGTTGGCCCGTTTGTGCCGGACCTTGCCCTTGGCCGTGATCCTCACGCGCTTCTTGGTCCCCTTATGTGTCTTCATTTTCG
The DNA here is from genome assembly GCA_020344555.1 of Phycisphaerales bacterium. Classification (GTDB taxonomy): domain Bacteria; phylum Planctomycetota; class Phycisphaerae; order UBA1845; family UBA1845. The sequence continues at coordinate 1,648,428 of CP070827.1, forward strand.
GCATGGTGCGTTCCACCTAGACCCACTATCGCCCCAATGACGACGGAGCCCCGTATTGTAGCCTCAATTCGCCCCGATGCAAATCAGCGACGCAGCATGACGCAAAAGGCCATCCCACCGGCGGGGCCGCCCACACCGGACCGCCTGAGGCCACGCTTTACCTGCTCCCGGACGCCAGCGACAATCAGGCACCGTTGCCAGGACATGTGGGACTTCCTTCATCCATTGCCCAGGATGTGCCCACCGTGCGGCTCTGGGGTCAACCGCCCGCAATGACCTGAGACTCTCCACCATATCCAGTTCATGTTTCCAGCCCCAGCGCAACGCGCGCAGCGCGCCGAAAGATCCGGCAGCGGCGTCGGGCGTCGAGGGCGGACTCCCGGTCGGCCGACTCACCGGGATAACGAAAAGTCACCGCGAAATCCGAAAGAAAAGCAAGGTCTTCCCGGTACCTTTCCCACTCCGGCGCCACGTCAATAACCTGTTCTGGCAGAGCGATTAGGTCATGGATCTTGGTGAAGGCAATGTCCGCTTCGCAAAGTCGCGCTTTGAGATACTTTTCGGCGCACTGCTGGGCGTGAAAGCAGGCCCCGTCGTAGCTGGGGCCCTTCCGTGCTCGGCATTCGCGCTCCAGGATAGCGAAATCGCCCTCGGCTTTGGATACCCATTCAGCGGCGATCGGCTTCATACAGCACCCTGCCCTCTTCAAGAATCTCCCGCATGAAGTCGTCGCCCATCTCCAATCGCTGGTGCACGTGGTCCGGAGTCCGCACGATCAGGTCTACCGGGAAGGCGGGCCGGAGCCTCATTCGAATTTCCACCGACCGATCGACGCTCCTGCCCTCAAAACGCAGAATGACCAGCAGGTCAACGTCCGAATCATCCGTGCCCGTGCCTTGCGCATAAGACCCAAACAGTACGACCCGATCGGCATCAAACTCACGCCCGATCCGCCGACCCAGGTCCTTTATTTGCCTCATGGTCACCATCGCGCGATGTCCCTCATGTCAGCGGACGCGACACGCTGCCTAGCCGTCGCCCGCGGGAAACATGGTACCGCCAACGGTGGAGCACGGCGAGGCACCACGCCCGGCCGGATGTGAGAAATCACTCCCCCACCTAAAAACGAGGCGGGCCACCCGGCCCATTTAATTCGACGGGGCAAATGGTCCGCACGGCGGACCCTACCGAGCTCGGCGGGGAGTCCGCTTGCTTCTGGCGGCTGTTGGCTTGCGCTTGGACGGTTTGCGTTGCTCAACGAGTCGGATCAGGCCGGCAACGGTACCGCCCGCCTCGCGCCATAGCTCCGCGCGAATCGAACGGACCTCCGCCACAACCGGATCCTCCGCCAATCGGAGTCTCTTCTTCACTGTCATTCCTCCGGCATCAACGTCAGCGGTGTCGTGATCACAGGGAGGTGCAGCCGCAAACGGCCGTTCAGCACCGCCATATGCTGAATCTTATTCGCGTTGGCCAGGTGGCGGCAATTCCACGTCAAAAGAAAGTCCATCGAGTGCATCGAGGCCAGCGCCAGGTGCACCGCATCGCCACCCGCTTCGGCGGGCATGAGCTTCTGCTCGATGTAGTACACGACCACTTCCTCCAGACCGGGCGGTTCGTCCAGGACGCCCACACCCTTCAGGAGAGCCCGGGCCCGTCCCCCCTTCGGCGCCGGTGCCCGAGCGAGTTCCGCCGGCACGAACCGGGAGGTGTAAAGATCGTACCGGCGTCGATGGCGGTCCCACCACTGACGCGTCACGTCGCGCCATGCGGCGATCCTCGGTGACGAGCGTGTCTCGACGTAATAACTCGGAACGGTAGTCTCGATGTAAACGGACGGCATAGGCTC
>CP070827.1:1650376-1653247 GCA_020344555.1 Phycisphaerales bacterium
TGTCAAGAGAAAAATCGAAATTGTTCGGAAAAAGTTGCGGCGCTATACCCTGGCAACCGGAATGAGAACGGCGCAAACGCAGAAGCCCCGGCAGGGGCGACGGATGGGCGCCGTGAGTTTCCGCCGCCCCCCCGGGGCTTGAGCGTCGTAGGTTGGGTCATCGACCCGACATTCTCTATTCCACGGTGGATGGCATGCCCGCGCTTGCGTGGCCATGTTCGTCTGCTGATGCAAGAATCCATTCTCGCATCCACTCCGCGCTGCTGCTGCTGCGAGAGTGCGTGGGCCCCGCCCGGCCTACCCGGCCGCGTTTGACACAGAACGCAACCACGCAACGGAAGCACAAGGGAGGATGGGCTGGCCGCTTACCCACTCGCCTGTTCCGATGGGCATTGAGGTACATCAGCGGGTGGCATGGGTGAGGTCCGACTGCGAATGGGAAGGCTATCGGTGCGGGTCAACTGGCCAGTGACCGGAGAATCTCACATCCCTGACGAATCTTCTCGTCGGGTGCCGCGTAGCTGATCCGGAAATGGGTGTCACGCTCGCTAAACACCTCGCCGGGGATAATCAGCACGTTGCGACGGATCGCTTCCTCCACGAACGCGGTGCCTGACGGAAACCGCTTAGGCGCCTCTGGAAACACGTAAAACCCGCCCGACGGCCTCACGAACTCGAACGCACCCTCCAGCTCTGCGCATACCAGATCGCGTTTGGCCCGGTAGGCGCCCACCTGCGCGGACATATCCGTGTCCATGGCCTCGAGGGCACCGAATTGTGCGGGCTGCGGAGCGCACACGAACGTGTACTGCTGCAACTTGGCCATCTCGGTGACCACGTTGCCGGGGCCCGCAGCGTAGCCAAGTCGCAGACCCGTCATCGCATATGACTTGGAGTAACCGCGAAGCAGCAGCGTTCGCTCTGGGGCGAAGCGGACCGGGCTGGGACTCACTCCGTCATAAGTTAGCACGCAGTAGATCTCGTCGCTGACTACCAACAGATCATGCTTCTCGGCTAGCCGGGCGACGGCCTGCACATCATCCGCACTGTGGACAACGCCGGTCGGGTTACTCGGCGAGCTCAGCAGGATCATCTTCGACTTGTCGGTGATGGCCGCTGCGAAGCGCTCGGGGTGGAGTTGAAAATCGTCATACAAATCCACCAGCACGGGCACACCGCCCACCAAACGAACCAGATGCTTGTAGGAGACGAAGTACGGATCACCAATCAGCACTTCATCACCGGGATTGATACAGGCCATCAGTGCCAAGAGCAGCCCGCCGGAGACGCCCGAGGTTACAAACAAATCAGGTTCCCAGTCGAACTCCTCCTTGAGCTTACCGGCGATGCGCTCACGCAGTTGGGGCAGCCCTCTGGTTACCGTGTAACTATTCCGGTTGTCCCGGATCGCCCGGATCATGGCCTGTTTCACGTTCTGGGGTACGGCGAAGTCAGGCTGCCCGATCGACAGATCGATCGGGTCTGTCAACGTGGCTCCCAGGTCGAAAACGCGGCGAATCCCCGACGAACCGATCGGTTTGACGTGCTCGGCGACGAACTGTTGACCGGTGATGGGCATAGAAGGACTCCGGGCGCGGGGGTACCGCGCCGAAACCGCTACTTGCTCTCTTTCTCTTTCTCTTCCGATTCGGCCGTCCCGCCCTCCGTCTCCTGCTTTTGCTCCTTGGTCTTGCCCTTCTTTCCAACGGCGGCCTTACGGTGGGCCACCTTGGGCAGGCCCATCACCTTGGTATCCTCAGTCCAGCGGCCCAACTCTTTCAGCCGTTCGATCCGCTCGGCGCGCGTCAGCACGTTGCGGTGTCGCGTGAGTGAGCTTCTGGACTTGAGCGACCTGTCCATCGACATCTGTTCAACTCCCGTTCACCAACTATCGCTCTTAAGCGTCTTGAAATACCCCTCCAGCTTATAACCGCCGCCGGATGCGAAATACTGCGCCCCGACGGCGTGGACCTTCCTTAGCGCCTGATCGGACATTTCACGCTGCGTCGGGTCCTCACGATTATATCCCTGCGTTGTTATCAACTGTATTGCCCCGCTTGGGTAGCGAACCAGCTCCGTGGCCACACCGTGCTCGACCAAAAACTCTCGGGCTCGCTGGGCATCGTCCCGGCGCCCCGCGGAGAATTCCTGGGCCACGATGTAGGTGTGGTCCCGAATCCAGTCAGGGCCTTCCGAGTCCGCGGCCGTCTCGCCGGTGACTGCGTCGGCCACCGCACCATCCGCAGCCGTCTGCCTCAGCAAGTCGCTGATAAGCTCTGTGGCCGGCGGTTGGCTTCGGGCCGCTTCGATGTCGCTCATGGCGTCAGCTACGTACGACGCCCGACCCGCCGCATGTCCCCGCTTGAGACCTCCTTGCTCGCCGAGGCGCCGACCGACCTCGAACACGCCCAGCGCGATTACCATAGCGGCGAAGACCGCTACGGCGGCCGTGACGCTGGTGAGCGATATCCGAATCCGGTCGCCGTCCAGCTCGATAAACGGGCCGTCACCGCCTGTGCTGCTTCGCGCCTCAAGGGGCCCGGCCGGGCCGGACACCTTGCCGGGAAGCGTCGGGGCCGCCTCTGTGGCGCCCCGTGACTGTTGTCCGGGACCGCGCCCGCCCGGCAGGTTGTCAGTTTCGGGCTCCGTCGCCTCGTCTTGGCTAAGCAGGTCGAAAAGCGCGGGCCCGCGCTTCGATCTAGGCATTGTCGGCGCCTCCACGCGGCTCGGTTGCTTACGGGCAAGAGGATACCACGCGGAAAGCGGTTTGCAAAGAGGTGCACACGGCGCCACGCGGTGGCCCGGTCAGCCCCGCATCGGGCTCACGGCAAAGGGCGTGGATCGAGGGTGCATCCCATTCAGGGCGGCACC
>CP070827.1:1653347-1656213 GCA_020344555.1 Phycisphaerales bacterium
GTTCTCGACCAACTCGGCGACGAGGCGGCGCTGGCCGATGTCCTTGCCGCGAACAAGATCAGGGGCGCGGCCATCGACGTGTTCGGTGACCACGGCGATCCCCCGGACGACAGCTACAGAGTGCGAGACAACGACAACGTAGTACTCACGCCGCACATCGGTGGCTGCACCGCCGAGGACATCTACAGGAACTTCTACGTGACCTCATTGGGAAACATCATCCGCGTGGTCAAGGGCGAGGAACCCCTGTACGTGGTCAACTAGGCCGACCGACCCGCACCCGCGATTCCACAACGTGAAGGATTGAAATCATGCTGAGGATAAGGGTTCACGGCAGAGGCGGAGAGGGCGCGGTAACGTTCGCCAACGTCCTCTGTGCATCTGCCACTCTTGACGGTAAGTTTGGCCAGTCGTGCATGTCTCCTGCCATCGAGCGACGGGGAGCGCCAGTGGAGGCCTATGCCCGGATCGGCGAGAAGCGCATCGCGGAGCGAGGTGCGATCCTCAATCCGGACATTGTTGTCGTACTGAACTCGACACTGGTGAACGCACCGAACATAGAGGCCGGCATGACAGACGAAGGCAAGGTCGTCGCGAACTGTGCGGACGGCTGCGGCCTTCAGCACGAATGCATCAGCATCGATGCCACAGCCATTGCCCTCAGGATACTGAAGATGCCGATCACCAACACGACGATGCTCGGGGCGGTCGCCGCCGCCACCGGGATTGTGACGCTCGATTCGCTCGACAAGGGTCTGAGACTCATCCTGGCCCGGTTCTCGGAGCAGAAACTGGCCCTCAATTTCGAGGCGATTCGAGCAGGATACGAAGAGGTGAAACGTGGCCAAGGAATACATTAGGGGAGCAGGCATCCACGCTTCGGGCACCATCGCACTCGCCAACAAGACCGGCAACTGGCGACTCGTGGACCCCACCGTTCAGAACGAGCTGTGCAACGGGTGCAAGATTTGCTCGCAGTTCTGTCCGGATGACTGTATCGAACGACTTGTTGTGGACAAGTCGTCCCCGGCGGGCACTCCGCGCATCATGATCGACATGGAGTACTGCAAGGGCTGCGGTATCTGCGCTCAGGAGTGTCCCAAGAAGGCAATAACGATGGTAAAGATCGAGGCTTAGCAGCATGCAGATGTTCTTGTCGGGAAACCAGTGCATTGCCCAGGGCGCCAAGCTCGCCCGCGTTGAGGTCGTCAGCGCCTACCCGATCACGCCGGCGACCCCGGCCTCGGAGGAGCTGCACGAGATGGTTGCGCGGGGAGAGTTGGACGCCGTTATCGTCAACGCCGAATCCGAGTTGGGCGCAATGGGCATCTGCGTCGGGGCGGCTGCCGCGGGGTGCAGGACTTTCAACTGCACCTGCTCCCAGGGACTGGCCTTGATGCGCGAGATGCTGTGGGCCGCTTCGGGGATGGCCCTTCCCACTGTTCTGGCGATCGACAGCCGCGAGATAGGGATTCCGCAGGGACTGCTGAGCGACCTCTCCGACTCGCTTTCGGAGAGGGATGCCAGTTTCCTCCAGTTCTACTGTGAAGACGGCCAAGAGATCATCGACTCCGTGATAATGGCCTACAAGATCAGCGAGGACAAGAGGGTGTTGCTGCCTTCGTTCGTTGTCACCGAGGGCCACAGAGTGAGCCACGCCTTCGAGTCGGTCGACGTGCCTGAACAGGCGCAGGTCGACGGGTTCCTGCCGAGCTACCAGCCGAAGCATGTGTTCGTCGATCCCGAGTACCCCATGAGCGTGGGAACCGGTGTCATGCCGCAGTACCCGTCATTCAAGATGCAGCAATACGAGGCGATGCAGGGAGCGAAGGCGGTCATCTCGGAGGTCTGCCGGGAGTTCGGCGAATTGTTCGGGCGGCGCTACGATCTGGTGGAGGCGTACCGGACCGAGGACGCCGAGGCCGTCGTTGTGGGAACGGGAACGGTCGTCGGGGTCATCCGGGAGATGGTTGACGAATACCGCGACAGGGGTATCAAGGTCGGAATGCTGAAACTGCGCGTCTTCCGACCCTTTCCCGAGAAGGAGGTAAGACGGGCGCTTGCCACGGCCGGCAACGTGCTGGTTGTCGATCGCGCAGCCTCACCGGGCAGCTCCTATGGTGTCACCTGTATCGAGGTGAAGGCAGCGATTCAGAAGTCCCAGGCGTCGGTGTCCAATATCATCATCAGCGGGCGCGACATCAGTGTTGAGGACGTGGACGCCATGTTCGACCACTGGTTGAAGGCGGACGAGGAGTTCGTGAAGTGGCACAAGGCCGACTTTGAGGAGCGGGTTGCCACTATGGCGGGCGCTGACAACTGGCAGAAACTCCTGCGGGGCGAGTCGGTCGAGAGGGAGGTGGTCCACGAAGGCGAGGGTTGCCTCAGCAAGGGTATCATGTCCTGTTCTGGATGTGTCAGTCTCGGCGCGATCCGGTCCGTGCTCGACGTATTCGGCAAACGGGCCGTTGTTGTCAACAACTCGGGGTGCCTCTCAGCGGTCGGAGCCTTCTACCCGCTGACGGGCTGGCGCGTTCCCTTCTATTTCTTCACGTACAGCCATGCCGGGGCCGCGGCTAGCGGCATGGAAGTCGGCATGAAACGGAAGGGAATCGACGCGGACGTGGTCCTGATAGCGGGCGACGGCGCGCTGTTCGATATCGGTCTTCAGACCTTCTCCGCGGCTCTGGAGAGGGGACACCGGATAGTCTATGTGTGCTACGACAACGAGGCCTACATGAACACAGGCGTCCAGAAGAGCGGGTCAACGCCCTATGGAGCGAAGACCAAGACAACTGTGCAGGGAAACACGGGCAGGGTGAAGAACATCGAACAGATCGTTGCGGCTCACGGCGACGTCTACATC
>CP070827.1:1656313-1659169 GCA_020344555.1 Phycisphaerales bacterium
GCCGAGATCGACGCGGCCAAGCGGGAATATGGCCAGTTGCCAAGCGTGCAGCGCGACTCCGCATCGATCGGCAGTTACGTGAATGTGCATTTGCGCATCAAGGGGTTCGAGAAACTGACGGAAGACGAGCGGGCAAAGCTAGTCGCTGTGTAGTGGACGGCAAACGCTCACCTTGTAGGAGACAGATAACATGACGGCACTTGCAGCGAATAGGGCTCTGCCGGACACGAAACAGCTCGACAATGTCCAGGGCGGAATGGTTATCGACTACGCCGTGCAATCGGCGGAAATCATCTACGCCGGGGCATTTGTGAAGGTGGATTCCACGGGCTACATCGCGGCAGCGGGCGGGACGGATACGGTCAAGTGTGTGGGAGTGGCCCAAGAGAAGGCGGACAATAGTGCCGGTGCCAACGGGGCCAAGACGGCGCCCGTTCTGGTAGGTGCGGTTATTGACCATGCCGTAACTGGAGCGACCGTCGCCAGCATCGGATCGAAAGTCTACGCGAAAGACGATCAGACGCTCACGATGACGTCAACTTCGCATAACGTCCTCGGATACTTCATCCAACTTACGGGAGCGGCAAAGGGTTTGATTAAATGTGCATGGCCCGGTCAGGCGTAAGGGCGCCCCTGACTGGCATCAATTAGGAGACTGAAATGATTTGGAGACCTGACGACCTCCGCGTGAAAGGCGCCCTGGCAGCATTCCAAGAGCCGATCGACGCGGCACCCAACGTGTGGCAAAACCACGTAATGACAACGGAATCAACCGGCGAGAAGGAGACCTATACGTTCGCCGGGGCCGTGCCCGTTCCGCGTGAGATGGTCGATGGCCGGACGGTTCAAGGGTTGATCGATCACAAGTTCGATGTGAAGAACAAGACCTATGAGGCGACGTGGGGCATCAACCGGGAATACTTCGAGGACGACCAGACCGGACAGATCACTCGGATGTTCGGCGAGATGGGCGAGGCGTTCGCCAACTGGAAGGACTATTACTTCGCTACGTCCATCCTGGAAGGCAGCTCCGTCCCGCCGATTGCGGGAGCCGACGGTTGGAGTGCCCTGACTACCTTTTTCGACACGGCATTTACGGTCGGCGAGTCGGGAACGATGGACAATCTGCGCACGTCCACCGATGATCCGCAGTTGGCAGTCACGGATTCGACAATGGCTACGGCCAGCGAGTTCATCGGCCTTGCGATGGCGGCCCGCAAAGCGTTCCTGGGTTACAAGGATGATAAGGCTCGACTCTTTAACACGACCGCCAGCCAGAGAATCCGAGCGGTCATTCCGCCGGGTCACGAGCGCGGTGCTGCCGAAGCTCTGCAAGCCACGTTCATCGCCCAATCGAGCGGTTCACAGGCCAACGTGTGGAAGGGCATGTTCGAGTATGATGTTCTCCCTTACCTGACCGGCACTAAAGTCGTCTACTGGTCGGCCCTGGGTGGCATCCGCAAGCCTTATATCCATCAGGGCCGCGACAATCTGGAAGTGATTGTCGATCTGGATCCCGTACACGTGGCCGAGAGGAATAGTGTGCTTGTGCTCTGTCGAGAACGATTTCGCATTGAGTACGGCGATCCGCGACGTGGCCTGAAACAGACTCTCGATTAGGCGAGATCCATGGGCAATTACGCCAGCGTGGCCGATGTCAAGGCTCGGTTCGAGAATGACATGTCCGTGGCATTCATCACCGACACGGCGGACACCACCGGTGTGCCCGATGAGGATGTCATCAACGAGGGCATCCAATATGGGGAGGGCGAGATTGACAGCTATGTCAACGTCCGTCACCACACTCCGCTGGCCGTGGCCGGCGATAGCGTACTGGCGGCATTCTTCAAGTCGCTGACCGTGGATTTCGCCGTCTATCATCTGGTGCGGCGCGGTCGGGCCAGTGGTGATGCTCGACAGGCGGTTGAGGATGGACGTGAATGGTTGACGAAACTTGCCCGCGGAGCGATCGAATTGCCCAAGGCCGAGACCCATGCGGCGACCACGGCGCGCGGTACATTAATGGCCTGGGGCACGGCCGGGGAGACCTCCGACAGCAAGCGCGTGTTCAGTCGTCACACGCAGGAGAAGCTGTGATGAGAGCAACCGGCAAATGCGGCCCCAAGAAACCCAAAGCGCCTCGCAAGCCGAAGCGCGCTCGCCGTAAACGGAAGAAATAGTCTCATGGTGGCGCTCGATCTATACAACGCAATCAATACCCGCTTCAAGCAAAGCGCCCGCTTGGTCCGTAGCCTGCGCCGTTGTTATTTCGGTGTAGCTTCGGAGGCCGACCGGGATTATCTGCCGTGCGTCTTGGTTCACATCGACGAGACCGAGGATCTGAGCACCTACGACGAGGAGGTCAGGCGATTTACCGTGGACTTCGAGATACGAACCAAGGTGCGAACGCCGCAAGCGGCGAGCGAAGCCATACGCTACTTGCAGGCCATGTTTGACAACGTGGAGTTTGACGCCAGTTCGCTTTCGTTGAGCGGCTGGAACAGAAATCCACAAGGCGGTGAGACCCCGACTAGCGAAGGCGGTGTATACAAGGCGCGAGTCCAATACGATGTAATTGCCGCCTCACGGGCCAAAAGCCCGGCATTCGAGAAACGATAATCTTCGAGGACACTCGGGATAGCAAGGAGATTTCATGGCCCTGACACACAAACAGACCGAGGCGATTAACGTCGGAGCCGCGGCACACGCCTTGACCCACACGCACACCGGGGACGGCGCTACGCGCCGTGAGCTTGCAATACCCTCCGATGCGGACGATTTTGAAGTTCTGCTCAATATCGATGTATCGCAGATCAAGAGTCTTTGGATTTCCGCAGATCAAGCGCTCAAGTTGGA
>CP070827.1:1659269-1662124 GCA_020344555.1 Phycisphaerales bacterium
CTCGGCGGCAAGTACTTTGGCGAACTGGTTGAGGCAGAGTCGCTGCCGGACCTCGAGGCGCAGTTCGAACGGGTCGCGAGAGGAGAGGCCGTGAGGGGGCAAACCACGTTTGTGCATCGTCAAAGCCGGCTGGTCGATGTGGAGTACAGCTTGACGCCGGCCATCCGGGACGGGCGCGTCGTTGGCGTGCAGGGCATGGTCTGGGACATCACGGAAAGAAAGCAGCTCGAACGCATGTTGCGCGAGAGTGAGGAACGGTATCGCGCCGTCGTCGAGAACGCCGGGGAGGCCATAGCCATCGTGGACGAGGCAGGCGTTTTTCGGTTCATGAATTCGACTGCGGCTCGACGCCTGGACGGGCCCCCGGGCAATTTCACGGGAAAGACTATGTGGCAGCTCTTCCCGCAGGATGTGGCCGACCGTCAGATGACACATATTCGAGAGGTAATCGCCTCGGGACGGGGTAACAATTCAATTAGCTTGACGAACGTGAAGGGTGAACCACGATGGTACAACACCACCGTCGAGCCGCTGCGAGACGAGTCCGGTCGACCGAAGGCCGGTATCGTCATCGCCCGTGATATTCATGAGCTCAAGCAGGCCCAGGACGAATTGACTGCGTTTCGAGAGCGCATGATCCGCGCCGAGCAACTGGCGTCTCTGGGGACGCTCAGTGCCACGCTGGCCCATGAACTGACGCAGCCGTTGACAGTGATACGCCTGTCGATCCAGAACGCGCTCAAAGAGGTGGAGCAGACCACCTGCTCTGAGACCGTGTGCGACGATTTGAGGGATGGCCTCGACGAGGTCGCCAACGCTACACAGATCGTGGAGCGGTTCCGCAACTTCGCCCGCCGCTCGTCGGAGAAAGTCACTCAGAAAGTGGCTGTGGGGGCTGTCGCAGAACGCGTCGCCGACCTGCTGGAGGCCAGTGCACAGCAGGCCCGCGTGCGACTGGAAATGCGCGGGCTGGCTGCGTTGCCGCCCATTCACGCCCGCGAGAAAGACCTGGAGCAGTTGTTCTTCGCCCTGCTACAGAACGCGATCCAGGCGGCCGGCGGCGAGGAGCCGGCTCACGTGCAGGTTTGCGCCACCTGCGACGAGGGGGACGTGACGCTGGTATTCATGGACGATTGCGGCGGCATCGGGCCGGAGCACCTCGACCGTATATTCGAGCCGTTCTTCACCACCAAACCTGCCGGAGTGGGCACCGGCTTGGGCCTGTGCATCGTCCAACGCATCGTCTCTCAGGCCACGGGGTCTTTGCGCGTGCAAAGCCGGCCGGGCGAGGGCACCACCTTCACTGTAACTTTGCCGATTGAAGGTCCTTGAGCCAGACAGAAGGGGTAGAGCCTATGTCAGAGCACGTGTTCTTTGTTGACGATGAGCCTGGCGTTAGAGGTGTCGTGCGAAAGACGCTGGAACGAGCCGGCCTGGACGTCAACTGCTTCAGTTGCGCGCGGGACTGCCTCGTCCGGTTGGCGACCGACCGCTGCGACTTGTTGATTACCGACGTCAAGATGCCGGAAAAGGATGGGATCGAGCTGCTGAGTGAGGTCAAAGAACTCCTCCCGTGGTTGCCTGTGCTGGTGGTCACGGGCTTTGGCGATGTCCCGATGGCTGTGCGCGCGCTCAAGGCGGGGGCGGAAGACTTCATCGAGAAGCCGTTGGACCGCGACGTGTTTCTCGAAAAAGTACGCACCCTACTGGCCGCGCACGCGGCCCAGAATGCATTGCTGGACCACTCGCTGACGCGTACCGAAATGAAGATCCTGTTCCACATTCTCGATGGTCGCAACAACCGAGAGATTGCCAATCTGTTGCATCGTTCGCCAAGGACTATCGAAGTGCATCGTCGCCACCTGATGCAGAAGATGAACGCGAGCAACGTTGTGGAACTGCTCAGGCGGGCCGCCGACATGCGTTTGTTCGATTTCCACTCCCTGCCGACTCAGGCCAGACCCTCGTGACAACCATCCAAACGGCCAGACGGCGGGCGGTTCGCACGGCCGGATGGGATCGTGGTAATCGTAGGGAGGACTGTCATGCTTGGAGAAGCAGTTGCCGAGCGATGCCGTGGCCCAAGATGTGAGGAGTTGACGACGTTCTCGCGGCGCCGGTACCTGGCCGGCCTTGTGGCGGCCGGGCTTGCCGGCGTCTGCGGCCGGGGGACGGCTTGGGCACAGCAGGGCGGTCAGCGGCCGGCTCGGCACCCGGGAGTGGATGTTCTGAACCCGTGCGCCCGCGTGCCCGTCAGCTTCATCATCGACGACTCGACGTGCCTGGTCAATATGGCCCATTTTGGGATTCCCCAGTTCGCCGAGGTCTTCCCGGATCGGTACAAGCAGGACTGGCGAAGCCTCCCGCGCGAGATCCCCGACTCGTTCGTTCGCAAGTTCGGCCTGTGGTGTCGCGACCACGGCGTCAAGGGCAAGTACAGCATCGTCCCCTATCCGGCATGTGTGGGGTGGGTGGATCGCGAGATGCCCGGCTGGTCTCACCGGGAACTGCTCGACAGTATCAAGCTGGTACGCGAGTTGATGATGCCCGACTGGGACATTCATCCCGAGATGGTCAGCCACACATGGGTGATTGACACGAAGACCGGCCGTCCCTACCCGGAACCAAGCGAGTACTACATGGAGAACTGGCGTTGGACCGACGGCAAATCGGTCGACGAACTGGCCGACTACATGAGCTACGCGCTGCGCATCCTCAGGAACGTCGGCTTGGACTGTGAGGGCATCACCACACCGGGTGGCTTCGGCAACCGCGTATTGCCCGAACTGTCTCAGGCGACACTCGAGTCGTGTCGTGACGTCTTCAAGACCGAGATACGCAACGACAACGGCTTC
>CP070827.1:1662224-1665072 GCA_020344555.1 Phycisphaerales bacterium
ACCGGCACCACACGATCGCCGCGCGGAAGCTCCATGCCGAGGGCCGGTTCGGCGAGCTGTTCTACAGCGAGGTCGAGTACTACCACCCGGGGATCGGCGGCGAGCGGGACGGGCTGTCGTACTTCCAGGGCAAGCGCACGTGGCGCCATGCCCTGCCGCCCATGTTCTATCCGACGCACTCGACGGGGTTCCTCGTCGGCGTGACGAAAGAGCGTCTTACGGACGTCTCCTGTCTGGGCTGGGCCAATCCGAGCGAGGCATCCCTGAAAGACAACGTCTACAAGAACCCGTTCAACGTCCAGATGGCCCTGTTCAAGACCGACCGGGGCCACATCTGCCGTTGCGGCGTCTTCTGGGACGGCACGGCCCACGGCGAGCGGGCCCAGTGGTTCGGAACGAAGCTGACGTACTACATGCCCGGCTCGGGCGGCCAGCCGATGCGGCTTCAGGGCCCGGGCGCGCCCAAGTGGACGAAGCTGCCGGACTTCTGGCCGATGCTGCCGGCGGCCCTGCGCCGCGACAGCGGGCACGGCGGGTCGCACCCGTTCATCACGCACGAGTTCGTCACGGCCCTGGTCGAAGGACGCGAGCCGGCGGTTGACATCTACGAGGCACTGGCCATGACGGCCCCGGGGATCGTCGCCCATCAATCCGCCCTCAAGGGCGGCGAGCAACGGAAGGTCCCCGACTTCGCCCGACCCGCCTGAGCCCGCGTGCGTGACCGGTCCTGGGCGGGAGCCTCGATCCATGGCCAGGCGCGGGCAAGCCGCTCGGCGACCCGTCAGGGTCGGCATGAGAATAGCCCGCTGGGTGGCCCTGGGTGGTTGCCCACCCAGGGCTCCCACAGATCCGGACGTGCGGAACTCCCGCATCCGGCTCCTCAGATCATGGGTTCGCTACGTGGCGGTATACGGAATGGACCACGACCGGCCGGGGAAGCGGATAGTGCTCCAAGAGCACCGCAAACCGCGGCCAGGCGATGTAGCTCTGCCACGAACGGCGGCTGAGCCATTTCTTCCATGTCCGTTGAACCTCGCGATAGAACTTCCGCAGACCGGCCGCGTTCCCGGTGATCCCGTAGTACGCGTAATGGCCACGCAACTTCTGCACGAGGCTCCGGTGTTGCTCGCGAACCTTCCAGTGCCGGTGCCGTCGGCACCACTGGCGGATCGCGCCCAGCGACCGGGCAAGCCGCTCCGGGGACGTCTTCCGCTTCACCACCCAGTTCCCGCGGCGCGATCGCGCCCAGTAGTGGGTGAAGCCCAACAAGTCGAACGTTCCGGCCCCCTTCGACGGACCCGCCACGCCACGGGGGGGAGCCTGGGGGGGACGACAGAACGCGACCAGCCGGGTCTTCGTCGGATGGAGCGTCAATCCGTACCGGCCGAACCGCGCGGGCAGAACGGCCAGTACACGCCGTGCATCCGCTTCGCACGAAAACCCCATCACGAAATCGTCGGCGAAGCGCACGAGGAAGGCCGAACCGCGCAGACGCGGCTTGACCACCCACGCAAACCAAAGGTCCAGCACATAGTGCAAGTAGACATTGGACAGCGCAGGGGAAATCACACCGCCTTGCGGACTTCCTTCCTCCGGATACCGAATGCATCCGTCTTCGAGAACGCCCGCGTGCAGCCACTTGCCAATCAATCGCTGCAACACCCCGTCTCGCACCCGATGGCGAACGAACGCACGCAGATGACCGTGGTCCATCGTGTCGAAGAACTTCTTGATGTCCACCTCCACGATCCAGCCGCCCCGCATCGCCATGATCTGGTCACGCAGGCTCTCCAACGCCTGGTGGGCCGACCGGCCCGGACGAAAGCCGTACGAGCAGTCCAGAAAGTCCTGCTCGTAGACCGCCTCCAGCACCATCGCCACCGCCCGCTGGAGGACCTTGTCCTCGAACGCGGGAATCCCGATCGGGCGGGTGGCATCGCCCCGGCCCTTCGGGATGTACACCCGCCGTACGGGCGGTGCGAAATAGGTCCCGGACTTGGCCCGGTTCAGCAGCGACTGGAGGTTCGCCTCCAGGTCCGCCGCGTACGCCTCGGCCGTCTGCCCGTCCACGCCGACCGCACCATCCTTACGCGTGCGTCGGTAGGCCTCCCGTAACCAGTCCACGTCGATGTGGTGAGCCAGGGACGTGAAGCTCATCTGCGCGTTCCGTCTCGCCAATGCCGCTATCCGCTCTCGTTTCGTTGACACGGTTCCAGGTTTCTGTGCACCTGCCATGTTGCCCTCCAGCGGTTCCATGATCCGACATTCCCTTTCCTCGGCAGGGTCCCCGGGGGTGGGTTCCCCTGCGTCCTCGGTACTATGGAATGCTCCGACGCCCTGCCGTCCGTCCCGCCGCACTTCGTTTCCTTCGCTTGGCGGTACCACGCCTGCGTTGCGGTTTCGTCTCTCCCACGGGCTGCAACGCCGGCCCGCGGGCCTGGGGTTTTCCGGTGCCGGTTGCCCCTTGCCGGCTCGCTGTAGACGTGGAGGCGACAGGGCCTCCCAGGTTCCTGGGGGACCCGTGTGAACATGCCCTGCTCTCGGACCCCGGTGGGACCGTCCACGCCAGGCCTCTACGGCGTGGCGGTGCTGCCTTCCGCACATCGCTACGGCGTCGGCTCCCACGACAAGCAGTCTTTCGAGGCTGAATCACACGGCCTGTTCACTCGCTGTCTACGCCTCGCAGGGTGGGTCTCCCCACCACCACGCAAGACTCGCTACCGGCTGCTGGCCAGGCTTTGCCGGGCGGGCTTCGTTGCCCGCTGGGTCCCATCGAAAGGTTTCTGCGGTTTCTACATCGCATCCTCCTTTCCCAGGCTTCGCCTGGCGCAAAGCGATTCATCGCTGG
>CP070827.1:1665172-1668012 GCA_020344555.1 Phycisphaerales bacterium
GGCTCCAATACGGTTAGCAACGACATCTGGTACGAACACACAGCAGCCTGCACGGGTGTTCTTACGGTCAGCACTTGCGGCAACGCTGACTTCGACACGAGAGTGGCTGTCTACGACACCTGCACGTGTCCGGTGACCGATGGCGATCTTCTGGTCTGCAATGATAACGGTCCCGGTTGCGGCCTTACGTCCGAGGCCGTGGCTACGGGAGTCGTCCAGGGGCTCTGTTACAAGGTTCGCGTGGGTGCGACCGGTGACCTGACAGGAGCAGGGAACATTCAGATCACCTGTGCCCCGGACGAGTGCGTAAGCGCCAGGCTGGTTGGCGCTCCCTCGAGTACCCCCGGGTCCACCGAGAACACGGCGATCAACGACGACAGCGGGCTGAACTGCGGCGAGGGATTCATTGACTCGCCCGGCGTTTGGTATTCCGTCGTGGGCACGGACAACCTCATGACAGCTTCGTTGTCCAGTGCTTCGTATGATTCGCGTTTGACCGTCTACCAGGGAGGCTGCGGCGCTCTGTCGTGTGTGGGAGACGCAGACAACTTAGGCGGCAGCCGGGAGTCCGTAAGCTGGTGCTCGACGCTGGGTGTGCCTTATTTGATTCTTGTTCACGGGAGGGGCGGTGCGAACGGCACGTTTACGTTGGGCGTTACGGATACGACCTGCGAGGACTTCAACGTTTGCACCAATGACTTCTGTAGTGACGACGCCTGTGTATATGCACCTGACTATAACGATACTTACTACTGTTGCGACCCGTTGACGCATGATTTGACCGTTATAGATGACCTTAACCCCTGCACGGACGATATCTGCAACCCGGATGGTTCGGTAAAACACCCGCCGGTACCCGATGGCCCCAACGCGGGCTGTGACGACACCATGGTTTGTACACTCGATGAATGTTTCAGCGGGGCTTGCGTCCACACTGACATCAACACCTTAGACTGCACAACCGACTTGGATTGTCCGGGACTTACCACCTGTGGCGACGCGGTGCCGGGTTTCTGCTTCTGCGAGGCCGGACCGCTGCTGGAACTCATCCCGGAACCGGGGTCGCTGCCCGTTCCGGGTTGTTATGCTTCCCTTGAGACGTTCGACGTCGAGGTCGAGATGGGTATGTCGGACGTACCCATCGTCGGTGCGCAATTCTTCCTGGAATACGACAGCTCGACGCTCTACTTCGTAGGCATCGAGCCGGGCAACTCGGCGGACCCCTTGTCGGCCTTTGCGCTGGAATTCAACGAGACCGTTGACCCGGTATCAGGAACCATCGATTACGTCGTGGGCACGAACTTCGGCACTACGACCCGAGGGCCGGACACTGTAGCGGTCATAACCTTCCAGGCCCTCGCCGAGTGCGAAGGGTACGTTCGATACCGTCCGTACGGGCCTAACGGCGCACCTAACCGGCTGACCGCTGAGGGCGGTGAGGAGGTCAGGGTCAATCTGGTCGACATGACGCCGGCAAAGATCAACGGGACCCCGCCGGTTTTGACCTCGTGCCCAGGCGATGTGATGACGGGGCCGGACCCCGGTATGTCGACCGCAGTGGTTTCGTGGGTCACGCCGCAGGCAACCGATAGCTGTGAGGTCGGCTCCGTTCCGGTAACATGCGATCCGCCCAGCGGGTCGGCATTCGACCCCGGGATGACCATGGTCACGTGTACCGCCGCCAACTCGTGTGGGATAGAGGATTGGTGCACCTTCGCTGTCAGCGTGGAGCCGGCGGTCTTGACCGCGAATGTCGAGCTTTCATCCGTCGTTCCCGGCCCCTTCGACCGGTGCATCACCTTCGATCTCTGGGACTGTGATGGTCCGCCCGAGGCGCGTCACGCCACGATTCAGCATACAATGACGTTCACGAATGGTCTGGCCAGCGGCGCGAATCTGGTGATCCCCGGGGGCGCGTGGGAGTGTATTACCGCTCGGGACGAGCTGCACACGCTGCGCAGCACGGCTGCCAACTTCTCGACAACCGACGGCCGCAGTTACACGGCCACCTTTGTCGGTGATCGTGACGCAGGTGGACACTGGTTGCTGGGCGGCAACCTCAACGACGACAACTTCATCGACATTCTGGATTTCGGTGTGTTGTTCTCGTTCCACATGTCACAAGCGACTCCGGACACCCCGTGCGGAACCAACGGACCCGATGGGAACATCAACGGAGATAATCAGGTCAACCTTCTGGATCTGGTGATATTTGTTGGCAACAGCCTGCAGGCGTGCGAGCCTAACTGCTGTGGTGGGGGCGGTGCGTCGGCAACTTCCGGGCCAATTAGCACGATTTCGATTCGGGAGCTCTGGCGGATGGGGCTAGAGCATTTGGCCGCGGCCGACCTCAACCAGGACGGTGTACTCGACATGGACGACGCGATCATGCTGTTGAACGGGGATATCCCGTCCGAAGACGATCGCGGGTCGATCCGCGACGATGGAGGCGGAAAACGGGGTAGGTCCACGCGGCAGCGCCCGCCCAGGCGCTAAGTGTTCGGGAGCCTCGTAGGGATGCGAGTATGGTAGTGCCATTTACCGGACAGTACGCCGAACGGGCCGCAAGCCCCCTGTTGGCGTGCGCGCGGGCTTTGTGCTGTGGTCTCGGGGGGAGACGGGCCGGTAACGTGGCGAGCATACGATTCGCCTGCTAGCCAGGGGGTGGATGTAAGTAGGAGTGGATAAAGGAACCAATTGAATTAAATGAGGTGCCGTGATATATTCATGGTTGACTATGTATCGGGGTGGTGTTCACCGGCGCATAGACCGCCAGCGTTGAGGCGGGGTAGGAGTGCTGTCGCCTGTACCTGGAGGGTAGGGCAGAAGCAGCTCTGGTG
>CP070827.1:1668112-1670943 GCA_020344555.1 Phycisphaerales bacterium
GGGGTTCTTTTGACCGGAGAAAAGGACGACTCGCACTCCCTGGTCCTTTGCCGCATTGACGGCTGGGATAAAGTCACTATCGCCCGCCATGAGAACGGCGGTGGCCATCTGCCGCGAGAACGCAAGCGTCAGAAGATCGACTGCCAATTGCACGTCGATGCGCTTCTGCTCGAAGATCAGTTCGCCTGTTTCCTTCGACACGCCACGAAAAGCAAGCCGCCCCATCCGCACCTCGAGATTCGGGACCTTGCGGAGGGAGTAATAGAACCTGTCCGCGTTCGCGACAAGCTGCCGTTCCTTCGGCGTCGGGTCTGCACTTTGGTACGGCGGGCAGTTGTAGTAATAGGCGCGCAGAAACGGCTCGAACCCCGCCGCCATCGCGGGACCCAGCAAGGCGAAATCGATCGGAGGGCGGTTGAAGTCCTTTTCCAGGACTTTCTGAAAGTAGCCGCCGTCAATAAAAGCGCATGTACGGGACATAATGGCGGGTAACTACAAAAAAATTGCCTCCGTGTGGACCACGCAGGCAATATTTGCCCGGCATCGCAAGCAACACCGGGGATTATTTACACAATACAGCATACACCAAAAACTCGGGCGTGTCAACACCTTATCGATCCACCTCGCCCAGCACAATGTCGATACTGGCGATAAACGCCGGCATGTCCGCGATCAGGATATCCCGGCAAATATGGGTCAGAATCGACAAGTTGTTGAAGCTCGGGCCACGCGCCTTGACCCGATAGGGTATCGTGGATCCGTCGCCTCGAACATAAAAGCCGAGCTGACCGCGCGGGTTCTCGGCCTCCACGTAAACCTCGTCATCGGGCAGCTTGAGGTTCTTGATCTTCTTGGCCAGTACGTCGCCGTCCGGGAGCTGATCGAGGGCCTGGCGGATAATCCGCACCGACTGGGCCATCTCGAGCACTCTCATGAAGTACCTGCACCAGTTGTCCCCGACGACAACTCCCACCGGGCGACCATTCGTGCCGCCCGGAAGCCCGATGGGTATGTCGAACTCGTACTTCTCGTAGCCGTCGTAGGGTCGCACCTTGCGGAGATCCCAGCGGATTCCGCTTCCTCGAAGACATGGACCGGTCAGACCGTATGCAATCGCATCTTCGAGCGGAATGACCCCAACGTTGCCGGTACGCTTGAGGAAGATGTGATTGTAGCTCAGCAGTTTGTTGTAGTCATCGATCTTGGGCCCGAAGTAGTCCAAAAACTCCCGGCACCGCTCGACCCAGCCGTCCGGCAGATCGTCGTGGACCCCGCCGACGGTGATGGCGCTGTAGGTTAGCCGCGCCCCGCATGTGGCCTCGAACAGGTCCAGGATCATCTCCCGCTCGCGGAAGCACCACCAAAACATCGTCATGGCGCCCATGTCCAGGCCGAAACACCCCACCGTCACCAGGTGCGATGCGATCCGGTTCAGCTCCGCAAGAATCACACGAATCGCCTGCCCTCGCGGCGGCACCTCGATCCCGCACAGCTTCTCCACTGCGATTGCAAAGGCCTGGTTGTTGTTCATCCCCGACAGGTAGTCCATCCGGTCGGTATAAGGGATGAACTGAAACGGCTGCAGATTCTCGCCGATCTTCTCGGCGCAGCGGTGCAAATACCCGATATGCGGGATGGCTTCGAGGACCATCTCCCCGTCGGTCCGAAGGACAACCCGCAGCACACCGTGGGTAGCCGGATGCTGAGGCCCCATGTTGACCAACATCTCTTCAGTATGCAGATCCCCCTGCTCGCTACGATCGTAGTCGATCAGCACATCGGGCTGGGATTGGATCACCGTGTCGGTCATAATACTCTTCGTGCGGGGGCCGCCTCAACAACGAACCGCCCACTGGTATTTACCACAGGTCAGACTTCCTCCGTGTGCGCGTCGTACTCTTCAAGATCCATAGGATGCACGCCGTATAGGTGAACCAGGTACTCCCGCCTCACGTGTTTGCGGAGGTGCTCCCAGATCATTTCCTGTCGATCACCGAGGCTCACGCCCTTGAATTCGTCGCTGCCTACCAAAGCGCGGAGGTGTCCCCATTCCGTCTCAAAGACAAAAACCTTCGCTGCGGCGCCATGATGCACGAACATCTGGAGCGCGTCATCAATGGCGTGCGCTGCCGCTACGAGATCACTTTTCGCAACCACGGTACCACTCCCGTTGCTGGGTCACCGACGTACTGGAGGAAACGCTTCGCCGTGGGCTCGTCAAACTCCGACGGTCGTCGGTAGCGTACACTCTGCTTCCTCTCCCTGTTGTCTTTAGTATCGATTGTCCACATATCAACGATCTTCGCGAAGCTCTCAAACACGCCCGCATCTTCGCGCAACCTTCCCTCAAAGCCGCTGTAACGGATAAGCCCGTCGAGATCGTGCGTTTTGAATGTGGCCAGCAACGCGTCCCAACCGAGCGTGACGCATACGGCGACTTTGAGGTAACACTCCACGGCATAACCACCGAGATATACCGCCCCAGCGTATTGTCTTGCTTTCAGGAGAGCTTCCGCTTCCATCAACCGGACGTCTGCAACCTCCCTGAGGTCATCTCGCGATATTATTGGTTCCTTGGAAAGCCGAACGGGCATGGACGCCTCTCAATGCCGGGGGTTTGTCAGTTCATACTCCGTCGTCGCTGGTATACCGTGGTACTCAAGTGGGAACTCGTAATCCTTGCGCAGCGGATGACCCTCCCAGTCCTCCGGGCAAAGGATTCGCCGCAGGTCGGGATGGTTGCCAAAGCGTATACCCATCAGGTCATACGCCTCTCGCTCGTGCCAGTTGGCTGTTGGCCACACGTGGGCCACCGAGGGAATAGCAGGATC
>CP070827.1:1671043-1673868 GCA_020344555.1 Phycisphaerales bacterium
CGATGACGGTAACGATTGCACTTACGGCGTCTGCTACGGTGATTGCTCTGGCGGCGGCTCCTGCGAGACCGACGCCGATTGCACGGGCCCGGGGGCGATTTGCCACAGTTACGGGGCCATGTACCTGCCCATGCCCGAGGGCACGGCATGTACGCCGGCCGATGACTGCCTGATCGACACGAGCTGTGATGATTCGGGTACGTGCGTCGGCGACCTGCCGGAGGACCTGAGTATCTCCTGCACCGGGGATGGTGATTGCCCCACCGCGTGGTTCTGTAATCTGGAAACCCAGTTATGCGACTGCTTGACCAACCCGCACGAGGCCCGCAAGAACCGCTACGTCTCGTTCACTCCGGGCAACGGTGGCGAGAGCGTGGCGTTTGACGTCACCATGACCGCTTCCACGTATTTCCCCGGGTCCACCGGACCGCTCGGGTGGGTCGGGGAACCGGATGCCAACGACGTAGCGGCCATCGTGGCGGCCCCGTTCTTTACCGACACTTGGCCGGAGGTGGTTCACGTGGGGGATTGCCGGGTCGTGCCGGCGGCGACGTACCAGCTTCGCAGTACGCCGGACGGCATCACCTTCGGTGACCCATTGGAAGTCGGCACAATTGTGGAGCCGACGCCGAAGAAATGGGCTGACGTAGTCGGGACGTTCTCCGGTACGCGGTGGGACCCGCCGGACCGGGTCGTCAACATGGACGACGTCATGGCTGCGGTGCAGTGCTTCCAGCAGCTACCGGAAGCTCCGCACTGGACGTGGATCGACGTGGACGGGCAGACGCCCAACGCGGTGGTCAACTTCACGGATATCATGCGGATCGTGCAGGGTTTCAAGGCGGAAACCTACCCGTTCGCCGACCCGGCCGACTGCCCATACGATTAACTGAGAGGGAAATGAGATGTTCATCTATCGTGTCGCGCGCGAATGCTTGACCTCTGGTGTCATCATCATGGCAATGAGCTTAGGGGTCACGGGCTACGCTCAGGAGATTCGCTGGCAGCCGATCAGCTCGACGGGGCCGTATACGATCGACGATCAGATCGGCAACCACGGGATCGCCTCGGAGATCAAGATTCCGGCGACGGGCGTATCCATCCAATTGGAGATCAAACTTAGCGGGTGGGGCAGCGCTCCCGGCAACCCGGCCTTGGGGGCCTACCAGGGAACACTGGTTTGCGCCTCGTACGCCAACGGTGTCGGGGCCGCGTTGTACGCCGATTGTTCGGCGACGTGTCCGGATCCGAATCCGTGCATGTGCCACGCGTACATCGACCAATCCCGAACGGACTTTGTGTTCTACGACAACGTTGCCGTCGGACCAGAAATGCCGCCGACGTGTGATTACGAGTACAGCTCCACCCAGATGGGCGGGGCTGCCGTGGATGAGGGTTTGATCTACTACGGCGGCACCTTGGACGTGATCGTTCCGTCCGGGGCGAAGGGCACCTATGAGCTGGAGTGGAACCCCGCCGACACCAAGACTTTCTTCAACGATGCGGTTGGGCGGAAGATTCCGGGTCTGTACCGCACTACCGGCAAGATCACGGTGATTACGGGCAAATGCTGCTACGACGTCGGGCCCGGTTCGACGATGTGTGAAGATGACCTGACCGAGGCGGAGTGCGACGCCCTGGCGGCTCCCCGGTTCTACTTCCCGGAGCAGGTCTGCGAACACGGCGTGGGCCCGGCCCACCCCGAGGATTGCCCGACCTGCGTGGATGACATCGACTGTGACGACTACGACGCCTGCACCGAGGACCACTGCGACGTGGATGGCAGCGCAGGATACGGCCTCGGCAGGTGCTACCGCTTTCACCTGTATGACCCGGCTACCGACTGCTGCAATGCGGCGGACGGCTCGACGGACCCGTTCGATGACGGCAACGATTGCACGGCCGACTCCTGCGAGTTCAAGTGCACGGTTGGCGGGAACGTCTGCACCGACGACAGCGATTGCGACCCGATGGACGACACCGATGTCTGCCGCGGCACGGGCGTGGTGGCAAACGAGAGCCTGACCGGCACGCTCTGCGTACATCCGATCGCTTGCGCCATCGACGACGAGTGCAACGACGGGGTCTGCGAGGGGAACTTGGCCTGGGATGGGCGGCCTGAACCCCTGCCGGATAACATGCTGAAGATCGCGTGCACCGACACGAGCGATTGTCCGGGAGATGCCGATGTCCAGTGGGTCTGCTGCAATGAGGCCGAGGGTTGTGCCCCGGCGGACGCGACGTACGGATATTGCACTTGCACTACGGGCACCCCGCTGTGCCCCCAGTTTGACGACGTGTGCTATGGGGCGGGTGATCCGGTCTACGCGGTGCTGGCCATGGGAACCGGGTCGCAGGTGGTAACCGGCGGGCAGTTCCTGATGAGCTATGATCCGGCCTGCATCGACTTCGTGTCGATCGGGCCGTGCGCCAACTCGATCTTCGCGACAGTCATTGATTGGTGGGTAAACGAGGTTGACGGTCTGATCTGGTACGCGGTGATCGCCTACGACGAGCTGACCTACGAGATGCAGGGTACGTTCGGCCCGTATGACCTGGCCTGCATGGAGTTCGTGAAGCTGGCCGGGTGCGAGCCGTGCAACCTGTGTCTGACCAGTGACAACCCGTACAACACGCTGCTGACCAACGACCTAGGCCAAAGTGTGGAAATCGTTGATCCGGAGTGCTGTAGTGATGACATCACGTTGGACGGGGAGATCGAGGTGTGGGTGCCCGGCAACGTTGACGTCAACGCGGACTGCGGGGTGACCTACGCGGAGGTCCTCTGGGATGCCCCGTATGCGGTGGATGAGTGCCTGGGGCCG
>CP070827.1:1673968-1676790 GCA_020344555.1 Phycisphaerales bacterium
GGGGGGCAATCACACTCGTCGGGAATGCCGTTGCCGTTGTTGTCGTCGGAGACACCTGCGGCGATGTCACAATCGTCGGGAACACCGGTGTCATTGCAGTCCTGACTGGTTCCCTCGGCGATATCCAAGTCATCGGGGACGCCATTGCCATTGCAGTCGCAGGCCCCCGCGGCCGACAGGTCGGTCTCTAAGAACTCGGGGTCCACGCCGTTGCCCGCCGACAAGCCCGCCAGCCCGCCGGTCGCGGCCACACTCAGATAACTGAGCCGGATGTGACCGTTGAAATACATTTCAACCTGAAAGGTGTTCGAGTTGGATTCGTCCCACTCGGGCACGTTCGACCACGTCACCACGGCACGATTGGTGAGCTGCCGCCAGGTGATCGCACCGCCCGCGGTGGGGTCCAGATCATCAAACAGCCCCGAGATTCTCGGCGCGTCGAAGTGGTTCTCTGGCGATGCCTCGTACTTGCCGTCGCCGCTGAGGAACGTGATGTAGCCGTTGCTTCCGACGTAGAAGGTGGAATACGACGTGCCGTAGAGAGACACCGCTGCGCCATCGCTCAATGAGACAGCCGCGTAGTCGTCGTCGGAGAGAGTCAAGGATGTTCCTCCGGCCGGATCGGTCGGCAGCAAGGTAATCGGCGCAGCGCAGGCCACGTAGAAATCATTGGCACCGCCCAGCGTGAACAGGATCGAGAGGTTATCCAAGTCGCTCTCGCCGTCGAACAGCTCGGTGAACGACTCCGGAACCTCAGACGTAGTGAAGCCGTGGCAGACACCGCCGTTATCGTCAGTGGACGTGTTGCCGGCTTCGTCCTCGGCGTCTGCCGCGTAGTGATACGTGGTGTTGTCATTCAGGCTGGCAAGATCCACGATGATCACCGGGGCATAGTCTTCCGATGCGGCCTGCCCAATCAGGGCATCGCAGCCCTCACCGTAGCGAACGATACCCCTGACCGGTTCGTCGGCATCGAATGTCACCGTAGCACTGCGCGACTTGACGTTGATGGCTTGCACGTTCGAAATTTGCGGGGACTGACAGTCAACGACGGCTGTGGCGCTCACCTCGATGTCCGTGCCTCCCAAGCCGTTGTCGGCGTCGATATAGGTGGCTGTGACGGTTTCACTCTCGCTGATCTGCAGGACGCCGGCGCTGTCCATTTCGCTCAGGACAATGGAACCTTCAAACTCTGCAGACGCCACTCCCGTCTCTGTAAGTAGAACACTTTCTCCGGTGGGCTCGGAATCGGAAGCGATGGTTATCGTCACGGTCTCCACCGACTCGTTGTCCGTATTCAGCCCGCAATCGATCACCGACACCGTGGCCACGCTCTCGCAGGCGTACTTCTCCCGGTTAAGCCCGATGGCTCCCTGGTTGCTGCAGCGGTGAAACACGCGCAGTGACGGGTCCCCGAATACGTGCCAGGTTTTGTACATCTCGACTCCGCCGATGCCGTACTCATCCATCATCCGGCACGAGCCCGCAAAGCACAGGGTGCCAAAGGTCGCGTATGTCTCCGCCACCAGCAAGTCGACGAATTCATCCTGGGCGCACATGGGCGGCTCCCAGTGCTGGCTGACTGATGATGCGTACATTGCAACCGCCCCGGTGGGCTCCGTCCCGTGCGTCGCCCGCAGCCACGCCTCGGCGAAGCACGTGTAACCGTCGAACGTGCCGTTGTTGCAGGCCACGCTGAAGATCAACGGGAGCATGTTGTCGTTGGTCAGGGCGTTTACATCGCTGTTTGAGAAGCCGCTCGTACCCCATCCGACAGGGCTGCCGTGACCGGTGTAGTTGATGAGGCCGCGTCCGGCATTCAGGGCGTTGGCAACTTCAGCTCTCGTGGCACCGGGATCATAGATCTGATCCACGACCACGTATCCGTACCCGAGCAGATCGGTGCGAATGTTCTCGACGTGCTCGAAATCAAACTCGTCGTCATCACCGGGTCCCTCGTCGGACGCGATGCCGGTGGCACGTTTGAACCAGTCCTGCACCGTAGCAGGCATCAGCTCGTATTCGATCGTACGCTCGACCTGGGTGTCGACCTGGGCGCCGGTCTGGGCCGAAAAGCGACCCACCAGGATGTCCGGATAGCTGTCGCTCCCGGCCAACAGTGCATAAGTCGGATCGGCAGACTCAGTCTCCGTCCCGACGGTCGTCCATGGAGATGCAACCTCATTAGCATCTCCCACCAGCAGCACGAAGGCCAGATCACTCGTGTCGTACGCGTTCTGAATGTAGGCCTTGATTGATGACGGGTTGTTACCGATTGTCGAGACGCCCACGGCTGTGGTGTGGATGTTCAGGCCGTTCTTATGATCCACCAGCGGCTGAATGTTGGGTAGCCAGGCATCGTGGCAGATGATCAGCATATCGCCGGCTTCGGTTAACGGCGTGTAGCGCGTGGTGGAATCGTAATTGGCGAAGTGGCTGGAGTAAATCTGATGGAACGTAAGACTGACGCTGCGAGGCCGCGGTCGGTGTTTAAGAACGTTAATCTGCCCCGGCCCGACCTGACTCACCGCAACGGTGATGTTCGTGTAAACACGCAAGACCCGTGTTACGGGATTGTATTGAAACGGGTTGAGTTCGATGACCGTCCCGCGGTGGTCACGCAGAATATACGGGGCACGCAGGCCGGCCAGATCGCCGGGGTAGAACGCGTCAGTAGTATACACATCGCCAAAGCTGTAGGGGATGTCGTTCGGGTTCACGGTACGTGGGATGAATCCTCTGGACGGAGCCACATCCATGTCGGTAAGATCGTAATGCTCGGATGCCAGGACGTTGACAGCCATCCGGGCATCGTCAGGAAT
>CP070827.1:1676890-1679711 GCA_020344555.1 Phycisphaerales bacterium
GCGTTTCTTGGCCGAAGCCGTGTTGGCCACGTTCTTGTCTCCGCGGAGAAAACACACCTGCCGTCCCGCACGGTCCGTCCGCCACTATGACGGCAGTTTGTCCAGTCTAACTCGCACGTCGCTGTAAGTATAGTCCTCTTGGAGGATCTTTCCGTAAGTTCCTCGGGCGCCCTTTGTGTCGCCGGAGGCCTCCTGGGCCCGCCCCAGCCAGTACAGCATGGTTTTGGCCAATTCGTCGTCGGAGAACTCGTATTCGTTGATCGCCTCCTGAAGAGCCGCAATCGCCTGAGCGTGATACCCCTTGCGGAAGAAGCAGCGACCCAGGTACATCCCACAGGCAGACCGGTTCTTGGGATCCGCCCGGGCAGTCTGAAACAGCGGTATAGCCTCATCGAACCGCCCGGCCTGGAAATTCCGAACGCCGTACTCGAACCGGATTCGGTTATCGGTCGGGTAGCGCTGCACCCGCTCCTTGAAAACGCCCAGCTCAAAACGAAGTCGAGTGAGCCGATGCTCCTTGATCGCCTCCTGATCACCTGCCTTATCGAGCTGTCGCCCCTTGCGCCCCAGTTGCTTCATGCGAATGTCGTCGGCCAGATGTTTCCAGCGATAGTTGCCAGTGCGCTTGTATCCACTGACCAGAACGCCGATGGCCCGGGTCTCCTCATCATCCCGCTCCCGTCGACAGAGCAGGTTCACAAGGCTCTTGAGCGCTCCGGCGCTTTCCGGGTTCTGCTTGAAGTCGGCCTCAGCTTTGGCAATCAGCATATCCACCCGTTCGTCGCTCTGGATGGAGCGCTTCTGATCATGCAGATCCATCTGCTCCTCGGTCTCGAGGATGCTATCACGGTAGGACTCACCTTCCTGATATTTGCCTTTGAGGATCGTGAGCTTGCTGGAAAGGTTCTTTACGGCGTTTTCGACCGTGTCGTCTCTGGGAATTCGGCGTCGCCACAGGTTCAGAACGTCGACCCCCATCTGATACACGCTGACCGCAAACGGGCCCTCATTGCGCTGGGCGGCACGATCACCCATCTCCTCCAGCAGCCGTGCCAGTGTCTGAAACTGTTTGGCGTTGGCCTTCGCGTTCAACTCGAGTGCTCTCAGGCAGATGCCGGCGGCCCACTTCGCCGCGTCCTCGGCCCGCAGGCGGCTCCCGTTCCTGGTGACCCCCTCGATATAACCGATGTTGTCCGGATCGTGCCCGAAAAGCCACAGGGAGTTGAGGAACGCCTTCTTGGGGTCCTTATCATTCATGGACCGCTTCATGCTGTCCTTGAGGCGGGGCTTCTTGCCGCCGGTCTGGCGCCTGGCGACCCCGCACCCGTGCAGCGGCTTGCAGGCATCCTCAACGGCGTCAGGCCAGTACTCCAAACCGCTGACGTAGTATTCGATGGCGTAGTCGAACTGCCGCTTCTCACCCAGTTCGCGGGCTCGAGCGAACCACCGCGCGGCCTTGGCCTTGTCTTCGGCGGTAGTTGCGAGTCGCGCGTTGGGATCAGGCGCTGCGGTTGAGTCGCCGTTCTTGTTTTTCGCCATGGACCTCGACAGACTTCCAAGACGAGGAAGGGCGCCCGTCGACACCTTGCGACGGGCTTCACGCGGTCGCGCAACAAGGCCTTCCCAGGACCCTGCGAACGGACCCATCCGGTGGGAACAGCCGTTCAAGTCCGCATCTCGGACCTTAGGAACCCTTTACAATCGACAGACGTACAATACTATTCCTGGTGTTGCCGCTGTCAAGCTACGTGGCTCGCAGGGTCGGGGCGGCGGCAAAGGCCTCAGAATGGGGTTATGAGACTGCCTGATCCAGACAACCTGCGGATTGTTCATTACCCAGATCCCGTCCTGAAGAAGGTCTGCGCCCCGGTAGAAGAGTTCGGCCCGGAGCTTAAGGCCCTCGCAGACAAGATGCTTGCATTGATGCACGAGGCCGAGGGTGCAGGCCTGGCTGGTCCACAGGTGGGCATCCCCATCAGGCTATTCGTCTGCAATCCAACCGGCGAGCCGGGCAACGACTTGGTCTGCGTAAACCCCCGGTTTATCGAGCTCACCGGAGGGGAAGAGAAAGAAGAGGGATGCCTATCGATCCCCGGAGTCAGCGTCACCACGCGGCGGGCCACCCAAGCCGTCATGGAGGCCTGGGATACGGACGGTAAGCCCTTCCGAAGAACCGGATGTGACCTGGAAGCCCGGATCTGGCAGCACGAGGCCGATCACCTTGAAGGTCGGCTTCTCACCGATAACATGGCCACTACGGACGAAATCGCCAACCGTCGCGCGGTCAGGCAACTCGAGGCGGATTATGCCGCCACCAGCCGTGCGTAATCGAAGGATCGCATGCGCCTCATCTTCCTGGGTTCCGGAGCCTTTGCCCTTCCTACGCTGCGGTGGCTCGCCGGAAGCGGGCACGAGATCCGTCTCGTCGTGACACAGCCGGCACGCCCCAGCGGCCGGGGACGCAAGACCACACCCACGCCGGTCTGTGCGCTGGCAAATGAACTGGGCCTGGAAACGCTCGAACCGGAGGACGTCAACGCCCCCGAGGTCGTAGCCAGGCCTCGTTCGCTTGACGCCCAGCTCGGCCTGGTTGTCGCATTTGGCCAGAAACTGAGTCCCGAGCTGCTGACTTCATTGCCCGGCGGCTTCATCAATCTGCACGCTTCGTTGTTGCCCAAGTTGCGTGGGGCCGCACCGATAAACTGGGCAATCCTGCGCGGTGAACAGCAAACCGGATGCACGGTCTTCCGTGTTGTAGAACGTATGGATGCTGGACCTGTGCTGACGGCGCGCTCGACAGAGATAAAATCCGAGGAGACAG
>CP070827.1:1679811-1682631 GCA_020344555.1 Phycisphaerales bacterium
GAATTTCACCGACGCGTGCGGCAGATGTTTCTAAACGTGCACGAGTACTACCCCACGCCGGTCATCACGATTGACGGTCGCGGTGACGTGGATGCCGTACACCGGCGGGTCATTGAAGGGCTCCTCAATGTCGCTTGGTGACGTGGAACATCAGCCCTACGCCCAGCGATTGATCCAGCGCGCCGTGGGGCGTGATCGGGTGCCTCATGCCTATCTATTCCACGGGCCGGACGGGGTCGGCAAAGAGACATTGGCCGTAGGGTTGGCACAGCTCTTGTTGTGCAGTGCGCCCATCGAGCAGAAGCTCGAAGGTGAGCAGGCCGACGAGGCGGGCGTCGAGCGGCTCTGCGCCGGATGCGGTGTCTGTGAGGAATGCCGCGCGGTAGCACTCCGGACGCATCCCGATCTGCACCTGGTCTACCGCCAGCTCAACCGCGAGCATCCCGACCCGGTGGTGCGAAAGCGCAAGGCGCTCGACATCGGCGTAGACGTGTTGCGGCATTTCGTCATAGAGAAGGTCGGATTTACGCCCATCCGCGGCCGGGCGAAAGTGTTTGTCATTCGTGAGGCGGAACGGATAACACCGCAGGCTCAAAACGCCTTGCTGAAGACGTTGGAAGAACCGCCCGGCACAACGTTTATCATTCTGCTTGTTGCGGCCTTGGACCGGCTGCTGCCCACGACGCTGTCGCGCTCCCAGGTGGTTCTTTTTGACGGACTGCCCACGGAATTTGTACGGTCCAAGCTGGCGGAGTTGTCGCCGGACCTGCCTTCCGACGAGGTCACATGGTATGCGCACTTTTGCGACGGGAGTCTGGGCCGTGCCCTGGAATATGCAGACGACGAGTTCTACGGGCTGAATCAGCGTCTGCTCGAGGGGCTTATCAGCATGGTCTGCACAGCGGACTCTTCTGCTGCGGGCCGGCGAGATGAAGAACTCGTCAAGGAATGGACCGACGAGTCGAAGTCGCTTGGCGCCCGTTATCGAGAGCGTGATCCGGACATCACGGACACGGAAGCCGGCCGCCGCGGTTTGAAGTCCATCTTCCAACTGGCCGCTGCCTGTTACGCGGACGTTCTCCGAATCGCCGGCGGAGATGAGTCAGCCATTGTCAACGCAAATCATAAGACCGAGATTGAGCAGGCGAGCCGGTTGGTAGATACCCCGCTCGCTGTTGAATCGATCAAGCGCATCGCCCGGGCGGAGCATCAACTGGATCTGAACGCCAACACACAACTGTGCGTTGAGACGCTGCTCAGCGATTTATCGAGAATTGCCTGCCGTCAGACCGCCCCGACGACGTAGCCACACGGTCTCCGGAAAACAACGCCTTGCGCATACATTGCGACCGAGGGATCGTGGAGCCGCCGCAAATACGATTGCCGGCCCTTACGGCGTGGAGGGGCACGGGAAGAAGAACCGGCGTCCAAACCAGCGATCGTATGTGGCCGCGCCGTTGAGCAGATCGATCACCCGCAGGATGTCCGGTGGTCCACACACCCCGCTGCGATCCGCGTCACACTGCCAGACGTCGCAGGCTCTTACGCCGTTGAGACAGTCAATCAGCGTCAGAATATCGTTAGGAGTGCTTTCTCCGTCTCCGCCGACGTCGCCGGGCAGATGGCCCCAACAGAACACTTCCTCGGTCCTCTCGTACCTGATGCACAACCAACGTGACAGGGGGATCGCGCGGCTGAGTTTTAGGGTCAGCGTGTCGCCTTGCGGGATGACCGCCTCCAATTCCGGCACGGGCACTACGGAGCCTGGG
Source organism: Phycisphaerales bacterium (assembly GCA_020344555.1). Lineage (GTDB taxonomy): Bacteria > Planctomycetota > Phycisphaerae > UBA1845 > UBA1845. The sequence goes on from CP070827.1 coordinate 1,681,581, forward strand.
CCGATCACCTCGAAGTTTCCCGGCCCCAGGCAGGAGACCTCGCTGTCAAAGGTGATCGAAACCGCGTCCCATCCGGCCGGGCTGGAGCCGTCTGGGTCGGACGGCTGGCGGGCGTCAATCGCACAGTTCGGTGGAAATGTTTCGATCGGGACCGGTTCACACGGCGTGTCGTCTACACTAAACACGCACAGATCCGGCGGGCCGGTGATCAGGACATCCCAGCGCGCGACATAGAGCGTTGCTGTGACGGCATAGGGCCCGAGGGGCAATGGACCGACGGTCGCAGACAGCGACCACGGTGTAAGCACCTGAAAGCAGCCTCCCGGCTCCTGAGCGACGACCTCGAGGTTGATGACGTCGTCACCGACGGTGACCCGATTAAGAACCGGCACGCAGGTATTCGGCCAGATGCCACCAATGGTGATCGTCACCTGCTCGTCCGGGTCCGGATGCCGCGGTTCGATGGTGCACTCTTCCGGCGGCCACGACCATGTCATGTAGGCGTCGAGCACCTCAAAGGGAATTCCCTGCATACAGATGCTGAACCAGTCGGGATGAGGAATCCCCCAGGCCACAATCCAAGACCCCGGCGTGCACATAAACTCGCCGCAGTTGTCGAGTTCGAAGGTAATACCGGTGATCGTATCGTCGACCAGCATACACGGCTCGACACCGCCGTATGGGTACCCCTGAATCTGCATCGTCTGTGCCAACGCGGCCGGACAAAGACACGCCGTAAATCCGGCAACCAAAATGCTCTTTCGCATGGCCGTATCTCCTTAAGCACGGGGTGGGCAACGCCCAACCACCATCAAGGTCTACGCAGCGGACCCTACCAGCACTCCACCTGTCGCTACGGTGCGCTCGGACATTCGGGGAGGATCCGGATGTAGAGCCACGAATCGTATGCACGGACCCCGTTCAGCAAATCGATGAGCCGCAGGATATCCGGCGGTCCGCACATCCCACTCCAGTCTACGTCGCACTGCCAGGGCTTCTTCTCACACGATCTCACTCCGTTGAGACAGTCGATCAACCACAGGATGTCTGA
>CP070827.1:1682731-1685545 GCA_020344555.1 Phycisphaerales bacterium
CCGACCCACAGACAGGTCGGGCGGGGGCGCCTGCGCCCGCCAGCCAACCTCATGCCCACCGGTCAACAAGGCATTATGTTACGCTTGTTTTGGGACTAGTGCTTCGAGTTCCGGGGTCTCGTTGAGAGACCTCGTGCAGAAGCGTCGGACTGGGGCGGACACGGGGCGGTTCGGCGCATGCGAAGTGCGTGACGTCTCGATCCAGCGCTCAAGCATCTCGTCAAAAGTGGCGCATTCCTGCGGTCGTTGAAAGCGCACGCGAAGGGCTCTGGAAACCAGCGAGCGGTCCCAGGCGGCGCTTGACCAAGCGGTCTCGGTAAGCGCAGCTTGAAGCGACTCTCCGTTCGATCGAAGGACCTCCTGTCTTGCGTCAAGGTACTCGCGCCCCGACACGTCAACGCATTTCTCAAGGGCCTTCAGGAGTCCCGTGTTCGTTGGCTGGTCCCCGTGATATGCGTCGGAGCCAAGCACACTGAGTGCAATTGCGGCCAGCACCACAGACGAAATCGTCGTCACCAGACAACGCCGGTCGGCTATCATAATCATGGCATGTCTCCATTATCTATCTTCACCGTTCTTGAAGATTCGACATTCCGTGTCCACCACCGCACATCGGTTGGTGCCCGTTTGACCCCGGTTCCGCAATGCACTTCTCCCTTTTTGTCGTGGTAAACATCCCAATCGTCAATAAACCGCAGGGAAGTCCCTTGCTGATATCCAAGCGTGCTCAACGGAACAACGAACTCGTCCTTGAACGCGCTATAGAACGGCTCCGGCGCCACGACTCTCCCATTAACCGCCAGCAGGTTGACGAGATTCGGCAGCAATGAGTATGCCTCGTGATATCCTGGGTTTGATGTTCCCCCAGAGGCGCCAGCGTGGGGGGGCTGATCGTAGGACGTTGACTACTCGTCGCCCAACTCCGGATTCCCGCGCTTGTCGCGGTTGGTCCGTTCGGGTTGGCCGCTGTCCGGCCTTTCCAAGCGCTCGCGCAGGTCCATGATCGCGTCTTCCAGTTGTTGCCGGAGTGCCGGGTGGGTCTCTTTCTCGCGCAGCTCCTGCAGGCCCTGTAGGGCCTCCTCACCCCCGATTGTTCGCAACGCCGACGCGAGGGCGACCTGTGGCCAGGGCGGCAGGGCACGCAAAACTTCCTCGGGGAAACCGGTGCCGTACCTTCGTGGTCGAGTGCGGTAACACTTCAACAAATCCCGAACTGCACGGGTGTCTCCAAGTCTACGTGAGATGTTTGCCACGGAGGCGGCGCATTGCGCGCATGGGCCGTCCGTCGAGTTCATCAAGGCGATGAGAGGATCAAGTGAAACCTCTGTCCCGACAGCTCCAAGCGCCTTAACAATGCCCACTTGGACATGTGGGTCATCGTGGTATTTGAACAGCCTCTCGAGCATCAGAGTCTCATAGTCGGGATTCGCCGCACCCTGCTTGCGACACCACCAAGTAATGCGCCCTTCACTCGGTTTGCCAGAGGCGGTGTTATAAGAACGTCTGTACCACACCTCCAAGGTGTTATGGAACTCGCGGCACCTGGGCGCGTTCGCAACCCAGAGGGCAAGAACCTTATACGACAACCGTGAGTTCCATTCAGCAGCGTTGTTAGGTGGGCTAGGCTCGCTGGCAACGCTCAGGGCTTTCGGGCCCATTGAAGCTAGTCGGTCTCGGACATCCAGATAATCGGGTCCGCTCGCGTGAATGAAAGCCTCCAGAAGCCGTCTGGTTTCGGCATTCTCCGTCCTCGTTTGCGGAGCGTTCTCCCGTGCGATTTGCCCATGTACGTACTGCCGTGTGGCCAGTACGCTAGCGCCTAGTGCACTTAGCAGCAACACGACTTTGATTCGGCTGATGATTGTACCGAATCGCTTCATCCTGTCACCTCTTGTCTTCGCACAGCCTCTATCATTGCGCGCCTCTAATCTTCATCATGATTCCACCAAGTGACGGCAGACGGGATGCGCTTCACGTTCGTGCCGCAGTGAACATTACCCTTATCAACATGATAAATGTCGCAGTCGTCGATGAATCGTAGGGACGTTCCCTGCTGATATCCAATCGCGCTGACCTGGGAAGCGAACTCGGCCTTAAAACCATCGTAGAACGGCTCTGGTGCTATCAGACGTCCATTGACCACAAGTAGATTGACCAGATTGGGTAGCAATCAGTTTGCGTCTGAGCACTGCGCCTCAGGAACATCAGGAGGACGAGGGAAGTCAGAGAATCCCGGGGCCCGACCAGCTTGTGGACGTCAAGACGATATTCCCGGCTTGGTTGCTCGGGTACAGCATCTTATCCGCCAGCGTTCTCGTCCGTGTCCTTGTCAGCTTTGTTGCGCTCCAGTCTCTCCTGGACGTCCCGTCTCGCGTTGGCAAGTCTCTCTAGAAGCACCGGATCGTTCTCTGCGGCATGGAGTTCGTCCAAGGCAGCGAGCGCCTCGGGTCCGCTCATCTTGCTCAGGGCCAAGATCACGTTGGCCTGGAACCCCGGGGGCATGCGCTGCAGTATCTCCTCCGGCGCCCCGGTACCCCGAGACTTGGGGACTGAACGATAGAGACTCACAAGATCCTTGACGGCCCGTGTGTCGTGAAACTTGCCCGACAACCTGCCGACCGCGGTCACACAGGCGCCCCGGATGCCGGAATCGGTGGTCGTGTGCATCAGCGTTATTAGCGCGTCGAGTGCCTGTTGCGTTCCGATCGTCCCGAGCGCACCGGCGATGGCCTGCCTAAAGTCTGACGGATCCTCGTATTTCAATAGGCGCTCAAGGATGAGGGCCTCCATACGTGGATCCTCGCCTATATGTGC
>CP070827.1:1685645-1688431 GCA_020344555.1 Phycisphaerales bacterium
CTTTCCGGGCATCGGCTTGACGACAACCTCCTTGACGCCGGCCACACCCGCGGCAAGCCCGTGTTCATTGATGCCATCAAACGCCCAAAAGGGCGACAAGAGCAGTTGGCGGCCCCACGGCATTGACACATAGTCCTGCAGGTCTTTTTGCATGAATCCCACGTCGATCGAGCGCGTAACGGAAATCGATGCGTACCCGTTGGGCGGATAGTAGAGATTGACAATGATCGAGCCTACGGTCTGGTTATCCCAGTTTCGACCCATGATTACAGAGTCGTTCCCAGCCGCGGAGAACAGACTGCAGTGGCGCCACGTCTGTTTGAGGAGAGGTTCATCGATGACCTTCTGATTCTCTGCTTCGAAGAGCGCCTCACGATCACCGTAGTGCGTCATCAAATAGAGGCCGTCCTGGCAGAACTGCCCTGTCCCTTGTATCTTCTTCAGGCTCTGCAAGCTTCTCGTCTCGTCCGAGCCCGTTGCGGGGGGCTTCTCGAACTTCAAGTCGATGACGTGCTTTTGAGCCCCCGCAGGGGCGGTGAGCAGTAGCGGGACAACCAGTAAGGGAGCTGCGATTCTCTTCGCATCAGATACCATCGCAATGATCTCCTTGCAGCGACCGACGGTGCGTCGGACTGGATACGGTAATCGCGCGGCCCATCCGCACTGGAGGATCCGCGCAGACGGATCCCCTGTGTCAATTCGCCGCCAGCAATGCGAGATTGCCGGACGCTGACACTTTCTTACACGAACTGCCTGAATGTGCCCCTGTGGATCCCAAAAATGCGATCGGTCGGTGTCAAAGCCCATTGCGCCCCGAAACTCTGTCTGGGTGGCCCACCTCCTCTGGAGGTGTGGGAGGCGATGATCGTCGCCGACAGCATCACCGGTTTTGCAGGTTCCGCTGTGCGGACCAGATGGGGTGCGAAACCGAACGTAGGTCATCGTCTTCACGACGTCCAAAGGACATGGGCCACCCGGCGCAGGCGAGCATGTTCTTACATTGAGCATGTCCGCGCTTTGCCCGGAGATGCCACCCGTCCGTTATTCGTGGTTTGAGGAATGGGTAACATGTCGAAGATCCCGAGAATCAGGAGCCAAGGGTTCGCGTCGAATGACAGGAGTCAAGCCCCGCAGGGGCGGCGGAATGTAGCCACGGGCGTAAGCCCTTGTTGTTCTACACATCTCCGCTTCGGTCTTGGTAGACTTGGGCGGTCAGATGGGCTCATGGATGGGTCCAGGGTGGTGAAACGAGTCAAGGATGGACTCCGATGGTGGTTCCCTGGGTCTTGGAGGAGATGAGAACGGCCGACCTGAAGGACAAACGTTTGAACGATCGCCTGAGGGAGGTGCTCTCGCAGTTGGGAGGGCATCCCACGGCGAGCATTCCGGCGGCCTGCGGCGGACACGCTGAGATGACCGCCGCCTATCGTTTGTTCGACAATGATAATGCGACGTTCGAGACTGTTCTGCAGCCACACATTGATACCACACGGCAACGCATCGCCTCGCATCCGGTGGTCCTGGTCGTCCAGGACACGTCGGAAATAGACGTAACGCGGCCGGAGCAACAGATGGAGGGAGCCGGGCCCTTGGATGGCGGGGCTCGTTGGGGGGCCTTGCTGCATCCGTTGCACGCCTTCACGCCGGACGGCACGCCGCTGGGAACGGTGCATGCCCGGGCCTGGACCCGCGACGAGGCGGGCGAACGATCCCGCTCATTGTCGCGCGGACAGCGTGCGGCCACTCCGATCGAAGAGAAGGAAAGCTATCGGTGGGTCGAAGCGTTCCGACGAGCGGGTGAGGAGGCGACTCATTGTCCGTCGACACACCTGATCTGCGTAGCCGATAGCGAAGCGGACATCTACGAACTTCTGGCCGAGGGAACGACCGAACAACACCATATCGATTGGATCGTTCGAGCCGCCCAGAACCGGGCTTTGCAGCGTGACAACGACCAGAAAACTGCGGAAAAACACATCCGCGACCATCTTCTCACACAGGCGGTCTTGTTTACGCACACGATCCAGGTCCGAGGACGAAAGGCCCTAATCAATGGTGAGACCCGGGGACGCCGGCAACCCCGTGATTCACGTGAGGCAGAAATGGAGGTTCGAGCAGCGCAAGTTACTCTCCGCCCCCCTTGGCGTGCGGAACGCAAGCTGCCGGCGGTGACAGTGAATACAGTTCTCGTGCGCGAAGTGGACCCACCCGAGAACGACGAACCTGTTGAATGGCTGTTACTCACTAGTCTGCCCGTGGACGAGATTGAGCAGGTCCGGCTGGTTGTTCAATACTATTGTGCGCGCTGGATGATTGAGGTGTTCTTCAAAGTGCTGAAATCGGGTTGCCGCGTGGAAGAGCGGCGGTTTGAGCACATCGACCGGTTTCTGTCATGCTTGGCAGTGTACCTGATCGTGGCCTGGCGCACGCTGTACGTGTGCCGCCTGGGCCGGGGCTGTCCGGACATCAGTTGTGAAGCCGTGTTCGAGCCGGCGGAGTGGAAATCAGTCTGGAAAGTAGTTCATCGGAGCACCCCTCCCAATGTTCCACCTCGCTTGGGCGAAATGGTCCGACTGGTGGCGCAACTTGGCGGCTATGTCAACCGGACGCGCAATGACCCGCCCGGCCCGCAAACGATATGGATGGGGATGCAACGAATGCATGACTTTGCCCTATCCTGGCGACTTTTCGGCCCCGACACCCGAGCCGGACCGCAAGATGTGTAGAACAACGAGGGCTTGCGCCCGTGGCTACCTGCCTTCGCCCCTGCGGGGCTGATGGTATGG
>CP070827.1:1688531-1691313 GCA_020344555.1 Phycisphaerales bacterium
ACCGGCAGGTGGTGGTCAATCATTCAGATAAAGCGTTCATGTGGGAGGATGGCGTGCTAGTCCCACTCGGTGCGCTCAACCCAGGAGGTTCAGCGAGGGGCGAGGCAATTAACGACGCGGGGCAAATCATTGGGAGGTCCCCAGCGTATGCGGGGTGGTCCTTCTTATGGCAAGACGGTGTCATGATCAACTTCGGCGAAACGGTCGGCATGGGGGCAGAGGCCATCAACAACCTGGGGCACATCGCCGGTGCCGTGCGAGCCGGGACCGAGACGCATGCATCAATGTGGGACGGCGTCGAGGTGGTGGATCTCGGCACGCTTGGCGGCAAGTACGCATTCGCTACTGCGATTAATGACCTCGATCAGGTGATCGGCAGGTCGGAACGCGCCCCTGGCGGCGACCGTGTGTTCTACGGGTTCTTCTGGGACGGTGAGCGGATGTACGACGTCGCTGAGTTGAACGGTTCCAACGCCCGTCTGATGGCTCTGAACAACTGCGGCGAGGTTCTGCTTCCAGGAACCGGCTTGAACGATGAGGGCTTCTACATATACCACGCGGATCGCGGGCTGCGGTCCGTCCGGGGTGTGTTCGGGCCTGCGACCGGCTGGTGGTACTTGCTCGCCTGGGACATGAACGACGCGGGAGAGATTGTGGGCCTCGGGAACATAACCGGGCCGGGACGTGCGTTCCTGATCGCGCCGGTCCGTGGCGATCTGGACGGCGACGGTGACGTCGACCTGCGGGATTGGGCCGAGTTTTCGAGGCGTTTCACCGGCCCCAAGGAACCTGCGATACCCGGCTGCGAGCGAGCGGATATGGACCGCGATGCCGACGTAGACCTGGAGGACTTCGTGTTATTCCAAGAAGCTCTCACCGTCCCACGGTAGCCGCTTGCAGAATTAGTCACTGACAGCACTCCCACAGAAGGGATGCACTGTGCGTAGAGACCTCATTTCCGAAAGGAGGAGACGCATGAATCGTTCCCACGGATGTGTACTGGTTTACGTGATCGTCATCCTGGTCTGCGCAGGATACACGACAGGCTCGGACCTGTGTGTCACCCAAAACGACACTAACACCGAACTGAGCTTCCACGGAAACGAACCGTTCCGGATAACGGAGTCCGACGTAACAGATGCCCGATTGGTTCAGGTTCCGGGAACGGAGGTCTTGCTGGCCCTGTGGAATGAGGCTGAACCGGGCCGAGATGCCGTTCCGTTCTACGCGATCAGTCTGGACGGAATGGATGTCAAGTGGGTCCGCAGAACGTCGTACGACCTGGACCTGAAATACGCCCGTTTTGACCCACTCGATCAGGCACCGCAGGTCGAGGAGGCGCTCACCGCCGACAGCGCGAACGAGCTGTACATGGTCCAGTTTGTCACGCAACCACTATCGGTGTTCCGGAATACTGTTGCCGGCTTGGGAGCAGACATCTACGGCTTCATTTCGAACCACGCCTATATTATGCGTTTAAGCGGGGAAACGAAGGCGCAGGTCGAGGCGCTGCCCTTTGTGCGTACCGTTTTACCATACCATCCCGCCTACCGACTAGAGCGATACTTGCGCGAGAACCTGGACCGTGCCGACGAGCTGTTCCCACTCCAACGATACGACATCATGGTGTTTGAGCGGGGTGTTGCGCAGAAGACGGTCGTGGCGGATCGTATTCGGGCGATGGGCGGGACCGTTGACGTCCTGTCGCGCAGTGGGTTTCTGTTCCAGGCAACGTTGACACCTGAGCAGCTTCTCGAGGTCATCCGTTACAACGAGTTCCGTTTCATCGGTCGGCACCGTCCCGCAGCCCCATTCATGGATGTTGCTCGGGATATCGGCGGAGGGAATTACGTCGAGGCGGTCGGTGGATATACCGGGCAAGGTGTCATTGGCGAGGTGCTGGATGAGTGGAACCCGGAGACGACACATCAGGCACTGACGGGGAGATGCGCCGGCGGGAGTTCACCGGGGGCGCCGTGTGCCAACGATGACGAGTGCCCAGGTGGCATATGTGAACGCGCTCCGATTCCGCATCATCCAAACATATGGCCTTCGATGAGCGACCACGCAACGGTTGTTTTCGGTATCGTTTTCGGTGACGGCACGGGTGCACCACCGGACCCGGACCACGAGGGTCTGCCTCTGGCAAAGGGAATGCTACCGGAAGGTCAGGGCATCTTCGGCGACTACTGCCGCCTGCCCCAGTTCTCTTGGCTTTCGATGTGCCAGCCGCTGCAACCACTGGTGGAGCGCGAATGCTTCACTTGCGAGCTAACGTGCTCGGACTGCGAGGCTGAGTGCGAGGAAGCCTGCGGAGCAGGTCAAGTCGATTCGTCTGCCCCCTACCGTGCTGTCTTTCAGAGCAACAGTTGGGGCAGCTCAAGCAGTGAGGGATACAATGGGTGGTCATTCCAGGTGGACGATATTCTCTTTCGGTATGACGTTCTCACCTGCCACGCCCTTGGCAACTATGGCAAGTCCGAGCCTCCCTCGGCAGGAACACAGGGCTGGGCCAAGAACGTCGTGACAGTGGGTGGCGTGTATCACTACAATAGCGAGAACAGGGCGGACCATGAATGGGAACATTGGGATGAGAGCGAGGGATGCGCCAGTTATGGGCTAGCACCGGACGGCAGAATCAAGCCGGATTTCACGCACTTCTACGATCAAGTTCTTGCGCCGCGTATGGGGAATGAGTACGGCCCCTTCTTCTGGGGAACAAGCGTGGCTGCGCCTATCGTTTCCGGACACTTCGGTCTGTTCTTCCAGATGTGGTCCGACG
>CP070827.1:1691413-1694191 GCA_020344555.1 Phycisphaerales bacterium
AACGCAATCGCATAGGTCTTGTTCTTCTGGTTCGCTGGTCCGCTGGCCTTCGGGCAAGTCGATGACCCGCCTGTCGGCTCGATTGTCACTTGGGTGAAATCGTTTCAGAGCGTCCCCGCTTTGCCTGACGGCCGGGTCGAGTGCAACGGGCAAGTTCTTGACGATCCTGCCAGCCCATTCAACGGGTAGACTATGCCCGATCTGAATGGGCAAGAGAAGGTGCTTCAAAGGAAGAAACAGCGACGTCAGGATCAGCGGGGCCACGATCATGGAGAGAAGCTGCAGAAAGACGTCGCCGATCGTGTGCGTGCGCCGGTAATCAGTGAATTGTCCACACCTACGACGGGACGCCGCTTTACTACCTGGTGGATTCGGACGGGATCAGCTCGAAGTCGACGCGGAAGGGATCATGCCCGAGGTCGTCGAACTCGAACCGAACGATCAGCAGGGCATTGCACGGGAAATCGACCCCGAGCAACGCCTCAAACGGCGGCGCGCTCCCTTCGTTGACCGGATCGCCGGAATCATCACCATCCGCGCCGTCGGATGAAATGCTGAAAAACTCGACCCCCTCGACAAAGGCATCGTCGTCCAGGGCGGCCTCCGACAGATTCTGCTCGATGAGAGTCAGAAGGCCCGGCCCGCCAATGCTGAACACCCGGGCGCACTCGATTGAAATGATCTGGCTGCTGCTGTCACCCTCGAGTGTGGCACCGAACTCGCTGAGGCCGAACTGGGCGAAGTCGGGTTGGGAGAACTGGTCGGCCTGGTCGTACGACCCAAACGTAAACACCGCCCGATGCGGCGTGTTGTTGATGAACAGGACGCGAACCGCACCCCGCTCACCAGCCCAATCGCCGCCCAGTGAAGCCGTCAGATTGACAAAGCACTCTCCGCAGCCGGCAATGCCGGGCACGACCAACATCAACAGAACAGTCGTGGCCAAATTACGCGTCGTCTTCACTGATTGTCCTCCGGCAAACCCGAGCGCAGCTCAGCATGCCATCTCGCCGACCACCGACCTGGAATGGCGCGCCGCCCAAGGTGCGAACCGCCCGTGTAATCTAGTCGAAGCACCGGCCTGAATAAAGCACCCCTCGTGACAGACTCCGACACCCCGGTACGTTTCTCCACAATCCTGACCAACTGCGACAAGGCGTAGCCAAAGGTATGACAAGAAGCTACAGTTGAGTCAACAGGCAGCGAAGTGTAATATGGTCTTTGGTCAATGACCACTTTGCGTCACCGGATACAAAAACAATGAACAAGTCGGTAAGCGTCGTAGACATTGAGACCATCACCAAGACCTTCGGGCAGCAGACCGCGGTCGACAGCTTGTCGTTGTCTGTGCCGGAAGGGTCGATCTACGGGTTCATCGGCCCCAACGGGAGCGGTAAGACCACGACGCTGCGAATGATCATGCGCATCTACCACCCCGATCCGGGCCCCGGTCGCATCCGGGTGCTCGGTGAGGAATCCTTCGATGCGGCCAACGATCGCATCGGTTATCTGCCTGAGGAACGCGGCCTGTACAAGAAGATGAGGGTCCGCGAGATCCTGCGCTTCTACGCGGAGCTCAAAGGCCTGCGCGATTTCAAGCCCGCCGTCGATGGCTGGCTGCATCGTCTGGACCTGACCGATGCCGCAAACAAGAAGGTCGAAGCCCTATCCAAGGGCATGGCCCAGAAGGTGCAGTTCATCTCCGCGGTCATCGCTCAGCCCGATCTCGTAATCCTCGATGAGCCCTTCACCGGCCTGGACCCGGTAAACACCGACGTGCTGCGTGAGGCCGTTCTCGATCTGCGGCGCCGCGGGGCCACGGTCATCTTCTCGACGCATGACATGGGTGTGGCAGAGAAGATGTGTGACTTCGTCTTCATGATCTTCAAAGGCCGGAAGGTTCTGGACGGGACCCTCGAGTCGATCCAGGAGACCTACGGGCAGGACACGGTGCGCGTGAGCGTCGAAGGAAACGGATACGATCCCCACGCAATCGAGGGCGTGGAGAAAGTCACCGATTTCGGCCGGCTTCAAGAGCTCAGGATCACGCCGGAAACCGACACTCAGGATTTGCTGAGCGCTTTGATGCGCTGCGGCCGGGTCACACATTTCGAGCTGGCCCGCCCCTCGCTGCACGACATTTTCGTCCGTATCGCCGGTCCGGAGGCCCAGGAGGCCGCCGAACAGACAACCCCGCTGGAGGCCGATGATGCGTAAGATCATCGTTGTGGCCGTTCGTGAATATCAAGCGGCCGTCAAAACCAAGGCGTTCATCATCAGCATTCTGGCAATGCCGGTCTTCATGGGCGGCGGCATCGTCGTCCAGACGCTCATGCGAGACAAGGTCGACACGACCGACCGGAGGATTGCCGTTGTTGATCAGACCGGCCGGCTATATGACGCCGTGGTCGAGGAAGCACTAAAACGGAACGAGTCGGACGTCTTCAAGGGTGAGGGCGAGGACCGGAAGAAGATCAGGCCTCGTTTCCTGATAGAGCGGGCCGAGGTCGGTTCGGATGATCCCGCTCGCATGGCGTTCGACCTTTCCGAGCGTGTGCGCAACGAGCAGATTTTCGCTTTCCTGATCGTCGGGCCGGATGTTGTCAAACCTGGGGATGATCCCGGTCGAGCTCGGGTGGCGTATCACTCCAACACGCCTACGTACGACGATTTCAAGAACTGGGTGGCCGGAGTCCTCAACAGACACACGCAGCAGCTTCGTTTCCAGGCCGTCGACCTCGAGCCGGAGGTGGTGCAACAGGCTACGCAGCGCGTGCC
>CP070827.1:1694291-1697052 GCA_020344555.1 Phycisphaerales bacterium
GTGGACCTCGGCCTGAGAAGCGACAAGCTCCGCCTGCGCGACCACGAGGCAAACGAGCTGGCCCACTACGCCGAGAGCTGCGCCGACGTCGAATACGATTTCCCGTTCGGCCTCAGCGAGCTGGAGGGCATTGCCAACCGCACCGACTTCGACCTCAAGGCCCACATCGAAAAGAGCGGCAAGGACCTTTCCTACTTCGACGACCAGCGCAAGGAGCGATACGTTCCCTACGTGATTGAGCCGTCGGGCGGCGTCGACCGCAGCGTGCTGGCGTTCATCACCGAGGCCTACACCGTGGACCAGGACCGGGCCAGCCCCGAGTTCATGAATTTCCACCCGCGGCTCGCGCCTATCAAGGCAGCGGTTTTTCCGCTGGTCGCCAAAGACGGCCTGCCGGAGATTGCTGAGCCGGTCTACCGGGAAATCAAGAAGTACGTGCCTTGTCAGTACGAGGCCAAGCAGTCGATCGGGAAGCGATACGCCCGAATGGACGAGGCCGGTACGCCGTTCTGCTTCACGGTCGATGGCCAGACAAAGGAAGACAACACCCTCACGGTCCGCGACCGCAACGACGCCAGCCAGATTCGCATCGACAAATCCAGGTGCGTCGAGTACCTGCGCGACCAGCTCGGACTCTAGCCGGCCGCGTCTCACGGTCTGACTTGTCAGACCGCAGCCGGCACCGGTGGGCAATCCGCTAGCACCGGTTGCGCAGCTTCGGCGGCGGATTACAGTCTTACGGTGAAAACGTGTGCGTTTTTTTGCGCGCGTCTTTTGGCCGCGGTGTCGGCGCGCCTTGAGTAGCGGGGCCGGCGTCTCGCCGGCCGAGGGTCACGGCGGCCTGCGGGGACGCAGGCTGCTACTTGGGTCGCGGGCCCGCCGATTCGGAGCGAGATTGCGGATGTGCCTAGAACGGACACCCTGACCAGAGGTCGTATAAATTAGGACGCTTGCATCGCATAGCGGTCTTTGGGTAAAGTAAACAAGTGATGTGTGTGCATTGGGGGAGCAACACGCTTGCGTTCGGTGTTTGGGGTCTGATCATCGCTGTATCACCGAACGCTTACGGCGGCCTTGTCGACTTCGAGTTGAGACCGGTAACCGACACCGTCACGGTCGGCGGGACGGTGGAGATCGGTTTATACGCGGTCTCAGCCGACGGGGGCGACCAGTCGGTTGGCTTTGTCGGTACGGTTGTTACGTGGGATGCGAGCGCCCTCGTGCTGGCGGGCAACAGCGACACGGGAGCCTTCGCATGGGCTTCTTCCGGTTTCCCTTCAGACCCTGCCGGAGTGAATGACAGCTTCTCGGACGGTGACGGGTATTACCAGGCAGTCGTCTCCGAGGGTGGCCCCTTGGCAACAGCCACCGCCGAAGGCCTTCTTGTAACCACCCTGTTGTTCACGGCCTTACCGGACGCGACCGGCCCCACGTCGATAGCAGTAGTGCCATGCATAGGGGAGACCTGCAGCATCGTTCTGGACCGCCATCCGTTCCAACCAGGTGTTGAGGATGTCACCGGCAGCCTGGGGGCACCGGCCGAGGTGACGATTCTCTGTGAGACCAACTCCCAGTGCGATGACCAGAACCCGTGCACGGACGACGCCTGCGACGCGAGCGACATGTGCGGGCATACTCCCAATGACACCAACGATCCTGATGACGGCCTGTTTTGCAACGGTCACGAAATCTGCGTCGGCGGCCAAATCGTTGTCGAAGAGGGTTCGATCCCGGACTGCGACGACGGACTGGTCTGCACATCCGATAGCTGCAACGAAACCACGGACCAATGCGATCACGCCCTGCAGGACGGTTACTGCGTGATCGGCGGGTACTGCTACAGCGACGGCTCTGTCAACCCGGCCAACGATTGCCAAGCATGCGACTCGTCATCGGATCCGGAGAACTGGCTGCTCCGACCTCCCGGTGCGTTGTGTGGCGATCTAACCGAGACGGAGTGCAACCACGCCGACACCTGCAACGGCCTCGGCGCCTGCGAGGACAACCTGGAGCCACCGGGCACCGCCTGTGGCGATCCATCTGCTACCGAGTGCACAGCTCCTGACACGTGCGACCAGGAGGGGATATGCCAGCCACATAACCAGACGGACGGTACACCCTGCGACGACGGCCTGTTCTGCACGGTTACGGACGCGTGTTCAACGGGCCACTGCGTCGGTTCAGGCGTTCGGTGCCCGGATCAGGTGTGCGACGAGTCCACAGACAAATGCAAGGCCGTGAGAGTAGAACTCGGAACGGTACAGCAGGAACCTTACGTTGCCGGCGAGACCGTTGAGATTGAACTCTATGTAGTCTCGGAGACCGGCACCGACCAGCCGATAAGCGCAATCAGTGTGATCTTCACATGGGATTCGTCGCGTCTCGAGCTGCAGGGTAATGTAGATAACGGGCCGTATTCCTGGCTGGTATCGGGGTTTCCGGATGATTCGGGGTTGGACGGTCTCAACGACACTTTCCTCGACGGAAACGCCTTGTACGAGGCGCTGGTGCTGCCGGCGCCCAACCCACCGGCCGTGGCGACGGCCGATGGACTTCTGGTCACGACGCTCCAGTTTCGGGCCCTGGCCTCCGGAACGGCACAGGTGGAAATAATTGGTGCGTTCGGACAGTCTACTAAGACCACGGTTGTCGACGGTGAGACATTTGGCCTGGACATCACCGGGCAATTGGGGCCACCGGTGCCGGTCGACATCATCGAGTGTCTTGACGACATTGACTGTGACGATGACGAGTTCTGCAC
>CP070827.1:1697152-1699904 GCA_020344555.1 Phycisphaerales bacterium
TATGAACGTATTGCTCGCCGAGGCGGACGTTCCCTATGACAAGCTCAAGGACATGGACGAGGTCAACCCGACGCTGGAGACGGTGGACGTGGCCATCGTCATCGGTGCCAACGACGTGGTCAATCCCGTGGCCCGGACCGACCCATCCTCGCCGATCGCGGGTATGCCGATCATCGACGTCGACAAATGCCGGACGGTCGTGGTGATCAAGCGTAGTCTGAGCCCCGGCTTCGCCGGCATCCCCAATCCGCTTTTTGCCAACGACAACACCCTAATGCTTTTTAACGACGGCAAGAAGGCCTTCACCGAACTAATCACGGCCGTCAAAGAGTCATAAACGTAGACGGGCTCTACCCGCCACCCAAGCCGAGACGCAGACCTCAGCATGCGCGAACTCCCGGTACTGCTCTGTGCCACGACCCGCCCCGCGGACAAGTCACTCGGGGTCTGTGTCTCATCGATGAAGGGACAATGTGACGGCTCGCGAATCAGCGACAGCTACACCCTTACCCTGGGGATCCCGCAATGCGTGCCTTCTGTTCTCGAACGACCCTCGGCAAATGGCAATCGCGTCCTTGTATTGGCGGGGCGGAGATCCACTATATGTTGGGCCCCGCGCAACACTGCCTGTTTTTGTGCTCCGGTCCGTTTACCCAGACTACTAGGTGACTGTAAACCTGGTGGACTTAGAGCAAGCTAAACCACGCAACATACTGCAATCATCTGCGGCGGGCAACACGGGGGAACATCGACCCAATAGCGTTTTGGCGACGGGCTGCCCCACCCGCGAGCAGCGACAGGTGCTAGACACGCCACGGCGCGATCTGTTGTGAGCGCTGCCAGGTGATTTCACTTAGACCGTGAATCATCTGCGCGGAACACTGACCTCGATTGAAACGCACGTTTCGTTGACTCTCCGGTTCAGGGAGACTACAATAATGAAGTCTAGGTGAAGCGTTGGTGCGGGAAAGGATGGGCCTGAGCCTTGGGCGCATGGAGCGCGGAGCCCGGTGAACACCCCCGAAGTACAAGATGCTCGGCAACTGCAGCCGGAGTTTTGCGAAGGCCTGCTGGATTATGTCCCGCACGATCCGCGGAGCGATCTGAGGCACGTGTGCAGCGTATGGAGGCGCCTTTGTAATGCGGACTGGGCGTGGCTCTGGCTTTACAATTCCATTTCCAACACGTTCGAGCTGACAGCGTGCTGCACCAAAGAGGAAACAGACGAAAGCGAACGGGCGATTCTGCCTAGTGTGCGATATGCGCCTGGAACGACTAGCATCGCGACATACGTTTGCAAGACCCGAGCACCTATCTTCGTGGGCAGGATCGTGGATTGGGAAGAGAAACTCGACGGAGTGACTCACCGGGTCACGATGGGAGCGTATTTGTCCGAGATGGGATGCGTGGGGTTCGATTGTGTCCCACTCCTCATGCCTCCGTCGGATGGGAAAGCGCATACTCTTGCAGCAGTTGGCGTTGTCAGTTTGCACTGGCGAGAGTTGACACCTCGTGTGGAGCATGAGCCTACGATTCTCTGTAACCTGGGTCGGGCTTCTGCCCTGGCGATCTGTAATTCACAGACGACGGAGCAGAAGGCAATCCTTATGAAACTCAACCGGATGACACAGCGCTTCCTTCCACAGCCGAGTCGGCGCCCGGAAAGGGTGCGAGGCTTGTACCTTACCGCGCTAATTTCTCTTATCCAGGAGCACATACACGTTGGGCATGTGACAATCTTGTACCGCAAATCGTTTGCGAGAGCCGTGGAGTGTATTGCCACGACAGGCTTGTGCGACTCGAAGGGGGGGCTCCTTCCCAAGAAGAAGTTCATCGACGTAGTGTATAGAGAATACGAGGGCTTGACCGGATGTTGCTTCGCAAGTGGGGAGCCCATCGTCGTGCAACGTCCCTGGGAGGACAAGCGCTACCTGCAACGGTACCGCTCACGACGCTGCGTGCACCCCACACAGGGTGCCGACGACCCGATGGCGTTGATCCCGATCCTTCCGGCTGCAGACAACGATGATCAGGAGCGTGCTTGTCTGGGTGTTATCCGGTGTACGGAGCACATTACACCGATGTATCGTGATGAGTTATGTCACTTCAACGCGACGGAGCTCGAGACGCTTGGGTTCATTGCCCAACAGATTAGCCCAGTCCTTCAAACATTTGATGAGCGAATCCGCCGTGAACAGTCAATCAGTGTCGTGAGGCACGACTTTGGAGCGCCGCTTGGCATGATACGCGATGCGATCCACGCCGTCATTCAGGCTGAAAAGCGGCATATGCCGCTCGGGCCGCATGATCTTGAAGACATCGAAGCGTGCAGCTACATGGCGATCAACCTTGCAAAGGAACTCGACCCTGAGCCGGGCATGCGGAGGGAGCTGGAGAAGCAACCTACTTTCCTTGAAGGAGATATTATCGCGCGGCTTCGGACAATGCTGCGACGATACGCGCACATGATGAACAACGTGGAAATCCACTTTGAAAACCTGCGCGTGATTCCTAAGCTGCTGATCGACCAGTCCCAGGTTGAGCGCGCGATCTACAACGCACTGCTGAACGCGATCAAGTACGCCAAGCGGGGAACAACTGTGGAGATCCGAGGGCGCCGGGATGATTCGGGCTTCTATGTTGACATCAGCGATCATGGGATCGAGGTGGATTCCGAAGACATCCCGTACATGTTCGAACCCGGATTCCGATCTGCGGAAGCTGCGCAACGCGCTCAGGGCCTTGGCCTCGG
>CP070827.1:1700004-1702755 GCA_020344555.1 Phycisphaerales bacterium
GGCCACCAGACAAGCCTCTCAAAGGCCTTGGCAAGATTGCCCATCGACACCAGCGTATCGGGGTGCCGGTCTCCCAGAGTCCGTCGTCGGATCTCCAGAACCTGCCGGAAGACACGCTCGGCCTCCTGCAACTTGCCCTGTCCCTGCAACACGAGCCCCAGGGCGTTCCGGGTATAGACCGTATCGGGATGATCCGCACCCAGTAGGCGGCGTTGGGCCTCGAGCGTCTGACGCGCCAACGACTCCGCCTGCAGAAACCAGCCCTGACGACGGAGGAAGTCCGCCAGGTCCGCCCGGGTTCGCAATGTCGCCGGATCGTCAGCCCCAAGTTCACGGACGCGGATGGCCTCCGCCTCGCGCAGATGCGGCTCCGCCGCCTCATATAGACCCAGGTTGCCGTAAGTCTCACCGATGGTGCCGCGAATCGATGCCTCTATGAGCGGCTCGTCCTCGAACTTGCCCTCGATCCGCTTGGAGGCGGCGTCGAGCACCTCGCGCATGGTGATCTCGCGGTTGGGGGTGCGCGACGGATCAACGGCCGCAAGCAGGTCGTCGTTCAAGAACCTGTTGACCGCCTCGGCGATTTTCGCTTGCCGCCGAGCCTCCGTAAGTCGCTCTTGGGCCAGTCTCTCCGCCCGTGTTGCCCGAACGGCCTGCCATGAGCTCACCACGACGCCGGCAACAAGCACAACAAACACGACGGCGACGGCACCCACAACCACCCGATTACGCCGCGCAAATACACGGATCTGATACACCAGACTCGGCGGCCGCGCAATGATCGCCCGACCCGCAAGATAGCGCTGAATATCCTGCGCTAACTCCAGGGCCGTCTGGTAACGGCGCTGGCGATCCTTCTCCAGAGCCTTCAGAACGATCGTCTCCACGTCGCCGCGTAGCTTCCGGTCAATGGTGGTCAACTTAGTGGGCTGTTGCTCGCGGATCACCCGAGTGGCTTCGTAGATTTGGGCCCCGTGAACATCGTAGGGTAGCCTGCCGGATAGCAACTCGAAAAGAACGACGCCCAGGGCGTACACGTCGCTGCGCGTGTCGATGTCGTGTGGATCAGCCTCGCACTGCTCTGGTGACATGTACTGCAACGTCCCGATGAGCTGGCCCACATCCGTCTGCAACGTGGTGACGGCCAAGTCGGAGTCCGTGCCGCGGGCCACGCCGAAGTCGATGATCTTCACCTGCCCCTCGGAATCGACCAGAATGTTGCTGGGCTTCAGATCCCGATGGATGACGCCCTTCTGGTGCCCGTGGTGCACCGCGTCGCACACCTGCGCGAACAACTGCAAGCGCTGCTGCGTGCCGAGCTTCTTGTCCTTCGCGTAGTTCGTGATGGGCTTAGCGTTGGGGATGTACTCCATCGCAAAGTACGGGACGGGCTCCCCCGGGGTGCCGGCATCCACGTGCGTTCCGGCCTCGTAGACCTGGGCGATATTCGAGTGGCGAAGCCGGGCAAGCACCTGTGACTCATATTCAAAGCGACGCATCGCCGAGCGCGATGCGATTCCTTGACGCATGACTTTGACTGCGACGGTCCGCCGAGGATGTTCCTGGACAGCCTCGTAGACCGCGCCCATCCCACCGGACCCGATGACCTTCTTGACATGGAAGCGGCCGATCCGTTTCGGCACCGGGCCGGGCGTTCCCTGAGGCCCTATTGTCTGCGTCATGTCGGGCACGCCTTGGAGGCGCTGACCGCGTCTGACCTCGCTCAGCAGTATCTCTTCATCGCGATACCAATCGCCACCCGTGTTCATGCCGGATCTCAGGTTCGTTCAGCCCTCATCCTGGATTTGAAGCTCAATGAGCTGTGCAAGCCTCTTCATGACGCGTGACTTGGCCTGGTACACGCTCTCCAGGCTCATGTTCAGGGCTGCGGCCGTTTCACGCGCTCCGCGGCCTTCCACAGCGTATCTTTGGAAGGCCTGCCGATGGGCCCCATCAAACTCGACATCGATGGCGCGCATCGCCAACCTCAGGTGATACTGCCGCCATTCGGCCTCCCATGCCTCCTCGACCTCGGGATCCACGTTGGCGATTCGCGTGGCCTCCTCTATATCTCCTATATCCACTTCGCCTCGTCTCTGACGGCTTCTTTTGAGAATTGCTCGCAGTGCTGCGGTTTTGAGGTACGAGCGGAACTTGCCCTTCGCGGGGTCGTAGCGGAAGTCTGGCATAATCCGGATCAGGGCGAGCAATACATCTTGGGCCACATCATCGGTGTCGGCTGGCTGGAGCCCGCGACGCCGGGCGAAGCCGCGGAGCAGCTCGCCGTAGCGGTCGTGAAACTCCTGCCACGCGGCCGAGTCGGCACCATCACCAAGACGCGCAAGGAGCGTCGTGTGGGTTGTGGCTTGGGTGCCCATGGCACCATTGTAGCTGTGCTCGCAGGCTCGAACCAGGGACTATCCGTGCCCGCAGTGCGATGGTGGCAGGTGGGGTTCACAGAGTCGATGCTTCTCGGACGCACCCGGACGGCCTGGGGTAGCTCCGCCCAAGCCCTTACGACGGTCCTAAGGTCAGGGCGATTTTGCAGGAATTCCGGCAAGCATTCCGGCAAGACAAATTGTCCAGCTGGGGTAAGTGTTTGTCACCGCGGAACCTGGGTTGGGGGACGGGTGGCCCACCTCCTTTGGAGTCTGTCGATTTACTCCCGGTCGCGTCGAGGGGCGATATTTGTTGGAGCCCGGGCCGGGGCTGGAAGGGTTCCGAACCAACTACCAGCCGGATGGTCCGGGC
>CP070827.1:1702855-1705603 GCA_020344555.1 Phycisphaerales bacterium
CCCAGAACGCGATGAGGCTTTGTCGCACACTGGGCTTGCGGCACTGAATTCGCCGAGGATTGCAGGAGATAGGCACACAAACGAGCATTGTGTGCCCGCTCCTTTTTTGCAGGCCGGGGTATCGCATCCGTCATCATGGCGAAACGCGAACATCGGCCCTTTGGCCGGACACTCGGTAGGAGTCCGCCGACTTCGCATAAGTTGGCTGCGGGAACGTTCTGAGCCGATTTGAGCGGTTCGGACATGCTTTCCCGCGTCCCGATCATATTGCGCACAACAGCCGCCTTCTCTCGCCGTTTAAGTGGGCTTCAACGATACCCGAGAGAAACCGACGACCGATCGTGAGATAACCCGGATGATGCACCATCGATCGGACTCGACCCACGTTCGACGATTGCCAGACGCAAAAAGTGGGGGAGAGGCTGCGCGGACCGGTTTCGATGTCGGTGCGGCAGGCGGCAGGCTGTCAATACGAGGCACTCCGGTACGTTCCTAGGTCGTCCAGCGGTCCACCACGTGTAGCCGGTGGGCCAGAGAGCGAACAATAGCGGTACAACACAGCCCGGTGATGCAAACCAGCAGTCCGAAGCGTCCGTTGCATTGCCTTGTTATGGGGCTTGCTTGTCTCCTGGCGCTTTCTCGATTGGAGCCGGAAAAGGGATAAGGCGGCCAAACATCCGCCAGACAATCGTCCAAAGCTTGGTCAGACGCGACTCCACGCGCAGCAATTCCTCGGGATTCTCCGCATCAATGTCCCCATGGTTAATTGCGTTGCGTATGTCGTACAGCCTGTTCTGCCGATCCTGTAGGTGGAAGCAATCGGTGATGTAGCCAGCGGCCTGTTGCCCGAGGCAGACCGTCAAGGCGTGACTAGCTTTCCCGACCAGACCGGGATTGACGATCTCCTGGTAGCATTGGGCTACGTCTGCACTCGTTAGCTTTCCGTTGCGTTGGGCAAGGAAGCCGTCGATCCTCTGCTGGTTCTCTCTCTTCGAGAGCTTCTGTTGTGGACGTAGAATCAACACTGCTTCCACAAGGCATTCAAAAGCGTTCCAGTATGCGGAGTAAACGCGCAGAAGGTCGCTCCGGTAGAAATCCATCAGTAGGTTTCTCGGTTGGCGTACCCAGTACAGTGCTGCATCTACTCTTTGTCGGACCTCGACTGGCAGGCCCAGTACGCCCTGAATGGCGCGATCGAGATACTCATGCTCAAACGTTGTGCCGACGCCGCCTCCAGTACCATGTGTTACGTAGGACCACCAGCCACACCCAGCGTTACCCCACTCGACAAGCGTCCAGGTACCGAGTAACACGTTTATTCGTCGTGCGGCATCAATCAGCGACGGCACAGATTTCTCGCTGATTTTGATGGTGGCCTTGAGCACGCACAGCGCAGTTCGAATAACTGTGTTTTCGAGCTTTTCGGTGTGGACGATGATCCCCAATTCAGGGAATGCCAAATCGGCCTTCGGTGCCTTGAAGTCACCGTAGATCAGTATTTGAAGATCGTCGCCCCAACCGGAGGGCCACTTTTTAATCCTGTGTTCGAGCGAAGCCTTGCCCCAAGCGTAACCCCAGTCGAATCCTTGACGGCTAAGGTCGCGCGCTCGCTTTAGTGTTGGGTCCAAGTCCTTCTCGGTTTCAGAGGACATAGCGTTCCTCGCGGTAAGTGGTTGCCGTCTGTATCCAGCGACATCTTGATGCGACCCTTGTGATCGTTATCCAGAAGACAGAGGCAGGGATTCTCGTCCGATACGGCATCCCGTTGCCGAACACAGTGATTGTCCATGACTCGGTCAAAGCGTCAACGCAGACAGCATCCCGTTGAACCAAGGGGGCTGACGTGAAGGATCACGCCTGAGCCTGGATCAAAGTGCCGAGGGTAAGGCACATCGGTCCGGTGGTCAGGCGGAGGCCGAGAGCCCCACCGGATCAGGGATCGGGAGCGATTCTCATCTGCGTCGGTTGGTCGGCCTGGGCGGAAGATATTCGCATGTTGGGCCAAACAGGCGCGAATCACGGCGAAATCCACGACTCTCGCTTGGCGCCGGCCAGCTTGGCTCGGTAGAATACTGGTTAAACAATCGCTAAATGGGAAGTGTCCGGCCTAAACGCAAACACATTGGCGTGGGAGGACCTGTCATGGCTCGTACGACTAGATGTACATTCTGCTCGATCCTGTTATTAGTGACAATGGTCCTGCTCCTTTCTCCGCTCTCGGGGTGTCCGGCGACCACCAGCATGACCAATGGTGGCGGGCCGTGCGACCTCGGCAAGCTCATCGCGTCCGATGGCGCGCCCTTTGACAACCTCGGTGCGTCCATCTCCATCAGCGGCAACGTGGCCGTCATTGGAGCGCCGGGAACCGAGACACCCGCTTCGGGGTTTGCTAACGTTTACCGCTTCGACGGGACCAACTGGCTTGAAGAGGCCCGGCTCGCCGCCTCCGATAACATCCCGTTTGACGCGTTTGGCAGCTCTGTTTCCATCAGCGGCGATGCAGTGGTGATCGGGGCGCGTATCGCCGGCCTGACGGCGTACGTGTATCGATTTGACGGAACCGAATGGATCGAAGAAGCAACGCTTACACCCTTGGACTTCGCATCGTCGGATGCGGTCGGCCCGCCTGTGTCTGTCAGTGGGGATGCGGTTGTGATCGGTACGAATGGTGACGGCTCGGCCTATGTATACCGATTCGACGGGACCAACTGGCTTGAAGAGGCTCGGCTCGCTGCCTCCGACGCCACC
>CP070827.1:1705703-1708449 GCA_020344555.1 Phycisphaerales bacterium
CCCTGTACCGGACCCTTCTCGGCCTCCGTGCTGGTGAAAAGTCGGCGGAGTTGGTGGCGCGCCTGCTTGGCATCCAGACTGAACGCCGCCGCACGCAGTTCGAAGCCGACGATCGATCAGCCGGATATCCCCTTCGACGCTTCGCGGAGTTCGGTATTCTCCCAGGATACGAGTTCCCAACGGAGCCGGCGGCGCTTCGGCTATTAGGCGACGACCGCGAGGAAGATCCCCTAATGACCGCGCGCACCTTCGGGATCTCTCAGTTTCAGCCTGAGGCCCACGTGTACGCCCGACGGCGGCGCTGGAAGGCGATCGGGCTCGACCCGGCTTCGCCGTGGAACCCGCGCACCGATGGCCCGAGCTGGACCTACCGGTTGTGCCGCGGCTGCGGATTGCGCTACAGGGCTGACCAGCCGCGGTGCCCACGTTGCCAAAACGACGCGCCGGGACGTGACCTGCCAGCGGGCGAGTTCGGTGGCTTCCTGGCCATGCGTGACGAGACACCCGTTCTTGACGAGGAGGACCGCTGGGCGACTCGCAACCTGGTGCGCGTGCATCCGCAATGGGACGGCGATGTTGTAGGTCGTTGGACTGTCGCGCAGGGTTGGGGATTGCGGCTTAGCCGGAACGAGCGAGTGTTTTGGATGAATGAAGGGATTGCGCCGACGGAAGCAGATGTCCGTGCGGGTATCCCACTGCTACACCCGACTGCCAAGGGCTATCTGCTTTGTGCCGCGTGTGGGAGGATACTGCATCAGCCGCCGCCTCAGCAGGCAAGCGATCGTGGTCGACGGCAAGCACGGACACAAAGTCAACGGCAAGATCAGTTCGGGCATGCTAAGACTTGCCCCCACCGCGGAGCACCGCCGCAGGCGTGGGCGATAGCGACCACAGGCCGGTGTGAAGTACTTCGGCTCGTCCTACCGATTCCGACAGGCATGGGGGACCATCAGGTCATGCCGTGGGGATTGTCCCTCGGCTACTCCTTGCTCGCGGGCGTTCATCACGCACACATGCTCGATGTCACCGAGCTGGATTTCGAACTTGAGGGCCCTTGGCAGGTTGGTGTGGATGAATCGCGTTACAGCGTCGTGGCCCTGTCATTTATCGATCCAAGCATAGGAGGCACAGGGTACTTGGAACGTATCGCAAGCGAGTTGCACATTGGAGCGCGACATGCGATTCAACACCTCGATCACCGCGGCTGCGAGACTGCTTGCTATCGCTGTCTGAAATCGTACACTAATCAGCGGCTCCACGAGCATCTTCAGTGGCCGCTCGCGCTACCGTACCTCGAAGCATTGGTCGAAAGTGCTCCTGTTCCGCGCCCGCCTGAGACTGGTGACATCGATGATCCTCGACCCTGGCTTGAAGCCTACCGCGCCGGTGTCGGCTCACCGCTGGAGCTGAAGTTCCTGCGCCTGTTCGAGCGGCATGACTTCTGCCCGCAGAAGCAGGTGCCGGTAGGACCGTCTGACGCGGAGCCTCCGATCTCTGTGGCTGACTTTGCCGTACCTGAGGCTCGGCTCGCAATCTATGTTGATGGCGCCTCGATCCATGTCGGGACAA
Source organism: Phycisphaerales bacterium (assembly GCA_020344555.1). Classification (GTDB taxonomy): domain Bacteria; phylum Planctomycetota; class Phycisphaerae; order UBA1845; family UBA1845. The sequence continues at coordinate 1,707,273 of CP070827.1, forward strand.
ACCTACGTCGCGACCGACACATTCGTGATCGTCTACGTGCGGGCGACCCTCCTTGGCACGTCGAGGAACTTCGGGCACCGGACCTTGCGCGCGGTCGGGAACTCGTGGCCCACCTGAAACATATCGCGGGCACCACGGACCGGGGCAGTGATTCATGAGTCCACTCTCGTCCGGAGTAGTGCCTCCCGAAGACCTCATCCGCAGTCTGTTTCGCTGAGAACGTTCCTGGTTTACTGCGCTCTCCGAACCGCCCTTCGCTCCAACGCGTGCTGACCGCATCCCGCCGGCGTGTCGATTGGCAAAACAAACGCCAAACAGATACCGGCAGCCGATGGCAGGCAGAGCAAACCGCCAACGCCCGCGCTCTGAGAACAAGTCCGGCAATAGGCACCGGTTCCCGGAACAGCCACCGAGCCCGCCTTGCCGACATGGGTGGAGTTTTAGGCAGATACGGCAACATCTACGGCGAAGTGAATAAGCCGTTGGCGAACGAAGGAGCCGACACCGTGATCGACGTCAACGTCGTGGCCAAGTCCGACGGCGCCATCCGCGAAAACGTCGTAGAACTCGGAATCAAAGAGTCTTTGTCACAGTGCGGAATCGACGCCGACATCGACACTCGCTAGATAGCACGTTCCGCGCCGAACCCGTTAGAGACCTCTGGTCCCCCGGTCGACGTGGAGCGTGTTGAATCGAGTCGCCTGCCACACTTGCACGGAGTCTCGTCCTCACAGGTTGTTGAACTACGGGCATCCGAGTGGGCCGGTCCACACCCGTGTCGCCAGTAACTCACGTTTGGCCGCTATTCCTGTCTCTTCAGCGTTGTTTCACTGGACCGGAGGGAAGCTCACTTGGTCCCGGTTGCCGGCGCGGCGACATCGACCGCTGCGGTGCTATCGACTTGCTTGATTTCGGCGCCTTTCGCGTTGCCTTAACGGGACCGTGAGTTGCTGCTCGGCGCGCACAGGTATGATATTGTCACCCACCACTTGAGCGTTAGCTACCGGCGGGACGGACCTACTGATGGACGGCGCGCACGTGCCGAGTTCAATTCTCGACCGGTCAGACCCCCTACGGATGCCACTCGAAGGCGCCCATGTCCACGGAGTCGCCGTGGATGCGCGCGTTCAAGCCCAAGTCCTTTGGCAAGGTCTCCGTCGTGTTGCCGTCCAGGCTC
>CP070827.1:1708549-1711293 GCA_020344555.1 Phycisphaerales bacterium
GGGCCGTGCACTTCAGGAAGGCGGATCGCCGTACGGAGCCAATTCCCGCGACCAGCAAGCCCACGTGCGACATCCAAAGGATCTCTTCAGCGGCGCCCTGTGCGACCTTGATCGCGAACACGATCGCGAAATCGGCGAGAAGAAGGAGGCCAATGCATCGGGTAGCATCGAACCTGGTTTCGATCATGACCTCATTCCTCACAGACAGCCATGAAGTTTACGGGAGCATTTCTTCCTGTACGTCTCCGGCGGTGTTTGATCCCGCCATCCGAGCGGACTCCCCCGGTATTACCTTTCTCACTTTAGTCTTCTTGGCAACACCGCCAAGTCGTTAAAGGACAACGGGAGCTCCTGAGATTACCTACCGTACCATGTTGGCTACTCCTGGAGCAAATGAGAAGAGACTCGCATTTGCCGATGCAGCCGTGACTGGCAATGTAAGGGCGGTCGCGCCGCGGGCAACGAACGTGGCCGGGGCATACCGGTTCGAGGAGGATCCGGGCAAAGAGTCGAGCCCTTGGGACATACGGCTCAGGTTGGTGGAGTGGGTGGAAGTCAAGCCCCGTGTTCGGGTGAGGAAGGCGAGGAGGTGAGAGCAACAAGACCGGGTCGAATGCCGTCAAAGCCGCTTCTTGAAATGAATCAAGCTCCCCGTAATGGTGTATCCGCATGCTCGGTGGGCGGCCAAGCCACTTTCATTGTCAGACAATGTGTCAGAAGCTATTTCGGTACAGCCTTTCGAGCGTGCCCATGTTTCGGCAGCGGTAAGAAGCCGGCGCCCGATGCCTAGCCCCCGCAGATCTTGATCGATGTACCAGCCTTCCACGTAGCCAACCGGTCGCGTGTCGCAACCGATAGCGTGTGGATGGATCGAAGCCTCCACGAAGCCACCAAGGCTGCCCGTAGGCCGAACGGCGACGAACACGGCCTGGTTGCCAAGGTCCGCAAGGATGTCGGCAACCTCGGCTTCGAGCGTACTGGTGGCGCACTCGGGCCACAGGGCCCTTCGCAGGCGCAGCCATTCATCGTAATCACCGGACTCGATCGCGCGAATCTGCACGGCTCAAGGGTAGCACATCTTGCGGCCGGTTCAACGTCGATTCCTAAACGTGTGCCGGCCGGATCTGTGTTCCAGCGTCGGCACCGTCGATCTGGTCATCGTGCCGATGCTTGTGCTCGGTGCCGGTGGCGTCGTGCGCTCTCCGCCAGGCTTGGTGCGATACTTGAAATGGGTCACCTGCGGCAACAATTTCAAGGGGTCGCGTGGTCATTTACACGGGGCACCACATGGGTTAGGATTTCACGCGCCGGATAGTCCCAATTGCAGGGACACGAAAGAAGGACGAACATGGGGTTCCTTGCTTGGATTGCACTCGGAGCGATGACTGTGGCCTCGGGAACGTCGGCAAATCCAGGAAACCTGGCTGACCTGCTGCCTGCCGAAATTCGAGGCTTCAAACCTGGCGGGCCCGACGGGATCTACAACTTCGACAACCTCTTCAAGCTCATCGATGGCGGCGCCGAGGTGTACCGGGCGCTCAACGTACGGACCGTACTTGACCGGCGATACGTAAAGAAGGGCGCTCCTGATATCATCGTTGACGTTTTCGACATGGGTTCTTCGCAAGATGCCTTCGGCGCTTATCACTACGACATACGCGAGGAAAAAGACGCAGGAATCGGCCAGGAATCCGAATACGCGGGCGGGGCTCTTCATTTCTGGAAAGACCGTTACTTTGTCTCCCTCATAGCCCTGGATGAGACTGAGGAATCGACCCGTGCAGTGCTGGCTCTGGGTAAAGCGATTTCCGCGGCCATTCCCCGCAAAGGAGCTCCACCCAAGCTGGTCGAACGGCTTCCACCAACAGGGCTGATTCCTGCTCAAGTACACTATTTTCACGATTGGGTCAGCCTCAGTCGGCGCTACAACTTCGGGGAAGAGAACCTGTTAAAGCTCGATCGCAGGACCGAGGGCGTCCTCGCACGGTATCGGTGCAGGCCTCAATCGGCAGGAGAAAAGCGATCCCAATCGTGCGTACTTGTACTGATCGACTATCCCACTAAGCACAATGCGGAACAGGCCCATGAGCGATTTCTCGGCAAGCGCCTTGCAGATGCAGACGAACAGGGCGTGGCCCGGACGGGAGACAACATGTGGGCTGGGAGCCGCCAGGTGGGGACATTGTTTGTGGGCGTCTTTGACGCGCCCACGAGGGCAGAAGTTCTGAGGTTGATGGATGAAGTCGGTCAGGCCCCGGGGCGCTGACGCGGACGCCATCGAGAGGCAAAACTATGAAAAAGACAGACAAAGGACTGACTCGGCGAGACCTCCTTCGTGATGCTGCCGGCGCCGTAGTGGTCGGCATGACCGGTGCATCTGTATTTGGCCAAGAGCGGCGGGGGGCCGAGGCAGATCCACCTCCGGAGGTGGACCCTAAAAAGAAGAGGGCTTTGGAACGGAAGGCCAAGGTGATCCTGATCCGCGACCGGAACGTCCTGGAGGACGGTGGCCAGGTCAAGCCCAACGTGCTGGCAAGAATGCTGGACGAAGCCGTCATGGCGCTGCTGGGCGAGAGCGAGCCAAAGGCGGCCTGGGCTCGGTTGGTCCGTTCGTCAGATACCGTCGGCATAAAGAGCAATGAGTGGAGGTTTTTGCCGACTCCGCCTGCTCTGGAAGATGCCATCCGTCAGCGGGTGGCCGATGTCGGTGTAAAGCCGGAACGTATCGGCGCCCCATTCGGCAA
>CP070827.1:1711393-1714132 GCA_020344555.1 Phycisphaerales bacterium
GTGCAGGCATCGCCGTCGTCGCAATCCACCGTGGTGAATACACAGGTCCCTAACACGCATTCATCCGTCGTACACGGGTCCTCGTCGTCGCACTCAATGGCGATGAACGTGCACTCACCCAGCTCGCAGACGTCGGTAGTGCATTCATCACCGTCGTCGCATCGCGTGATCAGCGTCGAGGCTGGCGCGGGTGCGGGATTGACCACGCCTTCGCCGCAGCCCGACGTGTTCGGATCGTCGCACAGGTCCTCCCATTCCACGGTCGCCTGGTCCCTCAGCACGTCAGGGTCGTCAGGCTGCACGACGTATGTGTCCTGCCTGAACCGAACGAACCCCGGCTGCGGATCACCCGGCAGACCGCTCAACGTGCTGCCGCCAGGCCCGATCATACAGGGAAGTGAACCGCCAACGGTGCACGTGGTGTTACCGCCGACCATTACGATTGGAAGGTCCCCTGCGCCCGGAACGCGCACGTTGTCTCCACCAAGATCCTGAACATCCCACGCCGCAAGAATCTTGATCGTGTCCCCGAAGTCGTCGTTGTACCCAAGCTGAATCTCACAACTGGTCGTTTCTCCCACGCACAGCGGGCTGACACAGCCCTTTGCTATGCTCACGCCGTGCAAACCCTGACCGTATGCCTGCTCCGCCATCGTCGCCGAGAGCACGGCAACGCCGGCCATCAATACCCCTGCAACCACATTGTTCTTCTTCATCAGTTATCTCCTAAAGGAAAGTTCCCCAACCAACACAGTTGAAACCCGAACTTACCCGCATTATCAACAAAACGGTAAAAGAGTAAAGGGCTGAACATCCGGTTTTCCATAGTTTTCTTCGCCCGTTGGCGTGCTGGCACGGGTCCTGGCCTCGATGGGTCCGATAGCCCATTGCAGGACTCGATTCGGACGGCAATCACGCTACAAGGTTGACAACGCCCGCCCGTGAGATTCCCACGTCCACGCTCGCAGGGCTTATTACTGGGGCATAACGCCACTTGGGCGAGCTTCCCGTCGATCGTCGCGCAGTCAAGACTGCCTTGGCCGACGCTTATAAGACCTTCCTTCGCAGGCAAACGTGGACCTTTCGCCGCCGCGTGCCGGACCACCCTCCTGCGGGCTCCGATCCCGCGACGAAAGCGACTTGACTTGAACGCTTTCATATTGGACGGTTTCAAGTGTTAAAGTGGGTTGTTTGCGCAAACTGGGTTGGGGGAAGCAAGTCATGTTTCGTCTGTCGCATGGTCTTCTGAACCGGAACCGGTTGGTCCCTGCTTTCGTGGGCCTCGCGTCGGTCTTCGCCGCAGAGTTGGAGGAGGCACGGTCGCAATGCGAGGTGGATATTGCCCAGGTTCTGCCTGATGACGGCGCTTCTTCGGATGAGGCCGGGTATTGCGTTGCTGTGGACGGTGACCTGTTAGCCGTCGGTGCCCGAGGGGACGATGACAACGGGAGCGGGTCGGGCTCCGCCTATGTCGTGAGGAGGACCGACTCAGGCTGGATCGAAGAGCAGAAGCTCCTGGCCTCGGACGGTGCGCCGGATGACCAATTCGGCAGTAGCCTGGCCGTCTCGGGCGACGCCGTTGTGGTTGGAGCCTTCGGCCACGGCGACGGTGGAGCGGCTTATGTGTTCCGCTTCAACGGTTCGCAGTGGGCGCAGGAGCAGAGGCTACTCGCCTCCGATGGTTCAGCCGGGGACAGCTTCGGGTACTCCGTGGCAGTCTCGGGCAACGTTGCCCTTATCGGCGCCTATGGTGTTGACGACAACGGGGCGAGTTCCGGCTCTGCGTACGTATTCCGTTTCGATGGAACTGAGTGGGCCGAGGAACAGAAGCTGCTTGCCGCAGACGGTGCGGCATATGACTTCTTTGGTGTCTCGGTTGCGCTCTCTGGCGGCGTGGCCGTCGTTGGCGCCTACTTGGACGACGACCAGGGTGCGAGCTCAGGTTCAGCCTATGTGTTCCGTTTCAACGGATCAAGGTGGACGGAGGAGCAGAAACTGGTTGCTGCGGACGGCGCGGCCGACGACCGGTTCGGCGGTTCTGTGTCCGTGTCCGGCGATGTGATCGTCGTGGGAGCTGTTCAGGACGATGACAACGGTCCGAACTCGGGTTCGGCCTATGCGTACGGTTTCAACGGATCAACGTGGGCCGAAGAAGAGAAGCTCCTGCCGGCCGACGGCTCTGCAAACGACAAGTTCGGGGTCTCGGTTGCAGTATCGGGCGACACGGTCCTAGCGGGTGCATATATGCACGATGCAAACGAGATTAATGATTCCGGTTCAGCGTACGTCTTCCGTGCCGACGGATCAAGCTGGCCGGAGGTGGACAAACTCCTCGCTCCGGACGGCTGGTACTGGGACTACTTTGGCTTCTCGGTAGCTGCTTCTGATAACGTCCTCGTAGCCGGGGCTGTTCAGGACGACAACAACGGGAACAACTCCGGTTCGGCCTACATTTTCGAGACGTTATGCGCCGCGCGGGACTGTGTGACGGCCAGCGAATGCACCGATTCAGACCCGTGCACCGCCGACGTGTGCTCCGACGGCCTTTGCGTGCACGCGCCGGCCCCGGACTTCGACGGCAGCGGCCGCGTCGACCTTATCGATTTCGAGCTGTTTCAGTCCTGCATGACCGCTCCGACGGGTGGCGCATCGCAGCCGGCGTGCCTGTGCTCCGACCTCAATGCCGATGGCCCGATCGATCTTGGCGATTTTGCGGTGTTCCAGTCCGCGTTCTCCGGG
>CP070827.1:1714232-1716970 GCA_020344555.1 Phycisphaerales bacterium
CCCAACTCCCTCCAAACCATGTCAGTTAGGCAGGTTAGCTCATTGATCAATGATTCAGTGTCCACTGCAACATGCGATGACTACGTCCTTAGCAATACAACTGTGTCTTCAGTACGACTCCTGGCGTGAATAGACACTACAAGCCACCCGAACGCATCAGTCCAATTCCCGGATCCTTACACTTTCTGACACGCGACGACATAATATGACATTAAGAGCACGTGTGACACAATGCAGTTCTGCCTCTGAGCAGCCGTCAGTTATGAGTGTTCTATATCAGCTCTCTCCAAACACAAATCCGGTGATACAGATATCAATAGGTAAATTATTGTATTTCAGGGAATATCGCAAAGAAAGCAAGTGGTTGCCATAAGTGGCTGGTACGCGTAGAATATGCGCGTCCAGCCAGTTTTCCTGCGAGGCTTAGGCGGTTGGAGGGAACCGTCTTCAGTACTATGAGAACGGCATTGTCGCGCCGTTGTTTAAGGAGGGTGCGCCTGTGGCTCGAACCAAGTCAATGCTCGGCTTATTGCCAGTCAGCTTCATCGTAGGCGCAGGCTTGCTTACATTGGCCGGCCGGCTCTCTGAGACCGAAATCTCGAACGTCATTCTCATCAGTATTGACACCTGCCGGGCTGACCACCTTGGGTGCTATGGCTGTAGCAACGGGACGACCCCCCACATCGATGCGCTTGCCCGAGAGGGAGTGGTGTTCTCCAATGCCTTCACGCCGGCACCGATGACACTCCCGGCTCACAGTTCCATGTTGACGGGTATGATTCCCCCCTTTCACGGCGTCCATGACAATGTCAACTACCGACTTGGTGACTCAGCCGTGACGCTCGCCGAGTTGCTGCGCGGGAGCGGGTTCCAGACGGCTGCAGTCATCGGAGCCTACGTGCTGGGTTCGCATAGCGGTATTAGCCAGGGTTTCGACACCTTCGACGACCGATTAGTGGCCGATGGTGGATCTGTGGGAAGCTACCCGGAACGGGTCGCCGATGACGTGAGCAGGCTCGCAAACGCGTGGCTTGCCCAGCAGGCGTCTTCGCCGTTCTTTCTTTTTGTACACTACTACGATCCGCACGATCCATATACCCCGCCCGAGCCGTTTGCCTCGAGGTTCAAGGACAATCCCTACGCCGGGGAGATTGCCTACACCGATCAGGCCATCGGGCAGGTGCTCGACAAGATTAAGGAACTGGGTCTATACGATTCGAGTCTCATCATCATTGTCGGTGACCACGGAGAAGGCCTTGGTGAACACGGCGAGGCAAAGCACGGCTACTATGTCTACAACAGTACGACGAAGATACCGATGATCCTCAGGGTCCCGGGGTACAGCAGCGGCAGGCAGGTCGACCAGGCCGCATCTCTAACCGATATAGTCCCCACTGTGCTTGCGCAACTGGGCGCACCCGTGCCTCCGAGTATTCAGGGAGAAAACCTCTCACCATTGCTGTCGGGTGACGGAATCGAAGGGGAGGGGCGATGCGTCTACAGTGAAGCAACTGAGGCCGCTAAATTCGGGTGCAGCACGCTACGAAGCGTACAAACTGGCACGTGGAAGTACATCCATGCACCGAGGCCCGAGCTCTACAATCTGGTGACTGACCCTGACGAACTGGACAATGTTGTGGACGTGTACTCAGACCGGGCTGGAACACTACAGACGCGACTCAGACAGATCATGCGGCAGCAGTCACGGCCTGACAGGAGTGACAACGTCGTCGCAATGGACCCGGACCGCTTGGCACGCCTCAGATCGCTTGGCTACACCGGTGGATCCTACGACGAAGACTTCGAGCTCGACTCTGAAGGGCAGGATCCCAAGGATTTCGCCGAGGTCTATGCGAAACTCGAGATCCTCGACGACTGTGTCAAATACCGGGACCATGCTGGTGCCCGGCAGGCCGGAGAGGAGATTCTGGCGTTGCGACCGGATCTCGTTCAAGTTCATCATATACTAGGAAGAGTCGCCATCAAAGAGGGGGACGTAGAAGCCGCAGTCAGGTACTACACGGAGGCACTTCGGCTCGACCCCGAATCGGTCCGCGCTGTTTCCTGGTATTATAATCTGGGAATGCTGATGACGCGTAACGGCCGGCTCGAGAAGGCCGCTGAGTACTACCGACAGGCAATACGAAAGGCCCGGCGCGACGGAGGGAGCTCGCCCGATCCGAACCGCTCGGGGCAGTCCGCAGAATCACTCCTGTTTTCGCTGCACGATAATCTGGCCAATATTCTTCTGCACCAGGGCAAGTTCGATGAAGCGGTCTCTGAATATCGTAACGCATTGCGGATCAAACCGAACGACGCCCAGGTGCACTACGAACTCGGAATCGCGTGGTCCAGGCTCGGCCGGGCGAGCGAGGCGACCGCCGCGTTTCGTGCAGTGCTGCGCTTGGCGCCAAACCATACCCGGGCACGCCGCGCGCTCGAGGCGATTGCCCGTCAGCAGGGGTAATGGGCGGCTGCCTGGAAACACCGTCGCACGCGCCGAAACACAACTCCACTTCCGGAGAAGTGATCGCCTGCTTCAATCTGCAGTAGAGCGGTGGCCAGTAAGCCGCGCGCCAGACCCCACGAGAAACCGGCCAGTAGTGTGCACCGGGACGGGCGGGGGTGAGCGATGGGTAAACTACTGCGATTCGTCGTCCGGCCCCCGCATGGCCGCGATCTCATCGCGTATTTCGCGCAACACTGCGATATGCTCGGGCGACCAGTGTGGGGAGGCG
>CP070827.1:1717070-1719802 GCA_020344555.1 Phycisphaerales bacterium
GCGCCGGGTGTTTGGCTGTCGCCGTGGGGCGGGTATGGGAAGCCAAGAAAGCAGCGGCTGGAATTTGGCCAAACCGCCGGCTATGAAACCAATGAGAAGGGATTCGTTCTTTCGGCTCCCAAATACTACAAGCGGTTCCGCGAGATTTGCATGCACATGGCCCGCGACTTTGGCGTCAACCAGTTCAAGTTCGACGGAATCGGGCGGGCTGGTGGTCGATATCCCGGAAGTGCATTCGGCAACGATTTCTTGGCGGCAATCCAACTGATCCGCGATTTGCGCCAAACCAAGCCGGACATCTTCATCAACCTGACCACGGGAACATGGCCCTCACCATTCTGGTTACATCACGTGGACTCGATTTGGCGCGGTGGATACGATCACGAGTTCACTGGTGTCGGGTCGGACAGGCAGAAGTGGATGACATACCGTGACGCAATGACCTATCAAAACGTCGTTCGCCGGGCCCCGCTCTTTCCGCTCAGTTCGCTGATGCTCCACGGAATCATCTATGCCAAGCACGCCCGCCAATTGAACACCGATCCAAACGATGACCTGCGCGATGAGATTCTCACGGCGTTTGGGTGCGGTACACAATTGCAGGAGATGTACATTAGCCCGGACCTCCTCACTGAGAAAAATTGGGACGATCTGGCAAAGTCCGCACGATGGGCACGGAAGAATGCCGCCACCCTCCGAGACACGCATTGGATCGGCGGCGATCCCGCGAGACTGCAAGTCTACGGCTGGGCATCGTGGTCGCCGTGGAAGGGTATTCTCGTCTTGCGAAATCCGGCGGACAAAGCTCAAGAATTCGACATCGATATAGCGCAGGCGTTCGAACTCCCCGAGGGCGCGCCGAAGAAATACCGTCTGACCGATCCATTTCGCGCTGGTCACACCGACGTGCTCGAACTGAGCGCCGGAAAACCGAGGACGCTCACGATTCGCCCATTCGGAGTACTCGTGTTTGACGCACGGCCTTATGGAGCGGAATCCTAATCTCGCAACCTTCGGCGCAGCTAACAACACCTGTACCTCCCGAAAACCCCATCCGGACCAGAAACCGCGGTTTGGGGCATTTCCGAGGGCATCTTCAATTGACGCTTCCTTAATGGCAGCTACGCTCGTACCTGTCTGCACATACACGAAGGTAGCTGGTTTGGGAGCGCTGCATGGGTCCGATACACACGATCTTCGCTTTCCTTGGGGCGCTGTTTCGAAAACAGGCCGAGCTCGCCGCCGAGAACCTCGCCCTCCGTCAACAGCTTACTTTCTTACAAGAGAAGTCGAAGCGGCTACATTTACGCCAGCGTGATCGGATCTTCTGGGTCTGGCTCTCGCGGCTGTGGGAAGGGTGGCGTTCTTGGGCTCGTACTTCGACTACCATCATCACGCTCGCACGCGCTTGTCGCTGGATCGCAACTCGCCGGGTGCACGCGATGTTGAGTCACCGGACAGAGGCAGAGTGATTTCGATTCCGCAAGTCGGCGGTTTGTATCATCGCTACCAGCGCACAGCCTAGTCACGGCTTCGTCGTTCAAGTTTCGCTCGGGATCGACGCGTCCGGTCTGCACACAAGTTAAGAAAAGGCATCGTTTCCGCTTCGAAGCCATCACGCGCACTGGTTCCGCTTGCAGTTCAGCGGCTCGCACCTTTAATCTTGCACGCGGCCATTTGGTCCGATGACATTGTCGGGAGGGAAAGGTCCATGGAATTTGCTAATCACCAGGGATGTTGCGGCCCGGAGTCCAAGGGACGCCACTTTCGTCGAGGCGCCGCTCGAGGTCCGGCAACTCGGTTTCGACGAGCTGATCCAGCTCTTTTTTCAACCCCACGACTTGGCGCTTGGCGATGGAATATGCCTCACGATGCATGGCCGTGGGACCGTGCAGCGTTGACCCCACACTTCCACGGACCACGTTGAGCCGCCGGTTTATAGAGACCGGTCCGGGATCGCTCGCCTCGGATCGTTGCCTGCTGCCTTCCAGCGTTTCTCGCATGGCCGCGATGCGGCGCTCCATGTCGCGGACTTGCTCGCCCAACTTCGGGTCACTCACCGTGGAGCGATCGAGCGTTTGTCGAATCGCCTTCAGACGATCGGCCGTGTCTCGAAGGACGCTACGCACACCTCCGACGGATCGCATCACGGCAGCGTAATCTCTGACGAACTCGGCGTATTCTTCAGGCGTCATGCCCGGTATCGTGCCGCCGTCGCGCAGCGGAACGACCTTGAAGGTCTGTGATTTACCTAGATCCGTCCACTTGCCTTCGCGACGTTTCGCGAGGTGAACGGTATAGGTGCCCGGGGCGACGAGCACGCCGTCGTCAGGGTTCCGTGTGGAAAAGCGACGTTCCTCCCTTTCTCTTGGCGGGCTCCAGGGATCCGTCCTTGGATAGGTGAGACTCCAGGACACACGATGGATCCCCTTCTTGGGCGGGCCGACTAGATGGCGTACGGCATTGCCCGCGCTGTTGCGAACAGTAAGCATGATGGCGGGCTTCTCTTCCAGCTGCTCGGCTCGTAGCGCGTCCCAGCCGGGCGTGGGAGTATCGCCTCCCTTTTTTGCGATCCGCTTTTCCTTCTCCTGACGTTTTTCCTTACGCGTCTGGATCGAGTCCTTGAGGTAATAGGTGAACACGGCCCCGAACGGCGGGTTAGGAGCTACGAAGAAGCCGCTCCCCTGGGAGGCCCTTTGGCCGAAGCCGAGCGTTCTCCGTGGGACATACCA
>CP070827.1:1719902-1722627 GCA_020344555.1 Phycisphaerales bacterium
GGTTGTCCACGTCGTTGAGTGTAACGAACCCCAGTGCGTCGACCACGCCCGAGAAATCGAATCACGCTGGCAAGTCAACGCTCGGCCTTGGTGTCTTGTCCGCAAAGGGCAGCCGCCGGCCGGGCCGATCGTGACAACCTACTTCCATCACAACGAAATCCGCCAACGATGGCCCGACCGCCTACGCGAGATCCGGTTCGCGGCAATTCATCTGGATCCACAGCTACCGGCCCGCGTCGAACGCCACAGACTCCGGGGCAGGCGCACCACGCTTACGCTCTGCGAGTTTGAAGAGTCCATGGCTCAAGCGATAGCCTCAGACCTCGCCATGCTCTTTCCTCCGGAGCGCTACCACATCCGGCTACGCGTTGTCGACCAGGCCTCTGAGGTCCTCCAGCCTTCGAGGAGTCGTACGATCACACTCTTCTCGCCGCGGGCATGGGGCGCACTGACTCCCGAAGAGCGCGACGATCCTCGTGCTATCAAGGCTCGTTACATGTTTCCGGATGAGGAACTGCACGCGATGGGTAAACAGTTTGGCTGGCGGCCGCATCGTCAGTAGCGGCCGACCGTCATGGACACACTATTGACCGTTGGAATATGAGATAGGGCACGCAGTCGCGCATGATGATTTGCACTCAGGCCTCCACTGAGCATCCCTGGCACGCCGTATGCTCTCGAACGGTGCCCTTGCACAAAGGAGCAGCTCAATGAAGACGAAGTATCCTCTGATCGGTCTCGTGTTCGCTGCCGGCGTTCTCCACACTCCCACCACGGTCTTTGGCACGGACACGAGTGTAGATGACCTTTCAACAGAAGTGAACAAGCTCTTCGCACGTTGGGATAAGCCCGAAACGCCAGGAGCCGCCGTCGTGATCACACGCGGCGGAGAGACCCTCTATAAGCGCTGCTTCGGCCTGGCCAATCTTGAACATCGAGTGCCGATTACGTCCACAACCGTATTCGAACTCGCCTCAGCTTCCAAGCCCTTTACGGCGATGGCCATCCTTCTCCTGGAGCAGGACGGCAAGCTCACCCTCGATGACGATATCCGCAAGTACATTCCCGAACTCCCGGACTTCGAGCACACCATTACACTTCGCCACCTTCTGCATCACACCGGCGGACTCTGGGACGTGTGGACGATGTTGATCTACTACGCCGGGTTTACCCACTATGATTACCTTTGCCTTAACGACAAACTTCGCCTGCTGGAGCGCCAGCCGGAACCGCTATTCCAGCCCGGCTCTCAGTGGAAATACTCCAGTGTCGGCTACGATCTCCTTGCGGAAGTCGTGGCCCGCGTGACCGGAGAGAGCTTCTCCTCATGGACCAAGAAACATATCTTCGAGCCTCTCAAGATGAAGGATACTTTCTTCAAAGACAACTGTCTGCGCATGATTCCCAATCAGGCTTCCTCCTATCGCAAAAAAGAAGGAGCGTATTTCCGCGGTCGACAGTATAGTGTCAATTACGCGGGTGGCGGTGGCGCGTTCACGACAATTGATGACATGGCGCTGTGGATGGACAACTTCCGCGCCTACACGCTGGGGGGTAAAGAATTAGTTGACAGGATGTGTAAGAAGGGAATGCTGAACGACGGACGTGAGCATGACTACGGCCTCGGCCTCAACTTACTTACACGTCATGACGAGAACGTGATCGCTCATTCCGGACAATGCGATTGTTTCCTCACGATGATGATCTACTGCCCGAGAAAGGAACTGGGTATCACCATCTTGGCCAATGATCGTGCTATTCAAGCGGAGAAGCTCGGTTTTCAGATACTCGGCCTATGTCTTGGAAAGCTACGGACAGCACGACCCCTCGGGGAACGATCGGTCTCGCACGCGCTTGTCAAGGCAGACGCAAGCAAGATGAAGAGGTATGCCGGTGGCTACTTGGTTGAAGCGACGGGAGCACACGTCGGAGTACTCGCTCAGCCTGGTCGGCTCATCTGCATGGTCGATGGGCTGGGAATGGAGTGGTTCTCGCCGAGTTCTCACGGCCATTTCAGTAATAGCGCTGGCGACATCCACATTACCTTTACACCGAATGATAGAGGCGGGATAGAGCGAGCAAGGATAGACCTCAAGGGCGACCTCATAGAGGTGAAACGAATCGTGTTCACACAGAGTACGCCTGAGCAGTTGAGGGCAACCTATGCGGGCCCGTACTTCTGCGATGCGCTCGGAACGGTATATGAGCTTATCGAGACCAACGGACGCTTAGTGATTCGCCATAGGCGGTACGGAGACCGGGATCTGGTGCAGACAGACGAGGGCGAATTCATGGGTGAAATGGGATTCTTTCGTTTCGAGAAGGACGCTAACGGAGCCCTCCGAGGATTTTCGATGTTTGACGAGACGTTTAACTTTAAGCCCATCTATTTTCAGAAGATTGGAGACGTACATGCAGCCTCCCCGTAGAAAGGGGTGAAACCAACAGGGAGCTGGCTCGACGCTTTGTGGGGCTGCCCTCGGCATCTGTGGGTGGGAAGATACTCCGTTCAGACTCGTATGCCAGCAGCATGGGAGAGGGAAGTGGTTCTCTGAGCACGCTCAATGTACTTGGGCAGAAGTGATAAGGAACAGTTGCCTGCTTGTCAATCGTATGATAGCGACGGTGTCTTGCCTCGCAATTCAATGGAATCTCCCGACGGCATTTTGTGAGAGACTCGGTGGCCCGCTACGCTGCGGGCCGTTCCCGTAGTTCGTCCAGTTTC
>CP070827.1:1722727-1725446 GCA_020344555.1 Phycisphaerales bacterium
AACCATATCCGATGGTCCCGCTCGAGGAACTTGTTTCGGAACAGCTTCCCGAGGTTGAGATCTTCATCGCCGACGGCGATGCCTCTCCCCGTTATAGCGCTGTCGTTCTTGAAGGTGTCCCCACGCAGCCCGCACCCCTCTGGATGCAACTGCGGCTGGGGCACGTGGGCATGCGCCCCATCACCGG
This sequence comes from Phycisphaerales bacterium, assembly GCA_020344555.1. GTDB lineage: Bacteria > Planctomycetota > Phycisphaerae > UBA1845 > UBA1845. Next base: position 1,722,915 of record CP070827.1, read on the forward strand.
CCTGGTCGACCTGACTAACTACATCATGGCCGATCTGGGGCAGCCCATGCACGCCTTCGACGCTGCCAAGGTCAGCCGCATAGAGGTCGATTGGGCCGAAGAGGGCGAACGCTTCACCACTCTCGATGGAGCCGAACGTATACTCACTGCCGATGAGCTGATGATCAAAGCCAGCGGTCACTCGGTCGCTTTGGCCGGTGTCATGGGTGGGCTCGAGACCGAGGTCTCCGAAAACACCACGTCCCTGCTGCTTGAATCCGCCAATTTCAACCCCACCACCATCCGCAAAACCGCTATACGACTGGGCCTCAGAACGGATGCCAGCGCTCGCTTCGAGAAATCACTCGACCCGGCACACACTGTTTTGGGCATTCGACGGTTCATTGAACTGGCCCGGGCAATGTATCCCAAAATGAGGATCACAAGTCGGCTTTCCGATGGTTACCCCAAACCGTTCGAGCCGGTCACGGTCGCTGTTAAACCACAGCACGTAACCCGTACGATCGGGCGCCACGTGCCGACCGACGAAGTAACGCGTCTGCTCACGCCGCTCGGTTTTCAGGTGACCGAAGGTGATACCGGTTTGCAGGTTGGCGTACCATCCTTCCGGGCCACCGGTGACGTCTCCATTGAAGACGATGTGATCGAGGAGATCGCCAGGTACATCGGGTACAACAAGATCACCCCGGCCATGCCGCGGGTCTCCATTCGCCGCTTCGAGCCCCACGCCCTCCGCGAGCTCGAGCAGCGGACGCTCGAATATTTCACGACATCGCACCCGTTCCACGAGATCCAGAGCTACTTGTGGTATGACGCGAGCTGGCTGACCCAGCTCGGAATTGAGCCCGGGCCCTGCGTGGAAATTGCCAATCCCGCGGCCGAAGGCCTTCACCAGATGCGACGCTCACTGATGCCGGGACTGCTGGCCGCCATCGCCAAAAATCGCTTCTACTTCCCGGCGCTCTCCATTATCGAGCTGGGCAGCGTCTTCGAACGCGGCGATCCTCAGGATTGGGAGTTTCGCCACGTGGGCCTGATCAGCGCTCGACGCGGCAAGGGCGCCGAAAGCGAGCTGTACGGCCGCCTCAAAGGTGCTGTCGAAGGTTGGGCGTGGCGAAGGTTCGCCCGCCCTGTCGAATTCGCGCCCGCGCCAGCCGCTTCGGAAAAGCCTTGGGAGCATCCCCATCGAACCGCTGAGATAGCCATCGACGGAAAGGCTACCGGTCGCATTAGCGTCGTAGGTATGTCACTTCGAAGGGCCGTCGATGAGCACCTGACCGCCTGGGGCATTGCCTGGGCCGAGTTGTATCTTAGTGGACTCGAACAGCTTGGACCGGTGACCGAACCGCTTGACGGCATCCCCGAATACCCTCTGGTTGAGATGGACTTCTCCGTCCTGGTGCCAAGGTCCGCCCGCTACGAGAAGATCGTGAAAGAGCTTACCTCCTTCGATCACCCGCTGCTCAGACGAATCCGGTTTGTCGGCAGCTACGAGGGCGACGCCGTAGGACCCGACCGCCGAAGCCTCACCTTCCGTACCGTCGTCGGCGACGAGACACGTACCCTGGTGGACGAAGACGCCAGCGCCTTTCGCCGCCAGTTCGAGCAACACCTGGCCTCATGTGGCTATGAGATTCGCGCCTGATGGCCTGGATGCGACAACCTTCTGCGGCACGCCGAGACCGATGCGTTGCTTCGGGAGAGCAAAGGATGCCTGTAAAAACCGCTTGCGCTTTGTCAGGTTATTTCGGCACCATATTGTTATTCTGCAGTGCTTTGGTGACCGGCTGCTCGCAGTACATCGACCCCAACGTGCCCGAGCCCATCCGGCCTTATGTCGAGCCGGAGTTCGGGCATGAGTACCTGCTCTATCGGCCGTCTGCTTATAACAAGGACCATGCGTGGCCGCTGGTCATAGTCTGCCACAGCTCCTTTCCCGACTCACCCAACAAGCGGATTCGCGCCTGGACCCGGCTCGCCGAACAGCACGGGTTCCTTGTTGCCGCTCCGACCCTAAGTGGCAATCGAGCGTCCTGGCCGCCTAAGGCCCCCAAACAGATCCCCTTGCAGCGCGACGACGAGAAGCGCATCCTCGCGGTGATCCGGAACATCCGGGCCGCACACAACGTCTCCGACGATCGGATCTTTATTCACGGCTGGTCCGGCGGTGCCTACGCAGCCCTGCACACCGGGCTTCGACACCCGGAGATATTTCGTGCCATCACTCTGTCACAGCCGAAATTCGATGAAAGCTACCTGACCGACGTGGACGAAGCCATTGATCATTACCAGCCCGTCCTGGTGCACCACGACGTGGCCGACGCCATTACCGGGAAGCACGCCCGCCGCTGTGTAGACTGGCTGCGATCGCGCTCCGCCAATCTGAGCGAGGACTCCCACGGGGCCGTAACCGCCGGTCAGGCCGGGCGCCCGGTCGAGTTTTTCAAAGAGATCCTTCGCAGGGTGCCTTGGATCCGCATCCGGGCGTTCCCGGCTCCCGGCGGTGACCCCTTGAAGATCCAGTTCAAGCTG
>CP070827.1:1725546-1728258 GCA_020344555.1 Phycisphaerales bacterium
AGTCAAACGCAGATGCTGACGAACGGAAACAGACGTGCTGACTTGTTCGGCGTCGGCAATAAGAGCCCGGGCAAACGGATCGTCGGTCGGCTGGCAACACTGCGCGCTGCTGAGCCGCTCACGAAGACCGGCTGCCTCGTCCAACTTGGCCGCCGAATACGCCGCGTCCTCCCGTCTCACGATCGTCCATAAGAGCGACCCGAGCACTGCCAGGCTTCCTAGGATGACGCCGATAAACAGCAGAGGAATCGGGGAATCGTACAGACGCTGGACTAGTACAACGGCGGCGAAGATCGCCCCTGCAACAGCCATGGCCCACGACGCGCCGTGCAGCCACCTATTGAACCACAACCGATGCTGTGCCCTGCGGATCTGCCGTCTAAGCTGCGTCATGCCGCCGGCTCCATTGCAAGACCCCACCTCTACGTATGCTATGCAACCCGGGAGCACGACACAAATCCTGCCCGGTTTTTTCCTGTCAGCCAGCACGTTCTGTCGCTGCCGCCGGGATCGACTGACGGCCGGACAAGGCTGGCCGAGCGTGATTCCGCTCGATCTTCAAGATAGAATGCAGCTAGTGGCGAGCCGGTGGCAGACGTCTGCGTTGAGGTAGCATGCAAACATGAGGCTCTTCAGCTCGGCCCTGTTAATGACGCTCGCATTCCAGGCCGCAGTCGTGTCGGCCCTGGCACAAGAGCGACAGCCGCGACAACGACAGGCCAGGGAGCCTCGACCCGCCAAGGACTTTATCGTCGTGGAGGGGCAGATCACCCACGCAAACGGCGCAGGCCACCAGGGCGTAACCGTCACCGTCCGAAAGAGAGCGGACGACGGCAGCGAGGGTAAACTGATCGGCAATGCAACGACGGACGAGCTGGGCGACTTTAAGGTGACCGCGCCGGAGCCGATCCGTGGCGAGATCATCGTCACATTCTCGAAACCGGATTATGTCAATCTTATCCGGCAGCTCGACGCTGGTGAGGATACGTTCCCACCGTTCATCGCCGAGGTCCTTGAGGGCAACCGGGTGCTCACCGGGCGTGTCCTGGACGCTGATACTGAGGAACCGATCGCCGGTGCTCATGTCGGCCTCAGAACCCGGGACGCGGACTGGCACGACAAAACCGACGCTGAAGGTCAGTTCACGCTCAGGGGTCTCTCCCCCGGCCGTGGGACGCTCGTTGTAGAAGCGACAGGCTATGGCCGCGAGCGGTCCGCCCTTGACGAGGGTGTCGGACTGCAAGGCTCCGCCGACATCACGGTTAGCCTCAAGCCCGAACGAGTCGTACATATCAAGCTGGCCGATGAGCTCGGTAAGCCGATAAGCGGTGTGACCGTCGAGTGCTACGATAAGGCACGCGACGATGTGCGCTCGGCGGTTACCGACGGGAGCGGGTCGGTAACGGTTCGCGGCATTCACGTTGACGCAAGGACGCTCGACGTAAGACTCACACACGACGATCACGTATCATCTAGCGGATTCGACCGGGCGATCACGCTTTCCACCAAGGGGGTCGAATCGACACATCGACTGGCGATGGGCCGTGCGGGTCGAATAACCGGGAAGGTGACCGACGCACGCACGGGCGAAGCGCTCAACGGAGCACGGCTGCTCACCGGCGGCGGATACTTCCGTAGCTCGCCGCGCGACTGGGCTGACTACCGAGGCCTGTACACCATCCGGGGTGTCAGACCCGGGTCTACAGTCGTCACCGTTCACCTGTCCGGATACGCACCGGAACTCAAGACAGTGGAGGTGGAGCCTGCCAAAAGTGCGCGGCTGGACGTCCGCCTCGGCCCGGGCACCGTGCTGAAGGGGATTGTGAAGGGCGAGGACGGCAAGCCCGTTCCCGGGGCCTACGTGGAGACGGTCCGGTGGCGAGGCTACACGACGTTGGGTCTCCGTGCCGCTACGGGCGCTGACGGACATTTTGCCCTTGAGAATGCCCCGCAAGATGAGTTCGAGATCGCCGTCGCGGCACCGCGCGCAGGCCGGGTGACCAAAACGGTGAAAGTGACACCGAACGAGGTCGTCGAGATCACCCTTCCAGGCGCGCCTGCCGACTCCCACACCTCCGGCGTTAGCGGGCCAAGCGTCGGAGATGCTGCGCCCGTTCTCGAGTTGACCGACCTGGACGGCAAGATGCTAAACCTGGCTGATCTGAGCGGGAAGACGATCCTGCTGAGTTTTTGGGCGACATGGTGTCCCACTTGCGTCAAGGGGTTGCCCCAGCTTGTCAAGGTGCACGAGGAGTTCGCTGCGCGCAAGGACTTTGTGATGATCAGCATCAGTCGCGACTTCGACGAAGGCGTCCTGCGCAGCTTTCTCAAGAAGAACGGCGATCTCAAGTGGCACCAGGTCTTCGGCGAAGCCGGTGGGGCGCAGACAGCAGCCGAGAGGTTCGGTGTTACGTCGGTACCTCAGGTGTTTATCATCGGCCCGGGTGGTAAGATCGCCGCCAAAGACCTCCAAGGAGAGGATATCGTCAAGCACGTTGAGAAAATGCTGCGGGATGGCGAACCAGAATGAGCGAGACGTTCGCCCAAACCAATCAGGCGGAGGGCTCCCGGCCGACCGGTGTCGTCCAGCCGACGCACGAGCGGGCAGCCCGGGCGCTTACCGCGCTCGAACAGAAACGCATCAGCGACGCTGAGGAGCATATTGCCGCCGTCCCGGACTCGTCCATGACCGATCGAGCATGGAAGCTGCTC
>CP070827.1:1728358-1731068 GCA_020344555.1 Phycisphaerales bacterium
GCCGAGTGGGGAATCATGATCGGAAGATCGACGATGCCAAGGACTACTGCTCTTCCGGGGAAACGGGTTCGGGCCAGCAGGTACGCCAATGGCACTCCAAAGAGGGTGCTGGCAAGCGTCGCTGCCGCTGCGGCCCGCAAGGTCAGCCAGATCGAAGACCACAACTCCGCGTCATGCAGCGCTTGTCCCAGCTCTTGATTCGATGCGGCCAGAACCAGGCGGGCCAACGGCGCGATGATGAATGCGAGGACTACGGAGCCGAGCAGAAGGAAGGTTATACTAAACAGCGACAGCCTGTATTTTCGCATCGCATGCGATCCGACTGCTCTTGTGTACTGGACGGTAGGCGGCCACGGCTTGCCCAACAATGCTACGCGAAGCTGACCGCCCTCTAACCATCCTCGCCTATGGCTTTGCAAAGCGGTTGCAGCGTTGACGGTAGCAGGTCGAAGTGATCAGTCAAGGCCGGTGCGATGGCCGGCTGACCGTTTTCCCTCATGATCTCCTGCCCGGTATCCGAAAGCAGAAGCCTGACATAAGCTTCGGCCAACTCCCTGTTCTTGCAGCTCTTTGGAATCGTGACGCCGTAAACCATGGGCGCGCCTCGCCGAGTGATGTACTCTCCGGGCTTTTTCCCGGTGAGTTGGACACTGGCCGTGGCGTACAGATCTGTGAGCTGTGTTGATTTCAGATTCACCTCATCGGGCAGCACTACGAACTCGAGCCCGTGCTGGGATGCTACAGAACGGTAAATGAACAGAAAATCGATCTCACCCGCCTCCAGGAGACCCAGGAGATTCGTTTCTTTCGGACGGATGTACTTGCGGTTGTGCTTCGCCTCCAGGCGTCGGGCCAGCTTAGGGATCCGATAATGCCTCTCGGCCAGTTGGAAGACCATCACAGTGCGATACCCGCAGGGATCTCGATTGGGATCGGAGCGGCCAAAGGTTACGTCGTCGTCGAGCAGCAGCTTTGGCCAGTTCTCGGCGGTAATTTTCCCGGCGTGCGCTGAGTGTTCGGTGAAGGCGATGACCATCTCATTTGTGGCAAACCGGATGCTGAAGTCCGCGTGTTCGGGTATCAAAAGGTTGTCGATGACTTTGTAGTCGGCGCTTCCGAGCACGTCGCATTGTCTTGCCAGGTCGCTTACCTTGCGCGCCGTGTCACGGCTTCCCGCCGCTTCGGCCTTGACAACAACGTTCGGGAACTGCTTCTTGAAGCGCTCGGACACCTCGCGAAACGGCACGGCCAGACTACCGGCGTGGAGGATCACCAGCTCGTCTGCGGCCTTGCCCGCAGGGTCATGTTTCCTGCAAGCGACGCCGATCAACAGAAACGCCGGCATGAGACACACGGCTAAGCGGCGGAGTGTTGGACCTCCTCTTGGGAACCGTCGGCCACGTGGGAATTGCACGTTGGGCATCATGGTGCTCGCTCAACAAGAGCATTCTGATCAATCATGAAGCGGGACACCCGCCTCCAGTCCCCCCTGGACACATGTCTGGTGTCGGCGACGCGCGTCCCTTAGCGCGGCTTCCCCGCAGGCAAAAATGCCCGCGAAAAGACAAGAGGCTGGGGGATAACCGACGTAGGGACGTTTGATCGCAACCCAGGGCATCAGCCCTCGGATCGGAGATGCGGTTGCCCGCACAAGCACCGTAGATCTTGCCATATGGCACACCGGTCGGGTTTTTTATGCCCCGGGGGCGCTGCCCCCGGGATTCTCTGAGGCATAGCTCCGATGTCCAATGGGATGCAAGAATGCGGCCCCGAACCGAACTTGGGACGGCCCGAGGCCGCATGCACCATTGGTACACCGTCGGCCTGGTTATCCCTTGTCGGGTTGCGTCCCCGCAGAGCCCGACTCCGTTTTTCCAGGCCGCACCACTCTACCCATGACAGGTCTCGCCGCAACCTCCATCCCAGACCAGAATGCCTGCTGTGGCGCCCGAGGGCAGGATGAGGGGCACCTTGGACGGAGACGTTCCCGCACGCATCCCAGCGACGGTGAACGGGTCGAGTTTGAAGTAACACAAGGCCAGAAGGGCCCCAAAGCCGCGAACGTCCGCATCATCGAGGGTTAAGAGCCTCTAATAGAACCAGCGTGGCACGGGGTCTCCACTCGTGTCAGGAACCGGGTGAGAACCGGTTCCCCATGTTCTGCCAGTAGCTCTAAGCTCCAGTGTCGCCTATGCGATTGGTTCGCTCCATGGTCGCCCTGTATACACGTTGGATGCTCGTAAGACGGTGCGCTATGGTGGCGATGAGTTCCTGCTTCTGCTTGCCGAGACAACGCCGGAGCAGGCTGGGGCCATCGCCGAACGGTTGGTGAAGCTCTTCGGCCAATACACCGCCGGCCTGGGCCCGGATCACAACCTCTCCATAGGTGCTGGTGTTGCCTCCCTCACAACAGAAGCCCTCGAGACCGGACACGAGCTGGTCGCCAAGGCCGATGCGGCGCTCTACGCCGCCAAACAAAAAGGCAAAGACGCCGTCGTAGCCCACCGACCAGCATGACCGCCACCATGTCGCCCCCGTCCCGCGGCACGGTTAAACCCAGCCAGGCACTGGTGATGGCGGACCTGGAACACCTGACCGCGGAGTTGTTCCAGCATGTTCAACGGCAGACGCCGTTCGATCTCCTGGTGCCGATGAAAAACACACGCTCGTTGCAAAACCAGTTGCGGGCTATTCCTGCTGAGCAGTTCAC
>CP070827.1:1731168-1733877 GCA_020344555.1 Phycisphaerales bacterium
CCGGAGGGTGTGGGTGAGATCATCGGCGGGTCGGCCCGGGAGGAGGACCTGGATCGGCTGCTGGCCCGGATCAAGCACGAGGGCCTGCCGCAGGAGGATTACGAGTGGTATCTGGACCTGCGGCGTTATGGGAGCGTACCGCACGGCGGCTTCGGCCTGGGCTTCGAGCGGACGGTGGCCTGGCTGTGCGGCCTCAAGCACCTCCGTGAATCCATCGCCTATCCGCGGATGATGGGGAAGTTCTATCCATAGCGCCTGTCGTCCGCAGCTTGGCGCAGTATAAATACTGCGCGAAGTTTGGTGTTTGGCGGATCGGACAAATCGCTGTTTGGGCGCTCTCAGTTCCCAGTACCGTGTTTAATAAGCCTCGCGACGATCTGAGCCGCAGGCTTTCCCGGCGCGCCGGGACAGGGAAGTCCGCGCGGGCTAAAGCCCGCGGCTCGGGGTGGCTTCATCGTCGCGCTGTTTATTAAACACGGCACCTGAGTAAGGCGTGGGTCCTGTCTGCGCTGTGCGGCTCTACAGCGGTTTCGCGGGTTGTGATCAGACTAGTGAGCTGACGTCGACGCCGAGGGCGCGGGCGATGCGCTTCAGCGTGCGGACAGTGGTGCGGTCGGGATTGCGTTCGATGCGCGATATCTGTGATTGGGGGAGGTTGAGCTTCTCGCCGAGCTGCTTCTGGGTTAATCCCTTGGCCTTGCGGGCCTTGGCGATCCGCTCTGCGGCCAGCTCCAAGGCAAAGTCGTCGGCATCAACGAAGTCGTTGTCACCGCTTTCGATTTGCGCGATGGCGCGCCGGACCATGCTGGCTTTGATGAGCTCCTCGTACTCGTCGACGGGCACGAGGACATACGCCGTGCGGCCGTTCTCGACGATGTATGAGTGCTCCTGAGTGTTACGGCGTCGGCTGCGACTCGCACGTGCTCTGCGATTACTGCGTCCTGTGGCTTCTCCCTTTCCGCTGCGCGCACCTTCTATGGTCCGTCGTCCCGTGTTCGATTTCCTGGCCGCTGTTGTGGGAGTCTTTGGCATTGTCGCACAAGTATCCGGTCTCTGGCCCGGTTCGTTTCGAAGACCGCCATGCAGCCCTCGAAGCGGAAGAACCGCAGCATGTATCGGCCGGCTTCCGGGTCGTGTATAGCCTCCGAATGTTCGATCAGGGCTACCGGGTCAGTCGTAAGTTGGCCAAGCCTCTGATAAAAACTCTCGGTCTCTACGACACTCGCCTCATGCCTTAGGAACCAGAGGACCGTTCTGTGCAGTTCCACCTTGATGCGCATGCACGTGCCTCCACATGGCGGTGACGCGCCCGCCATGGCACCCTAATGTGTTCAAGGTGGAACACGCATCATACGTCGAATCTCAGGGCATCGGACCCAGGATCGCTCCGTCCCCTTTGTGTTCCACGGCCGGGGGGGTCGGCCTCGCAACTCGTATCTCACATATAGTATATATCAGATTTGATATGTGTCAAGGAAAATCTGTCGGTGGCGCCGATCTTTTTGCGAAGAAGGTCCCGCCCGGGCGAGCTGACCCTACGATCGGGCAAGCCTGCCGTGCTCGGTGGTGCAGAAGCGGTCGGTCATTCCGGCTATGTAGTCGCAGGTGACGCGGTCGATGCCCTGCTCGTCGATCCGGGCGGCGAAGCGCTTCGGGAGGGCGCCCCGGTCTGTGCGGTAGGCGTCGAAGAGGGCGAGGACCATTTGTCGGCCCTTTGCGTCCATCGCGGCCACCTCGGGGTGTCGATAGACGTGCTTGATCAGGAAGCGCTCCAGCTCATTCAGTCGTGCATCGGCGTCAGCGGACGGGGTGACCAGTGGCTCGTCCGTCGCCCTTGCCTGTTCGAGAGAGCCGATAGAAGCCAGACGCCGGCGGGATGTCTCGATCACGTCTGTGAGAAGCGTATCGAGCATCTTATCGAGGACGATCCGGCGGATGGCGTGAATATGCCTCGCATCGTCATTCGTTGCGATGTCTTCGTAAGCGTCCTGCCATAGGGCCGTGTGGCTCAGCGCGGTCAGGCCAACGAACTCGGCGCCGATGGCGTCTTCCAGATCGTGGCAGTTGTAGGCGATGCGATCGGCGATCGAGGCGATCTGAGCCTCGACGGACGGGCGGGTCGGTGGGTCGTTGTGCGAAAGGTGACGATGCGGAGGTACCTTGACGTCAGATTGGCCGCGCGGGCTCCCGATAGATCGGGATTCCATTCCGCCCGCGGCTCGGGCTTCGAGGGTGTCCGAACGATCCGTAGTTGAGGCCGGGGTATCGTAGTGAGTCGCGTGGGTCAGCAACCCGGCGCGGGTCTCCGCAGTCAGGTTCAGACCGCGGAAGGCCGGGAAGGGATGTTCCAGATAGTCGACCACACGGAGAGCATGAGTGTTGTGATTGAATCCGCCGCAACCGGCCATGGCCTCGTTGAGGGCGGCCTCACCGGCGTGGCCGAAAGGCGGGTGGCCCAAATCGTGAGCCCAGGTTATCGCTTCGGCCAGCAGCTCATTGGCACGAAGAGCCGCCGCGAGGCACCGGGCGATTTGAGCCGCTTCCAGCGTATGGGTCAGCCGAGTACGGAAGTGGTCGTGATGCGAAGGTGCGAAGACCTGGGTCTTGCCCTCCAACCGGCGGAAGGCGGTGCTTTCCATGACGCGATGCCGATCGCGCTCGAAGGGGCTTCGTAGCGGATCTTCCGGCTCGGGGTGCGACCGTCCTCCG
>CP070827.1:1733977-1736673 GCA_020344555.1 Phycisphaerales bacterium
GCTCGAGGTGGCCGCCACCGTCCGCAACTTCGGTCCGGAACCTGTCCGATTGGATGCTGTACTGCATGTTGACGGGCACAGCGTGGACGTCCAATCCGTTCAACTGGAAACGGCCGGCGCGGGTGAAGCCGAATCCGATCCCGAATCGAATGGGCCCGCGCTTGGCAGTACGCGAGTGGTTGCGTTTGATGAGGTCGAGTTTGAAGGTGGAGGTGTGGTCGAGGTCGTGCTGCGCGTAGATGACGCCCTCCCGGTGGACGATCGGGCTTGGACCGTCATTGAGGCACCACGTCACCTGAGTGTCTTACTGGTAACCGACGGCAACCTGTTCCTGGACAACGTACTGTCCACGCTTCCGCTCGAACTCGTCAAAATGACAGGCGTTCAATACGAGGAGGTCGATGATGAGATGCTAATGGAGGGCGAGCGCAGCGCGTTTGATGTGGTCATCATGGACCGGCATTCGACCGGCCGGCTCCCGCAAGGGAATTATCTCTTCTTCGGCGCCCTTCCCCGGATCGAGGGGGTGGCGGCCGGAGACACGGTCGACGATCAGGTCATTTTCAACTGGGACGACACACACCCGATTCTGCGTCATGTGGCCGTCGAGACGCTGTTCGTGTACGAGTGGCTGGATCTGAAGCTGCCGCCCGAAGCGGTCTCGCTTGTGGACGGCGAGACCTCGCCGGTAATCGCCTATCTGACGCGCGACGCCAGTCAGTTTCTGATCAGCGCGTTTGCCCTGCTCACGGAGGATGAGACCGGCAACCTTCTGATGAACACCTATTGGGTGACCAGTGTCGACTTTGTGGTGTTCATGCAGAATGCCGTTCAATACCTCGCTGCCAACGTGGCGACCACCGGCAAGAAAAGCGTGTCACCCGGCGAGCCGGTCACGCTTCCCATACCCAAGAGAGTCACCAAGGTAAAGATCCTCAGGCCGGACGGTGTTGAGGACCAGGTTGCGTCAGCCGGGTATCAGACGATCCACTATGCCCGGACACGGCAAGTCGGCACCTATCGCGCGGAACCCGGCGTCCCCGGTGATGATGTCTTCGCGGTCAACCTGTTTAACACGGTTGAAGGTCGGGTCGAGCCGGCACCAAGACTTACGATCGGTGCGGATTCCGTGGAGACCCAGGCCGGCAGCATCGAGGTGAACCAGCCCGCCTGGCCCTACCTGTTGTTGGCGGTTCTCGCCTTGCTGCTAGTGGAGTGGGTGGTCTACAATCACCGTATCTTTATATAGAATCAGTTTTCGGGGCGGGCTTTCCGCCCTGTCGAACGACTTTCCCGGCCAGGTGACTGCACAAGCGTTGCGGCGAGCCTGGCACTGCCGTGGAGTAGACCTTGAAGCGTTTGAAGGCTGCCCTGATGGGCCTGGCGGGCGTCGGTGCGGATTATCTGGCTGCGATCCGTTCGGATGAGCAGTTCGAGCTGGCGGCTGTGGCCGACACGGACCCCGAAGTGCTCAGACGGCAGACGGACATGGCGCCTGCGCGGGTATATGAAGACTACCGCTCGCTGATCGTAGAGACTGCCCACGCCGGTCTGGACCTGCTCTTTGTGGCCCTCGAGCCGTTTCAGTCGACTGAGTTCGTGCAGATGGCCGCGACACGAGGGATCGGCGTGTTTCACAAGGCACCGTGTGCCCGCAGCGTTCGGGAAGCCCAGCGCCTCGTGGACCGGTTCGCCGGCAGTGAGCGCCCGTTGGTAGTGTCACGTCCATGGCAATTCGAGCCGGCATACGCGGCACTCAACCGTCTGGCGGAGTTCACCGGACACGTGCATGCCGCGACAGTACATGTGCAGACCGCCGACACGCCTGTCGGCTGGCGTGGCGACTCGATCCGGGCGGGCGGCGGGGTCCTACTAAACGGTGCCTACGAGGCGGTGGATATGTTGGTCCACCTGCTCGGAATGCCGGAACGGGTGTATGCCCAATGCAGTGCTGCCGTCGCACCGGGTGCGCCCCGAAAGTACGACACCGAAGACACGGCCACGGTACTGCTTGGCTTCGGACAGGAACGGACGGCATGCGTGACCGCCCTTCGCGGCGTAGCTGAGCCCTCATGGGAAGTCGCGTTTGTGGGCACTGAAGGTACAGTCGAAGTCGGTGCCGACGGTGTGACCATAACTCCGCGCAAGGGCAGCCCGGTGAAGCACCCCGCGGCGCGTGCAGCCAACCCGGCAGCTCATGCCCTCAGCGCCTTCGGGGCATCACAGCTATCGAACGGGCGGCCCCTCAAGTCCAAGGCCGAGGAGCATCTGTCGACGTTGGCCGTGATCGAAGCAGCCTACCTGTCGGCAAGGACCGGCGCACCGGAGTCGCCCGGCCACTTCCCGCGCTGATGCTGCTTCCACCAACAGAGCGTTGCATCCTATGTTGCCGCCCGCCCCTGTGTCAGCCGGGTAGGCCTTCCCTCCGGGGAATCCTCTAACGGAAATGGCACTGGAGCCGCAAGTCTGACCGCAACCTGTGTCGAAGGTGTTCGACACACCTGTGGGGCATGCGCACACGTTACGGCGGTGCAACGAGATTGTCACCTGTCAGGTCGTCCTTACCCGCCGTCTCCGACCCACTGCTGAACGAGACGATACGAACACCGGGATCGACGAGAAACAGCAGCACAAACTCTTCATCAGCCTTAAGCTCGCTCTCGTCGATGCGACTGAACGTCCCCACCCTATCGCCC
>CP070827.1:1736773-1739462 GCA_020344555.1 Phycisphaerales bacterium
GAGTTGTCGCGAGTTCGCTCGACACGGAAGAAACCGATCATAGGTCTCGCCGGAGGGATCGGGGCCGGGAAAACCTCGGTCGCACGGATCCTTGAATCCCTCGGGGCAGCAGTAATTGACTTCGATCTGCTTGCTCACGAGGAGCTCGGCGTCCAGGAAGTCGTAGCGGCTCTGCGGCGGTGGTGGGGCGAGTCCGTTTGCCTGCCGGAGGGAAGGCCGGACCGCGAGGCGATCGCGAAGATCGTCTTCAGTGATGAGAGTGAGCTGGCCCGTTTGGAGAGCTTGCTGTACCCCCGGATTGGGAGTCGGTGCGAGGAGTTGGTGGCGCGATATGTGGATGAACCGGACGCGAAAGCGGTTGTGCTGGACGCACCAAAGCTTTTCGAGGCCGGTTTGAACGAGTTGTGTGATAAGGTGATCTTTGTGGAGGCTGATTGGTCGATGCGTGTCCGGCGCGTGGCGGAATCCCGCGGCTGGACGGAAGAGGAGTTCACACGGCGGGAAAATCTTCAGAAACCGCTGGACATGAAGCAGGCAAATGCCGATCATGTAGTGAAAAATCATTCCGGCATCGACGCGTTGCAGGCACAGGTTGAGCGAGTTTTTTCTTCGGTGCTGGCTTCCTTCGCATAGGTGCGATGGAAGCGACACTCCGAAACGATTTCGATAACGTTTCCGTAAGGCATTGAGCTTCAGGCCGAACTGGCCGGTCATTGGTGACCGAGCCCATGTCCTTTTCAGGAGGATGAATCTATGGCGAGAGCCGCCACTGGTAAGACGCGTACTACTAGAAAGAAAAACACGACGTCCACGACGGACGAACCGGAGGACACCCAGGTGAAAACGCCTATTTCCGAGGCCGACCCTGAGTCGGAGGATGTGGCCACCGAGACCGATGCTCTGGAGGACATGTCCACCGGCCCGATTGATGCTGAGACTCACGCCCGGTACGAAGAGATCAAGAAGGGCGAGATCCACATCACCGAACTGCAGAAGATGAGTGTTCAAGAGCTGCATGACGTGGCCAAGAAGGAGGAACTGGAAGGGTACACGGGTCTGAAGAAACAAGATCTGATCTTCAAGATCCTCAAGGAACGGATCAACCGCGACGGGTTGATGTATGGCGAGGGTGTGCTGGAGATCCTTCCGGACGGCTTCGGGTTCCTGCGGAGCCCGGAATACAACTACCTTCCTTGTCCCGATGACATATACATCAGCCCTTCGCAGATTCGCCGCTTCGGCCTCAGAAACGGGCATATTGTGGCGGGCCAGATTCGACCGCCGAAGGAGTCCGAGCGGTACTTCGCGCTGCTTCGGGTCGAGGCAATCAACTTCGAGGATCCCAACGCCGTCACCGAAAAGGCCAACTTCGAGGACTTAACCGCCCTTCACCCGGATAACCGCTTCATCCTGGAGACCGTGCCGGAAGAGGTGAACATGCGAATCGTCGACATGGTGACGCCCATCGGGATGGGGCAGCGAATGCTCATCGTCGCCCCGCCGCGCACCGGCAAGACGGTGTTGCTTCGGAAGATGGCCAATGCTATTGCGGCCACCTCTTCCGACGCGTACGTCTTCGTTCTGCTGATCGATGAACGTCCGGAAGAAGTAACCGAAATGCAGCGAAGCACTACCGCTGAGGTGGTCAGCTCAACCTTTGACGAGCCCGCAACGCGGCACGTCCAGGTGGCCGAGATGGTCATCGAGAAGGCCAAACGACTGGTGGAGTTCGGACGCGACGTGGTGATTCTGCTCGATTCCATTACGCGACTTGCCAGGGCGTATAACACGGAGGCGCCTCACTCCGGGAAGATTCTCTCCGGCGGTATCGATGCTAACGCGTTGCAGCCTCCCAAGCGATTCTTCGGCGCCGCCCGCAACGTGGAGGAGGGTGGCTCACTGACGATCATCGGTACGGCCCTGGTCGACACCGGTTCGAAGATGGACGAGGTCATCTTCGAGGAGTTCAAGGGTACCGGCAACAGCGAGCTGCACCTGGACCGCCGACTGGTGGATCGCCGGGTCTGGCCGGCCATAGACGTTGCCGCATCCGGGACTCGCAAGGAAGAGCTGCTGCTCGACCCCAAGGAGCTCGAGTTGGTCTATCGTCTGCGCCGCGTGCTTTCGGACATGAACGTCGTGGAGGCGATCGAACTGCTCAGGGCCCAGCTCCAGAAGGTTCGCTCGAACGCCGAATTCCTGATGACCATGAACCTTTCGTAGCATCGGCCGGGGCTGTGGCACCGCCCGCGCAAGGAGATGTCGTGGTGAAAATCAGCATCAAATACTGCGGAGAGTGAAACTACTATCCCAGGGCCGCCAGTTTGGCAGAGGCGATCAAGGAGGAATTCGACGTCGATACGAAACTGATTGAAGGCGCCGGCGGCGTGTTCGACGTGCATGTTGACCGCACCTCGATCTGGAGTAAGTTCAAGATGGGGCGGTTTCCCGAACCCCGCGAGGTGCTGGACAAGATCAGAACTGCAACCGCTAACGCTTAAGACTGCAATAGCGCACGGGGCAGGGATGCAACCCCGTCAGCCAGAATGTCTACAGAAGGGAAGTCGTAAGCCGCGGGTTTCGGCCTGCGCGGCCCTCCGCGCGGGTTAGAATCCGCGGCTTCTGTTTTGCCCGGGGAGGGTTATTGCTATGAGCTCTACGATAACTTGGCTGGGACATGCCACAACCC
>CP070827.1:1739562-1742251 GCA_020344555.1 Phycisphaerales bacterium
TCCCCATCGAAAACCTCCTATTCACATCTCAGCGCCACCATCGGATCGACCTTCGTCGCTCGGCGTGCCGGGAGGTAGCACGCTAACAGAGCAACAGCCAACAACAGCAGTGACACACCGACGAAAGTAGCTGCGTCGGTCGTACTGGTCTCGTACAGCATGCTCAAGAGCACGCGAGTCGAAGCCAGAGAAATCAACAGTCCAATCCCAATCCCCAGGGCAACGAGCGTGAGCCCTTGTTTGATCACCAGTCGGAGTACGTCGCCGCGCTGCGCACCTACTACCATCCGAACGCCCATCTCTTGAGTGCGCCGACTCATCGTATGGGAAACTACACCGTAGATCCCGACGGACGCGAGAAGTAGCGCCGCCGCGGCGTACAGACCGAGGACGATCATGGCAAACCTACGTTGAGCGACGGTGGCGGCCAGGTACTGCTCGAACGTTTTGAAGGCGTGCGGAGCAGTCTCCCGAGTCAATGCGGCGACCTCACGTCTAACCGCGCCGATCAGCCCGAGCGGATCGTTTTCAGTTCTCACGGCAAAAGACGCAAAGTCGCAGCTCTGCTGTCCGAAGGGCACGTACATGTACGGTCCCGGCTCGTCGAAAATCGACTCGCGTGTATCGCCGACGATGCCGACGATCTCGAATGTTTCGGGGCCACCACCTCCGCCAAGTCCCCTGGTGTCTATATGCTGGCCGAGGGGGTCTTCGCCAGGCCAGAATCGGCGGGCCATCGCATTATTGATGATCGCCACTCCCGGCTGTCCTCGGACATCAAGGTTGGTGAAGGGTCTTCCTCTCAAAAGAGGAATTCTCATAGCGTCGAAGTAGTCGGGGCTGATGGAACCGTAAAGAGCCACCAGGTCCTCGGGGGAACTAGGTGCGGGACGCCCTGGAATGCTGAATCTCAGACCTATTCGGCCAGTCAGCGGGAGGCTCGCATTGGTGCAGGCTGATCGCACAGAGGGTAGAGCCTCGAGCCGCTCCAGTATCTGACGATAGAGTCCCACTTGCTGGTCGGCATCACGGTCCGTGACGGTCGGCAAAGACAACTCGAAGGTGAGGACGTTTTCGGGGTCAAAGCCCAGGTCCTCACTGAGCAACCGACCAAGACTTCGTGTCAACAGTCCGGCACCAATAAGCAGAACCAGCGCCAGGGCGACCTCCGAAATGATCAGACCGCCACGCAAACGAGAATGGCCTGTTCCGATGGAGCTGCCCTGCCCCCCTTCCTTAAGGGCCACGGGCAAGTTTGACGGTGTGGCTCGCAGGGCGGGGACTAAACCGAAGATGAGACAAGTGGCCAGCGAAAGGCCTAGCGCGAAAGTCACAACGCGCCCATCCACAGTGATCTCATCGGCCCGAGGGAGGTCCGCCGGAATCAGCGCGGCCAACGCATCGACGGCCCAGAAGGCCATAAGTATCGCCAGCGCCCCACCCACAACGGCCAGTAGCGCGCTCTCGGTAAGCAGTTGACGTACTTGGCGAGAACGCCCCGCGCCCAGAGCCACCCGAACGGCAAACTCCCGCTTCCGATCCTCACTTCGCGCAAAGAGCATGTTGCTAACGTTCATGCAGGCGATCAGCAGAACCAAAGCAACAGACCCCAGAAGCAGAAGCAGTACGGGACGGACGTTCCCCACGACTTGCTCATGAAGCGCCACAAGAGTGACACCCCACTCGGCGTTCGTGTCCGGGTACCGCTGTTGTAGCCGCGAGGCGATCGTCTCCATCGCAGCCTGTGCCTGTTCATGCGTCACGCGCGGTTTGAGTCTGGCGAGGGTTTTGAAGCAGTGGGCGCCTCGACTGGTGAGGAAAATCGGCGGCTTGACGAGAGTTACCGGCCTCCATACTTCGGCGCCGGAGACGCTCAATGGAAAGTCGAAGCCCGGAGGAAGGACACCAATGACGGTATGCACGATTCCGCCGAGAGTCAGTGGACGACCGATGACGTTGGGGTCTGCCCCGAGGCGACGGCGCCACAGTCCATCGCTGAGCACGACGACTTCCTGCGCGCCAGGCTGCTCATCCTCGACGACAAAGGTCCTCCCGAGCGCAGCTTGTACGCGCAGCAGTGGAAAGAAGTCGGCGGAAACCAGGCCACCCTTGATGCGTTCGGGCTGGTCCACGCCGGTCATTATGCAGCCCCCGCCGCCGATAGCCGCGATTCCTTCGAAGACCTGATTCTGCTCTCTCCAATCCTCAAGGTTCGGGTATGCCACCTCCATCTGCTCGTGCCTCAGCTCCGGAGCCGATTCCCAGACCATCACCAGTCGGTCAGGATCTTCAAACGCCAAAGGTCGCATTACGACGGCGTTGAGTACACTGAAAATGGCTGTGTTCGCACCGATGCCAAGCGCGAGCGTGAAGATGATCACTGCAGCAAACCCGGGTCTCTTCACCAACATACGAAGTGCATACCGAGTGTCTTGAACGAATGAGTTCACGCTGTTCTCCTATTCGTGTCTCAGCGCCACCATTGGATCGACCTTTGTGGCCCGCCGCGCCGGGATGTAGCAGGCCAACAAGGCAACGGTAAGCAGGAGCGCCGCCACACTGCCAAACGTCGCAGGGTCCAGAGGCGTCGTCTCGAAGAGCAGGCCCGAGAGCACGCGCGTCGCGGCGAAGGCGCCGACCAACCCCATCCCGAGACCAACAACGGCCAGTGTCATGCCCTGCCTGAGTA
>CP070827.1:1742351-1745031 GCA_020344555.1 Phycisphaerales bacterium
GGTAATGTTGCCAAACCGCGCGTAGGGATTTCTTGCACGCTCGCCCGGCGAACCCTTTCAAATCGTGAAGGACGACCGAAATCGCAGTCGGCTCCGCCTCTGCCGACTGTTGCGGCAACAGGAGCAGATGAACATGCTCGGGCATGACGACGTAGCCGAGCCATCGGATGGCGTGCTTGTGACGTGTCTTCCCCATGGCTTCGATAAAAGCCGCCTTGACCGAGTCGTGACGGAAGAACTGCAGACGGCGATAGCAGGACACCGTGAGGAAGTGAACGTGACCGGATTCATCGTGACGACGGAGACGGCTCGGCATGATTAGAGTCTCGTCAGCGTACGGATGTCTGTCAACGTGTCGCGGGGTCCCCACTCGATCCCTCCGGCGGGGGAAGAACCAACGGTGACGGGCAAGCGTGGTCCGGGGTAATCCCGGTGTGGCCGTGCTCGGATCTTCGCCCAGGGATACTGTTCCGTCCCCCGCCCCGTGCTTCGCAACGGGACGGGGCACCCAGCGACCGGGCGATTTTTCGGCGGATCGGCCGCCCACGTAGGCTGGAAGAGGGGCGAAGATCAGGCGCAGGGGCGTTGAGCGCGAGTCACTTCGCGTAGGTGTCCGCTCCCAGGAAATGGAGGGATACGTACGGCTCGTCGCCGATCACCCAGCTATCGTGTCCGGGGCCGACACTGAAGAAGTCCCCGGCCGTAAGCTCAAACTCGCGCCCGTCGTCCATCTTGACCATGGCCCGCCCTTGAAGGACCAGACCGACGTGATCCACGTCGCAGCTTCTCTTTCCCGCTCCCGGCCCGACGTGCTGCGACCACTTCCACCCCGGCTCATAGCTCGCCCGCCCAACGGTCACCCCGCCGATCGTGACCAGCTCGAACCTGCCCTTCTCAAACTCCCGCACCTCATCGGGCTCGTCCAATCGCTTGATTACTACGTCCATCTACGTGCTCTCTCCTCGAATAAGTTCTCGCTCTGCGCACGGGTGCCTCACCTCTTCCAGAGGTGGGGGATGGATGAATTGTAACGGGCGGTACCGCCCGCGTCCCTTCGGCGCGTCGGTGCCTGAACGGGCGACGGCGGCCCGAGTTCCGCCCCCTGCCCCGTGCTCCGCAACGACGGGGCACCCATGCCAGCACCATCTGTTCCGTTATTCCCACAGGGTCGGTTGCTCACTGGGTTTTCTGCGGCGGGTGCTCCGTCGTGCGGACCCGTCGCGTTTGACGCGTTTGCCGTCGGGGGTGCGGATGGTGCCCTCAGTGGTGGCGGCGACGCTCGTTAGGGGGTCTTCGGCACCGTCGAGGAGGTCGCCGGGTTTGATGCGCGACAGCCGGGTGCGGGTTTCGGCCACGTATTGCTTCGAGATTTCTATGCCCAGGTACTTGCGGCCTAGTTTCTTGGCTACGGCCGGGGTCGTGCCGCTGCCGGCAAACGGGTCGACAACAAGATCGCCTTCGTCGGAGCAGGCCTTGATGATCCGGCCAAGGAGCTGCTCGGGCATCTGGCAGCCGTGGAAGCCCCCACGCTCCTTGAACGTGCCGCACACCCGCGGGAAGTACCAGGTATCGCTGTCGGCCGTGAAGCCTTCGGGCACGTCCTGCGGTCGCAATACAAATGTCGAATTCTGAATTCCGAATTCTGAATTCTGAATTCCGCCGCGAGGCGGTATGATCCACGTATCGTCGGGGACGCGGCCTTTGGGGTTGGCGCGTCTGTCAGCGTAGACGAGCTGACGGGCTGATGGCACACGAATGTCGTCGGTATTGAAGGTGAACTTCTTGGCGTCCTTCACGAAGTAGAACAGGTGGGCGTGTGAGCGGGTGAACTTGTGCTTGCAGTGCACGCCGAAGGTGTAATACCAGACGACCCAGCTTCGACAGGTCAGGCCCAGCTCGCGCGTGGCCATCACTTTCAACTCGGCCGCATACTCATCCCCGATGGCCAGCCAAAACGTGCCGTCAGGTTTCAGCACGCGGATGACCTCACTGATCCACCGTGTGGACCAGCTCAGGTAGTCCTCACAGGACCGCTTGTCGTCGTACTCGTCGTAGTCGTAGCCGATGTTGAAGGGCGGATCGGCGAAGACCAGATCAACCGATCCTGCGTCGAGCGTTTTGAGCTTCTTGATACAATCACCCTGGACGATTCGGCCAAGCGTGGTCGCCACGTGTGCTCCTCCCTCTGTCGTGTTGGAGTACGCCGGTCAGAAATCCGTCAGGTACTCGGCCCGCCCCGTTCGACCCGGGACCCGCGAGGCCGAGCGTCATCGTAACGGTGGCCGGAGCGTACACAATGGACACTCAACAACTCACAGATTCACATGCCGGCGCATGCTGCCACCGGCGTACAACTCGCTTCGACCCGCGGCGTTAGGACCTTGCCGTCCTAACATCTACCAAATATAATATAGCGACCGCGGCCCGGCTATGGCAAGAGCCTTGGCATGAAACTGCGTCGGATCGACAACCCACCGAATCCATATCTCAGCGAGGATCGCGAGTGGCTGGAACCGCCGCCGGAGGCAAAGATCGAGGTCTACGAGGAGACGTCCGGCTCGATCCTCTCGAAGAATGACAGCCCCGACCTGCCATTTACCTGGTCGGTCAACCCCTACCGCGGCTGCCAGCACGCTTGCAGCTACTGCTATGCCAGGACGTATCACGAGTACCTGGGCCT
>CP070827.1:1745131-1747808 GCA_020344555.1 Phycisphaerales bacterium
GTCCTCTGGCAGAATGTCGGCCAGCATTTCGAGAACCATTGTAATTGCTGCGATCAGACCCATCTCTCTCTCCTTTACAGAGTCAGCGTCTCCGTTGTGCTTCCTCGCTGCCAAGTGCGCAGCGCCCCAGACAATCTCGGACGGCATGCCGGGAGACTTCGTGCACGCCGCCTTTAAGCCACGATAGGGCCGCCAAAAACGACGGTCAAGAAGAATTAGAGAGTGCTTATCAAAGTAGTTTCTGGACGGCCGCCGTCATTATCAGGACCATAGGCGGAGGCTGGAGACGCTTCATGGTCGCGTCGGAAGATAAGAGGATGCTTATAATTCGCAGCAATCAGGACACACCTGCGTGCGTCTCATGCGTGAGTGATGGCGACTACGTGACCGCGTTGACCGACCTAGCCGCGGGCCGCTATAGTCCCGTACAGGCCCGGCACGAACCAGAGCACCTACCTTGTTATCGGCCTGCTCGCCAACGACGCCGATGGTGGCCGCCGTGTGCTCTGTCGGTTCCAGCCGGAGTTGTCCGCCCATGTTCTTGAGAAGTTTGAGGAACCTGGCAATCACGAGCCGTTACCGAAGTATGTTTCGCCCGTTGGCTGCCTGCGCGGCACTGGCTACTTGCGGCTGTCCGTTCCAACCTCTTGTAGGACCGAATAATGAGGCTCC
Source organism: Phycisphaerales bacterium (assembly GCA_020344555.1). Classification (GTDB taxonomy): domain Bacteria; phylum Planctomycetota; class Phycisphaerae; order UBA1845; family UBA1845. The sequence continues at coordinate 1,745,804 of CP070827.1, forward strand.
GACGGGCGTCGCTGGCGAGGACCGATCGGGTATCGTCGGTGAGCCGATCGAGTTCGATGCAACCGGTAGCTGGGACGAAGATGGCCAGATCGTGGCCTATGAATGGAATTTCGGGGACGGGCGCGGCTCCGATGGCGCGATCGACACTCACATCTACCTCGAGCCGGGCGAGTACGTCGTTACGCTGACGGTCACAGACGATCTTGGTGCGACATCGGTCGACACCATCTCCGTATTGGTGGAGGAAGACGAAGCCGAAGTATTCTCACTCGATGTTGTGATCAACCCGCATGGCGCGGGCACGGTCGTTCTGGATCCGCCGGGAGGCACGTACGAGGCGGGTACCAGCGTCACGGTTGTGGCGAGTCCGCACGAAGGATTCGCGTTTGCGAGTTTCAGCGGCGACGCGAGCGGCGAGTCGACTGAACTAACGGTTACAGTGGACCACGACCTGCTGATCAACGCCGAGTTCGAGCCCATTATGGTTCCGCTTGCCGTGACCGTACAGCCGGATGGTGCCGGTACTGTCACGCTCGATCCGCCCGGTGACGATTATCAGTTTGGGACATCAGTCACGCTGGAGGCTTCAGCAAGTCCTGGCTACAGCTTTGATTCCTATCTGGACGAGGAAGGCAACGAGCTGAGCCGTGAACCGGTCTTCACCGTGACAGTGGGGGAGGCAGTTTCCATCACCGCACGGTTCGTACCTGAGGAGCCGGATCTGTACACTTTAACCGTCCTTGTCACACCGGCCGGTGCAGGGACAGTGACAGTCGATCCTCCGGACGGCCCCTACGAAGAGGGAACATTACTGACAGTTACGGCAACACCGAATAGTGGCTATGAGTTTGCCCGGTATTCCGGGGACGCATCAGGGACCAACCCGATCCTCACCTTCATGATCGTAGCCGATATGGCCGTTGTGGCCGAGTTCAATCGACGAGTCGCCTCGCTGTCCGTAGTCGTCGTTCCGGCGGACGTCGGCACGGTGGAGCTCGATCCACCGGGCGGCCTGTACACCTACGGCACCGTGGTCACCCTGACCGCTGCAAGCCATGATGGCTACGCGTTTGTGGAGTACACCGGCGATGCGACAGGCAGCGACCCCGTGGTTGCCATCACGATGGATGCGAACAAGGTTGTTCAGGCCAATTTCGAGTGGGTCCCCGCCTTCGGAAACCCGGGGAATCTCCTCGTAACAGGCTTCGCGGCAAGCAACGTCACGGAGTTCGATCGCTTCGACGGGACCGCATTGGGTGCCATCGTTACACCCGAGAGCGGCGGGCTGTCGTTCGCCGGCGGCATCGACATTGGCCCCGACGGTGATCTGTTCGTCGTGAGCGTCATTACAAACAGCATTATCAGATACGATGGCGCGACGGGTGCACCGCTCGGCACGTTCTTGACGGGGCCTGGTCCTGCTGCCCTGTTCACCGTGGCGTTCGGCCCCAATGGAAACCTCTTTGCCCCAGACACCTCTGCAGACAGTGTCTTGGAATACAACGGAACTACTGGGGAGTTGATCGGCACATTTGTGGCTTCAGGAAACGGCGGACTGGACAATCCGCTCGGTCTTGCATTTGGGCCGAACGGGAACCTCTTTGTTGTCAGCAAGGATACAGACGCCATCATCGAGTACGACGGGACGAGCGGTGAGGCAATCGGCACCTTCGCGGATCTTGGAGCCGTCGGGTTGACGATCCCGGTCGACCTCGCGTTCGATTCAGCAGGCGACGTGTTTGTGAGCATCAGTGGCGACGACAGTATCGCCCGGGTGGAAGGCACCACAGGAGTCGTGGAGGCGTTTGTTTCCTCGGGAGCGGGTGGCCTCAGCAAACCGGGGGGGATACGCGTGCACCCGGACACGGGGAATCTCCTTGTGGTCAGCCAGGAGACCGACTCCGTCCTCGAGTTTCACGGAGCGACGGGCGAGTTCGTGCGGACGTTTGCAACCGGAACGCCCGGCGACAGCCTGTTCTTCATGGCGATCAGGCCTCAGTAGGTT
>CP070827.1:1747908-1750584 GCA_020344555.1 Phycisphaerales bacterium
GGTGTCTCCAGCCAGGGAACCACACGGCCGATGACGCCACGCGACCGTATGCTATTGGGCAGCATTGGTAAAACATACGTAACGGCAGTCATGCTCAAGCTGGTCGAGGAGGGACGTGTGGAGCTTGATTCGAAGATCTCGCGTTTGTTTGGGCACGACGAGTGGTTCCCCCGGCTGCCCAACGCACACGGTATCACCTTGCGCATGCTCATGAATCACACGAGTGGAATCTCCCGCTATATCTACACACCAGAATTCCAAGCCGCCATCAAAGGTCAACCGCACAAGATTTGGCGACCAGAGGAACTCTTGTCCTTCATCTTGGATGCCAAGCCCTTATTCCCCGTGGGGCAGGGCTGGTCCTATTCAGACACGAATTACATCCTGGTCGGGATGATTATCGAACGCGTGACCGGGCGTACCTACTATGAGGAGCTGACCGATCGTATACTAATGCCGTTCAAATTGGTCGACACATCACCGTCCGACCGGGCGGACCTAGAGGGGCTGGTCGACGGGTACACCTCTGAGGGGAATATCCTTGGATTACCCGTGGAGGTGGCGCGCCATGGGCGGTACGCCATCAACCCCCAGTTTGAGTGGACAGGTGGAGGCCTCGTCACTACGTCTCTCGACTTGGCACGATGGGCCAAGCTGCTGTACGGGGGCGAGGTACTTAAACCGGAGTCGCTGCGCCAGATGCTCGACGGTGTTGAGACGGCCCGTGACTCAGACCGCAAATACGGCTTGGCTACAATGATGCGCCCAAGTGTGCATGGTCCGGTCGTGGGGCATGCGGGCTACATGCCTGGATACCTTTCGATGATGGCATACTACCTGAACCACGACCTGGCAACAGCTATACAGGTCAACACCGATGTGGGGGTGGATCTTCCGGCACTCGAGAAGGTGCTCGACGATGTGGCCGAGGAGTTGCTGCGTCGTTAAGCGCTCGATCGATGCAACGCCCTGAGCTCCCGGTGCGTCCACGGGATCGTCCTTTGAGGTCATTGACGAGCCTTTCTGGGCCGCTTGTACTGCTCGCCTGGCGGCGTACAATCGGGCAACGCGTGGGATCGAAGATTCCACGGCACCGTCTTCAGATTGATGCGCCATAACTTATTTACGGGTAAGGACTTACGACATGCCGGAGTGGCGGAATTGGCAGACGCGCGGGATTCAAAATCCCGTCCTGGCAACAGGGTGAGGGTTCGAGTCCCTCCTCCGGCAGTCAATCCAAGACGCCGCCAACAACCACTTGGGCAATCATGCCCCGATGCTCGATACACCGCATCGCGGGACCGGAACCCGATCGGCCTAAGTTGGATACTTCCGGAACAAGAACGCCCCTGACGGAGTCTCTAAGGCCCGGGAGGATCAAAAGTGCTCAGTACCTTTGACCGACCTCGTCCAGGTATCGCAGCCGTTGTGGGAGAGTCGACCCCTTCGGTTAGGCCGAACTCGGAAGGCACGGTCGGGCGCCACGCTGCATCTAACACACACGGTCTTTCCAGGTCGACGATCAGGAGCCACCGGGCGCAACCACTTCCAGACCCAAGTCGGGCTTGCTCCGGAATGAGGGGTTCACCGAGAATCCAGCCTTCGGTGTAGCCCACGCCGGGATGTCGTCGCTGCTCGTCGAACCGCATCGAAGGTGTCACTGCTCCCCACCACCGCATCGAGGCGCTGGTCCTCAAATCCACAACGCCGAAAGGCCGGTCTGAGCAGGAGATCGCCGGCTACCGCGACGACCTCGCGCTGATTCACGAATCGGCTCAGCACATGACGTTTTCGGTGAACATCGTTCTGCAACTCCACTCAACGCTGTTCCGTCATATGCCCAACCACGGCGGGCACTGGAAGGCGGCCGAAAACGACATCGTGGAGAGAAACCCGGATGGCACCATCAAGCGCATCCGCTTCAAACCGGTCAAAGGCGCGCCTACGGGGCACGTTCAACCGAGAGCGATACCGTCCTTGGTGGTGCCACCCGGTGCCGTTACCGGGGGAAAGAACAATGATGCCGAGCCAGTCGGTGTCAGGCAGTCCTAACCCACACCGACAGGCCACGTTCAGCCGGAGCCTAGAGCACTGAGCCTTATACACATCTGCGTTGTTCCGTCTCGGAGAGACATTCGAACATAGCCCAGCGTTTCAACGCTGGGAATGGGGACGGCTCATGCCGCCATAGTCCCGTAGGGACGACTGAACGCTCAGCCGTCCCTCCAGGACTCCAATCGTGCTGCATGTTCTTAACCCATCGATAAATCGATGGGCTATTCTCAGGGTGTCCCTACGGGACGAAAAGCAGTGGGCTCAACTTATGTATAAGGCTCAGGCCTAGAGCATCCGTGCCGGTGGCGTCCGGCGCCGTTACCTTGAAACTTTCAGCGCCCCCGCCCGCTGAGCCTCGCCTACTACGCCACGACGAGCTTCGCGGCATCCTTGAGCGGCGCACCTCGTATGAGCTCCTCGCCAACGGCCCATGTCAGGAACCGCTTCACGGTGTTCACCCGACGACGAATCTCCGGCACTGGACGGTTCGTCTTGCCGAGGCGTTCAACGTATTGCTGAATCGCCTCCTCGTTGACGCTGTCGGCGTGCCGGTCCATGAAATCGAAAAACTCCCTCAGAGCCTCCCGATTCATCGTCGTCACGTGGTCCAACCACATCTCC
>CP070827.1:1750684-1753357 GCA_020344555.1 Phycisphaerales bacterium
GCCGGATTCGGGCACGCAAGTGATCTTGGGCGGCGGTCCGACGGGTCCGACGGTCTTCCCACTCCCGGAAGACGACCCGTCACACGAGGTCGACCTTGCAGCCTTGCGAGCCGCTGACGTGAGCTTGTGGGTCGAGGGCCTGGAGTTCGCCGGGGAAGTGAAGCTGGAGATGGAGGTAAACGACGGGACCGGCTCAACCTGCAGCGACCAGATCCAGCTCAAGGTAGCACCGCTGATTCTATTGGGACATCTTGCTGACCCGATGCGAAGTTACGTGTCTCGGATAGGCGAATCCGCGTCGGAAGATCCGGTGGAGGTTGTGGCCGAGTCAACAGCGTATACAACGCAGCGCTTTCCGGGGGCGACGCCGGGTGGAGTGATCGATGAGATAATCGGCGACGCGCTTAACGGTAACGTGGATCGCTGGGCTCAGGACGAGTTCCAGATCGGCTTTCAAGAAGCGCCGTACAACGGCATGTATGTCGTGTTGGACTCGAAACGCGACCGAGAGTTAGAACCGTTCCCGCTGTCGCTCTTGGGGGTGGACTTCGGGCACGTTCAAATCAGCAGCCTTGGCGTCCCGCGCAACAGCCTCGATTCCTTCGGGAACCTGGAAGTCTCGCCTCCCTGTGTCGTGCAGGGCACTGCCTATCCGCTGGGACGGATCTATTACGGCGACGGCGGGGTGGGCGGACGGCAGATCGATCCGAAGCTGCGCGCCTTTCTGGCGCGGCAGCAGGTCCAGTCGCCGGTGACCTTGAACAGTGACTGGCTTTTGGTGGGCCACGTGGACGAGTTCATGTCGATTGTGCCGAACGTCTACGCCACGCACGGCTGGACGGTTCTCCTTGCAGATCCACAGCTTGCTCTCGATGTCCTGGAGGGCGATGCTCTGGTTCCCGGAGGCGTCGAGCCGTACCTCCACATCCCCCGCTACCGCGACCACGACAACAAGAACGTGAATCCGCCTTGGGAGGTCGATACGGTCGCTTTGCTTCTGGGCCGCCCTCTCGACTCGCCACAATCCGAGTACATCGACGGCTACAACAGCAGCACGGGACCCCTAGCCACGATCGTCGCGGATTTGTCCGGCGACATCTCCGACGCTTTCGGTCTGCAATCTTCAGACGACGTGCTCCCTGTTCCCGTCCTTTTCAACCACATCGACGACCCACGGCTGGGGACCGGAACGCTTGCAATAACTCCCGATCTCGCGAACGGCGCGTCCTATAGCAACGTCTATATCGCCCCGGATCCGTTCCTCCACACATTCGATCGCGACAACCCACCAGTAGAAGAAGACCTGAACAGCAACTTCGAGCTCGACCCGGGCGAAGATTCCAACCAGAACCAGAAGCTGGACACTTACCGGGATCCGTTCCGGGTATGGCTGAACCAGAACATGCCCGGGGACATCAGCATAGAATACATCGATGATTGGTATCTCTACCATCTTGCTTATGGTGAGGTTCACTGTAGCTCCAATGAGCAGCGTGCTGTGCCGGTTAGCCCGAAATGGTGGGAGCAGACGCCGTAACCTAAGAGCGGATGCGGTCATGGAGAGTGAAAAATGAGAACACATTTCAGTAGATTGCCCTATGGTGCGGTGCTTGCCATCGCGGCGTTCTCGGTCTCGGCTGTCAATGTCGTCCGTGAAGATGGTGGCCAGGACTTCGCTCGATTGATGCGATTGGGGGAAAGCGACGGCGTTGATTATCTTCGCGAACGTGATGCCCTGCTGGCAGGACAGCCGACGCAATGGGATGTGGATGCAGCAGCAGCGCGATCGTGGGAAGCAGGCCTGGCGGCTTTCATATTGAACGGGCGCCTGGGCGAGTCCGAAGCCTTTGCAAAATGGGACGCCCAGCGTCCCATTCTTCGAGCCAACTTGAGGTATTATGACTGGGCAGGAGCATCGGTAGAGGAAGGCTTGGCATTCCTGTTGGAGAAGATGTGGAAAGGGGCCACGGCAAAGGAGAGAGAATGGGCTTACAACGATCTTCAACTGATCGGGGCAAAGTTTACGGTCGGGGTGGGTAACACGGCGCTCTGGCGCGCTATATGGGAGAACTGCCCGGACGACCGGTTCAAGGCAATTGTCATATTGTACATCGCATCGAGCGACGATCCGACTGTGCAGCCGATTATTGTGGAAGTCCTCGACGATGGGAACGACGCAGTGCCCCTGGGTTTCAAGTACCGCTGTCTGCAGGGCTTGCGCTACCGGGACACGGAGCAGACGGTCGATGCGATTCTCGATGGATGGGATCAGCTGACGAGCGAGCGGGCATGGACTGAGAAGGCTCTGGCAGCCTTGTGTGCCAATGGTGGCAAACGGGCCCGACAGTTCGTGCATGGCTTGGCGCTGAGCCCCGATCAGGACGAGTGGACACGCGCAGACGCTGCAGCCGGTTGCTGCCTTCGCCCGCACCCAGACGACCCGGACATGTTTCGGAAGTTCTTCACCGGACCCGGGTCAGTCAAAATGAAAACGAAGGCGCTGAAAGGGCTGCGAGGGCGCAACGCTTATCCGCTGGAGCCAATTCGTCCTGTGCTTCGGGAGATCATCACTACATCGGACGACGAGGACCTCACCGAGTCGGCCGCGCTTACTTTGACGAGTTGTTATAGACACGCAAAGGAGCTCAATGAGCGCGCGGTGGCCGAAGATAT
>CP070827.1:1753457-1756104 GCA_020344555.1 Phycisphaerales bacterium
TGCCTCGCCGTTGGCATCCGTCTGGGCGGATGAAGCAGCGAGCCCGCCGGCCGTGCCGCGATTGTCCGGGCCGGACGTATCACCATCGATCAGCGCGACGTCCGGCATGTTCGGGTTGTTCTGGTCGAACGGATCGTCCACGTCCCATACCTTGAAATGCACCGTGCAGCCCTCCACCACGGGAGATATCGTGGCCACAAGGGCGACCTTACTTCGGATGCCGGGCAGGGTATCCTCCGGCGACGCCTTCCCCGGAAAGACCTGTTTTCCTCCGTTGTTCGGGCACGTGCCTAGCGGTGTACTCTCGGGGGCATACTCATCCCACGACACGGAAGCAATGTCGACCGCTTGCGCCGTTTCCGGCCCGACGGTGTAGGACTTTTGCGGGGGGCAGTCGCGGTTCGTCTCGGCCGTGAACGTGCAGGAGTAGGTCCCCGGCTGATCCGCCAGGACGGCGCCCACCGATCCGTTCCCGCTGACCGTGCTCCCGTCGGGTTTGCTGATGACCCACGTGTACGTCGGCGTCACAGCACCCTACATCTAGCGCCCAGTCCTCTTCTTTGAAAGACTTTTCGTCCCAAGGTCTAGTAAAAACTCACGGTCGCGCGCGTCGGTATCCGATGCCTTCGCGGTGATCAAAATGGCGTTCTCTTCGATGTGAGCAGTTAGGCTTCGAACGGAACCGTCCGTCTCCCCACCATGGTCCTCAATTTGAGCGAATGGACGGGGCGGCACCTTTTGCGCCACAACCTGTTCCGCGGATTCGCCGAGAGCAAAGCCATATGCGCGCAGGATCACGTGGCCCCCGATCGACTTCGATATTATGACAAAAATGCGTTGCCCTTCCGAGTCAACGACCAATGCACCGGCTCGAACGGGATCTGGTGCCCCGATACGGTTGTGTGTCGGTATGTCGGGCAACTCAGCAAGCAATCCCCGGCGGCGGTTCTTGCGCGTCTCATGGCTCGCAGCGAGTTTGAAAAGTCGGAACACGTAGCGGTAGCCGCGGTGCGGCTCCTCTAGAAGGGCCTTGGCAAGCTCGAGCTCCACAAGGGCGTGTGTGTCGCCCTCCAGGTAACTACAACTTGCCAGTGCCACGCATTCGGCGTCAGCGAGGTCCTTGCGCTGATTCGTTGGCTGCGGTTCTGCAATGGCGATGGAAAGAACGAGCAACAAGTTTGCGTTCATAGTCCCACGTCCTTCAAGGAGAAAGAAACTGCATTTCTACCAGCGTCGCGTCGTTCTGCTTTCGAACGTCTCCCGGAAGCGACGCGCACAACTTCCTGTATCCGTCAATAGACGCGTTTTCCCAAGCCAGATCGCTTGCAAACGGACCGTTGCCGTAAGAGGGGTCGTACCACTGTCCGTCACACCTAATTATGAAATGGTTGAGAAAAGCGCCCGGAGGGTCCGAATTATCCTGCGCGGGTGCCCCTGGATTATCAGTGGTTTCCGTTTCCAGGTGAGTGAACGGGGAGCAGCTTGGCGGAGCCGTCCCAGGCTGCAAAAAGCTCCAGTTCTTCACAAGCATTCCTCCGCGCCCACCGCCTTGCGTTGGATCATCTGTATAAATTGGAGTGACCTCAACGATGCCCGCCGAGCCGATGCCCTGAGCATGGAGTATCGCCTGAAAGAGCTGAGACCACGCCACACACGTTCCATTGCCTGTTGCCAGCATCCCTTCCATTGTTTGAGACGCCGTACCGGGCGGGTTCCAGTACTTCATCTGCACGTTATCTTGAGTATTCAGCCCATCCTTTGGTTTGCGCTGAACCACTCGGTCCGTAAAGTCGCTCCAGATTGCCGCCATCGTCTCGCTCTCGCTGGCATATCCCGCGGCGCTCCGGCAACCCAGATGGACCACCGTCTCGTAGAGCGATCCGGGATCGGGCGCGGCGAGCGTCACGTAGACGCGATGCGTCGTGTCCGGGATGCTGCAGTTCAACGGATCACCGGCGCCCGGCGTGATCGACCAGTGAATCGTCAACGGGTCGTAGTAGTGGATCTCGTTTACGAGCAGTCGGTCGGCCGCCACATTGCTGATCGTCACCGTCGCGCCCGACACGCTGACCGTATCCTCAAACCGATAGGGCAAGCCTGCCCCCGTCGCCTCACCCGTCACGATTACCGCCCCGGTTAGCCCATCCGCGGGCTCGACGACAAAAGTCGCGGACAGGTACATGCGTGTGTTGCGCGGATATGCGACGGGGATGTTGTGATCCCCAACATCATCATTATCGTCGTCGAGCGGAGAAGAGTTGTCCTTCCAATGCGGTGTGGGATACACGCCTGAGCCGTCATCGCGCGAGACGGCTCGCATGTCCGTCCCGGAGAAAGTAATCGAGTCGACGCGGATTCGTACCGCCTTGCCCGTCTCTGGGCCGATTGTGTGTTCGGAGGGCTCGCATTCGCGGTTGGCTTCTGCCATTAAGGTGCAGGAGTACGTGCCCGGTGCCTTGGCCACCACGCTCGCCGTCGAGCCGGAGCCGCTTAACGGCGGGAGCGGCGGAGGGTAATCCGGCGGTATAGTCAGTTCCCACGTGTACGTTGGCGTCACAGGAGGAACCTCCTCATTGACCACACAGTCCACCCGCTTCTCACCACCGGTATCTACTACGCCGCTGACCGTGAACGTGATCGTGTCATT
>CP070827.1:1756204-1758842 GCA_020344555.1 Phycisphaerales bacterium
GATCAAGGTTGACCACCGAAAGGTCCTGACCGGCGCAGCGTACGAGTATCCGTCGAGCACCGTGAAAACCACGCCCTTCGATTTCACGCTCTTTACGATCGAGGATGCGGGCGTGGACGGGTGGCGCGGCTTGATGCGTATCCCGGATGATGAGCTTCGAGACTACGTGTTTCAGAACACCGATGAGGGCCAGGACGTCTGTGTGCTGGAATGGACCAATCCCAACACTCAGGAGTGGGGCGTCGAAGTGGGGCTGATCGACGCAGCTAAGATACCAGGGACGGGCGCATGTATGATCCGATTATCGTAGTGGGACCGGGACGCTGTGGCAGCAGCACCGTAGCCGGGATGTTGCGGGACATGGGCGTCGACATGGGGCAACGCTTCCGACCTGCTGATGAGCAGAATCCCAATGGCTACTGGGAGGATCTGGATTTCCGAGACCTGAATCAGCGGTTTCTGGACGGTCACATCTCGCGATTGGACTTCACCACCCAGCTCTGTCAGTTGGGAATGGACCGCCGGCGTAGGCTCCATCCCTGGGGCTTCAAGGACCCGCGCATCGCCGACCTTATTGAGCCCTACCTGGCCCTATTCCCGCGAGCGCTGTTCGTGCGTTGCAAACGGCCGATCGAAGATGTCATCAGCAGTCATCGACGCTGCTATGCGTGGGAAGAAGAATATGCCCGACATCGTCTTCTTCAGCGGGAGGCCAAACTTGATACGTTCGTCGATTCGGCCCTACGCAAAATCGACGTCCCGATCGAGACGCTCGATACCACTGCCAAGGAGGGTCTCGGCAAGATACTCAATGAGCAGTTTTTCCCCAGCCAAAGTGCATCACAGCCCAACGTCATGGTTTCGATCCCCCACACGAGCAACATCCAAGCGGGTACAACCGGGGCAGCAGTTCGTTTGATGTGTACCAGCGAGAGAGTTAGTCGTGGGTTGCGCCTCAGCTACAAGAAGCCGTACGTGCACAATCTGCACACACTGGCCAAGACAATGCTCGACGACGGCTTCGACTATTGGTTTAACATGGATTCCGACAACGCCCCGTTCGAGAATTGCGATCCGCTCGATCTGGTGTGGGCCGATCTGGACGTAGTCGGCTGTCTCTACCCGCTGTGGCAAAATCGCCAGCATTGTGTCAAGCCGCCGTTCCTGATGTCTGCCTTTCGTCGCACGGGCGAGCACTTTTTCCCGATCATGGATGTTTGCCACGGCCTTGTTGAAGTCGATGCCATAGCCAGCGGGTGTATGCTCATCGCCCGGCGCGTCATTGAAAAGATGAAGGCGCCTTTCTTGCGGGAGTGGGACCCGGACAGTGGCTTGGTGACGCGCGGCACAGATATGGCGTTCTGCACCCGAGCCAAGCAAGCCGGATTTCGCGTATGGTCGCACATGGACTACAAGGCCCACCACTTCAATACGATCGATCTGGTCGAGGCGATTGAGGCCCTATGGATGTACGCACAGAACATGGGCGCTTTGCAGGGCAACGCTCCACCGATCTCGTTGCCTCGGGAACCACAGCATGCCCAAGCTCTACAATGAAAGCGCCCAGCCACACCCGACAGATGCCGCGCATCTGAATTACAAACCGGGTGATCCGACCAAGTGGTCATCGCCGAGACCCCTCAATCTTCGACGTGCCCTTGATATTCTTGCCATCGTGGCCGGCGGCGCGGGACACGCTTCAACACATGCCGGTGGCGGCACAGATCCGCTTACGTCGCTGGGTGCACACAGCCTGACCGGTGATGTCAACTTGCCGGCCGGGAGTACGGACTACGGTCAAGCACCCGGCAAAACGCTGCAACTGTTCGGGGCGACAGTCTACGTTAATGGCCTGCAGATCTCCGGCGGTCCAACCGGATTCGGCCCCTTGCTTGTTCCGGTCGGCAGTGATTCGAGCGCGCATCTTGACCTACGGGGCAAAGGTGTAAACGGCAGAGTTCGGGCGTACAACAATTCGGCGGATCGCGAAGTTGCCACGATCAGCGGCGATCAGACGCTCACCGACAAGACGCTGACCACGCCGAAGATCGGAACGATCCACGACCCGACGCAGAATCTCGCCGTTCTGGAGCTGGCCGGTGTCGCCAGTGCCGTCAACTGGTTGGAAGTGACCAGCGGCGCGACAGGCGTTGGCCCGACGCTCAAGCCGGACGGCGAGACGAATGTTGATCTGGTGTTGTCGGGCAAAGGGACGGGCCGGGTGAAGGTTATTTCCGATGGCTCCGGCGCCGCTTTTGAAGTCAGCGAAACGAACGTCTGGTGTCATCGAGACAATCAGAAATGTCAATTGACTACATACACTTACAGCAATACCAGCACTCATTATCCCCTTTTTGGTTTGTATCGTTCACGCGGCACACAGGCATCCAAAACAGTAGTGAGCGCGGATGATCCGGTGGGTGCTGTTGATTGGTATGGCTACAATGCCGATAGCGACTGGACAAGTGCTGCTCGCGTGGCGGCTTACGCCAATAACACGCCCTCCGGCACTGACAGAGTAGCAGGCAGAATCGAGTTTGAAACCGGGACAAGCGCGGTCGCGCCTGTTGCACGTGCCACAATAGAAGCCGCTGGCGACCTGCTCATCGAGAGCACCAACCAACTTCAGTTGTACGAC
>CP070827.1:1758942-1761575 GCA_020344555.1 Phycisphaerales bacterium
TCCAACACCTCGGTAAGATCACCCGGCTTTAGAGTGTGACCCTGGTCACGCCACCAGTCGCTCCGTACCCCTGCGGGCAGGATGATGACGTCGGCAGTGTACGTGCGGCCGTCTATCTCGATGCTGCCGAAGCTATAGGTGTCGATGCGAGGCTGTCGTCCGTTCATCTTTTGGCTACTTATCCGAACCCTCCGCTCCCGGCACTATATCGCGTGAAACCCGGTCTTACGGACAAGGATGGGCGTACCGTCTCTCCAACCTCCTAACAGGATCGCGCTTCACCACGCGCGGGCTTCTCGGCCGTGCATGTCCCCACCGTCAACAGGTCGGCCAATTACTCACTCGCGATGCCCGAGTCACTCAGGCGACACACGGTACACTTCATCGTGTTCTCGTGCGTGCTCCGCTACCTGAACGCCGATCTCGTCACCCACCTTGGCCGATTGTATGGGCGCACGCTCGATCTCCATCGAATCGATCTTCTGCGTGAAGTCCGACGTGTGCCCCACAATATGGATCGTGTCGCCCACATCAAGCTGACCATCCGTGATCTTGATGGCGGCGACCCTGGCCTTACCGAAATAGTGCGTGACTACTCCTACGAGCTCTTCAGCCATTCCAAAATCTCCCTACGATGCGAAGACTGAATTAACCAAGGGCATTCCGATGTCTCATGCAGCAGCCGGCCCCCGTGCCGGCCATAGTCCGCCTGTCATCAACCAGTAACCCGAGTGACGGACATCGCCGGATCATACCCGAGAACCGGCCGACGCGCCCAGCCCGCGGGATGTCACAGGCACGCCTATCGGCGCTGCAGGAAGTCACATAGGAGCGGAAGAATCCGCTCATGGGCGTCTTCGAGGAGGTAGTGGCCGGCATCCTCAAAGCGGTGCACGACTGCCTGTGGAAACCTGCCGATCCATTGCTCCAAAAACCAAGCCGTGAAGCAAAAATCCCTCATACCCCAACACACAAGCATCGGCTGATCCCGGAACCGTGGTAGGGCCGCTTCGATTTGCCTGAGCACCCGGAAGCTTGGCACCCTGGAGCTCAGTGGGATGTCGCGGACGAAGCAGAGGATCGCGATTCGGTTGGCAGGCGTGTCGTAAGGTAGGAGGTAGCCTCTTACCACCTCGGGCGTCATGCGCTCCCGCTTACGGCAAGCCATGCGTACGGCGGCACGGGCGAAGGCGTTGAATCCGCCCACTGCGACCTCACCCAGGATCGGCCAGCGGCAGATCCGGATCCGAAACGGAGTCCGCCCACCCAAAAAGGCGGCCGTGTTGGACACAACAAAGCCGCGTACCCTGTCGGGGTGGCGGGCAGCCCACCCAAACCCGATGGGCCCACCCCAGTCATGGACGACCACGGTAACGTCGCACAGACCCAGATGATCTATAAGCTGCTCGAGGTTGTCGACGTGGGTCGACAGCGTGTACGGATACTCCGGCGGTTTGTCGGAAAGACCGCAACCTACGTGGTCCGGAGCGATTACCCGATACCGGTCGCGTAAGCCCCTGATCAGCTCCCGGTAGTAGAACGACCAGGTGGGGTTGCCATGCAGCAAGACGACGGCGGGGCCACTGCCCTCGTCAACGTAGTGCATGCGCCCGCCGGTCACGTCCAGGTAATGAGAGTCGAAGGGGTACAGATCCTTCAGCTCGGGCAGATCGATGGCCATCGGACGGGCTACCAGCGCACACCGAGCATCACCGTTCCTAAACCGCTTCCGATGCCCAGCATGGCGATCTGTTCGCCGCGACGGGGTGGATCACGCTGGACGCCCATCGCCATCGTCAGCGGGAGCGACACCGACCCGACATTCCCGAGAGATTCGAAGGTCGAGAAATCCTTCGCCCCATCGAGCTTAAGGGCCTCCAACAGTCGATCCCTGTGGGCCGCCCCAACCTGGTGGCAGTATGTCCGGGCGACATCGCCATTCGTCCAGCCCAGCTCTTGTTTGAACAGACCCCACGCCCCGGCGGCCAGCTCGCAGCCGCTGACAAGCAAAGTCTCCGCCTGGGTCTGCATGCTCATTGCGGCATCCGGGTCGAAGCCCGTATCTGCACTGCCCCGGCACAGATCGTTGTGCTCGGTGGCGTTCCGCACTACGCCGCCAAGCAGACGATGATCGGTATCGGTGAGCGAATCGTGTGTCATCACCAGTGCCACGGCGCCCGAGCCGATAGTCAGTGACGCGAAGGCGGCCTTGAACTGCTGGCGCGTCAGCTTCGGTGCGCCTAGCAGTTGGCTGATCGTGGTGCGGACCAGATTGCGGCTGCTCTCGCCGGCAACGATGAGTCCTTTTTTCACCTGGCCCAGCTCGATCATGTTGGCAAGTGAGATGATCCCGTCAAGAAACCCCAGACAAGCGTTGGAGATATCGTACACCAGTGCCCTCGGAGATAGCGACAGCTTGTGATGCACCACCGAGGCCGTGGCTGGTTCGAGAAAATCGCGCGAGACGGCCGTGTGGATCAAACACTCGATCTCGTCCGGCGAGACGCCTGAGGCCTCCAGGGCATGCCGCCCGGCGCGCGCGCTGGCGTCGCTCGGCAGCGTGCCTTCATCCCAGAACCGCCGCTCGCGGATGCCGGTCATCAGCTCCAGCCGGCCCTCATGGAGCCCGAACC
>CP070827.1:1761675-1764294 GCA_020344555.1 Phycisphaerales bacterium
AGAACTTCGCGTCGATGCCGCCCCAGGGCGCGCAGTCCTTGCACGAGTTCGTCTGCGCCCAGAGCTGCGCGAAGAGCCCTGCTTCGGACACACCGCGACCCACTCGTTCAATATGGGCACGGACTTCGGTGTGGGTGGGAAGTTGCGCGTCGTTGCGGTGGCGGACGACGGCGCCGAGTCGGCACCCTACACGGTCCGGTTCGATGTGATCCCGCCGCCGGTTGGCATTCCGGCGTTGGTGCTCAAGCATGATTCGGATGAGCGGTGGCTCACCTATGTCGCGGCTCAGGACATCACGCTTGACTCGTTGTCGGAGGGCGTGGGGTGGGGAATGATCCCGGAGGATATTCCCGGATTCGGGGCGAGGGAATTCAAATTCGTGTCGCTGCCGCACGTGGACCTGGACATTACAGGAGACGGTACCTCACGGGCACCACTGTTTGAAGCAGGCTCAGACCAGCCGACCAAGGTAGCCGGTATCGAGCTCACACCCAGGCTTGCAGGAACGTTGTGGTGGGAGTACGTACCGGTAGAGCAGGAGTGGCTGCCCGGAGGCACGATCACATTCGATCTGACAGGCGGATATCAGTCTCCAGCCACGTACACGGTGTTCTTCGTCGGCCCGATCCCCGTCCCGGCTTACTGGCGAATGCTGTTGGAGACGCAACTCAATTCGCAACTCGACGTCTGGGCTTGGCTCGACGAGCTTGACGTGCAGTACGCGGGAACGCTGGATTGGAGACTCTACGCCGAGATCATGTTGGGTCTAGGTGTGGCGGACCTTTTGGCCCTGGAAGGTTATCTCGGCGGTGGAGCGGTCATGAGGCTCCAGTTCCCAGAGGAGCCGACCCTAGAGAAGCTCAGGATCTACCTCTCCGGCGGTGTGCGCATCGTGGTGTGGATCTGGTCGTGGGAGCAGCCTTTGTTGGACTACTGGTGGGACCTTTACGGTAGCGGCCTGGGCCAGCTGCAACTGGCGCGCATGCCCGACGAGAGCGAATTCAAGCTGATGCCCAGGGACTACATGGACGAGGACTACGCCGTTTTCGTCGGCAACTCGTACGGCGCCCCGGCGGCTGGCGTCTCAGGAGTGCTCTGTGATGGCACAACAGAGACGCCTATTCAACTGAATGTGTTTCCCGAATCGACACCGCAGCTAGCCGCGATCGGAGACGAATTGCTCGCCCCGTGGGTACATGACGACCCTTCCCGCACGAGTGTCAACCGGACGGAGATCGTCTTCGCGCGTAAGCACGAGGCGACATGGTCGGTACCGGAGCCTGTGGGCGACGACGGCACGGCTGACTTCCATCCACAGATTGCAGCGCTGGCTGGCGGTGATGCCCTCGTTGTCTGGGAGGACGCCGCGGAAGTACTGATCGACCCTGGTGAGCCCGACGATCCGTGTGCACCTCCGTGCGAGGCTGAGTGCGCCGGCGACCCGGACCCGCCAGTATGCGAGGCGGTATGTCGGAGCGAGTGCAAACTCGAAGAGATGAAGGGCAAGATGGAGATCACCGTCGCCCGCTACGACGGCGCAAGCGGAATATGGTCTTCCCCGACCACGATTACTGACAACACCATTCTCGACCACAGCCCACGGATCGCGACGGCGGCCGACGGCAGAGCGATGCTTACATGGATAAGTAATGCGGGTAACGAGCTGCTTGGGACCGGCAATAATCCGAACAATATCCACTATGTTCTGTACGATGGAGCAAACTGGAGGACCCCTGCGGTTGCTGCCACAGGTGTTCGGTCCATCATCAAGAGTGCAATGGCCTTCGACGGCACCGACGCGGTCATCTTGTTTACCGGCGACCCAGAAGAAACCGACCAGCGTGGCAATGAGTGCGACCCGGACTATGGCCCGTCGAGGTGTCAGGAACTCTTCGCGCTTACGTACGACGGATCATCATGGTCGGAGGTGATGCAGCTTACTGCGGACGAGGTGGAGGACGCTAATCCCCAACTGGCTTACGACGAGAACGGAAACCTAGTGTTAGTCTGGTATAGCAATGGCGACCTCGTGATGTCCACAGATCTGGGGCTAATCGACCGACGCGTAATTGTCGACCTTGAAGGCGCAGGGTCTGGCGCGGCGGACTTTCGGCTTGGCAGCAACACCAGTGGACAACTCGCACTGGTCTGGCAGGAAATCAGTGCCCATCGCGTAGACCTGTGGTACGCGACGTATGACTGCACGTTTGGCGTGTGGAGCAAGCCGCAGCAACTTACCAACGATGCCCTCTTGGAGCGGGGAATGTCGCCGGCGCTTGACGCCGCAGGTACCCTGGCTGTCGTGTACAACAAAGTGCACGTCCACTACGAGACACGGACAATCGAACGGGGAGGCGAGCACATTGTGGTGGACAACGTGCCCGTACCGGGCCAGACGGATCTGTACGAGTTGCGACACGAGATAGTGGGTGACTTAGCTGTAGAGGCAAGGGGAATAACAGTCTCCCCGCCCAACCCATCGTCCGGGTCCGTCGCTACGCTAACTGCAACAGTCAGAAACATTTGCGACGCGCCGGCTTTGTTTGTCGTGGCCTACTTCTACGATGGCGACCCCGCTGACGACGGGACGCTGATCGACGCGCCCGTGGAACCCGGGCC
>CP070827.1:1764394-1766997 GCA_020344555.1 Phycisphaerales bacterium
CTGGTGCG
Source organism: Phycisphaerales bacterium (assembly GCA_020344555.1). Taxonomy (GTDB): domain Bacteria; phylum Planctomycetota; class Phycisphaerae; order UBA1845; family UBA1845. The sequence continues at coordinate 1,764,403 of CP070827.1, forward strand.
TATCCGTTTGGGCGTTCCTGTAGCGGTTATCCTCCCGCCCAACGCCCCCGCCCCCGGTCCGAAGTCCAGTACGTGGTCCGCCGCGTCGATCACCTCTCGATCGTGCTCGACCACCATCAGCGTGTTGCCCAGGTCGCGCAGCCGCTTCAGCGCCTTTATCAGGCGGTTGTTGTCGCGCGGGTGCAGCCCGATGGTCGGCTCGTCCAGCACATAAAGGACCCCGGTCAGCCCCGTCCCGATCTGAGAGGCGAGCTGAATCCGTTGCGACTCCCCGCCCGAGAGGGTCGAGGCCGTCCGATGCAAGGTCACGTAATCGAGACCGACCTCGACAAGAAATCTAAGCCGCGAGGTGATCTCGTGCAGCAACTCACCGGCGATCTTCCGCTCGCGCGACGACAGTTCGATATTCTCAAACCATTGCAGTGTCCGATCCAGCGGCCACAGACACACCTCGTGGATCGTCTTGTCGCCCGCGCGTATTGCCGCAGACTCGGGCTTGAGCCGGCCTCCAGCGCACGCGTCACACGGCACATCCGTGACCAGCTCTTCGAGCCGCTTGCGATACCGCCAACTCGAACGGGTCGCCCGGTTAATGGCCGGGAAGAACCCCTTCCATTTGAAGCGCAGGGCATCCAGTTGCGCCGCGCAGGCTCCCGATAGATCGGGATTCCATTCCGCCCGCGGCTTGGTTGAGCCATGCTCCTGCGTTACCGTAATCCAGTCGTCACCGCAGCCGTGGAGGAAGGTCAGCCGCTGTGCCTCGGTAAGTTTGTTCCAGGGCGTGCTCAACTCGAACCCGATGTGATCCGCCAGGGCGGATGCCATAGCACCAAGCTTGGATCCGGGCTGCAGCACGCCCCATCCGGCGATCGCCCCGTCGGCAATAGATCGCGTGGGGTGGATCACGATCGCGGCCGGGCTCGCCCCCTGCTGAACACCGAGACCCTCGCAGGCCTCGCACCAGCCCATCCGGCTATTGAAGGAGAAATGATGCGGCGTCGGCTCCTCATAGCTCCGCCCGCACCGCTCGCAAGAATGATGCTGCGAGAAACGATGTTCCCCAGTGCCATTCCCGCCGTCAGTACTCTGACGTTTCGACTTTTTGACTTTTCGACGTTTCGACGTTTTGTCGCCCCCCTCCTCGACAGCCTGCACGATAAGGATTCCGTTACCCACAGCCAGCGCCTGCTCCACGCTATCGGAGATGCGTGCCTCTTGCGCTTTGCGGACGACGATCCGGTCGACGACCAGTTCGACGTCATGGCGGCGCTTGCCGTCGATGCTAATCCGCTCGTCCAGCGAATGCACTACACCGTCGACCCGGACACGGGCATAGCCGTTGGCACGCTCCCGTTTGAACAGATGCTCATAGGATTCCTGTCCGCTCGGCTCAACCGGTGCCAGCAGGATGACCTTCCGCCCCTCACCCAATGCCAACACTCTGTCTACGATCTCATCGCTTGTCTGCGTCCCGATCGGGATCTTGCACTTGGGGCAATAGGGTTGGCCGATCCGAGCCCACAGCACACGCATATAGTCGTAGATCTCGGTGACCGTTCCGACGGTGGACCGCGGCGACTTGCTGGCCGTCTTTTGCTCGATGCAGATGGACGGCGACAGCCCGTACACGTGGTCAACACGCGGCGGCTGCAAACGGCTCAGGAACTGCCGCGCGTAAGCACTGAGCGATTCCACATAGCGGCGCTGCCCCTCCGTGTAAATTGTGTCGATGGCAAGACTACTCTTCCCGCTCCCGCTGGGCCCGCAGCAGAGGTTCATCCGACCTCGCGGCACCTCAACGTCAATGTCCTTCAAATTATGCTGCTTAGCCCCAACAACTTGTATGACATCCCTGCGCCGCGCACCGTTTCTCCCGGTTTCGACTTTTTGACGTTTAGACTTTTCGACGTTTAGACGTTTAGACGTTTCGACGTTTAGACGTTTCCCGGCGCGCCCATCGAGCACCTCGCACAACACTGCTCCCGTGTACGACCGCTTCGACCGTGCGACCCGCTCGGGCGTTCCGGCCACGACTATTCGACCGCCGCCGTCGCCGCCTTCCGGCCCCAGATCGATCACCCAATCGGCCGTCTTGATGACGTCGAGGTTGTGCTCAATGACGATTACGCTGTTGCCCTGGTCGACGAAACGGTGCAGGACCGCCAGCAACCGCTTGATGTCGGCAAAGTGCAGACCCGTCGTCGGTTCATCGAGTAGATACAGCGTCTTCCCCGTGGCCTTCTTGACCAGCTCTCGGGCCAGTTTGATCCGTTGAGCCTCGCCACCGGAGAGGGTCGGCGACGGTTGACCCAGCTTCAGGTAGTCAAGCCCGACGTTGTGCAGCGTGCTCAGCATTGCGGCGATCTTCGGAACGTTTTCGAAATGCTCGAGCGCTTCCTGAACGTCCATGTCGAGCACGTCGGTAATGCTCTTGCCCTTGTACAGTATTTGCAGCGTTTCCCGGTTGAAGCGTTTCCCCTCGCAGACCGGGCAGGTCACCCAGACATCGGCCAGGAAATCCATCTCCATCTTGTTACTGCCGTTCCCCTCACAGGCCTCGCATCGCCCGCCGCCGGCCCGGCCGGTGTGAACGTT
>CP070827.1:1767097-1769695 GCA_020344555.1 Phycisphaerales bacterium
GCAGCGGCAAGTTCAGCGATGGCTGGGGCTACAACTACGTTGGCTATCTTTGTTACGACATGAGCGTTGGCCGGCCCGTCTATCGCGACCACGTGCGAGCGACGCTTCGCAACCTCGCCAAGCCGCAGTACGAGAACTACAACTGGGAAGGCAACTACTCCATCGACGGCTTCGCCGACTCGATCGAGGGGGCAATTTACCTGCTCAACCGCGTGCCCGTCGAGGAGGGATTCAGGTGGGTCGATCGCGAGATGGCGCGCAGCGTCATTCGTTCCGACGAGCCGCTGGAGACCGCCGAGCTCTGGGGCACGATGAAGCTCCAGGCCAACGGCGTCCGCACCGTCCTGATGCACGCCCTGATGCACACGCAGGGCCTTATCGCCCGCCCCTGGCAGAGGGGCCTTCGGCTGGGTGCCGCCGGTGACGGTGACACACTCGCCATCAGCATCACATCGGAGAAGCCCTGGTCGGGCGAGCTGAACTTCGACATCCCGCGCCACCGTCTCTACCTGGGTTTCGCCAAAGACTGGCCCCGCATGAATACCCTTCCGGAATGGTTCACCGTCGAAGCCGGCAAGACGTACGCCGTGCACGACCTCGAAGGCGGCACCCAAGCGACCCATAGCGGCAAACGACTCAGCAGCGGCCTTCCCATCACGCTCGACGCCGGCCAGCAGAAACACCTGATCGTTGGCCCACTCCAGTGACAGCAGCGATGACCCGGCAACGCATCATCGACTGGTCCTTCGAGTCGCCGGTACCGGCAACGCCGCGCCCAGCCTGTAGAAAATATGGAACGACCGGCTCTCGTCGTTATGGTCTATAAAGACCATAGGCTCAGCGGAGTGTTTCCGCTGGTTGTCGCGGATTACTATCGGCGATAGCAGAGCCGCATATGAATCTTCATTCATAAGGAGAACCGGTCGTGAGAACCAGTATAACGCATGTAGCGATGGACACCCACAAAAAAGCACATACCGTAGCCGTGGTTTATGGCGACACCGGCGAGCTGGTGGTATGGACCGTCAGGAACACGGCCAAGGACATCACCAAGATGGTCAAGAAGGTGCAAAGACAGGCCCCGGACGAGGTGCACTTCTGCTATGAGGCGGGGGTCTGCGGCTTCACGCTCAAGCGTCGCATCGAGGCCCTGGGCAGTCGGTGCATGGTCGTCGCCCCGTCTCTGGTCCCCACCAAGGCGGGCGATCGCGTCAAAACGGATCGGCGGGACGCCCAGAAGCTGCTGGGCCAGTTCCTGGCCGGGGAACTGACGGAGGTGCAGGCCCCGAGCCCGGCGCAGGAGGCGGCCCGCGAGATGACGCGCTGTCGCCAAGCGGCCCAGGAGAATCTCAAACGCAGTCGTCATCAGCTCGTCAAGTTCCTCACGCGTCACGGCTACATCTATCGGGACGGTCGCCACTGGACGCAGAAGCATCTTCGCTGGTTGTTATCCTTGGAGTTCGATCAAGCGGACCTGCGGGAGGTCTTCGATTTGTACTATGCGGAATGGCAGCACTGTATGCAGCGGCTGGCGACGCTGGATAAGGAAGTGGCTGCGTTGGCCGCACGGCCGGAGTATGGCCAGATCGTGGGCTTGCTCCGTTGCTTTCGGGGGATCGATACCCTCACGGCGATCACCGTGCTAACGGAGATCTTTGAATTCGGACGTTTCCCGTCGCCGCGAAAGCTCATGGCGTATCTGGGCCTGGTCCCGTCGGCGTTTTCCAGTGGGGACCGTCGCCAGAGCGGGGCGATTACGAAGGCGGGCAACCAGCGGATTCGGCGGTTACTGGTGGAAAGTGCCTGGCACTATCGTCACCGTCCCCGGATCAGTAAAGAGTTGAAGCGTCGGCGGCAGGATCAGCCGCCATGGGCGTTGGACATTGCCGACCGGGCCATGGCGCGTCTGCATCAGCGGTATTGGCGTTTACTGGATCGGGGCAAACCCCCGGGCGTCGTGGTGGTGGCGCTGGCGCGGGAGTTGGCCGGGTTTCTCTGGTCGGTTCTTCACGAACACCAGTGGCGTCAGGCTCGCCAGGGCGCATGAGGGCCTGGAGCCCCACGAAAGGACGACCGGATGGTTCTTCTGTGATCCACGTGCCGCCCGGTCGATAGGACGTTTTTCCCCTTGCCTCAATTTCTGGCGAAGGCAAGGGGAAAAACTGGATATAGCTATCGGTGTTATGGAATGAGGGATCTGTAAGCTGCTTTGGGCGCAGGCACGACAGGAGCGACAGGCGGCACACCCTATGTGAGCAGTGACCGTGGTCCTGTATTCACGCTCGTAGAACGCACCGCTCCCGACGAAGCATATCCCTGTCGGCTCTGGTTCGACGGCGTCGAACTAATCCACGCATATCAGACTGATGCATCGTCGAAGCCGCCTGCCCCAAAGCCTCTTTACAGAACAAGCATGTAGTCCAAAACGAAAACAATCGAATAATCACCCTTGACAAAGGTCGTTCCATGTCAGGGTGTGTACTGCAGACGATGGCCTTATGCGCCGAGCCCAGCGTGACCACGAGACTGCGCCTGGCCGGTCCAACCTCGGTGTGCCGTGCACACCCTACCTGTGTCGCCGACCGAGGACGAGCCACA
>CP070827.1:1769795-1772393 GCA_020344555.1 Phycisphaerales bacterium
ATTCCCGTCCTGAGCAGGTCGCAAACGGCCGAGGGAAGGCGAAACTCGGAATCGTCCTTTTCGCCTGATAAACGCAAGCGCCGTTCGAGCCGGACACGTAGCTGCTCGAATATCGTGGGTTGAAAAGCCCAAAGATTCATCGAGACCAGCGTGCTTCCGTCTACGATGTGCGACGTCCCCTCAGCGTCCGTATAACGCCCGTTGCAACCATGCCTCTCAATACCGTCGGCTTCCACGATATCGAGCAGATCGTCGTTCAGCCCGCAATTGCATAAGGCCCTCGAGACGCCTCCGGTTTCGCTGAGCGTTTCGGAGAGTACGTAGCCTACCACGGCATATGTCGGAATGTCGGACGCGTCAGAGCTGGAGAGAAACTTCCGTACGGCGTGCAGTGAATCGGCCCCATAGAAATCGTCCGCGTTGGCTGCGGCGAATGGCCCTTCGATCTCGCCCGCCACAGCAAGAACGGCGTGCCCCGTCCCCCAGGGTCGCGTGCGCCCCGCGGACTCTTTCGGCGACGCAACGAGACGCTGAAAACAAAATGCGACCTCTAGGTGCGGTCGCAACCTAGGCTCGAAATGCGCCCTGAATTCAGACTCGGTTTCCGGTCGGATCACAAAGATGATTCGCCCAAACCCTGCCCGCCGGGCGTCGAATGCCGTGTAGTCGATGAGGGTTGCCGCGCTGGGCCCAACGGGGTCAAGCTGTTTCAGACCGCCGTATCGATGTCCCTCGCCTGCGGCAAGGATGACCAGCGTGAGTTTCGCGGAATCCGAGGAGTGCATGGTCGGCCTCGTTCTCGTTTCATTTGTACCTGACCAATCCGCCTCTCCTTGACGTTTCGCTCAGTTGACCGGTCTTCAGGTTAGCCGATAACGAATTGCGATACAATGCGGCAACGTTTCTGTGTAAGGGGTAATGTCCAAAAACGCGACCGCGCAGCTGAAATGGCGCACGCGTGGCTGCCGAGCACGCTATCTCCGCCAATGGCGGGCGTGCACCCGCGGGGAGCGGGGAAATGGACATGCAACAGACCTCGTTTCCCCATGTGAGGTGGGAACTCTGGTGGGTAGTTGGCGCGAATCCCTTGTCCTCTGGCGTCTCCCGTCGCGCGGCGACAGGGGATGAATGCGGCGTAATGGCTTGTTTCGCGGGGCGTCCATAGGGTTCGCCTCCCAGCGCCCCGAGCCGCAGCAAGCCAGTGACGACTGCCAGCCCGCACCGCTGGAAGTCATCGCCCGCCCGATTTGACGGGGCCGGGTTCGCCTCTCGGCGTCATCCGCTGGGCGGTCATCGGGCTCCCCCTTTCCCGTAAGCTCGTCGGGGGCAGTACCCGGAGGTCGTCAGTTGCACAGTGGCTCACGTCGTCCTTGTATCACCCACCGATTGTTGACGCTCCCCGTGATCCGCATCGTATCTGTGTGGTCAACGCCGGTTGATACTTACCTGACTTGCCAACCCGTCCTCCGCGAACTGGACGCGCGCGGTCACGAGCTCAATCTGCTCGAGGAGTCGGTCAATCGGTGATCCGGGCGGCGACGCCTCGAGCCGTAACGGTCGTTCAAGGGGTCCGTGGACAGTGGACTTCGCCGATCCGGTTGCCGTGTCGAACTTATAGGTGCCGCCGTCCGGGCAGACCAACCGGTACCCGAGGTAAGAACGCGAGACCTCATCAAGCGTACGATCACCCAACAGGCCGCAGCGACCGAGCAGCCACACTTGAGCGAGGTTCTGCCACGAAACCTGCCGGGCTCGCTGCTCAAGGAAGTAGCTCACCGTGGGACGAGCCAACTCGGCGGCACGTGGTGCAACGTACAACATGGCGTTCGCTTTCACGCCCTTGGACTCCTGATCGCCGCTCTCTGCGAAACCGCGCAACCTGTCGATCAGCTTTCGCAGCGCTGACGCCTGCGTCGAAACGTAGAAGCCATCCTCGATCGTCGCGTAGTAAAGAGCCGGGCCACGTTCGTCAACCGCGGGCGCCTTCTCTCCAGGAACAGCCTCATGCTCAGCGTCGTGGCCGCGCAACTCCTGAGCGAAGGGACTCGTGGGATCCGGCGCGATCTGGACAATCGTGATGTTGTGATACGGCTCGAAGTTGCGGAAGACAACCGTGTTGGGTGCAGTTGTGTTGATGGTTGTCTTCAGTGCGACGAGCAACGCTGCAAGGCTCAGCTTGTTCTTCGAATGGACGCCCAGAACGAGTGATGCATTGAAGACGTCGATTACCTCGCGGTTCGGACGACGGCGGTCCTGCTCTTCATCCATCGATTCGTATTGGCGGCGGACCAACGTACCGAACGCATCCGTATCCTCGACCCAGAACGTGACCCAATCGCCCAGCCAATCCGACGTTATGTTCGTTTGCGTGAACGCGCCGAGCATCATCGTGTATTGGGTCTTCGCGGTACCGTCACTGAGGTGCATGACGTAGCGCAACAGCGTGTCCTCACCGAATCGGCTGGGATCGATTGTGATCGGCTCGCCACCGGCGATGTCGACAAGTTGGTTGTATCTGGATGAATCAATGAGCGGCAGGATGTAGGGTTCCAGAGTAATCGTCTTGTCTAACTTGATGCGGATGCCGATGGGATCGAA
>CP070827.1:1772493-1775086 GCA_020344555.1 Phycisphaerales bacterium
ACTACCAGCCGGATGGTCCGGGCAGGTGCCAACGGGCCGAGTGCTCGGACTGTCGGATCCGTTGTCACTCGGGTACTATGGGGCTCTGGCGACCGTGGAACGCCCAAGATCGTTGAGGACCTGCTGGGACGAGGTTTCCATCTCGTCCCGACTTTCGGTGCAGTGCTTTCCTGCGATCCGCGGGAAGGGATTCAGTCGTTTGTGCGAAATCAGAAATATGATTCGTCCTTATGCAAAGCTCGCCGATTCCGTGGTTGATCTGACCGGCGATCGTGTGGCGCGCATGCAGGCCGCGGTCGATACGCTCTGGGACGCGCTGCATTCCACGGGAGTATCTTGGGTCGGTTTCTACTTGCATGAAGGCAAGGACGAGTTGATCCTGGGGCCGTGGCGCAACGAGCCGGCCTGTTCACGAATCGGCTTGCACGGGGCGTGCGGTCAAGCTTTCAGGCAACGGAAGCCGCTCGTGGTACGCGATGTAACCGAACTCGGTGACAACTACATTGCCTGTGACCCGCGTGATCGATCCGAAGTCGTCTTGCCGCTGTTCGACGAGTCCGGAAGCTGCTGGGGAGTATTGGACCTCGACAGCCGTGAACTCGGAGCGTTCGACAACACCGACATCGACGGCCTTCAGAACGTGCTCCACGCAGCAGGCCTCACGCATGGCCGGCTTCCTGTAGATCATTAAACACGCCCGGTTCCTCACTGCCCGGAGTCGAGCTCGGCGGGTGGCTCACCTCCTTTGGAGGTGAAGGCTGGGTGGCCCGCCTCGATGTACATCGGGCTGAGGGAGAGCAGGTATTAAGACCATGTATTAGTCTCGGACTCTGTGAAGAGTTTTTGAGGAAGGGCAATGTTACGAGAAGGTGTTTAGACCAAACAGTAACCTCATGTTATGTCCAGCCTGTGGATATGATATCCGGGCGCTGCCAGCGCAGCGCTGTCCGGAGTGCGGGAACGCTTTCGATCCCAGGCGTCTTGTCCGCCAGCCCGCGTATCGCGTCTACTGCTGGTTGAAGACGAGTACCTGGGTGGGCAAAGCTGGTGTGGTGATCCGTATCTGCCGAGCGCCTGCCACCGCTCTTGGCAATAACGTTTCATTGGACATCGGCTTTCCCAGAATCGCAGGCCCTTTGGCCTTTTGGACTGTGTTCTGGCACTTCGTCGTGGCTTCCAGCCTTGTCGTGTTGGGGATGGTTACCGGGTTTGCTGTCGGAACGTGGCATGCCGGCTCAGTGCGCCAGCACGCGAGCTACTTCGCTCACGGTGGTTTCGCCCTCGTCTTCGGAATCGGATTGTGGCTAGCTGTGAGCTTACTCTGCGCGGCTTTCCTCTCTTACCGGCATCCGTCGAGGATAATGCCAGGTAGACTCCGAGACGTTGCGGCCTTTCTCTTCACCTTGAGTGCGGCAAGCGAGGCGAGCAGACGGATTCTGCATTTTGCAGTGTCGATTCCGTTGGCCTTTGGAAACGCGGAATATAACGTGTGGGGCTTGGCTGGCGGTATTGGCTACCTCGTGTTTGCCATGCTGGTGTGGGTCGCTTTTCGTCGCGTGCGCACGTGGCCGACACACGTATTTGTCGGGATTCTCATTGCAATACTGGCCAGCGCCTGGCTTCTTGAAGATGAAGTGTTCGGAGTGTGGTACAGGTTGGTGGAACGCCCGATTCTTAGCGTGCTAAATGACTTTGCGTGATTCTGTCATCATCCGTAAGTTCGGTCTGCGCAAGAGGTTGCAATCCGTGGATAGCGAGTATTGCCGCGAATCAATAACGGTAGGCTCGGATTCGCCCCCACCGGGCAATGAAGCCTTATCGGCTTCGACCCGGCAGGGTGTGACCATGACAGAATCATGCAAGGCTATTTAGGATTAGGATTGCCCTAGCCAGTTCTATAGCATCGCTGGCACCGCCGCAGAACGCGAAATGGTCAATTACAACTAGCAACCCCACCGGGAATCCGCGGCGCGCGTCGATCTTCAATGGCTCGCCTGGATTCCTAAAGAGGGAGATCGCGTGGCCCACGTCCTTTGGAACCGTGGAGACCAACGGAAGCCCTGAATTCAAGAAAAACTTGGGCCTTTGTTAATACGAAACGGGCGGGTGCCCGTTGTCCGCAATCCATGTGCGAAGCAGCCGACTTGGTGGATTCTCGAGAATCCGAGAATTGGGCTTGATATATTCACCTCGTCGGCGTCTATGATCATGTGATGGGGCAGGCAATGGCGAAGACGGAACCCGGTGAGCTGTGGACAATGCCGAACTGGCCGGTCCTGAGGGAACGCCTGTGGCAGACCGCTCTGGCGTTGACGCGCTCACGTAACGACGCGGATGACCTCACACAGCAGACGTTTGCCACGCTGCTGGCGAGACATCCGGATCGTGCCGACCACACAGCCTACGCACATCGTACGATGCTTCGCATGTGGCTTGATCAGCAACGGTCGGTACGCCGACGGCTTCGGCGTGCAGCGCGGTTGGCTCTGACTACGCGCCGGTGGCACTCGGACGGTGATCGGATTTCGGCCGCCGACCGGTACGAACGTGCGAAACGGGCGATCGAGGCTCTTCCGCCACAGCAACACGCCGT
>CP070827.1:1775186-1777778 GCA_020344555.1 Phycisphaerales bacterium
CAGCCCGGACATCGCACATATAGGCGAGGATCCACGTATGGAGGCCCTCATCCTTGAGCGCCTATTGAAATACGAGGATCCGTCAGACTTTAGGCAGGCCACCGTACGTGCGCTTGGCGCGATCGGAACGGAACAGGCACTCAACGCGCTAATAGCCCTGATGAGGGCGATAGACGAACCCTGCGCCGAAATCGCGGTATCCGTTGGCAAGATTTCGAGAAGGCTCGGAGATACTCGTGCAATGCCGCATCTCGTGAACGTTTATCGCACACAGCCGCACACACACGGGACCGGATTACCGGAGGAAGTTTTGGAATCTCTTCCACCATGGCCGCAGAGGGCAGTCATTCTGGCGTTGCTTACGATCGGTGGGGAGGAAGGCCTACAAGCTCTAAAGGATTTGCGCGCCGACGAGACCCACCCGGCGCTCCGGCAACAACTGGAAGACGCGATCATGGACCTGCGCGAGCGCTTGGAAAGCGCGGACAGCAGCCAACCCGAACAGACCAACCGCGACAAGCGCGGGAATCCGGAGCTGCGCGACGAGTAGTCAAAGTCCTACGATCAGCGCCCCCACGCTGGCGCCTACGCGGAAACATCGGCCCCAGGATATAGCGAGGCATGCTCCCTGGTGCCGAACCTGGCAAATGTTACTGTTACTCAAACTGACCGAATCTACTCCGCACGGAGTTTCTCCAAGCGGCGGATGACGGCACGTTCATGACTGACTTTCGCCACGTCTTTGACTGCTTTGTTCCAGACCATCTGCCGCAGTTCCTGCTTGAGCTGCCGAAGGGGTGGAAGTCGAAGGACGTTCTTGCGATCCTTGTGGCCTTGTGCACGTCGGGCTTCCAAGCCCACGTGGGTCAGGCAGGCATAGGCGCAGTCCACCAGGTGCAGGCGTCTAACCACAGCCCGGTATCGCAGAACGCGATAGGCCATCAGCCTGCACGAACCGGACGACCCCCTGGAGATGGACCTTCCGGGCGTCATCGTGCTGTGCAACAACGACGATGACAACGAGGACGGAGTGAAAGATAATACAGGGCCGAATGCGGAGACCATCGACAACGGCCCTTATGGCACGGACGGTGACGATCTGGCCCAGGTCGTCCTCCGTGCGATGCCGACCCTGGCCGACGGAGCGTCGGTGACGTTGACTCTACAAGACGCGACCAACGTGGCATCCGGTGTCAATGCGCAGGCGGTCGTCCGTGTCTTCACCGGGCACTTGCCGGATTCGGGCACGCAAGTGATCTTGGGCGGCGGTTCGACGGGTCCTACGGTCTTCCCACTCCCGGAAGACGACGCGACACACGAGGTGGATCTTGCGGGCCTGCGTGCTGGTGATGTGAGCTTGTGGGTCGAGGGTCTGGAGTTTGCCGCGGAAGTGAAGCTGGAGATGGAGGTTAACGACGGGGCCGGCTCAACCTGCAGCGACCAGATCCAGCTCAAGGTTGCACCGCTGATCCTGATCGGACACCTGCAGGATGCTTTGCAGAGCTTCACCTCAAGGATTGGTGGGGACCCCGAAATTGAGGCGGAATCGACAGCCTACACGATACAGCGGTTTCCAGACGCGATGCCTCCGGGCATTCTTTACACAATCATCGTCGACCCGGACAACAGTGGCGACGACCCCTGGGCGCAGGACGAGTTCCAGATTGGTTTCCAGGAAGCACCGTACGGGGCAATGTACGTCGTGCTGGATTCCAAACGCGACGGGCAAGAAGACGTCTATCCGTTTACCCCTGGCCTGAAGCCCTTCCCCTTGACACTTCTGGGACCCGAGTTCGGGCACATCCAGGTGGAAAACGGCATTGACTTCCCGAACTCGTTGGACTCATTCGGGAATCTTGAAGTATCGCCTCCGTGTGTCGTTCAGGGGACAGAGTATCCGCTTGGACGGCTTTACTACGGCGACGGCGGCCCAGGCGGTCGCCAAATGGACGCGGACTTGCGGCAGTTCTTGTCGCGACAAACAGTCCAGGAAACGCTCACGCTCAACAGCGACTGGCTCCTCGTGGGGCATGTGGACGAGTTCATGTCGATCGCGCCGAACCCGAACGCGACGCACGGATGGAGCGTGTTGCTGGCCGACCCGGTGCTCGCTCTCGACATCCTCAGCGGCGACACACTTGTCGTTGGCGGAGTCGACGAGAAGCTCCATATCCCGAAGTACAACGAGCCTCCGGCTCCATACGGTGTGGAGCAACTAGGGGCGCTTCTGGGACGCACCACGTCAGATGGAACGATGACGATCGAGGAGTACAACGCCTCCACTAGCCCCGTAGCTTCGACTCTGCAGGATTTGAAAGCGCAAGTCGAGCAGGCCTTCGACCTGCAGACATCGGAGGACTTCTATCCCGTTCCTGTGCTCTTCGATTATGTGGACGATCCGGATGTCGGCAGTGGCGCCGTTGCCATTACACCCAACCTCGTCAACAGCAGTGTCTACGGAACAACGTTCATCGCGCCCGACCCGTTTCTACACAGCTCCACCGAGGAGGACGGTAACGCGAACTATCGCCTCGACGTGGGTGAGGACACGAACGGCAACTACATGCTGGACACGTTGCGCGACCCGTTTAA
>CP070827.1:1777878-1780462 GCA_020344555.1 Phycisphaerales bacterium
CATCGCGAGCCTGGTCGCGGGCCTTGCCGCTTAACGTACCATGGATCGCGGAACCTGTGATATTGGCAATCAGGTCGATGTAGCCCAAATCGCGAGGCTCAAACCTGCGTTGCCCGTAACGCTCAGTGACGTTGAGAACACCGACTATGGTATAGTTCCCGTGCAGCGGGACCGACACTAGCGGGGTTCCCGTAAAGAAGTGTGAGTCGAATGCGCCTTGCTGTAACGCCGCCTCCTGCTCGTTATTGATGACCACGGCCCGGTGCGATGCGAATACGTGACCGGCAATCATTTCCCCAATCGGAACCCTAACGGTACTGGCCAGATCCTCGTCCATCCCCACACACTTGGCGATCGTGAGGAATCGATGATCGGGATCAGGAAGCATGACCGAGATACGACGACTACCGGTAACCTCCGCGGTGGCCGCAAGGGTATGGTCGAGGATCTCGTCAAGCTCGAGCCCGGCCGACACCGACCGGCTGAAATCGAGCAGACACTGCAGAATCCGGGTCTGCTCTCCACGGAGCTCATAGCTGTTGAGCAGATCCTTCCGCTCGCGCCGCAGGCGAACCATCGAACGGACCCGTAATGCCAGCTCGTTCGTCCGGACCGGTTTGGTGAGATACTCGTCAGCGCCGGCCTCCAGACCAGCCAGGACGTCACATCCGCCACTCCCGGCGCTGATCATAATGATGGGGATGTCCTGAGTGTCCGGGTTCGCTCGGAGCCGCCTGGTGCACTCCAACCCGTCTATCTCCGGCATCATTACGTCCATAATGACGACAGCGGGATTCTCCTCGGCGACCTTGGCGAGGGCTTCTCGTCCGTTTGATGCTTCGCAGACTCTATACTCTTCCTGCTTAAGGGCGACCCGAAAGAGCGTCCGGCTGGTGGCGTCATCATCGGCAACCAGGACGGCGGCGTTTTTCTCGGGGACGAGACAGGACTGTCCGGTGAGCTCGGTGGTCGATCTCGGTCCGGTGGGCATACCGGTTGCGGTCCCGTATCTGTGGTCGGCGTAAACCATGTTCCGTCCGGCCCGTTTGGCCACATATAGAGCGTCGTCGGCTTTTTTCAGGACGTCTTCCCAAGATCCAGTGGCTACAGTCGCGACTCCAATGCTGACTGTAACCCGCTCTCCGACGGTACTGGCCGGGTGTGGGATGCTCAGTCCCCAGATGACCTTTCGGATCCGCTCAGCCAGCTTCAGCGCCGCCTCCGCGATGGTCTCCGGTGCCAGTACGACGAACTCTTCGCCGCCGTAGCGTCCCACAATATCGAGCCGCCGGCACGCTGGTGTGATCGACCCGGTCACGCTCCGGAGACAATCGTCGCCTGCCTGGTGCCCTTGAGAATCATTGAAAGACTTGAAGTGGTCTACATCGATCATCAGGACGCTGTAGGGGTTGCCGTGCCTTTCGAAGCGATCATGTTCCCGTCTGGCGGCCTCCTCCCAGGCCCTGCGGTTGAGCAACTCGGTCAGAGGGTCGGTCCGGCTCAGGCGGGCCAGTTGCACGTTCGCCTTGGCGAGGTCATTGGCGAGCTTTTCGGTCTGTTGGTTCTTCTGAACCAGCGTGGTCTCGGCTTGTCGAAGCCGCGCGTGAACGGAGACGCGGGCCAACACCTCCGACGTCTTGAAGGGCTTGGTCACATAGTCGGATCCACCGGCCTCGAAGGCCTTGAGGACGCGGTCGGGCTCCGAAACAGCCGTCACGAAGATTATGGGGATCGAAGCTGTCACCTCCTGCGACTTTAGTATCCTGCACACTGCCAATCCGTCTCTCTTGGGCAACATCATGTCCAGCAGGATGAGGTCGGGCTGCTGCGAGTTGGCCAGTTCAACCGCGGCGAACCCGTCCTCCGCGGCCAGTACTTCGTACCCGGCCTTCTGCAGCGAATTGACCAGAATCGCCACGTTGGTGGCATTGTCGTCAACGACCAGAATTCGGCAGAGCTTGTCCAAATCCGGCTCCTACTCCTGTTGCACCGTCTGAGCGAAAGAGCGCAGCCGGTCGACGTGTTTGCGCAGGTCGGCCAGGAGACGATCGACACCGCCCAGCTCGTTCCACCGACCCAGCTCTTCCAGTCGCCGAGCGGTCCGGCGTATCGGTTCGGCACAGACGTTCGCAGCCGCCCCTTTCAGACTATGCGCCGCGGCTGCCAACCCGGATGCATCCTCAACGCTGACGGCGTTATCCAGGTCCTCGAGGATCTTGGGGATCGTCTCAATGAAACTGTTGAGGACCTCCACGAGCAGCTCCCGGTTGCCGGCCAGATTCTCCAAAGCCTGTTCAATGTCGATTGGGCCTACCTGTGACCCCTCATCGTCCCTGCACTTTCGAGAAAGTGTCGTGCTGCTGTCGCTCGAATCCGAGTCTGACAGGGCGAGGCGGCGCTTGGTGCTCCATTGATGGATTGCTTTCTGAACAGCCTCTGTGCTCAGTGGCTTGGCAAGGTGATCATCCATTCCAGCAGCCAGACAGCGTGCACGATCCTCCGTCATCGCGTGACCCGTCATGGCGATGATCGGAACGCCCTTGAAGCGGTCATGCCGGCGAAGGTGCCTCGTAGCTTCCAGACC
>CP070827.1:1780562-1783144 GCA_020344555.1 Phycisphaerales bacterium
ACGGTGTTCATGCTGATAAGCACGTTCACCGCCCTGGCCGAGAACCTCGTGGATTTCTTCAAGAAGGGTCAATATCTCCTGCTGGTCGTCGGGACGATCCTGTTTCTGGTGGCCGTGGGAATTGTGGTCGAAGGCCTACGGGCCTTCCTGCAACGCCAGCGCCACACCGACGACGAGATCGTCTTTACCACAGATTCGTGACCCATCTGCCGGGCAGGGAACGCACGATTACCGTGCACGAATTGCGCGCGCAGCCTCGACTGCGTGTCCCGAAAAGCAGCAACCAGAATCTACGGACCGCGCCAGGTCTGAACGAAGAGCGCGTAATCAACAATGAACGCTGCTGGTAAAAGAACGCCGAATGAGTTTGCTTCGACAGGTGAACCTCGCAACATGGGCTGGTCTTCAAGGACCCTTGAAGGCTCGCAGGAACTCTCTGTAGTCGTCTAAGTCAATGTCGCCGTCGGCGCCCCAGTCCTGTGTTTCGCAGCCCGGCAGGACACCTCCCCCGTCGCCGCTAAAACACCGCTGGAACGCCGCGTAGTCCAATACGGAACGGCATGCCTCGGAGAGCGTGTACACGCGTATCGACCCTGACGTGTCTGGTACGTCAGTAACTTCGTGAGCCACGACGAGCGCGAACACGTCGTTGGTGACCACCGGCCCAACCGCTACCCTGCTTCCGTCACACCGCCTAGGTTCCAGGGTACCGAGCTCGCTCCAGGCCATGTCAGACCGCGTGAAGACGTGCACCGTACCCGTTCCCGCGCCCACTTCTACATCATTTTGAGCGAGTAAGGCATAGTCGCACCCCAGGGCAAGGTCGTACCCGATGTGATCTCCCTCGCCAGCGCCGTTGGGAATGAGCCGACCCTCCTGGACCCACATCCTTCCCTCGCGTCTGAACACGTAAGCAGCTCCGGTATCCGGTTCGGGGTCATCCTGGTACGGCGCCCCGATCAAGACGCGCACACCGTGAACAGCAATGGACGACCCGAACTGCCCCCCGGGGGTCTCGTGGGGCACCAACTTTGGGTCCTCGATCCAATTGCCCCCGTCGTACCGAAACACGTACACCGCCCCAGTACCGCCCCGAGGATCAGGATAGTCTGGGCTGCCGATGAGAACGTAATCCCCGCTTACAGCTAGCGAGCGCCCAAGCGCTACGTAGGGCGCGGCGTCCAGTTTCTGCTCGGGAGCCCAGCCTCCCGCCTGTCGTCGGAAGACGTACGCTGCTCCCGTGCCGGCACCGACCACGGCCACGTTGCCGCTGACGGAAACCTGAGAACCATAGAAGTATACCGGTCCGTCCCACGGCATTAGCTTTTCCTCTTGAACCCACCCGGTGTCCTCGTGGTGAAAGACGTAAGCGGCGCCTAGGAACCGCCCTCCCACAACAACCGTATCACCGCTGATGGAGACCGTCTCCCCAAAGTAATCGAAAAGGGTTCCGTCTGAGTGGCTCAGGCGGGTTTCTGGAATCCAACGGGCGCCGTCGTGGCGGTACACGTAGGCAAAGCCGGTGTGGACACAATCCCAGCACGGGTGCCTGTCAAAATAAAGGGCGCCAACAACGGCACGATCACCATCCAGCGCAACTGAATCCCCATAATCCAAGCGGTAAAGTGGAGGTACGGTATCATCCGAAATGAGCTTCTGCACTTCGCAGTGCGCGGAGCCCGGCGTCGCACCGGTGGCGGCCAAAACGCCGCAGCCTAACGGCAAAATACACAGAATGACGCTCAAATGCGACATAGCAAGAGTGCCAATCATATGCCGGAAAAGGGTTTCACTTCTGCTGCTCCGAGTGACAGCCCAAGTACCGAACGCTTCCAATCATTAACATGCCGAAACACGCGGCCGGGTGGCCGTCCCCGAAAACACGGGCTGGCAAACCAAATCGTGCCACAGGGACGTCAGCGCGTCGGGCGGGGCCAGAAGAACAACGACAAGCATCGACCGCCCAACACCGCGCGGATATACCGCTTTGCGTCTGTCCGTAGTGCTCCTCCTATGTGGGCGACGATACGTGGGGACCGAACTTGCACCCTGATTATAGGCCTTGTCAGCGGCCATGTCATCAATTGCCTGCCGCATCGGGCAGAAAAACGCATGTATGCGCATTAGGCGTCCTTGCCGCGCCCTGGTCGCGGGTGCTCGGTGGGGATTGATCAGGATTGACCGGGTGCATCCAATTGGGGCGGCATGGGTCCCGACGCCTGTCCCGATGCACATCGGGGTCCGTCGGGATTTGCCCGTGCGAGCGGTTCGCACGGGCAAGCTGCCGCTTGCCCATGCCCCCTGGTAGGCTCCTGCCTCCTTCCTCCGGGCGCACCCGGATTGACCGGTCGCTTGGGCTCCCGGCTCGGTTCGTTATTTTGACGTTTCGACGTTTTGACGTTTTGACATTTCTACGGTAGTGGGCCGAAGAGGCGGTTCATCTCGTTGATGATCCGGACGACGCGCCGGGGATCGCGCCGGGCATGGAACCGGCCGCTCAGCTCGGCCTGCCTGAACAGATCGGCCCCGCCGGCAAGCCGGCGCCTGGGACGAAGAGAGGCCAGTTCGAGCGTCCCGGTGAC
>CP070827.1:1783244-1785824 GCA_020344555.1 Phycisphaerales bacterium
GCCGAAGCCGGGTCCGATCGTCATGCCGCGTCATACTGCACTACCGCCTCCGCCAGAACCTCGTCGCGAAAGTACTTGCTCAAAAAGCCGGGTGTATTGAGGTCCACCTTTCGACCAAACAACTGGCAAAGCTCCCGCTCCATGGTGAAGAACCGCAGCCCGACGCGTGTGCCCGGCTCGAACTCGACCAGAACGTCGACATCGCTGTCCGGCCCGAAGTCGTCCCGGAGAATCGACCCGAACAGCGAAAGCCGACGAATCCCGTGCTGCCGACAGAACTCGGCGACGGCCTGCTCTGGAATCTCGACCCCGTTGAATGCTACCATGAAATTAACCGCCTCAGGAGCGTAACCGCACGCCGATCACGACCCCGTAAGAGACCGCAGCGACTCGCGCAGTCGCGACTCGTTCAATCTCCTCTAGCACACCCTCCACGCTATCGTCTGCATCTATACCCGCGCTTCACTCGGCCTGTGATACCCATCCCTTCACCCTGTAGTCTGCTGAAAAACGGTGGACCTTTCGCATGATGGAGTCGATCAAGGCCGCCCAATCGACGGGCGACATCGGCTCGCATTCGAACGTAACCACGCGGTTGCCTTGGTACGTTCGGTCTTCCTGAACCGCGAATCCGTCAGGAACCGCTATTCCATGCCGCGTCAGTTCTTTCCCAACTTCGGCAGTCCCCAACGGCAGGGAGCAATTCCCTACTGCTAGCTCCCTTCCGCTCACCTGAAAGAAAAACTCGAGACCGTTGACGCTCTCGAACGTGCAAAACGACTCCTGCTGTCTTCCTTGAAGATCGCGAAGCACCTGCACGTAAACGTCGGTCGGGCTCCGCTCAGGTCCCGAGAAGACCGGTTCTGAGTCCTTCTCGCCGCGGCACCGGTCGAGCAAAGCATGTATGAACCCAAGAAGTACATCGATCACGTATCCGGTCCTCACAGCCGCGGGTCCCCATCCCGCCTCATGGCATATCGCCGCCCGTTTAACGCCGGTTTCCAACCGGTGCGGAAGGTGGGCCATGCCCACCGATCAATCTCCTTCCCGAGCCGCGGGCCTTAGCCCGCGCGGATCCGCGATTCCCATTGACTCCGCATTCCCCGTTGCATAACCCATGCCCACGCAAGCGTGGGCACGGCGCCCAATCAGTCAAATGCCCCATACACGGGAACAGATGACTCCAATCGTAGCCAACGCGAGCAAGAAGGGGAACGTTCTCCCGATGGTAAGCCATGCCAAGCGAGCGTGGCCCGGACCCAACCGACGCCCGAGGGTCCAGGCACCTTGCGCCAATACGAACTGAAAAAGTAACAGTAGGGTTCGCTCGAACAGGGCGCTTGGAGGCATGACCCACATGAAACCTCCTGCATCTGACGTATTCGCAGGGACAAACCACATCACATAGGCGCTGGCGATCGCGAGTAGATTAATCGCAACCAGCGCGAGGGCGTAAAACCTAGTGTCGCGTATATGCTGGAAGGGGGTCGCAGCCGCAAACGACTTCCCACATTCTGGACATCGATCCTCCGTCAGACCGGTCAAGTTGTACCCACACTTCTCGCAGCGCATACCCGTGTCCTCGATTGGACCGCTGCCTGAAGAAGTCTCCTTTGTATTAGCCATCTTCGTACGGCGGGTCACCGACCCACCGACTCAACCCCTCGGAATAAACGGCTCCAAGGCATCGCGAAGCCGGTCGCAGATTTGCAGCACTTCTTCCGCGTCGTTGCAGTCCGCCGACTCACCTGGATACCGAACCGCCATCCCCAGCGTGGTTAAATGGTTCAAATCCTCGATTGCCAGATCCAGCTCCGGACAAAGCGGCTCGAGGAGCCCGGAGAACTGCGCGAGGTTGTGGATTCGCGGCGGGACGACCTTGTTATGGATCATTATCGCCTTCATCAACTTCTCAACAAACTGTTGCGCATGGAAGCACGTGGCGTCGTAGCTAGGCGAATCTACCGCCTCGAACTCCCGCCGCGCAGTTCGGTAATCGCCCTCGGCCTTGTCGATCCACTCCCTAACCGTTCCGTTCATAAAGCACGATCCCGTGATCAAACGCGTCCCGAATCAACGGATCGAACTCGGCGTAACGTCGGGCCGCATCGTCCGTATTCCGCACGACCACATCCACCGCAAACGGTGGGTTCGTTCGATTGAGGATTTCGAGCGATTTCCGGAAGGGCTTGCCTTGAAAACGTAGAAGCACCAGCAAATCGACATCGGAATCCGCGTGCGGATTGCCCCGCGCATACGACCCGAACAGGATGATCCGTTCCGGCTCGAACTCGCGCGCGATTTGTCGACTCAAAGCTTCAACCTGATCCATGGCAACCATATCAAGCTCCGTCGACTATCCAGTAAGAACGGCGGGTGACCTCTCCGTCCCTACCTCTCCCTCGGTCCCTCGTACTCCTCATCTTCGGCCTGATCGTAGCACTGTTGGTAGGCGTTTCTGACCACCGGGTCGAGCTTGTCTGCGAGGGACTCCGCCAGGTTGTTCCGACGGATCAGCTCAACAACGTCACCCCAGTCCTTGAAACGCCACGTCACCAACTTCAGTTCGATCAGCCGGGC
>CP070827.1:1785924-1788500 GCA_020344555.1 Phycisphaerales bacterium
CCAATTGAGCTATCGGGGAAAAGTTCTCCAGCTTGTCGTCCCCGTTCCCACCAGCGGTTAATCCCGATGTCCATCGGGACTCGCTCTACCAATTGAGCTGTCGGGGAATAGTCGTTTTTGAGCGTCACTCCCGCTTCCGGTCGGGGCCGTAACGTAGCGTATCGAGCCGGCAAGTCAATATCGGCTGCCTTGCCGTACCACATCGGTTGGCTGAATCAGAGACCGCGGACCAGACGCCCTCCACGGCGTTCAATCCGGCGACGGCCGTGGCGGCGGCGGAGCACGGCGATAGACGACCACTTGTGGAGTCGATCAGGACGTCGAGAGGCGACGGCCGTCGGGTTCGCTGAATGCGATCAGTACAGCAGTTCTCCGCCGCACCGTCCGGTCGGGTCTTCGGTCTGCTCCCACCCGCGTCTGACGAGGCCCAGACCGTAAAGGCAAAACTCGAAGTCCTCGCTCAGGTGGCGAAACAGTGAGGAGGGTGGGGCATCGTCTTCCCCGGCCAGCTGGGAAACGATCGCGTATGAGCGCTTCCCCTGGGACACGTAGTCGAGCAACACGTCGGAGGGGTTCCGGCTGGACCGTTTTAGCTGCTCCGGATAAACGCCGGCCCAGAAGAGCGTGTAGTCGCCGATATGCCGATACATCGTTCGGTCGCGGTCCACGGGACTCATGGGCTGCTCGTCAGACAGGACCGCCAGCATCGCGACTATATGCTCCAGGCGCTTGCCCTGAGCGTTTCGAACCGCGTGAAGTCGATCTACGTGGGTGAAGCTGACCAGCAGATCCACGACATACTCGGTAAGCACCGGGTCGCACATCCCCACCTCGGCGCAGAAGGCGTGTTCGACAAGCCCCGCAAACAGACGCCGGAGAGGATGGTCCCGTCTGATCGACTCCATCATACACCTGCACCACTAGTGAGCATGCTTCCGCCAAGTCGGGCTCGACGACTGCACGACGCACATCGCACCCCAATTAAATGTTAGGATTCGCGATGACTGCAGGCAAACGCAGGAGATGGAGGATAAACGCGTGACGTCCTATAGCCGTGCGCACCACACGTATTCAGCGTGCGTTGTACAACTCGGACTGGCCATGAGGTCAAGAGAAAAACGTGGCCGAGCAGGACGAACACGCGCAAAAACAAACCACTTACGTACTGATCGATCCAGGCAGGATCTCCAGAGTGTCAACCTTTGTCGCTCTTGGCCTGCGAGTCGGACTCGGTCGCTTGGTCTTCCGAGGACTTGCTCTTCTTGGGCGACGTTTTCTTGGTTACCTTGGACGCCTTGGGCTTCTCATGGGCACGTTTGCTTCTCTCCGCGTGGCGCTGGATCTGCGCCGTAGTCAGCAACTTCTCCAACCGACCGTGCATCTCGGTGGAGAGTTCGTAGATCGGTCCAAGGAGCTTCTTATGGGCCGCTCGCGCCTTCTTGATGCTGTCGAGATCTCCGTCAACCATTCCCTCCTGCTGCTTCAGCGCGATCTTCGCAAACTCCACTTTATTCGCTTCTCTAAAGTCATTTGCCTTGACTTTGAACTCCTCGAGGATGGAGCGGGCTGAAGTGATCTGCCCCTCGTCCAGCTCATATTCCTTGATAAACTCCTCGACAAGCGTCTCAAATATCTGGTTGGGATCGAAAATCTCTACCTCTGGAGGGGGAAGCTGACCTTTCGGTGGCCGGGGAGGGCGAGGCGGATCGTCCCCAGCAATCTTACGCTCCGGGAAGATGCCCTTGTCCGTCGGGCGGCCCGCCTCCCAATCGGCGAAGTTCTGATGGATCTCTTTGAACACGTTTTCCATTTCATCTAAGTCATAGTCGTGGGTCCGTTTCTGTGCGGGGGTCAGGAGCAGCCGCCATTCTTCGTTAGCTTCCAAGATCGCCGCTTCCGCAAGCTTAGCGAGCGGCCCGGCCGCCTTGCCGATCTCCTTCACCTTCTCAGGGTCGTCCGGCCTCATGAGTTGTGACTTGAGGAGATCATGGATGATAGGCCAGACCTCGTTCTCATGTTCCTTGAGGAAACGATACACCCCGCGCTTCATGAGCTTGTCCGTTTCCTCGGTCTGCACGTCGTTGAGGTTGTACCGTGCCGCGATGTTGCGAACCGCGTCTTTCATGATCCGGTCGATCGTCGCTGCAGCCGGAGTCTTGCCGGAATCAAGCGCTTCTGCCGCATCCACTATGGCCGGCTTCTGCGGCTTTTCCGGACTTTTGGACTTTTCCGGCTCTTCCGCCCGCCCTGCGCCGCCCCAGAAAACGACACATCCGGCGAGCACGCAGATCACTCGTTCTCGCAAAGTCATGGTGCAATACCTACGCCTCAAATCCACACTGGCGCCCTGTTCGGGTCATCACGGTCCTCTTGGCTGCTCCCGCTCCCAGATTATAACAAACCGAGACTGTCCGGGTTGCAAGGGGGCACCTGGTTGGGACCGCCGCCACGGGAATCACGAATCCACCCATAGGATAACGGCTGCGGCCCGCGATCACTATGCGTTCAGCGCCGTATTCTTCGCAGATTTTGGCAACCTAGGCTGACTACGCCCGACGGCTCCCGAACGGGCCTCC
>CP070827.1:1788600-1791161 GCA_020344555.1 Phycisphaerales bacterium
CAGAAATAACGCCCCATCCGGTCGAGAATACTTGCGAGCGACTCGTGGGCGACGTTCCCGAAAGACAAAGGCGCGAACTGGCACGGGCAGACCTCGCCGCTCCCGTCAATATAGAGGTGCGTGAGCCCCGCCCCGCATCCAAAGGCTTCCACAGATTCGAGGTAGCCGTAGGAGGACAGGATTGGCAGATCGTCGTTATGAGCCACTTGCCGCTGGTAATCGAGAATCAACTGGCGCTCCGCACTCCCGAGCAGAACGTCCGTTCGCCCATCCAAGTTGCCGGTCGCGCTGGGCTCGAGCAAATGAACCTCCATGGCACCCGCCTGGGCGGCCAGCCTCATAAATGACATCAAGTGATCCGGCTGCAGGAATTCGCGAGTCGCCACTGAGACAATGTAAGGATAAAGACCGCTTCCCCGGGCCATCTCCAAGGCATCGAGTGCCGTCCGGTACGCCCCGTTTTTTCCACGCAGCCGGTCGTGCTCTCCTTGGTCGGTCGAATCCAGGCTGATGCCAACGCCGAAGGCCCCGTCACTGCGCAGCCCACGGGCACGTTCCGCAGTCAAACCCGAGCCCGTTGTGCCCACGATCACACACGATCGTTCGTCAAACAGTCTGAGGATGTCCCCGAGGTCATTCCGAAGCAATGGTTCTCCGCCGGTCAGTGTGATCATCACGGCGCCCCGATCTTGCAGTTCGGTAATAACCCTCTTCAGCGTATCGATAGTCAGATCGAACTGACTCCGGCCCGCGTTATAGCAGTGCCAACAGTTGAACATGCACCTGTTGGTCACCGCCAACGTCACTGAGTAGAGGCGTCTCTCGTTGGCGTCGCCGAGCAGGCGGAAGCCGTCGGCCAGATGATCGAACGCCCTGCTGGGATACGGAGGGAAGTGAGTGTTCACGACCATCTGGTCGCCGAAACGTACGGCCTTCTCATGTGAGAAGTAGTCTTTAAAGAAGCCCGCCAGTTTAGGATGCAGCTTTGTAAACGGCGGTCTCTTTGCAACCTCTGAGAAAAACTCATCGCCTTTCATGGCCATCTCCCACCCTACGGTACGATCAGTTTCCAGTCACGATTGTCTTTAGCCAAGCTCTCCTCCACGGCTTCTTTTCAGCCTGGCGTGGCATTGGGAGCGCACGGCACTACGGCTGTCTCTCCGCAGTTGGCTTGCGGAAACGGCCTCGCTCGAGGAAGGCCAGAACCGCATCACCCACGTCGTCTCGGTTCATGATGAACGTGTGAAATCCCGGAACAATCAGGTGATCGGCCTCGCCGGGCAGATGGGTGTCTTCCGGCCGGACTTTCCCGTCTGCCGCCGCAGCGATCACCCCGAACTCGACATCAGCCGGAACCGCAAGCTGATTGACATCACTGGTCGGATCGTCGCTGAGCTGTTCAAGTGGCTTGATGACCTTCCCAAGCAGCGGTGCCAACTTTCGAGCCGCTGCGGATCCCCGGTTCGGGGGTGCCAGCATGACCACCCGCCCCATCTTCTCAGGCACCTCCACCATAAGCGCGTACCGGGCGACGATCCCGCCGAGGCTGTGACTGACGATGTGGATCCTCGAAACGTTTGGATCGCTGTTCATGGTGACGAGAGAGTCGTGCAGGCGCTGACCGTGATCTTCGATATGTCCGCGCGTGCTTCTATACGCCCAGTCCTTGACACGGTAGCCGCCTTGCTCGAGCCGCCGATGGAGCTTGCTCATCGATGCTGAGGTACGTCCCAGACCGTGCAGCAACACCACGGTCTCCTGTGCCGAGACCGGGAATGGCTCACGCCGCTCAGCGCAACCAACCACGCCGGTAAATGTGCTCAGTGCCAGGATGCAGAGGCCACTTGCGATGACCCGGCAGTCCGACGACGGCCCGCCGCAAAGGGTCCCAGTCGCGCGTCTCATGGTCTAGCTCCTTAAACCGCTTGGCCAGGTCCGTCCCCAGACCGCCGTACTCCTTCCGCCAGGGGTAGTAGCCCTGCTCGGGTCAGCATGCGCCGCAGCAAGCATTCCGTGCCCGGAGGGTACGCTCGCCGTTGTATTCATCAGTATCCGCTGGCGCAAGCAATTCGCGCAGAACCCGGATCAGGACCTCCGTGCAGTCGTCGACGGTTTGCGGATTTGCCTCTGTGAAGATCGGCCAATGCGAATTCTGCAACACCACAAACGCCAACCGGTTGGCCTCCAGCCGCTGTCGCTGTTCGGCTGGTACTCCTTCGTCACCCTGGGCCGCTGGAGCCGGTGGCAACGCCACCGTCGCCGGGAAGCCGATCAGAAGCGTTCGAATGTGGCGCTGCTCTCTCATGATGTTCTCCTTCTAAACCGGGTCGGCAATGTAAGCATCTACTTACATTATGGACAAACACGTAGGATCAGTCTCACAGACAACGAAGTCTCAACAACAGCGGAGCCACGGTCACCAGCGCCGTCGCCAGCGCCAGTATCGACCCTGTGAGCAGCCGTCCGATCAGTTGGTGATTTCTCATGGTCTTCTCCCTTCGAATCGTAATCCGGTGCTGTAAGTGTCCACTTACATTAACGGCAAATAAAAAACCTCACCT
>CP070827.1:1791261-1793813 GCA_020344555.1 Phycisphaerales bacterium
AAAGCCAAAGATTCTCGACAACTGGCTAACTTGGGTTAGGTCCCCGCCGCAACACGAAAACCGATGACGTGGCCGCGGCTGTCAGGCTGGGTCCTGTTGCGGAACGCGGACCGCAGGTCGACCTCGGAGCTGTACCACGACCCGCCGCGGAGAACGCGGCCATCTTGATCACCGCCTGTCGTCCACGCGCTACCGTCGGACGGAGCACCGTCATACGAGGCGTGCCACACGTCTGCACACCATTCATCGACGTTGCCGACCATGTCCAGTATTCCGTCAGGAGTTCCCCCGCGAGTATAGACACCCACCGGTGTCGCGTGCCCGACGTTCCCATCGAAGTTCGCCAGGGACGAGTCGGGTTCGTCTTCTCCCCAAGGGTATCGGCGACCTTCGGCGCCCCGTGCCGCCCGCTCCCACTCGGCCTCGGTGGGCAGGCGGCAGCCGGCCCATGCGGCGTAGGCCGTCGCTTCGAACCAGCTCACATTCACGACCGGACGATTCGGGTGGGCCAACTGCTCGCCCCACTCGTCGGGCTGTTGCCATTTGCCAAAGCCGCCTGCTGTCCAGTGTTCTCGCTTCGCGTAGCCGCCGTCGTCCATAAAACGTTGGTACTCGCCAACGGTCACAGGATACCGGCCAATGCGATAAGCCTGGCGCCGCACCTCGTGGACTGGGTACTCATCGTCGTACGCCTCGGGGTCATAGTTTGGGCCTGACTCATCTCTGTCCTGGGCTCCCATTAAAAACCCGCCCGCCGGGATTTCGACCCAGTTTCTGTGACGGTTGTGGGGCGCGAAGCGGGGGTCGCCTGCTTGCCCCAACGCCTCGGCCGCCTCGATGGCAACCTCGATGTCGACGGATTGTGACCGCTTGACGTCGAAGATGCCCATGACGTCCTGAGACACTTTCCGATACCGTGTGTCGCTCGGTTGATACCTGACCGGGGCGAGGTCCTGGACGGCGGCACCGAGAAGGCCGAAACAGCGGGCCTGATCGGCCAGCGAGGCGTCCCCGCCGAGTTGGTCGAGAACAGCCGAGAACATCGCGTCCACTCTCCGGACTCCCTGGTGATGCAAGACTCCGGCCAACAGCTCGACCACTTCCCTCCACTCCGGCTGATACAGCTTCTGCAGTTGACCGAAGAGCCGCTCCCGTTGTTCATCTTCGGATCGCGAGGCCAGGGCCCTGGCCGCCAGATACTCCTGAAACGTCAGGTGCCAGAAGCGCACGTGGTCGCCACGGCGCACCACGATGCCGCTGTCCAATTCCTCCTGGTCAAGGAATGCCTCGGCCTGCGTAGCTCGCTCATCCTCCGGTGCATCCCGCAGCTCGGCGGCGATCTGAGAGGCGGCCCAAAACCTGGGGACCTGGGTTTGGCGTCCGTCGGCACAATCCTGCATGGCCAGGGCAAGCTCCTGGTGCAGGGCCATGCAACGTTCGGGCGAGGGGCGTCCGGGTCTGGTCTCACGGGAACGTGACAGCCAGGAGATGATCGACTCGTAGAGGTCGGCCCGTTGCTCGGGAAGACGCTTTTCGTTCCAGTGGACCACCGCCAGGGCGGTGAGCATCACCGGATTGCGGGCCAGGCGCCGGATCTCAGGACGACCGCGAAGAGCCGCCAGAAGCTCGCCGAGATGCCGCTGCCGCTCTGTGGGGCTCTCGGGAAACAGGGCCTCGCACCAGCAAGTCAGGAACGTCTCGATAGCGTCGTCCTCCAGGGCGTCTATCCGGACATCAGCGAACTGAGGCAACACTGTTTCCCGCTGGTATGCGGCCGGGCGGCTGGTCAGCACAAACCGGCATTTTTCGTATGCATCCCGACTGGCTTTCTGCACGAGGCTGGTGAGCAACTTACGTTGCTGCTCGGAAGGCGCTTCGTCCAGGCCGTCCAGCAGGACTAGGGCGGAGCCGTCTTCAAGTTGGGCGCGGAAGAACTCCTCGTCCAATCCTGCTCCGGACTCCTCACTGGCGGTGGCCAGAAAGTGTGCCAGCCAGGCGGGCGAATCGGCGATGGTCGGGCCGACCTTGCGGTCGCGAGAGGCGGCGATGTGCTCGGCCAGTTCGGCAAGTCGGATCAGGATGGGAAAGGGTGTGTCCTCCAGCCCCAGTCGCACTTGGGCGATATCAGGATCCTCGCCGAGCTGCGCCCGGCTGAGCAGGTGGGCAATGCGGTTCAGGAAAGTGGTCTTTCCCGCGCCGGGGTCGCCGACGATGACCAGGTGACGATGCTCGAGGGCCTCGTCCAACTCGACACGCAGCTCGCGCGCGGCGCCAAGCTCCGCCGATTCGTCCTTCGCTTTTCTGCCAGGCTGCTTGACCTCTGCACGCACCGAAGTCGTCAGGGGAATGTACAGCTCGTCAATCGGAAAACGATGTGCCCTGCCGCTGCCAACCTGTAGGCCGCGGATATCGATGTAGGCCGTACGCTCATGGAGAGAGCGCAGATACTTCGTGGCATCGGTTGCTGGCGCCCGCGCCGCAGGGCCGGTACCCGCGGACGGAGCGTCCAGTGGAAAGGTGGCCACACCTTCAGGGGCATCCGGGTACGTGAT
>CP070827.1:1793913-1796462 GCA_020344555.1 Phycisphaerales bacterium
TGGCCTCTGCTGGTCGGGTCTCTGGTCGCCCTGGCGTCGCTGCTGGAAGTGGCATGGTGGCTTCGGTTTGACGTCTGGTATTATCAGTTCGGCCCGAAGATCTGCTCCGAGCATTGGCAGACCACCGGCACCGGCGACCAGTTACGAGAGGCGATCCGGGCGATACTCAATACGGATAACTGGACCGGCCGGGAGTCACCGGCGGGATTCTTCGTCCGGCGTGAGGGCCTCTCACGGTACGGCTCCCGTGTGATGCTTCGGCTGGAAGCCACAGGACAGGGAACGGCCGTCGGGTATGAGGTTCGGCCTCTTTTGATGGCACCCCTCTGGCTGCTCGCTGCGGCCGCCCTGTTCTTCTCACCGTTTCGCGTCTTCTTCTTCGCTCCGGTTGTTTCCTGGCTGGTGACTCCCGCTTTCTGCCTGCTGGTTGCCTGGGTCGTCGCATACTACCTTTGGCTGGCTCCACGTGAGGCAAAACACATGGCCCGTGTGAAACACATTCGCCGCGTTCTGGCAGAGTACCGTTTGGGCGTCTGCGAAAAATGCGGCTATGATCTATTTGGCCACAGTGAGAAATACATCTGCCCGGAATGCGGCATAAAGATCGGAGGATGAACCGGGTGGCGAAGTCGCGTTCACGGGGCTTGCCCGCGCCGCGGGCTGATAGGCCGGCACTTTAGGACCGGGAGGCGTGTCAGGGAATCCGTCTGTTCGTTTTAACGAAGCTCGTTTCAGGGCCTGTCGATTTAATTGGCCCGGTTCTTGATATCAATATTCCGCCACGATGGTACGATCCGGTGCTGGATGATGAGGATTGATTCATGGAGGGTATCTTATGGCAGGGCGGGCCGAGGCGCCGACACGTCGCGAGCGGCTCGTGCTGTTCTCTACGACCCTGGATGAGCAAATCCCGCTCGACCATTCCGTTCGATTGCTGGTTGAGATTCTTGACAGCGTGAGCTGGGCGGAGTGGGAGCGGCATTACTGTTTGGTCGAGGGTCAGCCGCCGATTCATCCCAAGATCGTAGCCGGGGCGTTGCTCTACGGCCTGAGTCTTGGGATTCGGTCGAGCCGGCGTCTGGAGTACATGTGGGGGCATTCGATTGATTTCATGTGGCTGACGGAGAATCGGGTCATTGATCACTCCACGTTCTGCGATTTTCGGGCCCGTTTCGAGCCGGAGCTGAAAGACCTGTTCCGCCGGATGAACCTTATAGCGATGCGAATGGGGTTGATTCGCTTGAATCAGGTAGCCCTGGACGGCACGCGGGTCAAGGCCAACAGTAGTCGGCACAAGACCGCTTCGGCCAAGACTTTGGAACAGCGTCTGGCAGAGTTGGACGCGCAGATCGAGGAGATGTTCGCCCAGATCAAACAGAATGATCAGGTGGATCTGTTTGGCGATTGCTGTTCGACGACTTCGCTGCCACGGAACTTGTCGAATATGCAACGTCGCCAGGAATCGCTTCACAAGGCTCTTAAGGCGGCACATGAGGTGGATGGCAAACGGCGGAAGCGCACAGACGCTCCCAAGAAGGCGGCCAAGGTTCCGGTGGCCGACGCGGACGCCACGATCTTGCCCAATAAGGAAGGTGGGCACGCTCCGAACTTCAATCCTGTTGCAGCGGTGGACGGGCATCGAGGATTCATCGCCGGCAGCGGTTCATCGTGCTCCTCTCCGACACCGCCGACAAGGCCGCCGAATTCCTGGACCATATCAAGTACGAGCTGGTCAACAACACCCGTCTGGCCGAGGACTACCCCGAGGCCTGCGAGCGCAGCGGTCGTTATCCCCGCGCCCCGCGCTGGCGGGCCAACGAGATCATCACCGCCAACGGCGTCAAGGTGTCCGCCCAGGGTGTCAGCCAGAACATCCGCGGCCGCCGTCACGTCGAGACCCGGCCGGACCTGATTATCGTCGACGAGGCGGAGACCCGCGAGAACACCCAGACCGCCGAAGCCCGGGCCAAGGTGGACGAGTGGTTCAGTAAATCGGTCCTCAAGGCCGGTTCCAAGGAGACGCGGGTGCTGGTGGTGGGCACCATCCAGCATTACGACTCCCTACTCGCCAGGCTGACCAATCGGGTCAAGAGTCCCCTGTGGGAGAGCAAGGTCTATCGTTCGGTCGAACGCTGGTCGACGTGTCCGGAGCTCTGGGCGACCTGGTCTGCCCTCCTGCACCGCCGTGAGGAGTTGGATGGCGACACCGGCGCCGAGGCGGCTGAGAGATACTTCGAGGCTAATCGGGAGGTCATGCTTGAAGATACCAAGGTGCTGTGGCCGGAAAACGAGGACTATTACGCCCTCATGCTCATGCGCGAGTCCGAAGGTCCGGCGAGCTTCGATTCCGAGAAGCAGAACGAGCCGGTCAACCCCGCCGATTGTCTGTTCCTGGAGGAAGAGTTCCATTACTGGGACGACCGCTGGGAGAGTTCCACGGAGCTCATCGCCCCCGTGGGGAAGAATGCCTGCTGGGTCGGGGCGTGCGATCCGAGCCTCGGCAAATCGGGGAAACACGCCGACGATTCGGCGATCATCACCCTGCTGCG
>CP070827.1:1796562-1799102 GCA_020344555.1 Phycisphaerales bacterium
GACAGTTCCATCAGGATGTCTGTCGCCGGCGTGATGGGATATGACCCAACAAACAGCGGGATACCCGCCCGCACCGACGCGGCGTACAGGCCGAGAGCCGTGGCATGGTTGCCGTTTATGCTTCGATAGCAACCGGGTTCCCTGGGAGCAGGCGGAACCTCGTAACGGTCCTGGAACAGCTCGCACGCCTGAGCATAGGACCAGCCGGCTTTGAGTGCGGTGAGGTTGGCCTCAACCAGATCAGAACTCTTCCGAAACTTGTTTCGGATCCACTCCTCTGTCGTTGCCGGGGGGCGTGAGTAGAGCCAATACAGAATTCCCAGCGCGTAGAAATTCTTGCACCGTTTTCGGGCCCGCATGGAGAGTGGCGAATCCGCCAACGCCTGCAGCGTGTTCGTGGTGAGGGCCACCGCTACCGTCTGGTAGCCGTCCAGCGTTCCGTCCTCCAGCGGATTGACTTCGTACCCCGCCTTGGACAGATTGGGATCGTCCAGCCCGTCGGTGTTCACGATGACGGTTCGGCCCTTCGGCAGATTCGGTAGGTTCACCTTCAAGGCCGCCGCGTTCATCGCCACGAGAACATCCGGCGTGTCGCCCGGGGTGAAGACATCGCCCGAGGAAAAATGCACCTGGAACGCGCTCACTCCAGGCAGCGTTCCTTCTGGCGCTCGAATCTCGGACGGATAGTCCGGAAAGGTGGCAATGTCGTTCCCTAGCATCGCCGACGTGGTGGTGAACTGGTTGCCGGTGATCTGCATACCGTCGCCGGAGTCTCCGGCAAGCCGGACCACTACCGATGCTTTACTTTGCGTTGTTGCCACTTGAGACCCGTTCATGACTGGATCGTCTCGGGAAACTCCGACGCTGACCGAATGAAGATCATTTCGGCAACCCCTTCGGCGTTATGCCTGACCCGACATTCCCCAGATCCCAGACTCCAAGCGGCCGGCCACGCCATCCGAGCGGCCTGATCGGGTCAGCGTAAACCAGCCCCAGTCGCCGTGAATCGCACCGGTTCTCCCGGACGAAGCTGCAGGACATTAGCCACGGATTATCCTCTCGGAAACAGCGATCCGCTATCCGAAACGCGTCAGGTGCTCCGGAATCCACCCACCGGATTAGGTCGAGCTGGATCGACGAACGTGAGCGTCTGTCAGGCCTGCGTAGGGCGCGATCTCCGGAGAACTATCTGGCCCTCCCCTCGGTCCAACACTCGGGACCGCTTCCATCCCCAGCCGCCCATCGCAGGCACGGGAGTATGTTCCCCCCGGCCCATCGCCAGAGGGCACTTCTCATGCCACCCGGGGGTTTGCATCCCCCGTCCTCTTCCGGATGATGATGCAGGCGTCGGCTCCAACCGGATCTCCCAACGACACGGTGGTGGAGGGGCCAATAGTTGAGGTCTCAGAGGGCACGTGTCGGGAAACTTCGAGCGGCGACGTTGGCGTCGGTTGCGAGTGCTTGCCATAGGGGGCGAGGTGTCATGCGGGCGTTACCGCCTACTGCACGCCAAGTGGCGGGCTGAGCTTTTCGAGTGACGCCCCTTCAGGCTGGGCAAGGATTACCACTTTTTGACCACATCGTGTGGTCAATACCACCAATAGACGCGAGAAAACGCGATCAGGCAGAATGACTTGCGAATTGGTGATTTCTGTGCTAAACTACTGTTGTACAACGGCTTTCCGAGCCAATGGGCGGCCCCGCGATCCCCGCTGTTAACCGCTAGGTTCTAGGTTCGAGTCCTAGTCGGGGAGGTTCGCGGTCCCAATGGGGCCGTTTCTTGCCGGGGTTGACGCGCCACGGCGACCTGTCCAGCCATAGTATCGCGCGTAAGAGGCGACCCGCTTTGACTTTACGTTGACGGCCGTGCCTCAACGCGATCCTCTCGGTTTCGTCGCCCGCCCTTCAGCGCCCTAAACGCGCGACGAAACGAGCCCGAACGGGCGCGTTCCTCTCTGTTTTGTCGATGTCCTCGCATTCCGTGGTTAACTGCCGGGAACCTGCCGGGAATTCGTCGGAGACCTATTGAGGTTCGATCGGAGGAAGCAAACGCCTGAACATCTCAAGCTGCGTGAGCGGTCCCGAGGCCGCAACAACCGGCCGCAACTGTCGCTCAGTTAGCCGCGGCAGTCGGCCCGGATCGGCCAGCAGCAGCGTCTCCAGCAGCGCGGGCGGCAACCGCAAGAGACCCATGATTTGGCTCACACGCGCCCGCGTCATGCCGATCTGCCGCGCGACCTCTGCGTAATCTCGAGCCCGACCCTCCTGCACGGCTTGTTCGATCTGGTATGCCAGTACGATCGTCCGGACGACCGGCGCGACCGGTTGCTGTTGTGGCGCGGCGTCCCGGCGGCGACGATTCCTCGGTTTCAAGCCGGTGATCTTGAACTCAA
Organism: Phycisphaerales bacterium; assembly: GCA_020344555.1. Taxonomy (GTDB): domain Bacteria; phylum Planctomycetota; class Phycisphaerae; order UBA1845; family UBA1845. The sequence goes on from CP070827.1 coordinate 1,798,956, forward strand.
GTTGCATGACGGCGTTTCTCCCACGTTCCGTCTCGCCAGGCATTCCGCCGCTTCTTCCGTCAGCGTCAGGTTGATCTTTTCGCTGCGGCCGTCGTATTCGACGCTCTCGAGAATGAACCGGATCACGCGAGCCTGCTCGAACGCCGG
>CP070827.1:1799202-1801737 GCA_020344555.1 Phycisphaerales bacterium
TGACCCTCCTGCCACTGTTTCTCGCGATCCGTGTATGTCGACCAACCGGCGCGGGCCTTGGCGGTGCGTTGTGGGGTTTCTCGCTATACGCGTTTTCGGTCACGGGTAGCGGCCATTCGATCGACGCTTCCCTCAGCGCTCTGGCAGTTCTTACCGGGATCCCAGCGCTCTATGCGTATTTCAGCGCCCGGCTGGTGCGCTGGATCGGGTTTAACCCGCTTGTTCTGGGTGTGAGCTGGATGGGGGTCGAACTCGCGCTGGAGCCGCTGGGTCTGCGCAGCGGCTTGCTGGCCGGGACGCAAGGCGACGGAGCGCTAATGCACTGGATCGGCAACGCGTTGGGCTATGTGCTCGTCGCCTTCCTGGTCGCGTTTGTCAACGCAGCCATAGTGTCGGTCCTGAGCCGCGCTTACGTTGGGGCTGCGGCTCGACGGTTCTTGGTCGGATCAGGCGACAACGATTTCCGGCTGATCCAGCAAACCTTTTCGTGCTTTCCACTTTTCGTAATTCCTCCATCCCAACCCCGCGCCCCGCCGATGGCACCCACGGCTTAGACCTGGAATTGTGGTGGGCGTTGCCCACCGTACATGGCTATCGAAATCGCGCGGAAAGGAGGCAACCGTGACGACTTGGCTATCAACGCCTCGATCTCGGTTGACTTCAGATTCTCAGGACGAAGAACTTAAGGAGCATAAAATGCGAAAAGTACATCTCATTGCATTAGGCGTGTCCCTTGCCGTTGCATGGGCGAGCACGCCGGCGGCGGCCATTGACGTGATCTGGACGTCCGACAAGACCACCGTCGTACTCGATCCAGGGTACACGTTGGAGGACCCCGTGGGGACGGTCGGAGAATACAAGCTCCTCGAATGGCTCGACGCGGACTATATTGCGCCGGGAGACTACAAGGACTGGACCGACACTGGGACCGGCACGCCTGACGGGTCATCTACGCAAGTGTGGTTGCGCGCCCTAGACTGGGCTCTCTCCACGACCAGCACGGTTCCCAGCTCAATCGTATCGGTCCATTTGCCCGCGGACTTCAACGACGGGCTGGCCGACGTGGAAGTCGACGGCGTTTTGGCCGCTCGGTTGGACATGCATACGCATGCCGGTGAGCCGGGGAGCACGAACGGCGCGTTAATTCTGGTGAGGGGCGGTGCCGTTGACACTCACACCATCGAGGTGATTGACGGGGGGAATAGCCCAGACCCTGGAGATCATGGGCATCCCGAGGGGTACGACGACGTGCACATCTGGGGCGCAGCCGTCTTGGGTGGACCGGGGGTGGCTTGCAAGGGGCCGGCTTGCCCGACCCACGGACAAAAGGTACACTTCGACCCGAAAGCACCGGGGCAGTGTTACCAAATGCCGCAAGATTCTCCCGTCTGGGAACAGTTCACCGACAACTTGGACGCTCCCCTCGAGCCATGGCATTGGGAGACGAGTTTGAATGCCGGGGAGGGGATGGAGTTGGGCATGATCTTCCACTGCTACGGTGTGACCCTTGCAGGGATTCTCGTCCTTCCTCAGGACACCAACGTGTACTTTGACATCAACTGCCCCGAAAGTCCGGAAATCGGGGATCATACGTTTTCACTCTATGCTCGCGGGGAATTTCCTAAGTTCCAGTTGGACACGTCGATTGCTGAGAACGAGGAAGGAGGCCCCTATGACGATGTTTTCCCGCACCCGGACTTCTGGACTGTGAGCGACGTCGACACCGTCCGCGCCATGAACCACATCGAGATGGAGGCTGGACCGCAGATTCCGGCGGTCACCGAATGGGGTCTGGTTGTGATGCTGTTGTTGGTGGTTGCGGCCGGGACGATCGTCATCAGGCGGCGTCGGACTGTGGCTGCGTAACTGGGGAGTCGCTTGCAGTTGCGTAGCCCTAGTCTCTCCACTCACAGGGGAGCGGAGAGTGCTGCGGGTCGGTGCACGGACGCCGACAGGTACGCGAAGCAAGAACAGTTAAGAAGCAGGCATTGAAGCTCCCGTCCGGAGATCTGTCCGCACAGACCTCTGGGCGGGAGCCTGTTTTTGATATTCTCGAGAAAAAATTTGGCCCAGTTGGCGCACGGATCCGGGCGGGTCGGTCTTGGGTTATGGGGCGTCGGAACCTCCATGACGGGCGCCAAATGCACATCGTTCAACTGTTCAGTCTAGACTAAACAGTTTAGACTAAACAGTCTAGACTGAACAGTCTAGACTAAACAGTCGATTGAATCGCCCTGCCGAATTGTGCTATTCTGCCAGCTCAGCTTGCCGTCCGAGCCTGCGGAGTGTTGTGCTCGGGCGTCGAGGACGTGGGAGCGTGAGGCAGGAAGGCTTGGCTGGAATGAAGCGGTTGAGGAGAGGCGGCACATCGGCTCTTATCTGAGCACGTTTCCTTCCCAGGCCGACCCACGCCCATCGAAAGTGACAACGGGTGAAGTGCCACATGGTGTCTCCCGTGAACAGAGAACGCCCTCTCGGCTTTGGATGGGGCGGCGTCAAGACTGCGGCGCTGATGCTGTCGCTGGTTGGCAGCGC
>CP070827.1:1801837-1804367 GCA_020344555.1 Phycisphaerales bacterium
CATAGTCGAGGGTGCGGCAGGTAAAGAGCATACGCACGCCCTCCCACTCCTGGGCGAAGGCGCGCCAGCCGGCCACCCGCCCGGCGTAGCCCGCGCGCCCCATCTCGTTGAGCGCGTCCAGAAGCAGGAACGCCGAGCCGTCCCGCAGCGCCCGCTCGAAATCGGTCCCCACCCGGGCGCGCCACCTGCCGGCCAGAAAGTCGAAGGGAGACTCGGTTCCCCGGTGAGCGCCCAGGCGGACGAAGAGCGGCACGGGGGCCGACTCGTCCCGCAGATGGGCGCGGGCGGCGTCGAGGGCGACCTTCTGGAGGACGGTCGTCTTGCCAGCGCCCGGCTCCCCCAGGAGCACGAACTGGGGATACTCCTGCACGGCGGCGGCGATGTCGGGGATGGGCACCCGCTCGATGCGCCGCTCGGGTCCCTCGCCGCGCGGGCAGAGGGCGCGCAGTTCGACGGGGACGTAGCCGGCCCAATCCTCAGGGGCGGCGGGGCGGGCGGCGGTGCCCGCCAGGGGCACGTAGCGGGTATCCCAGGGGCCAAAGTCCCGGTGGATCACCAACCCGGCGAGGTAGGCGTGCACGCTCCCGGCGGTGCGGCGGGCCAGGGCCGCCCCCTGCTCGCGGCTGGTCACCACGCGCGGCTCCCCGTCCACAGCCAGGACAGTCGTGCCGTCGTCCTGGCCCCCGCCGATGGCGATGGGCGCGTCGGAGCGGAGGGCGGCCAGGATGCGGTCGGTGAGTTCGTCCAGGGCGGCAGGGTCAAGCCCCTGGACGGTGAGGTGGAGATCGCGGCCGACGACGATGCTGCTATCGGCTTGGACGTCGCCGTGGACCAGGCTGCCTTCTATGGTGAGAGAGGCGGCGGCCTGAAAAAACTCTTGTACAATGTCTGGATGGCGTTTCACTTTTTCGTCGAACTCGGTGCCGGTCCAGAAGTGACACTCCATCTCGCCAGCGCAGCGCTCGCGCACCTGCTGGCGGGTGTGGGCGGAGACGTCGCAGGTGACGATAAAGACCAACTCCGCCGGGCGCTGGCCCCGTGGTAGGGCGAGGACTTTTTCGACTTCTCTCAATGCGTCCTGGGGGCCAAAGCGCTGCACGCGCTTGCACTGGAAAGCCCACGGGCGGTCATCGCGCCAGGCGGTGACGTCGCGGCCCTGTTCGCTGCCCGCGGCGCCGAGATGTTCGACGCGCTCGTAGCCCTCGCGCTCGACGAGCCAGAGGCAGAGCCGCTCAAAGTCGCGGGGGGAGAGTTGGTCGAAGGGCAAGGGATGAGCTGTGCCGGTGATAAAGGGGGTGAATTGATCGGTCAATGTGAGCCTCCTCCTGTAGAACACGGATGGGCAGGAGTGGACGGATTTGCCGCGTCAGGCCGGGATCTGGCAACCTGCCCTGAAGCCTGTCCTGAGCCTGTCGAAGGACCAGCCGAAGGAATCCACGCCGAGCATCGTTGGCAACAGTCATTCGTCGTTCTCGTCCTTGCTGGTGGTCTGGCGGCCGCCGACGAAGGTGCTGCCGCCGCTGAGGTTCAGGTTTCCGGCGACGACGGTGCCACCGATCTTGGCGCCACGCAAATCTAGCTGGGGGACGGGTGTAGGTGTGGGGGTGTGGAAAAACTCGTCCTCGGTGTCGGGTTGGGCCTTGAGCCGCTCGTCGAGTTCGAGGCGGCCCCAATAGTAGGGTTCGGGCAGGTGGAGGGCGCGGGCGTGGGCGGCGGCCTGGTCCTTCGCCTGGGGCGGGACGGGGCAGGCGGTGGCAAAGACGATGACGCGGGGGGCAAAGCCGGGGTCTGCCCTGGCGTGGGTGGCGAGTTTGTCGAGTTCGTCGCGCAGGGTAGCAAAGGTGATGGTGGCGTAGCGCTTGCATTGGATGTACCACTTTTCGCGGCCCCTGGTCCCGGCTGCGGCGTGTCTGTAGGCGACGACGTCGCGGCCTTTGTCGCGCGCGCCGCCGTACCACTCGACCGCGTCGAACTCGGTGGAGCGTTTGACGAGCCAGTAGACGAGACGCTCAAAGTCGTCGGGGGAGAGATCGTCGAAACGGTGTGGGTGTTTGGTGGCGGGTGATGTCACCGGTTACCTCCTGCTGCTGTCGCATATTGCGTGAAACGTGAAACGCGCTTCTCCTCGTCGAATGGAAATTTTCACCAGCACACCACGTTCCTATAATCGCTTCTCCATGAATACCCAGTGCCTCTGGAACTCGGGAGGAATCTCGCTCTCCGGATACGGCTCTATCTCCTGGAAGCCGGCCGAGCGATATAGGGAATGAGCCGCTTTCATAAAGCGAGTACTATCCAACCGAAGGGTCGGATAGCCTATCTGCCGGGCCTCAGCAACGAGCGCTTCCAATAGCACTCGTCCGATACCTTGGCCGCGAAACTCGGGCCGGACGTACATTCTCTTGATCTCGCCCATATCCTCTCGGATCCTTTTCATGCACGCAATACCGGCAGCTTGGGATCCCTCGGTCGCCAGCAATAATCTGCCGTGCGGGGGCAAGAATATCTCGAGCTCGGCCATATCCCGCTC
>CP070827.1:1804467-1806992 GCA_020344555.1 Phycisphaerales bacterium
GATCGACGGGACGGATCCAGAACGTGGTCGCCGACGACAACGGTGACTTCGTCAGCGGAGACAGCTTCTTTGACGTCTTCATCGAGGTGGGAATAGCGGGCATGGACCTTTCGCTGGACACGGCCGACACGCCGTTCCGGCTGGACGCCGGCACGATCATGGAACTGCCGCCGCTCAGCAGCGACTACTTGCCGCCGCCCTCTTCCCCCCCGGTCGAGCTGTACATTACGGGAACGTCGACGCATGTCGGGTGGTTCTGCCATGCCCAGCACACACCGACGGAGGTCGTTCCCTGCGACGAGCGATGAACAGGTAGCAAGCCAAGGGAGGGAATGGGTAGAGCTAAGCACGACGAAGGCTCGCCGCGCCGTTTGGCTATCAAGGCTGGATCGAGGAGGTCCCGCGCGAACGCCTTGTCGCGGGCGATCCGCGCAACCACCGCACCTCAGGCCGCATTCATGGCCCGGAGGCAGATAAACCCCATTCGAGGGCGGTGTTGCCCGAGCAGTTTTGTCTCCTGAACGGCCAAGCCGGCGTCGGTGACCAGCGTGGTCAGGTCGTCGGAAGACAAGTGGTGGTGGTTCTCTGACACCCGACCCCAACGGCGTAGATAGCCGAGGCCCGTCTTTATCCACGACCACAAGGATGTGCCATGCCCGGCGCATTCGATGACCACGAGTTTCCCCCCGGGCGTCAGGACGCGGCGGCATTCCTGCAAAATAGTGCCCGGCGCGTCCACGTGATGCAGCAGGTTCACGGTGAGCACCGCACTAAACGAGCCATCGGCAAACGAGGTGTGATAGGCGTCTTCCTTCCTTATTTCAGCGTTCGGGTAACCGCCCAGCCGCTGTGTGGCCTGCTCCAGCATTTCCGGGCTGGAGTCCGTTGCGGTGAGGTGCTTGACGCGCTCAGCGATCATCGCAGAGAAGATTCCGGTCCCGCAGCCCAGTTCGAGCACCTTATCAGCGTCCATGACCTGCCGCGCCAGCCACGTGCGGATTTCATTTTCAAAAGCCTCCCCCACCATGCTGCGATACTCGGCATCATAGCTCTGGGCGGCTTGGCCCCAGTCTTCGCAGTCTTCTTTGCTACCCGGCATTTTTGAGCCCTCAAGAACACAAAATCCGTCGAGAGAGCCACTTCGCGCGGCATTTCAGGAATGATAGCCCAAAACTGGGGCGGTGGGCATGCGAGACCTTCAAAAAGGAACCTCGTTTGGATCGAGCTCTGTGCTCAACTCTTGGTCCCGATCATACAAGACCACAACTCGCTCAGAGGCCAGGGCATCCGGCCGAAACGTGAAATCCTCGTGCTGCTGCAGGAAAGGCGCGGCACCACAACCGGCCACGAGGCATTCGGGCTTCCCCTTCGGGCATCGGCCGAAACAACAAAGCACCCCGAGGTATCGATCCGTCCCGGGTTCGAGGATAAAGATGTCAACCTGGTGATGGGCCACACCGATCTGCTGGTCGCGAAAGAGATCGTTCAGACTCCGGCTCCGCGCCCTCTGAAGCCGCTTTAAGTTGCTCAGATCGTCGACCCAGACGGCCAGATCGACGTCTTTGCACTCGTGCCAGACGGTGATGCCGGCCCTGCGGTACTCCTTGAATCGTGGGACCTCCTTCTTCAAAGGCACCGCAACCGAGCCGAACAGCATGACCCTCTGCACGACGGGGACATCCGAAAGAGATTGCGCTATATGATCGGCCGCAATTCGGAACTCCTTCTGACGACGAAGCATGAACCGGTTCTGTTCTGCTATCTCCTTGTTGCTCGGCGGCTCGTCGTTGAACCGCCCGTCCTCCTCGAAATCCTCCAATTCGTCATCACCGAGATCGTTGCCGGCCAAGTCCTGCGGGAAGGGGATCAGCTCATGATCTTCAATGTGCCCATCGTAATCACGTTGAGCGACATCGTGTTGTTGTTCTGTGCTGACCGCGGGAACGCCGTCCACTGGGCTTTCGTTTTCGTTATCCGCTTGCATCTTGCCTCTCTCGGCCCGCTTTCGCGCGGCCTTGGCCTGACGCTTATCGTACATCTCGCGAATCCAAACGTGTACCGGCGCCTTCCACGGCTGGGCCTTGTTGGGTCTGTTCTTGATCAGCTTCCGCGGGTTGAGGCCGAGTTCCTTGGCCATGCGCACCGCCTCTGCGTTGAGGCGACACATCCGCTTGGCCTCGGCCCATTGCTCGTCTCGCTTTGTCTTGTTCTTCTTGGCCATTCTCTCTCCTCGCCGGCTCCTTCCGCAAAACGAAGAGCCCCTTCAGTAGGCGCAGGGGGTGGCGTTGGAGCGAACATCCCGACGCCTGCCTCCCGGTGCCTGTCCCGATGCACGTCGGGGTACATCGGGACACGTCGGCGTAGGGACCATCGTATGGTAGACGTCCCGGCAGGTGAAGCCGACACCCGTTCGGCCGTGAGGAATGGGTCCGTGACAGAATCGGCGGACGCCAAAAACCGTAGGGCAGGTCGTTGTTCCGCGCCAGCGGAACGTTGACCTGCCGTTTTCGGGTGGCAGGTGAACC
>CP070827.1:1807092-1809611 GCA_020344555.1 Phycisphaerales bacterium
CCATCCAGCCCCGCACGCGCCATAGCCAATCCACCGCATAGTAGCCCCGGCCGCCGCCGATGCGGCAGACCGCCCGGAACACGATACCTTTGGGTGCGGCGATTTCCGCGGAACGGCGATCAACGAAGACCTTACCACCGGACCAATCCGGATCCCCGGGGATGGGGCCGGCGTCGGACCATGCGGTCTCGACCTCGTTGCTTTGTTCGTGACCCAGGGCGGCGTCGATGGCCTCCCGTATGGTCATCAGGCCTTGGGGCATTAGGCGCGCAGCCTCGTTGTTTCGACAGACCACGCGATTGCGTAGTCCTTCCGAGAGCGGGCGGGCGATGCGATGACTCAGCGGCGTTACCAGGTGAATCCACAGTGAGCTCAGCCGCGGGGTGAGAACCGGAACGGGGATGATCAACCTCTTTCGAGCGCCAAGCGCTTCGGCCATTGCCTGCATGATTTCACGATACGTTTGAATATCGGCGCCACCGATGTCGAGCGTGCGCCCGACGGTCTCCGGTTGGCCGAGGCATGCAACGAGGTAGTGCAGCACGTTGTCAACGGCAATAGGCTGGCTCTCAGTGCTGACCCAGCGCGGAGTGACCATGACGGGGAGCCGCTCAACCAGGTAGCGCAGTATCTCAAAGGATGCGGATCCGGATCCGATGATCATCGCGGCCCGGAGAACCGTCACTGGGACGGATCCGGTGGCCAAGGCGGCTTCCACTTCGCGGCGTGAGGCGAGGTGCTCGCTCAATCCATCGCCTGTCTCCCCCAATCCGCCCAGATAGATGATTCGTTCCAGGTGGGAAGCCTCGGCAGCCGCTGCAAATGTCCGGGCCAGCAGGCGGTCTCGCACGCGATACTTCGGTCCCGCGGCGATCATCGAGTGGACGAGGTAATACGCAGCGGTACACCCGGTCATCGCCTCGACAAGTGCGTCTCGGTCGCCGACATCGCATCGGCGTATCTCGAGCCTGGTATCAAGTGCCCAAGGTCTGGACCGGAGCTTCCGCGGCTCTCGCACCAGGCATCGAACACGGTACCCCGCGTGCAAGAGACGCGGCACCAGACGTCCGCCGATGTAGCCGGTAGCGCCGGTGACTACGACCGGCCCGCCCGCATCCTTGCGGTCCAGGGAAGATGCTGCCGATTCCGCCATAAGAACAGTTCCCGTCTTCGGTGGCCGAGCGGACCATCGGACTCATATAACGCCTGGATCAGAGTCCGACTATCACGTCAATCGTACCCGATGCGCTGGGAGTTTGGAGGCAAGATGCAGCGCCTACCCGTGCCGGTTAAGGGTCTCGGATAACGTGCCCTCTCATTTGTGGAGTTGCTCGGCCTCGTCTACTGTCATTCTTCTGTTATCGATGTGTCACAGTGCGCCAAAAACGGCATTCTCGACTGGGCAGGGGCGGATTTGAACCGCCGACACACGGATTTTCAGTCCTTTCGATAAGCGACACCTGGCCTACACTTGACCTACAACCCGCGTTTTTGGCTCAGAAACGCAGGTTACACCTGACCGACACCTGGTCGACACGTGACCATCCGGTTGCCTGGAGCATCCGCGCCCATCGCCAGTTGATCCTGAACTGGTTCGAGGCCAAGAAGGAGTTCTCCGCCGGGATCGTGGAAGGATTGAACTACAAGGTCAAACTGACCATCAGAAAGGCGTACGGTTTCAGAGAGCTGAGCGTCGCCGAAATCGCACTCTGTCACGCACTTGCACGCCTACCCGAGCCGAAACCCACCCACGAATTCTGCTGAGGAGGGTAAAAAAGAGGTTCATCCGGGAATTCCGGGATAGTGAAAACGGCTCCGGGGCCGTGGATCGATGGGCTCGGCAAAGCCGTAAATGCTTGAAACAAAGGGATTCGCGGCCAACGGCGGGTCCGCCGCTGGCCCACCTCTTGGGCGGAAGAGCCACGGCTTGCTGCCGTCGTTTCGAGCAAGAACGATCCCGCGAAACACCGCAAAAATCCCTTCCAGAACAAGGGGCGGCGAGAATCCGCTACCCGAAAATCCCGGATGAACCTTTTTTATAGGTCTACCCGGCCCTGTAGAGGCCCGTAGACGCGAGCTATGGGCCTCCTCGTTGCTTGGTGGCGATGGGCGAGTCAGTATGCTACATGTGATGTATGGAAGCCCTGTTTTATAGGCACCAAGGAAGTGTCAGCCCGGTGCCACCCCGGCCGGTCTTTGGCGGACCACGACCGGGGGGCACCAAGGAGAATCAAGCTATGCGCATCTTACGTGTTCTCGGGCGGTTTGTCCTACGCATCTTCCGTCGTCCCAGGCGCGAACTCAAGTTTACGCGCAAGGACAAAGACGGGGAGACCGAGGTCGTCGTCAAGGACTTGTAGTCGTCAGGGGGGTAGGCTCAGTCGCGGGTGGCGCGGCGGCATGCTGCTCCCCCACCGAGGTCTCCGGCACCGGGAATCCAGCCAGCCATGCCAGGGCGTCGGCTACGGCCCGTTCGGTCTCCTCACTGCCGCCCATGCGCTCGACGATCGACAATCGAT
>CP070827.1:1809711-1812223 GCA_020344555.1 Phycisphaerales bacterium
GAGGCGATCAACACTTACGGCGCCCAAATCTCGAATAACTCGATCGGCAGCAACGTCGAGAGCAACGGATTTGACTGTAACATGCAGGGCAAATACGGCGTAACGGCCGCGTTGATCGACGCGATCGTCGGCGGATCTCTGGGCGCGCCTTTCCGGATCGTCTGGGCCAACGGAAACGAGCGGCAGGGCAGCCGTTGTGACATCGAGGGCTACGGTGACTACTACAGCATCGCCCCGCCCGCGGGGGCCAAGAACCATATCACTGTCGGGGCGCTCAACTCGAACGATGACTCGATGACCTACTTCAGCAGTTGGGGTCCGGTGGACGACGGGCGGATGAAGCCGGACATCTCGGGGCCCGGCTGCCAGAGCGGTGGAGACGGAGGAGTCACCTCCTGTTCGTCCGGCAGCGACACCTCGTACACGACCATGTGCGGGACGTCGATGGCTGCACCCACGGTATGCGGATTGTCCGCACTGTTGATGCAGGACTTCCGGGCGCAGTTCCCCAGCGAGCCGGATCCGAGGAACTCGACATTGAAGATCCTGTTTGCCCACAATGCCGTGGACCTGGGCAACACCGGACCGGATTATCAGTACGGGTATGGATCGGTGCGGATCCAGCAAAGCATCGATTTCATGCGGACCGGCAATTTTCTGGAGGCCGACGTCAGCCAGGGCGGCACCTTTTCGATCCTGGTATCTGTGAATTCCGGCGACACCGAACTGAAGGTGACCTTGGCCTGGGACGACGTTCCGGGTACGCCGAACGTGGACCCCGCCCTGGTCAATGACCTGGACCTGAGGGTCTTTGATCCATCGAACGCGCGGTACTATCCGTGGACGCTGGACCAGTTCAACCCCGGCAACCCCGCGGTGCAGACCCAGGAGAATCACGTCGACAACATTGAGCAGGTATTCGTCGATTCCCCGGCCTTGGGTGTCTGGCGCGTCGACGTTTACGGCTACGACGTGCCTCAGGGACCGCAGACGTTCTCTCTTGCCGCGTCGCCGCTTTTGATCGCGTGCTCCTCTGCGGGCACGATTGCGCTGGATTCCGCCCTGTATGCATGCAGTGACACGGCCGAGATCCAGGTGATCGACTGCGATCTGAACACCAATGACACCATCATCGAAACCGTCGACGTTACCATTGATTCCACCACCGAGCCGGGCGGCGAGATCGTGACGTTGACCGAGACCGGCCCCGAGACGGCCGAGTTCCGCGGGTCAATCGCGCTCGAGGTCATCGACAGCGCCGGTGTTCTTCAGGTTTCCGACGGTGATACGGTCACGGCCACCTATATCGATGCCGACGATGGGCAGGGCGGTACGAACGTAACCGTAACCGCCACGGCCACCGTGGATTGCACCGGCCCAGTGATCAGCAACGTGCAGGTCACCGATATCGGCTCAGAGAACGCAACGGTGACATTTACTACGGATGAACCGGCGACCGGCACTGTGCGATACGGGCTGTCCTGCGGCTCGCTCACCGAGTCGGTCAGCGAACCAGGCCCCGACACGTCGCATTCGCTCGCGCTGACCGGGCTTACCGACGGCACGCAGTATTATTTCGCTGTCGACGCCGTGGATGAGCAGGGCAACCCCTCGACCGACGACAACGGGGGCAGTTGTTATTCGTTTTCCACGCTTGACGTAGTGTACAGCTTCCCGATGGACACCGACCCGGGCTGGACCACGGAGGGGCTATGGGCCTGGGGTCAGCCGACCGGCGGCGGCGGACAGTATGGCGGGCCCGATCCGACCAGCGGATATACGGGGAGCAACGTCTACGGCTACAACCTGAACGGTGACTATGAAAACTACCTCGTCGAAACGCACCTGACCAGCACCGCCATCGACTGCACGGGCTTGTCGAACGTCAGCTTGAAGTTCTGGCGCTGGCTGGGTGTTGAGCAGCCCCTCTACGATCATGCCTACGTGCGGGTCAGCAACAACGGAAGCACTTGGACGACAATCTGGGAAAACACCACGGAGGTCACCGATTTCTCGTGGAAGTTGCAGGAGTTCGACATCTCGGTCGTCGCGGACAACCAGCCGACTGTGTACCTGCGTTGGACCATGGGTACCACCGACGTTGGTTGGCAGTACTGCGGATGGAACATCGATGACGTTCAGATTGTGGCTCTTGGCGGCGTTGAACCCACCTGCAACGACGGGATCCAGAACCAGGGCGAGGACCGCATCGATTGCGGCGGGCCGTGTCCGCCGTGCGACTGCCTGTCGGACGGCGAGTGCGATGACTTCCTGTTCTGCACCGGCGTGGAGACCTGCGACGCCTACGGCCATTGCCAGCCGGGCACAGCACCGGACTGCGATGACGGTGTGACTTGCACCGACGACTCGTGCAACGAGGGTACCGACTCATGCGACAACGTGGCCAACGACGCCAATTGCGACAACGGCCTGTACTGCGACGGCGTCGAGACGTGCCATCCGCTGCTCGATTGCCAGGCAGGGACGACCGTCGATTGCGACGACGGCGTGT
>CP070827.1:1812323-1814826 GCA_020344555.1 Phycisphaerales bacterium
AGAGATGCTGATCGAGTATTCCACAGACGGGATCAATGTCACGGCCTTGGAGCCGGTGCAGTTGCAGCAGGCCACCGGGGCGGCACCGGTGGGACCGGAGACGATTGCCCTGGACGGCATTCTCGCCTCCCAGGTACGCTTGACGGCGCTGAGCAACTTCAAGGGTCGCAGCCAGTACGGCTTGAGTGAAGTGCGTTTGCTCTACCTGCCCGTGCAGGCGCGCGAGCCGCAGCCCGCGTCCGGCGCCGTGGATGTGCATCCGGAAACGCTGCTCACTTGGCGGCCTGGACGGGAGGCGGCCGCACACGAGGTCCACTTGGATAAGGACGCCAATGACTTGACCCTGGCAGACACCGTGACCGTGCCCAGCCTCGCGCCGCCGGGGCTGGTGCTCGACGAGACCTACTATTGGCAGATCAATGAGGTCAACGAGGCCGAGACCCCCAGTTCCTGGGAAGGCGATCTCTGGCACTTCACCACCTCTGAGTTTGTGGTTATTGATGGTTTCGAGGATTACGGCAACGTCTCGCCGGACCGGGTCTTTCAGACGTGGATCGACGGCGTTGGCTTCTCGCCGGATGAGCACCACCCCCAGGGGAATCTCGGCAACGGGACCGGCGCGGCCCTGGGCCACGACGTCTGGACGCCCGGCTCGCCTCATTACATGGGCGATATCATGGAGAGGACGATCGTTCACGCCGGCCGTCAGTCGGCGCCTCTTTACTACAACGGCGTCTCCGAGATGACGCGCACCTTTGACTTCCCGGAGGATTGGACGGCGATTGGTATCAGGGCCCTGACTCTGTACGTTCATGGCAGCAAGGACAATACCGGCGGTCCGTTGTATGTGAAGGTCAACGGTGCCAAGCAGGTCCAGAGTGTCGATCTTGCCGGCCCATTCTGGCAGGAGGTGAATGTCGATCTCGCCTCGCTCGGCGCGAACCTCCAGAGTGTCGCGTCGTTGACGATCGGGATCGAGACCGGCTCGGGGCTCGTGTACATCGACGATGTCCGGCTGTATCCCTCTCGATGCGTCCCCGAGAAGGTGGTCGGCGACCTCACGGGCGACTGCATCGTGGACGGCGACGACCTGGCCGTCATAGCAGATAACTGGCTGACGCGGCCCCTGGCGGTTGAGTACACGTTCGATTCCGGCCTCTCGGACACCTCCGGCAACAACCGCCACGGAGTTGGCCGGAACACCCCGTCGGTACAAGGCGGCGTGTTGACGCTCCAGGGCACCAACTTCGTGGATATTCCCTTTGGAGCCGACAATCCCTTTGACGGTTCTCGGGACTTCTCGGTGGCCATGGACTTCAAGACGAACATACAGGGCACGCTGTTGAGTTCGGCTCGCAATGACGTGCCGGATAACCATGCCATGGCGATCTACCTCAACAAAGACCCGGGCGAACCCTTCTGGGCCGAAGCAGTCTATGAGAACTTCCAGGTGGGCCGGGCAAACGCGGCGGACGATGAATTCTTTTACGCGTTCAATCAATGGCACGGCCTGGCTGTAACGTATGACGCGGACAATAACTGGGTCACGGTGTATCTGGACGGTGTGGCCGGCGAAGGTGAGCAAATCAATCCGGCGATCCCCGATATCGCAGCCGATACTGTGCGTCTGGGCAGCACGCTCAACACGGCGTCGCCCGACGTCGGCAATTTCGTTGGTAGCCTCGACAACGTGCGCATTCTGAACTTTACCCTCACGCCGGCCGACGTGGTTCTCCTGCCCCGCGTGCCGCTGATGCCCGGCGATGTCAACGTCGATGGCGTCGTCGACCAGGCCGACCAGGACATCGTGGAAGCTAACTTGGGACCATTGCGACTGTGGCCGTAAGCAACGCTCCGTTGGCAAGTATTGTAAACGGCAGGGGCGAAGGCTGACGCTCGTCACCAGAACCCCTTGTTTGAAGGTTCAACAACCGAAAGAAACGGAGCCTATCTCTGAAGCACGGGGACAAAATGAGTATGATGGTTGTGGGCATGTGGACACCTTCCCTTTTTCTTAAGGCCGAGTAGACGATCCCAACCGGTCGGCTCGAGGAGATTCGACGGAGGTTTGACATGGGTAGAAGACCATGTTTTCTAGTCTTCCCTATTATTATTGCATTGAGTTTTTCAGGCAACACTGCAAGAGCGGATCTCCTCAATGGTGTGTTGGTTTGGCATGATTTTGACGGCTTGGCCGATGGCAGCGGCAACGGCCACGACGCCGTCCTCGGCGGCGATGCTTATATTGCCGAAGGTCTTCTATGGTGTGATGGCGATGAGGACTACGCAGACATTGGCACCCTTGAGGGTTTCGGCCCGGTGAATCCGCTGGTTGACGCGTTGAGCGATTTCACCATTGCGGTTGCATACGCCTGCGAGAGCACCGCAAGCGGATATTATGGTGAGGAGGGCAGCATGTTGGTTTCCGTCGGTCCTGCCGTCGCCCTGGAAAGTGCGGACTTTTCCCTGAGCACGAATGATGACGGCCAGCGTATAGGCCTCT
>CP070827.1:1814926-1817418 GCA_020344555.1 Phycisphaerales bacterium
GGACGAAGTTGTGTTCGCTGTCAAAGACAGCCACGCGTCCGTTGCCGTTGTTTCGTGAAGCCACGAAGAGGTTTCCGGAGCGGTCGTAGGCAACACCGTGGGGGTCCTCGGTCCCGGAATGACGTAGATCGCCCAGATATGTGCCGTCGAGGTCGAAGAACTTCACGCTGTCAGTAAAGTAGCTTCCCACGGCCAGGCCCCCCTTGCCGTCAATGGCCGGACCCCGAGAGCCATCCAGCCCGCCACCGGAGATAGTCTGTTTGAGTTGACCGTCTCGGCTCACCACGATCAGCTTGTCCTGGAGAGACTGAGCAATGATAAGGTTGCCACGGCGATCAAAGGCCACACCTGCGGCCGTGTGAATCTGTCCATTGAGGATGACGCCTTTCGGGCTCCCAGATCGATCGAATACGTGTATTGCATCATCCACGTCGCTCGGAAAAGGCGATGACGGAAAAAGAAAGAATCGTCCGCACGGCTTGACGCGGTCCACAACAAGCTCGCACTCATCGAGCATACCGTTGCCATTAACGTCCTCGCCGACACCGTCAGCGATATCGCACTCGTCGGGGACGCCGTTTTTGTTGCAATCCCGGCTGGCACCGCTACCGACGTCGCAGATATCCTGGACGCCGTTGGCATTGCAGTCTTCCTGCGGCTCGCATTCGTCGGGGATGCCGTTGGCGTTGCAGTCGTCGCTCGTTTTGTCGGCGATCTCGCACTCGTCGAGCGCGCCGTTGTCGTTGCAATCGTTCGTGGTGACCACCTCGATGATCCCTGGCTGCACGGTGTATGACTCACGGTCGTTCCACGTACCCACCCCGCAACAGCTTCCTGCGCGCAGCACAAGTTCGCCGATGTCCTCGTTGCTGTTATCATCCGGCTGGCCGGGGGCCCAGTTCGTGTAGGTCACCGGCTCGCCGCTTGTCCACACCCACACTCCTTCGACGTCCAGGTCGCTGAAGCCGATGAGGACGCGCTCGGCCGAGGTCAACGCAAGAAACGCGTCGGTGAGCCACTGATTCTCCACTTCGTTTCTAATTGTGGCGAGGTGGCCTCCCAGGGAGACGGCCAGGGCCTCGGCTTCGGCCCATGTCATGGCTGGGGCAAGAAAATAGTAGTGACCGTTCGTCGGGTTTCTGATAGCTCCAAGGGGCGGGACCGCCGGCCCCTCCTCGACGATTTCACACGCGTCCGTCGCGCCGTTGCCATTGCAGTCCTGGGTACTATCCACAATGAACCCGATGACGAACTCACCGCCCGGGGCTCCGTCGCCGGAAGGTAGCGGTTCAGCCGGCCCGCCGAGGCCGGGGAACTCTCCGTCCAAGGCGGCACCGGTTATGCTTTGAACCTGATCCATCAGCCGGAAACGATAGGTGTCATCGGGAATCGATGGGCCCAGGGAGAAAGTGGCCGCGCCCCCTACGGCATCATATTGTGGATCGGTCAAGGCGATCTGCACCTCGTTGCCGTCGTCGAATGTGCCGTCACCGCCGCTGCGGATCAGGTCGGCATTGGCGGCCAGCAGTGTGGCCGCGTCCATCTCGTCGTCGAACCCGATCGTGAGCGTCGGGATGGCCACTACGGTATCGCACTCAATAAGGTCGGGGTCGATGCTCACCACACGTGGAGGTGTGGTGTCCACGATGAACGTGCTGACCAGTATGCCCCCTGGCACTGAATCGCCGCTGACGTCCACGGGAATCCCATCCGCCCCGAGAAGGGCGATGGAGGACATCTCGATAAGTGGCGCGCCGGAAGGCTGTCGGGGAGTACCGTTGCGATCGCCGTCGTACCCGTTGCCGGTGACGTCGATCAGGACGTCGCCCGTCGTCTCATCGAGCGGGTGGTAGACAAGCAGGCCGGGCTCATTCCCGACCAGTGGAGTGTGCATGGCGGCCGCGATCTGTTCCTGCGTGCGTGCGACGTTCCAAACGCGCATTTCGTCGAACATACCCAAGACGTAGTCGTAGGCGCCGGCCCATCGGCTGTACCCGACTAAGGCGGTATCGATATAGTCCGCGAAGCTGTCCGGGCGAAAGTGGTCGGGCATCCAAGTCGCCGGCGCTCCGTTGACGTAAATCGTCATACCCTGAGCCGAGGAAACGCCGGCCAAGTGCCGCCATTCGCCCTTGGAGACTGCTTCTAACGCGATGGTATTCGCGGTCGTTCCGTCGATTAGCCGGAATCCGAAGTGTACCTCATCGCGTACGTGAGAGAGCCAGAAGCCGGGGACGTGGCGACCGCTCTGCCCAACGTCAAACGCAGCTCCGTAGGTATGCGAGCCGTAATAAGACCAGTCATCAAAGCGCGTCCACGCCTCCAGCGTGAATTCGTCTCCGAGCGTTTTGAATGCCTCGGTGTCGAGATAAGCAATGTTGTGAGAGAAGTAGAGCCCGTTGCCGGGACCGGAACGTTCGGAGCTGGTGCCGTAGATGGCCCAAGCGTACGGGCCGTCGGCCAACGGGTCTTGCGCGGTGATGCGGAGCCGC
>CP070827.1:1817518-1819999 GCA_020344555.1 Phycisphaerales bacterium
TGTGGATGTGTCAACGGGTCTTGTTCGGCCCGGTCAAAGAGCCGGCGGACACGCCGGATACTTCCACCGGTTTGACAAGGGATCTGACCCACCGCGAGAAGTCGATCCTGGCGCCCATCGCGATATGTTGCGTGATCCTCGGCGTGTATCCGAAGCCGATGCTCAGTCAGTTTGAGGTCGCTATCGAACGGAATATCCTGGGAGGTTCCGGGGTGGCAATGCGGGCCAGTGCCGTTCCCGATGCGAGCTTCCTCGGAAGCGATGATCTCCACGGCCGGCACGGAGGCAGGTCGCTACACGAGGCGCAGGACTCTTCAACTACAAGCGGCACTGGACTGAATGGAGCCACCGGTTCTGTCGGGGCGGCGGCGCAGGTTGTCGACCCGGCGCACCCGGCGAGCGAGATGGTCAGCTTCAGCGGAGTGGTCCTTGATGAACGTTGAAGCGTACCTGGTCTCACTAGGTCCCGAGCTGATCCTCCTGATCGGGGCATGTCTGGCGCTCATTGTCGGGGTCATAAGGACCCCGCGGCAGATGCAGTGGGTTTCGCCGCTTGCGCTGGTTGTGGTGCTTGCCGCACTGCTGGCGACCTGGCGGCTTGGAGTGCCCGACGGCTCTAACGGACCTCCCGGTCTGTGGCTCACGTCGCTTACGTTCTATACGCGCTGCATCGCCCTGGGCATTGGACTACTGATCGTGCTGGTGAACTGGCACCAGCCGGTAGCCGAGGAACGCGGCGAGTACATGGCCATGATCCTGTTCTCGCTGCTCGGCGTCCTTTTGACGGCATCGGCCAACGACCTGCTGGTACTGTTCTTCGCAATCGAGTTGGTCAGCGTCCCCACGTACGTGCTGATCGCCCTGAGTCGCGAGGACAGCCGCGCCTCTGAGGCGGCCGTCAAGTACTTTTTCCTTGGGGCTATGTCGGCGGCGATTCTCGCGTACGGTCTGAGCTTCCTCTACGGTGCGGCTGGGACGACAACACTATATGTTCTCAGTGAAGGCGCCGCAGTATCCAGACTGGCCTTCGGGGCACAAATGGGCAGTCATGCGCTAATCGGGCTGCTTCTGGTTTTTGTGGGACTTGCATTCAAGGTTGCAGCGGTCCCTCTGCACGTCTACGCCGCGGACGTTTACGAAGGGGCGGCTTCTCCGGTTACCGGCCTTCTGGGATTTGTACCGAAGTTTGCCGGATTTGTGGCCTTGGTGAAGATCTTCGGAGCCTGTAACTGGGAGTTGCCGAACACCGTCTACTGGATGCTATGGGTGGTTGCCGCTGCCACTATGACGGCCGGAAACGTTCTCGCCCTGCTGCAAAAGAACGTCAAGAGAATCCTTGCCTACTCCAGCATCGCACATACCGGCTACATGCTGATCGGGTTGCTGGTGGGTCCGGTCGCCGGTCAAGGGCCCATGCGTGACGGCGTCGCCGCGCTGTTCTTCTATGTGGCCGTGTATGGGGCCATGAATCTCGGTGCCTTCGCCTTGTTTGCGGCGTTCAGGACCGGCGGGCGGCCCATGGAGACCCTGGATGATCTTGCCGGTATCGCCGCTCGGGCACCGCTTTCGGCGCTGGCCCTGGCGATTTGCGTATTCAGTCTGATGGGTTTGCCTCCGACGGCCGGCTTTCTCGGCAAGCTGTACATCTTCAGCAGCGCGTTTTCGCTGGACGAGAGTCACGCGTTCTGCGGGCCGCTGATCGTATTAGCGGTGATCGGCGTATTGAACGCGGCCATTGGAGCGGCCTATTATCTGCGGATAGTGGCAGCAGCCTACATACGCGACGAGGTCGACGAATCCGTTCCCACAGGCGGCGGGCCGGTCCGATGGGGCCTGGCGTTGTGCAGCATCCCGATGATAGTGCTGTTCGCCTGGCCGGGCGGCCTGGTAAATCAGGCCCGCAACGCGACGACTGTCTTGCACGATTCGATCAGATCCGTCCACGCTCAGCTTACGACGACGACTGACGCCACCGAGCATCAACACCAAACCGCAGCATTTAGACCGCACCAGGCTCCGCGTCGCGGCGCGCCGGGAGAGCCTGCGGCTCCGTGAAGCCATTCTTATGAACCGCATACTCACCCGTGAACAGATCCGCCGGGTCGACAAACTCGCTGTAGAGCGCTACGGAATCAGCGGGCTGATGCTGATGGAAAACGCCGGTCGAAACGCCGCTGAGATCATTCGCAACAGCTACGGCCAAACCGGCAAGGCATTCATCTGCTGTGGGCCGGGAAACAACGGCGGTGACGGTTGTGTCATCGCCCGTCACCTGCACAACGCGGGTTGGTCCGTACGATTGATGATCACGGCCGACGTCTCGCGGATGACCGACGATACAAAGGTCAATTTCGCCATCGTCAACGCTATGACTCTCGAGACCCGGGTGCTGCCGGACTGGGAAACGCAGCGGGCCGCCGTCGAGTCGATACGCGACGATGAGGTCGTGGTGGACTCTCTTTTGGGCACGGGTTTTCGCGG
>CP070827.1:1820099-1822576 GCA_020344555.1 Phycisphaerales bacterium
GGACAATACGCGCGTTGCTGCCAGTGATACGGCCAGCCCGATTCCAAGACCGATAGCCGTAAGCACAAGACCTTGCTTCAGCACAAGGCGAAGCACATCGCTGCGCTGTGCACCCAGGGCGACGCGGATGCCGATCTCGTGCGTTCGTCGGTTGACGCCGTAGCTAATGACCCCGAAAATGCCGAGCAGCGCCAGCACCAGCGCCAGAAAGGCAAAGCCCGCGATCAGCATCGTGATGAAACGCAAACCCGAAAGGGAATCGTTGGCTTGCTGCTCCATCGTCGCCAGCCGAGCAACCGCAAGGTCTTCGTCCATTGACCATATCGCGCGGCGCACTGCGTCCCCTACCATCGTTGGGTCGGTCGCGGTGCGAACTGCCAACATCATGGCCGCGCGAGTGTCCTGTCGGTGCGGAACATAAACAAGTGACCGGCCCGCGTCGGTTATGTTGTAGAAGCGGACGTCGCCGACTACGCCGACGATCTCACGGGGAATGCCCTCATCCCTCCAAGACTTGATACGCTTCCCGATGGGATCTTCGCCTGGGAACATACTATGAGCGAGCGACTCATTGACGATGGTGACTGCAGGACTGTCGCGAGTATCCATGTCTGTAAACAAGCGGCCCTTAAGCAGGGAAATGCCTACCGTGGTAAAGTAGCGAGGGGTGACGGAATTCCAATGCGCTGTGTACTCCGGCCCGACCGGTGGCACCGGATGCCCTTCAATTACGAATGCCCGTCCCGTGTAATCCCCGCCTGCCAACGGCAACACAGATGCAGCCGCGGCCGACGTGACCCCGGGAAGCGCGCTGAGCCGCTTGGCAGCCTCTTCATAGAACTCCAACGCCTGAGCACTTCCCTGTGGATAGCGGGAGTCGGGAAGGGACAATTGACACGTCAGAAGATTGCCCGTCGGAAAGCCCGGATCTATGTTCAGCAGGCGGGCAAAGCTCTTGGCCATCAAGCCTGCCCCGACCAGTACTACCAGTGACAGGGCAACCTGCGAAACAGCGAGGAGACTGCGTAACCGGTGTCCGCCAGAGTAGGCGCTCGAGCCTTGCCGCCCTTCTTTCAGACCACGATGAAGGTCGGGCCTGGACGCTTGCAGCGCCGGCACCAACCCGAACAGCGCGCCGGTTAAAACAGAGAGTAAGAAAGCAAAGGCCAGGACCCGGCCGTCAACGCTGACCTCCTCCAGTCGCGGTAGGTTACTCGGGTTCCACTTACCCAGGAACTCTGTTCCCCATATCGCCAGCAGCAACCCGATCCCACCCGCCAACAAGGCCGCCAGTACGCCTTCGGTCAGCCAGAGGCGAGCCAGCCGGAGCCGGCCGCCACCCAATGCCGCACGGATGGCCATCTCTTTTGACCGCTCCGTTGACCGAGCGACCGTAAGGTTGGCAACGTTGGCACAGGCAATTAGCAGCACGAAGGCTACACTCCCCATCAACACCCACAGGGCCCGACGACTGCGGGGACCAACAACATAGTGGTCGATCGGGATCAACCCGGCACTCCAGGCATCTCGCAAGCCCGGATTCTCCTCTGAGACGCGCCGAGCCACTCCCTCCAATCGGGCCTGTGCTTCGGTAACGGAGATGCCCGGGCGCAGTCGTGCCACTGCTTGCCACCCGTAGCTATCGCGGCGCATGACCGAGGGGGGTGGTGTGCTTCCGAAGCTCAGCGGAATCCAGACGGCAGCCCGGGCAGGCCACTGTGCCTCGCGCGGCATGACACCAACGACCACGTGGTCGTCGCCGCTGAGCTTGACTGTCTTTCCAATGACATCCGGGTCACTGCCGAAACGCCGACGCCACAGGCCCCGGCTTAGCGCGACGACCTTTGCGGCACCCGGCTGGTGATCTTCAGGTAGAAAAGTGCGACCGAGTAACGGCGCGGTGGCCATCACTGCGAAGAAATCCTCGGAGACTGATGCGCCGCGGATGCGCTCGGGTTCACCATCACCGGCGAGATCGAAGGGCGGGTCCGTAAACACCGTCACGTGTTCGAATACGTCCGTCTCGGTCTTCCAATCAAGATAATCAGGATAGGGGACCGTATCTATAGTGAGATTCCTCTTCAGATTCGTCGAAAGGGGGATAACCAGCCTATCCGGCTGAGAAAGAGGCAATGGGCGCAGGAGGACGGCGTTTATAATGCTGAAGATTGCGGTGTTGGCGCCGATACCAAGGGCAAGTGTCAGGACAATGACGGTCGTGTACCCAGGTCTCTTCCCCAGCGTGCGGGCTGCATAACGAAGATCTTGGACAAGGACTCCCATACTAGCTCTCTCTTATTCGTATCTAAGCGCGACTATCGGATCGACCTTCGTCGCCCGCCGCGCGGGTAAATAGCAGGCGAAAATGGTGACCACCGCCAGGACCGCGAACGCCGTCAGGAACGCCACCGGATCCACAGTGGTTATGCCGAAAAGCATGCCCAACAGGAGGCGCCCCACGCCCAGCGCCGCACCAA
>CP070827.1:1822676-1825144 GCA_020344555.1 Phycisphaerales bacterium
AGCCGAAGACCCCCTAACCAGCGTAGCCAACACCGCCGAGGGCACCATCCGCACCCCCGACGGCAAACGCGTCAAACGCAAGACGAATGAGCCACGTTGCAGGGTAACGACGAAGAGCAGACAATCGGGATCGTCAGCCTGATGAGTCCACGGCATGCGAGGCACTTCGTAGCCCAGGGGCCGGCGTGTGTCGACTCCCTGGAGCCTCACCTCAACACGAGAAGAGCCGACGCCGGTAGGGAAATCAGCCGGTCGTCGAGTTCACCAAACTTGTCCTGCGTAACGACCAGTCCAAAGGGGGCATTGTAGTGCTCGCTCCCGCAGAAGGCACGCACACCTACAAGGTCCTCGGGAGTGGGCATCTTGCGCCTGTACTTGATCTCGACCGGAATCCGTTGCGTCCCGATAGTTAAGATAAGGTCAACCTCCGGCTCGCGTCCCCGCTTTGGAAACCAGGATACCTCTAAGCCGGGAATTCCCATGAGATAGTACCCAATGATGTTCTCTACTATATGACCAGCCATCGACCTGACGGGCTCCTTCACCCCGAGAAGCTCGCTTGGGTCGACAGGGACGATCTCTTGGAGCCACGCATTACGGACGAAATGGTCGCAAATACATAACTTCGATGGGTGCCGCTGTTTCTTTTGGAGTAACTCTAAGGGCGGGATTTGGTGTACGAGCATCGTGTCTACAAGAAACTCAATTGACCTAGCTACCCTGGCCGGAGCGATTGCCTCTTGGAGAAGCGGGCCGATCTCCTCCGCAATCGTCCTTGGCGTGACACTCTGCCCAGCGTAACGACAAACGCGCCGGAAGGTCTCACTGAGGAGGCGTCTATCTAGACGTACGCGGCTACCGAACGGGTCATGTTCGATGGTCCGCCTGACGACCATGTCCACTATTTGCTGCCCAAGGAGATGTGTGGCTCCACGCTTCTCCTTATGACACAGAGGGTACCCACCGAGTCGTGAGAAGTGCCGAAAGGCCTGCTTGAGAGTCTTGGAGTGGGTTTTCGCATGGGCTGACAACGATACCCAGAACTCGCGGGTCAGCCACTGCTCGAACGTGGCCTCAGGCGCGAACGGTGGCAGGTCACCGAGTCCACGTATCCCGGCAATCTCGTACAGCCTAAGCGGTCCAAGCTCTATTGTTGACAGGCGTCCCGCCAGGCTGTTGCGTTCACGAACGATCCGCAGGGCAGAACTTCCTGTGACCAGTGTTCGCGCAGATACATGATCGACCAACGATTTGAGTTGCGGCGACCACGAGGGAAGATCCTGGAGCTCGTCGAACAGGAGGTATACACGTTCACCGCGCTTGGCCACCGCGTTGACAGGCTCCCCAAGCACGTTTTTTTCAAACCAGCGAACGATAGTCTCCACCGGATCTTTCAGCGACCCAAGCGCCGGCACCTCATCGAATTGGACTCGCAGAATGCGCTCGGGCCCAACGCCCCTGATTAGCAAAAGGAACTCGATTATTTGATGCTGGATGGTTGTCTTGCCAACCTGCCTTGGCCCTCGTATGGCGACGACCGGCGCAACGTTGGCGTCCAGACGGTCAAGTGCTTCCTGAAATGCCCAGCGCCTGTATCGCTCCGTCGGCACGCTTGGCTGAGCCTGCCACCACGGATTCGTTCGTTCCAGAAACCGCACGAGCTCTGGAGCTAGCCCGCCAAGTGGGGCCGCATCAAAAACTGGCTTAGGTTTACGAGAGAGCTTCGCAACACGGGAAAGCGCTCGCCAGAACTCGTGGTCTGTAAGTTGCTTCCCGGTCAGGCGCTCGAAGCGCCGGCGCAACTCGTCGAAGCGCGGCGTGTAAGGTAATTGGTCTCGGTTGCCAATCCCTTCCGGCATCAGGCGTAGTAACTCAAGCTGCTCCGCCTTCGTCAGCGAAGGCGTCCGTGGGGCGCGCTTCCGACCGCCCTTCCCCGCGAAACCGCCGCCTTTCCCCACGCTCGCAACTGCTTGCCAGAATTCGCGCTCGCCGTACGGTAACCCCGTAAGCCGTACGAATTCCGACCTGAGCTTCGTGAACTCGTCGGTGTATGGTAGGGAATCACGCGGCAAGGGCGAAGCCTCAACTAGCTTTGCGATTACTGCTCGTACGTCTTCCGTGTACTTGCTTGTTGATTTGCGCGTCGTCAATCTGCCTCCCTTCAGCCGCGCAGTCATGCGACCATCCCGCAACAGGCGACACACCCTTGCTCGCTTCGATTCGTCCTTTCACTTTAACATATTGCACCTCATCGATCACGCGTCGTCAACTCTTCCGCCTCACACCACGTGCCGAGGCGGGGAACACGGTCTCCCCTGTCCCCATCTCACCGCTGTCCCCGGCACGTGAGACGACTCCTGACCCCGGCGGATGGTCCAATGCACCGGCGCCCGTCGCGGTGCACGGGGCGGAGATCCCAACGGACGGCGGAGGCAGGGGAGGAAACTGGGACCGCAGGCGCCGATTCG
>CP070827.1:1825244-1827708 GCA_020344555.1 Phycisphaerales bacterium
CCTACACCGTCGGGCCGACCACTGCGGCCACTGCCACGGCGACATTGACCTTCGACCCCTCGTCGATTGCTGCGACGACCGATTGGCCGGATATTCCGGTGGGCATCAATCAGTCGCAGATTACCGTCACCTGGGACCCGCCGGAGTGCGAGGGAACCTTGGAGATCGTCCAGTTGGAGCCGCAGCAGGCAGGTGGATATTTACCGGCCGATGAAGGCACGCTCTCGCCCGATCCCGATAATGACAACCTGTGGCACTACACGGCCTTCGACGAGCCGCAGACGGAGCTCTGCCCGAAGGAGGTGAAGGTGTGGATCGGGGCGATGCAAGGCGACACGGAAT
This sequence comes from Phycisphaerales bacterium, assembly GCA_020344555.1. Classification (GTDB taxonomy): domain Bacteria; phylum Planctomycetota; class Phycisphaerae; order UBA1845; family UBA1845. Next base: position 1,825,587 of record CP070827.1, read on the forward strand.
TAGCTCGCAAGAGCATCCTGGTCTGGCCTGTGCATACGTTCTTCACGACGGGCGCAAGCGCCGATTTTGAGACGGATTATGAGTACATCTCGTGGAAGTATGCGGCAGTCCTGGCGACGACGCAAGGAGGTTTCTACGACGAGGACTTTAGCACGGACATGCAGGTTTGTTGTCCCTGGCCGTCCTGCAATGCATACGCCTGTACGACGGTCACTGACGATGGGTTTTTAGTTGTCTTCGGAACAGCTACGTTCACCGGGACGGAGAACCAAGCAGCGAGCATCATAGGCCATGAATTGCTGCATACGACTGGTGCGAATGACTGTGCCGCCTATACTTGGGAGTTCAATCACGATACAGGCACGGGGATCTTTCAGTGCGATACTTCGTACCTTGCGAATGTCGTACAAATGATGAACTGTAAGTGCAGTGGGATCAACTGTCCATAAGGGGAGCAGCATATGATACCTTTGTCAACAATATTGCGAGTCGTGGTCGTTCTGCTCGTTGTCTCCAGCGCGGCGCTACACTCCTCCGACCTGTGTCCAGCCCAGCGCGACAACGAGGAGGGCAACGTTCTTCCCTTGAGTACGGTTTACGTGCCACAGCCGGGGCATTCGAGGCACAAAACATTTCATACCACGGTCAATTGGGAGGGGCGGCAGTACGGGACTTCTGAGGGAATCCGTATTCTCATGCGCGTAATCACTGACGAGGGTACCCATCCCGATGAGCGAGCGAAGGCCCTTGAAAGCCTGGGTACTCTTTGGCCCTGGCTGCGCAACACCGGTCATATTCCCGAACTCATCGCGCTGTACGACACCCTTACAGCGCGCGAAGAGAAGCTGGGGGTTATGCGCTGCCTTATACGGTCTGAGGAGCCTCGTGGGCTGCCATTGTGTATGAACGTCCTTGATAAGGAAAAAGACAGCTTTGTCCGGCTCGCTGCAGCTGGGTGCTTGGCGAAGTGGAACGTACGTCGAGGCGTTACCGAGCTTGTGGCGCGTCTTGACTCCGACGAAGTGTTTCCCCAGCCGTTTTACAGTCCGTACGGGCCAAATATCGGGGATAACGTCCTTGGCAACTTTCTTAGCAGGAGCCGGGATAGGGGCTGGGGATTTCCGGAGGAAGAGATTCGTAAGTCGATCGAAGCGCAAACCGGGCTGGATGAAGCTAAGATGAAGGCGTTGTACGTTGCCGAGATGAAAGCTGCGGTCAAGAAGTGGTTCGCCGAGAACGAGCATCGTTTCCCCGACTGGAAGCCTGGCGATCCGCTCCCCGCGGCGCAGACGCTCCCTCCGATACCACCAATCCCCGGACCTGAAGATGTCTTGGCGTTAAGCGCTGCTTTCCTGGAACCGCCGGCGTACGGGAAACTGGGGCGAGGAGACCGGGGGTACTTGAGAGTCGGCCAGAGAAAGGAGGAAGAAGTCTCTTGGGAAGGCGAGCGTTATCCGGCGGCGGAGGCCGTCGATGTTCTTATGAAAGTGGTCCTGGAACCCGGTAGTGTCAACGGTCGGTCTTCCGCCCTTGATCGGCTAGAGCGCATTGCAGGTCAACTTCGCGATACGGAACGTGTACCCCAGTTGGTGGAACTCTACGAGCGATTGACCGGTCGGTCGGAAAAAGTTCATGTGTTGTTCTGCCTTGCTCGGAGCAAGGATCATCGTGCGCTTCCTTTGTTTGCGGAAATCCTCGACACGCGCCGAGAGGAATTTTTGCGCCTTCCGGCGGCGTACGGACTAGCACTGTGGAACGTACGCCGCGGTGTCCGTGAGCTCATCGAACTCCTGTCAGTCAAACAAACAGAAAGCCCGATTCTCTATCCAGGAATCATCGGCGACGAGGCGCGGCGTTTACTCTATCGGCTCAACTACTGGAAATCGTGGTGGGCGCCGGAGGCGCCCCTTCTAGCGGCAACTGGAGCTGGTCCGGAAGTTCGCGATGAACTGCTGGATTCCTGCCATGCGGAACTCAAGAAGTGGTTCGCGGCGAACCAGCATCGTTTCCCCGATTGGAAACTCGGCGATCCGCTTCCGAAAGTCCCCGCACCTGACGCAGACAAGTCCGCTGGCGAGTAGCTACCGCACATGTTTGGCAGGTCGGCTTTGTGATCGGACAA
>CP070827.1:1827808-1830264 GCA_020344555.1 Phycisphaerales bacterium
GAGGGCTGCGTAGTGCTCGGTCTTGGCCCCGGTGCAGACGAGGAAGAGCTTCACTCCACGGAGGCGCAGATGGTGCAGTGCGGTAAGCAGCAAGTCGTGGTTCTTGTGCGGCCAGGTTTGCGCCGGGTAGATGACGAACCGGTTTGGGAGTTCGTACTTGCGCAGCACCTGTTCGATTTTTTCGCGGCTCGGCGTTTCGTACACGTTCGATGCGGCGCCCCACCAGATGACATGTACTTTGGCCGGCGCCACGCCGAAATGCCGGACGATATCGTCTTTGACGAATGCACTCGTTGTCGCCACGGCCGAGCAAAGCTGGCACGCCTCCCCGTACAATGCCTCGCGCCGCGCCCGTTCTTCGTCGCTGAACAGATGCGGCAAATGCACGTGCTGGAGGTCGTGGGGATTGAAAATGGCGGGTGTGCCAGTCCGCGTGTAGCTCTGGTAGGGGAAGTGGATCACATTGGGCGAGAAGGACTCCCAGAACCCATCCGACTCCCGTACCCCGCGGGCCGGTGGCGGCTTGCGTGTCGTGTTGACCTCGATTCGGCTGTTGCGTCCTAGATAAGGTGCCAGCCAGGCTTTGGATTCCGGAGAACAGACGAACACGTATTCTTCAGGACCGTCCAGCTTACCGAGCGCGTGCCCCAAACCGAGGATCACCTGGGCGATCCCGCCGGAGCGTTTCGGGTCGAGTTGGGCGTTGATCACGACACGCAAGAGATTCATCCCTCTTTCAGAGCACCATGCGTCACGCGCCTGTCGCTCCGACCATCCGGCTACAAGTCGCCTTCTCGCTACACAGCATCACCCGATCGTACGCCTCCGTGGACGAGACCGATTGCCGTGTACAGTTGCGCTCGACATAGGCCGGCGGGTGGGGTGGAAAGTAGATCGCGCGAATGAACCGCTCGATCTGCTCGCGAGGCCACGTAGGATCAAAGATGCCTTCGCAGGGCACGATAGCCGGCCTCGTGATATCCACACAATAAGACCTTCATGCCATCTCCACCGGTTGGTGGATCGCTGCGATCAGGGTGTCCACCACGCGGGAGACGTCGCCGCGCCTTAGTTTCGTGTGTGTCGGGAGCATGATGCCGCGGTCCCCCAGGAACCGTGCCACAGGTGAGCCGTTGTCTGTCCGACAGCCTTCGTAGATAGGCAGAGAACTCAGCGCGGCAAAAAAGGGTCTGGTCTCAATGCCCGCATCTTGCAGTCTCTCTCGCACCGTATCACGATTCGCCCGGAGGGATGCGTCAAGGACCACGCCGATCATCCACCAGCCGGGATCGGCCTTGCGCGGGCAGACTTGCAGCCTCACAAGATCACCGATGTCGGCGAACGCTTCGTCGTACCAGGATCGGACTTCCGCCCGTTTGTCGGCGATCTCCCGGAATCGCGAGAGCTGGGCGAGGCCGATGGCACAAGCCAGATTCGTCATGCGGTAGTTGTAGCCCACCTCGTCGAACCAGTAGTGTCGATCCGGATGGGCCGCTTGTCCGCGGAGCTTGCGGAGTCTGGCGGCGAGGTGCTCGCTGTGGCAGCAGACCATGCCGCCTTCGCCGGTCGTGAGAATTTTGTTGCCATAGAAGCTGAACGTGCTCGCGTCGCCGACTGAGCCAGCAGGCATGCCCGCCCACCGGGCGCCTGGGGCCTCGGCAGCATCTTCGATCAGGAGGCATCGGGCCTCATCCGCGATTCGCCGCAGTGCCTCCAGATCGGCCGGCACCGCCAGTAGATGGACTGCGATTATGGCCTTCGTTTGCTTGGTCACAAGACGTGCCACACTCTCGGGGGCCATGTTCCAGGTATCCGGATCGCAGTCGGCGAGCACGGGTTGTGCGTCGACGTAGCGCACGGCATTGGCGGTGGAGACGTAGGTCAGGTCGGGTAGAATTACCTCATCGCTTGGCCCAACCCCGCAGGCCTTTAGCGCCAGGTGTAGGGCGGCGGTCCCGTTGGTGCAGCTTACGGCGTGTTCGGTGCCTACGAACTCCGCAAAGCGGCGTTCGAACTCTGCCACAAAGCGGCCCTTGGAGGATATCCAGGACGAGTCGAACGCCTCGAGGAGGTAGTCTCGCTCGACATGAGTCAGGTCAGGCACCGATAGGGCAATCAATTCGCTTACACACACGGTAATCTCCCCGGGCGTGTCAATCTCACTACGACAGCGTGTCCTCTGTCCGTATCGGCATGGCCGACTGGCGGGCTTGATCCCCCTTGGGGAGGTCTCATCTGATGCCACGTCGGCCGTCACGGCGGCGGCATGGTGAAGGAAAGACCGCTCGGCGTGCTCGACCGCCTACGCCCCGCAGCCTGACGGAAATCGGTCAGATTCATGCAACGTTGGGGTAACCCTAGTACCGTGTTTCATAAGTTCCACGACTATGCTGCATGTTCGTTCGCTGTCAACGGTTTTCCGGTGTAGGTCCATCGATAGGGATGGGCCAGGTACT
>CP070827.1:1830364-1832809 GCA_020344555.1 Phycisphaerales bacterium
ACACTGACGTTACGCCCAGCACAAGAAAACGGCGCCGCTCAAGAGGATCCCATGTCGTGTGGACATGTGAATCGATCATTCCTGGGAGTACGGCCCCATCCCTGGCATCCAGGACTCTCGCACCCGGCGGTATGGCAATCTCGGACGCGCGGCCGACTTGTGTGATACGATCGTCCTCAATGATTACGATTCCCTTGCGAATAGGCTCTGCTCCAGTCCCGTCGATGATAGTGCCGTTCGTGACGACCAACGACTCTGCGGTGACGAGATTCGCTGTGGCCAACACGACAAACAAGGCGGTCAGCACATTGGCTACGAACCCGCGTTCGTTAGGGTGGGCACGAGGATCGCAGGACACAACATAACAGAGAGCGCTGCGAAATCCTGGAACACGGTGGTTGCTGCTGCCAGATATAGCATCAGTCATCGCAGGATTGCGATGCAAGAACGCGAACCACATCTGCACATTCATCTTTGCCTCTCCCAGTTCATCCGGTCCTCTCGTGTCGTCTGTTCGCCATACTCCTTCATTTGGCGTACCCTTCGAAGTAGAGCGCAAGGCGCGGATCACCCTCAAAGGATCCAATCCCTGGTCCAAGAACACACACGTAGAACGCTAGGACCACAAACCCGACCAACAACCACGTGTTGGAGCGCGGTAGGCTTATGCTTTCCACAGGTCTTCCTGACCGAGGCCACGAAATCACATTGACGAGGATCATCCAGAGTACAAAGTGAAAGTAGGCAAACACGGATGCCAGAAGGTGATTTGACTCCGGAGGAAGCGTGGCAAAGGGGCTCCTCAGCGAGGAGAGCGATTGCATGATAATCACGGTGATCACAGGGATCCCAGTTACGCAAAGGAGCGCAAGTCGGTGCCCGGTGAGCTTTGGCATCCACAGGCGTAGTGGCAGGTAGTACCCAACCGTTGCCAAGACGACGCCGACAGCAATGATGACGGCCTTCCACGTAGACTGCGGTGCTACGTGCGTGAGCACTTCTACCCAATCACCCCCTCCGATTAGGGGAGCCGAAATCAAGTTCAGCGTGACAATGACTGAACTGAATGCTGCAAAGAGCCACAGGAAGTAGCCAGAGGCTGAGCCCAGTGTCTTGAGCCGATAGAGAGCCAGAAGAGCCACCGCTCCCGTGATGAGATTGCCCGCCGTGCCTCCCACATGGATGACTCTGTACTCCGTGATGCTCTGTATCCGGCTCCAGTCAATGGATGCCGTAGTGGTGGAGACGGCCCTTACGGGAATTCCGAGCAACAGTGCAGCGCCGGCATGCCCGAGGATTTCGTGTAACACATTGGCCGACGCCCAGGCTACTATTGCGGTAGCGACAAGTGTCGGGATGTTCACGCGCACTCTTGGTGGCATAGTGTGTTCGTGTGTCATCGCTGAGTTGTCTTGTCCATTCCGCTAAGCCCGTCGCCGATGGTGTAGAACAATGGCAAATCCAACGCGACGCGTTGTGTCACAAGCTTAATTGTCCTGAGTTGAGGATGATCGTCGAAGCGCTCCAAAGTCATTCGATAGGTTCGCCCTACATGGAGATCCCGCACCTCGGTCTGTATAGCTCCGTTGAGCGCCCCCCAGTGAACGACCAAGAACCGCACGACCTTGAAGGACTCCACCGACGGCGTGCGCAACTCATACTCGTACGCCACCAACGTCTGTGGATAGAGCTTCGGCTCGGGTATGGACACCTTGCGTAGGAGTACGGCTGCAACTGTCCATCGTTTCACCGGTCTGTTTTCCCCCAATCTGGCCAGGTAGGCGCCATAGTGCTGTTGGGCCTCTTGGGCCTCGAAGAAACGGCTATAGATGGCAACACCTTCAAGCCGGCCGGCCCAGTCGCCGCCACCGCTGCCGGGCAAAGAGCCAATACGAGTACGAGATTGACCGAGTTGAGACGTCTCATGGTCGAGTCCTTCATTTATCGCCTTAATCCGGGATTTCCCATCTACCTGCTCTCAAGCGGTCATTCTCTCTGAACGCCCAGTACCTGCCCCTACCGGAGCCATTCGGCGCGGTGGAGGCCTCTTGCAGGGGCGTGTTCGATGCAGCTCTGAGCGGAGCAGCCGTTCCTGCGTGGATCTCACGCCCCGCCCCTCCAGTGGAGATGCGCGAGATCGTCGTCGCCACCGATTGCACCCGCCTTCACATTGGCAAATCCGAGATCGGTGCGGGGAACCGCGCGCGAAGCCGGGTACTGTGTTTGTGTTTTCTTGTGTGACCGCCCGGCACCGGCCACGAAGCGTTACTGGCCTCTAGCCGTAGCAAGTCTTGCTCGCCATCTTGAGGCTTGCTCAGGCTTGCCCCAGGCATCATAGAGGTCCAGGACGCGCTGGATCGCTTGCTGCGTCAGCTCCTGGCTTTCGCCCAGGTTCCTGCTCAGAGTGGGGTAACTCTCCAGCAGGAGAAGCTCAGCGTCCTCATA
>CP070827.1:1832909-1835353 GCA_020344555.1 Phycisphaerales bacterium
TGCCGCCCGGAGGAACTGCTGCGGCTCTGCCGCTTCTCCAACGAGCTCTCCGAACTGTGCGGCGTCAGCATCGACTCCGCCATGGCAAGCGACGTGCCCGGTTACACCTGGGGCACGGTCGTATCCATGGCACAGGCGGGCATCCGGTATTTCTCGACCGCCCCGAACTACGCCGACCGCATCGGCAGCATCCTCCTTGAGTGGGAGAACAAGCCGTTTTACTGGGTGTCTCCCTGCGGAAGGGAGAAGGTGCTGGTCTGGATCCCGTTCCAGGGCTATGCAGCATCCCACGTCTTCCGGGAACTGTCGCCACGTTTCGTCGAGTACTACCAGAAGCAGCTCGAGATCAGCGGCTATCCCTACGACGTCACCTACCTGCGCTGGGCCGGCAAGGGCGACAATGCCGAGCCTGACCTTTCGATCTGTGACTTCGTCAAGGACTGGAACGCAAAGTACGAGTGGCCCAGGTTCGTCATAGCCTCGACCAGCGAGGCCTTCAGCGCCCTCGAGGCCCGTTACGGCCCGCGACTGCGACGGGTTCGTGGTGACTGGACGCCCTACTGGGAAGACGGTGCCGGTTCCTCGGCGCTCGAGACGGCCGCCAACCGCGCGAGCTCGGATCGGCTGTCGCAGGCCGAAGCCCTCTGGGCCATGAAGGGACCCGCGGACTACCCCAGGGCGGCGTTCGAGGAGGCATGGAAAAACGTGCTTCTCTACTCGGAGCATACTTGGGGAGCCTCGTGCAGCGTCTCGGATCCCGAGAACGAACGCACGAAGGAACAGTGGGCCATCAAGCAGTCCTATTGCTTAGAGGCACAGCGGCAGTCGCGCCAGCTCCTCGAGCGGGCCGCGCAGCGGGCGAGCGCGGGCAGCGGTGAGGCCCCGCCGGGCGCCTTAGACCTTTTCAACACCACGTCCTGGCCGCGAACAGAACTGGTCGTCGTCCCGCAGGAGCTTTCCGGCGGCGGCGACCGCGTTACCGACGACCGCGGCCGTGCCGTAGCTTCGCAGCGCCTCCGCGACGGCGAGCTTGCCTTCTTGGCCCGCGAGGTTCCGCCGTTTGCCGCTCGACGCTACTCCATCTCCGCCGGCGCGCCGCACGTTCCGGAGCGAGTGACTTCGAGCGGCGCGGTTCTCGACAGCAGCCGCCTCCATGTGCGCCTCGACGAGACCACCGGCGCCATCGTCGAGCTGCGGGCCGCGGATATAAACGGCAACTTCGCCGACACGACCTCCGGTTACGGCCTCAACGACTACCTCTACTTGCCCGGTGACGACCTGGCCGACATCGAGCGCAACGCTCCGGTGAAGATCCGCACCAAGGAGAACGGGCCGCTCCTCGCATCTCTGGTCGTCGAGTCCGAGGCCCCGGGCTGCCATCGCCTCTCGCGGGAGGTGCGACTGGTCGCCGGCCTCGACCACGTCGAGCTCCTCAACCTGGTCGACAAGAAACGCGCCCCCGTCAGCCCCCACCCCCCCGACGGTGACTTTGCCACCTGGGGTGGCAAGGAGAGCGTCAACTTCGCCTTCCCCTTCAATGTCCCGGCCGGAGAGACCCGCATCGACATCCCATTCGCCGTCATCCGCCCCGACACCGACCAGATGCCCAGCGCCTGCAAGAACTGGTTTAGCGTCGGACGATGGGTAGATGTGGCCGGCCCCGCCCGTGGCATCACCTGGGTGACACTCGACGCCCCGCTGGTCCAGATTGGCGGCATCACCGCGAACCTCCTGGGCCCGCAGACCGATCCCGCGCTCTGGCGCAAGCACGTCGGGCCGACACAGAAACTCTTCGCCTGGGTCATGAACAACCACTGGAAGACCAACTACCGCGCCTACCAGGAGGGACCGGTCCTGGTGCGCTTCGTCCTCAGGCCGCACCACGGCTTCGACGCGGCAGAGGCCTCGCGCTTCGCCACCGGGTTCAGTCAGCCGCTGGTGGTGACAGCGGCCAGGGGAGCCACGCCAGCAACGAGCCCACGGCTGCGCGTCGAGCCAACCGACGTGCTCGTCACGGCCCTGGGCCCGAGCGACGATGGCCGGGCCCTCATGGTCCGTCTTTTCGGCGCCTCCGGCGCCACCCGCAAGGCCACCATCCGCTGGAACGATCCTCGGCCCAGCGCCGTCTTCAGAAGCGACACGAGCCAGCGCCGGTGCGTGAAGCTGGACGGTCCCATCGAGATCCCCGGCTGGGGCCTTATCACCCTACGCGCCGAGTTCGAGTAAGTGACTGCGTGGATCCGAACTTGAATCGTTAATCCCTCGGTGGTATCATCACTTCTGTATGTTGAAATCAGATTGCCTATCAGCCAGTCGTGATGAATGGCTTCGATCTACTGCCTTATGAGGTCTAGGAGTAGCTATGAAAGAGAATATCGATTAGTATTAAAGTAAGAGAGAGGACGGCTGGGAGGTGGAGAGAGGAGAGAGGAATGAACCAACCG
>CP070827.1:1835453-1837894 GCA_020344555.1 Phycisphaerales bacterium
CCGCATTCCGGGCATCGCGGCTCACTGCCCAGCCCGAACAGGTTGTACCCGCAGGCAAGGCAGTTGCGCTGTGTCTCGTAGGGCTGTGTCGTGTTGTCGTCAGGGCTGTCGGACACCTGTGTTGTCCGTGTTGTCGCTACGCTATACCCGTTCGTCAACCTTTCGTTCGACCGGGATTCTCCATGTGCCGGACTTCTGATCATCATTCCACCACATGAGAGCTCTCGATCCAAGTGGGAGTGGCGCATTCCGCCGTGAATCCGCGTGTTCGGCTACTCCAACGTGCCAATCTCGCCCCTGCCGCGTCCGGAACGAGGATCCTTGCCCGTTTCCGTGCACTGTCAGCCTTGCCCCCGCACGAATCACCGACCTCTCGTTCGGTCGCCACGCCGGCTACGTTGAACCAGCGGCGGTGGGACGCCGAACCGCTGGATGCGATCCAGAATCGCCGCGAACAACTCACGCGGTACCGCCACTTCGCCCACTTGCAACGTCACGTGCCTCGCATGCCGAACCACTTGTCAATGTGGCCGGAAGCCCTTGAATCACAGGCCCAAACTGCGCGAATCGTGCCATCACGATTAATCCATCCGGGAAATCCGGGGTAAGTGCATTCCGACCAAGGAGTTGCGTTCTTGCCCGGGTCGCCCTCCCCGAGGTCGCACTGAGTTACGCTTTGTCCAAAAAGCGTAGCTCAAGTATGCGAAAGGAGGTCATGAGAGTGGCCCGGGAAACCAGTTGGTCTCGCCAGTCTCCAACGCCCACGTTGCGAGTGGTGTTGCCACCACAGATGGAACGCAGGCAGAGCCCCCCGCCAGCTCGACCACGCCGGCATCACCACCACCGCCCGCTACCTCGACCACATCGCCCCAACAGCCGTCATCGAAGCGATGCGCCGTCGAAGCTGCACGGGAGCATAGACCCACGCTGCTCTCGTGCTGTTCCGCGCCCCTTGCTGTCAACTACTGTCCGCAGGGATCCGGACCGGGGCCGAACGGATACTCAAACCCTCGAAAAGCGTCCACGCAATAGGTCATATCGGCCACGTTGATCACCAAGTCCGGAGTGGCAGGTTCGAGATCGGCCCTGGCCTTGGTCGGGGCACCGGCCAAATTCTTGAACTTGTCCACCAGAGCGGTCAAATCTGTCGGTATGCCCACGGTGCCGTCCGGCGGGCTGCACGGAGTTGTCAGACAGTCCCCCACGATGTCACCCCACTTGCTTGCAGCCAACTCGAGGGGTGCGGAGAAGCTACCCTCCTGTGCTCGATCGCAGACCAGCTCGACCTCCTGAAGTTCGTACGCCCCCAGCGGGATTATGTCCCTGTGATGGACGTGGATCGTTCCGTACGTGTTCCAGTCGGTGTAGTACGGGTCGCACTGAAGGCTGGCGGCAACGAACACGGGGCTCTCCAGCCCGGGGGCGGACCCGCAGCCCCCTTGGGGTGGAATGTCCTGCCCGGAGTTCTCGCAGTACTCACCCGGCTCACCCACCCACATGATTCGGCCCTCATACGCCTCGAACGGGGAAGGCAGATCGACAAACCTCACACGGACGGCTGTTGGGCTACCGGGGTTTCCGCTCGCGAACGAGAGGTAGCGGTTCTTGATCACGCCATCTTGCCCCGGCTGGGGTGCTGCGGTTGTGGAAACGCCCTGGCAAGTCCCTTCGGCATCACCATGGCAAACGTCGTCGGTCGTACAGGCGTTCCCGTCATCGCATGGGCCTGTTGCCCTCGTTCCATCACTGCGGCAGCCCGAATGCGGTGAGCACCAGTCGGTTGTGCATACATTGCCGTCGTCGCACAAGGTGTCGTCTGGCACACACTCGCACGAGCCCAAAGTGTCGTTGCACGAGTCGTTCGTGCAGACCACACCGTCGTCGCAGTCGCCGTGCGTCGTGCACGCGGTGGCGTCGCATGGCCAGGGATCGCAAACCGTCCCGTCGCCCAGGTAGTCTCCCTCCTCGATGAGGCTTGAGTAGCAGAATTCCTCCGAAATCACCAGGCACGGGTCAAAATTCAACCCCGAGTTGCAGCAAGCGCCGCAGACGAACTCCGCCTCGCAACAGTTGGGGTGACCATAGAACGCACAAACCACGCGGCTGGCATCGCAGTAATCCACTTGTCCGTCGCAGTTGAGGTCGGCCTGGTCACAGGTCAGAGGCGGAGCCGGTGTCTCCCCCTCCGCGCATGTGACTACGTTCAACACGTCCTGAATCTTGATGAGTCCGTCCCCATCCTGGTCAAGCACGCAAGGACACTCGGCGCAGTCTGCCGGACAGTTGTCCATACTCTCGCAGGGGCTGTCGCACACACCGTCGTTGTTGCACTCGGCGGGCGTGTGCACGCATACGTCCTCCGCCTCGTGGCAGGTGTCGACGGTGCAGGCCAGGGCATCGTCACAGGTGCGCGGCGGCCCGGACTGGCAGACACCCAGATG
>CP070827.1:1837994-1840434 GCA_020344555.1 Phycisphaerales bacterium
CCGAATATTTTGTCGATAAACTCATAGCCTTCGCCTCGCTCGGCCGGCAGCATGTTGATAATGACCCGGGCGAACTGTCCGGCGCCGCCGGTTTGCTTCTTGTGTGTGTACTCGACGTCACGGACAGGGCCGGTGATCGTCTCCCGATACGGAATCTTTGGCGCTTTGGTGTCCACCTCGAGTTTGTATTGTTTGGCCATTCGCCCCAGATAGGTGCGCAGTTGCATCTCGCCCATTCCGCGCACAACCAGCTCACCGCCGGTGCCGCGTTCCGACTTGAAGCAGGGATCCTCCTCCATGAATCGCTTCAGCGCGACGCCGATCTTGTCCTCGTCTCCGCGAGCCTTGGATTGCAGGGCCAGAGAGAACATCGGCTGCGGGAATGTAGGCATGGCAATGGTGCCGCCCTTCTCAGAAAAGAGGACGTCGCCGATGTCGAAGTCCAGCTTGGCCAGCGTAATGATGTCGCCGGCGACACCGGCTTCGAGTTCACCGTGCTCGGCGCCGAGCGATCGCATCACCTGCCCGGGCCGCGCCCCTTTCGTCACCCCAACGATCTTGAGGGCCATGTCCGAGGTGAGCCTGCCGGAATGAACCCGAATCGCCAGATACTTGATATTACTTCTGGGGTCGGTGGTGATCTTGAACACCTGACCGATGAAGGGTCCGTCCTGGGTCGGCTCGATTTCTCTTTCAGCCTCACCGTCGACCAGGGTGCGTCTCTTCCCGGTCACCGGAGAGGGACACAGAAACTCCAGAGCGTCCAGGAATTCCGCGATACCGACATCACCCCGCGGGTTGGTGAACAGTATGGGGACCAGCTCACCCTGGGCGACGGCCTTGGCGGCGGCGTCTCGAGCCTCCTGGTCAGACATTTCGCCACCCAGATACTTCTCCATGAGCTCCTCATCAGCCCCGACCACCGTTTCGATCAGGTCCGTGTGCGCCTTGCCGACATCGGAGAAGTCGGCTTCTCCAGAATCATTGGCAAAGCAGTCAACGACGCCCTTGCCGCCTGAGGTAGGGAGATTCGCCGGCACGCACTGGGAGCCGAAAGTCTCCTGAACCTGCTCGACGAGCCCGGGCAGGTCGATGTTGGATGCGTCAATGTGGCTGACAACGATCCAAGCGCCCAACCCGGACTCGCGGGCCCGCTCCATCATCTTTCGCGTATTCACCTGAATGCCGGCGCTGGCCGAGATGACGACGACGGCGCACTCAACGCCTGCTATGGCCGCAATGCCCGGTCCGCAAAATGCCGGCGTGCCGGGCGTGTCAACGATGTTGACATGCATTCCCTTGTGCGTGAGATAACACAGGGCCGAGTCGAGCGAGGACAGCTTCTCCCTCTCCTCATCAGAGTAGTCGAGAATCGAGGTCTTCTCTGGCACGTTCCCGAGGCGGTTAGTCACGCCGGCCTTGAACAGCAGCGCCTCTGCGAGCGAGGTCTTGCCGCACCCGCCGTGGCCGACCAGGGCAATGTTCCGATAATGGTCAACTTCGAAGAGAGCCATCGGTCACTCCTATGACGAAAAGCGGTCTTTGCGGCCGCGCCTGTGACATCTCACACCAGGATGGGCCCGCCGGGGCTCGTTTCGCGGAGTTGGGATGTCATACGCCCCGCACCGGCCGACGCCGGCGGCTCAAAGGCCGCAGCCCGATCCTTCTCCGAAGGTTCACGGCCTGCGCAGGAGCCCGCATGTTAACGGAACTCTTCCAGCGGCCAAAGGCTGACCGGCGGGATTTTTCGAATCCGGGTGGTTTTCGGGTCACCGGCAACCCAGGTTCGGAGCCGGGACCGCTAGGGTGGTGCCTGCGTCGCACGCGCGGTGTCACGGGCTACAATAGCCTAGCATGAACTCGGATTCTGGCGCTAACGCTGAGCCGGTCCGCGCGTCGCAACCTCCGGCTGGGAGTTCGGTTACGCCGAGCCCGCACAGGCTGCGGGGACCGGTCGATGGGCCCCCTCGCGGAAGAGATTATGTGGATCACGGTTGGATCGCACGTCTGATCGAACGTGAGGGGCCTGGGATCCTGCGGATGTTGTGGCGGCTGCTCGGTCGCGAGCAGGACGTGATGGACGCCTATCAGGACTGTTTCTGCAAGCTGGCCGCCCGTGGGCAAGGCCGGGATCTTGCCAGCGCCAAGTCGTACGCGTACCGGACTGCTGCCAACATCGCCATCGAGATGCTGCGGGTCCGAAAACGTCGGACTGCCCATTGGCCGGCTATCGTGGCGCAACGAACCGATGCGCAAGATGCCCAGCCGGGCAACAGCGGAGAAGAGGATACCGGGGGGCACCTCGAACGGCTGCGCGATGCCATCGGGCAACTGCCCGCCCACCTGCGCAACGTCGTGGTGCTGCGGGACCTGAGTCGCATGCCGTACAACGAGGTTGGCCGCACCCTCGGGATCGACCCGGCGACGGCCCGAGTGTACC
>CP070827.1:1840534-1842972 GCA_020344555.1 Phycisphaerales bacterium
AGGTTTTGACTACACGCCCTCTGCAGACTCCCAGCCTTCACGACGGCCCACAATCAAGGATTCTGGCGTCAAAAAAGCCAAAGATTCTCGACAACTGGCTAACTTGGGTTAGCTTGCGCGAGCATCCGGAAGACGGTGGCGCCGGAGAGTATTGGTGGGCAGTGCCCACCCTACCTCTCTGTCGGTCATGGTCAGCCTTCTACTTTGGCTCGTAGCGGGGTGTTGAGGATGGGTGAGGCACCTTCGGCCCGAGTGTTCCATTTGCCGAGGAAGCTGCGCGTCAGAATGCCGATGCGGTAGAAGTGGCGGCGCCAGTCGAAGTTGCCGCTGAGCATTGCGAAAACCCCCTTAGAGAGGATGCCGGCGCGGAGCAGCCGCAACTTGGCCTTCTCATTGATCCCCACTGAAGTCAGATCAATCCCGAGGTAGTCCTTGTTGAGCTGCCAGTTGTCGAGCACCTGCTCGGCAGGCTCGAGGCCGTGGCGATCGACGATCTCGTAAAGCGGAGCACCGGGCATCGGCGTGGCGATCGACCAGGTCATGTAGCTGATCCGACGACGCAGAAACTGTTTCCAAGCCCACCACAGCGAATGACGAATCTCGCCGGGCTCCTCAAACTGCAGCTTCCCATCCTCCTCCCAAAGCTGGAACGCCATCATAAACAACAGCACGCGGATCTTGTGCCTTTTGAGCAGCTTCAGACAGCGTTCGGTCTGCTCGACGGTGATCTTCTTGTCGATGCCGTGCAGCACACGATCGTTGGCGCTCTCGACACCCAGATGTACCAGCCACATGTTCATGCGTTTGAACAGATGGGCCAGCTCGTCGTCGATCTTGTCGGCCCGCAGGTTGGACTGGAAGAACAGGTCCTTGTGGCCAAGATCGGCGATGGCCCGGCAGACGTTCTTCGCCCATGGCAGAGCGACGTTGATCTCGTCGGAGACCATCTTGATCTCGCGTACTCCGAGCCTGTAGAGCCGGTCGACCTCCTCGGCAATACTCTCCGGCGAGCGCAGCCGGACAAACGGCCTGGCCGCCCGCCAGACCGGCAACGAGCAGAAGGTACATTTATGCGGGCAGCCGCGGCTGATAACGATGCAGCTTTGACGGTGCGATCGCGAGTAGTGCTGCCCGACGAACTTGCCAAAATCGATGTACGCCCAGGCAGGTAACGGCAGGTCGTCCAGGTTCGGGATCACACGAGGGTCGGGCGTCCGAAACGGCCCATCCGGCGTGCGGATGAGCAAACCGGCGATGTCGGCGAAGCGGATCGGGGATTGGCGATTGGGGGTTGGGGATTGGGGATTATGGTTGGGCGGGCGAAGCATTTCGTTGACGATGCCGGCGAGCGTTAACTCTCCTTCACCGATGCAAACCAGATCGGCGAGTGACTTTTTCATCACGTCGTCGGCCGCGGCTGTCGGTTGCGGCCCGCCAGCGATGATGAGTATCTCGGGGAACCGCCGCTTCAGCTCGTTGATTGTCCGGTAGGCCACGCGCTGTGTCAGAAAAGCGAAGCTCAGCCCGTAAAGCTGAGGCCGATACCGCTCGATGACCCGGATATGATCTTCGAGGGAGTGAAACTGATCCAGGAATATGATGTCATCGTCGCTCAGCGGCGTGTGCTGACGCAGGTACGAGATTAGCTGCAATATCCCCAGGTTCGGATAGGCCTTGTCGTAGTCGTCATCCTTAGCCGGCGGGTCGGCCAGCACGATCTTGAACGGCTTGATGGGCCGGCCGTGATGCTCCGGTTCTGACGAGGCAGGCAACTTGTCGAGGATGTTCAACGCGACCTTCACGGTTGGTGCTCCAGTGAGCGGCCACGGCCCAACGACCGGGGATCGTCGGAAGGCGAATTCCGGCCCGATCGGTGCCATTTGATTATCGGAAGCGAACTGCCGAGGGCTGAATTATCGTCCCCACCGGGAGAAGCCTCAAGGAAGTTGGAGGCGAAGCCGCGGATACACTCGGCCTGCGACTGGCCGCAGTGGGACAAGGTCTGGCGCCGTGTGCCGTTCTCGCTCATCTTTCGCTTGCAACGACACTCGGTGTGCCCCAGAGTATCGGATGAAATTGTCGAGCCAGCTCGCGCAGGCCAATGTGATTGAGGATGATAAGAAAATGAGAGGCTTACGGATCTCGGTGCTCATTTCAACGGTAAGTCTGACGGCGGCAGGTTGCATTCCGATCTTTGACCGCAACGCGTGTACGGCGATATTCGCCTACGGCCTCACGGTCAGGGTCATGGACGAGAACGGAGATCCGGTATCCGGAGCCACGCTGACGCTGACCGAAGGGGATTACGTGGAGACAATACCCGGGCCGCCTGGTTCGGGCGTGGAGCCCGAGCCGGGTGTATACCTCGGAGCGGGCGAGCGGGCCGGCACCTATACGTTGACCGTCGAAGCCGAAGGATTCGAGCCGGCCACGATCGA
>CP070827.1:1843072-1845495 GCA_020344555.1 Phycisphaerales bacterium
CTCAGGAGGAACCCGTCGTCATAGCCAAGAACCGGCTGCTGTCCTTCGTACCCGGAAATCCCGGCCAGCAGACGGCGCTGCGCGTGAAGTTCTTTGAGCTGCCGGCTCCCTTCGACGGCCTCAATGGGGAGACCATGTGGGTCGGCCAGCCGCAGGAAACTTGCGAAAACGCAGGGCAAGTCACTCCGCCACCCGAAGGCTGCGGGATAGCTCCGGGTCTTCCCAGCCTGACCTTTATCGCGGCACCATTGCAGTGCGACCCGTACTACACGGACTGGAGCGCACTCGGTACGATCCACGTGTACCACGAGCTCATTATCCCTGGTGGCACGTATCAGGTTCAAGCAATCGATCAAGCGTGCCACACCGTTTCGGATGGGGTCTATTCGAATCCACTGTTGATGACCACGAGCCTATGGGGCGATGTGGTATCGAACTGCATCACCAAGCCGTGCGGTCCGCCGGATGGAGTGGTGGGCATTCCCACCGACGTAACGGCCGTCCTGGATAAGTTCAAAAATCTTGACGGCGCTCCGGCCAAGGCAAGGGCCGACCTCGAACCAGCCTTCCCTGACTTGCTGGTGAACATCGCCGACGTGACCGAGACCCTCGACGCCTTCCGTGGATTCGACTACCCGTTTTCTGCCCCGGCGTCCCCGCCGTGTCCCTGATTGCGGATTGGCGATTGGCGATTGGGGATTGGGCGAGCGACGAAGAGATCAGAGCCCCGACCGCGAGGGAGGGGAGTGGATACACGATAGAGGGAAGGGACATAGGGACGAAGGGAGGGAGGGACGCAGCAATTACATATTGCGGTCTTCCACCTGACGGCTGATAGCTAATCACCTGCGCCCGGCGGGCCGTGCTCAGCGGGACGGAGGCATGGGCGATGCCCTCTGCGACGGAACGGTCTGATAGTTCCAAAAATGGCGGGCAGCACGCTCAGACGGAGAAAGACCCCACCAGAAACCCAGG
The DNA here is from genome assembly GCA_020344555.1 of Phycisphaerales bacterium. Taxonomy (GTDB): domain Bacteria; phylum Planctomycetota; class Phycisphaerae; order UBA1845; family UBA1845. The sequence continues at coordinate 1,844,048 of CP070827.1, forward strand.
CCTACGACCGGACGACCCACGCACCCCTTCCAGGTAGCGGGCCGACGTAGTCCGTGGCTCGGCAAGAGGCGTCGTCATTGGGGATTCTGCGACATAGGAACGACCTTGCACGTCGTGGCCGAGACCTTGTCGGGAGTAGCATCGCCCGCCGCCTGTGAGGCCCCTTCCAGAAAAAACTTGCCTCGCCCGGTAATCTGAGGTACACTACAAGTGAGCGAGGTCCCCACGTCGCCCAAGTCTGTGGAGATTGCGAGGAGAGCAGGAGATGGCAGCGCCCGGCGCCGTTAGCATCTCCGTCTTTCCCTCGTCACTTTGGATGGCTCGGTGTCTTGATTTAAACGGAGAGCCGTCAGAGGGCCAGGTTCGCAGCAGCGTCACCGAGTGATTACTTGCATTGATCATAGGAGGTGCGTTATGAAAACACGACAGGCGATAGCCCTCTTGACGGGCACCGTGTTGTTTGGGGTGCATCCGGTCGCCGGCGAACCTGTCACGTTCGAGTTTGGAGGCGAGATCACGTATGTACGCGATCATGATGACGTCCTGGGCGGGGCTGTGTCCGTTGGAAGCCCCTTTTCCGGATTATATACCTTCGAGTCGACGACGGAGCCCACTAGGCCAGGTGGGGGATTTTACACGGATGCGATTGTCGCTGTCTCTGGCGAGGTTGCCGGCTTACCGTTCAATGGGCCAGTACAGGGTATCAGCAACTCGATTAGCGTGGCGAACGACGTTATTAGTGAAGGTTACGACGCTTACAGTGTTAGGGTTGGTGTAGACCTTCTGGGCGAAACACTCGCGTGCTCCTTTGGCATGCGTGATGATACGGGCGCCGTCTTCACCACCAACGCCCTACCGCTCACTCCACCTGACCTTGAATTTTTCGATTCCGTGCCCTTTAGCCTTGGTGCGCCATCGGAGCTACTAGGGCTAAGCGGCGAGCTTACATACCTTGTTCCTGAGCCAGGGACGCTGGTGTTCCTGGGCCTTGGAGGAGTGCTCTTAGCGATACGGCGACACACACGTTGGATGGCAGAAAAGGCGTCAGGATGGCACACCGTATAACATGCATATCGGCGCTCGTGGCCAGCCGCTCTCAAGGATCGGCACATTCGTGCTGCCTGGAATGCGAGAAAGACGCTGTTATAGGCGATCCGTCGACCACGGAGAATCTTTCATGCGTACGAGACCAATCATTTTGAGCCCGATTATGCTGATCTCAATCACGGCAGGTGCTAGTGCCGGCCCGGTCACGTTTGTCGACACTAACGCCTATTCGGAGGGCGCGGCTGACCCACAAGTCGTGGTCGAGCTGGTACCGAACAACCCCGGGCCGTACTTCGGTGGCGAGCGAGTGATCGTCGATGTCTGGCTGCACAGTCAGGCCACAGTCGATGTTTGGCCCAAACTGTTTCGCTTTGACTTCTCTGACACCTCGCAAGAGCTAA
>CP070827.1:1845595-1848006 GCA_020344555.1 Phycisphaerales bacterium
GTTTACGGTGCGCGCCTGACCGGCGGCGGTTTCGGCGGATGTGTCATCGTTCTGGCATCCAGCGACGCGGTCGCACCACTCGAATCGGCCATCCACGGATCGTACAGCGGCCGCTGCAACGCCACCGCGTCAGTGTTCACCGTACGGTCCGCCGATGCAGCCGGACTCATCGACTCGGTGTAGCCCACCACGATCTACACTTGTCAACAACATAGTGCTCTGTTACTCGTCCTTTGAGAAGTGGGTGAACCAGGGTGCCCGAGGGCCGGCTCAGAGCGCAGGCCGTCTTGATAAGCAGAATCGCCGGCATAAACGTGCCCATCTGGTCCCCACGACCCAGGAAGACTCATTACGTGTAAAGCACGAAACTGACGACTCAGGCAAAGAATGGTGTGCTGAGCGATCCGGGCGGGTTACGCGTTCAAGACCTTACGGGGTCTTTGCCTTCTGCCGGGCCGCTTCTTGACATCGGTGGCATCGCCCGGCGCGGCATTCAGCTCAAGCTGTTCCTTTGGCTCCCAAGGGCGCAGGCGGCGGGTTTGCAGGTCGGCCAACCGTTTGCCCTCGGCCACGTGCTTTAGCAGCTCTGCGATCCGCTTGCCCAGCTCCTCGGTGGCCACACATTCATCCACGAACCCACGATGCAACAGCCAGCTCTCGTGCTGGAAGTCGGGTGCCACCTTGCGACCCTGAAACTGTTCAACGACGCGCTTACCCGAAAAGCCGATATTGGCCGATCCCTCCACCACGATCATATAGTCGCCACGCAGCCCATAGCTGATGGCCGTCCCGCCCAGCGTCGGGTCGCAGATCACCGAGATGTGCGGGATGCCGGCCTCCTCCAATTCGTTCAGCGCGTGCTGGGCCTTGGGGATGTTGCGGTGCATCGAAGGCGTGCCTTCCTGCATCCGCGCCCCTCCGCCCATGGCGACGGAGACCAGTGGGATCCGACTTTCCAGGGCCTGCAGAGCGGCATAGCGAAACTTCTCGCCAATCTCGTCACAAAGGCTGCTGCCCACCAGACCGAAGTTGTTTATGGCCAGGACCGTGTCGTGGCCGCCGATCTTCGCCGTGCCCGTGATCAGCCCCGACACGAGTCTGGTCTCCTTGATCCCGCGCGCCAGGGCCTCTTCATACTCGGGGAACTGGAGCTGATCGACCGAGCAATATGCAATCGTCTCCTCGAACTCTCTAAACGAGCTCTTGTCAGTCACCCAGCGGATCCAATCAACGGGGTGCTGCCGCCGGTAGGGGCTCACGCCACCGTTGGGGTGAAGCGGTCCGGCCCCATCCATGTCACCGTAGCGTCGCTCCAGCATGTACTCATGGATCAGAGCCCACTGGGTTTTGCTGAGAGAGTTGGCCTCATACCCGAGCTCTTTGCTCAAATACCCGACATCCAGGTGCTCTACCGCATAGATCATCCGAGCCACCTGCCGACGATCCTCCGACTCCGCAATCACTGCGGCTTCACCCACGGGATTGCCGTGTCCCGTAGTAACCACGCAGTTGCGTTCGGCGACGTACCTGGCCAGCGAGGCCTTCAGGTTCTGGAAAGCCCGGTCCTGCTCGGCAGCCGTCTTGGCAAGGGCGCCGGTGCTCCGTTTATCGCCCGACTCCCCCCACACGCCCATGCCACAGAACTTCTTCCGGCGGACGCACTCGGCTTTGTCCCCGCGCAGCTCCAGAATCTGGGCCAGGTTCCGCACCACCGCGTCTTTACCTCTAGCCAGTAGCTCCTGCGGGTAACGATGCCCGGGGTGCAACCCCTCTTCCACCACTTCGTCCACCGTGCCCTGCCGGATGGCATCGGCCGAGGTCAGGCACAGACCCTCCGCCGCCTTGTAGATCGACTCCGGGCTGCGATTACGGAACAAAATCGACGCACATCCCCCGGGGCTTATCACCATGTAGGTGGCGTACTGATTCATGATCGTCCGGTTGGTCGGGGTGACGGCAATCGCTCCACCGCTGGCGCCCAGACTGATGATGTACGAAAGGTTAGGCACCTTGAGCGACGTAGTCTTATGGATTACGTCATTGATGGCGAATGCCTGGCCTTCTTCCTCTGAGTATTCCGACGGGTCCGCGCCGGGGGTATCCACAAAGACGACTACCGGCCAGCCACGCCGCTCGGCAATGTCCATGAAATACACGGCCTTGCGGTATCCGTCGGGGAAGCCCATGCCCTGGTTCCAGCGACGGTACTCGGAGACCGGCAGCGTAAGCAGCTCTTCCCGCCGTGAGGAAGGGCCGGTCTGCTGCCCGACAACAACGGCGTCGACCAGGCGCCCGTCGATCTCGATCTTCGCTTCGCCGCCGACCAGCAGATGATCGCCGCGCACATCCGGGTTGTAGTACAGCACTACGTCGCGAAAGATGTACCCGATGTAGTCGAGCGCCTTGGGCCG
>CP070827.1:1848106-1850516 GCA_020344555.1 Phycisphaerales bacterium
CCGTCGCAGTCGGTGTCGTCGTCCTGGGGGTTGGTGGCGTCGCCCGAGTCGCCCGGATCCCCGGGACGTATCCCGTCCGCGCCCAAATACTCCAGCAGGTCCGGCAGGCCGTCGAAGTCGCTGTCGCCCTCCAGCGAATCGGAGAAGCACACGCACTCGTCGGCACCCGAATCGTAGACGCAGCCGGGATGAGTCTCGCACCACTCGGTGTTGATCCCGCCCGCGCAGTCGGGAAGCTCGCACTTGTAGACCTCGACCACCCATCCGGCCATCTCGACAACGTCGTACAGGCCGTCCTGATCGGCGTCGGTGAAGTCGTCGGCGTCGCCGGGGTCCAACGGGTTGAGGGCCAGCTCGAGTTCGTCGGCGTCCTCGATGGTGTCACCGTCGGTATCGGGATTGCGCGGGTCGAGTCGCTCGGGCCACTCGAGCGGAACGCCCTGAGGTGGGCAGATCCCGTCCAGGTCTGCGTGGTCCGTCACGCCCGTGTACGGGTAGTCACCCCGACACATACTATCAACGCAAATGCCATCGACGTCGTAGTCGCTTACGCAGCAAACCTCCGCCCGAATCTCCAGCGTAGCCTGAGAAGCAGCCGCGAAAAACGTGAACTCGAACGCCGTCCAATCAGTGACCTCCTGCTCACCTGCTTCGAAGTACACCACATCGTCAATCTTCACCTGAAAGGAAGGACCGGGGCCTTGCCAATATCCGGACCTGTAGTAGCCCGAGACCACGTAGGCGTCGCCAGGTACAAGGCCGGTTACCTCCTGCGAGATCCAGGTTCTGTCTCCACCATAGTTCGAACCATCATTGAGGGAGAAGTATCCTTCTTCTCCGTTCCAGCCCGGCCCGGTCTGTTGTTTGAAATAACCGGTCGGCTCGCCGGTCCCCAACTCCCATCCTTCAGCATTCTCCTCGAACTCGCCGTTATGGGCCAAAGACTGCGAGGCGTCGCAAGCCAAGGTGGGATTAGGCGCACACTCGGTTTCTGTCGCATCCGTGCAGCAGCGCGCGACACGGAGCACGTAGGGCAGGCACACCGGAAACCCAATCACATCAGCGCAGTCGTCATCGCTCCGGCAGGGCACGGTGGGCTCGGAGGCACAGGCACCGCCCTCGATGCAGCAGCGGCCGAAGCCGCGTTCGTAGTCGTCAATCTCGTCGTTGCCGTTGAAGTCAGTGGTGATGCCCAGCTCGATGACGTCGAACAGGCCGTCGCCGTCGGTGTCCCGCCTGGTGGGGTCGGTCAGGCACTCCTGCTCGACAGGGTCCTTCAGGCCGTCGAAGTCCGAGTCCTCGAAGCGCGGGTCGGGATAGACCTGCTCGGGGAACAGGCCCTTCACATGGACCTCCCAGCCTTCGCGGATCTCGGCGGGGTCGTGCAGCGTGTCGTCGTCGGTGTCCTTCTTCTGATCGCTGCTGCCGTAGATGAACTCTTCGCGTGCGAAGAGGCCGTCGCGGTCGATGTCCTGGCCGAAGGCGAGGGTGACGGCCTGGGTCGGGCGGAGGGGAATGTCGCCGAAGTGGCTTCCGGCGGGGATGCCGAAGGGGCACTCGGCCGGGGGATCGTGACAGATCTCCTCCGAGGTCAGCACCACCCAGAAGCGGTTGGGGTCGCCCGTCTTGGAGTTCTCGAAGCGGACCAGGACCTCGCGCCCGTTGCAGGTTCCGCCGGGGCAGTCACAGGGCTCGGTGTCTCGCTCACCACCCTCGCAGGTCAGCTCATCGGTGCAGGTGCCACCGGGGCAGTCATTGTCCGGGGCGCAGGGCTCGCCGGGTCCGCGGTACTCGTCGTCGCCGGCGACAACGGTCTCCAGGATGCCGTTGGGGCCGGCGCTAACGATGACGTCACCGGGGGAGACACTCAGCCCGCGTGCGACCACCTGCACGTCGTCGCCGTCGGCCTCCGTGCTGGCGATGCCGTCGCCGTCGGTTTCGGGCTCGTTGATGGAGGCGGCGGTGTCGGCGTTGCAGGTGGGGCTGGTCTCGTAGCCGGTGGTATTGGCCGGGACGTCGTCGCAGCACTTGTCCGGGTCAGACGGACACCCGGGCGTCTCGATGCAGACGTTGTTCTCGAGCGTATCGAGGACGCCGTTCTCACCGGCCAGGACGACGATGGTGCGGTCGTTCAGGCCGTCGGTTCCGATGGGGACGACCTGAATGTCGTCACCCACGGCGACGGTGTCCACGCGGCGGTTGACACCGGCGACGATGGCGTCGGGCTGGCTGGGGTTTTTCTGCAACCGCAGAACGTCGCGCAGCACGAAGTCCAGGGGCAGGGCGATGGCCGTGCCGTGCTCGTCGAAGCCGCCGAAGAAGAACGGCTCGCACGCTCCCAAGTTGCATTCATCCGCAGCCGCCAGTCCACTGCGCCGCGATGATGGCGGGCAGATGCAGTCGTCATCGT
>CP070827.1:1850616-1853003 GCA_020344555.1 Phycisphaerales bacterium
CCCCGGAACGTGCTCTCACGCCCGGTTTTCAGAGCATCGCTGAGCGTATCAACGTCGCCGCGATCGTGATCGACGAGGCCCATTGCGTCAGCCATTGGGGGCACGACTTTCGCCCTGAATACCGCCAGCTTGCCGCCCTGAAGGAACACTTACCCCGAGCCGGCGTGCACGCCTACACCGCCACCGCCACTCAGCGCGTTCGCGCCGACATCGCCGAGCAACTCCATCTGCGCGACCCGGTAACCCTGGTGGGCAAGTTTGATCGACCGAACCTGACTTATCGCATTGTGCCGCGCGTCGACGTGCACGCCCAGGTGCGCAAGGTGATCCGTCGCCACCACGAGGAGGCAGTCATCGTCTACTGCCTGAGCCGCAAAGACAGTGAGAACATGGCGGAGGCATTGCGTGCCTGCGATATCAATGCGGAGGCTTACCACGCGGGCTTCAGCGCCGAGAGGCGCCGGCGCACGCAGGACGCTTTCGCCAACGAATCGCTTGACGTGGTCACGGCCACGGTGGCGTTCGGCATGGGCATCGATAGGAGTAACGTGCGATGCATCATTCATGCAACAATGCCCAAGTCCGTCGAACATTACCAGCAGGAGACGGGGCGGGCCGGGCGTGACGGGCTCGAAGCGGAGTGTGTGTTGCTCTACTCCTTCGCCGACGTTATGCGCTGGGAGTCGCTGATTCGAAAGAGTGCCGAAGAGGCCAGCGACCCGGCGCAGATCATCGAAGCGAAGATGGATCTGCTCTGGCAAATGAAGCGATTCTGCAGCACAGTTCACTGCCGGCATCGGGCCTTGTCGGAGTACTTCGGGCAAACCTACCCCGAGGCAGGCTGTAAGGCGTGCGACGTCTGTCTGAACGAGACGGAAGGCATAGAGGACGCGACGGTGGCCGCCCGGAAGATACTTTCGTGCGTGGCCCGCGTTGGGGAGAGTTTCGGGGTGATGCACGTGGCAGACGTTCTGGCCGGCGCCGACACCGAGCGAATACAGCGATGCGGGCATGACCAATTGAGCACATATGGGCTGCTCAAGGGAACCCCCCGCAAAACTCTTACCAACTGGATCTTTCAACTCGTGGATCAGGGCCTGCTGGAGCGCACCGCCGATGATCGTCCCGTGTTGCGTCTTAATGAAGCATCGTGGGACGTCATGGGCGGCGGGCGCAGTGTGAAGCTGATGATGCCCAGGGCCAAACCGGTCACAAAGACGCGATCGGAGGTGGAGTCATGGGAGGGAGTCGATCGCGGCCTGTTCGAGCATCTCCGCCAGGTTCGCCGTGGAATCGCCCGTCAGCGCGGCGTGCCTGCTTTTGTCATCTTCGGCGACGCTACACTGCGTGACATGGCCCGCAGAAGACCGGGGTCCGTCCCGGCGTTCCGAAGCCTCTACGGTGTGGGCGACGCCAAGCTCACCCAGTTTGGCTCGAGGTTCATCGGGGAGATCACGGCCTACTGCCGCGATCACAAGCTGCCCATCGATAGCGACGGCGTGCCGTAAGGGGAAAGACAGTTCAGCCTGAGGTGGGGTACTCGTTCGATTCAGCTCACGAAACATCTGCGTAGGCGCCCCACCCGGTAGGCTTCTGCCACCTTTTTCGGGATGCACCCCTCGGTGCAGGCCTCCGCCCGAAGGACGGGTTGCTCTTTTCGGTTCGTCTTGCTAGCATAGACGAAGCTTGGTATATGAACCGGCTTCGTTCATCGAGGAGTTGCGTATGGCGTGCCTGGAAATCACCAAGGGCGAACAAGTGGGTAAGTACTTCCAGCTTGGCAATCGGACGCTGGCAGGCGGTCGCGATCCGGCCCGGGAGATACAGATCATCGACACCACGGTGTCGCGCAAGCATTTTATCATCCGCAAGGCGGGCGATCGTCACGCCATCTATGAAACCAAGGCCAAGAACGGCATCCTGGTCAACGGTCAACGGTGCACCGATAAAGTGCTCGAGGACGGCGACGAGATCCAGGTGGGCGGAACCGTCCTGGTGTACCACGTCGCGGACCAGCCGGATCGCACCAACGCTCTCGAACAATACCGCAAGGGGGACCGTGAACTCCGCGAGGACCGGACGATGACCAGCTAAGCGGCCCGGCATTACGTGACGCCGCGCGCAGACTACTCGTTAGCGACGCCGCAGCCGCAGGAAGCCAAGTTTCGAGCGGTCAAAATCGTCAAACAACCTGCTGTTCACATCGCGCCGGCAAAATAGCATCGGCAGCGAGCACAACCGCCGCCATGATGGCCACGGTCACCGCCCGGTTGGCGGCTGCCGGGGAGCAGGCTTAGGCGGTTGTTGGACCCTGATCGTCAGCGCCTCCAATTCGAGCGGGACGATAAAACGGCGCAATTCGTCCGCCATAAAGCAGGGACCTGGCG
>CP070827.1:1853103-1855468 GCA_020344555.1 Phycisphaerales bacterium
GACCACCTGCGAGCAGGAAGACTGCGACGGCATCCCCGCCGTCTCCGAATGGGGGATGGTTACGATGGCCTTACTCGTGCTGACTGCGGGGACACTTGTCTGGGCGAGGCGTGGTGCGGCGATGGCATGACCGGGCAAGGGGAGGCGCGGAGGTTACGCTCTGTTCTTTGTCCCTTTTACCCTTAACTTTCATCCGAGCGCAGCGAGGATCGAAGTTCTTTGCGAAGTGACAACCGCGGCAAGGGACGGGACGGTCAGCCGCCGGTCGTCCTGGTGAAGTGGTATGACACGACCCGGTGGCTCCTGGAGCGAATCGACAGCTTCCCGAAGAGCCAAAGACTCATCTTTGGGCAGCGTCCGGCGGACCACGCCATTGACGCCCGTCGGCAATGAAAGCCGTCCGACTACTGAAGACGGCTGAAGAGTTACATCCGCGCAAGAGGCGGACTCAGCACTTTGGTCCCGCCGTTTCGACCGCCTGGACGTACACATGCCGTCCTAAATCCTGGGCGTGACCCGGATCGGAGACAATCACGGCGAGGAGGTTTTCGGTCCAATGGGAATTCGGACCTGCAAGGAACGCCGGTTCCCGGGCTGTCTTGATGGCTTGCAGATTCTGGAGGGTCCGAATGGCCGGTTGCTCGCCATCTGTCGCGGCCATCTCAACAGGATGCAACCGATAATCTTCCGTCGCATCACGGCCGCCGCACGAGTGCAATTCGTAACGTATACTCTCGGGTAGTTGTCAGTCCCGATCCGGGTCCTTAGGCGTAAAAAGGGAGCCTATCGATGGAAAGCAACGATAATCGGGAAAACGCAGTGAATGGCGGTCGATCCAATCGTCGACGGCAGTACCTCATCAATCCCGGTTTTCAATGGAAGTACGCACTTACGCTGGCGCTGGCGGTCTTCCTGATCTCCGCCGTGATCAGCTCGGTTCTTTACCTCCTGCTGCACCACCAGGCACGATTGAGGTTGATGGACCCGGAGGCGTACACGGCACAGGTCACTCTGGTCATCATTTTGTTCGGAGCGGCCTTCTCCATGTTGACCGCGGGAGCTTTGGCTGTCTGGTGTGTCTTTGTGACGCACCGCATTTGCGGTCCTCTGTTTGTCTTGGATCGCCACCTGAGCGAGCTTGCCGATGGCCGCTTCCCCGAGATACGGGAGCTGCGCCGAAAGGACGAGTTCAAAGACCTCTACGCGACCTTTGGAAGGACGGTCGAGTCGCTGAAGGCGGACAGACGGGTGGAGTTGGCCACGCTGAGCCGTGTTCTGACCATCGTGGAATCAGCAAAGAACGCTGACGATACAGCCCGTAAGGACGCCCTGAGTTCAGTGGCCACTCACATAGACACGTTGCGTGATGTTGCGGCCAAAGCTCTCGGAGTTGAGGCCGAAGCAGTGCCGGAAGCCGCCGAAGCACGGTCCGAATCGCCCGCCAAGACGCCGGTCGCGGTCACGTAGCTGCTGAATGTTCGCCATTTCCGCGGGGATCCGAAGGCACGCCACCGCGCACCAAAAAAAAGGCCGCCGGAACGAGGCGGCCTTGTAGGGTCTTCCGTGAAGGGGGCCAGTGGGCAGCCCTCAGTGTAGACGCCGTTTCAGAATCCCAACGAGTCCGAATCCGGCAATGGCGAGCACCGCGGTCCCCGGGATGGGGACGATCTCGGCGTCATGAGAAAAGGGCGCGAATTTCGCGTGGTTAGTCGCAATTAGAGTATCGTACAGGTCGAAGTGCAGTGTTATCCCGGAGCCGTTTAGCACTGAGATGTCGTAGACATTGATGTGGCCTCCCAGCTCAGTGGGATTAAGCGGCAACTCGTCTATAACGTCCGCGACGGACGAGGTCGTCTCGCCAAAGTAGCCCAGACCGAACTCCTGCCAATGCATTCCCGGTCCAAACTGCCCGTGATTCGGTAGATTGCCCCCGTCCCCGAGAACCGGCACGCTACCATCGTCGTGCACGGGTGGTGGGATATGAATCGGCGCGCCCGGTGTGGTCGGATCTATCCAGCCCGGAAAGCTGAGGGGATCTATCGCGGAGGGCGTCAGCGTGATTGTGGGCGCGACATCCACGGCTTCGTACGCGACCGAAAGACGAACGTTTTCAAGGGGTCCATGGCCACCCGGCCCCACAATATTTCCCAGGGCCCAAAGGCGGAATGGATCACCGCCGGAGGACTCGGGCGGAACAAGCACCCACGTCTCCGTTGCGGCGTCGTACGTAGCCCCCTCCAGGTAGAGTTGGAGAGGCGGGACCGCCTGAGCGGTCGAAACCCCCAAGAGCACCCCGACTACAGCTACGAGGCACAACACACTTCTGTTAAGTTTGTGACACATGTTTTTTGATCCCCTGTCTACC
>CP070827.1:1855568-1857929 GCA_020344555.1 Phycisphaerales bacterium
AGTCAGGCCCGGCCGCGCCGAGATACGTCCCTGCGATATCCCAGACGAGCCCTAATCCACTTTTGATACGATCAAGGCACAATTCGCTCCCTTTTGTAAGCTTAGTTAGAAGTCCAAGATACCCCCGCGCGTAGCGTGCAGCGAAAAACTTACCTGCACCAAATCCCAATAGACCAAGGCCCGCGCCAATTGCGGCTTCAACAAGGACTTTGCTGAGGAGCGACTCCGGACCGCCACCGCTGACGATACACTCAACGGTGGCTTCAACGGCACCGAACATTGCACCGATTAACATAGAGCTCCCTAAGTGCGCAATGCCCAGCCAGACCCCGGCTAAACCGAAGGTGGCACCAAAGCTAAAGGCCAGGGCCGTAATACCGGCGGCTACTGCGGCACCAACAACAGCCCCCGCAGCAACGCTGAGCCAGAATTCGGTTTGCTCAACGCTATAGTGGCCTTCGCCCCAATGCGCCCACGCCCCGAACCCCCCCGCTGCCACGAGGATGAGTCCCCACACAGTACCGAGGGTCATAAGCCCTCCCACCACGATCGCGGCTATTACAAGCACTTTGGTGATGACGTCCCAGAAAGCCGACCACGACCAGCCGTGCCCGGTCGGATCGGTGTAGCGGATCGGGTTGCCGCCGGCGAAGGCGTAACGGTGCAGGGTCTTTGGGTTCATCGGGTCAGGCACCTCGGTGTCGGCGGTCAGAAACCGCCCCAGCTCGGCATCGTAGTGGCGCGCGCCGAAGTAGTAGAGTCCCGTCGCGTCGTCATAGCGGTGGCCGTCGAAGGTCATCAGCAACTCGCGCGGCCCGCTCTGCGGCCCGGTCCAGCCGAACCGGTCGCCGTAAGGCTTGTAATCACGTCGCTCCACGACCCTGCCCTCATCATCCGTAACCACGTTGACGCTGCCGAGGTGGTTCGAGTGGTAGTAGTACCGCTTCTCGGATTCAGCCCCCGGCAATGAAGGAGTGCCCACAAGGAGGGTAACCAGGGCAGGTCGGCAGCCGAGGAAGAAGACAGGTCTGTCGATGTAGCCAGCCCTGCAGTCGGCTTCCAGGGTCGGCACCTGCACGATGGCCACAATGAGTAGCAGCAGTATGCTGCCCGTTTTGGGCCGTCGGCGGAATTCAGCCTTGACTGCGACCACCGAGTCGAGCCAGCAGCGCCAGGCGCCGTTGCGGCCCCACCACAGGGCAAGGCCAAGCGTGGCGAGTGCTATAGACAGTGGAGTCCAGAGCCCGCCCATGTCCGCATGGGCACCGAGGGAGATTGTAGGTGCCGCCTGGATCAGTTGAACGGTGGCACGAGGCGTCACTACGGTCGCGACGAGCAGGCGGCCGGCCCGTACGTGCCGGGAGGCGTGGGTCTTGCTCTCTTCGTAGATCCCATCGATGAAGATGGTGGTCCTGTCGCGCGTCCGCAAGATGACACGCTGACCGCCCGCATCGTAGACGTTCTCCTCGATGACCTTTCCGGCCTTGTCGCGGACCCGTACCAGGCGGTTCTCGGCATCATACTCGAAGTGCCTGTCGCCCTTCTCGACGACATTTCCCAGCACGTCGTAGGCGAGGTGGAAAGATTCGGCTACGTTCGGATTATTCTCAGCGCCCTGGCCGGGGAGCACTTCCCGGGGGGCCGCCTCGCCATAGATCACCCGCTGTGGGTGGTAAGGATCGACAGTGAAGGCCAAGCTGCCTTTGCGGAGCAGGTTGCCGATGGCATCGTACTCGTAGGTCTCTTCGCCATAGGGGCCGACCGCGCGGGTGAGCCGACCGATGGCGTCGTATGTGAACGTCTGGGAGGCACCGAAGGCCGAATCCGTGATGGACACGATGTCGCCTGCGGGGTCGTAGGCGTAGTCGAGCGTCTGTAACGTCTGGTCTGTGGCCGTGAGCGTGCGGATCGACATCATCCGCAGCAGATCATCGTACGTGAAGCCGGAGCGGACGCCGTTTCCGAACTCGATCGCGCCGAGCTGGCCGGCGGCGTTGTACTCCGTGCTTTCGGTCACCACCCGTCCCTGCCCATCCGTCACGCGGGCGAGGTTCCCCCCGGAGTCGTACTCGTATTGCACGGCGAAACCATCGGGGTAGGTGATGCAACGGGCCCGACCGAGGGAGTCATAAACGTAGCCAGTTACGTAGGTGTGCTCGAGGACGGTGCGGCGGCGCTCGACCACGTTGCCGCGGGCGTCGTACTTCAAGTCCACGTGCCCGGCTGCGTCTTTGATCTGGACGAGCCGGCCGACGGCGTTCTGCTGTCCCGCGGTACCGTAGGTGAATTCCTGCGTCGTCCCGTCTGGAAATTCCTTACGGATGAGGTCGCCGGCCCGATTGTAGTGAAAGCACGTGGTCC
>CP070827.1:1858029-1860384 GCA_020344555.1 Phycisphaerales bacterium
CTCATTTTGGTCATCTTGGCCTCTATTTTGCGGGAGATGCGATCCATCTTCTTGGCAAGCCGGTCGGGGAGCGGTCCACCTGCCCCAACAGGCTTGGCATAGGGCGGCTGACCCTGGGGGCCGACCCCACGCTGCCCGAAATCCACCGCATAACCGGGCACGGGATTGGGCGACGGTACCGGCGAGTCGATGCGCTCCGGTGCGCCGCGGCGGACCGCGCCTTCCAGGCTTTTGGTGCTGAAGCCGGCCAGACTCTCTCTTACCGTCTCGACCTCCAGCAGCTCGTCGACCATCTCGTCCGCAGACTGATAACGGTCGTTGGGATCTTTCTGCAGGGCCCTTCTGATCACTTTGGTGAACGGGTGAGGCAGCTCATCGACCTCCGGCTGTGTGGTGAGGTGCTTCATGAGCACCTCGGCCATCGTCGATCCCTCAAAGGGCACCTTGCCCAGCAGCATCTCGTACAGGATCACGCCGAGGGCATAGATGTCGACGCCCTTGGAGTAATTCCCGCTGCCGATCTCCGGGGCCATGTAATGAACCGTGCCCACACTGGCCGTCTGCCCGCTGTGCCTGGATATGGAGATGAACTTACTCAGCCCATAGTCACCGATCTTCACATACCCGTCGTCATAGAAGATGTTGCCGGGCTTGAGGTCGCGGTGGACGATGCCGCGGTCGTGCAGGTAGCTCATTCCCTTGGCGATCTCCCGGAGGAAGAACACGGCCTTGTGCGGCTCAAATCCGTTGGGCTCGGCGATCAGCAGATCGCGCAGCGACGGCCCGGAACAGTACTCCATGATGATGGCGTACTCACCGGTGGTGGTCTTCCTCACGTCGAAGATCGAGACTAAGTGCGGGCTTTTCAGGTTGATGCAGTTGCTTACGCCGCGCAGTTCCACCTGTGGGTTATCACGCAGGTATTTGATGGCTACTTCGCGTCCACCGTCGCTGATAGCGTAGTACACCTCACCGAAACCGCCCCTGCCGACGGCGCGTTGAATCGTGTAACCCTCGATCGGTCGGTCGCCGTGTTTGAAGGTGTAAGCCATGATTTTCTCTTTCGATTGGCCGATGTCTCGGCCGCGGTCTCTCTTAATTCCCAGGTGGTGTCAGATCCGCTTTCTCGCTTGCAAGCGTCTCCCTCAGTTATTGCATGGCGTACACGTGCAACGTGCCCGCGATGTAGTCGTGCAGTCCCCGTTTCCGGCGGCCGAACGCAACCATCAGGTACGTCAGCCCCAGACTGAAAATATTGAGCCAACCTGCGAACGCCCGGGCGAACGCTCGCCCGAGGCAGCAAGGGCGCCCGTCGGCAGCGATCACTTTGATGCCGAACGTCTTCTTCCCGAGGGTCTGGCCATTCCACTTCCCAATCAGGAAGCCGTCATAGAGGATCGCCAAGCCGAGGAACGCCGGATTGTCCTCACCACCGGCTCCGAAGAGAGTGGCAACCAGTCCTGCGGCGGCCGCAATGACGATGACATCAATCAAGGCCGCCACGACGCGGATCCAAAACCCGGCATAGTAGAGATAACCCGAGGCCGCCTCCGGAGAGAGCTCGGCAAGACTGGGCACGGGTCCGGCCTGGAACGCCGCCGCCGCCGGCATCGCAAAAGCACCGGGGAACGCCTGGGCAACACCACCGACCCCAACCGGGCGACCCCCTCTCTGAGGAAACGCCGGCTGAGCCATAGGCGGTGCCGGGCTCCGGTGCGGTGGCGGCGGAGGCGAGACCGGGTGGACATGAGCCGCACGACGAACCGCCTGGCTCAGGCTCTTCGGGTCGAATCCCGCCGCTGACTCACGAATGGCATCGACACCCATGACGGTCGCCACCATTTCGTCAGTGGTCTGGTAACGATCCTTGGGGTCTTTGGCCAGAGCTTTGCGGATCACCTGCCCGAACGGCTCGGGCAGACCGTCCATCTCGGGCTGGGCGGTCAGATGCTTCATGAGCACCTCACCCATGCTGGAGCCCTGGAACGGCACCTTGCCCAGCAACATCTCGTACAGGATCACGCCCAGGGCGTAGATGTCGACGCCGCGCGAGTAGTTACCGGTGCCGATCTCCGGGGCCATATAGTGCACGGTCCCGACACTCGAGGTCTGGGCGCTGTGCCGTGAGACGGAGATAAATTTGCTCAGGCCATAGTCGCCGATCTTCACATACCCGTCATCGTAGAAGATGTTGCCCGGCTTCATGTCGCGGTGAACGATGCCGCGATCGTGCAGGTAGGTAAGTCCCTTGGCGATTTCACGCACGAAGAAGGCAGCCTTCTGCGGTCCCAGTCCGTTCGGCTCGGCAATGAGCACATCGCGCAGCGACGGGCCGGACACGTATTCCATGACCAC
>CP070827.1:1860484-1862837 GCA_020344555.1 Phycisphaerales bacterium
TTCCTCTTGAAGCTCGGCCAACCTTCGGCTGGTGGCATGTCTCACATGCGGTCGCATGGCTCCACTCCCGGTGGCAGCTCAGACACTGCCGATGGTAAGCGCCCTTCAGGCCGGGCTTCCGTATGTCCATACCGCCAGGTGACATCTCGTGGCAGCTCTTGCACGCTGGATGCTCCATGCCCTCGGGGGTATAGTGGTGACAGACCGCGCAGCCAATCGTCATCTCCGCCATTTCGGCGTGGCCCCTGTGGTCGAACGGAACCGGTAGATACACGTCCTGCAACTCCGCTATGATGACTACGTCGGGAACCTGCTTACGGGACAGCTGTCTGGCGATCGCTTCCGGTGAAGTACGCAGGCACGCGTGCAAGCAAAGGTTCCCTAGCGTCGGCTTGTCACACGTGTGGCAAGCACTGCACGGAATCGCCGGGCCGGTGTCCGTTCCAGCGGCAGGCTGGACGTCCTGGAGCCCCGCCCATACAGTCAGTGACAGGGCGGACAAACTTGCCACAGCCACGGTGCCAATTATCGAGACTCGTCGCATCCGCTGCGAACGCCTGCGGTCGAGCGTATCCCGCACCCGGCGTGCGATCCGCTCTGCCGCCCGGTTGACGGCCGTCTTGGCGTTGGCGTCAGTGGCCTCCGCCATGACTTTGCCCACCCGAGTCAACGTTGCTACGATCCGGCAGCGCTGGTCTATACCGCCGGAGGGGCCATTCAAGTCTTCAAGGGTTGCCGTCACCCGGCTGACCCGGCCTCCGAACCGCCCGAGCGCAAACCCGAGACGCCGCTCAATGTGGTCCCGCACCGTCGAGCCGGCTTCCCCGTCACGTACGCGGATCTCCAAACCCATTTTGCTGCCCTTTCCACGGCAAGGCTTGACGTCTCACTTCCCGTGGGTATATACGCCCGATTGGACGGATAGATATATAGAAAATATGGAGTTGACACATAGTGTTTTTCGATGGATACTGGCATCATGGAATGGCTCAACTATCATCATCTGCTGTACTTCTGGGTCGTGGCGAAAGAGGGAACGATCGCTGCGGCTTGCGCGAAGCTGCACGTGGCTCAGCCGACGATCTCCGCTCAGCTTCGCGTGCTGGAAAAATCCCTCGGCGAGAAGTTGTTCACGCGCGTCGGGCGCAACCTTGCTCTCACCGAGACCGGGCGAGTCGTCTATCGGTACGCTGACGAGATCTTCTCGCTCGGGCGCGACCTGATGGACACGTTGAAGGGCCGGCCGACCGGTAGGGCGCTGCGGCTGAGCGTCGGGGTAGCCGACGTGTTGCCCAAGCTGGTCGCCTATCGACTCCTTGAACCCGCTTTCCAGCTACCCGAACCCGTTCAGGTCGTGTGTCACGAAGGGAACCCAGCGGAGTTGCTGACCCGGCTGGCGACTTACGAATTAGACCTCGTCCTGTCGGACAGCCCGATCGGTCCCGATGTCAAAGTACGAGCGTTCAACCACCTGCTCGGCGAGTGCAGCGTGTCGATCTTTGGCACCAAGGAGCTGGCCACCAAGTACCGTCCCCGGTTTCCCGGTTCGCTAGACGGAGCACCCTTCATTATCCCGACGGGAAACACGGCGCTTCGGCGAGCGATAGAACGTTGGCTTGATTCCGAGGACATCCGCCCGTCGGTAGTCGCCGAATTTGAGGACAGTGCTCTGCTCAAAGTCTTTGGCCAAGCTGGCAAGGGCTTGTTCGCTGCGCCGACCGTCATTGAAAAAGAAGTGCAGCGCCAGTACAGCGTCCGAGTGGTGGGTCGTGTGGAGTCCGTGCGGGAACGGTTCTACGCAATCTCGGTTGAGAAGAAGGTCAAACACCCTGCTGTGGTTGCCATCGCGGACGAGGCTCGCCAGAAGCTGTTTGGCTGACTGGAGGTTGAATCGGCTCATGATTTCCAGCATGTTGGCTGCCGCCTCAGATACCGACTGGGCCATCATCACGGACCTGGTCGTGATTTTGGTGAGTGCAGCCGTCGTCGCGGTTGTCATGCAGCCAATGCGGCTGGCTGCGATTCCCGCCTACCTGATCGCGGGGGCCGTCGTCGGGCCACGCGCTCTGGGGTTGGTTCCTTCGCCGGAAAGCCTCGGTGCAATCTCACACTTGGCGATCATCCTGCTCCTGTTTGGGATCGGGCTTGAACTTCACCTGTCCGTCCTCAGGCACCGGCTGGCGCGCATGATCGTGGCCGGCTTCGGATCCTGTTCACTCTCAGTTGTTGTCGGGTGGCCGGTCGCCATCTGGTCTGGCCTGGCGCCGCCGGCTGCGCTGGCGGTTTGCATGGCGTTGGCACTTTCGTCGACTGCGGTTGTCCTGCGGATCATCGCAGACCGGCGGGAGCTTCG
>CP070827.1:1862937-1865264 GCA_020344555.1 Phycisphaerales bacterium
CGTTCGACGGCTTGATGTCCCGGTGTATCACTCCCTGGTCGTGGGCGTAGTCCAGCGCGTCGGCCACTTCGGCGACCAGACGCGCGATGCTGTCGAAGTACCCACCGCCGGTCGTCAGCCTCGTCGAGCTGTCACCCAAGGAGGGAGACGTGCCCGGCGGCACCGATTCGGAGGCAATGGTTTCCACAAGCCAGGGCGGCAGCGAGGTGGTGTCGGTCGCTGGCGTATCTTGCTTATCTGTGTCCGTTGCTTGCGCTTCGAGCTCGGGTTTTCCGCCCCCTAGTGGCGGGCCGGGGCGCTCCGCACGGCGCAGCTCACGGATGACAACGTTCAGCGACGGGCCCTTGATCAGCTCCATGGTGTAGAAATGCGTGCCATCTTCCTCGCCGGTCGCGTAAATCGGCACGATGTTCGTGTGGTGCAGCTTGGCGGCCGCTTCTGCCTCCCGGCGAAAGCGCACCACCGCCTTCGAGGTCAGGCCCAAGCTGCCGGACAGCACCTTCAGGGCGACTTTGCGGTTGAGCGAGAGCTGTCGGGCTTCGTAGACGACCCCCATCCCCCCGCGACCGATCTCGCGGACGATCTCGAAATCGCCCAAGCGCCGCCGTGATTGCCCCTCGGTCTTCGTCATGGGGATTCCTCATTGTCAGGAACACGTTCATCCTGGTCGTCTTCTGATTGCGTTGCCGCGCCGTCCTCTTTCACCGGTATCGACGGCGGCTTCGATCCGATACGCCGGAGCAGGTCGTCGAAGCGCGGGTCGTCGCGCAGGGGATCGAGTTTGTGCGAAATGTTGAGCCAAGGTGCCATGGGGCTGCGATCTTCGTACACCTTTTCCAACCATTGGAAAGCCTGCTCCCTTTCACCAAGTCCCGCATAGATGACCGCGATTGGCCAAGGACTTACAGGCTCTATCCCCTTCAATCGAGCAATTTCATTTAATGCATCTTGACGCTTACCCGTGACGGCGTAGACCCAGGCAGTCGCTCCTTGGCAACCTCCCATCTTTGCGCACTCTGCCAGGGCCTCGTCGTACATTCCCTTGGCCGCGTAGTTGTTGGCAAGAGCGATGTAGTAGAAACGCTCATTCGGTTTCTTCTCAACCAACTTCTGGTACTCAGCAATTGCTTTGTCGTGTCGTTGGGCCATCCAATAGCACCAGCCCAAATTCTCATGGTAGTAGTGCTGAAACGGGTCTAATTCCAATGCGAGTTTGCACTCGGCAATCCCTTCTTCAAACCGGCGCGCCAGTATCAAGTAAACGCTGTACAAGTAATGGACATGGGCGTTGTTCGGACTGAGTTCCAGGCCGCGCCGCAGGTCTTCTTCGGAACCATGCCAATCCCAGTCCACGAAGAACTTGACGTGGCCAAGCGTCGCGTGCGCCAAACCAAGAGTGTCATCGGATCCCAGCGCCTCAGTGGCAGCAGCCAGGGCCCGGGGGTAGACTTCTTGCTGAGGTTCTGCCCCAGAGATACCTTGCCACAGGTAAACCTCTGCCAGCCCCGCCCAGGCGTGAGCGCACATCGGATCCGCCGCGACCGCTTGCTCGAAGGATTCGATAGCTTTCTTGAACCCCTCTTCTGTCCACGTGTAATGGTGGGATTGTCCCTGGAGATAAAGTCTGTAGGCCTCCGGATTCACCCGGCGTGCAGTAGTGAGACGCAACTCTTCCGCAGGTGTCACGGCAATCTTGATCTCGCGTGCGATGGATCGCGCTATGTCGCCCTGCATCGCCAGAACGTCGCGCATGTCACGGTCGTACCTGTTTCCCCAGAGTTGCCTGTCAGTCGGTCCGTGGATCAGCCTTGCACTGACCAGGACACGATCCCTGGATTGCTGCACTGCCCCCTCGATGACGCCGTCGACATTCAACTCCCGGACGATTTGTGGAATTGGCTTGGACTGTTCCTTGTACTGCATGACCGAGGTGAGCGAGATGACCTTCTGCAGGGCACTGATCCTCCCCAGGGCCGTGATGAGCTCCCCGGTCATCCCGTCGGCAAAGTAGTCCTGATCGGGGTCGCCGGAGCGGTTCTTCAGCGGAAGCACCGCAAGCGAGGTGATCGGCCCGGTCGTGAGGGGTGCCGTCACGTCCCGGTCGCCCGCCCTCAGGCCGACGTAAAGCGCCCCGGCGGCAACGGCAAGGAAGCCAAACATCACGGCGATTGGGATCCGATGGCGGCGAAGCGACTTTCTGAGAACGTACAGAGAGCTGTCACGCTTCGCCTCGATCGGGTCGCCGGCCAGGTAACTGGCGATATCCTGCCGGAGAGCGTCCGCACTCTGGTATCTGCGCTCCCGCTCCTTGGCCAGGGCCTTGAGGA
>CP070827.1:1865364-1867682 GCA_020344555.1 Phycisphaerales bacterium
GAAATCGCCCGACCGAATCTCGTACTCCGAGGCACCCGTCGATGCAGCCGATGTGCCGGAGGAGCTCGAGGGCTTCAGGACGTTGTCTACCTCATTCCACCATTCTGACGTCGATGCGGCCCGCGAGATTGTCCGCGACGCGATCCGCAAAAATCAGGGGATCGGGGTATTCGAGTATACCGAGAGAAACTTCTGGGTTCGGGTACCTGTTCTTCTGGTCGGTCCGGCGTTTGCCTGGCTGGTCACCCCGTTTATCAGGCCGTTTAGTTGACAGCGCTTGCTGTGGACTTATGTGATCCCGATATGGATGCTGGCGGGCTTCTGGGATAGTCTGGTGTCATGCCTGCGGACGCATTCGCCCCGAGAGCTCCGCGATCTGACGGCCGACCTCGGCACCGACAGCCATTCCTGGGAGGCAGGTCGGGGCCGCGAGCCTCCGTAACGGGGGGCGACCGGTGCCCCGTCACGCAGCCGCGACTGCTCCCCCGAGGCATGGTCGCTATTAGGGCGGGGGGAATCGAATACCGTTTCCCCCGGGCCGAAAATCGCCGTTCCCAAGCCAGGATCGCGGATTTTGCGAAGATAGAGCGGGTTTTGAATGACCACTCTAGACCCGTTGAAACTACTCGGCACCATCGGAGGCCAGTTTTATCGGGTACTCATCGGGTACTTATCGTTGCCTCACCCTGCACTCATCAGGAAGGCCAATCTGTCGGCTTCGGAACGCGGTCGCTCCGCCCTTGCCTTGACGAGGGCTTGGCCAATTCGACCTTCAGATCGAGGTTGTTGGCCAGCGCGGCCGCGCGCACTTCGGCCAGTGTCAGCTCCATGGACTCTGGACGCTGCCCGGCAGCGGTCACATCCTTCATAGCAGCCTTTGCCGCCTTCTCAACGGAAACCGGCTTATTGGGACAGCTCTTCCAATCGGACCGCCTGTATTTCGTGCAGCCCTTCCGGCGGACGACGATAGACTGCGTGATCGTCTCGGGTGAGAAACTGCGCGCAACCGGGCAGGCTCAGCATCAGGCAGCTAATTGCAATACGGCATTGCGAAACTGGTCTATATCGCCCCCCACGCTGCAAGGGTTCGGCGGCCAACCCGAACTGAGTTTCGTTGTTCACTACTCGTTTCTCAACGCAACCATGGGGGTCAGTTTCGTGGCGCGTCGAGCTGGGACGAGGCAGGCAACGAGAGCCACGGCCACGAGAACGAAAGGAACACCGACAAAGGTGATCGGGTCGATTGCACCTACACCATAGAGAAGACTGGACAGCAGCCGTGCCGAGGCCGTTGAGACAATCAGGCCGATCCCAAGGCCGATCGCCGTCAATATGAGGCCCTGTCTGAGCACCAAACGGAACACATCAAGGCTATTGGCGCCCAGCGCCATACGGACACCGATCTCGCGTGTGCGCTGCGCGACGGAGTAGGACAGCGTGCCGTAAATCCCTACGGCGGCAAGAGCAAGCGCAACGGCGGCGAAGACAGTGAGCAAGAGCATCGGGATCCGGCGCGATACGGTTGTCTCGGCCAGGAATTGCCCCATGGTCTTGAAACCATACACGGCCTCCTCTTTGGTGATCGCCGCAATCTCGCTTCGAACGGCCGGGATCAGACTGAGCGGATCGACACCCGTTCGCAGTACAAACACTGCGCTAGGCCAAGTTTGCTGCAGAGACGAGAAGTAGTAGCACGGTTGCCCAGCCGCCTCGAGGCTTCCGTGCCGCACCTCGCCGACGATCCCGACAATCTCGTAGGACTCGGGCTCGCCTTCGCCGAAGGCAATCGGGTGCTTCAAATGCTGTCCAAGGGGATCTTCATTCGGCCAAAACCGACGAGCCATCGCTTCGTTGATGATGGCCACTCCCGGGCCGCTTCTGTCGTCTTGTTCGGTGAAGAATCGTCCTTTGTGCAGAGGAATGCCCATGGTCCGGAAGAAACCGGCGCTCACAGAACTGTGCCGTGCCGCCAATTCCTCGCCGGGAGCGGCTTCGGGGCGATCGACAACCTCAAAGGTCAACTCGACAGTGGAACCTGCCAGAGGCACTGTGAGACCTCCTCCCGCGGACCGGACACCGGGGATGGCCGAGATGCGTTCCACCACCTGACGGTACAGCTCGGCCCTTCTTGCCGTATCCTTGTATCCGGCGAAAGGCACGGACATTCGGAACGTGAGCAGCCTCTCCGGATCGAAGCCCGGGTCCACGTTAACCAGCCGGTGGAAAGTGCGCATTAGTAGCCCGGCCCCGATTAGCAGCACCAAAGCCAGCGCCACCTCGGACACTGTCAGGACGTTCCGCAGGCGCTGTGCCCTCGG
>CP070827.1:1867782-1870092 GCA_020344555.1 Phycisphaerales bacterium
GATGTGCCCGCCGAAGGAGGAAACCCTGCAGAACGCCTTGAGCCGGGCGATTTGACGTATGAAGGCGCCTTCCGGCTGCCCGAGAACTTCTACTGGGGGGCTCTAGGATTATCCTTCTATCCCGACGGTGACGGCGGCGCCGGCTCGCTGCTGGTGACGGAGTTCGAGGCCTTGTCCGACCCGGCCCACCCCGGCGTTTGCTGGGACCCGACATGGGACTGCTACGCCCACTTCGGTGAGGTGGCGATCCCCACGCCGGCTCAGTCGGCGAACTGGGAGGACCTTCCCGAGGCCACGCTTACGGCGGGTCCGACTGCCTTTGACGGCGGTTTGGCGTCGACCGTTCACAACGAATACCTCTTCGTCAGCGATCTCGAGTACGTACCCCGCCAAGGTTCGCAAACCAGCGACAAGCTCTATGGCTCGATCAACCTCTGGTACGCCGAGGGAGTTGCCGGCGAAGACAGCTTTCCCACCATCTGGTTTGCCAACCTGGATGGCACGGGCGCGCGGGGCATGTTCCACGTCGGGCCCGACGACGGGTTCTACCACGGTCGCAAGATGGGCTCTTACCTGTTCTCGGTTCCCGAATGGTACGCGGACGATTACCTCGACGGCCGCACGCTGGTCACCGGCCGGGCTCGCGGGACGCCGATGGACGGCTTGGAGGAGATCACGATCCGCGGCGGATCGCAGGGCCCGACGCTGTTCGCATTTCATGCTTGGGACAGCGACAGCCCAACAGGAGATCTCGATGCCCTGCCGATGCTGTACTACCGCGTGAAGTTCCCCGGCTGCGCCGGTCCCAACGTGGGAGATCCTGCCGTATGTGATTACCCCGGGTACACCATGTGTGACGAATGGAACGGGGGGGCGTTTGTCGACAATGGTGCCCAACGGGCGATCATGCTGCTCGGCTACAAGGGGCTCGGTACCAGTTGCTATGACGAGCCCCCCGTGGAGTGCCACGACCCGTGCAGCGACGACCACGGCTATCACTGCCAACCGTATGAGCGGCAGGTCGTCTTCTACGACGTGCATGAGCTGGGCCACAGCGCTGCGGGTCTACAGGATCCCTGGGTTGTGGTGCCCTATACGATTTGGCGGCCGGCCGAGTTCTATCTGGGCGACAACCCTTGCTGGAACGTGGGCGGCATGACCTTCGATGTACAGAACGGGCGCCTCTTCATGGTGGAGCGAGGCCTGGGCGTGAGCGAGATGAACGCCGCTGTCGTTCACGTCTGGTCGCTGTAGGGCGTGTCCCTGCCAAGAACTCGATCCGGGGTGTGTCAGACCCCTAACGATAATCGGCGCACAGCCGGGTGACCGGTTCACACTCGACGTCGCCTTCCATGATGCACGACGGCACATGCCGTTCGTGTAACTGAAACATGCAGCGTAGGCCGCCGCCGGCCACTGCTCACGGCCTCGGTACGCCCTATGTTCAGACTGACTCGTCGTTTGCAGATGTCCTCAGTCGTTGGACCATCATCTGAGCCGCGCGACGACGGTGAATCGCCCGTGCAAGAAACGGCAGGCCAACACACCGGTACACAGTCCTTCCCATCCGCAGTCGCCTGTGTTCACCGCGCCCATGAGCTGGAGCTAGAGCCCCCGGGACCATTCTGCCCGGAAGGGCACCTCGCCCAACAGGGCGGAGTCAATCTGCTGCAGGATGGCCTCACGATTTCGCGGAAGTCGCCCTCCAATGGGGAGATAGTTGGAGGCGTGATTGGAGCGGAAGATCGCGTCGGTGGGATTGGCCTCGGCGACGATGATGCGCAGCTCGCGCAGCAGATCTTCGACACTCGGCATCTGAAAGCGCCCACTCTCGGCGAGCCTGGAAATCGGCGTGGATGGGATAAGCATCAGAGTCAAGGTTGACAGGAACTCGGGGTCCATGGCCGTAGCCAACCGGGCGGAGGCGGTCGCATGTTCAACGCTGCGCTCGACGCCACCTACGCCGAGCAGGAAGATCAGCGATTGTTTCATTCCTGCCTGGCGGGCCTTGGCCGCAGCTTCGACATGATCGGCCGCGGTGGCGCCCTTGGCGATGCGTTTCAGCGTTATGTCGTCGCCTGACTCCGGGCCGATGTACAGCAGCTTCAGTCCCAGGTCGCGCAAGCGTTCCAACTCCTGCCGGGTCTTGGCCAGCAGGTTCAAGGCCGTGGCGTAGCAGCTCACCCGACGCAGGTTGGGAAAGGTAGCATTGAGTGCCCGGAGGATCGGCTCCCACAGATCGAGGTCCATTGCCAAGGCATCGCCGTCCATGACAAAGACCTTGCGGACTCGATCGCCGAAGGCATCACC
>CP070827.1:1870192-1872498 GCA_020344555.1 Phycisphaerales bacterium
GCGGTTGAGCTCGAAGGCCGTCTGGAGCAGGCCCAGGCCCGGCTCGCCGCGGCTCGGGAGGTGGCCCCGGTGGCGGTGCCCCACCCGCCGCGGGATGCCCTGCTGAGCCAATGGAACTCCGAGAGAGCGCGCTTCTCCGCCGCGCGGGAGGAGCTCGACCGAGCTGTCGCCGAACTCCGCCGACTCCGGGCCGGACCCGAGCCCAGCCACGGAGTCGTGCCCCCCGAGACGCGGCGCCAAGCTCTTCAGGCGGACCCCGCCTTGCAACAGGACCTCCGCGAGTTGGAGGTCAACCTGGCCGAGCTCAAACACCATCTGCGCGCGGCGTGGCAGAAGTCCGTTGGTCCGCTCGAAAATCTCCATGCCGCGGTTAATGACCTGGCCCAGGTCATACCGGATGACGACGCGACGGGTGAACCGGTTCAGCGTAGTGTCAAGCAATTGTCAGCAGCAACAGAATCCTATCGCGGCCTTTTGACGGCGTTCACCGAGACGTGGGACGACGAGTTCGTCACCCTCCAGAATACCGCGGTCGATTCGCTCTCGACCGAGTTGGCCGACACCCACGACCGCGTGCGGAAACGGCTGAATGACTTCCTTTTCGAGAGCGGCAAACACTTGACGACTATGCGGAAGGCCGTACAGGCCATCGGTGAGGATTCCGGTGACCTCGCCCGGTACCATGTGCTTCAGTCAAACCTGATCCGCGGCTTTCGCATTCTTCAAGGTCACCACCATCGGTTCGAGTTCAGTGCGGGGATGACCGACGCCCGCCAGAACTTTCAGATCGACGCCGCGTTGAGAGGCGCCCGCGGCCTCCATCGCCGAACGCAGCAACGCACTGAGCTGATTGATGCCCGCCTCCAGAAGCAGGCCGTCCGCCGCGCCCGCCAGCAGCGCATCCAGGACGTTGCCCGGGCGGAGCAGGATATCGACCGCCTGCGCTCCACGGCCGACGAAACAGTCGTTGGACTCATTGCCCTGCAAGAGCAGTTGAACAACAACGCCAATCTGGTCGAGGAATTGCTCCGCGCTAACCAGCAAGTAGCGGCGGCCGAGAGCCGCGTCACCGCCATCGAGGCGGAATTGGCCGCGATCAGGAGCCGGCTTGCCGTTCTCGCCGGCGAGCGCATGTCCGACACCGAAGACGCCAGGCTGGAGCTGATCGAATGCCGCGTAATCGGCAGTTCCGTGCAAGTGCGCGAACGCCTGGCCTTCGGCGCCTTCGGCACGGTTGTCACTCTCTTCGGCGTTGCGGTCGGACGGTTGTGGCTCAGCCGGCGGAGCAGCGTGGCCCGAGTCCCGCCAGGCGGCGGGGCCGAATAGCTTAGCGCCGAGAGCGCGGAGACCGCCGAGGAACAAGAGGGGTGGAGACTGGTAGTGCCGGCGTCGGCGTTGCGTTTTCGGGTGTAGGGTGCCATGCCCAAGCCCGTCGGAGACGGGCGCCGGCATGTTCTAGCCTGGATTTTCGCCTGAGGGGATCCTCCCGCAATCCGCATGGTCGAAGTCGCTCGTCTTTCGCGCCGGATCCCCGCTTTTTCCCCGACAAACGCAGATTAATGGGCGGTCCCCAGTCCAAAAGTGGGTAGCAATTCGATAAGATAAAATGGACATCGGCTGGTCGAGTTTCGGACAGCGAGACCCGCCCCCCGCGCCTCTGTGTCCTAGATTTAGGAGAAAAACCCGGATTTGCCGCATTATCTCGCCCCAGCGGCCTTGACCTGCACTAGATATAGTGTATACTATATGTTGATATGGATAAGCTAAATGATACTAAGCCACGCCCCGGGGCAGAGTTCTTCCAACAGCCACAGACCGCCACCCAGCGACAGTACGAAGCCCTCCGCGCCTACTTGCTCGAAGGACGCAACGCCCAACAGGTGGGCGAACGCTTCGGGTACTCGCCAACCACGCTCTACGCCCTGGCCCGCGAGCTGCGGGGGGGACGCCTACGCTTCTTCGAACCGTCGAAACCTGGTCCCAAGAAAGCCCCCAAACGCGAGGCCGCCCGCCCGCGGGTCATCGAACTGCGCAAGCAGAACTACTCGATCTACGACATCCAGAAGATCCTGCGCGTCGAAGACTGCCCCCTTAGCCACGTCCTGATCCATCAGATCCTACGGGAGGAGGGCTTTGCCAAGCTGCCCCGGCGACGCGGCGACGAGCGCCCCGCGGTGATCCGGCCGGAGGTGGCCGAGGTCGCCGACGTGAGACAACTGGACTGGAAAGACTTCCAAAACTTCGAGACCGAAGGGACGGCCCTGTTTGTCCTGCTCCCCCAGCTCATTGAGTGGGGCTTGCCTCGC
>CP070827.1:1872598-1874869 GCA_020344555.1 Phycisphaerales bacterium
TCCGATTGGGTCCGGACAATCCGTGCTCTGCTGCTGCTGCGGATGGGGCGGGCGGCAGAAAGCGTGGCTGTTCTCGAGGACCTCCCGGACCTTGCCGCCGCTGCGCTAGGTAGGGCAACCGCCTACGCGGCCCTAGGGGATTTTAAAAACGCCGTGGCGGACCTTACCCGTCTCCTCGAGATCGAGCCCGATAACGCTGACGCCCTCGCGGTACGCGGGGTCTACCTGGGCTGCGACGGCGAGTTTGATGGGGCCGCGGAGGACATTGAGCGAGCCATCGAATTGGCGGGGGCGAGTCCGGAGATGAACCTTCATTTGGTAATGGTCCGCCTCGGTGGCTACCAGCAACGGAGGACAGAGGCGGCCGAGCCTACCGATGGCGGCGTGTCGGAGGAGGCTGGCGAGGACGCCGACAGCGCGGAAGAAAGTAGCGACGGGGCCAGCGAGCGGGTGCGCGAATGGTTCTCGCGCTTCGTCTACCCGCGGACCCCCGATACGAGGGGGCCGGATTCCACCGCGCCGCCGCTTGCCCCATAGCCGGGCACGGGCAGCGCCCGGCATCTGGGAATGCGGGTGCCTTGCTCCGCCGGGGCTCAGCCTGGGGGCGGAATTCGCCGACCCGACGATGGGATCGACCCGTTCGCCGCCGGATCCTGTCCGTAACCTCTTGCACTATCGAAGGTTATGCTCTAATCCGGCCGATAACCGGCAGTTTGTAGGGGGGCGGCGCGAGGCGCGCGTCATACCCGGCAGCGAAGTGTCTACTAATAGGTGCGGATAGAACGAAATGGGAGAGGAGACCGGGGCTTCGGGGCCTGCGGAGTTCGCTGACTGAGCGGTTATCCGGATGCTCCGGCCGCGGTGCCCAGCCGGAATCGTGGATGGCAAGGGGGGCTTGCCTGGACGATGGGTATGCTCCATCCCACGAACCCGGCTGGGTTTCTTTATTCGACGGCGCGAGAAAAACAGGCAGCATCCGGCCGTTCCAGCCGCATGCTGCCTGTCGTTTCGAACTTAGTCCGCCGGTGCCTTGTCCAGGCTACCGACGCCGGGGCGCCCGACGCGGATCCGGAATCACGGGCAGGGCACGTCGCAAACCGCGGAAATAGCGAGGACATCCGGGTCATATTTGTTGCCCTTGAACGCCAGCACGGACTGCAGAATGTCCGAGAAGTTCACCACCTGGTCCGCCAAGCACGGGTACGTCCCGACCAGATCGACACTCAACCTCGTCCGCGGGGGAATGTCGATGGGGAAATTCCATAGGAACGCCAGGACCCCGAGCTGGATGTCGGCAAAGTTGACCACGTTGTTGCCGTCCGCATCCGCCCAGCGCGGCATCACCGCGGCGGTCGGACCCGCCACCGCCCCGCAAACCGCGCTCACTTCGTAGGTGGTCGTGTGCGTCGATTCACTCGGGATAATATCCACCCCGGCCACGTACACCCTGCCATAGATGCAGGTTTCGTAGTCTTCGCACGTTTGCGCGATTGTGCAAGTGTCCGTCTCGCTGGCGGTGCAGTCGTCATCCTCCACGCAATCCCAGGCCGACTCCGTGCAGTAGTTCCGGCAATCCTGCCCCGACAGACTACAGGGCTTTAGCGAGATGTTGCATCGGCCCACGTCGCACTCCGCGGTAGTGGTGCAGGGCTCGAAGGACACCGAGCACCGCTTATACGAGGTCGTGCCCCAGTCGGCCGGGGCCAGGGACACGGCGTCCGCCGGATCATCGACCAGGGAAGCGATGAAGCCGTCGGCCACGCCATCGCCACTGACGTCGATCGTGGCCAGCGGCAGATGGGAAGCGCAGGTCTCTCCGCTGATCGAGCAGGTTTGCACCTGGACACAGGTGTCGCCGTCGCAATCATCATCCGTCTGACAGGGGGCATGGCTGTCCGTGCAGGTCTTGCAATCCTCGTCGCTCAAACAGGGCCCGTCATACGGACCACCCACGCACTGGTTGCAATACGCATCCGTGAAACACCGCGTGCCGGTATCCCCGCACTCGTAGAATCCGCCGACGTACTTGCTCAAACAGGGCCAATCCGGGGAGGTAACCAGGAAGGCCACCGGCGTCGGATTGACCGGCGGCTGCGGGGTGATGGCCAGGTAGCGCGAGCCGACCGACTCGACCCGCGGCGGCAAGCACTCCCCGCCGCAGGTGTCGTTCGCCTCGTCGCACCACGCCGGAGCGCAAGGATCACCGGTATGGTCGCAGAAGTTCTCCGCTACGTTGCAAAACTCGTCGCCGGTGCAGAACAGGCCGTCGTC
>CP070827.1:1874969-1877226 GCA_020344555.1 Phycisphaerales bacterium
GCGTGGGCCGATAAACGGGCATGGAAGCGCCCATTGAACTTGGGGATCCGGGTACTGCCGGGGCGGCGGCCTCATGGGAGAACCACACCCGGCTTGCGCTGCTTAATGAGCTGTATGCCTACAACCACTGGCTCTTCGACAAAGTACGCCTGTTGATCAGGGACAACGTGTGTGAGGTCGGTTGTGGGACCGGCAACATCACCCAGTTCCTGCTGAACCGTGAGCGAGTGGTGGGCATCGAGCCGTTTGGCCCCTCATTGGAGAAGGCCCGGCGGCGTTTTGCAAAGCACCTCAACGTGGAGTTTGCCGATTGCCGGCTGGGCGACAGCCCAAACGAGCTTGTCCCGGAGGAGAGCTTCGATACCGTTCTTTGCATGAACGTTCTTGAACACATCGAGGATGACGTTGACAGCCTGCGACGCATGCGACAGCTCTGCCGGAGCGACGGGAACGTGGTGACTTTGGTTCCCGCGCACATGAGCGCTTTCGGGGGGTTGGACCGGGCGGCCGGACACTTCCGTCGATACAACAGACGATCGCTCGGACGTGCCTTTGAGCAGGCTGGGTTGGCAGTGACCCACAGCTTCTACATGAACGCCTTGGGTTATTTCGGATGGCTGTGGTATGGACGCGTACTAGGTCGTGAGCAGCTTCCGGCCTCGGGTGCGCGGCTTTTCAACCGGCTTGTCCCTTTGCTCGACGCATTCGAGCGAATCATCCCACCGCCGTTCGGGCAATCGCTGGTGATGGCAGGTACGCCGGATCGTCAGTGATTCGTCAGGCGTGTAACGCCGGTGTGATCCTCAGCATCGCATAGGTCGGGGTGTTCAGAACATGCACGCGGCAGCCGATCACCGGTCAGCAAGACGAGCAGCGGTGCTCCTTCGTCATTCTCTGTGCCGCTTGTATCGTTCGTGGATTGGACAGCCGCAAAGACGGGTGACGCAACTTCCCAGGCTCTAAGTTCGGCACGCGGCAACGGAACGCCATAATCCCAAGACTCCGGGACGCCTGTGAGCTGCAACGGAGTAGCGATCAGATAGGCGTTCCCAGGTCCGGGCAGCGGCGTGCGCCGCGACACGATGTCCACGCTGGCGTTGCGCCACCAGGGCTGTGCTTCATCATCAATAGCCACGCGAAGCCGCGATCTCAGGTTTGCAGGAAACAGGATGCGGTATCGCAGGTACAACGAAGCCGGCATGAAGATCTCGCTCTGATCATCCCAGTCCGTTATGGCTACGAGCCGTTTTACAGCATCTCCGAGGCGCTTGGTGGGGCGGTCGCGAAAGCCGTTCAGCTCCCTGAGGTTGGTGAAGGCCAACGCGATGATCACGGCGAATACGACCGGCCAACCACGGCGGGCCAGACTCGGCGACGGGGTAAGGTTGACCATCCGGTGAACCAACCAACCCAAACACAAGGCAAACGGGACACAAGCGGTCAGGATGGCCCGGCCGTCAAAGAACGGATAGGGCTGCAAGCCGCCTTTCATCCTAACCGGTGTGAGAGCCAGGAACAGGTACGCTGCGATTGCCCAGACGGCAAGGCCGCGCCCGGGCCGGTTGAGCAAAAGCACTAAACCGGCGGCAGGCCAGAACGCAATGGCCACCAGACCCCATCCCGATGTCCCAGGGGCAAGTATCAACGTCAGCCGGTTCCACGCGAGCTCTGCGAAACCGGCAAGCTCCGCAGTGCCGGAGGCGGTAAACAAATGATCTGCCGATTGTGCATTCCGGAGTGCGTGAAGCTTGAACCAGAAGTCGTCGGCCACCCATAAGTAGAACAGCCCCTGGATGAGGAACAGGGCCATACAACCCAGCACAACTGACGTCAGGCTCAGGGTTCGGATGTAACGAGTATCGCTTCTCCATATCCAAATGATAAAAACGACACCGATGCCGGCACTTACGCTGAAGATCTTGGCGGAGGCGGCGAGCCCGAGGGCCAGGCCACACGCTGCTCCATACAGCAGCGCTCGTGGCATACGGCGCTCGCGGGTCAGTGCAACGGCCAGCAGGATCGCCACCGTCGTCCAAAGGCAGGCATGCACGTCCGGGTAAGCGGTTGTCGAAAGCACGCGGAAATAGGGAAGCACCGAGACCACCGTGGCCGCACACAACCCCTCCCACCAGCCCCACACAATCCGTCCCAGGATGGCCACCAGTGCAACACAAAGCGTAGACGCGACGACCATCGGCAGGGCGACTACGGCGGGACTGTCGCCAAACAACCGTATTGACGCTGCGATTGGAACGAT
>CP070827.1:1877326-1879576 GCA_020344555.1 Phycisphaerales bacterium
CGGCAATACGCAAGTAACGGCAACGCATGTGACGTGTCGATCCCCGAGATCATTCGCCACTTCGGCGAGGACGAGCAGACCAGGGTTATCGTTGTGCATATCGAGAGCCTGCCGGACCCGCGGTCGTTCTTGGAGGCCGCTACGCAGGTCGCCCGCCGAAAACCGATCCTGGGCATGAAAGTGGGTCGGACCGCCGAGGGAGCCAAGGCGGTGTCGTCGCATACCGGCGGTATGATGAAGCAGGACACGGCCGTTGAACTGGTCTTCGACAAGGCCGGGATCGTCGCCTTTCGCAACATCGAGGAGCTGTGCCAATCGGCAATCGGCTTCGCGTCGCAACCGGTCCCGGCTGGTAATCGCGTGGGCATGATCGCCAACACCGGCGGACCGGCGATCATCGCCACCGATGAGCTGATCGAGGCCGGTATGGTGATGCCGCCGCTGTCGAAGAAGGCCGAGACGTACCTGCGGGAGAAGCTCTATCCGGAAGCGTCGATCAACAATCCGATAGACGTTCTGGCGACGGCCGGTCCGGAACACTTCGCCGCGGCCATGAGTGCCTTGATGGAAGACGATGGCATCGACGCGATCTTCTTGAACTTCGTGACGCCGTTCTTCGTGGATACGCTGGGTGTGGCCCACGAGATTGCCGACGCCAATCGCCGGTCGCACAAGCCCATCGTGGCCACTGTCATGACCGAGAAGAAGGGCTGGGCCGAGACCCTCGAGGTGATCCGCGACAGCGGTGTTCCGACTTATGACATGCCGGAGACGGGTGCCAAAGTTTTGGCATCCATGGGGCGATACGCCGCACTGCTCAAACGACCTGCCGAAGCTCCTGTTTCATTCACTGACACGAACGTCTCACGAGCGCGGTCACTGCTCAAGGGAGCTGCGGAGGCGGGATTGCACGTCTTGCCGGCCGGATCAGCTTACGACCTGTTGACCTGCTACGGCATCCCCGTAGCGAAACACATGTCTGTGGCCAACGCCGAGGAATGCCTCAGCGCCGCGGAGCAGATCGGCTATCCGGTCGTCCTCAAAGTTGACGCTGAGGCCGTTGTGCACAAAACCGAAAGCGGCGGTGTTGTTCTCGGTATCCGCGATCCCGATTCGTTGCGAGAGCATGCCAAGCGGCTCTCTGACAGGTTCGCTGATTCGCCGGGGTTGAAGTTTCTGGTCCAGGAACAGTTACACGGCGGGCATGAAGTCATCGTCGGGGCCAAGGCCGTCGAGGGGCTGGGGCACGTGGTCATGTTCGGTCTGGGCGGCATCTTCGTCGAGGTGCTGAAGGATGTGAGCTTCAAGATCACCCCGGTTACCGAAAGCGAGGCCCGGGAGATGATCGAATCACTCCGAGTTTATAAGTTACTGACCGGGCTACGCGGTCAGGCCGGCGCCGATCTGACTGCTCTAGTTGAGATCATCCAGCGCGTCTCGCAGATGTTGCTCGATAACCCGGAAATCCGCGAACTGGACATAAACCCGCTTTTCGCGTTTGAGCAGGGGGCCAAGGCCGCCGACATCCGAGTGATTGTTTAAGCCCAGTCCCGACAGTCCTTCGCCCTCGCCTGTCGGGTGCCTTCGCCCGGACAGCAAGTGACGTCAGTTTATATTCCCGACGAGGGCAAGTAGCAAAGATCGACGTGAGGACTGCATGATGGACAACCCGGCCTCTCTCGGCATCGACCTCCCACGGTGTCCGAGTTGCAGCTACTTGCTGCTGGGCTTGACCGAGTTTCGTTGTCCGGAGTGCGGTGCTCCCTTTGACCCGGAGTATATAAAAGACGCGTCGTTCCGAGCTCACCTTCTCCCTTGGGAACGACCGGAGACGGGTGCTCGCGTTGGGCGACTGGCCAGGACACTTGTTCAGGCGTCGCTCCATCCCGGGCGTTTCTTCGCCAGCCTTAGCGAACGTAAGGATAGGCCGATCACAAATGCCAGCATGCTGATTGTGGCGTGCGTGCTGGTCTCACTCTGTTTTCACGTGAGCGCGTTTTTGGTGGATCAGTTGGCGTTCTTCCTCGGGATGCTCGGTCAGCCATGGCAAGCTTTGGACACGGCCTTCAGTGTGATCGGCCACACTTGGCCGATAGAGTTGGGGCTTGCGCTCAGAGAAGTGTTCGCGATGTTGGTCTCGGCGGTGGTCATCGGGTTCCTCATCAGACTGGTGTCTCGAGGGAAGCTGGGGGCGCTCCGGGCCGTGGACATTGCTGCGGCCCACAGCCCTGCGGTCGCGTTTGGGGCGTT
>CP070827.1:1879676-1881922 GCA_020344555.1 Phycisphaerales bacterium
GCACAGGCGGTCCTTCACCAGTTGCGGTGCAAACTGGGGGAGCCGTTTTGCACCTGGGACGCCGCCCACTTGGCCAAGTCGCTGCTGGCCGGCCTGGAAGGTGACCTACGTGTCCGAGACGACACCGTTGTCGTCACGTACTACAACGCCCCCGATGCCGAACGCCTTCGGACACACTACGAGCAACTGCCTGATCGCCTGGAACGGGAGCACATCAGCCCGCAGATCCCCTGGCTTTACGGCTTCAAACTGGACTTCCGGTTCCGGTGATCAAAGCCCCCAGGAGTCCAATCAACTCGCCCCGGAAAATCGCTGCATTCAGGGTCGAATGAATTATTGGGGTCACGGAATCCGTGGGCGGCGTCCCGGCGCGCCGGGACTTGCCCACGGCTACTATCGACCAGCCTTTCAGGCTGGGAAACGCGAGGCTCCGGAACCCGGCCCGGGTGCCCCGTCCTTTCCGCAGGAAAGGTCGAAGATCCCGACTTGTCGGGGGTGGAGGACGGAACAGCGGGCGACGATGCATCCGTCGCAGGCGATCCGTCGCCCCTCCGGGGCTGAAATATCTTAACCAATCCCCTACCACGGGCTTACGCCCGTGGCTAAGCGCCTGCGCCCCTGCGGGGCTGAAATGTCTTGACCAATCGCTTGCCGCGAGCTCACGGCTTCGGCTAATACCCTTGCATCCCTTCGGGACTGAAATATCTTAATCAATCGCTTACCGCGGGCTCACGCCTTGGGCTAATGTCCTTGCGTCCCAGCGGGACTGTACAACGGGGATATTGACCTTGCGAACGTCGCCCATCGTCCACGTCGGCAGCCCCGACAGGGGCGAAGGCATGTAGCCCCGGACGTGAGTCCGGGGTTCCGAACGACCCCAAAAACCCGTAGCCCCGGAGGGGCGGCAGAGTCAACGCCCTGTCACCTTGCTGAAAGGAAAGGCGTCAGGATGACGGTGGTGAACCTTCTCACGTCATGATTTGCGGGGGCGTCTCTTTGCAGCGTCGCGCGGCTCCGCGAGTGCTTGCTCAAGGGTCGCCAGGATTGCGCGGAGCTGGTCGCAGACTTTTGGGAGATTAACGTTGGCGCCCAGCGCCGCGTCCCCGGTCAATGGGGTCAGCCCGAGCAATTCGTCGGCGGATACTCGTAACGCTCGGCTCAGACCCACAAGCTGGTCCGAATCAGGCTTGGCCTTCCCGAGTTCCCAAAGGCTTATCGCGCCCTTCGGTACCCCGGCTAGCTTTGCGAGCTGCTCCTGCGTCAATCCACGCCTGACCCGCAATCTGCGGAGGATACCTGGGAATTCCCGAGATCTCGTCAATTTTCTCCTTGACAACT
The DNA here is from genome assembly GCA_020344555.1 of Phycisphaerales bacterium. Classification (GTDB taxonomy): domain Bacteria; phylum Planctomycetota; class Phycisphaerae; order UBA1845; family UBA1845. The sequence continues at coordinate 1,881,015 of CP070827.1, forward strand.
TGAATATTCCGAAGGGAAAAGATGTCCCGATTGATTTCTTGACCGAGGAAGCGCTACGGTTGCTTCCTCTTTTTCTTACGCCCGGTGGTTTTCTTCTTCTTGGCTTTGGCGGGTTGTTTTCTCCCAGGGGGCGCCGGTTTGGAGTCGAATTCGTCGGGTAAGATTTGATCGAGTGCCTGCGTCCTCCGGCGGGACTCCACGCGATCGTCTTCCAGGATTTCACTGCCCGGCGTCTTGCGTCCCATCAGCTTATCCACCGAAACTTTAAGAGTATCAGCCATTTTGAAAAGATATTCGGCGTTCGGGAATTTTTGCGGGCTCTTGGCGCTCTCGGACTCGGAGAGCCATGCGCTAAGTGTTGTTGACCGGCATCCTATTGCCTCCGCAAGCTCTTTCTGGCTCATACGCTTCTGTCGAAGGATAGCTCTCACACTTTTGCGAAAAGTTTTCCAATAAGGCGATTTTCCTGTTGACATGTTACCGATATGGTTATATGTTGTAGCTCATACTTATCCAGGACACGGTGCGGTCGCAACGTGCCTGTGGGACGACAAGAGCCGCTGCAGTTTCCTTAACCGACCTGCAACGGTTCTCCGTAGCGCGTTCGGAACGCTTATAGGAGTAGTCTATCGCAGCGATGAAGTGAGTGCAAAAAACAGTGCGCCTTCGTGGCGGCACCAGGTGTACCCAGGGCTCCGGCGTGAACAGCCGTGGACCACTGAGTATGATGTCCAGCCACGGACTAGCCGGTTGGCCTAACCCCGTCGATCGGGGTGCGGCATGCGCTTATCACCCTCCGGTGGTATGACATGCCGCCCTATAGGGCGTATCCCTCGCCGTTGGTGTTGGGAGCGCCGCGATTTCATGATCCCCAGGACGCGGGGGGAGGCCGGCCGGGGCGCGTGCGT
>CP070827.1:1882022-1884255 GCA_020344555.1 Phycisphaerales bacterium
CGGCGGGGATATAAATATCCGGTGGTTTCCAGCCATACGCATATCTTCCCGGACTGGGATGGTACCGAAGAGACCCGGATTGACCACGAGTTTCAGCATAGAGAAAGGCGGGCAAAACGCATCAGGGATTTAGGCGGTATGGTGTATTCATACGCGATAGCTACTTTCGAGACGGCGAAACTTCTCGGGCACATCGAATTGGTGAGCAAGTACAGGGACGAGACCTGCGATCCGGACCTGCCGGAAACGGACTGCTCCCCGGAGATCGATGAGCCCTTCTATGGGGAGGGCTATCCCGGGATCGCCCTGGCTTTTGATTTGGGCGCCTTTACGGACAAGACGGGGCCGCCTGACAAACGGTTGTTTACATATCCCTTCCAGGCCTTTGACGGGAGCGGCGAGTTTTGCCCGCAGCAGACCGGAGATCAGGTATTCGACTTCTACGAAGATGGGCTCGCGCACTACGGTCTGGTGCCTGACCTTCTTGCACACCACAGAGCCCTTATTAACCACGCATGTAGCGTGAGCGGCAGGGCTTGCGTCAAGGATGATGATTGCAAGGTATGCATCGGCGGGCCCGAGGACCAACAAGGGGACTCTTGTGGTACCGATGCCGACTGCGATACGGCGGCGGGTCAAACATGCGATCTCGACTCGAAGTGTGTCACAACGGAGTGTAGCGAGAACCTGAGGCCTTGCGAAAACGATGAGGATTGCAGGATATGCGTCGGCGGGCCCGAGGACCAGCAAGGGGACCCTTGTGTTAAGGATTGGGAGTGCGATAAGAAGGCGGGTCAAGTATGCGATACCGTTTCGACGTGTGTCGAGCGGGACCCTGTGCTGCCCCGCGAACTCGTTCCGCTTTTCAACTCGGCGGAAACCTTCATCCGGATGTGGGAGAGAATCGAACAGTGTACGCCGGACACCACGCCGCCGGAACTGACCATCCCGGAGGTCGGCGACGTCAGGTGCCATGAGTCGTCAGGCACTGCCACGGCGTGGGACTTCTGCGATCAGAATCCGATAGTGACGTACGAGGATGAGGTGTCCATCGGGAAGTGCCCGACAATCATCAAGCGCACATGGAAAGCGACGGACGACGCCGGCAACGAAACCACCGACGTCCAGACTATCACTGTGGTTAACACGATGCCGGATCTGACCTTCGAGGTACTCCCCAGCGGATTGCCGGTGGATATCTGCTTCGAGGTGAACGAGAAGGTGATGGTGCACGTCAGGATGGGGCCTGCCAATTCTGAGATCGTCGCTGCACAGTTCTCGTTTCAATACGATCCAAGCGTGCTGGCGTTTAACGCGATCACTCCGGGCTCGGCGGTCGATCCGATGTCACCTTTCACTTTCGAGTTTGCCGAGACGGTCGACGAAGCGACCGGCACGATCTTCTACGCCGTGGGTGTGGATCCGTTTGGCGGTGTGGGCACGCACGGACCGGCCACTTTGGCCGGCATCAGCTTCACGACCATCAGTGACTGCGACAAGTTCGACATCCGTTGCTTTGACATCAACCCGCCGGCGGCCTTCACCAACACCAACGGTGCCCAGTGTACCTGCGGTGACTGCTTCGATACGGGGACATTTCAGGTCGACGGCAGTCTTCCCAAGCTCGAGTGCCCGGTAAGCGTCCGTCGCAACCCCGATTGCGATAGGCCGACAGCCTTGGTCACGTGGGATCCCCCCGCAGCAACGCAAAGCTGTGCCGGTGATTTGCCAGTGGAGTGTACGGCCGTGCACGACGGCGGCGCGGATATCACCCACCTGATCAATGGTGGCGGGGAGTTCCCGCAGGGCACGTCGACATTCACATGCTCCGCGACGAATATCTGTGGGGCGACGGATAGTTGCACGTGGGAGGTGACGGTCACACCGTACCATGCGCTGGACCTGACCGTGCAGTTGTCACCCATCATCTCGGGCGATGTCGAGCGTTGCATCGAGTTCGAGCTCTTCTCGGATTGCGTGCAGTCGCCGCTGGTCTTTCAGCAGGACATCTTCTTCGGTGGTCTGTTCGATCATGTCGGACACTTCACCGACCTGATCAAGATCCCCGGTAAAGCCCAGTGGCGCTGTATCACGGCCAGAGACCAGTTGCATACGCTGCGGTCATGTGCATGGCTGGAGTGCATCGACGGTGTCTACTACGCCGTGTTCAAAGGCGATCCGTTCTTCGGCGGCAACTGGCTGGTCGGTGCTAATCTCGACGGATTCAAGAAGG
>CP070827.1:1884355-1886582 GCA_020344555.1 Phycisphaerales bacterium
CTGACGGCGGCACGACAAGCAAGGTTCGGGCGCGATCATAGCAAACGGAGACGGAAATGGGATTGTTGAACCGAATCGTGGCGGTGGGGCGCTTCATGGCAACGTGGGCGCAGCAGCCACAAACGGTGGCGCGCCTGGAGACGAAGGTGGACGACCTGACGGTGAACCACCTACCACACATCGCCGAGAAGCTGGACCGGATCAAAGAGACGCAGGACCAACAGATCGGGATATGCAAGGCGACGCGGGAGGCGTTTGGCAATCGCTTGGACAAGTTGACGGATAACCATAACTGAAAAGGAGCGAAACCAGATGTTGACGGATGAACAAATAGCGGAGTTCGCGGTAGACCTGGCAGCGAACCAGGACCCCGACATCGTGGACGCGCTGGTCAACGGCAGGACCGGCTTCATCGCCAAGTGGTACAACCAGGAGGCGGTTCCGGCGTACTGGGTGTTCAAGACGTCGGTCACGACGGACGACGCTCGCAAAGCTTTTGATTGGGAGGAGATCCTCACCGGCGCCCCTGTGGATGCCTTGAATCGCTGGGCATTCGACACGCTTATGGCCAACGGGGACTTCGACCCTTCCTCTGAGAACAATCGAAACGGCTTGGCCAGGATGTTTACGGGGCAGCCGAATACGAAACTGAACATTCTCGCAGCGTCGACGCGCAAAGGCAGCAAGATCGAGAAGCTGTTCGCGCAGGCGGCAACAGGCCCGGGAGGGGGTGACGGCTCAGCTCAGACAGCTGCAGCTGTTGCCGTGTTCGTCGGCGAGGTTACCACGGAGGACGTGCAGAAGGCGATTGTCTTGATCCCGTGAGCGACATCTGCGACAACCGCCGTTTTCGCTGGCTGGTCGGCTACCCGAAGTCCGGCACAACCTGGGTGCGCATGTTCCTGAACGCGGTCTGCAGCGGCTTCCCGCTGGACATCAACAGTCCGTTCCAGTACGCCGCGTCAGACATGACGCCGTGCCTGTACCACACGCTCTCGGCCGCCCCCATGGCGAGGCTAGACCGCGTATGGTTCGCGTACTACCGCCCCGCGGCGCTGGCGAACGCGCTCTTGATGTCGCACACTCGCGACCTGGTGCTGCGGACGCACTGGCCGAAAGTGCGGATCAACGGGACGGCGATGCACCCGCCGGAGCTGTCTCGGTGCGCAGTCGTGGTTGTCCGCGACCCCCGCGACGTGGCGGTGTCATTGGCGGCATACCTGGACAAAACGGTCGACGAAGTGATGGAGATGATGGGCAACGACAACCAGGCGCTGGAGCGCGACCATGACGGGCTATACCACTTCCTGTCCTCGTGGTCCACGCACGTGGACTCCTGGACGACGGCCAACGAAGACATCCCTTGCGACGTGGTGCGATACGAGGACCTGCTGGTGGAGCCGCGGACGGCGTTTCGGAAGATAGCGGACCTGATCGGTCCGCGGAACGTGTCGGCAGAGCGGTTGGAATGGGCGATGGAGCAGGCTCGGTTCACCAGGCTGCAGGACCAAGAGCAAGCGAGAGGTTTCCGTGAGCGGAAGCAGGCAACGCCGTTCTTCCGCAGGGGCGAGGCGGGTGTTTGGCGGGAAGTGTTGTCCAGCGAGCAAGCGGCGGCGGTCGAGGAGCGACACGGCGAGGTCATGGAGCGGGTCGGTTACAATCTTGAACATGTAAACACAGGTGGAAAATGCTAGGGCACACTTGGCGATTCGGTGTCAAAAACGACACGGGCGTGCAGATCGATACAGGCAAAGCTACGATCAAGTCTCGGATGTGGAAGGGCTCCAGCGATGGAACGGTGGCGTTCCAGGGTTCGGAGGGCTCGATCTACAGCAACTCCGCGAACATCACCGACGGCAGCTATTTGGCCGAGGACACTTACGACAACAGCAGCAACGAGTACGAGGGCGGTGACTTTGAGCTGAGCGTGACGTTCGACAGTGGTGACACGCCTTCTGGTGACGTGCTCGTGTACTTCGAGCGATCGACGGATGGCGGCACCACCTGGCCCGATGACGGAGCCAACGGCGACAATGAGGACAACGCGCACCTCGTATGCGTGATGTCTATCACGGAGACGGCAGGGCTTGGAACTGCTGGCGAGGTCTATGTGAAACCTTTCGAGCTATGAAGGTTTATTATCCCTATCGCCGAGCGAGCAGGAACCCGTTGGGGCAGTTTCACCTCAACTGGCGGTCGCAGTTCGCCCGCGGCCTGCTTGGCTGGT
>CP070827.1:1886682-1888898 GCA_020344555.1 Phycisphaerales bacterium
AAGGTACCGTCGCGGGAATCGCCGCATCCACGACCAATGGACCCGGCGCGTCCTGCGGAGGTGACGGCACAACGTCTCAGGGAGGTAACTGACTTCCGCACCGACGCGACAGACGGACTCCTGGAAGCGTCCCTCGTCGGGCTTGCGCAGGGAGGCAATCTGAATGTCAAGACCCTGACGCTCGAGCTCAAGAATCTCGTTTACGATGAACGTGTGCCCGAATCTAGGATACATCGATAGAAGATAGCCGACACGAGCGGGTCGCGTTGAGCGTGAATGCCCTGTACTCGTGCCGATCATGTCAGCCCTCGTGCGACAACAAGCTGTGATCAGTGTGATGCGACGATGCTCCGGCTGGAAGCCCCGGTCGCTCGACAACCGGACCATCCTGCTGCGGCCCGCGGCCACTTTCTTGAAAAACACGGGCACCGGGCACTTCCTCACCGTCTACGAGTGCCCTTGTTGACGCAGGGTGATCCTCACATTCCATACCACAGGCTGCTGCCAACAGCCATCCGCGCATCACGGCGATGTTCTGCACAATATCGAACTTCTCTTCGGTGCAACGGCGACCGCTTTGGGAGAGTGACCCCGCAAGGTCACCGTCAGTCAGGATGCGACGCACCGCCTGAGCCAGCCCCTGTACATCCCCAGGTTCAACAAGCAGCCCGCTGACGCCGTCCTCAATGATCTCGGGAATAGCGCTCACCCTCGTGCTGACCACCGGGCAACCCGAAGCAAGAGCCTCGAGCAATACGTTCGGGATACCATCCATGTTGCCATCTCTGGCACGAACGCAGGGCAGTACGAAACAACTATACCGCTGCATCAGCTCGCGCACCTGACCATGCTGCAACGGACCGGTCAACACGATGTGCGAGGCCAGCCCGTGTCCTTCGATTTCCTGTTTGAGTCGCCTTTTCTCCGGACCTTCACCTGCAATCTTGCACTTGAGCGACATCCCCTGGTCACAAAGACGACGCACCGCGTGGATCAGGTGGATGAAACCCTTCTTCTCCACGAGGCGCCCGATTGCAAGAATGGTACAGGGTCTTCGCCGACGATCCGACGGCTTGAACCGATCTAGGTCAACGCCGTTGTAGCTGAGGCGAATATTGGATGCCTCCACGTGCGGAAGGTTCTCGATCAGGAAACGTCGATTGAAGTCCGTATTCGCCACCGTAAACCGCGACGCGTTCACCTTGCGTGCCAAAAGAGCACGGTCAACGTCTCGGCGAAAGATGTCCACGGCATGAACCGCCAGACTGAACGAGAGTCCACCGAGAATATGCGCCAGCAGTGCGACCGTCGCCTCCTCCGTGCCGAAGTGCACGTGGAGGTGGTCAACCCGCTTCTTCCGCGCCCAACGCAGCAGGTATGCCGCCTGGACAAAGTCGAACCAGGTGGCCCCCGCATATCGGAGCGTCGCCCGCAACGCTCTTGCATACCGTTCGGGCGACTGCCGGAACAGATGCCCGTGAACGCGGCAGGTCTTGCCAAGGTAACCGAACAACGTCTCGGGCAGATAATCGGCTTCGGCACGAACACGGCAGACCAGCTCGTGGAAGCGCCCCTCGGTCGGTTTCCGCGTGGAAGCAATACGGATGTCAAGACCCTGACGCTCCAACTCCAGAATCTCGTTGACGATGAATGTCTGGCTGAATCGCGGATACATCCGCAGCAAGTAGCCCACGCGAGGCTTACGCGGACTCCTGTGCATATGCGGTGCCGGGCCCGCGCGGACATCGGCCCGGTCGGCGGCATCCGGCGTCGCTTCGCCGGTTATATGTGGTCTGCGCCGATCGAACATCTCACGCCTTACAAGCAGGAGCATCATACCTCACGGCATCGGAACCGCCCGCTACCATACGCTCATCCTGTATCTCGTGACCGGATTCAAATGGGCGTCCAAGCACGTTTTCGGCATCACCGTCTTCTATCGCCACCTCCCTTAGCCATTTATGCATCACGGCGACGTTGGCTCGAATGTCGAATCGTTCCCCCGCTCGTCGTCGCCCCCCTCGGGAAAGCGCCCCGGCTATATCGTCATCGGTCAAAACGCGGCGAATGGCCCGGGCTAAGGCCTTGTCGTCACCGGGTTCGACAAGGATCCCGCTGACCTTGTCTTCAATGATCTCCGGAACGCCGCTGAGTCGAGTGCTGACCGCCGGACAACCCGACGCCAGTGCCTCGAGCAATACCGTGGGCAGTGCGTC
>CP070827.1:1888998-1891200 GCA_020344555.1 Phycisphaerales bacterium
TGTTCGTACCAAAAACACATCATCGTCGCTTCCCGGTTGTGTTTCAATTCGGTGGTTCATACGGGTCCGGCGTGCCCAGCCTGATCGGAGGCTCGATCACCAGGGACTTTCTGAACTCGACAACTTGCTTCGCGATAACGGGGAAGACCCAGCTTGCCGAAACGTCGACCTTGTCGACAGGGTATAGCTCCTTCGGGTCTTCAAGTAGGTTATGCACATGCGGCATGTTGAGCTTTGCAGGTTTCCCGAACATGCTGTCTAGCGCTATGAAATGCACCTTCCAATTCCGCCATTTGTAGGCAAACAGGTCGTCACCGTTGAAAATAGGAAAACCCTCGCGAGCGGATTCTTTTTGCTTCCCGAGCAGAAAATCGACTTGATCCACCCCATCGATGAGCCGGTCCTTCGGGACCCCCGCCCCAGCGATTCGGGCAAGCGTCGGCAGCACGTCGACGATGTGGACAATTTCGTTGCTGATTCGACCGCCTTCGATCTTTCCCGGCCAACGCATAATGGCTGGAACCCGTAGCGATCCCTCAAGTGCGGTGAAGTAATTCCCGCGCCAGTATCCGGCTGTCCCATGATGCCCTTCGATTTCTTCGGGCCCATTGTCACTGAGCCATAGTACAACAGTGTTGTCACGGACACCCAAATCGTCGATTGCGTCCAGGATTTGCCCTGACCGATAGTCGATCTCGGTCAGAACATCCGCATAAGCGCCGTTCCCGGTCTTGCCGGCAAAATCCGGGTGGGCCGTCGTCGGAAGATGTGCGTGGGTGAACGGCACAAAAGCAAAGAACGGTTTCTTTGCTTGCACGCTCTTGCGCATGAATGCAATTGCCGACTCCGTGCACTCTGCATCTATGGTTCGACGTGTCTCAAGATTATAAGGCTTCAACTGCCTGGGGATGCCACCTTTTTGTGCCTCTACGACAAATGGCTCGACAGTCACTTCCGCGTCATATTGGTAGTGGCTGCTATACAAGGCCTCATCGGTTGTATTAGCAATACCATACCACTCGTCGAAACCTTGGTCGGTCGGAAAGCGCCCCGGGACATCCCCGAGATGCCACTTTCCGTACATGCCGGTCGCGTAGCCCTTCTCGGAGAGAAGCTCAGGAAGAGTGCGCTCCCATTGCGTCATACCGTACAACATACCCCATACAACTTTCGTCGTACCGGATCGAATGGGGTGACGCCCGGTCATGAATGCCGAGCGACTCGGTGTACACTGCGGTTCAACGTTGAAGTTGAGAAAGCGGATCCCTTCCTCGGCGAGTTTGTCCAGCCTTGGCGTTTCCGCACCGCGGAGAACGCCTCCACCATAGCAGCCCAGTTCGCCCCAGCCAAGGTTGTCGACCATCATCACAACGATATTGGGGCGATCACCCGTCTGCGCAGCAGTAATGGGGCAAATGATCAATAATGTCGCGACAACGCTAAGCAGAAAACATGCGGGTCTTCTCATACAATGAACTCCTATATCAGCAGCTGCATTCACACCCGGGGATCGGGCCGTCCTTGTTTATCTATTCTCCAGAGTGTTGGCTCTCTGCGCGAACCGGTAGCGCTCTGGCGCCGGGAGGCTCTGGTTATCCGTCGCCTGCCTGTACACGGCGATCGCATCGTTCTTTCTTCCGCTCTGCTCGTAGATCTGTCCCAGCAGGGCGTAAGGGTCGGCGCTTGCCGGTTTTCGCTCGAGCATCTTTTGCAGCACTCTAACGGCCCCGTCGTCGTTCCCGTTTTCGTGCAAGTAAAAGGCAAGCGTGTAGGCATACTTCGGCTCGCCCGGACGCAGCTCCTTCGCCTTGCGGACCCATTCGATGGCCTCAGCTAGGTTGCTCTGAGCACGCAGAATGCCGATGTTGTATGCCGCGACGGCATTGTACTTGTCCGCGTCGAACGCCTTGCGCAGCGCCGATTCGGCTTCGCTTGACCGTCCCATCTCGGCAAGCAGCAGGCCCAAATTCAGATTTGCGGGAACACTGGCCGGGTCGATCCGTAGCGCCTCGCGCAGGCTCTTCTCGGCCTGCTCGTTGCGGCCAAGAGCGTTATATACGAGCGAGGCGTTCACCCTCGGGGCGATGTCATTCGGCTGGAGCTTCGTGGCCGTCTGGTAGCAGGCAACCGCTCTTTCGTATTCCCTGCGCTCACCGTAGAAGTTGCCCAAGTTGTAGTGCGATGCGTGGTCATCCGGCCGGG
>CP070827.1:1891300-1893487 GCA_020344555.1 Phycisphaerales bacterium
GAGCAATGCGAAGCAGACCCGCACGACCTGGATACCCGCAGCGACGTGTACGCTCTGGGCGTTGTGCTGTATGAGTTGCTCTGCGACAAGCCACCCTACAACATAGGCGGGGTGGCGGTGAATGAGGCGGCCCGAGTGATCCGCGAGCAGCAGCCCACGAGACTGAGCACTGTCAACGCGACCCTCAGAGGCGACACCGAGACGATCGTCCTCAAAGCGCTGGAGAAGGATCGCGAGCGGCGCTACCAGTCGGCCACTGAGCTGGCCCGGGACATCCGGCGATACCTGGCCGGCGAGGCTATCGCCGCCCGTCCGCCGAGCATCGTCTATCAGCTCCGCGTCTTAGCCCGCCGCAACAAGGCGGCATTCGCCGCCGTTGCCACCGTCTTTGTGGTACTGGTTGCGGCCTCGATCGTCAGCACCTCGTTGTATCTTCAGGCCGAAGCCGCCCGCGTGGAGGCGGAAAAGGCCCGGGTAGCCGAAGAAGAGCAGCGCAAGCTGGCTGAGACCAATGAACTCTTGGCGAGAGAGCGGGAGGCGGAAGCCATCGCAGCGCGCCAGACCGAAGCGGAGCAGCGGCAGGCCGCGGAAACCGCCGCCGTCCGGGCCGAGCAGGTTGCCGAACTCCTGAGGGAGATGCTTGAGGGTGTGAATCCCGCCGTGTCGCAGGGACGCGACACAACGCTCCTGCGCGAGATTCTCGACCGCACCGCCAGCCGGCTCGACACGGAACTCCAAGGTCAGCCCGAGGTGGAGGCTGAGTTGCGCCGCATCATCGGGTGGGCTTACTACGAACTCAGGCTTGCGGAAGAGGCTGTGCAGATGCTCCGAGCCGCCCTGGCGCTGCAACGATCCGCCTTCGCGCCTGAAAGCACAGAGGTGGCTGAAATCCTGAACCAGCTCGGGTGCGTCCTTGCGTGGACGAACCAAGGCGCGCCAGGCGAGGCCGAGTCAATGCTCCGTGAGGCGCTCGAGATACGCAGACGAGAGTTTGGCGCCGAGCACCTGGATGTGGCGCGAGCCATGATGCACCTGGGAACCGTACTGCATGGTTCCGGCCGGTTGAACGAAGCCGAGTTTCTGATGCGCGATGCGCTGGTGATGATGGATGAGTTGTGCGCTGGCGACCCTGAGCTGTGCCGTAATGTTAATGTTGAAGCCCGTCTCCATCTCGGGCGAGTGTTGCACAAGAAGGGGCATTTGGCAGAAGCAGAGCCACTCTTTCGCGAGGCGTTGGCAAAACACCGAGAACTCCTGCCATCAGACAAATGGGTAAGGATCTACATGATCGAGTCCACGGCCGCGTGCCTGCGCGACGGTGGAAAGCTGGACGAAGCCGAGGCATTGTACCGGGAGGCGTTGGCGTCACATCTCGAGGTGGTCGGACCCGGACATCCGATGACGTCGAATAGGGTGGATGGGCTCGTCAGCGTACTGATGGATAAAGGCGCCCACGCCGAAGCCGAGGCGGTTTGGAGGGAATACCTGGAGGACTGGCGAAACAAGCTAGAGGAGGACGACCCCGCTACGATCGCGGCCGCATACCGACTCGGCACGTTCTACCTCCAGACGGCCCGCCACGATCTCGCCGAGCCGCTCCTTCGGGAAGCGTGCGAAAAACGCAAACGCGTCCTGGGTGAAGAGAACTCCGACACGCTCAACTGCCTCGAGACTTGGCTGTTGATGCTGAACGCCCAGGGCAAAACGTCCGAGGCGCGCCGACGCGGCGCCGAACTGATCGCCGGGTGGCGCCGCCGCACCGAATCGCCCGACGCCAAGGCCAGTGACTACGAGGATTACGCGTGGCTGTTGCTGACCATTGAGCCTTCTGACCTGCGCGATGCTGAAGCGGCGCTCCCGGCTGCCGAGCGAGCGGTGGAGCTGAGCCAGCGCAAGAACCCCAGCATGCTCGACACACTGGCCGTCGCGTATGAGATGAGCGGTGACCTCGACAAGGCCATTGAAACCCAGCGCGAAACGCTCGCACTTCTGCCGAAGACGTGGTCGGCGACGCGGGCGGAGTTCCAGGAAAGACTGGTGAGGTTCCTCGAGAAAAAGGGGGAACGGGACGCCGCCGAGCAGGTCTGGCGCGACAGCGTAGACTGGCTCCGCGAGCACGCACCGGGCAACCATGGCAATCTGGCCAGCGCGTTTATCTATTTGGGCATCACCCTGAACGACCATGAC
>CP070827.1:1893587-1895768 GCA_020344555.1 Phycisphaerales bacterium
AATCCGCAAGCTGCGGATGGCTAGTGCGGCGTTTCATAAATAGTACGACGATAATCCTACCCCGAGCCGCGGGCTTTCCCGGCGCGCCGGGAAAGCCTGCGGCTCAGATAGTCGCGAGACTTAGAGCCTATCCCGGTAGGGCCACAAGCACTGGCGGACAAGCCGCCAGTGGCACCCAAAACCAGACCTAATGGGATAGGCTCTTGTGAAACACGGTATTAGCCCGTAGCACACAGGTAGGTTTGACGACCCCTCCTACCGGACTCGTCCCGACGTACCTCGATGTGTCCCGATGTACCCCGGCGAGCCGGGACGAAGACGCATTGGGTGACGGGAGTCGGGTGGATACGGATCGGTCCTTCGTCCCTGCGTCCCCGCGTCCCTACATCCGTGCCCCCTCCCTGACGGTCGTGGCTCTGATCGCTTCGTCCCTGCGTCGCTACATCCGTGCCCCCTCCCTAACGGTCGGGGCTCTGATCGCTTCGTTCCTGCGTCGCTTCGTCGCTCCGTCGCTTCGTCGCTTGTGATCCGCGTAGTGGACGCTTCTACACATGGCAGCCCGCAATCTCCGTTTTAGAACCGGCCGAGCTGTGTTCAAGTCCGACACACTCGACAACGGTATCGGCATCGGGCATACTCATTTCCTGAATAGGGCACGACGCAAGACCCCGGTAGATTCATCCAGAACGCTTCCGGTTGGAACACGATGTCTCTGGCGATTGGAGCGAAGCTTGGACCGTACGAGATCCTCTCCCGATTGGGCGAGGGGGGGATGGGTGAGGTCTATCGGGCCAAGGACTCGCGCCTTCAACGTGAGGTGGCGATCAAGGTGCTGCCCGACCGGTTCGCCCAGGATGCTGATGCGTTGGCCCGGTTTCGACGGGAGAGCATGGCCGTGGCGGCGTTGTCCCATCCGAACATCCGTGCCATCTACGACATCGGCACTCATGAAGGCCGCGCCTTCGCGGTGATGGAGCTGCTGGAAGGCGACACGCTGGCAGACCGCCTGGAACGTTCAGCCCTTGATTGGCAGGAGGCCGTGCGGATCGCCCTGGCCATTGCAGACGGACTGGCCGCGGCCCACAGCAAGGGCATTATCCACCGGGATGTAAAGCCGAAGAACATCTTCCTGACGGCCGACGGGGGCGTGAAGCTGCTTGACTTCGGGCTGGCGCGATTCGGGCTAAGAGGTTCTGACGAGGACGAAGAGGCAACCTGGGTAGACACGGCCACGCTGACAACGCTGCCAGGGACCATCGTGGGAACTGCCTCCTTCATGTCGCCCGAGCAGGTACGCGGCAAACCGGTCGATGAAAGAAGCGACGTTTTCTCGTTCGGTTGTGTGGTGTACGAAATGTTGGCCGGGAAGCAGGCGTTCTCACGCGAGACGGCCATCGAAACGATGGCGGCCGTGCTCAATGAGCCTCCGGCCACCCTGTCGGAGGTCAAGACGGACATACCCCGAGAACTGGAGCAGATCGTCGTACGATGTCTGGAGAAGAATCCGTCACGTCGCTTCCAATCGGTCGATGATCTTTCCCTCGCGTTAAAGGGTGTGCAACAGCGCATGGACTCGGGCGAGGGCTCAACGTGGCAATCAGGTACGCCGGCGCCGGGTTTTACGCCGACGCCGCACCGAGCCGGGGAGGCCACGGAGCCGTCCGTTGCGGTTCTGCCGTTCGTGAACATGAGCTCCGATCGGGAGAACGAGTACTTCGGAGACGGTCTTGCCGAAGAGCTGATCAACGCCCTGTGCAAGATCGAGAGCCTGCACGTCGCCTCACGAACCTCCTCCTTTGCCTTCAAGGGAAGGAGCGAGGACGTTCGTAGAATCGCTGAAATACTCAACGTACGGACGATCCTGGAGGGCAGCGTACGGAAAGCGGGGACCACGCTTCGGATCAGCTCACAGCTCATTAACGCGGATGATGGGTATCACCTCTGGTCCGAGACTTTTGACCGCGAGATGGAGGATGTGTTCGCCATTCAGGATGAAATCGCCCAGGCGATCGCCCGGACTCTCGAGGTTGTATTGAGCGAGGGAGAGAAGGGCGTCCTTGCGAGCGTGCCGACGGAAAACATAGAGGCGTACGAGTGCTATCTGCGCGGGCGCCAGTTCTTCCATCAGTTTCGCCGAACAGCGCTCGAGCACGCCCTGGAGCTTTTTGGGCAGGCTTGTGA
>CP070827.1:1895868-1898030 GCA_020344555.1 Phycisphaerales bacterium
CTTCGTGTTCAAGGGTCTTGAGGTAAACCAGTCCAAGGTACCGCGCGATGTAGCCCGAGTACACTGAATCCGGGTAGCGCTCCAGCGTTTCCGCCAGTGAATCAAGCAGTTTCGTTTCTCGATCATCGTCCGGGTCGATAAGGTGAGGCTTGGTCCGACTGATGATCTTTCCCAGAAGTTGGATGCCTACGTGGTCCAGCCCCTCCTTTGCCTCCGGGGCGTTCAGGTCTAATGTGTCAGCGTGGTCTCCGGCGTAATACCGGAGGGCGACGAGCTCGAGCTGCGCGAGGCATTCCTCGTTAACACGCGATGAAGGAATGACGCGCACCTGAACTTCATCGGTGTAGATCAGCGCCGATCCGGAACCTGGATAGAAGTTCCACCGCAAGTGATATCTCCCCGCCTCTGGAAACACATATTCCTTTCCATAATCCAGCAGTAGCAGGATGTCGCCGCTCGTTGACCCACCCCTAGCCAACTCGATTTCCCTGGCTTGGGGTCCGTTCCGTTCCAACCATAGCGAGTGCTCGGTGTACGGGCCGTCCCCACGCGATACTTCAAGGGCCATGCGACGTGGCGCACCGCCGTCGCAAGCTAGAAGTCGAAGCGCCCTGTCCCCCAGATTCGTGAGTACGACGCCTGCGATTACGGGCTCGCGCGTCTCGAACGTCGAGCGGTCGAGAGATACTGTGAATCCCACAGGATGAGGACACGCCGCCACCTCGTCAGGAGCTTTCGCCTGACTGTACGCCACCGCGGCGATGACAGCCGGTAAAACCAACGCTCGGAACAAACTTCTGCTAGTGATCATCTGATGACTCCTTGACGGTCTGTCAACGTTGTGGTGTTATCTTCACCATAGTGTCTCCTCGAGTCTCTTCACTATGGTCGCACATACTCCCGGAGGGTCTTGAGGGTTTCCGCCAGAAACTCCGGTCCCTGTTCGGTTTCGTCCATCAACCCACCGTCGCCTGGAACAGCCAAAGCACCTAGGTGCGGTGCACCGAGCGTGTGGGCAATCTCGTGAGCAACCGTGCGGGGTACCTGAGCATCCGAGTAACCGTCTCGTAGCGTCTCACTGAAGATCGCCGCCATACCGGTGTATGAGTTGCCCCACCACCAGAACGCCGAAGTACTCCCATCCGTGTGGGTGGTTACCCCCTTTGTACCCATCGGTTCGGAATCGCAGTCCTTACTGGGTTCCGGCTGGAACGCAGAGAAGACATACACCGTCCAGAAGTTCCCCGTCGACACCGGAAGTCCACGGAGCACCAGTCGCCCGGGATCCCAGTTCGTTTGGGTCCCAGGCGTGAAGTTCTTGTAGAATGGATACGCCCCTTCGGATGTGTGCTGCGGTTCCACGACCGGTAGAATATACGCCGGCTGATAGACTTGCTGTAGCTGCGAGGTGTCGGGCAGCGCCAAGTACGCGTCCGGAGGTATCCCCACACCAATGATACTGCCGACGACCCCGGCGGTAAACAGGGCCTCGTCGCCCAGATCGTCGTCACTGGCAACGAAGGTTCCTGAGCTTGGGCGCGCACCCCAGGTCGCCTCGGCGATATTTGTGTGAATGGGGTCGTCCCCCACCGATGACCCATGATCGATAATGACGCTGATCAGATCGGGGAATCCCGCGGCCTGAATGCGTATGTAGCCGTTCTCAAGGTCGTCGTACATGGGCTGATCCGATATGTCGATCCACAGTTGCCCACCCTCGAAGCGCGGCTCGTTCCATTGCCCACTCACCGTGTTCTCGGCGAACGTCGGGCGAACCATGCTGTCCGTCTCGACGCGGAGCTTCCGCCATACGGTGAGCATGTCGGTGAACACCACATGGTCCGGCGGGTTGTTGGCGTCGGCCTGGGCCTGCGTGGTGCCGTCGAGGGCGGTTTGCCCCACGGACGCGCCCGCGCGAAAGTTATCACCCGGTTGCATCGAGACCGTAAACGTCACTCGCGCCTCGCCGTTGGCATCCGTCTGGGCGGACGAAGCAGTCAGCCCGCCGGCCGTGCCGCGATTGTCCGGCCCGGACGTATCACCATCGATTAGCGCGACATTCGGCATGTTCGGGTTGTTCTGGTCGAACGGATCGTCCACGTCCCAGACCTTGAAGTGCACCGTGCAGCCCTCAACCACGGGAGATATCGTGGCCACAAGAG
>CP070827.1:1898130-1900285 GCA_020344555.1 Phycisphaerales bacterium
AGGAGATCGACGAGTGGACGCACTACCTTCACGATGCCAGTAACAACGCCGTTGCCCACGATAGTGTCATCGAGCCGCCAAGCCGGTACCAGTGGGTTGCCGGGCCGCGTTACTCGCGGCAGCACGACCACATGTCGAGCGTCAGCGCGGTTGTGTCGGCGAACGGGCGCCTTTTCTACATCTTCGATGAAGCCCCCCGGGCATCCATTCTCACCCCACCGAAGTGGCGACTGATCGCGCGCGACGCGTTCAATGGTAAGCTGCTCTGGAAACGGAATATCGAGCTCTGGCATCCGCACCTGTGGCGACTCAAGAGCGGTCCACAACTGCTTGCTCGCCGGTTGGTAGCGATAGGCGACCGGGTGTACGTGACTCTGGGCATCGATGCGCCGCTGTCGGTTCTGGACGCAGCCACGGGGGAAACGATCCGTACCTACGACGGCACGAAGGTGACCGAGGAGATTCTCTGCTCCGATGGTGTGCTGATCCTGTCGGTCGCTGCGGAGGGTCAGCCTCTGCGGAGTGATCCGAAAAAACGCTACGCGACGCTGACCGAGATGAGCAAAGACACGACGAATCCGCTCTGGACGCAGGCGCCACGAACAATCATAGCGATCGACTTGGACTCGGGTCAAGTGCTCTGGCAGAAGGAATCAGGGCTGGTCTCGCTGTCGTTAGCGGCCGATGGCCAACGCGTCCTATTCCATGATGGCCAGAGAATCCAGTGCCTCGACCGGCGCAACGGGCAGCCGCTCTGGGCGTCGGAGCCACTGCCTAAGAAAGAAGGAATGCGAAGCTCTGGTGGCGCCACACTGGTCCTGTACGAAGATGTGGTTCTGTACAGCGGTCAGGTCGACGCCGAGAAGCCCAAGCAGCGTGGCACGACCATGTTTGCCCTGTCGGTCAAGGACGGCAAGATATTGTGGAAGGTGCCGCACCATCCTTGTGGACACATGGGCACGCCGGACGACATCTTCGTTGCCGGCGGCCTGGTGTGGAATGGTGCCGTGGCTCAGGGCCGCGACTCGGGCATCATAACCGGCCGCGATCTGCACACCGGCGAAGTCAAGAGCGAGTTTGCTCCTGACGTGGAGACCCACTGGTTCCACCACCGCTGCTACCGAGCTAAAGCGACCGACAAGTATCTGCTCTTCTCGCGCACCGGCATCGAATTCATCGACCACGCCGCGAAGCACTGGATATGTCACCACTGGGTCCGCGGCGCCTGTCATTACGGCATCATGCCGTGCAACGGGCTCATCTATGCACCGCAGCATCCGTGCGCATGTTACATCGAGGCAAAGCTCTATGGTTTCACTGCCTTAGCGCCGCCTTCGCCAACAGCACGGCCACGTCGCGAAGTGCCGGACGTCGAACGTCTCACGCGCGGGCCCGCCTATGGCGCGAAAATCGCGTCTCAGGCCGCAGATGAGAAGCCAGATGATTGGCCGGCATTCCGTCATGATGCCGGGCGAAGCGGGGCTGTGAATACAACGGTCCAGACGACCGGCTTGAAACGCACGTGGAGCAGAAAACTGGGTGGAAAGCTCAGTACGCCCGTCGTCGCTGGCGGTAAGCTGTTCGTCTCCTCGGCCGACAGCCACGACGTCCATGCGCTCGATGCCTCCACAGGTGAGCTGGTTTGGAGCTTCACAGCCGGCGGTCGTGTGGACTCGCCGCCGACGATCTGGCAGAGCCGTGCATTGTTTGGGTCTGCCGATGGCCACGTCTACTGCCTGAACGCAAGCGACGGAAAGCTCATGTGGCGGTATCGCGCCGCGCCAGAGGACCAGCGGATGATGGCCTTCGATCAGCTTGAGTCAGTATGGCCGGTGCACGGCAGCGTGTTGGTGCAGAATGATGTGCTCTACTGTGTCGCCGGCCGCTCAATGTTCCTCGACGGCGGGCTGCGGCTGCTGCGTCTCGACTCGAAGACGGGACGGAAGCTCTCTGAGACAATTCTCGATGACAAGGACCCCGACACCCAGGAGAACCTCCAGGCTCACATTCAAGGTCTTAACATGCCAGTGGCGCTGCCCGATATCTTGTCGAGTGATGGCAGGTACGTGTACATGAGATCGCTGCCATTCGATCTGGAAGGCAAACGCAAGTTCGTCACCTACGTGCCGGTCAAGGAGCAGCAGGGCGATGACCT
>CP070827.1:1900385-1902537 GCA_020344555.1 Phycisphaerales bacterium
GCTACCTTTTCCGGCATCGAGGCCGTCCAGGTCGAGGTGGAGGTGGACGTAGCCCGGCGCGGTTTTGCCGGGGCCATCGTCGTGGGATTGCCCGATGCGGCCGTCAAAGAGAGCATCGAGCGCGTGCGCAGTGCCATGCAAAACTCGGGGTACGATTTCCCACGCCCCAAGACGGTCATCAATCTCGCCCCGGCCGACCTGCGCAAAGAGGGGCCTGCCTTTGACCTGCCGATCGCCCTTGGCATCCTCTTCGCCAACGGGGACGTTGTCGCCGAATATTCCGACCGGTACCTGGTAACCGGCGAGCTGGCCCTTGACGGGCGGGTTCGACCGGTCAAGGGCGTCTTGTCGGCCGCCATGCTGGCCATGCGGTGCGGCCTGCGCGGCATCATCGTACCGGAAGACAATGCCGCCGAAGCCGCCGTGGTTGACGGGCTCGATGTCATCCGGGTGACATCTCTGACGGAGGCAACGGGGTTCTTGTCCGGCCAGCTCCCCCTGGAAGGCGTGGTAATCGATCTGGATCAGGTCTTCGCACAGGCTAGCACCTACACCTGCGACTTCTCCGAGGTCCGCGGGCAGGAGCACGTCAAACGGGCGCTGACCATCGCCGCGGCCGGGATGCACAATGCACTGCTCATCGGTCCGCCCGGTTCGGGTAAGACCATGCTGGCAAAACGACTCCCGACGATCCTGCCGCCGCTGTCCCTGGAGGAATCGTTGGAGACGACGCGTATTCATTCCGTGTCGGGAGAATTGTCGCCGGGCGTTGCACTGTTGGCCACACGCCCGGTCCGTGCGCCCCATCATTCCGCCAGCATCCCGGCTCTTGTAGGCGGCGGCACGATCCCTCAAGCCGGCGAGGTGTCGCTGGCCCACTACGGCGTGCTGTTCCTCGATGAGCTGCCGGAGTTCTCGCGATCGGCGCTGGAGGCCCTCCGCCAACCTCTCGAGGACGGATGGGTCAACATCGCCCGGGCCCACGGCACGGTCAGTTTTCCGGCCTCGTTCATGTTGATCGCCGCGATGAACCCGTGCCCCTGTGGATACTTCACGGATCCGCGAAAGCCGTGCAAGTGCACACCCTTGCAGATTGACAAATACCTGTCACGGATCAGCGGTCCGCTGATTGACCGGATCGACATCCACATAGAGGTCCCGGCTGTTCCGTTCACCGAGCTCCGTAGCCGGCGCGATGGTACGCCGTCATCGATCACGCGCGAGCAGGTGCTGGCCGCTCGTCAGCGACAGCACGAGCGGTTCGGGCCGGACTCCACCCTGGTCAACGGACGTATGGACGGAAAGCGGTTGCGCGAACATTGCCAGCTCGATGATGCCGGAGAGCGCGTGCTCAAGCAAGCCATGACCGAGCTGGGCTTGTCGGCCCGGGCCCACGACAAGATCCTACGCGTAAGCCGCACCATTGCCGACCTCGCTCAGCGCGACGCCGTCACCGCCGACGACGTACTCGAAGCTGTCCAATACCGCCGCCTCGACCGGCAACTGTAGATAGTAAGCTTCCTTGCCAACTGGGGCGGACGCCGTCCTCTGAACGACAATCCGCCCCAAAATCGGATTACAACAGTCTGATTTCGCGAGGGCGGCGAGGGAAGTCCCATCGCACCCTTTCGGCGATCCCAGGCAGCGTCCTACTCGTGCTTATGCTTGTGCTTGTGCCCGTGCTTTTGTGATTTGCCGGAACAACCGCCACCACAACCACAGTGCCCGGCGGGGCTCTTCGAATGGCGATGCTTCTTCACGATCACTTTTTCAGCGGAGGCTCCGGGACAGCACTCCTCCCCGTCCCCTATCACCTTCTTGATCACCTTCTTGATTACCTTGCCGCCCGCGGCCTCGGGGCAACACGGCTCCCCTATGATCACTTTCTCAGCGGAGGCTCCGGGACAACACTCCTCCCCAGCCCCTATTACCTTCTTGATCACCTTCTTGATTACCTTGCCGCCCGCGGCCTCGGGGCAGCACGGCTCCTCCGAGATCGCTGCTCCAGCGGAGGCGCCGGGACAACACTCCTCCCCGGCTATCATCACCTTTATCATCTTCTCGCGCGCTTCGCCGCCTGCAGCCTCGGCGCAGCACCCAACGGGGCATTCCGGACAGCACCCGGGACCACACTCGGGGCAGCACGGCTCCT
>CP070827.1:1902637-1904775 GCA_020344555.1 Phycisphaerales bacterium
GACGCTGCACGGCCAGGAGTTCGTCCAGCCAGGAAGGCTGGGGCACCTCGTCATCGTCGATGAAGGAGACGAAATCAGCCGTGTCTGCGGCGCAGGCGACGGCCCGGTTGCGAGCGAACGGAATGCCCCGCTGCGGCTCGACTTCATATCGCAACGGCCAATTCAAGTCGCGGCGCAGCAAGTCGCAGACCGACGCAGCCGAAGTGTCGGCGTCGTTGTCGACCACGATCACCTCTATGTCGGGCGGGTCACCGCGGAAGGTCAACGCATTCAAGGCACGTAGCAGCCGTTGCAGACCCTCGGGGCGTCGACAGGTTATGACACACACGGCCACCCGCATCCCTACGTCCCCGTGCCAGACCGCAGCTTGGTGGGCGCCGTTGCCTCCTGTTCCGACGCCATTCTTGGGTGTTGCGGGTCAAGGCGGCGCTTCACCATACGATACAGAGGGGCTAGCATCCGAATCACGAGCCATCGAACATCAAGTACCAGATTCCACACCGTCCACAGGAAGCGCGTCGAGGTCGACCGCTGCGGCTGATATCCAAACCGCTCCAGGTACCGGCCGGCGACCCAGTTGAACCGTTCGTGTCGAGCCCGGCTCCAGTGACGCCAGCGGGACATGGGATCGAAATCCGACCCCTTCTTGACCGGTGCCCAATGTACGCCGTCTCCCTGATCCCGGATCGTGGAGGATCCGCGAACGGGAAGGCGACGCGCTTCTTCGAAATCGTACCTGTCGGGATCGAGATCCAAAAACAGCAGCAGGCGGCGGAGTTCCTCCTCGAGGTTGCTCCACAGATCCTCGTATCGCACGATCCGGTACTTGAAGGTCGAGCCCTTATTCTCCCTGTCGAAATCGAGAATGGTCCGGGCTGCCTGGGCCCACTTCCGCAGCGCCGATTCCCGGTGCCACTTGAACGTCTTGACTCCTGACTCGATCACCGCCCGGCCGTCCCGCACCAGAATGACCAAGTGTGCGTTTGGAAAGAGCGTGAAGAAGTGATCGAGGTTGTCCACCCGCGGTGTTTTGGTGACCATGCGCCGAGTCTGTGCTTTCTCGGCCAGAAACGCGACCAGGCCGCCGCCGAGATGCTCACAGAGGCGCCTGCGCAGTGCCTCGTCAACGCCCCAGCGCGGGTTCCAATGAGCGTAAACCGTGTCCACATACTTCACGAGCAAATCGGCGTGATAAAGGAAGAAGTCCTCCCATACCGGTTCTGGCGGCCCGCAGTCGGGATGGGCCCGGAGCAGATCGAGCAGGAAATTCGTCCCGCAGCGCGGCAAAATGCCCTGGATGAAGATTGGTTGACTTGGTAAGTCCGAACCGGCGGACGTATTGCTGTCAGGGCACATGAGGGTAGTCTAGCCGACCGGAGGCGCTCCTCAAACTGCCCGCTGCCGTGATGCTTCCGGCCCACCGTGGTGGCTTCAGCGGGATCTTCGCTAAAGGCGACTCCCGGGACGAATCCGATTCCGGTTAAGATCGGCAAGTCCTGTTGATGCTGCCCCGGTTCGGCCGATGTGCAACGAAGAGTATCTCGAGGCGAACCGGGGATGGGCTGTCCCGCCCGGTCGCGTTTATAATCGTATTCATCATGACCGAGACGACGCACGAGAGAAGCGCCGAGCCACCCATGGTTTCGGTGGTGATTCCCACCCGGGACCGCCGACAGGCGCTCGAGAAGTGTCTCAAAGCGTTGGCCGAGCAGACGTATCCTGACTACGAGGTTGTCGTCGTCGACGACGGCTCGTCCGACGGAACGCCCCAATTCGTGCAGCGTTTCGCATCGGATCATTCCGGCATGCGCCTTCGGTGCCTGGAGAATGATACCCATATCGGCGCTAACCGAAGCCGGAATCGTGGTATCGGGGTGGCTGAGGGCCGGTTCGTTGCCTTTATAGACAGCGATTGTGTGGCCGAGCCCGACTGGCTCGAGGAGCTGGCCAGGGGTTTCGACAGCCAGTGCGTGGCAGCCGTCACCGGGACGGTCAGGAACCCGCCGCCGGCCAACATCTACGAGCTGACCTACCGCGGTACAAACCGGGTGCACGGCTCACCCTACGTGACCAGACTCGTGGGATGCAACATGGGCATCCGTCGCGATCTGCTGATGCAGTATCCGCTCGACGAGGAC
>CP070827.1:1904875-1907011 GCA_020344555.1 Phycisphaerales bacterium
GATGAATTCTTGATCAGGATCAGCAGCGTCTCGACGCCTTTCCTGTCCTTGTTGGCCACCTCCAACACTTTAACGGGATCGAGGTCGGGATGGGCGAGCAGAGCCCGGGCATACGTATCGGCCAGGGTGAACCTGCCCATGCGCGCGTAGTGCAGGAAGTCCACGAAGAGCGACTCGACCGTTACATCGGGTGGAATCTCGGTCCGGGAGGTTGTATCACGCTCACGACCGGTCTGGGCGGCAGCGGGAACCGCAGCCCCCATCCATGCCACGGTCGCCACCAGCGTCAACACGCGACAACGCTGGTGACCGGATAGAATACGTGTGGTCCCACACATCGGTGTCTCCCGATTAAAGCTGCGGGGAAAACCTGCCGGGAAAGGGCAGAACGCTACGGCAAGACCCGCCGCGAACGCCGGACCCCTGACCCCGGACCGTTCGTCGCAGGTATTCGCCCCGAAGTAGCACCGGCGGACCCGCGGACACGGTAACGGCGGGTGCGAGTCCATTCTCATCGCCCGCCGGTCGGCGCCGAACGAGTATAGGGCAGGACCGCCGAGCGTCAACGGAGACATGGCCTTCTCAGGCCTGGGAGTCCAGGTTTTCGAGCCGTCCGCGGAGCCCCGCTGGAGCATACCTGTTGACCGCCAGACGCCATCCCGGGGTGCGCCCGGAGACGGGCAAGCCCATAACCGACGCCCGGCTAGATGTTCTGGAGAATCGCGATGCTGCCGGCGGCGGTAATGGCCAGGAAAACCGTCTGTAAAAAGTCATTGACGCTGCATCCGGCGGCCTGGAGCAGAATCATACCGGGCGCCAGCAGCTTCATTACACGCACGAGGCGATGTCTTTCCATCGAGGTACTCCGCTATATCTCAAAGGGCTGGGGAACGCCTAAGGCAAAACTGCGGCCACGCCGACCGCCCCGCCCGGGCCCCTTAGCGGGCAGTGTAGCGAGGCCCTCCCCACCGTCAAACGGGCCGGGTTGCCGATGAACAGTCGGATGGTCGAGCCACGGCCGGCCCGGTATCCTCTGCATACAAGTGCCCATGATGCCCGCTACGTCCGACGAACCACCGACTATCTCAAAGACCCTTTGGGCTCGCGGCGGGAAACGTGTGTTCGACA
Source organism: Phycisphaerales bacterium (assembly GCA_020344555.1). Lineage (GTDB taxonomy): Bacteria > Planctomycetota > Phycisphaerae > UBA1845 > UBA1845. Next base: position 1,906,004 of record CP070827.1, read on the forward strand.
TGTTTGCCGCGGCTTTGCTGCTGATCCTCCTATCGCCGCTGCTTCTGGCCGCGGGACTCCTGGTGAAGTTGACCAGCCGGGGGCCGCTGTTCTTCATCCAGGAGCGGGCCGGCAGAGGTGGGGCGGTCTTTCGGGTGGTCAAGTTTCGGACGATGCGCGGCGGCCGCACGCCCGATCCCAAGGAGCTGGTACCGCTGGACCATCCGGACATCACTCGGATCGGCTGGCTTCTGCGGCGGCTCAACATCGATGAGCTGCCACAACTTACACACGTGCTAAGTGGCGACATGTCGCTCGTCGGGCCACGGCCCACGCTGCCGGATCAGGTGGCCGCCTATGATGACTTCCGCCGTCAGCGTCTGCTCGTCCGGCCGGGGATTACGGGTCTGGCACAGGTCAACGGCAGCACGGCCATACCGTGGGATGAGCGAATCCTGTTCGACATCGCTTACGTGCGTCGCTGTAGCTTGCGAATGGACCTGGGCATCCTGCTGCGTACCAAGTGGGTCCTCCTGGCCGGCGAGGGGCGTTATGCCCGGCCGTTCAAGGACAGCCCCTACGCAAGCTACGTAACGCCACCGGAGGGATACAACACCACGTAAGGTGCCCTTCAATCTCCGCCTTGCTGCCCGGGACGCGGAATGCCCGCCGCCCACTGTCGAAGCAGAAGAGACAAGTTTGAACCGAGCTGGAACCGAGTAGCCGGGTGCCACTGGTGGCTCGTCCACCAGTGTTTGCTTACGGGGCACTCACTTGCGTACAGCGGCCTCTGCCCATCCATGGCGCGGCGGGCGAAACCGGGCGTACCTGGGTGACCGATCGTATCAACTGGGTCCTACGCGTGCCTCCCAACGGCATGGCCCAGCCCGGGACCGGGATTTGCGGGCACTACAGGCCACGGGTTATGTTGGTTGGAATGTCAAGCCGCCCAGTGAATCATCGCCGATCGTTGACTCTTGATCGTCTGTCGCAGGTCGTGCCCGAGGTGGAGCGCGTCAGGGCGGCCCA
>CP070827.1:1907111-1909246 GCA_020344555.1 Phycisphaerales bacterium
CCGCTGGCGGGCACGGGGACGACAAGCGGGAGAACTTTCCCCGATAGCTCAATTGGCAGAGCGAGTCCCGATGTCCATCGGGATTAGCCGCTGGCGGGCACGGGGACGACAAGCGGGAGGACTTTTCCCCGATAGCTCAATTGGTAGAGCGAGCGGCTGTTAACCGCTAGGTTCTAGGTTCGAGTCCTAGTCGGGGAGTTTGACGGAGAGGTCGGAGACATTCTGGACGTACATCCTGGAGAATCCTGCCGGACGATTCTACATCGGCCACACCGACGACCTGAAGCGCCGCCTGCTGGAGCACAACGCTGAGGAGAAGATCGGGACCAAGCATTGCCACAAGCACGGGCCGTGGCGGCTGGTTTGGTCGGAACCGTACCCGACGCGGAGCGAGGCCATGCGGCGCGAACGATTCATCAAGTCGCGCAAGTCGGCAAGGTGGATCCGCACACATTTGCTCGCGAGTAGAGCGAGTCCCGATGGACATCGGGATTAACCGCTAGGTTCTAGGTTCGAGTCCTAGTCGGGGAGGTTTGTGGTCTTGAACGGGCCGGTTCGTTCCGGTGGTTGACGCCGCCGGGTCGCATTTCCGAGTTCCGCGCGACTCGTAAGTTGCGAACGGGGCCGACTTTCTGGCAAGAATCACGATTGGTCGCGATCCTCTCTGTCTCGTTGCACGCCGTCGTGCGTCTTGGACCTGCCACGAAACGAGGTCCAAACGGGCGCGTTCCTCTCTGTTTTGCCCATGATCCCACGTTCCGTGGTTGACTGCCGCGGGCTTGATCGTCCGTGCTCTCGGTTCGGAGCCGTGCCGTTCGCGGTGCGATCGTAACCAAGCCAGTTGCGCCCTACCTCCGGTTGACAGTGCCTTGATCCCTCGCGCTCTCTCGTTAACATCCCCCGTTAGTTTACAGGGAAAAAGCGTTCGGCACGCCGAATGCGATGACTCGGACTCGTAGGGTCAGTCTAAACATTGTTGGGCTGACGACGAACGACCCTGATTCAGGCGGGACATAACCATGATGGTCAGCGATCCAAAGTACCAGAACCACGCGGTCTTCAGTCAGCTAGAGCGTCACATCGCGTTCTACAGGGATCTGGCTCAATCCGTCTTCCATTGGATGACGATGGGGACGAAGGCAATCTGTAGCATCGACTCGTACGTTTTCTCCTCTATCCAGGGGACATTGGCTTCAATCCGCACAATCCTCGGTGACGGCAGGATAAACGACGCCTACGCCTTGCTCCGCAAGTACTACGACTCCGTGACGATCAATATCTACTCGAACCTCTACCTCCAAGACCATTTCAGTATCGAGAACCTCGTCGTCGAGCAGATCGACAACTGGCTCAAGGGGAAAGCACAGCTTCCCGAGTACCGAATCATGTCCCAATACATCCGTTCATCGCTAAAGACAGAACCCATTACTGCTCTTGTCTTCGCCGAAGACCGCTACAAACGCCTCAGAGATCGATGTAACGACCACACACACTACAACTTCTACCGCAATGTCTTGCTCAATGATAACGAGATTGACCTTCCAGACCGACTCCACGCACTTGATCAATTCTCGACCGACGTGCGAGATGTCCTGATACTGCACGTGGCATACATCTTCTTCATCAACGAAAACTACATGATGTCCAGCGACCACCTTGACTATCTGGAATGCGGAATGACTCCAGAGCCCCACTCGCAGTACTGGGTCGCACCATTTATTCAAGACGTTTTCAATCAGGTTGTGGCGAAGCATCGACCAGATATTGCGGAGACGGTGAAGAAACACACGAGCATGCATCTGGCATGATCATGAGAGCCCAGCAATCGGAACGAACGCGACTCCGGTAAGGCCGCCGCGGACGGCGTCCTTACCGGAGCGGTTCATCCGAGACGTACCGTAACGTTGCTCCAAACTCATCACACCCCGATTGAAACATTTCGAACTCCTCGGCGGTAGGTAGTGAAGGAGGACTATGTTGACGCGGCGTCGAACTACCACCGCCGGACAACTCACCGGCCCTTGACTCGCCGTTGCGAGCAAAGCTCGCCTGTCGCCAAGCGACACGTCCTGCGAAGCAGGACCACGTCGTGTCAAGGGAGGTTGACGCGGGACAAGATGACAGTCCGGTGGATT
>CP070827.1:1909346-1911466 GCA_020344555.1 Phycisphaerales bacterium
GGGCATCACCGGCCGTAAAGCCCCTTGCGTCGCACAAGGGGTAACCGGGTGGGCAGTCAAACCTGGCCTGCCCCCACCAGGCACCGTATCCGTAGGTGTCATCGTCGTTGAAGAAGTGACCGCGCAAGCAGGTATCCACCTGCAAATACACGGGCACTCCAGCAACCGGAGGAAGACCGGCACCACCACCCCTTTCCGTGTTCGCCACAGCCAGGTGGGTGTAAACCGGTGTGTCCGGATCGACGTTTTCCAGCCCTTCTCTGACCGAGATCGGGGCCTGTTGCACATTGGGCGCCCCATACGTCATGACGCTGAAGACCAGGGCACTTACAGCAGCCATACTCACGATAGGGCGCCAACCATTAAAACATCCTCTCATTTTCCAAGCCTCCTTTGGGGAAACATCCCCGTGCCCCGCTCGAATATTACTTATCTACGACCTTCACAAACACAACACCCCACAATACTCTGCATCAATCTCCTTAAGAGAACGTCTTGAAACCCCCCTCTGAGCCGGGTGCTTTCGCGGCCCGGTGACTAATGGTGGAATGAAGCGACCAAACTCATCACCCCCGATCGAATCCGAGGTGGTCATCTTCCCTTCATGCAGCACGCACGGATGAAGCCGTGCGCATGCCGGCGCCCGTCACCCCAGGCCAAGGGTCAACCCAACGGTTGCAGGATCTGGCGCATTACATGAACCTCTCCTTATAAGAGATGATCTTCGCTCCCCAATGGGCTATCAGACGTCCGGGACTGGTTGCCTACAGCCCCTACCACGGCACCCCATTTCATCGCCCCGACGCGGATAACGCCGGCCCCCCATCTTAACAGCCCATACGGGCCGGCCCAACAACGGCGCGCATTATACCAACGAAAGCATTTGCCTGCAAGCGACTATTCAGGCCTCGAACCAGAATCGACGGTCCGCGCCCGTTTTCGAGGCAGGCGATTGGGCGTGCCTTGCGCCCGCCTTTGAGAGACTTGTCGATTTGAGCAGTTGTAGCGGTTCTGAGCGTATGACCACGAGCTGCGCGTGGCGCGAAATTGAGGCGCATCGTTAGCGAGGCGCGACGCCACAGATCAAGACGAGAAACCGGAGAAAGGGGGCCAGCGAGCTAGAGACAAACAAGATCTCTCAAGGGATGAGTACGAGTCCTTCTCGCGGTCCTCGCCGAATCTACCATCGGCGTGCCCGGCTGATTGTCGGGGGTCCCCGCCCATTGCTGCATTGACCCACCCGCCCGGTGTTGTATCTGATTACGGTTCGTCGAGTTCGCGTTTTGCCTTTGGCTTCCTTGAAACTTCGCTTAACGACCGACGCCCTTGCCGCCGGCTCGTGGTTCCGATCATGTCGACCCACAGAGGACCTCCACCTTCAAGGTTCACATCATGCCAGGAAGACAAAAAAAGGCAGCGTATGGCGTCTTCACCATACGTTGCCTTTCGGTTACGACCTTCAGCAAAGGTCACCCTTTCGCAGGTCTGGATTCAAGGTGCGTTGTCCGTGACGCGCCCTATTTTCCCCCGGTGCAGCGACACTTCGACGCTTACGCCAACTTCGTCGACCACCCAAGGACTAACCGCTGTTCCTGTACTCCTTGGTGCCCGCAATGCTGCCCTCAACCAACTCACCACAGCCGCATAGAATCTGCGCAGACCAGCAGGACTCTGAGCCATGACAGTGCAGGGGCCTCCGATCTTAACGCCGGGCGCCGGCCCGAGGGTCAAGGCACACACCCAAAGAGCCAAGCCCCGGAGGAGCGGCAGAATGTCTCTGCGACGCGAACCCTTGGCCCCCGATGCTCGGGATCTTCGACATGTCACCCGCTCCTCAAAGGACGAGTAACAGACCACTACTGCTCCGTTGCCCGTCAACTGAGGGTTGGGTGCCATGGGTAAGCGTTAGCCTACCCGTGCCTTAAGCGCGTGGAGCACGGGCAAATCCTCCCGACGCCTGTCCCGATGAACGTCGGGGTACGTCGGGATACGTCGGGACCCATGCCACCAGCGGATCTCATCCCTCAATCGAGATGCGACGGAGCTTTAGTTGCCGAGGCAGCGCGCCAACATTCCCAGCAGATTTCGCCAACGGGGTCGGGTCGGCCACGGCCGCGCGA
>CP070827.1:1911566-1913685 GCA_020344555.1 Phycisphaerales bacterium
CGCAGGAGGTACTCATTGGGCGGGCCGGCGCGGAGATGAGCCCACGGGAAGACCTCACCGTAGGCCCTTTCCCGGTGGGCGTAGAAGGCCGGGTCGATGCCGGTGGCATCAAACGCCTGGTCCCAAATCTCCGGTTTGAAACACTCGTCCCAACCGTCAAAGCGTGCACCACTCTTATAGGCGTGCTCGATGACATCGGCCAGTCCGCGGTCTCCGCGGGCGAAGACCGCCTCGAGGATCGAGCGCTCCACCGAGTGCGTCTTAATCCTGATGCGGCCGCGCTTCTTTCCTCTGGAGCCCAGCAGGTTTGCCAAGCGTCGACGGGCTTCATGGAAGTATTCCGCGTCGGGCTGGGCGGCCCACTGAAGTGGGGTGTGTGGTTTGGGCACCAGCCAGGCGACGGAAGCCTTGACGTGGGCCGGCCCCTTGCCAAATTCGCGGCGAATCTCGCTGACCTGCCGGGACAAGTGCACGATGGCGTCTAAGTCCTCCGGCCTTTCCCCGGGAAAACCGCACATGAAATAGAGTTTTATGGATTGCCAGCCGGCTCTGTAGGCCTCCCGGACGCCGTCGAGCAGGTCGCCGTCGGTGACGCGTTTGCCAATGGCGGTCCTCATGTCGTCGTCGGCAGCCTCGACGGCCATGGTCAACCCGCTCTTGCGGACCGTGCTTACCATCCAGGGAATGTCGTGAAGCATCTTGTCAACGCGAAGCGAGGGCATCGAAATGTTCACGCGCCGCGGGGCGAACCGCCGGTTAATCCGTTGGGCCAACTCCCCGAGACATGGATAGTCGGCCGTCGATAGCGATAACAGGCCGAGTTCGTTCATCCCCGTGCACTGGTACATCGCCTCGGCCAGTTCCAGGATCCTGTCCACGCTACGCCATCGGAGAGGTCTCTTGGTATAACCCGCATGACAGAAACGACATCGCTGCGGGCAGCCGCGCATGATTTCAACCGCCATCCGGTCGTGCACCACCTCGGCGTACGGGATCAGCGGCCTTAGCGGGAACACCGCGCCCTCGAAGTCAGGCGTGTGACATCGCTCGATCATCGATGGAACGTCCGGGGCCGCCGGTTTGACAGACTCGATGGTGCCGTCGCTGTTGTACCCGACATCGTAGAGCGACGGCACATATACCCACTTGAAGCGGTTCGCCATAGCGTGAATCATGTCGCGCCGCCGCATCCTGCCGGCTTTGAGTTCCTTGTACGCCAGCAGGATCGCGGTCATCGACTCTTCACCGTCGCCGAGGACTACAAGATCGAGGAACGGTGCCAATGGCTCAGGGTTGTCAGCTTGAGGACCGCCGGCGATGACAAGAGGGTGGCTGTCGTCACGATCGGCCGAACGCAACGGGATGTTAGCGAGATCGAGCAGCTGCAAGACCGACGTAAAAGTCATCTCGTACTGGAGAGAGACGGCCAAGATGTCGGCCGATGACACCGGCTGTCGCGTGTCCCACGTAAACAGCTCAATGCCCTTGTGTCGCATGACTGACTCTGCATCGATCCGGGGGCAATACACACGTTCGGCGCAGCACTCTGCGGTGTGGTTGACCAACGTGTATAGGATCTGGCAGCCCAGATGGCTCATGCCGATCGCGTAGGTGTCGGGAAAGGCGATGGCGACGCGCACCTTAGCCCGCTCCCAATCGCCCTTTGAGACGAGCTGATTGATCTCGCCGCCGATGTACTGGGCCGGCTGAGCTACGAACGGTAACAGCTCTTCGCTGACGCGATCATGTAGAAACTGCATAAGTCAACTTTGGCGTTAATTTTGGCTGGTCAGCGGTATTGCCCGACCATTCTAGCCACTCGTGCACCGTAAGCGAAATACCCTATTTTAACAAGGTGATTTACGAAGTTGCGGGCGGCTGGTCCCGATACAATAATTTAGGGGCGATAGTGTAAAAAGCTGTTGCGTGGGGAGCCGAGTGCGGGTATGGTAGGGGGTTGGAAATGCGTCGATCCGGCAAGCCAACCCTAGTCGGTGTATGCGCCCGATCGCAGCGAGCGGCGACGTTAATCGAGTTGCTCGTTGTCATGTCGATGATCGGACTGTTGATCACTATACTCATTCCGTCTCTTAAACAGTCCATGGACTTGGCGGCGGAC
>CP070827.1:1913785-1915891 GCA_020344555.1 Phycisphaerales bacterium
GACGAGCGGGACGGCCAGGATCGGCGGGTACGATGTCACCACTCAGGTAGGCGACGTTAAGCGGGTCATCGGCTTTCTGACGGCCAACACGGGGTTGTACCAGCGGCTGACGGCCCGCGAGCTGCTCGTCTATTTCGGCCAGCTCCATCGCATGAGTGCCGATCAGGCAGCCGCCCGGGCCGATCACCTGATCGAATGGCTGGGCATCGGCGATTTCGTCAATCTGCGTTGCGGAGCCCTTTCCACCGGTCAGAAACAGCGGGTCAACATCGCCCGGGCCCTGGTGGCCGATCCACCAATTCTGATTATGGACGAGCCGACGCTGGGCCTGGACGTGCTCAGCAACCGCATCATCCTCGAATACATCAAGCGGGAGCGCGACCAGGGCAAGACGATCATCCTATGCACGCACTATCTCGACGAGGCCGAGGGCATGTGCGATCAGATCGGGCTTCTGCACGACGGCAAGCTGATCGCGGAAGGCGATCTTGAAAGCCTGCGTTCGCTCAGCGGCGAGGAGCGCCTCAGCAGCATTTTCCTGAAGCTGATCCATGCGGAAGAGACGGTGGGAGCGATAGTGCCATGAGCTTTCACCGTCGCATTCGGACCATCTACGGCAAGGAGCTGGTCGACATTCTGCGCGACCGGCGGACGCTGATCGCCATGATCGTAGTACCCATCGTGCTCTATCCGCTGCTCATGCTCGGGTCGATCCAGGCGGTCAGCTACCAGGCCGAATCGATGGAAAGGGAGCGGCTGATCATCGGCGTTCTCGGCCAGTCGCAGGCGGAGATGCTGCAAAGGCTCATCGCGGAAGATGCGGCGGCTATTAAGCACGAGGCGGAGCGGGTCGATACCGACGCCGACGAAGCACAAGAACTCCCCGCCCCGCTGGATCACTTCCGACTGCGCGCCTTTATAACCCAGCAACGATTGGAAGACGCGGTACGTAGCCGGGTGATCCAGCTCGGCGTGGTCTTCGAGACCGAGGTTCGGACCGGCGAAATAGATTGGACCAGCGCCATACGGTTGTTGCCCGACTACGAAGATATGCGCAGCGCTTTCGCCGCGGACCAGCTCAACGAGATGTTCGCGCGGATTGGAACTCGAATCAACATAGCTCGAAAAGAAGGCTTGGGCCTTCCCGAAGCCTTCGACAAGCCGTTCGAGATCACGATCACAGACCTGTCGACCCCGTCGTCCATCCTCGGCCAGATCCTGCCGCTCATTTTGATCCTGATGACCATTACCGGGGCGATCTATCCGGCGATCGATCTGACGGCCGGCGAGCGGGAACGCGGCACCCTCGAGTCGCTTATGGTCTCCCCGGTTCCGGTTATCGACCTGATCGTCGGCAAGTTTCTGGTGGTCACGACGGTAGCGATCATGGGGGCCGCGTTGAACCTGGGCAGTGTGACCGCGACGGTCTACTTCGGCGGCTTCGACAAGATCATCGCCAGCACCGGCGGTGGAATCCCGATCGCCACGATGATTTTCATCCTACTGTGCCTGATTCCCTTTGCCGTGCTGATGTCGGCCATCATGATCGCGGTGTGCAGCTTCGCGCGGACCTTCAAGGAGGCCCAGAACTACGTGACACCAGTGATTCTGGCGGTGCTTATTCCCGGTGGGATCGCGGCCCTGCCGGCCACCAGGCTCGAGGGTATCATGTTGGTGATGCCGGTGGGCAACATGGTGCTTCTGGCCAGAGACTTCCTGCTGGGTGCCACGATCCCGGCGGTGCACATCGTGATGGTCCTGCTCTCGACCACGCTTTATGCCGGCGCGGCGGTGGCCCTGGCCGCGAACATTTTCGGGAAGGAATCCGTGGTGTTCGCCGACGCAGGTTCACTGAAAAGCAGCTTTTCCCGGGAGCTTGTCAGACCGTCGGACAAGCCGACCGTTTCCATGGTCCTTCTTGTGGTGGCCGTACTGTTTCCCGTGTGGTTCTTCGTGCAGTCGGCGTTTTCGCCCGGTCTCTATGAAGATGCCAGCGGTTTGTTGCATGCCACCGGCTGGCTGATGCCGGTCTTGTTCGTGATCGTGCCGGTGTTGGTGCTGAGCTACTGGAAAGTGGACATCCGAAACACACTGTCCATCCGCGTG
>CP070827.1:1915991-1918089 GCA_020344555.1 Phycisphaerales bacterium
GGAGGGGTCCAGCATGGTGTTGACGACGTCGACAAACGGCACGCCGGCGACGACCGCCTTGAACAGGTCGGGACGCATGTTCGTCACTGCCCCCATCAGAAGACCGCCTGCGCTGCCACCTGTGACCACCAGGCGCTCGCTCGAGGTGTAGCCTTTCTCAATCAAGTGTTCGGCACAGGCGATGAAATCGGTGAAGGTGTTCCGCTTGTTCAGGAGCTTTCCGGCTTCGTACCATGGCCGGCCCATCTCGCCGCCGCCGCGAATGTGGGCTATGGCGCAGATGAAGCCGCGATCGACCAGGCTCAGCCGATTGGATGAAAACCACGGGTCGTTGCTGGCACCATAAGAACCGTACCCCCTCAGCAGCGTCGGGTTGCTTCCGTCACGAACCATCCCCTTGCGGTACACGATTGAGATGGGCACGGTGGTGCCGTCCGGCGCAGTCGCCAGGATCCGTTCCGACTGGTACTGCGATGGATCGTAGCCGCCCAGGACTTCCTGCTGCTTCTTCAACTCCCGCGTACGGTCGTCCATATTGTAATCGAAGACCGACCGTGGAGTGATCAGCGAGCTGTAGCTGAATCGCAGCGTGTCGGTATCGAACTCGTAATTACCCATCGGATAGAACGTGTAAACCGGCTCGGGAAACTCGACGTAATGCTCCTGGGCGCCGGGTAGGTCCATTATCCGCAATGTCCGCAGGCCGTTATCCCGTTCATACACGGCCAGATGGCCCTTGAACGCATCCACTCGATCGAGCTTGACTGTTTCACGATGGGGGATCACCTCGATCCAGTTGACCTTGCCCGGCGCCGTCACCGGGGTTTTAACCAGTTTGAAGTTTATGGCGTCGTCATTGGTCACGATGTAGAAATGATCCCCGTGGTGCTCGACTCGGTATTCCATTCCCTGCTGCCGCGGGTGGATCATCGTGAACACGCTCTCGGGTTGATCGGCGTCAAGGTAGCGCACCTCCGAAGTGATCATGCTTCCCAGATTGAGCAGCAGATACCTTCTGCTTCGCGTCTTGGAGACGCCCACATGGAAACGCTCGTCCTTTTCGTGATGGACAAGCCGGTCTTCGCTCACATCAGTGCCGAGGATGTGCCGGTATACCTTGTAAGGGCGCTTAGCCTCGTCCAGGACGGTATAAAAAACCGTCCTGTTGTCATTGCCCCATTGGACGGAGTAGTAAGTGTTCGGAATCTCATCGGGCAGCAACGCACCAGTCTGCAAATCCTTCACATGTAGCGTATATTTTTCTGCTCCCGTTGTATCCGCCGAGTATGCCAGGAGCTTGTGATTCGGGCTAACCCGAAACACGCCGACACGGAAATACTCCTGCTCCTCCGCCAGCCGGTTCGCGTCGAGCAGAACTTCCTCTTCCGCGTCGAGGCTGCCGCGCTTACGGCAGTAAACGCGGTACTGTTTTCCTTCGAAGGTGCGGGTGTAGTAGTAATAGTCATCGACCTTGGTCGGGACGGTCAGGTCGGTCTCCTTGATCCTGCTCTTCATCTCCTGGTAGAGCTTCTCCTGAAGCTTCCTGGTGTGCTTCATGACGGCTTTGGTGTAGTCATTCTCCGCTTCCAGATAGGCGATAACGTCCGGGTTGTTGCGCTCTCGCAGCCAGTAGTAGTCATCGAAGCGCACATCGCCGTGTATCGATCGTGTGTGCGGGATCCGCTGTGCGACCGGCGGTTTCGTCGACAGGGTCGCACAGGATGTGAACCCTAGCAGAACCGGCGCGAGCAGCAGGAATCGCACTCGCGGTGAACACATCGACGAGACTGTCATCGCCATGAAAGCACCTCCTGGGGAATGTCGGTGGCGACCCGACCGGGCCGCCGAGGCCCGCACCGGCTCTCCTCACCTTGCAACCTTAGGCTTTAGACCGATGATAGCATGCGGCGCCGGCGGCGGATAGCGACACTGCAGCGGTCCCAATCGGGCGGGTCCGTGACAGAATCGGCGGATGCCAAAAACCGTAGGGGGGTTGTTGTTCCGCGCCGGCGGAACGTTGACCTGCCGTTTTTTGGGTGGCAGGTGAACCTCCCGGCGTGGCCGGGAGAACCACCTGCCCTACCTCCGGCCCGCCGAT
>CP070827.1:1918189-1920281 GCA_020344555.1 Phycisphaerales bacterium
CCCACTCCAGGTGTAGACGTCTTGTGTGCCGTCGTCAGCAATGACCGTAACGGTCGTGGGCTCTAACGGGTCGTCCAGGATCAAGAGGCTGCTGTAGGAGACTGTCCATCCGGGCCCCAGGTCGAAGCCCATGCCCGCGGTCAGAGGTAGCTGCGAGTCGACGTTGGCCGCGTTGTGGTATAGCGCCATGGCCATGGACGGCCCGCGCCCCGACCAGCTTATGATCGGGATCGTGGTCAGCAGATTCCCGTGTCTGGTATGCACGCTCGAGTAGGTGGATACCGGGATTTCGACCTCCCAAGAACGTGCCGACCCCGGCTCAGGCACAGGTGGCGGGATGGGGTCCCCGATGGCGTAGGCAGTACCGGCGTCACGGTTGCTGAAATACACGAAGCCGGCGCCCGCCAGGACGCCGGCCAGCAGTACTGCCACGCCGGCCCGTGCCCCCCGCCGCCTGGTCCACATCTGCCACGCGGCACCTTGCGGTTGTCCTACCTTGTTCGTACTTTTGGTCGTCTTTGTCCCAAACATGTCTGTCTCCTCTAAGTTGGCATATGATGACCGCGATGCCCTGACCTTCTGGCGCGGGAAGCCGGATGCCCGACGTTCCCTCCCAGTACCGTGTCTCGCAAATGCTACGACTACGGATCGTACGCCGAGCCGCAGGTTTTGGCCTGTGCGGAGCACCGTGTCCCAGCGCGCCGGGAAAGCCCGCGGCTCAGCCAGTAGTAGAATTTCTGAAACGCAGTTCTACTGTACTAATGGCTCGATTGCAAGGACGTGTACGCACCAAATTAAAAAAAATTCCTGGCGTTCAAGCCGTGCGAGAGAATCGCCGGCCCGCTGCCAGCAGTGCGGCCGCAGCGAGCTTGATTCCGGCCAGCAGGTAGGCCGCCGCCGCTGTGCCGAACACGGGTACCAGCAGGATGCCGCAGAGCAGGGCTCCGAGGCAGGCGCCGGCGTGATCGGCCCCGACAATTGTCCCGGCCGCGGCACCGGCCCGACCGGTCACCTCGAACTGCAACCCGCCGGCCAGGGCAAAGCCGGCCCCACAGAGAACGCCGGTCAAGGCGACCATGACCGATACGCACCACTCGACCAGCATCAAGGCACCCGGGCTACTCTGCAGCCCGCCAAGAGCAGGCAGCACGAATGGAACCGCAAGGGCAAGCAAGGCCAACAACACATCGACGGCGATCAGCCGCCCCCACAGATACCTGCGCCGCTTATCCAGTGCACCCATACGCTCATACCGGCGGTGAAACCAACCGCACCCGATGACCAGCCCGCCCATGAAAAGAGCTATGATCCAGCCGATTCGCTGATAGACATAGCCGTAGAGATTCTGAAACGCGAAAAGCCAGATGATGCTCAGGGCCATGGTTGCAAAGCCGGTGGTGCCGATTGACATGATGATGGCACTGCCCGAGAGCCATGACACTCTTCCGTGTGAATCGCCCGCCGGGCCCGGAGGATTCTTTGCAAAGCGAGCGCGCCCATAACACACCGGCAATGTAACTCCCGCGATGACCAGCAGGGCCACGGCAAGCTGGTACCACCGCACTGACCGTAGCCGGTCGATCACGCCGCCCGCCCGACCACTGGTCATCCGCTCCCACAAGGCCAGCCGTTGCATGTAGACCACCGGTCGGAGATCAGTGCTGACGTCGACCGGGCCGGCATGCGTAAGTTCCCTGGCACGGTGTCGCAGCTTGGCCGGATCAAGCCAGTCCGTGGCACCCTCAAACCAGTCGGGATGAAACCACTCGGAGACTACGCCGCGTTGCGAATAGCGCCTGGCCAGTTCCAGCGGGTCGGTCGTAATCAGCCCTTCACCAGTGGCGACAAGGACCTGAGCCGGGTTACCCCAGCCGAACGTAATGTGAGGGAAATGTGGTCGCAGCGTGGATTGGATCGAAGCCAGATACTCGGCCGAGGCCGGAGTCAGGCCGCCCGGAGTCGCAGCGGCGGTCATGCATAGTACCGAGTCTGAGGTCATCGCCTGGCGCAGCTCGCGGTAGAACTCATCGGTAAAAAGACGTGCACGCAGCGCGGACATCGGCTCCGGCAGCCGGGCTATGACCAGGTCAAA
>CP070827.1:1920381-1922462 GCA_020344555.1 Phycisphaerales bacterium
GCGACGTGTATATCAATGACCAACAAGCCGCCGAGGAGGGAGTCGAGGCACCGTCGGAGAGTCTCACTACACTGCTGTTCGATGCGGGCATAGGCGGCGCAATCACCCTTGTCGGTGATCGCTATGTCGTGGTCGATAGCAAGGAGGAATTCCCAGTCGTAGGTGTTACCTGGTACGGAGCGCTGAAGTTCTGCAACTGGATGACGTTGCTCCAGGGCATGCATGACCCGGACCAGCGCATGTACCATGAAGGGACAAGCCCCGATGAATGGCATCCGGTCGTGCAGGCGCCGGCGTTGATTGCACTACACGGGTTTCGTCTTCCCATGGATGATCAGGCCGGCACCGCCAGTCCCTACAACGAATGGTACAAGGCCGCGGCGTGGATCGACACTCTCGAGGCTAACAGTGTGTACGGCTACGGCCGAGATACGCTGGCCGACGCAGCCGCAAACTTCTACGACAGTGGCGATCCGTTTGAGCCCGGGCCTTCAGAGGTAGGCTTCTTTAACGGTGTCAATGAGCTCGCGAATGGCAGTCGGACCGATGCCACGGCCAACGAGTACGGCCTGTACGACATGACGGGTAATGTCGCGGAATGGGTGCAGGACTTTGGTGAGACGGTCGATGAACGAGGTATTCGGGGCGGCCATTATCAGAGTGTGAAGACATCGCCGCTGCTGCGCGCCGACGGGCGTGGGTCGGTACCGGCGGATGCAGCCCTTCCCTTTGTTGGTTTTCGTGTGGTTCAGGTGATTGAGCCAGCCGAACTGGCAATCACGATAGATCGTGTTCGGACGGAGGGGCCTGTGGGTGGACCCTACACGCCGGAAACACTGAGCTTCCAAATCCAAAATCCGGCACAACAGACAGTAGACAAGATCACTGTCACGATCAATCCACCCTGGCTTGAGATTGACAGCGGTATGCCAATTCAGATTCCGCCCGGCAAGACTGTGAGTCTACCGCTTCAGGTGGCAGATGCGGCAACCACTGCGGGTATTTCGCCGGCACCGTCTGGTGATTTCGCTCTGGTGCCGGACGGTGACAACCAGCCTGGCGGCCCGGACCATGATTATTGGATCGGTCGGACCGAGATCAGCAATGCGCAGTTCGCCGCGTTCCTTAACGACGCCCGAAACAATGCCCTGCTTCCGACACCCGATACGCGCAGCCAGCATATGTACTTCGACCTCGATTCCGGCTCGGTATATATCAACGATGTGCAATCCGGCGGAGAGGGATTCGACGCACCGTCGGATACCCTCAGCGCACTGCTATACGACGCATCCGTGGGCCGCGTTTCGTTTGTTGATGGAATGTACACGAGTGATGAGGGGTTTGAGAATCATCCCGTCGTTGGTGTGACCTGGTACGGAGCGGTCAAGTACTGCAACTGGTTGACCATAAAGGAGGGGATTCCGGCGCCGCTTCGAGCATATGACGAAGCGCCCACTCCGAATCTCGACGGATGGCATCCGGTCGTCGTCGATGACGCAACTTGGGTAAGCGGTACTATGAGCCACTCCGCGCGTCGGTTTCTGGTTGAAGACACCCTGGGCTATCGTCTGCCGATGGACGATGAATCCACGGATGCGTCAACGTACAATGAGTGGTATAAAGCCGCATCCCGCAAGGGAACTGACCAACAGGGCAATCCGGTCTTTGGTGCTCTGTACGGCTTCGGTCGTGACAGCCCTCTCGCGGGTGTCGATGCCAACTATTTGGATAGCGGTGACACCAGCACAGATGGATCAACGTCGGGCGGGTTCTTTAACGGCGTCCATACTCTATTTCAGGCGGATGCGGACTGCTTCCCGCCGGTAGAAGCAATTGCGACTCGCAACACGGATAACGGATACGGGCTGTACGATGCATGTGGCAATGTAGCGGAATGGACCCAGGACTTTTACGCAGGGAATGTCTCACATCAGGCCACGCGTGGAGGAAGCTGGCGCGATCCCGCCGACTCAGATATTCTTACAACTACCGGCCGTGGCTCTCTGTCGCCGGAAGTGGCCGCGGATGATACCGGCTTTCGCGTGGTTCGCGGCACGGGGCACGTCGTCACCGCAACGGTT
>CP070827.1:1922562-1924641 GCA_020344555.1 Phycisphaerales bacterium
CGTCGCCGGAGTTGGATATTAATACGTACCGCCGCCGATCCCTGATCAACGCTGTGATCTGCACGTGGGCCCCTTCGACTGCCGCGCTTACCACAGGCTGAGCAGCGAACCCGGAGAGCCTCGGGCCCCAATGACGCGCCCGGGCTACCAGGGTGTCGATTGCTGCCGCCTGGGCCGGGGTGAAGGGCTCTCCCGGTCGGGCCATCACCGATCGGTATCCCGGCAGTGGGCGAAAGCGGTCAACTACCAGGCCACTCGTGAAGCCGTCGCCTAGACCCGTGTGAAACTGGGCAAGAAGGCGTTGCAGCAGCGAGCCGCGCTGGTCGGCGTCCGCGACTGCGGCATCGATCATCGCGAGCCCTTCCGTATCTGCGGGCCGCGACTCCTTTCCCAGCAATAGACACCTCAACCGCTGCGTATGCAGACCGGCAGCAAGGGTCGTGGCACGGCGGGTGGCATCCGGCCCACGGCCCGCGCTCACCGCAAACGCGTCGAGGGCGGAATGGTCGGTCAACGTGTGCGGAAGGGCCTGCACAAGCTCGGAGACGTCGGCGTGACCCGCCGGCAACAGACCTGTCGACACGTAGCGCTCGAAGCGACGATCGGGGATGAACGCCTTTAGACCGGTGCTGCGGGCCATGTCCAACATCGCAAGACGGTCCTCATCGTCAACGTGGCGGAGTACGACGCCGTTGAAGCCCAGTTCGGCGATGGCGTGAAAATCGCGTCGAATCGTGCTGATGGCCGCAGGACGCTCGGAACCGACAAAGCGAGGCTCCACGTCATATCGTACCGCGATCAGATAGGGACTGGCCGGCGGCGGCGTCACCGTCGTACAGCCACCGGCCGCAAGCGCCAGACCAAGACCCAGTGCAACTACCGGAAGGATCACCAGCCGATCCGAAGAGCGACCTACCGGTTGACAATGGCCGCCAAACCCCGATACTCGCAAGCTGGTTGTGCGGTGCTCTAATATGAAAGTCTCCAAGGTCCGAATCCCTGTGATGAAACGCTCCTGCCTGGTCTGGTCCGGTCTGATGCTGTTGACCGGCTTCAACGGCTGTGCGGCGCCACCTCGCGCACTGGACGACGCCGCCCAGCGGAAGATGCTCGCCCTGCTGATGCCCAGTAGGGTCGAGATCGTCGAGCCGTTCACTCGCGTAAAGAGCTTTGATGACAATGCCACGCCTGATGGTATCGAGCTTTTGATCCAGGCTGTCAATGCTCTGGATAACCCGGGGCTCATGATCGCCGGCCGGGTGCGGGTCGAGCTGTATGAGTATGTGCCCGCCAGTGCGGATCAGAAAGGGCGGCGGCTGGAGCACTGGGACATCGAGCTCACCACCGCCCACGAGCAGCGAACCTACTGGAACGCCCTGACGCAGATGTACGAGTTCCAGCTCGGTATCGATCCTGCCAAGATTCCGCCGGCCGACAAATATGTCTTGGCGGTCACATATACTTCGCCGCTCGGCGACCGTCTGACCGATGAGTTCCTGATCAGCTACAAGACGGCGACGGTCCGAGCCAACCAGCCGGGTGCACGTTAGCTCGGTAGCGCAGGTCGATCGGCCGAAGGCGGAGAGTTTCGTAGGGTGAGCATCGCCCGCCAAAATCAGCTATGAAAGGCTCAGTAGGTTTACACAGAGGGAGACAGCCTGCCTTTGCCGGTCTATGCAGAACGCATAATTATTGTTAGGTGCTCATGAATATGGACACAAGCATATGATCACTATATTAGTAAGCGTAGCGGCCGTGATCGGCTGTATTCTGGGCTCATCGATCACAAGACGCCTGGTCACCAGATTTGCCTCGGCCAGAGGCATCGGTGACACAAGATCCCTTCCGATCAAGAAGGTTTTCGGGCTCCTGTGGCTTTTCCTATTTCTCATTGTTCTTGGCTTCATATGGGGATTTAACTTCCGGGAACTCTATGTCGCATCGGCCGGCATATTCGCGCTTGTCGGCATTGCCTTTTTCGCAGTCTGGTCAATTCTAAGCAACATAACCACAAGCATTATTATCTTCTTCAAATTCCCTATGAAGGTCGGTGATACCCTGCGCCTGCCGGAAGCTGAT
>CP070827.1:1924741-1926809 GCA_020344555.1 Phycisphaerales bacterium
GTCGGCCGAGGCCACCCGCTCGCCGGTGCCCTGGCTGTAGAAGGACCAGGCATAAACCCGCTTCGCCCCGCGGTAGTTGTCCTCCTTGATCTGCTCGACCCACTTGTTGACCAGGGCCGACTTACCGACACCGCCCCAGGCCACGAAGCTGATGACGCGCGTGGTTTCCGACTCCCAGGCCTGATCGAGCAGGGCCAGCTCATCCTTCCGCCCGAAGACCTCGGTTCCGGTTCGCGGAAGGCGGTCGATGTCAATGCAACCTTCGGGTACCTGCGCCCACTGCGGCGCCGGCTTGGCGAGTCTGAAAGCAGGGTCGCTGATTTTGTTATAGATCAGTTCAGCGACCCGCCGGAAAGCTTCATCCTCCCTGTCCTTGTAGTCGACGGCGATTGACTTCCCGTCGCGCGGCAGCCTTTGAATTCGATTCAACCAGGCGTGCGGCTTGAGGAAGCAGGGGCGGACCAGTACGGGAAGTAGCAACATCCCATCGCGTTCGCGCCGGTCCAGGAGATACGGAATCTCCTCGTCTTTGATGAATCTGGATGCAAGGTAATCGGGTGAAATCAGACACACGGCCACGGCGGCCCGTTCCATAGCCGCCTTGATCTCCGGTAACCACGTGCCGCCCTCGTCGATCTTTCGGTCGTCCCACAATTCGATGAGGTCTTCCAACTCCAGCGCCGCCAGATGGGGGCGAAGACGGTCCTTCCACTCCTCATCCTTGTGGCTGTAGCTGATAAAGACAGTCGGCTTATTAGGTGGATCGTTCACTGCCTTCGATCCTGACCACGCACATTGTTGGACCGGACGCTTCAGTTGACCGTACTCGGCGTCTTGTACCTGATTTCGCAGCGGCACGCCAGCTCCTCGTCCTTCAGGCACGTTGCGGCGTCACCGTCTTGTCGCGGTTGGGTCGGTGTGTGTTTGCCTGGGTGTGCCTTTGGTGCGCTCGGTGGCCTGGTCGGGCCTGAGGGTGCGCGATTGACTTGTCAGAGCGTCACCTGCCGGGCAGGTCTTTGCCTGCGATGGGTCCCGCTTGGAGCGGACGCCGTCTGGGCCGCTTCAGCGGTCCTTCCCGAAGGGCCATTAGACCAGGCGTTTTACGCCTGGGTAGCGACGCATCGCTCTCTACCATCGCAGCCGGCCCGTTTTAACGGGCTTACGTTCAATAACCAGGCGATCGCTCAGCCCTCGGGTAAGCCCGTTAAAACGGGCTGGATCATAGAAGATTTTGATGGAGGGATTGGGCGGCCGAAGACCGGCCCTAAAAGGACCGGCCTATCAGCCCGCTATCGCGGGGTTACCCCGTGAACGGGGCAGCGTTGTGACCGACGCAGTGTCGTGACCGAGGCAGTGTCGCGACCGGGGCACCGTCGTGACCGGGACAGTGTCGTGAATGGGGCACGGGCGCCAACGAGACATAGTCGTGTGCGGGGCGTTAGCGCCGACAGGGGATCGACTTGTCGGAGCGTCATCCGCCGGGCCGGGACGAAGACGCATCGGGACTCGCACCAGCAGAATCGCGGCCGGGCGACTGGCCAAGACTTTTTCCAAACAATTTCGATTTTTCTCTTGACAAAGACGTGGCAATCGTTCATGCTTTCACGCGGTTCGGTAGGACTCGTATTGTGATGCGATCTCTTGTAGAACTTGGAATCGCGGAGTCATCGTGAGCCCTTCCAATGCGCCTTTGCGGCGCTGCGACGAGTGCTACTGAACCACACGGTGGCTCCGCCTGTGCGCAAGGCGAGCCGAGAAGGTGCTGACACACCAACCCGGCTCTGGCCAAGCGACACCTAGTAGGAGGTGCCGAATGGTTACCGCAGATGGTACCGCAATTGTATCTTTGGGCAAACGCAGGCGCAGCCTCACGCGGCAGTGGCAACGTCACCGGATTCGCAAGATGTCGCACCGTCTCGTCAAATCGGGCGAAATACCCAAGACCCCCTGCCTGTTGTGCGGGGCCGACGAAAACCTCACCATCCATCATCTCGAGCCCATGCGCCCCGGCGGTTTCGTTTTCCTCTGCGAATCCTGCCACAAACGGGCCCACACGCCGCTGTATCGA
>CP070827.1:1926909-1928969 GCA_020344555.1 Phycisphaerales bacterium
GCCGTGCCTTCCCACGCACATTCTCTTGAGCCCGAGGTGGAGGGAGATCGCCTTCACCGGGCGACCTGAGCCTCCGGGGTATCGAGCTGGGGCCGACGTGACGTGATGCGCTCAACCATCTATTCGGGACCGCCCGTCGATGCAGACGTCGCCATGAAGAAGAAATACGAAGAACGCCACCATTCACCCTGGCGGCGGTCGATAATGGGTTCGCCGTTATGGCATGGGTCGGAGTCGTCCTCAAGGTCGTCACGTCCACCGGTCGTTTGTTCGACAAACTACTTCACCACTTCCTGCTTACGCCTATCAAACCAATCGGCAATCTGGAACCTGCTGCAGTCGGTCACACCATCGCCGCTCGATAGCTCCGTCCACTTTGCAGCATCGACACCATCACGCACAACAGACGTCGGGCGACGGCTGCGATGGCCTTCTTTTTCCCTCGTCGCTTGAGGATCCCCTCGAAGATGCGTCTCCAGCGGGCGGTGGTGTTCACCAGCCGCCAGGCGGCTTGCACCGGCACCCAACGTAACAGTCTCCAGCCCTCCTTGGTGATGCTCAGTTCCCGGGTCCGCCCGGCTGATTCCCGCTAACCGGGGACCAGCCCGGCATACGCACAAACCTTCTTCTGGGAGCGGAAGCAACGAATATCACCCAGCTCGCTGACCACCACGTCGATGGTCACCGGGCCCACGCCGGGGATCGTGTCCAGGATCGCCCGGGCCTCCGCCTCCTTGACCGGTGCCTCCTGGGCGAACGCTTGCAGACGTTGGTCGACCTCCTTCAACTGTCGGGTGTACGTGCCCCATTCCTCCACGAGCTGATCGAGCACAAACCGGCCGGCCTCGACCACCGAAACCTTCCCCAACTAGACCAGCCCTGCCTCGCTGAACAGATCCTCCCGATCGGCGTTGTAGTTGCTCAAAATCCGCCGAATCTTGTTCCGCACCGATGTCACACGGCGACTCAGATAACTGCGATGGCGAACCGGAACCCGATGCGCTCGCTGTCGCTTCGAGGATCGGTAGGCCTCCGGAATCGTGTCCAAGGCCAAGGCCTCCGCTAACACCCGGGCATCGAGCTTGTCGCTCTTGCGGGTGCTCTCAGCGATGATCCGCAGCTTCTTGGGATGGGCGAGCACCACACGATCCGCCAGCGGCTCGATGAGCTTGACCAGCCATTCATAGCTGGCGGTAGCCTCGACCACCGCCTGAAACGGCCTCAGGCGCCCGAAAAACGCCCCGATCCGCTCCGGCTGGGAGCAATAGAATCGTCTGCGATCCAACACGTTCCGCTCTTGGTCCACGACACAAAGGCTGATAGTCTTCTTATGGAGGTCGATGCCGACAAAGTTCATGGTTGGCTCTTTGTGTGGAAACCGAAGGAAACAAAAACAATCCGACGGTTTACCATGAGCTCAAGCCGCCGTGAACCGGTTCGACCTCCTGCTTGACGGGTTCACCCATCCGGGGACAGCCCCTCGAATCAATCGTGTTACAGTACTACCGCCGCCGCGAGCGGCGAACCTTGGGCGTGCCGGCTCCTGGTACCGCCCTCTTCCGGGCCTTCTCCGGTAGCATTACCCGAAATGTCTGGCCGGTGCCGAAGTGGCCCTCCGGCCTTTGGATCGGCGGCGTCGGAGTGATCACCGTGGTCGGCGGCAGCGTACCACCCGGGAATCTCTCCGCGATCTGATCGAGCACGAAGTCCGAGCTGACCCGTGCAGAGGCGTCAACCAGCGTCGATCCGCCACCCGGTGCCAACACTCCGTAACCCCGCGTGTTTTCCGCCGTAAAGTCGGCGTCGGCCACCGTGACCGCGTCGGCCTGATAGAACGTGACGTTGCGGTCGAATATGTCCTGCTTGATCCACATGTTGGCGATGTTGGCGTCGGTTACGTACTCGCCCGGCCGGACTGACCGCGACCTGCGCCCGGGACTACGGAGTCTCTGGATTGCCTCGATCAGGCCATACTCGGCCAGGGATATTCTGAATCGCCCGGTCATCGGCTCGACCTGCATCTCCCAGCCCTCGGTGCCGCGTTTGGCGAGCGTGGCCAC
>CP070827.1:1929069-1931121 GCA_020344555.1 Phycisphaerales bacterium
CGAACAGTCAGCGTCGACGGGGTAATCTACACCGGACCGGACGTGCAGATTCAAGATCCATTCGACCCGTTGCCTCCATTCTCGCGCAGCGTGTCCATCGAGTTCGGCGGGCTGTCTCCGCTGGCAACCACGGCGAACTACTATGTGGATTTTGAGGACCTGCAGACCCCGATCATCCCCACGCTTTTGTCGCTGATGCCCGGCACGATCCCAACAGGCGGGGCGTTTTTCACGACGATCCTTGTGCTCGAGGGCGAGCCGCACCCCACCAATCCGGTGCAGCCGATGCGCGTCGTCGTGGATACCGGTTCGCAGAGTTCGATTATGAGCACGGCCGTCGCAGCCAATCTCAGCCTTCCGTTCGAACCGGACTTTCTGGTCGACGTGTGCGGTGTCGGCGGGCTCGTCGAGGACGTCGAAGGTTATTACATAGACTATGTAAAGATAAACGCCCGAGGCGGTGCCCTGGAGTTCTCGCGGGCACCGTTCATCGTGTTTGACCTGCCTTCCCCGGAGGGAGGCCTACTCGACGGCATACTGGGCATGAACTTCTTCTGGAACCGAAACGTCATCCTGGAGCCGTCGCTGAGCCTGAGCGCCTTTCTTCACCTGTCCGATCCTGTGCCGTTTTCTTACGGCGACTTCGACGTCGATTTGGACGTGGACACCGAGGACGCAGCGACCTTCGTGTCCTGCGTAACCGGGCCGGGCAGTGCAGCGCTCAACCCCGAATGTGACCACATCGACGTCGATGAGGATGGCGATGTCGATCTGACCGACTTCTGGCTGTTCCAGTTGTGTTTCAGCGGCTCAGACTTCATGGCCGACCCCGATTGCGGCTATTGAAAACGATCGGACTTGACGTACGGGGTGCACGGCCTACGTTGTTGCAGTGGCCCGAATCACTGCCCTGATCTTCGCGAAGTATCCCAAGCCGGGAACGGTCAACACGCGGATGGTGCCGCCGCTTACCGCTGACGAGGCGGCGGCACTGCACGAAGCCGCTCTGCTGGCTGTCTGTGAATGCGTTGCGGGCATCATCGGTCTGGACACGAGACTGGTTGTCACCCCCGACGAGCATGTGCCGGAGCTTCACAAGAGGTTTGCACGCCATGTGAAGGATTGCTGGCCGCAAGGTAATGGTGATCTCGGGCACCGCCTGATCCGGGCAACACACCGGGCGTTCTCCGGCGGCGCGGACGGCGTAGTGCTTCTCGGCGCTGACAGCCCTACCCTGCCGACACGTTTTCTCACCCACGCGGCGGCCGCCTTGAGGGAACATGACGCGGTGATGGGCCCGTGCGAGGATGGCGGTTACTACCTGTTGGGGCTGCGGCAACCCTGTCCGGCGTTGTTCGAACGTATAGACTGGGGCGGCGCCAACGTGGCCGATCAGACCCGCCGGCGCGCCGTCGATAGCGGTATTGACCTGCACGAGCTGCCAACTTGGTACGATCTCGATCGATTCGAGGATCTCGAACGAACACTACACGACCTGGCGGAGACGGCGGAGCAATCGCTGCCGGCGTTAGTCGCTCTCCGCAGGCTCATTACAACCTACGTCGAAAGGTGATACGTGGACGACTTTGCCAAACTCAGTATCGACAGCTATCTCGATCAGGTCGGTGACCGAACGCCGACACCGGGTGGCGGGGGCGTGACCGGTCTGGCCGGGGCGCTGGCCTGCGCCTTAGCCCGCATGGTGGCTGCTTTTTCGGTGCGCAAAAACACCGAGCCGGCCGCCCGCGACCAGATGGAAACGACAGCCAGGCGCTTTCACCGTATGGATCAGCTCCTTCGGGCCTTGATCACCCAGGATGCGATCGCCTATGCCGCCATGACCGAGGCTGCAGCCAGCCGCAGGGTTCAGCATTCGAGGACGTCCCCCGCCCACGCCGCCTACGATGACGCCGTGCTCGCCGCCGCGACCGTGCCGATGGAGATGGCGGCGATTGCCTCCAACGCGCTTTCGACGATGGACGAGTTCAAGACCGCGGCCAGTCGTTATATGTTGAGTGATCTTGCAATCGCGGCCGTTCTGGCCGATGCAAC
>CP070827.1:1931221-1933271 GCA_020344555.1 Phycisphaerales bacterium
CGCGGGCCGTCCAGCGCTCATGACGCAGAGGTACGCTTGGGGTAGCCAAGCCCCAGCTCCGTGACGCGTGGCGGTCATCCTATGCCCAAAGCCTACCGAGCCCGCTTACGATGTCAAGAAATTCATCCTGACACCCTTTCCCTGAGAAGAACCGGGAGGTTTCGTGGAAACAGGTCAAGGAACTCGAGCATCTCAGATTGTTCCAACTTCTTCACTGTAGAGTCCGGGAGCTGTTCGAGCGTGGCGCCCCTCAGAAACAGCCTGGTTTCTTGATCGGTGAACGTCGCGCCATACTCGAACCAGTCCACGAAGTCCTTGTCAAGTGGACAGAACCGTTGGCAATTCATGCACCCGGCCAGACAATTGTGCCAGGAAGAATCAAGCCAAGCAGGGAACGGAACATTTCGCGGTTTCTCGTTCCGGAATGTAATGCACCGCTCTGCGCGTAAGAGGAACCGTTTGCGGTCGATTGCGCCGGTCGGACAGGCGTCGATACAGGCCCTGCACTTCCTGCAGCGTTCCGCGAGCTGTGGCGCTCGCCAATTGTCATCCTCGCAGGGTAAATCGGAGAAGAAGGCGACGAGTCGATGGAAACTCCCCATCCCCTGAACGTACACGATATTATTCCTGCCGTATTCGCCGAGGCCACAGCGCACCGCCAGGGACTTCTTGGGAACGCCGGCACGTACGATACGGTAATCTCTCGTCGCCAGAGCATCCGCCACAAGACGTTCAATGAGTCGATCCGTTTTCTGCGAATACGTCGGCGGCACGACCAGGGGAACGTGCTTCCCTTTCCAAGTAAAGGTCACTCGCACCTGAGGCTGCGACGCAGTTGCCAGGATCACGGAGCGGGCAGTTGGGAGCGTGGCCGGCGGACCGAAGTGAAGCGCCGCGAGTTCTTCCTGGTAGAACTCAGCGTCGAAGAAACCCTCTCTGTAATAGGCCTCGATTTCCTGCTTCAGGTCCCGGAGACGTCCGACCGGCACGACTCGACCGCGATAGCCATGTTCACGGAGTGTGGAGAGTAGCGTTTCGATCAGTTTCCCTTCACTCGCCATCGTAATGCTCCGCATCTCGTTTGCAGGGGGGCGAAGAACACCATCCATATTCGGTCAGATCAATCCTGTTGCGCCGGTCGAGCCTCACTCCCTTCACAGCACGTCGTGCGTGTTGCTCCGTTCGCCCTTGGCCTCTAAGCGGGCTGATACCTTGGGAGCTGACGACGCGGTGCCACGGGACAGCGTCCGCTAGCGAAGACCGCGCCAGGACCTGGCCGGCCAGGGGGGCCCGCCTCGGAAGGCACGCAAGGTGCCCGACCATCCCGTAGGTCACCACCTTGCCGCGTGGTACATGCTTGACGACGGTCAGAGTTTTCATCTCCTTCTGCGACGATTCGGTGAGCAGTGGGTCAGTCGACGAGTCACACATACAGGCCATCACCAGACGCGTCAGAGCAACACACCGATATCTGCTCAGTGCATCGCATCCCGGGGATCGAATCCCTCCCTACCCAAGCCGCCCCCACGGGCATACCCTTCCTCGAAATAGTGGGTAGCCACAATCATCCAACAAGGAAAAGACAGGATACGCCGAGTACGGCCACAAAAGTGCCCACGATGGCGGCCCGCCCGGGACGATCACCGTAGGCGACGTAAGCCAGAGGTAACACCAGGATCGGCGAGATCGACATCAAGGTGGCACCGATGCCCGCCTTCGTGTAGGTGACGGATACCAGCGACAACCAGATGCCCAGGAGCCCCACGACGGCGCCGATGCACGTAGCTCGTACGGCTCTGCGATCCCTGACGGCCTGGAAGGTCCTGCCCAGACTCCCGCGCATTCCCGCACCCGCAATGACCCAGGCGCCGATGGCACCGACAATCATGCGTAACAGAGTTGCGGAAAGCGGGTCGAGCGGCGTAGCTCCCGCCGGGCCGCCGTCAGCGGACGCGAGTTCGGCACCCCCGGTGACGTGCATTCCCAGCTTGGCGAGGACCAACCCCGTCCCCTGACCAGCCGCCCCAAGCAAGCCTGCGACGATGCCCTC
>CP070827.1:1933371-1935402 GCA_020344555.1 Phycisphaerales bacterium
CACAATACCGGGCAAAGCGGCGGCACGGAGGACATGGACATGGACGCTCCCGAAGCGTGGGACATCACCACGGGAGACCCGGACATCATCGTCGTCGTCATGGACGTTGGTGTCCAGCAGGATCATCCGGACATCAATCAGATCCCCGGTGCTGACTTCACCGGGAACGGCACCGGCGGCGGCCCGGCGAACGAGTGTGATGGGCACGGAACGACCGTCGAGGGACCCGTCTCCGCGATCATCAACAATAGTCTGGGTACGATAGGCATCGCCCCAGGCGTGAAAAGCGCCAGTGCCAAGTGGGGCGTATCTAACGTACCATGTGATGGCACGTTCAGCGCCCTGAACAGTTGGCTGGTCAGCGCGCTGAATTGGGCCCAGACGATTGGGGCGCGGGTCACCAACAGCAGTTTCAGCTCGGGCCCTTCCGGCGCAGTGACGGACAAATTCTCCACAACGCGCGACGCCGGCATCATTCACTTTGCCGCATCGGGGAACGGGGGGGGCAGCTCGATAAGCTATCCGTCGAATCTTTCCACGGTCAATGCCGTAGGTGCGCTCGACCGCAACGGTAATCGGGCTGGATTCAGCCAGTACGGTACAGGCCTGGCCTTCTCGGCTCCCGGGGTGTCTATCTACACCACGGACGAAACCGGGTCTGACGGCTTCTGCTCCGGTGGCTACTGCCACCTCCAGGGTACGTCGTATGCGTCGCCTTATGCGGCCGGTGTTGCAGCGCTGGTACTCTCGGTTGATCCGGGCTTGAGTCCGGAGAGCGTCGAGATGGTCATGCAAGAAAGTTGCGTGGACCTTGGCGCTGTCGGCTACGACACCACGTTCGGGTGGGGCTTTGTCAATGCTCATCAAGCACTGGTGGCGATGGTCGGCACGGTCCGGACCTGCGCGGTGAACAAGCTGGTCGCCTCTGACATGGAATCGGGGGCTCAGCTTGGCCACGCGACATCCATTGACGGAAAAGTGGCTGTGGTCGGCGCACGCGGCGACTCCTGCGTCGACGACAGCCCTCAGTGCGGCTCAGCTTACGTGTACCGGTGGTCGGCCGGCGCTTGGAGCGAGGAGGATAAGCTTGCGGCTTCGGATGCGGAGAGTGAAGACCTGTTCGGCACTTCGGTCGCCGTGGCCGGTGACATTGCTGTGGCGGGCGCTCCCTCCGACGATCACGCGGGCGGAACTGATGCCGGTTCGGCGTACGTCTACGAATGGGACGGTGACGCTTGGGGTGGCGAACAGAAGCTGATAGCCCCCGACGCCGAGGCGAATGACCAGTTCGGATCGTCAGTGGCCGTCGAGGCGGATGTTCTTCTTGTCGGGGCCAAGAATGAAGGCAACACCGGCGGCTCTGACGGTTTTGGGGCGGTGTACGTCTTCCGGGACAACGGAACAAGTTGGGCCCATGAGGATACACTTGTAGCTTCGGGCACCGTGTCGGGTGATCAGCTCGGTGGGTCCGTGTCGATCAGCGGAGGAGTGGCCGTTCTGGGGGCCGGCAGCACCGACTGTGGGGCCGAGTCCAGTTGCGGGGCGGCGTACGTTTTCCGCTGGAATGGCAGCGCTTTTGTGGAGGAGCAGACGCTCACCGCTTCGGATGCGGCGGACGGGGACCGGTTCGGATCGTCCGTGTCTATCGATGGCGACCTGGTTCTGGTGGGTGCGTGGTTGGCCGATTGCGATCTCGGGTCGAACTGCGGGGCCGTTTATATTTATCGCTGGAATGGGGCGAGTTGGGCCGAAGAAGGCAAGCTCGTCGGTAGAGCGACAGGTGACTTGTTGGGGTTCTCTGTCTCCGCCCACAACAATCTAGGTTTGGCAGCGGCCCGGTCGGCCGATTGCCTTGACGGGAGCAACTGCGGGGCGGCGTATTTCGTCCGACAAATCGACGGGGACTGGATCTTGGACGGCAAGCTTACCGCACCCGACGCGGCGGCCGGTGACGCTTACGGGAATGGGGTTGCTCTCGGGGAGCGTGCCGCGGTGATCGGAGCCAGGCTCCATGACCCTGCTGAGATCAAC
>CP070827.1:1935502-1937520 GCA_020344555.1 Phycisphaerales bacterium
CGAGCAGTGCGACTTCGTTACGGGCGTTGATCCCGGCCCGACCAAGACGCTAAGGGGCTGGCACGGCAAGGATTGGACTTTTAACCGTGCCTTCGTCGATGCCCACGCGGAGCCTCAGAAGATCTACTTCGAAGGCACTGAGGACGCCAGCGGCTATGCTTTGCACTACCGTTGCGAGGAGGGGGTTTTCGAAAACCAGAATTGTACAAATCATCCATGGCGGTGCATCATCGTTCGCGGCGATGGTTGGCAGAAAGACACGATGCCGGCTGATCTGATTCCGACCAAGTTGTACTTCTCAGGCTCGGGACGCCCCTCGTATGAGGGTTGCCCCCGAGAGGAGTCTCCCGGAGGTTAACGAAAATCGGCTTCCAGTGGCCGTCGCCGAGGGTGGCTCACGCAAACGCACTGACAGGTCGGGCGACACTGGGGAACCGACCACATTAGCGTAGCTCTCAAGAGTACCGCCGGCAGCAATGCCGGCGGTTTTTTTCTACGGCGACAAACTTGACTTGAGAAGCCATTTGTCGCCCCGTCGTCGCGGGCTTGAGAACCCCAGGAGCGGGTTGTGATGCGCGAAACGGTCCTACTCCAGCGGACTCTGCCGCCCACAGTTTCTTCCCCTTCGGACCGGCTCCCGGACTGGCGTCCCCGAACAGTCCGAGCAACCGGCCGCTTCGGTGTCTGCTGCTCGCCCTGGTACGTGATCCCCATGTTCCTTTCTGGCAGCCGGCGGTGAATCACGTAGGAGCCGGCTCTAGTGGGTACGCGTGGAGCCACCAGGGCTGCTGCCTCTGCCACAGCCCGCATTTCGGTACGGAACTCGTCGGCTCGACCTCGGCAGATCACGCAATGCGTGAGGTGCTCGGTAATCTCGGGAGCATCGCGGTCAATCCCGCTCCAGATCTTCCGAGAGGTTGCAGCTCATCGGCGGTCATCCTCGGGGCGGGCGGAGGCCCGAGGACGATCACGAACCGGGGCAAGTCGTTCCGCAGGCCTCTCTATCATCATATTGCACCTGGGTCGCCGAAAGTGGTTTTTTCCGGGGAATGGGCCACAATCCACCACTTTTAGCCGCCGATTCCTGTCCAGCGGTGTCTTATATAGTGGACCCGACGTCAAGGTGAGCGGCGGGGCCGGCGGAAACCCGGCGAAAGAGGGACCGAGCGGGGTCTGAGCGTGAGGCAGGGCGCCCATCGATTCGGTGCGCAGGCTGGTTGTGAGGCCCGACCCTATTGAATCGATCGTGCTAATGCTATATGGTGCAACGTGCACCTGTAGTGCGCTTTGTTAAAGTGCGTATGGAAAGGCTAGTGTGGTTGCGGGGGCGTCCCCGGAGCTTTCAGGAGAGCCAGAATCATGAAGACGCGGATTCAAAAGGACCTAGGACCCAGGGGCGGCGGGCGAGTTGCCTTCACCCTGATTGAGCTGCTTGTTGTCATCGCGATTATCGCGCTTTTGATCGCCATTCTGCTTCCTTCGTTGGAGGCTGCCCGGCGGCAATCGAAACAATCAGCCTGCCTGTCGCACATCAAGAACATCGGAACGAGCAGCCGGGTGTACGAGGCTGACGACGCCAGTGGTTGGGGCATCCCGGTTCATCCGCTGCAGTATCGTCAGTGCCCCGGGCAACTCCCGGGTGAGATGTGCAACGATCCGAAGTTCGTTGGTGCGTATGAGTGGGGCGGCAAGAGCGGAATCGGACAGGATGACTTCGTGACCGGCTCCCCGGGGGATCCGATGAACAGCAAGTACGGTACGTTGGCCGGCTTCGGTCCGTCCACGCGGCCCATGAACGAAATCCTGTACCCGGGCGGGTTTAAGGACAACGCCCAGCCGGTCTTTGACCGGTTCGGGGCCACGCTCGACACCAAGTTGGAGCTTGACTTGTTCCAATGCCCGGCGGATAACGGCCCGCCGCGTGGAGCTCATTGCCCGGATTGGATCAAATACAGTGAGCGTTCCTCGTTCGACCATTTCGGGAACAGCTATTGCGCGAACGTTTTCATGATCGCCAA
>CP070827.1:1937620-1939622 GCA_020344555.1 Phycisphaerales bacterium
CGCCGGGATAGGGGTAGGGAAGACCGGTTGCCCGGTCTCCCCTCCCTCCGAACCGTACGTGCGGTTCTCCCGCATACGGCTCTCCAGTCGGTGGTTCACCGCCCAGCGGATTGACTGATCCGGTCATAGGCTGCCTCCATGCTGAACAACCCCTGCTCGGCAAAGAACGCGTTCGGCCAGCGATGATGGGCGTTCCCCAGACCGTTGTGGCGATGCTTCTTGTGACGCTTGAGCAAGATACGCCGCAAACGTCGTCGAATCCATCCATCCAGCCCGCGGAACGTATTGACGTGCGAGGCGTGTTTGAAGTACTCAAACCATCCCCGCATCGTCCAATTGACATTGGCGATGATCACACACAGGCTGTGGCCATGCTTGCGTGGCGTCTTGGCTCGTATGGCATCGCGGAACTTCTTGATACTCTTGTCACGCGGCCATCGTCGACCACGTTGAAAGTGGTAACCCAAGAAGTCGAACCCTTCCAGATTCGCATCCACGATTTGCGTCTTCTCCGGATGCAGCGTGAGACCGACACTAGCAGTCCATCGCTGTACCCGTTCCAAGGCGTCACGGGCATCGGCGGTACTTCGACATAGAATCACAAAATCATCCGCGTAGCGAACCATCTCGACGTTCTGTTCCGCCATCAATTGGTCCAGCGGGTCGAGATAGGCGTTACTGAGCAGCGGTGAGATCACCGCGCCCTGCGGGCTCCCTGACGTGGGTGTCCACGTCTCCAGACCCTCCAGGACGCCTTGTGTCAGGAAGGCTTCGAGCAGCTCCAACACCCGCCCGTCAGCGATCTTGCGACCGACTCGTTCCATCAACGGCTGATGGGGAATCGTGTCGAAGTAACTCTTCAGATCGGCGTCTACCACGTGCGTATAACCCGCCTTGAGCAGGGTATCGACCCGACGAAGGGCGTCTTTGCAGCCCCGGTTCGGTCGAAAGCCGTAGCTGTGCTCGGCAAAATCCCGCTCGAAGATCGGCTCAATCACGTTGCCCAAGGCCGTCTGCACGATCCGGTCACGAACCGTTGGAATCCCCAGCGGCCGACGCTCTCGGCTGCCCGGCTTGGGAATGTAGACCCGTCTGATCCGCCGGGGGCGGTACACCCCGCTCCGCAGTTGATCCGACAGATGCTCCAGGTTCGTTTCCAGATCCGCCTCGTACATCGCAATCGTCTGGTGGTCACAGCCGGCCGCCCCACCGTTGGCCTTCACCTTCGCAAAAGCCGCTCGCAGGTTCGGCAAGCTGTACACCTTGTCAATCAGGCTGAACCATACACCTCCTTTGATCCCTCGTTCGAGAGCCGCCAACATGCGATCGGTCCAGACTGCGGGTTCCGTCCAGCCCCAGCGAGCGTGGACTTCTCCGGCTTGCTTAGCTCCGGCTTGCCGGGGCACTAACACCGGTCGTGTGTCCCGCGATTCAGGCTTCACGCATCCACCTTCCTGCGTCCCTTCGCTCCACGGGCATTACCCCGCTTCCTCGCTACTATGAACGCTCTGACTCCTGAGCAGGCGGCTCTTCGGCTGGAAAACCAGCATGAACACCGGCGGACCCTGCTCAGGTCTCCCTGGTTTATGCACCCGACCTTCCGATCGTTCCGTCGCCAACCACTTGACGTCGTCCCAGTCTCGCTTTGCTACGCTACCCCTCAGCGGACCGGGCTTCCCGCATCTCGTCGCAGCCGGGTCTGGGTTTCGCACCTGGCCAGCATGCTCACCACGACGCCCTGCCGAATCGCGTTCGTTTCCTACGGACCGATCGTTCACCTCCGGTTGCTCTCCACCCCGCCTCGCGGCGACGCAGTTACCCTCGGTTTCAGGCCGGAGAGCGCATGCCTGGAGGGGACTCCCACCCCTCTGATCGTGTGCACTCCCAGGCGCACTGGCCCATGTCCTTTGGACATCGGGGAGACGATGACATACGCTCGGTTTCGCACCCCATCTGGTCCGCACAGCGGAACCTGCAAAACCGGTGATGCTGTCGGCGACGA
>CP070827.1:1939722-1941724 GCA_020344555.1 Phycisphaerales bacterium
GATCGTCGTATCGCATGAATGGAAGCGGCTCTAGCACAAATTCTGCGCTAGGGCCGTAAAGAACATTGGTGATCTGAGATCCTTCGTCTGAATGCCATTCCCAAGGTCCTGGCGTGTGCTTACTCATCCTTCTGGTGCTCCTGTTTTGCAATTTGTCCTTGTTCGGCGAGTACATCAATCGGCCGCCAGAAGATGACTAGGGCCTTGCACTTCCCACATCGTGCCTGAAAGCTACACGCACCGTCCTCGAATGGTACAGACATATCGGTGTGGCAGTCTGGGCAGCGGACAATCTCACGATTCATCGTTCTGTTGCTCCTGTTTCGGTCACATCATCTCTCCGTATTCGATGTCCTGGAGAACCGTCTAGGAGTTCGCTCGTAAGACTTCCCCGACTCGCCCGGCAAACCCACGTAGGTACGATTCGTCCTTGCTTGACCAGTCAATGTCACTCATTGCCATCAGGGCCTTGGCGTAGGCTTGTGCTTTCGGCTTACGGTCGAAATCGCCTATGCCCTTGCCTGTCGGCAGATGCGTCACCCGCCACTTCGCCCAGCGGTCATGCGTGTTGCTTATGGCGAACAGGCCGCCACGTAGCGTTTCGCCTGGTACTTCCGTCGGGCCGAATGCCGTCTGAATCTCGATCATCGCCTGCATTAGAGCTGTTCCCATCACGCACCACCTTCCAGGTCGGCAGCCACGCCCTCGACGATACCTACCTTGCAGCGCGTGGCGTGTCGGTGCGAGACCATCGCCGCGTACCGCTTGTTCTCGGGAATCACGTCGCCGGGGTCGTAGACGAACCCATATTCGTGCAACTCACAGCCCACGTATTCGCCCTGCGCGTTTAGGTTGACGTCCTCCCAGGTCTCCTGCAATCGCTCGACGCCACTCAGCCCGTCGTATGGCTGTGCTGGTTCTGGTATATTGTCCACGTCAGTATCTCCACATAGGTACTGGCCACGCCCCCAGGCATCCCCGTGCCGTGGGGGCACTTGTTCTCATCCCTTCAACTCAAAACCAGGTGCGGGTGCCCGTTCGAGACTCTCTCGCCGTTCGACAGCAACCCGTCTAATGGTCTCAGCCGAGAGTCGTGTTGGCTGATCGTTTATCCGAACACCGCCTAGGCCGTCTCGCTCGTATCGAGGTGTCAGCGTCCCCAGGGATAGACACGTCGGGCGGACCGCGAGAACGCCCATCGGCTCAACGTAATCGCCCCAACTGCGGACGATAGGGACGTGCCGAAACGCCTCGCTTTGGGCGTCGAACGGCCCCGCTAGAATCTCCTCACATGGCGCGCACTGTTCCCAGAATATGTCGGGCCTGCGCGTAACGTAGTACGTTGTTCCTGCCGGTTGTTCGCTGGGTACTGTTATCATTATTGTACTCCTGTTAGGTACTGGCCACGCCCGCGGCATCGCCGTGACGCGCGGGCACTTTGTTTACGCTGCCATCAAGTCTCTCGCCAACTCGTACAGCGCGCTTAGTTGTTGACTGCTGCCACTGAGCAGGTGTTGCCAGCGGGCGCGCTCTTCATGTCCGGCCTTGCGTTGCTCGTTCAGACTGTCGCGCTCATCGCGGGCAATGGTTACTCGTCGTTCTTGCTCGGCAACAAGTGCATCATGATAGGCGCGGGCTGCAACGACCACGCTTCGTAAGCCCGCTTGGTCAATCAGCCGTTCGCATTCCGCTCGTCTCTCGCGCCTGTGCCACATGTCCGCCTCTTCTCGGCTGTCCCACGGTTGACCGTATTTGTCAATGTATGCCATCGTTTCAACTCCTACACTGGCCACGCTCCCGGCATCCCCGTGACGCGCGGGCACTTGTTCTACTCGACCGGCGCACCGATTGCGCCCACCAACGCCGCGATGTGTTCGTGCGCCCGTTGAATCGCCGCCGAATCCTCCCGACGATCCATGTCGGACGCATACAGGCCATTGTCGGCGTTATGTGTGTGCCACGCCTCCGCGAGCGCTATTAGCTCGCGCAGACACACCAGCGA
>CP070827.1:1941824-1943816 GCA_020344555.1 Phycisphaerales bacterium
TCACGTGGATTGTACCGCTTACAGAGGCCAGCCATGTTTGAACGACAGCGCCACTGGCCACGGAAGAGAATGTCGCCGTGCCGGAGTAGGCGTTCCCGTTGCCGGCGGCAAGTGTCACCGACCCCGAGACCGCCCCGCCGGTGATGTCCCCGCTGCCGCTACTCCAAATGGTCAGCCACTCAAAGTCGACGTCTCCGGCCACGCTCAGAGAGCCGGTGAACTCGTCGAGGTCCAGGTCCCCGTAGGCGTTCCCACCGATGCTGAGCGACCCGCTGATGTCGTCGGCGGCAAATAAATGAGATGCGCTCAGGAAATCGCCGGTTACGCTCATCGTGCCGGTGACGTCCTCGACTTCGACGTCGCCCGACAGGTGTCCACCGATCGACAGGGCCGAAATAGTGGCGGCCCCGATGTCCCCCTGTACGTTGCCGTCGACGGTGAAGGAGACGCTTCCACCTGACTCGCCGGAGGATTCTTGCACGAACAGGTCCCCGGACAGGTTGCCGGAGATACTGCCGCCGGTGAGGTTGGAATAGTTGGCATCGCTTCCTTCCCCCTGCGGGTCGAGGTTGATACCCTTGACCTCGCGGGCCCCGGCAATCTCGCCGGGTTTTTCGATCTCGACGCCGAAGTTCTGGGCGTGCGGGGACGAGATGACACCGATATCGCCGATGTTATCGGGGTTATCGGTGTCCGTCGACCAGATCTGCCACGTCAGACTCCCCGTGATGAGCTCCACATCGGGGAAGTCGACGCTGGCCGGCGACGTGGTCATAACCTTGTAGTCCCTGTCGAGTTCTGGCGGTTCTCCGGGCTCCTGCCAGGCTGCGTGGATCTCCGGGTCAGCCCCTAGCACACTGCTTGTCCACAGACAGCACATTATCGTCCCCACAGCGCATCTCGCTTGGACGCCTTGCTTTAGACCTTGCATTATTCTCATGTCGAAACTCCTTGTTCTTGTGCGGTTATTCGTAACATTTGTCCTTGACCCCGCCAACGATTTCCAAGACAATATGCTGTCGCGGATTGGGGGCCCTCTCGGATGAAATGGGTAGTGAAGGCGATCTTGCCCGTCTTGACTGCGAGCGCAGGCGCCGGCTTGGTGAGCTTTGAAGGAGACGTCTTCCCGGAGACTGTAGGGTGGGAACGCTTGGGTAGCGGTGGGGCCATTCGGCTCCTCGAAGAAGGCTTCTTCGTTCAGTTTGGCGTTGTCATTGGTGCTCTGGACGATTATCGGCGCTCGCTTGCTGATTTCGACCGTTGCGCAACGTTCTTTATCGAATGGCGAGTTGAAACGGATGCCCCCAGTTCTCTTCTCGATGCTAGCCGCACCCCGGTTGTCCTTGTGGCCGGCGGTAGCAGCTTCGCGTTCTACCACACGACGATAACCGATCAGCGCGTTCGCCTCTTTCAGGACACAAGTATTCCACTGGTGTTCGTCGACATAGAGCCGGGCATGGCGCACGTCTATCGCCTGGAGCTGTATGGCGAGGCACTCTACGCATGGTATATCGATGGTCAAACGGCGGATCTTGGCGTCCCTCTCGGTCCATATCCGAACGCGGACTCGAGAGTGACCTGGGGAGTCAGGCACTACCAGCCCGGTTACACCACGCGATGGGATTACGTCCGCTTCGGCCTGATTCCCCTCGACGCCAGCGGCGACTACGACAGCGACGAGGATGTGGATGGGCGGGACTACTACTTCTTCCATGAGTGTCTCACAAACACCCGCCCGGGGATCAACGGTGGACCGGGAAACGACGCCGGCCCCGGCTGCCGCTTCGCCGATTTTGACGATGACACCGACGTAGATCTTCACGACTTCGCCGCCTTCCAACGCACCTTCACGGGCGGGCAGTGACGACGTGTGTCCGCTACGTCCGTGGTGAGTCATTCCAAATCCCCCAGGCCGGTCCCACCTCCTCGAGGGCTACACGGTGAGCCGGGGCCCTCATTGATCCCGTCAAGTTCTGCAGCGCCGTGAGGTTA
>CP070827.1:1943916-1945894 GCA_020344555.1 Phycisphaerales bacterium
CCTCAAACGTCACGCGGAACTGGACTTCGAGACCATCGGCTACCACGCGGAGCAGTCGGACGCGACGGCCCGCGACGGCTATTGGCACGCGGCCATCAATGAAGCCCGCTCGTTTTTGGAATCTCTGCTGGTCAGCATCGCCCTGGCCCAGCATGAAGAGTCGATGGCCCGGTTTCGGAAGGGGAAGCAGAGCCAGTCAGGCTTCCGGCTGTGTCGGCGCTACCTGGCCGAGGTGGGGTTTCTCGATCTCGATGAGGAACTCCTGTTGCAACACGTCTACAGCATCGCCAGCACCAAGGGCAGCCATCTCGGTGTGGCCGACGAAGCCTGGAGCCGATTGACTCGGCGCTTCGTGTGGACGACCGGGCGGTATCTCGCCCATCGCTACGATGCTTGGAAGAGGAGCAGCCACGGGCGGGCGACCATCAGCCCTGTCGAGAGTCACAGCCGTCGGTCCTGCACATCGAGCCGGTGGCGAGACCTATTGGGAACGTTGGCGCGCTGCCTCGGCAGCTAGAGCGAACCGTTATTGTGTATTGGTCGACCCCCCTGTTGTCCCCCCTCGCAGGTGGGACGGTTGACGTCGCTACACACGTACTACGAGCTGAGGGACCGCCGGTCGGTGTCTTTGTCTCTATTCGTCAGATGAGGGTTGCCCGGGCGGCGTGGTGATGACTTCCACCATGGTCGGTTTTCGAATGATCCCGGGAAGCTGGAAGATCAGGTTGCCCTGGGCGTCGCGAGCGACCTGGTCGAAGATCAGATGGTCGACATAGACCCAGGCCTGCCGGTCCTTCGTACCGATGATCTGAAAGATGGGCGAAAAATGAGGCCGCTCGCGCCCATCGATGACAAAGCGTACGCTTCCTTGGTCGGGGGCCATCACGTGGCAACCGGTCGCCGGGTCGAATCCGTTCTTGTCATCCTGCTCCTCACCGACAGGTACGGTAGACCCAAGCTCCAGCCGTAGTGTCGCCGGCTTGGCATACTCGACGGCCCGGGTCAACGCCTCCTGGTCGGAAACCTGACCATCCGCACCGAGCAGAATATGGCATGACCACGCCTGGACATCGTCAGCGTCACCGTCAGCCACTGCCACCAGCGACGCCTGGTCCGTTGTGGCGGACGTGCTGTCAGTGTCGACGGTTGACTCGGTGATCCGCACCGTCTTGCCCGAGTCATCCACGACGTACAGAAGCAGGGCATCGCCTGCCGTACTGCGAACAGTCCCGTAGACGGGATAGCGCTGTCCTTCGGACTCTTCAACCGGTGCGGCCACAAAAGTCTGCAGCTTGTCTTCAGATGTTCCGGAGAGCGTGACCGCAAGCCCCAGGTGCGGTGACCAGGTCTTGGTGGCCGAGGTACCTGTGACGGCCACGTACATCTGCCCGGTCGGATAGATCGTATAGACCCAGCGTTGAAATGGGCGATGGTCGAGGGCCCCTTTTGCTGATTCAGGATCATCGACGAAACGCCATTCAGCGACTACCACAGCGCGGACTGCATTCATCTCCACAATTTTGGACCTGACCACAACGGCCTCACCGAACCTGCCGAAGTCATGGTTGTGCGATCCGGATGGGTCCACTACCACAAAACTCGGACCCAGGGCCGCTCCCCGAACCAGGTTCCGCAGGCGGTAAGGGTCGGCGGCGAGGTTGTACCATTCGGCGATCTGACCGTTGGCGAAGGTCAGTTCGAAATCCGCCCCCGGTGGCCCCGCCCCGATTTTCCAACGCCGGCCGACCCGCTGCACGTAGAGCCCGGCATCGCGGTTCGTCGAATCGCCGAAGAGGTCTTCACGGTTACTGGTGAGCAGGATGTCATCCAGGTAAAGGGCGATCGGCTTTGCGGCTCCGGTGACCGACAACCGGATCTCCCGGACGTCATCCAATGGCATGCGCTCGCCTATTTCCGCTAGGTCCATTCGAGTGACATTCCACCCACGATCGAGCGGGATAGATGCATGTGCCGCAAG
>CP070827.1:1945994-1947970 GCA_020344555.1 Phycisphaerales bacterium
TGTTGTTGTTGCAGTTCACGCGGGTGACACGGAACCCGATGTAGTCGTGCTCGGTCGTCGGGCTGTTGCCGTCGCGGTGCGCCGCGTGCAGGCGGGTGACGCCGAAGGAGTACATCCCGCCGCGGAGACCACGATACGCGCCAATCACGGCCTCGTGCCACTCCTGGATGTTGCCGCCCTGGTCGAATGAGCCGTAGGGACTGTCGGATAGTGCAAAGAACCCGACCACTGTGCGGTAGTAAGGGCTCCCAATTGTCCACTCGGCATCGTAGAAGTTCGCCGAGTTGCCCGTATCCCCTTCCGGATTCCCATTGTTCGGTACTGCGTCCGTGCTCGTAGGGTAGTCGTAGTACACACCGCTACCGCCATCGTAGTACGCCGCCTTGTACCACTCGTCCTCCGACGGAATCACCCACGTCGCGTCCTCCTCCCGCACAACGGCCAGCAGGGCGTTGTTTAGGGCGTCTAGATCGATGATCTCTCCGCCTGGCTCATAATAGGCATGCGTTGCAGAGAGATCGTACGACCCATTCTCTGTCGTTGTCAGGTCTTGCGCTCCCGTCGGCTGACCGTTGTGCAGCCAGTTGGCGAAGCGCGCTGCGTCACCCCAGGATACGTAGTTCACTGGGCGATCCGCCCAGGCGGAGGCCACGCGGTACTGGTATGGGTCGCCCACCGTGCCACTTCCGTCGAAACGTTCGATCTTGCACCCCCACTCGTCCGATATGCTCGTGTTGTACAGCCCAAACGTGTCGACCCCCGCGACGGCGTTAAGGAACTCAGTGTACTGCCCGGCGGTGACCTCGAACTTGCCGATGCTGTAGACGTAGTCCACCGCCCCGCATTCACGACATGGACCGAACCCACCGGGCACGCACTCGCCCGAGGGCTCGCTGGCGTTGCCTGGGTTGCCGACGGTGACCGTTTCAATTACGACCTCTCCCCCTACGTTGACACCGCAGGCCAAGATACAAGCCATCGCAACCACACGCAGAATCGTTTTGCTCAACATGTTTTCTCCTCCAATTGTGACACGTTTCGATAGACCGAATGAGTGGCTTTACTGTACCAGGATCAAGGCCAGGATCAAGACCACGACCTGTGGACCACCGATCGGCATTACCTGGGATCCGTTCGCTGTTGCCGGTACGCAACCCCTTGCCAGAGCAGCACTTACGGCGACTGACAAGGCCCCTGGGCGCGGTGGAGGCCACCCACAAGGCCGGTGGCTGGCAGGTGACACCGGGGCTCCTGGTGGTAGGCTACCCACGGTGGACCTGTCCCGCGTAGCCAAGCTGATCAGGAGTCTTGAGCGTAATCCTGAGCACGTGCAGATCTACTACCGCGACCTTGAGGCCGCGATCCGGTGGCTGATGGACACCACGTTCTTCAAGGCGACCGATCCGCACGAGAAGGCTGGGGGGACCGCAACGTCCGACCCAGCGGCGGAGGACGGGCCGTGTAGGTGTCAACGGGCGAGCGGCGTCATCGACGTTGCTGCTTCTGACGAAGCGGTTTTCTTCACAACGGCTGTTCGTCGTATCGGTCGGCGGACAGATTCCGGAGCGATACCAGCTTTCATTGCGGCGATCACACCGGCCGCCTCCCAATAATTGTCGACGATGTGGAGCTGATCCGGCGCCCACGGTAGCGCCGTCAGATCGTTCCGCATCACGTTCCGGTTCTCACGAACAGCGATGACGGGGATGCCTTGTTCCAGACAGGCAAGTGTCGGGAGGCCGAGGCAGCCGTCGGGAATCACCAAGCACGACACGTCTTCGGCGGTGATCACGCTCGGCCGGTGCATTGCCTTGCGCCCTGTCACAATCCTTGGGCTGCGCTGAAGGCCCTTTAACGTGCATTGTAGGAAAGTCGTGGACACGGCCTCAGCCGCCATCCGCGGGTCAACGATGCCCGGGTCCATGTTCGCAATCTCGCGGGACTCAAGCATCGGCGCGTGAGCGGACGGCACGTTG
>CP070827.1:1948070-1950041 GCA_020344555.1 Phycisphaerales bacterium
CGGGTGCATCGTTTGCGATCTGCCCGCGGGGTGATCTGCCGGGCACAGCGATTGGACAGTCTATGATACAGGACGTACGGGTCAAGCCGCTGAAGGTTATCCCAGACGAGCGTGGGCGTTTGATGGAGATGCTCCGATCGGACGATGACCTTTTCAAGGCGTTTGGCCAGGGCTACATGACGACGGCCTGTCCGAGTGTTGTCAAGGCGTGGCACTATCACAAGAAGCAGTGGGATCATTTCGTGTGCGTCCACGGCATGATGAAGGTGGTTCTTTACGACGGTCGTGAAGATTCCCCAACGTACGGTGAGGTGAACGAGTTTTTCATGGGCGAGCACCGGCCGATCCTGTTGCAGATCCCGCCGCTGGTATACCACGGGTTCAAGGGCATCTCCGAATACGAAGCCATCGCGGTCAACTTCCCCACCGAGGTATACAACTACGACGACCCAGACGAATTTCGGGTTGATGCGCACGATAACGACATTCCCTATGCTTGGGAGAGAAAGGACGGGTGATGTGAAGGGCGTGATCCTTGCCGGCGGGCTGGGCACCCGCCTTTCGCCTCTGACGCGTGTGACCAACAAGCACCTGCTGCCCGTCTACGACAAGCCGATGGTTTACTACCCTATCGAGTGCCTGGTCAACGCAGGCATCGAGGAGATCATGATCGTTACGGGCGGCAATGATGCGGGCGACTTCCTACGGCTGCTGGGCAACGGCCATGAGTTCGGCCTGCAGGATCTGCATTACACATACCAGGAAGGTGAGGGCGGGATTGCCGACGCTCTGCGCCTGGCGGAACATTTCGCCGAAGGTGACAAGATCGTTGTGGTGCTGGGCGACAACATTATCGAGAAGAACATCCGCAAGCCGGTCGGGCAGTTCTTCACCCAAGGTCCAGGTGCCAAGATCCTTCTCAAAGAGGTGCCCGATCCGGAGCGGTTCGGCGTGGCGGAGATCGACAACGACCGGCTGGTCGGGATCGAGGAGAAGCCCAAGGACCCCAAGAGCAATCTGGCTGTGACCGGCATCTACATGTACGACCGTCAGGTCTTCGACATCGTCCGGACCTTGAAGCCCTCTGGCCGAGGCGAGCTGGAGATAACCGACGTCAACAACGCCTACATCGAACAGGGTTCCATGACCTACGCCATCCTCGACGGATGGTGGACCGACGCAGGAACCTTCGAGTCGCTTCACCGGGCGTGGCAGCTTGTAGCACAGGGCGGAGCCAACAGACTCGATGTTGCCGACGGCGGCCTGCTCGGAGCACAAGAGTCGAGCTGAGTATGTCAACGATCCTGGTTACAGGTGCGGCCGGTTTTATTGGCAGCAACTTTGTGCGAATGTTGCTTCAGAGGCGATCTGATGTGCAAGTTCTCGCGTTGGATGCCCTGACCTACGCGGGCAACCTCGAAAATCTTTCCGACTGTGCCAACGAGCCACGGTACCGTTTCATCCGGGGCGACATCTGCAACGCGGAGGCTCTGGTACCTGTTTTCAAAGACGGCCTCGACGCCGTGGTCAACTTCGCGGCGGAAAGCCACGTCGACCGGAGCATCCTGGGGGCCCAGGAGTTTATCCGCACGAATGTTGGAGGGGTTCAGGTTCTACTGGACCTGGCCCAGAAGTACGGCGCGCAGCTTTTCTTGCAAGTCTCCACCGATGAGGTGTATGGCTCACTCGGGCCAACCGGCAAGTTCACGGAGCAGACCCCGATCGCTCCGAACAGCCCGTACAGCGCATCGAAGGCAGCGGCCGATCTGCTGGTTCAGGCCTATCATCGAACGTTCGAACTCCCCACGGTCATTACTCGCTGTTCGAACAACTACGGTCCGTATCAGTTTCCCGAAAAGCTCATCCCTTTGTTTGT
The DNA here is from genome assembly GCA_020344555.1 of Phycisphaerales bacterium. Lineage (GTDB taxonomy): Bacteria > Planctomycetota > Phycisphaerae > UBA1845 > UBA1845. The sequence continues at coordinate 1,949,947 of CP070827.1, forward strand.
GACGAACCTGTTGGAGGGGAAGAAGGTCCCGCTCTACGGAGACGGGCTCAATGTTCGCGACTGGATCCACGTCGAGGACCACTGTGAAGCGCTCC
>CP070827.1:1950141-1952059 GCA_020344555.1 Phycisphaerales bacterium
ATCGGCGGCGTATAGATCTCCAAAACCTGGGTGTACTTGCCGAGGAAGTTGGCGATAGCCCAGCCGCACAGGACGCCGAGCCCCCCTCCAAAGAGGCTGATGATGCTCGCCTCGGTCAGGAATTGCTTGAGGATGTCGAAGCGGCGGGCGCCGACCGCGATGCGCACCCCGATCTCCCGGGTCCGCTCGGTGACCGACACCAGCATGATGTTCATGATGCCAATGGCGCCCACAACGATCGATATCCCGGCGATGCTGTAGAGGACCACGGCGAAGATGATGGCGATCTGGGCGAAGTTCTGCTTGATCTGCTCCTGGGTAAAGACCGTGAAGTCGGGGTCCTCGCCGGCCCGGATACGGTGAGATGCCCGTAGTGTCCTTTTGACACGCTCCACACATGCGGGCAGACGGTGGGCATCGACGCATTGAGCGACCAGGTAGGTCAGGTATCGCCGCCCGAACATTCGGCCCATCGCTGTGGTGAGCGGAATGATCACCTGGTTGTCCACCTCGACGAACCCCAGCGTGCCGCGCTCTTCCATTGCGCCGACGACAATGAACGTTTTCCCGTTGATCCTCACGCTCTTGCCGACAGCCGGTAAGGCGCCGAACAGGTCCTGAGCCACTCTATACCCCAGCACGCAAACCATGCTGTTGCCGCTGACGTCCTGACGGGAGATGAACCGGCCCTTGGAAACGTTGTAGCTGTTGATGGCAGCGTATGCCTCGGTGGTGCCGAGTACGAGGGCGGGCGTGTTTCTCTCACGGTACTTGATCTGTCCCATGCTCTGAGACTGCGGGGCCGTTGCAATTATCAGGTCTTCGTTCTCACGTTGGATCAGCTTGGCGTCTTCCGGCAACAGCGAATTGACCTGGGCGACGCGGTGTCGGCGGCGCTCGCTGCCGTTGAATACGATGACCTGGTCTGCACCCAGGCTCTCGAAACGGTCCAGAACTTCGCGCTCCGCTCCTTCCAGAACAGAGACGGCGGCCACCACGGCCCCCACGCCAATAATGACACCGAGAGTCGCCAGCATCGAGCGCAGTAGATTTTGATGGAGGCCCCGAAGGGCTGCCAGGATGAGTCTCACGTGAAACATGTGATGCCTCCTCTACCGTAAACCCGGCTTCTTACGCTCCCGATGCGAGCCTGGCGGACGGTGATTCCTTCTTGCTCAAGCCCCTTTGTCGTGCGATTCGCTTCTGAGTGTCCCGAGTGAGCGCCAGCACCTCCGCACGCCGGGTGTCGTCCACGACGACGTCTTCCACCACCTGTCCGTCTCTCATGTGGATCATACGATCCGCCTGAACGGCGATATCCATTTCATGGGTGACCAGGAGGATGGTGATGCCGCCGGCGTGCAGTTCGTGAAAGGTCTGTATGATCTGCCCGGTGGTGCGCGAATCGAGATTGCCGGTGGGTTCGTCGGCCAGCAGCAGGCTGGGGTTGTTGACGATCGCACGGGCAATGGCAACGCGCTGGCACTCTCCGCCGGACATCTCACTCGGCTTGTGCGTGGCACGCTGCTCCAGACCGACCCGCGTAAGAGCTTTGCGGGCCGTCGCCCTGGAGAAAGACTGACGTGTATACATCAGCGGCACGCATACGTTATCCAGCGCAGTCGTCCGGTTGATGAGGTTAAACGTCTGAAACACGAACCCGACATGCCGATTGCGAGTCCGGGCGAGCTGCTTTTCGCTCATCGCGCTGACCACCTGCCCCTGAAACTCCAGCACGCCGGAGCTGGGACGGTCCAGACAGCCCAGAATATGCATCAAAGTGCTCTTCCCACTGCCCGACGCCCCGGTAATGCTGATAAACTCACCCTCCTCGATGGTCAGATCAACCCCGTCGAGGGCGTGCACGACCGACTCGCCCATCTGGTACTCTTTGCGGAGTTGAACGGCTCGGATCATC
>CP070827.1:1952159-1954077 GCA_020344555.1 Phycisphaerales bacterium
CCGACGAACGCCGGCATCGCTTAGAGCCTATCCCATTAGGTCTGGTTTTGGGTGCCACTGGCGGCTTGCCCGCCAGTGCTTGTGGCCCTACCGGAACAGGCTCTTAGCCATCGAGGCGTTCCGTCAGGGACGCCAAGTGAGCGACGTCCCAACAGTCAGGCGCGTAGCACGACGCACGACCCCGATAAGGCGCTCCTCCAAGACTGCGCCCGGCAGGATTCGAACCTGCGACCCCCGGTTTAGGAAACCGGTGCTCTATCCACTGAGCTACGAGCGCATCCAGCGTACGTGATTAGATCGTTCTCGGTTTCGATGTAGCGTCGCCCCTTGTGGGCGGCACCGTACTGGCAGCTCGTCGGCCAGTGCGATTGACCTCGATGGTAGCGGAACACTGGTGGACAAGCCACCAGTGCCACCCGCCCGCCTGCCAGGTTCACGCGGCACTGGGCGCGAGGGCAATATACCTCGATCAGCGCCGCGGCACAAGGTTAGACACCAAAGTGTAGGGGCAGATTCCCCAACATCGAAGCCCAAGCACCCAGAAGGCTCCCATCGGATTACGAAGTCCCACTCGGGTCACCAGAGACGCGTACCAGGGCACGAACCTCGCCTCATGACTTCCTTCGTCTCGCTGCTGAAGGCATCCCCTGATTCAACAAGCCAGCCGAGTTATCTCAGAATCGGTCGTCGGTCTGCCTCGGGTATCGTTGCAGCCCCTGTCAAACGGCGAAAGAAAGCCGCTGTTGTACGCAACATGATCGGGATGCGGGGAGGCATGTCCAAAACGTCTCCGTCATCGCGTGTCATCGTGTGGCACTGTCACCTACTTTGCCTTCCGGATCAGAGTGATCATCGTGCGCGCTGTTACACGAATACAATGGTGTCGGCGAAGCTAGGCTGATTTCTTACCCATCGCCTCTCCGACTCTCTTGAAGATCGTCAGCCGGAAGATGTCGCCGAACCGTTCGTCGTCCACGATCTTCTTGTAGATTTCAGCGTTGGACTCGGACAGTCGGGGGCAACAGAGAAGACGTACGCCGCCCCAGACCCATCAAGCGAAAACCGCTGCCCCGTATTCCCGTCATTCTCCGCTCCGATCACGAGGACATCCCCGCTGACGGAAACTGAGTTCCCGAAATAGTCAGACTCACCGAGAGAGTTTACTCCGTCGGCGGGGTCTGAGCCGGTCAGCTTGGCTTGCTCGATCCAGTTAGTCCCGTCGAATCGGTAGACATAGGCGGCGCTTGAGGCCGATCCCGGATCGCCACCGACAGCGCTCGCGAGAACTCCGCCGATTACCGCTACGTCGCCGCTGATGGACACAGCACTAATGCCGAAGGACCCAGAGACATCGGAAGGGATGAGCTTGGACTCCTCGACCCACGTGCTGCCGTCGAATCGGTACAGGTACGCTCCCTCGGACCCTGCTCCGATGAGGGTCACATCGTCATGGATGGAAACCGATCCGCCGAAGAAGTTGAACAACGACCCCTCGGCGGTATCGGAGGCGGTGAGCCTGGCTTCCTCATTCCAATCTTCTCCATCGAATCGGAAGATATAGGCCGCACTGGTGATCGACCCCGGCAAGGGAGAGCATTCCAATCCCACAGAAGGCGCCCCGACCACGGCCACATCGCCGCTAATGAAGACAGACGCGCCGAAGCAGTCGCCGTAGGTGGCGTCGGAGGCAGCGAGCCGAGCCTCTTCAAGCCAGTTGGTCCCGTCGAAACGGTATACATAGGCCGAGCCGTCACCATTCGTACCGATCACAACCGCATCGCCACTGACAGACACAGGTGGGCCGACCGCATCCGACGATGCGAAGTCCAAGGGTGTAAGCATTGCTTCTTCGATCCATTCGGTTCCGTCAAATCGATACACGTACGCCGTCAGGCCGGCGATACGCGCCCCGATCACC
>CP070827.1:1954177-1956084 GCA_020344555.1 Phycisphaerales bacterium
CAGCTCCAGGAACTCCTCGGCATAGGCCCCGCCACGTTCAAGACAAAACGTCAGGCACTCGTCGAAGAGATCGACCATCGGTTCGTCTTTGAGAGTCGACTCGTCTCCCACCAGCAGCTTCGCAAGCTCCCAACGGATTTCCGGGGCGTATACGGCGTTAGGATAACGATCCAGGAACTCGCGGAAAAGGTTTGCACGGAAAACGTTGACGGGTGTTTCGTTATGCACATCTATCGGCGCCTCGTCGTACTCTAGAAGACGTTTACGAAGGAACTCCACCGCTTTGCGGTCATCCCAGCTCTGAGCCTCCACGCGAAGCTCGACGCTCGGGCACTCCCACGCAATCGGAGCCCATTCACCGTCCGGGTCTATCCTGCCCCTCGAAAGATGAGTCTTTGGCCGCAGCGCAAATACCCCGGGGTGCACAGGCCAGCGCTGCCAATCAAAGTATTTGAATAGGAACCGATGGTGTTCAAGGAACTCGTGCGCCGGGACGGTAACAGGCTTGTGGTGGAAAGCGCTGTCCATGGCACCGTAGTAGAGGTGATGGTATTCACCGTCTGAGCCCAGAAAATGGATTTCAGGCTCGATGTATCCCATCTTGAAGCCGCGCAGTGTAACGGGGAAATCGTTCGGGTTGATCATGCGCACTTTGAGCGTGAAATTCTCCAAGACGACGCACCTCGGAGAATCGAGTATTATCTCGAGGCGCATGGGTATGACTCGCTCAGAGGCATCTGGCTGTCCCAGCGCCTCTCCCGCTCGTAGGGACGTTATGAACGTCAGCGCGATCACTGTTTGTAATAATAGTGGAGCCGTCATTATGGTTCCTTTCGAGTTACGGCTGTGGCGGATACTTGCTCTCTCGTATTTTCTTTAGGCTTCCCGCTGAAAACGCAACATTGGGTGCCATACCAGTCTGATCGGTTACATTGGTCATGATGTAATCCCCGGGCGCCCCATCCGGTGGCGCATAACCATCCGTGTGCTGTAGGAGGAATTGATGGCCTGCTTCGTGGACAACTGTGTAACGTTCTAACTCGGTCATCGAAGGAGGATTCCCTCGCTTGTCGTCCCGAATCGTCTCGAGGAAGATCAGTGACCCACTGCTGTGAACTGGTAGAGGCCAAAGGCCACTCTCAATCGTCACACCGTATTGGAGTCCTTCTCCGGCTTGCTCGATATCCGGGTCGCCATCCTTGTCCACAGACCCTTGAAAGGCGGACGTGATGTGCGCGACCCAGTAGTCTACCGCTGAAGTCAGATCACGCTTCTCGTTCCCTGCATTCTTTGCTTCGCTATCGCTGTCAACGTTAAACTTGAACGGGGCATTCGAATCGTAGTATTGCATATCCGGTGGCACTGGCTCAACGTAAGCGTTTTGAAACACTTGTGCCATAAGGCCGGTATCGGGAACCTTGGGGAGGGTAACCGGCGGGGCATCGAAACCCACCATGATAAATGGGGGCGCGCCATTGGGGTCGCTTCCCACGTCGTCGTCCCAGAGTACATAGTCGGCGCCACTGGCATTCACGATCGAGGCTGGTGCGTTGATGATGGTCACTTTGTCGTCCCCGACCCTCGATTCCGTGGCAACCGTCGTAAAGACGCCAAAGCCCATGATATCGATTCGCCCAACCTTGTGCTGATCCGTCTCCTCAAAGTGGGCATCTAAGTCCGCAATATCGATAACGGCGCGATTGTCCTGGGGATCAAATGACGGGGGCGCCTGCACAGTTCCACTCTCTGCGTTCCCCCCGGCGTCCGCCGGCGGGCTCCAGTTGACCGTTCCCATGGAATCTACCTCAACCTGCAGTTTCCGCCAGACGGTGGGCATTTTGCTCCAGACGACAGGGACCTTGTAGCCGGAGAACCCGCCGTTGCGGGCGGGTGTTCAGGTCTAAGGC
>CP070827.1:1956184-1958086 GCA_020344555.1 Phycisphaerales bacterium
CCGACGCTGGCGGCCGCACAGGAAGCCGTCCGCACCGGCGACGTCCCGCTGCCCGGGGGTCTGACGGCGGGTCAGGTCATGACGAACGTCGCCGCGGCCTACGCCATCACCTACATCTTCGGCCTGGTTGGCCTGATCATAATCATACGCTTCCTGCCGCGGTGGATCGGTGTTGACCTTGCCGCAGAGGCCGTCGCACTCCAATCGAAGCACGTGGGCGGTGTCGAAGATCGAACGTACGGCCTGCAAACCATCCAGGCTCGCGCCTACCGGGTAAGCAATCCGGAGCTGGTCGGTCGCGCCCTCAAAGAGGTGCATGACCTGCTGCCCGGACGCGTGTCGTTCGAGAAGATCCGACGCGGCGGGGAGTTCATTCCCGCCACGCTTGACCTGCGGTTGGAGCTGGACGACGAAGTCTGCCTTGTCGGATTCCTCGAAGAGATTGTCGCCCGCGCGGGGAGGATCGGACCCGAGTTGTCGAATCCCGAACTTCAGGACGTTTCAGTGGAGTCGTGTCGCATCGTGCTGTTACGCACAAAGTTCAAGAAGGTGTCGACCACGCTCGGGCAAATTACGGCGCGGTCCGGCTGCTTCGTCTCGAAGATCCAGCGCTTCGGTGTCGATATTCCGCTCCAAGGCGATATCCGGATCCAGCCCGGCGATGTGGTGCACCTCACTGGACCCGCGGCGCGGCTCAAACAGGTTGGCGAGGCGGTGGGGCACATCGAGCGCGCAACCGAAGAGACGGATCTGGTCACCTTCATGATCGGAATCACAGCCGGCTTGCTGCTCGGTGGGTTGTCCGTGTCGATCGCGGGAATCTCCGTTGGCTTGGGCGCGGCCGGGGGGCTTCTGGCGGCCGGACTCATAATCGGCTACCTGCGCGCGCTGCATCCGACTTTCGGGCGCGTGCCGGGAGCGGCGCGCTGGGTTTTCATGGAGTTGGGCTTGACGGTCTTTATGGCGGGCGTCGGACTGCGGGCGGGATCCGGCATCCTTGATACGCTGGCCAGCACGGGCCTTAGTCTCTTCGTGGCGGGCGTCGCCGTTACGGCCGTGCCGGTGGCGATCGGGTATCTGTTCGGCCGAAACGTCCTGTCGCTCAACCCGGTCTTCCTGCTCGGTGCGATCACCGGTTCGATGACGAGCGGTGCTTCGCTCAGCATCGTCACCAGTGAGGCGCGAAGTCCGCTCCCCGCTCTCGGCTATACGGGTGCGTACGCGTTCGCCAACGTATTACTCACAGTGGCGGGGAGCCTGATTCTGTTGCTTTGACGTCGTGAAGTCAGCCTTGCGACGCTAAGCGACGAGGCTATACTAAGCGGCACGGTCGACGGAAAGGCGAGTGTCAGAAGATTCCGCACATTTGAATATCGTTCCATCGGAGGGCGGCCCATTGGTCGTCGGTCTCGCCGGGCATTGGCGAAAGGCGCTATCCCTGCCGGCCGCGAGCCAGGTGCTCGACCAGGTCGCATCCGCTCCGCAGCTACAGAGCGTCGCCTTCGATTCGGGCCGCCTTAAGAGTTGGGACAGCGGGCTGCTCACGTTTCTCATCAAGATCATCGATGCCTGTCGCGAGCGCAAGATTGATGTCGATCGTGGCGGACTCCCTGAAGGCGTCAGGCGACTCTTGGACCTTGCATACGCCGTTCCCGAGAAGCAGACGCACCGCGGCGGAAAACGAGAGCGGATGCTTGCCAGGATAGGTCAGGGCACCATCGAGACCTACCGATCGCTGATCGACATCATCAAGTTCACCGGTGAGTGCACCATTTCGCTTGGCCGGTTTGTCTGTGGAAGGGCCCGCTATCGGCGCGTGGACATGATCGCGACGCTGCAGGAATGCGGCATGGACGCCCTGCCGATCGTGTCGCTCATCAACATCCTGGTCGGACTGATTCT
>CP070827.1:1958186-1960087 GCA_020344555.1 Phycisphaerales bacterium
GCGCGGCGGCGCGGCCAGTGGTGCGGAGGCCGGCCTATCCTGGGCTACGACCTGGTGCCGGGGGAACATCGCCTGACCGTACATCCCGTGGAGGCCGAGCAGGTGCGAGCCATCTTCCAAATCTACCTGGAAAAGGAGTCCCTCCTGTCTGTGGCGCGAGAGCTCAACGCCCGCGGTTGGACCACGAAGCGCTGGACCGCGGCGAACGGCCGGGTCATGGGGGGCCGCCCCTTCGACCGGGCCAATCTTCACCACCTGCTGACCAACGTCGCCTACATCGGCCGGGTGCTGATGCGCTTCAACGAACTGCGTGACGCCTTGCGCCTGCGCTTGGGCGGACAAGACGGGCGCTTCAAGGACGAGGAGTTGAAGGCCGTGGTGGGCCTGCTGGCCAGCCCCGGCGTGGTGTGGGAGCTGACCTTCGGTGGTTGGGTGCTGCTCCAGCCGGAGCGGATCAACGCCTACGCCCAGGCCGTGATCCAGACGATGCGCGCCGACGAGTTCGAGCGCGGGTGCATCACGGAGGAACGGGTGCTGGGCGGCGCCCTGGCGTATCACTCCGCGATGCAGCGCCTGGAAGCCGAGGAAGAGCGGATCGTGCTGCTGGCCATGCATCAGACGTTGGTCGAACGCGCGTTGTGCCTGCGTGAGCACACGGACAAAGGGCCGATGCTGACCTTCCCCAGCTACTACCGCCGCGAGCGCCCGGAACTTGTGGGGCATCCGGCCGTGCTGGTAAGCTACCGGTTCAACGGTTTCCTCGACGACATTTACGCCACACTGGTGGTGCGCCTGCATCACACGGAAGCCTTCCAGCAGGACCAACTGTGGCGCTACGCGGCGGACTTCAAGACCCTGACCGGGAAACAACTGGGCGTAAAGCTGACCCGCCGGGCCGAGGGCACGGGTGAGCTGGAGGTGTATTTCGACCCGGCCATCCCGGTCGAGGAGAAGATCATCTTCAGCCGGTATGTCCAGGAGCACCTGCTGCAAAAGGGGCAGGATGTCGTGCGCCTGCGGCACTACGTCTGTCCGCACTGCGGCACGCCGGTAGGAAATCGAGAAGTAGCGATGGAGCGGCTGGAGGCGTGGCTGGAAAAGAGGACCACAGACCGAGCGGCCGGCGGGCACACCAACCCCGGACCGGGAAAGGAGAAGATACCGACGATCATTTGCTCTAGATGCGAGGACCGCGTGCCGTTGTGGGATGAACTGGAGCAGTGGTTCGCCAGCCCCGAGATCCAACAGCGGGTGCGGGAGTTGCAGGAACACTCGGATATCATGCTCGAGAGCGAGAGCAAGGAACGCGCCCTGGTAGGCGAAGTGATTTCCGCGGTCGCGCTCGCCGGGCAGATCAGCCGGGAGTTCAACGTCAGCGACCACGGCATCGACATGGAGATCGAGTTCAAGGACGATGCCGGCGAGGCCACCGGGAAAAAGCTCTATCTCCAGCTCAAGTCCGGCGATTCCTACCTGCGCGAGCGCAAGAGCGATGGCGCGGAAATCTTCACGATCAAGAAGGATCGCCACGCCCGCTACTGGATGGGCCAAGAGTTCCCCGTGCTACTGGTCATCCGGAATTCCGAGGGCGAGATTCGCTGGATGGAAGTGCGCGACTGGCTGAAGCGAGAAAGCGACAACGGCAAGAAGCCCGTGAAGCAGATCATTTTCGACGGGGAGCGCTTCGACGTCATGAGCGTCCGCCGCTGGCGGGACCGCGTGTTAGGCCAACGCCCGTAAACCATCGAGGGCGACCCTAAGCGTCAACTGGAAGGGGCCTGTTAACGGGTGCATCCCGAAAAAGGTGGCAGAAGCTTACCGGGTGGCATGGGCAAGCGGTAGCTTGCCCGTGCAAACCGCTCTCACGGGCAAATCCCGACGTACGTCGGGACCCATGCCAC
>CP070827.1:1960187-1962079 GCA_020344555.1 Phycisphaerales bacterium
ATCATGCCCATTTGCCTGGTTTTGAGCAGCGTTCCGCACGGTCGCCACCGCACCTGACCTCACTCCCAGCGCCGCATCGTCCGCGCCCAACGCCCCGATCCGACCTGGACCCGGTCCGCGAGTTCCGTTTGGACCTCGCGACGCCACAGGATGCCGTCGTCCATCAGTCTATTGAATCACACCAAGACCATTGTTCTCGCCCCTTAGCACCGCTCAAGACATCGTGGTGCTCGGTGTACAACGCCGCGGCACGAAGGCACAAGGTGTCGGCCAAGATGGATTCGACGCGATCGCGCACAGCGGCTCTCAGCGACCGACAGACTCGGGCCCAACACACAGGCGTCGCACGTGAGGATAGGTCGCCAAGTAGTGGGAACAGCGCCCACTCCAGAAAGACCGCTTTGCCGGAGAATTGGGACCGTGTAATACTCGGGCGGGTGACCATTGGCCCTGACGTTACGGCGACCGCTCTTTATCCTCGGGCTTTGTGGGAACGCATCGCCGGACAAAGGCCTTGGCTGACAGCGGCTTGCCGGTAGTGCGGCGGACCAGCTCCTTCCACGAGTACAGGTTACCCGGGGCGAAGACTGCTTTGCGAAGGTAGTCGCCGGCCTCCTTTCGGCCGAAGAAAGAGGTCTTGTCGGGATCGTCGACGCCAAGCACCTCGGCGGCGATGTAATCGTGGAGCTGGCAGGCAAACAGGTCTCCCAGCATGTAATTGTGGTAGTATGCCGGCGTGCCCACGATGTGCGTCTTGGCCCCGTAGTCCGGGCGTGAGGGATCGTCAGGCGGATTAAGAAGCTGGTAGCGCTTCTTGAGATCCCACCACAGCCCGCCGAGGTCCTGATCCGGGTAGCCGTACATGGCCTGCTCAAAGCGGACCATGACCTGGGCCCAGCGGCTGAAGATCAGCTTCTCTACTGCAGTCGCCTCGCGCGCCGCGGCCGCCGCTGCACCCGCCTCCTGCGGACTGAGTTCTAGGGCATGTACAAGCCAGTCTTCGTTCTTGGCCATCGTCCCCAACACGGTGGCCACCCCTTCGGTGGCCATGGCATGCGACTGAGTGCGCAAGATGAACGGCACGTCGTCGGCAATGTACTTGTCGTAGACGGCGTGGCCCAGCTCGTGCAGAATCGTGTCCATCCAGTAGAGGTTGGGTTTCATGTTGCACAGTATGCGAACGTCGCCCGCCCGATCGATATCCGCGGCAAAGGCGTGTGGATCCTTCCCAGGCTTCTCGTACAGATCACTGCGGGCCAGGATGTCATCCACGTCCATACCCATGCCGGCGTAGTAGGTCCGGGCCAACTTCACCGGGTCGCGGTCGGCATACAGCTCGTTCAGCGCAGACGCGCCGGTGCCGATGGGGTCCTGGAAAAACAGATCGCCATAGTGCCAGGGTCGTAGTGCCGCATGCGGAATCCCGAAATGGGCCGCGCGGGTGGCGTCGATCTTGGCCTTTAGGGCCACGAAGGGTCCACGCGTCAGGTCATCCAGTTCGTCGAACAGGCGGAACAGCTCGTCTTTGTCGATTTCCTGTAGCGTAAGCCGCATGCTGTAGTAGTCTGTGAATCCCAGTTGGCGGGCCGCCTGATTGCGAAGTGCAACCAGCTTCCGGAGATGGCCCCGGACTTTGCCGCCGACCTCCATGTAGCCTTTCCACGCGGCCTCGACCGAAGCGCTGTCGGTCGACCCGGCCAGAATATAGCGCACCTCGTTCTCGGTTATCCGTGTGCCGTTGACCAGGCTGCGATGGGTGTTGAAGATCTGCTCGGCCTGGGCTTCCAGGGCAACGATCTTCTTGAGAAGCTCCGTGTCGCACTGGCGCGGAAGAAACGCCCTGTACATGACGTCGAGCTCGCGCTCGAGCACCGGGTCAACAATCGCGCCGC
>CP070827.1:1962179-1964067 GCA_020344555.1 Phycisphaerales bacterium
GTTCAGATTGGTGTGGGGGTCGTGGCCGTGCTGGCGCTGCTTGTGGCGCTGAATGTGGGCGGGTGGCGGGAGCGGCTGTTTAGCCGGACCCCGGCGGGGACGATCAGCTCGCTCGCGGTCCTTCCCCTGGCGAACCTTTCCGGCGATCGCGATCAGGAATACTTCGCCGACGGAATGACCGGGGAGCTCAACACGGCCTTGGGGAAGATCAGGGCCCTTACAGTCATCTCGCGCATGTCGGTGATGAGGTATAAGGACACCGACAAGACGCCTCCTGACATCGCACGTGAATTGAACGTGGACGCACTTGTGGAAGGAACGGTCACGCGCTTTGGCGATCGAGTCCGGATCACAGCGAATCTGATCAAGGGAGCTACGTCCGAGCAACTTTGGGGTGACAGCTACGAACGTGAGCTTCGCGACATCCTGGCCTTGCAGAACGAGGTGGCGCGCGCGATTGCGAAGGAGATCAAGGTCAAGCTGACGCCACAGGAGCAGGTGCGCCTCACCACAACTGAACAGGTCAATCCCGAAGCCTACGAAGCTTACCTTAAAGGCCGTCACTGGTGGAACAAACGCACTCCGGAGGGTCTCAATAAAAGCCTTACACTCTTCCGACAGGCGATCAGTCTGGACCCGAACTTGGCGCTGGGCTACGCCGGGATCGCGGACGCCTATGTGGTTATGGGGAGCTGGAATGTCCTCAGACCTCACGAGGCATATCCAGAGGCAAAGAAGGAAGCAACGAAGGGTGTGGAGATAGACGAAACGCTGGCCGAAGCGCACGTTTCATTGGCGGCCGTCGCGAAGAACTACGACTGGGACTTCTCGGGGGCCGAGAGAGAATTCATAAGAGCCATACAGCTCAACCCCGGCTATGCCACAGCTTATCAATGGTACGCCGAGCATCTGGCTGCGATGGGCCGGCACGAGGAAGCTGTGGCTCAGATGGAACGAGCCCTGGAGCTGGACCCACTCTCGCTGATCATACACGTCGCTTATGGACGGATCTGCTACTACGCCCGTCGGTATGAGCTGGCGATCGATCACTGCCATAAGGCCCTGCAGTTGGACCCCAACTTTACTCCGGCGCACCTTCTGCTCAGTTTCTCTTATGTCCAGAAGGGGATGTTCGAGGAAGCCGTCGCCGCCTCTCAGAAGGCAAAACTCTTTTCTGGAGGTTTGCCCCTATCCCTGGCATCGCTCGGCTACGCCCATGCGGTGGCGGGGAACAGAGACGAAGCGCTGAGCATCCTCGCCCAGTTGACCGAGTTATCGAAGCAGACACATGTTACAGCGGATAATCTGGCACTCATTCACATCGGGTTGGGTGAGAAGGACCAAGCATTCGGATGGCTTGCAAGGGCAGCAGAGGAGCGCTCCAGTTACCTGGCCTCCCTCAACACCGAACCGGTGCTTGACAGCCTGCGCGCCGATCCGCGGTTCGACGATCTGGTCCGGCGTGTGGGTATGGAGCCCGCCCCAAGACCCCCTTCAACCTTCGGGCCGCCGGCCGGTAAGATCAGGCTGGCCGTGCGGCCGTTCAACAACTTAAGCGCCAATCCCGAGCAAGAGTACTTCTGCGACGGTATGACCGAGGAGTTGATAAGCCAGCTCGGGCGGTTGCACCCTGAGGGACTGGAGGTCATCGGCCGCGGTTCCTCGATGCACTACAAGGGCAGCGACAAGACCAGCGGACAGGTAGGCCGCGAGCTTGACGTAGACTACGTCTTGGAGGGCAGTGTGCGTCGCGCCGGCGACCGCATCCGCATCCTCGCGGGACTGACCCGAGTCAGTAATCAGACCCAGCTCTGGACGGAAGATTACGACGACCGTAGCGACGCCGATGTGTTTGACATTCAAGCGGACGTGGCCAGACGAATCGCGC
>CP070827.1:1964167-1966051 GCA_020344555.1 Phycisphaerales bacterium
GGGCAAGACACTTAACGGGCCAGAGGGCATCGCGGTAGACGACTGGGGTAACGCCTACCTCACCGGCCACTTGAGCGACAACGCCTTCAAGATTACGCCGGATGGGGTCATCACCGAGATCATCGACTGGACTGGTGACGGCATGGGGAACACGCTTGAAGGGCCGCGCGGCATCGCCGTAGACGACTCGGGTAACGCCTTCGTCACTGGACACTTCAGCGACAACGGCTTCAAGATCACGCCGGATGGGGTTATCACCGAGATTATCGACCGGACTGGCGACGGCACGGGCAAGACACTTAACGGGCCAGAGGGCATCGCAGTAGACGACTCGGGTAACGCCTACGTCACTGGCCGCTGGAGCGACAACGTCTTCAAGATCACGCCGGACGGGGTCATCACCGAGATCATAGGCTCGACTGGCGACGGCATGGGAAACACCCTTTACGGCGCGCAGGCCATCGCCGTAGACGACTCTGGCAGCGCCTACGTCACCGGAGACGAGAGCAACAACGCCTTCAAGATCACGCCGGATGGGATCCTTATCGAGATCATCGACCAGACTGGTGACGGGATGGGGAATATGCTTGGCCATCCGCGCGGGATCGCCGTAGACGACTCGGGCAACGCCTACGTCACTGGATACCAGAGCGACAACGCCTTCAAGATCGAGCTGTGCGACACCCTGAGTGACTATCCCCGGTTCGAAGGCTGCTTGACCGGGCCGGAGGGAGTTGCCGGTCCGGGCTGCACCTGCTCCGACGATGATGCCGACGGTGACGTGGACCTGGCCGACTTCGCCCAGTTTCAACAGACGTTCGTGGGGCCATGAGTAGACACGGCTTTTCGCGTCGCGGAACCGACGCAAGAAGCCTCTGGGGCGTTCCGATTGCAACCCCACGCCCGCAGCCCGGACGCGGCGTGCCCACAGGTAACCTGCCCAAACCGGGGACACGCTCTCCGACCCCGCGTAGGTGATGACAGCCATGCCAACGAGGAAATCCGCTGTCGTTCCACGCGAGCGCATCGCGCAGCACATCCTTCTCATCCGCGGTCAGAAGGAACTCGCCCGCAAGCTGGATGCTCTCCAGAAGAAGTATGCGGCTCAGTTCAAGGTGGTGTTTGAGGCGATCCGACGGCTCACGTTGCCGCCTGCGCCGAAGCGTAAACCGGTCGGCTATTTCACCGAAAAGCGCTGACGACTCAGTCCTGGTGGCGTTCGATGGCGGCGTAGAGGTCGTCCGCGGTCTGCGCCTGGGCCACGGCCTTCCTGAAGTCATCGTGCTGCCACAGGCGGCTGATGCTGGCCAGGGCCTGGATATGAGGGCCCGTCTTATCGGCTGGGCTGGTCAGCAGAACGATAAACTCACAGGGCCGACCGTCGACCGCCTCGAAGTCCATCGGCGTTGCCGGCTTCCCCAGGGCGATGGCCAGACGGCGACACCCGTGGGACTTGCCGTGGGGCACCGCCAACGCCCGGCCGATTCCTGTAGAGCGTGTTTTCTCACGGGCCAGAACGGCTTTTAAGGCCTCGTCGCGGTCGGTGAGCTGTCCGTCTTCGTCGAGTAGGTCCACCAACTCGGTCATGACCGCTATTTTCTCCCGCGACCGCAGTGGGACGCGTACGCAAGATTTCCGGAGCGTGTCGGTGATTTTCATCGCATCTAGGGCATACCAGCCAAAGCGGCCAGTCTAGCACCATGTGGTGTCTGAAGGCAACAGACGGTCGGAGCTTTCTTGCGGCGTCCGTCCTTACTAGTGCGGCGTCAACCCTGGACTTTCGGATCAAGGGTGCCATGCCCAAGCCCGTCAGAGACGGGCGCCGGCATGTTCTGGCGACGACATGGCGGCGCTCCGCTTGGCCATGCCACCCGAAAATTGAGG
>CP070827.1:1966151-1968028 GCA_020344555.1 Phycisphaerales bacterium
TAATTCGTAATTTGTAATTTGCAGTGCGTAGTCGCCCAAAAGCCTTCCGCCGCAAAAGGACGCTCATCGTCTCTTTGCTTGTAGTCTCCGCCCTCACCTTGCTGCTGCCCCGCCAATGGACGGGTGGGCTCATCAGTCTTGTGCAAGTAATCGTACCTTTCCAGGACGCTGCCGTGACCGGAGTGGAGTCCGTCGCCCGCGTTGTTCAGGGTGGCGGCGGCGAGGTTTCACGGGCGAGCTACGAAGCCCTCGCGCGGGAAAAGGCCGCCCTCGAGCATCAGGTGGCTGCGTTGACCGTTCGCGTTGAACAACTCGAAGAGGAAGCCGGCATACTCGCGGCGACGCGGCTGTGGGAGGTGGACGGTCAACGTATCGGGACGGAAGGTCGGCTGATCCCGGCCAGGGTCATCACCGCAGACCTTTTGCCCTGGCGGTCCTCTAGATTGATCAATGCCGGAAGTCTGCAGGGCGTTCGGCGCGGATCAGCCGTCGTGTCGCGTTACTTCGCGATCGACCGAGGTGAGGCCGACGGGGTGCGCGACGGCATGGCCATCCTTCTGCGAGAAGTGTTCGTCGGCCTCATCGACGAGCAAACCGGCACGCACACATCCCGCGTCAAGTTGTTGAGCGATGTCAGCGTGGAGATGAAAGTTCGCATCGGGCGATTCACCGACGCGGGTTTTACGGCCCTTGACCGGCACTTCTGGCTGATGGGGCGCGGCGGGGGGGTAATGGAGATCCGCGACGTGCAACGGCGCGACGTCGATGATGGGGTCGTCAAGATCGGTGATGTGGTCCTGTCCGCCCTGGTAAGCGGCCTTCTGCCCGTCGCCATGACCGTCGGCGAGGTCGTGGACATTAAACCGGATCGTGATAACCCCCTGCTTGCGATTCTCACCATAAAAAGCTCGGTCGACGAGGACTCCCTGCACCGGGTGTATGTATATGATCCCGGCAGTCATAGCGACGAGAACGTGAACGTTGGAAGCCTGCCGTAACTGAGGTGGGTTGTGCTACTCAGATGGTCGATCGACGATGGGAGATTGGCGATTGACTATTCGAGAACCCGCGATCTGCAGTTGTCAATCGTCAATCGCCGGATGGCGATGGTTCCTCACGGCTATTGCGGCGTTGACGATCGTGGGCGCAGCGTTTCGGTTCACGGGCCTGGGCGTTCGTGACTTCTGGTTCGATGAAAGCTGCACGTTCATTTACGTTCATAATCTGTTCGACTGGCCGGAGGGCTCGAACCTCCTCGTCGAGAGCACAAACCTGCCATATTACATAGCCCTGCGCGGCTGGGTAACTCTGTTCGGCGATTCCGAAGCGGGTTACCGGTCGATGTCCGCCCTGGCGGCGACGCTGGTCATACCGGTACTGGGGCTTTTCGCCCGGCGGATGGGTGGATACACGGCGGGCATGGTTTGTGCGGCGATCGTCGCGTTTCATCCTCTGCATATCCACTATGCCCACGAGGCGCGGGCGTACGCTTTGTGGATGCTGGCCCTTTCGATCACGCTGTGGCTGCTTTATGAGGCGACCCGACGCGCACGCGGGCGTTGGTGGGTCGCCTACGGCCTCATGCTCCTTGGCTGCCTGCACCTGCACTACTTTACGCTCTATTGGGTGGCGGCGACCGTTGTGTGCATCTGGGTTGCAGACGACCGGCGTCGGGTGCTGCGACAATGGTTTGTCACTACCGTCGCCGTCGGCGTGGGATTCCTGCCGTATTTCCTGGCAGGCGTCTGGCCGGCTGCACGCGGCGGCGGCAGCGCCTGGATCGCTCCGACCTTCGAGCCGATCGGAGCCATCCCGCGGACGCTATGGGCGTTTATGCCGGCCGGAGGATACCCCGCGCATCTGCGGGGCCTGTCGCT
>CP070827.1:1968128-1970000 GCA_020344555.1 Phycisphaerales bacterium
TCCCGTGTTCGATTGGATCGTCTCGACGGAAGCGGTCTTGGTGGCCGGTCAACCTGTACCGGTTGGCTTCCAGTACGAGCGGGCGTTCGCCAAGGCGGCAGCGGCCAAGGCCCGCACGGGTGCCGCTGTCACGTCACTGGTGTTCCGCCAGAAGTTCGACGCCGACCCGGTCCGGCAAGACGGCTATCCCGACAACGATCCTCAGCGGGCGTGGGGCGTCGTGGACTGGGCACGTCGCGCCGGGCAGGGCGCCTACTTCGACTGGGTGATGGCCAATGCGCTGCTGGATGATGTCGACGACGACCCCGCCCACGTCGACACGATCAAGCAGATTGACCGCACGACGGTCACCGAGCTTCGAGAGATCGCCACGGCCTATACGGAGATTCAGGCGACGCTCGACAAGGCCGACGCCGGGTTGAACCCCTTGGGGCTGGCCGCCAACGTCGTGCCCTTTGGCCTGAATCCCAGCGAGATCGAGCAGGGTAAGACTCATTTCGAGCAGGTGCTGGAACGCGCGGTCGGCGCACTCGGCAGCGCCGTGACCGCGTTCGACTACGCCAACGAGAACACGCGCCGACTGCGCAGCCAACAGGACCGGGTCGAGGAGTTCACCGACCTGGTAGACGAGCGGGAGATGGACTTCAAAAGCCGCCTGATCGAGATCTTCGGCAAGCCCTATCTCGAGGACATCGAGGGGAATTCCTGCTCCGGTGAGTGCCCGACACCGGCTTACCCACCCGGGTACGACGGTCCCGACACTCTCCTGCACTACGACTATGTCGATCCGTCCGACCTGATCGGCATCGACCCGTCGGGCACGACGACGATCTCCCGCCTCGTCGAGAGCCGCATCATCAATCCGGATACCGGCGAAATCGAACCGGGCCTGAACATGATGCAGTTCAAGGTGTCGGCGGAACTCGGGTTCGTCAAACCCGACGGATGGACTTCGCGCGACGAGCCGGGCGAGATCCAGTTTGCGAGGTCCGAACTGTTGCAGGCCCTGGGGCGCTTTCTGCAGGCCTTGGAGCAATACGAGGCGCATCTGGACGAGATCGAGCTTCAGGCCGACCTGCTCGAGTCACTCTACGACCTCAACCGCAACGTGCTTAGAATCATGCACGAGGGGCTCAACGTGCAAAGGAGCCTGGCGGACGAGATCCATTCCGCGCGCGCGTTCCAGCTAGGCATGCGGAGCACCGCGACCGCCACAAGGAACGTGACTCGCGCCACCATGGAGGCATTCCCCCGCGAAGTCGGTTTCTCGTTCGACGCGACCAGCTTCGCGCGTTCGGCGGTACTTCTGATCGGCGAGACAATTGCCCAGGGTTTCGACACCGCTGCTGATGTCGCGGCCTTGGACGAGCTGCGCGCCCAGCTTGACCAGCAACTGGCCGCGAGCGAACAACAGACGGAAATCCAGGGATGGCAGGGAGGCTACCAGGTCGAGCAGCAGATCGCGGTCCTGCGCCAATTGGTTCGGGCGCTACCTTCCATGCGCCTCGAGCTGTTCATGCTAAAGGAGGCGGCAAGCCAGGCGAACGGGCGATACCACGCGGCGCTGGGGCGTGGCCTCCGTCTCCTCGAACAGCGCACGGCGTTCCGGCAACGGACCGCCCGGGACATCAGCCAGTACCGCTATCGTGACATGGCATTCCGGGTTTTCCGCAACGATGCGCTGCAGAAGTACCGGGCACAGTTTGATCTGGCGGCGCGCTATGCCTATCTGGCAGCTCGGGCATACGACTATGAGACCAACCTGCTCGGGACAAGCTCGCAGAGCGGGCGCGACTTTTTGACCAACGTCGTCAAGGAACGTGTCCTGGGCGTGGTGAGCGGCTCTACACCGATGCCTGGCAATGGCCTGGC
>CP070827.1:1970100-1971968 GCA_020344555.1 Phycisphaerales bacterium
AGCACCGAGGCCGCGTAGGATACCCAGCCGCAGAGCGTCGATCGGGCGATGTCCAACCCGTGACGCTGGTAGATCTGCTGTTGCCGGTACAGCGGCGTGTGATCGGCGTACTTGCTGGTGACCACCTGGGCCAGAAAGCCCGGCCCGGGGATACCTTTGTCCATCGGACGCGGCGGAAGCGATCCGGTGCTAACGTAGCCCTCGCACCGGCGGCAGGCGTACTTGTAGCGGACATAACGGTTCACGAAGAATCTCGCCGGAACCATGTCCAGCTCCTCGGTCACGTCCTGGCCGAAGAGGTCCTTGTGTTGACCACAACACGGACAGGTCAGCTCCTCCTGTGGCGGATGAATCTCGTGGGTGTAACGGGGCAGGTGTTCCGGCAGCGGCCGACGACCCGGATGTCGTCTACGCCGCCGTCGCCGAGAGGTCTCCTCGTCCTCCTCCGGGACTTCCTCCTGCTCTTGATCCTCTTGAGCCTCTCCGCATTCGCCGGATGCGAACAGCAACCCCTGGCTGGGATCATCGCGGAGCTTCTCACTGCGGCGTCCGAACAGCATCCGCTTGAGGTACTCGACCTGGCCGCGCAGTTCGAGCACCATGGCCTGCAACTGCTGAACATCGGAGGGCAGTTGGTTCGGATCGTTGCTCGATGATGGCTTGTGTTTCAAGGGTCCGGAATTCAATGAAGGAAGGTCAAAGTCATCCGTAACTCTCGTGGATGACTATATCATAATGCCATCGCATGGCAAGAAAAAAATCGAATCGATGTGTGTTTTTTTTCAGGCGCTCTTTCCAGGAATAAAGCGTGCCCGACGCCTCGCTCTGGAAAGATCAATGCCTTCCAGGATCAACGACAGCTCGGCCGCTTCGATCTCGGCGCCCCGGCTGTTGGAATCCTCCAGCGATGAAAGTCGGAACACGCCTCTTTCCAGGCGCTTGTAATACAGGCACAGGCCGGAGCGATCCCAGAACAGGATCTTGGTTCGATCCCGGCGGCGGTTAAAGAAGACATACAGGTGCCCCGAAAGCGGATCCTCCCGAAGGGTGTCACGCGTCATGGCCGCCAGGCCATCCAGGGACCGCCGCATGTCCGCGGGCGCCAGGCACACGAAGATGCGAACGCTCGGCGGCAGGGTCAGCATACCGACGCCACCGCACCGATGAGTTGCGAGGCCTTGTCCGGATCGAAATCACCGGGCAGGCGGATCAACGCCCCATCCGGCAGAGCGATCTCGTATCCGGATGCCCACACCGCCGCTGGAAATGAATCGGGCCAGCCGCCGCCCAAGGCCCTGCCGGGCAATGCCACTTCGACGAACTTCGCCTGCCCACCCTGAGACCTTGATGCCGGGCCACGCCTGCGACCTACAGGGCGCCCATCCGTTACCCCTTCGTTGAGTTGGCGTTTCCACCACGCCAAGGTCACAGCCTTAAGGCCCCTGCGTCGGCAGAACTCCGCCTGACTCAGGCCGCTCCTCTCCCACGCCCGTAACATCCGACGCCAGTACTTCGCTCGATCGGTCATGCCACACCTCCGGCGTCATCATCCTACGCCGTCGGCGCGGTTCAAGATGTGCTTCGTCGAGCGCTCACGCCACACGATAGTAATGCCGCAGTAATCCGCCAAGGAAACGCTGGCACCGGATGCGGCCGATCTCCGCCTTGGACTCGAGTTCCTCTGGTAGCCCCGTGCAGTAGAGAGCACCATTAGCTTGCCGCGACCTCGAGGTGAACGACGTTCTTGCAAGATCGCATTGTTACAGACTCAGCGCTGCAGAAAGGACGGTCCCGACCAGTTGCAGCAGGAAGCCTGCAAATAGTAGTAAGAACCCCACGATTCCGCTGGTTCTCTCCGCGACTTTCTT
>CP070827.1:1972068-1973926 GCA_020344555.1 Phycisphaerales bacterium
CGAGTCAATCGGATCCACGACGATCGAGAACTGGCCGGTGGGTGGCGGCGGAGCATACTGTGCGACGCTCGCGGACGTGGATGCGGACGACGCACTCGATTTGGTGGTCATCAACGCTGGCGCGCATGAGATGGCCGTTCTGCTCAACGAGAGCGTCGCACCGATCTCGGAGGACTGCAACGGTAACGGCTTGCCGGACGAATGCCAAGTGTACGGGCCAGGCGACTACGACGGCGACGGCTCGGTCGACTTGGTCGACGTCGCGGCGCTATGCACAGGCTGGGCCGGCCCGGGAGTGTCGCCCCCGCCGCCGTCTCCGGATTGCGGGGTCGCCTACGAAGACGTGTTCGACTTCGATACCGATGGCGACGTGGATCTGCACGACGCGGCGGCATTCCAGGTACTGTTCGGGAGCTAGCGTTCGTCGAATCACGATGTGTTGTTCTGGTCCACCAAGTCTCGGGCCCTCCGACATCGGCCATAATGCCTTCGCCCGTAGGCGGTGATGACGGCCTTCGCCGACTTCTAGAGGCAATATGGCCAAGCAATCAGATCCACTCAGAATCCCGCCGCGGCGTGGCTGGCGGGACCTATAAGCCCGATCAGGATGAAGCCGGGAACATCGTGCCGGGCGACCGCGGAGCCACCCTCCAATTGGTCAACGGCGCGGGGCTGTACGGCGGTTCTGCAGGCCTGGCCAATCCCGGTTTTGAACCGGGGCCCCCAAATGCGGATCGAGCTCCCAAAACCACTGCCGCGCGTGAGGTGACAGGCCTGTCTTTCGTTCTAGTTCCAGGGGCCTGTTGGCAAGCCCTCCCGGAAGCGGTTCTCGAGCCCCGACGACGCTTGACGGCGACGCTCACGCGGGCTCCAGAAAGGAGACAGACGATGAATGCGAGACTTCTTGCCCGGCGTGGCACTTCGCTCCTTCTGGCGGCAACCTGCATCGGGGCAATGGCGCAGGCAGCCGCTGTCACGGCCTTCACCTACCAGGGACAGCTCAAGCAAGCCGGCGTACCGGTCAACGGCACCGCCGACTTCGTGTTCACGTTGTGGGACGCAGAGGCGGGCGGCGAGAGCGTCGGCACCTTTGGCCCGATCGCGGTAGACGTGGTCGACGGGCTGTTCACGGTTCAATTGGACTTCGGCGCGGGCCCTTTCAACGGCGACGCACGCTGGCTGGAAATCGACGTGGAGTTCCCCTCGGGCGCCGGGAACTGGACCACGCTCACTCCACGCCAGCCGGTCACGCCGACACCCTACGCTCTCTACGCAGCTAGCGGCGGGGGCGGCTCGTTGTGGCAAACGAGCGGCGCCGACATCTACTACAACGACGGTGAGGTCGGCATCGGGACGCCCGACCCGCTTGCCAGTGCGCACGTTCGGGGAACCGATCTCGGCCTCGGCGCCGCAGTCCTGGAAAACGACGACATCATTGTTGAACAAACGGACGCCGTCATCGGGCTGTACAGCAGCGACGCCGGATCATGGGGTTCGGCGATCTCTCTAGGGGAGCTTGGGCTCACCGGAGATCTCGTCGATAAGTGGACGTTCGCCCGGCTGGCCTCGGACTCCGGGCCCGGCTCTGCACTTCGCTTCACCTTCGGCCCTAATGCGAACTACGCGGCGAACGCGACCGTAATACACTTCGCCCCGTCCGGTAACGTTGGCATCGGGGCACCCGACCCCGCCAGCAAGCTGCACGTCGCCGGAGGTAACGCCCGAGTGGACGGCGAAGTGATGGTCTACCAGAACGACGCTCTTGTCGCAGAGACAAGCCAGGGAGGTCAGGGCGCTAGTTGGGTCTTCAGAAACGCTCAAACTGGCGGTGCCGCCGCGTGGGTCGGCACCTCAACCG
>CP070827.1:1974026-1975872 GCA_020344555.1 Phycisphaerales bacterium
CTGATCGAGCCGATCTCGCAAACGGCGCTGGATCTGGGCATCCGGGGGCTGATGATCGAGACGCATTGGCGCCCCGACGAAGCGCTCAGCGACGCCCGGCAGCAAATCACGCCGAAGACCCTGTGCCGGCTGGTGGAGCGCCTCCACGCGCGCGACACGGCCGTGACCGACCGGGAACTGAAACGGCAGATGGCCCACCTCCGGGCCGAGATCAGCAGCGTCGACGCCAAGATCATCCAGGACCTGGCCGAGCGAATGAATTGGGTCGAGCAGATCGGCCGGATCAAGCATGAGCACAACATCGCCGTGCTCCAACTGGATCGCTGGGAACACCTTTTGGAAGATCACATCGCCCGGGCCGAAAAGGCCGGTCTGGACCCGGGGTTCATCAAGGACATCTTCGAGATCATCCACGCCCAGGCCATCAAACGACAGCTATGAGGGCGCCGCCGGGCGGCGTTGAATACCCGGCAGTTCCTCCCTTTCGGCCAAAGTGTTACCTCTGCCTTGCCGGGTGCCTCTTATCAATAGAGCACGCTCTCACAGCAAAATGAAACTCGAGATATGGAACCCAGCGCTGACCCGCGCAGGTAAGGAGACGGACGATGAGAGCTTTAACGAGATTGTGGAAGTGGTGGCACGAGCTCTGGGACTGCGATTCACTCTGGTGGCCCGATGTCGACACACACGCATGGGCGAACAAGGTCGAGATCCTGCGCCGCCTCTCGAAAACTGCCCCCTAGAACACTGACCCAGGCGGGTGCCCGTCACGGCACTGCCCCTTCTTTCCTCGGCGTGGCTTGCAGGTCGGCCGCCTGACGCGGCGCCTCTCATCACGATCCACCTTGGTTCGATCCCCCGGCTAATTCCTGGCCTCGCAAAGCAAGGCCGCTTGCCAATCCTCGGCGAAACGCCCCACCGCTGTGTGGAGCCGGCTCTTGACCGTCCCGACTGGGATCCTGAGCATCTCCGCGATCTCGGCGTATGAGAATTTGTGGAAGTAGGCCAAGAGAATAATCTCCCGCAGCTTTGTCGGCATTTTCGAGATGACCTTCTTCACCGAATCCGCTGTCTCGTCTTTGATCAGATCGTCGTACGGCATGCGTGTATCGCAGTCGAGTGTGTTGAGCACGTCGTCGATGGAATGCTCGTCGCTGTCGAACATGTTGCTCAGATGCGCCGATTCGTTCCGCTGCATCCGGCGCAGCGCGTCCTTGGCTTTGTTGGCGGCAATCGTGAACAGCCACGGTCGCAATGGGCGGGACTGGTCGAAGGTGTCGCGACTGACGTAGAGCTGCATGAAGGTCTCCTGGAAGACGTCCTCCACCAGGTCGGATCGGCTCAGGAACCGACGCAGGAAACCGTACACGCTGTCCTTGTACTGACTGACCAATTGCTGGAATGCGTCTTCCTCGCCCGCAGCGTACCGTTCCAGAAGCTCTCTATCATTCATAGTATCCCCTTCCATCTTTCGGGTTCGGTACCTATACTAATGAGGCGGGGGTTTTGTTGAATCGGGCTTTGGCTACATCTTCCATCCGGCATTCGCCGGGTCGCGTATCGGGGAATCCCCTATAGCCCCATATGGTACGCGGGCGATTCGTTCTGTCTGCCGGCGCGGGGCTCGCCCTGTTTTCGCCACCGCCGTCAGCGGCGTCGGCCGTGTAGGGCCGCCGCGTCGACTCGGGAAAGCGGCCGTTGCTCCGCATTTGCCGCCTCAAAACGGTGCTTTGGTGTTGATTTCGCCCCCGGTTTGTCTATCATGCACATAAGTGCAGAGGGGCGAACGATGTCGGCGCTGGCTGCGCAGGGCCTTGATAATGGACGACAAAGGCGAAAGACCAAA
>CP070827.1:1975972-1977786 GCA_020344555.1 Phycisphaerales bacterium
GTCCAACCTGTTTCGGTGGCGGGGTCAGTGACGGCAATGGGCGGCTCGGCATAGGTGCGCTGATGTAGCGTGCCGCTAGAATCCCGCCACGATACGGTCAGCCGGACATCGTACGTGCCCAGGTCTTCGAAGACGTGTGCAGCAATGTAGCCGGTCGCTTGGCTCTTACGCTTTCCGTCGGCCCACATGGCTGAGGCGTCATCGCCGAAATCCCATTCATAATGCATCGCCGCATAATCGCCGTTCGGCAACCCTACGTCGCCTGGCTGCACCACTCCGTTTGCGGGGTCAACGGCATCGAAGAATACGGCCAGCGGCGCGACCCCAGTCCTACGGCTGGCCGTGGACATCGGCAGGAAAGCGCCGGGGTCGTAACATGTGTTGGCGGTTTCGTTGCACTCCTGACCGGGGCATGGGTCGCCGGAGCCGACGCACACGCCGCCGCTGCACGTGTCGGTGGCCGTGCAGAACAGGCCGTCGTCGCACGGAACCGTGTTGTTAGTGTGTTGGCAGGCACCGGCGATGCAGGCGTCGTCCGTACAGACCTTCCCATCATCGCATTCGACGTTGCTCTGGCAGGGGTCACAGCCGTCCGGTACACCGTCGCCGTCACTGTCGATTTTGTCATCGAAACCGGGGCACAAGTCGACGCAGTCGGCCGTTCCGTCCTCGTCGCCGTCGGTGTCGGGTGTGGCGCAGCCGCAGATACCCGGCGCCGTCTTGTCCGGATCATCCACGCAACCATCGCTGCAGTCGGCCGTTCCGTCGTTGTCGGTGTCCGTATCCGGATTCCCGCAACCGCACACTCCCGGGCTGATCTTGTTCGGGTCATTCGGACAGCCGTCTTGGCAGTCGACCATCTCGTCCCCGTCTGAATCAGCCACACAGTCGCCGACGACGAAGTCGCACACTTCGTGGGATCCGGTTCCGGCCCAAACGGCCCAGTGGTCCAGGCTTTGCACTGAACTTTGCGGGCCGCGGAACAGATAATCGTTGGCCACCTGGATCTCGGTTGAACCCTGCGGCGCTACGAACACGTCATACGTGTGTGTGTCCAGGTCCACCACCACGCGGAAGTGGTATGGCGTTCCCGGCGTATACGAGACGATCGTATCGGTGGAGTACCAGGAAACATTGTCATTCCACGCGTCGATGAAACCGTCGACGTTGAAGCGGGGAGTCACGGCAGAGTCACTGAACGTCGTCGTGAGGCCAGCCGATAGGCTAATCAACCCGTCAATGTTTGCGGAATAGGGCGTGGCGTCGAAATATACCGTGAAGGTGCCGCTCTGGGCGGGGAACGAGGTGTTCTGCCATGTAGGCGTGCCCGTGAGACAGGCAGACACCTCGTTGCAGTCGGGGATGCCGTTTCCGTTCATATCGACGTCGGGGATCCCGCACCCGCATTCTCCCGGAGCGATCTTGGCGGGATCACTCGGACATCCGTCGTGGCAGTCGGGTGTTCCGTCGTTGTCGGAGTCGTCATCCGCTATGCCGCACCCACATGTCCCGGGTTCGGTTTTGTCAGGATCATTCGGACAGTTGTCGATGATTTCGACGATATCCCATACGTCGACCGGGACAGTCACGTCCGTGCCGCGTCGCCCGTCACTTACGGTGAGGGTGAACGCCACGCGCACGTCACCATCAACTGTTGGAGCTACGAAACTCGCGACCGCCGCAGAGGCGTCGACGAGTTGCACGAAGTGGCTGGCATTTCCAGTTACCTGGGCCCACTTGAAGGAAATATCGTCCCCATCAGGGTCGTAACTCTCGGCCCCATCCAGAAACACTTGCTCGTTCTCGTACACCCC
>CP070827.1:1977886-1979688 GCA_020344555.1 Phycisphaerales bacterium
GTTTGCGCCGCGTGATTCTCGTTGCTGGTATCCTCTACACCGTCGCGGCCCTCGCCTGGGCCTTCTTGCCGTTCTTCGCCCTTGTTCTGTTTGAAGAGTCTGGGGGTTCCGCGCTCATTGGCACACCGCTCGGTTGGTGGAATGACGACCCGCTAAGCTCTGACGGCCCGCCAAGCGATGCGGTCAACGTCGTCCTGATTCTGGGTCTGCTATTACTGGCTCAATGGGCGCTCCTGCGACCTGGAGCGGCGTTGCGAATGCGGCTCGTCGGCACAGGGCGCCCCCTCAAGTCTGCCGTGATCGCCGCAAGCGCCATGGCCATGCTTCTCACGGTGGGCGCATTTGCACTCTTGGCGGAGCTGCCTGATTGGTGGGCACCGATCCTGGACCAAGCGGGGGAGTGGGGCCGGTGGGGCATGCTCATCATCTGGGTTCCGATGCTGGCGCTATGGGGCGTGTGGGCGTGGATCTTCTTTCTTTATTGGAGACAGGGTGACAGGTACACACAGCTCGGCAGAATGATCCGCGGCCTGGTGGCCGGCAGCTTGGTCGAGGCGTTGGTGGCCGTTCCCGTCCATGTCTGGGTGATGCGTCAACGGGACTGCTACTGCGCACGAGGCACGTACACGACCCTGGTTCTTGCGGGGACGGTTCTGCTGTGGGCGTTCGGGCCGGGAATCATCCTGCTCTACATGCGTGAGAAGTACAGACGAGCGCAGCTTTTCCCAATATGCGCCAAGTGCGGCTACGACCTACGAGGCAGCACGGGCCTCTGCCCGGAATGTGGGACCAAGGTTAAAGAATCATGAGTCGCAAGACGGTCAACGTGATAGTATCTGTCGGTGTGGCCATCTTCTTCATCTTTCTTGTCCCACCTATTTGGAGGGCTGTGCTCGACGCCGTGTTGCTGTACTTTCCCAGGTCAGCAGGCGGGGGCCCTGGCACGATTCTGGCTTTGTGTCTCCTCGTGACATCGCCTGCAATAATAGCTGTAATCGTTGGCGGAGTGGTGTTGTTTCGCCATTACCACCACCGTCGCCATCCGCCGGGTCATTGTCAGAAATGTGGGTACAACCTGGCTGGCAACGTGCCCGGCGTCTGCCCGGAATGCGGGACATCCGTACCTGAATAAAACGGGCGCCACGGGGCCGCGTCTACCGCCCTCTAACGCCGGAACAGGCCTTACCAGAGCTGAAAACACTCATGTCGGGGGGTGTGAAATGCCGATCAACATACAAATAGACGACAGCGACGGTGTGCACGAAGGCGGGCGATCCGGGGCTCGACTGCGGTCGCTCCCCGGAGGTTATCAACTACCACCATCGCGCGGCACCGGCGTTGGTGATAGACCCGCCGCCCCAAGAGGACAGGATGTCCGGGCGGCGGGTATTCCATTGGCACAAATCAAGACGGACCATTGTCCTGACGTCAGACTTCAGCGCTAAGTGTCCGTCTTCGCTTATCACCTGTTCGATGGCCCTGCCAACCTGGTCGAAAGCCCTTGGACTCCAGGAGGAAGCCGGACGACTCGTGCCATCAGGAACAAGGCATCGGGAACATACGGATATTACGCCTTCTTGCCTTGTTGGCGACCGTGGGTTAGACTCTGTGTTGTTCTTACGCCCGGGCTGGCGATCGGCGCGGAACGTCGGCCTGCAAGCGACAGCGTGCTTGCCCAGGGACGCTTGGGGGGACCCGTTTTCAAGCCAGCTAAGTGCTGAACAACGGCCCAGGCTGCGACTGTTGCTGTTCCGGGCACGATCCGACTTATGAGGAGAATTCTGTAATGATGAAAAGTCCGG
>CP070827.1:1979788-1981548 GCA_020344555.1 Phycisphaerales bacterium
TCTCGGCCGGCGAGTTGCATTCTCGACCGATGCGGCAGCACGTCAATCATGGCGACCCTCCAGCTCGTCATCGATCTGTAGATACTCCCGCACCAACGCCAGGCTGCAGTTCAACGTAAACGCGATGGCCTGGAGCTGCATACCCTCGCGTCGACAGTGTCGCACCCGATCGAATTGCCCAAGGTACCGATCCACCGCTTCCGGGCTGTGGTAGGTCTCACGAGCCACCCGGTCCGTCGTCTTGCCTTCGGCGTAGTACTTCCAGCAGATCAGACGCTTGTGCGTCAGGCCAGTGCCCACGTCGTGCAGCGTGGCTCGTCGGGGTATGAGCTTCCGCGTACGCCGCTCGTGATCGGCCAGGGTATGCGCGATTTCGGCGTCGTTCCTATTCAGCAGTTCAGCCAAGTCGCAATTCGACAAGAGCGCCCCTTGCCGGTAGGCCTGTTCGCACAACCGGACTGCCTTCTGTCGCAACCGTTCCCTGACGGATTGTCGATTAAGACGCGCCGCTATGTCCTCTGAGAGACTCAGGTCAAGAACCACTGGCACCAGATCCGTGTCGGCGATACGTTGGCGCCATCGAGGCGGATCATCCTTACTCACGCCCATCCACAGGACCTGACCGTGTTGGATATGTTCGCGCGGACGCAAGTGCTGACCAACGACCTTGATAACCAGTTCAGCACACAAGTCCAGAAACCGCGGACCGCCGAGCCGCGGGAACTCCTTCCCCATGACGTGAGCCAGTGCATTATGCAGCGTTTTGTCCTGCAATGGGCCGAATTTCTTGCGGACGTAGTCTGGCTTACTGCTCATCGGGGCTTCTCCGGTCTGTCCTTTTTTCCCCCGCCCCTTGTCCGCGGCTCAACAGCTCCTCCAGGTGGTAGGACAGATTCTTGTCCTCCTCGCAGAGCTGCAGCAAATCGAGATATCGCTGCATGAGCCCCCGGCCACGCCGCAACAAGAACGCAATCTGCCCGACCTGCATATCGCGCCGCGCCAGCTGGGCACACCGTACAAACGTGGAAAGATAGTTGGCCACCGCCTGGGGAGAATGATGCATGATCCGACAGATCTGTGTAGTCGTCTTGCCTTCCAGAGCCAAACGCACGATCTGAACGCGGTGGGTTAAGACAGGGCCAATATCGTGGACCGTGCTACGAAGCGGGATAGGCGTGACAGGATTCTCCTCCCGAAGGATCTTCAGGTCACGGGAAATGGTACGCACCCCGACAAAGAAGATCCGGTAGGCCAAATCCTCCCGCGTCAGCAGAGCGTCTTGACTCAACGCCTCCTGGCACAGCTCGGGGATGCGAGCCCGTCGAAAGCCGGCGGTGCCTTCGCGTTGCAGGAGCTTGTCGTCCCGGCTGCCGTGGTGAATCGTCAGGGAGATCGTCCGCGTCTCGCACTCGCTCACGGCCTTGCCCGCCGGCTCATCGGCGGCGATCGCGACAAGTGTGATCCGGCCGGGCGGCGAAGCGGCTGGCGTTTCAGCGAGGTATGGACCGTAGACCTCCTTGACGACGTCGAGGACCGCCTCCGCCTCAAACGGGGAACAATTGAGTCCATCCCGAATGATGCTCCGGAAGCGCGCATCCAATGTCTTGCCCTCAAGGCGTTTGAGTTCTTCTCTTCTGGGCCGACGCATCCCCATCTCGTTCCTCCTTACCAAACAAAGTGACACACGCAAAGATAGCATGAGTGCCATATGGCAAGAAGGTAGGGGCGACAGAAGCGGTGCAACAACGATGTCACTTGAG
>CP070827.1:1981648-1983407 GCA_020344555.1 Phycisphaerales bacterium
TGATAGCGGTCCGTTGCGGCCGCCTCCGGGCCAGCCCTCACTGCTACAACAACGAACGCGAAATCGACCGACTCATCGACGCCCTGCCAAAACACTAAGACTCCGACAACCCTGCAATGGGGGTGGCAGGCCGAAGATCCCGGGTATCGGGGCTCAACCCCGGCGAATGTGGGCATGGGCACGTTGCACGCCGCCTATGAGCACGCCCCACCGCCATAGATCACGCGGCTTTCCAAGGATGCACAGATTGACCCGGTTTTTGCGTCGCGACGAAGAAGCGTTAACAGAAGGCCATATTTATAGGACGTAGCCACTCCATGCGCATATTGCTTCTGAGTGGCAGCCAGAGTATCTTGACAACATAGGCGCCAGGTGCTACGATAGTGTAGGATTCTCTGAACCGGATTATCAGCATTATGTCCATGACGATTGATATTTCAAGACTGAGCGAGGCGCTGGCTGAGCGTGGCCTTACGCAGGCCGAGCTCGCCCGACGTTCCAACGTCTCCCGGGCAACGCTCGCCAAGCTGCTCAACGGCAAGGCCACGCGAGTGCACCCGCGGACCGGACAGAGGCTCGCCTCAGCGCTCGGGCTTCCCGAACACGACCTGGACGTTAACGGGATCGAGACCGCGTATCTGAGCAAGCTGGCCGAACAGCACCGATACCTCGACTTTACCGGAATGGGGGTCGTAAGCGCCGGCGAGCAAATGCCGCTCGATCGTGGGTATGTGCCTGTAATGGTTCGCGAGCGCGATGAACATACAGCGCAGCGGAGATCCGTGGAGACGTGTAGCCGTCCGACCAGACCGCGTAGGAAGCGCTTACCCAGTTTCTCGCTTGACACAGCCCTTACGCGATTTCGGCGGTTCTTTCTTCTCGGTGAACCCGGTGCGGGCAAGACAACCGCCTTACGGTATCTCGCCCGGAAGCACGCCATGCCCGGCAAATCTCAGCCGCCACATGTTGACGGGCAATGGGTGCCGATTTTCGTGCGACTGGCCGAATGGTCCCAACAGTTGCACGAGGACGAAACGGTTGACGTGGTTCAGGCCGCGCTCGCTCAACTTTCCGTGCCGGATCCCGCCGCGACGGCGGAGTGGCTGAAAGAGCGAGCTTGCCGCGGCGATGTGTTGCTGCTCCTCGACGGGCTCGACGAAGTGGCCGATCCAGGACTTCAGGGGATACTCATAGAGAGGATACGCCAGTTTGTTCGCGAGCATCGCGAAGTTCACGTTGTGATTACGTCGCGACCGGTCGGCTTCGAGAGGCCAACTTTGGGCGCGACTCTCGATGCTCTCTTGGTCCAACCACTCTACGAGAAAGCAATCCGCACCTTTGTGGTCGAGTGGTCCGCCTTTCGTGACGGTCACGACGCCGGGCGCAAGTGCGCGATCTGCGATAATAGGGTGCAGCAGCTTGGACACGCCATCATCGATCACCGCAGGATCAGGGCACTGGCCGCCAATCCGATGATGCTCACCGTCCTATGCCTTCTGCACGAGTCCGGGGCCAGCCTGCCGCAACGGCGTTGTGAACTGTACGAGAAGATTGTCGAAGCGTTCCTCTTCTCGTGGGAGCAGAGGAAACGCACGGCCACATCCGGTGCTCCCGACCGGCGTGTCACGCTTGAGGAACGCGAAATCAAGTGGCTTCTCGAATCACTTGCTTTGGACATGCAGCGGAAGGACATGACGCTTGCTCCAAGGTGGTGGCTGTCGGAGAAAAGCACGTCATTTTTGCGCGATGAGCTGGGCGG
>CP070827.1:1983507-1985262 GCA_020344555.1 Phycisphaerales bacterium
TTGTCCAACGACGGCTTGGCGTGCCGACTTCCAACAAGGTCTTCCGTAGCGTGGACGGAGAATGTGTGCACTGACAAGTGCCGATACGCAATTCAAAGGAGAATTGGCATGAAACGGATCATTACATTTGCCGCAGTGGCTTCGTTCGCTGTTGCGGTGGGACAGCTTTCAGGTTGCGCGGCCGCCAAGGTGGAAACCAAGGTCGAGCGCGGTCCTGAGCCGGTCGAAAAGGTCGGGCAGCCGTATGATCGGGAGCTAGCCCGCCTGCTCGTCAAGCTGGAATTGCGCACGCGGGCGGTTATCGCCAAACATTACGTTGCGGCCGACGCTGCGCATCGAGAGTGGCTCGCTGAGAACCTCTTACTGCCCGCCGCGGTGGCCGACAGCGTTTTCCACACCGCGGTGCCAAACGCCACCGGGAATCGCGCGTGGGTCAAGATGGTCGTCGACGAGCCGCGGAATCCCAATAACGCAGGTGATGCCACCGCCGTCGCGCTGTTCCACGAAGTGCGAGGTGGGAAACCCTACGCGGAACGGTTGACCCCACGAGGCTGCTACTACGCCAAACCGATCAGGGCCGCCGGAACGTGCCTGAAGTGTCACGGCCGGCCCAAGGGAGAACCCGACCCCTTCTTCCCACAGTACAAGAAGAACGGGTGGCAAGAGGGGCAGGTCGTCGGAGCCGTCGTAGCTCGCGTCGCCCCACGGAGGTAGGTCGACCCATTCTGTAGCCAAGTATACTTGCGAAACGCCAAGCGCCGGTCCGCAATTTGCATGCAACTCGAGCGCTCCCAGCGCTGGCGAGGTCCTTTCGCAGTATTGGGCGTGGCTGCCGGCGCGGGTCTGTGTTGGCGTGTTTACGCCATGAGGTTAAAACTATGCGGTTACAAAGAGCGTGTGGCCGAAATAGAACCACACCGTAAGCCATAGTGCCCTGAGCGGCAACGCCGCCGTCGCCGCTCAGGACGGTCGTTTGATGCGATCAGGACGATGGTGGCAGACCTGGCCGGTAGGTCTTCATAGAGCTACAGATCGGTGCGAGCAATTAAGGGAGGCGATTATGATCAACACGACTTGGGCGGGTGTTTGCCTGGCTTGTTTGTGCTTTCTTGGGGCACCGGACGAGCTTCCGGCGCAGAGCGACACCGGCAGCGCCACGGAACAGGAGAAGGAAGCACAGCTTGAGGAGCAGGCGCCGGCGACACCCGAGAAGCCCCTTCCGGGACCGAAATACCTGAACCTTCGCTGGGACGAAGACTTCTGCTACCTAGACGGCCAGCCGGACTCGTACCAGGGGGACTTCTTTGACCCCGTCAAGAACATCCGCTTGGACGATGATTGGCGCCTGAGCGTCGGCGGCGAGTTCCGCTACCGCCTGGAAGCGGAAACCAACAAGACCTTCGGGGTCACCGAACCGGCACAGGACACATTTCACGTGTTTCGGTACATGCTGCACGCCGACCTGAAGTACCGAAAGCTGTTTCGAGCATTTGCCCAGGGGATTGCAGCGTTTGACGAAGAGCGGGACCTGGCCCCGCGTGGAATCGATGAAAACCGCTGGGATCTTCACCAGTTGTTCTTCGACCTGCGCGTGCTCGGCGAAGACTTACCACTCACATTGCGCGTTGGGCGGCAGGAGCTGCAATACGGCAACCAGCGGTATGTCTCGCCGTTGGATTGGGCCGCTGTGCGACGCCGGTTTGACGGCGTCAAGCTCTTCGCCAAGGGCAAGAGACTCGATGCCGACCTCTGGTA
>CP070827.1:1985362-1987113 GCA_020344555.1 Phycisphaerales bacterium
GTCCCCGCAGGCCGCCGTGACTCCGGCCGGCGAGACGCCGGCCGCTACCCAAGACGTGCCGACGCTGCCGCCTACTGGCATGATTCCGCACAGTGGGACATCATAAATGGATGCACGGCCCGGAAGATGCCTTTGATACTACACTGACAGAGGCGCTCGATCGCTGGAATCTGCCGATCACGCCGCGACAGCTCAATCAGCTTCGAGCCCATTTTGAGGCCGTCGTCCGTACGAATCGCGTGATGAACCTCACCCGGATCACCGACCCGGTCGAAGCGGCCGTCAAGCACTACGCAGATTCACTCGCCCTGCTGATATGGGTCGGTAAGCGGCAGATCACTGTCAAAACCGTTCTCGATGTCGGCACCGGGGCGGGCTTCCCCGCCCTGCCGCTGGCAGTTATGCGGCCG
This sequence comes from Phycisphaerales bacterium, assembly GCA_020344555.1. Classification (GTDB taxonomy): domain Bacteria; phylum Planctomycetota; class Phycisphaerae; order UBA1845; family UBA1845. The sequence goes on from CP070827.1 coordinate 1,985,773, forward strand.
GACTGGTCCTTAACCGCTATTGACGCAACCGGTAAGAAGATCGATTTTCTCCGCCGCACCGCCGCGGCGATCGGGATAAACAACCTCCGCTGCGAGCACGCCCATTCGCAGCACTGGAAACCTCCATCCTTCATCCTTCATCCTTCGTCCTCGAGCCGACAGCAGTCAGATCCCGGATTTAGTCTCGTGGTCTTTCGCGCCTTGACCATGCTGGCGAAATCACTTGAGCAAACCGCCGGACATGTGGCACCAGGCGGGTGGCTGGTGGCCTACAAAACCGCCTCTATGGACCCGGCCGAACAACACGCCGCCGCAAATGTGACACGAAAGCTCGGGCTTCACTCACGCAAACGACATGAATACGATCTCGAGCTCAAAGGTGAGAGACTAGCCCGCGCCCTATATCTCTACCGCAGACCACATTGAGTGATTTTGGTGGGCAGATGATTTTGGTGGGCAGTGCCCAGCCGGTACTCAATCGCCGAAGCAGACGCCGGTTGCCCGGCAGGCTGAAACAAGGGGATGATCGACGGGCACCAGGCGCTGGCGGTCGGCGACTTCGGCGATGGGCACTTCGGTCAGCCGGCCGTTTTGCATGGCCACCATCTGATTGAAATCGCCGCCTACGATCAACTCGACGGCACGATGGCCGAACTGCGTGGCCAGTACCCGGTCGTGGGCGGTCGGTATGCCGCCTCGTTGCACGTGCCCCAGGATTGTGGCCCGACATTCCAGCCGGGTCCGCTCGGCGATCTGCTCACAGAGAACCTCGCTGACCCCGCCGAGACGAACGGGATCGGGTGATTCATGCACGACCCGATCCACCACCGCACGGCCGCCGACCGGCCTGGCCCCTTCCGATACCGCCACCAACGTATACGCCTTACCCGACTTGCTCCGCCCGGCACAGCATTCACAGACCACGTCGAGGTCGAATTCGATCTCGGGGATCAGAATGACATCGGCCCCACTCGCGGCCCCGGCGTGAAGGGCGATCCAACCGGCGTTGCGTCCCATCGTCTCCACCAGCATGACACGGTGATGACTCGCAGCGGTAGTGCGAATCCGGTCCAGAGCGCCGGTCGCGGTGGAAACCGCGCTGTCAAACCCGAAAGTGACCTCGGTGTGTGCAAGATCGTTGTCGATGGTTTTTGGAACGCCGACGATGCGCAGACCTCGCCGGATAAGCGTTGACGCCGCCGACATGGTGCCGTCGCCACCGATGCAAACCAGCACGTCGAGGTTATGCCGGTCGATGTTTCTGATGACACGCTCTGTCACATCCTCGAAGATCGGAGCCCCGGCCGAATCGTGCCCCACGCAGTATCGCGCCGGATTCGC
>CP070827.1:1987213-1988963 GCA_020344555.1 Phycisphaerales bacterium
GCCCCGCAAGGTGATGGCCGCGCAGACGCGGCGGAACCATTGGAGATGAGGCCAGTGGGCCGGAATTCTTACCACAATCCGACGGACTGACTGGGTGACTTCACCAGCAACCTTGATCAACATTGTCCGCCAGGTAGTGATGTGTCCTTGGCCCAGTGGGTCGAGGCGTCGGCGGTAGTTGTGGTAGCGACGACGCTCGTTTCCGCTGAGCGACTCGATGGGCATGGTGGGATCTTCCACCGGCACGCGATCGCCCCGATGAGGATCGTCCGGTCGGGCGAGTTCGGGCGGGTCGGCGACCAGACCTCGTAGGCGAATCAGCAGATTGAGCGCCGCGGCGTGCATCATCAGCCTAAAGTAGTCGGCCACGAAACGATGACAACTAAGCCGGTCACCAGCCAGGCCGTTCTTGAGTTCCTTGTTGCGGTTTTCGCTCTCGCCTCGCTGAACGTGATTGTCGTAGCAGACTTCGGGCAGTGTTGCTGCCCCAGGACGATTGGTGACCGCAAACCGCAGATTGATGCCAAGGTGGTTGCACTCCGCTTTGGCAATCACCAGGCGGTGGTTCTTCCAACTCTTGGCCCGGTAGAAGAAACGATCGAATGACCGCTGAGGCTCGCCGGTCTGCTCAAACCGCTCGACGGCCTGTTTCACAAGGTTTTCCGTGGCTCTTTTGAGTACTTGGTTGCTCGATAGTCCCAGGGTATAGGGGAGCTCCAGTCGCTCACAAACGTCATACATCCAGGGGACACCAAAGCCGGTATCAGCACGTACGTAGATCACCACGTCCGGCCAAGCCTGACGAAGGCGCTTGACCACGTATTCCAGGTCATCGTCAGCTCCCAAGGCGGCGTGCACCGTCCCCGGACGTAGCGCCGGCCAGAGGATTTGCTTGGTTTCGTCGCAGCTGATGATCAATGGATAGTATTGATACTGGTCGTAGAACCCGTGAAACAGGGCCAATTGCTGCTCACCGTGACATGAATCGTCGGTGGCGTCGAGGTCCAGGGTGAGCGATGTCGGTGGGGTGTCGAAGGAGGCGATGAAATCGTCAATGAAGAAGTCGTGCAGACGCCATAGCGAGGGGATGTCGACGGCATTCTCGAAGCGTGAGAGCGTTGGCTGGCTAGCCAGATCACGGCCGTTGGGTGTTCGGCCGCTGACCATCTTGAAAACCGGATCGCTGCGGAGCATGTCGTGATCGTTGCAGTCTTTAGCCTGCCAGGATGCCGAAGATTCGCTGGCGGACCATCTCCGGCAGGCTGTGCTCGGTGTGGTCCGGGTCGCGGGCGTCGTTAAGACAGGCAACGAAACGATCGGTCAAACCGATCTGGTCATCGAACTGGCGGATGGGTAGAATGCCGGTGTCGCTGCTGACCTGGACCTCGTGAGGCTCTACCACGATGGGCAGACGGGAGAAGAAATCGAAGCAGATTTGAGCTACACACTGTTTCAACATAATCGACCTCCTTGCCTTGAGCTAAGTCTTTTTCCACCAGTAACTTAACTCACAAGGAGGTCGTAAAACAGGCCCACGCGTGAATAATCCGGGCTAGCCGACGGCGACGGGATTGTGCAGCCAAGACTACGGCTGGCCGATATGTAACGGAAGCCTCCGCAAGGATGCAATCACGCGAGTGACGCTATCTGTCCGCGACATGGCCGCGCGGAGCGCAGGGGGTGGCGGAATCTAGCCACGGGCGCAAGCCCATGGTCCGCGTCGCACGACAGGACCCAAGCCCCGGAGGGG
>CP070827.1:1989063-1990799 GCA_020344555.1 Phycisphaerales bacterium
ACGACCACGTCGCCCGGCGTTAGCGACCTTGCCTTCTCATACTTTCCAGCGCGAACATTGGGGATCGAATACACCCGGACGCGGGCCCGCTCCTCGCCGGAAAAGCACAGATCGCGCGAACCACCCCGCCACCGGACGGAACCGCCGTTGACCGAGACGATCGGCGGCCTGTCCAATTCGCTCACCGAGACGTCATCGCCCGACCACTCTGCTACGTAGATTCCGGTCGGATAGCCGTCAAAAGAAACGGTAAAAGCCAGGGCTTCGCTGTCGTCAGACCAGTTGACGTTGTCCGCCCAGCCGTAGGGTGAGGGATGATCCTTCCGCCAGCCCTTCGCTGTCACCGGCTTGACCTGCTCGGTAGCGGCATCGTGGACGTCGACGCGCGACCAGCCTTCCTTGCTCAACAACGTCTCGTCCGGTGTGGTGATCATGGCGATGCGGCGCTGATCAGGCGACACGGCAAAAGCACGTATCACGCGTTTTTCGTCAACGAGCTTCTCGGCCCGCCAGCTTACCAGATCGAGCTTCCAGACCTGCGAGAACTTGGTGACACCGTGGCCGTACTCGAGGTCCTTGTACTCCTTCCGCAGGTCCTTCCATTCGTCTTCGACCTCTTCCTCCGATTTGGTGTAATAGAGCGTCAGGCCGTCCCTGGAGAGATCGAACAGGCCGACCCCATCCTTCACGCGGGTGACAGCCATAGGCTCACCACCTTGTGGAGAGATTCGCCACACCTGCTTCTTGCCGTCATGGGGCGGCTCCTCCTCACCGGCGCGCTTGCGATTGCTAGTAAAGTAGATGTATCCCGAATCCGGCGTCCATTTGGGAGCGAGGTCGCCGGCCCGGTCGAAGGTCAGTCGTCTCACCGCTTTCGTGCCGGTCGCGACCACCCACAGGTCCGTATTACGCTTCTCAGCGGGCGGCTCCCATCGCATTTCGGTATATGCGATGTACCTGCCATCCGGGGAGGCAGCGCAACTGGTAATCGGAGCGATTGTGAAGTAGTCCTCAGGCGTGACGTCATGATCACGAACGGGCTGCCGGCCCGCGGTCGGGGATAGCAAAACCAATACGAAACATAGCGCCGAGCCTATGGTCGCCGTTGAATGCTTCACGGTATCTCCTCACCTTAAAATGGGCTGGAACACTCCGACCACCGGTTTCGCCTCGCGGGTCCTGCAGACTGTTCTCTGCTTCGCGGAGTTTCGTAAAGGTCCTGCAAGCCTACGATCAGCGATCCAGGGGTCTCATTCTGGCCGCGAGATGGGCCGCGGGCAAGCCCACCGCCTGCGAGACTGCAGCCGCACCGTGAGGGGCGCACTGGCGACGAGCAAGGGATGCTCACGCGGCCGCGCCGCGCTCAGCCGCACGTGCCCAGCAGGGAGTTACGCCCGCATCCGACGGCCATATGGCCAGGCGGCGAGCATCCGGCGGTGACCGGAGGAACGCCGTTTTCTCCGCTTGCCCCCGAAGTGTACCGCGGCGTACGCGTGTGACGTTGACAATGAGCGGCTCCTTGCTCGGTGTTGGCGAGTTCAGCGGTTCGGACTGCATACGGGTCCCGGGCAAGCGTTGGTCCGGGGATCAAAGGGGGGACGACGGCCGATAAGACCCGGATGGTGTCAGCCCCTCAGCAGTCGGCTCCAGAAACGCGCGACCCGGTGTCCGTACGACAGGTTCCGCGCTGGCCTGGAAGCGAACTGCGCGGGTGATGCAGTGGAAACCTCGTTGAC
>CP070827.1:1990899-1992622 GCA_020344555.1 Phycisphaerales bacterium
TACTGGAGCACCCACATCGCGGTTGGCGACATTGATGGGACTGTCGACGGCCGACCTGAACTCGTGTTCGGGACCGGCGGGAGGGATACTCGAGAGGGAGGCCAGCTCTTCGCTCTCCATTCCAACGGGCGAGTGGTCAAGGGTTGGCCTGTATTGCTGGCCGAGGCTGCAACGCGCGGCCCGGTTCTAGCCGATTTGACCGGCGATGATATGTTGGAGATCGTTGTGAACGCCCATGATAGTGAGCCTGGCGACGGTCTGCAGGTATGGGACCACACAGGAAGCTTACTGTGGACGGCTGACGGCTCGGGAGCATCGCCTGTGATCGCAGATCTTGATGGAGACGGTGATCTCGAGGTGCTTACGCAATTTGGCGCCTTCCACCACGATGGGACGGATACAAGTTGGACTTACGGTGTGGTAAGCCCCAACGGGGTGTCGGTGGGCGACATAGATGGCGATGGCGACATGGAGGTTTTGATTGGAGCAGGCGGAAGCGACGGCCTGCGCGGATTCCACTATGACGGATCTCCTGTCGCCGGTTTCCCGCTCTTCATAGACCCCTGGGCTAGGCACACATCGATGACACCGGTACTGTCCGATCTGGACAGGGACGGTGATATGGAAGTCACCGTTACGGGCCAGCATTTCGCGGTGTGGGACATGTACGGCGATTACGATCCGAATAAGATCGAGTGGAGCATGCATCGACACGACCTGTACCGCACCGCTTGTTACAATACCCTCATAAATCTCCCTCCTGTCTGGTTTGCAGCTCCCGAGTATCAGGTATTCGTTCGCCACGTTCAGAACGAGATCTACGTCCAGGCCACCGATCCGGAAGGCAAATCGGTAATTTATCAGATACCGGATGCCCCGGCAGGGGCGCATTACAAGCCCGATGGCAATGGCCTGCGTTTCCAATGGCAGCCCCAAGTCAGCGATTCGGGTCAACAAGTCACGTTCTGCGCAACCGATGGGGATGGCGAGGACATAGCGAAGACCATCCACATAGCCGTGGTGAACATCCTGATCGACCTGACCGGCGACGGTGAGATGGATCTCAAGGATTTCCAGCGCTTCTGGGGCTGCTTCCTTGGGCCCGACGAGCCGCTACCCGTACCCATCTGCGGCCAGGCTGACTTCGACGAGGACAGCAACGTGGACCTGCAGGACTTCGCGACGCTCCAGATCGAATTCGGTGCCCTTAGCCCTTAGGGCAGGGCCGCGCGGGTCCTATGAACCCACCGGAAGTGGGCCGGGCCGAGCCCAGCGGGATGTAGGCATGGGCGATGCCCCCTGCGACGGAGCGGTCTGACAGCTCCAAGAAAGGCGGACAGCACGCTCAGACGGAGAAAAACCCGCAAAAAACCCACGCCTACGACCGGACGACCGACGCACCCCTTCTGGATAGCGGGCCGACGCACTCTGCGGCTCGGCAAGAGGTGTTGTCATTGGGGATTCTGCGACATAGGAACGACCTTGCAAGTCCTGGCCGAGACCTTGTCGGGAACGGCATCGGCCTTCGCCTGTGAGGCCACTTCCAGAAAAAACTTGCGTCGTCCGGTAACTTGGTGTATACTGTAGATGGCGAGTAAGGTCCCCACGCGTCGTCCTTCATGATTAATAGGAGGAGCGGGACGGAATAGGAGCAGGCCGGAGCAACCGGCACGCCATCCTAGTCTCGATCGCAGACATTGCCTTTTCCACACCGTGCAGCGTG
>CP070827.1:1992722-1994444 GCA_020344555.1 Phycisphaerales bacterium
GCACTATAAGGTCATTCGGTATGATGTTCGCCGGCACGGGCGCACCCGGAGCCCGGGCGGCGAGTATTCCGATAGCGAAGACTTGTATCGTCTCTTGAAGCACCTCGGCGTTGACAAGGCATACGTCGTGGGACTTTCGCTTGGCGGGAGGATCGCGATCGATTTTGCGCTGGAACACCCGGACATGATCAGCGCCCTGGTACCCGTCGCGCCCGGTTTGAGCGGGTACCAGTTTACTTGGCAGGGAATACGGGACAACTCGAAGGAGTTTTTCCAAGCCCTCGAACGGCGCGACGTCGAGCGAGCTACCGAGTATCTGCTGCGCTGTTGGACGGACGGGCCGCGTAGGACTCCCGATCAGGTCGATCCGGCGGTCCGCAAGCGAGTTCGCGGGATGCTGACGGAAAACTTGACACGGCCCATGAGCGAGGAAGAGCTGTCTCCGCAGGTCCCGGCCGCAATCAACCGATTGAAGGAGATTCGTGCGCCGACACTGATCATCGTCGGTGATCTGGACGCCCCGGACATTGCAAGCATTGTGGATAAGCTGGTGAGCGAAATCGACGGAGCAAAGAAGGTGGTCATCCCCGGCGTAGGTCACATGGTCAACATGGAGCGCCCGGACGAATTCAATCGCGCCCTGCTCGACTTTCTATCCCGGCAATGACGGCCGCCGACCGAAGAACGAGCGCTCGCGGGGCGCCAACTGTAGGTCGATGAATCGTCTCGGCTGCGCCGCCGCCGGCGCAACCGAACCTCTCGAACAGCACGGCGGATCAGAAGCTCGCAACCGCACCCGGACATTCGGGCGATCGTTTTCAGCGCGTCGTTAATGACCCCTTTGCCGGGCTCCCGCAAACGTCTTCGCGAATGCCGCGAGGTCCCTCAAATCCACATCCTCATCGCCGTCGAAGTCGAATGCATCCAGGCAATCCGAAAAGGGCGGCGGGTCGCCCGGCCCCGACAGAAATAGGCAATCCCAGAACACTTGGTAGTCGTCGAGATCCGCATCCACATCGTGGTCGAAGTCACCCTTCTGATCGCATTGGTCGGGAATGCCGTCGTTATCGGCATCCGGCTCGCATTCGTCGGGTACGATGTCATCGTTGCAGTCATCGCTCGTCCCGTCAGCGACATCGCACTCGTCCGGAACGTCGTTGGTGTTGCAGTCAGTGCTCCTCCCATCCTCGACATCACACTCGTCGGGGATCGCGTTCGTGTTGCAGTCCAGGCTGTAAGTAAACGCGATATCGAGGAAATCCGGGAACCCGTTGTCATTGCAATCCGGCTGGCACTCGTCAGGAACGCCGTTGTCATCGAAGTCGAAGCTTGTGTGAGCTGAGATATCGCATTCATCTGCCACAGTATTGTTGTTGCAGTCGGGCTCGCATTCGTCCGGCATGCGATTAGCGTTGCAGTCCTCGCTGGTGTCGGCGTCGATGTCACACTCGTCGGCCAGCCCATTGCCGTTGCAGTCCTCGCACTCGTCGGGTACACCGTTGGCGTTGCAATCGTTGTCGCTTAGCTCGCACTCGTCGGGGATGCTGGTACTGTTGCAGTCGAGGCTCGTTCCGTCGAAGATGTCGCAGATGTCCTGTGTGCCGTTCGTGTTGCAGTCCTCATCCGGCTCGCACTCATCGGGTTGACCGTTCTCGTTGCAATCATCACTCGTTTCGTCGGCGATGTCGCACTCGTCAAGAACGCCGTTCTCGTTGCAGTCGT
>CP070827.1:1994544-1996252 GCA_020344555.1 Phycisphaerales bacterium
GAGTTCGACGGATACGGCGGCAAAGACGCAGTCGGCTATACCCGCTCGATCGAACGCAACGGGCACGTGCACGTGGTGCTGCTGAGGCGGGGACGTTCCCAGGCAGACTTCGATCGGTTCGCATGCACGCTGGTCCACGAAGGCACCCACGCGTTCATACACCGGCTCTACACGTCGCGCCTCATCCCCCACTGGGTCAGCGAAGGGTATGCAGATCTGGCAGCCGAGCGGGTCCTGAAGGATCGTTGCCCCGCAGGTGAGAATGCAGAGCTTCTGGCCAGGCAGTTTGTGCGCTATGACTGGCCGATCACGGAGCTGCTCGGCAGCGCCGGGCCCATTCCCGTTCACCAATACCCACTCGCCCACAGTGTTGTTGCCTATCTCGAAGGCTCCGGCCACGAGCGCTTCGCGGGATTCATCAAGGATTTGAAAACCGGTGAGTCGGTGCCCGCGGCCCTGGCCGCAAACTACGACGGCCTGACCCTTGACCAGCTCGAAGCGGATTGGCGATCGGCCGTCCGCGACGCCGACCCGACCACAGACCCGCCCTCGAATGGTTCCAAACTGCTTCCCGGGTCCACCGGCCGCTAGTTTTCAAATGCCCTCTGGGGTTAGATTCATGGGGCCGACGTGGATTGGCCGACCTACAATCCATAGATGCCAGAGACTGCTGAATGACACCACGCGCCAAGAAAAGGCTGTTCCACGCTTTACGAATCGCGATTTGCGCCGTGGCCCTGTGGTTCGTTATCCGCGGAGTCACATTTCGCGATCATGTGATACTCGAGGAGGGTCCCGAACTGGTTGGGGCGCTGATCGACGAGGGGGACCCGGTGGTTATTCGGTTGTCCGACGATCAGCAGCGCGCGGTTCCGCGTGCGGATATTGCCGTGGATGAACGTGGGGAACCGCGGATTTCGTACGGTTTGAAGACCGCGTTGGCCAACAGCACCAAGACACTTCTTCTTCTGGCGGTGCTGCTCCATTTCCCGGTGGCCTTTTTCCAGGCGATCCGGCTGCGCTGGCTGCTTCGGGCACAGGATATCCATATCGGCTACTGGGAGTGCGTGAAGTTCTCGTTTGCGGGGAACTTCCTGAACTTCGCCACCCCGCTCGGCTCCCACGCCGGTGACGTGTTCAAGGCCTACTTCGTCACCACCCATACCGAGCACAAGACCGAGGCAGCCACGACAATCGCCCTCGACCGGGCAATCGGGCTTGGAACTCTCGTGGTTTGCGTCGCGCTGATTACGACCATCAGCCCGGGCGACAGCCGCCTGGCAGTATTCCGTCCCTACATGCTCACCATGCTCGGCATCGGCGCCGTGTGCATTTATGTGTACCTGTCTCCGACGCTTCGGAGATACCTGGTCCCCAAGCGGTGGCTTTCGTGGCTACCGATGTTCGATCATATCCAGCGCATTGACCACGCGGCCCGCTCGCTGGCAAGTGCCGGGCGCATCGTGGCGGCTTCCGTGCTGATCACCCTCATGCTCCAGGTAATGGCCATCGGGGCGTACTTTACCATCGCGGTGGCCCTCGCCCTGGACGCCCACGCCGGAAACGTGCTCGAGTACTACGCCTACTTCTACACCGGTGCGGTGATCCAGGCCCTTCCCGGCCCTCCCCAGGGTCTTGGAACCGTCGAGCTTGCCTATCGTTTCTTTCTGGCACCGTTCGGGAGCCCGTCACAGATCGTGTGTGTCGC
>CP070827.1:1996352-1998049 GCA_020344555.1 Phycisphaerales bacterium
GCGCTGGCCCCGATTATTCTGGACGGCATGGCGCCAGATTATATCGCCAACCCCAGGTACAGTGCGGCCTTGTTGAGTGAGGCGAGCGGGGAGAAGCCGAAACGGACTTCACAGTTCCTGCGTGGCACGATGTACGGTCTGACGGCGTTCCATCGCGCGGCCGGAGTGCACGACTATGACTGGCACATATTCGGGCCGGATCTCAGGAACGAGAATTGGGATTACTACAGCTTTGACCCGAAAGAGGCGCTGCCCAAGGATAAGGGGAGCCGGTATCGCAAGGTGACCTATCCCGAAGGGATGGAGAACTGGTTCGCGTCCGACTTTGATGCCGCCCGGGCGGGTTGGAAGAAGGGGCTGCCGCCCTTCGGACAGATTGACGGCAAGCTGGCGCCGCTGAGGGATTCTTGCACAGCGCCTTTTTGCGGTTGCAGCCGAAGCCCGAGGACCCTGTGGGAAAAGGAGGTTCTTCTGGTGCGTGGCACCTTTGAGATTCCTCCACTCAAAGAGGGGTGCCGGTATCGCCTGGTGGTTGGCGGCAGCGCCCATGTCAATGCGGGCGAAGGCTATGCGATCTACGTCAACGGCAAACTCTTGGCCCAGTCGAACACCGGTGTAGGCAAGCGGCAGGGCGGACAGCCACGGGGCGGCCACATCTACAACGACTTCCGCGATGAATTCCAGGGCGGCAAGGTGACCATCGCAGCCACCAGCTTCCTGAGATACAACAACCCACGGGGAATCATCCCTCCGCGCGGGCACTTTTCGCTGTGGATGGAGGAGGCGAAGATCCCGCCACTGGAGTAGGCCAAGAGCCAGTGATCGGCCACGAGGTCCCACTTGCTGTGAAATGAAATCTCCGAACGCAATTTGTAATCAATGCCACATTAACCGAAGGAAACAAATCTATGGGTAGGAAGGAAATATTGGGTATTCAACGGCAAGGTAGCAGGCTACGAGTTATCGCGGCGGCAGTGATCGCGTTGGCAACGATTCCACCGGCAACCACCAGGTCTGCCGAGAGTGGGGCGCTGCGGGTCCACAATATCTTCGGGTCCAACATGGTCATCCAGCGTGACAAGCCAATCGTGATATGGGGTTGGGCTGAGACCGGCCACAAGGTGTCCGTCCAGTTTGACGAAAAGAAAGCCGAGGCTACGGCCGATGCCGGGTCGGGCCGCTGGGAAGTGAGGTTCCCTGCCCGCCAAGCCGACGCCACCGGTCTGAAGCTGACGGTTACCTCGGGCGATGAAACGATCGAGATGGACAACATCCTCATCGGCGACGTCTGGGTGATGAACGGCCAGAGCAACATGGCCTTCGGGTTGCGCGCGACATACCGCGCCGACCTGGAGGCCGCCACCGCGCACCTGCCTCTGCTGCGTCACATCCGCATCTCGCCCAACGAATCGGAGACGCTGCAAGTCGACATTCCGGCCGACAGAATCACGGGCTGGACCGTGTGTACACCGGAGACCGCGGGCGGGATCTCCTCCATCGGCTACGCCTTTGCCTCGCGTCTGCAGCGGGCGTTGCAGATTCCCATCGGCATCATCGACAACGCGCGCGGCGGTGCGTCTATTGAAAGCCTGGTTCCCCGTCACAAGTTCGACGACCACCCGCACACCGCCGCATACCTCGCCTGGGTCGAGAAACGCCGGGCCGAGTTCGACTGGGACGCGGCCATGAAGCCGCTC
>CP070827.1:1998149-1999844 GCA_020344555.1 Phycisphaerales bacterium
CACTCCAGGCCAACCAGCCGAGAGCGAATGCCAGGACGGGCGTAGGGCAACGATGGTCGCCGCTTCTCATCTGACGTCCCCAGATGACCCTGGATTCTACCATATGAACCGGAAAGACAAAAGGGATTGCACGCTCCGTTCCATCCACCGTGGTAGAGGCGATTTCCACGGAAAAGCTGCTCACCGGCGTTCGTGACTACCTGGTCGGCTGGGCACTTGTGATTGGGCCGGTCACCACTGTTACGACGTGGATAACGCCTCCCACCGCTAAGCAGGCTGCCAAGCGAATACGTGAGCTGTTACGACCCGTGTGCACGAAGCGCTGGATCGAAGCTGCGCCGAAAGAGCCAGAACCTGCATCCAAGTGTCGCCCGGGCGGTGGCCATCTGTCCCCCTATCGGAGCCTTATATGTTTGCCTATCGGATCCTGATGCAACATCGGGCACAATTCGCACCGCCGCGGAGGCCTAAGGGGTAGTTCTTGCAGGGGTGCTACAGCGCTCACTGACCAGTTGCATCACTTCCTCCCGTCCTCCCGTAAAAACTCGTTGACCGCTTGAAGCCGAGCCGTACGCTTTGGATCCCAGCTAAAAGTAGCAGTCACCCTATCCAGTGACCCCGTCGGAAGAAAAAAATCTACGGGTTATCTCTTGACAGATCGCCGTGAGCGGTGTAAACGCGTCGTGCGTTTCCGAGTTGGGGAAAGCTTTCTGCACCTAACTCAAACCTGCCGAGTCTGAGCGCGATTCGCGCCGGAGCAGAGAAAATGAGGGGTTTCGGACCGATACGGGTATTGGTCACAAGGCCGGATCGGGGAAACCACTGCAAGTTCACCATCGGCCGTATGCCCTCTTGTCTACGCAGTTTTCTGCTCCCGAAACACCGACATTTTGCAGAGCGGGCTTGGCCTCACTCCTGGAGGCTGCTCAAAGCCGTCGCCGTCGGAATCGAGTACACGATCGAAGCCCGGCGTGCACTATGCCATAAGAAGAAAGAGGCCCTGCTGCGTCTTCCGCCGATCCGGCAGCTCATAGCCGAGATAACGGAAGTGGTTTGGAATGAGGCAGCCCAAGTTGTGGTGAAAGTCAGTCATGAACGACCCGTCTTTCGCCGTCTTGAGAAACTCATGGCCGCGTAGAATAGGTCAGTTCGAGGACCTAACTCGGGGCCGATTCCTTGAAGAACGTCCCTTGCATCTTCGGGGCGAGTTCCCTTGCGCGCTACATATTGTTGGAGGATCTATCGATGCTACGAAACCTTGGTACTTTGACGTTGGTATTGACCGTTGTTCAGGTCTTCACTGCCGGATGTGACAATGCGCCGTGGGCACAAGACAGCGCTGCCGGAGCTGCATTGCCGGGGCTGACGAGGGCGAAAGCGACTAGCAACCACTATGTCGAGGTCACCTTCGCCAGTCCCGCGAGCGACGCGGCCGAGGTCGCATCGAACTACACGATCATCGACCCCGACGGCAAGCGGCTCCCGGTCCACACGGCGGCGTTGAGTGCGGATGCCAGGCAAGTCATACTGACTACCGACCCGCAGAAACAAATCCTCTACACGCTCACCGTTCCGACTAAGCCCGACCCAGTGGTGCTGGTGGACCTGGTCCCGGCGATGGGCATCGGCTCGTTGGGGTTTGTCGGCTCGTCCGATCGAGAGCCCTTCTTGCAGAGTGCGATATCGCTAGATAAC
>CP070827.1:1999944-2001620 GCA_020344555.1 Phycisphaerales bacterium
TAGGATCAGCAGCTTCCATCGAATAGGCATGATGCCCAGACTTCACCCTGTAGCCTCAAGCGCCGCTGCGATATCAGGGCCGAGTTCTCAGATAGTCATGCTCGTGGACACGTTCGTCCACGAACTCAATCGGCCCGGCGGCATCCTCGAAGCGCCGGCGGCCGAAAACCCCAGATCGTTAAGCACCTCCTCCTTGAGATGAAAGCTGAGGGGAACGCTCAGACCCGCAATGCCCCATGAACCGTCAATCCGGGCTGGCATCAGGTAGGGGTAGAGCGTCAGCTCACAAGTCCACGCATCGGACGCCTCCGCGTTGGGCTGGCCGCAAGGGTTAATGTTGGAAATTCTCAACGGCGCACGAGGACGAACGGACCGCGTGGGATAGTGATGAGTACGTCCCCGATATAGACCCCGGTCGCCTCCGTATCGACCACGAGGTCACCATCAATCCGGTTCTGGTCTGAGCTTAACGTTCCCGTAAAAACAGACCATTCCTCCGGGTGGGGGACTCTCACCGTGACGGCGCTCCCGTCAACCGTTGACGTCGAGCCAATAACACTCATGGACTGCTCGGTGCCGCTAGCATGCGTCCCCGTAATGCGCACCAGGATGCCCTCCGAGTTGAACTGCAACACATAGATCTTCCCATCCTGATCCGTCGCATCCCATTCACCTGCCAGTACGGCTTCTGGAGACGGCTCCACCCCTGTCGGAGGACATCCCGACAACAACGCGAGCAGGCCGAACACGGCCAAAAGCGATAGCGTACGCATGGCTTGTTCCCTTCACAATGCGGAGCGAACTACTGCTCCAGCGATCCACTGATCCATTATTCGCACCTTGGCAACTCCTGCAAGAAATCTGTTGCCCTAGGCCCTTTACCTAGTCCACTAGCGTCCTCAGCGGCGGGCGCGCTGCTCCCAACCGTTCAGGGTCTTTCAGTGTACGTTACCGTCCCGATCCGCAAAGACGTTATTCGCCCGTGCATTGGTCCGTCGTCCACCGCGTGCGTCGGCAGGGCCGCGCGGATCGGCAATGCCTCGGGGACCACGTGGGCCGCGGCCCGACCGGTCAGCTTGTCCCCGGTGAACGTTTCCAACTGTGGCTGATACATCACGATGTCGGCTTCAGGTCCGCTGATTAAGAGGGGCCACTTCACGTCGCTGGCGCTAACGGAGTTTCCTCCCCAGATCAGCGCCGGCAGCACCACAAGCTACCGCAACAATCTTCTTTGACGAACATCAGGGGCGCGACACATGTCCAAACTTTCTCAGGTAACGGGTGTTCTTCCCTCAGATTCTCTGTACGAGGCGACGCCTGGTTTCTCGCTACGCACTTTGTGCCCGGCCGGTTGCCCGCTTTCCGGATGTCTATTTCTCTGAGTAGCCATGCGCTTGGTCGACACGCTTGACGAAGCGCTCGATCCAGTAATCGATCACCTGCTTCGCATGCCCCAACGGTTTGAGCCCCGCCCCAATGGCCATGACATCACCCTTGCGGCTGTCAACTACCGCGCGTACGCGATCACCGGTTTGGGAGTCGAGCCCCTCCGCCTCCATCGACGCACAGAGGCTGATCGTCTCTTGTACGTGCGGAATATCCCAGCTCTCTGTGGTGGCCGCCCGATCATCGGACACGTTGCGCACGCCAACCAACGGCTTTTCGGTAAGGAAGGC
>CP070827.1:2001720-2003396 GCA_020344555.1 Phycisphaerales bacterium
CCGCCCGGCCTCGGTCATCATTAGCCCCGCGTGCACGGCATACCCGGCGGCGAAGGCGATGAGGATGCTGGCCGCGTAGCGAAAGACGCCCCCTCTCAACCACCACGGTACACGTCGCGCGTGCGAAGGTCTGTCATCGATCACCAGACGGTTCCCTTCGCGCCGCACAGTCACCCGGGCCGGACCGGGCAAGCCGCGCATCGTTGTTACGGTCCTGAGTGCCGTTTCGTACTCTCGCCGGCACTTTTCGCATTCGGCCAGGTGGGCCTCAAAAACCGGGCGATCCGCGGCAGACAGCTCGTCGCCCAGAGCGTCCGCCAGCAGTACTTCGAAGTCCGTGCAATTCATGATGATTCCTCCTCGGCCCAGCGCCTTTGCAGCCGGTCCCGCACCGTCCGAACGGCCCGCAGGTAGTGCGTCTTGACCGTCGAAACCGCAAGACCCAGCTCCTCTGCAACTTGGGCGAAGGTCATGTCGTCGTACACCTTGGCCACAATCACACCCCGTTGAACGTCCGACAGACGGTCGAGTGCGGTGGTGATGTCATCTCGCAACGTCTCCCGATCGATCCGCATCCCCACGTCTTGTGGGCCGGGCGTTTCAGCCAACTCGGACTCCGCGCAGGCTGAACCCTGCGGCTCGGCGATTCGCCGTCGTTGGCGACGCAGGTCGATGGCTCGATTGAGCGTGACACGGCGGAGCCAGCCGCGCGGCTGCTTCGGTGCCTGCCGGGCGCACTGTGCGTCCCAACGAAGGAATACGTCCTGGACGACATCCAGGGCGTCATGGTGACGCCCTAGAAGTCGGTATGCCCAGCCGTACACCTCGCCGGTGTACTGTTCGAATCCGCCGGCGGGCGGGTCACCGATCACTGTCATCGGGACGATTCCTCATCTCGCGTGCGGCCTTGTGGTCCAAGCGGGATACGGCGATCAGTTCGGGAGAATTATCACGAAACGACTCTCCGTCAAACTCGAACTCGACCGTGGAGGTATTCTCATCCTCATCCACATCCACGTCGTCGTCGAGAGCGTTGTGAGCGATAATCGTACCCGGCATTTTGACCCAGATCTCGAAGTTGTGACCGCCGAGCTGTTCGGTGATCTTGCGGTAGCGCTCGGCCCGCTCGTACGCCAGCTCGAACGCCGCAATGTCACTCGGAGTCAACCCGGCCTCCTCATGCAGAGACTGAATATAGGTATTGTATGCTTCACCCAGGATCCGCTCGGCCTCTTCGTCGAAGCACTCTCCCTGCTGATCTTCGGGAAGGGCTCCACAACGCTCGATGAGCCGCTCGATACTACCGTCTCCCTTCTCTGAAAGTCGAGTGTAGAACTCGATCAAGGCCCGGCGTGCCATCAACCCATACTCCACGGGCAGATCCGGATGACTTTCCGCGATCGCCGTCTTGCAGAACTGGAGCTGCTTGATGGCCTCCATACCGGCGAAGGCCTCCACGATCTTGACCCGCTCCTCGACGGTGAGCTCCTCGACCGGCTTTTCACTGAGCTTCTTGAGTCCGTCGTGGAAAAAGAAGTCCTCCCAGCGCTGAATGTCGGCCCAGCGCCGTGGGGCGTAAGCCCGGTGGAAGTAGTAGTAGATCCCGTCTGCGCGATGTTCGATTCGCACGGTCGTGGGGAAGTCGAGATACAGATCGGCGTCCGGATCGTCCGCCG
>CP070827.1:2003496-2005169 GCA_020344555.1 Phycisphaerales bacterium
ACGTGCTCGGGGTCACGCTCAAGACTCCGGATCAGCTTGACGACGTGGGACAGGTCCACGTGGGTAGCGTACCACCGGGAGCCCCGCTGTCACCGACGTGGGACGGGGCGCGTGGGTGGTCTCAGCCGTCCTCAGGGCCTTCTTAACCGCCGTAGGTGCTGCTCTGTTAAGGGGTTACGTTCGGGCAGGGGGTAAATCGGAGGCGAAGGGGGCCGATCGGTGGCCCTCAGGTTGCGGCGTTGATCCTGACCTTCGCCTTGGTATACTGAGGCCTCTTATCCGGTTCTATCGAGACTCGTCACAATTGGAGGAGAGAACATGTTGAGCAAAACGATTCTGAGTGTTGTTGTGGTGGGTGTGTTCACGATGCCCGTCCGCGCACAAACCATTTGGCACGTGGACGACGATGCGCCGCTCGGCGGGGACGGCACGACCTGGTCTACAGCGTACAAGTACCTCCAGGACGCCCTGGCGGCGGCCACCAACGGTGACGAGATCCGTGTTGCCGGTGGGACCTACAAACCGGATCAGGACGAGGCCGGTAATGTCACCCTTGGAGAACGCATCGAGACGTTCCAGCTCATCAGCGGTGTCGAACTCTATGGCGGATACGCCGGGCTAACTAATCCAAGCGATCCGAACGCCCGCGATATCGAGACGCACGAGACAGTTTTCAGTGGCGACCTTGGCACGCTCGGTGATAGTTCCGACAACGCCTACCACGTGGTAACGGGCAGCGAAACCGACCATACGGCTGTCCGCGACGGATTCAGGATTACTGA
Source organism: Phycisphaerales bacterium (assembly GCA_020344555.1). GTDB lineage: Bacteria > Planctomycetota > Phycisphaerae > UBA1845 > UBA1845. The sequence continues at coordinate 2,004,279 of CP070827.1, forward strand.
GGGGAATGCGAATGGAGGAGGTCTCAACAATCATGGCGGCGGCATGCACAACGATGCCGGCAACCCGACATTGTCCAACTGTAGGTTCACGGGGAACTCCGCCTATCACTATGGTGGCGGAATGTACAACAATACCAGCAGCCCAGCCTTGGCCAACTGCGCGTTCGCGGAGAACTCGTCGAGTTACGGCAAGGGCGGTGGAATGCACAATGACAACGGCAGCAGTCCGACCGTGAACAACTGCACGTTCAGTGGAAACTCCACGAGCTCTCCCGGCACTGGTGGCGCCGGGATGTCGAACTATAACGGGAGCGATCCGACCCTGGATAACTGCACATTCGAGGGCAATGAGGCGCATCTCCTTTCCCTCTCGAGTACAGGCGGCGGGATGTCAAACCCGTTTTCTACAGTTGCCTTTTGAGCGGGTCGCGTTTCTAGTACCGTGTTTCATAAATAATACGACTATGGTGGCGATTTGACGAGGATCTGCCGATGAGGAGCATTTGGACTTGTGATGAGAACATGGAGGTTCCGTCGTGCCCTATGCCCCTGCCCCCCGGCTGCGGTTGCGGCCTGGCGATCGGAAGCGGCTGGAGGCCGTCGTCCGGAAGCGGACCTCGTCCCAGCGACAGGCCCTTCGCGCCCGCATCATCCTGCTCTGTGCCGATGGTGTTCCGCACCGCCAAATCAAGTGAGAACTCCGCACCAGCGTCGACACGGTCATCCGCTGGCGCGGGCGTTACGAACAAGAGGGTCTGGATGGACTCAAGGATCGCCCTCGCCCGGGCAGACCGGCGACGTTTTCCCCCTCATGAGCAACATAAGATCGTCGCCTTGGCCACGCGACCTCCGCCTCAAAACGGCGTGCCCATCACGCATTGGAGCACACGG
>CP070827.1:2005269-2006934 GCA_020344555.1 Phycisphaerales bacterium
CGTGGCGCGGGAAATCCTGGTACCTCCCGTGCGAGAATGCCTGGGATTACATCAGGTACGGCGTGATCCCGGTCGACGGCAGCGGCGATTACAATAGTGACGCCGCGGTGACGCTGGATGACTTCTACTTCTTTCACGAGTGCCTCTCCAACCGTCGCCCGGGAATCAACGGCGGCCCGGGCAACGACGCCGGTCCCGGCTGCCGCTTCGCCGACTTCGACTTCGACACCGACGTAGACCTCCTCGACTATGCCGAGTTCCAACTCACCTTCACCGGTGGGAAATAGGTTCGTGGGAGGACGCTAGTACCTTGTCAGTGTTGTTCTCATGGGTAGGGCGATGAAGCGGTCGGGTGGCATGGGCAAACTTGTTTGCCCGTGCGGCTCACCGGCACGACACGGGCAAGCTGGCGCTTACCCATGCCACCCACGCGAACCCATCAGTCGAACGCTGACAGAACACTAGGAGTCTTCCCGATGGGGTTACCGCCGATCGTGGTTTCAGGCTTCTCGACTGTCCTATAAAGACATACCGAAGGGGCTATTCCCACCGTTCTCGCCGCGAATCACGGCCCGATGTGGCCAACGACCCACGGCGCGATCCGAAAGGGCGATACGAAGCCCTGGCTTGGCGCGTCGCTACATGACGCTCCTCTTTTCGCGGGAATCACTGTCCGTGTGCTATAATCATCTGTTGTCTCTCCAACATGCCGAAGCTTGGTGGACACGCGAATGAGAAGCGATCGGACATGCCTCAGAGCAACTTGGCTGCTGTTGGTCGCCGCAGCGGCGCCCGGGCTCGCCGACGTGTTCTCATCCGAGTTCTTCTTCGATCCGGTTTCCGAGGGCTGGGAACTGATACAACAGATCTGTGCCGAAACCCGGGTCGACGACGGGTGGTACTACCAGCGCTTCGACCACGACGTGTGTCCCCTAGGATCTGCTACCGGACAAGACGCGTACGTCCGGTCGATCACCGAGTTTAATGGTGAACCCCAGTTCTTTCTCGAGTTTCGCGTTCAGACCGACGGGGACAGGTCCGAGATTCCACGCGGGGCGCCGAGCGGCATAGCCATGGGCTGCTTCTGCGGCGTCATCTATCACGTAACGGTCGCGCGCGACCTGGTTAAGTTCATTGGGCACTTTGACCTGCCCGGCTGGTTTATCGAGATCGAGCCTGGTGTCCCACACACGTACCGGATCGAGCTGTATCCTGACCGGTACGCGTTCTACATCGACGCGTACCTTATCGATGAAGGTCTTCCCGATGGCCCGTTTCCGGCTCACGACTCGCGGATTTCGTGGCGCGGGAAATCCTGGTACCTCCCGTGCGAGAATGCCTGGGATTACATCAGGTACGGCGTGATCCCGGTCGACGGCAGCGGCGATTATGACAGCGATGCCGAGGTCACGCTGGATGACTTTTATTTCGTTCATGAGTGCCTGACCAATCAACGCCCGGGAGTCAACGGCGGCCCGGGCAACGACGCCGGCCCCGCCTGCCGCTTCGCTGACTTCGACTTCGACACCGACGTAGACCTCCTCGACTTCGCCGCCTTCCAACTCACCTTCACCGGCGGTGAATGAACTGCGTGCAGTCATGCGCACGATGGGCCGGCTCGATTACACTGTTTTCCACGAACACCTGGGAAGATAGGTCAATGGT
>CP070827.1:2007034-2008690 GCA_020344555.1 Phycisphaerales bacterium
CAAGTCCGGCTCGCCAAGCTGCTCCTGCAGATAGGCCTTGTCGATGCGCTTCACCGCATCCCAGCTCAGCCCGTAGAACTCGGCAACGTGCTTGATCGGAGCGACGAAGGATAATCAGTATCACGACTGGCAGGGAGCGCCCTGTACGAGCTACGGAGCGATTGCCGTTTGGGGGTCTCTGGCCGATAGCTGACCCGCCGAACGCCAAGCGGAAGGCAAAGAAAAGCCGTGCCTCGTCGACCCGGCCCCGTTCACGGGGCCTCCCCGCGACAGCGGGCTAATAGCCCAGCCCCTTTTAGGGCTGGTTTCGCCAGACCCGTTCCCCCGTCTCCAATACCCCTGCGGATCAGCCCGTTTCCAACGGGCTTCCATCCCTACCGGAGGACGCAAATCGCACCCCGCGTAAGCCCGTTGAAACGGGCTAACGACAATCATGACAGGGGCGCGTCACTACCCAGGCGTAAAACGCCTGGTCTAATAGCCCTTCGGGAAAGGCCGCTGAAGCGGCCTGTTGTTGCGCCACCGGCGGGTGGCATTGGTCCCGACGTACCCCGACAGGCGTGGGGAGGATCCGCCAGTGTTGGAGAACTTGAAACATGCGTGAGCCTTCGAACCCGTCGGAGTCAGATCGCCGTTATACCATTAAGCTGGGGATCACTTCTACGGTGACGGGCGGCTGAGGATCACGATACCGGCGGCGTTGGCGTCGGCGATCATCTTTTCGCGGTCGATGATGAGCGTCTTGCCGGCTTCGATGACCAGCATCTTCCCGCCGTGTTGCCGGAGACGAGCGATTGTCTCGGGTCCGACGGTGGGAACGTCGAAACGCATGTCCTGCTGGGGTTTGGCAACCTTGATGAGCGTCCAGCCGCCTTGCGGGCAGAGCTCCCCGGTCCGCTCAATCATCCGGTCGGTCCCTTCGATGGCCTCCACCGCGATGACCTCGGTCTCCTTGACTGCTATTGACTGGCCGATGTCCAGCCGGCCCATTTCCTTGCTGATGCTCCAGCCGAAGACGGCATCCTTGAGTTGCGCCGGCGTCGGCTCAGCGCGGGTGAGCACGCCCTCCGGTGCCATGTGCTCGGCGGAATAATGCACACAATCCTGCATGATAATCTCGTGCCTGGCGAACTCGTCGGCGACGGCCGCCAGTACCGTGTCATTACGCTTGTCGGGGATCGTACAAAACCAGATTCTCAGCGACGTCCAGTCAGGCAGCAAGCGGAGCAGCCGCAGTCGCCCGTACATCCTCGACTTCTTGACGGAACCCGCAAGGATAGCGGTCCCGATGCCATTGCGTTTCAGAATCCGAATCCACCGGCCGACCCGGGCCAGACCCGACCAGCGGAAAGCATCCGCCGGTTCGGCAAGCCCGGCGTCCGCGAAACCTCGCAGCCCGACGACAGTCACGTGACACCCGGCCCGCTTGGCATCTTCGACAACCATGAATGGGAAGCGCCCCGCCCCAGCGATGATGCCGAGCCGCGCTGCCGATGCTTCCGTGGTCATTCAGTCTTCCGCAGCTATCCGAGCCGCAGGCTTGAAGCCTGCGCGAAACAACTATTCTATTCTAGTAGTGCGTCAGCATCTGGTTTTCGGGTGGCATGGCCAAGCGAAGCGCCGCCATGTTGTTGCCAGAACATGCCGGCGCCCGTC
>CP070827.1:2008790-2010443 GCA_020344555.1 Phycisphaerales bacterium
TGTCCGCGGATGAAATAGTCGTCGGGCTTTTCAAACGGCACCCCGAAGACTTTCGTAAACAGTTCATGAAAAACACGCGGATCGAAGAAGTCCCACTGCTCTCTCATCCGGTCGCCGCCGGGGCGAAACTCCGGAGGGCGAGGGAATAGTTCCAGTCGCTCATCCCCGTGCAGGCGAAGACGGATCTGGGCGCTCCTTGGCGGCTCGATCTGATACTGCAGGTACGGCAACACGTCAATCCGCCCAGCACGCCACGCGGTTTGAATCGCACCGCCCGCCTCTAACTTGGTCACCTGTTCACTACAGTCATATTCTTGACGGACGAACGTTTTCACCCCGTTTCTTATTTCACTGATCGTCTTCAGAGGGCAAGACACCCTCGCGTCGAATTCCACACTCTGCCATGAAGCAGCGAGGAAATCCGGCTGAAGAACTGCCGTGAGTAATGCTTGGAAGCCTTGGAGGTAGGCAACCGGGATCGATTCCTGTGGAAGCTTGATCCCTCCTGCTCCACCCCTCGTTAGACCGAACACCGGCGCAAATTCACGGGATTTGCCAATTGCACGCACAAAACACGGTCGCTTGAATATGTCGGGATCTCGGTCGGCTTCCGTGGGACTACAAGGCTTACAGCAACTCATATCCGCATTATGAACATGGGCGCTTCTGTAATCCGGCGGTTGGTTAGCGATCTCCGGTGGCACCTTGCTCTCCTCCGGGTCAGGCGGCGTACCGGCGAGCGCGATTCGAGAAACCACCAACGCGGCGCACCAAAAGAAACCATAGCCAAGGCGACCCAAGAAACCGCGGCGCGATTTCACATTTCGCTTCGTTATCATAGCGCAGCTCCACTCACGGACACGTTGGAAATAGCACTTCCGTCGGGTAGTAGTAAGCCACACCCCCCGTCGGTCCTCGATAAATCCAATACTGTTTGGCCCCTTCAAGGCGTTCAACCTCCAGGAGCAGCCTGCAGGCGCTGTCAGCCTCCAGGCTTGGCCACACGGCATAGTACTTGCCCGCCGCAATGATGCTCCCCTCAAAGTTGTTCCAAGCCCGCTCCCAGTCCGGCGGCGGAGGCTCGACCAATGGAGGATTGAAGTCAAAGATCAGTTCGAGAATCTCGTTACCAATAACGCCGTCACCGTCAAGGTCCTGTGTGATGCCTAGCGCTTCGGCCGTCGTGAACTCACGGTCGGTCGGGTTGCTATCCGTGGATGCGTACGTGAGGTACTCGATCCCAGCCTGCATCCCGATGAGTTGAAGAGCAAGGTTCATGAAATGTGCCTGATGATGGCACTCGCCCGTGTTGACGACGTTGCCCGGTTGAATGACATCGTACATGATTCGCCAATCGTCCAGATAGATGCGCGTTGGACCTCCTTGGTTTTCTTCGGGCCAATCGTTTGGATCGCCGGGCGGGTCATCGTCAAGCGTCGCGTGGATGCCGATGCCTCCAGTGCTCCCGTCCGGGTCGACGCCGTCGATGACTTCGAGTTCCGTGCCAGCGTTCCAGCCCGCGTTGCACACAAAGTTCATCCTGCGGTTCGTTGGCGCGTTGGTCGGCAGCGGGCCGCCCGGCGTGCCGTACGTGACGTAGATGCGGTGCGACGTTGCACCGGCGGACCGATAGATTGTATCCCCCGGACATTG
>CP070827.1:2010543-2012167 GCA_020344555.1 Phycisphaerales bacterium
TAAGAGTGCTTGCCGATGAGACAGGCCGATCCCTGGTAGACGTGTACGGCGTCGCCACCTTCTACAAAGCCTTCAGCCTAAGACCCCGCGGGAAGCATCTTTGCTCGGTCTGTACGGGCACAGCCTGCCATGTCCGAGGAGCCCCGATCATTGTCGGGGAGTCCGAGCGGCAACTGGGAACCAGTGCCGGTAGTACGACCTCGGACAAGGAGTTTACGCTGGAGACCATACACTGCCTGGGAGCATGTGCGCTCGGCCCGATTGTCGTTGTGGACGGGCACTATTTTTCTAACGTCAGCAAGAGCAAGGTGAACCAGATAATCAAAAGGACGCGCGATGGGCTCGACAAAGTCGACATCAAAGGCGACCGGCGCATCTTCCCCGTTACGGTTACTTGTTCGCGCTGTAATCACAGCCTGATGGACCCGGGTCACCCAATCGACGATGCGCCGTCGATTCGTGTGACAGTATCGTTCGGACGAAAGCACGGCTGGCTCCGGTTGTCCTCCCTGTACGGCAGCTACAACCTTGAATGCGAGTACGAGATCCCTACGGATACTTTGGTGCAGGTTTTCTGTCCACACTGCCATTCGGTGCTGAATGGTGCGTCGAATTGCCCAGACTGCGGTGCACCAATGATCTCCATGATCGTCCGCGGCGGAGGCATCGTGCAGGTTTGTTCACGGCGCGGCTGCAAGGGGCACATGCTGGATCTGGACAGCGGCGGCTTCTGAACCCTAATCCCGGTCCAACCCATCGGGTTGGCTGCCAGCAGACTGATACGAGCTAGGCCAATGGAAAAACTAGAATCGATCGAAGATTTTCACGAATTCCAGGATGGTCTCATCTCTGAGCATGATCCGGAGATCCCCACCATCGTGATACCCGCTGGCACCTGCGGCCAGGCGAGCGGAGCCAACGATTTGATTCGCGCTGCAAAGCGTGAGTTGCTGGCCAGAGGGCGTGCCGACAAGAACAACGTACGTCTGCGTGTAACCGGCTGTCACGGGTTCTGCGAAGCGGAGCCCTCGGTGCTCGTCGAGCCCTACGGAACATTCTACCCGGAAGTAGACCGTGAGAACATGGCTCGGATCGTTAAGGCCGTGGCGGATCAGAAGACGCTCGATGACCTGCTGTATGTCGATGTCGCCACCGGCGAGAGGATCGAGAAGCAGTCCGAGATTCCGTACTTCAAACTGCAGGTGCGGACGATTCTCGCTCGAAACGAGGATGTCGACCCGATTCGCATCTACAACTACCTCGAGAGCGGTGGCTACTCGGCATTCGTCAAGGCACTAGTCAACGGGGAGCCGCGCTGGGCGATAGAAGAAGTCAAGGCTTCGGGCCTGCGCGGTCGCGGTGGCGCCGGATTCCCTGCTGGCTCGAAATGGGAACTGCTGGCTAATCAGCCGTGTGCGCAGGGCAAATCCCTTGTGTGCAACGCAGACGAAGGCGATCCGGGTGCGTACATGGATCGCAGCGTACTGGAGGGCAACCCCCACAGTATCATCGAAGGCATGTTGATCGGCGGCTACGCAACCGGCGCGAATGAAGGCGTCGTGTATGTCCGTGCTGAGTATCCCCTGGCCATCAAGCACCTGGTCATCGCTCTCCGGCAGTGCCG
>CP070827.1:2012267-2013882 GCA_020344555.1 Phycisphaerales bacterium
GCATAGACATCGCTTCGCGTGTCGATGTTGTGCGGGTCGGCCTCACATTGCTCGGGCGACATGTACTGAAGCGTGCCGATCAGTTGCCCGATGTCTGTCTGCAAGGTCGTGACGGCCAGGTCCGAATCCGTTGATCTGGCTACGCCGAAGTCGATGATCTTCACCTGGCCCTGGGCGTCCACCAGTATGTTGGACGGCTTGAGGTCGCGGTGGATTATGCCTTTCTGGTGCCCGTGGTGGATCGCGTCGCAGACCTGGGCGAACAGCTCCATCCGCTCTCGTGTGCCGAGCTTCTTCTCCTGGGCGTATTGGGTGATGGGTTTGGCGTTGGGGATGTACTCCATGGCGAAGAAGGGGACAGGCGATCCGGGCGCGGCGGGATCGTCATGCGTCCCGGCCTCGTAGACCTGGGCGATGCCGGGATGCCGCAGTCGGGCGAGCAGTTGCGATTCGTACTCGAACCGCCGCAGGGCGGACCGGGAGGCAATCCCCTGCCGCATGACCTTGACGGCCACCGTCCGCCGGGGCTGCTTCTGCATCGCCCTATAGACCGTCCCCATCCCGCCCGACGCGATGACGTCCTTGACGTGAAACTGCCCGATGTGCTGCGGCAACCCGGGGGCGACCGACGGACCGGTGCCCGCGTCGCCGGTGGGTCTTCCCGGGACCGGTGACGGCAGCGGTGCGGTGTCCTCGGCGTGATCCGCCGTCCAGCCGCTGCGGCGAAGTTCGCCCAGCAGCACCTCGTCGTCACAATACCAATCGGATTCCCTGCCCATGCCCGTGCCCTGGCCGCTAGCCCTCCTCCTGAACTTGCTCATCAATGATCTGCTTGAGTCGCTTGGTGATCCGAGACTTCGCCTGGTACACCTGGTCTACGCTCATGTCGAGGGCTGAGGCCACTTCGCGGGCGTCACCGCCGGCCACGGCGTAGCTCTGGAATGCTTGGCGGTCGGTCTTGCCGAACTCGGCCTCGATGACCCTCATCGCCGTCCTGAGGTGGTATTGACGCCATTCCGCCTCCCAGGATTCTCCGAGAGCCAGGTCGGCCTCGGCAACCCTCGTATCCTCCTCAATATGTTCTAGGTTCACGTGACCGCGTTTCTGACGGCGTTTCTTGAAAATAGCCCGCAAGGTCACGGTTTTCAGAAAGGAACGGAACCTGCCCTTCCGTGGATCATAACGGAAGCCCGGCATGGCCTCGCTCAGCGAAAGGAGTACCTCCTGGGCGATGTCTTCACAATCCGCCGGCTGAAGTTTCTGCCGCCGGGCGAAACCCCGGATCAGCCCGCCGTAGCGATCGTGGAAGTCTTGCCACGCTGTGGCGTCGGCACCGTCCCTGAGGCGAATGAGAAGGCTGCCGTGCGTGGTGGTCATCCCGTCCATGGCCCCAGTATAACGAATCCAGCTGTCGGCGTTGACCAGCCTGGAGAACCGAGAACAGCCTTCTATAGGGGAAGACACTTACGGTGTGCCTCACGGGAACGAGACCCTCACGCGCACTTGGACGCGTGAGCAGCAGGCTGGGCCAAGTGAGGCAAACAAGAGTACCCGATGAGTACCCGATAGAACTGGTCTCCGATGGTGCCGAGTAGTTTCAACGGGTCTAGAGTGG
>CP070827.1:2013982-2015591 GCA_020344555.1 Phycisphaerales bacterium
CTCTGGCTTTCACAATTGAAGTGTTTATTCCGAATAGCAGCAAAAACAATGCTGCCGGCCGGGCGTCCCGGAACGCTACAAGCAAGTTGGCCTGAGGATGCCGACTGTGAGGCAGTTCCAGCAACGGGCAAGGGTAGGGCTCGGAGGGCCGTCTGGGGCTTGGGTGGAGTGCTTGCCCAGTCTCTCCCGGCGAATCACTTCCTCCGCGAGCTGGGTTGACCGGAAGGGCGAACGGGTAATGGGTGCGGCAAGACCGTCCCACCGAGCAGACACGGGTGTCGGTGCGGTTCGGCCTGCCGGGTTGACGCTCGTAAGTGTTTATGTGGCAATTGGTTAGGCGTCCGGATGCGGCGGAATCCGGAGCTGGTTTGGGCGGGATCGGAGTCGGTTATGGTAAGCCGCAACCGCCCACACGCCCGCTTTCTGACCGGTTTGTTCGGTAACACAACGCCTTATTGGTCCGACTCAAATCCGATAGGGGTGGGAGAAGGCTGCACGCCCATCGTGGGCCGCCACTATGGCCACTTTCGACTCCGCACGTCTCGGACATCAGTGGCACGGTCGTTCTTGCCCATGCCCCCAAGGTGGGCGTTGACAGTGTAGACATCGACCGCGTATAGCTTGAGAAGCTGATCGCGTTGCCGGTGGGAGCGAGCAACATGCTTCGGATTAACATCATCGTCACCATCGTTCTTGCCGCCCTGGGCGGGCTCTTTTGGGTCTATGCGTGGTACACGTTCAGGTTTGGAATGGACAGCCCATCCTACCCAGCCGTCATGGCCGTCGCCTTCACGGCCTGCGGTTGTCTCGGCTGGGTCCTGGTCACGTACACTTACCGTCGTGGCGACCATGAAACCCGCTGCCGGAAGTGTAAGTACATCCTCCGTGGCATCACCGACCCTCGTTGCCCTGAATGTGGCGAGCCTATCTGACTGGGATAAGGCCGGTCGCTCTAGTTCCAAGAAGACGGAGTGAATCTGATCGGGTCGCGTTCCCCAAGTGGGCGTGGCCGTAGAAGGGCGAGCACGTAGAGCACGCCGGCGTCGTCCTCGACTTGCCGATCCACCTTATCATCGCCGGTGCGAAGTTCTTGAAGCAGACGCCGCACGTCGGATTGTGTCAGCCTGTCAATCGTGCCAAGGGTCTCGACGATCACTTGGTGCAGGTCGAGTACCCGCTGCTGCTGTACAAGCGTTAGCGATCGGTCTTGGTAGTCCGTGAACACGGGACGGCTTCCCCTTGGGCTCTTAGACGGGCGGCTTCACCTTCGAGCGTGAGGCCCGGAGTCTGGCAAAGGTGTAAAGGAGCCCGATGTAATTTCTTAACTCTTTGTCTATCTTGGGTGTCCCTGTTCGGAGCCTGCGGAAGATGTGATTCATCGCCGCGATGGACGGGTCTCGGTGGAACGCCTCGTCAAGCTGAAATTGCAAGTCCGATAGAAGCTGTTCGTCCGAGGTAAGGGGTTGGTCGTCGTCGAAGTCGGTCATTGTTCTGAGCCTTAGTCGAAGAACTTTGGCCGGGTCCCCTCTGAAACGTCGTCGAGCCGGACGCCCGCCCGTCCCGCAACCTCGCAAGCCCCAGCGTATGGACTGCCCTTTCGCACGGTGAA
>CP070827.1:2015691-2017267 GCA_020344555.1 Phycisphaerales bacterium
GCATATCAGAACAAAGCAAAGATGCTATACAGCTCGGCACTCGGCCGACGCTGAAATTCCACATACACGATCTCACCTGTCTCCAAGAGGCGGACCGGGAGCTGCGCCCCACTCTGCAGGGAATACAAAACCTGTGCCCGATAGTGCCGCAGGTCCCGAGCGGCCAGTAGAAAGCGTAGTGTGATTTCCCACTGCTGACCGACGCGGACAATCGAGCGGGGTGTGGCCAGTTCGCCCGATACGGGCCGAATATTGAAGTTCCTGAATTGGACATGCCCTGAGGGGAACGCGAAAAAAGAGCGGTGATTCGTCCGGTTCTTGTAGGCTAGTAGTTGCAAGACTGTGGAGTATCGGAAGCCCGTCACTCGCCGTTTCAAGGTCATCACGCAGGCCGGGATCTCGGCCATAATGTCGATAGGTATGGTGGCACCGGTTGCCCTGAGAAACCGGCGTTGCTCCCCGGTCACTTGCACATAGTGGGTGGCATCACTCGGCGTAGTGCCCTCCGGTGCAGCCAGATACTCGAACTCCGGTTTGCCGATCGGCCGCGAGGGTTCGTCGTAACTTTCCAACAGCCGATCGGATTCATCGACATCCGACCATTCAGGTTCCCAGCCCGGCGCGTAGACTTCCTTGCTCGGAAATTGGATTGCCGTAACCCGGTACTCGACATGGATATAGCAACCCGTGGGTGGGATCGCCGTGCCTCGATGAAACCCCCAGGCGCCGGCCAGAGGATATTCCGGGTGCGGTTCATCTTGACGGACGCCATTGGCGTGCCGTTGAAACTCATTGACAATCGAAGCGTCCGGATCGTCGTAGTAAACGCGGTAGGTCTTGACCAGGCTCACGCCGTCACGGGCGTAGCGTTCGCCTTCGCGCGATTTCTTGTCTTCGACGATGGACGTTATGGACATTATGCCCCCATCCCCATAGACTGAAGGCCGCGCTGCATGACCAAGTAAATATCATCCAGGGTCGCGTTGCGTTTCTCGTCGAGACGCGTGGCCTCATTTTCGCGTGTCTCTCGGGCCAATGAGCGGGGCTGGTATATCGCCTGACCGACGCCACTGACTAAGGCAGTAGTCGCAAAGGTTGGGGCTGCGGCGGCTTGCGGCGTGATCGCGGGAGTCCAGAGCCCCAGCGAGCGGAGTGCCTGTTCGGCAATGTCCGGCGGCAGAAGCGGTGCCACCTGTTGCATGATTCTGAGCATTTGTTCCTTCATAAATGCCTGATTGAAAGCCGCGATGATCGCAGCCCCTACACGACCTGTCGGCGTCGCCGCATACGCGGCGCGGCTTGCCAGTTGTTCGGCGCGCCGACGGGCCTCGTCGGCTTTCCGCTGGGCTTCTCGTTTGTCCCGCTCGGTCTTCTGTATGGCCGTGAGTCGCCGTTCATGTTGTACTTCGAGAAGTTCCCGCTCTTCATGTAAACGTGCGATCTGACGCCGGGCACTTTGGCCGGCCTCTATCAGTTGGGCCCTCAACTTCTCATCTTTAGCCTCGGTGGCCTGGGTAATCGTTTGATGCCACTGCTCGATCAGGCGCACTTCTTCCTGCTGAGTTCTCTCAATCGC
>CP070827.1:2017367-2018926 GCA_020344555.1 Phycisphaerales bacterium
GAACATCACTTCACCGGGCGGACGCTCTTCCGGCAGGCCCGTATCGGGGGCGCAGGCGCTGCCTGGCTGGTGTACAAGTACCGTTTGCGTCCGCGCTTGGACCTGCTGCCGTTTATTCTGGCTTATCTGACGCTCCCGCTGCTGTTGGTGCAACGCTGGCTGGGCCTCCTTCCGGCCGTCTTCTTCGCCGCAGCGCTGGCAGCGATCGTCTACAACGACCTGTTTCGCAAGGGCAAGTCCGTCGGCGAGACGATCCGTTCGTTCCCAGTGTTGTTGGCCTACTACCACGTGCGCCTGTTCGGGTACGTCACCGAAGCCATCCGCCTTCGCCTCGGCAAGCACGAGATTACGCGTCAACGCTTGTAGGCCGGTCAGCGACGCCGAGGAACCCACCCCGAACTTGCCCCCAACCGGCGGGTTTGTTATGTGTTGCCCAGCACCTGAACGGAAGAACGATCGGCAAGGAGTTCATGATGAAATACGCGCTTGCACTTGTCGCCGCACTACTGCTAAACGCGGCCGCCAACCTGCTGATGAAGGTGGGCATGAAATCCGTGGCCGCCTCCGGCGGCGTTTTGAAGGACGGAGCCTTGGCCGCCGTTGCCGCCGTGGCCACCAGCAGCCCGCTTGTGATCGGCCTTGTCTGCTTTATGCTCAACGCCGCTTTTTATATGTACGCCCTTCAGAGCAAAGCCCTCAAGATCAGCATCGCCTATCCCATCATGGTCGGCGGCGGGTACGCGCTTATTGCCCTCGTCGCCCGCTATCACCCGGCACTTGGGGAGAGGTTGACATGGGGACAGGCCCTTGGCGTGGGGCTGGTGTTGGTCGGCATCGTCCTGATCGCGGCTCAAAGCGACGCCGCCGCTGCCTGAGCGATTGCCGGATTCGGATCGCTCCTGCCGGCTTTCCGGCTTACGAGCCGGCTTTGATGAACTGATAGATCGCCCGCGTCGCGGTGGACCGGTTCAGGGTATAGAAGTGGATCCCCGCCACTTTCTGCTCCAAAAGGGCCAGGCATTGCTGTGTGGAATGGTACATCCCGACGTGGCGCACGGCTTCGGCGTCATCTTCCACGGCCTCGATCTTTCTCAGCAGATCTCGAGGGATTGTCGCCCCGCACATTTGCGTGAAGCGTTTGATCTGCTTCCCACTCAGAATCGGCATGATCCCGGCGAGAATCGGTACGTTGATCCCGGCGGCAGCGATCCGATCGCGAAAGGAGAAGAAATAGTCGTTGTTGAAGAAGAGCTGGGTGATCAGAAAATCGACGCCGGCATCGACCTTTCGTTTGAGGTTCTCGAGGTCTTGCTCCGGGCTCAGCGCTTCCGGGTGCCCCTCCGGATAGCAGGCTCCGCCGATGCACAGGTCCACGTGCCGCTCCCGGATGAAGGCGGCCAACTGGCTGGCATATCGAAAGCCTCCTTCCGTGGGGACGAACTTGGCCTGCCCTTCAGGAGGATCGCCTCGAAGCGCCAGAATGTTGGTGATGCCGCGGTTTTTCAGGTCGTCGACGATGTGAGCGATGGCGGCCTGCGTCGATCCCACGCACGTCAAAT
>CP070827.1:2019026-2020573 GCA_020344555.1 Phycisphaerales bacterium
GCTGGTAGAAGGCCAATGCGAAGGGCTGGGACCCATCAAGGCAGCACGGAAGTTCGGCTTCAGCAAACAACGCTACTTTCAATTGCGCGCCGTTTTCCTGGAAGCCGGGGCCGCGGCCCTGCAAAGCCGCAAACGCGGACCCAAGAGCCATTACCGTCGCACAGCCGAGGTGGTTCGCCAAGTCATCCGACACCGCTTCCTTGATCCCCAAGCCTCGGCCGAGGTCATCGCCCAGAAGCTCACCCAGAGCGGCTGGACCATCAGCATTCGCAGCGTGCAGCGGGTGATCGAAGAGTTCGGCCTTCAAAAAAAAACTCCACCGATGTCGTCCAAGAAGAAATGAGCAGAAGATCCAGACGCAACGAACCCTCAAGCACGTCCGCAACGAGTCCTGCGATCCAGTCGATTTGGAACGGGGCGTGCGGCAACTTCCGGCCAACAGGATCTCCGGCAACCTGGTTGGCCTGTGGCTGCTGATCCCCGAGCATCTGCGTTTGGGCACCTGGGATCTGCTCTGTGGTTGGAGCGGCCAATCCAGTGAGCGGGTGGGACCCCGTTTGGCCCTTCAAATGGTCCATGAGGCGGCATTGTGCAGCACCGGTCTGCGCCGGCAGCGTTCGCTCAGTCAGCGGGGCTTCGAGTTGGCCAACGGGCTACCCTTCGTGGGCAACGATGTGGCGATACACGGCCTGCTGGAGGGACGCACGGTGGCCCAATCGCAGAGACTGCAAGTCGCCTTGGGGCGGATCCGCCGAGCCTCGCATCATTACACAGAACGACTCCTGGCGATCGATCCTCATCGCATGCGTAGCTACAGCAAGCGGCAGATGCGGCGCTATCGCGACAACCACAAGTCCAAGGCGTTGAAGGTTGCCCAGACCTTCTTCGCCCTCGATCCCGACACGCATCAGCCGGTCTGTTTTGCCACTTCCAGCTCGGCCCGTACGGCGACGACCGCGGCGATCGAACTGCTGGAGCTGGCCGCCAAGATCTTGACCCCTAAACCCGGGCAGGCACTGGTGATGGCGGACCTGGAACACCTGACCGCAGAGTTGTTCCAGCATGTTCAACGGCAGACGCCGTTCGATCTCCTGGTGCCGATGAAAAACACTCGCTCGCTGCAAGACCAGTTGGGCGCTATTCCTGCTGAGCGGTTCACGCCCCGGTGGGCTGGATTTGCCACCCTGAAACGATCCTATCACATGGCCCAGCGTGACGCCGGCGATTTGTTTCAGTTTGTTCAGCGGACGGGGGAGAAGTCCGACGATTACCATCGGAACGCTTTCCTTTCGACCACCGATCGGGATGAAGTGGACACCCTGACATTGGACTATCCCAAACGCTGGCACGTGGAAGAGTTCTTCAATACTCATCAGGCCCTGGGCTGGAACCGAGCCGGGACCCTCAACCTGAACATTCGTTATGGCCAGATGACCATGGCCTTGCTCGCACAGGCGGTCCTTCACCAGTTGCGGTGCAAACTGGGGGAGCCGTTTTGCACCTGGGACGCCGCCCACTTGGCCAAGTCGCTGCTGGCCGGCCTGGAA
>CP070827.1:2020673-2022219 GCA_020344555.1 Phycisphaerales bacterium
CTCCGATGCCCGTTGCCACGTCGATCGCCCGGACGGGAGCTGCCGGATTTCTACAACATCGTCGGGAGCGAAGACACAAGCCGCGAAGCGGGCGAGCTGCCCTTGCATGTTGGTCAGCGGTGGGCTATGATCCTTCGAGTCTCGATTAGTGCCGGTGTCCGCGACTGCCCGAAGCGGCCCGGCTCTTTTTGTGGTCATCCCTTGGGCCTCCCGTTCCGACGCAGGGTCTCCCAAGTCGCACGATCCGGCGCGCCCGCTGCTGGCCAAGACTCGATTTCAGAGACGATCCATCGGACGGAACTGTTCAGCCGAATTGGTCGTGGAAGCTTCCCACCTGCGTCCATCGTGCGGACGGTTCGGACGGACAGACCAAGCATCCGCGCCAATTGTTGCGCGCTGACCGCAAGCTGCTCCGGCGCCAAGCTGGTCACAGAGCATGGGGCGGCAGTCATTGCCTCACCCCCACAGCTTCAATCTTCTGCCCTCGCGAGCGCACCGTGGCAAGGGCTGCCTCAATGATAGGAAGCTGATCTACCGAGAAGAGCCGGAGGATACCTGCCCGGTGGCGTTCTCGAATCCCCGCCTTCTCGATGGCGTAGTCAACACGTGAGCGTGGTAGACCCAATTTCTTAGCGACATCGCCAACCGTGAGCAGATCAGTCATCGTGGTGACCCCCAGATAACACAAACATCCACCCCAACTATGAGACATATTCGGTGACATTCAAACGGGTACAGTGTGTGTTGCGCGCAACGGTTGCGCGACGTGCGCAGCGAAAAGCGGCTAGCGGGCCAGCTATGCGGGTAAAATATTTTTAGGATTTGTTCTGTGTTGCGCGCAACAGTTGCACCGGTTGTGCGTCTCTGTGCTTAAAGTGGTCGGAGAGCGACGGCAGGTAGTACCAGACGTCCTGCTTCCCTGGTTCTTTTCGCCACCATTGTCCCTTGCCGTCGATGCCGCATGTGCTTTGCGAGTGTCGGAATCTGGCCCGTGTCTTGGAGCGTTCCTGTCGCAAGGCGGAGTTCGCGACGTTTCGCAGTCGGGCTGCGGCAATTGAGGTTATCCACTTATCGCTATCGGATGTGTTGAGCAGAGGTATCGTTTCCTCAAGCCAAAGGTCGATGCCTTCCTCACCCTTCGGCGGGTGTCCGTCACGTTCCAGCTCTCGGGTGACCGGCGAGGACACGTCCGCCGTGCCAGCAGCATCCGCATCGGCATCGCCCAACAGTCCCTTGCTTAGCAGGTCATTCCGGACGACGGCAACCATACCTTCAATTCGTTCCCGGTCATCATCTGCTATCTTTGGCACATGGACCCGTATCAGCCCAACAAACCACAACGCCCCCGAGGTGAGATGCGCAATGCTCCGCTTGCTGCCCCTCCACGGATTGATCGGGCGTCCGTCGCTGAGAGCGTCATGGATTACAGCCAGGACGGCATACTTATGGTTCATCCGCGAATTCCGGGAAGGGATAGAGGGCAAGGGCACCCTTGGCTATCTTGAAGGTGGAAGAACTTTCAAGATAGGAGGATGCCTTGCCAACG
>CP070827.1:2022319-2023863 GCA_020344555.1 Phycisphaerales bacterium
CCGTCACCCTTGTGAGCGATCTCGTAGGCCACCATGTTGCAGTCGATGACACCCAATCGGACGTCGTCCGCGAAGCGCGCTCGAACACCTGCCGAGTAGGGGCTGCCCGCGTGGTTGGTGTTCTTGTAGCCCACAAACGCATCCGGACAGTCACCCTCGACGTAAATCTCGGCATAGAAGCTGGCATGGGGAGCATCGGGGAACCCCCCGAATCCCGCCGCGCAGGGGAATCCCGGGAAGTCGAATCGATCCGCGGAGAAGCCCAACGTGGGCGGGGCACCCATAGCCACGCCGCACTTATCTCGACTGAATCTAACGCCCAGGTAGAGATTGGGCGGCAGCTCCACATTGCCCCCGAGAGGGGGGTGCAACACGATTTCGTAAATATCGCCGGCTTCCTCGGCAGGAACCGTAACCTGGTCTGCGGTTCCTTGGATTGGATCCCCGGCACCGGCACCCGGGCATGCCTCGTACAGGCCGAAGTTGACCGTGTAGGCCCCCAACGCCGTGCCGGAACCGTCGCGATCCCGATCTCCCGTAACTCTGATCACATAGCGATCCAGAATGCATCCACCTGCACTTGCCAGGACGATGTCATCGGCGATCCTTGCATCTGCCAGGTCTCCGCCAGGCCCGAACACCCACTTGCCCAGAGTGTTGCTGTAGGCCAGCCGCGACGTATCGGCCGCCGTACCGCCCTTGGTACTCTCTCCGCCTACGATGTAGCGGCGAGTCTCCGCATTGGCCGAAAGAGCGTGAACTTGATCCTGCAAGTCTTTCCCAGCGGGCGTGGCAGCCAGGGCCAGCTCGATGGTGGGCGATCCAACGGCAGTCACATGTGCCTCATTCTCGCCTTGTCGCAGCACAGTATTGTCATTGGCGACTACCGAGGCTGTTGCCGCTATGAGACCGTAACAGACCGTTGCACCTATGGCGCTCGATTCTCCATTTCGCATGACGGTCACCCTTTCGTATAGCTAGAGGTTTCGCTCTCCGACATTATGTGTGGCACCGGTTTTCGACGATGCGCGCACCGCTTCAGGACCGGTGCCATAGTCACCGACCACTTCGACGCCTGGACTTAGTTCCTGCGAACCCCGCCCGTTTCTATGGGCGATCGATTTGAAATCCTCAACGACTGCCGCCCCGACAGCCGAACAAGTCTATGCCCCGGCCACATTCATTTCCAGCAATCAGCGAGAAAAAACTCGCCGCCCCACACGTCCCACCTCGAGCCGGGCTCCCTTGTCCCGACCCACCCCGATGTGCGTCCAGGCGCGGGTATCGCAGGTAGACCACCCGGCCTCAACCGCTGATTCATCCGCACATGCTCGCGGAGTCCCCAATCCGCAATCCGCAATCTCAAATCCCCAATCGCCAATCCCCAACCGCCCGGCGTCGTGCTATCATGCCGCCGCGGAGAGACTCTGCCGACGGGCCGGAGAAGCGGCCCTCGGATGAGGTGAACGCGGTCGAATTGGGAGCGATCAGCCATGAGGCTGTATCTGGTACAACATGGTGATGCGGTGTCGAAGGAAGTGGAT
>CP070827.1:2023963-2025506 GCA_020344555.1 Phycisphaerales bacterium
AGCATCTCGCCGAAGGGCACTCCGGATTGCCAGACCGATGTCTCCCACGGCAGGTAATCGACCGCGGCGCCCTCCCCCACAAACTGTCGGCCGCCTAACGCGACCAGCGTCCCGTTTTGATTGACGCCCGCGGCCCCTGTACGTGGACCATTCGGGAACGTCGGGCCGCTTTCCCATACGCAGGCGGCATTCAGGGGCGGCGTAGTTCCCACCACTGCTACCAGGCTGAGAATGACCATTTGACTTCGCACTAGACTGCTAGCTCCGATAGCAACCGACGATCACCAGTCAGGAACACTCCTGGGGTCCGGTGAACGGATAGTCAAACCCTCTAAACGCGTCGAGAATGAACATCACGTCGCTGATATTGACTAGGAGGTCCGGTTCATCAGGCTCGACGTCGCAGCGGGCCTTCATTGGTGTGCCCGGCAAGTTCCTGAATTTATCCAGTGCCGCGGTGACATCAGTTGTGATATTCACAACTCCGTCCGGCGGCCCACACGGCTGCACGATGCAGTTGCTCACAATGTCACCCCAGATGCTTGTGGTCACCTGTAGGGAGATGGAGTAGTCACTTTCTACGGAGGAATCACAGGCCTGGTCGATCGCCTGGATCGCGTAGTCGCCATCCGGAACAATCCCTGCATGAGAGACGTGGACAGCGCCATAGGTGCTCCAGTCTGTGTAGTACGGGTCGCACTGCAGCGCTGCCCGCATGAAGGTTGGCCAACCGGGCGCTTGGGTCGGGTCAACGTGGCCTGCGTTCTCAGTGACTTCTCTGGGCTGACCGACCCACATCGTTTCACCGTTGTGGCCGTCAAACGGCGCGGGGAGGCTGGTGAACGTCACGCGCAAGGCCGTTGCCCGCCCATCGTTGCCCGGTGGCACGAACGAGACATAGCGGTTCTTGGGTACGGGATTCGGCTCCTCGGTCGGTGGGTCAGCGGCTGAACAATCTCCGCAGGCATCGATCGACTCGTTGCAGGGCTGCCCCGGGCACGGATCATTTCCGGCCTGGCAATCCGCGACCGGATCGCACCACTCGGCCCCGTCGCAGAAGAAACCGTTGTCGCAGTTGGCGTCGTTGGGAAGATTATCGCACGACTCAGTGCCCTCGTTGCACGCGTCGTCCGTGCAAGCGACGCCATCGTCACAGTCAACCGGCATTCCGGTTTGGCAGTCCGCCACCGAATGGCACCACTCGGCGCCGTCACAGAAGAAACCGTTGTCACAGGCGACGTCATTCGGAGTGTGGACGCAAAGGTGCGTAACGAGGTCACACGCGTCCTCGGTGCAAGAAATGCGGTCGATGCAGTCTGTATCGGTCAGGCAATCCACGCAGACGTCGTCCAAGTCGTCGCAGACCTGTCCTGCACACGGATCGCCGCTCGACACACAACCCAGTTGTGCGTCGCAGCTCTCGGTCCCGTTGCAGAACCACCCATCATCAGGGCAGAGCGTATTGTCGGGTGTGTTAAGACACACTCCGGCGTCACAGAAGTCATCCGTGCAGTCGACGCCATCGTCGCAATCGGGATCTCCA
>CP070827.1:2025606-2027148 GCA_020344555.1 Phycisphaerales bacterium
ACCACGATGTACCGCATCGACCCCAAGCACCTGCTCTGGTCGCTTGACGAGCTGATCGCCGGTCGCGTCGTCAATCCGATCAGGGTGGACCCGGAGACGAAGCGGCTGGCCATAATCGCCCTGGAGCGAATGCTGGCCAACGTGTCACCGCAACCGGTGGCCATCAAGTAGCTGCACTCACAAGCCCATACGTGCTGAGCATGTTCTAGAGTATTCGCAGCAACAACGCAGCAAGCCACCCTCCTCCCGTGCCCCCTGGTAGGTCGGACCACAGGGGGGTCGAGCAAAACGCGACGACGCGGTTTGCTCCGGAAACGTGCGTGGCAGTATTGGCAAGTGATATTGCCGTGACCTGTGCCACCCGACCATCGGGCCTTGCAGCCCATCCTGACGAGTCCGATCATTTTTCGGTTCGACCCGCCCCCGCAGTTGCCGATGAACACGAGGATCGGCCCGGTGCCCGATCGTTGATTCGGCGGACTCCGCGCGGTTCGATACCGAGGATGTGTTTGTCGTGAAGTGCGGCCTCGATTACAATACTGTGGATCGCAACGGGCCGCTTGCGGCCGTCTTCAGACCTGATGCCCTCAGCTCAGGATGAATGTCATGGTCCAATCAGCTCCGAGCCGTTTGACATACGTTCCGATGTCGGCAACTACGTCGGATGCTCCCTCGCGGACATCGAAGGTGGTGGCCAGGTGGACGGCCCTGCCCGGCGAGGTCGTCGACGGTGGGGAGATCGTCCTGCTGGCCATCAAGCCGTCGATGTGGCGGCCGGCGTTTGACTCAGCTCCGTGGCTGGTGACGTGCTGCGTGCTTGCGGTTGTGCTGATGTGGCTGGGCAGGCCTCTTCCGGGCTGGTCGCTAACCACCACCGCTCAGGTGATTCTGCTGATCGCGTTGGCCCGCGTCGGCCTGGCCATCGTGCGCTGGGTGCCGACCTGGCACGTGCTGACCAATCGGCGCATCATCGACATCCATGGAGTGCGCCGCCCGAAGATCTCATCCTGCCCGCTTCTCCAGATCCGCAATACCTACCTTCGGTATACGTCCGCGGAGAGAGCGACCCGGCTTGGCACGATCATCTTCGTCACGGATCACGTGGAAAAGGTGCCGCGCCTGTGGCAATCCATCGCCAAACCGGACGAGGTGCACGCCAAAGTCCGCCAGGCCATCGAAAACGCCATCGACAACAACGGCATCTGACGGCCCTGCCACCAGTCACCCATCGCCCCATGCTGTACCGCGACCGCAAGGGAGCGGACGCTGGATTGTCGATTGACGATTGGAGATTGCGGATTGGGGATTGCAGATTGATGATTGTCGATTCCCGATTGTAGAATCGCTCCGCAGCGTTGGGTGCCGCTCGCCGTATCCGTACCGCGACTGCCCATTACGAGCCGTCCCGACGTCTGTCTCCCGATGCCTGTCCCGGTCCCGATGTACGTCGGGATCGGAGCACATCGGGACACAGAGCGGAGCGTCGGGACCCGTGGGATCTGTCGTACTGTGGCACTTGTCGTACCTGTAGCCACGCAGGCT
>CP070827.1:2027248-2028780 GCA_020344555.1 Phycisphaerales bacterium
CGGCGCCGTAGGTTGCGGTCGCCCATCTGATCGGCGTGAATCCCTGCGGTAGGCCTTGATGAAAACTCCACAGACTCTTGTGATCATCCCAGCCGTCATCGAAGAGGAAGGAATCCAGAATCACACCGCGTTTCTCTACTAGTTCCCTACCGTAGGTGTTGATCACACGCAGGCAATCTGCCTCGTCGAACTTGGAAAAGTAGCCGATGTCGTACCAGCTGTTGTAATGGAGGAACGGGCGGTACGGGTGGGCGCGCTGCCGCTCGATATAGTACAGGAAGCCGCGGCGCAGTTGGCCGGCCGGGACCACACCGACGACCGAACTTTGTGCGATCGACTCGCCGGGGCGAAGCGAAACGTTTTGCGGTAACGCTGCGCGAATCCGGCGGATGCCCTTATGGTGTGTCATTGAGACCGTGCCACGAGAATCCGTTCCTCCGTCCGATCGTACCTCAGCCACCAACGTGTAGATGGCGTGGGGAGTGTGGTGTGCGAGATCCAGTTCGTATCTGTTGTTCACGTGCGCCATGCCAGTAGCGCCGAAGTGTTCGTCGTGAGCGATTTCTTGATCGCCTTCGAGGAGCGCGACTCGAAAGATCTCAAGCCGATGGTCACCACCGGTGTATTCGAACAAGATCTCGTATTTTCCGACTCCATCGACCTGATCAGCTAGGTCCCATCGAAGTTGCGTGTGATCGGGAAAGGAGACTTGCGACGGACCCCATGTTCCGATATCCCGCGAAGGGAAGCCGGCCATGTTCCGAGCCATCGGGTGTTCACATCCGAAGAAGAAATGTCGGGCCACGACAGGCGATCCATCCACGGTGCCCATCTGCTTGGCGCTCGGCTCAGCTAGGTGGATCAACACGAGGTCTTGTATCGGGATGTCCGATCGTTGGGCGCGTAGCGTGACGACTTGTCGAACGTAATTGGCTCCATCGCGAAGCTCCGAGCGCCATTCTGCGGCTAGATTCCCGGTAGAATCTTCGAATTTGACCACGATCTGCTTTCCGCCGTAGCGGTCTGCAAGCCTCGGGCTGTTCGGTACAACGGCAAGCCGGCTGATCCGCGGTGCGCCAATGATGTGCATGTCCGAGGATCGAAAGTGGCTACCGTCCGCGCTGATGAGTTCAAACAACTCGTCACCCATCTCAAGGGTCGAGTGGTTGATCCGATCGGTCAGCAGATCGGGTGTCATGCGGCCGTCTGCGACTTTCCAGGTAATGGCCATGACATTGTTGGCCAGTTCAAGGCGATCTTTTTGTCGTTGAGCAGACGCCTTGCCGGGGTCGGGACCGGGGAATGGCATCTGGAGGGCGTACCGCGTCGCCTGGCAGCCAGCCGCGCCGAAGACCACAGCCACGCATAGCGCCGAGTGCGCGAGTAGGCAGAGCGGGTTCTTCGGATTCATGTTACGATCCTCCGCATCGTTCGACAATGCGTTCCATTCTCTCTTCGTTTCGCATGATCGACTTGAGGAGCTTGAACTGAGTTCTGCATCGGTCGAGATTGTGTCTCGGCCGCTGCGCACC
>CP070827.1:2028880-2030381 GCA_020344555.1 Phycisphaerales bacterium
GTTCCTGTACATCGCGGTCAACTGCGAGTCAGATGCTCAGACCGCAGGGCAAGCCTCGCGGCGGAACACCGTCGATTACGATGACCTGGTCCCTGTTGGCGACGAAATGATCGAAGTGCTGATCGATCCGCTGAATACGGGGACGCGTTCCCCGACTGATCTGTACCACATCGTGGTCAAGCCGTCGGGGACGTATGTAATGGAAAAAGGGATTCGGTTTGAGCCGCCGTGCGGCCGCCGGGCTCTCTGGCCGGCGGATATCGACGTCGCCACGCGCATATATCCCGACCGTTGGACGGTCGAGCTCCGCATTCCTCTGGCCGCGTTCGGCGCAGTAGCGGAGCACACATTCTGGGGCTTTAATATCACCCGGTACGACGCTTCGCGGCAGGAGTTCAGCACCTGGTCGGGGGCATGCGGCAATGCTTATGATCCCCTGTCGCTGGGGAATCTCTACCTGCCATAGGCGACGCGACGTGCCGGGCCCGCAGGGCCGGTTTGATTCCGCGCGGGCTGACGCTATGATTAAGCGCCTGCACGATGATATACCCCATGCAAGCGTTTACTCGAGGCCAAGCTGATTATCGGAGACGGGCCACCGCGAGGGCGTCCCGCTCCCACCGACCGCGCGGCCCCGCGTTTACGCTGATCGAGCTGCTCGTCGTTATCTCGATCATCTCGCTGCTGATCTCTATCCTGCTGCCGTCGATGAGCCGGGCCCGCGATCAGGCCAAGAGCGTGCACTGCCTGGCCCGGCTCAGGGAATTCGGGACCGCAATGGCGGCCTATGAGAACGTCTCGGGTGGCGTATTGCCGCCGGCACGCTGGTATCCCTCTGAGCGAGATCTCGATCCTGATGAGACAAACGATCGCAGCGGCATCTCGGATCCCGACCCAACCGAGGCCGCTGTGGAATACGGATGGATTGAGATCCTGTTTACGTATGTCTATCGGGAGAAGGTGGGTCTGACAGCAGATTACCCGGTGCAGCGCAACATCGAGGGGAAGCGTTGGCAGAAGTACTTCATCTGCGAGGCCGTGGGCCACACCGACGTCAATGGCGGTCACTACCGGGTGTACTTGCCGGCCTGGAGCGCGGGCAGCTACACACTGGAGGCAGACGGCATCTATGGCGAAACCACACGTGCCGATCCGGACCGAGGCTGCCGGCGCGAGCGGATTCACCCCAAGCTCCCGCTGATCGGTGACGCTAATGAACGGTCGGAGCGCGGCGACGGGCTGGGTGACGACGATTGCAGCTATATCGATGCCGGCGAGGCCGACTACGTCGGATCAAACGGGATTAACAACGGGAATCGGTTCTCCGACCGTCACTACGGCGGCACCAACTACCTGTTTCAAGACCTGCATGCGGCATGGAAGCCGAAGCTCCGTAAAGAACTCGCCAGGGACTATGACCTGAACGGCGTGATTGATATCACTGAGCAACCCTAGGCGGGAAGATCGCGCGTCCAAAGTCGATTGGATTCGTGACACGGGA
>CP070827.1:2030481-2031981 GCA_020344555.1 Phycisphaerales bacterium
CCCCCACGCGGCGATTCGAGTTGTGCACTACAGACTCACGCAACGATTGGAGCGGGTACTGCTCAATGGGGCACAAGGCGGGCAACCAGACGGGTGAAGAGTTGCTGGTAGGGGTAGGCGCTGGAGAGGTAGAGTACCACGCGTCGGACCGACGTCGTGATCCGGGCAGCCACTTTGAATAGCTTAAGGCGAATCGTCGTGACTTGAGCGTTGGCCAGCTCAGTGCCTGCCAGGCCGACCCGTCGCAGATCTTCGATTAGCACGTAGGCAGCGGAAGCCAACAGAAGACGAAACTGATTGGCCAAGAACTTGTGGCAACTAGTCCGATCCGCGAAGAGCCCGAGTTGCTGTTCCTTGATCCGGTTTTCCATGTCGGCACGCCCGACATAACGTCCGTCGTAGACCACATTCGGCTGATCATCGAGGTTGGTAACCACGAAGCGGCAGTTGGGGCCCTGGATGAGATACTCGGCCTTGACGATCACCCGTCGCTCGTGGTCCCAGGTATCCGCAGCATAGCTTATTTCATGGAAGTTGCGTTGCTTTTGGCCACTCTCGTTGAAGGCACACTCCGCTGCTTCCATAAAGGGTTCAGCCAGTCGCTCCAATACCTTGTTTCGGGCGAGGCCTACTACATAGCCTATGTCGTGCCGTTCGCACCAACGCAGCATTTTCCAGCGGCAGAAGCCCGAATCTCCCCGAAAGACGATCTTGACCTTGGGCCATGCCTGGCGTAGCCGCGTTGTCATCAACTTGAGGATCGCCCAACTGTGCTTGGCTCCGTCGATGTTGCTCGGACGCAGGTAGGACGCCAGGAGCTGGTCGCCGCAGAATACGTACAAGGGTAGAAAGCAATAGTGGTCGTAGTAACCGTGGAAGAACCTTTCCTCCTGTTGGCCGTGTACCCGGTCATCCGTGGTATCAAAATCCAACGCCACCTTTTTCGGCGGCCGCTTGTGGGATGCTATGAACTTCTCGACAAAGACCTCGCTCATACGGATCAACGACTGACGGGTGATGCGGTTCTCGAAACGGCACAGCGTTGAGGGCGACGCCAACGGCTCATCGGGATCGGGGCGATGCTCAGCCAGTACGGAAAACAGTGGATCGTCACGCAGGGTCTGATGATCGTTGAGATCTTCGTACCCCATAGCGATTCCACAGACCCGCTGAACCAGCATGGTTCGCACGTCGTGGACGACCATGAGCGGGTTGCGGGGATCCGCGATGCAGGCCGCCAAGGCCTCGGTGAGTCCAAGGCGGCGGTCGACCTCCCGAAGCAGGAGTGCTCCGCCATCGGAGGTCAGACGCCCCCCGTCGAAGTTGGCCACGATTTCTTGCCGCTTAAGACTGGAAAAGGTCAGCTTGGTTGAGGTACACTCTGTCACGTTCAGGCCTCCTTGCCTTGGATGATGGAATCGTCCAAAACCCTATCATGCAAGAGCGGGAGGCCATTTCTGTGCCAGAAGGGCGAAAAACCGATGCAATATGCGGGCTAGG
>CP070827.1:2032081-2033569 GCA_020344555.1 Phycisphaerales bacterium
CGAGCAGTGCGACTTCGTTACGGGCGTTGATCCCGGCCCGACCAAGACGCTAAGGGGCTGGCACGGCAAGGATTGGACTTTTAACCGTGCCTTCGTCGACGCCCACGCGGAGCCTCAGAAGATCTACTTCGAAGGCACTGAGGACGCCAGCGGCTATGCTTTGCACTACCGTTGCGAGGAGGGGGTCTTCGAAAACCAGAATTGCACAAATCACCCGTCGCGATGCATCATAGTCCGTGGCGATGGGTGGCAGAAGGACACGCTGCCCGCCGACGACATACCAACCAGGCTGTACTTCTCGGGCTCGGGACGCCCCTCGTATGAGGGTTGCCCCCGAGAGGAGTCTCCTGGAGGTTAACGACAGTCGGTTCGCCGTGGGCATCGCCGAGGGTGGCTCAGGCAAACACATTGACAGCTCGAGCGACACTGGGGAACCGACCACACTAGCGTAGCTCTCAAGAGCACCGCCGGCAGCGACATCGGCGGTGCTTTTTTGCGCCTGGGACCGGCAGGCGGGGCGGATGGGGCGCGTGGCTATGGACCGGCATGGTAGGTTCTTACGAGGCGCCCAAGTCAGCCGCTCGCTTGCTACCGACCCAATCTTCCCCTAAAGTCAGCCATCTGTGTACGGCGCGGATATCGCCGGCGTGTGTGCCCGGTTGGTGTCGGTTCACGCTGTCGTGGGGTGGATCCTTCCGAGTCCGAGGGAGCGGCCCACGCCGGGTTGACCTGTCCGAGCTAGTACGACCGCCCCTTGCGGCCAAATGGGCAGGATGAAGGGGCGTATTAGGAGTTTCAGTGTACGCTTATGTCTTGGCCGTCGAACGATCAGATTAAGGTTATCATCGTGGGGGCCGCGGGCCGTGACTTCCATGACTTCAACGTCTTCTGGCGCAAAGACCCCCGATATCACGTAGTCGCCTTTACAGCCGCGCAGATACCCGACATCCATGGTCGTACCTACCCGGCCGAACTGTGTGGGGAGCGTTATCCCGATGGCATCCCCATCGAGCCGGAAGAGAAACTCGCCGAGTTGATCCGTGAGCACCAGGTTGATCAGGTTGCGATGGCCTATTCCGACCTGCCCCACGAGGAGGTTATGCACAAGGCGGCCCTGGCCAACGCGGCCGGCGCTGACTTTCGCATCATGGGGCCGAGAAGCACGATGGTTGAGTCGGCCAAACCGGTGATCGCAGTTTGTGCCGTACGCACCGGTTGCGGCAAGAGTCAGACGTCGCGGGCGGTTACGTCTATCCTCAAATCGATGGGGAAACGGGTGGCGGCCATACGCCATCCCATGCCATATGGCGATCTGACCAAGCAGATTTGCCAGCGTTTCGCTTCCGTAGCGGATCTGGACCACCACGACTGCACCATCGAAGAGCGTGAGGAGTACGAACCCCACATCCGCGCAGGCAACGTTGTGTTCGCCGGTGTCGACTACGAGATGATCCTGGGCAAGGCGGAGAAGGAAGCGGATGTAATCCT
>CP070827.1:2033669-2035152 GCA_020344555.1 Phycisphaerales bacterium
TCCGCGATGTAATCCTTGGCCGCTTCGGTAGCAGGCCAACCGGGGCGGCGAGTCCCTAATTCGTAGACGTACTTCACGTAGCCGAACACCTCGCCGGTAGACGGCAGTTCCGGCCCATCGTCAGGGATGGCCGACGCCGAACAACTTGTCAGCCCGATCAACAACGGCAGGCCGACCAATATCACACCCAACAACCCGGCAGTCGCTGCCGCGAAGGCCGTCTTATTCGAAGTGTCCGGTCGTGCTGTGTCGAGACGCCTCCCCGCCACCCACAGGACGATCCCACCGATCAGTAAGATGGCCGCCCCGACTGTGTACCCTTTCCCCCCGGCCAGCGTCGCCGGGAGCGCGAACATCCGTACCAGGAGGTGTGCCTCGATCAACGCCATGAGTAACGCCTGCACCCCAAACCACAACCCGACGCTCACCCACAGCCGCCCGACAAAGACGATCCAACTCCTCTCGCCGCGATAGAGCAGCCAGGACAGCACCAGCGCCACCAGTGGTGGGAATGCCGCGTACCAGGCCGTGATGATCGCCAGCCCCAGGCTGGACTTATTCAAGAAGAGCGCGAACAGAAAAGGAAGCGCCGAAAACAACAAACTGAGAACAAAAAACAACACTATCTGGCCGATCCACGACCGGCTTTTTTGCTCGTTCATTACATTTTCTCCTCGTGGTTGAAAGTTCTCTGGCGGGGTCTACTCCAACCCCCACAACTTGACCGTCTTGTCCCCTGACGCCGAAGCCAGCATCTTACCATCCGGCGAGAAGGCCACCGAATACACCCACCCCTCGTGCCCGGTGACCGTCGTGACCTCCCCGCCCGGTATCTCCATTACCTTGATGATGTGGTATGACGAAAAGGCCATCAGCCTCCCGTCCGGCGAGAATGCTACCGAGTGAAGTCCCTGGTTGTTATCCTTCAGCGTGAGCCGGGGGGATCCTTCCTTCGCATCCCACAGCCGGATCGTCGTATCCCACGACGCCGAGGCCAGCAATCCCCCGCTCCACAACGAGGCAGGCATATCCAGATTCCCCGGCGAGAACGCCACCGCCAGAATCGGCATGCTGTGTCCGGTGAGCGTTTCGACCAGCCGTCCCCTCGATTGTTCCCCCCCGATCTCCCACAGCTTGACGGTCTTATCGTCCGACGCCGACGCCAGCCGCGTCCCATCCGGCGAGAAGGCCACCGCCCGCACGCAGGCGTTATGCCCTTCCAGCGTAAGGCCCGCGCTTTGCGCCCAGGGAGTCCCGCCCTGGGTGGGGCCTCTCGACCCGGTCATCTTCCACAGCTTGATCGTCCCAATGCCCGACGAGGATGCCAGAAACACCCCGTCCAACGAAAAAGCCACCGAATACACCGCACCCCAATGTCCGGTCAGCGTCTCGGCCAGGCATTCCTCTCCACCGGGGATGTCGCCGCCTTCCGGGATTTTCCATAGCCGGATCGTGTCGTCGTACGATCCGGACGCCAGCAACT
>CP070827.1:2035252-2036734 GCA_020344555.1 Phycisphaerales bacterium
ACGGGAACGCCTACTCCGGCACGGCGACATTCTCTTCCGTGGCCAGTGGCGCTGTCGTTCAAACATGGCTGGCCTCTGTAAGCGGTACAATCCACGTGACGGGCAACGTGGGCGGAACGGTGGATGCGCACGGCGACGCGTCAAACCCCGGACTCACCGGGACCGGCTTGATCGACATCGACGGTAACGTCTCCGGGGACGTGGAGGTTTCGGGCGACGCTCTCGGCGACGGGTGGCACTGGCGGCTTGTCCGCCAGTGTCCGTCACACTGACAGTCCGAACTTGCATGCCCTGGTTGACCGATTATTGTGTCCACATGCCTACTACAATTCGACACCGCAAAAGTCTGCGACATTATGACGAGCCGGGCCAGGCTCACGAACTCACCTTCTCCTGCTACCACGGGCTGCCAGTCCTAACCTCCTCGACATGTTGTCAACTCCTGTCCCAATCCATTGACCGGGCCGCAGCCAAGCACGGTTTCGAGTTGATCGCTTTCGTATACATGCCCGAACACGTCCATCTCATCGTGTTTCCCATCGCACCGACTGCCGCGGTCGCGCGGCTGTTGTATGCGATCAAACGACCGGTCTCCACACGGATCAAACAACACCTGATCCGCACTGACGCACAGCTCGTGAAACACCTCACGATTCGAGAGCGTCCCGGGAAGACAACCTTCAGGTTCTGGCAAGAAGGCGCCGGGTATGATCGCAACATCGCCTCAATCAAGATCTTGCGCACGGCGATCGAGTACGTTCACAATAATCCAGTTCGCCGAGGCCTCTGCCAGACCCCCGGGCAATGGAAGTAGTCAAGTTGGCGTTATTACTTCGAGCCCGAGCGGTGCCCCGATCCCGGTCTGCCCACCGTCCACGGGTTCGAAGGCTAAGGCATGTCTCAAGTTTCCCAACACTGGCGGGTCCCGATGCATATCGGGACCAGTGCCACCCGCCCGGTTTTCCAACACTGGCGGGTCCCGATGTACCCCGGCGAGCCGGGACGAAGACGCATCGGGACCAGTGCCACCCCGTCGAGTTTTGCCAACGCGGAGGTTTTATTTGAGATTTTCTTCCGGGGCAAACGGCAATTTTGCGCCGCTCCGACCTCGATAAGAGCCGCGTGCGCGGGGTCATCTTCGGCACTCTGCAATATCCCGGAGTCAACGCCGCCCGGCCTATGATTTTGCAGTTTGCTTATCGGGCCGGGCGCGTTCATATTGTATGTGGATGGCATATCTGGGCTGATCCACCGTGGCAGACTCGGGCCGCCCGGGCGACAGCAAGACGCTTCGGACATCAGGTTCGTGGAGTCGGATCGAGGCAGGATGCGGGGAGCAGTCCTCCCGGTGTTTACCCCACATGTTAGTCGGGACGGATCGCGCCGAATGGAGGCACGGACGCCGGCTCGTACACGGCGACCGACGAGCAACCGGCGTGGGTTGGTGGGGCCTCCGATAGGCGGGTGGACTCTCACAGCGGA
>CP070827.1:2036834-2038316 GCA_020344555.1 Phycisphaerales bacterium
ACTGCCCGCCGCAACAATGCAAATCAACCCCATATAGGGCATCAAAACCGCGGCGAGTTCCAAGGCCAGGTCATCCCTGATCGCTCGCCACGCGGCGATTACCGCCTCCGCGACGAGGATAATCGCCACAAGCACCACCGCCAAAGCGGTGAGAAGTGATCCGATAAAGCGTCGAGAAGACTCCTCCCCGCGTTCATGTAGGGTCTCGGTGAGCACGGGAATCATCGCGGAGGACAGGGCTCCCTCCCCGAACAGCCGCCGGGCCAGGTTGGGGACCATGAAGGCAATGCGAAAGGCTGAAAGAAGCTCGCTAGTGCTGAAAAAGTAGCTGAAAAGGCATTCCCGGATCAGCCCGAGGACCCGCGAGCCAAGCGTCAGTGCGGCGATCAGCCAGGCTGTGGAGACGAATCGGCCGGATGTTGCCATCAGGGGCACAATAGGGCGGGTGCGCGAGTGCGGCAAGAAACACGCGGGAGGTCCTCGGCCGGGTCGCGTTTGCCTGCACGGCGAATCCGGTCCGCGCGGCGACGCAATCAGCTCCCCTGTCGGCGCGGCACGCGGTGCCACGGCGTGTGGGGCTCGCCACCTTTTCGGGATGCACCCGCAGTGGAGCTGGGGCGGCTTTCTCGGAATTTGCTATTTTTCCTGTTGACAAAACGATGCCAGGGCATACCAAACTCATACCACGGGTGCGGGGAGTGTTTCGTTGGTACGGAGGTTTGCCCGATGGCCCATATTGTTGCGGAGCCGTGCATTAACTGTAAGTACACGGACTGCGTGGCTGTTTGCCCCGTCGATTGCTTCCACGAGGGGGTGAACTTCCTGGTAATCGATCCCGAGACCTGCATCGACTGCGGGCTCTGCCCGCCGGAATGTCCCACTTCGGCCATCTTCCCCGAGGAGGACCTTCCCGACAAATGGCACGAGTACATCGAGATAAACGCTAAGTACGCGTGCGACTGGCCGGTCATCGATTCGCAGAAGGAGCCAATGCCGGGAGCGGACGAGGCCGCCAAAGAAGATGACAAGAAGGAGCAGCTCGACCCGGACCCCTTCCCGGGCTAGGCTGGGCATGCTCGAGTTGGCGCTTTCCGACGAGCCGCCACCGGGAATGTGCGGTGAAAACGGAGACTGAGCCGGCTTAGCCCGGGTCCGCCGGGAGGATTGTCCCGACTCAGGCCGCGATGCTCCACGTTGGCGGGGACGCCGCCCCGTCTACCGTGTGATGCCGCCGCACCCAAGCGGCGGACATCAGCCCGCGCAGACCTCCGCGTCCCGGCGCGCCGGAAAAACCTGCGGCTCAGATAGTCACGAAACTTGCGAAACACCAGACTAGCTTGCCGATGGGGGTTGAAGCTTCGCAGATCCGGGGTAGAATTAGGGTTTGGGAGTGTTAGGACCGATGGATAGATAGACAGCGATGAAGAAGGGAATCCATCCCGAATATGTGGATTGCACGGTCCGCTGCGGCTGCGGTGAGAC
>CP070827.1:2038416-2039876 GCA_020344555.1 Phycisphaerales bacterium
TGAAACTATGAAGCAGGAGGTCGAGCCGGTTCACGGGGCCTTGAGCTCGTGGTAAACGTTGGATTGTTTTTGTTTCCTTCAGTTTCCACACAAGGAGCCAACCATGAACTTTGTCGGCATCGACCTCCACAAGAAGACTATCAGTATTTGTGTCGTGGATAAAGAGCGTACGGTGGTGGATCGCAAACGCTTCTACTGCAGCGAACCCGAACGGATCGCTGGGTTCTTCAAGGGTCTAGGCTCGTTTCAGGCGGCAGTCGAGGCCACCGCCAGCTACGAATGGCTGGTCAGCCTGATCGAGCCGCTGGCGGATCGCATCGTCCTGGCCCATCCCAAGAAGATGCGGATCATCGCCGAAAGCACGCGCAAGAGTGACCAGCTCGACGCCCAGGTTTTGGCGGAGTTTCTGGCCCTGGACATGATTCCGGAGGCCTACAGGCCGTCCAAGCGACAGCGGGCCCACCGCATCCTGGTTCGCCATCGGAGTTACCTCAGTCGCCGGCTGACGTCGGTGAGGAACAAGATTCGGCGAATCCTGAGCAACTACAACGCCGACCGGGAAGATCTGTTCACCGAAATGGGCCTGGTTTATTTGAGCAAGACCGCCGTTCTGGAGGCGGATCGGTTCGTGCTCGACCAGCTGACCCTAGAATGGCAGACGTACACCCAACAGTTGGCGGAGGCGGACAAACGCCTGGAAGCCTTCGCCAAGGAGGCCCCGGTGAAGGAAGCCGAGGCCCGTGCGATCCTCGATACGATCTCTGGTGTGGGCCCCGTGACCATTGACGTGGTGGTCAGCGAGTTGGGTGATATTGGTCGTTTTCGGTCGCAGAAGAAGGCGTGCGCGTACGCCGGGCTGGTTCCTGGTCAGCGAGAATCCGCCGGGCGGACCCGGGAACTGAGCATCACCAAGGAGGGCTCGAGACTGTTACGTTGGGTGCTGGTGCAAGCCGCCTGGCGGCTGGTGAACACCACCGCCCGCTGGAGACGCATCTTCGAGGGGATCCTCAAGCGACGAGGGAAAAAGAAGGCCATCGTAGCCGTCGCCCGGCGTCTGCTGTGCGTGATGGTGTCGATGCTGCAAAGTGGACAGAGCTATCGAGCGGCGATGGTATGACCGACTGCAGCAGGTTCCAGATTGCCGATTGCTTTGATAGGTGTAAGCAGGAAGTGGTGAAGTAGTTTGTCGAGCAAGCGACCGGTGGACGTGACGACCTTGAGGACGACCCCGACCAGTGCCATGACGGCGAACCCATTATCGACCGTCGCCAGGGTGAATGGTGGCGTTCTTCGTATTTCTTTTTCATGGCGACGTCCGCATCGACGGGCGATCCCGAATAGATGGTTGAGCGCATCACGTTACGTCGGCCCCAGCTCGATACCCCGGAGGCTCAGGTCGCCCGGTGAAGGCGATCTCCCTCCACCTCGGGCTCAAGAGAATGTGCGTGGGAAGGCACGGC
>CP070827.1:2039976-2041432 GCA_020344555.1 Phycisphaerales bacterium
CACCGCCGGGATAGGGCGCGTTCTGGGGGCAGCAGCTCGGATCGCAACTGCTGCCGTAGAGAAGGTCCGTCCACCCGTCTGGACACGGGTCCGGATCCGTGTACTCCACACAGTTACCATCAGGATCGCAGCAAGCATGGACCGAGCAGGCCGGCGGTACGTGAACACACGGCCCGTAGTCCGTGCACTCCCCACCACCGGGAAAGCAATCAGGGTCGGTAGCCGTGCAAGGGTCACCCTCGTTATCCCCGCCAATGCAGATCTTGCAGTCAGGATCGTTGTTGCAGTATGGCAGATATCCGGTGTTGTTAAGCGGGTCCAAAGCGCAAACGTCGCAGAACCTCCCTGCTCCCTGGAAAACGTTGCCTTGCAGCTCGCAGACCCAAGGCAGCTCGATACTGCAAGTTCCCTCCGCGGCGATGCAGCAGGCACCTTCCGGGTTGTTGTCCGCACGGGCGACCATCTCGAACGCCAGCACGTCGGGAACGTCCTCGCAGGTGCCGCCGGGCTCACAGTCGGCGTTGCCGTCGCGCCGGTCACACCACAGGCCGTCGCGGGGACCGCCCTCGCACTGGCCCAGGAAGTCGTCCATGACCAGCTCGCCGTACGGCGGTGTATCGATGCCCACGAACATCGTGGCGTCGTCGTTGGAGCCGACATCTACTACGTCGGTCGAGGCCCAGCGTATCGCTCCCAGCGGCGTGAAGTTGGGGGCAATCGAGATGGCCATTACACCGTGGGCTGGAATAGTCAGCGCCGGGTCGAAAAGCAGGGTGTGAATCGCATAATCCATCTTTCCAACGTCACCGTCGAAATAGGTGTCCTCGATGAAGATCGGCGTCGCCGGGTAGGCCAGAGGAGCAGCCTGTTCGTCAACCGCGAACCACAGTTGCGGACTGGCACGGTTCGACACGTCCCAGAATTCGATCGCCGGGCGGGCCTGAATCCGGATACTGGCAACGAACCTTACGATGGTGATGGCGATATAGTCGGTTGTGGCAGCAAGCTCTGCCATGTAGTCGTCACCCACCCGAGTTACGGCGGTCTGCGGGCAGGCAGCGTTGCCGGGCCAGAGCACATCGACGCCAACCAGTAAATCCCCTTGTGGGGCGATACCGCTGGCGTAGGTCGGGCACTCATTGTCCTGCCCAGAGGGGTATTGCTGACAGGGATACTCGGTGGCCAGCCACGAATCGCGGGGACCCTGGCAGTTCGCATAGTATTCGCCATAGGGGCCATCCGGCGGTTGGAACTGTCTGCACAACCCCGTGTCGAGGTCGCAGCAGCGTCCGCGTTCACATATCGGCTCCTGTGACGGGGGAATCGGCTCCGTGCACTCCCCGCCGGGACCACACGGTGGGTCGCCCTCGTAACATTGACCCACTGCCCCGGTGACGGAACCAGTAACATCGCACAGGTCAACGGTGCAGAAATTGCCGTCTTCGCAATCTTGGTC
>CP070827.1:2041532-2042984 GCA_020344555.1 Phycisphaerales bacterium
CGAAGTTGTTCGCGATGACCGGCTGGCGCCTGGGCTATACGATTCTACCGCCATGGCTGGTGCGGCCCGTGCAGAAGCTGCAGCAGAACCTCTTTATCTCACCGCCGGATTTTCCCCAGTTCGCGGCCATCGCAGCTCTTCAGGAGGCTGACGCCGATATCGAGCGTATGCGGCGGTGCTACGACGAGCGTCGACGACTGGTGCTTAAGCGGTTGAAGGCTATGGGCCTGAACGTATTGACCGAGCCGGTTGGGGCGTTCTACGTGTTCGTCAACGTCCAGCGTTACACGGATAACGTGTACCAATTCGCATTTCAGATTCTGGAGGAAGCCGGGGTGGCCGTCACCCCCGGTGTGGACTTCGGCCCGGGTGGTGAGGGCTACATCCGCATCTCCTACGCCAATTCACTTACGAACATCGAGGAAGGAATGAACCGCCTGGAGACGTTCTTCGCCGGCCGAGCGCTCCTCCCAACAGAAAGCGCCCCGCCAACCGCGCCGTAGGCGCAGCTTGCAGCCTCTCGACGGCGAACGCTTTCGTGCCAGTCTTGACCTGAGCACGTGCCGACGTCCGGTCGGGTGGCATACCCACGCCTCATGGGTATGTGCAGGTTGCAGTCGGGTGGCACGCCCACGCCTCGTGGGCATGTTCGTCGGGTGGCACGCCCCGTAGCCTGTGGCAAGGTCTCGCCCGGCGTGGCCGTGGGTTGGCGTTTCCACGGCCTGTACCGCCTGCGGCGGGTCAGACTGTGCCCGCCCGATAGGATGCAACCGGGCCCTTACGACCGGACCGCAAAGGTTGCATTCCATGTGCCCGATCCGATACAATGCAGTAGGTGTTTTTGGGGGGATATCCTCCTGGGACGATGCGATCCCGCCCTTTGGCGTGCCTCAGGTCGGGACGGCAAACCTGAAGGCAACCGTTTTCTCAATTCTTAAGCAGAGAGGAGTGCGAGGCCGTGGAGGGTAGACAAATGCTGCGCCGAGTTGTCGTGTTTCTGACTGCTGGATTAGCTCTCGCGCCGGCCTTGCCGGCTCTGGCATCGCCCGAGGGCGAGGTTGCGGCTGCCTTGGTGAGCGAGGAGAGCTATTGTCACTACCTGGATGACGAACTCTACGCGCACGAGGGGGACAACCGTGGTTTCGGGCCCGAGCACGATCTGGCACAGGCGAACATCATCTCGCTGTTTGCCAGCTTCGGGCTCACCGTGACGCTGGAGCCGTTCGATTACTACGGCGCCACCTACCACAACGTAGTGGGCACACATCTCGGAACTGCCACCCCAGACCAGGAGTACGTCATCGGCGCACACTATGACTCGGTTGACAACCCTGGCGCCGACGACAACGCCAGTGGTGTGGCACTTGTGCTAGAGGCGGCCCGTGTGCTGAGCCGATATGAATCGGACTTCACGATTCGCTTTGTTGCGTTCGATCGGGAGGAGCAAGGACT
>CP070827.1:2043084-2044501 GCA_020344555.1 Phycisphaerales bacterium
CCCGACGTACCCCGATGTGCATCGGGACAGGCGTCGGGAGGATTTGCCCGTGCTCGCCGTGCGATCCTGCAACCGAAGTGTAACAGAGGGAACTCACAGAGCTGAAGCATCGTATCAGGCCGATCGCCCGGCGTGTGTCGGTGGCGAGTTGTTCGTCAGCAATGCCAGTCCCGTACTCGGGCTCTCATATCCTCGAATTCACCCTGATTCAATTTCTTTGCGATCTGTGATGCCATTACGCCCACGCAGCATTGACCGCACTCCGGGCACACACCCGACGTGTTGCCCGTTAGATTATAGCCGCAATGACGACAGCACCCCGCGGCCCGACGCCGTGCTCGTCGCAACGGTCCACGGATAAACGACAACACCGGCCACAAGGCAAACAACATGACTAGCATCCAGAACGGAACAACTACAGTCCGCTCTGTGCGAAGAGACTTGGAGCCCATCGCCGATACGAGATTCGGTAAACGGGGATCAGTTAGCATAGGCGCCGCAGCGGACCCTTGTATGATCTCGACCCCGGCAAACTTCTGGCGTACTCGGCGGGGAACACTTCCTGTTGGCGCATCCCAGGAGTAGTAGTGAAACGCCACGCTGCCTCGCAACACCTCCAGGCTGAGGTGCTTCTCAGGGCCGGTTTGCCGGTCGGTTTCACCGTTTTCGACTCCGGCGATTAGCTCGTGGAGTTTATCGATGTCCTCCGCGTCAAGAGCAAGCTTAAAGTCGTTTTCGACCTTCGCTCGAGCTAACGCGAAGCTATCACCGAAGTATTTCCACCGGTCCGGAAGGCCTATGTAACTTCCAGCCCAGAGCAAAGTGGCGGCCAACGCGAGCGCCAGTGACAAGACAAGCAGACCGCGACGAACGATACCGGAGGACCGGTGCCCATTTCGACCAGGCGTCCACAGTTCCTCCCATACCAGGCGGCGCGGCGGCATCCGTCGCCTAATGAGCCGTATGCTAAGCGACAATGCGAGGATCATCAGCAACAAGGGCACAAGCGGCACGTCGACTCGATAGGAATCGACGTACGTGCCGGACGTGTCCACCGGTGACCCGTAGTGCGAAACACGCCCCCGTGGGTCCGAAGAAAGCACGCGCCGCCAGGTATTTTTGTCCCGTTCGATGACCGTGGCCGCGGTCCATGAGGCGGACGAGTCGCCGCGGATGGCCAGCGTCCGGGCGCCTCCGTCTACTAAGGTTACTTGGAACCAGACGGTGTTCGTAAGCTGACAGTCAAATGCAAGCGGACGGAAGTAGCTGCAAACCAGCAAGAATACCAGGACGCCGCAACTCAGCCAGAAGATCCTACGCATGGATTCCTACGTGCACATCGCGCTACGCAAAGTTGATCCGCCGGACTCCGGGCACACACCCGGCGCGCTGCCCGTTAGATCATACCCGCAGGCCA
>CP070827.1:2044601-2046004 GCA_020344555.1 Phycisphaerales bacterium
GCAATTTCCCGCTGGGGACTTGGAGGAGCGGGTGTCGATTCCGGGCGCTTCGGCATGTGCACGGACCCGAACGTCAATGCCCTTAAAGCATTGGTTGCCACACTGCGATCTGCACGTCGCGCTTGCGGCAGAAAGTCTGAGGTGCTAAGGTCCGAGGTCAGACGGGCTGTCGCACTGAATTTCTTGCTTGGGTGGAGTGACTGAGCCTGGGGGCGTCGGAGCGAGCGGCGACTCCTTGGAACTCGGTCTCGCCGGTGGTTGATTCCCGGATTCCGGAGGTGTCGAGGCCCCTCGGCTAGATAACGGTAACGGGGCGATCGCGGTAGGCGCGTCGCCCTTCATTAAGACTCTCTTGTGGGTTTGAGACAGAAGAACTTTTGGGAGCAAACAAGATGAAGCGTAAAGTACTAAATCTCTTTGTCGTGGCATCGTTGGGTTTTGTGTGTGGGTGTCCGGTGGTGCCGGCGCCAGGCCCCGAAGCAGTGCTTGAGGGCACTTGGTCGATCACGCCTGCCGAACCCGGCGACTTCGCGGACTGGGACTTTGAGGCCGTGTTCGACAGCAGCGGGAACCTGACGGAGTTGTCCGGCACGCGCCCGGAGGATGGGGCAACTGCGTCACTCGATATTGACGATGCAACCACGACCCTCGATGGGAGCGACGTGACGATTTCGATTCCAGACCCGGCCGGGACGCGGGTCTTTACGGGAACGCTCAGCGACGATCAAAACACTATGACAGGATCCATCACGCAGGAAATCGATCTCGGCGACCTCGAGGCGACTCTGCCCGGCGGTGAGCTCACACTCGAGCGACTCTAGGAATGCTCTCGTGACGCGAGATTCATGAGGAGATGGTCATGCGACGATTAC
The DNA here is from genome assembly GCA_020344555.1 of Phycisphaerales bacterium. Taxonomy (GTDB): domain Bacteria; phylum Planctomycetota; class Phycisphaerae; order UBA1845; family UBA1845. Next base: position 2,045,474 of record CP070827.1, read on the forward strand.
TTCGCCTGTTATCAACGGCCCTAGCGTGCGTTGTCATACTCACGTTACTCGCACATCCCGCGACCGCCCAGCCAGCAGACAAGCCCAACATCGTTCTGGTGTTCATGGACAACTTCGGCTGGGGCGAGCCCGGCTTCAACGGCGGCGGGATCATCCGCGGAGCACCGACGCCCCGGCTTGACACGCTGGCTTCCGAGGGCCTCCGCCTGACCAACTTCAACGTGGAAACGCAATGCACGCCGTCGCGCGCGGCGATCATGTCCGGCCGCTACGCCATCCGCACCGGCAACGGCACGATCCCTCTCGGCGGAGGCGTCTACGGCCTCGTGCAGTGGGAGATCACGATGGCCGAGATGCTGTCCGACGCCGGCTACGCGACCGGCATGTTCGGCAAATGGCACCTGGGCCACACCGAGGGCCGGTTCCCCACGGACCAGGGCTTCGACGAGTGGTACGGCATCCCGAACTCGAGCGACGAGACGCCCTGGGAGGTGCTCGACGGCTACGCGGAGAGCGGCGTCGAGGGGACCT
>CP070827.1:2046104-2047502 GCA_020344555.1 Phycisphaerales bacterium
GGTTGCGTCAGCGCGATCGACTGCGCCACGGTGACGGTCGATCCGGTTCCGGTGGCGGATGCGGGTGGCGATGTCACGGCCTGCGCCAACGACAGCGATCCCACGGTGGGCGGTGCACCAACTGCTTCGGGTGGAACCGGTCCCTACACCTACTCATGGACGGGAACCGGTTCAATCTACCTGAGCAGCACGATCGTGGCGAATCCGACGTTCGCCGTGGCAACCGCCGGACCCAGTACCACCCAGGTCTGTGTGACGGTTACCGATGCCAACACCTGTGTCAGCGTGACCGACTGCGCTTCGGTGACGGTCTACGCGTTCCCGACGGCGAGTGCGGGCAGCGACGTTGCCCTGTGTGCGGGTGGAGCCGATCCGACGATCGGCGGAGCGCCAACGGGATCAGGAGGACTCGGTCCATACACCTATTTATGGACGGGAGGCGGCGCCGCATACCTGAGCGACACGACCGCGGCCAACCCAACGTTTGACGTGGCGACTGCGGGTGCCGGTTCGCACCAGGTATGCGTGACGGTGACCGATGCGAACGGATGTGACAGTGCTGTGGACTGCGCTACGGTTACCGTTCGGGCCCTTCCGATCGCGGATGCAGGGGCCGATTTCGCCCTGTGTCAGAACGCGTCGGATCCGGTCGTCGGCGGTTCGCCAACCGCTTCGGGCGGGACCTCCCCGTACACCTATGCGTGGACAGGAACGGGTGCTACCTACCTTAGCAGCTTGATCGTCGCAAATCCGACGTTCGACGTGTCGGTGGCCGGGGTCGGCTCGTACGACATTTGTGTCACCGTTACGGACGCCAACTCGTGCGTGTCCGTGACCGACTGCGCGACCATTACCATCAATGTCGTCCTGGACTGCTCGATCACGACGACTGATCCGGTCTGCTCCGGCACTACGCATGACGCGATGGTCGGCAATGCCGGTGACGGAGCGACGTATGACTGGACGGTGACAGGTGGGACACAGGACACACCTGACGACTTCGATACGATAACCTACACCGCCGGCGCGGGGCCGACGGTGATCATCGACATCACCGTGACTGATATCAACGCCTGCACCAATACATGTCAGTACATTGTCACGGTGGCCAGCGCTCCACCGACAGCCGACGCCGGGGCCGACTTCGCGGTTTGTGAGGACGCCGGCGGGCAGGTGGTCGGCGGTGCGCCCACAGGGTCGGGCGGTACCGCACCCTACACGTACGATTGGACGGGTGCCGGGGCGGCCTACCTGGACGACACCACGGCTGCGAACCCGACGTTCGACGTGGCGAGCGCAGGTGTTGGTGACCACCAGGTGTGCGTAACCGTCACCGACGTGAACAATTGTGTCAGCACAGTGGACTGTGCCACGGTCACGGTTAATGCCCTGTCGGAC
>CP070827.1:2047602-2048969 GCA_020344555.1 Phycisphaerales bacterium
CGCGGAACGTATCGTCCGGTGCTAAACTCCCGGGTAGCCGATCCTGGAGTGCCTAAAGTAACGTGCGGGGCGCGCGACTCCGCTGCCGACGCCGTCGTGGTTGGACAATTGATCCAGCTCAGCGGTTCGGTTGCGGTGGAGTCGCAGCAGTAGTGTTCGCCGGTTTTCCAGAGAAACGCCGTCCGGGTCATGAACCCGATAGGTACCGGACTGGGCGGATTGACCCAGGTGCAGGCGGTCTTCCAGCAGTGGGCATACGCGGTGGCCTCGCCAATGACGATCTGGTAGTCGGCGCTGACATCAGCGGGATGGGAGTGACACTCTGTCGAGATGTCGACATTCTGCACGGTCGCGGCCCCCTCGATGATGAAGCTCTCGGCCAAAATGTCCGGCCCCGCAGGGCGCTGAACGTAAACATCCACGGTCTGCCCAATCTGCGCTGCGTTGTCGCTCGGGGGCTCGCCTTCCACCGGCGATTCCAGTCGAATCCGCAAGACGTAGTTGTCGCCGGCCCCGGCGATGTCGCCCATATGGTATGTGCCCACGGGCTCGGGCACGCCGTCGCTCCACGCGACGATCGTTACGTCATCTGTGCTGAGGACAGGCTGATCGTCGATCCGCAACCGTCCGTGCAAGACCACGGGTCGCTCGGGTATCCCTGCTAGGGTGACACCCAAAGGAAAGACAACAGCCATCAAGGGGACGAGATATCTAGCCATCTTCAACATTGCAGCCACTCCGGTTACCGATCAGACGCGCCCCTGATTCCGGCGGCGCCGAATCTGGCGGTGCTTCATCTGGGCCAGCCCGCAGAACGTCAGCCCAAGGCTGATCATCCCCATCGCCCCGCACAGGCCCCCACCCTGGCCACAGGCGCCGGCCGGGTCGGCATCGGGCACCGCTTGAGCGGCCAGTTCCGCACCCGATACGGACAGGTCGAGCTGCTGCACCTCGCCGCTGGCCGGGACGACCGCGTCGGTTACGAACAGCTCCGGGGCGCTGCCTTGCCTCACAAAGATCTTGGCCACCTGTCCCGCACGGGGAGAGTCCGGGCTCGGATTCTTGCCGTCCTCCTGAACGGCCTGCGGGATCCACAACACGTAGCGATCACCCGCGGTGGGTTGAGCACCCATCCGATAGACCGCGATCGGCGTGTCCCTGCCCTCCAATCGGGCAACCAGCGTGAGATCGTCCGTGGCCGAGACCGGTGCTCCGTCGATACGAACTACACCATAGAACACCGCATCGGGTCTGGGAATGTCGGCCCACGCTGCCAGGGGCACTGTAGCAATGAGCGTCACAGCACCAAGGATACCAGCTCGTTTCATCACATCATTTCCTTTTCTTGAAGGGTGGGCATCGTCCAC
>CP070827.1:2049069-2050435 GCA_020344555.1 Phycisphaerales bacterium
CAACGTGGCCAGGCATGATTCAATCGGCTCGCCTGGTCCAACCGCTCCGGGTGCCCCCGGCACGGTACGCGGACACCGGCACCGGTGGCACAGCTCCCGTGGCACGGCCCTTCGCCTGGCTGTGGGCTTGACGACACTCGCCGGCTCGCCGGCGCTCGTCGGTTCGGCGACACTCGTCGGTTCAACGGCAGTCGTCGGCTCCGCGGCGCTCGTCGGCTCGACGACACTCCTTGGCTCGTCGGCACTCGCCGGTTCGGCGGCATTCGTCGGTTCGGCAGTCAATGTGGTCATGATGAATCCTCCATACTTGGGTTTGTTGTTGCCTTAGGCCCCTGCGGCCCCTTGGCGTTTTCTTTGTAGAGTCCGGTGTCGAAGCGAAGGGGCAGGGTGCCACTGGCTGCTTGCCGGCCAGTGCCGGGCGCGCGGGGTGCCACCGGGTGCATCCCAATTCCGGTGGCATCGGTCCCGACGTTCGTCCGGACTTGCCGGTGAGAGCGCTTTGCACGGGCAAGCTACCGCTTGCCCATGCCACCCGACGGGGTGCCACCGGCTGCTTGCCAGCCGGCGCTGGGCGCGGCCCGCACATTATTTGGCGTGATCCCTGAGAGCTCATCGCTACCTCGCTTCCGCCCGCCAGCGATTCCACCACGGTTCCTCCGGGACCTCGTCGATCTCCGCCCTCCCCGGGTAGACAACCAGCACGTCCAGACAGTCGGCCACCACGGTGAGCAGTCCGTTCTTGACCTTTTCTCGCTTATCCAACATCTCCTTCCATTCCTCGGACAGCTCCTCCTCGTGGTAGTCCGGTGCGGGGACCTGCTCCATCAAGTGCTTGACGCCCAGGCGATCGAGGCACTGGGCCAGCACGTTGAGCAGCGCGTTTTGATCCGTTGTACTGACCAGCTTCACCGTTTGGTCGTCCTTGTCCTCATCCTCGTTGTACCATTGATATTCAGCGGCCCCGGGGATCTGGAGCATGATGCCCACTGCCCGAAAGAGGACGCCGAGTCGCAGGAAGTCGCGGGCCACCTCGGCCATCCAAAACTGAAACACCATCGGGAGCGGCGCACTCGGTCCCACCAACAGCTCGAGCTGATACACCTTCTCGCCGTCCCTGATCTTCATGTATTGCTCAAACACGCTGTACCTCCTTAGCCCGTGTGCCACTGCTCTATGAGCAGTGCGTCGTAAAGGTCCGGTCGTTCTGCCTGGGTGCTCCGTCCCCCGATGAATCGGGATCTTCGACTTTCCAGGGGTGGGCAACCGCCCGTGTGCCACTGCTCTGTGAGCAGTGCCTCGTAAAGGTCCGGTCGTTTTGCCTGGGTGCTCCGTCCCCCGATGAATCGGGATCTTCGACTTTCCAGGG
>CP070827.1:2050535-2051894 GCA_020344555.1 Phycisphaerales bacterium
CAGCTCCACCGAGGAGGACGGTAACGCGAACTATCGCCTCGACGTGGGTGAGGACACGAACGGCAACTACATGCTGGACACGTTGCGCGACCCGTTTAAGTTATGGCTGAGCGCGAACGTTCCACCCGGAGTCACGGTAGAATATATAGACGACTGGTTCGTGTATCACCTAGGCCACGGTGAGGTCCAGTGCAGCTCCAATGAGCAAAGGGCCATCCCTGGCAGCCCTAAGTGGTGGGACTCGACGCCTTAAACGTGGACAGGCCTTTCGGAGCTAAGACGATGGACATACGATCGAACAGCATCTTTCGCCTCATGGGGATCTTCACGACCTTGGGGATACCTCTGTGCTGCGTCGGGACGACAAGAGCTGGTGACGACTTGGCGGACCTAGCGCGCCTGGTAGAGGCCAACGGTGAGGAGTACATCCGTTTGCGCGATGCGTTACTGAAGCAGCATCGCCAGCCGTGGGACGTGACGCCCGCCGCCGACCAGTCCTGGGAAACCGGATTGGTCGCGTTCGTGTTGAATGCACGGATGGAGGATAAAGAAGGTTTCGCTGATCTGGACGCGCAACGTCCGAGACACTATGCAAACGGCAAGTCTTACCGACTCACGGGGGCGGCTGAGACTGCTGTCGCGTTCCTTATGGAAAAGATGTGGAAGGCAGGTGATGATCGGGAAACAGCGCGTGCCTACGGGACACTGAGGCGACTGCGTGGCGAAAAAGTAGCCCATGCCGGGGAGACCGCGCTGTGGAAGGCGATCTGGGAGCAATGTGAGGACGAGCGGTTCCGTTACGCCGTCCTCCGTAACATCTGTGCCGACCCCGACCCGTCCGTCCAGCCGATCATCGAGGAGTTCCTTCAAAGGGAGGATGATCAGTTGGCCGGCTACTCGGCGAAGCCTCGCTGCCTGGCAGGTCTATGGCACCGTGACACGGAACAAACTGTGGACGCGATTCTCAATGCATGGGACGTTCTGGCCGCAGAGAGCGGGTGGAAGAGCGACGCCGTTGGAGCATTGAACACCAACAGCAGTGAGCGGGCACGCCGGATTGTGTACAAACTGGTCTTGGACCCCGCTGAGGATGAAACTTTACGCGCCGAAACTGCAGCGAGGTGCTGCCTTCGACCGCACCCGGACGACCCGGACATGTTTCGGAAGTTCTTCGCGGGACCCGGGTCAATCAAAATGAAGAATAAGGCGCTTAAAGGGATGCGAGGGCGTAATGGCTACCCACTCGACCCAATTCGCCCGGTGCTCCGCGAGATCATCATTACGTCTGACGACGAGGAACTCACCGAGTCGGCCGCGCTTACTTTGACGAGCTGTTATCGACACGCAAAGGACGTCAAT
>CP070827.1:2051994-2053341 GCA_020344555.1 Phycisphaerales bacterium
GTTCGTTCATGCCTTGCCGCCTAACGATCGTGCCAACGCGTCAGCCGCGTGGAACGCTCGGTCAGAAACAGCAGATCGAGGTCTTCCACCAGAGCCCGGGCATCATGCGCAACGTAGCGCGAGACCGCCTGAGCATGGTCCGGCCCGGACTGCGTCAGGGTCTCGCCCGCTGCATGCGGGTAGTTCCAGCGGAGAGCGTTCTGCTGTGCTCTGGCCCAGCTCGCACAACCTGTCAGGGCCAGGCCCGAAAGCACGCACAGGATCACAACGCACCGAGCAAAACGGGTCATCAGATCATCCTTTCCAGCGTGTCAACTCTGCGGGTTCAACAGTAAAGTCTCCCTCCCCCGACCCCAAAGAATCATACCCGCCGCTCATGTCCTGTCAACTCGGCCCCGGCAGCCGGGTAGGTCGGGCTCCGTCCGACATTGGTGGAGTCGATAACGTTCCGTCGGGCACAGCCCGACCTACATTCTGGGAACCGGGGGAACAGCTCCCGGGCGCTTACTCAATCCGGGGTTGCCACTCGAAGGCGCCCATGTCAACGGAATTGCCGTAGATGCGCGGGTCAAGACCCAGATCCTTCGGCAAGGGCTCGCTTGTATCGCCATTGAAGCTGGTGTCGCCCACATCAGCAGGCAAAGAGCCGTTGTCCCCCATATCCCGGGCTGGTGAGGTTTCCTGGAGACGGTAGTCGTGTCTCGCACAATCGACAAACACCGGGTCTGAATCGATATTGCCTTCACCCGGCCAACCGCCTTTCACCAGGCTATGCGTCACGGTGGTAGCCCCACCGCCGGCCGGAAGGTTGAAAACCTCGTCGGCCCCGGTCACCGGGCTTGTGTTATCCCAGAGAATGCAATTGTGAAGCACGGCCTCGCCAAGGGTGTCGAACAGGGCACCGCCCCTACCTATGCTGGCCCTGTTAGCCGACAGAGTGCAATTGCTGAATGTGACTGCACCCGTCAGAATACTGACAGCACCGGCCTCCCAGGCATCGTTGTCATAGAACAAGCAGTTGACGAAGCTCGTCGATCCGGACCTGAGGTTGAACACCGCTCCGGCGGCCCAGCCACCGTCATTCCCGTAGAAACGGCAGTTTACGAAAGTCGGGGAGCCTCCTCGAATACCTACGGCCCCACCCACGACAGTTGACCTGTTCCCGGTGAACACGCAATTCACGAACATGGCGTCACTGTCTTTCAGGAGGACACCGCCGCCAATGTAAGGGAAATCAATGAAACCCTCTGTGATGTAAAATCCTCTCAACATCGCGGACGAGTCATTGCCAACGCTTTCGACGGCCCGCGACTTGCCGCCTCCGCTAATGTAAGTCTTGTGGGCATC
>CP070827.1:2053441-2054782 GCA_020344555.1 Phycisphaerales bacterium
ATTGACGTCCTTTGCGTGTCGATAACAGCTCGTCAAAGTAAGCGCGGCCGACTCGGTGAGTTCCTCGTCGTCAGACGTAATGATGATCTCGCGGAGCACAGGACGAAGTGGGTCGAGTGGATAACCGTTGCGCCCTTGCATCCCTTTGAGCACTTTCGCCTTCATTTTGATTGACCCGGGTCCGGCCAAGAACTTCCGAAACATGGCCGGGTCGCCCGGGTGCGGGCGAAGGCAGCAACTGACCGCGGCCCGTGCGCGCAGCCACTCCTCCTGATCCTCATCTAGCGCAAGGCCGTGGACGAAGCTCCGAGCCCGTTCACTGACGTTGGCACCGAAGACTGCCAGTGCCTTCTCCGCCAAAGTCTGTTCCTGTCTCAAGTACTCCCACTGCGTCAAGACCAACTCCCCAGCCTCGGGTAACTCGCTGTCTAAAAGCCCTGTCAGGCAAAGCGCTTGGAGGCGCTTGGTTCCTGCATCCCCGTGCTCAGCCATTACCCCTGCAACGATGCCCAGGACAGCGAGATCGCTGCTCGAAGCAAGGAGGAACAGCGAGATTTCCCGCAATCGCTCAATCGGGCATTCTTCCCAGATCGCGCGCCACATGGCGGGATCAGCCACCCTCCCGGTCCCTTTGCGCAATCCGAGCCTGAGATCGCTCAAGCCACGAGCGCGGTCTCCTTCTTCGACAGGCTTCCAGGCCTTTTCGAGAAGGAAGGCCACGCGGTTCTCGACTGACGGCTCGGGAAGGGTGTAGCTCCTGCCGGTAATGTCTCGCCGCGGTTGGACTGCATCCATTCGCTGGAAGCTCTCTGGTGACACCCTCCGAGCGTTCAAGACGAACGCGGCCACGCCGATCTCCCATGACTCTGCCGCGGCTTCCGCAATGTTCCACTGTGCATGACTGTGCGCTAACACGTCTTGGCGGACACGCAGATACTCTGCCGCTTCCGCCGTTGCCACGCGTCGCAACGTGTCGAGGTTGCCCGCTTGTTGAACAACGGGTGCGACAACACCTGCCGCAAGAAAAATCTGGATCAGTTGAAGGAGGGTCATTTTGTACACCTCACAAGTTCCAGGCTCCGTCAGTACTACGGAGCGTGCTCCCACCATTTCGGACCGATCGCCCTCAAGCGTTGCTCATTCGAGCTACAGTGAACCTCGCCTTTTCTCAGATGATACAACAACCAGTCGTCTACATATACTACCGTGATCCCCGGTGGGACGTTCGCGCTCAGCCACAATTTAAACGGGTCGCGCAACGTGTCCAGCATGTAGTTGCCGTTCGTGTCCTCACCCACGTCGAGGCGATAGTTCGCGTTACCGTCCTCCTCGGTGGAGCTG
>CP070827.1:2054882-2056212 GCA_020344555.1 Phycisphaerales bacterium
CATTCTGAGTCATAAACAGCAAGAAAAGGGTCCGCGAGTCGATGGGTGGCATGCTCCACGCTTGCGTGGGCATGCTTGCCGCGCTGCGTCGGCCCAGCATAATCGCTGTCCGCCTCGCTGTCGGCGTGCCGAGTGTCACGTAGAGGCGGCGCGACGTTGATCCCGCCGGGCGGTAGATTGTATCCCCCGGACATTGTACGGACCACGACAGGCCCGCAGGCGTGTACGCCTTCAGCACGTCCGGGAGCCCACTGGTTACGATCGTCACAAATCGTTCCTCCGTGCTCTGGCACGGAACGCTGAGAGTGCCCTCTCCACTGATCCCGTCGGGACCTGTAACACGCAACGTCGCCGTCCCCGACGCCCCACCCGTGGCATCGAGCCGTACGACCAGCCGCATCGTTGTGCCCTGCGTATACGCCACCGGCTGGTCCGGGTTGTTTTCGCTTTTCCAGGCCGGGCCGGTCAGCGCCGCCCCGGAGCCCCAGCACTTCCCGGTATCGTCACACGGGCCGGCCTCCTCATACATTGTATGATCGTCCCCGAAGGTAATCTCCCTGATGGTCAGGCTGCAGGGATCTGCGACGCACTCGCAGCTCTCGCAAACTCCGCCTGGGCAGGGCGTGCAATCCGCAAGACAGGGGTAATCGCACGTCACTTGGTCGCAGTCGCCCAAGGTGCAGACGTTGTCCGTGCAGGGGTCGCCGTCGTCGCAGACGGGCGGATGAGCGCAGGTATAGACCGTGCACAGCGGGGGATCGGCACACTCGCACACGTCTTGCGTGCACGGATCCCCGTCGCCACAGCACGAATCGTCGGGACGGACCGCACGCGGGCAACAGCCCGTGGCGGAACAGAAGTCGCAAGCGTCACAGCAGATCTCCCCCTCCGCCAGCGGCGGGGCCGGACACGACTTGCCCGCGGCGCAGCACCCGGTGTCGTTGATGCAAACACCCCAGCAACATACGGACCCGCAGCAGCCAATCCCGGGAGGACGCGGGAAGGCAGCGAATCGCCGGCGTCGACTAGCTTGCGGACATCAAGACGATATTCCCGGCTTCGTTACTCGGGCACAGCATCCTATCCGCCAGTGTTCTCGTCCGTGTCCTTGTCAGCTTTGTCGCGCTCCAGTCTCTCCTGGACCTCCCGCCTCGCGTTGGCAAGTCTCTCTAGAAGCACCGGATCAGTTTCCGTCGCATGGAGTTGGTCCAACGCAGCCAGCGCCTCGGGTCCCCTCATCTTGCGCAGGGCCAAGATCACGTTGGCCTGGAACCCCGGGGGCATGCGCTGCAGTATCTCCTCCGGCGCCCCGGTACCCCGAGACTTGGGG
>CP070827.1:2056312-2057626 GCA_020344555.1 Phycisphaerales bacterium
GGATCGAGTGGTCGCTCAAAACCTGGCTGGCCCCGTGGTCGTACGTGGCCAGCATCGCCTACCACGATTGGTTCTGGCTCCCCTTCATAGGCCGCGATCGTGTCCAAGCGGCGTTAACCAGCGACTGGGGCCGGCTGTTTCATAATTGGGAGTGCGTCAGGCCCGACGAGAACGGCTGGCCGGACGTCGGCCCGGCCCCTGCCCAGGGCATTCGCAGGGCGGGTTGATCCGGGTGCGTCGAGGTCGAGAGATGGAACGTCGATCATGCCTACGGCACGGGCGATGGGCTGCCGAGCGCGGGCGGATCAACGGCGTCCGAAATATCTGCGAGGGAGATCTTGCCAAAGGTGGCGTTGTCACGCCCGTGGAATTCGATTTCAGTTCTCACTTAAACCATCGCTTCTCCCAGGCCGGCGTGTCGCCCGTAGGTTTCGCGCGGACGCAATGTGCCGCGCTGCAGTCGGAAATGCGCAGTTGCGCCGACAAACCTCGTAGAGACTTAAGGTTACGGGCGGTTCCGTCGTCTTCTCACAGGGTGAGCGGCAGTAGCTACGGAGCAAGGCGCTTCGACGCACCCCCCCTGCGGCAGCACTACAATATGTGGTGCCCTCTTGAACAAGGCGTACGCCCTGTAGTATTATCAGCGAGCCCGCGTGGCGCTGATCCTTGAGGCTAGACGCGATTCTAGCACCACCAAGTGCCCGCGCCGGAGCAGAGTCCTCGGGAACCTTGCCAGGAGAAAGCCATGGAGGATTACGCCTGCAAGCGAGGCGCACTCCGGCGAATCGTGCAATCCCTATGCAGCGAGGATCGCTGGCAGACGCTGTTCGCAGAGGCACTTCATCCGCTTCGTCCTACCCGGTCGCTCCACCTCGGAGTTTTTGTTCAGCCGTACCTCCGCTATATTCTCGCGGGCAAAAAGTGCGTAGAATCCCGATTTTCCGTGATTCGGTGCCCGCCGTTCGCACAAGTAGCGGAGGGAGATCTAGTGCTCCTGAAGGCGTCCGGGGGTCCAGTTGTCGGTGTTAGCGAGGTAGGCTGTACTTGGTTTTACCGTCTAGACCCGGAATCCTGGACGACAATTCGCCGTGAATTCGCGCGCAGCCTCTGCATTGACGACGATAGCTTCTGGGAGAGCCGCAAGAACGCCACCTTCGCCACCTTGTTCCAGATACCAAGAGTCCATCGAATCGCTCCCGTGCCATGGCCTAAACATGATCGCCGCGGTTGGGTTGTTCTTACTCGTTCTGACCAACCGTTACTGTGGTGATCTCCTGCAAACATGGAGGACTTTGTTCTCGTATTTTCCGGTCC
>CP070827.1:2057726-2059039 GCA_020344555.1 Phycisphaerales bacterium
CAGCTTGAACTGGATCTTCAAGGGGTCACCGCCGGGAGCCGGGAACGCCCGGATGCGGATCCAAGGCACCCTGCGAAGGATCTCTTTGAAAAACTCGACGGGGCGCGCGGCCTGACCGGCGGTTACGGCCCCGTGGGAGTCCTCGCTCAGATTGGCAGAGCGCGATCGCAGCCAGTCTACACAGCGGCGGGCGTGCTTCCCGGTAATGGCGTCGGCCACGTCGTGGTGGACCAGGACCGGCTGGTAATGATCGATGCCTTCGTCCACGTCGGTCAGGTAGCTTTCATCGAACTTCGGCTGTGACAGCGTTATGGCACGAAATATCTCCGGGTGTCGAAGTCCGGTGTGCAGGGCGGCGTAGGCACCGCCGGACCAGCCGTGAATGAAGATCCGATCGTCGGAGACGTTGTGAGCGGCCCGGATGTTTCGGATCACCGCGAGGATGCGCTTCTCGTCGTGGCGCTGCAAGGGGATTTGTTTGGGGGCCTTGGGCGGCCAGGACGCCCGGTTGCCACTAAGGGCCGGAGCGGCGACGAGGAACCCGTGCTGTTCGGCGAGCCGGGTCCAGGCGCGAATCCGCTTGTTGGGTGAGTCGGGAAAGGAGCTATGGCAGACCATCACCAGCGGCCAGGCATGGTCCTTGTTATAAGCAGACGGCCGATAGAGCAGGTACTCGTGCCCGAACTCCGGCTCGACGTAAGGCCGGATGGGCTCGGGCACGTTGGGGTCGATGTACTGCGAGCAGCCGGTCACCAAAGCGCAGCAGAGTGACAATACGGTGCCGAAATAACCTGACAAAGCCCGAGCGGTTGTTACAGGCATCCTTTGCTCTCCCGAAGCAACGCATCGGCCTCGGCGCGCCGCAGAAGGTTGTCGCATCCGGGTCATCAGGCGCGAATCTCGTAGCCACATGAGGCAAGATGTTGCTCGAACTGGCGGCGAAAGGCGTTGGCGTCTTCGTCCACCAGGGTACGTGTCTCGTCGCCGACGACGGTACGGAAGGTTAGGCTTCGGCGGTCGGGTCCTACGGCGTCGCCCTCGTAGCTGCCGACAAAGCGGATTCGTCTGAGCAGCGGGTGATCGAACGAGGTGAGCTCTTTCACAATCTTCTCGTAGCGCGCGGACCTTGGCACCAGAACGGAGAAGTCCATCTCAACCAGGGGGTACTCGGGGATGCCGTCAAGCGGTTCGGTCACCGGTCCAAGCTGTTCGAGTCCACTAAGACACAACTCGGCCCAGGCGATGCCCCAGGCGGTCAGGTGTTCATCGACCGCCCTTCGAAGTGACATACCTACGACGCTAATGCGACCGGT
>CP070827.1:2059139-2060447 GCA_020344555.1 Phycisphaerales bacterium
GGGCCTTGTAACGTCACGAACTCATCGATAACGACTGCGGCGAGCGCGCCGCTTGCGCCCAACAGAGAAAACATCACAACGACTGTTTGAACCTGCCTGAGCATAATTAATCCTCCCTCCTAGACGGAGTCTGCCGAATCATCCTGCCGATAGCTTGCACATAATCCGTACCGAAGGTGTCGCGGACGGGATCGCATACAGGAGTTGCCGGGCGCACAGACACCACCCATTTGGCACATCAGCACCCGCAGCCCTTTCTCCCACCGCTGTTCAGAGGTCACCGAGGACGTCCCTCTCCGTGATAACACCTCACCCGAAGCTTCCACTATACCCGCCTCTTACTTAAGTGTCCAGTAAAACTTCGCCTACTCAAGGAAACTTCGTCGAGAAGAAGCCGCGCCGCAGTACAGCAGTAGTACTGATCTTGTCGCATTTACACTCAGCTATCCCGCTGGTCGCGCCTCTGGGTTCGGTTCAGCCGCTTCGTTTGCGCGGCCTGCCTCAAGCCCCATTGCGGGGCGCCCGCCTGCGAGCAGGCGACCGACCGCGACCAGATTGCAATATGACCTGCGGATCGGCTGGGTGGCCCTGGGTGTTGCCCACCCAGAGCTCCCACAGACCCGTACTTGCGCGACCAACGCATACGGTTCCTTAAGTTACGGGTTCGCTGCGCGACCTCACACAGAGTGAATTAGCAGCGCCCGAGGCAACGGGTACCTCTCTAGGAGCCGGTTGAAGCATGGCCACGGGATGGTTGCGTCACGCCGACGGCGGGATAGCCATTTATGCCAGGCGCGAACCGCCTCGTGCCGGAACCGTTCCAATGCCAAGGCGTTGCTGGTGATTTCGTAGTACTCGACGTGACCGCCTAGCTTCTGGCACAGGTTTTCAGTTGTTCTGCTATCAGGCGGTGTCGGCGCATCCGACATCAGCGGGCAATTGTCGGTAACGCCGGCGTAAACCGGCTCGGGGCCGTCTTGCGTTGCACCACCCAGTTCCCACGCCGGGACAAGCCCTGGTATTGGGTGAAGCCCAGCAACTCAAACGTTCCCGCCCCCCGGTCCGACGGTGGACGTTTACGGTCCGAGCGCCGCGGCGGCCGAAGGAACCGAACCAGCCGGGTCTTTTCCGGGTAAAGTCTCAAGCCGTACCGGCCCGACTGACAACACCCATCGACTGCCCGTGGCTTCGGGCAAGGAGTGGACGGAGCCCCACCCCGTGCCGAACGTCCGCCCGTTAGTGTTTCCAGACGCCTATCCGCACCCGTGGTCGGCGACGGGTGAACGGGGACCGAAGTAGATCTTCCCG
>CP070827.1:2060547-2061845 GCA_020344555.1 Phycisphaerales bacterium
TAGGGGGTGAGCGTCAATCTCGTCCTCGAACAGACTGTCTTGACCGTCCACCGTCGTCGTGAAGATCCACACTACATGCCGCGGAATCCGCTCCAAAAGTACCAGTAAACTGCGGATAACCGCGCTCGCCAGGCCGTGCGCTTCGTTCACGATGTAGGCCCGGCCCGATTTGCCGCTATCGCCGAATCCATACATGCCCATCGACCGCTCAAGCCGATGCAATTCGCCGATCGTCAAGTCACCGGCGTCAATCTCCAACGTGCAGAACGGGTCGGCAATCTCGGCGGCCAGCAATCGGGCAATCGTGGTCTTGCCGGTTCCGCTCTGCCCGGTGATCCAAAAGGCACGACCAGATAGGCCGCGCTTGGCAAGTGCCCGGATTCTCGAAACGATCTTGTCTTGCCCGACCACGTCGGACCAGGTCTTAGGTCGGTATGTTTCTGTCAGGCCCATGATGGCACCCCCTCCGGTATCAGCGCGTCGTAGTTGCCACGCATCGACCAGGGTATCGTCCTGATGCTGCTGGCTTCCAGGTCTCCAGCGTGGTCGATGCAGCACACTTTCAGGAAGCAGCCGCAAGGCGTGTCGCATATATCCGACACGCGGAATATCGCCCCGCTGTGACGGTTCTGAAGTAACCGGCTGGTGAGCCGTCCGTTCTCGATTTCTAGGGCTCGTTTCATCATCCACCCCCTCACCACGGACACGGCATGTAGCCGCTTTCGATTGCGTCCGCTTCTTGATTTTCGGCCACCCATTTACCCCAGCATGTCGTACACTGTGTCTTGCGTAGCTTCGGATGCCAGCCGATGACGTCACCCTTGCTTATCTCATGGCCGCACGTTCCGGTTGAATCGAACCGGGCTTCAATCTCACGATAATTGTCGAATCGGTCGGCGGATCCGCCGCCTCGATAGTTTCGGTACATTGTCAGTCCCCTATGTAAGTTGCCCACAAGGGCGCAGCGGCCAGCGCGTACCACGCGCCAACCGCCAACGCCCACAGGATGTAGTCCAATGATTCGCTGCGCCTCATGCCGTCACCGCTTCGGCGAACCACAAACAGGACGGCCACACGCCCAAGCCCGTTAGATGATCCCGTAGCCTATGTGCAGCGTCCCGACCGCCATACTTGCGGACGTGGCGCGTCAGCCGTGCTACTGCCCGCCGCCCATCGGCCGATGCCAGGAAACCGTCAGGCGCGGCCATTAGACGGTTTATCACTTGCTGTACTGCCTCATTGGTGCCCATCATGCCACCGCCTTCCGAGCGTCCAGGGCCTCCACGTCGTCGATGATG
>CP070827.1:2061945-2063236 GCA_020344555.1 Phycisphaerales bacterium
CCCGAACGCTGTGCAGGCCAATATCGCTTGTGCCTGCCAAAGCATCCATGCGTCCGTCCATATTAAGGGCGGCGCTTTGCTGGGCGGCGACATTCTGTGATCGGAGGTAGGCCATGAACATGACCATCGAAATGGCAGAGCGCGTAATTGCTCAGGCGCTCAATGAGTTTATCGACCCCAATGCGCTCAAGGTCATTATCGTGAACGGGCCACGGGCGGAACTCCGCGGCGTGCCGGAGGCTCAGGTCAATGCGATAGCCGAGGCGTGGAACGTGATAAGCGAAGCACTTGCCAATCGGAACGGGCCGAATCCGATTGCGATGGGAAGGCGGGCAGTGAGAGCATGAAGGCGAAACTAAACGGTTGGACGAAAGTCATCATCGCCCTGGTAGGTATCTTGGCTACCGCGTCACTTTGTTGGGGCGGATGGGTCAAAGGCAAACTCAACAAGGTGGACACACATGAAACGGAAATCGCCGTCTTGAAAGAGGCGGTGGAGAACATTGGTAAAGACGTTCGATGGATGCGGGACAATTGGTCCTGCCAAAAGGAGTAAGACGATGAGACGATGGATTGTGTTGGCGTGTGCTGGTGTGATGGTTAGTTTAGCGAGCTGCGAAACGGCCGGACCCAAGAACTTTGACGAGGCGATGATCGTAGTGGAGAAGGCCCGTGAAGTTGCCCAAGAGCAAGGCGTCGCCTGGCATGCGGACCTGACTTTCGATGGAAGCCCGAACTTCTACGAGAGTGCAGCGGTCGGGTTGAATACCGGGATCACGGTTCGTGTGCACTTTCAGGGCAATGCGGCTCGTGCCGAAGAGCCCGGCGCTGCGGGCGGCTAAATGGGAGCGAGAGAATGGCTGCTTTGTTGTACGAGTTCCTTCATCAGTTGCTTTCGATCTTCGTGAGCTGGTTTGCGGCGATCTTCAGCACGCCGGCCTGAGAACAAGCTGGCTTCGCGGAGCGGCTGTAAAGATGCTTGAAATGGGCGCCGCCGCGATCGCGGCGCACTCGCGGCGCACTCGCGGCGCATCTGGGGGCTTGCGAAAACGGAAAACGTAGCATCTAGGGTAGGGTATTCGCTCTTGACAGCGATCCAATTGCGTGTTTCTGGGGCGGTTTGGCGACTTAGCCAAGAAAGCGGCCCCACCGATCGGGCCGGTGACACGTGATCGATGGGGCCTTGGTGAACGAGATTAGCCTAGCGGCCGTTCGGCCGTGCGCGTTCCATTCTCGCCATAGAGGCGAGCGTAAGCCTCCTCAACGATCTTCGCGAGCATCGCGCCCGGCG
>CP070827.1:2063336-2064627 GCA_020344555.1 Phycisphaerales bacterium
GGGTGCGGCGCGCCCGACCCGGATGTACGAAACATCGAGATATACGAAACGATCCTCAGCGGCGACCTCATCGGCAATGACGATCCCAATCCAACCAGCGACTGTTGTGCAGCAAACGGCAGTCTAGGCTGTGCCGACTCCACCTGCGAGACCGCCGTCTGTGCAGCAGACGCGACCTGCTGTAGCACCGAGTGGGGCGAGGCGTGTGGCCTCCGGGCATCAATTCTCTGTTGCGATGTGTGCGGGAACAGGTGCGACAACAGCTACCACGTCGTGACCGGCACCGGAGGGGACGCGTCGGCCATCCTCGCCGGTGTTACCGTCACCGCGGGACATGCGGGTCTCCCGGGCGCCGAGAGGGGCGGCGGGTTGTACAACAATGCGGGCAGCCCGACCGTCAGGCACTGCACCTTCGATGGGAACGTGGCCCATCGAGGCGGCGGCATGTACAACGGGAACGGCAGCGACCCAACGGTGTTCGGCTGTACATTCACCGGGAACTTGGGCGAGTACGGCGGCGGCATGCGCAATGTCACCAACAGTAACCCGGCGGTGACCGACTGCACATTCAGCGGCAACCGGTCTCCCAGGGGTGGTGGGATGCACAACTGGGGCAACGCCAATCCGACGCTGATCAACTGTATCTTCATCGGAAACTCGACCGCCGGTGGCTCGGGCGGCGGAATGTGGAACAGGGAGAGCAGCCCGACACTGATCAACTGCGTTTTCAGCGGTAACTCGAGCGATGGCAACGGCGGCGGGTTCCAGAACTGGCTCAACAGCAGCCCAACGTTGATCAACTGCATGTTCAGCGGCAATTCCGCGGATGGTAACGGTGGTGGGATGCTCAACAGCGATAATTGCCATCCTACGATGGTTAACTGCACATTCAGCGGGAACTCGGCGGCTGGCGACGGCGGGGGCATGTCCAACTACAATAACTGCGACCCGACGCTGGCCAATTGTATTCTGTGGCGCAATGTCGATGATGCCGACGGCGGCGCCGGCGGTCCGTTCACGGACGAGTCTGCCCAGATTCACACGACAAGCGGCACGCCGGTTGTCACGTACAGTTGCGTCCAGGACGACGACCCGGATGACATGGCCGTCTACCCCGGCACCGGCAACATCGACGATGACCCATCATTCATTGATCCCAATGGCGGTGATAACATCGCCGGGACCGAGGACGACCGCCTTCAGCTCCGCGTCGGCTCACCAGTCATCGACGCGGGCAACAATACAGTCGTTCCCCCGGACACCCAGGACCTCGACGGCGACCTGGATATCG
>CP070827.1:2064727-2066014 GCA_020344555.1 Phycisphaerales bacterium
CACTGGTATCCGTTTCGTGCAGTGACTGAGTCGTTGTCGAGTGTTGGCATCTACCAGATCTCACCCGCGAGTGCACGTGAGCCCGGCGACCCCTCGGGTCGCAAAGAACTCGGCCGCACAGGAACGAATCTTCCTGCCGCCGTGCAGCATTTGCAGAAAACACAGCCCGAGGCCCTGCGAGAGCTGGTCCGTCATATGCAGAAAGCCGTCTCGACGTTCTCCACCATCGAGACGGACTACGTCGAGACAAAACAGCTTGGACTCTTTGTCAAAGAAAAGGGGGTGGGGCGCCGCTGGTTCTCCACTGATCTGTCCGACGGGACGTTGCGAACTCTTGCGATCTTCGTTCCACTACTGGACTCACGACTTAGCCTTGTCGCCATTGAGGAGCCCGAAGACGGAATACACCCTTGGATTATTGACGATTTCATTAATACATGTCGTGAACGGTCTCAACAGAAGCAGGTGGTCCTCACAACACACTCTCCAATCCTCGTATCCAACTTAAGGCCAGCGGAACTGTACCTGGTCGATCGTCGCGAGGGGGCCACTAAGATTTACAGGGCTGCGGAGGTCGACCGGAGCCTAGAGGAGATTATCAAAGAAGGCGTTATGGACCTCGGCAATTACTGGAATTCAGGGCAGATGAGCGCAGTGCCTGGAGGACCCTCTTTGTTTGACCTGATCGAAGGCGAAAATGACGATGCCGGATAGGAGCCGTCTGCCTGTTGGGCTTGTTGTTGAAGGAAAGAGCGAGTACTACGCAGTCCCGGTCTTCGCCCAGAGACTGGGAACCGCACACAGGACGCCTGCCGTGTTCCACGGGCAGCCCGTTGAGTTGAGCGCCGGTGGCGTTGCGCAGCGGGTGCTCCCGAGCCTCCGCGCTCAAACCAGGAAGGGTGTCCGAAAGGTCGTTGTTGTGCTGGATCGTGAATCTCGAGAAAGTTGTGCTCCTGACTTTGCACGAAGCGTCTTAAACGCGCTGAGAAGCAAGCTCAAGACGTTCACGGACGATCCAAGCTGCCCAATCCGGGTCGTAGTCCCGGATCGCAAGTTTGAGAACTGGCTCCTGGCCGATCTAGCGGGACTGGTCTCTCACGCTCTTATACGAAGGGACGCGCGCAGATCGTCCCGCGCCAATGTTGACGGGTTCGACGGTGAGGCCGAACTTCGGAAGCTGATGATTAGGGGCAGGAGTTACGAGAAAGGTGAGATGACTGGTGACCTGGCAAAGTGCGTGCGATTAGAGCTTCGCGAGGTCCGTAACCGGAGTCGCTCACTTCGGAA
>CP070827.1:2066114-2067400 GCA_020344555.1 Phycisphaerales bacterium
GTGGTGCTCGAAACCGATCACGAAGTCATCCGCATAACGTACCACCACGACATCGCCGCGGCAGCGGTCTTTCCGCCACCACTCGATCCACTGGTCAAACACATAGTGCAGGTACACATTCGAGAGTAACGGTGAAATCACCGATCCCTGAGGTACACCCACGGTCGTCTTCGACCATTCGCCTTCGTCGCTGATCCCGGCTCGAAGCCACTTGCGGATCAGACGAAGAATGCGACGATCGCCGATTCGATGCTCCAGAAACTTGACTAACCATTCATGATCAATCGTGTCAAAGAAGCCTTCGATGTCGGCATCCAATATCCAGTTCACACGTTTGCTGGTAATCGCCACGCTTAATGCATCGAGGGCATCGTGCGGGCTGCGACCAGGCCGGAAGCCATAGCTGAAACCGAGAAAGTCCTGCTCGTAGATGCACTGTAAAACCCACAGCACCGCTTGCTGGACGATCTTGTCTTCCAGAGAAGCGATGCCCAGCGGTCGCTTACGACCGTCGGGTTTGGGTATCCACTGACGACGAGAAGGCTGAGCACGGTAGGCTCCCCGGTGAATCCGATCGTGGAGGTCCGCAATGTTGGCCTCCAGGTTTTGCTCGTATTCGTGCCACGTTACCCCGTCCACGCCGACTGCCGCCATCTTCTTCAGGTTGAAGAAACCTTCGGTCAGGCACTCTTCGTTGACGTGGTGCAACAAGGCCGTGAATCTGAGCACGCGGTCCTTACGGGCCGCTTCGCGCACGCCATGCAGACCACGTGACTTGCCATGGGTCCGGCCCGGAGTCCGGGACAAGGCAGGCTGCGGAGCGTTCCTCTTGGCTGAGTCCCTTTCCTCGGTCGACTCCGCCGACGCTTCAGCCGCGTCGTTGTTCGCCGACGTCGCAGGTACTACGGACTCATCTGACTTCCTGTTGGCGTTCATGTCAGCGGTACCGCCGGTGACGTTTGCTGACCGTTCCGCCCGCCGGTGGACATGCCACCCCGCCTGACGGAAACCAACAGGATCTCCCGGTTCTCGCGCCTGGAGTTTCCACACATGCACAGGGTCTAAGACTCCGCCGCGCCGCGGCACGACTCGCCATGAACCGTCGTGTCGCGTGTTGCCTTCCACCGTCAGGACAGCGTGGGCACGCGAGAGTGGTGATTTCGGAGCTGAATACCTGGCCTGCGCGTACCCCTTGCCCATGCCACACCCGCAACGTTACCGTCACCAGCGTAGGGGTCGGGGCCGAGCGGTTGGCTAGACCTTCCTCGTACGACTCTTTCATTCGC
>CP070827.1:2067500-2068784 GCA_020344555.1 Phycisphaerales bacterium
CGTGAGCAGGTGGAGACTGCGGACCAGCAAGCCGGCCCCTACGAGCAGCATTAGTGCCAAGCTTATTTCACCTATCACCAGAGCCCCGCGCAGCCAGATCCGCCCTTCAGCGCCAGTGGACCCGCCGCCCTGTTCGAGCGACTCGCGCAAATCAACACGGGAGCCGAGGATGGCAGGCGCAATGCCAAAGACGGTGCCTGCAACAACCGAAACGACCAGAGTGAACCCGAGCACACGCCAGTTGAGCCCGACGGTGTGCGCCTGTGGGCAATCGAGCGGCGCGGCGGCGACCAGCCCATCAGTACTCCAAGAAGCCAACAACACGCCCAGCGTACCGCCAATAACGGCAAACAATACACTCTCGCTAATAAGTTGCCGAATCAGGCGAAGCTTGCCGGCGCCCATTGCCGCGCGAACGGCCAACTCCTTTCTGCGTTTGTTCCCACGGGCCAGGAGGAGGTTCGCCACGTTTGTGCACGCGATGAGCAACACCAAGCCTACCGCACCGAATAGCAGCCACAGCGCCGGACGCACATTTGCCACGAGTTCCCCGTGCAGCGAGGAGAGCTCCACACCACGCTCGGTGTTGTCGGCGGGATACTGCCGTTCGAGTTGGGCGGCGATGATGTCCATGTCCGCCTGGGCCTGTGTTGGAGAGACATCGACCTTGAGCCGACCGATCACCTGCAAACGGCGCCAGCCGCGCACAGATTGCCCGGGCACCAGTGCAAACGGAGTCCACACCTCCGCCTCGGAGACATCGACATGCGAATACGACATGCCCTTGGGAAATATCGTGCCGGCAGGCAAGACTCCGATGACCGTAAAGGCGGTTCCATCGAGCACCACAGTTCGTCCTATGACGCCCGGCTCACCGCCGAAGCAACGTTGCCAGAAGCCGTTGCTAAGCACCACAACATTCTCGGATCCGGGCACGTCATCGTGGCGGCTAAAAAGACGCCCGATCGCGGCTTTGACTCCAAGTGTCGGAAAGAACCCGGCCGTCACGCGCGCGCCCTCGATGTGTTCAGGAATCCCCGTCCCAGTCAAGGTATGGGTGTCGCGATAGTAGGCCGCAATCTCTTCGAAGACGGTGTTCCGCTCCTGCCAATCCATGAAGTTGGGATACGAAGCCAGTCCGCGGTCGCCCCTTGTTCGATGCGTTTCCCCGAGCAATACAAGCCGATCCGGGTCGTCGAACGGCAACGGGCGAAGCACCACGGCATGGATGACGCTGAAAACCGCCGTGATGGCGCCGATCCCGAGGCCGAGAGTCAGCACGAT
>CP070827.1:2068884-2070164 GCA_020344555.1 Phycisphaerales bacterium
GTGATCATTCTTGTGGAGAACTCGGTCCGGTTCTACTCCGCATATTTGCCGTTGATCTACTCCGAGGTGGTTAAGCTGACCCGATCGCTGATCGCCGAGGGGATCAACCTCCCACAACAACTACTCCGTCTGCGGGCCAGGCCGAAGATTCTGCTGGCAGAAAACTTCGAGGAAGCATGGGAGCTGTACTCGAAGTTCGGCGACCACCTGCTTGGCGTCGTCTCCGACGTCCGTTTCCCGAAAGGTGGCGAACTCGAGGACGAAGCGGGGCTCCACTTCCTTCGGCTGATCCGGGGAGACTCACCACACCTGCCTTTTCTGTTGCAGTCCTCCGACACGTCGTTCGCTAAAGCGGCGTCGGAACTGCAAGCGTCATTCTTGAACAAACGTTCCCCCAACCTGCTATGGGATCTTCGGCGGTTCCTTCTGCGCGATTTGGGATTCGGAGACTTTACCTTCCTCACGCCCGACGGTCGCGAGGTCGGGCGTGCGGGCGATCTTCAGTCTTTCGAGGAGCTGGTGGAGCGGGTCCCGGATGAGTCGCTGGTATTTCATGCCCGGAGCAACCATTTCAGCAACTGGCTGATGGCCCGGACCGAGTTTGAGATGGCCGCCAGGATTCGCCCGCGAAAGGTCACCGACTTTGCGACCGTGGCTGAGCTGCGTGCCTACCTGGTCAGCACGTTGGCCGAGTTCCGCGAGCGCCGCCAAAGTGGGGTCATCGCCGAGTTCTCGCCGAGACGGTTGAACCTGCCCACCGCCTTTACGCGAATCGGCGGCGGATCCATTGGCGGCAAGGCCCGCGGTCTTGCCTTTGTCAACGCTTTGATCCGGCGTCACAACGTCCGCCATCGATTCGACAACGTTGAAATCGCCGTACCTAGCAGCGCCGCCGTCGGCACCGACGTCTTTGACGACTTTCTGGATGAGAACAACCTGCACCACGTTGTCGCGCAGGAAACGAGAGACGACCGGATCGCACGGGCCTTTTTGGACGCCAAGCTGCCCAAGGATATTTATGCGGATCTGACGGCCTTCCTGCGTCAAGTGAAGTACCCGCTCGCCGTGCGCTCCAGCAGCCTGCTGGAAGACTCCCCGGACCGACCCTTCGCGGGCGTCTACGCCACCCACATGATCCCCAACAACCACCTCAACCTCGGCATCCGGCTCGACCAGCTCTGCGACGCGATCAAGCTGGTCTATGCCTCGACCTTCTTCGCCGGCGCCCGGCGGTATCTCGAGGCGACCGGACGGCATGCCGAGGAGGAGAAGATGGCGGT
>CP070827.1:2070264-2071534 GCA_020344555.1 Phycisphaerales bacterium
CTCGGGATTGCGGTAGACATGCCAACAACGGAAACCGGTACGGAGAAGGCGGAGCCCGCTGCAGGGCGCGATACGAGTCATCGTGTTGCTGCCTTGAATCGCAATGATAGACCCTTTCACGTCGTCCTTGCCCAGCAGTTTGATCGGCAGATCATCGAGGAGCTTTGTCGGCTCGCCGACATGATCCGGTCCGTCAGTGGGTCGCGGCAGGGTGCTCAGTTTCTCAGGACTACGTTGAGTCATCGGCGGGCGATGCTGTATTTCATTCAACCGTCGACGCGGACTTTCCTGTCGTTTACGGCGGCATGCCAGGTCGTGGGATTGCCGTACAACGAAGTGCGCGACCGGTCCACGTCTTCGGAGGTGAAGGGCGAGTCGGAGGATGACACGATCAGGGTGCTGAGTCAGTACTTCGACCTGATCATCATGCGCCACCCGGCCGAAGGGTTCGCCGAGCACGTCGCCAACATGCTCAACGACATGCCGCGGACCATTCCCGTGGTCAACGGCGGGTCGGGTAAGGACCAGCATCCGACTCAGGCCCTGCTTGACATCTATACGTTGCTCAGGTCGTTCAGTCGGCCGCAACCGGAAGCCGGTCCGGAGACTCCATCGGGATCGCAGCGTGCAGCTCCTGCCGAGGCGTTGGGCTATTCCCGGGACGTGCTTGCCGGCAAGACGATCACCTTCGTCGGTGACTTGAGCCGCGGCCGTACCGTGCGCTCGCTGACATACTTGCTCTGCCGATACCCGGGCGTACGCTTGGTGTTCGTGGCTCCGCCGGAGCTACAGATCGACGACGACATCCTCCAGTACATCTCCCGCCATGGCATCGAGTGTGAGCAAAGCGACGACCTTCGCTCACACGTCCGTGACTGCGACGCGGTCTATATGACGCGTCTTCAGGACGAGTGGGACGTGGCCGGTGAATCGAAGTCAATCGATTACGACCGGTACAGCCTCACCCGTGACATGGCCAAGGACTTCAAGCCAAACCTCGCCATCATGCACCCTCTGCCGCGGCGTCACGAGCTCGACCAGGAGCTCGACGCGGTTCCGCAGGCCAAGTACTGGGATCAGGTCCGCAACGGCATGTGGATGCGGGCCGCACTGATCGCCTCCATCTTCAACGTCGACGCCGCCATCCGCGACCACTACCACGCCTACTACGCATTCTGAGTCATAAACAGCAAGAAAAGGGTCCGCGAGTCGATGGGTGGCATGCTCCACGCTTGCGTGGGCATGCTTGCCGCGCTGCGTCGGCCCAGCA
>CP070827.1:2071634-2072903 GCA_020344555.1 Phycisphaerales bacterium
CTGGACCGCGCCGCTCAGCCGGTCGGCTCGCGGAAGGGGTACATGTGGGTTTACATCGGGGACCGCGATGATGTGGTGTTCGACTTCACCACCTCGCGCAGGCGTGACGGTCCGGAGTCGTTTTTGAAGGGATACCGGGGTTATCTTCAAGCGGACGCGTTTAGCGGTTACGACCGGATCTATGCGGGCGGGGACGTTGTGGAAGTGGCGTGCTGGGCGCATGCCCGCCGCAAGTTCTACGATGCTCAGACAGCCCACCCCTCCGAGGCGAAGGGCATTCTCAAGTTGATCGGCCGGTTGTACGCGGTGGAGCGTCGCGCCAAGGCAGGGGAACTTGCGCCCGAGAGGCTGCTGGCTTGGCGGCAGCGACATTCTCGTCGGCGGCTGGCTCGTCTGCGCCGAGAGCTGGATCGGTTGTCGCTGGTCACGCTGCCGAGAAGCCCGCTGGGCCAGGCCATCACGTACACGCTGAAGAACTGGAAGGCGCTGAACCGCTACACCGATGCCCCGTTTCTCGCGATCGACAACAATCACTCGGAGCGACAGATCAAGCAGATGGTCATAGGCCGCAAGAACTGGCTGTTCTGTGCCAGCGACGAGGGGGCTCAGAACGCGGCTACGCTGTTCAGCGTTGTGGTCTCCTGCAAGCTGGCCGGCGTTGACCCCTTCGCCTATCTGCGGGACATGCTGATGCGGATCCACACCCACCCGGCTGCCCGCATCGAGGAGCTTGTTCCTCGGGAATGGCGGAATCGTTTCGGCCAAGCAATGTCTCAACCCGCCCAGCCCGCAGCGTAGCTCGACCCTCTCCCACCACCGTCGAACCTCGCCGAGCCGTGTTCAGCTCAAGATCTCGGTGGCCAGCCCGGACTTGTCGTTCGTCGTGCGCTCACGGGAGAGCTGATCCACAAACGAGCCTGGATGGCGGACCTCTCGTGTGGCTAGGTCCGGCCCGTCGTTTGCGCGGCCGTCACGAACTAGCATCCAGTTAGCCGCCGTGTTTCTGTGGAAAATCCTTCAACATGGCGCCGACGGCCCAGTCGATGCGGGCCAGCCTCTTCGCAAGCCCATCGTCTAGGGAGACTTTGGCCACCGTTGCTGCCCGCCACAGAAGCCGATCATTCTCAGCGGAGCTGACGTCGAGGATCAAGGAACCTTGTCGGAATGTCGCTGGCCACGCTGCAGACGTGCATCGCCAAACTCCTCTGATGCATTGGACTCTCGCACGCGCTGCAGAATCTCCAGCAACGCCTTTGCTGGAACGCACCC
>CP070827.1:2073003-2074270 GCA_020344555.1 Phycisphaerales bacterium
GAGGACGGCCATCAGCAGCACCGAAGATCTAAAGGGCGTATTCCAGTATGTTGAGACCCCGTAGCCGATCGACGCAAACACCCCGCCCAATGTGAGATGCTGGGTCGAGATTCCCATCTCGACCCTTGTCGCAGTGCGAGAAAGGATTCTCGCACCAGCAAATGACGGTCGTCACAGTGCGAGAAAGGATTCTCGCACCAGCAAATGACGGTCGTCGCAGTGCGAGAGAGGATTCTTGGACAAGCAGAACGCTTGCCCGTGGTACGTCCCAGACAC
The DNA here is from genome assembly GCA_020344555.1 of Phycisphaerales bacterium. GTDB lineage: Bacteria > Planctomycetota > Phycisphaerae > UBA1845 > UBA1845. The sequence goes on from CP070827.1 coordinate 2,073,280, forward strand.
ACCCTGAGCAGATCAGTTGGCCGCAGGCTCCGGGCTATTCCTCGTACCGTCCTCCGAGGTGCCGGGCCAGAAACTTCTCCGCCTTGGCATAGAAGTCCAGGCGGTTTTCAGGGCGGGCGAATCCGTGGCCCTCGTCGGGGTACTCGACGTATTCGACGACCTTGCCGGCCTTTTTCAAGGCCTCGACCATTCGAAGGGACTCGGCCTTCTTGACATGCGGATCGTTCGCTCCTTGGGCGATCAGAAGCGGCTTGGTGATCCTGTCAGCCATAAACAGTGGCGACCGCGACTTGAGGAAATCTGCGTCTCGTTCCGGGTGGCCGACACGATCGAACACAAGCGGCTCGATCGGCTTGAGATAGGGCGGGAGCGTCTTTATGTAGGTAAGCAGGTTAGCAGGTCCGCAGATGTCTACCCCACAGCAAAAGACGTCCGGCGAGGAGGCCAGGCCCATCAGGGTTGTGTATCCGCCGTAGGAGTAGCCGAAAATGGCGATGCGTTTGGGGTCAGCGATGCGATGCTTGATCGCCCAATTGACGCCGTCAATCAGATCGTCCTGCATCTTGCCGCCCCATTCGCGACGAGATGCATTGACAAAGCCCTTGCCGTATCCGCTGGACCCACGGAAGTTGACCTGAAGCACCGCGTAGCCGCGATTCGCCAACCACTGTGCCGTACCGTCGTAACCCCACGTGCTGCGGCTCCACGGCCCACGGTTCACCAGCAGCACCAAGGGCAGGTTCACAGTGGGTCTGACGCCTGGCGGCGTAGTCAGGTAGCCGGCGATAAAGAGGTTGTCACGGGCACGGAAGCCGATGGGCTCCATCTTGGCCAGGGTGACATTCTCGAGGCCTTGGTGGTTGGTGAACAGGAACTCCGCCTTCCTCGTTCCACGATCGTAAGCATAGTAGGAAACGGGTCCGTCATCGGTGTCAAAGGAGACAAGCCAGGTTTGGTCGGCGTGGTCGCGATCGATGACGTCGAAATCCCC
>CP070827.1:2074370-2075616 GCA_020344555.1 Phycisphaerales bacterium
CAAGAATCGCTTCTGTAAGCGGGCAGGCGGTTTGATCTGCCGGCCGAACTCGCGGTATCGCTGCGCGGCTTCCGCCTGCACTTGATCCGTCTCGTACGTCTGCAGGATCTTCCGCTTTCGCTCCCGAAGCATCTCCATCAGCACGTCCAGGCTCGGGCCCAATCCCGCAATCTGGCTCGGGTCGAGCCGTATTGCCCGGGCCAGCTCCTCCTCGGTCAACTCGCGGAGGTTGCCATACGCCAACATGTGCTCCATGGCGCCGGAAACCACATCGGGCGGCGGCTGCGTAGGGCTGGGAAAGCTCTTCGGGTCGTAGCTCTGATAGGTATGGATGACGCCGCCAAGGCGTTGGTGATGCTTCATCTTGAGGGTTCCCCCCGGCGTCCTCCGCAGCCGGCAGATCCGATCAAGTATTGACGCATCGATATCTTCTCCGCATCTACGGATCCTCCTGGCGCGTTTGCTCTTCGAGCAAAACCTCCAATTCGGCAATTGCCTCCAGATCTCTTGGACGACCCGCTGCCCGCTTCACACGGATCAAATACTCCAGGTTAAGGCAGAGACATTCGATGCCGAACGCACTGAGCGTGATTGAGTGCGAGGTGAGCTGTTCGTAACGACCGCCGCCAACGATTTCGCCCAGCAGGTCGATGTCGCCGAGGCTCGTGGTCAGCGTGAAGTTCAGACCCGAGGAAATCGTGTCCGTGTTCCAGGAAAACGGCAGACCCGGGGCCGCGCCTCGCAGGTACGGGTCGTGCGGCGCAATGGCGTCGGCCAGGCGGCGGATGTTTTCCGGAGATCGAGCGTATACGACGTCGACATCCAGGGTCTGACGCGCGGAACCATGAGCGATTGCAGCCGCCCCGCCAACCAGCACGAACTGGACCTTCGCTTCTGCAAGAACACGAAGCAATCCTGCGTAATCCGTCATCGTCGAGCCTTCGCCTTCTCCCCAGCCCGCCGCAGCTCATCCGCAAAGCGCCCGAACTGCATGTGCTTGCGAAATCGCTCTTCGACCGAGAGCTTGAGATTCTCGCGCAGCAACGTGCGATCGAGGTCTCTCTTGTACGCCTCGATCACAGGGTCAGGCGTCATCGGCGGTGGTTCGGCTGGCATCGCGCTTTTCGCTCCGTTCAAACTCGTCGAGTTTCTTCAGCAACCCTATTCTAGGTTTCGCCATGCCATGCGGTCAAACCAGCCCGACCGCCCAACCGATCTTATTCTTGACGCTCCGAACGCACAACAG
>CP070827.1:2075716-2076949 GCA_020344555.1 Phycisphaerales bacterium
TAGGTCACAGAGCGCCGTAGATCGACATCGGCCAGGGCGTCGATGAGAGCATTCCGCCCGTCAGCTACGCGCCGCCAATTGTCCCACAGACCAGCCGTCGTCGGGAAATCGCGCGGGCATTCGCCGCTGACCGGAGACCGTCCCCGGCAACGCTCAAGCCAAGTCCATTCAGCCCCGAAAAGGTGCTCCAGGGTCTTGCGCAGCGACCCCTCGCCCACCTCGAACGGGCAATCGAGTTGTGCGTCCGACAGGCCCTCAGCGATCGCCATTAACCGATCACGCCCCCAGTCGTTGTACGCGAACAGTTCCCGGATCGTGGCCACATCCATAGCGAAGGCCTCCGTAGCCTGTGTCTTCCCTGGACCCACAACCGCTGATATCTACCGCTTGCCGGACGGACCGCAACCGGTAACACAGCCGGCATGGTGCCCGACACCGGCTGGCCGCCAGAATCTTGCCGAGAGATTTGAGCGGTGAGATTATGCGGTGGGAATTCCCGGTTTGGCGCTGGCAGACGGCGACCGAATCTCCTTCACAGTGAAGTTGTGATGCCGAGGTCGGCTTATACATGACGGCGGGTTAGTATGGGCAAGGAGCCGCAGCCAAGGACCTTGGCCACCGACCGTGCGTTCATTGTCGGTGCTTGGCCTGTCTTCCAGCAGGCCTTGAGTAGTCCGTACGGTGGCGATCCGCCTCCGTGATCCTGGTGTACGGCATGTCTGTGATTTTCTGATTCACCGTCTGCCCAGACATATTCGGGATGGCTTCACGCGGCGTACGGCCGAGTCTCAACGGACGGCGCCATCCCAACGCACCGCCGTTGGCCCGCTTCGCCGCCCAGCCCGATTGGGACCGCCCCCGGACGTCTGTCCACTCGATGTCGATCGTCCCGGACCGCCTTGTCCCGCAAACCGAGGTCTCCGGGCAGGACGGCGGCCGGCTGGCCACGCGGAGATTTCCGAAGATCCGGTTGTAGCAGGGCCGCAGCTCATGTAGACTCCGTGCTTGGAATATACCCCGCTGGAAGGGGTTTCTTGTGCGCGGACGGGTAACGCCCCGTGTGAGGCGCGGTCGGGGCGTGACACGGTGGCACCTGGAGATGTTGTTGAGGCCGCTTAGGGGCTTCGGTCGAATCCTTCTCAGAACTTAAAGCCTGCCGGGCTAACACGCCGACAAGGAGGTTGTAATGTCACAGCTCGATACGGCAATTGGCTTCACCTCTACAGATGAAGC
>CP070827.1:2077049-2078281 GCA_020344555.1 Phycisphaerales bacterium
GCTGGTAGAAGGCCAATGCGAAGGGCTGGGACCCATCAAGGCAGCACGGAAGTTCGGCTTCAGCAAACAACGCTACTTTCAATTGCGCGCCGTTTTCCTCGAAGCCGGGGCCGCGGCCCTGCAAAGCCGCAAACGCGGACCCAAGACCCATTACCGTCGCACAGCCGAGGTGGTTCGCCAAGTAATCCGACACCGCTTCCTCGATCCCCAAGCCTCGGCCGAGGTCATCGCCCAGAAGCTCACGCAGAGTAGCTGGACCATCAGCATTCGCAGCGTGCAGCGCGTGATCGAAGAGTTCGGACTTCAAAAAAAAACTCCATCGATGTCGTCCAAGAGATGAGCAGAAGATCCAGACGCAACGGACCCGCAAGCGCGTCCGCGTCGAGTCCTGCGATCCGGTCGATTTGGAACGGGGCGTGCGGCAACTTCTGGCCAACAAGATCTCCGGCAACCTGGTTGGCCTGTGGCTGCTGATCCCCGAGCATCTGCGTTTGGGCACGTGGGATCTGCTCTGTGGTTGGAGCGCCCAATCCAGTGAGCGGGTGGAGCCCCGTTTGGGGCTTCAAATGGTCCATGAGGCTGCATTGTGCAGCACCGGCCTGCGCCAACAGCGCTCGCTCAGTCAGCGCGGCTTCGAGTTGGCCAACGGGCTACCTTTCGTGGCCAACGACGTGGCGATACACGGCCTGCTGGAGGAACGCACGGTGGGCCAATCGCAGAGACTGCAAGTCGCCTTGGGACGGATCCGCCGAGCCTCGCATCATTACACAGGACGGCTCCTGGCGATCGATCCTCATCGCATGCGTAGCTACAGCAAGCGGCAGATGCGGCGCTATCGCGACAACCAGAAGTCCAGGCCGTTGAAGGTGTCGCAGACCTTCTTCGCCCTCGATCCCGACACGCATCAGCCGGTCTGTTTTACCACCGCCACCTCGGCCCGTACGGCGACGACCGCGGCGATCGAGCTGTTGGAGCTGGCCGCGGAGATCCTGACCCCTAAACCCGGCCAGACACTGGTTATGGCAGACCTGGAACACCTGACGGCGGAGTTGTTCCAGCATGTTCAACGGCAGACGCCGTTCGATCTCCTGGTGCCGATGAAAAACACACGCTCGCTGCAAAACCAGTTGGGCGCTATTCCTGCTGAGCAGTTCACGCGCCGGTGGGCTGGATTTGCCACCCTGAAACGACCCTATCACATGGCCCAGCGTGACGCGGGCGATTTGTTCCAG
>CP070827.1:2078381-2079613 GCA_020344555.1 Phycisphaerales bacterium
CCGGTTATCACGTCGTGCGTTGTACCGGAAAGCGTGGACAGAACGGTTCGGGCGTCGTCACGGTCCACGGGTTTCCCGAATACCCGGCCGCTTAACGACACGACAGTGTCACCCGCCAGGATTACACCCTCCTCAACAATTGGCGCCGCGCTTCGTGCCTTGAAATAGCTAAGGGCCTGGGCTCGTTGCTCGGGTGTCAGTCCTTCACCCAGGGACGCCGGCTCCGGTATGTGTGGCTTGATAACCTCGAATTCATAGCCGTAGTCGCGCATCAAGGCTGCGCGGCGCGGGCTGTGCGAGGCGAGGATAAGACGCGATGCCCGCAACGTCCTGTCGGCAACATCATCTGACACGAGCATGCACCCAATCGCTGAATACCGGCACTCACGCGCTCAGAGTGTACCATACTTCGCTGGGCCTACGTTGTGCCGAGTCCCGATGCGTCTTCGTCCCGGCTCGCCGGGGTACATCGGGATTCTCGGCACCTGCCAGAGGACCGAGAAGGGATTCTCGGTCCAGCGAGAGCATGTACCCGATCGCTGAACACCCGTACTCACGTGTCCCAAACGCACCACACCTCGCCAGCCTAAGCCACGCGAGCGGGAACTCCGGATCAGCGCCCGGCCCGCCGCAAGACAGTGATCGTGGGGCTGATCTTGCCGGGGACCGGGGCGCCCCAACCGGCGAGGCTCAGCCAGGATGAGCCTGTACCGAGATACTGCCCCTTGAACGTCGCGACCGGCTGGTAGCCAAGCTGACCCGACAGCAAATCTTTCATGCAGGCCGTCTGCCGGGCGTTGAAGTCTTCATAGTTGTAGCTCGTCAAAATGAGGTAGCGAGGTTGTGGTCTCTCAAAGGTATCGCGGGTCATGGCCACCGTGTACGTGGGGTAGCCAAGGTCACCGAGCCGTGGCAGGTATTGCGGCTTGGAAAACGCGCCCACGTCCGAGGAGGGCTCGACAGTATCCACGAACCAGGCCTCAACCGCGCATCGGGAATCTCTGAGCATCTGCGCATTGATTGCCATTGCATAGCAGATCGTAGGCAAAAGGATAATACACGGGACGCCCCATCGGACTTCCATGGCCACGTCCTTCCGCCGCAGCCATGCCGCTGTGGCCACGCCCACCAAGACGCATGCCAGGGCGATCGGCGGAAACAAGAACCGCGCGTAAACAAACTTGATCTGGGCGATGACGGCCACATAGTAAACAGCAGCCGGAAGCAGTATC
>CP070827.1:2079713-2080943 GCA_020344555.1 Phycisphaerales bacterium
ATGATCGTCATTCTGTTGCAGCGGGGGCGTGGCGGCGGACTGGCGGGCGCATTCGGCGGCGCCGGCGGCACTAGTGCCTTTGGTGCGAAGACCGGTGATGTCTTCACGTGGATCACGGTGGTGGTGGCCACCACCTTCGTTCTCCTGGCCGTGATCTCCAACTTCGTGTTCGACTGGTCGGCGCGCCGGCCCCAAGCCACGGCCGCAGAAACGACGCCCGCAACATCCGAGACATCTGGTGACGAGGCTGCGCTACCTATTGAGGTAAGACCGCTTGAGGTCCCACCGCCCACACCGACGGGCGAGGCGGAAAGTGACACAGGCACGGAAGGGACGGCGCCTGCCCCTGATTCGCCCACGACTGCACCGTCTGATAAGGCCCCGGGCGGCGAAGATGCCTCGACGGACGACGAGACCGGGGCGAAGGGCCCTGCCGGCGATACCGGGGCCGGTTCGGGCACGGCCAAACCGCAGGGACCTGACCAGACTACGGAACAGAAAAGCCCACCCTCAGATACCGACGAGGAACAGCCCAGTCCATGATCCAGTCCATGACGGGTTATGGTTCGGCGCAACACGTCGAAGACGGCGTGAGTTATGCGCTGGAGGTTCGCAGCTTCAACAATAGGTATCTCAAGCTGTCGATCAAGCTGCCGGAACACCTGCAATTCCTGGAGAGCGACGTCGACAGGCTCGTGCGAAGTCGCATTGCGCGAGGCACCATTACTTACACTCTCCGGGTACGCAGTGAAGGGAAAGTGGTTCTGCGTCCGGTCAACGTGGCTGCTTTGCAGGAATATGTCGAGCAGTTGTCGCAGACTCAGCCCCCGGCCGGAGCCCATGCCACCATCGATTTGGCGACGATCGCCCTGCTTCCCGGCGTTTGCGAGGCACCGGATCTCGATGACGAAGCCCGCAGGCATCAGTTGGAGATTGTCGCCAACCTGGCAGACCGGGCCATTGATGCGCTGATCGAAATGCGCCGCGAGGAGGGGCAGGCACTTCGTCGCGACTTGTTAGGGTCCTGCGGGGCGATCCGAGATCATTTAACCAGGATCGCAGCTCAGGCACCCAAGGTGGTGGATGAATACCATCAGCGGTTGAAAACCCGTGTGGAGACGTTGATGCGTGCCGGCGGTTTCGAGCTCGAGGCCGAGGGGCTGATGCGCGAGGTGGCCGTCTTCGCCGAGCGATGCGACATTAGCGAGGAGATCGCCCGCTTGACCTCCC
>CP070827.1:2081043-2082272 GCA_020344555.1 Phycisphaerales bacterium
AGGACATTCGTCGTCTCCGCCGGGCTTGCCGCGCCCCTGCGGGCCGGTTGCCGGGATCGGTCCTCCACCCAGCGGCTCGCATCCTGTGGCGCACGCTGCGAAGGCATAACAGGCGTTGCTGTAGACCTTGCCGTCATCGCAAATCACCGGGTCCCACACCGCCGGGCACATGATATCCCGAGGACATCCGTCGTCTCCGCCGGGCTTGCCGCGCCCCTGCAGGTCGGCTGCCGGGATCGGTCCTCCACCCAGCGGCTCGCATCCTGTAGCGCATGCTGCAAAGGCGTAGCAGGCGTTGCTGTAGACGTTGCCGTCATCGCAAATCACCGGGTCCCACACCGCCGGGCACATGATATCCCGAGGACATTCGCCCCCTCCGCCAGGCTTACCCTTACCATATGCCTGCCCTTCGATGGCAAAGAGCACTACGACGGCGAGACCCACCACTGAGACCTTCGTTAAGCCAGTAAATGTTCTCATCACATAACCTCCTTATTTGACTCGGTTTGACTCCCCTGGCCCCATTCACACCCGGGAACCAGAATTACTCAGTGTGGAACTGACTGAATGCAACGATACCTCCATCGACGCCGTTGTCAAGACGGCACGTCCTAAGATAAACGCGTCGGCGCGCCACGATTCCAACCGTGGAGTTGCTGGCGGGCAGTGCCGGGGAAAAACGCGTGGCAGATAGGCCAGGTCGATGACTTGCGCTGTGCACCTCGGTTGAGCAGCCGAGAGCAAATCTTTGGACTAAACAGTCTAGACTATTCAGTCTAGACCGAACAGTCTAAACCGAATAGTCTAGACCAAACAGTCGTATCGCACCACGTGTAGCAGCCGTGATTTGTTTGAATCAAAGTGAGACAATCGCCGCCTCCGAATAGGACAAGGTCTGGGCCTCCTCCCGGACGTAAGTCCGGGGTTGCCAACGACCCTAAAAACCCGAAACCCCGAAGGGGGGCAGGGTCAACGGCCTGTCACCCCGCTGGGGTTCCTCAACGTGTGCGCTGCTCCAGTTCCAAGGCTCACGCCTTGGGCTATGTCCTTCCGTCCCGTCGGGACTCTGCAACAGGCCATCCTCACCCTGCCGGGACGTACTATCCGATCCGTCGGCCGCGCCTCGAGCGCGCGGCGGGGGATGGGTGTCCATCCCCACCCTTCCAAAGGATTAGGCATCCCCGCCTGTTGACAAGGGCGATTCTCGAGCCGCACTGTGGGAGATCCAA
>CP070827.1:2082372-2083601 GCA_020344555.1 Phycisphaerales bacterium
CCTCCAATCGTGTTGCCGCCATCTGCACGAGATCGGCTTTTTCAGCTTCGACGAACGGTTCATGGTGCGGCACACCCACACCTTGGACCGGGCCGGGGGGATACGACAAGGTGTCGGCGAAGAACCGTGGAGCCGCCTGGTCCGTCAGATGGTCTGCGCGGCCGGGCAATATGTAATCCGCCGTTACGAAGCCTGGAAGTCAGGCTGCCGGGGTTAGCGAGTTGCGTGTCTGTGTGTCGCTCGACCCCCCTGTTGTCCCCCCTTCCAGGGGGGACGGGAGTCGAGTAGGGTCCGCCCCAAGGACCGATTCGCTGGACCGAGAATCCCTTCTCGGTCCTCTGGCGGGTGCCGAGAAAGGATTCTCGGCACAGCGTAGCGATGATGCTCTGGCGGGTGCCGAGGAAGGATTCTCGGCGCAGCATATTGTGTGATCCGGCGTTACGGGGCCTGGAAGTCAGGCTGCCGGTGTTAGTGCTTTGACACCGTTGATTCGAGGGGCTGTCCCCGGATGGGTGGCACGGTCGAGTCCGCCGCGGCGGACGCCGCAATAAATCAGGCATGCTTGTAGGCAGTGTACGACATGCCGGCCCCCGTCTCCGACGGGCTTGGGCCCCGATCCCGGGGATCTTCGACATGCCACCCTCGCGAAACACGTGCGCGCAGGGCGCGGGCAGCCGTCCTGAAGGGAACCCGTCAAGGCACGGTAGCGGTGTTCAGTCTTCGCGAAGGCCTTGCTACAGGCCGAGATTGAATGTCAGGCTGTCGATGGTTACGGTCCCGTCGATCGGTGAGACCACCTGAATGCACAGGGCAAACTCACCAGTGTTGAGCAAATCCAGTGTGTTTTGCGTCAGCGTAACGGTGGACGGGTCGATGGAAATCGGCACGTAGTTTTCGTCGAGCGTGACCTCGTAGGGGCCGTACTGTTCACCGCTTTCACAGACCGTCTCGACCTCGTCGGCCGGGGCGATCCACACCGTGACCTCCAGAATGCTGGTCTGCTGGAGGTTGACGGTGCCTTTCGCACCACCGGAATCGGCGGGAGTTATCGTGATGACGTCGGGATCCAGCTCGATGGTTCCGCGCCCGAGGGTGATGTCCGGCAGCTCGAACGCGCCGACGCCTGTCTTTCTGGCCGGCTGTCCCGCTTGAACCTCGAACTCGCCGAGCCCGGAGCCGAGCTCGAAAGCGACCGTCTGCAAGGGAATCAGACTGCGCAAGCCGGCACA
>CP070827.1:2083701-2084930 GCA_020344555.1 Phycisphaerales bacterium
CTGGGGAATCTGCTGCTTCGTGGCCGGCCCGGGAAGGACCGTTGGGGAGATGCTCATCAACGACCCGCGGATGAAGCTTGTGTCCTTTACGGGATCGACGAGGATGGGACGGAGGGTCTCCGAGGTGGTGGCAAAGCGTTTCGGCAGTACGATACTCGAGCTGGGAGGCAACAACGCCATAATAGTTACACAAAGCGCCAATCTCGAGATGGCAGTGCCTGCCATCGTCTTTGGAGCAGTGGGCACCTCGGGCCAGCGCTGCACGTCGACGAGGCGCATAATAATGCATAAATCGATCGCCGACAAGCTCACAAAGAGCCTGGTCAACGCATACGGGCAGATACGCATCGGTGATCCGATAGACGATAACACGCTTATGGGTCCCGTGGTCAACGAGCATGCCGTAACCGGCATGTTCAACGCCATCGAGAAGGCCGCAGAGCAGGGCGGCGAGATAGTGTGCGGCGGCGGCAGGCTCCCGGAGAAGGGGGAGCTTTTCGTGGAGCCCACGATCATCAGGATGCCCGAGCAGACAGATATCGTTCGCGAGGAGACCTTCGCGCCGGTGCTCTATCTTATCGAGTACGAGACGCTGGATGAGGCGATTGCAATCCACAACGGCGTCCCCCAGGGGCTTTCCAGTGCGATCTTTACGACGGATCTTCTCGAGGCCGAGAGGTTTCTCTCGCACGCGGGCTCCGACTGCGGCATAGCCAACGTCAACATCGGGACATCGGGCGCCGAGATCGGGGGCGCGTTCGGCGGCGAGAAGGAAACGGGCGGCGGGCGCGAATCCGGCTCCGACTCGTGGAAGGGCTATATGAGGCGCCAGACAAACACCATCAACTGGAGCAAGGAACTGCCGCTGGCACAGGGGATCAAGTTCGATATATGATAATCCGGAGGGTGGAGGTCCGCGGGCCTGCCCGTGTGTACCCACTCGGCCGTAAGGAGGCGAAATATGGCGAAGAAGAAATCGGAATCAGTACCGGGCGAAAGTGCAATCGAGTACTCGGTCAGTCCCACGGGCGAGAAGTTCGCAATCCCCGGAAATAGGCAGTACGCCGCTGAGTACAGGCGGCTCGAGAGGCTCGTCGGGAAGGCCCGGGCTGACGGCAAGGAGATCGTGGTTGTTATGGGAGTGGGGTTCGTCGGAGCAGTTATGGCCGGCATCATCGCCGATTCCACGGACAGAAGGGGGCGCCGCGGCAAGTTCGTGATAGGCTGCC
>CP070827.1:2085030-2086256 GCA_020344555.1 Phycisphaerales bacterium
TGACAGAATCGGCGGACGCCAAAAACCGTAGGGCAGGTCGTTGTTCCGCGCCAGCGGAACGTTGACCTGCCGTTTTCGGGTGGCAGGTGAACCTCCCGGTGTGGCCGGGAGAACCACCTGCCCTACCCTCCACGTGCCCACCGGGCAATCGCTGTGGGCGCAGTCGCGGACATGTGAATCCCGTGTAGACGCAACAATCGGGTCTGGGCCAGTTAGAAAAGGCCGGGAGGCGGTCCTTGTTCAGGGCAGGACCGCCTCCCGACGAATCAGGTCATGTCGGATGTATCGCCGGTGTTTTATTCGACGATGGTTACGCTGCCGTTTTGGGCAATTAGGAGTTCAAAGTCCTTTCCGGTTATGCGCCAGTGTGGGTAATAGGGCGTTGATTCTATGTGAACCAGTTCCACAATGGCCTTTTCGAGATACGCTGGATCAATGCCGAGCTTCTCCAGCATCTCACGAGCGATTTCGATGGCCTCGTCTTTGGATACCGGCAGATACTCGACCGGGGTTCTCACCCATGATGCCTCTTTGAAAGCACCATCGTCGGCGTCCACAAGCACAACGACGGCCGTGCCACCGTTTGCGTCCGACACTGAGCCCATACCCACAGGCACATCGAAGGGAACAGCATAATAATCGGCGCCTGTCTCATTGAGCACGAGCATTGGCGTGCCGGCTACGGTGCCGGCAAACCGCCGGGCAAAAGCATCGTCGTAGGGGATAAGTTGATCCGAGACTCCATCAATGGCCGCTTGCACAATCCATGCGTTGGCCTCCGCCACGAGGTCCGCAGGCGGTGACTCCGCTTGCCGTACCGCGTCTATCACATTCCTGGCCTCGTCGGTGAATCTCACCGGTGAGGGTACGTAGAATATCCTCTTGTCACGATAATCATCCGGCGGCTCGCAGATGGCCACGTACTCGCCGTCATAGGCGTCACCTGTGGTAAGTGGCAGATAGTAGGTGGCAAGGAACTCGGCGATGGTCTTGTAGCTGTTCTCCCCAATTCCCCCAAGAGAGGCCGGGAACGGATCGTTGATCCAGAAGCCGTAGACATCAAGCTCCGGCGGCAACGGATAGGCATCTTCGCTGGTATGAATACCTCTGACGGCCATCCAGTTGGAATAGTCTCCGTAGGCGGCAATGACGCCGGGGACGTGCAAGGGGTGTCCTTCCTCATGCCCGCCATAGGTTCCTATCTCATAGGCGATCCACTGGGCGAT
>CP070827.1:2086356-2087561 GCA_020344555.1 Phycisphaerales bacterium
CCGTTGCCTGTCGAAAGCCGCGTCGGTCCCCGTGACGCTGGCCTCCCAGGAGGTGCGTCTGGATTCAACGTATAGCGGCCGGAACTTCGCAAGATAAGCGTCGCGCACAGCGATGAATTCCCCCTCGGCCTCGTTATGGTTCGGCGTCTTGCTCCACATCGCGCCATGGCCTGCGGCAGGCAACATTATCCCAGCCAGTACTACAGCACCCGCACACGCCCGAAGCAAACCAACGTTCAGCACCTCTGTCTCCTCATCCAATCGGTTCTCCATCAACGCTACAGCAACACGGCATTCTAGATTGCCCCAGGTGCGCCGCAACCAGGCAGGTACATGTTCGTCGTGTTGATGCGCGATGCGCTTCAACGAAGATGTCCTCCGGGGCCTCCGATGCTCCCCTTCCGCGATTTAGCGTTGCCATGCTCGGAGCACCGGCGCCCAGCATCAAAGCGTTACTTGCACCCACTCCGGCAACTCGGTTTGGGCCTCTCGACGCCGTGTGATCTTTCCGGTTGGTGGTGTCTCGAGTCGTTCCAGGGCCGTCTGGTCACCTTGGAGCCCCGCTTCTCAAATGGGAGCAAATCTCGGACGTTGACCAAACGTCCCGGGATCGCTTACATTGCCCCAAACGGGCAGCTTCAGGAAAGCGCACTTGTCGCGATTCCGGGGCTACACCAACGCCGCCGAAGATGACTGCAGGCTTCGAGCAGGCTGCAATGCGGGCCGCGTTGGCGGAAATGCAGAAACGTAAGGAGATGTTCCATGACACCGAAAGACGTAATCAAAAACACCGTCAACATGTGCCACGAAGTGCTGACCAGCTACCTCAGCGACCTGAGCGATGCGGAGTTGATGGTTCGTGCGGTGCCCGAAGCCAATCACATCGCGTGGCAGCTCGGGCACCTGATCGCTTCCGAGCATCAGATGCTGAGCGACGCCGGGTGTAAGATGCCCGACTTGGCCGCAGGTTTCGCGGAGTCGTACACCAAAGAGACGTCGACATCCGACGACCCGGCCAAGTTTCACAAGAAGGAGCAATACCTGGAGTGGATGGGGCAGCAGCGAGCCGTGACGCTGGCCGCTTTGGACGGCCTTTCCGAGGCCGACCTCGACAAGCCCACCCCCGAGTCCATGCACGGGTACGCCCCGACTGTGGGCATCGCGTTCAACGTCATTGGCATCCATGTGATGATGCACGCGGCCCA
>CP070827.1:2087661-2088856 GCA_020344555.1 Phycisphaerales bacterium
GACGTTGCGTCAAAGGATGGACGCCCTGTCGGCTGGCGGTCAACCCTTCTCCGTTCACGAGGTGCTTCACGTCGGCGTCGCTGTTTCAGACGCACTCGGCTACGCCCATCAGCGCACGGTCCACGGCAGAGTCAAGCCGGAGAACGTTTTCCTCTGCAATGACGGCACGCTGAAGCTGACGGACTTCGGCATCGGGGGCCTGTTGCAAGCCACCCGGTCGATGAGCGTTGGTGTCTCGATGCGTGCAGCCTCGTACCTTGCACCGGAGCAGTTGAAGGGTTCCAAAGACATCGACAATCGGGCGGATCAGTACGCGACGGCCGCGGTTGTGTACGAGATGCTCACGGGCGAGGCACCGGCGGGCCGGGTGAAGCCGGCAACGAGCAAACGGCCCGATACCCCGCGGGCGCTCTCGAAGGCGTTGGACCGGGCGCTTGAGCCGGATCCCGCCGACCGGTTCCCCAATATGGAAGCGTTTGGTGCCGCATTGACCGGCCGGTCTTCGTCCCGACTCGGCGGCAAAAAGGCCTGGGTCGCCGTCGCGGTAATTCTCTTGCTGGTCGTCGCAGGGGCCACACTCCCGAGGTGGCGTGACCCGGTGAGCTCGATGATCCGCAGCACCTTTCGCGGTCCGGAGGCACAGGCGGCGGCCGAAACAGCCCGGGCGCAGGCCCTGGCCTCGGCAGCGGCCTGGCGGAACGTCGCGCACCTGCTTCCCGATGATCAAACACCGGAGGCAATCACTCGGGCCGATGAAGCCCTCGCGGCTGGGAACGGGCATTTTGAGGGTATGGCGTACGGCGAGGCCGAAGCGTCCTTTCAACAGGCTTATGAGTTGTATGAATCCCAGGTAGTGGCAGCGACGCAGCTCATACGGGATGAGCCCTCCAGAGTTGCTCAAGCCGCCAGGGACCTCATCGAGAGGTTGGACACCTTGGAACGAGAGCTCTACGGGCGCGTGGCGGAACTAGCCACTCGCTTGGACGGCTGCCGGAAGAGCCTGCGCAGGGCTCGGACCGACGAAGAGCGGCAAACGACCGAGACGCGCTGCCGTGCCGCCGAGATTGAGCTGGAACTGATGAACCGCTTGAAGTCGTTGACTCAGGTACACGTGTTCGACCCTTCGCTGCGTGCAGAGATCAGAAGCGGCTTGATTCAAGCCGATCGGGAACTTGACGCCGGGCGGCACAGGGAT
>CP070827.1:2088956-2090149 GCA_020344555.1 Phycisphaerales bacterium
CCTCCGGATCGTTGACGGCGGCCCGGAGAACACGCTCCGTCGTCGGGCCGGGAAGCTCCACGAGCATACCAATGGCCAGACTGCGCACCACCGGTTCCGGGTCGTGGGCCAGGTGTCGGACTGATTCCTCCAGCCCGGTCACCAGACCAAGGCTGGACACCATTCGCAATGCCCTAGCCCGATCCAGCGGTTCGCCGGATGCCAACTTCCCGCGCAGCAATGTGCCAAGGTCGGGGACATGTGGGCCGATGGCGTTGCCTGCTTCCAAGCGCTGGTCCGGACTGAAATCATCGAACTGACTCCAATACCGATCGAACACGTCGTGGGGCGTTGATTCGCTGATTGACTCGAGTGCCGACTGGCGTGTGCCGACCGCCAGGCCGGCGCCGGACCGCCGATGTCGCACCTCCCGCGTCGCCATCCGGGCAATACTGTCTGTCGGACGCATCGCAACGATGTTGAGCAGATTGGTCGCAGCTTCGCTCTTGTCGTGAACCAGGTGCCACACCACAGCGCATCGGATTTCAGCGAGCCCGGCTCCTATCAGCTCGCGAAAAAGCTCGATCTTTCGCCGGTGCGGCCCACCAACCGCGGCAAGGAAACGAACGGCGCCGCCCAGGTGGGCCCCATCCAATTCAAACAAGACCTTGACCGCCTGCCGAAGCCACTGACCACCCTGGATCCAACGACAGCCACGCTCAATTCCGGCATCGGCGAGCAACCAGCTCTCTATAAACATCGCACGGAGAAGCGTCCCGTCACGAGCACGGCTAATCGCGCGGGCCGCGGCCGGTCGCAACTCGGGAACCGCAAGCGCCCGCAGAAGGAACCCGGCCAGTCTTGGATCCGAAGTCCCTTCCAGGATGTCGTTGAGAATGCGGGCGATCTTACTACGCCGCTCGTGAAGCTTATTTTTTATGGCCGGCTCGACTCGATCGCCCAACCACAGTGCGGCCTCGAGCACCTTGGGCTGAAAATGAATCTCCCAGCGCTGCACGGCTGTTGCCAGCGCCTCTGCCAAGCAGTCCGCCTGAACGTCCAGATCGGCAACCTCCTCGGCGGTCGGATCAGTCTCCAGACGATGCAGCAAGCCCGCGGTCATCCGGTAGAACCCGGCAGCCGCCAGCTCACGCGTGCGGCGACACCGGGACCGCACCGCGTCGGCCAGCAAATACGCCAAGCGGCCGGCATCA
>CP070827.1:2090249-2091423 GCA_020344555.1 Phycisphaerales bacterium
AGGTGCGGCTGCACGACGCGCCACACGTACAGGAAGAAGCCGGCGAAGAAGAGACTCCAGACGGCCAACTCAACCCACCGGTCCCCGGACAGTCTGTCTCGAATTCGAGCCATCGCACCTCGGAAAAGTCAGAACCTTGCGGAGCAGGCACCGTGTATTATCGGCATTCTCGCGTCCCCAGTCCATGAAATCCATAGGCCCTTCATGACTGACGTGTTGAAGACGCCGGCCCGCTCCGACTACAATAGTCGCCTTGTTGAATCGGCCTCGCGCCGGACAGGCATGGAATCCATCCTTTCCGGATGCGTGGCGGCGCGAAGGACATACACAAGTGGGGTCCTATGGCAGATGTACAGAGGCGCTTGAATCGAACCGTGGAGCGAGTCGACCGCTGGCTGCCCCACGACCGCATTCCCTGGGTGATCGCCGGCCCGTGCAGCGCCGAGTCGCTCAAGCAGATGCTCTCCACCGCCCGCGGCGTGGCAAAATCACCTTACGTCAGGGTGTTTCGCGCCGGGCTCTGGAAGCCTCGGACGCGGCCCGGGACCTTCGAGGGCGTCGGCAGCGTGGGGCTGGACTGGCTTGCGGCCGTCAAGGCCGAGACCGGACTGATGACCACGACGGAAGTGGCCAACACCGAGCATGTCGAGCTGTGCCTGCGGCACGAGGTGGACGTGCTGTGGATTGGGGCCCGCACGACGGTCAGCCCATTTTCCGTGCAGGAGATCGCCAACGCCCTGCGCGGCGTGGACATTCCGGTCCTCGTGAAGAACCCGATCAACGCCGACCTGGGCCTCTGGCTGGGGGCGTTGGAGCGGTTGCGGGACGCCGGCATTCGGAAACTGGCGGCCATCCACCGGGGCTTCTCGACCTATATCGAGATGGAGTTCCGCAACAGCCCGAACTGGCAAATACCCATCGAACTGAAGCGCCAGGTGCCGAACCTGCCTCTGATCTGCGACCCGAGCCACATTACGGGCAAGCGCGAGCTGATCGAGCCGATCTCGCAAACGGCGCTGGATCTGGGCATCCGGGGGCTGATGATCGAAACGCATTGGCGCCCCGACGAAGCGCTTAGCGACGCCCGGCAGCAAATCACGCCGAAAGCCCTGTGCCGGCTGGTGGAGCGCCTCCACGCGCGCGACACGGCCGTGACCGACCGGGAACTGAAACG
>CP070827.1:2091523-2092693 GCA_020344555.1 Phycisphaerales bacterium
TCGCCCATGTCCGGATAGGCCAGATCCAGCGAAGCGCCGCTGCGCTGTGCGACCCATACGTCATCCGTGTCGGTGGCTCCCAGGCCGGCGCGCCCGGCGATTACCGCCCGGACCGTCGCGCTGTTGCTGTCAAAGATTCGCGCTCCGTTGTCGGCAAGCCGGGTGAGGAACTCACGTCCGCGTTGGGGTCCCCACAGGGCAAACATCGCGGCCACATGCCCGCGCGTAGTGCCAAACAACGGATTGGCTATTGCGGTCCACTTGGCGAACTTGGGTGAAGCGAGCTGCTCCCATCGTGTGGGTACGCCGGTCGGCGGGGTCTGGTCCGGGTTGAACGCCAGCACGCGTGCCCGAGCTGCCAGAGCTGTCCAACGGTGCTGCGGATCCTTGAAGCGGGCTGGAATGTCTGCCGCTGCCGGCGAATCATAGGCTTCCAAGAGCCCTCTACGTCCCAGCAGAATGGTGTTGAACAGCTCGCTGGACCAGAACACGTCGGCCCGCGGGCGACCAGCCTGCGCTTCGCCAATGATCTTGTTGACCAGACCCGTGGTCTTGCCGGCTTCTGAGTCGAAAACAACGTCCAGCTCGGTCCGCGCTCGGTCTTCGAACAGTCTGAGCACCGTCCGGGCAAAGGCTTCGTCCACGCTGCAATAGACAACGACTCTGCTTTTCGGCGCAGTCTCCGGGGTAGGCTTGCAGCCGGTTGCAGCGAGGATTGCAGCCGCTGCCACGCAGCCTAGCACGGCTTGCCATTGTGCCTTGTTCGGCATGGGCGGTCTCCGATTGATGAGGCTGAAGATCGGGCAGACACCCAAGCTCCCGCCGACACCGGCACCTTAACCGGACATCTCTCGGGAGGCCACCGTAGACCCAGTTAACCGTTGCCTTGGGTGCGACACGCCTAGCAGGAGGGTTGGGCCGGGCCCCGCTGGATTGTTACCTCAAGAGAGCCCGGTCAACGTCCGAATATGAAGCGACGATACGCGCCGGGCACCGATGCCTTTAAGCAAACCGCGGTCTTTGACCGCTCGGATGTCCGCGCAGGCTGAAGCCTGCGGCTCAGGACCTTGAATTCGACGTGAAAGAATCAGCCCTCAAACACCTGGTCTGTCCGGAGACGCTCAGGCCCTTGCGACTGGACATCGTCGAGGCGTCCGGCGACGACATTAC
>CP070827.1:2092793-2093955 GCA_020344555.1 Phycisphaerales bacterium
CGTCTCTCCTTCTGGTTTCTCAGTCATGGCTCGTTCGCTCACCTCACCTCGCCGATCAGGCCACCCCAAACCACTTCAACCCAACACACTTCATTCCGCCGATCAACACATTACACAACACGCCAGGACACATCGCCGATCAGGCCGTTACACTCCACGCCACACCGCCGATCACGACAAAACATCCCACCCCAGCTCACCGCACACCAAAACGCCGATCAAGTCACATCATGCCACTCCACCTCATTGCGCCGATCAGGCCACGACAGTTCATCTCATGGCACAACATGTCGCCGATCACTCCGACAGTTCGTAGGCATAGCGACCGTACTGAAGGCTCCGATCCTGATTGAAGCCGTGTACCGCCCCGTAGTCGAGGCAGGCAACGACTGCGTCGCGATTGATGCCGTTGCCCTCTAATAGCTGGATGGTGCATTCGAGCCAACACGGATGCACCTGGTCGACGCGCTTCAGACAGGTTCGAGGTCCCAACGGTGTTATCACCTGCATCGCTGCATCTCGATGGTCGGTCGCGGCGTTCACCGTTCCGTCCCCGTTTCGCAGATATACGCGATCCTCAGCCACATAGATGCGGTCGATGAATTTCTTGCGGAAATTCATAATTGGCGGCTTGGCTGCTTTGAAGTCCGGCGCTAGGGTATGGGCACAATCCTTCAGGTGTGCCCGCACGCTGCCACCGCGAACAAACAGGCCGGTGTCATCCTTCGAGAAACCGACCCAGAGCTTGGACATCGGATCGTCGGCATCCACAGGATCGGTCGTCTCTAATCGTTCGTCCACGACTTCCGTTAGCGTTTGAGCGCCCTCCGGCGCCTTGGCCGGTGCCCGGGTCTCGATCCAGGTCTTGACCAGATCATCATTCCGGGGAACGCCGCCACACAACGGCGTCGAGAATGTCATGGTCAATTTGAGATGTCGCCATTCGATTTTCATTGTTCAGTCTCCTTGTTTTCGTCATGCTGCGCCGCCTTTTCCAGTCGGTTCCAACAGCGGGGCCGACTCCATCGGATAGCCGTCGCCGTCCATCGGCTGAACGCGGACAAGTGTTATCCCGCGCTCGACCATCCGCTCCAGCTTGTCTTGCGGATCGTCCGGCTTGACCACGTACTCGATTGCCGTCGGCTTGAAGGCGTGGAAGATC
>CP070827.1:2094055-2095214 GCA_020344555.1 Phycisphaerales bacterium
GACATCGAGATCGAGATGAAAGTCAAGGAGGTGCTCAAGGCCGCCTTCCGGCCGGAGTTCCTTAACCGCATCGACGAAACCATCATCTTCCACCAGCTCACCCGCGACGATCTGGCCCAAATCGCCGAGATTCAGGTGCAGTACCTGCGCAAACGGCTTGCGGACCGTGACATAACCTTGACGCTAACCGAGAGCGCCAAAGAGAAGCTCTCCAAGGACGGCTTCGACGCCGTCTACGGAGCCAGACCGCTCAAACGCCTGATCCAACACGAGATCGAAAACCCCCTGGCCAAGCGCATAGTCACCGGCCAGTTTGTGACCGGCGACCACATCACGGTCAACGTCTCCGGCGAGGCCTTCAGCTTCGAGAAAACCCCCGGGCCGGTCGGTGCGCGGGCCTAACCATGTGGGCGGATTTTGCCTGCTGCTTCCTGCCGTAAGGCCCTTGGCGTCGCCCGGTGGAATGGACAAGCACTCCGGTTGTCCGGTACAATGTGAACCTCGATGTACGCGCTGATCGAAGCTAACCGCGAGGCACTCGTTGATATCTGCCGCCGCTTCCACGTCGTCCGGCTGGAGGTTTTCGGCTCGGCGGCCGACGGCGATTTCGACGAATCGCGCAGCGACATTGATTTTCTTGTTGAATTCGGCGACGTTCCCGAGCGGGAGCGTTTCGACACGTATTTCGCTCTGCTGCACGCGCTGGAGGACCTCTTCCGTCGACGCATCGACCTCGTCGAGTCCGAGGCCATGCGCAACCCCTACTTCATTCGCCGCGTCAATGAAAGCCGGAAGCTCGTCTATGCCGCATGACCCCGAAAAGTACCTTCACGACATGCTGGACTCGTGCGAGTTCCTGGTAGAGTTGTCCGCGGCGGTCTGAATCCGCGGTTTTCCGGCGGTTGGCTCTGGTTCTCCAGGGCGCTGTCCGTGGTTTTGGTTCTTTTCTCCGGGCGCCAGCCATGGGTCTGGTTCTCCGCGGCCCTGGCACGCGTCTTGCGGGCATCAGGCCGCATCGCTGTTTGAACTGCCGTCAGGGGGCCTCCAAGACCGCCTAAACCGCCGGATTCCCGCGCTTCTTGACCGCCGGTAACACCCCAACGAACGTACCTCCAAACGGGACTTTCGCACGCGGCCCAGCTTCCCTACAATGTGCCAC
>CP070827.1:2095314-2096472 GCA_020344555.1 Phycisphaerales bacterium
TACATCCACTACTTCAAAGGCAGCCTGGTCATGTACGCGCTTCGCGACTACATCGGCGAAGAGGCGATCAACGCGGCACTGCGCAAATTCATCAAGGCCGCGGCTTATCAGGATCCGCCCTACACGAATTCCCTGGAGTTCCTGGCCGACATCCGCGAGATCATACCTGACCACCTGCAGTATCTCATCGAGGACATGTTCGAGACGATCACGTTGTACGATAATCGGGCCGAGAAGGCCACGTTTACCCGCACCGAGGACGGGAAGTACAAGGTCCGACTGGCATACCACTCGCGCAAGATGCGGGCCGACGGCCAGGGCGTGGAGACCGAGATCGATCATAGAGACTGGATCGAGATTGGCGTGTTCGGCGGTAAGCGAGTCGATGGCAAGAGCACTGAAACCACCCTCTATCTCGAAAAACACCGCCTGGGCACGGGCAAGTCGGAAATCGAAATCATCGTCGATGAAGAGCCAATCCGGGCCGGCATAGACCCCCGAAACCTGCTAATCGACCGCGTCCCCGACGACAACACAAAACGCGTCTCCGGTTGACTGCAACCTGGG
The DNA here is from genome assembly GCA_020344555.1 of Phycisphaerales bacterium. Lineage (GTDB taxonomy): Bacteria > Planctomycetota > Phycisphaerae > UBA1845 > UBA1845. The sequence continues at coordinate 2,095,882 of CP070827.1, forward strand.
GGCCGACCCGCTGAAGGCACGTGTCAAGCTTGGCCTCCGCCCTTCGCAAGGGCACCCGGGAGCAGAAGGAGGCCGAGTTGGCCAACGTGGTGGCTTGGCTGGTCACCCGGGCCAACATCAATAACGTGGATCTGACCAAGGCACTGGAGGCCAAATACGCCAAAGGCTGCCCCGGTTCCGCCCACCTAGCCAGCACCCGCAATCCCAGGGCGTAAACTTCCACCCACGGTCCACATCAGGAATAAGCGACCATCGGAAACAGGGATCGTTCCCCTGTTCTCGAGACCTGTGCAGGCCGCGGGCGGCCTTTCGGCGAGTAACGATGCCAAGAGACGGCCACCACGGGCTGGGGGCTCCAATCCACCTTGCGCCCCCGAGGACGACCCAGGAGGCGAAGGAGCAACCAGCCAAGTCGATAATCAATGAGAATTGGACTTATCCGCACTTCTCTCCTTACGCACCGTCCGCGGGGCGGGTATCATATCGAGGCGGGTTGTTACGGCTATACCGGTTTGGGGATAAGACGTGGCCGAGATGGTTGAGCTGATCATTACACTCTCCGATGGGCGCGAGATCCGGCGTGCTCTTGGG
>CP070827.1:2096572-2097728 GCA_020344555.1 Phycisphaerales bacterium
CAGCAAAGAGCGCGTTCGGCCGGCGTTGATGAGCAGTACCCAGACCACTGTGACGGCGTATCTTGCGGCGTTTCAGAAGAATGCGTCGCAACCGCCGCCGTAGCCAACACTCCAGACCACGACGTCGTGTACGAAGTGTGCTTGAAGTACTCAAACCACCCCTGGGTCGTTCGGTTGACATTCGCGATGATGAAGCCCAGGCTTTGCCCGTGCCTGGCAATTGTCAAAACATATTCAGCGCAGCCAACCGGCCCCGCGCAAACAAAACCGCGCTTCGCTGGGTACGGTGTCCCATCCCGTTGCGAAGCACGGCGCGGGGCTGGCGAGTGCCATGGGTAAGCCGTGGCTTACCCGTGTGGCGAGAGTGTGGGACACGGGCAAATCCAGACGCCTGTCTTCCGACGCCTGTCCCGATACACGTCAGGGCACATCGGGACACGCTTGGGGACGAAGGGATGCAGGGACGGATCCGTACCGTCCCGATGCGTCTTCGTCCCGGCTCGTCGGGATACATCGGGACCAGCGAGCAGCCTGTATAAGCCACGGAGCGATTGCCGTTTGGAGGCCCCTGGCCGATAGCTGACCCGCCGCGTGGTACCGGTGGCTTGTCCACCAGTGTTTCCGTTAAAGGGCCACCGCCCACCAACAATCTCGGTGGGCGATGCCCACGCTACGACACTCGTCGACCCGGCCCCGTTCACGGGGCCTCCCCGCGACAGCGGGCTAATAGCCCAGCCCCTTTTAGGGCTGGTTTCGCCAGACCCGTTCCCCCCTCTCCAATACCCCTGCGGATCAGCCCGTTTCCAACGGGCTTCCATCCCTATCGCAGGACGGGAATCGCACCACGCGTAAGTCCCTGAAACGGGCTAACGATGATCATGTCGGATTGCGCTTCGCGGACTTCTTCGCCGCCACCTTGGCCTCACGTACCAGGTCGGTCACATAGTCGCCCACGATCTCGAAACTCAGCGTCTTAAGACGCGCCTCCACGTCGTATACCAGCCATTCCACCAAACCATGATCGGCCATGACGTCCACCACTCGATGGTGAAGCCAGCGCATCACACGCAAGTTGCCGCGAACACACTCCGGCAACGTTACCGTGATACCGCCCTCCGAGTCCTCCCGGGCGATAGAATTCAACGTGTCCAGACCG
>CP070827.1:2097828-2098977 GCA_020344555.1 Phycisphaerales bacterium
CAAGTACAGCCCGCCGCCGCCTGTGGCGATGTTGTCTATGATGATGCTGTTCGCTATCGTTGCGGAGGACCAGAGCAGGTACATCCCGCCACCGCGGGAGGCGCTGCCGTTGGTGATCGTGAAACCGTCGATGGCGCCGAGTATTCCATAGCCCGTCGCTCGCGCGGTCACCACCGAGTCTTGCCACCGCCCGTCCAGGATCGTGACGTGGACGCCCCAGTCTCGCTCGAGCCGCGCCGTTTCGTGACCGGCAAATCCGCCAAACACATACGCATAAGGATGCAGCGTAATGCACTCTTCATAAGTGCCGGCCTGCACCCACACCTCGCCGCCGAGGGTGGACGCCGCGTCGATCCCCGCCTGGACAGTACGCTTCGCCAGGGCCCAGGAGGAGCCGTCGTTGGCGTCGTTCCCGGTGGGGCTGACCCGGACGAGGACGTACGGGCCCGCCGGCCAGACCGTCCCGTCCGATTCATCGGCGCCGATGTCCACCGTTCCGCCCTGGATACGCGGCTCGCCGTCGATGTCCAAGTCGCCGGATGTGTCAGCGTTGCTCCCAGCGTCGACGCAGGGTGAGTCCGGCTGAATATGTACGTTGCCATACGCCGGGTCGGCCAGCCGCGGGTCGGCGGAGATGTTGCCGTGGGTCCCGGTGGGGTCGGTCAGACCGTAGTAGTCGTACTCGGCGTTGCCATAGACGCAGTTGTGGCGCAGCGTCGGCGTGCCCGTGTCGCGAACAATCCCGTACGAAGAGTTGAACGCGACGATCGTGTTCGCGATTATCGGGGAGGATGTGCCGGACAGGAACAGCCCACCGCCGTAGTAGCCGGCACTGTTGGCCGTGATGGTGTTGTTGGCAATCGTCGGGGAGGAGTACCACAGGGCCAGCCCACCGCCGTAGTCGTCGGCACTGTTGCCGGCGATCGTGTTGTTGGCGATCGTCGAGACGGAGTCTTCAAGGTACAGCCCGCCACCGCTGGCAGCATTGTTGCCGGTGACCCTGTTGTTGACGATCGTCGGGGACGAGGAGTAGAGGTACAGCCCGCCGCCGTAACCGGCGCTGCCATTAGTGATCGTGAAGCCGTCGACCCGGGTCGTCTGGGTGGCCCCGGGAGGCGAGGTAACCACGCTGCCTGTGTGATTGCCGTC
>CP070827.1:2099077-2100221 GCA_020344555.1 Phycisphaerales bacterium
TAGCTGAGAGGCTCACAGCGTGTCGTCACCCGGGTGGCAGCACACTGTGAGCTTCTTTCTTTCCACGAAGTCTCAGCTCTGTGCTAGCTGCACGACGGGTCGGTTAATAGCTCCGACTCGGGACCTGCAAGAAAAGGTACCGAATTCTGACTCAGCCGATGTCGAAGCCGTCTCACGGTCGGCGCCGTTCGATAGGGCTCATAACCGCTCGAGCGTCAGCAGAAGCAGGTGATAGTCGTCGAGGTCCACGTCATTGTCGCCGTCAAAGTTGAAGATTTGGCAGCCGGACAGCACGCCGCCGCCATCGCCGCTGAAACAGTTCTGCAAGTTGGCGAAGCTAAGCAGGTCCGTACACCTGCCGGCAATAGAGAATGTGTATACCGACCCCGAATCTTCTCCCCTGTCGTCGTCGTCAAGATGCGCCCCCACGATGGCCTGGTCACCGCAGATGGTAACAGAAGCCCCGAACACGTCACCCTCACACATGTCTGAGGCAACGAGCTTGGCCTGCTGGACCCAGAAGTCATCGGTAGCCTGTGATGACGTGCCGTTGTCATCAAGCCGGAACACGTAGGCCGAGCCGGAGTCGCAAGTCGGTTCTGCTAAGCACGCATCGTCGTCCAAGGCGGCACCCACGACAATTCGATCGCCGCTGATGAAAACGGACACGCCGAATCTGTCGCCGCCTGCTGCGTCTGAGGCGGTGAGCTTGTCCTCCTGGATCCAAAAGTCATCGCTTGGGTCAAGCGGGGTGGCATTATCATCACACCTAAACACGTACGACGAGCCGGAATGGCTACCCGCGTCGTCGTCCAACTGCGCCCCCACGACGGCCCGGTCACCGCTGATGGAGACGGAAGTGCCGAACCGATCACCCCCAGCAGCGTCGGAGGCGGTGAGCTTAGCCTCTCGGACCCAGCGATCATCGGTGGGATCGTAAGGTGTGTCGTTGTCGTCGTGCCGGAATACGTATGCTGAGCCGGAATTGCTTCCAGCGTCATCGTCATCACGAGCCCCGACGATCGCCCGGTGGCCCCTGATGGCAACAGAAATCCCGAACAGATCGCCCTCGGTCACGTCCCAGGGGGTGAGCTTATCCTCCTGGACCCAGAAATCATCACCGGGGTCGTGGGGCGTGTCGTTG
>CP070827.1:2100321-2101455 GCA_020344555.1 Phycisphaerales bacterium
GATACAACCATCCTCAAAGTGAACCACCGGTTCCGTAAGCTCCGGCGGTAGGGCGTTACGGGCATCGGGCCAGACATGCGGCAGGGCGGCAAGCCATTCATTTACCGACCGGTCCTGGAGCACGACGTCAAACGGCCGCCCTTCCACCATCTGATCACCCACATCGTCCGCCACGGCAACCGCTTGACGCTCTGCCCGCTTAATACCCGCGTCGTCCAAGACCACCGGCCTATACCAGCCCGGTTTGTATTGAAACGCCATCCATAGCGCGATAAGCGCAATAAGGCCTACGGCAAGCGCCAGCGATAGCGCCCGCCCTGCCAAAGGCCGGAATCTGGGTTTCAGCCTCCTGGTCCGCACCTGAATTCGCCGTTTCGAGGGCAAGCTGTCAGGCGGAAGTTCTCAGTCGTCAGTTATCAGCCGGGGGCACGCCATAATCAGCGGGCAGTGTTCAGGGGCACCGACCAAGCTCCGGCTCAACGCTGATGGCTGACAACTGATAACTGACTACTGACAACTTATTTCTGACCACTTCCCACGTTTGACCCTTCCGATGTCGTAAACGTACAATCATCAGTCCGCACGCGAAAGTGGCAAACCGCGGGATACAGGCCTGCTTGGCGGGATAGCAGCGTTGTTTACGCGTACGACCGGATTCCTGATCGTGCCTCTGTGGCTGGCGGCGATGGGCTGGCTGGTGGCCCACGACGTGTGGCCGGTCTGGACGGCCCAGGACCCGCCACGCCTTACGGCCACAGACTGGCTCAAGGGGAAGGGCAACAAGGCCCAGTTCACAGTCTTTTGTGACAACGCTCCGGTCGGGGCGATCTGGACGAACTATCTGATAGGCAGCACATCGCTCCAACGATACGACCTGATTTGGATTGAGCGGTTTCCCATCGGCATCGCCCCTCTCCGTGTCAATGTTGACTCCACATTCACCAGTGAAGGCCTTCTGGACGAGTTGAGCGTTCACCTGGTCAATGGCGATGCAAGCGTCAGCCTGCATGGCGAGCGATTCCACGCCGATTTCTCGTTTACAATCAAGAGCGGCACGGTCGAACGGGCGTTCAAGATCCCGCTGGCCCAAGGCGAGTTGATCGCCGGGGCCTTCAATCCTTTCGCCCAGCTCAC
>CP070827.1:2101555-2102678 GCA_020344555.1 Phycisphaerales bacterium
GTCCGACAGGGCATTAACCGTGACCGTGGCACAGTCCACTGTGCTGACACAATTGTTCACGTCGGTGACGGTTACGCACACCTGGTGGTCACCAACACCCGCGCTCGCCACGTCGAAAGTCGGGTTCGCAAGTGTAGTGTCGTCCAGATACGTCGCCCCGGCACCGGTCCACTCGTAAGTGTAGGGCGCGGTGCCGCCCGACGCTGTGGGCGCACCGCCGACCACCTGCCCGCCGGCGTCCTCGCAGACCGCTAAGTCAGCCCCGGCATCGGCTGTTGGCGGATCACTGGCCACCGTGACAATATACTGACACGTGTTGGTACAGGCGTTGATATCGGTCACCGTGACCTCGATGGTCACTGTCGGCCCGGCGCCGGCGGTGTAGGTCATCGTATCGAAGTCGTCAGGTGTGTCCTGGGTACCACCTGTCACCGTCCAGTCGTACGTGGCCCCGACACCGGCATTGCCGACCTGCGCGTCATGCGTAGTGCCCGAGCAAATCGGATCATCCGTCGTGATCGAGCAGTCCAGGACGACATTGACGGTAATGGTCGCGCAGTCGGTCAGGGACACGCACGAGTTGGCGTCGGTTACGGTCACACAGACGTCGTGCGAGCCGACCCCGGCCGCTGACACGTCAAACGTCGGATTTGCGACAATCAGACTGCTCAGGTAGGTGGCACCCGTTCCCGACCACGAATAGGTGTATGGGGAGGTTCCGCCTGAGGCGGTCGGCGAGCCGCCGACGACCGGATCCGACGCGTTCTGACACAAGGCGAAATTGGCCCCTGCATCCGCGATAGGGAGTGCCCGGACAGTAACTGTTGCGCAATCCACCGCGCTATCGCACCCGTTGGCATCGGTCACCGTCACGCATACCTGGTGCGAGCCGGCACCGGCAGATGCCACGTCAAGCGTCGGATTGGCCGCGGTCGTGTCGCTCAGGTATGCGGCACCGCCTCCCGTCCATAAATAGGTGTACGGACCGAGTCCGCCTGATCCCGTTGGCGCTCCACCAACCGTCGGATCAGCTCCATCCGCACACAGGGCAACGTCGCTGCCCGCATTTGCGGTCGGGAACGCGTAGACCGTCACCGAAGCGCAGTCGGTCACGCTGACACAG
>CP070827.1:2102778-2103892 GCA_020344555.1 Phycisphaerales bacterium
CCCACCAGCTCCCTCGCTTCCAGGACGATGACCTCCGGCGGCTTGCAGTGCATCCGTCCACGTATCGACGGAATCGTGCAGAAGGTGCATTTCTGGTCGCAACCTTCGCTAATCCTGAGGTACGCGTAATGGCGCGGAGTGATGCGCAGGCGGGCCGTGTCGAGCTGGGTAAACGGGTGATAATCGCTCAAGTAAAGATCGGCCGACCTGTCCCGTTTCAACCCGCCGCCTCCTAATACGGCGCGCACGATATCATCGCGGTTGTTCACGCCGACGAGAGCGTCGATACCGTCGAAGCGTGTAAGGATCGCCTCGTTGTCCCGCTGGACCAGGCAGCCCACAACTACGACGCGCTTGATCTGCCCGGCCGCTTTCCGCTCCACTGCCTCCCGGATGAACTGGTCCGCCTCAATACGCGAGACGTCGAGGAAACCGCAGGTATTAATGACGATCGCATCCGCGTCGGATTCGTCGAGGGTGATGGCGCAGCCCGCCTCGGCCAACTGCCCGAGCATCTTCTCGGAGTCAACCAGGTTCTTGGAACAGCCAAGTGATACGAACGCAACGCGTGTAGGAGCAGCCATCGTCTCAGGGTTCATCCGGGTCAGGTCTCACCGGCGAGAGAGTTTAACAGATGTCGCAACGGAAAGAAGGGAGCCTTGGGGCCGGTGTCATGGGCAATGCGGGGCTGGCCGATCCTACTGCCGCGCGTTAGGATTACGCGACACGGAGCGGGAAGCTGCTGACGCGGCAGGAGCCGGCTCACCCGTGGCGGACTTTGTGTGTCCCCGACTGTGTTGAAAGGAGTTTGGATGGGTCTGCGCCAGCGTTGGCGATTTCTGACCAGCTATCTGCGCAAACCGAACGTCGTCGGGGCGATTGCGCCGAGTTCGCGAGCCCTGGCCGTTGCCCTCTGCGAGCCCTACCGTCGGTTTAGGGGACCGGCCAAGATCCTGGAAGTCGGAGCGGGTACCGGTGCGGTCACCCGGCACCTTGGCTCGCTATTGGGCGACCAGGACGAACTCGACATCTGCGAGATTCACCCCGACTTCGCGGACATCTTGGAGCAGGATGTTCTGAACGGTGCCGGTTTCGTGCGCAATGTCGCCGCCGG
>CP070827.1:2103992-2105105 GCA_020344555.1 Phycisphaerales bacterium
CGAGCACGTCCGAAAAGCGATCGTCACGCTGGTCGAATCGGTGACTCAGGGGAAGAGTGACGGGAAGTGACCCGGAGTGCCAAACGCGAAGACACGCCTGCGTGAGTGTTTCGGTAGGAGCCGCCGCTCAGGCGGGAATGGGCTCCGAGCTGCTCCGAAAGTCTCGACGGCGGCGTCCGGGCTTGGCTGAGCGGCGGGGGACGGCTGGGGCGGGTGATCCGGCTTGACTCTTCCCCACTTGAATTCTGGCAGGTGGCCCAGGCAAATTGCCAATCGTAAGTGCTTGTCGCAGAAGGAGTCGAGGGCCGCGTGTTTGGCAAGGCTGCGGCTTGAGCGGGGCCGGATTGGGGGGTGGGCGATCATGTGCCACGTTCACTCTTCGCCGTATTAGGCGTGTCCAGCGTAAAGCCTCTGGCGTGCGGTTTGTTCGGAGCTTGTGACCCTCAGAAGGCGAATGCCGGGGCCGCCGAGCCAGAAGCGATCACAGTTCCGCGACTACGGATGACGTCTCGGGTTTCGTGGGGCGTTCTTTCGCGGCTTGGCTCGCCGTGTGCTTTTCTCGTCCGCTTGCAGAGTACAGGAGCGACGGAGCCACGCCGTGAACTCTGCCTCTGACATCGTCCGTGCTGAGAGGCCCTCGACCACCCGCACCACCTCAGCTTCGGGAGCTTGTAGCTCCAGCCCATTGACACCAAGAAACGTGTAAGCCGCGATGAACGCGACCCGTTTATTTCCATCGCCAAATGGGTGGTTTCGCGTGATGCTATTCGCGTAGACCGTTGCGAGCACGAACAGGTCACGCTCGCCGTATGCAAAGTGATTTCTCGGACTGGCAAGAGCCGATTCGAGCAAGCCCCGGTCACGAAGAAACGACGAGCCACCGTGCTCGGCAACTAGTTCCTCGTGAAACGCTAAGACTGCTTCGATCGACAGCCAAGCTGGTTCTTTCACTCCGCAAGCTCACGGAGAGCATTCCGGTACTTTCGCATCCCTTCTGATGCTACGTCCATTTGCCGAACGAACTGGGGATCATACGGCGTGATGCGAAATCCGTCCGGGCTGTCCGTAAGAAAGAGCTTGTCGCCTTCTTGCACCTTGAGCGATGCCACCGCC
>CP070827.1:2105205-2106317 GCA_020344555.1 Phycisphaerales bacterium
GCCGCCTCCGTGGGCGCCATTCTACTCCCAGGGCGGCCCCGCTTCAAGCGCCCAAGTACTATGCTCCATTCGTGGCGAGCATGGCGGCGCTGCGCTTGGCCATGCCACCCGCCGCCGCCGCCGCCCGTCTTCTACCGGGCAGACCGATCCGACCAGACCAACTGCTCTCAGTAATCAAGGGACTTCCCAAACAGCACCGGACCCGGCTTCCATTGCCCAGGCATTGGCGGTCCTAACCACATGAATAGCTGAATATGACCGAGCGTTTTGAAGCCGGCCTCGTAGAAGAACGAAAACGCCTCCTCGTTGCGGGCGACCGGCTTGACACTCAGGCACAATATTCCCAGTTTCCTGGCTTCTGCGATTGCGTGCTTTACCAGGGACTGCCCGATCCCCTCGCCACGATGTCCGAACGAGACAACAACCGGTTCAATCTCGGCTTCCTGCCCGTCTTGAATCAAGGATGTCAAACCGACAATCTCGGCGCCGACTTTCGCGACCCATACCCGCTGACGGCCGACCTTGTCAAGATGTTTGTCAAACTCGAGCCCGGGATCATCTCCTCCAATCGAGGGGTCATCATAGATGTCTCTATGATATTGAGTCATCTCAGCCCACAACGATCTGCACCTGCCAAGGTCAGCAGGTTCATATTGCCGAATCGCGACATCCACCATGTTACATGTTGCTCCTTACGTCAGCACGCCTGAGCCCGCCCCGCACGCGGGCAATTCATGATACGGTATCCGTTCCTCTCGAAGAAGCCAAATGAGAAGGTGGGTCAAGAACCTACCCGATGCAAGCCTCATTTGGCAGGTGGTTCGTACCGTTCGTAGTAGCCCAGGAGCGTTCCGTTCGGATCACGCACGGCGCGCATGAAGATACGCTGTTTCTCGTTATCGGTGATGAGGCGTTCGTCCTCGCCCGCCCGCATGGCGGCCAGAATCTCGATGATCTGCCGTTGCGAGTTCTCATTGTGGCAGTCTAGAACGGAACGGCCGATCAGGGCGACACCTTCCTCGAAGTCTGCGATCGCCGCCTTATTCATGTAGCGGATGATGTGGTCCGTATCGACAAAGACAAAGGGGTCTTTGAGGCTGTCGAGTAACACC
>CP070827.1:2106417-2107527 GCA_020344555.1 Phycisphaerales bacterium
GCTGGATCGTCGCCCTGGCACCGCGGGGCGTTCAATCGTTACGGGGGCTTTGAGCGCCGAGGCGGAAGGGGCGGTGCCGCTGGTCTCTATACGGCTCTGGGCCGCCGCCAAGCACTTATTGCGGCGACGTCGCTGAACGCTCCCGTGCACCGTGCTTTACTGCGGACCGGTCCGTCGGCGGGGTTGCCGCCAACGGTCGGGCAGGTGCCTTTCGCGCCGGACGAGGATGGCGACGCGGCCGCTCCTGCCGTGATGCTCGGTCAACGGCTGCATGCGGCTCCGGACGTAGCCCACAAGCGCATACGAGCGGATGCCTGGGCGTGGTTCCGGGAGGCCGAGTACCGCCGCGCCGCCCGAGCCTTCGAAACGGCTGTGATGCTTCAGCCGTTGGACGCGGAATCGAGGATTGGCGAACTGTTCTGTCATCTCTCGTTGGGCGCGACCCGGACCGCGGTTGCGGTGCTGGGAGAGTTGACCCGGCGCGAGCGGAACCCGTTCCTCTACGATCTGAGCCTGGCGGATGCATACGGTGACGCGTCCGAAGCACGCCGCGTGCGCGTCCAGGCACAGTTGCGGGCAAGCGTCGCCGGCGACAATGCCGATCATCGGGCATTGCAGGCACTTGTACTGTGGTACCTTGGCGAACGGGACGAGGCCGTCGCGGCGGCTTCCAGCCTGGTTCGTGATATTCCCGGTACGGCGTACGCTGATTGGCCTGTAATGATGCGTGCGGCCCGGTCGGCGCCGGCCCCGGAGCCCGGCCAGTCAAACCCCTGAGAAGGCACCGGTATCCTGCCGATTGAGTCGCGTGCGGAGATGCCCGCTCGACAATCCAGTGGCAACAGGTGCTACAACGAGGTGGTAACAGCGACGTGAGCGAGGAGGCAGGCAACTCACCCGGTTTGGGTCCCGACCTGATGATCCGTCACCGCATGTCCGTCGTGGTGACAGCTCATGGCATTTTGTTTGCCTTGGCTTTGTTCGCCGCGTTCTCGCTGGCGTACAACTTCCGCTGGATGCTTCACCGCGATCGGTGGCTCCTCGATCTGTATCTGCCGCTGCTTGCCCTGGCCCTGCCGATCAAGCTGCTGGTGTTCCACTGGACGGGCC
>CP070827.1:2107627-2108734 GCA_020344555.1 Phycisphaerales bacterium
AGGTGCTGTGGCCGGAAAACGAGGACTATTATGCCCTGATGCTCATGCGCGAGTCCGAAGGCCCGGCGAGCTTCGATTCCGAGAAGCAGAACGAGCCGGTCAACCCCGCCGATTGTCTGTTCCTGGAGGAGGAGTTCCATTACTGGGACGACCGCTGGGAGGGTCCCGCGGAGCTCATCGCCGCGGTGGGGAAGAATGCCTGCTGGGTCGGGGCGTGCGATCCGAGCCTCGGCAAATCGGGGAAACACGCCGACGATTCGGCGATCATCACCCTGCTGCGCGATTCCTCGACCGGGACGTTGTACGTGATCGACGCCGACATCCTGCGTCGCAAGCCCGACCTGATCATCGAGAGCGTGCTGACCTACCAGCGCCTGCGGCGGTACACGAAGTTCGCCTTCGAGAGCAACCAGTTCCAGTCGCTCCTGGCGGACGAGCTAACCCGGCGATCCAACGCCGAGGGACTCTATTTGCCGGTCGAGCCGGTTGTGCACTCCAGCGACAAGCTGGCGCGGATTCAGAGTCTTCAGCCACTGGTGCGGTCCGGCACGCTACAGTTTTCGCGGAGGCACGCCGTCCTGCTGGAGCAGATGAGGCTGTTTCCGAAGGCGGCGCACGATGATGGACCCGATGCCCTGGAGATGGCCGTCACCGCGGCGCGAAGCCTGGCCTGCGACAAGATCGAGTGCATATTGGGGCCACCCCTCAGGTGTGCGCGGGGGCGCAGCTGGTAATGGAGTCCGTTGGAGGTCGCGCGCCGGTGAGAACGTGCTCGATCTCTTCGGTGGCAGCGGCTCGACACTCATCGCAGCCGACCAGACCGGTCGTCGCGCGTTCTTGATGGAACTCGATCCGCTCTATTGCGACGTCATCGTTCAGCGCTGGGAACACTTTACGGGGCAGAGGGCAGAGCGAATTTCAGACCGGAGCAACGCCCCGGCGGTTGCCGAGGCGTCGAGGGAGGGAGAGCGATGCGTTCAGGCGTTTTCGGCCAAGGCGAAGTACTCGGTCATCGCGTCGAGATGCACGCCGCCGGTCGCGGCGTAGTTACGCCGGTAACGCGTCTCAACGATGCCGCGTTCCTTGAGGAACGCCAAGGCCACGGCG
>CP070827.1:2108834-2109933 GCA_020344555.1 Phycisphaerales bacterium
GCCGGAGCAACCGGCACGCCATCCTAGTCTCGATCGCAGACATTGCCTTTTCCACACCGTGCAGCGTGATGTACAGGCTCGGGCGTGGCTGTCGTGTCCCTGCAGCAGTTCGGCGGGCGTGGGAGCGTGCGATTCGAGGCACGCCGTGGAGCGCGCAGATCGGTGCTCGTGGCCAGCCGCTCTGAAGGGCCGGCACATTCGTGCTGCCTGGAATGCGAGGAAGCGAGGTTCAAATGAGATCGACATCAGCAGGTGCATCCCGCCTTGGAAATGTCTGGTATCTTCGACCAGTGCGGCCGATCTTGGGAGGCAGACGTCGTTCGTGGGCGCGCACGTTCGGGCTGATGCTCATTCCCGCGATCCTTGAGTTCGTCGCTATCCATGAGTGCCAGGCACAAGGGGGTGACTCATGCGAGTGTGACCCAGCAACCGTCTGTGACGACAATGTCGCTTGCACGAGAGATACTTGCGTGGCGAGGTGTGCCCCGGGGGGAATAATACTGGACGAGAAATGCGAACACGAGGACATTTGTGCAAACCCGGGCTTTTGCCTCCTTCGTCGATGCAACCATGGTACAGGCCAGTGCGAACTTCTCGATTCCTGTGATGACGGCGATCCCTGTACGAATGACTGGTGTGACGGTCCCCCCGAAATGTCAGACTCGAATTGCCATAACGATTGGTTCTGCGGCGACGGCAATGAGTGTACCGAAGACACATGCGATGAGAACGGGCAATGTCATTATGACCCGGTCGACTGCGACGATGGAAACCCTTGCACGGACGATTCCTGCCCGAGCGCTGGGGGATGCCAATATGCAGACAACGCAAACCCGTGTGAAGATGGAAACCTGTGCACTGAGCCCGATATCTGCGCAGGGGGTGCTTGCGTGCCCGGGTCGCAGGTCGACTGTGATAACAACGACGTGTGCGATGGCGCCGAAACCTGCGACCCTGCTACCCGGTGCGTGGGCGGAACGCCGCTGCAATGCGACGACGGTGATGTGTGTAACGGGTTCGAGACCTGTGATCCGCAAGCTGGGTGCCAACCCGGAACACCGATGGAATGCGACGACGGCAACCCCTGCAACGGCACGGA
>CP070827.1:2110033-2111130 GCA_020344555.1 Phycisphaerales bacterium
GACCGCAGAGGCACTTTCGCGTGCGGATCAGCTCTTCTCCCACGGACGGGCCATCGATTACCGCTACGCGAAGGACGAACTCGGGCTAGAGGTGCAATACCTGCCGCCGGAAGACGCGTTGTGGAAGAAGACATGGGAGCTGCACATACGTTGCCACCTCTCCCACTACGTGGCTGGGCAAGTCAAGATCATCGAAAGCAGCCACCGCACGATGGCGTTCAATCAGTAAGTGAGCGTCGCGGGATTGAAGATTGGCGTTGTTTGTGCCGGCAGCGGCGCACGGTCGAGGCGCTTCTCCGGCTCGCGAGGCGAACCCACTGACTCCAAGGCCGCGTCAAGCTCGCGCATCTCCTCTCGCACTCGCCTCAGCAAGTCATCCAGCCCGCTTGGATCCTGCTCCTTGGTCGCTGGTGTTGTCACGTCGTTCTCCGTGAGTTTACCTACCGGTGCCGTTAATAGTATCGCATGGGCGGGCGCGGTGGACCACACAGCTCTTGACCGATGAGTTGGTGGTTTTGGAGGTGGTCGATTCCATCTCAGAAGAAACGGTGCGACGCACGCTCAAAAAAACGAGTTGAAGCCGTGGCAAAAGAAGATGTGGTGCATCCCGCCCCGGCAAAACGCTGAATTCGTCTGCGCGATGGAGAACGTGCTGGAGGTGTACCAAAGGGCCTACGACCCGAAAAACCCCGTGGTTTGCATGGACGAGACCAGCAAACAGTTGATTCGGGAAACGCGAACACCGGTCACCGCCGAGCCGGGGCGGGTCACGTGTTACGACTATGAATACGACCGTCACGGGGTAGCGAACGTGTTCATGTTCTGTGAGCCGTTGGGGGGCTGGCGACACGCGAGCGTCACCGATCGCCGAACCAAAGTAGATTGGGCCGAGGAGATCAAAGACCTTGTGGATGTACACTACCCTCAGGCCGACCGAGTCACCTTGGTGATGGACAATCTGAACACGCACGCGCCGGCCTCACTCTATGAGGCGTTTGAGCCACAGGAGGCACGTCGATTGATCGAACGGCTGGAGATGGTGTATACGCCGAAACACGGTAGCTGGCTGAACATCGCGGAGATTGAACTGAACGTAC
>CP070827.1:2111230-2112311 GCA_020344555.1 Phycisphaerales bacterium
TGAGGTGCCTGCCGCAGGGCACGGCGCACGGCCGCGAACCAGACCTTCGGACTGCGCGGGCCGTAGAACTGGCCGCAGTGCGTCAGGACGAAATGATCGGCGGGAGCGATGCGTGTCGGTCTAATCCTGTCAGACCGTTCGTGATCGAAGCCGTTCAGGATTGTGGTCGATTTGTTCGCTGTAAACGGGTGGCGACGACGGAGCTGCTCTGTCATGGTCGGTGTGCAACAGACAATGTGAGTGGTGCTACGGAGCACGAGCCATTCGAGGAAGGAATCCCAACGCTCCAGACTCTCAAAACCAGGCGAACGGAAAGGGTTCCCTCGCCACGGGTCGCGGAAGTCCGCTACCCAGGGCAAGTGTGTCCACCTGCTCAGAACAAGGGCGATAAGATGGGCGCTCATGTAGGGTGAGGTCGAGTAGATCAAGTCGGGGCGACGTTGTCGGATCGCATTCAACCCAGCGCGAACCGCCGGCCCCACCCAGGTAACGCGAGGATCGGGAGTTATAAGCAACTGCGACAACCATTCGCGGATGCTTCCAAGAAACGCGAGCTCTGATGCGTGCGGGCCGCCGGGCACCCTTGAAGCCATGGCCGGCTGCCTGGTGCCGCGAGGTCCATTGAGGGGAAAGAGGGTCTTTATCCGCTCGATCGGGTCCACCCATGGAGTCCTCAGGACGGTGGTCGATGGCGGCACCTCCCGCACCAACGACTCATCCACCGGTTCACCCCGTGGGACGATCGTCAAGACTGTGGCGTCCCAACCCAGTCGATCAAGATGCCTGATGAAACCGAGCGTGCGGTGCGTACCACTGCGGTTAATCGGTGGGAACGCATATGCGACACAAAGCCAGTGCCGGCGCTGCGGCGACGAACGTGCTCGTACATGCTTCACGCGATCGGTGGCACGCCGTGTCCGTGAGGCCGGTCCTGATGCGGGATTGAAGCTTCGCACGGCTATGAACTCGCCAGGTAGGCTTCCATTCGGCGCTGATAGCGATCACGGTCTCTCCAACGCTGCCAGGATCCGACCAGATACCCAATGAGATTCGACGTAAGCACCACCCACATGACACATAG
>CP070827.1:2112411-2113464 GCA_020344555.1 Phycisphaerales bacterium
GAGGCGGAGAGCGTATAATTAGGTACGGGACGGAGCGGTGGCCGGTGGTTGCCGGCGTGAGTGCGGCCGGACCAGAGGCCTGCCCAGCGCCGACGGTGCTACGTGGCTTGCTGACCCTTTCCGTGGAGTGAATCGGCCTATGCTGTTTCAGCCACCGTTGCCGCCGAAGTACGCGGCACTGACCGAACGTGAGATGTGCGACGCGATCCGCGAGCGCAAGCGGACGCTCGGGTCGCGGGCCGTCATCCTCGGTCACCACTACCAGCAGGAAGACGTGATCCAATTCGCCGATTTCACCGGCGACAGCCTGAAGCTCGCCCAGCTCGGTGCCAAACAAGATACTGTGGAATTCATCGTTTTCTGCGGCGTACACTTCATGGCCGAGTCGGCCGACATCGTCACCGACGATAGCGTCACCGTGATTCTGCCCGACCTGTCAGCCGGCTGCTCCATGGCGGACATGGCCGACATAGACCAGGTCGAAGACGCCTGGGACTTCTTCGTCGAGACATGTGGTGCGCAGGTGATCCCGGTTACCTATGTGAACTCCACCGCTGCGGTGAAGGCGTTCTGCGGTGGTCACGACGGGGCCTGCTGCACCAGCAGCAACGCCCGGGCCATTCTGGAGTGGGCCTTTCAGCGGGGCGAGAAGGTGCTCTTCCTGCCTGACCAGCATCTTGGGCGAAACACGGCCTATGCGATGGGCATCCCACTCGAAGAGATGGTGGTGTATGACCCGCACCTGCCTGACGGCGGGTTGACACCTCAGCAGGTCCGTGACGCCAGAGTGCTTCTGTGGAAGGGGCATTGCAGCGTGCATGGCCTGTTCACGCCGGGCCAGTGCGACGAGATCCGCCGCAACGACCCCGAATGCAAGATCCTTGTGCACCCGGAGTGCCTCTGGGAAGTCGTACAAAAGGCGGACTTGGCCGGCAGCACGGAATTCATCGTCAAGGCCGTTCGCGAGTCGCCCTCCGGCACGCGATGGGCAATCGGCACGGAGATTCATCTGGTCAATCGTCTTGCCGAGCAGTATCCGGACAAGCCGGTCCG
>CP070827.1:2113564-2114588 GCA_020344555.1 Phycisphaerales bacterium
GACGGCATGCCCAAAAAGAACATTGCTTTAGTCAGGCTGGGTGCGAACCTTCGCAAGGTAAGAGAAGCGAAGGGCTGGTCGCAGGAAGAACTCGCCTTCCAGTGCGGCATTCACCGAACCTACGTCGGCTCGGTCGAACGGGGCGAGTACAACGTGACCATCCTCACGCTACGGAAGTTCACCAAAGCCTTGGGTATCTCGCTTCGGGACGCGATCCGAGGCGTGTCGTAGCCTAGCTTTGTCGAAAGGTCGTGGTACAGATGCTCGGTTCGAGACTCGGCGGACACGGGCATGGTGGTCCGGTGGGCAGGCCCGATCGAACACCGCATGATGGGTGGTTCCGCAGGTGCAGCAAGCCCACCGTGCCGCCGACTCACCGGGTCGCGATCTCAGGATGGGCAGGAGTAGGCCACAAGAGGACCTCCAGATCGGGTGGCTATGTTTGGTATGCGGCTGCTCATGGCTCATCTCGGAGAGGGTAACCGGAACTTGCCAACATTCCAGATCGCGAGCGGGGGGTCCCGTCGATGGTCCGTCACTCGCAGGGAGTGGGCCGTCCACGAGGCACTAATCACAAGAGTTTGCCATGTCGTCGGGGAGGTACTCCAACCAGAAGCCGTCGAATGCCTCGTAGCTGGGGGTATTGGGATCGTTGTCACAGAACCCGTCGAAGTTCAGCTCGTCGAAGTCCGAGCAGCCGTCGCCGTCCGTGTCACGCACGTTGGCGGGGTTGTCCGTTGGGTAGAAGGGATCGGTGCCGGGGGTGCCCGGCCCTCCAGATCGGCAGCGACATCCGCCTGAACCCGTCCCCGCCGGTTGGGATTGACGCTTGGCACCCGACCATTTCATGTCGCGTCCCTCGACAGCTCCGCCGGTCCAGGGGTATACTAGGGCTTCAACTCCGGTCGTCGGCTTCCGGGTCCGGGAGGTCATACCCGGTGGTGGGCGATCGCGTGAGAGTCGCGTCAGGAGGCACCATGGCCCGAAAGAAGGCCGTCAGGAAGACCGCAAGGCGGAACGATCG
>CP070827.1:2114688-2115707 GCA_020344555.1 Phycisphaerales bacterium
CCCATGACGATGGCACCTTCGACCTGGCCATGGACCGCTCGGGGATTGATCGGCGTGCCGCAGTCGTGGTAGTCGGTGAAGCGGTCGATCTTGACCTTGCCGGTTTCCAGGTCCACCGACAGCTCGCACACCGAGGTGCCGAACGAATAGGCCGGGCTGGTGCCCACGGTCGCACCTTTATAGTCGCCGCCCAGACCCTCCGGCGGCTTGTAGCAGCCGGTGCCGACCAGCGGGCCGTTGTCGTTGAAGTACTTCCGAGCGACCTCCGCCCAAGAAACGCCTTCGATTGCGGATTGGGGGTTGGGGATTGGGGATTGGGGATTGGGGTTTGGGGATTGAGCGCGTTGCTCGCTTTCCGTGATCCGCGCCCCCTCCGTCCCTTCGTCCCTTCGTCCCTCCGTCCCTTTCCTCCCGACAAACATTCTTCCGTCGCGGGCCACGACGTCGGCTTCATTGCAGCCGAGCATCCTGGCCGCGTAGGGCCTCATCTTGTTGACGACGTCCTCGGCCGCTCGCGATACTGCGTGACCACCCATCAGGGTTATCCGCGATGAGTATGCCCCGAGGTCGAGCGGTGATATGTCGCTGTCTTCGCTGCGAATTCGCACCCGGGATGCGGGGATGCCCAGGGACTCGGCGCACATCTGTGTCAAAACGGTGTCACTGCCCTGGCCGATGTCGGCTGCACCGATCAGAAGAACTGCGGCCATGCCGTCTTCGCTGATCTTCACGACGGCGTTGGCATGCGGGAAGATCGGTCTTTTCTGGAAGGGTTCGCGGCCCTTCTCATGTGAAAGCTGGACCTGGCCGCGGTAAATGCAATAACCCGCTCCGGAGACGAACCCGCCGCAGCCGATGCCGATGCCTTTACCCCTGGGGAGCTTGCCGTACTTTTCGTTCCAGCCGCTTTTCTCGCAGGCGGCGTCGAGCGTCGCTAGAAACTCGCAGCTACCGATGTCCATCTCGTTAACGGTTATGGTGTTCGGGGTCATGGCGTTGCGGCGGCGGATCTCGATCGG
>CP070827.1:2115807-2116826 GCA_020344555.1 Phycisphaerales bacterium
GGCGTCGGTGTCTACCGGCAGCTTGCGAGTCGTGGCGCACGGCGCCAGCACGGCCACCGAGGTACGGATCGCTTCAGGAACCAGCAGTTGAACAAGCCCGCTGCCGCTGCGGAATGCGGCGTTAGCTGCCAGCGCCGGAGCACCCACCATGACAACGTCATTGGCGCAGCCGCCGATGATGACCAGGCGGCCCACGTCGCCTTTGTGGGCGTCGTCCCTGCGTTCGGGAATGGGGACGATCTCGCGCGTGATAACCACAGCGGACGACATCATTCGGCTCGCGTGGACGCCGGCTGACAGCGGCGATTGATCAACGCCGCGGTATACCCGGCTCCAAATCCGTTGTCGATGTTGACCACCGTGACGCCCGAAGCGCAACTGTTCAGCATCCCCAGCAGGGCAGCCAGACCTTGGAAGCTCGCTCCATAACCGATACTGGTAGGCACGGCGATCACCGGACAATCCACAAGCCCACCGATAACACTGGCCAGCGCCCCCTCCATACCGGCCACCACAACGGCGACGCCGGCTGCCTGCAACGCTTCCGAATGGGCGAAAAGCCGGTGGATTCCAGCCACGCCGACGTCGTAGAACGTTGCCGTGGTCTGGTCCATCATCTCCGCAGTGACTCGTGCTTCCTCGGCCACGGGGAGGTCACTCGTTCCGGCTGAGACAATGGCGATGGTTCCTGGGGATGGCGTTTTCTCTTGCTGGCGCAGCGTGATCGAGCGGGCGGTTTCATGGTGTTCGGCTTTAGGGTAAGTGCGTGCCACGGCGTCGTAGACGTCGCGCGACGCGCGCGTCGCGAGAATGTTGCTACCGGCCTGAGCACACCGGTCAAAGATAGCAGCCACCTGATCGGCCGACTTACCCTCGCAATAAATGACCTCGGGGAACCCGCAACGGATTGATCGGTGGTGGTCGATCTTGGCAAACCCGATGTCTTCGAAGGGCATGGCCCGAAGGCGGGTGATGGCCTCATCGATGGACTGCTCGCCCTTGCGAACGGATTCCAGCAG
>CP070827.1:2116926-2117930 GCA_020344555.1 Phycisphaerales bacterium
AGCGCTTGCCGCTCATGTTCTTCTTCTCCCCCGAGCGTCTTTCTCGGTCTAGTGAGGGATTGTGGGATCAGTACCCCTTTTTCCGGCCTCCACGCGCGCAGAGAGCGCACGTCACCCCCTTGCTACGGTAGCTTAGGCGAGCCAAACGCCGCTGTGAAGTCTTTTTTTTCGGCTAATGTGGATATGAAAGGCGCACCAAGTCTATTCTCCCCGCCGGCGGGTAAGAGGCTCTGGTTCGCCATGAGAGAGGTCCGGTATCCCTCGAACCCCGAAGAACCGACCGTGGGTGGCCGCCACGTTTTGAGTGGCAGTTTCAGCCACACTGGAACGGGTGCATTGTGCTGGTACACGTTATTACTGAACTGACGGATGGCATGCCCAAACCCGTCGCAGACGGGCGCCGGCATGCTGGGCCCCAGCAACCAGCATGGTCGACTCATGGCGGCGCTGCGCTTGGCCATGCCACCCACTCCACAAAGGATGAGCAACGAAGCACCAGCCAGGAGAGGCAGCCCCCTGTCTGAAATCGACCCCGTTTGGGACGCCGGGCCAGGGCGGCGGGGCGGCGGACTGAATCAACGTGTGATTCCGAAGAAGGATTCGGCTTCGCCAAGCAGAACACGGGCGTACATGGCGTTGTGCGCGCCGTATGAGCCGTCGGCTGCAACAAGGTCATAGTTGAACCTGGCAATCTGATACTGATCCCTCTCTTCAGGGGTGAGCGCGGAGAAATCGACATACAGCGGGTCGCTCGGATCGAAATAGCGGGCGATGGTCGCCAGACGAGGTTCGATCTCCTCACGCACTCCTGCGATGCGCGCTATGGCGTCTGTCTCCGTATGGCATGGGGTGCAGGCTCGCGTGTTTGACTCGAAGGTGTGACCGCTGTCGGCGGGTTGATCCGGCCCGCCGTACGCTTCGCGATGCACATGGCACAAGGCGCACTCGTTAGCGAAAACCGGATAGGGTAGCGTGTACATGCCGTTCAACTGCGTCCCATCCAG
>CP070827.1:2118030-2119030 GCA_020344555.1 Phycisphaerales bacterium
GCCATGTCGGGTGGCATCGTGCTGTCGCGCAGCGCGGTTCGCTGGTTCGGAGTCGAGTACGGTCCCAAATGGACGCAGCGACTAATCCAGGCTTGCTGCTGCACACCATTGATGGCAATAGGAGCGGCTCCCTTGCTGGAGGCCGACTCCGATGTGGGGGTTCCCGTCTGGCTGGGACTGCTCGTCGTAGCGGTCTTTGCCAACTGGGAAAAGACCCTGGACAAAGCGTCCGGCGGTGAGATGTCCTTCGGGACGGCCCTTTGGACCGCGTTCTGCGGACTGTTCTTCACGATGATCGTCGGTCTGGTCTTTGACAAGGAGCCTGACGCGTTTGTGCTCATAGGGGCCGGGGTCGCCGGTGCGGTGTCGCTTGTTATCCAGGCGACCTCCTGGTGGCTTCCCGCGCAAACCACCCGCGCGTTTAAGCACTTGGGCGTTGGTGATCGGTTAGACGCTGAAGGTCGGGGGGCCGCAGCACCACCGGGACCGCCGGAGGCGCCTGCCGGTCCGGAGACGCAACCGCCATACACGGAAGCGCCGGATCAGCAGCCCGTGGCAGGAGTCTCAGCACCCAGCGAAGACGAGTACGCCAGTTGCGACGTGCCGACACCGGCCTTGACCACTGAGCACCCGCGACTGCGTTGGGGCGTCACCCGTGCGTTCTGGGGATTGGTCACGTTCATTCTGATCGGTGGTGCCATAGTGACCTTCCTGATCCCGCTGGTCGGCAAGTTTGAATATCACAATGTCACCGGATCGATCATCGCGTGTACAGGCTTTGCATCGTTTATAATCTTTGCACTTCGCAAGACGACTCCGATCAAACGCGACGGCTTTTGGCGCGAGACGGTGCGGCCGTTCATGATCTCACTGTCGATGTTCGGCATCGGGGGCACGATCACCGGCATCGCACGCGAGTGGAGCCATGAGCGGATCTGCGTATATGGGCCCGGGCACGTTATTCGCTGCGTGTTGGACGAGGGACAGGTCGCCCTGATCA
>CP070827.1:2119130-2124057 GCA_020344555.1 Phycisphaerales bacterium
TGAGCGTCACGAACGCATAGATGCCCTGGCCCTTGATTTCATGTGGGAAGCCCACCACAGCCGCTTCCGTCACCTTGGGGTGTGAGACCAGAGCGCTTTCCACCTCGGCCGTACCCATACGGTGGCCGGAGACGTTGATCACGTCGTCGATCCGCCCGGTGATCCAGTAGTATCCGTCCTCGTCGCGCCGGCAGCCGTCGCCGGTGGAGAACATTCCCGGGCAGCGGGTAAAGTACGTCTCTTTGAACCGTTCATGCTGGCCGTAGACGGTCCGCATGATCCCCGGCCACGGCTCTTCGATGCACAGTGCACCGGAGGCCACACCTTCCACACGCTTGTTGTTCTCATCAATGATGACCGGCTTGACCCCGAAGAAGGGCAAGGTGGCGGAGCCGGGTTTGGTGGCAATGGCACCGGGTAGCGGCGTGATCAACATACCTCCGGTTTCGGTCTGCCACCAGGTGTCAACGATCGGGCATCGCCCCTTGCCGATGACGCGGTGATACCACATCCAGGCTTCAGGGTTGATCGGCTCGCCCACCGAGCCCAGTATACGCAGGCTGGTCAGCCGGCGCTTCTTCACCGGCTCATCGCCCTCGCGCATGATTGCTCGGATCGCGGTCGGAGCCGTATAGAACTGGTTGACCCCGTACTTGTCCACCACATCCCAGTACCGCCCGGCATCCGGATACGTCGGGATGCCCTCGAACATCACCGTCGTCGCCCCGGCTAGCAGCGAGCCATAGACGACATAGGAATGCCCTGTGACCCAGCCGATATCAGCCGTACACCAGAAGACGTCGCCGTCGTGGTAATCGAAAACGTACTTGAAGGTGGTAGCCGTAAAGACCATATAGCCGCCGGTGGTGTGCAGCACGCCTTTCGGCTTGCCGGTCGATCCGGATGTGTACAGGATGAACAACGGATCTTCCGAGTCCAGCCACTCCGGCTCGCACTCAGGCGAAGCATCCTTCATCACTTCATGCCACCAATGATCTCGCCCGGCCTGCATGTTCACGGACATGTGCTCGGC
This sequence comes from Phycisphaerales bacterium, assembly GCA_020344555.1. Classification (GTDB taxonomy): domain Bacteria; phylum Planctomycetota; class Phycisphaerae; order UBA1845; family UBA1845. Next base: position 2,120,164 of record CP070827.1, read on the forward strand.
ACCAAGCCGCTGCAATACTAGACAGGTCTTGACGGTAGCACCCCGGCCGGCCGCCAGATCCATGGCCTTATCCGCGTTGGCTTTTAGCGCCACGGCCTTGGCACCACGGAACACACCGTCGGACGTGACCAGGAATTCGCAGGCCGAGTCGACAATACGATCGGCCAGCGAGTCGGGGCTGAATCCTCCGAACACGACTGAGTGGACAGCCCCGATCCGGGCGCAGGCCAGCATGGTAACGGCCAACTCCTTGACCATCGGCATGTAGATCGAAACGCGATCCCCCTTCCGGACACCGAACGACCTGAGCACATTGGCTAGCTTGCAGACCTCGCGATGAAGCTCCCGGTAGGTCAGCCTGCCGTCCTCGCCGGGCTCGTTGCCTTCCCAAATAATGGCCGCCTGATCGCCGCGCTTGGCGAGGTGCCGGTCGATGGCGTTGTAGGCGACGTTGGTCTTGGCACCGATGAAGTAGCTGATCGAGAGCTTGTCCTTGAAGTCGAATTCGCGGACCTTCGTCCATCTCTGCTGCCAGAAGAAGTCTTCGGCGATCTCACTCCAGAATCCGTCCGGGTCATCCATCGATCGCTTGTACATCTCCTTGTACTGCTCAAGCGACTGTATATGCGCCCGGGCCGCAAAATCCTTTGGCGGTGCAAAGGTCTGAGGTTCGGTCGCGACAGACTCAGGACTGAGAGTTTCGGTCATAGTTCTGGATTCCTCCGTCTACGGGGATAGCCGGCTATGAATGCGCGGGTCTACCCAGGTTCATGTAACGCTACATACATAAATGGCGTAGCAGTAGTCCAGGCGTGTCAAACGGCGGCGCGTTCCGACCTCGGTTACACCTATATCGGCAGCTTCGGTTCGCGTGTCGCCTTAATCGGCTTCGAGCAACCGGACTATGGCATCCGCCGTTCGCTTCGTTGCTCCTTGGTTGCTTATTACCACCTCGCGGGCCCGCGATCCCATGTCCGCAGCCGCAGCCCCGTCCTGCAAAAACGCTCCTATTGCGGATGGCATCGCGTCTGCAGACTCGACAATGCGTATCGCCTCGGCCTTGCGCAACGCCTCCACCGGTAGCTGGAAGTTTTCCGTATGCGGCCCTGTGACGACCGGTTTCCCCAAGGCCGCCACTTCCATCGGGTCCGACCCGCCCAGCGGCACCAACGTGCGCCCTACGAAAACAACATCGGCGAGCGAGTAAAACTTGCGGAGCTCGCCCATGGTGTCACCCAAAAGCACCACTGGTCCGGGCTTCGGGGTCAGGTCGGTACCGTCTTCGCACTCACTGCGGCGGACACACCCAAGACCCGCACGCTCTATGATTCGGGCGACCTCGTCAAAGCGCTCCGGTTTCCGGGGGACGATTGCCAGGATCGGCCCCACCGACTCACTCTTTTCCGATGATCCTGCTTGCACACCACGTGCCAGACATGGCCAGTCATCGAGCAAGCGACGGTACGCGTCGAGAATCATTGTCTCTTCACCCGGCCCAGTACTACCGCACACCCATAGAAGTCTACACCGGTCAATCCCAAGCGCGCAAGCCAGCGCATCAGCACCTTCAACTTCGTCGGTCACCGCCGCCGAATCCCATTTGAGCGAAGAGGTGACTTCAACGCGTTCTACGGGGACACCGAGTGAGCGAAAACGCGACGCGATCGCCTCATCCTGGGCGCCGACCCACACAAGGTCGCGGAACATCCACTTCGTCGCCCGGCCGAGCCGACGCAAGCGACCGGCACTGCGAGGTGTCAGCCGGCCGTTGACCACCACGACGGGAATGCCCCGGCGCGTCGCCATCCGCACCAGGTTGAACCAGACTTCCAGTTCCACAAGCACAATCATCGACGGGCTCACCCGCCGCAAGACGCGAGAAACAACCAGGCTGAAATCGAGCGGAAAGCGGAATACGCGGTCCGCGCCGTAAAGCTGAACGGCCCGGGCATAACCGGTATCGGTAGTCGTAGAGAAAACAATCTCGGCGTGGGCCAGGCGCTCGTGAAGCGCTTCCACAAGGCGAGGAGTGGCATTGACCTCACCGAGCGAGACGGCGTGAATCCAGATCCGCTGCTTACCCGGATCCAACGCCTTCACAAACCCGAACCGCTCGCCCCATCCTCGACGGTTCTTGCCCACGATCAGCGCCTGGTACAGCGCAACCGGCAGGTAGAGCAGCCCTGCCAGAAGGTACATAAGATCCGCTATCCATCGCATGGGCTGCGGATCGTATGCCCTAGTCGGCAAGGCGGCAACTCGGCAGATGACCGGACGGCCCATTCCACCTTGCGCGCCCGCCCGGTAGACTCCCTGACATGGAAGCCAATCACCGGCACCAGACAGAGTTGCCCTACCTTACCACCGATCTGCCCGGCACTGGTGGCGTCATCAAGCGGTACGACGAAGATTTCATCGTCGAAGAGATCCCGCTCTACCCGGCCTGTGGCGAAGGTACTCACACGTATTTTATGATCGAGAAGCGAGGTCTTACCACGCTCGCCGCGATCCGGCTCATCGCCCGAGCTCTTGGCCGTAGCCCCCGCGACATCGGTTACGCCGGACTCAAGGACGCCCACGGGGTCACGCGACAGATGCTCAGTATCGAGCACATAAATCCCGCGCGCATCGAATCGCTCGAGTTGGGTAGGATTCGTGCTCTCTCGGTCACACGCCACGGCAACAAGATCAAGCTGGGCCATCTCGCCGGAAACCGCTTCACGATCAAGATTCGCCAAACCGTTGCCTCACCGCTGTCCCGGACAGGACCAATCATGGATGTGCTCGCGACACGTGGCCTGCCCAACTACTTCGGGCCCCAGCGCTTCGGCGTTCGGGGCGATAACGCTCTTATTGGCCGGGCCGTTCTCCAGGACGACTATGACGAAGCGATTGCACTGATGCTCGGTCGACCCGGGCCGGTGGATCACGCCGACGTCCGCAATGCACGCGAGCTGTTCGACGACGGCGATCTGGAGGCGTCGGCCGTCGCCTGGACACATACGTTTCCCGAGCAGGCACGAATATGCCGGGCGTTGGTTAAAAGCGGTGGTGACACCCGCAAGGCATGGCGAGCCGTCCAGCATACGCTGCGCAAGCTGTATGTCTCTGCGGTCCAAAGCGACCTGTTCAACCGAGTTCTTGCCCGGCGCATCACCGGCATCGACCGACTGGAAACTGGTGACATCGCCTGGAAACATCGCAACGGTGCCTGTTTTCACGTCGAAGACGCCGCCCGGGAGCAAGCCCGCTGCGACGCGTTTGAGATATCTCCCACCGGCCCGCTGTTCGGCCGCCGCATGACTGAAGCCCAGGGAGCCCCCGGTGGACTCGAAGCGGAGGTCCTGGCCGGGTCGGGCCTTACCAAGGAGCAGATGCACGCCAAGGAGGGCAAGAGACTTGACGGAGCCCGTCGCCCACTACGCGTCCCGCTCCTGAGCCCGGACCTCGACGCGGACACCGACGATCACGGCCCATACCTACGGTTGTCCTTCCAACTCCCTCCGGGCGCCTACGCAACCAGCGTCACCCGCGAAGTCTGCAAACAGGACCAATAGAGCGCCCAACAGAACCGAGCCGCGCCCGTGGAGGAAGCGAACAATGTCCTCCGGCCGCTTCTTGAAGGGGGACCACAGGGGGGGGCAAGCGACACACAAGACCTCCCCCCTCGCTGGCCGAGTGGTGCTCGGGCGCGCACCCTACGCCGCTGCCAGCGCGATGAAAGCCCATTGGTTAATACAGAAAGAGACAAGCCTTCTTTGCCGGTTCGTGTATGATTATTGTCAGGCGAGGTGTTGGTAGGCCCGTACGGCCGGATAGGGGCGGAGATTATGCTCGATTTGGGAAGAATCCTTCTGCATGGAGCGGTGCTGTCGGCACTCGGGTCGCTCATCC
>CP070827.1:2124157-2145098 GCA_020344555.1 Phycisphaerales bacterium
TCTCCGCCTCCGTCCGAGCATGTTCTTCGGCCTCTTGGGCTCGCATGAAGTTGGCTTCGGCGGCATAGCGTTCCTGCTCAGCTTCGGCGTAGAGGAGTGTCATCCAAGCGCCAAACGCGCCCACCACGGCAAAGAGTGTGACAATGAATCCGACTGCTGTCTTGTGACGCACCATGGTCTTTCGGAGTCGATAGAGAACGCCCGGAGGGCCCGCTGACACGGGCTCGTTTTCGAGATGTCGCCGGATGTCATCAGCCATCGCGGCTGCTGTTTCGAACCGCCTGCTCCGATCTTTCTCCAGGGCCCTCATGACAATCCAGTCCAGGTCGCCTCTAATGAGTCTTCGCAACGACTGCGGCTCGGTTCCCCTGGCATCGGCAATGACTTCTAAATTCGCATCAAGAGTGCTGACGCGGCGCGAAGGCGCAATCGGCTCTTGCTCACAAATGATCCGTTGAATCTCGGCGTAGGTGGCGCTGCGGAACACCTTTGAATCGAACGGTGTCATACCGGTGAGCAGTTCATACGCGAGTACGCCGAGCGAGTAGACGTCGCTACGAGTGTCAATATCCAAACCGCTAAGCTCGGCCTGTTCCGGGCTGACATACTCAGGCGTGCCGACAAACTGGTGGAAACCCGTAAACAGCGTCTTGTCGGTCAAGGATTGGGACATCGCCTTGGCAATGCCGAAGTCGATGATCTTCGGTACGGGAACACCGTCATGAAGCGTCGCCAAGACGTTGGACGGCTTGATGTCACGATGGATGATCCCCTTCTGATGTGCGTGTTGAACACCACGGCACACCTGCATAAGCAGCTCGAGGCGATGGCGGGTGGTAAGCCGGTTGGCGTCGCAGAATTCGGTGAGGGGAACGCCCCTTACAAGCTCCATCACGAAATACGGTCTGCCGTTTTCGGTGGTCCCTGCATCATACACTTTGGCGATGTTGGGATGCTCCATCATCGCCAAAGCCTGCCGCTCGGCTTCGAAACGGGCGACAACCTGCTTCGTATCCATACCCAGCTTAATGACCTTGACGGCTACTCTTCGCTCTATCGGCCGCTCCTGTTGCGCCAAATAGACCGCGCCGAACCCGCCCTCGCCGATCAGCTCCAGGAGCCGATAGGGCCCGACTCGTTCATCAATGAGCTCCGCGTCTTCTTTGTCGAGCGCGTCAATGGTTTGAAGCGATGCAAGTCGACTGCTCCCGAGGTGGGCTAGCAGTGACTCCACCTCCTCCCGTATTCGTCGATCGGCGCAGGCAGTGTCAAGGAACGCAGAGCGGTCTTCAGGCGGTAGGCCCGCTGCCTGATGAAAGAGCTCTTCAGCTTCTTGGCGGTTCTCTTCGTCCATAACGCTGCCCTTAAGGCCCATTAACCCTCAGGCGACAAGGTCTCATGCTCGCGGCTTGAGCCCGTCTCTGTTCAACCGGAGTCCTACCGTTCGGGCGTGGCAGGCCGGATCCCCGGTGACCGTGGCGGTGAACTGACGACCCGCAGTCATTCCAATAGTCTATCCGCACTTCGCACGCCATCTCGCTCACAAGTTCCATTCTGACTCCGTTTTTTTCCCATGATTCGACCTGTCGATCACGCGCATCGCAGCTAGTCCAGTCCGTTCTCCGCCAACTCGCGCTCCAGCCACGTCCGAATGTATTGCCATTCCCGTCCAACCGTGCCCACCGAGATACCGAGTGCTGCGGCTGTTTCTGCCGTGGTCATTCGGGCGAAATAGCGCATATTGACGATCTGTCCCTTGCGCGGATCGACTTTCTCGAGTCGCTGTATGGCCTCCTCGATCGCTAGGACTTCCTCCGACGGCGGTTCAACCACCGGCATCACTTGGTCACTGTGGATCCGGCGCCGGTCCCCGCCTCGCTTGAGTGCGGACTTGCGGCGGGCTTGCTCAACGAGAATGTCGCGCATCGCGCAAGCGGCAGCCGCAAGGAAATCACCACGGCTGCCCCATTGTGCGTCCTTATCCAGTATCCGCAGGTAGGCATCATGAACGAGAGCCGTGGCTTGAAGTGTTTGCCCGGGCGGAATCTTCTTTAAGCGAGCCCGCGCCAGGCTTCGCAGTTCGTCGTACACGAGCGGGAGTAGATCAAACGCCGCCTTCGAATCACCACCGGCGGCGTCCTGAAGTACTACCGTGACCGGTTTGGGCTTCGTTTCAGACACCTTACATCCGGCTGAGAACAAGGACATCGGCGCTGCGTCGCAGCTGACCTGCCCTCATCAGTGATACCACTTCGTATTGTCAGTCCGACACCCTTCCAATGCAAGATCGGCGGCAGCGCGAACGAAGCCCTGCGGAGCGAAGCGCAGCAGGGCCGTGATACCAAGATCGTACATCGGGGTCCGCCCGACTTTGGGTGGCCCGCCGATGGCGCGGTGGCTGAAACCCGCCCTATCTGGCTGCCCGGCAAGGGCCAGGGCCCCTGCCTGTGCGCTCTGCTACTGCTCGGACAGAACCGCACTGCACGGAGGCGGACTGGGAGGATCGAACGCCGGCGGCGGATACTGATCACCACGGAACGCATCCAGGCAGAAGGTAACGTCCGAAATATCGATCTTCTGGTTCGGTGTCTCCCAGTCGAGGTCGGCCCGCACCTTGGTAATTGCATGACACGGGAGGGTCGGCGGTACCAGGTTCTTGAACTTGTCCAGTATAGCCGTCACGTCCGTGGGAATACCCACGGTGCCGTCCGGCGGCATGCAGGGGCATGTTGTGCACTTCCAGACCACGTCGCCCCAGGGACTCATGGTCACCACCAGCGGCTCCGACCAACTGCCGTCCACGGCCAAGTCGCAGTCGTCTCTAGCTGCCTGGACGTCGTAGACGCCATTCGGGATGATGCCCTCGTGGTACACGTGGATGACACCCAATTCACTCCAATCTGTAAAGTAGGGCTCGCACTCCAGTGTGGAGGCCCAGAACGTGTTGGCCGGCTGCGCATTAGGACAGCCAGGTGGTTTCGCCTTGCCTGAATTCTCGCAGAACTCCTCCGGCGGGCCTACGAACATCTTGGTGCCGTTCCAGGAGTCGTACGGCGCCGGCAGATCCACCATGTGCACCCGGATGGCCCGTTGGGCCGCGGCCGGTGATCTCGTGGTATCGGTGCTCTTGAACGAGAGGTAGCGCACCTTCTGGTTGACAGGATCTCCGTCAAGGTCCAGCGTATCCGGCTCGGGTTGCGACGAAGCGGGGCAGACGAGGTCCCCACGCAAGATCTCCACCTTGCCTCGACCGGCCTGTCTCGCCCCCCGATAGCCACCCACGCGTATCGTATAGCAAGTGTCGGCGATCAAGTCCGCAGTGATATACCCGGCACCACAGATCATAGCGCCCACGCAGGCCTCGTCGGACGCTGCGATAAACGTGTCTTCGTCCGTGCGGCGCGCTTGGGCGCAGGGGCACACAGCCGTACCATGTGTGTACAGCGCCATGAGCGAGTCATAAGCCGTTCCGGTCGGGCACATGCTGAATGAGTAAACCCCAGTCTCCGCGGGCGTGAAGCTGTACCAGATATCCTGAACCAGATGAGCGAGGCCCACGTCGGTCAGGATGGGATTGAAACCGTCGGTGGTGGCGCAGAACGTGTTGATGTCAGTTTCCACACTGGACTCGCCCTCAGGGATTTGAATTTCCTCGATTTTGGCTGAGCAGTCATCGGTACCTGAAGGCCCATTAGGGCAGGTAACGTCGTTGCAGGTTTCCCCTCTATTCCATTGACCCTGGGAGAAGAGGCAATCCTGTAAGGCCATATCATCGGTGCATGCGTTGTCGCAAGTGGGATGGCAGCAGGCCGCCACGGGCGCGGTAGGCTGGTCAAAGCCGTACGGCTCGAGATGGAAGGCGTGGTCATAGGGCCTCTCCGCTTCCGCTAACGAGGTATAAAGCCCCTTGTACCCCGCAGCAGAGTACCCGTTGCCATTGGGGGAACCGGGGGAGAGCTGGTGCCAAAACCAGAGGCAATCCTCGGTCCCTGATAGGTCATTTGCAACCTCAAGCCAGTACCGTGTCCCCGGTGATAGACCGCCAATAGGAGGGTCAAGCTCGAGCTGGTAGAAGTAAGTCTGCGCCGGGGGCTGGTAAAACACAGTTGTTTGAGCGTCGGGTACGATTGTCTTGAGGTGAACACTAGCAGTGCGCGCAGCGACCAGATCGCCTGGTAGACTGCCGTTGTCCGCAAAGACTCTGATGCGAAAGTCGTCAGCGTTGTCAGCCGTGACTCGTTCCCCACAATCCCATTGGGATGAATTCGGATCACTGTCGAGGTAGACGCCCCAGACAAAGGCATGGCTGATCACGTCCGACGGGGCAACGAAATCGTCGGCAGCGGTCACCGCGCCGGTCGGCACGGACCAATCGCTGAGGGACAGATGAACGTCGTCTTCGAACGCCTGGCAATCTACGCAGACTGGGCAAGGGTTGACCGGCCAGTCGCACATAGCTCCACCGACGTACGTTCCTATCAGCGAAGCGCAGACGTCCGGGGTCATCGTGTCGATCTGGGGATCTGTATCGTCCACGCAGACCGCCGGCCCGGTGCAGCAGGCACCTTCCCCACACGCGAAGAAATCACCCGCTTCGCAGGCCACCACCGGGTCCTCGTCAGCTGGGACGACGCCGAAGCCCAGCCAGTAGCCATCCAGCCCCTCGCAGTCCGTCTGGTTCAGGACCTGGCAATTCCCAACGCAGTCACCGTCGTCGTCCGCCGGGGGATTTCCGCAGTCCCCGTCCCAGTGGCACTCCAGGCCCGCGTTAGGTGTACCGGTTTTGCAGACACCGCCTTCCAGACAGCAAGCCGCCACCGGGCAGGCCCCCGCCGTAATGTGCATCTGGTAGTCACCAAAGTGCCCGCCGGTCGCGCTGTGAACGGGCAGCCAGTAGGTTCCAGCCTCCAGTGACCTGAAGGTCCACCACGGATCGTCACTTCTGCAAAACGGGGCGCCACGGCCGGAACTCACGTCGTCCCTGCCCACGGAATGGGAGCCGACGATTGAACTGGAGATGGAGCCTCCGCACGGGTCACACTCGCTCATCAGGACATCCCACTGTGGCTGGTGAATCTCGCCGGAGATCTCCCTGGTGCAGCAAAGGTCGATTCGCACGTCCGCGCAAGCGTCGACGGCGAACGCCTCCCACCAACCACGGTCACGGTAGGCGCCCCCCGGAGTGAACAGATTGTCATCGCACGTAGCCCCAGCGGAGCAAGTGCCGTCATCGGGGTCATCGCTCTGGTAGCCGTCTCCGTCGGAGCACTGCGCGTGGGGGTAACAGGTGATCGGGTCCTCCGGTGGGTCGGGGACTTCCTCGCAGAACCCATAGGCATCGCCGGCGTTCCAAACACAGTGAGCGTTCGGACCGAGCCCGGCACAATCGAGGTGCGGATCACAGGGACCGCCGTCGTTGATCCCGCCCACGCAGGTATCGTCGTAGGTATCACCGAAAGTCGCCGCCTGGTTGTTGCCGGTGATGGTTATCGTGACCGGGTCCTCGCGTGGCAACGGTACATGAATGATGTGCACATAGGCCTGGTCGCAGGTGTCAGCACCCGTCGTGACCGGCTGTGCGCAGCAGTCCGGAGAGCAGTCCGTGCCAAAGCCCTGGCTGACGTACGCTACCGGACATGGAGCCTCGCAGGTCTCGCCGCCCGGGCAGCCGAAATCGTTGAGGCAGGGGGTGGTACCTTGGCAGGTTTCACCACTGGGGCAATCCGCATCGATACCACACGGCTCACCACCGCCCCCGGTGCAAGTACCGCTGTCAGAGCAGAATCCGCCAAGCACCTGGGTGCACGCACCGGTGGTCGCATCGCAGCAGGCCGACCGCTGGCATGCCGGCGGGACTACCGTGCAAGTACCAGCTACACAGGTACTACCGGGGCAGTCGCATGCCTCTCCCGCGTTATAGCTGCTGTCGTCGCAGACCCCGGAAACACAGGAACCACCGGGACAGGCGTTCGGGTTGCCATCGCACGGCTCTCCTTCGCGGGTGCCGGCGTAACAAAGCAGACACTGGATGTCTGCGTTGCACTCCGCCCCGAAGGGGTTGTTGTCGCAGAGGTTGCACGCGGTCCCGATCCCCTGGAAGAGGTTGTCCTGCGCCTTGCAGACCCGCTGTGGCTCGACGTGGCAGGTTCCGTCCTCCGGGTTGCAGCACGCACCCGCAGCGCCAGCGCTGACCAGAACCGAACGGGTGTTGTTGTCCTCGTCGGATTCCTCCCGGGTTTCGTCCTCGTCGGCTACGGCCACTACTTCGACTGATGCTTCAGGACTCTGCTCTGCATCTTCCCACACCCACGACAAGTCGCGATACGCTCCTGGTCCAATGTCGTCCTGGACGAGCAGCGTGGTTGGAAAGTCAGGGCCGTCTGACAGCTCATCACACTGCAAAACCACGTCTTCACCTGCGGGGATGGTGCCCAAACCGTTATTTGCTACGCGGATGGTGAAGACCCGATGCGCTCCTGCAGCCTGAACCATCAGCGAATCAATGACCATGTCGGGCTTCCCCAGCGAAAGCACGCCCGTATCGTTGTTGGGGTTCTGATCTGTCTGCGGGGAGCTTGGCTCTGCGGTGACGGATATGTCATAGGGTGCGCTGGGCACTTCCCAATCCCAAAATGTCTCGGCTTCCTCACCGGCAAGCAGCCGCGCAATCTCCTTATGCCCGAGCTCTGTCGTCCCATGATAAAAGCGAACGGTGACCCCATTGGATGAGCTGATGCCCTTGGCTGGTAAGGTGCCAACATTCCCGACCTTGGCCCTGATCTCAACCGGTTGCCCGGCTAGTGCGTCCTCGGGTGAGAGAGTCACATCCTCATCGTTCACGGCCAAGTCCAGCACGACGTTGTGCCGGAGGAGGTACAGGTCAGTCTGAGCGAAGTTCGGAACGTCGGGGACCTTAACGGACGTGCAGCAACCCAGCTTGACTGTTCGCACTTGAGGTTGAATCTGCACTTTGTCATACATCACCATGAGGTTCCCCGTGAAGTCGCCACCGGGAGCGAAGCTGGGCGCCATGCTATGTTCCATGCTGCGGTCGCAGGTGAGCCGCTGCGGCTTCGACCATGACCACTCCTGCCCGTTCTGATCCTGAGCATAGACCGCATACCACATGTCGACGCCGTCCACACTTGCGTCCTGCCAGACCACGGCCATTCGACCGGTCGACTCCTCCACAGTCAGGCGGAAGTCGGCTGCACCGGATGATGCCGTGCTGCTCAACGTAACGATCTCTTCCGCAGGGCCAGGGGCTAGGGACAACCCGCTCTCGGTACTCGTGAGGTCAGCCTTATACAGGGCACCAGGAACGCCCTGGCTGGGATCACCGGCGCGATACCACACGACAACCGGCGTGCCGTTGTAGTAGACTACCTGTGGGTTGGCATCCTGCACGGAATTGGTAGTCGTGAGGGGCGCCGCCGCGGTGTCCCAGCCTTCATCACTATTGTACGACACGCCATACAGGTCCCAATCCTCGGGGGTCTCTGTGTTGTCTCCCAGATCGGTGCTAAACACTAGCACCGCGTTGGCGCCGTCGTAGGCCAGCGCACTCTTTAGGACCGGATGGCCTGCCGTAGGTACTTCGTTGCTAGTCGGAACGTTCCAAGTGCCGCCGTTGAACGTGGCGTAGCGGATCGTGTCCGCGGTCCCCATCGTCTCTTTTTCGGTGTTTTTGACCCAGGTGAGCATCGCCTTGTTATCCGAACCGCAGGCTATCTGTGGGCTGTGGTCGAGGTATTCGTCACTACTTGTTGCATCGAAGACCACTGTGTCGATTGCCCAAGTTCCGTCATAACGTGCCACAGTGATCCCCATTTTCTGCTTCATATCCTCCAGCGCCGCCTGGACCTGAGTGGGGTCATCAGGGTTGGCCGGGTCGTTCAGCGGGTCACTGACGTTTTCCCAGACCAGCAACGCGTCCCCACCGCTTAGCGCGGCGATCTGCGGGTGGAAATCCGGGGTTCCATCGTCGCTGCTACCGTCCACAACCGGAGCCGGAATAGACCAGCTCCACACCGCGGCTTCTTGGCTATAACGGGAGTAGAAGATCCTCGTGCGGTTTATGTCCATCGCCCGCCCGTCATGATCGTCATGGACCCACACCGCCAGCAAGTTACCACCCACGGCTGCCAGGCCCGGCGTGGATTGACCAAACACGTTGGTTTGAAAGGGCACCTCGTGCGTGAATACGCTGTCGCAGGTGTCAGCCCCGGGATCAACATTGGCCACGAAACTAGCGTAGGACGAATCCACGTAGTCCCGCGGAATCATGCGGAGAATCGGCTCGCCGGGGTGGACGACATCTCGGAGCCGGTCGGCCAGATCCCACGTGTACTCGAGGAGAGGCCACTCTTTTTTGAATATCCACAACACCACCCGTACCCCGCCAGCCAGATAAATCTCTAATGTCTGAAGTGCAGGCGACCCAGGATATACCACCTCCATCCGGGCCCCGCCGCCGAGATAGCCCTCCACCGCGCACACGTCCGCCACGCCGGCCCCCAGCATCGCCTCGGCGTAGGGGAATGGGTCTAACGTGAACGTCCCCAGGTAGCGCGGCGAGTCTCCGGGCTGTTCACTCCAGGCCATTACTTTCAAGTCAACCAGCACCGCAGCCTCGATATGCCCGCGAAAGTAGCACGGCACCGGACCGAAAGAAAAAACGACCGGCTTCGGTGGCACGTCGAATGAAAGAGTGGCGCCGGACTGGATCCATCCACCTGGAATCCAGCCGTCAACGTACTCCCAGGTCGCCCCCCCGGTAGCGGTCAGATTCAAAGAAGCCCCGGCAATCTTGGTTTTCTTATGTTTGATCTCCGATTCCGTCTCGGCCTTCGCTTCGAAGAATGGAGCATAGCCCGTCCCGTCGCCGTTGATCTCTGCGTGGGCGTCGAAGCTGACGCCGAATTCAAGATCCTCGCCACCGAATAGCGGCATCTTCTTGGGAATAGTCTTGGCTCCCTCCGTCGTGGCCATCCCTTCTTCGCTCCCCGACAATGATGGTGTCATGTATTTCAAAGCGCTTGAAGTCGCATCGTGGTATAGGTATAGGCAGAACGGAAAGATCCCCAACGGCGCCGGCGGCGAAACGACCCTGAAGTTGGCCAAGTACGGATCCGACCTGACTCCGCCTGAGTCCTCCACCACGACAGTCAGTGTACCGTCTCCTCCTGAGAAACTGCTCCCCATATCGACTTCGCATGGAAAGCTGCCTGCAGTTCCCGCAGGACAGGGCTGCGCATCACAGACCAATCCGCCCAGGGAGTCCTCCCAGCGGACCGTGCCGTTCCCTGTCGTCGGACACTGCACCGCGGCGGTGAACTCTTCCCGCAGCGGGACGCCGTCGAGGTAATACGCATGCTGGCCGGGACCGGAATATTCACCGCGAACTTCGCCGACGCCGAAGCCGCTCGATTCCCGGAGGGCCGTCTTGGGTGTCATCACAATATCCAGGTAGGCGGACGAGTTTTCGCGAATGATCACTTTCTTGGTGACCGGCCAATGCAAGCTACTCTCGACTTGCACCGTAACTTCGCCAGCGGGAACGACCAGAGGCGGGGTTGCCGGGAACGGGAACGCGCCACCTGAGTCTGTGGTCGTGGTTAGGCTATGCTCCGGAATCGTTATCAAGGCGCCAACGACGCCCTCGCCGTCGTCCGCAGACAGTAGCTTGCCCAGGAGAATACCATCGCCGGGCTCGGTGAGCGGGAAATTTGCGGAGTCGGCGGAGGAAGGGGTCGCGTTGTAGCTTGCAATCACCCGGATCTTGACTTGGCCCCCTGTTACTACGCCGTCGGGCCAATCTAACGCCGGGTTCCAGAAGATCTGCTTCTCCGCCCCCGGAACAACGTTGCCGCCGACGTCACCAAATACCGCAGTACTCGCCACAGTCACCCAGGTGTGCCCTTCATCGATGCTGCGGTCTGCGCTGATCGGGTACGTGGCCTCGTCGCCGGTGAGCGAGTAGGTAATGTTGACAAGCCTGCTTGCGTCATCGCGCTGGAATGCTGTTACGTTGGTCACCTGCGGCTCGGGGGCTGCGGAAAGCGGCGCGCCGACAAGCACGTACGGCGGCACGTAGAGCCCACGTGCAACAGTGCTGGGCGTCGTTTGCCCGCCCACCAGCGCGGAAATCAGTCCAATGCCGAGGAGAACGCCGATAGTAATCGCGAACTTCGCTAGGATAATACAGCCCTGCTGTGAGGGAGGGAGGGCATCGCGCGAACGCCGCGCACTCCCGCCGGGTCGGATCCGTGCTAAGGTCATTAAGGTGGTCGTTGCGATTTTCATTTGATATCTCCTGCAGAAATTGTCCGATGCATGGTTGCATTTGCCGCGTTTTAACGTCGGAACACAAAGGCAAAACGGAGACGCACCACACGCCCGTCGTGCGGCGCGCAGCCCAACTACGAACCTCGTGATATCCACCGAGTTGCTGACCGCGCGCTGACACTTGACTCTCCTTGTCTTGAAGATGATCTGCCCGTGGAGCGCCGGTACAGTCAGGCGTGAGCATACACCCCTTTCGGCGGAGTACAAGGCCCCCGAACGGCACATGGGGCGGACGTCGTGCTCGATGAAGCTGGGAACCAGGCTCCAGCGGGGCTGGTTACGCTGGTTCTCCACCGGGCGAAGGAACTCGCCCTAACTTCCTTTGTTCCCAGCACGGCCTTCGGCCACAACCAAAGGTGGCGCAAGAGGTTACAATCGCACCCCGTGGGAATTTGCGCGTGACGCGAAGAAATGGAACGTCAGTGGTACACGCCGCTGAGAAAACCACGGCACGCTTGCGGAATTGCAGAGCGGTCAAGGGGAACCCCCGTGGCAGCGTGCTATGAGGGGCACGGTAGGCGCGAAATTGCAGTTTGCTGCGAACCGGTGCGCTTTCAGAGAGGGCCGGTCGTGTTAAGATCTTGGACCATGGCCGGCATTGAACTGGAGCTTGTTGAATGGTTGCGGGCACAACAAAGGGAGCATCCTGCGGTGCGGCTTGGTATCGGGGACGATATGGCCGTTGTGGAGTCGCCCTCGGGGCTCCTGCTGATCTCGTCTGACATGCTCCTAGACGGTGTCCACTTTGACAGGAGCCGGCATTCACTTAGGCAAATCGGACGTAAGGCGATCGCGTGCTCTCTTAGCGATTGTGCGGCGATGGCGGTGCGGCCGTTGGTGGCGACGGTCTCCGTTGCGCTGTCGGGAGAGCGCGGGATGGCTGATGCTCAGGAATTGTACGGCGGGATGCTTGCCGTGGCCGAGGAGTATCAGCTCGCGATTGTCGGCGGCGATACGACCCGTTGGGGTCATCGCCTGGCGATCGACGTGGCTATCGCGGCCACCCCGTACGAGGGGATCGAACCGGTTACCCGGTCGGGTGCCAAACCCGGTGATAACCTTTACGTGACCGGGCCACTGGGCGGCAGCCTGCTGGGGCGGCATCTTGGTTTCACACCGCGCGTTCACGAGGCACGAGCGTTGGCGGATCAGTTTGGAGATCGGCTGCACGCCATGATTGACATCAGTGACGGCCTGGGGCTTGACCTGTGGCGGATGTGCGAGGCGTCAAAGGCTGGCGCTACCCTGGATGAACATCAGCTTGAAGCGGTGATAAGCGATGATGCCGGAAGAGCCGCCGCGGCGGATGGCAGGACGCCGCTCGAACATGCCCTGGGCGATGGTGAAGATTTCGAGTTGCTCTTGGCGGTAGCCGGTGACGTGGGGCGCCCGGGCGTTAGTCTATATCCGGTCGGCCAGGTGACCGAGACCGGTCTGACGATCAGACGAACGGACGGGCGGATCGAGCAGCTCAAACCCCGAGGTTGGGTGCATTGACGCAGGCCGGAGAGCGGAAG
Source organism: Phycisphaerales bacterium (assembly GCA_020344555.1). Lineage (GTDB taxonomy): Bacteria > Planctomycetota > Phycisphaerae > UBA1845 > UBA1845. The sequence goes on from CP070827.1 coordinate 2,136,022, forward strand.
ACGTGGGAGACGACATCGGCTCAAGCGACATTTGCGCTTGGGGAGGTGATGGGGCGTTCGCTGGTAGGTGGGCTGGCGGTGGGGCTCGCCGGTCCGCTCGGCGCGGGCAAGACGCAGTTGGTCAAGGGGATAGCGGCCGGCAACGCGGTTGATGACGTTCGCAAAGTCACCAGCCCGACTTTTACATTGATCCATGAGTATCCCGGCAGGTTTCGCCTATATCACGTTGATGTCTACCGCCTGGGAGGTGCTGCGGAACTGCTTGCCCTGGGCTTCGACGAGCTGCTCCAACCCGACACCGTCGTTGTGGTCGAATGGGCGGATCGTGTACGTTCAGCGATTCCCAGCGAAGCACTGTGGGTCGAGCTGACGCCCAGCGGTGAGACGAGCCGGACTGTCGCGTTCGATGCGACGGGAGAGGCGGCTGCCCGCTGTCTGGATGGCCTCCGGGCGGCTTATCGTTGACACGCATGCTCGCAGTTTCTATTGTCATTCGCACGGGCAGTACGCGTATATCGGGAAGGCGTTTGCCGGGTCAGCACGACAGGTAGTCTACAACGGCGGATTCACGTGTTCCCGGCCCTGCTCACCACTGTGAATTGTCGTATGGCAATGGGCGCATCCCGAAAAAGGTGGCAGAAGCTTACCGGGTGGCATAGGCAAGCGGCAGCTTGCCCGTGCAAATCGTTCTCGCGGGTAAACAAGTTTACCCATGCCGCCCGAATTGGGATGCACCCTATGGCAATTGTGGAGAAGTACCCGGCGATTCGCCCCCTCCCGATGTGGTTCCCGTATTTGTGAGGAGATGACTTGGCACGGCACGATGGAAGACAACCTTCGGAGATTCGACCGGTTGAGATCACCCGCGGCTACACCGAGAACGCCCCGGGCTCTGTGCTGATTCGCACGGGTAAGACGATCGTGTTGTGCACGGCCTGTTGGCAGCCGGGTGTGCCGCGCTGGAAGGAAGGGCAGGGAAGCGGTTGGGTGACGGCTGAGTACGACATGTTGCCCGGGTCTACCACGCGGCGGCGGCAACGCAATCGCATGAGAGTCGACGGGCGGACGCAGGAGATTCAGCGGTTGATTGGACGCTCGCTACGGGCGGTTACACGCCTGGACCTGCTCGGTGAGAACTCGATACTCATTGATTGCGACGTGCTTCAGGCGGATGGGGGTACGCGAACGGCCGGCATAACCGGCGCGTATGTGGCCCTCTGTGACGTAGTCCGCCAAGCCGTTCGCAACAAGTGGATCGCAACGTCGCCCCTGCTGGAACCGGTAGCCGCCGTAAGCGTCGGTAAGGTGGACGGGAAAATGCTGCTCGACCTGGACTATGAGGAAGATGCGGCCGCCCAGGTAGACATGAACGTGGTCATGACCGGCTCGGGAAGATTCATAGAGGTGCAGGGCACGGCCGAAGAGGCCACCTTTACACGCACGGAACTCGATAAGCTGCTTCGCCTGGCGTCACGGGGAGTCAAGCAGCTTGTTGAGCTGCAAGAGAAAGCCCTGCGCAGGCGGATGCGATGAGCATGTGGCCGGGAACAGCCAAGAGCGTCTGTCCGCGGCTATTGTGGGCTGCGTCGTTGGTGGTGTTGGCCGCGACCTGGGGGTGCGCCGCGGATGGGACCGGCCAAGTGGGCTCGCTGTTCGGCCCGAAGGGGACCCCGTGGACCATCCGCTGCTTGGAAATTCAGGGTGTTTACCGGATTCAAGATATCGAGGAATTTGCGGAGACATTGAAGCGCACGCCCGGCATCCGGCCTCAGGATGTCTTCGTGGGCGACGAGCCGGACGGTTATTCGCGGCTTTACTACGGGCGGTACTTTTGTCGGACCAATCCCAGGACCGGCAAGCGACCGCTGCCTCGCAAGATGCGCGAAGATCTGGATCTCATCCGGCAACTCGGGGATGGTTCCGGGAGGCGCTACTTTTTGCAGGCCATGCCCGTCAGGATGCCGACACCCGATGTCGGGAATCCGGAGTGGGCGCTGGCCAACGTGTCTGCGACATATTCGCTTCAAGTGGCGGTCTTTGAACCGACCGACAACTTTTGGGAGTACAAGGAGGCCGCGGCTCAATACTGTGCGCTGCTTCGTGAAAAGGGCTACGAAGCGTACTACCATCACGGCAGTGCTTGCAGCATGATCACGGTGGGGTCATTTGGACCCGAAGCAGTAATCACCAAGCGCGACGGGCGAACCTACTACAGCGATGAGATCCTTGCCCTGCAGCGCGACGAACTGTTGAAATACAACCGGCTCAACGGCAAGATCTACCGGGTGCGAAGCGATACCGGGGAGAAAGTGCCGGTGCCTTCCAGGTTGGTTAAGGTACCACACAGCGTGGAGGATGCCCCGCGGTGAGGTCGGCTACCATTCTTATAGCGACGGCGAACCAGGGTAAGCTTGGCGAGGTCATGGCGATTCTGGCGGGTCTGCCTGTCCATCTCACGACGCTGGAGGATTATCCAGACCTGCCCGTGCCGGTCGAGGATGCCGAGACGTTTGAGGGGAATGCTAAACGGAAGGCGTTGCATTATGCGGCGCTCACCGGCTGCTGGACATTGGCGGACGACTCGGGGCTGGAGGTTGACGCCCTGGGCGGTGAGCCTGGTGTCCATTCCGCCCGGTACGCCGGTCCCGGCTGCGACGCGGCGGCCAACAACGCCAAACTCATACGAGAGCTTTCCGACATATCGCCCGGACAGCGGATGGCCCGGTTCAGATGCGTGATCGCGTTGGCCGGTCCGGAAGAGGTGCTGGCGACGGCCTCGGGAGCCCTCCACGGAGTGATCGTGGATCAGGCCCGCGGCACGGGCGGGTTCGGTTATGACCCGCACTTCCTTGTACCTGAATACGGGATGACTACGGCCGAGATGTTGCCTGAGCAGAAGAACCGGATCAGCCATCGGGGCCGGGCGTTGCAGGCCGTCCGCCCCGCCATCGAGCGTCTGCTCGCCGGTTCGAGCGTCGCCGGTCTGAACGACTGACGGAACCAGCGACGGTAAAGACGCTCAGTTGTACGGACCCGCGCAGCCGCTATAATCCGCGGTCTCGTGTGCGTGGTTAACGACTCGAATCCGGAGCGTCTTTTTGCAGCCGTCGTTTGTTCCCAGGCAAATGTTTTTCACGAAGGGAACCGGTAAGCACCGGGAGAGCCTTCAATCGTTCGAAGAGGCCCTTCGTGACGCGGGCATCGCGGGCCTCAATCTGGTGCGGGTCAGCAGCATCCAACCGCCGAACTGCAAAATCGTTTCCCGTGTACGAGGCCTGGGCCGGCTCACCGCAGGTCAGATCGTCTTCTGCGTCATGGCGGAATGCCGTACCAACGAGCCGAACCGGCTTGCCGGCGCCGGTATCGGGCTGGCCGTACCTGCCGACAGGTCCAACCACGGGTACATTGCGGAGTATCATGGCTTCGGTATGACCCAGAGGGTCTGTAGCGATTATGTCGAAGACATGGCGGCCACCATGTTGGCAACGACCCAAGGAATCGACCTGGACCCGGACAAGGCCTACAACGAACGCAAAGAGATCTACCAGGCCAAGGGTCTGGTGGTCAGGACGCGAGCGGTGGTTCAGACTATTGAAGGCGACAAGAACGGCCTGTGGACCACGGCCGTCGCCGCCGCCGTATTCATTCCCTAGCCCTCAGGATCGACAACATACCCATGGACACAGGTGAACATAAATCCGAAGCTCGTGGCCAGACCTTCTGGCTGGACGGGCCTATGATCGAGCCGCTGCTGCTGGCCGGCAACGAAGGCGTCGCGGACATGATCGACAACGTCTTCGCCAAGAGCGGGTTTAATGCCCGCCGGCTTGCCGACGGCGCCAAGCTGTATGCCCGCATGCTCCAGGCCGATGCAACGGTGTGTATTACGCTTGCCGGGGCCATGACCCCGATCGGCATGAGCGGCGTCTTTATCCCCCTGATCGAGAACGGCCTGGTCGATTTCATCATTTCGACAGGCGCGAATGTCTACCACGATCTACAACGACCGTTCGATTTCCCCATCGTTCAGGGAAGCCCGAACGTGGATGACAACATCCTCGCCCAAGACGACGTGGCCCGGATTTACGACGTATTCATTGCCAACGACAACACGCTGACCGGCGCCGATCTGCTGGTTCATGAGGCCGTTGCCGGGTTCGATGCGTCGAAGCCGTACTCGAGCGCCGGGTTGCACCACAGGTTGGGGGAGTTGGCTTGGGAGAGGGCCCGGCATCCGGAAAAATCGATGGTCGCGGCGGCGGCGAAATACGATGTTCCGATCTACACCTCGTCCCCGGGTGATTCGGCGGTCGGCATGAACCTGGCCGTTCGGCAACTGCTTGCAGAATCAATCCATCTTGATCCGGTGCTCGACGTGATCGAGACGACGGCAATTGTGCATGACGCCAAGGTCAACGGCGTGGTGGAGATCGGCGGCGGGTCGCCCAAGAACTTCTATCTGCAAACGCAGCCGATGCTTCAGCAGATGCTGATCGACAAGGCCAGCGGCGGGCACGATTACTGCCTGCAACTTACCACCGACCCGCCGCACTGGGGTGGCTTATCCGGGGCAACTCCGTCCGAGGCACGAAGTTGGGGAAAGATCCGGGACGCCGAGAAAAACAATGTGGTGGTGTATTCATGTGCCTCGATAACATTCCCACTGTTAGCCCAGTATGCCCTGACCCGGGTTAGACCACGGCCACACCGCCGCTTGTTCCGCCGGCTCGATGAGATAACCGGTGCCCTTGGAAAGATGGCCCGTGACAAACCGGAGCTGCGTGCGGAGCATCCCCGGCTATTCAAAGACGTGTAACAGTCGTCGCGCATAGACTTGAAGGCAGTAGCATGCCCAGGCGCCAAAGCACTCGAGGCCGTCGCGGAATGGACACGACGCCCCACAACTTCCTGGGCCTCGAGGACAAGTACAGCCGCTACGACGACGCCCGATTCGTGGTGCTGCCCGTTCCCTATGACTCGGCGGCAAGCTGGCAGGTCGGTGCCCGCAAGGGGCCGGCCGGGATCATCTCTGCATCGCAGCATATGGAATGGTTCGACGAAGAGCTGGGGGAAGACTGCTACAAATGCGGCATCGCCACGCTGGACCCCATCGAGCCCAACATCGTCGGCCCGGAGGCGATGCACCAGGACCTGTTCAAGTTCGCCAAGCGTATGGTCCGGGACGGCAAGTTCCTGTTCGGGCTGGGCGGCGATCACAGCATCAGCTCGGCGCTCGTCCGGGCGGTGATGACAAAGCACAGGAAGCTTTCGGTTCTGCAGATCGATGCTCATTGCGACCTCCGCGACAGCTATCAGAACAGCCCGTACTCGCATGCTTGCGTCATGCGCCGCGTTCTCGACCTCGGCGCCTCAGCCGTTTCGGTCGGCGTCCGTGGCCTATCTCGGGAAGAACACCGCTTCACGAAACGCAAACGCCTCGAGGCGATCACGGCATATGACTGTCACATGGACGATGACTGGGTGGATCGGGCGCTCAACGCCCTGGGTGAGACCGTCTATGTCACAGTCGACATCGATGCCTTCGATCCCGCCTATGCGCCAGGGACCGGTACGCCGGAGCCGGGCGGACTGGACTGGTATCAGGTCACCGGACTATTGAGGCTCGTCGCCGCTGAGAAGAATGTCGTCGGTGCGGACATTGTCGAAGTGGTCCCCGTCCCCGGTCAGGTGGTGACGGAGTTTTTGGCCGCGCGCCTGGCTTATAAGCTGATGGCCTACGTACAAATGCGGTAACTCTTCAGCCGTCTGCAATGTGCGTGTGGGGTAGTGGTCGTAGCTGGCCGGTGCTGACGTAGCTTCTGAGGGCGTCGGCGATGGTTTTGGTCGGGTTGAGACCACGCATTTTCAGCGTGAGGTAGACGCTCATCAGAATCGCCTGCCTGGCGGCGCCACGCTCGGAGCGGTTCGACTGGCTGTTCTTCCGCAGGATCACCGCAGGACGAATCTGCCTTTCCGCGAAGTCGTTCTCGAACGGCACATCCGCGTAATCCAGGAACGTAAAGAGGTACTCGGCATACTTGCCCAACCGCTTCGCCAGACGCCGCGCATCCCGATCGGCGTAGACGCCCGCGGCGAGCCAGGCCACGCGGGCATTCAGCCGATCGACGCGACTCTGAAACGCGCCGGGTGCAAAGTCCGGACGCTTGCGCAGACGGATGCCGTCACGCAGCAACCGACGCAGCTTCTTGGCGAACGCCCACCACTCGGCCGAGTCGTTGCGCAGATCCACCTTCTCCAGCTCGCGCAGCAGGTACACCAGGCAGTACTGCCGGACCTCGGCGCAGACGGATTCGTAGGGCGTCCAGAAGTCGGTGATCAGAACACCTTCAAACGCATCGGTGAAAAACTTGTGCAAGGCCGGACTGCCCCGGCAACGGTCGATCATGTAGTAGCACAGTCCCGTGTTCGCAAAACACCACAGCCAATAGGTCACCCCGTTGACCCGCCAGCCCGTCTCGTCGCCGTGCAGATGAGCCGAGTTCTTGGCCTCTTGGCCGATCTGCTCGTACCAGGCACTCAGGACCTCCGCCAGCCGCCGCCAGGCGTCGATCAGTCCGCGCGGGGGTCAGCCTGGTTTGCAGGTGATAGCCGACAATGCTGACAATCTGATCGATCGTGACGCCCAATCCATAGTGCAGCCAAGCGGTGAGAGCCACGACGTGATGCCCGAGTGTCGCGTCGGGCATCGCGTCGGGCACCACGGGCTCGACGTGCCTCCTGCATTGCGGGCAGTAGTCACGCCAGGTGGTGTGCTCGGTGATGATCGGCTTGACCTGTTCGGGAATGTCTTCGATGGTGCGGGTGCGTTTGCGGTCGCAACGCTGGAGCGGCCCGCCGCAGCACGGGCAGCGTTTCAGGCGATGGCGGCGGTAGGCATTGACCTGCCGAGGACGCTCGCGCCGGTGGCCGGGATGGCCCTTGCGGGTGCCGGCCCTCTTGGGTCGTCCGGACGTATTGGGCTTGCTATAGACTGGCACCATGCCCGAGGGGGTCGAGGGCGATGCCTGGCGATCTTGTGATTGCGCTTGCAGTTCGGCAATGCGTCTGCCCGCGGCAAGCAGGGCCAAGGTCACAAGCTCGGGCGACGCCCTGCATAGCCGCAGGGTCTGGCCTTGGTCCAACTCGCCCCGCACGGCCGCCTCGATCAATGCATCCACCGACTGTGCCGCCCCTGGCTTCACGCGGGCTTAAATAGCAGCGCAAGGCCCCGGGCGCAAATTTGCCCATTTTGACATTCTCCGGTGCGGTGCTCACGTATTACAGCCCGCAGTGCTGTTCGCCGCACGCCAGCCAGGCAAGACGTGAGTCAACTACCGCCAGGTGCCAATCGAACCGCCGAGGATAGGCTTCGTTTGCATGTGACAGGCGAGAGTGCGGAGCAGCCCGCGGGTCGTAGCACCCGGGATATGACCCAGTCATCCGGCGGGCGCACCATACGATCGCGCTGGTTTACAGCAGCCGGTTTCGGTACAATCGACCGCACAGCGTTCCAAAAGACGGGGCCGAACTTGCCGCTGACTGAGGCGATCCGATTGCCGTAAACGGCACGCGTCTCCGGTGTGCTGGCAACTCCGGTTCCCAAGTACGGCGTGGCGAGTCTTACTATCGTAGGAGGACATGGATCATGAACAGGGTGATTAGATGCGCCGCGATGGCGGCGGTGGTGGCGTTGGCCTGCGGCTCGGCAGCGCAGGCGGTGGATATTCAGACGGTCAGTGTGGGCAACCCGGGCAATCCCGACGACACGCACGGCGATGGTTATGGTGGCGTGGACTACGAATATCGCATCGGCACGTTCGAGGTGACCGCCGGGCAATACACGGCGTTCCTCAACGCCGTGGCGGAGACAGATACCTATGGGCTGTACAACACCGACATGTCATGGGGCTGCGGGATTCAGCGCAGTGGCTTGTCAGGTAGCTACGCATACAGCGTGGCGATCGACTGGGGCGACCGTCCAGTAACACACGTTTCATGGGGAGACGCGGCGCGATTCGCCAACTGGTTACATAACGGGCAACCCACGGGAACTCAGGATTTCGGCACGACTGAGGACGGGTCGTACCTTCTCGCCGGAGCGATGACCGATACTCAGCTCTTGGCCGTAACGCGCAAGCTCAACGCCACCTGGGTAATCCCCTCGGAGGACGAGTGGTACAAGGCGGCGTATCACTACAACGACGGTGTGACGGGGAGTTACTGGGATTACCCAACGGAATCGAACGCGGTGCCGACGGGGGAGCTACCTCCCGGTACGGATATGGTCAACGGCTCCGCGAACTACGATTGGGCCGTGGGCGGTACGACCGACGTGGGTGCCTATACCGCGAAGCCGTCTGACAGCGCCTACGGCACGTTCGACCAAGGCGGCAACATGTTTGAGTGGAATGAAGCAGTGATTGGCGGCCTGAATCGTGGCGCGCGGGGCGGGTCGTACAACTACCCCTACGGCAGCATGTTGGCAGGAATCCGCGCCTCCTTTAGTCCGACGAGTGAGCACATCGTCGGGTTCCGTGTCGCCGAAGTGCCTAAGGTGGAGATTCAGACGGTAAGGGTCGGCAATCCGGGGAACGAGGGCGAGCTTTCCGGTGTTGGCGCAGGTGGGTTCGGTCCGGACCGGATCTGCGGCGCGGTGGACTACGTCTACAACATCGGCACGTTCGAGGTTACCGCCGGGGAGTACACGGAGTTTCTCAATGCGGTGGCCGACGATGATCCCTACGGCTTGTACAACCCGAGCATGTGGACCAGCGACTACGGCTGCAAGATCGAACGCACCGGCTCCTCGCCCAATTTCAGCTACTCCGTGGCGGGTGATTGGGCTGACCGTCCGGTGAATTTTGTCTCCTGGGGTGACGCGGCCCGGTTTGCCAACTGGCTGCACAACGGGCAACCGACGGGTGCCCAGGACTTGACCACGACCGAGGACGGTTCGTACTACCTCAACGGCGCCACGAACGATGCCGCGCTCCTGGCCGTGGTGCGTGAGGAGGACGCCACGTGGGTGATCCCTTCGGAGGACGAGTGGTACAAGGGGGCGTATCACTACAACGACG
>CP070827.1:2145198-2153690 GCA_020344555.1 Phycisphaerales bacterium
TCTCGACCTCTTCAACGCTTACGCTCACATCACCACAGGCGTTGGCCGCCGTGGCGGTCCCGAAATCACCGATGGCATCGCACTCGAACTCCCGATCCGAGGGACACTGGATCGTGGGGATCGAGGTGTTGCCGATCTGGGGCTCGGGGCAATCCAGGGCATCGTTGGGCACGGTCACCTGGATCGGAGAGGACGTCGTCTCGACCCAGCCGCTGCTCTTGGGATCTGAGCTACAGGCGGCTCCCGTCAGATCCTCGACTACGCTGTACGTGGTACCGGCCTTGACCGTGACGACATACTGACCGGCAACGACGGTCACACCACAGCGCATGGTGCTCGGATCGGGTCCGCCCCCCACATGCTCGGTTACGCAGACGCAGAAGCCCGGCTCTACCGACTCGTTGACCAGGTCGAACAGGCCGTTGCCGTCCTCGTCGCAGAACTTCACCGTCGGCATCTCACACGTCGGAATCTGCCTGAAGTTGTGGAAGTCCTTACCTTCGGTTGTGGCCTCCAGCTCGAATGGAACATAGCAGAACTCCGCGCCGCGCTCGTCCCCGGCATCGGGAGCATCGGGGAAACAGTGATCCCAGAAGAACGGCTCGCTGGGCGTCGGAGGTATGATCTCGCAAACGATGTAATTCCGGCTTACTGGTACGTTCGCGAATTCATACGCTCCCAAGGCGTCTGTCGTGACCGGATTGGCAAGCGGAGCGCTGTCACCGTCGATGGTGACAAGCTCGTTGGGGAAGTCATCCGCCCCGCAGACGCCCGGGCAGCCGTCGCCGTTGACGTCCTCATAGAGGCGGATTTCCCACTCAGGTAACAGGTTGACGATGATGTCGCAATCAGGCTGCTGGCCCTGGACAATCGTGGGCACTTCTTCCTTCGTGCCGCGAATGTCCGCGCAGGTGTCAAACTCACCGAGGGCAAAGTCGTGCAGTCTGGCGGTGATACTCTGCGAGGCCCGGGTCTCGAGCAGGAAGCTGGCAAGACATCCGGGGAAGTGTGCGATGACGCCGTCCTGAGCCAGGCCGGTCAGATCCAGCGCAGCGGACCAGAAGCCATTCTCCGGATATTTGCCGGATGGAAAGCTGTTTTCCTTTGTCCTATAGGTCCAGCAGGTGTCTACGTCGTTGCCGACATTGCTCGAGGCGTGTGCGTGAATGCTGTCGGTGACATCGATGCACGGTACGTTGTCCTCGCCCTTCCACAGGCAGAACTGGAGGTTGGAGACAACGCCGCCCTTCGTGAAGTCCGCCAAGATCAGGATGTCGTCGATTTCGTGGACACCTGAGAAGGTTCCGTCCGGATTCGGACTGATCTTGTTCTGGAAGAACCAGGCCCCGATCTGGGCGTCGCCGTTGACGGCGAAACGGTCCCCGGCGAACGCGAGGATCTTGTGGCCGGAGATGGGGTCAACAAGCAGGGCCGCCATCGCATTGACGATGTCGTCCTTGTCGGGGACGCTCTTTACGGTGTGTCTCCAGTCGCCATTGGCCTCGATCCCGATCTCCTGTTCATCCTTGGTGTCCTGGGTGAACGCACTGTTGGTCTCCTTGTCGCCGGCCGGGACACACACCACATTCGCAACGGCGCCGGGGTCCGGACTGTCAGGGCAAAGGTCGAAGACCCGCCCGGAGAATAGCAGCACCCGGGCGTCGTCGACGCAGGTGCCGTCGTCGAGACAACACCAATCCAACCCAATTTCGGGACCGTCTTGCGGATTGCCGTCAATCTCGATGACGTTCTCAATCGGCCCGCCAACGGCTAACCGTTGTCCAGCCCCGAAAACCAGAAGAAACGCAAAAGCACAGCCACACGCCGCCAAGCGGCCTACACCCCTCTCTCTACACATTCGGTCTACTCCTTAAACAACCTGCTTCCCGGGGTAACCGGAAGTCCGAAAACCATGCCTGTCCTGGCAAAACCACTGATCCCGTCCTGGTGCCTGACGATACAAGCGTGCGCCTTGTCCGGGCGCAAGCCTATCACTCCACACTGCCGGTCGATGAATCGACACTGCGACAATTCAGTAATGTTGCAATCGCCAAAGGAGCAGCGCTTGAACGGTGTGATCACTTCAGGTACCCCACCTAGCGCCGAGCGCTGCCCGGCCCGAAAGCACGATCGTAGAGGCAGCTCATCCTTACCGCAAGTGCTTCGCTCCCGTTTTTTTTGTAAATCTTCGTAACGAACCCTTCGCGACCCATGGGACGACTTAACTCCGTCCATGCCATGCGCAGGGTCCACCCCGGCCTGCTGTCTCCCTCGAGCAAGCCTCAGCGCTCACGGAGCGCCTAGCGAGCTAGTCTGCTGCGGCACTCGGCGAACGCTGAGACGTCAAAGGCGAGCCTTGCCCGCCAAAGTTACCTGGGCGCTGCATGTCGTGAGTTATCGGTCTACCTGCGAACCGAACTCGCCGGCACGCAGACAGTCCATTGTCCGACGTGACGCCAAAATCCCCTACCGTCTCAAGATGACGGCGGTAATGGAGAAAGTGGCCTCTTCCCGCCTACATGTTGCAGTAATTCGATCTTCCCTCGCGACCGCTGGCCTCACCTCCGTTGCCCGCAAACTCACCTTATACGCGAAATGGCTTACGCGTGCAAGGGCAGGTCAGCGCGTTGGAGGCTTCTTCTCACTTGTGGGAAGGGTTGGCCGCAATGTGTTCAAGATCGTCGTTCCCGTTGGATCCCCGAGAGGATGAGACTCTCTACGGCAGGCGCTCAGGGCAGGCTTCCCAGCCTGCCTGCCAGATCCGCACCGCGGCCGTGATGTGCTGCAAGTGGCCTTGCGTACGGGGCAGGGTGCGCCTTGAGAGCTGGGATGAAGTGCCACTGGCGTGTCCACCGGCTCCTTCCTGTGTCCTCTGATGGCGGAAGGAGACCCTTGCGGCGATGAAAGGACTTTGGCGGGCTGGAGTCAGGCTCGAAAAGGCATGGCACCTCCAAGCCTTCGGAGAACAGCCGTCTTACCCCGGCCGTGTCGGTGTCCTGTCAGGTTGAACCTGGGGTAGGAATCCGATAATTTAGCGGCTGAGCTGTTCCGCGAGGCCTGTACGCAACGCTCAAATGGAGTATCCCATTTGCATAGAGTGTGCTCGACCATCGCGGGAAGCCTAGTGGGCCGATTTAACGAGCTTCTGCGCCGTACGCAGGATGACGGGCATCTGCCGAGTCGATTGGCGTCTTTGACGCACCGTCGTGCGGCGACACCGAGCAGGTGGTAGATGAAGGACAGCGGATGGACAACACCGGCGTCACCGGAAGGGGACGCTGCTCAGCCCAAACTGGATGACGGTTCCCGGGTCGCGGTGATCGGGGGCGGTCCGGCGGGTTCATTTTTCAGCTTCTTCCTTTTGGATTTCGCCCAAAGGGTTGGCATCGAGATCGAGATCGATCTCTACGAGGCCAAGGACTTTACACGTCCAGGCCCCCGGGGCTGCAACCACTGCGGAGGCATAGTCTCCGAGTCGCTCGTACAGACACTGGCCGCCGAGGGCATCAACCTGCCCAGTACCGTCGTACAGAGGGGAATCGACTCCTATGTGCTTCATACGGATGAGGGCACGGTTCAGATAGCAACGCCGCTGTCTGAAAAGAGGATTGGAGCGGTCCACAGGGGGCCCGGCCCGAGGGGTGTCGCTGAGCTGAAGTGGGAGAGCTTCGACGGACATCTGCTGAAGCTGGCCACGGAGAAAGGTGTCCGTCTGACACAGGCGCGGGTGGTCGAGGCCATCCGTAGTGATGGGCACCCTCAGATAAGAGCGCGAGACGGCTCGACCCAAACCTACGATCTATTGGCGGTGGCAACAGGTGTCAACGCCGGCTCCAAGAAGCTCTTTGCGGGCTGGGACTTCGGTTATCAACCGCCCGGTACGACGAGAACTTATATCCAGGAATGCCACCTGGGCGAAGAGACCGTAAGCAGGCTCGCGGGAAGCTCCATGCACGTGTTCCTGCTGGACATTCCCCGGCTCGAATTCGCCGCGATCATCCCGAAGGGCGACTATCTCACGATTTGCCTGCTGGGCGAAGGCATCGATGATTCCCTGACGAAGGCCTTTCTGGAGTCGCCGAGCGTGCGGGAGTGCCTGCCTGCGGGTTGGGAACTGAGCGACCGCACCTGCCACTGTTCACCGAACATCAACGTCCGAGGCGCCGTCCAGCCGTTTTCGGATCGGATCGTGTTCATAGGGGATTGCGCGGTTACCAAGCTGTACAAGGACGGGATCGGGGCCGCCTACCGTACCGCCAAGGCTGCCGCGAGGACGGCCATCTTCAGGGGCGTCTCCGCTGACAACTTCCGGCGGCACTACCTGCCGCTCTGCAAGGCGATCGCCCGCGACAATCTGATCGGCAAGTTCACTTTTGCCGTCGCTCGCCGGGTCCAAAAGAGGCGCTTTGCCCGCCGCACCATCTTGCGTATGACCGCCAGCGAGCAACAGAAAGAAGGCCGTCGTCCACGCATGAGCACGGTGCTGTGGGATATGTTCACCGGCAGCGCTTCATACGGGGAAGTCTTCAAGCGTTCCCTGCGCCCCGGTTTTCTGTGCAACCTGATATGGCACGTATGTTGTTGTCTCTTGCGCCCGCGTAAAGGGGGCGCTTTGAGGAGAGGCTTTGATGAGTAAAGGCGATCTTGGCAAGGTCTACCAGGACGGCGAGATCATTGTCCGCCAGGGAGAGGTGGGACAGAGCATGTTCGTCATCCAGGAAGGACAGGTGGAGGTGCTCCAGGAGAAGGAAGGCAAGGAGGTGCGCTTGAGAACCGCGAGCGCGGGAGAGATTCTGGGAGAGATGGCCATCATCGATCGGGTGACCCGATCGGCCACGGTGCGGGCGTTGGGCGAGGTTCGCGTGCTCACCGTGGACAAGAGAACGTTCCTGCAGAGGATCAGCGAAGATCCCTCCATGGCGTTCAAGATGCTGCAAGACTTATCCAACCGGGTCCGGGAGCTTAGCGCGGAGCTGGCCCGCCTCAAAGATCGAAGTTAGGGGCCGGACCAGGACTGGTACGGGCTTCTTGTTTTAAGCCAAAGCCCGCCGCAACACCGGAAGCCGAGGAGCGTTTCCCATACGGACAGGTAAACGATGCCCACACCATCGTCGACTGACAGCTCTTCCAATCCAGACCACGTCTTGAAAACGCTGCTGTTTTTAGACCTGGTCGACAGCACGGCGCTGGTTGAATCTCTAGGTGACTACCGCGCCGCGCAGCTCTTCGCCCAGTGCGATGCGACGGCTCGGGAGTTGCTCGTCAAACACTACGGAACCGAGATCGACAAGACAGACGGGTTCTTGTTAATCTTCAATCGGCCGATTGATGCGGTCATGTATTCTATCGCGTTTCACGATGCGCTGGCCCAACTGTCGGAACAGTCGAACGTAAGACTCGCAGCGCGGGCCGGCATCCACCTCGGGGAGGTCGTTCTTCGCAGGAATCCTCCGGAACACGTTGCCCGCGGCGCCAAGCCTCTGGAGGTAGAGGGGCTCGCCAAACCCCTGGCAGCGCGCATTATGTCGCTCGCCCTGGGAACACAGACTCTAATGACTCGAGCCGCTTTTGATCTGGCGCGGCGTGCGGCCGGCGACCGGCCGCAGAGCACACGCGACATTAAATGGATCAACCACGGCGCCTATTGCTTCAAGGGCATCGAGGAAACTCAAGCCGTGTTCGAGGTCGGACTGGAGGGACTCTCGCCGCTGTCGGCGCCTCCGAGTACGGAGAAGAGCTGGCGGGCGACGGAACATCAGGATGAGGCCGATCTGGGGTGGCGACCTTCCGCCGGGCAGAGTATCCCCGGGCTGCACAACTGGAGACTCGAGCGCAAGCTCGGCGAAGGGGGTCTGGGCGAGCTCTGGCTGGGTCGCGCCAAGGAGACTGATTCCCGTGCCGAGACCATCGGCTTGGATGCGAGCCTTGGACAACTGAAGAAACCGCAAGAACGAGCCTTCCTGTTTCACAGCACGCGTGCCGCTCATGAGACGAATGACCGGACATCTTCCTGGCGACTTTCGGGCTGTGTATCATGCGTGATCATTACGTCGGGTGATCAGCAGGGCACGTTCGTCGTCCTGACCAAGAAGCCACTTACAGGCGGGCGGGAGTCGACGGTGGACCTGCAGATCAACGATCCGCGGGTATCGCGAAAGCATTTTGAGATCCTCCAGGTGGACGCGAGGTACTGGATTCGAGAACTCCAATCTCGCAATGGCGTGTTCGTGAACGGGACGAGGATTTCCGGAGAGCAGAACCTTCTAAGTGGAGACAAGATCAGGGTCGGCGATACGGATTTGGCGTTCTACCCGGATTACTGAATCTTGGGGAGTGGTGCAGCCGGTGACTCAAAGGCCTCCTGCGCAAGAAGCCCACGGGCTGAAACCCGCGGGGCTCGAGCGTCGGTCTTTACTTCTGTGGCACCGTTTGCGAATTCTGGTGCGCCCCTGATGCCACCGCTCAGGTGATGCTCGTAGATGCAGTCGACCTTCGAGAGTCCTGCGATAATCCCCACGCGGGTGTCCGATGAAACCCGCTATGAAACAGGGGCGGCCGTCATTCGGATTGTTCAATGATTCATGACCGGCGCTGAAAATATGACAGGCAAGCGCAAGCCGATCTTTGTAACCGGTGCTACGGGTTACGTAGGCAGCCGACTCGTACCTCGGTTGGTGGAGGCCGGTTATGGCGTTCGTTGCCTGGTGCGTGACCGGCGCAAGCTCGCCGGCCGATCCTGGAGCGACAAGCCTCAAGTGGAAATCGTCGAAGGGGACGTAGACGATCCTGTGCGGTTGGCCGAGATGATGTCCGGTTGCTCTGCCGGGTATTACCTGATCCATTCCATGGTCGCGGCGGGACCTCGACACCGCACGCAGCATCGGCGCCTGGCGCTCAACTATGCTCGAGCCGCTGCCCAAGCCGGACTGCAGCGTATCATCTATCTCGGCGGACTGGGTGAGATGGGCGACAGGGTCAGTAGATGGTTGGCGTCGCGCCGAGCGGTCGAAGACGCGTTATCCTCCGGAAGTTGTCCAGTAACGACCCTGCGGGCGGCCATGATTATCGGATCCGGCTCGGCCTCGTTCGAGATCCTGCGAAACCTGGTCGGGCGCTTCCCCTTCGTGATCACACCTTGGTGGGTCACTTACGAATGTCAGCCGATTGCCATTCGCAACGTCCTGCACTACCTCGTCGCCTGTCTGGCGACGCCCGAAACGGTAGGGCGCACACTGGAGATCGGCGGCGCCGACGTCGTAACCTATGGAGACCTGATGCGACTCACGGCCGAGGCCATGGGACGTTCCAGGTATATCATCATACCGGTACCCGCCGTTGTCCCGGGTCTGGATCCGTTGTGGATGCACGTGACCACACCGGTGGGTAGGCATATCGCCCGCCCCCTGGTGGAGGGGCTTCGACACCGTGTTGTCTGCCGCAACGATCACGTGAGCCGGCTCATGCCGCAGGACCTGTTGACGGCGCGCCAGGCGATCATCGCCGCGATGGGCAGTGTCCAAGTCGGCAAGATCGAGAGCGCGTGGTCTGATGGCGGCCTCGTACCACAGGATCCCGATTGGTCCAGAGGTACCGTGTACGAAGACCGTCGAACCATAATGGTCGACGCTCCGCCACAGCGGGTCTTTGAGGCGGTTTGTCGTATCGGCGGCCGGCAGGGGTATTACTCAGCCAACTGGCTCTGGCAGGTTCGCGGCTGGATGGACCGGATCGTAGGAGGCCCCGGTCTGCACCGCGGCCGGCGCGATCCGGACCGCATCACGGTCGGCAGCGTCATCGACTTCTGGCGTGTGAGCCGGCTCGAGCCCGAGAAACGCTTGCACCTGAGGGCGGAGATGAAGGTTCCCGGCGAGGCACTTCTGGAGTTCGAAGTGTCCGCCGGCGATGGAAGCAGCGACACCAGCCGACTGACACAGACGGCACGGTTCAAGCCGGCGGGATTGCCCGGCATCGTCTATTGGCTCGGTATTATTCCGTTGCACAACATCGTGTTTGGCGGAATGATCGACGGCATTCGACGCGCCGCCGAGACGACCGCCCAGCTTGCCGCAAGGTCATAGCACACGCAAATTGGGCGTACACAACAGGAGCTGGGCTATCGCACGTCCCTCTCGAGACTTCTGTGATCGTTGTTCACACGCAGGTTGTGCCGCCGGGGCTGTACAAGGGTGCGAATATCCGAGACAATGATGGCGGTCTGAAATGAAAGCAGGTAACCGCGCGAGCTTACGCAGAGATCTCAACGCGGTGTTGCTTCGACGGCCCGGATGACATTGCTGTGCGTCCTCAGTTGCTCCATCTCAGTGGTCCATACCGTGGCCGGACGGTCACGTACGCAAAAAGCCGGCTTGTCTTCGGTACGGGAGATGATGCGGATGTACGTTATCCAGCGGGTCTCAAGGTCGTGGGGCGGCACGCTGAGCTGACGTTCGTGGAGGAGGGTTGCGCCTTCTACCTCAAAGCACTGGAGGGAC
>CP070827.1:2153790-2158803 GCA_020344555.1 Phycisphaerales bacterium
GTAGCGTCTGCCCTGGCGCACGAATTTGGTATGATACGGACATGATCGGAACGACTCGGTTTATGACCGACTCAATCGGCGACGACGTCGACTCAGCCGTCTATACGGCCTTTGGAGAGCGAGTTAGCGGCACGCAACACCACTTCGGTTATGTAGGCGCCTGGGGCTACCAGACACACGACGACCTGCCATTCCTCCACGTCGGCCACCGCTACTACGACCCCGCCACCGGCCGCTTCCTCCAACACGACCCCATCGGGATCAGAGGCGGGTTGAATGTCTATGCGTATGTCCGGAACGGGCCGACAATTCGCATCGACCCAGACGGGTTGTTCGTCGTCGGAGCGTGCGTAGGATACTGCGGCGGCAGGCTAGGAGGCTGTGTAGCGGGCGCGGGCGGTAAACCTGCGAAGATTGCAAAATGTGAAGCCAAATACAAGGCGTGTGAAATCTGCTGTGGCAATGCGGATATCGAGTCGCAAATGGGTGACGATAAGGGTCCGCCTCCGTACGGCCCACCGCCAGCGACCTTTGATCCTTGGCCTGCTGGGGGGTGGCGCTGGCGGGCGATAGCGATCTTGCTCCTGTGCTTTGTATCCCTGTGGGCCAAGCGAGTGCAACCCGTTCCACGCGTGAGTAAGTAGTACCAACGCTACTGAGGATCTTACTCAACGAGACGCAATCCTAGCGTTCTGGAGCGAAGGCACTACATCGGACCAAGAACTCGGAACCGGATACAAGCACGACCATAAAGCGACCTTGGAACGGCAACATGATTCCATCCACCGCAACATCGCCTGTTACTTACTGCCTGTATTGCGGCTACTCCCTAGTCGGCAGTGTGAGTCCCCGCTGCCCGGAATGCGGCAACCGCATTCCGCATACCAAGGGGATCACCTTTCTTCCGTGGGAGCGAATTAGGGATGGCAATCTCCCTCTTAGATTTGCAAGAACCCTTCTCGACGGTGCTCTGCGTCCGCGCCGATTGTTTCAGCATCTGCGAGAGCGGTCGGAAATCCCGGTCATGCGTCCACGAGCGTTTCTTGGGTTAGCCGTCGGGACGGCTCTTGCGGTGTCGGTCGCCGGGTCAATGCTAGAAACGATTGCACCAACGTTCTGGCGTCAAGGGTCTCTTGTGGCGACCTACAAGGTATTCCGGTTACTCTGGTGGACACATTTCCATGCCTCGGACGCCGTGTTCATCGCTTCGCCCGTGGTACAACTGCTCTGCGTCACCATCGTTGCATCGTTGACACTTCGCTGGGCGCAGCGGGTTTCTGCACAATCAACATTGGGTTTTGAGAGTTCATGCGTTGCTTTGGCCTTGCTGTTCTTGCCGATATTCGTGATTCGCACATTCGTTGCTTTTCTGGAAGTCTTCCTGCTGATGCCCTCGCTACTGGGTGAATTGTTCACGGATGGCTATCTCGACCACATTATGATTCTTGCCTATGGCTTCGCTTTGTTTTTCGTCGGAGTTGCTGGGCTTGAGATCAGTCGCAGGAGAATGCTGGGCGCGGCCGTCGCCTTCTGTTTCGGCTCGTGGGTTTTCCTAGTCATAACGGTCAAACTCGCGGCGACAGCAACACTGGTACTTCTCGGACAGAAATGACATCGACCGAAGTTTGGGCGCGTCGGGGGGCGGATCGGCGCGCAACCGTGGTTTTGATTGGCAAGGTACATGGCTAGACGGAAAGGACATCTAATTGGGAGGCGCAGGGTTACGCGCCGGGTCTCAGTTCTGGCACTCCTAGCGGCGATGTTCTACGCACTGGATTGGATGCCGTTTCGGGTTGTGCAGCGTGATGTGATCGGGTGGTCGCTTCGTGTGGCGGGGTATGACACCGTGGCGTTTATCCACGAGGGATCGCCCGCACTTGGGGCGGAAGGCAAGGTTCACCACTACACGGCGGCGTGTACCTACCTCGACCTGCTGATTATCGTGGCGCCGTTGGTCTGGGTGTTCGGCGCGAGCCACCGGAGCAACATCCTGCGGATTGCGATTGCCGCGTTGGTCATTCTCGGCGGGAATCTAATCAGAACCTGGGCGGCGGTGTATTTGGATGTGCTTGGCGTCGAGAGGTTCTACGCACACGACCTGCCGGATTACATCATTTGGTGGCCCACGGTGGCGGTTGTTGCGCTGCTTGCGCTGCGGCGCGACTTCGACGGTCGCTTCGGAGCCACGCCGAAGGCTGTCGAGCCGGAAGGGCAGGTGTCGGTGAGCACCACCGAGATCTTTGCGTGCTGATGGCCTCCGGCTCGGCACCGGAGGGAAGTCTCGACGCTCCTTGAATATGTTGAGGCGTCGGGATGTGTGCTTTGGGCTGCGGCGTATGTCGTTCTGATTTCCCGCCAGCACCGGGACAAGAGCTTCCTTCTTCCCCTCGTTGTTCTGGCGACCAACTTTAGTTGGGAGGCTCTGCACGCGGCCACGCTTCTTGCGCGGCCTTCGTCGCTTGCGCTTACGGATCGCTTCGCCTTTGCGATCGACCTGGTATGGATCGGGTTGGACATCATCCTGATCTATCAAACGCTCCGCTTTGCGACGGCACAATCCCCCTCGCTCGCCGGGCGGTACACAGTTCCGCGCTTCGGCCTTCTCGTGGTGGCCGGCGCCGGGGTTCATGTTCTGGTGGATGCGATCGCTGGAGATTGGACGGGGTATTACTCCGGGTTCACGGCCGACCTTTTCATGTTCGCTATGGTCGGCAGGCTCATCGCCGGGCGACGTGACAATCGTTGCGTCTCCCTGTGGTTCCTCGGGCTGTCCTTCGCCGCCGACATGATGATTGGAATGGCCTTCGGAATGTGGGAGGGGTTCGTGTGGTTCCCGGCGGCGTTCCTGTGTTCTCGAATCCTGCTCTTTGTCTACTGCGTGAGCATGTTCGCCCGGAACAGGCGAATTCCCGAGCGCCGTCCGAGGATAGGTGACGGTCGCTTGCTGGTGTTGCCAGCGTGACACTCACGCTCGCTTTTGCGGTCATTCGGAGTACCGCAGGATGTGGATGTTTTGCGTGTTGCCGTGAGACAGCCGTTGGAGAGATTCATGGCAGGGCGTACCTATGTCGGCACGCGCGGGGAATTGCTCGTTGTCGCCGTCCTGTTCGTCGGCGCCGTGTATCTCGTAGACCGCAACGCTTGGGGTTGGCCGTACGCGTTTGGCTTGGCGTTCGATCTTGTCGTGATCGTTCTGTCGGGCTACCTCTTGAAATTGGGGGACGATCTCGTTGACGAATGGCGGCTGGTCCGGTTGGGCGGCGTGCTGTCGTGCCTGGCGGTCCTGGGGTTGTGCGTCATCGTCGCCCGGCGACAGGAATTGTTCTGGCTCGTGGGCGGTGGATCGCTCGGCATAATCGCCGCGCGGAAGGTGGATCACTTCGGTGCGGTCGTAGCCTATATCGGATTCTGGCTGGTATGGGGGGCGGCGTTCTTCGTGATGGGGCCGCACCTGCGACCTGAGTTGTTTGTTCTTGGAGCGGTTGGCATTGCCGCCGACGAGTATCTGGAATCGTGGGCCACCCGTCGAGCGGATGAGGTTGGATCGACGGGCGGCTTCATGCATGTGGTCGTGTGGATAGCGCGCGGGCGATGGATGGTTACGGTGTTGGCGGTGACGCTGGGCGGGTTGGGACTCATCCAACCGGAGTCCTGCGCTCTGATCCTGGGCTTCGAGTTGGGCTATTCGTTCGGTGAAGTGAAAGGCTGGGCGGATCGGATTGCCGAGCGGGTGGCGGTCGCGTTCCAGCGTGAGTAATCGAAATTGGAGGGATGTGTTGTGTCGAACGATCTTCTTCCGCCTGCTCTGGTGGCGATGGCGGCTATCCTGGGCTGCGGTATATCGGGCGGACAGATGCTGCGTTGCGTTCACCGGAAGCGGTCGGATGATGTGAGCATCCTTGGCTGGCTTGCGGGCGCCGCGTCGGGTATGTGCCTTGTGGTTCTCTGCGTGGTCACGCAATCTTCTCCATGGTTGGCGTTTTGGGAAGGAACCGGTGTCGCCGAGTGCCTGCTCACCGCGTTGGTCGCATGGAAGTACCGGACACTAGCCGTGGCAGCCGAGTGAGGCGCGCGTTCGTTGGTACGGTCAGCGGCGGGGATGACATATACGGGGATTTCGAGATCGACGGTCAGACCATTACCGAGCTGTGTTCATTCGAGCTGGGTCTGGCCAAGGTTGACCCCTGGACGACCGAGGGCAATGCCGACACCAGCTACTACCACACGGCCTTCCGAACCGGGCTTTGAGCAATCAGCTTGGCACGGCGGAGGAAATCGAATAGGCGCCCGATGGTGTTGACCCGTTGCCGGACGCCGTCCGGCGACATACCACTGTTTTCAAGTTTGACCACGTAGTCGCTGACATCGGCTCGACGGACCCTCGACAGAGGTAGGCCGACGAGCTGCAAGAGACCGAAGGCCGTTTGCTCGTCGTGTCTGGCGTTCTCGATGGTCCACCTGGCCACAAGTGCCCGGTCTTCGGCCGAGATGAGGTCCGCGCCCTTCGGTTCCTTACCGTTCCCGCCGTCATCTACAGGTTCGACGGCATTCGTTCGTAGTCTGACCCTGTTGACGTTTGCTGTTGGCATGAGTTGTCGCCTCCAAACGAGAACGGCCCGGCAGCCGTTCGGTCATCCGCCTCGATGAAGCGGCTGGGTCGTTGCCGATTCCCACGAGCGACTGCCGGGACGTTCGCTTGCCGGTTTCCGGGCATGAAGGCTTTGTAACTTGTACCATCGAGTTCATGACGCCGCGCATTGTCGTCCCGCTCGCCAGGCTGTCAAGAAGAATCCAGGGGGGTCTCGGATTTTGTGTAGGGCCGTGTCAGGACGCCTCCACAGCCTGTACCGCCTGCGGCGGGTCAGAGTGTGCCGCCCCCCGATGGGACGCAACCGAGCCCGCAGGACCGGACGGCAGGGGTTGCACTCCATGTGCCCGGTCCGATACAATGCAGTAGGTGTTTTCGGGGGCATGTCGTCCCGGAACCATGTGATCCCGCCCTTTGGCGTACCT
>CP070827.1:2158903-2176035 GCA_020344555.1 Phycisphaerales bacterium
GCTGCCGCCGGCCGCCTCCACTCGACTGGACGGCGCATCCCACTCGGCTCCGTGGCCCGCGTGCCGTTGTATTGCTGCCACATCCGGCACGTGATCCCGTTTATTGGTCGTGTAAAGAACAACCGCTCAGGCGCAGCATGGAACGTGCCGGCACATGGTCGCCATCGTCTTGTGGCGGGAGCAGCCGGCGCCTCACGTTACTGCTCTTGGCGAACCAGAACGCCGGGTCACCGCCAACAGTGTCGAACAGATGCTGCACCGCATCCTGATACCCCAGAGGGAATACGGCAGTATAAATCGGCGATACACTGAACCTCTGATTGCGGAGCAGCTCGCTCAGGCTGGCAGTTACATCCATCAGCCCGGCGGGGTCGTTGGTGTGAATCATGCCCAACAGGTGGCCGATCTCATGACTGGCTACGTTGGCAACGGCCTGGCCCATCTGGGAAACGGACGGGCTTAACCGCATAAAGGCCTTGAATGTGTCGCAGAACACGATGGCCTGCTGCGATTTTGTCGCGTTGAACTCGTCCACGCCCTCGGCCACCCCGAGCAACGCTTCGTCGAAACTTCCGAAGTAGACGCGTGTCATGCCGGGCTCGAACCAGTAGCCCTCGCTGGTGGAGAGGATGGTCACGTCAAGCCCTTCGTAGTCTTCACGTACACGATCGACGATTACGTCGATCATCAGGTCCGTCTGCCCGGCGTACTCTGAGGAAATGTCGGCGGCGTCGAATCGGGGGACGTCGATGGACGGGCGGCTGCCGATACGGACGTCGGATCCGCCGTCAAAGACCAGCAGCACGACATCGGGCCTCAAATCCGGCAGGTCGACGGGAAATTCCCTGGACGCGACCAGACCATAGTCTCCTGAGGAGTTATACCCCGGTGTGGCGGAGACTGCGACGTAACAGGCTTCCGATTCGTGCTGGACGACGACATCAACAAAGGGCTCGGCCCGGCCCAGGTAGACGTTGCGATGGTCGTTAACCAGCAATGCCGCTTCGCTGTCATCGAACAAGGCAATCGCCCCGCTAAGTGACTCAGCCGCGGTCATGGTGACGAGGACCCGGTCACCCGGCATTACCGGCCCCAGATCATACACGTCTACATCGTTGGTTCCGCTGACGCGGCCACGAATGATGCGCGCTTCATCCAAGAGCTCGACGGACTCTGCTAATTCAAACAAGTGGTTGGGACTGGCCTCGTAGTAGGTGGACGCGCTGTCGAGGCCGAGCGTAGACAGGTTGAGAGTCGAACGAGGCCCGTCGGTTTCTTCCGGTCCGAGGGCGACGCCGCATCCGCCGAGGATGAACACACCGAGCAGTACAACCCGGCGCGCATTGCCTCCATTCATCAGATTTCGGACGTACACAGTTCCGCACCCCCCCAAGTAGGTGGACAAGTTTCCCCAGCTACCCTCCTCGCTGTTGGCGGGCGTTGTGGGTCACAGCCGGTCGCAGCCGGGTCGCTCCTTGGCAACCCCAGGCCGCCTCCTTGGGGGCCTCCCACGCCGGTTGCGATCTGCAACGAACTGTGCTTCGTCCCCTCCAGAATAGGAATCTACGATATGCTCGGTGTGGCGGGCGCCGGAATCGTGGTCATCGACCTGCCCTGGGGCCTGCGCCGCGACATTCGCGGACGCCCCCGCGAACATCTTCGCTCGGACCGCCGGCCTGCCTCCGTCGGCTTCGCGGGCAGTGTCCGTGCACAACCACTGTTGGTGGCTATAATCTCGGGCTTGATGCCGTCTCTCTCGTTTACAGATCAACAGCTTCAAGCCATAGGAACAACCGGCCGGAGCGTCATCGTCTCGGCGGCGGCCGGATCCGGTAAGACGGCCGTGCTGGCTGAGCGGTGCGCATACCTGGTGTGCGATGCTCCACCGGACGTTCGTTGCGATGTGAACGAGTTGCTCGTGCTGACCTTCACTGACGCAGCAGCGGCGGAAATGCGAGCCCGAATTGTCGAGACCATTCGAGGGCGGTTGAGGCAGCGCCCGCATGACGATCGGCTGAAGGAACAGATGGCCCTGGTGGACGCCGCCCAGATATCAACGATCCATTCGTTCTGTTTGTGGCTCGTGCGCCGCTGGTTTAGTCACGTGGACGTGGATCCGGCTGCCTCGGTGCTGGATGCCGAAGAGACGACACTGCTGAAAAACGAAGTGCTCGACACGTTGTTGTCCGACCTTTACGCGACGGGCAACTTGCCCGACGAGCCGCTGGGACGGGTCGAGGCAGACGCTACCCGAGTCTCACCCGTCAACCGAGCCGCGGGCTTCAGCCCGCGCGGATACCCGTCCAACCTGGATTATGCCGCTTTTCGGAATTGCGATTCACCGGCGAAGCTGCGTAAGGCGCTTGGCCCCGCATTCATACAACTGGTCGACGACTACGGTTTGGGGGATGATCGGAACATCACCAGGTTCATTCTGAGGCTCTTCGACTTCCTCACCTCACTGCCTGCTCCGGAGGCCTGGCTCCGCGAGGCGTGCGAATCGCTGTCGGATTATCCGGAGAGAGTCGTGCTGGCCACGGTCAGCGCCCTGAAGATCGAGCTGGATCGGCAGGTGGAGCACTGCGAGCAGACGGCTTCAGCTATAGAGGCCGGTCATCCGGGCGGTCACTTTTATGCATCGCAGATTCGCAGCTACAGCGAGCAGCTCCGGACCTGGGCAGGAGCACTGGGAGAGACCCGAAGCGGTGCGCGAACGACTGACTCCGGCACGAAGGCCGGCACGAAGACCGGTCCGGAGGTCAGGGGGGCACTTGCCAGGTTTGAGACTGTCCGGCAGCAGATCGCAGACTTCGAGTTCAGCAAGGCGCGTGGCCCCAGGCTGCCCAAAGACGCCGAACCCGTGCTAAGAGCGGCGCGTGACGCGGCCAGTGCGCAACTCTCAGATGTCATCAAGAAGCGCCTCTTCGGTGAACGTCTCAAGCGCCGTTTTGGATTGTTCTCAGTCGAGGAATCGGTGGAATGTCTGAAGCGAACGGCCCCCTACG
Organism: Phycisphaerales bacterium; assembly: GCA_020344555.1. Taxonomy (GTDB): domain Bacteria; phylum Planctomycetota; class Phycisphaerae; order UBA1845; family UBA1845. Next base: position 2,161,909 of record CP070827.1, read on the forward strand.
TAGCTGCCGTTGCGGGGCTCACGCTTGCGTTTCGAGACGCATACCAGCAAAAGAAACGCGGGCTCGGCGTCCTGGATTTCGCCGACCTGGAACGATTGGCGTTTGAGCTGCTGCATAGCGAGGATGATCCTCCGAGACCGTCGGACATTGTACGGGTGTTACATCGTCGGTTTGCGCACGTCCTTGTGGACGAGTTTCAAGACATCAATCCCATCCAGCAGGCGATCATCGAGCTGGTCAGTCGTGAATCGGACCCTGATCGGCCTGATAACCTTTTTGTCGTCGGCGACGTGAAACAGAGCATCTATCGTTTTCGCCTGGCAGAGCCGTCGATCTTCACCGAGCGGCTAACAAGGTTCCGGGAGAAGGCCTGCAATGGCGTTGCCGTGTCTTTGCAAAGCAACTTCCGCAGCCGCTCGGAAATCCTGGAGGCTATCAACGCGGTCTTCCGCCAGCTCATGCGTGAGGGCTGTTCAGACATCGTTTACGACGCGGAAGCGGAGCTTCGGCCGGGCCGTGACGTCGGCCGGGGCTCGCCACACCAACCCGTTGAACTGCACCTGCTCGAACGGTCCTGGAGACAAGACATCGGCGAGGACGAAGAGCCGGAACGCGGCGTGGCCGATCTCACTGATCCCGCCCGATGGACACCGATTGAGCGTGAGGCCTTCTTGATCGGATCTCGTATCCGGGCTTTCATGGAGGCCGGCGGACTCAGGCTTGACGGCGAGCCGCTGCGTTACCGAGATATCGCCGTTCTGCTTCGAGCGACCAAGATAAACGCGGAGCGCATGGCCGCGATGCTCACTTCGATGGGCATTCCGGCCTACGCCGACGTGGGCGGCTCTCTATTCGGAGCCCGTGAGATTCGCGACCTGGTCGCGGCACTGGAGCTTCTTGATAACTTCCAGCAGGACATACCCTTGGCGGCCGTTCTTCGCAGTGGCATCGTGGGCCGGGCGCTGTCCGAGGACGACCTGATTGAAATACGGTGTCTCAATCGTGACATTCCATTTCACGCCGCGGTCCGTCAATACGTAAAGCGCGGCGTCAACCTCGATCTACGGGAGAGGCTATCGGCCGTGTTGGAGCGCATCAGTCGTTATCGCACCGAGGTGCGCCGCCGCCCGCTGTCCGACGTGTTATGGAGTCTGTACGAACGGCAAGGGTTTCTCGCGTATGTGGGCGGGCTTCCGGGCGGCGCCCAGCGCCGCGCGAACCTGCTAAAACTCCACGAGCTGGCCCGGCGGTTCGGCTCGTTCCGCCAGCAGGGCCTGCACCGGTTTCTCAGGTTCATTCGATCACTGGAAGAAGAAAAGCAGAGCGTAGCCTCCGCACCGGCTGTTTCTGAAGCGGATGATGTCGTTCAAATCATGAGTATTCATCAGGCCAAGGGTCTGGAGTTCCCCGTGGTCTTCGTGGCCGGTCTGGGCACCAAGTTCAACCTTGGGGATCGTAGCGGGCGGATGATCTTTGAGCGCTCCGCCAAGATTGGATTGCGCGTCGTTGACACCGAGCAGATGACTGAGTATCCCTCCGCCGCCCACTGGCAGGCGGCCGGCGAGATTGAGCAGACCACCCGTCATGAAGAGCTTCGTATCCTCTATGTGGCCATGACGCGTGCCCGTGATAAGCTCGTCCTCGTCGGATCCTCACGTGGCATCCAACCGCGTGACGATCGTGACGACAAGCCTTCAGACCGCCCGGTGCTTCCGCTCGAGCCAAAACCCGCGGGTCTGTGTTCCTTGAGCGTAGCAACGGCTATGACACCGCTGGATTGGCTGATCCCTGTGCTGGCGGCCACACCTTGCGGTGTCGTATGCCGTGGAGGCGACGGGGCATCCAGTGGCCGTTCGTTGTTCGATGTGCAGGTTCACGACGTGGAGGAAATGGCGAACTGGCGCCCGACGGATCGCGTGGATGACCGTGACCGGCTAACGCGACGGTCGCTCGCTCGATGCGGACCGTTGCCGAGCGACGAGCCGCTGGCACCGGGTGATCCGACGGTGGAGGAGGTGCTATCGCGAATCGAGTACGCTTATCCGGAGTCGGCCTCTACGTCGGTGCCGGCGTCAGTCGCCGCCAGCGAGTTTAAGGGGGCCTACGATTTCACACACAACCCGGAGCAGCGTAGGGGCGGAACCGGCGAGGACAGCTTCCGGGTGCAGCGACGGGAGCGCGCCGGGTCAGCTCCGGATGAGGCCGCCCGTCGCGGCGTGCTCACCCATCGCATACTGCAACACCTGGACTTTACGAAGGCGGTAGACGCTGCTACCGTGGCATCGGAATTGCAGCGGATGGCAGGGGAAGGTCTACTCTGCACTGAGGACCTGGCGGTGGTGGACCGGGCCTCGATTGAATGGTTCGTGTCGACGCCGTTGGGGGCTGCGATCCGGGAGGCCGGCGACGGGTACCGCCGAGAGTTTCCGTACATCGCGGCTGAGCGGCTGGCCTACTTCGATCGCTCCGTCGGCCTGCCGCCTGATGATCACGTGCTGGTGCGCGGGATTGTAGACGGTATCCTACCGGTTGCGGGTGGTATCGATATCGTCGATTTTAAGACAGACGCGCTCGCCCCTGAAGAGGTCGCCGCTCGAGCCGAACGGTACCGGCCGCAAGCGAACCTTTATGCCCGAGCGATGTCGCGGCTGTGGCGGCAACCGGTGCGGGCCTGCCGGCTGGTGTTTCTGACGGCAAGGAGATGCCACGTTTGGCGCGACGGCGCCTGGGAGGAAAACGACCGCACCGCCGTCAAACAGTCCTGACGGTGCCAGTACCGCGCAACAGCGAGTAGCTCATGCCCCACAGTGAACGATTCAACACACGCGTTCGTGAGATCGGGCGGGAGATCTTCGAGCTCGCCGGGGCCGCCCGGCCGCACATCTGGAACATGAGCTGGTGGCAGGAGCGGGCGGTTCGTATGCTCGATCGCGATGAACTCCTGCGGACACGGGCATTCCAGTTTGTCGATTGCCTGCCATCGCTAAGTGACAATGCCAAGCTGGTCCGACATCTGGCGGAGTATTTCGGCGCCGAGAACCTGGACGTTCCGAAGGTTTTTTACGCTGCGATCGGGCCAGGGCGGCTACGCTCGCTACGAGAGGAGATCATCGGACAAACCGCTCGGTTCGGCGCCATGCAAATGGCCGGGCAGTTCATCACAGGCTACGACGTGCCCAGCACAGTCAAGACCATCGAGCGCCTGCGTGCCAGGAGGATGGCGTTTACGCTGGATGTGCTGGGCGAATCCACGACCAGTTATGCCCAGGCCGACCGTTACGCCCAGGTGTACCACCACCTGATAGACGAACTGACGCCGCTGGCCGGTGGCTGGGAGCGAATCCCGATCATCGACCGGGATTCCCGCGGCCCGATGCCGCGAGTGAACCTGTCAATCAAGCTCACCGGTTTGGATCCCCATTTCGACGCCATAGACCCGGATCGCGCGATTAAAGAGGTCGGGCGGCGCTTGCGTCCACTGCTGCAGCACGCACGGCGGGCGGGGGCGTTCGTCAACATAGATATGGAATCCTACAAGCACCGCGACCTGACCCTGGAGCTGTTCAAGCGGTTGCTGCTCGAAGACAGCCTGAGAGATTGGTGCGACGTCGGCATTGCGGTGCAGGCCTACCTCAAGGACGGGCAACGTGATCTTGCAGATCTTCTCGAGTGGGGAAAACAGAGGGGGACTCGCTTCGGCATCCGGTTAGTGAAGGGCGCATACTGGGATGCGGAAACCGCAGCGGCGGTTCGCAGCTACAAAGAGGCGCCGGTTTGGACGCGCAAGTGGGAATCCGACGCCTGCTATGAGCGCATGACTCGGATCATGTTTCAGCATGCCCACCTGATCCGGCCGGCTTTCGCCAGCCACAACGTGCGTTCACTGGCCGTGGCCCTGGCGACGGCCGAGGAGTTGGGCATCCCCCGCAATGATTACGAAGTCCAAACACTGTTCGGCATGGGCGATCCACTCAAAACGGCGATGGCACGGTTGGACCAGTGCGTCCGCGTGTACTGCCCCTATGGTGATCTGATGCCCGGTATGGGCTATCTGATCCGGAGGTTGTTGGAAAACACCTCCAACGAGGGATTCTTGAAACAGAGCTTCGATGATCGCGGGACACACGGGCGTCTGCTCGCCGATCCGGCCGTTGTCAGGCCGCCCAGCACACTACTGCCCGCGCGACACTATCGAAACACAGACCCGGAGGAACCGATGGTCATGTTCACCAACGCGTCTAACACCAGCTTTGCCTTTGGCGAGAACCGTCAGAAAATGATCGGTGCACTCGGCTACGTTCGAGGTGAGTTCGGCCGGACCTATCCACTGATCATCAACGATCAGACGGTATCCACGAAAGCCTGGTTCGATTCAATCAATCCCTCGTGCCCGCGGGAGGTGATAGGTCAGGTCGCCCAGGCGACAACGGCTGACGTCGATCAGGCCATCAAGGCCGCCCGCAGAGCGTTTCGACAGTGGCGGGCGATCCGGGCCGCGGATCGAGCCGACCTGCTTCGCAAAGCCGCCGACAGAATGGAGATGCGTAGATTCGAGCTGGCGGCCACCATGATTCTCGAAGTCGGCAAGCCGTGGCGTGAGGCCGATGCCGACGTCACCGAGGCCGTCGACCACTGGCGCTACTACGCCGATCAGATTCAACGCATAGAGTCGTGCCCGCGGTTACGCAACATACCCGGTGAAGACAACATGCTGACTTATTCGCCCAAGGGTGTGTGTGCGGTGATCTCACCGTGGGCGTTTCCTCTGGCGATCTTGAGCGGGATGACCAGCGCGGCGCTGGCCGCTGGAAACACGGTGGTAATGAAGCCGGCGCGGCAAGCGTCTGTTTTGGCGGCTAAGCTCGTCGAGATCCTCGGCGACGTGGGTATTCCTCCCGGTGTGGTCAACTTCGTTCCCGGGCCGGGGGCGACAGTCGGTCAGCACCTTGTCGAGCACGGCGACGTTAACCTGGTGGCTTTTACCGGTTCGCATGAGGTAGGGACCGGCGTCATCCGGGCGGGCGCCAATGTCCGGCCAGGGCAAGGGTTCATCAAGAAGATGATCGTGGAGATGGGCGGCAAAAACCCGATCATCGTCGACGACGATGCCGACCTGGATGGAGCGGTACAGGCGATCATCGTGTCCGCGTTTGCCTTCGCCGGGCAGAAGTGCAGCAGTTGCAGCCGGGTGATCGTTCTCGAGGGAATATATGACGCTCTGTTGGGGCGGCTCTGTGAGGCCACCGAGAGCGTGCCGATCGGCCCGGCCGATGCGCCGGCGACGATGGTCGGCCCCGTGATCGACGAGGAGGCACGCACGCGCATCGGCGAGCACATCGACCTCGGCCGGGCCGAGGGGCGCATACTGGTACAGGCGAAACTCCCCGCGCAGTGCGACCAGGGTTATTTCGTTCCACCCACAATCGTCGTGGACGTCAAACCGGACGCCCGGATTGCGCAGGAGGAGATCTTCGGGCCGGTGCTCGTGGTGATCCGAGCGGCCGACTTTACGGAGGCGCTGGAGATCGCCAATAACAGCCGGTACGCCCTGACCGGCGGTCTCTTCTCCCGAAGCCCCGGCCACATCGATCGGGCACGACGGGCGTTCGCGGTGGGCAATCTCTACATCAACCGTCGGATCACCGGTTCACAGGTGGACGCCCAACCGTTCGGCGGCTTCAAACTGAGCGGTACGGGTGTCAAGGCCGGTTCACCGGACTACCTGCTGCATTTTATGGATGCCCGCTGCATTACCGAAAACACGCTGCGCAGCGGATTCGTACCCACGCAGGAGCGTACCGAGGTCTCATAAGGTTGCCAAATCCCGAATGCGCCTGGGGCGACCCGGGTTCAGCGGCGGAATGAGCTTGTATTTGGAGATACGAGGACTGCACTCGGCATGTTCCTCAGCTCTGCGTTTTTCAACGCGGCCATCATTGCAGCGCTGCTGCTGTTGGCTGGCTTCTTCTAACGTGACGTTCAGCGCTGAGGTGCCGAACTGCAGGCCTCAGCCTGCGCGGATGCCGGTCAGCCGTGTTCTACGAATCGTCCTGTTCCGTTGGGACGGACGTAGACGGGCAAGCACCGTCAGAGATCCCGCCGGATACGGCTCGCTTGACCCATCAATCATGTTCGCTTAGACAACGTCCACGACCGAAACGAGCGTCTCTAGCCGCCCGACGAGGGATTCCGGGCTTACGGACCGGTCGCGGTGGGCAATGCATCGACCGTGGCCGAGCGGGCACACTCCGTCAGCGATACGACAGGGGCTGCAGCGGACCCGAGATTGAACGGCTACAACGGCCGGGTAGTCCGATCCGATCACAGCATCCGTGGCGGTAAACAGCGCGAGCGTTGGCACGCCGATCGCGCCCGCCAGGTGCATCGGAAACGAATCGCCGGTCACCACGGCGTCCATCTGCGCAAGAACGGCCGCCAGGTCGGCCGGTGTGGCTGTCCGGCCGCAAAGATCGTGTGCAGGCTCTGTACCGTACGTCTCCGCCTGTCCAGTCACATCGCCGGCACCAATGAGATAGACCTCGAATCTTGCGTCGATCAGGTATCGGACGAGGTCGTCAAGCAGATCCTGCGGGTACGAACGGAGGCTATCGTTCCTCCCAACGTGCACGGCCACGCGTGGCCGTCCGGTCGCGCCAAGCGTCCAGCGCTGTTGCACCTCCGGCGGAACAGTTATCCGTGGCGGGTTGGTCGGGCGCGGTGTGTGCATGCAGGAGCTGAACACGTCGGCACAGCTTCTTTGCCAGCCGCGTGGCACGGCCTCCACTTCCTCGAAGGACAAGTAGTAGTCGTAGTGCTCGATCTGCTCAGCCAGAGGTGGGTACGGCGACTGTTCGCCGAGACGCGGCATCAAGCAGAGCACTTCACGCGGTACGTCGGGCGCGGCAACGTCGATTGTAATCTCGGGGTATCGGTCCTGCAAAGCTGCAAGGCACGAAGCCGTGACCAGGGCGTCACCGCGCCGCCCGATAAACGGTAGGATCAAGCGGTGTTGTCCTAGCGTCTCTCCGTGGTAAATGGGTAGCACCCGGTCCAGGCCTGCGAGCAATTTCAAAGCCCCGTCGCGGAGCCCATACCCGGCCTCGGAATCATAAACGACGTACCGGTGCCCTGCCCGCAGGGCATAGGCTGCCCGTCCACTGGTATCAAGCACGTTGGCATCAGCGACAGCTTCGACAATCTGCACGGAACCGCCCCAGAGACAGACGGAGAGATCCAACATTGGACCCTTTTCGGACATCGGCAAACGGATGACGGGAATGCAGAACGGCAACGTACAATCGGCTGACAGGCTGTCACAGAGGGCCTTAGTGGTAGTTGGGCGCCCGGCCCCAGTGTAGCTTGGTAACCAGATTATGCCATTTGGCGTACAGGGGGTTGTGCACGAGCGCAAAATCGGCGTCGAACCGGCGTAAAGTGACACGGTCTGAAGGTTGGAGCGGGTAAGAGACCTGGCCGTCGATAATGGCCGTCGTCCCTTCGCTCACGTCGCGTGCGACGATGTCGATCACCGATCCGCGTTCCACAACCAGCGGCCTGTGCGTGAGTGAATGCGGGCAGAGAGGTGTCAGCACAATGGCATCTACACCGGGCTGCATGATCGGACCGCCGGCGGACAGATTGTGTGCCGTGGACCCGCTTGGCGTACAAACAATCAGGCCGTCGCCGCCAACCTCGGTCAGATGCTCGCCGTTGATCGACATGGCCAGCCTGATAATCCGGAACGGCGGACCCGCTTGAATCACACAGTCGTTGATCGCCAGACTCCGATCGCGCACCCGCCCTTCGTGGTGAACAGCCACCTGCAAGACCGTGCGTCGGCTGACGATGGTATCGTCGGATACCACCCGGTCGAAACAACTCTTGAGCTCCTCGACGGAAAACTCCGCGAGAAAGCCGAGCTTGCCGACGTTAACACCGATTAGCGGGATCTGGTCGGCACCAAGCGAACGGGCTACGCCGATGAGCGTACCGTCGCCACCGAGAACAACAATGCGGTCGGCTCCGGCAGTCACTGCCGCCCGCCCGTCCAACTCCAGATTCGAACCGGAAACGGTGCATCGCGAGGACGCAAAAGACAGCAGGTCCTCAAGCGCGCCGGCCGCGTCGGCTCTGCCGGGGTTGGAGAGAAAGTAGACCCGTCGCGACTCCGTAGTGCCGGGCAAAGCATTGTCCTCCGTAGAATGAACGGCGAATAGCTCTCAACCGGTAGGGGATTCCGCGCAGGCCGACAGCCTGCGGATCGCTTCCGCCGGTTCATTCGTCTCGATGAGGGCTTGAACCGTCGACGCGATTCCAGTTGCGTCGATGCCGCACTCGGCCAACTGTCCTCTGCGCGATCCGTGGGCGATGAATCGATCCGCGGGTATGCCCAGGCGGACGATCCGCGACGCGGCGAGGCCCATGTCCTGAGCAGCTTCAAGAACGGCCGAGCCGAACCCGCCCGCCGTCGAATGTTCTTCCACGGTCACAACCGGCGCCTCGGACCGCAGCGCTGCACCGATCATCTCCCGGTCGATCGGCTTGGCAAATCGGGCGTTGACCACCCCAATCTCGATACCGTCTTCCGCAAGTATTTCCGCGGCGGCCATCGCATAGACCGTCGTGACACCGTAGCACAAAACGGTGGCGTCATCGCCGTCGCGAAGCCGTCGCGACTTACCCATCGTAAACGGCGGGCACTCCGGGATGGGATCGGGCACGTTATCGCGAGGATAACGGATCGCGCAAGGCTGACTCAGTGTGAGACCGAACTTCATCGCCTGGCGCAACTCAGCCTCGTCGACGGGGGCCATCAACACCATACCCGGGAAACCTCGTAAATAGGCGATATCCAGGAAGCCGTGATGAACCGCACCGTCGCCACCGACCAGTCCGGCACGATCGAGACAGAACATGACCGGCAGACCCTGTAGCACGACCTCCTGGAATACCTGGTCGAAGGCCCGTTGGAGGAAGGTCGAATAAATCGCCACGACGGGTCGCAAACCGGCCTTGGCCATACCCGCCGCCAGATCCACCGTACAGCTTTCTACGATGCCGATGTCGCGACACCTGTCGGGAAACCGCCTCAGGAACTTGCTCAAACCGGTCCCGTCCGGCATACCGGCCGTCATCGCATAAATCGTGTCGTCCTCTTCGGACAGATCAATCAGAGAGTCCACGAAGGCGGTCGTCCAGCTCTTGCCGGTTCCTCCCTTGAGGATCACCTTGCCGCCCTCGACGACGAAGGGCTTGGGGCTGTGGTATTTGCCCGGCTCCGCCGAGGCCCAGTCACATCCCTTCCCCTTTATTGTGTGAACGTGGAGCAATACCGGATGGTTGGCCCGCTTGAGCACTTCCAGAATCTCTATGAGGTGCTTGATGTCGTGCCCGTCGACCGGCCCAACATACTGCAACCCAAGCGCTTCAAACCACTGCCCGGGCGACATCGTGGCTTTGATGCCCTCTTTCAAGTGGGCAATCATCTCGAAGACCGGTTTGCCCAGCAACGGCAGTTTCGGGAGGAGCTTCTTGGTGCGCTCCTTCATCCCATCATAGAGACTGCTCGCCCGGAACCTGGCCAGATACGCGGCGATGCCGCCCTGGGTCGGCGAGATTCCCCACTCGTTATCGTTGAGAACCACGAGGAACTGCCGTTTGAGCGTACCCGCCTGATTGAGTCCCTCGAATGCGACCCCGTTGACGATGCTGGCGTCGCCAATCAGGGTCACGACCCTGCGGTCCCGGTCCAGGAGCTGATCCGCACGGGCAATCCCTACCGCGGTAGCGATCGAGGTTCCGGCGTGGCCCACGTTGAACAGGTCATACTCGCTTTCATTGACATCGGGGAAACCGCTGATTCCACCTGCCTGGCGGAGCGAGTCGAACCGGTCGTTCCGTCCGGTCAGCAGCTTGTGCGGATAGCACTGATGACCGACGTCCCACAGCAGCCGGTCTTCAGAGAAGTCGAACACTCGATGCAGCGCGATCGTCACCTCGGTGACACCGAGATTGCTGGTCAAGTGCCCGCCGCGCCGTCCGACGACGTCCAGAATCCGGCAACGGATTTCCTCCGCCAGCGCCGGTAGCTGATCCAAAGGCAATGCCCGGACATCGACCGGCGAATGAATCTGATCCAACAAGCTCATCGATGGACGCTTCCAGCTACCAGACCGTTAAGCTCCAAACCACGGCGTTTGGAGGCCGTGCGTACTGTACCGAATTGCCCCGCGGCCCGTAACCTTCACGGCTTTCAATAATTTCGATCAACAACGTATCGGGCCAATGCCCGCAGGTCATCCGCTTCGGGACCGAAGATGTCAAGCTCTGCAGTTGCGGCTTTTGCCTGCTCCATCGCTGCGGTGCGACTCCGTTCAATTCCTACGCATTGCGGGAACGTTTGTTTGTTGGCCGCGGCATCCTTGCCGACTTCTTTTCCCAGCTCCCGGGCCGTTGAAGTTACGTCCAATAAATCATCGGCAATTTGGAATGCGCGCCCCAGACTTTGCCCGAATCGCCCGCACACAGCGACGCTATCAGCACTACCACCGCCAACCAGGGCTCCAAGCCGGCAGGATGTCTCGAACAGGCTCGCCGTCTTGCGTTTGTGAATGTACGAGGCAAGCTCCAGCGCCGGGGGCTTCGATTGGCCGAGAATGTCGGCTGTTTGACCACCGATCATCCCCGCCCACCCTGTTCCTACGGCAAGCTCCAAGACCATGCGGGCTGCGAGGACCTGATCCTTCACATGGCGTGTAAGCAGCTCGAAGGCCAGCACCACCAAGGCATCGCCCGCAAGGACCGCCGTGGCCTCATCGAACTTTTTATGGCACGTCGGCCGGCCTCGGCGGAGATTGTCATCGTCCATCGCCGGAAGGTCATCGTGGATGAGGCTAAACGCGTGCACGCACTCGACGGCGGCGGCTACAGGCCAGTAGTCAGCAACCCTCCCGCCGACCAGCTCGCAGCAGCGCACCACCAGATAGGGTCGAATGCGCTTGCCGGGGGCCAGCGCGGAGTAGCGAATCGCTTCAACCAGTTCCTGCGGAACATCCCCGCCGGGCGTCAGGTATTCCCCGAATCGCTGATCGAACTGGCCCGCAACGTCTTTAACACGCTGGGGCAAGGAAGCCATCATGGATTCTCCCTTAGCACAGCCCGCATTACCGAGAACGTCCGTCATCAGCGTGGTGTTACACGACACCTACTCAGGTTGCCTAGATACTCGGAGACACCACGTCGATCAGACAGGCCGCAACATCGCGCAGCACCGCCAGGGGTGGCTGGTCGCCGTTTACCCGCACGATCAACTTTTTGGGGTACGCCTCAAGCACCGGGCGGGTTTCGCGTTCGTACACCTCGATGCGGTTCTCGATAACCGAGCGGTCAATGTCGTCCGGACGATCGGACTTCCCGGCCCGCCCCATCAGCCGGGCAACCAAAGCGTCCCGGTCCTCCATTACCAGATGGACAATTCGCTTCACGTCGAGGACTTCTGCCAGCAGCTCGACCTGCCTCGGCGTTCGCGGAATCCCGTCCAAAATCAGCGTGTGGTAGTCGAGATCGATCTTGCCGGCCTTGATCCCGTCTTCGACATGATCACGGAAGACACGGACGGTCAACTCGTCGGGAACGAGCCGGCCCTGGGTTGAATAGGAAAGGAACTCCTTGCCGATCTCAGAGGTCCTGTCGAGGCCGCGAAAGATGTCACCCATCGCAAGGTGCGCCAGATTGGGCATCTGTCCCAATACAACCCCCTGCGTCCCCTTGCCGGAACCGGGACCACCGAACATCAGAATCGATGGATAACGCTTCGTCTCAGCCACCTGATTCTCCTTAGCTGGTCCCAGGGCAACAGTGCCTCTGAGCTAGCCGCTGGCTACGGCCCGCGCAGACGTCCAGACCCTGTCGCTCGGCGAGCGCGATCCTCGTGTTTCCGGTGGAACGCTTCCGCCAAGGCCGGATCGTGAATCTCAATGGTAGCCTCCCGAAACAGGCTCTCGAAGAGTTCGTACATGGCCGGTGCAGCCATGCGCCTACGCGCCGACCTCTCCAGCTCAGCCCGAACCTGCTCAAACTCCTTCTCCACGGCCGGCAAGAGCCGCTCCACCTTGACCAGATGATACCACTCACCGATCCGGACCGCATCGGACACCTGTCCCGGCTCCAGGGAGAAGGCCGCTTCGCGGAGAAGGGCCGGTACCTCCTCATCTCCAGCGGAGAAAGGATCGAGCAGGCCCTCACTCCTGGCACTGGCCGTGTTGGCACTGTACCGCCCGGCCAACTCGGCAAAGTCCTCACCAGCCGTTAGTCTCTCCTTCACCCGGGCGACCTCGGCAAGTGTGCCAAGCTGAATGTGACGGACCTGTACCCGCTTGCCATAAAGCCGGTCAAACTCCCGCCGCAGTTGCTGTTCCGTAAGTACCTGCTGCGACCCGACGATCTTCCGCAGATATGCGTTGCGTTGAGTGATGATGTCGAACTCCTCGCGAGACACGTTCCGCTGTGAGAGGACCGTCTTGAGCAGGCGTTCCGCGGCCTTCCGGTCGAACGGCTTGGGCGTGACCGATGAAAGCGGATCGGCCAGATTCCGCAGAGCCTGCTCGTACTCACGATCCACATCCGCTTGCGTGACGGTCAGGCCCGCATTTGCAGCGGCCGTCGCTGCGGCTTCCAGACCGATCAATTGCTCCAAGACCTCCACGCCCCGGGCTTTGAGAAGAAGATCAAGCACACGGCGGCGGGCGACCGGTCGGCCGTTGACCGTCGCAATGGTCGGTTCTTTGGCCTCGGTATCCCGTGGGATCAGCACCTGGCGATTCGTGACCGCCTGCTGATTGGAGAGACTGGCAGACGCGGCCCCGGCTTGATCTCGCCGTTGCCAGGCCGCGGCGACGGAGCCCGCCGGAGCCTTTTCGGGGGCGTCGCAACCGCTTAGGACAACGGCGCACAGGAGCGCCGTCCAACCACACTTGCGCTTGAATGGCCCGCTGGTCTGCAATTCGGTCTCCACTACCCACTCGTTTTTTGGGCACGCGTACACGGAGCCGTATCGACGGTAGCATGACGGTCAAAGCCGGTCAACAACGCTGTACCAGGCTAGAAAGGATCGACGGTGGCGGTGATCGATTAGGGATCGTATCATGCTCCACCACCGCAGCGCAAGGGTGGTGTCCCTCGTGCGGTGTAAGGAGCCTTCATGAGTCCCGGCACATCGTCTGTCGAAGTAGTCATCCTTGGCAGCGGCACGTCGCACGGCGTGCCAATGATCGGCTGTGAATGTGCGGTGTGCACTTCGAGCGACCCCCGGGATAAGCGCGACCGGCCGAGCATCTTCGTGCGCCTGGGCGACCAGCGCATCCTGGTTGACACCGCTCCCGAGCTCAGGCTTCAGTGTGTGGCCAACGGCATCGACCGAGTGGATGCGGTGCTCTTTACGCATCACCACGCCGACCACGTTGCCGGCCTTGATGATGTGCGGCGGTTCAACTGGCTCATGCAGCAGCCGCTGCGCTGTTACGGTACGGAGCGTACGCTCTCAAGTCTGCGCCACATGTTCCTGTACGCGTTCGAGCACGCTCCGGATTCGCCGCACAGCAGACCCGAATTGGAGCTGCACGCCATCGACGCCAGCCCGTTTACCATCGGTGGCGAGACGATCATTCCGATTCCGCTGATGCACGGATTGCTGCCGGTCCTGGGCTTTCGCTTCGGTAACTTCGCCTATTGCACGGACTGCAGTCACATCCCTGCCGAGTCGATGTCGCTGTTGCAGGATCTCGACGTGCTGATGCTGGACGCCGTGCGCCGTACGCCCCACCCGGCGCACTTCAATCTGGACCAGGCTGTCGAAATCGCTCGCACCATCCGCCCGCGCCAAACGTACTTCACACACATTGCCCATCAATTAGGCCACGAGCAGGTCAACAAGGAACTGCCGCACGGCATGGCCTTGGCCTACGACGGGCTACGTCTTGTAATCTCGTGAAGAGCTGCGGACTAAATAGCACCTAACGTGCCACGATGTGCGGGGTAATCCGCCGCAATGCGCTGTTGAGCGTCCCGGCGTAATGCCGGCCTTGCTAGTCGCGAGATTCTACGTATCCCAATGCTCTTAGCGCATCAGTA
>CP070827.1:2176135-2188072 GCA_020344555.1 Phycisphaerales bacterium
CTCCACAAACTCTGACAATTTTCTTATGAGCCGATCGGAATATTCCGGCCGTCTACGCGTATGAAGGGTAGGAAACGACACCCTGCGTCGCGGGGAAACGACTTATGCGTATGGCGACCCATTCACAACACGACGACGTATATAGAATAGAGCAGCAGTTGCGGCGCCTTCGCAACCGCCTGGCCGACGCTTGGGCGCGTGAGCGCTCGCCGGTGGTAATTCGACGGATCGAAGGGCTGATTCTACACCGCTGGCAGTTGCTCGATAGAACGAAACACCAACACCCCTGACCCACAAGCCGGAGTGACGCACCGGCCTGCCTGATGCGGGTCGGGTGACCCTCCACCCGACCCGCATCCCTCCTTTCTGGGGCTGCACCGACTATAAGTCTTGCGGCCGCCCGTCCATCCCAGCACAATGCCGCCCATCGGGTGATGTGTAGTAGGGAGAATGACTATGCCAAATGCCCAGGAGATTTTGGATAAGAAAGGTACGGACGTGGCCACCGTCGATCGGAAGGCGACGGTGCTGGACGCGGCCAGGCTGATGAACGAGCGGCGGATCGGGGCCGTCGTGGTCACCGGCGGGGAGAACGCGGTCGGCATCTTCACCGAGCGGGACATCCTTGACCGGGTGGTGGCGGCCGGCAAAGGGGCCGGCCAGACCGCTGTGGACGACGTGATGACCTCGCCGATGGCCTGTTGCCGTCGAGACAGCACCCTGGAAGAGTGCAAGACGGTGATGACCGACAAGCGGATTCGGCACCTGCCCGTGGTCGAGGAGGGCAAGCTCTACGGGTTGATCTCCTCCGGCGACATTATCGCCTACGAGAGCGCCAACCAGCAGGCCACGATCGAGTACCTTCACGAATATCTCTACCGGCGCCGGTAGGTGGCATAATGCTGATAGGCGTGATCTCGGATACGCATGATCGGCTGCCGCAGATCGATGCGGCCCTCTCGCTCTTTGCCTGGCGCAAGGTCGAGGCGCTGATTCATCCCGGCGATTTCGTAGCCCCCTTTGCCGTCCGGCGTCTGCTGAGCTACGACGGACCGTTGCACGTGACCTATGGCAATAACGACGGTGAGCGGGCCGGGCTCAAGGAGCTGATGCCGCAAGTTCAGGACGGCCCGCTCTTTGTTGAGCTGGGTGGACGCACGATTCTGGTCCACCACTACATCGATTGGTGCAAGCCCGCCGACGTCGAGCGGGCGGACATCATCATCACCGGCCACACCCATGAGGTGGTCAACCGCTTTGAGAATGGCAGACTCCTTCTGAACGCGGGAGAATGTTGCGGCTGGGTAAGCGGGCGGTGTACAGTGGCTATCCTCGATACCACCGGCCCGTCGGCCGAAGTATGCGAGTTGGAGCCGCCGTGATGAAGCTCTTGCCAGAGATTCTCCGTTACCGTGTAGCGGCCGGCCCCCGTGCCGGGCCTGTGGCACTTCCGGCGGGGTCCTTATGCGTCAAACCGCGTGCTGTGATCACGAGGTGGTCTCCGGAGTCTGGGCTCCTAGACCGCTTCAGCGGTCTTTCCCGAAGGGCTATTAGGCCGGGCGTTTTACGCCCGGTCGGCACCCCGCCCCCCCTTTCTAGGCTCCTGAGCCCGTTTCAACGGGCTTTTGTACTCTTGGGAAGCCCGTTTCAACGGGCTAGCGCAGACGAACTAGCGCGGGCCCATCTGACCGGCCCTGAAGGGCCGGCCTAGTGGCCCGCTTCGCGGGAAAGCCCTGTGAACGGGGCTAGCAGGATCTTAAGAAGCCGCCGGAACTGTCACGGTCCCCCCGTGCCAGCCGTAGCTTGGCGGCCGTGAGTACCACCGGCCCGGCCGGACCCCGATGTACATCGGGGCTACGCAAGAATGGAGGTCGCTGACCCGCAACCCCTTTTGAAGGTGAGCACGAAAAATGCTTAACGCTTTGCGATCGTGTCGATGTCGTCTCCTCCGAGCCGCAGGCTCGAGCCTGTGCGGACGTCCGCGCCCCCTGAAGGCCGCGGCTCACTCGAATGGTTGCCTGTACTTGGCTGCGGCTGCATTGCTCATGGCAGTGGCTTCGATCGGCTGCGTCCGACGAACCATCACGATTACCACCGAGCCGCCGGCCGCTCTGGTCTTCCTGAACGATCAGGAGGTCGGGCGCAGTGCGGTCACGATCGATTTCCTCTGGTACGGTGATTACGACGTGATCATCCGGAAGGAAGGCTACCAGACGCTAAAGACCAATTGGGAGATCAAGGCCCCCTGGTATCAGATCATCCCGTTCGACTTTGTCGCCGAGGTCCTCTGGCCCGGCCACCTACACGACAAGCACGCCCGCCATTTCACCCTCGAACCGGCCAAGCTGCCCACAAAGGAGGAACTCGTAAAACGAGCCGAAGAAACCCGCCAACGAGCCCTCAGCCCCCGAAAATGATCCACCGAGCCGTGCGTCGTGATCGGCCGAGAAAGCCCGTATCGTCAGTCCCGTGTTTCATAAATGGTGCGACGATCAAGCTACCCCGAGCCGCGGGCTTTAGTCCGCGCTGAGGTCTGCATCCTGGTGCGCCGGGACAGCCTGGGACTTAGATAGCCGCGAGACTTGTCAAACATGGGACTAGTTCGGCTTCACGAATCACGTGTTGTGGTGTCAGGCGCCCAGCACTGGCGGTCTAGCCGCCAGTGGCACGCAAGTCAGCAGCAACACCCAGGTCGTCAGTGGCACCCAAGTCGTGAGCCGAACAGGTCAGACCAAACAAAGAGCACTGACGTCCAGTGCTTGAAGGACGGCCGTCGGTCGAGCCCGTTCAGATCAAACATCGCCAATCCTCAATCTGCAATCGACAATCGGGCCTACGCTTCGATCTTGTCGACCTTGACTCGCAGGTACTTCTGGCGGTGGCCCTTCTTGAGCTTATAGTACTTGCGGGGGCGGCGTTTGTGGATCGTGATCTTCTTCCCCTTGAACTCCCCGAGCACCGAGACGGTCACTTTGGCGCCGTCAACAGCGGGTTGCCCGATCTTGGGGCCGTCCTCGAGATCTCCGACAAACAAGACCCGATCGAACACGAAGGTCTCGGCGTCCTCTGCCAGGTCCTTCCGCTCGACCTCGAGAACCTGTCCCTCCTCAACCCGATACTGACGAGAACCGTCACTGATAATCGCGTACACCGTCTTAGCACTCCACGGCCCTGTTCCACGACCGGGGAAACCGCTCCGCAGGATATCATCGTCGACCTGCCGAATACCTGCCGTGCCCCCGGGGCGTCCGCACGCCGAAACTGCTAGGATGACGGATTTGCCTCATTGCGTCAAGGCGTTTGCCGGGGCGATTGGCCCCGGGGGGTGCATCCCGAGAGAGGTGGCCGGCCCCACACGGTGAATCACGGTCTCGCGCTGCTTGGCCCTGGCCTGACGCCTCCACGGCAGCGGCCGGCCCTGCCGCGGCTTGCGGGTCGGCCTGCCGCCCGGATGGGCTGTCGGATTGCCGCTCCTCGCGGGACGCTTCCAGAGGAGAACCCGCTCACAGCAGGGCTTGACGGAGGCGAAAACGGTGATAGACTGCATTGTGCTGCACTGAGAGACGTGTATCCGCTTGAGCGTAAGTCTATGTCAAAGCGTAAGTTAGGAAGCTTCCTGGCCAAACCCGGTGAGGTCGAGCAGCAGTGGTATGTCGTGGATGCGAGCGACCAGATTCTCGGCCGGCTCGCGACACGGATCGCCACGGTGCTCATGGGCAAGCATAAGCCCACGTACACCCCACATGTGGACACCGGGGATTTCGTCGTGGTGACCAATGCGCACAAGGTTCGCGTGACCGGTCGGAAGGCGGACACTATGGTGTACCCCCGGTATTCGTACCATCCCGGCGGATACAGCGAGACCCCCTACCGACGGATGCTCGAGCGGCATCCCGAGCGGATCGTCTATGAAGCGGTCCGGCGGATGCTGCCCAAGAATTCCTTGGGCCGGAAGATGCTCAAGAAGCTGAAGGTTTATGCAGCCGATGAGCACCCGCATACGGCCCAACAGCCTGCCCCGTTGGCTTTGTAGAGGATTACACTTCGCGAAGGACACTAACACATGAGTGAGGAACCGACCACAGACCCCGCGGCGACACCGGCTGAGACTGCTGAGCCGACCACGCCTGTAGCCGAACCAGAGGTTGTCGAAACGAAGTTGAACATGAGCGGCCCGTACGTATGGGGTACCGGCCGCCGGAAGGCTTCGGTGGCCCGTGTGCGCATTCGCCCCGGCGAGGGGGCGTTTCTTATCAACAAGCGCAAAGTGGACGACTACTTCAAGATCGACAAGGATCGTCAAGCTGTCCGGACACCGCTGGAAGTCACGGAGACCGGCAAGTCGATAGACGTGTTCGTCAATGTCGGTGGTGGTGGGATCAGTGGGCAGGCCGGGGCAGTGGTCTTGGGCCTGGCTCGTGCACTGGCCAAGGCCCACAGCGACTATGAACCCAAGCTACGTGAGCACAACCTGCTGACCCGCGATCCACGGAAGGTTGAACGCAAGAAGTACGGACAGCGCGGGGCGCGCAGACGGTTCCAGTTCTCTAAGCGTTAGCATCACGACTGCCAGGGTGGAGTTCCAAGTCTTCTTGCAGGCGAGGACACTAGCGGCCCGGCGCGCCGGGAAAGGCCGCGGCTCGGTTGGGCTGCGATATGCACCTACCTGGCGGTGAGGTTCTGTAGTTGCGGGTGCGTGACTCTTGCACCGCTTGATCACGTGCTACTGAAAAGGAACTGAAGCCCAATCAGATACTCGTCTTCGATTTCGGTGCAGTGGCGGGCGACGGCCCGCCCGTGGAAGCTCATTTCAGGTTCGTGGATGGCGATGTCCAGTTCGAGACCGGGGGCTAGAGGTTCCTCGCAGCGGACACCGACGCCGTGAAGACTGAGGTTGAGCGACGTCGCAAGCACGTATCGCTCGATGTCGTTCTCTTGCGGTATCCACAGCTCTGCCGTACCCGGAAAGGGCCAGCGGGCCACTTTGCGTCGTTCCCTGGCGCTCGAGCTTGGAGCCGCGGCTTCTCGATCCGCCAGCAGCTTTGCGACGGCATCTTCGGTCAGCGGGCAGATCTCTGTGACTTCCATTGATCGACTCCACGGAATGTCCCTCGGCCGGCTCCAAGACATCTTGAAGGACCTGCCGGACTCACCGGAAAGCACGGAGGCGACGCCTCAAAGACACAAAGAAGCGCACACCCCTCTATTTCTTACGATACACGGCAGGTGCAAGGAAGGACTTGTTCAGACCGCCACTTTATTGCCTTATCGGCCGCGTGGGCAGCGGCAAACGCGTTTCCGTCAGGCTTTACCTGTGGGACGGCAGCGGCAGGATAAGACAAGGATCAGCCCCACAGGCGCATCGCATCGTTGAAGGTGATGTACAAGAAGGCACCAATGATCAGGAAAAGTCCGATCATCTGAGTGGCCACCTGTACGCGGAGGCTGACCGGGCTTCCCTTGATTTTCTCGATCAAGAGGAACACCATCAAACCGCCGTCGAAAATCGGCAGCGGAAGAAAGTTGATGACGGCCAGGTTCGCCGAAATGATGGCCATAAAGAAGATGAGGTCAACCAGTCCCGACCGTGCCATCCTGCCCCCGATGTCGATGATCCCCAGAGGTCCGGATACGCTGTCCAACCCGACGCTGCGGGTGAAGATCATGCGTTGGAGAATCTTGTAAACGTTCAGGATGAAGTAATAGGTTTTGTGTACGCCAATCCGAACGGCGTCAAAGGCATTGTCGCCCTTGAGCAACTTGGTCACGAGAGCAACGTCGACGTTGGCGGAAAACGCGATGCGTCCCAGCCATGGATCGACTACATCTTCGGAGACATCGATGTACCCGATTTGAATCTCTGCCAGCGGGTTGGCACGGTACTCCACTGGCACGTGCGTCCGCCCGATCAGCTCGGTAAGTAAGAACCGTGTGGCCTTGCGGTAGCCGACGGCTGCCTCCTCGATACCGCGGCTCGTTGGGAGCATCACGGTCTTTCGTCCATCGATGCTTACAATGCGTGCTTCCGGGCCGGCTCCGAGCAACGTGCGCAAACAGTGAGGAACCGGGAACACGGCGGTACGAGACTGATTGTCTGAGTCCAGATACGCCAGCTCGACCGTGCTCCCGGCGTTTTCGCGCAAGGCCTCTGTCAGCTCCCGCCACCGGGAGACGCGCCGACCGTTTACCGCCGTTATCAGCGCTCCGGGTTGAATGCCGGCTTGGGCCGCGGGACTGGGTCGTCCGTGAATGGTCTCTACTATCCCACCGACCCGCAGCACGTCGTCCGCCACCAGGTTGTAACGGGCATCGATGGAGCCGGAACGCTCCGGCCGTACCCACTTCGTGATCTTCCTACCGTCCGTTTTCCGAACCGTGATCGCAATCTGCCGGCCGGCGTTGGTCCGGATCGCCCCGTTGACCTCCGTCACGGAAGGGTTCACAACGCCCCTGCATGACAGGATCACATCACCCGTTTCGAAGCCGGCGCGACGTGCTTTGCCGGACCGACGGACTTCAGCGAAGAAGGCCCGCGGTCCGCCCTCGGTGCGGTTCTTATCGTCAATCCTCTTCCAGATTGCCTGGATGGTAGCATCACCGCGGCGATTACGCTTCGGCCGAACAAACCCCTCGAAGATTCCGCCGCTTGGCTTCCGGACCTTGAAATGAATGTCTCGCTCGGGGCAATCCTGAATCGCTCGCGTGATAGCCGCCTTGCTCGGGTACGGGGTATCGTCCCAACTAAGCACGGTATCGCCGGGTTCAAGGCCGGCCAGGTGGGCGCGACCTCTAGAGTCAACGAGGTTGAGTCGGACGAGCGGCCTCAGACCAAGCACGCTGACTTCACTTGCGCCGTTACCTTCGCTGGGAAAAATGGTCAGAATGGGGGGGATGTCGACTCGAACGCGTTGCCCCGGCGCGTCCGGATCCTTCGGATCTATTCGCTCGACGTAGACGTCTCCTTTGGCATAGACGAGAGCGTTGATGACCTCGCTGGCGTTGTTATCGGTTACCTCGATGCCGTCGACTTCGACGATGAGGTCGCCGACATGTGGGCGGTCGGGTCTGGACTGGTCGATCTCCGGTCCGACGTCGACGATCTCACGCGTCGCCCCTGGGGCGATTCCGACGATCTGCCGCCGGATACCCCGCGTGCTTTCAGGTATGGTGTACTCCGGTTCGACCTGAATCGATTTGAGGTCACCCCCGCGCTCCACGATGAACTCGATCGGCTCGTGGAGCGGAGCGAGCATGACCGCCAACCGCACCTCATTGAATTCGAGGACGTTCTCCCCGTTGATCTTCATGATCTCGTCGCCGGGCAACAGGCCGGCACGGTCGGCCGGGCTGTCGGGCTCGATAAACGCGATCCGCGTACCCACCGCCTGCATGCCGATCAGAAATACGATCATAAACAGCAGGCAGGCGAAAAGAACGTTCATGGCCACACCGGCTGACACGATGGCCATCCGGCGTCCCACGGGCTTGTTGACGAACGATCGCGGATCGTCCTTGAACTGCAGCTCCTTGGCCTTGTCGTCGAAATCCTCCTGCCCGAGCATCTTCACGTAACCGCCCAGCGGAAGGACGTTGAAGGAATAACGCGTCTCACCTTTGGTAAACCCGAAAAGTTCGCGCCCGAACCCCACCGCGAATTTGTCTACGCGCACTCCGGCCCACTTGGCCAGCGCGAAATGTCCGAGCTCATGGACGCACACGATCAGCGAGAAGCCAATCAGCATCAGAACGTACGGCCAGATGCTCTGCCACACGGCCAATGGGGACCACTGGGCGATTAGGCAGGCCTCAGGCTGGGTCAACAGGCTGTGCATCGAGCTACCTCTTGCCTCGCCCACCGATCCGCCGCCAGCAGATCCTCCAGAGTGGGCGACTTCTTGAAGTCATGCTGAGCCAGGGCCCGTTCGGTCTGGCGGGCGATGTCAAGAAAGGATATGACGCCCTGACTGAACAGTTCGACCGCTGCCTCATTCGCCGCATTGAGAACCGCACCGGCGGTCCCACCCCGCCGGGCCACCTCGTGTCCCAGCCGCAGCGCGGGAAACCGCCGCGTGTCGGGTGGGTGCAGGTTGAGCCGTCGTATCTCGGAAAGGTTCAGCCTGTCGGACGGACACGGCCGTCGCTGGGGAAATGTCAATGCGTACTGAATCGGTGTGCGCATGTCGGGCGTCCCCAGTTGGGCAATCAGCGAACCGTCACAGAACTCTACCAGTGAGTGTATGATCGACTCGGGATGGACGACTACCTCAATCTGTTCGGGTCTGAGATCGAAAAGCCAGCGGGCCTCGACGATCTCGAGGGCCTTGTTCATCATTGTCGCGGAGTCGACCGTGATTTTGGGCCCCATGTCCCAGGTGGGGTGGCGAAGGGCATCTTCGACAGTGATGTCGCCCATCGCCTCCTCGCTCCAGGTTCGGAAGGGCCCGCCCGATGCAGTAAGATAAATCCTCTCGACGTCGACCGCCCGCTCCCCGTGTATCACCTGAAAGATCGCCGAATGCTCGCTGTCTACGGGAATGATCTCCGCGCCGGCTCGCTCCGCCAGAGGCATTAGAAGCGACCCGGCAATAACAAGCACTTCTTTGTTGGCCAGGGCGATTCGCCGACCAAGCTCCACGGCTCGCAGCGTAGCCGCCAGACCGCCCAAGCCGACCACGGCGCTGACCACGCAGTCGCACGGGACGCTATCGACCAGTTCGAGTAGGGCGCCGGGACCATGGTGCATGGTTGGCGAGTAAGCCAGGGCCGCCTCCAGATCTGAGGCACTGTCCGCCCGGGCGATCGCCAGAGACCCAGGGCGAAATCGGTTGGCCTGCTCGGCAAGCTGCCGGTCGCGTGAGCCGACCGCCAGCCCTGCAAGCTCCCATTCGTCCTGCAAGCCGCCCAGTACCTCAAGCGCTCTGTGGCCGACAGACCCGGTCGACCCAAGGATGATGGCTCGCTTCTTCATTCGCTTCCTGTCTACCAGATTGATCGGAAAACCGCGTTATTCTCGGACAGCATGATAAGAGTGACAGCGTGCCCCCACAAGCTTTGAGCATGCCTGCTGCAGCGCCTCGCGCCCGGGGCGGCAGAACAACACGAATTGCCGTGGAATTCTGCCGGCCCTATAATGCCGGTGCTGGTTGCCGAGGCAGCATC
Source organism: Phycisphaerales bacterium (assembly GCA_020344555.1). Taxonomy (GTDB): domain Bacteria; phylum Planctomycetota; class Phycisphaerae; order UBA1845; family UBA1845. The sequence goes on from CP070827.1 coordinate 2,185,295, forward strand.
AATCCGTATCCGCGGGGCCATGAATGCGAAAGCAGCTACTTAGTACCCGTCTGTTTACCGTTGAGCACAGAGTATATACGCGTCCCGGACGAGAGCCGGTCGCTCGCGATGTGGTGGTGCATCCCGGGGCGGTGGTCATTCTGCCGATTGTCGACACGCGCCGCATGGTCATGATCCGCAATTACCGCTACGCCGTCGAGGACGAGCTCTGGGAGTTGCCCGCCGGCACGCTCGAGCCGAACGAGGAGCCGATCGAAACGGCCCGGCGCGAGCTGGAGGAGGAGACGGGTTACCGGGCAGCCCGGATGCGCCCGCTAATGGATTTCTTCACCTCTCCGGGTTTCCTCACCGAACGGATGCACGCGTTCGTAGCAACCGATTTAACGGTGGTCGGCCAAAGGCTCCAGGGTGCTGAGCAGATTGTATCCGAGGTCGTCGACGTGACCGAGGTTCGCGACAGGCTCCTGCGCGGTGAGTTCGTCGATGGGAAGACCATTGCAGTTCTGAGCCGGTATTTCCTTGGAGCAGGCGCCTGACAGGGTGATTCATGGGTTGGCAGGATCGAGATTACGCTAGACGCGGACCGACACACCGGCCGGTCTGGTCACATGGACCGTCCGTCGGGCACGGTGGCCGCAGCATCGTTACGACCCTGATAGTCATCAACGTGGCCATCTACGTGCTTGAGGCCTTGTTCCCCCCGGTCCGGCGACTCCTTTCCGGCCACCAGGAGTTTGCACCCTTCGGCGGTGTCGAAATTCACTACGGTCTTGCAGAGATGTGGGCGGACGCCGTCATGCGCGGGCAGATCTGGCGGCTCATAACCGCCCAGTACCTTCATGCAAGCGTCGGGCACCTGTTCATCAACATGCTCGTACTGCATTTTCTAGGCCGCCCACTGGAGCGGATGTGGTCCACTCGCAAATTTCTGGCTATTTACACCTTGTGTGGTTTGAGTGGAAACGTGTTCTACACGATCCTCGCAGCACAGGGTGTCATCCCGGGGTGGATGCCCGCCGTGGGAGCTTCCGGTTGTATTTACGGCCTTCTTGGGATTGTGGCGGTGTTGTTTCCGCACGCGACGATCTACATCTATTTTCTTTTCCCCATGAAGATTCGAACGGCGGCCATGATCTTCGGTGGGATTGCGGTTCTGATGATTCTGACTCGCGGCCGGAACTTCGGTGGCGAGGCCTGCCACTTGGCCGGCCTTCTCTTCGGCGTGTGGTGGGCGATGAAGGGCGATGCCTGGTGGGCGACCAGGGGGCGCGGGTGGTGGACCCGGACCAAGTCGCAATGGGGGAGTACCCGCCGGACTCGTCCGGTGCCCAAGCCGCGTGGGTTTTCCGCAAGAATTGCGGAGCGTCGCGAAGACGCCGAGACGATCGACCGGATTCTCAAGAAGGTCTACGACAAAGGGATCCACAGCCTAACCGAGGCTGAAAAACTTGCCCTCAAGGAAGCAACCGAGCGGCAACGACAAAGGGAGGACGAGGCCGGGCGCGTCGATCGGTTGTGACCGATCGCGGTTCGCCAATCTGACGGTCGAGGAACCATCGAGACCGAGCCACGGGCGGAATGGAATCCCGACTTGTCGGGAGCCCGTGCGGTTCTGTGCCGTCGCAACCGAGCTGCGGGCTTCAGCCTAGGTGGACTTTGCGCAGATGGAACCCCAGCCTGGTTGTAGTGATGACGCGAGGAAACAGACAAGGGAATGGCTCACACTGATAAACCGCTGGATAATCCGATCAACTGGTCATTCAGGGTCGGCCGGCTGTTCGGCATCAACATCCGCATCCACATCGCGTTTGTCATCTGCGCGGTCGTGCTCATATGGATGGAGATGCCCAAGCCGGACTCCGGCTTGGATCGACCGTTCGGGTCCGTACTTGTCGACGCGATCGGGATCTACGCACTCTTGTTCTTCATCGTTTTGGTCCACGAATTCGGTCATTGCTTCGGAGCCCGCTATACCGGCGGCGAGGCGGATGAGATCCTGCTGTGGCCTTTGGGAGGACTTGCCTATGCGAATCCGCCACACAATGCAGCGGCACACATGATCACCACCATAGCAGGCCCGCTGGTCAACGTGCTTTTCTGCATGATCTGCACGCTGGTGCTGGTGCTCTGGACGGGAAAGTTGGGCGCGGTTCCATGGAACCCCCTGCACCCGATGTGGCCGGCCGACGTCTCGATCCACCCGACGACCGCTCAGCTTTGGGTGATGCGCTTCTTCGGAGTCAGTTATTTCATCCTGCTGATCAACCTTCTGCCGATCTTTCCGTTTGACGGGGGCCGGATCGTGCAGGCCTGGCTGTGGCCAAAAAAGGGATACCGTACGTCGATGGCGATTGCCACCGCCACCGGAATGATTGGTGCGATCGTGGTCGGGCTGTTTGGCCTGTTTACCGAGCAGAGCTGGTTACTGCTCATGATCGCGGTGTTCGGATATTTGACGTGCTGGCAGAACCGGCGAATGCTGCGTGAGCAGGGTGACGTTGAAGCCGGCGAGTTCGGGTACGACTTCTCGCGGGGATATGCCGCTTTTGAGCATGAGGAGGCCAAGGAGCACAGACCCGGCTTTGTGGAACGCCGACGGGCTCGCAAAGCGGCGAAAAAGGCCCAGCGCGAGCAAGAACGCCGAGAGGAGCATGAGAGAGCGGTCGAGAGCATCCTCCGCAAGATCTCCCAATCCGGGATCGAGTCGCTGACCGCCCGGGAACGGGACATCCTTGAAGAGGAGACCCAGCGGCGACGGGCACTCTCTGACCAGCCCTC
>CP070827.1:2188172-2198274 GCA_020344555.1 Phycisphaerales bacterium
AGCGGCGATGACCTGATACTCGGGGTGGGCGATGGTTCTGATGAATTCAGCATGACAAGTACTACGACCTTCACGTCGACAGGCTGGAATCACTTTGCGGTGGTCTTCGATGAGAGTTCGGCGGCCAACAGCAAGATCTACATTAATGGAAACGATGACAACGAATCACAAACCGGGACCATTGGCAGCGTGGGCTCGCTGTCCAACACTGTGGCTTTTCGCATAGGTGCGGAAGCGGACGATGGTAGTCCGTTTGGCGGCCAGATAGACGACATTCGGATCTACGACCGGGCGTTGAGCCAGACGGATATTGAGGCCTTGGCGGCGACTTACAAGGTCATTGACTTAGGAACGCTCGGTGAGGCACGCAGCCTGGGGCTTTCGATCAACGACTCCGAGCAGATCGCCGGGTACGACGAGGATGCGGCAACGGGCGACCCTGATGCCTGGCTCGTTGAGACCTGTGCGTTCACCTCCCTCGGCACGTTCGCCGGCGGCAGCATCAGTGAAGCCTTGGGAATCAACGATTCCGGAGAAGTCGCGGGGTGGTCGGACAACGCCGCCGGGGATCGCAAGGCCTTCTTCTACGACGGCGGCTTGACGGATCTGGGCACTATGACCGGTCGTTCTGACAGCGAAGCCGTTGCCGTAAATGCCAGCGGTGAGGTGGTGGGAACGGCCCACAACTTCGGCGCACCTTCGACCGATCGACTGGCCTTTATCTATTTGCCTTCGGCTGCCTATGGCCTTCCCGCCGGTATCAATAGCCTGGGCACCTTGGGTGGCCATCAGAGCGTGGCCACGGACATCAACGATTCAGGCCAGGTTGTCGGCGGGGCGCAGGCCGCGAACAGCTACATCCGTCCGTTCCGCTGGGCGAACGGCACGATGACCGATCTGGGTACGCTCGGCGGTGAAAACGGAGACGTTCTTCATCGAGCAGAAGCGATCAACAGCTCTGGCGATGTGGTAGGCATGTCCTATACGGCCGGCGGTGACGCCCATGCCTTCCTTTACGATGGGAGCATGAACGACCTCGGCGTTCTGACTGGTGGCGACACGAGCGTGGCATACGACATTAATGACGATGATCAGGTGGTCGGCACCTCAAACGTGACGGGTGGGGCTTTCCATGCCTTCATCTGGGAATCCGGCACCGTGACCGACCTGAATGATCTGATCGACACCAACAGCACGTGGACGCTGATCAGGGCCACGGGCATCAATGACGACGGCGAGATTGTCGGCTGGGGGCAAAACCCCGGCGGCGATTACCATGCCTTCCTTCTTATACAGACATGCAGCGGCAGCGGCCCGCCAGGTGGCATTGCCGGACTCGAAGTCTTCCTCGCAGGTGGCTCTGGGCTAACCGACCCAAATGGAGATCTCAACGAGACGGGCGTGGGTCCGGGGGGTGAACTCCTTGCGGAGATCACGGTGAGTGTTGCCGACCCCGCCGCGTATTTCGGATTCCGTGTAACCTCCCCCGGTCCGGACTCGACCGGAGCCCCCGGGCACGCCCCGGGCACGTTGGCCGGTTTCGCTGACGGCACGGCACTGCCACGCACGGTGACGGTCGAGAGTGCGGAGGCGACGGGGAGTTTCAAACTCACTGTTAGTATGTCTTATGATGACGATGAGCTGGCCGATCGGGGCGTCGCTCCGGAGGACGTTGAGCTGCACGTGCTTGATACCACGCAGGATCCGCCGCCGGGTGTCTGGGTGCCGGCCGGCACCAGTATCGGCGAGTCTCTACCTACGGGCGTCGTCGGTGATTCGGGGTTCGTTGTCCCCGCCGACGGGACTATCAGGTTTTGGGCGGTGCGTGATGCTCCGGGCGTCTTCGCCGTTGGCGCAAGGGCCGCACCGCAGGATGGCGACGCCGAACCCGAGCACCCCGATGATGACGGCGGCGAGACACCAGCCGGCCAATCGGTTCCCCCCATTTGCGGTCTTGGCACCGTCCAGTATGCTCTGTGCTGTTTAGTCGGACTGGTCGTCACAAGAGTGCGGCGGGGTCGACTCCGGGCAGACTCGCGTCGAGCGGATAAGTGACGCTACTGACAGATCCCGAGTTGACAGTCGCCGCTGCAGCAATCCGAATCGCCAAAGCAAAGCCCGCCCGCTTCGACGCAGGGGTCCGCACATACCCCATCTCTGCAGGCAAGGTTGTCGCAGCAAGGTTCCGCCCCCGGGCAGGCATGCCCGGCCGGGTAGCAACTGTAGTTGCTGCCTGCCGCAACCGCGTCTTTTGCACAGAACGTCATCACAACCGGCACGACAAACGCAAGTTTGGCACCGTGTGATAATACCTCGCGCCGCCCGGGCGTGTGGCGGTAACTTGCTGTTTCATCTGCCAAAGACGCGTCCGGATCCGCTCGCTCTGAATGTCCGTCGTTATATGTCCGATAGTGTCGCAGCTTTGTCATTCCTGGCCCTCGGCTCGCAAGCACTATCGGGACCACAGGAACGTGACTTTTGTGAAGCCCTGCATCTGGTGATGCGGATTGTTAAATCCCTAAACTATAGGACTGCTTGAGGAAAGATGGAGCCCGGTCGATGATTATCGCGCTCGCCGGATGGTTCTGCTGAGTCTTGTGATTGCGATTATTGGACGAATCGAGTCCAAAATGACCTGAGCACATGAAGTCCCCATGCTGCAAGCCGGACGCCCCCGCAAACACGGAACAGACCGCATATCGGACGGCTGAAGCGATCCACGGCCTCACGAACTCGGGACTCCCGCCACACTCTTGTAGACGCGTCGAAATCAGGCGGCCGGGCTGGGTTGGGCAGCAAGCGGACTGATATAGGCTGCCATGTCCACGGTGCGCTCCTCGCCGAAGCGGAACAGCCTGGCGCTGTTGAAGGTGACTACCAGTGCCGCACCGGCATGTGCCACCGCGGCGGCAACGGGCGTGAGCGGCCCCCAGATCGCCAGTGTCATCGTTGTGACAATAAACGCCACGCCGAAGAGGATGTTCTGCCAGACGACCCTGGCTGCACCACGTGAGAGACGCAACAAAAACGGCAGGCGGCTCAAGTCGTTGTTCATCAGGGCAATCGAAGCGGAGTTGATCGCCACGTCGCTGCCGGCGGCGCCCATCGCGATCCCCAGATCACCGGCCGCGAGCATAGGGGCGTCGTTGACGCCGTCACCCACGACAGCCACGCAGTGCCCGCGACGCCGCAAATCGTCGACCAGCTCGAGCTTCTCCTCGGGGAGCACTTCAGCCTGAACCTCGGTACAGCCCATCTCCGCCCCGACGCGGCGGGCCACCGACCACTTGTCGCCCGTGACCATCGACAGGTTGCGGATTCTCAGCTCACGAAGTTCATCAATGGCTGCCCGGGCCTCGCTCCGGGTGCGGTCCTCCAGCCCCAGCCAGCCCAGGCACTTGCCGTTGCGCGTGACATACAGCATACTGACCCCCTCGGGCTCGGCGTACTCGGGATCGTCAGTGATGGCCATATCCGCACCCTGCCCGGCAAGCCAGTTGCTCCGCCCGACCATGATCTGATCGCCGGCTACTCGGGCGGTAACCCCTCGTCCGGCTTCCTCGTTGAAGGTGTCCGGACGTGTGAGTTCGATCTTCGCCTTCTTTGCGACCTCGACCATGGCAAGTGCTGCCGGGTGCTTGCTCATCTGTTCCGCCGAGGCGGCGGCGTGAAGTAGATCAGCACCCTCGACGCCCGGCGCCGGTTTCATCTGGGTCACGGAGAGCTCACCGGTCGTGAGCGTACCGGTCTTGTCGAAGATTACCGCTGTCAGCGTGCGGGCGAATTCGAGCTGGATGACGTCCTTGATTAGAATCCCCAATCGGGCGGCGCAGCTCAGGGCGGCGACCATGGCCGTCGGCGTCGCCAGGACCAGCGCGCACGGGCAGGCGATGATCAGCATGGTAATCGCCTTGTGGACGCCGACATCCTTGTCCTCGGAGAAGAACCAGACAATGGCCGCAAGCATACAGACCGTCGGCGTATACCAGCCGGCGTAGCGGTCGATCAGACGCATCAGGGGAATCCGAGTCTTCTCAGCATCGAGAATGAGCTGCTGAACTCTTCCCAGAGTAGTATCCCTGCCGGCCTTGGTGACCCTTATGTCCAGCGCACCGGTCAGATTGCTGGTGCCGCTGAAGACCTCTGCTCCGACCCCTTTGTCGACCGGAAGCGATTCTCCAGTGATATTGGCCTGGTTGATGGTGGATTCCCCGCTTAATACCTCGCCGTCTGCGGGAATGTTGTCGCCGGGACGCACGCGAATCACGTCGCCCGGTCTTATATACTTGGCGTCGATCACCTCCTCCGACCCGTCCGACCCAAGCCGGTGGGCCCTCTCCGGAGTCAGGCGAAGCAGCGACTCGATCGACGCCCGAGCGCCCAGAGCGGTGCGAGTCTCGATGAGGTTGGAGATGACCATGAAGAAAGCGATGATCCCAGCCTCCTGATACTCGCCCAGGGCGATGGCCGCCACAACCGCCAGGGCCACAAGCTCCTCCATATGCGTGTGCCCGCGTACAAGGCACTTAAGAGCGTGCCAGACCAGTGGTGCCCCGAGAAGAACCGCCCCGACCAGGGCGATCACATCGGCGTAGGGATTAGAGGTCCGACCGTCGGGTCCCATGCTCGCCTCGTGCTGAAAGAGCGTCCTGGCCACGAGCGGGAAATCCACGACGAACGAACTCACCACCAGCATCCCGCCCATCAGAGTCAAGATGAGCAACCAACTCGCCTTATGGGTTTCGGCCTCGATTTCCCTCAGGTGAGCGTGAGCCATTCGTGGTATTCCTTGAAGGCGGTATCATGTCCGAACCTGAAGGGCGGAGTCCGCCGCCGAGTCCAGGCCGGAACTGCGTAGTGCTTACAACAGGCGGTCGGGACGGTCAACCGACACCCCCACCGCAACGAGTCCGACGAGCATACTACGTCGCTTGGAGAATCTCAGTTCGGCACGAGTTGGGCGGTGCAGCCGTGCGTAGGCCCGGGAGTCACCCCAGGCCGAAACCAGGATCAAGCAGGGTGGATCCAGCCGCCGGGCCAAAGAGGCCAACCCGGCGCAGCCCACCTCGCCTGCGGCACAACGCCTCGATCAGGGCAATGCCCGGTTGCTGCCGAAGTTGTTGCCATAGATCACGTATGCGTCACCGACATCGGAACGCCGGCCGGTAGCGGGGTCGCTACCCGGGGCGTCCGGTCCCTGAGGGAAGCTCGGATCGATGAAGTCCGCTTTGGGATTGCCGATGGCGATGTCCCCAAAGCCGTCGTTGTTGATGTCCCCGATATATGCCACGGCGGTTGGGGCTGCTTCGTTGGGACGACCCTTGACATAGGGGCTCAGGAAGACGATGCCGGGCAGCTCTTCGTCTTCGGAACCGACTTTGTCCAGGCTCCACGTCGTGTTGATCAGGTGGGTCCCACCGAAGATCAGGTAGACGACACCGAGTCGGTCTCGGCCTGCACTATCCTGCCGGACCTCACCTGGTACGGTGATCAGGATGTCCCCAAACCCGTCCTGGTTGAAATCCCCCGCCGAGCTGATGTCGGATCCCGCGCGGTGGCCGGGCTCGCTCCCCAAGAAAACCGTACCAGGCAACTCACTGGTGGCCAGTTGCCCGATGTCGCGGTCGCCATTGATGTACACGCCACCGAAGATGATCCCGATGAACCCGTTGTCGACGAGATTCGCACAGCAGTCGCCACTGTCATTTCCGAACACGCAACTATCATCAGGTTCGCAGTCGTCCGAGAGGCAGCAAAAGACACATCGGTCATCCTCGTCGATGTCCTCATCGTTATCGTAATCAAACGCCTTGCAGGCCTCGTCGGTGTACACGTGGTCCCCGGAACTCATCTCACAATTGTTGAACGTCCGCAGGACAAAATCGTTTTGGTCGATGCTTCCATCTTGGTCTATGTCGCTTCCGCACGCCGATCGTGTCAGATCGCCGAAGTCGCTGCGCGGCGAAGCAATGAACACGTCGTCGATTCGGTCGCCGTTGACATCCAGGCCCGCTGTTACGCGCCCGCCTAGCTGATCCCCGATCGTCGTCCCGCGAACACGCAGCATGGGCGGGCGCTGCGGATCATCGGCTCTGCTCAGTTGGACCTCTCCGAAAAAGGTGCGGCCGTAGATGACATACACCGCGCCGGTGTCGGGGAGCGAACTACTACGATCATTAAGCGGCGCACCACAGAGGATGTCATCGGGCCCATCCTGGTTGAAGTCGCCTGCTGATCTTCCGCCGCCCAGCATGTCGCCAACGTCTTCCGCGAAGATCTCGAAAGCGCCCGCTGGGTAGACATAGTGACGTCCCGTAGGGGGGGTAGACGAGCAACTGCCAAAAGGCGCGAACTCGTGGTGATCCAGATACGGGATCACGCAAGCTCCCACGTCATTGTTGTCATCTCTCCAATCGGGGTCATTGTAATTCCTACCCGGGAGTACGATGATACTGCCAGTGAATACTGTGGAGTTCAGGTGTGGACTCAAAGGGATTTCGGAGGTTTCCAGATCCGCGATGTAACGTTCGTTGCGCGGTGCCGAGATGACAATCTCATTTAAACCGTCACTGTTCAGATCCCCGAGAGGCTCGATAGTATGCCCGAACAGTCCCTCACGGGGCGGCTCCCAATCGGGCCTCAGATAATTGAATCCCCCGGCAATGAAGCGGGCACCCGCGATCCGACCTCCCTCTTGTGGATCGGTGCCTCTGTCTTCGACCGCGTCGTTGTCAGCGCGTACCATAATGTAACCAGTGTTACTCAGACCGCCCGCATCCAGGGCGCTGTCTCCAATCAGCGGGTGACCCACGAGTTCGAGCACTACTGTGGTGGACTCAAGGCGGTTGACGTTGATTATTCCATCGTTGTCGCGGTTTTGACTATTAACGATGACAGCCATGCCCCCCGCGTACCATCCCACGTCCCTGTCCGGGTTTTGATCCGAGAAGTTGTTGACAAGGAGATCGAAGTAGCAGCCGACTGTTGTGACATTGAAATCATCCCCGGGGTCGTAGTCCGTCGAGTCGTACGCTCCATGCACATGCGAAAGGCCGAACAATAGATCGGGCCGCACGTCACCGGTCAGATCCGGGATGAAGGTGACGTGGGTGATGCCGTCGGTTCGCGCGGAAGGGTCCGGGATCACCTCCATTGAGGTACGAACCGGCGGGGCTTGAAATACGACTCCCGAAATCGTGCCGGGAATCGAGTTCGCTGAGATCGCCCCCCCGAAACGGATCTCATCTCGTCCGTAAATCAAATAGGCCTCCCCAACCGGGCCGACGTTCTGAGGGTTGCCGAATTGGGCCACCAGGATAAAGTCATCAACGCCGTCCACGTCGAAATCGCTAACATGGGCAACACTCGATCCGAGATTGGCACCGGGATTGAAGCCATAGAACCTGGCACCGGATATCGTCCGCCCGATGTCGAACAAGTCGACCATACCGGCAGCCAGTCGCACTACGTTGATCGTGCCCACGGCATACTGGTGGACGCGCGGGTTTGTGCCATCGTCTGCCGTCGCCCGAATGTAATAAGGCTCACCGGCCGGGCGCGACGGCACCACCGCAAGATCAATAGGGATTTCAAAGGTGATCGTCTCAACGTCCCCGGTCTGAACCAATGTCTCCCGAAGTACAATAATGTCCGAATCACCGGGATTGGCCGGATCGTCATTGTTCGGGTCCAGGTCAAGGTCCAACAGGATATACAATGTGACATTGCTGTCGGGGTCGTAAGGGATCGGGTTGTTGGGGTCCGGAGGCAGCGGGGTGGGCTGGACCGCCACCGTCAGCACGTCGTCCTGGGCTACGCTCAGATTGAATATCGGCTCGGTAACCGTGATGATCGGCGGGACGGTCTGAGGCCCTTCTCCCGGCCCCACCAGCGTGACCACCACTCGCTGCTGCAGCGCCGCACCTGCAACAAGCGCGAACTGCTCAACAAGCGGATTCACGCCATCGTCAATCGTGCCGAGCACGTTATATGAGTCTGGCAGGATCAGCGTCGTGCTTACGGTAAATGAGTCAGGCCCGATTGTGTCGTTCTCGTCGATCCCTTCGACCAGCGTGATGCGCTTATTCGACGTGGTGCTCAGCAGGAAGTAGCTGATCTGAGCGTTGTCGTCACGGTCCGTATCGGTCCAGCGGATCAGGAACGGATCGCCCTGTCCCCGGGTGATGTCGCTGTTGGGTTCCAGGATCGTCAGCGTTGGGGGGTCGTTGCCGAACTGGCCGGGCCCTTGAACCAAAAACGGAGTAGGAGCGGTCCCGCAGGATGCCAGCCCCCCGGCCATCCATGCAACGCCAGCCACCAACAATGGAACGCCAAGGCCGACCTTCAAACTCACCGCACCACGCATATTGTATGCTCCCTGAAAGCAAGTCGGGTGTTGTTGTGGGTCTCGGAAATCACGCCGTCTCGATGCGGGTCGATCTACCGGGCTATGGGTTCAGCCCGCCTAACCGGAAAGTCACAGTCCTGTTGCCAGCCGAATCGCACGGCGGCTTACGGGTGGGCGCACACGACGGCTTCCCGCTAGGAATAATAAGGCCGGCCTGGATGTCCGGTCAAGCGTGAACGTAAGCGGCCCGCAATCGGCGAACGAATCGGCAGGTTGACCGTTTCAGTGGCGCGGGGTACTATTGCGGCTTGTGGCAGGTGGCTCGGCCGGCGGACCGCAGGACCGTGCCGCTGCCGCCGCCGTATGCGGACCTTGAGGCAGTGTGACGACTCAGAGGGCGTTAGCCATGACGCAGTTCCAACAACCACCACTTAGTCCGGGCAGCCCTATGGGTGGCCCCACCGGCATTCCCCCAGGAATCCACAGACCTCCGCCGTGGAGCGCCGCCGCAATATCCGGATTCGTGCTTTCTCTGCTGGGTTGCCTGGGTATCACCGCAATCCTGGGGCTGATCCTAGGTATAACCGGGATCGCTACCACACGAGGAGGGCGGCGTCGGGGGCTCGGCCTGGCAATCGCGGCCATCCCGATCTCCCTCGTGACTGGGGCGCTCTCCATCGTCGTCGGCATGGGGATGCTATTGGCCATCAGCGCCGGGGCTCTCGCCGAACGCCTCCCCGAAGTATTTGAGGCGGATTCGTCCACAATGGACGCAGCCGTTGATGCCCTTCGTGAGATCGGGTCGGACGATTTCAACGCGACTGTCAGCACCGAGATGGTTCGAGGCTGGTTGGAGCAGGTGGCGGTCAAGCACGGAAAACTCGTCGAAGTGATCGGGCCGGCACCACCGGGAACGACCACGTCCTCCGATGGAAAAACGTTCAGCGTGGAAGCCAAGTTCGTGAACGGACGTGCGAACATCACGATCAGCTTTGGCCTGGAGGACTATCGAATCAAGCTTCACGACATCCAGGTCGACGGTGTCTCACCGCGCGATCTGGAGTGATTCGACCGGTGGCGGACAGACTGGACCGTTCGGAAGAACGAGGGTGACTCGCCTACCGGGTGAGCGCTGCACGGGCAACCTGACTGCCTGCCCGCGCAGCACTCAGAGCCTTCAGCTCGGTTTATTCCTTTCCGGCGTCTAACGGATCAGCAGTTCGGCCGGCATCATCATGGCGACGCCTTCGCTATGGACTAACTCGATCCGCCGGAGAGCCCGTAGCAGCACCTTGGCGCGGAGCGGGTCGACCTTGGCAATCGCCGGCACCATGGCCCGAAACATAGGTAAACCCGTCAGGTTCAGCGGCGTGCGCCAGCCGCCCAGACCGGCCGAAATCGACACCCCCAGGTACTCATCATCCTTGTCAAGCCCCCCCATGAACAGATCGAAAATGTTGAGGGGCTCGGGGATCACGCGGATCTCGTACTCGCCCAGTCCGGCGCGCTGGCCGGCGAATTTGACGGCGTCTTGAAGGCCGCCGATCTTGTCAACCAAACCGAGCTCAAGAGCCTGAGCACCGGTAAAGACCCGCCCACCGGCGATTTCATCAATCGGCTTGGCCAGGCGGTCGCCACGGACGTCGGTTACATGCTTCTTGAACGTTTCGTAGACAGTCTCCATGTAGTGCCTGATCTTGGCCCGCTCCGCGTCATTGAATGGCTCCGCGGAACTCAGAATGGCGGCCATCTCAC
>CP070827.1:2198374-2208130 GCA_020344555.1 Phycisphaerales bacterium
ACGGGCTTTCATAGTCGTCACCCAGCACACCAGAAGGCGAGTAAGCCCGTTGAAACGGGCTCACAGGAGAATTGACGGGGGGCACCGCTTACCGGGCGTAGAACGCCCGGCCTAATAACCCTTCGGGAAAGACCGCTGAAGCGGTCTGACCATGACGTGGCCGCCTAAACTGTCACGAATCCTGAGCCATGGCCGGTCCGTGACCGTTTGCTGCCGCGGGCCGAGGTACGGTGGTAAAAGGGCGGCCACCTCACATCTCGGCATCGTCAACAGATCGGGCCGAGCGCTGCCGCTTACGGCGACTTCTAAGACGTTTGTCGCTCAGGCGCCGCTGGTGAGCTGCTTGCGGCACTCGGGTCGGCTTGCGGGGCTTCGGCCGGGAAAGGGCTTGTGCGAGCAACTCGTAGAACCGGTCTATAGCGGCGTTGCGATTGGCCCCTTGGGTACGATGACGCATGGAGACGACCCGAAGGTAACCTTCCTTTGATACCCGTCCGGGCATCCTCGTGCGGATGCGCCGTTTTTCGCTGTCGGTCAGTGCGTCGCTTCCGGCAAGATCGAAGTGCAGGCTCACGCGGGTGCTCACCTTGTTGACGTTTTGCCCGCCGGGGCCGCGGCTGCGCGCAAACCGGAACGATAGCTGTCTAACGGGGATACGCCGCCTGAGAGTTTCTACAGGACCGCGCGGTTCTTTCTTTGGCCCGACCACAGACTCACCGTCTTGCCAGCGGTCTGCGACCGCCGAGGCGAAGGCTGATATGCTTCGATCCTGCCGGTGTCTGCGTTACCCTCGGCTGCCACGGATGATGTGGTGACAACAGGCGGGACAACCAGTCAAACGTCGGGCCGGCCGAGGATGACCTGTCGGACGACCCGACCGGCTCGGTGTCCAGATCGCGGTCCTCGAGAGGCTGGGGCTCCTCGCCGCTTCGGCGCATCAAGTCCCTGCTGCGAGAGAGGGCAAACAGATATCGGACTACCATCGAGGGGGTCTGCCCGGCGATCTCCATGGCTCGTTCGTAGTCGCGTTCCGCAGCCTTATAGTCTTGCAGCTCGACGTTCCGATCGCCGCGCAGTGCCAACGTGTCGGCGTTTTCGGGTTCGAGCTCAATGACGCGCGTGAGGTCGGTAACAGCTCCGACCGCATTGCCCAGGCTCGCTCGGGCGCTCGCCCGCCCAAGAAGTGCCACGACAAGATCAGGCTCAGCCTCCAGAGCGTCGTCGAAAGCCGAAATGGCTTCGATCCACCGGTTGGCCTGAGCCAGGGCAAGCCCTTGAAGTGTCGCGGTCCAGGGCGAGAATCCGCCAAGCTCAGCCGCTTGGTCCAGGTCGGACAGGCTTTGTGTGTTGTGCCTGAGGAGCAGATTGGCCAGCCCCCGCCACGCAAAGGCATTTGGCTCCTCGGGTCGTAGCCGAACCAGGCCCTCTGCGTCCTCCAGCATCTCCTGGTACCCTCCGAGCCCGCCACGCAGGGCCGTACGCAGTTGCCTGGCCGGAAAATCGATCGGCTGCCGCTCCAAATGGGCATCCAAAAGCTCGACAGCCACATCGGGCTCTGCCTCCCAGCGTTCGACCGCCAACCTCACAAGGGCCGAAGACTCGGCCGGACTGACCTCGGCCGAGACCGGCCAGCCCCCGGGGGCAATGGCCTGGTAGAACTCGCCGACGGCCCGTTGGGCAATCCCCAGCGGTGTACTCGCGGTCGCAGGGTTGGCTCCTTCGGATTGAGCGTTGCCCGCCGGCCCCGAACTCTCCTCCCTGCTTTGAATGACACCCTCGAGCATTGGAACGGCCGCCTCCGCTACACGTAGCGGTCCGCTGATCTCGAGCGGGAGCTTGCTGAACACATCAAGGACTCTGTCTGCCTGTTCGGTGGCTGCGGTCTGCGACGCGACCTCACGCTGGCTGGACCACAACGCTGACCCGAGGCCCACTGCAACCAGCACGGTCGCCGCAGCGAGCGACGCAACCTGGTGACGGGCGATGAACCTCGTCACCCTCGTCCCCAGGCTGGGGCGTCTTGCCCTGATGGGCTGGTTGGAGATGAACCGTCTAAGATCGTCACGCAGTTCCTCGGCCTTCTGGTAACGCCGGTGACGATCCCGATCGATCGCCTTGAGGCAGATGGTCTCCAGATCCATGGGGATACTCGGGTTGTGCGTCCGGAGCGGTATGGGCTCTGACGTCAGGATCTTGCTGATGACTTGTTCACGCGTGTCTCCAGGGTATGGTGGCGTGAGCGTAAGCCATTCGTACATCGTCGAGCCCAGCGAGCAGATATCGGTGCGATGATCCACCTTGGTGGGCTCGCCCTTGACCTGCTCCGGCGACATATAGAGCGGCGAACCGATCAGCTCACCGGTGATCGTGACGCCGGGCTGCTCCGCCAGCCGCGCCAAGCCGAAATCGGAGATGCTCATCTTGCCGTCGCTGCCCAGAACCAGATTGTGTGGCTTGATGTCGCGGTGGATCACACCCTGTCGATGGGCATAACCCAGTGCGTCGGCGATGTCCGCGATGTGGCCTGCGACGGTGGTGAAGTGCTCCTCCGAGGTGCGGACGTCGGGCAAGGTGCTCGGCGCAGCCTCCGAATCCTCCTCAAGCGCCGAGCCGTCGGCCTGGGGTTGCCCGTCCGTCGGCCCCAGGGTGCCGTCCCCGCTTTCGGCAGCCTCGCCAAGCGGAAGCGTCTCAGCGAGATCGGAAGTGGCGGTGTCGGCAGTCTGACGATCGCGGCTCTCGGCGATGATCGCGTTGAGGCCAGGTCCGTCGATAAGCTCCATCGCGTAGTAGTAGGTCCCCTCCTCTTCACCAAGGGCGAAGATCGGGATGATGTTCGGATGACGCAGCTTGGCGGCCGCCTGCGCCTCACGCTGAAAACGCAGTACAGCCGCAGGTGAGGAGCTAACCTGCTGGCCCAGGACCTTCACGGCCACGGTGCGCTTGAGCGACCGCTGCCAGGCCTCGTACACCGTACCCATACCGCCGCGACCGATCTCCCGGCCAAGCTCGAAATCGCCGAGGACGGTCAGATGGGGTGCCGCCGCGTCCGGCGCAGGCCCGCCGTCTCCTGTTGATTGATTGTCAGATCCCTGGCTCACCGGTGACGGCTTTCTCTATCGGGCTGACGCCTACCCGAAGGCCTCCAACGGACCGGCAGTTACAGCTTCTGCCTATCCTTACAGACGTTCCAGGCTGGCCGGAGTTTGCAACAAACTCCGAGCCTCACCTAGGGGGCGACGGGACGCCCGCCGCCTCCAGGGTACGGCCTGCCCCTTTGTAGTGTGCCCCATCAAGGCTGCCTCGGCCATTGCAATTTCACCCGCCATTTATAACCACGCGGCGAGCCAAGTTATGGCAAGAACCGAGCGCGGACCCCACCACGACCCACCGGACCAGCGGTGCGGGGCGCCAGCAGGCGGCGGCACCACTACCCGGTCTGGATTCGGTCACGGCGCTGCAATATTGGGGTATCGGCCTTTGCCGTGTTCACGGCCGATCTTGATATAGTTCTGTACTGCTTGGTCGATCGCCGCCAGGTCGGCTTCGCCGGTCTTCCGGACGATCCGGCCAGGCACCCCCATCACCACCGAGCCTTCTGGAATCTCAGTGCCTGGAGCTACGACGGCACCGGCGGCGACAATGCAGCGGCTGCCGATCTGGCAATCATCCAACAGGATCGCCCCGATCCCGATGAGCGTCCGCGAGCCGACCTTCCGGCAATGCACGACGGCCCGGTGGCCGATGCTAACTTCGTCGGCAATGTCCAACGCAGTCCCATCGGCGGTGTGCAGAACGGCGCCGTCCTGAACGTTCACGCGCGCCCCGATACGGATCGGGGCAATATCACCGCGGATGGCGACGAAGTGCATCACCGTTGACTGATCGCCCACGACCACATCGCCACCTACGTATGCAGTCGGAGCGATGTAGACGTCACGCCCCAGAGACGGTTGTATCACCCGGCCCACGGAGCCATTGTAAACGCTCGACAGTTAGACAGCGAGCCCCGCGCCGTAGCGAGCGCGGGTCCAGGTGAGAGGAGCGGGTCGCAATACAAATCTCGTTGATACCTGCCCGTCTTCTTGCGGCGGTAGACGCCGGTTGTTACGGTGCTGGGCTCGTTTGCGGTCGAGAGTCGATAGTAGGTGCTATGACCCGTCAGTTGAAGAGATTCGCGGTTCGCAGCCAGCGGCTTCGCATCCGCTTCCGCCAGGCCATAACGAAGATCGGCTTTGCCGACGAGACGTTCCTGGTCCTGGTCTCGATCCTTATCGGGGCCGCGACGGGGATCGCTGCCCACCTGTTCTTCTACCTGATCGAAATCGCACGGGACTATGCATACGGTCACGGGGAGTATGGCGGGTTATATGCGGGTCGGGCGTGGATGCTTGTTCTGCTGCCGTTGATTGGGGCCATCGTTGTCGGCCACATCACCTACTTCTTTGCTCGTGAGGCCAAGGGGCACGGCGTACCCGAGGTGATGGATGCCCTGTATCGCAAAGGGGGCGAGATCCGTCCGCGAGTGGCATCTGCCAAAGCGGTCGCCAGTGCCTTGACCATCGGTTCCGGGGGATCAGCGGGGACGGAGGGCCCCATCATCCAGATCGGAGCGGCTATTGGCAGCAGTGTCGGGCAGGCCCTTCGCGTCCAGCGGCGGCAGCGGGGCATCGTAGTGGCCTGCGGGGTCTCGGCCGGTATAGCTGCGATCTTCAATGCTCCGATTGCCGGGGTGCTTTTTGCGCTGGAGATTTTTCTCAAGGATTTCTCGTTTCGGACGTTCTCACCCGTCGTTTTCAGTAGCGTGATCAGTTGCTCGGTCATGCACGCCCTGCGTTTGGAGGATGCGGCCATCTTCGAGGTCCAGGTCCTGCGCGAGGCGGGCTATGAGTTCGTCGGCGTCGAGCTCCCCCTGTTCCTGATCCTGGGCGTTATCAGCGCCTTGGCGGCGGTCGTGTTCATTCGTGGGCTCTACCTTACCGAGGACTTGGCTGACCGGATCAAGTTCCCCGAGCAGTTCAAGCCGGCTCTTGGGGCGATCGGCCTGGGAATCACCGGGATGGCGTACGTGTGGTCCGCCGGCTCCCATCAGATGCCGGGGTTCTTCGGTAACGGCTATCCGGCGATTCAAGCCACCCTCGGTCGGGACCTGTTCCAGATGACCATAATCGGATTGCTGGTGCTGTTCGCCGTGAAGCTCCTTGCCACCTGCTTCACGCTTGGCAGCGGAGGGTCGGGCGGCGTCTTCGCCCCGTCCTTGCTCTTGGGGGCCACTTTGGGGGGCGCCTTCGGTCTGACGCTGGCCAAGCTAGGGGTGATCCACGTGTCCAGCGCGAATGCCTACGCGCTGGTCGGTGCCGCAGCCCTGGTGGCAGGTACGACGCACGCCCCGCTGACCGCCATCGTCATGCTGTACGAGATGACCCGCGAACCGAAGGTCATTCTACCCGTTATGTTCGCCGCGATTATCGCGACAGCGGGGGCGCAGTTCCTGCTTCGTGACAGCATCTACACGCTGAAGCTGCGACGCCGCGGCGTACGTGTAGGGACGGTTACGGACCTCACCATCCTCCGGCGCATCACGGTCGATGAGGTGGACAGAATGAGAGCCCAGTGCGTCCATCCCGAGGATCCGCTGCAAATACTAATCCAGGTGGCCGGTCAGACCGATGCCGTTGATTTCGTGGTCGTAGACGAACGAGGCATCTACCAGGGGATGGTGACAGGCCAGGACGTTCGCACGGCCCTTTTGCAGCCGGAGGCGGTCTCACTGTTGCTCGTTGGCGAGCTGCTCCGTTCGGGCGTACCCACGGTCACGACTCGCGAAACCCTCGATGTGGTCCTGGACAAGTTCGCCCGCAGCGACGTCGAGTCGCTGCCCGTGGCTGATCCGACCGACAGTACACACGTCGAAGGCCTGATCACCCGTCAGGCCGTCATGCGCCGTTACCAGGAGGAGCTGGACCGCCAGACCCGGTGATGACGGGCACCGGGCTCCGCTTGTCCGGCGGTCGCCCGGCGGCGATGCGTCCAAGGGAGCGCGGGCTGGAGGCTGCACCCTCACGTCTCCAGGGTGAAGATGGGCTTAGTTTAACTATTTTATCAGATATAGCTGAGGGGTCGACGCATAGCTGCCAATCACAGCTACCGACGGGACAGGACCGGCACGGTATTGCTTGGCAGCAGCGAGAGCGGACTGGATGCATTCGGAGCACAGCATCCGGAAATTCACAAATCCTTGCGTTCAACGGCTATGGCTCGGCGGGTGCCAAGAATAACCCTGAATCAGTGCCCTAGCTGGCGCTGGTTGACATTGTGACTGGACTCTAGGTTGCGCGGCGGCGCCTGTGAGATTCTTGTATTGCTGCCTCAGCGTATTCCGTTGACGCGTCTAGCACAGGATTGTTCAAGATGAGCAACTTGAAAAAAATGAGAATGTGGGAAATTTAGGTTTGACAATGAACGGGTCATCCGGGTAATATGCGAAACGTTCAACTGGCTGAGCGAGCAGGTCCGCTCGCGGGCGGAGCGTCAGCCGGTTGTCATATCCGGATCCGGATACTGAGGGGACAGGATAGGAGGGGGAAGGATTTAATATGTGCGCGGGTTATGCGCAACGTATGAACTCCCTGCGCAGGCGACTTGGCTAAGCCAATTACCACGAACGTCCAAGGGCCTGTGAGATATTGAGGAGGGGGAGAAACATCCGGCGACGCGCCTGGGGCCGGGGTGGCGGAGCCGGATGTTTGTTTATATCCGACATCACACCTGTCAGAACTCACAAACCATTTCACAGGTGCCTCACCAGTCTCTATCCGCAACGTCGACGACGACTGCGCCCGACCGAGTGAATTACGCCGGCAACGCCGCTGGCCGAATTGCAGGGTTCTAGCCGAGCCTTCATTCCAGACGGGCGAGGCGTTCCAGAGTCTTCACCAACGCCTGGGTCCCTTCGCGTCCCTCGCCGGCCGCTTGGCTCGCTGTGAGGAGTTGCGAGACCAGGGACGTGCCCGGCAGGGGAATGCCGTTACTTAAGGCGGTTGAAAGCGCAATCCGGAGATCTTTCTGCTGCAAGTCGATCATGAACATGGGCGCAAAGTCCCTGGCAAGCATCCGGGGACCGAGGTTGTCCAGGGCCCAGGAACCAGCCGCCCCTTTCGACACCGCTTCAAGCACCGTGCCGGGATTCAGCCCGACCCGTTTGGCGAAGATGACGGCCTCACAGACGCCGAGAAGATTCAACCCGCACAGTAGCTGGTTGCAGAGCTTGGTGAGCTGGCCGCTGCCGACCGGGCCGCAATGCACCGTCGACTTTCCGAGCACGTCGAAGATCGGCTTGGCTCGCTCGACATCACCGCTGTCACCACCGGCCATGATCGAAAGTGTCCCCGCTTCAGCTCCGGTCTTCCCACCAGAGACCGGAGCGTCAACAAAGGAGGCGCCGCATTTTCGAACCTCAGCGGCGACCGATCGCGTGACCTCGGGCGCGATCGTGGACATGTCGATGCACAACATGCCGTCGCGCAGGGTCTCGCACACGCCGTGGGGCCCGAGATAAATGGACTCGACATCCGGCGAGTCACTCACGATGGAGATCACCACGTCAACGTCCCTCGCCAGGGCGTCTGGATAGTCCCTCCAGGTGGCTCCCTCGGTCAGCAGTGCCTCGGCCTTGGCCCGCGTGCGGTTGTGCACCCACAGCGCATAGCCGGCTCGCAGGAGATTGCGGGCCATCGGCTCGCCCATGATTCCGGTTCCGATGATACCGAGCGCCGAGTCGATCATGTTCATGCTCCTGAGCTTGCCGGTGATATCAGCCGGTGGCGGTTGCTGATGTACTGCCGGCTGTACGTGCAAACTCGGTTAGGAAGAATCGTCAGCGGTGGTGGGGACAACCGGATGCTGGTCGGAACTGCCAAGCAGGGTCCACGGTTTGACGGTGATCAGGAAAGTCACCAGTGCGATCAAAGCTATGGACAGGGAGATCCACACGCGGTACCGTTGGAGGCTGATCTGCCGTTCTGCGGCAGCGGCTGATCGTTCGGCGGGCGTCGGCCCCGACTCGACGGCGGTGCCCGGCGGGGGCGGAGCCTGCGGCGCGTCTGCGCATGCCGATTCTACACCTTTCTTAGCCAGTTTCTTTTGCAGCTTGGCCTGGGCCTTGGCGGCCTTTTTGGCTTCCTTGGCAGCGTCCTTGGCGTCATCCACTGGTCGGTCAATCCAAGCAGTCCGAGTACCCTTTCGTTCCCAGACTACTGTTGCGACCACGGGATGTCGAGCGGTCCTGCCGCCAGCCTGCTGCCCGACCGCCGGATGCCGACACGGGGCTAGTCAGTGGCGAACTAGGCCTCGGCTGACCAGGACGCTCTGCAGCGGCTGATTGCCGACTACCTCACCCCCGGACCGGACGGCGGAGCCCGAGGAGACCGTGGGGCAGCGGCCGGCGGCGGCGTTCGATGCCCACTACGCGGCACGAGCGGATAAGCTGCGTGTGGCCCGTCGTGACGACGGACCTACGTAAAAACAGCGCGACCGACGTGCTCACCCCAAGCACGCCGGCCGCTGTGTTGTCGGAACCCCAGCCTGCAAGGCCGACTCTTTACCCCCAGCCGGCCTTGCCAGGCTTCCTTTTGCACGATTCCCTAAGGCCCAAAGAGGCCTGCCCACCCCTGAGTTTACGCCCGTGCGAAGCCGGTTATCGGATCGGACTCGCGACTGCGGGCACTGTGTCACGAAGACGCCCGATACATTCGCAAGTCCCGTACCACAAAAAAGCGCTTGGCCCGGCAGGGCCCATCGCCCATTTCGGCCCGAAAAACGCTGCTTCCAAGGCACGCAATCCGCCTGGTGGGCAAAAAGTGGGCAAAACCCTGGGCAACGATTCCCCACTTTACCCACCCAGGACCGCAGGGACACACGGACGCAGGGACACAGGGACGCAGGGACGCAGGGAGGTAGAGATCAGTACCGCGACAGTTATGGAGCCCGGTAGGGTGGGCACCGCCCACCTGCCTACCAGATCAGGGACACAGGGACGCAGGGACGTAGAGATCAGTACCGCGACAGTCATGGAGCGCTTCTCGGATTCGGGCGAACTCGGGTGGCGGCAAGTGGTCGCGGAGGCGATCGAACACCCTGGCGGATAACAGTAACCCGGTCAACTCGTTGAAGAAGGATCGTGGATCCTCCGGCTTGCGATCCCGGGCCGAGTGCCACTGGTCCCGACGGACATCGGGACCCGCCAATGTCTTCGATCATCTTCGCTCGTGCGAGATTCCCATCTCGCACGCAGGATTGTTTGCAGGATTCCAATTCTGCGAGGTTGCGGGAAGGGATTCCCGGCGGAGTGGGTGCGAGAACGGATTCTCGCACCAGCACAGATCGCGGCCGGGCGACCGGCCGGAACTTTTTGCGAACAATTTCGATTTTTCTCTTGACAGCCGGGCGGCCGTGGTTCATACTCTCATACGATTCGGTAGGATGGTCGTGCAATGCGATCTCTGGTACAACTTGAACTTGCGGAGTCATCGTGAGCATACCCAACGCGCCTTCGCGGCGCGGCGGCCATTGCTACTGAATCACACGGTGGCTCCGCGTGTGCGCAAGGCGAGCCGAGAAGGTGCACGAACACCGACCCGGCTCTGGCCAAGCGACACCTATGTAGGAGGTGCCGAATGGTTACCGTAGATGGTACCGCAATTGTATCTTTGGGCAAACGCAGGCGCAGCCTCACGCGGCAGTGGCAACGTCAGCGGATTC
>CP070827.1:2208230-2224126 GCA_020344555.1 Phycisphaerales bacterium
ACACCATACTTGTGATCGGTCCGCGTGATATCTCGGACGACCTCCGCAAGCTGTTCGTCACCAAATGAACCTGGAACTTAGAGTCGTCATCCGCCAGCTCGGCTTCCTCATGTTCGTGCTCGCCGCCCTCATTGCAGCCGTGGCGCTGTTCGCGGTGTATGAACGTCTGACCGGCCGATCGCCTCATGGTGCCGATTTGCGTGCCCTGTCGATCACCGCCTTTGTGGGTTTCTTTTTCGGCGGGCTGCTGTATGTTGCCGGGCGCCGCACGCCAGAATTGTTTGGTCACCGAGAGGCGATGCTGCTCGTAGCGGCCAGTTGGCTGCTCGGAGCCGCGCTAGCGGCCCTTCCATACCGCCTCTGGTCCGCCTTTCCAAGCGATGCCGGCCCTGCAGCCCACGACTTCGATACGTACGTCAACTGCTATTTCGAGGCGATGAGCGGGTTGACCACCACCGGCGCCACCGTGGTGCAAGCCACAGGTGCGTTGCCGCGCAGCCTGCTCCTCTGGCGGGCCCTTACGCAGTGGCTGGGTGGTCTGGGCATTGTGGTTCTTTTTGTGGCTGTCTTTCCGTTGCTAGGTGTCGGAAGCCGACGGCTCTATCGCGTCGAGGCGCCCGGCCCTTCACCGCAGGGGGTGAGGCCCAGGATTCGGGACACGGCCCGGATCTTGTGGCTGATTTATCTGGGGCTCACGGTCGCAGAGGTCCTGGCACTGAGGCTGTGCGGCATGGGTTGGTTCGACGCGGTCTGCCACACGTTCGCCACGCTCGCCACCGGCGGCTTCAGTACACAGGACTCCAGCATCGCCGCGTATCCATCGGCGGCGGTGCATGTCGTTGTGATCATCTTCATGATCCTGGCGGGCATAAACTTCGGCCTCTACCACCAGTTGCTCCAACGCCAATGGGACAGCGTCAAGAAAGATCCGGAACTTCGCCTCTATCTGACGATCATCCTGGTCGCAACCGTGATCGTGACAATCAGTCTATTACGCAATTCGTCGAGCGTCGCCGCATCGACCGGTGAAGAGGCGACGCTGGGAACGACGGTACGCCACAGTCTGTTCCAGGTGATCTCGATTCAAACCACCACAGGATTCTGCAGCGCCGATTTTGACCTGTGGGGCTTCGCCGCCAAGGCAACACTGCTCATCTTGATGTTCATCGGGGCCTCCGCCGGGTCGACCGGCGGCGGCATCAAGGTCATGCGCATCATGATTGCCGCCAAGGTCCTGCTGGCGGAGATTGAACACGTGTACCGGCCAAAGGTGGTCCGCCCGGTCAAGATCGGCAAGGCGGTGATCGAGCCTGAACTGAAGCTGAACACGCTTGTATATGTGCTCGGGATCGCCCTGCTCTTCGCGGTTGGTACGGTCCTGATTATGCTCTTGGAGACAGCCAACGGCGTCGATATCACCAGCGCGGCAAGCGCCGCAGCGGCTACCCTGAACAACATCGGCCCGGGGCTCGCCAGGGTGGGAGCAACGCAAGACTACGCCTGGTTCACCGCCTCCAGCAAGCTGGTCATGAGCATTCTCATGCTCCTGGGTCGTCTGGAGATGTTCACGATAATCGTGCTCTTTACGCCGAGATTCTGGAGAACGCAGTAGGGACGTCTTTCTCGTGGAGGACACCAGCGTGGCAGTAGGACGCCTTCGACGTTACGACATTCAAGCCAGTTATTCCTGTGTACTTTCGGTTGTCTCGATCGTACCGTTCCTCGGCGCCCTTGGCATGGCATTCCGCAACTACCGCCACGATCTGGGGCAGATCGTCTATGGCGACAAGAGCTTTTTCCTGCCGGCGTTCGCCGGTTGTCTGCTGCTGTCGATGCTGCCCGGCGCGCTCGGGTTTCTATTGGGTTGGAACAGTGCCGGCCAGCGCCGCAACGACAAGCCGAGACGCTCCTGGACCGGCTTCTTCGTCGGCGGCGGCATCCTGACACTCAATCTGATCCTACTCATCGCATTCTGGATGCTGCGGTTACCCAAGCCGGTGTAACAAGCATCGTCCGCCTGAGCCTGGGTGGGAAATGCTTGCCAGCCTGTCGGTCGACCGATTGGAGAGTCGGCCCCACAGAACCTGTTGACCGGTTTCGACCGTAATTATCGGGGGCGGGCGGGCTTGGCCGGCCGAGACATGGCCACGCGAACCTTCCCGCTTGCACCAACTACTCCTCTTCGGGCGGGTCTAACGTTCTGAGCGTGGATGGTTGAACCGCTGACGACGGGCCTCCCTGGCTCGAACGAGGTAGACGAATGCTGGGAACGTTGTTCGCAATCGCTGTTGTGATGCCCGGCCCACTGGACAAACCCGCGACGCGTCCGTCAGTTGGCGTGATACGGGCAATGGGGCTCGGCCACCCAACGCTCCGGATGAGCGGTGGTCAGGCACGGCTTATGGCCAGGCGTGCGGCGGAGGTCCGCGCTGTCCGAAACCTCGCGGTGAAGCTCGGGTCCGGTCGTCGCGCAAGAATTTGCGGTTTCCGCTACGCAGCTACCAGGTATCGCCCCGATGGCTCGGTGCATGTCGTTGTCGAGTATCCCATGAGTACTTCGGGGACACTGTGCGCGACGACCCGTGTCCATCCAAACACGAAACGCCGCCACGGGCTAGCTGGCCAGGCCCACGGCAGACCATGCGCGAGTTCGGCGCCCAGGATGAGTCAGTCCCCAAGATCTCCGGGGCCGGACTTTACGGCTCCGTCGCAGCTTGTCCGTCAGGGTCTAGTGGGATGGTCAGATCTTGAACCTCCACGCCGTCGGGCGGGACGAAGACGAAGTGGTCTTCGCTGAATTCAACGTTGAGTTTGACTTCGCTTACGGCGAAGGTGAGCGTGGACTCTGACGTTTCGTTTTCCGTCACCATTTGACGCATTATGCCGGTCTCTTTGTCGAGGTAAACCCGGACCTTCCGACGCGCACCAGGAAGCGTTCCCTCGAACACGTAGATGTCTTTGTCGTCGATAGTCTCATTGGGAAGGCGTTGGAGTCCTTCGAGGCGCCGAAGGAACCGGAAGACTCTCTTGCCGCCAATATAGAGAACGTAAGGGTAGACGGCCCGTCTCTTAGTGACGGTGAACCTTTTGTAGCGTTCGTCAATGATGTGCACAAACTGACCGTCGGAGTATTTGTTTACCCTCTGCTCGGTAAGGAGCCAGGGTACTTCGGGATCGTCCTGCTTTGCAGTGATCGCGTTGCTTAGTTTCGTGCGGACAAGAATCTTACCCTTCCGTTTCAAGCAGTTGTATACTCCCAGGCCGTTCTGGTGCGTTTCTCGATCCCCAAGTCGATCGAACTTGGTCGTCAATTTCGCGGAAACAGAACGGATTTCCTCCCAGTGTGCCAGCATTTCCTGCTCCAGCTCGGCGGGGATGTTATCACTCGCCGGTGCGGGGCGAGCGAGGAGATTCGGCGGCGCCTGCGCCGACGCCGTTTCGCTGGTAGTGGGGCTGGGCGGCGCCGACGCCGGGGTCTGGCGCTCCGTAAGTGGGGGCGTTGGCTCTTGCCTACGGGGAGACGACGCCTCGGGTCCGGCCGATGCTCCCGGCGCGGGAGGTGTCTGTTCCTGACGAGGGGTCTCCTCAGCCTCTTCTGGTTTGTCCCTATGACAAGCTGATAAGCCGATGAGACTGAGCAAGCTCGTTAGAGTAATCACAGCAACAAGCGTTCGATACAGCATGTTGGCCTCCATAATCGGTAGAAGCTGGCCATAGAAGTCAGCCGGCATTGTACCGTAACGCGGGGGATAAGTCGCCTGGGCCAGGCGGCAAGCTCGACTGCCCGGCGTCAGCCACGGGCAACGTTATCGGCACCGGCGGTAGCAGGGTCGCGGCCGACCGGAGTCCCCCGATGTTGATGAAGCCCGCCGACTTTCATTCCATCCGATGCTAGGCCACAATCTGCCGGCGTGCCGCAACGTGGCCTGGCGGCGGCGATTGAGCGGTGATGTGAAGCAGTGAAAAGCGGGGCCCTTGGGAGGACAGTTCGATGAAGCGGATTGGCAAGCGGAGTGTTGTGGAAGCGATCGAGCGGGAGCGTATTAGCGCCATCATTCGGACCAACGATCAGGCCCTGGCAAAGGGTGCGATGGAAGCGGCGGTGGAGGGCGGGTTTCGAATGGTCGAGTTCACTTTGACTACGCCCGGAGCCCTGGTGCTGATCACAGAATTTTCTAAGCGATCTGACCTCATCGTCGGAGCGGGAACGGTTTTGTCGCCAAGCCAGGCTCGCGATGCCGTTTCCGCCGGCGCCCGCTTTCTGGTCTCGCCAATTGTCGACCGCGAGGTCATAGAGGAGGCTGCCAAACTGGACGTTCCGAGCATTCCGGGTGCGTACACACCGACGGAGATGCAGACCGCCTATCGCTGCGGCGCGGATTTCGTCAAGGTCTTTCCAATGCCGGCAAATGGAGTCGGCTTTATCGAAGCGGTACGCGGCCCGCTCCCACACCTACGGCTGTTTCCTACGGCCGGCGTCACACCGGACAACTTTTTGGAGTATCTGGGAGCAGGGTGTGCGGGCATGGGGTTTGTCCGGTCACTGTTCGAGCCGGCCGATCTGGCCGGCCCAGACTTCGTTGCGATCCGCGAACGGGCCGCTGGAATAACGACCCGTCTGGCCGAGTGGCGTTCGTCACAATAGCGGCCCTTGCTTCGAGCAGTACGTTGAGCTGCCGCCATCGGCCGGCACCAAGTCTCCCCCCTTGGTTGGCGGTGCGCTACGCTTGCTTTATTTCAGCTACTCCAACGTCCCATATCCCGTGCGCTCCCCGGGTGTACGGATTGTGTCTATTGAACCGGTGCTCATCGACCTATTCCGATCTGGGCCACCGTATTGATGTCGCCCGCGTGTCAGGAATAAGGCGCGTGTTCTTAGGTCAAGGCGGTATCGAATATGTCCGACCTCATCACTGCAGCGGCGGGCACCGTTGTACCCATTGGGGTTGCGCGCGACGCGCCCCGTACGGGCGACTGCGCTTCACCAAGCGTAATGGACGCTTCTCGGTGAGCAGAAGGGCTCAGCATCTTTGTGTGATGATGGTGGCGCAGACCGGCTGCCTGGGAGTCGGTCTATGGATGCAACACCACTATTTCACCTATTCCGCCAGGCAGGCCGCTGAGCACCTGGCGTGGTCCGATATCGAAGCGGCGGCTGCCCCACTATTCTCTGAGCTGGACCGGCTGACGCTAACGGGTCTGTGCCGGTGCGACGCGACGTTCGACCAATTAGCCCGGCTAGTTAACGAGTATCGCCCCGAGCTTGGCGGAGTGATGCTTGTCGATCCTCAATGGCGGGTCCTCTGGCCCAAGGGGCGGGATGCCCAACACGCAGAAGCACCGGTAGATCCTGACAGGTCCACGGTCGAGTGGATCCCACACACGGAGTCATCAGACCGAGCGGGCACCTCGCGCCGCGGCAGGCTTGTCCTGTCGGACGGCTCACATTTGGCGGTAGTCCACAGCCTGGCGGACGACAAGGGTCTTGTTCTGGTCCATCAGCCGGCGGCGCTCATTGAGGCTCGGATGGCCGTGATGACTGCGTCGCTGCCCGCGATCAGCGCGATGACCTTGGTGTGGACGTGCGCGCTGCTGGGCATTGTGGTCTACGTGGTTTTGACGCGTTTGCACGATGAAGTGGACCGGGAACGCTCGCGCACGGCGACTGCGGCGCTTCGGCGGACGCAGAACCTGGTTCGGACGCGCGACGCAGTCATCTTCGGCCTGGCCAAACTGGCGGAGAGCCGGGACCCGGATACCGGTGATCACCTCGAGCGGATATCGGTCTACTCCACAACGCTGGCCTCGGCGGCTCGTAGACACCCCAAGTTCCGCGACGAGCTCACGCCGGCGTTCGTCCGACTGATCGGCATCAGTTCGGCGCTGCACGATATCGGAAAGGTCGGTCTTCATGATGGGATTCTGCTCAAGCGCGGCCCACTAACGACTGAAGAACGTGCCTCGATGCAGATCCATACGAGCATCGGGGGAGAGTGCTTACAGGAGATTGAACAGCGTCTGGGCGGTTCGAACTTCCTTCAGATGGCCCGTGAGATTGCGTTTGCCCATCACGAGAACTGGGATGGAACCGGATATCCCCAGGGCCTAGCGCGTACGGCGATTCCTTTGTCCGCCCGCATCGTGGCGACTGCAGACATATATGACGCACTGTCATCGAGGCGTGTCTACAAGGACCCGCTGCCCCATGAAGAGTGCATTGCCATTATCCGTGGGGAAGCAGGTAAGAAGCTCGACCCGGATCTGGTGGAGCTGTTGCTGGGGGTACAGTCCAGAATCCGCAGCATTGCCCTGAAGTATGCGGACGCGCCGGACCAGGCGACACAGCGCCAATCGGTAGACCTGGGGCAACCCGAGGATGTGGAACACGAGATTGAGGAACCCTGTGGAGTTGGTTTAGAGACCCCGAGCGGAAGTCGCTAGGTATTCGCCTGGGGACGGCACGGTGGCATGATTCGCTAATCGTTTCGTCCGGCACGCGCCGGCTGTTGTGAGGATAGGCCATGATGAACAGGCAATCGGCAAAAGAACGTGTGGTTTTCGAGGTTATGCTTCTTGTTGTTACCATCGGTATGACCTACCTGCTTTTCCGGATGGGCGGGTACAAAATGGTGGTGCTAAACCTCTTTTACCTGCCGATCGTTCTGAGCGGTTACTATCTGGGTCGGACCAGTGCGGGGATTCTCGCCCTGTTCAGCGTGCTTGCGGTGGCGATCGCCTCGACGCTGAGCTCGACCGGTCTTGCGGCATACAGTTCCCCGGTAATGGTGGGCCTGGCCCTGACAGTGTGGGCGGCGAGCTTGGGGCTGACGGCGATTTTGGTAGGTACATTGTGCGACGAGCGGGCTAAGACCGTGGATGAGTTACACGCCGCCTACGTGGGTGTGGTGGAAGTCCTCTCCAGATATCTCCAGAGTGCCAATCCGAGGGGCAAGGCCCGGTCCACGCGCATCGCCGAGCTAAGCCAGGCCGCGGCTGAAGACATGAGGCTTTCGCGCAAAGCGATTGACGACGTTCGCGTCGGGGCACTGTTGTACGATCTCGGTAATGTCGAGATCACCACCCAGTTGCTCAGCAAAGCGGTTGATACCCTCGAAGCGAATCCCCAAAAAGCCGACAAGTACACCTTTTCGGGTATGGACCTCGTGCATTCGTTGGGGTCGGTCTTGAGCGGGGCGTTTCCGTTGCTGCTTAATCAGGACGATGCGGCCCGCGAATGTCTCACCAGCGAAGAGGACAAGGCCGCCGGCGACATCCCGCTCGGTGCCAAGATCATCCAATCCGTCAGGGCGTATGATGCCCTGGTGTCCGGCGACTCGGGTGGTCTGGCCATGACACACCAAGAAGCCCTTCAGGAACTCCGGAAGGATATCGCGTGCGGCCTTGATCCCGAAGTGCTCGACGCCATCGAGAGGTGCGTGCGGCGGTCAACCAAGACCGAACCCCTGGAGGTGGCCCACGTTTAGTGTTCACAGACTGGTTGCCGCGTTGGGGCGACCGCGCCGGGCCCAGGTTGACCGGGCATAAGTTCGCGCCGACGCTACGCGCCTGGGTAAGTCTACCACAGAGTCAACACGGCCAATAATATTCTGCCTCACGTCCAGGCAGAAGTGGGCTGATTCTAGGAGAACTCGCGCGAGCGGCGGACCGATAGGATAGACAGCAACAGACTGGCGATAAACCGCAGAATCCACGCACAGGCATAACAGTGGGGTACCCATGATCCATTTGCTGCGCGTATGCCTTTACAACACCGACCCGGAGGCCTCCGACGAGCTTACGAGGGCAATTCAGGAGTTGAACTTCGGGCGCCTCGTGGCCGAACTGAATGCCCCGGAGAATCTAGCGGCAGCACTCCATGAGCAGGGTATCAACCTGGTCTTCTTCCATCTTGACCCGGATCCTGATCCCATCGTCGAAGTGATTGAGCAGATTTCGGCGCGCTACCCGGCACTGGCCATGATCGCCATCAGCCACAAGACCAATCCGGACGCGATCCTGGCCCCCATGCGGGCCGGGTGCGACCAGTTCGTCTGTGAGCCGATCAACTCCACGGACTTGGCCTCCGCCGTGAGCCGGGTCGCCAGCAAGAGGCTGCTTACTCCGCCGAAAAGCCGGTGCATCTGTGTCACCGGCGCAAGCGGCGGTACGGGCACTACGTCGATTGCGTGCAATCTGGCGTTGGAGATAGCCGACGCGGCCAACCGGGAGTGTGTTCTGGTTGATCTGGATTTGCAGTTTGGCGACGTTGCCGTCAATTTTGACTGCGAGCCCAGATACAATCTCTACGATTTGGCAATGGCGGGGAGCGACCTGGATCGGTCAGTTCTGTCCTCGACGCTCACCACACTGCCCTGCAAAGTCGCGATCCTGTCGCGTCCCGAGATGATCGAACAGCGGGAGGCTGTCACTCCCGACACGATCCACCGCGTGATCGAGCTTCTGATGGGCAGCTTTGAGAACACCGTAATCGATGTGCCGCGAGAGCTGAACCCGTGGACGGCGGCCGCCTTCTCTCATGCCGAACATATCTTCATTGTATCTCAGCTTCTCGTCCCCAGTCTCCGTCACGCCAAGCGGTACTATGACGCGCTGCTGCGAACGGGTATCCCGGAGGAACGACTGGAATTCGTCGTCAACCGAAGCGACGGGCGGAGTGGTCGTGTCACCGTCAGGGACCTCGAGGAAACCGTCAAGAAGCCCGTGTACGCCTGCATCCCGAACGACTATCAGTTCGTGGCCCGCTCAATTGACTTCGGACGCCCCGTCGCGTCGCTGGATCGAAGCAATCCCGTCCGGGCAGCTATCGGAAAAATGGCCCGGAAGATCATCTCCGAAACCGCTACGCAGCCGATTCAAAAAGACGAGCGACGCGGCTTCCTCAGCAGGCTGCTTCCGAAGCAGCTTTAGGCATCCAAGGTCAGACTCGCCGGAATGACCACCCGAGCCCCTGCCCCTGGTGATTGACCCTTCGGCGGCGGCAGAATCACCGGAAAAACCTTGACATGCCCACCAGGAGTCCCAGGCAGTGCCGACGAAGCCCTGCGCCGAGGGTCCGTCAGGGACCCGTGGGTGTTTGTAAGTGCTCCTGACGCTCAGATCCTTCGGCCAGCGCACGAGCGATGATGCGGGTCACCTCGAGGTTGTGTAATGGCCCGGCCTGACGGAGCACTTCGAACAGCGGCCGACTCTCCTCATCGACGCGAGCTTCCACCTCGCCCAGCAGTTGATCCGCCTCCTGTTTCCACGAGGCGAGCATACCCTCGAAGCGTGCCTCTTCGTCCTCGTGGCACTCCATGCACATGCTGTTGATCGCCTCGATGCTGGTCGGCTCCGACGGATCGTGGCAGTCTTCACAGCCAACATCATCTGCCATAGGTTCGGGTGTAACGCTGAAGGATTCAAACGCCGCCAGGGTACCCGCCCGGAACGCCGCTTGCACCGTGTGGCAGCCTGCGCAGGTGGGGGGCTTCAGAACGCCGCCGCTGTGGCACTGATCACACCGCAGTGCCGCGTGCCTCGGATCCAGTTCATAGGGGTGTATGAATTCGCCTTCCCGGTGGAAGGCTATCCTGCCTTCATGTTCGACCGGGTTCAAGAACGTGTGGCAGATCTTGCAGTCGTGGCTGATGGGCTCGCCCCGCTGATTGATATGGCGCCCCTCATGACATCTGAAGCAACCCGGGGAGTTGAAGTGTCCGATGTTATCCGGGTAGGTTTGCCAGTCGACGTTCATGCTCGGGAAGAAGTTCTGGTGGTAGATCTCGCGGACTTTGTCGATCGCGTAATTGACCGACGCCTTGCGCGTGGCCCAAACCTCGGGGTAGTTGGCGCGGTAGAACTGGGTCAAGTGGTTGCCGATCTGTTTGTTCGCGGTATCCACGTCGGGATAAGACCGCAGCAGTGCGGCCACCGCCTCGCGCTTGATGAACGGCAGCGTAGTGTCGATGTTGCCGACCTCCAGGAAGATGTCCAGCGCGTCCTGCGGCGACCGGAATTTATGAGCGGGCCGATTGTGACAGTCCATACAATCAAGACTTCTTACCCGGCCCTCGGGTTGGGGATCGGAACTCGGGCGGCCATCCGATCGATAGATCCATTCGTTGCCCGCCACATCGACGTACTTGACCCAAGGTATCTCCTGAAGTCTATCGTCGGTGGCGATGTACTCGATCCGCCCGGCAAGGGCCATATGCAGGTGAATGCCTTCCGCGCGCCCGATAGACTCATCCCCGCCGCCGGTTTTGAGCAACATGTCGATCTCTCGGCGCGTGTTCTGCTCGTCGGAGGAAAACCGTACGATCTCCCTTAGCTGGGCACCAAAGAACTTCTTGGGCCAGTGACATCGCTCGCACGTTTCCTGCGCCGGTCGTAGGGCAGTGATCGCAGGCGGAATGGGGCGTGGGAAACTGTCCTGCCACATGGCCAAAACCTGACGCGTGCCCGAGAGCTTCGATTTCACGAACCAGCTGGCACCGGCCCCAATGTGACACTCCGCACACGCCACCCGGGCATGGGCGGAGTGCTCGTATGTAGTGGCTTGCGGCTTCATGACCGAATGGCAAGCACTAGCGCAGAACTCAGCGGAGTCCGTGTAGTGATACCCGTGATAGCCGCTGACACCCACCACCGGAATCAGGGCGAATGTGCTGCCGACCAGATACTTGGCCGCGCGCCGCTGGGCGGGGTCGTTAAGGTCCACCCGCGGGAACCGAAACGCCAACCGTAGCTGAGGGTCGCGCCGGTGCAATCGCCAGCTCTTCAGGAAGATACCGGAAGGAATAATGACCAAGCCGAAGACCATGACTCCCGGCAGGATGAGGTAGCCCACGATATCGATGTACGGATTCGGGGTGGGCGTTACCACGGTGAACAGCCAGAAGGTAAGCATCAGCGCAATCGCCATCGCCACCAGGAAGAGACCTGCGATCGTGATCACGTTGTTCCACAGGGGCACATACTTGGGCCTATAAGGGACCTCCTGATTACCGGTTACCGGTGACGCTCCTTCGGTACCGCTCTGGTTGGGTACTTGCCCTCCGGCTGACGAAGTTCCCGTTTTCTCGTCGACATTCCTGTGGGCCATTCTACCTCTCTATCATGTTGTGATTCATTCACCGCCGGCTGGACAGGGTCCGCCCTCAATGGGTACCTCCTCGTCGGGCGGTTCGAACACCGGCAGAATCCTGTTGAACAGCACAATGAAAACCAGCGGAAAGACGAAGAGGACGATCGCCAAGGCCACCCCTTCTTTCTCAAAAAGACCCGGACTGTGACTCTCACGGAAACCGCGCAGGCTCTTGGAGAAGATCTGCCCACCGATAACCACGTTCCACCGCATGGCAAAAACCTGGAGCAGCAACAGCAGTGAGGCCACGAAGCACAAGGTATTCCTGATCTGATTGGTCAGGTACCGGCTCATGAGCACGACGATTCCCAGCAGAATGATCGGAACCATGGCACCGAGCACGAGCTGGATTCCGATAAAAGTGAACGCCAGTTGGTCCACAAGAAGCGGTCCGATCACCGTCCATTCCTCAGCCCGCTCGTAGGCCAGCGTCATGATCTCCAGAAGCTCCAGGGTGACACTCAAGATCACAAACAGCCACAACCACCGGGCCATGGACTGCATGCACGGTGGATCGATACGCCGCCCGGAGAACTTCATGCCAATCTGGTAAAGGATGATTACCATGGCGATGCCGGAGACGATCGCCGAGCACAAAAATATGATCGGCATCAAGGGGGTGGACCACCAGGGATTGGCCTTGACGGCGCCGAAGATGAAACCCACATACCCGTGCAACAGGGAGGCCCCGGGGATTCCGAGCCCAGCCAGCACCACAAGAACGCGGTGGTCAACCTGCTTGGCCTCCTCTGAAACATCATACACCCCCAGGGCGAGCACTTTGTAGAACCATCGCGTGACACCGCGGCTCCGGCTGGCAAGCATGATGATATCCTCGCGATGTACCAGCCAGATCTCGAAGACCAGCAGGGCCATGTAAGCCGCATAGATAAACCCGAACATAGCCATGGCCGAGGCCAGGTTCGGCGTCAGCATGACGTTGAAGCATCGTAGTGGGTGCCCCAGGTGCAACAGGAGCGTCCACGGCGCAAACAGCAGAAAGCCCAATGACGCGACCAGCGAGAGTCGCCCTATGGGCCGTAGCTCGTTGCGATGGAATACATGGTAGAGCGATGAGAGTATAAACGCCCCCGCGACCAGTCCCGTGACGTACGGGTACATCACGATCATCAACTCCCAGAGGATGTGGAGGTCGTTGGGGAAGAGATACCCACCGTGCTCACCCATCAGCGTGCCTCCCGGGTGAGCCCCAGATAGTAACAGTTGGGCTCGGTCAAGAGTTCCGGCTGCAGAACCTGCACCCGCTCAGTTGCGATGATCTCGGCGACCTTATCGCCCACCTGTCTGGTATCTCCGATCATGCGCGCTTCGACCGGGCATGCCTGGACGCAAGCCGGCTTGAGCCCCCGGGTAATACGGTGGTAACACAGAGTGCACTTCGAGGCGACGTGCTTCTCGGGATGGATGAATCTGGTCCCGTACGGACACCCCTGGACACAGTAGCCGCATCCAATACACCGCTTTTCATCCACCAGGATCACACCATCGACCGTCCGGTACGACGCGCCCACCGGGCAAAGCTGAACGCAGGGAGTAAACGTGCACTGATTGCAGAGTTTCGGGAAGAAGAACCCTTTGGTGATATCCCGACCGCTCACCGGCGGTTCGAAGCCGTTTTTACCTCCATCCGGACTGTCTACCTCCGTCTCGCCGGTTCGCGAAACGCGATATCGCTCCACCCAGGTACGAAAATAACCGGGCGGGACATCATTCTCCTGAGCACATGCCCGGACGCAGAAGCCGCACCCGATGCACTTGCGGGTGTCGATCAAATAGACATAGCGATGCCTGGTCCAATCGTAGCCGCCATCCGCAACATCCGACGGCGTCGTGGTGAGGCCGGCCTCCCCTGCCCCGGCCGCCAGGTCACCGATCACCAGCGTAACAACGCCTGCACCGACAGCGGAGGCGGTGCATTTGATGAACTCCCGTCGGGTGCTGGGAGGCGAGTCGACCTCCTGCCGCACGGCTGCGTCAGAATCATTCGCTGGGGTTGTGGGCATCGTGGCACTCCAGGCAAACCCTCTCGGTCATCTCTTCCCCGTTCTCGGCTACGTGGTCACTCAATGCGACCTGTGGGAACTCTTTCGGGCGGGCCGCCAGGCGCTGATGGCACCGCCCACACAGTAAGTAAGAGGGCTGGACCCGCATTGGCGCGGCCTGTTCGTCTGCCTCGACATGCGTGCCAAACGGGGCGTGACACACCTCGCAGGACACCGAACGATGAGCGCCACCGGACCACGTTTCCGCCTCCTCATCATGGCATTCGGCGCAGGCCCCGGGGGCGCCGTGGAACGGGGCTCTGGCAACGTGCTCGGCGACACTCCGGAACCGGTAATGCCCATGCATTCCAAAGGTTTCCGGAAGTGCAAAATGTCGCACGACGACAAACGCCACGGCGATCAGGACCAACAACAGTACAGCTCGAATGATGTGTTTGGCGTGTTCCATCTTGGACGCGCTTTACAGCTCCTCACGTGACAGTAGCCAGCGCACAACCCCTCGACGCCGCTGGGCTGCCAGGCTCTCGTACCTTGGACAAGCCTCCGGAGACAGCAACGATCGCAGGAACCTCTCCCGTGAGATTCTTCGGCTCTCTGCCGCACCGTGCTGAGGAAGCTCATCGTTGCTCAGAAGCCAGCTCCAGAAACTACGCCCCCGCCTGACCACTGCAATTGGCTCGGCTGGCGGTGAGGGCAGCCTTTCCGAAGACAAGACCCACAACGTGAATCGTTGCGGCACTGTCGTCTTCGGTTTCGCCGGCAGTTCGGTGACCAACTCATCGCTACGTAGGAGCCGGCGCACCACACCTGGCCCACCGGAGACCGCCTCGCGGTCGTCGCCTGGAGGTTCAGGTAACTGTTCCGGCGATAGCAACCATCGCGGGAAAGCGACTATCTTGCGTACAATCCTACGCACAGCCCTATACCTTACGTCGACCTCTTTCTCACTTTTGGGAATGTGACGCCGCTGCGCTACCGGCCCGGCCACGTCGTCGAGGTCTTTCTACTCTTACCTAGTTCTGGGCAGATTGCAAGTCTCGTCTCAGTCACGTTGCCTCAGTTTCACGGGACTCGGAGGTAGAAACTCCTAATGCGAGGCTGGAACTTGCGCGCCCCAACCTCGAACGCCCGTGGCCCTGTCTATGCTCGTGATTAGGTTTCCTGGTCAAGCCGACGTTACCCGCCTGCGTGGAGAGTCTCCATGTTATCTGCCGCCCAGGCCATGTCCTCGGCTTGGTGGCGCCGCAGGCAGACGAAGAGGTGACGCGGTACTTGTAGCGGAACCCACCGATCACGGATGACAGGTCACTCACGTCGATTTCGTCCGGCGGGCCGGCAAACTCGGTTACGGGATATTCAGGTGGCTGGCTGTCCGCAACCGCGTTGAGCTCAAAGGGATGCCCGGTTTGCATGAAACTCTCAAGAGTCGACAGGTGGCAACTCCCGCACGTGGACGAACCGATGAACCAGCGTTCCTCAGGCCGGGACCGGTGCTGTTGTCATCGCCATTGACTTTTCCATTGTCGTTATCGTTTGCCCGGTATCACTCAGCCGTGTACAGGGTCCGACACGAGCCGTTGTTGTTGGCGACGTCGAGCACGGAACCACCATCCACCGCGCCCGCTTTCCGCCTTCATTGGGAAAGCCCCGGAGATGTCTCTCCGGGGGCTTCAGCCTGCAGTTTAAGGAAGTGGGTAAGGGCGAGGCCGGGGGTAGCCGGCCACTCCTTCCCCGTTGTCACTATGGGGTTGGTTCCCCATATTTACCGGCGTGAGGGTCACTCACCGGGTGACCCCAACCGAAGTCACTCCATAACGAAGTTGTTTCGGTAACGCAGGTCGTTCAGCAGCCTGCCTGGGGAGCGTAACCGGAAATCGTTCCTTCTTTGGGCGCATGCAAAGCCCTTTGCACGCACCCCTTGGAGCGTGCAAAGGGCTTGCAGCCACTATCTTGTAAAGCCGCCGCCTACCCACCCAGCAACGCGATCATTGCGTCAATGGACGCATCCAGGAACGCGAACACCCACGGTGGATTGTGGACGCCCTTGCTACCGTCGTTGTTGGCCAGGTTCCAGTTCCAACCCGCCTTGATCAAATCATCGGCGGCGAACTCATTAATCGTACCGATTGTCGCACCGGTGCCATCAATCACGCTCATATCAGTTAGGCGCAATGGGCCGACGGTCGTTCCAGCGGTGAAGATGACCGTAAGGCCCTGCCGTCCGTGCGTCTCGCCGAAGATGAGCTCCTCGATGTCCGCCGCACTTGTGATCGTCGCCACGACTGTGTCGTCTTCTATGAGGTCAATCGTGTTGCCGCCGTCAGTCAGGTCTCCAATCACTTCGAGCCACGCCTGCTCGACCAGATCCTGTAGTTCATCGGAACTGGCCTGAAAAGCGGCTTGAAGGCTGTCGGCGTCTTGCAACTCCCCATGGCAGTTGGAGCAAATATCGGGGCTGGCGAAGAACGTGTGGTTGGTTCCACCGAGGTTATACGATAGGAGGTCGGGCGGAGGCGTTTCCTCCATGTGGCATATTACGCACGTATCCTCCACGAGCGAGTGGCTGGCGCGAATGCCCACGTTGACGAGATAGGCGTTCTCGCCCATCAACACGTCGGTCTGCGCGGATCCGTGCGGAGCCCTTCCCGCACTTTTGGTGTCCGACTCGGCGAAGTTGTCATCGTTGCGCAGGCCACGGCGCGCGTTGTGGCAGGTCATGCAGATGG
>CP070827.1:2224226-2231406 GCA_020344555.1 Phycisphaerales bacterium
GTATCGGGCGTAGTATTGATCGGCATACCCTTCGTGGCCGGGACGCCGGGCTGGACGCGCGTGGTCGTGCCGATTCTCGGAGTGCTATCGATTGCCAGTGCTGCGGTGGGCTGGTGAGCGGCCTGCGCGCTGCTCGGTACGAGCACCAGGAAATAACTCTAAAGGGCTACAGCATCTCATCCAATCTTGAAGCAGACCACCCGCTTCCAACGTCCCTGCTAGGAGGATGGAAGGGAAGCCGAGCAATACGCATTGACCAAGCCCGCTCCAGCAAGGGTCATCAGCTCCTTGTCGTGTCATGACTGGCCGCGTGCTCGTGAACATTCGGGTCTCGACCCAGTCGCGACGACAGCTCCGACCGCGGGGCTCAAGGTTTGTTTCCCTCACACTCCGGACACTCGTGAGTAAATTGCCGGTACGATCCCGTCCGCAGGCCGGAAACGTCGGTCGACCGTGCTTGCAGCGGAGATGCCGGTCTTGGTACGATGGCGGCTGCGGAGACCGCAAATGGGCAATCTCATCTCAACGTTCCGGGCAACCATTAAGGGTCTTTCGTGACAGACCATATCAACACGCGGAGGGGCTGCCTGCAACGCGCGGTCCGTGCTAACTGGCTTGCCGGGGTGTTCACGGTGATCGCGGGCTGCATGGGCGAAGTGCCGATTCCGGACCAGAGTCAGTTTGAACCGCTCGAATCGCTCCGCTTCAGCGGTGAGGCGGTTGTCAGGCTCTACCTCGCCCCCATCATACCCGGGACCGGAGCCATCGCAACTCACTCCTGGTTCGTCGTCAAACGAGCTAATTCGGCGACGTTCCACCGTTGGGAGGTCTGGCGAACGTGCGGGGGCCCGTATGGTCACGTGCGGGAAGACATGTTCCCTCCGACGGCCCATATCGGCGCCGGTGGCGTGTACGTCCTGGCGGAGCTGATCGACTCCGAGGCCGAACCCGTGGTCGCATTCATTGAAGGGTGGTCGCCGACCTATCCCTGCCGGAGCAACTACCTGTATTTCCCCGGCCCGAACAGCAACACCTACGCCCAGTGGGTGCTGGACAACACCGGCTGGAATGTTGTTCTACCCGCCACCGCGATCGGCAAAGACCTGGCGGCGGCATGCGGCCAAAACCGGTTCAAGACACTACGATGATGGGCTTACGGATCACACTCGTTCAATCTTAGTGCCGCACGCAGGGCACACGCCAAAGAACTCCTCGGCCAAATCGCAGCGACATCCGGGGCAGGGTTTCGTGGGACGGTGTTCTTGACGGTGTTTGGGCCCTCGATGGAGACGATTCCGCCATCTTTCCAATAACCACGTTGCGAGAGCAAGTAAGAGTATTCCCAGGGCGATAAAACAGAAAACACCAAGCAGATAAAGAGCATACTTCCCGTCCATCATATGTTATCCGTCCCGCACTCCGGACACACCCCCGACACGTTCCCTGTCAGATTATACCCGCACCTGAGGCATAAACCTTGTCGGCGCCGACGCGAACGACGCACCGGGCCGCGGATGAAGGCCAGGGTGGGGCAGGTGCAGAAGGGAACGCAGGGCAGCGACAACGAAACAGAGAATCCCCTGCTTACTCCTACCTCGAATCCCTGTGAGACGTTCAGCGGCTTGAGGGGCGCCGGGAAGAAGAAGTTGCGACCACCAGACCCTCTGACACTCACAGACTGACTAAACTTCAACCCCAGCACGTTTAGCTTCTTCATGGCTGGGACTACGCTTCCGGAAGGTACGCCGCGGCCCCATGCAACAGATATAATTCCCTGGGACAGATGTAGCTTCGAGTAGGCCATCGACGAATGTGTTACCTTCACGATCCAAACCGGGACCGGGCGTCCGAATAGTGATTCGTGACTTATCATGCTCGTGCAGGACCTATCATAGTAGGCCCAGTCAACGGGCCAGTCCAGGACGCTCAGGACCCACAACGCAGCCGTCCCCATGGCTCCGAGCGTAAGCAACACGATGATGACCTTGCGGAACATGGATAGGCTCCTTTGCCCGGGTATCGAGAGTC
This sequence comes from Phycisphaerales bacterium, assembly GCA_020344555.1. Taxonomy (GTDB): domain Bacteria; phylum Planctomycetota; class Phycisphaerae; order UBA1845; family UBA1845. The sequence goes on from CP070827.1 coordinate 2,226,255, forward strand.
GGTGGCTCTATTCGATTATACCCGGACCGCCCGTATGGGCTGCTCCTGAGCCGACGTATAATCGCACCCCCCCCGTCAGAGCGACCAGGAACACGCCTGGGAACCGATCTGGCGCGGAAGAGAGCTGATCGGAAACGGCAGGAACGGAGGATGTCGATGACCACCTCACCTCGGCCTGCCCGGCGCTGGAACCGCCACACTGCGGTTCAGTGAGGCCGACCCTTCCACTCTTCCACATGAGCTACAACCCGAAATAGTGGCCTCCGTCGTGAGAACATGTCGATACCGGTCTTGGGTCTACTGGGCGGCCCCCAGGATAAGAGGTTGATGGATCGTCTACGGAGGCCGTGTCATGCGAGCAGCATTCGAGCACGTTGTCGCAGCCGGATTGTTGATGTCGTACATTGGGTGTACGCCCCTTAGCAGCCAGCATGCCCATCCAACGGTGTGGCATGACGCTGAGGGCCACCACTGGTATAGGGAGGATGACCCCGCGTATGGCGACCTAGACTGTGAAGACCGGCTTATTCAGGAGATGCCCTACAGCGCCATCACGCCGTTTGCCGTCGTGGGAGGGTCGTGTGTCGGTGACGGCCGGCGGTTTGTGACGGTGTTCAAGTTCGGCGCGACGCTCGATCGTGTTGTGTCGTTCCTCAAAACCCAAGGTATTGAGGTTCAGAACGACGAGGCAGGGAACATCAAGCTGTTCGATAGCGTGGAACTTCGCAACGCGTTGACGAGCTATCTTCGCATCATCGACCAGCGGACAAACGCTATTGTGTCAAACATAGCTAACGTCAACACGGCTGAACGGAAGGGTCCAAGGGCGGCGCCCCCGTACCGTCGGAGGGTTGTAGTCATCCACGATGACGGCAGAGCAAGTATTGAACCGGACCCGTCTCCGTTCCGCTTGGTATGGTCACCCAACGATCCCTCGGCTATCACTGAGGGAGAATACCTGGGGTACGTACGATACCCCAACGTGGATGTCTACCGTGAGAACATTGACATGACCGTTGCAGCAGGAGAATACCACGCCGTCCGACAGATTCTTGAAAAACTCTACGATGGTGGCAATGGCACCTGAGATGCTAGCCTTGCGGATCATGGTTGCTCAATCTCCCTGCCGCACTCCGGGCACACACCGGAGACGTTGCCCGTCAGATTATACCCGCATGCGAGGCACGTTGGCAGGCCGCGCTGAATGAGCTGTCTCCGGACGCTGCCTCGCATTCGTATCCGAAGGACCCACAGGGCGAGCAAGAATCCCACTCCGTTGGCAAGCCCCCTTGTCGCGGCACGGACCCACCGCCGGTAAGCAACTCCTAACCATGAGCAGCACTCGGTGGCTACAACCTCGAAGACCACGTAGATGATCACAAAGATAAGCAAATAAATGAGCCAACCCCAATTATCAAGGGCGCAAAAGAACGCCCTGCGCCGCAATCTCCGGCGGGCCGCCCCCGGCTCCACCCGGGCCAGCTCGGGAATCAACAGCCGTTCCAAAGAATCTTTCATGAGCCCACCTCTCGTCCCTAGAAGGTGCAGCCGCTGTGCGCAAGCACTACCACGGGCACCCGTTCCACGGCGACTGAGAGCAGGATGGTGTTACGGATCACGGCTCCATTATACGGGGAGATCGTCACCAGGCTCATCTTTCGGGCGTGGCCCATGCAGTTCGCTGCCCTCGATACTCGTCGTCGGGGACGGGAGGGCATTCGCGATCCGTCCCTGCGGCCTCAAATAGCCAGCAATCGAAGGCAAGCGGATTTTCCATCTCCGTGCCGCACTCCGGACACACGCCCGACACGTTCCCTGTCAGGTTATACCCGCATTTGAGGCACAAGCCCTTGTGATGCCGCCACCGACGCCGCAACGGACCACGGATGAAGGCGAGAGCGGGGTAAGTGGTGAACAGAACGATAGGACACCAGAGCGGAATCTCCAACAACCAGAAACTGTACGGGGGCTGCCGTCCGCGATACACCCCGGTCTTGAATGCGAAGCCGAGCAGTCTCCAACGCTGTGAAGATGGGGCACGTGAGGCTTTGTAGTTCCAGCGGTTCAGATGCAACGTGCCGCGACTAACGGCGACTCGGAGCCACCCTTCCGCGCTCGGGTCGGTGGGCTCTACAAACCAGTAGTCGTATCCATACGAGTATGCAACGGCAACTTGGTCAGGATGTTCGGCCCGGACGGTATAGCTTACCACCCACGCGGCAATCGCGCCCACCGCCCCCAGCGTCAGCAACACGATGATGGCCTTGCGGATCATGGCTTCCCAATCTTCGTTCCGCACTCGGGACACGCCCCCGATTCTTCACTTCTTAGGTCGTAGCCACAGCTGAGGCACGACCCGCTCATGTATCGGTCGTACTGTTGCCTAACGAAATCGACGTACTCGGTCGCACTCATCCAACCGTGGGCATAGCTTTCGTCGTCTGGGCTTGGCCCAGTCCAGCTCAGCCTTGCGTGAACCGATCGGAAGAACGCATGATCAGCGTTCGAAAGAGCGTCGCGAGGCGTCTCTTCAGCGTAGAACGAGAAGTACCAGTCATCAAACTCGGAGACCGTCAATCTCCCATCGAGCAATTGTTCGATCAGTGCCGTAAGTCTCCCTCGATAATCTCTGAATTCTAGGCCACATTCAGGGCAAACACTCGTCGTGCTGCCTCTGAGGTTGTAGCTGCATCTCGAACACGCTCCTGCCGTCGGCCGACGTTTCCGCCAGCAGACTATCAACCACGGTAGAGCTAATGCCGTCACGGGGATCCAGAAAGGCAGGAAGATCTCCACTCGTTGTCGACTCAACTCGAAGTATGGAAGCAAGATGGCACCCTCTATTGTAGAGTCCGTCTCGAACCATCCTCGGCGTGTGCCTCCTCCGCGAATGTCTAAGTGGATGCCGCCCTCTTCAACGCCTAGTGCCGTAGTAGTGCCAATGAATCCGATGCCTCTGTCCACGCTCCAGAGCCCTGTAAAGCTGGAGGCGGATGCGATTCCCCCACAAGCCAGCAAACTGATTCGGGTTGAGAGCCGAAGGGTGCGAAAGCGGACCGACCCATAGGTCAGGACCACGAGTATTGTTGTTCCAGCAGCAGCAAGCACGAAGTTTACGATTGCAAGCTGTGGAATGAACCGTCCCGGCGTCCAGATATCGGAGAATGCGAGCAACGAGAACCCCACAGCTCCAAATCCAACTGCCATGAGAAAAAATATGACGATGATGGCCTTGCGGATCATGGCTTCTCAATCGTGGTGCCGCACTCGGGGCAGATGCCGGAAACGTTGCCGGTGAGGTTGTAACCGCATGTAATACATAAACCTTCCTCTCGGCGAAACTGCTGACAGTGACGGTGATAATCCGCAGCGATCAGCACTGGGACCGCGAGTAATATCCCGTAGAAGAGGCAGTTAGCGCCTATGCAGACCAGGATCTCTGTCTTGGTGTCCGGCCCACCCAGAGTTAACGAGCACGCGAGTAGTCCCGGTATGTGCAGTGCTCCTATGAGTTGCTGTGCCGCAGTGGGTTGCCAGGACGGGTTTATGGTTCCTGGCTGTATCAGCAGACCGATGAGCGCGAGGGAGACACCAAATGCCACTCCGGCGATGAAGGCGAACATCGTGCGGCGAGCTATGCGAGTCATATCATCTTCCCACACTCGGGACACACGCCGGAGAGGTTGCCCGTCAGATTATACCCGCACTTGACGCAAAGGCCTAGCTTCCGACGACGATACCTCCGCACCGGACCACGGATGAAGGCGAGGGTGGGGTAAGGAGCAAACAGAGCTGGAAATAGCCAGATGGAACACTGCAACCGGTGCGTCCGTGATATCCCGATCGTCAATCGACCGGTCTTCTGGTCAAAACCATCGAAGACGGGCAGTCGCGGCCCGTTCCAGAAATCCACCGGTCCAAGTGACCTATATCTTGGCTGCCCAAAGGAAAGTGGGGTGTAGAATCCGGCCAGACCATCCGGCGATACTCGCGACAGTCTCCGGCCTTCATATTCGATAAGCAAACGTCCCTTATAGGCCAGGACGTTTATTAGATGTCGCTCCCCGATCTCCCAGTTCCAAACTGTGCCAATGCCAAGACCGGCGAGCCACAGCCCTCCCCCACCCCCGAACGCACTCAAGGCAAGGACTACAATGATCGCTTTGCGGATCATGGCTTCTCAATCCTCGTTCCGCACTCCGGGCAGATACCGGAGACGTTGCCGGTGAGGTTGTAGCCGCAATTCAGGCATAAGCCGCGCCTCCGCCGCCAGCGACGGCGGATCGGCCCGCGAAAGAGCATAACGGTTGGATAAGACCCAAAAATCAGACACAGACCCCAAAGCGGCAGTTCCAGAAAGACTCGCGAGAGACTCCAATAGTCAACGCTGGAACCATCCGCCAGGCGCCGCTTGTACGGTCGCGAGAGATTCGCGGTTTGAATTCCAGCGGGCCAGGGACCCCGGTAAAAATTTCGGAAGGACCACCCGCGACCCTTTCGGTGATAGCGGTACCAATTAAAATGAGCGCTCCGTTCGCGCACTCCGATCCAGAGACTACAAACACCCTCCTCAGGCGGCCAGTGGACCTCCCACGTTACTCCGCGCAGGCTGTCCTCATTGGCTAGACCAACCGTTTGCAGGACTGCAAGCGGAAACACCCAGTTGGCAGCCCAGGCGAGCCCCGTAGTGAATGTCGCCAAGGCTAGGACCACGACAAAGCTCGTTCGTATGACGATGATGACCTTGCGGATCATGGCTTCCTGATCCTTGTGCCGCACTCGGGGCAGATGCCGGAGACGTTCCCTGTCAAATTATATGCGCACCTGACGCACAAACCTCTCCTCGGCCGTCGCCAACGACGAACCGGGCCACGTATGAAAGCAGTGATAGGGTAGACGCTCAGGAGCGCGGACAGGAGCCAAAGCGACCACCCGGGCACAGTGACTCGCGTGACTACCTCAACTGATGGCCTACGTCCCAAACGGCTCCGGGGCGTGAACCGCCGAATCTCGAATGGTCCCAGATTCAGGACCAGGTGTTCCGGGATATACTGAGGTTGCCAGAAAGGACGGGTCTTTGCGCTAAAATGCACATATCCATCATCGCGGGTCTTCCAAGCGGAGACAGACGCTGGCAGGTACGCATTCCATT
>CP070827.1:2231506-2262095 GCA_020344555.1 Phycisphaerales bacterium
AGCCGGTCCGGCCTACCACCACCACAACAGTCCCGGTACGGCGCGAAGGGGTGTTACCATGACGCCGTTATACTTCTTCACGATTTGAGTAAACTTGTGATTGAATGTGGCATGGTCAAACTGATGAGGTAGCATGACAACGTATTTCTGACCGGACTTGACCTTCTGTTCCGGCCCGGGGAGCACTCTCCGCTCGCCGGTATGCCCGACGATCATCATCCCGAACGTTGCCACAAGGTTTGTTATCTCGGCGATCAGTCCGACAGCGTCGTCGGTCACGATATCGAATCCGTGGAGCTCCTCCCGGAAGCCCGGAGGAACCGTTGGCTCTTTCATGGGTTGGAACACGACCGCACAGCCGGTGGTCTTCTTCAGGTTGTCCTTGTCCTGCTCCATTCGAGTGATGTCACTGGGGTTTGCCGTGATGCTCATGAAGACCACCGCGTTCTCGCCAAACTTGTCAGCTATGTCCTTGTCGATGTTCCCGCCGTGATCTGTCACGAACGCCGCGCCAAGATTGAGCAGACCCGGCATGTCCGGCCCCACGAGCCACAACGCCGCGTGTTGCACACTGGATGTGTCAGGTGGCATGACTTACTCCTTAAACCTTAATTAACCCGAACGGTCTCCGGCAAAAGCCGCGCCGAATGATACCCGCGATGCCCGACCATTTCCAGACCGTGCCGGCGTGCCGCCGGGCACAGGATGCCTCCCGAAAAAGGCGGCAAGCTTCACACAGTATGGCGTCGTCGGCAAGGGGTATGTTTGGAAAGCCCCGCGGGACAGGCTTCCTGGCCCGGCTCCCGATCGACAAGCCCCGTGTTTCAAGAGTCTCGCCACTATTGTCCGGTGCCACGGGTCCTCCCGACGAGTCGGGACCGGGACCCACCCGTGAACACCGGCGGGTCCTCCCGACGCCTGTCTCCCGATGCGTCTTCGTCCCGGCTCGCCGGGGCACATCGGGACACATGGGGTTCCCCGATGCGTCTTCGTCCCGGTTTGTCAGGGTCCATCGGGACAGGCGTCGGGATACATCGGGACCGGTGCCACCCATTCGCCACCGCCCGGACCGTGTCGACTTAGGCGTTCTCGCACCCTATGCCGGACGCTGTCGCCCCGGATATAGGCCGTAGCGTGAGGAGGGCCTGTGGTCCGAGAATCTCACGGGCAGCTTCGAGTAAACCACGACAGATTGCCCATATTGTAGACTCTACAACGGCTCTTGGAGGGCCGCCCTGGCGAAGGTTGCGGATCGGGTTTTTGAATTGTTAATCAGCGTCACATCCATGGTATTGCGGAGGGTGGAAGATGACGGATCACGAGAAGCAACATCGGAGAGCGCAGAAGCTCTACAAGAAGCTCAGCAACCGTGTCGATCGTGGGTTCGGCGATGAGCCGTGCAAACCGCGGACACTACGCTCGCTTCAAAACCTGAGAAAAGAAGTCTTTCACGGAAAAGACTCGCAGATGTTTATGTACCGCCCGTGGTGCGCACATGCCCGATACAACGAAGTGCTGATCAAGGCAGCCCAGCTCCGGGCCGTCACCGGTTCTAGGCCGACCACGCAGAAGGAAACCGGTGAGCGAGAGGCCGCACTCGTTCCCGTAGCCGCATTTTTTTCGACGTTCTCCGCGGCGGCGATTGTGTTCACGGTGTCGGCTCACTTCGGGTCGGTGGTTCCGCCGACAATCCAGCGAATGATGGGCGTTTGAAGACTGGGCAGTCTCGGCCCCACGGCGGCTTCAGGCTCCAGTGTCTTCTTACGGTGGTTGGCGCCGTCGTGATTCGTGAACCGCTCCCTCACAATCGCTCCCCGGGTTGCCGTCCGGTTCCCCTGGAAAGGGGGATAACAGGGGGGTCGACCGATAGGTGACAACGGAGTCTGCACCGGCCCCGACGGTCCGGTCGTGTGACCGGACGTCACTCATCGTCATCTCGAGGAAGATACGAGAACCACCGCTTGCGTTGGGCTGTCCGATCCACTAGATTGAGCTGCGAAGTTAAAAGGATCTTCAGCTAACCCCAGGAGAACAATAATGGGTAACCCGCTTTGCCACTTCGAGTTTGCGGTCAGTGACGTCGACAGAAGCCGGAGTTTCTACAAGGCCCTGTTTGGCTGGGAATTCGACAGTAGTTCGATGCCTGAATACACGCTGATCAAGACCGGGAGCGAGCCGGGCGGCGGGATGATGAAAGCGGCGCCGGAGATGCCCGGCCCATGCCTGACCGTTTATTTCATGGTCGACGATATCCCGGCCACGCTGAAAAACGCCGAGGAGGCCGGCGGCAAGGTGCTCATGCCGGAAACGCCGATTCCCAACGTCGGCGCGTTTGCGATCATCGGCGACCCCGACGGGCTTACCTTCGGTATCTTCAAAGAGTAGGGCGGCTAAGGGGATACCGCGCCTGAGGTTGTGAGCCGGCATTCCATGCGGCGCACCGTTATGCCGGTTTGCCATCCAACATGCCGGCTACGGTCAGTCCACGCTGGGCCGGAAGAGTGCTCGCCCACACCATGCGGAGACGCCCGGAAATCCGCCGTGGTCGATTTATTCCTCGTTCGCGAAAGGCAACGGCGGCCGGTGTTCAGTCTTCAGGGATCTTCAGAGCCAGGATCGCGTTGGCCGTGTCCTTCTCGTATTCCTTCTTGCAGTGCTCGGCACAGAACCGAAGTGTGTAGCCCGACACCTGCAACACATGTTCGTGCGTGCCATCCATGTGCAACGCACAGTTTGGACACTTGGAGACAATGTGGTCGATCGTGCCGTCATACTCGTCGGCCTTGGCGAGCTTGGCGACCACCCGGCTCTGGGTCTCGGCGTCGCTCTTCGCTCGCTCTTTTGCAGGTGGCTCCTTCCGGCAGCCCGTCACAGCAACCATGACGGCGATTGCAGCCACGCAGCAATTGGATCGCGTTAACATCAGCAGAACTCCTTAGCTTAACCGAGATACCCGGGCTCACATTCCGGCAGCCAACCCGGTGGCGTCCGCGGTGATCAAGAATACCCCATAAACGTGCTCCCTTCGATGCCCCGTACTCGGGATCGTGCGGAAGGTTTCCGGCCACAGGTCACGTTGCCTGGGCAGGCGTTATGCCCCCCAGCCGCCAGCGTCAGGCGTCAAAGAGGTTGGACGTCCGGGGCGGTGAGGCGGACCGGACATACCACGGCAGCCCGAAATAGCCGAGGACTTGTCCCGAATACCATAGAGAGGCGATATACTGCCGCATCGCCCCGAGAAGACTATCGCGGACTGTAGGAGACCGACGCATGCTTTCGGAGATCATCTGGAATGAAGGGACAATTGGGATCGTCACGGGTGGTGCCGTCCCCATCGCGTTCATCATCGGCGTCTTCTGGTACAAGACCGTGAAGGCTACGTCTGAAAGCGACCTCAAACGGCGGATGGTCGAGCGGGGAATGTCCGTGGACGAAATCGAACGAGTCCTGGCGGCTAAATCCCGTAGGGGCTAGGCGTTCCCTACCTCTGAAGACGTGGGCCACCCATCCACCGTCAGGAATCGAGGATCTCCCGGATCGTTCGTTTCAGCAGCGGCGTGCCACCGAATTCCATGCCTAAGGCGCGCAGCTTCGACGTGTCGATCTGATGTCTCGGCCCTTTGTTGCGCTCTTCGATCATACTGGCGCTGCCGGTTATCTCCTTTGCGATTCTTGCCACGTACTGCTCTGCCACGTACGTGTCATAGCAGTTGTATGCCTGGCCGGCGATCCCGTCAGCCGTAAGGAGGATTCCCACCGCTTGGGCCACGTCGGAGGCATGAACCTCCTTCCCACCGGCGGCGCTGAGGATGGGCTCGCCGCGTTTGACGGCTTGGATGAGGTCGTACCATCTGCTGGCGGTGGCCGGACGGGCCAGGCCGTAGATCCCCGTGGGCCGAAGCGAGCAGATTCCATAGCCTCGACCGAAGCCGTAACTGTGCACGAACTTTTCGATGGCGGCTTTGTGCGCCCCGTAATGGGACGTCGGCCAAAGCGGGTGAGCTTCGTCAAGCTTGCGGTCCTCGAGGATCACTTCGTGCACCGCACAGGTCGAGATAAAGACGAATCGAAGAGCCCCGGCGGCACGGGCCGCCTCGATGAGCCGGATCGACCCCAGGACGTTCCGCTCTACGAACGTGGGTGGATCACCCTCCGCTCCCCGGAACCCCGCCCCCGGTCGATATAGGGCGGCGTGCACCACTGCATCGACGCCGGCCACGAGATCACCCATTGACCGCACGTCGCCCAGATCGCCCGGTAGCCATTCGATGCCCCGCTCAACACCTTCAAATCCCCCGCGGTCCGATGCGGGCCGGTGCCAACAGCGACAGGCATGTCCGCCTCGCACGAGGTGATGAACGATGTATCTGCCCAAGAAACCGGTCGCACCGGTTACTGCCACTCGCATTTGAGCACTCCTTTTGACACAGTCGTTTTCCGGTGAGGCTCCGGCGCCTAAGGCGGGTAGTCACACCGGGCCGCTTGGCCCATCGAACGCGGGACGCCCCGCAAAAAACCAGGGCGCACAGGGCGTTACGTGGGCTTCCAGCGAAGTCCTCCCGCTGGTATCGCACCAACGCCGGGAGCCGTTGCGGTCAAGAGGTCCTGCTGCGTGGCTCCGTCATCTTCTTTAGAGTCCTGACGATGTCGTACAACCGGCGGTCGATCTGTACAAAGCCAATAAAGACCAGTACGTAGAATGCCACGGTGATCGTGTCCATCGTTCTTTGCTCCTTCTTCAACGGCCGCATCCTGAATAGACAAGCGGCGGGCGCGAGCGCCCGGCATCCCGCAATCGGTGTGCTTAATATCCCAGCTCACCGCCGAGATCAACTCTGCCGCGGTCGGGTGCACCGGCGCAAACTCGGGCCGAGGAAGTAGCCTTGGCGCTTAATGATGAGTCGGGTAGGATCACCTTGTCCACCGGAAGCGGACGGGACAGGTAACTCCTCTTCTACGAAGACGAGGCGCGGTTCTCGCTGGAGAGGAGTCAGGCAGGATTGATTGCCCTTTCCGAGGCGTTTTACTAAGGAGAACGGCTATGGGTGACAGTGTCTACAAGGTTATCGAGCTGGTAGGAACGAGCGAGGCTTCCTGGGAGGAAGCCGCCAAGAATGCCATAGAGGTCGCCGGCAAGAGTCTCAAGAACCTGAGGGTCGCAGAGATCAACAAACTGGATTTGAAGGTCGAGGATGGAAAGGTCGTCGGATACCGCGCCAGGGTGGGTCTGTCCTTCAAGTATGAATCCGGCGATTAGCGGCCACAGGACGACAAACATGTAGGGCCGGCCTTGTCCGCCGAATCATCGTGGCGGGCGGTGCCGGCCCTATTTGTCAAAATCTCACCCTGAACAGCGGCTTGAGCAGCAGGGCGACGGCCATGGAGATCACGAAAAAGTACAGCACCCACCAGTTTGCACCGTAGATCCACGAATCAACACCTGGGTAGGTAATCTCGATGGAGCGAATCGGACCGTCGCCGGGCAGACGCCGTTCAGCAGGATGGAAGAGCTGCCCGGTCCAATCGGGGCCGACTCGGGCGGCGCTGACGCGCTGAAAATCCGTCCCGACGACCAACTCCTTTTCGATCACGTGACCGCCCGTGTTGAACCGCAGCGCGTGACGTCCCGGCTTGCCGCCGCGGATTCGCCAGACGAGTTCCCCGCCGCCGGGGACTGCGCCGACCTCGGCCACCACGCCTGCATTGGGTTCGAGCTGAACCTCGATGGGATTGCCGGCGTCTTCGGCCAGCCTCATCCTGATCAGCGTCTGTTCACCAGGGTGCAGCGGGCGCCACTGGTGGCGAACACCCATCTGAGCCAGCCCGAGCAGCACCGGCAACAGCATTACCAGAACCGGGGTCAGCACATACCGTTGCAGCCGCAGAACCGCCCACAACAACCGTCCCTGTGCCTGGAAGGTGACGCGGAGCTCGTCCTTGTACAGCTTCAGGGCCAATAAGTTGGCTTTGATGTCGTCTTTGGCCCTGCCGATGGCCGTCTGATTGGACACGTACCGAAAGGCCACCAGCATCACGACGCCGGTCAGCGCAGAGAGAACCGTCAAGCCCAACCAGACGGGCAGCGGGCCAAGCACGGCGTACACGGCGTCGCCGATCGCGGTGCAAATCGGGTTCAGCACGGCAAAGACCGGTGAAAGCACCGGGTCGAGAACCGTGTCCAACGCGCCGAACAACGTGACAAAGAGGCTCTTGACCAGCCCCCACAGCCAAAGGACGGCGTTTGCCCCGTTTATCAGCAGCCAGTTAACGGCTTCCATGACACATCGGCCTTGCAGATCAACAAGAGCGGAATCAGCCCGGCGTCGCTCTGTTATTCCAGGTATCCGAGTCCCCTCAGTCGTTCGGTCACCTCTTCATCGGACCCGGCCGCCTCGAGAACCGAGAGTTCCTTCTCGAGAACGTGAACGATGAACTCTTCCGGCGAGGTATAGCCCGCCAGCTCGGAAACCTTCTTGATACGGTCATACAGGTGCGAATCGATCTTGATTTTGGCCACAGGCGATACTCCTCTTAGCCGGCGGCGGCGCTGGCCGTCGCTGCGGATGTAAACAGACTTCCCCCGGTCATAGTCCCGGGCGGCTCGATGCCGAATTCCTGCAAAATGGTCGGAGCCACGTCGACAAGCGAAGGATTCTGACGCAGTATCGCCCGGTTGCTGAAGACCACCCCTGGAAGCTGACTGGTGGCCATACAGTGGTCAGCGCTCCACGCGGAGTCGTTGTCGCTGAAGACTTCCTCGGACATGTCGCCGAGACACGTTGTCCACGACGACCGGTACCCGCGATGATAACCGACGATCAAGTCCGGTGCCTTCGACACCTGCGGACCGGAGTAGGCCTCGTCGGCGCGATCCACCTGGGCGATCACCGTCTGGCCGTCAACCGGGTCGCGCACCGCGAGGAGCTTGTCTCTTATCTCGTTAAGTAAGGCATCGCGCTCGCCGGAGCGAACAATTCCATCGCTTTCCCGCCCGGCCAGATTGAGATACAGTCCGTTCAGGCCCATCCCGTACGCCCTCGTCCTGCTCCAGTCCACGAGCCGTCCTCGCCGCGGATCCAGAAGCGATTTGGCGTCGGGTGGACCGACGTAACCGTTGTCACGCAGCCAGGTATTGAGATTGAACTGCCTGCGGAAGTTACAGAAGCCGTGATCGGACAGAACCAGGATAGTGGCTTCATCACCATATTGTTTATGGATGTCGCCGACAATCTTGTCCATTTTCTTGTAGAGATCGCTGATCACATTGGCGTATTTCTTCGTATCCTCGGCTGAACGGACTGGGTGCTTCTCATCAGAGTCCCACCAGAACATGTGAGCTTGCACGTCGGTACTCGAAAAATAGAAAAACAGCACTCCGTCGTCATAGTGTTCCAGTGCATAGTCAAGCAAGTTGAGACGCTCTTCGAGCACGTAATCGGCCTGCTGATGGAACTCCTCGTCGGTAAATATCTTATTTGAAAGGGATTTGTGATCCTCTTGAAAGCCGGTCGTATAGAACCGGCCGAGCTTGTCGGATATCCGGGTGATGAAATTGGCCGGCTCAGTTATCCTCTGTCCGCCCGGATCGGAGGGGTCAATGTTGATCGGAGTCACATAGAGAGTAAGATCAGGATGAACCTCCTGCAAATAGAACCGACAGATGCCACTCGCACTCTCGTTCGGCATGAACGCCGGCATCTGAAGCTCAAACTCGACCTTGCGCCAGTCGCTCCATTCACCTTCTTTCAGCACGACGGTTTGACCCTGGAATTCAATTCGCGCGATTGGCTTGCTGGGGTGGCGGTAGATCCTAAACTCCGCTGTAGTGGCGATGGGCTTCTGCAGGTATATATTGTCCGGGCCAGTCAGCTTGGCCTTCGCCGTGTTGTTTCTGAATACAAGTGGTTTGCGCAGACCGCCTGCCTCTGTCTTGTCTACAATGGTTTTCTCGGAAAAGTGCTGGTAGGTGCCGTACGAGCCCAGGAGGTCGGGTACGCCCATCCCACTGAGACAGTGCACGTGTCCGTAACGCGATGGACTGGGCGGATAATTGGAGGGTATGTCGTAGAACCACGCTGGTATGCCGGCCTCATCAAGATAGTCCCAAAACGGCGTTCCTTCCCGTCGAAGGACGGTTTCTGCAGGTTGATGATCAAACGGCCAGAACGCCAGAGGAATCTTGTGTTCGCCGACCTCCCAGCCGTCGAGTGCAGGGATCGTCTCCGCCGCCGCGAAGTAAGGGGCACATTGCCTTTTCGGGTCGCGATGAATGAAGTCGAAGATACCGTGTACGCCGGGACCCGCCCCGGTGATGAAGTTGGCCCACGCCACGGGGCTTTGCGGCGGGATACTGGTGCCCAGGCGACTGTACCCGCCGGCGTCGCGCATCCCGGCAAGATTCCTCAGCTCGCCGGCAGCCATCAGCCGTTCAGATAAACGTGGGTCCATCCCGTCTATACCGATGACAATTACCTTCTTCCCATTAGCCGCCGACCTGCCACCCTTTCCCGGTCTTGTGGCGCCCCCCCTGCAGCCGCCGTAGAGGTAGAGTGCCGATGAGACTCCGGAAGCACCGGCCACGCGAATGAATTTCCTTCTGGTGATTCCGTCGTTGCCTTCTGACATGCCCCCTACACTCCCACCGCCTCGCGCTTCTCCACGCCCGACGTGTCCGTCTGTTCACGCAGACCGTCTCCGGTTGACGGAAACGACCCGTCCGCATCAGCCACCGCCAGCGGCTTTCCATCCATGTGTGACGGAACTTCAACCCCGAACATGGCGAGCGCCGTGGGGCCCAGATCCATCAGCCTCGGTTTTGCAGTCTTGATCTTGCGATTGCAGAACAGTACCCCGGGCACCAGCTTGGGATCGATGCAGTGATCACCGCTCCAGGCCTTGGTGTTATCGTGAAAGAGTTCGCCGGTGGGCTGACCGATTGCCGCTTCCCAGGAAGCACGATAGCCCGTGTTATACCCGATGATAATGTCCGGAGCCTCCGTCCTGTACGGTCCGTGATAAGTCTTGTGGGCGTTGAAGGCCCGGCTGATGGCCTGAGTTTCCTTCTCTTCGTCTCGCAACCCGGTCAGCTTTTCACAGAGCTCGTCGCGGAGCCCGTCGGCCTGCTTTGGATCTACGATCCCCTCAGCCTCACGGCCCTGGACGTTAAGCCATATTCCGGCAAGACCAAGACAATATGCCTTGGTCTGCGACCAGTCGACGCCCGCCAGATACTTCTTATCCCGTCCGTCCGGCTTGAGCCTTAGGTAGCCGTTTTGCTCCAACCAGAAGTTAAGGTCGATCCCTCGGCGGAACGAGTTGAACCCGTGATCCGAGATGACCATCAGCACGGTGTCCTGATCGTCGCAAGTCTGCATCGTCCGGCCGACCAGTTCGTCCATTCGCAGATAGAGCTCCCCGATGGCGTCTCGATGCTGCTGTTGTGACTGTCCGTCATGGGCCGGGTGCTGGGGGTCTATGTAACGCCAGAACATATGCTGGATACGATCAGTCCCGTCAAACACGCAGACGCACAACCCGCGACGGACCTTGTCGAGGGCATCAAGGAACATCTTCTCGCGTTCCGTGTCGGCCTCGAGGCACTGATGCAGAAAACCGTCGTCGTCCAGAATCCCGGCGTTAAGCCCCCAGGTATCCTCCGCCAGGCCGAGCGTCGCATAAGAGCCCAGCATCTTCGACAGGTAAGTGCAATACACGGACGGGTATGAGACCGGCAGGGCGGGTTTATCCGGATCGATGTGAATGGGCGTTACATACAGCTCGAATTCCGGCTCCGTTGCCAACAGCAGAAACTCGCAAATCCCTCGAATCTTGATCCCCAGACCGGCCTTGAACTCCACTCGAATCCACGGCGTGTATCGCCCCTTCTCGAGGCTATGCGTTTGCCCGTTGATCTTCAGTATTGCCTCGCCATCATCGCCGATGATGATCTCGAAGGGACAGCGCATAGGTCCACCGTTGCGACGGATATCATTTTCGGGCCCGACCAGATGCGAACGGATGACACTGTCCTTGCACTTAACGTGAATCCGTTCGCCTCCGATATAGTCGTCCTCGCCCTCGGCCCGGGTCGTGTAGTAGGAGAAGGTTCCCTGGCTGCCGCGCAAATCCGGGACGCACATGGCTGAGAGCAAGGCCCCGCGAAAGCGCTCCGGCGGAAATGTGATCGGAACACGGATGATGTTGCTGAAGATACCGTGCTCGCCGAGCACGTTCCAGAACGGCTTACCGCGCCTAAGCAAGCGTATGTCGGGCTTGCCCACGGGAATCCGATAAGGGCCGACCTTCCAGGAACGCGATGCTCCCCGGATGCTCACCGACGACAGCGCCGGCAGGTAGTTTCGTTTGCTGCGAGTCAGAAAGTCAAAGATGTTGTGCTTACCGGGGTTGCAGCCGGTCAGAAACGTGGACCAGGCCACCGGCGAGAGCGGCGGCAGCGTGGTGCCCAGACGCAGGTAGCTGCCTTTCTCTTTCAGCCTGGCCAGATTGGGCATCTTCCCCTCGGCCAGGTACTTCTCTGCCAGGGTCGGCTCCATCCCGTCCAGCCCCAGGATCACGAATCGCTTGACGCGAGCCCGGGCGTGGGCCCGCCGACCGCGCAGGAAGCGAAAGAACCATCGAATCGGCCAGAGGAAGATCGCAGCGAGTCCGGAGAAAAAGGCCATGAAAAACGCGAAAAGAGTGGTCCCGACCGCAAAGCCTGCTCCCGGCCCGATGTAGGCGTGGGCATAATCCTGCCACATAAGCGTACAGAACAAGGCAAGGACTATGGTTCGCCGAGCGAGTCGTCTGTCATGCATCAAGTATAATCCATCGGACGGAACCGGCCGAAGCAGGGGCTGCGGCTGGAATACAACGGACCAGGCCGCTCCCCGAAACAGTGATTCTAGGCAAGCGGAGTCTCTACCCCAAGACTCTGTGGTATAGGTCCTAAGATGCCGGGGCCCACGGCTATTACGTTATCGTAAGAGCAAGCCGTCTTCAATCCGCACCGGGCATGGACGTTTATGGGACGACCATCTCGTGCCTGGCCGCGCGCGGCGGTTCCTGTGCCGATCAAACGGATCTGCGCCACCCGCAACCGCCGTACTTCCACCTGCTCGGGCAGGTCTCGTTACCGTTCCGTTACCCAGGACAGTCCGTTGCCGTTCAGCCCGTCACCACCTCGAGGTCGTGCAAGCCACCGAACCGGCGACTCTTGCTTGGTGAACCACTCCCGCTTGGTTAGAATCGCCCCACCGTATCGGGCCACGACCCTGGCGGAGACCGCGAGGTTTCCGTTCAGCATGCTTGAGTGCGCAGGAGGTGTTATGCGTTCACAGATGGTCTTTGCTGTTACGGTGTTGGCAGCCTCACTTGGCTCATCGACATTCCCGGAAACCGAACCGCCGACTCGGGAAGATGGGTCCAGCGCCGCTCGATATCGCGACGCGGCCGAGCAGATCGTCCACACTACGCTGGCTGACAACGAAGCCTATGACAAGCTGCGGTATCTCTGCATAGGCATCGGTCATCGACTCAGCGGTTCACCGGGAATGGAGAAGGCGATCGACTGGGCGGTTGAGACGCTGAAGAAGGACGGTGCCGAGAACGTACACCGGGAGAAGGTCATGGTGCCTCACTGGGTACGCGGTCATGAAGCGGCCTGGATGGTCACGCCGCGGTCCGACACCTTGCACATCCTTGGCCTGGGCGGATCTGTCGGTACCCCGGAAGCAGGCATCTTCGGAGAGGTCGTAGTCGTCGAGGATGAGGCTGCACTCGACGCGCTCGGCGAAGGCGCTCGTGGAAGGATTGTCTTGTTCAACAAGGTGATGCCCCGGTACGACCCTGGGCGCGGCTCGGGTTACGGCGTTGCCGTCAAGTATCGCACGCATGGTGCACGGCTGGCAGCGGCCAAGGGCGCGATCGCGTGCCTGGTCAGATCGGCAACCGCCAACAGCCTTCAGACCCCGCACACGGGGGCCATGAGATACGGCGACGCCAAGGTCAAGATCCCCGCGGCCGCGATCTCAACCGAAGATGCCGACACCATTGCCGGGCTGCGACGGCTCGGAGCGGAGGTACGCGTACATCTGAAGATGGAAGCTAAGACACTGCCCGACGCGGAGTCCGCAAACCTGATCGGCGAGCTTCGCGGCTCCACCTGGCCCGACGAGGTCGTCGTCATCGGTGGGCACCTCGACTCCTGGGATGTCGGCCACGGCGCCCACGATGACGCCGGCGGCTGCGTCATCGCCATGGAAGTCATTAACGTCCTACGCAAGCTGAACATGATCCCCAAGCGCACCATCCGGGTCGTGCTGTGGGTCAACGAAGAGAACGGCCTGCGCGGAGGGATTGCGTACGCCAAGGACCACGCCGACGAGATGAACAAGCATGTTGTGGCCATTGAATCGGACGCCGGTGTCTTTAGGCCCACCGGGTTTTCACTGGAGTGTACGGACAAGCAGCGAGAGACCGTCGCCGCCGAGCAGATGCGCGACATCATGAGCCTATTTTCGTCGTCTATCGGTGAGATGACCGTCAGAGTAGGCGGCAGCGGGGCGGACATCAGCCCGATGAAAGACGCAGGTGTAATGTTGATGGGGCAACGGGTCGAAGGGTCGAAGTACTTTGACTATCACCATTCGCCTGCCGATACGTTCGATAAGGTCGATCCTGAGGACCTCTCGAAAAACGTCGCCGTTCTCGCCGCCGTGGCGTACATCTTGGCCGACATGCCCCAGCGCCTCGGGGAACGCATCGCACCCTGACGAGACTACCGGTTTGCGTACCGCGTTGCGGCGGTGCCGCGCGCAACGAGCACGAAGTACCAGACACCCCAGGCCGCATTCGGCAGAAACCAAGTGAACCCCACTATATCATATCGATATATTCCGGTCCGACTCTGCAGCGCGTCAAGCCAACGCGTCTCGGCCAGCCCCGCGGCGCCCAGGCCACTGATGGCACCGAACAGGGCCCACGCGGTCAGATACGGTCCGAGATAGCAGGCAATCTGGATCGTGCCGGGCAGCAGATTGCGCCCATAGCAAAGGCCTGCAACTACACCAACGAAAAGAGCCGCAAGATGGGCAAATGCCACGGTGCCGCCCACGCACGCGCATCCGAACAACGACATCATTATGAGCGTCATGGCCGGTTCGTCGACCAACTTGTCAACACCGGCCTCAACCGCCACAAAGCCAGCGAACCCTGTCGCTCCGATACAGAAGACCACCGGCAGATGCAGGGCAAAGAACCGCCGATGGCCGGTGCCGGGTGAAATCGTCTGTAGTTGCCGGCCGAGCAGACGTGGGCGGCGCAGCGTCATGACAGAGCATTGCCACCAAGCAGCCCAACGTCCTAGTTCGTGTCCGCGTTGCCATACGGTTCCCGGCCGGGCAGCGGGTCCCAGAGAAGTCTCAACCGCTCCGCCGCACTCGGGGCATCGACTCTCAATCGGCATGGTGCTAAGGTTGTACCCACACGTCTCGCACATCGGCGGCCGCTCAATCACCGGCGTGTGTCTGGACGCGCCCACGGCGCCAAAGAGGCCCCACAAAAGCCATAAGGCTGCTATGAATGCCGTTTGCACAGCCAAGGGCACGGAGTAGTCAACGTACCACCGCCTCTGTGCAGCCCAAGTGTTCAAAGCCTCTTGGGCGCGGGCCGACTGCTCACGATATTCCACCCAGGCAGCATCGAGTTCGGCCACCGCCGGAGGCTCTGGCCACTTTGGCACTGGATTCGCCCGTAACCATTCGAACTCCACGTGGTGAAGCGCCAAGCTCACGGTGCCAACCAGCAGTACGCAGGGAAGGACGTGTGCCGTGCGCAGCCACATATGCCGTACCGCATTTCGATAGCTGTTTCGCATCGGCTCATCTCGTGCTCCCCACGGCATCACAAGCAGCGCCAGCAACAGGTGTCCGATTTCAATGGACAGGATGATCCCCGCTAGAGCCGCCGACGACACGTAGGGGTGGCGTGCGAACTGCTCGGCGATGTGGTCAATCATCAGGACGAATTCGATGAAAGCCTCATCGATGTGGCGCACACCACGTCCCGGTTCTGCACAGGCCACAAGTAGCATGATCAGCAGAATGGTCAACAGCGTAGCCAGCAGATGTATCAGCCAGGCATCTGCTAAGCGCACGTGACCGGTCCGCCGGGCCGTAGTTGCCGGCAGCAACCACGCGGTTACAAAGACCACCATTGCCGGCCAGCGCCGCTCAAGATCTGTGTTAGCTGTCTGTGACGGAACTCCAGAGGTCGCGCCGGCGTTATTCATGCGCTTGCCTCAGGGCTTTGCCGTGGCCCTGGTCACTTGGTCAGTGTATGGGCGTACTGCGTTTTTCCGTTCGACCGGACGAATTCGATCACCAGCTCGTCTTTGCTGATGCGGCAGAGCGTAAAGCCGCCCAGCGTGGCGACATAAAAGGACTCCTCGGTCCACTTGACCGGGTAGGCCCACTCCGGCCCCGCCCCCGCACCGGAGATGACATGGTTGACGCCCTTGACGGGTTTGAGCATCTCTAATGCGTGGTCGTGCCCGGCAAAGTAGATATCCACCTTGTACCTGACAAAAAGCGGTTCGAGCTTGGCTATTAATATCTCGTTGTGCCCGCGCCACGGGTTGTGTCCGTAAAGTGGGTGATGCCCGAACACGATCTTCCAGCGGGCATCCGATTTGGCCAGCTCCTTACCCAGCCAGGCAACCTGGACCTTGGTGTCGGCGTGCTCCTCTACAATCGGCGTAGTGTCGATCGCAAAAAACTGTACTTTTGTGCCGTCGGATAGTGTCCGCGTGAATGTGTAGTGGAATGCCGGCATGTTCCAGTTCTTGTTACGCTTCCCGTACTCGATCTGGGCCTGTGGGTTGCTGCGATAATCGTGGTTGCCCAAGGTAGCGTAGATCGGTACGCGAAGGGAGGAATCGGCGTAGACGTCCGCGAACTTGGTTTTCCACTGAGGATCGTCGGCGGATTTCACACCGTTCGGGTAGATGTTGTCGCCCGTGGTCAGCCAGAAGTCCAATCCGTCCGCCTTGGCCCGCTGGGCCATGGCATCCGCCAACTTGTGCTGACCGGGCAGACCCGTGCCCGTATCGCCTATCACGATGAAGCGTTCGTACGCCACCCCGGGTTTGATCGCCGGGATCCTGAAAGGAAGAACCTTGTGTGTGGAAGCCGGGTCGACCGGAGGCTGCTCTTGCCCCGGCGTCACACACCCGTGGAAAGCGATGAAAGTAGACAGCACGAAGAGTCGCGTAATTCTATGCATCACTCGTCTCTACTGTTGTAAATCGGTCCCTATCCAGCGTCAGCCCCATTGCCCGCCGGCAAGTCACAATAACCGCCGCACAAGACCATGCCAACCGAGCGAGCGGGAACCACCGCCTCGTTTACAGCCTGTTTGGATGATGGGATATTATCTCCTCAGGCGGAGCACCCCTCGGTTGATCTCGACCTGCCGTTGCACGGAAACGGAAACCGAAGGCCATGGAGCCGCCGCGAAGAAGGAGTCTGATGGATGCTGGCGATTCATAACATCGGCGAGCTCGTGGTTGTGCCTCCGGGACCGATCGGCGGGCGATCGATGCGGGACCTGACACGTATTGCACTGGCCGCCATGCTCCTCGACGGTGAGCGCATCGCGTGGTTCGGTCCGGAGCCGCAACTCGATGCCCCAACCGGAGGTGAGTCGATCGATGCCTGCGGTGGATGTGTGATACCCGGGCTGATCGATTGCCACACACACACGGTGTTCGCCGGCACACGTGAAGCCGAGTTCGTCCAACGCATCGAGGGTAAATCATATGCCCAGATTGCCGAAGC
This sequence comes from Phycisphaerales bacterium, assembly GCA_020344555.1. Classification (GTDB taxonomy): domain Bacteria; phylum Planctomycetota; class Phycisphaerae; order UBA1845; family UBA1845. The sequence continues at coordinate 2,247,343 of CP070827.1, forward strand.
CGGCGGCGGCATTCGAGTGACCGTTGATGCCGTACGATCGGCAACCTGCGATCGACTCGTCGAGCTGGCCCTGCCGCGATTGCAGCGCATGCTGCATAATGGCGTGACCACAGTTGAAATTAAGAGCGGCTACGGCCTGACCGTCGAGGATGAGCTGAAAATGCTCGAGGCGGTTCGGCGGTTGAAGGAGCTTCAGCCCGTCGAGCTGGTCGCGACCTACCTGGCGGCCCACACCACACCGCGTGAGTTCGAAGGTCGACCGGATGACTATCTTGACATGGTGCTGAATGAATCGTTGCTTGCCCGCATCCGTGACGAGAAACTTGCCGAGTTCTGCGACGTCTTCTGTGAGCGTACGGCCTTCGATATCGAGCAGTCGCGACGTGTTCTGACGACGGCCAAGCGCTTCGGCCTTACGCCCAGGCTGCACGCCGACCAGATCACGCAAATGAGTGCCACGCTGCTGGCAGGAGAGGTTGGTGCTATCTCGGCCGACCATCTCGAAACCATCGACGATGCGGGCATCGCCGCGCTGAAGGCGGCCGGTTGCGTGGCCGTGCTCCTGCCCGGCTGCTCCTTCTTCCTGAGTGTAAAGCAGGCCCCGGCTCGCCGCCTTCTCGAGGCTGACCTGCCGGTGGCGGTGGCCACGGACTTCAACCCCGGTTCGGCCATGGTCGAGTCACTGCCACTTGTGATGCACATCGCCTGTACGCAGATGCGATTAACACCAGCGGAAGCCCTTGTAGCCGCAACCGCCAACGCCGCCGCGGCCGTAAACCGCCACGACCGCCTGGGCGCCATCAAGGTAGGCATGCAGGCTGACCTGGCAATCCTCGACGTACCCAACCACGATCAATGGATGTACGAACCAGGCCGAAACTGCGTACGGACGGTGCTCAAGAGGGGAAGAGTTGTCGCCTCCAACGATTGACCCGTCTATTCCGGCTCCCGTTTGCCTGGGAACGCGTCGCAGGTTAAGATATGAGTATTATGAGGGCTGACAAGATCCGTTCGCATCTTCGGAAGCAACCCTTCCGCCCGGTCCGCATCTACGTCTCAGATGGTTCGTCATACGACGTTCGCCACCCCGAGCTGATGTTGGTGACGCGGACCGAGGTGGTGATTGCCTTGGACCCGGGAGATGACGCTATCCCCGAGCGGTCAGTCTACTGCGATCCCGTCCACGTTACTCGGATTGAGCCGCTCGACCGGAACAAACGCAAAGGCGTGTCCAAATAGTGAATAGCGCCATCGGAAGGATGACAAGTGGATGCGGACGAGTTGTATCACAGAGTGCGGGAGCGCCCGTTTGACCCGTTCCGGATTTACGTCTCGGACGGGATGGCCTACCACGTCAAGCACCCTGAACAGATCATGATCGGGCGGCGGTCATCGCATGTGGGCCTCGGGGATGGCGAAGGTCCGTTCCAGAGGATCGCCGTTGTCGCCAACATACACATTGCGCGGATTGAGCCGCTTGAGAGCAGTAAGCGCAAACGCGCATCCAAGCCCGAACAGTGAGTTGTGCTCCGTACCGGGTGTGTAGGTTGATGAGGTTCACTTGCAGCAGGTGGTACACGTATGCTGTACGGTAGCTGGTCGTCCTGAATAGCGTATACTGATTGCCTGATGTCATCGTTCCTAGAGAGCAAACGTGTTTGCGTGACCGGCGGGGCCGGTTTCCTAGGCCGGGTGGTCTGCCGGGAGCTGAAGAAACGCGGCGTGGTCGACATCTTCGTGCCGCGATCGCGCGAGTATGATCTGACCGAGGCCGAGGCAGTGGCCCGTCTCTTCAACGAAGCCCAACCCGATATTGTGATCCACCTGGCCGCCGAGGTCGGCGGGATCGGCGCAAATCAAAAACAGCCCGGGCGGTTCTTCTATGCGAACATGACCATGGGTCTCCACCTGATCGAGGAGGCCCGACTACGCGGGATCGAGAAGTTCGTTCAGGTCGGTACGGTCTGCGCATACCCAAAGCACTGCGAACTTCCGTTTCGCGAGGACGACCTTTGGAACGGTTACCCTGAGGAGACCAACGCCCCGTATGGTGTGGCCAAGCGGGCACTTGGCGTGATGCTCGATGCCTACCGCGCACAATACGGGTTCAACGGTGTCTACCTCATACCCGTCAACCTGTACGGCCCGGGAGACAACTTTGATCCCGAGACCTCGCACGTGATCCCGGCGCTGATTCGGAAGTTCTGCGAAGCGGTCGGTGCCGGCGTCGATACGGTGACCTGTTGGGGCAGCGGCAAGGCCAGCCGCGAGTTCCTATACGTCGATGACGCCGCTGAGGCGACCGTCACAGCCGCCGAAGCCCACAACGATTCCCAGCCGATCAATCTCGGCACCGGCCGGGAGATCACTATTGCCGACCTCGCCCTTCTGGTGGGGCGGTTGTGCGGGTTTGACGGGCGGATCGCCTGGGACACGACGCGTCCCGACGGCCAGCCGCGCCGAAGGCTCGACACGACACGGGGCGCCTCGCTGCTCGGCTGGCAAGCCAGGATCGGGCTGGAAGAAGGGCTCCGGCGGACGATCGAATGGTGGGGCGCCAAGACCGTGTAAAAATGTGTCCTCCCGGGCAGTAAGCCTGAGGGCGGTTCTAAACTCGGCTCGCGTTTCAACTTGCCGATAAGTCACCAGCGTTGTAGAATCTCTTGACCGTGCGTAAGGCCGGTAGGCGGTCTGTGCGCACGTCAAGAGGTGCCCATCATGGTCGGCTACAAGGATCTGAGGCGAGTGAGTTTTCGACCGGCATGCGTCGTGTTGTTTGTCGCCGCGGCAGCGTGGCCCGGTTCCACCATGCGTGCGCAGCCACAGCTTGACCGGGAACCGGCTACCCAGCCCGAAAGCACGAAGATCCAGACACCGGACGGCGTCGGCGTAATCATCCCTATTCATACTGAGATCACCGACATCACCGCCGACAGCGTCAGACGCCGCCTCGAGGAAGCTCGTCGCCAGGGTGCAACGGTAATTGTCTTCGAACTGGACACGCCCGGCGGGCTGGTGACCAGCACCTTCGACATCGCGGATCAGATCAGGAACCTGACCGAGATAAAATCGGTAGCCTGGGTAAACACCAACGCCCACTCCGGCGGCGCCCTCGTGGCCATAGCCTGTGAGGAAATCGTGATGGCCCGGTCCTCGCGCATCGGTGACGCCCAGGTCATATTTGGCATGCCCGCCGGGCCGCAGGCGGTCCCCGAGGAGCTCAAGCCCAAAATCACTACTCCCGTCCTGGCGGACGTTCGGGCTTCCGCTCAACTTCGCGGATACAGCCAGACACTCTGCGAGTCACTGGTCGATCCGGATCGCGAGGTCTGGTGGCTGGAGAACATCGAGACCGGCGAGCGCGAGTTTGTCTTCCGCGACGAAAAGCTCAAGAGGCTCGGCGAATCCGAGAAGGCCGACAGCACGGAGGAGGAGGCTGACAGCGCAGAGAAAGAGACCGACCGCGCAAAGGACGAGACGGACACCGCAGGTGGATCAGCCGCGGACCAGAAGCCGCAGTGGAAGCTCGTTGAGACTTACTTCGACATCCGGCTAGAGAGCGAAGTTGAAGCGATCCAGCCGGTGGTCCGCGATGATCAGCTCTTGCAGATGTCCGGCAGCGAGGCCTACGCCTACGGGTTCAGCAAGGGCATGGTCACGAATGACGCTGACCTGCGCGAACGCTACGGGCTGGCGAGCACCACCCACGTCAAACCATTATGGTCGGAGAGCCTGGCCCTGTGGATGACCTCGATGTGGGTGCGCGGCTTTCTGCTTGCGATCATTCTGCTCGGTGCTTATGTGGAGTTCCACACGCCGGGGGTCGGCGTACCGGGGCTGGTTGCCCTGATCGCGCTGGCCGTCTTCGTCGGGGCGCCCTATTTGGCCGGGCTGGCAAATGTGTGGGAAATCCTGTTCGTTGTCGTGGGTTTCCTGCTCATCGCCCTCGAAATATTCGTCATTCCGGGGTTCGGCATCCCCGGGATTCTGGGGATCGTTCTGGTGATCATCGGGTTGTTGGCCACGTTCGTCCCGGACGAGCCGGGCAGGGCGATTCCGCTGTATATCCCCTCGCTGCCGTCGACGTTGGAAGGCCTCAAATACGCCCTGATAACGCTGGTTTCGTCGATGGTGGCCTCGCTGATCGGTATCGGGATGCTCAGCCGTTTTCTGCCGCGCATGCCGGTATTCGGGCGGATGGTGCCGGCCAATCCGACGCCGTCCGAGGTGGCGATCGATGATCCGTACCGTGGGCTGGCGCGTGTCGGCGATGTGGGTGAGGCGGCCGGTCCGCTGCATCCGGCCGGAAAGGCACGCTTCGGCTCCCAACTGGTCGACGTGGTCACCCAAGGTGAGTATCTTGAGGGCGGTGCACAGGTTGAGGTGATCGAGCGGCGAGGCAATCGCGTCGTGGTTCGCGCGCTCAGGAGCTAAATGGAAAGCTTGGCAACCGAGAGGGAAGCTCCATGCCGGAGTTGAGCATCCTGATTCTGTTCTTCGCCGTCGGCGTGGCGATGTTGGTTGCGGAGATCTTCATCCCTTCGCACGGCATCCTGAGCGTGGTCGGTCTAGGCTTTCTGATAGCAGCCGTGGTCAAGACCTTCAGCTACGGCGGGCGTGAGGCCGGAATCATTGCCGTCTTTGCATGTTTGATCTTTGTGCCGGCTTTTGCCTTCGTTGCCATCAAATTCTGGCATCGTACTCCGATCGGCAGACGGATTGCTCCGCCGAACCCGACGCTCACAACGGATGACACCAGCATTCCGGTCGAGGAGCTGAGCCGTCTCGTAGGTCAGACCGGCCGCTGCGAAACCCCGTTAAGGCCTGTCGGTATTTGCGAGTTCAACGGTAAGCGGGTCTCCTGCATAACGGAGTTCGGGATGATCGAAGCCGGCGTCACCGTCGAGGCGGTTGGGATCTCCGGCGCAAACCTGGCGGTTCAGGAAAAAAAGAGTTGATGAAAAGTCCGGCGCGGTGCCGTTTGGCTTGTCTGGTGCTGCGTCGCCGCAATTCAGCGGTTTATGGAAAGGTTCTGAATTATGAGTCTGACTACACCGTTGGCTTTGGCACAGGCGGGCTGGTCCATCGGGTGGATTGTGGCGGTCGTGGTGGGCGTGATCGCCTTCGTCATCCTGCTGATCATCGCCCAGTTCTTCCGCTTATGGCTGCAGGCCTACATGAGCAATGCGGACGTCAGGTTGTTTGACCTGATCGGAATGCGTCTGCGCAAAGTCGACCTGGGCACCGTGGTGCTCGCCAAGATTCAACTTGTCAAAGCCGGCATCCACGATGTCACGGTTAATGATCTGGAGAGTCACTACCTTGCCGGTGGGCGGGTGGTCAACGTGAGCCGGGCGATGATCGCCGCCAATCGGGCCGTGTTGGACCTGGACTGGAAGAAATCCTGTGCCATCGACCTCGCCGGGCGGGACATCGTCGACGCGGTCAACACCAGCGTGAACCCCAAGGTCATCGATGTGCCCAACCCGGAACGGGGCAAGCAGACAATCGATGCCATCTCCCTGGACGGCATCCAGTTGAAGGCCAAGGCCCGGGTCACCGTGCGCACCAACATCCGACAGCTCATCGGCGGGGCCACTGAGGAGACCGTGATCGCTCGCGTCGGTGAGGGCATCGTCAGCGCAATCGGTTCTGCGCAGACGCACAAGAACGTCCTTGAAAACCCCGATCGAATCAGTAAGGCCGTGCTCGCAAAGGGGCTCGACTCGGGAACGGCATTTGAAATCTTGTCGATCGATATCGCTGACGTGGACGTGGGTCAGAACATAGGTGCCAAGCTCCAGGCCGATCAGGCCGAAGCCGACAAACGCCGCTTCCAGGCCGAAGCCGAGAAACGCCGTGCTATGGCCATCGCCCAGGCGGCCGAGAACCGCGCCAAGGTCGAGGAAAACCGCGCCAAGGTCGTGCTGGCAGAAGCGGAGGTGCCCAAGGCGATGGCCGATTCCTTCCGCAGCGGTAACCTCGGCATCATGGACTACTACCGTATGAAGAACATCCAAGCCGATACCTCGATGCGCGATTCGATCGGTAAGGGCGAAGGCCCGACGGAGCAGAAGAGCTAGTGGCGTGTTTCATAGATAGTGCGACGATGATCCTGCCCCGAGCCGCGGGCTTTAGCCCGCGCGGACATCCGCGTTCCGGCGCGCCGGCAAACCCTGCGGCTCGGGTTTTGCGTTCGTTTGCCACAGGATTCCGCACGAGAACTGCCTGATGTTGGCACAGCCGGAAATCGACAATTGGCTCCAGATCGTCATCGCGATTCTGGTTGTGGGTGGGTCCGTACTGGCATCCGTGTCCAAGAAGCTGATCCAAGCGTTCTCGCCGAAGGAGCCCGATAAACCCGGCCAGACACAGGCTGGTGCACCAGGTGCCGGCGCGCCGCGCCGACCCGCCCCAGCACGAGGTCCAGGTCAACCTGCGCGTCCTGAAACCAGGCCTATGACCCTTACTTCGCCACGGCCGCCGTCTGTGGAACCACCGGTCGCCCGACCGTACCCGCCTCCTCCGGTCGTCATTCACACGGCTCCGGAGGAATCGCCGCAGCGTGCAGCACCCCGCCCTCCCACCACACCCCGACCAAAGCCGGCAACACCCGTGCCCGCTCGCGCCGAGCAGAGACTTGGCCATCTGGAGCCGGCGGTACTGGAGGAAGAGGCGCGGTTCGAGGCAGCCACTGAGAAGAGAATGGCACACCTGGAATCGGCCGTTCCAGAGGAGGAATTGCATTTCGAAGAGGACATCGAGGAGAGACTGGGCCATGTCGAGTCGATACCACGGGCACCGGCCGCTACCGGCCCTGGCCGTGCGCGAGTCCCAATAATCGGGCGCCCGTCACGCCAGGCCCTCCGCCGGGCGGTCGTACTAAGGGAGATCCTAAGCCCACCCCTGGCCCTCCGCCCACCTGGCGACGAGTTTTGACTGCACCGAAACCGAAGCACCGTGTTTTATAAGTCCCTCGCTTGGACCGAGAATCTCGCTGGACCGAGAATCCCTTCTCGGTCCTCTCTCGCGCGTACCGAGAAGGGATTCTCGGCAGAGCAGGATTCTCGGCAGAGCGTAGTCGGCACTTCTCGCGCGGCGATACGGCCGCGCGTCGCCAGACCTGGGCTATCGCAATCCGTAATCGCGGAGTTTTCGGTAGAGAGTTCGGGCACCGATGCCGAGTGCTTTGGCTGTCCTTTCACGGTTGCCGCCGAACATGCGCAGCGTGTTCATGATGTGCAGTTTTTCGACGTCGGCCATGGTCATACCGGCCAGGTTCGGCGGACCTGCGGGGACGATGTCCGTGGAGCTTCTAAGTGATTCGGGCAGGTCCTCGACCCCAAGAGTGGGTCCCTCGGCCTCTAGACACATGCGGAAAATGACGTTGCGCAGTTCGCGCACGTTTCCCGGCCAGTTGTAGTTGACCAGCTTCCGCATGACCTCAGGCGACGCACCTTCAATGGTGACGGCTTGCTCTTGGTTGCCTTGCTCGATGAAGCGCTCCACGAGCACGGGGATGTCCTCACGGCGGCGACGAAGCGGCGGTATGCGAATCGCCCCGTCGGCGTGCAACCGGTAGAACAGGTCCTCACGGAACTGGCCTTTCCGCATTAGCTCCGACAGGTCGTGGTTGGTGGCGGCCAGGAAGCGAACGTCGAAGTACAGAGCGTCGTTCGATCCCACCGGCAGCACCTCACCTGTTTCCACACTGCGCAGCAGCTTGGCCTGCATCTGCAGCGGCATGTCCCCGATCTCGTCGAGGAACAGCGTCCCACCATCGGCTGCCTGAATCAGGCCCTTGCGGTCCACGACCGCCCCGGTGAATGCCCCCTTGACGTGCCCGAACAGCTCGCTCTCCAGGAGCGTTTCGCTGACCGCGGCACAATTGAGCACCTTGAAAGGTTTACCTGCGCGAGGGGAGTTCTGATGGATCGCCTGAGCGAAGAGCTCCTTCCCGGTTCCCGTCTCGCCCACGATCAGAACGGTACTCTTGCTACGGGCGATCTTCTTGAGCCGCTTGATTTCCCGCATGATCGCGTCCGAGTTGCCGACGATCCCGCAGAACTCGAACGCCCTGTCGACTTGTGTTCGCAGGAGACGAGCCTCGCGGGCGGCCAGCGCCTGCTTCGCGGCCCGGCTCACTTTGTCACGCAGGACCTGGATATCGATCGGTTTGATCAGGTAGTCGTAGGCTTGAAACTCATTGTCGCCGCGCAAGGCCTCTCGGGCGAGAGCCTCACCACCCTGAGCGGTGACCAGGATCACCTCCGTATCGGAGCAGACCCGCTTCGCTTCCCGAAGCACATCGACCCCGCTTACCTGGCCACCGAGTTCACAGTCGGCAATTACTACGTCCGGGGGACGGTGTCTGATGCTCTCGATCGCCGCGCTGCCGCTGTCCACCACATTGCATGCGTACTTCGACCGTGACAACCCCTCGGCGATCGCTGCGCCGTCGGCGTGCTCATCCTCCACTATCAGCACGAAAGCAGTGTCGCTCATACTCCTTCATCGCGGTCACGGTGTGCTGTGGGCCTCCTCCAGGGCAGCCGCTTTACGGGACAGCTTGATACGCCCCTGGTCGTCGATGGCGATCACTTTGACGCGCACCGTATCTCCAATCTTGACCACATCCTCGACGGATCGCACGTATCCGGTGTCCAGTTCGCTGATGTGGCACAGCCCGTCCTGCCCGGGGAGCACTTCGATGAACGCCCCGAAGTCTTTGACGCTGCTCACACGTCCGGAGTAGACCTTGCCGACTTTGACCTCTGCAGTGACCGACTCGACCATCTCCAGGGCACGCTCCGCCCCAGCCGCGTCCATGCAGGCTATCAGGATGGAGCCGTCGTCGTCGATTTCGACTTTGGCCCCGGTTTCCGCTTCGATGGACTTGATGAAGCTGCCGCCCGGCCCGATGACCTTGCCAATCTTGTCCTGCGGGACCTTGGTGGTCAGGAGGCGAGGCGCGTACTTGCTGATCGAGTCCCGGGGGGCTCCCAGCACAGAGAGCATCTCCCGGAGAATATCCAGTCTGGCTCTCTTGGCCAGTTCGAACACCTCGTTGAGGATGTCCGGCGGTAATGTCCGGGCCTTCAGGTCCAACTGGACCGCGGTTACGCCACGCTGCGTACCGGCGACCTTGAAGTCCATCAACCCGAAATGATCTTCCTCGCCGAGAATGTCCACCAGCAGCTCGCGTTTCCCATCCGACTCGACCATGCCGATCGAGATACCGGCCACAGGCTGCTTGATCGGTACCCCGGCGTCCATCAACGCCAGGCACCCGGCGCACACGGAGGCCATGGAGCTGGACCCGTTCGACTCGAGAATCTCCGAAACCAAACGAATGGTGTAGGGAAACTCCTCGGGCGTCGGCAAGACTGCCTGGAGCGCTTTTTCCGCAAGGTTCCCGTGGCCGATCTCACGACGGCTGGTCGGCCCGATTCGCTTCACCTCCCCCGTGCACAGCGGTGGGAAGTTGTAGTGCAGCATGAACTTCTTGCTGTACTCTTCGGTCAGGCCGTCGACAATCTGCTCGTCGCGGGTGGTGCCAAGCGTTATCACACTTATGGATTGAGTCTCGCCGCGCTGGAACAACGCGGAACCGTGTACCCGCGGCAGCACCTCCACCTCACAATCGATCGGGCGGATGTCGTTGACACCGCGCCCGTCCGTGCGCCTTCCCTCAGCGATAATCGTGCCCGCCACGATCTCCCGCTGCATCTCGTCGAACAGTTCACGGACGGTGCCCCGGTCGTGCTCTGCGTGGGTGTCATCGTCCGGGCAGTATTCAGCAACAGCGGTCTCGAGCACCTCGTTGATAGCGCTGTAGCGGTCCTGTTTGCCGGCAAGCGACCTGGCTTCCCGAAGACGACCGCCGTACTTTTCGCGCAGCTCGGCCAGCAAGCCGTCTTTCGGCGGCGGCGGCGTCCATTTCGTCGGCTGGCCGGCCTTCTCCCGCAACTCCTCGATCAGCTCGCAGATTCCGACGATGGCCTTGCGCCCGCACTCGATGCCTCCTATGACTACCTCTTCGGGTACCTCCATGCTACCGACCTCGATCATATTGATCCCGTCTACGTGCCCGGCGAGCACCATCTCCATCGTGCTGTATTCCATCTGGGGGATGGTTGGAATGAGCACGTGCTGTCCGTCGACGAAACCGACGCGACAGGCCGCAATCGGCCCGTCGAACGGCAGCGGTGACACCGATAGTGCCGCCGACGCCCCGATCATGGCCAGGATGTCCGGCTCGTTCTGCTGATCGGTGCACAGAACCATCGACTGGATGAGCACCTCGTCGCGGTAGCCCTTGGGGAACAAGGGGCGGATGGGCCGGTCGGTCATCCGCATGGTGAGGACTTCCTTCTGGGTGGGACGCGCCTCGCGCTTGAAGAACCCTCCCGGGAACTTGCCGGCCGCGTACGTCTTCTCACGGTAGTCGACCGTCAGCGGAAAGAAGTCAACCCCTTCCCGAGGCGGGCCGGTGAGTGCCGCCGTCAATACCACCGTGTCTCCATACGTAACCACCACCGCGCCGGCCGCCTGCCTCGCAAGTCTGCCTGTTTCGATCCGCAATATCCGACCGCCAATTTCACGTTCTACGATGTGTTGGGTCATTGTCTAATTCAACCGTCTCTTCTTCCTGTACGACAACTCTACGCCAAGATCTACGCTTGGCACCTTCTATCTTCACGTAACGTATCTAACCGGTTCTTGGCATGTGATGTTTGGCGTCGGGGCATGGCCGCTGTGGTGCACACGGAATCTGAATCGGTGCGGAGGGGCACGGCACCAAAGATCGGGGCGTTGCGTTATTTTCGCAGACCGAGTTTGGCAATGATGTTCTTGTAACGCGCACTATCGGTCCGTGTGAGGTACTTGAGGAGGCTCGTGCGGCGAGCGACCATCTTCAGCAGACCACGACGAGCCGCATGATCCTTCTTGTTGTCCCGCAAGTGCTCGGTGAGCTCTTGGATTCGGGCGGTTAGCAGCGCGATTTGAACCTCGGGTGAACCGGTGTCCGCCTCGTGGACCCGGTGATCCTTAATCATCCCTGCCTTTGCCTCAGCCGTCAGCATCATCGTCTCAGATTCTTCCGCCTCGTCCGCAGCCTCCCCGGCGGACGCTAACCATTTGCAAAATCAAACCTTACGTTCCAAAACTCCACCCTTCAACATATCTCAAACTCTATAGTCTATATCCCCCCCACCCGCAATGCAACCCTCCTCCGGAGCCCCTTTTCGCACAGGGTGCCTGACAGTCTCGGCGGGGGTGGGCTGGTGGGATGCTGGGAAGGTTGGGGCACCAGAATGGTGCGCAGGTCTGGATGGATCAGATTGGGTCCATGGAGGAAGCGATCGATGTCTCATTAACGACACGTCAGGCTGCCCGGGCTGGGGCTCTGAGCGCGTTTTCGGCGGCCTTGGAACGCCTGATACCGTCGGATGAGTCGGCACCCGTGAGGGGGGCTACGTGTTTGGACGTTGAGGATCAAGTCGAGGAGTTGGCTCGGTCGGTTCTGCCAGGTTGTTGGAGGAGCGAGTGGCTCTTGAACCCGCTGCGGAGGTGGAGGTTGCCGGTCGCTGCCCGTTTTGCGGTTCCGAGCGGGTGTATCTCAAGAAGGAGGCGACACAGCAGAAGATCCGTTCGCCTCATGGACCGGTGGTCCTGCGGAAGCAGCACGCTCGTTGTCGAGCCATATAGAAGCGATGTACAACATGACCTCACAGTGTTTCAACTTCTACGCCCATCGGGATCGAGCGGTCGCGGCGCTGACGTCAGTTGCGCGCCAGGCGGATTGCTACCGTTTGACTGCCGTGGACATCCGAGTGACTTGCGATGTGATCGAGTCGCTGGTGTGTAAAGACGCGGCACTCAAGGTAGGTTAGCAGGTGTCCTCCGGACACATGATTCTTCCTATACGAGCCGCTCGCTCGCAGCCGAGCACGGGGTGACCGCGCACCACATTCGGCGTGGAGAAGTCGGGAACCTCCTGGTCAACGGCCAATAACTCAATGGAATCGCAAGGTTGGTGCCCAGAGATCTGTATGGACCGGACCACCTATTGGACAGGTTGTCGCACGAGCGTTGGGCCGGCAGAGTTATCGCTCGCCGGACCGCGCTGTGCACACAAGACTTTACCCAGGACGGAAGTTGCCTTTGGATATTCCGAATCGTACGCTTGAGACGGCATCCTAAAAAGGGCAAACCAATCGAGAGATTGGGACGCAAAGCGTCGTGTCCGCGCGGGCGGATTGTCGCGCTGCCCAGGAGGTCGCAAGGGGCGACGTTCTGGAGGGGATTGAGGCAAACAGGCTCCTGAGGAGGGCGTCCCATGAAGCGAATGGTTACCTTGAACTTTCGTCTGCGGCGTCGTGGCGCGGTTATCGTGCTCACGGCCATTTCCATAGTCACCCTGCTGATTTGTGCATCGCTGGCGGTTGACGTCGGATACATATGCGCGCTGACTGCCGAGCAGCAGAATACCGCCGACGCCGGATCGCTTGCCGGAGCAATTGCACTGCAACAGGAGGACTCGGAGTCGGCCCGTCGTAGAGCTCTGAACATTATCGCACGCAATCAGAAGTCCCAGGGATTCCTATCTCTAAGAGACCAGATTGTCGAGATTGGCATATGGGACTCCGTTTCCCAGACATTTACGGCGCTCGATCAGACCGAGTGGAGAAATGGGTTTGCGGCCCGCGTGCGGGCCGCCCGCAACAATACGCCGCTGTTCTTCGCCCGCCTGATCGGCCATCACACCGCGGACGTCTGGCGAGAGGCCGTCGCCGTGGGCAGCCGCCCGTGCGGTGGCATCTGGGGGCTCAACGGCGTACGAGTTCCGGGCAACGTGAAGACCGACAGCTATAACTCAACCAAGGACCCGTATGACGAGTTCACCGCGGGTGATGAGGGGGACATCTGCAGCGGACGCGGCATCCGGGTCAACGGATCGATCGACATTAACGGTGACGCCATGGCCGGCTTCGGGCATGGCGTCGACACGCGAGGACAGCCCATTATCACCGGTATCACGACCGCAACGCTCAACCAAGCGGTAGAGCCGCCACCATACGACTTCGGCGACGTTGAGTTCGTCAACGACAACGCAACCATCGGAACAACTGACCTGGGGTACGAGCCGTTCTCCTCAGGGTGGAACGTGGACATTGGGTCCTATGACAACCTGACGCTCGCGCCGGGAACGTATTTCTTCGACTCGGTGACTTTTAATGCCTCGGCGACGCTGACAGTTACCGGCCCTACCACGATTTATATGACCGGAGACTTCAACGCCACCGGCGATGGCACCATAAATACGACGAAGAATCCGGCCGATCTGACGATAATCTCGGTAGGATCGGAGATCAATGTCAGTGGGTCAGTCGACTTCTATGGGTCGATTCTGGCACCGAAGGCGGATGTCTCAATCGGTGGGACGGCCGACTTTTACGGTGCCCTGGTCGGCGGGGTCGTAAAGATGCACGGTGATTTCCAGTTCCACGTGGACGAGTCCTTGCCGCTTGCCCAGCCGTGGTTCGATCCGCCACCGGTAATGTTGGTCAAGTAGCTCGGGCAGCAAATTCTGAGGGGTATTAGCCAGGCTGGACCACGGGGTAACCGAACTGAGAGAGACCACAATCGAGGGTCATGACATCATGGCCACACCCAATGAAAATGCGCCTTCCGCTCACAAGCGGGAGATCGCTAGACTGATCGCCTTGGCTGTCCAATCGGGCGATGCAGACGCGTACCCGGGCAAGAGAGGGGCAACCCGCGTCGCCAGCGGGTTACAACTGGAAGTAACCACAGATCCGGTCAATGCGTCCGCGGCCTGGGCGGTAATCATGCACGATGTGTCGGACGGCGGCGTGGCCTTCTGGTCGAAACGAGACCTGTCTCCAAGAACTCTGATTTACGTCCGCCAGTTCTCGCCGGACAAGACCCGCCCGTGGATCCCGGCCCACGTCAAGCACAAGACAGTCGGGCTTCGAGGGAATCTCATTGGCGCCGAGTTTGACGTTCCCCACAGCGCAGGTTCGGCACCCGGGACCGCACCCCCCGGCCGTCCCGCCTCACGACCAGTACAGCCGGCCGGTCCCCCCCGACCCGGATTTCCGCGATAGGCGTCAATCCACCGTCACACTATCGGCCGCCGTAGGCGCTTTGTCGCTGTTGCACCGCGCGGCCACACCCACCCATCTCGCCTTTCCGTCGATCGACGTCGGCTGACGGGCGGGATGGGCTTACCACTGACCGATCTCCGTGTTCGCGCAAGCCCGTGGTACCCCGATGTCTCCCGACGGACCCTGATGTAGATCGGGATAGGGATCGGGAGACAGGCGTCGGAGTGCCACCAAGCCGGCGTTGCTCACAGGCGACAAGCTACTACCGGCGCCAGGGCCGGCCGCTACGGAGAAAACGAAAATGCGTCAGCAACTTCCTGCCAGGCACTCCTGTGCGTCTCCAACGCTCTTGCCCACCCGGATGCTCTCTCACCCGGAGGTCGCCCCACTGTGATCTACCTTGGTGGGACTGCGGCAAATTCGCGTTATCCGTTGGGCCGGATCGCCCTGGGGGGTGTCTGTAGTGGAGGCTGGCAGAGGCGGGGCGGTGGCGGTATGCTGCCCGGCTGTTTGACCGGGCCGGCTGACGTTGGCCGGGGCGTTTCAACGAAGGCAGACAGGAGAGAACCGATGCCAAGGAAGACATGGGCGATGGTGTTTGGTGCGGTGGTTTTGGCG
>CP070827.1:2262195-2271258 GCA_020344555.1 Phycisphaerales bacterium
GATCGGGGGCGGTAGTGCCATTCGTCGAAGGTGCCTTAAGCAACGGCCGCGAGCCCATGAATCGATCAGCCGTTATTTTTGACATGGATGGGACGCTGACGGAGCCCTATTTGGACTTCGACGCCCTTCGCGCCGAGGTCGGGGTCGAGGGGCCGGTCCTTGAGGCGATGGGTCAGATGGACCCAGCCTCCCGGGAGCGGGCCGAGGCGGCCCTGCTGCGATACGAGCGCGAGGCGGCTGAGAATGCCACGTTGCAGGATGGGGCTGTCGAGGTCATCGATGCTCTGCGGGCCAAGGGACATCCGATCGCCATCCTGACGCGCAATGCCCGGGCGACGGTCGATCTTGTCCTGAAGAACCACGGCATAACGGTCGACGCTCTGCGCACGCGAGAAGATGGTGCCATAAAGCCGTCACCGGAGCCAGTGCTTTCGATCTGCGAGGAGCTGGATGCCGACCCGCGGCGGAGCTGGATGGTCGGGGATTACCTGTTTGATATCATGTCCGGCCGGGCAGCCGGAACGCACACCGTTCTGATGGTCGGTGACAAGCCGATGCCGAAGTTCGCCGACCAAGCGGACTACGTCATCCGCCGCTTGGCGGAGTTGCTCACGATCGTCGAGCAGAACCGAATTGTGAATGGCAAATAGCGAATAGCGCGTGTGCCACTGCTCTTGAGCAGTGCTAAAATGCCCTCAATGAAGAATCGCCCACGCGTGTGCCACTGCTCTTGAGCGGTGCTAAAATGCCCTCGATGAAGAATCGCCCACGCAAGATGCGTCGAAGCTGGGATGATCCGGGGCATGCTCACTATCTCACGTATTCGTGCCACCGTCGGTTGCCTCTGCTGTCGCGCGACCGCGTTCGACGACGGGTGGTCGATGCGCTCGAGCGCACAAGGCAGGAGCTCAATGTTGCCCTCTGGACTTACGTCATCATGCCGGAACACGTGCACGTGCTCTTGCATCCCCGCGCACCTCACTACGAAATGCGGCGGATTCTGGTCATGCTCAAACAACCGGTCGCGAAAGCGGCTGGAAAATGGCTGGAGGATAATCGACAGACCACGTGGTTGGAGCGCCTAACCGTGGTGTACCCTTCGCGTAAGGTCTTCCGGTTCTGGCAGCCCGGCGGGGGATTCGATCACAATGTTTTTCGGGAGAAGACGGTGTCGGCAATAGTCGATTACATTCACGCGAACCCCGTTCGGCGCAAGCTTGTGGATGAGCCGACACACTGGGAGTGGTCGAGCGCGCGCTTCTGGGAGAGGGACCCCAAGGTACCTCTCCAGATGGACGACCCGTTCTGATTGAAGAAACACTGCTCAAGAGCAGTGGCACACATCCAGGTCCCGTCACAATCCCAACAGTGCCACCCTGCCGTTCTGTTCGGCGCCTTATTCTCTGGCTTCTTCCTCCGTGAGCCAGCGAATCATTTCTTCGAAGCACTTGGTCCGTTCGCCGACTTCATCGGCGGGCATGCGTTCGCTCATGCTTTTCGTATCTCTCAACCCCCGCTGCGCCCCGGTCAGTGGCGTCTCCCCGTGGTAGCATTTGACTGTAATATCGGCACCGTGAGCAACAAGGAGCTTTGCCACCTCGCTGTTGCAGAATATTGCCGCCGAGTGGAGGGGAGTGTATTGCATACTGTCCGTGGCATTAACGTCCGCACCGCTTCCCAGAAGAACCTCTGCGGTTTCACGGTAATCATCACGCCCGCTTGCGTCATCCACACGACCCATCCGCCATAGTGCCTTGCCTGAGCTTACGCTATGCAGTGGCGTTCCACCTGTGTCGCTACGAGCATTGACGTCTGCCCCATGAGCAATGAACAGCTTCGCTAAGTCTTTGTCTCCGTGTCCTGCAGCGAAATGGAGTGCCGTTTTGCCCTGCTCAGCTCTTGCGTTAACCGCAGCCCCGTTCTCGAGGAGGACTGTAGCGGTCCCGGGATGATCGTGATGCCGGCCTTTGCGGCTTGCCTCGCGCACCGCCCGCTGGTGGAATCTTCCCCAGACCAGCCTGTGAAGAGGAGTGTATCTGCTAAAGTTCTTGGCGTTGACGTCTGCGCCACGGGCAAGCAGGATTCTGACCGACTCGGGCTGTCCATTCTCGGCCGCTTCATGCAATGGCGTGTCATTACTCATAGTGCGCGCGTTGACATGGGCACCCTGGTCCAGAAGGAACTCGACGAGCTCAGCTCTACCGTCCGCGGCTGCACGATGGAGCGGTGTTCTACCCATCCGGTCCCGCCCGTCGACGTCCGCCCCGTTGGCAAGAAGCCGCTGTGCTGCCTCTGGGGTCCGAGCAGAAAACAGCGGGGGCAAAGACCTGTCTATCAGCCCAGACGGGTCACACGGTTCTCGCTCTTGTCTGGCTGCCGCCTCGGCACCTTGCTCAGGCGCCTTGGCAACGTCCGGCAAGTCCAGCGCGCCGTGGCTGCGCAACCACTCGACGAACTCCCTAAATCGGTCCAGCTCGGCAAGTCTGTGCGGATAGACCTTTCCGCGCCCCCCGCTTCGCTCTATGTACTTCTCTCGAAAGTTGACGGCCCACAGGGCTCGGTGTAGCGGAGTCTCACCCGCATCGTTTTCCGCGTTCATTTCAGCGCCATGCGCGAGCAGTAACTCCGCCACGTCCTTGTATCCGTTCGCCGTTGCCAAATGCAGTGGGCTATCACCACGGGCATCGCGAGCGCTGACCGTTGCTCCCGCTTGTAGCAGCAACTCGGCAGTCTCCGTGTAGCGGCCGGGTCTGCCTGCTCCAGGCTCGGCAATGAGAGATTCCGAGAACCTGCGCATCATACCCCAGGCTAGGACGTGAAGTGGAGTCATGCCCCACTTATCCGTGGTGTTCACATCTCCCTCGTGAGCCAGAAGGATTCGCACTGACTCTTCGCGCCCCCGCCTAGCGGCCTCGTGCAAGGGTGTCTGGCCGAATTGGTCCTGTGCATTGACATGAGCGCCTTTCTCAATGAAGAACTCGAGCAGATCTTTTTGCCCATGAGACGCGGCGCTATGCAGCGGGGTCCTGCCACTACTATCCTGAGTATTGACACTTCCCCCGCGTGCCAGGAACTCCCTAGCGCCTTCCAAGCTCTGGAAGCCCACGTTGGGTCCCATGTCCTCGTCCCATTGGCCGAATTTCGCGCGGAAGGACTCGCTCGAAGACAGCAGTTGCAGGACTTCCGAATAGCTACGAATTCTCTCGCCCCCTCCCGCTTCCCAGCGTTGCCTGGTGACCCTGGCCACTACGTGGTACGGTGTCTCGCCGGAATCATCCTCGATGCCGGCGTCTGCCCCGTGGTCAAGAAGGACTTGCACCACTTCTTTCTGCCCTTCTGCTGCCGCCTTATGGAGTGCGGTTTGTCCACCGTAGCCCTGTGCGTTGACGTTGGCACCTTGGTCCAACAAGCGTTTGACTCGGTCCACCTTGCCCGCCGCTGCTGCAACGTGGAGTGGAGTGTCAGCCTGCGCAATGACATGCTCCATCTTACCCCCGGGCGGGTTTGGCGGCTTGTTTGCCGTGGTCTCCGATGTGTCGGTGTGCGGTCTGCCGCGAGAGGTTGATTGACGATTTGCGTCGTCACAGCCAGGGCCGAGCGGAACAAACGTGGCGAGCGCGAGACCGACAGCGATGGTGCAATCAGTGTATCGGCCGCGTGGTACGTCAAACATGGTGTAACCTCCGTCGACGGCGACGCACTTAAGTCCGTCGTGCCTTGCGAAAGCGACGGCGAGGGGCGGCAGTCGCCGGCCTCTTTGGGCGTCGACCTTCGCGAGGCTGTCGAGTCAGCATTCGGCTAAATGTTATCACTTGGGTGTTTGACCGTCGACCCACGTTTGTGGGGGTCGTTCGAGTCCATCATGGTGCCTGGATATGGCATCTCCCGGGCTGGCCCCGAAGGGCCCAATTCCCTGGCGCGTGGCGTTTGCGAGGGCGGTTTGCGGTTGTGTCCTGCAGCCTGCTTGCTACTGCCCATTCATCATTCGCAATTCACCATTCAGCATTCATCCTTCACCATTCTCCGCAATCGCCGCCCGCTGCTCGGCCGTGGGGATCGATTCGGCACGGTGCCTGAGTTCCTTGAACAGGTCATCTATCGGGCCGTAGAGCTCGGTGAGCTGTCTCTTGAGGTCGGCGAGCTCCTCCTTAGAGCCGGTGAAGGTTTCGATGTGACGTTCGAGCTTGGCGATGTCTTCCCGGTGACGGTCTCGGTGGGCCAGGGCACGCTCCTTCAGCTCGGACAAGACCGACAAGACGGCCGTGCGTTGCCCTTCGTCAAGCTTGTAGATGCGGATGAACTCTCTGACGTATCTTTCCCAGGTTTTGAGCTCGAGGGCAATCTGATCTGTCTCTTCTGATTGTGGTGCGATCTCGGCGGTCTTTCGGGCCTGCTCCATCCGGCGTCGGCGTCTTTCGGCACGGCGCTGACGGCGGTCGGGACCTGTCGGCTCCCAGAGTTCGTATTTCTCGAATTCGCCCTTTTGCCACTGCTTGAGCTTCTGCTCGGCGACCTGCACGCCAACGCCGACTTGCAGCACCTCAAGTTCAAACTTCGCTTTCTGGAGCGGGTCTAGGATCTCGCGGAACTCGGAGGTTCCCTGGTCGACCTGCTCGCGGAACTTCTCAAAGGCCGGCGCCACGCGCTGGGCCCAGGCCTGCACCTGCTCTTTCGTCGGTGGTTCCAACCCCATCCGCATCTCGACGAATTCGTTGACCAGCGGCTGGATCGTCGAGCGGTTCTCGTTGAGAAAGGTGCCCCAGCGTTCGACCACGGCCTTACGCACCTTGGCCCGTTGGCTCTCTTCCAGCTCGTACTTGCGACTGATTCGATCCGCCCACCGTGTGAGCATCAGGTTCATGAGCTTCTTGGAAGGCCAGAGCCCTTCGGGCGCGGTCGGGGGCTGGGCCTCCGTCTCCCGTCCAGCAGGCGGTGGAACGTCTTTCACCGCCGGGGGCGGGGTCTCGGCGGATCCCGGCGGGGAAAGGAAAGCAACGAAGATAAGGGCCAGCTTGAGCGACATCGCGTGCTCCCCGGTTGTGCGAATCGGACACCGGTTAAAAACCGGTGCCACATTCCGGTGCCACACGTGGCAACAGACCGCAGAGTCCTGCACCCCCTGGCCGATAAGAGTCCCAGCGACGGCTGATCAAGGAGGACCAGGTGGGCACATCTCATATTGTCTCCATGGTTGTACCAACGTTCAACCGCCTCGAGGAATTGAAACACTGCATCGACGAAATCCGACACAACGTCACACCCCCCAATGAGGTCATCGTCGTGGATGGCGGCTCGACCGACGGTACGCGCGAATGGCTGGCTACACGGGAAGATCTGCGAATCATCCTCGAATCGCGGCGCGAAGGGGCAGTGAAGGCTTTTAACAAGGGATTCCGGGCCGCGACCGGGTACTACGTGATGTGGCTCAACGATTATGCCTATCCTCTGCCCGGCAGCGTCGAGGCCGCCATCGCCATGATCGAGAGACCGGACCTGAACGATGTGGGGATGGTCGCGTTCTACCACAACTGGCACAGCGAGCGCAATGTGCTTGATCGAGTCGAGCACGAGGGGCAAGCCTACGAACTCTGTCATGTACGGGGATACCCCTACGCCAACTTCGGGCTGATTCGCAGAAGCCTTCTGGAACGAATCGGCTTTGCGGACGAGCGTTATTACTTCTTCGGGTTCGATCCGGACCTGTCGCTCAAGGTGCAGCTAGGCGAGGGCCTGAGGGTCATCGGCTGCCGTGATGCGCTCATCCGCCACGACGAGTGCCACGACGACCGGAAGCTGGCCGATTTGTCAATCGGCGAGGAGGACAACGCCAAGTTGTTTGCCAAATGGAATTTGCCGGAGCGGGACAGCTACCCGGATCCCGTCCCGGGGTATCGACGAATGCTCATCGACCGCGGGCTGGTCTAGTACCGTGTTTCATAAGTCCTGCTACTATCTGACCGTGGGCTTGCCCGGCGCGCCGGGACGCGGTGCTCCGCGCAGGCTAAAGCCTGCGGCTCGGCGCGTGATCTATAGTCATAGTATTTGTGAAACACGGTACTGGCGGTGGGTGGCATGGGCAAGCGCAGCGCCGCCATGAATCAACCATGCTGGTTGGGTACAGCATGCCGGCGCCCGTCTCCGACGGGCTTGGGCATGCCACTCAACGCGGGGAGCCCGAAGAAAAGCACCGATTCCTGGCCCCGGCCGCACTTTGGTTCGTAGCAAAAGGTAGTCCCGGATGGTATCCGGAGGTCCGTGACAGAATCGGCGGATGGGGTCGCAGGCTGAAGGCCTGGAAAGCGCCGGGATAAACCGGCATGGAGTAGCGGATGAAAGAGCCGTACAGAAAAGGGCTAGCGACCCGTTCTGACCCCGAGTCATGCGCCGGAGGCCGTGAGGCGTCGGGCGAAGCGTTGACAGGGGCACACGCGGGCCAGGTATTGAGCTCCGAAATCAAAGTACTTCTGGCGTGCCGACCTTGTCAGGCTAGGGGGAAGGCCACATGAGCGGCGACGATAGACGCGAGACGCCGCCCGACGCCACGGAGTCGCAGACCCTGTGCACGTGTGGAAACTCCATGCGCGAGAACCGGGAGACCCCGGAAACTCCCTCGACAGCTGGCAACGGGGGACGGTCGGAGAAGGCCCATGGCCGAGCGTCCGGCATGCACGTTTCCGGGGAGTCGGACGACCTCATAGTACCGTCGAAGCGGGCGAACAAGGTCGGGCGACCGGCGGCGGAGTCCGTGGAGGGAAGGGGGTCGATCAAGGGCAACACCACCCAGACGGCTGCGCACCGGGCACAGGACCGGGGATGCGCATCGATCGGCCTGGATGGTGTACGACAGTTGGCACGTAGGAGTAAGGAGACGCGGTTCACGACGCTGCTGCACCACGTGAGCCTGGAACGTCTGCGGGAAAGCTACGCGGCACTGAACCGCCAAGCCAGCCCGGGGATCGACGAGGTGACGTGGCAGGAGTACGGGCGCGACCTGGAGGCCCGCTCGGCGGACGTCCATGAGCGGGTCCATCGTGGGTCCTATCAGGCCAAGCCCTCGAAACGAGCTTGGATCCCGAAAGCGGACGGAAGGCAACGCCCGTTGGGCATTGCCAGTCTGGAGGACAAGATCGTCTAACAGGCCGTTCGCACTGTGCTGGAACAAGTCTAAATAGCCTTGCACGATTCTGTCAGGGGTCCCGCCTGACAGCAATCCGTCAGGCTTCGTGCCCGCGATCCAGTGCCCATGACAGAATCACGCAAAGTCATTTAGGAGGAGGACTTTCTCGGCTTCAGTTACGGGTTGCGGCCCGGCCGAAGCCAGCACAACGCGCTGGACGCGTTGTGGGTGGGGCTGACGAAGCGGAAGGTGAACTGGGTGCTCGATGCAGACATTCAGGGTTTCGTTCGATGAACTGGATCGTGCTCATCTGCGGGAGTTTCTCCGACGCAGGCTGCGCGACGGGGTATTGCTGCGATTGATCGGGAAATGGCTCAGTGCGGGCGTGCTCGACGAAGGGATGCTGTCGTACCCGGAGGCGGGCTCGCCGCAGGGCGGGGTTGTCACCCCTCCAACAATGTTGCAAAACTGTCCATGATCCCGGAAACGGTCATCTTCAGGGCGCGGCTTCGACCTCGCTACGGGCAAGGATGTTGCGGACGTGAGGCGAGTTCGCGCGCCTGCCACGGTGCGAACGAGTCGGTGGGAGGTTTGGCTCGTAGAGGACGCCAAGCGCAAGTCGAATCGAGGTCTGAACGTTCAACGGACCTTCGGGCGTTCACGGGTCGAGGGGCAAGTGCTGGCGTCGGTGTACGAACATGTCTTGCCCACCATCCGAGCCGCCCCAAGCGGATCTTGGACGTGCTGCCGAAGAGGTTCGGCCGGTACGGCTTGAGACCACACCCGGAGAAGACCCGGTTGGTTCAGTTCCTTCGGCCGCCGCGGCGTTCGGACCATAAACGTCCGCCGCCGGATCGGGGGCCGGGGACGTTCGAGCTGCTGGGCTTTACCCACTACTGGGGCTTGTCCCGGCGTGTGAACTGGGTGGTGAAACGCAAGACGGCCCCGAGCCGGTTTACGCGGGCGTTACGGACGATTGCCCGCTGGTGTCGGGTGCACCGGCACCGCCCGATAGCAGAGCAACATGAAACCCTGTGCCAGAAGTTAAGCGGTCACTTCGCGCACTACGGGATCACCAGCAACGCCTTGGCGTTGGGACGGTTCCGGCACGAGGTGGTTCGCACCTGGCATAAATGGTTATCCCGCCGTCGGCGTGACGGAACCATCCCGTGGCCACGTTTCAACCGGCTTCTGGAGCGGTACCCGTTGCCTCGGGCGGTGGTAATTCACTCTGTGTAAGGTCGCGCAGCGAAGCCGTGACTTGAGGAACCGCATGCGTTAATCGCGCACGTACGGGTCTGTGGGAGCCCTGGGTGGGCAACCACCCAGGGCCACCCAGCCTTTGGGCCGGCTCCAGGTTGGACACAATCCCCCCCCGGTAATGAGTTGTCAGGACGGCGCCCGGCGCTGACCGAGGTGCCCAGCCTTGACAAGCCCGCGATCAGCCGCCACCTTGCTGATGGAGTATCGATTATGCGTGTTCTTTCCGGAATTCAATCCAGCGGCAGGTTACACCTGGGTAATTATCTAGGTGCGATGAAGCAGCACATAGAGCTGCAGGACGAGCACGAGTGCTTCTTCTTCGTAGCCAACTACCACTCGCTGACCACCGTCCAGGACGCGGAGGCTCTGCGGGCCTATACCCGCGATGTAGCCCTCGACTACCTCGCCTTTGGACTCGATCCTGCGAAGGTCTGCCTCTTCCGGCAAAGCGACATCCTCGTTGTGACCGAGTTGGCATGGATTCTTTCTACCGTCACCGGTAAAGGTCTACTGGAGCGCGCCACGTCGTACAAGGACAAGATCGCAAAAGGCCTCATCCCGTCGATGGGGCTGTTCAACTATCCGGTCTTGATGGCCGCCGACATCCTCATCTACCGGAGCGATCTCGTTCCGGTCGGCGAGGACCAGGTCCAGCACGTCGAAATGACCCGACAGATGGCCGG
>CP070827.1:2271358-2275172 GCA_020344555.1 Phycisphaerales bacterium
CCTGATGAAGGAGGTGGTTTTATGAGCAAATAAGAGGGCGAAAACGACTCAGATATATCTGGAAGTATGTATCTATCGAATCAACAAATAAAAACCAGTATTAATCGCATTAGCGATGAAGGATACTATCAACTCCCGCTCATCTAAACCGCCGTAGACCTTCTCTCTCTCGATTTAAGTATACACCGCCGCCCGATAAAAGTCAAATGTTGTAATCAGATTTTGCCCGGCCTCGGCCAGCAGGAGCCTGGCGACCCTGAAAACGGGGGCTGAGGTCCTGGGAGCCTGGGGCCTGTGGCCGCCGAGCGTCAGGTGTCCACCGTCTCTGTGGTGCGATGTGCGTGCTGTTTACTCTGTCACACGACGGGTGACAGACTTACTGAGAACCGGGCGGCTGATCGACTCCACGTGCCCCGGGACCTGCGGCCTGGGGCGCCGACGGCATTCCTGCCGGCCTGCGACCGACCGGCGGACTTGCCAATGCTCTCGGATTCGTGTCCGCGCCCTGACCGGCTACGAAGGAGGTGAGCTTCGTTGGCGGTTGCATTGGCTCGGACCATTCGGCGTTTCGTAGCGACTTGAGGCCCTCAGCGGCCCACGCGCAGGCCGGGTCGAGTTCCAAGGCACGCTCAAAGTAGGTGCGGGCGGCGGTGAGCTGTCCCTGGCCGCGTAACACTTCGGCCAACAGGCAGTTCGCCTCAACGTCTTCGGGATTGTTCTGAAGAACGTCGTACAAGTCGGATGCGGCCGCAACGAGGTTGCCTCGCTTCCATCGTACCGCGGCCCGCACGAACCACAGCTCCGGCCGGTCGGGCTCGTGCTGTTGAGCTAGGTCAACCGCGCGCAAGGCTGTCAATGCATCGTTGGTAGCAATCGCCGCCTTGGCAAGCAGGAGTTGGGCGAGCGTGTCATCGGGGTGCGAGGCCGCGTAGTCAGATAGCACATGCTTCGCCGACGCAGAATCGCCTGTGGCAAGGTAGCAGGTGGCAAGTGCCCGCCGGACGGCACCATCACCCTCGCCGTTGCCGTTTGATTTCGCAGCAAGCGGACCGAGTACCGCCAACGCTTGCTCGTAGCGCCGCGCTCGGACCAGCAGCCTGCCCAACTCCTCCGCGATCAGACGGCTTCCCTCGTAAGTGACAAGGGCTCGCTCGTAACGCTTGGAAGCTTCCTCAACATTGCCGAGCAGTGCAGCTATGTGCGCCGCGAGCGTGGACACGGTACCCTCATCGTCGAATCGGTCGGCATGCTCATCGAGCAGCTCGAAAGCCGCTGCGGGACGGTTCAGTGCCACAAGACACTCGGCCTGGGCAACCAGGTAGTCCACGTTGTTGGGGTCCAGGGCCCGCGCTTGGGCGTACTCCTCGATGGCCGCCTGGACATCGTCTCGTTGCTCCAGGATCACTCCCTGCAGATAGATCAGATCGGCGGAGGTAACCCCGACGCGTTGGGCCGCATCCAGCACCCGCTGCGCCGACGCAGGCTTGCCGAGTTCCAGGTTGGCTCGTGCCAGCAGCGCATAGGCATCCACCTGGTTGGGATCCAGGGCGAGCGATTCGGTGATTGTGCGCATGGCATCCTCAAACAGACCCGCCTGGTATTGCTGTTCGGCGAGTTGGCATTTGACTCGGCCCCGTACCTGGTTCCACCGCTGCCGGCCTTGTTGCCTGGCATCGGAATGCGTTAACGTGCTGCAGGCGGTTGTCATGACCGCCAGACTGATCAAGACAAGCTGGGCATTACGTATCACGGCCATTAGCTCTTTGTGCCGTCTCAGTTATGAGTCGGAGTCTTTATCCTGGACTTCGTCCGGCGTCTGTGGTCTGTCGGCCGAATCCGGCTGTGGCTCGGGTCGACCGAACGGCGGGAGCACGTAGCCCCGTTTCTGGGCGATCAGCCGGTGGAGAAACGCGCGACCGCCGGTACCGTCTTCATCCCATGCGCGCTCACCTAGCATTGCCTCTTTCAACTTGATGGCTGGGATACACCATGCGTTGTTGTGCAGGGCCATGTTTAGATGCCACAATGCCTTGCCCCGGTCGCCGGCAGATAGAGCATTGAGAGCTTTGTGGTACTGCGCTTGGGCGATGCGTTCACGGCCGTGCCACATGAGGCCCTGGCGCATGCCGACGCGCAAGCGCTCCACGTCCTCAAACTGCTCCCGCGAGGCGGCGGCGTAGGCATCGCGGTCAGTGACGACATGGATGGTGAGCAGAATGATGACCTCCTCCCGGGAGGTCGAATCGGCGTTGGATCGGAACAGCGCCCCGATACCGGGGATATTGCCCAAGCCGGGGATTTGCGATCGAGCATCGGTGGTTACTTCGCGGAACAGTCCGCCGATGAGGATCGTCTCGCCGTCGCGCACGATGACATTCGTCGTCACCTCGGTCGTCTGCTCAGACGGCAGGCCCTGAGCGTTGACGAAACCGACGCTGTCTTCGGGGTGTAGCTCTACGCGTACGAATCCGTCATCGCCGATAAAGGGTCGAAAGATCAGTTGTGTGCCGGTCTCGAGGTACTCGACGGTCTGGATGGCCTGAGTTTCGGTGAACGTGGTGGTCATGAATCCGTCGCGTCGACCCACGATTACCTGGCCTTTGTGCTTGTTCAGGGCCAGGACCTTGGGATTGGCCAGGACGGTCGTGTTGGTCACCTCTTCCAGGGCTCGCAGGAAGATGGCCACGTTGTCCTTGATAATCCCGATCGTAAGTCCGCCACCCGGCACGTCTCCTGCGAAGTCGGTCACAGCCGTGGCGTTGAACTGCTCAAACCGATCTTGCGGCAGATTGCCCAAGGTGATATCCGTGATGCCGCGCGACGTCGCCCCGAGCAACTCCAGATCGACGCCGCCCACCAAAGTAAAATCGATACCCAGGGCGTTGTCATCGGTGAGCTCGGCCCGAAGGATCGTGGCTTCGATCAATACCTGCCGCGGGCGAACGTCGATCTCGGCAAGGACTCCCTTGATCTGGTCGTGCACCTTCGGCCGGGCGGTCACTATTAGGAAATCCTGCGCTGCGTTTGCAAAGCCGCCGCCCGCCTCGGCGTCGCTCTTAAGCCCGACGGCTGGAGCAGGCGGCACAGAAATAGTCTCGTCTTCGTCAAGCAGTGAGGCCAGGTAGGAGTTGGCATCGATGGCCGAGACGTAGTTGAGCCAATAGACTCGCGTGATCGGGCGCCTGGCCTGAGCCGCCGCGATGTCGGCAAGCTCCTTGTTCGTATAAACGTAAACGAAGTTGCCGGCCACGCGATAACCGGCGCCGTTGGAAACGAGAATTGCCTGCA
Source organism: Phycisphaerales bacterium (assembly GCA_020344555.1). Classification (GTDB taxonomy): domain Bacteria; phylum Planctomycetota; class Phycisphaerae; order UBA1845; family UBA1845. The sequence continues at coordinate 2,274,647 of CP070827.1, forward strand.
GGGCATCATCGAATGTCACGTCATAGAGATTGGCCGTCACCGTTCCCTTCACGTTCGGTGATGCGATGATGTTGCGCTGGCCTTCCAGCGAGAGGAGATGCAGGACGGTGGAGAGGGGCATATCGGCCACGTGCATCCGGACGGTCCCGCGAGGACTTACGGTAATCTCGGTGGGTGGACCGAGCGAAGTCGGTTCTCCGGTGACATCGTCCTGCGCCAGGGTCGTGAGCGGCAAGACGACAATGACTGCCGGCATCAGCAAGGGCATCGCCAAGCCTGCCGGCCGTGGCCTTACGAATCCAGGAATCGGGTGTTCTCGAGGAATAGAGGACATCTTGCAGCCTGGTCCTCGGGTACTCACCCGTGCCAACTCGTCTGCCGAAGCACAGCTCAGTTCCACCGCAAATCGTCCGGACAGCCAAACCGGAGCCGACTGGCGACGACTGCCGCGATGCCCGATAGCGCGTCATGGCTCGGCAGTCACTCTCCGCGGCGGCGGGCCGAGGGAGTATCCGCCTGGTTATCG
>CP070827.1:2275272-2279718 GCA_020344555.1 Phycisphaerales bacterium
GTCCGGGGCTGTTCGTTAGCGCTGAGCTGTCTATCGGTGAGGAAAGCACCTCGGTTGTCGTTCCAAAGACAGCGGTGCAGCGTATTGGAGAAGAACCTGTCGTTTTTGTGGATGCAAACGAGGTGCTCAGGCCGGTGCGAGTTTCTCTGGGGCGCGGCGACACGACCCGTATCGAGGTTCTTTCCGTGCTGATGCCCAACGAGCGCTATGTCGTCGAGGGCGCATTCGAACTCAAGGCCAAGATCGTCACCAGCGGCTTTGGTGCCCATGCAGGCCACGGGCACTAGTGCCGCCGGCGCATCGTGCGGTGTTCCCAGTGGCGCTACCGGCGCTGACCATGCGTTCCGGCACCGTGACTCGAGCAACGTGTTGATAGGGTAGGATTCCACGTGATCGACAAATTGCTGGAGGTGTCCCTCAGAGCCAAAGGCCTCTTAGTGATCGCGGCCGTCTCAGTGTCCGGGTACGGGATCTACGAATACAGGCAGATGCCCGTGGACGCCTTTCCCGATATCTCGCCCATCATGGTTCCCGTGTTCGCCGAAGCCCACGGAATGGCGCCCGAGGAGATAGAACGGCTCATTACCTACCCGATTGAATCTGCCATGAACGGGCTGCCGGGCGTGGTGCAGATCAAGTCCACGTCCGCCTTCGGCATGGCCGTGGTGTATGTATATTTCGAAGACGACGTCAACATCTACTTCGCGCGTCAACTCGTTGCCGAGCGTCTGGCTAGCGCCGTGGCTGAGCTGCCGGAGATGCACGATCCGCCAATCCTCGGTCCTATCTCCACCGGCCTTGGTCAGATCTTCATCTACTATTTGACGGTCGATGAGAACGTCGACACCGAGGGGAAAGATCCGAACACGTACCTTCGTGAGCTCAACGACTGGGTGGTCAAGTTCCAGCTACAAACCGTCCCCGGTGTAACGGACATCCTCTCCATAGGTGGGCATGTATTACAGTATCAGATCCGCGTGGACCCCGAAGCCCTGCTGAGGTACCAGTTGTCTCTGGATGATCTCGTGGAGGCCGTCCGGCGGAACAACGAGAATGTCGGAGGGCAGTTCCTTGTTCTTGGATCCGAGGAATCCCTGGTGCGTGGCCTCGGCCTTCTGGAGAGCCTCGAGGATATCCGCGGCATCCCCATAACAGTCGAAGACGGCGTGGCCGTCAGAGTGAGCGATGTGGCCGAGGTAGCTTACGGAAACGAAATCCGCCGGGGTGTGGTAACGCGCAACGGAGAGCAGGAAGTCGTCTCCGGCATGGTGCTCAAACTCTTCGGCGAGAACAGCTCCAAGGTAATCGAACGCCTGTATAAGAAGGTTGCCGACGTCCAGGCCTCCCTGCCCGAGGGGGTGACCATGAACCCCTATTACGAACAGGCCGAGTTGGTGCAAAACGCAACGTGGACGGTGAAGAAGGCCCTCTTGCAAGGAGGCATCCTTGTTATTGCGACGCTTTTCCTTTTCCTCGGCAACTTCCGAACCGCTTTCATCGTTGCTTTGTCTCTGCCAATTTGCGCCCTTGTGGCCGTCATATGCATGAGAATCTACGGCATCTCAGCCAACCTCATGTCACTGGGTGGAATCGCTATTGCCGTCGGCATGTTGGCGGACGGCTCAATTGTCATGGTGGAGAACATCCATCGCCACCTCAACGAAACGAGAAACGAGGGCAAGTCGAAGATCGCAGTTATTCTCGGCGCCGGCAAGGAGGTCAGTCGACCAATCGTCTTCTCCATCGGCATTATTGTTATAGTCTTCCTTCCCATTTTCACGCTTCAAGACGTGGAAGGCAAAATGTTCTCACCGATGGCTTTCACAATCGCCTTCGCACTGCTGGGCTCCATTGTGACGGCGCTGGTTGTGGCGCCCGTTCTATCGGCCTTTCTGCTGAAACGGGGAAGACGCAAGGAGTTCTTCCTCATCTCCAAACTCAAGGCTGCCTACCGTCCGTTGCTGGTGCGAGCGATCCGGTGGAAAGCTGTTGTCATTTCCCTCGCGCTCGCCGCGTTCGTTGCCAGCGTAGCCAGTCTCCCCTTCATCGGTACGGAGTTCATTCCTACACTGGAGGAAGGGTCCATATTGATAGGCGTTACCATGGCTCCTTCCATCTCTCTCGAGAAGGCCACTGAAACGGTCATGAACCTCGAAAGACATATCATAGAATACCGGGACGTCGAGGAGACCGTCTCCAGAATCGGTCGGCCCGAAGCAGGAAGCCATCCTCATCCTGTCAATTATGCGGAGATCCATATCGGGCTTAGACCGTTGAATGAGTGGACGCAGTTTACAAACAAGCAGGAACTTGTCGCCGAATTGAACGAGGATCTCTCCTCCTGGCCCGGAATCCAACTGAGTTTTACGCAGCCCATCCAGAACGCCTTCGACGAACTGCTCTCGGGCATCAAGGCACAGTTGGCCATCAAGCTCTACGGTGAGGATCTGGAGATCCTCCGAGAAAAGGCCAACGAGATCGGCGCCGCGATCGAGAATGTTCCGGGACTGGTCGACCTCTCCGTCGAGCAGAGTTTCGGCCAACCGCAGGTCCAGATTGTCGCGGACCGCGCCGCATGCTCGCGCTACGGTATCGCCGTAAGCCAGATTCAGAAGATGGTTGAGCTGGCCATCGGCGGCGAAGTGATAGATACTCTCTACGTCCACACGCGCCGCTTCGGCATACATATGCGCTTCAAGGAGGACCGGCGGGTCGATCCCGAGGCCATCCGCAACATACTCGTGCAGACCGAGGATGCCTTGCTCATCCCCCTGTCCCAGGTGGCCCGGGTCAAGGAGGTTGTGGGGCCGATTCAGGTTAACCGCGAGAAGAACCAGCGGCGCTGGGTCGTGCAGGGTAATGTCCGCGGTAGAGATATGGGAGGCGTCATTGCGGACATTCAACAGCACATCCGGGATCAGGTTGAACTTCCCCCTGGATATTACGTGGAATACGGGGGGCAGTTTGAAAACCAGCAGCGCGCCATGGCTCGCCTGTCGATCATCGTGCCCATCGTGATCGCGGCCGTGTTCATCATGCTGTGGACGGCCTTCGGGTCGGTCAGAAACGCGTTTTTAATTATCCTCAACGTACCCTTCGCCATGATCGGAGGAGTCCTGGCACTGGCAATCTCCGGCCAGTACCTCAGCGTACCGTCTTCGGTGGGCTTCATCGCCCTGTTTGGCATTGCAGTGCAGAACGGCGTTGTCCTGGTGAGTTACATCGATGGCTTACGGGCCCGGGGTAGGGACCTGGCTGATGCCCTCGTAGAGGGCGGCCTGTTGCGCCTCCGTCCGGTTCTGATGACCGCCACCACCACGATCCTGGGCCTGCTGCCTCTGCTCCTGGCACGCGGGATCGGCGCCGAAGTCCAGCGCCCCCTGGCCACCGTGGTAGTCGGCGGCCTGTTCTCCTCGACCGCGCTGACCCTGCTGGTGTTGCCGGCGCTATACAAGTGGTTCGCGGTTCCGGTGGAATCCGAAGCGTAGATGGTCATGTTCCGGCTCCTGAGCTCCCCCCGGTCGGCCCCTTGGCGATCGGTTTGTCCACGAAGACTCGCGACGTTTTAAGCACGCCGCGACTGTCCTGGCATCCTTGGTCATATGCCGCTTACTCTGCGGTCGCTTCAAACTCGGTCAGATTGTCGAGGATTCGCTGCAGATCCTCCTCGAAGCGGTGGATCTCCGTCGAGGAAAAGCCATCGTAAAACAGCTTCGTCATTTCTTGAGATACTCGCACATATACGTTCTCTAGAGCCTTGTCTTTGTCCGTACGTTTGATCAGGATCCGTCGCCTGTCCTCCTTAGAGGGAACGCGAACCAGGTAGCCCGCCTCTTCGAGCCGGTCCAGCATGCTGGTAAGCGTTGATTTCCCCAGCGAAGTTCGCTTGGCAAGCTCGTTGATCGAGATCCCATCCTCTCTCCAGAGCACAAACATGATCCTGCCCTGGGCCGGATTGATCTCGTCTATCTGATGCTCCTTCAACATGCGCGCAAAGATCCTCCCGGCCACCTGGTGGACCTTGGCAATCAAGAATCCACCTTGCCGCTGTCGCTTCATGGTCATTTGCGCACGCTGAATCCGAATTTGTCTTCGCCGTGCCATCCCTTCGCAACGACAGGAGATAGACTTAGCAAGGTATGGTCAGGATCATTAGGCCCCGACGGGTAGTACGCCTCCCAGCCATCCTGCCAGATGCCTTCCTTCACCTGCGGGTCGTTGACGATTTCGGCCGTGCCTCCCAACATCAGCCCGTGAAACTTCCCCGGTTCGCAGTAGTACGCTGCTATAGCTGGGTTCGCCCTGATCTGGTCAATTTTCGTTGATGAAGTATTGGTCGTGAAATACACCAGGAAGTCATCTGCGTGGGCAGCGAACAATGCAGCCAGCCCCGGGTACTGTTTCTTGTTCCTGAGGTTGAGCATGGCCCTGGTATGCGGGGATCCG
>CP070827.1:2279818-2284511 GCA_020344555.1 Phycisphaerales bacterium
CTATCAGTAGCGGAGATCCCCAGCTCATAGTCCCCCGCAGAAAGGCCCGCGGTGGAAAAGGTCGCCGAGCCGATGTTGCCGCTTCCTGTCGAGATCAGCGTGCCGAGCTGGTCCGGCGGATTGTCCAACGGATCGGCTTCGGTCAGGTAGAAAAGACGCCACTTAACGTCGCCTTCGGGATCACCCGCGTCGAAGGATATGAAAACGTCCTCGCCTACAAACTTCGTCGTGATCGCATCAGCGGGCTGGATGAAAAATGGGTTGGGTGGGCCCTGAACGTGGATTGTGCCGGTGCACTCGGCGGTGACCTCCTCACCGCCGACCATCATGATGATACCCACCCGAAAGTAGCCGACACCAGCCGCACCAGGATCGAAGTTGAAGGCTCGGTTGCTGCCTCCGGAAAGGTTCTTGGCCACGATGATGCGATCGCCGCCAGCGACGGGTACGTAAAATCCAGAGATAGAATCCGGGGTGCCGGTCGTGTTGTAGAGAATGGATATCGGCGGACTCAACGCAGAGACGCCGAGGTTGGTCGAGACGTTGATGATCTCACCGCTCACGCCGTCTGCGGGCAGTCCCGCGCCCGCGCCGTCATCGGCCCCGTCGCCAGTAGGGGGCAAAGGCCCCGGAGCGCTCGGACAGCCTATCGCGAAAACAGCGAAGGCAACACAAGACGCCATACCCAGCCGGACCACCCACCGATATACTTTGGTCCCAATCAGTGCCAATCCCATCACCTGTATACTCCGAAGTCCATAAAGCGCAACGCAGAATCCAGCCTTCAAGAGTAACCCTCGCCTCTGCTTGGGCATCGAAGCCGTCTTGGATTCCGCGTGTGCAGTGGCAAGACGCCGTCCGTCATCGGGATGCTACCGGGACATTATACGAGCACCCCAAGAGACCTGTCAACAAACAGGGGCGCGCCCCGCCGGGGCTCGCACACTCCAATAATGTTGATGTGGCCGTGCTCGTTGCTGCAATAAGCGTTACCATAATAGGCGCTTGTCGACGCCGTGGCCAAGCCAACACCGCGGAGACCTATAATCGGCCCGGTGATTATCACGGTGCGGACTCCGAGCGTATGACCGACCGGGGCCGATGGCGTCTTGTCCCCTGCCTGCCTGGTGGACTCTGGCGGAGGGTAATGACCGATCGGGAAGCGTGACCCCCGGATCAACGTGGTTTGGGGCCTGGAGGCAAATGTGAAACGGCAGCAAGAATCTGCATTCGAGTCTGCCTCTTCGCGTGGGAGCCACGCACCATCTTTGGAGGGGCTTAGGGTGCTGGTGGTCGGACTTGGCCGGTTTGGGGGTGGAGTCGGCGCGACTCGATGGCTTGCCAGTCGGGGAGCCATCGTGACGGTCACCGATCAGGCACGCCCCGAAACGCTGGCTGAGTCGGTCGAAGCCGTCTCCGACCTGGACATCGCCCTTCACCTCGGCAAGCACGATCTTGGCGACCTTGACGAGGCGGACCTGGTTGTCATCAACCCGGCCGTCAGAAAGGCTCGCTCGAAGCTATTCCAGGCCGTGGTCCGCCGGAACCTTCCGTGGACCACGGAGATGAGGCTCTTCTGCGAGCGCTGCCCAGGGAAGGTCGTCGGTGTAACGGGCACTTACGGCAAGAGCACGACCTGCGCTATGCTGGCAGAGGCACTTGAAGCTTGCCGCCGTGCCGGATGCGTCAATTACACCGGCGTACATCTGGGCGGCAACATCGGGCGTTCGCTGTTGACCGAGTTGGATGCTATCCGCTCGACCGATCTGGTGGTCTTGGAAATGTCCAACGCCCAATTGGAGGACCTTCACCCAGCGCAATGGGCGTCGTCGCTGGCCGTGATCACCAACCTGTCCCCGCACCACCTCGATCGCCACGGTGCCTATGCTGAGTACGTGGCGGCAAAGCTCAACATCGTCGGCGATCCGACGTCGACCGGTAAGCTCGTGGTAGGCGAGGTGGACAGCGAAGCAGAAGCCATCGTTCGACGGTCCGTTGCGGATTATGCGACGCGTCTAGTGCGGGTGGTCCCGCCTGATCCGCCTATCGAGCTGCGTCTGCCGGGGAGGCACAATCAAGCGAACGCCGCCTGTGTCCTGACCGTCTGTCGTCAACTCGGTCTTGATGAGGCCGTCGTGCGCGGGGCGTTGCGGTCATTTGCGGGATTGCCGCACCGGCTCGAACATGTGCGAAAACTCGACCGCGTGGATTACTACAACGATTCCAAGTCCACGTCACCGGCTGCGACTGTTACAGCCGTCGAAGCGCTCAAGCAGCCGATAGTGGCGATCGTCGGTGGTCAACGCAAACGTACCTCGTTGGCCGCGTTGGCCGACACTTTGACCGGCAAGTGCCGCCTTGTGATTTGCACCGGTGAATCCGGCCCGGTGCTGGCCCGGGCAATCCGTGCAGCCGAGCGGAAGACGGATCGGGGCATTGCCCGCGAAGCCGGAGGCCTCCGCGAGGCCGTTGAACTCGCCCGCATCAAAGCCCGACCGGGCGACGCGATCCTGTTTTCGCCCGGTGCACCGAGCTTCGACGCCTATGCCAACTTCGTCGACCGCGGCCGTCACTTCGCTGCCATCGTCAACGCTCTTTCATGAAAAGGGGACATTCTACTTTTCGCTGCCGTTCTTGGTACGCTGCTTTCCACGCTCCGGCGATCTTGCAGCGGGGTTCCCTGGATCGGGGAGAAAAGAGAGGCCACTCGAGGCTCTCCTGGCCGCCGAGGACGACCGCGAAAGAGCCGGAAAAAGTAGAATGTCCCGAATGGCACTGCCGTCGCCTTTGGGCCTCGTCGGCGCGGACATTCCACCGACGCACGCAGAGATTCTTACGATCTCCATCGTGTGTGAACGTATTGCTCCGGCACGCCGGAGGGGTATGATGTTCTCGGCCCTCCCTGGCCGATATTCTCGTATGGCCCTCCTTGGCTTGGTCTCGAGCAAAGCCAGGGAGGGTTTTGTTATGACAACCGTAGCCGCGGAGCGAACGGATCACAAGAGTAGATTTGACGCGGTGGCCGCCCCGTTTCTTCAGGGCGAAGGCTTGCCCTTCGCTGATGTCCTGAATGCTGAGTCGATCGAGCGTGCCTTCAGCGCAGAGGATGGACTGTTTGCACAGAACGACATCTTCTCCACCGACATCACCCTTTGGGCCTTTCTCGCCCAAACCCTGCGTGATGGCAAGGGTGCCTCGTGCGCAGCGGCGGTAGCCGAGATCACGACGTACATGCTGCAAACCGGTCGGCAACCTCCAGCCGGGGACACCGGCGATTATTGTCGGGCGAGAGCCAAGCTGAGCCTATCGGCATTGCGACACCTCGTGGTTGAGTCGGCTGAGCAACTAGAGCGCGAGGCCGACGAATGTTGGTTGTGGAACGGCCTTCACGCCAAACTGGTTGACGGTTTCACCTTTACCATGCCCGACACACTGGACAATCAAAAAGCATTCCCGCAGCTGCACACCCAGCGGCTCGGGGCGGGGTTCCCTATTGCTCGATGCTGCACGGTGGTGTCTTTGGCGACTGCCTGCGTCTGTGACATGCGCATCGGTCCCTACGAAGGCAAGGAAACCGGAGAAAACGCGTTACTTCGCAACATGCTGGATACCTTCAATGAAGACGACGTCGTCGTGTTCGACCGCTACTACTGTTCCTTCATGATGCTGGCGATGCTCTCGCTTCGTGGTGTGCAAGTGTGCACTCGGCTGCACCAGCGCCGGACCAGCGACTTTCGCCGTGGTCGCCGACTGGGCCCAGATGACCACCTGATTACCTGGACGCGTCCAGCCAGGCCGGCTTGGATGTCCGAGCAGCTGTACGAGCAGATCCCCGAAACGCTTACGCTGCGCGAGATGCGATTTAACGTGAGCGTCCCCGGGCGCCGGACCGAAGCCATCACCGTGATCACCACCCTGACAGATCCGGAGGCGTATTTGGCAGAGGACATTGCGACGCTGTACGGCCTGAGATGGAACGTGGAGCTGGATGTGAGGGACATCAAGCAGACCCTGGGTCTAGACCACGTCCGCTGCAAGACGCCGCACATGGTTCGTCGGGAACTGTGGGTGACTTTGTTGGCATACAATCTGATCCGAAAAGTGATCGTGACGGCCGCGGCCATGCACGACAAGCAGCCGCGTCGTCTGAGTTTCACTTTGACCTGCCAGACGGTCCTGGCCTCTTGGATTCTGTTGTCGACGGGTTCGGCCCGCAACGCGCATCAGCTATGGGCGGCGGCGTTGGACAGCATCGCCGACCATGAAGTACCCCTCCGTCCTGGCCGGATCGAACCTCGTGTTCTGAAACGCCGCCGAGAACGCTACCCGCTCATGCACACCCCGCGGGACGAGCTGCGCGAGGCGATCGGAAAAACGTAAGTGCTTGGCGGAACAGAGATTGGCGACGGCAGTGCCATTCGTAGAATGTCCCCTTTGTTCAGCCTTCCGAGGGACTGTAATCCGGGTGGCGTACTCCGGATGGCTGGGTGCCTAGTCCCCCGATAAATCGGGATCTTCGACTCCTTCGTCACGGGTCCGTGACAATTTAGGCGGCCTGGAGGTAGGGCAGGTGGTTCTCCCGGCCACGCCGGGAGGTTCACCTGCCACCCGGAAATGGCAGGTCAACGTTCCGCTGGCGCGGAACAACGACCTGCCCTACGGTTTTTGGCGTCCGCCGATTCTGTCACGGACC
>CP070827.1:2284611-2309206 GCA_020344555.1 Phycisphaerales bacterium
GCCCGTAGCCGGATGCATTATCGGTTACCTTGCGGTTCGGGTGCTCTCCCAGGATATGGGGACGCCGTCGGACAACTCGCTCTTTACACGCCCTGAACCTGAACTGCACGTTTGCTAACACCCAACGGGCAAACCATTCGCGAGAATGGGACGCAAAGCGTTGACTCCGGGTCCACCCGGAGCGTCGCGCTGCCCAGGACACCGTCGGTTCGGCATCCTGGAGGCGATCAAAGAGGCACGTAAGGTGGCGTCCCATGAAGCGAATCTTAACCAACCCCCACGCCCGTTTCGGCCACCTCCTGTTGAGACGACCCCCGTCCGGCGCGAGCCTACTTCCGGGCTGTTAAGGCGCTACTTTGTAGCCCTTGTCGGGCTGACGCGGGTCTGGTATCTTTGCCGGACCGTTCTTTCGCTGAGTCATGATGTGTCTGTTGGAGGGCTGGACATATAAGGCAGGGCGGATGTGAGTACGCTTGTGGTGGCTTGTATCCTGATCTGCGGTGTCACCGCGCGGGCAGAGGTCGTCATTGAAAGGGTCGTCGTCGGAGATCCCGGGAATACGCCTGATGACGAGGTCATGTCGACGGATGGCACAACCGGCTATGGTGGTGTCGCGTACACGTACAACATCGGCAAATACGAGGTCACGAATGCCGAGTACGCGGAGTCTCTGAACGCCAAACCAACCGTGGGTGATCCGAATGGCCTGTATAACACCAATATGGGCGGTGGTTGGTACGACATCGGGGCGATCTCACGTACTGGATCGGGGACGGTAGGCGAGCCCTGGGTATACGAGCCCCGGGAGTGTAATGGGGAGAGCCGATCTTCGCCCGAATGGGTGTATCCTGGTTTGCCAGATGGCGTTTTGGGTACTGTTCTTAGCCTGTATGATTGCCGGCCTACTACCCGCGCTGAATCCGTGAAGCCGCAGTGATGCTCGGTGGCGAAATCGTAAGCGAACACGCGTCGAAGTAAGGAGCTCGGAGCGCAACTTCTGGTGTGCTGTGTGTCGCCTTCGCAGGCCCTGGAGCTGGTAATTGTAGACTCTGTCCTTGGAGATCATGTCAATGAAAGACCGGGATATTGATGTACGGACATTAGTTCGTTCCCTCAGACAAGTACTCTGGGGTGGCGTGCTGTGCCTGTTGTCCTTCGGCGTGACGTATTGGCTGACACCCCCAAATGGAGCGGGGACAAGCGAGATTACGGGTGGGAGCATTGGGTTCCGTGTGGACTCGATAACTCAGACTCACGAAGACGAAGAAGGACGGAGAGGGATCAACATTGATCTACTCAACGACGCAATCGGAGGAATTCTAATCTTGGTCGGGCTGACCTCGTTGCGTTCCCGTTCCACGAGTGACCTGTACAGATGGGCCATCACTGGGGGGCAGTTTGTAGCGACGGTTGCAATTGTGGAAGCTGCCCTGGATCATTATATATTCGAACACCCCAGGTGGTTGGCCTTTCTGGTCTCGGCGTTTTCCATGTGCAAGCCCTTAGCATGATTCGTTTTTTGTTTGGCGATGGTCCATCTTTGTGGAAGTATTTCGCTGCTCCGTGCGCGTTCAAGCTGGAAGATCACTGCACTTTTGTTTCTATTCTTGAATCTCACCCCGGCGCTCCTGCTTAACGCGGGGATGGCTACTTTCGGATGGGAGGGCGCCCTCTCGCTCGACGTAGGACAGCTTTCCGGTTGGCGCCTTTACGCAGATTTGATTCTGCTCGTTGTGATCGCCCTGCCGTGGCTTCATCTCTTCGTTTCCACATCGAGGATGATAAAGGAGACGCCTGCTTTGCCGGAAGCGTCGACGGGCCCGTCGGTCCAACGCTTGGGATGAGTGCGCAGAGTACAAACCTGGCGGATCGTGAACCTGGAGGCACAAATGAAACCTGACCATGTGATCTCGATACGGCGCGGTTTGCTGTGGGTTATCTCGGCTTCGTTGTTCGCGTTGGGCACGCTGATGCTCAGGCGGCAGCGGGCAGTCGTCTGCAACTGACAGCAACGCTGGCTCGCCGGCTCGGAGGTTCTGGCTTCTAGCGATGCTCGCTGCCAGGGGAACGCGCCAACCACCACCTGAAATGCGCCGGCAGACGTAGAATCCGCGCATCTGCCTTCCTCGCCAGGTAGATCGGCGAAGATCTCTTTGGATCAACCTGCGGAATCTGATAATCTAGTGGGCATGAGAGCCGGCGTGACTGACGGGGGGATCTGAGTGCGACACCTCCGTCTAGAAGCGGCTCTTCGTGCTGGAAAGCCCAGACGTGCGGGATTTCAAGATAAGTGAGCTGCGGGAGGTTGAGAATGAATCGCAATCTTATGACAGGGGTCGTAATGGCTGCGATGCTGGTCGTTGCGAACGCGGAGGGAGCTGAGCTGTCCGTTGGCAACGTCGCCGTGATCCCAGGGGACACCCAGAGTGTCGTTGTCTCAGGTGCCATCGCTGGAGAGTCAACGTTTGGTCTGACCATCACATTGGAGATCGTACCGCGTAGCGGCAATGTAGGAACGGTCACCTTCACGGCGGCACCGCCGGTGGACATTCTGCAGTTGGGTGACCCCTGGCCCGGCCAGGGAATGTTCAGTACTTTTGACACCGATTTGGCAGGCTCGCTCCTGCTCAACGGCTCAGTGGACGACAACGGGACGTATGTTCCCGGCCCAGTAGTCTTCTCCGGACCATTGACGGCCTTTCCGATCGTGGCCAGCGAGGATGCAACGGGTGTGTGGGACGTAACCCTTAGTACTTCCGGCTACGACAGCAGTTGGGGGGGGCTGATTACGACCCTGGTGCCCGGCACGATCACCGTGCCGCCGGAATGCTCTGGCGACGAGGAGTGCGATGACGGAGACCCTTGCACAGAGGATGCCTGTGTTGAAAACGAGTGTGTACATGTCCCGTGGCCGGGCTGTGGAATGATAGCACACTTGGACATCAAGCCTGGGTCGTGTCCCAACCCAGTCAACCGACGAAGCAAGGGCGTGGTATCCATTGCAGTCGTTGGAAGCAACTTGTTCGACGTGACGCAGATTGACGTCGATTCGCTCACGCTGGCTCGCGCCGACGGCGTTGGCGGGTCTATTACACCGATGATAGGCAAGCGGGGACCACGTGTCCATATCGAAGATGTGGCGACACCTTTCGATAGTCGTCGTTGTACTTGCCACGAGCTGAGTAGTGACGGGATCGATGATCTGGTCGTTAAGTTTTCCACGCCCGAGATGGTGTCAGCCGTCCAACTCGACGGCGTGCCGCGTCGCATCTCGGTTGCGCTGACACTCACTGGGAGCCTCATGGACGGAACAGTGTTTGAAGCTTCCGACTGTGTTGTGGTTACAGGGCGACCTGGGCGAACACTTAGCGGTAGCCGGATCGGAAGAGGACACCACAAGCCCTGAACCGATTCATGCTTATGCCGGGGACGGTGGTGCTCAGATGGCGGCGGGTGGCCGCCTGCAACTGATAACGACGCTGGCTCGCCGACTCGGAGGTTGGACTTCCAGCGACCACCGGACCAGAAAGTGTCTCAGACGGTTCGGAGAGCGGATTTGCGCAGAAACGGGAGCGGATCATCGCTTCAGGGGGCGGATGGGGCAAGATCGGCACGAGGGACCGGGCTAGTGAGCGGGATTCGTGTGAGATACGCCGTTTCACTGGAACCGAGCAGTCTGGCTTGGCGGGATGCTGGGTAGAATCTGATGAAGGCAAAATGTCAGTCCATAGGCGAGCCGGGCTCGAGAGGCTCCTCCTGCAACTGGTTCGTGAGCTGTATGCCCCGGTCGGTCGGTGCCACGGAGGAGCGGTGGGCGGGCTTAACGACTGGAGAGGATGCCCAAGGCGGTGGCCCGTGCTACCGCTTCCCGACGGTTGCTGACGTGGAGCTTCTCGTAGATATGCTTCACGTGCGATTTCACCGTCTCGGATGAGACAAATAACTTGTCAGCGATTTCTTTGTCACGCAGACGCTGCGCCAATAGCTCCAGGATACCTTCCTCGCGGTTCGTTAAAGGCTCAATCAGTGGGTGGGTGCTTGGCGACAATGCGGCCGACCACCCATGTTATAAAATGTTTCCCAGCCGGTCGCTCAGCGTATCAAACATAGGGTGTTTCCAGATCGCCGTAAGGAAGGCGTCAAGCCGACAATGGGGCGTCGCCCGACCTCATTCCAGCTTCCACTTCACGATGAGGCGATAGGCAAGGGCGAGAAAAAACACTACCGCGGAAATCTGAATGCCGCGCCAGGTGAGGTGATTGACGATCCCGTTGGCCACCACGGCGGTTTGATCCAACGTCTGCGCGGCGACCTTCTGAACGGTGCTCACGTCCTCGTCCAGTGTTTGGTGCAGCTCACCGACCAGTGCGCGCAGATCTTTCGTAGTTTCGCCCAGGGCCACGGCGGTTTGCTCGTACTCAAGAATGTCGAACTTCCCTCTCGTCTCTGCGTCACTCGGCTGCACCTGTGGCTCAACGGCGGCTTGCTCGCCCGCGCCGGCTTCATCCCCTTTCTTGCCGAACTGCTGGATCTGCTTCACGGTTTCAGTAACTGCGTCGGCCGTCGTCCGCCACGTTTGACCGGCCTCGTTGGCTTCCGCCAAAGACCGTTCGATCGTAGCGCTGACGCGCTCCATGCGTGCAAGAGATTCGTTGAGCGTCTCCAACGCCGCACTGCCCTCTCTGATCGTTTGTGCGAGGCGCGGCTGCATCGCATCAACGTCGACAAGGAGCTCTCCGACCTCTTCGCGCATTTTCCCAGGCAGCTGCTCGGCAGTTTGAGACAGTCGCTCGGCGCTCGCCGATACTTTCTCAATGCCGTCCGTAGTCGTCTTGATCGCCGGCGTTTGCTCAATTTGGGACACGAGCAATTGGGCGTGCCAGCGCACCAGCGACGGATAGTCCTCCATCAACGCGGTGAACCGATCGATCGATTGAGCCAAACTCAACGTCGGATCCAGGCGTTCGCCGACACTTCCCACCATTGAGAACGGCGACTTGAGCAAACGTATCAAGCCGGCTTGCTCCTCTTGTATCTTCTCGGCGACGTCAAGGACGAACACCCCGCGTATGGGGTGCGCTTTGGCGTACGCGTCAGCTTGTCGGGCGAACTCCGGCAAAATGTCTTCCGGAATATGTCTACGGGCCAGCGCCTCGATTCGCGTGCGAAGGTCCGTCACGACGGCGATCGCCTCTTGCTGATGCTCGCCGAACAGGTCCTTGCCATCGCCGATCGTGAGGTACTCCACGAGCCGCACAAAAAGGGTCCAGGTGTCCACAAGCATCTTGATCGGCTCGTGGGCGGACCGGCTCACGTTGAGCTCCGAGATGACCTCGATCTTCCACAAGAGGACGGCGCGACGCGACTCTGCGTCTTCGAGGTGTTTTTCGATGTCGTCGGCTTCGGCGACGATTTGCGATTCGGCATATTCGGCGAAGAGGCGAAGGTCCTCGGAAAGGGCTGCGCGCTGCGCGACGGAAATTACGAGAGCCGGCTCGGGCCTGGTCCGCTTGGCGGGTCCGGTCGTGCTCCGACATCCCGCAAACGCCGCTACGGCGCAACTCGCCAGCACGAATGTGGCTTTCCTCTGAATGTTCACGGTCATCGGTCGATCTCCCGGAGAATCCAAACACAGCGACATCCCGCGCACACGGGATCAGCGGCTTAACTGCCATCATCCACGATGCCGGACCGGTACGCAAACTGGAGTCGCGCGCGATGCCGGCTATCGAGATTCTCAGACTGCCGCGCTCAGTCGACTCGCATCCAGGTTTGCGGGACGGCTAGGGCGTCAACCAGGGGCTGGGGATATCATATGCCTCCAGCGAGCTACTCTCCAGCGTGCTTTTGCCGTACCCGGCCGGTGCCGAGACCAGAGTCAACGGCCGCTGCCGGTAACGGTTGAGCTGTTTCACGAGCACCGTCCGGGGTACTAAATCCGGTGTGAGCGGGGGCCGGTCCGATGAACCACTCGTTACGGCGGGCAGGGTCCAGATGAGTTTCTGACCGGCGGATGGGGAATGCTGTCAGCAATTGCCGACCTGATATGATTCCGCTTGGGCTGACAAGATCGGCCTACGGTCGGGCGATACCGAGTTTCTTCAGGCGGGAACGCAGGGTGCTCGGTTTCAGTCCAAGGCGATCGGCCGCGTTGTTGGGCCCTTTGATCTTCCAACCGCATGTCTCCAGCACCTGCGTAACGTGTGCCCGTTCGATGGCCTGGAGGGCATCGCCCTTGTGCTGCTCTTCACGTGCGTTTCGATGGTCTGGTCCTGCGAGATCAGGCAATTGCAACGTGTTGCCCGTGGATAGAATCATCGCACGCTCGAGGACACTTCGAAGCTCGCGCACGTTGCCCGGCCAGTCATATGCAACCAACGTCTTCATCAGACCATCTGGGATACGATCTATGCTCTTTCTGAGTGAGACCTGTGCACCGTGGACAAAATGCCACGCCAGTGACGGAATGTCGTCGCGCCTTCGCCGCAACGGCGGCAATTCAATCGGGAACGACGCCAGACGATAAAGGAGATCCATCCGAAAGCATCCCTCGGTCGCGTCCCGGTGAAGCTCCCGGTTCGTCGCGGCGATCACTCGGACGTCGGTGCTTTGAACGCGCGAAGAGCCGACCCGGCGGAAGCTGCCGTCCTCCAGGACGCGGAGGAGTTTCGTTTGCACGTCGGGAGCCAGCTCGCCGACCTCATCAAGGAAGATCGTTCCGCCGGATGCCAGCTCGAAATGCCCGATCCGGCGTTGCGTGGCTCCGGTGAAGGCACCTTTCTCGTGGCCGAAGAGCTCGCTTTCGATGAGGCTTGGTGCGATGGCGGCACAATCAACGTCTATGAATGGATGGTCCCTGCGCCGGCTCCGCTGATGGATCGCCTCCGCGAAGAGTCCCTTGCCGGTCCCGGTCTCGCCGAGCAGGAATACCGTTACATCGGTCGGCGCGACCTTGTCTATCTGCTCAAGCACCTCCTTGATCGCCTCGCTCTTGCCTATGATTTCAGAATGCGGACTATGACGCTTGCGCTCGGACCGAAGATAACGGTTCTCAGCCGCGAGAAGATCCTTGAGTCGGCTAACCTCTGATAAGGCCGTTGCGATACGCCGCTGGTCCTCACGGCGCAACGTGACATCGCGAACGGTACAAGCAACAATCAGGCCATCAGTCGTTTCAAGCGCGCTGAGGCCGATCTCCACCGGCACTTCAGAGCCATCTTTGCGCACACCGGCCAGTTCCGACTTTGCCCCCAATGGGCGTGCAACCGGTTTTGCGAAGTAAGATGATCTAAGATCAACGTGACGGCCGGCAAAGCGTTTCGGCACCAGCAATTCGATCGGTTGGCCGACCATCTCATCGCGGCTGTAGCCGAATAGGACCTCGGCCTGGCGGTTTGCCAATACAATGGCACCGTCGGACCGTACGAGAAACACCGCGTCCGGCATCTCTTCCACACAGTGCGCGTAGATATCCGGTTTTAGCTTGTCACTCATCATTTACCCGGCCCCGGCAAAGCGCAGACGGCCTAGATAGGGCGTCGACCACGTCAGCCGAACTCATTGTATGCGCCGGGGGGCGATTTGTCACACAAAAAGGTGCTAAATGTCGCACCTTTCGTCCCCTGGGCCGGCGCCCGTCCCGCGCCAAGGAAAGCCGTAAGTTCTTGTGAATACTGTGTTTATGGCCACCAGGTACGGATGGCGACAGGTGGAACACTGCATGCTCTACGCACGATTGTAATGATTCGGATTACTGCAAAGCCCTTAGCGACTGGGACCCTCGTGAAGATTGACGGCGACCTTGACAGGGAAGACGTGAGCGAAGTGAACGCGGTCTGCGGATCGGCCGCCGGACCCGTTGTGCTCGATCTTGCCGACCTGAGGACGCTCGACTCGGACGGCGAGGAGTGCCTCCGTCGCCTGATCGACGACGGCGCAACCGTGGACGCCGCGGCGCCGTACATCCGAGTGCGATTGGGGCTTAGCGCATGATGAGGCCGGCTTCGCACTGTTTGACGGAGACAGGACTACGGAAGGATGAGCAACCATCCTCAATAGCGGATAGAGATCTTCATTTAGCTCGAAGGAGAAAAGTAATGCGAAAGATGACTGCCGTTCTAATGCTGAGGTGTGTGTTTGTCTGTGGGTGCCCCATCGCGGGCACTCCCGCATGGGGTGCCCACCTTGGGCTGCTCAACCGTGGGGAGAGCGCATCAGAGAAAGGATAAGTCTAGATGAGGAAAGCACAATTGCAGGTGAGTCTCACGGTTGGTGGTATCTTTGCGATAGTCGTTGCCGGGTGCGCGACTGCGGGGCGTACCGGTGCTCTGGCCGGTGGAGGCATCGGGGCGCTGGCGGGGCAAGCAATAGGAGGTGATACCGAAAGCACGCTCATCGGAGCGGCCGTCGGTACCGGCGTCGGCTATATCATCGGTAACGAAGTCGACAAGAAACACGCCGCGGAGTTGAACCAGACCAGCCAGGCGCATGACTACACCCACAAGGAGGTGGGGGACCTCGGGGGCACGCGCTGGCAGTTGGTGAGCCTCGCACCGAAGGATCGTGTCCCGCCCTACGCATCGAAGTTCATCGAGTTTCGTCCCCACGGCCGGGTGATCACCACGACGACCAATCGGGATGGCACCGTGGATGTGGTGGACGAGCGGTACCGTGTCGTGGACGACACGCTCATCGTGAACAAGCCCGGGTACATCATTAATGCCCGGTACGGCTTTTCTCGCGATCAGCTGATCGTCTCGGCGGAGGATTTCAGGGCGGTTTTGAAGCGAATGAGGTGACCCGGAAATCCCCCTTTTTGGGGACTTGCGGTGCGCAGCCGTCGCGGTTAGGCTTGGCCTCTACTCCGGGACAAGGTCGGGCCTTCCCGGCGTATAGCCAAGAACAACAGAGGAATCCATTAACACAATGCTATTCGTAGCCATTGGAAGCGGTTTTACGTGGTGTATCACCACAGTTTTCTGATTAAAGGAGTTGTCCAAATGTTCACGAACAGTGTTCGATCGATCAGCTACACAGGTCTCATGGTCGCGTTAGTCGCGGCCGGATCCGGATGTGCGTCTGCGCCCAAGCCTTCCGGCTTTATCAGCGACTATTCGCGGCTGGAGAAGGCCGGGCAAGGGAAACTACGCTATCTGTCAGATGAGCTAGCGAACTACGATTCCTACATCGTCGATCCGGTACAGATGCGCGTTCATCGGGATCCGCCGGTACTCAAGCCCGAGGAGCGGGCCGACGTCGCCAACTACTTCCAGGATGCCATCACGCGCGTGCTGCGCGAACATGACTACAAGATCGCAACGGACGCAGGCCCCCGGACGGCCCGAGTTCGCTTCGCGATCACGGATGTACAGAAGTCGAAATGGTACCTCAACCTCTATGCCCCAATGAAACTCTCCGGCGCTTTCACCGGTGGGGCGTCCCTGGAAGGTGAGGCGATCGACTCCGTCACGGGGGTCCAGCTCGCCGCCACGATTCAAGCCGGGCGAGGCAACCAGTTCGAGCTTGACACCTTCAACAGCCTTGATGACGTCCGGGACGTGATCGACCGTTGGGCGAAGGAGGCCGGCAAACGCCTTGACGAGCTTAAACGCGGATCCACGAAGTAAGCTCCGCGATTGTGGAGATTGAGCGATTTGATGAACCACACCGGGTGGTGACAAGAAGAAAAGCCTGGACTCATGGCGCATCCACGCGATGGCAATGAATTCACGTTCGCGGGCCCGGCTGTCTACCGCTTGGACCTCACGATTTCATGGTGTGGCTTGGCGGCGTCCTGGACACCGCAGCATTGCAGAAACCCAGTAATTGGAGAGTACGAGATAGCAACAGACCGATGCACTCACGGAAGGGGTAGAACGGTCGCTGGCCGGCTCTCTCGGCCAGGATGGCGGTTGCCACGGATTCTGACGGCGGTGACTGCGGCGCGAGGTTGCCAGACCACGCATTACCATTCCTTCGGCGTGACCGGTGTCGGTGAGCGTGCTGGCGGGAAGGGCATACTTCCGGAGCGTGACAACGATCGCTCCGGTTTGGGCTATTATTACGTCGACCTCAGCGAAGACCTTCCCAAGCCGCTCGGGCTGGATTCAGAACAGGGCAGCGAACTCTTCTACAATGGAGCCGTCACGCCGCCCGCCACGATCATGCCCGACAACCAATACATCATCGATTTCGGAGGAGGCACGCACGACGACGCGCTCGTTGCGGGGATCAGAATGCAGATGAGTTTTTGATGACGTTTTGCGAAATCAGAGGCAGAGAAAGTGTATGTGCTGGTGATAGGCCTCATGGACCTGTGTGTCCTAGGCCAGCAGACGCAGTAACGAATAGAGATATTCATTTAGTCAGAAGGAGAAAAGTAATGCGAAAGATGAGTACCGTTCTCATGCTCGGGTGTCTGTTTGTCTGCGGTTGCCCCTTCATGCCCCCTCCGGGCCCCCCTCCAGCAGCGGTTCTTGAAGGAACTTGGTCCGTCATTCCCGAGGACCCGGGTGAGTTCGAGGGGTGGGAGTACGAGGCCAAGTTCAACAGCAACGGCGACTTGGTCGAGCTGTCCGGTGTCAGGCCGGAGGATGGTGCCACGGCCAGGTTGACAATCGATGATGCGACGACCGAACTCGAAGGGTCTGACGTTGTCATCACCCTCCCGGACCTGACGGGAGCTCGGGTGTTCGAGGGCACGTTGAGTGACGACCAGAACACGATGACCGGCTCGGTGACGGACCAGATCGATCTCGGTGACCTCGAGGCGAGCCTTCCGGGCGGCGAACTGACGTTCGAACGGATCACAAATGGCGATCCGTGCGACGATGTCACATGCGAGGTGGGTGAATCCTGCGTTGACGGCGAGTGTATTCCCGATGACCCGTGCGCCGACGTGACCTGCGATCCAGGCACCGTCTGCGTTGATGGAGAGTGCGTACCCGAGGACTTGTGCGCCGATGTCACGTGCCCGACTTGCGAGACGTGTGTCGACGGTGTCTGTGAGCCGCTCCAGGGCGACCCTGTCGCGGGTGACGCGTTCTACGCCGCTAACAGCTGCGCGGCTTGTCACGGGGACAACGCCGAGGGTGCCTTTGGGCCCAGCCTGATTGGCACGGACTGCATCACGAACTACAACGAGTTGAGCGGGATCGAGGAGCATACCGGGGGAACGGTAGATGGCGTCACCGAGCAGGACGCGGCCGACCTGGTGGCGTGGTATGATTCGCTCTAACGCGCGGACCACGACTCTCGAACTGAAATAGTGTTCGAGAATTGCAGAGTGATGCAGATTGGCTGGGCGTGCGCGACAGCAGGCCCGGCCGAAATCGCGGCAACGGACACGGAGGAGCGACTGCCGTTGACGTTTGCGCACTCGAAATCGTCCGCTCCCCGGTTTGAAGTGCCTGCGCGCGGGCGACCGTGGGAAGGAGCGGCGTAGTCACGCCGTGTCGTAGGGGATACGTAGAAGATCGTCGCGCCCATGGCGGAAACTGAAAACGGTATTTGGTGTACCGATTCACTTATTAGACAGGAGTTGAACAAAATGCAGCACCGA
Source organism: Phycisphaerales bacterium (assembly GCA_020344555.1). GTDB lineage: Bacteria > Planctomycetota > Phycisphaerae > UBA1845 > UBA1845. The sequence goes on from CP070827.1 coordinate 2,296,172, forward strand.
ATGTTGATCGCTTCGGCTGCGTTTATGGTGGCGGGATCAGGATGTATGGCGCCAAGAGGTGGCTCGCCGGGGGAAAAACGCCAATACGTCAGCAACATGAGGGAGGAGACACTTTCGAAGCTCTACGCCAAGAAGCCTGAGGCCAAGCAGAGAGTCGAGAACGCCGTCGGATATGGCGTGTTCGCCGAACTCGCAACCGGCACGGGAATCGGCGGAGGGGGGTCAGGATACGGCGTCGTCGTGGACAACGAAACCGGATCAAAATCGTACATGCGCATGATTCAGGTGTCGGGTGGTCTCGGCGTTGGGCTTAAGCGCCTCCGGGTGATCTTCCTGTTCCACACTCGTGACGCACTACGCAAGTTCGTCACGGAAGGCTGGGAGGTTGGTACGGAAGCGCAGGCAGCCGCGCTGCTTGATCACAAAGGGGCGGTGAGCGGAACGGCCGGGACCGTGACGAAAGGGATGAGTGTTTATCAGCTCACCGATGACGGTCTGTACGTCCGAGCCGCGCTCCACGCAAAGAAGTTCTTCCCTGACACGAAGTTGAACGAGGACTGAATGAAGGGGCGCTACCAACGAGATCAAACTGGCTCAAGTAGATGATGCTGGTACGGCGGCCCGACGAGCCGTCGATCCCGTGCAAGACCCTCGAGTCGGCCAACATCACCGTAGTCGAGGGAGAACAATCGAACTGGTGACCCGGGCAGTCGCGAGAGCGCATTTGCCCGTAGCAGTGTTCAACGACCGAGGTTCTGGAATGCAAGCCTCACAGCAACATGGACGATGGAGGACGTCATGGCCTCACGAGCTCAGCTGAGTTTCGATCGGCCGGAAAACCACACACTCGTTGTCCGAATTTCGGGTAGCTGGCGTGTGGCCGATGGCGTGCCTGGTCCTTCGGAAATCCAAGCTCAGTTGGAACCAGGCCCGCCGATCGGACGCGTCCAGTTCGATACCCAGAACCTTCAGGCGTGGGACACGGGATTGCTGATATTCCTTCGAAAGCTGCAGGATCAATTCGCCAACCGCCAGATCGAGGTGGATGCCAGCGGGCTGCCAGACGGAGCCCGGCGCCTTCTCAATCTTGCTGCCGCCGTTCCGGAGAAAAAGGACACCGGCAAAGGGGTCACGCGTACGTCCTTCCTCCCTATGATCGGAGAAGAGGTCATCCGTGCGGTCGTGTCGACGGCGGAAATGGTGCGTTTCGTCGGAGAGGCAACGATTGCAATGGGGGCTTTTCTTCGGGGCAAGGCCAGCTATCGGCGCTCGGACCTGATGTTGATCATCGAGGAGTGTGGCGCCCAGGCCCTGCCCATCGTATCCCTGATCAGCTTCCTGGTGGGTTTGATCCTGGCGTTCGTGGGTGCGGTGCAGCTCCTCCAGTTTGGGGCGCAGATCTATGTGGCGAATCTCGTGGGCATCGCCATGACGCGCGAGCTGGCCGGGATCATGACCGGCATCATCATGGCGGGGCGCACGGGGGCGGCGTTTGCCGCTCAGCTCGGCACCATGACCGTGAATGAAGAGATCGACGCCCTGAAGACCTTGGGCGTTTCGCCCATGGAGTTTCTGGTGTTGCCGCGAATGCTTGCTCTCATACTGATGATGCCCTTGCTCTGCTTGTATGCGGATCTTGTGGGGATCATCGGCGGTTTGATCGTTGGGGTCGGCATGACGGACATCACCTTTGCCCAGTACGTCAACCAGACCATCGAGGGAGTCGGTCTCAACCACATCGTCCTGGGGGTCGTCAAGAGCGTTTTTTTTGGAGTTCTTGTCGCCCTGTCCGGGTGCCTGCGAGGTATGCAGAGTGGACGCAGCGCCTCAGCGGTTGGTGTTGCGGCCACGTCGGCGGTGGTGACGGCTATTGTCTTTATCATTGTGACCGACGCGGTCTGTGCGGTTGTGACGAACATCATCGGTGTTTAGGGGCTAGTTTATGGTGGTTAATGCGACAGAGCAAGAAGCCCATATAACGGTGAAGAACCTGACGATGGCCTACGGGGACTTCGTGATTCAGCGTGATTTGAATTTCACCGTGAATCACGGCGACGTCTTCATCATCATGGGTGGCAGTGGCTGCGGCAAGAGCACGCTAATGCGGCATCTGATCGGTCTCAAGTCCCCGACAAAAGGACAGGTCTTGTACGGGGATCAGGACTTCTGGGCCGCCGAACTGGATGAACAGCAACGCATGATGAGGAACTTCGGTGTGCTGTATCAGAGCGGCGCCCTTTGGAGCTCCCTGACGCTCGCCGAGAATGTCGGCCTTCCCTTGGGGGAGTACACCGATCTGAGTCCGAGCGACATCCGCGAGGTGGTGTCTTTAAAGCTCGCCCTGGTTGGCCTGGCAGGGTTCGAAGAGTTCTACCCCTCGGAGATCAGCGGCGGCATGCAGAAACGGGCCGGACTCGCCCGGGCCATGGCACTGGACCCAGACATCCTCTTCTTCGACGAGCCCTCGGCTGGTCTGGATCCCATCAGCGCCCGCCTGCTTGATGATTTGATCCTTGAACTCAGAGACAGTCTCGGGGCAACCGTGGTTGCTGTAACGCACGAACTTGCCAGCATTTTCACCATCGGGAACAACTCCGTGTTCCTGGACCCGGAGACGCGGACCATGATCGCGGTCGGAAACCCGAGAACGTTGCGGGACGAATCGAAGGATGCAAGAGTGCGTCGTTTCCTGACGCGAGGTGAATCAGACTTGCCGACGGCATAAGTGGAGGCAAGGGCTGTCTCCAAAAGAGGGGCGGCCCGGAGAACTCATGAGCAAGAGAGCAAACCCGACGTTGATTGGAGGCTTCGTTGTGGGGGCAGCGATCCTGGCCGTTGCCGCCGTCGCTTACTTTGGTAAGGGGGACTATTTCGCCGAACGGTATAAGTTTGTGGCCTTCTTTGAGGGTTCACTCAAAGGTCTGGACATCGGGGCGCCCGTCACCTACGAGGGGGTCAGGATCGGCACGGTGTCGGAAGTCGTTGTGCGTTACGACAGCAACGATCAGAGTGTGCAATTACCGGTGTACTTCGAACTCGAAGAGGGTCGAGTGGATTCGGTTCGGGGGCGTGCGCGCGATCCCTACCAGAATCTACAGGCGCTGATCGATGAAGGTCTTAAAGCGCAGCTTGTTACCCAGAGCTTTGTCACGGGCAAGCTCGCTGTGCAACTGGCCTTTCATCGCAACAAGCCTGTGAAACTAGTGGGTGCTATTCGGGACTGCCCCGAGTTTCCAACGATTCCATCGACCGCGGAAGAGATAGGAAAGGCGTTTGAGGATTTTGATCTCCAAGGACTGTTGAGCAACATTGAAAGTGCGGTGGAGGGCATCGACGAGCTGGCCCAGTCCCCGAAGCTGAGAGACGCCATCGCTTCGCTTGATGAGACCATCAAGGACTTTGGTGAGCTAGCCCGAGACATTAACGCCAAAGTTGATCCGATTGCCGGCGACATCGACGAGACGGCCGTTGCTGCACGCCGGGCCCTGGATCAGATAACCGAGTCCGTTGCGTCCGTGGAGAGTACTCTGAATCCGGCGGTCGAAGACGCACGGAAACTCATTCAAAACGTAGACGGGCAGATCGATCCGGTCGTAACGAATTTTGTGCAGACCGCTGAAACGGCACAGGCAGCACTGGAACAAGCGAGGGGCACGCTTGCGGTCGTGAAGAGCGACATAGCTGAGGATTCGGAGTTGTACCGCAGCGCAGTCGGCGCATTGGATGAGCTGGCCGCTGCCGCACGCTCAATACGGATGCTCGCTGATCTTCTCGAACAACATCCCGAAGCCCTGCTGCAAGGCAAGGGCACGGCAGGAGCACAGTAATGCGAAAGATGAATCACTGGGTGGCATCGGGCATCATCGGACTCTCGCTGTTGGCCCAGGCCGGCTGCGCCAGCTCTAAACCATCGCGGTACTATCTTCTGAGCGCTCTGAGCCTTGCGGAAAGCGCGAAGGAAGACCAGGGCGTCGCCGTGGGCATCGGTCCCATCGAGTTCCCGAAGTATCTGGACCGTCCACAGATCGTGACGCGGGGCAGCCAGAACCGGCTTCACCTCGGGGAGTTCGATCGGTGGGCGGAACCCTTGGAGCAGAACTTCGCCCGCGTGCTTGCTGAGAACCTGGCCGCGCTTCTGTCGACGGATGACGTGGTTCAGTATCCGTGGAAACGGTCAACGCAAACCGACTATCAGATCATCGTTACGGTGAATCGATTCGATGCCGCGATTGGTGGAGACACGGTTCTGCACGCCCGCTGGAGTGTCTGTGATGGCGATGGCCGTACCATCGTGCCGCCCCGTGCATCGAGGCTCGCGGAGCCCGCAGGGTCACCGGACTACGAGGCGATTGTCCAAGCCGGCAGCCGCGCGCTCGAGCAGTTGAGCCGCCAGATCGCCGGAGCCCTCCAAGAGATAAAGCCGACGCCGAAACCCGAAGAGGACAACTGATGACTGCGCATTGCACGGCTGTAACAGCCCAAGAGATCGCCGACCGGACAGGCGGACGGGTTGAGGGTGACGGATCGCGCGTGGTTCACGGCGTCGAAACAGTCGACAAGGCTACACCGGATATGCTCACCTGGGTTGGGTCTCCTGAGTACGCGTCGAAGGCTGCTGCATCCAAGGCCGGTGTGATTCTCATACCACTCGAGGCAGAGGCACTTGCCGAGAAGACCGTCATTCGTGTAGCGGATCCGGATCTGGCGCTGTGCGAAGTACTGAAGATGCTGGCCCCGCCTCAGGATGTCGTCGACCCCGGCGTGCATCCGTCCGCTGTTGTCGGCGAGGGTGCTGCAATGGATGGCACGGCCATCGGACCGAATGTCTTTGTTGGTGAGGGGGCGGTGATCGCACGGGGGACGACTCTCTACCCTGGTGTATTCGTAGGACGGGGGACGAGGATTGGACTCGATTGCGTTTTGTGGCCCAACGTTGTCGTTCGTGAACACGTTACGATTGGCGATCGCGTCGTGATCCATGCGAACGCGACGATCGGTGCGGACGGGTTCTCTTATCTACAACGCGAGGAACGGCATGTCAGGATTCCGCAAATCGGCGCGGTGGTTATCGAAGACGACGTTGAAATCGGGGCTAACACCACCATTGACCGTGCCCGAAGCGGTGCCACCAGAATCCGGCGGGGCACGAAAATCGACAACCTCGTCATGGTGGCACACAACTGTGACATCGGCGAGGGCTCGCTTCTTGCGGCGATGACCGGCATCGCCGGTTCGACCACGCTCGGCAGGCACGTCGTTTGCGGCGGTCAAGCCGGCGCCACCGACCATCTCAATATCGGAGACGAGGTGCAGATCGGTGCGGCCTCGGTTGCGCTTAACGATATTCCCGCCGGTCTGCTCATCCGAGGGGTCCCGGCGCGGGAGCTTACGCGTTTTGGACGTGAACAGGTTGCCCTCAAGAAGCTTCCTGACTTGCTCAAGACCATCAAGAAACTGGAGCAGCGCGTCCAGAAGCTCGAAAGTGAACGGGAATCATGCGTCTAGTGCTTGAGAGGAGCGGTTGATATGAACTTGTTAGTTGCATTAATAGCGTTCTTACTCGGAGGCGTCACGGTCATCGCGCTGGAGATCTACGAGGTGAAATCGTTCTTCGATGGAATTCGAGAATTCCTGAGTACGTTGGCCGGCTAGTGCCGGGGTACCGCAGTAGTGCAGGAGTCTGGTGATGGAGTTGCTCTCGGAACTGACGCCCCAAGCCGTTCTAGACTCGGTTAGCGATGGGGTTTACGTCACGGACACCTCCAGGAAGATCGTTTACTGGAACGACGCTGCCGAGCGGATTACCGGTTGGCCGGCGGGCGAGGTCGTGGGCACGCACTGCTATGACGACGTGCTTTGCCATGTGGACAAGGATGGGCATCGCCTGTGTGGGGAAGAATACTGCCCCCTGCACCGCTCGATCGTGACGGGGCAGGCTAGCACGTTGCCCTTTGTCGTGTTTGCCCAGCAAAAGCAAGGAAAGCGAGTTCCCCTGCAGGTCAGCGTCGCACCGATCTATGATAGTGATGGTGAAGTGATCGCGGGCGTGGAAACGTTTCGCGATCTTTCCAGTGAGTTTCGAGACATCAAGCGCGCTCAGACTATCCAATCTTTATCGCTCCAGCAGGACCTGCCGAAAGACCCGCGCGTTCGCTTCTGTGTGCAGTATATTCCGCACGACATGATCGGCGGCGACTTCTACGCCATCGCTCCGCTCGATTCGGACCGCTACGGGTTCCTTCTTGCGGACGTTACGGGACACGGGGTGCCTGCCGCGCTTTACACCATGTACTTGAGCTCACTCTGGGGCAGCGCCCATCAGCGCCTGGCGCAGCCGCGCGAGTTCGCCCAATGGATGAACGAGCACCTCCACGACTTGATCCGAGAGGTAGGGCCGTTTGCCGCCGGTGTCTGCGGAGTGCTGGACTTGGGGCGTGGAACGCTGCGTCTGGCCGGGGCCGGAAACCCCAATCCGTTCCTGATCCGCGCGGACGGCGATTGGCAGCGTCTGCGCGCGGATGGCTTTCCGCTGGGCATGTTGCCGGACTCGACGTACGAAGAAAGCACCGTGGAAATCAGCAGCGGTGACTGCGTGCTGCTCTACAGCGATGGCGCTATCGAGATCCGCCAACCGGATGGCAACCTGCTCGGCGTTGACGGACTGGAACAGGTCCTCAAAGAACTCGGATACCCGGGAGCTGGGGGTGATCTTTCCACAATTGACAGAGAGCTTCTGGCTCGTTCGGACTGTATACGGTTCGACGACGATCTGACGTTGCTCGAGCTACGTGTCACATAAGCCGGCGCCCGAGAATAAGCTGCTGAGGCCGTGACGAGACACCGCCGAACCACAAGGTGAGAAAACCCGTGTGCTGCAACCGACGACTCCAAGCGGCCTGTCGTACTGCGATTGCGTTGTTGCTGTTTGTCACCGGCTGCCAGATGGGTCCCGGCGCCATGAAAGTCGGCCACGAGCAATACAGTGCAGCCCTCCGTCAGATCCTTAATGAGCAGATGTTGCTCAATCTAGTTGGTCTGCGCTACACGGATGCGCCCATGTTTCTGCAGGTCACGAGCATCTCAACCCAGTTTGTATTTGACCAGTCCGCATCAGCGTCCGGAACGCTGACCGAGAATGTGGGCGGCACCGGCGGAAAGAACCCCAGCCTGCTGAGCCTGGGTGGAAGCATTGGCTATCAGGAACGCCCCACGATCACCTACGCAATCCCCAACAACAGCGAATTCTTGAGAGGCCTGCTCATTCCCATCAAAGTCGATCAACTCGCCTTGATTGCAGAATCCGGATGGTCGGGCGGAGAAGTAATGCGACTCGCGGTGGAACGCATCAACGGCCTTGACAATGCGCCTCGTGCGTCCGGCCCCACACCCTCCAACCAGCCGAGGTATGACGAGTTTCTGGAAGCCGTCCAGCTGATGGGTACTTTGGCGCGCGACGGGCTGATTGGCCTCGAATATGAAGAGCGCTCGGAAGTCGTATCCGATCCGATTCCGGCCACCGCTCTTCAGACACATGGGATGGCAGAGGTGATGAAGCTGGGCGTGGAGTACACCCTGACGGATGATGGCCGCTACGTCATGACGCGCAAAACCGCACCCTCGTGTTCCGGTTCTCATCCCGATCCGAAGCGTCCGCCGAAACGGCCCGGCTCCGTGAACTACTTCGTCTCGACCCGACTCGCTCCCGGTTCGAGTTGGTAGAGTACGACGACAGCGAAACCGATGATCTGGATCCCAAGGCAATGTGGATCGACCTCGCCCTGAACACGCGTTCGGTGCTGGGTATCATGTATTACGCGTCAAAGGCCGTACAGGTACCCGAAGAGCACGTGGCCGCCGGCATCGCCATGGAAACCCGGGACGACCGGGGCAATCCGTTCGACTGGTCCAAGCTGATCGGCGATATGTTCATGGTCTACGCAAGCAAGAATTACCCAGAGAACGCAGCCGTTCGGGTGCGACATCGGGGATACTGGTTCTACATTCGCGACGACGATCACGCATCGAAATCCACCTTCAGCCTGGTGCTGGCGCTCTCCAGCCTCGCGAGCGTTCCGGTAGAGTGTGTCCTTCCGGTGAGCGTGCGCGGCCGTTTTTTCTCGGCGGTGGGTGGTCAGAGGGCGCGGTGGGTGGGCGTATGGGCGTTATCGAGCGTGGCGCGGTAGGTCCAGGGCATCCAACTCGCAGGACTCAGGGGTAGATCAGCCGCGTGGCCGTGGAGCTGCGTGAGGTAGTCGAAGGGATCGACGCCACAGAGCCGGCAGGTATGAATCAAGCTCATGAAGATGTCGCCGACGTGGGCCCCTGGTACAGTCTTGTAGAACAGCGCGTTCTTGCGGTGGAGGATCGACAGTCTCAAGGCCCGCTCGCAGATGTTATTGTCCAATGGCGCCCCGGCGGACTTCAGGAACTGCGTCAGCTTTCTCCAGTGCTTGAGCATGTACTGAATCGCCTGGCCGAGCCCGGAATTCGGTTCCACCAGGCGCTGGCCCAACTGCCGATTAAGCCATCCCTTCAGCTTACCCATCAACCGGCCGCTTTGCTTTTGATGGAACCGCAGACGCTCCTGCGGCGAGAGATTCCTTTTCCTGGCCACGGCCTCGTTCTTGTATACCCCCTTCAACATCTCCAGCACGAAGCGGCATTCTTCTGGAAAGCTCTCCGCCACCTCGACCAACTGGCGCCGGCCATGGGCATTGCAATTGGCCAGGATCGTCTCAAACCCCTTGGGCTCGTTGCGTGACAAAGCGTCACACATTTGAATCGGCGCACATAAGTCCGTAGCCCTATGACGGAGCACCTCCGCCAGATTCTCTCCGGCGTGCCGCCGGCCGGTAAAGAACAAGGCCACCCTCCGGTCCCCGGCCAGAGACAAGATGCCCGACGTAAACACACCTTTGCGCTTCGATTCCTCGTAGGCATACGCTTCGGCCTCCGTCTCCCCGGTGACGCCCAGGATCCGCATCGTCGTGTCGTCGTTGTGCAGCACCTCGCCCTGAGCGGCCTGGCGGATCAGCTCTTCGTAGATCGGCTCTACCGTCTTGGCGGCGTCGCTGACGATGTCCCACTGGGTCGAGGCCGGCAGAGGAATGCCCAGACTCCCCTGCAGCCCTTCCAGGCGGTTGAAGGGAAGTCCACTTCCGTACTTCAACAGGGCGATCATGCTCGCCACCGTCGCGTCGTACTTCTCGGGACCCACACCTTCGGATTCCTGGGCGGTGGACACTTTGCCGCACAGGTTGCAGCGCAGCTTCTGAAGCTCGTACACCTTGGCCTGCACAGGTGCCTGACCCACGATCCGGATCAGCACGCCGGGCACCTTCATCTCATAGACTTTGCCCTTGTGGCACTCCGGACAGGAATCCCCTGGCTGGAGCGATTCGTGAGGCACCTGGATCTTCTCGGCGCCGGTGTAGGCGTCGACGCCGTTGCGGCCGTGCCCTTTGCGTTTGGGGCGCGGTTTGGAAGGCTCGTCCTCCGTCTGCTGTGGCGGGGCGCGGGCATTGTCGTCCATCGCCTGCGGCGATTGGGGTTCGTCTTCCTCCTCCGTCTTCTTGATCACGGCGACGGTCTTCTCGGTACTCGCGCCGAAGAGCATTTGTCGCAGACGCTTGATCGTCATTTGCTTGTCCTCGACCAGGTCCGTCAGGCAGACGTAGGAGTCCACCAGCTTCTTGAGTAACCGGTAGTCCTCCTCGCTCTGCGTCGCCTTCACCCGCTCCAGCAGCGATTCCAGTTCTTTCATGGCAATTTGCTCAATCTGTGGGGTCTTGCTCATTCTGTGCTGCACAATTGTCTTCGAAAATGCTTCGAGAGTGGGTAGCCCCACACCTCTTTGATGGACCGGTTGGGCCGGTGGGTCAGGTCGTCCTTGCCCCGGCCCGTGGTGCGACCCAGAACCACCCAGTTGGCCGCACGGTAACAGGTGCCTCGGAAGCGCTCAGGATCGACGAACGTCTCCAGGAAGTAGACCGGATGCCCGTAGATCCGCGCCCAGTCCTGCGGCAACACCCGGGCCATGCGGCCCAGAATGTGCGACGCCAGATGAGGGACCTTGGCCCACGGCAGGATCAGGAAGCGAAGGTTGTAGGCGATCAGCCGGATGTTCCTTCGACGGACCTCGGTCGACCAACCGATGAAGCGGTCTCGGCAGCCGAGGTGCCGCGGCGCCGAGGACCACGCCAGGCACGCCGCCGGTACACCGTCTGCCCAGATCAAATACTTCAGGTGTTCGCCGACGGGCTGCGTATAGCCCAAGTAGTGGTGAGTCTCGATTAGGCTGTCGAACAGCGATTCATCGCTGCTGCGCCGCACCTGGCGGATGTCCAACGGAAGCATCTCGGAGAGCCGTTCCTCGACGGACCAGTTGTGGAAAAATCGCGCCTCACGTGACGATATGAAGGGTACTGCACTTCGCCCTATGTTTGCCGATGTTTTCGACGTGCGAACGCTCAAAGTATAGTGCCATAGTCTTGACACCATGGCGCTGTGAACAGAGCCGGGGGCCCCTAAGACCTGAAAACCCGAATCACCCCCCAAGCCACTCAGTGCCTCCCTGATACGACTTAACTCCCTCTTTGCCCAAAGCCAAAATCGAGTAGTCGACTGTCACGACGCAGAAAAGCCAAGACCCGGACGGGGTCTATTTCGCAAAAACCGGCGATATTAACTCGCGCCCATCTTCACGGTGTTTAGGGTCCGAGTTGCCGCTGCACCGCTGAAGAGTTCGCTGCCATTACCGAGGAGGGTCAACACTGGTCGTTGACCACGCTGCGGGAGAAGCTCATCAAAATCGGGGCCAAGGTGGTTCGACACGCGAAATACGTGATGTTCCAGTTGGCCGAGGTGGCGGTGTGGCGGGAGTTGTTCGCGGCGATCCTCGATCGTATCCAACGGTTCGGTGTGCCGCCGCCAGTGGTCCAACGGGATTGAGGGTCCGGCAAGCCGAGGAGGTTCGGATGCAGCAGGGGTGGGCGAGGCCAGTATGTCCCAAGGCAAGCCAGAAGTGGTTCCCGCGCAAGTGCCGCTTATCCGAGCGGTTCGACCGGACGGTCAAACGCCGCGCAAAACCGGCAAGCAGAACGGAAAAGCGTTTGGGATTCGGTGTGGGTCCGAGTAGAATGCTCGGTTGGCCCGCGAGCGTCTCGCGGGAACGAGTCAAATGGGAAATGTCGGTTGGAGGCGACCTTGGTGAATCACGATCCGAAAATCACAGTTCTGTGGCTGCTGCCGGCAACGGTCTGGCACGTTCCATGCGCGACAGCCGACGACAAGGCCATCTGGACGGGACCCCGTTGGGTGGTGGGCGAGACCTTGTACGTGGAGTGGCGGTGGAAAAACGACCTCACTTGGAGCGGTGACGAAGTCCCCGAAGGTGGTTGGGAGGCCCGCAATGATAGTGTGTTGGGATGTCTCCTGCGAGTCGACGAAGTATCGGAAGCGGGAAACGTGCGGATTACACTCACGTTGGACCGGCTGGCGAGTTCCGAGGAGGACCCATCCGGAAAGGTCTCCTTCGACTCTGACAGGGAAAGCCGAACGAACGAAACGAGTCCCTTCGGCCACCTGGCCACCCTCGTGCTCGGAAGCCAACTCACTATGGAGGTGAAGGATTATGGGCGCAAGATCGCAGTGTCCGGAGCGGGCGCGATCCGTCAGAAGATCGAGGCTTCAGGTCTTGATGAAGACGCTTACGGAATCCTGAAGAACTTCGTTGACAACGAGTCGCAGCGGTTTCTCTGGGAGAGGTTCTATGCGCTGTACCCCTGCAAGGAAGCCAGGGAGGACACGCGGTGGACCACGCAAGTCAAGTCGCCCCGGAAGCTCCATGCCTACGAATACGAAATCGAGGACATTGAAGAGACCGGCGACACAATCATGGTGCGTGTCGTGTACTCAGGAACGAGTCGACCGCTTCCCGAGTTTGCCCCAGAAAGGCTACCGGACGGAACGGAACACACGTACGGCGTCGCCCGGATCCGAGGCAGTGCGTTACTCGACGCCAAGCGTGGTCAAGTGGTCGCGGGTATCGGAACAATCGATGTTGACTAAGTCATCACCAGCCCCAATCCTGATGGCGGTCTGCCGTTGAAGACCAAGATCATCAAGACGGGAAAGGAGTACATCACGGTGCTCACCAAGGCAGAGCGCCGGGCGCAAAAGGCCAAGAGAACAGGTGGCGACCTGGGGAAACCTGAGCCGCCCGAATAGGGCACGGTTGAGTCGTACGAACAACCTACCGCCATCCGTCTTTGCGAGATATGGGAGAATCTCACCAAGGCCTCTGAGTGCTCCCTGGTGTGACTTAACTCCGCTCCCACCAAAGTCAAAATCGGCCCGCTCGAAGTGCCGCGCAGCCGCTTGTCCCCGTCATGGCAGACGCGCATTCCAGTTTCGCTGCGGGTCTGATTGGAAGGGGTCGCCTGTTGGTTCTCACAGCGAGTGGTGGGAAGCCATACTGTGGACAAAGAACCGGATGGTCCTGGTGTTGCTGCGTAAGTGGGTGGACGAGGGTTCGTGCGGCTGCAGACATCTGACCGGCGCACGTGCGTGGGCTGGCGTGAGCCTAATGAGGCATCGTGAGGCGCATCGATCCTGTCTCGGTCCTCGCTTATAAGACGGACGACGGAACGGCCTGACTGTGAATCAGAGTAGGCACGAATCCCGGTCTCGGGGTGAGAATATCACGGACAGATGAAGCCAAATCCAGGTGTAAAGTGCCAGCAGACGACATGAGAGGACATAGCTACGTAAAGACGCCCGGTGCATCGGCTCTCGATCCCCGACCCCATGACATCCACCAACTGGCAAGCGCAAAGGGCCAGTTTGCCCGTGGCTAGCCTGGCTCGCTATGATAACCTAGGAGGCCAGGGATCTTGTTCTCTCGCAAAACCGGTCTGATAATGTCCGCGTGTCCGGTAGCGGTGCTTGCCGTCCCAGTCCGTGCGACTGCGACAGTTGCGGCAACGCTACTCGTGTTTTCAAGTTTGGCTTCCGCCCTCGATAAGCCGGTGAGGC
>CP070827.1:2309306-2316762 GCA_020344555.1 Phycisphaerales bacterium
AGCCGCGGACCACCGTACCGGTAGTCCATCGTGCTTCGGTCCATCCAGGTATACCCTCCAGTGATATGGTCGGTGCGAGTGTCGTCGATAAAGCCGGCGGCGCAAGCGCCCGCCGGAACACCGTACACCCCGCAACCACCCTTCGTGAGAGGCCACGTGCCTAATGGGCCCATGAGAGCCTGACACTGCGCGTCGCTTGTACAGGGCGGTTGCCAAGGGCTGAGCATACCCTGCACTCCGCTTGTGTAGCCCGTCGAATCGATGCCTACCTGAAAAGCCCTCAGCCACAGGCCGGTTGCGCCCGGATCCCAGTCTGACACCCGGATATTCAGAAATACCTGGTGCCCGCCGGTTGAAACATATATCTTGTTTTCCTCCTCCACGATGGTTGCACCCGGATCGCTCGATGAGACGGGGACCAGCGAAATCACGGCGTTGCCGGCAAAGGGCTCGATCTGGCAGTTCTGATCGCATCTATCGCCGTTCGTGGTGTTGCCGTCGTCACACTGCTCGCCGCTATCGACGACGTTGTCGCCACACCGAGGAAGGGTGCAATCGGTCCGGCAGGCATCTGGTGCGGTGTCGGAATTGCCGGCCCCGTCGTCACACTCCTCAGCGAAGTCTATGGTTCCGTTCCCGCACAACTCGGACCGGCAGTTCTGATCGCAGTTGTCGCCGGGGATCAGATTGCCGTCGTCACACTGTTCATCAGCTTCGACGATCCCGTTACCGCACACAGGGAGGGGATCGGCGCACGGTGGCGGACTGGGCGGCGGGAACGACGGCGGTGGATATAAGACACCTCCAAACGCGTCCAGGGTGTGCGCGACGTCCGAGATGTTGATGAGCTGATCCGGTTCCACCGGCTCGAGGTCGGCCCTTGCCTTGATAACCGCCGCGCAGGAGCTGTACGGGGGCGCCATATTCACGGACTTGTCCAGCACGGCGGTTACGTCGGTGGGGACGTCCACGGTTCCGTCGGGCGGGCCGCACGGACAGGTCGTGCAGTCAGTGACCAGGTCGCCCCAGGCGCTGGTGGTGGCATTCAGAGAACCGGAATAGTCCCCCTCCTGCCCGGTATCGCAGGTGGAATCGATAACCTGGACAGCGTATGTCCCGGCCGGAATGATGCCCTCGTGGTACACGTGGATGACGCCTTCCGTGCTCCAATCCATGAAGTAGGGCGTGCACCGCAGGGTGGCCCCGGTGAAGTCGTTGCTTGGCTGAGCCGGAGGACATGGAGGCGTTTTCTGACCTGCGTTTTCGCAGTAGGTCTTCGGCTCAGCGACCCACATTTGCACGCCGTTCCAGGTGTTATACGGTGCCGGTAGGTTGCTGAACGTCACTCGAATAGCCTGTAACCGGCCCGCGTCGCCTGCCGTAAACGACAGGTAACGGACCTTCTGGCTAATCGGGTTTCCCGGGAGCGGGAGTGTCTCCGCCACGGGCGATGAGGATGCGAAGCATGCGGCTTCCGCGGCCGTACCGGCGTCCTCCCACACCGAGTCCGCGACCATGCCGACTCTACCGGGTTGAAACGCCGCCGTCTGCCTCTGCGAACGAGCGTCGATACTCGGGGTCCTCCGTCCGCCGTTGGATAAGTCCGGCGGCCCGAGAGCCGCGTTGACCGCACTTGTCAGGAATACGCCGCCCGCAACTGCGAGCATACTCATCTTTGTCTTTGAAAACCGCATGATCTGTTCCTCCTACAGGTGCCGAGCCGATGGCACAGATTTATATATTGGTAATCCGAGCGACGTGAGTTGCGCGCCGCCCGATCCAACGAACCGCTGGCTAAATGACTTTGCGTGATTCTGTCATGGGCAGTGGATCGCAGGCACGAAGCCTGACGGATCGCTGTCAGGCGGGACCCCTGACAGAATCGTGCAAGGCTATTTAGATTCCGATTCACCGGCCAGCCCCATATTCTCCTCTCCGGCCCGGCCGATAACCCTGACACGTTACTACATCTAAGGTGCAAGTGCAAGCAAAAAATGCCTGTCGGTGCATAAATCTGTGAAAAGCAGTGCTTTAGAGTGGCCGGGTGTGTGGCGCGCCTGTGTGGCACCGTCCTGCAAGGCGAAGCGCAGCAGGTCCGTGGTCGTGAACGACCGGACCCGCTGCAACGCGAAGGAAATCAAGAAAGCTGCACGCCGCTAAGCCACGCCCTGTCCCGCCTGCGGCGGACCAGACCGTGCCACCCGCCGTCGGCCTGACGGCTGATAGCTGGCAACTGGTTGCTACGGAATCACGATGTCTTGCTGGTGGCACTTCTGACCAAAGGTCTCGTAGTCGTACCAGCACAATTCCACGGTGTATTCGCCGGGAGGCAGATCGACAACGGTTGCCTCTACGTTATAGCAACATAGGCACGCGCATGGTAGCGTAAGGACTTCTTCCTCCGTCAGCCGGATGACGTTCCCTTCCATGGATAACAAGACCACGATATCATCCGGACAGCAGTTGTACGTCGCATTATTGTGCAGCACGTGAAGCGTACCGGGCTCGGCGGACAACTCAATTCCGTCCGGCTCGAGGCAAGGTTCCTGGTTGCTTCGGTGGCCTTGACCCAGGCAGCCGCTGTTGAAGTACTCCCCAACACGTGGCTGCGGCTCAGGAATCACAACGTCTTCGACGTAACAGCGCGGTCCCATCTCATAATCCAACCAGCAGTACTCCACGGTATACTCGCCGGGTTCCAGATCGATCACGGTTGATTCCACATTGAAACAGCAGATGCAGTGGCAGTACCCGCCGGGGGGGACTTCCTCTTCCGTAAACTGAAGTACGTTCCCTGCGACGGACAGCGAAACTCGGATATCGTCCTGACAGCAGTTGTAGCTGGCGTTCCGGTGGATTACCGTAAGCGTGCCCGGACCGGGAGCAAGATCAATCTGATCATCTTCAGAACAGGGCTCGGTGCTGGAGTCAACGGCTCGCTCACTGCCTGGCAAGCACCCGCTGTTGGAATAGGCCCCTAAACGTGGTCCGGAACACCCCATCGGTCCGGGCCACCCGCCGGGACAGTAAGCCGGCGGGTCAGGCATAGCGGGATACGGGCATCCACGGAACGCATCCAGGACCAACGTCACGTCGGAAATGTTCACCAGCCAGTCCCGAACGTTGGGCTCGATGTCCGCCCGGGACTTCAGCACTGCGTTGGGCAGGTTCTTGAACTTGTCCAGGCAGGCGGTGACGTCGGTGGGTACGCCCACCACTCCGTCAGGCGGACTGCACGGAATGACCGCGCAGGTTCCCACCAGATCGCCCCATCTACTGGTGCTTATCGTAAGCGGCTCCGAGTAGGCGGACTCGTTGTCAAAGTCGGACTGGCAGTCGATGGCCTGCACGTCGTAAACGGCATTGGGAATGATCTCGGCGGCGGTCACGTGGAGTACATCCAGCTCACCAAAGTCCATGCAGTAGGGCTCGCACTGCAGGTTGGCGCTCATGAAGTCCGGCCAGCCCGGTTGGTGATCAGTCTTGCCGGCGTTCTCACTGATCTCTTGCGGCTCGCCGACCCACATCCTGGTCCCGTTAAGATCATCAAACGGCGCCGGCAGGGACGTGAGGGTCACTCGCAAAGCCGTCTGTCGGGCAGGATCGCCCGGGTCCATCGAGATGTAGCCAACTTTGTTATAGCCTCCCTCTCCTCCGCCTGAGCCCGGCCCGCTGAGACGACTCCCCAGGACAAACGCCGTGTCCCAGGAGACGCCCGCCGGATGCTCGATCGGCTCACCTGCGGAGTACTCGGAATTGGGAATCGGGCTGACCGGCGATGAGATCCTCACTGCGTCGTCGGTCCACTCCGGCCGCCGTGTCTTCCAACCCCATGCGTTCTGGGGGACACCGAGGTACTTGGCGGCGATGCTGATCCAATAGATACTGCAAGCGGGCTCCTGATAAAACCACTGTGCCCTCGGAATGGCGAAGTCATATCGGAAGCAACTCTCCGGTTGAGCCGTGAAATCAGGATGGAAGTCGCACCCAACGGCTCTCTCGTTCAGGTTGGCATATTCAACGGTCCAGTGCCAGATCATCGTACCCGGATGGCTGAATGAATCCGGCTCGCCCGGGTCAAACGGCACGTCCGTCCAGATACCGATGTGGAAGGAGTCAGGCGTCACGGACGGCGGAGCTACCCCGGACCAGCCAATGTACGAGCCCCACCAATGGACGTCGGTGACAGCTCGCTCACTCATGCAAGCCCAATCGTCCGCTACAATGGGACCCACATCATAGTCCGACAGCTCATCCCAACCCCAATAGCACTCACGGTGCGCGGAGTCCGGATCATACATCGGCGGCTGGGACCATTTCAGGGGGTGGCACACGGTTGTGCCACAGTGAGTTCCCGGTCCCTGCGGATCACCACCGCGATCGGCGCATTCATTGCTCAAGTACTCCGTCATGATGCACCGGCCGTTAGGAAGGCAACACGCAGTCGCCACGGTGATTTTCGCAGGTACGGTGTCTACCATGGGAATGACCAGGTAGTCGTCATCGAGCAGCAAGGACTCCTCGGGCTTCTTGAGGCCTATTGTGAACGTTCCGGCAGCGTCAGCGGGCACATCGAGAACCAGCGTACCGGCGTATCTGGGCACCCCGGGGTCGGCAACACCGCTGGGTGGAAGAACCGTCTGCCACGTACATCCATATGCGTAGTCCAACGTGGCAAGGCCGGTCACGCAGGGCGCATCTTCGCCAGCAAAGACGTGAGTGGGCCGGGTCTCGTCGATGAAGCCTGCGGTACAGTCGACGCCGCCTCGCAGTGCACAACACACTGATCCCTGTCCCAACGCCGCCTGGCAAGTTAGGTCGGCCGCGCACGGGACCGTTGCAGGCGTGAGTGTGCCCATCGTGCCACTGGCGTATCCCGCCGAGTCGATGGTCGCCAGGTATGTATTGAGCAACGTCCCTGCGGCTGTAGGATCCCAGTTGGACAGCAGGATGTCCAGAAAGACCCTGCGAGCTCCGGTTGGCACTATGATTTGATTTCCAATAATCGTCACACCGGGATCCAGAGCGCCGGTCGGGTCATTCCCGGTAGGCACCAGAGAGAAAACAGCCGTTGGCACCACCATAAGCTGACAAGCGGCATCGCAACGGACGGCGTCCGGCGGGTCGCACTGCTCACCTGCCGTCCTGTTGATGGTGCCGTCGCCGCAGATCACATCAGTGCAGTCCGCGTCACAGTCCGCCGACTCCCCACCATCGTCACATTCCTCGGGGGGAGTCTCGTTCCCATCCCCGCACACAGGAAATGGAGGGCACAGTTGGCGGGTACCGGTGGCCAGGGCTGATGGCGCTCGGGATTCGCCAAAGCTGCACGGGGGGGGACCAGGTGGATCGAATCCCTCCGGCGGATACGGTTCCCCGCACTGGGCGGCGTCAAGAAGAAATGTAGTGTCGGTGATGCTTACCATCTGATTCGGTGTCTCCCAGTCGAGGTCGGCCCTGGGCTTCTGTACTGGCGGGAACGGCCTGACAAGCGGCCCCAGGTTCAGGAACTTCTCCCACGACGCCGTGAGGTCGAATATGTCAACTCTCCCGTTCGGCGGGGTCCACCCTGTAACGCGGTTCTTTACCAGGTCAGCCCACCGGCTCGTATAGATGCACAGCGGGTCCGAGTAGCAGGACTCCGGCGCCGGATAACAGTCTTCACCGATGATCTGCACTGCATACGTACCATCGGGAATGACGCCCTCGTGGAATACGTGGAGGACGCCAACGGTGCTCCAGTCCATAAAGTAGGGCTCGCAGCCCAGCGTAGCCCCTGTGAACTCTTCTGGCAGGCCTCCGGTTTCCGGAGGACACGGAGGCTGGGGGACACCCGAGTTCTCGCAGTATTGGGTCGGCTCCTGCACCCACATCTGCACCCCGTTCCACGTATCGTACGGCGCCGGCAGAGAAGTGAAGGTCACCCGTAAAGCCGTCTGCCGCCCCGGATTGCCCGGCACCATAGAGATGTAGCGGGACTTGTCATATCCCGCCTCTCCCGCAGGTCTAGCCGGCGGATCGGACAGACAACAGTCTGTCAGCACAAAGGCCATGTCCCGGGAGACCCCTGCCGGATGTTCGATGGGGAGACCATCCCCATACGTGGAGTCCACAACTGGGGTCGTCGGTGACGAGATCTTGACTGCATCATCGCCGAAGTAATGCTCACGGGTCTTCCACCCCCACGGGTTTGGCCCAGGATCGCCAGCGTACACGGCCGAGATGCCGACCCAGTAGACACTGCACGCGGGCTCCTGATAAAACCACTGTGCCTCCGGAATAATGAAATCATATCGGAAGCAACTGTCCGGTTGAGCCATGAAATCAGGATGGAAGTCGCACGCCACAGGCCTCTCGTTTAGCTCTGCTCGCGGAACCGTCCACTCCTCGATCATCACGCCTGGGTGACTGAACGGTTCACCCGGGCCTTCCGGGATGTCTGTCCAGATGCCGATGTGGAAGGAGCCAGGTGTCACCGGGGGCGGATCTTCCCCGGACCAGCCAATGTATGAGCCCCACCAGTGGATATCGGTGACCGGCTGCTCACTGTCACAGGCCCAATCGTCCGCCACAATGGGACCCACATCATAGTCCGACCGCTCATCCCAGCCCCAGTAGCACTCCCGGTGCGCGGAGTCGGGATCATACATCGGCGGCTGGGACCACTTCAGGGGGTGGCACACCGCCGTGAGGCAGTTAGTTCCCGGCCCCTGCGGATCACCACCCAGATCAGCGCATTCATTGGCTTGGTACTCTGTCATGATGCACCTGCCGTTGGGAAGGCAACACGCAGCCCCCACGATGATTGTGGCAGGTTCAATACCCCCCAACGGGATGAGATTGTTGCCCTCATCAAGCATGTATGTGTGCCCGGTTCCATGTTTGAAGTCGATTGTGAAGCTGCCGACCGCGTTGGGGGGCACATCCACGGCCAGCGTGCCGGCGTATGTGTCGTGCCCGGGGCTGAGGATGGCCGGC
Organism: Phycisphaerales bacterium; assembly: GCA_020344555.1. GTDB lineage: Bacteria > Planctomycetota > Phycisphaerae > UBA1845 > UBA1845. Next base: position 2,316,285 of record CP070827.1, read on the forward strand.
ACCCAGCCACCGTACCGGTAGTCCATCGTGCTTCGGTCCATCCAGGGAGACCCTCCAGTGATGTGGTCGGTTCGAGTCTCGTCGATAAAGCCGGCGGCGCAAGCGCCCGCCGGAACACCGTACACCCCGCAACCGCCTCTCGTCGTGAACGCCGTCCCCAGTGGGCCCATGAGAGCCTCACACTGCGCGTCGTTTGTACAGGGCGGTTGCCAAGGGCTGAGCATACCCTGCACCCCGGTTGCGTAGCCCGTCGAATCGATGCCTGCCTGAAAAGTCCCCAGCCTCAGGCCGGTCGCGCCCGGATCCCAGTCTGAGACCCGGATATTCAGCAAGACCTGGTGCCCGCCGGTTGAAACATATATCTTGTTCTCCTCCTCCACGATGATGGCGCCCGGATCGCTCGATGAAACGGGAACCAGCGAGATCACCGCGTCGCCGACAAAGGGCTCGATCTGGCAGTTCTGATCGCATCTATCGC
>CP070827.1:2316862-2324621 GCA_020344555.1 Phycisphaerales bacterium
ATCGAGACACTGTTGCGTGTCCACGGCTCACCCGTCCCGACCCAGACTACATCGGGGTCGGACCGGTCGATCGTGAGGGCTCCAATGGATTGATTGTACTCGTCGAACACGGCTTTGAACGTCGTGCCGCCGTTGACGGATTTCCAGACACCACCGCCGGCCGCCCCTACGTAGATGGTAAGTCGGTCGCGCATAACGGCATCCATGGCGCTGATACGCCCACCCATGACTGCCGGACCGATGGAGCGTGCCTCCAGGCCGCCGAATGTATACGAATCGATTTTGACGTCGGCAGCCGCCGGGTTACCCGATACAAGCGCAGCGACAACACCTATAAAGGAGATCAATGTAGCTGCAGACCTCATCTGGACTCTCCTTCAATCGCAGTCACCACCGTGATACCGGCTTGACGATTAATCCTCGTCCTTTGTTGGGGGCTCTTGCTTCTCTTTGGGCGCCGGTTTTTCCTTGTCCGCAGTCCCGGCCTCTTGTTTCTCGACCTTCGGCATTGTGAAGTGTTCGTCGGGAATGTCCGCGTTCACTTCCACCTTCTCGAAGGTCATGTCACCGCCCATGCCTCCTTGCTGGATCGAATGCGCAAAAAGCAGACCACCGACCTCCTTGTAATCGCCGTAACTGACCGTGTACTCGATCTCCGTCCCTTGGAACTTGCGCTTGCCTTTGGTCTGAATGGGCAGGAAGTGCTCCGTGTCCAGGAAGTAGTGTTCGGTGTTCCCGCTCTTTGTCGTGACCTTCAGCTTATAGACTTCGGACCCCTCGATCTCGTCCTTCCCGACCAGCTCGACTTGATGCCCCTTCTTCCTGTAATCCACGAGAGGTCCGAACGGGTCGGCGTTATCCTCAATCATCTCGACCTGGTCTGCGGACATCTTCTCCGGGTCGGTCTTGCCCACGAAAGGCATGACGAACCAACCCGTCTTGCCGTCGTAAGCCCGGATTCCGGTCATACCCTGGAAGGTAAACTCCATGCGCACCTTGTTCGGACTCTTGTACTCGATGGTCATGGGGATCTCCATGCCGCCGCCGGCCAGCGATTTTCCGCTCATTCGCATCGACTTGACGCCGTCGATCGTTTTGCGCCCGCCGATAGCTTCGATGTATTTGGCGATCACGTCGTCGGCTGTCTTGGGTTCGCCGGCGCCGACCGGAACCTGCCGGCACATCAGGACGCCAAACAGAATCAACACGGATGCTTTACGCAACATACATTGGTCTCCTTATTGGTGTTACACCACTTAAGCAAGGCGAATTTCGGTGAGCCGAACCACCGGATCAGACTCATCCTCATGTAAAAGCAACTTCTCGTCGGGCCCGCAGAGGGATCATCCAGGACAGGCACACATCCTACTCCCCGCTGACGCCGGCCTCGACGCTGGCAACGCCGTCTCGCCGGGCTTGACCACGGGAAACACCCCACGACGCGGAGCCATCCTACCCGAAAGTCGGTATGCCCGGCACCATGGACACGGGAATCGACAGACGGTGACGTTCTCATACAAACGGATCATACGGCGGTCGGTAGGATACCGCAGGACTGGGCTGCGTGCAATACCCGCAAGTGTTCTCGGTTTCGTAGACGCAGACCCGGGAACACGCGCCCGGCCTTCTCGTTGAGCCAACCTCGAAGTTCATTCATTGCTTGCTTGCACGTGGTAACGGTGCATGGCAACATAGCTGACAGGAAAGGCCGAACCGGACGAGTGGGCAGGATTCCTCGCCCGTACCGGCCGGGGCGCACCGAGCGCTGTAAGTTAAAGAGCGACTGTTTTTGAGCTACCTCGCTGCCAGCGCTGCCACACACCCAACGTCTGTAACATGAGCTTCAGACGGAAGGAGCGAGTCGTTGCGGAGGCATAGTATCAAAGCAGCCTTCACGCTCATCGAGCTACTGGTGGTGATTGCGATCATCGGGTTGCTCGTGGCCATCCTGGTGCCGGCCCTATCCAGCGCGCGGAGACAGGCCAAAGCGACCGTCTGCAACGCACGTCTGCGTACCTTGGGGCAGGGCCTGGTTCTCTACGCGAACGATTACAGCGACGTTCTGGTCCCGGGAAGACTACCCAAGATCGATGACCACCATTGGCGCACCCGAATTGTGGGGGGTGTCAAATACCGCCCCAGCTTTCTGGCCATGATGGCCAGCCAGGTCGGGCTGCCACCCTTTGAGGACCCGCAGCCCAGCAAGACGTCCATCGACAAGTTCGGGCAGCCGGGCGATCGCCAGAATTACGCCGACAAGATCTACGTTTGCCCCGAAGTTCCCCATTGGGTCGACGAGCGCAACGGCTCCTACGGGTACAATTACCAGTTCCTGGGCAACTCCAGGTTGCTCGACGACAACAACCTGACCTCCTACAAGAACTGGCCGGTAAAATCTTCCTGGGTCCGCCTGCCGTCAGAGTGTGTGGCCGTTGCCGATTGCGTGGGAACCGCAGCCTCCTTTCCACCACTTCAACGAGCCTCTTACGAGGACAACAAACTGGGTGATAGCAAGAGCGGGCGTTCGATCAACGCCCTGGGCAACGAGGGATTCAACCTCGACCCACCCCGGGTTGACCCTGAGCACGGTGAGATGGCCGGTCACAAGCTCGGCCAGGAGGCCCGCACCGCTCTACATGAACGCCACGGCGGCAAGGGCAGCGTTCTGTGGGTGGACGGCCACCTCTCCAGCGAAACGCTGGAATCCATGCATTACGACGTGGACGACAAGGGTGTCGTGACCTTCGACGGAGATAACCGCCTGTTCTCCATCGACCAAAAAGCGGAGGCCTGGACCGAGCCCAAGTAGGCCACGATCGCTGGACCGACCTTGCTGCACTGACCTTGCTGGACCGAGAATCCCTTCTCGGTCTATCGCTGGCCCGAGAATCCCCTCTCGGTCCCAAGGGACGTGCCGAGAAGGGATTCTCGGCACAGCAGATTCTCGGCAGAGCGGAGTGCGGCGGGCGCGACCAATTCCGTGCTGAGACGTTTGCGCGAAGCTAGACGCGCACGGTTTACTCCATCTCCCAATTTGGGATCCGTCCGGGCGTCCATGGGGCGCCGGCTGCTTCCAGCTTCTCTTCCAATCCGGTGAGGTCCTCCTCGATGAGCTTGCGCAGCTCGGCCAGCAGCTCCGTGAACTCCGTGCCCGCGTACCGGTAGGCATCGCGCTGGGTCTGCGTAGGCGCTGAAGTAACGTACCACTGCATGGCTATACGAACGCGCCGGCTAATGGAGGGCGGGGCTAGAGCGGCAGCACTACTCCACAAGCGCTGCTATGATCCAGGGGATCATCTCGGCAACGACCGCGTTGGCGAAGGTCAAAGTCGGATCCTGTAGCTGCTCGGCCAGGGCAAAGCGCTCCTGCACCGGGGTATGGACCACGGCCCAGTCGGTGAGAGCCTCCACGATCGCCCGGATATCCATGGCGGCAAAGTCGTCCGCCCACGGGCCGATCGTCAGCAACGTCAGGAACCCGTCCACAAAGTCCGCGTCACTCGCCGCGGCGTCTGCCGGTTCCACCTCGGATAGCGCAAGCTCGCTCAGATCACCGCCGGCGCCTCCGCCCGTTGCGGACTCCCCACCTGCCTCACACGGGCTTAGCAGCGGGATTGAAACGTTCAGCCAAACGTCGTACACGCCGGCGCCGTTGAGCAGGTCAATCACCCTCATGATATCCGGCGGCCCGCACACGCCGTTGCGGTCGGCGTCGCACTGCCATATCTCGCAGGTCCTGACCCCGTTGATGCAATCGATGACCCAAAGGATATCGTTCGGGGCACTGGTACGGTCATTGCTAACGTCCGCCGGGAGATATCCCAGACAAACGCTCGTCCCGCTGCAATCATGGGTAAACTGCGTCCACTTGCCCGTCGGGATGAACCCGGCAAGTTCCAGGGTAACGACGTTCCCATCGACGCTTACGTCGGCGATGTCCGGCGCCGTCCCCTGGGGATCTACTGTCAGGCTAAAATCATCCGCGGCAATGGCCCCGGCAGCACCGGTCATCGTAATGTTGATGGAATCCCATCCGGCCGGATCGGAGCCGTCAGGCTTGGAGGGCTGGCGGGCGTCAATCGCTCCGTCAGGCGGCTCGCTCCAATCGATAGCGAGTTCACACCCGTCGTTTGTTTCGTCGCAGCATCCACTAGAACACGGGTCGCCGGCGTGGATACTGCAACTACCCCCCGAGCAGGTGTCCGTTCCGTTGCAGAAGACCCCGTCGTTGCAGGAGTTGCTGTTGGGCGCGTGGTCGCATTGATTGCTGGTCTCGTTGCAGGAATCCGTCGTGCATGGGTTCCCGTCACTGCAATTCCTGGACGAATGTGAACACTCACCGGTTCCTACGTTGCACGTGTCGATCGTGCAATACAATCCGTCATCGCAGTCGGCGCTGCTCGCGCATGCGGTATCGTAGAGGAGGCGCACTGTCGTGTACTCTTGGCCAAATCCTGGGCAATCACTGCATGCCGCACAGATGCGGATGACATCGCAGCTTGCGCCAAGGGTTATCCTCATTGTTCGGGAACCGGCTTCTCGGCGAGTGTTGTAGTAGTCGGCTGTCACCTGAAGATGATGATCTCTAACAAAAGAAAACAATGGGGGGCATGTCGTATGACATACCCCACCGTAGTCGACGCACGTGTCACCCTGAAATACGGTAGCTCCCGGCGGGGAAGCATCGTTGAAGAAGACGGTATGAAACTTGTTGGCCCCACCGAGATCACCCTTTGCAGTTACGTGAATGCTGACCATCGTCCCCGGCCTTGCCCTAGGGACGGTCCCGAAATCGTGATCGTTGAATATCTGGCTGGTGGTCCCTGTGCAGGTAGGGTCATCACACGGACATCCGCAGGAGCAGTGGTCCGTGTAGATACGATCGAAGTTGTTGACTGACGCATCGTAAGTACCTGCGTCCGCATTCCCTATCCGAAAACACATGAGACCGAAGACGAGACTTGGGTAGCAGAAACGTTGCTTCATTGTGGTAACCTTTTAAGTGTTACTCCAGACCAATTCGTGGCTGCGTCGCCCGCAGCCTTTTCCACGCGGCGTGGATAATACTACCTCGTACCCGCAACTGCAAGCATGGTGTCTCGCTCCTTAGTGGTGCCGGGCAGGACGCAAGTCCCTTACGCGTGGTCAAGTGTGGTGCAGTCTAATCGTCGGACTCCACGCCGACGTGCCGCGGGGTTGCCCACCGGTCGAGCCTCAGCATCGGTAGCGACGGACCTCCCCAGGGCGGACTCTAAATAGCTCCACACAAGAGGGAAAGTGCACTGGAAATACCCCGTCCTACGGACGCAAGGCCAAAAGCAGATTGCCCAGTTTGTTGTTTGCGAGAAGCTGTTTAGAAGACGAGGGGCTGTGCCCGATAAGGAAAGTTACGGCACTGCCATGCGAAGGTGCGCAACATTACGGCTATCACTGCTGGCTTTTGCGGTCGCGGTCGAGCCCGTTCCGGCGGACGTGATCCTCGAACTGCGAGGCCCCAGCGAGTTGAGCGTCGAGCCAGCCATCCCGTACACCCCTGGCACACCCTTCCCAGCCGAAGGCGAGAGCGCCGTGGTTTGGGGGACGATGACGAATACGGGGAACGAGGTGTTTGAAGCCCTTGGCCCAATCGGACGTAGCGTTCGATATCAAGGGGCAGCACTGGTTCTAGAAGCCCCCTTTACTTTTTGGGACCCCGGGACTTATCCAGGCGAACCGTTTATATTGACATCTAGCGGTTATGTTGGTGTTTCACTGGCCCCCGGGGAATCCCTCTCGCTTCCCGTGATCGAGGTCTGGGGAGTCGAAATCCTGGACGAGTCCCCACCATTCGCCCCCGCTCAGATCGGAAGCGTCATGACCATTTGCGATATTGAGCTTAGCATGCTGTCAGGATTTGAGAGCGATCCCTTTACGCAAGACCCTGACACTTTCCTGGTGCTTGATACTGTGCTGACTGTGACGGTCATACCGGAACCGGCCACTCTCGTCCTTTTTACGCTAGCCGTGCTAGGGATGCTTCGGCGCAGGCGTGTAGGGCAGAAGAGTAGGGCGGCCTGCCGCCAATCCCCCTAAGCTAAACTCCTTCGCCCAGTCGCGTGGCGTCCGCCGTGCGTACCAGGTTGTTAAACGGGGACCTCGCTGGACCGAGAATCCCTCCTCGGTCCTGAGCTGCGTGCCGAGAAGGGATTCTCGGCACAGCAGATTCTCGGCACAGCAGATTCTCGGCAGAGCGGTCACCCCACTGCCGAGCCGCGGGCGGAATGGAATCCCGATCTATCGGGAGCCCGCGCGGAGCTGAGCAGAACGGTGGACGCTCCTGCCACATACGAACCGAATCGGCAAACTCAAACGGGATTGCTATTACTCCATCTCCCAGTGCGGGATCCGCCCGGGCGTCCATGGGGCGCCGGCTGTTTCCAGCTTCTCTTCCAATCCGGTGAGGTCCTCCTCGATGAGCTTGCGCAGCTCGCCCAACAGCTCCGTGAACTCCGTGCCGGCGTACTGGTAGGCATCGCGCTGGGTCCGTGTAGGCGCCGAAGTGACGTACCACTGCATTGCTATGCGAACGCGCCGGCTGATGGAGGGCGGGGCAGGTTCCTCCCGCTTGCCGCGGGTCCGATCGCCGCGCAGCTTTGTGAGGAGTCCGTTGAGCCTTTGCCGGAGCTCGTGGATCTCCGCGAGCAGCGCGGGATCCGCGTCCGGAGTGTCCAGGAACGCCTTGCGAACATGGTCGATGCGGCTCTGGGCCTCTCCCGCAACTCTGATTGCGCCTTGCACGGCGCGTTGCAGGCGAGCGACCTTCTTCTGGAATGCCATCACGTCGGCACGATCCTCGGCAGCGAAAGTGGCCAGCTCGAGTGGAATCACATCGAACGAGTCCGGCCCGGTCAATTCCGTGACTTCACCATCGACCTCCTTGGCCAGCGTAACGGTGTAAGTTCCGGGCAAGGCGAGCGGTCCGGCCGGCGGTCGCGCCCAGGGCGGTCGGTCTTCCCGTGCCTTGAGTCTCGTCGGTGAAGGGGACGGATTCCGCAGATCCCACGCGACCCGGTGGATGCCTTTCGTACGGGGGCCGGTGATCCGGCGCACGATCTCGCCCGCGTCATCGCGCACGATCAACAGGATCGAGGGCTCCTTTTCCTCGTCCTCGGCACGCAACTCTTCCATCGTCGGGTATCTCGCCGACTTGCCGGCCTTTTCCGCTTTCTTCTCAGCCTCTCTACGGCGCTCCTTTCGCGTGGTGGTCTTTTCCTTCAGGTAGTATGTGAACACGGCGCCAAAGGGTGGATTCGAGGCCGCATAGAACGTGGCTCCTTGAGATCCTTTGCCCGAGGACCCGCCGAGACGGCTGGTTTGGATGTAGCGCAGGGCATCCTTCACTGGGAAGACCGCCGCTTCAGCCTCCAAGTATTCCTCATCGGCCAATCGAAGCGGCGTGTAGTCATCCAGAATGTAGAACCCCCGCCCGAACGTGCCCAGCACGAGGTCATTTTCGCGTTTCTGGATGGCCAGGTCGCGGACGGCGATGGTGGGCACGCCACTAAGCTTGATCCAGTGAGTTCCGCCGTCGACCGTGAAGTACGCGCCGAACTCGGTTCCCGCGAAAAGAAGATCGGGCTTTACGTGGTCCTCAGCCAGCGCGTACGCGAACCCACGCTCGGGCAGATCCCCGGCAACGGAAATCCACGTCTCTCCGCGGTCGGTGCTCTTCAGGACGTAGGGCTTGAAATCTCCGTTCTTGTGATTATCGAAGGCCGCA
>CP070827.1:2324721-2331980 GCA_020344555.1 Phycisphaerales bacterium
CATTCGGGCAGGCTCCGATCGCGCCACTCGTCGTAAACGGCGGCCCCGTTCAGCAAATCGATGACCCGCAGAATATCCGGCGGCCCGCACATCCCGCTGCGATCCACGTCGCATTGCCAGATCTCGCACAACCTGAGGCCGTTAAGACAGTCGATCAGGTACAGAATGTCCATCGGGGCACTCGTACCATCATTGTTCACATCACCCGGCAGATGGGCAAGGCAAACCTCCTCCCCGGTGACCACGTAGGTCACACAGATCCAGCCGCCGAGTGTGACGTGCCGGCTGAGCAGGAGCGTAGCCCTGTTGCCGTTGGGGATCACGTGTACCATGCAAGGCGCGGGGTCGCACCACGGGAACCCACGAACAGAAAAGTCCTCGCTGCCAAGATTCGAGGTATCACAGTCGGCGAATGTGATCTCGATCGAGTCCCACCCGGCCCGATTGGAGCCGTCCGGGTCCGAAGGTTGCCGCGCGTCGATCGCGCAGTTGGGAGGATTGGTCGCCACAAACTGGGGATAGACGCAGCACCCTGGGACATCGATGATCAGCGGCTCTGTTTCGAGTGGGAGGATGAACTCTCGAGCAGAATCCAGCATATGGGTCTCATATTCTGTCGAAGTGTCAGCGTCGATGGTGAACACACCACAGGCGTCGTCAGAGACACTCAGTATAAGGGTCCCGCAATACTTGGGCGGCGGCGCGTATACCGGCCCGTCGTTCGGGCTGAAAAGCAACGAGCTGATTCGATACTGGGTGAAGTCAACGGCTGGAAACTGCCCAAGGTCAAGGAAGACGTAGTCGGTTCGGGACAGGTCGATGAAGACGCCCTGGCGGTAGCAACAACCATCAGAAGGATTACACCGGTAGTAGTACGGGCAGTCATCGTCGCTATAACACGGCGGGAATGGGCATATGCGTTGCGGGCTCGGCGGCAACACGGTACCGGTAGCTCCACTGCGGAATCCCGCCTGATCCATCGTAACTTGGAATACGGTGAGCCGCTCAGCGTTTGGCGACCAATCCGAGGCATAAATCTCGGTCACGATGATGTCACCGGGGTCGGCATCGATCTGGTTCGTCGCTGGTATGACGCCGCTGCACTCGACGGAATCACAATCCTCGTCTTTCGTGCAAAGCTCGCCAGCGTTGGCGCCGCCGACGCATTCCGGGTTCACGCGAACGGCTTTGAGAGAGAAGGTGGGCATCTGGGCGAGCGCTGTCGTCGCCAACACCCCGGCAATCAGCGCCGTCAATCCGGCAACCAAGATGCTTTTTCGCATGGCCGTATCTCCTCAAAAATGGGTGGACAATGCCCGCGCACCATCAAGCTCCGCACCCCAATCCCGATGTACATCGGGGCCGGGACAGGCAGCGGATCCTACCAGTACTCCATCTGGCGCTATGGTGCGCTTGGGCATTTGGGCAGACTCCGATCGCGCCACTCGTCGTAAACGGCGGCACCGTTCAGCAAATCGATGACCCGCAAGATATCCGGTGGTCTGCATACCGCGCTGCGGTCCACGTCGCATTGCCAGATCTCGCACAACCTGAGGCCGTTGAGACAGTCGATTAGGTACAGAATGTCCGTCGGGGCACTCGTACCATCGTTGTTCACATCACCCGGCAGATGAGCAAGGCAAACCTCCTCCCCGCTCGCCAGATAGGTCACGCAGGTCCAGCCCGGGAGCGCGATCCGTCTGCTGAACCGCACGGTGGCCTTCTTGCCGTTCGGGACTACCTCCACGATGAACGGCCCGGGGTCAGACATTGGGAACTCGCGAACAGAAAAGTCCTCGCTTCCCAGCCTCCATGTGTCACAGCCGGCAAATGTGATCTCGACGGAATCCCACCCGTCGCGGTTGGATCCGTCAGGATCCAAGGGCTGCCGTGCGTCGATCGCACAGTTGGGTGGATTGGTCGACACAAGCTGGCGAGGGACGCAACACCCTAGGACATGGATAATCAGCGGTTCTGTTTCGACTGGGAGGATGAGCGCCCGGTCAAAATCCCGCATATGGGTATCAAACTCTGTGCTAGTGTTGGCATCCAGGGTGAACACACCCTCAGCGTCGTTAGAGACCGTTACTATAAGGGTTCCGCAATACTTGGGCGGGGGCCCATATTCCGGCCCGTCGTGAGGGCTGAAAAGCATGGCTCCAAATCGATACGGGTCAAAGCCTACGAATGGGAACTGTCCCAGGTCGAAGAAGACGTAGTCCGGCCTCTCCACGCGAATGAACAGACCTCCCGCCCTGTCGTCGTAGGCGTTACAGAAGTCGTCCACACAGGCTGCGGTAGCGTCAGCACATTCGAGATCGTTCCGGCATGGTCGCGGCCCTCTATAGGGTATGAGCTCCCCCTTTGCCGGGGGGACGCCCTGGAACTTCTCGGTGTCGAACGTGTATTGAAAGCCGGTGAGCCGTTGACCTGTCGGCGACCAATTGGAGGCGTAGATCTCGGTCACTATGATATCGCCAGGGTACGGAGCGATGCAGTCCGTCGGCGTGATGACGCCGCTGCAATCTAGGGAATCGCAATCTTCGTCTCTCGTGCACAGCTCGCCGGCGTTGGCACCGCCGACGCATTCCGGGTTCACGCGAACGGCTTTGAGAGAGAAGGTGGGCATCTGAGCCAGCGCTGTCGTCACCGACACCCCGGCAACCAGCGCCGTCAACCGGCAACATCGACAGATCCGTGTCGCCATGACGCAGCTCCAACGCTGAGTTGTCCTCAACTCTCCGAAGGGTCGCAAGAGCGCCTCCGGAGGGCTCTTACGTGAGTATTGTAGCCCACTGCTCAGCGCGGATCAACCGTATCTGGACATGATGCGAGGCCTCCTGGCGCCCGGTCGGGGATTGGTCGGTACGTGTTTGGCGTGCGTACCTGGCCCCGGTCTGTACACCCCCCTTGCAGGGGGGACGGTTGAGGTCGCCAAGGGAATCATTGAAGCGACGCGCCAGTAAGCCGCGGGCTGGCTTCGCCGGACCGCGCCCCCCGACTGCTGGTAGCTGGTGGCCGACCGGCTTCGGCAGACACTTCCACCCGCCGTGCCCCTCATCCGTTTCCGAGGGCGCCGTCTACCGTTACGGAGGGGTCTCTTTCGCGTACGCCGCCTGGGTCCGCTGGAGGGCACGCCGTGCCGGAACGGAATCGGGTCGCAGCCTGAGCCCTGTCTGATAGGACTGGATGGCTTCATCGTACGACCCCTTCATGTACAAGAGATCTCCAAGCCGGAAATGCCCGATGGCTTTGATGTTCCCCAGCTCCTCCGGGGCCATCGAGAGCGGCTCCAGGCGCAGAGCTTCACGATAGGCCGCGATGGCCTCATCCACCTTTTGCTGTACTTTCAGAGTGTCGGCAAGGTGGAAGTGGGCGTTGAAGAGCATAGGGTCAACCTTCCCGATCCTGGCCAGAGCGCGGCGGAGATTCTGATCTTCCTCGTCCAGGTGGGCTGCCAGGCGTGCTGCCTCCCGGAAATGCCAGGCGGCCTCGTCGAACCTGCTCTGTCGAGCGCGCAGATTACCCAGAGCGAAGTGTGCCTCCGCCAATCGAGGGTCGAGCCTCAGGGCCTCGGAGTAATGGTGGGCTTTCTCCCGTGGTCGATCCGCCGGCGTGACCTTGCCCAGATACAGGTGGGCCGTGGAAATATCCGGACGGATGGCGAGGATCTCGTTGCACAGTCTTCTTACCCTGTCGTACTCCCCCGAATAAAAGTAGCCGGCCACGACCATCAGCTTCTCGAAGATTTGGACGAAATCCTTGGGATCCTCGTTGCCGGTCTCGAACTGGAAAGTCTCTTTCACCGGGCCGCCCACATAGCCAAGGGACTCCAGTTGCTGTATGCTCTCGTTGTCGAGGGCCAACGCGGCTTCACCTTGCTGCGTGCGGAGCTGCTCCACGATGAGGTCCCGCAACCGCTGCCGAAGCACAGAGGCCCGTTGCGGGTCCTCCTTCACGATATTGACCGTTTCACCGGGGTCGCTTATGAGGTCGTATAGTTCCGGCCTCAGGGACTCGATATATTTTTGGCCCGCGGTCTCCAATCCGAACAGCGGACTGCAACCGTATTTTGTCGGCACAAGCGATTCGCTGTAGATGTGTCTCTCCTTCACGGGTGGCGTCTTTCCGACCAGATATGGCGACAGATCCTCTCCGTGTACGCCAGGTGACACGGGAATCCCGAGATGACCGAGAACGGTTGGAACGATGTCGATCAGGGCAACAGGCGCATCGATTGTGCTCGCCTTCCGGCGGCCGGGAGCCTTGACAATCAATGGGACCTTGGTCGTGCTGTGGTATATGAAGAAACCATGCGAATCCTCTGAATGGTCCCCAAGCCCCTCGCCATGATCGGCGGTTATTATGATCAGCGTGGAATCATAAAGGTCCATGCTCTTTAGCTTGTCGACCACCTGGCCGATGTGGTGGTCGACATAGGCAATCTCTCCGGAATAAGGCTCATTGGAGAACGTTGACGCAAATGGTTGAGGAGGCTCATACGGTGCATGGGGATCGTAATAGTGGAGAAACAGAAAGAAGCGGTCGGCGGCGTGCTCTTCAAGCCATCCGCTCGCCGCCCGGTTCACGGCTTCCGCACTGCGCTCGTTGAAAACGGGCGCAGCGCGAAAGCCCGCTTCGGTGTCATCGTTGTACGTGTCGAAGCCCTGGTCCAACCCGAACTGAGAATCCAGCACGAATGCACTTACGAACGCACCTGTTACGTATCCGCGCTCTCGCAGCGCCTCCGCCAGGGTTACGTTGGAGTCCGGAAGCCGGTAATTGTTGTTGTCATGCACGCCGTGATACGGCGGATTCGTGCCCGTCAACATCGAGCAATGGGCCGGAAGGGTATTGGCAACCGGAGAGATGACGTTCGCAAACAGGACCCCCTCACCGGCGAGAGCGTCAATATTGGGGGTGGTCTCTCGGTGATACCCATAGCAGCTCAAACGGTCAGCGCGGCACGTGTCGATGCTGATGAGAACCACATTCGGCGTTTCCCCATCTGAACGACGGAAGTGCGCCAAGAGTTCCGCCCCGCCGACTACCACCGTGGCAAGCAGTAGCAAGAAGATCGTGAGATACTTTCTCATTAAGAGGCTCCTTTCAACTCTCGCGCGCGTGAGACACACTGGAGAGTTGCAGCGTACGCGCGGCCGGAACACTCCTATCCCCTATCGTCGGATAGGCCTGCCGATGCTCTGGACTACCTCGTCCTTCATGTCAGGCACGATCAATCTTCAGCTTAGATGTCAGGCGTGCTGCATCTCCAGCCGTGGTCTCAGGCGTGACCATTTCGCCGCGGGGCCCCCGCTTCGTATTGTAGATGTGTGTTCGGACAGTTGCCAGAAACTACCTATTACCGACTTGTAGTTTCTTGTGTGGAGTGAAGTGAAGGGACAATTTGTTCAACAGCTTAACGGAACCGTCCAACGGATGCACACCTTGGCGGCGGAGACAACAAGTCCACCCTGGGCGGAACCGTGTCCCTGACGCGGTAGACTCAGCTTGCAGCAACCTACAGTGCCACGGGTCAGCTTCGTTGACGTGCCTGTTAACCCCGCGCATTCCGTCAGGCTGAAGCTCTGCGTGGACAGATGAAGCCTCTTTTACCTCTTGGAATACAGTCCTGTTACGAAACCGATCCTACACGGCACGCAGGCCGTTTCGAGACGCTCTATGACCGCAAAGTCGTTCAGTTTGCTTGGGAATGGGAAAGTCGTGTATAACTGTATGGCTTGTCAAAACGTGTGGGTTCGCGCCCACGTCCAGGCTGCACTTGGCTTCTCCATCCGTGTGCGGGTCTCACACCGTGGGGGCTTGCCGTTCACCTGTGGGTGCGCCAGTTGTGGGAGCTCGTCGCCAAGCGGCTCCGCACGCGGGAGCAGGGCGTCTCATTGTCCCTTGGCGACGAGAGCATCAGGCAACTGGAGTCGCATTACTATGTAGGCAGCCCGGCTGGTACTGTTGAGGAGCCGTTTACAAGGATCGGTCGTTGACAGTGGGCGAGAGGGCGGGGTGCCGCTGCTTAGTGAGCAGTATGGTGTTGCCGGACCTGTGGCCGTGCACTGCCGGCGCAGCAGTGGCACGCGCATTGACCGCGCCAACGCAAGTGACAACAAATGACAGCCTATTCTTGGGCTGCCATCCGTTCCAGAATGGAATCCGCCAGGCCGTACTCCACCGTGGCCTTGGCATCCAGCCACTTGTTACGGTCGCAGTCCTTCTCGACTTGCTCGAGCGATTTGCCGGTTCGGGCGGACAGGATGTCGTAAAGGGCTTTTCGCAGCCGGACGATCTCCTCCGCCTCGATCGATAGATCCGTCGCGGAGCCCTCCATGACGCCGCCGATCAGCGGCTGGTGCAGCAGTGTGCGCGAGTTGGGCAGCAAGAAGCGCTTCCCCTTGGTCCCGCCGCACAGGATCACCGCCCCCATGCTGGCGGCCAGCCCGACGTTGTAGGTGGCCACATCACAGCGCAGATACTGCATGGTGTCGTAAATGGCCAGTCCAGCCGAGATGGACCCGCCCGGGCTGTTGATGTAGGCGTGGACGGCCGCGTTGGGGTCTTCGTTGGACAAAAAGAGTAGTTGAGCGATGACCAGGTTGGCGGCCTCATCGTCGATACCGCCGGTCAAAAAGACGATCCGGTCCTTGAGCAACCGCGAGAAGATATCCATCTCCCGGTCGCCGCGACCGGTGCTCTCAATTACGAAGGGAACCCGCTGGTTGATAGCACCCATTGTCTTTAGCTGCCTCCGCTACATTCACTTATGGCCGGACTCAGCATCCGGTTCATCGGCCTGATTGGTCCCGCTCTGATCTTCCGTGCGGCCCCACGCTCCGGCCGTGCGTTTCCTTACTTCTTCTTTTTCTTCTTCTTGTCGCCTTCGTCGAGGATCTCGTCGACCATGCCGTACTCGAGGGCTTCCTGGGCTGTCATGTAGCGATCGCGCTCGGTGTCTTCGCGAACCTGCTCGACGGGCTTGCCGGTGCACCTGGCAATGATGTTGTTGATGCGGGCCTTGTCGCGCAGGACCTCGTCAGCCTGGATGCGAATATCCTCGGCCTGACCGGTGATCCCGCCGTAGGGCTGGTGGAGCATCACCTTCGCGTTGGGAAGGATGTAGCGCTTGCTCTTGGTACCGGCCATCAGGATCACCGCCGCGCCGCTGGCCGCCTGGCCTATGCAGTACGTGGCCACCTCCGAACCCATAAACTGCATGGTGTCATAGATGGCCAACGTCTGATCTACGA
>CP070827.1:2332080-2337422 GCA_020344555.1 Phycisphaerales bacterium
GCCACTGTGCCATTGTGCCCGCGAACGACACCGGACTCAATCCCAACACAATCGCCCCTACAAAGACGGGGATTCCCCACGCGGTGCTGTAGTGCATCGCCGCGGTCATTCGTCCTTCCTTGCGGTAGGACCGGATGTGCGCCCATCTTGCACCTGCGCGAACCAGCAGCAGCACCAGCCACATGGCGATCAGCCCCGCCATACCCGCCGTCACCGCACCGATCACACTCTGCGCAGGGTTCCACCACAGGTCGACGGGCACCTCCGGAGCCTGACCCCGGGGGAGTGGACGCGGACCCGCGGCCAGGTGAATCCAGCCCCGACCACCCGGCTCGGTTGAACCAGTCGGTTCGATTGCCGGCAGCCGTGTGACCCATCTCCATCCGACGAGCGTAGTCTGAAACAGGCCGAGCCCGGCCGCCAGCAACAGGATGTTCAGCAACGCGAAGCGTCGCGAGGCGGCCGAGGCACGCATCAGGGCGAGATGCTTCAACCGTTCCCGCCCCGCAAACCACACCCACTCGAGCATGCGCTGCCACCCCGCTGCACCCAGAGAGTAGGCCTTGGCGTAAGGGGTGACATCCACACCGGTTACGCGATCGTCGCGGAAGTCAAAGTCGCACAGTGGGCAGCGTGCAGGGAGGGGCCGCTTAACACGTTGACCGCAAGCCGGGCAGCGCCGAAGGTATGAACGGATTGCGCGGGCTGATGCCCTCACCGATTCCACTACCTCTCAAGTTGCTCTGCGAAGCACCATATTCACGCCCCGGCTTGGAGATCGGCGCCAATCGGGGCGGTAAAACCGTGACTGCCCGGAATGCCGCGGCCGTCAGTTGGCAGAATCGATTGGACCGCCCGACGAAGCGTCGTCGTGCCCGCTATCCAGCCCCGGCCGGTCCGCTCCAGCGTCGCTCTCCATTAGATGCCAAGGCGGCGTCACGGCTGCGCTTACCGGGAAGAACGCCGTGTTAAGCAGGAAGCGTGAGGGCCCGTAGAGCCAGCAGAAATAATCCTCGCCGGACCACGCGAAACGACCGTCGTCGCAGCCCGTACCCTCATATGGGTCCTGGAAATACAGCGGCCCGTGGGTAACCGTGCCGGTCGGCAGCTCGACCTTGACCGTCGCGTGTGGGCGGTGCGGAAGGCGTGGTTCGGCGCCTATCGCCCGGGCGGCCTCGACCGATGGCGTAGTCACCGCCGGACCGGCCGCCAGTTCGTCGGTGAACGGGGCCTCCATTAGCTGGCAGCCGGAGACGAGCACCGCCGTGGCCGCAAGCCCAACAATCCCACGGATCCATCGCCGACCTGAATATGAGCTATTCATACCGATACTCCAAGGCGTAATTCGGTGACTCCTTCGTAATGGTCACGTCATGGGGGCGTGATTCGACCAGACCCGCCTCTGTCACGCGATAGAACGCGGCGTGCGTCCTCAACTCCTCGATGTTCCGGGCACCGCAATAGCCCATGCCGGCGCGAAGGCCGCCGACAAGCTGGTAGACGAAGTCCGCCAGAGATCCGCGATACGGCACTCGTCCTTCCACCCCTTCAGGTACGAGCTTGCCCGTGGCAGTGGAGAGTTTCTGCCCGTAGCGGTCGGCCGAGCCCTTCACCATCGCCCCAAGCGACCCCATACCACGATACTCTTTGAAACGCCGGCCCTTCCATGTCACGGTCTCGCCGGGGGCTTCGTCCAGCCCGGCGAAGAGCGAGCCCAACATTACGGTGTGGGCCCCGGCAGCGAGTGCCTTGGTTATGTCACCAGACTGCCGGACGCCCCCGTCGGCGATCACCGGTATCCCGGCTGGTGAGGCCACGCTGCAGGCGCTTATGATCGCGGTCAACTGCGGCACGCCCACCCCGGATATGACCCGGGTAGTACAGATGCTTCCCGGACCGATGCCGACCTTCAGGGCATTGACACCCGCGTCGATGAGATCCTTCGCCGCCTCAGCGGTGGCGATATTGCCCGCGATAATGGCGATCTCGAAGCGGCGGCGAATCTCCTTGACGGTCTCAATGACGTTGTCGGTGTGGCCGTGGGCGGTATCCACCACAATCACGTCCACATCGCTTCCAATTAGCCCTTCGACCCGTTCGAAGTCGCGGACACCGACGGCCGCCCCGACCCGTAGCCGCCCTCGCCCATCCTTGCAACTGCCGGGGAAATGGCGGCTGCGCTCGATATCGCGCATGGTGATCAAGCCGGCAAGCCTCTGCTCCTTATCCACAAGCAGAAGCTTCTCCACCTTCGCCCGTTTGAGGACTTCCGCTGCATCTTCCAAGGTGGTGTCGGGCGGGCCCGTCACCAGGTGTTGCGAGGTCATTACGTCGCGGATCTTGAGATCTTCGCGCTGAAGGAACTTCATGTCACGGCGGGTGATGATCCCGGCCAGCCGGCCATTGTCGGCCACGATCGGCACCCCGGAGATGTTGTGGAGCGCCATGACCTCCTTGGCTCGGGCAATGGGCACGCCGGGTCCCAGCGTGACCGGATCTAGAATCACACCGCTCTCCGAGCGTTTGACCTTGTGAACCTCGCGGCCCTGGGCCTCGACGCTGAGATTCTTGTGGATGATCCCGATGCCCCCCTCCTGGGCGAGTGCGATCGCCAGGCGCGAGTCCGTCACCGTGTCCATCGCCGCAGAGACAAGAGGGGTGTTCAGCCGGATTTCCTGAGTCAGAAGCGTGCTCACGTCGATCTCCTCCGGCAGGACCGAAGAGCGGCGGGGCACCAGCAGGACGTCGTCGAAGGTCAATGCCTCAGGGATCGTCTGCTGTTCGGCCGGCGATGGAAGACCTGAATCTTGGGGCATGAGGACACCTTTCCTACTAGCCCGGGCTATTCATACGCCCAATCTCAATCCTGAGAAAGCGCCGCGAATTCGCGCTATTCACGTTGGCGTCGGTACCGGCGGAGACTCCGGGCCAGTGCCTGAGGCCTTTCTCTATTAGTTCGACGGCCTTCCGTCAAGTCCCCGGAAGATGGGCCCAGCCTGCCCGTAAGACCCGGGTTCCTCCGAGCAGGGAGGGAGCAGGGGGTCGCCCACATCGACCGGCCGGGCGACCCTTCGCGCCTGGTACCGGTCCACGGCCCACACCCGAAGAAAAGAGCGCCCCGCGCTTGCACACGCTGTGGCGGTCTGGTATTATCCCACTCGTTTTGTGGCGCGACTGGTGTGCCTGCCAGCCTGGCGCGGTGGCTGCGGGCGAAAGTTGCGTAGGGTCGGAAAGGGTGATCGGGCTACCCGAAGCCGGGAGTTGATGGGATGTCTTTGCGCGTCCGACCGAGCCGGAATGGCGTGGCAAGTTCCCTGTGGTACTGGGCGTACGTGGTGCCCATCATTGGCGTTCGTTGAGATCGGTCTTTGGCGCATGGTGCCGGTTTTCAGGCGAACACGGCTAACGGAAATCATTGGTTTCGGATATGATCCGCTGGCAACTTGGACTGGGCCAAGTGGTGCCCCCTGGACGTATCGGATCCCTGCAGCATGTGCGGGGTGATTGACATTACCATGCGTTTTTTTGGAAGGACAAAGTCACGGCGAGAACCCTCGTATTGGGACTGCGATCGTCGAGCGGCGTGGGAGGAATCACTTTGCACCTCGCGGGTGGTCGGTCCGCAGGGCCCGAACACACGACCGATTGCCGATCGCGGTGGGTTGAAATCTAGGCGTGGGTGCCAAACATTGTGATTCTGGCGCACCAAGCCACAACGAAACTTTTTGGAGGACACCAGAAATGCGAACATGGAAGTCGGTAGGTAAGGCAACGTATGTTTGGATTGTAGGTGCTGCTTTGCCTGTCGGAGCTATGACACTGATCGTCGGCTGCCCGGGAGTCCTTCCCGGCGAGCAAGGGCCTCCGGGTGAACAGGGGCCTCCGGGTGAACAGGGACCGGCCGGCGAGGACGGTCTGGGTGTGGAGGTCACCAACTTCCACGGTACCGAGATGATGCTTTCGACCGGAGAATTCGAGGAAGCAGGCAAGTTCTTCGCCACTGCCATGATCACGTCAGCGAGTGCGGATGCCGACGGCACCGTTACCGTGGATTTCACGGTGGAGGATGACGAAGGAAACCCGGTTGTCGGTGTCACCGGCGTCGATTTCACCATCGTCGCCCTCGCCCCGGCGAGTGGGGACGAGAGCTTCAACAAGTGGGTTGCGTACATCTTTCGCACCGAGACGGTGGAAAACTCTGCCGACGGCGATTGGCCCAATCCAGATGGGACCACCGCTATCCAGGCGTACCGGGAAAGCGGCGGAACGTTCACCGACAACGGTGACGGATCCTATTCGTATGTGTTCGAGACCAATCTGGCCAATGCCACGATGGATGGGACGCCCATTCCTTACGATCGAAGCCTGACCCATCGCGTGTCGGTAATGATTGGAGGGCACAGTGGCCCAACCGCGGATGCGAATTACGACTTCGTCCCCGACGGCTCCGCCGTTACAGAGACTCGGAACATCGTGGAAACGGCCACCTGCAAGAACTGCCACGGCGTCGACTTTCACGGTCACGGTGGCGACCGTCTTACGATGGAAAACTGCGTGACTTGCCACCTGCCGGGCAGCCTGGACGCTCAGAGCGGTGAAACTGTGGATATGGGCCCCATGATCCACAAGATCCACGCCGGCGGCGAGCTGCCCTCTGTTGCCGGGCCCGACGGTATCGTGTGGGACAATCCCTTAACGCCGGAGGACGAGTCCGCCGACAACGGCGAGTATGCCATCTGGGGCCACCGCGATTCCAAGCATACCTGGTGGAAGGCTGCCTTCCCGGCGGTCCTCTCGAACTGTATGAGTTGCCACCAGGGTTCAGGCGAGGACGTGGATAACTGGAAGAACGTACCTTCGCGAGACGCATGCGGCTCCTGTCACGACGACGTGGACTGGGTGGCCGGTACCAACCACGTCGCCGGGCCACAGGCCAGCGATAATATGTGTGCGGCCTGCCATCCGCCGTCCGGGACGGACGACGCGGTTACCGAAGCGCACGACTGGACCACCAAGGATCCTCGGAACATCCCGGAATTCGAGGTGAACTTCACGGTTTCCACACCGGCGAACGGCGAGTACTTCATGGCCGGCGAAAGTCCGGTTATCTCCATCGCCCTGACCGACGTCGAAACCGGCGAGCTGATCGACCACAACACATTCATCAAGGATGTGGACGGCAGGGAAGGATGCCTGGAAGATGGCTGTCCGCCCCGGGACGGCGCGATCGATCACGCTTATCTGTTTGTTCGTGGCCCTCGGGCGAACCGTAATCCCGTGCTCGACACGGCATCGCGTGTGGAGATCCTGAGCGACACTACCGGCCCGTGGGACATTAGCGC
>CP070827.1:2337522-2344522 GCA_020344555.1 Phycisphaerales bacterium
TCCGCGCAGGCTCCCGATAGATCGGGATTCCATTCCGCCTGCGCCTCGTTTTGGGATGCTAAATTCTCAACACCTGCCATCGGATACCTAATATAACCGGCCATCCACTCCGTGACCAATTCGCGCCAGCGCCGGTATCCGTCTACCTCTTCTTCCGCCCGCACTATTTGCTCAACGCGGTCACACTCACGAATGGACGTATAGACCGCCTCCTGTACGGACGAATCCGACCGGGCCATATCGCGCTCGAACTGCTTCGGGTTGTTGATCGACCTTGCCTTGAGCCCGAAGCACATGCCCAAATGGATATGATCATGCCACTCGGACGGCAGCTCAGCAGCAAATTCCTGGGCCACCTCCAGACGGTCGGGATTCACGAACGCCGCGGCCAGGCCGATCCCTGCGGCCGCATCCGTCGCATGAACGCCTAGCCTTCCGACGTGTTCAGTCAGCACGTCCGTGCGCCCCATGAACAAGAAGAAGAACGCCCGCCCCACACCCTGGTAGGCCGCATTTCGGGCATAACCTTCGAGGAGATCGAGCCGACCAAGACAATCCGCGTCTTTGGGATAATCGAAGAACGCGTGCTTGAAGCCGTAACCGTCGTAGCACAGATAGCGGTGCAGCGGGTCAAGGTCGTGGACCAAACGAGACAGCTTATGTGCATCGTGGTCCCGCATGCCCGACCAGAAGCCCAGGCCGACGTGGTATAGATACCGGAATCCCGGCTCCCGCTTGACCATCCGCTCCGTAAAGTCGGTAGGGTCAAACCGGAAGAGGTGCCGCAGCGTATACCCCATCGCCGCGCCTTCATGGGCGAACGGCTGACAGAGCACCGGCAGCGACTCGCAATAGGACCGCCATCCGGCCTCCGAAGGGGCCGTGATCATCGCGTTGAAACCACGTGCAAAGCTGGGCAGGATCGTGTCAACGCGCTCGACATCCCGCGGCGAGGTGACCGTAAGACCCAGGCGCCGTACGGTCAGCCGTTGTGGAGGGATGGCAAAAAGGGCGAACGCCATCCGCCACCAACCCGTGCCGACGAGCAGGGAAGCCCCCAGCACGATGGCCAACGCGGCATACGCCCAGTAATCCATACGCCCGACCTTCCCCGTCCGGCCGGTTGCTCCTCAACAACGCCAGCCTGCGCCAAAAAAGAAGGCGAGAGTGATCGCCAAGTGCAGCGGTGGGCTTCGTGCGTACACCGCAGCCACCTAGCACCGAAAAAGCCCTGCGGCAAGCCCCGACCGTCGAACCGCATTTGACGCTCCGGTAGCTCGCCAACGCTCCGCCATTATAGCTGGGCGGGCAGGGAAATGACAGGGCCACTCGACCCTCAATGGAAAAAAACGTGCCAGTGTCCACCGCGGACTGATGTTGCTCCCCGCGGCACCCTCGCATAGCATCGCACGCGGTCCGAAGCCCGGTAACGACCGGTTCTTGCGGTAGTAGCGAAACATTGGCCTCACTCTATCGGTTTTCCATTCGGCACCCCAAGCTGGTCGTGGCTATCGCGGTCCTGGCGACTCTCGGGATCGCTCCCGGAGCCCTGCGGCTCAAAATCCGGACTGACGGCCACGCCCTGGTCCCCACCGACGCCTCTGCGGTTCTCCTGGATCAGGCGATTCGTGAAGAGTTCGGCATCGAAGACCCGCTCGTGGTGCTGATCCGGTCGGACGATCCCGACGGGGTGTACAATGCCCATACGCTGGAGCTCATTCGGGATCTGACCCGGGAGCTCCAGCAAATCGAGGGTGTCCGCTCGTGGAACGTTTTCAGCCTGGCGACGGAGCGCGGCGATCGCGTAAAGCCCGGAACGCTGATATTCCGCAGGTTTCTGGACCCGTTGCCCCAGACGCCGGAAGAGTACCAGCGACTCCGGGACGACCTGCAGGCCATCGAGCTATACACCGGCACGCTGGTCTCCTACGACGGTAAGGCCGCCTCGATACTGGTGGGCGTGCCGGCCGGCGTGAACCGAACCGACTTCTATCGCACCGTCCGGGGGATCGTCGACGGCAAGGGCGACATCCCCGAACAGATCCACGTGATCGGCGCTCCGGTCGCGGAAGCGCTTCTGGGAACGCACATCCTGGAAGACCTCGGCGTCCCGTCGGTGGTGCTGGGGCATCGAACTTACCAAGACGGCGAAGCCGCTGGCTGGTCGGCCCCGAAGACGCTCTATGAGCTGCGGGTATTCATCGGCCGACACATCGGACTCGTTCCCATCGCCCTGGTGGTCATGGCGATCGTTTTTGTTCTGAGCTTTCGGAACCTGCCCGCAGTGGCTCTGCCCCTGACCGAGGTGGGTGCGTGCCTGATCGCCGTGTTCGGACTGATGGGGTGGTTCGATGTACCGGTCTATCTGACGATCGCGGTGTTGCCGGTCATTCTCACCGCCATCGGCGTGGCGGATGAGGTTCATGTCTTTGCCCGCTACCATGAGCAGCTCCGGGCCCAACCCGAAAGTGGTCACCTCGAGGTGCTCACCGCCACGATGGCGGAGATGTGGGTGCCGGTGACCAAGACTTCGGTAACCACGGCGGTTGGATTTCTCTCGTTCGCCCTCTCACCAATCAGTCCGGTGCAGGCGTTTGGTGTGTTCACGGCGGTGGGGATCATCTTCTGTATGCTGTGGTCGTTGACGGTGATCCCGGCGATGCTTGCATTGATCAACCCGGCGCGACTGGCTGCCCGGCACAGGGGGATCGAGGGTCAGGTCCGGCGGACCCCACTGTTTGCCCGCGTGGGGAGAGCCGTGACTCGCTGCCGGTATGTGGTTCTCTTGATGGCAATAATTGTCACGGTAGTGGCACCGTTCGGCCTCCGCAGAATCGTCGTGCAGGATAGTTGGATTGACGGCTTCGCCCGGGACGGCGGGTTCTACAAGGCAACCCAGGTCTTCAATGACCAGTTCCTGGGTACACACATACTGCTCGTTTGCGTGGATACCGGTGCCGGCGAGCCGATCACCGGTGAGCTGAGCGCCGCCGAGGTCGACCATCGTGAGATGCGTTTGGCTGCAAGTCAGATAGACGATCCTACGGCGTTGATCGGACGGCAGATTTACCTGAGACGGCCCGAAAGTCCGGCTCGATCGACGGACCCACGGATCAGGCGCCGCGTTCGGGACAAGTGGAATGCCCGAATCGAATCGGCGGTCAGGGAAGGCGACCACATTGTGCTGACAACGAGCCGAAAGAGAGGGTCTCCCAAACTGGCCTTGCGGTTACGGGATAACCTGAAGGCCCAATATGAGATCAAGCACGAACAACTCAAGAAGCCCGAAATGGTCCGGCGGATCGGCGAACTGGAGGCGTTTATCGAGACGCATCGCGAAGAGGCCGTGGGAGGCGTTTTGGGCACGGCCAGTTATATTGCCACGACGAATTTCATGGCCCGGGGGCGCAAGGAGGGATCGCGAAGCATACCCGACAGCCCGGACCGGATCCACTGGCTTTGGGGACAGTACCGCAACGTTCGCGGCGTGGAGCGCTTGAAGCAGGCGGTCACTACCGACTACGACCGGTCGCTGGTTACCATCTTTCTGAAAAATGCCAACTTCGTTGCGACTGCACGGCTGATGGACAGTATCCGCGAGTACGAACAAGCCCACTTGAAGCCTCACGGGATGACACTGGAGTTCGCCGGCGACGTGGCCGTAAGCCAGACGCTCATCGATGCCATAGTGACGACACAGGTACGCTCGCTGCTCGCTTCACTGATCGGCATTTTCGTGGTGACGGCATTTCTCGGCCGGTCGCTGGGCTGGGGCGTATTGTGCGTCCTTCCATGCGCACTGGCCGTGCTGGTCAACTTCGCAGTAATGGGATGGGTGGGCATGCCCTTGGGGGTGGCCACTTCCATGTTTTCCGGCATGACACTGGGAATCGGCGTTGACTACGCGATCCACTTGTTGGAGCGTTTTCGTCTGGCGCGGCGCCGCGGGCTCGAGCTGGAAGCGGCCCTGACCGACGCGGTGACGGCCACCGGTCCGGCGATCTTCATAGACGCACTGGCCGTAGCCCTGGGCTTCGGCATCATGACCCTGTCGCAAGTACCGGCCAACGCACGTCTGGGCGGCCTGGTCGTGCTGAGCATCGTCAACTGCTTCGCGGCCACACTGCTGCTGCTCCCCGCACTGTTAAGACTCTATCAACCACGTACCGCAAGTGCGGGTGCTCCGTCTCCGCCCAGCGGCGCCGGCCCCGTTTCCAGTTAAGTGTTTCGCACCCTGCGTAGCGGCCGGCCCCCGCGCCGGCCGTGGAGAGTCTGCGCCTCTCCCGTCGTAGAAGAATCGCGGTTCACGCGAGGATACGAAGGATGTTGCACTTGGCCCTGTGTCTTCCGATGTTTTCGACCTGGCAGCGTTGCCGATCTAGTGCCATAGTGTTGACACCAAGCTACTGCGAACAAAGTCGAGGGGTCCCCTGGCCGTCTGAAACCGAATCGACCCCCCAAGCCCTCAGACCGCTCTCCCGTATGACTTGACTATACCGTGAAGAGCCTCAAAATCAGCCGCCCAAAGTCGCGCTGTAATGTGAGTGCATGACCTTTCGCCCCTGCAGCGGAATCGATCGCCTCGTCCGGTGTCGGGCGTGTGAAGATAGGCTAATGGAGTGACCGTGTGGCTGTGAATATGGTGGACTCAACAAGCACCTGAACACGGAGTTTTCGGTTTGCGCGTACCTCTGCCTGTTATCAGCGCCATTAGGTCTTTGGAGCGAGGTCGGTCGTGCCGGCCTCCAGCGCGATTCGGGATGGTATCCAGGTACTCTGGACTTTGGAGATCTAGGAGGTAGGACAAATGAAAGTGCACAGACACTTCAAGTCATGTGTAGCAGTGAGTGTCGCCACATTGGCAGTCTTCGTTTGGATCGACCCGGCGCGGGCCGTCGACAAGTACTGTTACTACGATGAACCCTACTGCTGCGTTGATCCGCCGGGGGGGGCCTGCGCGAAGATCCCCGATGCGACGGCCGAAGCGCCCTGCGAGAACCCGGTGCCCTGTTGCACGGGGACAGGGCAATGTAGTGACGACCTTGTTGACGCAGATTGTTGCAGGGCGTTACCGAACTGGTATCGGCCGATGGGTGGCACATGTGCCAATCCGGGAGTGTCCTGCCCCGGCCCGGAGTTCTCATCAGCCGATGGCGATGGCGAGAACTTCTCACCGGCCGATTACGAGTACGACCAGGCTACAACCAGTTCAACGGGGATGTGGGGCTTGCTGATAGCAGCGTTGGTTGTTGTTCCGGCCGTGCCAATAGTCGTTGCCCGAAGGCGCGCCGCTCGTCGTGAATAGGCTACGGTGATAACCGTCGGAGCGGTTGCGTCTGGTTTCGTATAAATGCTGAATCCTGGATCGCGATGGCCGCCTCGTCGTCCGCTTCACCTCGACGGCGGGGCGGCTACTCCCAATGATGAAGCTACGCTAGCGAGCGGAGCCGAAGGAAACGGGAATCCCTCCACCGTCAGCAGACAGGTGTTGAAGTGTGAGCCTCAGACCTTGTGATCGGCGTGTTAGAAAGAAGAGTCTGTTGGCCGGGCCGGCGGATGCACTAGCGCTCACGTCAAGTCGAGTTGGCGAGCGAGGAGCCGAACCCAGCACTCCTTGTCGTCCTTGGTCACGTCGAGTACCTGGAGGATGTCGTCTTCCGATTCGATTTCGACGACGAGTTCCCAGTTATCGTCGACGTCCGCCAGACACCGTCGCACATCCGCTGTGACCATCGTTTTGCCCTCCATGCAATGGTGGAAGCATGTGGCCCGAACCGCCGTGGCTCAAACGTTATAGGGCGATATTCTATCAGGCGATTCCGTGTCTCGCCGCTTCCTGGTACCCGGCGGAAGGGGTTGTTTTCTGGGCGGACTTGGGACATAATGAGGCTGTCCTTCAAGGGTGGGTAGGGCGGGCCTGCTCCGTAGTGGGCTCGTCCTCCCGCCCTCCCGCTCTCCGCGTCGTGATTGACCGCGTCACGTGTGAGTGTCCGTCCTGCCAGCCAGAGTCGGAGGCGGCGACATGATGACTATAGTCCCTTCGTCGTCCACCACTGTCTCACGGACTCGGGCATGAGCTTGAGCAAGAGCTGAGCGCCTTTGTCGGCGATGCCAGCGCGGTGGCTGCAGCCGAGTCACATGATGGCACTCTCAGTGTTCTCCTTGGGAGCCCGCCGCTCGTGATATCCGAGGTGCGACCATGTGGGCGGCAATATGCGCCGTCGGAGGGGGAGAATCACGGCGCATACCACCACCCGACACTCTCTTAATGGGGCGGAACGGCATGCCATGTACGCCCACTGGGGCCAAACCGGCGAGAAAATATGGCGGTAAAGTTCGGCTGACTAACAGGGCTTCAAGGTGCCAGTCTGTGGGGCATCCGCTGGGTCGGGCTTATGTCCGCACGTACTGGCCAAGTGTTCCTCTGCGCCCGATACGGTTGCGCGAAGGTGTAATATTCCCGTGATTGGATAATAATCCCCACCATTTTTCTCGGCCCACTGGATTTTTGTGTCACACTCTCTGTAGGTGGGTAATGATCTCCAAACGAGTGTTCGAGTGAATGGTAGTGGCTGCCCCTCATACGAGCGCCCGGGGCACCGTGGCCTGCGTACGTCCGCCATGCACTTGGGATGCGTCTTACGAGGCCGAGCTGGTCGCCGTGCCACCCGCGTGCCTTGACAAGTCCAAGAACTTGCCCAACGCGGTGATCAAGAGCAGGGCTGACATCGAGGCCAACTACCCAGACTGGCTGGCGAGTAATTCGGACGTAACGTTTGTCCTGGATGCCTTCCGTGGCTTCGCCTATACCGCAGCGCAGACGCCTCCGGCTCCTGCCTGGATCCGGGCCGGCGGATGCCAATGACGTGCCGGTCTCTGTCGGCACAGCACGGCCGGTCAATTCGGCCATCCATGACCGCAAATGCGGCTGAGAGGATTCGAACCTCCACGGGATTTCTCCCACTAGATCCTAAATCTAGCGCGTCTGCCAATTCCGCCA
>CP070827.1:2344622-2362105 GCA_020344555.1 Phycisphaerales bacterium
GTATACACGGTCGCATCGCGCGCCGTGGTGGTCCAGATCTCCGGTGCGCCCAGGCCGATGGGGAGATCGAAACCCTCGGGCAACACCCCGACCACCGTGAAGCCAAGGTTGTCAAGCGTCAGGGCTCGTCCGATGATATTCGAATCCGCGCCGAAACGTTGCTGCCAGCAACCATTGCTGATTACCGCTACGTTTTCGCTCCCCGGCTTATCCTCCCCCTCGTCAAAGACGCGGCCCAAGGTCGGCTGCACACCCAGCAGGGAAAGCAAGCTCGCCGTGACGATCGCCCCGGCGACCCGCTCGGGCGGCGCGGCCTCGCTGAGGGTAAACATGGCCGGGGCGAAGCCCCCCAGATCCTCCAGCGATGTACTCTGAGCCCGCAGGTCATCCAGGTTGTCGTAGGAGATGCGGCCGCCGGCCCGTCGTTCGCCTTCGTGCCTCTCGGCCACGTAGACGAGGTCATGAGGTTCCTCGAGCGACAGCGGTTTGAGCAAAACGGCGCGGAGTACGCTGAACATGGCGGTGTTCGCCCCGATCCCCAGCGCCAGCGTCAGGATAATGAATCCGGTGAACCCGGGCCGCTTCACCATCGTGCGAACCGCGTAACGAAGATCCTGATAGAGAATGCTCACGGGTTGTTTCCTATTCGTATCTCAGCGCCACCATAGGATCAATCTTCGTCGCCCGGCGGGCGGGGAGGTAGCACGCCAGCGACGCGACCATGATGAGCAGCAATGACACACTCGCCAGGGTCACAGGATCGGTTGCACGAGTCTCGTACAACAAACTCGATAGCGTGCGAGTCGCCCCCAGTGAGGTTGCCAGGCCGATCAACACGCCGATACCGGTCAGGGCCAACCCCCTTCGCACCACCAGACGCAGCACATCACTTCTCTGTGCTCCAAGCGCCATCCGGACGCCCACTTCGTGCGTGCGTCGAGACACCGCATAGGACAGTACGCCGTACATTCCCACCGATGCGAGTACGACCGCCACGACCGCAAAGGCACCCAGCAGCACCATCGGACACCGTAGTGAACTGATGTCTTCGGCGAAACACTGTTCCATCGTCCTGACGTTACGAATGGGTTCCTCCCGTGTCACCGCACCGACTTGCGTTCGAATCGCGCCCGCCAACGCCATGGGGTCGCCGACCGTCTTGACCGCGAAGTTCATTAAGGGAAGCCGCTGGTCCTTCTGATAGGGAGTGTAGAGGCGCGGTTTGGCGGGCGTGGAGATGCGCTCGGTCCGCACGTTCGCGACGACGCCCACAATCTCGAGCATGTCCGGCTCGTGACCCGGCATCGCGCCCGGAAACGTAAGCATCCTCCCGATCGGATCCCCGCCGGGCCAGTATCGACGGATCAACCGCTCGTTGACGATCACGACCCCGTGGTCACTGCTCGCGTCGTTTTCCGTGAACGAACGCCCTTTCAGAAGCGGGATCCCCATGGCCGTAAAGTAGTTCGTGCTCACAGAGGCAATGGACGCGTAGAATCCTTCGCCGGACGCGGCTTCGGGGGCGTCCGGAATCATGAAGGGCCGTGCCCTCTGGCGGGCGGTCCACGGGAGGGTGGTGCAGGCTGCAACCGCCTCGACGCCGGGCAGGCGCCGCACTCGGTCGATCACCTGGCGATAAAGATCAATCCGCTGGGCGGTGTCGCAATCCCAACTTCGCGCCGACATCTCGAACGTCAACATACCGTCGGGGTTGAACCCGGGATCCACGTTCGTCATGCGGTGGAAGCTGCGCACGAGCAACCCCGCGCCGCTCAGAAGGGTCAGCGCCAAGGCCACCTGCGACACGACCAAGACACCCTGAAGGCGGTGTCTGTGTCGCCCCACGCGAATCCTCGCCCAATCCGCGAGTGAGGCGCGTCTCGCGGGTCCGGTCACCTGCAAGGCGGGGACTCCACCGAAGACGAAGCTTGTCAGTAGTGTGATGGCCAGCGCAAAACCGAGAACGCGCCCGTCCAGCGCGACCTCGCCTAGACGCGGGAAGTCCGAAGGTAGGAGGGCGAGCAGCGCTTCCACGCCCCACACCGCAAGGAACACGCCTACCACTCCGCCGAACAGCCCAAGCACCAGACTCTCGGTGAGAAGCTGTCGGACCAACCTCACACGCCCGGCTCCCAACACGGAGCGCATGGCGAACTCCTTTTCGCGATCGGCGCCCCGTACCAAGAGCAAGTTGGCGACATTTGCGGTCGCAATCAGCAGCACCAGACCTACGGCACCTAGAACCAGAAACAGCACAGGTCGTGCCGAACCCACGATGTCGGCGTGCAAAGACGCAACGACCGCGCGACGTTTCTCGTTCGTCGCCGGATACGCAAGCGCAAGCCGGTCTGCGATCACATCCATCTCCGCCTGGGCCTGTTCGATCGAGACGCCTTCTTTGAGCCTCGCGAACACCTTCAAGTAGTGCATTGCGTGTTTTTCATCGTGCTCGTGGCTTCTCGGGACCCACACATCTGCGTCCCACTGGCCTACTTTGAATCTGAACCCGGCAGGAAGAACACCGACCACGGTGTGGGATGCACCGTCGAGGGCCAAGGGTTTGCCGATCACACCGGAGTCGCCATCGAAGCGCCGCCGCCAGAAGCCGTCACTGAGCACGACGACCGACTCGGCCCCAGGCATGTCGTCCTCCGGCTGAAGAACGCGGCCCAGTGCCGCCGTCACGCCCAACACTGGGAACAAGTCCGCCGTGGTAAAGGTGCCCGGAATCACCTCGAGGACGTCACCCATGGGCACGGTGAACCTCCCCACCGAACATGCCGCCATCGCCTCAAACGAGTTGCTCTGTTGTCGCCATTCGTCGAAATTGGGGTATGAGACAGAACTCACTCTCCAATGCGCCCGCTCTTCGATCACGTTGATCTTCACCAGACGATCCGGATCCTCGAACGGCAACGGATTCAGAACGACGCCGTTGACCACGGTGAAGATGGCGGTGTTCAAGCCGATACCGAGGGCAAATGTCAAGATGATGACCGCCGTGAAACCGGGCCTCTTCGCGAGCATGCGACAGGAAAAACGAATGTCTTGTAGCATAGCACCCATCATCAGGCTCCTATTCACATCGCAGCGCCGCCATGGGATCGACCTTCATGGCCCGCCGAGCCGGTATGTAACAGGCCAGCAAGGCGACAAGAGCCAACAGCAGCGACACACCGACGAAGGTCAGTGGGTCGGTTGCGCCAATCTCATAGAGCTGACTCGCCAGCACGCGAGCCAGCGCAAAGGCGCCAAGGAGCCCGATGCCGAGACCGGCAGTGGTGAGCGCAAGTCCGTGCGTGAGCACCATGTGCAGGATGTCTGTCTTCTGCGCACCCATCGCCAAGCGCACTCCGATTTCGTGTGTACGCTGGACCACCGAATGGGAGAGCATGGTATAGATGCCCAGGCCCGCGAGAACTAGAGCCAACGCCGCGAACATACTCAGCAGCACCATGGGAAACCAACGGTCGCCCATCGAAGCCGCGGTGTACTGCTCCATGGTCCTGAAACCGTATGCGGGCTCATCTGCGGTGACTTCAGCGACTTCGCGGCGCACCGCCGCGACGAGACCCAGAGGGTCGACGGTTGTTCGCACGGCAAAGGACATGAAGGGCCACGTCTGTTGTTCGTAGGGGAAGTACATGCACGCTGCCCCAGCTCTGTCGAGCCCCCGCGCTCGTACGTCCGCGACGACTCCGACGATCTCGTAGCGCTCCGGATCGTTGTCACCCAAGACCGCAGAGGGTTTGATGCTCTGACCAATGGGATCCTCGTTGGGCCAGAACTTGCGAGCCATGGTCTCGTTGATGATGGCCACGCCCGGGGCGTCTCGAAGATCTTGCTCGGTGAATAACCTACCTCTTCGCAGGGCAATCCCCATCGTACGGAAGTAACCCGCCGTCACCGAATTGCAGCGGGCGGAAGGCTCTTCGCCCGGCGGTGGAGCCGGGCGCCCAGCGATGTCGAGCCTCAATGAGAAAATGCCCCGAAGCGGCAATGAGGCGGCGGCACCCGCAGACTTCACTCCGGGCAGAGACTCGAGCCGTTTCACAACCTCGCCGTACAGCGCCGCTCGCGGCGCAGGGTCGGAGTACGCTGAGATGGGTACGGACATCCGAAACGTCAAGACTTTGTCTGGATCGAAGCCGTACTCGACGCGCGTCAGACGGTGAAAACTACGAATCATCAGCCCGGCACCGATGAGCAGCACAAGAGCCAGGCCCACCTCGAATACGACCAAGGAGTTCCGAAGACGGTGGTGCCTGAGGCCGGCGGTTGTCCGGGCCGCGTCCTTCAGCGCGGCGTACACGTGGGGGCGGGAGGCGCTCAGCGCCGGCACAAGACCAAACCCCAACCCCGTGGCCATGGAAACCAACAGGGCAAAGGCAAGCACGCGCTCATTGACGTTGATTTGGCCGGTGCGCGGTACATTGTCAGGTATCATCGCCACCAGCGCACCCGTCCCCCATATCGCAAATAGTAGGCCCAGTCCACCGCCGATCGCGGCCAGCAATCCGCTTTCGGTGAGAACCTGCCGGACCAGACGCCTGCGCCCAGCACCAACCGCCGCACGTATCGCAAACTCCTGCTCTCGACCCGCACCACGTACGAGGAGGAGATTGGCGACGTTCGCGCATGCGATCAACAGCACCAGGCCAACCGCCACGAGCAGGACAAGTGCGGCAGGGCGTACGTCTTCCACCACGTGGTCGTGCAGAGGTGAAAGGCGGAGCCCGCGCCCGGTGTCGGTCTCGGGATACTGTTGCACCAGACGCAGTGCGATCGTGTCCATCTCGGCCTGCGCCCGCGCGAGCGTTACGTCCGGCTTTCGCCGCCCGACCATACTCACAAACTTCAACCCCCGGTTTGGGAAGTAATCCGCATCCGCGGCTGTCGGCGTCCAAATGGCGGCGTCGGCAAGTTCGACCGGAAAAACGAAACCGGCAGGCAACACGCCAACCACCGTATGCGTCGTTCCGTCGAGCGCCAGCGTCTGGCCCACTGTGTTCGGGTCGCCATTGAAGCGACGCTGCCACAGGCCGTGACTGAGCACAACCACGTTCTCCCCACCGGGGAGGTCATCCTCTTCACGGAAGAGGCGACCTAAGCCCGGCTGTACCCGCAGTAACGGGAAGAAGCCCGCCGAAACACGACCACCCAAAAGGCGCTCCGGCGTGTCCAGTCCCGTGAGCGTAGAACTTGTGCCGTGAAAGATCGCGACGTCCTCCAGAGTGTCGGTCTGCTCGCGAATATCCGCGAAATCCGGGTACGAAGTGGTGCTGTTGGGGAAATCCTCCCCCTCCTCAGTTGCCAGAACCATGACCAGATGGTCGGGGTCTTCGAACGGGAGCGGTCGCAGCACGACGGCATCGACAACACTGAAGATGGCCGTGTTCGCGCCGATTCCCAACGCAAGCGTCAAGACAATGACCACTGTAAAGCCGGGTTTCTTCAGTAGCACTCGAGCTGCGTAGCGAAGGTCTTGAAAGAGATTATGCATCGGTAGACTCCTACTCGTATCTAAGTGCCACCATCGGATCGACTTTGGCGGCCCGCCGAGCCGGTATGTAGCATGCCAGCAACGCGACTCCGCCCAGCACCAGCAGGACGCTGCCAAACGTGATCGGGTCTGCCGGCGTGATTTCGTACAGCAGGTTTGCCAGCACGCGTGTTCCGGCAACCGAGAGCGCCAACCCGATCCCCAGGCCAATCCCAATCAGCGTCAGCCCGCGCCAAAGCACGAGACGCAGGACGTCGGACTGACGCGCACCGAGGGCCATTCGGATGCCAATCTCGTGCGTGCCCTGGCAAACCATATGTGCCAGCACTGCGTAAAGCCCCACAACGGCCAGGACGAGCGCAGACGCGGCGAAGACCCCCAGCAGGAGCACGGAGAAACGCCGCCTGGCGAGCGTATCGGAAACGCGCTGCTCCATCGTTGCTACCCGCAAGAGCGGCCTGTCTTCGTCAAGAACCGAGACTTCATCCGCGATCGCGTTGACCAGGGCGGCGGGATCGGAGGAGGTGCGGACCACGACGTACATCCATTGCGACCCCCACTGCGAATACGGCTGATAATAGGTCATCCGAGGGTCGGACTCGAGATCAGACCGTTTTACGGCTCCAACGACGCCCACCACGGTCAGCCAGGGCAGGCGTTGGCCGAATGCCGGGTCTTTGATGCGCTTTCCAATCGGATCCTCGTTGGGCCAAGCCCGCTTCGCGAAGGTCTCGTCAACGATGGCAACACGCAGGCTGTCGGTCGTGTCATGCTCGTTGAAGTACCGCCCGGCGACCAGCGGAATCTTCATCGTTTGGAAGTAGTCCCACAGGGCACTGCGCGAGTCGGCCTTGAGCTCCGCCTCGTCGTGGGTGGGGACGTAGCCCTCAACGGACACCGCGGCAAAAGACTCACCGGGCGCCAGGGGCAGCACGGACGTGCCGCCGACGGACTCCACGCCGGGCAGCCCGGCGATGCGCTCTCGGAGCCGGTCATAGAAATCGAGATAGGTACCCATGTCCTTCTTGTAGTTGTGATTCTCCGGCAACTGAAACGAAAGCACGTTCTCGGGCGAGAATCCCGGATCCACTGTCTGAAGCCTGTAGAAACTGTGAATCAGCAGGCCTGCGCAGATCAACAGCACCGCAGAGAGGCCGAGTTCCGCCACAACGAGAAGGCGGCGCGCGGAATAGCGCTGACGCCACAGTGACGCCGCACCGATCAGATTTTGCCCTGCCTGCCGAAGAGTCTTGTTCAGATCCACCCGCGATGTGGTCCACGCCGGCGCGAGCCCGAAAACGACCCCGGTGAGCACAGACAATACAAACGCGAAGGCCACGACCGAGGTGTCGATCCCGATTTCGCCGATCCGTGGTATCGTCCTGGCGCCAATGGCCAGGAACGCCGAAGTGCCCCACCAGGCGATCAGCAGGCCGAAGGCTCCGCCAAGCAGTGAGAGCAACACGCTCTCCGTCAAGAGCTGGCCCACGATGCGCAGGCGACTGGCACCGAGGACCATGCGCATCCCGATCTCCCTGTGCCGTGTCGTTGCCCGTGCCAGCAACAGATTGGCGACGTTCGCGCAGGCGATCAGCAGCACCAAGCCCGCCGCGCCGGCCAATAGCCGCAGAGCGGGCCGAACCTCCCGCACCATAGGATCGAGCAGTGGCATAACGTCTATCGCAAAGCCGCTCTCGGGGGGATAGCGCTGTGGCACCTCCCGCTTCATACGGCCTGCGAGCAGGTCCATCTCCGCCTTGGCATCCGCCGTGGTGACACCGGACGCCAGCCTGGCAAGAATATGGTAGTTCTGGCGGCTGTGCTCCTGCCTGTCTTCGGCACGGAGCACCAGAGGTATCCAGTAGTCGATCCTCGCGCTGGGGTCGAACAGCATCGGCAGATAGGTTCGTGTTGTTGGGAAGCCTTCCGCCAACACTCCAATGACGGCGTAGTCCTTTCCATCGAGCTGAAGGACCCTACCGATCACGGCAGGATCGGCGCCGAAGCGGCGTTCCCACAAGTCGTGGCTGAGGACCATGGTTCGAGGCTTGCCCGGTTCATCCTCTCCCGACGCAAAGAGCCGCCCAAGGGTCGGCCTGGCGCCTAGCATGGACAAACACAGGGCCGAGGCGCGTATCCCCCGAATGCGCTCCGGTGGGCCCTGATCGGTCAGCGTAAAGGAATGCGTCTTGACCATTGCCACCTGATCAAAGACGTGAGTCCGATCCTCGATCTCGAAGTACATCCCTCGAGAAAACGGTCCCTCGTAAACACCCCAGCCCGGGAAGTGACTCCAGAGCACGGCCAACTCTTCCGGGTCCTGGTACGGCAGCGGTTGCAGGAGGACCCCGTGGACGACACTGAAGACCGCCGTGTTGACGCCAATCCCCAGCCCTAACGTGAGCACGACCACGAGAGTAATGCCGGGTCTCTTGGCGAGCACGCGAGTGGCGTAGCGAAAATCCTGAACAAGGGTGCCCACGGAGTCACTCCTACTCATATCTCAGTGCCACCATCGGATCGACTTTCGTTGCCCGGCGGGCGGGCAGGTATCCGGC
This sequence comes from Phycisphaerales bacterium, assembly GCA_020344555.1. Taxonomy (GTDB): domain Bacteria; phylum Planctomycetota; class Phycisphaerae; order UBA1845; family UBA1845. The sequence continues at coordinate 2,352,684 of CP070827.1, forward strand.
CGCCGCGGCCACCAGCAACAGAAGTATGGAGACACCAATGAAGGTCACAGGATCGATCCCGCTGACCTCGTACAGTTGCGATTCGACTACCAGCCCGACGCCGGCCGAGAGCACAAGCCCGACCAACACTCCCACAGCGGCCAGCGTGAGACAGCGCCTGATCACCAGACGCATAACGTCGTCTCTTCCCGCACCCAACGCGACGCGCACGCCGATTTCGTGTGTGCGCTGGGCGACGTTGTATGACATCACGCCGTACAGGCCGACGCTGGCCAGGCTCAGGGCAAGCGCGGCCAGCCCGCTGAGAAACGCGACGGCCAGGCGGTCGTCACGGAGCCACCTGTGGAGAACGTCAGCCATGCTGCGGACACCGTAGATCGGCAAGTCCGGATCCATCCGGCGGATCACGCCGCGCAGAGGCGCAGCGACGGTGTTCGGGTCGCCAAGCGTTCTGGCCAGAATGACCATGTTCGCCGACGGTCTCTGCTGATGGGGCAAGAAGATCTCCGGGCTTGGCGGGTGGTATAGTCCCGAGTGACCGGTGTTGCCCACCACACCAACGACTGTGATCCACTGCTCATCCGCCGTGGCCGAATCGAGGTGGAAACGTCTACCAATCGCGTCCTCATCCGGCCAGTAGCGCTCTGCCATCTTCTCGTTGACGATAGCGACCCGCTGAGCTTCAGCTTGGTCGTGGCCCGTGAAGAAGCGTCCCCTGACCAGGGGGATCTCCATAGTGCTGAAGTAGTCGGGCGTGACTATGTTGTATCCGGCGTAGTCCGGGCGGGCCGACTTGTTCAACTCACGGCCTTCGATCGTTACGGAGACGCTGGAACTCGCGAACCCCAGCGGAACGAAGTTTACGGCCGCGGCCGACCTGACGCCGGGCGTCGCTTCCGAAGCGGCGACTGCATCTCGAATAAAGGTCGTCCGGGCAGCGTCCGAGTCGTAGCGATACGTGGGCAAGTCGATCTGCATGACCAGCAAACGCTCAGTGTTGAAGCCGACGTCGACCGACTTGAGAGCGATGATGTGCCTGATCACCAGACCGGCACAGATGATCAGGGGTAGAGTAATTGCCAGTTGTCCGATGACCAGCGAGCTGCGCAAGCGGTTCCGGGCGAGTCCCGATGATGCGGCGGCCGCACCTTCTTTCAGTGCCTCATTGAGTGAGACTCTTGCTGCCGTCAATGCCGGGGCGAGTCCGAAGATCAGTGCCGCGGCCACCGACAGAATGAACGTATAGGCCAGCACCGCCGGCTGGAGGCCTAATTCGTCCTGTCGAAAAGGCATGTAGTCGGCCCGTGAGGCTGCAAAAAAGTCGATCGCCCAGACTCCTACCAGCAAGCCCAACACACCTCCGATCAAGGCCAGCAGCAGGCTCTCGGTGAGTAGCTGGCGGACGATACGACCTCGCCCGGCACCAAGCGCCGCTCTGACCGCGAACTCTCTGCCGCGCGACGTCGCCTTAGCCAGCAGCAAATTCGCCAGGTTGACGCAGGCGATCAATAACACACAGCCCACCGCAGCGAGCAGCGCATAGGAGGCCAGTCGATCCGAGTGAGAGAAGTACTTCTCGCTGAGCGGCTGCACCCAGACGCCGACGTCACTGTTCGTGTCCGGATAGGCTGCGGCCAGCCGAGCCGCGATGGCGCTCATCTCAGTCTGGGCCTGCTCGACCGTAACCTCGGGTTTGAGACGGCCAATCGATCGGAACCAGCGCTGCTCACGTTGGTACGTTCCCGAGTCGAGCTGTAGCGGCGTGATCAAATCGATCTTCGAGTAAAAAAACTCCTCGAAATCTGCCTCCGGCGGCAGGACGCCGACAACCGTGTAAGGGACGTCGTTGAGCGTAACGGTCCGGCCCAGGACACCGGCATCTCTGCCGAACCGGCGTTCCCACAATCTGTCCGTGAGTACGGCGACGCGCCGAGCGCCGGGCGCATCCTCCTCGACACTGTGGAGCCGCCCGATCTGCGCACCGATGCCCAGCATGGGCAGAAAACTGGCGGTGACCGGCATGACACTGACACGCTCCGGTTCGCCGCTCCCGGTAAGGTTCCGGCGGCTATGCAGGGCCAGGGCCAGGTCTGTGAAGACCGTGCTCTGTTCGCGCCAGTCCAAATAATCAGGTGCACTGACAGAACGGGGTAGTCGCTCCTGCCGCTCGCGTGTTTGCCAGAGGAAGACCAGTTTGTCGGATTCGGGGAACCGCTGAGGCCTGCTGCGCATCGCATTGACCACGCTGAACAGAGCCGTATTCACGCCGATGCCCAATGCCAGTGTAATCAGCGCAATTGCGGCAAAGCCCGGGTTCTTGGCCAGCATCCGTATTCCGTAGCGAATGTCGTGCAGCAGAGAGTTCATCGTTTATCTCGTAGTCTTGTGCGGGTTCCGGAGCCTTGGGCGGAGCGCATGGGTCTGCCGAGTGTTTGTGCAATCAGCGCGCTCACACCAGTCCTTTACGCCGCTGCGGGTACTACCTCGTCTCCCTCAATCCACCCATCATGAAGCTGAATGATTCTTCTGCTGTATTGGGCGTTGACCTCCGAGTGTGTGACCTGAATAATCGTGGTCCCCTGCTCGTTGAGTCGCTTGAAGAGCTCCATGATTTCCTTCCCTTGTTTGGAGTGCAGGTTGCCGGTAGGCTCATCCGCCAGAATCAGGTTCGGACTTGCCACGACGGCTCTGGCAACTGCCACGAGCTGCTGCTGCCCTCCGGACAACTGGTTGGGATAAAGGTCTTTCTTGCCCACAATCTGGAAACGGTCCAGTGTATCAGCAACCAGTGCCGCACACTCCGACGGCTTTACATTCCGATATGAAAGTGGGATCGCAAGATTCTCATACACTGTGAGGTTGTCCAGCAGATGATATTGCTGAAAGACGAACCCGATGTTCTCACGGCTGAGCTTCAGTCTGTCCTGGGCGCGCAGCTCATGTACTGCCTGGCCCAGAAAGTAATACTCACCGTCGAACGCCGCATCCAGCATCCCCAGGATACTCAGCAGCGTCGACTTTCCCGCTCCCGACGGGCCCATCACAGTGACAAACTCCCCCGGTTCCACCTCGAATGCAATTCGCCGCAACACGTAGGTAAACCCCTGGCCCGCTTTGTAATACTTCTCCACGTTTCTGAGCGTGATCACGTTTTGGACCTCCGACTGTATAGTGCATTCCCCGTCGCATCCCAGCGCCTGCTGGAGTGTTGCACTGTCAACAATAAATCCCATTTAGCCAATCTCTAACCGGCAAGTTGTCCACAAGTCATTCGTATCGTAGCGCCACCATCGGATCGACCTTGGTCGCCCGACGGGCGGGGATGTAGCAGGCCAGCGAAGCCGCAGCCACAAGCAACATCGAGACACCGATGAAAGTGGTGGCATCCGTCGCCCCGACTTCGTATAACAAACTCGACAGGAGGCGCGACGAAACCAACGAGACTACCAGCCCGATTCCCACACCAACCATGGTCAACCCAAGACCCTGCTTGAGCACCAGGCGAAGCACGTCACTGCGCTCGGCCCCCAAGGCCATGCGCACGCCGATCTCGTGGGTGCGCTGCGCTGCCGTGTAGGACAGCATCCCGTAGATCCCGATAATGGCGAGAGTCAGTGCCACGGCCGCAAAGACACCCAGCAACAATGCGGCGAACCGCCGTTGCCCAATCGAGCGGGAGAGAAACTCACTCATCGTAGTGAAGTTGTAGGGGGCCTCATCGGATTTGATCGCCGCAATCTCACTTCGAACGGCACCGACCAGCTCTTGCGGATTGCCTAAGGTCCGGACTGCGAACTCCATGAACGGCCAGGTCTGCTGCTCGAAGGGAACGTACATGTGCCGCATTGCGGACCTGTCGAGGCTCTTGCCGCGCAAGTCGGCAACCATCCCGACTATCTCAAACGATTCGGGCTCGTCGTCGCTGAACTGGCTCCCGAGGTAGACGTGCTGCCCGATGGGATCCTGGTCAGTCCAGAAATGACGTGCCATGGTTTCGTTAATGATCATTACACCGGGAGCACCAGGTCCGTCGTGCTCGGTGAAATAGCGCCCCCGAAGGAGCGGAACGCCGAGGGCGCGGAAGTAGTCGGCGCTGATTGTGCCGTGCATGGCCGCCATACGTTCTCCCGGCACGGGTTCCGGGCGGCCCACGATCCTCAGGGAAAGCGCGATGCCTCCGCCACCCATCGGCACGGCCGTACTGGCGCCAACCGCTGTGACGCCCGGCAGCCGCTCCAGACGTTCGAGCACATTACGGTAGAGCTGTGCCCGCCCCACGGGATCCGAGTAGCTGGCAAAGGGCGCAGACATCCGAAATGTCAGCAGACGATCGGTATCGAAACCCGGACTAACATCCATAAGCCGCTGAAGACTCCGTGTCAGCAGCCCCGCCCCAACCAACAGCACCAGCGCCAAGGCGACCTCACAGACGACCAGTGCCTTGCGAAGGCGATACCGAGTTGCGACGGTCGAGCCTCTCCCTCCTTGCTTCAGAGCTGCGTTGAGATCGCCTCGGGTGGCATGCATCGCCGGAAGAAGACCGAAGATCAGAGCCGTCAGCACGGTGACCACCAATGTGAAGCCCAGCACACGCCAATCGAGTCTGATCGCGTCGAGACGCGGCAGGTCCGAGGGTATAAATGCAACGAGTGCGTCGACGGCCCAAGAAGCAAGCAGTAAGGCCAGCACACCACCGATACCCGCCAGCAGCACGGTCTCGGCGAGAAGTTGCCGCACAAGCCGTCCGCGCGCGGCGCCCAGCGCCGCGCGAACGGCGAGTTGGTTTTGCCGATCCATTCCACGAGTCAGCAGGAGACCGGCAACATTCGCACAGGCGATGAGTAGAACCAGGCCAACCGCCCCAAGTAGTACCAACAGCGCCGGCCGCACCTGACCCACAACCTGCTCGTGAAGGGGGACGAGCCCGATTCCTCTCTTGGCGTTCGTTGCCGGATATTGCTCCTCGAGCCGATGAGCGATGGCGTCCATATCCGCCTGGGCTTGCGCGAGACTGACGCCCGGCCTGAGGCGGCCGGCCGCCGTGATCGGGTGCCAGCCCCGATCCGAGAACCAGCCCGCATCGAGTGCGGTCGTCGTCCACACTTCGGGATCCGGGATCTCCAAGGGGCCGCCGTACTCCCTGTATATGGGAAAACTGAAGTCGGGCGGCAGAATCCCGATCACCGTAAACGCGGCACCGTCCAGTGTCAGTGTTTTCCCGATCAGCATCGGGTCGGCCGAGAACCGCCGCCGCCAAAGTCCATCGCTGATGACCACGACGGCTTCGGCTCCGGCTCGATCCTCTTCGGGACGGAAGGTACGGCCAAGTGCGGCTTCCGTTCGCAGCATCGCAAAGAAGTCGGCGGATACACGCACGCCGTCGATCCGCTCAGGTTCGTCGAAGCCGGCAAGATTGTGATGTGTTCCTCTAAAGGCGGCGATGTGTTCAAAAGTCCTGTTCTGCTCCTTCCAGTCTCTATGATTCGGATACGAGACGGGTCCGAGTTCGCCACCCTTCGTCTGGTGGATTTCCCCGACCATCATCAGCCGGTCCGGACTGTTGTAGGGAAGCGGGCGCAGTACGACGGCGTCGATCACGCTGAATATGGCCGTGTTGGCACCGATGCCGAGGGCCAGCATGACCACCACAACAAACGTGAAGCCCGGTCTCCTGGCAAGGGCCCGGAGCCCATACCGAAGATCCTGGATGAGTGAACTCACTGTCGTCTCCTATTCACACCGCAGTGCCACCATCGGATCGATCCTCGTGGCCCTTCGAGCCGGCAGGTACCCGGCCAGTACGGCTACCGCCAGCAGCAGTGCGCTGACACCCGCGTACGCCACAGGGTCGATTCCGCTGACGCCGAAGAGCAGGGATTCAATGGCCAGCCCGACCGGGGCGGAGAGCACCAGGCCAATCGCAATGCCGATTGCCGCCAGCGTCACGCAGCGTTTGATCACCAGACGCAGAATGGCGCGACCCCCGGCGCCCAACGCGACGCGCACGCCGATCTCGTGCGTGCGTTGCTCGACCGCGTAGGACATCACGCCGTACAGCCCGAGGCTGGCCAGGCCCAGCGCGAGGGCCGCCAACGTACCGAGGAACCAAGCGGCCCCGCGGTCGTCGCGGGACCAGCGATGGACGATGTCGGCCACAGTAAGAAAGTCGTGCACGGGTGCTCCCGGGTCGATGGTGCGTATCGCGCTGCGCAGCGCGGGAATCGCGGCCTTTGGGTCACCGAGCGTTCGGGCGACGACCGCCATACTCGCCGACGGCTTCTGAGCGTGCGGCAAGTACAACGTGGGAGGCGGTGGGCCGCCCCGGAGCGTCGACCCGGCGTTCGCTACCACGCCCACAACCATTCTCCACGTCACTTCCGCCTCCGGCGGGTCGGCGCCGATAATCGTCACGTTGGTTATTCCCGAGGCGCGCTGATCGAGCGTGAGCCGCTGGCCGACGGGATCCTCGTTTGGCCAATACTGTCGGGCCATTCGTTCGTTGATCAGTGCGACCGGCTGTCCATCAGCGTGGTCACTCGCGGTGAAGTACCGACCGCTAAGAAGCGGGATCTCCATTGTCTCGAAGAATCCCGGGGTGACCATCTTGTACCCGCCGACATCCAGGGGAGACGTCTCGTCGGACGAGCGGCCTTCGATCGTTACCGACGCCATACGGGTGGCGCCCAGGACGAAAATTGGCAGGCTCACTGACGCGCCGGCTCGGTCGATGCCGGGCATGGCTTCGATCGCCTCGATCGCATCGCGGTAGAAGGTCACCCATTGGGTGGGCTCTCTGTAGCGGTACCACGGCAGATCGACCTGCATCGTAATCAGCCGCTCGGCATTGAAGCCGAACTCAGCGGACCTCAGGGCGATCAGGTGTCGGATGGTCAGCCCGCAACAGATAAACAGCGGCAGAGCGATCGCGAGCTGCGCGACCACCAACCCGTTTCGCAACTTGTTCCGCGCCCGCCCGGCCGAGGCAGCCGCCGCCCCCTCTTTCAGAGCTTCGCTGACCGACACGCGTGATGTCGTCAGAGCCGGCGCCAGGCCGAAGAGCAGCGCGGCGACACAGGATGCGATCAACGTATAGGTCAGTACCGCCGGATTCAGGCCAAGCTCGTGTTCCTGGAAGGGATGACCCTCCATCAAGACACTGAACAGATCGATCGTCCACGTTCCGAACAGCAGGCCCAGGGCACCCCCGAGCAGCGCCAGCAAGAGGCTCTCGGTGAGAAGCTGGCGGATGATCCGCGCCCGGCTGGCTCCGAGTGCTGCCCGCACGGCGAACTCGCGCCCACGTGCTGACGCCTTCGCCAACAACAGATTCGCCAGATTGACACACGCGATCAGGAGCACCATTCCGACGGCGGCCAGCAGTGCCACGGACTCCAGACGATCATTCGCCGAGAAGACCCTGTCAGTCACGGATCGCACTGTCACGCCGACTTTCGCGTTCGTCTCCGGATAGGCATCGGCAAGCCGGGCGGCGATTCCAGTCATCTCCGTCTGAGCCTGCTTGTGAGTGTTGTCGGGGTCGAGCCGAGCGATTGACCGATACCAGCGATCTTCTCGCTTGAGCCTGACCGGATCGAGCCGCAACGGCGCCACGAAATCGCAGCGATACCACATGTCCTCCATGTCGAATTCGGGCGGCAGGACGCCGATGACGGTGTGCGGTTTGTCGTTGAGCACGATTGTCCGGTGCAGGACGTCCGGGCTGCGATCGAATTTGCGCTGCCACAGCCTCTCGGTTAGGAGCACAACCCGCTCCGCGGCCGGGGAGTCTTCTTCCGCCGAATACAATCGTCCAAGCTGAGCATCCAGGCCGAGCATCGGCAGCAGGTTGGCCGTGGCCACTACGCCATTGACCCGTTCCGGCTCGCCGGCGCCGCTGAGGAAACGGCTGGGGCGAGCATAGAGGGCGATGCCGGCAAAGGACTCTGCCTGTTCACACCAATCGAGATAGTCAAGCCCGCTGATGAAACCTTCCTCATCCTCGTCTGTGGATGAATATACAAACGCTAACTTCTCGGCATCGGCGAATCGGTTCGGCATGTTCGCCATGGCGTTGATGAAGCTGAAGGTAGCGGTATTCGCGCCGATGCCCAGCGCCAGCGTGACTAGTGCAATCACCGTTGCGCCCGGGCTCTTGGCCAGCATGCGAAACGCATAATACACGTCCTGCAGAACTCCATGCATTGCATGTCTCCTATTCACACCGCAGCGCAACCGCCGGATCGACACGCGTCGCACGGCGAGCCGGCATGAAGCCCGCCAGCAACGCAGCTACCAACATCACCGACCCAACTGCGAGAAACGTGAGGGGATCGGCTGGCGAAATGCCGTACATGATCGCCCGTAGTGCGCTTCCCAGGGCCAGCGCGAGTGCTGTGCCGACGGCGACGCCGACGAGCGCCATGATCGCGGATCGTGTAACGACCAGGCGGAGCACATGCGGCGCTTGCGCCCCGAGCGCCATGCGGATGCCGATCTCGTGCACCCGTTGACTTACGGAGTAGGCCATCACGCCGTAGAGTCCGACGGCAGCGATTAGCAGCGCGATCGCGGCGAACACGCCGAGCAGCGTGGCATAGACGCCCCAGACGCCGTGACGATGGAAGACGACGTCCTCCATGGTGCGCACGCGGTAGAGGGCAAGATCGGGGTCCAGATCCCAGATCGTCTGTTGAACAGCGGAAGTCGCCGCAGCCGGATCGCCCTGCGTCTGGGCGATGACGACCACGAATTGCCAAGGGGTCTGGGCGTAGGGTCGGTACGTCTCCAGCCGGGCCTCGCGTTCCACACCGGCGTGCTTGACGTCCCCGGTCACTCCGATCACGGTTCGCCACTGGGCGTCAGAATCCGGGGCACCGTATTTGAGACGTTTTCCAATCGGGTCTTCATTCGGCCAGAAACGGCTTGCGAGGTTCTCGCTGACGATCACGACGTGCCGCGATTCGAGTGTGTCCTGGAATGTGAAATCGCGCCCGCGGAGCAGGGGGATTCCCATAGTCTCGAAGTAGCCGGGCGTCGCGACGATGTAGCCGGCGGAAATGCGCTCGTCCGGCCTGGCGGGCGTATGGCCGTCGATCGTTATGTCATACCAAGTGTTCATTCCCGAGAGCGGAAGGGATGAGACGGTTGCGGCCGATGTCACGCCGGGAATTCCGCGGATTGCCCGTATGGCCTGCTCGACAAATGTCGCCCTTCTCTCGTCGGTCTCATACTTGTGCAGGGGCAGCGTCAGGCGCATCGTGAGACGGTGCCCGGCTTCGAAGCCCGGATCGACGCTCTGGAGATAGCGGAAGCTCCGCGTCATCAGACCCGCGCAGATCACGAGCGCGAACGCCATCGCGACCTGCGCGCTGACCAGAACGTCACGCTTGAGGCTGCGGCGCTCGCCGGCACTGGACGAACGC
>CP070827.1:2362205-2364442 GCA_020344555.1 Phycisphaerales bacterium
CCACGCTTTGTCATTCGCCCCTCCCAACCCCGGGCCCCGCCGATACCGCACTTCCACGTGAGCACTATTGTGGCGGGCTGAGCCCGCCGGTGGCCGGGAACGACAACCGGTCACAAACGACTCTGAACAGTCTTCACCAAATGCACAACGACAAACAGGAGGTAAGAAAATGATTACGAAAGCGATAACAGGAGTTGCGCTTGCGTGTGCGATGGTCCTGGCCCTGGCGCCGGGCACGCTGGCTGATGACCCCTGCGAAGATTGCGGCCCAGGATTCCACTGGATCGACACTTGCCCCGCGGGCACGGACGTCATGCCCGCCTCGGGGGTCGAGCTGGGCATCGACCTGCCACCCATTTACTGTGAGCCGGACACGACCGTAGTCTTCTCGGGCGACTTTACGGTCGTGCGAACTGACCCGCTCGATGACTCGGCCAACTTCCCCGGATCAACTCAGGTTGACGGTCATCTTGACGTGATCGACGCGGAGATCACTCAAATGGACCTGACCGCCGACGACGGCACGACGTTGATCGCGGGGGCGGGACGGGGCCAGGGCGGCCTTCTCGGGGCGTCACTGGGAACCACCGTTGAGGACCCGGATCACGCGGTGGGGAAGAGCTTCTTTCACGTGTTCTTCGAGATCCAGTTCCCCGGCGATCCGGACAACTACTACTACAATCATGATCCGCTGATAGTTGAAGCCGACATCACTTGCGCTCCCCCAGACACCTATTTCACGATCGAAGAGCCCTGTGTTAAGGTATACGATGCCCCACCTGGTTTTCGCGATGCCCTGGAGGTGGGCAGTGTCACGAGGCCTCGCTTAGAACCACGACTGTGGCACCGTCCGTTTACTCCGACCGTCCGCTGTGATGGGACGGAATCCGGTGGCTCTGGCATCGTCAGTTGCGATGCCACTCCCCGCGACTACGCGTACCCCGTCACGGATCCGGACGGCTCGATGGCCCATGTTATCATCGCCACCCACGACGGCCACGGGCCGAATTACACCAATGTCTGCCGGCCGCCGGGCTGGGACTACTGGATCGAGCCAAACGGTGACAAGCTGGGTCATAACCCGGGCAAGACACCCCATGGGGGCACCTCTTCGCAAGCCGGTTTTTGTCCCTACGTGATCCACTTTAAGGCCCCAGATCTTAACCCTGGTCTGCCCGGCGGGGGATGGGTCTTCGGATTCGACAATGACAATGCTTCCCATGACGTCGCGTGGGCCACGTTGGACGCGTCGGGTCGCACACAGGCCAACTGGGGGCAGCCGGTAGGGTTAGGCGCCGGCCCGGTGCACTCACCAAGGCGCACTTGCACTTTCGACGATCCCTGCGATGGAGACCCGGTGCCTTGTAACGACGTCACCGACAGCGTGGGACGCTACTTTATTTGGGTCAGTCACTGGTTCCAACCCTTGATGGTCGGGTATCCTGGCTATGACCCGGTAACGGGGTTACTCATCAGCCCCTTTTTGCGTGACCCGAATACGGAGATCGGGCGAAGCGCCCCACACTGGGATAGCATCGACCCACTTTCACCGGACAGGCGGGGAACACCCGTTGGAGCCGCGGGCACGATCATCAAGGACTCGGACATATTGATTAACGCATACGAAGGGCCGCTAGGCACCCGGGAGGTGCACACCGAGATCGCGGGCCTTACGATGACACACGGAAGTGGCGCCGAGGTCCAGGTAGGAAAAATTAGGTGGCCCCGCCTCGAAATGAGCCCTGGTGAGGTTGAGTCCAAGCTTGGTTCCACGGGCGACTTCGACGCCCAGAGTGTCTTTAACGTCTTTGCAGAGATTTACATGCCTCCGGGGGCGCTTTTCCCAGGTGGCTGGGTCTACAACCATCGGGTTACCCCCATGGTCGTGCGCAACCCTCATCTGACGTGCTTCCCACCCGAGGTGGTGTATGTCCATGGTATGGGCTTGTACGTTCCGATTCTCTTCAGGGACGACAACCCTCCTTGGTGGGTGGCCAACATGCACTTTGGCACTCTGGTCCTCGCCGGCCACGGCATCGCCCCACCATCCCGCGGCTGGTCCGAGGCGGAGTACGATGCCGAGTTCCAGCGAGTCTGCACGGAGGAAATTCCGCCCGTGGGAACGTGCGAGATGATGCCCGTAGCGCCGACGGTCGGGTGCGACGGGACGGAGTCAGGCGGAACCGGTGAGGTTACTTGCGATGCTTCCCCGCGGATGTATGCCTATCCGGTCAGTG
>CP070827.1:2364542-2367352 GCA_020344555.1 Phycisphaerales bacterium
TTGGTGGAATGGCTGGTATACGACGTGGAGACGCGTCTCAAGACGCTGAGTTTCGAAATCGTGGGCGACTATGTGACCGACCTGGTGCGCCAGGCCAAGGTAGCGGCGAAGAAGTCCCCGAAGCGCAAGCCGACATGATCATCGTTAGCCCGTAAAGGGCTGGCCTATTAACCCGCTATCGCGTAGAGGCCCCGTGAACGGGGCCGGATCGACGAGCAGCGGGGTCGTCAACGATGCGCGGTTGTGGTCGGGCAATCGTCCTGGGTGGCGGATCGTCGTAGGCGCGGGATCGTCGCGCGCCGAGCGGGGTCGTCGCTGGCGCAACAGTAGGCCGCTTCAGCGGCCTTTCCCGAAGGGCTATTAGACCAGGCGTTTTACGCCTGGGTAGTGACGCGCCCCTGTCATGATCATCGTCAGCCCGCTTCAACGGGCTTACGCGTGGTGCGATTCCCGTCCTGCGATAGGGATGGAAGCCCACTGGAAACGGGCTGATCCACAGGGGGTATTGGAGAGGGGAGGACGGGTCCGGCGAAACCAGCCCTAAAAGGGCTGGGCTATTAGCCCACTGTCGCGGGGTGGCCCCGTGAACAGGGCCGGGTCGACGAGTGTCGTAAGGTGGGCACCGCCCACCGAGATTGTTGGGTGGGCATCGCCCGCCGGAATTGTTCGTGGGCGGTGTCCCTTTAACGGAAACACTGGCGGATCCCGACGTACCCCGACGTGCCCCGGCGAGCCGGGACGAGGACGGATCGGGACAGGCATCGGGACTAGTGCCACCCGCCGGGACAGGTCGGGACCGGTGCCACCCGCCGGCGGTTCGACTGCGGCGGCGGGCGATTGACGGTTGGGAAGGGCCGCGGTAGTTAGGGCGATCCGCCCGGGTGTGGCCGGGGCGGGAGCTACATGGATTGTGGGGAGACTTGCCGTGAACAGTTGGCGTGCCGAGCGTCTTTCTCAACTGCCGGCGTACCTGTTTGTCGAGATCGACCGCAGGAAGCGGGAGGCCCTCGACGCGGGGCGAGATGTGATCGACTTCGGCGTGGGCGATCCGTCGGATCCTACGCCCCAGTTCATCGTGGATCGCATGGCCGAGGCGATTCGAGACCCGGCCAACCATCGATACGCTCTGGGGGTGGGGATGCTCGAGTTGCGCCGGACCGTCGTGGACTTTTTCGCCCAACGCTACGGCGTAAGTCTTGACCCGGATTCCGAAGTGGTGGTCCTCCTAGGGTCGAAGGAGGGAATCGGACATCTGCCGACTGCGGTGGTCAATCCCGGTGATGTGGTCCTGGCACCTGAGCCCGGATACCCGGTGTACGTGTCCGGTACCATCTTCGCGGGGGGTACATGCCATACCATGCCGCTGGCCGAGCGCAACGGTTGGCTTCCCGTGCTGGAGGACATACCGGCGGAGGTGAGGCGTCGTGCGAAGCTGATGTGGCTCAATTACCCCAACAATCCCACGGCGGCCGTTGCCCCGCTGTCGTTTTTCGAGGAAGCGGTGGCGTTCGCCCGGAAGCACAACATCCTCATCGCCCAGGACGCACCGTACTGCGAAATCTACTTCAACAGCCCGCCGCCAAGCATTCTGCAAGTTGAAGGCGCGAAGGACGTGGCCATCGAATTCCACTCGCTCTCCAAGACCTTCAACATGACCGGGTGGCGTATCGCCTTTGCGGTTGGAAACCGGGAAGTGCTGGCCGCCCTTGCGAAGGTAAAAAGCAATCTGGACTCCGGCCTGTTCCAGGCCATCCAACATGCGGGCATTGCCGCACTGCGGGGGATCAATCGTCCGGAGATCCGTGAGCAGATCGAGGTCTATCGACGGCGTCGGGACGTGGCCGTGGCCGGGTTCCGTGAGGCCGGCTGGCCGGTCGCCGCACCCCAGGCGACGTTCTACGTATGGGCGAAGTGTCCGCCCGGCGTCGATTCCATGACCGCAACCTCGCGTGTCCTGGACGAGGCCGACGTTGTCGTGGTTCCCGGCGCCGGGTTCGGCCCCGCCGGCGAGGGATACGTGCGGTTGGCCCTAACGGTCTCGGAAGAACGAACTCGCGAGGCTGTCGGGCGGATAGCCAAGATCACCTGGTAAGATCAGCAGATGCCCAACGAAGCCGACACAGCGACAGCCTACCTGGGCTTGGGTTCCAACCTCGGAGATCGGCTTGCCGCCCTGCGGGCCGCGGTGTTTGCGATGGACAGCCATCCGCAGATACGTGTGGACTTTGAGACGGGCACTGCGTCGCTATATGAAACCGCTCCCGTAGGCGGTCCGTCTGATCAGGGACCGTTCTTCAATTCCGCCGTTCGTGTGACCACAACGCTGACCCCCATGGAACTGCTCCGCACCGTCCTGTCGATCGAGGAGTCGTCAGGTCGTGTGCGCCGGCAGCGCTGGGAGGCCCGAGTGATCGACATCGATCTGCTGCTCTACGAGGATCTTGCGACCGATGACCGTGCTCCGTCAGTTCCGCATCCGCGCCTCCACAAGCGCCGGTTCGTTCTGGAGCCGTTGGCCGAAATCGCGTGCGATATCATTCACCCCGTCCTGAAACTCACCATCGCCGATCTCGCCCGGCGGTGTAGGGCCGGCGAGCCGGCCGAATGGGTAGTCCTTGTCGGGGGGCCGCGATGGCCATTCGAGACGCCGGCGGCGGCCCGGAATTCGCCTGTAATGGGACCTTCCAGCAGAGAAGAAAGTGGCTGATCCCGCGTCCCTGGCGTTTCACCCTCGACGCCGCTGAGGAAATCTGATACAATTAGAGATGGATTTATGGGTTGCCAAGAGCGGGTCAGTCTGCCCGACCGAC
>CP070827.1:2367452-2377683 GCA_020344555.1 Phycisphaerales bacterium
CGAATCCTGCACACCCCGACTGACCTACCGTCGTTAAGCCGCCTTTCCTTGCCTTCCATGTGATGCGTCAAGATTCAGTCAGGCGTTGCACGTTTCGACGAGCCAGAATGCCAACATACGCCGGCGCCCACTCTTGATGCCGGTTAGCCTTCGACTCGCCATAGGATGCTCACTACGGAGCGGTGCCCCATCGTTTCGACCGGCCGGTCTTTGTCGGTACGCCCCACTCAGTAAGCACGTCGGCGATCTTCTGCAACGCCATACCGCCCGAACCATGGCCTGAATGTCCCGGATCACAGCCTGTTCGGCTGGGTTCTCGGTAAGCGTCACACCGTCGTCGGCAAGATCGTGGCCATACGGGATACGTCCGCTGATACGCTGCCCGTTCGCACGCTTCACAGCCAGTGCTGATCGGGTGCGTTCCCGCGTTAAGTTGCATTCCATTTCAGCAGCCCCGGCCAACACCACCAGCATGAACCGTCCCGCTACGGATGTCGTGTCGATTGTGTTCCCGCCCAAGTCCACGACGTGCAAAGCGACACCGGCCTTCCCCGCGTCTCGCCGGTCATAGCGACAGACACGTGATGCCGCTCACCGGAGTCCCTTCGTCGTGGGCCTGATCGGATGATTCATACGCTTTACGGATTGTTTTCGTGGCGATTCCGCGAAGCCCGGACCGTGTGGCGTCCTCGACAAGTGCCAGAATATTGGCACTCCGGTCGGCCTCAGAAAGTCCGCTGAGGCCGGGCAATAGCCCCACGTTTCTCCAGAACTCGCGACCTCAAACGGATTTGTCTCGAATTGGAACCTGCCTCCGTCCCCGAGAGGCCCTGGCCCGCAACCTAGAGTGACATACGTGTGGCACTGCGTCGTACTTCTACGTCTGGCCGGGATCGGTACCGGCCGGTTGCGAGATGCTACACCCGAACGGCCCCAATTCGGGCTGATCTGAACCGCGAACAATCCCCCAACCGGCCCGCAGGTCCACGGGCCCAAGGCTCCGCGTACCCACGAGCCGGAAGTTGGGCAGGGGTGGAGAAGGGGTCAAGTCCAAGGCCCGACTCGGTGTCGTGTGCATCACGTTTTTTGCTAATTCCAAAATAGCCGCCGAGCCGGGGTTGACCCCTTCTCCGTTTGCGATTGTTACCCGAAGGCTGCCTGCACTGCAAGTCTTGTCTAAACCATATCTCAGACACAGGCCGGGGCTCTTTTCGGGTCGGACGTTGGGTGCGGAGAGAAATCGGAGTGAAGGTGCAGAGGCCCCGAATTACCTGTCCCGGTCCTGAGACGCAAACGGAGCCCTACCTTCCCTCCGACTTTCCTCCTCACCCGACCATTGATCCGTTACGAACCCGGTATAACTTTTCCGGATCCATCCCGTCAGTGGGCAGGGGTCCGCCCGTTGTGTATATCTTATCACTTATAATAAATAAGCGCCACTTATACATACTGTGCCATAGGGTACCCGCTGCGGACTGGATTCGGAAAGGTGTAGTGGGTCCGTAACAGGGTGGAGCATCGCCCTCGGCTCGCTGGTGTCTTAGAGAGGGCTTCGTCGCGGACCGTGGGTCCTCCCTTCTCACCGGCTGGCGACCATATCACGGCACAGCAGACGTATCGCTGTCCCCTACGCGACGTTGTCGTCTCTGAGGTGCTTCGGGGCGAGGTCCGACGCTCAGATACGCTCTATTCGCGTCTGAGAATTGGTGTCACTCCCTGGCACTACGCCTCCCAGCCCGCCGCAAGGGCGACAGAAGACTTAAGACCTTACGGTGCCCCGTCGATCAGGGTGCCGCATTCCGGGCACACGCCGGTTAATAGACACATTCGCCAAGCACCGGAAGCGACCCCTGAATGAACATATCGCTGAGTGGCACCAGTCCTTGCTGGACAAGGGGACGACTCAGAAACATGCGGACCTTGTTCGGGGGCAGGCACAGCGAGTCATAGAGGACTGCCGCTTTACGTCCTGGCCGGACCTCTCGGCGTTCACCGTTCAGGCGTTCCTCGGTGGGCTCCGGGCGGTGGGGAGAAGTGTTCAGACCTGCAACTTCTACCTCCAGGCCATCAAGCAGTTCTGTCGGTCGATGGTGCAGGAGGGCCAGGCACCGGGCAACCCCCTTGTGCACTTGCATGGCGGTAACGTGCGAACCGATCGACGGCACGACCGGCGGGCGTTCAATGATGACAAGTTGCGTCTGCTGCTGGAGACGACCCGGAATGGGGCAACCAGGTACGGCATGACGGGGGCGGAGAGAGCGATGCTGTACCGGCTTGCCGCTGAGACCGGCTTGAGGGCGGGCGAGATTCGGAGCCTCAGTTCGCAATCATTCGATCTGGAGGGCAACCCTCCAACAGTGACCGTGGAGGCCGCCTTCTCCAAGCACTGCCGAAAGGACGTACAGCCGCTTCCATCGCCCCTTGCCGTGGAACTACAGGCGTTTGTCGTCACGCAAGATGCGGATGCTTCGGTGTTTAGGAGGCCCCGGCCCGACGCCGTTGTGACGATGCTCCGGGCTGACCGCGTGGATGCCCGATCGGCCTGGATGGACGAGGCATCCGACGACAAGGATCGAGAGCAGCGTGAGAAGAGCAGCTTCCTCGCGTACCGGGATGAGGCTGGACGGGTGGCCGACTTTCACGCCTTCCGTCGTACGTTCATCACAAACCTGGCCCGTGGCGGGGTCCACCCGAAGCAGGCTCAGGATTTGGCCCGGCACTCAGACATCAATTTGACGATGGGTTGATACAGGCATACGTTGGTGGAGGACAGGGCAGCAGCGTTGGGAGCTTTGCCCGACCTAAGCACATCGGGTGAGAAGGAGCGGCAGCGAGCAACGGGGACCAACGAAAGAGACACCGACAGCATGTGTACCAGCCTGCGTGAACGGGGTACATCGAGGGATCTCCGGTATCGCCGGATGACACTGAGGCGGAGCCAGACCAGAAAGGCCGAAGTCGAAAAAACCCGGAAAAAACCGCCTCGGGCGGCTGAACAACTGAATAGTGATTCCTGGAGGAGTGGCCGAGTGGCTGAAGGCGACGGTCTTGAAAACCGTTAGGCGAGAAATCGTCTCGGGGGTTCGAATCCCTCCTCCTCCGGTTTTTCCCGTTACTTTGGCGGTCTTGGGGCAATGAGCGGCGTTGTTCCTGCATTGCGCCGGAACCGGTTACTGCCAAAATATCGGGACGTGTTCCGACAAGAGAATTGAGGCGTCGTCATGGCAATGGACTCACCAAGCCAGCCCACGACACCGCCACGAGTTCCGGGTGCGATTGGCGGACAGGCGCAGCCATCGGGGTGGCCTACGGCCATCGGCGTGATCGCCATCGTCCTGGGGGGGTTAGGGTGCCTCGGTGGCTGTTGGGGGGCCGTGTCTCCCCTCTTCATGGGGGTCTTCGTCGAGATGGTGCCTCAGAGTCAGGCTGCAATGTTCGACCAGTTCCAAGAGTGGGGCCCGTGGATCACGGTCAGCTCCCTGGTGGCAGCAGGGCTTGCCGTTTTGCTACTGGCGGATGGCATCGGCATCCTGCGGCATCGCCGCTGGGCCGTGAGGGCGGCTTACTGCTGGGCGGGTCTCAAGATGGTGTACGTGGTCGCCAGCACCGCATGGACTTTCACGATGCAACAGGAACAGTTCCAGGCGATGGCACAGCAGAATCTGCCCGGCATCGGAGGTGGATTCTTTGTGGCCATGGGTGCCTTTTCCGTCGGGTTTGGAATCGTCTGGGGATGGGCATTGCCGGTCTTCTTCTTGGTCTGGTTCAGTCTCCCGAAGATAAGACGCGAGGTGGCCGGTTGGTCGTGACGTCGCCACCTGACGCGAAGGCGCCGGAGCCGGTCGATGCGGTGCAGGAAGTGCGACTACCGTTTATGGAACCTCCCATCACGCGCCTGCCCGGAGTGCGGCACGCCATTTCTGCCCAGCGAGTATCAGTTTGTTGTCAATAGTGTTCAGTTCTGCTGCCCACACTGTGATGAGCCATACTACGGGACAGGCCGGAAGGGGCACTTGGTGCCAATGGCCTTCGATTGCGCTTCCTGTGGACAGGGCATTCACATGGACGAGATGGTGCTCCTTCCGACGGCCGGGATTGAAGAAGAGCGGACACAAGTCGATCGGGTGCCCTGGCTGGATCGGAAGCAGCGGGGTTTCATCGCGGGTTGGCTGTCGACCGTTGGCATGGCCCTCGTCCAACCCCATCGACTTATGCGGGCCGTTCCTGAGGCCGGCTCGACGGGCCAGGCGTGGGGCTTTGCGATGCTGACTAACACGCTGGCTCTGGTTGTCAGCGTGTCGCCGTTTCTCGTGCTCCCGATAGCTGTAGCATTCGTTGCTGGCGGTCGTGGCGGGGCCAGGCCGGTGGCCACAGTCGCCGGCTCCGTGATGGGGATTGGCTTTGTTCTACTCGTCGTTGCCGGCCTGGCGTTCGTGTCCATCGCGGTCTGGGGGGCGGTTACTCACGGCCTGCTACGGGCAACCGGCGAGACCGCTGGAACCATGAAACGTACTTACCAGGCGATTTGCTACGCCAGCGGAGCGAACATTTTCACCGCGTTGCCTTGCGTTGGGATCTACT
Organism: Phycisphaerales bacterium; assembly: GCA_020344555.1. GTDB lineage: Bacteria > Planctomycetota > Phycisphaerae > UBA1845 > UBA1845. The sequence continues at coordinate 2,372,034 of CP070827.1, forward strand.
GCGGATGGATCTGGTGGCTTATCAGCGCGGTGCTCATGGTCAAAGTGGGCCAGCAGGTGCAGGGTTGGCGGGCGGCACTCGCTGTTCTGACTCTGCCGGCCGTGTTGATCTTCGCCTTCGTTGCGTTGTACGCTCTGATTGTCATCTTCGCGATCACCGGCGCCTTGTGAAAAGACCTCTCCTTCCACGCCACCCTCAGCGGCGGCAGCCGGATCAGGACGGCCGTGGCTCGCTCCGGTATAGGGTTCTGAGCCCGGCCGACGCAATCCTGCCGCTTCCTGATCCGCCTACGGCGGTCGGCTCGGTTCTCTTAGAGCGCGTGTGAGAACCCAGATGACGCCCAATGGCGGGTGCCACTGGCGGCTTGTCCGCCAGTGTCCCTTCGTCAGGAGTATAAGGCACTGGCAGCGAGCTGCCAGTGGCACCCCCCTTCTCACACACGGTCGTACGTACTCTTACTCCATCCGACCGTCTGACACGCCATACCGGGCAGACTATGGCCCGATGGGTGCATACCATTGGGAGTGGCACGGTTTGACCCGCCGCATGCGGGTCAGGCCGTGGTAGCGTCGAACCACGGCCTCGCTGCGCGAGACCGTGCCACACTATGTGGGGCACGCCACCTTTTTCGGGACGCACCGAAAGCCGATCCACACGAATGCACGTGATGGCCGAGATTCTCCCGTTGATCTTTGGCCGGATTACTGTCAGGATGGTTGGCGCTTTGGGGGAGCTTGGCGTGGTCAGACCGTGTTCACAAAGAAGGTGTACGCCCCGGCCGATGCGCTTTGCCCTTGTGTCGGGCGTCGTCGCGTCGAGTCTTGCCGGCCCATCACTTGCCCAGCGGGCACAACCTCGCCACGATCCCGAGTCATTCTTGAATCAACAGCGAGCCCTCGAGGTACGTCTTAGACGGCAAATCGATGAAGAGGTCGGCGACTCGGAGCGGGCCATGTTCGATTTTGGCGGGTGGTACAGCGCCCACGTGTTCCTGTTCGACGACGGCGTGGATAGCTCACGGACACTGCGGCGTCACGATCTGAGGCTCTGGAGCCGGTTGAGTGTCGACAAGGGCGCACACGAGGTCTACGTCCGCACGCGGCTGAGCCTGCTCGACTTCAACACCGGTGACGCCTACGACGGCAACGACGACGACGTCGAGGGCCCCAACCTTGAACGCGGGTATTACCGGTTTGACCTGGCGAAGGCGATCCGGGCTTACCAGCGTCGCCGGGTCGACTACAACCTGGTAATCACCGGTGGGCGGGATCTGGTGATGTTTGGCACGGGCCTGGTACTGGCCACGCCGCTGGACCACGTGTCGGCCCGTGCAACCTACAAATCCTTTGAGCTGACCGGCTTTGCCGGTAGAACCGTGGGCAGCAGCCAGGACTTCGATCTGTCGCGGACTGCGACCCGCACGCGGCGCGACTTCTTCGGCGCACAGGTAAAGTACCTCGGCTACGAGCGTCACGAACCGTTCGCTTACGCATTCTGGCAGCACGATCGCAATCGAGAGGCCGTCTACCGGCCATTCCAGAAGTTTGACTATGACTCGTTCTACCTGGGACTCGGCTCGACCGGCGAGGTTGCCAAGGGGCTGAGATACACCACGGAATGGGTCTACGAGGCCGGCAACAGCTTCGGCCACCGCCAGTTCATACATGACAACGATATAAACGCCTGGGCGGTCCAGGCCGAGCTGGAATACCTCTTCCCCGGCGAGCATAAGGCCAGAACTGCAATCGAGTACGTCTTCGGAAGCGGCGATCCCGATCGTTTCGCAAGCCCGACCAACACCGTCGGCGGCAACCTGGGAGACCGTGACGACACCGGCTTCATCGGCTTCGGCTACCGTGACACCGGTCTGTCATTTGCGCCGCGTTACAGCAACCTGCATATGTGGCGGGCGGGCGCCTCGTGCTACCCCTGGCCGGATCACCGTCGGCTCAAGCACTTTGAGCTGGGCACCGATTGGTATTTGTACCATAAGCACCATCGTTCCGCGGCCGTCTCCGACCCGACGGCCGATGTGCGATCCGGGTATCTGGGCTGGGAGATGGATTACTACGCCAATTGGCAGATGACCGCCGATCTGAGTTGGACGGCACGGCTGGGTGTCTTCTTCCCCGGCAAAGCGTTCCGCGACCGCACCACGCGCACATTCTTCCTTGTCGGTATGACATGGAGCTTTTGAGATGAACGTTTCGGCAATAAGGACGGGGGCCGCGTTGACATCAACCGCACATTGTCGGCGCGTCAGACAGATTGTGGTCGCCGTACTCGGCCTCGTCACGATGCTGCAGGGCGGGAGTTGCGCGATGCCCCAGCGCACCTACCAGCCCGCGCAAGACCCGGCGACGCTAGATGACGTGTCGTTTCTCCATTATCTGGCCACGGTTCCGGTCGTGACAGTCGATGAAGGGATGCGAGCGGTTCTGTTGCTCGCTGGTGACGGTGCCAGGTGGTCGACATTCGATCAGAGATACGAAGAGTTGCGCGGGCGCGGTGCGGTCAAGGAGGCCTGGCGGCTCGAGCCGGGGCGGATTCTCGACAAAGGCGCACTTGCGCATATGCTTCAGGTCATCTGCGACTTGCCGCGCAGCCTTGACGATGTGCTTGCTTCGAAGACGGGCGTCGGTGACCGCAGATATGCCCTCAAGACCTGTATTCATGAAGGCGTTATGCCATACGGGGTGGCCCACGAGCGGGTAACCGGCGGTGAGCTACTTTCTGCGCTTACAAATGCCGAGGGTTACCTGGCCTCACCGTAGCCGGGACATCGTCGTAAAGCCTTCATACTGCATAGGTTACGACAATTCCCCGCCTCCGCGGGGCCCCGGGAGCGCCTTGCGGGGCCGGCCATTTTTCATGCCCGACGCCTTGACCCGCTCTGCCCAAGTCCCCACAATTCGCCGTTTTCGTGCGTTCTGCACCGGAGATTCTGCTATGGGGATGCATCGCAGCGCTGCAAGGCGCAGAAGACGCGAGGACGCCGCAACGACGAAGGCGCGGAACACGATCGTCAAAGCCAAGGAGCGGACGCGGCGTGATGCACGGATGGTCGAGAAGGTCAAGACGGGTAGCCTGCCTTACACACCCGTCGTCATGAGTTGGCTGAGCAGAAAGCTCGACAAGAAGGCAGGCGCGATCACATCGAAGGACATCCGGAACCTGGTTACCTAGCCGCAGTCGAGTGGAAGCGCTCGGGATCTTCTCGAGTGGATCGGAACTGCGAGGGAAACGGCCGGTGCTTAAGCGCCGGCCGTTTTGGTGTGCGCCAAGCGCCGGAAGGATGAAGGCGGAAGGATGAAGGATGAAGGATGAAGCGATCAGTACCGCGATCCCGACGCACGTCGGGAGAGCGGGCGGTGCGAAGGGACGGAGGGACAGAGGGACATAGGGACGGAGGGACATAGGGACGGAGGGACATAGGGACGGAGGGACATAGATCAGTACCGCGATCCCAACGCGTCTTCGTCCCGGCTCGTCGGGATACGTCGGGAGAGCGGGCAGCGGCGAGCTTCGCGAAGCTCGAGCAATTACGGAGCTTGGATAAGAGCATGTCTACCTTGCGGCGGGTGGCGGCGATGTCGCTGGATTTCAAATGCCGGAAGGCGGCATTCGAGTGCACGCGCCCGGTGCGGGCGTTTCGGCGTTACGATGCTTCGTGAACCCGTGCGTAGTGCCCCGAAGGCTTACCGTCTGATTACGACGACAACTCGACGCCCACTGACGTTCGTTCTTGTTGTCCCGAGAGACAAGATGCTTCGCAGCATAGAAGGCGCCAAAGACCCCCACGCACGCTGCTTCCAAGGTGATGTCGAGGAAATAGGCCGTCGTGCAAAGCAAAGCAACGATCAATGTTGCCAGGGATACCATCCTTAGCAATATAGAGCTCCTTTAGCCCCCTGCCGCGGGAGGGACACCAGGAGCTTCGCTCTACAGAAGATGGTTCCTGTGCCTGAATCGGCAGAGGGGCTGATTTGAAAAACAGGCGTTATTTCAACCGAGTTTTGATCCTGTTCGCCGGCCTCTACACGACTTCCTCGGCAGTGTTGTGAGGATAAACGGAATCATCCGGGGAGTCAATAGGATTCTGCGGCGAGACTCGACAGACCGGTCAGGGCTTTGCCAACGGGGCTACGCAGCTACCCCTAAGTGTGATTTTCGCGGTCGTTGACCGGCCTTTCCATCCGGCTTGAACCCGGTTCAAATGACATCCGAAACGAGACCCCTGGCGCTGGCGTGTGGGACCGAGGCGGCCCGTTCAGGGGCTTGTTGCGCTCTGGCCCGTGCGCCGAGCCTGGCGGGCGTACGCAGAACGCGGCGCGCCCTGAGAGTCACTGTCTGCGGGTCGTGGTTGCCGCATACTTCTTACACGTCATGGCCGATGATGATTGTGGGCAATAGTGCCCATAATGGTTCCCCACCTGGCTTGGTTTCTACCCACCGGCTGGAGAAAACGCGGCGTCCCCCCGGCATGAGAGATTGTCGTAACTCCTTGTAAATCAAAGAGTTACAACAGTCCTGTCCACGGGTGTGTTCGCTGTGCCGGCGTGGCATGGTACGTGCCCTTTGTACATCGATATGACTTAACGACCTGACGCAACGGACGCCACGAAACGCGACGCACCATGGGGGGGACGCTAGGGCGTGTTCCCAGTCCCAGGGAACACTTTTCCTCCGCGGGCGACCCGCCGAAGTCAGGGGTCTGAAGATCGCTTTCCCGGGGAGATGGGCGATATTCAGACCAATGGGTTCGGCGGGAGCCCATTTTTTTTGCGCAACCCCACCGGCACCACAAAGGACAGCCGGCCGGCGCCGGGTCATGGCTCTCGCACACGTTCGATCAAGTCCCGCAGGGCCGGTGTCACGTAGATCGAATCGAGTTCGGGAAGCGACGCCAGAGCCCGGACGCACCACTCCAATCGCGTAGCCGCATCTGCGTCGAGATCGACAAAGACCACCCGCCGGCCGTGCACCTCGCAAAGACCGCCGCACGTCCCACCCAGACGCTCCTGTCGCACATCGACACCCAGGCGCCCGAGAAGGTCAACAACAGCGTCAAATTGGGCTGTTGTATCCATACCGACCGGCACCTCTTCAAGAGTAGCAACCGTCACAGCCGATATCCCCGATCTATAAGTCGTCAACCATAGCATAATCAGGAGCACCACCCAAATGGGTAGCAAGCCTGCGGTTCGCACGCGTCCATCAGGAACTCCAACAGCGTCGCTCGACTCGACCTCGACGATCGAAACGCAGCTCGCCAGGCTCCAAACGCAGTTTGACCTGCTCAAGGCTCAGGTTCGACAGGCTCAGCAACTTGCCAGCCTGGGGACGGCGGCGACGACGATCGCCCACGAGGTCAACAACTGGCTCACCCCGATCCTCTCCTATGCTCAAGCCGCGCTGGCGGCGAACGATGTCGAACTGCAAAGAAAGGCGCTTACCGTTACGGTAAAGAACGCGGAGATCCTGGTCGCGATGTCGGGACGCGTGTTGGAGATCAGTGCGGCCAAACCGCTCAAACGCGAACTGGTTTCCGTGCGGGCCACGGCTCAGGATGCGGCCGCCAGCTTGTGCCGCGACCTGTCCAAAGACGGAATCCGGCTTGCGATCGACGTGGAGGAGTCGATCACCGTCT
>CP070827.1:2377783-2380602 GCA_020344555.1 Phycisphaerales bacterium
GGCGCAGCCTACGCCGGACCGTACGGAAATGGCCTCGGTTATGCAGTTTAGGGCACAGGCCCCACACTCCATGCACGCGTCTCGGTCGGCAATGCGGGCTTTGTGGTCCTCGATGACCAGTACACCATGCGGACATACTTCCGTGCACACTCCGCAGCCGGTGCATTTTTCACTATCCAGGATCAGTGTCACGACATCAGGGAGATAGCGTAACTGTGTCATTTGTGTCTCCAGGATTGCAGGCCCTTATGCGCCGCGCATCGTCGATCGTCTCTCTCACGTTGCTGCCGTGGGCGTTGCCTGCTCCGCATCACCGCTGCCCCTCGTCGCTGCCTAGAAGAACCGCCCGGCCAACCACAGACCGGTGCCTATAACGGCGCAGGCCGCCTGAACGGGCACCGCCACACGCATTTCCCGGCGAACGCCGGACAGCGACGTATAGGTTGAGGCCCCGGTAAAGTTCATAGCCACGTAACTCACCACCGCAGGTATAAGCAGCAGCCAAGCGCCTGCGCTTGCCGAATTCTCGAAAGTGCCCGGACGCGTCCACGTAAACGCACCCACAAACAAAACAAGGACCAGCCCGAGCCAGGCCCCTTTTGCGGAGAACGCCCTTCCCGGCAGCCAGGGCAGCAGCACTGGTGTAAGTACGGCGCCAACCACAAACGCAGCAAGCAACAGTGCTGCGCTTTGCACGCCTTCGGTTCCTGCTCGGCGGAGCGAATAGAACCCCGGGCCCAGCCCTGCCAACACGAGAAAACAGACCGCCAGGAACAGCGCGTGTTTCGCCCCCATAACCAATTCGAGCGGGATCAGGACTACACGGTCGCGGAAAGGAAACTGCACGCGACGCATCTGCGGTGTCGCCTTCATACCGGCGCTTACAAACGCGGGAATATCCTCTGCACGCACCGGCCCGAAGACCACTCGAAATCCGGTTCGTCGTGCCACCTGGTGGGCACTGACACCGGGAGCGCCCAACTGCGGAACCACAAGCCGTCGATGGGAGACGACCTCACTCAGGCCCACGGCATCCACCCGCCGGGCGATCTCCTCAGTGCCGAAGGTACCCTTGCCCGCAGCGCACCAGACGTTGACCCCCTTGGTGTTCAGCACCAGGATCCAGGCGTCCAAGCCGCCCAGTTGGGAGCGAAGCCGGTCGAAGCTCATCTTGTAGTTGGCTGACACCAGCACCGGGGAGTCTTTTGTTGGAGACCCCGCGGCGTACAACCCCGGCTTCACCCGAAAGCGCATCCGACCGATTCCCCATCGTACCTTCCAGCAACCCATGCGATCCGCCCTGGTCAGGGTTGTGGATACTCGGGGTACTTCGCCGACTGGGGTGTCAACCGTCCCTGCAATCCAGGGCTCGATCATAGAGTGAGGCTTTCGATCAACTCTCGCAGGACCGTTCGCCTGGCAGCAGGTCGGCTCCGGCAGGTCACCCGTCGGTACGTCACAACTAGAGGACGTTGTCGCCCGCAGCTCGTCCACCCAATGACTCCCCTAAAGGCTCAGCAACAGCCAGAAGCCGACCCCGATCAACATCACGCCGGCCACGTTGCGAATCGGCCCCGCCACAGCGCTGGCAAAACGTGACAGCCTGCCGAGACTCACTCCCAACATGGCGACTGTCAATGGCACGGCATACCCGGCAGCGAACATCGTCAGAATCATAGCCCCCCAACCAGCCTGTCCGCGCAAGGCTGCCACGCTTAACACCGTCGGCAGCAGCGGTCCGCAACAGACCATCGTGCAGGTCGTGCTCCCTCCACCAACGGCAAGCCCGAACACCGCCGCACCCAGCAACCCCCGCCCTCGCCTGGCTTTTGAGGGAACAAACGTCGGAAGCCTAATGGGCGCCAGACCGAGCGTGAGCAGCCCGAAGAAAACTGTGACAAGCCCGGCCAACAGGGTGCCGTATAGTCCCAGAGTATCGCCGGCGACTTTGCCGAAATACCCGATCAACGCCCCAAGCACTGCCAAGGAAAGCACGGTCCCGACCAGGAAGAAAACGCAGCTCAGCAGGACGTCGCGCCGACTTTCCTCTCCCCGGCTCCCCGCATAGCCGGCCACAGCGGCGATCATCGCCACGTTGCAGCCGGAGCCCACGGCCGTCAATGTGCCCAGAAGTAAAGCCGCCGGAAGAAGGGCTAAACCGAATTCCGGTGACTCGAAGACCTGTCTAATCCACTCCTGCACAGGGACATCCTTTGGGATCACATGGCTGCGAGCACTTGGGCTGTTTCACGTTTTCGGCGCCGGGTTCACGCACCAGCAGAGCATGTACTGCCACGCTGGCGGCCAAGAGCATCACGACCGCAAACACAACCGTCTTCCAAAGGCCGCCGCCCGCAGGTGCGGCCCTTCCATCGGAGGTCGGACTTGGACAACACGCTCCCGGCGCACAGTCAGCTTCGGCAGACCTGGCGTCTAGGCACGTACCGTCCCGTTCTGCGCTTTGTTCGACATGGTCGTTGCTCATGACGATTTCCCCATCGGCGGCCCGTGGGCCCATTATAATGCCTATTGACCGGAAAACCAGGTGGCAGATTCCGCTGAGGACTGAAAGCGTACGGCTCGCCCCATCCTGTATTGGGCGTTACCTCCGGCAAGCGCTGCACCGGCATCTTTGATCCGCCAAAGCCGGCCGCGGTCTGAAAACGACGCCCCGTTGACGACAGAAACCGTGCCGCCTAACATATACGCCTGAGTGTATATGAAGGACTCCCTGGCGTCAACCAATACGGTCTTCCGAGCGTTCGCCGACGAAACGCGCCTGCGATTGCTTAACCTGCTGCTGGAGCGTGAGCTGTGCG
>CP070827.1:2380702-2382650 GCA_020344555.1 Phycisphaerales bacterium
GTTATCCTCCGCCGCTCCCGCCTCGCCGGAACCTTACGCGATGGTTCTTCTGATCCACGGTGACGGCGAAATCCCCGAGCAGCCGCGAGCCGATGTTGCCGGCGTCATAATCCAGCATCGGCCCGAGATCCGCGAAGTCGATCCGGGGCTTGGCCCATTCGTGCTTGCCGAGCTTGAGGACTCCGTCAAGCACGGCCGATCGGACTTCCGCTTCACCCTGAGGCGTTCGAGCCATACCCACTACATGTGGCTTACCCTTCAGGGGAAGCTTCTTCTGAAACTTGTTCAGCAGGGTGACAAGGGCCGGAGAGCCGGTATCGAGGTGAGCCTTGGCGGGAACTCCTGCAACCGACAGCGTTACCGTCACGCCATAATCGTGTTCTACGTCTGTGGAGTATTCAATGGTCTCGCCGTCCGGCCGCGGCAGATCGCCGGACTCGAAACTCACGCGGCGCCCAGGGAAGTCGAGGGTGAATAGACAGCGCTCGAACAACGGCAATCCCAGAATGCCGCGGATCCCTTCACCGGTCATGGAAACACATCCACCACTGGTCGAACGAATCCCCTGGATCGACGAGAATTCAGCATCGCCGATCGTAAGGGTGCCAACGTCGACGATCTCCAAGTCTTCCGCTTCGCCCCGTGGCCGTGTCGTGCCCGTGGCGGGAAGCTTGAGTTTGTTTACAAGTGCGTCATCCAGGACGGCCGGAAAGCTGGTCCCGGTGTCGATAAGCAGCTTGAACGGCCCCTTACCGTTGATCCGCGCCTCCACGACCGGCCGGCCTCCCCAGTTGTCCATCGGGACAGACACCGTTGTCGTGTGGAGCGTCGTCCGTACGGGGGCGTCCACCCGGACGGGCTCGGTTTCTGCACGGACTGCCGTATTCGAGATCGTAAAAAGGGGCAATAGAAGCGTTACCGTTCTGATAGGCATGGTTGTACTCCTCAATGTTTGTATAGAGCACCTGTCACTACGCGCAAGCGCTGGACAGTGGCGAATCTTGTGAAACATTGTCCCGGATGGCGTCGCACGACAACCCGGTGCCGGTACACGGAAGAGTCCGCTCCGGAACGCAGAACCGGGTCCTACAGCCCTTTTTCTGGTTTGGACGCACCTCTCCCTTATCCTGGACGACATCAGACTCCGCCACCGCTCACAAACGTGACGCGGAGGTGTCGGAATGTGTCGCCGACGGTCAGAACTCGTGGTCGGAAGGCTGATTCGGTCGACGCTGTGGTATGTTACTGCTGAATCTCGGGTGCTCTTGGCCGACTCCGAAATGGTCAACGGCGCCGTGAGTCGCCGCATGAAGCGCCGGTAACCTGAAGCTATGAATTGAGCCGAATCCAGGAGTCGTAAAGAGACCTTCTCTCGGTGGAGACCGAGCCGATTGCCTGGACTGTTTCTGAAACGAGGTGTCACCATGAAATCACTGCGTTATTGCTTTCCCGGTCTCGCCGCAGCCTTCTGCCTGTTGCCGCTCTACCTGGCGGCCTCCGTTCTCGCCGCGAACCTGCTCCAGGCGCCGAAGCAGGGTGAGTTGACGCCCGCGGCCGCCCGCGCGGCGATCGACGCGATGTATAAGAAGTGGGGCCGCGCACGGGTGGAACTCGACAGGGAGACGATGGATTCGATCCTGGCTCCGGACTTCTACGTGTTACTGTATGGGCAGAGATTGTCCAGGGAGAAGTTCCTCAGTGACATATCCCAGGAGCGGTCGGGCTTCCGCCTCAGCCGCTTCGACACTGACATCCTGACAGTCCGGAAAACCGAGAAGGATTGGACGGTGGTGATCTCCGAGAAGCTCGAAGTCACGATTCTCGGATCGGACGGCGAGAAACAGAAGGCGTGCAGCCTCTGGGTAACCCGCGACGGCTGGCGCAAAGAGAGGGGAAAGTGGCTCGTCACCTTCAGTGAAGCGATCGGCCACGAGAACTGGGAGCCGGG
>CP070827.1:2382750-2388609 GCA_020344555.1 Phycisphaerales bacterium
AAGACGCATCGGGACTCGGCACAGCGTAGAGTGCCATAGGTGATTAGCGCAGCGATCCATCTAGTCATCATCGCTACGGGCTTCACTTTCTGTTTCGAGCGGCAGGGAGGCACCTATAAGCTCTCCCTGCTGATCGATACACGCAAGAGTGCAGTCAACAGCCGACACGGTCAACTTACTGACGATTATCATGTGGTGACTGTGAATTCCCGGACACTGCGCTGATCGTTCAAGCCACGAACGCAGGTATGCGGGCGTAACGAAAAGGCACCAGCGCCGTGTGCCATCACTAAGATCCATACTCACTTCCACGAGATCGTTGGTGGGGTCCGTGACCGGGTCATCGAATCTCCAATGAACCAGCGTGGGTGCCGCGGCGCGGTTGATATCGAAGCAACTCATGGGATACCACCGGGTGCGGTCGTTGTCGCCGCGAATCCGCACTCGTTGTTTCGGAGTGTCCTGATCAAGCAAGTCATAGTCTTTGCCCCGGGTGAGCGCCCGCTCATAGATCCCGACACATTCGCACGTAATTCGTCTCTTACTCATTCCACGCTGCTCCACTACGCGGTGACCGGTCATGCAGACTCGGCAACAGCGGAAAGCTTTGCATCCTCTTCACGTCTGACAATGGAATACAGGCAGGGCACGACAATGATTGACAAAACCGTGGCCGCCAGGACACCTCCGATAATGGTTCTTGCAAGGGGAGCATTGGCCTCACCTCCGGCGGCACCGATAGCCATGGGCATCAAGGCCAACCAGGTGGTAAGCGAGGTCATCAGGATCGGGCGGAGTCGGATCCAGGTGGCTTCCTGAATGGCCCTGCGGACCGGCAATCCGTCGCGAACACGGCGGTTGGCGAACTCCAGTAGGATGATGCTGTACTCCACGACAATGCCTGTCATCATGATTATGCCCATAAAAGCCGGGATGCTCATGTGGGTACCGGTGATCTTCAACGCTGCGATCACTCCGATGAACCCCAATGGCACACTCACGATGATGATCAGCGGAACGGCAAACGACCTGAGCTGAGCGACCATGGCCAGGTAAACGAGGATCGCCGCGATTGCCAACCCGGCCGCGAACTGGCCGAACGCGTTTCGCATCGTCTCGGTCTCGCCCTTGATCTTGAAACTGTAGCCCTTGAAGGCACCGGTCAGGTCGTAGAACGTGCCGCGCTCGTCTTTCTTCTGAACCGGGTTGAGGAAGCTCGAGGTCTTCAGACTCTCCTCGATGGCATCTGCGACCGAGCCGGCGTCGTGGCCGGACGCCACATTGGCGAATACGTCGGTCACCCGGGTGATGTTGTGGTGGTTGACCACCGCCGGGCCGGTCGTGCGATAAAACCGGGCCACGTTGCGAAGAGGAATCGGCAAGCGGCTCCTGGTGCCGGTGATCGGGATGTCGCGAAGCGTTTCCATCGAGTCGATGTTGTGCTCCGCGTATTGCGCCCCGATGAAATAGTGGTTGAAGTTTGGGGCGATCCAGAACGCCGGGTTGAAACCGATGCTCGAATTGAGCGCCGTCACCACGTTCTTGATGACGTCCTTTTGGACAATGCCGAGCTGGGCCGCCTTTACGCGGTCAACGTCCACGCCGATTTGCGGGTAGTCCAGCCGCTGGGCGATGCGGACGTCGGTGGTGCCCGGCACGCCATCGATCAGACGTTTGATCTCCTGAGCGATTCGCTGCCCCATCTTAAGGTTACTACCGCTGACCTGGACCTGAATGGGTGAGGGCAATCCGAAATTCAGAGCCGCAGTCATCATCCCGTCGGTGTCGAAGGCGAATTCGACCGTAGGGAATTCCCGGCCGAGACGCTGTCGAAGGGCGTCAACGGTCTCGAATGTGTTCGGCCTGTCGGACTTGCCCTTGGTCTGGACGAGCACGAAGGCATCCATAGGCCCGTTGTTCGGGGTGTAGGCCGCCGGCCAGTCCATCAGTACGCCGATGTTCGAGATCACGATCCGCAGGTTCGAGTCGGGATACTTCTCGTCCTTGGGATCCGGGTCCGGCTCGCCCAGATGTTCCATGATGCTCTGCTCGACCTGAGCGATCACACGCTCCGTGTTCTCGATGCGCGTGCCCGAGGGCAGCCGCACGTAGATTGCGAACTGGTTGGAATCCACCTTGGGGAACAACTCCGTGCCCATTTTCGTGGCCGTCAGCCCGGTCACAGCGAGCAGGACGAACGCCGCCAGGATCACGACATACCGGAGCTTCATGACACGCGAGAACAATCGATTGAACCACGGGGGCGACTCGTTAGTCGGGCCTTGCCCCGGATTGGCGGCTACCGCTGCCGGCACGGAACGCAGCAGTCTGGCTGACAAGGAGGGGATCACCAGCATCGCGATCAGGTAGCTGGCCACCACAGCCAGAGTCACCGTCACCGCCAACGGCTGGAACAAGAACCTCGGAATGCCGCTCAGGAAGACGACCGGGAAGAACACGATCACGAAGGTCACGGTAGAGACCAGTACGGGCAGTGACACCTCGCGCGTGCCGTCAAGTGCAGCCTGCATAGTTGGCTTGCCCATGCGCACGTGCCGCACAATGTTATCGAGCACGACGATCGACTGATCTACCAGGATACCGATGGCCAGTGCCAACCCTCCAAGGGTCATACTGTTGATCGTATCACCGGTGTAGAACAACCCGATGAGCGCCGCCAGGATCGACAGCGGAATGGCCAGGAAGACGATGAAGGTCAACCGCACACTCCGCAGGAATACCAGCACGACGATGCCTGCCAGAATCGCGCCCAGGACGGCCGAAACCTGCAGCCATCTCACCGACGCCCGCACCGTTGTGGACTGGTCCATCACCACGCCGAGCACGAGATCCTTGGCTTTGGGGTCCATCTGGCGGAGGCGAACATTGATCCGCTCCAGCTTGCTCCTGATTGCGTCGACGATCTCGAGAGTGTTTGCCCCCGGCTGGCGGTAGATCGGTATGTATGCCATCGCCCGGCCGTTGATCCGCACCTTGTTCGACTGGATCTGGTGGCTGTCCTTGATCTCGCCAATATCTCGCAGGAAAACCACCGCGTCGGAGCCGGACTTGACGGGCAGTTCGTTCATCTCCTGGACCGTGTCGGTCATTGCGTTGGAGATGATCTGGTAGTCGATGTCGCCGAACTTGGCGTTGCCGGTGGGGATGAACACGCTCTGATCCTGGAGTGTCTTGACCACATCCATGGGTGACAGGCCGCGGGCCGCCAGCTCCATCGGATCGACGTAGGCAAGGATCCGGCGCAGCACGCCGCCGTACACCGCCGGGGCGATTACCCCCTGAATGGCCTGAAGCCGGTTGCGCAGCTCATAATATGCGACGTCGTACAGCTCCTTCTCGGTCATCGTCGGGCTGGACACGCTCACCAGGCATAGCGGTACCGAGGCCGTCGGGTCGAACGGCATGACCATCGGTGGGATGGTCCCCGGCGGAAGGTAGAACATGTCCGACATGGCGTATGACGTCACCTGGGACATGGCCGTGTCGAAGCTGATGTCCTCGCGGAAGAAGTCCTTGACCACACACACCCCCAGCATGGCCTTGGCTTCCTGATGCTCGATGCCCACGGACTGGCCGGTCCATCGCTCCAACCGGCTCATGATGTCACGTTCCATGACCTCGGGAGGCATGCCCGGGTAGAAGCAGACGATCTGAACCGCAGGCGTGTTGAACTGGGGCAGCAGGTCGGCGGGAATGTCCATCATTGCCCGCACGCCGACCACAAGTGTCGCCAGGACCAGGACGACTACCAAGTACGGATTCCGTAGAGTGACTTCAATCGCTTTCATGCTCTTCGGTCATCATCCAGGACAGAAGATCCTGCTCCGGAAGTGTCGAAACCGCGGCGTAGACAAGCTGACCGCGCCGGTACGCCACCACGGCGTGACCTCTGCAGTGATCAACCCAGTAGGTCAAGCCGCCGCGGCGGACTTCATTCATGCCGTCGAAGTCCCCCCTTTCGACGGCGAACGCCACTAGTGATACTGGGATTCCGTTCACGTCATAGATGGCAAAGGCGGCGGGCCGATCGTCGATCTTGCATTTTCGACAGCCTACCAGTCGGGACACCGGAGCGGCGGGTACCGGAAGCACTACCGCGAGCGTGGTCTTGTCGCGCAACCAGTCGGCAACGGCCCGGCTATCGGCCGATGCGAGCTCGACGCGACTTCCGCCGTCGAGGAAATGCTCAAAGTCACTCACGACCAGTTCCGCGAAACGGGATGGCCCGGGTCTCGGGTCGCCGCCGCCGATCACCAACCACGTGCCGGCTCCCACGACGATCGCCAGGGCGGCGGCTGTCGCAAGCCATCGGTGCCAGCGAAATGGCAGCAGTCGCCGGCGCCTTCCCGGTGTGGGCTCCGGTTGCCCGCGCTGGCCGAAGAGCTCTGCAGTGGACTGGTCAAACACAGGAACATCGTCGCCGGTCGTTTCGATCACAGCTCCAAGCCGCTTGCCGATCGTCCGTTCAATCTCGGCCTCGCGCGCACAGCGCGGGCAACTGTCGAGATGACGCTGTATCTCGATGCTGAGTGGTGCGTCGAGCTCGCTGTCCAGAAACGGAAAAAGATACTCACGAACTTCGGTGCACGTCATGGCCGGCTCTCCCTGATCCACCCCATTTGCCTTGCGAACCCGGCGAGGTTCTCCCGAAGTGCCCGACGCGCCCGGGCCATGCGTGACATCACCGTCCCCACCGGACAGTCAAGCACCTCGGCGATCTCCCGATAGTTGAGACCTCCGGCGACGGACAACATAACCACCTCGCGAAACTGGTGGTCGAGGGCCTCGAGCGCGGCAACGACTGTATCGTCCAGAAACTCGCGGAACCGCTCCTCGTCCATTGGTGGGAAGGGGCAAAATGGATCGGCCAGATCGTCCGGGGCAAGTTCGGTCAGTTCTGAATCCGGTGCAGGTACCAGATTGATCCTGCGTTGTCTCTCCCGTTGCCAATCCACCACCGCACTTCGCATGATTGTGAATAGCCAGGCCGGGCTGTAGGTCCGCTCCTGCATGGGCGAGTAATTCCGCCAGGCGCGCAGCAACGTTTCCTGCACGAGATCTTGCGCATCCACCTCGCTGGCGACGTATCGCCGCGCAACAAGGTGCAGTCTTCTCCACTGCGGTCTCACGTACCGCAAGAACTCTTGCGATGTCGCTTCCATGAACAGGTTTCCTCGGCCCTTACCCTACAGAACGACAAATCGTGGGAATTTCATCCCTCTGCAGGGCAAGGATATATACGGTTGCTCCTAAGCAGCCCGCCCAACGCTCTTCTGTCAGATATTGTCAGGACTTCGAGGCGCACTGGGCTCCTGATCCAGGGCAACCCCGATTACGCAGTCGTACGATAGGACCGGTTCATCCTTCATATTTCATCCTTGAAGATCCGCTCCCTGGCGGTCGCGGTACGGATCAGCCACTTCATCGTTGCGTCGCTTCTCCCGCTCCCTCCTTAATTCCGACGTGCGGCGGGAGGGTACTGATCGCTTTGCGCGTGCCCCGGGTGGCGGTCGGCTCCCGTGCCGGCTGTGGGAAGTCTGCAGCAGGTCCTTGCGCGGGAGCTTCCGACCGGAGATGGCACTCGGCTTGACGCATGTCCCGGCCGACCCTATGGTTTTGCCACGAGTTCGTTGGACTGATTTCGGGCCCGGGCTGGCCGGAAGAGTTCGTTGAAGCATCTGTCACGGGAGAGCGGCGTGCGCACGAGGTGCCGCATCGGCTTTGCCGGACTTTCCGGATTGGCTCGTGAAGGCGCGGTTAAACGGGCCTCAGCGGACGGCTCGGGTGAAGGTTTCCGATTAAGAACGCCTGGCAGAGCCGAGCCACGCCCGTGAGGAA
>CP070827.1:2388709-2399299 GCA_020344555.1 Phycisphaerales bacterium
GGCGCGGCTTGGCGGGCGCTGCAATCGTCTCGGGACTGGCCATGCTTGTCAAGCCGATCTGCATCTTTCCCATTGCCGGTGCTTTCCTGTCACTCGCCATCAGCAAACATGGTCTGCATCGTTCCATGATGCGGCGGGATGTCTACGTGTTCTTCGGGGTGAGCCTCCTTCCAACCGCGATCTACTATGTCCACGGCATGTTCATCGGCGGGTTTCTCAAAAGCCAGGCCCACAGCAGTTTTCTTCCTCACCTCTGGTTCGAGCCGAGCTTCTGGCCCCGCTGGCTGCGCCTGGCGAGATCCATGATCGGTTACCCTGCGCTCGCGGGAGGGTTATTGGGCATTGCCATGTTTCGGGTCGGCCCTGCTCGCGCACTTGTGATGGGGCTGTGGCTCGGCTACCTCGTGCTTGGTCTTGTATTTACCTATCACATTGCTACGCATGACTACTATCATCTTTTACTCATACCGATTGCGGCCGTCTCGCTCGGCCCGATCGGTGCGTCGATCCTGAACCGCTTGCAGACGACGTGTCCGCGATGGTACTCTCGTGCTGCGGTTGTGGGCGTCCTTGTCGTGGCGATGCTTTTGTGGATGCACCGTGCCCCGTGGCGCCGGGAGAGCAACGCCCCCATGATAGTCCCTCCCGCGCTGGCCATCGGAGAAGTGGTCAACCACAGCGATCGGACCATCTTTCTGGCCCATGGATACGGCAGACCGCTGGCCTACCACGCCGAGATCGCCGGTGTCAACTGGCCTTCCACAGGCGAGCAGCGCACGCAGAGAATGAGGGGAAGGGCACCCTTGAGCGCCAATGAGCGCTTTGAGCAAATCCGACAGAGGACCTCTCCCGACTATTTCATCGTCACCGACGGCCAGCAATTCGATAAACAGCGCGACCTTCGGAAACTCCTATTCACGCAGTTCCCCATACTCGCGCAGACCGAGGGGTATCTGATCTTCGATCTGAGGGGAAAGGATAGTACTGACGCACCATAAGCTCCGGCGGTTACTGTGCCGTCCGGTCTGGACCGCGTCCGCGGGTCACAGACTGGAGTCGTGGGGCAGGTCGGCGAGCGGGCAACCGCTGCATTGGGCGCGGGTACGGCAATGACGCTTGCCGACCGCGACCAGCAGGGCGTGGTATTCATTATAAAGCTGTACATCGCGCGGCAGGGCCCTGTGAAACAGCTCCCGTATCGTTTCGTAACCGGCGTCTCGCTCGCTGAGGAAGTGCCGGCGCAGGATGCGTTTCGCGTAGGCATCCACGACAAACGTAGGGCGCCCACCGGCGTAGAGAAGAATCGCATCGGCCGTTTCCGGGCCGATCCCCCGGATACTCAGCAACCGTCGCCGGGCCTCATCAAGGTCGCCACCGAGGAGAGACTTCAACGAGCCTCGGTGATGACTCCAAAGGTAATCCACAAACGCCTTGAGTCGGGCGGCTTTGATACGATAGGTCCCTGACGGCCGGATCAGCTTGGCGAGACGAGCCTCGGAGAGGTCGCACAGGGCGGGCCAGGTCAGGCAATTCGCGCTCTTGAGGTTCTTGACGGCTCGTTCGACGTTTGTCCAGGCGGTGTTTTGGGCGAGGATCGCGCCGATCACGACTTCTGTGGGCGTACGAGCGGGCCACCAGTGCTGCGGCCCGTAGGCAGACCACAGGCTATCATACATTTCCCGCAAAACCCGGGCCGTGGATCTGCTCCTACGCCGTTCGTTTCGCGCCATTTAGCCAACCACTATTCCGGTCCGCGCTTGCAACTCACCCGTAAGTTGGCACGATACGGCGACTATGGCTCGTTCACAACGGTCGGCAAAGTCGAAGAATCAACGAGGGCTCCTGGCACGCCCGCTGGATGCCCTGGTGTTTCTTATTCCGCTTATCGTCTTCTACGAGGTCACCTCGCTGTTCCAGCATCAAGACCGCGTCATAGCCTTCGACCTGATGCGGCGGTTCTTCGAGCTGTTCGGGCAGGCCGGCATGTGGGCGCCGGCCCTGGGCGTGATCGCTATCCTGGTGGCCACGCACGTGGCTTCAGGTGAAAAGTGGTCGGTCCGCTGGGGTCGCGTGGGGTTGATGTACGTCGAGGCGGCAGCCCTGGCCGTCCCGTTGCTTATCTTGAATTGGACAATTCCACTGACAGCCGCCGGGCCGGTGGCGCCGCCATTGCTCGACAAGATCGCCCTGGGAATCGGCGCCGGAATCTACGAGGAGCTTATTTTCCGGCTGCTGCTGATTTCGTTGGTCATGATGATCGGCGTGGACCTGCTGCGTTTGACCCGGACTTCCGTGACGGTGGCGGCAATTCTGCTGTCATCGGCGGCCTTCGCCGCCCATCATCATTACCCGGTCGGCACCGAGCCGTTTACGTTGATGCCCTTTGTCTTCCGCACGATTGCGGGCGTGTATCTGGCGACGATCTTCTGGTATCGTGGCTACGGCCCCGCGGCCGGCTGCCACGCCGCCTACAACGTAGCCCTGGCATGCCTGGGCAATGTCACCTACTGACGGATATGCCGGCCGGGTGGCATGGCCAAGCGCAGCGCCGCCATGCCTCACTCGTCACTCTGACCTATCAAAGACAACCTTCCCGCCGACGATCGTTTGGGCGACTCTCACCTCCGCAAGTCGTTCCTTCGGAATCGTCAGAGGGTCTTCCGAGAGGATCACAATGTCCGCATATTTACCCACTTCGATCGTGCCGAGGCGCTCATCCCGGTTGATCGCCTTGGGTGGTGAGACGGTATATGCTCGAAGCGCTTCGTCAACTGTCAGCGAATGTGACGGGAGCCACATCTGGCCGGCCAAC
This sequence comes from Phycisphaerales bacterium, assembly GCA_020344555.1. Taxonomy (GTDB): domain Bacteria; phylum Planctomycetota; class Phycisphaerae; order UBA1845; family UBA1845. Next base: position 2,391,522 of record CP070827.1, read on the forward strand.
GTCTTGGCATTGACGGCCGAATCGATGCCCGCAAAGGGATTCAACGTCACGACCGGCCAATCGCTGCCGAAGATGACCAGTGCCCCGGCGTCGACCAGTTGGCGGAACGCGTATGAGCCCTCAAGCCGCTTCTTACCCAGCCGGTCTTCGGCGTATCGGCCGTCGTCGGCCTTGTGAAACGGCTGCATCGAGGCAACCACCCCGAGCTTGGCGAACCGGGGAATGTCCGTAACGTGCAGGTGTTGGGCGTGCTCGAGCCGATGCCGGGCATCGCGGCGTCCGCTTCGCTTGCCGGCGTACTCATAGGCATCAAGCAAAAGGTGATTCGCCTCATCCCCGATCGCGTGCACCGCAAGTTGCAGGCCCCGCGAATCCGCCAAGGCAGCATTCTGTTGGAACGATTCCGGCGGATCCGCCATCGCGGTCAGTTGACCGCGCGGATAGGGCGTCTCCGGCGCGGCGTCGTTGTAAGGCTTGCGCATATACGCGGTGCGGCTGCCGAGCGAACCGTCCATGAACCCCTTGAAACCGGCCAGACGGACCATGTCGCTGTCGAGGCCATAGCCGGGAATCTTATCGATATTTGATGCCCAATCGCTGACACTCAGATAAGCGGTGATGCGCACGGTCAACGTTCCCTCCCGCTCGGCACGACGGAACGCTTCCAGCTCGGCACGAGAGGACATGTTGTGAATCGACGTGACTCCCAGCGAATTGGCATGCTTCATCGCCCGGCGCAGGGCTTCATAATTCTCGTCCGGTGTTGGGTCGGGAATGAGCCGGCCGACCAGCTCCATGGCCGACTCTTTCAGAATTCCTGTCGGTTCTCCGGTGTTCGGATCGCGCTGAATCTCCCCGCCCTTGGGATCAGGCGGCCCCGATGCGTCGATCCCCGCCAGCCGTAAGGCCGCCGAGTTCGCCAGGGCCGAGTGACCATCCATCCGTCTCAACAAGACGGGGATGTCGCGTGTAACCGGATCGAGCCAACTCTTATTCGGCGTTTCCGGCTTGTCCCAGCTCTCCACGCTCCATCGCCCCCCGAGGACCCACTGCCCTTTCTTGTTGGCTTTCGCCTCAGCCGCAACAGCCTGAACGAACTCCCGGCGACTGCCCACATCACGCAGATTGAGTCGGGCCAGTTGGAACCCTCCGCTGACAATGTGGGTATGGCTGTCGGTAATGCCCGGAATGACACGGCGTCCTCCAGCGTCGATCACTTGCGTCCTCTCTTTGATCCACGCCCGGATGGCAGCATCGTCTCCCACTGCAACGAGCTTGTCACCGACGACAGCCAGGGCCGTCGGCTCGGCGGGTGCACCGGAATCGGCTGTGGGACCGACGCCCGTCCAGATCCTGGCGTTAACGATGACCAGATCCGCGTGCCGCCCCTCCGGGTTCTCTTCCGTCTCCGTAGCCGGTGCCGGAGGCGAGTATGCGCTCGCACCGACTGCCAACAACGTTCCCATTACTGCCTTGATCGATTCGCGATGTCGGCCCTGTTGCACGTTCCACAACGCTCGCTCGATAGACACGTCCGTATTAGCTCCCAACAAAGGTCCCCAGGCACGCCCGACAGGGTAGCTCGAGCGTGGACACAGCCTCTTGCCGCCGGGTATATTACTCCACACGTTGGCTGATTGGAACAAAGGACGGTCTATGCTGCAAACAAGCAACTACGATAGCCTCCTGATCCGCGGTGGCCGGATCATCGACCCATTTACCGATCGAGATGAGATCGGGGATATCGCGGTTGTAAACGGCGTGGTCGCCCGGGCGCCCACGAACAACGCCCACGTGATCGACGCATCCGGTTGGATCGTCTGTCCGGGGCTGATGGACATTCATGTTCACCTGCGTGAACCGGGACAAACCCACAAAGAGACGATCGAAACCGGCACGGCCGCCGCAGTTGCCGGTGGTTTTACATTCGTGGCATGCATGCCCAACACGAAGCCGCCTCTGGACCACCCCGATGCCATACGCTCGGTCCTGGAGCGTGCACGCAACGCAGGACATTGCCAGGTCGGTCCTATAGCTGCAATCACAAAAGGCCGGTCCGGGAATACCATCACCGATTTCGGCGTTTTGCTAGATACCGGAGTGGTCGCGCTCAGCGATGACGGCGACGGTGTCGACGACGATTCCGTCATGCGAGCGGCGTTCGAGAGCGCCCGCGAAGTCGGCGCCGTGCTTATTCAGCATTGTGAGTACAAGGCAATCTCCGCCGCCGGCGTGATGCATCTCGGTGATGTATCGCGCCGGCGCGGGTTTCCCGGGCTCGACCCGCGATCTGAAGAGGCGATGATCGAGCGGGATATAGACCTGTGCCGTGAGACTTCCAGCCGGTACCACGTGGCCCACGTATCCACCGCGCGGGCGGTGGATCTGGTGCGCCGGGCAAAGGCGGAAGGTCTGCCGGTAACCACTGAGGTGTGTACGCACCACCTGGTTCTGACCGATGAGGCGTGTGCGGAAGGGGACCCGAACACGAAGATGCACCCGCCGCTGCGCCCCTGGGCCGACGTCGAAGAATGCCGTCGCGGGCTGCTCGACGGAACCATTGACTGCATCGTGACGGATCATGCGCCGCACACCGTTGAGGAAAAAGCTGCCGGGTTTCTGCGGGCCCCACCCGGCATTGTTGGGCTGGAGACTGCCGTTGGATTGGCCGCACAAGCGATGATCGAGTCCGGCCTGGCCGATTGGCCGCAGCTTGTCGCCTGGTTCACGGCGGGTCCGACAGCGGTGCTAAACCGCCGTCCTAGGCCGATCGAAGTCGGCGCCAGGGCCGATTTGAGCCTGCTAAGCCCATTGTCCCGCTGGACCGTCGACCCCCAGCGATTCGTCTCCAGGGGCCGAAATACGCCTTTTTCAGGCTGGAAACTCACTGGAAAGGCCATCGGCACCGTTCAGGGACGGCGAGTGGCCGTGAGCCCCGGGGCCAGGCTCAAGTCCTCGCAGCAACCGGCCGAGGATTTTCGGTAAGTCTTTGTAAGGAATTGGCCTAGGCGCCTTGACGCCTACGGCTCAGCGAGTATAGTAGATGCTTCTGCTGTGTTCAGCGGTCATTGGAGAAGAAACTCATGCTCCCTACATCATCTGATCACGGAGCGACCTCGGTGGTGCCGCCTGGGCCAACGGTGGCGGAAACAGACACAGCCGTAGAAGAACGCCGAGCCTCCAAACGAGCCGACCGGAAGGTCACACTGCAGCTAAAAGGTATGGGCCGCACCAAGACGCACCTTTGCACCACCAAGGACATCTGCGAGGGCGGCCTCTTCTTGCACGTACCTGTGGAAAACGGCCTGGCAGTCGGACAGCGGGTGGAGGTTGTTCTCGGGGACGAAACGGACTCGCCTAAGCCGCCGAGCTTTGCCGGCGAAACCCACTACGCCACCGTTGTCCGTACCGAGCTGCTGGCTGAGGCGGCAAAGCCGACGATCGGTGCAGGCTTGCGCTTCGATCAACCGTTGTTCTTCTAGTCAACAACTTCTGCCGTCCCGTTCCTGTTCCTGTCAGGGCTGACCTGCAGCCACAGAGCAAGGCAACTACTGCAGCAATGGCAACACCGTTTGTGGTCTCGATAGGTACTCGCAGCCCCCGGCAGTGACCACGATCATCTCTTCAAGGCCGAGATAGCCGCAACCGTCGACGTTCTCGATCCCCAGTTCCAGAGTGAACACGTTGCCCTCCTCGAGCTTCCGGTACGGGAGTTGACCATATCGCTCCCACTTCGGCCCGAGGATGCTGCCGCCATCGTGGGCGCTGCGACCGATTGAATGGCCCGTGGCGTGTCGATACTCGGGATAGCCGGCGTCTACGACCGTTTGTCGCGCCGCCGCATCCACCTTCCAGCATTCCACGCCGGGCTTGATCGTCGCGGCTGCGGCCTGAATCGCCGCAACAACGGTGTCAAAAACGCGGCGAACCGCTTCCGGCGGCTCCGTTTCGCCCCGGCGGGGTACGTACCAGCAGCGTTGTATGTCTGAGCAATAGTCGTCCTGCCGGACACCGAAGTCGATGTGGAAAATGTGCCCCGGCTCGATTGCAAGTTCCGAGGGTATTCCATGGCCGATCATCGATTCGGGACCGGTGTTAACCGTGGGGCACTGCCGCCGGTCCCACGCCAGATCAAGGTTCTGTTTTTCGACAAGGTCGTGCATGAACCGGGCGACGTCGCGTTCCGTCTTTCCGGGTGTGGCGAACCCGGCGACCTCATCGAAGATCCGGTCCGTGGTGGCAATCGCACTCCGGATGCGCTGAATCTCACCGGCCGACTTGCGCCCGCGCAACTGCGCTATGATGTTCTCGGCACTGACCAGCCGATCGCCATAGGGTGTGTCGGCCAGGTACTCGCCCAGCGCCAGGAACATCCCGTGGGAGAGGCCGTCGGCCGTAACGTCGTCACGCGAGAAGTTGACCGCCAACTTCTGCGGGTCGAGGCGGCGCAGCGTGTCGACCAGCGGCTCGCGGATCCCTTCCACATAGGGAATCACCTCGGCCCAAATGCCGACGGACTTGACCGCCCCATCGTCATACTGGCCTACGATGGCAACGCGCTCGCCCGAGCGAGTGATGATGAGTGCGCTGTACCACGTCAGGTTCCGTCCGAGAATGAGTGGCAAAACGGGATCGCCGGTCTCGGTTGTCTCCCGGACGAATGTGAGCCAGGCGTCGATCTGAAGCTCTCGCAGAATATTGCCGGCTTGCTCGACCTTCTCAGCTATGATGGACTTCATGTCGTTGAGCCCTCCAGTTAAACCAGGGTGTATCTACGGGCGGGCGGCGAGACCGCCATAACCCGCGCCACCTCGGTAGACATAACCGATGATCCGTCGAGGTCAAGGGTGTCCAAACTAGACGCGGTGGTCGGATTGCGGATTGTCGATTGCGGATTGCGGATTGAACCCGGTTGTAAGTGATGATGGCTCATCCACAATCGTCCCGGCCATCTGTTTCCTCGCGGCAGCAACGTAGTTATGGTGGAGCGGTCGGTTTAGGCGCCGCCGAGTGCCAGGGACGCCGTGAAAGCCGAAGATCCGTTTGGAGTCAGCGATGCGTGACATGAGTAGTAGGCGTCTTTTCCTCTCCGCGATTGTTGTTCTGGGGCTCCTGACCGCTCCTGGTCCGGCGGGAGCCGATCCGGCGGGTCGACTCAGAATCCCGTCCACCGGCGTGCCCGACGAGTGGCTGACCAAGGCAGAGCAGACGGCGTTTCGGGAGACGCCCCGCTACGATGAGACAGTTTGGTTCTGTCAACGCCTGGCCGCGGCCTCGGGCTCGATCGACTACAGGTCTTTCGGTGTTAGTCCCCAAGGGCGGGAGCTGCCGCTGGTCATCGCCTCAAAAGGCGGGGTCTTTACACCTCGTGAAGCACGGGCCGCCGGGAGACTGATCGTGCTGCTGCAGAACTGTATCCATGCGGGCGAGTGCGCGGGCAAAGACGGGTCGCTCATGTTGCTGCGCGATATCGTCATCACCGAGACACGCAAGGGATTGCTGGACCACGTGGTCCTATTGGTCGTGCCGATCTTCAACGTTGACGGGCACGAGCGTTTCAGTCCCTATTCCCGGATCAACCAGAACGGGCCGGCCGAGATGGGATGGCGCGTCACGTCGCGCAACCTGAACCTCAACCGCGACTGCATCAAGGCCGACGCCGCCGAGATGCGAGCATGGCTATCGCTTTGGAATGCGTGGCGACCCGACCTGCACTTCGACAATCACACCACCGACGGCGGCGATTGGCAGTACGACCTGATGTCCACGGCGGACACATCCCCGGCGGCCGCCCCACCGGTCGCACGGTGGTTGGAGAACGTGTTGTTTCCGCAGTTGAATCCCGCTTTGGAGGCCGACGGGCACCTCCCCGCGGTGTTCTTCGGCCTGATCGACTCAAAAGATCCCTCGAAGGGCATTCGATCTGGGCCTTTCTCACCGAGGTTCTCGACCGGATATGTGTCTATCCGTAACCGTCCGTCGATCCTGGTTGAGACTCATATGCTCAAGCCCTACCGCACGCGCGTCATCGCTCACTACAACATCATGCTGCGCACGTTGGAGCTGCTCAATCGCGATCCTGATTCTCTGCGTGAGGCGATACAGACCGCTGACGAAAACACCGTCAAGCTCGGCAAGAAGTATGAGCCGGATCGCACGTTACCCGTCGCGGTCGGCAGAGGCGACGACTCAGTCCCGTTTTCGTTCAAGGGACATGCCTACAGGCGCGAGCTGAGCGATGTATCCGGCGACGTGCGCATTGTCTATGACGACACCAAACCGATCGAGATTGACACCGTCTGGCACAACGGAATGAAAGCCACCAAGGCGGTGAATCCGCCATTGGCCTACATCGTTCCCCCGCAGTGGACCGAGGTCATCGATCTGGTCAAAGCCCACGGGCTGCGTAGCGAGCGGCTGTCAGAGCAGATCACAACCGAAGTCGAATCCTACCGCTTTTCCGACGTATCCTTCGCGGACCGCCCGTTCGAAGGGCGGTTCAGGGCCCGTTTCAAGACGGAAATGATCGTTGAGCGCCGCACGTTTCCTGCCGGATCGGTTGTCGTTCCCCTCGATCAGCCCGACGCCAAGGTGGCCATCCACATGCTGGAACCGGATGCACCGGACTCTCTGGCTTCATGGGGCTTCTTCAACACCGTCTTCGAGCAGAAGGAATATGCCGAGCATTACATTCTGGAAGACCTGGCCCGCCGGATGCTCGAGGCTGATCCGACGCTCCGCGAGGAGTTTGAGAGCAAGATTCGCAGCGATCGCTCGTTTGCCTCCAGCCCGCGCAGCCGCTTGTATTTCTTCTACAAGCGTTCGCCGCATTGGGACGCATCTATCAATGTCTACCCGATCGCGCGACTAACCAGACCCATAGCCTCACCAACGGCTCCGGCCGATCCGGGTCAGCCTGACCGCACGCCCGCCCCAGAAGGCAAGTGACCTTTCGATCACGACGTGACCTTGGTAACGTATCCCTCTGGCTGGCCGGCTCCTCGCCGCCAAGCTGCAGACTTCAGTCTGCGCGGAGTGTCGATCGCCGCCGACACTGGCTCGGCAAACGCGACGCCACACGGGCTAAAGCCCGCGGCTTGGGAGTGTACGGTCAATCGCGATAAACGAACCGGTCAGTTTGAGTTATCAGTAATCCGTTGCTGACGGGACCATGGTAGAATACCGGCAGAGGCCATGACGCTGGAAGCTGGTACACAACTCGGCCCGTATGAGATTGTCGCTCCGCTCGGAGTTGGCGGGATGGGGGAGGTCTATCGGGCACGAGACACGAAGCTGGACCGCGACGTGGCCGTCAAGGTCCTCCCCGAGGCCTTCGCTCGCGACGCCGAGCGGGTCGCTCGATTCCAGCGAGAGGCCAAGGTGCTCGCCTCGCTGAATCATCCAAGTGTCGCAGCCATTTATGGCTTCGAAGAATCGGACGCCGTACGCTTTCTCGTTATGGAACTCGTGGAAGGGCAAACACTGGCCGAGCGGCTCCGCGCCGGTGCCTTACCCGTTGATGAAGCCCTGGAGGTCTGCAAGCAGATTGCCGAGGCGTTGGAAGCCGCTCACGAACACGGCATCATCCACCGCGATCTCAAGCCGGCCAACGTGAAGGTCACGCCGGATGGGAAGGTGAAAGTGCTGGACTTTGGCCTGGCCAAGGCCTTCGCCGGCGACGCATCTGCCTCCGAGATCGCGCACTCACCGACGATCACCGTCGAGCACACCCGGCCCGGCGTCGTTCTGGGCACGGCCGCCTACATGAGCCCGGAACA
>CP070827.1:2399399-2401189 GCA_020344555.1 Phycisphaerales bacterium
GGCCCATCCCTCCTTACCTTCTTGAACTCCGAGCCGGTCGGAGCCCCGCGGAGCTGAGGTATGAAGTGAAAACAGACATACACGAGCAGCCGCCCCTTGCGTTTCAAGGCGCTTCGGATGTAATCCAAGTCCTTGTGCGCCGTACAGATGGGATCGAACACCTTATCGGCAACGTCAAACCTTATGCCGGATACGTTGGGGTCCCGATCCAGCGGCATCGGTTCGTGCGCCACGGCGTCGTCCACGTACTGAGAGGCATAGGCTATCACTTGGCTCTCCTCCTTCGAGAAGCCCGCATGATGTGCAAGCACCTTCACAGCCGCGTAATGGAAGTTGATGTCCATTCGGTTCTCCTTTCTCGGTAATCCGCGCCCTGGACGATGATCGGTCGGGTATGTTACTCGTTCCGGTGCCTCCCCGCACGCCGGAACCGGTGGGCTTCCACGGGCGGTTTGGGCAGGTCTCGGGGTGGGGCCCGCCGGTTCGAGTTACACTCGGGCAGCCACACGCCGCGCCATGGATACATGGGTCCAAAGTCCGTCCGAGGCCGTTAATGATGGGAGGCGAGTCCTGCACCACGGGCCTGGGCAGATTCGGGAGAGCCGAATCGGGCCGCGGACTTTGCCTGAGGCCGGCATCCCTGTTCACACGGCAGTATGCAGGAGGCCGCTCGGTCGTCCGAGACCTTTCCGACGTCTCCCTTTGCGGGAACGGGAGTTACGAAACGCCTCGTTTACCTTCTACATACACGCCGGATTCTAGCTCTCGTGAATGCTTGGTCCCGCTGCTCTCTCGGGCAAAAATCAACAACCCCGCGAGAAATACGACTCCGCCGATGACCAGCACGTGTAGCGGCAGGTGACTCCATTCGGCCTCTGCGGGAATGCCGATTCGCTGGAACCAGGCCGGGTTGACCGCGCTATACGCACCGATGGCGTTATGGAGGAAGTGGGCGGTCATCGCAGGCACAATCGACCTGGACTGCCAGCACACATAACCCAGCAGGACTCCCAGCGCCGCCGTCACCGCGAACTTGAACAGGAAGAAGTGGAACACGCCGAACACGGCGGCGGAAACAACAATGGCCGTCCACTTCCGGGCCGACGACCTGAGGCCGCTTAGAAGGAAACCTCTAAACAGCAACTCCTCACACACGGCCGGGATTAGTGCAATCAGGACAACGACACTGCCAAAAGGCAATGCCCGGAGCGTCTCGGCCAGTATCTCGGCACCCTCGATGACAGCCTGGGGAACGCCCAAGAACGACTGCTGCAGAACATTCAGCTCGTGGGCCGGTATCCAGGCGGTCAGGCCGATTAAGACGGCCGAGATAAGATGACGCGCCGCCGGCACGCGGATGGACAGTGTGTTTCGGATGTCCACTTTCCAATAGCTCAGCACCAACACCGGCAAGATCACGAACAGGACCGGCATCAACCAGCCGGTGGCGTGCAGCAAACCGCTGGCATCTTCATAGAGACCGGGTGAGAACGCCGACTGCACGAAGAACCACACGGGAAACAGTACGGCCACCACGAGCAGGCCCATGGAAACGGTCGGCTTGTCCGACGGTCTGACAAGCTCCCGGGAGAAGCTGCTTTTCAGAGAACCCGCGTCGGCGAACACCACGGACTCCTTTCCGAAGATGTTCGCGGCCAGGGCCACCGCCGCCCCGGCATAAAGCGTAGTCGAGAGCAGAACCATCACGATGTGCACCGCCGGGATCGTGGCACCCAGCAGGAAGTCTCTCGCCAGAAGCACCATGTTGCCCACCGGCATCACCAACATGA
>CP070827.1:2401289-2407741 GCA_020344555.1 Phycisphaerales bacterium
GGTGATCGCCCCGCTCCGGGCAAGCGGCATCATCCCGCCAACGGTGATCACGGGTCTGGCGGGAACCGCGGACAAGCTCACTCAAACGCAACACGCGCTGATCGGGGATTTCGCAGGGGTCGTGCAGCGACCGCGGCTATTCGGGCTGACCGTACCGCTGTCGATCGCAGTGCTCGCGATGGTCGTAGTCGCGATTGTGGCGGCGGCCCGATTGGTCGCCGGACCTCGGATTGCGGTCTGGACCGCCGTCACCGGCGTCATCCTGATTCTGCTTGGATTCCTGGTTCTCAACCCGGAGTTGCCCCTCATGGCGTTTCAGTCCCGAGCAATCCTGGCCTTGCTGATCACGTACCTGTTGATGGCAGCCTTGTTTGAATCGTTCGCCTATCCGTTTGTCATCATGCTCAGTGTTCCCCTGGCGGCGGTCGGCGGGTTCGTAGCCCTGAGCATCGTGCACGAGGTCAGCTTGTACGACATCACCTCCCCGATCCAGCAGCTCGACGTGCTGACTATGTTGGGGTTCGTGATTCTGATCGGAATTGTAGTAAACAACGCAATCCTGATCGTGCACCAGGCACTAAACAACATGCGCCACGACGGAATGCAACCTGCGGCGGCCGTAGCGCTTTCAGTGCAAACGCGTACCCGGCCGATCTTCATGAGCGCCATGACGTCGATCTTCGGCATGTGCCCGCTGGTCATCATGCCTGGTGCCGGTAGCGAACTGTACCGTGGGCTCGGCAGTGTGGTTCTCGGCGGGCTCCTGGTTTCGACTGTCTTCACGCTCGTGGTCGTGCCGGCCATGTTTACGCTTTTCCTCGACTTCCAGCGATGGCTGTCCGCCGTGCTCCGGTCAGCGGAGGCTCGCGAGCTCGGACCGGTCACTGCCCCGGTCGCCCCCGTTCCGCGAGGCTCGAAACCGTAATTCGCTGGGACAGAGGGGTAGCCGACCAAACCCTCGAAGGTGCTGCCAAGGCGATTATCGTGCAAAGGGCCAGAGCGTTCTCACTTGTCATGTAACGGCCGACCCCCCGTCCCTCCTGGCAGGGGGACAACAGGAGGTCGAGTGATCCGCAACAACAAAGCCTGCTCTAACCGCCGGCTCGTCCGATTGTCTAGATCGGTGAAGATCTACGTCCGGGCCAAGCGCGTCGCTCGTACGGCGGCGGGGATGTGGCTCGGAGCTGATTCGGAGGCAAAACTATGCGTAGGGTAGCCTTACTCGCGGTGCTGGCCGGCCTGGCCCTGGCGAATGTTGGATGTGTCATAGTCTTAGGCTCCTGGGACCTTCCGAAGTGCAAGCACGTCGTTGAGATTGACGGGGAACTCTACACCGCGGACCTCAAGACCCACCGCCTGCAAAAAATCGACGCAGAATGGATAACCGAGACCGAGTCAGTCACAGTGCCCGAAACAGAATCCGGCGGTGACTAGTGCTCCGTTACTCGTGCTTTGAGGAATGGGTGAACCTATGAAGCAGGAGGTCGACCAATGTCTGCAAGCGTTCGCCCAGTAGGCCACGGTCAAGGAGGCGGAGGCCCGGGCGATCCTGGGCACGATCCCCGGCGTGGGCCCGGTGACCATCGACGTGGTGGTCAGCGAGCTGGGTGATATTCGTTGCTTCCGCCCCCAGAAGAAGGTTTGCGCGAACGCCGGGCTGGTCCCCGGTCAGCGGGAATCAGCCGGGCGGACCCGGGAACTGAGCATCACCAAGGAGTGCTCGAGACTGTTATGTTGGGTGCTGGTGCAAACCGCCAGGCGGCTTGACAACCGCTGCTTCATAGATGGCATGGGTCCTCCCGACGTACGTCGGGATACATCGGGGCAGCGCCGCCATGAATCAGGCATGCATTCGCTGGACCGAGAATCCCTTCTTGGTCCTCTGGCAGGTGCCGAGAATCCCGATGTACATCGGGACTCGGCACAGCGTAGTGCCGGGCCAATCCGCAAGCGATGATGTGCCAGAAGGTACGCGTGACACACCTCACGACTGATCCCGTCATGGGTCGACGTGTATCGAGACCCCGACGTGCCCCGGCGAGCCGGGACGAAGACGCGTCGGGATCTTCGCTTCGCTTCGACAGCGGACCCTGGAAGCGCCGTTATGGCGTATCGCCCCCCTGTCTCCCTTCTTGGGGAAACGGGGGACGGAAGGGGGGCCCGCTGGACCGTTTCGGAGAATGCTATCCGGGTGACGTTGGCTCAGCTTCGTCCGGCTACAGGGCCCGGTTGAGAGTAGATTAATGCTGTTGATTGGGTTAGACTGTGTCTATGCGAGAATGCGTCGCAAGGAGAGGAACCGGCCCGTTTGTCGTGACTGTTCTGGTCGCGGCTTGTCCTCTGTATGGGCAGTTGATCTATAGTCCGAGGCCCAACTGGGAATCGGCCGACACGCAAGTGAGCACCGGTGGGGCGCTGGTTGACATCGACCGGGACGGCTGGCTGGACTTCGTCGTCGCCAACGGGAACGATATCTTGCGCCAGGAGCTTGTCGTCTATTACAACAAGGGCAACGGCACATTTCCGGCGACGCCTGACTGGTTGTCGGACGACCAGGAGTACAACGGACATATCAGCATGGCCGACGTGAACGGTGATGGGTGGCCGGATGTGGCTGTCGGGCTGACCATGGCCGACCCCGGCACTCCCACCGCCCGGCTGTACTTGAACAACGAGGGTACGTTGTCGAGCCTTCCGGATTGGGAGGCCGCTGATGAGGTGGCCGCGTTCCACGTGGCGTTTGGTGACGTGAACGGCGACGGCCGACCCGACCTGGCGGTCGGCACGGGTTGGCCCTACAGCGGAGGTATCCCGTGGCACAACCACGTTTACCTGAATGTCAACGGCATGCTCGAATCGACCCCGTCCTGGACCTCCGACGACTCGCTTGACTTCGGCGACATCTTCTTTTGCGACGCAAACGGTGACGGCTGGCTTGATCTCATCGGAGTCGGCGAGGGCACCGATACCTGGGCGTACCTGAACGACGAAGGCACGCTGGCGACAGCGGCTTCGTGGCATACGACCGACAACCCCACCCAGTTTTCCGTGATGGGGACGTACGGAGACGTCAACCACGATGGATGGCTCGACTTGTTCACCACCGACAACATCCAGATTTCCACAAGAAGCGGGTACCCTGGAAAGGGCGAGCCGCTTGGCGCCCCTGGACTCCATAATCTAAGAGGAAGTGGCTACGTCCGCCGCTATGACGGTCTTGCGGGTGGGCTTTTCACGACGACACCCACATGGACGTACTTCGAAGGCTTTGGATCGGCCGTTGCTTTGGCCGACCTCGACGCCGATGAAGATCTCGATCTTCTGGCCGGGAGTTGGTGGGGTCCAGCCCACTATTTCCTGAATACTGACGGGGTCTTCCCATCGGCCCCTAGCTGGATGTCCGAAGTAACCAGCGTGATCGAGGCAATTTGCCTCGGCGACGTGAATAACGACGGCCTCGAGCCCACGACAGAGTTCTTCGATGTCACTTCAACGCCGGGTCGGCATTTGTTCCACCTGGCCCATCAGCCAGTCGAACGCATCGAGTCTGTCGCCGTGGACGACATAACCTTGGGGCCGGACGAGTTCACGTTCGATGGTGTCCATGGATGGGTCAGTGTCGGGCCGGAGCCGTCTGCCCTGGTGACGGTAGACTATGTCTACTCGATCCGAGCTGACATGGCCGTGACCAACTGGGATCAGGACCTGGGGAACTACCTATACTACCACAGAGACCCCACATGTGCACTGGCTAGCGCTCCCCAAGCCGAGGTAGCGCACGTTGCTGCGAACCGGTATATTTCCTTTGCACCCGCCGATCCGGGGCGCCTGACGGCCTTGCGGGTGACTCTGGCCGACCTGCCGGCACCGTTCAGCGTGTTTAACGGCATCAAGATGTGGGTCGGCCAGCCGCGTGAAATCAGTGAGAACGCCGGGAAGACTACCCCACTACCTCTGCCGAGCTTTATGAATGCCGAGCTGCAGTGCGAGCCGTACTGTATGGATTTTGGCTTTCTGGGTGTGCTGCATGTGACCGACGACGACATCGTCCCCGGCGCCGTTTACGATGTACAGGCCATTGACTGCGATTGCGAGCTTGATAACGAGGCCAATTACTCGACACCGGCTAGGATAACCACGAGCATCTGGGGTGATGTGGTGGGGACCTGTGCGGTCGTTCCCTGCACTCCGCCTAACGGTGTGGTCGGCATTCCCACTGATGTCACCGCCGTGCTTGACAAGTTCAAGAATCTCGAGGGTGCGCCAATCAAGGCCAGGTGTGACATTGAGCCCGCAAAGCCGGACCTGCTGGTTAATATCACCGACGTGACGTTCGTCCTTGAAGCATTCCGTGGGTTCGATTACCCGTTCGAGCCCGGTCCGGCTCCGTGTTCTCCATAGCAGTGGAGGGTATGACCGGAGTCCGGGCGTAAGAGCGGGTCGCCGATGCGCAATCACAGTGGGGCGGCCAGCGCAAGTTGCCCAATTCCCCTCAGTGCCATGGGGCCGCCACGACGGCGATGTACTCTCACAGCGCGTGACACATCGTACTGAGAATCGGGCTGGTGGGCAAGAGATATGGCTTGCCCGTGCGCCGACGGAGTTGGTACCACCGGCAAGCTATATTAACTGCCACGGATGAATCCTTGGTTAGGCGGAGCTGTAGTGCCGGTGTGCGATACTCGGCTATTGGCCGCTTGCCGACGCCACCCGACCGTCTGCCTTCCAAATCCCCACAAGATGCTGCCACTAGTTGCCATCCACTCGGCCTTTCAGCCGTGACTCCCTTTCTATGCGCAGCTTCTCCAGCATCTTCGCACCGTTTGTGTTCCGAGGGTTCAGCCGCAGCGACTTCTCGTAGTTCTGAATCGCAGGGTCGATCTTTCCATTATTCATATAAGCTTCGCCCAAACTGTCGTACGCATTCCAGTCATCAGGATGTGTTTCCACATATAGCTTGAAGACCTCAATCGCCTCCGGCATCTTGCCTTGTCCCATCAGTTCGTATCCAAGACGGTTCAACTGCTCTGGTGGGCACCATCTCTTGCACTCCAGCGACCGGCGCAATGTGTCGCCCGCTTCCGATATCCGCCCGCGTTTCATTACGCGACGAAGAGCGGTGATAGGCAGGGTGGATTCGTATACAGTGGCGGCCAGTGTCTCCGGGAAGAGAGACGGCAGGTCGTACTGATGACGGCCCTTCCGCAACTCTTCCGCCAAGTTGAGTACGACCACGTTAGTGAAGTTGTGATAATGATATATATGGATATCGCCTTTCTTCAAATCATAGATGTTCGAGTACACGGTTGGGTTGGATGCTCCTACTTCGTGCTCCTGATGCGTTGCCGCAAGAACTCGTCTAAATAGATCGACTGTGACGGCCTGGTTGGCTTGCAGCATTTCCTTGGCAATATCATATCGCCGGCAGGGATATCCGCCGAGCTCTGGACGTGATTGATAGAAGTTGGTCATTACCTGAAAGCGGCCTTCCTTCATGATATGCACATCCCCTTCGATTATGACTGATTGCCCCGATTTGTCGGCGAACATGAACGCGCCAGTTGTCGAGGGCGGATCTGTCGCATTCAGAAAGGGGCCAATGTCCCGAAGCAGCGTGGTTACCTCGCGTACGGTCGCGCACTTCTCCATTGCCATGGTGAGGAAATCGCCGGGATAGTCGTAGTTGTATTTGTATTGAGGCATCTGCAGCTTTGGAGCGGACACCGTATCAAAAAACAGCCCCTGGTCATTCATGCCTCCCTGGCGAACAAAGTCATCAAACCCGAAATAGACCCGGCCAAATTTCCCGTTCTCGCGCGGCAGGAACCAGATCCTGGTTGATATGTTGTAATAATCCTCGTTGTTTCCCGCCAAGACCGTAGTGCCGTCGGAGGCGGAGAAAACGGTACAGCTCAGCGCCGCAGGGCACGTAAGCATCAAATGGATCGTCACAGCGATGGTGACAACCGTTACCTTACGTTCCTCCATCGAGAGAATAGTCATCAATCTGTTCATTATGTGGACCCTTTCGCTAGGAAAACGAGCTGGCTTCTTCACTCAAACTGACCGATTCCATGGTGGCATTCCCTCGACCAGGGCCAGCTTCACGCCCGGGCCGCCGTAATCACCCCTGCTGGGACTTGCCATTTGCAGCTTCCAAGGCCGCCATCGTACCCAGATGACCCACTCGATTCAAGCGAGACCAACCTCTGCCGCCGTGAATCACGCCTATTTACCCACTCCAAGGGGCCAATCCGGCGTCTGACGCCTCCGGGCAGCATCAACCTTTGGTCCCCAAGGAATCGCCAAGCCGTCGTCCGGTCGCCACGTCAGGCACGCTGCTCCAACGGCCGCGGTACACCGAACCGCTGAATGCGATCGAGGATCGCTGCAGACAACTCGCGCGGACAAAAGGGGACATTCTACGAATGGCACTGCCGTGGCTCTTGGGG
>CP070827.1:2407841-2431818 GCA_020344555.1 Phycisphaerales bacterium
ACGGCGAGTCTTTCCTCATCCGTTATGGGTATGTCTTGCTCTGATCGGGATCACAATAGCAGGACCGGTGGCGGGAGTGTGGAGTCTTGATAGGATTCTGTTTTAAGCGGGAATAATATAGACCCAGCCGAGAAGGGGGTACCCGATAGCAGTCCCGAGAAACCGTTTCGCTGAGTAGGTGGCAGACCATGATCTCGACAACGCCACGGCCATGTTTGCCTGGTGTTCGCGCAGGGCGAGCCTGTACCGTTAAAGCCCCGCCCTGGGCGGTGTCCTGGCAGTTCGTGCTAATTGCGTTTTCCTGGAATGCGGCTCCGGCCTCGGCCGAGCAGGTAGCACCGGTTCCCGAGACCGACCCCCGGACCCAGCCGGTCTTGTACGTTACGGCCACGGCGCACCTGGATACGCAATGGCTGTGGACGATCCAGACCACGATCGACGAATACATTCCCAACACGCTGCACGGCAACTTCACCCTCTTCGACAAGTTCCCCAATTACGTGTTCAGTTTCGAGGGTGCGTTTCGCTACATGCTGGCGAGGGAGTATTACCCCGAGGAGTATGCCAGGCTGAAGGAGTATGTCGCGCAAGGGAGATGGCACGTCTGCGGCAGCTCGGTCGACGCCGGCGACGTGAACGTTCCCTCGCCGGAGTCGCTCATCAGGCACATCCTGTACGGCAACGGTTTCTTCGAGCGGGAGTTCGGCCGGACAAGCTGCGACATCTTCCTGCCCGATTGCTTCGGCTTCGGTTACGCACTCCCGTCGGTGGCGGCCCACTGCGGGCTCAAAGGGTTTTCCACGCAGAAGCTGACCTGGGGCTCCTCCGTAGGGATTCCCTTTGACATCGGCGTGTGGGAGGGTGTGGACGGTTCGACGATCGTGGCGGCGGTCAATCCGGGCGACTACGTCAGCAAGCTTCGCGGCGATCTGAGCACTGACAGTGAATGGCTTCAGCGCATCCAGACACTAGGCCGCCGATCCGGTGCGCACGTGGGCTACAAGTATTTTGGTGTCGGCGACCGGGGTGGAGCACCGGACGAGGAGTCGGTGGCCTGGCTGGAGAAGGCCATGGCCGGTCAGGGCCCCGTCCGTGTGATCAGCGCCCCCGCGGATCGACTCTACCGGGATCTGACGCCTGAACAGATCGGGCGGCTCCCCCGGTACAAAGGCGAGCTTCTCATGACGCGCCACGGCACGGGTTGTTACACATCGCAGGCGGCGATGAAACGCTGGAATCGCAAGAACGAACTGCTGGCCGATGCTGCGGAACGGGCGTCGGTGGCGGCAGATTGGCTCGGCGCGGCAGTCTATCCGAGAGCCAAGCTCCAGGAGGCTTGGATCCGGTTTCTCTGGCACCAGTTTCACGATGATCTGACCGGAACCAGCATCCCGCAAGCCTATACCTTCTCCTGGAACGATGAGATCATCGCCCTTAACCAGTTCGCGGCGGTTCTTGGCGACGCCGTAGGAGCCGTGGCCAGGGCGCTGGACACGCAAGTCGAAGGGGTCCCTGTGATCGTATTCAATCCACTGGGCCTTCGGCGCGAGGACGTGGTCGAAGCGACCGTCAGATTCCCCGACAGCGCTGCTCGGGCGGTGCGTGTGTATGGACCATCGGGCCGGGAGGTTCCATCGCAAGTCAATAGAATCAATGACAAGGAAGTCCAAGTCCTCTTTCTGGCGCGAGTTCCGTCGGTAGGGTTTGCGGTTTATGACGTTCGGCCCGCGGCGGCGCCCTGCTCGATGTCCACGGGGCTTTCGGTGACGCAATCAGGGCTGGAGAATCGCAGGTATCGCGTTCGCCTGGACAAAAACGGCGACGTGGCCGGCATTTACGATAAGTCCATGGGACGTGAGCTTCTCGCCCGTCCTGCCCGGCTGGAACTGTTCCCAAACACGCCGGATTACTGGTCTGAGTGGGAGATCCGGTACGAGGACATCGCGACCAAGCCTTACGCCCATGCGGCCAGTCCGGTCGAAGTAAAGGTGATCGAACGCGGCCCGGCCCGGGTGGCGATAAAGCTAGTCCGCCGGACGGCCGGGTCCACCTTCTTCCAGCAGATTCGCCTGGCAGCCGGCCAAGCGGGAGAGCGCGTGGAATGGGGCACGAGCATCGACTGGCGCACGCCTAAGACATTCCTTAAGGCGTCCTTCCCGCTCACGAGCTCAAATGACTCGGCCACTTACGATCTGGGCTTTGGGGTCATTGAACGGCCAAACAACACCGAGAAGAAATACGAAGTCCCCGCTCAGCAGTGGGCGGACCTTTCAGCCAAAGACGGCTCATTCGGCGTGTCGATCCTCAACGACTGCAAGTACGGCTGGGACAAGCCTGACGACGGCACCTTGCGACTTACGTTGATTCACAGCCCTAACGACATCGAGAAGGACATGGGTTGGCACGAGCTGACGTACGGCCTGTACGGTCACAAGGGCGATTGGCGCGCCGGTCAGACTATCCCACAGGCGGCCCGGCTCAATCAACCGCTGATGGCTTTTGTGACCGTCGCCCACCCTGGGACGCTCGGGAAGCGCTTCTCCTTCTTGAGGGTAAACACACCGCAAGCGGTGGTCCGAGCGATCAAGAAGGCGGAGAAGACAGACGAGATCATCGTTCGTCTGCAGGAGGCACATGGGATGCCCGTGCGTGACGTCGGCTTGTCATTCGCCGTTCCCGTCGTTGCCGCCCGCGAGGTCAGTGGGGTAGAGCGGACCATCGGTGATGTCGAGGTGCGCAGCGGCCTGGTGGCGGTGGACCTGGGTCCACATCAGCCGCGAACGCTCGCCGTGAAGCTGGCCCGCTCGAGCAGCCGGCTCAACTCTCCGGTCGCCCGGACGGTGGCCCTGCCCTTCGATCTTGACGTCGTCAGCCTAGACGATGACAGGACCGACGGCGATTTTGACGGCGCAGGTCATACACTGCCGGCGGAGCTGCTTCCGTCGACGATCGTGAGCGGGGACATCCCGTTTGCCGTCGGTCCTACGTCACCGGGCGGGAACAACGCACTTCGCTGCCGCGGTCAGACAATTACCCTGCCATCGGGTGACTTCAACCATCTGTATATTCTGGCGGCGGCGGCAGGCGGACCCGCGACCGGCGTGTTCCGGGTGGGGAACGGGTCGGCCAAGATCGCCATCCACGATTTCACCGGCTGGGTCGGTCAGTCGGACAGCCTGATGGTAAATGGATGGTTGTACGATGCCGCCAACATGGCTCCCGGCTTTATCCATCGCGACGAAATCGCCTGGGTCGGTACGCACCGACACCACGCCGGCACCGGGGCCAATGAGCCCTACGTGTTCTGCTATCTATTCAATTATGACATTGACCTCCCTGCAAGTGCCACCAATGTGACGCTTCCGAATGACGAGCGAATTCGTATCATGGCCATGACGGTCGCCGACAATCCCAACGAGGACACCACACCCGCCCAACCGCTTTACGACCACATCACCACGGCATACGTAAAGCCCCACGGCGGACTGTACATCGGCCCGGTCACCGTCAACCTGACCACGGACCGTAAAGACGCAGAGATTGCCTATACGGTCGATGGAAGTGAGCCGACGATAGCTTCGTCCCGTTACACCGGTCCATTCGAGCTGGACCACAGCGCCGTGGTGGCTGCACGGGTGGTACGACAGGGCATGCTCCAGGACCGTGTGACCCGTGCCAACTTCACCATCACCGAGCCTCGCACCCCGGAAGACCCTCCGGATGTTATGCGCGGTCTGGAGTATCGCTACTACGAAGGTGATTGGGAGAGACTGCCGGACTTTGCCACGCTCACACCGGTCACGTCAGGGACGATTGGGGGCTTCGATCTGACACCGCGGGCCCGGGATGACCGATACGCTCTCACATTGACGGGTTTCGTGGGCATCCCACGGGAAGGTATCTACACCTTCTACACATCGAGTGACGATGGCAGCAGGCTGTACGTCGGTGACGTCGAAGTCGTGGATAACGATGGCTTGCACGGGATGCGCGAACGGTCCGGAAGAATCGGTCTGAAGGCGGGGCTGCACGCAATCCGGGTGATCTTCTTCGAACACAGCGGCGGTGAGGGCCTGGAAGTCCGCTACGAGGGCCCGGAGATTGAAAAGAGGCTGATCCCGGCAGGTGCCCTGTACCGCGCGGAAGCGGGCGAAGCCCCGGAGTGAGACGGCTTCGGAACAAAGCTGATTCTCTGCTGTTGGGTCGAAATGGGCGTCAACGACGTCACCTCTGCGCCTCTGGCCTTCGCCAACGCGGAAGGGTATGAAGGCCATCCACGTCGATGGCGTTGAAATCGTTCTCAACCCCGGCTACGATATCGACCTTGAGCTGCCGCAAGCCTTTACAGTTGCGGCGTGGGGTGCAGTCTGGCGACCCCAAATGACCAGGGCATGAGCATGGGGGGAGACATGGCCGGTTTTCCCTGCCGAGGCCCAGCGAGGCCTTCTCCGTTTCCCTATGTCTTGTAAGGGCTGGACCGACAAAGAGCCAAAGCGTAGATGAGACGCCTTCAAATACGGTGGAGACGGGCACAGATGCGACCGGCGCCGGCGCGGCGGTCACCTGTGGCAGTTTTTGTCATGGCTGCCCTGCCGGCCTGGCCGTGCGCCGTATGGTCAGCCGGCGACCCTGCAACTCGCATTGAATCACCCATCGTTTTCGTGCAGATTCCGGCCGGGTCGTTTGTCGAGAAGCTGCCCGGGCGCGCACAAGGAATGCCGCGCGCCGGCTATGGCGAAGGTGGTCGAATCGTCCGCCTTGATCCTGACGGCGGACTGCAGGTACTGACCGAGGGGTTCAGCAGCGCATGCGAGCTGGACGTTTCCTTCGATGCGAGGCGTATTCTGTTTGCGGCCAAGCGAGAAACGCACAACCCGTGGAACATATGGGAGATGAACGCCGACGGATCAGACGCAAGGCAGATCACCAAGGAGTTGGGAAACTGTCGCAGTCCCGCGTATCAATCCACGTTGTATACCATTGTCTCCACCGAGCCGTGGTATCAGATCATGTTCGTCAGCGATGCGGCCGGGGCAATGAACGAGTACGGCACCGGGCTGGCAACGAGCCTCTATAGCTGCAGACTCGACGGCAGTGAGGTGCGCCGGTTGACGATGAACCTGAGCGACGACACGGACCCGTTCCTGATGGACGACGGCCGTGTGCTGCTGGCCAGTTGGCAGCGCATGGACCTGCGACGCGGTCCTCTAGGACGGATGGCGCTGTTCGGCGTGAACACGGATGGCACGGATTACGCGTTGTTCTGCGGTGATCAAGGGCGGCGCATCAAGCACATGCCCTGCGCTACAACTGATGGGTTGGTGGTGTTCATTGAAGCCGACGAATTAGGGTGGGATGGTGCGGGGCAGCTTGCTTCGGTGACGGTCCGGCGTCCCCTGTACTCGTATCGACAGGTGACCCGTGGTGAGCCCGGGTTGTTCCATTCACCATCGCCGCTGCGTGATGGTACTGTGCTGGTATCGTTCCGAAAGGCGATCGCGACGCACACTCACGGCATCTACCGGCTCGATCCGCGTGGCGGACGGAAGGATCCGGTCTTCGACGATCCGAAATTCCACGACATGCATGCCAAGGTGCTGGCTCCCCGGTCCCGGCCGGACGGGCGGTCCAGCGTGGTCAATGAGAAGTATTCGACTGGGAAACTCTATTGCCTTAATGCCTACCAGACAGACCCGGCTCTGACGCCCCAGATGAGGCCAGGAATGATTAGGCGCCTACGCGTTATAGAGGGTGTGCCAGAGCCCGCCGACATGGAGGTCACTCACCCATCCGACTCATCGCTGGCGGATACCCGCGTGGACGTTGGCGGTTCGGAGAGCTACTCTGCCGGGATTGCCGTGAAACGATTGCTGAGCGTGGTTCCGGTCGAGGAGGATGGATCATTCCACATCGAAGTGCCGGCTGACACGCCGATTCAGCTTCAGACCCTTGATGCCAACGGTATGGCCCTTCGCACCTGCGGCTGGATCTGGGTCAAGCATCGCGAGCAGCGCGGATGCATCGGCTGTCACGAGGATCCCGAGTTGACTCCGGAGAACAGATTCGTTGACGCGTTGAAACGCCCTGCCAACAAGCTGACCTTGCCCGCAAAGAAGAGACGGACAGTCGATTTCCGTCGCGACGTCATGCCGATCATCGTCAAGAAATGCACGGCGTGCCATGCGGGGCAGGGCGCGCGGCCGGACCTGCGTGCTGAACCGACCGGGCAGTCCAACCTCGCGTACCACAGCCTGACTACCCCCATCTCGAGTTCGCTTGTGAGCTCTGAACGGGTCAAGGGGCGTTATGTGTATCCCGGGCAGGCTCGAACCAGCCCGCTCATATGGCGTATCCACGGCCGCAACACCTCTCGCCCCTGGGATGAAAGCTGCCGCCCCGAAGAAACGTTTCCCGTCTGTCCACCACCCGAAGCCATCCTACTGACTGAGGACGAAAAGCTGACCTTCGTCGAGTGGATTGATCTGGGCGCGCATTGGAGTGGCATTCCCGAATTGGGTGAATCCAGCGCAGGCGCGGCTGGGAATATTGAGAGTGAAAGTGTGAAATGACATACGCATCCGTAGCTATAAGCGTCTTTCTCCTGGCTGTGGGACAGTCCGGGGGAGACGAGCCGACCCTGCCCGTCTTTGAGGACGTAACCGATCAGGCCGGCATTCGCTTCAAGCACAGTTATGGCGATCACAATCTCAGCAATATCGTCGAAGGGACCGGCCCGGGTTGCGTGTTCTTCGACTACGACGGCGACGGGCATCTCGATATCTATTTCTTGAATGGGTGTTGGCTGCGCGAAGTCAACGATAATCTCGGCCGGAACCTGAGAGGCAAGCTGGCCAACGCCCTGTACCGGAACAATGGTGACGGCACTTTCAGCGATGTTACCCGGACTTCCGGAGTGGGTGATCAGGGGTATGGAATGGGGGCTTCGGCAGCCGACTATGACAACGACGGCGACCTGGATCTGTATGTATTGAATTACGGTCCCAATGTGCTCTACCGCAACGATGGGAATGGTACTTTCACGGACGTTTCCTCCAAATCAGGACTGGAGGATACCTATTGGAGCCTATCGGCCCCGTGGTTGGACTACGACAGGGACGGAGACCTGGATGTATATGTTGCCAATTATCTGGAATACGACGCGGGGAAGTTCCGTGACTTCTACGCGGCAGCCGGGTATCCCGGCCCGCTAAGCTATAAAGCCCAACCCGACCGACTTTACCGCAACAACGGCGACGGTACATTCACTGATGTAACCAAAGAGACCGGACTGTACTTCCCCGACGGCCGAGCGATGAGCGCAATCGCCACGGATCTCAACAACGACGGGAATATGGACGTCTATGTGGCCAACGATGCCACACCCAATTGCTACTTTGTAAATACCGGCAAGGGAACCTTTACGAATCAGGCTCTGGAATGGAGCCTGGCTTTTGGAGAAGGCGGACAGGGTGCTTCCTCGATGGGTCCGGTTGTCGGCGATGTGGATCGCAACGGCCTGCTGGATTTATACATTCCGGATATGGGGTACGGGTGCCTGTTGGTCAACAAGGGCAAATGGTTTGTAGACGTGACTGCACCGAGCAATCTGGCCGTGGTCTGCGGCCAGTATACCGGATGGGGCGGCGGACTGATTGATTACGACAACGACGGCCACCTCGATGTCTTTGTAGCCAACGGCAACGCCCACCACGAGTATACCGAGGAGGACGTCCTGTTGCGCAACGACGGGAACGGAAAGTTTATTGACGTAGCCAAACAGTCCGGGGCATACTTCAAAGAAAAGTACGTCGGTCGGGGGGCTGCTTTCGCCGACTATGACAACGACGGTGACATGGACATGCTGGTCATGAACCTTAACGGGCCGGCCAAGTTGCTCCGCAACAATGGTGGGAACAAGAACCATTGGCTGACGGTTGTCCCCAAGCTGGCCCGCACCAAGGTCGAGGCGATTGGTGCCCGCGTCACGGTCACGGTCGGTGGGATGCGGATGGTGCAGGAACTGGTCGCGGTAACGGGCTATCTCTCACAAAGCGACCCGCGAGGTCATTTCGGCTTGGGCAAGGCGACCAAAGCCGATAGTGTCGAGATTCGCTGGCCCAACGGCAGCGTTACCAGCTTGAGGAACGTCAAGGCCGACCGGATTCTCACGGTCCTTCAGGATGACGGATAAGGAGAGCAACGCCATGCCATGGCGTTTGTACGTGGTGCTTCCGGCCGCTTGTGCATTGACAGGATCCGTCCTGGGTTCGGACCCGGGGGTGGCGGATAGACATCCGGTGTACGTCGGTGTCCGGGTATGTGCGGGATGTCACGGGGCGAGGGACGGAAACCACATATTCAGCCGCTGGCGGGCGTCGAAGCATGCTCAGGCCTACGCCTGTCTGTGGAGCCCTGAAGCCCGGGAGATTGCCAAGCTGAGCGGGATTCGCCAGGAACCGCAAGATGCGGCAGCGTGCCTGGGGTGTCATGCGACGGCCTACGAGACCGAGCCCTGGGAGAAGGAGGACACCTTCTTCCTCGAGGACGGGATCCAATGCGAATCGTGTCATGGTCCCGGCAGCGAGTACATAAGCCCCAACGTCATGGGTGACCTGATGGATCGGGAGAAGGCGGTGCGCTTCGGACTGAAGACGCCGGGTGAGCGCGAGTGCATGATGTGCCACAACGTCAAGGGTTCACACGTTGCAGTCCTGCGATCGCCGGAGGTCGACATCAGGAAAAAGCTGAAGTCGGTGTGCGGGCGGGGGCACGAACAGACCGGTATGCCCGTCAATTCACCAGCGGATCAGCACGGCTGGAAACCGCAGCCACCAAGCGGTGCGGTTAGTGACACTCAGTATAAGTACACTGGGGTCATGGCCTGCGCCCGGTGCCATAGAGGACCGAAGATGGGCTACCAGTTCAGCAGGTGGCGGTTAGGCAAACATGCCCGGGCTTACGCTGTGCTGGGTACAAAGGCGGGTTATGAAATGGCTGCCAGCGCGGGTGTCAGCGGCAACCCGCAAGAAGACCCCCGTTGCCTTGGCTGTCACACTACTGGATTTGCCGTCGACAAGGGCGCATTCTTAAACGGATTCGACCGTGCTGACGGGGTCCAATGTGAGAGTTGTCACGGCGCCGGCAGCGAATACTCGCCTGAGGCCGTCATGGGGGACCGGCTGGCTGCCCGGCGGGCCGGGCTGCGGCCGGTCACTGAAGAAACCTGTATACCTTGCCACGAGAACGCCCACGGACGCACGTTCGATTATGAAACCTCCGTCAGAGCGATCGCCCACCCGACGCGACCACCGGACCAGGGCAAAGAAGCCCGGGCCCTCCGCTACAAGACCCCGCTCAACCTGGCACTGTCGCCGGAGGGTAGGGAACTGTACGTAGCATGTGAGGCTTCCGACACCGTTCTCATAGTGGACGTTGCCACGCGCACGGTGGTAAGTGAAATAGAAACCGGAGGTCAGCCCACGGACGTGACCTTCAGCCCCGATGGTTTGCGTGCTTATGTCACCAACCGATTGGATGACAGTCTGAGCGTCATTTCCACACGAGCACGGCGTGTTCTGCAGACAGTCGCCGTCGGTGATGAGCCGCACGGCGTGATTACGGATAGAGAAGGCAAGCTCATTTATGTTCTCAACACTCCGGCGGACAGCATCTCGGTGCTTGACGCAAAAACGCTGCGGGAGATCAAGCGGCTTGCGGCCAGCCGCAGTCCCTGGTCGCTGGCCAACAGTCCCGATGGTAAGCAGATAGCAGTGACCAATACGCTGTCGCGGTTTGTTCCGTTCCGTACGCAATCCATGTCCGAGGTAACAATCATTGACACTGAGCGGGCCGTGGTCGAGAACCGGGTCGTCGTTCCCGGGGCCAATCTGATGCAGGGCGTCGCCTGGCATCCAAGTGGTAAGTTCGCCCTGACCACTCTTAATCGCACGAAGAACCTGGTCCCCATGACCCGGCTGCTCCAGGGGTGGACGATCACCAACGGAATGGGCGTGATCTGGCGTGACGGGACAGTAGACCAAGTTCTGCTCGATGAGCCGCATCTGTGCTTCCCGGACCCGGCCGACGTAGCCATCAGCCCGGACGGCCGATACGCCTTTGTGACCAGCAGCGGTTCGGATCGCGTGGCCGTGGTCGATGTCGATCGGCTGATTGCAATGCTGGAAAACGCCTCACCTGACGCACGAGAGCATTTATTCCCAAACCACCTGGGCAAGCCCACTGAATTCGTCATCAAGCACATACCCACCAAAGACAGTCCAAGGGGAGTGCTGTTCTCACACGACGGCCGGACCGCCTTTGTGGCCAACGCCCTGGATGACTCGATTACCGTCATCGACGTTGCCAAGCTTGATGCGGTGGCCCGGATTGACCTGGGCGGCCCGAAAGTCATCACCAAGGTCCGCCAGGGCGAACGGCTTTTCCATAGCGCCGACATCACGTTTCGCCGGCAGTTCTCCTGTCATTCGTGCCACCCTGACGGTCACATTGACGGTTTGACCTACGATATCGAACCGGATGGGATCGGAATCAGCCCGGTGGATAACCGGACGCTGCGCGGGATTCTCGATACTGCACCATTCAAGTGGGAAGGAACCAATCCCCACCTGCAGCGTCAGTGCGGACCGCGGTTGGCGGTGTTCTTTACCCGAATCGACCCTTTCACACCCGAGGAGTTGTCGGCTCTGGAGAACTATATCTGCACGATTCCCCGGCCGCCCAACCGCCATAGACCGGTTGGCGGCGAGCTCACGCCGGCCCAGCGGCGCGGCAAGGCCGTGTTTGACAGGACGGTCACCAACAGCGGGAGCGTCATCCCGCTCGAGAACCGCTGCGTGACCTGCCATTTTCCACCACTCTTCACGGATCGCTCGCGCCGCGACGTGGGCACGAAGATGTGGCTGGATCGCGAGTCCGACTTTGACGTGCCTCACCTGAATAACATCTACGACTCGGCGCCGTACCTGCACAATGGTATCTCCGAAACGTTGGAGGAGATCTGGACACGTTTCAACCCATATGATCAGCATGGGGTCACCAACGACATGACCAAGGATCAGTTGAACGACTTGATCGAGTATCTCAAGACACTCTGATCCGCAAGAGGAGGCGGAGTATTGAACCCCATAACTTGCCGGCCCGGTGGCGTAACGGTCCTACTGACCGCCTTTCTTGTGGGACCTTGGACCGTCGTTCGAGAGAGCATCGCGGTCGCACCGTCGCAGCCAAACAGTCCCGAGAAAACGGGCGACAAAGCCGGGGCGGCAAGCTCAGCGCCGGATTTGCCGGGCATGCCCTACGTTTATACGAACTGGAAGCAATATACGACGAAGGACGGCCTGCCCAACGACCATATCTTTGCCGTCAAGGTTGACGGTGATCGAGTGTGGGTCGGGACGGAAGACGGGCTGGCCTGTCTGGACAAGAGAACGAACAGGATTCAAACGTGGGGTGAAAAGCAGGGTCTTCCCTGGCGCGCGGTGGGGGCAATCGATGTGCACCCCAAAACCGGGGACGTGTGGCTCGGGCTGTTCGGTGGAGGGTTGGCCCGCTTCAGTGGTGGACGTTTCGATCACTGGCATCAGCTCAACAGTGGCCTGGTCAACGATGTTGTCTACGGGGTTTGTGTGGAGAATGACAATATCTGGGCCGCGACCACTGCGGGAGCCAGCAGATACAATACCACAAATGGTGAATGGTCCATTTTCACCGAGAAGAACGCCCCAATGGAAGAGATCTGGAATTATGGTTGTTGCTACGCCGACGGTCTGCTGTATCTGGGTGTCTGGGGTAGTGGGGTGCTGGAATACAACATCGAACGAGGAACATGGAAGGACTACCTCGATCCCGACGGCGAGATGGAGATCGACCTGTATCGCGATGACGGGATCGTCCACGTCATCACCACCGGCGTAAGCTATGTCGAAAAGACCCTATGGGTGACCACGTACTTCGGTGCTTCCCGATATGACGGCCGACATTGGCGAGGTTACTTTGCCCATGAGTCCGGCCTGCCGAGCGACTTCAACAATGCGGTTATAGGCCGCAGCGCCAACGAGGCCTGGTTCTCCACCGACAAGGGTCTCGGTGTCTTGGCCGATTTTCCCACGGATACGTGGGTGACTTACACCAAAGATCATAAGACCCGTAAGGGCAAAGCGGTAGTGCAACGGGGCAAGGATGTGCTTACTGTGATCGAAACGCCGCCCAGTCTCCCACACAACTACATATTGTGGGTGGATTTCGACGGAGATGATGTCTGGGTGGGTACGTCGAAGGGGCTTGGCCGTGCCATCGGCCGGGGATACTATCCAGGCCTTCGCCACTCCAAGGATGCTCTGGGGAAGGACAATTGAGTAAACGCCGGAGGCAGACACGATGAAATCAAAGGGTTTGATGTTCTGCATGCTTCCAGGTGTGCTGGTCTGGTTCGGGCTGAGTCTAACCACGCTGCCCTCGGCAGCCGGGGATGAGACTACCAACGAGCCTGATCGAGCGGACCAGGCAGACATTGAGAGACTGTTGGAGGTCATTGACGTGGATCCTTATGAGGTGCCGCCGCTGGTCCTCAAAAGGGATCACAACTATGCGCGGTCGGCGGTGGACGTGGAGCCTTTCCGGCACGTTACGCCGTTTAGAGAACACTTCCTGGAGCAGATGGAATACACCGGTCCGGGTCGGGCAATTCCGGAGCCTGAGAATCTCGAGACAGTGAAGATCGGTTTCATCGGCCCGATCATGTCTACGGTGTCGGTAGCCACAGGCGGCAAGAGTCACGAAGAGGCACTGGGAATCGCCATGCTTCGCGGAACCCAGTTGGCGGTGGAACAGGCCAACCAGCGCGGTGGATACCTGGAGCGGGCCATCCCGTTCGAGCTGGTCATCTCCAACGACAACGGCCTGTGGGGGGCGTCGGGCAACGAGATCATCAAGTTGGCTTACAAGGACAAGGTCTGGGCCATCCTGGGCACGATTGACGGAGCCAACAGCCACATCGCCATAAGAGTGGCCCTAAAGGCCGAGATTGTCATGATGAACACCGGTGACACCGATCCGACGTTCATCGAGACCAACATCCCGTGGGTCTTCCGTTGTATCGGCGACGACCGGCAGATGGGTTATCTGCTGGTGGATTACCTGTATCGCAAGTTGAACTACACGCGCATCGGGGTCATCCGGGGAAGCAATCGGTACGGGCGCTTCGGGGTGCGCGAGATTCGGGACGGAGCCCGCCGTCTGGGTCACCCCGTCATCCTCGAGATGGCCTACCAGGTGGGTGCCAGGGACTTTTCGTTGCAGCTAGAGCGACTCCAAGCCAGCAACCTCGAAGCGATTGTCCATTGGGGTGATGCGGTGGAGGGAGCATTGATTCTCAATCAGATGCGGGCTATGGGCATGGATCATCCCTACTATGCCTGTGATCGATGCGTTTCCGACGAGTTTCTGGCACTCGCCGGGGACAACGCCGAGGGCGTCGTATGCGGCTATCCCTGGCACCCCGCGCGGCAGGACGAGGACCTCGAGCTTTTCCGCAGGGCTTTTCGCCGGCGCTTCGGCGTCGAACCCGACACCTACTCGGCACACGGCTACGACGGTATGAACATGCTGATCTGGGCCATTCAGACCGCGGGCCTCAACCGGGCCAAGATCCGAGACGTGCTGGCCCACCGGGCCAGACCGCACAAGGGCGTGACCGGCGTCATACCGTTTAGCGCATGCCTCGACGATCTCGGTGAGGTTTTCCTGGCCAGAGTCGAAAATGGGGAGTGGGAGTTCTATTCGCGTCAGGACCTTGACATTCCCCAGGGGACGATTGCACCGCGCGATCGGGTCAGCCGGAAGACGGCCGCGACGGGCGGTGGGTAACTGGCACCGCTTGCTCATCTCGACGTGGGTCGCAACGGCTCCGATCGGGTGAGGCACTCGACCGTCGAGGGAATATGTTTGGCACCATGAATCGAATGTTCAGTTGGTTGCTCCTGGTCCTGCTGGGCGTTGTTGGCTGTGCTGCGGACGACCAACATGGTTGGCGCGCTGAGACACCCGCCACTCCGCCGGAAACAGACCCGATGAATCCCTTCTTCGACGCTCGTGCCTACACCGCCGAATACGCCGGTCCGGGACGCCAAGTCCCTTCCCCCACAGATATCAAAGAAGTCAAGATCGGATGGTTCGGACCCAGCGATCCGAACGACGCGGAGGCCGGGGCGATGTGGTGTGCCGCGATGATGGCAATAGAAGAAGCCAATTGCGCGGGCGGATACAATCGGCTACCGTTTCGCCTGGTCGCGAGCTGGTCGGAAAATCCCTGGGGCAGCGGCATCAAGTATGTGACCCGGTTGGTCTATGACGAGGATGTGTGGGCGATCGTGGGGGCACCTGACGGCCCCTCCGCCCATCTTGTCGAGCAGGTTGTCGCCAAGGCCCGGCTGCCATTTATCAGCCCGGTGGCCACCGACAAGACCGCCAACCTGGCCAATGTTCCCTGGATATTCTCCTGTACGCCGGGTGACCACCTGCAGGCATCGGTGCTGGCACAGGCTCTTGTATCTCACGCGGAGGAAAGAGGCTTTGCCGTGGTTTCGTGCATCGACCACGATTCCAGAGCGTTCACCACGGAGCTGCTGGCGGCCCTCAGCAAGCTTGAGAGGTTTCCATCCCTCCACGTGCAGTTCAGACCACGAAGCCCGGGTTTCGATTCGCAACTGCGAAGCATCAGCCAGGTTCAGCCCGCCGCCTTGGCCTTGATCGCCGGAGCCCAGGACGCCGGCCGCTTCATGCGCACCTTACGCCAGGAAGGACTGACTGTACCCATCTTCGGCGGGCCTGCGATGGGGCGGCGCCTTTTCATCGAAACCGCCGGTCAATATGCCGAAGGCGTCGTGTTCCCCCTGCTGTGGCAGCCATCGGTCACCGGCATGCTGTCAGCCGAATTCGCCCGGCGTTTTCAACAGCAATACGGTATGTACCCGGACTATACCGCCGCCCATACCTATGACGCGATGAATCTGCTGATTGCCGCTATCCGCACAGCCGGACTGAACCGCGTCCTTATACGCGATGCCACCCGCGAACTCTCACCCTTCCCCGGCATCACCGGCCACATCACCTGGGACCCCACCGGGCACAATCACCGCCCGGTCGGCTTGGGCACAATCCAAGATGGCCGCGTAGTACCCGAGTGACCCACGATGTCAATTGCCCGTCACCGGCGTTCGTGTGCCGCCGGTTCGGGACGGATTTCGTTTACGCTCGTCGTCACCGGGACGATCACCTGGGACTCAAGGGACCTCCGGGCTCCACGATTATTATGTCGTCAGGAAGGACGCCGGGGTATCGAACCCGCCGCGCAAGGTGTGCGGCAAGGCGGGCCCTATGTTCCATGTCTATCAGCGTATCCGGATCGTGTAGACGGCGTTGGGCTACGGCCGGGACGAAGCTACTGCCTGACGTGCGGACCAGGCGCATCTTCGGATCCTCCTTAATCACGAAGGGCGTCCCCGTACCCGAAAACTCGAGTGGCTCAGACTTGTCACCCATATCCAGGACCAGTGTTTTGCTCGGGTTTTCCACGCTGATGAACGTGAGCAACTCCGGACAGTAAAATTTGGAGTCGAATGTGCCTCCGTTGGCGTGCGTCTTGGTCGCGGTTAGCGAGCCGGTCGGCGCCCGTTTCTTGGAGAGCCCTACGTGGATCTGCCACTGCTGAGGCCCGTTCTGGGACATAATGGTGATCGGGTCTTTGCTCATCAGGCTCAACGCCACGAGTCTCAAACGCACGGTCCTCGACTTACCCACCGGATCACGCGCCCGTATCGGATCAGCCGAACGTTCCAGGATCGAGTCCGCACTGCCCGTTTTCGCGGGATTGAGGGGGTTACCCACCAGCTCAACGCGCCCTTTGAATGCCTCGGTACCGGGACCGAAGAAACCGGCCGGGAGCGCTATATCTCGATACGTGCCGCCTCCCGTCTTTGCGTAGGACGTTACAAAATAGTCGCGCGGACCCGCGCATCCGACCAGGAACGCGGCCATCACTAGAGCCCCAACAGACAATGCAAGCCTTCCTGCAGGTCTGAACATGTCAGTCTCCTTTCGGCACACCATGTGCTCTGTGTTCCCAGATGATCACTGAGGCATCCCACGCAGGATGCCAAACAGGGTTGAATCCGCACCGTACGAAATGTCCGCTTATCGCCGTACCGCGCCGATTCTCCAAGAAGCCGGAATTGTACGAGGAGCCCCATGCCTGTCAAGGGGGAATCGAAGGATGCAAGCGACGCGTTTAGCGGGCTGTCCCCCTGGCCCGGCGTCACCGGTAAAATCAAGTGCGGCCTTACGGGCCACATCCATCGGTCCGGCCGCCAGGGCATGGTGCCGGACGGGCGAGCGGTACCTATCGGCGACCGGGGAGGTCCGGCGAGGCTCGGCGGAAGTTGGCTCGTGGCACGCTCCGGAAGGATGAATCATGACTGAACGGTACTACGCAGCGGCATGTCAAACGGATTTTCCCTGCCCGGCAAAGCGTGATGAGATTGCCACCCGGACCGGCCGGATGTGCGCGTTGATCGAGCAGGCTATCGTCGGGTACGAGCCCTTCTTCGATGTGCGCCTCTTCGTCTTCCCCGAGTTCGCTCATGCCGTGCCGATCTACGAGAGTGTGGCCGAGTTGCGCAAGCATCTGGCCATCGAGGTCCCCAACGAGCACACCGATCGTTACGCCGCACTGGCCGGGAAGTACGGTTGCTACATTCAGACAGGAACCTTTCTGGAGACGGCCCCGGCCTATCCAGATGTCGTCTTCAACACCACGGCCTTGATCGGTCCGCAGGGGCTACTGGCCAAGTACCGCAAGGTCAACCCCTGGATCCCCTGGGAGCTGCACGTCAGCCCGCATGACATCCCTGACTATGACGCCGACCCGTTCCCCATCGTCGAGACGGAGATCGGACGGCTCGGGGTCGCCGTCTGCTACGACTGGCTCATTCCGGAGACGATCCGCCAGATCGCCTTCAACGGGGTCGAAATCATCGCACGGGTCTCGGCCTACATGGACCCTTGGGGAGCGACGACGCCGATGGACTGGTGGACGCTGTTCAATCGGGTCCGGGCCGTGGAGAACACGGTGTATGTCGTGGCCGCTAACCAGGGAGCGAGCCTGGAGCACTACCCGCCGTTCAGTTGGCCGGGCGGGAGCATGGTCGTCGACTTCGACGGCCGCATCCTCGCCCAGACCGACCCCGGTCCGGGCGAAAAAGTCGTCGTGGCCCCGATCGATCTTGCCGCCCCACGCGCCGCCCGCGACCAACGCATCGGCCACGACATGCGCTCCCACCTCCGTAGCGAGATCCACGATTACCTGCACCACCCTCACCTCCCGGCCGCCGGCAGGAACGACCATCCCCTGACTCAGGAATCCATCCGGCGCCGAATCCACCTCGCCCGCCAACACAACCACCCGCAGCCTACATCGCGTCTGGGCCCAGCACCGTCTCCGTGATCTTGCTGGC
The DNA here is from genome assembly GCA_020344555.1 of Phycisphaerales bacterium. GTDB lineage: Bacteria > Planctomycetota > Phycisphaerae > UBA1845 > UBA1845. The sequence goes on from CP070827.1 coordinate 2,425,370, forward strand.
GTGAAGCGGCAACTCAACCGCACCCCACCGCCACCGGGCCGTTCGTGTGTCGGCAGCATGGGAGGCGGTAGCAGGACACTCGGGCTCAAAGGAGGTAAGCCATGAAGCGCGGGACCTGGTCAGTCGAAAAGCGTGTAGCGGTACTGTGGCCGGGCGAAGCCGGCGAACTCGTCAGCCACGAAGTCGTATGCGCCGCCGTCCCAGGTGTCCCCGTAGTGATAGAGGATGGTCTTCTTGCGGACGCTCTCGGGTAGGGTTCGCAGTTGGGACAAAGTGGCATGCACCGGTTCGGTCTGATCTTCGAGCTGGACTTCGTGGAAACTGAGCTTGGCGGCGCCCATCATCCGGCCCAGCCCCGCGGGGTCGAAGCGCGTGTCTCCTGAGTAGAGGATGGTGTCCCTGGTCGTGCGGTCGGCAATAAGCAGACCGTGGCTCGGCCAATCATACTCACGTTGCACCTGGATGTGATGAGTTGGGAACATAGTGAACTCGTACCGATCCAGCATGGTGAAGCGGTCGGGTTCGCCTTGACCGGCCGGGTGCAGGGCCAGTGCCTCAAAGTAGTCCGCCATGGTGGCATGCCGCCCGGTAAGCGTTCCCAGTCCGCCCTTGAGAGAGTGATCCCACAGGTTTGCGAGGACCTCGCCGGCACCGATGATCTGCGGCTTGAATCCCCGGCCACTCGCGGCATCGGCACAATAGTGCATGTTCGTGCCTGCCAGCTCCTCGAGTCCGCCTATATGGTCGCTGTGCTGGTGGGTGATAAAAATGCGGCCGATGGCGGGGTAGTAGACCGTTCCATCACGGTCCAGGTGGGAGAATCCGGGCACACGCTTGAGGTGATGCAGGGCAACGGGGCCGGTCGTTCCAAAATCAACCAGCAAAGTGTCGTCCGGCGCGGCCTGCCGGTCGGGCCGTGCCGACCACGCTTCGATCAACGCGTTCGACTGAAAGTTCCTCTTGGCGTAGGCTGAACCCACACCGAGAAACGTCAGCGTAAGCACGAGAGCTCTCCGCACCCCACCAGACCCCGACGAAGTCTCAAGATCCCCGCCAGGGCGCGCCGTAAGGCCCGATGCCTGCGTCAGCATCGGCACACCCGCAGTCGATTTCGGGGTAAGCGGCAACCTACCGGTTAACTCAGCGGTCCACCGGAGCCCCGCCCGGAAACCCCCTTGGCAGGGGTGGACCGCGGAGTTGTCGTTGCTCCGCCGGTCCACGTACCGGCTAAGCTGACGCTCACCTGCCCATTAGCGTAGCGGTTTTCGGCAGTTGCGAAAAGCCGTTACAGGCGGTATGGCAGGGCACTTGCGCCCCGAATCATCGGGATGGGTGCGACTTCGCGTGGATGGGAGCACGGAAGGCCCTGGAGGCCGGTGGTGGCACGCCTGGCCTGCCCGAATCAGCGGCGGAGCGGCTGCGTATACGGAACGGACAGTATGAGGTACGAACTTGAAGACCGCGTCGTGTTCATCACCGGAGCTTCGAGCGGAATCGGGCGGGCGTGTGCCATAGAGTACCATCGGGCGGGCAGTCGGGTCGTGGCCGCCGCGCGATCCTTCGACAAGCTTGAAATGCTCGCATCGCAGTTGGGCGGCGACCGGGTCGTTCCCGTGCTGATGGACGTAACGGACCCGGTCGAGCGTGAGATCGCACTGCGGACCACCCGTGAGCGTTTCGGACCCGTTGACGTACTGGTCAACAACGCCGGGTGGGCGAGTTTCGGCTCGGTTCTTCGGATGCCCGACGATCACTTCGAACGGATGTTGGCAGTCAACTTTGCCGCTCCGGTGGCGTTGGCACAGGCTGTCTTGCCGGAGATGCTCGACCGGGGCAGCGGACAGATCGTCAACATTTCCTCGGTTGTGGGTTCCCAGGCGATTCCCCGCATGACCACCTACAGTGCCGCTAAAGCTGCGCTTACTGCTCTTAGCACCGGGCTCCGCATGGAGCTTAAGGGTACGGGCGTCGATGTGCTGCTGGTCGCGCCGGGCTCGACGAACACGTCGTTTTTCGAGGCGGCAGCCACTGTGGACGCGAAAGCAGAGCGGCTGTCGCAATCGCGATACTCTCCTGAGCGCGTGGCCCGGGCGGTGGTACGGTCGTCACGCCGCAGACGCCGGGAGATAACGCTCACGTTGGAGGGGAAGCTGATCACCGTGATTCGCCGCGCCTCGCACCGCCTGGCCGACGCCATAATGTACCGGGTCGCCAAGTCAACCATGCCGGAGTTGAAGCGTTAAACCAGGCCTCACCGGAAAACGCACAGGTCGCCATTGACTTCCCCGGTCGTGGGGATATAAACCGCGCCAGGGAGCGCTTGGGCTGACGGCCTGCCGCGGAAGTTAGACCCGCAGGTAGGTTGGCCGGTCGGGCCCGGCGGATAGATTCTTGTTCAGGTGTTCCAATATGCAGTTCGGACGATGTGTAGACATCTTGGTAGTCGTCCGCTAGGAGGAACGTTATGCACATAGCGCTGGTGGCAACGTTTACGCACCCTATCGCGTTGGGTCTTCGCTACATCTCGGCCTGTCTCAAGGCGCGCGGGGACGAGGTGGAAATGATCTTTATGCGCTCCAGGCGGGACACGGCCGAGGCTGATTTCTCGCCTCCTCTTATGGCAGAGCTCGTAGAGCGATTGCGCCCGGCTGACCTGGTTGGGATGTCGCTGATGACCAACACCTTCCATCGGGCGTGTGTTCTGACGCAGACGATCCGGGAAGCCGGGCTCAAGACACCGATCATTTGGGGCGGTCCGCACCCCACGATGGCCCCCGAGGAATCACTCGAGGTCGCAGACATGGTCTGTGTCGGGGAGGGTGAGCAGGCAATGCTGGAACTGGCCGAGACGCTGGAGGCGGATCGTGATCCGACGGGCATCGCCGGTCTAACGCTCAGACGAAACGGAAGGGTGATTCGGAATCCCGTAGCCCCGCTTCGAGATGACTTGGATGAGTATCCGTTTCCTGACTACGACCTGGACACGCATTGCGTGGCGATGCGGGATCATTTCGACCGGGCCACGCCCCAGAACTTGCGGGGGGCGTTGCATCGGTATCGCATCGAGACGGCGCGCGGCTGCCCCTATTCGTGCACCTTCTGCACTAACGCGGCACTGCTAGGGGTGTACAGCGGGAAGGGCACCTGGGTCCGCAAGCGCTCCAACGACAATATCATCCGAGAGATCGAGACGGCCCGGGCGCGGTTCCCGACCATCGAAGCTGTCAACATCGTCGATGACCTCTTTTTCATACGCGGCGAGACCGAGATGGAGGAGTTCAGCCGGCTTTACGAGTCGCGGGTCAATCTTCCGCTAGAGCTCGACGCTCATCCGAACACCATCAGCCGGAGGAAGGTGGAGTCACTGGCACGGCTCCCGATCGCGCTGATCAGCATGGGGATCCAGAGCGGATCGGAAGACACTCTGAAGAACATCTACAAGCGCCCGACTCCGATCGAGACGATCGCCGAGGGTATTAACCTTCTGGCCGACCATAAGATTCCCGCCGAATATCATTACCTGGTGAACAACCCTTTCGAGTCAAACCGCAACCGGATCGAGACGCTTCGCTTCGCTGCGACGTACCATCGAGGTCCGGCGGTTCTTCGGGTCTTTCCCGTCCAATTTTACCCCGGCACACCGTTATACGATCGCGCCCGGCGAGAGAAAGTCATCGTCGATCGTCACGATAGTGCTTACCGGTACACATATACAGGTAAGACACATCTCCTGGACGCGAGCTACCTGGACATCTGGCTTCGTGTCGTCTTGAGCCTGCGCAACATGGGTGTTCCCCGCGGTCTGGTTCATCGTCTGGTCGACATCGTCACGAATCCTACGGTTCGCTTCGTCCTGGAGCGTAGGTGGTTCGTCCCGGTCGCCTACGGTATCTACCGCGTCGGCCGGTTCGTCGCACGCAATATGATCTACCAGCCTTTCATCCGACCGCTCAAGTATCTTCGACGCGGGCGACGACACGAGGGAGGGTACGTAAAGGATGAGGCGACGCTCCCACGAGCGTCAATAGAGGCGGCGCCGAGCCCAACGACAGGGGAGTCGAAGGAGCACGAGTCGGTGGACGCGCCGGCGACTCGGTGATTTGTCGCCGCCAGGGGCAAGTAGTACAATGGAAGAGTGTGTTCGGTCGCTGTCGGAGTAGGCCTTCGTGTCCTGTGGGACAGTTTACCTCGAGACGATGGGCTGCCAGATGAACGTGCTCGACAGCGAGCTCGTGCTGGGCCGGCTGCGCGCCCAGGGGTATGAGCCGGTCTCGGACATGGCAGCAGCGGACGTTGTGCTGATCAATACGTGCAGCGTGCGCGACCACGCTGAGCAGAAGGCCCTTTCCAGGCTGGGCACGCTGAAGAAACCGAAGCAACGCAACGGCCAAATGATCGTCGGTGTGATCGGCTGCATGGCAGAGCGCGACCCGGATGGTATCTTCGCCAGGATGCCGCACGTCGACCTGGTTTGTGGTCCCGGCGAGCTCAACAAGGTGCCCGCCCTCATCGAGGAAGTGCGGGAGAACCGAACGCGTGCCATAGCCTTGTCGCAGTCTTCGTCACGTAAGAGCACGCCGCTGCAACGGGCCCTGGAGTACGATTCGGTCGAGGCCTTGGATCTGTCGCGGGACCCTGCCCCGGGTCACGGCGTGTTGCAGCCGTACATCCGGGTACAGCGCGGCTGCGACAAGTTCTGTACGTTCTGCGTAGTACCTTTTACGCGTGGTGCGGAGCGAAGCCGGCCGCCGTCGCAGATTATCGACGAGGCCAAAATGCTCGCCGACCGTGGTGCAAGGGAGGTGACACTCCTGGGGCAGACGGTCAACAGCTACGTCAATCAGGACAACGGTCGGCCGGTTCGTTTTGGGGAGCTGCTCGCCGAAGTGGCGGAGGTGCCTGCAATCCAGCGGGTCAGGTTCGTGACCAGCTTCCCCGGTGATTTCACCGACGATATCTTCGAGGCCATGCGCGATCTGCCGAAGGTATGCGAGTATCTGCATCTTCCCGCTCAAAGCGGCAGTGACGCGGTTCTGGAGCGCATGCGCCGACAGTATACCGTTAGCGAATACGTGGACCTGATCGACCGCGGCCGCGATTACGTCCCCGCCCTTACTGTGGCCAGCGATTTCATCGTGGGCTTTTGCGGCGAGACGGAAGAAGACCACGAGGCATCGGTTCGGCTGATCGAGCGATGCCTTTTCAAGAATATCTTCGTGTTCAAGTACTCCCAGCGTCCGGGGACAGTGGCCGCCAGACGAGGGGCTGACACCGTGTCCTACGAGGTCAAACGGCGTCGCAACGGCGAGCTTCTGGCCCGGCAAGAGCGGATCTCCGCCGCCGCCAACCGGAAGCTCATCGGAACGACGGTGGAAGTGCTGGTGGAGGGCTACAGCAAGGCGGCCGCGAAGGCCCAAGAGGCGGAGCAGAGCCGCGGCCAGGAGGTGAGTTGGCGTCGGTCGGACCAGCTTGTCGGCCGCACCCGGACCGACCGGATTGTGGTGTTTCCGGGCAAACCCGGGCACATCGGCCGGCTGGCCTGGGTCCGGATCACCGCGGCAACGGCCCTGACCTTGCACGGAACGCTTGTGGAGGAATCATTGGAACAGGATCGGGTTACCGTGCCGGCGGGCATTTCTTTGCCCGTTCTCGGTTCGGTTTGAAGGGGTTGCATCGCGGAGGGATTCTGCTAGATATCTTTACGCTATGACCATGACGATGGAAGCAGTTGTAGAGCAAACAAAGCAAGCGACGAAGGTCGTTACCGGGAAGGAGCAGCGGCCGAAGAAGCGGCCCGGGTATCACGTGATTTTGCTGGATGATGACGACCACACGTATGATTACGTCATCGGGATGCTGCGTAAGCTCTTTGGCTACGCGACGGAAACAGCCTTCCAACTCGCAAGTGAGGTGGATCAGACCGGACGGGTCATCGTAGACACCACGACCCTGGAACGCGCCGAGCTGAAGCGCGACCAGATCGTGGCGTTTGGCCGCGACTGGCGCATCGCCCGCTGCGAGGGAAGCATGAGCGCGCTGATCGAGCCGGCTCCCGAGTAGCATGGGGAGCCCGGGCCGGCTGCATAACCCGGCGGTAGGCGGTATTGGCGAGGCCCTCCTGGTACATGCCCGCGGTGATGGTGGGCTCAGGCGCCGAAACGACCGACGCTTGGAGTGCAGCCCGCCGGCTCGACACGTGGGGGTAAGATACCCGTCGTGGCCCGGAACACGAAGCCTCTATAGGACCTGAGGACCCCCGCGCCGGATCACCGCTCATAGCATTGACATAAGGACGCCCTACCGGTAGGCTGAAATTGTAGAAACGCGCGGGTGTAGCTCAGTGGTAGAGCGTCACGTTGCCAACGTGAATGTCGTCGGTTCAAATCCGATCACCCGCTGTTGTTGACCGCCGTTGTCTAAGAACGACAACGGCGTCTTACCTTTGACGG
>CP070827.1:2431918-2436877 GCA_020344555.1 Phycisphaerales bacterium
CGTATCGCCTGGGATTCCACTTTGCGGACGGAAACATCTGGGAACGTGGTGATCCGTACCGTTTCGCGCCGACCCTCGGCGATTTGGATCTGCACCTATTTAACGAGGGCAGCCACCTGCGGATCTGGGAACGGCTGGGAGCGCACCCCCGGCGGGCTGACGGTGTGGATGGGGTGTCGTTTGCGGTTTGGGCCCCCAACGCCCGTCGCGTTTCGGTGACCGGCGATTTTTGCGGTTGGGATGGCCGGCTCTTTCCCATGCGGCAAATGGGCAGTTCGGGAGTCTTCGAGCTGTTCATACCCGATCTGAAGCCGGGCATGCTCTACAAGTACGAGATCAAGGCCCAGGACGGGTCGATCCGCCTCAAGAGCGATCCATACGCCCAGGCCATGGAAGGCCCGCCGGGCAACGCCTCGCGGGTCGTGGCGTCTTCGTATGTTTGGGGGGATTCCGAATGGATGCAATCCCGCGTCGACCGCGACCTCATCCGTGAACCCGTTTCGATCTACGAGGTACATTTGGGGTCATGGGCGCGGGTGCCGGAGGAGGGGAACCGCCCGCTGACCTACCGGGAGATTGCCCCCCGGCTGGTCGACCATATGAAGCGATTCGGATTCACCCACATCGAGCTGATGCCGGTCGCGGAGCATCCACTGGCGGCTTCGTGGGGCTATCAGGTGACCGGGTACTATGCACCGACCTGGCGGTACGGCTCGCCGGACGACTTTCGCTATTTCGTGGACACCTGCCACCGTGCCGGAATCGGCGTGATCCTCGACTGGGTGCCGGCTCACTTCCCGAAGGATGACTTCGCCTTACGGCGTTTCGACGGCACCGCCCTGTATGAACACGACGACCCGCGCCAGGGTGAACATCCCGAATGGGGCACCTTGATCTTCAACTACGACCGCAGTGAGGTGCGCAACTTCCTGGTCGCAAACGCTCTCTACTGGCTGCAAGAGTTCCACATCGACGGATTGCGCGTTGATGCCGTTGCCTCCATGCTCTATCTGGACTACAGCCGCACGGAAGAGCAGTGGCTGCCCAACTTCTACGGTGGTAAGGAGAACATCGGAGCACTGGAGTTACTGCGAGCGGTGAACGAGGCCGTTCGGACCGAGTGTCCCGGGTGTTTCACCATCGCCGAGGAATCCACCGCCTGGTCCGGCGTGACCCGACCCGTGTCGGAACAAGGGGGCTTGGGTTTTGCGTTCAAGTGGAACATGGGCTGGATGCATGATACGCTTCTGTACTTCTCTAAAGAGCCCGTTCATCGCCGCTATCATCAGAATGACCTGACCTTCGCCATGCTCTATGAACACTCCGAGCACTTCATCAATGCGTTGTCGCACGACGAGGTAGTGCATGGAAAGCGGACGCTCCTCGAGAAGATGCCGGGAGACATCTGGCGGAAATTCGCCAACCTGCGAGCCCTGCTGGCCTACCAGTACACACGACCGGGCAAGCAGCTTCTGTTCATGGGGACGGAACTGGCTCCGTACAACGAGTGGTATTACGACGCCAGCCTGGATTGGCATCTGACCGACGATCCGATGCGCGTCGGTCTTGCCCGATTCATGGAAGATCTCGGGCGCCTATATCTCGAGTCTCCGTGTCTGTGGCGAAGCGATTCCGACCCTGAGGGGTTCGCGTGGATCGATTGCAGCGACTGCGACAACTCGGTAGTGTCGTACCGGCGGCAGTGGGCCGATGAGACTCTGATCACGATTCTCAATCTGACACCTGTGCCCCGGGACAACTATCGGATCGGTATGCCCCGGCCGGGCCGTTACGTGTACCGACTCTCCAGCGATGATCCCGCTTACGGCGGAAGCGGGTATCCGCTTCCGGATATGCTGTACACCGACAACGTGGATATGCACGGTTTCCCCCAGTCGCTGAACCTGACGCTGCCGCCGCTGGCGGCCATGGTGATTGCGCCGGCTGACTGATATGACCGATCGGCCGTACCTTCGCTCGCTGGCGGATCGCATGGGGATTCTTACGTCCTACGTCGACATCGGCGGCGTGGAGCGGATAACGGGAGATTGCACTCGAGAGGCGCTGTTGGCGGCTATGCGGCTAGACGCGTCGACCGAGGAAGCGGCAGCCCACGCGCTGGAGAATCTCGACCGGTCCAGGCAGCGGCGTTTTCTTGCCCCGGTCCGCGTGATCAGCGACCACTCCGAGGCCGCGCGGCAGGTGAAACTCACAATTCCAGGGCACGATCCCGTTCCCATCGAGTGGCATATCGATCTCCACACCGAGGATGGTGCCTCACATTCGACTTCGGGCCGGTCGAAGCCACTTGAGCCTGATCATTCAATCGTCGTCCCGCTTCCCGTGAACCTGCCGCCGGGCTACCACACGGTGCACGCAACGGCGAGCTTCTTTGGGGGGGTTCTAAGGGCAGATCAGTCATTCATCGTCTCTCCCGGCCGCTGTTACGCCCTTGCGGAGCGCCTCGGCAACCGGCGTGCATTCGGCGTCTGGGCTAATCTCTACACGGTCCGCAGTGTCCGAAACTGGGGTGTTGGCGATCTGACCGACCTGGGCCACCTCGCTTCGGAGACAGCTCAACATGGGGCAGCCTTCGTGGGATTGAATCCTCTGCACGCCACGGGCAATCGTGGCGAACGAATTGGACCGTATAGCCCGACCAGTCGCATCTACCGCAATCCTCTCTATCTCGATATAGAGGCAATCCCCGAGTTTTCTGAGTGTCACGAGGTCCACGTGCTGGTCGAATCCCCCGCGGTTCAAGAAGAACGCGAACGGGTGCGCTGTTCGCACGACGTTGAATACGAACGTGTGGCGGCTCTGAAGACCGAAATCCTGCGAATACTCCACGGTACTTTCCTGGAACGGCACGAAGAGACCGGATCGGACCGCGGGCGCGCATATGACGAATATGTCATGACCCAGGGCAAGCCGCTTTCAGACTTCGCCACGTTTTGCGTGCTGAAGACGTGGCTAGCCGAGCGAGGACAAGGTGAGGCCCACTGGCGCGATTGGCCGGCGGCCTATCGCTCCTGTAGTTCGCCGGAGGTGAAGGCTTTTCGCGATGCCCATCGGCGCGAGGTGGACTTCCACTGCTACGTCCAGTTTGAGCTGGACAGGCAGCTCGCGGCGGCCACTGCCGAAGCTCGAAAAGCCGGTATGCAACTCGGGCTGTATCCGGATCTGGCCCTTGGGTCAGCGGGAGATGGCAGCGACGCTTGGGCGTCTCCCGATTTATTCGCTGAAGGCGTGGAGGTTGGAGCGCCTCCCGATCCCTACTCTGATACCGGTCAGACATGGGGAATTCCGCCTGTCGATCCGCATCGTCTTGCAGCCGGGCGATATGACTACTGGGTCCGGGTGTTGAGAAGCGCGATGGCTCACGCCGGCCTGCTCCGTATCGACCATGTCATGGGCCTCTTCCGTCAGTACTGGGTCCCGGACGAAAAGCCGGCCACCGATGGCGCGTATGTGCGGTATCCCGCCGAGGACCTCCTGGGTATTCTGGCTTTGGAAAGCCAACGTCATGGTACTGTCATCGTCGGTGAGGATCTGGGCACGGTTCCGCCGGAGGTGCCGGAGGCCTTAGCGAAATGGGATATTCTCTCGTCGCAGGTGATGTACTTCGAGCGGAACTCTGACGGCGGCTTCCGCGCTTCCGATTCGTATTCGCCGCGTGCTTTGGTTACGTCCACGACTCACGACCATCCGCCGCTGGCCGGGTTTTGGACAGGTCGTGACTTGGACATCCGGCGCGAGATCGGACTGATCGGCTCGGAGCAGGAGCTGCAAGGTGCGAACGCTGACCGTCAGGACGCCCGGGCGGCACTGGCCAGGCGACTGCTTGCCGAAGGCCTCTCATTTGACCTCGAGAACGCGTCGCCGGAAGAGCTCTGTGAGGCCGTGTACGCGTTCCTCGCCCGGACCCCCTGCCCAGTGCTGGGGATCTCACTGGACGACCTCGCCGGCGAGACAAAGCCTGTGAACCTACCGGGCGTGACGTTGAGCTGCTACCGGAGCTGGTCTCGCCGGATGCGGCGAACCCTGGATGAAATTCTGGCCGACCCGAGCGTTCAGAGAGTTCTCAACGAGATCCGTGCCAGACTCGATCACCCGCGCCCGCGGTGACCAACAGAAGCGGTCGGGGGTCGATCTAGCCTGTCGCATCGTGTCTATTCACGAAGATGGACACCTAGACCGGGCTGTTCACTGGTGCGCATGAGGCCGTCTTCGAGAACGAAGCCGTCGTCGACGACATCCCGTGCCAGGTCAAAGCTCCCGTCAAGATCCAAATAGCGTGTTGCCGGACACGAAAGGGCTGCGTGGAGGGCGGCGGTGATGCTGATCCGGCTCTCGTCCATACAACCCCACATAAGCTCGACGTCAGCCAGCTCGGCCACCGTCGCAATGCGCAAGGCAGGGTGAATGCCGCCACACTTCATCAGCTTGATGTTGAAGATGCCGCAAGCCTTTGGAGGTGACACAAGCGATAAAGCGTCGCGGTCGGTAAGGAGACTCTCATCCGCAGCCAGCAACCGTCTCACCTTTTCCGGCAGGTTTCTCATTCCCTGCACATCCTCCGCCTTCATCGGCTGCTCGAGCAGTTCTATACGCAAATCCTGAGTTGCCTCGACAAACTCGGAGACCTCTTGTCGAGAGTAACCCTGATTGGGATCAACTCGAATCCCTATTCCTTTTCCAGCCTTCTCCCGCAGTCTGTGCAACCGCTCCAAATCTTCCTCCAGAGACCGGCCCAGTTTTACCTTGAGAATTCTGAATCCCCGGCCAAGGTACTCTTCCGCCTCCGCCAGAGTTTCAGGCAGCGATTTGATGCCGATGGTGATAGACGTGGGCAACGTCTGGTGCGCCCTGCCCAGCATATCCACAAGGGGAATACCCAGTGCTTGGGCCGACAAGTCGTGAAGGGCCATGTCTACCGCGGCGCCCGCCGCAGGTGTC
>CP070827.1:2436977-2465392 GCA_020344555.1 Phycisphaerales bacterium
GCACTGATCAGGACCGCGATGATGACAACCACCACGAGCAACTCCACCAATGTAAACCCGCGGGGAGATCGGTTGAGGTTCAACGGCGGTTGTCGCGGTTTGAGAGCTGCGGCTCGCCTGGGCAATAGCTCAACCATGTCTAATCCGCTTTTCTGGTCCAATTGGTGGCGTCGTCTTCGGTACCGTAGTAGGCATCAGGCCCGGCACTGATCAGCAGATAGGAGTCCTTCCGCACCGGGGTGGGACGCGCCGGGACCGCTGTGTCCAGGATGAACCGGGCAAACGAATCCTCGTAATTGGGGTCCTCGAGTATGTCATCGAGTTCCTCGGTTACCGCCGGCGAGATGTTGACGGAGATGGCGTGATAGCGGTCCTTGTCCCTGATCTTGCCCGAACCGAAGTTAAGTCCTTCTATAGTCAGGGGCCCCTCTTTAGTCCCGGTTATGATTCCGTTGTCTTCCTGCGAATAGATACCCGACGCGTCTGCACTGGTGGTCATCAGCAAGCTGGCGGGGTTGGCCTTGTAGTACAGGATCGGTGTGCCCCACGGATCGAGAAAGACACGTTCGTTGGCAGTAATGTTTCTGAGCGGGCTACTGCAGTCGAGGTTGTGAATAAGGTTGTTGTCCACAAGGTCCCTGAAGGACTTGGCGTTGTCCCTCATCTTCTCATCGACGTAGCCGGCTCCACCGTAGCGGGTGTGTATTTCCTGACCTTCCCTACCAGAGGCGGTGCTTAGGGCGTAGGCACCTTCACTATCCTCGGGCTTTCCATAAGTGTCGTTCCACCATTGGCCGTCTCGGTCGAAGTCGCGAAAGCCGGGAGTCCCCAGGAAATCAGCGCCGAGCATAGCGTGAACCAGCAGATGCGCACCGGAGATGCGAACGGTATCGCCCTTGTCCCCCTTGGGGTTTGCGATCAACTGCCGGTCGGTGGGATTGTCGCTCGCGGATGGCGGATAGGTCCCACCGATATCCGCTTCACCACGGAACATCTCCAGCCCGGTATCGAGGGCCCCGAACTGTGCATTGGCCTGAGCGTACTGGGCCTTGGTTCGCACGGTGCCGAACGCGGGTAGGAGAACCGCAACCAGCAACCCGATAATCGTGACCACGACCAGAATCTCGATAAGCGTGAAAGCCCCGCGTGAGGCTGTCGTCCGATCGGTGTACATGACGTAGGTCCTTTGCTGAAACATGCGGGCGGCGCGGTCAGTCCGGCCAGGCCGGCATGTTGTTGACATCATCGTTGTTTCCGTAGAGGCCGTCAGGCCCGGCGCTGATCAGCAGGTAGGTGTCCGCGTTTACCGGACGCAAGGGGAGGTTAGGTGAGGTATTCTGCCCTATAGACTGATAGGTCTTGCGGTCCACGATATACCGGGCGAAGGTTTCGCGGTTGTCCGCGAGAATGAACCGGTCCGGTGTCAAGTCGGCGCCGGAGACGGCGATGGCGTGGAGGAGCTTGATCTCCTCCTCACCGGTGCGCCGCAGGCGCCCGCCGAAGTTCCAACCGCGCTCGTCCTTGCTGACGCCGCTCCCGGTGAATCCTATGTTGTCTTGATGGAAGTAGAAGGGTACGCCCTCTTGTTGGGCTCCACCGGTGTATTCTCTGTTCTCTTCTCGCAGGCCCTCCACCATGTTGGTGACCTTTCCGTGCGTGTTGGCGGCGTAGTAGAGGATTGGCTGATCGAAAGCGTCGACAACCACCGGAAGGGTGTTCATCTCTTCCCAGTTCGGGAAGAACTTGTCCTGTTGTTCCGGCGGACGACCCGGCAGGTCTTTGGTCGCTTTGGTCCGCGTGTTGCCAGGGTCGAGATAGAACGGCTGCCTCTGCGGGACGTAAAGGGTCTCGGCGTTCGGATCGACCTCGTACCACAGCCATGGACTCCGGCGCAGGTCCTGCGTACTTCTCGGCACCGCGCTGCGCTTGACATAACCCAGGTTGTCCACCCCCATGAGCATGGCCGGAAGCCAGTGGGCACCGTAGACGACCGGCTTGGTGTCTGCGGTTCCGCGTGGAAAGGGGAACCGCCCCTCATGGAGCACATCGTTCCCGGCATAGTCCGGGATCGGTGGGTGCTGAAACGACGGTGGATAGCCGTTAGTGAGACGGAAATCAGTCCCGTTGTCGTTCTTGAACATCTCCATCCCGACCCGGACGGAGGTAAGGACCTTGGAGGTGGTGGCCTTTTTGGCGGTGTTTCGGGCGCTGTTGATGGACGGGATCAGAATCCCGATCAGCAATGAGATGATGAAGATCACGGTAAGCAGTTCGACAAGCGAAAACGCCGTTGTCCTGGCGCCGCGTCGGGGTCTGGGTCCGCCGATAGGGCGGCATGAATAGTTGAAGGTCATGGTGTTGTCATTCTCCTCACCGATGATCCGTCAGGGAAGGTTTCGCCGGCTATGTCATCCCGTAAGGTGGTAACGCTCCTAGCCGGAAACGGACGAGATCAGCTCTACGAGCGGCAGAAACAGGGCGACGACGATAAACCCGACGGTTCCGCCGAGCATGGCGACCATCAGGGGCTCGATCAACGAGACCAGGCTGGCGACCGCGATGTCGATTTCCTCCTCATAGTTGTCCGCCACTTTAAGGAGCATCTTGTCCAGCTCGCCGGTCTCCTCACCGACGTCGATCATGTTGGTGACCAGACCGTCAACCACCTTCGCCGCCCGCAAGGGAGCGGCGACACTCTCGCCCTCGCGAATCGAGTCGTGCACCTTCTCCAGTGCTCGGACGTACACTTCGTTCCCGGAGGTATCCCGGGTGATGTTGATGGCCTCGAGGATAGGTACACCCGCGCTAATCAGCGTGCCGAGGGTGCGTGTGAAGCGGGCCACGGCGTTCTTCCGCACCAAAGTGCCGAAAACCGGCAGCCTGATCGCGATGACATCGGTCACGTATCGTCCACCCTTCGAGGATCGGATCAGCTTGAACAGCATGTAAGCAGCAAAGGGTCCAATCAGTACTACAGCCCAACCGGGGGGTTTGCCGCGCACGAACCATTCGGAGGTGCCTATCAAGAGCTGTGTGGGGACCGGCAGGGTCACGTCAAAGTCCCTGAAGATATCCTTGAACTTCGGAATGACAAAGACCATGATGCCGGCCACGATGAAGACGGAGAAGCTGATGACCACGATGGGATAAATCATGGCCCCTTTGATCTTCTTTTTGACCTTTTCGGCTTTCTCCATGAAGTCGGCCAGTCGCTGGAGAATGACGTCCAACACGCCACCGGCCTCGCCGGCGGCGACCATGTTCACGTAGAGCCGATCGAAGGCCTTGGGGTGTCTTGCGCAGGCCTCGGAGAGCGTGGCCCCGCCCTCGATGTCTTCGGCCACGGCTCGCAGGATGTTCTTCATCAACCCCGGCTTTTGCTGCTCTTCCAGAATGTTCAGGCTGCGAAGGATGGGCAGCCCGGCGTCTTGAAGCGTGGAGAGTTGGCGTGTGGTCTGGGTAATGGTTTTTGCGCCGACCCGGCCTATCGCGAAGCCGGTGCCGCGCTTCTTCTTCGGGGCGGTTGCGACCCTGGCTTTGGCACCGCCCTTTTCGCGAATACGGGTGGGGAAGTAGCCCAGGTTGCGGATCTTTGCCAGTGCATCCTCGCTGGAGAGAGCATCGACCTCGTCCTTGACCTCCTGCCCGGCCTGGTTCATAGCTTCGTATGCATATGTGGGCATTACCGATTCCCTTCAACAGTATGTCGGCGCAAGCGGCGCTATGCCTCCTCTTCGATGATCGTCTCCCGAACCACTTCGTCGAGCGTGGTGATGCCGTCATAGATGGCCAGCAACCCGACGTCTCTAAGCGTTCTCATACCACCCTTGATGGCTTCGCGCCGCAGGATCGCCGTAGCTGCTCTTTTCATGATCAATTCCCGAAGATGGTCATCGAGAATCATACTCTCGAACAGCCCGAGGCGGCCGCGATACCCGGTCTTGTTGCAGTAGTCACATCCCTTGCCGTAATAGAACACCTTGTCACCGACGTCCTCGGGTCGCAGCTCCAGTTCCATCAACTGCTCCTCAGTCGGATGGTACTCCGCCTTGCAATGGGTGCAGATACGACGCACCAACCGCTGAGCCACAATGGCCTCCAGTGTCGCCGTAATCAGAAACGGCTCCAGGCCCAGGTCCAGCAAGCGCGCAACTGCAGACGGGGCGTCGTTCGTATGCAGGGTCGTGAATACCAGGTGTCCGGTCAACGAGGCCTGTACACTGATCTGCGCGGTTTCCAGGTCACGTACCTCGCCGACCAGGATGATGTCCGGGTCCTGCCGCAAGAAGCTTCGCAGCGACCTGGCGAATGTCAGGCCGACCGCCGGGCGAACCTGCACCTGAATCAGGCCGTCGACATCGTACTCCACAGGGTCCTCGGCGGTGAGGATCTTCACGTCCGTGCTGTTCAGTTCGGACAGGGCCGCGTACAGGGTAGTGGTCTTGCCGCAACCGGTCGGGCCGGTATTAATGATGATTCCGTTGGGCTTGCGCATCAGTTGGCGGAAGGCAACCAGCTCGTCGTCGCGCATGCCGATCTTGTCTACGCTGAGCTGCACGTTGGCGCGGTCCAGCACCCGCAATACCACGCTCTCGCCGAACATGGTGGGGAGCACGGAAACACGCAGGTCAATGGGGGCGCCTCTGACCAGCAGCTCGATACGCCCGTCCTGGGGCATACGCCGCTCGGCGATGTCCAGGTTGGCCATGACCTTGATGCGCGAGGAGATGGCCAGGGCAACATAACGCGGCGGCGGCACCATTTCGTATAGTACGCCGTCGATCCGGTACCGCATCTTGAATTCATCTTCGAACGGCTCGAAATGAATGTCGCTGGCCTTGTCCTTGATGGCTTGCAGCAACACGAGGTTCAGCAGCTTCTTGACCGGGTTAAGGTCGGCGATTTCCTTGAGCTCGGCCAGGTCGATGCTGTCCCCGCGGCCCTCGAACCTGGCGAGGTCTTCGTCGTCGCTGAGTTCGCCGATCAGCCCGGCGATGGATTCCTGTTCCCCCTCGGGGTAGAAGCGGTCCAGGGCATTTTGCATATCGGTCGAGCTAGCGAGAAACGGCTTGATCCTGTAGCTGAGCAGGGTTTGGAGGTCGTCGGTAGCCCGGAAGTTGTCCGGGTTATCTATGGCCAGCGAAAGCACCTTACTGTCGGCACCCAGATCGAAGGGGATGACGCGGTAGGTCTGGGCCATCTGCGATGACATTACCCCCAGGACCTCGGCCGGCACATCGACCTTGCTGAGGTCCACCACTTCCATGCCGCTTTGGGCAGCCAGTGCAAAATTGAGATCCTCCTCGGTGATGTGCCCGAGCTCGACGAGAATGGCGCCGACCGGCCCGCGCCGTTCCTTTTGGATGTCCAGGGCTTCAAGGACCTGGCTGCGGCGCAGCTTGCCCATTTTGATGAGGATTCGCCCGAGCTGCCGCCCGCGAAGCTGCTCGATAGGAGGCATTTTGCGGGGGCGCGGAGTCCGGGCCGCTGTTGCGGTCGATGATTCTTTCGAAGCGGGTGCCGACTCGGTCATGATCTAAATACCGGGGTCTCCTCATCCATGCCTTTCTTGTCGGCCGCGAGGGCCTTGGCGTCCATACCGCGGCGATGCACGTCGATCTTATCCTGCATGGGCCCAGGCTGTCGGGCGCAGTCGATGCAGTCCTCGGAAGCGATCAGTCCCTCCTCATATAGTCCCCACAGATGCTCGTCGAGCAACTGCATTCCGTATTTCTTGCCGGTCTGAATAGCGGAGTCGATACGATATGTCTTGTTCTCGCGGACCAGGTTGGCAATGGCCGGCGTAGTCACCATAAACTCGTAGGCGGCGATCATCCCCCTGGGGATGCGGGGCAACAGGGCCTGGGACAACGTGGCGATCAGGTTGGTGGACAACTGCACGCGAAGCTGTGACTGCTGCTCATGGGGAAACGCATCGATCATCCGGTTGATGGTTCCCTGACACCCGGTGGTGTGCAGGGTGCCGAAGACGAGGTGGCCGGTCTCGGCGGCGCGGATGGCGGATTCGATGGTCTCCAGGTCGCGGAGCTCTCCCACCAGGATCACGTCCGGGTCCTGGCGGAGGACGCGGCGAAGGGCCTCGGCGAAGTTCGGTACGTCGGGCCCGACAGCGCGTTGGTTGAGAATGCACTTCTTGTGGTTGTGGTAGTACTCAATCGGATCCTCCACGGTGACGATGTGCCGGTCCTGGGTCTCGTTGATGTAGTCGATCATGGTTGCCAGAGTCGTCGTCTTTCCGCAACCGGTCGGCCCGGTCACCAGGAACATTCCGCGAGGCCGGCGACAGAGGGCGCGACATATCTTTGGAAGACCGATCTCCTCGAACGTCAGAAGCTTGGACGGAATCAACCGCAATACGACGGCAACGTTGCCTCTCTGCATGAAGACCGCCACGCGAAAGCGGGCCCCGTCACCGAACCCGAACCCGAAGTCCGTCCCCCCTTCCTCCGAAAGCTCCTGTTGGTTCCGCTCCGGGGTGATCGACTTCATCAAGGCCACGGTGTCGTCGGGAGCGAGCACCTTGGTTTCCAGCGAGCGCAAGTGCCCGTCGAGCCGGATGACCGGCGGCCGGCCGACGGTCAGATGCAGGTCCGACGCGTTTTGTCTGACCACGGTCTCCAAGAGGCGGTCAATGTGTATGGTTGCCATGTAATGTTTCCTACAACAACGCTAAGCGGCCATGACGCCCTCGGCCTGCGTAACGCGCAGCAGGTCCTCGGGCGTGGTGACACCGTTAAGGATCTTGATCTTTCCGTCTTCCAGCAGTGTGCGCATCCCGGCAGCCCGGGCGGCGGCCCGTAGCTCACTGGTCGGGGCCAGATTGAACGCCAGGTCCCGCAACTGCGAGTTCATCGTCACCATCTCGAAAATGCCGATCCGGCCTCGGTAGCCGGTGTTGTTGCACCGCTTGCACCCTTTACCCTTCCAGACCGTCTTGCCGGCCAGTTCCTCCTCCGTAAAACCGAGTAGCTGAAGGGTGCGCCTGTCGGGCTTCTCATCCGCCACCTTGCACTCCGAGCAGATTACACGAATCAGGCGCTGTGCCATGATCGCCTGAATCGAACTGGCCACCAAGAACGGCTTGATTCCCATATCGATAAGACGGGTAATCGCCGATGGTGCGTCGTTGGTGTGCAGCGTGCTGAAGACCAGGTGTCCGGTGAGGGCGGCCTGGATCGCCACGTCGCCTACCTCACGGTCACGAATCTCACCGACCAGGATGATGTTGGGGGCCTGACGGAGCATGGCCCGGAGAATCCTGGCAAAGGTCAACTCGATTTCCTCCTTCACCTGACACTGATTCATGCCCGTGAAGTTGTACTCGACGGGGTCCTCGGCGGTTATGATCTTCTTATCGGGCCGGTTCAGCTCTTGAAGCGCGGAGTATAGTGTGGTCGTTTTGCCGGAGCCCGTGGGGCCGGTGACCAGAAAAATCCCGTTGGGGCGCTGAATGATCTTGACGAACTTTTGATAGTCGTCCTCCTCGAAACCGAGGGCCCCGAGACCGACGTTCGCCGATTCCGGTCGCAGAATACGCAGGACGATGCTCTCCCCGTGATAGGCAGGCAACGCGCTGACCCGAAAGTCGATGTCGCTTCCACCAACCCGCATCTTGATGCGGCCGTCCTGGGGCACCCGCTTCTCGGCGATGTCCATCCCGGACATGATTTTGTATCGCGTGGTGACCGCGGCCTGCATGTTTTTGGGGATGTCGTCGCGAACGTGGCAGACTCCGTCTACCCGATAACGCACCCGGACGCGGTCGGCCATCGGCTCGATGTGAATATCGCTCGCCCGCCCGTGTACCGCCTCGGTGATGATCAGGTTGATCAGCTTGATGATCGGGGCGTCAACGTCCTCGCCCGCCACGGTGCTACGCCCGTCACCCTCTGCGCCCGCCTCCTCCGGGGCTTCCTGGTCGATGCTGGCCATGGTTTGTGATAGGACGTCGCCCTCCGGATTGACGAATTTCTCGATGAAGCGTTTGACCTTATTGACCGGCGCCAACGACGGGACGATCTCGCGGTTGAGCCGGAACCTCAGCAAGTCCAGCGTCTCTAAGTCAAGCGGGTCGGTGATGACGACCCTGAGGCGATCTCCATCCTCAGCCAGAGGGAGCACCAGGTAGTCTTCGATCAACTTGGAAGGAATCAGGCCCAGGGCCGGACGATCGACGGGATGATGGTCAAGGTCGATGTACTCCAGTCCGAATTGAGCGGCTAGTGCCTTGACGACATCATCCTCGGTGCAGCGCTCCAACTCGACCAGGGCCTCACCGATGCGTTTCCCGTGTTCCTGGGCGTATTTCAAGGCCTCGGTCAGGGCCTTCTCCTTGATTACCTCCCAGCCCACCAGGATCTCGCCGAGCTTTTTCCGTCTCTTGGCCATGGTTGTTCAAGTCTTACAAGCGGATATTAAACGCAATCGAATGTCTGAGCCGCAGGCTTTAGCCGGCATCCTTGACAATTCACGGCTCGCGAGGCGACCGCGACCAGGTGTGCTCCGCACAGCCTGGAACCAGCGGCTCACAGGCCCGCCGGTTCAGGCCTGCCCATAGTGATTCTACAAGCGAAGTGGGCCCGCTTCAACATCTGCGGTCACCGTTCCTCAAGGATCGTGGGCGTCCGCCGCGGCTCCGCTGCCGCCATTGGTCGCATTTTGGGGCCCGTTCAGCCCCGGTTGCCCGGCTTCGTGGGCACCTCGGCGGATCAGGCCGATCTCAGCGGCTCCCCCTCGGCTATGAAACGACGATCTCATCTACATGACATTTTTCGGCCTGGGTTTCTCAGTCCTGCCAGCAGAATTCGATGGTGTACGTTCCCCAAGCCAGATCGACGACCGTCGCTTCTACGTTGTAACAGCACGTACAGTGACAGGGTACCGTGAGGATCTCTTCCTCGGTCAGCCGAAGCACCGCCCCAAACTTGGGGACGCTGGACCCCGCATATATGGCGCGTCGTTGGGGCTGCCTCGTCGCGGAAGATGGCTGCGTTGTGCTCCGCATCCTGCTGCTCAGTCCGGCTCGGACTCGGGCTTTGTCTCGCCCAGATCGGCGAGGGCGGCTTTGAGCTGATCAGACTGTGGATCGAGACGCAGCCCGGTTTGCAGAACCTCCAAGGCTTCTTCTCTGCGCCCAGTGCCCCGCAGATACTCTGCGAAGAGGATACGAAAGTCCGCGGAGCCGGGGGCGATTTGCAGGGCCGCTCTGTAATGGGCGACGGTTTTCTCGGCCCGCCCCTGTTCCTGGTAGAGCCGGGCCAACTTGCCGTGAGCGGGGACGAAGCGCGGATCGTAGCGGATGGCTTGGAGGTAATGCTCCTCAGCCTCTGCTGACTGCTCCTGCGCGTCCAATGCCAGGGCGAGGTTGAAGTGTGCTCGGACATCTTCCGGGTTGTCGTTCAAGTAGCGGCGGTACTGAGTCTCCGCATCCTCGTAGTCGCCAATTTTGTAGTGAGTGACGGCCAGACTGAATCGGGCCTCATGCTTGTTAGGCATCGCCGCAAGGGCCTGCTCGTAATGGTGAACCGCCTGGCCGTAATCGCCTCGAAGCCGATGGATGTGGCCAAGGTTGGTGTGGGCCTGTGCCTGCGGCTCCGGCCAGGGGACGCAATTGGCAAGCATGTATTCGAACTGGTCGCCCGCCTCGTCCACCTCCCCACGTTCCCGCAGCAGGACACCGAGGTTTCCTCGGGCCAGCCAACTGCCCGGATTGTGGCGTATCGTATGACGCCACAAGTCCTCTACGTCTCGATAGAGGAAAGCCTGCTGATAGGTGAGTGTACCCAGAGCGGCGACAACAACGATTGTCAACACACCGCTACACAGGCGAGCGGTACTCTGTCGCGCCGGGGCCTCGGAGGCCTTGACCAGACGGACCGGAAACCCTGCAACGCCGACAGCCGCGGCTATCACACCCAGACTCGCAAGGTACTGGAAGTGATCGGCGACGAAGGAAAACCTCATCGGGGCCACATTGACAAAGCCTAATGCCGGTGACAGGGTTATGGCGGTAAACCAGGCGGCGACGGTGAGCCCCCGGCCCCAGCGTTCTCGTAGCGTCCAGAGCCCGGCTACGGCCAGAACGGCTGCAAGTGGCCAGAGCCACTGCAGCGCGTTAGCCGCGTTGATCTGCCAACGCGGATAGTTGAATACCAGCGGAGAAGGCCAGAGCAGCTTGCCGGTGTAAAACCACACTGCCCGGCCGGCCACGATCACACGCTCGGGCATCGACAGCGCCCAATGCGCCCCCTGGGCGCCATGCAGCACGTTGTAGTGCTCGTACACCGCCGTAGCGGTACCCATGATCCCGCCTGCCAACACAAAGGGGACCAGCAGAAGCACGTTCTTGGTGCCGATCGGGCCCCGCCGCCACCATCGCAGGAAGAGCAGTGCTACCGGCAGCGTGCAGACTACGGTCTTGGAGAGAAGGCCCAGCACGAACAGGGCAAGCGCCGCGGCATACCAGCGCCGGCGTTCGGTCGCCTCAAACCTCAGATAGCTTCCCACGGACAGCAGGTAACACAGGCCGGACAGCACGTTCTTCCGCTCCGTGATCCAGGCCACCGATTCCACGTGAACCGGATGCAGGGCGAAGATGACCGCTACGATATAGGCACCGCCGAAACCCATCCGCCGCAACAGCCGCCAGACCAGCACGGCGTTGATGGCGTGCAGCAGCACATTGACGATGTGGTAACCGCCGGCCTGGAGACCCCAGAGTCGATATTCGAGCCAGAACGTGGTGAACACCAGCGGGTAGTACTGCGGACTCTCCCCGGTCGTCCAGATGCGCTTGAGACCGTCCGTGGCCGGCAGGAGTGGGTTTTCGTAGACGTAATCATCGTCGTCCCAGATGAAACCGCCGCCTAAGACCGGACTGTAGGCGAGGACCGTCATCGCAACCAGCAGAAGACCAGCGACGAGACCGGAGAACCGGCTATTACTGCATGTTGCGGGACGAAGGTTCGACACTTGTGATCCTGCGGATTGCTTCGAGCTCGAAAGCATGCGGCTATGATATGCCGCTGGGCGGCGCACCACCACCGGCGCGCGGCCATCCACGCATCCGTAGCTTGGGTATCCCGATTTATGCAAGTATGATCCCTAGACCTGAGCGCGAACAAAAGGTCTGACAACAAAGGCACAGCGAACGGTGGCAGCAGGCGGCCAACCTCAATCCGTGAGTCACGACTCTGGAGCACTCCTGTCTGCCGAAGGTGGAACTCGGGGCAAAGGCCGGCTGGTTTGGTTGGCATATATCATCCCGGCGATCACAGCGCTGTGTGTAGCGTTGATTCACGGTCCATTTCTGATTGATGATGCCTATATCACGTTTCGCTACGCGGAGAACCTCGCCGTGGGGGAGGGTCTGGTTTTCAACCGCGGCGAAGCGGTTCTGGGGACCACGTCGCCGCTGCTGGCCGTTGGGCTCGCGTTTCTGAAGCTCATCGGGCTGGAAGTCCCGTTGGCAGCCCGGTGGGTTGGCCTGGTTTCGGGTATGGCCGTTGTGATCATCACCCAAATGCTGGCGGCCCGCGTCATGCAGCCGTTGGCCTGCCTGGTCCTGGGGTTGTGCCTGGCGTTTCACCCCGACCTGGCCATCGCTGCCAACTCCGGGATGGAGACCGCTGTGAGCATGGCGGTAGTGTACGCCGCGCTACTTATGACTCTCCAGGGCCGGTACACATGGGCGGGGACGTTGGGCGGTGTTGCATTCCTTCTGCGGCCCGACGGCGCACTGGTTGTGCTGATCGCCGCCGGTGTCACGCTATGTCATCACCCGCGCAAGATCTGGCGACCTCTCTTGGCCGCCGGGTTGGTGACACTCCCGTGGCTGATCTACGCGGCCGTCACCTATGGCGGATGGATCCCTCAGTCGATACCGGCCAAACAGCTCATTCACCCGGACACACCGGGGCACATCTTGCTGACCAACCTGCGCCGGCTCAGCTTCGGAGTGCCGATGAAGCTGGTCTGTGGATTGGCGGTCGGCGGAATCGCGTTGGCCGTGGTGCGACGGTCGAAGCTGGTGCCTCTGGCGGTGTGGATGCTCTTATACCTGGCCGGCCTATCGGCTTCGCGAATCATGTCCTTGTTTCCCTGGTACGTGACTCCGTTGCTTCCCGGGCTGCTCGTGCTGGCCGCTTATTGCGTCGAAGTGCTCATCCGGGCCGTCGCCAAGCGAGTGACCGAAACGTCTGCTTGGCGGCCATGGGTGGAGCGCCGATCAGCCCCGGCCATTTTGCTGATCTTGGCCATTCTGCTTTTTGGCGAGAGCCCGACCTGGCATGCCAGAAACGAGGCACAGTTCGGGCGAGTCCCGGTATACCTTCGGATTGGTGATCTGCTTGGACAACGGTGCCGGCCGGGGGACATCGTGCTCGTTGGCGAAGTGGGAGCTTTGGCGTATGCACTCCCCGAGCAGTTCATCATTGACAGCTCGGGTATCAACTCGCCGGCGGTGCTTAGCGCCCGAAAGGAGGATCGCAGCCGGCTACGGACACAGGGTATTGCTCGTCCATCGCCTGAGGGCTCACCCCAATGGGTTCTGGAGCTTGTGGACCGTTTCGAGCCTCGCTACGTCGTTACGTACCGACCGTGGCTGCACGTGCAGGAGATCGTGAGCGTGCCCGGAATCGCGAAAGTATACCGGCGAGTCGGGTCCGATATTCCGGGCCTGGAACACTATTTCATACTGGAACGCGAGGAGGATGCACCGGGGGGTCCATAGGGTCCGACGGGCGGCAGACAACGCCTCTACGGCGTCGGAGTGGCCTTGTATGTCGGGTACACACGCATGCAATCGCTGATGGAAAGCAGGGACCAGCGGCCTAGGCCACAGAGGCGGTTATCGGAAGCGGGTCGGCCTAGTCGAGGTGCGCCCGCTGCTAACGTCTGGTCTGTGATCCGGCATTGGGCCGGACCGGTTGCCATCGTCGTGGCCGGGTTTGTCATGGCCTATTGGAGTTGGCGGGCCTGGCCCGATGTCCTGGTCGACTTTGGGCGCGAACTGTACGTCCCATGGCAACTTGCCGACGGCAAGGTCCTTTATACGGACATTGCATACCTTAACGGGCCGCTATCGCCCTATCTAAATGCGCTGTGGTTTCGGATATTCGGTGTCAGCGTCCTGACGCTGGCTCTGTGCAACATCTGTCTGCTGGCCGTGTTGGTCGGGCTTGTCTTTCACCTGTTTAATAGGATCAGTGGCAGGCTGGCCGCGTCCTGTGCATGCCTGACCCTTGTGACGGTATTCGCTTTCGGTCAGCTCATTTCGGTCGGGAACTACAATTTCGTTTGCCCGTATTCACATGAGTTGACCCACGGCCTTATCCTGTGCACCGCCGCAATCACGTGCTTGTCGTCATATCATCGGCGTTGCCGGTTGTTATGGATGGTCGGTGCGGGCCTGGCGCTGGGGCTGACATTTTTGACGAAAGTGGAAGTCTTTTTGCCTGGGTCGCTGGCCGTGGCCGTCGGATTGAGTCTGATCATTTGGATCGAGCGTCCCGGTCCCCGAACGACGGTTAAGCTACTGACTGCGTTCGTAGCTTCGGCTCTGGTGCCACCGATAATCGCGTTGGGGTTGTTGTCTACGGCCATGCCTGCCGGTGAGGCCCTGCACGCCATGGCCGGTTCGTGGTCGTCACTGCTTGGCAGCGAACTTGTCTCCCTGGATTTTTACCGCAAAGGGATGGGACTGCTCGATGCCGGCGCAAACCTGAAATTTGTGCTGGCTTGGATCGGCGGTTACCTGTTCCTTTTCTTGCCGATCGGTGTTTTGAGCATGTTTCTCCGCAGGCCGGGCGCGTACCGCCTGACTGTTGCACTGATAGTCTCATTGGGCGTGGCCGGGGCCCTATTGCGGAACCTGCACGAGATCGAATGGCGAAGGTTGGCCATGCCGTGGCCTGTATTCGTCGGGACGATTTGCCTCGTCTCTTTCGTGAAGGTCATAAGACGCGGCAGGGATGGTGAAGCACGTTCGCGCCTCATGCTGACCTGCATGCTGAGCGTTTTCGCGTTGGCACTGCTCGGCAAAATGGTGCTCAACACGCGTCTATATCATTACGGCTTCGCCCTGGCGATGCCGGCCACGTTACTGATCGTCGTGGCCCTGGTGGAATGGATCCCGGCGTTCATCGGGAAACGAGGCGGGTACGCATGGGTATTTCGCGGCGCGGCTTTGGCGGCGCTAATCGTGGCCGTGTTTGTACACGTTCAACGCTCGCACGAAGTGTACAGCTCAAAGACGTATCCCGTAGCCAGTGGTGCGGACTTGTTCTGGGCAGATAAGCGCGGTGAAGCGGTCAACGCCATGCTTGGTGAGATCCAAACGCGAGTCCCACCTGGCGCCACGCTGGCTGTCCTGCCCGAAGGCGTGATGATCAACTATCTAGCCAGACGGATAAACCCGACGCCTTACGTCAACTTCATGCCGCCGGAGCTGACGGTCTTCGGCGAAGAGCGCATGTTAGCCGCGTTTCAGGCAAGTCCACCTGATTACGTAGTGCTGGTGCACAAGGACACATCCGAATACGGCCCACGCTTCTTCGGCCGTGACTACGGCCGGAAGCTCTACGACTGGATCCGCCAAAACTACCACCCCATCAGCCGCATCGGCGCCCCACCCCTCCAAACCGACCAGTTCGGCATATTGCTACTTGGAACATCGGGACAGTGATAGCAGTGCGTGGCAGGACCGCGCCGCCCCGCGTGGTACCCGGCTCCATGTGCCAGCCGACGGAGTCTTACGGTCGGATCAAGGCCGGTTCGATCCAGTTGAAGCGGTCTTGGAGGTCGCCGTTTTGGCCGAAGTCGACGACCAGTTCGATGCGGTTGGCCCGGATGACGTCCAGGCGGACCGGGCCGTGGAGCGTGCCGCGGCGGACGTCGGTCTTCTCGAACCGGGGCTTACCGTCGACGAGAATGTAGGCCGAAACGTCCGCATGGGGGCCGCTGTCGTCGTCGATGCCGAAATATGTCACGAACTCGCGATACGCGCCCTTCAGATCGTAGGTGAGCTTCGAGCGGCTATGGACGCCGACGCCGTGCTCGAATGTTGCACCGGCCACGGTGATCGGCCCGCCGAGCACGTTGCGGTCGTTGGCGTATTCCCAGCCGAGCGAGAGCATGGGGGTGTGCTGGTAGCTGATCGGCCGGTGAGTGGAGAGCCATTCCCACTTTCCACCGACGACGTCGACGCGCACGACTCTCTCGGCCTCGATGCGGATTTGCTCCCCAAGGTGCAAACGTGCTTCGACAACATTACCCGACCATCGCAGGCCGGTGACGGTGATCCGGCCGCTGCTGCGGAAGGTCAGAATCAGATGGGGGCCGTCCGGCTGGGGCGGCGGTGAGGAAGCCAGGCACACCA
The DNA here is from genome assembly GCA_020344555.1 of Phycisphaerales bacterium. GTDB lineage: Bacteria > Planctomycetota > Phycisphaerae > UBA1845 > UBA1845. Next base: position 2,452,375 of record CP070827.1, read on the forward strand.
CAACCACCAATCTATGTGGCACGGTGGTCTCGCCGAATGAACTTTCGATCGACACGCCGTCGGCGTCGATCCCGGTGACAAAGCCGTCAATGACGTCTCCGTTGGTCAAAAGGATGCGGTCTTCATCGGCGTCGGCGGCCCGCTGGAACCACTTTACTGATTCCCGGTAGGCCGGCTGTCCGGCCCGGGCGCTATCGATCCGGGTGATCGATTCGAGCGGCACGGCGATATTCCCGAGGTCCGTGGTTTCTACGACGACGGATTCATCGCGTGCTCCGACCAGGCGGCCGTAGAGCACGTCGCCGCCTGCCAAGCTCAGCGTCACGTCACGTCGCCCGTGCTGGGAGACCGTTACAGTGGTGGTGATACGTACGAGATCCGCAAACGGGATCCGTTGATCCTCCCCGCCGTCGGTGTGGATCAGCGCGCCTTCAGTGATGGACAGCGTTGCGAGTCGCCCATGGGCGGCATCCTCTGTCACGGTTTTGACGCTGACTTCAGCCTGCCTGTCTGCGACCTGGTCGGCGGCCGAAAGTGGCGCTAACGCAGCGACAGCGATAGCCGCGGTGAGTCGGGGGACCCACCCGTGGGGAACCCGCCTAGACAAGTGGCGCCGAATCGTGCGTGCTCGTACAGGATGGCGGTGGTCCGTGGACATCGCTATTTCTGAAAGATCGGCAGAAGGCGGTTGGGCATTTGTAGAATTATCAGTGCCATGGCCGTCCCATACTCCTGCCCTGCCTGCCCTCGCCAGAATCCTTCGGGAGCCTGTTTCTCCAGTAGCTCATGCCTCACGGCCGGCCACCACTGGACCCAATAGGCGTCACCGGCCAGGAACATCGCCTGGGCGGCGTAGTAATGCCCGTAGAAGTAGTGGCCGACCGTCTGTTCCTTCGGCGGTGCAAACCGTCCAATATATTCTAGGCCTCGTCCGATCTCGTCGCCGCCGTAAATGCCGGCATATTGGAGGGCGGCGACCCCGGCCGCAGATCGCGCAAAGGCCGAACCGCCCGAGTTGAGCATGTAACGAAATCCGCCGTCGGGATTTTGGCTGGCCTTTACGTATTCAATCGCCTTGTCGACGACGGTCTTGTCGACGTAGATGCCGGTGTTGCGGGCCGCCCGCAAAGCCATAATCTCGCAAACGGTTACCGACAGATCGGCGTCATCGCGAACCGGTTGATATCGCCACCCACCCTCGTGGTTCTGGGTAGTAGCAATAAGCCTGACCGCTTTGCGGAGAGTCTCGCGAACGTCGGACCGGTTAGTCATCCCATATACTTCGGCGAGAAACAGCGTGGCAAAGCCGTGACCGTACATTGGGCCGTGCGACGTCTCCGCAGCCAGAAGGCCGCTTTCCGAGCTGTGGGTCAGGACGAACGAAAGGGCCCGGTCGACGACCTCACCGTAGCGACCCCGACCGGGCGTGTTGCCGTCGGACATAAACGCAAGTCCCACCAAGCCGGTGATGCCCACGTGGGGGCCGTAGTGTGACAGACTTCCGTAGGAGCCGTCCTCAGCCTGCCGCTCAGCGAGCCAGGCGAGACCACTCTCGACAGCCAGGCGTTGCTCGGTGGTGATTTCCGACTCGATCGGGGTGGCGGTGCGCGGGGTGTCTTCTGACAAGGCAATGGCACTACACGACAGTGCTACTGCCGCAAGGAGCCGGCCCGGCTTCACAATCGGCAATGCGACGGCCCGCATCAATCCTCGGTCTCCTGCAAAGCCCGGTAATAGCGCTCGATCCACTCCCGATATCGTTCCAGAAAGCTCTCGGTGATGCCCTGAATGATCTCCTCGCGCTCGCGCATCGGCAGATGACCCCACGCGCGGCGCAACTCACGGAGATCGCCGCTGGTCGATTCGCGCTCCAGTGGCTTGCCCTCCGCGTCACTGGGGCTTGATGACGAGGAGTCCAGCCCGCTATCCGTGGGGCGCCCGCCTTGGTCGGAGGTGCGGCGTTTGCCCTTTGGCATGCGGCGCTTGTCTGCATCCGATGGCGGACCCGTACGGCGACGCGGACGGCGCTGCGAGGCTGCCGCCTTGATGGCGTCGTCCAGACCGTCCAGGATCTGGCGCTGCACCGTCTGTGTTTGATCGCCGGCGTCGAACTCGATTTCCAGCTTACGGGAAGCCTCACTCATCAAGCGAATGATGCTGCCCATCAGGTCTTCCTCCGAGTCGGCGGCGGCCTGGCGTATCAAGCGCTCACCCAGCCTTTCGTCCTTGTCGTCCGGTTCGGTTGCCCGGGGCTTGTCCTGCCCTGCCGCCGGAACCCAGCCGAGCAACACCAAAGCCACCACGCTTATCGTGTGTCTGAATTGCGCGGTCATGATACCTATCTCACCGAAACCTTCTCCGCCTTACGGATGCTGCACGCGCTCGGTCACCATTTCGGTCAGCCGGCGGACTTCCGCCTGGTCCTCACCCAGCATTCTAAGCTCACGTAGCTGCTCTTCGGTTGCATTGTCGATGTCCAAGGATTCATGAAGCGATCCAGTTCGCTCGTTGATGTCCACCTGCATGGCCTTGAGCATAAGTAACTCGGCCACCGTGGGCACCGGTTTGTGTTGGCCCATTTCACCTTGACCGCTGCCGCCGCCGCGGTCTGACTCGACGAACTCGGTATCGACGGGAAGCAATTGCGTCTGAACAATAGCGTTGACCAGTTTCTCCAATTCACGGACGATCCGATCCGTTTTGGCCACCAGGTCGTCGTCTATTCGACGGCCACTCAGCCGCCGCCGACTTTCGTCCATCCACTTCCCGACCCGCTTCAGGGCCCACTGATAGACAACCACCTTCTGAAAATCCAGAACTTGTGCATCGACCATGGCCCGCACGCCGGCTTGTTCACGCGCCAGCTTGGAGGCCAGGCGTGCTTCCAAACGTGCGATCCGCCCGCGAGCCTCTATTGCACCTTTGAGCTTGCCAATGCCGGTGTTGACGTCGCGCTGGGCAGAGAGAATCGCTTCGAGATCTTCGCGTATCTGTTCGAGGGAGCGCCACAGCGCCTCCTCCGCCGTTTCCCGCGCCACTTGTTCCAGGCGGGCCAATGCCTCTTCGAGCAATGCGATGGCTTCATCCTGTGCGAGTTTGGCCGGCTCGGCCTGATTTTCGCGAAGATGCGCTTCGGCCTCGCCCATGGGAGTCGCCGCCTGGCGAACCGGTCGAGCAGCGGCAGCGGCTCGTTCCACAAGGGCGAGCTCCTGCCCCAGCAGCCTGGTGTTTTGTTTGAGCGTCCGCTGCTGTTGGGCAAACGAGTCAAATGTCGCGTCGTCGGCGCCGACCACACCGGCCTCGTGCGTTGCCCGCCGAAGAGCCTGCTGCTGCTCGAGCAGATGGGCCACCTGATCCTCGGCACGCTCCAGACGCTTGCGCAGTTCTTCAAGCTCCTTATTGTCGCGGTCGCGCAGGGCGGCGATCATTTTTCGGAGCCCGTCGGCTGCCGTTTTCTGGGCGATGGTCGCCGCGGCGGTTCGATTTGCCTCGATCGCCTCGACGGCGGTGTGCATGTGCTTAGCTGTTTCGTGGGCCCGAGCCGCCCGAAGAGCCGCGTCGAGGGCTTGGGCACCGGGCTGATCCTTCTGGCCCGACGTTGCCGAGAGCTGCTTCATGCGTGCGAGGAGCTGTTCCATGTCGTCGGCAAGTTGTCCCTGTTGGCGCTTGGTGCGTTTGAGCCTGGCCGCCTCCTGATCGGTCAGAGATTCGACCGGCTTGCCCAGCATCGATTTGCCTAGCTCAGTGGTCTGGTGGCGAAGGGTGTCTTGCCGGTCGAGCAGGTCGCGCGTTCTGGTGAGCAGTCCGTGAAAACTCCCCCACTGGGATATGACGCGTATCAAGGCATGCAGCCGCTCGACGGCCGCCTCTTGTGATTGCGCCGCCTGCCCCAGTGTTTCCTGCTGTGTCCGGGCTTCGACCTGCTCGCGAACCTCGCCAAGCGCCGTGCTTGCAGCGGTCATGGGCCCAGCGGCGATTTGCTCGAGAGCCCTGCCCGAAGAGACGATCCGGTTGCGAGCCTGCTCGTCCCCGGCATGGTTGGCCTTCATCCGCTCGACGAGCTTGTGAAAGCGAGCAGCCAGATTGCGAAGGCGGCGGACCAGCCGTGCCTGTTGAGCCGACAAGGTCGGGACGGCTTCGCGCTCCGTGTCCGTGAGAGTCGTCGGCCGGTCAGCGTGGCGCAACAGCGCCGTGGTGCGATCGAGAAGTTCCGCTTGATCTAGCGCGGCCTGACGAATACGGGCCTCCAGCAGGGCGATGTCGCTTCGCAGGCGGATGTCGAACTCGACGTCACTGATGATCTTGATTCGCATAGATGCCGACCGGCCCACCTGACCCTCACCCTCCGGGGAGGTGCGATTGTCAGTGGCCTCGGCCCGGTAAATGAGCAGGTCGCCCGGCGATAGCGACAAGGATGCGACACTCCACGGATACCGTACGATTCCTTGCACTCCGTCATCTTCGCGTGCCAAGCGCAGGCGGTCCGTAAGCGGTGTTGTGTGGCTCCCGCTGCCCCCCACGTGCTCGGCTTCCAGGGTGAGGCGGGCGATGCCGAAATCGTCCTCGACACGAATCAACAGCGGTACCGACCCCTTCGGTGTCAACTCGGTGACGGCCCGCGGCTCCATTATGGTGACGGTAGGCGGCGTATCCGGTGTGGCCAGGACCGAATACCTGGCCGCAGCACGGTTCTCGAAGCCCTCCGCATCGCGCAGTTCGGCCCGGAAGTGGAGGTCGCCGCGGATCTCGAAGCGTGACAAAAGCCTGTGGTGGTCCTCCGGGTCGACGGTAAGTGGAATCAGCTCGCCGGTTTCCGGGCGCAGCCCCACGTTCGTTCCGGTCCAATCCGGTGGAATCGGTTTGCTGGCGCGCAGCGTGACCTGCACATGCCCCCCGATCGGCGCGTTGACCGGTCCATCACCCAGGTCGTGTACACGGGTACCCTGGCTGGATGCATACGGCGGCGGTTCGACGGCGGCCAGGGCCTCAACGACCTGCGGGCGCCGTACCACTCGGATCCCGTACGGGCTGCGCCCCGTGTTGTCGTCACCGGCTTCAAACCAGTACGCAAGGTCCGTGGTGACGGCATCAATCGTGGCATAGAAGGTGTTATCCTGGTCACGCTGCATGGCCAGCGTGGTGATGCCTCCGTCGGGCTCGCGAAGGTGGACGACGCCGCGCAGAGCATTGCGGAGGCCGCGCTGTACGGCCATCCGAACTGTCACTGACTCACCCACTGCCACGGTTCGGTCACCGGTAAGCGGCAGTATCGAGACGTTGCGAGGCCACTCGATCTCGCCCCAGGGATGGATGTAGCGATACAGACCGACGCGGGCCCAACCCGGTGAGACGAGCAGGACAGTGGCAAGCACAGTTACGCTTAGAACCAGCATCGCGCTGCGCAACATGAGCGGTCGTGACGACAGCGCGGACTCCAGCGGGATATCTCTGATAACCTGCTCGGTGTTGGCGATCACCTGCTGCGTCATGCCTTCCGAGCTGGCGTCGCGGTGTTCCATAAAGTTGACGGTGCTCAAGAGCCGGTCCTGAAACGTGCCGAAGTGCGCTTCGAGCCGGGCAGCGATCTCGTCGATCCCCAGGCGGGCCTGCAGAGGCCTATGCACCCAACGGAAGGTCGCCCCGACCAACCCCGCAATAGCCATCCCGGCAACGGCTACCCGAAGCAGCGGCGGCAGGCATACGAGCCAGTCCAACGCCGCGATGACCAGGAAACCGGCCACCGCGACGGCCAGGACGGTGCAAACGCCATAGGCAACCAGCCGGACGCGAATGGCTGTCCGCAACGTAGTAAGGCGATCAATGAGCTGCGACGGCGGCATAACGAACAAATTACGAATTACGAATTACCAATTACGAATTGAAGGCACCATGCCAGGCTTTTTCGCAATCGGTAGCCTGTAATCCTCCTACATCAATCCGAACACTTTACGCAGGATCCACTCCATAGATATCATTGCAGCGAAAAGCATCAAGACCAGTTTGGAATCCCACAAAGGCTCCGTTACGTCGTCAGGAATCTGCACGCTTCGATCCCGGATCGTGCCGAACACCGCCTCCATCCGGTCCAGCTCTACGACCCTCCCGCCGGTGGCCCCGGCGATACGCTCCAGGGTCTCATGGTTCGCTTCCGGGCGACGCAATTCCAGATCGGGTCGCTCTATACGAACAGGAGCCGAGGCGACCCGTTCGCCCGGACGCGGCGTGATGTCTGCAGCCTTGATGACAAACCGGCCGGGACGCGGCGCGACCCAGGTCCCTTCATAGCGATTCGACTCGGGCCCGAGGCGATGTACGTCGAACCGTCCTACCACTGCCGGCGGCACACCGCGTTCCATCGTCGAACAGTTGGGGCCCGCGCAGGCTGAAGCCTGCGGCTCAGTAGCCACGATCTGAATAACCTCGCCCTGTTCGGCGAGAAGCTGAGAGTCAGAGATTTCGACCTGCGTCTGCACGGGCGATCCGTACGGGTAGACCCGTCGATCCGTCCGCAGAACCAGGCGGCGATTCTGAGCCACGCGCGAACTGGGCATCAGCTCGCGGCCCACCTTCACCCAATAAATGTCATGCAGTAGCTCACCCGTGTGCCGTCGCCATCGCCAGGTATCGTCAGTGGCCTGGAAGAAGAGCTTACCTGCACCGTATCGGCCGGTGACAACGATTGGCATGGGTCCGAAAGCGCTTCGACTCGTGGGGTGCTCCAGCAGGACGGACGCCCCCGGTTTGGGGCCCCGCGTGCGCGCCAACCAGAACAGTTCGGGCAGGGCCTGGAAGAACCGCTCGCTTTCGGCGCGATCCGCAGTGAATCGGAAGATGCGGCTTCGTCGACCCTCCGGCGTAAGCCGAGCCCGGAATCCGGTTGCCAGGGTCGTGTCATAGTGTCCCAGGAAGGTCGGATCAATGCGTATCGGCAGGAGCCTCTCCAGCGGCGTACCCAGGAAACGGTAAGGAGCTGAGCGCTCGCCGGCGACCAGGCCGAACCCACCGCCCTTGTTGCCCACAAAATCCAACAGCATGTTCATCTGTGCGCCGGTAAGCCACCCGCCACGCGGGTTGACGTCGCCAAACAACACCACGTCGTATCGGTTCAGCTCTTCGGGCGTTTCGGGGAATCGGCGGATCGGATCGGTGCCTTCCTGAACGAATTGTTCATCGGCTTCGATCAGCAAGACGCTCAGATCCACGGTCTGCTCGCGGAGCAGCGCGTTTTTCAGGTAGCGGTATTCGTACCGTGGGTAGCCGTCCACAAAAAGAATCCGGAGTCGGTCATCGAGAACGGTCACGTCGATCTGAGCCACGTTGTTTTCCGTCGTCGGCTCATCCGGCAGTGGTGGTACCTCGACCCGGTAACGGACCGTTCCGGTTTGCGACGGCCTGGTCTGCAACTCGACACTAATCGAGTCTTGCGCCGGATCGAGCACGAGCTGCCGCGATGCCACGGTGGTGCCGCTTCGCTGATCGACCAGGAGCACCGCGACAGAGGTCGGCTGGGTCAGGCCCCGGGCCGAGACCTGGGCTTCCACAGCAAGCACATCGTTGACGAAAACGGTCTCCTGGGCCCGCAACGGGTCGACGTCAATGTCGCGCGGCCTCTCCGTTGAGCCTATCCGGACCGGGAAAATGGGAATTTGTCGATCCCGGGCCAGATCGAGTGCGTCCTTCAGACTGGTCGGGTGGGTGGCCTGACCGTCGGTAGCGAGGATGATCGCCGCCAGCCGTCGTCCTTGGGCTTTCTCGATTATGTGGTGGATTGCACCGGCCAGGTCGGTCGTTGGGCCTCTAGCCTCGGCGCTTTCCACCAATCCAACGAGGCTGCCGACGACCTGGCGAGCTGCAAAGAAGCCTCTCGTATTCACCTCCCCCGAGAAGGTGCAGAGCTGAATTGCGCTGCGCTTGAGCAGTACCTCCAATGGAGCGGCTTGGTCGCGGACCAGTGCATTCTGGATCAGTTTCAGACGTGAATGGTCCGCCAGGGCGCTTGGATCCTCGAGCCCTGCACCGCGCGCGATCGACAGTGCCAACTCTTCGTCACGGTAATTCTCGGCTGTGGCCATGCTCAGCGAAGTGTCCAACGCGACGACGGCATGGGACGGCTCGATGCGGTTACGTTGCAGAACCAGCGACGGCTGGCAGATAGTTGCCACCGTCAGCGCCGCGAGCCCGCTGCGCAGGGCAGCCAGCATGATCCGCCGGAGGGTGGTAGCCCGCTCTCGCCGGTAGGTCATGGCTATCCAAGTGAGCACCAGCACCGCGAAGCAGAACACCACCCAGACTTCCAGCGGACTGTCCCATTTGAGCGCAAGCGGGGCGTCACCCCCTAAATGGATGTCATCCAGGTCAAGAAGCCATTCTATAAGCTGCTTCATACCTGCTCACCGTCTGGAAGCCGGCACCACGTTCCGCTGCGAGCCGGACCGCATGGCCATCCACATCTCCACTAAGAGCAAACCGATTACCAGGTAAAGCGCGATCGAGGCCAACTCGGTCGATCTGGCGGCAATGGGTCCCTTCGGAACAACGTTCGTGTCGCTGATCAGATGCACGTCTCGATCGAGGGCGGTCACAAGCTCGCCTTGGACGATCGGGGTGAGGTCGGATTCGGCGGGATCGACATTGACGGTGAACACCCGGACTTCGGAGCCGATCGACACGGTGACCGCCTGGGCGTTCTCGACTGGACCGTAGGTCATCGCCAGCGCTTCGCCCTCCGGAACTAGCGAGGGTTCCGCCAGAGCCCCCTCGTCTGTCGTGACCCGCAGGGGGAGGGAACTCTCCAAGGGGGTCAGAGGTTCACGGATCATCTGTCCCACCGTGACGTTGCGGTAATCACCATGGCGCGGCGACAGAAATGCCATCGCGCTTAGCATGAGAGAAACGTAGTCACCCTTGGCGGCGAGGTTGTTCCAATCCATGTTTGCCGTTGTGGTGTACAGCAGGACTCGCCCCTTACCGAATGTGGATGCGAGCAGTGCGGGGTCGTTGTTCGTGTAGCTCAAGACAACTTCGGCACGGTGCGGATCAAGCTCGATCGGCACATAGCGCTCCACCCGCGACGAGAACAGACCGCTCTCGGGATGGTCGGCGAAATCAGCCACGATTGAATGGACTGCATCACTTGCCTTGAAGCCGAAAAAGGTGGCATCCTCCAGGGGTACGACCACCGGCCGGGCAATCCTGCCCGGCAGCAAGCCGTCCCCACCGGCGTAAGCGAACTGGTTGTAGTTGTCCACGCTTACCAAGTCACCGCCGAAAACCAGCAGACCCCCACCGCGAGCCACGAAGCTCTCGAGCTGTTTCCACAACTCCTTGGGAAGCCGTGAGACGTTACAAAGAGCAACGACGTCATAGTCCAACAGCGCTTCGCCGGCCAACTCCGGTTCGGTGATCACCTTTGGCACGATCAGAGTCGAGTCGGTTCCCGGCGGCACTGGAGCGAGGGCAGTGGCCAGAAAGCCTGCCTGACCGGCGAACTGCGTGGCGCCCGGGCGACCGTCGACCAGCAGCACCGGCATCGTCTCCCGGACCTCGAGTGACAGGTACCGTGTGTTGTCGTCCTCCAGCACATCCTCGGGATGCGGAGCGAGTTTCGCTTCCATCAGGTGAGTGCCGGGGATGGAGAACTCCGTCGTTATGGTTGCAACTGTGGACTCGCCCGGATCCAACCTCGGTAACTGTTGGCGACGAATGATCTGTCCATCACGGCGGATTTGCAGCGTAAGGTTGTGTGCGTTCGAGGACCCGTTGTTCGTCACCACCGCCGCAACCGATACGGGCAGGTTGATCCCGATCAACGGGGATTCCGCGGCAAACCGGGTTACGGCAAGGTTGTCGCTTGGGCCCGGTGCGGCGTGCACTGCCGTCAGATCAACGGCAGAATCCGTGAGCATGTCGGCAAGCTGCCGCATTGCCAGCACGGCGGGTGTGGGACTCTCCGGCGTTTCGCCGGCCCAGATGGTGCGGGGAAAATCGGAAATCAGATAGGCTGCGTAGTTGCCTCTCGCAACCTGAGAAGCCTCGAGGATCTCCACGGCCGTAGTCAGCCCCCCCACCATATCGGTGCCCCGCCGGGTGGGTCGGACGGCGGCAAGTCGCTCTTTCACGAAGCGGCGATCGTAGGCGGTCTGGGCGATCACGGCCTCTGCCGGGGAGGAAAGCGTCACTATGCTGACAGCATCGGTTGGCGGGAAGGAGTCCAGCAAGTCTTCCGCACAACGTTTGGCTGATTCAAACCGCGTTACTCCGTCCGTTCTCCGGGCGTTCATCGACAACGAGTTATCGAGCAAAAGCACTCGGTGTACGCGAGACGAATGCGACGGCCACAGCGGCGATGCGGGCAAGAACGGGCGGGCAACCGCCAGGCCCAAAAGGACGACTACGGCTATACGTGTCAATAGGAGCAGCGACTGTTCGAGCCGGATACGCCTTGCACTGCGTCGGTTGGCGGCGAGCAGAAACGACATCGCAGCCCAAGGAACGCGCACGTAACGTCGGCGGTTGATCAAGTGTACCAGGATCGGAATCAGCCCGGCTAAAAGAGCAAGGCCCGCGATTCCCGGATGGATGAAGGGGACGGCGAGGAGGGATGGAGGATGAAGGATGAAGGATGAAGGATGAAGGATGAAAGATGAAAGTGTGGCCACGGTTACGCTCCTAACCCCCACCCAGCACGCGGGACGAGCGTCTACGGAGTCTGGCACTGCGTGTTGCCAGATATCCACTGAGGGCCGCGTCCAGCGGTGCCGTGGTGTCGAATATCGTGAAATCGATGTGCATGTGACCGCAACCGGTCCGCAGTCGGGCTTGGAAGCGATCGACCTCCTCGAGATAGCGTGCTCGGAGCAGGCGCGGATCCGTCAGCAGCTTTCCCGTCGACTCCAGGCCATCGAACATGGTGGGCCCCTTGAGCGGCAGCGTCAGCTCGGCATGGTCCCAGATGTTCCAGACGATCAGCTCATGGTGACGGTAACGCAGGTATTTGAAGCCTTTGAGAATGGCGTCTGAGTCGTCGAACAGGTCGCTGATCAGGATGATTAACATCCGGTGTGTAAACAGCTCGCCCAGTTCATTGAGCACCCTTCCCATGGATGTCTTCGCAGGGCCGGTCTTGCCGGTTAGCTCGTGTATAAGCGTTTTCCAGTGTTGGGCGTTGTTAGAAGGCCTGACAAGCTGAGTTACATGCTCATCGAACATCGCAAGCCCCACCGAGTCCTGCTGCTGTATGGTCAGGTAGGCGATGGCGGCGGCGACAGCGGTGGCGTATTCGTACTTCGTCATGCCGGCACGGGGCGAGCGGTAGTCCATCGATTCGCTGCCGTCGACGACCAACATGACATTAAGGTTGGCTTCCTGTTCGTACTCCTTGACGTAGTATTTGTCGGTCTTTCCGTAAACCTTCCAGTCGATGTGACGAAGATCGTCACCCTGTGTATATGCCCGGTGATCGGCGAACTCCACGGATACCCCCCGATGGGGGCTGTGATGCATCCCGCTGAAGAATCCCTCGACAATCAGGCGGGCCCGCAACTCCAGCCCGCTGATTTTGGCGAGCACCTTCGGATCGAGGTACCTTCGATAATCCTGTCTGCCGGTATCCATATGGATAACGAATCACGAATTGCGAATAGCGAAGGGCCTGAGCCGCAGGCTTTCCCGGCGCGCCGGGACGCGGACTTCAACAGTGGCAATAGGTCCGGCAGCAGCAGCAGCCGGGCGCATCCTATCTTCCTGGTTCGTTGTTCGAGACCCGCAATTCATCTCCTTCTTAATTCCTGGGGCGATCGGCGGCGAAGACGCGACCGGCCATGGCGGCGTCCATCGAGGCCGGTGGGTCGGCCGGCAACGCCTCGATCAGCCAATCAATGATGTCGTCACTGCGCACTCCATCCGCTTCGGCATTGAAGTTGGTGAGCACCCGGTGCCGCAGGACCGGATGGGCCACGGCCCGGATGTCGTCGGTCGACACGTAGTACCTGCCCTGGAGAACGGCCCGGGCCTTCCCGGCCAGCACCAGGTTTTGCGAAGCTCTCGGTCCCGCCCCCCAGGCCACATACTCCTTGATGAATTTCGGTACTTCGCCCTTGTCTACCCTCGTCGATCGTGTCACCCGTGTGGCATAGCTGACGACGTGATCCGCGCACGGCACACGGCGGACGATATCCTGAAGTGCCAGCACATCCCGAGCGTTCAGGGTGCGCTCCAGATTTACGTCCTGCGGCGCCGTGGTCATCTTGACAATCTGGAGTTCCTCCTCCTCCGACGGATAATCGACGAGCACTTTGAACATGAACCGGTCAAGCTGGGCCTCCGGCAAGGGGTAGGTCCCTTCCTGCTCGATGGGGTTCTGGGTGGCCAGCACGAAGAACGGCCTGGGCAGCTTGTGGGGGAAACCGGCCGCGGTCACCTGATTCTCCTGCATCGCCTCCAGCAGGGCGGCCTGGGTCTTGGGCGGCGTGCGGTTGATCTCGTCGGCCAGAATCACGTTGGCGAAGATCGGTCCCTGGACAAACCGCAGCGAACGCGCACCGGTACCGCGATCTTCTTCGATCACCTCGGTGCCGGTGATATCCGACGGCATCAAGTCGGGCGTGAATTGTACGCGCGAGAAGCTCAGAGAGAGCAGGCGCGACAACGTGCTGATCAGAAGCGTTTTGGCGAGCCCGGGGACTCCTTCAAGAATGCAGTGCCCGTTGGAGAACAGGGCGACGAGCATCTGTTCGACAACCGCCTCCTGGCCGACGATGACTCGTCCCAACTCCGATCGAATCTGGTCGTAGGCCCTGACCAGCTTCTCCACAGTGGCTACGTCGTCGGCGGCTTTGGCCGGGTCCGGTGAAGCCGTATCTGAAAACATCGAAGAACTCCTATAAACCGCAGGCTCTGGCCCGCGCGCGTCCGCTGGAAGCGAGCGCCCGTTGAAGGCGGCACGTCGCGGATACCTGTGCGGAACTCCGTACCACTTGACGACCGAAGCTCGGGCGAACCAAAACGCTGATCACGGTTC
>CP070827.1:2465492-2468144 GCA_020344555.1 Phycisphaerales bacterium
GTCGTTTCCCCTCCGACTGTGTCACAATGGTCTTGGGCAAGTCCCGTGTCCGCCGTGCCCCAACATACCTCGTACGTGTCAGCGCCCTGCGCCGCAGCCCACTTGACAAGTAGCGCATGATCCAGAGGCTCGAGCTTGGCGTACGCAGACTCGACCGGTTCGGCGAGTAATGTAACTTGTGCAGAAGCCGAAGCCGGACTTCTGGAATCGTTGTTACAGGCTACGACAAGAAATGTGTAGCGCGCCCCAGGGCGAGGATTGAGTAGAAAGAAGTAGTTGCTGTACGGGGCCTCCTCTGCCTCAACGGAGTCAACGTTGAGCTGGCTTTCGCCGTAAACTCGCCACCATATATCGAAGCGATCCGCTCCCGTGACCGGTAATATGTCGAGTAGAATGTAGTCGCCATCTTCGATATAGCCCGCGTATTCGATCACCGGCGTATCCAGGGTCCCCGAAAAATCCGGAGAGAGAGAGGGGCCGTTGGGATCAATATCGTGCGCGACGACTCCAAAGCGAAGGGACGTGTAATCTGCCCCAACATCAAAGGATGACCCATAGACGGTGTTCTCGAACGACGCAATAGAGGCCTGTGGATGACATTCTTCCCACTGCTCCACGATAACTTCGGAGCGGCAGGGGAACCGATCCACAGGCTCAAGGTCGTGACAACGAACTGACGATAAAGACCATGGGCATTTCCCCGCCAGCCACAACTTTTCGCCGTAGAACAGTACCTTATACGCAGACATAGAGCTAGCGCCGGACCACCAGGACTGCCCATCGGTAACGTGGAAGGTGCTCCTGCTGCCTGGCGAGATTGGGTATCGCTCGTAGGTCGTGACGCAGCTGAGGGGATCCGGGCCCCCGGCCACATGCAGCGCGAGATAATCAACGTCGTGCTCGCCTCCTGGGATTAACTCACTACTCCAGGATCTTCCACCGTCCCCCGACGAAGCAAATATAACCTCAGAGGGCGAGAAAGAGATATCGTAGCTGGTGAATTGGTGATAGGCGCAGTAAAGTATCCCGTCGCTCCCGATATCAATGCTAAGATCGTGTTCGTCGAGGAACTTCTGCGACTGCAGACCTAGCCGTCGCTGTTCATCAACTTGGTGCGGAGCAATGAGGTACCCGACGCGCGACCATCGGGCGTTCTCGATAGGAGAAGCCCAAATCTCGATGGCAAGGGAGGGGTAAGGGCCGGGGTAATAAGATGGCGGCGTGGAGGCCCTAACCGCAGCGAAGGTGTTCTCCCCGTCTGTACACATTGATGCATCCTTCGCAAACATGGGTTGTTCTTCCGTTCCAAGCACAAGCCTCTGGGCTTCGATAATGCGCTTGTGATCAATCGATGCATGCACCGCAACAGGATGGCTTAGCCGCCGAAAATCGCGGCGGGGGAGCAGCAGGAAAACAACGGTGTCACCCGAAACGGTAATCGCGACCGGATCCAGCTCCGTAGAAAGTTCTTCTGCGCGCAGTGCTTCGAAGATCGTGATGACATCCTCATGCTCGTCCAGAATCCATTCCGTATGCTCCTGTGTTTCTGGCCATGTGATACCTGCGACGCATCGGTAAACGGGCCAGTAATGCATGCGATATAGATAAGCAATGAGAGGTGTGCCAGATTCGTCGACCGCGAGGGTGTGGAGGACATCTGTTTCGTCGATGTAGTAGCCGTCAGGGGTAGTCACGACGGTCTCGGACCAGGCGCATGACCCAGGCTCAGTTGACGAGGGAACGTCTGGCACGACTGCCTCCGCATACTCCATGTTGAAGCCTAGGATCTGCAAGGTTCCCACGATTGGTGAAAGGACTTCGATGGCTATGGCGAAAAGCCCACTCGTAGCCAACTCCGCAGCTGAAAAGTCCAATGTGAACCACTCGGGTTGAATGCTGATCCTGTCCGTGGGGACCGGCATGGTCGCGTCTTCGAGTACGGCGTGGACAATGAAGGAACCGACGGGATGGAATTCGGTGTTGATATCCGTTGCGTCCGTACCCGGGCCAATATGGACCGTCACGGTTAAGTCAACCACTAGTGCTGCGTCCTCTCCTGATCCGGCTGCAGAGCGCATTGGAGGCACCTTATTAAGGATGGCGCCATCGGGCTGACCGGGTAGAGAACCCGCGGCTGCGCCGACTTCCAACCTGAGGTCCTGCGGATGAAGACCGAGTCGGAGCAGGTGGCCGGCTGTACTCGCATCAGGTCCGGGCGGTTTCACATCAGTGGTAACGAGCGCGCCGAATTTCTGGACCGTCTGTGGCTCGAGCTCGAAGGCTGGGGGATCGGCAAACCGACTAAGATCCGGCAGAGGCGGCTGCGGTCCTTCACCCTGGGGGTTTTCCGTAGGGTCACCGGGGCCGCGGGCAGAACCCTCGTCGACGGCGACAAGGTCACCACCGCTGTCCGGAGAATCCGGCAAATCATCAGCGGCGTCGGAGCGGTCGGACAAGCTTGCCAACAAATCCACAACATTAGGTGAGCGCTGGCAGCCGGTGAGCATGATCGCTGCCAGGAAGCTCATAACTATCGTCGTCGTGCTTTGCTTCGTCATGGGTTCTGCTCCTCTGCTAGCGACAGCGATGTCCGCAGGCACGGCGGCGATCCTGCCTGCATCCGTCTTTTTCCGGCCTAGCTGCCGATAGCAC
>CP070827.1:2468244-2475848 GCA_020344555.1 Phycisphaerales bacterium
GTGACCGATCCTGATTCCGTCTTTGACCGTGCGCTCTTAGCAGGGGCCGACGTCGTCACTCCCGTTGGGGACCAACCATGGGGTGATCGCTATGGCTGCCTGCGTGATCCATTCGGTTACCGGTGGGGCATCGCCAGCCGACGCGAAAACCTGACCAAGGACGAACTCGCAGAGAGAATGAGAAGAGCATACCTCAACGACTAGCCCGGCGCCTCGAGCTGGTTGATGGTTTCGGTTGAACAGGAGTAGGCCGGGGGCCGATTCTTGATGTTGGGATGCCGTAGAATGTTCGGTTCAGACATCGACTCGATCATAAAACAACTCAAAAGCAGTGCTGCGAGGCGTCGCGAGAAGGCGTTTGACAGGCTTGAGAGAACCACGCGGAAAGGATTGAGCGAGAAGAGTGCATGCAGAGCCCTGCGAGCATCTGTCGACGATTACCCTCCACCCAAGTATGAACGGCGAGGTTCCTCTGAAGCTCTGGTATGGGCCGCTGCCGAGGGGCCATACCCAAGCCTGATTCCTCTCATCAGGGAACTGTATTCCTTGATGAACGACGGTGCTAGAGGTGCAGCGCTAGCGCTCTTGGCGCAGCTCAAGGA
Source organism: Phycisphaerales bacterium (assembly GCA_020344555.1). GTDB lineage: Bacteria > Planctomycetota > Phycisphaerae > UBA1845 > UBA1845. The sequence continues at coordinate 2,468,847 of CP070827.1, forward strand.
TCAAGACGCAGCTAGGACCTATATGCAACTCTTGCATGATTACAACTGGCCTGCGAGAACTTATCCTGCCATGGTCCTCCCATTTCAGCGGAATCCCCGCCACGCTGAAATCCTCTTTCCAAAACTTGTCGAGATTTCACTGGGATCACCTGGTGAAATCCTGGCTTTCGAAACGTGCCTTTCCTATTGTCAGGCTGGAATGATCGCTGACGATCCCACGCCTGATATCCTGGGACCGCTTCTCGACGCGTATCATATCCGACGGAACAAGATAGCGCCTCATCAGCAGAAAGAAGGCACTAGTTGGATCTGGGAGGACGAGTATTTGGGCTCACGATACGACGCGGGCCTGCTGCTTGACTTGATGGGATATTTCCCCACGGACGAGGTCAGAAGCGTACTCCGTGAGGCCATCAATTATCGTGACCCTCGCCTGAAATGTATTGCGATAACGTCATTGATCCACCAAGACGCGGACGTCAGCACTAGTCAACTCGAAGAGGCGGCAGCAAGTGCCGAGATGAGGATTTTCCTTCATGAAGGACTGCAGGCGCTCCAACGACTCGACTTCTATCCTCAAAAGTACTTAACGCAAGAGGCCTTCGCCGAGGCCGTTTTGACCGCCTGTGGAGAACGGCAAGATGCTGCCGCAACGCGAGGCTCTCGGCAGGCGAGTCTACTTGGTTGCGAAGGAGGCCCGAAACGAGTATTAGGGTAACGTGAATCAGCCCCACGTTCGCCTCCTGCACACGCTATAGATAAACGGGGGAGCGTACTCGGGGTGCACGACGCGTCGAACCGTAACCTCTCTAGCTGCGACGAGTTCGGCGTTTACGGGAGGGACAGGTGCCGTGTCCGACGACAACCTAAAACCGGTCACACGAATCTTGCACGCCGCCGCGCAGGGCGATGCCACAGCCGCGCGAGACCTACTACCCCTGGTGTATGATGAGCTGAGAACGCTGGCGCTGGCACGCTTGAGAAAGATCCCGCCGGGTCAGACGTTGCAGGCCACGGCGCTTGTCCACGAGGCTTACCTGCGGCTGGTTGGACCCGGCGATCCCGGATGGGACAGCCAGGCGCACTTCTTTGGGGCTGCTGCCCAAGCCATGCGCGACATTCTGGTTGAGCAGGCTCGCTGCAAAATGACCCAAAAGCGCGGCGGCGGTCGGGTCCGTGTTGATGCGGAAGATGTGGAGCCAACGGTTGAGCCGCCTTCGGACGAAATACTCGCGGTGTACGAGGCGCTCAAACGCCTGGAAGAGGATGATCCGCGCAAGGGCACAATCGCTAATCTTCGCTACTTTGCTCGAATGACGGCCTCGGAGACGGCAGAAGCTCTCGGCATTTCCGTCGGGACAGTCGGACGTGAATGGCGGTACATTCAAGCGTGGTTGGAGCACGAGCTGAGGGACGGCGACTGGTCGTGACCCAATTTCTCCGCCCCCGCTGTGACGTACTGTAATTTCCGTGATTCAGCGGCTCGAAGAAGGCGCGCGGATCTTCCGGCGTAACTCGGATTGATAGGTAGCAAATAGCAGGCAAAATGAGAGTAGTATTATCGAAGATCGACCCGTAGCTGGAATCTCGAACATGGACCACGGGCGTCGCCGGAAGGTCGAGCAATTGTTTCAAGAGGCGATGGATCTGCCAGACGAAAGGCGTTCGTCGTTTCTGAACGAACATTGCGCCACCGAGCCCTCGCTGCGCGCCGATGTAGAGGCACTACTTGCAGGGCTCAAGGACCGGAAGCTTGTATCCCTGAGCGCGGTGGAACAGACCAGGGAGGGCGAGACCGATCTCGTAGGCACATATATCGGCCCCTACAGACTGCTCGAGTTAATCGGAGAGGGCGGGCTGGGGGCCGTGTATATGGCCGATCAGGAGAAACCGGTACGACGCAGGGTTGCCCTGAAGATCATCAAGTTCGGGATGGACACCAAACAGGTCATCGCCCGCTTTGAAGCCGAACGGCAGGCCCTGGCCATGATGGACCATCCCAATGTAGCCAAAGTGTTCGATGCCGGTGCAACGGAAGCCGGTCGGCCCTACTTTGCGATGGAGCTAGTCCGCGGCAACCCGATCACGGATTACTGCGACGAGAACCGGCTTACTATACAGCAGCGGCTGGAACTGTTCACGCAAGTCTGCCGCGCGGTGCAGCATGCTCATCAGAAAAGCATCATTCATCGAGACATTAAGCCTTCGAACGTGATGGTCACGCTGCACGATGGCACGCCGGCAGTGAAGATCATTGACTTCGGAATCGCAAAGGCGACCCGCGGCCCCCTGACGGACAAAACGCTATTCACGCGTTACCACCAATTCTTGGGTACTCCGGAATACATGAGTCCGGAGCAGGCGAAGATGAGCGGGTTGGACATAGACACACGGAGTGATATCTATTCACTCGGCGTGCTGTTGTATGAACTGCTGACCGGTGAGATTCCGTTTGACCGGAAGGCGCTCCAGAACACCACTTTAGGCGAAATCCAACGCATCATCCGTGAGCACAATCCGGTGACACCGTCGCGGCGTGTCACTGCGCTTGCGGCGGATTCAAAGGCGGTTGCCAGGACCCGCCGGGCGGATGTGCGATCCCTCAGTCGACACATGCGCGGCGACCTCGATTGGATCGTGATGAAGGCGCTGGAGAAGGACCGCTCGCGTCGTTACGAGACCGCGGCTGCTCTCGCGGAGGACATTCGACGACACCTTCATTGTGAGCCAATATCGGCTGGGCCACCAAGCAAGATCTACCAGTTCGGCAAGCTCGCTAGGCGCCACAAAGTCGCGTTCGGGTTTGCCGCCGCTCTTTTCGCGATCGTGGTAGGCTTCGGGATCTGGATGGCTCTACTGTACACGGAGACGGAGAAGCAGCGCACCACAGCCGAGGCAAACCTTGCTCGAGCCCGTGCTGCAGAACAGAGGGCCACGACCATGGCGCAGTCTGCCAGCGACGTGGCGGAGTTCCTTGTGGGACTCTTCGAGATGGCCGACCCCTATGTACCGGGATGGGATCCAGCCGTCGCTCGGGGCCTCCTAGACAAAGGCGTCGAAGCGGTTCGGCGGGAATTGAAGAACCAGCCCGTGACGCAGGCGACGATACTGGCGACCGTCGGGCGGATCTATGTGAGCCTGGGCATGAGCGAGAGCGCGGAGCCACTCTTGATGGAGGCCCTGCAACTCCGCCGCTCCCGATTCGGTGCGAGGCACTCGGCCACGATCGAGGTGTTGAATATACTCGCCGTGTCTTACATGAATAGTGGGCGACTATCAGCAGCAGAGGCACTGATTCGCGAGGCGATGGAGTCAGGACACAGTGCGGAGGACAATGTCCGTCCGGCGACGCTTCGCTCGATCGCACTGTTGGCGGAGACCTTCGCGTCTCGGGGTCGGTTCTCTGAAGCGGAGCCGCTTGGCCGAGAAGCCCTGGTTACCAGCAGGCGCACTTTTGGGAAAGAACGTTGCGTTACGCTCGAGCTGACGCTGCGCTTGGCAAAACTGCTACAGTTCGAGGGAAAGTCGCTCGAAGCCGAGGAACTCGCTCGCGAAGCCCTGCAAACAAGACTACGCGTGTCCGGTGACACAGACTTGCGGTCCACAAAAGCTATGACCACTCTAGCGAGAATACTCCTCGCCCGCGGGGAACTCTCCGAGGCTGAATCTCTATTGCGGCGCGCCCATCAAATCTCCCAGGAGTTGTCGGGAGACAACAACATCCAGAGTATCGAGTGTGTGTTTGCCCTCGCGGAGTTGGCTCGGAGACAGGGCAAGTTGGCTGAGGCAGCTATGCTCTGTCGACAAGCCTGCGCACGCAGCAGGGAAGTGGTCGGCGACGAGAACTCCATCACGCTACAAGGCATGTCTGATCTAGGACGTACACTGCTGGAGCAGGGCCGATTAGCGGAGAGCGAGCAAGTGCTGCGTGAGGCCCTTGGTGGCCTGCGGCGCATATTAGGCGATCGGACGCTCTTTACGCTGGAGTGTCTGACTCGCTTGACGAACACACTATTGGAGCAGTCGAAGGTGAGTGAGGCCGAGGCTGTAGTGCGCGAGTACCTTGCCACGGCGGGGGAGACGCTACCGGAAGATACCTGTCAGATCGCAACAGCCGAGAGCCTTCTTGGCGCGTGCCACATCGCGCGGAGAGACTTCGAAGTCGCCGAGCGTCTTCTGTTGGCAAGCCACCCTGTCATAAGCAGCAGCCTCGGCCAGAGGCAAGAGATAACAAAGCAGGCCATCGAACGCATCGTTGGACTCTATGAAGTATGGGGTAGACCCGAGCAGGTCTCGAAATGGCGAGCGAAACTGGCCGTGGAGAGTGGTCAGTAGCCCTGCCCGACTTGCTTTGCCAGGTCGTACAGGAAAAAACAAACGCGGTGCCTGCTTCGCGCGCGGTTTCCTGCGACAATCTCGGATTGACTTATGTTACGCTGTTTGCCCAGCGTGGAAGCGTCTGCGTCTGCAGCCGACGAGGACACAGCGTCCGTGCAACCTGGCGACTGGTCCTAGCCCGCGGGCAAGGTATAGGGAGCAGTATTCGCCTGCTTAGGGCGCCACCCGCGATTGCGATGGCGCTTGGCTAGCCCTCAACATTGGAGGAAACAGGAGAGACCGAATGCGATACGTACGCTTTGCCATTGCGCTGGCCGCGTTACTCCGACCTTCTAGCGGGTTGAGCGAGGACCGTGTTGAAGACCTGGTGTCGCTAAAGGCCCAGAGTTTTAACCTCGGTGAGCTCCTGACCATCCGCTCGGATGTGCTCAACGAAGACAGAAAGGTCCTCATCCGGCTCCCCGACGACTATGACGCGAGTGCACGCAAAAAGTATCCCGTCCTTTACGTGCTGGACGCCGAATACCACTTCCAGCTTACTGTGGCTGCCGTCCAGTTCCTCTCAGAGTGTGCTTATAACAAGAACGCGCACTCGATGCCGGCCATGATTATTGTTGGGATTGTCAATGAAGACCGCAACCGCGACTATACTCCAACGTACGCTCCTAAGCATCGCCACCTGCGTTTTCCAACCAGCGGCAAATCCGCGCTATTCCGTGAATTCCTCGAGACGGAGTTGATGCCGCTCGTGGATGCACGTTACCGAACAGAACCGTTCAGGGTTCTCACTGGCTGGTCATTCGGCGGACTGTTTACGGTCCATACTCTGTTGACAAAGCCCGATCTCTTCGGAGGATACCTTGCAGTGAGCCCCAGTCTATGGTGGGACGACCAGTACGTCGTCAAGCAAGCCAATGAGATGCTGACTGACGGGGTGACAATTCAGAAGCGACTCGTCGTCACACTTGGCGCCGACGAAGGGGGAGACATGGGAAGCTCAGTCGCGGATAGCTTTGTTCCACTCCTCAGGAGGAACAATGTCAGTGAACTGGTATTCCAATACCTCACAATCGCGGACGAAAACCACGACTTCGTCATTTTCAAGGCAACGCTCCACGGGTTGAAGGCTCTGTTTTCCGATTGGTATCCGCCTGATGATGTCGTTACGGCGGGCCTGCGCTCCGTTCAGGAATTCTATGACAATCTCTCGCAAAAGACTGGCTGCCGCGTGGATGTTCCGCAGTCCGTGTACAACAGGGTAGCGCAAGCAATGCGAAACAACGGACAGATGGACGCAGCTATAGACACCTTCAAGTTGAGTCTGAAACGTCATCCCGCGTCGTCTTACACTCTTGTGCTCCTCGGGTCCACCTACTACCAATCGAACAAGCTTAAGGAAGCCAAGGACTGCTACGAGAGGGCCTACAACATCGAGAGCGAACGAGCGGTGCATTACAGCGAAGACCTGAACGACTATCGGAGGCTAATCAAGCAGGTTCAGGCGAAACTGGATCGAAGGGCTAAGTCAGATTGAACTGCTTGGATAGGCACCGCTCCGGTCGTTGCCGCGGTAGGATGTACCCGTTTTATGTGTCTTTGGCCCAGGAAGCACGGAGGTCATAATTTGGCAAGACCATCACGCGCGGAGACGTGCTGAGCGTTATATACCAACAAACCGTCCGACTTCACGAACAGTCGAGTGGTATTCGGAAACCACAAGCGCGCCCAGGGTGAATTGCAGACATCGGCGCAGATGCGACGTGGATGATGACATCCCGTACGGTGTCCAGGACAGTCCGACATACAACAGGAAACACGAGTGGCAAGTGCCTTCAGGCCCTGCTTCCCATCGTGCAATACAGGTTGTTGCTGGGCCCGCTCCTGGGACGATCGAGCGTCTATTCTGTTTTTGCGCTTTCAGTCTGCCACCAAGAACGAAACGAAGAAAGGAGAACAAACCATGGACAAGCGTAGAGAAGGACTGTTCTTGTGTTTCTTCCTCACTGTCGTCATCTGGCTCCCCGTTCCGGCGTTCGCCCAGAATGCCGGATTAAGACCGGTCACCGTCGGTCAGCCGATGCCCGAGTTTACGCTTGCCACGCTGCAGGGAGGGGAGATCACGCTCAGTCAGCTTCGGGGGAAGAACATCATGATCATCTTTCTCAGGGGTAAATTCGAACCGGGCGACTGGTGTCATCTCGGTTATTATCAGTACGTCGACCTTGCGGATATTGAAGCAAAAGAGCAAATCAGAAAAAAGCACGATGTTGAACTCCTCTTTGTACTTTCATATGACAAGGAAGAGGTTGTGCAATGGTTCGATGAGTTTCCCGTAAAGTTGTCACATATCGAAACATGGAAGAATCCGCCAGACGCCGACCAACTTACAGGCAGAAGAAAAGCATGGATGGAGAAAGTCAGGCGTATGTGCCCCAAGAGGTTTGTCTATGAGAAGGGAGACGTGCCAACGTCCATACCCATTCTCATCGACGCCGGGGCGGAGGTATCCAAAGGGCTCGGATTATTCGCGCCCGATTGGGATGGTGGCCAGGGCCCAATGAATATACCGACGGTGTTCCTCGTGGATAAGAAAGGAACGCTTCAGTTCAAGTATGTCAGTCAAAACACCTTCGACAGGCCTCGGTTCGATTATTTGATGAAGGT
>CP070827.1:2475948-2498466 GCA_020344555.1 Phycisphaerales bacterium
CGGTGGACAGCGAGTCGTAGGCCGTCGCCCAACTCGTCCCGTCCCCTCCAGATGAGGCGTCGTCATCGACATACCACGTGGTCTGCCCCCGTGCTCCCGCTGCAAAGCATGTGAGGCTCACAAAGGCAAGCACCATTCTTCGGACCTTGGAAGGTAACATCTCACGAACCCCTTTTTCTTAGCTCTGGAGGCTTGCCGAATATGATTTTGATCCCTGACAAGAGCAGCAACGTCATCACGATCAAGCCCCATTCGGAGACCGTGGGGATGGCGGCGCAGTCGGGGTCAGCGGAGTCCGTCAAGCCGTCGCAATCATTGTCGTTACCGTCGGCGCAAGTAGCGCCGGGTACTTCGTTCGACGGTGGCGTTCCGCAATCGTCGGGGCAGTTGCACGAGTCCTCGCCTGGATCACACGTACCGTTACTGCAGAACGGACCGCAGGTGCAGTCGCTGAGGCACGCTCCGGGGCAGGCGGCATCGTCCATCCCATCGCACTCCTCGCCTGGATCAATGCTGCCGTTACCGCAAGTGGGCTGGCAGTCGAGAGACGGAGGAGCCGTTGGTTCAAAGCCCGCGTCGCAAAGGCAGTCAGTGCAACCGAGGCCTCCGTCGCACTTCTCGCCCGGATCAATACTGCCGTTACCGCAGATCGGCTGGCAGTCCAGAGACGGCGGAGCCGTCGGTTCAAAGTCCGCGTCGCAATGACAATTAGTGCAACCAAGCCCGCCGTCGCACTCCTCGGGGCCCTCGACCACCCCATCCCCACATGTCGTGTTCTCGTACCACGCGATCTTGTCGTCAACGACTGACGCCGAGAGGACGTCGGTGTCCCCGTCGCCGTCTAAGTCCGTCGCAAAAACGGAAATGGCGCCGTTGGCGGCGGTCGAGATCACGCGCTCGGTGAAGGTGGGGGGCGAGCCGCCGTCGCTTTCGTACCACGCGATCTTGTCGTCAAGTTCTGATGCGGAGAGGACGTCGGTGTCCCCGTCGCCGTCCAAGTCCGTGGCGAAAACGGAAAAGGCGAAGCCTGCGCTGGTCGAGATCACCCGCTCGGTGAAGCTCGGTGGCGAGCCGCCGTCGCTTTCGTACCACGCGATCTTGTCGTGATCTATTGACGCGGAGAGGACGTCGGTGTCCCCGTCGCCGTCCAAGTCCGTCGCGAAAACGGATTCGGCTGAGTTGGCGGCGGTCGAGATCACCCGCTCGGTGAAGGTCGGGGGCGAGGCGCCGTCGCTTTCGTACCACGCGATCTTGTCGTCCGAGAACGATGCGGAGAGGACGCCGGTGTCCCCGTCGCCGTCCAAGTCCGTCGCGAAGACGGAACGGGCGCCGTCGGCTGCGGTCGAGATCACTCGCTCGGTGAAGCTCGGGGGTCCCGGCGCGCCGGGATCGCTTTCCTACCAGGCGATCTTGTCGTCAAGGTCTGACGCCGAGAGGACGTCGATGTCCCCGTCGCCGTCTAAGTCCGTCGCGAAAACGGAATGGGCCCCGTCGGCGGCGGTCGAGATCACCCGCTCGGTAAACGTCGGTGGCCAGCCGCCGTCGCTTTCGTACCACGCGATCTTGTCGTCGAGCCGTGACGCGGAGAGCACGTCGGTGTCCCCGTCGCCGTCTAAGTCCGTCGCGAAAACGGAACAGGCGACGTCGGCTGCGGTCGAGATCACCCGCTCGGTGAAGGTCGGGGGTCCCGGCGCGCCGGGATCACTTTCGTACCACGCGATCTTGTCGTCACTGGCCGACGCAGAGACGACGTCAGTATCCTCGTCGCCGTCTGAGTCCGTCGCAAAAACGGAAACGGGATTGCCGGCGGCAGTGGAGATCACCTGCTCGGTGAAGGGCACGTCCATGCCCCGGGCGGCGACCGTCCCCGTCAGACTTGCGGCGATACCCGCAAGCGGGCTCAATGCCGCCGCAAACGATGCTGCTGTAACTCTGCTGTGCTTCACGATATTGCTTCCTTAGATGACTTCCCATGGGTCGGTCGATCGCCTGCTCGGCGCGCGTTCGTGACAACATGTGAGGTGGAGCGGTTTCCGCCCCGAACTCGAGACGATCAGGATCGACGCCCCGAATACCTCTCTCACCCATCGTGCCCGCCGAGACTACCGGGTCAACGCGATGCCGCTATGGTACCAAATGTCCGGGGACGCAGCAAGCAAATCCGGAGCTAGTTCCAGTAAGATTTGAACGCAATGGATCTTTGCCTGGAGCCGTTGTGGGGTGTCAACGGCCCACGGAAAATGGGGGCGGGCCGCGTGTTGCGGCTCCCGCCCGTGGCCGGTGTCAATCGGCATGAGAGTAAGCGCCACGAAAGGTGCCCTCTCGGCCCCAGCGGCTTCCCCCGAGACTCTCCTCCACCGCTCAACGCCCCGGTCCCTACACGTAATCCTTTGTCCGAGTCGCACTGACGGCCATCGACAAGGGCCTGGATACGGTTTACGCAGGCGATGAGACCGGCCGTGGCGTGGGCCATCCGTCTGCCCCCGCAGGAATCCTCTCCTGCGATTCAGGGGTACGGATTCTCACAATCGTGGGTGCGAGAATCCCGATGTACATCGGGACTCACACCAGAAGTTGAGCCCACCCCGGTACGGGGTGGCATGGGCCACCCGCCCCACGTGTGCCTACGGCGTGCCGCGATGGTCCAGTAGGGCTTGTTCGGGGTCGCTGGGTTTCGGTTTGTATTGGGCAACGAGTCTGCGGATGCGCGGCTGATCGGGTTCGAGTTCGAGCGATCGGTGCCAATACTCTAACGCGCGGTCGCGCCGGTCAACCAGAGTTTCGTCCCTGAGGTATCGCAACATGTTGACCGACCCGAGGGCGGCCAGGGAGCGCGGCAACCGCCAATCGTATGCCAGGGCCTGCTTGTAGCTCAGCTCGGCGCCCTCGAAGTCGCGCATGCGAAACAGGCAGTAACCGAGAGCTTCGTGAGCGGCAGCCAGTTGCGGGTCCATGCGTATGGCCTGCTCCAGCGCACGCCGTCCCATCTTGAGGCGGTCCTGGTTCATGTACGTCTGGGCAAGATTTACGAGTACCAGCGGCTGGTGGCTGTCGCGTTCCAACGCTTCTTTGTAGGCACGGATGGCTTCGTAATATCTCTTTTGGGCATCCAGGGCGACGCCGACGTTCACGTAGGCGTGCGGCCGATTCGGATCGATGTCGATCGCCTTGCGGAACCGTTCGATGGCCTGGTCGAAGTCGCCGGTTTGTTGGTAGCAGACGCCAAGGTTGATCTGGGCGTCGAAGTTATCAGGATCGAGCTGGACCGCGTGCAGGTAAGCCTGGATGGCCTCCGTGAGTCGGTTCATGAAGTGGTAGAGCTGGGCCAGGTTGAACGTATCATCGAACGAGAAAGGGTCTCGGTGGATGGCCCGCACGAAGCTGCCGATGGCCCGCTCGTACTCGCCCATCCTCCGGTAGATCACACCCATCCGCGAGTGCACGACGGCCATTTGCGGCGTGAGCCGGGCAGCGGCTTCGAACTCCGCGAGGGCCGCCTCCAGATCCTGGGCCGCCAGCAGTGCTTCGCCACGATCGACGTGCCAGTTTGCCCGGTATTCATCGATCACCGCGCACCCCCCGGCGATAGTGAGCGTCGCGACGGCAACGAGTGATCTGATCAAGTAGATCTGCCAGCGTGCAGGGCGCCGACTACGGCGGGCCCCGGCTTTGCAGACGCAGAGAGGTCCGCGCAGGCTCCCGACTTTGTCGGGACAAGTTCCGCCTGCGGCTCGTGCCGCGGTGTGTCGTTCCTTACCTGTCACACGTCCCTCAATCTACAACCCAAGTAGCCTGCCGAGAAGAGCCCGGCCCGCCTTCCGGCAGGGTGCCCATCTCCAGGCTTATACAGCACCGCTTCCGGGCTGGCCAGCGGGCCGCCGGCCTGGCCGTGACTGAGGGATCTGACATGTCTGCACACCGCACGGTTTGATTTTCTGTGATCCGGCCATAGGATAAGGCCGTCGCGGCCGACTCGGAAAACAAGATATTCTAGAGAGAAACCAGCGCATGGACGAAAGGCACCTACTCGCCATCCCGGTCTTCAATGAAGAACGATATGTCAACCGGGTCATCGAGGAGGCCAAGCGATACTGCCGCCACATCCTGGTCATCGATGACGGCTCGACCGACCGAACATCGGAAGCGCTTCGACGACATGACACGATCCACGTGATTACCCACTCAGACAACCAAGGCTACGGCGAGAGTCTGGGCGACGCCTTCGAGTTCGCGCAGCGGCATGCCTACAAGTGGCTTATTACGATGGACTGCGACGAGCAGCACGAGCCGTCCTACATACCCAGGTTCCTTACGGCGATGGCCCGGGACGACGCGGACCTCATCAGCGGAACGCGTTATCCCATCGGACAGGAAGTCAACGGTTCGGTGCCCGCAGATCGCCGGGAAATCAACCGACAAATCACGGCGATGCTGAATCAGCGGCTCGGTCTCGACATCACCGACGCGTTTTGCGGCTTCAAGGCCTATCGCGTCGCAGCGCTGCGTCATATCAATATCACCGTCCCGGGCTACGCGATGCCGATGCAGCTTTGGGTGCAGGTGGCCCGGGTGGGTCTTCGGGTGCGGGAGTTGCCGGTGAGGTTGATTTATAACGATCCGAGCCGACACTTCGGGGGGATGTTGGACGATCCGATGGTCCGCCTCGAGCATTACCTGGCGGTTTTCGAGGCGGAGATGGCCCACGAGGCGGTGCCTGCAAGGAAGGCCGACGTCGGTTGTCTGCCGTGCCATTGATAACAACGCCGATGCTCGATTTCTCGAAGTTGAAGACCCCGGCCAATCACGCGGAGGTGTTGGTGGTTCCGCAGGCTGCTGTCCTGGTCAAGGCGGCGCGGGCGAACAATAAATCCCTCCGTGGGGCGGAGGTTTCCCTGGCGGGTTCGACCTTGGCCACCTGGCGGCGAAAGACGCGCGAGGCCATGGTCGGCTGTGACGACGCACTGGTGTTTATGACCGGGCATCAGCCGGCGTTCATTCACCCGGGAGTTTGGGCGAAGCATATAGTCGCGGTGCGTTTGGCTGCCGCGGTAGACGGTGTGGCCCTCAATCTGGTGGTAGACAGCGACGCCCCCCAAAGCACTCTCTTGCCGGTTCCATCGGTGACAGGATCAGGTGTGACTCTCAGATCCGTGCGGTTTGCCCGGCTGCCGACCGGTTATGCGTACGAACAGATCGGGCGACAGACATCGTACGAGGTAGGGGAGTTTCAGGACGCTCTCCGCGAAATAATGGGTGAGCGGTACGACGCGTCGCAGATGCCCACCTTCTTCAAGGGATTCACCGGTGCCGCTGACGCACGTGATTGGGTGGATCAGGCCGTTGGGGGACGTCGGGCCGTCGAGGCGGACTTTGGCGTCAAGATCGATGAGCGGCGTTTCAGCAGCGTCTGGTGCAGCCCGTTACTGATCGACATGCTCACCGGGGCCGACCGCTTTGCTGCAAGTTACAACAATGCGCTTAAGTGGTACCGCCGCGAATACCGAGTCCGTGGGGTCCAGCGTCCGATTCCTGATCTGCACCTGAGCGACGAACGGTGTGAGGCGGCCGCGTGGGCGTATCGGGGTGATGGTCCGCGTCGCCGCCTGTTCGTCAGTCGCGCAGATGACACGCTGCAGCTCTTTGCTGATCAGACCCGGATTGGTGTCCTTCCGCTGCGGCGGCTCAGCTCGTGTGAGGACCTGGAGAGTGTGTTCTCCGATCTATCCGGCTGGCGCCTGCGGCCACGGGCGCTGACGCTTACTATCTGGGCGAGACTTCTGCTTGCTGACCTGTTCATCCACGGGATCGGCGGAGCGAAGTATGACCGTATCACCGACGCGATCATAGCAGATTACTATGGCATCACTGCGCCTGGGATGGCGTGTGTTTCCGCGACGCTGCACATGGATCTGCCGCACAATGCCACCACGTCCGACACCGTGCGGCGTTTACGCCACACACTGCGTGATCTTCAGTACAACCCGCAGCGGAATGTGCCGACAGGCACGGATGTGCAGCCGCTGATTGAGCGTCGTGCCGAGATGGTACGACGTGCCGTCAACCTGCGCGAGAGTGACCGGGGCAACCACCGGGCTCGGCGTGCGGCGTTCTCCGAGATCCGCGATCTGAATGCCGCCATTCTGAGCGAGCGAAAGGACTCAGTGACCACGAAGCGCAGCGAGCTCACACAAGCCGTCCAGGACCTGCAGCAGAACCGGATCGCCCAGGGGCGCGAGTACTTCTTCGGGCTCTACGACCGGCTGAGGCTGGAGAAGCTGCTTCAGGCCCTTCCCGCTCGTCGTGATTTTGGGGTATAGTGTCGCGTCCGGGATGCTTGTAGAGGTGTGGAATCGGCCCGCCGGGGGCTGCGGACGACTGTCAATACGCGGACCCGGGGATGCTAGGACACTAACCAGGCCTGGGAGAAAACCATGAGTGATAAACCGGCGGAAGGCGGTCTGCATATCGACTCCGATTGGAAGGAGGAGGCTGCCCGAGAGAAAGAACGCCTGGCCGAGCAGGAGAAACGCGAGCAGCAAGAGCAGAAGGCGGCCGGCCCGGCACCAGGAGCGGCGGCCGGAGCGGCGCCCGCCAACTTTGTCGAGCTGGTCAACCTGTTGGCCATGCAGGTGGTGATTGCCCTGGGCGGTGTGCAAGGCCCGGGCGGTGAGCGTATTCCGCCCAACCCGTTCGCCGCCAAGCATCACATCGATCTGCTGGAGGTCCTGCAGAAGAAAACCGAGGGCAACTTGACCGACGACGAAAAGCGCATGCTCGATAGCGTGACCTACGAGTTGCGGATGCAGTATGTACAGGTGACAACGGCCCCGCCGCCACCGTCCGAACCCGAAAAGGACAAGAAGAAGTAGCCATCTATTGCCAGGCTCCGTGTCGGTCCAAACAGTATTCGATTCCATCCGCTGGGCGACGGGTTTTCACCCGGCTTTTGCCCCATTGGGGGGCAGGCGTATCCGGAGATGGATCGCCGAAGCGTGAGTTGCCACGGTAGTTAGGATGCCATGCTCGTCATCCCAATCCGTACCGAGTCCAAGATTCGACGCACACCGCTGGTCAATTACGTCCTGATCGGCGCCAACGTCTTTCTGTTTCTCGTCCTCAACTACGGGATGGCGGACACCGCGATGGAATCGTTCAAGACGCGGTACCTGTATTTCCACTCCGCTGAGCCGGCGCTTTATCAGTTCTTCACCTACCAGTTTCTGCACGCCGACGTCTGGCACCTGCTCGGCAACTTGCTGTTCTTGTGGGTATTCGGCAACAGCGTAAACGCCAAGATGGGTGACGTGCCGTATCTTCTCTTTTATCTGGCTGGAGGTGTCTTCGCCGCTTGGGGATACGCTGTCATTACGACCAGGCCATTCCATCTGGTCGGCGCGTCCGGCGCGGTCGCCGCGGTGACCACGGCGTATCTGGCCCTGTTCCCGCGTAGCCGCGTGACCGTGCTGGTGTGGTTGTTCATCTTCATCCATTTCTTCGAGCTGCCGGCGATGATCATCATCGGGCTCAAGATCATCGTCTGGGATAACATCATCGCTCCGGGTCTGGGAGGGCAGGATTCCGTCGCTTACGGTGCCCATCTGGCCGGGTATCTGTTTGGCTTCGTCGGCGCTTTGGGCATGCTCTTTATACGGGCGCTACCGAGGGATCAGTTCGACATTCTGGCCCTGTGGAAGCGCTGGCATCAGCGTCGCGAGTTTGCCTCAGCCATGTCCGATCCGGCGGCAGCCGCCCGGGCGCAGTACGGATCCGTGGCACGAACGGTAGCTGCCGATCCGAAGCAGCGAGCGATCGACGAGCAGCGCTTTGACACCATCTCCAACCTGCGGAGCCGGATCAGTGAAGCACTGGAGCGGCGTGATACCGCGGCCGGAGCCGAGCTGTACGGGCAATTGCTCGAGATCGATTCCCGGCAGTGTCTGTCAGAGCGCCACCAACTCGACATTGCCCGCCAGTTCTACGGTGCCGGGCACTTCCCCGAGGCTGCGGCTGCCTTCGAACGCTATGCGGAGTGCTACCCGCTGTCCACGGAAGCGAGCAATGTGCGACTGTTGTTGGGGATCATTTATGCGCGAGACTTGCGGGACTACGAAGTGGCTGACAAGCACCTGACAGAGTCGATGGGAAAACTGCGGGATCAGGCGCGTCGCGATCAGTGTTTTCAGTGGCTCAAGACCGTCCGGGCGGCGTTGGGACGCCCGGCGCCGGAAGCATAGCAGGGGCATCAGGGCATGCCGGAACTGGCCTACGTGAACGGAGTCTTCGGGCCGATCGCCGAGGCCACAGTCTCGATCGAGGATCGTGGTTTTCAGTTCGGCGACGGGGTCTACGAGGTGATCGTCGCATACGACGGCCGGTTGTTCCTGCTGGAGCCGCACATGCACCGGCTCCGGCGAAGCGCCGCCGCGATCATGCTGGACTACGACTTTGACGCAGATCCGCTGGAACCGATCATCGCCGAGGGATTGCGTCGCTGCGAGTTCTCGGATGCGCTGGTGTACGTTCAGCTCACACGTGGTGTGGCCCCGCGGTCACACGACGTTCCCGAAAAGATCACGCCTACCGTGGTCATGACCTTCAAGCCGTTTCCGGTCGTACCGGAGGAGCTTCGGCAGCGCGGTGCCCGCATGATGACAACGCTGGATACGCGGTGGGCCAACTGTTATGTGAAAGCGATCACACTGTTGCCCAACGTGATCGCCAAGAACGAGGCCCTGCGCCGCGGTTACGATGACGCGATCTTTGTTTCCGAGACCGGCGAGGTACGTGAGTGCACGGCTTACAACCTGTTCATTGCCAAGGATGATGAGCTGACGATTCCGCTACGTACGGAATCTGTCCTGCATGGCGTTACCCAGAGTTTCTTGTTGGAATGCGCTGCTGCGATCGGGTTGAAGGTCAACGAGAGGGCCTTCGACATCGCCACGCTATGTGCGGCCGACGAGGTGTTCATGTCCGGTACGACTGTCGACTCCCTGGGGATCACATCGGTCGACGATCGGCGGATAGGGGACGGCCGGGTCGGACCGATCACGCGGCGTTTGTATGAGGAATTCGTGAAGCGTTCACGCGCCGGTCGGTACGACCCGGACTTCGATGATGAATGAACCCACGATAAGAGACATCAAGGAAGCTCATCGGTTAATCAGACCTTTTGCGCACCGCACTCCGGTTCTCACTTGCAGCGCTCTGAATGAGATGTGTGGCGCGGAGATGTTTTTCAAGTGCGAGAACTTTCAGAAGGGAGGGGCATTCAAGATTCGCGGGGCCACCAATGCGGTGTTTTCTCTTGACGACCAGGAGGCCGCCCGGGGCGTGGCCACCCATTCATCCGGGAATCATGCGGCCGCTCTGGCGCTTGCTGCCCGTTGGCGAGGAACCAGGGCGTACGTGGTGATGCCGGACAGCGCCCCCGAGCCTAAGAAGAATGCCGTGGCCTACTACGGGGCTCAGATTCACTACTGCGGACCGACGGCCGAGGCGCGCGAAGAGGTCTGCGCCGAAGTGCTTTGTCGCACAGGCGCTACTTTTATCCATTCCTACAACGACAGGCGAATAGTCTCGGGTGCGGGCACGGCGGGCATGGAACTCTGTGAGGAGATTCCTGACCTCGATATAGTGATGGCTCCGATCGGTGGTGGTGGTCTGATCAGCGGGACCGCTATTGCCGTTTCCGCGGTTTCGCCGAAGACTCAGGTAATCGGCGCAGAGCCTGAAATGGCTGACAATGCGTCTTGTTGTCTTCAGGCTGACAGGGTCCTTCCGGCAAGCAATCGTGATACGATCGCCGACGGGCTGCGTATGCCTCTCAGTGAGTTGACCTTTTCCATCATCAAGAAACACGTCCGGGAAGTCGTCACCGTGAGCGAGGAGGGAATCACCCAGGCCATGCGCCACATCTGGGAGAGAATGAAGATCATCGTCGAGGCCTCATCCGCAGTGACCGTTGGGGCGTTGTTGACCCGGCGCATCGATCTGTCGGGCAAGCGCGTCGGCATAATTCTCACCGGCGGGAACGTCGACTTGGGCAACCTCCCCTGGCGTTAAGCCTCCAATGGCGCAATCGAACATTTGCCGTAGTTCAGCGGCGTGATCATGCCCCCTGATGATCGCCCCGTGCTTCACGCTCAGCTCTACCGACGGCCACAAAAAACGCACTGCGGCGGCCGTCTGAGAGCGGCGCCGCAACGCACTGCCGGAACGCAACCTCCCCATGACGTATTGACAGCGTCCGAAGTAAGATGGACTCGCACGCCGCCTGGGTCCTTGCGAGCAGATCGGTCAACCCGCTTCCATCGCAATCCCTCTTCTTCAACATCGGCCAAGACGAACCGAACGCCGTTCTTGCGTCTGTCGGCGACTCGAGCATTTCGCCGCATCTAGGCCACCGGCGGGCTACGTGTAGTCCGTCGGAAGGGAGGCGGGGACACACGCAAGGTGGCCCTTTTTTTTCACACGTCTATAATGTTGGTCGAACTGATCCGACTCGGTGCGTCGCCCATGGTAAGTAAGCGTCGATTTCTAGGCCGCCGTAAGCCTTCGAGGCACGAT
Source organism: Phycisphaerales bacterium (assembly GCA_020344555.1). Lineage (GTDB taxonomy): Bacteria > Planctomycetota > Phycisphaerae > UBA1845 > UBA1845. The sequence continues at coordinate 2,486,518 of CP070827.1, forward strand.
CGTACCGGTACGTTTTCGCTTGTTACGCGCAGCCAGCGGACACTCGCGGGGCCGGGGACTGGGCGGTGATTGAGGAGAGGGCCTCTGATGGCCGACGAACAGCGCACATTGCTCCGCAAGGCCGTTTTGGGGGATGCCGATGCACTCTCCACGCTACTCAAGGAATACGCACCCAGCGTCCGATCGTCCCTCTCGGGCCAAATTCCGACGAGGTGGCAATCAGTCCTCTCCGAGGACGACGTTATGCAACAAACGTACGCGGATGCGTTCACCGATATCGGGCACTTCGATCCTGACGAGGACGGGTCTTTTTCGGGCTGGCTCTGCCGGCTGGCTCAATGCAACCTTCGTGACGCGATCCGCATGCTCAAAGCCGTCAAGCGCGGGGGGCAGGCAAGCCGGGTCGAGCTCGACGACCCCGTTGATCCGGCTGCGGCTCTGGTAAACGTGCTTACGGCCTCAGGCACGAGCCCGAGCAGGGGTGCGGCTGCAAGAGAGGCCGAGTCTCTGCTGGAACAGGCTCTGGGACAACTGCCACCAAGCTATCGACTAGTCGTGCGGATGTTCGACCTGGAGGGCCAGGATGTCGATACGATCGCCCGCCAGCTCGACCGGAGCCCCGGGGCCGTGTACATGCTCCGTGCCCGCGCCCACGACCGGTTGCGAAAGCTCTTGGGCGCGACCTCCAACTTCTTCACCGACGGCGCGTGAGCCGAGGCACGACTTTGCGGGGAAGCTACAGGGTGGATGGCGGCCATTAACGGCTTCCAGCGAAGCCGCCGCGACCGGCGATTCACAAGCGATCCCCTTAGGAGAACATGTGATGGAGCCCTCACGGAATGGCAACACACCCACTAGTCGGGACGACTTTCTCATCGACGCAGCTCGCCGGGAGGTTCTGGGCACCGGCGGGCAGAGCACCTCGGAGGCGGTCCCGGACGGCGAAGCGCGCCAAAGCGGGTCGGTGGAAAGCCCGCACGTCGACGGCGAAGCCTTGTCGACACAGGCCGTTTTCCCGTCCGCGGGCCGCTCTCCCAAGCGCATCGCGCACTACCATGTCACGCGCATCATCGCGTCCGGTGGCATGGGCACCGTCTATGAGGCCACGCAGGACCACCCGCGCCGAACGGTCGCCATCAAAGTGATGAGGCAGGGCATCACGTCGCCGCGGGCCGTGCGTCGATTCGAGTACGAGTCGCAGATTCTGGCACGGCTCCATCATCCCGGCATCGCCCACGTGTACGAGGCCGGCTGGCACGAGGAAGGCGGTGAGCGCCTGCCCTACTTCGCGCTGGAATACATCCCTAACGCCAGAAACATACTCAAATACGCCGACCAGAAGCACCTCTCGCTGCGCGAGCGCCTCAAGCTCTTCATCGGCGTGTGCCAGGCCGTCCAACACGGCCACCAGCGCGGGGTCATTCATCGGGACCTCAAGCCGGGCAACATCCTCATCGACGCGGTAGGAGACGTGAAAATAATCGACTTCGGCGTCGCCCGGTCGACCTTCGTGGACTTGAACCTCACCGCGTTTCAGACCTCTGCAGGCGAGTTGGTGGGCACCCTGAAATACATGTCCCCCGAGCAATGCCAGGCCGATCCGCAGGACCTCGACATCCGCAGCGACATCTATTCACTCGGCGTGTTGCTCTTCGAACTGCTTTCGGGGCGGCCGCCGTACGATCTGTATTGCACGCCGATTATCTCCGCACCGCGGGTGATTTGCGAAGAGCCGCCGACACGCCTCAGCTCGATCAACCGGACTCTTCGCGGGGACATCGAGACCATCGTAGGCAAAGCCCTGGAAAAAGACCGTCAGCGGCGATACCAGTCCGCATTAGCGCTGGCGGACGATATCCAAAGGTACCTGAATCACGAACCCATCTTGGCCCGGCCGCCAAGCGCCCTCTACCGCCTTCGAAAGCTAGTTCGCCGCCGCCGGGTGCCGATCGCCGTCGCCAGCATTCTGATTGCACTGGGAATCGTAGTGGCCGCCACCCAGGTCCGGGCGTGGTATCTGCGTCAAGAGCTGAATCGTGCCCAGCTCGAAGCTCAGCTCGAGCGTCAGGAACGAGATCGTCTGGCCTCGGAGGCTTCGATGATGGAGGCCAACGTTCTGCTGTCGGATTTCCAAATCGGCTCGCTTGACCGCGACCGAGTACTGCAGGCCTGCAATCAGGTGTTGGAAGTTGATGATCAAAACGCCAAGGCTTACGCGGTTCGCGCCCGAGTCCACTTTCTAAGAAGCGACTACGATCTGGCCGAGTCGGACTGCGCCAAGGCGCTGGAACTCGAACCGAAGAACGTTCTGGCATTACGTACCTGCGCTATCGTGGCGCTGGATAAGGGCGAGTTCAACACGGCAGGGGATTTGTACGAACGAGCGTTGGAAGCTTATAAGTTTACGATAGATCTGCCGCGTGACTTCTTCAACCGGGCCCGCCTGCGGCGCAGGGCCGGCAAATACGAAGAGGCGCTGAAGGACAATGAGCGGGCTGTGGCCCTAGTGCCGACCTACGGGCTGGCGTACAAAGGTCGTGGCCTGACACGTTACATGCTCGGCCAGATCGACGGCGCAATCGAGGATCTTGAGCGCGCTGCGTCGCTCGGGCCGGAGCGCGCGGTGCAGTGCTACCAATGGATCTGGGAAATGCGGATGCTCCGCGATGCTCGCGGCGACCGCGAGGCCGCCGAGGAAGCGCTGAACAAAGCCCAGCAGACCGCCCGATCGGATCGGCGGGCGCAGGGCGTCATCGCCGTCTGGCGGGGGCAGCGCGGCGCCGAGGAACTCCTTTCATCGCTCCGAGATCAGGCCGATCAGGCCCAGGCGTACTACTACTTTGGCGCTAAGGCCCTAGTGCAGGGCCGAAGGGAGCAGGCCGCCGAGTATTTTGAGAAAGCTGCCGATCACGTCCTCCATCAGTGGGACGAGTTCGACCTGGCCCAATGGCACCTGAGCCGGCTCGAGAGGGAGTGAGACACGAGGCCCTGACTGGATTGACCCGGGCACCGAGTCACCTACGGACAGGCGCGGGCAAGACGGTGCCACCAGGCGCTCGCTCTCCTCAGTGGCACCGTCAAGCCTCTGCGACCGGCAAAGTCACTTCCGAGGAGCCCGCCCTCTTCTTACCACGTGACCAATTTGACGCGTTTCCGGGTCACCACCAGTTTGTTTTGCGGCGAAAACTCACTTTCGTTGTAGTCGAGATTGGCCGGCTTTCCGCCGTCGAATGTAACGATCAACGCGTCGAACTGCGTGTTGGGGCTGGTGGAGAAAAAGACGAGAAGCCCACCCTCACACACGGCATAAAGGTAAGCGGGCCGTTGCGGGTTATTATTCCATGCTTCGGCGATCTCCTGGGCTACATCCGGTGCCTTCCACAACCTCTGTAGTGTGCACGTAACGCTTCCCGTCGACTGCGGGCTCGCCGATGAGGTCACGTCGACAGTGACGCTCTCACTCGCATTGTTGACATCTCCTATCCAATTCGCGCCTTCACCATACGGCATGGCATGCTCCTTTCAAAAAAAGATCTATAGATTGCACTCGCCCTGGCTGGGTAAAGGGGCCAGCCGATAACGATACACACACACGAACAGTTGCGAGCAGCTCATTTGCCCGTCCACAACTGAAACCGTTCCGCTCGACCCGTTACGAAGGACCACCTAACTGGCCGCGGTCCACGCACGTTGTCCCCGCTATGGAGACCCCGTAAATGCCGCGACGAACTCACGCTACCGCGTGGAAAACCGGCCCTTCCTCACAAGAGTCGCCCCACACTAAGAATCCGGCCCCGACTCCTAGCGCGAAGCTGCTTCACGACTTACTGGCCGCCGACGGCCATGAAAGGCAACTGTCCTCGACCCACCGCAGAGATCATACCACCGTTATGCCCGATCGGCCACAGTGCCTGCTAGAGACAACATCGGCAAACACCCGCTCCTCGGTTTTAGGCGTTCCTCTGCGCGGCTACTTCTGATGATGCAGATGTCGCGGACCCCGTCCGGCAGCGGCGTTGGTGGTATAAACACAAACCTCGGATCGGGGTGCATTGGAGCCTCTCCGACCCATCCAGGTCGTGGTTATGCGGCTGCGTTTCGGAAGCCTCCCGACCCAAATCTGCACCGAGGTCCCAGCGATACCTTAATGATTGCAGCCACCTTCGACGAATAGCCAAGTCCGTTGGGGTGGCCGGCGGACGACGACAACGAGAACAGGCAAGTGCGGAGCTTCGGTTGCGGCTCGATACACCGCAGGAGCTTTGGGGCTTTGTGACCTGTATGCACCCAAACGCGGGGCTGTGTGCCAGCGCGCCTGTAGTCACGCCTGTGGGCTACATAAACGCTTCGATTTGTCAGCCACCGCTGTTCTCTACAAAACGGACGCCGGCCACGTGGATTTCAACGCCTTGCGCCTGCCGTGAAACTGCCCAGTTACTTCGGGCAGTGAACCGGGCACGGGCGAAGGTCCGCGTGTCTCGGTCGACTCCTCTTCCCGCCCCTCGGACGCATCCGCAGATTGCCCATCAGGTTTTGGATGACCGTCACTCATCCGTGTCACCTCCCGACCCCATCATCCTGAAGCATGACTCGCTCACGACTTCTTTCGCTATTGGCAGTTCCTCATTCGCCATTCTCCAGCATCGCGCGGTACTTAGCCGCCTTGTCTGGCTTGTCCCAGGCTTCGTAGAGCGCGGCGAGGAATTCCACGACTTTAGTGGTCCGGTCATGGCTGTCGCCGAGGGCAGGTTCTAGAACACGGTGTGCCTCGAGCAGCACTCCTTCGGCCTCCTCGTATCGCTGCATTTTGGTCAGACAGTCGCCTAAATGGCTGCCTGCGACACCGGTGATCCAGTGATCCGTGCCAACCGCTGCTGTCAAGGCTTCCGTCGCTTGTCGCAGCAACGATTCCGCCTGCTCCAGTTCGCCTTTGTCGCGGAGCAACCGACCCAGATTCAAAGTATCCACGGCTACGTCCGGATGCCCGTCGCCCACCAGCCTTCGGTGCATCGCCAGCGCCTCGCGGTACAACGGCTCAGCTTCGGACAGCCTGCCTTGTCGATATAGCAGGAACGCAAGGTTGTTGAGATCCGAGGCCACATACGGGTGCTCATCGCCCAGGAACTTGCGACGCATCGCCAGGGCCTCGCGCTGAATCGGCTCTGCCTCGGAGAGCTTGCCTAGATCCTGCAAACAGACCGCCAGATTGTTTAGAGCCAGCGCAACATCCGGGTGCTCCTCACCCAGGAGCTCGCGATTGATCGCCAGGCCTTCACGGTAAAGTTGCTCCGCCTCGGCTAAGCCGCCTTTTTGGTGCAACAACGAAGCCAGGCTATTCAGGAGCGTAGCCAGGCCCGGGTGCTGGTCACCGAGGAGCTTGCGATTCATGGCCAGCGCCTCGCGAAACAGCGGCTCGGCATCGGAGAGCTTCCCTTGACGCAACAACAGTAACGCCATGTGGTTCAAACCCGAAGCCACTCGCGGGTGCTCGTCACCCAAGAGCTTACGATTAAGCGCGAGGGCCTCGCGAAACAGGTGCTCAGCCTCGGACAGTCGTCCCTGGTTCTGCAGCAACTCCGCAAGATTGCTCAGAGCCTGGGCCACGGCCTGGTCCTCGTCGCCGAGCAGCTTTTTCCACATTGCCAGCGCTTCGCGGTACAGCGGCTCCGCCTCAGATAGCTGCCCCTTGTAGTACAGCAACGATGCCATCCCATCCAGGCTCTGAGCCACTTTCAGGTGCTCAGCGCCAAACAGCGATTGGCGCAGGGCCAGCGCCGGGCGCAACATGGACTCGGCGCGGTCGTAGAGCCCGAGGGCCAGATACGTCGTTCCGATCGTGTGACGCAGATCCGCCTCTACTTCCGGTTGATCTTCCAGATCGGTGCCGACGCGCTCAGCCGTTTTGTCCAGGATCTCACGGAGCATTGTCGTGTCGCGCCCCAGGGCCACCGACGGCCCCACCCCGGCGAGCATCTCTCTCAAGAAGGCTGCCACCTGTTCGGACTTGGTCTTCTCCGCCAGCGCCCGCCGGGTCTGTTCCTCGGCTCGCTCGGCCTGTTGCTCAGCCAAGTTTCGCTGGTGGGAAGCCTCATCGCGCGCACCCACCGCCTCGCCGCGGGCGGCTTCCGCCTGGAAGTACAACGACGTGCTGACAATGAAACCACCGAGCAGTGCGACGAACACGGCCGCAATGGCACCGAAGCCCACCTTGTGGCGTATGACGAGCTTCTTGAACTGATAAGCCGTGCTTGGAGGGCGGGCCAGAATCGGCTGATTCGTCAGATAGCGGTCGAGGTCCTGGGCAAGCGCGTCGGCACTCTGGTAACGGCGCGAAGGGTCCTTTTCCAACGCCTTGAGGGCGATGGTCTCAATATCGCCCCTCAGAGCCTTAATTATTGTGCTCGGGCGGCGCGGCGGCTCTTCACAGATGACCCGAACCGCCTCGTGCAGCAGGGCGCGGTGCACATCGTACGGAAGCCGCTCGGTCATCAGCTCGTAAAGAATCACCCCCAGCGAATAGACATCGCTGCGCAGCTCAATCTCGTCGGGACGACCCCGAGCCTGTTCTGGGCTCATGTAGGGCAGCGTGCCCTGAATCTTGCCAATCTCCGTCTGTACCGTCGTGACCGCGATATCGGAATCAGTAATCTTGGCCAGCCCGAAATCCAGAATCTTGGGGGTTCCGTCGGCGTCGATCAGAATGTTGGATGGTTTCAGGTCCCGGTGGATCACGCCCCGCTGGTGGGCGTAATGGATCGCCCCACAGATCCGTCGGAAGAGTCCGAGTCGGGCTCGCCCGGAGAGCTGCTCCTTCCGCGCATATTCCGTCAGGGGAATACCGTGGACGAGCTCCATCGCGAAAAAGTGTTGCCCTTCCTCGGTACGGCCGGCCTCATAGATGGCGGCAATGCAGGGGTGCTTGAGCCTGGCGAGGCTTTGGGCTTCACGCTGGAATAGCCTGACCTGGTGTTCGCCAACATAGCCACCGCCCCGGATAACTTTCAGGGCGACCGGTCGGCGCGGGTCTTCTTGCTCGGCCTCGTAGACAATGCCCATCCCTCCTTCACCGAGTTTGCCCACGATCCGGTAGCGGCCGATTAACGGCGGAACAGATGGACGCGGTAAACCATCAACTCCGATACTCGCCTCGAGAGAGACTGTCGCGCCCTCTTCGTCGGATGCCTGACGCTTGGCCACTTCGCTCAGCCGATCGTTGGACTCCGGCGACTGATTGTTGTCACTGGCATTTGTCATGGCGGGACCTTTACTTCCGGTTCTGTGGGTTCGGCTGACTCTTGTTCAGATAACGCCGCGCGGTACTTGGCTGCTTTGTCGGGCCTGCCCGAGGACTCGTAGAGGTGCGCGAGGTTGGCGACGGCCTCGCGCGTGTAGCGGTGCTCATCACCGCGCATGGCCGATTCACCTTCGTACGCTGCGAGCAGTTGCTCTTCGGCCTCTTCGTAACGCTCCAAGTCGGTCAGGCAGCGGCCGAAATGGCATCGCAATCTGGAGATCTGACAGAAGCCATCCGGGCCCAGGTGCTCAGCGGTTGCCACGGCGTCCCGAAGCAGCGCTTCAGCCTCCTCAAGACGTCCCTGGCCATGAAGCGCGGCCGCCAGTGAACCTTTGCTCCACAGGACGACAGGGTTCTCGCGGCCCCGTTCGCGAGTGAACCACGCAACAGAATCACGCAACAGCTCTTCTGCTTCCACATACGCTCCTCGACGATTCAATAATTCACCCAACGATTCCCGCGTGAACGCTGCCTCTCGGTCGTAGCGTTCTTTCACTTGTACCTGAAGGACGTCGCGCAGCACGGTCTCGGCCTCGTCCAGTTCTCCGGCTTCCCGTAAGGCATCACCGAGCGAGTTCTGCGCGTGTAGCGTGAACCGGTGATCTTTTCCGAACCGTTTCCGGTATCCACGGAAGCATTCACGCGCAGCCGCGAGCGCCTCCTTGTAGCGTCCCTGGTTCTCAAGCGAATCGGCAAGAAACATGGTGGCCCACGACCCTGCCACGCTACCGGGAGCCAGTGCCTTCGTAGCAAGTTCACGCGCCACTCGCGCGGTCGACTCACTGGCCTGGAACCTGCATAAGTTGCGCTGGACACCGGCCAACTGCGCCAGCAACCACGCACGAGCGCGTGTGTGAGCTTCGTCCGGTTCTTCGATGGCCTCCAATGCACTGCGTAATAGTGTCTCGGCTTCCGTGTTCTTGCCGTCGAGAAAGAGCATATAAGCCACGTGTCCGGCTGCGTTGAGGGTTCGTTGATCACCGGGTCCGCAAGCCTGCCGTAAGCCTTTGAAGGCCAGACGTGCCATCGATAGAGCTTCGCCACGCTCGTCCGAGTACCACAGCGGAGCGCACTCCGACATCGCCGTCAGGGTCCGCACATCCCTCTCGCCCCCAATGCGCCGATAGATCTCGAGCGCACGGCGGCCGTGCTCTTTTGCCTCGGCGAGTTCTCCGAGATTTCCAAAGGCCGACGCGACCGCGAGCCGCACCTTGGCTTCCAGCTCCGGCTTGTCCGCGAAGCGCTCATCGATCTGCGGGATCGCACTGCGCAGCATGTCGATGACCTTCACGTCACTGGCTCCGGGAAGAGCCGATCGGGAAGCTTCCTCAAACGGGTCCACAGCGCTGAGCATGTCCTCGAAGAACTCGTTGATGGCAGCGGTGTCCTGCTCGGCGGCGAGTGCTCGGTCGCGTTCGACGACCGTCTCCGCATGAGCCCGCTCTGCCCGTACGTACAACGACGTGCTGACGATGGCGCCGCCCAGAAGCACTATGAACACGGCTGCCATCGCTGCAAACACGACCTTGTTGCGCCGGGCGAAGACGCGGAGCTGGTACACGATGCTCGGCGGACGGGCGATGATGGCTTCACCACCCAGGTATCGCCGGAGGTCCTGGGCCAGTTCGAGCGCGGACTGATAACGGCGTTCGCGATCTTTCTGAAGGGCTTTCAACGTAATCGTCTCAATGTCACCCTTGAGGGTGGTGTCGCTGGTACTCAAGCGCGTGGGCTGCTGCTCGCGGATCACACGCGTGGTCTCGTAGACCGGCTTCTTCTTCACGTCGTAGGGCAGCTTCCCGGCAAGCAGCTCGTAGAGCACAACGCCGAGGGCGTACACGTCGCTGCGCGTGTCGATGTCATGCGGATCGGCCTCGCACTGCTCGGGGCTCATATACTGGAGGGTCCCGATTAGTTGGCCGATGTCGGTCTGGACAGTAGTGACGGCCAGATCCGAATCGGTGCCCCGGGCCACGCCGAAGTCGATGATCTTCACCTCGCCGTGCGAGTCGACCAGGATGTTTCCGGGTTTCAGGTCGCGGTGAATGATCCCTTTTTGGTGCCCGTGATGAACCGCGTCGCAGACGTGGGCGAACAGCCCCAACCGCTCGCGCGTGCCGAGCTTCTTTTCCTTTGCGTGTTCGGTGATTGGCCTGGCGTTGGGGATGTACTCCATGGCGAAGAACGGCACCGGCTCTCCCGGCGCGTCGGGATCGTCGTGCGTGCCGGCCTCGTAGACCTGGGCGATACCAGGATGGCGCAGCCGGGCGAGGATCTGCGACTCATACTCGAACCGCCGCATGGCCGAACGCGAGGCGATGCCGTGCCTCATCACCTTGACGGCCACCGTCCGCCGGGGATGCTCCTGAACCGCCCGATAGACCGTTCCCATCCCGCCTGACGCGAGAACGCCCTTGACATGAAACCGTCCGATCATCTTGGGTATTGCGGCGGGCATCCGCGGTGTGGCCTGCGTCTCCGTTGAGCCCTCCTGAACGTCGGCCGAGGGATCCCCTGCAGGCTCCTCCCCTCTCTTAGGTTCTTCAGGCATGGCATTTTCCCATAGTCCGGCCCGGGCAACGCCGAGCCGGTGCTTAAGTGGACACACGGAGCATCCGGGAACGACCCGCCGGATTGTCCGTTGTCGGACATGATACTGCAAGTGGCAGCGTAAGCTGGCCCGCTCCTGCCGGGTCCGGTGAGGACCTCGGAGGCTACAACTCCGTACGTCTCCGGCCGCCTACCCTGGGCGGAGCCGCTTGACCGGGCATCTGGGCAACGAATACTTAGATGTATAGTGGATTGACGGCCAGGGACGGCCGATCCCTCAGAGAATACGAGTTCAGGAGATTACCCCATGTATCGGTACTTGCCTTTTTTCGTAACTATCGCTCTGATTCCCGGCTGTGGTGTGTGGTGCGAGTGGTTCGGACTATGCGACCGCGAGACGGGATCGCCCGAGCTGAAAGCGTTTGAGTCCGAAAAGGAGCTTATAGACTACTTTTCGCAGCAGATCAGCGTAAGAAACGATCGGTTTGACGAGATCGACCTGATGGGGGGCTCCGACGGGGCGGCGGATGACTTCACCAGCGGCGATACGGCAGTCGACGGGACGAACGGCGCATTCGATGGCCCGGCCCCGGGAGAGCCCGGTGGTGCCGAAGGCGGCGATGCAGGTCGGTCAGACGAAGACTTCTCCCAAACAACCATCCAGGAGGAAGGGGTCGACGAGGCTGACGTAGTCAAGACGGACGGAACGTACCTGTACATCATCGACAGCGAATACCCCAACAGCGTTTTGCGCATTGTCCGTGCATCACCGCCTGATCCACTCGCTTTACTGGGCGAAGGAGTATTGCTGGAAGGCAACGGCCGCGAGATTTACCTGTACGGCGACAAGGTGGTGGCACTAACACAGACGGGCGGCGGGTTCTATATCCTCGGCGGCGGAGGTATCGCGATCGATGACGTGCGCGAGCCCGATGTCGACGCCGGCTCCGACACGACCACCGAGGACGTCGAGGCCGATCTTGTCGAGCCGGGCTCTGTCGGCGAGGTGGGCTACGAGCGGCCTGGTACGATTGTCACAGTGATCGATGTAACTTCGCGGGATGAGCCGGTGGTTCTGTCCCAGACCCGATTTGACGGCACCCCATCCTCGAGCCGAATGATCGACGGCGTGTTGCACCTCGTTCTGGCGAACTATCAGGATTACTATTATGACGTACTGCCGATGCTCGGGCAGCCGGAGCTGGAGGTCAGTACGATCGAAGTCCAGGCGATACTTCCGGGCTTCGAGCGCGTGGACGCCGACGGGGCCGAGGAGACCGGCAACACGGTCACCTGGCAAGAGCTTTACCGGCCGACCGATCCGGATGGATTCGGCGTGGTGACGGTGGTCAGCCTCGATGTGGACAACGCCGCGGAGTTTACGGCCGTGGGCATTGTGGCCGAGCCCGGCCTGATCTACTCCTCGCTCAACGCGTTGTATCTGACCGATACCGAATGGAACTTCTTGGGGAACAACCGCGAGACGACCGACATCTACAAGTTCGCCTACGTCGATCGCGGGGCAATCGCCACCGCAACGGGAAGCGTGCCCGGGCGAGTCCTCAACCAGTACTCGATGGGTGAATATGCAGGCCACCTGCGCGTCGCCACCACGGTCGGCCCCACGTTCACGCCGTTTGGCGGGCGCGGCGAGCCGCACAACAACGTATACATACTCGGTCAGACCGGTACAACACTCCAGGAGGTTGGGAGTATAGTGAATATAGCGCCGGGGGAGACGATCCAGTCGGCGCGATTCATCGGCGAGCGTGGCTATCTGGTCACGTTCGAGCAAATAGATCCGCTGTTTACTCTGGATCTACGTGATCCGACCGATCCGCAAATAGCCGGCGAACTGAAAGTTCCGGGGTTCTCGACGTTCATCGTGCCGATGGGTGAGGATCATCTGCTTACGGTCGGCCAGTACATTCCCGAGGATGGGCCGTTCTTCGGATGGGGTGTGCAGCTATCCATCTTCGATGTCTCCGACTTTAGCGATCCGGAGCTCGCCACGCCCAGTGTCGTTCTCGGTGAGCAGGGTGGGGCATCTTCGGAAGCGCTTTATAACCCCAAGGCGTTTACCTACTTCGCCGAGCGCGGCCTGG
>CP070827.1:2498566-2501897 GCA_020344555.1 Phycisphaerales bacterium
GGTGGCGGGGTCGAACTGATCCGCGCACAGCCCATACGTTCCATCAACTTGTGCGGCTTGCCACACCATCAAAGGCAGGAACAATAGGGCTTCGGCATACTCCGTCCCGCCTTCGGAGGAGAAGGCCAAGAACACCCTCTGCGCCGGACCAGGGTCGCCACTCGGCTCCCGGCCTGCGGACGGCGGAGGCTGGCCATCCGCGGCAGGCGCGATCGGACCTTCGTCTGGCTCCCCGTGTCCTTCAGCCGTTGGCGCCACCGTGATCCGCAACGCGTGGGTCTTCGGCCCGCAGGCGCAATGCGTGATTGCAAGAAGGCATGCTCCAATGCCCACACGCGTCGTTACTGAAGTCATGTCGTTCTCCCCTGTGCGCCGGGATAAACCGGCGAGGTGTTGTGAATAAAAGGGTCATTCTTTGAAGGTTGGCGGCCCACGACGCCCCCGAGTGATTGCACCTTCCTCTTGTGTATCCCCTGCCCGGGCGACGTACCCAGTATCGCGGCGTATTCGTCAATGCTCAAGCTCACGAAGTATCGCACCTTCACGACGTCAACTCCGAACGCGTCGTCCTGCTCCACCTTATCCGGCGTCTCGTCGAGGGCCAGGGCTTTCAGCCGGTCCTCGTTTGGGGTCGCTGGCTCGTCGAGCAACGGGAAGTGTACCCGGCCGCCGCAACGCTTCATCCTTCCGCCATAATATGCGCCAACCACGAGGATGCGACGCAATGCGTCCGACCGGGCGACGAAAAAGGTCTCGACGGCTTGCCCGCCTGACGAGCGGCACACCGTCCTGGCAAGCAAACTTCTTCCGGCGGCGCCGCTCGTGGCGCGGCTCTGACCGCCGTACTGGAAGTCTCGCCTATCGCGATGTGGGCTGAATGTAACAGGTGGGGCCCTCGTGGTCTGTTGGCCCCGAACGAGCTCGCGTCGCGTCCTGTACTGAGCGATCCAGAGCATTTGCCCCACCCGCGGCACCTCATGCCCCCGGGGCCGGAAACCGAGTTGTCACGCCGTCCGTGCTTCCGCCGAAGCGATTGGCGAAGAAATGTTGCGTCGCTCCTCGGCCGTCATCGCATTGACGGGTAGAGGGGGGCGCACAGCTGGGCGAGTGATGCGGGCGACTGCGAGCCGACGCTTGAAGGCGAACTGCCGATTAAGGCAAATTCGGCGTGGTCCATGACTTGAAAACAACCCGCGGGTGACGAGTGTTCCACACGGTTTAAGGAAGAATAGACCGAGAGGCTCTTTTCTTCGCGAGGAGGTATTCGATACAATGGCGTCACTGGAAACGATTGATGGTCGGCTGGGTTCTCGCTGGGATGCTTATGAGTACACCTGCCATGGCCAGGTACTGCGGCACTGATGGCTGCTGGGATGACGACGGAGGACTTGGGATCGAAATGTGGATGATTCCCGTGTACCTTCTCGGCTCCGCGCTTTCCGCAGGCGAACTCGCGGGCTGTGGAAGGGATGTGTCGACAACGCTAAAGGTTGGACGATCCAAATCGCTCGGTCCACCCCGAAGGACGGCACGGTTCCCGCTTCATCGTTTCATGATGGTCAGCAACCGAGATTGTCATGGGGTCCAACGGACACGCTCATCCGGCAGCTTTAGCTATGCAAGAAGGCAAACGGGCACAGCGCTTCACTTATAGGCTTGCAGGCCAAGGTGGCATGCGAGACTGCAACACCAGGCAGGAGAAACGCGAAATGAAAACCAAGCATCGACGCGGGCCCCAACGGATGACATCGTCGGCGGGCCTGTTTCTCACGGGCTGCGTGCTCATCCTGACTGCTTGCTTAAGTCAGAGAAGCTCGCACTTGGAAGGAACGGCCAGTGCGAGGTCCGCCCCATCAATCGGCACGACACCCATCGGCACGCCGGCCAGCGGATACAATACCATAGCACATCATCCAACTTACGGCATTGCCTATGCAAATCGCCAGCGAGGAGGGGGGGGTGCCCTGCCAGCGGATGCCGACTGGCACGGAGTCGGCAGACCCGTCGTCGCCAAGCGGGCGGATGTCGACGACCAGTGGCGCAGTTGGATAGGCACCGAACGACGAGTTGTATACTCTGGTGGTGGATCCGGTATACCTGACCTGAATTACACTCTGGCGAACGCGTGGGGGCGCCCACAACCCGCTGATCCACAGTGGGCCCATGAGTTTGACACTCTCGAGAGCAGGTACCTCGTCCAAGGCGTAAACGGACGATTCGTAGCCGTAAGTGCGTTGCCTGACCCAGCTGGAGTCACCCGCGATGGGGAGCCGCGGGGTGCCGTCACAATGATTCCCATAATGGTGCCGGGACAAGCAGAAGCCACGCTTCGGCCAGTTCTCAACGGAACTGTGTGGACACCGCACGTGGAGCATGCAGCCGGCGTCGATCTGTCTCAGGTGGTGTACCTGACGAAAGTGACGGGGTTTGATTTTGACGCCTTCAAGAGCCACCCCGCAGTGGTCCCCTTCAAGAACGGTTACGCGGTCAACTTGTACGGTGCGCGTGTGTGGGATGGGTTTGTCTGTTCCTACCAGCCAACCGAGAACTACAAGTCGTCCGGAGGTCGAAACCTGCCGGGCCGGCTGATCAGAGGAAGTAACGGTGTCTTCTCGGAATTGTTCCTTGTACCTGGCTCGGCTGATCTATACCGACTCCCGCAAGTGCCATAGTAATGGGGTCACGTGCCGAGGTGCACGTGTCGCTGGAGCGCGCACCACCGGGCTGCGGCCGAACCGGACACCGAAGTTGTGAAGTCAGACGAAATGCGGGGCTCCAAGGTGCTGATGGAGCGCTGGCGTCAGCGTTACAGCCGAGTGCGTCCACAAAGTTGTCAGACGCTGGCCGCGGTCGTGGCCGTCGACCGCTCACCGAGGGCGTAGTGGGGCGCTTACGGTGTGCCGCTGGCCAATCTGGGAGAACACGAAGTGAATCGATATCGGCTAAGTTTTTCAGGGCTGGCTGTGCTCTGCCTGGGGAGCATGCAGACCGGTTGCACCACACCCAACTTGATCCGGATATCCTCAAACGATTGGACACGTCACCAGCCCAATGTTGCGAGATTAGCGCGCTGCCGTGAAATTGAGGTTGCCATTGCAGACTCGTCAGGCTCGGTTCTGTACGGTGAGCCTAATGCAGGCATGGTCTGGGGCTATGTACTTCATGATGCGGGGGTCGACATAGAAGCGCTTCAGCGGATACGCGACCAAGTTGGACAGACCTTCGTTGATCATCTGCAGCGGGCTTTTCCCGACAAGCGCGTATCTTACAGCTTGACGAATCCGGAGTTATCGGTACGCCGCCCCGACATGTCAGCGCAAGATCACAACTG
>CP070827.1:2501997-2510911 GCA_020344555.1 Phycisphaerales bacterium
ATGACCCAGCTCGTGGGCCGACAGATCGGTTTTGCATGCGAAGCTCTGGCAGCAGGTGGGTTGCACCACACTATAGCCGTAACCTCTGGGGAGGGCGCACACCCTCCCGACCCAGGCGATACCAATGGTGTTCCCGTCAAGTTCCTTGCCGGTGAAAAGCTGGGCGATATCCCGAGTGACATCGGATTGCTCCGAAGACCAGTGATTTCTGAACTCATACAGAAGAGACACTGCATCGGTCTCGGTGTACGGATCAACGGCAGCGGTGTCGCGTACTATGATCCTGGTGACCAGGTGCGTGATTCCCACGTCCCTCTCATACTGCACGTTCACTGTGTTGATGATGTCTTCGATATTGGCCTCGGTGGCGTGCACACTGCCGAACCTTTGGTAGTATTCGTAATCGGCATCGATGGCCAGCTCGGCAATGACCAATCCCGCTGCGGCGACGGCGCCGTGGCCGTCGGCAAGCTGCTGCTCAGCCACGGGTGCATGCAGGGCCTGACAGGTTCCACCGCTGGGGGCCACGTCCTCGCCCCGAAACACGGCATGTTGCCCTGGGGCGGCAGCGGCGACCCGTGATGCGAGCGGCTCGACCCAGTATTCCGTGTCATCGGGGAAGATGATCCGGGCGCGCAAGCCATCGTCCGAAAGCGAGGCGCCAACCACGGCCCCGTCAACCTCCCTGACCGTCCCACGGAGGGTACGGATTGGACCGGGTTGCACGTCACGGTAGGAACCGTCCGCAAGCTGAACCTGAACCTGATAGTCGTCAGCACGGACGGAGTGCGGCACGAGATCGAGCGTGTATACGTCACCGTCAATCGGGACGACGGTGGTGAGCGGCCTCCCGGGCACCTGAGCGATTTCCAGTGTCACGAGCGCACTGGCCTCTACGCCCAAGGCGACGTTGGCTTCGCCGGTCACGGCTGCGATATCGCCGAGTGCCGCCTCAGCCGAGGCGCCCTGGGCGCGGTGCGTCCCAGAGCCGAGTACCAGGCCCCAACCGACCAGCAGGGCGACGGCCACCACGCGCTCTAGACCGCCCCTCAGGCGGCCAACTTTGCAGGTTCTTGATGTCATGGTTACCCCTTGGGCGGGACATTATCAGAGGGTCTGTCCCTCGGTGCAATCTACGAAGTATTGTAGGCATCCCACAGGCCCCGGGTTCGGCACGTGCGATTTCGTACAGGGACCGTAACGCCACCGGCTGACAAGGCCAGGGAGCCAACGCACAGGAACCGGCCGATAAGCTACGCCCCAACCGCCCAAGATCGCGGCTCGCAACTGACCGGTGACACGGCTCGTTCCAGTTGGCTCTCCGGAGATGCTCGTATGCCTGGCCGATGCGCAGCGGCCGAGACAGACCGGGCCTAACCTCTGACGACTACGACGGGTCTTGCAGAAGGGATCAGGTACGCCAGCGGGCGTCGAGCCAGGCGACCGAGCCGCAGCCGACACGTGGTTAAACGGCTCTCCGTGGCTGGCGCCCGCCCCCGGCTGCGGTGAGGGATGTGGAGATCGGCGTTCCCCGGCACTGAAGCAAGACTGTGCGCTTACAGACGCCGATGGAGTATACTCCGAACCTGGGCTCTCAACCGAGATCTGGACGTTCCACCTGACCGGTGCCGGTTCCGATCGGAGAAGTCGCGCAGGGAGACCCTCCACAGCCGGCACAGGGACCGGCCGCTATATGGGTCGCTAGAATGCCGCGCCGAACCGGATTGGCGTGCGGAACACTATGAGCCCAGGAGATACCATTCCGCCCAGCGGGCTGCGGCAGAACAAGGGCGGACGAAGAAGGAGAAGCGCGATGAGGTACGTCGCCGGACGAGCGTGTTGGAGTCTCGTTGTGGCTGCGTGTCTGACGGTCCCGGCCGCGGGGCTCGAAGACTTCGTTGAAGTCTCTGTCGTCGGGGAGGGGATCTCCAAAGATGTGGCCCGGCATGACGCCCTGCGTAAAGCCTTAGAGCAGGGCGGTGGGATCGAGATCAGCTCACGGAGCAACGTCGACAACTACGAGCTGATCCGTGACACCGTCTACGCTCGCGCTGACGGCATCGTCACGGATTACAGGATTCTCGACCAAGGCGAGATGGCCGGCGGCACGTGGTACTGCAAAATCATCGCCAGGGTCAGCAAGATCGCCATCGCTTCAACGTGGGGCGAAGTGCAAAACGTGCTCGATCAGATCGGGCGACCCGGCATTGCGGTCTACATTCAAGAGCGAATCGACGGGATCATTCAGGACAGTAGCATTCTGGAGTCGCAGATCGAACACCGACTGCTCGACGCGGGCTTCGTGGTACATTCCGGCGAACAGTTGCGGGCTGTCGCCGAAAAGGAGTCGGCCGACGCTGCGTCAGAGCAGAACGTGGCCAGGATGCAGGCCATTGCCAGAGACTTCGGGGCGCAGATCTTCATCACCGGTAACGCACAGGCGGACTCAGCCGGGGTGCGAACGCTCGCGGGCCAATCGACGGCCATGTACAACGGCGACGCGATGATCAAGATGTACTACACCGACACCGCCGAGCTGCTGGCCAGCGAGTCGCTGGCCAACTGGCGCGGCGGAGCCCGCGGACATCACACCCTCTCACCCCAGGCTGGTAAAAAAGCCCTGGAGAACGCCGGTGGGGAGCTGGTGGAGCGTTGCTATCAGAACGTAATGAAGCGATGGGCCACCCGCGTCAGCGGCGGCGGTGAGTTGACTCTAGAAGTCGAGGGTATGAGCCTGGTCGACGCGATCAAGCTCAAGAAGAAGCTAAAAGCCATCGACCCGGACAAGATCCGCAACGTCGACTACTCGATGACCAAAGGCATCGCCAGGTTTCGCATCAAGGCCAAGATGACGGCCGAGGCCCTGGCCGAACACCTTGTCGAGGACCAATTCGCCGATCTGATCGAGATCGTCGACCTCAAGACCAACCGTATTCAGGCCAAGCGAGTCGGGAACTGATTGCGCGTTGGGCCAGGCCGGCCGACCAGCGATACGGAATGGATCCGCGACGCGCTCACCGGTGAAAGACCGCTCGTCACGGTGGTCCGCCCGCTGTTTCGTTTACTGCGCCAATCCCGCGGCGGTTCATTCTTCGGACTTCGGGATCAAGTTTCAGAGCCCGGGTAATCCAGTATTCCGCGTCATTATCGCGGCCACACGCACGCAGGGCGAAACCTAGATACACCATCGCCTCGGGGTCTTGTGGGTCATAGGCGAGAAGGGCTTCATATTCGCGTACGGCTTCCTCCGCATAGCCCTTGGCCAACAACATAAATGCCAACTCTTCCCGGGCTTGTAGAAGATCGGGTCTTAGACGCAGGGCCTCGCGATAATGTTGGATGGCGTCGGCGATGTTGGAGCGCCGGGCCTGAACGGCTCCCAGAAGAGCATGTCCGTAGGCCGACGCGGGAACCATAGCCACCACGTTCCTGAGCTCAGCGTGGGACTCCTCCAGTCGCCCGGCCCGCAATAGTGCGAAGCCAAAGGCGAGGCGCAGCTGCGCGTTTTCCGGTTCGAGCTTTAGTGCCTGCGTAAGTAGTGTCAGGGCCGCGTCCGTTCGCCCCATATCGACCATCACCATGCCAAGATTGCTGTAAGCCAGCCAGGCCGCCGAGTTCTCCGCCAGCGTAGCTCGCCAGAGGGTCTGCAAATCCCTGTAATTGTGGGCCTGCCGCCATGTGGTCACACCCAACGCAAGTGGAATCACCGCCCAGACAGCCAATGACAGGAACAGCGGTCGGCCCCGCAGACTATCACGACCCCGGGACATTCGGTCTCGGGCGGGAAGTAGACCCAGTACCTTGTGGAGGCTCACAACCACGATTGTGATCACACCCAGGCTGGCATGGTACTGGAAATGATCGGCCACATACGAAAACCGCATTGGGTAAACGTTGAAGAACCCGAGCCCCGGGAAGAGCGTGCCGACGAAAAACAACAATCCAACGACGGGCCCCTTTCCGATGCGGTGTCTGGCAAACCAGAAGATGACAATGGCGAGGATCAGGACCATTGGGAACAGATACTGCCACCAGACATGCGCATCGATATGCCATCGCGGGTAGATGAAGCAGAGATGTGTCGGTAAAAGCAGCTTACCGAGGTAAAAGCACACCGCCCGCCCGGCCAGCAGACATTTCTCAAGAAAGGAAAGGTCCCATTGGGGTCCCTCCGCATGCACGTGATGGACTTCCAGCCAGGCCGTCACGAGCCCCATTACCGCGCCTGTCAGAAAAAAGGGTACCAAAGCAGCTACATCCCGCATGCCGATCCGGCCAAATCTCCACCACAGGATCAGCAATATTGCCGCCGGTAGGGAGCAGGTTACGGTCTTGCCGAAGAGGGCACACAAGAACAAAAGATACGCCACGCTGTACCACATCCGGCGGCACTCTCGCGAAGCCTTTATAGCGGGCGTCGGATCAGAGCCACCACCGCCAGCGAATCTAAGATAGGCCAGCGCCGCTCCAAGATAGAAAAACCCGGAGAGGACATTCTTGCGCTCCGTTATCCAGGCGACTGACTCCACGTGCACCGGATGTAGAGCAAACACTACAGCGGCAACATATGCACCCGGCACCGAGAGGCGATGAAGAAGACACCAAAACAGCAGAGCAGAGCCCGCGTGAAGGAGCACGTTGGTCAGATGATATCCAAACGGTCTCAGCTCCCAGAGGTGATATTCCACCCAGAAGCTGGTGTACACCAATGGGTAATACTGCGGCAGGGCACGGGGTTCGAGCCAGATCGCCTTCAGACCGTCGGCTGACCTCAGGGTCTGGTTGTTTGTTACGTAGTAGTCATCATCCCATATAAACTCACCACGCAGAGCCGGCGCGTAAGCCAGCACGGTTATGGCTACGATGCCCAACGCGGCTGCAAACCGCACCAAACGGCGGTCTTTGGGAGACGCGGAACAACTCTTCATCACGAAGCGGGCTGCGACGTTTACGCCGTGTCCGGACGCGGCAGGGTCACCCGAAAGCACGAGCCCTTGCCGACCTCCGAAGTAACGGAGATCGTGCCGCCGATCATGTTCACAAGGCCGTGCGTGATCGCCAGCCCGAGCCCCGTGGCCCCACCGGTCCCGGCTGCCAGTGGACCCTTGGTGGTCCAGAAGGGCTCAAAGATGCGCGATTTGGCGGTCTCGTCAAGGCCGCAACCGGTGTCCCCGATAAGGATGATCACCGACTGGCTGTCGACGGAAATATCGACCCATAGAGACCCGCCGTCGGGCATGGCCTCTATCGCGTTCTGAATGATGTTTCGAAGGATCGTGGTTACCTGGACCCGCGCAACGGGTACTGCGGGCAACTCGGGTAGATTAAGTGTAAACTCGATGTGAGAGCCCTCTATGATCTCTTCGATCTCATCCGCAAGGTCGTTGATGATTTCGGTTAAATCGCTCAGGTCATTGGCCCGGCGGTCGCCCTCGGCAAACGCCAGCAGGCCATTTACCAACGTGGTGGCGCGCTGTAGTGCTCTTCCCACCTGGTCGAACACGCGATCCTTGATCACAGCATCATCACTGGCGTTGGCATAGTCGATACTGGTCACCATGCCGCCGAGAATGTTGTTGAAGTGATGGGCAATGGCACCGGCCATCTCGCCGAGGGCCACCATCTTGCGACTCTCACTCAGATCGCTCTGTAGCGAGATGCGACGGGTGATATCCCTAATGCAGACCGAGGCACCGGTCCGTACGCCCGATTCGGATACCACCGGAGCGATCGTCCCAGCAAGCTCACGCCGCTCGCCCTGGGGATCACGGTGTTGGAATTCGAACTGGATCGTCTCACCGGTGTCGATCGCGCGGCGCAGCGTCCGTTCAGCCATCTCCCGGCGCTCCTGCGGGAGAATCCGGGCGACGGGTGTTCCGAACATTCGTTCCGCAGCCGCCCCGAACGTACGCGCGGCGGCGGCATTCCAGACGCGGATGTTTAAGTCGAGATCGACGGCGATCAGCGCCACCCCGAGGTGTTCGCAGAGCTGGCGGTAGTAGGCGTCGGTGCCTATCGGCGGCATATCCGTCGTTGGTGTGGTTTTCATGATGGCCGACGTTTTACGTTGTGTGTCTGATAGGGTTGCGGCGTCACGCAGAGCAACGTTTCATAACGCTTCCCCGAGCGCTCGAAAGTCAGGAAGCGGCTGCCGATCAGATAGCGGTTTTCCGACTGGTCGCCCAGTCCGACGATGAGAAACTCGCCGACGTTCAATGTCAGCGGGACGCTCAAATCGGAAAACACGTACTGGTCATAGGCCGGCACCTGCCGGATAATGCCATTCCGGGGCTCCCAGGTCATCTCGCCATGATCCTGTCGTATAGCGAAGCTGACCCCAAGATCGGTACGGCCGCCGAGTTGGGGGTGGAAGGCGTAGTCCATGTCGAAGAGCTTTGCGCCCTGGGGGAACGTTTTTCCCACCAGGCGTCCGTCGCGGCTATAAGTGAAGATCGACTCCGCCTCATCGATTGACGCCAGCGTGATCCTCAGCGGTAAGCCTCGCTGGGCCACCAGCTTGTCCCGGCGGACCTGGGCATCGGTCGTCTCGAGAATCGCCCGAATCGCCGGCCAGGCGTCCGGTGAGCCCGCACCGACCCGCAACCCGTTGCGCCCCAGCCGCGCTGCCAGCTCGGAATCTACGCGCAGCTCGTCGACGTGGTTCCATATCTTTCGTGAATGCCGCACGCCGTCGATCGGCAGATCGATCCGTGCCACGTCGAACACTAGCTCGATCACCCGGACCCGGTCCGAAGCGGCAGTCTCTTTCCGCATTATCGATGAGGCCGTGCCGGGGCCTGTCAGTGCGTCGACACCCTCGCGGGGCGTATGGGCCGGGTCGCTGAGCCCCAGCCGGGCAAACAGACTGCCGCACCCCCCCAGCAGCGATCCGACGGCGAGTAAGATCAGCAGCCGGCTCCATCTAATGTGGCGTGTGATCGCGTGTGTCACAACGCTAGTTTAGGTCGCCGATTGCCCCAGGGTCAAGACCATCCGGGCACAACATGAGCCTGGACCTCCTGGGCCGGTGCATACCATAGCACTTCGGCCCCGTCCTTCCCGACCGACGCAATCAGCCCGTCGACGTCGGCGCGATGCTCACCACTCCCGAACACTGAACTGCCAGGACTGGTGTGGCGGATCCATCGCCACCTCCGCCCTTCACGAGGTCGGCGATCTTCGCTTCGCTACCGTCAACCCTTGGCGACCGTGGCCATCATCGGTGACTCGTAGGCTAGGTAGGCTTCATAGGTCATCTGAATCGATTCGGTGTGACTGCCGGCGTTGAAATTGATGTGCTCGTTGTCCGCCAGGCGCTGATCACAGATCGTGGGCAGGTCAAACAGGCTCCCGAACGGAGGAATCGAACCGGAGGTCAGCCCGGTGAGGGAGAGCACCTCTTCCTCGGTGGCAAATCGCAGGCGTCTGCACCCCAGGAGCTTGCGCAACGCACCACTGTCCAGCGACAGATCAGCGGGCATGACGGCCATCAAGAACCTGTCACCGCTCTTTACAATCAGGGCCTTGGCCCCGCTATGCAGAGAGCTACCACGTGCCTCAGCCGCCTCCGCGCTGGTGTACACTGGCTTATGGTGAGTATGAGCAAATGAAAAACCGGCTTCATTCAAGGCGGCGACCAATCGCCCGAAGACCTCGGAATCGCTGCCTTCCACTTGCCGTTGCTCCCCAAGATCTGTCCGGTACCGGACCTTTCGACGTTCTCGTGCTGTTCGTCAGGCCTCGAATAGCGACTGCTGGGCCGGACTCTCATGGGCCACGCGCTCGCGGACGTCGGTGATCTCTTCGATAAACTCGTCGACCGTACCGTACTTGCGGTAGACGCTCATGAAGCGAACGTAGGCAACCGGGTGTAGCTGTCGCAACTGCCGGCTGACGTAGAACCCGATCTGCTCCGTGGTGACCTCGCGATCGTGGTTGTTGAACAGGTCCTCCTCGACGCGATCGACCAGTTGTTGCAGGTCGTCTTCGGTAATGTCCAACTTGGTGCAGGCCCGTTCGACGCCGCTGAGGATCTTATCGCGGTCGTAGGGAACGCGCTGGGCGCTCGCCTTGACGACCGTCAGGCGGAGCTCCTCCTCGACCCGCTCCTTGGTTGTGAACCGCCGGCCGCACGACTGACAGATCCTCCGGCGGCGGATGGCCATTCCGCCCTCGGTAAGACGCGAATCGATGACCTTGTTATTGTTTGCCTTGCAGGCCGGACAGAGCATTTCGGCGTACCCAGGCTTTTAGAGCGAACACCGCCGCTTGAACGTCGAGCCGGCTATGTCAACCAACCCGTCGACATCTGGGCCAAAACAAAGCGTAACACCCCTAGATGTTGGGTGTCAAATCGCCTACCTTAACACGGTAGACTTGTGGGTCGAGCGGCCCGCCCGCCGGGACCACGCGGCCCGGGCGAAGCTCAGCCGCCCCAAAGGCTGCGATTCAGCCGGCCAGGGCCGTGATTGCCACCTGGGCGTGCTGGACGGCTGTTTACGAGAACGACGGATCATGGGCAGATTGTCGGAAAAAAGGCTCGATGGGATTCGCCTTCTGGGCTTCTCTCTGGCCGGTGAGGAGACGGTTCTGGCCGCACCGGAGTACAACGTCTGCTTCGACGTCGGCCGGGCACCGCGCGAGATTATCTCGATCGATAACCTCTGCCTGACGCACGGGCACATGGACCACGCCGCCGGGATTGCCTACTACCTCTCCCAGCGGACGTTCGTCGGCAATACGCCGGGGCGGGTCATCGTGCACCGGGCCTTGGCCGCATCGATTCAGAAGCTGATGGACGTCTGGGCGGACATCGAGGGACACCCCTCACCGGGAGACATTCGCGGGGTGATGCCCTTCGAGGATGTGCCGATCCGGCGCGACCTGCTGATCCGTCCCTTTGACGTTGCCCACC
>CP070827.1:2511011-2517478 GCA_020344555.1 Phycisphaerales bacterium
CGGGCAATGAGGCTTTTGGTGGGCTTGGCGACGGTTATGGCGGTGGCGTCTCGAACGTCGGCAATGTTACCGCGACGCTGGCCAACTGTGTCCTCTGGGACAACCACGACAGCGGCCCAACCGACGTGTCCGCCCAGATCAGCCACAAGCTGGCGGCCGTGTCGGAAGTGAACTACAGTTGCATTCTGGGTTGGACGGCCCAGGATGGGGGTATCGGCAACATCAACGCTGCTCCGACATTTGCCGATTCCGACGGACCGGACAACATCCTCGGGACCATCGACGACAACCTTCGGCTCGCCGCCGGTTCCCCCTGTATTGATGCAGGCGACAACGCAGCCTTACCGCCTGACACTTCCGATCTGGACCGGGACGGTAACACGACCGAGCCGACACCGCTCGACCTCGACGGCGCCCCAAGAGTCTTCGACGATCCCTCCACCGCGGACTCGGGCCACGGCACGCCGCCGATCATCGACATAGGCGCCTACGAACACGGCGACTGCAACGGCAACGGCATCGCGGACGCGGACGATATTGCCGTCGGTACCAGTGAGGATTGCACTGGGAACGGCGTTCCCGACGAATGCGAAGCGGACTGCAACGGTAATACCATTGCGGACAGTTGTGACCTCGATGAAAGCACCAGCGAAGACTGCAACGGCAACGAAGTGCCGGACGAGTGCGATCTTGCCGACCCGACGATTGGCGACTGCGATGGCAACCTGACGCCCGACAACTGCCAATCGGACACCGACACGGACGGCCTGATCGATGAATGCGACGGGTGCCCCTACGATGTGAACAAAACAGCCCCAGGGGGTTGCGGTTGTGGCGCACCTGATGATGACACTGACGGTGACACCGTGCCCGATTGTCTGGACATCTGCGCCGGTTTTGATGACCTGATTGACTCCGACAGCGACGGTACCCCCGATGGTTGCGATCAGTGCCCGGGCTTTGATGATCTCGAGGACGCCGACGGCGACGAGGTGCCCGACGGGTGCGATGATTGTCCTTACGAGCCGGTGCTGGCCGAGCCGTCCGAGCCGGGCTATGAGATAACCTGCGACGACGCAATCGACAACGATTGTGATACCCTCACCGATGAATTCGATTCGGACTGCCTCTGCCAACTCGCCGACGCGCTGGCACCGGAACCCGCTGCCTTCGAAAAGAACCGTTACCTCTCGTTCTCGGGTGCCAACTCCGGCCGGCGAACGGCGGTCCGTGTCACGCTGACGGATTTGCCCGCACCGTTCGATGCATTCGATGGTCAGATCATGTGGGTCGGTGAGCCGCGAGAAATCAGCGAGAACGCCGGCAAGGTTGCCCCACCGCCTGACCCGAGCTTCATGAGCGCCAGACTGCAGTGCACGCCGTACTACATGGACTGGGCTGAGGGACTGTTACACGTCACGGATGACGAGATCGTCCCCGGCGCAGTCTATAACGTGCAGGCCATCGACTGCGCATGCGACTTTGACAGCGAGGTGAATTACTCGGCGCCGCTTACGATAACCACGAGCAAGTGGGGTGATGTAGTGGCGGATTGCACGACCTGTCCGTGCGGCCCGCCTGACGGCACTGTGGGCATCCCCACCGACGTGACCGCTGTGCTCGACAAGTTCAAGAACTTGGTTCCGCCGGGCGTTCCCTGCGCGGCGGTGATGAAGGCCAGGGCGGACGTCGAACCCAACCTCCCGGACTGGCTGGTGAACGTTTCAGACGTGAGTCACGTTCTCGATGCCTTCCGTGGGTTTGCCTATCCGCCCGCCCAAACCCCCCAGCCATCCGGCTGGATCGGGCCCGGCGGATGTCCGTAGCCTGATAGATACTGAACGATTACTTTAATGAAAGTGTGGCTGGTACCTCAGCCCGCCGCACTCCCGTCCTGGGATGGCTCAAAGAGCATACGATGAAGTCGGGTGGAACGGTTGCCTGCGCTTTTCGGCAGGCGGGGGCTTGCGTTCGCCCACCCTAAGTTGGTATAATTGCGGTTGCGTCGTGGAGCCGGGCTCACGGTGGCTCGGCTTCCTCTGTTGGGCAGCACTGGCTGTCCGTACCGTTAGCACCTCTCTTCTGGGGGAATGAAAATGAAGATGAACGCGGCGACGCTGAGACTCGCACCAGCGGTTGTGGTATTCACGGTGGCCGGGGCTTTTGCGGAAGTCACGCCAGACCCTGTCGTTCTCGAACGGGCTGGTTTCGCGCCGGACCGTATCATAGTACGCTTCGAACCCATGCCCGAGGAGGCGGCGGCACAGGCCCGACAATCGCTTCCCAACGTCAAGCGCCTTCGCACACTCCTGCCGACATCACGCTTTCGTTCCGCTGACCCGACCGAGGACGGGCCTCACCAGATTTACATTGCGGAGTTGGCCTCGGGAACGGACGTCGTGGAACTGTCGCAACAGATCTCCGCAATGCCTGGAGTCCGTTATGCCGAGCCCGATTGCATCGTGTGCCTCGATGAAACGTTCCCGGATGACCCGGAATTTGGCGAACTCTGGGGCTTGCACAACACCGGGCAGACCGGCGGAAGGCCCGATGCCGATATCGACGCTCCGGAGGCTTGGGACATCACCACCGGATCGGAGGCCGTGATTGTGGCGGTGATCGATACGGGTGTCGACTACAACCATCCGGATCTGGCGGCCAATATGTGGGTCAATGCCGGCGAGAGCGGAGATGGTAAGGAGACCGACGGCGTCGACAACGATGGCAACGGTTACGTGGATGACGTATACGGCTATGACTTCCGGTTCGATGATCCGGATCCTTCGGATGGCAAGGGGCACGGCACGCACGTGGCCGGCACGATTGCTGCGGTGGGAAACAACGCCACCGGTGTCGTGGGGGTCAACTGGACGGCCAGGATCATGGCTCTTAGGTTTCTCTGCGCCAGAGGGTGAGGATCTACCACCGACTCGGTCGAGTCCATCTACTACGCGATCGACAACGGGGCCCGAGTGATGAACTATAGCGCTGGGGGCAGTGGCTACAGTCAGAGTCTGTTCGACGCACTCGTCGCGGCGCGCGATGCCGGCGTTCTCTGCGCGGCCTCGGCTGGGAACGACCAGGTCGACACTGACGAGTCTCCACATTATCCGGCGAGCTACGACGTGGAGAGTGTGGTCTCCGTCGCTAGCACTGACCACGGCGATAGTCTTTCCAGCTTTTCGAATTGGGGTGCCGTGTCGGTCGATCTTGGTGCGCCGGGTTCGTACATCCTTAGCACCCTAGTGCCGTTTGTGACGCTGTTTTCGGAGGATTTCCAGTCGGCCTCGCCGCCGGACATTGGAGACCAGTTCACGCTCGGCGGACCCACGAACTACTGGGGGACCGTGAGCACGGGCGACGACAATATCGCAGCTCGGGGTGACGCGCAGCAGTCCTATCCCTACCGGCCTAACTCGGACGGATGGATCGTGACGCCCTCGCTTGACACGGCGGACCTGCGGGGGCCGTCCCTCTCGGTCAGCTATCGCTATGAAATGGAGGATGATGACGATGTCCTGATCGGAGAGATCTGGGACGGGGCCGAGTGGCAGCAGATCTTGCGTAAGTCCTCTACATGCTGCTTCCAGGAAACGTACTTCACCAGCAGGATTGACACGGACCCCTATCGCAATTCCGCCCAGCGACTTCGCTTCGGTTGGCAGACCGATGCCGATTTCAACGACTACTTCGGCGGCGAAATTGACGAGATCTCCATCCGGTACATCGGCTCGGACTACACCAGCGAAACTGCGTATGGACTAAACAGTGGCACATCCATGGCTGCTCCACATGTGACCGGCGCCGCTGCCCTGTTGTTGGCCAACCGTCCGGACATGTGTCTGACCGAGCTGAGGAACAGGCTCGTATACAGCGGCGACCCTCTGTCTGCGCTCGAGGGGATAACCGTCTCCGGGCGGCGTCTAAACGTTCACAATGCTCTGGCGGCGTCGCCCGGCGTCGCCGTGACCGCACCCAATGGCGGAGAGCATTGGGGGTTGGGGGCGAGCCATGAAATTCAGTGGTCGGCCTTCCATTGTTATCAACCACCGGAATACGTGAATGTTCATCTGCTCAAGGGCGGGGGCGTCCACAGCCAGTTGGCAGACAACGCGCCCAACACGGGTACGTTCGTCTGGAGCGTCCCAGCGGACTTGCCCATGGGTAGCGACTATCGCATTCGCGTTGACGACGGAATCACCGTTGATGAGAGCGACGCCGACTTCAGCCTGAGACCTCCCTATCTGTACGTCGATGATGATGCGCCTATGGGGGGTGACGGCCTCACTTGGGACACCGCGTATAAATACCTGCAGGACGCCCTCGCCGTGGCGGCGGGTGGCGACGAGATCTACGTAGCCGGCGGCACCTACAAGCCCGATGTGGCCGAACGGGCAGCCGTCGTACCCGGCAGCCGCAACGCTACATTCCACTTCATCAGCGGCGTAAGACTCCGCGGCGGTTATGCGGGGCTCGCGAATCCCGGAGACCCGGATCTGCGCAACATGCAGTCGTACGAGACCATCCTCAGCGGTGACCTGAGCGGGAACGACGCGGCCGTATCCGATCCGGTGGATCTTTATGACGAGCCGACCCGTGCCGAGAACAGCTACCACGTTGTTACCGCGTGCATCGCCGACGCCACGGCGGCGCTCGATGGGCTTACCATCGCGGGTGGCCAAGCCAATGGCAATTTCGCCTGGGGTCAGGGTTACGGAGGGGGGATGTACAACTGCCCTGGGAGCAGCCCGACGGTGACCGGTTGCACGTTCCGCGAGAACTTCGCGACCCGTTACGGCGGGGGGATGTACAACCACGCCGACAGCAGCCCAGCGGTGACGGACTGCATGTTCGTCGGAAACTACGCCGCCAACGGCGGCGGGATGTACAACGGGACCGGAGCCACGGCGGTGACGGACAGCGTGTTTAGTGGAAATGTGGCGGGCCAAAATGGCGGTGGGGGTGGGATGTACACCAGCGGTGACCCGACAGTGAGAAACTGCATATTCCAGGGCAACCGCGCCAATTTCGGCGGCGGCATCCAAGTAATCTTCGGCGGCCCAATCCTGACCAACTGTAGATTCAGCGCAAACTCGGGTAGTAACGGCGGGGGGATGCACAACTATGCCGGCAACCCGACACTGAGCAACTGCACCTTCAGCGGCAACACTGCTCCCTTCGGCGGCGGGTTACTCAACGCCGACGGCAGCAGCGCGACATTGAGTAACTGCACTTTCAGCCGAAACACAGCAGCCACAGTAGGCGGCGGAATGTGCAACATCGCCAGCGCCAACCTGACAGTCACGAACTGCATCTTCTGGGGCGACAGCCCGGATGAGTTCTACAACGCATTAGAGCCCGGACTGACCGTCACCTACAGCGACGTCCAGGGGGGCGCCGGCCAAGCGTGGTTTGGTACCGGATGTATCGATACGGATCCGCTTTTCATCGATGCCGATGGGCCCGACGATGTTCCGGGAAACGAAGATGACAACCTGCGTCTTTCAACGGATTCACCGTGCATCGACGCCGGCATTAACACCGCCGCAGCGACAGGCGCCGACCTCGACGGCAACCCCCGCATCATGGATGGCAATGCCGATGGGACCAGCAGAGTCGATATGGGGGTCTATGAGTATTTCCTCGACTGCAACGAGAACAACTACCCTGACGTGTGCGACGCGGACTGCATGGCGCTGGATGGTGCCTGCGATATACCCGGTTGCGGGACGAGTGGCGACTGCAACGGCAATAGCCTCCCCGATGACTGCGACCTTGCCGACGGCACCAGTGAGGACTGCAACACCAATACGGTACCGGACGAGTGCGAACCGGACTGTAACAGCACGGGCCAACCCGACGACTGCGATATCGCCGCGGGAACGTCTGAGGACCTCGACACCAATGGCATCCCCGACGAGTGCGAATGCGCGACTATAGCTGAATCGCTTCAGACACCCGACGGGCAGCCCGGCTACGCGAAGTGCCGCTATATCTCGTTTGTCCCGCGAAACTCGGGTGAATACACGGCCCTGCGAGTCACTTTGTTGGATCTGCCGGCGCCGTTTGACATTCATAACGGCACCAAGATGTGGGTCGGCGAGCCGATCACGGAGGTGAGCGAGAACGCAGGGAAGATTGACCCGGCCGACGCGCCGGGTTACGGCACGTTCTGGTCTGCCAGGCTATCCTGTGGTCCGCCCATTTACCGCGACGACTGGACCACCAAGAGTCCGCTTCACGTTTACAGTGATGCAATCGTGCCCGGCGCAGAATTTGAGGTCCAGGCGATCCATGAAACCTGTGATGTCATCGGTGAACCCAACTACTCTGCTCCGCTGGCTGTCACCACCAGCCGTTGGGGCGATCTGGTCGGGCACTGCGCGGTGATTCCGTGCAGCCCGCCGGACCGTCTGGTGGGCATACCCACCGACGTCACTGCATGTCTGGACAAGTTCAAGAACCTG
>CP070827.1:2517578-2524115 GCA_020344555.1 Phycisphaerales bacterium
GGGCGGTTCTCGTCCAGACGATCGTTCCAGCGTTGTCGGGCCTCGTCACAGTTCATGGGCTTCTCCGGGCCGGTGCCGTCGCTCGCTCGAACCAATCTGGGGCACGCTTGAGCATCAAGCGTCTCAGGGTCTCTCGACCGGCTCGGACGTGGACCCGCACCGTCGTCGGCGCGATGGCAAGGACGTCGGCGATCTGTTCGAATGACATTCCTTGCAGATGCCGCAAAACGATCACCTCGTACTGCCGTCGTGGCAGTTCCCCAAGGATTCTCCGAAGCAACTCCTTGTCATCCGTCGTGTCGGCGGTCGCTTGCCTTTCGAGTCGTCGTTGCGTTTCGAGGCGGACCGGTCCTTCGTGTCGTTCCCGGCGGAGCTTCTGACGGCCGTGCTCATGACAGCGATTCACAACGATCCGGCAAACCCACGCCCACCGACTACTGCTATCTCGCAGGTCCTCTGTCCGCTGATGGGCGATGGTGAGTGCTTCCTGCACCACGTCTTCCGCATCCTGTCGGTTCCAGAGGAACCGATAGGCGAGCCGTACCAGGCGATCCCGCATCGATCGTGAAACCGCCGGGGCCGGCATTGCGCGGCTGGCGGCGCCGGCCGAGCATACATGCTGCCCTGTCCTCCCGGCGGGTTCATCCATTTGCGGTGCCGCCCGGCGTTCCACGTTCGATCCTCGTTCAAACTGAAAGATGCGTGTTTCCTGTTTGTTGTTTACCGGCTGGTCGAAAAAACCGCCAGCGCAGCCCTGACGGCTACAGGCCCCTTTCGGGCGCACGGCCACCCCAGCGCCGCCTCTCGCTCCATACATTGTACCCCACAGCGTAGCCGGGGCCGCTGTCCATCCCGAAGGCTCCGAGGTCGTTGCCGGCCAAGAACTTACGATTTGATACATTCGACGCCTTGGGTACGCTCTCCGGACCGGTCCGCCTGGAGACGCGACGTCTCGTTAGTCGCTCCCGCGTGGCTCGGATCCACGTCTGTCGGGGTCTGTGGGCTCTGACCAACCTGGCGAATCTCTCGATATGCCTGGCGGGTGCTGCCAGGCAAGGCGACCGCATCTGCGGTTACTCGACGAAGACGACTTGGAGGCTGGCGAAGTCGAAAAGATCTACGTCATCGTCAGCATCGGCGTCGAAAGCGTCCAGGCAGTCCTGGGCGGTGATCCGCTGCGTAGGGTTTGGTGTTGCATCCGGCCCGGCAAAGCAGTCCACCATGATCGCGCAGTCCTCCAGATCCAGGTCACCATCCCCATCGCCATCACCGAACAAGCGCTCGCAAGTGGTGGTGGTCTCGTTGCAGAGCAGGCCGGGCTTACAGGGATCGCCGGTTGAGCTGCAATCGAGAGCTGCATCGCAGAACTCGGTGCCATTGCAGAACAGACCGTCGTCCGGACAGTTGGCGTCGTTGGGCGTAAAGACACATGCCCCGCCGTCGCAGAAGTCGTCCGTGCAGTCGACACCATCGTCGCAATCGGGATCTCCACCGCACTCCTCGCAAGCATCGGGGATTCCGTTTCCATTCGAGTCGAGCGTTCCCGTATACAGCCGTTCGACGGTATCGGTGCCGAGCACGCCGGCTAAGCCGCCCATGGCGTATATGTAATCGTCGTCACCGAGCGCGATTGCGGCATTGCTTCGGGCCGTAATCAGGTTCGGTCCGGTGGACCACAGGCCGGTGCCGGGATCATAGATATAGACCGACGTTGTCTCGGAGCTGCCTGTAGAGCCACCAACCACGTAGACCAGGCCGTCGGCTCCGAGGACGGCCGCCTGGCCCTGGCGGGGAGCCGGCTGGGAAGCAATTGTGGACCACTCCTCTGTGGCGATGTCATACGAGAACACGGTGGATTGAGGAGTTCCGGTCAGGTTGGCGCCGCCGATCACAAGAACGTGCCCGTTACCGTCATAGACTGCGCCCGCATTCTCCCGAGGCTCCGGGAGCGAAGTCAGAAACGTCCACATATTGGCGCCCGGGTCGTACCTTTCCACGGTATTAGTCACATTCCGGGCAGCATCGAGCCCGCCGATCACGTAGAACCGGTGCTGGGCGTCGGTCGCAAAGGCAAAGAATGCTCGGGCGACGTTCAGATTGGCGATGCCATCGCCCTCACCGCTAACAGTGTCGTAAAGGAAGCCACCGGTTCGTGGAACGAAGAATGGGAAGTGATCGGAGAAGATGTAACCACCGAACACGACAATCCGTCCCGAGGCATCGATGCCTGCCCCGGGCTGCATGAGCATCTCTCCGAGGGGCGTTCCGGACTGCCAAAGCGATGTCCCCCATGGCAGGTAATCGACCGCGGCGCCCTCGCCCACAAACGGTCGGCCGCCCAAGACTACCAGTGTCCCGTCTTGGTTGACGCCAACGGCTCCCGTACGTGGGCCGTCCGGGAAGGTGGGGGCCGGTTCCCATACGCAGACCCCGGATGCGGGCACGGTCACGGTTGCGAACACAGACAGGCTGACAACCGCGAGTCTGCCTGTCGTGCCGTACGCTCGCCGTCGCGAAGACCGATGCTCAAACCGTTTGCTATCGCGCCTCCGCGTGCAAGGACTATTTTGATTGCCGATCATATCCCTTTCCCCGTTTCTGCTGACTTTAGCGACAACTTGCTGTCCCTTGGGGCTTCTTGGATCCGTGTTTGATGCCCAGCGCGCTAGCCCGGTATGAGCTTGCCATGGGCGTGTCCCACTCATGGACAGCGTTGGCTCCATC
The DNA here is from genome assembly GCA_020344555.1 of Phycisphaerales bacterium. Lineage (GTDB taxonomy): Bacteria > Planctomycetota > Phycisphaerae > UBA1845 > UBA1845. The sequence goes on from CP070827.1 coordinate 2,520,303, forward strand.
CCCCGTGTTGTTGAGTGCAGACCGGCGGCTGACTACGGCTCCTCACGTCCTGGTCCCAAGAGCGGACATGAGAAGTAGTCATCGCCGTCGTCCATCTCGTTGTCGCCGTTTACGTCGACCCACCAGCGTCCCCCGCGATAGCCGGGATTGCCTGGGCCAAATTCCGTCTGTAGGCCGTTGGGAGGAGGCCCGTCCGTCTCGAGCTTCTGAAACGGGCCGCGGCGTGGCAGGGGATCGGCCGTCACGATGGAATCGTAGAACAGCCCCTGACCTGTCACGTAAATGATCGGTCCGTCTCCGCGGCCGGCTCGCGCACTCGGAGTCGCTACGAGCGACACTACCGCAACCAACACTACACACGATGCGATAACAATTCTCAATGTCTTACCCATCTTCGGTTCTCCTTGTTCGAGATTCGATACCATCGGCAAATGCCGACCAACATCCAGTTACTATCATGTCATATGCGGACATGAGCGGTGACGAATCTGTCCCGCCCATGAGAATTCCGCAGTCGAGATCACATGTCACTCTTCATCACTATCTTCATCTACGCCTGGTGTAAGTGCCCCCACGGACACATCACGGTCCGACGAAGTAAGGCCGCATCATCTCATTATCTTCGTGCTCGACGATGTGGCAGTGCCAGACGTACAGGCCGGGAAGGTCGAACAGGGCCTTTACCGTGGTAATCTCACCCGGATAGGAAATCACCGTGTCCTTGAAGCCCGTTTCCCACGGTTCGGGATCCCTGGCGTCGCCACCAATCACCTCGCGGCCAGTCACTTCGAAACGCACCAGGTGTAGGTGTATCGGGTGGGCGTCTGCCGTGAAATTGTAGATATCCCACTCTTCGATCGCGCCCGTCACGGGATTCTCGGTGACCCAGACGTCAACATCCACCGGCACCGTTACTCCTTCCACGAGCTTGGGTACCGTGACTGTCTTTTGAACACCTACACCGGTTGCGGTCCACTTCAGCGGAATCCCTGCCGGCTCTGGGCCCGAGAAGTCAACTTGCCCCAGCAAGGCTTCCGTGGGACCGAACGGCACAACGTCAATGCCGGCACCGATCTCTCCGTCAGGATCTTCCATCTCGCAGTCGACTTCCTTGATCGGCTCTATGAACGCATCGGCATCGACATCCAACAGCACACAAACGTCCTCGGACTCCAGCTCGTTCAGCGAGAGATCCTGGTAACCGGTTGTTGCCTCCAGGGGGCCCTCCGCATTCAGCACGAGGTCCGCCGGTTCGGTGGCCGTGCCGTCGGTGCATTCGCCACTGGTGCAGAGCAAGGATGAATCGACCTTGAAGCGCATCACCTGGCCGGTGGTGTCGGGGTCGGCTGGCTCGAAACAATCATCGTCGTCACAATCGGTGACCGGGATGCCGCCGCCGAACGGCTCGTCCGGACCGAGGTTGGTCAGGTTGATCTCGGTCCCGTCGCTAAGACCCCTGAAATCCACGATGACGTCCGCCCGCTCGGCGAGGGCCATGAGCAACTGAGCGGTTTCGTCACCGCTCCCGTCAAGATCAAGATCGTTCATCAAGACCGGGTCGGGCAGGAAGCCCTGCTCAGCGCCGATCTGGTACACCTCGACGTCCGAGTCTTCGAACTTCAGCCACAAAAAGCGGGAGTTGCAGCCATTGAGCAAGCGCAGGCGGTACAGGGCGGGGGCCACTTCGAGCTCGGGCCAGCTCACGCCGTTGACCACCATCACGTTGAAGAACGCCTCCGGATTCCAGATGGGCAGCACATCAGAGTCCGGGGCGAGGGTGATTTTGAGATCCTTTGGTTCGACCCCTTCGAAGAAGGATCGCGTCTTCGGGTAGAACAGGGTCCCATTCTTATTGAAGGAGCGGTCCTGGATGACGATGGGGATCTCGCGGATCGAGTTCCTGACCGTTCCGGGTACGTTGAGTGCGAGAACGCCCTGCCCAGCCACTGGGGCCGGTCCCGGGAGCACCGCGGGATCTCCGGTGCCCTGGACTGTGGCCCCGTCATAGTCGCCGCCCCGGATGAGCCAGAAGCCCGCCGGCCCGGCATAGACATTGTTGCGGGTCATCCCCAGGCTGTGGTCGTGGTACCAGAGCGTAGTGGCCGGCTGGTCCTGGCGGTAGTAGTAATCGGCATAGCCGAGATTGCCCGGATTCGTCCCGGTCTTGTCGTCGAAGAGTGTCCCGCTGGTGGCATAGCCGTCGGGTATGTTGTTGGCGGCCGGCAGCCACCACGCCTCCGGGTAGCCGTCGCTGTGGGGATCCACGTGCGCCCCGTGCACGTGGGTCACGATGGGAACGGGACCCTCGTAGCCGTTAGGATCGGTTCCCGCACAATCCGTTCTGGTGCTCCCATCCTTACACTGCTGGGGTGGGTTCGCCCAGTGAACCGTCTGGTCGACCGTGATCAAGTGGGGCAGGAAGTCCCCATTCTCCTCCACCAGTTCGTTGATCCAGCGAACGTCGACCCCCACGTTCGACATGGTCTCCACCGTGTAGGCCGGATAGTTGAACTGGGAACCCGGGTCCGGTGCAACCTTGGGGGTGGGGTCGGCCGCGGGGCCGTAGCTCCAGATCGTAGTTGCCTTGTACTTGTCATTCCGTCCGTTGATTGTGTTCCAGATCCCTCCCGGAAGGATCTGCTGCTTGAACTCCCTGACGGCGATGTCGTAGCTATCGGCCGTCCCATCATCGTTCATCACCGGCGGGATGACCAGCGGTGTCACGTACTTCGGAATCGTAGTCGGATCCAGCGACCCGCCGGGAAGGGGCTCTGCGAGTATCCCCGTTGTAGACCCGAAGACTAACGCTGCCGACATCAAACCACCTGACCACCCAAACATCATTTTCTGTTTCATCCTTGTCCTCTCCTAGACTATAGAAGGCTTTCCTTTCAATCCATCCTTGCCTTTGGAATGAGAAGGACTACGTTATCCTTCTCGTCTAACTCGCGCTTGTCCGCGCCGCTACGAAGCCGACAAGCGTCCATCACGTTCAAGTAGGCCGGCGCCGTGGTCTGAGCACAATCAGACCGGCAGTAATCAGCAGGAGAATCATCACGCCAAGGCCGCACTGCGACACCGTTGGAATCGGAACATCAGGAATGCAAACGTCAGCCTCGTCATCACACGCCTGCGCGGGACACGGGTCACTGCCGGCTTGGCAGTCCGCCAGTGAATCGCATGTCTCGGCCCCGTCGCAGAAAAAACCGTTATCGCAGTTGGCGTCGTTGGTCGTGAAAACACATACTCCGGCGTCGCAAGAGTCATCCGTGCAATCGACGCCATCGTCGCAATCGGGATCTCCTCCGCACTCCTCGCAAGCGTCGGGGACTCCGTTGCCATTCAAGTCGAGCGTCCCTGTATAAAGCCGTTCAACGGTGTCGGTACCAAGCACTCCGGAGAAGCCTCCCATGGCGTAGATGTAATCGTCGTCGCCGAGCGCGATTGCGGCATAGCTTCGGGCCGTAATCAGGCTCGGCCCGGTGGACCACAGACCGGTGCTAGGATCATAGATATAGACCGAGGTTGTCTCGGAGCTGCCCGTAGAGCCACCGACCACGTAGACCAGGCCGTCGGCTCCGAGGACGGCCGCTTGGCCCAGGCGAGGAGCCGGCTGGGCGGCAATTGTGGACCAGCTCTCACCGACAATGTCGTATGAGTACACCGTTGACTGTGGAGTCCCGGTTTGGTTGGCACCGCCGATTACGAGAATGTGCCCGTTACCGTCATAGACTGCGGCCGCACTCTCCCGCGGCTGGGGCAGCGGCGAGCCGGTCAGCTCGGTCCACGTGTCCGGCTCGTACCGTTCCACGG
>CP070827.1:2524215-2526303 GCA_020344555.1 Phycisphaerales bacterium
TTGTACGTCGCACATGAAGGCCGCACCCTGCTCGTGCCGGGTCTGGATGAACTTCAGGTCACTGTCGAGCAGGGCATCCATGATGTCCAGGTTCTCCTCGCCCGGCAGGCCGAAGATGAACGGGACGCCCTCGTTCTCCAGACACTTCACGAACAGTTCAGCAGCCTTCATGGTAAGTCTCCAGTTTGCAGCAATCGATCACGGCCCGAGCGATCAGATGCGTCTAACTGCAGGATTATAGACCTGAGGTTCCGGGTGCAAAGAGCAAACATCCAAACCCGGAGCCGGCGAGCCACACCTGAACCCGGACGGCCCGCACACTGGACTCGGAGACGTAGCTCGCCGTCCGGGCGACCCACGAGACGCACCGAGACGATGCTGCCCGGCAGTCTGACGGGCCCGACCAGCTTTCACGAAGCGCGCTCGCCAGTGATACGCCCGGTCGCTGATTCCTCGGTCTGCGCCTGTGCGAAACGGTGTCTGACGCAGCCACGCCTTGACGGCGGGACGTGCTGCCTCTCCAATGGCCGCCGTTTGGCTGATGAGACCCGCTGCTGAGAATCCCACCCGGGCAGCAGCGGATTAGGGATGAGGAGAGCCGGTGTCGCTTCTTCACTATTGTTAGTTCACTATTCGTCAGCCGGGGGGCAACACGGAACAATGGCCCAGCAACGAGAAGTTGAAGCAAGGACAGGTCGTTGCGCCACCACCGGCCGCGTGTTCGAGGAGGGTGAGGAGTTCTACACCGTCCTCTTCGAGGACGGCGAGTCGTTCACCCGAGCCGATTACTGCCTGGAAGCCTGGCAAGGCCCGCCCGAGGGGGCCTATTGTCATTTCAAGACCCGCATTCCCCTAAGAGAGAAGCAGAAAAAGCTGCTTGTCGATCAGGAGTTGCTCGTCAATTTTTTCGAGAGACTGGCCGACGAGACCGAGCTGGTCCGTGTGCAGTTCAGGTTTGTGTTGGCGCTCATCCTCATGCGCAAACGCCTGTTGCGCTACGAAGGCTCCAGCGTCGAAGACGGTGTTGAGACCTGGCGGATGACACGGACACGAACTCAGTCGGTCCACCGGGTCGTCAATCCTCAACTCACCGATGAGCAGATCGAGGGAGTCAGCGAGCAACTCAGCGCCGTCCTGCACAGTGACATGGGCGAATGGGCAATCGGAGGCGACAAGACCGGGTCGCTCCCACCGGAATCGGAGGAGGAGCAGGAACAGTAATGAGAAGGATCGACGGGCGGCCTGCTCACGGGGGGCGCCATGACGACGTTTGCAAGGGTACTTTTTGCGGGGACATGGCAGGGCGTCGGTCCGGCAAACAACGTCACAGGGACGCGGCCATTCCGCTCCCGACAGTCTCCAACTGGCTAACCCGATCCGCCTTTCTCCTCGGCGCTGTAGCAGTGGCGTTGAGTGGCTGTCATCCCCGTCCCGAGCGATTTCCACTCGAGCCGATCCCCATGCGTGACGCGATCCAGATCGTCAACGACAACACCGGCAAGGTTGTGGGGACGCTTCGGGCATCGGGTTTTGTGGATGGCCGCTTTGTCCTTCCCGACGGTCGGAAGGGCAGCTATCACCTCGACGGGATACTCTTCCATCTGGCGCCCATCTATGTCCGGTTCGACTTGAAGAGTTTCGGCGACCGGAAGTTTCTGTTCGGGTCCAACGCAGAGCACTACTGGTATTACGACAAAGAGGCCGATGCCTATCACTGCGGCCGTCATGGTGTGGACGATGAACTCTCGTCGGATATCCCGATTCCGCCGGAGCAGATCGTTGACGCGCTGGGCTTGACGCCGATTGCGGTCGAAGTGTCAGTTGTCGGGCAAGCCCGGCCGGTTCAGCGGGTTGTAGGCGAGTACCAGCAGATTCTCTTCATCGTGCACGATGACGAGAACCAGGTCAGGCTGCAGAAAGAATACTGGCTCGACCGCTACCGGCCTCGGCTCGTTCGCCGCGTCATCTTTCGCGACGCCGACGGCGTGGTTGAGATGGAGTCGAAGCTGGACAATTACAAACGCGTCACACCTGGGGGACTGTCTCTTCCGCACGAGATGGCTGCAGCCTGGCCCAAAACCGGTGCAC
>CP070827.1:2526403-2529011 GCA_020344555.1 Phycisphaerales bacterium
CTGACCGTCTGAGGCCCGTCGGCCCGGGCCAGACGGGTCATGATCCCGATCCGGCACGGGTCGCAGAGGGCTCTGAAGAATCGGGCCTCGAATACCTCCTCTACCCCCGGGCAGCATGAGAGGCGCTTCGATTTACGAACCGCACGCTTGCTCATTTGCGTCATTATGCAAGTATACTCCACGGAAGAACCGCTGTCAAGCAAATGGTCGATTTTTTCGGATGCTGCCAGGGTCAGGACCTGTCCATCGCCAGCAGAGCCGCGCCGATGAGGCCGGCGTCGTCACCCAGACGGGCGGGCACCACGGACACCTCGGTCTTGCTGTCTTCATCTCGGACGGCCTGCAACCGGGCCATCGTCCGGTCCGGCAAGCAGGGAAGACCAGTCACGACACCGCCGCCGAGACAGATGACGCCGGGTTGGAAATGTGTTGCCAGATTTCTGAGTGCCGCCATTAGCGTGTCGGTCACTTTCTGAAGCAGGGCAACCGCCGTATCGTCACCCTGCTCCCAGGCCTGCCGCAGGTCCGCAATGCCGTTCGCGTAGCCCACCTCACGTGCACGTTCCTCCAACGCGCGACCCGACGCGACTGTCTCCAGGCAGCCGCGTCGTCCGCAGGGACAAGGCCGGGCACCTGCAGTGTTGTCGATGATCAGGGCATCAAGGTGCTCACTGCGGCCGGCATCTAGTCTTTGGAGCCGACCTTCAACCACAACACCGCACGCTATGCCGGTGCCCAGGCGAAGATGGACGAACCGCCCCGGCCGCGGTGCACACGATACGTATTCACCCCACGTGGCCGCCTCGGCGTCGGTATACAAAATAGTCGGGCATCGCGTTCTCCGCGCTAGTTCATCTATGAACGGGTAGCCTTCGAGAAAGGGGAGGTTGATCGAGCGAACGACTGTCCGGCGCTGTTGGTCAAGCGTCCCCGGCAGCGCCACGCCAAGGCGAATTTCAACGCTGGAGCCGATGCCGACCTCATCCCGAGTATTCTCAATGGCACCGACAAGCCAGGTGACAACCCGGTCGGCGCCATCAGCTTCGTCCGTCCGGCGGCAATATCGGGCAAGAATCTTGCCCGTTCGATCGACGGCGGCCGCCCGCGTCTGCGTGCCGCCTACGTCAGCCCCAATGGCGATCAATCTCGATGAGTCCTGCATAACCTCGCGAGAATCTATGACGGCGCTAGGGTCACACCTGCGGCACAGTGAGTTGCCGCAAATAGGGAATGACGCGTTTCCGCAGGGCCGTTCGGGACGAGTTTTGCCCATCCCTGATTGGCCGGCCGTTGCGATCATGCCGTTCGAACAGAGAGTTATAGGCAAAGGCGGAAAAGTGCGGGCTACTCCGGCGGGCATGACGCATCTGCCCGATCACCGTGGAAGCGTCCCGTTTGTCGAACATCACGCCCACAACCACCGGGATCGGCAAGCGCATCGACGACCAATCTCTTAGCCGCTGTGTGAAGGTGCGCGCGTTCTCCGCATAGTTCATTGGGTATATCGCATCGAGCAACCCTTCCTTTACCCAACGGGGCGAGTCCTGGAAGTGCTTGCGTCTGGCCACGTCCGGCGATGCCCCGACGGCGGCACTGAGGTGCATGCGCGGATTCACCTTCCGCATCATGGTCCGAATGTCACGAACGAGCTGGCTGACCTGCTCAGTCCGCCAGGCATCCCACAACCGCGGGGCCGTTTCCGGGGTGCGGCCGGTTGCGCGTCTGAACAGGCCTAGAGTACGCGGGTCGCGCGGATAGTCGGGCACCCGGGCGCTCGACCCATAGGAGCGGTTCCACTCGTTGGGAAAGCGGATGTAGTCCATGTGCAGGCCGTCGACTGGATAGCGTCCCACGATCTCCCGGCAGACCCGCACCAGGTACTTGCGAACCTCCGGATAGCAAGGGTTGAGGCTGCTGTACCACCCCAGCGGCTGTCGCCTACCGGCCGCGTCACGCCAGAACCACTCCGGATGGGCCAGGTAGAGCTGCCGCGGGTTTGTCGGTGGCTTGTCGCCGCGCCAGCCGGGCACGACGTTGACCCAGGCATGCAGGCTCAGGCCGCGACGATGTGCTTCCCTGGTCGCGACCGCAAGCGGATCAAAGCCGGGATCGCGCCCACCCAGTTCATCCGCCCACGGCTCGATCCTCGAGCGGTAAAACACCGTGCCGTTGCCTCTTACCTGAAAAAGCACCGTGTTGAACCCGGCCGCTTTGCAGTTATCCATCACTCTTGCGATGTCGGTGGGTGATCTGTAGTCCCACCGGGTCACCCATATGGCACGGATCGGTGCTCTTTGATCGCTGAACGGTGTCTTGCGCCGAGTTCCAGGTTGACACCCGCTCATAAGAGCCGCTGTGATCAGCCCGAGGGCGAGCAGTTTCACGTCTCGACGTTGGCAACCGTGATTCCGTCCGTGGTCCATCTTCAGCATCCCCTGCATTGGCGCGCTCAGGCTGTTATCCTCTCTGGAAAGACTCCCCTCAACGTTTAATTACCTGACCCACATGGCCGCCGACCTTGGCCAATAGGGTCTCCGCAGTCGCACGATCTACCTTCCGGACATGCATGACGATTGCCGTTTTGACATGCCCGCCGGCGGCTTCGAGC
>CP070827.1:2529111-2534695 GCA_020344555.1 Phycisphaerales bacterium
ACGGTGCGCCTTCGCGGGTCTCCGGACGCCGGCAGGTGCCGTTCACATGATACGTTCGACGCGGTCTCAAGGCACGTGGTTCCGCGCGGGCTCCCGATAGATCGGGATAGCATTCCGCCCGTGGCTCGGGTGGGGCTCTAAGGTCGCAGACCGGCTGCTTGGGCGGTTTTGACAAGCTGGGCGCAGAGGGCATCGAGCGAGTCAGGGACGACCCGGCTGTCGCCGATCACGGCCATGAAGTTGGTGTCGCCGGACCATCGAGGGACGACATGGGCGTGAAGATGCTCGGGCAGGCCGGCACCGGCGCATTGGCCGATGTTGTAGCCGATGTTGAACCCGTGCGGCGAGAGGATTTCTCTCAAGATGGTGACGCCGTCACGGATGGCCCGGGTTATGTCGGCCAACTCGTCCTCGTTCAGGTCTACGAAGTCACCTTTGTGCCGGGCGTGGGCGATCACCAGGTGGCCGTTGGTGTACGGGAAGCGGTTCATCACGACGAACGTGGACTTCGTTCGCCAGATGACACGGTTCTCACCGTCGCGCTCGGGGTGCTCCCAGTAACGGCAGAGGAAACAGCCCTCCTCCTCGGCCTGGTCGCCGAGCGAGCGGATGTATTCCATCCGCCACGGTGCCCACAGATTCTTGTTGAAATCAGCCATAACAGCCTGTCGCTCCCGGCGGTGCCAAGTGTATCGGCTGCGACTCGTTCCAACAAGATGAGGATTGTTGCATCGGGTGGTCCAGCGGTTAGACTCGGGTCATTATGATGAGGCGGCTTGGACGAGTGCAGGTTGTGGTGCTTTTGGTCTGCGCGCTCGGACCGGCCGTGTGGACCGGGTGCAGCCGGGACGTGCGTCTGGCGGGTCGCAAACTCCGCAACGTGACCGTCGGGACGGTGACTCACTACGGCGTGAAGCTGGACGAGAATGCTACGCCGCAGCAGGTGGCCTACGTGGTCCTGCGTGCAATCCGAGATGACTTCCTGGCCGAAAGCAGCGAGGAGCGCGAGGCCGCCCTGGACAGGCAGTTCGATCTCTGCGCCGCCAACGTGCTCGATGCCCGGAAGCGAGGCAAGATAAGCCGGGAGGAATTGATCTATAACGTGGTCTACCGCTGGACGCCTACGGTCTCTCACTATTCGCACGATATTGAAACGGAGTGGGAAAAGGCCAGGGAACGCTTCGTGTTGCTGGGTCAAAGACCGGTTACGGGCTCCCAGAACGGTCAGACGGAGTGCCAGGTGCTGATGGAGGTCGATGATCCAAGCGACGATCCCAACGCCCGTGCGGTCCTGGTCGTTTATCTTGTAAAGGACAGCGGATTCTGGCGGGTGTCGCATCTCGGATTCAAGCCCGGCAGGCGCTCGATTAACTGAGGGAGTAAGAATGTCGAGTTCGGAATAGCGAATGTGAGTAGCGCGTTTCATATTCATTCGCTATTCGCCATTTGGCATTCGCTATTTGATACCCATCAATGGAACCGAAATCGATCACGATCAAAGGTGCCCGCGAGCACAACCTGCAAGACGTCACACTTAAACTGCCTCGTGGGAGGCTGATTTGCTTCACGGGTATCTCCGGCAGCGGCAAGAGTAGCTTCGCATTCGATACCCTGTTCGCGGAGGGGCAGCGACGCTACCTGGAATCGCTCAGCTCGTACGCCCGGCAGTTTCTCGGACAGCTTGTCAAACCGGACGTCGATCAGATCACCGGGCTGAGCCCGGCGATCGCCATCCAGCAGAAGAGCAGCGGATGGAATCCGCGAAGCACGGTGGGGACGATCACACAGATTCACGACTACCTTCGCGTGCTGTTTGCACGGGTCGGGCGGCAGCACTGCACAAGCTGCGGCCAACCGATCAGCGCCCAGACCCGCGAACAGATCATCGCAAGAATTTTGGAGCTATCAGCAGGAACGAAAGTGCTGATCCTCGGTCCTGTGGTTCGCGGGCAGAAGGGCGAATATCACGATCTGTTCGAGGACATGATCCGGCAGGGGTATGCCCGGGCCCGGGTGGACGGTGAGGTCGTGGCCCTTTCCGGGGCGCCCAGGCTGGAACGTAACGTCCGGCATAATATCGAGATTGTAGTGGATCGGCTGACCATCTCGCCGGCGGTTCGGTCGCGACTGGCCGAGGCCGTCGAGAACGCGTTGAAACTCGGCGATGGGACGCTTGTTGTGCAAGTGGTTGTCCCCGACGGAGCCGCGGCTTCTAGCCCGCGCGGCGATATGGGTCGAAGCGACGGAGCGACGGAGCGACGGAGCGACGGAGGGCGGAAGCGGGCGGCTTCCAGGACACGGGGAGCGCCTTTGCCGCGGGAGCCTCGCCGTAGAACGCAAGCGGGCGATCTGCTGTTGTCATCACATTATGCGTGTGCGCGCTGCGATCTTAGCTTTGAGCCGCCGTCGCCGCAGCTTTTCAGCTTCAACTCGCCGACAGGGATGTGCCTCACGTGCGACGGGCTCGGTACGACGTTTGACTTCGATCCTGATCTGCTGATTCCCGATCCTCGAAAGTCGTTTCTGCAGCTCGCGATCGCGCCTATGCGTACGAGGATCGGACGATGGCGGCGGCATATCTATCGTGGTGTTGCCAACCACGTGGGCTTCGATCTGAAGACGCCGTGGCATAAGCTGCCGGCCAGGGCAAAAAACGCGCTGCTGAACGGCCTGGGTGACACCCACATTACCTTTGAATGGCGCTGGGGCGGCGGGGTATGGCGGCATGGCGGGACTTTCCGGGGCGTGATTGCCGAGCTTCGCGAGAAGCACCGTAAGGCCAAGTCCAATTTCGTCCGGGCGTACTACGAGAAGTACATGCGGAAAACGCAGTGCCCCGACTGTCGTGGGGCGCGGCTCAATCCGCAGGCCCTGGCGGTGCGGTTGGACAGGCTGAATATCAACGAGCTGTCCGCACTGTCGATAGCGGAGGCCGGCCGGTTCCTCGAACGACTGAAGCTGGGTCCTACAGAGCAGCGGATAGCCGAAGAGGTGCTAAAGGAGATCCGCGGCCGGCTGGGGTTTCTGTGCGATGTGGGGCTGGAGTATCTGACGCTCGATCGGTCGGCGCCGACGCTGGCGGGCGGTGAGTCGCAACGGATTCGTCTGGCCAGTCAGATCGGTGCGGGTCTTGTCGGGGTGCTGTATATCCTGGACGAGCCGAGCATCGGGCTTCACGCCCGGGACAACAAGCGGTTGCTCGACTCATTGTGCCGTCTGCGTGACATGGGCAACACGGTGATCGTCGTCGAGCACGACGAGCAGACCATGCGCCGGGCTGACGAGATTGTGGACTTCGGCCCCGGCCCGGGGGTTCGCGGAGGGAAGATCGTCGCCCGCGGCGAGATCGACAAGATCGCGCGCACCAAGCGATCAATTACGGGCAAGTACCTACGCGGCGACGAGGAAATCGAAGTGCCTAAGCAACGAAGGCCGGTGATGAAGAGAAGTAGCACGGGGCGAACTACACGAAGAGAAAAGTAGGGCAGAGGTCCTCTTCCCACAGTAGGCAGTGCAATGACTTGCAGCCATAGGCTTGAGCGGAGGCCGAGCCTGGATCATACACAAAGTAGGACGGCACACAATGCCGCATGACGCGGGTTCCGTGGTTGGCAGCCGTGGACCCGATCGGGTCCGTTGGCGAGCGGTTGGGCAAGCGATTTGCTCAGGGCGGGACGCGGCCTTCGGACCCCGTGCCGGGATCTCTTTCGTCGGCGAGGAGAACATCCCATGAATGGGCCAAAAACCGAGGGTGCATCGTGGAAAGAGCGGTTTGCATTCGTTTCCGGCAACGTCCTCGTTCTCGGTTTTCTCTTGCTAAAGCTCTGGCCCGCAGTTGCCGCATACCAGACGGGGCTTCACCTCCACTTCTGGACCTGGAACCTTCCCCATGAGGGTGTGCGCTCCGAACATATCTTTTTCTTGGCGATGTGCGGTATTCTGACAGCGGCGGGGGCAAGCGTTGCCCTTGCAGTGATGCATATTTATTGCCGCGGGCTCTGGTTGAGTATTTCGGCTGGGGCAGACACGGGGAAGGCTTTGCGTTACTTCAGAGATTTGCTGGATCGGACCTGTCAACGAACGTGTGGTGCTGTGTACGTGCTGACCGCTATTGTGGCGTTAGTGGTACTTTTTACGGTGCTAATGCTCGCCTGCGCATTTCTCGAACAGCTTCTTGTCAAGTGGCTCAACCTGGAACAAGGGACCGCTGGGTGGATTGCACGTGGCGTGGTCGCTGTAGGCCTCCCGATTGTTCTGATTACGGTCGTCACGAGGCTCGTTCGGAAGGTTCAATCTCATTTCGATCACTTGAGCGCAGCCCTGGGGGAGATCCCCGATCCCCCGGATTTCTGGGGTGTGGTTTGCCTTGGCTTCCTAGTTATCGTCCCTGTGGTTTTGGAAACGTGCTACACAGTACACATTGACGTGAATCAGCGGCTGTTCACGAGGGCGCGGGACGACTTTGTAGAGGTCTATTCTGAGCTCGGCGGTGCGACGTCAGATCCTAGTGTAGCGGGGCTATACCTGCTTGACCCCGACGAACGTATTTCGAGAGCGCTGGACTTCCAAAGCATTGGTGGCGGGAGCTACTTGAGCCATATTGCGCTGTCAACACTACGCCCAGGCCGATATCAAGTAGTTCTCGAGTACCCTCATATTTCGTTCAGCGATCGTTTCCCTTTTTTGCGAGGCGACGTGCACAAGTCCGTGTGGTTTGTCGTTGGGGAAAGCGCAGAACGAGACCGTCGTCCACCAACAGACGTGGGCGGTGCTTCGCCCGGTGCAAATGGGGTGCGCAATGAAGGACGTCGACGCGTTGTTGATTAAAAGGCTGTCTCGACAAGAGCGCGATCGAATATCGCAGGTTCACCTGGCACAGGCTCGAGGTGCTGTGCGCAACGGCGATCTTCTGAGGCAGTGGACAGATATTCTCCTTCGCCTTCGCTTGGACGAAGGCACAGCGAATGGACGTACCGCCATGGATGACCTCCTGATCGGAACACTGGCCGAAGTAGTCCGTGCCCTGGGTGACGTCGGCATTGCATACGCGGTAACCGGATCCGTGGCCAGCAGTGTGCACGGCGAGCCGTTCGCGAGCTTGGATGTTGACCTTGTACTGACTGCCACAGACACACAGGCATGCGCGATCGCCCGGATACTATCGCCGCGGTTTTATGCGCCTGAAGATATGTTGATGGAGGCGGCCCAGACGCATACCTTCGCCAACCTTGTTGACAATAGGACCGGCGTAAAGGTCGATCTGTCCTTCGTGCCCCGCACCGGCTTCGTAAGTCACGCAATCGAACGGCGCGTGAAGCGGCGCGTCGGTTCGGAGGGACCCGAGTTCGATTTCGTGACTCCTGAAGACGTGATCCTGATGAAGTTGCTGTGGCGGAAGGATACCCTGTCGCAGAAGCAATGGGAGAATGCCTTGGGTGTTGTGCGTGTCAAGACCGTGTCACTTGACTGGAAGTATCTGTTTGAGCAGGCGCGGAGCCTCGGGATCGAGGATGACCTAATCAAACTGCGCGACGAGGCCGGTGTGTAGACTGGTAGGGCTCATGAGGGGTAGGAAACGACAAGT
>CP070827.1:2534795-2543522 GCA_020344555.1 Phycisphaerales bacterium
TCATCGCTGACGTGTGACACGTCCACCATCATGCCCAGCCGGTTGAGCTCACGCACCACACCCCGCCCGAACGAGGTGAGGCCGTTGTGCAGCGGCCCGAGCGGCTCATGTACACCGGATGAATCCGCCCAACTCGTATGACCCGCGTGGGTCAGCGTCAGATAGGCAGCACCCAGACTGTGATACTCACGCAAGACATCCAATGAGTCCTCGATGAGATGGCCACCCTCTATGGCGACAATAATGGCGATGCGCCCATCGTCCTTGGCCTTTCGCACCTCCGCCGCGGTTCGGGCACAGGAGAGACAAGTATTGTGACGACCAATAGTGTCCTGGATCCGCTCGATCTGGGCCTGGGCGGCAGTCCGCCCCATGCCGGGTTCGAGGGGTGGGGGTGCAAAGACCGCAAGGAACACGGCGTCAATGCCTCCGGCGCGTAAGCGTGGGATGTCGACGTGGCCCGCCTGGTGGCGCTCACCCAAGTCAAAGGCGTCGTCCATGAGTCGCTGCGTGGTGTCGCAGTGGGTGTCCACAACGACTACGCTCTCATGCAGGCGCCGCGCGCGGATTAGATATTCATCCATCATGCCGTCCATAAAGGCGGATTGTAGCACGTTTCCACATAACCGTATCGATACTGGGAAGAGGATCCGGGGATTCGCAGGCACAGCGTACCTATGCTGGCGACGCCACCCTTATTGGACCTTTTTCAGAGTCCGGCAGCCGAGACACACGGCCGTACGGCGACCGATAAATTTGCGAAGGTCAACGGTCATTCTGCTCGATATGTAGGGCGGTAATAGGGCCAAGAGGAGCCCGGTTCGGTTCCATCCGTCCGGGAAGAGTCCCCGATTCGCCGACTGACACCAAGGAGCTTACAAATGTTGCGAACGTACCGCCGTCTAATTGTGGTAGCGACACTGCCGGTAGCGGCTGCCACCTGTAACGAGCTGCAGACGACCACAGACTTGCAGACCGCGCGCATGGATGAGTCGCACCAGGCTTACGGAGCGCATCTTACCCACATGGTCGACAACGCAATACTGCACGACATGTCGGTGGCGGATATCCACTTTATCCCGCATACCGGCGAACTCAGCGGTGTCGGCGAAGTCAGACTCAACCGGCTGGCGAAACTCCTCAACACTTACGGGGGTACGCTCCGGTACGAAACGCTGCTGGATGATGAAGCGCTGATCAAGCAGCGACTTGAACATACCCGGGAATACCTGGCCCTGACCGGGTGTGAGATGGAGCGCGTCCAGGTAGTCGCAATGATGTCAGGAGGACGCGGCCTGCCCGGTGGAGAGGCCGTCGAGAAATTCGAGAAAGGCACCGAACAAGAGACCGACGGCGGCGCGACTCCCCTGACGTTCGTCCCAAGTTCATCAGGCAACCAGTAAGGAAGAAGGTGACGCCGAATATGCTACGAGACCGAAGAGCGATCGTTCTAGCGACGGTGACGCTGATCGCAGCCGGATGTGCCGGCTCTGACAATAAGATATCTCGCCACAGAAGGGAAACCTGGCGGCCGGTGTCCGACGCTGCCGTCGCCAAGGCACGGGATGCTCGGGTCCCCAAGATCCTTCCCGAGACCCACTTCGCCGCCGCGCGGTTGTTCGAATCGCAGGGCGACTTCCGCCGGGCAATCACTCAGTATCGTAGGGCCGTCGCGGTGAACCATAACTACGTTGAGGCTTACCACCGTCTCGGTCTGTTGCTGAGTATGACCGGCCAGCGCCAAGAGGCCATCGCGACCCTTGGGCGCGCCGTTGAGCTCAAGCCCGACAGCGCGGTCCTGCACAACAACCTGGGTTTCGAGCTGATGCTTGGCAAACGTTGGAGGGAGGCACAGCGCGAGTTCTTGCGGGCCATCGAGCTGAAGCCCAACTTCGCTCGCGCCTATATCAATCTCGGGATCGTACAGAGCAGACTAGGGTGGTTTGACAATGCTCTGACGACTTTCCAGGCCATTCTTCCGCCAGCCGACGCGTACTATAACCTGGGCCTGATGTACCGCGGCCAGCGACGCTACAGCGAAGCGGCAAGGACGTTCCAGCACGTCCTGTCACTCAATCCCGACTTCATCGCGGCCCAAAGACAGTTGGACCAGATGGCATCGCACACCGGGCCCGAAGGACTGGCTGAGGGTGAGACGCACCCGGGCGAAGCCGGCTTTGAGGCGGTAGGCGCTGCCCAGTCGGCCCAAGCAGCGCCTGACAGGCAATTGACCACGGCAGCGGCCTTCGATGAAACGTGTGAAACAGAAGGTGTTCGAGCACCGGCAACGGTAGCGCAACACACAGCAGACGCATCGTCGTGGGACCGGGTCCTCGCCCGGCTGGAAGATACCCTCGCACCCTCCGACGCCGCTAGTACGGTGCGGCCGTCGTCCCATACTGACAGAAAAAAGAGGAACCAGATCGTCAAACCTTGGACAGTCGATCAGCCGAAGTCCCCTCCACCGATCGATAAGGACAGATCGGCAGGACCCCGTGTCGATTCTGAGCAATCGTGGGCTGACTTCGAAGCCTTGGCTTTCGCTAGCGACGCCGAAGACGCGGTCTTTCAGGGAGCGTGTTGGGGAGAATCGGCCACGCCCGCCTGCGACGCGACAGCGATGGATGAGTCTACGTCAAGGGACTTCGTCAGCAATAGACCTGTGAGCATTACCGAGCCGCGGGAAGCAGACGTGGTGGGAGACTGGCCCGAGGCTGCCGCCTGGGCGACGGAACCGTGGATGGATGAGGAACCGTGTGAGGAAGACGTTCTTCTGGTCGATGCGGACGCGGCGATGTTCCTGACTCTACGGCCAAGTGCTCAGAGAGCACCAGCCATCCCCGGCATCCATGAAACCACAACCCAGTACGAGACATTCGAGCCGTTTGAAGCAGACAAAACCGCACCGGAGTTCTTTGCCAAAGAGCGGACCCCGGTGACCTACGAGCAGGTGTCGTACGCTGAGACGGAGCCTGGGTTGTGCATCGCTGATGCCGGCGAGTGGAAGGTGTGCCCGTTTGAGCCCGCCGATGAGCGGCCCGCTGCGGCGACCAGTTGCACAGACTCGTGGGCTCTTCTGCGGGAACTCGAGAGCCAGTTGGCGATCGTGCGCAACGAGATCGCCTGCTTGGATCGGCCTGGTGTTGCTGCGGTCGAGGCGATCACCTCCGCAGGGTCGACAGATGCCCCAGGCACCATTGGGCTTCCACTGTTTTTGGCCGCTGATGACGATCAGTTCGTGGGTCCGCCGGCTGAACTGGCTCACATGCCCGAACCGACCCGGTCGAAGACGCGACCGGCCCGACTCGTCTCCGACGTGGTCAATGACCAGGCAAGCCGGCGAAGCGACAAAGCGAAGCGGACCCGTAAACCGACCACCGAGTTCAAGCAGGATGGCCCGGCCGAAAGGCAGCGGCAACAGAGCGATAAACCGGCAAAAGAGAAGCCCACAAAAAGAAGAACTCCCACTGCACGTTCGATGAGCCGGCCTGGGACGTTCGCGATTCCGGAAGATGGGTCCGCAACTTTCCGCCACGACTCAAGCGAGTGGAGTGCGACCGGCGCTTATGGATTCCCCACGGCATCGCCTTTTGCCATCCTCGACGCCGATCTGCACCCGGAGCGAATCCCCAGAGGAACGTTCGGCTGGACCTGCCAAATGCCGAAACCGTCCGACGACGACGAGGAGTCCACGGTCCCGGCAATGGATCTGTACTACGACATCCGCGGGGTCTGTGGCCACCACATCGCTCCATTGCCGGATTAAGCTGGGTCGATGTAAACCGATAATCACGCGTAGAAACGGTCAAAGCGGGCACGCCTCACCAAGGGCGTGTCCGCTCTCATTTGCACACACAAAACGCTCAACTACGAGCTGGCCTCGCAACGTTCCAGGACGGCCCGCATGGTCTGGCCGATCGGCTCACGGATTATCAGATCGGCCAGGTAATCAAGCGGGGTCTCGGTTTTATTGATGATAACCAGGGCGGCCCCATGTTCCTTGCCCAGCCGGGGCAGTGATGCAGCCGGCTCGACGACCAGCGAGGATCCGATCGTCAGGTACAGGTCGGCCTGCATGGATAGCCGGGCCGCCTCCTCCATCTCGCGCTCGGGCATGGGCTGGCCAAACGAAACGGTCTTCGACTTGAGCGGTGCGCCGCACTCATCACAGTCCGGTGCTTCGTCGCCGGCCTCGACCCGGACCAGCACCTCAGCAGGCGGCCACTCCTTACCACACCCGATACACTCGACCATGCGGGCGGTGCCATGAAGCTCGATGACGCGGCGGCTGCCAGCCTGCTGGTGCAGACCGTCGATGTTCTGCGTGATGACGGCGACGATCTTGCCGAGTTCTTCCAGCCGGGCGATGGCCCGATGACCGTCGTTGGGCTCGGCCTGGCCGAACTCGCGGTGGAGCTGGACCCGCATCTTCCAATAACGGACCCGGGCCTCGCGGGAGGCCAGAAACTCGTGATACATCACCGGCTTGTGCTTAGACCACACCCCGCCCGGACTGCGAAAATCCGGTATCCCACTCTCCGTACTGATCCCCGCACCGGTAAAGGCAATACCGGAGCGAGCAGAACCGAGGAGATCGGAGAGATCCTGTACCACGCCCATGACGCGGCATGGTAACATGCTTACGGGTCAGGACCACAGGGGTCTGCAGAATCAGTAAGGGGCAACGCCTGAAGGTCAGTACTGCTTTACGCCCCATCGCCTTCGGCGGAAGAAAAACTCGTGAAGGTCTATTGTGAAAATGCGCCGGCGACGTAATACTATAAGAGAGAATCCTCCCCGGCGTTCTGCGGGATGTCGGGATAGTATTTTTGTCGGTTTCGAAGAGTGCCCGTTGGCGTTAGCCTAACGGGCACCTTTTTTTTACGTCCAGGAGCGTTATCTGTGGACCGGGTTGCGGTGTTCATCGACGGAGCATATCTGGATTTCGTCCTACGGGACGAGTTTGAGAGGGCCCCGATCGATTATGGGCTCTTCGCCCGCGAGCTCTCCGGGGGTAAGGAAATCCTCCGGACGTATTACTACCATTGCCTCCCGTACCAATCCGATCCACCGACCACCGAAGAGGCGGAGCGATTCGGCAGGATGCAGTCGTTCATTTCGCAGATCAACCGATTGCCGCGATTCAAGCCGCGTTTGGGCAAACTCGCACACCGGGGTAGACGCGACGACGGAACGCCGATCCTTGTGCAGAAGCGCGTTGACATCATGCTCGGCGTTGATCTGGTCCAACTGAGCATAAAGCAGCAAGTATCCACGGTCATCCTCGTGGCCGGTGACAGCGACTTCCTTCCGGCAGTCGAGATTGCCCGAGAAGAGGGTGTTGTGGTGCACCTGTTTCACGGGACCGTCCATCCGCCGCACCGTGAGCTATGGGATGCCTGCGACGAGCGCACCGTCATATCTCGGAGACTGATTGACAGGGTCCGTCGCGTGTAGGGTGCCCGGATTACGACACCGCCGTCCACGGAGACTGGTCACACTACTCGCAGGTCCGCATCAGCGTGTTCGGAACGCGTTGTCGGTTCGGCGTCCCGCAGACCCCAACCAATGACCTTGGTGAGGGACGGATCAGGGGAGTGCAGATTGGGCAGGAAGCACTTGGGTTCCTGGATGCAGAGGACATGATGACTAGTGGGCCCGTCGGCAGACGAGACGTCGGCGGCCTGGGCGAGCGCTGGCGCTAACACGCCCAGGCCGGCAGAATCCGGTTTCCACCTGATCCCCGCCCCGGTAAAGGCAATACCGGCCTGTGCGGCGGTCAGAAGGCCACCCAACTCTTGAATCGAACGATGATCCCACATTCCACCACAAAGGGAGCCATAAGCTACCGCTTGTCGGAGCCCCTCGCACGACCCACGATACCGAGTGCTGTTTCCCGTTTTTGGGGAGCGGAGCCCATCACCCGTGAAGACGACCTGGCGCGCCCCATGGAAGCGGAACGTATCCTCATCACGGTACGGACCTACCCCGTCGTCAGTGCGAAGCACATGGAGCTCGTGTGTACCGGCGGCATCACCGATGATCATCAGTGGCGGCGCCTCGTGCCGGTCCCGCTGCGCTACCTGGAGGGGGAAAAGCAGTACAGGACCTTCGATGTGGTGCAAGTCGAGGTTCGCCCAGGCAAAGACGGGCGTCCGGAAACTCGCACACCGCACCTCCCGACGCTGCGGGTCGTGGGACGTTTAACTGACTGGAACGCTCGCTGGGAGTGGATCAATCCCACAACATTTCTGTCGTTGCGACAAATGGAGGGCGCGAGTAGGACCCTCGCCCCAGTCGCGGTCTCCGAAATACTGGAGTTCGTCGCCAAACCGGCTCGCGCGGATTGGACGCGTGAGCAGAAGGAGAGAATGGAGCAGCATCAGCTCTTTGATGAGTACCGGCCTCTCGAGAAGATCCCATTTGACTTCCGACTCCGATGGCGAGACGGTGATGGGGATGAGCACAACTCGCTGGTTATGGCCTGGGAATTCGGTCAGACCTGGAGACAGTATAGGAAAAAGTACGAGGACCCGATAAGTAGAATGCGCGATAAATGGCTGGATGATCTTTGCGGTCCTAACCGGCGTGTTTCGTTCTTCATGGGCAATCTCGCCAAACGCCGCAACGTCTTTGGTGTCTGCGGGATCTTTAGCCCGCCAAGGGAGGTTACGGAAAGTGAGACGCTCTGGTCAGACCCTGGCGAAGCGTAGGGCGGCAAACGCCCAAGCTCTGGCAGCGTTTGGTGTCGACGGCAACGAGAGCATCGAAGCCCACTGCTTTCGCTGTGTTCGGAAAGGAAACGGCATCACGTTGTTTACCGTTGGGTATGAGAGGCGGTCGGGTGATGAACTGATCGCGCTACTGCGCCAGGCTGGTGTGGAATGCCTTGTGGACGTCCGGGACAAGCCCATATCTAGAAAACCGGACTTCCGTCCAGAGGCTTTGCAGGATAGATGTGACCGGGCAAAGATTCGTTATGAGAGCTGGCCAGTCCTTGGGTCGACAGACGATCAGCGCAGAGAATTGCGGCAGACCGGCAACTTCAAAGAGTTCCGCAGCAGGTTCCGGGCATACGCAAAACGACACAAGGGCAAGGCACTTGATCGGCTCGCGAAGACCGCAAAAACCACGAAGGTTGCACTACTTTGCTACGAGCGTCCACACGAGGAATGTCACCGAAGCGTGGTTGCAGACCTCGTCGCCGATCGCTTGGGCGCAACCATCATCGCAATATAAGACACGGCGGTCGGGTCAACGTCTTCTCGCTGTGCCCTCACCCTCCGTAGTAGCTGCGGATGATTTCGCTGGCTTTGTTGGTCTTTAAGTTGACGGCTCCGAGCGCTTGACTGGCGGCGGTGCGGATTGTCAAGTCGGGATCGTCGTGGGCGATGTCGAGCAGCTCGGCGATTTGGGATTCCTCGAGCAGGTTGCCGTTGTTTTTGGCGGACTCGGCCAGTGACGCGAACGTCGCCACCCGCAACGACTCAGTGTTCCCATCGTCCAGGGCAACGTGGGTGATAGCCCGTTGAGCGGTCGGCGTTGGAAGAAGCGCCAGGACCGACGCAGCCAGGGTCTGCAGCCGCTCCTCCGGTGACGAAAGAGCCGCGATCAACGCGGGCTCAGCCGCGCTCAGGTCGTAGACGGTCCGGCCATCGACTGCAATTCGGCGCAGCGTCTCCACCCCCTCCAGAGCCATCGACAATGCAAGACCGGCATCGAGCGGGGCCTGCCCCGTACGGGCCCGGACCCGATCGAAGGCCGCTTCAAGATCCGCAGCGTTCGCAGCGGCGTCAACCGGTTCCACGTACGGGTCGATACGGGCCAGTTCCTCCGCGAGCACCAAGTGACGTGGCTTGGTCACTATCACCACCGGCAGCTTCTGATAGATGAACTCGCTGCGAACCCGCTGCAAAGCCTCGGTCAAGGCGGGATCGGCCACGTCGGTTGCGATGAACACCCCCGCAAGCGTTTGGAACTCCACCCGCGCCCGCTCGAGGGCCCGGTATAAGCTCGTATCACCTATCACATCACGATCACCGGCCCGAAGGGCGCTGGCCACACGGTTGAGGTTGGGTTGATCGGCATCGACCACCAGAACCTGCTCGCGGCCGGTCTGCCCGACGGCCAAGGCAAGCAACGGCACCACCAGCTCCGACCCGGCGAACTGCGACTTCGGCAGGGCGGCGCCAAGGGCCAAAGCAGCGCGGATCCGCACCACCTGATCGGGAAACTGCAACGCCCTGACCAACGGTTGCTTGTAGTCCTCCGTACCGACCAGCGATGTTTCACCGGCGGTGATCCGCAGAGCCTCTATCACTCCGAGCGCTACGTCTGAGTCATTGCCACGCACCGCCCGATCCAGGACCAGATGGGCGTATCGTGGACCGGCCGCCTGAGCGAAGTACAGCGCCCGAGGGAAAATCTCCGGACGGGTCTCGTCGGTCTCGCCGGTCTCGGCCGGGTCGCCGCTTTCAACGTTCATACCCAGGCGGCTCTCACGCCGGATGTTGGCGGTAAGCCACAGGGCAATCGCCCCGGCGTGGTCGCTGCGGAGGCGCAGCGCTTCCTCGCAGCAGCGCATGGCCATCACCTGACCGAAAATGCGTTGCTGGACGACGACACGCCTGAGAGCCTGGGCGGAATCGTCCCAGTACCAGACATTGGCCTGATCAAGCCGGGGATCGGCCCGAACCGCGTCATCCTCGTTGTAGTACCGCTCGGCGA
>CP070827.1:2543622-2545509 GCA_020344555.1 Phycisphaerales bacterium
GGCCAGAACAGGCTGGGGGGAGCGAGAGCCTACCGCACGGGCAGGCTTCCGCGCATGTCCCGGCACCGGCGCGAGCGCTCGGGTTGCTCCCCAGCAGAGCCCTATCTTCTCCGCCGGCAGGTGTGATTGTCCGCACCTGATGACCAGCGTCAATCATGACCGTCCCCTTGTCTCTCGACGTGACGCTCCAGCCACCCTGGGCGATCGCGTATTGGTCGACGCCTCCAATTCTCGATCGATCGCTAGATACTCCTCCACCAGGGGCACGCTGCAGTTGAGCGTATACGCCGTCTGAGAGGTGCTCAGACCCTGCCTCCCACAGTGACGGACTCGGTCGAACTGCCCCAGATAACGATCGACCGCCTCGGGGCTATGGTACGTCTGACGGGCGATCTGGTTCGTGGACAACCCCTCTCGATAACGCTTTTGGACGATGATCCGCTTGTGGGTCAGACCACTTCCCACGTCGTGCAGCGTAGCCCGGCGTGGAACGACCTTTCCCTGTTCGCGTTCGTGGGCTGCCAGCTCGTGTGCGATGCATTCATCATGAGTGTTCAAAAGTTCGGCAAGATCGCAGTTCGACAGTAGGGCGCCCTGGGCATACGCTTGTTCACATAAGCGAATCGCCTTGGCTCGTAGTCGCACCCGAGGCGGCTGGCGATCCAAGCGAGCTTGCACGTCATCACTCGTGCTCAGGTCGAGAACCAGTGGAATCAGGTGCGTGTCCACAAGGCGTTTCCCTCGGGCGGGAGGATCGTCCACATCAACACCCATCCACAGTACTTGTCCATGACTCACCTGTTCCCGCGGACGCAGATGCTCCTGCAGCACTTCCAACACCATATCTGCACACAACGCCCGAATCCGATCCCCGCCGATGCGTGGAAAACCCTCGCCAATGGCGTGCGCCAAGGCGTTTTTCAGGGTTTTACCCTGCAACGGCCCGAACCGCTTCTTCAGGTAGTCGCTCTTACCAACCATGCTGAGCGCCTCCCTTTTTTCCCCCTCCATCGGGCTGCCCGATCAACAATAACTCCTCCAGGTGGTACGAGAGATTCTTGTCATACTCGCAGGCGCGGAGTAGCTCTTGATACTCCTCGATGAGCTTCTTGCTTCGCCGCAACAGAAACGCGATCTGCCCCACCTGCATCTTTTTGCGAAGAAGCTGGGTACATCGGGTGAACGTCGAGATGTAGTTGGCCACGGCCGCGGCGGAGTGGCGCATGCGTTGGCAGATCTCGGTCGTGGTATAGCCCTCCAACGCCAAACGCACGATCTGAACACGATGGGTCAATACCGGCCCGATGTCCTGCA
Source organism: Phycisphaerales bacterium (assembly GCA_020344555.1). Taxonomy (GTDB): domain Bacteria; phylum Planctomycetota; class Phycisphaerae; order UBA1845; family UBA1845. The sequence continues at coordinate 2,544,937 of CP070827.1, forward strand.
TGGTGCTGCGAAGTGGAATGGGCCTTTCCGGGTCAGCCTGCCGCAATGCTTCCAAGTCGCGTGAGATGGTTCGCACGTTTACGAAGAAGATGCGATAGGCCAAGTCTTCCCGCGTAAGCAATCCGCCCTGGCTCATGGCCTCTTGACACAAATCCACGATCCGTGCCTGGCGAAAACCGCCCGGGCCTTTGGACTGCATCAGTTCATCATCCACCGGGCCACGATGGACGGTCAAGCAGACCGAGACCTTCTCGCAATCGACCACCGCCTTCCCGGCAGGCTCGTCAGCACTGACCGCCAGCAGCGTCACCTTGCCGGGCGGAGCCGTGCCGGCCGCCCCGTCCAAGAACGGCGTATACACCTCGTGAACGACGTCCAGAACCGCCTCCGCCTCAAACGGAGAGCAGTTGAGTCCATCCTGAATCGTCCTCTTGAACTTGGCGTCGAGCGTCTTGCTCGCCAGCCGCCTGAGTTCCTCCCGTTTAGGATTTCGAATCGCCACCGCTCAGCCTCCCTTGACAAAAATCACCGAGGTCACCCTCGCTGACCGGTGGGACATATGTCAAGATGGTA
>CP070827.1:2545609-2548898 GCA_020344555.1 Phycisphaerales bacterium
ATCGTCGGACCGAACGGCTGCGGCAAGACCACCCTGGCCAGCATGCTGCCGCGGCTCTTTGATCCCGACGTCGGTGAAGTCCGTTACGACGGCGTCGATATTCGGAAGGCCACTCTGAAGAGTCTCCGTGCCCAGATCGGGCTGGTAACGCAGGAGGCCATCGTCTTTTCGGGTACACCGATCGACAATATCGCCTACGGTCAATCGTCCGCTGACCAGCAGGGTGTGCGCAACGCCGCTCTGCAAGCGTCTGCCGACGAGTTCATTCAAAACACCCCGGGCGGCTATGACGCCGGCCTGGCAGAGCGTGGGACGACGCTCTCCGGCGGGCAGAGGCAGCGGCTGGCCATCGCCCGGGCCATCTTCCGCAATGCGCCCATCCTGATCTTCGATGAGGCCACCAGCCAGATCGACTCCGAATCGGAGCTAAAAATTCAGACCGCTCTGCGAGAATTCGCCAGGCACCGGACCACGCTGATCATCGCCCACCGGCTCAGCACTATTCAGTTTGCCAATCGGATCATCATGATGGACGCCGGGCGCATTCTCGATACCGGAACCCACGCGGAACTGTTCGAACGCTGCCCGCTATACCGGAATCTGTGTGAGACGCAGTTCGTCACGGAACCGGCTGGTACGGGCGCGCCCGGGGTCGCATAGGAATGTAGCTCCTGGTGCCCCTGGCGGACGTAGACGGTTGAGTAGACTGCTGAAACTGCACGGATTCTCCACGGCCGGCACGGGGACCGGCGGCTACGCGAGCCCCGGCAGTTGACACCGGAAGATGCCGCCTTAACCTTGCTGTTCGGTCCGGTCGAGGGGCCTGCATGAACCTTGAAAGGATGGTGGCGACATGCCTCACGAGTTACACGGGCAACTGGCGGTCGAGAAGCAGCGGTTCGCGATCGTCGTGAGCCGATTCAACGAGTTCATCACGTCGAAGCTTCTGGAAGGTGCGATCGACGCCCTGAAGCGCCACGGCTGCGACGCGGACAACATCACCAGCGTTTTCGTTCCCGGTGCCTTCGAGCTGCCGTTTGTGGCCCAGAGACTCGCGGAGTCGGGTTCGTTCGACGCGGTGATCTGCCTGGGTTGTGTCATCCGGGGACATACGCCCCACTTCGAGTACATAGCGGCTGAGGTGGCCAAAGGTATAGCTCAGGTCGGGCTCACTACCGGCGTGCCAACGACACTCGGCGTCATTACCGCTGATACTTTGGAGCAGGCGGTGGAGCGTGCCGGATCGAAGGCCGGCAACAAGGGGGTCGACGCGGCTCGTAGTGCCATCGAGCTGACAAACCTGCTGACCCAATTGCCGGCCCGCCGCTGATGCCTCATGCCCTCTGAGCGCCGCGAAGCCCGGATCCTTGCGATGCAGGCCCTGTGCCAGTGGGATGTGCAGGGCGACGAGTCGCCCGAGACGCTCGACGACTTTCTCACGGCTCAAGAGGCTTCCGGAGCTGCCGCCGACTACGCGAGGAAGCTGGTTGGAGAGTACTGGTCGCGGCACCAAGGCATCGACGACCGCATCGCGGCGGCGGCCACCAAGTGGGAGCTGTCGCGGATTTCGCCCGTAGAGCGAAATGTCATGCGCGTGGCCCTCGTAGAGCTGCTTGGGGAAGAGGTTCCCCAGAAGGTGGTACTCAACGAGGCCATCGAGATCGGCCGGGAGTTCGGCGGTGCGGACTCGCCGCGCTTCATCAACGGTGTGTTGGACGTGGTTTTCACGAGATTGCAACGAAGACGGAAGGACCACGACTGATGGGACTGTTCGATCGTTTCAGAAACGGTCTGTCGCGCACGCGGGAGAAGGTGACAGCCAGCTTCCGGTCCGTGCTGCGAATCGGGAAGAAGATCGATCAGGATACCATCGGCCGTTTGGAGGACGCGATGCTCTCCGCCGACTTCGGCCCCACCACCACACAAAAGTTGATCGAGGTCGTCCAATCCGGTTGGAAAAAGGGTGAGATTGCCGAAGAACAGGAGGTCACCGATTACCTGACGCGGCACATCGTCGCGATGTGGCCGGAGTCGGACCGGGAGATCCAGTTCGCCGAATCGGGGCCCACAGTCGTCCTGGTGAGCGGTATAAACGGGTCGGGGAAAACGACGAGCGTGGCCAAGCTGGGTCATTACTTCACGAATCAAGGCAAACGTGTGATTCTGGGGGCGTGTGACACCTTTCGGGCCGCTGCCGTCGAGCAGCTCAGCATCTGGTCCGAGCGAATCGGTGTGCAGATCGTCAAACACGATCAGGGAGCGGACCCGGGGGCGGTGGCGTATGATGCCTGTGAGGCGGCTACGGCCCGCAAGGCCGACGTTCTGCTGATCGACACCGCCGGTCGGCTGCACACCCAAGACCATCTCATGCGCGAGCTTGGCAAGATTCAGAGGGTCGTCGAGAAAAGGATCCCTGGCGCCCCTCACGAGGTGCTCTTGGTATTGGACGCCACCATCGGGCAGAATGCGGTCAATCAGGCTCGACAGTTCTCCGAGCATGTGTCGGTGACCGGGATCTTCCTGGCCAAGCTGGACGGCAGTGCCAAGGGCGGCATCGTGGTGGGCATTCGTGACCAGCTCGACGTTCCCGTCAAGTTCGTGGGACTTGGTGAGACACCGGGCGACGTCGAACCGTTTGACCCGGGCACCTTTATCAAGGCGATGTTCGCCGACTAGCCGCGGAGTGGCGTGGCATGGCCGTTAGCAGTAACGAGCTGGAGCGCATTGCCGATGACATGTACAAGGATCGTGTCATCAGGGGGTCGGTCTACTGTGGAAACTGCGGCTATAACCTGCACAGCCTTCCATACATATATACCTGTCCCGAGTGTGGGAACCAGTACAACGCCCGTCCGTTGAAAATGGACGGCATTTTTGTCCTCCACGATACTTACTTCCCGGCCAGTGACATCGCAGCTACACTGTTGTGCGCGCCGATCGTGTACCTTCTCATCGCAGGCGGGGTCAATCCGACGGACTACGGGTGGCTCATCCTGGGAGCGGGCGTGGGTGTCGTAGCGCTGACGTTTGCGGTTAAGGCATATCACCGGCTGCCGCGATTCTTCAAGGCCCGGTCAATCGCCCGTCGCATCGCCTTGGAGGAACAAGAGGAGGAATAACCAGGGGATGGCGGTTCGTTTCATCATCGGCCGGGCCGGCAGCGGTAAGACACACTGCTGTCTCGACGCAATTCGGGACTGCCTGCGGCGAGACCCCATCAACGGTCCCCCGCTCATCTTGCTCGTACCGGAGCAAGCAAGCCTTCAGATGGAGCGGGCCATCCTCCAGC
>CP070827.1:2548998-2554555 GCA_020344555.1 Phycisphaerales bacterium
ACCGTATTCGTGCTGGAGGCTCACCACATCGATCTTGCCGGCGTTGAGAATCTCTGCAGCACTGTGGTATTCATCGCGGCGGTGCTGGTGAATCTGCACCGTCACCTCCGGCCCGTAGATGTACTCACCGTCACGATCGTTGATCGCAACGATCTGAACGTCGCTAGCGCCTGCCGGAGACCGGGCACCGCCGTGTCCCGCGATGGCCGTCGCCAAATCGTGGGTGAAGGTGGCGATCCCACATCGGCGTGGAACGTATGATCCGATAATCGCTATGCGTGGTTGGGTTCGGGCGGGCATTTTATCATCCTGAAGCTCAAGTCACCGCAAGTATCTACGACAAGACAAGTGCCCTGAGTTTAGGCAATTCGGTTGCCAGGCCAAGCGATGAACCTGCGACTGCCAACGCCTTGCTCCTCGAAACGCCGCCACCTTCGGGCTCGCGCGCCCGTTGAGGTCGCGCTGCTCTGGCACCTTCAGACGTCGGGCAACTTCATTCGGCAGGTCGAGCGTCCGATAGAACAATACCGTAGATTCTCTGAGGCACGGGTTTGCGAGACATGGCATCCGACAGACGCGGTGCGAATAGCCTCCGTGCGAGCATCCACCGCGCGAACAACGGACGAGGTCAATCGCTGGGGTCAGGTTCAGAACCTGGCCCTCGCGCAGAGACCCGCGGCGACGTGATGCCCAGCGGAGCCAAGCTCGCAGGTATCGACACCGTGTTCATGACGTTTTCTGCGCATGAGGCCTATATAGCGGGAAACAACCACAGTTACCATCCGTTTGAGGACCCCTGCGACCTTGGTGGGATGACCGCCCGATGCCTACACCAACGTCAAGATCGTTCTGCATCCTGACTATCGTCGGTCTCTCGCTGGCCGGGGCGTGGGTGTCGGGCACGCTGCTTATCGAGCACGACGGAGGCTGGGCCACCGAGCGACAGGGAACGGGCTTTTTGCTTGGCCTTTGCGAGTCGCAGGTCCTGCCTAGCGTCAGTTGTGCACGTGTAGTCGACAGCCGATGGGGCTCGTTTGACCTTTACCTCGGCTCCCGCCGCATCTACGTTCCCACCTCACTGATCGGCCTGGCCTATTTTACATCGCTGGCTATCTGGTTTGCGATGGTCGGGCGCCTCCTTGTGGCCGCCCGATGGATGTGGGTCTTGACGCTGCTGGTCGTTTCATGCGGGCTGATCGGCTCCGTCTTTTTTATGGTGCTAATGGCGCTGACCCTTTCGGAGTGGTGCCCTCCGTGTGTCATCGCCCACCTGCTCAATGGGGCGATCTTCCTCGGCACGATCTGGCTGTGGCGAAGCACCCGCCGGGCCTCGACTGATGAGTCCACATTTGGCCTGACAGCCCTGTTTACGCCCGCCAGGGTCCGAAGGCGGCTCGCGGGATGGGCCATGGTCGTCTCAGGCGCTACAGCCTTGGGGTTGTGGTTCTATTTCGATGCCGCGACCGAGGTCCGCCGCCAGTGGCGGAAGCTGCACGGATTCAACCAGGTCATCGCCGAGATGCAAAACGATCGGGGGTTCGTGCTCCGCGAATACTTCGCCCAGCCGGTGGTCGAGATTCCTCGTCGCTCCGACGACAACCGGGTCGCCCTGGCGTGTTTGAGTGAGTCCGCACCCCGGCTGCTGATCTTCACGGATTACGATTGCTCTAAGTGCGCCTGCTTCGAATTCCGGCGGCACTCGCTGATCGAGTCTGCCTTTTGCGGTAACTTGGAAGTCGATTACCGTCACTTTCCGCGCCACCGGGCCGAGAGCGGAACCACCCGGTACGCGGCGGCCGATGGATCGGTGACCGGGGGCAACAGCTTCCGCGCAAGTCTCGCCGCTGAGGCGGCTCGATTGCAGGGAGGGGACCAGGCGTTTGCCACCATGCACCGCCTGTTGTTTGAGCATCGCAAAGACCGGCCCGACCCCGGCTATGCGGAACTGGCCCGACTTGCCGCCCTGGACGCAGAACGCCTCCTTGTCGACATGAGCAGCGATGTTGTTCGACGGCGCGTCCGGGACGATGTCACCCTGGCGGCCAGACTCGGCGTCACGGCTGCCCCGGCCATTTTCCTTGACGGAAGGCGTGTACCGGACCTCTGTGCAACCAGCCCGGTATTCTGGAAGGCCGTTGCCGAAAAACTCACCGATGAGTCGGCACTTACGGCCACACCTACAGAGATCGCGTCACGATGAACGGCGGAGCCTGCCCAAGATGCCGATGACGGAGACCCAACCCCCTCCCGAAGTTGACGCGCCAAAGGCCTCCGCCCCGGTCCTCACTATGCGCAGTCTCCGCATGATGCACCTTCTGGAGCGGATCGCCGCCAGATTCAGCAAGGCGGAGGTGCCGCTGATGGCCCTCAAAGGTGCGGCTCTCAACCTCACGCTATACGACCGGCCCGACGCCAGGCCGATGGCGGATCTTGATTTGATGATCCGTCCGGAGGATGTCGACCAGGCCTTCGCACTGCTCGAAGAGCTGGGTGGACTTCGCGGTGAGGCCCTTGTTCGAGAGGACTTCTTCCCCCGGTTTCATTACGAGGTGGAGTACACGCTCGGTACCATCTACCCTGTCAAGATCGATCTGCACATCCGTCCGTTTCGCCCCCTCCGCTACGCTCAATCAGTACCGACAAACGCATTGTGGGCCCGGGCCGAAACCGTGTCGATGGGGCGGGCAAACGTCCTGATCCCTTCGACGGAGGACATGCTCCTGCAGCTCACCGTGCACGCCGCGATTCACGGCTGCGCGCGCCGCATGTGGCTCGAGGATATCAGACTCTGGATCGAGACCCGGAGAGAACGGATCGACTGGGACGAGTTCCTTGCTACCGTGGAGCAGTGGCGACTGGCGCTTCCGGTGCGGCAGGGCCTGGCACGCATTGAACGCGACTATGGGCTGGTCTTTCCAGGGGAGGTCACCCGGAGCCTTCTGCAAATGCGGGTAGGTTGGCGGGACCGCCTGGCGCTGTGGCAAGCTCCGCGCGACGCCGGTCATCCTGCTGCGCACATAGTAGTCAATGCGTTGTGCACTCCGGGCTTGCGATTCACGTTTGGCTACCTCCGGGCCTTGCTCTTCCCTGACAAGGCACATATGGCGGATTGGTATCCCCGGCGCCACCGGGGCTGGTTGCCTTGCGCTCATCTGCTGCGTTGGCTTGGGCCGATTGTGTCGCGGCTCCCCCGCCTGCGGTGGTTGATCTCGAAAACCGAGGTCCGACCGAGCCCGATCCGTGGTGTCGGTGTATTCGCAACGCAAGACATCGGACGTGGTGAAGTGGTGGCACGATACCACGGAAAGAACGTGGAACACGACGGCGTCTACGTCGCCCGGCGTATGGACGCATCGGGGCACAAGCAACGATATGAGGTCACAGGAAAGCTCAGGTTCCTGAACCACTCCTGCCGGCCAAACGCCGAACTCTCCGGGTTCGCACTGCTGGCTTCGAGGCCCATAGGCGCCGGCGAGGAAATCACTATCAAGTACGATGGGCTGACCTGTGACTGTCGGCAAGAAGCCCAGAAGCAGATGTCCGACAGGCCTCAGCAACGGAGTCCGTTGACAAAAAGACTAGTCACCGGTGTTGCGTGACAGCGAGGAATCCCGTGACACGCGAAGCCATCCGACAACACGACTTAGCGGCACCATTGCCGCATGACGACCTGGACCCGGGACCGACACGTCGTACCTTCCTCCGAGGTGCGGGCAGGAAAGCAGTCTTCGTGACACCGGTTGTAATGACGTTGGCGGCGTCAACGACACGCGCCGGATCGGGCTGGGATTCGGACTGTATCGAAAAGGGATCCGCAACAACGTGTACTGTGAACGAGGACTGCTGTCCTCCGCTCACCTGTACGGGGGGCGTCTGTAATGACTGACCGCTATAGCACAATCTCTCCCCCCGCAGTATCAGACGAACCGTGCCCTCTCGGGTGGGCCGGAACGCCGCACTGGAACACACAGGCCGATATCTCAGTGCCGTGCCGATGCCACGGCGTTCAGGAACACGAGCTGGACGGTGAGGGCATTCTGGTAAACCCTCGCAGCGGTCAAGTACATCGGCTGAATGAGACCGCAATGGGTGTGTGGCGGTCGTGCGACGGGCAGAGGACTACGCGCCGGATCGCAACGCAAATGACTGATGTGTACGAGATCGACTTTGAGGACGCCCTCGATCACGTGGATCAACTCGTTGCCCGGTTTGCAGAGCTGAACCTACTCGAGTTGGGGACAGATGCATGATCAGGGCCGCCGACAGCCGGTACTCGCTGATCGAAAGATGCGCCGATTACAGGATTGGCGGCATCAACGTCTCGATAAGCAGTGAACTGGACGACGTCCTGGGAGACGTTGCAGCCCTGTACCGCGGATATCCCCAGGGCGGCACGCATGCGGACGGGACCATTCGCATGGAAGTACGGAAAGTCAAAGTACGACAACTGCGGCGACCCCGGTATCGTATCGTCGGCGACGGGGAAGAAATTGGCAGGGAGCGCCGACGCAACGAGGTGCTCCCGTTTCTCGAGTGGGGTGTCAACTGGCGGGTGATCGCCACACGCAGCGAATACCTCCAGCTTCACTCAGCCGCGCTGGTCTATCGCGGAGCCGGCTGCATCTTCGCGGGAGCCTCCGGCTGCGGAAAGTCAACGCTGGCCGCGGCCCTGCTGTTGCGCGGGTGGGGGTATCTGGGCGACGAACTCGCATTGATCGATCCGAACAGTCTGAACCTGCAACCGTTTCCGAAGGCTCTATGTATCAAGGCCGGCTCCTTCGGCCTGGTCAGACGGCTGAACATGTCGTTTGCCGGCCGTCGTCACCACGTCAAGGGCTTCAAAGGGCATGTCGGATACATAAATCCGCTCGACGTGCGGGCCCACCCGCTGGGAGATCCGGCTCCTGTCCGATTCGTGATCTTTCCCAAGTACACCGAAGGATGTAAGCCGCGCCTTTATCCGGTCTCACGCGCACGGGGAGCATTTGAGCTGGCCCGTTGTGCATTGAACAGCAACATGATGGGCCATCAGGCGTTCTCCATCCTCAGCGATCTTGTTCGCGGGGCGGAATGTTACGGACTGGAGTCGGGGCCAATCGACAGCGCTTGCGACCTGATCGAGTCCCTCTTTTGAGGTGGCTGTTGATTCAGCCGGCGACGCTCCCGGAATGTGTCATCCGGCCGATAATCATTTGGATTACGCATCCAGAGGTGTCGATATCCATGCAGCAGAACGCTGAAACGCCATAAGAGCGGAGCCATCCGGGCTGCTGTCGTCAAGAGATGGACTAACAAGCAGAGCATCCAAACCCATGGGCCGAACACATAAAACCGTGTCAGTGATCATGACGGTCAAGAACGAGCCTGCCGGCTGCGCGCTCACGCTCGATTCCCTGCTGAGCCAGACGCGCCGGCCCGACGAGATCATCGTCGTCGACGGCGGCTCCAACGACGAAACCGTTGACGTAATTCGCCGATACGCTGCGGCCAATCCAACACTACACCTGATCGAGGCGCCTGGAGTGAATATCGCCCGGGGGCGAAACATCGCGGCCGA
>CP070827.1:2554655-2570288 GCA_020344555.1 Phycisphaerales bacterium
ACGTTTTGACGTTTCGACGTTTCTACTCTTCGTACTCCCCAAACACCTTCCGCAATCGATCGCATATCTCGCCGACCGAAGCGTAAGCCTCGACAGCGCTGAGGATCAGGGGCATGAGGTTGTCATCTTTGCGGGCTCCCGTTTCGAGAGCATCGAGGGCACGGCCGACGGCGGTGGCGTCGCGCTTGGCACGGACTGTAGCTAACCGATCGATCTGTCGCCGCGTGGTCTCCTCGCTGATCGTCAGTATCTCCGGCAGCGACTGATCCTCCGCAGTGAAGCGATTGACACCGACAATAACGCGCTCGCCACGCTCGATCTCCTGTTGATACCGGTATGCGGACTGTTCGATCTCTCTCTGCGGGTAGCGCTGTTCGATGGCCGGCACCATCCCCCCCATCTCGTCAATCCTCCGGATGTACCCTTCCGCCTCGGCCTCAATCTCATCGGTGAGCTTCTCTACATAGTAGCTCCCGGCGAGCGGGTCCACAGTGTGGGCCACCCCGGATTCGTGGGCGATGATCTGCTGGGTTCTGAGTGCAATCTGGACCGCCTCTTCCGCAGGCAGGGCCAGGGCCTCGTCCCTGCTGCAAGTGTGCAGCGATTGGGTTCCCCCGAGCACGGCGGACAGGGCCTGCAGTGTCACCCTGACGACATTATTGTCGATCTGCTGAGCGGTGAGAGTCGCCCCACAGGTCTGGGTATGGAAGCGCAGCATGCAGCTTCGCGGGTCCTTGGCCCCGAACCGCTCTTTCATTATCCGGGCCCACAACCGGCGGGCGGCGCGGAACTTGGCCACCTCCTCCAGCACGTCCGTCATGGCCCCGAAGAAAAAGGCCACCCGCGGGGCAAACCGGTCCACGTCCAGCCCGGCATTGCGGGCGGCTTCGACGTACGCGACTCCGTCGGCAAGCGTGAAGCCGACCTCCTGGACTGCGTTGGAGCCCGCCTCACGAATGTGGTACCCGCTGACGCTGATGGTGTTGAAAAGGGGCATCTGCTCGGCGGCATAACCGAAGATATTGGTAATCAGTCGCAGCGACGGAGCGGGGGGAAAGATGTATGTACCGCGGGCAATGTACTCTTTGAGCACGTCATTTTGGATCGTACCGGTGAGTTTGTCAGCGGGCACGCCCTGCTTGGCCCCCACGGCGATATACATCGCCAGCAGCACGGCCGCGGGGGCATTGATGGTCATCGACGTTGAGACCTTGTCGAGCGGGATGGAGTCGAAAAGGATCTCCATGTCAGCCAGCGTGTCGACGGCTACGCCCACCTTGCCGACTTCGCCTGCTGCCAGCGGGTGGTCACTGTCGTAACCGATTTGCGTCGGCAGATCGAAGGCCACGCTCAGCCCGGTCTGCCCGCTCTCGAGAAGAAAGCGATAGCGCTCATTGGTTTCTTCGGCCGTAGCGAAGCCGGCATATTGGCGCATGGTCCACAATCGCGAGCGATACATGGTCGGCTGCACACCGCGTGTGAACGGATATTCCCCGGGGAAGCCCAACTTGTTCAAGTACGCGTCGCGGGCCGATCCGTCCGGCACCTGCTCCGGAACGTACAGCGCTTCGACCGGCGTGCCGGAAACGGTAACCGCTCGCTGTGCCTGTTCCGGCATCTTGGCGACGGACTTCGCTAGCGTTTCGGACTTCCACCGCTCGAAGCGTTCTTCTAGAAGACTGCCCATAGTCGGGTTCTCACAAACTCAGTTGTCAGTTATCAGTTCTCAGTTGTCAGTCTTCAGCCATCAGTTCTCAGCCTTCGGCCTCCAGACCTCGGCGGCTCCCGTTCTACTGATAACTGACAACTGATGACTGACAACTCCCTCACCACTTGATCCAGCGAGAGCTCGCCGCGCTCGAGTCCTGCAATCAGTTCCTTCGTCGCGGGTGCGACCAGCCTGTCCTCCAACGCCTGCTCACATACAAGCATGGCACTATGCCTGATCTCGCTCAGCACCCGTGTTTGCTTGTGACGCTGTCGTTGCTGGGGCTGGCGGGCGGCACGATCCAACTCCAGCAGCTTCTCGAGCAAATGATCCACGTCCTTCCCGGACTTCGCTTCAATTCCGACAACCTCGGGTGCCATGCCCTTAGGGGTGCAGCCCGGGGAGGCCTGCTTCCGGTCAGGAGTACCTCCTGGTGACTTTGTCAGGTCGGAGTACACCGCTTGGCCACTCGTCGCAGACGATGATAGCACGAGCTGCTCACGGACTTCGTTCAGCAAGCGGTTGGCGTCGGGGAGGTCACATTTGTTGACGACCAGAATGTCAGCGATTTCCAGCAGCCCTGCCTTGGTCAGTTGAATGTCGTCGCCGTAACCTGCTCCGACAATTACCACGCATATGTCCGTCACGCCGGCGACATCGACTTCGTTCTGTCCGACGCCTACGGTCTCGATCAGCACCGGATCGTAGCCGGCCAGCTCCAACAGTCTGGCACAGTGCAGTGTCGCGTCTGACAAACCACCCTCACGACGGTGTGTGGCCAGCGAGCGGATGAAGACCTCCTCATCGACAGCGTGCCGCATCATCCGCACGCGGTCGCCCAGCAGGGCACCGTCCGACACAGGGGACGTCGGGTCAACCGCGACAACACCGACTCGGCATCCGCGCTGCCGCAGCATGCCCAACAAAGTGTCGATCAGCGTTGACTTACCCACGCCCGGCGGCCCGGTGAAACCCCACCACGGCACGTTGCCGGTTGACCGACGCAGGCGATCCTTCAGGGCTTGGGCCTCTTGCCCCGCCTTATCCGCAAGCGACATGGCTCGAGCCAGTGACCGCCGATCGCCCCGGCGTATCTTGTCAATGAGTGCGTCCATGTGGATCAGGTCGTCGCGCCGCCACCCGTGGACCGGCCACCGGTCAGCGCTTCTTCCAGGGCGGAGAGGATTCCCGACAGAGCGGCGCCGGGCCTGAACACCCGGTTAATGCCCAGAGACCTCAGATACGCAAGGTCCTGGTCGGGAATCGTTCCACCGGCGAAGAGGACGATGTTCTCAGCGCCTTCCCCCTTGAGCAGCTCAGCCACGCGGGAGAGGAGCTCTTTGTGAGCTCCGCTCAACAGGCTCAGGCCGATGGCATCAACGTCCTCATCGATAGCCGCGCGAACGATCTGCTCCGGCGTTCTGCGGATGCCGGTGTAGATGACCTCATACCCGGCATTGCGCAGGGCCCGGACAATGAACTTGGCTCCTCGGTCATGGCCGTCGAGGCCGACCTTACCGATGAGAATCCGTTTCGGTCTGCTGGCATTCACGGCGCGGCTCTTCGCTACAACCTGAGATTACATGCACGGGTCGTGCGACTGTACGTCAATCTTCAGCAACAGCTTATACCCCATTGTCCCGCAGGCGTCGAGAGACGGAAGGGAGCCCGGACGCACGCGGCACTGTCGACCCGCGCCCCGCCGTGAACATCGCGGGCGAACCGGACAAACGCCCCGGTTGCCGGTCGGGCCGTTGAGAAGGATCCCGTTCGTCGCCGCTTTCGAGTAGACTGTTTCTGCGAACCAGGCTTTTTGGCACAGGAGCGTGTTATGAGAATACTTGCCCTGCAGGGCAGCCCCAGGCCCAACGGCAATACCCAGGCGGTTTTGGATATCGTACTGGCTTCTGCCAGGCAGGCCGGTGCTGAAACCGAAATCATACAACTGATCGAGCTGGAGAATCTGAAGGGCTGCATGGAATGTCTGGCATGCGACAAGAACCTGGATGAGCCTGCTTGTGCCGTTGACGACGATATGCTGGCAATCCTGGAGAAGGCGATAAAGGCCGACATAATCGTCTGGGCAACGCCGGTTTTCTGCTGGGCGCCCTCGTGGCTGCTCAAGATGGCCATGGACCGCTTCTACTGCATGTTCAAGTTCGACCAGAGCGGCGACTACAAGTGCCTTCTCGCGGGGCGGAAGATGGCCGCGGTCATTAGCGCCGGCGGCGCCGAGAATGACGGAGCCGATTCGATCCAGGAGACCTGCCGGCGCATGGCTCAGTTCGCCGAGGCACAATGGCTCGGCGCTTTTGTAGCCAGTAAGGTCACAGACCCGGATTCCATCCGCGCCGATACCGCCCTCGTCGAGCGGGCCGGTGCCTTCGGCCGGCGGTTGGCAGCGCAGGGTACCGTGTGACATGGGCCGGCCTTCAGGAGACTTGCCCGTATTCTCTATCTAATCAGGCGTCCTGCTGATATCCTCACGGTTCGGACAACATGCGGAGATCAAACATGAACGTACTCGAAGCCATCAAGACAAGACGTAGTGTGCGGTCCTATTCATCCCGGGCGATTCCGGAAGAAGTTCTGGAGCGCATGCGCCAGGCGTTGCGCTACGCACCGTCGGCGTGCAATCTCCAGCCATGGCGTTTCATCTTCGTGGTCGCCCCTGAGGTGCGCCGCAAGTTGGCCCAGGCGGCCAACGATCAACTGTGGATGGCCGAGGCTCCGGTGACCGTCGTCGGCTGCGCCCTGCCCGACCAGGCATTCAAAGGCATGGGTGGTTACGGCAACAGCGCCGACATCGACGTGACCATCGCCCTGGACCACCTCACCCTGGCGGCGGTGGCCGAGGGCCTGGGAACCTGCTGGATCGGGGCATTCGATGAGGCGATGGTCAAACGCTTGTTGGAGGTTCCGCGGCCGGGGAAAGTCGTCGCCATGACGCCACTGGGCTACCCGACCTCGCCGGACTTGAACGCACCGTTGGAGGAGGCCCGGCGGAAACCGACTGCCGAGGTCTTCAGTACTGACAGCTATGGATAGGGTTGATCGAAACAACAGCGATGGACGACAGGCCGTCGTGTGAAGGGCTGACGCCTGCCGCGGGTCTTCAATGCCCAGCAGGACGGTCAATCCTCGTCCGGCGTGGGATCTGGAGCCGCGCTATCCTCACCGGGCGGGCTGGCGACAATGGGAATCGCGGGCGTCAACCGCAGGACGGTGTTGCCGTCCTCACCAAAACTGTCGCCTATCAATGTTTGAATGCGTTCGGCGCACCACTTGCGTTCGGAGGAGGCTTCTGATCCGTTAAGACGACGGTACCAGTCCGCTGTAATCTGGATTTCAGCCAACTGTGCGGCGCGCACGGCGTCCTCCCGTTCCTTATCAGTCGCCAGCCATTCGCTGCAGCGCTCTTCAACCTGCATCAACAGGGCAAGTGCCGTGGCGGGGTGACCACGATCAGCCAGCAGTCGGCACCGCAACAACCTGGCGAAAAAGGCGTAAGGCATCGACTCAGGCACCGGATCGGAAAGCGCCAGGTCAAGCACGGACAAAGCAGGACCCTGATCGCTCTCCAGGCTCCGCAGACATGCTTGCCACAGGGACGCGGCTGCTGCCACCGGCTGATTCCTGTCCTCCCGCAACGGCGCCAATCCCGATGCAGCTCGCCGGGCGTCGCGCGCCGCCTGGGGCCCTTTGTCCGGGGACAGAAACGCACGTAGCGCCGCAGCAAATGCCCCAAGCGTCTGGAGTCGATGCGTGATCTGTTGCAGCCGGTCAGCCGGACGATCCTCCCGGACCTGTGGTTCCTTCAACGCAGCTCCTGCTCGCTCGATCAGGGCGTCAGCACGGTCAAGTGCGCTGCGAAGGTCCGCTTCGCCAGGCTCATCCATGTTGCCGTCAACGTGCAGGAGCCTCCTCGTACAAGTCGGCTCGAGTTGCTGGGCGAGAATCAGATTGGCTGCAGCCAGCAGGGGCTCGGCCTGTCTCATCGGGTCGCCCGCTTGCCGGGCCTGTACCTCGAGTTCCGTCACCCGGCCGCTTATTGACCGCAGGTACTCGGCATCATCCTCAAATCCCGGCAACGCTGCGAGGCGCACCCGAGGCAAATCCGGAAGCGGTGGGACCGCCGGTGGGGCGGTTGGGGCGTTGCCGGGCACATCTGCCTGCGCCGCCTCTGTGATTTCCTGCCACGTACCGGCGTACACTGGCATCACGGTCAGTGCAAGCACCGCCAGACTTAGGAAATATTGCCTTGGGATCACGACCAGCTCCCCAGCGTCAAACGCATTTTTCGAGTGTACCGAACATATCTGTAATTGAGACAGCCCGCCTCAATCACATCCGATTCCGCCGGCACCACCTGGGGGTCCTGCGGGGCGTCGGGCCGCATCACGTTGACCCTTGTGTCCTACAGGGCTAGAGTATATTGAGTCTTCATCGGAGGGCACGCTGAATATAACGTTGTCCGATGATTTTCTGCCTGCCCACTGCTCCGACTTACCGTGGAATCCTCCTTGATCGGTTTGCAGGGCAGCCCCAATGACACAAGCGAACACTCCTGAACAGTATAACGCCCCGCAGCCTCCATCGGGCCACACGGGATCCGCATCCTTCAATCTCTCCGGGCGGGCGGTGCTGGCGGCGTGGATGGTCTCGGTCACCGTACACGCCACCCTCTTCTTCGGCATGCTGCTGCTGGTGTTTCCATTTGCACCTGGCGAAAAGGAGGATTTGCCGGTGGTCTTTGCTGAAATCGTCGGGTCAGCGGAGGCGGCGGCGTTGGTGCCCTCTCCGTTGCCCGATCTGACCAGGCAAATCGAGGTTCCCGACCCGCGGAAGCTGCATCTGACGCCTAAAGAGTCCTCCGAGCTATCGGAGCTCACCACCATGGCGAAGCCCGAGCTGTCGATCATCGGCATAGGCGCCGGTGGCGGCGATTTCGACAAATACAGGTTGCCGATGGACATCGGAGTCAGCACCGAATTCTTTGGGCTGGGAAGTTCTGCACGCGGTGCCAGAAGGATCATTTACGTCGTGGATCGAAGCGGCTCCATGATTGACAGCTTCATCTACGTTCAGGCAGAGCTGAAACGGTCGGTCTCGGCGCTTCGCCGCAACCAAAAGTTTCACGTGTTGTTTTTCAACGCCGGTCCGCCGTTGGAGAATCCGCCCAAGCGGCCGGTCAGCGCCATCGAAGCCCACAAGGTGCAGTTCTTCGAATTTCTCGATGGCGTGGTCCCCAGGGGAGACACCAAACCGGCACGGGCCCTGCACCGGGCGCTATCCCTGGAGCCCGACCTAATATATCTTCTCTCAGATGGGATCGATTTCGAGCCGAGCCTGCTTCGCAGGCTTGACGAATGGAATAGGGACCGGCGATCCAGAATCTACACGATTGCGTACCTGGATCAGACCGGCAGCGAGCTGTTGGAACGGATCGCACGCGAACACAACGGCGAGTTCAAGTTTGTTACCGAAGATGATCTTCCCTGATAATCCTCCCGTGCACATATCCGGGGCGTACCGCGATCCCAGTCGCCGAGCCGCAGGCCTTCCCGGCGCGCCGGCACGCGGGCGTCCGCGCGAACTAGGATCCACAGCTCCAGGGAATCCGCTTTGGATCACAGCGATCGTGTGCATGCTCGCAGTCGCACCGGCGATGTCGGTCCGGGCCGATCAAATCGTCATGGACAAGACCAACTATCCCGGTGCCAAGATCGTTGGTCTTCAAGAGGGACAGCTACAGTTCCGCAGTGCCGACGGGAGCCTGCAGACCGTCTGGCTCCACGACGTCAGGCTGATCAATGTCGATCGGGGCGGGATCTTCGACGACTTCAACCAGGCCGAGCGCTTCTTTGCCGGCGGTGAGCACGACCGAGCCATCGTGCGCTATCGCCGCACATTGCGGTTGAGCGAAGACTTCTGGACTGACCTGATCGCCGCCCGATTGACACTGGCCTGCGATGCGGCCGAACAGCTTGACACGGCTGTGCTGAACCTGATTCGCGTAATCAATGGCCGCTTTGCGGGCCCACCCGCTGCTGCCCGGCTGATTCCAAGAGAGATTCCGGCCGAGAGCGGAAAAAGGGTGATGCGGGCCGTGGAGCAACTCCATGCGGCGCTAGCCAAAGACCCCGATGATCCCCAACGGGCGTTGTTGAAGCTGGTCCGCTATGAAATCCTGCAGGGCACCGGCGACAGGCGGGCGATCCCGGCCGCCCCGGAGATCGCGGCAATCTCGATACCGCCAAGCGCCAGGTCACAACGTGTCTATGCGATCCAGCTTCGTGCTTTCGAGGAAGCGCTTGCCGACGACGTCGAACCGGCGGAGCTTTCCAGCCTGGATATCGCCATCAGGGATTGTCCGGACGAGATTCTGCCGAGTTTCCTGTTGCTAAAGGGGCGAACGCTTCTGCGAACGGCTGCCACGCGGGAGGAGCTCATTCGTGCCTCATGGCCGTCCCTGCGCGTGGCCGTCCATTTCCGCAACGATTCCCGGGCTGCGGAGGGCCTGCATGATGCCGCGCTGGCTCTCGAGCGACTTGGGCGCCCGGACAAGGCGAGGGAGTTGCTCCAAGAGTGTCTAGGGCACAAGTGGTTGACGCCACAGACCCAGTCGTTGGCGGAAACGGCCCGGGCGCGATTGCTCGCACCCGGAGCATCGCCGGACTAGGTCAGGAGGGCTGCCTTGCGGAGCTTTTACGTCTCGAATAGGAGGATCGGGCCTTGACACGAGTAGTCTGTCTTGTCGGTTTCCTGGTCGTTATTGGGGCGATGATGGCTGTACTGCCGGCGTTGGCTCAGACGGATTCCAGCATCGATGCCGGGCCCGCTGCGGAGGTCAAGTACTTCGACTTCTTTGTGGTTAAGGGCGGACCGATCGCATTCGGCCTGATCATCCTGTCGATCGTGACGATCGCCCTGACCATCGAGCACTGCCTGTCCATCCGTCGGGCCACCATCGTTCCATCGGAAGCCGCTCAGCATGCCAAGGGTCTGATCGAAGAGAAGAATTACCTCGAAGCCATCAGGTTCACCGCCGAGGATCCGAGCATGCTCGGGTACGTGCTCAATGCCTGTCTGGTCGAGGCGTCCAACGGCTTCGTCGCCATGGAGCGAGCCTTGGAGGAGACCCTGGAGGAGCGCTCCGCGAGGTTGTTCCGCAAGACGGAGTACCTCAACATCATCGGCAATGTCTCCCCGATGATAGGTCTGTTGGGAACGGTGACCGGGATGATCCTGTTGTTTGCGGAGATTCATGCCGCGGATACGTTCCCCGGCGCGCGGATCGTGGCCGATCGAATCGCCGTCGCCCTGATCACCACGTTCTGGGGACTGGCCGTTGCCATTCCTGCGCTGAGCATCTCCGCGATCTTCCGGAACCGCATAGACGTATTGACCGCCGAGTGCGCCCTGGGAGCAGAGCATCTCCTGTCGGTGTTCAAGCCCGGCGGGGCCTCACAGGCGGACGAACCAACACAGACCACCCGGCAAGAAACGTAAGAAGGCTGGCAATGCGATACGGACGTGATCATCGCCGAGCGGCGGGCGCGATGGACTTCAATGCCACGCCTCTGGTCGACGTGATCTTTCTGCTGACCATTTTCTTCATGTTGGTGGCCCGCTTCTCATCCGCCGAGCAAGTGGCGATGGAGTTGCCCAAGCCGGAGGAAAGCCAGGCGGAAGTCACCAGGATTCCGCAACGGGTGGTGATAAACTGCCGCTTGGCCGACCCCGACGACCCGTTGGGGCGGTTGGTGCTGTATCACATCGGGCCCAACCTTCCGGAGCCGCTCGCGGTGATTTCCGATCGCCTGGCGACGATGAAGCGCGAATCCCCCGAGGTGGTGGCGCTGGTGCGGGCGGATCGTCGGCTCCGCTACGCGGACGTGCGGGTGGTGATGCGTGTAATCGCGGAAAACGACATCAAGGTGTTGAATGTTGCGGCACATGTTGCGGAGGAGGAGTGACATGCTGTCGACACGAAGACCCCAGGGTAAGAAGCGGAGTATAACAGACACAAAGGAGAGTCCATACGCCCGGCGGCGCAGACGCCGCTCCGCCGCAAGGGGCCTCCCGATTGCGGTGAACATCGCCCCAATGATCGACGTGAGTTTCCTTCTACTCATCTTCTTCCTGGTGACCACTACGTTTGAACGCGCCGAAGGGATCCTGGCTTCGGATCTTCCCCAGTTAGGGGCCGTGCCGGCGGTCCCCTTGCCGGTCAGCCCGATTGTCGTCCGCCTCACCCAGACAGGCCCCGGCCATGCCGACTACACAATCGCCGTGGATCGCTTCCAGAACGTTCCGCAAGACTTCGGCGCCTTGCCGGATTTTCTTCGGCAGCTCCAGCAGCAGCCCGGCTTCGACAAACAGACGCCGGTCGTAATCGTCGCCGAAAACAACGTTCGCTGGGACCATGTGGTCAACTGTTGGAATGCAGCATTGCGGGCAGGTTGTGAGCGCATTGCATTTGGAGAACCCTAGCATCCGATTGCCTTTTCCGGCACTGGCCCTTGTCGCCGCGATGACCCTTGGGACTTCTGGTTACCCGGCCCCCAGGGGTGCACAGGAACGGCCTCCGGAGGAGTCGCGCCTGAGCACGGCGGCATTCCGCGCGGGCCTGAAAAGGCGTGGTCTCACCGAGCTGCTTGAGCTGCATCTACGTGACTTCCCGCCGAGCAGCGAAATGGACCGGCTGATCATGATGCGCGAGGTGAAGCTCGCGGAGTTCGCCGACCCGACCCTCCCGCTGGAACAACAACAGGCCGCAATCGCCGAAGCCAATCGCATACTGGGGCAGTTGATCGAGGCAAGCTTTGGCGACCTGCGGCGGTTCGAGTGGCGATTCACCCTGGCCCACTCGATCATCTACGATGAGGCGGAGCCCTTCTTGACGAGCATCCTGTATCGAGGTGGCAACAGAGACGATCGCAAGCGGTTGCGCTCGCTGTCGACCCGGGCGGTGGCCGCTTTGACCGCGCTTGTAAAAGAGCTTGCCGAGGAATACGACCGCATCGACAGGATGTCCATCCGTGAGTTCGAGAAGCTCGAGGCTGACGGCTACATCGAGCAGCTTGATCGCCTCGCTCCTCGATCAGAGTATCTGCTGCTTTGGGCGTTGTTCTATAATTCGCTGCCCCGCGAGGACACTGATCCGACCCGGGCCCGTCAGCTCAACGAAATCCTCGAGCGGGTAGCCGGCAATCCGACGCTCCTCAACACACCTCATACGACCAGCCACGTCCAGGTTCAGGCCCTGCTGCTGGCCGGTATGACCCACCGGCTGCTCAACAACCACCGACCCGCCCGCGAGCACCTCGATCGCGCCTTGGCCGTGGCCGCGGGCATCAACGACCCAAACGAACGGCAGCGCATTGACTGGTCAGTGACATTGGCCTGGCTGGAGGCCATCCGCAACGAGGCCGATGATGGCCGGTTCGACGGCGCTTTACAGCGGCTTACCCAGTTTCGCACTACCTTCACCTCAACGAGCGGCGATGACTTTGGCTTAAAGGTTGCGGCTGCCCTGCTGGAGCGGTCGGTGCTGAAGCGCCGTGCGACCGTTGCGGACCAGGCAGGACGGACGGACGCCGCCCAACGATACCGCGAAAAGGCATGGCAGCCGTTAGCTAGATTGGCCCGGCAGGAGCCCGATAAGCGTGATGAACTATACGCGACGCTTTACGACATGATCGCGCCGGAGACCGACCCTGATCAGCTCGATCCGTTTGACCGATGCGCTTTGATCGCAGGGCTGCTGTTTGACGCCGACCAGTCAACCGAGACTTCGGACGCGCTCCTGGATCGCGCCATTGCGGCGGGCCAGCGCTTTGTTGCTGACATGACCCCGGCCGCCGGATCGCTGCTGCCTGAGGTGCTCTACAACCTCGCCGTTGCCCAGTATCGCCGTGGTCGCATGGCCGCCGCCGCCCAACGGTTTCTCGATGTGGCAAGAGACCACGTCGCGTTCGGCAATGCCCGGCAAGCCGCCACGTTTGCCGTGCAACTGGCTGCTGAGCTGTACGGCGATTCATCGGCGGGTTCTCAACCCGACGTACAACGGCTCTACCGGGAGGCCTTGGAGGTTCTTGAAACCCGCTATCGCGACACTACTGTGGCACGCTATTGGCGGTTCTACTATGCCCAGTTGTTGGATGAGCTGGGGGAGCACGCCGTCGCCGCCGCGCAGTATGCTCTGGTTGATCGCAGCCACGAGCACTACCTCGAGAGCGTGTTTTTCCGGGCTCGCTGTCTGGCGTTGGACTTGCAGCAACGGGCGGCCGCCGACACGCCGCATCGGCTTGATCTCCTGCACCGGAACGACGACTTTCTTGCGGTTCAACGGGAGTTTGTCGCCCTGGCCAGCAGCGAGCTGAACCACCGGTGGGACGCGCGGCGGGTCTCCACGATGCGAAATCTGCTGGCCCGGGCTCGTCTTCTTGCCGGTGAGGTGTATGTGCTGCCGCATGCTGCTAAGCCCGCCAGGGCCCTCGAGACGCTCGCCGGCTTTGAGGATGACTATCCCGACCAGGAGGCACTGGCCGGCCGCGTCTGGCGCGTACGTCTGCTGGCATACGAGAGGCTGGGACGGCTCGACGAGGCCAAGCGGGTGATTCCCACCTTCGTCGCCGCGGACCCGGAAAATGCCGCTCCGGTCCTGCAATCACTCTACCACAGCGTGGTCGAAGACTTCCAAGACCTCCAAAAAGAGCGTGATAATACCGCGGCACAGCGAAAAGCCGAGATGGCCTTGGTGATCGCCCGGCAGATCCACGAATGGACAACCCGCCCCGATGCCGTCTCGACCCCACCTGATCCCCGGACGTCCGTTCAGCTTGCCGAGGCGAACCTGCGTGCCGGTCACTACCAGCGCGCTCGTGAGCTGTTTGAGTCTTTGCTTGCGGCGAACGATGGCTCGGCGGCGCCTCGGCCCTCGACCGACGTGCGTGTCCTGCTGGGACGTGCGGAGGCCTTGTTTCAGCTTGGCGAATTCGGCTCAGCCCTGCCCGGGTTCAACCGGCTGGCCATGCGGCTGCCTCCGGCCGATCCGATTCGCTGGAAGGCCTTGCTGCGAGATCTGCAATGCCGTACAGCCTTAGGACACCCGCCGCAGGGCATCATCAAAGTGATTCATCAACACAAGCAGTTGTATCCCGAGCTGGGCGGCCCCGCTCTCGCCCCGCAGTTTGAAAAGCTGCAACGCGAAAACCAACGCCGCCTCGACCAGGGATCGTAAGCGAGCCTGTCACCACACTTGGAGCACGGATCTGCCGTTGACCCGGTGACTGCGTGTTCGTAGACTCCGCGAGATCTTTGGAGTGAACTGTGATCTTGCGTGCCAACCAGCTTGATGTTGACCGTGCGTTTGTGCTGGTGATCGATCTTCAGGAGAAGCTCGTGCCGTTGGTTCGTCACCGGGAGCGGGTGATCGCGGCCGGTCGGAGATTGCTCGAGGGCACGCGTGTCTTCAAGCTGCCCGTACTGGCCACGGAACAGTATCCCAAAGGTCTTGGGCGAACCCATGAGACGATCAGGAACGGCCTGGAACTGAGCCAGGCGACTATCCTGGAAAAACCGACATTCAGCGCTTGGGCGGAAGCCGCCGTGCGCGAGGCGATCCTTGGGATCGACCGGCCGCAGGTCATCATGGTCGGCGTCGAAGCCCACGTGTGCATCCAGCAGACTACGCTCGATTTGATCAGCCGCGATTATGACGTCTTCGTGTGCGCCGACGGTGTAAGCTCACGCAGCCGGTTTGACTGTGAACGGTCGCTGGAGCGCATGCGGCAGGAGGGTGCATTTGTTACGAGCGTCGAGAGCGTGCTATTCGAGTTATGCCACCGCTGCGACACGCCGGAGTTCAAAGGCATGCTCGAAGTGGTCAAGGAGACACCACCAGCCGACGATTGACCTGCACACCGACCAATTCTGTGCAATCGAACGTTTGCTTGGGCGGGTTGAATCACCGCCATGCCATATGATGATGACTATGTGGATGAGGAATGGGTCGACGACGAGGGCGATGCCGAAGACGACCTTCTGATCTGCCCATCCTGCCGACAGGCCGTGCATGAGGATACACAGCAATGCCCTCACTGCGGTGATTGGATCACTCCTGTATGGCCCAAGGGGCGCTCCAAGCGGCTGCTTTGGATCGTTGCCGCCGTACTGGCCATCCTGGGCTTGCTCATGATCACACTGCGCTGAGATGAATCCCAGCAGGTCCCGGCGCGCCGGGACCCGCCAGCGCAATTCCCGCGAAGCAAGACCGGTTCAGATAGATGAGAAGACCTGGCCGGCGGGTCGGTCCCAGTCGACCGTCACCACCACCGCGGCATAGACTTCGGCCGCGCCACCCCGCCGCAGGACCTTGGCACATTCGTTGATCGTCGCCCCGGTGGTTTTGACGTCGTCGATCAGAAGCAAGCGAGCATCATTCAAGCTCACCCCGCGGCGGATGGCAAACGCACCACGAACATTGTCGGCCCGGTCCGTGTAGCTCAGGCCGATCTGATGAGGCCCAGCCTTTACCCGCCTCAGGACCGGTGCTTGGGGCAGAGCCGTGCGTTTCGCCACGACAGCCGCAAGAGCCTCGGCAGCGTACAACGGCCGGGTCAGCCGATGCTTCCAGTGAGTCGGTACGGTGACGATCGCCTCAACTCGATCAAACCACGGTGCACCGGCCACGACCTGCGCCAGCCACCCGGCCAAGACCGGGCCGGATTCTTCGCGCCCGGAGTATTTGTAGGATCGAAGCAGCCTTCCGAGACTGGACACACCGTCGCGCTCGCGGGCTCCATCATCTTCACAACGGCGGTAGGGGCCAACGCGGACCATCTTCGTGACCCCTGGCCGACGGTTGCGACACTTCCGGCATCGTTCGTCCGATATCTCGAACGGTCCAACGGACGCGGCGCAGGTAGGACAGACAGGCTGACAGCGCTCGTGCTCGACGAGAGTCGTGCAGCCCCGGCATAGGGGCGTCGTCTGAGCCTCGGGCAATCCGCCGCACAGGGTGCAGCGCGCTGGAAACAGCAGATCGACCGCGGCCCGAGCGAACCGCCTGACGGTCCGCCCAGAGTTGGATACCGGTGCCCAGACAGTACGAAATGGCTTCCTGTTTAAAATAATCATCCGATAGCTATAATACACCGATCGAAACGTTTTTTGCATTCGGCCGGCTGTGAATTGTCGCGTTGCCGCCGTTTTTCTGGGTTTATATGACAAAAACAATGCTTCGCACACTCCTGTTAGCATCGACTCTGGTCGCTGTAGCGACTCGGGAAATACAGACTTTCGGGCAAATGCCGGCCACAAAGGTAGTTGTGGCCGAGGCCCGGGAGGTAGAGGCACCGCGCACCATCACCGTGGTGGGCACGGTCGGCCCGGCCCGGCGTAGCAGAGTCTGCTCGGAAATCGCCGGTCTGGTGGCCGAAATGCCCGGGCGGGAGGGCGACTTCATTCCGACACGAGGCAGAATCTGCGCGCTCGACACCGATACGCTGACCCTACAGCTCGCGGAGGAACAGGCCAAACTGGAGGCCCTGGAGGCACACCACCAGGAGCTGCTGGCCGGCACTCGCAAGGAAGAGCTGGCCCGCCTGAAGGCCCTCAGGGACGAAGCGGTGGCCCGACACCAGCAGTGGGAATTCGAGATGCAGCGGATTGAGAAGCTCTACGCTGGCCCTTACTCCAACGACAAGGAGTATTTCGACACCAAGGCGGAGTTTCTGGCTGCCGAACGCCGTAAGATCGCCGCTGAGGCCGCCTATAACCTCGGGGTGGAGGGACCCCGCAAAGAAACCATCGCCCGGGCTGCTCACGAGGTCACCGAGCAGAAGGCCGCGGTCCTCCGCGTTGAAACGGCGCTCAAGAAAGCGACCATTCGTGCCCCTTTTAACGGTTACATCGTC
>CP070827.1:2570388-2588047 GCA_020344555.1 Phycisphaerales bacterium
GCCTTAGCCGGTAGCTCTTGCCGGTGATCGTGATCACCTCGGCATGGTGCAGAAAGCGGTCCAGGATCGCGGTGGCCGCCGGCACGTCGCCAATGAGCTTGCCCCAATCCTCCAGGGGACGGTTCGACGTCATCATCGTCGAACGGATCTCATAACGCCGCATGATGATCTCGAAGAGGTACTCGCCCGATCGCTTCGGCAGCTGCTTGAGGCCCATATCGTCGATGATCACCAGGTCCGGCCTGAGGTACTTGCTCAGCACCTTGTCCTGTCCTCCCAGGGCCTCGTCGTGGAGGAAGTCCCGAACGACATCAAAGATCGACCGGTAGAGTACAACGTGCCCGGACTTGATGGCCTGATAGCCCAAGGCCTGCGCCAAATGGCTCTTGCCTCAACCAGTACAGTGCACCTTTTGGAACGAGACATGACGGAGCTCTCCCTTCTTAAGGCGGTTCATTTTTGTAACAGAATCCCTTTGGCGCGGGAAGAGATAACAGCCAAACCGTGAGTCCTTCTCGATCGTGATGGAGCCAGCACCGATCTCTCGGTAGATCCATGACGGATGGATGTTGATACGGGCGGCCATCTCACGAACGGTGTACGCACCTGGAAGATTCCCGCGGCGCACCTTCTCGCAATTGGATACGATGTGGTAACGTTTCTTGGTTTTCGCGAGGACCTGCTTGGTGAAGGTGCCGCCGCGACACGGCACGTAGCCCTCCTTGTTGAGTCGCTCGATAATTTGCCGATCCCTCAGCCCTTCTTCCGAAAGCTCACGAACCCGCTTGGCCACTTTTTGTTCGGTTTCCGAATACCGCAGAGAGTGAACAGGCACGCGCACGTGCTCCTCGGTAACTGAGCCGCCCCGCCAGACGATCCGTATTTGCACGATCCCGTCAGCGCCCCGTGCCAAGTGCACATCGTTGACGAGCGTGCGGAGCAGCACTTTCTTCCCTTCCAGCGATATGCGCGGCCAGAGGTCCGGCAGCCTCTTACCGACGTCGGAGAACGCATCCCGCAAGTCCGCAGGGATCACGCAAGCCTTTGGCTGCTCGGACAAAGCCTCGCCTAGCTTCGCCTTGGCTTGTTCGAGATCGGCCAGGGCGTGCTCCCAGTTCCTCTCCAACGTGGCCGCAATCAAACGATTCTCGGGATCAACACAGTTGTACCGCCGCTCGGCACGCTGGGCTTCGTACGCGTACCGCGCCACCTCGTGCTTGAGATGGTCTACACGTTCGCTATGATGCTCAGCCTCCTTGGCGCTGACCTTCTCCAGCGCGTCAATCTCCGCGGGGCGAAGCACTCGGAAAAAGGCATGGATGACCGCCTCATCAATGGGGTTTCCGGTCAAAAACTGGCAGGACGGTCTACCATATTTCTGGCGAGCACTATCACACTTGTACTGGAATCGACGTTGCTTATAGGCGACGCCCATCGCATGCCCGCAGTGACCACAATGAACCAAGCCCGTCAACATCGCCGTACCCTGGCGGATAACACGCTGTCGTGCGAATTGGTCCTGCATCTTCTGCCGATTTTCCTCGATAGTGCGTTGGATCAACTCGAATTCGTCCCACGTAATGTACGCCGGATAGACATCCTTGACCAACGCGATCCACTGCGATCGGGGTCTTCGCAGCCTTCCCGTGGCGGGTCGGCCCGGAATTTGCCGGGTCGGTTCAACGATACGCTTGCCATAGGCGAAGGCTCCCGCATAGGCTGGATTCTTCAAGACTGCATAGAAGGTCGATTCCGAAGGGTCTTTCCAAAAGAGATCCCCGGCAAAGATACCAGACATTTGGCGCCGCGGGAGCTTGAGGTTGTTACGCACAAAATACTGCAGCACCTTTCTCACTGAGCCCAGTTCTACAAACTTGCGAAAGACCAGCCCTAACCGTGCCCGCACGCTCGCATCTGGGTCGAATAAAACGGCCCCTTCAGGCGTGCGAATTAGACCCGTTGGGAGGTGTTGAACCAACTCGCCCCGCTTGGCCTTGGACAGCCGACCCGCGTCAAGCCGCAAACGGAGGCTATGGAGCTCTGCTTCCGAAAGAGTCCCCTTCAACCCGAGCAACAATCTGTCGTTGAAATCGCGTGGGTGGTAAATGCCGTCGGTGTCGCCAACCAGCGTATCGAACAGCGCGCACAACTCCAGGAGTCGGTGCCAATCCGCATTGTTACGGGAAAGGCGGGACACCTCATAGCCCATGACGATCCCCACCTTGCCCAGGCCGACGTCCGCGGCCAGCTTCTGAAACCCTTCGCGGCCTGAGGCGTGCTTGCCGGAAAGGCCCTGGTCTTCGTCAATCACCAAGATCTGGTTCTTCGGCCACAGCCACCTTCAGCTGATTCGCCATACCGCGCCTCCTTCAACAAAACACTCGTTGAAGGTGGCCTACGGCCGACGATCAGCTCTTCCAAGTGGCTGGGTTTGGAGGCGCCTCTACGTGGCAGGGTTTGGGCGCCTCCTGACAAGGTCGAAGGTGTTCGAACCCACCACATGCTCGCGCAACATCGTGGAGAGTCCAGCGGTTCCGGTCGTGCCCTCCATAATTCCCAAGGCTGCTTAAAGGTCGGCGTCAGTCAGTACGTTGTGGACGCATGCTCGCTGTGCGGCAGTGAGAGGGACCGAACATGCGAGAATCCACTCCTCAATTGCAGCGCATTCTGCAGCGCACGGATTGACAATCCGGGTAGCTCTCTCTCGTAAGTCCTTGTGGGAAAGGAAGTCAGGGCCACGACGCCCCTAAAGTGATTTCTGACTCTTAGCCAGCGGGTCCGGGGTTCGAGTCCCTGGCGGTGCATTTCGTAAGTCCGTGTCACCAACGGACTAATGGCGGATCGGCGGTTGTCAGGGGAGCAGCAGGACTCCTCATGCTGCGCCAGTGCTAGGCCGTTGTTCGGCAAGCCCCCGATCGAACAGGTAGCTGGATTCAGCGTATCCTCGTCCCGCACTCGGAGCAAACCTCGGAGACACTCCCCGTCAAGTCATAGCCACACGCGATACAGATAGGCACGCCGGCCTCGCGAAGTTGCTTCCGGAGCGATGTTCGCAGCTCGTCGCGAAACAGCAAAATGTTCGTCCACGTGGACGCAATAGGACACAACACCAAGGCCACCGAAACACCAACAACCATGAAGGAAGGCGTAGGCGCGAACGCAAAGACGGGCAGCACAATGAGAGACCAAACGAGCGCAGTGACCGCCATGGTGAAGCGATACCGCCCAAGCTTGTACAATTCACGCCTTGCGCGCCATAATGACTTCCTTCGGGCGGCTGGCGTGCCAAAGCTGAGCAGCTCGTGGAAGATTGGGGACACAAAGACAGGCAGGAAGTAGCGTGAAGTGGCCATTAGTATCATGACAGTGATTGCCGCGACGAGAAGAAGGCTGTAGCTCAAGGCATCAGACACTGTGCCCTCGCTGTCCGCATTCTGAGCATATTCAGGACACGTTGCCCGTAAGGCTGCACCCACATTTGAGGCACAAGCCGTTCTGACGTCGTCGCCAGCGGCGTGACGAATCACCGGTTGTGGTCCCGACAATGGTCGCGAGACTCATCAGACAAGTTTAGCAACCGAACTCGGACGCAGCTCCAGGTGGTCAGAAGCCCATCGGTCCGGACCGGTACTCGTTCAGCTCCGGAGCAAGCATGCGGTCGATCCGCGACTTGCACGAGGCCAAGTGGCTCTCTGAAGCAAAGTCCACCTCACCGGTCGCCAGGGCCTGCTCGATCTGCTCGTTCAGTTTGCGCAGAGAATGTTGAACCATGGCGTGCAGGTCGGGCGAGACCACCGTCCCGGGCTGCGTTCTCACAAGCGGCTCGATGACGTTGAGGTATTCGCGCTGCAGCGAGCGCCGAACGCTGGAAATAAACGGCTTGGTATCACTCCACTTACTGCCGCTTATTCTCTTTCGGTCAGCCAGGTCGGACCAGCATGCCTGCTGGATCCGCTGCAAGTACTCGGCAATCGTGAACCTGTCCTCGGCAGTCGTCTTCATCTCGGCGTCCTGGATACGGCGAAGCGTGTTGGGGAAGAGCCTGTCGAAGAGGTTCCACCATTGCAGCATGGCAATCAGATCGTGGATTGGGAAGTCCACCATGAAACTGATCTGCGCCCCGGCGTGCCACCAGCGCGGCGCCGCCAGGTGATTGAGTACCTCCGGAGAAACCGAGAAGAATTCATCGCTATACAGATTCTCCTCGATAAACGCCAGGGCCTTGCGTTGCAGCTCGGGGTCAACCAGGACGAGCGGGGGCGAGGCCTCGGGATCGCCCCGGTGACTGCGGCTGGTATACTGCCCACCGATATAGCGTCCCACGTAATCGATCGTGAAAGTCTTCTCCACCAGCAGACTGACGTACGCTCGACGGAGGTGGTACCAGCTTTCGCGGTCTTTGACGGCCCACTCGAGGACGTTGTCCATTCGGCTGTCGACTACCTCGAATCGCTCGCGGGCCCACTCGATCGGATCACTCCCCATGTCAAACCGGTTGGATCGCGGGTCGGGCCCCAGGCCGGTCGTATCCTGATCGCTGGCATATGCCAGCTCAGGCTCGGCGGCGCGCGAGGCGATGGCGTGGAGCATCTTTAGCTCGGCAGCGTTGGGGCCCTTGAAGGCCCGGGCGGCGGGTTTCTCGTCCGGTTTCTCATCGGAGGTCGCTTCGGCCATCATCGCCTTGGCCCCCTCGGATTCGATCAACTTCTTGATCCCCGGCGGCAGCTTATCGAGGACTTCCTTGGGGATCTGTTCCAGCACCTCGGCCTCGGCATCGCCGCCTGTCTCAGCTTCGGCCTTCTCTTCACCCTCCGGTGACTCTTCTTCGCCCTCTGCGGGCTTCTTCGGCTTGTAGGAGCCGTCGGCCGGTCGATATCCGTATTCGATGGCCCAGTAATCATAAGGACCTATGGTCGGGGTGATGAAGTGGCCTTCAAGAGTGTTCTCCGCGAAGAACAGCAGTGGATTGTAGTCCATGATCGATCCGACCAAGGGCTCACCAGTCGTGCGTCGCCGCTTGATCTCATCGAGCGAGTAGACCGAGCTGGCTTTGAAGTTGTGCCGCAGGCCGAGTGTGTGTCCCACCTCGTGCGTCGCGGTCTCCTTGATTGCGTCGTACAGGAACCTTTCGATGACCTCCTGGGGCTGACCCGCCAGCATCGCGTGGGCAATGGCCATTTGATGCTTCATCCCTTCGGCGTAGTCACAGCCGATGTGGCCTCGCTGGTGCATTCGCTGCCGCATCGCCTCGCGCATGGCGGATTCCTCACCCTGACCGAAGGCGAAGCTCTCCCAATCACGCTGGGGCCGCTTCCACTCGGGGTGTTTTTCCAGAAACTTGCGAATCGCCGGGTCGCGCATCTTCGTGGCCGTCGCAGTCGACGGCAGATTGTGCTCGGCGCTTAGCTGGAAATAGCGAACGACCGAATCGTCAAACACGATATCCGCATCGTAGATCTGACCGGTAAACGGGTTCGAGCGATGCGGTCCCATCGCAAACCCCCCGCCGGTCACAATCCAACGGAAGAAGCTGTAACGCATGTCTTCGGGGTCGAGATCCTTCCACTCATTGTCTTTGGTCTGCTGCCGGACTTCGACTGCATTGACAAAGCCGATCTTCTCAAAGGCCCTGTTCCACTCCAGGATACCGTCGCGCACCGCTCTGCGGAACTTCACCGGCACGGTCTTTTCGATATAGAAGGTGATGGGCTTCTTCGGCTCGCACAGAGGCAGACTGGGGTCGCGCTTTACCAGGTGCCACCGGTCGATGTAGCGGTTGAAGATGTCCCGGGAGTCGGTCGGCTTGGCCCAGTCCTGGTTGGTGGTGAGAAAGTAGCCGACACGATCATCAGCGACCCGTGGTGTGTAGTCACTTTTGGGAAATTTCCAGAAGCTGAAATGGACGAGCTTTTTGTCGTACGATCCCGGTGGATCCGTCCGACCGACTGCAAGTTCCACGCCGATCTCCACATTGTACTGGAAGGTCTTTTTCTTCGTCCACTTGCTGAGTGACGCATTTATAGCACCGCCGCGCATGCCCGGGAACATTCCTGCAGACATCCAGCCGATATCGGCGAAGTTGCTCTTGAGCATTTTGCCAAGGTCGAACAGCGGGTCGCCGCCCGGTGACTTGGTGACGATGGGGACGGCCACACGGATGCGGTCAGGGTACGTACGGCGCACCACGTCGCTCACGGTGTGGTCGTCCTTGACGACGAAACGGGTCTCCGGCTCGATGAGCAGCAGTTGCTTGGCAAGCACCTCCCATTGGACCACGCGCTCGTCGAGGGGGAAGCCGGTAAAGAAGCCGCCGCCGGAGAAGCTGGTCGACAGCATGAACTTCTCGCCCAAAAAGCCGGACGGAATCTGGCACAGCAGCTTCTCTTGGTCCTTATCCTTGGCACTTGCGGGGTATTGCCACAGGGTGAACAACCCCTTTTGCGATTCCATGTCCTTGGTGACTTCTTCGAACTTTGGGAACATTCCCTTTTCCGGCGGTTTGCCGGCCTTGGCTTCGGCTGCCGTCTTAACCATCTCGGCGACATCGATGGCCTGATCGCCGGCCGGCGGACCGGCCTCCGTGCTCACCCAGGCCAACGATACGGCAAGACAACAAGCGGAAATGCGGCGCAGCATGGCATGTCTCCTCAACGAAAGACGCCGGCGGCCTCAGGCACCACGCGCGTCCTGACGGCTAGGCCGACGAAACCTCCCTGGCATCAATAACAGCCCAAACGGGGCACCACGTTGGGTGGGAATTATACATCGAATCGCTATTGCGCGCTTCTTTATATGTCGGCCGTGGCGGTAAGTTTCAGTCAGGATATGTCCGGCTTTGTCGTCCGGTCGCCGGAAACCTCGCTAACAATGCTGCTAACACGATCGGGGTGCCACCGGCCGGCGCCGCAAGGGCACTTGTCTTTGGCACCCAACTCCCGGCGCCCAGGCCGCCGCTCACCCCGGCCACCCGCTCACGGCCCACTCAATCGCCCGTCCGCACTCGGGGCAATAGCCGCTGACGTTACCCGTGAGGTTGTACCCACAACCGCTACAGAGTTCGGGGTTGACAATGCGCTCGACCTCCTCCTCCTTGACTCCCATGAGACCCACGTGAAGCCCGGCTCGCTGGAGTGTGCGCGTCACGCTCCTGTTGACAAGCACCAAGAGCAGGAAATTCGCGCACGGGGCGACCATGAGGATCCCGCATAAGACGACAATGACAGGATGGCTGCCCTGGGCGGTTAGGACTAATACGACCCCGATGATCATCAGAACGTAGGCAACAAGGTGCAGCAGCGAGAGCGCGAGCATCATGATCATCACATACTGGCCCCGCTGGCCCCAAGGCAGGAAAGGAAGACACTGTGAAGCTAGCGCGATCAGTACAAGCCAGACCATCCATCGCTGCCGACGTGCCAGCTTCCGCAAATCAGGTGTTCGTGGTTTCATTCCGGCATCCGCGCCAAGGATGAGCACTTTGGCGAACGTGAGCCGGGTACTCTGCCGGCGGGGACCCGGCCCGGCTACTCTCCATCACGAGGGGCCGGTGCGCGACTTTCGGATCTTGTCGGCCCGTTTGATTCCCGCTTGGTAAATCGTCTGGAAGTCGTCGCCGGTGATGCCCAGCGAGCCGGCGATGCGTACGAGTACGCTGCGCTCCTCATTGCTGATTTCGCCGTCGATGCGGGCTTGTGCCACCAGCAACTCGAAAGCCCGGTGGGCACGCTCCTTGGATCGGATCAGAATATTGTCGGCAATGGAGTCGTTGTGCTCAGCCGCTTCGACCATGGCCTCGAACGAAACCCGGCCGACCCCGACACGTCCGGCCAGCCCCTCCAACACGCCCATCTCGGACCGCCGCAGCTCCCCATCGGCCAGCGCGAGGGCCAGGGCCGCCCTTAACAGGTCAACATCTTCCATCATGCCCATTCGTCGGCTCCTAAGTGGTGTCCAGGACTTGCTCCTTCACCCATCACGCGAGTTTAACGGATGGAAATCGCATGAACAAGCCCTGTCAGGCTCGGCAAGGCGTTGGCACCCCTTGCAGCCGACCCTTGTAATCCGGTATACCAAGGGTCGTTTCCAAGGGAACCGATTGCGTCGAGAGACGGCCATAGCTTGGGCCCCTGCATGTACGCCCGTTCGACTCATGTGGAGGGCTTCAGGTCCGTTCGTTTCCGGCACCGGACCTTGACAATGCGCGTGCCTGTGACGTACAATCACTCGACCGTTGGGGCAGCGGTGGCAAACGGTCTCAAATCGATCGCCCAAAGAGACGGGCGGGGTTCGCAGGAACTCGGTCTAGGCGTCGAGTTTTTCGGTAAAGGGCGTACGCGCATAGCCATGCGGTACGGGCTTCGGCCCGGCGCGCCGGAATGTCTTGGCAGACAGACGCCGTTTCGGGTCGGAGGTCTTCGCGCGAGAGGCGGCTTTGGACTCTGCACCGTCCATGAGCACCGGCGGATCCTGACGTACCCCGGCGAACCGGGACGAAGACGCGTCGGGAGAAGCTTCGGGACCAGTGCTACCCGGCGCGACTGATAAGCACTTTTATTAGGCAGACCGGTAATGTGCAGGCAACTTTCTCGATCGACCACGGGGTATGATTCACTGCATGCGATTTGGATCGCTGCTCTAATCACGGGTGTGGGCACCCTTGCCCACGGACAAGCGCCTCCGGTGTTCACGACCCCGACAACACTGGAGAAGGAAGATGGTTCCGGCGATCCAGCTATCCCCGGTGATGTGCTCTGGACGGAGCCACCCGTCTTGCTCTCTCCCGATGTTCCCGTGCACCGCGTGGTTGTCGTCGGGGGACCCGGCGGCGGCGCTGCGGTCAACGGGGCGGTGAGTAGCTTGGGTACCACCTGTGAGGAAGACCCGAGCGCAGTATACTGTAATACTCTGGGTCGTGAGGTGTTTGCTCCCGCAGAGGCTTTGGCAACTGCAAGGATCGCCGATGACATCACCCTGGCAGGCGTCAGCGGATGCGTTCTGGATCGCTATGTGATCAGAGTTACGGGCGATCGGAACGGCGACGGCTCCGGCCCGGCACTGGGGGCCTACACGGTCAACTTCGCCCTGTACGAGGCGTGCCCGGGTGCCGGTGCTGACGATCCGATCGAAGGAACTTCAGCCCAGGTTACGGTCCCTGCCGAGGAAGCCAGCGTCATTAAGGAGATCGTGTTCCATCCATCGGGGCAAGTGGAGCTACCGCCGAATCTCTACCTGGGCGTTAGCTTCAGTCGAGATCTGTGCGGCGTGGTTCTGGGTGCCCCGGCTACGTTGGGGTTCTCCGCGGATCGATTCGACTTTCCGGGATTCCGCTGCGCGGCGGCATTCGGTGGTTTTCCTGATCGTTGGCATGCCAGCTTTTATGCCGAGATTTACGTGGAGGGCGAGTGTCCGGATGCGTTCGTGGGCTACAAGAACACCAACCACGCTGGCCGCCACTACTCGGCAGGTGTTCGAGCGCGCTTCGCCGACGACGTCCGATTGGGTGTCATCGACTGCAACATGGTGGCCTACGAGATCGCTCACAAGGGTGACGGTATCATCGGCGCTGACCTCCGGAGCCTCCTCAGCGACACCGACCCCGAGCAGGGCGGTCTTATTCCCGGCACGGAATTGTACTGCTTCTCCAGCGGAAATAACGTACAGATCTGCCGCAAGGAGTTCGAAACGCCGATCCCGCTTCCTTCGTCAAGTTTCTTTGTTGTTTATTCGACGAGCAGCGGGTACACCGGCCCCCTGCAAACCTGCAAGAGGGCAAAGCCAGGTGACACAGAGAACTCTTTTATGGTCTACACGGCCGGCGAGTGGCGCTCCCAGGAATTCGACTCTGGCTGCTGGGGGGGCTTCGAGCTTACGATCTTCTGTGAGGGACAACCGCCGGTAGGTGCCTGCTGCGACATGATCCTGACGGATGAGGAAGACGAGGCGGTCTGCCGGGAGCTGCCGGAGATGAATTGCCCTTCGTGGGTAGGTGGTCTGAGCGGTTTGTGGACGGAGGGCGCTCACTGCGCCGCGGCGTGTATCGGCGGCGAGCACGACGGCGAGCCGTGCACCCGCCAGGCCGACTGCCCAGAGGGGATCTGTCCCGGCCCGTTCCGTCATCCGTGCGGGCTTTCGGCGTGCTGTAAGCCGGACGACACGTGCGAGGACCTTACCGGCAATGAGTGTCGGAATCTGGTCGCACCGGACGAGCCGATCTTCTGGAACCGAGGTGCATTCTGTGGCGAGAGGGACCAGGCTTGTCCGTTCTATGCATGCCTGGCGCGCGTTGGGGATTGTTCGATCGCCCGTCCGGAAACCGGTTGCGAAAATCCGTACTGCTGCACTTCCGTCTGCAATTTCGACCCGTGGTGCTGCCAGGTGGCGTGGGATGACCTTTGCGTTCGGTGGTCTTACGAATTCTGTAACCAGGTACAGTCCAACGACTCGTGTTCCGACCCTCATCCGGAGAGAGGAGCCCTTCTGGTCAACACCAACAGCAGTACGTACATCAGCACCGCCCACGGCTCTGTTGGTTCGAGCGATCCAGGGTTCTGCTGCAATACCGGCCACGAGAGCGATCCTGATTTGATACGAGGGAGTAGAGGATATGGAACGGTCTGGTTCAAGTTCGTGGCCCCGCCCACGTGCGACGGTGGTAGCAGAGCGGGGCAGTTCTGTGACCCAAACGCGCCGTGGCCTGACAACCCACTGGACGGGTGCCCTGGAGGAGACTGTCTAACGTTACCCGTATCAGTGCAGCTCGACACCTGCTGCAGCGTGCCTCGCGAAGGTGGCCCGGCTCACGACTCTCTCATTCAGGTGTACACTGTGGCCGAGCCTGATCGCGGCCTGTGCGGCGACGGATTAACGGTGTGCAGTGTCTCCGGTCAAGACTGTGCCGACGGCTCTGCCTGCGCGTTCGATGAAGAATATGCGTGCGCCAATCTGATCCCTATCGCCTGCAGTGACGACGACCAGATCTGCGACTGCATGGGTACGTCCCGGCCGACCCAGTCAAGAGTCTGCGTTAGGGACGTGATACCCGGGCAGATCTATTATGCCATGGTTGGCGCAAAGACGAATCGGGTGGATGACTATGGCGATTACATCGACCGAGGCTTGTACGAGCTGCGCCTTACGTCTCCCTGTGACGGCAGTCCATTATTGATGGACAACGACCTCAGTATGAATGCCGAGCTTCTAACCGGCGAGCACGTTATTGTTCCCTTCGATATATCCGGTGAAGCGTTCGGTCGTGCCCCGGCCACGTTCGACTGCCCACCTCCGCCTGTCACCTGCTTCGACGTCACAAGGACGATGCAGAACGACGTCTGGTACGAATGGATCGCTCCCTGCGATGGGAGGACGGTATTTCAGACTTGCGGATTCGACGACGAGGGCAACCCAAGCGATGAGTTGACCTCGGATACGGCCATGGTGGTCTATGACGGCTGCGTCACCCCCGTCGAGATCGGTACCGAGATAGGATGCCAGTATTTCGACATTTCTCCGTGTTTCCTCGGGTCGCGGGCAGATCTCGAAGTCACTAAGGGGAATTGTTACAAGGTCCGTCTTGGTGGGCGACTCGGTAAAACCCACGATCCATCAACCGGCGATCCCATCGCGGGCGATTTGAGGATCGACGTAGAGTGTACTCCCTGCCCAGCCGGCGAAGCGACGTTCATCGACCCGCCGGATGGTGTTGTCGATGCCCGCCAGCCGCACCCGATCGGCAACCCTGGCACTCTGCAAGGCATTGACACTATTATCGTGGGTGCACCCGGGGGAGCCGATGCCACGTGCTTTACGCTCTGCGAAACGAACGAGAACACGGCTCTCCACCCGCCTTACCAGCCCGGATTTGAAACGAATGAAATCATCAGTGTAGAGTACAACGGGGAGGGGGCCTATGCCCTGACGATGAAGCGTCCCATTACTCCGGGCGAGGTCACCACGATTAGCTACACGGACGGCGACGGTGTGGCTTCCACGGGTCAATTCATGTCGCACCCTGCTAACGTGAATAGCGATGGAACGGCAGGCCCGGCCGACATCCTGGCGGTGATCGATATTCTAAACGGTGTGCGACCCTCACCATGGGGTGCATATAGCGCGGATGTGGACCACAGCGGTGCAGTAGGCCCGCCTGACATTCTGCGGGTGATAGACCTGCTCAATCATGGCTGGTTGGACACCAGTTTGCCGACCAACCCGGGGGTATGCCCGTGAGACCCCAAGCGAAGTCCAAACGACTCCTGAACGAGAGGAGAGCCTGATGACAGACATCACCACAAGGACTAAGAGCAACTGCCCGGGCACGATCAGACCTGCGGTGAGTCTTGTCGATGTCACCGGTGCGGTTGTGGCGGTTGGCTTGCTGACCCTTTTGTTGGTGCCGGCCACGGCCGGCGTGGGAACGAACAGCAAGAATGCCAGGTGCCTGAGCAACCTGATGCGGATCGGGTACGCCAACGCCATTTACGCGGCCCAGGATCCGGCCGATATGGCCCTCCCAGTACACCCCAAGCAGTTCCAGCAGTGCCCGGAACTCGAGCCTGGTGAGATGTGTAACAACCCCATCTTCGTCGGGGCGTACGAGTGGGGTGGCAAGAGCGGCGTCGGACGAGATGATTTCCTGACCGGTGTGCTCGGCGACCCTCTCAACAGCAAATACGGAACGTTGGCCGGTTTTGGACCGGCCTCACGGCCGCTTAATCAGATCCTCTTCAAGCAAGGGTTCAGGGACCACCTTCACCCTAGTTTCAACCCACAGGGCGCGGAGCAAGACACACAATTGGACCTCGAGGTGCTTCGCTGTCCGTCTGACACGGGATATACGGGAGTCCACTGCCCGTCGTTCGCCGAGAAGGGTCTTACGTCTTATAACCACTTCGGCACGAGTTATAACGCCAACATCTTCATGATCGCTAATGTAGGTGGCGGTGAAATGCGCAGCAACTCGCC
This sequence comes from Phycisphaerales bacterium, assembly GCA_020344555.1. GTDB lineage: Bacteria > Planctomycetota > Phycisphaerae > UBA1845 > UBA1845. The sequence continues at coordinate 2,583,349 of CP070827.1, forward strand.
CTACCTGCGTCGCATGTCGGACATTCTCATTCCGTCCAGGACACTGGCGTATCTTGAAAACAACGGCCGATTCGCCTGGACAGTGGCGCCCGATCAGTGCGACTTTCTGTACGGTGTTCCGGGGTCGGTCCGTGGTTGGCACGGCAAGGACTGGACATTCAACGCTGCATTCATCGACGGACACGCCGACACCATCTACATGCGAGGCTACCGTTGTGAAGATGGTGTCCTCGAAGACCAGGATTGCCAAAGTCACGGCTCCCGGTGCATTATCGTCAGGGGCGAGGGTTGGCAGATCGACACACTCCCTGTCCCGGATGTGCCAACGAGGCTGTATTTCAGCGGCAGGGGTCGACCTTCTTATGAAAACTGCGTCCAAGAAGAACCGGATCGGCATGGCGAAGGCACAACGTGCGAGGCGAAGTAAGATGAAAACGACACGAGATATTAGCGTTGGCACAGTGGCTCCACTCCCAATTCGGACGCCGCATGGTGTGGTGCGCGGTATGTCCGTGTTGCTGGCATTCGCTCCGGCCTTACCGGCCGCCACGGCGGAAGTGAACGAGCCCAATGACACCCTGGCCACTGCGACTACCACGGGGCTTGTCGGGCTGGGTACGATAACCGTCACAGATGCTCGCGTTGGAGACGGTGACTGGCCTGAGCGCGACGTAGATATCTATTCCTTCGTGATCGGCGAGTTGATACCGTTGCCCGTGGTGCTGACTGTGGAGGTAGTATCCTCTGATCCGCAACTGGACGCCTTCTTACGGCTCTTTGACGGGTCCGGCGCCGAGTTGACCAACAATGACGATCGGACATTTCTAGACAGGGATCCCCACTTGCAGACCTATTTGCTGGCTAGTGGCACCTACTATGTCGGTATCAGCACGTCGACCAGCCCTCACTATGACAACACTACCGACGGCAGCGGCAGGCCGGGCACCGGCGGTACATACACCATGAGCATTTTCACGAAGTCAGGGGCTCTTCCCGATAGCCGGTTCGAGCCAAACGATTACATTTACAGTGCAAGCCCAATAGGCACCGAGTCGTTCACGGCCGTTGGCGAGTTTATCGGTGATGGCGATCACGGCCGGCGCGACGTGGACATATATCGGCTCACGCTGGACGATCCAGCACGGATCGAAGTCGAGGTCCGGACTAAGCTGTATGGCTCGATGCTTGATCCGGCGGTGCGTTTGCGCAACTGCGAGGACGGCATAAGCGAGCGCACATACGTAGACCCGTGTCTGCTCGGTGCCGATGATGACCGGCCTAACGGTTCCCATGAGGCGGCGATTGCCGTCGGCGTGCTCGAACACCACGACGTGTACATCATGGTATCGGGCGCCGGCAATCGGCGGTACGACCCGGCCACATCGGGGTCCGGCGAAATGGGGAGCGTCGGATACTACGATCTTGTGGTTACGGTGACGTATCTCGAACATAGCGGTATCGATGAACCGAACGATTCGACTCCCATGGCAATACATCTGTCGCCATTCGTCACCGGACGACCGGAAGTGGTCGAAATCGAAGGATTCATCGGCGACGGCCCGTACGCCCAATTCGAGGGCGACCGCGATTTCTACGAAGTCACGATGCTTGACGAGACGCGCTTCCTGACAGTCGACGTGGCCGCGGAGTCGATCGACAGCGCACTGGACCCAGTGGTGGTTCTGTATGACTTCCAGGGACGGCCTGTCGCCTCCAACGACAATTTTGGCGACTCCGTCGATGCGCGCCTCGTGCTTCCAGTGGCCTGCATCCCGGTAGATCCGGATGTGGTGTCTGCCTACGTTATGGTCATGGGAACGAAGCAGCGTTTTCCGAATGATCCCAACCGGCCAGATGTTGATGAGGTGATAATACCACCGCATGCCCTGGGCGATGGTCCGGGTAGCACCGGACCGTACCACCTGACACTCAGCGTCGGTTCGGTCGATCCCTGTGGTGGCGAGCCCAACGATATCCTCTCGACGGCAACCAACACGGGGATTGTTGATCAAGGGTCCTACGTCTGCAGTCGTGGATGGATCGGCGATGGCCCCTGCGAAGACCCGGAACTGGACGCTGACATGTGGTCGGTCAACGTCGTTCACGCCCCCGCGCTCCTCCGAGTGGAGGTGGCCGCTTGCAGATCCCAACCTGAACCGCTCGACTACAGCCTGATTCGTGTGTTTGATTCCAATGGCGTCGAGCTTACAGATACTGATCCCGAGGCAGCATACACCACACCCAATATCCTGCAAATCATCCTGGGCAGCTCGGGAACCTACTACATCGGCGTAACGGGCAGGAGCAACTACCGCTATGACCCGCAGGTTCCGTGTTCAGTTCGTTACGGTTACCACGGCGAGTACGACATTCTCATTGCCCTCACGCAGGGATCGCACCGGGCGGCGCCGCCCGGTTCGGGACAAGCTGCCGCCAGGACCGAGGCGATTCAAGACGGTTCACCTCTGTTCGCGACGCGGCTGGATGACACCGCGGCGATGATCGAAGTCGTCGATCCCGGCACCGGCGATGTTACGGTGACGTTCTCGGCTCCGGAGCCGCGATTCAGTGCGTCGGAAGGCCTTGCCTATGACGGGACCCATCTATACTACGTAGGCGTCGGCCAATATCCAAAGCTCTACCAGCTTGATCCGTTGACCGGTGCGGTGCTCGACGAATTCCTCCTTTGGGTCGGGTCGGGCTACTACAGTGATGCGACTATGCTCGACGGCGAGCTGTACCTGCTCGATTACCGCGGCCGCAGTGTCCACGTGATCGACCCGATTTATCAGCGCTTCACTCGAACGTTACGGCTCGGATCAAGCAGCGGCATCACCGTTGGTGGCGGACTGGCGGCGCTTGCCGGCCCCGATCGGCTCTATGTCGCCGACGCCTTCGACACGCGGTCCATCTATGAAGTCGATCCGCAATCAGGCCTGTTGACCAACGTGCTGCCGCCGCTGCCGAGTGACTGCTGCGTGCCAGGGGACGAGAATACGTCATGCTGCGCTGATGTTGACTGTTGCCAGGAGGTCTGCTCCATCGATGCCTATTGTTGTGACTGGGAATGGGATGGTGTCTGTGCCGAAGAGGCCAACGACCTTTGTGAGGTCTGTGCTACGACGCCGCGCCTAGGCAACCGCCCGATCGCCTTGGCCGGCATCGGCGCGTCGACCCTCTATGTCGGTGACTGGGAGTCCCAGTCTCTGGAGTTGATCGACCGGGCCGGCAGTAACATCGGTGAGACGCCGCTTGCAACTCCAATCGGTTCGCTGGCCGGTGAGGCCTCTGTCGGACCCTCTGCCGACTTCGACCGCGACGGTGATATCGACTTGCTGGACTACGCCATCCTTCAAAGGTGCTTCACGGGCACCGAGGGCATTGTCAATCCGGGATGTGAGCCGGGTGATCGTAATGGCGACGGCCACGTCGATCTTCCCGACTTCGCCGTGTTTCCCAACGCTGCCACTGGACCATTATAGTTTTGTAGGGTGAGTCATCAGATCCGCCTGTTTACTTCGTGGGAGGGCTTTAGAGCCTATCCCGGTAGGGGCACAAGCACTGCCGGGACCCGACGTATCCCGACGTGCATCGGGACAGGCGTCGGGACCAGCGGCACCCCAGTGCTGCGGACTCATCACGGCTGGCATTGGGACTGGCCGATACACAACAAAAGAGAATGCCCTAGAGCGTTATCCGCTTTTGTGTAGCGTCACCCGTCGTGGGTGACGAACCGGTCGCCGCGGCGTCGCCCACAAGATCATGACATATGTCCCAGCGGTTGCTGGTACATATGACAAGATCAGCCATCTCAACATATGTCCTACCACATCATTTGGTAGTGCATGATGCCGTAGGACATATGTCAAGATGATAGGGGCGGCGATACAACTGATACGCGAAATCCGAGAATGCCCTAGTTCTTGCGTTTTATGCGCGTGCCTCCTGGAATGTCCTCCACCACGTAGCCTCGGGCTGCCAGGCCATCGCGGATCTCGTCTGCCAGTGCAAAGTTCTTCTGTGTGCGGGCCTCGTCCCGCTGCCGCAGAAAGTCCTGGATCTGAGGCGGAAGCTCTTCGGGCTTCTCCTGAGGGGGCAGGATCCCGAGCACCTCGTCAACTGTGCGCAGCGCAGCCTCCACGTCACCGGCGTCATCCTGGTGAAGCCTGCCCTGGGTCATCAGGTAGTTGGCCTGCCTGACCAGACGGAATAGCGCGGCCAACGCCTCCGATATGTTCATATCGTCGAACAGCGCTTCCCGCACGGTCTCCTTCATGGCCACGATCCCGGCCTCCAGCTCGGGCAGGCGCGGGCCTGACGAACTGACGGCAGTGAGGTTGGCCACGCACTCGTCCAGCCTGCGAAGTGAGGCCCGGGCGGCATCGAGCCTGTCATTGGCAAGGTGCACGGGCTGGCGGTAGTGGCTTTGGAGCAAAAAGAAGCGGACCTCGCGCGGCGAGTAACCCTTCTCGATCAGGTCCGGAAGAGCCACGCAAGTATCCTCCGCGTAGCTCATCTTCTTTCCCTTGGCCAGAACCAGCTCCGAGTGCAACCAGTAGCGAGCCTGCGGCTTACCGATAAGGGCACGGCTCTGGGCAATCTCGTTCTCGTTGTGTGGAAATACCAGGTCCGCCGAGGCCATGTGAATGTCGAAACGTTCACCGAGCTTCGCCCGGGCCATGGCCGAGCACTGCACGTG
>CP070827.1:2588147-2599928 GCA_020344555.1 Phycisphaerales bacterium
GGAACTCCTCGACCCGCTGGTCGAACGGGTTGATCCCGCGCACCACGCGTTTGACCCAGCCTTCGGCGAGCATGGGCTCGGTCCACTGGCTCACCTGGGGCCCGGCGCCGTCCGCGAGCCAGGTGGCCCAATCGTCCGACGTGGGCCCGACCGGCGGACAGCAATCGTACCGACCATCGATACAATCGGGAGCGAGCAAGTCCGTGCATGGACAACCGTTGGCCTGTGCCCCGGCGTCACACTCGCATGTGTCATAGCCGCGGTAGCGCACGCGCCACCAGGAATCGGCCAGCGTGAACGGCGATGCCCCGGCGATGATCACCTCACGCAGACCGTGTCCATCCAGGAATCCCGTGGGCGGGTTGTAGTCGTTCCACGTGGCAAGCTCCGGCTCGGTCGGGTCGTAGTCGACCGACCACTGCCACTGGTAAACGAGGTTCTCCGGCAGTCCGCCGCCGTCCACAAAATGCTGGAGGACCAGCTTCTCATTGAACGGACACGTCGGCTGAAGCACCCGTATAAAGCCCCGGGTCGGGGCACAGTCGACCCGCCAGACCTCGACACTGACGGGCATGCCCTGATCCACGCAATTCTGGTCATTCTGGAAGGCCGGCGTCACCCAGCCCGGAGTGGCTTCAAAGTCCGCGACCGAGACCCATTTTTCCACGGGATTCTCGATCGGTGTGGTGAGCTGTGCACGGGACTTCACATAGAGGCTGTCACCGGCCGTTCCGACCTTCTGAGCCCAAGTGCTGTCGGAGCTGAGCTCAAGGAGCAGGTCGCGATCGCGATCGCTCATTATTCCACGAAAATGGAGTTCGCCAAGGGTGTAGCCGATGCGGTCCGGCCATGAGCCGCCGCCGCCAATCTCGCCGCCGTACAGATGCGGTGGAAGCTTCTTGAAATCAACATCCGGCGGTAGCAGGGGGTAGTCGACCGATACCTCGTGGGACGGATCGACGATGCGGATACCGACGCTGTCGTGCAAGGTCTCGATCGAGCCGCACTGGAAGGTCTCGTCGACCAGCTCTCCCACGTGAAGCGGACGCGCGCACCTTCCGTCCACCGGCCAGGAGCACGCCGGTGGCACCGGTGGCCAACTCGGGCGATAGACGATCGGCCACGGCTCCGTGCCATCGCCCGGTGGGTAGTACGCCCGCCAGGGCTGGCAGTCCCGGTCCGCTGACCAGCGTTCCCACAGGTAGACCGTAGCAATGCTGGTCACCGGTATCGCATCGTCAGTCTGCTCCTCTACCGCCCAGATACCGCCCTTCCGGTCAACGAAAAGTGCGTCGCCGATCACGGTCGTCAGGGGCGGCCCCGTGCCTCCTTCAAAACAAAGATCCTTCCCGAAGTTCACCGGAAACAGCGGGTCAATGGGCAGACCGGCTACAACCGGGTCGCTCTGCGAGGGATCGGACTGGTTCGGGAAGTGCGTGTAGTCAAAGTCATGGGTGCCGTCTTCTCCGATCACCTCGTGCACACCCATGCCCCACAGGCCGTTCAGGTCGCACGGGCCAGTGGTGCAATCACCCTCATCGACGCACCAGTTACCGCCTTCACTGCACTCGCGCTGCGGGTAATACACAAGTGTGTGGGGGTGGCCCGAAGTGACGTTCCACGGATTGTCGTCGCGAACGGCGAACGCGCGATTCACGCCGGCTATCGGGAGTATCTGGCCGTGTTCGTCGTTCGGGTTCCACCCCGGTAGGTCTTCCGGGCCCTGGAAGACGCCGACTGCGTAGATCTCAGCTCCGTCCGGGTAAGCACCGGCACCGGCGCGGGAGGCGATGATGATCGGGTCATCGTTGGGATCGGCCGGGTCGTCGGTCGTCGGCCACTCGGCGTGATACCTGACAACCTTGTGAGGCCAGTAGATCTCCAGGCCCTCCTCCCAGGTAACGGCCACGTTATCGACGTTGTGCTCGTCGTGAAGACCGCCGGTCCGAGCCCCGAAGCCCAACAACGCGTTGAGAGATGCGGGCAAAGCATAGGCGGCAAGTGACTCATCGAACACAATCTCCGGGGTGCCGCCTGACGGAGTCACCGTGACCGTCAACTGCTCGCCCACGTAGTCGATTCCTATTCGGTGCCATTCATTGTTGTTGAGGTCGAAGCTCGGTGTGTACTCTGAGCCTACCAGATCTCCGTTGACGCGCACGCTGATGTGGTTGTCATCGGGGTCATCGCCCGGGTTGTAGTAGGTGTCGAACGAAACGGAGATCGAAGTTCCGGGAGGCGGGCCATCTTCACTGATGAGTGTTGAAGTGTCGAACGAGTCCGTGCCGAGGACGGCGAAGCTCATTCCGTCAGCCCCGGAACCGCCTCCGATGCGGAAGTCAAAGGAAGCGTGGAAACCTGAGAACGCGGGAGACGGGCGCGTGAAGATCAAAGAGCCAATCTGGCTGCTCTCCGCCGGCGTCAGCTGCCCCACTCCGGATACGACCGCCGCCGAGCCGTTCAACTGAAACTCGGCTCCGCCGCCAGAGAATGTAGACCAGAGCCTCGCTTCACCGCGTGATTCCTCGAACCACCACACCTCCAGGTCGCCATGGTGCGCGCTGGTGTTTACGGGGAAGATTTGCCCCGTGTCCAAGTAAATGGCCTCGGCGTAGGGCGGGCTCGTCTGGGTATCCGGGTTGACAAACAGCCGTCCGTACGGAAAGTTCGGCGCTTCGACGCGGTGCTCAGGGTCCCATAGCTGCGTGCCGATGGGAGCCGACACCGTCCCGTCGTGCACGGCGGGATTCACGTGGTCGTAGCAGCGGACGACCTCGAACTCGACACCGACGCGGTTGTTCGCGCAGGTGCTCCCCGGCTCGGTGCCTTTACGGTCAAACCGTAAGACTGCGTATCCCTCCGCGCTAGCCGCAAAAATACCACCGTCAAGGGTGGCGTACGGCGGCGTGAGTGCTCCGGGATACATCAGTTCCGCGTCGCAATACGTATCCTCCTCCGCCACCGGCGCAAACACCACAGGCGGATCGTCCACAGCATCGTCCGTGACCACGACGTGTTCTTGCGGATCCGGCGGCCAGTCCGACACGTAGCGGCGGACCGTATAGTGCCAGCCGTGCGTACGCGCCTGGCAGTCCGGCGAGAAGGGCGTGCTCTGATACCAGACGACGATGAACCTGGCGGAGGTCGGCTCAGGCCGAATCGGCCAGATTTCGAGCGGCGCCTCGATGCGCTGCCATCCCGCCTTGAAACCGCCACCGTCCGCGGGATTGGCCACGAGAATAGCGCGGCAATCAGCACCGTCGGGCCAGTCAGGAATCTCGAGCTGCTCCCCGACATCCACCGGAAAAGCGGCCGCGGCGTCACCGAAGTTGCGGATGTCGATTACCTCGAACCCGGCGAGTCGGCCGCCCGGGCCGTCGGTGTACTGGAAGATCATCTTCCCTTCCGTCGTGTTGTTGACTTTGACCTCGGTGCCTTGCAGCTCGACGTCGGCGGGCTCTTGTGGTGGATTATTCTTCAGGTACGTCGAGTTGAAGCGGCGGACGAGTTGATAGTCCGTGTCGATATGGACCGGCGCGGCGTCGCGATTGCCCACCGCTTCGACCCAGTCGAGGAAGTACTGCACCCCGGCGACGGTGTAGGGGGCATCCGCCGGCGCCTCCGCGACGTTGTCGGTCGCCACGTAGGTGACCGGATCGCCGATCGCCACGCTGGACGAGTTGCGCCATTGGATCTCGATTTCGGCACCGGGCTCGTTGACGAAGAACCGTCCTTCCCATCCGTCAAGATCGTTGCCGTACACCTTCGCGTAGTAGAAGAACCCCCGTGGCCCGCAGACAGCATTAACCGCCTCGGTAGAATCACAGTCGAAGTCTTCGGCACAGGGCAAGCCGTCGTCCGGTCCGCCGATGCACTTCATGTACGCCGCGGCCGTCGCGGCATAGTCTGCTTGCTCGTAGCCCGGTGCAAGAACGCAAGCGCCATCGGGCGGACAGTCGTCATCCGACAGGCAGGCGGAGCCGTCTTCCGAACCACCTGAGCAGACCCTCGGCGGGTTGAGCTCGCTGCCGACGCCGAAGGCCGGATCACACACGTCTCCGAAGCCGTCACCATCGAAGTCGGCCTGATTTGAATTTCGGCGATCCGGACAGTTGTCGCAGACGTCGCCGACACCGTCGGCCCCGTCCGAGTCGCTGTCGTCCTGCGGACTCACGCAATACCCAAGCTCGGTACACCCAACCACGTGCCTCGTGCACGTCCACACGTTTCCGGCGATGCACGTGTGGAGGTGCGGAGAGCAGACCCCGTCTCCGCTTCCCGGCGACGTGTCGCACTCCTCGTCGCTCTCGCAGAATGTAACACCCTCATTGGGGATACAGATACCCAGGCTTTCGCTGTTCGGCACGCCCGGACAGTTGTCGCAACCATCATACTTGCCGTCGCTGTCCACGTCGGTGAGGGTGTGGATGTAGGCGTACCTTGCAATGCCTTCTTCCCTACTGCTGGTGATGACCGTATTTCCGCTGATTGACGTGGCCCCTCCGAAGAACATCCCCGCGGCCGCATCACTCTGGACCAGCCTCGCAACCTCACTCCAACTGCTATGGGTCCGTTGGAACGCATAGACCGCCCCGGTAAAGTCGCCTTCGTCAGTCGTCCCCCACGCACCGATGGCTGCCATGTCGCCGTCTAGCGATAGATCCCGGCCGAAGTAGTAGTCTTCGGTTATGTCGCTCGGCGTCAGCTTCGCTTCCTCGGCGTAGTCGAGCCGGCCGATTTCCCGAAACACGTAGGCCGCGCCGGAGTAGAGGCCCGTACCCGGATCGTGACGCTCAGCACCCACGAGAATCGTGTCGCCGCTGATAGACACGGACTTGCCGAAATTGTCGTCGGAGCCGGGGTCGGACGCGAAGAAGCGCCGAGAATCGAAGAAGCTGCCGCTCGGGTCTCTCCTCATAACGGTCAAGAAGTTGCTTTGGTAACCCGGCGCGCCGATCGCGATGATGGGATCATCTGGACCCTCAGCCCTAACCGCGACGGAGTACGCCCACAGATACGCCCCTGTCCAAGTGAAGCTGTTATTAAAGGTCCATTCCGTCCCAGTCCATTCATAGAGGCTGATCAGACCCTGATTGTTGTAGCTCGGGGAATCATAATAGGGTGTACCCACGACGATCCACCCACGGTCGACAGCTACCGTATACCCGAAGGTGGCGTTCGCTTGACTCTGTGCCGGTGTCAGGGTGAGCTTCGCTACTTGCCCCCAACTATCATCCCTTGGATCGTCCGTACTGTTGTCGTCGAGCTGAAAGACATAGGCGGCCCCTTCAGTGGACTCGGCGCCCGGCGCTCCTACGACGGCGGTGGCGCCGTCAATGTCGACGGACCAGCCAAAAGCGTTGTTGTTCTGTGGATCACCCGCTGAAATTCTGTCAATGTCGATCCAGACATCGTCACGGGGATCGCCAGGGGTGCCGCCGTCGTCCCGTGCAAAGAGATAGGCGACACCCGGGTTGAGCGCCGCATTACTTGCACCGACGATCGCATAATCACCGCTAACGGCCACGTCCATTCCGAACAGGGTGTTCGGCTGCGGCGCCGTCGGGATGAGTTCCGTCGCCTCCACCATCTGACAATCCGTCTGCGCTTCCGTTCTGGCGGTACCGACTGCCGCGATGATCATCAGGGCGATGATGGCCTGCACTCGGTAGGTCGCGGAGCGGCTCGGTCGGTCTGCAGCGTCCATTATTCTTGTCCTTGTTGCCATCTCTTTTCATCCCCTCCGCTACTGGGCGTTGAGCGTCCCGATCATCGACACCCGCTGAAGTTCAAACCGCCCGGCGACCTGAACAATCTGCTTATACAGCCCATCTATGTCCTCTTCATAAGTGCCGGTGAGGAACGTATCACCCCATCCGGGCCGCTGCCCTTCCGACGGCGGCTCTCCGTCGAATATCAATCGGAGACTCCGGGTGATTTCGTAGCACTCGCCCCCCTGGTCACAATCGTGGTCGGGGTGATAGCGGTGATGGAAGGGGTTATGTGGATCATCAGGGGCAAGCGTGGTGTCGCCGCTTAGCGTCGACGTAACAGCCGTAAGGGCGAGATCTCCTTCGAAAGAGAATGCCGCCGTGCTGATGCGACGGGCGAAGGGCTGGCCGTCCTGCATGCTGCCGGCCACAAGTGGGTCACAGACGGCCGGAGGGCATTCCGGCGTTACCAGTACATAGCTGCCCTCTGTCCAACCGTCGTCTCCCGGGTCAAAGAGCAAGGTCACCTCGCGAAGCAGCTTGTACACATTGGTATCGCTGAGGTGGATGATGATCGGGAAAGCGAAGGCCGCCGGCGTTGAACGCAACGACGTGTTGTCGCCGTCCGGGTTGGGGCTCAGCTCCGGATCGACCGGATCGTCGTTGGTCCAGACACGTGCTCCGGCCGTGATCCACGCGACCTGGTCTACCGTCACTGAGCCGTAGTACAGTCCGGGCCGGGCGATCGGGCCGCCCCCAGTACCTGCGGTCGCAGCCGTGACGCCGGGAGACACCTGTGAAACGACACCGATCCGGCGGCGGAAGCCTGCACCATCGGTGATGGTCAGCAAGCCCTGATACTGGCTTCCGTGACCTTCGGCATCAATAACAGCTCCCGCCAACCCCGCGCGGTTAATCGACAAGCGAATGGATCGCCGGGCACCGGCTGACCCGGCTCCATCGACGGTCCACGTCTCGCTCGATAGCGGCTTCCACGTCATCGCGTCGTCCGGCTCGTCTCCAACGAGGTCGAACCACGACAGGGGAACGTCACCGGCCAGCGTCGGCAGGTCCAGTGGCGGCGAGGGTACACCTGCGGATGGTTCGTATGTGACGGTCACGCCGCCCGGCGGTGTCGCCAGGTTCTCGACCTGCAACGTGTGTTCGACAAGCGTGACGGCGTAGTCGACTCCCCGTAGCGACGCGTTGTCGATCGACAATGGACCGTCGTATTCGACATCGCTCCCGCTTGTGACCCAATAGCCTCGGCCCGGACCGATGCGTGTGCTCACCAGGTCAAGTATCTGGGCCAACGTTCCGTCCGGCTGCACGTCGTAGACGGCCGCATTGACATGCGCCGCTGACGACGCCAGATAGCTGCTGAAGGTCGGCGCTGAAGCCGCCTCGTCCACGACGTGGAACCCGACAAGGTTGAAGCCTTGGCGCCACCGCGTCCTCGATCCGTTCGGCGCCCCGGTGACCGCCCACGCTGTCGGCTGAGTTGCGTTGATCAGATACACCCGGCCGCCGCGAATCAGGCGGAGGTTGGTTACGATCCGGTTGGGATCAGAGGGCGGAAGCCATATTCGCCAGCCACTCTGCTGCGTGGGTGTGCAGGACGGATCATCCGGGTCATCGCACTCCGGCGGCCCCTCTACCAGCGCGTCCGCTGCTCGCATCCAGACCGCTGCGAAAGGTTGCCCCTCGAACAGGAGGTCTGCCTCCGGTGGGGCCGGGTCAACCTCCAGGTAGAGGCTGTTCCAGCCCGTCTGGATGTTGAAGGTCTGTTCGACCCATTGTCCGTGAGCAGGTGCGCGGCAAAGCACCCAAATGAACATCACAAGACATGCAATTCGTATGTAGTGTCTCATCGCGTTTTACTGCCTTTTCCGGTGTGGTCCCCTGTCAACTCAATTCCGTGGGCGTGAGATCCGGGCCCCTGGCGGTTCCCTTGGCCGGTCTTTACCCTTCGCCTCCTTCAAAAACCGGTGCGTTGTTTTATTCGGCCTGACTTAACTATTGCCGCCGCCCTGCGCCAGCACATCGTGTGCCGGCTACGCTATCCGGATGGCGGGTGCTTCCAGAGGGACGCTATGCCCGCCGCACGTCAGTTCGAGATCGGGATGCAAAACCCGTCAAGAAGGTGGGAGGAAGCTGGGTTCTGACAGGATGGCGCAGCAACCGGTGCGTATGGCGGCGTGAATGCTGAGGAGGTAGGGCAGGTGGTTCTCCCGGCTACGCCGGGAGGTTCACCTGCCACCCGAAAACGGCAGGTCAACGTTCCACTGGCGCGGAACAACGACCTGCCCTACGGTTTTTGGCGTCCGCCGATTCTGTCACGGACCACCGACCCATGAACGAAGCGCGGGCCCCTTGACGTTATAGGGCCCATCCCGTACAATTGAGGAGCATTTTTAGGGGATGATGTCGGGTAAAGGGGTTAGTAATTCTGGAGGCCCAATCATGACAAGTTGGATGAAGACGTTTTCCGGTCTAATAGGTGCGACGGTTGCCTGCGGTGTATTCTTCGTAGGCACGGGGGCGGTACCTTCGGTGGCATCGGCTGACCCGCTTATCCCGGCCGGCGATGCGATCTACCGACTCAATCCGGATAGCACCTACCAGCAGGGATGCTTCCCACCGTGCATGTGCCCGATCATGGAGCGGCGCGGAGTACGTGGCACGTTCAAGCTCACGTACACCGGACTCGACGGCTTTATCGAGACGTACGCTGTCGACGACGTCAACTGGACGGTGCCTTTCGATGGAGCGGAACTGCGCATCATAGGATCGGGCATCTATCAGGTGGGAAGTCCCGATCCTGCAACCGTGGTGCAGCATCGAATGCGGCTCGACCTTGAAGTCGGCAATGAGCCGGTTCAGCATTTTGACAGTGGCTGGCTCATGATCGGAGACATGTCCCGCATCGTCATCACCGTGTCGATAAACGGCATGTATTGTTGGGACACGGCCATACTCATCGACGCGTCGCCGGTGCCCGAAGACCAGATTCATCCCTACGCACTGATGGCCGGCAGCACGTTCCAGCGCGGCTGCTACAATCCCTGTGACTGCCAGCTCAGCCGGGCGCTTCCCATGGTCGGCACCTTCGACCTGGTGCCACTCGAGAAGACTCCTCCCTTCATGGAGTTCGCGGTGGTCAACGTCGATTGGAGGGTATTCTTCTACTCGGTACCTGAAGTTTTCCCAATCACCGGGTTCGGGAGGTATACGATCTTCGCGGAGTTCGCCGTGCAGCATCGCCTGGCCCTGGACCTGGTTGTCGGGATCGAGCCGCGGACGCATTATGACAGCGGTCTGGTCGTTGGTGGGTCGGAATTCCCGAGGATCGATGCGGTCGTTTCCATCAGGGGCATCGTGTGTTTCGATACCGTACTTCATGTGATCGCCGAGCCCGTGGAGGGCAAGGTGTGCGGCGGCTTTGCCGGCATACCGTGCGGCGAGGGAGAGTTCTGTAAGCTGCCGGCGGGGCGGTGTTGCTGCGATATCCCGGGCGTCTGCACGCCGGTCCCCACAGGCTGTCCGGAGGTCTGGAGTCCGGTCTGCGGCTGTGACGGAACAACCTACCCGAACGAATGTGAAGCCGACGCGGCCCGCGTTTCGATCGCCTACTACGGCGAATGCCGGCAGGTGTGTTCTACGGACCATGAATGTTTGGAGGCCGACGAGTTCTGCAAGTTCCCGGCAGGGGACTGTGGTCACACGACGATTAAGGGCCTCTGTGTTCCCACGCGAGGCGGATGTCCGCCGGTATGGGCCCCGGTATGCGGCTGCGATGGGGTCACCTACGAAAACGAGTGCCAGGCCGACATGGCGGGCACGTCAGTCGACCACCGGGGCGAGTGCGAGCCTGTTTGCAGGCCCACGGACGACGGTTTCGGCTGCGTGCAGCTCGCATGTTCTCTGATCCCCGAGGAGCAGTGCATCCCGACGGTGTTGCATTTGGACGTACACACCGGCGCGATCACCGCGCTGGCCTGCGAGTGCATGGACTTCAACTACTGCCACATCGAGTTCGGCGATGCGAGTCCGGTGGCCGTTGGGTGGTGCCCGGATGGCAGTGTGTGCCAAGTATTCGGGCGAGATACGGATAACGATGGGATCGACGATACTTTTACGGCCGAATGTGTGCCCGGCCCGATTGGTGTCTGCTGCGTCGACTTTAGCGATGGTCTCGTCGCATACGAAACCTGCTTGGAACTCGACGAGCCGACCTGCCACGCCGCAGGTGGCATGTTCTATCCCGTTAACACGGGGTGTTCGGAGATCCAGGCCTGCTGCTTTCTGCACGACCCGACGGTGACATTCTGCGAAGACATGAGCCCCCACTGTTGTATCGCTTCGGGCGGCGTGCCGCAGGGCCCGGATTCAACCTGCGAAGACATCACCTGCGGGCAAGTATGCGGTGGATTTGCAGGCATCCCATGTGATAACCCCGATGAATTCTGCAAGTTTCCGGAGGGCACCTGTGAGTGGGCAGACCTCTTGGGCACTTGCACGCCGGTACCGGACGGCTGCCCGCCGATTTGGGATCCGGTATGTGGCTGTGACGGGATCACATACAGCAGCGAATGCGATTCCGACATGGCCCGGGTATCGCTTGACCACTTTGGAGTGTGTGAGACCGTTTGCGAACCATTGCCTGATGGTTCGGGATGCACGCCGCTCGCTTGTTCGCCGATTCCCGAGGATATGTGTCTTCCCGCCGTGCTGCGTCTTAGCCCGGTGACCGGCGAACTGATTGTTGCCGAGTGCCAGTGCATCGGTTTTGACTTCTGCCACATCGAGCTCAGGGATGGCGCGCCTGCCGCCAGTGGCGGCTGCCCCGATGATAGCACGTGCGAAGTCATCGCGACCGACACCAATGGTGACGGAGTCGACGACGAGTTTACGGCCCGATGCGTACCCGTCAGCGGGTTCGGCGCTTGCTGCCTGATGTCTCTCGGGACTCCTATTCCTCTCCCACACTGCGTAGAAGTCACCGAGGAGATATGCGTGAACGCTGACGGCATCTTTCTCGGTGTCGGTACCACGTGCGAGCCAACACAGGCCTGTTGTTTCCCCGTGGATAACGCGATTTACTGCGTCGATATTAATCCGTTGTGCTGCGACGGTTTCGGCGGCATTTCGCGAAACAGAGGCTTGAGCTGTGCTGATAAGCCCTGCGGGGAGGTGTGCGGTGGCATTGCCGGCATTCCGTGCAACGCCGCTGATGAATTCTGTAAGTTCCCCGCCGGCACCTGCGGCATGCACGACATTTCCGGCATCTGCACGCCCATTCCGGTCGGGTGTCCCGACGCCATACGGGATCCGGTATGCGGCTGTGACGGGGTGACCTACCACACCGAGTGCGATTCCGATCTAGCGGGCGTCTCGATCGACCACCGTGGTGAGTGCGGGCAGATATGCGGTGGGTTCGCGGGCATCCCATGTGATGACCCCAATGAGTTCTGCAAGTTTCCCGAGGGTACCTGCGATTGGGCGGATATCTTCGGCGTCTGCACACCCATTCCGAGTCAGTGTCCTGATGTCTGGGAACCGGTCTGCGGCTGTGATGGTGTGACCTATGCTAACGAATGTGAGGCCGACCGGGCTACCGTGTCGATCCGCCACCGCGGCGCGTGCGGGCAGATCTGCGGCGATTTCAGCTATCTGCCACCGTGTCCGGACGACGAGTTCTGCAAATATCCAGAAGGCACGTGCGGGGCGCACTACGAAGTCGGCGTCTGCACGCCGATCCCGGATGAGTGCTACCAAGTCTATGCTCCGGTGTGCGGTTGCGACGGCGTGACCTACGGCAATGAATGCATGGCTGAGGGCGCGAGTGTCTCTGTAGCTCACCAGGGTGAGTGTGCCTGGGTATGCTGCGATCCCGCGCAGGCACCACCGTGTTCCGATCCTGCGGGTCCTTATTGCTGCGCCGATGGTCATTGGGAATGCAGCGATCCTTCCGGAGTGCCTCCCTGCGAGCCGGGAATCGTCTGCCGTCCGGTCTGCGGCGGACCCCACGGCATTCCGTGCGAAGAGCCGCGCCACTTCTGCAAGTTTC
>CP070827.1:2600028-2614269 GCA_020344555.1 Phycisphaerales bacterium
ATCAAGGCTGCCGTCCGTACCTCCGTCGACTATGGCGCTCCCGTCGTCGGGATCTGCTTCGGCCATCAGATACTTGCGGTAATGCACGGCGCCGGCGGAGGCAGGGCACCCGAGTCAGGGCCGGTGAAGATCCAAGTCGTCGAGGACGACCCGGTTTTCGACAACTTGCCCCGATCTCGCTCTTTCTACGCGAGGGCCAGCCATAGTGGTATGGTCACCCTGCCCGACGGTCATGCCGACCTGATCGCTGTCTCGGACACGTGCAGAACGCAGGTGTTTCGCTACAAAGGGAAACCGTGGTACACATTCCAGTGTCACATAGAAAGCAACTGGGAGAGTTCCTGCCCTGATGCGTGCCCTCTATGGAAGAACATGCTGCGAACGTGGGGGCTGGCACCCTGAGAGGAGGAACACCTTGTCTGTTTGTACGGTTCCAACGATAGCAGTAGACAGTGCGAAACGCACGAGTATTCCATCTCCGTCGAGTTCGGTGACGCCCAACGGCTCAGCCACTTCCCTGAAGGCCGTCGACAACGACACGAAGCGCTCTGCTGTAGAGCGGGAGTGTCGGGCTGCGGGGATCTGGAGCCTTGCGCTGAGGATTGCCGCATTGCTCTCTGCGTGCGCCGGCGCGGCCGCATCAGGGGATGACCCCATCTCGCAGGAGAAGTTCGTGAGCTGGGTACGAGAAAGCGCCATCGACCTGCGGACGACGGAGTGGGATAAGATCGACTCGCGTAAGCTGTCTGCTCTGGACGAGACCTTTAAGGGGAAACGGTTCGTCTATCTTGGCGAGCCGGACCACGGCATCCACGAGAAGTACGACTATCGGTTACTTCTTATCCGCTATCTCTTCGAAAAGGGCTGGCGTCATATTGGTGTGGAGGCCGGATTCTCAGGTGGGAAGAAGCTCGATCGGTACTTGGAGACCGGTGATACTGCGTACATTGACGCCCATTACAAGCGATATTCGCGCCAAGGCCGAGAAGATCGTGCAAAGAGCATCCCAGGCGCTCGAGACCCTGAGTTCTTGGCGATACTCAGAGATGAGAAGACGTGGTTCCTTGAACAACTCCGTTCGTTGTGCGAAGCGCGTCCCCCTGGAACCGACCGCATTCACTGGTTCGGGTTTGACCTCGACAGCACACCCGGTGGCGGATACGCCGACGCAGAGGCGCTTGTTCGACCCCATGAATCGAACGCCCTGGTCCAGAGCGTCCTTCGGCGTCTGGTACTTGTGGACGGGGAAACGCGAATGCAGGAAGTACAGCGACTCCGCGATCTGCTGGGTTTCCTGGGCAACCGTCAAGCGGAGCTGCGTCAATGCTTAGGCGAGGACGACGCGCGGGAACTACAGCGCTGCATTCGGTGCCTGGCAGACAGCTTCCGTTTTGCGATGGCGAGGCAGGCCGGGCCCGATTCGTCGGCGTGGCGTAGCGGGATGGCTGAACGTGAGGAGATCATGTGCCGTCAGTTGGACGAGTGGATCGACGGGCTGGCACCTGTGGATAAGATCATCCTGCTAGGACACAACTTCCATCTAGCCAAGCTGAGCACTGCCATTCGTGTCGAAGGCACTTCGATCAGTCGCCGAAACATTGGCACGCATCTGGCTGATCGGTTCCCTGGCCAGGTCTGCTCTATTTGGATGCTGTACGACCGCGGCCGGCATCTGGATGCCTACTCGAAGCCCTACGTTAAGGACGTCCCAAGCCGGCCTGGCACGATCACCCAGCTACTTGCCCAGGCCGGCACACGATTCGTTCTGCCGTTGCACAGCGGGGATTCACGGGAGTCCTATCTGCGTCTGCCGCGCGAGTTCGTGGCAAACGGCGAGTTTCGTGCGAGTGCAGTACTCCCTCAGCAGGCGGACGTGCTGTTCTTTCTGGCCGAGGCATCCGAACTCCGAGGGCGATAAGCGGATGAGGGCTGGCACGCGCGACCAATGGCTGCAGGTGTCTTCACATTCGGTTCTAGTGGAGAATGACAAGACATCTGTGCTGGTTCAGCGATTTTGGACCCCGTAGTATCCAGAAACTCGATCGCGGCGCAAGAACGGGCTGCAGGCATCGGGAACGAGAGTCGAAACCGGTTTGCGTGAGGCGCTGAGCGCTCACCGCGCGCTCGGCCTTCCCTGGACTGTCGGCAAATTCCCTTCCGTGCAGGCTGCGCCGCCTGGCGATAGTAGTAGCGAAGCAACCCACCAAGACGCTCTCGACATGCGACCGGGCCATCCGTTAAGCCGAACTCTTCTCGTGGGTCGATAAGTCGATTACCAAGGCCCTGGTGGTTCCGTTCGTGGTGATAGAATCCCACAAACTCGCTGATTGCTCGGCGAAGCGAGTCCTCGCCAAAGAAGATCATGCGACCCAAGCAGCTCTCCTTGATGGTACGCACGAATCTCTCCGCATAGGCGTTCAGATTCGGCAACCGCGCCGGAAGCCGCACGACCTTGACACCTTCGTTCTTCATGAAGCTGCGGAACTCCGCGGTGAAGATCGCGTCGCGATCCATGATCAGGTACCGGATGCCCAGCAAGAATTCATCGACCGGATCGGTCAGATTGCGGGCAATCTGCTTAATCCAGCCTGCATGAGGCTGAGGCGTGATACCCGCGACATGCACGCGCCGGGTCGACAGTCTGATGAAGAAGAGCACATAGTAGCGGACAAGACCGAACGACGACCAGATCTCGACGGTAAACAGATCGGCAGCGGCAATACAGTCCCAGTGCGACTTGAGGAAGGTCGACCACGGCATTCGTTTGGAGCGTTCCGGAGCCGGCTCGATGCCATTTTCCTTCAGAATGTTGCGGACCGTTTCACGGGCCACCACGTGGCCGAGGTTGTACAACGCTCCCCTGATGGTCGTATAGCCCCAGCTCGGATTCTCCTGTGCCATGCGGACCGTGAGCTTGGCAATCTCCTCCTTAACCGGCGGGCGACCCGGTCAACGCCTCTTGCTATAGTCCCATTTCTCAGCGATCAGCTTCCTATGCCACGCCAGGATCGTGTCCGGCGTCACGATCGACGCGACCTCCCGCAGCACCTTCCGGCCCAGGGCCTTGCCCTTGACTGCGAGGCGCGTACGTTCTTGGTCGGTAAACCGAATCCGCCTACGCTTGAGCTTGTTCTTCAGGACCCGATTCTCCTCTTGGATGTACACGATCACGCCCTGCTGCTGCCGGTTGATCCAGCCAGCCAGAGCCACCAGGAGAAGCTGCCAAGGTTGGAATACCTTCATGAACGCGATTCTACCGCGCCGGAGTCACGAAGCGTAACGCCATGCGAGACAAGCACTTATGTTCGTTTGAGTATTTGGACACTACGGCCTCGCCGACGGCACCTTAGCACCCTATGTGCGGAATTCGGCATCTTAGACAATTGTCACGCTGTCTCCCTCCAGCGCGATCCGACCTTCGGCAAAGAGCCGGACGGCCTGGGGATAGGCGATGCACTCCTGTTCGAAGACGCGGGCCGCCAACGTATCCGGCGTATCATCCGGCAGTACCGACACCTTCCGCTGTAATATGATCGGGCCGTGATCGTACTCGTTGTCGCAGAAATGCACGGTACACCCACTGACCGTCTTACCGGCTGCAAGGACCGCCTCATGCACACGCTCACCGTACATTCCCCGGCCACCGAACTCCGGCAGTAGCGCAGGGTGAATGTTCATCACCCTCCCGTTGAACTCGTCGGGTATCCGCCATAGGGACAAGAAGCCGCCCATCAGAACCAAATCGACGCCGGCCACGGCATCGGTGACGGAATGCTGAAAAGTCTCCGATGAAAGGCTCTTGCGTTCAATGACGATCGTCGGCAGCCGCAGCTCCCGTGACCGCTCCACGCCTTTCACGTCGCCGCGCGAGCTGACGACAATTTCCATGCTTGCGTTCAGCGTGCCGGCGGCGATGTGCTCTTGCAGGTTGACCAAAGTCCGGCCGCCACCGGAAATCAGCATACCCAATCGTATCGGTGCTTGCGACATCGTCTCGATGCTTAAGCGGAGGAACGAATTCCACGTTGAACGAGACGCCGGTCTCTGCCTGCACGGTGTCTCCGCGCAGGCTAAAGCCTGCGGCTCGGTCAGCGGAGCCTGCGGCTTGGTCAGTGAAGCCTGCGGCTCGATCCGCCGACATCATTGCGATACAAGCCCCTGACGCAAGTGCAGCCCATGAGTCCGGCCACGACGCTTTGATCCTACGTCTGAGAGGGTATGGCCGCGGTTCCTTCCTTGGAATCGCCCTCGATTGTGTTGCCGTCATCGATCGAGGCCTGAAAGAGGTCAATTTTCATCCAGGCCCGACTGCGCCACCGCCACCACAGAAAAACACCGGTAATCACGATCAGACCGGACGCCGCAAGCCACGGTCCCAGGCTGCCCAGGTGCGAATAGTGTGTCGCGACCAGCCAACCGCATCCCACGATGATGACCCAGTTGCTGACGATAAAAAACACCGAAGGCACGAACGTGTCGCCTGCACCGCGCAACGCCGCGCTATACGTGATGCCAATCGCGTCGAACAACTGAAATACGGCCGCACACATCATGATGGTCGTGCCGATCTCCACGACCTCGGGGTCGGTGTTGAACAGACTGATCAATTCGGGACCTTTGAGCCAGTAGAGCAGTGAAAGGGAACCCATATAGACCAGCGTGATCAGGGTCGCGATGCGGGCCTCACGTATGGCCCGGGCGGGGTCGTCGGCACCGATGGACTTGCCCACAAGCGCGGTCAGGGCCTGCCCCACGCCAATCGTCGGTAGGAAGGCCAGCCGCATATATTGCCAGGCCGTATTCGTTGCTATCAAGTGTATGGTCCCGAACTTGGTGCCGACAAGTATGTTGACGAATATCGCCCACACCACGACGTCGCACAGCCATTGAAAACTGCATGGCAGGCCGATGCGCAACAGGCCCTTCATGCAACGCCACGACGGCCGCCATGTGCTTCGTGAATGGAATGTTCGGTCAGCCGAGGGAGCGACCAGCGTCAATCCCAGCCGGATCGTTCGATAGCTGACCGCAGCCAGTGTCCCCCAGGCGGCACCCGCAATGCCCATCGGCTCGAAGCCCAGATGCCCAAAGATCAGCACGAAGCTGACGGCAACGTTGACTACGTTGGCCTCGATCGCCGTCCACATGGTCACCCAAGGTCGATGAACGCCGACAAAAAACCACCCGAACCCGTAGGCGGTGATCGTGGGCCCCACCGTCAGCAAGGCGACCCTGGTGTAAGCCAGTTCCAGGGACTGCACCTTCGGATCGTGACCGATCCAGGCCACCAGAGCGGGAAGGTTCGGCCGCAGGGCCAGTGCCACCAGGCCGAAGGCAAGGGCCACGTACAGCGATTGCCACACATAGGAGCTGCAGTCGCGGTACTGCTTTCGTCCCAGTGATTGAGAAGCGAACGTGTTGACCATCGATGCGATGCCCATTCCCAGGATGATGTACGACCACATGATGATCTGCGAAGGAAGGATCGCCGCCTGGGCCTCCCCGAGTCCCAACCGGGAGATCATCAGGTAGTCCATGATATCCATGAAAGCGCGCGAGCTGGTCGTGACCACCACCGGAATCGACATGGCGATCACGTTACCGACCTCGGCCCGGCGCTCGGCGCGCTGTCGTAAGACTAATTCAGCGTCTTCTGGTCTGGGCATCTGTGGTTCACCAATGCACCGCGCAAGACCACCTTAGCCTATAATGTGGACTTTCAGAAGGGGCGCTGTTTCATGTCGGGTCTGGTTTGAAGGCCCTGATAGCCCCAGCACCGAGTCGCAGGCTTCGATCCGCGCATCTCCCCCTTCGCCGCCGGTTCCTCCGGCCAGCGAGGGCTATACAATGATTGGGCATGCCCGCTTCGTCATCACAACCCGGCGATCCCATTGACACGTCCCAAATGGACGCCGAGACGGCGCGTCGCTGCGTGGCCTGCGGGTACAACCTGTTCGGCCTCGGTGATGAACCGCGATGCCCTGAATGCGGCTTGCTCAACATACCGTCCCGCTATCGACAGCAGGTCTGGGACCTTGTCGGTTCTGGGCGATGGTTCTTCTCGAGTTTTTTCGGCCCCTTTCGGAAGCGCCCTCCCGGGTGGTGGTGGGCCCTGGATCGCCCCGGTGACGTGAAACGCACCTTCAAGTTCACCGGTGTGTACCTGCTAATTACGGCCTCTTTGATTTTCGGGGCCGGTGCCGTAGGTGATGCTGCTCGCGTCGAAATAGCAGACAAATGGAGCAATTACAGCTATGTCGACCCCGACGATCCCACACGCTCGACAATCGTCGATTATGAGCAGGTATCGGTCGTCGGATTGGGGGGAACCCCTCGGCGAGGCAGATACTCCCAAACTGAGAGACATGACGCCGCCGACCGCATTATCCGCCCGTTTGGAAGAAGGTCGGTCCGCGTTTTAATAGAGCCATCGCTCGACTTTCTTCCGCTATGTGGGATTATCTTCGCATGGGTGTTCTTTATCTGGGCATTGCCCGCGATGGCTGGCTTATGGACCCAAATTCGGAAGGGGCTGCCGGAATTCGCGCGTGCTCCACGGACCATACTTGCAGCATCCAACTACGAATCGCATCGCCTTCTGTATCTTGGTATTGTGTTTGCGATCTGGACGGTCGCTGACGCTGCGCTACGTGTCAGCGTGTTTGCCAGAACCCCGGCGTCCCTGTTAGTACTGTGGTTGCTGCTTGTCCTCGCCGTCACGGTGCTCGGTGCTGCCGGGTGGACAGGGCCGTTACGAAGTGACTACACGCGACAGCTCGTGCGATCGCGGCGTCACGCCGCCCGCATCGTGGTTATGTACGCCGTTATGTTGCCATGGGTCATGACGATTGCCGTCGTTGCAGCCACCTGGTCACTGTCCTCGCTTTGAGGAGGCTTCTGCCGTGTGGATGATGGAGCAGGCTTCGGCTGCGCACCAGCGATAGCAGCGGTCTTGCCTTCACCCAGGTGTGCTTGACCCACGTATCGGCTGCACAGCGTGGGCAACCCCCACCTGTGCGCCGCGACTAGCGGCTGCACGGCGCTGCACGCGTTCTCACTGGGTACGGGTCTACATGTCCCGGATTGTCCGTCACCGGCGCGATACGGTGAAGCTGAGCGGCTCCACCGTTTACCGCTCGGTCGGTTTAGGCTTCTTCGGTGCCCCGGGTCTCTTTGCGGGTGCCCTCGTAGATTGTGGCATGCGGTGACGCGCCGCACGAGCCGAACCCCCCTTTTGGAACCCAACCGGGATTGAGAACGTCGGGAGGTCAGGATCGTCCGTGGTAAGCGTAACGCTCTGGGCACCAGGGTGGCGCTTGGAGCCAGCCGGCATTGTCATTACCAGCCTCTGCGCTCGCTTGCTCCCCTCGATGCGTACGCTTGCCTCTGAAACGGTGGTTGTTGCCTCAAGAATGTTCGCCGGTTTGCCGTCGCTCCATTGCAGTTTGACGACCTGCTCGGACTCCTCAGTCCGCTTTGCCGGAAACGTGATGCGCTTCGGCATCGCCGTTAACCTCGGGATAACCCTGCCGGACACACTGAGCATCATCTCCGGGGCCGCTTCGACACCGGTCTTGAGAGTCAACCCGTCCCGAAACATGCCATCAGGCCAGGGGGGTCCAACACTTATTTCGAGTTCGTAGTGCTCACCCGGCTCAATCTCGCAGACCTGAGCGTTCAGGCCCGGCTGCCTCGTACGAGACACTTTTGGGGAGATCGGACCACCGTCCCCACGCGTGAGTGTAATGACCTGATTCTTCGTCGGTTCACTACGTGAGATACTCCCGAAGTTCACCCGGGCCGGGCTCATCTGCATGGGCATCAAGATCCGCCCCTCGCACTGTAGTGTCTCATTGGGGTGGTCGGGATCGTTAGTTGTCACCTGAATCCGTTTTGAGAACGACCCGCTATATCTGTTTGAGGCAAGGAGGAGGGCCAGCTTCTCCGTCTGACCCGGCTTGATCGTACGGTCGGACCGACCGTTGAACCTGGTGCCTCACCCGCCCCTCGCTTTTATCTTCAGATCAGCCGTGCCTTCGTTGCGGATCATGAAGGCACATTCGATCTGTTGGCCACTCCACACCGGGTCGGTCGTCAGGTTGGATTCAGCGCACACCCAACGTGGTGACGCGCCGCCCTTGGTGGATTTTGCGCTCGGAGTCGGGTCTGGGGTTCCCGTATCCGAACCGCACGCCGCCTTCTTCTGCACCTTTGGCGCCTTGGCGGCAGCATCGCCTTTCTTTCCCTTTCCGCGGACGTGGTCTTCAAGTGCCGCCGCGTTACCCACCATAAGAGCAACACATACAACAGCAGGCCAGACGTACCGCATCACACGGATACCACCGCCGACTAATCTGACTGCGGCTGCATCTCGGTCTCGATTATTGGTGAACCGATTCATGACTCAGACTCCTCCTCAACGCTATTACACACAAACCCCTATCGTGTGAGCTTCGCCCACACTTTTCACAATTCTACCCAATTCTGCCCTTCGGGAAAGGCGAAAAACGCCGGTGACGCCGCTCGCAGCCGCTTGTGACGACAGAGTGACAGATCGCAGTCGCGTGAAGCACTTGGCCGGTTGGGAACACGCTGCCTGTAGCCATTGTATGACACTCCAGACGTGGATGTGTTCAGTGTCAGTGGAATAAATGTTCCAAATGAGGTGCGGCCTGGCCCTGCGGTTCGTGCTCATGGGCGCCTGGCCCGGTGTTGCCTGGCCAAGGCCTCGTCAACCGCGAGCGAACTCAGCCAGAATCGCAAGGAGGTACTTCCACGATTTCTGTACCGAGGCGACGTAGATGCGCTCCTCCGGCGTGTGAGCCCTCTCGATCGTCGGCCCCAAGGAAACCATATCCAGGCCACCGACCCGTTCACCGATGATGCCGCACTCGAGCCCTGCGTGGGTGGCTGTGACTTTGGGCTCCTCATCGAATAGCCGCGTATATGCCCGACGGCAAGTCGACAGCGCCGGTGAATCCATGTTCGGTTCCCAACCGGGATAGTCACCGCTCGTGCGGACGAGGGCACCGGCCAGCTTGCCCACGGCAGCGATCTGGCCGACCGTAGCCTGCTTTCGTGACCCCGAGGAGCTTCGCGACAATGTGCCAATCTCGACGTGCATCTTGCGTTGCCCGTCGACGAAGCTACCGATTACGGTGGCGAGATTGTTCGACGTCTCCACCAGGCCTTCAATCCCCGGATGCATGCCCAGCACCCCGTGGGGCAGGGCGGCCAACGTGGCGAGGATGCGCGAGCTCTGCTCAACGGGAAGTACCGCCGGTACGTCGCCCACTGGCACCGGTTGAACGGAGATCGAAAGCTGCTCCTCCGCGGATTCGCGGATCACCTCATCCGCAACAACTCTCCCTGCGGCCCGCAACGCGTCGATGGTCTCCGGCGATCCTGACACCACGGCCTCGGCCTCACGCGGAATCGCGTTGCGCAATTGCCCTCCACTGATCGACGCCACCTGCAGGGTATGGGCATCGGCCCGTAAGAGTGTTCTTGCCAGAACCTTGATGGCGTTGCCTCGGTTCTCGTGAATATCCGATCCGGAATGCCCGCCCCGCAATCCCGCAACCGCCACGCGGCAGGCGACAGCGTCGCCACCCGGCCGTTCCAGTCCACACTCGAATGACAGCGTGGTGTCACAGCCGCCCGCGCAGCCGATGTAGAGTACGTCGTCCTCTTCCGAATCCAGATTGAGCATCCGTCGGCCGCGAAATGAATCCGGCCTCAAAGCCTTGGCACCTGTCATCCCCGATTCCTCGTCAACCGTGAAGACGAGTTCGAGCGGCCCGTGGATCACCTCGGTTTCGGACGCTGCAGCCAGGGCCATTGCCACCCCGATCCCGTTGTCGGCCCCGAGCGTCGTGCCGTCGGCCCGTACGATCTGTTTGCCGCTGGCAGCGTCATGGTCGATGATCAGGCTTACGCCATCTCGATCGAAATCGTGGGCGGAGTCGGAGTTCTTCTCACACACCATGTCGAGATGGGCTTGCAGCACCGTGATAGGCGCATTGCCGCACCCCGGCGAGCCCGGCACATCGATCACCACGTTGCCGGTAGAGTCTTCGCGGACGGAAAGCCCGTGCTCCTGTGCCATGGCTCGCACGCCCTGGCGAATTCGTTCTTCTTTCCTCGAAGGATGTGGGATTGCGGCAATCATGGAGAAAAAGCCCCAAACTGCTGCTGGCTCCAGACTGCCAAATCCACTCGCGTCGCTCTTGCTCGCCATGGCTACATTCTCCCAATGCAAGACCAAGGCGTATCATCGCCGCTCGTGGAGCGTCTTACAACGGCGATCCGGGCTACCGGGTCCTGTGATTTCCAAACGACACTAGCCGGGAGCCCACCCGTTGATATCACCCGGGTGTCCACCCGCCGGCGAATGTCTGCCGGAATTGGGCGACGTCGAACAAGTCAATGTTGTCATCGCCGTCGATATCAAACGGCGCGCATTCCGGGTCACTCATGCCGGCGATATCGGCCGGCCGCCTTGCGTGGGTGACGTGAAGGTCGTTACGATGAACGCGGACGGGCCCGTATGATCGGGTGAGCAATGTTAGCGCCCCATTACTCCTGAATTGAGAGGTGGCATGCTGTACCCTGGCAACCAGAATGAGAACGGCGCAAACAAGGAAGCCCCGGGGCGATGGATGGCTGCCGTGAGTTTCCGCCGCCCCTACGGGGCTTGGGTCCTGTCATGTGACGCGGACCCTTGGCTCCCGATTCTCGGGATCTTCGACATGTCACCCCTTCCTCAAAGGACGAGTAACAAAGCACTAGATTGAAGTGACCGTTATGCAAGCAGATCAGGACGCGTTTGGCAGGGGAATCTACGACTACTTGAGGTACGCGCGTGGCGACGAAATCGTGGAACGTGACGACGGCTTCGTCGTGCCCTCGGGTGGACCGAAGTGCTATTTCGCCGAGTACCGGGATTGGCCGACGCAGGACAAGCAGGCCATGCGATACGTGCGCGGCCGGGTGCTCGACGTCGGCAGCGGCGCCGGACGGTGCTGTCTGTACCTGCAACGGAAAGGCCACGACGTGCTGGGGTTGGACTCGTCACCGCTGGCCTCAAAGGTCTGCAGGCTGCGGGGGGTCAAGAAGGTGAAAGTGGCCTCCATCACGCAGTTCAATGCCCCGCCCGGTACGTTCGACACCGTGCTACTGATGGGCGGTGGTGTCGGTCTGCTGGGCAATCCCGGGAGGGCCCGTTGGCTGCTTAGACGGTTTCATAAAATGACCAGCGCCAATGCTAGGATCGTGGCCCAGGGTATCGATCCCTACAAGACCGACATCCCGGAACACCTGGCCTGTCACCGCCTCAACCGGAAGCACGGCCGGATGGCGGGGCAGGTGCGGATCCGGGTCCGGTATGCCAACTATGCGACGCCCTGGTTCGATTGGCTGCTGCTATCCAAAGATGAAATGAAGCAGATCCTGGCCCCAACCGGCTGGGCAATCCACACGTACATCGATCCCGATGATGCCCTGTACATAGCCGTGATCGAAAAGGCAGCTCCGTGACCTGCTTCACAGATCCGCCTGAATCGACATCCAACGTCGCCTCCTCGCCCGCATCCACGTCGCCCTCGCCCCCTGTGGTCTCCCGAGCGGCAGCATGGGCGACGTCACCGCCTTCGGCAGTCCGTCGCGGGCGTCAAGTCTGTGAAACCTTCTGTGCGCTCGACGATGGCGCGCTGCGATTCTGATCAACTGGATCACGGGCGGACGACCCGACAGATCGACCTGGATGACCACGTATTGACACTCAGAACGACTCGCGCCACAATTGCGGTGTCGCTGCAACTGCCGAATGTGTTGCGAATCGATGCGCGCTGCGGCACGATTTTCCACACTTGACAAGCGTCGAGTTTATATATATATTAACCTGCTAGCAACTCATGGACGATAAGATCGTATACCGCGGCAGATCAAGGACGATCGAATGGGCCATCATGCCCGACGGCAAGATGCCCGGATTGCGAGGGTGGAATGCGCTTCGGGACGAAGACAAGGCGAAGGTGCTTACCACAATTCGCCGCCTTGGGGATTCCGGGGAGTGCCGCAACGAAGACCGTTTCAAGCACGAACGAAACAAGATCTATGCGATCAAGGCATGGAAGGTTCGCATCTACTGTTTCATGACGCAAGACCGACGTATTGTGCTGACAAATGTCGAACCGAAGAAGCAGAGGAGGGCAAGCGAGGCGGACCTTGACCGAGCGGAACGGATCCGCACTCAATGCACCAACGGGTAACTAGTGGGGAGCGCATAGTCATGACGACACTCTACGATCACGAGATGCAGGACAAAGAGATGGCGCGTCTGTTCGCCCAGGAGCAGTTGATCGAGGAAGCGGGTGAACTCGTTGCCGTGACGATGCAACGTGAGGGCGTCTCCAAGGCAGATCTGGCGCGTCGAATCGGAACCAGCAAGGCGCACATTACGCAGTTGCTTGCTGGGTCGCGCAACATGACGCTCAGGACTCTGGGCGACCTGATGCATGCGATGAACCACAGAGTCTTCCTGACATCGATGTCGTCCGCGGACGCGCACTGGTCGGAGATCGTGTGCTCGGCGGTGAAGGTACGCCAAGCGAGTGTTCTCCACAGATGGGAGCATTCGGAGCTGTTCGCCCAAAAGGGTGTGTACGCTGCTTGAGGAGGGCGCGCTGTCTATGGGCAAAACGAAGGCACCGAGCAGAAAAGAGGGCCCGGGTGTAAATCCCTCCATCGCTGACGCGGCAAGACGGTTGTTCGACGTCGTCAGAATCGTCGACGTGAGGTTGGTGGAGTGTCGCGCCTACTTGCGCGGCGACACGCCGAGACCCTTGCTTTTAAGCACACGCCGTGACGCAAGAGGCTCCAGGTCACCCGATGGAAGACAAGCCTGTGCTCAAGTTCGCTTTACCCTCGAAGGGCGACCTGACGAGAATGGCAAGAAGGATGCCGATTTGTTTATTGAGGCGACCTTCAGTGCGATGTACGATATCCCGAAAGACCTTGAAGCGAGTGATGATGCGTTGGACTTCTTCGCGCACACAAACGGAACATTCAATCTATGGCCCTACTGGCGAGAGTTTGTGCAGACGATGGCTAACCGGATGGGCGTGCCTGGATTGACAGTTCCGACCTATCGCATCGAGGAAGCGTTCAGCGGGCCAGGAAGCGCAGATCGGACCCAGCAGGGACGCACCCCACGCACAAGACGCAAGTAAAGTATCAACCCGGCCGAGCACCAGTGACGAGGCTTCCTCTCGAGCGGCGCGTCATGACAGGATCGTCACAAGGCACGAGCCCGCTAACCGCGTACGTGTTCTTCCGTGTGTAGTCGCGTCGATGGGGTCTTGCGGCCCCTAAGCGGGCGGCCTAAGCTGTCCGACCTTGAAAACGTGTCGATGCGCGATCGAGCAGACGGCCTGGTGGATATCGAACGGCTCAATAAGACCATTGCCAAGATCGAGGCTGAGGTGACCGCCCGGCTGGGCGACGTCCGCAACCTCGACGCCGTGCGCAGCCTGGAGACGCTCGTTCTCGGAAAGAAAGGCTCGCTGGGGTCGATCATATCGTCCATCAAGGAGTACCCACCTGAGCAACGGGGCGAGGTCGGGCGCACGGTCAACGAGGCTAAAACGCGGGTCAAGGCTCTGATCCGCAAGCGGATGAAGGAATTCGAGTCCGCCGCCGCCGCTGAAGAGGCCGCCGCCGCTGCCGCCTTCGATCCCACACTCCCGGGAACTCGCGAGCCCATGGGCAGCGTCCACCCGGTCACGGCCGTGCAATGGGAGATCGAGCGGGCCTTCCTGGGCCTGGGCTTCACTGTCGAGGCCGGACCCGAGATGGAGGAGGAGTACAACAACTTCGAAGCCCTGAACATCCCTCCAACGCACCCGGCCCGCGACATGCAGGACACCTTCTGGCTGAAAAACGGCATGGTACTCCGGACGCACACCTCGCCTGTGCAGCATCGGGCCATGCGCAAATTCGGTGCCCCGCTGCGGGTGATCGTCCCCGGCCGGTGCTTCCGCTATGAGACCCTCGATGCCTCCCACGAAAACACTTTCCATCAGGTCGAGGGGCTTCTGATCGATCACGATATCTCGATCCCCAACCTCATCGCCATGGCCCGCACCCTCCTCAAGGAGGTAATGAAACGCGAGGTCGAGCTTCGCGTCCGCCCCGGCTACTTCCCATTCGTCGAACCGGGCATCGAGATCGACATGAACT
>CP070827.1:2614369-2616971 GCA_020344555.1 Phycisphaerales bacterium
CAGGTCCACATCGCCGTCGTCGTCGGCGTCGCCGGGCACGGCGCTGCGAATGGTCAGAAGCGGCTTGGTCACCGGATCTTCGTCGAGTGCGTCGATGAACACCTGGTTGGTCACGTGCGGGGTGTTGGGATCGATCTGGAATCGGAATGCTACCGCTTTGTCACCAGCCAGCAAGGCCGACGCCACCAGTTCGGTAACGTCAAGCGTCTCAACACGCGGTGCCTGGTTGGCCATTACCGTGATGACTCCCTGCAAAGTAGCGGGTCCTGCGGAGAAATCGTTCGGCGATTCGTACAAGTCCGCCGGGTAGGAGTATACGTGGAGGGTCGCGTCCGGAAACGGGAATACGTTGACGCCGCGAGCCATGAACGTGAGTGTAGCCTTGAACGGCCTTGCAACGCTCATTTGACGCAGATTGTACTCGCACACGATCCGGTGCTCCACGGCACTTGCCGGCGTCTCCGTTGCAAGCGTTACGGCTCCGGCGAATCCCGCAGGGCTGAACACCCAATTCCAACCGTCCACCACGCCGTCGTAGCTGCCCAAGCCCCCGCCGTCCGCCAGCGTCCCATCAGCCGTCGGGTAAATGACCTCGGCAGCCTCGGTCGGCAACGAACCGAGCACCCAAAGGGCAGCCAGCGCCACAAGTGCCAGGATCCGGGTAGAGCAGATCATCGTTGCGCCTCCCGAAACCGGCTGCCGACGTCCGTGGTAACTTGCGCGTCCCGGCCGTTGAGCAGCACCCGCCCCTGACGGTGGACACTCATGTCGTGGCAGACCAGGCAGTCAGCCTTCTCGGCGCCACTCGCTGCAATGGAGCACGCGGCTGCCCGGCTTCCAGGCTTGCCAGCGCTCGGCATTGTCGATCCTGCCGGCTGCAGCGACGCTTCGCCGCTTTGACCGCCGCGCTCATGACATGCGAAGCAGGCCTCGCGCCACAGGTTGAGCGGCTCGCGGTAGTAACGCGTATGGTCATCGGCCTCCAACGGATCCCCTCCCGGCGTAGGGTCCTCCCCCGGTCCGAAGAATTCATGGCAGGGCTGGCAGTAAAGGTCCTCATCCTGCTGCATGTATTCTCCGCTTCCGATGTAACCATACTTGCGGATAACGGAGCCGTCGTCGTATTCACCGAAGGTTATCGCCAGATCCGCGCTGGTCATCGCCGGCATCAGCTGGCTGTCGGCGTTCCAGACACCGTGGGGATTATGGCAGGTCATGCACGAACGTCGTGACTCCCATACGAAACCGTCGTAGTCTATGTCCCAATCCCAGGCCGTGTAACCGATGTGGTTCCAGTGTATGTTGACAGGCTTTCCGCCATACTCGTCCCAGCCGTTGCCCCATTCGTACTCATTGCGGTAGTTGGTCTGAGCCACGCCCTCCGGCAGCCGCAGGTCGTCAGGGGGGTCCGTGAAACGAAGACCGTAGTTTCTCGGCACGCCCAGGATCTTGCGCTGGTCATGGCATGAGAAACACAGGTTGAAGTCGCTGGCGGTGTGGCCAGGCGAGGTCCGCGGCACCGCAAGCGCCCACCCGTCGTCGAAGCTCAGCAAGCGATAGCCGTCGTTGTACGCCTCTCTGTCCAGCTCTTGCTGCCGCGCCCGCTCGTCGGGAGGGAGTCCGGGACGGAATAGCGGGAACCGCTCCTTGAACCTGTTGGGGGCGCCGTCCGTGTGAGGGAGCGTGGGATCGTGGCAGTCCGTGCACAGGATGTGGTTCATTCCGTGACCGGCCAGGTTGTAGACCCAGGTCTGGTCATCCCCGGGAAGCGCGGGTGCGGTGAATCCGTTGACGACCGCCCCCTCCGCATCGTGACAACCCGCGCACCAATCCATCTTTTCCGGCTTGAGCGCGGCCCCATCGTAGACGCCGTCCGCCCAGTTAGTCTTCGCACCGACCACAGGATCATTAACGCCGTCGAACAAGCCGCCATCGCTGTGACAGAGGTCGCACACATCGGTCTCCGCCAGATCGATAGTCCCGTTGTGGTTGGCATCCACACCTGAAGCGAAGTCGACTGTGCCGTTGTCGTGGGCGGTGCCCTCCAGCGACGCGTGACAGGTGTTGCAGTCGGCGACACCCGGTCCGTTGGCGGCGGTGAAGTGGGCCGCATGCGAGCCGACCCGGTTCGGGAAGACCGTTCCGTCAGGCGGTTCGCCGTGGCAACTAGTGCACGACGTAGAAAACCCGATACTGTGCAGATGGCAGTCCGTGCATTGGGCGTGCGCGTTGTGCGTGTGATTCGCCACCGAGCTGTTGCGGTGGTAATCGGTATCGGTGTGACAGACCTCACAGACCCCGTCATAACCGGGCGGATCGCACGGGCTGTGAATGAAGTCCCGCTCCGTGCTGCACGCGGCGTTGTCTTCCACAAAGGTTACCGGTGTCCCGTCTATCTCCTGAGCAATCAGGGCGAGGTTGTCGCTGGCCGTGTCGTGAATGTCATGACACTCCTGACAGGTCGGCTGCCACTCTCCTTCCACGTCGTGGCTCATGTGCTCCGCGTGACAGGTTTGGCATAGTGTGTCGTCGTTTGCCTTGCGAAGCAGCATTCCATCTCCGTCACCGTCGTTGACGCCGCCGGAATCCGCCCCGTGGGGTG
>CP070827.1:2617071-2632696 GCA_020344555.1 Phycisphaerales bacterium
TCTATCCAGGTCATCCCGGAACAAATGGACGACGCCGTCCCGGGACAGAAATGTGTGCTGCTCATCACAGTTGAAGATGGCGGGAGTAGCCAGGCGGCTTCGGTTGCCCTCTCGGCCTCGGCCACCGGCGCGGACGTGAGCGTCAATCCGACTTCGATCACGCCCGACGAGGTCGCCGAAGTCACCGTGATACCGCACCAACCGATCGCGGCGAAGCTACGGCAAGATCGAGCTCGGCAACCCATCATCGATGACGAAGAGGAGCCTTGGACAGTTACGGCCACCATCCACGCCGAGCGCGAGGGAGTCGAGCGAACGGCATCTGTAGACATCATCGTAAGCCGGGGCCAGGACGACTTAGGCGAGACTGCAGCGGCGTACCGCGATCTCTTCATACCCTGGCTTGCTGCGAATCATCCCGAGCTCGGTATTACGACCGACACCGAATGGGAGGGAATCATCGTTCGCCCGCATATCGTCGTCGTGATGTACTACCTCTTCTTTTCCGAGGAATGGGAGATGGGCGTGTCCTGGCACGTCATGATACCACCCCACGACTGGTCTCGGATCTACCTTCGGCGTCGGTTCACCGAGTCGGCCCCATCGCTGGCGTTTGAAATTTCTTCGACGAGCGATGCGGAGGAGGAGCCCTTCGACATCGAACTTCCGTTGTCGGTCTGGCGATAATGGTCGGCTGACGGAAAAGGTGTCAGACGGAAAAGGTGTCAGGATGAATTTCTTGGCATTGTGAGCGGGCTCGGTGTGCTTTGGGTGTGGGACGACCGCCCCGCACCACGGAGCCGGAACCTGCCTATCACGTCTTGAGCCTACGAGGCCTGGAAGGCCCATGTAGCCAGTCGCCTGGAGCTGGACATTACCCTTCGCCCATGCGGACGCCCCCGTAAGGACACGCAAAAATCATCCTGACACCTTTTTCGTAATCGGCGATGGTTGCCGATGGGCAGGCAGGTCTTGCGCTATCGTGACGCTTGGATAAGGCTCGTTGCGTCCTTCCCGGTGGCGAGGCCGGACGCCGTAAACCCTTGTGAACACTAGGGTAACGTCTCTAAACCCGGGGATCGTAACCACACCGCCGCTGCTCGCTGCGCGCTTTGGCACGCCGGGTGTTATGTGGCCGGAGAGCGGAACGCTGTTTCCCGGCGCTCCGCGGTCTGCGGAGTTTTGTTATGCGCCTAACGACGCAGCGCACCAATACAGACGAAGGTGTCGAGCTAATGTCACTAGACTGCGAGTCTCTGGGCCGATACGTGCGGGTGCGCACGCTGGAAGCCGTTACGATGCACTTCGCCTCGATGGCACAGCAGGGTGATGCGACCCTCCGGAACAAACAAGCGGACCGAAAGGCGGTTACGGAGTAGGCCATGAGCAGTTACGGGCTGTGGTTGTCGGCGGCGGGCATGAAGGTGAATCAACACCATCAGACGATCCTCGCCAACAACATGGCCAATGCTCACACCACAGGCTTCAAGCACGATCTGGCCGTCGTGACACAGCGTCGCATCGAGGGTGAGTCCACCGTGGGTGGTTACAGGTTTTCTCATCCGGTGCTGGACGGCTTGGCCGGCGGGCTCAACGTCAGACCCACGTATCACGACTTCGCTCAGGGTCCGATCGAATGGACCGGCAGACCGCTGGACGTCGCCATCGACGGCGGCGGCTTCCTTGCGGTCAGCGACGGCGAGGCAACGCGTTATACGCGGGACGGCGAGTTCGCCATCAATACGGCCGGTGAACTCGTGCTCGCAGCCGGCGAGGGTCGGTGGAAGGTGCTTGACGACAACGGAGCACCGATTGTGCTCGACGAGACCGCGGGGAAGGTGTCAGTGTCGGACGATGGCACCATTCGTCAGGGCCGGACAGTGGTGGCCAAACTCGGCCTGGCAACCACCGAGGACAACCAATCGCTTCGTAAGGTGGGCGAGAACCTTTTTGACGCCAAGGACGCTGAGATGGTCCCGGTCGCGGGCACGTTCAGGCCGGAGTCTCGGGAAAGATCGAATTTCAACGTGATGACGGGGCTGGCGACGATGATCGAAGCGGCGCGGGCATACCAGCTCAATGCGACCATGCTGCAGCTCTCGGATCAGCTCACCGGCCAGGCGGTCAACACGGTAGGACGCGTATCGTAAGGACTTTCGTGGATGGCGATCACCGCATTACAGGCTTCCGCTTCAGGAATGAGGGCCCTCGACGAGAAGCTCAACGTAGTGGCCAACAATCTGGCCAACATCAACACCCACGGCTTCAAACGATCGCGGGTCAATTTTGAGGACCTGCTGTACCAGGTGAAACGCGAGCCGGGCATTCCCAACGCCGAGGACGAACCGATTCCCCACGGCATTCTGGTCGGTACCGGCGCCAAGGTGTCGGGTACGCAGCTCAATTTCGCGCCCGGTGCGGTGGATGCGACCGGCAAGCCGTTGGACCTGCGAATCGAGGGAGAAGGCTTTTTCCAGGTAACCACGGTGCAGGATGGTGACACGGTCATCGCTTACACGCGGGCCGGCAACTTCGTGCGCAACGCCCTGGGCAACATCGTCCTGGGCAATAGCGGTGGGGCGGTGCTGGAACCGGCGATTGTGATCCCCGATGACGCCATTGAGATTTCGATCGGGCGAAACGGCGAGGTCCGCGTGCGCCAGCAGGGAGCCAACACGCTCAACACGGTCGGGCAGATAGAGCTGGCCCGATTCGTGAATTCGGAGGGTCTCAAGCAGATCGGCCGGAACCTGATGGTCGAGACCGATGCATCGGGCGCCCCGGTGACCGCCGTTCCCGAGACGGATGGTCTGGGCGCCTCCGTTCAGGGCGAGCTGGAGATGAGTAATGTCGATCCGGTGCGCGAGCTGATCGACCTGATCACCACGCAGCGGGCGTTTGAACTGAACAGTCAGGCGATCCAGAGCGCTGACGAGTCGCTCCAGATCGTCTCGAACCTGAGAAGGTTCTAGTCGGAGAAGTTGATGACATAGGCTGACACTGCAGCCCCTGGCTGCGTCGGCCTGTCAAGCCCGAGACGTGCAGGATGCAACCATGAGACGCAAGGATTGCGACAACTCCAATCTCGCCAACGCACGAGAAGGCGCCGGTCGGTCGGCGCGATCGACACTCCTGGCAGTGTCGGTCGCGCTGGCCGCCGGCTCGCTGCCATCCGACTTGCTGGCCGGTTCGATCCGGCTATGGCCATCAGCGGTAGTAGTCGAAGATACGGCGCGTCTGGCGGACCTGGCCGAGCTACGCGGGTTTGACAGGGAAACCGAGAGTATGCTCGCGAAGCTGAAGGTGACCGGCGCGCCGCCGCCCGGTGGCTCGCGGGTCATCCACATGAACCTGATTCGTTCGGTTCTAACCGCCGGCGGGGCCAATATGGCCACGGTCACGTTGAGCGGGGCGACGCAATGCGCTGTCACTCGGCCGTCAGAGATGGTCGCCACAGCCGGGGCAGATCGCTCGCCTACGTTGCCCGGCCATCGGCAGGGCAAAGCGGACCGCGTCTCGGCCGGGGCACCTACATCGAAGCCATCCACGTTGCGCCAGGCGGTATTTGACTATTTCAATGGCGAGTTCGCGCGCTATGGTGGTAGGGCGGATGTGGTCTTCGATCGCACCTCCGACCAGGTTCTCGACCTGTCGGGTCCGGCCTATCAGTTCAGGGTCCGTCGTCGCAATGGTCCACGGCTCGGGTTGATCCAGCTCGAGGTTGACGTGCTGGCCGATGGCCGAACGGTGCAGACCGTGCCTCTGGTGGTGCAGGTCTCGATGATCCGGCGGGTTGTCGTGGCCCGCCGCGCCGTCAATCAGGGTGCCACGATCAAGACTTCAGATGTAGAGCTGATCCCACTCTCGTTTGCCCGGTTGGATAAGTTGGGCATTGATGACATCGCCCATGTGGTTGGCCAGCGCTCCAAGCGCTTCATCTCTGCCGGCAGCGTAGTTGACCCTGGAGTGATCGAGTCGGTCCCGCTGGTTATGCGGGGCCAGCTTGTGACCCTCACGTCTGTAGCCGGAGCCATCAGGGTGGTGACGACAGCGAAGGCAGTGCAGGATGGCCTGCTCGGGGAAACGGTCACCATTAGTGTGACAGACAACAAGCGCATGGAACTCGATGCCGTCGTGGTCGGGCCGGGCGCGGTTCAGATCGGTCCCGGGTTAGTGTTGGAACGGACCGCCAGGGTCGCGTTGGGGGGGCAGCCGTGAACATGCGACGCGCTCTTATGCTTGCGCTTGTGCTGCTGGTGTCGGCGAGGACGGCCGTGGTTTGCGCTCAGACTTCGTCACTAGGCGCCAGGAAGCGCCAGAGCGAGGCCGGGCAAATCCGTCCGATCGCCCCCCGGGAAGCACCGGAAATCGAAAGGAACGCGGTTTACGAGCGCTACTCGTGGATCACCGTGAAACAGGCACCGCCGAAGACCTTCAAGGTCGGCGATTTGATAACCATCGTGGTGCGCGAGAGACGCAAGTTCGAGGCCGATGCCGACCTGGAAACCAAGAAGAGATTCGACCTCAAGAGCGAGCTCGGCGCTTTCTTCAAGCTGACCGACGGAGGTATTGGAGAGACCACATTCCAACGTGGCAAGCCGACTATCGACTACAGGCTCGACAACAAACTCAAAGGCGAAGGCGACACCGAACGCGAGGACCGCCTGACTACCCGGCTGTCGGGCAAGATCATCGATGTGAAGCCCAACGGCCTGCTGGTGCTGGAGGCCAAGGCACGCATCCAGCACGATGATGAGATCAGTGCAATCACGCTCACCGGCGTTTGCCGGAAAGGGGACGTCACTGCCGACAACACCATCCTGAGTACCCAGATCGCGAACAAGAATATCGTGGTGGAAAACCGAGGCGCGCTTAGAGCTGCCTCGTCACGTGGTTGGATTCCAAAACTGATCGATCTCATAAAGCCGTTCTAGTGTGATGAAACGCGCTATTACAACTGTTGTATCTTTGACCCTGCTGAGTTTCGCCGCACCGGCTGGGGGCCAGAATCCGGTCGCCAGGGTCGGGGACGTGACTCGCCTGCAAGGACAGGGACACAACGTGCTCCTCGGATACGGGTTGGTTGCCGGATTGGATAACAGTGGGGACGGCTACAAGTTCCTTCCGACGATGCAGGCCCTGGCGAGCATGATGGGGCGGTTTGGTGCCGACGTGCAGTCACCAGATGACATCGGCGGCGCCAGGAACGTTGCCATTGTCATGGTCGAGGTGGTCATCCCTGAGCACGGTGCTCGTGAGGGCGACCTGCTCGACGTGGCGGTGACGGCCGTTGCGGCTAAGAGCCTGGAAGGCGGGCGGCTGCTCCCGACGCCCCTCGTTTATCACGACCGGGACTTGGACGGACTTTTCGGATTCGCCCAGGGTGCCATCGCGCTGGAGGGATTCAGCCGGACCGCGGGCCTCATTCGCAATGGGGCACGCATGGAACGGGACGTGTTCATCAACGTCGTGGCGACCGGTGCCGAACTGCGGAGGGGCGGGCTTGGCAGTCCCTGGATCAAGGCGCAGCAAACCTACGTCACGCTGGTGCTGGACGACGCCCACGCGGGATGGTCGATGGCCGCCGCCGTCGCACATGCGGTGGACAAGGAGCTGAGCATCTCGGCGGACGTCGACCGCGTGGCCCTGGCCATGGACAGCAAGAACATTGTGGTCCTGCTGCCGGAGCACCAGCGGGGTGACCCGGCCTCCTGGATCCGCGATATCGAGCAGACGCCTTTGTTGATGGAATCCAACGAGGCCCGAATCACCGTCAACCGCAACACGGGAACGATCGTGATCACCGGTGACACCAGGTTGTCTCCGGTGGTGATCTCACAGCGGGGAATGACCGTGACCGTGATCAACCCGCTCGAGGATGGGACGGTTCCGAGAGCTCCGTTCGAGCAGCAGGATTTCGTGGCACTGGACTCCGAACAGGAGCACCTACCGAACGTGCGCGATCTGCTGGAGGCGCTCAATCGGCTCAAAGTGCCGTTCAAGGACCGCGTGGCGATCCTGGAAGAAATACACCGGGCGGGCAAGCTGCACGCCAAACTCTTGTACGAGGGTTAGCCATGAGCGTATCCGGTGTCAACGTGGTGACGCAGCCGTCAAGTGCGGTTCCAAGTGAACTCGGCCGGCTGCGCGAGACCATCGGTCGGGTGATTGGCTCCGTGTTCTTCGGCACGCTTCTTAAGACGATGCGGGAAAGCAGCTTCAAGGGGCAGTACGGTCACGGCGGGCGCGGCGAGGAAGTGTTTGCCGCCCAGCTCCACGGCCTTCTGGCGGAACGTATGGGCACTACGGCGCGAAGCGGACTGGCCGACGTGTTGTACGACAGGCTCGGACACCAACAGCGAATCATCACTGAGCAGCGGACCGGTGAGTAAAAGGGTATGAAGATGACACGAGGTGTGGTGCCAAAGCGACTGAGGGATCTTGTCAAATTGCTCGGTAGTCTGCAGAGGCTGCAAGGGCAACTCCTGACCCTCGTCCAGTCCAAGATCGATGCCATGAAGCGGGCTGACTTTCCGGCCATGCGCGATCTGAACGATCAAGAGCAGGCGGTGGTCAAGCGGCTTCAGGAGCGTGACGGATTTCGACGTCAACTGGTGGATGCTATCGGAGAGGAGTTGGGCCTGCCGCCTCGATCGGCTCGTGCCTTGCCCGTGTCACAGCTCGCCGCCCGTCTTCCGGAACCGGGGCGTACGGACTTGCTTGATGCCGCCGGGAAGCTGCGCCGGGCCGTCTCACGGGTCGCCCAGGCCAACCGTGTAGCCGGCGCCGTCTCGCGTGAAATCCTGAACCACCTCAAGTGGGTGTTTGCGTCGGTCAGGCCTGGGGAAGAAAAGCCGGTGGGCTATTCGGGCCAGGGTGTGCCGGTTGGGCCGTGCGAAACACGGATCCTCGAAACCGTCGGGTAGGTAGCCATGGGACTTCTGAATTCCGCACTGCAAATAGGACGAAGCGCCTTGCTCGGCTACGAGGGTGCGTTGCACGTAGTCGGCAACAACGTTACAGGCGCAGGCAGTCCGGATTATACCCGCCTGTCACCTCAGCTTGATCCGCTCCACGGCGGCCTGATCGCCGGCGAGCTGCAACCCGGCGCCGGCGTGGCGTTGACCGGGATTCAGCGCAACATCGACGAAGCGTTGGAAGGGCGGGTTCGCCTGGCCATCGGGGCTCAGGCCTCGGCTCTGGTCCGGGAGGGCACGCTTGCTCAGGTGGAGGCCTTCTTCAATGACCTGGGTGGGACGGGCATCGAAGCCCGACTCCTGGAGTTCTTCCACACTTTCGACGAACTGCAGAATACTCCGGAAGATCTCGCCATCCGTGACCTGGCAATCACCAGCGGCGCCAACCTGGCCGAGTCTCTCCGCCAGTTGCGCCAACAGCTTGCCAGACTCAGCGAGGACATTAACGAGCAGATCGCGATGATTGTGGTAAACGCCGACGAGATCGCCCAAAAGATCGCCCGCCTCAATGAAGAGATAACCACCGCCGAAGCTCAACGCCAGGGGCCGGCACACGGCTTGCGCGACCAGCGAGATGCCCTGCTCCGTGAGCTTGGCGAATTGTTCGACGTTACCGTCCGCGAGCAGCCCAACGGGATGGTCAATGTCTATGTCGGCAGCGAGGCCCTGGTTCAGGGAAGCTCCGTTCGCGGGCTGATTGCCGTCGAAGAGGTCGATGGGGAATCGACCCGCATATCGGTCCGTTTCGCCGATACCAATCAGCAGGTTGACGTGCGGGGTGGTCGGCTGGAGG
Organism: Phycisphaerales bacterium; assembly: GCA_020344555.1. Classification (GTDB taxonomy): domain Bacteria; phylum Planctomycetota; class Phycisphaerae; order UBA1845; family UBA1845. Next base: position 2,624,842 of record CP070827.1, read on the forward strand.
GGCTTATCATAAGCCGCGATCAGCATGGGCAGATCGACGCATTGGATCAACTGGCAGCGGCCGTCATCGCGGACGTAAACCGCATTCACGCCGACGGACAGGGATTGGTCGGTTACACATCCGTGACCGGCAGCTATGACGTGCTGGCAACGGATGTGCCCCTGGACAGCAGCGCCGCCGGAGTGCCGTTCCCACCGCGAAACGGCAGCTTCTACATCACCGTGGCCGACACCGCCACGGCTACACCGGTCGCTTATCGAATCGACGTCGATCTGCAGGGCTCTGATCCCGGTACGACGCTGGAGTCGCTCGTCGCGGGCATCAACGCCCAAGTGGAAGGTGTGACAGCCTCGGTCACCAGTGACAACCGGCTGCAGGTCACGGCTGACGACGGGTTTACGTTCACGTTCGGGCATGACGGACAGGAGGCCCGAGAGGATACGTCGGGCGTCCTTGCGGCTCTAGGGGTCAACACGTTCTTCACCGGTACGGACGCGGGGAACATCGCCGTGAACGAGACCATTGTGGAGCAGCCCTCCCTGCTGGCCGCCGCGTCCGTGTTTCTGGCCGGTGACGGCGTTAATGCCGGGCGGGTCGCGGCGCTGGACAGCACGTTGAGCGAACGACTGGGTACGACGTCGCTCAGTGGGTTGTATAAGTCCATTGCCAACGGTGTGGCGGTGCAGTCCGCGGCGGTGCGGGACGAGGTCGAAGCGGACTCAACTGTTCTGGCCTCGCTCCAGGCCCAGCGCGAGAGCATTAGCGGGGTCAATCTCGATGAAGAGGCCATCGCCCTGGTGAAATATGAGCGGGCGTTTCAAGGAGCAGCACGGTTTGTCCGCACCGTGGACGACCTGCTGGCGGAACTTGTCACGCTAATACGTTAGTGAGGCGCTATTTCAAACGCAATCAAGAATGAGCGTGTGAACACTCTTTAACAACGAACGGGTCATGGCGGTAAGTCCTATCAACATCACGAGAGTCACTCAGAACCTGCGGACCAGCTTCGTGGTGGACTCGCTGCGACGAACTCAGCGCGAACTGTTCGTGTCGCAATCGCGGATCGCCACCGGCCGCAGCTTCGTTGCTCCCAGCGAGAATCCGGTCGCCGCCGCTCGCTCGCTGAATCTTGCCGAGGCTCTCGAGCAACAGCACCAGTTCGTGGCCAACCTCCGGCATGGTGACAACTTCCTGTCGGCCGCGGACACCGCCCTGGCGGAGCTTAACGACCTGCTCACGCGGGCTTCCGTCATCGCCAGCCAGAACGTCAGCAACTTGACCAGCGCGGACGAGCGTGAGGCCGAAGCAGAGATTGTCACCGGGATCCGGCAGCAGATTCAGACGATCGGCAACCGCCAGTTCAACGGGCGGTACATCTTCGCCGGTCGCAGCACCACCGATCGACCGTTCATCGATTCACTCGGCGGAATCGCCTATGTCGGTGATACCGGCGAGCTTTTCACGCGGGTCGATGAGGAGGTCGCCGCACCGATCAACATGCCGGGAAACCAGGTGTTTACCGCCTTATCCGGCTCCATCGCCACCGACGTGCTCTTGACACCATTGCTGACCGGCTCGACGCGTCTCGATGACGTAAGTGGCGCCACCGGACAAGGCATCTTGAAGGGGATCCTGGTGTTCAACGAGGCGGGGGGTGCGGGCCTGTTCACCGCCGACCTGGCCGAGGTCGACACGGTGGGCGACATCGTGGCGACGATCAACGACGCCGCCGGGCAGGCCGGAGCGCAGCTAACCGCCTCCTTGGGCGATAGCGGGCTGATCATCACACCCGGTCGCTCCGCCATAACGGTCACCGATACGAGTACCGGGGTCATCGCGTCTTCGTTGGGTGTTTTGACCAACGACGCCACCTCTGACCCCATCGAGGGGGCGGACCTTGGCCCGCGCCTGACGCGTATTACCCCTGTTGAGGTCCTGGCACGCGGGGCCGGCATCGACCTTGCCAGCGGCCTGATCATCACAAATGGCACGCACACGGCCACTATCGATCTGAGCACCGCTGAGACGACACAAGATATCATTAACGCGATTAACAATGCCGGCCTGTTCGTGCGGGCGGAGATCAACGAGGCCGGGACGAGAATAGACGTATTCAATCAGGTGTCCGGTTCGTCGCTGACCATCGGGGAGAATGGCGGTACCACGGCGAGCGATCTGGGCATTCGCACCTTCGATACCGCCACGCCGCTCCACCGGCTCAACTTCGGGCGCGGCGTTACCACGGTCGAGGGCAAGGACGACCTGCGCATCACCGCCAAGGATGGATCAACGGTCGATGTCAACCTCGACGGAGCCGTTACGGTCGGTGATGCGATCGATCTGATCAACCAGGCTGCACAGGAGGCGGGCGTAGCCATCGCCGCAGACTTTGCAGAAACAGGCAACGGCATCCGCGTAATCGACGGCACGGGTGGCAGCGGGAGCCTGTCGGTCAGTGGGCTGAACCTGTCGACGGCGGCCATGGAGCTGGGTCTCGTCCAGACGGTCTCCGACGGTCAGACCGAGCTTTCCGGCGATGACGTCAATCCCATGCGTACCGAGGGGATCATCGGTGCTCTGGTAGACCTGGAGAAGGCCCTGCAGGCCGATGACACGCAGGCGATCTCGCTGGCCGGCGCGCGGCTCGACACACTGCGAAATGAGGGCACCCGGATGCACGGCGTGATCGGGGCTCGGTCCCAGGCAATGACCGCGAAGCGCATGCAGATGGAAGATGCCGCCGACTCGACCCAGGTTTTTCTCTCGCAGGTTCGAGACCTCGATTATGCCGAGGCCGCAGTACAAATGCAGGCGGCATTAACGCAACTGCAGGCCAATCTGCAGACGAGTTCCAGCTTGCTGAACGTGTCGCTGCTGGATTTTCTACGCTAGGGAGGGTGAGTGCTGGACGTGTGTCACCAGAACGTAAGACAGTTTTACACTCCCGCGGCGCATTCGTGGCCGAGGCGCTGCGTGGATCAGTGGCTTACCGGCGTGGAGAAGCCGGGCGCGATGCATGAGGCATCGCGGACACGGGTGCGACTTGACGGCGACCGTCGGTCGGTCGCAGCACCTGATAGGGCCATGCACTTTGGATCGGTCATGGGAGAATCGCGATGATTATACAGACGTCGCGTTTTGGACAACTGGAAGTGGACTCGAACCGGTTGATCACTTTTGAAGAGGGGATCCTCGGATTCCCGGACCAGAAGGAGTACGCCCTGATTCAGACAGGCGTGGGCAGCGGGTTTTACTGGCTCCAGTCTGTGGACACCCCGGATCTGGCATTTGTGGTGTGTGACCCGCGGTTGTTTGTGGCCGACTACCAGGTGCCCGTCAAGCCGGATGACCTTGGCGGGATCGGGCTGTCGGACCCGGAGAACGCCCAGGTCTTCGTTATCGTGAACAAGATCGGGGACCTGTTGACCGGCAATTTTCAGGGGCCGCTGGTAACCAACGTGGTCAACCGACACGCACGCCAACTGGTGCTCAGTGACAAGCGATATTCAACCAGACACCCGCTCATGCGGATTCCCGAAGAGGCGGTGCTGGAGAAGACGGCGTGAACGTAATAAGGGTGGCCGGAGCCATGTGGGCGGGGCTACAATGAAATGGAGACGAGTTGTGCATCGCCTGTCCGGCCGATTTCGCGTTCGGAACACTGTTCCGGTTGCCGGAGGCACGCTGCTATGTAAGCGGCCGTCCTCATGGTGCAACAGCCCTGCGTGCTGCGACGAGGGTCAGGCGCGCTCTGGGACTGGGGCGCATCGGCATGGCAAGGAAGGAGCCGACTATGTTGGTGCTATCAAGACAACGCGATGAGACAATCATGATCGGTGACGACGTGGAAATCACCGTCGTCGATATAAGGGGCGACAAGGTACGTCTGGGAATCAATGCGCCCCGACACATTCAGGTCCATCGCAAAGAGGTGTACGAAGCAATCAAGCGTGAGAATCAACAGGCCGCCAAACTGAGTCCGCGTGATGTCTCTGACGTGGTCGAACGAGATACGGAGAAGGATAAGACAGGGAAGGGGGCATTGGAGGTGGAGAAGAAGGAACCACAGAAGGAGCCACCCGACGCGGCAAAGAATAATCCGGAAAAGGAGTTTGGCGAGCATAGAAGGCTGAACGATCCACACCGGCCTAACCAGACCGGTCGATCACGGTAAATGGAATGGATTGTAATGATGTGCCCCGAGGCTCAATAGAGCACCGGGGGCAGTCAGGGAGGATTGCCCATGTCACGGATTAATAGTAACGTTCCATCGCTCATTGCCCAGCGTCACCTTAGCGGGTCACAACATGCGCTGCGGCTCTCACTCGAGCGACTTTCAAGTGGGTTGAAGATCAATCGCGGTGCGGACGACCCGGCCGGGCTTATCGTATCGGAGCGGTTACGCTCCGAGATTGCCGTGGTTCGCCAGGCGATCGACAACTCATCCCGGGCGATCAATGTGATCGCGACCACAGAAGGGGCCCTCGACGAGGTGCAGGCATTGCTGACCGATATCCAGGCGCTGCTCGTCGAGGCCGCCAACAGCGGGGCGTTCTCTGATGAAGAGATGGCGGCAAACCAGCTCCAGATCGACAACGCCATAGACTCGATCACCCGGATCGCCAACACCACCACGTTCGCCGGACGAAAGCTCATCAACGGTGAGCTTGACTACGTCACCAGCGGTGTGGTTTGGACCGAGCTGGCCGACGTCGACGTGCTGGCCGCCAAGTTCGGAAGCCGACCTTACGTGAGCGTAGATGTAGAGGTCCTGCTGTCGGCTCAAAAAGCGGAGCTATCCTTCGCCCAGGCGGGGTTAGGTTCGACAGGCGTGACGCTCGACATTCGCGGTAATGACGGGATTGTTACCCTGACCTTCCCGGTCAGCGCAACCACCGCCGAGATGGCCAATGCTATCAACGCTCAGGTTGATGCCACGGGCGTCATCGCGGTAGCCAGCGGCACCGACGGCGCATCCGGAATGCGAATTGTGAGCTTAGAATACGGCAGCGACGCCTTTGTGGCCGTCCGCGAGATGGACACCGACGTGTTCACCGTCACCGATCGCGATGGTCAGGTCAATGACCGGACCGATGGCCGTGACGCCGTGGCTACCATCAACGGTATTTCCGCAACGGCCGACGGGCTGGAGTTGTCCTACAGTTCGACGCTGCTGAAACTGGAAACGACCTTGGCCGAGAGCTTCGGTAACGGGTCCACTGGGCTCGGTTCGTCGAGCTTTGCCATCACCGAGGGTGGTGCACTGTTCCAATTGGGCCCTCAGGTCAGCACGAACCAGCAGGAAAACATCGGCGTCAAGAGCATGCAGGCCAATAAACTCGGTAACTCCGTTGTCGGGTTCCTGTCCGAGTTGAAGACCGGGCAGCCCAATGCCTTGGACACCGGCAATTTCCAGCAGGCCTCGAAGATCGTGCAGGAGGTAATCACACAGGTGGCCGTGCTCCGCGGGCGGCTCGGCGCGTTTGAGCGGAACACGCTCCAGCCGAACATCAGGCAGTTGCAGATTACCACCGAGAACCTGACGGCCTCGGAGTCGACGATTCGGGATACGGATTTCGCCGAGGAGACCTCGGAGCTGACCCGGTCCCAGATCCTGGTCCAGGCAGGCAGCAGCATACTCGCGATCGCTAACGCTCAGTCGCAGAATGTCTTGACCCTGCTGGGTGGCTAGTCCTTCTGCGGGGCGCGTTGCCTAGCGAAGAAATCCTGAAGAAGCGCCGCGCACTGGTCCGCGAGCACGGAGTCACTCAACAATACGCGGTGGTTGAGTCGCTCGTCCGTAGGGATGTTATATAGGGACACGCACGCGCCCGCCTTGGGATCGACGGCCCCGAACACCAGGCGTTCCATCCTGGCAAGCACGACGGCCCCGGCGCACATGGCACACGGCTCGAGCGTCACGTACAGCGTGCATCCATCCAGGCGCCAGCTTCCAACGAACGCCGCCGCCGCGGTCAGGGCGAGCATCTCTGCATGCGCCGTCGGATCGTTGAGCTGTTCGCGCTGATTGTGCCCGCGACCGATGATTCGATCGACACGCACTACCACAGCCCCGACCGGAACTTCATCCGCATCGCGTGCGGCGAGCGCCTCGTCGATTGCGGCTCGCATGTAACGTTCGTCGCGGTCCGATTCCTGTGACGTCATGATTGCGCGTATGGTCGGGCGTGATTGCCTGAGGATCTAAATCTCACCCCAAAACTCCAGCCGCCTGATCAGCTCCGCCCGACTCACAGACCAGTCTGAATCGACCAATCCCTCAATCTTCGTTCGAAGCCGCTCGGCAACACGGAGTGAGAACTCGAGCCGCTCCTCATCGCTGCCGAAATGGGCAACGGGATCAGGCAACGACCAGTGAACACAGATCGCATCGCTATGTGACACGGGACATTCCTCACCGGCTGCATCGTCACAAAGGGTGATCATCGCTTCTACCGGTGTTTGGGCGTACGCATCCCAGCTCTTGGAGGTCTGGCCTTCCATGGGGATTTCCATTCGCTGCATAGTCTCGACCGTGATCGGGTGAATGAATCCGGCCGGATGAGAACCCGCACTCAATGCCTCGAACCGATCGCCGGCCAGATGACGAAGGATCGCTTCAGCCATTTGTGATCGACACGCATTGCCGGTGCAGAGGAAGAGGACTTTACGTTTTTCGGCCATGCCCGCACGTCTACCCCGGAGGGAGCCATGGGTCAAGTCCGGGGGTGCTCAGCGTCGCTGAGAAGCCGGTGGTTTGACCACAGAGCTATCAGGCCCGTCCATCGTGAAGCGATCGGTCGGTCCCGACGGCCAAAGGGCGCGAACGGAAAGGACGCTCGTGCTTCGCCACTGCCGCCCCGGTTCTACTCCTTTGTCCACGTTCCCAGCATCCAGTCCAACGGCGTGGGCGTTTGGCAATCGCCGCCGACCTCGCACCTCTGGAAGGTGCCGTCAACGCCGGTCCACGTTATTTCGTCTCGGGCACCGGTGATATCGCCTGTCTGCTCGCCAGGCTCGGGGGGCTCCTCGGGGGGGTCGCGCTTGGCGAATTGCCGGCTGGTCACCGAGTGCCCGAATGGGCCATCCACGTCGTCTACGACAATGTAGTCGAACTCCCACGTGGCCGTGGTTCCCCTAACACTTAGATGAAACGTGTTGATCGTCACGGTCTGCACAACGATTTCCTCAAAAGGGCCACCAGGGTCGTCTACCACTCGATACATATCAGTCTCGACACCCAGTGGTACGTCGGTCGCGAAAACCTCAATGGTGGCATTCGGCCAGGTCTCCCGAAGTGTGGCCTCGCTCAGCCCCAAATGGGCGACCACCAGATTGCGCAAACCGTCCAGCTCGTACCGTTCGGGCGCTTTGTAGCCTGCGAAATCCGGGAAGAGTATCTGCGTCGAGACCCACGTGGCCGGCTCGACTTCACATCTGTCGGCCTCTTCGTTGCATATCTCGTCGACCTGGCAAGGGCTCCCCATCGAGGTGCAGTCAGACACCGGATTGCAGTATTCTTCGCCGTTGCACCACAGAAGGTCGTCCGAGCACCTCGCATCGGTGGCTGTGTTCACACATCGGTCGTTCAGCTCGTCACAGCCATCAATCGTACAACCGATGCCGTCATTACAGAGGTCTTCATCTCCGGGCTGGCACTCGAGCGTCAGGCTACACGTTTCCTCCCCATTACAGAACGCCCCGTCATCACAGTGGCCGTCGACCAGGCAGTCGACGCACTCGCCAGTGTCAGGATTACAGACACCCGGAGCGCACTGCACGTCTGTATTCTGACACTCGTTTTGGATGCAGGCGTCATCGGTGCACAAGTCCCCGTCGTCACACTCGTCGACTG
>CP070827.1:2632796-2637708 GCA_020344555.1 Phycisphaerales bacterium
TCCACCTCCTCGAGGAGCGTCACCTCCCCGTCGATCCGGGCGCGCACGAATCCTTCCTTCACGACGCGCGCTAGAACGGCTTTGTGGGCACCCCGCTGGCCTCGCACCAGCGGCGAGAGAACCATGATGCGCTGCCCCTCGGGGCCCGATAGGACTGCGTCTACCACTTGTGCCGTGGACTGGCGCACGATGGGCCGGCCGCACTTCCAACAGCGCGGCTCACCCGCCCGAGCAAAGAGCACACGCAGATAGTCGTGGATTTCGGTTGTTGTAGCGACGGTCGATCGCGGCGTCGCGGCGGCCGCCCGCTGTTCGATGGCGATCGTCGGGGGCAATCCCTCGATCCGATCGACCTCCGGTTTCTGCATCTGCTCCAGGTATTGGCGAGCGTAAGCGGAGAGCGACTCCACGTAGCGGCGCTGGCCCTCGGCGTAGATGGTGTCAAAGGCTAGTGAACTTTTTCCAGATCCGGACAGGCCGGTGATGACCGTCAGCGCCTGACGCGGCAACTCAACGTCGATGCTCTTCAAGTTGTGCTGCCGGGCACCGACCACCCGAATACAAGAGCCGCTTGCCATCGGCATCTCCCTCTGACCCGCTTCGACCACCCTTACGCCGGCGAGACGGGCTGCGAATATGCCCCCACGGGGGACGCGCAATCCAATAACCCTAAGCGGGACGGGGGTTGGATTCAAACGCGCCCGCCTCAACGATGCTCTGAATCACATAGCCCAGCGGTCCTGTGCAGGCCGATAAGATGTCGGAAGATGTCGGCCACTTTGCCTGATCCGATCGCTTGTAAGGGCCCGGGAACCGCTTTGGACTTGGAATAGTATGATAGATGCGGGGCCTGCGAAGGCTCGTCCCGCCCACCGCAGCGTTGCGGGCTGGTCACAGGGGTTGGACCGGCCCGCTGCTGAGCCTTATACTCTTAGTGGACCGTGCGACGGCTGCAGACGGCCAGATAACGCCGCATGGCAGCATCCGCCTCGGGCCGGGCGGAACAACGTCGCCAGGCTGCGACGGACCGGTAAGTCAACGCTATAAAGGAGCGGTGACGTCCACGCAGCTATTCATAGGGGTCCGGTGGTTTCCAATATCGCCGTTTGAAGGAGTGAGCATGCAACGCACATGGCAACGCGCCGGCAGGGTCTTTCGATGGGTCCTGCCCGGCTGGACGCTGCTTTTGGCCGCGACGGTCGGCTACGCCGATGACTTGCGCCAAGTCGATGCCCTATCGCAGGACGAGCTCTGGCGTCGGACCATCAACTTCGCCGTTGACGGCGATTTCGATGCCGCAACTGAGACTATCAAGAAGGTCCATGTCAGTGGACAACTCACGGAACAAGTTCGAACCTGGCTGGAGGCCTATGAAGCCAAGCAGATAGCCCGAAAGGAGCTCGACAGGGCGGACTTCGAGAAGTACGTCGGCTACGCCAAGGCCCGGATAGACCGCAAGGAGCATCGCCTGGCCCTGACCTGGGCGCTGGCGGCGCTGGATTGCGCCGAGAATCGCGAGAAGTTCCTGCAAAGCGGCTGGCTCCAGGACCTGGTCAATGATTCCCTGGTTGCCGCCAGTGAGCTCCGGCAAAAGAGCAAGTGGCGAGACGCGTGGCGGATTTACGCCCACCTAAGTGCGCTCTTCGAGCGCGAGCCGAGGTACCAGAAGCTGGAACGCGAGGCCCTGACTCATCTGCGCCTCGATGCCATGTTCAAGGAAGAGAGCCATTGGGAAGAGCGGATCGAGAAGGTTCGGTGGAAGGATGCCAGGGAGGCGCTGGAGTACGTCGATCGTGTTTACGTCGAGCTCGCCGATTTCAAGAAGATCACCGAGAGCGGCCTGGAACAGCTTCTGATGCTGGCGGAGTCCGGCACGGCCCAGGAACAGTACGAGGGACTTGGCAACGAAGACGACCGGAGAGACTTCGAGCTTCGTATCCAGGAGCGCCTCGACCAGGTACGGGCGGCTCCCGAGTTGGACCTCGATGACTGCGTTGATCACTTCCACCGTGTGATAAAGGCGATCAACAAAGAGACCGTTCGCCTCCCGGAGGAACTTGTGGTCAGCGAGCTTGTGCGCGGTGCTTTCGAACCGTTGGATGACTTCACAACCGTCATCTGGCCCAGGGACAGCAAGGAGTTCGACAAGCACACCCGTGGCGACTTCGTCGGTGTCGGCATCTCCATTATCAAGAATCGCGCCGGTGAGGTTGAAGTGGTCTCACCGCTCGAGGACAGCTCGGCCTATCGGGCAGGCGTCCAAGCGGGGGACATAATCACCAAGGTGGAAGGCGAGAGCCTGAAGAACATCTCGCTCAACAAGGTCGTGGACATCATCACCGGGAAAAAGGGAACCATGGTCACCCTCACCATTCGCCGCAACGACAAGGAGATCGATTTCCCCCTCAAGCGTGCGAAAGTGAAGATCCGCTCGGTCAAAGGCATCCGTCGCGACCCCCTCGACGAGGAGCGCTGGGACCACTGGCTCGACCCGGAACTCGGAGTCGGTTACATCCGAGTGACCAATTTTCAGCGGAATACGGTCGAGGATGTCGACAACGTCCTAAGCGAGCTGGCACCACGACTCGAGGGGCTGGTCCTGGACCTGCGCAGCAACCCCGGCGGCCTGCTGGAGACGGCGTGGCAGCTATCAACCCGGTTTCTCGACCGGGGCGACATCATCGTCAGCACGAAAGGGCGGCTCAAGTCAGAAGATCAGGTCTTCAGGGCTCCCGGGAACGGCCCCTATCCAAACGTTCCACTGGTGGTGTTGGTGGATGATCGAAGCGCCAGCGCGTCAGAGATCGTTTCCGGGGCAGTTCGGGACAACAACCGGGGTGTCGTGATCGGTGAGCGAACGTTCGGAAAGTTCAGCGTTCAGAACCTGATCGGGTTGGGTCGGTCGGGTGCCAAGCTCAAGATCACTACGGCTAGCTACTACCTGCCCAACGGCGATTCACTGCATCGCGATCCGACGGCGGAAACCTGGGGCGTTGAACCCGACGTGCCGGTCCGCCTCGCCGCAAAGGAAAGAACGAAGGTGTACCAGATGTGGCGAGATGCCAATCTGCTCGGTCCTCCCAAGTCGCCGGCCGAAGAAGAGTCGGCTGATGACAAAGACGATGACGAAGAAGCCGCTGAGAAGAAGCCCGAGGATGAGGCAACGGATGACGCCGACGCGGAAGAGCCGGGTGCCGCGGGAGATTCCGACGCTGAGCCGTCCGGCGAGGACGATGAGGAGTCTGAGTCTGAAGAGGAAAAGCTCCCGCCACTTAAGCAGCCTGACCCCAACGATCGACCCAAAGAGGACCCACAGCTTGACGCCGCTTTGTTGTTGATGCGGGTCACTCTGGTCGGAGAGTTGTATCCCACATTGGCGACGGCTGATATGAAAGAAGCGGTAGAGTCCGCGAAGCCTTAGGCCATCGAAAAAGGGATAGCATCGACTTATAAGCGCCTCAGCGGGCTCGAGCTAGTCCGCCGGGGCGCTCCTTTTTTCGTGGACAGGTGTCGCACGCTTGACCTCAGGAAGCCTGCCACCTAGATTGCCCGCATGTCGGAAATGAGCAGTATCGAGCGCCTGTCGGCGGTAATGGCGGGCAGTCAACCCGACCGGCCGCCGTTGAGCTTCTGGCACCACTTTCCACCTGATTGCCAGTTCGGGCAACGTGCCGTCGATGCCCACCTTCGACACCTTTCACGATATAGCCTCGATTTCCTCAAAGTAATGAACGACAATCGCTATCCGACGGTCCGAGACATCAGGGGAGGAAGCGACCTGCGCAATCTGCCGGTGCTTCGCGGTGATGAGGAAGGGTACATTCGGCAGCTCGACTTGATTCGCGCCCTCAAGACGGAGCTTTCGGGAAAGGCGCTCTTGGCCACGACTTTGTTCAATGCCTGGGCGGTCTTGCGCCGGCTGGTGTATCGACCTATAAGCAACCGCCACGGCCCACCGACGCTCGGCGGCCCGGCGACTCCGGCTGACCACCGCGTCAATGAGCTTCTGGCTGAAGATCGCACCGCCGTGAGCACGGCGCTGGATGTGATCGCCAGGTCGCAGGCCAACTTCGCAAGGAAATGCATCGAAGCCGGAGCGGACGGCGTCTTTCTGAGCGTTCGCGACGATTGGGTGGACGCCGACGCCCACGGGCAAGGGACCTACGACGAAATGGTTCGACCCGGCGACAGGCAGATCCTCGACGCCGCCCGTGAGGGCTCCTTCAATGTTCTGCATGTCTGTGGGGTGCCGCAAGACTTTCACGCCTTCGCAGAGTACACTGTGCAGGTGATCAACTGGGCGGATCGGGCGGCGGGACCTGCGATTGGCGAGGTCATCGGCCGGATCAAGCCGTCCGTCTGTGGTGGTGTGGACAACCTGAGCACCTTGTCGGAGGGCTCTCCGGAGACGGTCAAAGAACAAGTCCGTGACGCGTTGCGCCAGGCGGGCGATCGGCCGATGATCGTCTCCACCGGGTGCACCTACGACCCGGATACCGTCCCGGAAGAAAACCTTCAGGCGATGGTCCGCGCGGTCCGTGAACAGAGTCTGCCCTCTGGATGAGCGAAGAACCGAAGATGGAACGAACGCTGATTATCCTCAAACCGGACGCAATTCAGCGCCGCCTGGTCGGGCGGATCGTGCAACGCTTCGAGGACAAGGGGCTCGTCATTGTGGGGATGAAGCTCATGCAAATGTCGCGTGAGCTCGCAGAGCGACAATATGCGCCTCACGATGGCAAGTCGTTCTACCCCGGATTGATCGACTACATCACCAGCGGCCCGGTGGTCGTGATGGTGCTGCAGGGCGAACGATGTATCGAGATCGCCAGGACTTTGATGGGTAAGACGTTCGGCTATGAGGCTCAGCCGGGCACTATCCGCGGTGATTTTGGAGCGAGTCAGACTTACA
>CP070827.1:2637808-2641236 GCA_020344555.1 Phycisphaerales bacterium
GCCGCTTCACCTCCACACTCGCCGGGTCAGCGAATCCAAGATACACCAGCCCGACCGGCTTATCCGGCGGTGTTCCGCCACCGGGGCCGGCTATGCCCGTCGTGGCAAGAGCGAAATCGGCGTTTGAAGCTGTCCTGCAACCGGACGCCATCGCCTGAGCCACGGGCTCGCTGACGGCGCCGTGCCGGGTTATCAGCTCAGGCGGGACATTGAGCTGGTCACTCTTGGCTTCGTTCGAGTAGCTGATGTGACCGCGGAGGAAATATGCACTGCTTCCTGGGACATCCGTCAAACGCTTCGCCAACAGGCCGCCCGTGCAAGATTCGGCAGTAGCCACGGTGCGACCATGTCGCTTTAGCAGGCGCGCGACGGCCAGCTCAAGCGAGTCATCGCCCTCCCCGAAGACTGCGGTTCCAAATCGACGGCGGACCTCGGCCAGATCCGCGGCGGCCAGCCGCTTGGCATCGGACTCCTCCTTACCATGCGCCGCGATCCGCACGCTTATCATCCCCCGGGAGGCCGTCGTCCCGATGAGCGGATTGCGATCGCGCCTCATCAGGTCGCCGAGCAACTCACCGGTCTTTGCCTCACTGATCCCGAAGCACAAAACCCGCACCTCATGGCCGCATACTGCACCGGCACCTGCTTCCAGCACCGGTGCCACGCCGGCCAGGAACATTGCCTTCATCTCTGCCGGCACACCGGGTAGGGCAAAGAGGTCAGCGTCTTCGCCGTGATACCAGATTCCCGGGGCCGTTCCGTGATCGTTGGGGATGACGTCGCAGCCGCGTGGAATCATCGCCTGAACCTTGTTTGCCTCGGGCATCGGCCGTTGCAGACGGCCAAACAGGGCGCGGATCCGCTCGAGTGTCTCGGCGCTTTCCACCAGGGGCTGGCCGACTGCCTCGGCCAGGGCGTACCGGGTCAGATCATCGGGCGTGGGTCCAAGCCCGCCTGTCAGGATCACTACCTGGGAACCGTCCAGGGCCTGGGAGATGGCTGCTCGAACGTGCCCGACATCGTCGCCCGTCGTGATATGCCCCAGAACGCGAATACCCATCCGGGTCAGCTCGGCCGACAGCCAGGCGGCATTCGTGTCGACCTGCTGCCCGGTTGTCAACTCCGTTCCGATACTGAGGATGAAAGCATCCATGACCAGAGCAAGGTAGCATGAGGTGGCGTGGCCACCAAGCGTGTCTTTAGTAGCATAGCTGCCACGACCGCTATATAGTCGCGACCGGCGGCCCCGGAGGTGCATCCCAATTCGGGTGGCATGGGTCCCGACGTACGTCGGGATTTGCCCGTGAGAGGGGTTTGCACGGGCAGGCTACCGCTTGCCCATGCCACCCGGTAAGCTTCCGCCACCTTTTTCGGGATGCGCCCCGGTCCCGGGGTCGCAGGCTGTGACGGGACGAATCGGCCGGCAAGAGGCAAGCGGTATGCGATCTTCCGAAATTTCGCCGCAAGCCAGACAGGCGGGCAAGGAACGCCTGCGAGTGCTTTTTACCTGCATCGGGCGGCGAGTTGAGTTGCTCCAAGCCTTCCGGCGGGCTGCCAAGACCCTCGCCATCCGGTTGGAGGTTCATGGAGCTGACGCCAGCCGGCTCTCGCCGGCCCTTCATCAGGTCGACAAGGCTCATGTCCTGCCGCCAATCCCCGCCGGTGATTACACCGAGGCTTTGTTCAACCTCGTCCGACGGACCCGGATCGACTTGCTAATACCGCTGATTGACCTGGAACTGCCGCCGGTAGCCGCTATCGCCGACAGGCTTGCCAAGGTCGGCTGCTGTGCACAGATTTCATCCGAGGCAGTGGTGCAGACCTGCTGCGACAAAATCGCCACCTACCGTGCGTTGAAGGCGTCCGGCATCGACACCCCAGCCACCTCGATGTGGAATGAGGTAATCAGGCGCAAGCGTCACCGATTCCCCTATTTTCTCAAACCCCGGGCCGGCAGCGCCGCTATGGGCAACTACGTAGTCAGGAACCGCGATGAGCTTCATACGCTCGGCAAGCGTGTCCGCGACGCCATCGTGCAGGAGTTTGTCGAGGGTGTGGAGCACACCCTGGATGTCTATACCGGCTTCGATGGTAAGCCGCGTTGTGTCGTGCCCCGTCGGAGATTGGAGGTCCGCAGCGGAGAAGTCAGCAAGGGGCTAATCGTCAAGGACCCTGCAATCATGGCCGTGGGGGCCCGGGTGGCCGAGATGCTCGGTGAATGCCGCGGCGTGATCACGGTTCAATGCATTGTGACGCCCGACCGGCGCATACGTGTTATAGAAATCAACCCGCGGTTCGGCGGTGGCGTTCCCCTGGCCATCCATGCCGGCGCGGATTTTCCGAAGTGGATTCTTTCAGAGCTTCTGGGCAAAAGGCCGCGGATCAACCCCACCGGCTTTCGCGACGATATTGCCATGCTGCGCTTCGACGACTCGGTGTTTGTCCCGAACGCATCGAAGCTTACCAGGAGGTAAGGCAGCGCGGGGCCAGGCAACGCCTGTAGGTCCTACACTCCAACGTCATGCCCGTGATCAAGGCTGTGATATTCGATCTCGACGACACGCTCTACCCGGAGCGGGCCTACGCTTTCAGCGGATTTGGCGCCGTGGCCACTGCGTTCAAGGATCTGCTCGGCGACCCCGCCGAGACGACGAAGCAGATGGAACGGCTTTTCGACTCTAAGCATCGTCGGCGGGTCTTCAATGAGCTTCTGGACCGGCGTGGGCTTCCGGGAGATCAGCAGCTTATCGATAGGATGATCGACACCTACCGCACGCACAGGCCGACTATCACGTTGCATCCCGACGCTGACAGAATTCTGACACACCTGCAGGGCCGGTATGAGCTCGGCCTAATATCCGATGGGCCGTCGATAAGTCAGTGGGCAAAGATCGATGCTCTGGGGTTGCGATCCCGACTCGACGAAATCATCATCACCAGTGATTTAGACCCCGACTATGCCAAACCGCACCCGGCCGCGTTCGAGCAGATGGCCAAGCGGCTGGATGTCGAGGCACGTCAGTGTGTCTATGTGGCCGACAACCCGGCCAAAGACTTCATCGCCCCTAACGCCCTTGGCTGGACCACCATCCAGATCACCCGCCCCGACGGCATTTACACCGGCCTTTGCGCTCCGGATGCGGCCCAGGCGAAGCGTATCATCGACACACTGGACGACCTTTCTAAAGCCCTGTAGAGCATTCTCGGATGGGGGACGGATCGGACACTCGTGCCGGGTGCCAGTGACGACGTACTGACACCGGGTGGCACTGGTCCCGACGTACTTCGGGACTAGTGCCGACCCGACAAGGAGGGTCGCCCACCCTTGTTGGAGTTTGTCGATTTAGTCCCGGTCGCGTCGAGGGGCGATATTTGTTGGAGCCCGGGCCGGGGCTGGAAGGGTTCCGAACCAACTACCAGCCGGATGG
>CP070827.1:2641336-2648915 GCA_020344555.1 Phycisphaerales bacterium
GATTAGGCTGCAGACCGGATCGGAGCATCGACATCATCGACGCATCCATGGCCGTAGAGGCGTTCCGGGGATTCAGTTACGCCCAGTCCACGGGCTGCACGGGGCCCTGCCCATAGGTGGTAATCATCACTCGTAGGCACGGAGACAGCCAAACACCCTGGCTCGAGCTATCTTCTCAGGTTACCCGGGTCCGCCCTGAGCATGGCGACCCGGGGCAGGAGGAAGTTTTCACCACGAAAGACCGTTACCTCCCCGGACACCAGAAAGACGAGCCCGTCTACCTGGCGCTTTGAGGCCCCAAGCATCATCTCCACACTCTTGTTGGGAAGCAGTTTCATGGGAGGTTCGGGGTGATCGGGATGGTCTGATTCGAAGACGAACGTCCACCACTGACCTTCATGGACCAGCCGACCCGGCCGCTGTACCAGCGGTGAACCATCTGGAATCAACCTTCGGGTGGCCGCCGGGTACGAGTCCAGCCGATCCTCTCCACGTGATTCGGGAGGCTCCAACACATCCTCGCCGGGTTCCTGCTGCTTCAGAACAGCCAGCACATCCTCGACGGGCGCATCGCCTGAGAGAGCGTCGCCAACCGGGGCCGTGTCGGAGTCTTCTTGCTCCGGTTGTGTGGTCCGTTTTTCGGTGGAGCCCGTTTCGTTCTCGACGCCCTCCGGCCCCACGATCTGCCGATCGGTGCCAGCGGATCGTCTCACCACCCTGACCAGCAGGTAGTTCTCATCTTCAAAGACGGTCATCTCACCGGCGACCACGAACTTCACTGGCGACGCAGAGCCGGCTGCGGTTCTAGTCATCACCTCCAGACTGGCGTTGGGCAGCAACCTGATTGGCGGTTCGCCGTCGGACGGATCGAACACGAACCTCGACCATGGCCTGCGCTCAGTAAGCCAACCGGCGCGGTTCACGACGGCTGATCCTTCAGGCCACAGCATCCGCTGCACTGGCTGCCCGACGTTCTCCGCGGAACTGGCCGGAGGAATCAACTCGTTAGTTGGTCGGTGCCGCTGGAGAGCCTTGAGAAGTTCCTCCGCAGTCGGCTGATCTTCCGGAGCCTGGTCAGCCGCGTCCACCTCCGACACCTGGAAGCCAGCGGCGTTGTCGGAGGCCTGCTGTCGTCGCTGGTCTGCGGGCTCGGCAAGGCACACACCCGCTGCAACCGTGACACTACATGCCGTCGTGATCAGATGATGCACGAGAATTCCTCCGTTCGCGCCCGGCCGTCCTCAGGTCCTCGAAATCTCGGATGGCCTTAACCCGTCGGGAGCCGCCCGGCCATTCAGTGAGAGATCGAGAGCGCAAGCTCGCACAGGCCATAGCTGCGGCCAACGTTCGCACCACTCGGCCACCGACAGTATCGGCTCTTAGGTAGGGGGCTGTCCAGAGACCGGGTGGCGGCGCGGTGCAAGCCGCAGGTGCCTTGTGCCTCACATATAGCCCACCGTGGCTCGCCCGCTACATCCGCCGATCCCCTGCAGCGCTGTGCCTGCACAGGGTCAGTGGACCCTCTGGACTGGCGCGATGGTGCGTCGCCGGGGCATTGCCCGTTCAGCCCATCCCTGAATTGGCCGAGGCGCGGTCAACATGACGCTGATCGGCGTACGCCCCAGGCTTTGACTTGCCGCCGGTCCGCTGTAGTATTTGGGATTTCCCAGACGTTTTTGGCTTGTTCGGTGTCAGTCCCAGAAACCTATGGACCTAAAACGCATCGAGAACGCCGTTCGAGAGATACTGGCCGCTGTCGGTGAGGATCCCGATCGCGAGGGCCTGGACGAAACGCCCAGACGCGTCGCGCGCATGTATCAGGAATTGTTCGACGGGCTCAACAGAGATCCGGCGGATCACCTCAGCGCAACATTTGTCGAAACCTATGACGAGCTGGTGGTGTTACGGGACATACCGTTCAACTCGATGTGCGAGCACCATCTGATGCCTTTTGAGGGGAAGGCCCACGTGGCCTACCTGCCCGATGGCCAGGTCATCGGCATATCCAAGCTCGCCCGCGTTGTGGACGATTTCGCCCACAGGCCGCAGGTACAGGAACGGCTGACCTCCCAGATCGCCGACCTGCTGATGGAGAAGCTCCAAGCCAAAGGCGTGGCCATCGTGGTCGAGGCGACACACACTTGTATGACCTGCCGCGGCATAAAGAAGGCGGGCAGTATCATGGTCACGTCCGCGGTTCGGGGCCGGTGCAGGAGTGATGCCAGAACCCGCGGCGAGGTGATGTCCCTGTTGCACAACTGATGAAGGTGCAATCGTGAAGCCACAAAGCCACCGGATCGCACGTTGGCTGGTAAGCCTGGTAGTCGTGATAGCCGTGGGCGTCACTTTCTACGCCCACCGGCGCGAAGATGCCAGCCGCCGTATCAAGGCGGAGATGCTCGGAATTATAGAGGACATGAGTCTTCCTTCTAAGTGGCAAGAGGAGGCCGCATGGCTGGTCGAGGCCGCTCACAAGGAAGCCTTTGACAACGCCCTCGACGTAACCAAGAAACTCGGCCGCAAGTTCGACGAACGCGTCTACTACAACAAGGTTTTTGACCTGATCATCGACCGTGCCCGCGAGGACGGTCGGACCCAGCTCGCCGAGAGTCTGGCCAACGAGCGATCCAGCTTCTTGCTGCACGTGACTGAGCGTTAAGGCCACCCGTCCAGAGATCTCGAACCACCATGAGACCGCCGGGATCGAAGTCATTCTCGACGATCGCACCCCCTGCCCCGGAAGCCTTCTGACCTGCGTTCCCGGAGGGCTAATAGAATCCGCGAAAAAGGGGACTGGCTCGGCCCCGCAACTCACCCCGAATGGTAACTCACGTGCGTAGGAACAAACATCGACAGGACGACAGAGTCCAACGCAGCGGTGCCCGTCCCCCTTTTTTCCCGGATTTCCCAGATGGCCGCTTTCGCGGTGGCATGCTTTGTGCATGTTTCCCCTATAAAAAAAGGGGTTCCAGCGGTTTGGACAGGAGCACCCAGCGGGTGACAGGCGAAAACAAGCACTTTGCGTTCAGTTTGATGGCAAACTCAAGGTCGAATTCCACGGAGCGAACGTCACGAGTGACGCAGGTTTGCCCGCGTTCCGTGAACTCGACGAAGCGTTCCGTCTGACGGAGAAGGCAAGCACGTTGTTGTCCGACTCCCGTCGCGGCAGGAACACGCAGCACACCAGCTGGCCATGTTGCGGCAGTCGATGTACGGTCGGTTAGCAGTTTACGAAGACGTCAACGACGCCGAGCGCTTGCGCACCGACCCGGCGATGCGTCACATAGTCGGTGGCCAAGCGAAAGAGAAGGAGGCTGCGTCTACGAGCGGGATGAGCCGGTTCGAGACGGAGATGCTGAGTTCTCGGGAGAACCTGACGGCGCTGATGACTCTGTCCGGCATCTGGATCGACGCGGTTCAGGAATGTGCTCCACTGGACAAGCTGATCCTGGACATGGGCAGTTCGCGGAGCGAGACGTATGGAAACCAAGAGGGCTCCGCCTACAACGGCTACTTCGACTGCACGTGTTATCATCCACTGTTCCTGTTCAACCAGCATGGCGATCTGGAAAGAGCTATGCTGCGGCGTGGGAATCACAACAGCGCCAAGTTCTGGCGCCGGGTTCTGCTGCCGGTCATCGAGCGCTACAGAGATCGCAACATCGCCAAGTACTTCCGCGGCGACGCGGCGCTTGCTATCCCGGCGCTGTATCGCCTCCTTGAGCACGAGAGCTTCCAGTACACCATCCGCATCCCCGCGAACGACGTTCTGATGCTCAGTATCAGCTGTCTCTTGACACGTCCGGTCGGACACCCTTCGTACAAGCCGAAGGTAATCTACGAGAGCTTCTCGTATCACGCGCAGAGTTGAAACCGTCCTCGTCGTGTCGTGGCCAAGGTGGAGTGGCATTGGGACAAATTGTTTCCGAGAGTCGGGTTCATCGTGACCAACATGACAGGGTGGTCGCGGAAGGCAGTGAAGTTCTACAACGGTCGCGGCACGGCAGAGCGGTGGATCAAGGAAGGCAAGTACGCGGTGAAGTGGACGCGCCTGTCGTGCCGGAGCTTCAAGGACAACCGGCCGCGCCTTCAGCTGTTCGCCCTCGCCTACAACCTCGGGAACTTCCTGCGGAGATTGGTGCCACCCAGGGCGGTGAAGCACTGGTCGCTCACCACGCTGCGGGAGAAGCTCATCAAGATCGGGGCCAAGGTGGTTCGGCACGCGAAATACGTGACGTTCCAGCTGGCCGACGTGGCGGTGCCGCGGGAGTTGTTCGCCACCGTCCTCGATCGTATCCAGCGGTTCGGTGTGCCGCCGCCGTTGGCCCAACGGGGTTGAGCGCTTGGCAAGCCGAGGAGACCCGGAGGCAGGAGGGATCGGCGGGGTCGGTATGTCCCAAACCGACCAACGAGGGCTCCCATGAAAGAGCCGCTGGACCAACCGGTACGCCCTTACGGTTAAACGTCGCGAAAAACCGGCAAGCAGGGCAGAAACGCGTTTGGGATTCGGGGTCGGTCCGAGTAGAATGCTCGGTTGGCCTGCGAGCGTCTCGCAGGGACAAGTCAATTGGGAAATGTCGGATGATACGCGAAGTGAGTCGGATGATACGCGAAGTGATAGGATAGCGGTTGAAATCACCTAAGTCCAAGACTCTATTCGAGAGGCTAAGCGATGACGATATCCAACTATCTGAAGCCAATCATGTTGGGCCTTCTTGTCGCGCTATGTTCCGGCGTGGAGTGTACTACTCAACAGTCGCGCGATAACGTGATCGTGCAGCATACCGAAGACCACGAAGAGTATACGGTCCCTGACATCCGGAGCATCCCACTAACGGAAGCCGAGCAGCGGGCTCTCCAGGCAGCGGAAAGGAAGATACTAGCGGCCTGGGAAAAAGTGCAGTCAGGTAGCGCTACGCTCGTCTTCGAGGCCAAAAGACCCGCCGGGCCGGGCGACGTGAGAGACTTCGCCGATCTCCGCCTGGGCGTGCAGTTCACAGGCCAGCTGGATTTCCTCAAGAAGGACGGGAGACTCCATACTCGAGAGCGAACGACGCGCATGGCGGACCCCAGTCACGGCCTCGACAGTGATGCCACCCTGATTGAACTTACGGAAACACGTATCTCCGACGGTGAATCTCACTACATCGTGCAGGAGTTCGATGGGCAAACAAACGTCATCAGGATACGAGCTCCACAGTTTGTGTACGCTGGTAAGGACACGCTCGATCAGATGCGTGGCGCATCTGACTTGATCTGGCTCGCTGCCGATGAAGAGATCGATGGGCGACAGGCCTACGTCATTTCGACGACAGGACCATCCCGCACCGAATTTGCGGGAATGTTCTTCCAGACCTGCTTTGACAAGAAGACCGGGATCATGGTACGAAACACGTGGTATCATCCGAACTACGGTTTCTTCCAGGTTCTCAGCCTGAAAGACCTGAAGGTAGACATGGAGTTTCCCAAAGGCCATTTCACATACGTGCCACCCAAGGGCGTTGAAGTGATCGACAGCACGGAAGACAGAAAACGCGCCGCACCCGGCTTCGTTCCCCGATGAGTACAGGAGTACAGGACCGACACACAGAGTTAACGCGGCGGCGGAAAGCTGCGTAGCCGCACGTACCTGACGGCCACGTTGCGGGCATCAGGCGGTCGGGCAAATCCTCGTTTTTGCCGCCCTTGGGAGGAGCCATCTGTCATTAAGCCGGATGCGCACCGTACTGTAGGCAATCCTGTTTTCTTCGCAAAGCTGACGGGAATCTGCCGGACATGTTAAAGTAGGGGCCATGTCTGAGGCAGACACCACTAAGGTGCTCTCCACTGCCGCGCCTTGTCCCAAGTGCGGTTATGATCTCCGGGGCCATCCGGATCGCGTCCGTTGCCCGGAATGTGGGACGGACGTGCATGTTAGCGCTGCCATAGAAGAAGCTACTCGCTGGCTCGACCTCCGACTGTTGGACTTATGGTCCATCGGTGTGTTGCAGATAACCGGTGGTGCGGCTGTGTTTGTTACACTGATTGCAATCCGCCAGGGTCATTACGTGGCACTTCTGTTGGGCCTTATGGCGGGGCTCTGCGTGTCGACGGCCACCTTGTGGTTCCTGGCGGTGGCGCCGGCCGTAGTCCTTCGCAGCCGCCGCCCATTCATACGGATGTTGGGCCTTGAACACCTTGCGAAGCTCCGGCGTTGGCTTTTGATGGATGCGGCCCTGGTAGTCCTGGTGCCGCTCCTGTTTGTCATTCTCACAGGCACGTAGCCGCAGCGAGATTCGATACAGATCCGGCTGGAATCTCACCCAACAGGCCCAAGGCGACACGAGCAAAGCCGGCTATTGATGCCGTGCATCTAAGAGATCTGCCTGGTCAAGGACGTCGAAGCCACGTTCGCGGAGCACACAGATGGCTTGTTCGATGCTGTCGGGGAGAAGGGCGATCGCAGGGGCGCCTTTCGGCCGGGTAAGCAATGGGTAGGTGTAGTGGATGCTGATTTCGCCACCCAGTAGCGCCGCCCACGTTTGCAGTAGGGCGCGTTTGCCCCGCGGGAGGCTAATGACGAGGAGTTCCGTCTCACTGACCTGGAACCGTGCACCGGTGAGCACATCGTAAGCCCGGTCGGGGTCGTCGAAAATCATCCGGCAGATTGCACAGTCAACGCAATGGACGACCGAGACGGCGACAATGCGTATTTCGGTCGCGCCGAACAGCTTAGTAAGACGCATGAGCTGCCCGACCCGGTTCTCCACGAACACGGACTGCTGGCGAACCGTCGGCAAATCATGCGCTTCGGCGGTTTCAAGTGGTTCTATGTCCATGGTTCCCCAGTTTATCGGCCATTCGGTCTGCCCCAAGAACTTTTTCCGCCCGGAGCAGCATGAGCGATCGGCCGTGGGTGCCAATTCCGCAGTACAAGACACTGTCAGCTTGGCAGTCCCGATCCAGGCACCTTGAGTATAGCGCGTTATCTATTGTCCGACAATAGGTTACAGAGCGCTGAGGCCGACATTGCCTGGCACGGCGTGTGTACGGGCGTGCTTGAGGAGTCTGTGCGCCTGAATGGCGCTCGACATCGAACGCTAAGGAGACCGTTATGTCGAAGATTATTGGAATCGACCTGGGCACGACGAACTCCGTCGTGGCCGTCATGGAAGGCGACACGGCCAAGGTGCTGACCAATGCACAGGGGGCCCGCCTGACGCCATCCGTGGTCGGCATGACCGATAAAGGGGAACGCCTCGTCGGCCAGATTGCCCGCCATCAGCAGGTCACCAACCCGGAGAACACGATTCACTCCATCAAGCGATTCATGGGACGGCGACACAACGAGGTGAGCAGCGAGGAGAAGATCGTGCCCTATAAGGTGATCGGAGCACCTGAGGAGCTCGTCACGGTTGAAGCTCGGGGTACGCCCTACACTCCGCCTGAAATCAGCGCCATGGTTCTGCAAGATCTGAAGAAGACCGCGGAAGACTACCTCGGGCAGAAGGTGGATCGCGCCGTCATCACCGTGCCCGCCTACTTCAATGACTCCCAACGCAAGGCGACCAAGGACGCCGGCGAGATCGCCGGGCTGAAG
>CP070827.1:2649015-2662548 GCA_020344555.1 Phycisphaerales bacterium
ATCCGATCAGGCTAGCCTGGATCAGGTCGATCCTCAACGAGTATGAGGGTCCGCTGATGCGGTACGCCGCGCGGATCACCGGCGACGTCGACCGGGCCCGCGACGTGGTGCAGGAGACCTTCCTGCGCCTCTGCTCGGAAGATCCGGCTCAGGTGGACGGACGTGTCCCTCAATGGCTCTTTACCGTTTGCCGCAGCCGGGCATTGGACGTGCGTAGGAGGGACAGCCGCATGCACACTCTGACCGAAGCCCAGATGCAAAGGCGGAAGAGCTCGGATCGTGATCCGGCAAAGACCACCGAAAATCGGGAGGCATCCGGTCGAGTATTGCAAGTGTTGGCCATGCTGCCGGAGAACCAGCAGGAGGTCATTCGACTTAGGTTTCAAAGCGGCCTGAGCTACAAAGACATCGCGAGTGTTACGGACCTCAGTGTTTCCAACGTCGGTTACCTGATTCACACCGCGATAAGGACGATCCGGGAAAAGCTGAACCCGAGCCGCGGGCTTTAGCCCGCGCGGACAATCAAATACGGATAAGCGTGACGGGGAATCGTGCCACCGCGCAGGCTCCCGATAGATCGGGATTCCATTCCGCCTGCGGCTCGGATGGAGTTAACACGCAAAGGAAAATGCTATGAGCATTGACCCCAACGATCCGAAACTGACCGCCTACGCTCTGGGCGAACTTGATGATACCGAGCGTGCCGAGGTTGAGGCACAACTGAAGGAGTCCGAGGCCGCCCGTCAAACGGTCAACGAAATACGCGAAACGGCCGCACTGCTGACCAGGGAACTCAAAGCCGAACCCGCACCAGCTCTGTCCGACGACCAGCGGAAGGCCATCGAATCCAGGGCAAAGCAGGTCTACGGCGGAGACATGAAGTCAGCGCCGGCGAAGCGCCTGACGCTGCGGCGATGGTGGATCCCCACGAGCGTGGCCGCCTCGCTGCTGATCGTGGTGGGCATAGGGTATATGTTGCTTCCGTCTCTTGAGGCCGCACGGCGCCAGTCACGCGGCGGTCCTGCTGATGCCCTGCACCGGAGCCTGGCAAATGCGTCGCGTGTCAGGGGCATTGGGACGAGCGCCCGTGTCTACATGTCCGATGATCCGAGCGGGTGGGGCATCCCGGTTCATCCTCAACAATACATGACCGCCGCCGATATGAAAAAATTCGCGAGCCTCGGGTATGTTGAAGGCACCGTCACAGAGGCATTCGATTCGGGCGAAGCCTACGACTTTTCGCTGACGGTCATGGACTCTGGCGAAGTATGGGCCCATGAACACTTCGTTTCGGGGCCGGGCTGCAACACGGAAGACTATGACTACATTGTCGAGAATCCGTTTCTGGCCGTGACGCATAATCCGTTGTCGACGTTCTCGATAGACGTGGATACGGCCTCGTATGCCAACATCCGGCGTCTCTTGAACCAGGGCACCTTGCCGCCGCCGGGGGCGGTGCGAATCGAGGAGATGGTCAACTACTTTGACTATGACTATCCGCTGCCGACGGGCGATGACCCCTTCTCCGTCAATGTCGAGGTGGCCGACTGCCCATGGAAGACCGACCATATTCTTGCCCGGATCGGCATCAAGGGTCAGGAGTTCGAGCCGGACGAGCGCCCGCCGGCCAATCTGGTGTTCCTGATCGATGTTTCCGGCTCGATGCGGCCGGCCAACAAGCTCCCGCTGCTGAAAGAGGCCATGGAGATGCTCGTCGATCAGCTTGCCTACGACGATGCGGTGGCCATCGCGGTTTATGCCGGTGCGTCGGGTCTCGTGCTGCCGTCAACGCCGTGCGAGGACAAGAGGGCGATTCTCTCGGCCCTGGATCGACTTCAGTCCGGTGGCTCGACCAACGGCGGAGCGGGAATCCAGCTTGCCTACGACACG
Source organism: Phycisphaerales bacterium (assembly GCA_020344555.1). GTDB lineage: Bacteria > Planctomycetota > Phycisphaerae > UBA1845 > UBA1845. The sequence goes on from CP070827.1 coordinate 2,650,906, forward strand.
GCCGTTGACAACTTCATCGAGGGTGGCGTCAACCGGGTAATCCTGGCCACCGACGGCGACTTCAACGTCGGGACCACCAGCCGGAGCGAGCTGGTCCGTATGATCGAGGAGAAGGCCAAGAGCGGTGTGTTCCTGAGCGTGCTCGGCTTTGGCATGGGCAACTACAAGGACTCGATGCTGGAGAAGCTGGCCGACAAGGGCAACGGCAACTACGCCTGCATCGACACGGCCAACGAAGCCCGGAAGGTACTGGTAGAGCAGGTCGGCGGGACGCTGGTGACCATCGCCAAGGACGTCAAGATCCAGATCGAGTTCAACCCGGCCGAGGTCAACGCCTATCGCCTGATCGGGTATGAGAACCGGATGCTGCGTGCCGAAGACTTCAACGACGATACCAGGGACGCCGGCGAGATCGGTGCGGGCCACACCGTGACGGCCTTCTATGAGATCGTGCCTGCAGGGGTGGAGATCGATCTGCCCGAGGTTGATCCGCTGAAGTATCAGCCCGCGGCAGCCGAGACACCTTCGGTTGAGGAGTCACCGCGCGGGCTCCCGACAAGTCGGGATTCCATTCCGCCCGCGGCTCAGAGCGGTGAGCTGATGACCGTCAAGCTGCGCTACAAGGAGCCGGACGGCGACACCAGTAAGCTGATCGAGATGCCGGTGATCGACGGCGGTCTGACACTAAGTGACATGTCCGATGATTTCGTGTTTGCCGGATCAGTGGCCTCTTTCGGCATGCTCCTGCGCGGCTCCGAGCACAGCGGTGATTTCACATACCAGGCCGTGCTAGAGATGGCCCAGGCATCAATCGGCGAGGACTCCTTCGGTTACCGCACCGAGTTCGTCAACCTGGTCAAACGCGCCATGGAGCTACAGCCTGAGTAGCGACCGAGGCAACAGTGCGGCGTGTGGTGCCAGGCGGCTAGCTCATGTTTGTCACTTTTGTTCGTAACCTGATTGTAAAACAAGAGGCCGATTTAGAGTTTGTCATTACAATCTCACGTTTGGGGTGCCCTTCCCTGTTTTTCGGGGGCCGGCGGATCGATGCGCTTGATGCCCGAGGCAGTAAGAACACGCCGGGCATCTCGGCCCCCGACCGATATCAGCCGCGTGGTCCGCTCGTTGAGGTTCAGCTCGGCAATCCCGATCGACTTCACGGCGGCCAGAGTATCGGTGCTGCTCAATTCCGGCGGCGTGGCCGCCAGTTGACGGTCCAGGGTCCGTTTGAGGAACAAGGCTAATGTGGCCACGAAGATGTGGGCCTCAGTCCCACGCGAGCAGACACGCCTGGCGAATATCCGGCAATTGTGTCGTAGCTCAATTCATTTCCTGAAATCCGCGAAGGTATGGTAGGGTGGCACAGCCAAGTCCCGTGAAACTGTGCCAGGCACTCGCCGTCACGGCTCTGTGATTCGATAATCGACCGCAGATCTCAGCGTGGGCGGCCCTATTATCCGCCGTATGACTTTCCTAAATTTCATTTGCCCGATTGCCGAGATGCTGCCTGGAGAAGTCACAAACCATCTCGGTTTGCGAGTACAGGTTTGAAGATCCGGATGCCTATGGAACGCGTATACTGTGGAATGCCTCGTCACGGGCATTGCATGTCTCGTCGTTAGGACTTGGAGATGCCAAAATGTTGAACAACCCCGTACCCTTATCGGTCGCACAGAATGGAAGGCGCCGAGCATGGCCTCGTGCCGCGCTCGCCGCCATGATGTTAATGCCATTCGCCGGGTGCGCAAGCAAACCGAGTACCGCCTGGTCAAGGGACAGCCAACACAAACGGACACCCAGAACAAACAGACCGACTACCGACTGGTCGACGGACAGCCAATACAAACGGACACCCGGAACAAATAGACCGAGTGCCGACTGGTCAACGGACAGCCAATACAAACGGACACCCGGAACAAATAGACCGAGTGCCGACTGGTCGACGGACAGCCAACACAAACGGACACCCGGAACAGACAGTCAGTACCGGCAAACCTCCAAACAGATCCCCTCGGTTGACCAGACCAGGACGTACGGTCAAACCGCTAGCGCGCAGGAGTATTTCGCGGAGAAGGCAAAGAAGAACAAACTGCCGGAGAAGTACCTTAGTGAAGCACGTATTGGGATGACTGAAGTTGACACGAAGCTCGCCGAAGCACGCGCAGCCGAGATCGAACGCGACGCGACTGTCCGGAAAGAAAGCGCCCGAATTAAGAACAAGCGCGTCAACGCGGCGGCCCAGGAAGAAACCGAACTGGCCGAACTCGACAAGCTCAAGAAAGAACAGGAGGCCATGCAGGCGGAGCTTGTGGCCCAGCTCACGGCCCACGAACGTCGGGCGAAAGCGACCGTCGCCAAGAACGCTCGAATGGCTGAGGCGCTGGCCAAGGAGCAGCGTACGGTTCAGCAGGATTTGATTAGCCAGGCCGAAAAGGACTTCAACGAATCGAAAGCCCAAATCGAAGAACTCCGTGTGATTCGCCTGGCGACGGAAAAGGAGGGTGCGGCTGCAATAGACCAGGCGCGGAAGAACGCCCAGGCAACCCGCGCTCGGGCGGCGGCGACCGTAGATGCATTGCGCCAGGAGGCCCAAACCGCCACTAATAAGACCACGGCGCGAGTGGCGGAGCTTTGCACCAAACTCGCCACGATCCCGAAGCAGTTTCAGGCCAAGGCCACTCAGCTCAAGACGAAAGGTACTTCTATTGAAGACCAAGCGCGTGCCAAAGCCGCCGAGTTGCAGGCCCGTGCCGCGGCCATGGAAAAGCAGTCCGCCGAGCATAAGTACAACCTGATGGTTTCCGTCGCCAAGACGGAGCGTCAGCAGGCCCAGGCTGAGGCGGAACGCAAGAGTGTTGAGGCGAGGACCGCTTACGAGCGGGCGGCTATCGAGGTCGAGCAGTTGCGTGGCGACGCGCATTTGACGATCCAAAGCGCCCAATCTGAATCGACCAGGCAGTTCGGAGAACTGAACGCGTGGTTCAAACGCTCAAAAGCCGACATTGACAGGTTGCGTTCCGCCGCCGATCGACTCGAGAAGTTTGCCCGTGCCGAGTTTGTCAAAGCGCTGGCCAGACACGCCGCCGACGCGGTCCGGGAGACGAATGAGCATCAGGAGGTCCTCTCCGAAGCCCAAATGAAAACGACGATCGCCGAGGTGGAAGCCAAAGCCGCAATAGTGCATGAGCACCTTATGAAGGAGTTGGAGCGCCAAACACGGGCAGGGAAGGTTGAACTTCCAGGGAAAACCGCGGCGACCAATGAGTCCATGAACTTGGACGTAGTTTCGTCCCCCAAAGTCGCCGCCGTGGCCAAAAGCATCGATCCCGATACCATAGCAGCATTCCGGTCCGCTCTGGCGAAGGTGGTGCACGACCGCATCTCGGCCGGCGCACAGTTCAGTTCTCTGGAAGCAAGCTACAAAGAACAAAAGACCAACATCGATTCCGTGAGAGACCAGCGAATCGCCGTCGGCAACGAACAGCTCGCCACGGCTGACGCCGTACATTTACAGGCTGTCGCCGGACTGGCTGAGTCCAACGCCAACATCACCGCGGAGCTCGCAGCCGCCAGGTCGGCGCACGACCGCTCGATGGTGGAGGCCGAGACGTTCCGAAGAAAGACTCTCGCAGATGTCGCCGAGCTGCGGGCGCTGGCGAAGGGTGCTCTCGACGATGCTGCCGCCCGCACCCAGGCGCTTCGCAAAGAAGCCCAGGCAACCATGGAAAACGGGCAGAGTGAAGTTGATGCGATCCAGGCTACCTTGCGCTCCACCGAAGAGCAGGGGGAAGCCGAGGCAAGTCGCCTACTGGCCGAAGCCCACAGTGTCGAACAAAGTGAGACTGCCCTGGCCGAGCAGATCGACGCGCAGATCAACGCAGCCGATCAGGAGCTTATCGCGGAACTGGCCAACCTCGATCGCCAGATCGAGAGTAGCACCGCCATAGCCGAGACCAATTACAAGGAGATGCTGGCTCAGGCGGAGGCTATTGGCTTGCAGGCCGAGATGGATATCAAACGCCTGGCAGCGCGCAACGACCTCGAGAAGGCGATCGCCCAGAGCGAGGTAGAGAGGCTTCACGATCTGCACTTTGTGAACTCAATGAAAGGAGAGGCGGAAGTCGAGCGTCGCCTGGCCACAGCGCTGGCCAAGCGCGCCAACTCCGACGCCTCCAGCGATGCCGAGCAGGTCGCCATCGGGGCGCACGCCGACATTGCGACTGCGGCCGTAGAAGCCCAACGACGCATAGCCGCGGCGCGTGCCAACATGGTCAAGTCGCTGTTTAACACACGCTTGGTTGAAGTGGACGCTGAGCGAGTCAAGCGGAAGGCGGAAGCCCTTGTAACCGGGTCCCGTGAGCGGGCGAATGCCGAGACCATCCTGGCCAAGGCCAAGGCCGCTCGTGAAAAGACCAAGGAGCGGATGGCTCGATTGGTCAGCCATCAGGAGAGCCTGCAGCGGGCTGCGGTCAAGGATTGGGATTCTCGCCTGTCCAAGAATCCTCCTGTTGAGCCGAAGTGATCGACCGGTCAAAGTGGCCCGCCGGTTCCCGGCGGGCCACTTTGCTCCTTAACTCAGTTCGCGGGTCCTCCAGGCCGGCCGTTCCGAAAAGCACCGGTCAGCCGAGTTCCATGGGCCAGGGGCCTGCCTCAGACGGGTTTGCTTTGGCCTGGGAGCTCCTGACTTGCACAAACTGCGCAAGACAGCGCTGAAAAAATCGAAGGGCGGCAGACGTTAGAGGCCTTCCTTGTCTGTGTAAAGCGCCGTAATGATCTCCTGCACACAACCCCGGCAGTCCGCCAACTCGCTCTCGCTGTTGACCCGTTCCTTGCAGGCCTGCCCGGCAGCGTGAAGCACCTCTTCCTCCGAAAAATGCGACCTTAGCTTGTTGTAATCCCAGATGAGTTGGTGGATGTAGTTCTCAGGCTTGCCCCAACGTTTGCACGCCTCGAGCGGGCCTGCGTACTTGAAGTCGAAAGGGACAGCCTTTCCGGAGGGGTCTTTCTGATTGACCGCCAGGTAGTCGTTGCAAAAGCGGTCCGCAAAATCTCGCACGGTTTGTCGGACCGTGGAGAGCTTGTTTCCCAGAACGTAACCGGAGGTGCTGACAGACCAGGTGGAGGCGCGAAGAAGTTGAGTGGGATTTCGTTGAGGGAATACGTTCTGGATAAGCGCCAGGCGGATACTGAATGCGCAGAAGCCTTCCTTGGCCCTGATATGGCTGACGTCCAGGTACAAGTACGGGTCCCCAGGCCGCTCACGTCCTTGCTTCTCCGTGAGAACGGGAATCCCCGCCGCACGGAGGCGAAGTTCCACATCCGTCCGCAACTGGCTGGCTGACAAACCGGCCTTCTGGGCGTCCATGTCCAAAGGATCCATCAGAAGGTACACGGCGACCAGACCCTTCAGACTGTTACGTCGCGATTCCTGCACAGACGGAGCGCCATCGGCGCCATCCTTGCCGCCATCCTTGCTGCCGCCAGCCATAACCAGCAGCATGATCGACACAGACGCAACCACACGCATCCATTTCGTCGTAGGCATCTTCGACCCCCTTTTCAGGACCAAAGAAAAGCTGACTATCCGGCGGGAGAATACCAGCTTCAAGCCCCCGTGCCAAGTAGGCCGCCTGTCGCCCTCCCCACGTACGGGGTGAGCCCGGAAACGCCTGACGCCGGTCCGGAGCGTCCTGCCCGGCTCCGGGCGATGGTACCGCGGCGGCCGGGTCGTCCCGCCCGGCTGCGGCATCACGCCTCTGACGAGGCCAGGCAGGCTGGGACACACGCTCCTCGGCTCCCGGAGCTGCGACGAGAGGGCGGAGTGCCGTGGGCGGCTCCCCCGCGCGGCCAAGAATCGGATTCCGTGTGAGCCGTGTGTCGCGGTCTTGCCGGTCAGTTGCCGGACCGAGAATGTCTCTCTCGCCTCTCGCTCTTCGCCCTGCGGCGGCGAAAAAATACTCGGAACCGCATCAGAAACAACATATTTGGACGGAGAAGTGCACCAGGAAGTCCAACTGAAAAACAACACATCGAGAGCACACATGGACCGAATCCGTATCGTAATCTGTGTCAGGAAGGGCAAGGAGCTGCGTGTCTGGTAACCCTTGTGGCTGTCAGACTGGTTCTGTACTGCGGAAATTGAAAAGGAGATAGACAAACATGTCCAACTGTTGTCAGAGAATGCCGGCCCCGCGGCAGCCCCTGGGGCCGGACGGATACCGAAGTGACAAGCGTCGAGGATCACCTCGAACTGCGCTCGTCGCCATGAGCTTGACACTCCTCATGGGGTGTGCCAACAATCCGATTTTTCGATGGATCTCGAGTGGACAAGGTGAGCGCCACAGGGAAAGCGCCTCGGTCGAGCAGAGCGATACGTATGATCAGAGCAACACCTATGATCCCGGCTATACGTCCGGCAAAAGCTACACCTACGCTCAACCGTACAACCGTGGCCAAGGCAGCGGGTACGATCAGACAAGCGCGGTCGACCTGAGCAGGACGTACGGTCAGACTGACAGCGTGCGCGACTACTTCACGGACAAGGCGGGTAAGAACGACTTGCCGCAGAAGTACCTCAGCGAGGCCCGCATCGGGATGACCGAAGTTGACGTGACACTAGGCGGGGCTCGGGCCACGGAGCTTGAGCGCGACGCGACCTATCGGCGTCGCAACGCCCGACTGTGGAACAGACGCACCGAGGCTGCGGCACGCGAAGAGACCTCACTGGCACAAATCCAGGAGCTTAGGCGCCAGCAGGAAGCCAAGCGGATGGAACTAACGGCCGAGCTGTCGTCGCGTGAGCGCCAGATTGAGACCACCGCCGAAAAGAACAAGCGGTTCGCCGAGGCGTGGGCCAGAGAGCAGCGCACGATACAGCACGAGGTGATGAGTCAGGCGGAGCGGGAGTTCAACGATGCCAAGGCGCACATCGAGCAGCTCCGTGTCATTCGTACCGCCACGGAAGGAGAGGCCCTCGCCGTCGTCGCTCAGATGCGGAGCGGTTCCCGGGCGACGCGTGCCCGAGCTGATGCCAACATCACACAGTTGCGCCAGGAGGCCCGCTCTGTCTCTGACAAGACGGCGGCCCGAGTCGGAGAGTTGACCAGCCAGCTCAGCACGATTCCCCTACGGTTCCATGCCGAAGCCAGCCGGTTGGAGGCTCAGGCCACCTCCATTCAAGATGAGAGCTTTGCCAAAGCTCATGAGCTGAAAGCTCGCGCCAATGCCACCGAAGCGCAATCCGCAGAGCACGGGTACAACCTCATGGTCTCTGTCGCGAGGACGAATCGCCAGCAGATCGAGGCTGAGGCCGAACTCAGGAACACCGCAGCGGAGGCTGCCCACGAACGTGCGATCATAGAGGTCGACCGGATGCGCGCTGACGCGCATTTGACCCTCCAACGTGCTCAGACACAAGCCACAAGGCAGTCTGAAGAGCTGGACGCTTGGTTCCAGCATTCGAAGGCCCAGGTGGACTTGATGCGTTCGACTGCAGATCGAGATGAGAAGGTCGCCCGTGCTGAGTTCGTCAAAGTGCTGGCCAAGCATAGTGCCGAGGCGGTGCGAGAGACGAATGAGCATCAGCAGGTTCTTTCCGAAGCCCAAATGAAAACCACAATTGCCGAGGTGGAATCGAAGGCGGCACAGGTCCATGAACAAATCATGAACGAGTTGGAGCAGCAAACGCGGACCGGAAGCGTCGAGTTTCCAGGCAAGACCACGCCTACCGATGAATCCATGGACCTGGACGTGCCGGTGTCCGAAAAGGTCGCAGCGATCGTCCCGAACGTCGACCCAGAAGACATCGCCGCATTCCAATCCGCTCTGGCGAAGGTGCTGCACGACCGCACCTCGGCCGACGCGCAGTTCAGCTCCCTGGAAGCTTCCTACAACGAGCAAAAGACCAGCATAGAAGTTGAAAGAGATCAGAAAACCGCCGTCGGCAACGACCAGTTGAACGCGGCCGACGCGCTGCATTTGGAGGCCGACGCCGCACTGGCCGAAGAGAAAGCCGGTATCGCGGCGGAGCTGGAAGCTGGCAGGTCGGCATACGACTACGCCATGGTGGAAGCCGAGGCGTTCCGGGAGAAGGCCCTCGCGGAGGTAGCCGAGCTGCGGGCGCAGGCCAAAGCCACTCTCGAGGATGGCATCGCCCGTGTCCGGGCGCTTCGTAAAGGAGCCCAGGTGGTCACGGACAACGGGCAGGAAGAGGTCGATGCTATCCAGGCAAAGTTGCGTTCTACGGAAGAGCAAGGGAAGGCAGAGGCCGATCGTTTGCTCGCCGAAGCAGACAGCATCGAAAAGAGCGAAACTGCGTTGGCCGAGCAGACCGATGCGCAGATTGCCGCAGCCGAGAAAGAGCTTGCCGCAGATCTGTCCAACCTTGATCGCCAGATCGAGAGTGGCACCACCATAGCCGGGACCAATTACAACGAAATGCTGGCACAGGCCGAGAGTCTAGGATCACAGGCTGAGATGGAGATCAAGCGCCTGGCTGGGCGCAACGATCTCGAGAAAGCGCTTGCCCAGGCTCAGATCGAGCGGCTCCATGACATAAACTTCATAGACGCGATCAAGGGTGACGCGGAAGTGGAGCGTCGCCTGGCCACAGCGCTGGCCGACCGCTCCAGCTCGGACGCGGCCGCCGATGCCGAGCAGGTCGCGATCCAGGCGCAGGCGGACAGGTTCAGCGCGGAAGCGGAAGCCCGGCGTCGCATCGCCACCGCACGGGCCAACGCGGTCAAGTCGTTGTTCAATACCCGTGTCGTAGAGGTCGTCACGGACCGTGCCAAGGAGAAGGCGGACGCCCTCGTGAAAGAGTCTCGCCAGCGGGCCAACGCCGAGACCCTCCTAGCTGAGGCCGAGGCTGCCCGCGCCAAGACGAAAGAGCGGATGGCCCGGTTGGTCAAACACCAGGCATCGCTACAGCGGGCCGCCGTCAAGGATTGGGATTCTCGCCTGGCGAAGAATCCTGTGCAGGGGTTCAACCCGTAGTGATCGAACGACCGACACGGCCCGCCGGTTCTCGGCGGGCCGTGTCGATCTCTATTCCAACGTTTTCATCTTCTCCCCTCACTTCACTTGATGGTCTTTCGGACCCAAACCGTGAAGGGCCGGTTGTCAGTGTCTAATGTGGAACCTGTCCAGGTCGTTGAATCCGCCGCCGCCCAACCGCCGGCGACGGCAACGCGGCTTTTCGGGTCGTCCCAGACCCTATTCCGGTCCGGTTAGATCGTGTCCCAAATGCGGCGGCGGGCGAGTAGTTGTCAGTCCTCAGCGATCCCGCCAAAGGCGGGTCAGTGGACCTGTTGTCCCCACGTTCTGTCGATGCTCTATTACCGACCCTCCTTGACCAGGAACTCCCCCACCGGTTAGGTTTTTGGAGTGGGATGCTCGTTCTACAAGCGTTGTCTTGCTCCTGTCATCCGGTGATCGAGACTGCTGGTTCCCCGCTAAAGGGGCACTCGTCTTCAGAGCAACCCCTTGGGTAGCGGCCGGCGTCTCGCCGCCCGAGGGTCACGGCGGCCTGCGGGGACGCAGGCCGCTACTAATCGGGCCGTGAGACGGCGGTTTACATCATTCCGGGCATGCCACCCATGCCGCCCATGCCGCCCATCCCAGCGCCGGCACCAGCACCGGCCGGAGCCTTCTTTTCCTTCTCTTTGATCTCGCTGATGATGCAGTCCGTGGTCAGCAGCAGGCTGGCGACCGAGGCCGCATTTTGCAGTGCCACGCGCTCGACCTTCGTCGGCACCAGCACACCCATCTGGATCATGTCGCCGTACGCGCCGGTCAAGGCGTTATAGCCGTAGTTGGGGTCTTCGTTTTCGACGATCTCCTGCCAGACGATCGAGCCATCCATGCCGGCATTTGCGGCGATCTGCCGAACCGGTGACGATAGAGCCCGGCGGACGATGTCCACACCGGTCTTCTGATCACCCTTGAGCCTCTTGAACAGTGCGTCGAGAGACTTCTTGACCCGCAGGACGGCCACGCCGCCACCGGGCAGGACGCCCTCTTCGACGGCCGCCCGGCAAGCGTGCAACGCATCCTCGACCAGGGCCTTCTTCTCCTTCATTTCCACCTCGGTCGCGGCACCGACGTTGATCTGGGCAACGCCGCCGGCCAGCTTGGCCAACCGCTCTTCGAGTTTCTCCCGGTCGTAGTCGCTGGTGGTCTTCTCGATTTCGTTCTTGACCTGCTCGATGCGGCCCTTGATCTTCGCGGTCGCACCACCGCCTTCGATGATGGTGGTGGTCTCCTTGTCGATACGGATCTTCTTGGCCGATCCCAAGTCGGAGACACTGACGTTCTCTAGCTTGATACCCAGGTCCTCGAAGATCGCGGTGCCGCCGGTGAGGATGGCCATATCCTCCAGCATGGCCTTTCGCCGATCGCCGAAGCCCGGGGCCTTGACCGCGCAGCACTGCAGCGTACCGCGCAGCTTGTTGACCACGAGCGTGGCGATGGCTTCGCCCTCGATATCCTCGGCGATGACCAGCAGCGGCCGGCCGGCCTGCGAAACCTTCTCCAGAATCGGGATCAGGTCCTTGATCGCCGAGATTTTCTTTTCATGGATCAGGACGTAGGGCTTGTCGAGCTCGCAGGTGAGGTCCTCGAACTTGTTGATAAAGTGCGGGGAGAGGTACCCCTTGTCGAACTGCATGCCCTCCACGAGATCAACGGTGGTATCGAGGGTTTTGCCCTCTTCGACAGTGATGACCCCGTCCTTGCCGACCTTGTCCATTGCCTGGGCGATGTGCCTGCCGATATCAGCGTTCTGGTTGGCCGCGCACATGCCCACCTGGGAAATCTGCTCGGTGCTCTTGACCGGCGTGCTCATCTTCTCCAGTTCGGATACGACGGTACTGACCGCCTGCTCGATGCCGCGCTTGAGCTCCATGGCCTCGGCACCGGCGGCCACGTTTTTGAGGCCCTCGTCATAGATGGCCTCGGCGTAGATGGTCGCGGTGGTCGTGCCGTCACCGGCGACGGTGGAGGTCTTGGAGGCCACCTCCTTGACCATTTGGGCGCCCATGTTCTCGTAGGCTTCCTCGAGTTCGATCTCCTTGGCCACCGTCACGCCGTCCTTGGTGACAGTTGGGGCGCCGAAGGATTTCTCGATCACGACATTCCGGCCACACGGCCCCAAGGTAGCCTTGACCGCCCTGGACAACTGCTTGACACCACGGCGAATCGCCTCGCGGGCCTCCATCTGATACGCAATCTGCTTTGCTGCCATTGGATGATATCTCCGATCAGAAATTCAGAATGGCGAATTCAAGACAGCGGCGGCTACCCGCGGTAAACTGCGAGTTCACATGACGATTCCGCAATTCGCGTCGTCTCGCCTTGCCGCCCCATAGCCTTCTCATAACTAGCCATTCACCGTTCGCAATTAACCCATAATCCCCAGAATGTCCGACTCGTCCATGATCATGTACTCTTCCCCGTCGACCTTGATCTCGGTCCCCGCGTAGCTGGTGAAAACAACCTCGTCGTTTTTCTTCACCTGCATCTCGCTGCGGGTTCCGTCGTCAAGCAGCCGGCCATTCCCGACAGCCATCACGATCCCGCGTTTGGGCTTTTCCTTGGCGGTGTCCGGAAGGACGATCCCGCCGGCCGTCTTCTCCTCCGCGTCCA
>CP070827.1:2662648-2678258 GCA_020344555.1 Phycisphaerales bacterium
GTGTCGTAGCCGGCCTTGTGGTGCTCGACCGCGAGTAGGGACGGAACATCCTCCCACCCCCAGATGACGGGGGCGGTCCCGCAGAGCGTCGGACCTGCTCGCTTTCCCGTTTCGACCTCCCTGCGGAACGGCCGCATGTACTTGGAGCCATGCATGTCCCGGATCGTGGTTACGCCGTTCGCGAGGTACAGGTGCAACTGGTCCACCGGCCAGCCGTCGTCGAGATGGATGTGCATGTCGGCGAGGCCGGGCATCAAAAAGGCGCCCATTCCCTCGACCACTCTGACACCCTCTGGAACAGGGATCTTTCCAGACGGACCGATCTCGGCGATCCTCGCGTCACGCACCGCAACGTCGCAATCGCTGAGGACGATCTCCTGCGTCATCGGCACGACATTCACGTGACGAAAGACGACAGCCTCTTGAGCGTTGACTGCGCCGTTGGTCAACGCGACGGCCGCAAAGAATGCCACATGGGCTCGACATCTTGGCTCTCGTTTCATCGTAGAGTACTCCCTTTGCGGAATAGGGTCCGCGTCGGGCCGGGGTGTCCGTAGCCTCATGGTTCGGACAGGACGCATGCTCTCTAGAACCATCCGTCACTCTTTGGGATACAACAGGGGCCTACTCTCCCAGTCTGTATCCCAGACACCGGCCACGGACCTATCCCGGTGCGCGACGACCTTCACGCCCACCGTCGCCCACCTTCTTGAAATAGATCGGCCTGAAACTAAAGGTCTCGTCCAACATCGCGAACCCTAGAACGGCCCCCTGTTTGTTCCTCTCGAATCGCAGAAATCCAACCTCTCCCATGAACTCGTCCCGATCGGTCTGCACGAGCTCCCGGTCTCCGTACCTCCGGTGGCGCACGACCAGCCGGCCCTCGGTCTCCACAAGCTCGTACACTGTTCCGAAGGCGTCGCAGAAGTACGGGCCTGCATAGTCTTCCCGCAATTCGTCCGGGGTTGGCTTTTTGATCGCTATTCGATCCGCCCGTAATATCTGGCCCTTGACATCGATCGCTGCTGCGCAGATCCGGCCTTCGTCGTTTGGGACGAAGGTGATTCGGACGTTGCGAGCACCGTTGGCGAAATGGCTGTCGGATGTGGGGAAGAACGAATCCATCCCAAGGCCGTCGACCAACCCAACCAGACGAGTCGCCTCGGCGAGTATTCCCACGTGTACTCCGCTCTCTTCAATTACATAGCCGCCAGCATACTTGTTCATTTTGTCTCTACTGGCCGTGACGAACGGTTTGGGCTCTGGCTGCTCTGGCTTCTCTTCCCGTGTCGCTTTCTTCCCGAGACAGAGGCCAAGTATCTCGAAGCCAAGCTTCTCCGCTTTAACTGTGCGCGTGTTTGCCAGAATGCTGATACCCAGTTCCTTGCGCGGGCAGTACAGCATCGTCGTCACGAAATTGCCGCTCTGGCCGGAGTGGTGGATCACTGTTTCGCCATGACGTGCGAGTATACCCACGCCGAGGCCATAGAAGTGCTCGCTCCCATCATTCAGCCGGTTCTTCTGGCACATCTTCTCTATGACCTTGGTGTCTCCCACTTTCCTGGTGCGAAAGTTGTCGAGCCACAGGGCCATATCGTCAATCGTGGCAAACATGTGCGCGGGGCCGGCGAAATCGACGCCATACTGTCGACCTCGGAAATAGGCGCCGTTTTCCTGGTGGTAGGCGGAAGCCAGGTTGGGGACCATACGTCGACAGTTGTGCTGGAAGAAGGAATCCTCCATCCCGAGAGGATCGAAGATATGCTTCTTCGTCCAGGAGGAGAAGCTCTCCCCCGTAACGCGGGCGACGACCTCGGCGAGGAGAGCGTAATTCGCATTGCAGTACTTCCACTGCGAGCCTGGCGTAAACAGCAGTTCCGGTTGACGCTCCAGGAGGCGCAAAACATCGCCCAGGCGGAAGTAGTCATATTGGGTGAACCCCGCGTAGTACGTCATGATAGTCCAATAGTCCCACAGACCGCTGGTGTGGTGCAGAAGGTGACGGAGCGTGACCGCATCGGCAAAATCTGGAAGTTCGGGAATATAGCTGCGGATGGGGTCGTCCAACGTGAGCTTGCCGGCCTGCTCCAAGAGGAGAACGGCCGTGGCCGTAAACGGCTTGGAGGTAGATGCGAGTTCGAATACGGTCTTGGGCGTAATGGGCACTCGATGTTCGAGATTGGCCAGGCCGTAGCACCGCCTATAGAGAACGGATCCGCTGCGTGTGATCACGACCGCGGCTCCTGGGGTGTCCGGCTTGTCCCAGCGCGCGAAGAACTCGTCCACTTGTCTGGACAAGGCGTCGTGGTTTGGATCAAAGCCTAGGGAGGTGGCAACGGTCCCCAGGCCACTGGAGACAAATACAAGACCGACTAGTAGGGGTGGCGTCTTCATTTGGCTGCTCCTTTGTGTATGAGCGCGGTGCACGAGGGTGTTGGGTTGAACGCTGGCTCAGGCCGTCGCCGTGCCCGGATTGTCGTGCACCACTGGATGGCCTGTTTGATCGTGCGGTGGCGATTGGTGTTTTAATATCGACCTCTGGCTACTGGCGCGCTCGCCAGCCAAAGTGGGTGCCGATCGCCTGTAGTTCGTCCTCCGGGAAGATATATTTGACCTTGATGGCACGAGGGTCGTTGCGTTCGTCCGGAGTCAGCGCACCCCATGCCCGTGGCGAGAAGAGTACTGTCGTGCGGCTCTTTGACGGTTGCAGAACCTCGGCGGCGTGCTTAAGGACACGCAGGCGGATGCGGAACCGGTCCGGGGGAAAGAGCACGGAGAGATCTGAGGCAATGACTCGGGCAACGGACTCCTCAAACTCACAGAGCGTAAGCGTGGTGCGTTTGCCGCGGCCTTTGGGGCGGCCGATACGGGCTTGGAGCTCGGGGTCCAGATGAATGGTCGCAAAGCGGATCTCGCGCAGGCGGTTTGGCCAGCGTTCGCGGATGTCGTTGTGATGAAAATAGGTCGCTACGACCGGTCCGGCCGGGGGTTCTCCTTCCCGCGCCAGGCACCACGGTCGAGCATCAACCTGCCAGCGGGACTGAATCTCGTGGGCATGGTCGGCGCACTGATCGTCACTGCACTCAACGACGTGGACAACCGGTTTTGTGGCCGATGTTGTCAGTGACCAGTTGGCGATGAGGTGGGCGAGGGTCTCCGGCGTCAGGTTGTGCTTGGTGCTTGCCTCGCGAACCACACGTCGGACGAAGCGATCAAGGGCCCGCTCCCATGGCTCCTGTTGCGCGGTATGCGTCGAACCGAGAACTCGCGTCCCTTGCGCCCCGCGGATCTCGACCAGGCCTTCCTGGGCCAGTTCCGCGTAGGCCCGGCGAACGGTGTGCATGTTGACGCCCCACGTCGCCGCGGCGGTGCGAACCGGTGGCAGGCTGGCCCCGGGCGACAGACGCCCGGTTCCAATCTGATAACGGAGCACCTCTGCGATCTGGTGGTACAACGGAACGGGGCTTTCCGGATTCAAGTTCATTCGCGTGTAAATATGATATAGAACGCTATAACGAACGCAAGCAGAAAAGTGTCTGTTCTTGTCGGGCCTGATGGGCGTGTTGGATCGTCGTTTCATGCACGATCTATACGCTGCCCACCGAGCGAACCGAAGCCATCCCGGCCGGCATGGTCGAGGCCTTCACGTGCTTCGAGTGCGTCCCCCGCGAAGTCTGGTGGGGCAATCCCAGAACGGTGGCCACGGCCACCTTCGAGGGTCGTAGCAGCACGCTGAACGAACGGTACGGGCACGAGCGTAGCTGCGATCAGGGCAGCGTCAAATGCGGAAGCCCTCGGAAACGCCCGAAATCGCGGTTTCTGGCCCGGATGGCATTTTCGGGAGGCACAACATAACCGAGGCCTTGCTGGCCGCGTTGAAGGGCACACCCCTGGTGCTCTTGGACGGCCCGCAGCAGAGTGGGAGGAGTACGCTCGCCCGCTGGCCCGCCGAGAACAAGCACAAGGCCGCCTACTTTACGTTGGATGATGCAGCGATCCTGTCAGCCGTCACCCGGGATGCCGATGCCTTCCTGCGGGCGACGTTCGGGCCGACCGTGATCGACGAAGTGCAGCTCGCGCCCGTTCATCAACATCGCTGATATTCGCCGCTTCTGACAGTTATCCTGCGGCAGCCTCCTCACTCTCTGCGCGGAGCATATTGAAGCGTTTGCGCATCTTCTTAACGAGCGGGAGGGCCGAGTCGAAGAAGTTGGACATCACGATCCAGCTGTGCCCCGAGGCCGGGAAATAGTAGACAAAGGCCTCGATTCCGGGGAAGCCGCCCGTGTGCCCGACCCATCTCTTGCCAATCTGGAATCCGTATCCGTACTTGGGGGAGGTGGGCTTGGCTGACCAGAGCTTCTCCCGGGTGCGCGAGCTGAGGATACGGTCCTCGCGCATCGCGAGAAGGAAACAGTGCAGGTCAGAGGCCGTGCTCCAGGCGCCGCCTGCAGAGGCGCCAATGACTCCATGGAGCCACAGGTTGTCCTTCAGCTTCCCGCGATCATCCTTGTCCTTGAAGTATCCGACCGCGAGACCCTCCTGTGCCTCGTTAGTTCTGTAGAATCCCGTGCTCGCCATTCCGCAGGGCTCGAAGATCGTCCGGCGCACAAAATCGTAGTAGGTCTCGCCCGAAGCCTTCTCGATTATGGCACCGAGAAGGATGTAGCCCGTGTTGCTGTACTGGTATCGGGTCCCTGGTTCGAAGGCGAGGCTATCCGACACGACGAGCCGGTAGTCGTCGATCGTGCGGATTTGATCCGCAGACTGGTCATACTTATCCCAGTACATCCCGAGCCCCGATGTATGATTAAGGAGGTGCCGGATGAGCACCTTGCGGCCGACCTCGGGCGAGACCCAGTCGCTGCCCAGGTACTTGCCGATCATGTCGTCGAAGCTCAAGCGTCCCTCCTCTTCCAGCTTCGCCACGGCAACAGCCGTGAACATCTTGGAGGCGGACGCCATATTGAAGCGGGTCGAGGTTTCATTCCGAACAGCGTCCGGTCGATACGCCAGACCGTAGGCTTGATGGAAAAGGACCGTCTCGTCTCGCGCGAAGAACACCACACCGTTGAAGTCATGCCTCTTCACCAATTTGGGCATGTAGGTGGAGAGGAAACGGACGACCGCAGCATCAGCTTCGGCCGGTGGTAGGTTCCTTCCTGGCGTGCAGCCTTCCTCGAGGAATGTCACGAGAGGGAGCGCGAGGGTAACTACCGCCAGACGCACCGGGAAGGATCCCGGCACGTTTCGCTTCATAATTTGACTCCTTCAAAGAGCTTCATCCGGCCAGCGCAGGCCTCTAGCGAAGTATCGGACACGCCTCAAGCATAAACGATATCTCGGAAATGGTCTTTGCGCGTGAACGGCTGTTGAAGGCCGCCCCGCCTATTCTCGACCGACTGGAAAGGCAGTCCCACATGCATTTCGGGCCGCATGGCAGCCATTCATGACAGGGCATCACCTGCCGAGGCGGAGCGGTCAAGACTGATCAACGAT
The DNA here is from genome assembly GCA_020344555.1 of Phycisphaerales bacterium. Classification (GTDB taxonomy): domain Bacteria; phylum Planctomycetota; class Phycisphaerae; order UBA1845; family UBA1845. The sequence goes on from CP070827.1 coordinate 2,668,148, forward strand.
CGTCCCATTCGGTGATAAGCTGTGGGCCGTTCCTGTGACGGCGTTGTTCTCGCCACCCTGAGCACGTCAATGTCGTGGTATCACGTTTCGATCTCGATGGGCTCAGTGACGCGTACATGCCATCGCAGGTCCTCGACGCCGCCGTTAGCGTTTCGCCCTGGCCGCAACGGGTGTCGTTCCTGAAAACGCCATCCTGAGGCATTCGGATGTGCCGAGTGGAGAGTTGGCAGGGCACTGCCGCTAACAATGGTAAGAGCTCGAGGAACGCCGGGTGCCCTGGCGCGCGAGTCGCCCGATTTGAAGTGCGTGGTTTTTTAAGCTCGGATGACCGACACGAATGAAGGGCTTCAAGAGCTCAAGCCGCATGACGATAGCGATGATGCAAACCGCCTACGTACGGAATCGTGATCACCTTGCCGCAGTCCGGTGACTCCGCCTCGCGTTCAACCGGCGAGTTGCGGTCTAGCGACAGGTGCGGCCTGGCGAGGCAATAATAGTGGAGGGTGCCGCTGAGGATCCGCCGCAGATGGCGTTTGTGAGGGTGATTCGCGCTGCTCCGACTCGACGACATACCCCCTCGAAGATGCGTGTACAAATGCGTGTACTTTGCCCGGATTCTTTGACCTTTCACGTCCTTTCGAGTACCTTCATGTCTCGTGATGTCCCCGTTGCCAGGCCGGCCAGGCTGTAGCGGCCTGCAAACGCGGGTTCTCAGCGGGTTCGATTCCCCCCCGCCCCTAGTTCGGGTTACGTTCAGGTAAGCGAGTGGGTCACAAAGTGGGTCAGTCGCCACGTGGTAGCCGGTTGTTGTTCACTGCTCAGCAACCTGCAAGTACCTGAAATCCTCGATTAGACCCAGATAACGGCCTGTAACCCCTTGTCAGATAAGCGGTTATGGCGCGCCTCTTGGTGTACGGAACCGAAGGTTAGTGGTTCGAGTCCACTGCGGCGTGGTTCTTAAGCCCTTGTCGTTACGCATCTTACGTTTTGCCCCGAAACACCTTCCGACCCGAAATGGACCGCTTCCGGCACAAGTGGGTCAGTTTGGGGTCAGGGGTCGGTTTTACTTTGCGTCCGTCACCCTTCTTCCCCAGATGAGGCAGATATGGCCTTGACATTTCGGTCGATCCTCGCAACCAGTCTCGCGGTCACGTTCCAGCCCGCTCCGCCAGCGGCAACTCCAATTACTCGGTGATCTGCAGCCGCAATATCCTCGAGCGATGTCTGCGATGCAACGGTCATGGCAACTCCTGACCGGGTAATTTTCGTTGTCAGTCAAGCGAGCTACACATTATCGCTTGATACCCGGAAAATCAAACCACACAGCGCGATCCCGGAGCTTATATCGCCTCCGGCGCGCGATTCGCACCTTCCCCCCTTGTAGGTGGGACGTCCTGGGTCCTCCGACCCACAGCGCTCAACACGAAGTTTCCGCCCGGCCCCACGTCAGCCGACCGAACGCTCCGGGTGCCGGTCAGCCCCGTGCGTTGAAATCAAACGTGCGTTGGTCGTCAGGTTTCTTTGATGAGACCCCACGCCACAGTTTGGCGGCCACAGGATGTTGCGAACAGAAGATGAGAAGGTAGAGGGGGCGCCCCTTCACACAGATGCGCTCAGACTCAAATTTCGTGTACCCGAGCCGTCGAATCTGTCCGCAGTACAGCTTACGGAGCACCTCGGCCCACTTGGTCTGCGGCGCCGCATTGAGCGCGCTGTGCCAGTTGACTTCAGGACCTAGGAAACGATCCAGATTGGAGTTGGGGGTGTTTCGGTATACGTATTTGCAGTTCCGCAAGGCATCGAGGTGATCCGGGAAAAAGACGATGAAATCGACTCGTCTGGCGGACAGGACCTGCACCGTTTCGTAGTTGAGGTGTAAACCATAGGGGTCAAGGAATGCCAATGACAGGGTCTGTGGAGGGATCTCGGCTACGCTCTGATGGACCTTCTGATTTGCATCGCCCTGGAGAACCGTAAATCGTGACTTCCCCACGATTCGATCCAGGCGCGCCTGTAGCGCCTTCGCTGCTCTTTTGCTCAATTCGCAGAAATGTAGCCCGTCGAAGGCATTTGGCGCCTGAGCGGCGATCAAAGCTGAACCCCAGTCCAGTTCGCCGGAGTCTCGCAGCCTCACAATCCCCGGACCTGCAAACAAATCGATGTAGTGAAGGCCCTTCCACCTCTTTCCCTTCATCGCGGTTGTAAATGCGTCGATGTAGCGTTGGAGGAAATAGTGTTTGTGGCGCGACCATTCTCCTACTGGGCGGCGAGGGATGTAAAGCCCGTCATCTTTGGGTTGCGGCAAGTCGAACACTGGGACATCCTCGGACCGTACTGGGTAGTGGCATCTCGTCCCACGTGCACCCGTCCAGTACTCGCCCGGCGCGGTGCTTGTTTATGCCACCCCATTGTTTGAAGAAAAAAGGAACACTGCTAGCACGACAGCGATCGCGGATCTGTCTGGCCCAGTCTGGGTCCATAGGGCGGGCTCCCGGACCCGATTCTCCACCCACTATGACCCAATGTATGTCACGTAGGCCAAGCCTTGGGATCGGGCCGAGTAGCGGCTCCAGAGAGAGAAACCGAACCTTGGCTGGGATTCTGCGCAGGGCCGCTACACGGTGAAGGTAGAACGCATTCTCGACAGTCGTCCCCAGCCACACATTCGGTGGCCAAGGGACACTCCCTGCAAATCTGAGCGCTGTTTCTGGTCGCTTTGTTAGGACCTGAAAGGTGTGTTGCCGAGCGCCTTCCATGACCGCAAACACCCGCTCGATAAACCCGAGTGGCACCGCCTCATGAAACAGGTCGCTCATAGAATTGACGAAAACGAGTCTGGGTTTCCTCCAGCGCTGCGGGACCTGCAACATGTCGGGGTGCAGCGTCACTGCAAACCCATTTTGGTACTGGGGTACCCCCATCGCCTTGAGCCTGCGCGCCATACGGTCCGCATAGCAGTGCTTGCATCCGGAGCTGGTTTTCGTACACCCCGTCACGGGGTTCCAGGTAGCCTCCGTCCACTCGATGCGCGAACCATCAGCCATCCCACGCCTACCTAACAGAACCCTTCCGAATCAGCCTACCGTTGGAATCGGTCCCTGTCCAGGAATTTCGTGAGCCGCTCTATCAAAAACGTGATAGACAGTTGCTCCGTGAACTAAGCGGCTAGCGCCCTCCCCGCACGGGCTCGGGCCGGGTCGGAGACGGGTGGGGGCGGTGTTGTGGGGCGCGGGCGGTTCGTGGCCGGGCGGCGGATGTTGGATCGGCGGCGCTAACGTTTGTGTCTGGGCTGCAATGTGCCGAGACGTGTTTGGCTGTGCGGGCGAATACGTGGAGGTGGACACCGTGCTGGAGCGGATCATCGAGACCGACACTGTGTCCAGCTTCCAACCGCCGGTGGAAGTATGGATCGACGACAACGGCGTTCACACCGTGTTGGTGCACGATACGGAAGGGGGTGCATGATGACAGCAACCGACGATTTCTGGGGCGAGCCGATCAGCACGTACACGGCAAGCCAGGCAATCGAGGATGGGTTGTTTGTGGAAGCGTCACCGGACACCCATGCGAATTGTCTGCTTACTCGGCCGGTGTTCGAGCGCATCCTAGAGGTTGAAGGTTTCACCGAGGACGATGTTGGCGGGCTACGCTATCGGCAGCGCGTCGTGCCGCTGCTGATGGACGCAGCGCTCATTGTGCAGGCGGACCCGGACGAGTGGTTATACACAAAGGGCCTTCAGGGGGATCTGACCAGTAAGACGCTATGGATTGCCCGCAACGAACTGGGCGGGCTTACGATCATGTTTCCGGAAGACTACTGAGTTGAGAGGACGAATGATGATGCGAGCCCGGAAACTACGCGCCAAGTACAACGGCACATGCCGGAATTGTGACGGTGAGATACGTGTGGGTGACCTGATCTACTGGCGGCGCGGCCAGGGCGCGGTCCACGATAACTGTGAGCGTGCCAGGCTGCGCGACTCAGTGTGTCCAGCATGCAGTGGGCACGGCTGCTCCTGGAATAACGTTCCTTGCCGATGCTGTGACGGTACGGGCAGCCGTGAGATATACGAATTCGCCAAGTCGGGCGGACACCCGCGGAAACTCGGATACGAGCCGGTGTCACCATTCGTTGACAAGGTCGAGTGGCCTATGCGTCCACCGTCCACCGAAAGCAGGCTGGCATGATGCCACGAGCAATCGGATACACGCGCTGCTCGACTCAAGAGCAAGCGGACAGCGGTTTGGGCCTGGATGCGCAGGCGGAGCGCATCCGGGCCTATTGCCAGATGAAGGGACTGGCGCTGCTCGACGTGATCACCGATGCCGGTGAGTCGGGCGGGAAGCCCCTGGCGACACGTGAAGGCGGTCAACGGTTACTGGCTGCAATCCGTCAACGCAAGGCCGATGCGGTGGTAGTGCTCAAGCTGGACCGCGGGTTCCGCAACGCGACCGACTGTCTGAGCACCGTTGAGAAGTGGGAGAAGGCCGGCGTGGCACTCCACATCGTGGACCTCGGCGGGAACGCGATCGACACGACCTCTGCGACCGGCCGATTCATGCTCGTCGTCCTGGCGGGTACAGCCGAGATGGAGCGGAACCTCACGCGCGAGCGCACGCGGTCGGCGATGGCCGTCAAACGTGCCAACGGTCAACGGATCGGCTCAGTACCCTATGGCCACGACCTCGCTGACGACGGTGTCACCCTCGTACCGAACGAGTCCGAGCAAGCCGTCATCGCGGACGTGAAAGCCATGCGAGCCCGCGGCATGAAGCTGCAAGAGATCGCGGCGGAGTTGACCACGCGCGGCGTCCCGACCAAAACAGGCAAGTCCCGACGGTGGACGCATCAGGCGGTAGCCAGGATTCTAAGCCGAAGGGAAGAGGGCAAACCATCCTCAGCTAGACGCTACCCGCATGGACACGTCGGTGGCGAGGTGCTGACTACGTGATAATCGCGTTTATCACGGAGAGGATTTAGCACGTTTGGAGGCGATGTACAAGCCCGGAAGTCCACGCAGACCCGTGCCGCGCGATGCCCGAATCGGTAGGCTGGGGAGAACGACGACCAGACAGCCTTGGTCAAGCGGTGACCCGACGACGCTGGTTGGCCACCGTCCCTGCAACTAGCACCAGCAGCGTCATTACCACCAGGCCCCATTCGGAAACGGCAGGGATCGGATTGTCGCCCTGATACTCGTATGCGCCCATATCAACAATCGGCGTTCCATCGTCGTTTCCGTCCAGGACACGAGGATTCCCGTCGAGATCCGTTGTTACTCCAGGCGGTATGGCGTTGTTGTCTCCTACATCTATGCACGGGGACCCGGGTCGAAGTCGAAGGTTATCATCATCCGTCCCAGGGATGTCGTCCAGGCCATCGGCGTCGACAAACAGCGGGTCTTCGCCAATGTTCCCCTCGCCCTCCCAGCCACCTTGTATGTCGCTGTACGTGATTATGATTGTCGACCCGTTGTTGTTCCATATTTCGTCGGCGCCGTCCCAAAGAATGGAGTTTGCAATCTGAACATTGCTTGGGTAAGAATCGCAACCCAGCGCACTTCCGTTGGGTGCGAAGTTGGCCGAGAAGGTGGAGTTGGTCAGCGCTAGATCGCAGTCGGAGTTGTTATACACCCCACCGCCGCGCTCGCCAGCGGAGTTGCCGTTGAGCATGCAGTTGGTCAGCGTGGGCCCACTCGAGAAATTGTACATCCCGCCCCCGGCGGTGGCCGAGAAGTTCGCGTTGAACTCGCAGTTGGTCAGCGTAGGGTCACTGCTCGCGTTGTACATGCCGCCCCCGAAGGTGGAGATGTTGTCGGTGAACGTGCAGTTAGTCAGTATGGACTGCGTACCGCTGTTATACAAGCCGGCGCCGCGAGAAGCGGAGTTGCCAGTGAATATGCAGGCCGTCAGCGTCGCGCTCGGGTCCAGAAGAAACAGCCCGCCTCCCCAGAAGTCGGTCGAGTTGGCGCTGAACAAGCAGTTGATGAAGGTTGGACTCCCTGTGGCGCTCGATAGCCCGCCACCCTGGAGCGCCCCATGGTTGCCGAGGAACTGGCAGTCGATCAGGATGGTGTCGGGGGAGGACCAGAGGCGCGCCCCGCCCCCGAAGCTTCTGGCTTCGTTGCCGCTGAACGTACACGTGTCCAGCGTGGTGCCCGATGAGTATTGGACATAGACTCCGCCACCGCCAAGGGCGGTGTTCCCGCTGAAAGTGCAGTCCGTCAGCGTGAGGCTGACGTCGGAGTCGCTGTAGATCCCCCCGCCCTCGGCGGCAGATGTGTTCTCGACGAACACGCAGTTCTCGACGGTGAGACTGCTATCTTGGCTCAGTATTCCACCACCGTGCGCGTCTGAGATGTTTCCGCTGAACGTGCAATTCGTTACCAGTGGCGCACCATTCTCATTGTACATGCCCGCCCCACCACCCGTGCGCGTCGGCCCACATCCGGAAGGTGGTTTGTTGCAGAGGTACCAGCATTCCGAGAGGGTGTCGCCAAGTGAAACGCAGCTCTCGTCCCAGGACCCCGTGCAGCACGTGGGCTGAATAGCACACACTGCAGCTTCGCACGCCGGATCAGAACACCCTGGGGTATCATGCTCGCAGCAGCAACTAGTTGAAGGTTCCTCCCGGCCTCCGACATTGTCCCGGAACGTGCAGCTCATCACCGTGGGACTCCCACTGTGGATGTACATCCCTCCGCCCACCGCTTGACCGGGTTCCTCGCTGTCGGCGTTCCCGCCTGTGATCGTCAAGCCGTCAAGAATGGCCGACTCGTCGGTCCCGCTGCCCGTCACGACGTGAAAGGTGTTCTCGCTGTTGTCCCCCCCTGAGTCATCGTCCCCGTTGAGGTCTCCGGTGAGGATCGTTTCGTACAAGTCGATGCCGCGCTCGTCGGGATCGGCTCCGCCGCAGTCTCCGCCAGGGCACCCGCGGTAGCCACCATACAGCTCCACGCCGCTGATGAGCTGGAAGGTGGCGGTCCGGTCGCCGGGCGTGACGCTGCCGCCTTCGTCCTGATCGGGTTTGTACGTGCCCCCGGCTACATGAATCTCATCACCGCCGGTCGCCACGGCCAGGGCATCCTGGAGGTACTTGTAGGCCGTGGGCCAGCTTGTCCCATCCCCGCCGAGTGACGCATCATCATCGACATACCACGTGGTTTGGGCCCGCGCGGGGAGCGCGAACGATGCAACGGCTACCACGGCTGAGCTTAGGGTCAGTTGCCTGAACATGGCAGGTCCTCCAAGATGAACCGAAACGAACGCCAAACGAGACGAGAACTCAGTGTAGCACTGCGTCGCGGGGACGCCAGGGCTGAGTCCAAAGCGAACGCAACATATCGAGGGAAGTCGGACGTATCTGTGACACGGCAGATGAGCCGTCCGATAGATCGTTCGGGGACCACGGCTCTGAACGCATCACAAGCCCCCAGTATCGGCTCGGTGCCGTACGGCTTCGACCTGGCCGACGACGGGGCAACGCTCGTCCCCAACGAGTCGGAGCAAGCGGTTATCGCTGACATCCGATCCATGCGGACTGCGGGCAAGAAGCTCAAGCAAATTGCCAAAGCGCTGACCGAGAGGGGCATCCCCACTAAGACTGGTCGATCGGCACGTTGGTCGCATCAGGCTGTTGCACGGATTCTCAACCGGACTCCCTGGACGGGCGTCTAACCAGCCGCTACAGCCTACTCTGAGGAACAAGCACCAATTGACACATTTAGCCACGTGTCATACACGCCGGCGCGGTTGAACGGGCTGAAGTGCTCTGTCGAGATTGGACCGAAATGGCGGCGGCCGGCACGGGCGCGCCCGACAGCAGCCTCGCGCGCATTCACGCCCTGGGTCGCTAAACCCCGCTCCGAGACCCTCACCTAAAGCAACCACCATTGCCCCTGATACACCTCTTAAGGGCTCCTCCAACACCAGCAACGAGCACCGCGTAGTCGGCCTGGTTCATGCCGCACAGCATCGTTTCTCGCACTATTTTGGACCTCAGCCCATCCCGTTGCACCAACTTGGCCCATTGCACGGATTCTAGAGCGCACAACGTTCCTGTGTGGGGGTGTTCTTGAATCTCTGAGCGTCACCTCGTCGCAATTTGGACACTTGGATGAGTTTCAGCACTTCCTCGATCCGCTCGACCGGAGCAAAGGCGCCAACCTCCGTGTCACCGATTTGGTCGATGCGAGCCCCTATTGCCTTCAATCGTTTCAGCGCAGAAGTCACACCTCTATTAGACTTAAAGAACAGAAAGACACTTAAATCACATCCATCAAAGGCAACATAACCAGCGTAACCTACGATAGCGTCCCAGCGGTCATCCTTCCCGACGTACACCGGTCTGTAGCCCTGGGGTGGCTTCCAACGGGCAGGTGCGACGGGACCGCCGTCATGCAGATTTCGCACGCGGTAACGGTGCTTGCGGGCGTACTCGACAAGGTCCGTTATCCCAGTGACCGCTGGTATCGACGAACGAACCGGTGCCATTGGGCGTCGGCGGACAACTTCGTCCTTCACAAGGGTTTCGGTCACGACGTAGTACCCCCGTGTGCCTCTGCCAGTGCCTGCGCGTACCCAAGCACGCGGCCGCGGTTTGCCTCGGACAGGGTCGTACAGACGGCTATGATCTCAGTGAGAGTAGGGTCGACAGGAAGGTCAGCCGGATCCTTAGTGCTACCTGGCGTGCTACGCGCTGTGCGGACCTGCGTTTTTGAGTCGGAAACGGCGGTTTGAGGGCGTTTAGCGCCTCCCTTACAGGAGGAGGTCGTCGGTTCAAGTCCGGCATCGCCCAGTCATCTGAGCACTTTCCTGGACGAGAGTTACGGAATTGGCTTCCTGGGCGTGCTGGGCAGAATCCGGCTCATACGCAAGTTTTACGCAAGCGCAAGATCCTTCCGTCGCGCTAAGATGAAGATGGCCGAGCCGACGATGAGAAGGGCCATGCACAGGATACCCCACTCGGAGACGGCTGGGATCTCGGGCTCTTCACAGTAGTCGAGCTGCGTAAGGAAGGTTCCACGACCGTGCGTGAACGCCACCAACGTGTTTTGATCCTTGAAGTCAAGGGTTTCGACAATCGTGTGGGCCAGGCCGTCATTGACCGGTAGCCAGGTGGCACCTCCGTCGTCACTGGCAAACACGCCCAGTTCCGTACCCACATAAAGCTGCCGGGCATCGCACGGCCGGACAGCCACCCAGTGGGTGGGGATGTCTGGAATGCCGGTCGGGCCGCTGCCGTGCACCGGTGTCCAGTGCACGCTGCCGCCGGCCTTTCGAAGAACATGCGGTACACCGTAAGTCGAGTAGGTGCAGTAAGCGACGTCCGGGTTCGCCGGATCAACCGCGATGCTGCTGACCCATCCCCACTCGTATAGGCCGCTGGTATAGAGCGTCCAATCCGGCGACGGATCCAAGGCGTTTGTGGTGCGTGCGATGTAACCATCCTGGTATCCAATGTAGACGACATTGCTATTGGACGGCGCGACGGCAATCGCCGAGATGTTATCTGTATTGGCAAAGTCCGGTCCGGCAGGCTCCCACCAGGCGCCACCGTTCGTGGTGCGCCAAGGTCGTCCACCGCCGGTCCAGAGGATGTCGGGGGCGGACTGATCCATGACGTAGGGTGAGATGAAAAGGCCGTCGGTGTCGGTGATGCCGTCCACGGCGAGTTCGAATGTCTCGCCGCCGTCGTCCGACACGCGTATCTGTGGAAAGCCTTGAATCTCGACGAACAGCCGCTGGCTGTTGGTCGGATCAATGGCCACGTAGCCCCCGTCACCGCCGTAGATCATCTTCCAGTTGTCAGGCGAATCGGCAGCGAGCGCACGGCTTGTCCCGTTGTCTTGGGAACCGGCAACAAACATGTCAATGTCTTTGGCGCTATCGCCATGGTAGAACTGGGTCACGCCGTAACCGTGGTTACAGCTTTCCCAGGCAATCTCCGGGGGCGGCCCCGGATCCGGGCCGATGGGGCATTCGTCCTGCGTCGTCGCGGCCCTGGCGTTCATTGTCTTGTAAATACCGCCGTCATTGCCGACGTACATAGTCTGGTTCGTCGTGCCGTTGTAGTCAGGATGGAAGACGATGGCGTGTTCATCAACGTGGA
>CP070827.1:2678358-2698622 GCA_020344555.1 Phycisphaerales bacterium
ACGTTGGGTGGAGTTGCAGGCCGGATCGTTACGGATGGCCGGAGGTTCGATCCTCCGGGAACCAATACCTCTCTGTATGACGACGAGAGGCTTGGGCAACGTGAGCGGGTCCTGCAACGGCTGACCGACAAGCCGGGCAGGTCCGGTCGTGCGCGGCCGGGGAGGACTTCATCGGCCGATGACGCCCGGACACCGGCTCTTGTTATCGATCCCGGCTATGACGGTCCGCACATGGTGGACGGGCGAGTGATCTGCGGGCGATGCCACGGGATTTCGGATCAGCCCGGCGGTCACGAGGGGCAGATCGAGGGGCAGGTGAACCTGTGTACCTCGTGCCACACTGGCGGCGGTCAGGCGATGGACACACCGGTCCATGAGCTGGATATGGCCGGTGGCTCAGACGGTCGTGGTCGCTCTCATGCCTGGGGCGTTCCGGCAATCAACGAAGGTATGGGCTCGGTCGGGCCGCCTCCGGGCAGCGAGTTGGAGCGGCGCCTCGACGGCGGCGACATCAAGTGTGGCACCTGTCACAACCCACATAACAACGACGCAGATTCGCCATATATGCGGATCAACAACGACAACGGAGCCATGTGCAGAGAGTGTCACGTTGACCACATTGGGCACACTCCGTCGGGAGACTGGCAACCGATCTGTGCCGAATGCCATGATATGCACGGCAGCACAAGTGAGAACCTCGCTCTGATGGCAACAAGTGTCGAGAATCAAACGCTGACGCTCGAAAAACCCGTGGTCTTCACGGCCCAGAGCGGGAGCAACAGCTTCAACGATGGTGATCCGGCAGCGAACGACGGTATCTGCCAGGTTTGCCACACGGCGACGTCTTACCACTTGCACGATGGATCCGGTGCACCGCACAACGACGGCACGACGTGCACGATGTGTCATCCGCACGCTGGAGGCTTTATGCCCGTGGCCGGGGCCTGTGATTCGTGTCACGGTCAACCACCCGACGGGGCCACCTTCCCGAACACCGCGGGGGCGCACGCAACGCATGTGAGCGGCATCTACGGTCCAGGCGCGATGGACTGTTTCGCATGCCATGGACCACTGTCGGCGGAGACACACATCAACGGTGCTGCAAGCTTCGCGACGGGCGTGGACGCTAACGCAGATGGACACATTGACCTGAGCGAGGCTACGGTTTGCGATAGCTGCCACAGTCCGGACGGGCCGATCAACGGTGTAGCCGAAGCCCGCACCAACTGGGCTTCCGGTTTGCGTGTGGGCTGCGCAGGTTGCCATGATACCGGTATCTCGACGATTCAAGGTGTCAGCGCACCGCCGGTCGCGGGCGATGACAGCACATGGGGCTACTACAGTACGGGGCACGGGCGCGGCGGCGGCGTGGTGTGTGGGGACTGTCATGATGCCAATGCCCCACACATTGACGGCGTGGCCCGTACGTATGTCGCAGCCGACGACAACTACCAGGCGGCGTTTCGGCTTAGGAGCGTCGGCGGATTGCCGCCGTTGAAGATTCCGCGCGTACAGCCGGATTCGGCGAATCCCTATGACGACCCCCCGATGTGGGAGTTGTGCCTTTCATGTCACGACAGATATGCGCTGTTTGGTGGACCGACGGCACCGCCCGGTCCGTACTACGCGGCGGAATTCGGGACGAACTTCCGGAGCGACGCCAGCGTGATCATTCCGGACGGACTTGATACGGACATCGCCATTTACTCGATGACCGAAGCGGCGGACTTCAACGCGCACTATGAGCATGTCGTGGGCCCGCCGCAATCTTATGACTCGGATCATGACGGGCAGGTGGACTCCTACAGCACCTGCGTAGCCTGCCACAACGTGCACGGCGGCACATCGCCGGCGATGGTGCGTGACGGCAAGCTGATTGGCATGGAGCCGGCACTTGCCTTCAGCTACGTTCGCTATGACCGGCACGACCCACCCGTCGGTGCATGTACCGACCCCATCATCATGACATCCGCCGGCGACATCAGCGTATCTCAGAGCCATGGCGGTGTGATGCGGTCGGGTTCGGGGCCGGTGGCCAACGGAGTCTGCAACTACTGCCATGCAAGCGGATCTTCGACCGGTGATCCGGAGTACGAAATCAACTGCTATTCGATCGATGCCGTCGACTACTACCGAGAGCCGCTTGCCATCGCAGCGCCGTCTCTGTCTCGGCGTGGCACGCCCGTTAACAATGGGGACGGGCTTCCCCCTGGCGGTCGGCGAGCGGTCGCTGCGTCCGCCGGAAATCCTAGTGACTTCGGCAATACCAGCCATCACGTGCGCGGCCAGATTCAGGGCAGCGACTGCGTGGTGTGCCATGAGATGAGCGAACACCAGAAGGGTCATGTCCGCCTCAAGGACCCAGACGACAATTTGATCGTATATGACCACGACACGGCTGCAGAAGAGTAAGAGGAGGTCTTTGGGATCAACAGTTACGACGCCGACGGCGCCGCGGCCGGGCCCGGAGCGATTCCCTTAAGCGACGGCGCAACCGTGCCGAACGTGAAGGGGCTGCCTGGGAGTATGCGGGCGGATTCCGCGCATAATACGCTGGGATATCCACCTAACGGCGGTGATCCTCTTACGTGTTTCGGCAACGGCACGACAACCGGCTGTGACAACAGTTGAGAAAGAGGAGTCGCTGTGCGGCGTCGCATCATAATCTGCCTGGGGTTGCTGCTGACTCTGTGTTTGCTGGGTGACGTCATCGCGATGGTGTGCCTTGCCGAGAGTGTCGACGAGCTGACGGGCATAGCGGACGCCTATCGGATCCAGTCGATGCGAGCGGAACTGGCCTCGAGTGCCGTGCACGTCCAGAGCGATGTGCTGGCCTACCTTGACGGGCGTAGGAGCGCGGTGGGCAGGAAAGACGCTGCCGTGCAACAGTTTGCGGACGCGCATCGTCAATGCAACGAGTGTCATCATGAAGCTTGGGTCCAACGAGATCTGAACGCCCTAGGCGCGGCCTTCGCTGCCTACAGGAAGACCGTAGGAGAAGTGGCGGCTCGTGATGCTGAGCGCGCACCCGACGGTCAGGCCAAATCCCGCTCTGGTCTGATTGAGCGGCAGCTCCAGGAACTCAGCGAGCGGCTGGTACAGCAGACCACGGATCTGGCTCACAGCGCCGCGAGGCACGTCACCGTTCAAAGCACCGACGCGACGATTAGCGTTCGAAACGCCTGGCTCGTGCTCTCGGGAACATTGGGTGTGGCGATGCTTGTGGGTGGATTTGTTGCGTTTCATTTGGAACGGCGTCTGACCCGGCCGGTTGCCTCTCTGCTGGAGGGTATCGAGCACGCCCGTCAGGGGGACCTTGCCCACCAGTTCTCGTTTGACGCCGACGAGGAATTCCGCAGGCTGGCACACGCGTTCGAGGATGCTTACAGAAGCCTGGACACCGCTCACGCGAAGATTGTCCAGGGCGAGAAGATGGCCGCCGTGGGGCGGCTCGCCGCCGGCGTGGCCCATGAGGTGGCTAACCCGCTTGCCAGCATCTCGGCAGTAGCACAGGTCATGCGTCGCCAGCCATCCGCTGAGGATCAAGGCATACAGATCAACATCATCATGGAGGAGATTGGACGGATCTCTCGCATCATTCGGGAACTGCTGACGTTTTCCCGTCCCGCCGCGGGCGCTGCGTACGATCGCGTGGACATCGGTGCCCTCTTGGACCGCGTCACCGTGCTTCTCGCGTACGACAAGCGCGCTGAGAAGGTTCGGCTTATCTGCCACAGAGAGAACGCGCCCTTTGTGTGGGGCGACGCCGACAGGTTGTTGCTGGTGTTCACGAATATCGTGTTAAATGCGTTCGACGCGGTCAGCAGCCGGGGCAAGGGAGACGGTACGCTTACCATCAGTAGCAGGCACGAGGAGAATTGTGTGGCCATACGGTTTGAGGATGACGGCCCGGGCATGAACGAAGAGCAACTCGCCAGGGCGTTTGAGCCGTTCTTTACTACGAAAGAGCCGGGAGTCGGCACAGGGCTGGGTCTGTGGGTGTCGTACCGAGTCGTCCAGGAACACAGGGGAGGTATTGAACTCCAGAGTCGCAAAGGCACAGGCACGACCGTCACGGTCAAGCTGCCCGCTGCGCAGCCCGGACAGGATGTGTTGACGGCGGGGGCCAACGGAATATGACCGAACCTGTTCGATCGGCCGAGCGCCCCCTGGACTTACGCCGTGTTTCCGCGTTATACGCCGACGCAGCAGACGTCTGAAGTGGGAGCGGACGCTTCTGCAATAATTCACGCGGGACGCCCTCAATCCGGCTGGGTATTGAGGCCATAAATACCCGGCGACTGGACATGTCCTGTTTAGTCAGTAGAATTGCCGTGATGCAACGTTTGTCTGTCATACGGTACAGTGCCGAGGTAGAACAGAACCGTGTGGATGTAAGCAGACAGAGTGGGGCGATATGACACAGCGGTGCCGCAAGGATACCAGTCTGCCGGCGATACATAGCAGCGTTCTCCGAGGGCAGGCCGGGGTCGCGTTTGCGCCGGGCTTGGACTCGTATCTTTCTTCCCAGTTGGAGTCTACGCCCCTGCGAGACAGTATTGTCCCTGTGGTCGGTGCGTTCCGGACCGCTATGGAATACTATGAAACCGGACTTGCCCGATACTCTTCAACAGGCAGGTTTCCCTGTACGACCTCAAAGCAACCCGTATAATCGTGAGGGAGCTGAGAGACCGAAGAGAGTGATCGCAACCCGCACATTTATTGCCCTCGTTCTCTGGGGCACCCTCGTACTGGGGGCGCTGCCGGCGGGCGCACAGGAGAATGCTGATTGTCTTCAGTGCCACAGCAGTCCCGGGCTGAAAGTGGAGCGAGACGGCCGGGATGTGCTGCTATATGTGGATGCCAAGCGTTTCGCTGGAAGTGTTCATGCCGACCTGGACTGTATAGACTGCCATGAGGAACTCGATGGCGTTGAGGAATGGCCGCATCCGACCGGGCTTGAGCGCGTCAACTGCCACGAGTGTCATGAGGACGATGACGGGCCGATCGCCGCCTATTGGAAGAGCACACACGGCCGGCTGGCCGAAGCCGGCGAGAAGGATGCGCCGGTTTGCCAGGACTGCCACGGTTATCATTACGTGTTACCACTCGTGCACGTCGATTCGGCAATCTCCCCATTTAACATTCCGCAGATGTGTGCCCAGTGCCACGCCGAAGGAGCCGAGGTGGAGCGCACTCACGACATCCCTCAGGAGCAAATAGTCCAGCGCTACACGCAGAGCATTCATGGCGAAGGCTTGTTCAAGCAGGGCCTGGTGGTTACAGCCGTCTGCACGAGTTGCCACACCGGGCACAACGTACTTCCGCACACCGACCCTGAATCGACAATCCACGAGGACAGGGTGCGGGAGACGTGCATGCAGTGTCACGGCCTGATCGAGGAGGTCCACCGTAAGGTGATTGGCGGTGAGCTGTGGGAGATGGAGGGCGTTGTTCCCATCTGCGTCGAGTGCCACTTGCCGCACGAAGCCCGAAAAGTCTTTTACGACACGCAGATGAGCAACGCGGACTGTCTGCGCTGCCACCGCGAGTCGACGCTCGTGGCCGGCGATGACGGTCGTCCGCTGTATGTTGACGCCGGGGAGCACGCCCGCTCAATCCATGGTCGCAAGAACGTTTCGTGTGCACAGTGCCATGCCGGTGTGCAGGCTTCCGAGGAACGTCCTTGCAAGACGATCGCCGAGCCTGTTAATTGTGCCATTTGTCATGAAGAGGAGGTCACTGACTTCCAGCAGGGCCGGCACGGGCAGCTGCATATTGCCGGCGATGTGAACGCTCCATACTGCACCGATTGTCACGGTGTGCACGGCACCCTGGAACACGTGATCCCGGAGGATGCACCGCCCCTGCTTGCGGCCATCGTACGAGAGTCACCTACGTATAGCCGGAATATTCCCAGTTTGTGCGCACAGTGCCACCGTGAGGGAGAGAAGGCGGCGGTGCGCTATTTCGGGCCGGAGGAAAGGATCATAGAACATTACAGGATGAGCATTCACGGGAAGGGACTGCTGGATAGCGGTCTGACCGTGACGGCTACGTGCGCCGATTGCCACTCCCCCCATAAGGAACTCCCCAGCAGCGATCCTGATTCTACAGTCAGCAAAGAGAACATCGCGGCTACGTGCGGCCAGTGCCATGACGGCATTTACGAACAGTACGAAGAAAGCGTTCACTCGGTAGATGGTAATCCGGACTACGAGAGTCGGCGCCTAAGAGGTATGCCGGAGCTGCCGCATTGCGATGACTGCCACTCAGCGCATACCGTTGCCCGGACGGACATGGCGGATTTCAAGCTGGGGATCATGGAGCAATGTGGTCAGTGTCATGAGGAGGTCACCAAGAGGTACTTCGATACGTACCATGGGAAGGCATCGGAGCTTGGAGATACGACGAGAGCCAAATGTTACGATTGCCACGGAGCCCACGCCATCTTCCCAACCAGTGATCCGCGGTCGCACCTACACCGGGACAACATCGTGGAAACGTGCGCCCAGTGCCACGAGGGTTCACATCGGCAGTTTGCCGGCTATCTCACCCATGCCACACATCATGACCCGGACAAGTACAAGGCCCTGTTCTACACTTTCTGGGGTATGACCGGGTTGCTGGTCGGTACGTTCGGCTTCTTCGGGCTGCATACAATCGCCTGGCTTCCGCGATCCTGGAAGCTGCGGAGGGAATACAGCCCTGTGCGTGCCTCGGCGGTCTCGGGAGCGAGAGAGTACGTCCGATTTACACCCTTTCAACGTAAACTGCACGTGACGGTTATCCTGAGCTTCTTCGGGCTGGCCATAACCGGGATGATGCTCAAGTTTGCCTACACCGAGTGGGCCCAGTTCCTGTTCAGGGTGCTCGGGGGGACCGACACGGCCGGCTGGATTCACCGGGTTTGCGCAATCGCCACTTTCGGTTACTTCTTCGCCCACCTTGGGAACGTGGTCCGGAAGTGCTTCAAGAGCCCCGAGAAATTCAGGGAATACCTCTTTGGTGCGGACACGATTCTTCCGAAGTTCTCCGACGTTCGGGAGTTCATCGACACACTCAAATGGTTCTTTGGCTTGGGGCCGCGGCCCCAGTATGGGCGGTGGACCTACTGGGAGAAGTTCGACTACTTCGCCGTCTTCTGGGGTGTGACTATCATTGGAAGTACCGGATTGTGTCTCTGGTTCCCCGAGGCATTTACACGCCTATTGCCCGGCTGGTGGATCAACGTGGCCACGATCATCCACAGTGATGAGGCCCTTCTGGCGACCGGCTTCATCTTTACGATCCACTTTTTCAACACACATTTTCGTCCTGAAAAGTTTCCTATGGACCCTGTCATCTTCACCGGACGGATGACGGTCGAGGAGTTGAAACACGACAAGCCTCGATTATACGAAGAGCTGATAGAGCGCGGAGAGCTGGAGAGGCATTTGGTCGAGCCTGCCACGACGAGTTTCAACCGATGGGTGAGGGTGTTTGGCTTTACCGCACTCACCGCGGGGTTTGCGCTAATTGCCTTGATCATCTATGCGATGCTGTTCACCTACCGATAGATCGTCGCCATGGATGGCGTGACCGGCTCTTGCTCTACCACCGCATATCGGCGTTGAGGCGGCGCTTGGGTACCGGGCGCCACTGGCGGCTTGTCCACTCGTATCCTGGCAAATGGGCGTAAGCTGCTCTGGCCCGCCGGACGTTGGACGCAACATACACAGTGCGCCCCGTGACAAGATTACACAGGAATCCTGGAAGGTTAAGTCACCTTGTGTCGTCTGATTCTCTAGACAGGGGCGTGCGATTTGATGGCGACCGCGAACCACGGACGGAACCCGTCTCGGCGGCGTTGCGATGCCGTCCGGCGCCCGCGCGGAGGCCCGAATTCAAGGATGGTGCATCACTGCGCGCTTTGATTTTGGAATTGCTTCACGAGTGTGGTGAGCGATGGATCGTGCCCGGTGTATACTATGCCTAAACCGCCGGGTGGATCGACGGTTGACCAGGCTGGATGACTGCGTTTTGAGGAGATCGTATTGTGGGACGGTCGTTTCGTAACGGCCAGCAGTCGCGCGTCACGTTGATCACGGCACTTCTTGCCTGTTTGCCGGTCGCAACACTTCTTGTCTGCCCGTCGGTTGTCGTTGCCGAACGGTCTGGGCCCACGGCATCCACGACGGTTACGCGCAGCACTTCAGCGGCTGGGCGGTCGCGCCTGGAACGCATCGTCGAGCTGATCGACGCCTCTAACGCGCCGAACCTCATTGGCCGGGAGCGATGGGGCGAGCTGCTTACGCTCCACCGCCCCAAAATCGAGCGGGCCTCGTCGCATCGCCGGTTTGCCGAGGCGGTCAACGCTCTGCTGAAGGCGTCCGGGGTCTCGCATTTTTCCTACTTCACCAAGGACGATTGGTACTACTGGCATCTAGTCTCCACGTTCGACGGCGGCGGACGAGATACGCGGGTCGCGCACATCGGACTGTTTCCCCAGCGTATTGGTACGAGGTGGTTCGTTCGCGGCATCTTGGAGGGTTCGGTGGCGGACGCTGCCAACATTCGCGTCGGGGATGAGCTGCTAACGGTCGACGGCCGGCCGTTTGGCCCCGTCCGTTCGTTTGAAGGCAAGGAGGGCAAGCCCGTCCGATTGCGCCTACGCCGCAAGCCGGAATTGATCTACAACATCACGGTGACTCCGGTAAAGGAATCGTTGTACGAAGCCGTCCAACGTGCCGTCGTGCGGAGCGTTCGAACCCTTCAGTACGAGGACTACCGATACGCCTATCTCCATGGATGGACGCTCCTGGGTGATGCCCGGGAATACTGGAAGCTTCTCGAGATGCAGGATGAGGTCGACGGGCTCCTATTGGACTATCGGGACGGCCTCGGCGGCTATGCGGGGCGAGGCCGTGGCTTCTTGTTCGGTCCGCTTGGAGAGCACCGTCACTGGACCAAGCCCACCGTCATCCTGATCGCCGACGGGACGCGCAGCGCGAAAGAAATCCTGGTCCATGAAGCCCAGCAACGCGGGCGTGCCCCGCTGGTGGGTACACCCACGCCCGGCCACGTCACATCAATCGCTGCCGTGCGCCGTGTCGGAAAGGATGGCCTACTCATGTTGCCCCGCCGAACTATGGAACTGGAGGGCCATCCGACTCAGCCGGATCACCTGATCGAACGGGACATCAGGTTCTGTGCCGGTGCCGACCCACAGTTGGAACGGGCCAAGAAGATTCTCGCGGAACGGATCCGGGCGTCACGCCAACCGGGGTCGCTCGCTCCGGCGAGCGAACAGCGCTGAGCGTTCCGTCAAACCGTTTGGGTGGGCAAGCAAGCCGCCCCGGCTCAACCAACTCCCTTCGCAAGCGTCCTGCGTCGAAGGGGTCAACAAGTCTAATGGCACGCGGAGCAGTCCGTCGTGTCCAGGCTCTCTGGATCGTAGTCCTGGGGGTCGTGTTCCTCTTCATGGCAGGTTACGAGGCAATTACCCTCGTTCTCCCAGTCGTCGATCCAGAACGACGTGGAGCCGTCTGCGCCACTGATGAACACGCTGTCGTAGCCGCGTCGCACCGCATAGGCCATGTCGATCAGACCGGGCTCAGTCGCATCGTAGCCGGCGTGGACATCGTGGCAGATGATGCACGGCGAGCGCTCGTCCTTGACGTGTTTTTCGTGTCGATACTCAAACGCATTTTCCCGTTCAATCGTGTCTTCCTCGTCGTGGCACAACCAGCAAGCTGCAAAGTCACCGTCACCGGTTGAGTACTCGTTGTAGTCCGCAACGACATACCGGTCTTTCAGCATGGCCAGGTGGGAAGAGCCATGAGGTCTGTGGCAATGGCGGCAACTACTTTCCCCTAATTCACTGTCATGTGTCGTGCCGACGAACACCGACTTATCGAATCCCGTACCAGGTGACGTCGGTGGGAACGACACGCCCGCCGGTGGGGAGCCGTCGTGGCACGTCAGACAGAAAGCTTCGCTGCTCCCCGTCCACAGACGACCGGAGTCGGGGTCGGTGAGCGACGTTGCATTAGTGACCTCGTGCGGATTATGGCAGTGAGTGCATTCCACCGCGGAACCGTCGGCCTGATCGAGGGAGCTTACGTTGTGGCGGGTCGCAAGGGCGAACTGGGATTCTATGTCCGTCGCCGCAGGACCATCCGCGTCATGGCACGAGTAGCACAGCCCTTCCTGCTCCCGCAACATATCGCCCTCGAGGGTCGGCTGCGACGCGTCCCACGGCGCCAAAAGGTCGGCCTTCATTGACCCATGGCCGGTGCCGTGACAGCCGAAGACTCTTCCGTTTCCGAAGCAACTCATTTGGCCCCAGCCGTGCGACGCCGACGCCCAGAGGCCTGCGTCGATCGGTGGCGGGATGGCCCCGTCGGTGAACGGTGCCGCCCCGCGCGCACCGTCCGCATCGTGACACGCGAGGCAGAACGGCTCGAGTCTGGCGGCCTGCGCCGGACTCGACAGCGGACTGTCGCTCAGGCCGATCACGGAGGCCGGATTCTCAGGATCATCCACGTTTCTCAGCCGAACCCGACCCTGTTGATGAGCGGTCATCTCGTGGCAAACCGTGCAGTCCGCATTGCCGATGGCCTCGCCGCGGACATGGCGGGATGCCAGGTCGAATTCGCCTCCGATCGGCCGGCGAGCTCCCTGTGCCAGACTATGACAAATCGAACACGAAACGGAGGCATCAGGCACGAATCCTGTGTCATGAGTGTGGCACGCCGTGCAATCCTCACCCTCCTGATGAGGCGCTCCCGTCCCGTCATGAAGATGGAACATCGTGACGGTATGGCAGACCTGACAGATGCCGTCAGGGTCAACGGCGCTGCTCGTGCTGAAGCTCCCAAGCCCCGTCAGGCTCGAGAACATCACCGGCTTGTCTATGTTCAGTGTCTGGTTGCGAATCGATGCCGACACCAATGCCAGGTTGGCGCTAGCCGGGTCGTGCAGGTCGTGACACGCGGTGCAGGCAGGCTGCCAATCCCCACTCACCTGATGCACGGCAAAATCGACATCCTCGTGACAGGCCTCACAGAATGGAATCAACTGCCCGGCCGCCACAGCGTCGACCGATGGGTCGGCACCTAGTTCGATCACAGATGACGGGTCGTTCGGGTCTCCCCAGAGCCGAACAGCGCCCTGCCTGTGTCGCGTCATCTCGTGGCACACCGCGCAGTCTGCTTCCACCAGCACGCCGCCCTGCAAGGCGTGACCGCCCGTACCCGACGCGTCCGTGATAGCACGTCTGTCGCCCTGTGGCCTACTGTGGCAGATCAGACAGGATGTTTCATCCGTCGACATGAATCCGGCATTGTGTGGGTGGCATCTGGCGCAATCCTCGCCGTCGAAATGGGCGGGCCCGGCTCCATTATGTCGATGGTAGAACGTATCGGTATGGCAGACCTGACAGATGCCGTCGTGGACCGTGGGGTCGCCATCGTCAAAGCTCCCGGATCCGGTCCGACCGGAGAACACTACCGCCTTGTCGATGTCCAAGGTCCGGTTATAAACTAATCCCGATACCAATGTCAGGTTGATACCGTCCGGATCATGTAGGTCGTGGCACGCGGTACAGGCAGGCTGCCAGTCCCCGCTCACCTGATGCACGGCGTAGTCGGCACGGTTGTGACAGGCTGAGCAGAAGTCGCTGACCTTGTCGGCCTCGGCCGGGTCCTTCGATGGGTCACCTGCCACCTCGATAACTGCTTCGGGGCGAAACGGGTTTCTCCACAGTCGTACGCTTCCCCAGGCATGCTGTATCGTGTCGTGACACAATCTGCACTGAGCGTCGGTGAGTAGCTCTCCACCGAACGTATGGCCACCTGCGCCGGATTCCTCGACCGCCGCCCGGCGCCGTCCCATGGGCGATGCGTGGCAATTGAGGCACGGGAGCTCAACGCTGGCTGGACTTGCATCATCCGATTGATCCCCACTTGGCGACGTATCATCGTATGGCGCTGCGTCATCGCCCGGTGGAGCACCGCCGAGAGACCAGACGCCGGAACAGCCGGACATTACGCAGGGGCACACGACGAGCGCTACCAGCTTCCCCAAAGCGCGACAAAGGGTCGAGACCTTGTACGTATCCCTCCAGGAAATAACTGGGCACTGGTCTGTTCCTGGTCCTCCCGGCGAGTCGGGACCGGGACCGCCGGTGTGTTTTAGGAGCCGACAAGGGCGGGTAACCCACCCGTGAGACCCTCCGACGGGGCGCGATTGACTGTAAGGATCAGTGTCAGATGCTTGCTCTTGCCGCAGCATGGACTCCCTCCCATATGCAGAATCGATCCAACAAACCCTAAGCTAACGCACGGCCGCCTGCCGAGACGCCGTGCGCCATATGCTACAGCCCATTGCCTTGATCTTCACCCCGAATTCCGGTCCACCTCAAACGCGAGTCTGTTCGGCATCTGGTCAGGGTTCTGTTAGTGTCTCGGCCTCGGCTCCGGACCTGCCGGGATTGCCGGAGCGCTTCGCTGAGAGCTGTCCGGCGGGTTTGCGGTTTCGGTTGAGGCATAGCCCTGGCCGGCAAAAACAACCGCCTGCAGCCGTATTTGCATCCGAGCATCCGTCGCATTGCGAGCCAACGTCTGCAATCTGTCAACTCGATGACGTTTCTCTATAAACACGCGTCTCCAAGACACCCAGGAGACACGTGATTGCACAAATCACAATAGGGTGCCGGGATGCGCGACTGTTTTTCGGAGTTGGAATGTCTCCTCACGCCTGCTCTAGCGTTTGAGGATTAGCGCTTCAGCTTCCGCAAGAAAAGCCCGGCCCGCGTCGTCTTCGCTTTGTGCGGTCTGCTCTATGGCGGTGCGCAGGCTAAGTAGCTCAGCACGGGCCTGATCCGTTCGGCCGAGCTGATACAGAGCCATGGCCCGGAACGCACCGGCTGCCGAG
Source organism: Phycisphaerales bacterium (assembly GCA_020344555.1). Lineage (GTDB taxonomy): Bacteria > Planctomycetota > Phycisphaerae > UBA1845 > UBA1845. The sequence continues at coordinate 2,691,277 of CP070827.1, forward strand.
GCGCTGTCTTCGCGTGAGGCGAAAGCGATCTCGTCTAATTTGGCGAGAGTTTCGACGGCCGCCGCGTAGTTGCCCGCGCGGTATTGGGCCATGCCCAGACTGGTCTGATACCGTGCATCCTGGGGGACTCGAGCCAGGGCTGCACGGGCGAGGATCACGGCGCGTCGATATGCGCCCCTGTCGGCGTCGGGTCTTGCGGCAATGTCCCGGCTTTTGCTGTCAAGCTCGAGAGGGTTATTGCGCAGCAAGTCCTTGTAGATTGGGACCATGTCTTTGGGATCCGGTCGTGTGGCCGACTGTGCCCCGTCACTGACCTCTATGTCGACGTATCCGAGGGCGGCGAGCCGTTGCGCCTCGTGCGCGCTGATAGGGCGGGTTGTCGCCGCAAACTCGTCCACCGTAGGCCAGTGGGCCATGTAGCTCGCCAACTCGGCCGCCAGTTCGTCCGCTGCATGGGGATCGGCCTCGAGCAGGTTGTTCAGCTCGCTGCGATCGTTGGCCAGGTCGTAATACTCGGGAAACGGAGCCTGGATATATTTCGCATCGGTCCGTCGCATGCCGTGCAGGCTTGCCCACCCATGGTATAGACGCGGGGACAAGGTCTCTACATAGATTGCCCGGTCGCGGCTGACCGCTGTGGTGACAAGGTCGATTCCGTCCATGTCGATGTCGGTTTTGACGCCGAGCAGGCTTAACACCGTGGGCATTATGTCTATGGCTCCGACAGTCACATCGTCGATGCGGCAGGGAGCGTCATGAAGTTGAGGGCAGGAGATAATGAGCGGAATGTGCACCGTCGTGTCGTAGATGAGTCGCGAGTGGTCCTCTTCCAGATGTTCCCAGAGCCCCTCACCGTGGTCGGAGGTCAGCACGATCAGAGTGCGGTCCATCCGTCCGCGCTGCTCGAGAAAGTCCAACAGACGGCGGATGTGAACGTCGGTATAGGCAATCTCCCCGTCATAGGGGGCGTCGGCGAACCGGCTGGCGAACTCGCCCGGCGGATCATAGGGCAGATGCGGGTCGAAGTAATGGACCCACGTGAAGTACGGCTGCTCAGGGTGTGTTTCAAACTGGCGGGTCAGCCACTTGACGGCCGCGTCGGTGATGTTTTCCGCGCGTCGGGCCCTGGAACCTCGTCCGGTCTTCGGGTCCCCCCGAAAGAGGGTGTCGTCATAGTTGTCGAACCCCTGGCCCAGTCCGAAGCGGGCGTCAAGCACGTAAGTGCCCACGAACGCCGCCGTCGCATAGCCTTCGCCCTTCAAAACCTCAGCCAACGTGGTCACTTCATCATCCAGGAAGTGTCCGTTGATGCGGACGCCGTGGCTGGGTGCCTCGAGCCCGGTCATCATGCTGCAGTGCGCGGGAAGAGTCGACGGCACAGAGGTCACGGCGTGGTCAAATTGGGCGCCGCGGGCGGCAAGGCGGTCAATCGTGGGTGTATCGGTATCCGCATAGCCGTAGCACCCGATGTGATCGGCGCGTGCCGTATCGAGCGTGATGAACAGAAGATTCCAGCCTGCAAGCTCGCCCGGTTCGAGCTGTTCCTGGAATAGGGTCAGCGGCGAAACCGGCTCCGGCGCGGGTCCGGGTTTCGTGTACACCATGGCGGCCACGATCCCAAAGACGACACCGACGGCGATCACGACCCCACCGAGAGCGCGAGCGAGTCTTGAACGTGTTGAGGCCATCATCGGCCCTTTCAATCAGATCGTCGACGCACCAACAGCGTTGACCCTTCGTGCAGTATAACCGAATTCGCGGGCCGGTTTCCAGGGCTCTTCGCCTACCCCTTTAATCGGACGGTTCACACAGCACGATCCTCCTGCAGGTCATCGTTCAGCTCATCCAGGAGGGCGACGGCGCGGCGGAGGTGGGGGATGACGATCGAGCCGCCGACAATCAGGCTTACGCTCATGATCTCGAAAAGCTGCTCGTCGGTCGCCCCAAGCTCCTTGCAGCGGCTGAGGTGGTAGGTGATGCAGTCGTCGCAGCGCAACACCATCGAGGCGGCCAGGCCGGCAAACTCCTTGGTCACCGCGTCGACGGCCCCCGGCTTGTAGACGTTGCCGTCGAGCGTAAAGAAGCGGTTGATCGACAGATCGCCCTGGTCCAGTATTCGTTGATTCATCTTCTCTCGAAACCGGCGAAACTCCTCCATACTTCGGCTCATTAGACTGTTACTCCGAGACTTCTGTGCGTTTTGTGCGCATCTTTCGGCGGCGGCGTAGGCGCGCCGCGGGTAGCGGCCGGCGTCCCCGCCGGCCGAGGGTCACGACGGCCTGCGGGGGCGCAGGCCGCTACTTGGGTTGCGGGTCCGCCCGCATTAGGTTTCTCCTTATCGATGACGTACGCCGAGGGGATTGGCTCACTCGCGGTGGGCATGCCGGCACTAAGCGTCAGCCCCTGACCATTCACGATGTAGGATCTTGTGGCTCCTGACCACATACATGAGCTGCCTGGCCGCGACACGATCACGGTGAACCTCGGCTGTGAACAGATAAGTGTCGGTGCCGACAACAGCTCGGACGCACGCCCGCACCCAGTGTATACGCTCCCACCCAGGCCGTATCCCTGCCGTGTCCGCCTCACGCCCATTCCGGGCAAGTATGCATCCATCCTCGCATTGAGCAAGCGATAGTCTCAAGTAGTAGGGGTGTTTCGTTCGCTCCGAGTTGGCCACCTGCATCAATATCGAGTAGAATCCGACCGCGCGTGCGATGGGGCACGCTTCTGGAGGAGTTGATCATGACCTTAGTCAATGCAATCGTGACGGCCCTGGCAATCAGTGTAGGCGCATCCGCCAACGGACCGCCCGCAACGAAGAAAGCACCGGTGTCCGACGTCTACCACGGTGTCAAGGTCACCGAGGATTACCGCTGGCTTGAAGACTGGGACAACGAGCAGGTTCGCAAGTGGAGCGAGGCGCAGAACATCCATGCCCGGGCCATCCTCGATAAGCTGCCGCATGCTGACGAGCTGCGCGCTCGGGTCACGGAGATCCTGGCGGCCAAGACGGTCAGTTACAGAAGCCTGGCGTATCGTGGCGGCAAGCTCTTTGCCATCAAACGACAGCCGCCGAAGCAGCAACGTTTCCTCATCGTCATGCCTTCACCCGACAAGCCCGACCTGGCACGGGTGCTCGTCGACCCCAATGTGATCGACACGAAGGGTACGACAGCGATTGACTGGTACGTTCCCTCGCCGGACGGGAGACTGGTGGCCGTCTCCTTGTCCGAAGGCGGCAGCGAGTCCGGCGATGTCCACATCTATGAAACGGCCACGGGACGTGAGGTTTACGAGCCGATCCCGCGCGTCAACGGGGGGACCGCCGGTGGTGACGTTGCTTGGGCACCCGACGGCTCGGGTTTCTTCTACACGCGATATCCGCGCGAGGGCGAACGGGCGCCGGAGGACATGAACTTCTATCAGCAGGTTTACTTCCACGCGCTCGGTACGCCGACCTCGAGCGATCGGTACGAAATCGGAAGAGGATTTCCCCGCATTGCGGAGACCCAGCTCGACGTGGACCACAAGTCCGGCCGCCTGCTCGCGACGGTCCAGAAAGGCGACGGCGGTGAGTTCGCCCATCATCTCCGGTCGCCCGAAGGACAGTGGCGTCAGTTCAGTCAGTTCGGCGACAAGACGGTCGTGGCGACGTTCGGGTCTCACGACGATCTGTTCCTGGTGTCACGCCGGGATGCACCCCGCGGAAAGATTCTTCGCATGCCTATCGTAACTCTCGATGTCGGCAAGGCCAGGACAATCATCCCGCAGGGTACGGACAGCATCGTTACCTATTTCATGGGGCCCCCGACGGTCCTGGCGACGGATACGTGTATGTACGTCGAGTATCAGCTCGGTGGGCCGTCGGAGATTCGCGCGTTCGATCACGACGGGAAGCGGCAGACCGGCCCCAAACAGCTTCCGGTTTCCTCAGTCGGCGGGCTCACACGACTGACCGGCGACGACATGCTGTTCAACAACTCTTCGTTCATCGAGCCGCCCGCGTGGTATTTGTTCAAGGCAAAGGCGGGCAAGACCACCAAGACCGCGCTGGTGACCGAATCGCCGGTCGACTATGGCGACGTGAAGGTCGTGCGTGAGTTTACCACCTCGAAGGACGGTACGAGGGTGCCGGTCAACATCATCCTGCCCAAGGCGGCCAAGTTGGACGGATCGAATCCGTGCGTCGTGTCCGGTTATGGAGGTTACGCCGTGAGCATTACGCCGCGTTTCAGTGCCAGCCGCCGTATACTGTTGGAGCAGGGCGTTATCTACGCGGTGGCGAATCTGCGCGGAGGCGGTGAGTACGGCGAGGAGTGGCACCGCCAGGGGGCCTTGACAAACAAGCAGAATGTCTTTGACGACTTCGCGGCCGTGCTGCAGCACATGGTCAACCGCGGCTACACCTCACCCGACCGACTGGCCATCATCGGCGGGAGCAATGGCGGCCTGCTGGTCGGCGCCGCCATGGTTCAGCACCCCGATTTGATCAAGGCTGTCGTCTCATTCGTCGGTGTCTACGATATGCTGCGTGTGGAGCTTTCTCCCAACGGGCAGTTTAATATCCCCGAGTACGGCACGGTCAAGAATCCTGATCACTTCAAGGCGCTGCGCGCCTATTCACCGTATCACAACGTCAAAAGCGGCGTGAAGTACCCGGCCACGCTCTTACTCACCGGGGCCAACGACCCGCGCGTCGACCCAATGCAGTCGCGTAAGATGACGGCCCGCCTCCAGGCGGCCACGGCCTCGTCCGCACCGATCCTGTTGCGAACCAGCGGCACAACGGGACACGGTGGTGACACCGCACTCTCGGAACGCATCAACGAATCCGTAGACATGTACGGGTTCCTGCTCAATCAGCTAAACGTAAAATATCGCCCCGTCAGAAAGGGCTCGGGAGGCTGACCACACAGTCCATCCGCGTCGTGCACAACCTCCCCCCTTGTTGGAGGGGGGATAAGGGGGGAAACCGAGCCGCGCCAGTAAGGAAGCGGGGGACGATCAGAACCGCGCCCGTAAGGAAGCGGCTTGGGCAGGCGATGATCCTCTGCGCTCTGGAAGTGCTGGACGGATTGGACCAACAGGAAGATCGTCACCAAGAAGAGTCGGGCGGACCTTGAGCGTGACCTGCGCCACTCAGCTCAGCAGAGACCCTCACCGCGCCCGAGGGCAAACAGTTGGCGAGGTTGGGCAGGTCAACGACCCGCCTTTACAACTTAAATTCGGGGACGGGTCATTCCGGACCGCAAAGGCACGTAGATCATCTGCCCTACTTTCCTCCTGTTAGGTTCCCTGGTAGACCAACGTCGCAGCCCTCGCTCCGGCAACAGGGTACCTCAAGGAAAACACAATAACGTCGCGCAACAACCGGCTAACGTTCCGCTTCACGGTGTCGGTCTGGTCGTCAGCGACCTGAACCATAGCGGTGGCCCGGCGCGTTGCAGGGTAGGACGCTCGGCGTTATGGTGGCTGCGTAATGAAGCTGCTGTGCCCTTCACCTTCGGACCGTCGCGTCGCCCTACCGATGCAGAATGCGATCCCGGCAATGAAGGATGCCTTCACCGCCCTATCAACAGGGCAAGCCTGGGCGCTTCCTCGTGGCGTTTTGCACGTGAAGCCGGCCGACGGGGTCGTAGAAACCACGAAGGTGGACGATGGTCCAGCCGTGATCCCAGAAGTAACGGGGCTCGCATCCATCCCCGGATGGCATGAGTTCTTGATTGACCCGGAAGATCCATTGAAGGAGGGAGTGCTACTCCGCTAGCACGAGGTAGGCGGGCGGGAAATGAGTATTGACGGCTCAAGTAAGCAGGTTCGGGAAGACGCGGGATGGGTCCGTGTTCTCGACCGACAAGACGCCCCCTGCCCCGTGTGTGGCTACAATCTTCACAAGAATACCTCGGGTACGTGCTCCGAATGTGGGACTCGGCTGTCTCTGGCAGTCGTTCCCGTCGGCGGTCCGGACCGGCGTCCGATCAGAGGCGTCCTTGGGTATGTTCGCATTGCCACAATCGTGCTCGCTCTTGCACCTGTCTCGTGCGCCTTTGCCATCTCTCTCTTTGGTTCTGTGCCTTGGGAGGATTCAATTGCTGCCGAGTTTCTGCGCCCGTACTTTGGAGCAGCGACGTTGTTGGGCATCACGGCGCTCGCAACGCTCTTTGTCATGCGACACACCCATTTCGTTGTCAGTGCGCTGTTTTTCGGCCTTCTAGCTATCAACATCATCATGGGTATCATTTCCGAAATCTTGAGCAGTCTAATCCTCCCTTTCGCCGGAGCAGGCATGATCGAATGCGCTCTTATGTTTGGTTTTCTGCTGCTCAGCATCGCAGGACTCGGTGTAGAGATCATGTGCGAACGCGAGTCTCGGGCCCAGACGTTGCTGGAGAATGGAACGAGTTGAGGTTGGAATTTTGGACCCGGGGAAGGCGAGGGCTTCCGGAGATAGCACGATCAAGAGTTCTCAGGATAATGCGTGCCGCACTGCTGTCGCGGTGGCGCGCTTCAGCGGACAAAGAAGAGCCAAATGATGTCGAAAATGGCAGAGCCGACCGTCATGATCATAGGCCTGGGCGGCCTGGGGAGCGTGGTGCTGGACTTACTTGCCCGACAGGACGGTATCGGCAGGATCATTGTCGGCAGCTTGGAGGACGCACCCAGCCGTGCTCTCTGCAATCTGGCTCGCACCGGCGCTGTTGCACAGGGATACAGCCCGGCGATCGAGTTTACGCCGCTCGATATAGACAAGCCTGCGACCATCGTCGATGCGGTCCATCGCTACCGCCCGGACCTGATCTTCAGTGCCGCCACCATGCAGACTTGGTGGCTCCCCAACCTGCTGCCCGACGAGCAGCGCACGCTGCTCAAGAGTGCCCGGTACGGCATGTGGCTGCCGATTCACCTGACACTTACGCTCAAGCTGATGCGGACTCTCAAGGACAGCGGCTTTAACGGGTTCACGTTGACTGCCCCGTATCCGGATGTGATAAACCCGATCCTCGACCGACTCGGTCTTGTACCTACTTGTGGTGTCGGCAATGTTGGTGAGATTGAACCCAAGGTCCGGCTTCTGGCGGCTCAGAAGTTGGGCGTACCGCTCGAGGACGTTGACGTCTCTCTGGTCGCGCACCACGCGATGGTGTCAGTAGCTTATAGCGATGCGCCTCAGAACATTCCCCCTTACTTTCTGCGGGTCAAACACAACGGCGAAGATGTCACACAGATGATCCGAGTAGACGAGCTGTTGCTTTCGCCATATCCGCTGCCGCCCGGGCCCGCGACCCATTCTCTTACCGCGGCGTCGATCGTGCCGTTGATACGAGCTTTCTTCTCCGACGAAC
>CP070827.1:2698722-2717786 GCA_020344555.1 Phycisphaerales bacterium
ACCCCGCGGGAGGAAGACCCTCAGATCGTCGTGCCGCTGGCCGACGTGTACGTGGATTTCCCCGGTCATTCGGCGGAGCGCGTTGAGCAGCTCGTATCCACGCCGCTCGAGAAGTTGCTCTATCAGATCGACGGCGTCGAGTACGTCTACTCGATGTCGCGTGAGGGGCAGGCGATCATCACGGTTCGCTTTTATGTAGGCGAAGATCGCGAACGCAGCCTGGTCAAGCTCTACAAACGGATCGACGAGCACATCGACATCGTGCCGCCGGGCGTCACCGGTTGGGTGATAAAGCCGGTTGAGATCGACGACGTACCCATCGTCACACTGACGCTCAGGAGCACCGAATCGGATGAGTACACCCTGCGGCGCGTGGCCGAAGAGATGGTCGAGCGACTTGCCGCGGTAAAAAACACTTCGCGTGCCTACGTTGTGGGTGGTCAGCCGCGAACCGCACACATCTACCTCGACCCCGACCGTTTGCATGCATACCGGGTCACGCCCCTCCAGGTCCGCCAGGCGATTGCAGTGGCCAACGTCACACAGACAACAGGCGATTTCACTCGCCGGGACACGCTGTACCGTGTGGAAGCCGGTCGGGCATTCAACAGACCGGAAGAGTTGAACGAGTTGGTCGTGGGAGTGTTTTCACAGCGACCGGTTTTTCTGAAAGACGTTGCCGAAATTGTCGACGGGCCGGCCGAGGCGACGCACTATGTCCGGCACGGTTGGGGCCCGGCTCGTGGCTTTCAGCAGCACGAAGGTTTCACCGGCACCCTGGTAGGACCGCCCGCAAACGGCGCGGGCAGACAACACCCTACGCAAGACGAGGGAACCGAGAGCACGGGGCGACTCCGCTTACCGGCGGTGCCGGGTGGGCAAGCATCGCAGCCGGCCGTCACAATCGCCCTCGCAAAGAAGAAGGGCACTAATGCCGTATGGGTGGCCCGTGACATCCTCAGTGCAGCGGAAAGGTTGAAGCGCGAGGTCCTGCCCGATGACGTCGAGGTGGTGATCACGCGCAACTACGGCCTGACCGCCAACGAGAAGGTCAACGAGCTGGTCGAGGCCCTGGGTGTGGCTGTCTTCATTGTAATCGCTCTGCTGACGCTGGGGCTGGGCTGGCGTGAGTCTTTGATAGTAGCTGTCGCCGTCCCCGTCGTTTTCGGGTTGACGCTGACCGTAAACCTGCTGTTCGGCTACACGATCAACCGGGTGACCTTGTTCGCGTTAATCCTGTCGTTGGGGCTGCTGGTGGACGACCCTATCGTCGATGTGGAGAACATTTCACGGCACTTCACGCTGCATGGCAAGGCAACGCGCGCAATTGTGTTGGAGGCCGTCGCTGAGATTCGGCCGCCGCTGATTACTGCCACGTTGGCCGTGATCGTCTCGTTCCTGCCGATGTTCTTCATCACCGGCATGATGGGCCCGTACATGCGGCCGATGGCGCTCAATGTTCCGGTGGCAATGATCATGTCCATGGTGGTGGCGTTCACCATCACACCGTGGCTGACATATCATCTGCTTAAGAGCCGCCACGGAGTCGATATGCCGGCCGGTGATCAACCCCAAGACCCCCACGACATCAGCAACGTCAAGGCCACGGCACTGTATCGATGGTTCTATCCCCTGATGGCCCCACTTCTGCATTCACGTAAGGCGGCGTGGGGCTTTCTTCTTGTGATGATGGTGCTGACGTTGGGCGCCGCCGCGTTGGCAGCGACGCGGCACGTGCCGTTGAAGATGCTACCCTTCGACAACAAGAACGAGCTGCTCATGGTGCTGGATTTCGACGAGGGCACCACGCTGCAGCGTTGTGACGCGGCCGTTCGGGAGACCGAGGACTACTTGCGCACCGTGCCTGAGGTTACGGACTTTACCTCGTACGTAGGCCTGGCGTCACCGATGGATTTCAACGGGATGGTGCGCCACTACTATCTCCGCCGCGGTGAGAACGTGGCCGAGATCAGGGTTAACCTGGTCGGCAAGAAGAGCCGGTCGCAGAACAGCCACGCGGTGGGCCTGCGCATCCGAGACGACTTGACACGAATTGCAACGCGGCACGGCGCCGTCCTCAAGATGGTCGAGACCCCGCCGGGCCCGCCGGTCATCGCCGGTGTAGTCGGGGAAGTCTCCGGGCGAGAGGACCACACCTACGGTGATCTGGTCGCGGCCGCCAAAGTCGTTCGCGCTCGCCTGGAGAGGGAGCCTGCCGTCGTAGATGTCGACGATACGGTCGAGGCCGACAGTCTGAAGCTCACCTTTGTAACCGACAAGGAGAAGGCGGCCCTTCACGGCGTTACCGTCGATGATATCGCCGAGACGCTTGGCATCGCGCTGGCGGGCTCGACGGCCGGCATCCTCCGACTGAAGGATGAGCGCAACCCGCTCAGCATTGTGCTGCGCCTGCCCCGGGCGCTGCGATCCAGCGTTTTCGATCTCTCGCAGATCCACGTCAAGGGGAGTGGAGCCGAGCTTGTCGCCCTGGCCGAGCTGGGCCGTTGGAATGAGACGCCGGTTGACAAGACGATCTACCATAAGAACCTTCAGCGAATAGTGTACGTCTTCGCCGAGACGGCAGGTCGACCGCCTGCCGACGCCGTCGTCGACGTTCAGGCCGATCGCGCCTTGGAGCCCACCCCCTGCGCTAACGGACTCGCATCGCCCGGGCAGGCTGAGGCCGGCTCATGCCGGCCGGTGGGAAGCGGCTGGATCTCTGCGGCCTCACCGAGGCCGCTTGCCGGACGGACGTTCTTCAGCAACGGCAGTGACATCGCCTGGCACGTGCCGGACGGCATCCACGTCGATTTCGCTGGTGAAGGAGAGTGGAACATCACTCTGGACGTGTTCAGGGACCTGGGACTGGCCTTCGGAGCCGCCCTGGTGGCGATCTATATTCTGCTGGTCGGCCAGACGCACTCGTTCGTCATTCCGGTCGTGGTGATGCTGGCGATTCCGTTGACGATACTGGGCATTATGCCGGGCTTTTGGTTGCTGAACGCCGTAGCGGGCGGCCAGGTCGGCGCTTACGCCGACCCGATCTTCTTCACCGCCACGGGGATGATCGGAATGATCGCCCTGGCGGGGATCGTGACCCGCGATTCGATCATCCTGGTGGACTTTATTCACTTGTCGCTTTCGCGTGGCCGGTCATTGTTTGACGCAATCATGGAAAGCCGGGTGGTACGTCTTCGGCCGATCCTGCTGACGGCGGGCACGGCCATGCTATCGGCCGCCCCGATCACCATTGATCCGATCTTCTCAGGGCTGGCCTGGTCGCTGATCTTCGGCTTGTTGGCCTCGACGATCTTCACCCTGTTCGTGATCCCGATCGCCTACTGGCTGCTGTATGCCGGCAAGCCCGGCTACGGTGCTACGTCGCCTGAGGCCGGCCCGCAACATCAGCCGGGGCGGGCCCTTGCCTGATTGCGACGCAGGCAGCGCCGGACCCACATTCCACTTCCGCTGGGGGAGAGGAGCCGAATCTTTTCCTGGCACCGGAGAATACAAAAGACGGGCGATCAGGCGGGACCCGCCGCTCAATTGCGGTACAATACCATGCAGTCCGTGGATCTGTTGTTGAGTACCGATGTTACAAGGGAACGTGCCGGCATGAAGGCAACGTGTTGTTGAGTCGGCGGTGCTGCCGTGAGGGCGACATTGTCGCAGCCGGAACTCGTGGTGGCTCGTCAAGCCCGTGCATACCGCTGCTACGAAAAGAGACGCAGACATGATCACCGGTGGACCAGACCGAGAATACGATCGATACCCTGTGCAAACCTATCAGCGCTCGCGTGGACTAAGCTGGGTGACGATGCTCGGCGTGTGGGTGGTAGTGTTCCTGCTGGTCTGGTCGTTTGTCAGGCCGGAGCAGCCCTCGCCGTTGCACGATCCCGACGCCGAGCCCAGGGTGGTCACACCCCGTGCGGATCTCGTCGCCGATGAAAAGGCCACCATCGAGATCTTCCGTGAGGCCTCACCAGCCGTGGTGTACATCACCAGCACCGAACTGGGTCGTAGTTTCTTCGGCGTTGACGTCTTTGAGATTCCCCGCGGTGCGGGCTCCGGGCTGATCTACGACCGCGACGGCCACGTCGTCACCAACTTTCACGTCATTCAAGATGGCACGCGCTGGACGGTTACGCTCGCGGACGAATCGCAGTGGTCGGCCCGTGTGGTCGGCTATGAGCCTGATAAGGACATCGCGGTTTTGAAGATCGAGGCACCGAAGGAGCGGTTGACACCGATCACCGTTGGCACCTCCCACGATCTCCAGGTGGGCCAGAAGGTACTGGCCATCGGCAATCCCTTCGGGTTCGACCAGACCTTGACCGTGGGTGTGGTCAGCGCATTGGGCCGCGAGATACAGGCGGTGACCGGCCGCAAGATTCGCGGCGTGATACAGACGGATGCAGCTATCAACCCTGGTAATTCCGGCGGTCCCTTGCTGGACAGTGCCGGGCGGCTCATCGGGGTCAACACACAAATCGCCAGCCCTTCCGGCGCGAGTGCGGGCATCGGTTTCGCCGTGCCGGTTGATATTGTCAACGACATTGTTCCCGACATTATCCGGTATGGTCGGGTGCTGCGCCCGGGCCTGGGTGTCAATCTATTTCAGGACCGGCAGACGCGCCGCGTGGGAATACGTGGATTGCTGATCGACACGGTGGCGGAGAACAGTGGCGCCGCCCAAGCCGGCCTTCGCGGAACCGTCGTGGACAGGAGGAGTGGACACATCCGGCAAATTGGCGACATCATCGTAAAGATCGACGATCAGGAGGTGAGCACGGTAAACGGGCTCAAAGACGTGTTGGAGTCCCATAAGGTTGGCGACGAAGTCCGCGTCACCTACGTCCGGGACGATGAGGTGCGCGTCGCCCCGGTCAAGCTGCAATACATCAACTAGAGCCTCGCGTCACGGATACCAGTGCTGATAGGGTTGCCCAGGCCTGCGTGATGACGACCGTCCATGATGCCAACGCGATGGTGTTCCGTTTCTGGACTCTTCTGCCCGAGGCATTAATCGTCCGGTAAACAACATGTATTCGATATGTCGTTTGCCCGCCCTACCTGAGTTGCAATATGTTGTATGATCCGATGCTTATTCGGGCGTTGCGGGCCATTTTCCTTCAAGCGAAGGAAATCGCCCTGACGATACTAGGAAGGACAGCGCTGCTGTCCGGGGCAGTCTGAAGGATCGGCTCCTCGCAACATTAGCACACCCGGTTTCGCACTGGCCATTCATGGAAGAATGCATGAGCGAGGTTGCGGGGGTTGTGTGCGCTTAGTGAGTGCGGTGAACTGAGAGGAAGGTTCCGGGCACGTGCCGACACGCCCGAACCGGATTGGATGGCCCTGACCGGCACGACAGGATCTCTTTAGAACGCTACGACATGAGTCTGAGCATCAACATTGGGCCTGCTTACCCATCCGTGTCGTTCTCACGGGTAATAGCGCGTTCACCCACCCTACCTGTCACCCTCACCGCGGACGGGGATAGAGTAGAGTTTTCCAGCGTCGGGCGGACCCTCTCGCGAATCACCGAGGAATCGAGCTTCCGCATAGCTCGAGCACGCGCGATCCGGGACGAGATTGAGAACGGCACGTACGAGACGCCGGAACGCATCACCGGAACCGTTGAGCGGCTGCTCGATGTTCTCGCTTGACGCTTGGGCCGCCGCGCCCCGGCAATGACATTACCTTGTCGTTCACATCGGTCGTAGACCACTCAAGACCCGATAAGATCATTCCATTCTCAAGCGCCCGAGGGCGGAAAACTGCTTGCGTGTGACCGCACCGACGCGCGCTGTCGCGGCCGCGACAGCCGGCGCGTCACAATGGGCAGACTTTTCTTCCTGCGCGCCTTCCAACACGGCACAATAGGAAGGCTCTTATTATTAGCCGTAAAGAGTGACACCATTTACCATCGGTCTTCGGCAACAGGTTGAATTGTAGACTCGAAAGGAGCTAGGATGATTAGGGGCCCGCATAGATAGTCGTGGCCCTTTTGGCTTTACAGATGATAGCGTCGATGTCCTATATCGATCTACAACCTGCACTCGGTGACTGGCCTTACGATCCTGAGAAAATCTCCGTGCGCAAGATCGTCAGCACCGAAGGCTCAGTCAGAATCCAGATGCGCGTTGAGCTGGGCATCTTGCAGATGGAAGCCGAGGGCCGACCCGACGGCGCAAAGCCATATGGTGACGAGTCTCTGGTAGCCTACTATCACAAGCGCCTCGCTGAGCACGAGCGGTGCAACGGAACCGTGCTCGGATTCGGTTTATCGCACGAACAGTGCCATGAGCTGCGCCTGGAGGCATCGCTTTACTATCGCCGTTACATTGCCTACTTCGTGCTCGAGGAGTACGCCAACGTCTTCCGCGACACGTCACACAGCCTGGCGATCTTCGATCTCTGTCGGGACCATGCCTTGGAGCCCGAGGACCGGGTTTCATTGGAGGAGTTCCGTGCTTATGTGATCATGATGGATGTCCGAGCACGGGCTTACCACGCGTTGGAGGAGGGTGAACCCGGCAGCGCCCTGGCCCACGTGAACCGAGGGATCATGTCCATCAAGGCGCATTTCGAGCGACACGGGGCGTTGGATGTGGAGACTACCAGCGAAGAGATCAAGATTCTCCGGACACTGGGAAACGAGTTGAGCCAGCGGGTCCCGAAAGACTCCCTGATCGTAACCCGCAAGGCGTTACGGGCCGCCGTTGAGCAGGAGCGTTTCGAGGAGGCCGCCCGCTTGCGCGACGCCCTCAAGAACCTCTATAACCACGAGCACTAAGCATCGGCGGTACCTGCTACCGTGTTTCATAAGTGATACGGCTGTACGCTGTGCCGAGTCCCGATGTACATCGGGATTCTCGGCACCTGCCAGAGGACCGAGAAGGGATTCTCGGTCCAGCGATGTAACCACGAGCACAGAGCATCGGCTGCACCTACGGCGCCTCTCCCGGAAGTCTTACATCACTGCCCGCCACGAGGCCGCAGATACTCTGTTCTGTACACAGGTGCGACTATGGGCACCCGCTTGGGCCATCGAACGGGTAGTCGAATCCGCGGAACGAGTCGACAACCTGCACGATGTCGATGATGTCAATCGAGGCGTTGGGAATCACCGGGAACAGGTCGCATCGCGTGATGACCGGGGCCGTGGTTAGATGCCTGAACCCGTCAACCAAAGCCGCGGCGTCAATTATCCGGACCTCTCCGTCCGGCGGAGTCCAATCCTGCCCATCGAACTCGCCGACGGTATCGCCCCATACGGGAACCGTGGCCATCGCTACAGGTTCCAGGAAGTCCACGCCATCCAGCGTAGCCTCCACCGCATAGGTTGCGCCCGGCACGATATCCTGGTCTCCAACGTGGACCGTTGTAAATCCCCAGAGCATGTAAGTCGGACTGCAGGATAACCGTGACATACGGTTGGCATTGGGCGCGGCCACCCACTTCTGCTGGCCGACCGTACCCGGAAACAGTGGGTTCGAGACTATAGTAACCCTGAAGGCCTGCGGGATACCCAGCGAGTTGCCCGGGGTGAACGAAATGTAGCGGTTTTTGGGGAGGAGGTCGGCCGTCGGGGCGGTGAAGGCCTCGCACGGTTCGTAAGATGGAGGTTCCACCGGCGGCCCGGTCCAGGCCGTGCGGAAATCGGGCCAGTCATCGCAGTCTACGTCGTTGTCGGAATCGAAGTCGAAGATGCCGCACCCGGGCCCCGTAGGTCCCACCGGACCGGTGAAGCAGAGTACGAACTCGTCGAAATCGGTCGTGTCAATGACGCCGTCACCGTTGTGGTCTCCGGCGATGCCTTCACACACGCCTGTTGATAGCTCTATGTCGTCGATGTTCCAACCGCAGTACTCCCAACCGGAATCCGTGGTGCCCATCGTCCATCGCAGGTACACCGTCGGCTGATTGTCCGCCACGGCTGAGATGTCGATCTCCTGGAATGTCCAAGAGTTGTCGGTCACCTCACTCGTGTTCTCCCACACGTTGACCCAGTCGGTTCCATTGCGGCTGACCCGAACGTAGGCCTTGTCGTACCGAGCTTGCTCGACACCCAGCCACCGCCAGAACGACAGGTGGATGCCGTAGCGTCCGGTGCAGTCGATCGACGAACTGGTCAAGTGGGTTTCCGGCAGATACGCTTCGTAGTCCCCATACAAGTTGTAACCGTACACGTTGATTCCGGTGTGTCCACTGGTCGGATCGGGCCAGCCGTATTCACCGCCCTGCCCCGTCGGCTGGCCGTAGGCCCACAGGGGTTCCGTTGTCCAGCCTGGATCGGCACTGAGGTCCTCCGTGAAAAACGTGACGCGACCCGGCGTAATCACGCCGGACGAGTATACTCCGGCGCCGGGAGCGCCTTTAGGGCTTGCTAGGATCGTCCCGCCGTCACCCTCCGCGTAGAGGTAGTATTGGGGTGTCGACGTGCAATTCGTCGCGGGCAAAACTGCCTCGTAGGAAACGTCCCCCGTCGGTGTCAATGGCGACTCGATGAACGGGTCGCTCGGGTCGTAACGGTAATACAACCGGGCGTTTCCGGGGTTGATCGACTCGCCATGGGCAATTATGTCCAACGGGATGTTGGTATCGGCACCGGAGGCGATCGTTGTGGGGTGACCCGCCGGGAACCGGTACCGCAGGGAGATTCGCACCCAATCCGAGTTCGTCTGGTGCAGCAGGGCAGGCAAAATCTCTTCGTTATTCGGGATGATCTGTTCAGGCGGTAGCAGGAATCCATACTCACCCGTGTCACGCAACTCGAGGGAAAAGGAGAGGAGGTCCAGCACAGCGTAGGTCCAGTCGATGGAGCCGCCGCTGACGGGATAGATGGCGGTGTAACAGGGGCCGCCTGTGTAGTTGAGGCCGTGCACGCCGGAAATCAGCGATAGCATCGTGTTTCCGATGTCTGCATACGCCTCCCAGTCGGCAGGTGGGTCGGGTTTGTACCCGTGCGGCCAGAGAAGAAGCTGCCCGGAGCTATGGATATCGTGGTCGGCGCGGACATTCGGATGGGCGTAGAAGAAGTCGCGCATGGCCTGCGTCTCCGGTTCGGAAAACGGGGCCGTACCGCGGTATGTGCTGTAGCTCGGGTCGCTACTGGACCCGATATCCAGACCCCAGCCTTCGCCCCAATTGCGATTGAGATCCACGCCGTAGCTTCCGTCTCCGTTGTCCCGACGATTCTTCCGCCACAGGCGTTCCGTCGTCCAGGAGTAGACGTACCCATCGACGTTGAAAACCGGAATGAGGAAGAGTTCGACGTTGTCGACGAGGTCGGTAATCGTGGCGTCGGTGCCGTAGTTTTCCAACAGGTGCGTGGCGAAGTACGACGGTGCCGTGGTCGTGATCCACTCGCGGGCGTGCTCGGCGCCGAAGTAAACCACGCCCGGCTTGTCGGCGATCAGATCGCTGGTGATCCGCAGGCCGTGGATGGTTCGCCCCTGGAGTGTGCTGCCCACGTCGACCATCGACGCGAGGGCCGGATAGAGCGTCACCAGTTCGTTCATGTACCAAACAATGGTTCCAGTTTCGGATGCGCTTCCGTACTCGTGGTAATCGAGGAAGAAGTCCTCAAAGGGGTCGGCTCTCAGGGCGACGGGCCGCTGGGCGTCAAACAACATCTGCACGTTGTCGTGCAATACGTCGGTGTACAGCCCCAGGCGCTCAAGCTCGGTAAGTTGTTCCGGTGTCGCCACCACGTCCATGGGGCCGATACCGGGTACGCAGTTGATAATGGTTGCCCCGCTGCCTTGAAGGGCCTCGAGCTGCGGCCGGGTTTTGACAGCCACGCGTACGAGCTTGTGGTCATCATATCGCTTAGGCTCTTGGGCCCAGGCGCTCAAATTCGCACCCCAACCACCCAACAGAGCGGTAACAACGGCTGCCGACAACAAGCGTTGCATAGTACGGATCACCTCCGTCCTCCCTTCTGCGTAGCCTGGGCGGGTGACGCCAAAACTCATCCAAGGCTTTGGGATCACCGATACTCAGCGGGGCAGAAATCCCGCCCTCCGAGCTCGGCCCTTCGTCGGTGGGTGTTGCTGGGCGCTTGCCAACCCTCCCGGAACCCGCCACTAATACCACAATAGCCTAACCAACCGATATTTTCCAGTGTCGGGCCCGCCCCGAATGCCAAGTGTCGCTACGGCCGGCATTATATGCCTGGTCGCCGCGCGTAGAACGCGTTTGTGAGCCCAATCAGGCATCGGCTGGCTGGGAAGCTATCGAGCTGTCCGGGATGGTCGACGCGGCATGTTCTCCAGACCGCCCAGGGAAGCTGGAGCGACCACGTCCCTGCAGGCTGGCCGGTCTCGGACCACGCAGTGCGGATCAGGTGCCGGAGTGGTGGAGTGGGAACTTCGCAGCGTCCCGGAAAGACGATATGATGATCCGTCCGTGGGGCCGATAGGCCCGCGTCGGCGCGACCGGGCGTACTTGGCCCGGATTATGTCAACCAAATGACCATAAGGGAGGATCTTACGTGCACCATAACGGACTACTAAGAGTGGAACTCATGAAGAACCCACGCATCGGCACGGCTGCCATTTTGGCGTGCTTTTGTCTTGGCGGGTGTGTCGCGCCCAAGAAGGAACAAGAAGTCCGGGTCGGCGACCAGCAGCCTGGCGATAGCGATCAGGTTGAAATACGCGAAGAGTACTTCCCGGACGGGACCGTGAGAACGCGCATGGAAGGCCTGCTCGATGACGACGGCGAGCTTGTTCTACACGGTATGCTCACGAACTATTGGGAGAATGGCCAGAGAAAGTCGGAGGTGGCTTACGTGCAGGGGTTCCTGCACGGGCCTCGCAGCGCCTGGTACGAGAGCGGGCAAATCTGGTCGGCGGGCCAGAATGTCGATGGGGCGGCTGACGGAACCTGGACCGAATGGTTCCCCGACGGCCGCAAGGCCCGAGAGATAAATTTCCAACACGGGGCTTATCAGGGAAAATTCACCGAATGGCACGTCAACGGACAGAAGAGGAGAGAGGTCGAGTTCGATAAGGGTAAGAAGCAGGGACTCGAGACCTACTGGGACGAAGAAGGTAACGTTCTGGAACAGACTGAATACGTCGATGGCGTGCCGCAACCCTGAACTGAGCCACGGCCCCGAGGCCGCGCGGTGCCGGG
Source organism: Phycisphaerales bacterium (assembly GCA_020344555.1). Taxonomy (GTDB): domain Bacteria; phylum Planctomycetota; class Phycisphaerae; order UBA1845; family UBA1845. The sequence continues at coordinate 2,709,871 of CP070827.1, forward strand.
CGTAGGCTTCAAGCCTGCGGCTCGGGTGTCGTGACGGAAAACGTGTTGAGACCCTTAGCGAGCAGCACATGTCCGAAGCAAGCAACGTAAACACCACGGTTTTCTTCGTCTCTTTCGCCATTTACACGCTGGGGATCGTCTGCGTCGGGCTCTACTCGGCCCGCTTCGCCCGCCGCAGCAACGAGGATTATTTCCTCGCAGGTCGATCGCTCGGAAGCTGGCTTGCGGCTTTGTCGGCGTCGGCTTCCAGCGAATCGGGCTGGGTCACGCTAGGGCTGGTCGGCTGGGCGTTCACCTACGGTGTGTCGGCCTACTGGATCGTCCCCGGTTGCCTTCTGGGTTTTTTGTTCAACTGGTTTGTGGTGGCGGGGCGGCTGCGCGACCGATCACGTGAGCTGTCCGCCCTTACCATCCCCGACTTCTTCGCTTTCAGTTTTCGCGAGCGTGTGCCGCTCGTGCGCACGCTCAGTGTCATCGTTATTCTGGTGGCCATGCTGCTGTACGTTGCAGCCCAGTTGGCAGCGGCCGGTAAAGCCTTCGCGGCGAGCTTTAGTATCGACTATACCATTGGCGTGCTGATCGGTGCGGGTGTGGTGTTGATCTACACCGTACTCGGTGGCTTCCGCGCGGTTTGCTGGACCGATTTTCTGCAAGGGCTCCTGATGGTGGGGACGCTGGTGGTTTTCCCGGTCTACCTGCTGGCGACTCGAGGAGGCTACGGTTTCATCGTTGATCAGCTAGTCGGCGTGGATGAGTCGCTGCTTCGGTTCACACCCGACAAGGCCGGGGCAGCGCTGCTGGGTTTCCTGCTTGGTCACGGTGCTTTAGGGATCAATTTCGGCTACCCCGGCCAGCCGCACGTCCTTATCCGCTTCATGGCCTTGAAGAGTCGAAGCGAGGCAATGCTCGGTGGGGTCATTTCCTTTGTATGGGGTCTGCTGGTGTATTGGGGCGCAGTGACCGTGGGGCTGATGGCCCGGGCGCTGACGGCCGGGGGAGCACCATGGGGTCAGAGAATGCTGGCCGAAGAGACCGCGGAGGTCTACAAGGAACTTGGGCTGGTCCTGTCAGCCATGCACCTGTTGCCGGGTGTTATGGCCGGGCTGGTACTTGCCGCGGTCCTGGCCGCCATATGTTCCACGGCCGACAGCCAGCTTGTCGTGGCCGCCAGTTCCGCCGCCAACGACCTGTACGCGCGCCTGTTCGCTAAGAGCAAGGAAAAATCGCACATGGTCGTTAATCGGCTTGTAGTTCTTGCCCTGGGTGTCGGAGCCGTCATGCTTGTTCTCTTCGACCCCAAGGAGGTCTACAAGTTCGTGCTGACCTATGGCTGGGCGATTCTTGGCGCCTCCTTCGGCCCGCAGATGATCCTGCTCCTTCTATGGCGACGGGCATCGTACGCGGGGTGTCTGGCGGGGATGCTCACCGGCTTTGCGACGGCGCTAATCTGGCAACAGACTTACGGGGCCGCCCAGCGTGAAGTCGAGATCTACAACCTGCCGTTGGCCTTCGTCACCGCTTTGATCGTGAACATCATAGTCAGCCTGCTGACACCACGGACCGGACGCGCCGGCCCGGCTTAAACCGCCGGCCGGAACCTTTGGGACCGACTTTCCAGTCGGTCAAGCGGTGGGCCCGCTTGTTCACGACCACGGCCCTGCTGCGTTTCGCGTCGCAGGACCGTGCCACACACCTGGTGCATCCTGTTCGATGTTCAGGATAGTCGCGTCATCTGTGAGATATCGTATCAGGCAAGCAGCCGTACGGTCTGGGCGACGATGAAGCAGACAGCAAAGGCGATGCCCAGAGGCATTAACGCCCCGAGTGCAGTCCATTTGGCACTGCGGGTTTCTTTCCACATGGTCAGGATCGTAGTGGCACAGGGATTATGCAGCAGCGAAAAGAGCATCAGGTTCACCGCGGTCAGAAGAGTCCAGCCATGTTGATCGATCAGCAGACTTCGCAACCCTCCACCTGATACTTCCTCGGTCATGACGCCGGTGCTCATGTAGACCATAAGCATGGTGGGCACGACGATCTCATTGGCCGGTATGGCAATGATGTAGGCTAACAGGATGACACCATCCAACCCGATGGCGTGGCCCAGTGGGTTCAGAAAACCGGCAACGTGCTGATCCAGCGACTGACCGCCCACCACGACGTTGCCCAGAATCCAGATCACCGCACCCGCCGGTGCGGCCACGACAACAGCTCGCCAGAGAACAAAGATCGTCCGGTCAATCAGCGAGGTGTACAGGATCCTCCCGATGCTCGGTCGACGATATGGCGGAAGCTCCAGCGTAAAGGCTGAGGCTTCGCCCTTAAGCACCGTGCGCGACAATGCGGCTGATATGATCAGCGTGAACAGCACACCAATGACAACAACCATCAAGATTGTGCCGGCCGCTACCACCGAGGTCAGTGCCGCTGGGAATTGTGCTGCTACGAACAAGACCGCGAGCATGATCAGAGTGGGAAAGCGACCGTTACAGGGTACGAAGTTGTTGGTAAGGATGGCGATCAGTCGTTCGCGCGGCGAGTCGATCACCCGGCAGGCGATGATGCCGGCCGCGTTACATCCGAAGCCCATACTCATGGTGAGGGCTTGCTTGCCGTGAGCCCCGGCCTTCCTGAACAACCAGTCGAGGTTGAACGCCACGCGCGGCAGATAGCCCAGGTCCTCGAGGATGGTGAAGCATGGGAAAAAGATGGCCATTGGTGGAAGCATGACGCTGACTACCCAGGCCAGCCCGCGGTAGGTGCCGTGCCAAAGTAATCCGGTGATCCACACGGGAATACCCAATGCATCAAAGAGGGCGGCGCACTGAGCCTCGATCCAGAACAGCCCTGTGGCAAGCAGTTGCGAAGGGTAGTTCGCACCGGTAACCGTTACCCAGAACACCGCTGCCAGAACAACCAACATAAGCGGCAGGCCGAACAGCCTGGATGTGACGATCCGGTCGATGGTCTCATCCAAGGTGCGGCGCGTCTCACCGACGTGTCGGACAGCACGCTGTGCAATAGCTCCCGCATCGCTATATATCGCTTGAACCAACTCGTCGCGGAAGTTCCTGGCGAGAGTCCCTTGCAGTGCATCGGCCCGGGCCAATAGGGTTTCGGCTGAGGATCGGTCGGGGGTATCGGAATTCATCGCACGCCCCCCAATGCCACGAGTTGAGCGGGTCTGGCGGCTTCTGCTCGCTGACGCTCTACGACTTCCTTTAGCTCGCCGCTCAGCAAAGCCTGCCGCACCCGATGGTCACCGTCGAGCAGACGCATGGCCACCCATCGAGCATTGGGCAGCCCCGGGGCGACTCCATCGATCAGGGGAAGAAGCTCGTCCACCGCTCGCTGAAAGTCGCCGTTGCCGCGAACCCGATGCGGTGAAAGACGGACCTTTCCGTCGATCACGTCGGCTATGGTTCTGGTAAGGTTGCCCAGGCCCTCCCCGGTCCGAGCTACTGTCGGCACCACGGGCACACCCAGATCACGGCTGAGCGACTTGACATCGACGTGGATTCCCTTGCGGCGGGCCTCGTCCATCAAGTTTACGGCGACCACCACCTTGTCGCTGATCTCCAACACCTGCAGCGCGAGATTCAGGTTTCGCTCCAGGCATGTCGCGTCGGTGACGACGACGGTGCAATCCGGTTGGCCGAACAGAATGAAATCCCGGGCAACCTCCTCGTCCTGTGAAGCGGAAAGCAGCGAATATGTCCCGGGGAGGTCAACGAGCTTGTAGCTCCGACCCTCGAACTTGTACCCGCCCTCGGCACGGGTTACGGTCTTGCCAGGCCAATTACCCGTGTGTTGCTTCAGCCCGGTCAGGGCGTTGAACACGCTGCTCTTGCCGGTGTTGGGATTGCCGGCCAGAGCGACCAGATGATCCCAGCGGCCCACGTCGAGACCCATCTGCGCCAGGCCGGCACGCTCAGGACATGACGAGCAGTCATGTATCACGGGGTCCCCCGTTCCCGTCGGGGCTTATAAACACGTACCTGGCCTGATCCCGCCGTAGGGCGATCAAGGAGCCGCGAACCCGATAGGCCGTTGGGTCGCGCGTCATGCTGGACATCTCGGCTGCTATTGTCACGCCCGGCGTTATCCCCAGATCGAGCAGGCGACGGCGAGTGAAGCCCTGCATGGCTTCATCAAGCCCGCGCACCGTTGCACTTTGACCCGGGCGCAACGCCGTCAACCGACGGATGGGCACGGGCTCTCGCTCCGGCTCGGTGGCGACGACAAAGATGTTGGCGGCCACGACCGGAGCGATGACGTATGTCTCCCGGCCATCGGATAGAACGACTCGTTTAGTGTCAACCTCTGTCACCCACACGATCTGCCCGAGGCGCAAGCCCAAAGCGACAATCTGTGCGAAGATGGCTGCCGGTTCGTCCTCGAGATGGACGATCCGGCCCGGAGTCTTCAGGGGCCAGTTGCTCACCGATTCGGCCGACACTCGCGCGAGTTTCCCGTTCGACGTCGGAATAGGATCGCCGTGCGGGTCGGTCATGGGATGACCCATGGCTGCTTCGAGGGCGTCGAGCGTATCGGGGGAATGTTGGTGTTCGAGCCGCTCCGCTTCCTCGTGCACATCCGTCAAGGCCATCCGGGCCTCGTCGGCAAGATATCGCTCCCACAATCGGTGAGCACGAATCACCTGCAACGCGAGCCGCTCGCCCTCGGGCGTGAGGCTCAGACCATCCGCCGTCGATCGGACCCACCCTTGAGCCTCCATGCGGGTGACCAGTTCGACGGTCTTGCGCGCCGAACGCCGAAGCGAACCGGCAAGTAATTCGAGCGTTGCCTGTTGGCCGCTCCACTCGTTACTGTGAATGTGCTTGAGGGCATCCTCGGCCAGGATTCGCTGCCGCGTAGCGCGCAGACCTCTTACCCAGCCCAGCAGTCCTCGGCGAGGCCAAAGGACAATGGCTGCGACAACGCACAGCGCCAGTAGCGCGCTAATAATCCAAGCCGCCGTGACAGGCACGATAGTTTCCTATGTCAAAAAACAGCGGAAGCCCGACCCCTAGACTTCGTGTTAGTATATATCGGAATGCAGGTTTGGGCAATCCCAAAGTTTGGCTTGCCTAACTTTTTACGTTTTCATACGGCGGCTGGTCTCGAAGGGTCGGTTCAGGCAACCTGGCCGCGCCACTGCCCGCCGTCGGGAGACCATCGATGCTCAGCGCCTCCATTGAGGATTACATCAAAGCCATCTACGCCCTCGAGGTGGAGGACCACAAGGCCACCACCAAGAAGATCGCCCAACGCCTGGGGGTGAAGATGGCATCCGTGACGGGAATGCTAAAGCATTTATCAGCAGAAGGTTACGTTGGACATACCCCCTACCGCGGAGTCCAGTTGACCGAAAACGGTCGCCGGATCGCCCTGGACATGATCCGCCGACACCGGTTGATCGAACTGTTCCTATCCACAACTCTCGGCCTGACCTGGGACGAAGTCGACGCCGACGCCGAGGTCCTCGAGCATGCGATGAGCGACCGCCTCATCGAACGAATCTACGAGCACCTCGGCTGTCCCGAGTTTGACCCCCATGGGGCGCCCATCCCCAGCAAGGACGGCTCGATCGCGCCGCGCCGCGGCGTTCCGCTCGACCAGCTAAAGGAGGGGGATCGTGCCCGCGTGGTTGAGGTCTGCGATCGGGACCCGGAATTCCTTCGCTATCTCACAAAGCTGAAGCTGAAGATCGGAAGCGAGATCCGAGTACGTGAACGGGCTCCGTTCAGCGGACCCATAATGCTCGAGCTCGACTCGGGTACGGTCGCCATCGGGCCGGAGGCCTGCTCGCGCATTCGTGTCAGCGTAGAGAAGCGCCCCAAAACCCGCCAGCGAACGAAGCGGGGTTGAGCGCGGCGCAGCATGCCGCCTGAGGCTCTTGTACCGCTTCTACGGCGTGCTGCCCGCGGCGGAATCCACCGGTTTTTCGTGGTAGATCGGCTCGCCGAGCACGTCGAAGGGCAGCAGCTCCATCGCCCGCCGACCGTCGAAGTCCAACACCCGCAGGTCGTCGGTCTCGTGCAGATCGTGACAGACGATGTCGAAGTGGACCCCGTACTTGGCCTTGGCCACGTCAATCGGGATTGGAAAGGCGATGAACTTGGTGATCCCCTTGACGGCCAGTCGCTTCAGCAGCGCCCGGTCTTCGAGCCCCTCGTGGCTGGTCAAGATGACAATGGGTCCGCTACCGGAAAAGATCAAAGCAGCCTTCATGGCACTAGCTCCTGACGTCAATACATCCCGGGTTCTGCATTCTCCACGAGTGTTTACCCCATGTGCTTGATCAGCGCCTGGCCGAATTCGCTGCATTTGAGCAGTTTGGCGTCGATGCCTTCGGCGCGCATGAGTCGCTCGAAGTCATAGGTAACCTCTCTTGCACCTATGGCGTTGCCCATGCCCTTTATCACCAGGTCGGCCGCTTCGGTCCAGCCCATATACCGCAACATCATCTCACCCGAGAGGGTCACGCTCCCGGGATTGACCTTGTCCAGGTTGGCGTACTTGGGGGCTGTGCCGTGGGTGGCCTCGAAGATGGCGTGGCCGGTGTCGAAGTTGATGTTCCCGCCCGGGGCGATGCCGATGCCGCCGACCTGAGCGGCCAGGGCGTCGGAAATGTAATCGCCGTTGAGGTTCATCGTGGCGATGACGTCGAACTCCTTCGGCCTGGTCAGCACCTGCTGCAAGGCGATGTCGGCGATGGCATCCTTGACCAGGATCTTGCCGGCCGCCAGTGCTTTCTCCTGTTCGGCGTTGGCAGCCTCTTCACCCTGCTCCTTTTTCGTCTCACCCCAGCGCGACCAGGTGTAGGTCTTGTCGGCGAATTCCTCATCTGCCAGCTCGTAGCCCCAATCGCGGAACCCACCCTCCGTGTACTTCATGATGTTACCTTTGTGCACCATGGTGACACTCTTGCGCCCGTTCCTGATCGCGTAGTTGATGGCCGCACGGATCAGTCGCTTGCTGCCTTCGCTGCTGACCGGCTTGATGCCGATACCGCTAGTCTCGGGGAACCGGATCTTCTTGACCCCCATCGCATCCTGAAGGAAGGCGATGACCTTCTTGACCTCCGGCGTTCCCGCCTCCCACTCGACGCCGGCATAGATGTCCTCGGTGTTCTCGCGGAAGATGACCATGTCCACGAGTTCCGGACGCTTCACCGGCGAGGGCACCCCGTTGAAATATCGCACCGGCCGCAGGCAGACGTACAGATCCAGAGTCTGCCGCAATGTCACGTTCAGCGAACGATATCCGCCGCCGATCGGCGTCGTAAGCGGACCCTTGATCCCGATCAGGTAGTTCCTGAACGCCTTGACGGTGTCTTCCGGCAGCCAGGTTCCGTACTTGTCATAGGACTTCTGCCCGGCGAACACCTCGAACCAGACGATCTTCCGCTTGCCACGGTACGCCTTTTCGACGGCGGCGCTGAGTACCCTCACTGCCGCCCGCCAGATGTCGGGGCCGGTCCCGTCACCCTCAATGAACGGGATGATCGGCTGATCAGGGACCTTGAGTCCTTGTGGAGTCATGGTGATCGGGGAACCTTCCGTCGGTGGAACAAGATTTTCGAACATCATTGTTGTACTAGCCTCGATTTCTCATTTGCGTTGGTGTGCCGTGCGGTCGAGCACACGGAGACCGCATGACGGAGAGCCCTTCATCCGACTGTGTTACTCTCCAAACTCCGAAGGAACCATATGCTATCGAAGGCGATCCGGTTGGTCAACGAGCACGGTGCACCATCTGATGCACCCCTCCAGGAAGCCACGAGCGAAGGCGCATGAAGAAGCGGAGCCGCGACCATAAGGGACCGGAGCGGGCGGAACCAGGCCCGCTTTCCCTTACGCTCGCGGCTCAGTTTAAGGAGCATACCCTGCGTGCAACAGTCGATCCGTTAC
>CP070827.1:2717886-2719682 GCA_020344555.1 Phycisphaerales bacterium
CGCACCCGCTGGGCGTGGACGGAACCCGCGGTCTGGACGGATCGCATGTTGACGGCCCTCGAACGGGGGGTCAAAGGAGGCGTATGGTTCAGCCTGATTGACAAGGTCTACCACCTGGCCAACCTGCGGGCGGCTTTTGCGAGGGTGAAAGCCAACGGCGGGGCAGCCGGGAGCGACCATCAGACGATCGCGATGTACGAGGCGGGACTGGAAGCGAACCTGAAGGACCTGTCGGATCAACTGCGGACCCAACGATATCGCCCGCAGCGGATCAAACGGGTGTACATACCCAAGCCGGGCAGTCGAGAACGTCGTCCGCTGGGTATCCCGACGGTACGTGACCGGATCGTGCAGACGGCGTTGCGTAACGTGATTGAACCGATCTTCGAGCGGGACTTTGCCGAGCACAGCTACGGCTTTCGACCGAACCGAGGATGCAAAGATGCACTTCGGCGGGTCGACGCCCTGCTCAAAGAGGGCTATACACACGTGGTCGACGCCGATCTGAAAAGCTACTTCGACACGATTCCCCATCAGCCTCTGATGGAACGAATCGGACACAAGATCGCCGACGGGCGGGTACGGAAACTGATCGAGACCTTCCTCACGCAGGGCGTCATGGACGGTCTGGAGACGTGGACTCCGACGTCAGGGAGTCCGCAGGGCGCGGTGATCTCACCGTTGCTGAGTAACGCCTATCTCGACCCGCTGGATCACTTGATGGCGACGCGGAAGATCGAGATGATCCGTTACGCGGATGATTTTGTGATCCTGTGCCGAAATGCGGACGAGGCCCGGGCCGCCTTGGAACTGGTCCAGCGTTGGACGACGCGTGCTGGGCTGACGCTGCATCCAACTAAAACGCGGATCATGGATGCGAACCTGGAAGGGTTCGACTTCTTGGGCTACCACTTTGAACGCGGCCAGCGTTGGCCGCGTGACAAGAGCATCAAGAAGCTCAAGGATTCCATCCGGGCTAAGACGCCGCGGCTGCACGGCCAGAGCTTGAGCGTCATCATCGCGAGAGTCAACGGGACGACCATTGGGTGGTTTGAATATTTCAAGCACACCTCGTTTACGACGGTGTTCCACAGTCTGGACGGCTGGATACGACGGCGTCTACGACGCATCTTACTAAAGCGTCACGGGAAGACCCGGCACAACGGTTTGGGCACGGCCCACCATCGCTGGCGAAACGCCTTCTTTGCCGAATATGGGTTGTTCAGCATGGAAGCAGCCCACATCCGGCTCCGTCAATCCGCTCGGCGGTGAACCACCGACCGGAGAGCCGGATGCGGGAGAACCGCACGTCCGGTTCGGAGGGAGGGGAGATCGGGCAACCGATCTTCCCTACCCCTATCCCCCCAGACTTCTCAGACACGGTCACGATCCCCGACGATGGCGCGCAACGGGTGACCTCGAAAGACTATCGTGCCGGCGGCACAGCCAATCAATGCCATTACGATGAGGCCCCACGTGGTGGCCGTGGGAACGGCAGCGAGGAATTCACATTCGTCCGGGATGCCGTTGGCGTCGGCGTCATCGCTGTGGCCGAAGATGAGGTCGCACACGTCGGAATCGCGGTTTTCGTTGCAGTCCGGGCCGGCACCGAAAATGTACACGTTGCCGTTGCGCTGGGCCCCGTAATCCTGACCGGCTATGGCACCGACGGCAGCCCAGCGGCCGTGTGTTGCGACGGCCCAGCCGAACCGGTCACCCGGCTTGGCGTCGGAGGCCGCAAGTTTCTCCTCCTCCAGCCAAAAATCGTCGGCCGGGTTCTGCGGTGTTCCATTATC
>CP070827.1:2719782-2725816 GCA_020344555.1 Phycisphaerales bacterium
GACACCACGGAACGCATCGAGGCAGAACGTGACGTCCGAGATATCGATCCGCCGGTTCGGGGTCTCCCAGTCGAGGTCGGCCCGGGCCTTCCTCAACGCCGGATTGAAGGTCGGCGGTCCCAAGTTCTTGAACTTGTCAAGCAGGGCGGTCACGTCGGTGGGGATGCCTACGACTCCGTCAGGCGGGGTGCACGGCCACGTTGCGCAGCTCCTGACCACGTCGCCCCACCGGCTCATGCTGACGTCGAGCGGAACCGAGTAGCTGGCCTCGTCGGCCAGGTTGCAGTCGTCATGGACCGATTGCACATAATACTGGCCACCTGGAATGATCCCCTCGTGGAACACGGTGATGACACCTTCGGCACTCCAATCTCTCACCTCGGCTGCGCACTGCAGCGTGGAGGCATTGAACTCCGAGATCGGTTGCACCTCAGGACACGGAGGGGTCACCACACCGGCGTTCTCGCAGAACGTCGACGGTGGGCCGACGAACATCTTGGTGCCGTTCCAGGAGTCGTACGGCGCCGGCAGATCGACCATGTGGATCCGGACGGCCTGCTGGGCCCCGGCGTCGGCTTCGGCGATCTTGAACGAGAGGTAACGCACCTTTTGGTTGACCGGGTCTCCGACCAGGGCCAGCGTGTCATGCTCGGGGGTGGTGGCCTTTGGGCACATCATGGCCACTGCCCAGAACCCACCGGTCACGGTGTAACTGGGGCCGCTCAGCGTCCCGGCATCCGTCTGTCCGATCGTGCCGCCAACCTCGTACGTGCCATTGCCGGTGAACATCACACCACCGCCGTCAATGGTATACCAGGTCACCTCGTACGGCTGGGCAAGCACTGGCGCAGCGAACACCAGAGCAGCCAGTACAGTCACATGTAGGGTCCGCCGTACGGACTGCAAGCGTGCGAACACGCCACCGTTGTGGGTGCCATGGCCAAGCGCAGCGCCGCCATGCCCAAGAGCACGTGAAGAACCCATGCCGGCGCCTTCGGCTTGGGCATGCCACCCGGGCGCTGTCGAGGCGTTAGCGTGTCCCGGACCGCTCGTTGATCCCGATGCCGATGTGTCCCGACGAGCCGGGACGAAGACGCATCGGGATCGGGACGGTTCTGATCGTTCAGCATTCCGCATTCGACATTCCGCATTCCATGTCATCGTACACCTCCCCGCCGTGAATGGGCGCGCATCATGAAGCCGGTAAGTCCCAAAAGCGCCAGGGCGGCGGCGATCGTCGCACCGCCAGGCCCTGCCGAGTCCGCGCCCTGCGTACGGCGATCATCCAGCCCGGCCGCCCGCTCCAAGGCGGTCAGACGGGCCTCGAGCTCTGCGATCCGGGCGTCCTTCTCCTTCACGATCCGGTCAAGCGCCTTGACGCCCGCCAAGGCCACCCCTGCGACATCCATGGCAGCCAGATACCGGCGCTCCCGGGTGCCGTCCTCCTTCAATACGCCGACGTCAAATGCGTCCTGGAAGTCCTCGGCATATGGGAAGACGTGCCGCTCACCGGTCCCTTTGTACTCCCAAGCCTGCACGGGCAGACCGCGGATTCGACTCATCAGCCCCTCGCGCCCAAGCGTCTGGAAGTTTGTCTTGCACTCGCGGCTGCTAGCCGACGTCCACACGCCGCCGATAGTCAGATGAGCCCCGTTGCCATCATCGGCTCCCATCCCAACATGAATGGGGTGGCTGATCGTTGAGTTGCGGTTGATTCCCAGGCGCCCGGGGTAGCTGTCGTCGAACAGAGCCACCTCGTAGCTGCTGGTCACGACCACATCTCTTCCGAAGGCCATGGAGTAGTCAGCATATTCGTCCACGCTGTTTCCCGAACCTCCGACAACCGCTGAGTAATCGCCGGCATTACTGCTGGAGGAGCCTCCCACGATCGCGCTGTAGGCGCCGTCGACCTGGTTGTGGGATCCCCCGCCAAGCGCGCCATAATCGCCGTACACGGCGTTGTAATAACCCCCGAGGATCGCGCTGTAGGCGCCGCCGACGACGTCGTTGTTGGATCCTCCGCCCACGGCGCTGTAGTTGCCGGTGATGTTGTTGGTGTTTCCCCCAGCGATCGCGCTGTAGTCGGCGTCGACCGTGTTGTCGTATCCTCCAGCGATGGTGGCGGCGTACTTTTTGGCCTCGTTGCTGTAACCACCACCGACGGTGCCGTAATCACCGGTGGCCTTATTGTCCTCCCCGGCGCCAACCGTGCCGTGGCTCCCCGCGACCTGGTTCACGTCTCCGCCGAGGATGGCGCCGTAGTCACCCGTCACCTGGCCGTTTCTCCCGCCGGCGATGGTGCCGTGGCCGCTATCGACGCTGTTCATCGATCCTCCGGCGACACTGGTGCCGAAGTTTCTGGCCTCATTGCTGTAGCCACCGCCGATGGCGCTATATGCCCCACTGCCCGTCTGATTGCGGAATCCGCCGGCGATTGCGCTGTAGGAGGCATTCGAAACGGTGTTCGCGCGTCCCCCAGCGATCGCGCTGTGGTGGCCGTAGACCGTGTTGTTGTATCCTCCAGCGATCGCGCTGAAGTTGGCATCGACCGTGTTGTCGTATCCTCCGCCGATGGTGGCGCCCTGCTTTTTGGCCTCGTTGCTGTAACCACCACCAACCGTGCCGTCGGTCGCCGTGACCCGGTTGCCGTGTCCGCCGAGGATGGCGCCGAAGACACCCGTCACCCGGCCGCCGGATCCGCCGGCGATGGTGCCATAGGCATGACTGACGAAGTTGTCCGATCCTCCGGCGACAGTGGTGGCGTAGTTTTTGGCCTCATTGTTGTAGCCACCGCCGATGGTGGCATATTCCGTCCAAGCCGTGTTGCTCAGGCCGCCACTGACCGTGCAGCAGTCGCCACTTGCCGTGTTGTTGCAACCGCCGCCGACGGTGGAGCAAGAGCCGAGGTAGATAGGCAAAGGGCCGGTGGCCTGTCGGCCCGGACGCTCCTCGCCGACCACGTTTCCAAGTCCGCCGCCGATTGTCCCGCGGTTGCCCATGACTTGGTTTATAGTGGGAAACGGTTCGCAGAACCCGGCGCCGAGCACGGGACACGGGTCAGGATCCGGCACACACAAGATCGAGGGACCGTCGCTGCACCGCCCGACGTTGGAATCAGGGTCGCAGGAACCGTTGTCAATGACGCAATCGTCATCGGTCAGACACTCGATCCCCGGGTCGTCGCTGCACGTGCCGGGGATCTGAGGCTCGTTGCAGGTCTCGGTGCAGTGCTCATCGTCCAGACAGGGGGTGTCGGGGGGGTCGCTGCACGTGCCGGGGATCTGACCCGGCACACAGATCTCCCCGAGCGGACACTCACTAGCCTCATCGCACCAGGTGGTGAAGGTCTCACTGCACGTCCCCACGCTCTCATCCGGCACGCAAGTTCCGGCCTCGCAGTCCTCGTCAGTCATACAGAATATCTCGGGGCCGTCGCTGCACCTGCCGCCAACGATTTCTGACAGACAGCCTCCGTTGTCGATCACACAGTCTTCATCGTTTTGACACAAGATGTCGGCGTCACCGGAGCACGCGCCGGCGGGTGGCGTTGGGAGCTCGTCCGCCCCACCGCCGCCGATCGTTGCACCTACCACACCGGCTTCGACGATGTTCCCGCTGTGTCCGCCGATCAGGTTCGGGCTGGAATCAATCTCTTCGGTCCGCAAACCGGGCAGGGCCAGCGCGAGCGGGGCGGGTGTTAGCTTCTGGCGCTCGTCCAGCGGCAAGGGAGTGCATTCAGGCGATGGGCAACAGACCTCCATCCCTAACCAGCGGGCGTCACCACCGAACGGGTGACTCCCGAAATCCACCTCGACGTTGAACAGACCAGCTTGCACCTGTACACCTTCGATCCTTACGCTGCTGGCCATCTCGACCCCGTCGGACGGTTCATCCCACAGACTGAACACAAAGACGCAGTCGTCGCTCACGGGGCCCTCGATCTGGTCCTCCAGAAACCCCTGATAGGTAAACGCGGTGCCCATCTCCGTCTGTCCACTTGCTGTCCCTGTGGACACCAGCAAGACCACAGCAAGCACCAATCCGAGCGGTTTCTCCGCATACATCGTTCTTCTCCTTGTTAAAACCTGTGAATGAGACAACTCGAAACGAAGAGCTAAACGTTCGCGCGGTAGCGGGTGCATAGTCCTCGACGCGGCCCGCGACCCGCGTTGTTCGTGCAGATGATTGATGCGAGGGACACGCTCCTGTCACCCGGCCCCCTCCTTCGGTACACGCCCGATAAGCTACGACTTTTGTAACAGAGTCTGTCTGGAAGTGCAAGGGAAGAATGTAAACATAACCATTGCGCTGGACCACTGATTTGAAGCGCCACTGCAAACAAAGGTTGGGATATCACTGTGGCTGGCCCTCAGGCAGGGAGCGCCAAATCGCAGGGGCACTCTTCCAGGATGTGCCCAGCCGTCAAGCGCCGTCCACCAGGCATGGAGCGTGAGAACGGTCTCGGGCATGATGCCCGGCTCGTCTGGTTGGCTGTCCGGGCAGGCCGGAAGCCCAGGAGGTGGGTCGATGACCCACCCTACGCGTGCCGATAAAGCCGGTCGGTGGCGGACACTTGCCTGGTGGGCCGATGACCCGCCCTACGGAGGTGGGTCGATGACCCTCCTACGGGAGATTGAAGGTTGACGCGGCACCGGTTGTATGCTTGCGTGTCGCCATGGACCCGGCTGGTCTTGATAATCGTCAACGACCTTTAACCGATCACCGCCAGGAGGAATCGTCAACGGTGGATGTCAGCGTGAGCATCTTGGACGCAGATAAGCCCCGGCCCCGTGGGCTGAACGGCGTGCAATGGACCGCTATCGTACTCGGCGGGTTCGGGTTGGCGCTTTTGATATACGGCTCGTTGATCGCTGGCCATGAATCCGCTCACGGCGGTCACGAACACACCCCGAGCCTCTGGTCGGTCATCCCGTTTGTGGGGCTGTTGCTTTCGATCGCCATCCTGCCGTTGATGCCGGCGACCGAGCACTGGTGGGAGAGCAATCAAAGCCGGCTGATGGTGGCCGTGTGCTTCGCGGCCGTCACGCTGGCCTACTACCTGCTTTCCTACGGCGCCGAAAAGGTCGTCAGTGTCCTCGAGCACGCGATCCTGGCCGAGTACATTCCGTTTATTGTCCTGCTGTTCTCGTTGTATGTGATCAGTGGTGGGATCTGCCTGAAAGGGGATCTGGCTGCTCACCCGTCGACGAACACGGCCTTCCTGGCCGTCGGGGCGCTGATCGCCAGTTTCGTGGGGACAACCGGGGCCAGCATGCTGCTGATCCGCCCGCTGCTTCAAACCAATTCCGAGCGGAAGCACGTCAGGCACACGGTGATCTTCTTCATCTTCCTGGTGAGCAACATCGGCGGATGTCTGCTGCCCATCGGGGATCCACCGCTCTTTTTGGGATATCTCAAGGGCGTGGGCTTCCTGTGGACATTGGGTCTGTGGATGGAGTGGGCCGTGATGTGCGCAGTGCTGCTCGTCGTCTACTTCGTCTGGGATTCGTATGCCTACCGAAGCGAAGCCCCCAGGGATATTGTCAGGGATGAAATCCAACGCACCAAGCTGTCTCTGCGCGGCAAGATGAACCTGGTTTGGCTTTTGGGTGTCGTGCTGTGCGTAGCACTCATCAAGCCGGGCGAGGAGTTTCTCGGCCTCGGGTTTGAGCCGTTTCCATTCATGCGCGAGCTCTGCATGTTGGGTTTCACGGGCCTATCTCTGAAGCTGACCCGCAAGCAGATTCGCACGGACAATCGTTTCAACTACCACGCGATTCTGGAGGTTGCGGCCCTGTTCATCGGCATTTTCATCTGCATGCAGGCTCCCATCGAGATTCTGCGAGCCAGTGGGGCGTCATTGGAACCGCTGCTGAGTTCGCCCATGCGCTTCTACTGGGCGACCGGAGTGCTTTCCAGCTTTCTGGACAACGCCCCGACCTACGTGGTGTTCTTCGAGACCGCTTCAAGCATGACGCCCGCGGGGGCAGCGGGAGCAGTCACACTGGCGGGCGGCGGACTGATCCTCGAGAGC
>CP070827.1:2725916-2733108 GCA_020344555.1 Phycisphaerales bacterium
CGATGTCGTCGATGTCACCCAGAATCGCTGAACTGATCGACGCGTTGCCCGTCGAGCCTGACGAAGCTGTCGCCCCAAACGCGGCGTTTCAGAGGCTGCTCCAAGAGCTGTCGCACAGACAGGTGCCGATCGGGCGGTTCAATCGCCTCTGGGTGCTGGGCACCCTCCAGGCGAAGATCGCGGCTGCCTACCTCGCCTGGTGGCTTCGCGGCGGCTACGCCAGTGCCGACAGACGCCAGCGCACGCTGAACGAAACACATTTGAAGGCTGCCCTCAAACTGCTGGGTGGCATGACTTATCTGCGCGGAGCCATCATGAAGGCCGGGCAGATCATGGCCACCCATCCGGACGTGGCACCGGAGCAATTCGCCGATGTACTGGGCCACTTGCATTTCGAAGCCCCACCGATGCACTTTTCGCTACTGCGCGAGTTCGTTCGCACCGAGCTCGGGGGCGACCCGGAAGACGTCTTCGACCAGTTCGAGACGCGTGCATTCGCCGCTGCTTCGCTTGGACAGGTGCACCGTGCTCGGCTTAAGGGCACCGATCAGCTTGTGGCGATCAAGGTTCAGTATCCCAACATTGGTCGGACGATTCGCGATGACTTCCGCAACCTGTTGGCCTTGCTTACCCCCATGCGCCTTAGCGGTGATTGGGACAACATCAAGGCACAGTTCGACGGCATCCGCCACATGCTTGATCTGGAGACGGACTACGAGAAGGAAGCGGAGAATCTGCGAATTGCCCGGTCGGCGTTTACTGAAGATGACGGCATCGTGGTACCTCGGGTTTTTCCGGAGGTCTCGACGCGACGCGTGCTCACGATGGAGTACATTGGCGGCCTGCACCTGGACAAGTTCCTTGCCACCGATCCGTCACAGGAGCTGCGCGACCAATTCGGCCGCAAGATTTGCGTGAGCGTACTCCGGGTGCAGTATTCAAAGAAATTCGTGTATGCCGACCCACAACCGGGGAATTACCTGTTCATGCCCGACGGCCGCCTCGGGTTCATCGACTTTGGCAGTTGCCACTTCCAGAGCGACGAGGACATCGAGTGCCTGGCTGACGCGCAGCGGGCTTACTTCGGGTCATCGCCTGAAGCACTGCGCAGAGTCCACGCCCGGGTAAGCGATCTGACTCCGAAACAAGCGGCCGATGATGCACGGATGAAGCTGCTCGCACAATTGACCGACTGGGTGTGGGAGCCCATCGTTCATGAGGGCCCGTTTGACTTCGGTGACTGGGATTACTTCCGCCGCGGTACAGCTTTGTACGGCGAAGCCCTTCGGCGGCGATACACGCGGTCACGACCAGCCAATACCTGGCTGATCAAATGCATCTACGGACTGCGCGCCATGCTTGCCCACCTGAAGGCCCGGGTAGACTTGGGAGCGATCTTCCGCAAAGAGTCAACGGTCTCACACGGGCAGGATGCGTAAACCCGTACGCTGCCGACCGTGACAATGAGGGACTGACCAGCGACGTTCGCCCTGAGTTGATGCGGGGTAGCCTTCCGGAGATGGCAAATGGGAAACGTCGCAGTAGAAGTAGGTGTGAAGGCTCTCGCCGGGTTACTCGATGAATTTGCCAGAGGGAATATAGTCGATCCAAAGCTCGAACGGGAGGGGCTCGACCGACACGCAAAGGAACTATCCGACAGATGGGACCAGAAGTTCCGCGGCTTCCCGGAGAAGTACTTTCCATTTACATCTTTTCGGGGCGAATACTACAGAGGCAAGAGAGATGAACATTTGAAGAAGATCATAACAGGGTTGGTAACCCGCCACGATGATGCACATAAGACGATAGTGAATCCTGCCTGCGTGTTTGGAAGACATACGAGAGATCTTGCGTCGCGTTTGAAGGCGTTCAGGGTAATAGGGACGGACATAGATCCCAATTGGAACCGGCTGTATGAACGCGTCCGAGGCGGGCGTAATCCTGAGAACTTTCAGTTTATAAGAGATAATATCTTTGATCCACAACTGGACGTAAGACCGACGGCGGTCGTATTCTTCGGAGCGTGTGGCTCTGTGTCAGACGGTATAATAGACTACGCAATAGACTCACATTCAGCGTATTTGATGTGTAGAACCTGCTGTCACGACAATATCGGAGGAAACACAGAGATTACAAAGAGATTCACGTATCTTAACTTGTTTTTCAGGTTTAAGAACTGGGGAATATCCAGAATGCGAGGGAAAGAGAAGTACGCTGGCTTTTATTTCTCAGACAGGTACTCTCGGGCTCACTACCCGAGAAGCGAAGCGGCAAGGGGCGTAAGCAATTCAGATGAATTCTTGGAGGTAAGTCGCAATTCAGTGGAAAGTGATATTTGCAGGGCGATTATCGATTTGGACAGGTATTTGCGGCTGGTAGAAAAGGGATACAATGTGTGGTATAGAGGAGAACTGTTCGTTGCCGAGAAAACCGTCGAAGGAGTAGGTGGCACGTGCTGTGCCGGCCGGACCTAGCACAGGAAGACAGTCCCTAGTCCCCAATCGTCAATCGCCATCGGGGGGCGCCGCGCCTTATGCTCTGTAGGGGCCGACGGTATGACCCCAACACCTGGGTGCCGGCGGTCATGTCGGCCAATGGCCTTGGTAAATCCCCTGCCCATGGTCGCACAACACGCAGTAGGAGGTCGCCGGGGCAATCTCGTCGTCGCATACGAACACTATGCCCCATTGATCAAATGTCTGTCAGACGGCGTGCTACCGGCCGGGGCGTTGATGCCGCGCGCGGTTCGTGGAACACCGTACCGCCGAACCGCGCACCGTATGCGTTAGGCGAACCCAGACTACGCACCACACGGAGGTGAACTCGGCGGTGGAAACGAATCCGGCGGATACTGGAACCCTCGGAACGCATCCAAGCAGTACGTGACATCCGAAATATTAATCAACTGGTCCGGGGTCTGCTCGTCAAGGTCGGCCCTCACCTTGGTCACCGCCGCACATGGGATGTCCGGCGGCTTCAGGTTCTTGAACTTATCGAGTACGGCCGTCACATCGGTGGGGATCCCGGTACTCCCATCCGGCGGGCCGCATGGACACGTCACGCAGTTGTTCACCAGATCGGCCCACGCGCTCTGGGCCAGCACCAGAGGATCCGAAAAGCTGCTCCACGGCTTATTGGCCCAGTCACAAGTCGCGTCAACCACCTCGATCAAGTAGTTGCCACCCGGAATGATGCCTTCGTGGAACACGTGGATTACACCTGCCGAGTAGAAATCCCCAAACCAGGGGTCGCAACCCAGCGTGGCGCCCGTCCACTCGGTGAACGGTTCAGCGGGGGGGCAGTCCGGTGGCATTTTCTTGGCCGAGTGCTCGCAGTATGTGGTCGGCTCCTGCACCCACATTTCGACGTCGTTCCAGACATGGTACGGTGCCGGCAGATTATTGAACGAGATCCGGACCGCCTGGGAGCGTCCTGCATCGCCCGCGCTGAACGACAGGTAGCGAACTTTCTGGCTGACGGGATCACCTGCGAGTGCCAGCGTCTCCGGCTGGGCCGACGACGAGGGGAAGCACGGCAAGCACAGCGACAAGGTCGGCGGATCTCCCGGTCCGGTCCACAGGACTTCAAACAGGCGCCAATCATCACAATCGACGTCGTTGTCACCATCTAAGTCGAAGAATTCGCAGCCGGTGGCCGGCGGGTTGCCGGAGCCCGAGTAGCAGGTGGCGAAGACGTCGAAATCGTCCAGATCGACATCGCCGTCGCCATCGTAGTCAGCGTCGGGGACGTCGACGTTTACGCCAGCGTTATCCACCAGGAAACCGACAAGGGAACGGGTCACGCGGGTCGCGTAGGCGTAGTCGATGTAGTTCGGCACGTCAACGTTGTCAAACGGCGTATGGTAGTTGGGGTTGCCCCAATCCTCGATCACCAGAGCCGCTTGAAGCCCTGCCTCTAGAAACGGCATATGATCGCTGCAACAGGTCGAAGTGTATATAATTGAACCCAAACCATTACCATAGGCGGCCACAGCCTCCGCGATAGCGTCCTTAATGTCCCAGGGACCGGATACAGACCAGCCGTCGATGTCGACCGAATTCTCGCCTGTGTTGTAGGAAACCATGTCGGCCGAGATCATACCGTGGATGTCGTCCGTACTGTGCGTATCGACATATGCATAGGCGCCCCACAAGCCCCACTCTTCGCCGTCGAACGCGACAAAGCGGATAGTGTAGTCCGAGGGGTAGGCGCTGAGCACACGGGCGGCTTCCAACACTAACGCAACACCACTGGCGTTATCGTCGGCTCCGGGGGCCTCGGCCCACGAGTCCGAGTCGTAGTGGGCCCCGATGACGTATTCGACCGTCGGGTCCGTGACGCCCACTTTGGTTGCTACGACGTTGTACAAAGTGAACTCCTCGAGGAAATCGAACGGCTCCAGCGCCACAGGCAGGCCGTAGCTGTCGAACAGATTGTAGATGTTGGTTCGTGCCGGATCGTGATCTGCACCGAATACCATCCGGTCGTCCCCGGCATGGGTGTAGAGCATGTCGTCCAGGATGTGACGATAGTTCTCCTCGCTCACCAAGGCGGCCGCAATCTCGCCCTCGGGCGACGCTAATGCCGGCAAGGCCGGCGCGACAGCCAATCCTGCCAAGAAAAACAGAACCATCTGGCGCAGCATTCGTATACCCTCCACAGTTTGGACTCCTGTCTATTGAGGAAACGGTATCGTTCAGGTTCGCAATCCCGATCCGAGGCACATTAAGGGTCGGGATCGGATAGTCCGAGGACGCCACTCTCCCCCGAACACCCGTTATATTGTATAGGACCGGGCACATGGAATGCAACCCCTCCGTCATAATGCCGCGGGAGCAGCCTGCTGGGAGTGGCATGGTCTGACCCGCCACAGGCGGTACAGGTGGTGGAAACGCCGAGTCACGGCCTCGCTGGGCGAGACCTTGCCACAGGCTACGGGGCTTGCCACCTCACTCGGGATGCACCCTAAGGTCTCAAGCGGACGCGCTGGTCATCGGCCTCAGCTCGTAGCCGAATCCAACAACGCAGCCGGCTCGGCCACGCGGGGCACCTGAATCCCGTAGGTCGTCTTGATGGAAGGTCAATCAGGCCCAGCGGGGTGGTCGGCGGCCGCATACAGCTCCGTGAAGGGGTACGCGAATCTGTACGGCTGGGCCACATCCGCACACCGAGACAGCCAAAGCCAAAACCAGAGTTATGATCTGGCATCCGTATGGCAAACACGCGGTGCCGTACCGGACGGCTCGCAACGATCTGGTAACGAGCCGCCCCTCGATGCTGCGCGCGATTCCCGGAACAACGTCCTGTCCCGCCCAGTACCGTATGCGTTAGGCGAACCCAGACTACCCGCCACACGGCGGCGAACTCGGTGGCGCAAACGAATCTGGCGGATACTGGAACCCTCGGAACGCATCGACGCAGAACGTGACGTCCGAAATATCGATCCGTTGGTTCGGGGTCTCCCAGTCCAGGTCGGCCCGCACCTTGGCCACCGCATGACAGGGGATGGTCGGCGGTGCCAGGTTCTTGAATTTGTCCAGCACGGCGGTTGCGTCGGTGGGGATACCCACCGTGCCGTCTGCCGGGCCGCATGGACAGGTAGTGCAGTTCCTGATCAGGTCGCCCCAGGCACTCATGGTCACCACCAGCGGATCCGAGTAACTGTAATCCGAGTCCAGGTCGCAATCGTCTCGTGCGACCTGTACGTAATACACGCCACCCGGAATGATTCCTTCGTGGTACACATGGACGACACCTTCGGCGCTCCAGTCTCTCAGCTCGGCAGCGCACTGCAGAGTGGCCGCGTGGAACTCCGGGGTCGGCTGCGCAACAGCACACGGAGGTTTCTCCTGTCCCGCGTTCTCGCAGAACACCTCCGGTGGCCCGACGAACATTTTGGTGCCGTTCCAGGTGTGGTACGGCGCCGGTAGATTCACCATATGCACGCGGACGGCCTGTGTGGCCCCGGCGTCGGCCGGGCTGATCTTGAACGAAAGGTATCGCACCTTCTGGTTGATCGGATCTCCGGCCAGGGCCAGCGTGTCAGGCTGTACCGGCGACGAGGGGAAGCACGGCAAGCACAGCGAAAAAGTCGGCGGATCTCCCGGTCCTGTCCACAGGACTTCAAACAGGAGCCAATCATCACAATCAACGTCATTGTCACCATCTAAGTCGAAGAATTCGCAGCCGGTGGCGGGCGGGTTGCCGGAGCCCGAGTAGCAGGTGCTGAACACGTCGAAATCGTCCTGGTCGACGTCACCGTCGCCGTCATAGTCAGCGTCAGGTATGTCGACGTGCACGCCGGCGTTATCCACCAGGAAACCGACAAGGGAACGGGTCACGCGGGTCGCGTAGGCGTAGTCGATGTAGTCCGGCATGTCGACGTTGTCGAACGGCGTGTGAAGGTTGGGATTGTTCCAAAAGTCGTACTCGATCACCAGAGCCGCCTGCAAATCTGCCTGAAGAAACGGCATGTGATCGCTGCAGCAGGTCGATTCGGATATGACTGAACCCAAAGCGTTACCATAGGCGGCCACAGCCTCCGCAATAGCGTCCTTGATGTCCCAGGGGTCGGCGACAGGCCAGCCGTTGATTTCAACCGAATTCTCGCCATTGTTCCAGGCGACCATGTCGGCAGAGATCATGCCGCGGATGTCGTCCGTACTGTGTGTTTCGACATATGCTTCACTGCCCCACAGGCCCCACTCTTCAGCGTCAAACGCAACGAAGCGGATGGTGTAGTCCGAGGGGTAGCCGCTGAGCACACGGGCAGCCTCCAATACTAACGCCACACCACTGGCGTCATCGTCGGCGCCGGGGGCCGGGGGGGCTGCGACCCCCCCGTCCGAGTCGTAGTGGGCCCCGATGACGTACTCGATCGTCGGGTCCGTGACACCGACTTTGGTCGCTACGACGTTGTACAAAGTGAACTCCCCGAGGAAATCGAACGGCTCCAGCGCCACAGGCAGGCCGTAGCCGTCGAACAGATTGTAGATGTTGGTTCGTGCCGGATCGTGATCTGCACCGAACACGTCCCGGTCGTCCCCGGCATGCGTGTAGAGCATGTCGTCCAGGATGTGACGGTAGCTCGCCTCGCTCACCAAGGCGGCCGCAATCTCACCCTCGGGCGACGCTAATGCCGGCAAGGCCGGCGCGACAGCCAATCCAGCAATCAGAAACACGACAACTCGGC
>CP070827.1:2733208-2738394 GCA_020344555.1 Phycisphaerales bacterium
GTCGAGTGCCGAATACTCGGCTATCGCCCGGGACGGCGCGCGGCCATCGCCTACCGAGTGGCGGAGCTTGATGGGAACCATCGGATGGTGCTCGGAAAGGCCTTCTCCCATCGACGTGGCCAACGCCTGGTCCAAATACATAAAGAGTTGAACCAGCGACTTTCCGCGGTGTCCAACGGTCGTGCGAGGGCCCCGCACCCGATCGCCTACCTTGACGACCTCCGCCTGTTGTTGCTGACGTGGGATGCTGAGCCGCAAGCTGCAGACGGCCTGGCTCTGCTCACGAATCGGGCATACGCCGGGATCGACCTGCTTACGTGGCTGCACCGTGTGTCGATCGACGATCTGCCGGAGTTCTCGAGAGATGATGACTGTGTTGTGCTGACGCGCTGGCAGTCGGCACTCACGATGCTCGATCCGCCTGCCGCGCGCTTGACACGGTCTTTGCACGATGCACTGGTGGAGCTTTCCAGCTCTACTGAGAGTCACCGTTCGTGCACAATCCATCGCGACTTCTACGAACGGCAATACGCCGTTGATGGCTCGACGATCAGTGTATTCGACCTCGACACCCTGGCCCGCGGCGATCCCGGCGTCGACGTGGGCAACTTCCTCGCCCATCTGCTGCTCACCCATTTGCGCAGCGAGTACGCTCTGCAGGATTTCGTTTCGCTGGCCGCAGGCCTGGTTCGCCGGTATGCGGAGGCAGGTTACGCTTTGGATCGTCGTACGCTGGCCTTTCATTGGGCGTCTGCGTTGTTTCGACTCGGCGCCGTGCACGCCTTCCGCACGACAACCCGCAAGTACGTGCCTGCGTTGTGGCAACTCAGCTCCGATCTACTCGCCCAAGTCTTCGGCCGCAGCTTTGAAGGCAAAGCGGGCTTCGCCGGGCAAGCTCGAGTTCCCAATCCGCAACTGGTCCTGGAGGGTTCACGTTCATGATCATCAAGAGCCGGCTTCATAGCGGACGCAGCTTCACACTGCTCGAGCTCCTGGTGGTCATCGCCATCATGGGAATGCTCATCGGCCTGTTGCTGCCGTCGCTGCGGGGTGCGCGTCGGCAAGCGCGCGACACGCAGTGCCTCAATCGACTTCGTGGAATCTACCTCGGATACACCACGTATCTTCAGGATGACGGTCGCTTCCCACCGCTCAACAACGAAGAAGACGATGGTGCCTGGCAATACAACTATCTCATTTACGATGGCAAGGGTTTTGAGACGAACTTCGGTCCGCTGATTGATGATGGTGTCACCGTAGAAACGGTCCAACTGTTCTATTGTCCCTTTCAAAAAGACGTCTATCACTCGTTGGCGACTGTTGAGAATCCCTGGCCGGTCATGGCCGAACTCGATACGCGCGCCGCCTACGGTCGCCGATATCATTTGACCGGCAGGAGCCTTTCGGAACTCCGGACGACCAAAGCCATGGTGGCCGACATCCTACATTTGCCCGACGTCATCAAGAGTGGACACAAGACGGGTGTTAACGTGGTCTATACGGACGGTCACGCAAAATGGGTGCCCGACCGTCGCGGCAAGCTCACCGACAACGACCTGACCAAGCCCTTCGAGCGTGAAGACAACGAGATCATGGATGACATCTGGGACGAGTTGGACGAGGGGCAGTAATGCAGCGGCTTGCCGGAGTCTTTCAAGATCACCGTGCAGCCATTCTTCGCTCAGCAGGTGTTGTCATACTCCTGAGCATTTCCATTGTCTTCCTATGGCGGGGGCTGCGCGCCCCTGGAGAGCCGCCGCCTTCGGATCGCCCTTTGAAGGCCGAGGTGATCCGAGCGATCAGTGGACACAAACTGAAACTCGAAACGGATGAATACGTGGTGTATGCGGGGATCCGATCCCTCTACGAGTACGAGGACAAAGATCTGTCCGAAAAGGCGCTTCATCGAAACACCGAGTTGGTGGAGGGCAAAGAGGTCCGTCTGCGATTCGATCAGGCTGGTCGCAATCGTGAGGGCCACCTGTTGGCGTACGTGTTTGTGGAAGGCGAATTGGTCAACGAGACTCTGGTACGAGAAGGGCTGGCCTACGTTCGCCTTACGGCCACCACACAGCGCTTTGCCGAGCGGTTGCTGGCCGCACAAGTGGAGGCGCGACACCGTAAGCGAGGTCTTTGGAAAGAGAAGATCACGGCCACGGAGCGGTCGTACGTCGGTGATCCCAAATACGGGAACTTCCACCGCCCCGGCTGCGAAGAACTGACCCGAAAACCGCCGGAGCGACTAAAGACTCTCAAGAGCAAGTCCAGAGCCTTCCAGGCCGGTTTCGCCCCCTGTGTAAAATGCCGGCCGTAAAAGGCGGTAACTTTGAGAGCGGGTGGCAATCAGGTTTCGATTCTGATGCCCACCGCGAAGGCCGGCGTACCGGACCGGGTAGCCGGCCTCCGACACGGGGTGGTGAGTGGATCGTCCGCCCTTGCCTGAATGGCCGGAAACCACAATCATGTGGCTGGAGAATCGTGAAGCAATGCACAACCGGAGCATTCGTCGGTCGGCGACACGGAGTCCGGACATCACAATGGGGTTGGCCATTGTGCTGTTGACCGGTAACGCACTGGTTGGTGGATGCGGTGTTGATTTCGCATATCTTATTCCAGCGGCCGCAGGGCAAATCAAGTTGCTATGGCGCAGCGTACCCATCGGGGTCGCAATTCGGGATGGCCGCCTGACCGAAGACCAAGTGGCCAAGCTGGAGGCCATCCAGGATGCCCGTGCTTACGCCCGCGATGTCATGGGCCTTAACATTAAGAACAACTTCACGAAGTTCTACGATTCTGGAGGCAAGCCTGTAGCCTTCAACGTGTCTGCCTGCAGAAAGGATGCGTTCGAGCCGCGTCTTTGGCGGTTTCCCATTGTTGGGACGGTTCCGTACCTGGGCTTTTTCGACCGTGCGGCCGCGGATGCCGAGTTTAACCGGCTTGCAGGGGAAGGGCTCGACGTTTTCATGTACGAGATTGAAGCCTACAGTGGGATCGGGTTTATTCCGAATCTTGTTTTGTCTCCCTTGCTGGAGCGGTCCGAGATCCACATCGTCGAGACGATTTTTCACGAGTTGTTGCACAGCACGATCTGGCGCCCCAACGATACTTCCTTCAACGAGAGCCTGGCCACGTTTTATGGGCGAACCGGGACGGTTGAGTATCTGGCCGATCGGTATCCTGATCTCCCTGAACTGGTCCAGGAAGCGATCGGGCTTTTCGAAGATAGTGATCGATACACCGATTTCATGCTGACACTATTCAATGACCTGGATGCGTTCTACTCGTCTGATTTGTCCACCGAGGACAAGATCGCCGGGCGCGAGGCAGTCTATCAGGCCGGTCGTGATCGGTTTGCCACTGAGGTGCAGCACCTGATGAACTGGCCTGAACGTTACGACTGGGTCCGGAATCTCCCTGCAAACAATGCCTGGATGCTCGGCGTTCGAAGGTACAATCTTGATCTGGAGGTCTTTGAACAGGTCTTCACTGCCGCAGACCGGGACTGGGTCGTATCGCTCCGGCTCTTCCGGGATGCCGCAGGCCGTTTAGACCCGTACGGTTACTTGCGAGCTTCGTTGACTTCGCATGATGGGGTGCCGCAGGTGCAGTCTTCTGGGACCCGGCCGGCTCTAACCGGACATGGAAAGCAGCCACCTCTGTCCGTGCCGCAGCGTGCATCAAGGGGTCCTTGTCCCGCGCGCTTGGCCACGACCATCTTATGCCCCGAGTAGCCGCCGCTGTGGGGTCCGTCGGCTCACACCTGGAGCGTCGTTAGGCCTTAGGCCAGGGCGTTAGCGGGGGGATGTTGACCGGTCTCCGATTCCCCAGCCCCCGTAACAGACTCTCGGAATACTGCTCGGTCTGTGGGGTGGATAGGGAGGTGAGGTGCGCGGTCATTGACTTGCAGGGGCGATTCGTTTCGGGACCAGCCGAAACTCGGTGGTGGCTCCGTTGATCGCGCCAGGCAGCTTGTCGTGCGCCGGGGGATGGGCGCGGGGCGACCTTTACACGCCCACCCTTGGAAAGGGCGGGGCACGCTCGCCACGAGTGTCCGGTTTATCTCCCACCCTTGGAAAGGGGCACCCTCTAAGGCCCGCGGGGATGTCCGCGTCGCGGCGCGCCGGGAAAGCCTGCGGCTCAGGTAGTCGCGAGACTTGTGAAACACGGTACCGGTAGCCGCGTACCCGGCTATGACGGCGTCAGTGCGTCGGTCAAGAAACGGGCCACGCGGTTCGTGTATTCGCGGGAGTATGTGAAACCGCCCTCGTTGTGGCCTCCGGGGGTTTCGATGAACTGCTTGGGTCCGGCGGCGGCCTCAAAGAGCTTCAAGCCGTTGTCAAACGGAATGAGGGTGTCGTCCGTGCCGTGCAGGAAGAGCTTCGGGCAGGTGATGTGCGGGACCTTGCTGATCGAGTCGTATCGGTAGGTGAGCAGGAGCCGAACCGGCAGCAGCGGGTAGTGCAACCGCCCGACGTCGACAGCACTCGTAAACGTCGACTCGACCACCAGGGCACCCGAGGAATGCCGGTTGGCCAAGTCAATCGCAACCGCGCCGCCTAGAGATCGCCCAAACACCACTACCCGCTGGGGCAATTCGCCGCGGGTGTCTACGAGATATCGCCAGGCAGCTTCCGCGTCCTTGTAAGTGCCCTGCTCACTGGGCCGACCCTCGCTCCGGCCGTAACCGCGGTAGTCGAAGATAAGCACGTTGACGCCCATGCTGTGCAGAAGCCTGATGCTGTCCAGGCGGTCGGAGATGTTGCCGGCGTTTCCGTGACAGAAGATGACCGTGCCCTTGGGTTCAGCGTGGGGAACGAACCAGGCGGCGATTGACACGCCATCGCCGGTTTTCAGCGTAAGATCCTCGAAGTCCAGGCCGAGATCGGACGGCGTTGTCGGGTAGCCCCGCGTGGGGAAGTACATCAGCCAAGATTGCAGGAGACGAGCTAGCACGCAGACTCCCACGTAAGCCAGCACGACTACGATCACGAGACGCCGGACCCGGGTGCCCCAGCCAAAGCGTCGCCGTGCACCCCTCTGGCTACGGCCGTCAACCCCTGAGCCGGCCGGATCGCCGTTGTCGCTGCTATTGCCCATTTTACACTCCTTCGGTGCCGGTGTGGGCGCCAGGAGAGTCTAGTACCGTGTTTCATAAGTTCCACGACTATGCTGCATGTTCGTTCGCT
>CP070827.1:2738494-2742135 GCA_020344555.1 Phycisphaerales bacterium
GTTCCGCCGAACCGTTCGTCTCCGTGCTGAACTTCCTTGACGAATGCAAAGCCGCGGAACTGCTTCTCCAGCGGGTCGTAGTAGCCGTCGCGGTAGACGTAGTCCTTGACATACACGTCCCCGTCCGCGCCTTCGTCGGGAAAGCCGTCCAGGTCAAGACCGATCGACGTCTGCGTCCGCGATACGACCACAGACGGGAAGGGAATGGTGCTGGTCCAGGGATTACCAGCTTCAGATGCATTAACGTAGAAGTCGGTCGTACTGCGATAGGAGATTACGGTGCGGCGGCCGTATCCGTTGTCGATACTGGTCAGAGCATTGAAGTAGGCTGAACCGGATATCAGCTCACCTAGATCGACAGCGTTTATCTTGGAGTCCGGAAGTGTGGAGTCGGCGTATACGAGATCCGTGGTACCATTTCCATTGATGTCCACCCAGCGAATGACGGCCTGAGAGGTGGCCGGCAAATCGGTGATTACACGCGAAAGGGAAAGAGTGTTGTTCCCCATATTCAGCCAGAACCACAGGTCATTGCCTTCAGCACGCTCTACTACCAGATCCGAAAGCCCGTCTCCGTTTACGTCGGTCAGTCTCGCCCTGTGCAGATTCCCGCCTGGAGAGTCGTCCAGGGCGCGATCCGGAAGCATCATTTCGACATGCTGGTCGAACCAGCCAAAGCCCATGTTGGCACAATAGACCACGCTTATCGGTGTCACCTTGACGACATCGTTCAGGCGGTCGCCGTTCATGTCGGCCAGTTGGACGCCGGGGCCGGCAAAGTCGATGAATTCATAACCGTGCCAGGCGCCGTCGGTGAGCACCTCATCACTGTAGCGCCCGCCGCCCAGATTGAACCAGACCGAATAGGCACCGTAATCACTCTTGACCACGTCCATGCGTTTGTCGAAATCGAGGTCGGAAGTGAGAACGGACCCTCCATCCGGCCCGAATGGCGCCGGCGGCGGCGAGTGTTCAACAGACATCAGATGACCCGCACCCCAGCCGGTCTGCCCGCTGTTCGGAAAGTATTCGATCCAGTCCATCTCGGTGACTACGAGATCAGCAATTCCGTCACCGGTCATGTCCGCTAAGTGGACATTGCTATCGGAGAGTTCGAAGCTGAAGGCACGGCTATCCTCTGTGGTCAAGTCGGTGGGACCATCCCAAAGGACCGCCTGCCCTCCCGGAGCGATCTCCCGCACTCCTTGGTTGAGGTAGGCCAGGTGCCCGGCGTCGGTCTCGAGTAGATCGGGCAGACCATCGGCATTGACGTCGATGAGGTCGACTTTGGAGTTGTCCACGACCGAATCCGGCTCTCCGCTGGATCCGATGACGTGCTCGGACGCTGACAGTGGGACTTCCGGGTCGCCCAAGTTAAATGTGGCATACCCGAAAGTGGTAACCGGCAGCGCGGCGACTCCATCGTCGCCGAACTGGGTAATCGTAGTCAGCAGCGACCAATGCTCATGCGCGCCATAGCCCAGTGCATAGCGGCGAATGAGAGTATCATTGTATTTCACGTCGACCTGGGCGATACGTTTGGTCGTACGGACCTTGAAGCCGCTGCGATAATCAGTTCGTGGATCAGGTCGGTCTTCATACGTCACCGTGGCGGAGTAACAGTGCGCCCAGGGAGGCGACCCGGGTCCATAACGGATCTCACTGAGATAGATCTGCCGATCATCGTCGCTCGGGCGAGTGTAGGCATACTTGATGACGTTGCCGTTGGTATCCGTCCGACGCTCGAGGCACCACCGGTAGATCTTCGTGTCGGTGAGGTCCGTGAGACGAGCGTCCGCGGTCAGACCGAACTCGAGCTTGATCCCGCTCTTGGTATGCGCCTCCCAATGATCCCCGACGCGGCGATAGCGGACAAACGCCCCTTCGATCTTGGCCAGGTAGTAGTCGTTGGCCAGTGGGACGAGCTCCTCACCGCTCATGCCAATAAAGCGATCAGCAGCCTCCGCGGGCGGATCAACATAGCGGGGCAAGCCTTTTTCCGTCTGCCGGCGGATACTTCCAGGTCCGAACGACCAGCCGATCCCGGCCGGTCCGAATCCGCGACCGCTGTCGTATCGCAGTGACAATCCAGGCGTGAATCCGGCTGTTCCCTCAGGCAGCGCGAACGTCACCGTATATCTTGCCGTCCCGGTATTCAGAGCGGGTTGGAACGCATCGCCGAGCCCTTCGAGCGAGCCCGGGCCTGATGGCCGCGAGATCGTCGTTGGCGAGACCCCGTTCTTGTCGTCGGCCCCAAGCAAGCATGCACCGTGCGCCAGCACGATCACCGGAGTGAGTGCCACCCACATGCGGACCGACTTGCCGCGGGTCCCTCGAGTCACGATAGATCTCTCGCCTGCATGCCCCGGGGAACCCTTACCGGTCGGCAGCCTTCAGGTGCCGCCGCCTGTCACCCGATACGGCATCGCCGTCGTGGCCCGTGTCGGCGTTCTGGCCGGGAAGACAGCCGCTGTATGCATAACTGATGAACAGCAGCTTGATATCGCGGACGCCGATTCCGCTGGTGCCGTTGATAAACACATCGATCCCGTTTGCCGGATCGGAACCCTGCAATTCCGATCCTGGAATGATCAGCAGCCAGCGCGTATTCCAGACCGATCGCCCGGTCAGTTTATAGCTGATGTCCGTGCACGCAGGATCGCCGACACCGCAGGCGGCCACCGTGGGAATAAGGCGCCTGCGGACCATGGCCGCCGCACCGCCGTCGAGCGCATCCGTAGGCATCCACCCGACCGTGTCGAGGTCCATTTCACCAATCGGAAACGGAACCGGAAGGGTCTGATCTAACAGATGCCATTCCCGGACGGGCGCTTCCGGACACTGTGGTATCCGCATGATGTCGGCGCCGACCGGTACCAGGTAGACGTTCACCTGCTGGTTCAGCGGGAATCCGGGATAGTGCGAGAACCGCACGGCGTACGAATGCAGCTTGATCGCGAAACGGTCGGATGGCAGCGTGGCATCGCCCGTCGACGGCCAGCCGAAGAAGTTGAGTCCCGAGTGCACCGTCGTGCTGATCGGGATCACGATGGCCGGGTTGTTCGGAATGGGCGGCTGCAACGGTTGACAATACTGTCCGTACTCCTGAAGCCCGTTCAGATCTGCCACGACGCAGCTCGAGAGGATGTCGCGCCATTCGGGATCAAAGGCAACGGAGTTCGGCTTGCGGAACAGCTCCCAGCGCAGGCTGAACGTCCGGTCGAGCTCGTCGGGAGAGTTGAACCCTAGCTGTGGCTCAAGGGCGGACCAGGTTATGGACAGGTCCGCCAGGTGTCCAGCCAGGCCATTGCCAGGCATCGGTGTAGAGCCGCTCACCACGCCCAGGACACGTTCCTTGACGACGTTGGTCAAAAAGTCGCGCCCGCTCTGTGAGCTTGTCCCGAGCAGGTTGGTCTCATAGTCGTATGCCCGAGCTGCCAGGTAGGCATACCGCGCCGCTAGATCGAACTGTGCCCGATACTTCTGCAGCGCATCGTTGCGGAAGACCCGGAACGCCATGTCACGATAGCGATACTGGCTGATATCACGGGCGGTCCGTTGCCGGAACGCCGTGCGCTGTTCGAGGAGACGGAGGCCACGCCCCAGCGCCGCGTGGTATCGCCCGTTCGCCTGGCTTGCCG
>CP070827.1:2742235-2745103 GCA_020344555.1 Phycisphaerales bacterium
TGCGATACCGTTCCCGCACAACATTCCTAACGTTACGAACGAAGACCCACAAACGGACGATTGAAGCGAGCAGCAAAAGGAGCCAAAAGCCTGTGAAGAACACGATTCCTCCGACGCCCGACCCGTAATGGTAGAAAACGTGAAGAATGCTTCGACCCCCGGGCAAAATAACGCCTCTGTCAAGCTTATCGCTGAACCAGAGCGTGACAGTGTCTCCGGGGTCAAGGCCACATTTCCAAAGGTAGGTCACCGAAAACTCCTGCTCATAGCCGGCCACTCGGACGCGGAAAACGGCTTGCGAGCCGCCTTTTGGGTCAAGGAATATCTCCTTTTCACAGGATAGCACGGTCACCTCACGGGGGCTCCCCAAGAAGTAGAGTCGAACGGGAACGTAAAAGTAGCCGACTGCCACTAGCATTGCAGCCAGTAGCAGGGCAGAGCCCACAAGTGCTGATGGGCTCTGTGTCTTATCCAAGTGTTTGCGAACACTACCGTCGTCTTTTGAACTTGTCATGACAAATCGTCCCAAGTTGTAATAGAACGGAAGGCAGTAGGATAGAGCTTCACAATCGCTGAAAACGCTCCCACTCTCCGCGCTCTGTGACGTCTGGTAAGACGCAAATGCCGAGTTGGTCCAAATCGTCCTGTTCTATTCGCGACTCCCCGCCAATCTGTCCACGGCAAATCTGTGCCGGACTGGGTAGACGTAGGCGCCGCCCTGAGAAAAACCGGTCCACACCCCCCAGTTGTCCGATAGCGTCTTCCACCGATCACCGTACCCTGTAACCAGACTGCCAGCTGCAGCAGCTAGGGTAGTCACCGGGGATACTCCAGTCGGCACGCTCGTTAACATGCTACAGCTCCTGACGGAGTTGGCTAGATATTTAGACGCTTATTCCGAGACTTCTGTGCGTCTTGCGGGCATCTTTTGGCGGCAGCGTAGGCGTGCCTTGGGATAGGGGTAGGAAGAGCCGGTTGAGTTCCCGGCCCCTCCTCCCTCCGAACCGTACGTGCGGTTCTCCCGCATACGGCTCTCCAGTTGGTGGTTCACCGCTCAGCGGATTGACGGATCCGGGCATAGGCTGCCTCCATGCTGAACAACCCTTGCTCGGCAAAGAATGCGTTCGGCCAGCGCTGATGAGCATTCCCCAGCCCGTTGTGGCGGTGCTTCTTATGACGCTTGAGCAGGATACGCCGCAAACGCCGTCGAATCCAGCCATCCAGGCTACGGAACGTGTTGGAGTACGAGGAGTGTTTGAAGTACTCAAACCACCCTCGCGTTGTCCAATTGACGTTCGCGATGATAACCTCCAGGCTGTGGCCGTGCTTACGCGGCGTCTTGGCCCGGATCGCGTCGCGGAACCTCTTGATGCTCTTGTCACGCGGCCAGCGTTTGCCACGCTCAAAGTGATAGCCCAAGAAGTCGAACCCTTCCAGGTCCGCATCCACGATGCGTGTCTTGTCCGGATGCAGCGTTAGACCGGCATTTGCCGTCCATTGCTGCACCAGTTCCAGGGCCTCCCGAGCGTCGGCCGCACTTCGGCACAGAATCACAAAATCATCCGCGTAACGAACCATCTCGATATTACCTCCGGCCATCAAATGATCGAGTGGGTCGAGATAGGCGTTACTGAGTAACGGTGAAATCACAGCACCCTGCGGGCTGCCCGACGTGGGCGTCCACGTTTCCAGACCCTCCAGGACGCCTTGCGTCAGGAAGGCCTCGATCAGCTTCAGCATACGCCCGTCGGCGATCTTGTGACTGATTCGGTCCATCAGCGGCTGATGGGGAATCGTGTCGAAGTAGCTTTTCAGATCGGCATCGACAACATGCGTATAACCCGCCTTGAGTAGGACATCGACCCGCCGAAGGGCATCTCTGCAGCCTCGGTTCGGCCGAAAGCCGTAGCTGTGCTCGGCAAAACCCCACTCGAAGATCGGCTCAATCACGTTGCGTAGGGCCGTCTGCACAATCCGGTCGCGAACCGTGGGAATCCCCAGCGGACGGCGCTCTCGACTGCCCGGCTTGGGAATGTAGACCCGTCTAATCCTCTGTGGGCAGTACACCCCGTTCCGCAGTTGATCGGACAGGTCCTGCAGGTTCGTTTCCAGATCCGCCTCGTACATCGCAATCGTCTGGTGGTCACAACCCGCCGACCCACCGTTGGCCTTCACTCTCGCAAAAGCACCCCGCAGGTTCGACAGGCTATAGACCTTATCAGTCAAGCTGAACCATACACCTCCTTTGATCCCTCGTTCGAGGGCCGTCAACATGCGATTCGTCCAGACCGTACGTTCCGTCCACGCCCAGCGGGCGCGGACCTCTCCGGCTTGCTTAGCTCCGGCGTTCCGGGGCACTGACACCGGTGTTGATTCGCACGCCTCTTGACTCACGCATCCACCTTCCTGCGTCCCTTTGCTCGGCGGGCATTACCCCGCTTCAACGCTCTTATGGACGCTCTGACTCCTGAGCGGGCGGCTCTTCGTCCGCCTTAGGCGGAATGAACACCGGCGGACCCCGCTCAGGTCTCCCTGATTCATGTACCCGACCTTCCCGTCGTTCCGCCGCCAACCACCTGACGCGTCCCAACATCGCTTTATCACGCTACCCCTCAGCGTGCTGGGCTCCCCGCCACAAGCGGGTCCGGGTTTCGCCACTCGCTAGCTGGCTCACCACAACGCCCGGCCGAATCGCGTTCGTATGCCTACGGACCGACAGTTCACCTCCGGTTGCTTTCCACCCCGCCTCGCGACGACGCAGTTACCTTCGGTTACAGGCCGGAGAACGCATGCCTGGAGGGGACTCGCACCCCTCTGGTCGAGCACACTCTCAGGCGCACTAGCGGCCGGCGTCTCGCCGGCCGAGGG
>CP070827.1:2745203-2759914 GCA_020344555.1 Phycisphaerales bacterium
TTGACATATGTCAACATCTACGGGCCTAGTTGGTTTTGAGCATAGAGGTCCTTGGTACGAAAGTGTGCAGAGACAGTACGGCTCCGCAAGCGTGGTCGGATGCCGTGTCCAGGCGAACAGCGAGTACGGGAGGATCATACCATGCTCGCCTGCGCCGAGCGTGCCGCTCATCGAGGCTTGGCGAGGTCGCCCGCTCCGCGCGGGCTCCCGATAGATCGGGATTCCATTCCGCCCGCGGCCGGGCGCAGTGTTGGGATCTCTCTCGGAGATTGAGGCATGTCACCGTTTCGTCAGGCTTGGTGGGCCGACGAGGGTAGGCGGTGGTGGGAGCTTGGGTGTTGAGCGCTTCTTGAACTTCTTGTAGGTCTCCGTGTGCATGCTGGCCAGCTCGATAGGCTTGCCGGCGATGAACATGTGTGTCACCTGGCTGACGGTCTGTAGCGGAGTATCAGTGGTGACGATCAGGTCGGCCTGCTTGCCGACCTCGATCGAGCCGACGCGGTCGGCGATCCCCAGGATTTCCGCTGCCCCCAGCGTTAGAGCGTATTCAGCTCGCTGGCGCGGCAGGCCGTGGGCAACGGCCATGCCGGCCTGGATCGGAAGATTGAATGCCCCTGCGGCATTCTCCGAAGCGAAACAGAACCGCACACCGGCCCGGTCCAGCTCTCCCGCGCAACGGTAGATCGAGTCCCAGGGTTCGAACTCGCCCCGCGGGTAGCTCAGCGGACCGGCGAGAATTACCGGGATGTCCTTCTCGGCCAGCACATCCGCGAGCTTCCAGGCTCGCGTCGCGCCGCTGAGGACGCATCGCAGCCCGTACTTTTCGGCAAACTCGATGGTATCGAGAACTTGCTTGTAACGGTGGGCCGAGAACACCACCGGCTTCTCGCCGCGAACGTAGGGAACCATCGCCTCCAGTGTCAAATCAATGTCATACTTAATCTGCGAATCCGTCGCCGCGAGCTTTTTTACCTCCGCATAGTGTTTGGCCTTCTTGATGAACTCCTCGATTTCGCGCATGTCCTTCTTGTGTTCTTTGGCGAGTTTCTCCTTCTCTTTTTTGTCTTCGGGCAGGCGGGCCGGCAGCGACGGTACCGTCATGTGCAGGCCGTATTCGTCGACCATGAGCATCTCCGGCACCGTCCACCCGTCGAGATGAATCACGGCGCTTTGGCCGGGGATGCCCTCACCGGAGGGCTGCGTCAAAGCGGCGGTGATGCCGGCAGTCCGGGCAATATGTATGTGCTCACTGTGCGGATGGATCGCGCTGGCGGTACGCAGATGGGGGGCAAACGTGGCGATGTCGCTGTAATCGCGCGTCACCCGCAACGACCAGATCTCAACCACCCCAAGTCCGGAGCCCGCATCGATCAGACCCGGATAGACGTGCAGGCCGGTACCGTCAATAACGCCCGCGCCTGGGGGAACCGTCACGTCAACCCCGATGTCGTGAATCTTGTCTTCCAGGATGACGACCGTTCCGTTCCGGATTACCGGCCCGCTGATCGGGTGCACGGTTGCTCCGACGACGGCGTAGGCGCGGTGCAATGTCTCCGGAATAGTGCGATCGACTTGGCCGGGAAGGTTCGGCGTATCGCACGGCTCGGTTGGCTTGGGCCGCGGATCTTCGAAGTAAACCTCGCCCTCGATCAGAGTCATCACGCACTTACTGAACGTGTTGAGCGGATGGCCGTTGAAGATGGCCAGATCGCCGTCCTTGCCGACTTCAAGACTGCCGACGCGGTCGTCAATCTGCAATTGCCTGGCCGGGTTCAGCGTCACCATGCGCAGGGGCTCATTCTCACTGAGCCCGCCCCACTTGATGCACTTGGCGGCCTCCTGTCCAAAGTAGCGCATGCGGCTCGGTGAATCCGAATTGAGCGAAACGCTGATCCCATGCTCCGTCATCAACGCCGCATTGTGCGGAATTGCTCCGAACGCTTCGATTTTGTAGCCCCAGAGGTTGGCAAATGTGGACGCGCCGCATCCATGCCGGGCGATCTCGGGGGCGATCCGGTAGCCCTCCAAGACGTGCTGAAGCGTACCGATGCGGAAGCCGTATTCCTCAGCCAGCGTCAAGAGATGTAGGATTTCATCACTGCGATAACAGTGCGGGTGGACGATCAGATCACCGGCAACCACCTTGGCAAGCGCTTCCAGCC
This sequence comes from Phycisphaerales bacterium, assembly GCA_020344555.1. GTDB lineage: Bacteria > Planctomycetota > Phycisphaerae > UBA1845 > UBA1845. The sequence goes on from CP070827.1 coordinate 2,747,366, forward strand.
TCAAATCGCGCCGCGGCAGTGGAACATCCTGGCCGGCCTGGGAGCGACGCTCGTAGTCCTCCCACTTTTCCGCGTATGCCTTACCCTCCTCCAGAGCAGTGCGCATCAACGCCTCGACCCCCATGCGCGAGCTCGGGAATCGCTTCCCCCGCTCTTGCTGCCAGCCGGATTGGGTGACATTTTCACCGAGGGCGAACTTGATCGTGGGCGGCGCATCGGCGAGCAGCATCTCGGAGGCAGGCCGGCCGTACTTGAGCTTCATGATGGCGTTCCGGCCGCCGATCGGGTTGGCCGACCCGTGCAGCGCATGATGCGTTGTCGTTCCCCCCGCCACCGCACGGTAAATGCCCACGCTGTGTGGATTGATCACGTCAGTGACGCGGACCTCGGCGCTAATGGCCACCGCCGACTCGTTGGCTCCTTGTAATGCCAGGTGCGAGTGACAGTCGACGAGACCCGGAATGACGAACCGGCCGGTGCCGTCGATCACTGTGACACCGTCCGGCACCGTAGGAATGTCGCCGATCGCTTCGATCTTGCCGTTGCGAATTAGAATGGAGGCATCGTCGAGCCTGGGCGACGAGACCGGGATGATCGTCGTGTTCCTGATCAGCACGTTGCCGCCGGTCTGCGTTTCTGGAATGCGGTCGGCCTTGATTTCTACCGCCCAGGTCGGGCCGGTGTCTTCATCCTTGTCTGTCACCTCTTCCTTTTCGATCGGCGGCGGACCGCCCTGGTCACTTTCCTCGTGTTTGTCAGGTTTGTCCTTTTCCGCCTCCTTGTCTTTCTTGTCGAGTTCGATCTCGAACTTCTTACCGTCGACAAAGACGAACTTCACCTTGGCCTTTTCATCCGAGATGGACTTGGTCATTAGCGTGAGGTTGGCGATGCGTCCCCGGCGAATCGCCCCGAGCTGATCCTTCATCCCGAGAAGTTCCGCCGGTGTTGCGGTCAGTGCGGCGATGGCCGCTTCTTCGGGTAGACCTCGCTCGATGACCATGCGCAGGTTTTTCCAGAACTCCGAGGGCTTCTCGAAATCTCGGGTGCGAAGGGCGAAGGGTATCCCGGCCTCATGCAAGCGTATGATGTTGGCTACTTGCTCCTCCCACAGGCGCCGCCGCTCCTTGCGAGCTTTGAGAGGCTCGTAAATCTTCTTGTGTTCCTCGTTCGTCTTCCCGTTCTTCTTGCCGTACTCCGGCTCCCGGTCGAACTTCAGGCTGACGATGAGCGGGATATGCTCGGCCTTGATGCGGTCGATAACCTTCCAGGCCTCCTTCCCCCCGCTGATACCGACGTTCAAGTTGAATTCGCCGGTCAGATTGAGCGCACGACGGATCTCGTTCTCGGTATTGGCTTCAAAGATGATGAGCTGCTTCCGTGAAAGAAGCGGTTGCAGTGCTTCCAACGCAGGGTCGGTTGGCGGGCGCGCTCCGGTGGTCGGATGACGTTCTTGGTACTTGCCTATCTTCGCGTACCACCGAGCGTCCAGCATCACCTGCCGGAATTGGGCAAACACTCCGAGCAGGCTTCGCGGATACTGCCCTTCCTCGCCGGCTTCGAAAGACCCGTGCATGGCCACGTCTGACATCAGCACGGAACGCCGAACAGGTCTGTCGGAGATGCTCAAAAGATTACTGGTGCCGCTTAGAATCCCGTCGCGCGGGGCAACCAGAGCAGCCGTAAACCCGGCAGCCCGATGTGCTTCGAGTGCCTTGTCGTCGGGTACATATAGCTCCACTGCCCCAAGCTGCGGGCGGATGCCTCGGCGGTTGGCAAAGCGCGTGGCGGCGAGCGGGCCCTGGCTGGGATCGGGGTTGACGTCCTCCGTCCGTTCCCGCTCCTCGGCGGTCCGCACTTTCTCAGGTATCCCCAGGTGTACGTGAGCGTCGATGAAGCCGGGGTAGGCGATCAGACCGATCCCGTCGATCTGTTCGGCCTGTGGGGGAATGTCGACCTCGGTGCCGGCGCTCACGATGCGACCCTCGTCGATCACGATCGTTCCGGACTCGATCGTCGAGCCCGGTTCCACCACCACGGTCAGATTAGTGATCGCGATGGGCGTCTTGAACTCCGCCCGGGCGATCCGAGGCACAAACCCACCGACGATTACTGCCAACAGGCAGACACAGACCCGTTTGAACCTGCGTACCGACTTCATCGCATTCGTCCTATCAGGGAGATTGACCTACGTGAGGGCGCTCGCACTCACACGCGGGAACGAGGCCATCGGGCGGCCTCAAGGTCCAACCACGCGAGTGTAGCGGACGGGCGACGCCGCGTCGACATGGTGTCCCGGTGCGTAGGCGCTCGAACACCCAAACGCAATGGCCGGAAAACGCCATCCTCGGTAGGATACGCGAATTATGCCAATCCTGGTCCGTAGCATCCGTCTGGGACTTGATGAGCCTGAGGAGCGGCTCGTGGAGGCCGTAGCCAAACGCCTCCGCGTATCCAAGAGCGCCATCCGTACGTACGCGATTGTCCGGCGGTCCCTCGATGCCCGAAGGAAAGATGACATTCACTTCACCTACCAAATGGAACTGGATCTGGACGAATCGCACCGGACACAACGCGCCCGTCTTAAACGCCTCCGGGCAAGGGACGTGGTCTGGCTCGATCCACAGGTGGCGTCTGCGCCGGAGTGCGGTACTCACGCTCTCCGCGAACGACCTGTGGTTATCGGCTTCGGCCCCGGCGGCATGTTCGCGGCGCTGCGCCTGGCCCAATTCGGCTACAGACCGATCGTCTTTGAACGCGGGCGGGAGGTGCGCCGTCGGCACCGGGACGTTCTACAGCGGTTTTATCGCGAGGGAGAGTTTGATCCGTCTTCGAACCTGCTCTTCGGCGAAGGTGGGGCCGGCACTTACAGCGACGGCAAGCTCTACACGCGCGTTACTGACCCGCTATGCCGCCTGGTGCTCGAAGTCTTCTACCAGCACGGCGCCGATCCTGACGTTCTCATCGACACGCGCCCGCATATCGGCAGCGACCGCTTGCCGACTATCTGCTCGCGGATCCGAAAGAGAATCGAATCACTCGGCGGCGAAGTCCGATTCGAATGCCACATGGATGACATCAGAGTCGTTGACGGCCGGCTCGAGGCCGTGCACCTTGCCGGTCCCGGCTTTCAACCCGACGGCACCTGGCTGAAGGCTGGTCCGACCGTTCTGGCCGCCGGACATTCCGCCCGGGACACGATCCGTCTGCTGCATCGACGCGGCGTGGGGGTCGGACCGAAACCGTTTCAGATTGGGGTGCGTATCGAGCATCCCCAGGCGATGGTCAACCGCTGGCAATACGGCGCCGCCGCCGGACATAACCGCCTGGGCCCCGCGGAATACCGCCTCGTAGCCAAGGACGCCGCCGGGAAGCGCAGCGACGTGTTCAGCTTCTGCATGTGCCCCGGCGGCATGATCCTACCCACCAACGAGTCCGCCGGACTGGTTGCCACCAACGGGGCCAGCCGGGCCCGGCGATCCAGCCCCTTCGCCAACAGCGGATTGGTGCTTACATTGGACCCCCAGACGCTCTCCTCAAAGAGGAGCTCTAACCCTGCCGTGGAGGCTCTGGCGTATTTGGAGCGGTGGGAGCACATCGCGTTTGAGGCAACGGGGGAGTCCTACCGTGTACCCGCCCAGCGTGCGTCTGACTTTCTGCGTGGGGCTCGGTCCGACGGACAGCTCGAGACCAGCTATCCGTTGGGCGGACAGTGGGCTGACATCGCTGCGCTCATTCCTGAACCTGTATCCGAGGCCCTGCGGCGGGCATTGCCCAGGCTCAACGAAAAGTTCCCCGGATTCTCAGGTGACGAGGCTCTGATCACCGCACCCGAGACGCGAGCCAGCGGACCGGTACGCATCCTGCGGGATATCACCACGCGCCAGGCCGTCAACGTCGCCGGTCTTTACCCGGTTGGCGAAGGTGCCGGGTACTCCGGCGGCATAGTCAGCACGGCCGTTGATGGAATAAAGGCCGCCGATGCCATTGTCCGGCACTACGCCCCGCCCGATTGACCATTTGCCATCCCACCTGCGGCCTCTACAATTCACCGGGCTGGACTAGCAACTCAGGTACGTAAGAGAGTTGGACCATGGGTGAGGACTTTATAATTGGACCTAAGCTGAACGAACTGGTAGAGAGCATAGTCGGCAGCTACAGGTCGGACACGCGGACGCAGCACATCGGCCGGACCTATCTCCCGGCACGTGCGGAGATCATCCAGTTGGTCAGGGATCTCCTCGAGCTGCTCTATCCGGGCTTCATTGGCCGGCAGCACCTGACCGAGCACAACGTGGCCTTCCACGTCGGTGACCTGGTGCCCCGGATCGGTGAGGCGGCCTTTCGCCAGATACGCATGTGCCTTCGCTACATGGAGGAGACCCAACACCCGGATCAGCCGGACCTGGACACCAAGGCTTCGGAAGACCGGGCAAGAGAGCTGACCACCGAGTTTCTGGAAGGGATTCCCGCGGTTCGCGAGCTGCTGGCCGGTGACGTGCAGGCCGCATACGACGGAGACCCGGCCGCCGTCAATTTCGATGAAATCCTTCTGGCCTATCCGGGTCTGCTGGCCATCAGCGTGCACCGGGTCGCCCATTCGCTCTATAAGCTCGACGTGCCGCTGATGCCGCGAATCATGTCCGAATGGGCCCACACCAAGACGGGGATAGACATCCATCCGGGGGCTCGAATCGGCCACAACTTCTTCATTGATCACGGCACCGGTGTGGTCATCGGCGAGACCACCGATATAGGTGACAACGTCAAGATCTACCAGGGTGTCACCCTTGGGGCCCTCTCATTCCCCAAGGACGAGAGAGGCCGGATCATCCGAGAGGCCAAGCGTCATCCCACCGTCGAAGACAACGTCACCATCTACGCCAACGCGATCATCCTGGGCGGCGATACCGTCCTCGGAGCGAATTCCGTGATCGGCGGCTCAGTTTTCGTAACCTCGAGTGTTCCGCCCAGTTCGGTAGTGACCTTCAAGCCCCCGGAGCTGCGAGTCAAAACACGCGCCGAGGAACGCGAACCCAAGCCCGAATCAAGACCCGCCCCCGACCTGATGCCCGACTACGAGATCTGAGCCTAGCGCGTTGGCGGTTTTTGTGTAGCGTCACCCCTTGTGGGTGACGCAAATTCGGAGCGGACGTCGCCCACAAGGGACGGCGCTACAGCTGATACACAAAACCCGAGAATCCTCTAAGTCCCGTACGGCCAAGGGGACAGGTGCCAAAAGACCGACCAGAAGGTGATGTATTCATCTGGGGTTTAGAATGCAGAGGATGTAGGGCAGGTGGTTCTCCCGGCCACGCCGGGAGGTTCACCTGCCACCTGAAACAGCAGGTCAACGTCCCGCTGGCGCGGGCCAACGGCCTGCCTTACGGTGTACGTCATTTGCAGGCCCTGGCAGCCGGTTTGGAGAAGGTAGCAACCCTTTGAAGCGTGAAGAATTGAAACGTAAACCCTTGCCACAAAACGACTTACGTGTCTTTTGCTACACTCCCACATGAAACTGTCCCCCCGCACCCGGAGCAGGTCGTATCGCTGACCACGACGCCTCAGGGCAGTGTCCAGCCATTACCCGAGGGCGTCGGCGTTCCGATAGCAAATAGACAAAAAACAACGATCCTGGCCCCGGTCAGGATCTCAAATCCGATCTCGGTCGTGCCTGAAGACCGAGGCGGGTCGAACGCTTGCACAGGCCTTGAGTCAGAAATGCTGACGCCGGTACAATGCCCCGTTGATACCTCGGCCCAGCTCAGGATGGGATCTTTCGGAAAATGTCGGACGCAAGTAGGAAGGGCGCCGCCATGTTGTGCGGAATCCTGCAGTCACGCAGCGTAGTCCCGTTAGCCCTTACGGTTTCGTCCGCAGTAAGCGCGGCTGAGACACGTCGTGTTGTCGTTCAGGATGTCTGCTGCGAGGTCAAGGCGGCTACACCGGACGGATCGATCGTCCTTGGCGCAGCCGGTGTTCGAGGACATGTGCTGCAAGTAATCGATGCTTCGACTAAAGCGTTGTACCATGTCCAACGGTTTCCCGATCCCGTGAAGCACATCGCTGTCGCGAGTGACGGATCCAAGTGTGCCGTCGCAACGGCTAGTTCGACATATCTGATCAACCTCAAGACGGGGGCTATCGAGTCCGTCCTGGAGGACGTAATCGGAGCGGTAGCCTTCAGCGACGATGCCACTCGCCTGGGGGTCCTGGGACATATCGCGGGCGTTCCTGCCGAACGCGCAAGGGGTCGCTCTCTTGCCAATCTGGGCGTGTACGATCTGCCAAAAGGAAAGTGGTTGGCGACCACGGACACGCCGATCGTGGTGCCCTCCGCGACTGCCTTTGACGGTCAACGAGTCGTGGCATATGGTGTCGGTGGATGTCCCCACTGCCGCGCCCCACACTGGTTCCATTGCGATGTTCGCCTCGACATAGGGAGTGGAGCAGCCCAGATTACGCGAGGTGCGGGTCAGAGCGGCGGAAGCGCCCAGCGCAAAGTATTCGTCGATTACTCGCTGCCAACGGTCATTGCGAAGAATCGAGAAGACCTCAAGCGTGCGACTGCAGCCTGCCACGCTCTGTTCGAGAATTGCGGCACTGATCGTCCCTGGGTTGCAGAGCGGTACACCGACAAGTTCGCCGCGCTCGCAGAGGCTGACACCGTTCGGTTCGCTGTAAACCGCGGGCGACGTGGGAATCAGCTAACCGCCGTTGTGACGTGTCATCGTGACGGTAGGGTTACACTTAGCGATCCCGTCCGGACTAATCAACAGGTTTGGCCGTGCGGCAGTCACCTTGTCACAAAGTGGGGTCACAACATCATCGACATTCCCACCCAAAAGCGCCTCTTTGACGTTCCCCGGATTTCGGAGGCGCTCGAAGGGCATTTCCGCTGGATCCTGTTTTCCGAACAGAGCTGTGTGGTGCGGGACAACGGCTGGGTGGTCTACCGCCCGGATTCGCCGGATCCTTTCTGCCGAGCCCCGGCTATGTCATGGGATTCGACGCGGTTGCATATGGGCCTTGTAGCAGTGTCGCCGGACGGGATGCTGCTTGCCGCGGATGATTTGGCAAGACCACCCCGAATCCACCTTCTGCGAACTTCGACGGGGGAGTGGGTCGCCGATCTCATGACGCCCATGGGTAAGCAAACCACGGATGACGGTCACTTTCCCCGCAGGGGTTGCATTCGGATGGAGTTTGATCGGACCGGAAAGCAATTGGCCGTCCTCACACACTGGAACCTTACAAGCACCGCGGGAAGCGACGAGTTGTGTGTGTTCGACGCCGACACCGGCACGCTTCTCTATCTCCAGCAGGGCGATATTGGCAACACGCTTTGTGGTCTGAACGGGCGGTTCCTCGTTGCCAGCGCCGTTTTCGACGCGTCGACAGGCTGGGGTACACGCCTACAGATCGAAGAAGCAATGCGCGCCAGCGACGTCTCCACACTCCGAGGCGATCGGATACTCGTCGAAACTCGCGTCGGCGACGCGTATATACTTGATTCGGGCACTGGTGAAGTGCTTGACTCTTGGGTCGCCGGTTCGGCTTACCCTCATAGCCACCCGGATTCTCCACGGCGTTTTGCTGTTCAGTGGGGCGGGCGCGCACTGGTGCGCAACCTTGGGTACCGGAGTGCCGTCGAGATCCTTGATTTATCGAAGCTGGAGGTATTGCTGACAATCCACCCCGTACTTCTGGACGACACCATCGGCCTGGTGATGTTCACTCCAGACGGGTACTGGGACGCGACGCCGAAGGCCGAGCGGTCTGTGCGCGTGTTTGATGGATGCCGCCCGTGCACGGGCGAAGAGACCGCGCAACGTCGCCGCCCGACGGTAATCCGTGAACGCCTGGCGGCTGTTGCCAACTGATTGGCACTTTCTCCGTAGCTAACCTAAGCGGGCATAGCGGTATGGAGAGGAGGGCAGGTGGTTCTCCCGGCTCCGCCGGGAGGTTCACCTGCCACGTGAAGACGGCAGGTCAACGTTCCGCTGGCGCGGAACAACAACCTGCCCTAGCTGCTGGCTTCGACTTCTACGACAAGCGGAAGGCGCATCTGCTGAAACGGCACTGGAAACGCCTTCTCGAATAACTCCTCGAACTGATCCTTATCTTCGGATACACGCATTATCGTCAGCACGGCGGTTATTTGGCGGTCAAGATGTTTGTTTCCTGTGTCCACCGTGAGAAATTGATGATGCTTATGGGTCCGCCAACCTTTTCCGGTTACAGGGTTGCGACTACGTAGTGCTGGAAGCACGCCCTCTGGCAACTTCTCGTAGACGTACTTGTTGATTAGCTTTCCTATGTATGGGGTGCGTTTTGCCGTTCCAGGCTTATACGCCCACCCTTGAAGGCGGTAAATCTGTCTGAAAAAATCGTCTGGAAATCGCTTAGTCCAAGGGAGCAGTTCATCGGAGATATACGCCTCAAGGATTTTCTGAAGTTCCGCCTTTGCTCGCTCTTCCTGATAGCCAGTCGCCTCATCGACAAGGGCGATGATCCCGACATGCGCCAATCCGCGCATCAGCAAATCGCACGCATGGGCGATGTGTTTCTGGCTCGCAAGAAGTCTGTCTTGGTCCCGCGCCATCAAGTAGACTTCACAGACTTTCGGAAGAAGCATTGCGTCGTACCCGAACGCCCGTTGCCCTTTGGGCGCACGAAAAACGACCGGAGTCGTCGACTCTCGTAAGTCCTCAGAAATAAAGGGTTTAAGGTTCTCCGCCGCCAAAAAGGGCGGCAACCCGTCGACCAATTTCAGGCTGCCTTTGCCGGCCTTTGCCTTGCCTGCCCTGCCCACCGCCGTCAGAAACGACTCCTGAGTCAGCAGACGCTTCCCAGTCTCCAGAACGGCACATGATATTGCACGACCTGCGACCACCAGTTCGCCAGTGTGAGTCGCCTGTGGGAACTTTCCAGACCATCTCGCTATCACCGCTTGGCGAGCGATCTCTCTCCGGCCATCCGGCGAAAGGGCCTTGGCGCGAGCCTTGCCGCCTTTGGATGCCTGTTCCTGTATCAAACCTCGTTTCTTCTTGCGCATCGTGTTGCCTCCATTATCGAGTTTCCGACTATAGCATACATGCTAGCCAAGAAAAGTCAAATGCTTTCTGGGACATATTCGACGCATACTTGCCCAGCAAGTACACTATAGGCGCCATGAACAAGCTGAGCACAGCAAAGCGTACGGCAATCCTCGCGGCTCTCGTCGAGGGCAACCCAATCCGTGCAACCTGCCGGGTGGCGCGGAACAACGACCTGCCCTACCGTCTGCGTGATTTCCAGAGCCTGGCCGCTGGTTTGGAGGAGGTAAGAACCCTGTTGAACGTGAAGAATTGAAGCGTAAACCCTTGACACAAAAGGACTTACGTGTCTTTTGTTAGCTTAGACCATGAAACTGTTCCCCTCCCGCACCCGGTGTTGGCACCTCCGCGCTGGTCACCACGTCGGTGTACCGAGCGCTGACCCGAAACCCCGAACGCGGCATTCTCCTGCAGCGTCTTCACAGTTCACAACCCGACCACGGGGCAGGACAGGTTTCGCACGGGGGAGGTTGAGACGTTTTGGTGGGCAATGCCCACCCTACGCCTCCTGGCTCCGGTCATATTGCCTGAATATTGACAGAGAGGGATGAATCTGCAATAATACGACGCGGTGAAGGATAACAGGTCGCTAATTGAGGTACGGGCCCGGGAGTCGATTGGGGCTCGGATCAGGCGGCGGCGGAAAGAGCTGGGCATGACCCAGACCGAGCTGGCAGCCGCGGCCGCGGTCAACCAGGGGTATATCTCGGCCATCGAGCGCGGGCTGGCCAGACCGAGACGCCGCACGATCGATGCCCTGGCCGTGGCCCTCGATCTGCCCCAGGGCGTCCTTATCGGCGGTGGTGCCGACCACGACACACCACAACCGTTGGAGACCCGTGAGCTGCTCCTATTGGGGTCGATTCCCGCGGGCTCACCCGGCGAGTCTCAGGAGCAGTTGGAGATGTTCCCCGTCCTCCGCCATCAATGGTCGCCCGATTATTACTGCCTGCGGCTTTCCTATGACAGCATGGAACCGACGCTCAAGCCGGGGGATATCGTCCTGGTGCACTACCGGCCTGATGTGGCCCCGGAACACGTTCAGGGCCGGATCTGTGCCTGCCTGGTGGATGGCCAGCCGACCCTCAAGCGAGTCAGCGTCGAGTGGCGCGATGGCGAGCGGATCGTCATCCTCCGTGGCGACAACCCCCAGGCCGGGCCCATGCTGATCGACCGGTCACGCGATTTCTCGATCCAGGGGATCGTCCTCCGCCTGGTCTCGCGAGAACTGTAGAGCCACAACGCCCCGATCGTGCACTCTCCGTTGCAGACGGGACTGCGCCCGGGGACGCCCTCGAACTGGGTTAGCGAATGATAACGTCCTTTATCTAGCACAAAGCAGAGGGGCGAACAAGTCGTTTGGGGGATCGGTGGATTCGCGGGAATATCTTACGGAACATCCTTTATGTAGGATCTTCGGGCGGAGGCGACTGGTATCAACCGATTCCGCTTACATCCTACCTTCGCTGGATGGACAGGAGATTTACCGGGACCCCGTTCGCCTCGGGTTCGCGAGCGAGGAAGGCCCGCGCCCCTTCGTCTTTCTTGAGGTATGTATTGAAGAACGCGAGCAAGTAACGGCACTGCCACACGAAGGCCGTGTCGACACGAGAAACATCCCGACCCGGCTCCACAAGGTTGTGCAGGACGAGTTCGATGATGCTTGATGCGAAATCCCCGTGGTAGAGGTCGTGGAAGCGAACAAGAAACCCATCCTGTTTCCCGTCTCCTGCTTCGTGGAAGAATTCGACCGTGCGGAGATCCCACTGCCGCGCGTCCGCTAGAAGTATCATTATGGGTCGACGGAGCGCGGACGCGTTGTAGCCGAGCATGGTTCGCGCGGTTGCCAGGTGTTGCCTTTGCATCAATGCCCCATCGAGCGAAGCCACCGCTCCGATTCTAGCATCCCGCATGGCTAGAAGCGGTCCCGTAAGTCCGCCCCAGCTGAAGCCAGCGACGCCTGCAGCCCCCCTGACGGTTCGCTTGTCAAGCATATATTCGAGAGTAAGCGCCAGATCTCGTACTCCTGCTTCGATCCCCTCGTGCGTGGTTGGTACGGCGCGAGAGTTCGGGCCTATTGACGGGATCGAGGCCACGACGAATCCGTGGCTGGCTAGGAACTCGCAGAGCACTGGGTTTTGACTGGGGCTGGCCTGTGCCCCTGGCGCAAAGAGTACGAGTGGGAAGGGACCAGCGAGAGGCGTGCGGTCGCGAACAGCCAGACACCGGCGCGCTAGCGCACGTTTGAGACGATCGTTGTCCACACCCTCGACCGAGAGAGTTTCGGTCAGCTCAGCCGCTACTTCGTCCGCCAACGCCGGACCGGCCTGGAAGTCAAGCTCGGTCCGGATGTCGGCGAGGTAATCGGTAAGCGTCACTTGCGGGGACGCGGGCATCTTCTCGCCTGGATACCAGATCGAGATCTGAATCGGCCTTGGCGCGGCGCGCCCCGAGTCTTCGCCTATTGGAAAAAGTCGACTCTCGTCCCGGATCTGTCGAAGGGTATAGCCGACGCAATATTGGCCGGAATCAAGCCCAGGCCACAGCTTCGGGCCCCGGGCACTGCGCATCAATGCCACATCTTGGGTTGCCAGACAACCCGGAATGGCAATGCCGACAGACACCGCAAGAACAACGCACAGTAGACCACTGGACCGACCGACTCCCGTTGAATGACATCGTGAGGAACGAGTCACAAGGACCACTCCCACACCGATCATGTGAATCGACATTGCCCATATTCCGTATCAGAAGACCAACTCGGGGGACACTGTGTTTATAAACCGACATCCCCCGGTTATCGAACCTGGAGCTGCCATCCTACGCGAATCGTGTCGCTCGATTCAAGCGAAGACGGCTGCTCTCACTGTGAGCCACAAGTTTTGTCCACTGGCGGAGTGCAGCACAAATCAAAAGACAAACGCAACATAGTCCTGATACCGGGACGCAGGATGAAGGCACCGTGAGTCAAAACGCTTCGGCTCCCAAACCGGGCATCGCTATGCAACATAATGCCCGGATCTGGGACCTTGGCGGAGAAGGGCCCGCACCCCGTTACCCTTTGCTCCCGCGTCTTTCCTCTGCCCAGTTGACGAGCGCTCGCAATCGAACGTACTGAGGCACCAAGTCATCCCACAAAAATATTGATTGTTCTATTGACAAGCAATATTAGCACGGTATAGTTAGCGGTATGTTAGGGTCAAACCTTCAGCTACTGCGGCGGCGAGCCGCATTCTGACGAGTCCTACGGGCCTTGGGGAGACATGGGGCAGATGGAGGCGGCATTGAGCAGCCGATTGGCGGACCGGCCCGGAACGCCGGCCGGGGGTCCCACGACGGTTGAGCTGGAGTGTGTGCGGCCACGCAGGTTGGGCCGCCCCTCGCCCCGGACGGCTGCCGTGGGGATGCAGTTCGGCATACCGCTGTTCGGGGGCCCGACCACGATTGTGCAGCC
>CP070827.1:2760014-2767388 GCA_020344555.1 Phycisphaerales bacterium
GAGGTGTCCCAGGTGGGGCCCTTCGAGCGCTGGCCCAGTCACGAGGGATTCGCCCACGCCTACAACTTCATGGCCGCAGACGTCCACCAATTCATTCCGGTGATGTGGGACGACCACCACCCCGAGCCCTATCGCAAGACCGAGCATCTGGACAAGGATCTGGCGGATCGCGCCATTCAGTGGATCACCGGGCACAAGTCGATCAAGCCGGATTTGCCCTTCATGATGCTGTGGGCCTCGGGCTCCATGCATTCGCCGCACCATGCCCCGGACGCGTACCTCGACAAGTATAAGGGCCAGTTCGACATGGGCTGGGACAAGGCCCGCGAGCAGATTCTCGAGAGGCAGAAGAAGCTTGGTATCGTACCTCAAAACACCAAGCTCACCGAACGAATCGACCAGATCCCGGCCTGGAACTCCCTGCCCAAACAGGAGAAGAGACTGTATGCCCGTCAGATGGAGGTCTTCGCCGCCCAGATGGAGTACTGCGATGCCCAGATCGGCCGCATCGTCGAGACCCTCGAGCGGATCGACGAGCTGGACAACACCCTGATCTTTGTCACCTCAGACAACGGCGCCAGCGGTGAGGGTGGTCTGGCCGGGACCTTCAACGAAACCTACGTGCTTAACGGCATGCAGACTCCGCTGGATGCCAACTTGCGACACTTGGAGCGATGGGGGCAGTGGGACACCTACCCCCACTACCACGCGGGTTGGGCGATGGCCGGCAACACGCCCTTTCGCTACTTCAAGCAGTCCGAGCACCGTGGCGGGCAGCATGACGCCCTGGTGGTGCATTGGCCCAAGGGCATCAAGGCCAAGGGCGAGATTCGCAACCAGTACCACCACATCAGCGACATCGCGCCCACCATCCTTGAAGCCACCGGAATCAAGGTGCCTGCGGAGTACCACGGCATCCCACAGCAGCCAATGACTGGCGTGGCGATGAACTACTCGTTTGACGACCCCGACGCGCCCAACGCCAAGAAACGGCAGTACTACGAAATGTTCGGCAACCGTGCGATCTGGGTCGACGGCTGGAAGGCTGTAACCCTGCATGCCAAGCGCATGCCCTGGGAGTTGAACGTTATTCTGCCATTCGATCAGGATGTATGGGAGTTGTACCATGTCGCCGAAGACTTCTCCGAGAGCACCGACCTTGCGAAGAAGCATCCCGAGAAGCTCGAGGAACTCAAGAAGATCTTCGACGAGGAGGCCTGGAAGAACAACGTCTATCCTCTATACGATGACATGATCAAACGCCTGGGAGCACAGCAGGACCGGCTGTTCGGCGACCAGAAGGAGTTTGTTTACTACGCTCCAGGAGCCGTCCGCATCGCGGAAAAGGCCTCGGCCCCGGTCAAGAACCGCTCCCACAACATCGTGACCACCATCGACCTTGAGGGCAGTGAGCAAGGCGTCATCGTGGCGTGCGGCGGAATGACCGGGGGCTATGCCATGTACATCAAGGACGGTAAGCTGCATTTCGACTACAACTTTCTGGACGGCGTGCACTATCACCTGACGTCCAGCACACTGCCCAAGGGCAAAACCGACCTCAAGTTCAACTTCATCAGGACGAAGCCGTTCGGCGGCACAGGTGAGCTCTACATTAACGGTGATAAGGTCGATACGGTCGAGATGCCGCAGATGCACATCAGCACATATTCGTTGGCTGAGACCTTTGACGTCGGCTGCGATTACGGCACCCAGGTTGACCCTGCCTACGAGGGTAGCCCGTTCCAATTTACGGGTAATTTGGACCGCGTGGTGATCACGTTGACGGACTGATTAAGGTGGTCAGACAGACGAAGACAGACCTGGACTATAGGAAGCATAAAGGAGGAAACACGATGGGACGCGGATGGTTAGTGTTGTCCACCGTGGCAGTCATCGCGGTCGTCGTGTGCGAGGGTGGCACGACGACCGGTGGCACGGCGGGCCACCAGACCGTGGAAACGAGGATCGGGAGACTTGAGTTCAACGGAGGTTATCCGACGAAGGGCACCATCGACAAAGCCTACGATCAACTCGATGTGCAGCGGGCGACCCAGGCATATCTCGAGTTTATGCCCATGCTGTCGGTCAACTCGATCTTTGAGGCTCATATCAGAGACTACGGCATGACTAAGACGGGTGACGTGGGCGTCTACGTCGAACCGGGCAAGGGAAAGGCGGAAGGCAGGACGCAGGAGAGGCTCTACGACGTCGCCGTTTCCGACGCCCGCAAGATCGGGAAGGACGGCCGCTGCAAGACGCCGGTCGGCAACACGGTGGACGTCAAGAAGGCCACCTGGAAGAACACCATCGGTGAGCCGGACCTTATCGCCGTGTGGAAGGACCCGGATTTCGATCCGGATGAAAAGGCGTTCTACTACGCACGTGTCATTGAGATCCCGACGCCGCGTTGGACGGCGTTCGACCTCATACGGCTGGATGCGGACATGCCCAAGGACGTCAACATGATCACCCAGGAAGGTGTTTATACATCACCGATCTGGTATACGCCATGAGATATTGGTACAGGACAAGGAGTACTATAATGAAACCACAGAAAGCGCTTCAGCGTATCGCACTGGTATTTTCCATCCTGGCACCGCCGGTCCTGGCCCAACTGCCGCCGCCGACGGATGACGTGAAGGACGCGTTTCCCGCGCAGAAGCACTATTCGCCCTACGCGGGGCGCAACTTCCCGACACAGGTCTTCTGGGGCGACACCCATCTGCACACCGGCATGTCGATGGACGCCGGCGCCTTCGGGTGTAGGCTCAGTCCCGACGACGCGCACCGCTTCGCGCGCGGCGAGGAGTTGACCACGTCGACCGGCTTGAAGGCCAAGCTGTCGCGCCCACTCGACTTCCTCGTCGTCGCCGACCACTCGGACAACATGGGGTTCTTCCCCGCCCTGTTCGCCGGCGATCCGAAGATGCTCGCCGACCCGACCGGCAAGCGGTGGTACGACATGATCCAGGACGGTGGCCAGCAGGGCGTCGCAGCCGCGGTCGAGATCATTCAGTCTCTGACCGGAAACAAGTTTCCCGAGCCGCTCTATCTGGCGCCTGGCACTGCCGGCTACCGCGCCGCCTGGGAGGAGACGATCGCCGCAGCGCAAAAGTACAATGAGCCCGGCCGCTACACCGCGTTCATAGGCTATGAGTGGACGTCTACCGAAAAAGGCGCAAACCGGCATCGCGTCGTCATCTACCGCGACGGTGGCAACAAAGCGAGCATGATGGAGCCGTACACCACGCTGCCTCCGTACGGTAGCCCGGACGAGCGCGACCTGTGGAAGTGGTTGCAGACTTACGAGGACAAGACCGGCGGACGCATCCTGGCGATCGCGCACAACGGCAACCTCAGCAACGGCGTCATGTTCCCGGTCGTCGACACCTTTACCGGCCGGCCCTACGATCGCGCCTGGGCGGAGACACGCATTAGGTGGGAGCCGCTCTACGAGATCACCCAGATCAAGGGCGACGGCGAGACCCACCCGTTCCTGTCGCCGAACGACGAGTTCGCCGACTACGAGACCTGGGACCAGGGCAATCTCGACCTCAGCGAGTTCAAGAAGGACGAGATGCTGCAGCACGAGTACGGTCGCTCGGCGCTGGGAATCGGCCTCGAGCTCGAACAGAAGCTCGGTGCGAACCCGTACAAGTTCGGCTTCATCGGCTCGACCGACAGCCACACCGCTCTCGCCACAGCGCAGGAGGACAACTTCTTCGGCAAGCACTCCGGCACGGAACCAAACGCCAAGCGCGTCGAGCACCCGATGGCCAGGGTGGGCGATGCCGAGTACGCCGGTTGGTCGATGACCAGCTCGGGTCTCGCCGCGGTGTGGGCCCGCGAGAACACCCGTGAGGCTTTGTTCGATGCGATGGTGAACAAGGAGACCTACGCGACGACCGGCTCCCGCATGTTGGTGCGCTTCTTCGGTGGATGGGACTTCACCAAGGCGGATGCGCAGAACCGTCTCCCGGCGAACGTCGGCTACGGCAAGGGCGTGCCGATGGGCGGCGATCTGACGAAGGCTCCCGCCGGCAAGGCGCCGAGCTTTCTAGTCGCGGCGCTGCGGGATCCGCTGTCCGGCAACCTCGACCGCATCCAGATCATCAAAGTCTGGGTCGACGGGGTCGGCAAGCGCCACGAGAAGGTGTTCGATGCAGTGTGGTCAGGTGACCGCAAGCCTGGTCGCGACGGCAAGCTGCCGCCGGTCGGTAACACCGTCGACGTCGCCAACGCGACGTGGACCAACACCATCGGCTCACCGGAACTGATCACGGTTTGGTCCGATCCCGAGTTCGACCCGAAGGTAAGCGCGGCTTACTACGCCCGCGTCATCGAGATCCCCACCCCGCGCTGGACCGCCTACGAAGCTAAGCGCTTCGGCATCAAGATGAAGGACGAGATCCCGATGGTGACGCAGGAACGCGCCTATACGAGTCCGATTTGGTACACGCCGTGAGGGAATAGCAGCCTGTTACGAGGTGCGCGGAGCTCTGGTAGCATCTAAGGGCCGCGGGGGCTGGTGCCGTCGCGGCCCGTTCTCTCGGAGCGACATGGGGGCGAGCATGACTGATCCAGAGCGGGAGAAGCAGCCACGCCGTTTATGGGCAACGGCTGCGCACATGTTCGGCTTCGGGCTGCTCCTTGCGCTAGCTATCCTTCTGGCCAAGGGGCCGCCCGTTGATCGCGAGGACGGCGGCCGTGTGGCCTTCACGGAGGCCGATCTGGCACACGTCCATGCGGCGTTCGAGCGCACGTGGAGCCGGCGGCCGACGGGCATCGAACTGCGCAAGGCGTTCGACCGTTACGTGCGCGACGAGGTCCTCTATCGCGAGGCGCTCGCCCGGGGCCTCGACCGTAACGATCCAGTAGTCAAGATGTCGCTGGTGCGCAAGATCACCATGCTGGGTACCGCGGCGGCAGAGGCTGTCGAGCCGACCGACGCCGAACTGAAGGCCTATTTTGAATTGCGCACCGAGCGCTACCGCATCCCGGCTTCGTTCAACCTGATGCAGGTGTGTCTCAGCCCGGAAAAGCATGGCGAGCATATCGGGACGGTTGCGGCGGAACTCCTGGCCGGTTTGCGCGAGAAAGAGCCCCGACCAGAAGAGCTTGTCGAGCTGGGCGATATGCTCATGTTGCCGAATGTTGCGAAAGACATGTCAGAGGACCAGCTTGCCCGTACATTCGGGACTGAGTTTCAAAGCGCCGTCATGGCGTTGCCAGTCGGCCAGTGGGAAGGACCGGTAGAATCGGGGTTTGGGTTGCACCTCGTGAAGATCACCCACCGCGAGGAATCACGGATTCCGGAATGGACCGAGGTCAGAGATCGCATTGCGTACGATATGCAGTTCGAGGGGCGCAAGGCGGCCGAGGACCAGTTCTATGCGGAAGTACTGCCGCGCTACCAGGTCGTTTATAGCGAGGGGGTGGGCGCGTTCCTGGAAGGGGACGACGGTCGAGGGGACGCCGCACCATGAATCGCATCGCAGCAAGTTTGGCCCTTCTCCTGGCGCTTACGACCAGCGCTCTGGCCGATCTTACCAACCCTTCCACGCTTACGCTCAAGGAGACATCGCCGTCGCGGTTCACCGTTGAGCTCACGCTGCCCATCATCCAGGGACGTGTACTGAAAGCTCGCCCCGTACTTCCTGATGTCTGCGTGATTGAGGGGGCTGCGGAGGTGCAGGGAGATGGCAGCAAGGTCGTTCGCACGTGGGCGATGGTCTGTGATCCGAATGACATGGTCGGCACGGCTATTGGCGTCCAAGGCCTGCTTGGCACATCGCTGGACGTCCAGCTAACCATTGAAACGCTGGATGGCCGGAAGTATGTGGGTCAGCTGCGTCCTACCCAGGCATATTTCCTGGTCCCTCCGTCACCGACGATGCAGAGCATGGTGGTTGATATTGGGGGGGCGGCGGTGCGGCAGGTGTTGAGGCGTCCGGAGTTGGGCATACTGATCCTGCTATGTGTTGTCTTCGGATTGCGTTTGCCCGGCCTCTTCGCCTCGGCCGGCGCCTTTGCCATGGCGTTGGCGCTCGGGCAATGGCTGAAGACGGAGAATTGGATTGGCGTTTCTTCGTTTCTGCCTGTGACGCTGACCGCCGTGATGGGGCTTGCGGTTGCCTTGAGCATCATTCAAGAAAACGCTCCGGCGACGCGTGCAGGGTGGGGGATATCTTCCGGGCTCATGGCGCTCATGGGGGTGTTCTACGGTGGCGGCGGGTTACCCGTTGAGATGGTGCTGTCTCGGAGCGAACAGCGCCTGGCGTTTCTCTTTTCGGCGCTGGGAACCCTGGCCGGGCTTGCCCTCGTAATCCTGTGCGCCGGCCAGCTTCATGCTTTGGTCGCCAGTTGTCGTGAGACAATCCGGCAGCGCCTCCGATTCTGGATTGCCTACCTGGGCGGTGTGGCCGCATGTACTGTTGGGCTGTACCAGTCCACTGCGCCGTTCTTTGTTGGTGGCGTGACGCCGGCCATACCCCTCGCAGCCCTGCTTGGGGCGATTGCGTTGGGGGCATGGTGCGGTGCACAGTCGCCCACTCTTCGCTTCTTCCTTCCGGGTGTGGCGGGATGCGTGGTCATCCTGGGGATGGTGCTGAGTTTGCGCGGCATTTCCCTGCCGCAAACGACACTGGCGCTCTATGGTTCCCTTACCCTCGTTGGTCTCTTGCTTGTTTGGCCGGTGCACTGGCCGGGATGGGCGGTTCTGGCTCTGGTTGCGGTGTTTTCTCTCTACCATGGTGCACATGCCGGCGGCGTACTGCGCGAGAGTGTTGCACTTCCCGTGGCTCAAGCCACCGCGATGATCGTGTTGCTCGTCTTCTTGTTTCTGGCGGCTCGCCACTATGCGGCGCACCGGTCCCCGGGAGGCGTTGCGGTGCGGTTCTTCGGTCTCGCCACGGCCTTGCTGGCGGTTTTGTGGCGGTTTGCCGAGTACGGTGACTGGATCGGAGGAGACGTTGCGGTCGAAGCGACCATTGGCTTGTTCCGGCTACCCGTGTTGACGATCATCCTCGCGCTTGCCGCTCTGCTGGCGTGGCCGCGCAGACGTCGATTCCAACCCTCGCTCGCAAAAAGAGCCTTGCCGACACATTGGTGTCTCTTGTTGGTGGCGCTGTTCACTGTTTCCGTTGCCGGGGTTGGTGTGCGCAATCCTTTCTACACACCACGGGCGCCGACTGCGGCCGAGGCCCGACCCATCATGGCCATGTTGCTGACCGACACCTACCTGGCATTCAATCTGCCTGACGAGGATGCCGCTTTTGACCGCCTCGCCCACAATCTCTCGGAGAACTTGGTGGCGGGTGTATATCTGGACAGTCGCCGGCGGCTGACGGCCGGAACTCGCAAAGGCGCAGAGGT
>CP070827.1:2767488-2771389 GCA_020344555.1 Phycisphaerales bacterium
CAATGTCGTCGAAGACCATGTCATCCAGTCTTCCGATGACGGTATCGTAGCCGTGCAAACACTCGCTCTGCCCGCTGCCACGCGCAGACACGGATTCGGCGAACGGTTCAGACACGACAGGCGGCTCCGGCTGCTCGAAGAAGAAACCCGCAGGGATCGGGTCCTTATCGAAGTTGAACACGGTCAGGCCGCTCTCAGTCTGGTAACAGTCCAGCCCAGCGGGGACGCGCGTCTCGCAGGCGTCGTCCCCGCCGGTGCCGTCGTTATCGCCGAGACAGGCAGGCACGGCGAGACCATCCTGTGCCACACAGCTCGCAGCGTTCGTGGCGCTGAGACATTCCCCGGGCCACCCCGACCTACCTGGTTGCCTGACACAGCAGTACTCGCAGGCGTCGTCTTGGCCGTTGTCGTCATCATCGCCGAGACAAGCGGGTACCAAGGTCCCGTTTTGGGTTTCGCAGTCAGCGGGCGTAGTTAATATACAATCCGCAGTGGGCAGGCAACAGGCGACAAGCTCCACGACCGTGATCTCGGCCGGCTTGAGCCCCAGGAGCGGGATGGATATGCTGTTTTCATCGAGCATGCCGTTGCGCGTCAGGTCTGCGGTGAACCCAACCGTAAAGGTACCGCCGGCGTCAGGGGGCACCTCGAGGAACAGCGTTCCGCCGTACTGCGGTATCCCAGGGTCTGTTACGCAGTTCGTAGTGTTACAGGTGGCACCATAGCGATAATTCAGGGGGGTCAGGTCTATAGCGTCGAGGCAGGGGCAGCAGGGACCTAACACGTAGTCGGTTCGGGTGTTATCGATAAAGCCGGGGGTGCAGTAGCCAGGCGGAACGCCGGATATACCACAACCACCCCTGGCACCGCCGGTGCCGAGCGGGCCCATCAAAGCCTCACAGTCTGCGTCGACCGTGCACGACGGACGCCAGGGGGTTAGCGTTCCCTGTAACCCGGTGCTGTACCCCGCCGAGTCGATCTCCGCCTGCCATGCCTTCAGCTTCGGACTGCCGTCCAGATCGGGATCCCACCCCATCACCTCGATTTCCAGGGTAACGGTGTGACCGGCCTCCAAGGTGATTTCATTCCCGACAATTGAAGCGACGGGGTCGCTGGAGGAAACGGGGACCAACGAAAAGGCCATGTCCGTCGCCGCGTAAACGCTACCCACGAGCGAGTTGTAGTAGACCGGGGCCTCGTCAGACCAGGCAAAATAGTGCTCAGCCGTCTCGTCACCGCAGAAACTGTGATGGCCGCAGTCCCCCGTCCAGTTGCCCGGGTCAGCGTCGGTATGATCGCAGGGGTTGCCAGTGTCGCAGCACAGCCCTGCGGCGTAGCCGGAATCGGTGCTGCACCACCCGAACTGCTCACATGCGTAGAGCATCCAGAACCCGTCCGCCCAGCCAATTGCGGCGGGCTCGTTCCAGGCCTCGCCACCCGACCCGGCGATGCGCCAGGTAGCGCGACAACCTTCGGTCATCGTTGTGACCATCCAGACACGATCGCAGTCGATCGTCACCGGAGCCGGCAACGTTGCCCTGAGCCTGTACAGGCCGACGCACCTGGGCTCCACCCCACCGGGAACGGGTGGGCAGTACTCTTCGGCGGGTGGCAGGTCACTGAAGGTCACTGCGGTGCCGGGAATGGGGGCAGGCACCCCGCCGGCGCTGCATACCGTGTCCATAACCGCATTCGGATCGCCGTCCCATAGCTGGACCTCGAACGACGTAGGGCCTTCGGTCCAATAGCTGACGTAAACCAGCAGGTCATAGCCCGTGATTTCACCGCCGACCTCAAATCCGTTGCCGAAGATCATCTGGTTGGCCCACGCCCCCAGGCCGGCGGTGTCATCACTACTCTTCAAGAGGTAGCCAGACCCGCTGTCATTCGGCTGGCAGAACACATAAGCCTCCACCGACCCGAGCGCCACACGGCCACTGGCAATGGCCTCGTCGTTGGGAATCTCGATGGTGACGATGGGCAGTCCCGGCGGCATCGTCTCCACCAGGTCCATTGCGTCGGCGTCGAAGGTGTCGAACCCTCTGAAGAGACTGTGCGGCACAACCGCCGTCTCCGCGAGTGGGGCGTCGACGGCCACCACCCGTCCTTTTGTCAACCTCTTGTTGACTTGAGAAGCCAAGTCTCTGTCGGTCGGCAGGGCCCCTTCCACGCTGACCGCGGCAGCAGCCACGACCAGACCAGTGGCGGCAATAATGCCCTGCGCCAGGTGACAAGATCTCTTGCGTCTTTTCATCGTGTACCTCCTTCTAAAATGCGTCGTGTGCCGACAAATGTTCTGACCATCACAACGCCGGCCACCAAAGATGAACTCTACAACGGCCCGCGCTGCCGAAACTTTCCGATGTTGATGCTGTGACACTCACCGGGCGGTGGGACGGCCCGCCACGTACAGGCTGTTGAGCCAGAGCTGAACACCGCTGCTGCGCATCAGGCACTTAGCGTGCGAAGGGTTCACTATTAACTGAATGAACTCAACGCGGGTCGGTCCACGCCCTATAAAGCGTGTAATCTAGCGCGTCAGGAGCTTGTTGTCAACAGAAAAGTCGCACTTTAACGAAATCCCCGCACCAGGTTGACAGGAATGTCCTGGTGCGGGCGCGTGTCTTGGTTTAGGGCTCAGGGAACACGATTTCCGCTCCCCAATCGGGACCGTGACCTCCCGACCGAGCCACCTTTCCTGGGACCAACCTTCCTTGGTACGGCCGGTCAACCGAACGCCGGGCCCAGAATCCGCAGTCCGCAATTGGGGGCACGGTGGCGCCGGACCGGGCTCGAACGGACAGGCAAACCCGCGAAAAGCGTCGACGACGTAGGTCACGTCCCTGATGTTTATTAGCTGGTCCGGATGGCTGGGCTCGATGTCGGCCCTGGTGCTTATCACCGCATTGGGCAAGTCTTTGAACTTGTCCAGTCACCGGGCGGGCTATCCGCAAGTACCGGCGTCCACTGCATGTACTTGTCCGTCGCCGCGTAAACCGCGCCCGGCTGAACATAGTGGTGGCCATATGACGCGTAGTTGTAGCCGTAGAAGTAGTAACTCGACTTCTACGGTGCAGTCGTTAGCAGATGAGCTGCTGCAGTAGAAGTTGCTCACCTCGTACCCGGCGAGGGCATCACCAACCTGCCAGGCCCTCGAGTCGCATACTTCAGGGCAGGCTTTCAGCCTGCCGGTGCTTGGTCACTCGTGCTCTGAGGAGTGGGTAACATGTCGAAGATCCCGAGAATCGGGACCCAAAACTTCGCGTCGTATAACAGGACTTAAGCCCCGGAGGGGCGCCGGAATGTAGCCACGGGCGCAAGCCCGTGGTCCGCGTGACACAACAGGAACCAAGCCCCGGAGGGGCGGCGGAAACTCATGGCAACCATCCGTCGCCCCTGCCGGGGCTTCTGCGTTTGCGCCGTTCTCATCCCACGGGCTCACGCCCGTGGCTAAGCGCCTATGCCCCTCCGGGGCCTCTGCGTTTGCGCTGTTCTCATTCCGGTCGCCAGGGTATAGCGCCGCAACTTTTTCCGAACAATTTCGATTTTTCTCTTGACAAAGACGCGTCAATCGGGCATGCTGGTCCACGGTTGAATGGTGTTGATTGTGTTTTCTCTTTATAGGACAATTGGAACTGCGGGGTCATCGTGAGCCTTTCCTAGCGCCCTAGTGGCGCATCGGTCAGCGCTATTCAACCACACGGTGGCTCCGCCTGTGCGCAAGGCGAGCCGAGAAGGTGCTGTCACACCGACCCGGCTCTGGCCAAGCGACACCTGTTAAGGAGGTGCCGAATGGTTACCACAG
This sequence comes from Phycisphaerales bacterium, assembly GCA_020344555.1. Classification (GTDB taxonomy): domain Bacteria; phylum Planctomycetota; class Phycisphaerae; order UBA1845; family UBA1845. Next base: position 2,771,294 of record CP070827.1, read on the forward strand.
ATGGTACCGCAATTGTATCTTTGGGCAAACGCAGGCGCAGCCTCACGCGGCAGTGGCAACGTCAGCGGATTCGCAAGATGTCGCGCCAACTCGTCA
>CP070827.1:2771489-2777224 GCA_020344555.1 Phycisphaerales bacterium
GCGTTCAGCATCTTGCCCTGTTCGCGCGACGGCGCAGACCTGTTCACCACGGATGAGCGACTCAAGTTGCTCAGTTTCACCGGTTCCCCCGAGGTCGGCTGGAAGCTCAAGTCCCGGGCCGGCAAGAAGAAGGTCGTGCTGGAGCTCGGTGGCAACGCGGCTTGCATTGTCGACGACGGCGTAGACCTGGAGCACGCCGCGGATCGCATCGTACTCGGTGCGTTCTATCAATCAGGCCAAAGCTGTATCAGCGTTCAGAGAATCATCGCCCACGACGTGATCTACGAGCATCTCAAGCAATTGCTCATCGATCGGATAGCCAAGCTCAATGCCGGTGATCCGATGGAAGAGGGCACGTTCCTCGGGCCAATGATCTCGCTTAACGACGCCAAACGAATCGAGGAATGGATCAATGAGGCCGTCGCCGGTGGGGCCAAGGTGATCTGCGGCGGTAAGCGTGACGGCGTCTTCTACGACGCCACGCTGTTGGAGAACGTCGAGCCGCACATGAAGATCAGTTGCGTCGAAGCCTTCGGCCCGGTCGCCACCATGCAGCCGTTTGTCGATTTCGAGGAGGCCGTCCGGATTGCCAACGACAGCGTCTACGGCCTGCAGGCGGGTATCTTCACGAAGAACATCGACCACGCGTTCTACGCTTTCAACGAGCTGGACGTCGGCGGGGTGGTGATCAACGATGTGCCCAGCATCCGCGTCGATAACATGCCCTACGGTGGCGTCAAGGACTCCGGCCTGGGCCGCGAAGGCATCCGCTTCGCAATGGAAGACATGACCGAAATCCGCCTACTGGTGCTCAACAAGTTGGGGCGGCTGTAGCCGGCAGCGTCGAGTTGCCCGGCGGCGCGGGAGCGACTACTCCGGGCTCGTTCGTTCATATGACCATTCCAAGGACGGAGGCAAACGTAGGCATCGGGATATGGAAGCCGCCCAAGCCATCGGATGCCCGAGTTGTGGCGAGCATGCGCTCCCCGTTGCCGCTCTCGGCATACGTAGTCGAGGGCGGCAGAAGCGGGCTCAGACCGTCCACTCGTCGACCGCGGGATCCCGCATGCGTTCTCGCGCGCAACAATGTGCGAGTGTCAATGTTTCGACACGTAGTATAACGGTCCGCTCCCATCCCGCTCCAGGCGATAGGTGTCCCATTTGGCGCCGCTGCGCGGACGCTCGAGGCGTTGGGCGAGCACCACTCTGTCACCGTCCGTTCTAACATTGATGGCTCCGTACACCGCGATGCTCCGGTTCAAGACCTTGTCCAGGATCTTCTTGAGCTTCTTCTCTGCCTTCCTCTTGTCAGCTTCGGTCTTGGGCTTGGCGATCGTCTTCCGGAGGTCTTTGACGGTCTGACGTAAAGCGTTTGGATGCTTGATGATTTCCTTGGCTGATCGGGCGAGTTCGGTGCTGAAGATCAGCGGGCGCACTCCGCGTCCAGCCCGACCAAACGCACCGAGGGCATCCGCGCGCGGATGGGCGTGGGGTTCGTCATCGCCGCTGGACACGATCGTTGCGATCGGGTCGACCGCTTTGAGGTATGTTTCGGTGAAATCGGCACTACCGTGGTGGCATGCCTTGGCGATATCCGCTCGGAAGGTCGCCTTTGCCGCTTCGACCAGTCGCCGCTCCTCGTCGGCCGTTCTTGGCCTGGCCGAGAGACCGGTATGATGTGAAAGCAGTAGATCCTCCGACGGAATGTTCAAGTCACCTCCGACCAGCATGCTCACCTTGCCATACCGAAGACGAAGCACGACCGAGTGTCCATTCTTGGTCTTCCCCACGCCGCCGAACCACCGCAGACGCGCCTTCCCGTTCGCGTCCGGTTCGATGACCGGTCCGAGCACTTGGAGCGTGAACGTCTTGCCGTTGATTCGGCGGTCGGCGTAACCCGGCATGAACCCATCGGTCGTTGACAGCATCCTGACATCATCCACGCGACCCGAGGCCAGCGCCGACGCGAGCATCGTTGGGTATGTCTTCTTCTTCCAACGGCTCGCCACGCTCAGGAACGATCGGAGCTCTTGTTTGGTCTGGATCACCCGGGTCAGATAGGTGGGCCGTCCCCGCTTCGGGGAGCGCGGGCCGAGAGAACCGCTGCGCTTACCCGTCTGTTCGACGATCCCATTATGATAGACGGTTCCGAAGGAGACATTCGGTTCTTGGAAGAGCGGCTCGAACCCACGGTAGTGGTCCGAATCGGGGTGGGAAAGCACCGCGGCCTCGAACTTCCATCGCTTCTTGAACCCGGCATATCGCCAGCGCAGGAAGCGATACATATTGTCCCCTTCCCCAGCGTCAATAACCATGTGCCGGTCCTGAGGCGTCACGATCAGACAGCCGTCGCCCTGCCCGATGTCGACGAAGACGATTTCCAAGAGGCGTTCCGTCTGGAGATGCTCGGCTCGCATCCAGCCATCGACGCCCCGGGCGTGGACATAGCACCATTTTTGACCGTGCTCCACACACTCCTCAAGGACGCTGACCCAATCGCCCCAAAGGAGATGCTGACGCTTCTTTTTCCCGTCATCGCCGTAGATGAAGGCATCAGGGTAGCCGGCGTAGGCTGTTCGGATTGCCATGTCGTTCTCCCACGGAATGCGGCGCCTCGATAGCCAATGCACTCAGCTATCTGGGGCCTATGTCGAACTCACATCCACGGGCAAGCCCATAGGTCGGCTAAACCCCGGGCTCGCCCCTCAGATCGCCCCGTTCTAGTCGTCCTTCTCCGGCTTGGATAGACGCTTGTCGAACGTAATCCACCCGATGCAAGTGCCGTCGGTCTTCTCCATCGCACAATCGGAGGATTCATCGGGGAAGGTATCGCGGCAAATGTCTTGACCGCAATGGGCGCACAGCGGCACTCGGGAGCCGATTGCGATCGGCACTCGTTCCGGGGAGATCCGCCAGCTCGGCTCGTCCGGCTGGGCCTCGGGGTGCGAGGAAGGCACTTTCGTGGCCTTTACGATCCTCAGATCGGTTCTCTCCGCAGCCTTTCCAACCGCGTCCGCAAGGTCGTTTGCATTCTGCGGCAGGTCCTTCTTCGCTTGCCCCCACGGTGGGACGAGCGCAAGCAGGGTGCGATCGTTCGGCACGGCGAACGCGCAGTAGATCCCGCCGACCGTGACCGACTTTACATTGTGTCGGAAGCCCTTTCCGCGGATCGTGAGGACGGTGTACTGGTCCCACCATCCGTGTTTCGGCCAGATTTTCGCGATGCAAATGCGCTCCGCCGCGCTGCCATCGAACACACGAATGACAGCTCGCGAGTCCAGACCGAGTTTGCGTAGCGACGTAATGCGGGATTCCAGGTGTGCCTTCTCGTACCCTGGGGTGAGTCCCGCGACTCGTGCCTTCGCCGACTCGAGGCCCGCGGCCCGTTGCCATAATTCGACCTCGGACAGTCGACCGAACCAGGAAAGTGCTCCGCCGAACACTCGCTTCCACTCGGTCATCGGCGACCACCGTGTGCTCGTCTCGAACACCAGGAAGTCATAGGCGTCTTTATTTCTGTCACGTTCTCTACCGCATTCGCTGTGTTCGTTACACGGTTGGTCGGGGCAACCGCAATTGTCCGGAGGACGCTTGCTGAGATACTTTCGATCAACGAGTACGGCTGCCATGGCCGGGAACGCTCTGGATTCCAGGATTCGACCAGGCTCGGTTTCAAGCTGGGTAGGGTCCTTGCTGGCCACAAACTTCGGCTCGACGCGGAAGCCAAACGCCGTGTCGCCGATAGTATAGGACGATGCAGCCGTCAGCGCGGTCTGCGTCTTTGCATCCCGTTCGAGTTTCTTGACGTACCTCTTGAAGAAGTCCGCTTGGCTGCCGTACCCCATGAGCGACAACTGTAACGCGAGTGAGTGAAGCTGCCGCCGACTGTTGACCAGATTGAGCACTTGCGCATCAATGACCGGGAACACGCCGGCCACCTGGATCGGCGGACTTGAGTTGGGGAATTTCTTTCTGAGGTACTCAAGCTCGTATGGACACGTACAAGGTTTTTGGCTCTTCAGCGGGCACGAGCACCGCTTCCGGGCGAGATCCACGTTGACCGTGACGTCGGCTACGTACTGGTTTCGCGTTTGGAAACCCGGCTGTACGGAGACCACCATTGGACAAAAGAAGAGCTCATAGCCCGCCTGTTTGTTCCCGTGCGGTTTGTTGAACCAACGGAGCAGGGCCTGCGTCGTCACGTCCCCGCTGGCGATCATGAGGGCCTCACGGGCACTGATTTGATACGGTCCTTCGGGAAGCGATAGACCCTCCGTGAAACTCGCTCCCACCGCGCTAAGCGGGTCGAGCTGACCTGAGAACAACGGGGCCAGCTCAGGCAACGATTCCTTCTTCGGCTCCTCCGACGGTTGTTTTTCCTCGGGTGTTGCCTCGGTGGTCGTCTCTCCCGCCGGAGGTGTCGGCTCCTCCACTTCGTCCGCGACGCCTAGCAACCCGACGAGCGACCCCACCATCGGGTTCTGACCCAGTAGGGGGTTGGCCTTTGCCAGCGCTTCGAGCGACGATTTCACAATCCCGGCCTTAGCCTTCGCGACGCGGAGTTCGTCGGGTGACTTGACGTTCTTGAGCTCGGCGAGCGCCGAAATCGCCTGGTCAATATTCGCGCGGAACGCCACCTGGACGTCGAGCGCCTCAGCGCGAAAGTGCCGGACACCACCTTGTGGTTTGGATGCTAGGTCAAAGAACTCGCTCGCCGGCTTGTCCAGATCGAAATCAAAATTGTCCGATGGACCCGCCAAAAATGGCGTCGAGATGCTGGCGAAGCCGTACCGGTCGATACTCCTGGCGACCTTGTCGAGCTCGATCGCCGCATGATGTGCAGGCGTGCAACCGCACAAGACGATCCCACCTGCTGAAACAACAGCCAACCGACATACACGACTCATTGATTCTGTCATGGGCGCTCGCCTCCGCTCCGCCTACGACTGCGTGCACCGAGCTTACACACCCGATCCCCCGCACCTCTCCGCCAAACCCGCCGCCTGTCTTGGAAACAAAGACTATTACATTCCGACCCGAATCGGAGTGGCCGCATTCTGGCATAATTAGTTTGGCAGTCAAGTATGAAATCGAACTTTATCGACTCGAGATCGGCTAAGGGTAGGTGTGTGCCGCCTGTTCGGTGTGCGGCAGGCTTACCCAATGCTCTTGGACACTCGCCTGGCCGGGTCAGGCCGAACACCATTCACCTAAACAGTTTAGACTAAACAGTCTAAACCGAACAGTCTAAACCAAACAGTCTAGACTAAACAGTTGAATGCCCGCATACGGACACCGCATCAGGCGTCTGAGCCGCGCGGGGCGTGAACAGGCACAGGTGGCGTCAAAGATGGACACAGCTCCGCCCTCGGCCGCCGGGGATGCTGCTTCAGAATGGGGGATGCGAGGGGCTTTGCCCGTTGGGCCAATCATCCAGCCGTAGGCGGTGTTGAGACAACCCTAGGGGCAGCAGGGTGGTGCAAGAACCGCTAAGGTAAGCTGGCATCGGAAAGCATGTTGACGTATAAGCAGGCCCCCACTGTGGAACGGCGGGGTTCCCATGGGTGCACTGAAAGCGCGGTCTCCGGCAGGTGCGAACCGGCATGACAATTGGTGATGTCGACGTGGTCGTCTCGGATGTTGCCCGCCGCTACCTCAAGCTGCATCTTACGGGAGAGGTGGGGCCGATTCGGTTGCGCAAGCTGATCAATCACTTCGGGTCAGTGGACGCGGTT
>CP070827.1:2777324-2795292 GCA_020344555.1 Phycisphaerales bacterium
GCGGCCAGACGATGTAGACGTCGCGAAGCCCCTCGAATACCTCGACGTCACCGATTCCATACTTCTCCCAGAGCGACTCGCGCTGGTTGACCGACAGGCCACCTCGCAGCTTCACGACCATCCTTCCGGTGGCGATCACCGGGCTGGTTACGCCGGCAAACCGGTACACTGGCTGGACGTCCTCGACGGCTTCGTCAGTAAGCATGTCGTCGGTGGCCACGTCTCCCGTGCTCGCCACGCGCAGAATCTTCACACGAGCGTTCGGGGCGTCCCCGATATCCTCAACAAGTCCGTAGCCTGCAGCCTCGATTCGGTGCCGAGCGGCGTCGACTTCCCCGTGGGAACGGAACACGACCCCGAGTTCGGCGTCAGATCTGGCCAGCGGCACCTTCCGTCCGTCCCGCAGTACGAAATTCCAGTCCTCGGCCATCGCATCGCCGGGCGGCATACTTGCCAGGACCACGCCAGCCAAGACGCTGCCAGCCCACCGCCGATAACCCGACACAGCGCGCACTACCATCATTGGATGCCCACCTTTCAACTCGCTTGTCAATCGGGCGACGCCCGCGTCACCAACACACCCCACTTTAGGAGCCCAGGCCTGGAGCTTTCCACAGCAACTGCAAGCCAAAGAGGAGTTTTATCAGCGAGAGCGATAAACCACCTGGGCACCGCGGAATGCACGCCCTCCGGGAGCGGCCGGATCGACGCTGCTTAAGGCCTTTTGTACTAAAGAATTCTTGGGATTGCCAGGATTCCTGTCAAGCACGGCTCTACCAGGTAGTACAACGGGCACCAGCGGCGTCGCGCGCCCGAGAGCGGAGCCTTCAGACTTAGGGCGAACCGTAAGCACTCATCCACGCCCGGTAACTCCCCTCGTCGAACATCACCCAGCGTATCACAGCGGGGTCCCGGTGTTCTCTGAGCTCATTTCGCACCGTGGCGAGCGAGACGCACGCCGCTTCTTGAAGCGGATAACCATAAGCTCCGCAACTGATCGCCGGGAACGCAACCACCCGGCAGTCGTGCTCCCGAGCGAGTTGCAGCGAGGACCGGTAGCAGGAGGCCAGCAGGTCGCCCTCACCCGCGTCACCTCCCCGCCAGACAGGCCCCACGGTATGGATGACATACTTGGCCAGTAGCCGATAACCACGCGTGATCTTGGCTTCGCCGGTCAGGCAACCGCCAAGGGTGCGACATTCCGTCAACAGCTCCGGTCCGGCAGCACGATGGATTGCCCCGTCGACGCCGCCGCCACCGAGCAACGTCTCATTTGCGGCGTTGACAATGGCATCCACCCGTTGCCTGGTTATGTCACCGCGAATGATCTCGATCCTGCGCATCCCGATAGCCTCCTGGTTGGGCCGCTACGTCGAACTGCCGTGTTTCGTCGCGTTTCGGCCGGATCAACATCGTTGCATCCACCAGCCCCGCCCGGCGGTGTTCCACATACCCGAGGATCAGCTCGCCTGGTACATCGCGATGCCGCAGCCTGTGGCACCGCTCAAAAAACCGCCTGTGCCCGGTCCCACGGACGGTGGCAATCAGCCGCTTGGTAAACCCTCTTGACCGCCTCAGCTCCAGATGCAGACCGTTGTGATCAAAGGTTGCCCCGGTTGCACGTACGTCGGCCAACGTCGGCAGCAGGGGTCCAAGGAACCCGTCCCAATCGGCCAGACTCCAATTGGGAACGTCCGCTTCCGGGAACACATGACGTCGCTCCACCTGCAACGCGACCGTCGCTTTCCAGCCCCCAGCCAGCGACAACTTCGAGAAGTACTTCCCACCTCGGCCAAGCCGCCGATCACGCTGTCGGGCAAGCCGGTCGGCATGTGAGACCGCAGCCCGCCCCAGGGTCTCGATGTACGTTCGCTCCATTGCCCTATCCCCGCCACCCCGCCCGCCCGACCTGTGCCGCGCCAGGTAGCTCCGCAGGAACCGCAGCCGCTCCGTTCGTGTGGCCCGGCGTTGGAAATACTGGTCGAGTTGGGCGAGAGACTCCATAGCGTGCTCCGGGGACACGGGCCGGCGCAGCACGCGGGCTGCATGAACATCAACAAAGATTGCCTCGACCTCGCCGGTTGGGGAAGCGCGAACCAGGATGTTATTCGGATGAGCGTCCCGGTGAACGAAACCGCGCTCGTGGGCCGCCGCAAAAAGCCGGGCAACCGCCGGAATCAGATCAGCCCCAGCGGTGCGGCGGTTGGGCCGGCCCATCCATTCCACGTCCCGCTCCCAGGCTTCCAGAAGACTGACCCCACCGGCTACTGCTTCCGAGAGCAACACCGTTCGTGGCGAGGGACCGTGTCTGCTGCCCAGGGCAACGTACGGAACCACCGGGACACCGCGTGCTCCCGCCTCCTGCGAGATTTGCCACTCGCGTTGCGCCGCGTCTCCGATCACCCGACGTTTCAAGCGGTCTAGGAAACGGGCGTTATCGAGCACCTTCGCGAACACTGTGCAGCCGGGCAAAACCACCCGCCAAGTCGTACGTCCGTATCCCACCTTAACGGCGACCGCGGCTTGCTCACCCTCCAGAGCAAACCAATCCGGCGAACCCGGCCCCAGCAGGCCCTCTTGCCACCCTTCGCACACGCGCCAATCCACACCTCCCCGCTGTACGCGGATGACATCCCCGCTCCCACGGCGTGAGCTCGCTCGCTCATATTCGGGTGTTGTCGCCTGCTGTGACACAGCTCTCCGGTTTCACGGAAGTCGGGTCCAGGGCACCGTGGGGCCCTTCTGGGGGGCCGATACCTGAGGCCGCCTGTCCCGGGCTATTGTACTGCCCACCGAAGAGGGGGGCTATTGCGTCACGGTAGTCTGGCGGGCCTGTTGCCGGGCAGGAAACCTGCTTGTCTACTCCTGCGGAGTCAGTATGGTCGAACCAAGCTGCCACGCTCCGGGCCTCGCACGCGGCTGGTCGTGTACCGATTTCGTCATAACCTGCGTGTCGGAAGCGTAGATGCCTTGACGATACTCTAGCATTCCATGTATCGATAAGGCTTTGCCTGCGTGGATGCCCTATTAGGCGAGAGGTAATCCATGAGAAAGATAGCACTGCTTTTGTCTTTCTTCGCCGCGCTTCTGATCACCGGCTGCCGAACCTGGCTGATTGATCGGACCGACCGTGACGTCTACAGGCTGATTGACACCCGCCAACGCGGCGCGTTGGGCAGCACGTCCGACACGCATATTGGCTCCAAGGCGGGCAGGCTTGGCGTGGACGGCCGGATGTATAGTCTCAACCCGCATCCTGTCGATCCCGGAACCCCAGAGGCATTTCGGCGGCCACGTCAAGACACTGAGCCTCCCGGTGAGGATGTCGACGAGGCGCCAGCCGGCGACGCGGAACCGGCCGACGACGGGGAAACATCTGCCGAAACGGAGATGACGCCGAGCATCTTCGACGAGGATCAACTCGACAGAGTCCGGGTCTTTAGCCTGTCTGACGCTCTGGCCTATGCCATGCGACATGCCCGCGATCTGCAGGATGCTAAGGAAGACCTGTATCTGGCTGCCCTGGGCCTGTCACTGGAAAGGCATCTCTGGACGCCGCAGTTCACCGCCGGTGTGCAGGCTGAATACCAGGACTTTGGCGATACGACGGATCTTGACCGTGCGATGTCGACTGTCAGCGAAGCGGCCGTGACCCAGCGCCTCCCCTTGGGCGGAGAACTGAGCGCGAGGATCATCCACACACTGGTGCGAGACGTGAGCGATCATGTCAGCAAGGGAGAGAGTGGGCAGATGATCCTTGCGGGCCAGATACCTCTGCTGCGGGGTGCCGGACGTGTCGCCTATGAGTCGCGTTACGCCGCGGAGCGCGAACTGATTTACGCAGTGCGGAGATACGAGCGGTTCCGGCGGTCGTTCATGGTCGAGCTGGCTGCGGAGTATTTCAGCCTTCAGGGAGCCAGGGCGGCAATCGCCAATACTTTCGTGAGCTATCAAAATTATCAGCAGGATTGGGAGAGGGCGGAATTCAGGGACCGCGTGGGGCGGAGCAGAACGGTCTTCGATGCTCTCCGTGCCAAATCCAACTTGCGCCAGGCTGAGGCGGACCTGGTGAGGGCCAAGGCGCGGTACGAGTCGGCCCTCGACCGGTTCAAGATTTTGATAGGAATGCCGGTTGACGCGTGGCTCGACGTCGTCGAACAGGACAAGGACGAGGAGAGCAAAGCCCTCGATGCATTGCTTCCAGAGATCGATCGGGAAACGGCAGTGCAGGTAGCCGTGCAGTACCGCCTTGATCTACTCAATAGCGCAGATCGAGTAGATGATACACGGCGCGGCGTGGTGATTGCCAAGAACCGTATTCTGCCCGATCTGGACCTCACCGGCAGCGCCACCGTGGATTCCGATCCCAGCCAGCTTCGGCCCTTGACCTACCGCAGAGAGCGCACCACCTGGCAGGGAGGGATTCAGTTGCGCGTCGACGATCGAAAGGCCGAGCGTAACGCCTACCGATCGGCGTTGGTCTCGCTTCGCCGAGCGGAGCGCAACCACGAGTTGTCAGTGGACACGGTTCGGACGGACGTTCGCGAAGCCCTGCGTCAGATCGCCCAACAGGAGGATCTGCGGAAGATCCAGGAGTTGAACGTTCAGGAAAACGAGTTTTTTGCAGAGGCCGCCCGCGCGCAGTTCAGGCTCGGGAAGTCTACAAACCGAGATGTAGTCGACGCCGAAAACGACCTTCTGAGTGCCCGAAACCAGTTTGCCGCGGCCGTAGCCGCCTATCGCGTGGCGATTCTCGACTTCCGTCGCGATACCGGAACGCTCCGTGTAACAGACGACGGCCGCTGGGAGACGCCGGACGCTCTGGACAATGCGCGCGGACCCGGCCAGGGACCAGGCGGCTAGCATCGACCCTGGCTCGCGTCATTCGGCCCAGACATTCGACGAAGTCCCCGGACCAGCCCGTGCTGTCGGCGACCAGTCGATGATCGATACGTGCGAGGGAATCTTGACCACTGGTCTCCGGAGCCGTCACGGCCCTGTAACGATCATCTGTGGTCACAACTTCCGACGCGCACGGAGTTTGTGTCCGATCGCCGAAACTGGTAAGCTGCGTATAGGGTACGCCTGTAGAATGTCTCTGCCGGCAGGCCGAAATAGCAATGTCAACTACACCGTTAGAGGGACGCTATGTCCACGACCCTGAGTTCTTCAGCAAGTGAGTCTTCGACGCGCGCAAGCACGATTGCCCTCTCGGATACGTACCGGCCGCAGGCCAAGACCGGACGTCTCAAGGTGTGGGTGGTGGTTATCGTGGCCGCGATGTCTCTGGTGGGCGGGCTCGCATGGGCGACGGTCCACTGGAGCCGGACAGCCCAACAACTCGCCAACATCGACGTGTTCACCGTAGGGCCCCGCACGTTTACGGTGTCCCTGGAGGAGAAAGGTGAACTCAAGGCGGCCAACTCCACCGACATCATCTGCGAGGTCGAAGGGCGATCGACCATCATCTATCTGATCCCCGAAGGAACGGCGGTGAAAGAGGGCGACCTCCTTGTTGAACTTGCCAGCGATCAAATCGAGGATCGTATCCGCCAGGACGAACTCAAAGAGACCAACGCTATTACGGCCCACGAAGCCGCCCAAACAGAGCTGGAGATTCAACGGGATAAGAACGCCAGCGACATCCGCAAGGGTGATCTGAAGATAGAGCTGGCGCGTCTGGCGCTGGAGAAATACCAGAAGGGGGACTGGGAGCAGGCGCTCAAGGATGCCGAGATCGACATCCAACAGGCTACCATTAATCTCAAGCGTCGGACCGAAGAGTTCCAGGCCGACAAACAACTCCGCGCCAAGAACTTTATCACGAAAACTGAATACGACGAGAGCTATTTCAACTTCAAGAGGGCCGAGTGGGAACTCGAGAAGGCCAACAAAGCTCTGGAGGTCCTCGAAACCTATACACACGTCGCTGATTCTAGACAGCGAGAGTCGGATCTCGAGGAAGCGATCAAAGAGCGCGATCGGGTTGTCAAGAACGCCGACGCCGAAGAGCTCAAGAAGGTCCGTTCACTTGAAGGGAAGAAGAAGGAGCTCGACCTTATCCAGGATCAGTTGGCCAAGCTCCGCACGCAGAAAGAGAAGTGCCGGATCCACGCTCCAACGCAAGGCTTCGTGGTCTACTTCGGCGGTTTCGGCGGGCGGCGTTTTTTCATGTCCGGTGATCAGATCAAGGAGGGGGCCACCGTCCACGAGCGGCAAACGCTCCTTTCTCTACCCGACACTTCGGAGATGATGGCCACCGTTCGCGTGCACGAGGCCAAGACTGACAAGCTTCAAATCGGCCAACCTGTGGTCGTGAAGGTGGAGGGGATGCCCGGGCAGCAGTTTACCGGGAAGGTCAGCAAGATCGCCGTCGTGGCCGACAGTCAGAACCGTTGGCTTAACCCCGACCTGAAGGAGTACGAGACCGAGATCACCCTCGACTCCACTGATGCCCCGCTCAAACCCGGTGTCACCGCCTATTGCGAGATCCTAGTCGAGAACGTCGAGGACAAGCTGGCGGTCCCGGTTCAGACCGTCTATACCAAGGGCGGCCAGCGTTATGTGTTCCGGGAAGCCGCTCGGGAACCCAAGCCTGTTGCGGTCACCATCGGGGCGGTGGGTACGGAATGGGCCCAGATCATCGACGGGCTCACCGGCGGAGAGCAGATCCTCTTGACCTTTGCAGACGAGCACAAGCGCCTAATCCCCGACGCTCCACCTGACCCGCCCCGCCCTCACCGTGTCGGGATGTCCCAAGGAGGCCAGGAACGGCCGGCAAACGCGATGCACGCCAGACCACCCAGTGACAAGCCCGATTCGCCCCAGCAGCGCAGCCCCCACTCTGGCGGTGCACGTGGCTACAGCCACGCTCGCATGAAGCCGCCATCCGAATCCAAATCCACCCGGACGCCATAGCGTACTACCCGTGGTCATTGCAGAAGTCCGACAGCTTACGAAGGTCTACGGCGAGCCCGGAAGCGACGTGCAGGTACTCGCCCTCCGAGACATCGATATTGAATTCGTTGAAGGCCAATCCCTTGCCATTTGCGGTCAAAGCGGCTCGGGGAAGAGCACCCTAATGAACCTTCTTGGCTGCCTCGATCGTGCCACCTCGGGGCGTTACGTTCTGGGTGGGCTTGACGTGTCCCGGCTGGACGACGACCAACTCTCCGAAATCAGAGGGAAGATGATCGGGTTTGTTTTCCAGAACTTCAATCTGGTCCCTCAACTTACGGTCTTGGAGAACCTGGAGGTGCCGCTTTTCTACCAAGGATTGCCGGCCCGGGTCCGCCGAGAACAGGCCCATCGCGTCGCGGACATGGTGGAGCTCGCCGATCGCGGACATCATCGTCCAACTGAACTTTCCGGTGGGCAGCAGCAACGGGCGGCCATCGCCCGGGCGCTGATAAACGACCCCCTCCTGATTCTGGCGGACGAGCCTACCGGTAACCTGGATACCGCAACCGGCGAGATGATCCTGGGGATCTTCGACCGCCTGCATGACGAGGGCAAGACTGTCGTGGTGGTGACGCACGACCAGAACGTGGCCCGGCACTGCGACCGCATGATCACGCTTCGCGACGGCCAGATCGTCCAAGATGCCCGCCTGGAGCGCGCCCGATCCGGCAACGGCTGACGGCGCATATCCTGGCTACCGCATCATGCCTGAACGAGCGTTCAACCGCCTACGAAGCCGGTGGTCTTCGCCGGACCCTTCTCGGTGCTGGCCGCTGGACATTCCAAGGTCGCTGCCCAGGTGGCCTCCAATTGCCTTCTGGACATCCTCAAGCCAGCCCGGGAGTAAAGAGCAGACAGCGCCAAAGCGACCCCTGTCAACCACGGCAGGATAATCTCAATCCCCAGCTTAGATCACTGACCTTGGGCATCTGGACGCTGGAGAATAGTCGACTGAAACCAGTCTATTTTCACTAAAGTCACGTCAACCAGTGGACCGATTTTACCCAAATCCTCCAATCAAACCAATATGCCTAAATAACCCAATGTCAGATGCCCCCCAAGGTGAGCTCGCTTGGCGTCATCGGAGTGACGCCGCCTGGACTGGATCCGTTACGTGGAGTCCTTTAATGCCCGAGAAGAAGCTGTCGATCGCCGGTTTGTGGAAACGTTACCTGGACCGAAGGTCCACCGAATTGCGCAACAGGATTGTTGTCTATTACAGCCCGCTTGTTCATGCCCACGCCGCTCGGCTGTCACGGAAGCTGCCGGCGCAGGTTTCATACGACGAGATTTGCAGCGCCGCCTTCGACGGGCTCATCGAAGCGGTGGAGGCCTACGATCCCAAGCGAAAGGCCAAGTTCGAGACGTTCTGCCAGCAGCGGATTTCCGGGGCGGTCATGGACTGGTTGCGGAGCCTGGATCCGCAAAGCCGTACGGTCCGCACCTTTGAGAAGAAGCGCCTGATGGCCAAAGAGGCCCTGGGGACAGACCTGGAATTCTGTCCGTCGCAGGGCGTGTTGGCCAGGCGGCTGGAAATGAGCGTGGATCGTTATGACTATTTATCTCGCCTCTCTCAACTGGGCAAGGAAGTGCACTTCAGTGCCATGGAGCCCTCCGGTGACCGCCGGTCCCAGGGCTCGTCACATGGCTGGGACATTCGTGATCCACATAGCGAGGATCCGGCCGTCAAGGTCACGCGTGAGCTATTGACCGACCATCTCGGCAGAGGCCTTGCGCGGGAGGAGCGGCTCGTCCTGGTGCTCTATTACTTCGAAGATATGACAATGGCCGAGATCGGCAGCGTGCTGAATTTGTCGGAGTCCCGGGTCAGCCAGATTCACAAAGAGATACTCCAACGCCTCCGGCACCGCTTCGGCGGGGCGCTGTCTGAAGAACTGGTTGCATAGCGTTTCAGCCCTTGCGTCTCGGCTCCCATTATGCCCCAACGGTCGGGCGGTTGAGCTGCGCTCTCACGGCGGTGGGCGAGCCGCAACTGGGACACGCGCGCCAGCCGACAAGGGGCAGGGCCACGCACGCGGCCTAGGGGGCAAAGGCGTTCTGAAGGACTGCCAAGTCGAGGAGGTCGACGTCGGCATCGCCGTCGCTATTAAACGAACACAGGCATTCGCTGGACGTGGCCGCCGGATCATAGAGCCCGGCCGGGCCGCTGAGGCAATCGGGGACCTGCCCGAAGTCGCTGAGGTCGACGTGCCCGTCGCCGGCGAAGTCTCCGCGCGCCGTGGTCGGCCCCCAGCGCGCCCAGTGGGCCGACACGGTCCCGTCCCGGGGTGAGGAGTGCGCCCTCTGCTATCAGATTGGTGTCCAAGCTCTCAGTAATCACTATACCAAGCAGCGCACCACCGACGCAACACGTGCGGGCGCATTTGATCAACGATTGGTGCTTTGGGATGCACCGCACGCCTCGTAACGCTGATGGGGATGGTGTCGGTCCGTGGGAGTACTCGAGCGTTGGCGTGTCGGTGCCTGGGCCAAGGTACGGTCGACACGCGCCCGCAACGAGTAGCAGGGGGCGGTGTGGGAAGGGCGGCGGATTCAACCTTGTCGCGGGTCGCGTCGCATCGTACCATCGCGTGAATGGAACGTACCATCTGCCTGCTTGTCGCCTTTGACGGGACCGACTTTCACGGCTGGCAATTGCAGCCGGAGCTGCGCACGGTCCAGGATGTAATCGAGCAGGCTGTTCGGCGCGTAGTCAGGCATCAGGTCAGCCTGATCGGCAGCGGCAGAACCGATGCCGGCGTGCACGCCGCAGGTCATGTCAGCCACTTCGTTACGACCTGCGAACTGGAACCCGGCAAGATGAGACACGCCATCGGCGCCCGATTGCCGAAGGATGTGACAATTATAGCACTTCGCGAAGTTCACCCGCTGTTTGACGCCCGGCGAAGTGCGATCAGCAAGCTCTATCGCTACCGCATCTATTGCGCCCCCGGACGGCCCGTCGAGCGCAGGCTCCAGCGTTACACGTACCATTTCTGGCAGCCGCTGGATCTGGAGCGCATGCGGGCGGGAGCACGACACTTTATCGGCGAAAAGGATTTTACGGCCATGAGCGCGACTGGTGGTGTTCGCGAATCGATGGTTCGCACGGTCCTGAGATGCGATATCGAACGCCACTTCGATGAAATCCGTATTGATGTAGAAGGGACCGGCTTTCTCTACAAGCAGGTGCGCAATATGACAGGCACTTTGCTTAACGTGGGGCGGGGGCTTTGTGAACCGGATCAAGTGGCCGAGATTCTAAAGAGTCGTCAGCGGGCCAATGCCGGTCCGACGGCACCGGCCCGGGGCTTGTGTATGCAGTGGGTACGCTATCCACCGCACTTGCTTGTTCCGCCGGAGCAAACTGAAGTCGCCGAGCCGGTTAATGACGTCAATGACGCGCTCGCCACGTAGAATTGTCCATGCATATCTGCCATGTCATTACCCGACTGATCATCGGCGGCGCCCAGGAAAACACCGTGCTTACATGTCGCGGCCTTGTGGAGCGGGGTCACCGGGTGACGCTGATTGCCGGACCCGAGACCGGCCCCGAGGGGTCCCTGTGGGATCAGGCTTCCAAGGCCGGGTGTGATCTGATTACGGTAAAGCCGCTTCGTCGGGCGGTGCGACCGCTCAGCGACTGGCGGGCCCGTCGTGAGCTTCGACATATCTTCGAGCGTATCCATCCGGATGTCGTGCACACGCATAGCAGCAAGGCGGGCATCGTGGGGCGATCGGCCGCGGCGCGTGCCGGCGTGCCGGTTATCATTCACACCATTCACGGGATGAGCTTCAACCGCACGCAGCCGAAGTCCGTGCAAATGTTCTATCGCTTCTTGGAACGACAGGTCGCCCGGCATACGAGCGTGTTCGTTAGCGTGGCCGACGCCATGACCGATCAGGCGGTGGCGGCGGGCCTGGCTCCGCGCGATCCCTTTGTGACCATCCGCTCGGGCATGGAGACCGATCGCTTTGCCCCACAGGCGGATCTGCGTGTTCGCTTCCGCCGGAAATGGGGCGTAACTGACGATCAAGTCGTCGTAGGCACGATCGCGCGGCTCTTCGAGAACAAAGGATACGAGGATATCATCGCGGCCATGCCCTCGGCCGTCGCCCGCCGGCCGAAGCTCAGATTTGTGTGGATCGGGGATGGGGCCCATCGCGATCGCTACCAAAGGCAACTGGAGGCCATGGGTTTCAGCGATCACGTGCACATGGTCGGTCTGATCAGTCCGGACGAGGTGGCGTCACATCTCAACGGTTTTGACATAGTGCTGCATGCGTCGCGGTGGGAAGGTCTGCCGCGTGCGGTCGTGCAGGGGTTGCTCACCGAGGTCCCGGCCATCAGCTTCGACAACGACGGGGCACCGGAGGTGGTCATACCCGAGGAGACGGGCATCCTGGTTCCATACGGTGATACCCAACGATTGGCTGACGCCATTGTGACACTGGCCGCCGATGCTGAACTACGTCGCACCCTCGGCCGGCGAGGCCGAACTCGCTGTGCCACCACGTTCGACTGGCACAAAATGGTCACAGACCTCGAAACCCTTTATCGGAGGCTGGCTGATCGCCGCGCCCCCGGGAAGGCCGCCCAATCGACAATCTCCAATCCGCAATCGACAATGTCCAATTGACATCCCGCTCTCTCATCGCAACCTTGACGTGGACCGACGTGCATGGGGACAGCCACCAGCATCGGGATGGCCCTGATCCGTGCTTTACGGTGGCGGGTCGGGCCGTGACCGCACAGAGGACGACGCTGTAGTATCCTTTTGAGTCCGGGGCTTTTGCGCAGGAGAGTTCTCCAGACATTCGACGACCGGAAGGTGGTACGGCCACTGCAGAAGAGGCCAGATTAGCCTAACGGCCTTGTCGCCTAGCCTGCCTTTTCTTCCGATATGAGCGGGCTGCGTCTTTGGCTACCAACTTTGGGAACATTGCCAGGCACAATGCCTGAATGGTCAGTAACAGACCGAGAAGGAGTATCAACCCGGCGATCTCAAAAAAAACCGACCAGAAGGACTCATCCGGACCACCATATCGCTCAACGAGGAATGCTGCCCCTATTGCACCTAGCACACACCAAAGAAGACTACGGACTAGTGCGTACTTAACTCGCGACAGGTCACGTTGATCTTGCTCCGAGAGATAGGCTGCACGGACGGTTTGAATAAATAGTACTGTCCGTGGACCGGGGCGGCGGATTCGGAGCGCCAATCCATCGTCAAAATGCAGGCCTAAAAGCATGCCGGCGCGCGACACCCTTTTCAAAGATGACCATGAGCGCTGGACCTCTGTACCATCACTCAACCTGGCTGAGATTCCGTGCTCGTCGTAACGTGCACACAGAACCTTGGGGCTCGCTAAAAGCGCCGGGAGAATCAGCCACGCCGGAACGACTCCGAGCGCCGCAGTCCCTATCACAAACAAGAGCGCAACGATGACGACAAGGGATTCGTACTCCGGTGGAAACATACCCTCCCTGAGGCCCCTCAACGATAACTGTATTACCCAGACCAGCACGTAAAGAACGAGGCACGCCGAGGTGAGCAGCATAGCCCAGTCGACCACGGATCGCGATTGGTAGGTCGCGACCACGCGGAGCGGGCCGTGTTCGAGTGCATGCTTGAAATGACGCTTCTGCGCTCGGATTGAGATTTGTCGAGCATGAGTGCCCGAGATACTCAGCGCGATGGGGCGGGTGCCCACGCGCGCCCGATTGCCATTCTCGTCATAAACCAGCCACCTCCCGCTGAGAGCGGTCTCGCCCATGTATTCGACCCTGCCCCATGGGTAGACTCTCGGCTTGAGCAACAGCCCGTCGGGCTCGGCGTCGGGAACGATCAGTCCCCGGAGCGAAAGCTTCGCAGGAATCGATTTAGGGATGTTCTTCCAGAAGGACACCGCACAAGACTCTACTCGAAGACAACAACAGCAGCCTGCCCAAGCAAGGGCGGCTTAGAAGCGAGCCTGACGGAAGTATAAAGCCGAAACGGTCGGCCGCCCATTATAAACGCGTGGGGCTTGTGTAAGCCGGTCTCTCCCGATGAACGGACATGACCCATCTGCCAATGCGGCTATTGCAGCGGTGTCTGTGGTGATATTGGGCTTGTCCGGCATGAACGCCAGCAACTTTACCTTTGCCTGAGCGTCTGGCTGCTCGCGCACTGCCCTTCCGATTCAACGAGTCTATGACGATCTTCGACGTGCCCGCTGCGTCTGCCCGCATAGAATCCAAAGGTGTGTTGTTTTGCGGATTCAAGGAGGGCGCTACAACCTGCAAGTGGCTATGCGGATTGCTTTTACGCCTGTCGTCCGCTCCCTCACGGTCGCGGCTCGGATCGCTCAACGCACTCCCGTGGCCTCAGTCGCTCCTTGGCTCACGCTGAGGAGCTAGGGACACGGTCCTGTCACCACATGCTGGCCCAGACGTCGGAGGTGTCGGCGAGTGTCACGGGCTCCCCGGCGGGCAATGCGGCCAGGTCGATCGGGCGGAAGGTCCGGCCGTCCCATTGCATGAAAAGGACGCCCGGGTCGTCAAGAGGACGGTCCATGTCGAAGCGTACGGCGAGCACGTCGCGGCCGTCCGGGGTCATCTCGACGAGCGTTACGGTAAACAGGCCTTTCTCATAGACCCTCCCCGGCTTAGGGGGCTTTGCCGAGCGCAGCAGCCCGGCAAACATGTTGGTGAGCCAGCCTTTCCGGTCGGTTCGCAGGACAAAGCTGCGCTCGTCAACGCGCTCCACGCTCATGACCCCGTTCATAGAAGAGAGCACGCGCATATCGATCGGCCGACCTACGTGGTACATGACCAGCGGCGTGAGGTAGAAGGTGTGCCCAGGTCCCGCTGTGTTTAGCACCACGACATGGTCGAAGTCGCGACCATCCACATGGGGAAATATGGTGGCAGTCTGCCGGTTCGGCTTTTGGAAGGCGCGTGCGTACACAAGGGGCATCGCTGCGGACAGAAGGACCCCGGGAACGAGAATGCAGACCAGTGCGGCCCAGCCGACAATCCGCGTGATGACCGGCGGCGGAAGTGAACCGAGAGCGATCCTGCGGGCGATGGGGCCTATCTGCACAAGGAGCAAGGCTAATAGAATGCTCGACCCGATCACCGGGAAGTACAGGCCCCGCTCGCTGGCGTCCGCGGCCAACTGCGGAAGTAGGGCGAGGATGTAGAGACCCATGGCCCACACCACGAGAGCGCTTCTGCGCATCCACCAGAGGCCTGCCACCCATACGATAAAAGCGATTACGCCGGCGACGGAGAGAAGCGTGATCATCGCCGGCCAGAACATGGCGATGTATGGTGGCACGGGCGAGAGTGTGCCGAGCCACATGACCGGCAGGTGCACGACCAGGTGGGTCACGTATCGGACCGGATCGGCGAAAGGATCGACGTACAGCCCGCTGCTTACGCCACCAAAGCCGAGGAGTTTGTACGCCGCCAGGTACACGGCGAGGAGGGCGATGGCCGGGGCCCACGAGAGCCAGTCACGCAGGAAGCCCACAATACGCGTCGAGAGCGCGGACAAGGTCGCAGTGCCCAGTTCCACCTCGCGCCCCTGGGGCATGATCAGCGTCATAAAGACAATAATCAGTGGAGCGGTGGCGGCACTTTCTTTCGAGAGCAGTGCCGGCACAAGGGCTGCAAGCGCGGCGGCGAGAGCCCACGGCCTCCTCTTGTCCAGCCAGGCCGCATGTGCTATGAGCGAAACGTTGACGAAGAGCACGCAGACTAGGTCAGTCCCCATGGCGAGCCAGCCGACCCCCATGGTGTGATCCTCGCAGGAAAGGAAGAAGATCCCGGCGAGGAGCGCAACGAGAGGGCGGCCGGCGATCCGGCGCACCAGAAGGAACAGGGTACCGCCAACGAGTCCGTGTACGACGGTGTACAGCAGGTGGAGTGGGAAGGCATACTCACCGAAAATGCGGACCGATGCCTCGAACAGCAGGGAAGGCACGGTTCGCCAGAACCCACCTACCTTTCCGCCTCCGCCCTCGTACCACCAGATGCTCGTGAGCGAGGGAACGTCCCACTGAGACCAGAGCCCCTTCAGCCGTGAAAAAGGCAGGGGTTCCTGCCCAAGCATGTTGAGAAAGATGTAATCTTCGCCCTGAAACCCACTCGTGAGGTAGGGCCAGTTGAAGGCCAGGGAAACGAGAACGAGCAGTACAAGGGCCGGACCGGTGCGCAGGAGCAAGTGCGGCCGCGCCGGCGATCGCGCCTCCATACCGGCTGTGTCCGAGCCTCCCATATCGGCGCATTTTGACCCTACGCACCGCGGGACGCAACCGACTTTCTGTCGCATTCATACACCGTTGCCCGAAGGGTCTGTCGGAGCGTATTTGCCGATGGAGAACATGCCTGTCGCCGTTCACGACATCCGATCCAGCACGCGCCAGGCAATCTAGCTGCGGCTCACCCGCTCTACGTCAAGAGCCGCCGCGACAACCTGACCCAGGCGCGCTGCCTCACCCAGTTGAAGATGGCCGGCGTATAGATTCAGTACCCACGCAGGGGTGTGTACATGTATCACGAGAGTCTGCGTGCCGCCCGACCAGGGCGCTGAATCTGTGCCGTGCAGCCAGGCAGTGGGTCCGAGAACGGCGTGTGGAGAGGCAGTGTGTGACTGCCCTGTTACTTGATGGCCATCGCCGGTCCTGCTAAACTGCTCCATTCGGAAGGTTTTCCTGCCTCCCAACAAGGGGTTTGGACGTTCTTATGAGCATGAGTCGCCGCGTCAACGTTGCCGTGGTTTCCGGCTCCACAGTACGGCTATTGGCTATGCTGGCCATGCTGCCCGGTGTGGTGCTGAGTCCGCTCGGTGCTGAGGCGATTCTGATTCATCACCACCACGGGCACGACATTCATTCACACAGTCTCACGTTCAACGATCTGGACGTATGGCAGCGCGACGCGGAACACCGGCACGAAGAACACGAACATGACGGGCAGCAGCCTGATTCTCCGACGGACGACAGCGGCACCCTCCTGATCATGGTTCAGCTACCTGAGGCGCTGCTGCGAGTACGCGGGCTGTCCACCGGCAACGTTGCGGTTTCAAACCCTACGTTACAGCCGCGGGCCATTGCCACGATCGTGGATGCGGATACATCCAACCCTTCCTGCTATGAACGTCTACGGCTCTTGGCGCCCAATCCGCGCGCATGCGGCGCCGTCGCCGGTATCCTGCTGAGCAGCCACGCCCTCCTAATCTGATCTTAGCCCCCCAATTTAGCAAGTAGATCGAATCCCGACGTACATCGGGGTCGTCGCGCGTTATACGCGACTGCGAGTTTCGTAGCCAAGAACTCTGGAAAAGAATCAAGCGAGTTATACCATGCAATCTATCACACGGTTATTAGCCATTCCTGCCGCGATAACGCTCGCCGCCATCGTAGCGTGCGATCGACCGGGCTATGCGGGCGGCGGCCACGGGGCAAGGAACGCTGACACACATGGAGCCGGTCACGCACACGGGGAGGATGAAGGCCCGGACCCGATCAGCGTGACGCTGTTTACATCAAAGGTTCAGCTTTTTATGGAGTATCCGCACCTTGTAAGAGGGACACACGCAGCCTTCCTTGCCCATGTTACGGTCCTGGCCACAGGTGAGCCGGTGCGCTCCGGCTCGTTGACGTTCGATCTGACCCGGCCGGACGGCAAGCGTGTCGAGCGAACCTTGGATCGACCGAAACGCGACGGGTTGTTTGTGCCGGAGTGGCGACCCGATACGGCAGGGAAGTACCCCCTTCGGCTTATTGTTGACAGCCCACAAGTACAGGAGACCATCGACGTCGGTGAACTGGTCGTCCACGCGGACGAAGATGCGGCGCTTCACGCCGCCGAGGCGGCCGCGGAAGATGAACCGCCCGATCTTGTGTCGTTCCTGCTGGAACAGCAATGGAAGATCGGCACGTTGTATGAGCCGGTCGCGAAACAGACGCTCGTACGCCGACTCGAATTGCCCGGGAGGATTGTCGCTCCCCAGGGGGCTTCGGCGGCGGTAAGCCCGCCCATTGCCGGTCGTTTGCTTCCACCGCCGGAAGGAAGGCTGCCACGGATCGGAGATCATGTGGAGGCCGGACTGGTTCTGGCGATGATCGAGCCGCAATTGCCCGCCACGGAGGTGGTACAGTTGGTTGCCAACCGTGCACAGATCCAGGCGTTGCAGACGGAGCTTTCGCTCCGCGAACTCGATCTCGATTCCAAAGCGCTGGAGGTAGAGCGGTCGCTCATTCAGTCCGAGGCCCGTCTGGAGTACGCCCGTCGGGCGATGGATCGCGCGAATCAACTGCGTGAGAAAGGTGTGGGCACTGACCAGCAATATGACGAAGCGGTGCAGAACCTGCGCCTGGCAGAAGCTGAGCACGAAGCCGCGGCAGCTATGAGGCAGTCGTATAAGAGTGCACGCCTGCGGCTTGCGAAACTTGGCGATGCAACGTTGCCGCAGGGCGACGTCGGAATGCCCGGCGACACGCCGTATCGGATGCCGCTTACGGCCCCTATTACAGGAACGATTGTATCCGTGGCCCACATCGAAGGAGAGCACCTCGACGACGCCCATCAGGAGGTGTTCCGGATTGTCAACACGGATCAGGTATGGATTGAGGCGGATATCTCGGAGTTCGATCTGGCTGAGCTTGCTGCAGACCCCGGGGCAACGATGACGCTGCCGGCATACCCCGGGCGGAGCTTCGACATTCTCAACTCCGGCGGTGGACGGCTGGTCAACATCGGCACCGTGGTAGATCCGGCAACGCGGACCGTGTCGATTGTGTACGAAATGCCAAACCCCGAGGCGTTATTCCGCGTAGGCACGTTCGCCAATGTCTACCTGGAGACGCACACGGCCGCAGAAGTCGTAGCCATTTCGGAGGAGGCCATCGTCATGGACAACGGGCGGCCAACAGCTTACGTCCTGATCGACGGAGAGAACTTCCAGAGACGAGAGCTCGAGCTGGGCATTCGGGACAACGGGTTTGTCGAGGTCAA
>CP070827.1:2795392-2812711 GCA_020344555.1 Phycisphaerales bacterium
AGCGGATCGATGTGACGGGCCCACAGCGTCAACGAATCCGCCGGCGCGGGCAGGCGGAGCCTGTCCAACACAACCGCAAGCAGCGAACCAAGATGCTTCACCGATCGCGTCGGCATAGAGAGGTTTACCGGGAAGGTGACGGTGCGCGTCTCGGTGCCCCGTTCGGTTGCGATGTTCGGGCAGTAAAACGTGACAAACATCTGACACACCCCGGCCACCTGCCACTTCAGCTTTTCGCAAAATCGCTCCAGAGCCCGGTGTATCGCTTTCTGCAGCATGTCGATCCGGGTTGTGGCCGCACCGAAATGAATACGGCTGGTCAGCACGGGCTGCGGTCGATAGGGCGTAAGCACCTCGGGCAAGTCGCCCAGAGCTTGATCGACGCGGTCGAGCAATTCCTCGCCGAATCGAGAGGCCAGCGAAGAACGAGGCAAATGCAGCAGCGACGCCACCGTTTCCACTCCCACCGAGGCCAAGGCCGCCGTGGTCTTGGCATCGATTCGCAAGGACCACACCGGCAGTGGGATCAGATCCGCGGCGGTTTGACCCGGTCTCGAGATGACCGCGGGTTCGGGATGAGCGTGAGCCAGGGCCCAGGCGGCGCCGGGCGTGTCGGCGATGGCCCCTCGTGCGGTAAATCCTTGGGCGCTCAGCCCGTCGATCGCCCGGTGCAGCAGTTTTTCCTCACCGTCAAACAGACGCTCGCAGCCGGTTACGTCGAGAATGAGAGTGTCATCCCCTTCGATGTGGACGATGGGCGAGAAACAGTCTCCCCAGATTGCCAGTGTTTCCAATTGGCGGCGGTCGGCAGCGGGATCGTCATTGTAAGTGACAAGACCCGGCACGATGGCTTTCGCGTCGGCCAGCATTTGGCCCGGGCGAATGCGAAGGTCGTAAGCCGTCCGGTTGACGTGAATAATTCGCAGCGTGTTGGCATGCGCCGAGATGGTGGCCGTGGGCGTGTGATCTTTGGCGGCCGTGGAGGATGCACTTGCACCTTGTGGCCGACCTGATCCGGAACCGGTGGCGCTGCAAGCTGCACTACGCGAGCTTCGCAGTCGATCGGTCGACAGGAACGGGATGTACAGGCAAAGCGCTCGTTTCATGTTGCAGATCCACTAAAAGCGGGCCCGTGGGCATCCCTTCCCGAACCTTCAGCAACGTAACGCGGCTAAGACAAGGATCACCTGAAAGCGATCGGCCCGGCAGACAGCGACGATCGGAGTCAGGTACACTCTCCACTAACATCTGTAAGGCTGCGAAACTCTTGACACCTCGATGGACCGGCCGCAGGACAAGCCCAATACAGCCGCTGCTTTCGGCGGCCAGTTGCAACCGGCGCGAAAGGCGTTCCTCAGGGTGTCTCAAGGAGGCGATCACGACGGCAACGGCTACGCAGCGCAGTGACTGGTCCACGGCCCAGAACACATCCTTTTCATTTGCCGCCCGGACTATGATGAGCCGGTCGAGCGCGATCCCGTGCCGACAAACGGCCGGCGGGTAGAAATCCCCATGCGTGTCGATAAGGACAATGCATCGTCGATCTTCCCATGGTGCACCGGTTTCCAACCGGTGATCCGGTTCGATCGGGTGGCATGGTCCCGACGTGCGTCGGGATTTGGCCGTGTTTCGCGATTGTACCCACGGCCGGGCCGTCGCCTGGCCGTGCCACCTACATGGCAGGCATCGGCCGGCGATATGCATGGCCAGTGACATCGCTCCGACACCAGGGCCGTCGGAGAGAATCTCGGTAACGGCCCCACAAGGCAGCCCGCCGTGAGGCAACACGGCATCAAGTGACGGCAGTTGCGTGGGGATAAACCGCCGCGTCCACCCCGCTCGACACGCCCGGCGGCGGCTGTAATCGTCCAGTGTTGCTCGAAGCCGGCGTACGACGTCAGGGGTGTCATTGGACAGGAGCTTGTGTGCGGTCAACTCCGCGTCGCTTGCGCGCATACCGACAACTCCGGTGTCGATGGTCGTGATCGACATCGCTTTCGATCCTCCCGGCCACAGCCCAACCTGATGCGGTAAAGCCTTGGGTGCCACCGGTCCCGATGCCTGTCCCGACCCATGTCGGGGCACATCGGGACCTGCCAGTGCAGGCACTTGGACGCTCGGGTGCCACTGGCGGCTTGTCCGCCAGTGCAGGCACTTGGACGCCACCCGCCTTTTCAGGTTGACGGACCACTAGATTGTCCGGACCGCGTGGAAGTGTGGCGCCGTTCCTGACACGTTGCGACCCGCACCGCGGGCTCGTCCCTGACCTTGACACAAAGCACGTCAAGGACGGCGGGCCTTGCCCGCGGCGACGCCTCAAGGACGCCCGGTG
Source organism: Phycisphaerales bacterium (assembly GCA_020344555.1). Taxonomy (GTDB): domain Bacteria; phylum Planctomycetota; class Phycisphaerae; order UBA1845; family UBA1845. The sequence continues at coordinate 2,797,725 of CP070827.1, forward strand.
GAGCCGCCCCCTACCCGGAGACAGACATCCCCCCTGCAAGATGCGCCACGGCTATATCTATACCTAACATAGACCAAACTTCAGCCGGATGCAAGGCCCTAGCAGAGAATTTTTGAAGATTCTGGGTCCAGAACACAAATATTGACCGGGCGGGAGCGCAAGCTCCCGCTGCCGACGTGTGGACCGGTCCGGTGCAGACCATCTTCCCGCGTCCGGCCGGCATCTATTGGGGGACCACGGCCTGGCTTTACCAGACCGTGGTCCCCAGCGGCTCCGCTGTTCGACTATGTCATCCTACCGCTACCGGCCTGAGGCTCCGCCATCGCACCAGGGCGGTTCAGGTGGCCCCTCATCATAGAACGCAACTGGCGGATATTCGACGCCACGGAACGCATCGAGGCAGCATGTGACGTCGGAGATATCGACCCGCTGATTCGGGGTCGCCCAATCGAGGTCGGCCCTGGCCTTGGTTATGGCTACATAGGGGACGCTGGGCGGAACCAGGTTCTTGAACTTCTCGAGCACGGCGGTTACGTCGGTGGGTATGCCCACGATCCCGTCAGGGGCCCCGCACGGATTCGTGCTGCAGTTCCTCATCACATCGCCCCACACGCTCGTAGTCGCCTCGAGGTCAGGCTCGGAGTAGCTCAACTCGTTGCTCAGATCCAGGCATCTCTGATCGATCACGTCGATCCGATAGATGCTGCCCGGGATGATGAGCTCGTGGTACACGTGGATGGTGCTGGTGGCACAGTCGCTGTCATCCGAGCACGCTTTACCCTCCTCAAAGCCGCCCCTGCACCAGCCACACGAGCAGACCCCGTGCCAATCCCTGAAGTACGGCTCGCACTCTAACGTGGCCCCGAGGAACTCGTTGCTCGGTTGAGCTGGAGAACAAGGAGGTGTCTTCTCACCACCATTCTCGCAGTATGTGTCGGGCTCACCGACCCACATGGACTCCCCGTTAAACCCGGCAAACGGCGCCGCCAGGTCTTCGAACGTCACTCGAATTGCCTGCCGTCGTCCGGCCTTGCCTTCTTCCTCGCTTGGAGTGAACGAGATGTAGCGGTTCTTTTGGCTGATGGGATTACCAGGGATCGCGAGTCTCTCCGGCTCGGGCGCCGTGGACTCAATCGTGCAGGCCGTCTGGCACTCGTCCGGTACGTCATCCAACGGTCCAATGTCGTCGGCACTGAATCCACGAGCTATATCACACGAATCGTCGATCGCGTTGCGGTTGCAGTCGTCGAATGCCTTGCCCGCTCCCACGTCGATTGCGTCCACGTCGTCCGTGCTTGCTTCCAACCCCAAGGCCGCTGGTTCCAGGAACACGTTGGCCGCGGTGATTAGGCCAGTCTGTCCCTCCGAGACTTTGAAAATGTGGGCGCCGGACCAACCGTGATCCGTCAGAGTCTGCGAGCCTGGGGCAAGCGAGAACAGGACCTCGTCGCCTGTATTCCATACGCCGTCCGGCACATCCGTGCATATCTCAGGCATGCCGTGATCGACACAATCACCGTCGTTCGTACAGGATGATTGGTCTCCCGCACAGACCTTGGTGCCCGGGGTCACGTCGGATACCACGAGAGCGTCGATTGTGTCTGCTCCAGCCTGAAGGCCCAGGTTGCCTGCGTTGGCATAGGATAGCAGATAGCCTGGCTCGAACGGGTAGGTGCCAGGATCGCCCTGGTTGTCGTAGACCCAAATGGTTGCACTATCGCCGCCAAAGGAGGGGGCCAGGAAGGTAAGGTAGGCCAGGTCGCCGACATCGAAGCCACCAAGCTCGAGCCCGACCACGTTATCGGCCACACCCGCAGCGGCATGGGGGCCCAACCCCAGCGCAGTGTTGTCGGCCGCCAGACAGTTCCCGCGCGTCGTGTCACACGCGGAGGGAAGCACGCCTGGAGACTCGGCGTAGTTCCCGAAGGTCGGCATCGGGGACACGAAGACGTCCGCGGCCGCGGTGCCTTGCCGAACCCCCTCCGACCGCACATCGGTACAGTCCACACCCAGCGAGAGGCCGTCGACCGAGAAGTATAGGATGGGTGACAGTCCCTCCGCAGTGGGATCTCGCGTGCCATCCTGACCGAAGGAAAGACTCTTTATTCTATCGTCACCGCTGAAGCCATCCGGTGGAATGGTGTTGCCTGTCAGTGTGGTGTCCCTGACATTCGTTGTGTCGGGTGGTGCCGAAGGTGTTGCCCCTGAGGAAACGTAGGCGCGTACCCTCTTCGCGGACAACCCCCGGTCTTCGTACACCTCGTTGGGCGAACCAATAACGACACCAGTAGTGCCTCCATCCACGATAAACGACACCGGACCATCAATAGCTGGGGCCGCTTCACAGCTCCCGCTGACTGGTGCAAAGGTTCCCTGGCCCAATTGGATCCTGGTCAGATAGGCCCGCTGCCTGCCGCTGTCATCCATCATAGGTATGGCCGGGGCGCTGTGGTCGTTGACCATAACCGACCGGCGTTGTCCAGTGGTCGAACGGGTATAGTCCCACCAGTAATCCCCCTCGAAGTCGGACAGCTCCGCCCGAAGGACAATTGGTGTCTCATTGTGGAGTTCTACCGTTCCGATTGTTGCTTGAACATACAAGGTGAAAAATACGTCCGCAGGGAAATCGATACACGTCCCCTGGGCCTCGCCCAGGGTTGAGCCGCGGAGACTCAGGGAAACATCCGGCCCGCTCAGAGTCAGGTCGGTCATCTCCAGATGCACCTCCCGGCTTCGAGCAAAGTCATCGGCCAGAGGCTCCGGAAAACCCGGCGGAACCAGGCAGGGCTGATCACCGGGGGTGTCCTCGGGATCACCGTGGAAGTGCGGCGTGCCGCGCCAGATTGTAGCCGAACCGGAGAGACCGGTGAACGGGAAAGCAAGACCGGCGAAATCTGCATCGTTCTCGTCCACCAGTTGGATCGCCAAAGCCGCTTGGATCGTAAACGTACTCTCGGCCGGGTCATCCTCGAAGGCGTTCTCGCATGCACCGCTTTGGCTGGCACCCGGGCACTCGTACTCGTCGGGGAAGCCGTTGGCGTTGGCGTCACAGCTCGAGCAGTCGGCAGGAACGCCGTCGCCGCTGCACGTCCAGGGCCAGCCGTGACCCTCACAGTCGCTGTCTTCAACACAAACTGTGCCATCGGTACACGACCCGGCGGCACAGTAGTACTCGTTACTGAGAACACGTGGAATGTCGCACGCGTCAGGCACGCCGTTGTAGTTCCAGTCCCGGCAGGTTATGTCGCCGTCGCAATCCCTAATGTCGCAACCATCGGGAATGCCGTGTCCAGGCTCATCCTGGGGTTGGCAGTCACGGCAGCAGGGATTGCCCTTGCAGTCGTCGGTGCACTGGGAATCGTCCGCGCAAGCGATATCGCACTCGTCAGGTATCACGTTGGGCTGGCAATCGGGACTGAATGACCCATCGCCGTCAGGATCGGATGGATCCAGGTCGCATTCGTCGGGAACTTCGTTGGGTTGGCAGTCGGGACTGTTGCCGCATTCTGCCTCATGGCCCTGACAGAACGTAACACAGCGTTTACCCAGGCCTAGCGCATCAATCTCGCAGGCATTGCAGATACCATCCGTATCGCAGTCTTGCTCAGGCATCCCCCCTCCGCACCCCTGGTAGGCTCGGTCCACGAGGCCCTCACACTCATCGGGGCAAGCATCATCGTCGCTGCAATTGAGCTCACATTCGTCGGGGACTCCGTTGGGCTGGCAGTCCCAAGAGCAGTCTCTTTCTTCGCTGTCACAAAGTCCGTTGTCACCGCTGGCACCGCCGAGGATGTCGCATCTGTCTGGGACATCGTTGTTGTTACAGTCACAGAAGTCGGGCTCACCAGCACACTCGGCGATATCGCACGCGTCAGGTATGCCGTGCCCCGGCTCACCGTCGGGCTGACAGTCCTGGGCACAGAAAGCTACAGGAACACACTCGGGCTCGCAGCCTACGGGGCACCCGTCCCCGGTATGGCAGTCACAGTCTTCCGGGCACGGCTCCTTGGACACGCTGCAGATGCAGTCCACCGGGCAGAAGAACTCCCCGGGATGATACACCGGATCCTCGGCGATTTCGCACTCGTCGGGGTATCCGTTGTCGTTGCAGTCATCGCTTTGGCCGCACTCTGGGCGTCCGGGGCCAATGTAGCGTTGGCAGAGCGCCGATGCGCAAGTTGTCTGGTCACCGATGTCGCACTGGTCCGGCATCGCGTTGCCATTGCAGTCATACAGAACGTTCAGTCTGGCACACGGACGACGATATTCAAAGTAAATGGAGGGGTCGTTCGCAGTTTCAAGTGTGGTAAGAAAGAACGTTGTTTCTTGGGGTTCCTCATCTCTGTTGTTGTTTGGCATTATGTCGATATTGAACGTACGCCCAGCCACATCACCAGGGATATCCAATGTATAGGTCCCGAGATAAGCCGGTGGCGTATCCCCCACCAGGTCGGTTGGGTCGCCCCTACCCAAAATCTCGAACCACTCGCCACCGCAAACGGAGTCGGCAAAGCGGTTGGTCGCCGCAAAGAAAACAAAGTCCTCTGCGCACGCTTTGCATCCCTGCCCGCCCTCGCAATCGGAGCTGTCTACGCAAGAAATCCCATGATCATCTCCACCCACGCAGATCCTCGGACCGTCCACGCACGTTCCGTCATCAGGGCAATCCTGGTTATCCGTACAAGGAAGTTCGTTGTTGCTGCCACCCTCACACCACTTGCAGAGACTGCCCGGAGTACAGTCCTTCTCACGGGTTCCCACGCAAGCCCGGTGCCACGGGTCGACATCGGCGCCTTCGGGGCAGTGGATCCAGTCAGCCACAGTCTCCCCATTCCGTGCAGGGTCAAGCCCGACCGTGTAAGCACGCAACTCTAAGACGTCTTTGAGAAACATCTCCGTATCCACAGTCTCCGACGGCATCGCCTGATAACTGCCGGCAGGATCCTTAGTGAGATGATTTCCGTAGAGATCGTACAGACGACACTCGAGGACTGGGTCGGTGGTACGTGGCTCCTCCGCACCTTCCGATGGTTGATCCACCGAGGGCGTGCCGCACGGCGATGCGCCGGGATAGTCGGCGAAATAGGGGTCGTCGCTGAAACACGCGTCGTCGACCGCGATTAGGTCACGAATACCTATACGCCCGTTCGGAACCTCGCGCATCAGATCGGTCCACGAAATCGGCGGTGCGGTCGGGTGCTCTGTGACTGCGTCCATCATGGCCACGACGTCGTCGAAATCGAGGTTGCCGTCCGGGGGCAGGTAGACCCCCGGAGATACCTGTATGCCGACGATATCGGCCCAAGAACACGGCGCGACACAGGAGTCTGCGCACGTCGTTGGGATCGGTACCGTCGGCAGGATGAGCGGCGACGAGTACTTGGTGGGGTCGTTTGGATCACAGTCTTGCTGAATCGCACGCACCTCGTAGGTTGAGGCCGGGACGATCTCGAGATCACCGACGTAAATCACCTCCTCCGTCCAGTCGCGGTAAATGGGTGTGTCCACCACGCGGGAGACGCCGGTCACCGGGTTCGGCTCATCGACCCATTTTTTCGTGAATGTGCATCCCGGGAAGGTACCACAGGATGTCATATCGACCCGAAGAGCGACACACCTTCCGGCATTGTTGGGCTCAAACGTGATGTAGCGGTTTTTCGGCGCGTAGCAGACGCCGCCCAGGCACTCCGCAAGGTTCCAACAATCGTCGTTATCAACACACACGCAAGTCCCATCGACACTGCACGTGCCCCCTCTACCTTCGCCCGGAGGTTGTTCACCACAATGGTCATGCTGGGAACATGCCATCGGCTCCGCCAATGGCGTACTGGCGTTCGCGCAGGGTTCGCAGGCGTCGTCGACTCCGTAAACAGGGTCGACATCGCCCAGACATGCACAGACAAACGCGCCACCTTGGGCCTTGCAATCCACGCGTGACAATTCTACGCAAGTAGTGCCTCCGTCTAAGCAGCACCCACCGCTCTCGCACGCGTCGTTAATACCATTGGAGTCGTTGTCACCTGCGCACTCGGCAACAAGCGCTCCATCGGCGTTTAGGCAGTCCTCGACGGTCATAGCGGGGTCGCAGCTTCCGTCGGGCAGGCAGCATGCAGTCAACACCGTGATCACCGCAGGCTCGAAGCCTCCCAGCGGGATCAGGTATTCGAAGTGACTGGCCAGGTAGGTTTGCTCGGCTCCATGCCTGAAGTCGATTATGAAGGTTCCGGCCGCACCGATAGGCACATCCACGGCCAGCGTACCGCCGTACAGCCCCGCGATGCCCGGGCTGGGGATGGGGGCGCCCAATAGTGTGCTGCCATACCGGTAGTCGAGGGTGCTTCGGTCCACCGCGGGCAACTCGCCTTGACCACTGAAGATGTAGTCTGTCCGGGTATTGTCGATGAAGCCGGCGGCGCAGAGCCCTGATGGAACGCCAGTCGCACCGCAGCCGCCCATCGCCGCGGCACCCGTGCCCAGCGGGCCCATAAGAGCCTCACAGTCGGGGTCTGTCGTGCACGATGGAGCCCAAGGAGTAAGCGTACCTTGGAGACCACTGGTGTAGCCCGTGGAGTCGATGGCCACCTGCCAGATGTCCAGCTTCACGCCACCCACGTCCGGGTCCCAGTCCGGCAGCTCGATCTCCAAAAAGACCTTATGCCCACCGCGCGGCAGAGTGATCTCATTGCCATCCAGCGTGACACCCGGGTCCAGGTTGCCTTCCCAATCGTTCCCCACGGGAACCAGCCTGATAGGGTTCGTGGGCGTCACCAGAAGCTGGCAATTCCCGTCACAAGTGACACCGTCCGGCGGATCGCACCCCTCACCTGCGGTTGTGTTGACGATCCCATCGCCGCAGACCACGTACGTGCAGTTGGCATCACAAGTCATGGACTCCCCGCCGTGGTCACATTCCTCGGGGAGCTCAACGAACTCATCGCCGCACACAGGAAACGGCGGGCACAATCCCCGAGGCCCGGCGAGCGTATCCGAAGCCCCGGACAACCGGCTCACGGTGCAGGGGGGCGAACCAGGCGGTGAGAACCCAGGCGGCGGATACTGCACACCACCGAACGCATCAAAACAGAACGTGGCGTCCGAGATATCGATCCGTCGGTTGGGGGTTTCCCAGTCGAGGTCGGCCCTGACCTTGATGATCGCCGGATGAGGGATGGTTGTATTGGTAAACTTGTCGAGCACGGCAGCGTAGTCGGTAAGGCTCGCGACTCCGTCGGGCGGGCCGCAAGGATACGTGACACAGTTGCCCACGACATCGCCCCAGGCGCTTTGGTACATGCACAGCGGCTCAGAGTAGCTCGACTCCTCCACCAGGTTGCAGGTCGCGTCGACGATCTGCAGGACATAGATGCCATCGGGAACGATGCCCTCATGATACACGTGGACCGCCTCGCCGATAGCGTCCTGAACGCAGTCCCCCGTCGACGGAGGCTCTCCGCAGTCCGCGTCCTCGTCGCAGTCTTCGCCCTCGTTGGGTGTGCCGGTATCACACCGCCCATGAGTCAACGAGTAGAAATCTCCATACCAGGGGTCGCAACCCAGCGTAGCCCCGGTAAAGTCGCTGGTTGGCTGAGCAGGGGGACACGGAGGGGACACCACACCCGCGTTCTCGCAGTACGTCGTCGGCTCCTGGACCCACATCTGCACGCCGTTCCAGGAATCGTACGGCGCGGGTAGATCGTCGAACGTGACCCGGATGGCCTGCGACTGACCCGCATCGCCCGCGATCAACGACAGGTAGCGGACCTTCTGGCTAATCGGGTCTCCCGGGAGTGCGAGTCTCTCCGGTTCGGGCGGTGAGGATGGGAGGCACGTGGCCGCCGCAATCATACCCGCGTAGGCTTCCCACACGCCCCCCTCCGCGGCGTCCGTCTCGCCGGAGCGGGCCGGAACGGCGCCTGGAACTCCCCCGACCGCCGGCTCGCCCGCTGCAACGGGTCCCGCACCCGATCCGTAGGGACCTGCCCCCAATGACAATAACCCGATACCAAGGATGCCGATAAGACACTGCTTTTGCCCGGTCCCGATATGTGCCTTCATGGCCCATACCTCCTTTCAAAGAGGACAATACCTCACTTGACGAGCGCCCCGAATGGAATGAGACGCCGATCGCCTGTCCGCCTGCCCGTTCGAATCCCGCAGTCTCTTTACTTACCGCGATGCCTTTGCCTTGTTGCCCGTTTCCAAACTCGTGTCCGCGCCGATATACAAGACTCTCTCAGATTCCTGCACGGGCCGCGCAGAAACCAGGTCCCGATGACCAATAGAATGATTCCTAATCAACCGTGCGGCGCTCCCTAGGCACGCGCCGCCATGGCTCTCCTCCGCCTGATCACGATTGTCCCCGCCGCCAACATCAACAGGGCGATAACCACCAGACCCCACTCCGAGACAGCGGGTATTAACCAGTCGCGCACCATGAACTGCACGACTTCGTAGTCAGACGATTCGTAGTTATGCTTGAGGTCAGTGTAATGTCGCAGGAGAAGTCGCTGCGTCTCCCTATGCCTCCCAAGACGGAACGGGTCGGTCTCCTGGCCATATTCGGAGAGGACAAACGTTGTCTCAAGTGAATCGGTCTTGGCTTGCTCCCACGTGATTCCATGCTGAACTGGATCGAAAGGTTCTTCACATTGTCCTTCTGGATCATCCTCATCATAACATCGTCCGCAGTATCTATAGGCCGGGTTGGCAAGGAGGCACTCGGCATCGTTCAAGCACTCTTTCCGGGTGCCCGGCGGCGCCGGCGGCTGATTCAATTCGTTGACGCACGTCCAGAGGTCCTCGGTCATATCCGGTTCATGGAGCTTTTCCTGCCACCTTGCGAAATAGATCTCACTCCCGTAGAGCGTTTTCGCCAAAGCTACGGGCTGGTTAGTCTCGTCGTCCCATCCTCTTACGAGATGCTTGAACACGGCATCGACCTGTACCTCTTCCGCGCGAGTCTCCGTGTCCTGCGCCATGGGCGAGGCCACGGGCTCAGCATAATCGATGAACTCCTCGCACGGGTCCTCACCGGGCGGCTCTTTCTTGTACTGGTACCACTTACTGGACATGACTTCTGCCGTCCCGTCGGAATTAAGTGCAGTCCTCCCGTAAAACGACACTGTGGCTGTATCATTAGGTGCAACCCCCGTCTCCCCCCAGCACTCGATTAGCGTGTGATTCCCGGCTAGGCGCTCCACACGGCAGTTAGGAAGCTCATTACTCCATGCCCGGTCCCTTCTTACCTCATAATCATGCAGATACTTCCTCAGGCAGAAGGCCGTCTTCCCGGTCTTGTTTATGTACCGTTCACCATGCATGTAATATCTTTGGATGCCATGTGCCGGGACGGTCCAACCCAGCAATACGCCAATCGTAATCGCAATTAACCCAAGACTTTTGATCTCTCGAAACATATTTCCGTACCTCCGTTTTCTCAGCTCAATGTGCCTGCAACAACTGAATCCCTTCCCTAAACGTCCTCCTTCGAAACATCCTGTACACAACGTGCCCGGCATCGTGGCGGAGCCAGCAGGCCGCTGTGGGCCTTTTCCGTGAGCGTCGCGTAGGCGGGGCCCGCGGTGCCGTAACCCCCGGAGGTCCCAGGCGCTCAGGCCGAGCGAGGCCTGATGACGCTTGCACGAGCACTCGCGCTAACCTCGGCAGAGCAATGGTTGCCGGGCATATGGCGCTATCGACGAGCGTTATCAGCAGGCCTGACGCACGTGTTCCCATGCTCCTAACCGCCTTGCGCCGATAGAGGATCTTGGCCGCGAGGTGAGTAATTGAGCCGTTGCGCAATGTACGCACGCAGTGCGAATCTTCATAATATGTATCTCCCCTGCGGACACGACGTGTTGTCCAAAGCGCTCACGACTATGCGCACCCAGCGCATGTTCCTCTCGCGGTTCGAAGTGTCTGCGCTGACTCCCGACAGCGTGCGTCAGGCGGACCACTGACGCTGTCCGGTCCGTCCAACAAGGAGAGCATCTTATCTCATATCTGCCCGCGATGCAAGAAAAGACCGGCCGCCCACCGCGGATCGCGCGTAAGTCGTTGTCGAACAAGAGGTTACGAATGCACGGTTAGGGACCGTCCGCCTCTCTTACCCGGCCCTGAGCACGCGATCCACGAGGTCGGACAACCATTGGCCTGCCTGGCGCAGTTTACAGTCTTACGGTGAAACATATGCGCCTTTTGCGCGCATCTTTTGGCGGCGGCGTAGGCGCGTCTTGGGCAGCGGCCGGCGTCTCGCCGGCCGAGGATCACGGCGGCCTGCGGGGACGCAGGCCGCTACTTGGGTTGCGGGCCCACCCGCATTAGGAAGAATCGTAATGATGTTCGGGCGCTTCTTAGGAGGCGCCCGGGCGTTGTACGGCGATGACGACACGACAAAGCGTTGGACGTCGCGGTGTCATGGGTTGCTACGCGAATCGAGCGGCATCGGCCTGTTGCCTCATTGGTAGCATAATCCCCCAGATCGTGGCTCGGCGCCGGGATGCTGGCAGGCGCTGGAGACACTGGACTCCTTGATGCGGTTACCTGCACCCGCGGTTGGCGATCTCGGACTACCTCAAATACCGCCGGCGAGGCCTCGTGATCGCCATCCTTTCGGGATGCACCGACGTCGCAGGTACTGACCGGGACTTCGTTGCCGAGTCCCCGTGGGGGATTTAGAATGCAGAGTTTGCGTTCCGAGATAGGAGGCGGTGTTCCATGCCGTTTACGTTCAAGCCGTTTCATCTGATGAGTCCGGAGGACTACGCCGGTATCGGGCTTCGCTGCGGGCTGGAGGTCCACCGCCAGCTTATCACCCGAACGAAGCTCTTCTGCCGCTGCCCGGCCGGCCGCTACAGCAAGGACTATGACGCCGAGATTCTGCGTCACATGCGGCCGACGCTTTCCGAACTCGGGGAGTACGACGGGACGGCCTTGATGGAGAAGAAGACCCGCAAAAACATCCACTACCGCGTCCATCACGGCACGGTCTGCACCTACGAGTTTGACGACACTCCGCCATTCTTCATGGCCGACGACGCTCTGGACGCGGCCATCGAGCTGGCCCTTCTGCTTCGACTCAATCTGGTCAGCGAGTTGCACATCGCCCGCAAGCAATACCTTGACGGCTCGATCCCCACCGGGTTCCAACGCACCACGATTCTCGGGGTGAACGGGTGGATCCCATACAAAGGTCGCAAGATCGGCATCCGCCAGCTCGGGCTGGAGGAGGACGCCTGTCGCGAGGTGTCGGACATCGGGCACGATCGCGTCTATCTGACGGACCGTCTGGGGATGCCTCTGGTCGAGCCGGTGACCGAGCCTGACATGCGAACTCCCCAGGAAGCGGCGGATGTGGCCCAGATCATCCGGAAGCTCTGCCGCAGCACCGGTAAAGTTCGCACCGGTATAGGGACCGTACGCCAGGACGTGAATGTCAGTGTCAAGGGCGGGACACGTGTCGAAGTCAAGGGTGTACCCCAAATCTGGCGGATACCGCGGCTGGTTTATAACGAGGCCCGGCGCCAATGCGCCCTACTGCACATCCGCGACGAACTCCGGCGGCGCGAAATCAGTCCGGAAACTCTCGAACACCGCGCCGACGAGGTCACCCGGATCGTCGCCAAGACCCGCTACCAGCCCCTGCGGTCCGCAATTGAGCAAGGCTTACGCGTCAAGTGCGTGGTGCTGAAGGGCTTTGCCGGGTTGCTGAACGAGGAGACACAGGAACACACCACCTTCGCCAAGGAGTTCTCCGATCGCGTTCGTGTGATCGCGTGCTTGACCCACCTGCCCAACATGGCGCACTCCGACACGGCCTCCGAATCACTCTACGGTAGGGACTGGCAGAAGCTTGGCCGGAGGATGAGCGCGGGATCCAACGATGCCCTCATCCTCGTGTGGGGCAACGAGGCGGACACTGAAACTGCGTGCCAGGAGGTCGTCCTTCGCGCTCGCGAAGCCGCCACCGGTGTGCCCAGCGACACTCGCCAGGCCCTCAAAGACGGAACCAACGGCTTCGAACGTGTCCTCCCGGGAGCGGATCGGATGTATCCCGACACGGACCTGCCGCCTCTGGCCATTCCGCAGGACCGGGTGGAACGAATCCGCAAACGGCTGCCCGAATTCGTATGGGACCGCGAGGCCCGGTACCGGGCAATGGGATTGTCCGACGAGATGGTTGAGGCCCTGAGCCTCTCGCCGCGCGGTGAGTTGTTCTCCCGGCTTGTTGATGAGCTTGGGACCGACCCGACCTTCGCGGCGGTTGTGACCTGTCAACGCATGAAGGCGTTTCGCCGGAGCGGCTTGAACCCCGAATTGCTTAGGGATGACGAGGTCATGGAGGTGTTCAAAGCCTACGCTCACGGACGCCTGGCGCGCGAGGGTGTCGTAAAGGTTCTGCGCCGGACGCTCGAGACGCGCACCCGTGAGCCTGACCGGGAGGTTATGGTTGCCGACGTGCTCCAGGCACTCAACGCCAAGCCGCTCAGCGACGAGGAAATGGCGGCGCAGGTTAAGGCGGCCGTCGACCGGCTGGACGACCATCGTTTCTCAACATCAGCCAAGAGGCACCGCCATTTAATGGGCGTGCTTATGAACGATTTGGCGGGCCGGGCCGACGGCGGCCGCGTCGCCCAGATGGTTGCTGTGACACTCGGAACTCACGGCGACTGCAGCGCTTCCGCGGAGGGCCGGGCATGAGTGACAAGCGGTTCCAGGGCTATCGTGGTGAGGGCAAGGCGGTGCTCGAGCGCTACGGCGTGGGCGTTTGGAGCGAGGTGGACGTGGAATCTACCCGTGGCCGGTTTGCGGGGCTGATATTACCTCGCAGCGAGACCTCTGATGACAAGCACGTCGTGCTGAAGCTCGAGAACGGCTACAACGTCGGCATCGCTGCCGACTCCATCTCCAACATCACTGAGCACGGTCGGCGCGAGGCCCACTACAAGATTCCCGAGAAGGAGTTTCCCACCAACCCGGCGAAGCCGCACGTCACCCTTTTCGGTACCGGAGGGACCATCGCCAGTCGGCTTGACTATCGCACCGGCGCGGTCATCCCTGCGTTTTCACCCGGTGAGCTCTACGGGTCCGTGCCCGAACTCGCCGATCTGTGCAACCTCAGAACCGAGAAACTGTACGGCGTCTTCAGCGAGAACATGGGACCCGAGCAGTATATCCGGCTGGCCGAAAGCATTGGCGAGGAGATCGCAAAAGGTGTCGACGGCATCGTCATCGGGCACGGCACCGACACAATGCATCATACGTCCGCGATCCTGACTTTCATGGTCCAGGACTCACCCATTCCGATTGTCATGGTCGGCTCGCAGCGCTCATCCGACCGGCCCTCGTCGGATGCGGCTATCAATCTGATCAATGCCGTCAAGGCCGCGGCTGAAGGCGACATCGCCGAGGTCGTCGTATGTATGTTCGGCCCGACCTCCGACCAGTATTGCCTGCTTCACCGCGGGACGCGCGTCCGCAAGATGCACTCCAGCTACCGCTCGACCTTCCGCACGGTCGGTGATATCCCCCTGGCGATGGTTGATCAAGAGAAGATCACGCACCTGAGAGACGACTACAAACGCCGCCGGAGCGATCGAAGCGTCAAAATAAACACTGCGTTCGAGGAGATGGTGACGATACTCTACTACTACCCCGGCATGAGGCCGGACGTCCTCGACGCGATCGTGGACAAGGGGTACCGGGGCCTGGTGATTGCCGGTACCGGCCTCGGGCACGTCAACAAGCCCGTCTATCCGGCCCTCAAACGCGCGGCGGACAAGGGCATGCATGTTTACATGACGGTACAGACGCTATGGGGCTACGTGCAGATGTACGTGTACGAAACCGGCCGGGAGATCATGGAGCTGGGCGTAGTTCCCGCGTCGAACATGCTGCCCGAGGTGGCGTACATGAAACTGTGCTGGGCCCTTGGTCAGACCGACGACCGCGACGAGGTCCGGCGAATCATGCTGACGCCGATCGCCGATGAGACCACCGAGCGCGAGCCCTACAACGGCTACCTGATCTACCAGGGGGCCATCCCGGAAGTTCAGGAGTTCCTGCGAACAATCAAAAGGTAGTAAAGCTCTGGCCAGGTAACCTCACAAAGCGCAGCAAGCCTGATGTTTACGTGTGTAAAGAGGAGAAAGTAGTTGTGCGAAAGTCGATTAACAGAAACAAGGTGTTTATTGCCGTGGTGGCCGTGAGTGCTTGTGGTCCTAACGGCGCCCCCACGCTGGAGGCCTGCACCAATATCCTGGTGACCAAGGGTGCCACTGAGGATGGGGCGGTGATACTGACGTATACCTGCGACGGGGAGTTCCATCCCCATCTTAGATATACTCCGGCGGCAGATCACGAACCGGAGGGGTGGCTGGAAATAAAAGACTGGTCCGGGAACGTGCGCGGTAAGATCAAGCAGGTCCCGCATACTTATGCCGTCGTCGGCCTGATGAACGAACACCAACTGGCCATCGGCGAGACCACGTTCAGCGGTCGGGAGGAGTTGCGTAATCCGGATGGGCTGCTGCACTATTGGGACCTGATGCGCCTGGCCCTTCAGCGGGCCAAGACGGCCAGAGAGGCCCTCACAGTCATGACCGACCTGGTGGCCGAGTACGGCTATCGTTCGACCGGAGAGTCAATTTCGATCGCTGACACCAACGAAGCGTGGATACTGGAGATGATCGGGCCTGGTGCCGGCGGCAGTGGTGCCGTATGGGTGGCAGTTAGAGTCCCTGACGGATACATATCTTGCCATGCCAACAAGGCCAGAATCGGTGAGTTCCCGTTGGATGATCCCAAAGAGTGTCTCTATTCAAACAATGTCGTATCTTTTGCGGTCGAGAAGGGTTATTACGATCCGAAGTCCGGGGAGCCGTTCCGATTCTGTGAAGCCTACTGCCCGGCCACGCCGAAGAACTGCCGCTATGCCGATACTCGTGTGTGGAGTGTCTTCCGCCGGGCGGCTCCTTCGTTGGGTCTGT
>CP070827.1:2812811-2815626 GCA_020344555.1 Phycisphaerales bacterium
AGATTTGGAGGACGGCGGGAACGTCACAGGAGCAACCACTGCCGTGTTGTGGATCGATCCGGCAGGCCTCAACGACGCCGGTGAGTACGACGTGGTTGTGAGCAACGTCTGCGGCACCGTTGTCAGCAACGCCGCAATGTTAAGAACGTTGATATGCGCACCCGAGGGGCCCAAGTTCTCGGTGGTGGTCGTTAGAGTCAACGGAACGTGTCTTGATGGTGACAATGCCGGGGAGCATTGCACCAGGGACATCGATTGTGACTCCGGCGTTTGCGAGGGCAGCATTGCACCCAGGGACACTGTTCTAGTCAGGCCCGGAGACAAAATTCAGTGCGAGATACGTGCCTCCGATTGGTCGTGGGAGGGGCAGCAGCTTAGCACGTATGAAGCTGACATCGACACCGACAAGCTCCAGGCTGAACCTCCGGCACAGGGGGAGCTAATACCCTTCAGAGGACCGCGACCGTGCCAGAACGATCTCGAATGTGTTGACCACGCCGTGACCTGCATGAACGGTTTCTGTGACACATCTGACGACAAGGCGGGCGGCGCTTTCATTCGGCTAGGCAGGGCGGACTATGTCTTCTTTGACCTGAGGCAGTTTGCAGCCGTGGACCTTAATCAGTATCGGTTCGCATCCACCCTTTTCGAGCCGTTCGACGGGCCGCCATATTCGGCCCCACCCAAGTATTGTGGGACCCTGATCGTGACGGTGTCGGAGGACGCCGCTGGCGTGTTCACTCTCGACCTTATTGACTACGGTTGGTCCATGATGCTGGATGAACTGCGCGATTTTATCCTCCCACTCGAAACAAGGCCGCTGACGATCAGGGTTTTGCAACGGCCTAAGCTTGCTCCGCGGCAGCCGCCAACCGAGCGGTGATCGCGGGCATCATGGCGGCGGGTGTGCTCGGTGCCGGTGCTATTTTGCCGGCACGATATAGACAGCAGGTCGTTTGACAGTTTTGGCCGCTTGAAACTTGGTTTTCCGCGGCCGTGGCGTCGCTAACGAGTCCTCTGCAGGCGGCATCGCGTGATGCCGAGCTGCTTAGCTGGTCATCGTCCGGTCCTCGCGGAGTTCGCGGTCTCCCTTGCGGTATTGTTCGAGAGCGTTGGTGCGATCCACCTGGTCCGCGACGTAGTACACCAGGACGGTTCCGCCCACCTGGACCAATCCAAGGCTCTGATCACCAAGGCCGATTCAATCACCAGCGACGTAGACCCCGTCTCCCTGACCTGACCCTCCGCAACACCCACGCCTCACTCCTATTGACCGCGGGGATGGTTATCCTCAGACGAGGACGCCGGGCCGCAGCGTGACCGGCGAGCGTCCGACCACACGTGCACATTACTAATACCCGGAGGCCCCAGGGTACTCCGTGCCAGGCTTTGGGGGTTTTTTGGGCCGGAAGGCGAGGTTGGGCAGCCTCAGGGTGCGGTTGTGTGGTTCCCGCCGCACCAAGAGAGGCGCGAAGCACAAGCTCAATTCAGGTATTCCGAGAAAAACCTGGATTTCTCCTTGAATTCCCACCGTGAGTCCAATATCATTGGGCATGTCTCGGAGTGGGGAGCCGGGGGCGTGGCCGGCTGGGCAGGGCCGCTTCGCCAAGGGTTACTCTGGGATGTGTGCGATGACCTTGTCGCCTCATGTTCAGTCGACGGCTCCGAAACCTTCCGGACCACCGCACGTACCGATTGGACCCCATCGCGACAGTTCGTGGCACTCTGTTTGCGTCATCAATGGAGGTTTGAGATCATGATTTCGTGCACTTATCGGTGGGTACTGTCTAATGCTGGTCTATCGAAGCACAAGGGAAGAATCGTCATCTCCCGTCGCAGGTCTCTTTGGAGTGTGCCGGGTCTGGCGGGCGTGTTTATAGCGGGTGTGGTCACCGTTGCCCATGGACAATCGTCTCCAGTGTTCACGTCCCCGACAACACTGGATAAGGGAAATGGCTCCGGCGATGGGGTTATCACCGGCGACGGGCTCTGGACGGAGCCACCCGTCTTGCTCTCTCCCGATGTTCCCGTACACCGCGTCACTGTCATAGGGAGACCCGGCGGCGGCACCGTGGTCAATGGGGAGGTCAGCAGCTTGGGTACCACCTGCCAGGAAGACCCGGGCGCCGGCTACTGCAATACCCTTGGCTCGTACGTGTTTGGACCGTCAAGTCCCCTGGCAAGTGCAAGGATCGCCGACGACATTGCCCTGGCACGTGTCGGTGGATGTATCCTGGATCGCTACGTGATTAGAGTTACGGGGGATAGGGATGGCGACGGCTCCGGCGCGGCATTAGGCGCCTACACGGTCGACTTCGGCCTGTACGAGGCGTGTCCGGGTGCCGGTGGGAATCCAATCCAAGATACCGCCGGCCAGGTTACGGTTCCCGCCGAGGAAGCCGGCATCATCAAGGAAATCGTGTTCCATCCACCGGGCCAGGTGGAGCTTCCGCCCAATCTCTACCTGGGCGTTAGCTTCAGTCGAGATCTGTGCGGCACGGTTGTGGGTGCCCCGGCCACGTTGGGTCACTCCGCGGATCGATTCGACTTCCCGGGATTCCCCTGCGCGGCGTGGTTTGGGGGTTTTCCCGCTGCTCCCCATGCCAGCTTCTATGCCGAGATTTACGTCGAGAGTAACTGCCCGGATGCGTTCGTGGGCTACAAGAACACCAACCACGCGGGCATTCCCTACTCGGCAGGTGTTCAAGGACGGTTTGCCGATGACGTCGAATTGGGTGTCATCGAATGCAACATGACGGCCTACGAGATCGCTCACAAGGGTGACGGCATCATCGGCGTTGACCTTCGGAGCTTC
>CP070827.1:2815726-2824425 GCA_020344555.1 Phycisphaerales bacterium
CTCCACGACCGTCTCATCGGCCCTGGTCAGCTCACAGTTGCCGCCGCGTTCCGCCGCCAGGTCGATGATCAGCGAGCCCGGCATCATCCCTCTGACCATCTCAGCCGTAACCAGCAGCGGGGCTGTCTTGCCGGGGACGGCCGCGGTCGTGATCACCACGTGGCTTTCGGCCACAACCCTGGTCATCAGCTCGCGCTGCTTGCGGATAAACTCCTCGCCCATTTCCCTGGCATATCCGCCTTTGTCCTCGGCGCCGCCCGCCTCCAATTCCATTTCGACGAACCTCCCGCCGAGGCTCTCCACCTGCTCCTTGACCGCCGGCCGGACGTCATAAGCGTTCACGACGGCGCCCAGCCTCCGGGCCGTAGCGATCGCCTGCAACCCCGCTACCCCGGCACCGATCACGAACACGTGCGAGGGGCTGATCGTACCGGCCGCTGTCATGAGCATCGGGAACATGCGCGGCGACAAGTCGGCGGCCATGAGCACCGCCTTGTATCCCGCAACGGTGGCCTGTGAGGAAAGCACGTCCATGCTCTGGGCACGGGTGATACGCGGCATCAGCTCCAAGGCAAACGCCGTCACCTTGCGGTCGGCCAACTCCCTGGCAAGCTCCGGCGACGACAACGGTTCGCACGTGCCGATGACGACCTGTTGGGGTCGCATCACCCCTAGATCAGCCCGGCCCACTTCGGGATTCGCTCCGAAGCAGCGGACCTGAACAATGGCGTCGGCGGTCTGGAACAACTCGGCACGATTTGCGATCACGGTTGCCCCCTTGTCCTGGTAGGTTGCATCAGGAAAGCCGGCCTCGTACCCGGCACCGGCCTGCACAGACACGCTGTGCCCCTGTTTGCCGAGCGCCGTGACCGAGTCCGGGATCAAGGCAACACGCCGCTCCCCCGGATATGTCTCTTTGGGGACTCCAATCTTCATCTCGGCATCCTGCAGCTATAACGTACTGGTGTTCTTGCTGCCCACATCCAGACCCGCCGGTCCGGGCCCGGGTGACTGAAGAGGGGAGCTTAACTCGAACGCGGCTGCCTGGCCAACCCTGTTGCCGAGCGCCCGAGGGAGATATGTGTCATTGAATGAGTACCGCACTCCGCGTCCGTGCGGAGTGGGGTTTGCCTACCGCAGTTCCTCGTTCGCGGGAGGCCGCCCTACTGAAAAAGCCCACGGGGAGTATCCCGTGGGCTTCTCCAGGGAAGGAGGGGGGAGGTACGTCTATCAAATCGCGTCAACCGGAAGCTTTCTTGATGTTGACGCTGCCATTATGCGTAACCACGTCGAGATTACCTTCGCCGGTCCCGATTGTTCCCGTGAGCTTACGTCGCGAGAACAGGCTTTCGTTCAACGGAACGTTGCACCTGATGGACCCGTTGTGAGTCCGGCAGGTCAGATCGGCCGATGCCGCCTCACCGACAACGACCCCGACACTCCCGTTGTGCGTCCTGATGTGGCCGCTCACCGCACCGCACCGGCTGAGGTCCGCGGTCACGCGGCCGTTGTGGGTAACCAGCGTGATGTCGTCACCGGCGTACGTGGCTGTGACCGGCCCGTTATGGGTCTTGGCATGCAGTTTTCCGTCGGCCGATTCGACCTTGACCCCACCGTTGTGGGTGATCACCCGGACATCGCCGGCGACACCGCTTATCTCGATCGAGCCGTTATGTGTCTGTCCATCGAATCGAATGTCACCCGGTGCCTTGATATCGAAGCTGACTCGGGCTCCCCAGTGCGATCGCTTGATGCCTTTCCATTTCCAACCGATGCGCAGGGTATTGTCGCCTGCCGCCTTGAGGTACACGTTGATCGCTTCGAGTGCCGCCTCGGCGTCACCCATCGTCAGCCCACCGCCCTTCTTGGTGACCGTGACATGGGCTTCAGCAGTCCCCGTCTGTCCGTCGAACGTGATCGAGCCGTTGTGTGTGCGCGTCTCCAAGCCATCGAAATCGGCGGCGTCGATCTGAATCCGCTCGGTCACCGGCCCGGTCCATACTCTCGAGCCGCCAAACGGCCAGCCCCAATCCACGCCAATAACGATGCAACCGGTGCTCGGGAGCAAACCCAGACCTGCCAGAACCAGGCACACAAATGTCGCTCGGGCTCTCATGGTCTTCTCCTCGGGTGGTGATTCCTGCTCTAGTTCCTCACGCGCAAGCTTCCCGCCTACACAATACTCCGACCACCATATTCGCAAGATGTTAGCCGGTATTCCAGCCCGTCGAGGGGATTCTCACATGTTCTTACGATTTGGCCGCTGAAAATCGCATTCCCGCCGCCCGCCCTGCCGGGTCGCAGATCACTTCCGCCGTGCTTTCAGCAAGATCAGGAAGACAGGCACCCCTACAACTGCGGTTACGACCCCGATCGGCAGGGTGGCGCTGCCGATTTGCCGGTCGGTAGCCCAGCCTGCAAAACGCATGGTAAGCTGGGATGCCCAATCGCAGACGATCAGGAATGCCCCGCCGACAACCGCCGAGGTGGGAAGCAGCAGCCGACAATCGGAGCCCATCACCAAGGCTACCATGTGAGGCACGACCAGCCCGACGAACCCGATCGGACCGCACTTCGCCACCACGCCGGCCGTTGCCAGGGTGCAGACCAGCACGCAGACTCCCTGCAAATTAACCACATTAACTCCTCGGGAGGTGGCCAACTCATCACCGAGGCGGTACTGGTTCAACGCCCGGGCGCTGACCATCAGCACCACCCAGGAAGGCACTACCAACGGTAGGAGCATCGCACCTTGGAGGGTCGTGATCGGATCCAGGGAGCCCATCATCCAACGCACGATCGTGAACGTTGCCCGTTCGCTCGACACGGCCGTAACAAGCATCATCATCGCGGAGCAGAACAACCCCATCGTCACCCCGGCAAGCAGCAGTTCGTTGGAGGTCAACCGACGGGCTCCACGGGCCAGCAACAATACGATGCCGACAACCGCGACCCCGCCCACAAACGCAGACATTGCCAGGCTCGATATGCCCAACAGCGTGATTCCCCATCCGAGTCGAATGGCAACAAGCGCACCCAGCGAGCCACCGCTGGCGATTCCAAGCGTGTAGGGCGTGGCCAGCGGGTTCCTGAACAAAACCTGAAAGGTCGCCCCGCACAAGGCCAGCGTAATCCCCACCTGCAACGCCAGGAGCGTTCGTGGAAAGCGCTGGCGGAAGCCGATCTGCCGGGCGACATCGACAAACCCGGCCAGCTCTTCGCTGGAGATCGTGCCGTTCTCGTCCAGATCAACGAACGGACGTCCGATCAGCTCATCTCCATCGATCGAGAGCCCGAGTTGTGCCCGCCAGGCATCCCACCATCCAAACGAGGCAGACTCTGTGCCAATCCCCGGGCTTATCAAGATGAGGAGCATAAGACCCAGCACACAGCCGCCAAGCCGCAGGACGTACCGACGGGGCGTGAGGATCGTCATGCAGGTTCCTCCCGCGTCGCCGCAACGGGCACCACCCAGCAGCGGTCTTCTTGGTGTGGAATCGCAAGTGTCATTAGCTGGACACCGTACACCGGGCCGAGCACCTCCGGCGTCAAAACCTCGGCCGGTGGGCCCGTAGCCACGCCGTGCCCTTCATGAAGCAGCAAGACGTGGGAACAGAACTGGGCCGCCAGGTTGACGTCATGAGTCACAACGACCACTGCCAGCCCATCGGAACTTGCCCGGTCGCGGAGGATTTGGAAGATGGTCAGTTGGTGTTGGATGTCCAGCGAAGCGGTAGGTTCGTCGAGGAGCACAATTTGCGGTTGCTGGGCAAACGCGGCGGCCAAGTGGACACGTTGGGCCTCACCTCCCGACAGTGTGGTTATCGGGCGGTCGGCGAAACCGAGTGTCTCAGTAATCGCCATGGCCCGATCCGCAATCCGGTAATCCTCCGCGGAGTCGAACAACCCCAGCGAGCGATGCGGAAACCGACCCATCAACACGATGTCTCGCACCGACAGATCAAGATGGGTAGGCGGATTCTGTGGTAGGAACGCCATGCGCCGGGCGCGATGGCGAGCGGGAATTTCATCCAGCCCTTTGCCACCGACGCTGATCTTTCCGGCGTGCGGCTTGTACATACCGGCCATCAGACGCAACAACGTGCTCTTGCCCGCTCCATTGGGCCCGACGATCGCCCAGCACTCCCCATGGGCAACACTAAGTGTGATGGGACCGAGGAAGTCCGGGCGCGAAGCAAACCCGAACCGCACTTCTTCGAGGCCCAGCATCGGAGTCGTTTCACGGATCACCGTCGGTCTCCGGGTGTAACAACCGTGACACCTTCTCGATGATATCCACGTACCGCGGCGACGGTATCAGACAATGATTGTCGGTAACGAAGAAGACTCGCCCCTCGGTAACCGCCGGGATCGAACCGACCTTTTTCCATTGGCCGAGCATCTGCTGCTTAAGCGCCGGTGTCAACTTCACTTCCGGGATCAGCTCGATAATCACGTCGGGGCGCCGGGCGATGATCGCTTCGACGCTGATTTGAGGGTAGGCCATGTCCAGATGTCCGAACACGTTAATCCCACCGGCGATCTTAAGCATCTCATCGAGAAAGGTTCCCTTACCGGCGGTCAGCACATTAGCCAGCCGGTCTGGCTGGCGCGATACCGTCAGAAGCACGCGCGGTCGAGGCCGGCCCGCGTTTCGCTTTCTGACGGCATCCAGCCGGCGGCGGAACTGTTCGAGCAGCTTGGCTGCCTTGTCGACCCGCCCCAGGCGCTGGCCGAGGTCGGTGATACACGTCTCAACGTCGCCGAGGGTCTCAGTCCGGTCGTGATAAACGGCGATGTTGCGCCGGTGACAGAGCTGCTCCACCGAATCGTTCCGCCCGCGCAGAACGACAAGGTCCGGCCGCAGGGCGATGATCCTTTCCAGATCGGGATCGAACAGCCCGCCGACTCGCGGTCGCTGCTGCAGCTTAGGCGGGTAAACGCAAAACTTGCTCACGCCAACGATTCGATCACACGCCCCCAGCGCACAAATAATCTCCGCCGAATTCGGCGCAATGGTGATAATGCGCTCGGCTACGGTGTTGTTGCCGAGCTCGATGCTCTTCGTCCGGACGTCATCCGAGGCCGCCAAGATTGGCGAAAAGAAAATAGCCACGTGTAGGGTGAGCGCCGCCAGCCGTCGGGTTAAGCATCCTCGCCGCTGCATGAGCGGCATCCTAGGTGCTCACTGTAATGTTGCAAGGAAACGCGATCGGTGTCGGTCCGCACAGTGGAGCCTACGGATCTACGCTGTTGACGCCCCGTCGATCGGTTCCATGGCGGCAACGTGGAGAAGATCGCATTGCACTACGCGGTCTGTATCCTTTTGGTCTGATGAGGGAACCACGACGTGCACACTATTACGAGTGAGCAATGCAAGCTCCGGGTGGCGGACGTCGTAGGTCTCCCCGTTGCTCAGATGAATCCGAAAGGGCTGAAAAGGTTCCTTTCGGAGAACGTCTCGTACCTCTTGCTGGCGCATTTGTGTGCCTCCTGACGACTAGTCTAGGGCTTCGGCCAGCAAAGTTCAACGCTGACAAGGGCCAGCTCCTGTCAAATTCCAGAGAAGGCGTAACCCGAAACCCGCATCTGGCGGAGCGTTACACCTGGGGCACGAGGCAGACGTCCTGGATGCTGTGGCCGCAGAGGCGCGAAACGGCGAGTGTTGCGGCAGGCTGCTTGGGCTGACCCGGCCTCCAGCAGATCAAACGGTCTCGCAGGTCGTTGGTGCCCACCAGCACGTCAGGTGCAACCTCGACCCGGCGGAGGGTCTGCCCGCCGGCTTCGTAACGACACTCGAAGTTGTCACCGAGTACGCGAGCGTGGACGTGCAGCGACGTATCGGTATACACCAGGCGCCGCACCCCGTGCGTGGATAGCAGCCACACGGATTCCGCGGGGCGATGCAAGCCGGTATGAAGACGATCGGGCTTGCGATCGCGGCTTGCAGGCCAGTGCAGAACGTCGCCCTCACCGTTGCCCACGAACAGGCCATCCGATGTTGGACACAGGGCGGTGATCGTGGTCATGCTGCCGGTATAAATATGTGTGGGGCGCTCCGTGCTCTGGTCCGCCGGCCAGCGAATCACCCGGTCGTCAATGGCGCAGTACAGATCCCCATCGAAGAACTGAACTCCGCGCACCGCCTTCGCCCCGCGGGTCATGGATTCAAATCTTGATCGCGACGACGCCGGGTCATTGATGTCCCATTCACACAGACCTAGCTCGGAGTGCGAAGCGAACACGTGATCGCCCACCATGGCCACCGCGTTGAACCCGCCACGTGCGGACGGCGAACCGCCCACAAGGAGCGTCAGATCCGGCTCGACCCGATCGACCGGAAGCCGGTAGACTCCGGTGGCGGCGCCGAGAAGCAATGTCGCACTGCCGTCAGCGGACTTGGCTGCCTGAATCGATCGCACGGGGCCGGCCTCGCCCTCTACGTGGAAGCGGCGACTCGGCGAATCGAGACTTGATGGGGCAAAGAACATCAGCTCATCACCGGCACCGACAACCACCCATTGCGTCTGTGCGGTCACCGGCTCAGACTCAAAGAGTGCTTCGTATAGCTCACCTCGCTGCTGCTCCGAGAACGAACGGATCAGCTCCGGCAGCTCAACGTCGGGCGAGGCGTCAGCGAGGTCCTTGAGTCGTGTAAACAGCGATGCCAGATGATCGAGGTGCTTAGCCTGGGCCCGCTCCAGCGCCTCCTGAAGCTCTCGGGCCGCCTTATGCTCCGCGCGGCGGCGAACGGCCTCCTGCTCAGCGTCCTGAACCTGTCGAAGCGTCTTGGAGTCGAACTTTGCCGACGGCCGACCGTCCACCACCAGCCCGGCAGCGAAACAGGGCGCCTTGAGGGCTTCGGCCATCGCGGAGGATATCGGCTCCGTCGAACGGGCGTCGACAATCTCGGCCGCATCGCGCTGGGCGGCGAACTTCGCCAGGGCGGCCCGAAGCGCCGGTTGAAGATATCGGGCAATACCGGCGGCCTGCACAACGCGATGGCTCCCGAGCACCGCGCTTTGAAAGGACAGCAACTCGCTGCGTTCGGGGATAATGCTCAGCCGCAGTCTCAACTCCGCGCGGCACTGATACCGGTCACCCGTGACGATGCCCTCCTCTTCGAGCACCGCATCAACGGGCGTTGTTCTGACAAAGAGCACGTCCTCGACGTCCGTACCGCTTACCTGTCCACCGGCCTGCACGACGACGTGATCGCCTGTGGTCCGCCTGACCATCGCGGCCCACTGCGAAGGCAAATCCAATGATCTCTTCAGGATACCGAACAATTCGGACGCGGGAACGTGCAGGGCCACGTTGTCCGGACGCTGGAAAAAAAGCTGAGGATCAAACTTACTGCCAGCCATAAGGCACCTACCTCTTGTCTCGGTCACGATCGCATCGTCACCTCTCACCCTCCGTAAACTTCTCATAGCGGATCAAGTCCGCCGGATTGACCGAAGGCGGCGTCGCCTCAACGACGGTCATGATGTCGTGCCGCGAAATCGGCCGGGCGTCTTTCCCGGCTATCGCCTCCATAAAGGGTAATTGTGCCGCCCGCTGGGCAATATTCTTGATGTCGGCACCGCTGTAACGCTCCAGCCGGTCGCACAACTCACCGAAGTTCACGTCCTCCGCCAGCGGCCTGCCGCCAAAGTAAATCTCCAGCAGACGAAATCGTGCCGGTGCGTCGGGCAAGCCGACGTATATCCTGGCGTCGAGCCGTCCGGGCCGCAGTATCGCCTCATCGAGCATCCACGGCTTGTTGGTCGCCCCTACAAATAGTAGTGCCCGGTCGCCCGTCCGATCAAACCCCTCCAATTCCTGCAGGATTTGCGGCACCACCCGCTGCATGACGGTGGAGCTGTCGCTTTTTCGCTTGGGCACCAGGGCCTCGGTCTCGTCCAGGAAGATCACCGAGGTCGGCTCCGACTTGGCGGCATCGAAAAGCTTGCGGATGTTCTGCTCGGCCTCACCGACCCATTTGCTGAGCATCTGGGCCGGGCTGACGATAAAGAACGTCGCGTCGATCTCGTGGGCGATGGCTTTGGCGATCATCGTCTTGCCCGTGCCCGGCGGGCCGTAGAGCAGCACGCCGCCGCCGGTGCTGATCCCGTATTGCCGGGCCAGCTCCGGGTGGGCGAAGGGGTAGATCATCTTCAGGCGGATATCTTCCTTTACCTCGTCCAGCCCGGCGATGTCCTCGAAGCCGATGGTCGGTTTGTCTTTGACGATCCAGTCCGAGACATCCGCCCCGGAATCGTCCTCCTTTTCGCGCTGGCGGGCGGCACCCGGTCGACGCCTCTTGCCGCCGGACTTGTGCATCCGGTCGCTGTCCTTGGCCAGATCGATCAACTCCGCCGCCAGCTCTTCATGCTGCCGCTGGACCTCGGGCGTCTTGGCCGTGCCGGCAAGCTCCAGCATGCACTCGGCCGCGTCAATCAGATACGTCTTGGCCGCCAGGTAGTCGCCCTTCTTATACGCAGCGACCCCCTTACCCTTTAACCGCTCAAATGTCCCAAAAGAAACAGCCATTTTCGTAGGGTGGGTCTTGACCCACCTTGTCATCTCCACCTTCTCCCATTAGGCCAGTTCATGCCCACGCAAGCGTGGGCATGCCACCCGACCGTCGGGTGGCATGGGCAAACTTGTTTGCCCGTGCGACACACCGGCACGACACGGGTAAGCTGGCGCTTACC
>CP070827.1:2824525-2831792 GCA_020344555.1 Phycisphaerales bacterium
GCGAATCGAGCTGTGGGCCAGATCCTCGCCGAGCCCCAGACCTTTAAGGACATAGCTGGGTTCCAGTGACGCGCTGGTGCAGGCACTACCGCTGCTTACGGCGATGTCACTGATGCCCATCATCAGGCTTTCGCCCTCGATATACAGGAAGCTGACGTTGAGCGTATTGGGCAGCCGGTGCTCGGGGTGCCCGTTCATGGTTATGTCGCTCAGATGCTCGCTCAGACCCGCCCACAGGCGGTCGCGCAAACCGGCGATGCGGATACTCTCGGTGGGCATCTCCTGCAAGGCGATCTCGGCTGCGGCCCCGCATCCCACGACACCGGGGACGTTCAGCGTGCCGCTGCGCATGCCCCGTTCGTGACCGCCGCCGAAAATGATCGGTTGCAGGCGGACACGCGGTTTCCTGCGGCGGACATACAGCGCCCCAACGCCCTTGGGCCCGTAGACCTTGTGGGCCGACATGGTCAACAGGTCGATCCCCATTGCCTCAACGTCAACAGGGATCTTTCCGAACGCCTGTGTCGCATCGGTGTGGAACAGGACGCCTCTCTCCTTGCACAACCCGCCGATCTCGGGGATCGGATGGATCGTGCCGATCTCATTGTTGGCAAACATCAACGAGACCAGGATCGTGTCCTCTCGGATCGCTTGCCTGACCTGATCGACGCTTATGCGGCCGGTCTGATCAGGATCAAGCCATGTTACCTCGTACCCCTGCGTCTCCAGAAACTTGCAGGGGTCAATGACCGCCTTGTGCTCGATCTTGCACGTGACGATGTGCTTGCCTTTCTCCGCGTACATTCGGGCAACACCGAGGATGGCCGTGTTGTTGCCCTCCGTGGAACCGCTGGTCCAGATGATCTCCTTGCTGCTGGCGCCGATCACCTTGGCCACCTGCTCACGAGCCTTATCGACGGCTTCTTCCGCGATCCAGCCGAAGCGATGATTACGACTCGCGGCATTGCCGAAGTGCTCCCGGTAATAGGGGAGCATTGCCTCCAGGACGCGCGGATCAACCGGAGTCGTCGCGTTGTTATCGAGATATACAGCCCTCATTGTGCGGACTCCGTGACAACAGTCTTTCGCAAAGGTACTGGTTCCCTCTAAGCGGGTCGCCCGGCGACCTCTTCCTGAGTCTCGTTGATGATCTCCGCCAACGAGACGTTCTCCAAAAACTCTCTCAGCCGGTCGTGGATTCTGTACGCCGGTTGCCGAATCGGGCACGATGGCTCGAGGTCACAGGGCATCTTGCTGGACACCGCCGAGGCCATCATGCACTGCACCAGGTGAAACGGACCCTCGATGCTGGTGATCAGCTCGTGCAGGCTGATCGTCTCCGTTGATTTGGCCAGGCCGTACCCACCGGCGGCGCCGCGGGCACTGAACACAATGCCGGCCCCGGTCAGCGTCTTGAGAATGTTGGTCAGGATTGGGAGCGGCACGCCGGAACCCTCGGCAATCTCTCGGGCGCTGACGACGCCGCCCGATCCATGTGCCAGGCGCGAAAGTGCGATCAGTGCGTAGTCCGTTTTCTTCGTTAGTGCCAGCATCCCATCTGCTCCCTTGGCCGGGACACGATCCTCGGCCCGTGTCACCCTAGCATATAGCACTAAATCAGTGCTATATCAATAGCCTTTTGGGACTAATTTGGTACTATTTTGCACGATGGCAGGGACCAACCCGCACAATCAACGTAACTTCTTTTTTAGCAATGGGTTACGGATTGCAGTCGTAAGGGGTCCACAAGATTTGGGCAGCCGCCGGAGCGGACGAGTTGTTGATTGAAGGAAGGTCTGGGCCTATCGTGGGGTATATTCGGACGTGGCATATACTGCGTCGCTGTCTTGCTTTCGGGGCGCTTCTGTGACTGAGTGGTCGCACTTTGTGCAACAGCAGCTAAGCGGTGGGGCACGCCCCGCTCGGGCGCCACACCAGCCGCTCGTCGGTTGCTACGACGATCTGGATGCGGAGTACCGGGCTCTGGCTGACGGGCCTGCCTTGGTGGACCGGTCGTATCGCGGCCTGCTCGAAATCACGGGAGCGGATCGAGCATCCTGGCTGCACAACCTAACCACCAACGAGGTGAAGAACCTCTCTCCCGGGCAAGGCAACTATGCGTTCGCGTGCAACGCGCAGGGAAGAATCCTGTTCGATGTCAACATCCTCGTGCGGACGGATGCAATCTGGGTCGACCTGGACCGAGTCTTCCTGGATCTTGCCCGAGCCCATTTCGACAAGTACATCATCATCGAGGACGTTCTGGTGGGCGATCGAAGCAACGAGTTCGTACGCCTGGCCCTGGTCGGCGGGCGGGCGAACGCCGTGCTCACGGAGGCCGGCATCGAGCACGCCGAATCCATGCCACGTCTTGGCACCGCTGAAATCACGTGGCAGGACTGTTCCATTCCCGTGATCCGTCACGATTTCTGCGGATCATTAGGGGTGGAGCTGTTTGTACCGTCAGCAAAGGCGGTCGAGCTGTGGCGGGAATTGAGTGATACTTCTCGACCTCAATGTGCCGCTCCTGCGGGCGACGACGCGGTGCAGATTCACCGGATCGAAGCCGGTGTGCCCTGGCCCCACCGCGAGATCACCGCTGAGTACCTTCCGGCGGAGACAGGACAGTTCGACCGGGCGGTAAGCTTTACCAAGGGCTGTTACCTCGGACAGGAGGTGATCGAGCGGATGCGCACCCGGGGCGTGGTGGCCCGCCGGCTTGTGAGTCTACGAGTTGAGGGCGACGCAATTCCGCCGGGCGGGGCAATGCTGATTGCCGATGATGACAAGCCCGTTGGACAGGTGACAAGTTCCTGTCGTTCATTGGCCAGGGGTTGCGTGATTGCCCTGGGCTACGTGAAGACGGCCTCCGCTGCGGTCGGGACGTCTTTGCGCGTGGATTGGGATGATCAGACCGTCCATGTGGTCGTGGCCGAACTTCCGCTTACGGCTGGGCAGGCAGACTGAGCGACCTACAACCCAAGTTCCACCACTCTGGAGGTGGGGGGATTGATGGTCCTTGCCAGGAGGGCACGATGACCCGGGTTACACGGTTGACGCCACATTAGGAGTAGCGTGATGAGTGAGTCGGTGGTTGTGGTGACCGGCGGCGGACGCGGTATTGGCCGGGCCATTTGCGAGCGATTTGCCGCCGGTGGGTCTCAAGTGGTGGCCGCGTCGCGCTCCCGTCAGGCACTCGAGGAAACGCGCAACGTCATCGAGCGGGCCGGCGGTCGCTGTCACGTGCTGCTGACGGACGTCTGCTCAACGGGCGATATCGACGGCTTGATTGAGAGTACGGTAAGCAGGTTTGGCCGGATCGACGTGCTGGTCAACAACGCGGGGGTGGCACCACTCAGCAAGATTGAGGATCTGGACCCGTCGATATTCGAGACCCTCATAGCCGTAAACGTCACCGCGGTGTATTACGGCTGCCGCGCGGTGTGGCCGGTGATGTGCAGGCAGGGCGGTGGAGTGATCGTCAATATTTCGTCGGTCGCATCTGTGGATCCTTTCCCCGGTTTTGCGGCATACGGAGCGGCCAAGGCCTGGGTGAGCGCGTGGACGCGAGGACTCGCCAACGAAGGTCGCGCGGTGGGCATCCGTGTGTTCGCAGTGGCCCCCGGCGCGGTGGAGACGCGGATGCTGCGTGATGCGTTTCCCGACTTTCCGGATGATCAGACTCTGCAACCGGCAGATGTCGCCGACTTTGTTTATGCGCTGGCACAACCCCAGTGCCGGTACGCCACGGGCCAGACGGTTTTCGTAAAGAAGTAGGGAGGGTTGCCGGGCCGCCCGCTATGTCTCGTTAACGGACCCGGGTGGAAGCAGATCGAGTTCGGCGGCGATTCCCTGCAGGGCCTCGATGCAGTTGGCAACATGGTCGGCCAACGGTATGTCGAGCAGCTCGACCCCTTTGTGGATGTCTTCACGTGACACCGCCGCAGCGAACGCCTTTTGCTTCATCTTCTTTATAATACTCTTGGACTTGAGGCCGCCGAGGCGTTCCGGTCGGACAAGAGCGGCTGCGTGAATCAGACCGCACAGCTCGTCGACGGCGAAGAGCGTCTTGCGAATGGGGCGGTCGCGCGGGTATTCGTCTTGATTCCATGGAACGTGTGACAGCATGGCCCCGACGATTTCCTCATCGAAACCTGCGGCGCGCAGGACCTTGGCCCCTTCGCGTGTATGCTCGGGCGGCTCGGGCCAGCGCTCATAGTCAAAGTCATGCAGCAGGCCGGCAATGCCCCACTGCTCCTGATCCGTACCGTTGAGCTTGGCATAGTGGCGCATGGCCGCTTCCACGCAGAGCCCATGGCGGATCAGGGCGGGGTTTTTGGTATATTCGTTCAGGATTTCCCAGGCCTTTTCGCGGTTCATTGTCTAAGCCACCTGATTAGCATTCATACCCTTTTCTTTGACCTCCGCACAGCGGACGCTATCATCGTAGTCGACCGGACCGTGTTGTCCACCCGGCTTGCAGAGAGAGCCGATTTGCAGTCCCCACAGCGAGCAATGTTCGACGCCGCGGAACTGGCGGTGGTGTTAAGCCACTATGACCTCGGCGTCATCGAGTCAATAACCGACTATCCTCGCGGATCGCGTCGAAGCCCGAAGGTGGGCATCGTCAGCCAGCGCGGGAAGTTCCTGCTCAAACGACGAGCGGTGGAGCAGGCCCACCCGGATCGCCTCCGGTTTACGCATCGTGTCCAGAAGCATCTCGTAGACGCGGGGTTTCCAGTGCCCGGGTTGATTCCAACGCGTGACCGTGGCCTGGAGATGCTGCAGATCAGAGATTACATCTACGAGTTGTTCGAGTTTATCGCGGGAGAGCCGTATGGGCAGACGCCACCGGAGGCGCACGATGCCGGGGTGGTGCTGGCCCGCTTTCATCGGGCAACGGAGCATCTTGCGGATGCAACGACGATGCCGACGCCGCGCGGCGACTACCATGACGCCCCGGGTGTGCGGACTGGGCTGTGCACAATCGGCTCGACCCTGAGTCTGCACGACAGTTTCACGGGCGACGAGGCTGAATTGGATGCCCGCCTCAAGTCTCTGCTGGCGGCGTATGAGCGCGCAGCGGAGTCGGTCAACCGGGTCGGCCTGGAGTCGTGGCCTGAGCGGATCACTCACTCGGATTGGCATCCCGGGAACCTTCTGTTCAGGAGTCAGAAGGTCGTTGCGGTCATCGATTACGACTCGTGCAGGCTATCGCGGCGGATAATGGACGTGGGCAATGGGGCGATGCAGTTCTCGATGCTGGCCGGCGGCGATCCCGCGACATGGCCGGACCATCTGGATGAAGCACGGTTCCTGGCATTCCTGTCCGGCTACGAATCGCTCGGCGCGTTATCGGAGCAGGAGCGGTCCTGCATGCCGGCGCTGATGATTGAAGCGCTGATCGCCGAATGCGTGCCCCCGATTACCAGAACCGGCTCGGTCGGACGGTGGTCGGGGTATCGCGTGCTTCAGATGGTTCGACGGAAGGTCGAGTGGCTGGAGTCCGAGGGCCGGCGGCTGAAGCAGGCTCCTGAGCAGTGAGAGAGATCCAGCCCGCTCGGGGTGGGGGCGTCCACCGGGGCCGTGGCAATTGGCGTCGATTTGGGGTACACTGATCACGTGCCGAACCGTGATGCGCTTCAATTCGCGATCGAGCTGGCCCGGATCGCCCACGACAACAAGTCCGAAGATGTGGTGGCCCTGGATCTGCGCGGAATCAGCCCGGTAACGGATTTCGTGATCATCGGCACGGGCACGTCGGACCGGCAGATGCGGGCCGTCGTCGATATGGTCGTCGAGTACGGCAAGAAGGTCGGGGAGCGGCCCTTCGGCTTTTCCGGCTATGAGAGCGCCTGCTGGATCCTGCTCGATTATGTCGACGTGGTGTTTCACGTTTTCGGCAAGCCCTACAGGGATTACTACGACCTGGAGCTGCTCTGGGGAGATGCCCCACGGATCGAATGGGCCCGATCTGAATCGGCCTAGATCGCCCGCCCGGAGGGCGTATCTTGAACCGGCGACGCGCAGACCCGGTGACGCCCGGGGCCCCGACGCATGCATCTTAGGCGGGCTCGAGGTAGGGCGGGTGGTTCTCCCGGCCACGCCGGGAGGTTCACCTGCCGCGAAAGGATGGCAGGTCAACGTTCCGCTGACGCGGAACAACGACCTGCCCTACGGTTTCTTGGCGTCCGCCGGTTCTGTCACGGACCCTGCACCTGGGTCTGAGCGCACCTCCTATGGTCCAAACGGACGATACGTGATAGAAACGCGGACTATCGGCGGGTAGAACCTGCTCACGAACCAGAGGGAGCATTCGCTTTTGAACTCGCTGGTCGAAAAACTGTCGCGACGCGTCCGCCGTGCCATAGTACAAATGGGTGCCGATGGCGACCCGCTGGTGCAGCCCGCTCAGGACCCGAAGTTCGGCGATTACCAGTCGAACTGCGCGATGGGGCTTGCCAAGAAGCTGGGAAGAAAGCCGCGGGACGTGGCCGCCGCTATCGTCGAGCAACTTGACATCGACGACATGTGCGAACCACTCCAGATCGCCGGGCCGGGCTTTATCAACTTCAGGCTCAAGCCGGCGTTTGTCGCCGGTGGTCTGGAGGCCATCCCGCCGTGCGCTGACCCGCAGGATGACCGTGTGGGAGTCGAGTCAGCGAGCGTGCCGCAGACAGTTGTCATCGATCTGTCGAGTCCCAACCTGGCGAAGGAGATGCACGTCGGCCACCTGCGCAGCACGGTGATCGGCGACTGTGTTGCCCGGGTGCTCGAGCTTGAAGGCCATACCGTCCACCGAGAGAACCACGTCGGGGATTGGGGCACCCAGTTCGGGATGCTGTTGGCCCACCTGCAGTCGGTCAAGCCGGAGGTTGTCGACCGGCCCGGCAGTCTGGTGATCAGTGATCTCGAGTCATTTTACATAGGGGCGAAGGGGCGTTTTGACTCCGACGAGGACTTCAAACGACAGTCGCGAGAGACGGTAGTGGCCCTTCAGAGCGGCGATCCCACAACGCGCCGGCTCTGGAAGGCGTTTTGTGACGAGTCCTCGCGGCACTGTCACGCGATCTATGATCGGCTGGGCGTCAGGCTGGTCGATCGTGGCGAGAGTTTTTACACCGATCTGATGCCCGAGGTCATCGCCCGGTTAGAGGGAATGAGAAAGACGCCTGAGGATGGCCTTGTCCGGGTCAGTGAGGGCGCCCTGTGCATGTTTATGGAGGGGTTCAAGACGCGCGAAGGCGAGCCGCTGCCGCTGATCGTC
>CP070827.1:2831892-2837120 GCA_020344555.1 Phycisphaerales bacterium
GTCGGCGGATCGCTACTCCGCGAGCGGTCAGCAGCGGGTTGTCGGCCAGGACGGTACCGGATCCTACCAGGATTGCATCGACCCGGGCGCGCAGACGGTGGACGCGGTGTCTCGACGCCTCGCAGGATATCCATTGCGAATGGCCGGTACGAGTCGCTAGTTTACCATCCAGGCTCTGGGCCCACTTGGCAATGACAAACGGGCGGCCCAACCGGACGCGGGTTGCATATGGTGCCAGAACCTCGGCAGCTTCGCCTTCAAGCACTCCGGTTTCTACGTCTATTCCCGTAGCGCGCAGACGCCGGATACCTCTCCCCCGGACGACCGGGTTAGGATCGCGTGTGGCCACCACGACCTTGGCAACGCGAGCTGCAATCAAAGCGTCTGTACAGGGTGGGGTCTTGCCGTGATGGCAGCAGGTCTCCAGGGAGACATAAACGGTTGCTCCCTGCGGGTCTCGGGCGCAGGCTCGCAAGGCTTCAATTTCGGCATGCGGCCCGCCGAATCGCCGGTGATAGCCTTCCCCGATCACACGGCCCTTGTGGACGATGACGCAACCGACCATGGGGTTGGGTTCGACGCGTCCCTCACCTCTTCGAGCGAGGGCGATGGCCCGGGCCATCATGCGGTGGTCGAGCGGGCTGCCTTGGTGTTGGGCCTTCCTAGCGGCCATGACGTGTCCTGCGCCGCCCGCGCGGCTGTCGATCCAGCCATGTGTGCAACAGCAGTAACACGACGCCACAGACCAGCGCTGCGTCGGCAACGTTGAAGACCCACGGCCAGATTTCCCGCCCCGCGAGTCTCGGCACCCACGCAGGGAACTTAGGGACGAACTTGATAAAGTCGCGCACCACACCGAGCTTCCGCACCTCCACATCCGACCGAGCGAAGCTGCGGGGATTGGCTCCATCGGGGTAGTCACCGATGCGAATGATCGGGGCTTCCGGATCACTCAGCATCCGCCCGATGTACGCAACCTCCTTCCCGGAAGCATCCTCGTATTGCACCAGGTCAGCTATGATGAACGCCCGGTCGTAAAGGTTGCCCAGGGCACCGGCGAGAACCAGCGCAAGGGCCACGTGGAGAGCTCGCTGCCCGCGGCCGCTGTGGGCAAAGAGGTAGAACACGAAGCCGAGGGCGAACAGCGAAGCGAGAATAAACACCTCAGTATGGCCCGTGAACGACCCGAAAACCGCGCCGGCATTCAAGGAGGCCGTAAAGTCGATGATACCGGGGACAGCAGTCCGAATCTCGCTTGGCCTTAGCTCTGAGAAGACCCACTCCTTTGACCACAGATCGAGCACCAGTGCGGCGCCGCCGATTATCCAGAAGCAAAGATGGGAGGGAATATCCCGGATGGCGGGCTCGGCGCGATGGTCCGGCCGGTCAGTCGCGTGTGCCGTGGCAGCATCCATATTGGACGAACCGGTCAGCTTGCTCGCCCTTCCTCACGAGCGCGAGCGTACTCGATACAGTACTTGGCCCACGGTTTGGCACGGAGCCGCGCCTTGCTGATTCTCTTTCTGGTGGCCAGGCAGATGCCGTAGGTCTTGTTTTCGATGCGTTCGAGCGCTTCATCGATCTCGCGGACCAAGGCCTGCTCGCTGGCGATCAGCCCCAGCGTGAACTCCTTTTCCCAATTGTCGCTGCCCAGGTCAGCCATGTGAATGGGCATCGTGGAGTGCTCAGGAAGCCCTTGGCCTTTGGCGTCGAGGGCTTGATCGGTCAGTTGTTGTACGTCACCGGCCAGCTCGGCCCGCTTGCTAAGTAGAAGCTTCGCAAACTCTTGAAGCTCGTCGTCGCGTAAGTGCGTCCTGGGCAGGGGCCGAGGCTGCTCTGCAAACCGGGCCGGATCCTGTAAAATGGCCGGTGCCGACCTAGTCGTCTTCTTGGTCGCAGCGGTGGCCTTGACCGCTGAGCGGGCAGTGACTCTGTTGGTCGTGCTCCTCCCGGCCGTCTGCGTCTTCGGACGTTTCGCAGAGGTCGAGGTGGTGCTACGCCGCTTGGCTGCGGTAGTGGTGGGCGCCTTGGCCTTCTTCGCGGTGGTCTTTTTCTTTACGGCGGGTCTCTTGGTCTTACGCTTCGCGGACGTACCCTTCCCTGTTGCCTTCCTTGAAGCGGTGCGTTTTGCTTTCGTTTTTGTGCCGACTCGTCTCGCCACTCGAGCGTCCCTCCAAGGATCGCGCAAAAAACGCTAAACCCTTGTCAAATAAGAGGAAACAGCAAATCGAATCCTTTAGTATACACCCAGCTCCGGTGGTCGTCAACCGTCTTCCCGCCCCACCCAGGTGCCCGTAGTGTACTGGACGTTGAGGGACCGGCGGGCATGCGTTAGAGGACAGGGCACGCTCTTGGGGCCGCAAATGGCCGTCCGGGGAATCACCAGGGTGCCTCCCGCGGAGTGTGGCACGGCCTCGTTGTGCGAGATGGCGCCACACCCTAAGGGGATTGCCACCCCTTTCGGCATGTGCCCGAATTACCGGGCTTGCCCGTAACATCCGGGGGTCGTAGATTCGGACTCGGCAACTGGCTGTGACCCGGCCGGCGAGTGCGCGGGCCTATGTTCGTTTTTTGCGTCATGGTCACGATCCCTGACAAGGAGAAGGGGCTGGCGGAATGCGAGTGATGGTAATCGGAAGCGGTGGGCGAGAGCACGCCCTGGCGTATGCTCTGGCCAAGTCGCCTCGGGTGGACGAGGTGCTTTGTGCCCCCGGTAACGCCGGTACGGCGTCGATCGGGCAGAACGTTGAGGTGAAGGCCGACGATCACGATGGCCTGATGACCCTGGCACGGGAGCGTGGCGTCGACCTGACAATCGTGGGGCCTGAGGCACCACTGTGCGCGGGTATCGTCGATCGGTTTGAGGCGGAGGGCCTGCGAGTGTTCGGTCCGACCAAGGCCGCCGCCCGAATCGAAGGCGACAAGGCGTACGCAAAGCAATTGATGAAATTGGCCCATGTGCCGACCGCCGAGGGCCGCGTATTCGAGCGGTACGACAGCGCACGGGACTATATCGCGACCCGTGATACCGGCGTGGTGGTAAAGGCCGCAGGGCTTGCGGCCGGAAAGGGCGTGAGCGTGTGCGAGGATCCCGCTGACGGACTCCTGGCACTCGAACGGATCATGGTTGACCGCGTGTTCGGCGGCGCCGGTGATACCGTTGTTGTTGAGGAGCTGCTGAAAGGGCAAGAGCTTTCAGTGTTCGCGCTGGTTGACGGCCGCACGATCTACGTGCTCGAGACCGCTCAGGACCACAAGCCCATCGGCGACGGCGACACCGGGCCTAATACCGGCGGGATGGGAGCTTACAGTCCGGCCCCGATTGCCACACCGGACGTAATGGGCACCGTGGAACGCGACGTCCTGGTGCCCATCGTCGACGCCATGCGAAACGATGGGGCTCCTTACCGCGGGTTGCTGTACGTCGGGTTGATGCTTACAGCCGCCGGGCCCAAGGTGCTGGAGTTCAACTGCCGATTCGGCGACCCCGAAAGTCAACCCATCCTGATGCGACTGGAATCCGACCTGTTCGATCTGTTGGAGTCGGTGGTCGCCGGCCGGCTGGCCGAGGCGGAGGTACGCTGGAGTCCCAGGCCGGCGGTCTGCGTGGTGATGGCCTCCGAGGGATACCCCGGCAAGTACCAGTCAGGCAAGGTGATCGAAGGGCTCGATCGTGTAGCGGCCATGAAGGACGTGTACGTATTCCACGCCGGAACGCGCCGGGTCGAGAATGTGGCGGTGACCAGCGGCGGGCGGGTGCTGGGTGTCACCGCACTGGGCGAAGACGTCGCCGACGCCAAAGGCCGGGCCTACGAAGCCGTTGAAGCCATCCACTTCGAAAACGCCTACTACCGCAGCGACATCAGCGACAAGGCGATCTGTGTGCCTCGTTGAGGGGCTGGCGGAGCTGACATCATCCAACTGGGGATCCTCAGGGTCTTCAGGTAGCGTCACACCCGTCCGGTGGGCAGTTTTTGGGGTCGCAATCGACGGCGTTGACCTGTACGGTGAGAGTGACGGATCCTATCGCTCCCCGGGGCTGCCAGGAGCACCATCCATCCGTCGGCTTTGATCATCATTTACCCCTCTCCGTCTGCCGTGCTGGATATTGAGTGCCGGACTTTTTTCGTCTCAAGATAATCAGCGTTGCGAACGCCAACAACACAACCGTTCCAGGTTCTGGCACAAGCCAAGTCACATAACCCTCCACGCGAAGCGGGATCGTTTCCGAACCATCAAAGACTGCGAATCTAGTAGAGTCGAAGAGAGCGAGGTCCGGGGGGACCAAGGGCAACGAGTCGCTCTGAAACGCTGTGCCGGATTGATCCCCAAGGCGAAGCTTGAAATCCAGCGCCGTGCTGAGCAGCTCAACTTCAGCATACACGAGATAGTGATCGAAACTGGTGTTGGGAAAATCCCGCACGTCCACAAAATCCGTCGGTGCAAGAGGCCCGAGGAACGGAATCCCCGCGATCTCCCCTGAGACGAAGCTGATCGTGTCCGCGTACAAGCCGCGTCTGGGCTCGTCGAGATCGCTGTCCGGAGTCGTGGATTCAAAGGTGTACAGGCCGGAGAACGGGCTTCCGACGGCAACCGCGCCACCTAGCAGTCCGTCATCGTCCGCAACATAGGTAATCTCGCCCGCAAACTCGAACGTAGCCGGATGACCCACCGCCGGGTACGCGCCCGTGCCCAGCCACAGGAGAGCGCCTGCCGCGTAAGCAATAGAACGGAGAACTGAGCTGAATTTATTCGTGGTACCAGCTCCTCCTGTCGTTGATGAGTTGTATCCTGCGTGTTCGTTGCCTGCCAAGAAGACAAAGACCGATGCCCAAAAATGCGGCGGTCGCAGGTTCAGGGACGAATGAGGTAACGGCTCCTTGAACACTTAGCGGAATAGCCTCCGACTCGTCGAAGATGGCAAACCGCGTCGCATCGAAGTCGCTGAGGTCTGGCGGAGAGAGCGGAAGGAAATCGCTAGAGAATGCAGTTCCTGTGGAATCGCCGAGACGGAGAAAGAACTCCAGCGTCTCATCCAGGAATGCGACTTCAGTCCTGACAATGTAGGAATCGAAGGGGTCGGTGACCTCTATGAGATTCTGAAAGCCCTGTGGTCCTAGGTATGAGAGGCCACCGACATTACCTGAGACGGCGAGTAGGCTGCCGTCGTATAGTCCGCGCCTTGGCTCCTGCGGATCGCTGTCGGCTGTCGTGGATTCAAAGGTGTA
>CP070827.1:2837220-2847813 GCA_020344555.1 Phycisphaerales bacterium
GGCGGGTGCCGCCACGTGTGCGCTGTGCCCGGGGTTGTCCGCAGGGCCTTTCGCGGGTCCCTCGACCGCAACAAGCTGCGGCGGGTCATCCGCATCGATCGATGGCCTCGGTTCATCGACCGTGGCCACCGGCGACGGGCTGCCCTTACCGGAGCCCTGCTTCGGATTGTCGAGCTGGGCCGACTCCTCCCGACGTTTCGTGAAAGCGTAGCAACCGATAAACAGCGCCGGCCAGATGGTCAGCACCAGTGGTACCGCGGAGAGGAAGCCCTTGGTCAGTTGCGGATAGGCCGTTGATCCGATATCAGTTCGAAAACCGAGCTCCCCGAACGGCTTGGGTGAAATGTACAGCCAGCCAGTTCCCCCGGCCTCGGTCTCACCGTAGATGTGATCCACGTACTTGCCCGGGGCATGTAGGATCTTCGCCCGGGCAAGAGCGATAAGGTCCTTCCGCTTGCCGAAGGTGATGGCCTCCTCGGGACACATCTTTGCGCAGCCCGGAATATCTCCCTCTTCGGTGAACTTGTCGAAGCACATGGTGCACTTCCTGACCGCGGGAGTGTATGGATCATCATACGTATAGGTCGGAACGAAGAAGGGACAAGCCACCATGCAATAACGGCAGCCAATGCAGACGTCTTCATTGTACAGCACGGGGCCCTCAGGGGTCTTCCGGAAGGCCGCAACGAGACAGGCCGATGCACAGGCCGGCTCGTTACAGTGCATGCATTGGCGCTTGACGTATACGGGGTTGGCACCCGGTTCAGGTGAAGGATATTCGTTGACCACCGTGAACCATTCGTTACCGGTTCTCCTCATTTGCTGGAAAACCGACTTATCTTCGTAGGCTTCGAGCGGGCCATTGGGTAGGCCGTTGGCCTCCTTACAGGCCCATTCGCACTTCCGGCACCCAACGCAAAGGCTGAGGTCCGTCAGCATCCCCATCCATTCGTCCGAAATCCTCTGCGGGGACGCCGCCTCAACGACCTCGGTTCCCGCGATGCTGGCGGCGCCGGCCGCCCCGGCCAGCTTGAGGAAATCCCGTCGATTCGTGCTCATATACCTTTTCACCCTTGTATCTTGATTGCGCGCAGCGCAGCCGAACTTCACCCGCCTGAACAGTTTCCAGGGCCGTCCAGGGTCCAAAGCTTAGGGCCGTCAGTGCTGCGTCACTTCGGACCGCTGAGACCCAGACGGGCCCCAGAATCCATGCATAAACACGGTATACGTGCATACAATCGGCATGCCATGCCCCCCGCACCATCAAGTATTCTTGCGGTCAGGGTCAAAGTCTGCGACTTTGAGTGCAACCGGCGCGCCTGTCCTCCAGTTAGAGGCCGGCGGCACCTCACGGCGGCACAGGCCAAGGAGAGAATTCCGGCATGGAAAAACTAACTTGGTTCGCGGCTACCCGCCGAAAGCCGGCTTGGGGCCGGAATACGCTTTCATCGCGGCGAGAGCGCACAGGCCATCCGCGACCGCTGGCCCGCGCACACCGGGGCGAGACGACCCGACACCATGCCCAAGACGTGACCGCCCAGCCCCGGTCTCGCTAGCCTACCACGCCATCGGAACCACGCACGCCCAGCGCACACTCACCCTTCAGGCTCCGACACAGAGCGAGCCCATCGTCCTGAGCTGCGCCAGAGCGTCCGGAGCCAGGACGGCAACCGGTGCCCGGCAGTCTATGCCCACTCGCTACGTCCCCGACCAACCACGCCTGGTTGCACTGTCCTCAGCG
Organism: Phycisphaerales bacterium; assembly: GCA_020344555.1. Lineage (GTDB taxonomy): Bacteria > Planctomycetota > Phycisphaerae > UBA1845 > UBA1845. The sequence goes on from CP070827.1 coordinate 2,838,962, forward strand.
AGCATTCACGGCTGACAAGCCGTAGGACTACAGCTCGTCGAGGCCGGTATGGCAGACGCTGCAGTCCCGGGTGCCGTCAGCGTTCTGTTCATTGTGGCACTGCCAGCATCCGCCGTCCGGGCTGTGCATGGCATCTTTCAGCACAGGTATTCCGCCCACGACCTCGTCTCGGTCGTGACACGTGTCACAGGTGGAGACTCCGGCACCGTCATGGTGACACATCGCGCAGTCGAATGCCCCGCTGTGGAAGTCATGGTCGAATTCCGCGGTCTCGTAGACCTGCTCATTCACCACACACTCACCGGTTTGTGTGTCGCAGAACTCGCCCTCCGCGCAGTCCTCGTCGCTTTGACAACCTTCCGGAACACAAACATCGTTGTCCTCGTCGCAGGTCTGCCCCTCCTCGCAAGGATCGGTGCCTGCCTGGCAGACTGCGCTGACGCAGGTCTCCGTGCCGTTGCAGAACAGCCCGTCGTCGCAATCGGTATCCGCGGCACAGACTGGGGGCGGCGGCGGACAACCTGTGCCGAAGAACATCAGGCTGACGCAGAGTACACAGATGGCCAGTGAAACCACTGTAGCTTTACGGTTCGGAGCGGTTTTTCCCATTGGTTGGGCTCCCTGATTATCCATCCAGATTCGAAACATCATGCACAAACTTCCAACGGCGAAAGGTCCTTGTCCTGGGCGATCGCGTCAAGATGGGCCGCGGTCAGCAGCTCCAGCCCGACATGGACCCGCCCGGAAATCTTGTCGCCGTCAATAACCTTGATATAGCGATGACAGCTCTTGCAGAAATCGATGCGCAATTCCGGTTCCTCGGCGGTGAACAAGTACTTGGCGTCACCTTCCTTCGTCGAACCACAGGCAGGGCACTTGAGCGCCGGGACGACCCAGCGCGAGCCGCAAAACGAGCAATGCATGAATCGCCGGGGGGAAGCGCTAATGCCTCCCCGGCCACTTTGCCCCTTGCGGTTCTCCACCAGCCCTGGAACGCCGCCGCACACCGGACAGCAGAAACGCCTCCACTCCTCGAGGCCGTCCTGCGGCAGCCAACTCTCGGCTACCAGCTCCCAGTGTGGGAAGGTGACCGCTCGGGACAACGCGCCCAGCACCGACTCCTCGATCCCGATCCTGCCGCTGGCATCCGCGACCAACTCCCATCGTTCGGGGCGCTGCTCCGAAAGCCAGGAAACCGGCGCAAAGTCACCGGCCTCTTCGGCACGATCGATCTTCTCGACGGCTTCACGCAGGACCTCGTTGCCCCGGCGAAACACCTCCTTCATCTCCACCCACAGATCCAGCAACGATTGCGGCTCGACGCCCGGGTCGTAATGCTGGATCAGCGGCGTGCCCTTGCGCAAGGATTCTCGTACTTGCTCAACACCCACCTCTTCGGGATGAACCACCAGCCGATTCCGCCACTCGATCTGGCAGCGGAATACGGTGAGATAGAAGTCGAGCATCTCCCTGTAGGCGGGGCGGGCCTTGAGGATGGCCTCAGCCCGCCGGTTCAACGCCTTCAGGGCCGACCGATCGTTCCTGCCTGACGAGGCCGGTTTGCTCATCGCCTGGTCCCTCAACCGTCCCGTGTGTTGAGGACGTAGTAGCTGGCCGGATCCGCCAAGAGAAGCAGCAGCCGCACATCCCGTTTGTCCAGGATCGTGGCGTTCGGGAATCCGTCCGCTTTCACTTCCTCCAGCCGGGCCTCGGCCGCCGCGAGGATCACATCGCGGTCGCCGAACGTCAGGGCGTCGGTGGGGCAGGCCTTCACGCAAGCCGGAAGCTCGCCGTTGTGCACTCGATCGTAACACATGACGCACTTGTACAGTTGTCCGTCCGGCCCCTGACGGGGGTTATCGAACGGGCAGGCCAACCGAATCTTGCTGTAAGATTCGTCCTTCGTGCCTTCATTGAATATGACGGCCCCGGTCTCGGCGTCAATCGTGATCGAGCCTTCATGTTCGGTCGCCTGCTTGCACGGCGCATCCATGCAGTGACGGCAGGAATTCCGCAAGAAGTCCCAGGCCAGGGTGCCGTCGGGCCGCTCCGTTTCCTTGAAACGGATGAGCGTCCAGCAGCACCAAGCCAAATCGTGCGGATTCTCGTACGTCCCGCGGTTCGAAGTATGCAGGGTGTCCAATTCGTTCCACTGTTTACAGGCCACCTGGCAGGACCGGCAAGCGATGCACTTGGTCGTATCGCACAGGTACGATTTTCCGTTTGCCATGGCTTACACCTCCTTTACCACATCGACCATAAAGGCCTTGCTTTCGGGAATACGCGTATTCGGGTCGCCCACGTTGGGGGTAAGGAGATTCCCGCTGGTTACGCGCGTGCTGTCCATAGCGGGAGCCACCCAACCGAAGCACCAAGGCACGCCGACCTGATGAACCGTTTGTCCTTGAATGATGAACGGTTTGAAGCGTTTGGTGACGATAGCCACCGCCTGCACTCCGTCGGTTTCGCGAGCGCTTTTGACGAGCACACGGTCACCGTTGGCGATACCCTTCTCCGCGGCCAGTTGCTCGGACATCTCGACGAACATCTCCGGCTGAAGCTCGCTGAGCCATGGAGCCCAGCGGGTCATCACGCCGGTCTGCCAGTGTTCGGTTAGCCGGTAGCTGGAGCAGACAATCGGATACTCCGTACCGCCCGGTGAAGCTACCGCGTTCATCTCGTCGGCTGGAGGTACATAAACCGCCGGGTTGAGACGCTGTGAGTGCCCCATCGGATTGACGGCAAACGGCGACTCGAGCGGCTCGTAGTGCTCGGGCACCGGGCCGTCCTTCATCGGGCCGAAGATCTGGCCCACGCCGTGCTGCCGCATGATGAACGGCAGGTAGGTTCCCTCTCTATAGTTGCCGTCGGCATCCTTCAAAGGCACTGCGCCACCGTCGGGCACGTCGCCCTCCCATCCCTCACCAGTCCATGCGATCACCCTACGGCTCTCGTTCCAGGGATTCCCCAGGACATCCACGCTTGCGCGGTTGTAGATGATCCGCCGGTTGATCGGCCAGCACCAGGCCCACTCGGAGTTCAGGCCGATCGGATCCGTTGCCGGATCGGAGGCAATCCGGCGTGCCATGTTGTTGCCATCCTCGTTGTAAGACTGGCAGTACAACCAGTTGCCCGAGGAGGTCGTCCCGTCTTCCGCGAGCAGAGTGAACTTTTCAACCAACCCGGTGGGATTACCCACTTCATCGAGGTTGTATCCATTGATCTCCTTGGCCAGCATGACCGACGGGATATCCGGGCCATCGAAATAGTCCCACTTGAGCCCCAAGATCGGATCGGGGAACGTCGCAGCGCCGTCGGCTTCGTAGAGTGCCTTCACTGCCAGGAACAGCTCGTTCATGATCTCCGAGTCGGGCTTGGCCTTTTGATTCTCATCGTCGGGATTAACCGGCGGATCGACGGCCTTATAACGCCACTGGGCCCACCGCCCGGAGTTGGTAATGCTGCCCTCCTTTTCCACCGAGGCCGCCGCAGGCAACTGGAACACCTCGGTATTGATGCTGGCTGGCTCCATGCCGGGGCCGCGCCAAAACTCGGCCGTCTCGGTGGGGAAGATGTTGACCGCAACCAGCCAGTCAAGTTTCGCCAAGGCCTGACGGACCTTGTTGGCGTTGCCGCTGCTGCACGCGGGGTTCTGGCCCCAGGCGAACATGCCCTTGACGGTCCCGTTGTACATGGCATCGAACAGCGGCTGCCAGGCGTAGTTCACCCCGGCGTCGATCTTCGGCAGCCAGTCGTAGCGGAAGTCGTTGTCGGGATTGGCGGCCGTACCGTACATGCTTTTGAGGAAGCTGGCCATGTACAGGGGTGTCTTCTTCCACCAGTTAAGGCTGCGCGACTCACCCGTGGTAAGTGGGCGAGCCGACTCGTTGTACGTGGCAAGGTCGGTCCAAATGTCCTGCGGAGTCTTGAGATACCCGGGCAGGATGTGGAACAGTAAGCAGTGATCGGTCGAACCCTGCACGTTGGACTCGCCGCGGAGGGCGTTAACGCCGCCACCGGCCACGCCGATGTTCCCCAGCAGAAGCTGGATAATCGACATGGTGCGGATGTTCTGGGCGCCTACCGTGTGCTGCGTCCAGCCCATGGCGTACATGATCGTGCCAGCCTTGTCGGGCTGGTGGCAGTTGTTCACGTAAGCCTGATACACCTCCAGTAGCTTCTCCTGCGGCGTGCCGGTGACGCCGGAAACCATCTCCAGCGTGTAGCGCGAGTAGTGCGTCTTGAGGAACTGGTAGACACAGTTCGGGTCATCCAGCGACCATTTGCCGTCGCCATCCACGGACTTGAGGATCTCACCGGCCTCGTCGGTCTGGAACGCCCAGGCGCCCTGGTCGTAAGTGATGCCGGTTAAGCCGCTGAACACCCCATCATCGAAGCTGAAGTTCGTATTGAGCAGGAAGCTGGCGTTGGTGTATTCCTTGACGTACTCGGTCTGGATGTGTTCCGTTCCGTCGATACCGCCGAGGATGTAATTGATCATCCCGCCCAAGAAAGCGATGTCCGTCCCACTGCGCAACGGAGCATAAATGTCCGCCTTGGAGGATGTCCGGGTGAACCGCGGGTCGACACTTATGAGCTTGGCCCCGTTTTCCCGTGCCCGGTTAACCCACCGGAAGGAGATGGGGTGATTCTCCGCGGCGTTGGAACCCATGATGAGGATGACATCGCTGTTTCCGATGTCGATCCAGTGGTTGGTCATGGCACCCCGGCCAAACGAAGTCGCCAAACTGGCGACAGTGGCGGAGTGTCAGTTCCGGGCCTGGTGTTCTATGTATACCAGGCCGAGGGCTCGCAGGAACTTCTGGTAAAGCCAGCACTCCTCGTTGTCCAAGGCGGCACTGCCCAGCGAGCCGATTCCCAGCGTACGGTTGACCGTTCTGCCGGCTGCGTTGACGGTCTTGAAGGTCGCGTCGCGCGTGTCCTTAATTCGCTGGGCGATCATGGGGATCGCCTCCTCCCAACTGAGCTCCTGCCATTCCGCGGCCCCCGCGGCCCGATAGCGCACCGTCGTAAGACGGTTTTCGTTGTTGGCCAACTGGTACAGCGAGGAGCCCTTGGAGCACGCCGTCCCCTGGTTGATCGGATGCTCAGAGTCTCCCTCGATGTTGATGACCACCATTTTCCCGGAGGCGTCCTCTGCGGAATCCACCACAAACCCGCACCCCACGGCGCAGTATGGGCATATCGTGGTGGTGCGCGTGGCTTCCTCCAGGTTCTTGCGGAGTTCCACCGCATGGGCCTCGACCGGATGCAGCGCGAAGCCCATCCCGGTGATGGCCACCCCCGCGGTCACCGCGGAGGTTTTCAGGAATTCTCTCCGTGTCAACAACATTGGTACCTCCTAATATCTAAACTGTTCGATGAACAAAATACTCTAGTCCATTGTCAGTGCAACACCTGTAATCACCAGTGGCGGTTCTGCCGCCGTGTGCACCGCGACAGGCGACGCCCTGATCAGCCGAATTGCATGCTGTGCTCTCCGCCGTAAGGCTCCGAAACAATTTCACTTGTCAACAACCGGTTCGACGCCATTGACCGCGCACACCTTGCCTACGTCGCTCTTGCGTGATGCAACCGGCGCAGCAGACTGAATGCCTTAAAGACAGCGCAATCAGATTGTCGTAGCTAGGAGCAGTCGCAACTGAAGGAAGCCGGGGGAACCGGCCTGGTCGGCGCCGACATCGGGCGCCTATCCATGGAGCGACCTCCGCGCAAGCCGCTACACGCGCCCTCTCACCGGCTGGGCGTCAGTATGGACGCCCACCGCCAGCGCGTCAACCCCTCGTCCCAGAATGCGTTCAGCAGCGAGACCTTGGGAGGTTTGATGCTCAGGCGGACACCCCGGGGTGAAGGACCATTGCCATTTGGCAAGCACGTGAACGACCCGAAAGGTCACGCCGGATTCCAAACCATCGCGGCAAAGCAGAGTACAGCGCTTTGTGTCGATATCAGCCACTTGCCCGCGCGATGGATCTTGCTGTCCTATTAAGCATTAGGGAAGAGGTTTTAGATAACAGGCGGTGACAATTGGCCACTCCGCACAGATAAAGCAACAAGCGAGCCATTCGTCGATGTTAGAGTAGCTAACTAAACATAGCATCTTATTCTACGACCCATATTATCTATTAAGCCCAGAATGACACCGTACGCACCTCGAATGTAATTACGTATGGCAATTGCTGGAGCGCAAACGTGGTCCCAGCGACCAGTGCCGCGTTGGAGATGCCCCAGAACCAGGGTGGCTCAGACGCGGCGATCACGGTCTTGGCAGGGTTGGGAGCGTTTCGTATAGTCCCCTGGCGGCAAAGATGCGGCTAGTGGTTTGAAGTCCCAAGCTCCTCACGCTCAGGCTGAGTCTGTGTTCGTTTTCGGACGGACATAAGTCTGCGGCCGATGCCGTTGACGGAGATTACCCTGCGACGGATGCTGGACCTGCCCCAGCCATTCTGGAGGCGACTTAATTGGAACCGATACAACGTGACCGTGTGACCGACAAACACGACAACGTGTCCCCGGAGAAAGAGGCCGAGGCGAGGCAGCAGACCGTCGAATGGCCTATTCGCCGGTACCGTGACTCGGGCGAGCAAGCCGCCCTCAATGACCAGGTCGTGCGTGAGCAGCGCGTCGAACTGGTCATCGACGGAGTCCCGCTCCTGGCCATGCTGACCTTACCCCGCGACGTTGAGGCGTTAGCTGTGGGGTTCCTGGTCTCCGAGGGGCTGTGGCGTGATCGTGCCAGGCTTCCCGAGGTCCATTTCGACGCTCAGGCCGGCAAGGTGACCTGCGTCGGCCGTTTCGACCAGGACGCCGTCGAGAGCATCCACCGGCGGTGGACTTTCGGCACGGGGTGCGGTGGTGGAGGAACCGGTCGGGATCTGTCGCTCTTGGACGAATGTCGCCCCATTGACAGCCGGTTTTCCGTGCGGGCTTCCCAATTGGTGGCCCTCGGCCGCGAGTTCCGCCAACAAGGTGTCCTTTATCGCATCACCGGCGGCGTACATGCGTGCGGCATCTCGGACGCGGAGAGGCTTCTGCTATTTGCCGAAGACATAGGCCGGCATAACGCCTTCGACAAGGTCGCCGGTATGGCTTTGCAGCGCGGATTGGATCTATCTGACAAGATCGCACTGACGACTGGTCGGCTCTCAGCGGAGATAGTGGCCAAGGTCATCGCCCACGGGGTGCCGATATTGGCGTCGTCCTCGGCGCCAACGGCAATGGCCCTCCAATGGTCCCGCCGCTTCGGGTTGACGTTGGTGGGGTTCCTGCGTGGGGGGCGCATGAACGTCTACACTGCTTACCAGCGCATTGTGGCTGACAACGGATGAGTCCTCAGCTTTCAGCCGTCAGCCAACTGTCTGTGCGTTTGCTGAATACCCGTGTTGCTGGCTGACGGCTGACACCTTTAGACCTGATGGCTTCTTCACAAACCATACTGTCGGTGATTGGGCCGTGCTCGGGCTGCGGGAAGACTCTGTTCGTAACCCATCTGCTCCGGCACATTGAAAGACTGGGCTGCTTGAAGATCAGCCCGGCCTATGATTGGCCGGAGGATTCCGGCGGCGGGCAGGTAGTCGGAGAAGACTTCTATTTAGAGAACTCGGCCCATCTCAATCGCCCCGGCAAAGACACCGCCGTGTACCTGGCAGCCGGGGCCACAGGTGTACAAAGGCTCAGACACCGCCGAAACGGCTTGGCAGCGGGTTTGGCCGCCGCGCTGAAGTGTTTTCCACCCGACATCCCGATCGTGGTGGAGAGTTCCAGCGCCGTCCGGCTGACGGAGCCGGTGGCTGTAGTCTTGGTGGTCCGGCCGCCACATCACAAAATGAAGGCCACCACAAGAGATGTTCTTCACTTGGTCACTGACCTGCTGATAAACGCATTGGATGTTGAGGACTCGGCCGCCGCCGAGGCCAAGCGGCTTGGCACGGAGTACCCCGTGCTTCAGCCGCAATACGCCTTCTCGGCCGATCTGATTTCGGAACCGCCACCCGACAAGATGCTGACCCGCTTGCGGGCCCTGCTCACAAGGAACTGCGCGAATCACCAGCCTACATGATCACATCGCCCGGTACCGTGGCTTGATGGAGCCCGTCGGTTTCGGCAGGGCGCGGTTGGCGCGCCGCGCGGCATGGCCAAGTCCTCATCACAATTCCAATAAACAAGTGCAGGTGACGGACTGACGCCGCGCCCGCGCCGTCGGGTTTGGGGCAGGTGTTATATATCCGTGCCGGAAGATGCCGGAATCCCGGGCTTTGCGGACCTTCGCGATTTGTCGTTGAACGTGAGATGATTGACAGATACGAGTTGACTTGTGGGTTGATCGGCGAAAGACTTGGCAGCATGCGGTCCGGATCTCCACGACCTGAATCGAGGGCTCCTTCTTGGTGAGCCCGTGCGAGGAAGTGTCTCTACGCGACACTGATGGGGAGGAGCTTTCGCGACCGCGAATATACTGAGCCGGTAGGGGTAACCATCGGAGCCGGCTCGGGCCGGAGGGACAGAAGATTCGACATCAATCAAGCCTTTGGGGGAAGGCTATCATGATTCGCTACGCATTGGGTATTGGTCTGTTGTGCGCTGTCTCCGTGTACGCGCCCACCCACATTTGGGCGACCTCATCGACGGTCCCGGGCGGGGAGAGCGCGGCGGGGCCGGCCAGCGTGATCGGCACCGTCATCTTCGATAATGTCGGTCCAAACGGAGGCCTGAACGCCGCCGGGGGTTCCCCGGCCTCCCAGTACGACAGCTCATTCCCGTTTGATGCGGGCGCCGCGGACGATTTCGTTCTTCCGTCAAGCCCGCTGTGTACGTGGGTGGTCACGGGCGTC
>CP070827.1:2847913-2849449 GCA_020344555.1 Phycisphaerales bacterium
AAGCAAACGACCGCCACCCGTTCGCTGTACGGAGTGGCGCTTTGCCGGCAGCAGAAGACCGCCGAGGCCAGCCGGATCGCAGCTACGTTGCAGGTGCCGCAGGCGGCAGGCCCCGGTACGGTCTATTGCACTGCCCGACTGCAGGCGGCCGTGGGCAACAATGGCGAAGCCCTGGGGCTACTCACGCGGTGCTTCCAGTCCGTAGCGCCCAGCCGTCTGGCCGGCTTGAAGAACCACGCCCAGCAGAGCCCCGATTTCGCCGGTTTGGTCTCCACGCCCGAGTTCGCCCAGGTCCTGGCCACCAAGTCCAAGGTACCCGAGTCGAAGTGCAGCGGCGGCAGCCGTTGCGCCGGCTGTCCGATGCGGGGACAGTGCCCGGGGAGCCGTGGACAGTAGTCAGCGGCTTGAATCTTTGCAGCCTGCAAACTTTACGTCCCGGTTTCGCAGGAGAGGGCGGCAGCAGTCGTGCACGAGCCGCACCGCAACCGGCATGTCGCCGATCGCGGAAGCTGAGAAACAAATCAAGGCCCGGCTGGTGCCATGAAAAAAACACGGAGCATTGTCCAGTTCTGTTTCCTGGTGCTGGTGTTGGTGGGCGTCTTCGGCTTCCACGCCAATTGTGAGCGATGGTGCCCTTTCGGCGGTGTCGAAGCGCTCTACACGTATGCCACCGAGGGTAACATGCTCTGCTCGCTGGGCACCTCCAATTTCTTTATCCTCGGCGGCGTGCTGCTGCTGACGCTGCTTTTGCGGCGGGCGTTCTGCGCCTATGTCTGCCCAATCGGCACGCTGTCCGAATGGCTCCATGCGCCGGGCCGCCGGCTCCGCCTTCCCGTCCTGCATGTCCCTTATCGAGTGGATCGCGCGCTGGCATTGGCCAAGTACGCTTTGCTGGCGGTCATCCTCTGGCTGACCTGGCAGGCCGGCGAGCTGATCTTTCGAGGCTTCGACCCCTGTTACGCGTTGATAAGCCGTCACGGAACCGACATCACCTTCTGGGCTTACGTTGTTTCCGGTGTAATTGTAGTTGCCTCACTGCTTGTGCTGTTACCGTTCTGTCGCTGGTTGTGCCCCATGGCCGCGGTGCTGAATCTGTTGTCGCGCTTCGGGCTTACCCGCGTCAGACGAAATGCCGAGGCGTGTCAGGATTGCGGCCTGTGCGCGAAGAGCTGCCCGGCGATGATCCCGGTCGATCAGCTCGAGCAGGTCACAGCCGCGCGCTGCACCTCCTGCCTGAGCTGCGTGGATCGCTGCCCGCAGCGACAGAACGGCGCGATCTGCTGGGGGCCACCTCGTTTGCTCGGGCGGAGCTGGTCGCAGGCCGCTCTGATCGCCATTCTGCTGGTGTGTACGTCGGGGGCCGTGGCCGGTTCGTATCTCTTCCCCATGCCCTCGTTCGTCAAGAGCCACGGCGCGCCGCCGCCAAAGACCGCGCAGGTGCGACTGGAGATCCACGAAGTGCACTGCCGCGGCCGGGCCAATCTGCTCTTCTACTTCCTCAAGCGCGACGACCTCTATCAAATCCCCGGGTATTTG
>CP070827.1:2849549-2863036 GCA_020344555.1 Phycisphaerales bacterium
AACCAGAGAGGTGATCAACCGGCTGAGCCCGGCATCCGCCTGAATGGCCAAAAGAGGTCCCGCGCCCAGAAGATCCAGCTCCGGCACCGAGCCGGGGCGATCCGTTCTCACGATGGATCCGACGCGGACGGTCTCGTAGCCGGTCATGTCATCACCGGCGACGAACAACCGCCCGCGCATCCGCCGGACGTATACCGTCTGTGGATTCTCGCCGGTATTCTCATCCCGCTTGACAACCGGGTGGGGTTCGTAACGCGGAGTGCCGTCGGTCAGCTCGGGCCGCTCCAATGACACTGTGTTGGCCCGAACTGCCTGGATTTGGGGAATACCCAGACAGACATCCAGTGGGCCGGAAGCGGCCTCCAGGGCTTGCTGGATATCCAGCGGCTCGACTTCCGTGTTCTCCGGAATCTCGACCCAGGTTCCGTCTTTCATGCGGACCACACATTCATCGAGCCTCAGGGTGAAGTTCTCCAGAGGCTCGGAAGCGATGGAAACGCGAACGAAACCCCAGGCGTACGGACGCAGCGAGTCAAGACCCGTGTTGATAACGGTCTCGACCCACCGCTGGCCCGCTTGCAAATGGTGTGGTCGGAGGAACATCCCTTCCGACCAATGTACTTCCGTCCAAAAACTCATCAGGCTCCGCCTCCGCCTGCACTCAGGATTGAAGAAAACCGAACAGGCTGACTCCGTCTATGACCACCGGAGCCAGGCCCGAACTCCGTCAGGCCAGATCGAACCCACTTTCTGAACTCACTCGCCCTTTCGAGAACGTCCAAGCCCGCGCTTGCTGGTTCTGTCGATGTACTGTCCGTGGTTGTCCCGGCCCTCATCGACACCGATCTTGACACCCAGCTTGCTCGTGTAAGCGCCGGGCGGATTGAACTCCGCCGCCCGGACAGGCAATACCTCGTAGTCCGGGGGCGGACCGATAAACTTGGGAAACACGTATATCACCGACTTCCTGCTGTACAGCTTGGTGGGCCGGAACTTGATGCCCGTAATCTCGATTTGAGTGCGACCATCCTCGATGGCTCCGTTCAGCGCCGGTCCCCTACGAATCCCGTAGACCTCAGCGGCGTAGGTCCGCAGATAGATCTGCTCCGGCGGCAGCCTGAAGTTGGCTCCCTCACCACCACCCCTCAGCGGTCGATTGTCGTACCAGTCCTTGCACGTAATTCCCACGCCCGGCTTAAGCCCCTCGTTTTCGTCGCGCTCCAGATCCTCCGGATATACGCAGACGACCGTTACCTCGAGGGGATCGCCGGTTCGCTGCTCAGCAGGCCGACCGATGTGCACGCCGGTGTTAATGCGGTCATCCTGGGTAATCACGATTGTCCTGGAGGTACAACCCGTGGCTCCAAGAGCCGCAAGCCCCGCCGCGAACACCTTCAGCAGTCGCGTTTTATACGTCTCCGATGTCACGTTCATTTGTTGCAGCATCCACAATAGTCTGGCTTGTCTACGCAATTCGATCTTGTCTACCCCTTACCGCGTCCGGCACTTCGGAATGTTTCCTCCATCATCCTGGCCCGGAGTTCACGTATGCGTTGCAGAAATAGTTCGTGTCCGTCATCTCTTATGAATTCCTTTATCGTGCGGTTGGGGTCCGAGCCTGCACTGGCGGGCCCCATTGCCGTCGAATGGAGCTCAGAAGCGATACGCTCGATCGCCACGTCGCAGGCGACCATCGCAGCTTCCATCCATGCGTATAGCCCACGTAGCGTCGCTCTAACCACACCGATAGGTTTGCCGCCCACCGGCGCCAGCGCCTGCCGGACGGTGGTGAGTGGGTCGTCGCGCCTGGCGTAGACCTCCCAGGGGACTTTAACCGGTGGGTGGTGCTTGGTGTACTTGGACAGAAACGGTCGGATAAGCTTGTCGAAATCGTCCACGAATCGAACCAGCTCGATGAAAGCATCCACCAGACGAAGGGCGCATTGCGGGGTCGGCTCAACATTGCCATCGGCCAGTGCCGGCTTTGCCGCCGCCAGGCGGGCCCAGAGTTCGCTGAAGGGAATGTCCACCGTGCCCGCACCCTGGGATCGAGCCTCCGCAAGTTCGGTGTTAAGGCGGGCAATCTGCGCATCCTTATCGGCCCGCAGTTGCTCCATCTCCGAGCGGAGTGCTTCGGCCTCCTTGGAAAGCTGGCGTTTGGAAGCCGTCACCCTGTCCAGCTTGGAGTGATCATCCCGCTCCAATTCGACCCGCTGGACTTGAAGCAGCAACTTGTCGTGCTCAGTGTGGGCCTTGTGGAGTTCCGCGTTCTTGGCGACAAGTTGGGCTTCAATGTCCGCAACCTGCTTTTGCAGTGCATCGAGCCTGCCTCGCTGTTCCTCATTGATCAGTTCCAGCTCGTGCCCCCGTGTCTGCTCCGCCTCGAGTTGGGTGGTCCGGCGATCAAGGTCGGCCTTGACAGCCTTGTACTTGTCGTCGAGCGACGCTTTTTGCTCCGTAAGCGTCCGGGTCTTCTTGGAGAGCGCCTCGACCTGACCCGCGGTGCCGGGGGGCCGATCGCCGGCTCTGACATCGGCCAGTTCAGATAGCAGGGCGGCCAGCAGCCGATAACGGCTGCTTTCGTCGGCACCGGCCAGGGCGGCCCGCAAGGGTTGGATTAGGTCGGCCGAGGCCAGAACCTCAGACGGCCCGCCGCCAACCTGTTGCTTCTCAGTGTTCATTGGCCGATTGCAACCTGCTAGTAGTCCCTCCGAAGCACCGATCCAGGGGGTGGCTCAAGGGTCATTATCATCTGCCCGATTCCATTGTAAACTGTTGCAGTGGCCAATGTTATCACGGAGGACGAGCCTGTCCACTCGGTGCTCGGTACAGCTACGTCCTTGTTGTCGGAGCCGCCACGTGCCCAGCGCGCCGGAACGGCCCCACCGGGACGGAGTCGAGTCGATCCGGAAGGTTAACCACGCATGCCCGAAGTCTATCGACGCGTCGTCCTCAAGCCTCCCGGGCTAAGCGCCAACGACTCGGCCCAACTCTCAGAGCGGTTGGCGGCTGCGGTCATACTCCAGCAGCGGCTCGCCATGGAATCGCCACACGTCCTGCAGCTCACCGGCGGACTCGAAGAGGACGAGCATTCGTTCTTCGTCGAACACGAGCCCGCGCGGGGGCTCGATGTCAACGCGCTTTTCGATCAACAGACTCCTCCGGCCGACCAGACGCTCCTGAAGCTGCTTTTGGATATGGCTGCGGCGTTGACCGACGCACTGCGCGTGGCCCACAGCGGAACGGGACACGAACGCATCGCTCACGGGGGTCTGTGTGGCGGCGTCGTCCTGGAAACCCCCGACGGGGTCCATAAAGTAACAGACTTCGGCTTTGCTCCCGGCATCTGTGCCGTCCTCGGTGTCGAAAGCTACGTGGAGCTGGCCGTTCGCCCCAACCCCGAAGAACCGCCGCTGAGACTCGCAACCGGGATCTGGGAGGTACTCTCGCCCGAGGAAGCCACCCGCGATGATCGAATCTGCGGGTTCATCGATCCCGAAAAGTACGGCAGTCAGACCTTGAACACCTTTGAGTCCGGCTCCGATGTGATGGCCGCCGGCATTCTGTTGCACCTGCTCGCGGAGCATCGCCACCCCATGTTGGAGGATCCCGAAGGGCATCGAATGGTCGTGCTGGCCGAATCGATGGCCTTTTTGCCTTACGACGGCGGCCGCCGCCCGGAGCTTCGCGAGTCCGCAGAACCGGCCGCCCGGTGTTGGTGCGAGCTGGTGGCTGGAATGCTCTCCCGCCTTCCGAAGGACCGCCCCTCGACGGCTGACATCGCAACGGCACTAAAAGGCGTGGGGGTGAGCCCCGCAGGCCTCGCCCAGATGTTGGAGGGACGCCTGCAATCGGTACGCGATCTGATCGACAACCGCGAATTGGACAGAGCCCGCGGCGAACTCGAGGGCATCCTCGCGGGCGATGATACGCCTCCCGACCTGGTGGAACTGGCCGAGGAGCTGGGCCAGGAAGTTAAGGCCCACGACCTGCTGGGCGAGGCACGAAAGCACCTGAAGAGCGATGACTGGCCCAGAGCACAGGATGCTCTCAACCAGCTCACGTCGATGTCTCGCCTGCCACCCGAGGTCGCCGAGCGCGCGGACAAAGTCGCCGCGACCATAAAGCACAACCGCAAGGCTCAGGAGGAACTTGACCGCATCGAAGCCTCGTTCCGCGAAGCTGCCGCTGCCGATCCTGTAAAGGCGCTGGACGTCGTCCAAGCGTCGATCGGCCGGCTCGCCAAGTTGTCCGAGGACAAGAACCTCCTTGCTCCGCTCCGCACCCGATGTGACAACCTGCGCGCGGATCTTACGAACGAGCGTGAGAAACTCCAAGCCAGAGCCAAAGAGTGGGAAGCCGCACGCAAGCTGGTCGAGAGCTGGCTTGCCCAGCTCAAAAACGCGTGGGACCAGGAGAACTGGACGGATTTCGAGGGACTCCTCGAGAGCCGACCCGAGACTCCCCATTGGCCAGGGGCCGTCAAGGCCCAGACAAACGAGCTCGAGCAACAGTATGGTGAGCTGAAGAAGGTTCCTACCTGGACCGAGCGTGTTCGCGAAGCACTGGACGCTGAGAAGCTGGAAGTTGCCAAGCGGCTCCTCACGACGGACAAGCCCAAGCTCACTCGCTGGCCGACCACACTACACAACGAGCGTAAGCGGCTCCAGGACCGCCTACGTGCCGTCGAAGAACAAATCGAGGAAGCAGCTCGTCAGGCAAGGGCCTGGCTGCAATCCGCGGAGCAGGCCGCTCAGGAGCGTGACTGGGAGAGGGCTCTGGGCATTCTCAAGACGCCACCGGTCGAGGCAAAGCGCATACCCGACGACGTTCGAGCACAAGTCGATCGACTGGTCCCAGCATACCAGCACGAGCTTCGCGAAACGCGCCGCAGGCAACTGGAAGAACGGACCCAAACCGTGCGCAAGTTGGCTGCCGCACTGGTTCGCGATCTGATCACACAAGACCTGCCTGGGCTCTTGGTACCGGAGATTGTCGACACGACTGTGAGTGCGTTTGAATGGAACTCATTGGAGACACCCACACATGGGAACGCTCACTTGAATGTCGCCGTCCTGGGTGCCCCCGACCAGGTCGACGAGAGGAGGTTCGAGTGCCGGTTTGAGTTCCGCCTGGATGTCGATCCGCCGAAGATCTGCGACGAGGACGAGGCTATCCGAACAGCCTTGACGAGCAGTCTTACGAAGGTCGTCGAGGCCAGCCAGAGATTGCGGGCAGGTGAGCTGACGACCCCATTGCGACAAGGCCTGTTCCCAAAGGCCGAAGCGGAGGTCGAACTTGGCGAGCCGGCACGGCGCACGACCGCCAGAATCAGTCTGCTCGGCGCCGGTGCACCCCAGGTCGAGGTCGAAACTGAACTCGTCTGGGACCCGAAGGCACTGACCTGGACCTACGCCGACCCGGCTGTCCTGGCTCGCTGCGCCCTCGATCTCGTCAAAGAGACGGTGGATGACCTCGTCCGCCCGAAGGTGTTCGAGCAGTCCGAGACGCTGCGACGCCACGGTGGCCTGCTAGATGTTGAAGTCGCTCTGCCTCCTCTTGCCGACTCTGCCACGATTCCGGCCTCACTGCAACTGGAATGCCGGCTGGCGATTCGTGTACCCGGCCAAAGGGATCGGCAACTGCTTCTCAGCTTTCCCATCCTCTGCCGGAAGGTCGGCGAAGTCGAGATAGGCGCAGACCTCAAACCGGCGGAAGCACGGCTCCAGGAGCTACTGGTCGAAAGGCAAAGGTCACTCCGAGCGGCTTTGGAACGCGATCTCAAAGCACGCGCCAAGGCCGCACCGGCCAAGATTAGACTGGCCGCGCTCACCAGACGGATCAAACGTCCGGTCAACCAGTTGCAGTTTGAGCTCAGACCCAAGCGAGGCGACCGTTGTACGCTGACGGCGAGCTGGAATGCCGATACGCTGGACTTCGAGATCCCCGACAAGGCCCGGGCACGCCTTGACGAACTGTTGCGCAGTGCTCCGATGGCAGCGGAACGTCATCGGCCGGCTGCACCAACGATCGTGAGGGAGCCTGCCAAGAAAGAGCCTGGGCGTCCGCCGCGCGTGATCCGACGGCGCGCATATGCGCTGACCGTCGTAGCGCTCGCCGTAGGGTCGGTCGCGGTTGTGCCCCTTCTTCGGTCTCGGCCTTCGGAACCGGGACTACCGAGCCCCAAGACACCGCGTTCGCCTGACGAAGCTCTCGACGCCGTTCGAGACGTCTTGGCTGGTTCTCCATATCTGGCTGATCACGTGCAGACCCTTGTATCGGAGACTGAGCGCCGAGCTGACGGCCAACTCACTGTTGAGTGTCTGCTGCCCGGCCTTCAGAACCCTGTACACACACTCACCCTTTCCCTAGATCCCGATCGACCATCGCCGTTGTCACGGCAGGACCGCGAGACACTGGAGCGCCAAGTGTCAGCCCTGGGGTCGCTGTTGCGAGACGCTTCACAAACCGTGAAGCGGGAAATCCGGCACACGATCGCGGAAGTTCTCGACGATCGCTTCGTTGACCCTGCCGGACTGGATGTGCGACTTGACTCCGACGTGCCGTGGAGCATGGATCGTTTAGCGGCAACATGGAAGGCCGGCAACGTGCCCATAACCATTATGTACGTGTTGGCGCGGGCTCCCCACGAAACCGCTGAGAACGTCGAACACCCGCAGACACGGGAGATCAGGTTGGCTTACCTGACGGCGGACCTGGAGGTTGCAGGCGGCGAGCTCACCTGGGGCCGCGACAGGGTCGTAGCCGGCATGACGGATCAGATACTAGCTACGCTCCGCGACAGGCAAGATCACCTGCTGACCACACGGGTAGAAGATCTACGCGAGCAGATTGCAGCCCTGGAAGCCTCTGTTCGGACCGAGCCAGAGGCGCTCGATGAGTTGCAGGAGACCGTAAATGTGCTCGTCGAGGTGCCCAGACTCGATCGGCGTCAACTCGTCCTGGACTGGAATGCCAGGTCGCTGGCCTTCACCTCCGAAACATGGCAGACGGATATCGACGGACTTCTGCAAGAGCACGAAACGCTGGCCGCGCTCAACCAAATGATCGCACAGGAGGCTCTCGAGACGGTGCGGAACGCATTGGCCGACATGTCACAACATCTCAGAGATCACGCGCAGGAGCTGGTGTCGCGCCCGGAAGCCCGCGGAGACGAGCAGTTGAGCGTGGAATACTTGCTGCCCGGACTCGAACAGCCCGAACGCTCTCTCATCCTTGACCTCGACGAGTTTCAGGACGTGCCGCTTTCAGGTGACAACCTGAGGCGCGTGACGCAGGATGTGAGAGATCGGACACAGAGCGGTGTGAGAGAACTTGACCGGCTCATGGACACCGTGGCGGTTAGGGCTACCGAGCAGGTAGCAGCGACATTGACGGAGGATGAGTTATTGGCCCCTTTCATCAGCGGCTCCGAATTGCTCGTTCAGCTTGACCCGATCCCGTGGAGTCTGGACTCCGATCGCAAGGGGTGGTCAGCAAGCAACGCCGAGATGACGGTGATGTTCATTCCTGCGTTTGGTCCCGGCGGGACTACTGAAGCCCAGGAGACTGGGGAAGAGCGGGAAAGCAGGCCAATCGAGCTGGCAGCAATCGTGCGGGACTTGGCAGTGCGGGAAGGTGCCGTAATCGTGACTGAGTCCGGCGATGAGGTTGAGCGCTCAAAGAACCTTGAGGAGCAAGTGCTGGCAACGGTCCGCAGCAGGCAAGGAGAGTCAGTACAGGCGTTGGAGGATCAGATTCGGACTGTCGTTCCGGATGCTCGTGTTGATAGGCGACCCGATGCACTGGAGGAGCTTCTAGACACCATCGAGCTGGCCGTTGACGTACCGCGGCTGAGGCTGCGGCAATTCGCTCTGCGCTGGGACCGCCGAAGGCTTGTCTTTGACTCCGACTCGTGGCAGGCCGAGATCGATAAGCTCCGGCAGGTTCACGCGGCTCTCACTGCGATCGACCGTCAGATCACCGACGAGGCTCACTGGGTTCGTCGTGGACGGCCCGACGGATCAGCTCCTGTCCTGATCGAGATGACTGAGCCGGAAGATGGCCAGTGGACACTCGGCCTGACCCCGCCCTGGTCGGTCCCATCCGATCCCGATGCCCCGGATGGGCGGTTACCCATCCGGGCGAATATCGCCGGCGACCCTCCGGAACTCGAAGTACCTGTTTACTGGCCGCTGATCGAGAAATATGCGGAGCTTGCTGCAGGAGCACTCTTCCTGACCGACGCTCAGGAACTCGAGGCATTGACCGCAGATATGCACGAGGACTTAGGCGCGGGCGACGACAGACTGGCAAACCTCGGCAATTACCTCAACCCGGAGACGCCACCGGAGCACGTGGTGCCGCGAATCGATCTGATCAGCGAGGTGCAGCCGGTGGCGTCGGGCGTCCCCGGTGCTACGGCGGGCCGGCTCGATGAGTCCTTACCCCAGCTCGAGCTGGAACTGGCGGTCCAGGGGCGGTTCGGGTTGAAACCGGATGACCAACTGAGGGCACCGCTTAGCGGCACCATAACGAACTACCTGGACGAGGCTCTTGATACCTTGACGCGAAACAACCTCGCAGCGATCCCGACCTGCACTCTGACGCTGGCTGTCAGCGGTGCCAATGTCGCCACGCACTGGTCCGATCTTGAGAACCTGGCAGACGGGCTCTCGGCCACAGTTGCTCAGGCCAAGCAGCTCAATCTGTTGTTGCGTCAACTCCCCGAGCGGGAGGCCCTGGCCCAAGACCTGGAGAACGAATTAGGCGCAGACCGTCTGGTTGAGCTCGATCCCCCCCGAGCCTATGAGCTGCTCCAGGACATCTGGAAGGTGAAGAGTCCCAAGCGGCGTTGGAGCCCTCCCGCCGGAGTGAACGACTTGCAGTCGTTCTCCCTTAACCGGCAACGGGAGTTCAAAAGACGATTTTCGACACGGAACAAACAGCGAGTTTCACCGACGATCTTCATCGAATACTTCTGTGGGCACCGGTGGACATACGCGATTGCCTGGAGTGTCAAGCGTCCAGGCGTCGCCATTCCCGGTGAGACGATCCCGGAAGGCCCGTTCCTGATCCGAGTCTGTTCTTCGACGCAGTTCTATGGTGCTACCGGCGACCGGCCTGCCGACGACCTGGGTAACGTGCTGTTCGATAGCGTCCTGGACGTAGTCACACGCGCAGTGGAAGCCGAAGCCGGCGGCTCGTTCGAGAAGTGGTTAGGCGTGGCATTGGCCCATGACGACCACCTGACCCTCGCGCCCCTGCCCAGCCTGGAGTTTACTAACAGGCGGTCGTACCTCGAGCCGGCGGACTTGGACACTCAACTCCAGACCAGGGAGGTGGAATGGAGCTCGCTCGACGAGCTGCGAAGCAGCGAATGGGCCTGCGACTACATTCTAGTCCGTAGATTATCGGACGCCAGGCCTTCCTTTCAGCGACTCAGAGGCCCCAAGCCCTGGGCCATCATGCAACTCGACACAGCCATACGGCAGACCCCGCCATAGGGCAATTGAGGTCAGCTCATTTCACCAGGTTCCTTAAGACAGGCGGACTGGCTTACCCTTGACACTTTGAAACAGGAACTTTAGATTTCTGATCACCGCTCGCCCGGGTTGTATCCTGAGACCATTGCAGTCTCGGACGAAGCACAGGGCGGGTAATCTTCAGTAGTTGCGCCGGCGCAGCCAGTGTGGCGCGGAGTTGGTTGCGCGAGGTTACTGGTCGCAAGTATGCGTTTAGGCGGGTGACTCATGAAGACAAGGTTGCACCGACTCGGTCTGTGGGTGGGTCTCGCAGGAGGTTGTCTGTTCCAGGGCTGCAGCCTGGCTGATCAGAATCTGATTGACCCGGACCTGCAGCTACGAGCGACCCTGTCGTTCGCCTCGGATCTGACCATCTTCTTGTTAGAGAACCTGGTAGCGTCCATTTAGCCGGCCCCACCGGCGTCGAAACGGCAAAAATACAAGGATGGAACAATGAGGATGCGAACGTGGCGGAGGTCTCTGGTGGGCGTTGCATTGGCCGGGGGCTGCCTCTTCGCCGGCCCCTGTGGCATCACCAGTTTGCAGTTTCGGGATTTCCTGACGTCAGCGCTGATCCGCACGGGTGTCAGTACGTTGGCGACTGTCGTCGAAGCGGCCTGGATCGAGGGCGCCCGGGAGTCAAGTAGCGACAATCCCTGACTCGTCCCGGCATTCGGGCCGGTAACCGTCTCGAAGATCTTGGCCCGCGACATAGAGGGCTTCTCATGATACGGCGACCTCCTCTGTTACTCGGATTTTTCGCAGTATGGTTCGTTCCCGGGATCTCTGATGGGCAGGATGCCTCTTCGCCTGACATCGTCGTGAGCCTCAACGAGGGGATCTACTACTACCTGGAGGGTCAACGAGATGAATACACTCTGGCCGTGGCTATCGAGCGTTTTACGACGGTTCTTCAGCACCAACCCGACAACACGACAGCCCTGCTTTTCCGCGCACTGGCCCACGGGCGGACTGCTCTGCTCAGACTCGACGAGAAGCGGAGCCACCAGGAGACCGTCGGCCTTTTCAAACGAATTCTCGACATTCGCACCGACCCCGAGCGCTTAAGCCGGTTGGAGGCTGAAAAGGTGCGGGCCGAGGCGATCCTGGCAAGCGAGACCGCACCACTAGCTCAGAGGAACATCGCCCAATCGTTGCTCCGGTACTACGACGTCCTGGTCGAGGAGCTTGGCCGACAAAAAGAAAGAACGGTGGAGCAACTCGAGGTAGAGCGAACCAAAGCCGTCCAGCGGTCGCACGCCGTTGCTCGCCGCGAGCGCGAGCAATACCTGAGCATGATTGCGGACCTCAAACGTCTCGTGCAGGCCCTGGACCGTCCTGAGGCTGTAATACGTCTCCTGGAGGTCGTAGCCAGTGCCAAAGTCGCTCGTATTGACGAGGAGGAAGCACGCGACACCGTACGTGGTCACATAAGCCCAAGCGACGCCAGCGGACCCGTCAAGGCCTTGCGCGACGCGGCAACCACGCGGCTGACCGAGGCTGCAGGCATACTCGAAGCACTGCTGGGCGACCAGCTCGAGCAGCGCAGCCGAATCCGCACCAAGTTTTTCCTCGGTGTGATTCGTTATCGGCAGGGCGTACCGCTGCGCGCCGAGAGCGAGCCGCCAGGGCTGGATGACCGCGGCCGGAGTATGCTTCAAGAAGCCGAACGTCTCATGGCCGAGTTAGCGGACGACGCTGCGACCGATGATGCCTGGCGCAGCTACGCGGCATTTTACCTCGGGATTGTCATTCCCTTCCGGGCCGCTTCTGAAACCGACGCCGATAAGCGAGACGCGATTTTGCAGGAGGCCGAGCGCCGTCTCACCCAGGCCTCCGAGATCGATGCTCAACTGGAGAGACGGTCGAATATACCGGACCTGGTTCGACGCCAACGAGAGGTGATTGCCGAACTGCGTGAGGCGCCGCCCGCCGCTCCCCAGCGGAAGGATCTGAGTCTGTCACTCTATGCCGGAGCGCGCTGGGATTCCAACGTCGTCCTACTGGGTGAACGGACGGATTTGCCGCGGGACATTTCGGACGAACGTGATTTCGGCTTTACTGCCGGGGCCTCGCTGGACTATACTTATGACATTACAGAGCAGTTGACGCTGGGTTTGCAGGCGCGTACGTCGCAACTGTGGAACTGCGAGGTTCACGAGTTTGACCAACAGACGTACGGGGGAAGCGTGGCACTGCAGCACGAGGCGATGCGTGAGGTCGACGAGTTCGGCCCCGTATATCTGACCTTGCAGTATGATTTCGACTACACGCTTCTCGGGCGGTCCGAGTTTCTGCAATCACATGCCCTCACGCCCAGCGTGGGTGTGTATTGGGCCGGGCAGCGCGCTCAGACGGATGTCTTTCTTACGTACGAGATTCGTGACTATTCTGAGCCGCTGTATGACCGGAGGTTCAATCGGGATGGGACTTACCTCACCATTGGGGTGTCCCAGCGGGTCAAGATGACGGAGATGACCGCTGTCTACACCGACTTGGGCTGGGAGCCGTGGGGTTCGCCAGGTGACGAAAGTTTGGCACAGGAGGATCCCGACTACCCGCGGCGGTACATGACGCCGTACGCGGCCGCCGGTTATTCGCAGGATGCCACGGCCGGTGACGAGTTCGACCGAAAGGCGGTGGCCTTGTTGCTGGGCGTCGAAATGCCTCTGCCCTGGGGTTGGGAGTTTGACGCCTCGGCCTCCTTCGAATGGGAGCGGTATCCACAGGGTAGTCTGGTCGACTTTCACCGGCGTGTGCGCCGGGACCTGGTGCAGGAATACGGCTTGGCATTGTCGCGGACGTTCGTGTTACGTGCGGGGAACCAGGCCAACCGCTACACCCCGGCAATCGACCGCCTCTTGATGACGGTCCATGCCCATGCGACGTGGACGGACGATGACAGTAACGTCGTTGACCGCTTCGGCCAGGCGATATTCTCGTATGATCGGGCCGTTTACGGCCTCAGTGTCGTGTTTACGTTCAACTAGTCTGCATTCGACCAGCCAATGCTGGTCTGGTTCGATCGAGGTGTTTTGTGTTCCGGTGCGATGGAATCATAGCTAAGCCTGTCGTGGCAGTTGCATTACTGACTGTGGCGGCAGCGGCCCAGCCCGAGTCCGTGGAGACGGAGGCCTTTGTCACTGTGATCGGCGGCCGCGGTGAAGTGATGCGCGTCTATGCGGAGGGCACCTCCAAGATCACGAGGGAGTTCTCCTTCGACACTAATATGATCGGTCCGGGCGAAGGCGTGCGGACTGCGGAGGACACGACGGCCGTACTCGTTCTGCCCGGGTATGGCGCTGTTGTCTACCTTGAAGAAACGTCCGAGTTGCGTCTCGAGGAGCCGGCGGTGCCGGAAACGGGTGTGGACCTCCTGGTAATCCTGGTCAAGGGCCGCGCCTCTGTCATACGGAAGCCCGGTAATGTGCACTGGCTGGTCGTCGCCGCGGAAGCTGAAGCACCCGAGACCAAGGGCTTCACACTCTCGAGCGGGGCGTCCCTGTTCGTGGAGGCTCGGGCCGAAGGCGTGGTGTTCGCGACGCGGGCCGGCGAAGCCTGGTACTACTCGGGGCAGGTTCCGGCCAACAGGCTCATCGATCCTTCCGGTGAGCTCATCGATAAGTCCGGGGTTGCTGTGCCGCAGGGCCAGCGCGTTTCAACGCAAGCTCCAATAAGACCTGTTCCTGACGAGGAGGCCGCCATCGTTGTCCCGACTCGGCTTCACGACGACATGGGCGACTTCGCCCTGACCCAGAGCCACCTGTGGCTCGAGAAAGCCGAGCAGGGCGAGTTCACACCGGTACGCGGTCCGACCAGAGGTGCCCCGAAAGTGCTTGGCGCGGAGTTTGAGCCGTCCTTGGCATTCGACCAACCCCGGCCCGCTCTCGCCGCACGGGTGCCTCGTCCTAGGAGAAGGGCCGTCCAAACGACTATAAGTCCGGCACAGACTTTCGTTGAGTC
>CP070827.1:2863136-2868642 GCA_020344555.1 Phycisphaerales bacterium
GGCGCCGGCCTCACTCTGCATCTCCGTAACCGTCGGGATAGTGCCCCAGATATTGGGGCGCCGTCCGGCCGACCATTCGTCGGCCCATTCCCCCATCGGGGAGCTCGGCGTGATCGGGTAGATCGCGATGACCTCACTGACACGATGGGCGACAGAAGCGGCGGCTTCATTACCGTCGATAGTGATTTTCGGCCTGGTCATGGTCTGCGGTCCTCGGCTGTGGTCCGGAGTACGAAATCTCGCCTAATGCCTCGGGTGCCTGCGTGCTTATCGGTGCCGGTAAGACCAGCCACATCTTCCGGCGCGGTTCGCGCGGTCCTGCCCCCCTCAATCGTCCCGACCCTCGGGGACTTGTAGCAAAAGGTGTTCCATAAACCGGTCCCGGACGGTGGTGGAGACGCCCAATGCTCCTTTCCGTCGATCGCTGTCGCTACAACAGCCCGAGCTTCTCGAGCCGGTACCTGAAGGCATCGCGGCTCAAGTGCAAAAGTCTGGCGGCTTTAGTCTGGTTGTTATTGGTTCGCGCGAGGGCCTGCTGGATCAGCCTGTTTTCCAGCTCGCGCATGTTGATTCCGCCGGGTGGTAACACGATCCCACTCGCATCGGAACCGGCCACCGCCTGGTCCACCCGGCCCGGGACGATGTCCTCCGCTCCGATGACCTCACCCTTGCACAGGAGTACGGCGCGTTCGAGCACGTTACGCAGCTCGCGCACATTCCCCGGCCAACTGTACGCGTACAACTTCTCGTAAGCCCCGTCGTCGATCCGGGCCACGGGTTTGCGAAACTCCTGAGAGAATTGATCCACAAAGTGCTGCGTGAGCAGCTTTAGATCGTTACCGCGGTCCCTCAACGGGGGCAGGTAGATGGGAATCACGTTCAGGCGGTACATCAGGTCGTTGCGGAACTGGCCGTCTTCGATGGCCTGCTCGATGTCGCGGTTGGTTGCGGCTACGACGCGGACGTCAACGGAAAGCTCTTGTGTCCCGCCGACCCTGCGGAACAGGCGTTCCTCCAGAAACCGCAGCAGCTTCGCTTGCAGTCCCAGAGGCATGTCACCGACCTCGTCAAGAAAGATGGTGCCGCCGTCGGCCAGTTCGAAAAGACCCTTCTTCGTGGCCTTGGCGTCAGTGAACGCACCCTTTTCGTGCCCGAACAGCTCGCTCTCCAATAGTGTTTCCGAAAGGGCGGTACAGGTGATGTTCATGAAGGGTTTGGGCGCCCGGTCCGAGTTGTAGTGGATCACCCGAGCGAGAAGGTCCTTGCCGGTTCCCGAATCGCCGCGGAGGAAGACCGTCGAAGCACTGCTTCTGGCCACCCGGTCGATGACCTCGAACAGTTCCAACATACAAGGATCCTGCCCGATGATGCGGTTGACCCCGTACTCGTGGTGGATGTGTCGTCGGAGTTCGCGAACCTCTCGGCGCAGCGTCGTGGTTTCCAGGGCCTTGTCGGCTGTTCGGAGGACGTCGTCCATGTCGAACGGCTTGGTGATGTAGTCGTAGGCACCCAGCTTGATTGCATCGACCGCACTTTCGATGCTGGAGTAGGCCGTCATCATGATCACAACGACATCACTGTCCGTCTCCCGAACGGTCCGGAGGATTTCGAGGCCGGTCGTGTCCGGAAGCTTGTAATCCAGCATGATCAAGTCATAGACGCCGGCGTGCAGCGCTTGTAGAGCACTATTACCGTCCTCGACCTCTGTGACTTGGTAATTACGGGCCTCGAACTTCTGGCGCAGTGACCAGCGAATGAGCTTCTCGTCCTCGATAATCAGAACCCGAACGCTCATCGTCTTGCCGTGGGGTCTTTGTCCGTGCTGCTGTAGGGCAGGGTCACGGTAACCGTGGTGCCCTTACGAAGTCCGCTTTCCAACTCGATATCACCACCATGAACCTCGGCGATTCTTCGACAGATAGTAAGCCCCAGGCCGGTGCCTTTGGCCTTGGTGGTGAAGAAGGGTTCAAAGGCCCTCTCCCGAACCTCTGAGGCCATTCCCTTTCCCTGGTCTTTAACGATCAGTCTCACGTGGTTGCCGTTGCTGGCAATGCTCAGATCGATCACGCCGCCGTCGTCCGATGCATGGGCCGCGTTAAGAATGAGGTTCATCAGTAGCTGTTCTATCTGGGCGTCGTCGGCGTACACGGTCGTATCGGTCAGAGCCCTGCCGTATGCGATCCGCACCCGCTGGAGCGAGGGCTCCTCCTGCATGACGGTCAACACACGTGTCACGACTTCGTCAAGCGCGACCCAGGCGGCTCGCGGCGGAGTCGGCCGGGCATATTGCAGCAGGTCTTTGACCGTTGCATCCAGGCGGCCAATCTGTCCCAACATCTCGGTGACGATCGGTTGGTGTGGGTCGTCGGAGGCCATCGCGTCCCGGATGATCTGTATGGCGCCGCTGATGCCGGCCAGGGGGTTCTTGATTTCGTGAGCCAGTGAAGCTGCCAACTGGCCGATCTCGGCCAAGTGCTTGGCCCGTGTGAGTTTCTCCTGGACGGCGCTGCGCTCGACCTTTCGGACCTGCTCGGAGTAGCTTTCCTTATAGCCCTCAAGCATGACCGCCAGCTCGATCGCAAGGAGTTTGCGCAACGATTGGAGCTTCTCAGCCGCGTCCGGGATACCGGCGTCGCGAGCCCGGCGGTCCAACTCCTGGTAGATCAGCTCCATCCCGGCGACCAGGCAGTATTGGGGAACCCCTGCCCGAACGTGGGCGCTAGCGATCCGCCGACGTTTCTCGTGGTAGGTCTTCTCGTCGACCCTGTGAAAAACCTCACGAAGCCAGGGGGTAAGGGTGTCTCGCAATTGTTGGATCTGCCGCTCGCGCCCTGTGAATATCGCTCTGGTGCGCTCTTGCTGCATTAATTGCTGATAAAAACGGTCCACCAGCGCCGGGATGGCCGGGGTCGCAAGACTTGCCAGGGACCGAACGTGGGCGGCATCCCGATCGTCAAAGCCGATGGAGCTTCTCATCTCCCGCAATGGCGGCTCTTGCATGCCGGGATTATAAAGCTCTTCACACTCCGGGGACAGCACGGCCGCGGGGGCGGTGGCGCGATCGCCTTCCGGGCTTTCCAGGCCACATCCCCCCTATCCGTGCCGGGAACATCGGCAACCGCCGTGGCCGGCCCGCCCGGGGGAGCCTCCGGCCGCTCGCTCGGGTGGCGGCTGTGGGGGATATGACCTGTCTGCTGCGGCATTTGGCACAGCACATGCTACGGGCGTAGGTCACGGCGTGCCTGCATGTTGGGTTCAGCTCGTCCTTTAACCGGTCCGAGCTTGCGCGTCCGTTATGGCCCGGGGGGCGTTCCAGGGACGTGGCATGCTGTCTGCAATGCACGTCGGCGAGGAGTGGCACGTGATTCCACCGGGATCGATAACTGGGCAACGCGATGCCTCGACGGGCGACGGGTCGTCGGGACACCGGGCTGAGCATCTTCTAATTGTTGAGCCCGAAGCACTCGTCCGCTGGTCTCTTGTCACTTACCTTGGCAAGTGGTTCGTTGTGTATTCGGCGGACTCACGGACCAGTGCCGATCGCGTTCTCGACGATCATCGAATCGACGCGTTGGTAGTGTCGGACGACTTGTCGGATCGGGCTGCAGAGGATATTGAGGCCCATGCCCGGTCCAAGAATTCTTCCGTGCGGGTGGTTCGGACGGTAACGAACCCATCGGACGGTGAGGAGGCCGTACTGGATACGCCGTGCGTCGAGAAACCTTTCGAACTCTCCAAGCTGGCAAGTTTGCTGGGGGTGGGTGACGCTCCGGTGTCCGGAGAGTAAGATGGGTCCGGATGTTCGTCGAAGACTACATGACCCCCGACCCGCAGACCGTGGCTGCATCGGCCTCACTTGGGCACGCGCAGGATTTGATGCGGACGCGTGACGTCCGGCACCTGGCGGTGGTCGACGAGAGCGGCCGCCTTGCCGGGCTGCTCACCGACCGCGACGTGCGGTCCGCCATCGGCTACGACGAGAGGCTCGGAGCCAAGCTCACCGTCTCCGAAGTGATGACCGCCGATCCAGCCACGATTCCGGTGACGGCAACTCTCGATGAGGCCTTGTCAGTCCTTTGCTACCAGCGATTCGGGGCGCTTCCCGTAGTCCGAGGCAAGGGGCTGGTCGGGATCATCACACGATCGGATCTGCTGCGGGCCTTTTACGAAGTGATGGGGCTTGATGAGCCCTCCCGTCGCGTCGAGGTGGCCCTGCCTAACGGCTGCGCCGATTTGGCCTGCGTGTTCAAGGCCCTGGCCAGTTGCGAAGAGCGGGTGATCAGCGCGGTCGTCTCGCGCATGCGCCGGGACGGCGGAGAGCCGTCGCTGTATCTCCGCATAGCGGGCACCGAGGCCCGCGAGGTCGAGAAGCGCCTCCGGGATGCGGCTGCCATCGTTCTGGCACCGGAACATCCATAGCCACGTTCGAACTGAATAGCCGCATAAACGACCTGGCCGATGGTTCTATGAGAGTATCCCTACGCGGTTGTCATAGCGTTTATTCCGTGTGATGATGCAGTAGTCCGCGTGGCCAGCCCCAAGGTGCCGTCACGGCTGGGGGGGGCTCACAGCTTCTTGGATGATTTCGGCGATGGTATCAGAACTGCCGACCGGCAAGCCAAACGAGCAATCGGACCGGGAGTGGTTGCGGCGAATCCGGTTCGGCCTCATCCTACTATTTTGGACTCTCCTGCTCCCATATGTGCTCGCCAATGCAATAGGGTTTGCTCTGCCGCTCATCCAAGGCACCACTAGTCATGTCAAGTGGACCGGGTTGATACATGCAATTGCCGGAGTGCCAATGCTGATCGGTGTCTGGTCGATTACCGCCAGAGCCCCGACCCACAGCGCACCTGCCGCCAGCGCGTGGCTGCGGCATCTGTTGCGCGTGGTGGCGTGCTTAGAGGTGGTATCTCGGGTCGTGTGGGCCCTATTGCGGCTGGTCGCCTCTTGGAGGGAGAGCGTCTACCTATGGCTTCCTGTGTCTGTGGTCGGGGTGACGTCCACCGTGCTGGGCTTGTCGTACCTCGCACACTTGGCCCGGCGGCTCGGGTTAGCGGGGCTCGGTCGATCGTTTCGATTTGTCTTATGGGCGTACATCGCGATCACGCTACTTGAGCTAACTCGCGGATTCCTGGATCCGGAGTCTACATGGTGGGCAAGGCAAGCGTTCGCCTCGGCGTTCCTTACCCTGTGCCTCTGGATATGGGCTTTGGCCCTGCTACGTAAATTTGGCGCGAGGCTGGCCCAGGCACTTCAAGGCCAATGCATTCGTTGCGGGTATTCGCTTGTAGGTCTGCCAGAGCCACGGTGCCCGGAATGTGGCCAACCCTTTGTAATAAGGACAGACCATTGACGGGCCGTCGGTGAGTCACATGTTACGTTCCTGACCTCCATATCGGCGTTGCGGTCGCGGATATGTGGGCGACGACGGAACGGATACCGGCAACGCTGTTAGTCCATTGGTGACAAGGAATTCGCAATTGTTGGCAGGGAAAGGACCCGT
>CP070827.1:2868742-2874389 GCA_020344555.1 Phycisphaerales bacterium
TACCGCGACGCCGCGAGTCTCCTGAACGTCTGAGACTTTCCGTAACTAACGCTCAGATAAGAAGTTACGTCACGGCGTCGCGACGGCCCGGCTCAACAAGGTACTGACGAACGTCGGGATTTGTTTCCTGAAAACAACACGGCCGGCTACCTGGGGCGACACTCCCCCAACGGCAGGTCCGAGAATTGACTTGCGCCGTTTGCCGGTCTGCCTGGCGGTCCGAAGTGACGGGTGATTCCTGTACGGAACACCGAAGGGACCGTCCGCCGCCACAGGCAACGAGCCACGCGCTACTCAGTAAGGCGACGGATGTTCGCGCCCACCGAGGCGAGCTTCTCTTCGATCCGTTCGTACCCCCGGTCGATGTGGTACGCCCGGCGCACACGCGTAGTGCCCTTCGCAACCAACCCCGCCACGATCAACGCTGCCGAGGCGCGAAGATCCGACGCCATCACCTGCGCCCCAACCAGCCTCTTTACGCCCTCGACCATGACCGTGGGCCCTTCCTTGCGAAGGCGGGCACCCATGCGATTGAGCTCGCCGACATGCAGAAACCGGTCCGGAAAGATCTTCTCAGTGATCACGCTGTTGCCATCCGCCAGGCATAACAACGCCATGACCTGTGCCTGCACATCCGTCGGAAACCCGGGATAGGGCTGCGTGGTTACTTCGATCGGCTCCAAACGCCTGGACGATGAAACCGCAATGCCTTTCTCTCCCCGTTCCACGATGACGCCCACGCGACGCAACCGGTCGACCACGGCCTGCATGTGCTCGATTCTCGCTCCTTCCAGTTCCAGATCGCCGTTGGTGATCGCGGCGGCCACCATATACGTGCCGGCCTCGATGCGATCGGCTATGACTCGATGCTCAGTACCCTTGAGACTCTCCACCCCATCGATGGTCACCTGCGGCGTGCCCTGCCCGGAAATACGGGCACCGCAGGCATTCAAGAAATCGGCCAGATCGGTGATCTCAGGCTCACACGCAGCAGAGGAAATGACCGTCTGCCCTTCAGCCAACGTGGCCGCCATCATCACATTCGCCGTGGCTGTCACCGACGAGCCGAACGGACCTCCGAGAAAAACATCCGTGCCCGCGAGCTTCTTGGCCCGCAGCAACATGTCACCATTGACCAGCTCAAAGTCCGCCCCCAATGCCCGCAGCCCCTCTATGTGCAGATCGATCGGCCTGGACCCGATCGCGCATCCGCCGGGCATCGACACTTGAGCACGCTTGCGCTTGGCAAGCAGCGGACCCATCACGCACACGCTGGCCCGCATCTTGCTCACAAGCTCATACTCCGCGTGGGCGTTCATCTCGTCTTCCACGCGAAGGTGCAGGGCGCCCTGGGCATCACGCTGGACCTTGACCCCCAATCGGGACAGCAGAACCTGCATCTGGCGAACGTCCGCAAGGTCGGGGACATTTCGCAGGATCGTCTCATCCTCAACCAGAACCGAGGCGGCCATGATCGGTAGTGCCGAATTCTTGGCACCACTGATCGGTACGGTACCTTTCAGCCGGTTCCCTCCGACAATCTCGAACAAATGCACGGCTTCCCCTTTCCACCTTGAAAACTCGCGGTGCTACGCCTTACCGGCTAACGAAAACACCACCACCCGATCCTGTCCCACCACCCGATCCGTTCGCGTTTCGCGATGGACGAACTTCCCGGTTTCCTCGACTACTTCCGAAGCTGATGCTGCCTGCCCGTTGGCGACCTCGACGATCACCACACCCCCCGCGGCCAGCAAAGACGCTCCGCTCTCCGCGATACTCCGATAAAACGACAGCCCATCCCCGCCATTGGTCAACGCCACGGCCGGTTCATATTTGCGCACCATCGTGTCCAGACTGTCCATCCCATCCACGCCCACATACGGCGGGTTAGACATCAGTACGTCAAACCCGCTCTCGGGCACTACCTCGCCCGGCAATGCCAGCCGATCCGCCTCGACCAGGGCAAGACGATCGGACACCCGGTGCCGCTCGGCGTTGAGCTTGGCGATCGTAAGTGCGGCTGGCGAGACATCCGTGGCCACCGCCCGGGCACTTTCAAGCTGCGTCAATACCGCCACTACGATACAGCCGCTGCCGGTCCCGATGTCCAAAAGCTGCGGCTGTGATAGTCCCGCCCTCGCACAGTGGTCCAGCACGCACTCCACAAGCACCTCCGTCTCGGGACGCGGAATCAGAACGTCAGGTGTGACACGAAACGCCAACGAGAAGAACTCCTTCTCCTCTACGATATATGCGATCGGCTCCCCCGCCGCCGCCCGGCGAACCCAATCCCGAAACCGGTCGAGCTGGGCACCGGCAACGGTTCGCTCAAACCATGTGTACAAATCGATGCGGCGGCACCCGGTTGCATGGGCCAGCAGCACCTCACTCGCCAACCGGGCATCCTCGACACCATGGCGGGTCAGATAGTCGCTCGTCCAATTGAGCAACCGGCCAATCGTCCAGTCAGTCGTATTGGCGTCAGTTCGAGCACCCATAAACCGTGAATATACGGAAACCGACTCGCGGCGAAAAGACACTGCGCGACGCGTCCGTCACAACGTACGGCGGTGACGCGTGCCATGTCAGCTCACGGCCGTGCCGGGCGCAATGTCCGACTCCGTCGTGAGCACGACCACCTGACTCTGGTCGGGCGTGACCGCCGCCAGCAGCATTCCATGGCTCTCGAGGCCGCGCATCTTCCGAGGGGCGAGATTCGTCACCACCACCAGGTTTCGCCCGACGAGCTGCTCCGTCGTGTAGTAACCCTTCAAGCCGGCCACGAGTTGCCGCTGTTCATCTCCCAGGTCCACCTTCAGCACGATGAGCTTGTCAGCGTTGGGATGGTCGCTCGCCTCGATCACCCGGCCCACGCGAAGCTTCACCTTGGCGAAATCATTGATGGTGATCATCTCGGACTGCTGCGACTTAGGCTGTTCCGACATTGATAACTCCTTATAGTCTCAACCACCGGGCCTGAGTCTACTCACCCCGCCGGTGCAACGCAATCGGCACGAAATACGGTATCTGCACTGCCCGCGGTTGCGGACTTGCCGCCAAGCCCTACAATCACGGGACGAAAGGGCCCCCGGCATGGAAATCCACCCGCTTATCTTCGAGCCGATCTTCAAGCCGAAAATCTGGGGTGGGCGCAAGCTGGAAGCACTCCTCGCCAAGCGCTTGCCTGAAGGTCAGCGTATCGGCGAGTCCTGGGAGGTCGCCGATCTGGAAGACGACCAATCGGTTGTTGCCAGCGGTCCGGCCCGAGACCGAATGCTCTCAGAGCTGGTGCACGAGTGGGGGGCACGATTGATCGGGCGGGCATCACTCTTTGAAGGACGCTTCCCCCTGTTGATCAAGTTCCTCGACGCCGGCGAGACGCTCAGCGTTCAGGTTCATCCGGACGAAACCATGGCCCGCCGCCTCGGCGACCGCGTACGTGTCAAGAATGAGGCCTGGTACGTCATCGATGCCGAGGACGAGGGTTTCATCTATCGCGGTGTGCGCGAAGGCGTCGACGCTGATGCGCTCAAGCGCGCCATTCGTGAGCAGCGCGTCGAGTCAGTCCTCAACCGCATCTCGGTACGCAAAGGCCACTGCTATTACCTGCCCAGCGGGACGATCCACGCACTGGGCGCCGGTGTGACCGTGGCCGAGGTGCAAACGCCTTCCGACATCACTTACCGTATCTACGATTGGAACCGGATCGACCCGGCGACCGGCCGGCCACGAGACCTTCATCTGGAAGAGGCTCTACAGTGCGTCTCCTATGACACTACATCCATCGCGGACCAGAAGCGGGAGCATGTCGCCAGTATCTGCACGTCCGTTACGAAGCTGGTGCGCTGCGAGTCCTTCGTCATCGAACGGGTCCGCATGGCCGAGGGCGTCGAGCAGCAGATACCCTATGACGAACTCGTAATCTGGATCGTGTTGGAAGGTCGTGGCCGGATCGTTTGCGATTCCCCGGCGTCACCGACTGCTTTCCGCACTGGTGACACCGTGGTGTTACCCGCGGACTTAAGCAGCGCACGCGTGCAGACAGACGACAACTGCATGTGGCTGGAGGTGACCATCCCGATCCCCAGCTCGCTCACCGGTTACGAACGGCCCAGCCGGGAGAGCCTGCCCGAGCCAAACCCGACATACGGTAAGTCCGTACCCTTAAACGTGCCCGGGAAACCGACGTCCTCGTAACGGATGAATGAAGCGCTCAGCCCATGATACCTTACCGGCGCATTCTGAGTGCAGCACGCCGCGTGAAGAAGGTCCTTTTCGTCATTACGGCTCTCTTCGTCGGCGTCGGTTTATCCGTGGCCATACCCACCGCGCTGTCGGGTGACTGGGTCGGCACCCTTCTCGGTTTCTTGATCATCAGCGGTGCCCTGGCTGCTGCCGCGCTGGGAAGAGCTGTGCTTCAGCTCACCGCCCGCATGTCCGCCGTTGCCCAGGCTTTGGAAGACATCCGACGGCGGCTGGAGTGCATCAGCCCGACCGCCACGCGCACTGAGATCGGAAGCCCTGACAAGCCATCCGCACAGTCGATGGACTTGGCGGCCATTGGTCGGGGAGACCCCAGTTTGCTCGCGGCTGCACGGCTGGATCGCGACGTCTTTCCCAGACTGGTTACCACCATGGAACAGCAGCCGCCGGCTGAGGCCGCCGAAGCGCAGCCCGGCAAGACACACACAAGCTTCCCTGCTGCCGGTTTCCCAGATGACCACACTGCAGACGAGCGGACCGCTGGCGCGGATACCACCGCAGCCACTATCAAGAACCTGCTTCGCGAATGGGAGGCCGCCCTGCGCAACGGCGATCTGGCCGCCTGTCGCGCCGTCTTCTCTGCCCTGGTGGACATGGCTGACATGGCCACTGTGATAACCATGAGGCAACAGCTAGTCGAGCTGGCCGACCGAGCTGAGCGATCACTTCGTGAGACCTTCAGGCGGTACTTCCACGAGCGCAACTACACCGGCATGCTCACCATCGGCGAGCAAATATGCAGGCTCCTCCCCGACCGGCCCGTGGCCGGGGATTTCAAACGCATCAGACCATACCTTCTCCGCCGGCGAGAGCATGCAAGCGACGGTGCCACCACTCCGACACTCCGCGTTATCCCCTGAAACGTTCTCGTTGAGTGTAGGGTCCGCCATTGCGGACCAGACCGCTGGTGCGAGTCCCGATGCGTCTTCGTCCCGGTTTGCCGGGGTACATCGGGATTCTCGCACCCACGATCCCCGCTGGTGCGAGAATCCCTTCTCGCACCCACGATTGCGAAAGCCTCTTTCCCGGGATTCGCAGGACCGCTGGTGCGAGAATCCCTTCTCGCACCCACGATTACGGGATACTCTCCCCCGGATTCGCAGGAGATGGATTCCTACGGCGGACGAGGACGAGATAGGAATCTCGTCTGAGCAATGACAATGTGCTGCAGGGAGCGGATCGAACGATCCGATGCCACAGCGAACGGATCGACAAAGCCCAGCCTTCCTAGCTGTGAAGAGTTAATGCGCGAGGGCATGCTCTGTAAGGATACCCACGAGCAGGTCATGCGCCTGGCACCGCCGTTGTCCATCACAAGGGACGAGATCGACTGGGCGCTTACGCGCTTGCAGCGCGTGCTGAGCTAGTGTTATACTAACAG
>CP070827.1:2874489-2877521 GCA_020344555.1 Phycisphaerales bacterium
TGTCCCGACGAGCCGGGACGAAGACGCGTCGGGACGGTACTGATCATCCTTCAGCATTCACCATTCACAATTCAGCATTCACCATTCGCCCCTGCCACCCAGACCGCTCGGTGCGATGGGGACCGATGCCTGCCGGGAGATATGAAAGAGGGACGGCCCCCGATCGTGGCATTCGGACCGGGGGCACGTCCCTGTCCTTAACCTTCTTACGTTGTTCTCTGCACAACGTGTCGCGCCGCGCCTGCTTCAGCGCGTCGGCGACCCGTCAACTCCTACGGACACTATGGGCAAGTGACGTTGAAGGCGATGGAGTCATCTGGGCCAGCCTCGACTTTTCCGCTGGTCTCCAGCAGCAGACGGTCGGTCACTTCGATTTCGATGTCGTCGGTGCCTTCGCTCCCGATCCTGAGCGTTCCCGCGCCGACGTAGAACGCCCCAAGAAGCTCCTTGTCTGCGTTGCACAGGAGGTCCAGGTTGTTGAACCGCAGCGTAGCGTCCGTGTGGCTGCTAACACCCCAGCGGTGATTGGTCGACGAGACGTCGCCCGTGATCGCAGTGTCCTGGATCATTCCGGTCAGCAGCATGTCCAGGGTTCCGTCCGCGTTGGCGTGGACCTGCCGCTGGTTGTCGAACGTACCGGACCCCATGATCTTGAGCCTGCCCTCGATGCTCACCCATCCGGTCGGCGACTCTTCACTGTCCACGTCGATGGTCATGGTCAACAGACTCGGAATGTCGACTTGGGCGAGCACATCTTCCCCGACGATCCTGCCCAAGCCCCTGAACCTGTGGTCCACGGTGGCAAACGTCAGCTTGGCCACGTTCGTTCCGTCCATGTCGTCCTTCAGGCGGATTCCGGCGGTGGACTCCAACGTCGACAAGGCCTCCGCCTCGCCGCTGCCCAACGTGAGTGTTCGTGAATTGTCATCCGGGTCGATCTCGATCATTCCACTGCTCTTGACCGTGACCTGCTGGGCCGCCTCGTCGAAGTCCTCCACGGTCACGGTGACGCCGCAGATGTACGCATGGTCGGCCGAGGTTGGCTTGGTGACGCCGTTGGTCGGCGTGCTCTCACAGTCATCGCTGTACCACACGTTGGCGCCCGACCAGTCGCCGGTGCTATGAGCGTACTTGTCCGCCGCGTTGGCGGGTGTTGCGTTTAGAATGGCGTAGCCGAGGCAGGCTACGGCCGCTACAAGTAAGCGTGATTTCATTGTTTGTCTCCTTGGAGGAAACTATCAGCTATCAGCTTTCAGCGATTAGCTGCCAGCTTTGAGCCGGTAGGTTCCTGCGGTTTTGAATGGTTGACTTTTTCTACCGGTTTTCTAGCAGCCGGGTGTTATTCGACGCTCGCATTGCTTACGCGCAGGGTTGCGTTGTCCACGGTGAGCATGGTGTAGCTCAGCGTGCCGCCCCCTTCCGCCGTATGGCTGACCAACACGTCCGAGCCGGCTTCGAGGTACACTTCCTTGCCCTGAAAGTCGACGTCCGGGGCCAGTTCGACATCACAGTACCCCGCGAAGCTCGTGTCCGTTCCGCTAACGCCCTGCACGGTGACGCTCTCATTGAAGTCGAGGATTGCTACCCGGTTTTCGGTGGTGCCGCCGTTGAGGTCGAAGCTGTTGGGGGTAAACGTTGTGCTCGGGTCGACCTGCATCTCGGCCGTTGTATTGGCGTCGTTCAACGCGTTGAGCTCGACCTCGCCGTTGACGTCGAGGATCCCGGCCTCAAGCCAATAAAACCCGTTCCAGCCTGCCGTGTCGCCGGCGCTGATTCTCAGCTCGTTGGCCTGGACCGTCCCGGTACCCGTCTTCTGGTGAATCTCGGCGTACCCGGCGGACGCGTCGACCATCATCTCCCTCGCATCGAAGGTCTCGCTTGTGATGATGTCGATCCACGTGTAGCCCTCGGCTATCGTGTCGAACGTGTCGTCAGTGCCGCTGCTCTGGACCG
Organism: Phycisphaerales bacterium; assembly: GCA_020344555.1. Classification (GTDB taxonomy): domain Bacteria; phylum Planctomycetota; class Phycisphaerae; order UBA1845; family UBA1845. The sequence goes on from CP070827.1 coordinate 2,876,443, forward strand.
TAACGCTCTCGTTGAAGTCGAGACCGGCGGTGCGGCTTGAGGAATTGCCGCCGTTGAGGTCGAAGCTGTCGGGGGTAACGGTCGCCCCGCTGCTCACCTCCATCTCAGCTATGGCGTCGGCGGCGGAGGACCCGTTGAGTTCGACCTCACCGTCGATGTCGAACGTCCCTCCGCTTACCAGACAGTACGCGTCGTCACCCGCGTCTCGGTCGCCAGCCGTACACCGGAGGTAGTTGGTACCCGGACCGCCGATCGTCAGATCATGCGCGACGTCAAGCATCACATAGGTGTCCAGCACGGCAGCGGTCAGCCACACCCACTTGACCTTTTTCGGTATGTCGGTGTTGACGGTGACGTCGGAGTCTGCGTCGGCGATCGTGGCTGTGTCGCCGAGGGAGCACCCGGGATAGAGGTAATTCAGGTCCCAATTGGCTGGCGTAGTCCAATTCCCGGTGTCCGTGTTCCACACATAGTCGTTACCGGCGAACACGGGACCAGAAACGCAAACAGCAATGCAGAGGGCAGCCATTTCGATTAGTCGTTTCATGTTTTTGCTCCTTTGAGCTAAGATGCTGTTGGTTCTTTTTCCGGCCCTCGCGGTTGCGCGTCCCAGGACGTTGCGGCCGCGATGGGCCACCTTTCTCGATTGGGGATTGGGGATTGCGGATTGGCGAATCTCGATTTTCGATTTCGTCAACCGTGAACCCCGTTCCGCCGTTTCTCTCTTGTCATTCGCAATTCGTAATTCGTAATTCTACTTTACCCCGACACCTCCTTTCGGCCCTTGGCCGAATTGGGAATGCGGAATGGCGAATGCGGAATGCAGACTTGAGATTCTCGATTTCGTAATTCCGCATTCACAATTCACCATTCTTGTGGTCTCGTCCGATATATTGCTGCCATATCTGAGATATGGGTTGATAGCCTCGGCCGGATGTGATACGATGCGCAGAGTACCGGGAGAGAGTGACGTGTGCGCAGCGGACGGTTGGGTGGTCCGGCCGTGGGTTTCGTAATTCGCTATTCGCAATTCGCTATTTATTGATGGAGGTTTTCGATGAAGCGCACCGGCAAGAGAG
>CP070827.1:2877621-2879105 GCA_020344555.1 Phycisphaerales bacterium
GAGGTTCACGAGCTGCTGCAGTATTTGTTCCAAACCAAGGCGCTCTGCATGCTGTTCACTGGCAGCGGCACATCGGCCATGGAGGGAGCGATCGTCGGCTGCTGCCCGCCAGGGCACAAGGCCCTGGTGATCAGAAACGGCAAGTTTTCAGAGAGGTGGGCCCAGGTGTGTGCGTCGTTCGGTATCGAGCATACGCCCCTGGACCTCGAATGGGGTCATGGGGCCAAGCCGGCAGACATCTCCAAGGCCATGGATGCAGATCCTGGAATCGACACCGTTATTGTAGTTCACAGCGAGACCTCTACGACGGCGCTCACTGATGTTGAGGGCATCGCCCGTATCACGCGGGAACGCGGAGCCTTGCTGCTTGTCGATGGGATCACCGCTGTCGGGGCACTCCCGGTCAAGATGGACGAGTGGGATGTCGACGTCTACGTGTCGGGCTCCCAGAAGGCCATGATGCTGCCGCCCGGTCTGGGCGTTGCGGCTGTCAGTGAACGGGCCTGGGAGCGAATCGACTCGGGCAAGATGCCGACGCTCTACAATGACCTGAAGGCCTACCGCAAGTCGCACAAGACATTTGACGCACCCTACACCCCGGCTCTGACGCTGGTCCGCGGCGCACGGTACGCGCTGCGTATCATTAAGGAGCGCGGGTTGGAGAACGTCTGGGCCGAGACGGCCATGCTGGCTCGGGCGACGCGAGCCGCCGCCGAGGCTTTGGGGTTGAGGGTCTTCGCCGCCGATCCCGTCGATTCGGTCACGGCTGTGTCCGTGCCTGCCGGCGTGGATGAGGCCGCTCTTAGGAAGACCATGCGAAACAAGTACGGCTTCCAGATCGCCGGTGGGCAGGGCGACCTGAAAGGCAAGATAATCCGATTTTCGCACATGGGATACGTGGATGCCTTCGACACGCTCGGCGTCGTCGGTGCGTTGGAGCTAGCGCTCGCCGGCCAGGGTTTCAGTGTCACAATTGGCTCGGGCGTCTCAGCCGCTCAACGCGTCTTCGCCGAGGCGATGACAGATTGAGTTGCAGGTGTCGGCCTTGCATAGCCCTGGCGTCGCTGATATACGATCGTCTATGACACGGAGGCTGGCAAGATTTCACTGGATCTGCATCTGGCTCGCAGGGTTGTCCTTGACCGGCGTTCCAGCCTGCAGGTCACCCGGTGAGTGGGCTAGGCTTATCAAAGAGCGCGATGCCCTGCGGGACGACAAGGAGCGCCTGGAACGCGTCGTGGCACAGCGAGACGGGACGGCAGCCCGGCTCCATGAGCAGATCGAGAACCTGCAAAGCTTCGGACCCGAGCACCCGGCAGATCTGTTCGCGCCCGCCACAATCGAGATAGCCAGCCTCTCGGGCGGTGCCGACTACGACGGTCAGCCCGGCGATGACGGTGTGACGGTGTACCTTCGCCCGCGCGATGCGGATGGCGATGTCGTGAAGGTGCCGGGCCGGATCACGATCCAGCTTCTAGACAACG
>CP070827.1:2879205-2892327 GCA_020344555.1 Phycisphaerales bacterium
ACGATAGAATGTAGGTGAGCGAGACAGGTGTTGTTATGGCTGAAGAAATCGCTTCCGTCCTTGAACAAGCACGTCTGTTCGTGCTTCAACATGCCCCGGCGGATCTGCTGAAAGAGGCCGTGCCGTTCGGCATTATTTGCCTTGTAGCCGGGATCGGCCTGAGCGTGCTCGGTGCCAAGCTCTCCCGCGTTGGCATCACCTGCGGATTTGGCTTGCTGGGGGCCTATATTGGCGCTTTCGTTGCGCGCCAGACCGGGTTCCCCATGCTGGTATGCAGCCCGATCGGCGCGGTGATGATGGGGGTGATCGGATACCAGACGTTGAAGCTGTGGGTCGGCATGGTTGCAGCGTTGGTCCTGTCGACGGCCGCCATGGGCGTATTCAGCTATCAGCGCATCTTGCCTCACTACGGCGAGTTCGAGCAAGCGGTGCCGTCCACGGTTGACGGTTCCGAGACGTTTGTTCTTCCCTCCCCCGAAGAGCACCGAGCCTATCTCGAGAGATCGCCCAAGCAGTGGGCTCAGGAGTATTGGGCATTCGTGACTCAGAAGGATGCGAACGTGGGGTCCAACGGCCGGGCGGTTGCCCTCACCGCGATGATTACCGGGCTTTGTCTGGGTGTGGTCGCTGCCCGGTGGGCGCTGATCGTGTCGACGTCCCTTATCGGGACCGCGCTGGTTACGACGGCCCTTGCCTCGCTCATGAGACTTTCGGTTCCCGAATCTTATCAGGCTTTCCAACGCCACCCCAGTCTGGTCGGCGTGGCGGCAGGAGCGTTTCTGGTGTCGTCGCTGGTTCTTCAGACCTTGCTGACCCGGAAGGCGCCCGACACCAAGGCGGAATCCACCCGCAAATCATAGCTGATATCGTAGGCTAGCAGTACGAGACGTTGACCGTCTCGCGCCTGCGCCGCGCCCGTGCGCGGCTAAGCCCATGGTCGCTCTGTCAGCAAGGCCGTGTGAGGCGCGATGGTCGAAAGTACGTACCTACGTTTGTTGTGGAGTGCCTTGCCGTGATGATCTCCCTGGACGATTGGCTGCTCTATCTGAAGCAGTCGCAAAGCGCAGTCGGTTTCCCGCTGGTCATTGGCGGGCTGGGCCTGATGCTGTTTGGATGGCGCATGTGGAAAGTCTGTGTGATGCTGTCCTACGCACTGCTCGGTGCGGCACTCGGTGCACGGATCGTCGGGCCGTGTGATAATCAATGGCTCTACGCGCTTGCAGCCGGTGCGGGGCTTGGTTTGGCGAGTTATTGGCCGGTCAACTACGCGGTGTCGGGTCTGGGAGGCCTCATCGGTGCCGCCATGGTGACGCATTCGCTGGCAAATCTTGGCGTCTCCGGGACGGCCCTGTTGGCTTCCGGAGGGGCCGCCTTCATCGGATGCACCGCGTTCGCTTTCCTGAATCGCCAACATGTGGTGATTGTGGTGACCGCCTTTCTGGGGGCAGCGTTGCTTGTCTCCGGGCTCGCCGCGTGGGTCGTGAACCTGCCGGGGCTGTACGGGACGGTGCGGGCGATGGCCGCTGGCAGCGCCATCGTGATACCGTTTATCGTCGTGGTCCCGACGGTTATGAGCTCGTTCTACCAGTTAGCCGAGGTGCGCCGGCTTCACGTCGATCTGTAGGCTTGGGCATGTATCTCTCACCGGATGAGTCGCAGGCGCTCGGGGCGCCTGTCTCCAACTCGCTGTGCGCAGACACGTTGTACGGATGCCCCGCACACGCTGGGGCAAAGCCTTGTCGGGCGGTCGACTTGGCGGCGACATGCCTTTCGCTACAGTAACCGCAAGAGAGGATTGGCCTCGAGCTGTCTGTGGCGGCGGTTGCAGCATGAGCGGACCCAGGGTTGGCGTGGACGTCGACGACTTTCGCCTTCGACCCAGGGAGGCCCTGCGCAGAGCCGCTCAACTCGACTTCCGCGTAGTTGAGCTGGCGACCGTGGCGGGCGATCTGGCGCCGTGGAATCTGTCGTCAAGCGGGCAGCGGCACCTCTTACACTATGTGGATGGCTTGGGGCTGCAGATGGCCGCCCTGGTCGCCGATCTTCCCGGCCTACGGCTTACCGACCCGCACACCGTCGACGAGCGGATCGAGCGGACCTGTCGAATTCTACAACTCGCGACCGACTTGAAGGTTCCTGTGGTGTCGGCGTCCGCCGGAATGCTGACGCATCCCGATACGGGTGAGCCGTCGGAGGCCGCGATCGAAGCGCTCAGGCGCATCGGTGAATACGCCGATCTGCGCGGGATCACTTACAGTCTGCGCCCTTCCGGGGACAGCGGTGAGCGTATCGTTCGAGTACTTGATGAGCTGAGTTGCCCGTCAATCGGGATCTGCCTGGACCCGGCCGCCACGGTGATGAATGGTGTCAATCCGCTGACAGTAATTGAGCGGAGCCCGGCCCAGATCAGACTGATGCATGCCCGTGACGCCACAGCGGGTCTGTCCGAACGGGCGGGTCACGAAACCCGCTTCGGCGAAGGCGAGGTCGATCTAATCGGCGTGCTTGCCGCGCTTGAGGCCGCCGATTACGCCGGCCCCTACATCCTCCGCCGGACCGACTCTCAGACCCCGGTCGCAGACATCCAAGACGCCCGCGACGTCCTGACCCGCCTTCTCCCACCGGCGTAGCATTACCCGCCGTAGGCTAGCATGGGAATGACCCAGAAACCTACGGCGTGATGCGCGGACTCGGGCGGACTGACTACCTCGTCGGTTGTGGAAACGCCATCATCCGCATCACGTGCCCAAGAACGTGCGGTCCATCAAATTCATCGCGCGAGGAGTGGTGTCTCTGCCTCGCGGGTCCGTCAACGTCCTGGCAGTGCTGTGCCGAGAATCCCTTCTCGGCACTTCTGGGAGGACCGAGAGAGGATTCTCGGTCCAGCGGGAGACTGCTTGAAGAAGGGGAGGGCCTCGCTTAGGCTCTCGTCGTCATGCAAGGCCCCGACGACGAGTTCGCCGATGTCGAGTTTAAATGCTCGCGGTGCGGGGCGGTCATGGATCACTTCCACGAGCTTTGCCCGGATTGCGGGCAAGAACTCGGCCAGGAGTTCAGCGCCACGTTTCGCCCGCCCGTTCCCAAGGCCATCAAGATCATCGCCTTCGTGTTCTTGGGGGGCATCGTGTTGATGCTGGTGCTGCTGCTGCTCGGCCCGTTGCTGGTCTGACCGCGCGTGACGATCACGAACTTGATGCAGTGCTCTGCCGAGAATCCCTTCTCGGCACCTCTGAGAGGACCGAGAAAGGATTCTCGGTCCAGCGGCCAGCCAAGCCCGGCGTCGGGCGGAGCCCGACCTACGGTTCTGTATCATCGCCCGGTCAGCCGGCCCCCACATTTCCTCGAAGTACTCTGTGAATTTCACTTCCGGATCTTCTTCTTTCCCGCTCGTAGATGCACTTCGGTGTCAGCAGCGCCCGGGCGGGAATGCTAACTCGACAACGCACTACTTACGGAGCAGTGGCATACCCCCCACCTCATTGCCAGGGCAACAGTGCGACCCCGCCCATCGTGAAGCGCGTCCGTGAACTGATGAGTCAGCGACTGCTCGTGTGGTTGCCCGCCGCCGCACTGCTGCGGGTATGAGTGACGTCAGTGTTCGCATCGATGACGTCCTGGAACTCCACACCGGCCTCGCGAACGGTACGGAGTAGTTGATCTTCACGGGCCCGGCGCTGAGGAGCAGTCAGGTCGTGGGTCTGTTCGTATACCTCCCGGCGCCATCGACGAGTCTCCTTGACGGCCTCGGTCTCACTCATGCAGCACCCCCAGTGAATTAGCGATCTCCAGCATCTTCCGATAGCCCGACACGCGACTGACACTGTTGAACAGGTCCCGGCGCCGGATATTGGCCAGGTGCCGTTGGTTCCAACTCGCCAGGACATCCATCTCGGAAACGGTGGCAATGGCCACGTGTAAGGCGTCCAGTTCATCGGACGGCGGAAGCACGCCGGCCTGTACATATCGCCCGGCCAGATCGTCGGCCTGCTGCGAGCGGCGAAGCAGGATCGGCCGAACGCCCGCGATTTCCCCCAGGATTTCCTCACGCCGTGTTGCATCCGCGCGGGCTACTTCATCGAGGACGAGGGCGCTGATCTACGGGACAACGACCCTTTCCTTCGCCTGCTTCAACAACTCCACCGTGACACGCTGAAAGTCCGGGGTGTCGTCATGGAACACATGCGACCAGACGGAGGTTTCGATATATACGCGAAGTTCCGGCATGATCTCATTATACCCGGACTATTCGGTACAGGCTAGACGCCAACCCACGTCGCCTAGGTGTGAATCGGCCGCCGCCGCATTTCCTCGCAGTACTTGGTGCGCCGACGACATTCGTGCCATTCTCCGGACCGAACTCGACGGCCATAATCCCATCCATTGGAGGCGGTCGCAGAATACGAAGCCTCGGAGTCCTCCGCGCCGGCGCCCCTTGGTCGATAGCTCAACATTCTCGGTGTTGCGGGCAGGGAAGACGTGCCCGTTACGCCGCACAATCTGTTCCGATTGGCCGAGTGCCTGGAAACCCAACCGGTCTGCTCGATCCACAGATTGTCTCCAGACCGCCTCCCGCCCGCTTGACACCGTTGCACCGCCGCCCACAATTCACGCCCGTCGATCACAGCGAACTGACGTTTCTGACGGTCGATACTCGCACACCCGACTTCGACGGCGCCGACGCGGGCAAGACGGCACATGACGTGTGCTAGAACTCGGTCCGGAAGTGCGCGGACTGGCGGAGATCCTGGTCCGGGAGAGGATCATGCCGAAGCCGGCGGTGTCCGGTGACGTGATCCACGTCGCCGCCGCGACGGCACACGGGATGGACTATGTGCTGACCTGGAAGGTACCACACATGGCGAACCCGAACAAGCGGACGCACTTCGCGATGTTGTGTCTGCGGCTGGGCCTCATGCCGCCGCAGATCGTCACGCCCGACATGTTGGTGGAGGCCGACGAATGAGCACCGCGAGACCGTCACCGCGGAAAAGCGAAGAGACGCCCGTCGACGACGTGCGGCGAGTCCGCACGAAGCTGAGCGAGGAGACCGGGAACGACGTGAACCGCCTTGCGGATCGCGCCCGCCAGACAACCGAGAAGCTGCGCGAAAAGCTCGGCCTAAAGCCCGCAAAACCCTGAGCAAGGGCGCGCAAGCGCACAAGGCGGGGCATCACATGTTGGGTTGGGTCAGCACGGCCAGCCCCGTAGGTCGGCCCTCGCCCGACGGATTCCTAGCCAAGGAACCGGTGTACGATGATGCGAACGCACAATCATGTTCGGTTGGGTTCTGCCGTTTTGCTCTTCTGCTGGCCCGTGCTCCAAGGATGCGACGCAGCGAGGCAGGGGATTCAGCGAGTTCAAATCGCAGTTACCGACATTCACTCTGGACACCCCGTTGCGCGTGCCGTGGTCACTTGCGCCCCGGAGAAGCGCCCGGGGCCATCCACAGTTTATGATCTTTCCGAAGAGGAGTACCTCCAGGCGTTCCGCAAGACTAGCCGTGCAACGAGTTCTTCGGGGCGGGCGGTATTACTCTTGGATGTGTCCATTATGAAAGGGGGTCTTCTTGTTTGGCTTGGGATTGCCCCAGTCAGGCTGGAGGACAAAGTTACCGGGGAAAGATACATGTTCCTTCTGGAAGGGGAGGCGAGGGAGATACTGACTGTTAAGATGCTCCCCGGGACAAGTCAGGAAGGCGAGCGCTTCATGCTGACCATTGATTCCATTGGGCCGCCGGAACCGAAACATACTGGCGTTTCACATGGTGAAGGGCGTTGACAGCCGGGGCGACCCACGCGAGCACCGGGTCCCATACTCACGCCTGCGTCAGCATGGATTCTACCCTGCAGACTACCATCGCTGCGCGAGCGTGGCCGTTTCCCGTTGGCGGCGCACGAACACCTACAACTCGCGGAGGTGGAAGCCGCCGTCGGTGTGGAAGACGTTGCCGGTGCTGAAGGGGAAGTGCCCTTTGGCGATGGCGGCCACGGCCAGGCCTACCTCCTCCGGCTTGCCCCAGCGGTTGATCGGGGCCATACCCTTAGCGAGCTTGTCGTTGTAATAGTCGCGTACGTGCTCGACGCTGGTCATGTCCGTCTCGATGAGGCCGGGGCTGATCTCATAGACGTTGATGCCGTACTCGGCCAGACGCACCGCGAAGAGCCTGGTCACCATGCTCAGTCCGGCCTTGCTCACGCAGTATTCGCCGTAATTCTTGGCGGCGGTGTAGGATCGAAGTGACGAGATGATGACAATGGCGGCCCGATCGATCTGGTTGGCCTCGATCAGGCCGATCATCACCCGGGCGACTCGCTGGGTCAGAAAGTACGGTGCCCGAAGGTTGGCATTGAGGATCCGATTGAAGGTCTTCTCCTCGGTTTCGAGGATATCCTTACGCACTTTGGGAGCGATGCCGGCATTGTTGACCAGAAGATCGATCCGCCCGAAGCGCTCCATGGTGAATTGCACCAGAAGGTCCCGGTGAGATCTGGCGGTGACATCCGCCTGGCATATCTCGACGGGCGTACCGATCTTTTCGATCTGATGCCGGACATCCTCGGCCGCCCCGAGATTCTCGTTGAAGTTGACCAGTACGGCGTAGCCGGCCTTGGCGAGCTCAATGCAGATGCCTCGCCCGATGCCGCGCGAGCCGCCCGTAACCAGGGCCACCTTTTGCTCAATCATGTCTTGGCTTCTCCGCGTCCGCCGTCTGGCGGCGGGATCGTACTATATCGGGCACGACGAAATGTGTCACGCACGAGACAAACAGGTGTGAGTTTCGAGTGCTGCAGGGATCACACTGCGCCAAATGTCACAGCAAGAAGTGCGAGCGGCGTGCGCAAGAAAAAACCGGACAGCCTGCGCTGGCACTGGCCGGTTATCACAGACCCGGGAAGCTATCTCCCGTTCCGCTCCCTGTCCTTTTCGACCTTTCGAACGGACTTGCGCATCTGGCGGCGCTTTCTTTCCGATGGTTTTTCGTAGTAGCTGTGCCGTTTGATGTCCCGGATGAGCCCCTCCCGCTGGCACAGGCGCTTGAAGCGCTTCAACATCTGCTGGATTGATTCGTTCCCCCGAGGTCTAACCTTTACCACAACGTCTCCTTATTCCAACCGTCGTTTGTTGCCCTGTTCAAAAACCGGAACGCGCGCACACGCGATCCCTCCGTTCTCCGTGCAATGGGATGTATTCTAGGTGATCTGATCGGCCCACGCCAGCGGCGACTTTGCGATTCCTCAAAAAGTAACGTGCTTTCGGCGGGCAGAGGATGGAGCCATTCAAGGTCCGATAATGCGACCGCATCCCCGGAGAACCTGCGCGCCCGTGCTCACCAAGGCCCGTGGGGCCCTTCAGAGCGTGTTCGAGGAACTCTCAGCCGTCACTTGTCAACCGGAGAACACCAACCCCGAGCACCTTGCCCTGCGGCCGGGTGACCCAGGGCGGTTACCCGCCCCGGGTCCCCGGAACCCGTACGTGCACACACTAGAGTCCGACGGTGGAACATGTGCGTCTTTTGCGGCCACCTTTTGGTGGCGTGGCAGGCGCGCCTTGGGTAGCGGCCGGTGTCTCGCCGGCCGAGGGTCACGGCGGCCTGCGGGGACGCAGGCCGCTACTTGGGGCGCGGGCCTGCCCGCATTAATGCACACGGTTCCTCGAATCACGGCTTCGCTGCGATTCGGCACACGGAGTGGATCGCTATCGCTCGAGACAAAGCACGCACCTCCAGCAACTTGGTGAAGCGATCCCAGATCATCGAACGCTCGCGGTTCCGACGCGATAGCTGGTACCGCCAGACCCGCTCGACATGCCTGCGGAAGGCCGACAGCGAAGAGCTGTTGCCCGTGATCCCGTAGTAGGCATAACGACCTGGCGACTTTTGACCCGGTGTCTGCTGTTGCTCGCGCACAGGAAGCTGGCGATGGCGCCGACACCACAAGAAGATCGCGCGCAGGCCACGCGTCATTCGATTCGATTATGTCTTACGCTTGATCACCCATGACGTCCGCCGGGATCGAGCCCAGTAATGGGTAAAGCCCAGCAGGTCAAACGTCCCTGGCTTGCCGGAGGATCCGTCTCGCTCATGGGGACGCGTAAACGCGACTAAACGCGTCTTCTTCGGGTGAAGCGTCAAGCCGTACTTGCCGAATCGCTTCGGCAAGACATCCATAACGTTCTGCGCGTCCGACTCTTCACTGAAGCCGATGACCAAGTCATCGGCATAGCGAACCAAATAGATGCGACCGGCCAGGCGTGGCTTAACGTCCCGCACAAACCACGTGTCCAGCACGAAGCGCAGGTACACATCCGCGAGTAACGGCGAAATCACCCGCCGACAATTCTGCTCGGGAGGCTCTTCTTGATGGCCGAAGAGGCCGTGACCGTTTAACGGAACTTCTGCGATCGACCTTCCAACCGGCCAAGAGTTCTCGGCGTGCCGGGAGAAAACCTGTCCCAGGTGAATTGTCTTGCTACAACCTGGTGGCTCCCGCTAAGAAATGGCCGACCCCCGGTCAGCCGTGGCCGTACGCTGTCATCCGGACGCTGTGGTGTGCCGGATGCTCACCGACCGGAGACGCTTGACGCCTTGATCCGCCTTTTTATAGTGCTGTTTGGTATGTGGTCGTAATGCAGCACCGCGGTCTTCGGCAGGCATCGCCGGTGACGGACAGACGAAGGGGGTGTAGCTCAGCGGCAGAGCACCGGCCTTTTAAGCCGTAGGTCCTGGGTTCGATTCCCAGCACCCTCAGTTGGCACGTTTGATGCAAAGTAAGAGGTCAGCTATCTGCAATGGTCTATCTGCGTAAACGGGAAAGTTGACCGGTGGTCGGGCAGGTTTTCAGAGCGTCGGGGATGGTTCTTGTGGGGTTGAGGCCGCGGAGGCGAAGGGTCCTGTAGACACTCCTCAGAACCGCCTGTGTAGCCGCACTGCGGTCCGAGCGATTCGATCCCGACGCGTCAGGATTCTTCCGCAGGATCACGGCCGGGCGAATCCGCCGCTCGTCGGAACGGGCTCGCGACCGGCCACACAAGAAACACGAACCACTACCCGGACCTCCGATTTTGCGCAGGCTGACAAGATGTGAAAAAGCCCCCGGATTCACGCGGCATTGACCGGTCATATGGGACAACTTACTTAACGGCGTTGGGTGGCATGGGTCCCAACGTGCGTCGGGATTTGCCCGTGTCCTACGCCCTCAAGACACGGGTAGGCTAGTACCGTGTTTCGCAAGTCTCGCGATTATCTGAGCCATGTGCTCTCCGGGCGCGCCGGGAAGGCCCGCGGCTCGGGGCAGGATCATCGTCGTGCTGTTTATGAAACGCCGTCTAGCGCTCATCCATGGCACGCAACCCCAGTTGACGTGTTACGGAGCACCGGCTATCCGCTATGTGTTTGTGTCCGGTTCGATAACGGCGAAAAACCCGTCCAACAGGCCATTAACGATCGCCGTCACCCCGGTCTGGAACGCCGGACCGGCTGCTTCGCGAAATTCGCGGCCGGTGACACAGCCTGTCACGCCGCTCAGCGCAATGGCGGCTATGGCGACCGCCAGGGCCTGTGATCGTCGGACGCGAGTGTGTTGGCCGGTCATGCTCTGCTCCTGCGCGTTGAGACCGCGCCACAGAGGTAGCGCGGCAACTCTGTTCTTGAACTCGTATCGGTGGCGAAGGGCAAAAAAGTTGAGCCAACCTACGACCACCCACCCAAGGCCACATGGGTCCAGGAAGGCTCGTATGCGGAAAGTGGGCAAGTGATGCTCGCTGAGACGGTCGCGGGATGCCAAGCGGAACGGGCGGCTTTATATGTTAGCCGCGTCGCCGCCAATAGCAGAAGCAGGAAAAATGCGATCTTCACGAACCTGAGCGGCGCCCGATGCGTCAGCCTGCTGCCGGCCAGGCTGCCGACGATGGCGGTGGGAATCAACACCGCGGCCAGAACGAACGACTCGAGGCTGTGATCGTGCTCCGTGACGTATGCGTAGTTCTTGGCGATCGCCCCTATCGAGCTTGTCGCGATGATGATGGTGGCCGAGTTGGCGATGGCGGTTCGTATTGGAATTCCCAAGAGCCGCCGTTGCAGAGGAACGGCCATAACGCCGCCTCCCACCCCCAGCAACCCGGCGACGAGCCCCGTCGGGATTGCCACCGCGCCGGCAAACCGCCATCCGGTACGTTGATCCTGAGGCGTGATGGACAGCGGATCCGATGATCCGTTGGATCGAGCCTGGCGCTTGTGGAACAGGCGGTATAGATCGGTCAGGGCGACACCAAGTAGGAACAGGCCGAAAAGCCCGCGCAAATAGACCTCGCCCTCACCGGCAAAAAGGGGTAACTCACTGAGCCCGACACCGGCCACCACGCCCACGATGGCCAGGGGTACGATCCGGGCGACCGTCGTTCCGGTGATGGCCTTGGCCCGGCGGTGCTGATAAACGGCCGGCACCACGACGAAGAAGTTCACGATCATCGCCGCAGCCTGGTAGAGATGCTGATTGGGCCCGAAGACCTCGGTCATGGCGGGGATCATCACGATGCTCCCCCCTACACCGAGCATCCCGCCGGTGACCCCGGCGAACAGGCCGATAATCGCCAGTCCAATCAGGTCAGTGACTTCCAATAGACCTCCTGCTTTCTGCTTTGGAAGGCCGCGCCAATGCCATCTGCGCCCCAGCTTACTGGATCAGCATGGCGTCGCCATAGCTGTAGAAGCGGTAGCCGTGGCCGATGGCGTGTCCGTAGGCCCTGCGGATCGTCTCGGCGCCGGCCAGCGCCATTACCAGTGCCAGCAGCGTGCTTCGAGGAAGATGAAAATTTGTGAGCAGGGCATCGACGACGCGGAACTGATAGGGCGGGTAGATAAAGATGTCGGTCATTCCGCACGAGGCCCGCACCGCACGGGTATCCGTCGGCTCCGCCGCGGCTGATTCCAACACGCGGACGGCCGTGGTCCCTACGGCGAGTACGCGTCCGCCGTGCTCTCGACATCGGCGCACCGCCTCGGCCGTCTCGGACTGCAGCTCGTACCATTCCGCGTGCATGACATGCTGCGACAGTCGCTCGACATCGATGGGTTTGAACGTACCTACGCCGACGTGGAGCGTGACAAACGTGGTCTCGATGCCTTTTGCCCGGACTTCATCCAGTAAAAACTCAGTCAGATGCAGCCCGGCTGTCGGGGCGGCGATGGCCCCAGGTCGCTGTGCGTACACGGTCTGGTACCGCGATCGGTCGTCGGCATCAATCGCCGGATCGGTGCCGTTGCGATGGATATACGGCGGCAATGGCGTGACACCGATGCGATCAAGGATCTGCCCCGCCGCCTCCTGTGCATCCACTTCCACCCGCCAGAAACCGGCTCCACATCCTTCTAACAGCCGGAGGGTCACGCCGCCCGGCTGCTCGCCGCTGGTTACGATCAGAGACTCTCCAACCCGGAGTCGCCTGGACCCTTCGAGCATTACTTGCCACCTGCCCGGCTCTTCCTCAGCCACGAAGAGACCGCCGATCTTCCCCCCGGTTCGCCGCTCAGCGGTAAACTTCGCCGGGAGGACCCTGGTGTCATTGAGAACCAGCAGGTCGCCCGGTCGAAGCAGATCAGGCAGCTTGCTTATCAGGTTGTCGTGCAAGCGGCCCGACGACCGATCGACGACAAGCAGCCGGGAGGCATCTCGCTTTGGCAAAGGGTGCTGAGCGATCAATCCATTCGGGAGTTCATAGTCCAGATCGGCGGCGGTAAAGCCCGCATTTCCCTTGTCAACACTCGTGCCTTCTTTCATCAATCGATGGTATCGCCCGGATTGCACCGAGGGTCAAGAGATGGCAGCGTGCCGGGTAGCCAAAGCTCGAGACCGGCTCCTGCTACGTGGTCGGGCATGCTCGTCCATGCTACGATGCGCGATATGAAGGCGAAGTCCGGTCCGGCAGCTTGGCTCATGTACATCCTGGTGCGCACGGTGTTTGCCGTCATGCACATGTTTCCGATTGACTGGAACCTGCGAACGGCGCGCTGGCTTGCCAAGCTATGGCCTTATCTTATGCCGCGCCACCGCCAACGGGCCATCGCCCATCTGACGGCGGCATTTGGTGGGACCCGCAGGCCGACTGAGATCAGTGAGATCGCCGATCGCTGCCTGGAAAGCGTGACCATGTTCGCGGTGGAGGCGATCTGCCTGCCTCGCCTCATCAGTGCGTGCACCTGGAGCCGCTACATTCGCCTGAACGACTTTGACGAAGCCCTCGAGCTCATTGTGAGCGGCAAAGGAGTGATCCTGGTCACCGGGCACTACGGTTCGTTTGAGGTCACCGGCCATCTGCTGGCCAGCCTCGGCTTCGATGTGGTCGCGGTGATGCGACCGCTCGATAACGTTTACCTCAACCGCTTTGTGGTTCAGACGCGCCGAATACACGGTTTGGCCGTGCTGGACAAGAAGGGCGCCACGACCGGTGCCCAGGAAGCTCTTGAGAACGGCAAGCTCCTTGCCTTTATAGGGGATCAAGACGCGGGGAGAAAGGGTTTGTTCGTGGACTTCTTCGGCCGGCCGGCGTCCACTTACAAGTCCATCGGCCTGCTGGCTATCGCGACCGGACGTCCGATCATAGTCGGCTACGCCCGGCGACTGGGGCAGGTCGCTCAGTATGAGGTCGGTGTTCAGCGCATCATCCGGCCCCAGGAGTGGGAGGAGCAGGATGATCCCTTGCGTTGGATCACACAGGCCTACACGACAGCAATCGAGGAAATGGCGCGCCAGGTTCCTGAGCAGTACCTTTGGATCCACCGCCGCTGGAAGTCAAAACCGAGGACCCGCCAGCCGACACCCGCCGCTGTGTTATAAGACACGTACACCCCTTTCTCGCCGCGTGGCTCGGTCTGGCGAAGCCAGGTCGTGGGTTACTCCTGTGTGTGCATGCCACCAATGTGTCAGCAGTGTGTGACCATCAGTCCACTGACATTACTACGGCGTTTCATAAATAGTACGACAATGATCCTATCCCGAGCCGCGGGCTTTCCCGGCGCGCCGGGAAACCGTGCGGCTCAGATAGTCGCGAGACTCGCGAAACACGGTGCTACACCGCTCGCAGAGCAGTGGCACTCAACCTAACTGGTGGGTGCGGTCTTTCCCGGCT
>CP070827.1:2892427-2894557 GCA_020344555.1 Phycisphaerales bacterium
CTTTCGCCATTGTTGCGGGCGGACGGGGCGTGCTTCGTCACCTTGCAGAATCACGGGCGCCTGCGGGGCTGCATCGGAAACATGCGCGCCGACAGGCCGCTCTACAAGGCGGTGATCGACAACGCCGTGTCGGCCTGTCGGGATCACCGTTTCGTCAACAATCCCGTGACAGCCGCCGAGCTGGATCAGCTCGACGTCGAGATCAGCTACTTGACGCCAATGAAGCGGATCCAGAATACCGATGAGATCATCGTAGGGCGGCATGGGCTGCTGATGGCGGTGGGCCCGCGGCGGGGCGTGCTGCTTCCGCAGGTCGCTTACGAGCGCGGCTGGACCCGACAGGAGTTTCTTGCCCAGACCTGCCGCAAGGCCGGCCTGCCTCCCGACGCCTGGAAACGCCCCGAGGCCGAGATATACTCATTTGAGGCCGAGGTGTTCGGCGAGCAGGAGTAGACGGTGGGAGAGCCGAGGCCTTCAGGGCGCATCCGTCCTGAAGTGAATGCGCGCAAGTTAAAGCGTACGGCTCGCCTCGCTTAACCGTTGGAGGGGCCGGAGAGCTTAAGCATGCTGAGGAAGAATAGTCGACGACAGTTTCTTGCGCAGGTCGGTGCAGCCGGTGCGGGCGCCATGCTTCCGGCTTCGCGCCTCATCGCGGCGTTCGATGAGACGAGGAAATCGAAGTCACGCGTGGTTGTCGCCTGCGACGAAGCGCTTACGAAGGGTCGGTTGAACGAGCATCGTGACCTGCTGAGCAAGCTGCTCGACGCCGCCATGCAGCGGCTTACCAACGCACCCGATGCGTCCGGCGCGTGGCGACAGGTGTTCGATCCCGGTGATCGCGTCGGCATAAAGGTCAATACGCTCGGTCTCTACACCCAACCGGCGGTTGTGGACGCGATCGTCAACGGCCTGAAGCAGGCGGGTCTGCCGGACGAGAAGATCATCATCTGGGACCGGTTCGACGTGGAATTGGCTCGGGCGGGCTACAAGCTGAACAAGTCCGGCCGGGGAGTACAGTGCCGTGGTACTGACACCGAGCAGGTCGGCAGTGGCTACGAGCGCCAGATCGAAAACAGCGGTCGGATCGGGTCGTGTTTCTCTCGCATCGCCACCCGCCAGATCGATGTCCTGATTTCAGTACCGGTGCTCAAGGACCACAACCTGGCTGGTGCCTCTTTGGGGATGAAGAACTTCTTCGGCGCCATCCACAACCCCAACAAGTATCACGATCACAACTGCGATCCGTACATCACGGATGTGGTGTCGCATCGCTACATCCGCGATAAATGGCGGCTGACGGTCTGTGACGGTACGCGCGCTCAGTACAACGCCGGGCCGGGGCGCCATCCGGGCTTCGCCTGGTCCATTGGCGGGCTCATCGTGGGCACGGATTACGTCGCCGCCGATGCCGTGGCCGCCGATTTGCTTGACGCCCGGCGGAAGGAAAAAGGCCTCAAAACACTGGCAGATGATGGGCGACCGGCCAAGCACATTGCCACCACAGCCGCACGCGGGCTCGGCGAAGCGGATCTGAGCAAGATCGATCGGATCGAGGTGTAAGATGGATGACCTCGGCAATCTGTTCTGCCAACCGACGCGCCGTGATGTTATGCGATGGTCAGTCGCGTGCGGGGCTGCCGGGGCGCTGTGTCATGTCAATGTTCAACGTGCTTTTGGACAGGATGTCGCGAGTGGGTTGGAACTGGCCGGTCCGAGGCTCAAGGGTGTGGTCCGGCACCCGGCCGTGTTCTGGGAAAAGCTCGACGAGAACCGGGTCAAGTGCGTCTTGTGTCCGCGGGAGTGTCAGGTGGCCGATGTGGAACGCGGCTACTGCGGCGTGCGCGAGAATCAGGGTGGTGAGTATCAAACGCTCGTGTACGGTGCCCTCTGCTCGGCCAACGTCGACCCGATTGAAAAGAAACCACTGTTTCACTACCGGCCGGGGACTACGGCGTTTTCCATAGCCACAGCCGGCTGCAACATCGAATGTAAGTTCTGCCAGAACTGGCAGATAAGCCAGTTCCGCCCGGAGCAGGTTGAAAGTGTCCCCATTGATCCCGATAGACTGATAGCCGCCTGCAAGGCGCGGCAGTCTCCCACCATCGCCTATACCTATTCCGAGCCGGTCAT
>CP070827.1:2894657-2900352 GCA_020344555.1 Phycisphaerales bacterium
CGTGCAGGATATCTGCGACGTGGCCGCTGGGACTAGCGAGGACTGCAACGCGGATGAAGTTCCAGATGAGTGTCAGGAAGACTGCAATGAAAACGCCGTACCCGATGAGTGTGATATCTCTGAGGGAACGAGCCGCGACTGCGACGAAAATAGAATGCCGGACGAGTGCGACCCTTACGAGGACTGCAACAACAATGGCGTACAAGACATCTGTGACGTGGCCGCGGCGACCAGCCCCGATTGTAATGCAAATCGTGTCCCGGACGAGTGTGAGCCGGATTGTAATGATAATGGTGTCGCAGACGAGTGCGATGCTGCCGGGTCCAGCCCCGCTCCGATCAACCAATGTGTCGCTGCCAACCGAGCGTGCCCTGGGATAACGTACACCGGAACGACTAGTGGCATGACCAATGACGGTTGGGCTTCGTGTGGATCATCGGAGGATAGCCCTGATGCCTGGTATCGTTTTACGTCAGATGTTGCCGGGACGTTTACGGTCTCACTCTGCGGGTCGTCGTTCGACACCGTTCTCTCGATTCACAGTGATTGCCCGGAAGACGCGAGTAATGAATTGGCCTGCAACGACGATTACTGTAGCTCGCAGTCGCAGACAAGTGCCTATGCTTTTTCTGGCAACACATATTGGATCCGTATCGCTGGCTCCCAGGGGCAGGCCGGTGACTTCATTATGTCACTGTGGGGAGCTGGTGATCCAGCGGACTGTGAGGGTGTGTCCGCCGACTGCAACGAGAACCTAGTGCCTGATGAGTGTGAGCCAGACGAGGACTGCAACAATAACGGCATTCGGGACATCTGTGACATCTATACTTGCGGCCAACCCGCCGGACCATGCCCCGGCGCCGGGGACTGTTGTGATCCAGTAGGTAATGGCACACCAGGCTGTGATTGTGCAAGGTGTTGTCGTGGCGTATGTGAAGTGCATCCTAACTGTTGCAGTGATGAGGACGGATGGGGGCCAAGCTGCGCCCTTGCTGCCAGCTACTTCCCGGAGTGCGATTGTGGAGGGGTTTTTCAGGAGTGGAGCCACGACTGCAACGGAAACAATGTGCCCGACGAGTGCGAGCCCGAGGAAGACTGTAACAACAACGGTGTTCAAGATATGTGCGATCTCGCCGCTGGAACAAGTCAAGACTGCAATGCAAACGAGGTCCCTGATGACTGCGAGCTGGACACAGACGGCGACGGGGTCATCGACGAGTGCGATGGCTGCCCCGAAGATGCCGGCAAGGTCGACCCCGGTCAGTGCGGCTGTGGGAATCCGGATACCGACACCGACGGCGACGACATAGCTGACTGTATCGATCCGGACGACGACAATGACGGCGTGTCCGATGCCGACGACGGCGACCCCATCGATCCGGATGTCTGCCAAGACATGGACGGCGACAGATGCGACGATTGTGCCATCGGGACCGACGACCTCGGCCCGCTCCCGGACAACGACCCGGCCAACGACGGACCGGACGGTGATGGGGATGGGATTTGCGACGCGGACATTATTCCCACGATTTCCGGTTGGGGGTCGGTTGTCATGGTGTTGTTATTATGTGCGGCCGGGAGGATCTATTTCGGCCGACGCCGACGGGTTGCACTGCGAGCGGGCGCTACCCAAGAGACGAGAATGCTCTAACTGCCGCTGGTCCGGGAGGCAAAGTACCTGGCCATGATCAGGGTGTCGCCGTAGGTGCCGTCGCCGCGTTGGATGTCCTGCCTGAGGTGCCCCTCCTCGACGAATCCGAGCAACCTGTACAGGTTGATGGCACGATCGTTGTCGGCATATACCTTCAGATACATCTTTCGCAGCCTCCGCCGCAGACCCCACTCAATGATCGTCTCCATGATCTTCCGGCCGATGCCAAGACCCCAGAACTCCTTGAGGACGACGAGACCCAGCTCGGCGTGGTGGGCCATGCGTTTGAACTCCGGCGAACGTGCTCCACCGACGGCCACGATGCACCCGTCGACCTCCGCAGCGACGGCAAGCGACCCGGGCATGGTGGTGTGCTCCCGGACGTACTCTTTCTCCTCCTCGACGGTCTTGCTGAACTCCCCAGGCAGGTAGTTCAAAAAGTCACTCTCGGAATGCATCTTGGGCAGGACGGCGCAGAGTTCCTCGGCGTCGTCCTCGGTCATCGGACGCATCACGCACGCTCGACCGTCTCTGAGCTGAAACGTCAGCGGCCCGGTTACGAATGCATGCCAGACCTCATCGCCCGAATTGTGGCTCATCGTTAATAGGGTACCGGATCGACCCGTTGTGAGGAACGCCCAGATCCAATCGCCGGTGCAGCTACGACCGATATGTTTGGGTATAATAGGTGCCATGAATACAGCGGGTAGTGACGGTGGTCGTGCTCACGGCGAGATCCTGGCTCTGCTGCACGCGGCGGCGGATCGGGAGGCGTCGGATGTGCACCTGGTGGCGGGGCATCCGGTGACCTACCGGGTCCATGGCCGGTTAGAGCCGGTCGGCAGTGCGCTGGGACCCGATGAGCTCAGAGGGATGGTCGAATCGATCGTACCCGAGCGAATCCGCGGGCGCCTGGGTGAGCGTAAGAACTTCGATTTCTCCGTTTCGCTGGAGCACATGGGCAAGCCCTGCCGGTTCCGGGCCAACGTATATCTCGCACAGGCCCAATGGTGCGCAAGCCTGCGGCACGTGCCCAACGATATCCCGTCATTCGAGTGGATGGACTTCCCGAAGGCCCTGGCCCAGCGGCTGATCTCGCACACCAACGGCCTGGTCATCATCACCGGTGTTACCGGGTCCGGCAAATCGACCACCCTGGCCGCCCTGATCAACTTGCTCAATGAGCAGGGCGGGTATCGCATCATCACGGTAGAGGAGCCGATCGAATATGTGCACGACCGCATCAGCTCGACCGTGATCACCCAGCGCGAGGTCGGGCGAGACGTCGACTCCTTCTTTGACGGCCTCAAGTACGGGTTGCGACAGGACCCGGACGTCTTGCTGATCGGCGAGATTCGGGATCGGGATACGGCCCAGATGGCGCTCAGCGCCGCGGAGACAGGGCATCTGATTCTGACCACCCTGCACACCAAGGACGCCAAAGGCGCGGTGACACGCTTCGTCGACCTTTTCCCGCATGAGGCCCAGGACGATGTGCGGACGCAGCTTTCCCTGAGCCTGCGCTCGGTGGTCAGCCAGCATCTGTTGCCCCCGGCCGGCGGATCCGGCAAGCGCGCGTTGTCCATCGAGATCCTGCACGTGAACAACCCGGTACGCGTCGGCATCAAGTTCGGCAAGATCGACTCCATCGAGTCCGCGATCCAAACCGGTAAACGTGACGGGATGATGACGCTGGATGAGGATCTACAGCGCCTGGTGACGGCCGGCAAGATCACCCCGGAGACCGCCCGACGTTTCGCCAAGGACCCCGACGGGATCCTCGACCGGACGTGACGGGTAGACCGCTTGCTTACAGCGGGTGGGTGGCATGTCCGGGCAAAGCGCGGATATGCTTATCCCGAGAACAGCTTGACCTCGCCGATGATGTGGCTGAGAATGGACGGAGCGATGACAAAGGCGCCCTTGCGTGAGGGGAAAAACCGGCAGAGACCCTACGGATCGGGCCAAGTCCGGCACCAAGCGCAGCCTACTCGCGAAGCCGACGGCGTGCCGGTCGGACTGGCTATCGCCCGGGGCAAACGTCAATGACTTCAAGCTCGTGGGCGACACAGTCGAGGGCATTCCGACGAAACGACCCCGGCCCAGTCTGCACAAACCACAAAACATGTGTCTGGACAAGGGGTTGACCGTAACGAAGTTCGTGAGTCGGTCCGTGCTTTTTGGTTCACCACCAGCATCCGGTCGCGTGGCCAGGAGGCACAGTTGATCAAACGGCGCGCCCGATTCAAAGCCCGCGGTTGGGTGGTGGAGCGTACGCATGGCTGGATGAATCGTTTCCGGCGCATCTTCATCCGATGGGAGAGAAAACCCGAAGACTATCTCGCGATGCTCCATCCGGCCCCGGCCTATATCACATTCAACTGTGCCGGACTATCATTGGGACAACCTCTTAACGGCCGGCCTCGGTGCGCCGGAACCACCGGGCGAGGTTGCCCACAAAACCCGAAAAAGGAGCACTACAGGATGGCAGAGCAGCCCACTCCACCACCGGTCCGGCTTTCGTTTGCACAACAAATGCGCAGCTTCCCACCGGCGTTTTGGGTGGCAAATGTCATCGAGCTGATCGAACGCTTCTCGTTTTGGGGCATCCGGACGATTGCGGCGTTGTACATCGTCACCGAGGCGGAGAGGGGCGGGCTGGGCCTGAGCAACACCGACAAAGGAATCTTCTTCGGCACATGGGCGCTGATCCAATGCTTGCTTCCGATGTTCACGGGTGGATTCGCGGACCGGTACGGCTACCGCGTGTCGCTGATGATAGCATTCGGGATCAACATCGTCGGCTACGGCCTGATGGGGTATACCAATACTTGGTGGACCTTCATGGGGGCATGCTGCCTGATCGGGGTGGGAACGGCCATCTTCAAACCACCGCTCCATGGAACGCTCGCCCATTGCGTCGACGAATCCAACTCCTCGGTTGGCTGGGGGATGTTCTACCAGGTAGTGAACATCGGCGGGTTCATCGGCCCGATCGTCACCGGCTATCTTCGCCTGCTCGAATGGCGATACGCCTTTTTCGCCGCAGCGGGAATCATTGTCGTTAACGTTCTTGTCACGGGTCTGTTTCTCAAGGACTACGCCAAGGGCGGCGGCCAGGAGGGCACCGAGAAACCCAAGGGACCGGGCGAGGTCTTCGCAGAGGCAATGGCCACGGTAAAAGACATCCGATTTATGTTCTTCCTGGCCATCTTCTCCGGTTTTTTCTTTATGTTCATGCAGCTCTTCGACCAGCTCTCGGTCTTTATTGATCAATGGGTGGACTCGAACGACGTAGCCACCTTCCTGGCCAGCGCGACCGGAATGCAGTTCTTCAAAGACATGGCCGCCGACGGCGGGCAAGTCAACCCGGAGTGGATCGTCAACGTCGATGCCGGGTCTATCATCGTTCTCGTGCTATTGATCTCCTACATCAGCGGCAAGTTCCGCCACATCAGCGCGATGATCGTGGGTATGTTCATAGCATGCGTGGGTCTGCTCTGCGCGGGAACCGCAACCACAGGATGGACGTGCATCTTGGGAATCTTCATTTTCGCGATCGGGGAAATGGCCTCTGTCCCGAAATTCCAGGAGTACATCGGATTAATGGCGTCGCCCGAGAAGAAGGCTTTGTACATGGGATATTGCAACATCCCGTTCGCAGTCGGCTGGTCGGGGGCGAACTTCATTGGCGGACCGTTATATGATCTGCTCTCAGACAAGCATGAGTTAGCACGAGATTACCTGGTCAGCCAACTTGGTCACGACGCATCAGCGATCGCAGAACTTACCAAAGGCGAGGTCATGCCGGCCCTCGCCGCGGCGCTCGGGGATACTGAGACGGCTGCGCGGCAGATACTGTGGGACCATTATCAGCCGCAGAGTTTCTGGTACCTGTGCATGGGCATTGGCCTGCTGTCGACCCTGGCCATGGTGGGTTACCACTTTTGGCTCCTGGCAGATGCCAGAAAACGCGCCCAATCGAGCACATGATTACTAACAAAAAACAGGGAGGCCGTCCTTTTCAAGACTGTGATGGCGCCC
>CP070827.1:2900452-2902988 GCA_020344555.1 Phycisphaerales bacterium
ATCCACGATCTGCACTGGTACGGAAACTATGAAATGATTGGGGGTGTGGAGATGAGGGGCTCCGGCATCATGAGCTTCCACCTTAGTCTGCACGCCAACGCGCCCGGCGTACCCTGGTGCCTACCCGGTGGCACGTTGTGGAGTACTGATATACCGTTTGCCGCTGCCATCGAGACAGACACGGGACAGGTGAACAACGAGGGCAGCCCAATATACCGCTACAGCTACGTGCTGCCGGATCCGTATCCTCAGGAACCCGGCCTGATCTACTGGTTCGACATCGCAGCCATGTCGGTCAATCCGGTGGATCCACCCTTGTGGCGGTGGCAGGAGGCCGGACGGAATACCACACCCATTCTCTGTCCGGCTGCCGTGCAGTACGGGCCGATTGCCACGCCGTGGCGCTCTATCGAATGGACCCAGTACGACCCACCGCGGTACACGGACCTAGCTTTCGAGGTGACGTCGATCTTCTATGGGGAACTGACCGTCAAATGGTCACAGCCACCACAGCCTTTTGTTCCGCCAGATGCCTTTTATGGTTGGAACGACTATTCCGTCTACGCCAGCAACAGACAGATTGATGCCGATGATTGGCTCTGCCGCCGAGAGAACCCGGTGAGCGACGTGCATTGGTGGGGATCGTACATAGGCTGGAGTCGGCCGGAGCCTCCACTGCCGCTGCCCGACGCGTTTCATCTCGGCATTTGGACCGACGAGCCTGCGGGCCCCGCGTTCAGCCATCCCCGTAACATGATCTGGGACTACTGGTGCAGGGATTACACGTGGGAATTCGCTGGTTGGGATTTCGATCCACGTGATCCGGAGGCCGCGCCCGAGGCGTGCTTCAAGTTCGAATGTATTCTGCCGCGAGATGAGTGGTTTTTCCAGGGACCTGTGGACACCATCTATTGGCTTAGCGTTGCAGCCAACTACATGCTCCCTGAGCCACCCGATCCACCCGATCCGCAGTATCCATTCGGATGGAAAACACGTCCACGGGCTCCCAATTCGCCGGCTCCCGACGACGCCGTGCGGATCTTTGATCCGACGGCGCCTGCCCCGGGGGCAGCGTATGTAGCTGGCGAGCCCATCTGGTGGCCAAATCCAGAGGATTCATGGGATCTGGCCTTTGCTCTGACGACGCCCGAATGTCCAATTGCGGATCCGCCGGTTACCCCGTTGGGAGAGCCGGGTTACACGAAGATGCGCAACATCTCGATGGCGCCCGGGAATCCGGGACGGCTGACCGCTCTGCGCGTGACCCTCACCAACCTTCCGGAGTACAGCGAATTCAACGGCACGCAGTGTTGGGTCGGCCCGCCGGACACATACTGCGAGAACGCGGGCGTGGTGACACCTCCGTGCCCTCCAGCTACACCGACCACCGACTATATAAGCGCCAGGCTGCAGGGTACTCCGCACTGCATGGACTGGAGCACGGTCGGTGCTGTCCACGTAACCGACGATGAGATCGTCCCCCCCGCGGTGTACGACGTGCAGGCCATCGACTGTAGCTGCGACTTCGGCAACGAGGCGTACTACTCGGCGCCGCTTACGATAGTCACCAGCAGATATGGCGATCTGGTAGGGACATGCGCGGTCACTCCGTGTACTCCGCCGGACGGAACGGTGGGCATACCCACCGATGTCACTGCTGTCTTGGACAAGTTCAAGAACTTGGCCGGCGTGGTGATGAAGTCCAGGGCCGACGTTGACTGGGAAGTCCCGAACCGGCGGATCGACATTTCCGACGTGACGTTTACCCTCGATGCGTTCCGCGGGTGCACGTACTCGCGCACGCCGCCGTTCCCCTTCTGTTATATATGGCGCGCGCCGGACGGATGCCCGTAGACCGGTAGCTACTGTATCAGCAATTCGACGGGAGTGTGGCCGGCAACTCAGGCCGCCACACTCCCGTCGGCTATTCTGCGTGTTCCCCGCGTTGACAAGAGCCCTGGGTATCACTCGATGGATGCCTTCGCGGGCGTCGTCCAGGTCGTGTGGATGCCAAGGAGTTTTGCGGCTCGGGCGCTCGGCGACACACCGTCCATTGACGGGAGGTATGATCGAGGCAGGCTTGCGGAGTTTTTCGAGATCAAGAGTCGATCCACGTGGTTCAGGCTTAATTGGGAAGGCGCTGCTTCGTTGAACGACGGAAGTCGAGCAATGCCCGAGGACGCATATTCTTCCGGGATCTAGTTTATTGGACGGGTGCACATTGCGAGCGTCCCGCTCTAAGGCCCTGAATCGGCGTCTACGCGCCAACGGCGCCGCTGCTGGATACGATCCTCCCGGCCGGCACCAAGAGTGTGCTACCTACCGGTGCGCAGCATGCCAGCCGGAAGGGGTCTTACCTAGCCAACGAGGCACCCACGGTTTCTGCTCACTTTTTTGGCGTTTTTCATTGCATAAACAGTTGAACAAGTTATACTAGGTGGCACCTCCACGCCGGCCCTACAGCGGTGGGTGGGGGAAGAACTCGGCGAGCGGTGGGCTGACTGCGATGCCGGCTCACCAAACGCCATGTTGGAGG
>CP070827.1:2903088-2925657 GCA_020344555.1 Phycisphaerales bacterium
CCGCGGATCACGCAGTACAGGGTCAACAGATAGAACAACCCCATCATCGACTCACTGCGCTGAATGAGGTAGGTCACGCTCTGGGTCTGCAGGGGGTGGACGGTCCAGAGCAACGCCACCGCTAATGCCAGCGGGGCCGATGAGCGGCCGAAGCGATTCGCAAACGCTTCATGCAGCAGCGTCCGGCGAATGATCCCATACAAGGTCACACCGGCCAGGACGTGAATGAGCAGGTTAAACGCATGGTATCCTGCAACCTTCAGCTCACCGAAGGCATAGTTGATTGCCAGGGACAGATCGAGCACCGGCCGCCTGCCGGAGAGCAGATTCCACGGCGGTAAGAGCTCGCGAATGCGAGGGTTGTGAAGAATGTCCCGTCTATCGTCCAGGACAAACCCGCCGTCGAAGCTGTTGAGATACACGGCCACGGTGGCGACGATCACGAGAAGAGGAAGAAGCGTGGTCCGGCTACGATTACGGTGATGTCGACCGGGGAGCGTGTCTGAGCTACGCCTCGCACCCATGGTATTGTTCAGTATCCAGTCTTGCCGGATCGGCGAAACCGGGCGGCGATATAGCCCAGCAAGCCGTGAGCCATACCGACGCCGCGCCAGAACGCCCGCAAAAAGCTCATGGCGGCGAACAAGACGTAACGCGGCCGCCGCAATCGTTTGACCAGCCGGGTTGTCATCGGTCCCTGAGCGGCCAGCAACAGTGCCACAACTCCGGCAGGAACCCAGGCAAACCAGCCAAAGAGCAACAGCGGCGAAGTGACCACGGCGAGCATTGCGAGCGGCGGTTGGGCGTGATCGACCACGCTGCTGTAGGAATCACCTGCTGCGTGTCCGCTGTGGTATAGATGAAGCCAGACGCGCCAGTATCCTTGGTCCCGCTGGGTGCGCAGGTAGCTCCGCCAGCGCGCCGGATGATAGTGCTTGACGCGCGAGTCCAGCACAAACCGCAGCTCGTACCCGGCGGCCATCACGCGCCATGACAACTCGGCGTCCTGCCCTTTGAGAAAGCGCTCGTCAAGACCGTTGACCCGTGCCAGAATCTCTGTGCGATAGATCACATTGAACGTGGCCAGAAAGTCGACGCGCTGCGGCATGGCCCGATGCCGCTCGACGATCTCTTCGTGAACCAGACACGCCAGCAGCGACTCGGGATTCATGATCCCGTAGCTGCCGCTTACCCCTCCCACTTTCGGATCGTCGAAGTGGGGCAGGAGCAGATCCAGGGCATCCGGCTCGGCTACGCAGTCCGAATCGATGAACCACACCAGTGGATGACTCGCTTCCCGCCATCCGATGTTCCTGGCAGCGCCCGGTCCTTTTCCGGTGCCGGCTACGTACTTTACTGGGAACTCGGCCACAATTTTCGCGGTGTCATCGGTGGAGCCGTCGTCGACGAAGATGATCTCGGCCAGCCGGGTCCGTTCCATAAGCGGCACGACCGCACCGAGACATTGACGGATGGTGCCGGCGCAATTGCGACCGGGAATCGCCAGGCTGACCAAATCAGTATTCATCGCACAATGAGTGTAATCCAGCGGGCCGTACTTGCCAGTGTTTATCTTGCGGGTGCTCAGTCCGGGCTGGTACGCGGCTGTCTCCTCCGGGCATCATCGAGTGCCTGGCGCGCGCCGTCGTGTTGCGGATCGATATCGAGCGTCTTGTTGTAGTGCTTAACGGCCTCATTGTATCGACCCTGAAGGGACAGTGCCCTGCCCAGAGAAAAATGGGCCTTGGCATATAGCGGCCAGAAGCTCAATGCTTGACGGTATTCCGCCACCGCGCCGTCCAGGTCGCCCTGCCGGCCCAAAGCGCTCCCCAGGTTGAAGTGCGCCCGGGCCAGGACCTGTGGTTCAGCGTGTTTCCGGTCGACCCGGGCAGCCTCACGATAGGCCTCGATGCTCTCTTCGGTGCGACCCAGCATGTCCAGAGCGTGGCCCAGGTTGATGCTGGCATTTACGTGGTAAGGGTCAAGCTGTCGCACTATGAGATAGTGCTCAACGGCCTGTAGAAACTGGCCCGTTTGACTCAGGGCGTTGGCCAGGTTGGCGTGCGCCGAGACGAACTCCGGGTCGACGCGGACGGCGTTTCGATACTCGGCGATGGCCTCGTGCAGATTCCCGGCTACGACGAGTGCAGTACCCAATTGCTCGTAAGCTCGTGCATTGCCGGGACGCCGTGCCAGCACGTCTCGCCACATGGATATCTCACTGTGATAGGACTGGTTGCGCCGGATCGTCCCATAGCTCAGCAACAAGACAGACGTCACCACCAACGCTGCACTGACGAACGCGCGTACGGAATCCGCCGGCGACAGACGGACGGCAACGTGTCGCAAGACTCCGTGTGCGCCGACCACAACCAGCACAACCACCGCAGCCAACGACAGATACACCCGATGCTCAAAGAGCGCGTCTTTGATCGGAATGAAGCTCGAGGTCGGCGCGAGAATCAGGAAAAACCAGGCCCCCAGAAACCCCAGCCACGGCTTGCGGAATAACGCCCAGACCGCTCCGGTGAGCAACCCCACCATGAGTATCGCAGGAAGGACAACCCCTTCCGGCGTCCGCTCCACCGGCCAGGTGTAGTCCAGACAGAGCGGATACGGCCACAGTGAAAGCTTCAAGTACTCCACCAGCACGCCGAACTGGGTTGCGGCATACTCCAGCGGTGTGACGCCCTTGAAGGAGAAACCGACCGTGGCCACCCTCTTGGAAGAGCTTAACACTCCGTGGGCGACGCCGCAGGCCCACAGAACACCCCAGGTGGCCGCAAGACCCAGATACAAAAACCACCGTCGACGGAGCACCTCGGCAAACGACTTGGACAGGAACGCCCGGTCGTACAGCAACACCACCACCGGCGCGGTGATCATCACGGCTTTGCTGCCCATCCCCAGTGCACAGAGGGCTACGGCTGCGGCGTACCACCAGGGTCGACGAGACGAGTTCGCCCCACGAATCGTGCAATACAACGTCAACAGGTAAAACAAGCCGGTCAGCGACTCGCTGCGTTGGATGAGATAGGTGACGCTTTGAGTCTGTATCGGGTGCACTGTCCAGATCAGGGCGATAACCGCCGCGAGCCAGGATGAGGCCGGACCGAAGTGTTCCGGGTACTGTTCACGGAGCAGCGTCCGGCGAACGATGCCAAACAGAGTAAGCCCTGCCAGGATATGGATGGTCACATTGACTGCGTGATAGCCTCCGACCCGAAAGCCGCCAACGGCATAGTTGACCGCCAGCAACAGATCAACCACCGGACGCCGCCCGGAGAGCGTCTCCCACGGTGGCCAGAGTCCTTGGATTCGGGGATTCTGAAGAATGTGTACGGCGTCATCAAACAGGAACACGCCGGCGAAGCTGTTGAGGTAAACCGTGAAGCCGGCGAAGATCACCAGCATCGGCAATAAGACAGTACCGACGCTTCGCTTGGCGATCTCTGCTTTCCCCTTGCTTGCAGGCTTCCTGCGAGGCATCAACGTTTCCATTCATCGGTCGTCTGGGCGACCGCCACACCTTTGACTTTGGTAAGAACCGGATAATCCGACTTGGATCAGTATCCGCATTACGTGCCGCCGCTTCAACCGCGACAGTAGCAGCGAACCGGCGGGTAGAGCGACGAGCAAGGGAGAATAGCGTCACACCGGCATCGAGAGGTGAGCGGGTCGTCAGTCCTCCGAGGAGCGAGCCTTCTGTTCAAGGACGGCCTCAAGTGCCTGGCGGGCGCCGGCGTGGTCCGGCGCAACTTGCAGCGTTTCCCGGAAAGCCCGCTCGGCCGCCTCCAGGTTTTCCACCTTCCGCAGGGCCTGCCCAAGCTCATAACGCGCAGGGACGTTGCGTGGCTCGCTCTTCAGCGCTTGGAGATAGTGGCGAATGGCGCCCTGGTAGTCTTTCTTTTCAGATAAACAGTTCGCAAGGTTGTAGTGCGCCCCCCCGAAGTCGGGTCTGAGCCATAGGGCTTGACGAAAAACCTCGATCGCTTCGTCCAGCTTGCCCTTGGTGGCCAGGGCGATGCCCAAGCTGTTATGCGCAGAAGGCGAATCCGGGTTGATGCGCAGAGATCTTTGGAAGGCCTGAATGGCTTGGTCGACTATGGCCGGATCGCCACCCCCCTTATTGAGCAGAGTCGTACCCAGATTGCTCCAGGCATTGGCATGCTCCGGATCAATCCTGATGATCGTCCGATACTGCTCAATGGCCTCGTCGACCTTGCCCTGCCGAAACAGGGCATTGCCCAGGTTGAGGCGTGCGGACGTGTAACTGGAACGAATTGCCACGGCAATACGGAACTGCTCGATCGCTTCGTCCAGCCGACCGGTGTCGGACAGGGCGTTGCCCAGGTTTAGATGCGCCCGGGCGAAGGTGGGCTTTAGCCGCACGGCCTCACGAAACGACTCGATGGCCTCTTCCAGCCGGCCGTTGGCAACCAGGGCGAAGCCCAGACCGTTGTGCACGCTGGACGACCGGGGGCTGATCCGCACGGCATCTTGCAGCGCCGTCATCGCCTGCTTCAACTTCCCCTCTCCCAGGAGAGCAGTACCGAAATTCTCGGCAGCGCGGGGGCTCTTGGGGCGTTTCGTCAGCACATCGCGCCACATCGACACCTCGTTTTGATACATTTTGTTGCGCTCGACGGAGCCATATGCCAAGGACGCCACGATCAATACCGCCACCACCGCGGCTACAGATCGCCGCACAGGACGGCTCAGCGACAAACGGGCCGCCAGGCGTCGCCAAGTCCAGTCCGCACCGATTACAACCAGCGCTACGACTGCGGCCAGGGAGAGATACATCCGATGCTCGAAGAGCGGGTCCTTGATCGGGATGAAGCTTGACGTCGGTGCGAGAATCAGGAAGAACCACACCCCGAGAAAGCCCAGCCAAGGTCTGCGGAAAAGCGCCCAAACGGTTCCACCGACCAGCGTCATGATCGCCACTGCCGGAGCCACGATCTCAGCGGCCGTTCGAGCTGCCCGCCAATTGTAATCCAGACACAGCGGGTGCGGCCAAAACGACAGCTTTAGATACTCCACCAACACGCCCAATTGGGTCAGCGCATAATCGAACGGCGTGATACCCTTGTACGAAAAGCCGACCGTGGCGGGCCTCCCGTTGGCACCTAGCACCCCGCGGACAATGCCGCAGGCCGACAATACGCCCCACATAGCCGCGAGACCCACGTACAACCCCCAACGCCGACGAAACGCCTCACCAAACGACTTGGAGAGAAAGGTGCGGTCGTACAACAGCACCACTACCGGCGCCGTGACCATAACACCTTTGCTGCCCATCCCCAGCGCGCATGAGAACACCGCGGCCACGTGCCACCAGGCCCCACGGGGCGAGGTCGCCCCGCGAATCACGCAGTACAATGTCACCAGATAGAACAGCCCCATCAGAGATTCCGCACGCTGGATGAGATACGTGACGCTTTGGGTCTGCAAGGGGTGCACGACCCAGATCAGGGCCACAAACAGGGCAGGCCATTCTGATGTCAGACCCAAACGCTCCCGAAGGGGCTCGCGCAGCAGTGTCCGGCGAATGATCCCGTACAGGGCCAGTCCGGCGAGCAGATGAACCGAGAGGTTTACGGCATGATAGCCCCAGGCACTCTCACCACCGATGGCACGGTTCAGCGCCAGGGAGTAATCCACGACCGGTCGTCTCCTGCGGGCCAGCTCCTCTGCGAACGGCCAGAGAGTTTTTAGACGTCGGTCCCCGAGGATGTGGAGCCGATCGTCGAAAAGGAACACACCCGCGAAGCTGGCGTAATATGCGGCCAGGCCTGCCACGATGATCAAGAGGGGGAGGAACATCCAGACGGAGAAACGCAGATAGTTCCCGCAATGGAAACAGAACCTGGCGTCCGCGGGGGTGAGAGAGCCGCACCTCCGGCAGATCCTGCTTTCCCCGGACGTGGCTGGGGCAGACGCAACCGCCCCACTGCAACCTACCTGGGCACTGTTGCCGGGTCTACCCGTCACCATCAAGTTGTTCTCCGTGTTCCTTTTCCGGGAAGAGGTCGGGTACCGCCTCCCGGCACCACCCTGCCCGGTCACCATAAGGACCGGGGCACCTCAGTATCTGCCGAATCGGTGCATACGGCAAGAACAGAATAAGTGGTGAATCTATTGAGGCGATCCGAGAGGATTAAGTGATTCGCTGATGGGCTATTACTGGAGGGTTTTGTTCTCGGTTGCGGTTGCCTCCGGTCCCGGCACGGCTCCACAGGCGGCTGCATCTTGATCCGATTCGATGATTTCAAGCAGATTCTCGACCTGATGTGCCAGCCGGCCCGTCGCCTGGCCTGGATTTCCGGTGTCGGACCTCGGCTCACCGTCGGAGGCGCTGCGCGCCAGGTTGCGCAAACCGGAGAGGCTCTCTCGGGTGCTCGCCAAAGCTTGACCCACGTTGCTCTTCTCGGACCCACCTGATCCAACGGCAGCCAGCGGGCTGCTCCCGGGACCCATAGGGGCGGAGCACTCTTTCAGCAGCAGAGGTTGAGAGGGAGGTCCCGAGCCGGCAGACACGGTACGACTGAAAATCTGGGCCAGGTCATCGGCGAGCTTGCGGGACCGCTCGGATTGGGCGACCAGCCGGTCATGAATCGACCGGGCGTTGCGCTCGGCAATGCTACCTTTCGCGGTTACCCTATGCGCCCGATCAAGCAGATGGCGCAGGTCGCGCACGACATTCTTGATCGTGGCGGCGAGCTTTCGAAGCTGTCCGTCGCGCTGCTTCAACTGTTGCGAGGCGGTTTCCGCCCGGCCGACGAGTGGTTTCGCTTGCTGAACCAGTTGCTCGAGGCTCGCCCGAACTGTACCCGTTTCCGCCAAGCCGCCGGGTGCAGCATCGTGAAGCCAATGCTCGAGCGTC
Source organism: Phycisphaerales bacterium (assembly GCA_020344555.1). Taxonomy (GTDB): domain Bacteria; phylum Planctomycetota; class Phycisphaerae; order UBA1845; family UBA1845. The sequence continues at coordinate 2,909,978 of CP070827.1, forward strand.
GAGATCCGCCGAGCGGTCATGTCGACGTTTGAGCGAATGTACTGTTCGAGCGTTGCGAGTTCGCCCCGGATGAGGCGTGTCGCATTGTCGTCCGGCTGGGTACAGGCGTGCGGCTGTGTCTGTGTGTCGTGTATACGCTGTGGAGTGCTCCGAACACGAGTGGAGACGCCCTCCATGACCGGCGAGGCCTGCGCCGGGTCGGTCCGGCACTCCGGCCGGTCCTCCCGCAGCATGTCTAAGTGAGCCGGGTCGGTCGTGATGGCTCGTGACGGCTGCCGGACCGTAGGTTTGCCAATGTTCTCCTCCCGGCCGGGCCGGCCCCCAATGACCATCATCTGCGCGATCACGGACCGGATGAACGGGCCGTTGATCGTGCGTCGATCGGCGGAGTAGGCACTGAGCAGGGCGTTGTCGCAGAGCGTGTTGATGATTCTAGGCAGCCCGCGCGAGAAATCGTAGACCGCCTCGAGAGCGTCCCGGTCAAAGATGTCTACACGATCGTCAGTCACCACGGACAGGCGGTGCCGGATGTATTCCTCCGTGGATCGACGGCTGAGTGCAGGAAGATGGAAGCTGCGAAAGATGCGTTGGCGGAGCTGACGCAGCGCCGGTGACAGAAACATGCCCTGCAACTCCGGCTGCCCGACGATGGCGACCTGGAGGAGCTTCGCGTCGTCGGCTTCCACATTGCCGATCATGCGAAGTTGCTCAAAGCCCTCGACCGGCAGGTTCTGGGCCTCATCGAGCACGAGGACAACAGGTACGTTCTGGGCAAAGTGGGCCAGCAGGTAATCGTGCAGCGCGCGGACGAGCTGTGTCGGGCTTGTCCCCGGTTTGACCGGCAGCTCGAATTCGGTGCAGATGGACTCCATCAGATCTTCGAGGGTTTGCACGGCATGATTGATCGTGGCGAAGGCGATATGCGTGCCGAAGTGACGCAGCATCATCCGCGTCACCAGCGTCTTGCCGGTCCCCACCTCGCCGGTCAAGAGGACAAATCCCTTTCGCTCCTTGACCGCATAAATCAGCGATGCCAGAGCCTCTTCATGATCGGGCGTGGAGTAGAAGAAACGCGGATCGGGGGTGTTATTGAACGGTAACTCCCGGAACCCGAAGAAATCGGCATACATGGAGGTTCCTTCTGGACAAACCTGATCCACCCCGCCGGCCGGCCGGTAATCGCACGTTGGAGTATCGGTCTTGCCAACTGCCGCCTTGAGGTGCCCGCGCCGGTCTTCCCGGACCTCGGCACGGGCCTAGCCGCAGGCAATCCGGCTGTCCTATAACCCCGGCGTCTCACGACCTGGAATCCCAAGGCACAGGTTCAGACCGCCGCAGTACCACCCGATAAGTCGCATGAAGTGACTATGCGCTATCCATGCGCCGCACGATTCAATTGATAAGCGCCAAGCAGGCGAAATGCGCCTGCTTGTATGGGACAATCTGATGGCTGCACTGCCAACGTGGCGGCTGGTTACTATCGCGGTGACCCTCGGTTGCACCGGCTGCGCCGCGAAGAACGCTGACATGCTTCACTTCCTTCGGGAGCATGAACACCAAGTGTCCGCAATCGAGTACCGCGTCGGTATCCCGGACACGATCGGTATCAGCGCGCCGCGCGTCCTCGAAATTGACGGAGAGACCCAGCGGATCCAGCCGGATGGCAAGATCAACCTGCGGCTGCTCGGGGAGATCAAGGTCGCCGATATGACCGCCAAGGAGATAGCCGCCAAGCTGGAAGTGCTGCTAAGTAAATATTACGTGGATCCAAAGGTAAGTGTCCGCGTGCTCAATTACGCCAGCAAGAAATACTACGTGTGCGGACAGGTGTCAGCGCCGGGTCCGAAGTCCTATACGGGCCACGACACCTTGCTCGATGCCGTGCTCAAGTCCGGTGTCACCTTTTTGTCGTGGACGAGTCGTGTCAAGGTGATCCGCCCGGCGCACGATGACACGCCGGTTCGCCACCTGGAAGTGAATGTCGATGACATGATCAAGAAGGGGAGCTGGACCCAGAACGTACTGTTGGAGCCGGACGACGTCGTCTACGTCCCGCCGACCCCCATCGCATGGCTCGGACAGCGGGTCCAGGAGGCACTGTTCCCGGTCTCGCCGGTGGTGCAGGCGTACAGTACACCGGCTCACTTCATGGATGTGCAGGAATACTACGAAGACGACGTAAACGGAAACAGGCGCGGGGGCCGCTCCCGTATTCGCTGATGAGAGTGTGTAGACCCTTCTCGTCCGATTCAGATTTACCCTGTGGGATAGGTGTGTATGGGTAGAATCGCCGACGCATTGAAACGTGCGGAACAGGAACGAGGCCCGGCCACCGCCGCTTCGTCGGAACGGTTGGGTGCCATTGCCACGTTGCCGGAGCCGTCCGCGCCAACGTGCACCGCCGAACCGACAACAACCCCCACCGACAAGGGGACGTCCGAACAACACGTTTCAGTGGTCGAGGGTCTGTTCGAATCCCTGGTTCCGTTTTACGAGTCCTCTTCGCTGGTGACGGAGCAGTACAGGTCGTTGCGGACGCGGCTACTGAGCCAGAATCCACACTATGAGCATCGAGTCATCGCCGTCACCAGTGCGGTTCCCAAGGAAGGTAAGAGCGTTACCTCGTTGAACTTAGGCTGCATCCTGGCAGAGATCCGCCACCTGAAGGTTCTTGTTGTCGATGGTGACTTTCGCCGCAGTTCCCTCGCCCAAATGCTCAACCAGGCAGAGGGGCCGGGGCTTGCCGAAGTGCTCAGCGGGGACGTGAGCTACGATGAAGTGCTGCGCGACACTCCGGTCCCCAACTTGAGGTTCATTCCGGCGGGCAGCACGAACAAGCGCCCGGCAGCCGAGCTGCTCACCGCGGCCGGTGCGAAACCGACCTTCAAACGGATGCAGAACGATTTTCATTACACCTTCGTGGATACGCCGCCGGCGACCACGGTGACCGACGTGGGGATCATCGGGCAGATGTGCACCGGGGTCATCATGATCGTCCGACTGCATCGCACCCACGAAGCCGCCGCCAAGCGAGCCGTCCGGCTGCTCCAGGTCAACAATGTTCCGGTCGTCGGTTGCATGATTGTGGGGCGCGACTCCGCGGTGGGTCACTACGGCTACGGCTATGACTACGGCTACCGCTACAACTACTACCGGTACTACAACTACATCAAACATGCGGAAGACGACGCCTGACCGACGTCGACCGGTGGACTGTACTGACATTATTGTGACACCACACTGCGCCGCGGCGGTGACAGGCCCCGAGGGTGAAGGACCGGTATGATCAAAGGTCGTCTGATTGTGTCCATTGCCAGCTCGTGGGACTACGATCCGACGAGCAAGCACCATCTCATGAGGATCCTTTCTCGCCACAACGACGTTCTCTGGATCAACTATCATGGCAGTCGGCGTCCCGAGATCAACGGCAGGGACCTGAAAGGCACGTGCTCGGCCCTGGCCCGTGTCAGCCACGGGATTCGCCGGGCAACCTCGTCGATCTTCCAGCTTACCCCCCTGGTGCTACCCGGAGCGACAAACCCCCTACTACAGCGACTGCATCAACGAATGCTGATCGCGCAGATTCGCCGAGGTATCCGGATCGTAAGCGGCGGGAGGGAAAAGCCAGTTCAGGTGTGGTCGTTCGCCCCGGACGTCCCCTATTTGGTGGGGCCGTTCGACGAGGAGTGCTTCATCTACTACTGCGTCGACGAATATACGCAGTTTGAAGGATTTGACTCCAGGCGGATCGCGGCCGCGGAGAACGAGATGATCGACCGGGCCGACGTTGTGGTGACCACCTCCGAGCCGCTCTTGATCACCAAGCGCGCTCGAAGACACGATACGGTCTTGGTCCGGCACGGCGTTGACTATGACCATTTTGCGGCGGCATGGTGGTCGTCACTGCCCCGTCCGGCTGATCTTGCAGCGATTCCCCGGCCGATCTTCGGTTTCTTCGGCCTGCTACATCACTGGGTCGACTGCGCCCTCCTTGCCAAGGTCGCACGCCTCCGCCCCTTGTACTCGTTCGTCCTGATCGGAGACTGTAAAGTCGGTGTCGGGGAGCTGGAACGCCTCGATAACGTATTCCTGCTGGGCCGGCGGCCTTATGAGGATTTGCCCGCCTACTGCGCGGCCTTCGACGCCGGGATGTTGCTGTTTGCACGTAACGCGATGACACGCAATGTCAACCCTGTGAAGATGTACGAATACCTGGCGGCCGGCCTGCCCATCGTCTCCACGCCGCTTCCCGAGGCCGAGCGTTATGAAGGGCCGATCATCATAGCCGATACCGCCGAGCGGTTTGCCCAAGCCTGTGACCGAGTGTTGGCAACGCAGCACTCGGGCGATCGGGAGGCGATCAGCCGGCTTGTCGAGAACGAGACCTGGGCATCGAAGGTGGAATACCTGTCCGACATCATCGTGGCTCGGGCCAATCGGGCGCTGCCCACGGTATCCAAGCCTCGTCAGGACGTGGTTCCAACAGGGCGGACCGAACGCGAGATCGCCGCAGCGACCTGTTGAGTGGGGTCGCGCCCTCGCATCCCACCGTTGCGGATCGGCTCACCTGCTGGTAGCATTGCCGGCCAACCGGTGGGCACCTTGAGCCTGCCGCCCGGAAAACACACATGAGAACAATTGCCATTATCGTGATGGCTGTTGCACCCCTGTCGTGCAACGGATGCGGCACGGCTGTCATCACCGAGTTCCCGAATGCCGTATCGGGTACCGGCGGGCAGCCTATTGTCCTCGAAGACATTCAGGCAATCGTAGACAATCCGAACCTTGCCGATGAGGAGAAACGGTCACAGCTCAGAGATCTCGGCATAGAGGACGAAGAGCTTATCGAAGCCCTACTGACGCTCTGACCCGAAGGCCCGAGCAGGGTCGTGCCGGCGAAACCGGCGATCTGGCTCACATCCTTGTTTGACTGACCGGTCCCTCCTTTCATCGTTTAGAGGCAACGTAACTGCCCGGATACCGTGTATTTGCGGGCTTTGCTGTATGATATTGCCGTGGGCCGCCCGCAGTGGCACGGAACGTGTTTAGGTTGACATCGGCAACGTATCACCTAGCATGAAAGAGGATGGGTAATGCCTTGAGCAGACCCCAAGGGGCGATTGACGAGCATGTTTACAGGTATTGTCGAGCATACGGGCTCGATTACAGACACCCGATCGGTGTCAGGTGGACGGCGCTTGCGCATTGACGTCGGGCCTATGGCCGCCGACTGTGCGCACGGGGCAAGCATCTGTGTAAGCGGAGTGTGTCTGACCGTGGCAGGCACTGCGGGGCAAGAGCTGGACTTCGATGTAATTGCCGAAACCATCGAGAAAAGCACGCTGGGATCCAAGCGCGTTGGGGACCAGGTCAACCTGGAGCGGTCGCTACAGGTCGGCGATAGACTCGACGGTCACTTTGTCCAGGGTCACGTTGACGGCAGAGCTATCGTGGATCGAGTTGTGACCTCTGCCCGCGAATATGTGATCTGGTTGCGGCCAGGGCAGACGCTCGTCCCGTACATCGTACCGAAGGGATCGGTGGCCGTGGATGGTGTGTCGCTGACCATCGCCGCGATCGAGGAGGGCTCTTTTTCGGTTGCCTTGACCCCGACTACCCTCGAACGGACGACTCTGTCATTGCTGACTACGCGAAATTCCGTGAACATCGAGACCGACATCATTACGCGGACGATCATCCACCACCTCGCCCACTTGGCGGCTCCGGGAGGGCTTACCGCCGACACCTTGCGAGAGGCGGGTTTTGCATGACGAGTGAACGCCTCGAAAACACAGCCTCCCCGGCGGTGACACGCCCAAAGCCGTTGATCGGCGTTACGATGGGTGATCCATGTGGGATCGGCGCGGAGGTCATCGTTAAGGCACTCACCGATCCCGACGTGCGCTCACTGGGGCGTTTCGTAATCTACGGGGTAGAGGAAGTACTGTCCGGGGCAGCGGACGCTGCGGGCATCCGCCCGTTCTGGTTTCCCGTACGACACGATGAGCACCTCCGAATTGACAGCGGAGTGATCGTGATCGATTTTGAGGAATATCCAGCCGGTTTCTGGTTGCGTGCCCGACCTACAGCCGAAGGGGGTCGGGCCTCTTTGCGTCTCCTGGACGAAGCCATTGAGGCGGCACGCCGCGGAATCATCAGCGCCATCGTGACCGCGCCGATCCACAAGACCAGTTGGAAGTTGGCCGGCTGCAGCTTCCCGGGGCACACCGAGAAGCTCGCTGACGCCTTGGACACAAAACGATACACCATGGCGTTCGTTGGAGGCGGGTTGCGGATTGCACTGGCGAGCACGCACGTCAGCCTGTTTGAGCTTCGCAACCGCTTCACCATCGGTCTGGTGTTTCAGCCTATTGATCTGCTACATGACGCCCTGAAGCATTGGTTCGGCATTGAGTACCCGCGCATCGCCGTGGCCGGCTTGAACCCTCACGCTGGCGAGGACGGGCGATTCGGCGACGAAGAACGGCGGGTCATCGAGCCGGCCATGCAAATGGCCCGTCACGCCGGCATCGACGTCCAGGGACCGTTTCCGGCCGATACGCTGTTTACATCTCAACACCGAAACCGCTTCGACGGCATGGTGGTGATGTACCATGACCAGGGGCTGATCCCGGTGAAGATGCTTGCGTTCGACACGGCTGTCAACGTAACGCTCGGCCTGCCGATCATCCGGACGAGCCCCGATCACGGCACCGCCTTCGACATTGCCGGCACCAGCCAGGCTGATCCCGGCAGCATGAAAGAGGCCATCCGCTTGGCCTGCGAGTTTGCCTCTCGCGCCCAGGCTGCACCAGTGCCTCCGCCGCCCGTCGCCATCCCCGATGCCCCGTAAGCTCCCCGGATAACTTCCAACAATGATGCGGTGTGCTGGTTGAGCTTCATGCCGGTGGCGGACCGGCGGACGAATGGTCAGCCTTCCTCCAGCGTGTCTGCTTTCGGAGGTGAAACCGGATCAAGCTTGTCGGCGTCAATCCCGAGTGTCTTACCGGCGTCGCCCAACTTGGCCGGGTCGAATAGTCCGACCTTGGCGAGCTGCTGTAAGGCGGCGGCGGCAACGTACTTGTAGTCGACCTCGAAGTAATCGCGCAATCCGGCCCGCGCTTCGCTGCGACCGAAGCCATCAGTACCCAAGGCGTGAAGACCGGCGGGCACCCAGCGGGCTATTGAATCGGGAACGGCCTTCATGTAGTCGCTGGTCGCGACGATCGGGAACGGCTCGTCTCCAAGAACCTGCGAAACGTACGGAACGCGCGGCTCCTCGTCGGGATGAAGAAGGTTCCACCGCTCACAAGCCAGCGCGTCTTTCCTCAGCAGGATATAACTGGTCGCACTCCAGACGTCGGCAGCCACATCGAATTGCTCATCGAGGATTTGTTGAGCCTTGAGCGCCTCGCGCAGAATGGCGCAACTGCCGAACAGGTGGATGCGCGGCCTGCCGTCGGGCCTTGCGGCCGCCCGGTACTTGTAGAGACCGTTGAGGATCCCTTGCCTAACGCCCTCCGGCTTTGCCGGTTGCGGGTAGGGTTCGTTCTGGACGCTGAGGTAGTAAAAGACCGGTTGGCGCAGTTGATACATCCGGCGAATACCGTCATGGATGATGATCGCAATCTCGTAAGCGAAGGCGGGAGTGTAGGTGACCAGGTTAGGGATCGTGCTGGCGAGCACGTGGCTGTGGCCGTCCTGATGTTGAAGCCCCTCGCCGGCAAGTGTGGTCCGGCCCGCGGTACAGCCGATAAGAAAGCCTCGCGCTCGGGCGTCCCCGGCAGCCCAGGCGATATCACCGATGCGCTGGAATCCGAACATGGAATAGAACAAGAAGAAGGGGATCATGTTGATCCCGTGCGTGACGTTGGCGGTACCCGCGGCGATAAACGACGCCATGGCGCCCGCTTCGGTGATCCCTTCCTCGAGGATCTGTCCGTCCTTGCTCTCGCGGTAATAGAGCAAGAGGTGTGAGTCAACCGGTTCGTAACGCTGGCCGACGTGCGAATAGATGCCGTATTTGCGGAACAGGGCATCCATACCGAACGTCCGGGCCTCGTCCGGCACGATGGGCACGATCAGCCTGCCCAGCTCGGGGTCGTCCATCAGCCGTGAGAGCATGCGCACCAGTGCCATAGTTGTGGCAACATCACGACCCCCCGACCCCTGATAGAACTCCTTTAACAGATCAAACGAGGGCGCCTCGAGCGGCGCCGCATAGACCTTGCGGTTCGGCACGAAACCACCCAGGGCGCGACGATGCCCAACGAGATACGTGTACTCTTCGCTGTCTTCTGCGGGCCGGTAGAACGGGGCCTCTTCGAGATCCTCGTCGGCGATCGGGATATCGAACCGGTCGCGGAAGTGAACCAGCTCCTCATAATTGAGCTTTTTTTGCTGGTGGCTGATGTTGCGGCCCTCGCCGGCTTCGCCCAGACCATAGCCCTTGATTGTACGAGCGAGGATCACGGTCGGTTGATCCCTGTGCTCGACAGCGGCCTTATACGCCGCGTAGACCTTGCCCGGGTCGTGCCCGCCGAGCCGGAGCCTGCGAATCTGCTCATCGCTGAGGTGCTCCACGAGCTTCGCCAGACGGGGGTCTTTGCTGAAGAACTTCTCCCTCGAATATGCCCCCGACTCAACCGTGTACTTTTGCCACTCTCCGTCGATGGTCTCGTTCATGCGCTTAACGAGCACACCCTCGGTGTCCGCCGCCAACAGCGGGTCCCAATCGCTGCCCCAGATGACCTTGATGACATTCCAACCGGCCCCGCGGAACGCCCCTTCAAGTTCCTGGATGATATTGCCGTTGCCCCGCACCGGCCCGTCGAGCCGCTGCAGGTTGCAGTTCACGACGAAGATCAGATTGTCGAGCTGCTCCCGGGCGGCCAGGGTGATTGCACCGAGCGACTCCGGCTCATCCATCTCGCCGTCGCCGAGAAACGCCCACACTTTCGATCCGGAAGTGTCCGCCAGCCCCCGGTCATGAAGGTAGCGATTGAACCTGGCCTGATAGATCGCCGTAATCGGCGACAGCCCCATAGAGACTGTGGGGAATTCCCAAAAGTCGGGCATCAACCAGGGGTGCGGGTAGGAGGAGAGGCCGCCGCTTCCGGCGAGCTCGCGGCGGAAGTTGTGCAGGGCGGGTGCGTCCAGCCGTCGCTCCACGTAGGCCCGGGCGTAAATCCCCGGCGCCGCGTGCCCCTGGAAGTAGATCTGATCACCGGGGCGATCTTTCGCATTGGCTCGGAGGAAGTGGTTGAACCCGACCTCGAGGAGCGTCGCCGCCGAGGCGAACGTCGATATGTGTCCTCCGATGCCTGATGACCGCCGATTGGCCCGGACAACCATCGCCAGGGCGTTCCAGCGTACCAGGCTCTTGATGCGCCGTTCGATTGCCCGATCCCCGGGGTAGGGCGGCTGACGCTCGACAGGAATCGTGTTGATATACGGTGTGTTGGCGGTGAAGGGCGCGACGACGTCGTTGCGTTTTCCCCAGTCGATGAGCTGCCCGAGCAGATAGCGGGCCCGCTCACGCCCGGCGGTCCGGGCCACCGCCTCGAGCGACTCAATCCACTCCTGAGTCTCCGTGTGATCGTTATCCTGAAAGGGTGTCCCGGCCATGCCTGGGTAACATATGGAAAAAAACGTTGCTTTGCCACAGGCGCGGCGTCAAAAAGCCGGGTTGTTCCGCAGGTGAACGGCTACCAGACGCGAATGTTGGCAAGAAGCTGTGCCACAAGTGCCCGCTCCGCAGACAGGCTCCGGGAGGCGTCCGAGGCGCGGTCGTCATCCCCGCCACACATATCGGATGCCTGGTGAATGTCGGATGGCGAATGGCGAATTGGCGGGCAGCGAACCGTCTGCAATAATCACGGTTGGCCGGTCGCTATTCACCACTCTTGCTGAGCCATTCCGGTTCCGTGGGCTCCTCGAATAGCCGCACGTAGCTCTCGTAGCGTTCCGGGTGGATTTCACCGCGTTCAATGGCTTCTTTGACCGCACAGCCGCTTTCGTGTCTGTGTGTGCAGTCAGGGAACTTGCAGTCGGGCACGTGATCCACGAACTCAACGAAAAGGGCTTCAAGTTCATCCCGGCCGACAGTGGATAGGTCGTAAGCCCGGACCCCCGGCGTGTCCACCACGTAGCCGCCGATCTCAAGCCGGATCAAGGTCGCGGTGGCCGTCGTATGCTTGCCCTTGCCTGTCTGCTCGATGATGCCACCAGTCTTGAGCCGCAAACCCGGCTGGACCACATTGAGCAGAGAACTCTTACCGACCCCGCTCTGCCCGGCGATGACACTGGCTTTGTCTTCGAGCACGTCTCGAAGGGCCTCGACCCCTTCGCCCGTCAGAGCGCTTGTGTACAAGGTTTTGTAGTCGAGGCGGCCATAACGATCGAGCACCTCTTTCGCAAAGCCGCCGTCATCCAGGTCGCTCTTGTTCATGCAGATTAAGGGTGTGATCTCTCCGGCGTGGGCCGCAACTATGTAGCGGTCGATCAGGCGTGGTTTGGGTGGCGGCTGATCGGCCGAGCTGACAATAATCACCTGATCGACGTTGGCCACAACCGTATGAACTCGCCGTCCCACTCGGCGTCGGAGCTGACCCTGCCGCTCTTCGACCGCCTCGATGGTGCCTTCCTGCACGACGCCCTCTGCCTCCGATTCGACACGGAACCACACTCGATCGCCCACGATGACGGGTTGCCGCTCTTCGATCAGCCTGGTGCGAAGGACCCGCCGCACGGTGCAAGGCCAGACACGCTCCCCATCGTCCACATCCGCGTATAGCCCACGCATGGCAACGACGATCCCTTTCCGAAGCCCTTTTGGCAGCCGGCTTGCGTCATCGTGAATCGTTATGGTTCGGCGGCGTGACAGTGCGCCCTTCCCGATCACGCTTTCGCTTCGGTCGGCGTCGAACTCGTGGTCTTCCGCGTCACGGGCCTGTTGTGTCCAGTCGGTCTTGCGTCGCCTGACCGCGCGGTTTGGCCGGAAGGGAACGCGGACTCTCTTGCCGCCTTTCGGGCGCCGTTTGGGAGAAGGCGAACTCATACACGGTATTGTCCTAAATATCGGTAACGTGTGTCAACCGTTGCTCAGCCAATTTGGGTGGGCCGCACTGGCCAGTCCTGCCGCCGTTGCGTTGCCCGCCCCGGTGGAATATAGTGGCTGACATGCCCAAGGGCGGCGTGGGAAAACCGTCATCGAGATCGTTACCATTAACCTTAAGGAGCACTCATGAACGTCCATTTCGGCGACCGTCTGGTAAACGCCATCCGCGAGAAGAACGCCCCGGCCTGCGTGGGGTTTGATCCGCTGGTCGAGCGATTCCCGACTAGCTTGCTCAGTGACGTCGGCATCGGGATGACGCCTGACAATCAACTTGAGACCGGTACCAGTCCGGGTGCGATTGTAGAGGCCCTGCTGGCCTATGGCCGGGAAGTCATCCACCTCGTTGCCCCCTACGTTCCGGCGGTCAAGATCAATATTGCCTTCTTCGAACGGTACGGTGCCGATGGTGTCCGGGCCTACTTTGACCTGGTGAAGCGGGCGCGGGAAGCCGGTCTGGTTGTAATCGGTGACGTCAAGCGTGCGGATATCGGGCACTCAACGACGCAATATGCCCACGCCCACCTCGGCGACCCGGAGCATGCCGGTGTCGCCGCGCCGGACGCCGTCACCGTCAACCCCTACTTCGGGTTCGACGCGATTCGCCCCTTCATCGACGTCGCTCGCGACACCGGCCGCGGACTCTTTGTCCTCGTGCAGACCAGTAACGCGTCAGCAGCCGAAGTTCAAAACCTCACGTTATCGGATGGGTCGCCGCTCTGCCATCAAGTGGCTAAGCTCGTACAGACGTGGGCCGGTGGTGAGGGACTTGTCGGCAGCCGCGACTATAGCTGTATTGGCGCGGTGGTCTCGCCGCGCGACCTTGAGTCAACCGAACGCATTCGCGCCCTGATGCCCAACTGCATCTTCCTGGTTCCCGGATTCGGCGCCCAAGGTAGGACGGCCGACGAAGTGGCGAAGTGCTTCAAAGCCGACGGCACCGGCGCGATCGTCAACGCCTCCCGGAGCGTGATTTACGCGTACCGGGAGGAGCAGTATCGTAAGAGCTTCGGCGACGATTGGCGAGGCTGTATCGAACAGGCCTGCAAGGATTTCGTCGGCGCTATCCGAACCGTGGTGGGCACGTAGCCTGATCGGGCAACACCGCTAACGTGGCGTTGAGCTTGAACGTCTGACAGGTTCTGTGGAACTGACTCCCTAGTCGGTCGAGAGATCCCGGCGCGCCGGGGAAACGCCGATTGCACATGAGTCTTGCCACACTCCCTTATAAACATGTGGATCTTGCGCGTGATGTGACCCGTACCTGAACTGAATTCTCCGTGCAACTCCTCGCAGCAATGCGCGACCGGACGCCCGTCGGCGGTCCGATACTGCGGACCCGGCCGGACCCCACTCCGCCCTGTCGGTCGAGCTTACTCGGCGCTTCAAGTGCCACATATAGGCATCTGATGCAGCAGATGAAGCGATAACTCGCAAAAAGCGGACCTGCAAATTAGAGAAAAAACTTGACTCAAATCGCCGGTTTCGACTCAACCACGGCGTCTGCTGCGACAAACCTCGTTCGGTGTTGGCCCATCCTATTTTTATATCCTACCTTTCGGGAAAGACGCGAAAGGACCTCAAAGAGCCGTTCGCCGGTGGGATACTAGGGCTTGCCACCATGGCACTGACAGTAACCAACACGAATACGATCCTACTGCTGAATATTCTCAACCGGCATAACGCCGCTCAGCAGAACACCCTCACACAGTTGACGACCGGTAAGCGCATCAATACAGGCAGAGATGATCCGGCCGGCTTGATAGCCCTGTCCTCGTTAAACGCCGAGCTGACGGCGGTGAACGCCTCTCTGACCAATAACCAGCGCACTGACGCCATGCTCGGGGTTGCGGACGCCTCCTTCGGTGAGATTGCCAGCCTGCTGTCGGAGATCGAGACGCTGGTGGTCGCGTCCACAAGTGACGCCAACTTGAGCGCCAGTGAGATCGCCGCGAACCAGTCGCAGATTGACGACGCCCTCACGGCCCTCAACCGGATCGTCGACACGACTAATTTCAATGGCAAGAAGCTGCTGGACGGGACTTTCAGCATCCAGACCGCAGGTGTAGCCACCAATAGCTACGTCAACAACCTCCGCGTCTATTCACGCAGCCAGAGCACCGGCAACACGGTCCTTACCGTCGACCGTGTGGCATCGGCCCAACTGGCTACCGCCACCTTCGCCTCTATGGGAGGCGCATCGACCTGCCGGACCACGGGATCAACAGAAGTGGTCATCCAGGGGGTACTGGGGGCGGCCAGCCTGACTATTGCAAGCTCACTTACGCAGGCCCAAGTCGTAGCGGCAATCAATGGGGCCAGGGACCAAACCGGCGTTTCGGCGATTCAGAACAGCGGCGACATCAGCCTCAATTCAACTGCCTATGGGACGGACGCGTTTGTCAGCGTTGAGGTGCTTTCCGGGGGAGTGATCAACGACAGCTATGGAACGGCCACCGACGACAGTGATACCTCGAACGACATACAGAGCGTCACCAAGACAAGCGGTGCGGACGTATCAATCACGATCAACGGCCAGAATGCAGGCACCGATGGTCTGGATGTAGTCTACAGCGCCAATAACCTGAGCCTGGAGTTTACTCTCGGCACGGATTTCGCACGGGGTAATACCGGAGCCACCACCTCCACGAGCTTCACCGTCCTGGCGTCCGGTGGGGCAACCTTCCAGTTGGGCACCAGCGCGAGCACGCGACAAACGCTGGGCATCGACTCCTTAGCTGCGTACAACCTCGGCGGCGGCAACGGGTCCGTGCGTCTCTCCGAGCTGGGCTCTGGTGGGTCGGCCGAGCTCAGCGCCGATCCGGCGGCGGCGCTTACCGCCGTCCGCGAGGCAATCTCCGAACTCGCCGTGGTCCGAGGGCGAATCGGGGGGTTCCAGAAGTACCAGGTCGGAAGTGCCATCAATGCCAACCAGGCGGCGAGAACCGGTCTCACCGCGGCGGCGAGTGTCATCGGCGACACCGACTACGCTATGGCCACAGCCAACCTAAACCGAGAGAACGTGTTGATTCAGTCGAGTATCCAGCTACTCGGTCTGATCAACCAGCAAACGGCCCAGATTCTGTCCCTGCTGTAAAGAAACGCCCAAGCAATGGAGCAGAGCGGCTGGGGGGACCGCTCGATTTGTTGGAGGGTGCAGCGGCGACTCGTAGGTTGATGCCTCCGGGTCGCCGCCTTGCATTCTTGCTAGTGCCCGAAGCGCTAAGGGCCTCCGACAGAACGCCTTGAAAGGCGAGCGGTAGCGATGTACCTCGGACGGCTCAGTTCTCTCAACGCTTTCAGTGTGTAGTAACATCCACAGCGGGAGCCAAGGCCGGCGCCGGTCGGTCAACCATTACGCTTGGCGGCGATGCACTTGCGGAGTGCCGCAAGTGACAGACAATTGGCAATGTCCTTCCTGGTCGCCCCGCCGCGGCGGGCCGCCATTATTCCGTACCGCATCTCTGCAAGTTGATCGACGTGATGGGCGTCCGTGTTGATCGTGAGCATCACGCCGGCTGCGAGTGCCTGCTTGATGTGCACGTCCTTCAGATCCAATCGTTGCCAGGCCGCATTGACTTCCAGCATGGTGTGCGTGCCTGCCGCCGCTTCGACCACGGCGCCCATGTCCAGTTCCATCGGCGCACGCTGATTGAGAAGCCGTCCGGTTGGATGGCCGATAATCGAAACGTAGCGATTCTCCATGGCTGCCAGCGTTCGCTCAGTCGGGTTCGGTCTGCGCGTCCCGCTCGAGCCCATAGCGGAATGGATACTGGCCACCACAAAGTCACATTGAGCAAGCAGGTCATCGGGATAATCCAGCGAACCGTCGCCCAGGATATCGCACTCACAGCCGACAAGAATCGTAACCCCTCTGGCCTTCCTGTTTGCGGCCCTGATGTCGCTGATGTGCCGTATCATCCGCTCGACTGACAGTCCGTTGGCGATCGCGCTGCTTTTGGAATGATCGCAAACACCGACGTATTCAAAGCCTATCGCTTTGGCAGCCTTGCCCATCTCTCCGATTGAATTGCGACCGTCGCTTGCCGTCGTGTGCACGTGCAGCTCACCACGGATGTCGCCTAGGGCAACCAGATCATCGAAGGTTGCCTCTTCATCGAACTCACCGCGGTCTTCGCGAAGCTCCGGCGGAACCCATGGAAGTCCCAGCTTCTTGTAGATATCCTCCTCGCGCCGGCCGGCAAGCTGCGACTCGCCTTTGTAGAGGCCGTATTCGTTCAGACGCCATTTCTTACGAACCGCTATCTCCCGCAGGCGAACGTTGTGTTCCTTGGATCCGGTGAAATACTGCAAAGCGGCGCCGAACGACTCGGGCAAAACTACGCGCAGGTCAATTTGAAGCTCGCGATTCTCGTCCAGACCGACAGTGACCGATCCCTTGGTCGCTCCGGCTGCAAGAACGCGCTTTACGCCGTCGAACGCGGCGAACTGCTTGATGATCCCCGCGCCGTCCCGAGCGTCGCACAGAATATCGATGTCACCGATGGTCTCGGCTCCACGTCGCAGCGAGCCGGCAATCTCCACCCGCTTGACACCCTTCAAT
>CP070827.1:2925757-2931992 GCA_020344555.1 Phycisphaerales bacterium
ACACGTGCGGAGACCCGCGGTGCCTGTCGACATTGCGGATCCTGTAACCGTGCCTGACCGGAGGGCATCAACGCCGCCGACATGCTCCGCTGCCACGCCTACATTCACAGCTACCGTGAACGGGACGTGGCGAAAACGCTGTACGACACTCTGGGCCGAGATCGGGCACACTTGTGTACGGATTGCGGGGCCTGCCAGATAGCGTGTCCCGAGTCCATCGATCTTCCCAAGGTGATTGCTGATCTCCGCATCGAGCTGGCATAAGACAGGGTGTCCGAGAGGTCAAGGGGATAAGCTCTGACGTCCTGAGCCTTTCGCCGCATACTTCCAAGTTACAGCCTGGGCCTGTTCTCGTGGGTCGGGGCGGTCGCAGAATCCCCAACCGCAGGCTCAGTCAAGCCAACATTCAAGGATCCGTGTGCCCCCTTAGAACTGCCAACTCATTGGGCTCCTGCGGGAGATGCAGTGGACCAGCGCGTCACTCCGCAGCCGGGAAGTACAACGTAAACACGGACCCCTTACCGGGCTCACTCGTCACTTCGATGTGTCCACCTGCTTGTTTCACAATCCCGTGCACGATTGACAGCCCCAACCCCGATCCCTTATCGACGGGTTTGGCGCTAAAGAACGGCTCGAACAGCCGCTGACGGGTTTCCTCACTCATCCCGACGCCTGTATCACTCACGGTAATCATCACGTGCCCGGGTGTCGCCGCCGCATCGCCGGTAGCAACGTATGTATCGCTCAAGTCGGCGTTTGCGGTCACAATAGTCAGTGTTCCGCCCTTCGGCATCGCATCGCGGGCATTTAGCACCAGGTTCATGATGGCCTGCTCAACCTGGCCCGGGTCGGCATTGATGTACTTGACAACAGGGTCCAGAATCTTTCGAACTTTGATCCGCCTGCCTACGATGCCGCGCAGCATTGTCTCTGTCTCAGTGATCAGGCGATTCGGGTCGACGAGCTGGGGTTTTGACTTCTGGGCGCGGCCAAAGACCAGGAGTTTCTGGACAAGGGTCCGACCGCGCTCGATGGCGTTGAGTATCTGCTCCCACGCAGATACATCTATGCTGTCAGTGTCGCCGGCCTTGTCCTCACGTCTTCCTTTCAGCAGCTCAATGTTGCCCAGAATGACCATAAGCAGACTGTTGAAGTCGTGTGCTACGCCTGCGGCCAGTTGGCCAACTGCTTGCAGCTTTTGAGACTGACGGAGCTGTGACTCGGCACGTTCGCGCGCTTCTTCAGCTTGCCTTCGGTCAGTGATGTCAAAACAACTGCCGACGAGGCCGCACACCTCTCCGCCTGCACCGCGCGAGGGTGTCACTCTGTCATGAAGCCAGACGTAGTGTCCGTCCGAATGCCGAAATCGGTACTCGTAGGAAATAGGCTCCCCCTGCTCGATTGAAGACAACTTATCGAGAACGCGAGCGACATCGTCTGGATGGATCCTGCTTTGCCAGAACTGGGGACAATCGTAGAATTGCTGCGGGTGGTAGCCGAGCAGTCCGAAGATGTTCTCACTGATGAACGTCGTGGCATAGCCAGGCCCCGGCCCGCAGCCGTAAAGCACGGCAGGACTTGAGCCCAGCAAATGATCCAGTTGTCGCTTTGTCTCCAGCAGTTCTTCCTCCGCACGTTTGCGGTCGGATATATCTTCAGCGGTGCCGTCGTAAAAAACCTGCCCGTCGGTAAGGCGTGTTAGGGTGGCGTTCTCACGGACAAAAATCGTTGAGCCGTCCTTTCGCGTCCAGGCTGCTTCCATGCCGGTGATCACGCCGTCGCGGTTGAGGCGCTCGTGAAACTGACTCCGAGGGTAACCGGGCTCGAAGCCTTCCTTCTCCAGATTCCTCGCAGCCAGCTCTTCGAAAGACGAGTATCCGAGCATTGCGACAAGAGCTGGATTGGCCTGCAATATTCGTCCCTGAGGCGTTGTACGGTAGACTCCGATGGGCATGTTCTCGACAAGGGTCCGAAATCGCTCCTCGCTCACTCGGAGCGCCGCTTCGACCTGCTTACGCTCGGTAACATCCTCAAGACTGCCCTCATAAAAGAGCACTGCGCCGTCGGGGCCGGTGACCGCCCGAGCGTTTTCCTTGACCCAGATATGCGTTCCGTCATAACGACGGAGCTGAAACTCCAGGTCCAGTGCCACACTGTTTCGGTCTATTTCCCGCAACAGGCGCTGTCGCTCACCGGGCTCCACGTACAGCGAGCGCACATCGGACTCGAGGAGAGTATCGCGGTCCGGATAGCGCAGCATCCGTACCAAGGCTGGATTGACGGCGGAGATCCGGCCTTCTGGCGTGGTGCGATAAAGCCCCACGGGCACGCGATCAAACGGGTCGCGGTAGCGAGCCTCGCCCTCACCCAAAGCCGCCTCTGCCTGGGTACGTTGCCTTTCAGCTTTTTCAAGTTCGGCGAATCGGGCCCGCAGCGCCGCCAGCTCGACCTGAAGCTCATGGACGCTCAATTGGGCTTCGCTCATGGCGTTCCTCACTTGCCGGGACTGCCAAATCTCTTAGCCTGCCCTTTGTTATTATAGGTGATTCTAGGCTTTCTGGCGCGTCAATGGTCGAAAAGCTGAATTACTGGGATTGGGCGGACCCGGTGGTCAGACAGGCACCATCTCTCATCAATCCACACGAATCCCTCGTTGTTCAAGCCACTTCTTGAGATCGCCCATTTGTGTGTCAAACACGTCGTTGTCATAATCTTCTTCGAGCTTCCGGATGTGCCCGGCCAGATCCTGCTCGCGCTCCAAGGCCTCGTCCAGCCGTCTCTCCCATTCATCTGCAATTGAGCGGAGGCGATCAAGGCTGACTTGCAGACCCAGGATCGCTGCCAGCTTCCTGACCATCGCCTCGATACTCTTCGGATTCGTGCCCTGAACGTATGCTGGGATCTCGGCGACGAGGCTTGCCATGCGGAAACCGTGGCCGGCCGCTTGATTCAACAGATTGGTGGAAAGACTTGCCGGTCCCTCGTAGTTGGTGAAGCTCACGACGTACGGCTGCAGGGCCGGTTTCAGGCTTCGGTCGGACACGGTGCTCATCAGACGGGGTTCACGTGTATGTGGAACGGCGCCGGCCACGCTCCCGATGAAGTATATCGCCGACACCCCGGTCTGCGACGCAAAAGAGAAGAGGCAGTCCGCAAATTCTCCCCAGTTGAAATGCGGCTCTTTCCCACTGAACAGAACAAGTTCGTTTTCCTCGTCACAGAAGAATGCGTTCGTGGGGGGCTGATAGGTCCTTATCAGTCCGTTCTCAATCTTGGTACGGGGGCGGAAAAGGGCGGAGACTTCCATCGGCCCGGGAAAGTTGTAAATGTAGAAGCCTTCGGGATCGATGTGTGCTGTTTTCCGGGCATTGAGCGCGTCGACAAGCCACTCGACAGTCCCGGTGGATACATTGCCCCCGTCCATCCAGCCCGAGAAAGCCACGACCATCCTGCCATCGCTTAACTGCGGTCGGGCGCCAACCTTCAGTCGGGCACTCGCCATCGATCTGCCTCCGACTGGAACATGCGCGCAGTTGCGGCATCCAAAGCGGGAGACTTCGCCTTGTCAAGAGAGCCACGGTATCCGTATCTACCTGGTAACACTGTCATGATGCCGTGCCGTCCTATGGCGGAGTCGGGCAGTGTCCGGTCTACGTCACCTACCGCCGGGGTAGTCACCAGCCAGGAGTCTGCCCACGTCGAGGACCACTTTCTTGCACTGCGGAGCGTGTTTGCCGTTTTCAGCAAACGCCACGTGCATGAGTCCCTTGTTTGGCTCGAAGACCACGCTGTGGTGAGTGAGGATTCCTTCGATAGGAACGCCCTCGAGCATGTTCCACGCCCTCTTGACGGTGAGATGCTGTCTCTTTTCGCCCTCAGCGATCTGCTCCAGACCGTTGCTGAGCTTCGGGTAACGTATGCCCGGACGCGGGTCGTAACGCTTGCGAGAGTGATTCGTGCAGGCCAGGAACGGACCTGAACCCTCGGGCTTCCGCAACGTCATCCCTCTTCCTTTTACCAGATCGCCGTCGTGTTCGAACACGACGGCCCCGGCTCCACGCCCTGCGGATGGCCTGGTGACCATCATGTTGTAACCCGCGAGTGTGTAGTACTCCTTGAAGACGCGAGAAATGTCCTCGACCACCGTTTCCGCGTGAGCCGACTCGACCGCCTTGCGATAGAGCAACGTCGACGATGTAAAACTCCCTGATGTGGACGGATTCGACGAATTCGAATCGTGCATGGCGACCGTCACGCCCTCGGCGTTCATCCCCGTGGTGCACCCGATGAGCCCCGGCCAGAAGACGGAAACCCACCCCAGCGCCTTACTGTCAGGCGGTGGCACATACACCACCACAATCTGCGATCCTTCAAGGGCCGGGTTCGTGGGCCAGTCCATGTTTCGCCCGGCGAGCGTATGACCGTTCTTTGTCATCCGCCCCCACGCGGCAAACGACGAACACCCGCTCCGCAGCATATCCCCCATGGAATTGGCGGCCACCAGGTCATCGTACTGCAGGGGCCGTCCGATCGCGGGCACGTCCACGGGACCGCCGGCCCGGGCCTCAATACCCGCCAGCATCCCACGCAGTTCCGCCTCGTACTCCGGAGGGACCTTCATCAGGTTCAGTCTTGGGAGGATTCGATTGTTGTAGCCCTCGACGTCCAGAATCGTACCGCTCGCGAGAAAACCGTTCACGAGCCGAACGATGTCCTGTCCCACCAGGTAGCCATAGGCAAAGCCTCGCTCCTGCGGCGTGCCCCACACGCGCAGGACTGGAATTCCGTCAATCTCCGTTAGAGTGCCGTTGACCTTGGTTTGGGGCGGGCCGGCCGCACTTGCCGGTATCGCAAAGACCAGCGACAAGGCCACAGAGCAAACTGCCATATGAAATCTACCCACCCGGTTCTTCATTGTCTCGCTCCTTAACTCGATGTCGGATCCCTAAACTATTCTGTACATGCTACAGCATACCTGAACTCAGCCTGCCAAGGTAAGCAGTCTGTCGTATAAACTTGTCTGAAACAGCCGTGGCGGCTCCCCTGTCCATCCGTGACGTAACGCACTCATTTGCGGGCAACCACCACCAGGCGCTTGGCCTCATGATCGTAAGGCGTTCCCTCGAGTGAACCGTAGGCAGCAACCTGGGCAAAGCCCACCGCGGCCAACAGGTCCTTCAGTTCGTAGGCCGAGTAGACCCGAAGCCCGAACCGGTGTTCGCGCTGCTGCTGCTCTCGGATGACGATCCATCGCACATCGACCCAGCTCCAATCCTCTGCGAGGCGACGTTCTTCGAGCAGAGCGGTTCCGTCCGGTTCTTCGCGCCAATCGTATCGACGGAAGATACGTGCCAGGATCTCCTTTCCCATCATCTCCATCACCAGTTGT
This sequence comes from Phycisphaerales bacterium, assembly GCA_020344555.1. Lineage (GTDB taxonomy): Bacteria > Planctomycetota > Phycisphaerae > UBA1845 > UBA1845. The sequence continues at coordinate 2,931,147 of CP070827.1, forward strand.
CCGCCGGGCTTCAAGCTCGCGAGGATGTTCGCGGCCACAAGCCGGTCTTCGGCAGGGTCCGTGAAATATCCGAACGACGTGAGCATGTTGACCACGGCATCAAAGGCACCATCTCGACGAAACCGGCGCATATCGGCCTCGACCCACTCGATCTCGAGTCCTTGTTCCGAAGCCGCATTCGCGGCCTTTTCGAGGTATCTTACCGTTCGGTCCACGCCCGTCACTCGACAGCCGTGTCGGGCCAACTCCAGGGCATGTCGACCAGGACCACAGCCAAGATCGAGCACCGACGCGCCCGCCGGCAACTTGGTCATCGTCAAGATGTGATCAACTTCGGCGCTCGCCTGCTGCCGGCGCTCGTCGGTAAATTGCACTGACTCCGTGTCTTCCCAGAATGTCTCGTCATCATACCAATCGGTCACGAGTACCCATCCCACTCATAGTTGCCAACTTGATCCGCGCCGCGTCGCTGTGTCGATCTCGACGCGGTATGAAGCCCGATATGGTCGTATGCCTCAGGCTACTACGCTCCATGCCCGAATTCCTCAACCGCGGTGAATGATCTTCTACACCACCCCGGCGCGTCTTATCGATTTCTTACAGTGGCCATACTTGGCTAACCCACGGAGACGTCGCCGGCCGGCCAGAGCAAAGCGAAGACAACACCCGTAAGCAAGCCGTAGACCAGGCCGTCGATGAAGTCGGTCAGGATGAAGCGACCAGGCTTGCCGAAGAAGATGGCATTGGGAATCGATCCGGCACAATACCCGAGAACGGCCGTTGCCCCGGCGACCCGGAATACCGGCAGGAACGTTGACCCTGGCGGCCTTGCCAGACTGGTTATGT
>CP070827.1:2932092-2942315 GCA_020344555.1 Phycisphaerales bacterium
GAGAAGTCGTTGCTGCACCTGGAGGCGCCGATCCGGAGGATGACCGGTTTTGACGTTCATTTCCCGTATTTCGCGCGGGAACGGGCGTTTCTACCGAATGCGGATCGAATCAGCCATGCAGCACGGGAGGTATTGGCGTTCTAGAATAGTGAATAGCGAATGCTGAGTATATGCTGTGCCGAGTCCCGATGTACATCGGGATTCTCGGCACACGGGTGGACCGAGAAGGGATTCTCGGTCCAGCGAGTCTGGAAGAGAATAGCGAATGAATACCGACGAATGGTGAATGGTCGAGAGCGCGGTGTTTGCCCGCATTGGCCATTCGCCGTTCGACATTCTGAATTCATCGGGAGCATGCCCATGCCAAGGGAATTCACGTTGCCCGATCTCGGTGAGGGGATCAGCGAAGCCCAGATCGTTCGCGTCCTGGTCAAAGATGGTGATGTGGTCACGGAAGACCAATATCTCATGGAGGTCGAGACGGATAAGGCTGCCGTCGAGATTCCCTCCCCTTACGCCGGCGTCGTTGGGATAGTCCACGTACACGATGGGCAGACAGTCCACGTTGGTGACGTCATCGTGACGTTCGACGACGCTGCCGAAATCGCCCCGACGGCCGCAAAGCCCGCTGCGGCGACCGTCGAAACGCCCGCGGCTCCCGCGAAAGAGCCGCCGGCCGCTCCGCCGCCGCGCAAGACCACGGCTCCGGCGGCTCCCGCGGTGCGTAAGCTCGCTCGTGAGCTGGGTGTGAATTTGGACGCCATTACCGGAACCGGGCCGGGCGGGCGGATCACCAGGCAGGACGTGGAACGAGATGCCGCCGCCCCGCAGGAAATGCCGCCCGCTCCGACGCCGACGGCTGTTCCGCGACGTCCGCCGCCGCCGGTGACCCCACCGCCGGGGATTGCAGATACGGACAAGTGGGGCCCCGTTCGCCGCGAGCCGCTCAATCAAATACGCAAGACGATTGCGAAACAGATGTCGCGGTCGGCCTCTACCATCCCCCATGTGACCCATACGGACGAGGCCGACATCACCGAACTCGACCGGATGCGGCGGGACCTGAACCAGGCGACCAACAACGACCCCAAGATGACGGCAATGACCTTCGTAATTCGGGCTACCTGCATGGCCCTGCGCAAATATCCAATCTTCAACGCCAGCTTCGACGAAGACGGCGAGCAGATCATCTACAAGGAATACATCAACATTGGCGTCGCCGTAGACACCGAGCGCGGCCTCATCGTACCGGTCGTTCGCAACGCCGACCAGCTCAGCCTGCGGGCCATCGCCTATCAGCTCCGGACCATTGCCGATCGGATCCGCGCCACCCAGTTTGGAATCGAAGATCTCCGCGGCGGAACCTTCACAATCACTAATGTCGGAGCCCTTGGCGGGTTGTTTACAACGCCGATCATCAACCATCCGGAGGTGGCGATCCTGGCCCTGGGCCGATCCCGGAAAGTGCCCACAATCCAAAACGACGACATACAAGAGTCGCTGGTCCTGCCCGTTAACCTGTCGTTCGACCACCGGGCGACGGATGGCGCCAACGCGGCGCGCTTTACGAAAGAGCTCATCAGCTATCTCGAGACGCCTGCGAAGTTTCTATTGGATTAATACAGGGATCTGTTTCACGGAGGGTAAACCCTATGGTCGTTGGCGAGTTTACACAGGACACGGATCTTCTTGTGATCGGGGGCGGACCGGGCGGCTACCACGCCGCGTTCAGGGCGGCATCTCACGGCATTCAGACGACGATCGTAGAGGCCGACGCAGGGCTCGGCGGTGTCTGCCTCCACCGCGGTTGCATACCCTCCAAGGCATACCTCAGCCTGGCGGAGACCATCCATGCCGCCGAACACAGCAAAGTCATGGGAGTCGATTTCGGAAAGCCGCAACTGGACATAAATGCGATCCGCACCTGGAAGGAGGAGGTGGTCTCGAAGCTCACCGGCGGGCTTGACTCCCTGTGTAAGAAACACGGCGTGGAGCGACTCCGGGGGACCGCAAGGTTCGAAGACGGCAGGCACGTGACCATCGAGGGCGGCGATGTCCGGCGCGTGAAGCTTCGCCGCGCCATCGTCGCCACGGGCTCACGTTCAATCGCCCTGAAGGACATTCAGATCGATTCACCGCGAGTGCTCACGTCGCGAACGGCCCTTGAACTGGAAGACATCCCCAAGACGCTTCTGGTCATCGGCGGCGGTTACATCGGGCTGGAACTCGGCCAGGTCTACGCGGCGTTCGGTTCCTGCGTGACTGTCGTGGAGATGACCCCAGGGTTGCTGCCGGGTGTCGATCATGACCTGGTCCGTCCTCTGCGCAAGCGGCTGGACAAGGATTTTGAGGAAACCTGCCTGGAAACCACGGTAACCGGCATGAAAGAGGTAAAGGGCGGAATCGAGCTGACCTTTGAGGGAAAGAGTCCACCCAAATCGAACAAATTCGAGAAAGTTCTAGTGGCGGTGGGACGGCGGCCCAACTCGGGTGACCTCAATCTGGAGAAGGCCGGGGTGGAGGTCAACGACCGTGGCTTCATCAAGGTGGATTCAGCGTTCCGGACCACAGGGCAGCGCATCTTTGCGATTGGCGATGTCATCGGCGACCCCATGCTCGCCCACAAGGCGATGCATGAAGGCGCCGTAGTCGCAGACAACCTGGCCGGGAAGAACACAGTCTTCGAGCCACGGGCGATCCCGGCGGTCGTATTCACTGATCCCGCACTCGCCTGGGCCGGGTGTACCGAGACGGAGGCCAAAGAACAGAACCTCGATATCGTGATCAAGAAGATTCCCTGGTCCGCCTCAGGGCGGGCCGTGTCTCTGGGCCGGACTGACGGACTCACCAAGATGATCTTCGATAAATCGAGCCGGCGGCTGATCGGGATGGCCCTGACCGGTCCCCACGCCGGAGAGATGATCGCCGAAGGGGTGGTGGCCATGGAGATGGGGGCCGTTGCCTACGATCTGGCGACCGCTATCCACCCTCACCCCACTCTCTCTGAGACGATCGGTGAGGTGGCCGGTCTTGTGCCCGGGTAGGCTCCACTCCCTCTACGTAACCTGCCCGTTCGCCGCCATTGCCTGGTGCGGCCGCCATCGTCTTGTGTAGACGCGCTGCTGACAGCGTCGAAAGGTGGTGTAAGATACGAAGGCGACCGCCGGTGTCGCCAACGATACCCATGAGCCGGCGGCCGGATCGGACAACGTGGAAACCGCTGTCCGGACGGCGGACATCGCCTGCGGAACGGAACGGCATGCTCAAAGCGCTTGGCCAGGAGCTTCTCTCGGAAGGGCTACTCGCCCAGGACGATACGGTCGTTGTCGGGGTGTCGGGCGGCCCGGATTCGATGGCCCTTTTGTACCTTCTGGTTGGCCTCAACGAAGAGCTCGAGTGGCGGTTGAAACTCCACGTTTGCCACCTCAACCATCAACTTCGGGGTGATGAGGCCGAGAAAGACGCCGCCTTCGTGCAGGCTGCCGCGGACAGCCTCTCGCTTCCCTGCACCATCGAAGCTTGTGACATCAGTGCCCTTGCCGAGGCGGAGTCAGTTGGCGTCGAGGAAGTCAGCCGGCGTGAGCGGTACGTCCTGTTCGAGCGGGTGTGCTTGCAGATCGGCTCCAAGGTCGTCGCGGTAGGCCACCATGCCGACGACAATGCGGAGACCATTCTTCATCGTATTCTTCGGGGTACGGGCTTGCGCGGGCTCTCCGGCATCCCGCGAAGCCGCCTGCTAAATCCCGATAGCGATGTACGCGTGATCCGACCGCTGCTGCGCACTACCCGAGAATCGTTGTGTAGGTATCTGGCTAACGCCGGTATCGCATATCGCGAGGACCGGACGAACATATTGAACGAACCGATGCGAAACCGGATCCGCAATGTCGTTCTGCCCCAGATCGAAGCCGAGGTAAACCCGCAGGTCCGTGACGCTCTCACCCGCCTGGCGGAGCAGGCCCATTGGCTGGAAGAGTACCTGGGCGAGACCGTCCAGCGCACATTCGAAACGCTTATCATCTCGCGGACCGATCAGGTTCTGTCGCTTAACGCCGACGCCCTGTTGCGTAAAAGCCGCATTGTGCAGACGGAGCTGATTCGCCTCGCGTACCGTTCCTTCGAGCTTGGTGAGCAGGACCTCTCCTTCGGCCACCTCGTCTCGGCCTTGGAGCTAATTGCCGATCCCGCCAGCGGCAAGCAGTTGCAGCTACCCGGCGGTATGACCGTCGAAAAACGCTATCATCAGTTGATCTTCTCGCTTCCATCCGACGAACCGCGCGAAACCATCTCCGCGGAAATCGCCGTACACCTGCCCGGCCACACGCTGTTGCCTATCCGGCGCTTGGAAATCGACTGTTCGGTGGATGAAGTCAGCCCGGGTGACATTCCCCGGCTGCGTCGTGTCGCTGATCGGATGGAAGAATACTTGGACCTCGAAGCTGTACACCCGCCGCTCGTGGTTCGTAGGAGACGGCCGGGAGACCGTTTCTGCCCTTTAGGGGCGCCGGGCTCGAAGAAGCTGTCGGACTTCTTGATCGATGCCAAGGTCGACCCAAAGGAGCGAGATCGGGTGGCCGTCTTGTGTGATCAGCTCGGGCCGGTTTGGGTCATCGGCCATCGCATAGACGATCGCGTGAAGCTGACCGAACTGACACGGCGGGTTTTGCATCTTCGCGCCAGACCCTTGGGGCCGTGACCGCTTCCCCAACATCCGTTCACTCCGAATATCCGCGGATACAATCTGTGCGAGTTCGATTCCCGCTGCGACAGTTCGTCACCATCTTCTTGATCGCGCTGCTGCTCAGAGCAGGCTGGGGCACCTTTCGTCTTGCCCGGGCCGATGATCCGTCGGCTCTGGAGTTCCCTGACGAAGAGCAATACTGGCTGATGGCGGGCTCAGTGTCGGCCGGTGAGGGCCTGCAAGATGAACTTGGCTTTAGGGCGACGCGCATGCCGCTCTACCCGGTCGGGCTTTCCGTGGTTGCAGCGACGGCCAACGGCGTCATCATCGCCAAGGTATTCCACTGGGTGATCGGCGCGGTCGTGGCTGCGTTGACCGCGGGCGCCGCCGCGGCGCTGTTTGACCGCCGCGTGGGTCTCCTTGCCGGCCTGCTGACCGCCTTCGACCCATTCCTGATATTCTTCTCGTCGCTGCTGCTAACTGAGACGGCGTTCGTAGCAGTCCTCATGGCCCTGTGGTGGCTCATCGCACGGATCATCCGCCAGGACACCGAATCGCTTGGACGTTGGATCGCTGTCGGTCTGGTAGCCGCACTGTGTGTTTACGTCCGCGAGTCCAGTGTAGGTCTTTACGCAGTAGCGTTGGGGTTTACCCTGGTGTGCCGCCGGTTCGATCGGCGGACGATTCTCGGGGCGGCAATTGCCGCGGGTTTCGTCGTCCTGGCGCTCGTGCCCTGGGCAGCCCGCAATCGACGTGTAGTCGGCGAGTGGTGCTGGTTGACGACCCGAGCGGGGATTTCCCTGTATGATGGCGTCGGCCCGCAAGCCACCGGGGACAGCGATCTGGGTAATATCAAGCGCATGCCGGCAGTCAGAGGCCTGAGCGAGGTGGAGTGGAACCGCTATTTCATGGACGAGTCCGTAAAGGCGATCAAGAGTGAGCCCGGGCGCGTTGTAACGCTCGCCGGCAAGAAGCTGGCCCGCATGTGGAATCCGTTCCCTAATGTGCAGACGTACCAATCGCCGTTAGTGCGGGCCATCGCTGCCGTTTGGACGATACCGACGTTCATTCTGGCTGTGGTCGGTGCGCTGCTGCTAATGACAAAAGGCGGGAGACAGAGTGTGCGGACTGCGATCTTTCTTCTTCTTCCCGCGTTATACTTGAGCGCGCTGCACAGCCTGTTTGTGGGAAGTGTTCGTTACCGCTTGGGGGCGATCCCCATGGTCGAAATCCTCGCCGCGGTCGCCCTCGTGGTGGTTGTCGACCGCGCTTGGCATGGCTCCGCTCGCAGGGAGTGCGTCGTTGGTGACTGAAGCTCCAGACCGACAGCCGGTTGCTCAACCTCGCAAGGGTCGAAGACGCACCCTGGTCGTCGTTATTATTGTCGCAGCCCTGATCGCAAGCGGAGTTGTGTATCGCCATTACACCAATCCGGAGCGGGTTCGGGACCTTGCCAAGGGCTATTTACAGCACTACATACGTGGACCGGTCACCATCGGCTCTGCGGATTTTTCCTGGTGGGACGGCGTCCGCCTGTTTGACGTTGCGGTGCACGAAGTCCAGCGGGCGGCATCGCAACGCACCCCGCCGGCAGGCACCGCCCCGCTGAATCCGGTGCTCTCATGTCGTGAAATAAGACTCAGCCACGATCGGTCATCGGTTCTCTCCGGCGGTCTACGGGTCAAGGGTATCATCGCCCTGGAGCCGGCCTGCCTGATCGTGCGCGATGCCGCCGATGGGTACACCAATCTGGAAGGGTTGTTGCGATTCCCGGACGTCATGGCCCAAGGGGTATCCGGGCCGCTCCCTACGATCGAACTTCGTGACGCACAGGTTCGAGTCCTTTCCCGCGAAGGGGCTCTTGACCGCGTGGTCCAGGACCTGAGGCTCCACATTCGAGCCCGCCCGTCACAGCGAGATGCCGACGTCTATGACGTGGTCTGGCAGGGTGGTGACGGCCACACCGCAAGCGGATATTCGCGCGTCGACCTTCATACCGGTCGCCTGCGCAATGTTAGCGGCGGTCTGCCGTGGATGTCGATCGAAGCCGTCATGCTTGCCGTCAACGCCGGGTATGACGGAGCCGGGGTCTGGTGCAACCTGCTTGGCCTGGACGGCACCGTGCGGGCCAAGGACTACGATCTGAGCACTGCTCTGCGCACAGAGGGATCGCGGTCCGCGACAATCGAGTTGAGCGATGCATCCATCTCGATTCCGATCGATAAACGAGAACAGCCGTTTCCGCCAGACCAGCGCTATCTCCGGTTTGAGGAGGTCAACGGCCAGGTGCAGCTAACACCGGAGGGAATTCGTGCCGACTTCGCCGGTCAGTTTCATGGCAGTGAATGCAGGGTGTCGGCGGTGCTGCACGGAGCCGTCGAGAAGCTCGCCACTCTCAACGATGTCGATTTCGATGTCCGCCTGTCTGTTACCGGGCTCGACTTGCCGCGGCATGACCCTGATGGTCCGCCTGCCGAGGTCCGATTCATCAACCGCTGGCATCAGCTTGCCGGCTTCTACAGGGACTATGACCCCCACGGCCCAGCCGACCTCGAAGTCGAAGTGACCAAGCGAGCCGGGGCCGATGAACCGATTGTGGTTCGCCGGGTCCTCCTGACCGCACAGGGTGGTGACGCGTCCTGTCGCTATCTCCCCTATCGCGGCTACGACATCGCTGGGAAGATTGAGTACACACCCGATGGGGTATTCATCCGCGATATCCGTGGAAGTCACGGTGATGGCACCGTCACCGTCAACGGCCGCCTGAGCAAGCCAACGGAGCAGGCGGCCAAGGAACTGTCCATCAAGGCGACGGGAATTCCCATCGACGAAACGCTCGTCGAGGCCCTTCCCGAGCAATACCGGAGAATCCGCGAACAGTTCAATTTGAAAGGATCGATAGACGCCGAGATTGAACTCACATTGCCCGCCGGTAGCGACCAACAGCCTGCAAAGTGGCGGATGCGCCCGACAATTACGTTGCGCGACGTCTCGGCCCGATTCGACGGGTTTCCCTATCCAGTCGATCATCTAACAGGCATGCTCCTGGCCGATGAAGATCGGCTGAGACTCCTCAACGTCGTGGGCCGTTCCGGAGAGGCTCGCGTCGGCTTGGAAGGGAGCGTGGAACTCTCCGGCGGCCATCTGACCGGCCTGGACTTGGCGATTGACGCTCAGGACATACCGTTTGACGACCTGCTCCTTGCCGCCCTTCCTGCGGAGGCCCGGAAACAAGTCGCTGCGTTTCACCCGCGTGGAAGTTTCGATGCACAGACCTCACTGACGCTCGATGCGGATACGAAAACGGTCGTCCACACCTCGGACATTGTGCTGAAGGACGTTGCTATCCGGCATGAAACGCTACCTGTCGAAGTTGCGGGAATTACCGGCAGGCTTCATATAGCGCCTAACGACGTCGTGCTCGACGGTCTGACCGGCCGCTACAACGACGCGATCCTATCGGCCGAGGGTTCCATAAGCCGCGACGGCGGCCGGCAAGCGACGGCAGTGATGATCCGCAGTCGCAACCTCCAGCTCGACGAGGCGCTCTGTGCCGCCCTGCCACCGAAAGCGCGTAAGGCCGTGGTTCACTGGAAGATCGACGGCCCCGTTGCCACTGAGACCATCGTCAGCACGACACCGGCTCGCGCCGACGAAGGTCCTTCAGTCCGCACTGTGGCTCGGCTACAAGGGGCCACCGTCCGTCATCGGCTCTTCCCGCTCGTATTTGACGACGTTAGAACCGAGATCACGATCGACGGCGTTGGGGCCCGGGCTTCTAATGTCGAGGCTCGCTACGGCACAGCCAGCGTTCGCGCCGACTTCGACATGCGTCACATACCCGGTGCCGAGCAGGGAACGATCAAGCTCAGCGCCACCGGAGTCACCTTGGACGACTCCCTGCGCGGTCTGCTTCCGGAAGAAATGAACGCCGCGTGGAATCGCCTGGAGCCTGCCGGGTCTGTCGACGTGTATCTGAATTCCCTCCGCTGCCGGCGCTCAAGTGTAGAGGGTCCGCTGGAGTGGCTGGTGGAGGGATACGTGGAATTCAACAACGCAGGCATTCCGGGCCTTGCCGGGATCGAGCGCATGTCCGGAACGCTGGTGGGGTCCGGTTCGCTTATTGACCGGCTGGGTGGCACCTCACTCACCGGGAATCTGACCCTGTCGACAGTCAACGTGTTGGGCCAACGCTTAAGCCGGACTGAAGGCGATTGGTCGTACGCGCGGGTTGCGAGCGGCGAAGGTATGTTGGTGCTCGATCCGATTCAGGGCCGGGTCTACGACGGCTCGTTGACCGGTGCCCTCGAAGTCGCCTTCGACACCAGCCGGGCAGAGTACGATCTCTCCACGACGATCCACAAGATGCAGATAGAGCCGTTTATCAACGCCGATCGGGCCTCACGAGCCCCGGACAGCGAACGGCTGGATGTACGTGGCCGGGCGGACGGCCACCTGTACATCTCCGGCGTGATCGGCGACCGAGCGTCGCGGCAAGGCGGCGGGCGCTTCGAGATCATCGACGGCCACATCTATCGCCTGCCGATCATCCTGAGGATCCTCAACGTGCTCAGCCTGTCGATCCCGGACGAGGACGCCTTCGACGAGGCCAGGGCGGACTTCTTCATCGTCGGGAAGCGCGTGCAGATCGCGGACATCGCATTGCGCGGCAGCGTGCTGGCCCTGGTGGGTTCGGGATCGGTGACCTTGCCGGACCGCGGCGTGGACTTGAATCTGGTGAACGTCGGCCCGCGCCTCTGGACACACGTGCCCGTACTGGCCGATGTCGTCGAAGTTGCGTCCGGCGAGCTGGTCGAGCTGCACGTCACCGGTCCGTTGTCTCAACCGACGGTCCGGCCGAGACCTTTTCGGAGGATCAGCGAAGAGTTCAAGCGCTTGTTCCGCAAACGAAAACCGAAGAGGATTCAACCTGCGGCGCCCTAACAGGCTCGTCGGCTATAACCGTCCGCACAACAATGTCGAAGGACTACGTGCATGGAGGCTGTTGACACCCCAAAAGACTCCTCAGGAGAACCGGACCGCTCAGAGCGCACGCGGCTGCCGGTCGTGCGCTCAGTCATCGGTGGCGTGTTGATGGGGCTGGCCAACCTTGTGCCAGGCGTGTCCGGCGGCACGATGATCCTCGTAACCGGCCTCTACGACGAGTTTATCAGCAGCCTGGCTGATGTGACCCGCCTCAAGTTCACGAAGCGGAACATCACCTTCTTGGCCATCGTGGGTTGCGCGGCCGTAGTGGCGGTCGCGGCACTGGCCGGAACACTCAGTCGGGCCGTCATCCTGCACCGCAGCGCCATGTATTCGCTGTTTATCGGCCTGACGTTGGGCGGCGCCCCGCTGCTCATTCGGATGCTCAAGGGTATTACGGTCGCCTCGGCGGTCGGTATCGCCATCGGACTTGGTATTATGATCACCGTTGCGGCCACGAAGCAGGAAACGCCGGATAGAGACAAAAGCAAAGCCGCTGCCGTTGCGGGCGAGTTTGTCATCAAAGCCGACTATCCGCGCGATGTAGCTGCCGGAG
>CP070827.1:2942415-2975579 GCA_020344555.1 Phycisphaerales bacterium
GGTGTTCTGGAAGACGATTGTCCGTCTTGCACCGAGAACAACCACTGCGCCGACGGCGACGCCTGCACCGTTGACACGTGCGACGTTGCCACCGGGGTGTGCTCGAACACTCCGAAGGCGGTCGCTGCGACCGAGTGCTGCGATAATGTGCCCGTGAACCTGGCCGCGGACGTGGGCGGTCTCGGCGCCGTCGTGTCCAACGTGGACGGGAATGACTGCACGTTTGATGAGTGCACCCCGGCCACTGGATGCGCCGTTGGTGCACAGTGTGGCGTACCCTCCAACCCGCCAATGCCCGCGGGCGATCCCTGCGACGACGGGATCGAGTGCGACACTGTCGATGATCAGTGCGACGGGGCCGGCAACTGCGCCGGTACGAGCATTCTGGCCGTCCCCTGCCCGGGTGGCGATCCGGATTGCGAGGCCAAGCATCCGGCAGCGAGCTGCAACCCGGTCACCGGATTCTGCCGCTGCGTGCCGCCGTCGTTGAACTTCGACGTTCATCCGTCGGACAAGGTCCCGAATAACGCGTGTCACGACGCAGGTGATAAGATCACCGTGGACGTGTTCTTCAAAGACACGCCCGAGGTGGTGTACGGCGGACAGTTTGTCGTTCTGTATGATCCGAGCTGTCTGCAGTTCAGGAGCATTAACCCGGGTGGTGATCCGTACACCTTCGAGATCCACGAGATCGTCGATGAGGCCAACGGCATGATCTTCTACGCCGTGGGTGTCGACCCAATGGGCGGCGTTGGAGTGATGGGCACGGGCATTCTGGCCCAGATCAGCTTTGCCAAGTTGGGTGCCTGCACGGAGTGCATCCTGTGCTTTGGCGGCGAGAACCCGCTGAACACCTACCTGGTCAACAACATTGGTCAGATGGTGGCCGACGTCGAACCCAAATGCAGCGACACGATTATGGCCAACGACGAGCCGTGGCTCGAGTGTCCGGGCGACGCCAAGGTCAACGTCGACTGTGACAAGAACACCGCGATGGTCTTCTGGGATGCACCGACGTTTGGCAGCTCATGCTATCCTGACGCTGATCTGGTGTGCTGGGGTCAGCACGAAAGCGGCCTGGACATGACTGCTCTGGCAATGGGTGGTGGTGGTGAGCATCCGCTTGGCGTCACCAGGTACCACTGTGATGTCACAACCACGGTCTGTGGTCATTCCGTGGGTTGCGACTGGACGGTCACGGTCAACCATGTCACCACGCTCGACGTGGAGATCCAGTTGTCGCCGATTATTGCCGGTGATCTGCTGCGCTGCATCAAGTTCGAGCTGTACTCGGATTGCGTGCAATCGCCGTTGGTCGTGGAGAAGGATATCTTCTTCGGCGGTCTGTTCGATCATATCGGTCACTTCACCGACGTGATCAAGATCCCCGGTGCCGGCCAGTGGCGTTGCATCACGGCCAGAGACCAGTTGCATACACTGCGATCATGTGCATGGCTGGAGTGCATCGACGGTGTCTACTACGCCGTGTTCAAGGGCGATCCGTTCTTCGGCGGCAACTGGTTGGTCGGTGGTAACCTCGACGGATTCAAGAAGGACATCCCGACAGCGAGCCACGACGTGATCGACATCTTCGACTTCGGCACGTTCGTGGTGCAGTGGGCGGTGCGGGCCGATCCGAACACGATCTGTGGCACGCCGGGTCCGAATGCGGACATCAATGGCGACGGTATAGTCGATGCTCTGGACTTCACGTTCGTCATGATGAACTTCCTGGATCACAGCAAGGACTGCTGTTGCGGTCCGGCGGCGGGCACCATCGTTGGTCGCACCGAGGTCTCCGTCCGCGAGTTGCGTGAGATGGGTCTTGGTGAACTGGCGGTCGGCGACCTGAATCGCGACGGACTGCTGAACATGGATGACGTCCAGGCGTTCCAGGCCGGCGATCAGCAGCCCAGGAAGGGCTCGCGGGATCGCGCGGGAATGTCGAGGTAGGAAGAAGACTCAGGTGCGTCACGGGAAACGCACCTTAAACCTAGATCCGGGAAAGGGTGACTTTTCCTGAGATCGCAGCCAAAAGGCGGCGTATGGCCTCGAGACGCCATACGCTGCCTTTTTGTTTCCCGGGCATGACGTGAACCTTGAAGGTGGAAGTCCACTGTGGGCGGCAATGACCGGAACAAGGAGCCGAAGGCAAGGGCGTCCACCGTAAGGCGGAGTCTGAAGGGAACCGAAGGCAAAACGCGAACTCGACGAGCCGTAATCGGATACCAGGCCCGTCGCGCAGGAGGACGGGCGCCGCGGCGCGTCCTCCTACCCGGTTGCCCGGTTTGCGGCAGGGGCTATTCAAGCGGGCAAGAGCCGCCGTCCATACTCCTGGATCTGGCGATGGGCGGTTTGCGAACCGGCGTGGGTCAGCCGGTGCCCGGATCGGGTAGCAGGTCTACAGAACTGGGGAAGAAGGGGCCGTAACACTGAGAAGAGGGGCCCACGGATCCGCGCTGCCGATGTGGGTGGGATGCTCTCAGTGCACCTCTTTGCGGTCAAGCCAGCCGGGGCGATCTGCCGACATCTTCAAGTACTGCGTCAGGAGGATGCTGCGGATCGATTGACCGGGCTCAGGACGGGCACAATGTCACATTGGGGAGACTTGCGAAACCGCGCGGCGGGGAAGTGGCAGATGCCGCTTCTTGCGGTGTCGCTCATCTTACTGGCCGGGACCTTTCTGCGCGCTCGGTCCATGCCCACCCGACTTCCGTTCCAAGAGGCAGTCGAGCATCTGGAGACACTGACGTCTGGTGGTCTCTATGATAGTGCGATCGAGTTCGGTGATACTCTCTTGGCCCGCGAGGGGCGTACGGAGGCGGACCGCGCTCCAGTCCACCTACAGCTAGCTCGTGCTCGTTTTGGTGAGGCCCAGAGCCGGCGCATTCGAACCGCCGACGTCGGGCGGCAGACCGTCGAGCACTATCGGTATGCAGCGTCACATGCTCAACCGCTTACTGCAGTTGACTTTCTGAACATGGGTCGGGCGTTCGAATGGCAGGGGCACATTGCAGATGCGCTGCGGAAGTACGAGGAGGCGCTTGATCGAGGCGTTGAGCGCTCCCTGGACCTGCGCAAGCATGTGCTCTCGCTGAAGATGAGCTGGGTAGAGACGCCTCCGGGGCGTCTGCTGGAACTCGTTGATGGCTTGCTGTCCGACGCCGGGAGTCGTCGGTTGGACATAGGAATCTGGGCGATCGGGCAAAAACTGGAACTCCTGGAGACATTGGGCAGACTCCAGGAAGGCTCAACACTGCTGACCCGCAATCGGGAACGATATCACGCCTCCGATTGGCATGATCGGTTTTCGTACCTGGAGGCATGGCTGCTTTATAAGACAGGTCATTTAGACGAAGCCGAGCGCTATTTGCGTACCTTGCGGAACCGGGTGGATAGTGGGGACGAAGTCTACGCGATGACCGGTTGGCTGCTGGGTCGTGTGGTGATGAGTGATGACGGTCCGCAACGACCGCAGGAGGCGTTGTCGTTCTTTTCCGATGTCACAAGGCAGCATCCCGACGGACCTTACGGGGTGGCAAGCCGGATCGGTTCGGCAGAAGCCCTGGCCATGTTGGCGCGTCACGCAGAGGCGATAGACGCCTACCGGGCCGCAATCGACGAACTGGACTCGCTGGTGGATCGACGTCTGGTCAACCTGACAGTGTTGCGGGCATCGTTGGCGGTGATGGCCGAGGCTCAGCGACAAGCGGGTTACCTGCGAGAGGCCGTCGAGTATTCACAACTCGCGGTTGCACTTGTCGATCCGCGGAACGCCGAACAGGCTACGATGTTCCTGCAGCAACTTGCACAGATACAATCGCTGCTCGCGGCTCATCTGGATGGAGGAGCCACGGCAACGCCCGGACCATCGGAGCGAGTTATTGAAGCCTCGTCGAGGGAGGCACGTCGGATGTTCGCCGAGGCGGGCTCGACTCACCTGCGGATTGCGCAGCTCAACGCCCTGAACGAGCGAGTCGCAGCCCAAGCGACCTGGCGAGCGGCCGAGCTGTATGCCCGGGCCGGTAAGCGCGACCACGCCGCGACGCTCTATACGGCGTTTGCAGTGGAGCGCCCCGAACATCCGCTGGTAGCCCGAGCTTTTCTGCGGGTCGGGCAGCTCCGACAGGTGTCGGGACAGTTGGATGCGGCTGTCAGTGCGTACCGGGAATGCTACCGGCTGTATCCGCGCACGCTCGACGGCTCGCGCGTGCTGGTCCCGTTGGCTCAATGTTACCTGGCAATGGGACCCGACTATGAGGGGCTTGCGGAGAAGACGCTGCGCGTGGTATTGGAGGACTCGGAGGTCTTCACTCCCCGGGCGCCGGAGTTTGTCGAGGCGTTATTTTTGCTCGGGGACGTGCTCAACCGGCGCGCTGATTTCGAGCATGCGATTGCAACCCTGGAAGAGGCGTTGGAGCGCTACCCCGACGATCCGCAAGTATGGCGGGCTCGTTATCTGCTTGCTGATTCATATCGCAA
Organism: Phycisphaerales bacterium; assembly: GCA_020344555.1. Lineage (GTDB taxonomy): Bacteria > Planctomycetota > Phycisphaerae > UBA1845 > UBA1845. The sequence continues at coordinate 2,946,898 of CP070827.1, forward strand.
GAGCGGGCTTGCCTTGAAGGCCGAGATCGCCGACGCCAGGTTCCCCAGCGAAAGCGAACAGATGCGCGCCGACTCGATTGGCCGATTTCAGGCCGCGCAAGCGCTTTACCGCCGGTTGATCGCGGAGTATCAGTTCCGCGACCCCGCGGGGCTGAATCGACTCGAGAGGGTGTACCTGCGACATGCCACTCTCTACGAGGCGGACTGCTACTTCGAAACGCAGGACTACCGCCGTGCGCTGAAGCTCTATGAAGAAGCGGCTGGGGCATACAGGGACACCTCCAGCGCTCTGGCGGCATATGTCCAGATGATCAACAGCTATGTGTTCCTAGGTCAGCCCGAGGAAGCAAGAGCGGGGCTGGCTCGCGCCTTGGTGTTGGTGGACTCCATACCCGATGAGAGCTTTGACACTGGGGTGTCACCGGAAACGCGAGAGGACTGGAAACGATACTTCGAATGGCTGGGCCAGTCCGAGCTGTTCTAGGCTTTGCGAGCGATGATCATGAGGTCGGTCGGCGATATGGCGGGTGGTATGCCGCATTTAGCGGATGGAGTCCTGGATCTGCTTCGCGAGCAGGCTTCGCTGTACGCGAAGTTGGAATCCTTGGCGGCGCGGCAGCGTTCGCTGGTTACGGAAGACGATGTCGGTCCGCTGCTCGGGCTGCTGGCCGATCGGCAGAGACTGTCGGAACAACTGACCAGGCTAAGTACACGGCTGGCACCGGTTCGCCGTGAATGGGAGACGTGCCGCAGGTGCCTCTCACCGGCCCAGCAGGCCGAGGCGGACGGATTGCTTAACGACGCCAGCGGGCGGCTGCGGCGGATTATCGAGAGCGACGAACAGGATGTCAGAGTGCTGTCCGGGCGAAAGCAGGCCATCGCCACGGCATTGCAGGCAACGCACTCGACGAATCAGGCGCTCCGAGCGTACCGGGGTCCAACCGGCCGGGCCGACCGCTTGGATTGTGTCGATGAAGGAGCTTGATCAGGAAGATGCCATCCACTGTCGGGACGGAACCCGATTTAGCCGCAATCATCCAGGCGTACAACGATGTGACCGAGCGTCTCAAGCACTCCCATGAGGCCCTCGCCCGGGAGGTGTGCCGGCTTCGAGAAGAGCTGCAATCGAAGAACAAGGAGCTGCAGCGCCGCGAGCGGCTGGCATCGTTGGGTGAGATGGCCGCGGGAGTGGCTCACGAGATCCGAAACCCACTGGGTGGGATTGGCTTGTATGCGTCGCTTCTGGAGCGCGATCTGACGGACAGGCCTAGGCAACTTGTGCTGGTGCGGAAAATGTCGGCCGGCATTTCGAACTTGGAAAGCATCGTGGGCGATATCCTCGCGTTTGCAGGCGACGCCGAGCCGGATCCGCAACCAGTTTCGGCGGGAAAGATCCTGCAACACGCACTCGAACAAACCGTGCCCAAAGCGGAAACGGCAGACATTGCGATCGAGATCGATCCGAGGCTGCTGTCTGTGGAGCTGTTCTGTGATGCGGCGCAGATAACACGAGCAACGGTCAATTTGATCCTCAATGCGCTCGAGGCGATTGACGGGAGTGGGCGTGTCTGGATCGGGCGCGACGATCGCGACGTCGATAAGGGGCTGCTGCGCATTGTCGTGGAGGACACCGGCCGGGGGATCGCGCCGGAGCTGCTCAATCGGATCTTCGATCCGTTCTTTACCAGGAAAGACAGCGGGACCGGCTTGGGCCTGGCGATCGTACACCGGATTGCGGAGGCCAACGGAGGCTCTGTAAGCGCGGGCAACCGCCCGGGCCGCGGCGCGGTGTTCGTGTTGTCAGTGCCGCTGGCCGGATATGGGAACAAGACAGACATTGTCGGAGAGCCCGAATAAATGGCCCACATTTGCGTTGTAGACGACACGGAAATCTTGAGGGACTCGCTGTCCGAGGCCCTGACACGTGAGGATCATACGGTCAGCACGTTCGCCGATCCGGTGGAGGCGTTGGCGGAAGTCAAGGGCAACCGCTTCGACCTCATTCTGGCTGACCTGAAGATGCCGCGGATGGACGGACTGACGCTGATACGGGAAGTGCGAGCGGCCGGGTGCGACACGCCGGTCATCATGATGACCGCATATGCTTCGGTGTCGACCGCGGTCGAGGCCATGAAGCTCGGTGCATTCGATTACATGCAGAAGCCGTTTGACTCGGACGCGGTGGCTGTTGTCGTCGAACGGGCTTTAGAGCACGCCCGCCTGCGCCGGGAAAACGAAGCCCTCCGAGCGTCAGTTGATGATCTGCGCCGGTGCCGCCCCCTCGTGGGATCCGGTTCGGCCATGACAGCTCTGCGACAGCAACTGGATCAAGTGTCAAAGAGCAACGCCACGGTTTTGATCACCGGCGAGTCGGGCACGGGGAAGGAGCTGGTGACCTCGTACATACATGGAAAGTCTCCGCGTGCGGACAGGCCCATGTTGTGTCTTAACTGTGCGGCGCTGTCGACGAATCTTATGGAAAGCGAGCTCTTCGGGCATGAGCGTGGGGCGTTTACCGGGGCGGATCGTACGCGCAAGGGCCGTTTCGAGTTGGCCGATGAGGGAACGCTTCTGCTCGACGAGATCTCGGAGATGGTCTTGCCCTTACAGGCCAAGTTGCTTCGTGTTCTTCAGGAAAACGAGTTCGAACGGGTCGGCAGCAGCGTTACCCGCCGGGTCGATGTTCGTGTGGTCGCCACAACGAATCGCAACCTTCAGGAGTGCATCGCTCGCAAGCGGTTTCGCAGTGATCTGTATTACCGTCTTAATGTCTTGCCCGTGTCAGTCCCGCCACTGCGTGACCGTGGCGAGGACATTGGAGAGCTGGTGGAGTACTTTCTCGAGCAGGCGACGGTCCGCGAGGGCTGCGGGCCGCTGAAGGTCGCCTCGGAGGCCATGCGGTTGCTGACCGGCTACACCTGGCCCGGCAATGTCCGCGAGCTGGAAAACCTGTGCCTCCGGGCAGCCACGTTGTGCACCAGCGACACGATCGCCGCGGAGCTGATCGAACCGTGGCTGCAGCCCAGCGGCCCATCGTTGGAAGGACTGGGGCCGTTGCGCGAAGGGCGGATGCTGGAGGATGTCGAACGAAAGCTCATCGAGCGGACGCTCGCCAGGTTCAACGGTCACCGTGCCAAGACGGCCAGAACCCTGGGCATGGGTGTCCGAACGCTGGGCATGAAGCTCAAGCAGTGGCGGGAGGAGGCTGAGGAGCAACAGCGCCCAATGGTGGCAACGGCTTCTGAGGTGTAAGTGCAACCGCGCCCATGCCGGTGACCCGCCCTTGTTGCGCAGTAATTGCCGGTGCGCAAAAAGTGCCGGTATCACTGAGCAGGACCAGTATGTTTTCAGGTTGATAACGGTGATTGGCGTGGGTGGTACAGGGCGTGCAAACGGGGCGTTACGCCCTGAGGCCGGCCCGCGGGCGCCTTATCGCATGTATGCGGCGGACTGCCGCCGCGGCTGGAGGCTGGAATGTTTCTGTCGTCCGTGACAGAGCGCGGAGCAGTACCCGCGCTGGTCAAGACCCTGGCTTATAACCAGGCCAGGCTCGCGATGATCGCCGAGAATGTGGCGAACATCCACACGCCCGGCTATCGCGCCAAGCAACTGGACGCCAAGGCGTTCCAGCGAGCGTTGCGCGGAGCCCTTGATGCTCGTGGCGGGGATGCCAATGAGCCGTTTGTCGTCAAGGTTGGTCGCGAGGTGCAGACGGACAGGAATGGACATCTGCGCATTACGCCGAAGGAGAGGCCCGTGGAAAATGTTCTGTTCCACGACGGCACCAATATGTCACTTGAGCGGGAAATGGCCGACCTCGCCGAGACGGGGATGACTCATGAGCTGGCCACGGCGCTTCTGCGTGGTCGATTCGAGTTGCTGCACAAAGCGATTCGTGGGACCGTCGGATAGTGGGGCATAGGCTATGTTCGGTGCCTTGGATATCAGCACGTCGGCGCTTGTGGCCTATCGGGCCAACCTTGATGTGATCGCCGGCAACATAGCGATGAAGGACGCCGTGAAATACGAGAACGGGGAGGCTACTCCCTATCGTCGGCTGGTTGCGCTGTTCGCGCCCGGCGATCCGTCACGCGGCCGGGATGCATCTGGTGTGCATGTGGCAGCGATCGTTGAAGATCCGACACCGTTCGGTTTGCGCTGGGATCCGAACCATGTGCACGCGATCAAGGAGGGGAAAAATAAGGGCTATGTTCGCGTCTCCAACGTGGACTATCACACGGAGATGGTAAACGCGATGACGGCCGCACGGGCGTACGAAGCCAACGTGACCGTGATGGAGATGGCCAAGTCGATGGCGGCCAGCACCTTGAGGTTGATTGCATGAGTGCTCGTTGGCTGACTGTCTCCATCGAGATCTGGGCTCTGGCCCGCGCGGACAGTCATTCACCAGGAAAGTGGCCGAGATGACCGACCCGATCCAGATGCCTAACCCGATCGAACCGGTGAAACCTGCCGCGGCGACGCCCCAGGCGACGCCGACCGCCGCCGTAGAGGCCAAGGACTTCAAGTCGATCCTACTAGACAGTCTGGATGAGGTGAACCGGTTGCAGACTGAAGCGGACCGGGGTGTTCAGCAATTGCTGACCGGTGAGACGGACAACGTGGCGGAAGTACTCGCGGCGGTGAATAAGGCCGGCGTCGCGTTCGATCTGTTGATGGAGATTCGGAACAAGCTGACCGACGCGTACCGGGAAATCCAGGAGATGCGTCTCTAACCGTATGACGATAGGGGAATCCTGGAGTTTTTGTTGACCTGGCTGGGGGGCGGCGCCGGTTTTGGAGGGCCGGGCGCCTCAGCCCGCGATAGTGTGGCAAGCGATGGATCGACTACGCCAATTGTTGAATGCCATCTCCGCTCAGTTGAGTCTACTCACCGTCTCGCAGCGCCTGGCAATCGGGCTGTGTGCCGCTCTTGTTGCCGGGTCACTGCTGTGGCTGGTGCAATGGTCGACTACGCCCGAGTTGGTGCCGCTGGTAACGCACGATTTCAGCTACGACGAACTTGATGCGGCCGAGGAGACTCTAAAGGCCAACGGCGTTCCCTACAACGTTCGGGGCACCAGGGTCTACGTTCGAGTGGGTGACCGGCACAATGCCCTCCGCTTGCTCCACAGTGCGGATGCCCTTCCGGAAGGGAGCCTGTTCGATATGGAAGCGGTGGTTACGGATAGCAACCCCTTCCAATCTCCAGAGGCCCGAGCGTACGCCCAGACCTATGCCAAGGGCAATGAGCTTGCCAAGATCATCGTCACTTCGCCGGCAGTGAACAAGGCATCGGTGATCATCAACCCGGTGACCAAGCGCCGGTTGGGCGGCGTTGCCGATGTTCCCACCGCGTCGGTGACGGTCACGTTAGCCAAAGGTAGGGAGATGGCTCACGACATGGTGGAGGGGTTCGCCAAACTGGTGGCCGGTGGCGTCGCCGGGCTCAAGCCGCATAACGTCTACATCACCGATGCCCGAACGTTGAGGTCCTACAGCCTCCCTCATCCCGACGATGCCGTCAGCTTCAATGTACTGAGCATGATCAAACGCCGCGAGGAGCACTATCGTTCCAAGATCCTCAGTAAGCTGGCCGACATCCCTGGGGTCCAGGTGGCTGTCAGCGTCGAGCTCGACATGAGCAAGCGGGTTACCCAGAGCATCAAACATGATCTGCCCCAACCGAAGGTGGAGACGTCGAGCTCCACCGAACAGTCGTCCCCCTTCCAGCCGACCGAGCCGGGAGTACAGGCTAATTTGGGTCAGGCCCTGACTGCGGCGACCCAGGGCGAAACAGGGTCGACTGAAGAGACCACGGTCGAGAACTTCGAGCCCAAGCTCAGCCAGACCGAAACCGTGGAACAGATGCCGTTTGCGACCACGAAGATCACTGCGGCCATCGGCATCCCCCGGAGCTTCATTATTGGCGTCTTCAAGGCTCAGCATCCTGAGGCCACTGATGATCCCAAGGACGACGATCCGACCTTTGTAGCCGTCCGAGACGCGCAGGTGGAACGCGTCAAGGGCAGCGTCGAGAGGATCGTCATGGCCAAGAACGCCGAGGATGTGGAAGTCGATGTCTATCCCGATATGGAATGGAGCGCAGACGGAGGCGCTTGGAGTCGCGCTCCGGGCGAAGTGGCCCTGGCGCGGCAGGGCGGAGAGGGGCCGGACGCTATTGGGCTTATGCGGGCATATGCGCCGCAGGTCGGGCTGGCGACATTGGCCCTGGTCAGCCTGCTTTTGATGATGCGGATGGTTCGCAAATCCTCGGAGATGGCCGCTCCGCACCGGCGGCTTGCGGCAGGACGAGGGAAACCGTACGTGGAGGAGCCTGTACTTGGTGTTGGCGTGGCGCCCGTCGGGCAGGCGGAGGTCATGAAGGGCATGTTGGCGGGCAAGGAGGTCGATGCGACTACTCTGCGCTACCAGGATCTGGCCCGCGAAGTGTCCAAGATGGTCGAGGAGGATCCGGCGGGTACGGCAGAGTTGATCCGCCGCTGGGTTCAGGAATCTCAATAAAGGATGGCCAAACTAACAGAAACACGTTCCCAAGGGGCCGAGGCCTCGTCGCTCAGGGGAATCACCAAGGCGGCCATCTTGCTGGTTTCCTTGGACAAGGATTCCTCCGCGGGCGTACTGCGCGAGCTGGATGATGAACTTGTTGAAGAGATCACTCGCGAGATTGCCAAGCTCGACCTGGTCGATCCGGAACGGCGGGGACGAGTGATCGACGAGTTCTACAATCTTGCCCTGGCGCGACAGTACTTGAAGCAGGGCGGCATCCCTTACGCCAAGGAGCTGTTGGAGAAGGCCCTGCCGCCGAATCAAGCCTACAACATGCTCAAGGCCATCGAGCGTGAGGTCTATAAGAAGCCGTTCACCTTTCTGGTCAAGACGGATTCCGATAACCTGATGACGTTCATTCAGGACGAGCATCCGCAGACGATCGCACTCATCCTCTCGCACTTGCCCGCCGACAAGGCGAGCGAGATTCTGGCTGGGCTTCCCCCCAACAAACAGCTCGAGGTCGTGACGCGGATCGCCAACATGGAGAACACCAACCCGGAGGTCATCAAAGAGGTGGAAAAGGGGTTGGAGATGCGCCTCTCGGGCATCATGACACAAACGTTCCAGAAGGCCGGTGGGGTCGAAAGCGTGGCCGAGATGCTCAACCTCGCCGACCGTTCCACCGAGAAAGGAATCCTCGAAGCGCTGGAAGGCCAGGACCCGGACCTGGTGGACCAGATTCGCCGCCTGATGTTCGTGTTCGAGGACATCCTGCTGGTCAACGACAAAGGGATTCAGCTAGTCCTCAAGGAGATAGAGAACGAAGAGCTGGCTCTTGCCTTGAGAACTGCCAGTGAAGAGCTTCGCGAGAAGATCTTCCGCAATATGTCTGAACGGGCAGCTCAGCTTATCAAGGAGGACATGGAGTACATGGGACCCGTCCGTGTCAGCGATGTCGAGGCGGCACAACAAAAGATCGTGGAGGTCGTTCGCCGGTTGGAGGACGCCGGCGAACTGATCATCTCCGGCCGGGGAGCCGAGAAGGAGATGATCGTATGAGTGTAGAGACACGTGCGGGCTGTCAGACCAGGCCGAGTGCCTGCGAACGATGTGAGGGTTAAGTGATGTCTACGGTAATCAAGGCCCGCGAATCAGTTCGCATTGTCGGGCGACTGTCTACCGTCGATCTTGCAGACTATCTGGCTGAGGCCCGCGCGGTGGTGGAAGAATCCCGGCGGCGCGCCTCGCAGATCACTGCTGATGCCAGAGTACAAGCCGATCGCGTGCTGGCCGACGCGAAGGAATCCGGCTACCAGTCCGGCTACGCCCAGGGACATGCGGAGGGAACGCAGGCCGGCCATAAGGCCGCGTACGACGAATCGGTCAAACAGTTCGGGCAATCTCAGGCCGATGTGGTCGCAGCCATGGAGCAGGCCACCACCGAGATCAATGCCATCAAGGAGGACTTGAGGATCGCGGCGGAAAAGGACCTGCTCGATTTTGCGCTGCTGATTGCCAAGAAGCTCACCTTCGCCATCGGGCGGTTGCACCCGGAGTCGGCCATTGAGAATCTCGAGCGGGCCCTTCGTCTGGTCGAGTGCAAGACGAACCTGACAATCCGGGTGCATCCCGACGACAAAACCTCGATGCAGACCTTTGCGGAATCCGTTCTCGAACAAGCAGAGGCATCACCTGTGGTGGATATCGTGTCTGACGAGTCACTTGCGCCCGGAGGCTGCAAGGTCGAGAGCCCCAGGACCCGCGTTGACGCGTCACTGGAAACGCAGATCGACGAAATTGTCTCACTGCTGCTTGGTGGAAGGGCGAGCGATGGCTGATCTGTTCGCCAGTCAACGCCGTCTGATCGAACAAGCCCGGATTTGTCGCACGACTGGCCGGGTCGTTGAGGTGACCGGATTGGCGGTCGTGGCGGAGGGTCTTGCCATACCCGTCGGGTCGCTCTGTGAGATTAAGCGCAGTGCCGACGAACCGATCCCCGCTCAAGTCGTCGGGGCACGCGGGGATCGTGCCATTCTGATGACACTGAACGAGCCGCTCGGCGTGGGCGTGGGCGACGCGGTGACCAGCTCAGCCGGAATGCAGTACGTGCCTGTGGGCCGGCAGATGCTCGGCTGCGTGCTCAACGGCTTAGGCCGCCCCATTGGTGGACCGACCGACTTTACCGTTGAGGCTCACTATCCCGTCTACACCGACGCCCCACCGGCGCTGACCAGAGAGCCGATCAAGCGGGCTATTGCCACCGGCGTTCGTGCCATCGACGCGATGCACACCGTGGGGGGCGGTCAGCGCATGGGCATCTTCGCCGGCACCGGTATCGGCAAGAGCATTCTGATGGGCATGATCGCCCGATATACGACGGCGGATGTCATAGTTGTGGCACTCATCGGTGAGCGCGGACGGGAGGTCGGGGATTTCCTGCGAAAGGACCTCGGCCGTGAAGGCCTTACACGCAGCGTGCTTGTGGTCAGCACCTCCGATGAATCACCGGTGCTGCGGGTTCGGGCGGCGTTTGTGGCTACGGCGGTGGCCGAGTACTTCCGTGATCTGGGCCTTGACGTACTGATGCTGACGGATTCGACCACACGTATGGCGATGGCACAGCGGCAGATCGGACTCTCCGCCGGCGAGCCGCCGACCACCAAGGGCTATCCCCCCAGTGTGTTCAGTCTGCTGCCCAAGCTGCTGGAACGGAGCGGGCAAACCTGCCGGGGCAGCATTACCGGGTTGTATACGGTGCTGGTCGAAGGTGACGATATCGCCGAGCCGATCTCCGACGCGATCCGCGGCACCCTGGACGGGCATGTTTGGCTGTCGCGAGACCTGGCCAATCGCGGCCACTACCCGGCCGTTTCGGTGCTCGAAAGCATCAGCCGGGTGATGACCGACGTCGTCGACGAAGAACACCAAAAGGCGGCTGCGGTGGTTCGCCGCGTCCTTGCGGTCTGGAGCAGCATCGAGGACCTGGTCAACGTCGGGGCCTATGCCGCCGGCAGCAATGTGGAGTTCGACGTAGCCGTGAAGATGAAACCGGCAATCGACGAGTTCCTGCAACAGCCCATTGAAGAGAAGGCGGTTGTGACCGAGACCCGCGGTTCTTTGTTGAAGTTGGCGTCGGAGATTGAAACGCTGCGCGACAAACTGGCGTCCGGAACGTCCGGGGCCGCGGTGAGAAAGGCCTCCTAGGAGACGATCGATGGCTCGGAGGTTCCGGTTTCGGCTCGAGACGGTTCGCAGGCTGCGAGAGCAGGCCCGCGATGCCCAGCGACGCGTCGTGGCGGACGCGGTGCGGGCCGTCACTCATCTGGAGGATCGGATCGCCCGCTTGATACGGCAGTTGGACGATACCGCTGACCGATTTCGGGATGCCCAACGGGCCGAACGTCTTGATGTGGTGTCACTACGTGGACACCAGATATTTCGTGGCTGGTTGACTCGAAAGATCGCTGAATCCAACGAAGAGCTCGTCCGGCGGCAAGCCAGGCTCGATTATGAGCGGGCCAGGTTGGCCGAAGTGTGGAAGCGGCTTAAGGCCATCGAGAAGCTTCGCGAGAGACAGTGGGAGCGCCACTTAACCGAGGTGGCCCGTGAGGAACGGGCCGTAAGCGATGAGGCGGCGCTGCAGAGGTATATGCGGCGGCGGGGTGAGCACGAACGCGAGGCAGTGGCATGATCGGTGACCCCTCCATCTTCAGGCGAGCTTATGACACTGTGGCTCTGTTCGCTTTGCTCAACATGCTTGCCCTGGGAGGGCTGGGTGTCTACCTCGTTGCCAGTGGTGCGCTGGATACCGAGAAGGCACGCCGAATTGGAGCTGTTCTACGCGGTGAAGATCTACCAGAAGCACAGGCGCAGATATCTGAAGAGCCGGTGGCGGCCGAAACAGATACAGCCGGTTCGGGATCCGGTGGAGACGTCGTGGCCCAATCGCAGATGGAAATGGAGATCCTTCGTCGTGAAGGTGAGCGGATTAAGGCCGAACTCGACCAGCGTCTGGCCCTCAACAACAGCATATTGCTGCGGGTGATGACCGAGCGCGAGCGGTTTCAACAAGAGCGTGACAAAGTGGCCCGGCAACAAAAGACCGCCCTGGACATGCGCCGCGAGGAGGGCTTCAAGAAGCAAATCGCCATCTACGAATCGCTCGCTCCCAAAGTCGCCGTGCAGCATCTTCTGGCCATGTCTGAGCCGGACGACGCCGCCAAGATCCTGCTGGAAATACAGACGCGCAAGGCCAAGAAGATCGTTGAGGCAGCCAAGCGCGGCGACCAGATGGAAAAGATGAAAGCGATTCTGAAACGTGTCCGAGAGGTGGCACCGGATCGATCCGCCGAGCTCGAGACAAACGAGCCGTAGTGAGCAGCGCCATGGTGACAACCTTGTCCGTCTTACCGTTCCCGATTTCGCCCCCCTCGGCCAACAACACAGGTGCGTCACGGGAAAGGCAGGGGGACGGACCGGGCGGCGATGTTGATGGCCGCGTCGCTGACGTGGCCTTCGAGGCGTTTCTGGACGCCACGCGCATCCTAACGGCCGCGACGCATGGGCGCAAGGGTGACCAGACGTCGCCTTCACAGATGTTCGAGCCAAATGTGGCCGATGCGCATGACCGACGGGAGATGGCGCTGAAGGAAGAGTACCGGTCAAGCATGACCCGGGCCGGCGATGAACGGTCTGAGTTAGCCGGTCTTCAAGGGCGTCGCGCGTTGCCCACGGGGCGAGCCAGCGGCACCCAACCCGCATCGTTGGGGGAAGGATCCCAAGCATCCGGCGTGACTGCGGGTGCCGGCAGATCAACGACGGGGCCGGAGGCAGGTCGACCGGGTGACACAGCAGTCTGGTCGATGTTTGAAAGCGGGTCTGCACGGGCTGGTGGTCACCCCGTATCCTCTGCTGATGTGCGTGAGGCCTTCGGGGCCGCCCGGGCATCGGGTCCCGCTGATACTACCTTGCCCGCGCCGTCTCCGACCGGCGCGTCTGCAGTGGGTCGTGCCGTGGTTGCTTCCGCTGCACCGACGGGTACCTCGAATGGTTCGCAGGTGCAGACACCCGCCCAGCAGGTTGCTCAGCTACTCGGTGCCGGTCGCGCCGGCGAGGTCGAGTCGTCGCGGGCTGCCACTTCCTCTCCCGCTGCTGCTGATACCCGCTCATCGGGTGGCGATCAAAGGACGTCAGAGCGTCCGTCCGCGACGCGGCAGAGTCAGTCAGGCCGCTCGGGGCAACAAGCCACCGGCATGCGAGGCAAGATCGACGGTCCGGCACGGTCCGCCTTCGACCAGCTTGTTCGGTCGATCCGCCTTCACGCTGGTGCCCGGCGGTCGTCAGCCCGGTTGACGCTCGAGCCGCCCGAGCTTGGCCGACTCCACGTTAACGTCCGTGTCCAAGGCGACCTGGTCCAAATCGACGTCCGCACAGAAACCGCGGCGGCACGAGAGCTAGTATCCGAGCGAGCCGGGCAGTTGACGGCAGCATTAAACCAACACGGCATCTCCGTGGAACGGTTCGAGATCACCACCGACCGGTCGGGAGACTCTGCCTACGCGCCTAACAGCCATGACGTTTTGAACGGAGAAGTGACATCGGACCATGAGAAGGGTCAAGAGCACGAGATCTCGCCATCGCGAGCCAAGGTTGTGTTGCCGGAAGAGACCGACGCGTCGCTATCTTGGGACGTTAAGTCGGAGCCAACAGTCGCAGGGGAGACGCGGCTGGATATCCGAGTCTGATGTGGAGCAGGCTTTCCGGCCTGTCTGAGACCGATTGGAACGTCGGTCCCACAATGTGGTTGCCCGGGGCGTCCGGGTGGAGCCCTCGACGCCCCGGAAAACGCTAACGGAGATCCACGCGTGGAAGCGATCAGCAGTCTGTCGTCACTATCAAGACCGGCCGGCGCAGTGGCGCCGGACTCGTTTTCCGATCTGGGAAGCGAGGATTTTCTGAGGCTGCTGATCATGCAGCTCCGGAACCAGGACCCGCTCGAACCGGTCGACAACGCGGAGTTGTTGGGACAGATATCCTCCGTTCGGGAGATTGAGTTGTCCACCACTTTGACCGAGTCCTTACGCCTACTGACCGGGCAGCAGCGTTTCGCATCGGCTTCTTCGCTCATCGGGAAGTACGTAACCGGCCCGGCAGGTGCGGACGGAATGGCTGAGAGGGGTATCGTTGCAGGGGTGCGATTCACCGATGCCGGTCAGCCGATCTTGCAGCTTTCCAACGGGAGCGAGATTCCGCTGGAGCAGGTCGGCACTATCGAGTCACCGCTTCGGGCTGCGGAGGCGTTGGTGGGTCAGCCGATCGTCGGTCTGGATCGGCGCGATCCTACCGACCCGCAGGTCGTCGGGGGAGTAGTCACGGGCGTTCAGGTCGACACCCAAGGGGAGGTGTTGCTCGAATTGGATACCGGCGAGGATCTGCGATTCAGGGACTTTGTCCGCGTCGCCGCAACGGATGCCATCTAGCGTCGTGCAACCGAGGGTTGAGGAAATTCTGCGATGTCATTGACTTCGGCCATGCTTGTCGGATTCACCGGGATCAACAGCAACAGCACCACTGTCGATACCGTCGGTGATAATCTTGCGAACCTCAATACAACGGCCTTCAAGGGCCAGCGCACCTTGTTTGAGACGCTGTTGTACCGAACCATCAGTGAAGGAGAAGCACCCGGAGACACCGGCGGGGGGACCCTGCCGCACCAGGTCGGTCTCGGATCTACAGTCGGATCGATCCAACGGAACTTCCAGCAGGGTGGGCTGGAAAGCACAGGCTTTCAAAGCGACCTGGCCGTAGATGGCGATGGGTTCTTTATTCTCCAGGCCGGCACGGGTGAACATGTCTACACCCGGGACGGTTCGTTCCGGTTGGACGCGACGCAGACTCTTGTTTCCGCCAACGGCGCGCCGGTCCAGGTGTTTGCCGCAGATCAGAGCGGCAACATCGTTGAGGGCATCCTGTCCAATCTGGTCGTCCCGCTGGGCACCGCCAGCGAGGCGGTACCTACGACCGAAGTTCTGATGGACGGTCGCCTGGACAGCGGCACTCGAGTGGCTTCCGCTGGTGCCGTTGTTACGTCACAAGCGCTGGCGACGTCCGCGGGGGCAACAGCGACCGCTCTAACGCCGCTGACCGATCTGGTCGACGCCAATGGTTTGCCGCTGTTTGCCGACGGCGACGTGCTGAGCGTGAGCGGAACCAAGGGTGGAATTGCCGCCGAAGAGTCGACGTTCACGATAAACACGACCGGCAGCACTTTGAGTGACTTCACGAGCTTCCTCGAAGCTGTCCTGGGGATCAACACCGATCCTACCACCGGCGGCAATCCCGGTGTCGAGGTATCGGACGGCTCTGAGTTTACAGCGGGCATGCTCGTTGTTCGTTCCAATTTCGGCGAAGTGAACGCGGTGGAGCTAGACGCCGGCTCAATCACCAATACAACCGGCGTTGTCACGTCGCCGTTCTCGTTCGTTACGGCGGAACCGGCCGCGGGCGGTGGAGTAACCACCTCGTTCAACGTGTTTGATTCCCTGGGCAATCCCGTCGACGTGAGGTTGCGCATGGCTTTGGAGTCCAAATCCCAGACCGGAACGACCTGGAGATTCTATGCGGAGTCGGTCGACGACAGCGATCTGTCACCCGTTCTGGGGACCGGGACCGTTACCTTTGACGTGAACGGCCAGTTTGTCGGTGCTGGCGGTACGGATCTGGCGATCGACCGGGAGGGTGTCGGGTCGGCATCTCCTGCGACGTTTACGTTGGATTTCAGCCAGTTGACGGGTCTGGCCAGCCCGGACGGTACGTCGGAACTGGTTATGGCCAGTCAAGACGGTGCTCCTGCAGGTATTCTGACGGGTTATACCATTGAAGCTGATGGGATCGTCACCGGCACTTTCTCCAACCAGCTAACCCGGGTGTTCGGCCAGATAGCGCTGGCCACGTTCCCCAATAACGAAGGTCTGGTGGCACTGAGTGAGAACACCTTTACCTTCGGTCCGAACTCAGGTGATGTTACGGTGGTTGCACCCCAGACGGAAGGCGCCGGTGCAGTCCGTTCCGCTGCTCTGGAACAGAGTAACGTGGAGATCGCCCGGGAGTTTATAAACCTGATTACGGCGTCGACGGGTATTTCGTCCGCCAGCCGCGTGATACGCGTGGCCGACGACCTGCTTCAGGAATTGCTCCTTATCGCCCGGTAGCTGTGAGTCGGGGCGAGTGTCGGAGATGAACGGCAATGATAACGGTTACCAGACTGGATGAACGTGTAGTCGTGCTCAACGCCGATCTGATCAAGATGATCGAGTCGACGCCTGACACGATTCTCACGCTGATCAACGGCGACACCCTGGTCGTCCGGGAAACGGTCGATGAGGTCGTCCGGCGTGCCATCGACTATCAACGTCAGGTGCGGGGCTTTCAGGTGGTCTGAGGGGGTCGGCTTTGGCGGGCATGCCGGTCCGGCCAGATACCTGCTTGGGTCGGTATCCACGGGAAGACGTGGCCATGGGAAGCTTAACGGTGGCACTTCTACCAGTCGATATCGAATGGGATAGGGCGGGTGTGCACCCAGGCCCCAGGTGGTAATAACCGATGGATATCGCCACGATTATCGGGTTGATTTCGGGTACGGCCCTGCTGCTCTGGGCTATTATGGGAAAGTCCGAGCTCGGTGCCTTTATTGACCCCGGTTCGGCCGCGATCGTACTCGGAGGATCGGTCAGTGCGGCCCTGGTGAGCTTTCCCATGCAGAACCTGCTCGGGGTCGCCAAGGTCATCGGTAACTGCTTTTTCAGCAAATCGCGCGACCCCGGCTGCCTGATCGCGGAGATGGTCAAGTACGCCGAGGTGGCCCGCCGCGACGGAATCCTTGCTCTCGAGAACGTCACCGGCGACATCCATGATCCCTTCATCGTATCCGGTATTCAGATGGCAGTTGACGGGACCGATCCGGACCTGATCGAGGCCGTTATGACCAACGATCTGGAAACCGTGGAAGCCCGTCACAGCGAGGGCAAGGCCCTGTTTGACACCATCGGCAAGTTCGCGCCGGCATTTGGGATGATCGGAACGCTTGTCGGACTGGTCATCATGTTGGGAAAGATGAACGATCCGTCGGCGATCGGCCCCGGAATGGCCATGGCCCTGATCACCACACTTTACGGAGCGGTGCTCGCGAATCTGTTCGCCTTGCCGATGGCGGCCAAACTCGGTCTACGGAGCCGCGAAGAGATCCTGCTCAAGATGATCGTTATCAAAGGCGTTATGGCCATCCAGTCGGGGGACAATCCGCGCATCGTTGAGCAGAAGTTGAAGACCTTCCTCCCGAACCGCCTGCGCGCGTCGGCCACAGTGGAAGCTAGGGCGGCGTAGGTAGCACAGCAATGCCACAACGTAAACAGCAAAAACAAGTCGAAGAAGGCGCCCCGGCGTGGATGGTGACCTACGGCGACGCCATGACGCTACTGCTATGCTTTTTTGTGATCATGGTTTCCATGAGCGATTTCAAACAGAATCAACGCTTTCAACAGGTTATGGAGTCGTTGCGCCGGGCGTTCGGCGGATACCAGGGCTCGGTGGGTGACCTGCCAATCGAGAACATCCCCACCAATACGTTGATCGCCAGGCTTCTCGAGCTCGAGGTGCCTGAGCCCAAGAAGAATAGAGGTGACGCCGATGAGGAGGGGATTCACGGCAAAAAGTTTCGCGTGACCAACGTGCGCGATGGGCTGGAGATCGTTGTCGGCGGTCGGATAACCTTTGACCGGTTCAGCGCCACCCTCAAACCGGAAGCGCGCCAACTGGTCGCCAGGACGGCCGAAGTGCTCCATGGATACAACACGAAGATGCTCGTGCGCGGGCATGCCACGCGTGAAGCGTTGCCCGAAGACTCCCTGTACGAGGATAGTCGTGATCTGTCGTACGCAAGGGCAAAAGCCGTCGCACTCGAGCTGGAGCGGAACGGTGTTCGCAGCATTCGCCTGGTACCGGTCGCGGTGGGAGATACCGAGCCGCTGGTGCGACAGGCTTACACGGACAAGCGACGGGCGCTCAATCGGCGCGTCGAGATCCTGGTTACGGAGGATCTGATTGATGACTACGCGGGTTCAACAGTGGCGGACGATCTGAAGGAGTCCTCTGATGGCGGCTGACGAGAACGATTCCAAACCGACGGGGCCCTCACGTGGCCAGAGTCCAATAGTGCCCATCCTGGTTATTGCCCTGCTTATGGTCACGGAGGGCGTCGGCGTTTATCTGCTAACCAGGAACGTCAGTCCCGGCCCGGCAGCGGCGTTTGCCTCTCGGCCGGGCGACGGCGGCCAGAACTTCGGTGATGCGTATGGTGAAACGACTGCCGAAGTAGAGCTCGTCGAGTGCAGACCCACCAACGTGTTGGCCGGCAAGCTCATTACGTTTCATATTCGCGTATCAGCGCTGGTAGCATCAGCCGATCTTCAAAGGGCTGAGCGCCTGACACGGGACAAGCGGGCCCGACTGGAAGACGGCGTCAATACTGTTATCCGCAGCGCCGAACTGAGACACTTCAACGAGCCGAAGTTGACCACTATCAAACGCCGTCTCAAGCATGAGTTCGATCGGATCTTCGGGGATGATCAGTTGATCCAGGAAGTGCTCATTCCTCATTTCCTTCAGTCCCAGGTGGGGGTTTGAGTGTCGCCCGTGCCCGTGTTTTCCCGATAATAGCGGGTGACCGTATTGATAGAAGCTCGACATTGACACGGACCACGCGCGTGGAGACCTCACCCGACCAACAACCGGTATCGGTCCCCGCCTCCAGTGACGAGGCCCTCCATCAGACCGTAGACGATGCGTTGATCGACAACCTGCCAGACGATGATGCAACCGACAATGCAGCGGCCGCTCCCGAAGAGGCGAGCGACCCAAGTCCGGCTTCAGGACCGGGAGCATCGCAGGGAGTCGGTCCCGCCGACGTCGGCGCCCTGGCGGGCGAGGTCAACCCAACCAGCGCGGACGACATGGCTGCTGACAAACTCTTGTCACCAACAGATACGGGCCCCCAGTCAGGCGGTCGCCCCGCGGATTCCGAATCATTTCAGCTACCCGAGTACTCCATACCCGCCAATCTGAACGTGGACGCCAGACGCGTCACCATGCTCAATGATGTCAACCTCCGGGTCAAGATTGAGCTCGGGCGAACGCAAATGCTTGTTGAAGATGTGCTTAGACTCGGGGAGGGCAGCGTCGTCGAGCTGGACAAGGTAGCAGGCGACCCCGTCGACGTCTATGTGAACGATCGTCTGGTCGCACGCGGTGAGGTACTGGTTCTGAACGACAACTTTTGCGTGCGAATCAGTGAGGTCTTGTCACACGATCCGCATCGGGTGAGTACGTGACACGACGACGGAAGACTACGGCAGGGAGGCTGTAGGGCTACGATGCGCCGACCTATCCCCGTGACCTACGCGTTAGCTGCTTTGCTGGCGGTTGCTTCTCCGTGCCCAGCCGGCGATGTGAACGTAGCATCGGTCAGCTCCAATGACCCACGCGTTGCCCCCAATAAGAGCGTCTCTATCGATGAGGCTACGCCTGACCATACTGCGTTTCAAGAGACTGCGAACGAATCGCGCCGGGCCGGGGATCTGCAGACCGGGACCGGTGAAACCAAGCGGGCATCTCCACCGCCCGCGAAACGTCGCAGCGCCAAACAGGCCAGGCTGTCCCGCGAGTCCACCCGGTTATCGGGTGCTCGGAATACTCCCTGGTATCGGACGGGAATTGGAGCTCTCGCTATCGTGTTGGTGCTGGTCGGTGGAGCGACCTGGGTTGTCCGGCGATGGTTGCCTGCAGCGCGGGCCGGTGAGAGCGCCGTTCTTCGCGTTGTTGCCCGCACAAGTCTGTCGCCAAAGCATAACCTCGCGCTGGTCCGCCTGGGACACCGGTTCCTGTTGGTCGGAGTGTCCGGAGACAGGGTAAACACCCTTTGTGAGGTGAACGACCCGGATGAGGTGGCCGAGTTGGCTGCCCGCACCGGGACCTTGACTAAGCTGGGTGCAGGGAATTTCGACGGCCAACTGCTCCGCGAGGTCGCCGACTACGGCGGGGCCACAGCATCGGAGGCAGTGGAAGCGGAATCAACACGGGGCAAGCGTATACGTCCCCGTGAACCGTTGAACGATCTTCTACGCAAGCTTCGAGCGTTGCAATCGAAGTAATCATCCCTCCGCTTGGAAGCGGTCGGGGAGTGCGCAGTGGAGCAGCGCATGAGCGGTGAGCATGGATGCTCCTTGGTCGGTCGCCGTCTGGCGATCGCCGGGCTGATGGTGGTGTTGTGCGCGGGCAGTGCTTATGCGCAGAGCCGCCCGTCAGCCGATCCTGCCGCTCTGACAAACCCCGCCAACGTCCCCGACATCAGGCAGCTTCTCCCGCCCGCTACGGACGCCAAGGGCGTCAGTGCCAGCCTTCAGATCCTCGTTCTCCTGACGGTCCTGACGCTGGTTCCATCCATCCTTGTGATGATGACCGCATTTCCCCGCATCGTCGTCGTGCTGGCGTTGTTACGCCAGGCGGTTGGCACTCCTCAACTGCCACCCGGGCAGGTGTTGCTGGGGCTGTCGCTGTTCGTGACCGTCTTGGTCATGAGCCCGACCTGGCACAAGGTCCAGGTGGAGGCCCTCACCCCCTACCTTAACAACCAGCTCGGGCAGAGGGAGGCGTTCGATATCACTGCCGGTCATCTCAAGGACTTCATGCATCGGCAAATCGAGCGGGCCGGCAATTATGACGACGTCTATTTGTTTCTCGAGTACGCCGAGGACCGCGAGATTCCACCGGAGGAGAAGATCGACGTCGAGCAGGTGTCCCTTACCGTAATGGTCCCGGCATTCATGCTCAGCGAACTCAAGACGGCCTTCATCATGGGGTTTCGGATCTATCTGCCGTTTTTGGTGATCGACATGGTGATCGCCACGATCCTGCTTTCAATGGGTATGATGATGCTGCCGCCGGTGCTCATCTCGCTGCCGTTCAAGATATTGCTGTTCGTGCTGGCGGATGGTTGGCATCTGGTTGTGGAGACGTTGCTGTTCAGCTTCGCATAGCCTTGGTGATTGCGCTTTGTCGCGAGGAGTGACCTGGAGGATAGCATGGAGTTCAATGAAGCCCTCGAGCTGGGGAGGAACGCGTTTTGGATGGCCATGTCGACATCCGCCCCGATTCTGCTCATCGGGCTGGCGGTGGGACTGCTCATTGCCCTGTTTCAGGCGGTGACTCAACTTCAGGAGCAGACCTTGACGTTCGTGCCGAAGATCGCGGCCATGGTGGTGGCGGCCTCGATCTTCATTCCATGGATATCGGATCGCATGGTGGCCTTTACACAACAGATGTTTGCCACCCTGCCCTGGTGAGAACCAGGTCGCGACGTTCGATACCCCGCAGGCCCGGGCTGCCAGTCGCGGTGTCGCGGGAATGTGTGAACTTGAAAGATGCCTTGGCCGCTACTTGACATCCTTTTGGCATTGCCGGCCTACGCCCTGGTGCTGTTCAGGATCTCGGGTCTGATGCTTACCGCGCCAGTCTATGGCAGCCGGTTGATTCCCGTGCGTATTCGGGCTGCGCTGACGCTGACCGTGGCTGCGGTGGTTTTCCCTCTGGTGCGCTCCCAGGCACCGGCCGAGATGACCTTGTCGATGGCCCTGGTCGGCGGCGTACGCGAGATGATGATCGGGGCGATCATCGGACTGGCCATGGGCGTCTTGCTGATGGGGGCCGAGGTGGCGGGATTGATTGTAGGCCGCCAGGCCGGCCTCGCCCTGGCCAACGTATACGATCCGAACGCGAACCAGCAAGCCACGATCGTCGGGCAGGTTTATACTATCAGCTTCACGCTGCTGTTTCTCCTGGTGGGAGGGCATCGGGCAACCATGGCGGCGGTGCTCGATACGTTCGACGTGATTCCGTTGCTTTCCTTTCGATTCGAGGAATCTTTTGTGCTGCTGCTGGTGGAGATGTTGGCAGCCGCGTTCATTCTCGGGATTCGTCTGGCCGGTCCCGTCCTGCTGGCCTTGTTCATGTTGGGTACCGCCCTGGCGTTTCTGTCCCGGACCATGCCGCAGCTCAACATTTTGACGGTCGGCTTCACGGTGCGACTTCTGGCGGCCGTGGCTGTCGCCGCTCTGGCACTGAGCGCATGTCAGGATGTACTGCTGGATGCGGTGTGGGACGGGGTCGAGCTTGTACGGGCGACCTTCGGGCTTGATCCCGGTGACACTCGTTTGGTGAGCTGATGGCCGGGTACGCTGACGACAAAACCGAACCCCCGACTCCTCGGCGGCGTGAGCAAGCCCGTCGACAGGGGCAGGTGGCCCGGAGCCAGGACTTGACGGCGGCTGTGCTGCTGTTGAGCGGCTTTTTCGCCCTGGCTCTGTTGGGGCCGCCCCTGTGGCACAGTCTGCTGGCCATGACCAGAGCGGGTCTAACCATGGAGTCCGGGCTTCGACTCGGGGATATCATGCCCTTCGCCGGGGCCGTCACCACTGAGGCATTCAAGCGTCTCGCACCGTTTCTGCTGATCCTGTTTACCGCCATGCTGGTCACACTTTTGGGTCAGATCGGCCTTCTGTTCACGTTGCATCCACTAACGCCCAGCCTCGGCAAGATCAACCCTTTGAGTGGCCTGCAACGTCTGTTCTCGGTACGGTCGATAATGCTCGCCGTGAGCAGCTTCGGCAAGCTGCTGATTGTCGGCCTGGTCGCCTACCTTACGCTCTCCGGCAGTGCGGCCGCGATCATTCATGCGTTCATGTTCGGATTTCGCGATGTCTTCGTACTCGGTTCGACGTTGATGTTCCGGTTGGGAATGCGGATGGCCGCTGCCCTGCTGATCCTGGCCCTTTTGGACTTCGCCTGGCAGCGCTACCGCCACGAGCGGGACCTGCGAATGACCAAGGAGGAGGTGAAGGACGAGCTGCGAAGCATGGAGGGTGATCCGCAGATCAAGCGCCGCCGGCGCGAGGTGCAGTTTCAACTGGCCATGCAGCGGCTGAGAAGGGATGTTCCTACGGCCGATGTCGTGGTCACCAACCCGACACACGTTTCCGTGGCGATTCGTTATGAGCCGGAGTCGATGATCGCTCCGAAGGTGGTTGCCAAGGGGGCCGACCAGATCGCCATTCGGATTCGTCAGATCGCCACCGAGTTCGGCATTCCGGTTGTTGAGCGCCCGCCGCTGGCCCGCGCGCTGTACGAATCGGTCGAGGTCGGGGAGTACGTTCCAGAGCGTTTGTACCGGGCGATTGCAGAGATTCTCGCATACGTTTACGAGTTGACCGGCCGCTCGCCGTTGGCCGGCCGGCCCGTTCCGGTCGCGGCGCGGTGACGGTTTATGGGAAGAACGTTCACCAGAATGGTCTTAAGGTGAGTAATGGCGTTAGCTGACCTGACTAAGCTGCGCGTATCCCGAGCGGTCACCAGGCATTACGGCG
Organism: Phycisphaerales bacterium; assembly: GCA_020344555.1. Lineage (GTDB taxonomy): Bacteria > Planctomycetota > Phycisphaerae > UBA1845 > UBA1845. Next base: position 2,968,881 of record CP070827.1, read on the forward strand.
TCCTGCTGCCCGCAGCAGTGCTGAGCCTGGTTCTGGTTATTCTCATCCCCTTGCCCACCGGGATAATGGACCTGCTCTTGCTCATCAACATCACCTTGTCCGGCGTCGTTCTGCTGACAGTGATGTACATGAAAGGCCCGCTGGAGTTCTCGTCTTTTCCCTCGCTATTGCTCGGCTTGACGCTGTACCGCCTGGTTCTCAACACCGCGACAACGCGCCTGATTCTCACCAACGGCGATGCCGGTGTGGTCATTGCCACCTTCGGAGGTTTTGTAGCCCGCGGCTCGCTGGCGGTGGCCATCATCATCTTCGCGATTATCGTGGTTATTCAGTTCGTGGTGATCACCAAAGGTGCGACACGGATCGCCGAGGTGGCGGCCAGGTTCACCCTGGATGGCATGCCCGGCAAGCAGATGGCCGTCGATGCCGACCTCAACGCCGGGACGATAACCGAAGAGGAGGCCAAGCTTCGCAGGGCCGAGATCACCCGGGAGGCCGATTTCTACGGGGCCATGGACGGGGCCAGCAAGTTCGTTCGGGGCGATGCCATTGCCGGCATCATCATCACGCTGATCAATATCCTCGGAGGTATCTACGTCGGACTGGTGGAGCTCGATTGGACACTCGCCGAGACGCTGCGCCGCTTCACGATTCTGACAATTGGTGACGGACTAGTGTCGCAGATTCCCGCGTTCATCGTGTCCGTCGCTGCGGCTATGGTCGTCACGCGCAGCGCGGAAAGGAAGAGCCTTGGGGAGGAGTTACTCGGGCAGTTGGTCAGCCAGCCGGTTGCCCTGCTGCTTACCGGCGCGTTTCTGCTGGTTCTGGCGTTGACGCCGTTGCCGAAACCGCCGTTGATCCTGCTGATGGTCTCATGCTACGCCCTGGCGTTCCTGCTCAGCAGGCACCACCAGGCGGTGGCGGCACAAGCGGCCGCTGCCAAGGTCAGACCAACCGGCTCCGAACGGATCGAACAGCACCTCTCCCCCGATCCCATGGAACTGGACGTGGGGTATGGGCTGATATGCCTGGTGGATCGCAAGCAGGGCGGCGATCTGCTTGACCGGGTCACAAATATGCGGCGGCAAGTCGCCCAGGAGCTGGGCATTGTAGTTCCTCCCATTCGGATCCGTGACGACATTCGGCTTCAACCCAACCAGTTCCGTGTGAAGCTGAGGGGGCTCACCATCGGCGAGGCTGAGGTGATGCCCGGTCATCTGCTGGCCATCGACTCCGGGGCGGTCTCCGAACGAATCAACGGCGTCGAGACGACCGAACCGGCTTTCGGTCTTCCGGCACTGTGGATCGACGAAGATCAACGCCATGAGGCCGAGCATCGCAACTATACCGTGGTCGAGCCGTCCAGCGTGGTCGCCACATACTTGACTGAACTGATCAAGCGGCACGCGGAAGAGCTCCTTACCCGACAGGAGGTCAACCGGCTGCTCGATCACCTTCGCCAGCGGGCCGGGAAACTGGTCGAAGAGGTGGTCCCGGAGGTGCTCAAACCGGGCGAAATCCAGCGCGTCTTACAGGCCCTGCTTCGGGAACGCGTGCCCATCCGTGACCTGGAATCGATTCTGGAGACCGTTGCCAATGTCGCAGCGCGCACCAAGGATCCCGAGATTCTCACAGAATACGCTCGCAACGCTCTTGCTCGCACCCTCTGCCATCAACACAGGTCCGACGACGGGCGGATTCATTGTATTACCTTGGATCCATCATTGGAGGAGCTGATCACCAAGAGCCTGGAAAAGACCGAACACGGTGCCATGTTAACGCTCCCGCCGGCCCTTCAGACCGAGATTGCGGAGGCGATCCGGCTCCAGGTCGAGCAAACCGCGCCGTCGGTTCGTGGTCGGGCGCCGGTGCTTCTTTGCCCGCCGCAGGTTCGCCCCTGGGTGCGCAAGATGATTGAGGCCCGGCTCCCATCGGTCGCGGTGCTATCCTACAACGAGATCGTTCGCGGGTTCGAAGTCGAGTCACACGGCATGGTGGTTTTGAAGGATGAGAGTTAAAACCTTCCGCGGAAAGACGATGGCTGAGACGCTCGAGCGGGTCAAGCGTGAGTTCGGGCCCCATGCGGTAATACTCCACACCCGCACGGCCACACAGGGTGGGCTACTCGGCGTCGGCGGAAAGCCTTGTGTCGAGATCACGGCTGCCAGGCAGATGTCGGACTTGCCTGAGCCCCTCAGGCGAGGTACACTAAAAGTAAGATCGGGTCAGGACGGTTGTGCAGATGGAGCTGCCAGGGCGATGTCCTCATCCACCAAGCTCGTTGCCTCTCCACTGTCCGACACGCTGCTGTCGGAACTTGGCGCCCTTAGATCAGTTGTGGACGATCTGGCCCGCGAATCGCGGCGTTCTCAGGCCGTCGATATGCCCCGCGAGCTATATGACACGTACCGTAAGCTCGTGGAAAACGCCGTGGCAGAGGAGCTCGCCCGGCAACTGATCGACGAGCTCCGCGGCGCGCTGACTGAGAATCAACTCCGGGACCCCAGGATCGTCCGGGCCCGGCTGGCTTGTATCGTCGAGTCCATGGTACCCACTGCCGGTCCGATTCGACCGCCACGGCGCGATAAACCGACTGTGATCGCCCTGATCGGCCCCACGGGTGTCGGCAAGACTACCACGATCGCCAAGCTGGCCGCCAACCTCTGTCTTCGTGAGCACCGCAGGGTCGGGCTGATCACCATCGATACCTATCGAATTGCCGCAGTCGAACAGCTCAAGACCTACGCCCAGATTATCGACGTGCCTCTGGAAGTCGTGATGGAGCCTAAGGAGCTTGGCGACGCGGTGGCCGGCATGGCGGACCGCGATATGATCTTGATCGACACCGCTGGGCGCAGCCAGCGGGATGGATACAAGATCGAAGAGCTTTGCGAATTCTTCGATGCTGTTCGGCCCGACGAGATGCATTTGGTTCTGTCCAGCACATCGAGCGAGTCGGTGTTGCGGGAGACCGTTCAACGATTTCGCAAGCTGGGCGTAAACCGGGTGATATTCACCAAGCTGGACGAGGCCATCGGTTTCGGTGTTATCTTGGATTGTCTGCAGAAGGCAGAGGCGGGATTATCTTACGTGACAACCGGACAGGACGTTCCCGATGACATACAGGTGGGGGAGGGCAAGGCTCTGGCCAAGCTGATTCTTGGAACGCCGCGTCGGCGCGCGGACGGCGCTACGACGGCGGTCACCGTATTGGGGCCGACAAAAATGTCTGGGCAGAGCAGCGCTGTCTGCTAATCGTGGCATCGCCGCGAGCGACGCCAACGGGATTGTCTCATGGCTCAACGGGAAGCTCGAGCCCATCGCAGAGACCAGGCAAGCTGCCTGCGGGAGCTGGCAGGGCGCCACCGGTCCGCCGCGACGACGATCGCAGTGACCAGCGGCAAGGGCGGAGTTGGGAAATCCAATATAGCCGTAAATCTTTCAATCTGTCTGGCCGCGCACGGAATCCGCGTGACCTTGGTGGATGCGGACATGGGGCTTGCCAACGCCGATCTGTTGATGAATCTGCATCCTCGCTACACGCTCTCACACGTCCTCTCGGGGGTGCGCAGCATCGAGGAGGTCTCTATGCAAGGGCCGGGTGGGGTGCGCTTCATTCCGGGTGCTTCCGGCCTTCATGAACTTGCCAATCTCTGTGAGTTTGAGCGACAGAACCTCATCAGCCAACTCCTGAAGATGGAGATCAACACTGATATTGGGGTTTTGGACTGCGGCGCCGGCATATCGCGGAATGTGCTCAGCTTCGCTCTGGCTGCTGATCGGGTGCTGGTCGTAACCACACCGGAGCCTACCGCAGTGACCGACGCATATGCCATGATTAAGGCATTGCACCGCGAGGGATGCCCCGGGCGAATCGGCGTGTTCGTGAACATGGCCAACAGCCGGGGCGAGGCCCTGGCGGCCTGCCAACGGATCACCGGCGTGGCCGAAAGATTTTTGGATTATTCAGTTGCGGACTGTGGATATATGTTGCAGGATACCGCTGTGGAGTTGGCTGTTCAGGAGCGATGCCCCTTTGTCATTCGGCATCCGGGCTCGAACGCCAGCGCCTGCATCGCCGCAATGGCGAGTGATATGACCCGGACGTGTACGGGTCAGCAACGGCGCGGTGGTTTTTTCAGCCGCGTGGCCGGCTTGTTCGTGTAGGCTACGTACTGAGATCGACACCGTGCTTGGTGTCAGACGCCGGTAGGGATACCGGTAAGGGTTAGTCGGGGCGGATGACGGTGAGCGAAGGAGGCGCGGTCCCTCATACTGTTGTCTTCCCCGTGCAGCTAATCACGGCGACAGGGATGTTGCGATTATGGTTGCGCGCTTTGCAGGGGCCGGATTAGGCCTCGTTGCTTTCACCATCACCATCACCGCGGGACTGCTCGCACGCAATCCCGTGGAGGTCACCCTGTCGCGGAGTATTCTTGCTCTGATTTTGTTCTGCCTCATTGGGCTGCTTCTCGGAGGTGCGGCGCAGCTTGTCGTCGCCGAGTACGAGAAGAATCGAGAGGCTGAGATTCGGAAGCGGTACCCCGACGACTCGACCGGCACGGAGGACGGCGGTCCGAAAGACGGGTCAAGCGGCGGTGACGGTGAGTCGATCCAAAAGGAAGCATAGGAGCGGATTTCATGCGAGCGACCGTGGAGAGAGCCGACATGGGCGAGGTGTGGCGCCGGTTCAAATCATCCAGAGATCGATTGGTGCGAAACGTTCTCATGGAGAATTACCTCCCCATCGTGAGGTACAACGCCGAGCGTATCAGCGCCAAGCTGCCGGACGAGATCGATCAGGACGATCTGATCTCGGCTGGAATCTTCGGTCTGATGGATGCCATCGAGGCGTACGATCTGGACCGGGGCGTCAAGTTCGAAACCTACTGCGCTCCGCGCATCCGCGGAGCCATCCTGGACGAGCTTCGCAGCATGGACTGGGTGCCCAGGTTGGTCCGCAGCCGAGCTACCAAACTCGAGCACATCGCCAGGCAGCTCGAGTCGATCCTCGGCCGGGCTCCCGCGGAGGCCGAGATTGCCGAACGGCTCAGCCTCTCCCGGGTGGACTTTGAGAAGCTGGTGCGCGACGCCACGGCCGTTACCCAGATCTCGCTATCCCGCAAGTACAGCGAGACCGATTCGAACAAGGAGGTTTGTGAGATCGACGTCATCGAGGACAAGCGTGGACAAAACCCCATCTCGGAGGTGCAGAAGAAGGACCTCAAGGCTCTGATCACTCGTGGTCTGACGCGTGCCGAACGCCTCATCCTGATCCTCTACTACTACGAAGAAATGACTATGAAGGAGATTGGGATGACGCTTGATTTGTCGGAGAGTCGGGTGTCGCAAATGCACTCCTCGATTCTGATTCGCTTGAAGGAGCAGTTGGAGCTGCGTCGCAAAGAGCTTGTGCATTAGCGCCGGCTTGTGGGAGCGTTGCCATGTCGGAAATAGCCCCTGACCTTCCGTCGTCAGCGGCCCAGAGCGGCGTCCAAGCCCGGGAGATCGCCAAGGAGCGGGATGCCGGTCGTGCCGGCCAGGCCCACGCGGCGACCAGACAGGTCAAGACGGTCGATGAGGCCGGAAGCACTGTCGAAACTAATGATGAAGACGTGGCTGTCTTCGCCGACGCCGAAGGCACCGGCAGCGAAGGACGGGCGTTCGAGGAAGGCGGCACTCCGGAATCTGAATCCACCGATCAAGAGAAAACCAACGGCATTGCCAGAGGGGAAGACGGTCAACTCCACGTGGATCTCGAAGCGTAACCGCCCGCCCTGGTACCTCTGGTACCGTGTTTCACAAGTCTCGCAACTGTCTGTGTCGCAGGCTTTCCCGGCGCGCCGGAACGCGGGCGTCCGCGCGGGCTAAAGCCCGCGGCTCCGGCTAGGATCGTCCTCGCACTATTTTTGAAGCACGGCACCGGGTAAGTCCCAGCCTTCAGGGCAAGTGTGAGGTAGCCCTGCAGGTCTCCGTCGCTTCGACGCCTGACCCGCGTGGCGTGCCTGGGCATCAATCTGGCAGATTCCCGAACGGATATATGCGCCATAGAATCCCGGCATGAAGTTCACGAAGATGCACGGCCTGGGCAATGACTACGTTTACGTCAACTGTTTCTCGGAGCGTGTTGAGCACCCCTCTAAGCTGGCCCGGGCTGTCTCCGATCGCCACGCTGGCATCGGCAGCGACGGGCTGATCCTGATTCGCCCATCTGAGACGGCCGATGTCTGTATGCAGGTGTACAACGCCGACGGGTCCCAAGCTCAGATGTGCGGGAACGCCATTCGCTGTGTCGCCAAATACGCCGTGGAACACGGTATCGCACCCGGACCGAACCTCAGGATCGAGACCGGCGCCGGCGTGAGGACTGCTCAATGCCACATCCTTGACGGCGTCGTGCGATCTGTACGTGTTGACATGGGTCGCCCGATCCTCGAAGCCCCTGCGATTCCATCAACCATTCCTGCCGAGCGAATCATCAACCATCCGCTTCGAATCTACCCCAGCAGGTCGCAGGCGGAACCTGTCCCCACAGAGTCGGGGGCCTGCCCGGGGTCCCCTGTCGAGTATGAGGTCACCTGCGTCTCGATGGGCAATCCCCACGCAGTCGTATTCTTCGAGGATCTCGACGCGACCGCGCTGGACGTCGTCGGGCCGCAGTTTGAACATGCCCCTCAGTTTCCCGAGCGTATCAACGTG
>CP070827.1:2975679-2979080 GCA_020344555.1 Phycisphaerales bacterium
GCGGGAGTCAAACCTATGCCGTTCAACGCCCCGGGCGGAGCGCCGAGCGCTTGTCTCAAGGCCGGTCGCCGAGGACGTTGTTGTGCGCCTGGTGAATCAAGACCGTCGCCGCCTGCGCGGGTGACACCAGGTGTCACCGTAGTCCCGACTTGCATAGAAGATCAACACGTCGTCGCCTTAACTACACGTCATTATCCGCAGGCGGCGCGTTTTTTGTCTTTAGCAGCGCCGTCTGGGCCGGACGGGCTGAGGGGTCGAATCCGGGGGATCATTTTTCGTAGGTCGGGCAACGTGTTCGGCCAAGTCCAGAACAACAGTCTCAGGGCGGACGTCGGGCCGTCGGTGCGCGCTTTCAGCGTGCCACCGTCTTGGCACCGTCGCTCCTGCCGTTTTGATCCCGAAAGGAGCCGGACGATGGGAGAACATCCGGTGCATTTGAAGAGAGGCAGCCCGGCCGCGGCGGGGCCTGAGCAGCATCACGGAAAAAAAGCGAGCCCCACCGGGAGGGGGCCGGCACACCATTACGTCTTGCGTAACTTACGCGCTTCCGGCCCGTGGCTTCGTGGGCTCTGCATCGCGGCCGTGGTTTTGGGCAGCGTGGCCCCGGCCCGGGCCGGCGAGCTGACCATCCGCCAGATCGGCGCCTGGGGCGGATCGGTGGACGCGGTCTTCGTCGAACAGAACGGCGATCAGACCCTGGCGTACGTCGGCAGCGGCGTGAACCTGGTAATCGTGGACGTAACCGACCCGGCCAACGTCATAGAACTCGGCCGTGCCATGTTCGAGGGCATCGTCTTGGACGTCAAGGTTCGTGGCGGCTACGCGTTTGTCGCCTCGGAACTGCCCGGCTGGTTCAGCGTTGTCGACGTGTCCGACCCCAGGGCGCCCATCGTGGTCTCAGAGAAGAACGACAGCCGGTGGTCCATCGGGTGGAATCGCGTGTGGCCGTACGGCGACACGGCTTTCCTGGTGGGACGCGGTGGAGCGGCCGTTGAGTGCTACAACATTGCCGACCCCGAGCACCCGGTTTTTGAGGACCCGGACTGTATTCACTATTGGAACACCGACGCAGCGGTTGTCTCCGGCGACTATATGTTTTTGGCGGGTGAGGGGACCCGCGATGACAACGTGGCCGTGGCCGACCTTTCGACGTGGGACCCAAGCGCGAATTCCGGCGGTGTTCCACAAGCCGAGATCGTGGGAACGACGTCTATTCCTGATCTGTGGATGGGGTTCTCTGCATCTCCTCCATTCTGCGCCTTGAATGGTGACATGCTGTACATCGCCCACCGGCTCACTCGAGATGGGCCCAATTATTCGAGAATCTATGTCGTGGACTTCAGCAACCTGGAGGCACCGTCTGTCGTCGGAACCTGGGGCGAGGCGGAAGGGGAACACTTGCTCTGGCCTGTGGGTATGGCCGTGTCCGAGGGCAAACTGTATGTGGTCGATTGGGCTTTTTTCCCTGTTTACGACCCCAGGAGTGCCGAACCCAACCGGGCGCTGGCGATCTTCGATATCACCATGACTGATCCTACGCGCCCCTTGCTTTTGGGCGAGTACTGGATGGTAGGTGCTGCGCGGGGCGTGACGGTGATAGGGACGCGGGCCTATCTTCACGACGAGCGTCACGGCCTCATTGTTTTGGATTGTTCAGACCCCGCCAACATCACCCCGCTGGGCGGCTACCTTTCCCCAGGCGTTTTTCAGCAAGGTGTCCTGAGCGAGAACATGCTGTACCTAACCGACGGGCGCTACGGGGTCACCATGGTCGACGTTTCCGACCCGAGGTCGCCGACGCTCCGCGGGGCGTGGGACACGCAGTCGTCGTACAACTGGGGGATCGCGGTGCGGCATGGTTTGGCGTACGTGGCGGCCGGCTGGAGCGGGGTGCAAATCCTGGACGTGGCTGACCCTGCGGCGCCCAGTCGGCTGGGTCAGTTCGAACTGACTTCCTGCGGTGAAGTCCTGGAAGCAGCCGTCGGGTTGGAACTCGATGGTGACATGGTGCATCTCGGAACGGAGTGCGACCCCACCGACCCCAGAGTATCGGCGATTACGCTCACGAACCTCGACGTCGGCGACCCGGGCAACATCAAGCAGATTGGGATGGCGGGCGTCCAGGCCGGCAGGCCGCCGCACGTAATCACAACGAAAACTATAACGAACGACGAGGGCTTCGAGGAGGTCTTCACCTTCGCAGCCCGATATCAGCAGACCACGTTCGTGTTCAATAATACGGTCCCGGGCGAGCCGTCTTTTGTCCCACTTGAGCAGTACGGATACTGGATAAGGGACGATCTCTGTTTCGTCGATGGTCTGCTCTACACGTCGGAAGACAGGATTACCGAACCGGAGCACGGACTGTACATCTATGACGTTTCCGATCCAGCAAGATGGTTGATCGAGGGCAGATATCTTCTCCCGCCCCCCAGCGACCAGAACGGACATGCGGGGGAGTACAACTGGTCTTCGGCGCTGACCGTCGACGTAGAGCGTCATCGCGCGTACCTCGGACTCCGGGACGGGTACCTGCGAGCCATCGACGTGTCGGATCCGGGCTCACCGGTGCCTTTGCACGCGGTGCCCCATGGTGGGCCCCTTGCCCATTATCGGGACTTAATTTTGGACCCCCCTTATTTGTACGCGGCGACGTTTGACAAACACGAGGTCGCTGCCGGGGTGCTGATGTACCAGGTTTTCTACCCCGGCGACGGCGACGATGACGCGGACGTGGACCTGCGGGATTACGCGACGCTGCAACGGTGCTATAGCGGCGGGGCGCCCCTGCCGGCCGGGAGGGCGGGGGCGGATTGCCTGGTCTTCGACTTCGAGGAGGACGACGACCTGGACCTGGGCGACTTCGGTGCCTTCACCGATGCCCTGACCGGCCCGGTGACTTCGCCCGGCGGTCCGACCGGCGCCTGCTGCCTACCCGATGGCACCTGCACCGATGGCGTCACCGCAGCGCACTGCACCTGGCACCTCGGCGGTCAGTACCAGGGCGACGCGACGACCTGCGACACGAGTGTCTGTGCGCCGACCGGGGCCTGCTGCCTGGCCTACGGCAGCGAGATCTGCGTCGAGCAGACCGAGTTTGCCTGCCTGGACGATGGCGGGACCTACCAGGGCGACTACACCACGTGCGAGACCGCAACCTGCCCGTTCGGCGCCTGCTGCGAGCCCTCGGACGGGACCTGCACCGAAAAGACGCCCACGGCCTGCACGGGCGCCGGCGGCAGCTATCAGGGCGACGGCACCACCTGCGTCCTGATCGACTGTCCCTTCGGGCAGTACAGCAACGAGATCGACCCGATGACCGACGTGGCCCTGGCCGGGGCGGGCCTCCAGATCGCCGACGACATGACCTTGGAAGGCACCGGCGCCCGGGAGCTGGTCTT
>CP070827.1:2979180-2982377 GCA_020344555.1 Phycisphaerales bacterium
GGGTGGGGTCGCAGGCTGAAGGCCTGCTCTGTAATAGCCGGGGGCAAGCGCAGCGCCGCCCCCGGATGGTGCCGCCACCGAACCGCCCGACCCTGAAAGGGTCGTCTATTCTCTGCTTCGTGTACGACGGGACGTATATGCGACCCTTGCAGGGTCGAATGGAACGGGTGTTGGAGTTACCGTGGGCGACGTCCCGGCGCGCCGGGACTTGCCCGCGGCTACTCTAGGTCAGCCTTTCAGGCTGTAACAGCCTACGGCGATGAAGCCACCTGACTGTCACGCAGCCGATTCCGGCGCCCTGTGGCCGTATCTTCCCTGGACGTGAGCCACCATCTTGGTCCGGTTGCAAGGCCGAGCCGGTCCCCTTTACGGGCCCACGAAAGAAGCAGATGGAACGCTTTGTCCGGTTCAGAAAAGACCCGTTCGCCAAACGACTACGAGTGGCACTCGGCAAAATCACTGGCCGGTCCCGATGCGTCATCGTCCCGGTTTGCCGGGGCACATCGGGGCCACTGCCACCCCGCCGCCAGACCACTTGCCAATAATCCGGCCTAGCGGTTGCAAACCGGTACCCCTCCTATTCGAACAGAAATCGCTTGAGCATCGCCTGCCTGCGAGTGTCGTTGGCGAACTCATCTGCTACGCTCTGATCAAGTAGGATTCTTTTCAGCACACCGGCTACTAAAGGGAAGGCTTCGATAATTGCATCGATGAGCTTGTCCTCATTCGGCCTTCCACCATGGACGATCTGGGATCGCACCCGGTAGAATTCCTTGACAAATTGGTAGAGGCGCTCCCTGTCTGCTGCGGACTCGCCACAAAAACGGGCAACGTTGAACGAGATCTGGTGCGTCGTCTCCGAATACGAGTGTGGCGCAAACAGGATCTCTAGAACGATAGCGAGATTCAGGCATATCTGGTCAGCATAGTGTGATCGCCATGCGTAGTAAAAATAGACGAGCGCGTTGGCAAGCCGGCCTCTTGACTTCTTCCGCTCCCACTCCGCCTGCTGCGTACGCCAAGCTACTGCAATATCTTGAGCCAACGCCGCACACATCGATGGCCAGGTCTTCTGGAGGAATTCGGTTTGACGTACCGAGACGTATACTAAAGAGGTTCCCGTCGCGGAGGCAAATCCATCTGTTGACCAGATAACGCGACACATGCTGACAGGTTGTCCCGTGAGTACGGCGAGTACGTTGGAAAACCGATCTACCAGTGAGTAGGGATCGCCAAAATCTAACAGGTAGGCTTCGGTTTCGGTGGGGTCCAACCGTACATAGACGTGGTAAGTGAAGGGTTCTCGGTCATCAACCCCGGTGTCTTCGCAGAGGGTCCAGTAGAGACGCCCGACCACGCTGCCTTCAAGCGAACAGAGTGTTATCCCTGGTGCGATTTCGATTTGTGTTGGGCCAGCGGACCAGCCAAGGCCGTGAAGAAGAGCGGCCACCGAAGGTCTGGGCGACTTCACTGTCCTGTTCCTATCGTCGGGCTAACGACTGAGTTCCCCGGCGCGCCTCAGCGCTCGCCGCTACGCGTTCCGGTGTACAGCGGGATCCGCCCCTGCCGACACGCATTGTCCACCGATAGACACTGGCAGACAAGCTCCCAGTGTCAGCCCAGCCGCCCTCAAAGTCGGGCACGGTGATACCTATCGGAGGGCGGACGCTGAGATCTACGTCGGCGCTGCCCTGAGGGCGCCAGAGCAGCGGGAATCCCTTGTGGGCGCAAGACTCAGCGAAATCCTCACCCACTCTCAGGCACGGATTCCTACGCGAGTCGGCCATCGACCTGCCGTCTGCGTGGCTCATCGAAGACCGACCCATCGGCCAAGCTGTCAACACCGGCGGGTCCCGATGCGTCATCGTCCCGGTTTGCCGTGGCACATCGGAACCAGTGCCATGCGTCGTCCGTGTCACGGCTTCGTGCGCTTGGTCTTCTTCTTTGGTGTCCGTCTGCGTACCTGCGTTTGCTTTAGGTTCGGTCGCTCGGAGGGTACGTATTCCAACAGCTCGCCCGGGCTTATTGCCAACTCACGGCAAATCTTGTCGATGGTGGCGAGGGTAGGGTTGTATTCCTGCCGCGTCGCGATTGCACCCAGCGCTTGGGTCGAAATGCCGGTGGCCTCGTGCAGTATTGCGTAGGTGAGTCTCCGCCCTGTACGGCGGCGATACGCCTGCATAGCCTCCTTCAACTTCACAATAATCATTTGCCTACTGGTAGTAAAAAAAACCTATTCGTGGTAACTTTTCGTTTGACAGCGCTCGGATTCTGAGCTATACTTCCCTCAGAGGGCGAAAGTCGGCGCGCTGTGGGCGCCGTCGCCGAGTAACACAGCGGGTGTTCGATAGACTCGCAAAGATGGGTAGTCTGGGTGTTAGCGGGGACGCCCCGCGCCAGCAGAGACGCCTGCTTGGAAGGAGTGAACGCTAGCTCTACTTGACAGCGCACAGCAACTAATACGCCTTCTTGGCCGTTCCCAGAGAGCCCGGGATTCTGTGGTCCAGGCACCCACAGCCGGGTAGGATACCTGGCCGGAAGACCGCCAGTCAAGCCGTTCCCCGCGGTTTCTTCCGTTGGGTGACGTCTGCTTGCTCGCGGAAACCTGGGGGCTGGCTGGCGCATTGACGGGTCAAGGTATCCAATCTGTGGGAACTGAAGCCTGAGCGCCGGTCAGCCCCCCGCGCTTTTTCTGCGCCTGCCGCGGGGGTAGACGCTGGGTCGGCGGTACGAATCGTTCGCAAGTCTGAACGATCCGGCAGGCGCGGAGATGAGAGTCAAAAGTGTTCGTCGACACCGGCGCGGAAGGTGCGCGCGCGGCACGACGAGCGTGGGTGGCACGGACAAACCGATCTGTCGGTGTTGCTGGGCAGGTGAACGAGTACACACAAACGGACTATGCGTGTGGCACTAATCTCGGGCAGGTGGGGCACGTTTTGGTTGAGTCGACAGTTGTCAGTTGCCAGTTCTCAGCCGTCGGCCTTCGGCCGGGGGGCGGGGCAGGCTTGGTCCGCGCGGCGGACGCTGCAAGTGGGGGGCGGGCGAAGCGATGAAGTGCAAGCAGTGCGGGCGGCAGACCGGGGGTTTTACGGTTGGAAACGGCCTGGTCTTGCCGTTGTGTCCGGCGTGTCTTGCGGAGATTCAACGGACGCTTGGGGAGGCGGCCGGGGCAGCCAACCAGCTCACGCAGATCCTGG
>CP070827.1:2982477-3011399 GCA_020344555.1 Phycisphaerales bacterium
CGTCACCATGAGCCGGTGGGGCGACGTGGTCAGGAGCTGCGCAACGTGGCCGTGCACCCCGCCTGACGGAGTCGTGGGCATCCCCACCGACGTGACCGCCCTGCTTGACAAGTTCAAGAACTTGGGACCGCCGGCCTTCAAACCGGCGCTGACGAAGCCCCGGGCCGACCTCGACTGGGAGACCCCAAACCAGCGGGTCGATATCTCGGACGTCACGTTCTGCCTCGACGCATTCCGGGGTGTAGTGTATCCACCGCAAGCGTTCGCTGATCCGCAACCACCACCGTGGGAACCGGGCGGAGAATGTGCCGGGGCGGTAGCGTCCGGTGAGTAGCTTTTACGGTAAGTGATCCGACGGGGATTGGGTGGCCCCGGTGGCCCACGCGGGGCCGTCCACCGGCAACAGGACGATTTCGGTCCGTTTGCGGGTCGCCGGGCCCCGAAGCCCGCAATAGATCTTCAATAACTCCTTGCATTCTCTGGCGCGAAGAGCGATAATGTGATCCATGGAATGTCTCCAGGGTGCTCGGGATTCATTCCGAAAACCGATCTCCCGGAGACATTTCGCTCTCCCTTGCGGGAGGGTCTGTTTCTTGCGTCATAAGCATGCTTCGCAGCGGGGAGCAACGGCGTAGCCGGCTAGGCTGGTCCGGTTCGTCGGCGCTTGTTCTGATGCGTGTGCTATGTCATCTGTGCGTCATACGTTGTTGAGAGCGTCGCTCCCTTGGCGACCGTGGTCAGCTTTTCAGCCATTGCCGCCGGCGGTGCGGCTTGAGCCGGAGCGGCGTCGAAATCATGTCCCCTGGAGTGGAGGTAGACGAAAATGAACGCGAGGAGTGATCTGAATCCTTGGCACCGCATCCTCGGTTTCCTGGGTGTGGGCGTGTTTTGCTGCACGCTGGCTCTGGAAGGCGCGGCTTACACAAAGGTGCCGGCCGATGGCACGAGCGTGGTCCGGAATACTCGGGCCAGGATCGAAGGCGGTTATCAAATCCGGTCCGACCAGGTTCCGAGGGCTCCCGCAGTCTACGCCTACCGAAGCGTGACGGCGCTGGCTCGCAAGGGGAAGCGAACGCCGCTTCTCCGGACCCCAACTCGTGACGAGCGATACAGTGGCATCGCCGCCCCGCAGACTGGTGGGTACTGGGATTGCGTACTCGATTGGGAATGCGACGACTGTGATCCCTGCACCATTGACGAGTGCGCGGCCGAGGCGTGCCGGTACACAAACGCCGAGGAATGCGAGCTCTGTAGCGACGGCGTCTACTGCAACGGAGACGAGCGCTGCGACGGTGAAGGCAACTGCCTTCCCGCAACCGGAATAAAGGTGCCTGATCCCGACCGCTGCTCCAATGACCCCTGGGACTACGTTTGCGACGAGCTGGCGAGGGATGGGAAAGGCGACTGCGTCAGAGCCTGCACATCTGATGAAGACTGCGATGACGAGCTGTGGTGCACAGGGGTAGAGGTCTGTGAGGCTCAGGAGTGCGTCGGTGGGGACATGCCGGGTGATCCGTGCACCGTGGCCGGCGACCCGTGCCCCGGCGAGGACGCATATTGTGGTGGTGTGTGTCGTGTTCCGGCCGGACCGCCCTGCGGCGAAGATGCAACCTGTCTGGAGACGACCCATACCTGCGGCGAGGGCCGCTGTTGTACGGGCACCGGCTACGCCGATTGCTCCCGCGAGACCTTGGCGGATTGCACTGGGATCTGGTTCGGCCTTGGCGGCGATGACGGAACCTGCGCTATAGTGCCTGTGCCCGAGCCCAACGCCGGTGAGGACTATCGCTGTCCCAGGTATGAAGCGGGCATAACCGCCGGCAACCTGTCCGGTATTACCCATGAGGCCGGCGTGGCCGACTGCCGGCCGTACCGCGAGGTCGGTGACGACTACAGCCTTCACATCGACCATCCCTACTTAGCGGTAACCACCGTTCGGTGGATCGGCGGATTCGACGAGGGCACCGGCTCCCGGATGCGCATCACTTTCTATGACTCGCAAGGGACGTTCATCGAGGACACCATTACGGAAGTCTCCGGTACCCCCGGTGTGATGCTCCGGACGGTGATCCACTCCGAGATGCCAATCGTCCCGCGCGACGGGATCATCACGGTCGGTGCGGCAGTGGAGTTCACACCGGACTCGCTGCAGCGCTGGGCCGCCACCGACACCCTGAGCGTCGGAAACGCCAGGCACCCCACCATGATCTACGCGGACAAGGGGGACGGATTGATGGCTTACGACGCCGTTGGCGAGGGGCTTGAAAGCGGGATACTGGCCTTCGAGATCGTCGGCGAGGGAGCGGCGGAACCTGTAGGCGCATGCTGCGGCACGGACACCGGTGTCTGCGAACTGGAACTTCCCTGGGTCTGTGAGGGGCGAGGCGACTTCTTCCAAGGCCCCGGGACTGCGTGCACCGTCTGCAGCAACAACCCGTTCGGGCCGGAGTGCAACGCCTCCGCCGAGTGTAAGCTGTGCGACGGCGGCACCCGCGAGAACGAGCCGTGCGAAGACAACCCCCTTGCCTGTCCCGGCGGTTCCTGCGTTGACGGCGTCTGCGACGAGAACAGTGAGAACGCCGGAGAGCGATGCGATTGTCCTTCGTCTGCCAGTTGTGTTGCCGGCACTTGCGAGGTGATTCCGCCGGCCTGCCAGAAGACGGCCTGCTGCGACTTTAGTGGGGCGTGCACCGAAGTAATCGGCGGCAAATGCAGCGTCGACCAGACCGACTGCGTCAGTGATACTGACTGCCCCGACCCGCAGACCTGCGAGCCTCCGTGCCCGATGGGGACCATTGGCCAGGGCTTTGGCACGAGCTGTGATCCGAACTGCTGCGAGCAGCCGATCTACACGGGCGCGGACACCTGCGACCAGGCGTATTTTCACATCATCAACGTACCGAAACCCGGCGAGGACCCGATCACGGTAACCATCACCGGCAACAACAAGCAGGCAACCTTTGGCGATTACCAGTCCGGTGGAGGCGGAACCTGTCAACTCGACATTTTTGACCCGGCGGGTCCTGTCCGGGATCGAGGCTGGTGGGAGGCGTTCTGTGTGGACGCCTGCTTCGACATGCGGATCGACATGTGCTGCACGCCGGAGATGACCGGCGAGATCTACAAACCGCAATGGGACTTCTTGCTGGCCGATTGCGATCCGTGCGCCACCATCATTCCGTCCAGGCCCGTAAGCCCGCCGATCGGCACGGGTGTGGACGCCTATGGCCACGGAGCGCCGTTCTGCAACGGCGACGAAGTGTGGCAAACTTACGCCCACCTGCCGTATGGTCACTATTTCTATCCGATCTACACGGGCCCGGGCGGGCACGTCGGTCAGTATCAGATGCACGTCACCTTCGCGGCGTGTGACGTCGCGGCCTGCTGTCTGGAAGGCGGGGTCTGCAAAACCGGTACACCTAACGCCGGTGTGGAATGCGACGAGGACGAGGACTGCGGAAATCCCCCGGCGGAGGACGACGGTGATTGCGTAGGGAATTGTGAGATGTTGAACCTGCCGGACTGCGAGGCGCAAGGCGGCTACTACTTGGGCTTCGGCAACATCCCGCCCGACATGGAATCGGTAGTCACCTGCGAAGCCGGTGAGTTCTTCGCCTGTGGGGAGGGTGCCTGCTGCACCGGGCCCGGAGTGTGCGTAGACGAAGGCCCCAGCGGTGAGACCATGACGCTGGATTACTGCGATTCGCTGACTGGAACGTACGTCGGCGGGCCGGATTGCGACTATCTGTTGAATCCCTGTCCGGCCTGTGAGATCGAAGGTGTGGGCAACTGCCAGGTATATGACTTCTCGAGCACAGTCTCGCTCCACATGAGCGACCTGACTGTCCCGCCGTTCGGCGTGGTCACCGCGGACGACTTCGTACCGGTCAGCACCGAGATCAGCTCGGTGTGCGTCTGGGGTAACTACATGGACGACAGTGCACCGAGTCCCACAGGACCACAGGGGTATGAGCAGTTCAACTGCAACGGCAACGTGGAGGACAACTTCCGCGTTCGCGTCTACCGCGATGATGGTGGTTTCCCCGGTGCTCAGGTGGGAACCGACCGATGGGTCGGCCCTGACGACGTCTTCAAGGCTGAGATACCCAACGATAACGGCTTTACCGCGACCTACGGCATTCCGGTCCTGGCGTACACGTTGCGCTTCGAGCCGCCCATCGTGCTCCCTGAGGCTAGCGTGCCCTACTGGCTCGAGGTAGCCAACCAGACGGACGTGCTGGCCGGCGGCACCGAGCCCACCGAGAACACCTGCTACTGGAGCTGGCAACAGATCTTCCGTGAGGAGGGCATCGGCAACGACTACTCGGTCCAGGGCTCGGGTGACCGCCCTGTAGACCAGGGTGCCTGTGTCGGAGGTTTCTGCGACGCCGGCGTCCACGAAGGCAATGAGTGCGCCAGTCAAACCGTTTGCAGTCGCGGCTACGTTCCCTCGGCGGCCAGTGCCCGATCTACGGACCTGGCGTTCTGTCTCGGTGCTCCGGGCGGCGGCCCGCTGGCATTCGACCCGCCGGATACCCCGTTGGGAAGCTGCTGCGAGTGTGACCAGTCGTGCACTGTCGATACCGACCTGGCCGCGTGTGACGAGGACATTGTCGGCAACTGGTTCCTGCAAAACGACTGCGCCACAGGTCTTTGCCAGGTGCAACCGGGTGAGTCATGCGCAGGCGCAGCAGCCGGCGGCGTAGCCCTGCCCCGTAGCGGATTAATCTGCGGTGGTTTCGAGCCCCCGCCGGCGATCAAGGTCCCGCCGGAGGGCGGCCTGTATGCCTTCGACAACAACTGCGCCCCGACGGACCCACCGGATCAAGTCGTGGGTATCCCGAGTGAAAACGCGTTGGTGAAGGACATCTGGTACCAGTACGTAACCAACTGTACCGGAAGGCTGGTAGTCAGCATGTGCCACTCCGGCAACAGCGATGGTGCCTTCGACTCGGTGTTTGCGTTGTACAGCGACCGTTCCGGTACCTGCTCATGTCCGCGGGACAGCGCTACCCAGATCCGTGACGCCGTGGACGAGACCTGCAACGGTATCGCCGATGCCGGTCCGGGAATCGATACCAGAAACGCCGTGTACCCGGGTGAGTGCTGGTTGATTCGGGCCGGCGGCTTCGAGCAGGTCGCGGGCAACGATGCGGGTGCCGCACTGGTTGACATCCGCTGCGTTCCGTCGCAGTGCACGCCGTCAGCTAAGCCCGAACATGACATACTGGCGGCCCGGGGAGGCCAGATCAACCAGAAGGTGCGTTACCTCTCGTTCAAGATCGGCGAAGCCGACGCCGGGGCCCAGCAGGCCATCCGGGTCCACATGGTCGATCTGCCGCGGCCGTACGATGCGTGGAACGGCACCAAGATGTTTGTCGGCCCACCGGCGACGTTCTGCGAGAGCGCCGGTTTTGTATCCCCTCCGTGTCCTCCGGTGCAACCGATCTCGGAGTTCAATGCCTCCACGCTGCAGTGCGCAGCCGAGGTGAGAGATTGGAGTGCCGAGGGTGTCATCACCGTGTACCACGAGGGGATCATCCCCAACGGCGTCTACGAGGTGCAGGTAGCCAGGGACGACTGCGACCTGAACGTGGACCGCAGTTACTCGAATCCGCTCGTCGTCACCATGAGCCGGTGGGGCGACATGGTCAGGAGCTGCGCAACGTGGCCGTGCACCCCGCCTGACGGAGTCGTGGGTATACCCACCGACGTGACCGCCCTGCTTGACAAGTTCAAGAACTTGGGACCGCCGACTTCGCCGCAGTTCCAGCCGGCGCTGAGGAAGGCCCGGGCCGACCTCGACTTTGCGACCCCGAACCGGCGGATCGATATCACGGACGTCACTTTCTGCGTCGATGCGTTCCGTGGGTGCCCCTATCCTCCTGGAGCGATACCTCCACCTTGGTGTCCTGTGTGGCCCCCGCCGGGTCCGTCGCCGTGGGCACCGGGCGGAGAATGTGCCGGGGTGGTAGCGTCCGGTGACTAGCTTTTAGGGTAAGTGATCCGACGGGGATGGGGTGGCCCACCGCGGGTCCACCGCCGTGTCCACTAAAGCGCCCGGAATCTTCGCTTCGATATTCGCAATCGGTACCTCTGGCAGCAGGCGGCCTGGAGATTGCCGGACCTGCACTCTGGGCGTGAACCTCCCGGCTTTGGTGGAGACCAGATGAGCCAATCTGCAGCGCGCTCTCTTTCGGACTGAGCGCGACCCTGGTACACTGGCACAAGACCCGTTCGACATGATCACCGACCCCGGCGAACAGAGACAACTTTTTGCATAGGGAAACAGACGGTCATGAGCGCATCTACAATCCTGAGGCGGTTCAGGTTCATCCGGCGGATTCTGTTGCTCACCGCGATCGGAGCCTCGACCGCGGAGGCAACACAGCCATCTGAGAGCGGAAGTGATCCCGAAGTCCTGTCCCTCACCAAGGCGAGCGATGGAGAGCACATCGTGCTTCACGTTACGATCCAACGCCCCAAAGACATGGGGACAATGACGATCGAGAAGCGGAGGCTGTGGTGGGACACTCACCATACGGTCTGGCCACGTGCGGCATCGCTGAGCGGCGACCCCCGATGGAAATATCCTTGCTACCCCGAATACCCGCACTTGGAGCCGCGCCGGTCTTTTCCTTTCCCGCGGCAAGATCGGCTAACATTCATCTGCCGATGCCCAGCCGCGAAATCGCCTGAGCTATTCTTCCGGTACCCGACGTCGGATGGTGGCTGGAGGGAAGTCCCACTGGTTCTTGATCTCGCCTCGGCGGACGCTCTCCGGGACCAGCCTTCTCCACGCAAACGATGGGCGGCTGCACAGGCTCTGTGGTTCCGCCGGCTCCGCGAGTACGTGGGTGACGTGGGTGGCTTCCTTGCCTACGCGGCTCAACAGACCCACAGGAAGTTTGATGTGCAGGTGTCAGTTGAGCGTGACTGGGGGATCGGACGGTTTCGGCGGCCGGAGGAGCTGGAATATGCTGTTCTCAGCGGCGCGCTCGCTATCCAGGAGTCGCTGCAACTCGACCGAATGGTCAATACCGACCGTGACCGGGGCGAGCGGAAGACCTCGTTCGGCGACATCCCCGCTGTTGGTGTGAAGAGCCACCCGTTTGACGAGATGCGCGAGGGGAAGAGCCCCGTCCACGGCAAGCTGGCCGCGTTCGTTCCGGAGGATCACTACTTCCTGCGGTTTCGCAGTGTGGCACGCCTTCTGGAACTGCTCGACTTCACCGAACAATGGGGTAACTCGCTTTTGCGCCTGGCCAGGCCTGTCGGTACGGATCACGGTACGCGCGAACGGACGCTCCGTCAGCTCTGCCTGCCGGACAACATCCTTGCTCGGATGCTCGGCCCGGCGGTCATCAAGGAGATTGCAGTTTCCGGTTCAGACCCGTACATAGTGAACGGCTCGGACATCACGGTTCTCTTCCACGCGCAGACAAAGGAGGCTTTCCAGGCTGCCGTTGATTTGCCGTTCCTCCAGGCGAAGCAGATGCACGACGACGCCCGTCACGATGAGGTCACTCATCAAGGCATCACCATCGAGCGGTTGGTCAGTTCAGACAGGCGTGTCTCGTGCCACCGATGCTGGATCGATGGCGTATGTATGTACAGCAACTCGTTGGTAGCGCTCAAGCGCACGATCGATGCAGCCAAAGGAACCCTCCCCAGCCTGGCAAAGGCGGCGGATTTCAAGTACATGCGGGCTGCGGTCTTTCCGATCGACGAATCGTTGGAGCACGGCTTTTTGTACCTCAGTGATCCGTTCATCCGCCGGCTCGTCGGAGCGGAAGTGCGCATCAAGCAAAAGCGCCGACTTGAAGCCGCCACGTCGCTCAAGATGTTGACCAACGCCGCTGCGTTTTACGGCTACCAGCACGGTCCGAGCAAGCCGACCTTTGAACAGCTTGTCGCCGACCGCTCTATGAACGCAGATGACCTCTACGACCCCGAGGGCGGGGTCATTACGTGGAACGCCGAGCGCGGCGTGGCGCGAAGCTCGACGTACGGTGACCTTGGCTTTCTGACACCACTAATCGAGTTCGACTCCGAGATGGCCACCGAAGAGGAAACAGCGGCCTATGGCCGCTTCCGCGATCGCTACCAGCAATACTGGCGTCAATACTTCGATCCAATCGGAGTCCGCATCAAGCTCGACAAGACGATCACTTTGGAGACCTATATCCTCCCGCTGATCGATTCGTCGAGATACAACGAGCTTGTCGATGTCGCCGGGGGTGAGCCGATTAGCGTCAGTACAAGCCGGTTCGGCCAGAACACGCTTCTGCGGTACGTTATGCACTTGAACGATGGGGCCCACAAAGCCCGATGGGCCACGACGCTCGGCGCCTTCACGCAGACGAACGTGACTTCGGATTGGCTCGGCGATTGGATCACTTTCTGGGTGGAGGACACGGACGCATTCAGCACGCTGGTCCGGCACCAGTACGATTCGATGGACGAGACGCAAGACCGCCGACGCCCCGGGCAGAAAGTCATCGATGTTTTCAACGCCTCGATCGTATTGGGGGTGCATGCAAGGAACAAGCTGAGCCTGGCAGCGTTCCTTGTCGCGTTGAAAACGACAGTCAACACCATGGCACCGAACACGGTCGTGTTCAGCAACCTGGAGCCGTATCACAACATCACGATAGTCCAGATTGCACCCAATCCGACCAGTCCCTTTGCCGAGGAGTTTCAAAGTGATGAGCCTGAATCCGATACCCCGGCCGAAGACGTAAAGGCCACCGTCAGCGAGCGCGGCCCTGCTCTCTACTACGCCACCATCGACGACGGCTTCTACGTCTCGACTCAGGCGTCGGCGTTGAGGAACCTGATCGACCGGCTACGTGGCTCTGCTGAGGCCGGCACCCGTAAGCTGCAGGGTGTCAAGGCCAACGCTACGTTGTACGTCGCGCCGCGTGCTGCAGAACTTGCCCGGTCCACGGTTAGCTACTTCCTCGAGCAGCAAGCACGGCGGGTCTCGTGGCGCAACCTTGCCCAGGTATGGCTTCTTGGCCGTTGCGGTCTGCTTGAAGATCGCACCCTCGATGACGCCGCGCGGACCTATCTCGGCTACAAGCTGCTTTGCCCCGACGGCGGCATTTACAAGTATGATACAAACACCGATTCGGCTATATGCTCGTTCCACGGACCACTGCGGCGACCCTTACGACTCGACGCGCCATCTCCAACATCGCCGCTCGGGCAGTTGTTGCAGACCATCGAGGTAGTAACGGTGCGTCTTCGCTTCACCGAAGACGGGCTGGGCACCCAAGTAGATATCAGTCGGCAGTAACCGAGGGATACATCGCAGGCCAAGACCTGGCGATTACGGAATAACTAATTCGATTCCGGGCGACACCTCGATAGTGGTCGGCTTCAGTCATCAGTTCTCAGCGATCAGTCGTCAGTCATTCCGGCCGCCCTGATGCAACTCGGGATCAGCCGGGTCTTCGAGGCCTGCTGCAGCCGTCCAGAGCAGACGCCGGCCCATAAGCCGGTGAGCAGTACGTCCCGGATCAAGGATTGCGAGTTTGCCTCAGGGGTTCACCGACCGGGTGGGTCAGCCAGGTAGTGGTAGGCAGGGGTCGACATCAGAGAATCCCGGAAAGCCAGTGCATCACATTCAACAAGAATTGTGCATTGTCTTTCGCCATTGGAACGTTCATGCCGAACGGGATACGTTCTTTGCCGATAAGCTGCGCGGTAAACATGCCGGCTTCTCCGAAGAAGGCAAGACGGCCCTTGCCATACTCCAGCACGCCTCCTTGAAACCAGCCTTCTACGTCCACTTTCGGAGTATCGGGCAGGAATTCTCCTTGTTTACGTGTCATCCAGGACAGCTTGTATGGCCCGAACACGAGAAGTGGGTAGAACTCGGCCCCAGCCTGAAAGGCACACCCCGTGAATGAGGTTACGGAGTGAATCTTCTCCCGGTCACTGCGTCCGTTGGTGATCGGATGGTCACGCAATGTGCCGTCGGTTCGTCTAAAACACACGTCGCCTCTCGACTCACCGGGACGCTCATTAAGAACATATCCGTTGCTGACACGGATGCCAAATGCGGCCGCCAGTTCTGCAATCGCGGGGGGATCGGGCATGTGATCCGTAATCAGCAGGAGAGAGCCGCCATCTTCCACCCACTCGCGTAAGAGTTGAATCTCCTCCTTGGAGTAGGCAGACCGATTCTCCTTGGATGTCGGGACGGAAATCGCGAATATCGTACATGCACTGAGTAGCTCCGAACTCACTCTGGATGTTGCCGCTCTGACGACATAACCATCGCGCTCGAGGAGTCTGCTAAACGGCTTGTATCGACCGCCAACCGTATGGAAATTGGCGTGGGCCTCGTCAAGCATAACGACCGGACCTTTGCCGACTGAATACGCAGGGGCCCCGATCTCAGGATGGAATGATTCGTCCGGCACCTGTCTGTCAGGGCTACAGGAGCTGAGTGATACTGCAAAGGTCAACAGGCATAACGTGCCCGCAACAAGTGCCGATCGGCGACGTGCACGTGACGAGTGACGAGGACCGGGTATCGCTCAGACTCCTTCTCCGGATCTGGCCCCAAGGGGCCGGCGCATCACAAGCGGAGGCCGGAAATCCTGGTCAACAGAGATTTCCCATTCGCAGACTCCGGAGCCGTCATCGTACCAAGGCCGGCGTTTCCACAGCAAGAGCGGTTAGCGGATCCCATCCGGAATCCCTGGCTTTCACCCAGCGACTCAGTGGGTGTCAACCTGTGGGCTCCTGAGGTTGGGGCCCCTCCGGACTTGTGCGCAGTTGTAGCCGCCAGCGCCACGCCCAAGCACGAACGCCAAGACTGCGCAATCCGAGAAGACCGCGTAGGTCGAACGTTCGGGAGAATGCTCGAACGGTTTCCGGCGTACCTTGGGGAGCTGATTCCGGCTTGTCGGTCGAGAGGTGAGCCTCGGTCGGCCGCACGCCTTCTTTCAGTCCCGTCGCCAGCGCCCAAGCTCGGATATCAATCAGTCGAACGGGTCTCTGGGGGACTAAACAGAAGGTGAGCGGAGGCGACCTCGTCGGACGCGGTCATCGCCCGTCCGGCATCAGCGTGACGCCAGGCGCCCGTCCCGAAATCGACGATGAACGCGATCACGCCCGGTATGACCCCCAACAGGAGCAGGCCGGCATCGCCGAGTAGCCAGGGGCACACCTCGCCCGTACCGCTACAGTCCGCCGTGGATTGCGCATGCTGCCCCGAAGCCGACGACCGATGTGCAAGCGTGGCACATCCACTGAACAAAAACAGGTGGCTGACGATCAACAGCAGCGCCACCGAGCGCCGTGGCCCGGTTGTTGCAAGAAGTCTCATCACCAGATCTCCCGACAAGAACCATGTCCCCAAAATGCAAAACCGCACGTTTTTATCGGCAAGAACAGGTGAGATCTGCCGGGAAAATCCTCACCGCCCGGGGGCGCACGCGCCGTCGTACCCGCCGCCGTAACGGGGAGCGTCATCGTTACTGTGGCCGAGCGGCAGGCCGCTTACGCTATCGAACGGTTCAGGCTGTGCTTAACCAGTCAGCAAGCCCAGTAGAACGAGCACGATGAGGAATATCTGAACGAGCCCCTGCGTTATGGATGCTCCGAGTCCACTGAAGTCAAACGACATTCTCAAGTTTCCTTTATTACCCTAGGTTGGCATCGCCGTGGGGGGTCTTCCAACCACGCCTCACGTTGTCGCAGCTCTTCGCCTCACGAGCATCACCGTCCCCGCCGCAAGCACTAACGGCACCATCCCGACCGTACCCCATTCGGAGACGGTGGGAGTATCGCTGGCTACGTTGTATCGCAGCACTTCACCGTGAAGCCGATACGCGTTGTGGCGTGGCGCGAAGTAGACATATCGCCCGTCGAAGACGGCCCCGTCCGTAGCCATCCGGGTCACATCCGGCGTCCATGCTTCCGGGGTCATACGCGGCCCAGGAAGACGCCTCGGTGAACCCATCCGCGCTGGCCGCTCTGACGACCAAGCCAAGAGCCAACGCCAAGGTGCCGAGCGTCACTGTCGTCTTCGTGGCGTACGTTCTCTCCCCTCCCACGGGACACGCGCAATGTGGGTTTGTCTTTGCGAATCCGATGCGACAACCCGAGCGTACCGAGACCTTGTCGGCGGTTCAAGATAGGCAATGCTCGGGTGGCGGAATCTTGGGTCCTAGGGCATCCTAGTTTAACACAGGTTCGAGCATCCTCGTTTGAAATGTAACGGGCGACCTGTACAAGCCATGCCCTTCCGCCCCTGACAAATTGCTTTATTGCGGGGGCCCGCCGAGCCACGCGCAGCAGGACCGGGGGCATGAACGACCCCACCTGCCGCGACGTGGAGACAATCAGGGAAGCGCAGATACCACTGCTCCCGATGCGTCTTCGTCCCGGCTCGCCGGGATACATCGGGATCCGCCGGTGTGGATGAGCAGACAAGCTGCCGCTGGGATTCCACGACCTGCCCGCCTGCGGGCGGGCCAGGCCGTTCCATCCTTTGCTGCGCGATCGGTGAGAACGCCGTAGCTCACCGACCTATTGTATCACTCGGACGTTCGTGGCTTTCGGGCCCCTGGCATCGTCAGCGACCTCAAACTCCACACGGTCGCCGTCGTGAAGAACTTCGGAGCCCTGGAGCTCGCTCTGGTGGACGAATACGTCTTTGCCCCCATCGGACGGAGTAATGAACCCGAACCTCTTGGTTGGATTGAACCATTTCACGGTGCCTTGCATAACCGCAACACTTCCGTAAGTCGCACAAAGGACAGGGCCGAGTTGAAACAAACGCTGTTTCGGAAGGACGCGGACCTGCTCACTATGTGCTCTTTTGGGGACAGTCTGACCGCAGCACAGGTTGGAGTCAAGCGAGGCAACTTTTTTTTCTGCGGATGCAAAATTCGCTGGATAGCGGGGCCTTGAGCGGGGCGCCCTTCCTCCTGACCTGCCGCGCCTCGGGGGACGTGCGGCCCCTTGGAGATCTCGAGCTAAGTCTGCCGCTGTGGTTGCCTGACGGGAGTCGCCACCGCCCCATACCGTTCTGGGCGCCCCGCCGTTTGCCCGCCGGCTTCGACTCCCGCCTGCAACGGAACCCTCCACGAATCGCCCCGGTTGGGGGATCCCGCCGGGAAGGGACGTGAGATGACGGACGTGAATAGAGATCCTTGGATCGTCAGGACGACGTGACAGATCCCGTCCCAAGTCAGTCGGACCGTGGGCAAAGGCGCTCAGACCCCGCGCAGGTCCCCTCCCGAGGCCGAACCAACGGCAATCGGTGACAAGAAACGACACTTGGCCGTGCCTGGCGGTCATGTCGTCGTGTCCGGTAGAATTGCGGCCCAAGCTGTTGTAGCTGGGAAAATCTTGATTGCAAGAAGGAGAAAGTGCCATGCTTAAGACAGTGGTTGCTGCGGTGTTACCAGTCACGTTGTTTGTGCTATCCGGCTCGGAGGCGGGCAAATCAGACCTGGAAGCGATCAAGCAGACAGCGCTGGATTATGGGCAAGGATGGTATGAGGGAAATGCCCAGCGGATGGAGCGGGCCCTTCATCCCGATCTGGCCAAGCGCGCCCTCATGCCCGACCCGCGGACCGGCAAGGGCAAGATCGACCATATGAGTGCAATGGCGCTGGTGCAAGCGACTCGAAAGGGGATGGGCGCCAAGACGCCCACGGACCAGCGACGAACGCATGTCACTGTCCTGGATGTGAGCGGTAATGCGGCGAGCGTGAAGCTGGAGATGCACGATTGGGTCGACTACATGCACATGTCGAAGACACAGGGTCGCTGGGTGATCGTGAATGTACTGTGGGAGTTGACCGCTGAGGCCAAGAAGAAGTACGGAATTCCCGACGAGCTCTAAATCAGTCAGACCGATCTTGATCGTTGCCTCGTTACTCGAACCGACCGATTCCCGGCTCCCGAGTAACGTAACGCCCGCTGTGTAGACCACACTTTTTTGTTCGACGACGCGTGCCCCATTGCGTTGCGAAGCGCAGGGCGGCGGATCAACCGTTTGCGTTCGCGAGGCTTATCCCGGTACGATAGCCGTCACGGAACCGAGCAATCGGGAATCTCGGCTTTTAAGAATTCCTAACGGGAGAGGGTTACAGGATTCTTCAAGAAAGGAGATTGTGGTATGGCACGCGCACTTTTTCTAGAGGGAATGCTTTGTCCACTGGTCCTTTGCCTGACGCCATTGCAGGCCCAAGAAGGGCCGAAGGTCTTCATTTCAGTGGACATGGAAGGCATAACCGACGTCATCAACTGGGATGAGACCGGCTCTGAAGGCTCGGACTATGAGTACCACCGAACGGCAATGACCAAAGAGGTCAATGCCGCTATCGAAGGCGCTTTGGAAGCCGGAGCTGCGGAGATTATCGTCCGGGATTCCCACGGAAGTGCCAGAAATCTCATCCCCGACGAACTGAACAGGAACGCCAAACTCCTGCGAGACTGGTCGGGCGGCCCCCTCGGCATGATGGAGGGCATCGATAGAACTTTCGATGCCGTAATCTTCGTCGGGTATCATGCCAAGGCCGGGACAAAGGACGCCACGCTCGATCACACCATGTCAGGCTCCATCTACGATCTGAAAGTGAACGGCGTTTCACTGCCGGAAGCCGGGTGGAACGGACTCATTGCCGGATCTTACAACGTGCCGGTGATCTTCGTCGCTGGAGACAAGGCCATTTGCGAGCAGGCCAGGGCAATCTTCGGAAATATTGAAACGGTCGTGGTAAAGGAGGGTATTGGCGAGGCCTCTCTGAACCTCCACCCGAAGAAGTCGCGAGAGTTGATCAAAGCAGGAGTCAAGAAGGCTCTGGGGAGGTTGGCTGAGTTCAAGCCATTGAAGTATCACCCACCCTTCACCATTGAAGTTCAGTTCAAGAACGAGCGCCAAGCCTACAGGAACTCCTGGTATCCTGGTGCGGAAAGGGTCGGTGATTGGGGCGTTTCCTACACCAGTAACGAGTTTATGGACCTGATGCGCTTCTTGATGCTGGCACGATGACCCCCTTCCCGTCGTCAGGCTGAGGTGTCCTGGACCAGAGGTAGTAGCACCGGCTTAGCGCACGGATGCTGTGGTACGCGATTTGGACGGCCGGATGGCTTGCCGATAGGCGGCCTCGGCCTTCCCGAGCTCACCGACGGCTATCAGACCACCATCGCGGATTGCCAGAAACGCGGCCGCCTCCTGGCGCGGGGGTCGACGACGGAAACCTGAATCAGCTCCTCAAGAGCGGGCGCTTTTTGAGAGACGCCCGGCCGGGCGAACGTCAGCGAAGGTGACGACAGCGGTGTAGCTGTAACCACGCCGAGAAATCTGTGCGTCGACGTTGCCCCGGCAAGGGTCGTCTCGCCGCTGAGGCAATGTGCACGGCTGCTCGGACACGCCGACCAGCCAAGTGTCGAAATCTCACAACGCTGGGATCCTGCCGACCAGCAGCTCGCGACAACGGTGTTTGCCCATTGCCCTGAGATCAGGGTACAATGTGCCGGCGCTGCATCACAGGGCGCCTGGATGGACGTTGATCGGAACGTACCTTGCAGGAAGACTTCTGATGGGTACCCGGGGGTTGTTGGCGTGTGTAGGGAGAAAAGATCCCGGGGACGGAGGTCTGCCGGTCAACGGGCCGCCCGGAGCCGGGGAGTAGGCCAGCTATGATCGAACTGACCATCTACGGACGCGGCGGTCAGGGCGGCGTAACGCTCGCGAAGCTGATCGCTACGGCTCACTTCCTTCGGGGGAAGCACGGTCAGGCCTTCGGTGTCTATGCTGCTGAGCGATCAGGTGCCCCACTACAAGCCTACGTACGCATCGACGACAACGAGATCACCAACCACAACCAGGTTTACGAGCCGGACCATGTGATCGTCTTGGATCGCACGCTGATCAACCCGCAGATTCTGACGGGGCTCAAACCCGACGGCTGGATCATTCTTAACTCGCCGGACGGGCCCGATGCGTTCGCGGAGCAGTTTTCCGGATGGCACGTTGCCACCGTCGATGCGACCACGATCGCTGTTTCCAACGGGCTGGGGACACGGGCCGTTCCAATCGTCAACACCACCGTGCTCGGCGCCGCCGCCCGGGTTTTCGACATGAGCCTGGAAGACGTCGAGGCCGCACTGGTCGAAGTGAAGTTCGGTGGCCCGAACATCAAATCCGCCCGCGAAGCGTACGAGCGGGTGCAAGTGAAACGGTTGAAGGGCCGGCTGGCGGCGGCTCCCAGCGCACCTCCGAAGGAGCCGGTTGCGGGCATTTTGGACGACGTGGTCGGCGCGATGCCACGCATCAAAACCGGATCGTGGGCCACACGTCAGCCCGAACGTCAGACACTGACCCCTCCCTGCAACCACGGCTGCCCGGCGGGCAACGACGTGCGCGGTTTCGTCGAAGCCGTAGGTGAAGAAGACTACGACCGGGCCATGACCATTTTGCTGGAGACCTCTCCGCTTCCCGGCGTGTGTGGCCGGGTCTGCCCGGCACCGTGCATGGAAGCATGCAACCGCCGGTTGTTCGACGAGCCGGTCAATGTCCGCGAGCTGGAGCGATATGCTGCTGATCACGGGCAGCGACCGGATCCTGTGAAACCTTGGCGTAAGGAGCGCATGGCTGTGGTCGGGTCGGGCCCGGCGGGCCTGTCCGCAGCATACCACCTCGCCCGGTTGGGCTACCCCGCGACAATGTTTGAAGGCAGTGCGGAGCTGGGTGGCGTTCTGCGCACCGGCATCCCCACCTATCGTCTGCCGCGCGATGTTCTCGGGGAGGAAATCAGCTACGTCCTTCAACACGGTGTGGACGTGCAGAGCGGGCGCTTCATCGACCGCGCTGACTTGCTGAAGCTCTCTCATGAATATGCGGCGGTGTTTGTGGGGACCGGGCTGCAGGACTCACGTAATTTGAACATAAGCGGGTCGGCGACGGACCTGATGGAGCAAGGCATTGATTTCCTGGATCGGGTCCGCCAGGGGCAGGTCAGGCTCGACGGGGAACACGTTATCGTGGTGGGTGGTGGGAACACCGCGGTCGACGCCGCCCGGTCGGCGAAGCGCATCGGCGCGGGAAGCGTTCGGATCGTCTACCGCCGCACGCGCGCTGAAATGCCCGCCATCAAGGAAGAGGTCGACGAGGGACTCGAAGAAGGTGTGACCCTTCATGAACTGGTCATGCCGCTGCGGTTGGATCGCGACGGTCTCGGACCGCTGTTGACCTGTCAGCGGATGCGCCTGGGTGAGCCCGATGAATCAGGCCGGCCCAGACCGATTCCCGACACGAGTGAAGACGCCCAGTTCGATCTGCGCTGCAACCGCGTGATCCTGGCTCTGGGCCAGACCTCCAACCTGGCGATCCTCCCGGAGGGATCTGAGATCCGAAAGGACGGTACCCTGCTCGGCTTGAGCGGTGCCCCGATCTTTGCCGGCGGGGACTTCGCCACCGCGGAAGGGACTGTGACGGCTGCTATCGGCAGCGGTCGCAGCGGCGCCTGGCACATACATCGAACGCTGACCGGCGAGGACCTGTTCCCGCCACCTTCGGAACCTGTTGCGGAGCCCGACGTGATCACCATGCACCTGTTCAACCACGCTCCGCGCGAGAACAGTGTCATGCTTCCGGCAGCGGATCGGCGGCACACGTTCAAAGAGGTGCGCCTGGGGTTGGCCGACGGTCCGGACCGCCATCCGGCCGTGGCGGAGGCCGGGCGGTGTTTCAGTTGCGGCGTCTGCAACGACTGCGACCAGTGCCTGAACTACTGTCCGGAAGGGATCGTTCTCCGCGACGGCGAAGGGTATCGTTTTGACTATGGCTACTGCAAGGGCTGCGGCATCTGCTCGTCACAGTGCCCACGCGGTGTCATTTATATGTCAGAGTTGTAGTAGAGCGGGAGGCTGCCTGTGGCACGGGCAATGGAAACCGGGAATCACGCCGCCGGCTACGCACTGGCCGTCGCCGGAGAGGCCAACCGTGATGCTCGCGGCTGTGCCTGCGGGGCATATCCGATCACACCGCAATCCGAGATCATCGAGTTTCTGCGAGGCTTTGACTTCACCAAGGGGCGCGTCATCCCCGTGGAGTCGGAACACAGTGCCATGGCGGTTTGCATCGGTGCGTCTCTGGCCGGTGCCCGCGCCTTTACAGCCAGCTCCGCCAATGGGCTGGCTTATATGGTCGAGAACATCTTCGCCGCCGGATTCTACCGCCTGCCCATCGTGCTGATCGCGGTCAACCGGACACTCGGCCCGCCGTGGAACATTTGGGTCGATCAGGGTGACAGCCTGATGCTGCGCGACGCCGCCTTGCTCCAGTTTTACGCGGAATCGCATCAGGA
Source organism: Phycisphaerales bacterium (assembly GCA_020344555.1). Lineage (GTDB taxonomy): Bacteria > Planctomycetota > Phycisphaerae > UBA1845 > UBA1845. The sequence goes on from CP070827.1 coordinate 3,000,822, forward strand.
TCTTGTGGACACGATTCTGGTGGCGTTCCGCGTGGGCGAGGACCAGCGCGTGTTGCTGCCGGCGCTGGTGGCGCTTGACGGTTTCGTCACGTCACACACGCAGATGGTGGTCGACCTGCCCGAGCGAGAGCTGGTCGATCGGTACCTGCCGCATTGCAATATTCCTCATCGCCTTCGCGGCGAACACCCTGCGACAATCGGCGGGCTTACCTGGCCGCGCGAAACTGAGCATCACCGCGTCGAGATTCAAGAGGCCATGGAGCGAGTGCCGCAAGTGCTTGCCGAAGCGCTCGACGAATTCGAGCATGTGTTCGGCCGACGACCGCACGGGGCTCTGTCGGCTGAACACACCGATGACGCAGATACGGTGCTTATGGCGTGCAACACGATGGTGCGGACCCTGCGCAACGTGGTAACCGCCCGCCGGGACAAGGGCGAACGGATCGGCATGATCAACAGCAAGATGTTTCGCCCGTTCCCGCGACAAGAGCTTCTTGCAGCCGTGTCCAACGCCAAACGGATCGGCGTGTTGGACCGCAATCATTCGCCGGGCTCTGGTGGAATCTTCTGGCAGGAAGTAGCTGCAACGCTACAGTCGCGGCCCGACGTCATCGTTCAGGACTATCTGGTCGGGCTGGGTGGTGGTGATGTGACACCGGAGGTGATCGACGAAATCATCGATGACCTGAATGCTCGGGAGAAAGCCGGCGAGCCGGTATGGAAGGAGGTGGCGGCGTGATGTCCACGGTGGCGTCTCCGGAGGAGCTGTACTGCCACAACGTGCTGCGGCCGGGGAATACGAACTGTGCCGGTTGCGGAATGTCCATCGGTCTTAGGTGGCTGGATGAGGCCCTGGATGGTGAGAAGCCCACCATGGTGATTCCGGCCTGCTGCGGCATTGTTACGGCCGGTGCGTTTCCCACAACCGCCTACGGTGTTCCGACCGCGGCCTCCACCTTTGCCAGTGCGGCGGCGGTCGCCAGCGGGGTCAGTGCCGTATATGCACTTAATGGTGAACCTGACGTAGTGGTGTGCTGGACGGGCGACGGCGGCACGTATGACATTGGGGTGGCCACACTCTCCGCGGCGGCGGAGCGCAACGACGATATACTCTACATTTGCTACGACAACGAGATCTACGGGAACACCGGCGGGCAGCGCAGCAGCGCTACGCCGGAACTGGCCGTCACCAGTACCACGACGAAGGGCAAGAGCGAGCGCAAGAAAGACATGATGGCCATTATGGCCGGTCATCGCATCCCCTATGCCGCTACCCTCTCGGTGGCTCATCGCGAAGACTTTCTGCGCAAAATCCGAACCGCCCGGAAGACGAGCGGTTTTCGGTTTCTGTTGACGCTCTCGCCGTGCCCCACCGGATGGAAGTCCGACCCGGAAGAGAGCGTGGACCTGATCCGGCATGCTGTGCGTAGCGGGCTGTTCCCGCTCTATGAGATCTTCGACGGCATCCGTTACCGGCTCAACGAGCGGCCGGACGGCACGCCCGTCGAGGAGTACGTTACGCGTCAACGGCGCTATACGAAGGTGCCCACGGACGCGGCCCCGCTTAAAAGCTACATCGAAGATCAATGGCGGTATCTGGACGCGATGGCCAAGGCATTCCCCATGGAAGGGGCGTGAATCCTTGCCGTCGCATTCCCACCCGAGGACCACAATCACAAAGGAGAATGAGTCGTGAGGAAATGGATTGGATACACGGTGGTTGCAGGGGTATTGCCTTGGCTTATGGGCTGTGATGTCCTGACGGATCTTCTGCTTCCATCGACGGTAACCGTATCGCTGGTCAATGATTCGCCGGACTTCGACGTCGAGGTCGTGTTGATTTACCACGACGACGAGGACGTCCTGGAACTGGTCCTTCCGGAAGTCGGGACGGAGCGCGAGTTCACGATCGAGCCGGGCGGAACGGCCACGTTCGTCCGGGACTGCGACGTCCTACAGGCCATAGTGATCGATGACGCCGATCTTCTGATCATCGGCGGCGTCGGGCCGGAGACAAGCAGTGACATACTCCGAATGGGCGAAGACTTCGAATGCGGCGACGAAATCGTCTTCACTTTCACTCACGGCGGTCTACTCCTGGACTTCGACGTAACCGCCGAGGCCCATCCGCGGACCTGGGAGTAGAGGAGAGGAAGCGACCCCGACGCGTCTTCGTCCCCGCTCGTCGGGGTACATCGGGATACCTCGGGATCAAGGAGGGGGTTGGAGAAGCGACGAATCGGCGGAGGCGTAGGGTCCGCTGCGCGAACCAGGGAATTACGAAAAGTACAAACCGTTACCTGGTGCTCAGATCCGGTACCTGGTCTTACATGATGCCTTTCTTCTGGCGGTACTGGGTTTCTCGGCAGGAGTTGGAACCGTCCGCGCCGCATAACGGCCAAGGTAAGCGGCATATCGATGAGCTGTTTCCGCGCAGGCTCCCGATAGATCGGGATTCCATTCCGCCTGCGGCTCAGGCCGGCTCTTGAATTGACTTTCGCCATTCGCGAGTATGGGGATATGACGCTGACAATGGAGGACATCATTGTTGAGCCGCCGGCCGAGGGGGTCGTGATTGATCCGATGGACTGGTTTGACTCGCCCGGGCCTTTCGAGATCGAGATCGGCTGCGGCAAGGGCGGCTTCCTGCTCAGTCGGGCACGGGCCAATCTCCATCTGCGAATCCTGGGCATCGAGTGGGCCAACAAGTACTTCCGCTACGCAGCAGACCGGATGGCCCGATGGAAGCTCATCAACGTTCGTGTCATGCGCACCGATGCCGGATACTTCTTTATCCACCACCTGCCGCCGGCCTGCGTCTCCACATTGCACCTCTATCACCCCGATCCCTGGCCCAAGAAGCGTCACCACAAGCGCCGCCTCGTCCGCCCGGATTTCGTCGAGGCGGCCGTACGGGCATTCGTACCGGGCGGCAGGTGGCTGATCCAATCCGATCATGAGGAGTACTTCGGGATTATCAGAAGCCTGCTCGACCGGCGTCCGGAGTTGACCGGGACCGCCTGGGAAGAAACCGGCGCGGAAGCACAGGCCGATTGGGTCGGCACCAACTTCGAAGTCAAGTATGCTCGGGAGGGCCGCACCATCTATCGCGTAGCATACGTCGCCCACCAGCCTGAGCAGTCTCACAATGGGCAAGATACCTGTTAGCGATCCTCTGATGTGTTAGAGGTCTGCGCCGGAGAAAACCGAAGCGACAGCCGCGCCGAGTAGTGCCTCTCGTCGGTTACATTGACCGCGAAGCTGGCGAATGACAGCGTGCGCCCCAACGAGGCCAGCTCTCGAACGGCATCCGCCGGATTGATGCGCAGGTGAGTAACTCGTATGTCTTCCTTCTTGGGCAATACCACGTCGATTGCCGTGCCACCGCGCTGCACGCGCAGGGTCGGTCCCGGCTTGACCGTGCTATCGGCCCACCGTTTTCGCAGATCTGCATTCGGAGAGGTCAGCGACAGCAAATGCCCTCCGATTCCGAGTATACGGTCGCCTGGCCGCAGGCGTCCCTCCGCCGCAGTGTCCGGGTATACACGTGCCACCGAGACGACACCCGGTTCCTGGACGATCTTCATACCTATTCCAAGGCGTGGCGGTCTCTGCGGCGTCGAGGGCGATCCACGTGCCCACCAGGACGGATCCAGCAGTGACGGCGAACCGGCTTCATGTGCCGCTAGCCACTGGTCAAGCACGTTTGTGGCCAGCCCGGCCCGGATAATGGACAGCACCGACCGCTCGCCGGGGCGCCTGTCCAGCGCCCGCATATCCGGCACGGTGGCGAGCGTAGGAGCCAGGCCGAACTCCGCCTCCACGATACGCTCGATGTGGTCGCGACCAAGAGCGAAGATGAGCCAGCCGTTCCACACCGTCCAGGCCGGCTCGGTGTTTGCCAGAAGACGAAGCAACCGGAGCTCTGACCGCTCGGCGTAGGCTTTTAACGGAACGTGCAGAATGGGGACGCTGAGGTGCTTGCTCTCCTGGATCGTCAGACCATTGTCAATCTTTGCCGGATCGACCGCCCGCACCAGTTGGATCATCTTGTCCGCGATATGCCGGGTATGGTCTCGCACGGCTCGCCCGTCGCGGCATTCGATCATAATTGCCACTTGAGGTGTCGATCCGCTCTCCCGCAGATCCTGCCCCCAGGCGACGATGGCATGAGGGCCGAGGTGAGGCCGGTTGCCGGGCGGCGCGTCAGGTGCTTCGGCGACCGCGGCGAGAAATGTGAGGTAGCGTCCCAGTACTCCCCGTTGTGGGCTGGCCGCTGCCGCTGCATAGGCCTGGTCAAAATCGATGGTGGTCGCCAGCGCGAAAAGGGTCGTCTGGGGAAGCCGCAGCAGCCGGTTGATCGCGGTACGGGCCAGCTTCGGTTTGTGATGTGGGGCCGCCAAAGACGCTCGGACTGCCACGTTGATACGACCCTCCCCCTCGTAGAGCCCCACAACCGCACGATCAAGCACGGGCCACCACGGCGACGGCTTTGCCGCATCCGCCGAGAGAGTCTCGTGCCTCGCCAGGTAGGCCAGAGCGGGGTAGCCGACCGGCAGGTATGCCATCAGCTCACGGTATGCAGTGGATCGTTCAAGAACGTCACCGCCCTCGCCGGCCATAAGATTCATCGTCTCGTATAACAGGGAATCAGGACCCCAGGCACGCGACAGGGCCACTGTGCGCCCACGCCAACAGACCGTCAAACCATCCTCCGTTCGGAAGAAAGGCACACCACGGTTCGTGCCGCTCTTTGTGCGCCGGCTCGGGGGGAACCATCGGTCGAGGACTGCTTCATTCAAGATGTGCACGAGCCACACCGCGCCGCCGAGCTGTGACCAGGAGTGGGCAACGACAGCCATGTCGGATTGCATCAACTTCTCGGGTCCGATCGACGCAGGCAGCCCCAGGAGAGTCGGCACGGCGCTCTTCAAGTCGAAAGATCCGCCATCTGTTCTTGTGGACTTTCCGGCCAGAAGTGGCAACAACTGCCAGGCGTGTGCCCGATCCAACGCCCTATCGGCCTCCTCGAGCTGCTGGATCGTGATGAATACCTCTGCAGATTCCGGGACGTATCTGGCAAAAGGTACGAGCCCGGACTTACCCGCCGTTCGCGGTTGCCCTGGTGCCTGAGTTGTGGCACCTAAGACGAAGAGCAGGAAGACAAGGCCGCAGCCGACATTCACACACTGTTGGCGTGCCGGCGACCTGGCGTGGTGACGCACGCCGAACGCGAACCAGGTGCATTCTGATACGGTCGATATCGAGGACTCCCTCGGGTGGTCGATGGACGGCGGTCCGGCAGGTGCAAGGGAGCGGGGCTGACCGGTGCGAGAAAGGAACATTATGTCGCAGTATAATGCAGCCACACGGCTCACAAAACGGTGATGCTGCGAAGCTTCCCCACGGCTACGGTCCATTCCCGGACCGGTACCCGAAATCACGACTCTCAGGAGTGAGACCTATAGATCCTCGACGTCTTCGTCGTCCGCCGGAGCCGGCTCCGGCGGAGACGCCGGGACCTGCCCGTCCGCGCCAGGGACATGATCCGTCCCGTCGGACGCTACCCTGGCCTGTTTGAGAATATCGAGCATCTGCGAGATAGTCAGCTCGAAGTGCCGCTGGAGGGACTCCCCACTATCACGTTTGGCCGCCAGATTCTCCTGGGTCTCCTTAAGCCACTCCTCCAGCAAATGCTCATCGAGCGAGCGCCCGGTTGCGGGCGCCTCCGCGGAATGCTCCGGAGACGACACGTCGGGCCGCGGCTGCCCTTCTACCCGCTTCCCGGCGAATCTAACAGGACGGTCGAAGACTCCAAGGACTGCGAGTGCAACGACGGCCGCAGCGGCGAGGGGTCCGGCGATGTAGAGCCCCCGGCGCAGCCGGTCCCATGAGCGGATGGGCTTACGATCGGTGCAGGCCAGAAGCCGATCCGCAAACTGACCGTGGAGCACTACCGGATCACGATCCGAAGCGACAATATGCCCGCTGACCTCCATAAGGGCCAGCGCTCGTCGGCATTCCGGACACTTAACGCGATGGGCACCCAGTTCGGTTGCCAGTGCCCCGGACAGCTCCCCGTCGAGGTAGGCGTCAAAAAGTTGTCGTGCTTGCTCGCAGCGCATTCCGTATTCAACCGAAGCCGGCGGCTATCGCCCATAGGCCGGCAACTCCACTCATCTCCTTCTACCCAGCCGCCCCCGCACGATTGCGGAACTCCTGCAATTCGTGCTCGGTCACCGACTCCAACAGTTCGCGCAAGCGGTGCCGGGCCCGGTGAAGGTGGCTCTTCACAGTTGCGACAGGCAACTCCAACACCTGGGCCATCTCATGACAGCTCAGCTCGTGCCGATAAAAGAGCACCAGAGTTGCTCGTTGGGGCGCGCTGAGCCGGTCGACCGCCGACCACACCAACTCCTTCAGGCGCCCAGCCTCTTCTGACTCTATTGAGGCTGGCAGCGCACCGTGCCTCTCGTGGGGCAACGCTGTGAAATCCAGCTCCCCGGTCAAGGCCCGCTTCCGCCGCAGGTGATTCAGGCAAACCCGGTAGCCGATGGTAAACAGCCAAGTGCTGAAGCGATATTCGCTGGAAAACGTGTCGAGCGAGGCGAAGGCTTTCAGGAAAGCCTCCTGGCAGATCTCCTCGGCGTCATGATGATTCCGGGCCATCCGCCAGATGAAGCTGAACAGACGGTCCTTGTGTAGCTCGACCAGCTTGCGCAGAGCGAGCCTGTCGTCCGCCAGTGCCCGGCCGACGAGTTGCTTCTCGTATTCCCGGCTGGGCGTAACCGCGGTTTCTCTCTCTATCCCGCGTGCCATATCTACTCCATTATAGCTAATTCCAAGGCGGCGTGTTGCGGTAATCGTGCCGCTTTGTAGAATCAATCATGCCTGTAGATCGGATGAGCGCCTCTCCGCAAACTTCGCCAAACGCCTGTGAAGAACGGACTCATGGCCAGGAAAACTACGCCCGATAACATTGTCTGCCGCAATCGAAGGGCCGCCCGCCGCTTCCAGGTCCTTCAGAAGCTCGAGTGCGGCATCGCCCTGCAGGGAACCGAGGTCAAAAGCCTCCGCAACCGGGCCGTCTCCGTCGAAGAGGCATATGCCCGGATTATGGACGGCGAGCTCTGGCTTATCGGCTGCCATATCGCCCCGTACAAGTACGGTCACACGAAAAACCACGAGCCCCTGCGCCGTCGGAAACTACTGGTGCACGCCCGGGAGATCAAGAAGCTCAACTACAAGGTCGAGCAGAAGGGCCTGACCCTTGTCCCTTTGAGAGTCTACTTCAACCAGCGCGGCATCGCCAAGGTATCACTTGGCCTGGTGCGCGGCAAGACCTTGGCTGACAAGCGCCAGGACCTCCAGGCCCGCGACCACCAACGCGAAATCAGCCGGGCCATGCGCCGCCGGAGGTAGCCGGTCCGGGCGGGCACGCCCGGAATGCCTAATCTGATTGCGGTTCGCGCAACCGGGCCCGCATGACCTCGAGCGCTTTTTGTGCGGCGCGGTGGTTGGGATCGTATTTAACCGCCAGTTGGAACTCCCGCATAGCTTCTTCGAGCCTGCCCTGTCGCCGAAACGTGTCGCCGAGGTTGTAGCGAGCGTTCGCGTAGTGCGGGTTGATCTCCAGGGCCTTGTAATATTCCTCGATAGACTCTTCGAGCCGGCCCTGCAACTTCAGGGTGTTGCCCAAGTTGATGTGAGCCGCCATGTGACGCGGGTTGGCACGCAATGCGTTGCGATATGACGCTATTGCGGCATCGAACTTTTCCTGCTTCTTGAGCGTGTTGGCGAGGTTGTAGTGAGCTTTCGCATATCGCGGTCGTAGTTGCAGGGCCCGGCGATAGGCCGCCACGGCCTCCTCCAGCTTCCCATTCTCAGCCAGGGCATTTCCCAGGTTGTAATAGCCATCGGTGTAGCTGGGCTTGAGCTGCACAGCTCTCCGAAAAGCCTCCTCGGCCTCCTCCATTAGATCACGATCAGACACCGCGGTTCCCAGACCGGGGTGCCCACGAGCATTATCCGAGCTCTTGGCAAGATTAAACACCGCGGTTCCCAGACCGAGGTGCCCACGAGCATTATCCGGGCTCTTGGCAAGGACGTCGCGCCACATGGTTAGCTCACTCGCGTAGTCCTGGTTCCGGAGTACCGTTCCGTACACCGAAAGGGCAACGACCATGGCAACCAGACTCGCATTTACCACTCGACGCGGCGTCGTTTCCCAGGGGACTATCGACAACCGGCTCAAGGCGTCCTCCAACGCAGCGTACCCGCCGAGTACGACGGCAACGACCACTGCTGCCAGCGCAAGATACATGCGATGCTCAAAGGCCGGATCCTTGATCGGAATGAAACTGGACGTTGGCGCCAACGTCAGGAAAAACCACGCCCCGACAAAACCGAGCCATGATTTTCGCAGAAGCGCCCACAACGTCCCAAGCAGCAGGGGAATGACCAGCAGTGCGGGTGTTACCACCTCACGCACACTGCGGGCCACGGGCCAGGCATAGTCCAGACACAAAGGATCCGGCCACAGCGACAATCTCACATAGTGCGCAATCACTCCGACCTGGGTAGCCAGATACTGAAACGGCGTAATGCTCTTGAAGCCAAAGCCGACCGTGGCCGCCCGCGGCGCCGTGCTCAGCACGGGCCAGGCGACGTCGGTGACCCACAGGACACTCCATGTGAGCATCAATGTCACATATAGTCCCCAGCGCCGGTGCAACGTCTCTGCACACGACTTTGACAGGAAAATCCAGTCATAAAGCAGGACCACCAGCGGGGCGGTAACCATGACGGCCTTGCTGCCCATTCCGAGCGCACAGCAGATGACAGCCGCTACATACCAACCGTCCCCGTACCTCGAATCCACGCCGCGGATGACACAATAAAGGGTGAGGAGGTAAAACAGCCCCATCAGTGATTCACTGCGTTGTACGATGTAGGTGACACTCTGAGTCTGCAGAGGGTGCACAACCCAGATCAGTGCTGCAACCAGTGCGAACCATGGTGCCGCCGATCTGACACGGGATTGGAACTGCTTGCGCAACATGGATCGACGAACGACCCCGAAGAGCGTCAACCCGGCCAGCAGATGAACGGCGAGATTGAAGGCGTGGTAGCCCCATACGTCAAGTTGGCCAATCTTGTAGTTGACCGCCAATGACAGATCGACCACGGGTCGCCGACCCCGCAACGTTTCCGAAAGCGGCCAAATCTCACGGATACGCGAGTTGTTGACAATGTGCTTGTCGTCGTCGAGCACGAACACGCCCGTAAAGCTGTCGTAGTAAGCGATGCACCCGGCTACGACCACGAGGATCGGAAGAAGCCGGTGCCAGTCGAATCTCGCACGATGCTTCTGCGGGCGGGTGTGCCTGGGCTCTTCGGGCGTACGAGCCTTCTTGAGGCCTTTTTTGGAGGGTTTCCTAGCCGATCTTGCGCGCGTCAAGACGCTCTCCACATAGATCCGGTCGGGCTCCACGCCTGACACCGTCCAAGGTGTCGTCCCGTGGTAAGACGAGCAGGCTGAGCACCGACAACCGCAGGTCTACACCCACAACCGGTTGGGATGGAAGCCGGGAGCGTTAGCTCGTGACCTACCACGAAGCCTGGCAACCACCACCGAACAAGGTTGTGGGCGTGGAAAGGATACCGGTTTACGTTGGGTTGGACTACCGCCAAGGCCCGATTCAGGTGTATCACGCAGCCTTCCTGCAACATTCACTAACGCCCACACCGGATAATGGCGAGGTCAATCCGTCCGGGGACAAGAGGTTCATCCGGGATTTTTGCCACATTGATCCGGGGCCCTTTCTGCCGCCGCTTTACCCGCTCGGTGCCATGTAAGCCCCAGTCAACGGCGTGGACCCGGACGCCGCCGGACCCGAGCGGTGCGTGGCTTTTTCCCGGCACGCCTTGCCCGCGCTCGCGATGTTGTCTTACCCCGCTTGTGTTTCTTTCGTCGGGTTGTGATCTGGGCTGCACCACCAGCGGCTTTGGGCCTCGACGCCTGGGCACCGGCAAGTGGCTCGGCCAGGGCCAGCTCCATCTGACGCGTCGGTATGTGGATTCTCGTGATGACAACGTCGAGCCGGTCGCCGACAGTAATCCTGTATCCCGAACGCTGCCCGACGACACAGCCGTGCGTTGAGTCAAGCTCCCACCAGTCATCGAGCAGATGCTCGAAGCGCAACAGGCCCTCCACCAAATAACGCTCGAGCTGAACGAACACACCGACGTTGGCAACACCGGTGACGACGCCGTCGAACTTGCCGCCGAGGTGTTTCTCCAGCAGTCGCAGTACGAGCACGAGCTTCAGCTCGCGTTCGGCAGCCTCGGCCCGCTGTTCATTCGCGCTACACAAAGACCCGAGTTCTGCAAGCTCTTTCTCGCCGGGAACCCGCTGCACACCGGCCGGCTTCTTGAAGGTGTCTTTCACGTACAGATCGATCAGACGATGGATGGTAAGATCCGGATAGCGGCGGATCGGTGACGTGAAATGGCAGTAGTGCTCGCTGGCCAATGCATAGTGACCGACAAGCGTCGGCGCATATTCAGCTTGCTGCA
>CP070827.1:3011499-3025033 GCA_020344555.1 Phycisphaerales bacterium
TGGCGAACCCGGCTCGCCGTAGTCACACTGGACACAGTACGAGGCGCCGGGGATGATCTCCTCGCCGTGGACCAGGACGGTTCCCCATTCGTCGAACGTTCTATAGACGGGTATTGTGCCGAGCCGCCCGTCGGCCCGCACATATCGCGAGACACAGGAAACAGCAGGGTCGTCGGGGTCGCCCGTAACCAGCAGGGCCATCGGCCAACTGTGCCCCCGTGGCGTCACCAAAACGTACCGGCCGCCCTCAGCCACTGCGATCGGGAGGATCAGCGCCGGCGGGCACTCCCGGAAGGGTGGCGGATAGCCTGGTTGCGTCCACGATGCCTCAAACACCGCCCAATCGACGCAATCGACATCGTTGTCACCATGGAAGTCGAAGAATTCGCAGCCGGTGGCGGGCGGGTTGCCGGAGCCCGAATAGCAGGTGCTGAACGCGTCGAAATCGTCCAGATCGACATCGCCATCGCCATCGTAATCAGCGTCGGGAGTGTCGAGGTTTACGCCGTTTACGCCGGCGTTATCTACCAGGAAACCGACGACAGAGCGGGTCATCTGGGTCGCGTAGGCGTAGTCGATGTAGCCCGGCGTGTCCACGCTGTCCTCCGCCGTGTGATAATATGGATTGCCGAAGTCCTCCCTGAGATGACACGCCTGAAACCCGACCCATTCAAATGGCACGTGGTCGGCGGTGCGTTCCCCGCCCAGAAAGTAGCTCAGCCCGTCACTGTAGAGGGCCACAGCTTTTGCCAAGGCGATTTTGTGGGGGTCGGAGGAAGGTCGGCCGAAGATCCTCGCAAGATCATCTCCGTGATTGTAGGCCACCATATCGGCGTTAATCATCCCCAGGATATTGTCCTCGGCATGGTCAACAACGTACGCCTGGCTACCGATCATCATTTGTTCTTCCCGATCAAAGGCAACAAAACGGATCGTGTAGTCCGAGTCGTGTGCGCTTAGCACACGGGCGGCCTCCAACACCAGCGCGACGCCGCTAGCGTTATCGTCGGCGCCGGGGTTGAACCATGAGTCGTAGTGCGCGCCGATGAGGTACTCCTGGTCCGGGTAGGTGGTCCCGAGCATCGTCCCGACGACGTTGTAGTAGGTCTCGTCGGTGCCATCGTAGTCGGAGTCGTACGGGAACGGTTCCAGCTCGACCGTCAGGTCGAAGCTCGTCAGCACGGAGACTATGTTGGCCTGGGCCAGATCATGCTCGGGGCCGAAACCCCGATCATCCCCATCATGCGTGTAGAGCATGTCGTCCAGGTAGTGACGATAGTTCTCCTCACTCACCAAGCCGGCCGCAACCTCGCCCTCCGGCGACGCTAATGCCGGCAAGGCCGGCGCGACAGCCAATCCAGCAATCAGAAACACGACAACTCGGCGGAGCATTTGTCTACCCTCCACGGTCTTGCACTCCTCTCTGCTTGAGAATTGAGAAAACGGTCGCGTTGAGGCTTGCCGTCCCGACCTGAGGTACGCCAAAGGGCGGGATCACATGGTTCCGGGACGACATGCCCCCGAAAACACCTACTGCATTGTATCGGACCGGGCACATGGAATGCAACCCCTGCCGTCCGGTCGTAAGGGCCCGGTTGCATCCTATCGGGGGGGCTGAAAGCCATCACCTATTGGCCCAAGCATGGTGCGAGTGCGCGTCGATCGGCTCCCCACCCTTGGAAAGTCGAAGATCCCGGTTCATCGGGGGACCGGGCACCCAGGCCCTTCGGCGGGTCGGTATCAGTGTATTGGTCCGGCCCCGACCCCGGGCATCATGTCGATGTTCTGCACGTTGGCGGCTGAACTCGCGCAATAAGACAGCCCCGGGGGCTTGGGTTTAGGCCTTCGGGGCGGTTGCTGTCGTGACGCTGTCTTCGCGGGGGCTAGCGTATCGAAAATCGCGAGAATTGGAAACGGTGCCGCTGGCGCGGGCATGCTTACCGCAACTGACAGCAGCATACCGGCACTTTGCTCGGGCGCGCCATCCGGGCGAGAGCCCTTCTACGACACTCACCCAAGGAAGGACTCGGCTAAGCATGTGCCGACCGACGGCCGCCGAACCTGATCTTCAAACCCGTCAACAGCAGCAGCCCCATGATAAGCAAGCCCCACTGGGACACAGTGGGAATGGGGCCGGGGCAGTCGATCTCGTCACAACGCATACCCCCGAACCACTCCTGGCCGGGGCCCTGGCAGTCGGCTTGTAGCACACCGTCCGTACACGTGCCGTCGGTCAGATAGCAGCACGCCCCCTTAGCCTGGATCTCGAACTCACTGGACAGAAGGTACCAAGAAGCACCGGCGAAGTACGGGACCTCAACCGTGTACACACCGGGTGCTACCTGAGCGCCGTTTATGTCAGTCTGGTCCCACCGACATGTCTCGGATCCCCCAGGCGGCACGGGAACAACCACAGGAAAGACAAGACCTGGGAATACAACGTCACCACCTGAGTTCTTGATTATAACCCACACGCTGTTAGGCAGTTCTATTGTTACGGTTCCCTTGTTCGTTACTGTAAATTCTATCGGTTCCCCGGATGGAGCGGGATTGGGAATGACACTCAGTTTCGTATCCACCAGAAGGGTATACACGTACGCTGCGCCGCCCCAAGGCTCCCTGTACCGCGCACCAACGACGGGGACGACCGCGGCGATGTCCGGGTCCTGGCTGATCGGGACGTCCCCAGCGATCGAAACAGAGCGGCCGGACTCATCGTTGCTCGTAGCGTCGGAGGCGGTGAGTTTCTCCGACTGCAACCAGAAATCATCGGCGGGATCTGACGGGGTATCGTTGTCATCGCGTCTGAACACGTACGCGGAACCGCAGTCCTGCACCGGCAGTTCGCCCGGTTCGTCGGCGAGCTTGTCCCCGTACGACGCGCCAAGGACGCCCCAGACCCCGCTGATCGAAACGGAGCTTCTGAAGCGATCGCCTTCGTCGCCGTCCGAGGCGGTGAGACGAGTTCTTTCCCAGGCCGGGGCTGGGCGCGCAAGAAGAAACGCCACGCCAGCCAGCAAGAGCGCGTTTAGTATTCTCCTGTCGATTTTCCTGCTCTTCCCGTTCATCTCCTTCCCTTTCATTCTGTGACGAGTACGATCAACTCTTCTTCCGTCAGAGCACCATTAGATTCTGACGGTGAAATATGTGCGTGTTTTGCGCGCATCTTTTGGCGGCGACGTACGCGCGCCCTGCGTAGTGGCCGGCGTCTCGCCGGCCTGCGGGGACGCAGGCCGCTACTTGGGTTGCGGGCCCGCCCGCATTAGGAATGGGTGACCGCGCATACTTGGGGCGCGAGCGTGTCAGCCCCCGGTGTCGAGACAAAACGTACATGAGACCCCTCAACACCGCTTAAGCGGCATCGGCGCAGGAGCAACGAAGGGACTACACCTACGCCATCGTTCGCGAAACAGGTTTTGTTGACTGCGTGGGGAAAGATGCTTCCTCCCCGCGCACTCCATGACGTCCGGGAGTCTGCCGCGCCACACACACATGTCAAGCCGAAAAATGGAGCGGAAGACGCGCCCGGGTGGGGGTCACCGTAGGAAACAGCCCCGGGGGCCGGTTTGAGGCCCCCCGGGGCTGTCGTTGTCATGACGGTAATGTCCGGCAGGCAGCCGGTCGACGTGCGGGCGTCGGTGGGCTGCCGGATGCCTGCCTACCAGCCTGTTGATGAAGTTGCTTCCCGTCGCCCGAGTGTGGCGCCACCCCTCGTGGGTGGCGCTATACGGCGATTTTCGTCGCCCACAAGGGGCAACGCTACATTCGTCAACAGGCTGCTACGCCTTCATCTGCTTTCTGACCCACTCCGTGGAGACGGACTTGGGACGGGTAATCGCCGTGCCCAGAGCCCGGTTGAGCACCAACTGGGAGATCATGCCCATGGACCGCGATACCGAGAACAGCACCGTGTAGTAGGGGAACTCGGTCAGGCCATAGTGGTACAGAAGAGCCCCGGAGCCGGCGTCGACGTTGGGCCAGCAGTTGGCGATGGGAGCCTTGCCGGCCTTGACCCGCTCTTCCGAGTATTCCTGCAGGACCTTGGGGATGACGTCGTAGACCCTAGAGACGGTCTGGAATACCGGATCTTCGGGCAGGTATTCCTTACCGAACTCGAGGAACCCGGCATAGCGCGGATCGGTCACCCGCAGGACGGCGTGGCCGTAACCCGGGATCACCTTTCCGCTTCGCAGGGTTGCGAAGGCGAAGTCACGCAGGGCCTTCTCGTCAGGCACACCGCCGAACTTCTCCATGAGCTCGAGGATCCACGCCAGGCACTCCTGGTTTGCCAGCCCGTGCAGCGGCCCGGCCAAGCCGTTCAGACCGGCCGAGACTGAATAGTAGAGGTCCGACAGGGCCGAACCGACCGTGTGGCAGGTATTGGCCGAGACGTTGCCGCCCTCATGATCGGAGTGGAAGTTCAGGTACAGCCGCATCAGCTTGGCGAACGAGCCGGTGGGATCGGGGATGCCCAGCATGTTGGCGTAGTTGGCACCCCAGTCCAGCCCGGGCGTCCAGCCGACCGGCGAGCCCTTCTTGTAGCGAATCCGGTAGACACCGGCGGCCACGCCGGGCAGCCTGGCCAGCAGTTGCAGACCGTCCTCAAGGGCCGGGATCCAATACTCTTGCTTGGTCATGCCCTTGTCGTACCACTTGCGGAAGACGCTCTCACGCTCCATCACCAGGATGGCCGTATCGAGCATGCACATCGGGTGGCTGTCGTCGGGCATGGCGTACAGGACGTCCCAGACGTAGTCAGGCACGGTGGCCCGCTTGTCGTAGTCCTGCTGGAGAGCGGCCTTGGCCTCAGCATCGGGCTCCTCACCGGTCAGGAGGAGGTAGAAGATCTCCTCCGGCCAGAGGTGTTTGATCTCCAGGAGGGGCCGCCCACGGATGATGAGTCCCTTGTCGGGCTCGACGACGGAGGTGTCGCAGATCATGCCCTTGACGCCGCGCATGCCGCCATAGGCTTGCTGGACGTTCACCTCGGAGATGGATTTACCTCCGTGCGTCTTTAGGAGGTTGCCGACCTCTTCACGATAAGCCGGGATCTTTTGCCTTAGCACATCTTGAAGGGTGCTCATAAACTCACCGCCTTTCCTTGAGTTACGTAAGACTGGAAAATTTCCGGGCCGCCACAGGCCCACCGCGCCGGGCGGTGACCCACCAAGCAGGTCAGCAGGGCCTCGCCGCGGACCCAATAACTCCTTGTAGCTCTCTGGCAAGAGCCATGCCAATGGTTATAGGATCGAACCGGCCTCCGAGCGCCGCGTCCCAGCACCGCCACGCCGGCGCCGGTAGAAGTCGCTCAAGCCGCTTGGCCCTGGTCAAGATCGCCAGTGCGACCCCAGGGCAGGAAGCCGGCCTGTCCACATCAGTCTCCGGTGCCCAGGTCCTCGCAATGGAGACGCTCCATAAGATCCGTCTCCACCCTCTCATGCTGGGCAAGCTGATCGAGAAGGCTCACGGCCCTGTCCCTCAGATCGGGACCCGAGGGAGGCTTGCCTTCCGCCAAGATCTTGCTGGCCGTCACGGTATTTCGCACCTCGCCGAGAATCTGGCCATGTTCATCCTCCAAGCGCTTGATGGCACTTATGGCCCGGGGGAATTGCTCGGCCAACTCCTCCAGGACGCCCACCTGCTCCTCTTCCTGAAAATGGAGAAAGAGCTTGTCGTGGAGGGTCTCGAGTTGCCGGGCCAGGGACGCCGCCCAGCCGTGCAACTGTTCATCCCCGATGTCCGGCTGACGCTCCCCCAGAAAACCGCGGAATTTCTCGATCATATCCCGCAGCTCGCGGTGTTCTTCCACCACTTTGTCGAACGAGGGTCTCTCCGTGCCCATAGTGTCACTAGCTTAGCCTGTGCACAACGCACCCACAAGGGGCCGGTCGCACTCCAGGCCGCACAGCGGTTGCGGCAGAGCGGCTTGTTCATACGCGACGGGGAGGTCGCACTTGACGCGCCCGTCACCGCACGCATTGGCCCAGGTGCCTTGGGCTGCCGGGACGGCGCCGCCTCTTGGGAAAGGGCGGGGCACGCTTCGTGAGGCGCGCAGCAAGAAGGCCGCCCGCAAGGACGGCCTCCAAGCCCCCAAGCCACACTCCCGGGGTCGGCACAACGCCGTTACCCCCACACTAATTGTCAGGGAAGCCGGTGCAACAGAAATCGCACGGTCCGCACCCGGTGCAGTAGACCTCTCGGTTGCAGAGCCCGTCAGCTTCCGGACAACTGGCGGCGTCTGTGTAGCTGTCTTGGAGGAGTGTCAGATCATCGCCGTCGACGTCGCAGTCCCCGTCCAGGTCGGCGAGGAATGTGCCGCGCAGGGGATGAATCTCATCCCGGACGATGTCCACGCCATTGGCCAGTGGAAGCGGCCCCGGCGTGAAATCGCAGGCGTCCTCCGCGTTGTCGACGTCGTCGCCGTCGATGTCGGCATCGCAGACGTCACCCTCCAGGTCCTCGTCACAGTTGAACTGGTCATTGGGCCCGGCCAGCCAGCCGTTGGCGTGGTCCGGGCAATTGTCGCAGCGGTTCAATTGCAGCGGATCATTACCCCAGCCATCGAGATCGGTGTCGCACTGGATGAAGTCGTCATGACCGTCCCCATTCCTGTCCACTGGATCCTCGGTGGGATCAAGGGTGTCGCCGTCATCGTTGCAGTCAGTTACCAAAATGTGTTCGGGGTTCCACACGGTTGGGCAGTTGTCGCAGACGTTGGGCATCGTGTCTTCGTCGTCATCGGACTGATCCGTGCAATCGGTTCCCGGGCGGCCGGGGAAGCCGGCCATCCAGGCGCGACCCTGTCCATGGTAGCAGTCGTCCCAGGTTGCGAGAATGCACTCACCGCCGGGGCCTCTCGCGCCCCCGGAATAGTTGAACAGGCAGCAGGCCCCTACGTCAGCACAGAATATGTCCTCCCCAAGCGGTATGCCATCCTGGCCCTCACAGATCCACGGGCGGAGGTCCTCGCAACTACCGTCGGGTAGCTCGCAGGCCTGGATCGGCGGGCAGGAGGAGCCCGAACCGCCCGGCACGCCACCGAGGTCGTCGCAACAGATACCGTCAACATTTATGCAACTGTCGCCGGGCATATAACAGGCCTGGATGCCGCGACACGACGTATACATGCCCTGATCAATATATCCGTACATGCACGACAGATAAATATGCGCTTCGTAGCAGTAACCCGTGACCGGGTGGCAGCAGGCGTGCTTCTGCGCGCTTGGGTCCTCTTCTTCGTACTCGGCAGCCGCCGCAAACGAGACCATGCCCGCGACCGCTATCATCGACACCAGCGCAGCCAGGCGCCGGGACCAACTGTGTCTTTGCATTAGTTCGCTATTCATGTTTCTACCTCCGGCCTGAGTTAGAGACTCAGTGTATAAGGTCATCACTATTGTGGCTTTCCTCCCATGCCTTGACATGCATGGGAGCCAAACTCGTACGATCAGCAACACAACGGGCTATCGTTCGTGGATGCTCGGGCGTCATCGGTGGGGCCCGCGTCCAGCGTGGATCGTGAGCGCAGCGTCTGAGGCAAATACAAGGAGCCCAACTGCAGGTTATTACACCCCGACCGCGCACGTCCTTGTCCCCCAGGGCGTTGTGCCCGAGCCGGCCGCGAACGGATCGGACGCTCAGAGAGTGATCAACGCAGCCGGCGACGCTGTGGCGCATTGTAGCATGTCCGCGGAGCAATAACCAGAGCATTACTCTTGGAAAAGGCGGAACGCCTCACCTTTAATGAACGAAACGGTTCGCTGGAGAAGCACCAAACCAGGATCGGGAGGCCTGAACGATATGCGGGCTCACCCACGGCCGACACCGGCGCCTCGGCTGAGGAGCCGAAGGCAAATAATTCAACTGAATAGTCTAAACTGAACAGTCTAGACTAAACAGTCGTATTGCAGCACCTGTGGCAGTCTGTCATAATGACTTCAGTTGGCCGCGTTATTTTGTTGTTCGAGAAAGAGATGGTCCGCGTGGCGCACGCTACGCGATTCTCGTTCTCGGTCGCAAGACACTCCACTTGACACGGGAAGTCCGGGTACGTTAGTAAGCGCTCGTGGGATCGTGTTGCGCGATCCTGATTCAAGTTGCGTCAACATTGTTTGAGGAAAGGATGGTAGAATGAAAGGCACAATGAGAAAGGTCATCGCCGTCGCTGTGATTGGCATTCTGTTGGTGGGTGCGTATGCTATACTTTCACCCGACGCGGTTCAGGCGAGGCCGCCCGGCCCGCCGCTTCCGTGCGATCACTGTCCGGGTACCATCAAAAGCCCGCCGTGCATCTGTCACTTGATCGACTGCACGCCGGAGGACTGCGCCTACGTGTGCAATTGCTGGTAGTCCGGCCCAGACCCGGAACGAGGGGCGCGGCGTTTGGGGGTGCGCGACGGGTGTCCTGCGCGCACCGGCCACCTGAAGCTCGAAACAGGTAGAAGGAGATGGTTACCTTCGGGTAATTCCCGGCGCGAAAAAAGCCATTCCAAGCCGGCCTCGAGCACACTTCGAGTTGCGACACCCACGCCTGTGTGGGTGCATGCGGCCCGGCGGCGTCATCTGCGCGGGTGCCACTTCCGGTCCACCCGCCGAAGAAACCACTCGTGCGCTATCACCACTTCATGTAGCGGGCCAGCAGTTGGAACCGTCCGCGCCGTATGGTGGCCAAGGTGCACTGGCATATCAATGAACTGTTGCCGCCCAGCACCTGGAGAGTACTCCTCACAGGCCTCCGCTGTCGGTGCGTTCTCGCTAACCAAGCCCGTGTCAGTCTGCAGGTGGGGCCCCGCGTTGGTGAGGTTGGCCGAGCCCGTCCAAACGGCGCGCGGCTCGTCATCTCTCAGATGAACCACGGGCTTGTTATTGCTGATCTTCGGGTTGGTCCGGCCTGCGGCTTTGCTCTCGAGTCCGACGTGCTGCGTCATAGGCCTGTTGCAGTCGCATGGCCTCATCGTATTCGGCGGCGGCTTCGTCGGCCCGTCCGAGCTGGGATAGCACCACACTGAGGTTATAGTGAGCCGCGGCATTGTCGGGAGCGATGGTAACGACCTGGCGGAATTGGTCGGCGGCCTCGGTGAGCTTGTTCTGTTGCATCAACGCCTCGCCGAGGCTCAAACGGGCAGATAGAAAGAGTCCCAGGGCACCCCTGTTCATGTCTCGTGCATCGGCGCGACGTGTCCCTCCCACAATCGCGGGCTCTGTCAGTCGTATGGCCTCCCGAAAGTGCTCAATAGCCTCGTCGAAGCGGTCCTTTTGTCTCATAAGAAGTCCGAAGTTGTTGTGCCACAGCGGTGCGTTGTCGGAGTCCGGGGCGAGCCGCAGGGCCTCACCATAATGCTTGATGGCCAGATCGGTATCACCTGTCCGGACGCCAATGAACCCAAGCCGGTTGTGGGCCCCCACGACGTCCGGCCGTATCGCCAGGATCTCCTCGGCTACACGCCGTGCGTTCTGGTAGTCTTTCTCGTGTTCAAACCGACCTACACTCTCGAGCTTGGCGTGAATTTCGATGAAGTTCTTGGGATCCTCCAGATCCGTGTCGAATTCGAAAATCTCCCGGACCGGCCCACCGGTGTAGCCAAGGGCTCGCAGGCGGGCCAGACTTGCGGGATCCATTGCGACGGTGCTGTCATCCTCGTTGGCACGGCGATACTCCGCCAGCATCGACGCGAGAGCCGACTGGAAGCGACCGGCTCGTTCCGGTTGCTCGTCCAGCACATTGTCCAACTCACCCGGATCAAGTGTGAGATTGTATAGCTCAGGATTCGACGTCTGGATGTATTTCCAATCGGAGGTCTCCACGGCCAGCAACGAATTACAACCATATTTCGTGGCTAACATGGACTCACTGTAGATCGGCCGCGGTGTCCCGTCGGCCACCTCTCCCGCCAAGAGCGGCGAGAGGTCTTGGCCCTGAAGTCCCTCGGGCATCAGCAGGCCAAGCCGACTGAGGACAGTGGGCACGATATCCACCAGGGAGACCTTCTCATCGACTCTCTTTGTCAAACGGCGCCCTGGTAGCTTCACGACAAGTGGAACTTTCGTTGTGCTGTGATAGACAAAGTAGCCGTGCTTGGACTCGCCGTGTTCCCCGAGACTCTCTCCGTGGTCACCGACGATGATGATGATACTCGAATCGTACAGGTCCAGCTCCTTAACCTTGTCAATCACCTGCCCGATGGCCTGGTCGGTATAGGCGATCTCTCCAGCATAGGGGCTGTTCTTGAATCTCGAGGCAAACGGTTCAGGCGGGGTGTAGGGGTCGTGTGGATCGAAGTAGTGGAGGAAAAGGAAGAACGGGGAAGAGGGATGCTCATCGAGCCACGCGTTTGCAGTTTTGGTCACATCTCCGGCCCGTCGTTCGGGACGGGCTCCCGCAGACGCACCACCGGCCACGAGTTGGTCGTCAAAGGTGTCAAACCCCTGGCCTATGCCGCTTTGCGAATCCAGCACGAAGGCCCCGATGACTGCAGCAGTCTGGAATCCATGCCCGCGCAGCAGTTCGGCAAGCGTCACGGCTGTGTTACCGAGCCGATAGTTGATATTGCCGTGAACGCCGTGGAAGGGGGGCATCATACCAGTCAGCATGGAGCAGTGCGCCGGGAGCGTAAGCGGCACCGGTGAAATGACGTGCGAGAAAACTACGCCTTCGCGGGCCACGGCATCCACATTCGGCGTCGTTGCTCCGGGATAGCCATAGCAGCCGACGTGGTCTGCGCGGCATGTGTCGATGCTGATGAGAATGAGGTTCGTGGGTCCGGATTCAGCTAACCAGTACCCGACAACAAGCCAGCCCGTACCGGCCAACGCGACTACTACCAAGGATGCGAGTACGAATCTGGATCGTGTCACAGCGAACCCAACCCAAAGCGGTTTCGGCGCCTCGTGAACCGGCTGACGGCGGTAAATATCCCCTTTACGTCGGCTTTCCAGGAATCATGGATGACGGAATTATACCCGTCCAGACGGCCTTGGTCAACAAGCGGCCTGACACGGCAGCCGGAACATCACTGGGGCATCTCGCGCCGCGTATCGTTCACCGCCGTTACGATCCTGCATCGAACTGCCCTGGAGCAACACCGATTGAAACTCGTGGAGATCGCCACAGGGCATGCGTATGACTGGAGGTGATCGCGATGGTTCGCTGATAAACCAACTTAGCGGGCGCCGGACCGGTTTGTAAGCCAAGTTACTATGGGGCGTGCAGCCAAGCCTCTTCCGTTGCTTGCCGGAGCGATTCTGGAACCAGGGCTCGTGAGTGTCTCATTCCCTAAGCCCGTGAGTTCACAGGCCCTGGCGCCCTAACTGGGGGCGCTAGACGGGCACGTTAGGCAAGCAGATCGCCAAGAGCTATAATTCAACGATTGTATCAATGATTGCCTGGTGAGCTCGCGAGGCCCCGTGAGGGCCGGAGGCGAGCCGTACCCAACAGCCGGCAAGCCTGTCGCCGGGTCGCCGCTCGAAGCGGTGCCAGGGCGTTTTAGAGGGTGTTGTTTAAGCGGCTGGCCTGACGATCGACCCGTGTGATGGCTGAACCGACTGCAGAGCGGCTTCCCCGGCCGGGGAAACCGAGAGTTTTCCGTTCCATCGTCCTAATTGTCGCAATGATGGCCGTGGGCGCGGCCCTTGCCATGGCGTTGTTGGCTCTAAGCGAGGAGCCGCCCCGCCGGGAGGCCGCCACTTTGCCGCCAATGGTTGAGGCGGTCGTTGTTCAAGCGGAGGATGTGGTCCAACGGTTCATGGGGTACGGCAGTGCCCAGGCGATCCGAAGCGTCAACCTGGCCGCGGAAGTAACCGCCACGGTCGTGGAGCGTGTCGGTGGGATTCGAGCCGGTTCGCCGGTCACCAAGGATCAGGTGCTCATTCGCCTCGATGACCGTCAGTACCGCCACGCATTGGAGCAGGCCAGTGCGCTCGCCGAGGCCGAGCAGGCGGCTCTCGAGGAGCTGGCAGTCGAGGCCAGCAATCTGGAGCAACTTGTCAAAACGGCCGAGAAGGAACTCCGGGTCGCCCAGGACGAGAAGACGCGGTTGACCGGCCTTCTGGAACGCGGGGTCGCTGCCAGGAAGGAATACGACTTTGCCACCCTGGCCTACCAGCGGGCCCGGCGCGTGTTGCAGGGCTATCAACGAGAGGCGGCGAAGACCGCCCCTAGGCAAGCTCGGCTCACGGCGTCCAAGCGGAGTTTCGAAGCCCAGGCCGCTCTTGCCCGGTTGAACGTCCAGCGGTGCGATATTAGGGCTCCGTGGACGGGGCGGATTCAATCACTTCTGGTTGACGTCGGTGACCACGTTTCTCCCGGATTGCCGGTGTTGACCTTGATCGATCCCTCGCGGGTGGAGATCCCCATTCAGCTACCAGCCGCGGAATATGACCGGGTACACATAGGAGCGCCGTGCCGGATCGAATCCGAAAGCATGGCCGGCACGCTTTGGCGAGGCGAAGTGGCCAGAATTGCACCCGTAGCCGACGAGCAGACGCGCACCTTTGCCGTGTACGTGATCGTGGACAACACGGATCAGATCCAGCCGTTGGTTCCGGGCAGATTCGTTCGGGCTGAGGTGCGCGGGCCGGTGTATCCGGGCGCCATATTGGTGCCGCGCCGTGCATGCCGCAACGGAAAAGTTTTCGTTGCAGAGGATGATGTCGCCCGGGTGCGATCGGTCACCACGGAACGGCTGATAGAGGAGCGCGCCT
This sequence comes from Phycisphaerales bacterium, assembly GCA_020344555.1. Lineage (GTDB taxonomy): Bacteria > Planctomycetota > Phycisphaerae > UBA1845 > UBA1845. The sequence goes on from CP070827.1 coordinate 3,024,199, forward strand.
TGGTCACAGGCGACCTGCGCGGCGGCGATCGAGTGATCCTTTCACATCTGGATCAATTGGCCGACGGTTCGCCGGTTCGGGTTCGTGCGGCGCTGTCGGCGGCTTCGACTCTTGACGAGCCTTCGCAGCAAGGCAGCCTGGATTCGTCACCATGACCTCACTGCCCCGTTTCAGCGTACACAATCCCGTACTGGTCAACCTGTTTATGGTGACCATCCTGGTCGGCGGCGTCTATAGCGGCCTCACTCTGGTTCGGGCCATGTTTCCCGAATCAAGACCCAACCGCATCATGATCATGACGCCCTATCCCGGCGCCACGCCCGCAGAGGTCGAGAAGGGCATCACCCTCAAGATCGAAGAGCAGATCAAGGACATCGAGGGTGTCGAGAAGACCCGTTCGCTCATTACCGAGGGTCTCAGCACTATCCTGGTCGAGATGCGGAGCGGTTTCGCGGCCATGGATCGGGCGGTGAACGACGTCAAGTCGGCAGTCGATGCCATCCCCGCCGAAGACTTCCCGGAAGAGGCCCTGGAGACCCGGGTATCCAAATTCGAGCCCCGATTCCCGGTCATCAGCGTGTCACTCTACGGCGACGTTGATGATCGTACGCTCAAGGCACTGGGAGACCGGCTCCGCAACGATATCCTCGCCCTGCCCGAGATAAGCGACGTGACCTTGAGCGGCACGCGCAAGGATGAAATCAGCGTCGAGGTGAGACCGGACAGGCTTGTAAAGTTCGGCCTGTCGTTCATGGAGGTCGCCGAGGCAATAGCCGCGAGCAACCTGGACCTGCCCGGCGGGCAAGTGCGTACCTCGAGAGCCAACGTTGCGGTC
>CP070827.1:3025133-3038335 GCA_020344555.1 Phycisphaerales bacterium
ACCTCGGCCGCCGAAGCCTTGCGGCTGAGCGAGGCCAACCTCCAGGCCGGTACCATGACCACCCTCGACGTCCTCCAGGCCCAGGAAGCCGCAAGCCACGCCCGCTTGCGTCACGCCGAAGCCGTCGTGCACCACAACCAGTCTCAAGTAAACCTCCTGGCGGCGCTTGGATTACTCAATGAAGAAACGTTGATCGGTCCGACCGCTGACATGACCGAAGCCGCCGACGACCAGTAATACCGGTTCCGGTATGAGTCTGCCAATATCTCCCTCTCCGAGCCGCGGGCTTTCCCGGCGCGCCGGGACGCGGACCTGCGGATTACGATCGCGCCTCCCTACGGCGAATGGGATAGGCATCGCGTAGCGGCCGGCCCCCGTGCCGGCCGTAGTCTATCGACGGTAAACGACCCCGCCGCAACGCCGCAAACTGCTGCGTGAAGACTGAGATCGTTTAACACCATTCCGTTCGTCTTGGCACTCGCGCCAAGCCGGCTGCAAGCGTCCCGGCAAGTGCGCGTAAGCCTTCCACATCGAGTCGGTCGGGACACCACGCATTACCGGTGTGGCTACGCGGCTACAGCTTTTCGACGAGCCATGTCTTGGCCCGATCGAGAACGTTGGGAATACCGGCCAGATCGTTTCCGCCGCCTTGGGCCATGTCGGGTCGGCCGCCCACCAGCCTGTGAAGCCTTCCATCAACCTGACCACGCCATCTGCCGAAGGTGATTGAAATTAATGGCAGCGCATTTCTCTGTCTGAAGCATTCCACATGCAGCAAAGTCGTCCGTCAGTACGAGACATTTCAACTCTCGAGCTGCCTCGAGAAGTGAAAGGTCCGTAAACCCGAATCGCGGGAGTCTCTGATCGGCAAGGAGTCGGTCCTTTTCAATATGAACCTCGGTTGCGCGCTTGAGGACTTCAACGAGCGTGACAAAATACGCAACGGCGCGCTGATCCTTTAGCCCCTTCGAAAGGTTTGAAAGCTCGGAGAGAACGTGCGGAGTTGTGACCAGCAAACGGAAGGGGCGGACGAACTTGTCGACTATATCGAAGTCCCCCGCCGTGTATTGCTGCGTTCTCTTGAACTCGGGAACATAATCTCTGTCGTAAAGACCGACCAAGTACATCAAAAGTAGGTTCGTGTCGATGAGTACGCCCCGAGAAGCGTAGGCTTGGATGGTTGCCACCTGCGAGGCATACGTGTTCATACCTTCCTGATCTTCATTGTCAGCACGTCGCCCGTGTAGGCGTTCACCTCAAAAAGCTTGTATATCTTTGGTCCCATTAACATCAATGTGCGATCTATGAAACTCAGAGTCACGATCCACCGATTCCCGGCCTGGTTGAGTTCAATCTCTTCGATCGATCCCTGCTCTCCTGCGCCGGTGAGCTCGTTGTAGTACTGCGCGGCGGCGCGGGCCGCCTCACGCGGTGAGATTCGCTCACTCTTGTCTTCCCGTTTCTTCTCCACAGCGGCCTGTTTCTCTTCCATAGCGGCTTGCGACACGGTTTTCCGTTTCTTTGCCATAGCGACGTTTCCTTCTCGCTCGTGATTCGGGGCTAATCCTCTACTACGATCGCATCGCTTGGACACCCGACCTTCTACGTAAGCTCCCTGGAAATCCATATTCTAGCTCGATCAAGAGCATTTGGCAAACTTCCCGGATCGTTTCCCCCGCCTTGGGCCATGTCGGGTCGGCCGCCGCCGCGACCGCCTATCAGCGGGGCAACCTCTTTGATCAGATCGCCGGCGCCGACACCCTTATCGACTACGGCCTTACTCATGCCGGCAATTAGTGTCACCTTGTCGTCAGCGACGGTGGCCAGGAGAACGGCCGACGCCTCGGTCTTGTTGCGCACCCAGTCGATGGCGCTGCGCAGAGCCTCGGGCCGGGCCGCGGGCACCTCGCCAACGACAATCTTCACACCGGCGACTTCCTCAGCCGATTCCAATAGCGTCGAGACCCGATCCATAACTGCGTCGCTCGTAACTGAAGCCGCTCGCTTCTGCTGTTCCTTGAGGCTCTTTTGCAGTGCGCCGATCCGATCCTGAAGCTCACGCCGCACACGAACCGGAATCTTGGCCTCGTTGACTTTCTGATGGAACGCTGTCAGACGCGAGGCCAGTTCAGCGGCGTCGGGAGTCCGCGTCCCGGCGCGCCGGGAAAGCCCGCGGCTCGGGACCGCTCCCTTATCCCGACGTACGTCGGGACGGCTCGGCTCGGATCCACCGGGTGCCACTGGCGGCTTGCCCGCCAGTGCTTGCACTTCGGCCAGCAACGCCTGCCCGGCCTCCTCCGCCTGTCGAGCGGCCTCACCGGTGATGCCGACCAAACGGCGGACCCCCTTGGCCACACCCTCCTCCAGGATCAGGACGAACCGCTCCGCCTCACTACTGCGTTTCAGATGGGTACCACCGCAGAGCTCGACCGAACATTTCATCCACTCACGATCATCGGGTCTGTCGATCATCGCCTGGATATCAGCACCGACGGAGACGACCCGCACGGGATCGGCGTACTTCTCCCCGAACACCGCACGTACGGTCTTGATCTTTCGAGCCTTCTCCAAGGGGACCTCTTCGACATATACGGGCAGGTTCTTTTCGATGAGCTCGTTGACCAGTTGCTCGACGCGGACAACCTCTTCGTCGGTCAACGGCTTGTTATGTGAAAAGTCATACCGCGTCTTCTCCGGATCAACCAGCGACCCTTTCTGCTGAACATGATCCCCCAACACCTCCCGCAAAGCCCAGTTGAGCATATGCGTCGAGGTGTGGTTCTGCATGGTGGGGACGCGATGCTCGGGAGCGACTCCCATCTGGCATACAGCCCCGGGCCAAATCTCGCCTTGGGTTACGACTCCCTCGTGCATGAGTAGATCCAGTGTTCGACCAGGCAGCTTCACCTTGCTTCTAGTAACTCTGTCAATTCTTATCTCCCCAGTCCTAGTCCGAACCCAACCTCGATCACTTACTTGACCTCCTTGTTCGGCGTAGAAGCATGTCGCTGCGACACAGAATCTCATTCCCTGGCCCTTTTTTATCGATATTGAGTCCTTGCTGGAAACCCAGACCCCTTCAAATCCGCAGGTAAGGTAGGTGTCAAAATTTCGCCAATGGTCGTACTTGAACTCGTCCGGGCATTCTCCTTGAAGGATTCTCTGACGAATCACGTCGTCGCCAAACAGCTCATTCACAACCTCCTGAATGTGTTCGATATGACTCTTCGCCAGCTTGGCCAGCCACTGTCTATCAGCTTCTTCGTCTTCGCGCAGTTTGTGAAGGTCCTTCTCATCCACACCGCGGGCTTGAGCCCGAGCGATTTCCATCAGCCGTTCGTACTCGCCGAAGTTGACGGTCAGGCCTTGTTCTTCGGCCATTTGTTCGGTGAGGTCGATGGGGAAGCCGTAGGTGTCGTGGAGTGTGAAGGCGTCTTCGCCGCTAATCTTGCCGTGGTGACGCTTTCGTGCGTACTCGGCCGCCTCATGAAACAATCTGATGCCACGGTCGAGCGTCTTGACGAACGATGCTTCCTCATCACGTATCAATTCAGCCACGTGAGCGACGTTATCACGTGGTACCTTGGGGTCAGGACCGACTCGCAGCTCGGGGAAGACCTCGGCCATGTGTTCGGCGACCGGTTCGACCAGGTCGCACATGAACGGCTCGTGCATGTTCATGTATTGCCGGCCGTAGCGAACCGCACGGCGCAAGATTCGGCGAAGGACGTAACCGCGGCCTTCGTTGCTTGGAATCCCGCCGTCGGTGAGCGCAAACGTCAGGCAGCGAACGTGATCGGCGATCACACGGTAGGACACGTCGATCATCACCTGCTCGTGGGACAAGGATGAAGGATGAAGGATGAAGGATGAAGGACCTTCGTCCGTTCGTCCCTCCGTCCCTACGTCCCTTCGTCCCTCCGTCCCTCCGTCCCTTCGTCCCTTCGTCCCTCCGTCCCTTCGTCCCTTCGTCCCTTCCTCACTGGATTCCGCTCCCTTACGGTCACGGCTCGGATCGGAGGGGAGCGTGCCGCGGTATGCAGGAGCGCCGGTGCGCTTCTGGATCGCCTCGAAGATCGGCGTCCACACGTCCGTGTCATAATTGCTGACCGCATCGACGCGCCCTTGCTCCATGCCCCCAAGCACGGCCGCGAGCCGCTCGAACCCCATGCCGGTGTCGACGTGCTTGGCGGGCAGCGGTGTCAGCTTCCCCTCCGCGTCACGGTTGAACTGGATGAACACCAGGTTCCACAGCTCGATAACGCGGGGGTCACCGGCGTTGACCAGCCCGCGCCCCGATTTGTCCGGCGTCAGGTCGATGTGGATTTCGCTGCACGGACCGCAAGGCCCGGTTTCACCCATTTCCCAGAAGTTATCCTTTTTGCCGCCGGGGTGGACGTGCGATGGGTCGATGTCGGTGACACTCTTCCAGAGCTCGGCCGCTTCGGTATCCGGCTCGAGTCCTTCGGCCTGGTCACCTTCGAAGTAAGTGGCGTGCAGCCGGCCCTTGTCGATCCCCCAGACCTCGGTGAGCAGCTCCCAGGCCCACTCGATGGCTTCTTTCTTGAAGTAGTCGCCGAACGACCAGTTGCCCAGCATCTCGAAGAAGGTGTGGTGGTAGGTATCCTGCCCCACGTCGTCGAGATCGTTGTGCTTGCCGCCGGCCCGGATGCACTTCTGCGTGTCCGCCACCCGTGTATAGGGCCTCGACCCAGTCCCCAGGAACACGTCCTTGAACTGGTTCATCCCCGCGTTGGTGAACATTAGCGTCGGGTCGTCCAGCGGCACGACCGGCGAAGAGTCGACGATCTCGTGGCCCTTGGAGGCGAAGAAATCCAGAAACTGCTGCCTGATCTGCCTGGAATTCATGGAGCAACCCGTCGTAACAACTCACCCGATTACAGTGACGCCTCGCATCGTGGCGCTATCAGCCGGAGGCCGTACAGGACGATAGGCGTGGCCCACTACCATTACTCTACCCGGCCATTGCCGGTGATCCAAGTTCCGTGTTGGGCGACCATCGGCTGTCTGGCGCCTTCCCACCGCCGCGGGCCCACCGGGGAGACGTTCGAGAGCCCGTCTTGACAGGATCGCGGCGCTGCCATAGCGTCGTGCCCCAAGACAGTACGTGTTTTGAAGCAGTAGGGAGCAATCATGCGATCGGTCACAATCCTTTGCGCACTATCGGTAGGCGTTGTTGCGTTCTCCTTTTTGTCCGGGTGCAAGAAGCAGGACAAACCGGGCACCCCGGCGGGCGACGTTCAGGGGCAACCGTCACGGCAAGCTCCTGAGCAGCCAGCCACGCCACCTGCGCGGCGGGTTGCCTTCACGGCAGAGAATAACCCCACCACGCTCGCCGGGCGGGGCGAACCGAGCCTGGACGACTTTTTCCGGCTTCCGGCCTGGATCTACCTGGACGGCAAGGAAGGCAAGTTCATCGAGCGAGACGGCAAGCCGCAGGTTCAATGGTTCATCGAGGGGGCGGTAGGCTCCTCGCCGACCTTCCGCGTCGAGGCCTACGAAGCGCTCCTGGGCACGCCGAAGGACTTCACCTGCCAGCTTGACACCGTTGACTCGCCCGAAGCTTCGGCCATTGCTTATTCCTTCCAGGCCAATCCGGGCGCCTTCCGAGTAGGCCACGAATACTCCCTCCTCAAGCCGGGGAACGACTTCACAATCCGCAACCGCGAATCCGGGGATGTCGTCGCCGAAATACCGCCGCTCGTGCCGGGCACCTATGTGCTGTGGGCGGGCATCAAGAATCTCGAGGCCGGTAAGGAGGGGCTGGCCATCACGTACTTCACCGTTGCCGAGGACGCCGGGCAGTAGAACCGGTCAAAAGTGCCTGTACGGCACCAGTCGCGAGTCCGCTCCGACGGGCCGACTATCCAAAAGCTGATCCGCGGGTATAGACCCCCCTGCTGGACCGAGTCCCGGCGCGCCGGGATTCTCGGTCCTCTGGCAGGTGCCGAGAATCCCGATGTATCCCGACGAGCCGGGACGAAGACGCATCGGGACTCGGCGCAGCGTATGGTCGTATTACTTGTGAGACACGGTGCCAGGATGGGGCGACTATCCGGGAGCTGATCCGTTAGTGGAAAGCCTGCTGGACGATGTGCGGAGGGCTCAGTTGCCCGGGACCGGTGGAGACGGGCCCATATTAGCATCGCTGGACTCGAGACGCCGGGCGGCTTGCTTGAGCAGTCGCGTCCACGCCTCCCCGAGGGTATCAGCCGGCACGGAACTCAGATCGGCAAGCAGTGTGCGGGCGCGCTCCTTGTCCGTGGCCAGTTCCGGGGAAGCAAGGTACTCGGCGACGGTTTCGATGATTGCAGCCTTGTCGGTGTCGTCCCCGGCCGTTGCGGCAAGCTGTTGCACCAACGCAGCCACTTGGAGCTCAGCGGGGCTGCGCAGTACCGCCTCGAGCAGCCGCAAGCCGCAGGCCAATGCCTCTGGGTCCGAGCGTGTGCACTGCATATCAAACAGCGCTCGAAGGTGCCCGACCGCCTCCTGATACCGGGCCTGGGCGATGAGCGCGGTCGCAAGGCGGTCAAGCACGATCTCCAGGTAGGCCGTCTCACCGTTGACCGTGGACAGAGTGTCAGCAAGCTGCTCCAGGTATCTTAGCTCCAGATCCGGCTGATTGCGCAGACGTCGCGCCGCCTCGATACGATCGCGCACCGGGCGGTTGCCGAGCAACCTGCAGAACCCGCGCCACGCCGCCTCCCGGGCAAGCTCATTGGCTTCGATTGTGGGATTGAGTCTGGTTAGCAGGCTTTCCACATCGGCCTCTTCGCGACCAAGCTCTCCGACTGCTTCGGTGGCCGCCAGCCGCACCAGCAGGTCTGAGTGAGCCATCAGCGTTCTGAGCCGCGGCAGCTTGGACGTATCGCTTATGGCCAGGACCCCGCGAATTGCCGCCCCCAAGATCGTTGCCTTATCGGACTCGACCGCCTCCAGAAACTCCGGTCTAAAGGCGCCATCGGCCACGCCGGCCATGGCGGTCAGCAGGGCGGCCCGCATCGCCGGGCCCTTCTCGGCCTCCATCCGATAGCGGGTCTTCAAGGCCGCAACCGCATTCTGCAGCGTCTCCTCCTCTGGGGACCGGGCAGCCACCTGCCCCAGGGCGATCGCGGCTTCACGCACGCAGTCAGGCAGGCTCTCCGGATTAGCAATCTCTCCGATCAAGGCCGGGATCGCCACAGGGCTGTCCAGCTTCCCCAGAGCCCTGAAGATTGCATGACGTGTTGTCGGATCCCTCTCCTGCGTAAGCCGTGCCAGCACGGCGTCAACCACGGCCGGGTCGTTCAGGTTCTGAATGATGTCCAGCACCTCGCACCGCATCTGTGGTGTTTCCCCCGCGAGCAACCCTAAGAGGGCGACTAGCACCTGACCTTCCGGTCGTTTGCCCTCATCCGCGATACCAGCCTTGATGATCGACAGCGCAGTGAACTTCACGACGGGGAGCGGATCATCTAGCCATTCCGCCAGCTTCGCATCCCGATGGTCCCCATTCACGGCCCGGAACAGCTCACGTTGGTAGCTTCGGGTCCGCGCCGTAATGGCTGAGTGCTCACGCCGGGAGCTCTCCCGGAAGGTCTGAAACTCCTCGGCCACCCTCCGGGAACGATCCCGGTAGATCTGCAACTGCTCAGCCAGCCAGGCCTCCTCGCTGAGCCGCGATTTCTGTTCCCACCACTGCCGCCAACGCTCCAAATCGGGCCCGAACGTCGCCGGCGTCGCCGACTCCAGGGCATTCACCGCGCGTTCGGTGATCTCCGGTGCGCCGACGTCGAGCAGGTTGATGAGCTGGCCTACGACCTCACGGCGATGTGTGTTCGGCGCGAGGGCGTCAATTGCGGCCAATCGTTTGGTCAACGGCGCATCCGCTTGCGCCGCCAGGGCTCCGAGCCTCGCGGGCACATCCGCTCCCGGGAACTCGGCGAGCGCTTCGCCGGCCGTGGCACGCAAGTCACCAGCTTCCGCCCCAAGGAGGTCGACCAGCGGTCCGACGAACGCCGCGTCGAGTCGCTCAGGAGCCTCCCGGGCACGCTCGGCTATCACCCTGCAAAGGGCACCCTGGACCTCGGCCTGCTCCGCCAGACCGAGCAGCTCTACAACTAGTGTCCGTGCGTGGGTCGAGTTGTAAGAGAGCAGCAGCTCGACCCAACGTCGCCTGTCCTCCGGGCGAGCGTCGGGATCTACGATGCCCTCACGTATGTTCTGCAACTGGGCAAGCTGATCCCGGGTGGCTTGATCCGGAGGCCCTTCGGTGATCTGCGAGCGGGCAAACGGGGCACTCAGCCCGACCAGAGATGCCAACGTAGTCCAGACAAACTTTCGCAGCACAGATGCGCTCCGTAGGCAGACCATCGCGGTGCTACCGGAGAAGAGCCAAACGGAGGTCCAGCACCGTGCAGACCGGCACAGGCTTCGCCTCGGCAAACACCATCTTAGTTGTACAGGTGCCGGAGCCGGTTTGCAACGGCTCAGCGGTCTGCCGGCGAGGACCGCTCCTAACAAAACTTGTCGGCACGTTAGCCTATCTGCATGAGCCGACCGCGCCCTCACCCGTCAGCAGCTCAGCCGCGTTGAGCGTCACCGGCTCATACTGCGGTGCCAGCCTCCCGTTCTTGGACAGTACCAGGAGCCGCCACCGGTTTGGCTCGAACACCACGCTGTTGCAGCTCACCAAACGGGACACAATATCGTTCAGACGAGCTACGGACCGTAGAATCTTCCAGGCCTTATCGATATCCAACGTCCGGGCACGAACTCCGAGGTCACCAAGCCGTACGTGGACGGTCTTGGATCTATCGCAAGCGACCGGCTCAGCCCGCTTGCGGTAGTGGTTGGCACAGAGTCGGAATGCCCGCGCGGCTGACGTGCTTCGCAGGTCTCGCGACTACCTGACCCGGAGGCTTTCCCGGCGCGCCGGGACGCGCCCGTCCGCGCGGGTTCCCGATAGATCGGGATTCCATTCCGCTCGCGGCTGGGGGCGGGATCATCGCCCCGTGGTCAGTCCCAGATCACGATTTCTTCGTAGTAGTAGTCGTCGTGGTAGTAACAGTCGTCCCAGAAGAAGCAGCCGTCATAGAACCAGTCGCCGACTACATCGAAGATCCCGTGGTCGTGGTAGTCATCGTTCCGGTAGACTTCCAGCGTTCCGTGAACGGGATCACACGACGCCGTGGTGATCAGGGGGATGCCGGCAAACGCCAGCCCGGCAAGCAGCCTCTTGGCCTTTATCCAACTCATGATCTCGCCTCCTCATCAGCCCGTACCCAAAGTTTAACCCAACACCGTGAGATAACCAACTCCACGGAATAATTGACAATATGAAACCAAATCGGTTAGCACCACACCCGGAGGTGGCCGGCGGTCAATTCACAATGTCTTTTTTTGTAATACAGACCGAAATAATGCCTCCGGCACTTGACAATAGCTATCAATATGATATATTTATGATGTCAACAGCCATAAAAGGAGAGACGATTATGGAAACGCGCGAAATACGGACAAACGCGTTCAACGGATGGGTCACGCTGAGCGTGCTTTTCCTCGCCGGACTGGCCCTCGGGTGGTGGGCATACAGTGCGATTCGCAGCGAGGTTGAATTCCACACCGCACGCCACGTCGTATCCATCGTGGCCTGTGGCGTGGTCACTGCCATATGGTTCGTGTTACTTCTCGGGTTCTTTACGCTCCAGCCCAACATGGCGGCAGTGCTGATTCTGTTCGGCAAGTACAAGGGTTCCGTCCAGGACAGCGGATTCCACTGGGCCAACCCACTCCTGATCAAAAAGAAGGTCTCCCTGCGGGCCCACAACCTGGCCGGCGAGACCCTCAAGGTGAACGACCTGCGGGGAAACCCCATTGAGATTTCGCTGGTCGTGGTGTGGCGTGTAATCGACACGGCCAGGGCGGTCTTCGACGTCGAGGAATACGACGATTACGTACGCGTGCAGAGCGAAGCTGCCCTGCGGCATCTGGCAATGGCATACCCGTATGACACGTTCGAGGGGGATACGCTTTCGCTTCGCGGCAGCGTCGACGAGGTCTCCGGAACGTTGCAAAAGGAGGTCCAGGAGCGTGTCACCCGAGCCGGCGTAGATGTTGAAGAAGCCCGCATCAGCCACCTGGCCTACGCCCCGGAGATCGCCGGAGCCATGCTCCAGCGCCAACAGGCCGAAGCCATCGTCGCCGCGCGGGTTCGCATTGTCGAAGGCGCGGTCAGCATGGTGGAGATGGCTTTGGACAGGCTCGAGGAGCACAAGACGGTGAGCCTCGACGAGGAGCGTAAGGCCGCAATGGTCTCGAACCTGCTCGTGGTGCTGTGCGGCCGCGGCGAGGCCCAACCGGTTGTAAACACCGGTACGCTCTACACCTAAAGAGCTTAGCCGACATCGAGTAAAGATGCCCGAGCCGCGGGCGGAATGGAATCCCGATCTATCGGGAGCCCGCGCGGACTGACCACAGCGAGCCGCGGGGTCTAGCCCGCGCGGATCTTCGGACTCGAAGCCAACGCGGAACGGGGTCTCCAGATTGTCCGGTGACCGACTGGAAAGTCAGTCCCACAGGTTAGACTGCTCTGAAGAGCGCGGGTTCGTACGAGGCAGGATTGTCGAGAGCGTTGGGGATCGAACATTGTATGGCTGAGCGAAAGTCATTCTTGCTTCGCCTCCCTCCGGACCTGATGGAGGAACTCAACCGGTGGGCCAAGGACGAGCTGCGCAGCCTCAACGCCCAGATCGAGTACGCGCTTCGCCAGGCGCTTCGCAAGCGGCGGCGGATGGTCGACGACGAGTCCAGCCCGGACGCGCCCAGCGAGTAACTGCCAGTTGCGGATTATATACTACGGATCGTCACCTGACCGTTGGGGGAGATCCCCCTCGGCCGAAGGTACAAGCTGGTCATATTCCGGGACGCGCACGAACGATGCGTGGCCGTCGGCGAAAAGAAAGTTGCCACCCTCGCCACCGTGGTTGGACGCGGGCTCGTACATGACAACGGCCCTATTGTCCATTCCACGGTCCGCGTCAGCCGGTTCGTATCGCACCACCACATAGTTGGATTCGGTCAGATCCGATGATGGGCAGATAATCTGGTTCCGGGCGATCGACCCTCGGTCAATGAGCCAATCGAGCGTGGGAAGACCCTCCCCTGGATGATCCCTCGCATACGTTTTCCAAGCTGTGCCAATGGCCTTCATGTTGGTGGCACAGACCAGACGCTTCGACAGTTCACGGGCACGCGAAAGGGACGGTAGAAGGATCGACAGCATGGTCCCCCCCATACAGAGGTACAGTGGGATCAGAAGGACACTCGTGCCACCGCACACCAAGCCGGCAATGGCCATTCCTCGTCCGCCGTATCGATGAGGCTCATTGCTGACGCGGATCAGGGCGATAGTCCCCGTCACGATTGCAATAAACCCCACTAACGGACATACGACCAGCCCGGCAATTCCGACCACCAACGTCGCGACCGCCAATCCGGTTCGCGGAACGGAAGCGACCGGAATATGAGCGGGTACGACGCCTGAACGCAACGGAGGTGTGGTTTGGTCGGACACGACAGTACTCCACGGTGTGGCGCCGTACACGTTCGAAGGTGCGCGGCCACCGAAATGTCACCGGTTCAACTCTCGGACGTCAGTTCCAGAATGTCGCTACGGGCGTCGTTGTATGAGATCCCAAGGCTCTTGAGCGCCTTACCGGCGACGCTGCCACGCTCCTTCAGCAAGGCCAGTAGGAGATGCTCGGTGCAGACCTCCTTGGCGTTGATCTTCTGACACTGATCAATGGCGATGGCCATCACGTTTTTGAAATGCGGAGTGCCCGGCAGCCGGCCGAAGACCCACGTCTCCTCCAACTGTTTTTTCACCAGCTTGTCGACTTCGTCGCGGAGCTTGTCCGCCGTAACGCCTCGTTTCGCCAAGACCGCTGCGCCGATCCCCGTGCCCTCGCGCTGGATGGCCATCAGGACGTGCTCGGTCCCGACGTATTCCCGGTCGTACTCTCGGGCGATCTGATTGGCAATCCTGATGACCTCGCCGACGCGCTGGCTCGATTTCGGTAACATTCGCCTTCGGTCCTTCCAAACGGCGCCGTAACGGCAGGAACCACACTCGGCAGCCTATCCTGGCGGCTCGGTATCAACAGCGCCGGCAACCGGCGGCCCTGTCTGTCCCGGTAGCTCACTCCGTGCTTTCAGGTAATCGTACCCGAGGCTGACTATGGCCACAACGATCGCCGTGATCAGCGTGATCTTCACGATCCGCAGGCGATTTCTGATCTCCTGGTCGCGCCACTCGCCAAGCCGGCTGTCGATCTCATCCAGCTTGCGGTCAATCCGGCGTTCGATCTCGTCGAGCTTCTCGCGAAGGTACTGATCAGCGGCGCCGCGAAGCTTGTGGGCGATACCGCTCATTACCCCAACCTCTTCAATCGATTCCTTCAGTGACGAGCCTCCGTTCTCTTCGGGGAGGAACTGGTAGTCGCCCTGAGCCGGTGATGCATCGACGAACTTGCTGACCAGCGACCCTATGACCCTTCGGCGCTTCCGGGTCACACGGGCCCACAACCCCTCCTGTCGCCTCAACCGCCGCTCCAGTGTCGTGCGGGGCTCGCCCTCTCCGACCTGTGTTCCGCGAAGTCGTGCCAGGGCTCGCAATCCGCGGTTGGACAGACCGTCGAACCGCGCCTTGGTAATGGTAGCCATTTGCTTGGCGAGCTGTTCCTTGCTGGCTGACCGACGTACGGGAATCCGCGCCCACTTGACAACGTCAAGCAGGGCATCGCGGTCCAGTTCGACGAGCAGTTCTTGACGTGCCCGAATCAGTCTGAGCAGCTCACCCCGTGGTGCGGTCGGATCGATCAACAGGCCGAGTTCGCGACCGTAGGCAACGAGCTCGTCGAGAGGCAGGTCTGCCAGCGACGACGATGAGCTAGTCGGGAGCTTCCCCATGGCATCGAGGGCATTTTAATGCCAGTGTCGCCACACCAGAAGAACAAACACCGCGACAAGACCACCAATGATCGTCAGCTCGTAAGCAAAGCGGCGAAAGCGCGCCCGAAGAAGCAACACCAGGAGGTACCGATACAGAACCGCCGACCCCGCCCCGGCCTCCCCGTATATACCACGCCACCGCCAGATGGCAGTCGCCAGCTTTATTACACTGTAGGTGGTGACCAGAACGG
>CP070827.1:3038435-3041998 GCA_020344555.1 Phycisphaerales bacterium
GAAATACATGTAGGGCGACGGATTTGTACAGCGGAGTGCCTTGTACAGTTCGAGGGAGTCGCCAGTCACGGTGAAATCGAAGCGTCGGGAGATAACTACCTGAAAAACGTCTCCGGCATGGATATACTCCCGGGCCCGGTTGACGGCGGCCATATACCCTGCTTCCGTTGTGCGGCTTACCATGGGAACCGTCTCACGGGGTGGGCCGCATCCAAATTGTCCGGTGAAGTTCTGCTCTCCAGTGCAGGCATGTCCGAGTAAGGTATGCTGCATGCGGTTTAGTCTTTCCGAAACATGGCTGTCTGAATAGACCAGGAGGTAAACGTCGCCGGTGACATGATCAAAGACAATTACCTCTTCCGGAAAAACGAATAGACTGTCGGGAAGCCTCAAGTCATCGCGGTTATTGTCCGGTATGGTCTCGAAAAACCGAACTACGTCGTAGCCGAGGTAGCCCACCGCGCCACCTATAAACGGCGCAACTGCGGGAACATCCGTCGGAGGCCCGACGAGCTGCCGGAGAACTTCTAGAGGATTGTCCGTCAGCGCCCGGCGCCGCTTGCGGTATTGCAGGTCGATGCGCTCTCCCTTGCTTCGGAACACCAATCGCGGTCGTCCACCGACAAACGAGTACCTTCCCCTCGACTGATTGCCTTCCAAAGACTCGTAGAGGAAGGAGTAGGGATCGTCACCGTACAGGCACGAATACACTGAAAGCGGTTCCGCGGTCACTTTGATCCGCCGCAGCGCCGGAGGAGCCTGAAAGACGGGTTCAATCGTCATACTTGGACTCCTTCGCAACGTGGAACCGCTGGGATGATCATGCCCAGTTCATCGACCAGTTGCTCGAACTGATCCAGTGTCAGAGCCTGCGGTCCGTCTGACCGCGCTTGATTGGGATCAGGATGTACTTCCACGATCAAGCCATCCGCGCCGGCGGCGATGGCAGCGCGTGAGAGTGGGATCACGATGTCCCGTCGCCCGGCAGCGTGACTCGGATCGACGATGATGGGGAGGTGTGTGACCTGCTTGAGCACTGGAATGATGCCGATGTCGAGCGTGAACCGGCAGTGCTCAGAGAACGTTCGGATGCCCCGTTCGCACAGTATGACATTCGGGTTTCCTTCACTCATGACGTATTCGGCTGCGAGTAAGAGCTCTTCGAGGGTGGCGGACATTGAGCGCTTCAACAATACCGGCTTGTCAGACATGCCGGCTCGTTTCAACAGCGAGAAGTTCTGCATGTTCCTCGCGCCGATTTGAATCACGTCGACCGCCTCTTCGACAAGATCGAACGTCTCCGTGGTCAGCGCCTCCGATACAACCGGCAATCCGGTTTGGTCTCGGGCTTCAACCAGTATCTCGAGACCCTGCCGGCCGAGCCCTTGAAAGGAGTAGGGGGACGTCCGTGGCTTGAAGCAACCGCCACGCAGCATGTCCGCACCCAAACCGCGTAGCGCTTGCGCAGTGCCGACGGTCTGCTGGCGCGATTCGACTGAACAGGGACCGGCAATCATCACCGGTCGACTGTTGCCGATCTCCACGGGGCCGACACGCACCACGGTGTCTTCCGGCTTCATCTCGCGGCCCGTGAGCTTGTACGGTTTCGTGACCCGAATGACCTCGGTCACGCCGCGAAGCTGGGCGAACTGCTCTTGTCCTTCGGACCCGGTGTTGCCTGTCACGCCGATCGCGGTTCTGAGCCTTCCCGGAATTGGGTGGGGCTTAAGGCCGGACGCTTCCACGGCCCGGCATACTTGATCGACCTCTTCGTCAGTTGCAGTCGTTCGCATCAGAATCAACATGCGTTCCACTCCGTGTCGCTTCCTTCAGTGTCTTGATCAGACCGGGCAGATCCTCTTCCCGGCGTACGGCTTCAACGATTCGGCTTCCCACCACGACACCATCCGCCTTGTGATGAAGAGCTCGGATGTGGTGGGCGCTCGATATTCCGAACCCGACGGCCACCGGCATGTCAGTCAGCCTTCTGACCCTGGCGAGCAGGTTGTCGAGCGCGGGCCCCAGTTCGCTGCGCACTCCGGTCGTGCCGGTCAGGCTGACGCAGTAGAGAAAGCCTGAGCAATGCCGCACGATGGCGCGGATGCGTTGATCCGTACTTGTGGGCGCCGCCAGGCAGATCAGGCTTACATCCACTGACCTTGCACACGACAGCCAACCATCGGCTTCATCCAGGGGCAGATCGGGGACTATCAACCCGCCGACCCCGGCCTCTTTAGCGTCCTCGAAGAGGCGCTCCCTTCCATAAGCGAGCAGTGGGTTCAGGTAGGACATCAACACGATCGGCTTCTCAACCTTGAGTTGGCGGAGTGCCGCGAGGATGTCGCGGAGGGATGTACCACGGCGAAGGGCCATTTGTGATGCGTGTTGAATGGTCGGGCCGTCGGCGATTGGATCGGAGAAAGGGACACCGACTTCGAGAATGTCGGCACCGTGGTCCGCCATCACGGCCAGGTGCTCCATCGAGTCGCCCAGGCTGGGGAATCCTCCGGTTACGTACGCGACGAGCGCCATTTCATCGTGTCGTCGGAGACTGGCGAATACCTCGTTGATCTTCATACCAGCCCTCCTACGATCTCCAGATCCTTGTCCCCACGTCCTGACAGGTTCACCAGCACTACGGCTTCATGCCCTAGTTGTCGTGCCACCTCAATGGCGCCGGCAATTGCGTGAGCGCTTTCCAGGGCGGGGATGATTCCCTCGGTCTGAGAGAGTAGTCGCAGAGCGTGGAGTGCCTGCCGGTCGGTTGCGTGGGTGTATTCGACCCGACGCGACTCCTTCAGAAAGGCGTGTTCCGGTCCCACGCCGGGGTAGTCCAGGCCGGCGGAAACGGAGTGGGTGCCGAGCACCTGTCCGTCGCCGTCTTGCAGCAGATAGCTCATCGCTCCGTGGAGCACACCGGGCGTGCCGGCACAAAGCGTGGCAGCATGTCGGCCGGTTTCAACGCCAAGCCCGGCGCCCTCGACGCCAATGAGGCGAACAGGATCGCCGAGGAATGGATGAAAGATACCCAACGCGTTGGAGCCGCCCCCCACGCACGCGATGATCACGTCCGGCAGGCGTCCCACTTGTTCTTGCAGTTGGGCACGGGCCTCGAGCCCGATGACCCTTTGGAAGTCCCGCACCATCATGGGGTAAGGATGAGGGCCCACCACTGACCCGATCACATAGTGGGTCGCATCGACGTTGGTCACCCAATCCCGGATCGCTTCATTCACGGCGTCCTTCAAAGTGCGGCTGCCGGCCTCTACGGCGACAACCTCGGCCCCGAGAAGCTCCATGCGAAGCACGTTCATGCGCTGCCTGTCCATATCCAGACGGCCCATATAGACCATGCATTCGAGGCCGTGCAGCGCCGCCGCCGTGGCTGTGGCAACGCCGTGCTGACCGGCGCCGGTTTCGGCAATGATGCGGGTCTTGCCCATGCGCGCTGCAAGTAATACCTGGCCGATTGCGTTGTTGATCTTGTGGGCACCGGTATGGCAAAGGTCTTCTCGTTTCAGATATATCTGTGCGCCGCCGACGTGGCGGGTCAGCGCCTCCGC
>CP070827.1:3042098-3049460 GCA_020344555.1 Phycisphaerales bacterium
GTCGTCGATTGTCTGCGATGAGGCGACGCAATCGAACGTCACATCCGCCCCGCCGATTACCGTCGGTTTGCCATACTCCGGCTCGAGAACTTCCGCATCGAGCGCCTTTGACCAGCCCGCATACCGCTCCCTCGTTAATCCCCTTGCCTCGACCAGCTCGTCAGCGCCGAGGCTTAAGGCATGTTGCCTTTGATGGTCGTATTTTGCAGCCGCGATGATCCGGGCACGGCACCCCACCGCGCGCAGGGCTGCGATGGTCAAAAGACCGATCGCGCCGCACCCGATCACCAACACGTTGTCCCCTTCGCTCGTCGACACCCGAAGCGCCCCGTGCAATGCGCAGGCGAATGGCTCAATCAGCACAGCCACCCGGTCTTCCAATTCGTCCGGGACTCGATAGACCTGTGTTTGATGGGCCACCAAGCTCTCACTGAATCCGCCGCCGGTGTCACGGCAGAAACCGGTCTGGATGCCTCTGGCGATGTCACCGCGTGTCACATTTCGGCAGAGGGCATCGCGGCCATTCCGGCATGCGTCACAGGACGGCTCGATACCCCGGACTCTGCAACCCAGGGCCGGATGCAGGACAACTCGTTCACCGACGGCGAGCCCTTGTACATCACGGCCGATCTCGCTCACGACGCCCACGAGCTCGTGGCCCATGACAAAGGGCATGGATGTGATCGGGGCCAGGTAGGGCGTTCCTTTGGCACAGATGGTCGCTACGTCCGAACCGCAGATACCGGCAAGCCGCGGCCTGATGCGGATCCACTGCTGCGTGGGCAACTTCGGCTCCGAAACGTCGCGTAGCGCCATCGGCGACGCCCGGCTGGTGTACATGCGCCGGAATCGCGGCCCCACGAGCTTCAGCAGCAGGTAGCGCGGAATGCTCTTGCGGTATTGCAGGGCCTTCATCGCCCACTTTCCTTAAGCGGCGAAGTGATTGTCCAGCGATGCACCGGCCACCCTCGGGCCTTGGCAACTGCCGCGAGGGCCCGGTCCGGATTGACCACGTGCGGATTGCCTACCAGCTCCAACATCGGGAGGTCCGCGATACTGTCCCCGTAGGCATGCGAAAGTGTCAAATCGATGCCATGTTGGTCTGCAAACTCTCGAGTCCGCCGGGCCTTCTCCTTCTCACTGATTGGGGCCCCGTCCAGCTCACCGCTGAACCGGCCGTTCAGCTCGACCAGTGACGGAGCTACGACACCACTCGCCGCGAGGTCCTCTGCAAGTGGCTCGACAATGAAATCAATGGACCCGGTCACGAGCACGACCTCACGGCCTGCGGCGCGATGCTCGGCCACACAGGCGGCTGCCTGATCGAATTGTCGCGGCTTGATCACCTCGCGGTAGCAGTCTGCCGCCTGGGCCTTTATCCCGGCGGCAGGCAAGCCGGAATAGCTGCGGTAGAACACGACGTTCAGCCGGCTCCGGTCGATCTTGTCGAGCAACAGGTAGTATCCACACTTGACCAGAAACGCAGAGTACCAGAGCTTGCTCCAGAGCGGTGACATCCGCCGGCGACGGAAGTAGACATAGTAGTGTACGATCGTGGTCTGAACGAGCGTACCATCCACGTCAAAAAAGACCGCCGCTTTGGCGCCGGCAGTGGCAGCCCCTGGCATTATGCAGACGCTCCGTCCGCTAGAGCAACCACGGCCTCCTCGACCTGCTTCGCAAGAGCTCGAATCATAGCCGGCCGGTCGGGACTGTCTTGGGGGTCAGGCGGGCGGATCGGCCGTCCGAATGTCACCCATACCGTGCCGGGCCTGACAAGACGCCCACCTTTGGGAAGCAACTGATGCGCCCGATCGATGTATACCGGGATGATGGGAACCTGTCGCTCCACGGCGAGCACGGCCACTCCGATCTTGAAGGGTTGCAGAACACCCGTCGTCGATCGGGTCCCCTCGGGAAACATCAACAACCCGTCACCGCGACGCAGGGCCTCACCGCACCGTCGCAATCCCAAGACGCCGTCGGCCTGACGGTCGAACGGAATCGTGTCCAGCAGCCGCCCGAAGACAAGCCGCTTGAGTCTGGTGTTGAAGAAATAATCTTCCGCGCCGGCCACCCAGACGCGGCGTCTACCGCCGACAGCTACCAGAACCGAGGGCGAATCGAGGTGTGACGAGTGGTTAGGAGCCAGAATGAACGGGCCGGTTGCAGGAAGGTTCTCTCGCCCCGCCGCTCTGATGCGCACATAGGTGTTCATGAATGTGGCCACGCTGCCACGAGCCAACCACCGAACCGGCGCCAGAGGGGCTGGGATCGGGCCGTCCGCCGACCCAGGCGCGCCCTGCTCGCAAACTCGCCGCTGCCACGCGGCAGCACGCCGGGAGACGTCCGTCTTGGGCCGACGGTCCCCGACTACCTTCAGCAGATCCGACACCCGGGCGACCTTGGCCGCCGTCTCGCCGTCAATCCGCAACCCGAACTGCGTCTCGACTGCCCCAAGCACATCCATCTTTCCGATGCTGTCGATCCCGAGATCGAGGTGCAAATGCATGTCCCGGGTGATGACATGCTCGGGCTGCTTGGACTGTTGCGACAGAACCCGACGGATGGCCGCGAAGCGACGCCCATCATCCCTCGAATCGCCGGCTTCACCATATCCTCTGACATCGAGTGACGCCGAAGTGTCACCAGCAACGCTCGCCGCGGTTGCGGTTCGCTCGGCGAGGACCGTCTCACGAATCTGGCCGCGTTTCGCCTTGAGGGTGGAAGTCTTCGGCAACTCCCGGTCCCAAAAGTGGAGCGTGGCAATCCGCTGATGCGACGGAAGCGACTCGCTGATCGAGGCAATCGCCATGCGGATTTCTCGCTCGATCGACGATCGGTCCAGTCCCTGCGGTGTCCCCTCCTGACCGAGGACCACAACCGCATGTACGGTATCACCAGGCCCCTCCTCGGACGGCATGCCGAAAACACACAGCTCCTTCGCGTAGGGCAGCTCCCGATAGCGTGCCTCCACCTCGTCGGGGTAGACGTTCTTGCCGGCGTCGGTCACGATGAGGTCGGTGGATCGGCCTGTCAGGTACAAGTAACCGTCTTCGTCATGCCGGCCCAAATCGCCCGTGCGGAGCCACCCATCGACCAGCACAGCCTTGGTCGCTTCCTCGTTCTTGAGGTACCCCGGCATCACGCTCCGGCCGCGGGCCCAGACCTCGCCCACACCTTCGAGATTCTGGTTGCGGATCCGGGTCTCGACGCCGGGCAAAGCGGGCCCCACCGAGCCGGCCCGTGCCACACCCGGCGGGTTGACCGTCAACACCGGTGACGTCTCGGTCAGACCGTATCCTTCGTATATCGCGAAACCCAGGCGCCGAAACGCCGTAAACAGGCCGGGATCCAGGCGCGATCCGCCGGAAACGAACATGCGCAGACGCCCGCCGAAACGCCTGTGGACACTGCCAAACAGTTGTCTGGCAATACGGTGCCCTGTCAGATCGGAAATGGAGCCCAGGACACGGAACGAGGCCCGCTTGAGCACCCCGGACGCCGACACGTTGCCCTCGATGGAGTCGTGGAACATGCGCAGCAGTCTGGGCACCACCAGCATGGCCGTCGTCCCCGTCGCCTGCATTGCCGTCAGGATCTCGGGACCCTTGAGCTGCTCGATGTAAGTGATCGTCGCACCGGAAAGAAGAGGCACCAGGAAACCACCTGTAAACTCGAACACGTGGTACATCGGCAGAACCGACACCATCTCATCCGTCGCCCCGACGGAGTGCACCTTCACCAGCGCCGCGGCGTTGGCGATCAAGTTGCGATGCGTGAGTTGTACCGCCTTGGGTGAGATAGTCGTCCCGGAAGTAAAGAGGACCGATGCCACAGCGGTGTCATCAACGGACACCGGGTCAGGCACCGCATCGCGCGACGCGCCGGGCTGGGGAATGAAAGGCTCCCGCATCATTACGACGTCGGGGTCATCATCTATGCGCTGCTTTACGAGCCCTGGGAATGTGCCCGGCGTCGCACACATCAGCCTGACCTCGGCGAAGCGGGCAGCCGCCCAGGCATCGGCCGCGGGAAGCTGGGGATCCAGCGGAACCGCCGTCAGACCGGCCCGCATGGCTGCCAGATAGGTCAGGCCCCACTCCGGCCCGCTCTCACCGCAGATCGCCACCCGGTCGCCGGGCTGCAGTCCGCGCTCCATGAAGCGCCGCATGATCATGCCCGCCGCCCGGGGGGTTTCCTCATAGGTATATCGGATCCAACGCCCGTTGCGGCGGATCTGCAAGGCCGGTTTCTCGCCGAAGCGCTTGGCAGCGCGACTGAACGCATCGAAGAGATTCGCCCCTTTCAAAGCCTCCGCCGCCGCGATCGGACCGCCTTCGCCCCATTCCCTGGCGGCCAGAATGCGCGGCGTCGGCTCAGCCCCGGAACCCAGCACGAATGAGCGCAGTCCCGGTATGTGCCGGTTGACCAGATAGTCCTCCCAGTCGATTCGTTCGGCCGCAAAGGGAAACGTCGCCTGATCGTCCGGGTGCAGCTTCTTTGCGACCTCCCGCAGGGCGTCGTCCGCAAACCGGCAATGAAGGTGCGTGTATGGTGAGTAGATCTTGGCGAAGTAAATGACCTGGTCGATCTGTCGCAAAACCGCCGCCAGCTTGCGGAAACGTCGGCCTCGGATGCCGATAGCTGCGTAGATTCGCTGCAAACGGGCGACCTTCCGCTGCCTTGCCTGCCAGCGGTTCACGAAGGACTCCCGATCCACCAGACGCAGCGGGCGCGGACGAATCGGCTGACCGTCGTCGTCACTCATGGGTCTTCGCCGGAATGCCTTTTCGAGTGCCACGCGCACGTCCCGAAGATGCAGCGGATTGCGGTTGCTTGAAGCACAGTGATACACGGCCACGCCGTCACCCCAGCCGTCGCCCACCGGAAGTGTCGCGATCATCCCGTTGACAACGAAGTCCACCGGGATCAGGTCGATGGCCAGGTCATGCATGCCGGGAAACTCGTCGAGCTTCCCTCGGCCGTACGCAACGATAATCGGGTCGGCCATTCGCAGCCCGTCGATCCATCCCGGTGCCGGCTCTTCGAAGCTGCCTTCGATGATCGCCGGACGGAAGATAACCAGTGGAACGTCACCGTGGTCGCGGACTAGAAGCTGTTCCCCGATCCATTTGGTGAACGTATAAGTATCGTTCCAGCCGTGGGACCGGGCCCGGCGCATTCCAGCATCGATGAGTTGTCCGAGACACGCCTCGGTATCGGCGCCGAAGCGGTGCCGGACCTCGGCAGCCTCGGCCTGCATTGATTCGATCAAGCCGTCCAGATCAAACGCCTCGCCGCCGGAACAGCGCGGCAGCGACTCTCCAGCCGATTCCGGGGCGCTGAAGTCCTCGACCACCATACCGCTGCGCCCACCGCAGACGTAGCACGTGGACACATGCGTAAACGGGACGTTCCCGCAATCTGCTGCCAAACGCAGCAGCCGCTTGGGCCCCAGGGCGTTGAGCTCCACCGCCAGGTCGATCCGCTCGTCGAACGTCACCGTTGCGGCACTATTGACAATCAGGGTGATCCGTTTGGTGAGCTCCTCGTAGACCTCACGACCTAAACCCAGGCGGTTCTTGGTGAGATCGCCGCCGATGACGTGGATCTTCTCATCGCAAAGTTGCGCGAAACCCTCGCCCAACAAGGCGCGCAGACGGTCGTAGGCCCGCGAGCCGAGCACCTCGCGCATCACCCGTTGCCGGGGCGACGTCCCGTCAGACCGGGCTCGGACCAGCAGATGAATACCACCGATCGTGTCGACCGCGCGCAGGAGCTTCTCTATGAAGGCCTTGGCCAGAAACCCGGTGGAACCGGTCACCAGGATATGATGCCCGGCCAGGCGATCACGAATGCGCTGCGCTTGCGGTGTCGTCCCGCTGGTCACCTCAGATCCCTTCCGGTGCAATCAGAGCCTCTGCCTCGACAGCGCAGTCACTCGACTGCCCCAACAATTGGGCGACCGCCTCACGAATTCGGTCGTGAAGCTCGCTCGGCGTCATAGCCGCCACTTCGTCAGCCGGAATGGGCCTGCCAAACGACAGCCGAACCGGACCGGAATAGGCTCGCAAGCGGTCCCGGGGATTTACCTTGTATGAACCGTCGATCGCAAACGGCACGACGGGTAACCCGGCGCGCCGGCATATCTTCATCGTGCCCTTGCGAAACGGCAACAACCGACCGTCGTAGCTTCGAGTACCTTCCGGGAAGACCGCCAGCGAGATCGGATTGAGCTCAATCCGCTGCAACATGCGGTCCAGGCTCCTTAAGGCCACGCGAGCCCGCGAACGATCTACGGGCACATACCCGTAACGCAAGAGAATCCAGCCGAAGATAGGGGCGCGAAACAGCGTGCTCTTGGCGATGAATCGTACATCACCCTTGAGCGCCAAGACGACGATCGGGATGTCCAGCGCGCTTTGATGATTACCCAGGAAGAACTGGGCACCGTGATCCCGCACGTGCTCGGTTCCCTCAATGGTCAGACGCATACCACAAATCGTCAGCATCGCTCGGGCCCACAGGGCAGCCGACCAGGCCATCAGCCGGCGCGAAGGATATATGAACCCCACGAGCAGCACGGGGATCCCCAGCACGATCAGCATCAGACCCCAGACGAATATCGCTATGTATGCTCGAATCATCCGTTGGGAACCCACGCGGGCCGGCCCGACGCCCGCCGTGCCGGTTTCCCAATAGGGTGCTCCCACGCCGGGCACGCACGGCGCCATCACCGCCGGATGAAATGATGGTCGCCCGCCCCGCCTAACGTGTCAAGCGCCGAGCGATCTCCGAGAATCGACCGCCTGATTGGAAGCGGCCGTTCCGCGGGTGCATCCCGAAAAAGGTGGCAGAAACTTACCGGGTGGCATGAGCAAGAGGAACGCGGCCAGAGCGTCGGACGCTGTCCGGTGCCGAGGCCGGGCTTGAGGGACCGTTCGTATGGTGTTCCGGGGGCTTGCGGGTCCCAGGAGACCCGGCAATCCCGCCCCAGGCCGGGAACAAAATCCGACAGCCGCTCGGATTCTTCTTGACAGCCTGCCGACCGGGGCGACAATGCGCGGCGTAATGAACCTGATGATCCCAAATTCTAAGCCTTCATGCCGGGAAACCGGCAAGCGAACGTCCCGGCAGTCGCTCGTGGGAATCGGCAACGACCCAACCGCCTCATCAGGGCGGATTACCGAACGGCTGCCGGGCCGTTCTCGTCTGGAGGCGCAAGCCATGTACCAGGACTCGAAAAAGCTGGTCGGATTGTGGTTGAACCACGTGACGGAGATGAATCGAGAGGCTCTGCGGGAGTTTTTCGATTTCACCGACGCGGGGGTCGAGTCGATTACCCAGGAGGCGATTCAG
>CP070827.1:3049560-3054258 GCA_020344555.1 Phycisphaerales bacterium
GACGCGATGAACGAATACCCTGAGTCAAGCCGTACAACAGCACTCCAGCCACGATCCGGGGATGGATCGCCGGTTGGCCGTGGCAACCACAGTAGCGCGCCTCCCAGAGCCGCCAGTCATAAGTGCTGAGCAATTCCCAAAACAGCCGGACCGAATGGTCTTCAGGAATTCAGTCCGACAACGTCGTGGGGATCAGAGCGATCTGGTCAAGGTCTATGTCCGCCTTCGCCCAGTAGCTCATCTGCCTCGCCTCCCTGCGATTCGGTTCGCCTGATGACTGCCAATCAACTTAGCACGATCCGTGCCGACTAAACCGACAAACTCCAGAGGAGGTGGGCCACCCGCGCACCCGCTGATACGCGAATTCCCGTCCAGATCCGTGCTGTCCGCTATAGCATCGCGCTCCCCGGCGTGGTGCACGGCGGCCATCGGCTGGTCGGAAACACCAGGCTTGAAGCGCACCAGCAGGTGGTCAGGATGATGCGGGGCGTCAAGGTTGGGCATCTGTGCCAAGGCGCCCCCTCGGGACAACAACGTCACGCCACCGACCAGGGCGAACGCGAACGCGGAAGCGGATCGAGCCTTGAAACCTTTCCGTCGCCCGAAGTAGATCCTGCCGCCGGCTAGCAGCAACAAGACCGTAATGGTAATACCCCATTTCGACATAGCGGGGATCTCGGGCTCGCACTCGTCCGGGATTCCGTTGCCGTTGTCATCAAGGCTGCTCCCCTCGGCGATGTCGCAACCATCTGCGGTGCCGTTGTCATTACAGTCCGGTTCGCACTCGTCGGGGATGCCGTCTCCGGCACAGTCCTGGCTTGTTCCCTCGGCAATGTCGCAACTATCTGCGGTCCCATTGTCATTACAGTCCGGTTCGCACTCGTCGGGGATGCCGTTTCCAGTGCAGTCCCGGCTTATGCCTATGGCGACGTCGGCGCAATCAGGTACCTCGTTTTCGTTGCAATCCCCGCCCACGCAGAACGTCGCCTGGTCCTCGGCAACTACCGTACCGCCGGGGCACGCCCCATCCCAATCGGTGATGTACTCGGCAGCCGTGACCTGATAATTTCCCGGTTGCAAGACCCCAAGAGACACCTCAGACGATAGGGTCGTGATGGTGCAGAAGCACACCGTGCCAGGCTTGAGATTGATGTCGCGGATGTACCACTCGATCCGCAGCTCTCTGGGTGCGACCCACGTGCCGACTACATCGCATATGATAAAACAGTCGTTAGGGAACACATCCGTAACCGTGCCCGTGACGGGCGTCGACGTCGACGGGTACGGCGGAACAATTTCCAAACGGAAATCTCCGTGTACGCCGCTCGCGCCTGTCACTACGAACACGGCACTCATCAAGAGAACCGGACTCGTTGTGCTCTTTCTCAACAACATGCTCTCCTCCTTTCGATTCGAGTTGTTCCGGGCGTAGCCCGGCATTCGAGGTAAGCGTACCACGACTCGGCACCCGTTGCAAGCGCACCAGGAAACGCCTTACCCGCTCCCCCAGGACAATCGCATCTAAATCGCGAAACCCCGGCGGCTACATGGATCTCAACCACCGTCGGATTACTCAAGGCACTGGCAATAGCATCTTGGAGATACTTGCACGGGGTCTCCCAGCTTTCGCAGTTTCCGTCTAGGAGCCCGTCATCGTCGACGTAAAGCACCGTCCGAACGTTGGTCGTAGGCATACCGCGCCCGATGGCCGAAACGAGAAGTCCGTGCTTCGTCGGCTTTTGGGTCAACATGTTGCTCACCCTCTGACAACTTGTGTTTCAGTTGTCTGACAAGAGATAAGAACGCTATGGAGTTTACCGGACTGAGGTCGGGTGCGGCAAGGCCCGGCGCAAAAAGAAGAATTGAATGGTGGGGTCTCTTTCCGACTCTTTCCGGACAGCCTCGTGACTAGGGCTAGCCACCTCCACGGCGACCTCTTTCCCGTGCGCACCCAGCCTGAAAGGCTGGACGATAATAGCCGTGGGCAAGTCCCGGCGCGCCGGGACGCCGCCCACGGATTCCTGAGACCCAATGGTTCATTTGACCCTGAAGGGGTCGCATGAGCCCTCCGGGAATAGACGACCCTTTCAGGGTCGTGGTGTTCAATGTGCACATGAACCGGTGGCGGCGTCCGCCTCCGGCAGACTTGCCACCGGCTACTTTCGAGCAGGCTCTCAGCCTGCCAGTGCTTCGTCACTCGTGCTCTGAGGAATGGGTGACATCTCGAAGATCCCGAGAATCGGTAGCCAAGGGTTCGCGTCGAATGACAGGAGTCAAGCCCCGGAGGGGCGCCGGAATGTAGCCACGGGCGCAAGCCAGCGATTTTCTGGGGGCAATTTCTTTGACCTCCGCTACGGAAGCGCCTCGGCGGCTGCTCCGATCCACCGCCAATAGGTTAAATGAATTGTGGCGGCAATCTGCGGTGTTACGCTGGAATATGCGTTGGTTGTGTAGGCAATGGGCACACGATACCGCCATAGTTTAGTTGACTTTGGGCCGCCTCCTCATATGCTCCACTCTGCGTTTGGATCGATGCATAACGTCAGCAGAAAGGAGGCGCTGCACTATGTACTTCGATGATCAAGCCGGTGCGATGGTCGGTGAGCACGGGGCCCTGGGCGTCCCAACAGATGACCAGCTGTCTCGGAAGCTGGCAATGCTTATTGAAGGACAATGTGAAGGGCTCGGCCCGGTGAGGGCCGCTCGGAAGTACGGCTATACCAGGCAGCGCTATTTCCAACTCCGCAAGGTCTACGAGAAGGACGGTGCACTCGGGTTGTTGAACAAAGTGAGAGGGCCAAAGACAAAATACCGACGAACGAGTGAGCTCGAGCGACAGGTCATTCGCCACCGCTTCCTTGATCCAGACGCGTCGGCGCCGGTGATCGCTCAGAAGCTTCGGCAGACGGGGTTCGTGATCAGTACACGAAGCGTGGAACGTGTCATCGCAGATTATGGCCTTCAAAAAAAAACTCTATCAATGCCACCCGCGTCCTGAAGCAGAGCCCCCCATCGAAGCCTGCGTGAGCCGAGCACGCTCCAGAAAGACGCCTTGTGATCCTCTGAGCATCGAACGCGGCGTCCGACAGTTCTTGGCTGACAAGGTAAGCGGAAATCTGGCCGGCATCTGGCTGCTGGTGGCTGAGCACCTGCGGTTGGGAACATGGGATCTGTTGTGTGGTTGGACCGGGCAGCCCACAGAGCGTGTTGAACCACGATTGGCCATGCAGCTGGTACATGAAGCGGCGGTCTGCACACGCGGCATCCGCGCGGAACGGACGTTGCACGAACGCGGAGGATTCGAACTGGCCAATGGGCTCCCGTTCGTAGCCACGGATCAAGCGATCCATCATCTACTTGGAGAGCTGACCGTTGCGAAGGCCATGGAGCTACAGGTCGCATTGGGAAAGATTCGCTTGGCTTCGGGGGATTTTCAGGGTAAGCGGCTGGCGATTGACCCTCATCGTGTGACCAGCCACACCAAACGGCGGATGCGCAAGCGTGTCGAGAAGCGTCAAAGCAAAAGACCTTTCAAGATGGCCCAAACATTCTGGGTCCTGGATGCCGATACGCATCAACCCGTCTGCTTTACGACAGGAACAGCCTCTCGAAGCGTGGTCCAAGCGACGCCGGAGTTGATGGACTTGACCGAGACCATCCTGCAGCCGTCACCGGAACGGACGCTTGTCCTGGCTGATGCGGAACACTTCTCCGGCGAGTTGATCAGCGATATTCACCAGCGGACCGGCCTCGATCTTGTGGTGCCGTTGCCAGGCCGAAAGACGTATCGCCAAGCCTATGAAGCCATGCCCCAAGAAGCGTTCAAACGTCGTTGGGCTGGCTTTGCCACGGCCAAGGCGCTGTTTGAAATCAAGACCAGAAATCCAGGAAGATACTACCAGTTTGTCGAACGCTACGGGGAACGCCGCGATGATTGGCATTTCAAAGGATTCGTGTCGACCGGTGACCGAGATGAAGTCGAAACCCTGACGGTGGACTATCCGAAGCGCTGGCATGTCGAGGAATTCTTCAACGCCAATCAAGCGCTGGGCTGGAATCGAGCCGGAACCACGAACCTGAACATACGATACGGCCACATGACCATGGCCTTAATCGCACAGGCGGCGATCCACCAACTACGCCAGCGCCTGGGAGAACCCTATGGTTGCTGGGACGCAGAGCATCTGGCCAAAGGCCTGTTCCACCGCCTAGAGGGAGATGTGCGTGTCACCCATGACACCATTATCGTCACCTACTACAACGCTCCGGGCGATCTTCGCGCCCACTACGAAGACCTGCCGGAGAAGCTTGCCCAGGCAAATGTCGAACCCACCGTCCCGTGGCTTTATAATTACCAGCTCGATTTCCGATTCAGCTGATGGGCCCGCCCGTCGGCGATCGGTAAAATAAACACTCCCCAGAAAATCGCTGGCGTGAGCCCGTGGCTAAGCGCCTATGCCCCTGCCGGGGCTTATGTGTTTGCGCCGTTCTCATTCTGGTTGGTAGGGTACAGCATGCCGGCGCCCATCTCCGACGGGCTTAGGCCCCGATTCTGGGGATCTTCGACATGCCACCCCTCAATTCAGGGGTAACGGAGCACCAGCGAACCCCGTTTACCCGCAGTGTGCGATACTGGGTCGGCCATTAGACTGTTCAGTCTAGACTAAACAGTCTAGACTGAACAGTCTAAACAGAACA
>CP070827.1:3054358-3060553 GCA_020344555.1 Phycisphaerales bacterium
CGTCGCCAACGCATGCTCAACGTAGACGGCGCCGGCGCACGGGTGAACTCCTGGATGACATGTTTACGGTTCCTGATTAATCGCCGTTCGCGCTGAGCCCGATTGCTGAGGCGGCGGCTTGGTGTTCGGTGTGGGTAATCGATATTAGCATGCGAGTGATACCTTTCTCCGCGGCGATGCGGGCGGATTCGCCGCTCAGGGTGACGCAGGGTCGACCCAGCTCGTTGGGCAGGATCTCCATGTCGGTCCAGGCGATCTTTCCTCGCCAGCCGGTGCCGATCATCTTGAGGATCGCCTCCTTGGCCGCCCAGCGACCGGCGAGAAACGGGACCGGGTTTCGATACCGCTTGGCGATCTGCTGCTCGGCGGGCGTGAGCACGCGATCGAGGAATCGCCGGCGGTGGTTCTCCAACACCTTGGCAATCCGGTTGCATTCGACCAAGTCGATACCATGACCCAGAATGGACATACACCCAAACTATAGCCAATCCATCCGATCCGCAAAGAGCGAGGCTGCCTCCCACGGTACGTTGTCTGAAGAAACCCAAGTGCTTCACGTTGATGAAAAGGTATCAGTTATTGGCCGTTGTGTCCGGCCGTCGAGGTCCGGCCCGGTCCTGCCGTAGGATCCGGCGTACTGTGGAATACCGCGAAGCCTGGAGATACAATGTCCGTGAAGGAGTGAAGTCGCTGTACGCCCGGTAAGGTCGTGCGATCGTCTGCACGAGACGGATCAGAGGGGACAGGAGGGTGTGAGGGGTGCGAGCCCAACCGGCATTTTGTTTGGCGGTTGCTGCCGGCGTGAGCATGGTCTTGGCCGGCCCGGCCTCGGCTTCGTTCTACCTGATGCAAATCGAACAAGCTATCGGCGGGGTTGACGGCGACACCTCGGCTCAAGCGATCCAGTTGCGCATGAGATTTCCCGGAGATAGCACCCTGGAATTCGCACGGATTCGTGCTTGGGATGCGGCCGGTGATAATCCGATCACGCTAATTGACTTCGACGCGGGTGTACCTAACAACAACCTTGGCGACCGCATTTTAGCCGCAAGCCCGGGCTTTGCCGACTACACAGAGACGGCACTTCCCAGCGATTTTACACTTACAAATCTGATCCCCGAGTCCTACCTGGCCGCCGGCCGGATCACCTATGAGGGTGACGACGGCATCATCTACTGGTTGCTGAGCTTCGGAGGGGCAGGTTACACGGGGCCAACCACCGGCTCGAACGCAAACGACGCTGACGGCGATTTCGGCCCGCCGCTTATTGGCCCGTTGCCTTCGAGCGATCTACAAAGCCTCCTGTTCCAGGGGACTGCGATGGATCCGAGCACGACCAACCTGGCCGATTATGCTCTCTCGGCTGGTCCGGCAGTCTTTACGAACAACGCCGGGCTCAACGCCGCTGTCGTTCCTGAGCCAGGCACGTTATCCCTTTTTGCTTTCAGTTTATGGACGCTGGCAAGACGCCGGACCCGTCAGAGTCGAGCGTAGCACTGCGCGCTGTTGCAGAGCAACGGCCGAGTGTTCCCGCAACGAGATTGCGGTGCTGAACGGTCAATCGGTGCGCGGTTCCAGTCGATGTGCGATCACCAGAACACCGGCGCCGATCAGCAGCAACGCGAGCACGATCAACCCCCACTCCGACACCGTCGGGATGGCCTGGCCGCCGGTGACCGTGATGGTCCCATTATAAAGCGTCGTGTCCAGTTCCTCCCAAAAGCTGCTATCGCCGTCGGAGGTCGCTAGTGTCACATCCCAAACACCCTGGGCATCCGGGGTTGTTACCACTGGGAAAGCCGTCATTGGCCCTGAGAACGTCACAGGCGTCGGTATCCACGACCCGCTATCGTCTATCGATCCGTTGCGGTCCGGTGACGAAGTCATGTCAGTGTCAAAGGGAGTGAAGGCTCCCATCGCGGGCCACGGGTCGCCAACTTGGAGGATATCAACCGGTGGGGCCTCGGTGAACGTCACTGTGCCCGTGTTTCCTGGACGAGCAACCAGCTCGGCCATAATCTCCACACCGAAGGTGGATTGGCCATCGATGTCACCAGAGACCACCACCATCCCGGTTTCGCCGGCGAGCATGGCCAGATCACCAACCGAGAGCGTAGGCGCCTCGGCAGAAATTGGACCGGCTGCCAAAGCCGATAACAGTGCCGCGAGATATCCGCGAAATGGCGTCACACCCCTAACCCCCTATTGTTCGTTGATTCTACGGGCGATTCCTGCCGATGGCCAGCGCCGCCACCGCAGACCACGACTATCTGCAAGGTTTTCGGAAAAGATTATCCGGGCGTGCCGCCAACGGCAGCCGGAGGGCGACCTACAACCTGCTCATACGAAGCGGGGTCGGTCGCACCTTCAGTAGAAATGAGGAGCACGCGGCTGGTGTTATCGATACCCAGGCGCGCTCTGATTGTGTGCGCCTTCCGGGCCTCCAGCAGCTCAAGAAGAGCGCCCAGGCCGGCTGCTCCGCTTTCGCCGGAGACCACGCCGGCAACTGCCAGCTCGCGCATGGCCTCGCGAGCCCGCTCATCGCCGATAGTGACGAAGCAATCGATGCCCGCCTTTAAGAGAGGCCAGGCCACGGTTGCAAGTGTTCCGCAGTTCAGGCCGGCCATTATGGAATCGTGCGGACCGCGTATGGTAACAACGCGACGGCTCTCAAACGCCGCAAGCGCGCAGGCAGCACTGACGGGCTCGACCGCAAGAATCCGCGGTGTCGGCCCGATGTCAGCACGGCGATAATGCGAGACCGTGGCAGCCGCAAGGGCGCCCACACCGATCTGTACGACCACCAGGTCCGGCCCGGGCTTGCCGGCCTCCGCAAGCGCGTTGTCGATTTCCCGGAACATGGTCGAGTAACCTTCGATGACCCAGGCAGGCACTTCTTCGTAGCCCGGCCAGGATGTGTCTTGAATAAGCAGCGATCGGTCGCCTTGGGCGCCGGCCGCGCTGGCGACGGCGTCATCGTAAGTTCCGCTCACCGTGATGACCGTTGCGCCTTCCGATTTGATTCCGGTAACACGGGCCTCGACAGTGCCGAAGGGTACGAAGACGTGTGCATCAAAACCTAACAGCGCCGCAATACGCGCAACCGCCCGCCCATGATTGCCATCCGTAGCTGTAATCAGGTCAAGAGGCTTGAGCGGCTCGAGGTGTGGACGGAGTTCTTCGATTGTTGACCAGGGCGGCGGCTCCTGGCCAAGTCGCTGTACGGCGGCCCGATAGGCGGCCCAGGACGCACCAAGGATCTTGAAGGCAGGCAAACGCAGACGGTCCGACTCGTCTTTTAGAAAGACTTCGCCCACACGGAGCCGGGAGGCCAGCTCAGGCAGACGTCGAAGCGGCGTAGGCCGGTAGCCGGGCAGACGTCTGTGGAATTCCAGCGGTCCGCGGCCCGGCCCGAGGCCAACGATCTTGTCAGAGACTGCGTCGTTGAACAGTAAACGCCCCACAGCACCAGAATCTCAATACGCTCCCAACAGTGCGCTACGCAGCATACTTGAGCGAGAATCAGCGGACACAAGCAACGTCAATGCCACCCACTGTCGTCGCCCCTGAGGCTCACCGATCGCTATAGCGAAGGGAGGCCAGTGTGTTGACAGCTCAGAGCATCCCCAATTGACTCTTGAGCGGCGCAAAGGCCCGCCTGCCGCCCAGGTACGGGTGAGCACAGTTCTCATGCAGGATTGTTATCCGCCCCTTGCACCGAGGCCGTGATCAGGCCTCCAGGTCGCTGAGCGATTCCTCCGGTTTGGCCCGACAGCAATCCCAGAAGACGAACACGCACAGCCCCAAAAAGAGAATCAGGCCGAGCCAGTTCTCGACGCGAGCCAGTGATTCAGGATTCACATCGGCATCGATCATCGTGCCGCTCATATCCAGGAACGGCATGATTTTGCCAACCAGGGTCTCGGTGGTGCCCACCATCTGCTTGGTGCCCAGCAAACGCTCGTCCAGGGCCGTGGTGAAGTTGACCAGCACCTCCATGATGGCTCCCCCGGCGATCAATCCGGAGGCGATCAGAATCCCCTTATTGCTGCGGGCCTTGGAGAGCCTCTCGTCGCTGGTGCTCTTCTTCACCAGCATGCCGACGAGAGCCCCGACGAGGATGGGGGTGTTGATGTACATCGGCAGGTACATGCCGAGCCCGAACGCGATCGCGGGAATACCGATCAGCTCGACCAGCAGTGCCACCATTACACCAACCCCGTAGAGCAGCCAGGGCACCTCACCCGTGCCGAGGAAGCTCGTCAGCGCACCGGCCATCATGTTGGCCTGGGGGGCATCGAGCGCTCCCTCACCGACGTAACCGGGCTGTATGTTCAGCACCATGATCGTCAAGCACACGAACACCACCGAGACGAACGAGCCGATGATCGCATTCCAGGCGATTTTCCGGGGGCTACCGCCGAGCCAGTAGCCAAGCTTGAAGTTCGTGATCAGCCCGCCGGCCATCCCCAGGGCCGTGCAGACGACACCACCCACCAGCAGCGTGGCCAGCATCCCGAGGTCACCGGGCGGTAGACCCACCGCCGCCAGGATCACCGCCGTGATGATGATCGTCGTAACCGTCATGCCGGAGATCGGCGTCACCGAGATCATGGCGATGCACCAGGCGGACACCGTAGTGAACAGGAAGGCGATCACCAGAACGATGACGACGGAAACGAACGTCAGGAAGCCGGCGTGTTCCATGCCGGACAACACCACCGTCCGGAAGAAGATGGCCATGGCGATCGTGGTCAGGATGCCGAGGATGGCCATCGTGGGATAGCTGATGTCCTCATCCGTGCGGATCGGTTCGGCAGTGGGACCACCCTTGGACCGGAACAGCGCGCCGAGTGCCTGGCGCAGCGCGGTGACGATCACCCTGCCCATCTTGAGAATCGAGAGCAGGCCGGCAGTGAAAATCGCACCGATGCCAATGATGCGGGGGATCTGGCGCCAGATGTCAGCGGCGGTTGGGTCGAGCGCGTACGCGAGCAGCTCGCTATCTTGGGCCCTGATCACCCAGCCGCGCCGCGTGTCATTGATGCCCCATGCCTGTCCGACCTCCTGCACCGTGACCTTCGTTTTCTTGGGATCCGCTACGTGGTAGCCGTGCCCGCCAAATGCAGCCGCAAGTTGAGCCATCAGTTCATCGTGGCGTGCCGCACGGGCAGCCTTTGCCTCCTCCGTCTCTTCGCCAACGGGCGCCCGGCCGACTTCTGCGAGTTCGTCGAGTAGAGACACCGTCGATGCAGCGAGTGCGAAGCGCGCGGTCTCCTCCGGCACGCCGTCGGTGGCCTCAAACGCGGGGTTCAGCCGCTGAAGCGAGTCGAAATCGAGGCGGCCGAGAAGCGGGGTGATCGCCAGGGCCGACAGAAACGAGCCGGCGCAGATGATCGACGCGAAGCGCAGACCGATGATGTACCCCAGGCCGAGATAATAGGCCCCAGCGCCCATCGAGACGACCGCCTTGACCGTGACCGTCAGTTTCGCAAACAGCCCCTCCGCCCCGAATGCCAACGTCTCTACGGCCGGTTTGCCGACCGCCTCGAGCTTGGCGTATCCGGTCGTGAACATGTCACTGAACAGCTTCAGCCCGGTGGCCAGAAATGTGTAGACGGCGGACAGGACGAAGGAGTAGATGAGAATCCACGCCTGGTGGGTGCTGCCGGAAGCGCCGGTGACGAGGATCTCGTTCGTGGCCGTGGCCTCGGGGAACGGCAGCTTGCCGTGCATCTCCTTGACGAAGTAACGGCGGAATGGGATCAGGAAGATCACACCCAGGATCGCCCCGAAGAACGGCACCAGGGCAATCTGCAGGAAGAGGAAGAAGAAGCCGATGTCCAGATGCTCCGGCTTGTTCAGCTCGAGGATATAGATGGCCGGCATGGTGAAGCACATGCCACCCGCCACGTAGCCGGACGTCGTGCTGATCGCCAGGGCATAGACGTTTTCCAGGATCGAGCTGGCCCGCATTCCCGCCTTCAGCAAGAAACCCGAAAGACCCACCGCGAGAATGGAGATCGGGATGGCCGTCTCGATCCCCTGCCCGGCTTTCAGGGCCAGGAACGTGGCCGCCACCGAGAACACCACGTTCATGATGAGTCCGAAGATGATCGCCCGCGAGGTGATCTCCGGCACGGTGGCGTCCGGAGGGACCATCGGGACATACTCCTCGCCCGGTTTCAGCTCACG
>CP070827.1:3060653-3063507 GCA_020344555.1 Phycisphaerales bacterium
GCGTGTGCTGCCTGTCTGACGGTAGTAGTCGAGGAACTCTACGGCGCGGAGATGTAGCTCGCGTGCGTGGTGAAGGCGCCGATGCAGGAGCGACGTGCCACCCCGGCCCTCGTGTCCTCCGACGATTCCGCTGGCAACCTGACGGGAGTCGTAGATGAGCGCACATGCTGAACCACCTGAGTGGCTTCTTAACAGCGGTGTGCTTGTTGTCGACGATAACGCTGTTTATGGGCACCTGATGCGCCTCAGACTTCAGGCTGTTGGCTGCGCATGCCATAGGTCTGGCACACCGGAAGAACCACTGGAACTTCTCGGAATCCACCCGAATATCAAGGCTGTAATTGTCGACTACCACGTGGGCTCCGTCGACGTCGACTCGCTTGTATTGGACATCAAGCGGAGCTGGCCCGACGTCGTGATCGTCGGGAACAGCAACATGGCCCACGCGCCCGAATTCGAGGAGTTGGGCGTCCCTCTGTTTCTGCGCAAACCATGGACAAACGATGATCTATTCGGCGTCCTGGGCCAAGTGGTCAGCGAATGACTCACCTTGCCCAAGTGATGTTTAGGTGATCGCGTGCCCCGATATTTGCGCTGTCTCCACCCCGAAGATGGCCCCAGCATTCTTGATCGGGGCGGGCGGCGCCTGATCTCTATCTACTTGTCCGCGCCAGACGCCGACAATACGTGGGGTCCATGCATCGGGGTCACGGCTCGCCAGTGCCGGCGAAGTCGAAAATAATGCTGGACTCTTATTGTGGATTATACATGAACAGGTGTAGGTGCTGACATGCCAGGACCTGTGGGAATCGGGGGCACGGCGCGTAATGTGGCAGGCTGAGTGCAGCGATTCGAATCATTCGAGCATCCCTGCTGCGGATTTACTTCGCGAGCAGGGCAACATGTTGCCTGAGTCGGTCGTCTTCCATCTTCAGCCGCACGCGGGCGACTTGGCTGCTCACGAGCCAGCCCCGGGGTGTAGACCATGGCGCATTGGGCCAACGAAATGATCTGCAGAATGGCCGACTTGACACGGTCGGGCCGCCCGCGCGGCAGCGAAGTCCTGAGCTGGTTCTTGTGTTTAGCCACATCGCCTCCAGAGATTGCTGGAGGCCATCACAACAGGTTGAGAAC
This sequence comes from Phycisphaerales bacterium, assembly GCA_020344555.1. GTDB lineage: Bacteria > Planctomycetota > Phycisphaerae > UBA1845 > UBA1845. The sequence goes on from CP070827.1 coordinate 3,061,788, forward strand.
AAAGGCGTTATGGGCGATCATGCCTGACGCAAGAATCGGTGGGCGAGGACGACTCCGTATCCGGTCTCGGGTCCGCGGAATGGCTCAAGTCGTAACTCGTTAGTAGACAGGACGTACAGTATTAATGCTAGGCACACCCTATGGGGTCGGGTCTTTTAGCTTTACCTCTTGAGTCTTACCGATCTCGGCTCGTGCAAGCTCGACCGCCTTGTCTACGGCGGCACCGTACCTGGCCTCGACGTGTGGAATGACGCCGACTCCTTCCCAGTTTTTCTTCGTGATCGGGTTGTACGCCCGGGCGTAGGGCACCCTGATCTTGAAACGACCGATGATGTCCTGCTCTTCGACGGGATGTGCTGCGCCGACCGTCGTCTCGCCGACAATCGTCGCCCGCTTCAGGTGCTTGAGGTTGTAGGTGAACTCCTCGGCCGCGGATCCCGTCCGGCTGCTCGTCAGAACGTAAACCGGTGTACCTCCACCGAGTCGGCGCCCAGGCACCTCTTCCAACGTCCAAGTCTCGGACGTCTTGTCGTTCAGTCGATTGTAGAAGCTGTTGAGATGCGTGGGCTTGTCGAAGATGTAGCTTGAGAGGAACTTGATCATCTCCGGAGATCCGCCGGTGTTGTCGCGCAGATCGAAGATCAGCGCGTCGCAGCCCGCAAGCATGGCCATCATTTCGGCGGCCTTGTTCAGCGCACCTTCGCTATCGAGGAACATGTTGAACTTAAGATAACCGATGTTCCCCGGGAGCACCTCGGCCTTCTTGAAACCGTAGTCGTCGCTGAACTTAGCCATCGGGTGACCATCGTCCAGCCCGGTACCGCACGATTGGGCTTGCCCACCCTCCCGGATTGTCAGGTGAAGGTCGTGACTCACCGCCTGCAGGTCTTGCGTCAGCTTGGACGCGAAAGCAGCCGACGCGGAAATATCCTCATAGCGCCCTTCGGCCATGTGTTTGCGCAGGGCGGCTTCCATCTTCTTGGCGACTTCCGGATAGACATAAGTTCGGTTGAGCGAATCAATGACAGCCTCGATCGCCTTCCCTCGCGTTTCACCGTCGATTGGTGTGGAATGTCCGGCAAGTTGACCCGGGTCGACCGGACCTTCGATGAGGATCCCCAACAGGCCGTACGGCTCCTTGGGCTCGAAGTCGAATCGAAACATCAGCGTGCCCGGCCAGTCACTGGGGTCTACGTAGAGCGTCAACTCACGCTCCTTCGACTCGACGACGCGGCGTACAGTCAGCCGTCCCCAATCCTCCTTCAGCTCGCGGTGCTGTGCCAGGCGATCCTCCATTGACCGGGCCTTCAGTGAGGACTTGGCACGGTAACGCTCCTCGAACGCCCGCACCGCGTCGTCATGGCCGGTGTTGAAGGCCTTGAGGTAAGCCGCAGCACAGCGACCGGCATGCGTATCGGGGAGCTCGACATCCGCGGCCCGGGCCGATTGGATCGAAACCGTCGCCGCTATAAACGGCAGTACGATTGCCACCAAACGCAGAAGAGTTGTTAGTCTGGTCGCCTTCAGGCAGTGCATGACGTCTCTCCGTCAAATTCGTGGTTCCATCGACCGGGCCGCCGCGCCAGGTGCCCCGACACATCTCCCATTTTATCCAAGACGATGCCGCCTGCCTCCGCCGGTCAAATTGCGGCAGACGGGCCGCGACGGCCGCCCGCAGGGCGTCAATGTCCTGCGGGCCCCTGCGGGGCGGCTATTTGCC
>CP070827.1:3063607-3067979 GCA_020344555.1 Phycisphaerales bacterium
GATCGCGCGAGGAAATGATTCTCGACAAGGAGGAGCTGCTCTCCATTTACGACCGGACCAAGGATCTCAAGCCGCGGAAGAACCCGCGCATTACCGGGTACCCCGGAACGGGGAATCGACCGGAGCAAGCTGAGCCGCCGAAAGACGAGGTCAGAGCATGACACCGACTACCGCCTATCTGCTTTACTCGATCTTCGCCATCGGCGGCGTGGGTATCTACCTGTTGCTGCCCAAAGCAGGAAAGCCGCAGACCCTTGCCGGGGCGGTGATCGGGGTCCTTTCGGTGGCCGGATTATTGGCGGTGCTGGCCGCCCGGGTGATCTTGCCCGACGCGACAACCGCATATTTCTATCTGTTCGCGACGATTGCCGTGCTGGCCGCTGCACGCGTCATCACGCACCCCAAACCGGTCTACTGCGCTTTGTACTTCGTACTGGTGGTGATTGCGGTGGCCGCTCTTCTCGTGCTGCAGCGGGCGGAGTTTCTGGCAGTTGCCCTGATAATGATCTATGCCGGGGCGATTCTGGTTACGTACTTGTTCGTCATCATGCTGGCCCACCAGGGAGGGTCACCCGTTTATGACCGGCGCTCGCGCGAACCGCTTTTAGCGGTACTGGCAGGATTCCTGTTGATGGCGGCGGTCGCCGGCCGGGCTGAAGACTTGCCTCAGCCGGCGTCACCGCCAACGGTAGCGGTGCCCACAGCCGACGCTCAGGACGCCGCATCGCAGCAGCGTGACAGCAACACGAGTGCGATCGGTACGGCCGTGATGACCAAGTACGTTGTTGCCCTGGAGATTGCCGGTGTGCTGCTGCTGGTCGCCATGGTCGGCGCCATTGCCATGTCACGGAAGAAGGTGGCGGTGGAGCGTTTTGCCGCACCACCGAAACCGATCGGCCAGGCCGGCAGGGAGGTGGAGCCGTACTGATGCCCGGCATTGCTGAATACCTGATTATCGGTGCGATTCTGTTTGCCCTCGGGCTGGTCGGGTTTCTGTCGCGCCGTAACCTGATTGTCATCTTCCTGTCGACGGAAGTGATGTTTCAAGGAGTGGTGATTAACGCGGTGGCTTTCGCCCGCCTGCATCATCACATCGACGGTCAGGCTTTTGCGCTGTTTCAGTTGGTGATTGCGGCTGTCGAGGCCGGCCTGGCACTTGGAATGGTCGTGCTGCTGTACCGTCGGAGGGGCTCGTTGGACGCCGAGGCGTGGTCGCTAATGCGAGGATAAGAGGTCTGCAGACCTGATGCCGATTGAGACGCTGAAACTCTGTGGGATTGTGATTCTGCTGGCACCGCTGGCAGGTGCGGTGTTGGCCGGCGCGCTGGGCCCGGTGAGGCTGCGCGGGCGGTCCCATTGGCCGGCGATTCTCGGGGTCGCCGCGGCGTTCGTGGCCGCGATAGTGCTGTTCGGCCAGGTTCGCAGCGCACCGGCCGGCGAGACCACGGCTATGGTCTCCGTGTACGAATGGATTGCCAACGGCACGGATGCGGCCTTTACGGTCGACTTTCTGATTGATCCGCTCACTGCGATCATGTTGCTGACCGTGACGGGCATTTCCCTGCTGGTCGTTGTCTACTCTCGCGATTACATGCGCGAACACGGCAGTCCGCTCCGCGGCTACGAGCGGTTCTTCGCCTTTCTGGCGTTGTTCGTTTTTTCGATGTGTGCCCTGGTGCTCAGCGGTAACTTCCTACTACTCTATTTGGGCTGGGAGGCGGTCGGACTGTGCAGTTATTTGCTGATCGGCTTCTATTACGGCAGGCCGGCGGCCGCCGCGGCGGCCAAGAAGGCGTTTCTGGTCAACCGTGTGGGAGACTTCGGCTTCGGGCTGGGCGTCCTGTTGATCTACTTTACCTTTGGCACGCTTGAATACGGACCTGTTTTTCAGATGGTTCAGGACGGGGTGACCGGCGCGGGTGATGCACTTACCAGCGGTCGGATCACCACTATCGCCCTGCTGCTGCTCTGCGGGGCCTGCGGAAAGAGCGCCCAGCTTCCGCTGCACGTGTGGCTGCCGGACGCGATGGAAGGCCCTTCGCCGGTCTCCGCTCTGATCCACGCCGCCACGATGGTGACAGCCGGAGTCTACATGATAGCCCGGTGCGGGGCGATCTTCACCGCGTCGCCGATCGCGATGACCGCGGTGGCGGTCATCGGCGCCATTACCGCCCTGTTTGCCGCGACGATTGCATTAGCCCAGACGGACATGAAACGCATCCTGGCCTATTCGACGATCAGTCAGTTAGGCTACATGGTGCTCGGCGTCGGCGTATATGCAGCGGATTCGGCCATTTTTCATCTGTTCACTCACGCATTTTTCAAAGCTCTGTTGTTCTTGGCCGCGGGCAGTGTCATGCACGCAATGGGTGGGATTATCGATGTTCGTCAGTTTGGCGGCTTGCGAAAGATTCTCCCGTGGACGTTCCTGACGTTTATGGCCGGTTCACTTGCCCTGGCCGGTTTCCCGTTTTTGAGCGGGTTTTTCAGCAAGGATGAGATCATTCATCACGCGCTCACCATCCATCCGGTGCTCGGAGTCCTTGGTCTTGTGACGGCGCTGCTTACGGCGTTCTACACTTTCCGCATGGTTTTTTTGGCCTTTTACGGATCTCAGCGCGTTCCGGAGGGAGTGCATCCCCACGAGTCCGGCAAGTGGATGTTGGTCCCGCTGTTTATTCTCAGTATCGGTGCGATCGGCGCTGGTTACGTCAATATCGAAGCGACCGGGCGCGGCTTCCATCATTTTCTGGCGCCGGTTTTCGAGCATACGTTCGTAGCCGCAAGTCCGGCCCGCGCAGCCGCCCACGGGGTGGCCGCCACGGCGCATGCCGGCTTCTGGGCTGAATACGGACTGATGATTATCTCCGGCGGGCTGGCGATCGTCGGGATTCTCACAGCCTACATACTCTACGTACAGCAGAACTGGTTGCCCGGTTTGATCAGAGCGTCGGCTCCACGGAGCTACCGGGCGCTGTGGAACAAGTATTACGTCGACGAAGTATATGACGCGGGTGTGGTCGAGCCGGCTCGACAGACGGCTCACGTCTGTGTCGGATTGGACGACTACCTTATCGACGGACTGCTCTGGTTGGTGACAGCGATCGTGCGCGGCATCGGGCATCTGTTGCGGCCCTTCCAGTCCGGAATGTTGCAGGGATATGCGCTAAGTATGGTGGCGGGCATCGCCATTATCGTATTGCTGGTGTTTTGGGCATGACCCGGCGGGGCGCACAAGGCAAAAACAGTGGATAGTTGGATTCTCACAATCATAATCTTCTCACCGTTAGTGGGAGCCTTCGCGCTTTTGCTCGCCCGGCGCGGCAATGACGCCGCGATTCGTGAGGGTGCGTTGTATTACGCGTTTGTCACGTTGGCGCTTACGGTATACGCCGTCGTTCGATTTCATATGGGGACTTCGGAGGGCGGCGGATCAGGTGATTTCGTTCTAACTGCGTATGTTCCATGGATCGTCAGTGGTGAGGCGGAAGGCGCGGCGATCGACATCGCCTATCGCGTCGGGGTGGACGGGATCAGCATCTGGCTCCTGGCGATGACGGCACTGCTGTCGCCTTTGGCGGTCTGGTCGAGTTTCACCGCTATCCGCACGCGTGTTCGTGAGTATTACATTCTTCTGCTGTTGTTGCAGGTCGGCCTGCTCGGCGTTTTCTGCGCCCAGGACCTGCTGCTGTTCTACGTGTTCTTCGAATTCACACTGATACCCCTGTATTTCCTGATAGGAATCTGGGGTGGACCTGAGCGTCGGTGGGCCGCCAACAAGTTCTTCGTTTATACGATCGCCGGCAGTGTGCTGACATTCGCGGGGGTCGTATACCTCGCCTATTTCGCATACACGACGACCGGGGCAATTACGCTGAACCTTCAAACGCTCACGCGCATGGGCCAAAGCGGCGAGATACCCTTCAACGTGCAGAGGTGGCTGTTTATCGCGTTTGCAGCCGGTTTCGCCATCAAGGTGCCCCTTTTCCCATTCCACACCTGGCTGCCATTAGCGCATACCGAAGCTCCGACGGCGGGCAGTGTGATCCTGGCCAGTGTATTGCTCAAGCTCGGTACCTACGGTTTCTGCCGACTGAGCATCCCGATCCTGCCGGACGCAGCGTTTATGCTGGCCCCCATTGTCGCCGTCGTGGCGATCATCGGGATCATCTACGCTGCACTGGCCGCCTGGGTCCAAAGCGATGTCAAGAAGTTGGTGGCGTACTCGTCGGTATCCCATCTGGGCTTCTGCATGCTGGGGCTGTTCAGCCTGAAGGTGGCCGGTGTCAGTGGCGGCGTGCTCTACATGATCAACCACGGCCTGTCGACCGGGGCCCTGTTCCTTATCGTCGGGTGCATGTACGAACGGTAT
>CP070827.1:3068079-3082969 GCA_020344555.1 Phycisphaerales bacterium
GGATTCGCCGTAATGCTCCGCCTCATACTGCAGCAGCCGCAGGGCGGCTCCGGCCTTGCCATTGCCTTCGCTGAGAATCCTCTGCCAGGTGTCGGCGGATAGCTGGTAGACGTATTCGATGGCCGCCACGAACATCGCTTTCTTATCGGGCCAGAGACGATACAGAATGTTCTCCCGCACCTTGCACCGCTGGGCCAGCTCGGCTGTCGTCGCCCGCCGATAGCCCAGCTCAGCGAACGCCCGGGCAATCACAGGCAAGAGCTGCTTGCGTCGCTGTGCGGTCTGATTGGGCCGGGGCATTGCCTTCTCCTGATACGGGTCTCTGCCGTTTCGTAAGTATCTACTTCCAATATACCACAGGAATAGCTGCGCGCCAAATTATTTCCGAAAAAAATCGACAAAAAACCGGCAGGGGACAGCCGGCCGCTAATTGCCGTGCTTGACCACCGGCCTTGGGCCGTTGCCGGGACCGCCGATACCGAGGAAACTGCCAAAAATCGAGCCTCAGCGCGCCGTTGGCTGGACGATCAGAGCCGCCGGATGACGCCGGTCACAACCCCTTGGATCTCGACGTCGCGCACATAAATCGGCTTGTATCGCTCGTTTGCAGGCTGAAGCCGGATGCGGTTCTTTTCTCTATAAAATTTTTTCAGTGTGGCTTCGTCGTCAATCAGCGCTACGACGGTATCACCGTTTCGCGGGTTTGAACGCTGCTCATACACGACCCAGTCGCCGTCGCGGATCTGCTCGTCGATCATGCTGTCACCCGCCACGGTCAAAATGCCCACTGGGGCGCGACCTGCAAAGACTTCCTCCAAATCGATGGTATCGGGCGTCTCAATCGCCTCAATAGGCTGGCCTGCGGCGATGCGGCCAAGCATCGGGATCAGCGTCGGCCGCTCATCCGGGAGCTGTGCCAGGGGTGTCACCTCCAAAGAGCGAGCCTTGTAGTAACGCCGCTTGAGCATGCCCTTTCTTGCGAGCACGTCGACATGCTCGAACACGGTGATCTTGCTGATCCCGAGTTCGTCGGCGATTTCCTGCAATGTCGGGGAATAGCCACAGCTCCTCCGCGTGTCGCGAACGTAGGTCAGGATCGCGAGCTGTCTTGGGGTCATAAACGGCAGTTCCCGACGTTTCCTTGTTTTTCGTTTCCTTCGTTTGGCCATGATGCACCTCCATGAAGCGGTCGAGGCCCTTAGGCCCCAAGACCACCAAGGGAAGCTCCGCGGCCGGGCGGAGTCCCGACGAACAACGTATCTCATTCCGGGCGGTAGCCACGACCCTGGCCAGCCGCGACCACCACAGAATCACACCGCGAGCAGCGCCGGCTAGGCCTTCAGGCCGGTCCGGCAAGGGGACCGGTCTAAGGGGCGGGGCTCGGCCACCGCTCATAGGAACCGGCCCCGGGAGCCACGCGGTCCTATAATCACCCCCGGGGCCGAAAACACACAGTGGTAGTTCGTCCTCGGCCCTTCGCCCCCGTCGACGAACTCCGTCGGCACTTTGCATCCGTTCTCGCGCAACTTTGTCCGAGACCATCCGTGGTTCTCTGTTCACTGTCTGTTCGGTATTCAACATAACCTAACTAAACCCAAACGTCAAGGTTTTTTTGCATTTTTTTTCGGCTGGCCCACAGGAAGGCACTTCAGCAGCCGGCGTCGGTCGCTGATCAACCAGCAACATGTCGTGGGAGCTGGCACAGCCACCCCAAGCGATGGGCGAAGTCAGGGCGCCCGCAAACGCCTTTTTTCGGCGCGGATTTCCGTCAGGATCTCGGTAGCCCGGTTTCTACTTTGCATCTCGAACGAGGCGTGACGGGGCAGCTATCTACTGCCGACACGGTGGAACGTCAATTCATCCTTTGCTGTGTCCAGGGTCGCTATGGTCTTACGGCGGGCGCCGTGGAGGGCTCCGGGGTTGATGATGCGCGTCTGCCCACGGCGGTCGTCGCGGGCTACGTGCGTGTGGCCGTGAAGGATGTAATCTACGTCGAGTGTGGTGATGGCCCGATTGAAGCCGTGTTCGTGCCCGTGAAACACGGCGAAAGTCTTGCCATCCAGCGACAGCCGGAACGGGACCGCATTCGGCGGCTGGATGCCGACGGTCCGTAGATAGGCAAACAGGCCGCTATCCGGCAAGTCCATATTGCCCCACACGAAGATGCACGGCCGCCCGACAAGTTCGTCGAACACCTCGACCCCGCCGATGTCACCGCAGTGAATCACCTGGGTCACGCCAAGCCTGTCGAATAGTCGCATCGCCTGGCGTACCGCCAGGAATTGCCCATGACTGTCCGAGAGAATACCGATCAGCACGTAAGAACACCGCGTACCGCACAACCTGAGCTTAAGCTATCGCGGTGGATAACCCCAGTAAAGCCTCGGGTGTTCCCAGATGATGTCTCCCTGCTTGAAATCGCGATCGGTGACCAGATCGCCGGTCTTGCAGTTTCCAACCGCGCCGGTCAGGTACAGCACGTTGGCATAGTCGCCGTGAAACTTGCCGGCATGGCCGCCCCGGAAGTCCCGCTGATACATGGTGGCGACGCTGCGCGGCGTGCCGGCTGGCGAATTCGGGTAGATATCGAACATGAACACGGTGTTGGGGTGGCGTTTGAACATCCTCGCCGGCTGCGACTTTGCCCCAAGATCCAAGAAGTCCGGCGCATCGCGAGAGGGATTTTCCTCGGTCCCGAGCCCGTCAAGTACCTGGTTCATGCCATAGTGGAACTGATTCTTTCCGCTCCCGCTTTTGTAAGCGGCTGTCAAGTTCTTCGAAGGACAGATCCAGACGTGAATGTTGGGAAGCTCGCGGATAGCCTCATTAGCGCCCTCGAGATCCTTGTACGGCGGCAAGCCAAGGTACGGCGGAAGTTCGTTGTACCACGTTCCGGGTTTTTGAATGCCGTTCCCAAGGTAGGTACCCTCTGTCGGAAGGTAGTCACCGTGTTCGTCCCGGTAGTATTGTAGCGCGGCACCCCACTGGCGCTGGTTGTTCGAGCAGACCACCCGATAAGCGCGTTCGCGTGCACCAGTCAAACTGGGAACCAGCAATGCCACCAGAAACAGGGCAATGGCGCACACCACCAGCACTTCCGGTAATGAGAGGGCAAGCCTACGGCAGCGCCCATGACAGATATCTGTCGCCAAACACCGACGGGACATTGTGAGCACCAAACTCAGGGCGATGACCGGATCGGAACTTGGCCATCGCCAACCGTCTCAAGACCAGCACCTGCGGCATGTTACCGTCCGGGCGATTGGAAGGGTAGACCCAACGCATCGTCAGTATGATGCCGAAACCCGCGGCGCGAGTGTCACGGCCGCCGCGAGAACGTCGCACACGGTCGCGAGCGCGACCTATCACACCCGCCCGGGCACCGTGAGACGGGGGCCTCAAGGGGTCCGGAACTCGATAGAGCTACAAGTTTGATCAAACAGACGGTATGTCTCTGGGCTGATCCGGCCCCCGCGAACAGCTACAGACACGGCGTAGGCGTCGCCGTGCTCGAGCACCACCGCACGCACCAAGACATCTATGAGCGGCTCCCAAACCTCGACCGCGTCGAGGGGCCCGAGCTTCCTGTCAAACCAGGCAAAACGGGCCCTTCCCACGGGAGGTATGCTCACGCCGAAATGGGCACCCAGCACGCGTTCGCACACGTCCCGGGCCCCGTCCGCGCTCGTACCTTCCAGGCGGTACGCGACCAATATTGCCACGCCCTCCGGCCTCACGGAGCCGTCGAACTGGTACGCCGGGCCAAGCGTGGTGAGACCGAACGTGCCGTCGAATCGCCTCGGGGGCCGGAACGACATCGACCACCCTTCAGGCTCGACCCTGGACCCCGGCGCGTCGCTCGACCGTGCCCAGGTCATGGCCGCGGCCAGACAGGAGGCCAACAGCAGCAGCAGGATCGAGGCGATCAGGGCCCGGCGGGGAACGGCCGGCTTCTCTATGCTGTAGACCTGGATGGCCATAAGCCCACTGTAGCGCCGGCACGGTCGTGCTACAACCGTTGACGCCCCCAAGCGTATTCAATAAAACGAGAGAGCTGACTGCAATTTGCAGGGCAGGGCGCAACTTGGGATGGCAATCCGCGGTGGAGGCGTCCGGTCTCGCCTTTCCATGGGCGCACGGGACAGCATGGCGGAACAGAACTTCAAGGGCGATTTCCGGAGGTTTTTTCTCCGTGGGCTGGGTGCATTGGTCCCCACGCTCCTGACCTTTGCCATCATTGTCTGGGCATTTCGGCTGATCAACGACAATGTGGGCGTACATGTCACCAAGGGGATGCTGCACCTGTGTTCCTGGCTTCGCGACCAGCCCGCCCCGTGGTTGGTCGATCCTGCAGCACCCGCGCAAGATGCGCTCCGATACGGCACACCAATCGACGAGTGGAACGAGCGAGGGCAGCAACTCACAATCGAATACAATATAATTCAGAATTATGAATTGATACAGGAAGAAAGCTCGCCTAGGCGTGCCCCACAGGTGGTTGTCGAGGCTCGAAAGGCCAAGGACGAGGCGTTGTGGAGGATCGCTTTCGCGAAATACCGCCTACACCTCCTCGGTTTCTTAATCGCGATCGTTCTCGTATACTTCATGGGCTTTTTTCTCGCCAGTTTCATTGGCCGGACATCCTGGCGAGCGGCGGAGGGCCTGCTTTATCGGATACCGCTTATCCGGGCGATCTATCCGAACGTTAAGCAGGTCACGGATTTTGTCCTGTCGGAGCGCTCCGTGGAGTTCTCCGGTGTAGTGGCGGTGGAATACCCTCGCAAGGGAATCTGGTCGGTGGGCCTCAGCACCGGCGGACCGATGAAGCAGGTTCAGCGGCGAGTAACGAATGACTTGGTGACCGTGTTTATCCCGAGTTCACCCACGCCGGTGACGGGCTATGTGATTCAGGTGCCCCGGGAGGACGTGATCGAATTGAACATGACGATCGATGAGGGGCTGCGGTTCACCATCAGCGGTGGTGTGATTAAGCCGGAAGCTGCACTGCCGGGGCTGTTGCCGGCGGACGAAAAGGAGTGAGGCCGCCTCGCGGCACCGGGTCGGGGGCGTGACGGGTCGAGGTCGGCCGCAATGGCCGCCCGAACCGGGAGGTTTACAGGTGCAGATTCGTGTAGCAGGGCGGCACGTGGAGGTCACGGACGACGTTCGGGAGTACGTTCAAAACAAGGTCAGCAAACTGCCCAGATTCTACGACCGCATCCACGAGATCGAAGTGGTGCTCGATCATGAATCCGAGCAGTTTACCGCCGAAATGATTGTACGGGCGGATCGCAAGCACACGTTCGTCGCGCGAGAAACCGGGCCCGATACATTCGCCTTGATCGACATGGTGACGGAAAAGCTCGAACGGCAGTTGATCAGGCACAAAGAGAAGAACCGTAACCGTAAGCACGATGGGAAAAGCGACCGTGCCAACAAGGGGTAGCTGTCAGGAAGGCGCTATCGGCACCGCATGAAATGTTGGGGCGGCGGGCACTGTGGGAACTACGGACGTTGACATGAAGCTTTCCGATTTGATTTGTACGCTGGCGATAGTCTCGGAACTCCAGGCCACGGACCGTAACGGCGTGATTCGCGAGCTGATCCAGTCCCTGGCCGACCACGGCGCCATTAAGTCGGAACACGTGGAGACGATCGCCCGGGCCACAATCGCCCGCGAGAACCAAGGCAGTACCGGCTTCGGTAAAGGAGTCGCGGTCCCCCACGTTAAGCACCAGTGTATCGAGAAGATGACCGCAACGATCGGCCGGTCGAGCCACGGGGTGGATTTCGCGGCGTTGGATCGGGCGCCGGTCTACACGATCGTGATGTTGCTCAGCCCCACATCGGCTCGGGAAGAGCACCTTGCGGCCATGGAAAAGATCTTCCGCTGCCTCCAACGTGAGAACTTCCGGCGCTTCCTGCGACAGGCCGAAACACCTGAGGCCATCGCCGAACTCGTCACGGAAGCGGACGACTTGCAGAGCGAATAGCGTCGTTCGTTAGAGGTCGTCCGTGTAGATTCGATCGATCCGCCGCGAAAGGTAGACCGCTGTTGACCGATGCTCCGAGTGAGGCTGTGCGCGACGTAACGGTTCTCAATAAGGAAGGTCTTCACGCCCGGCCGGTGATGTACTTTGTGGACCTGGCGTCGAAGTATGATTCGAGAGTTTCAGTTACGAATATCTCGCGAGGCACAGAGAAAGTCGACGGGAAGAGTGCCATGGATATGATGCTACTCGAGGCCACACAGGGTTCTGTGCTGAGGATCGAAGCCTGTGGCCAGGATGCCCATGAGGCGACCGATGCATTGGCCGCCCTTGTCGGGACAGGCTTCAAGACCGAAGCACCTCACCAGCCCGAGCAGGAGACCGAGAGAGGATGGGACGATGGATAGGAGCTTCCCGCGCCAGGAAGGCGGTCTCCGGATGACCGGCATTCGCCGCCAGATTGGGGTGATATCTGATGACCCGGCGCGCATAGACATACCCGACTGAGGTGCGCAGCCCACATGGAGATTCTTCGCGGTATTTCGGTAACACCGGGCGTCGCCATTGGCGAAGCGGTAATCCTCGAGGCCGAGGACTACCGGATCCCCTACCGGACCGTGCCGGAAGACCGGGTTGCCGCCGAGCTCGCCCGTCTAGAAGCGGCGTTCACGCAGTCCATCGAGGAACTCGGCAAGCAACGTGATTACCTCAACACGCACCTAGGGCGCGAGGCCGCCAACGTGTTCGTGTGGCACATCGGCGTTCTTACTGACGAGCGACTTCGAGAGAGCATTGAATCGTTGATCCTCGAGAAACACGCCGCCGCAGCCTATGCCACCAGCACGGTCATGCGGAACTATCAGCGCCGATTCATGCAGATGAGCGATCCACTGCTGGTCGAGCGCGTGCGGGACGTGCAGGATATCGAACGGCGTCTGCTCCGGAGTATTCTCGGTGAAGGGCGCGAAGACCTGGCTCACTTGACCAAGCCGGTCATTCTCATTGCCCACGACCTGACTCCCACACAGACAGCCCATCTACCCGAGACCAAGGTCATGGGCGTGGCACTGGACGCGGGAGCGGCGACCTCGCACACCGCCATCCTTCTGCGTTCCTGGGGCCTGCCGGGAGTGATCGGCCTGAACGACGTGTCGACGCGAATCAGCGGCGGTGATCCGGTCGTGGTCGACGGCTCGAACCAGCTCGTGGTTGCCAACCCCAACGAGGCGACTCTGGAGGAATACCGCGGCCGGGAAGCCGCTTACATCCGGCTGTCCGGCAAGCTCAGCGAACTCAAGGACCTTCCGTCAGTGACGCGCGACGACCAGCGGGTGTATCTGTGCAGCAACATCGAGTTTCCTCCCGAAGCCAAAGTCGGCACCGACAAAGGATCGGACGGGGTCGGTTTGTATCGGACGGAGTTCTTGTTCATGCGTCCGGAGGGGGCGCCTTCCGAGGACGAGCAGTACGAAGCCTATCGCCAGGCCATTCTCGGGGCAGAGGGGCGCCCGGTGACCATTCGCACGTTTGACCTCGGGGCGGACAAATACACCCAGCAGAGAAGCTACGAACAGGAACGCAACCCCATGTTGGGCCTGCGCTCGATCCGCTACAGCCTGCAGAATCTGGACATGTTCAAGACTCAGTTGCGGGCGATCCTGCGTGCCTCCGTCCTCGGCGACGTCCGGCTGATGGTCCCTCTGATCGTCAGCTTGATGGAATTCCGTCAGGCGAAGATGGCCCTCCATGATGCCATGGAGGACCTGGAGGAGGCGGGTGTCACGTGCAACGGAAAGATAAGGATGGGGATGATGTTGGAGACGCCGGCGGCCGCTATTCAGGTCAAGGAGTTCTGCCGCGAGGTGGATTTCATGAGCATCGGAACCAACGACCTGATTCAATACCTTCTGGCCGTTGATCGAGGCAATGAGCGTGTGTCGCAGTATTACACCGCATCGAATCCGGCACTGCTGCGCGCCCTGCGCGATGTGGTCCGGGCATGCATACAAGCCGAGGTCGAATGTAGCATTTGTGGAGAGATGGCGGGCCAACCGCTGTACACAATATTCCTGCTGGGCATCGGTCTGAGGAACTTGTCCATGGCACCCGGCAACATCCCGGAGGTCAAGAAACTGATCCGCCTGGTATCTACCACGCAGGCCCAGCGCGTCGCCCGGCGGGCCCTGAGCTTCGAAACGGAAAGGCAAGTAACCAACTACTTGCGAGATGAAACGAGGAAAATGCTGCCTGAGGATCCGATCTAATAGTGTGACGCGAACCTTACGGCGGCTTACTGGGCCGTGTAGCCTGCTTGGCGCAAGCCAGAGGAAACCGACCAACCATGGGATGCTCCCAGACACGTGAAACACCTGGCCCGGATGAACGGCAACGATGGGTGTTCACCTACAGTGTGGACGGTGACCTGCGATTTCTGTCGCACCGTGATACACTGCGAATGTTCCACCGTGCTCTGGCAAGAGCGGCGCTTCCTGTCAGATACACTGAGGGCTTTAATCCGCATCCACGAGTGTCAATTCCGCTGCCGCTTCCGGTTGGGATGGCCTCGAACGCCGAGTCGATCGTTGTCGAGTTCGAGCAACCTGTAGTCGGCGAAGCGGTCGTGGGCGAGCTTGACCGGCAGTTGCCGGCAGACATCAAGATGACAGGTGCCCGACACCTCAAGCCGGGCGAGCGACTCCAGCCCGCCCTGGCGCGCTTTCGCCTTGACCTGGGTGAACGGTCCACCACGGATGTCGAGTCGCGCATCCGCCAGATTCTGGAGGCCGCATCCCTGAAAGTCGAACGGGCCAGCCGGAAGGACGGACAGGTACGGGCCATCGATGTGCGGCCCTATCTCGCGGACATGCATGCTGACGGCAACAGCGTCGAGTTTGGGCTTCGCGTCAGCGGCGGCCGCACAGCGAAGCCCGCAGAGATCGCGCAGGTTTTGGGGTTCGAGCCGGGCTCGATCAACCATCGAATCCGGCGTTTGGAGGTGTACTGGGAGCAGGCAATCAACGGGCACACGTTTTCATGACCGGCAATAAGACTCGAGTTCCCCGGAAACGGAAGAAGGTCGTCAGACGCAAGAAAAAGACTACCATCCCCGGCAGTTCCGCCGGTGCGGATACGGGAGGTCCGTCCGACGCGACGCTCGCGGTGCCTGCGGCCAGACAGGTGGACGTTGCTGAGGTGACAAAGGTGTCACCCGCGGCAGACGAGGGCGGCTCTGCTCACGCAGTCAAAAGAACGGCACGCAGGCGTTCCAGACGAAGTTCCAAGGCTTCACGTAAGAGGACGGGCAGCAGGGTCGATACCGCTTCAGCCGATGCGGGCAGCGGCACTGCACCGACCAAGACTGAAAAGAAAGCAGCTCCCCGCGCCGTCTCCCGTCGGGCCCGTCGGAAGCCAAGGCAAGAGGAGCCGGCACCCGCGGGGGAGAAGGCCGCCGCAGAACGGAAAACGCCCCGCAAGTCCAAGACTGTCCGCCGACGGGCTGCCAAAGAGGCAGTCGAGAGCAGGGCGGCTCCCGGTGATCAGGCTGCGCGGGAGATGCTGATCAACGTCTCGGCCGGTGCTGAGTGCCGTATCGCCGTCCTCCACGAAGGTCGTTTGGAAGAGCTGTTCATCGAGCGCACGGCGACACAGTCGCACGTCGGCAATATCTACAAGGGACGTGTCACCAACGTCGAGCCGAGTATTCAAGCCATATTTGTTGACTTCGGCTTGCCTCAAAACGGATTCCTCCATATTTCCGACGTCAAACCACAATATTTTCCCGACCACAAGGGCCGGGCGGAGGAAGTGGGCAGGAAGATCCCCAGGTACAACCGCCCGCCGATACAGAAGTGTTTTCGCCGTGGCCAGGAAGTCATTGTCCAAGTGACTAAAGAAGGTGTGGGCACCAAAGGCCCGACCTTGACGACGTATCTCTCCATTCCCGGACGGTTCCTGGTAATGATGCCCGGTATGAACCGGCACGGCGTCTCGCGAAAGATCGAGGACGAGGCGGACCGGCGGAGCATGCGCGACATGCTCAAACAGCTCGAACTGCCGTCCGGCATGGGTTTCATCCTTCGCACCGCCGGGCTGAATCAACCCAAACGCGAACTGCAGCGCGATCTGCACTACCTGCTGCGCCTCTGGAAGACGGTGGCGGAACGCATCAAACGGCTTCCCCCTCCTGCGGAGCTGTATCAGGAGTCGGACCTGGTCACCCGCACGATCCGCGACATCTACACGGCCGGGTTCAAGCGGGTGATCGTGGACGAGGCCGAAACCGCCAAGAGAGCGCGCGAGTTTCTGCAGATTGCAATGCCGCGATCGAAGACGGTTGTGGATTACTATTCTGACCGCGAACCTCTGTTCCACCGGTTCGGGATCGAAGAGGAGATCGAGAAGATCAACATGCGCCATGTACCGCTGCCTTCGGGCGGCTCATTGGTCATCGATACGACCGAGGCGCTGGTGGCCATCGACGTGAACAGCGGCCGATTCCGCACCATGGACGATGCCGAGGAAACGGCGTTCCAGACCAACTTGGAGGCCGTGGAGGAGATCGCCCGCCAGCTACGCCTGCGCGACCTGGGTGGTTTGATCGTGTGCGACCTTATCGACATGCGGCTTGACCGTCACAAGCGCGACGTGGAACGGGCTCTGCGTGAAGCAATCAAGAAGCATAAAGAACGGGCAAAGCCTCTAAGAACGAACGCGTTCGGACTCATCGAGATGACTCGCCAGCGTCGCGGTCCGTCACTCAAACGCAACATCTATTACGACTGTCCCCACTGCAAGGGCTCCGGCCTGGTCAAGATGCCTGACTCTGTACTTCTCGATGTGATGCGCATCATCCAACTGGCCGCCCACCATGAGCACGTGCACAAGGTGGTCGTCACGGTCGCAAGTGACGTGGCCTATCAGATCCTCAACAGCAAACGCGGTGCCCTCAGCCAGATCGAAACGGAAACCGGAAAGCAGATCATCGTTCGCGGCGACGCCAACTTTACAAGCGATCAAATAGACTGCGTATGCAAGGACGCTCGCGGACGACCGGTCAACGCCGCGCCCTCGTACTGCAACGGCGCCAGCCAGATCAACTCCAGTTGAAGATGTTCCCAGTCGTGCGCCGCCCGACTCGGCCTCGGATCCATACTCTCCCCAAGAGGGAGACCGCTAAAGAGCAAAGCAAAGGAGCTTGTGCCCCTTCCCCTTTTCCGGGGAGCAGGAGAAGTGCGATCGAGGCGAGGTCAAAAGGCGGGCATTCGGACCACTGTACCCGACCCAGCTTCCTTGGCTTCCGAGACGTTTCACCGGGCCGCCGGTCACCTGGCTAACACACCGAAGAACATATCCCACTCATGCCCTGCGAAGCGACCGCACACCGCGAAGCAGTAGACCTGGGTAAACACCACGGCTGCTCCACCGTCATGAAAGCCGATAGCTTCGCGATGAACGCGGGTGCCCCATCCTTTTCGTTAGACCAGGGCGGGGGACGGATTGGGCAGCCGGAGACATCTCGAACAATCGTCCGTCTCCCACCCTTCGCTCCGCGAAGGATGGGGCACCCATCCGGCTGGACCGGACCGAGACCACGATGCGGCGTTCGTTTTGCAGGACCTTTTGAATCCGGTTGAGATCGCGCTCATCGGATTGGAAAGCGACGATCCCCTGCTTCAAAAATAGGTTGATTGCCCCTCATTATACGTGTGCTGGAGTTGCATCTGGGCAGTAACGTTGACGCAGGTGACATGATGGGGTGCAATGGGTTAATGCCGGCGCCTAAATGACCTGCCCCCAGTGTATATCTATTCGGGTCGACCCAAAGATCACTTGTCCGAGGGAATGTACGCGTCCATCATCCTGGAGGTGCGATGGGCGGTCTCCTCGGCCGCTTTGGCGGATTCGGCGCGTTCGCACTGGCGTCTTTTTCGAAGTCCAACGCCGATTGCGATCATTACTCCTCCCGTCGGAATTAGGATCAGCCCGGTTGTGGGTGAGAAGAACAACATCACCAGCCCAACGAGCCCGCTCAGTCCACCGACGACCAGGAAGAGCGTATGGGTGGGCATAAGCATCATGCCGAACAGCAGCAAGGCAAAAACGACGGCGAGTACTTTCGCTACGGCCAAAAGAGAGAACATAGGGGCTAAGCTCCGAGAAAAGTGATACGCGGACCAGATAGATGAGGCGACCCACTCATGTCGACCGGGGTGCGGCCCATCACCACTTCACCGCTCGCCGCATCTCGAACATCGTCAATCTGACTACTCCATCCAGTCGGCCATCGTCACAGCGTCAACCACTTTCTTCACGGCACCGGTATCGTCGTACGTTACAGTGAACGCCACAGTCGTTGAGTACGTGAAAGTGGACGTGAAGCCGTAAGGAAGACTTCCTTCGGCCAACCGTTGGCTGATTCGGTCGCGCGTGCACTTGACCGGTGGCGCGGGTACCATCATCGCGACCTCCTGACCGTTGATACGGCGGACCTTCCGATTGATGATACGGTAGTACTTGGGATCGCCGGTGATGTCACATGCCTGACCGAAAGGCATGCCCGGGCGGAGGGCGGCCCTTGCCTGTCGACCCTGCTCCGACGGATCGAAGGAGCCGTAGCCGCCGGCGTAGTAAAGCACGACCCATCCCAGCCCTATGAGCACCAGTAACGCTATAAATGCCTTCATCTGAAATCTCCCACAAAGACCTCGCCCACCAATCGTGGTAGCTCTCCGTGTGTCAGACTATCAGAGCTTCTGGATTGACTCAAAGCGTACTTGTTGTTGCCCCAGTAGCACGAGCGCAACGGAACGGTGCCTGATATAACCGAGTTCCCATTTATCAGACCTCAAGCCACAGTCGTACACGGATGAGCTAGTCGATTCACGCGAAAATGGCCGTTCTCGTCGTGATTCCTGCCATCTGACCACTCCCCCGGCGCGCCCGGATGAGAATCCTGCCCTTGCCGCCTCCGGGACAACGATTCGAGCCCGTTTCCGCACAGCGGCGTCTGCCGACCCGCATCAGACACTCTCTGGTCCGGTTGTCGCTGGAAGCCAGAACCTCCGAGTCAGCGAGCCAGAGTGATTCTCAGTTGGAGGCGACTCCCCGCCGCTGCCTGAGCAGCACCGTCCCCGCTGTGAGCACGAGCAGGGTCATAGTGGCTATCCCCCAAACGTCTGCCGCGGGGATGCCAGTCGCACATGGTTGCGCAGGCGACGGGGGCGGCGATTCATTTGACGTTGCCCAGGCTTCGATAAACGCATCCCAATCGTCGCAGTCAATGTCACCGTCGCCATCAAAGTCGGCTGTCTCACATCCTGGGTCGATCGGACCGGCGTCCGGGCCTGTATAGCAGAGCTCAAACTCATCCGCATCATCCTCGTCGATGACTCCGTCGCCGTTAAAGTCACCTGGTAAGGCACTCCCGTGGTACAAATGCACTTTCCCATCTCCGGCGCCGATCAACACATCTGACAACCCGTCACTCGTCCAGTCGCATAGCGATGGCCTCGACCGCGGCAAGCCCGCCAGGTCTATCAAGACACCCTCAGCCTCCACGAATACAGGATTTGAGAAGCTCGGTGTATCGTCGCTACCTGTGTTACGGTAAAGGAGCAGCTGCCCTGCGGTGTTACCCGTCAAGATGTCCTTTTTACCGTCATCGTCCAGATCACGGATCACCGGGCTGGAACGGCCGGATGGGACAACCAAATCCAGGCCGTCTGCTTGCACCAAGCCCTGGGTCCGGAAATCCGGTGCGGTGTCGGTTCCTTGGTTGAGGAAGACGCGAACCTTGCCGTCGAGTGCTCCCGCGATGACATCACGCTTACCATCGTTGTTCCAGTCTACAACGTTCGGAGTTGCGCGGCTCCCTACGTCGACATCAGCCTTAAACCCCGGCTCGCCGACTTGAAGAAACGTCCCGCCATCAAAGGTTGGGTCGCTGTCTGTGCCGACGTTTAAAAAGAGTCTAAGCTTTCCGTCTGCCTGACCGACAAGCAAGTCTTTCCCGGAATCTGCATCCCAGTAGACCACCAGGGGAAACGCGCCCATTCACCCGCTTGCGGAAACAGCAAGGTCAGAGCCGTTCGACTGGACGTGGAAGAAACCGGAGAACTGCGGGCTGGAAACGGTGCCGATATTCAGATAAACGCGTACCTTTCCCGGGCCTGCTATTCCGCTACCCTCGCCAACGATCAGATCCTTAAGATCGTCCCCGTTCCAGTAGTCATAGGAGGGCACAGAGTATCCCGGTACAAGCACGTCAACTCCATCGGCTTGGACGAGTTCTTCAGGCCCCAGCCGAAGTTGCCCAGCACTCAAAGAACCTAGGAAAAGCGAAAAAGCGAGCGCCCCGGATGCGATAGACAAATGCTCCTTGCCCCGTCTCTTGCGCATGTCTCTGAAAACTTGATTCTCGGGTCCTTTACCCTTACTACTCCACCATCATAACCATGTACCCGCATCGGTTCAACTACGTTGTCAGCCCGGGGCTCCCATATCCGGTGTCCTTTGGCCGAGCAACCAGACAGGCACCACACATCCGAAGCAGACCCCCAAAGCCCTTTTTGACGGCGTCCGACCGAAGTCTCCGCGCGCGGACATCCTCTGTTGCCAAGAGGACCGTCACTGCAACGGCGCCTCGTTCCACGGTGTGGCTAAGCACGCTGGCTGATGGACACCACGTTCGAGGCGACCGATCGGAACGGGAAGGCCAGACTTGCAGCCACCGAGATGTGGGCGGGCCGGTGCTGGAGGCCTTCCGTAAACGAGGGACGAATTGACCGATGGACGCCACGATGAAGGCACTTATCCAGACCAGCGGGGCCACGGGCTACGCGGTGACGGTCGGCGTGGATAGCGACAGTCGCGCGGAAGCGGAGGTCGGGACGGCAACGGTG
>CP070827.1:3083069-3102379 GCA_020344555.1 Phycisphaerales bacterium
CAATGCAACTGTGATTCACCTCGCAGCGATGACGCCGGGGGTCAAGTTTGAAGCACCCCATGCCGATCTGGGCCCCCTGTGCGCCTGGACACCCTAAGTTGCAGCAGATACAAGCGGCGGACCGATGTCAAGGGCACCTGTGCCGATGTCGCAGGCCGACCTCGACCGGGAAAGGATTTCTGTGTCCAAAACGTCACAGCCTCCATCGCCGGTTGCCGGTCCCGCAAGCCGGGCGGGACCGCCATCGCCATGGCCGGGCTGGCTCGGCATTTTCGTGGTGGTGTTGGCCCTGTATGCGGCGACGGCGAATCGCGGGGCCCAGTGGCAGGACTCGGGATCGCACATCCTGCGCGTGGTCACGTCGGAGTCGGTCCATCCGCTGGGGTTGGCCCTGAGCCACCCGCTCCACCACTGGCTTGGGCGCCTGGTCGTATCCTTCGGCCTTCTGGAGCCCTGTTTCGCAATCACGCTACTCAGCGCCCTGGCCGCGGCGGTGGCAGTTGCGAACGTTTACGGGTGCGTCCTGGTGCTGACTTCTCGCCGGCCGGCAGCGTTGCTGGCGGCCGGATCATTAGCTATCGCTCATACCTTCTGGCAAATGGCGACGCTGGCTGAAACATATACGCTCGTGGCTGCGTTGCTGGCTGCGGAGTGTTGGTGCCTCAGCGCCTATGCCCGAAGACCCAGGCGCGGCTATCTCTGGATGGCCCTCCTCTTCAATGGTCTGGGTATCGCGAATCACATGTTGGCCTCGCTGACAACGCCGATCCTTATCGTTGTGGTGTTTCAGGCGGTCAGATCGAGAGAGGTCCGCGGCAGGGAAGCACTTGTCGCCATAGGAGCGTGGCTGGTGGGGTTATTCCCCTACACCGCTTTGGTCGTTGCCGAGTCAGTTCGGACAGGTGACTTTTCCGCGACGCTCCATTCAGCATTATTCGGCGTGTCTTTCGCGGATGAGGTTTTGAATACGACGTTGTCGCTGCACATGCTGCTCATCGGCGCGGGGTTCGTGGCGTTGAACGTTCCCAACCTGCTCCTTCCATTGGCAATATGCGGGATATTCCGGGGCCGGCGACTCGACGTGCCTCGGCTCGCGCGACTTTTCCTGTTGGCGGGCCTGATCCTGCACGTCCTTTTTGTTGCTCGCTTTCGCGTAGTGGACCAGCACATGTTCTTTTTGCCGATGTACGTTCTGCTTTCGATTTTCGGGGGCATCGGCATTGCGGACGTGCTGCGCTGGCCGGGCCCACGAAAGCGCCGTGTCGTGTTGGGTGTCGCAACAGCGTTACTGGCCCTCACCCCTCTTTGGTATACCCTTGTTCCTGGCGTCGCGCACCGCTTTGACGTGCTGCGTTCAGTGGCTCGCAACAAGCCGTACCGCGATGACTACGTGTACGTGTTTACCCCGTGGTCTGTGGTAGAGCGGTCGGCCGAGATCATGAGTCGCCATGCCGTCGAGCTTGCCGGCGAGAACGGGCTGATCCTCGTTGAGGACGCTATGGCCTGTTTCGCGGTTCGCTACCAGGCTCTTCGCAGCGGTATGGAAGACCTCCAAATCACGCAGGACGCGGCGCCGGAGGCCGTCGCCCTAGCCGCCGCAGCCGGCAGGGCGGTCGTTCTTGTGCCTGTGAACGCGGACGCACCGCAGACCGACCCACCCATCGGATTATGGAAACGTATGGGTGATCTGTACAAGCTGACAACCGAACCTCCGGGCCCCTGACACCGGTCACGGTTCGCATCGGTCTGGGATATTCGCAGACTGTTGCGGCGATTCCAGCCGGACCATCTTGAACCTGGCCACGAGCCCAATCACGCCGGCGATGACCAGCGGATACAGCAAAAGGATGTAACGCGTTCGCAGGGCGATGGATATGCAGCCCATCACGGCGAAGAAGCCGGCCAGGACATAGCTGATCGTCACCACCCGCCGAAGGGGCCATCCGCGGTCGAGCAACTGATCGTAGAAATGACTGCGGTCCCCCCGCATGAGCGGCCGCTGGTTTCGCCATCGCCTCACGAGTGTCAAAATCATGTCCGCCAGGGGCAGCCCGAACACCATAACCGAAGCCAACAACCATCGGATCGCGTTGGATTTGGTGAACAGCAGAATGAGAATGGCCGCGTTCAGGCCCAGCAGCATCGACCCGGCGTCGCCCATGAAGATCCTCGCCGGACTGCGGTTGTAAGGGAGGAATCCCAAGGCCGCCCCCATCATCGCCAACGACAATGTCACCCGTTCCACGTCCCAAGGATACCAATCACCCCAAACATGCAGATGCACTGCCAGAACCAAAAAACCAGCCGAGATGATCCCCAAAACGCCCGAGCAGAGCCCATCGATTCCATCGATCAGGTTTGTCGCGTTACAGGCTCCGATCGTGATAAACAGCGTCAAGGGCACCGAGTACACGAGAACCAGCCAAGGCTGGAGGTCGTCCAGGCGGAGACCCGTTGACCGAAGGACAATCAGGATGGTGTCGTTGCCCAATCCCACCAGAATCAGCAACAGCGCGACCGCGGCCGCACCCACGAGCTTGAACCACGGCGCCGCCATACGCAGGTCGTCAAACAGACCCAACAACATGATTGCGAGCCCGGCGACGAAGATGCCGGCCATCATCGTCGTGTCCATCGTCGGTGCGACACGCGGACGCACCACTACTTCGGGGACAGGCTCAAATAGTGCAAAGGCCAGCAACACTCCTGCAGCCCAGCCGAGAAAGATCGCCACCCCGCCGAGATAGGGGACCGGAGCCTTGTGAGGTTTGAGGAAATCGTCGGGACGATCGACGATCTTCCGGCGGAGGGCATAACGGCGGCAGAGCGGCGTCGCGGCAAACGAGACCAGAAATGAACAGGCCAGGATTGGCCAGTAAGTGCGACAGACATCCCAGACCGTCGTATGGTGTTCAGGCAATCGGCGTGCTCCGCGTCACCCGGATCTTTCCATGTCGTGGTTTACGAGCATGGTACACATTCGCTGTCAACGGTGCCATGGAACCGTGATGGATGCATCCCACAAAAGGCGGCCCATCGTCGCAGACAACACTGACCGGTTGGCCTTCTGCGAGCTGTTCACGCGGTGGCCGCAACAGGAAGGCTGCGACCGCTATGGGCAGCCGGGTGACGCGCAGGACTCGCGGAGTCTTCTTCTTCACAGCCGCTCGCGCGCACCAGGTCGGGAGTACTCAGCCCAAGCACATCCGCCATTGGGGCGAACCTGAACGACTGAAACAGTCGGGACAGCCGTCCGAGCATCCGGCCTCGAAACAACGACTGGGTCAGGTAGGTTCGCCAGCCGAAATGCCACCCGCGATGCTTAAGCATAGCCAACTCGTTGACTGCCAGTTCGTAAGGGTGGAGATAGACGACGGCGGGTTGGCCCTGCCTGTTAACCTCACGGATTGCAGCAGAAAGGATCGGCCCGGGCAGAAGCCGGAAGTAGCCGCCGCCCGAGACCGGGAGATTACGTCCGAGCCGCCTTACGGTGGTCATGGGAAACTCGATCAGGTTGCAGGTGTCCCAACGGTGAGGGAAACGTCGGGCCTCGGGAATTCCGTATCTCCGGCCGGCTATGGGGAAGATGCTCGAGCTGTATCGGACGCCGAGTCGGGCCATGATCGGCCCCGCCCATAGGGTGTCTTGCGTGACGGAGAAGCCTGGCGCCCGGTAGCCAATGGGACGACGTCCGATCTGCGACTCGATGATATCGATGCTGCGCTTCAGGTCCCACCTGAACCGATCCGGCGTGATTCTGTATAGCAGCTCGTGGCCATAGCCGTGAGAAGCGACCTCGTGACCTGCCGATGCGATGGTGGAGAGCAGTTGCGGGAATTTCTCGCACACTTTTCCGAGCGCAAAGAACGTCGCCCTAAGACCGAACTCGTCCAACAGTGCCAGCATCCGATCGGTATTGCGGATCACACAGTCGGTGATTGGCAGCCGTGGGCTCACCACACTCTGGGGCCAATCCTCCAGGTCGATCGTCAGCGCATTAGCGATCGTGCCGTTTGTCCCATACATGAGCGCTTGGAAGTACGAAAGCCGAGGTCAAGTACAAGGGTTCTACGGACGGGGGCCCGAGCCCAGAGGGGCTGTCCGCACGAATGCTCGATGAAGGTCAAACGCGAGACACCCACATTGGGCACCATGCGGGTTCCGCCGTTCGAATTATCGGCTAAGAGACACCGGCCCTGACGGTCAGCGTTGGTTCAGTCTGAGCTCGCAGGTTGTTCGGTGCGAACTGAACTAATGTCAGCACGAATTTCTTATCGGTTCATTTCCAAACTGCGCACAAGCGATCAGACTCGAGCGGATCGGTCCGATAGTCGTTCCGCTTCACCTGGGGCCCGTCACCCATTTGCCTCCGGCGCGCCTGATATCCTAGTGTGAATCCGGGAAGCATGGGGAGCGTTGGTAATTTGGGATCTCTGGGGACAATGAGATCGCCAGTTGCCTGCACACTGCGCACGTGTTTGTGAAGATTCGGGGCTTCTTGTTGCTCATGGTGAACACGCCGTGACGAGGTGCCGCGCATCGTTCTGCAGGGGGAAGCGACGCAGGGCATGTTCTAAGGACCCGAGTATCCACAGCGCGCGGCACGCGTAGGCCCAGGTGACGGACCGAGCCCGACAAGGTGTGACGTCCGGCGACTACGAATGGGCTGCCCGGCGGCGCACCACTTACGCTGGGACCAGCAGCAGCGGGGGAATCGTGAGGGGGCTGCGAGCACGCAGGTCGGTCTGGTTTATCCGAGAAGCGACGGCAAGCGCCGTGCTAATCGGTGTGGCTGCCGCGCTACCGAGTGGTGGGTGCGGCAGTATGACCGATAGCCTACCCAACCCGGCGGGTTCCGTTCTCGCGTCAACCGTGATCGGTGGCACTGGCCCTGGGGTAGCTACGGCGGACAGCTCGGGCGAGAAACTCTCGTTCGATGTGAGCCGTACCTTCTGCTGCGATCCGCTCAATCTCGAGTTCAGCTTAACGCCAATGAACGTTGTGCTGCCTGCCGGCACGTCAGTGGACTGGGACTTCGGCGACGGCAGGACGGGGGTTGGCTCAGTCGTTACCCACACGTACGCCTGGCCAGGGGCGTACTTTGTGAGATTGCGGGCCGTTTGGCCTGGTGGCGTTGTCACGACCGTTCGGCGGCTCCTTTCCCTCAGCTCAGATTCCGACGCTGGGACCCTGATAGACGTCTACGATTACGATAGCGCCCCAGGTGGGGACACCGAGGCGTGGCCCGGCTCTGACGGGTCGAGCGACTTGATCGTCGATGCGGGACCTGAGCAGACGGTCGGGGCCGGAGACACTGTGATTCTGGCGGGTACGGTCGCGGCGAATCCAGACCGTGGAGAGATACACTATGCGTGGATGCAGGTTTCCGGCCCACCGGTGAGGCTTCAGCCGCACAATGAGCGGACCGTTACGTTCACCGCGCCCGACGTCGAAGGCGAAACAGATACGCTCGCCTTTGAACTGGCCGTAGCGCAGGACGATCTCCGGGCTTCAGACGAGGTCCGGGTGACGGTGCGATGCGCATCCGCCTTGGACGGAGCGAATACACCGCCGATAGTGTTCGATCAGCGAATCTCGGTTACGCAAGGGGGGTCCATCGTTCTGGCCTTGTCAGGAAGCGATGCGGACGGCGATGAGTTAACGTTCACCGTCATGGACGGGCCAACTCACGGGGTGCTTGCCCCGATTGACGACGAAGCGGTCGATTCTACAAGCTGGGTCTATAGTCCGGAGGAGGAGTATGTCGGAGTGGATTCCTTCACATATCAAGCCACTGACGGATCCGCGGATTCCAGCGTGGCGACATTCACCATCCAGATCACACCCAACAGAGCAGAGCCGTTGGCTCTGGACCTGTCCAACTTGGTCGTGAAGAATACCACCGCTCGTCTGACGCTGCGTGGTGTAGCCGACACCGGCACGGACTTGACCTTCACGATTACGATAGAACCGCAGCACGGCACGCTGGGCGCGCTCGACAACAGCCTGGAGGATTCCGCGACGGTGAGTTACACGCCGGACGTGGGGTATGAAGGCCTGGACACCTTCGAGTTTCTGGTGAGTCACGGTCTCGCCGAGTCCGCCCCAGCGAGCGTGACCCTCGATGTGCGAAAGCTGCTGGTGCCGTGGATGGAGGTGAACGGTCCTAACTCCTGGGCCGAATCACTGTATACCACGGAGCAGGGTGCTGAACCGGGTATGACGGTACTCGACTACTGTCTGGTCGGGCTCGCGTCCTGGTCCCAGGTCACGGACACCGTCATCATCACCACGCAACCCGGGCAGATCGAGAACCTCTATCCGGAGTTGATGCAGCGCAAGCCCTCGACCGTGCGCATCATCGGTGGCATCAAGACATACTCGCTGCCCGGGGCCCAACCGAACGACAATCGGCCTTACGACTTCGCGGAAGCCGACGGCTGGCAATTCATCGTTGATGAGGTGGTACAGATCGCCGAGATTACGGGTGTGGACGTCGTGGTGTTGGAAAACGAGACGGCCCTGAGCCCGTTCGTGCACGGTGAAGAATCGATCGACTTCGCAAGGCTCGCGGAATCGCTCGTGCCGCTCGTGGAGGCGGACGTGCAAACGTGGTGGTGGCTGCCCTGGATCATGCCGAATGATCCCGTGGATTTTCGCGACCGACAGGTTGTCTCCACGGCTTTGGTTGCGACCTGCGCCGAGACGGTGCCCACCGCCACGTTTCTCACCGAGTATGCGTCGTACTACGGCTGGCGGTCGTTCAGTGGGGTCGTGGGGCGTCGCCATGCAATGTTCGACCTCGTCGGAGGCGATCGCTTGCAAGAGGGATTGTTCGTCACACCGGACGGCTGGC
The DNA here is from genome assembly GCA_020344555.1 of Phycisphaerales bacterium. GTDB lineage: Bacteria > Planctomycetota > Phycisphaerae > UBA1845 > UBA1845. Next base: position 3,089,926 of record CP070827.1, read on the forward strand.
TCGATGTGGGTGGGCAAAGCAGGCGCGTGTACACGACAGAGGAAGCGTTAGACGAGGTGCTCGCCTTGCCCGGCAACGTCGTTCGGCTATATCCCGGGTCCTCGAGTTGGATTCTTGTGGGGCGCGAGTTCACCGAGAGGCTGCCGGTCCTGGCGGCGGTTCAGAATGCACCTTGAATAGGCTTGCGTGGTGATGCCGGTGCTCCGTCATCAAAGCCGGTGCGCGGCACGGAGAGCAGTCTCGAGCCCAACGATCATATTGAGCGGCCCAGACCTGCTAACCCCGCGGTCGATATGATTCGTGATTACGCGGCCCAGCTTCGGTTCATCGTAAAGAAACGCGGACTTCATCGTGTTTGGGGTTAGCAGATCTTCGAAAACCTGTTGGTAGGTGCACTCCCCCTTCGATGCTTACGTAGGGCGCCGAGCCAGGTGGCCAGAATGTCGTTTCAATCCAGAAGACTACGTCCTTGACGCGAGGGCGTTCCGTAGGCGAGGCACCAGGAACCGTCGTCATCCGTGGGCACAGCCGGTGACAACCCCGGACCAGCGCACCATAGCAGTCGGCAGGCGGGCCGACCATAGCCTTGCCACCGTCCATTAACGCGCGAGCGTTGAAGGGAGGTCTCGAAGTCAGGCTCGCTGCATCGGGGGGCATTGGCTCTGTGCAGACCTATAAGGAATATGGCGACACCAAGTCGAGTTCAAGCCGAATTGACTCAGGACTGCCGGTCGATCGCTACCCGGTGTCTGCTGTCAGTGTATCATATACCGCCATAATTGTGTTAGGTGTCGGTCGGTTTCGTTCGTCGGCTGCAACTTGGGCTTGGTCTTGCAGACGTGCCGACAATATCATGCCCGAGAGCGTGGAGTTGCCTGACTCAGCAGGCTTTGGCGACGGTCGCGCGCAGTGAGCGGCGCGGCGTCACTGGTGCATTCTTGTGTTGCGCAATGACGCGGGTGCCGATAACCTCAGGTATGCTACGATGACGTTGCGGTGCGGTAGATCGTTTCGGGAGCGGTGGAGTTGGTCGAATGACGGTACTCACGGGCGTTACGATTGGCACACTGTCTTGGGTCTTGCACCTGGGGAACGGGACGGGATGGCATTAGACAGCCCCGCCGATGTGTTTGAACTGCAGACGCCGTACTCCGGTTGCCGCCGTGCGTCGCGATTCCAGACGGTCCTCGTGGGTATTATCGCGCTTGCTGGTGCTGTGACGGATGCACCGGGGCAGGATGAGCCGCCGCCTCGCTCGCCTTCGTGCGTGAGGGCGCACATTCTCCCTTGGATTGAAGTCAATGATACCCGGGAAAAATCTCTGGAGAATGCGGTTCGCGGGCTCAAGATCTGGGCTTCCGTAACGGACACCGCGATCGTATCGACGGCGCCCGGCCACGCCGACCTGTACCGTCAACTGCATGAGCGGATTCCAGGGCTTCGCATCATTCCAGGACTGAAGACTCATACGCTGTTGGATCGATTTGACTCGATCGAGGGGTGGCGTCAGGTAGCTCGCGAGGTGACGAGAATCTGCGAGGCCAGCGGGGAGGAGGAACTCTTGCTCGAAAACGAGACGGCCATCAAGAGCTATCGCCGCGGCGAATACGATATCGACCCACAGCGATTTCGGAGGGCGGTCGAACAGATACCCGAGGACGTCAAGCTGATCTGGTATCCAAGCATTCACGGCGGGCAAGAGCGAGTACGGCAGCGATTTGAAGTGGTGTGCCGAATCATTGCCGAAACCCACGACGTCCGATTCACAGACCGCAGCATGCACGGGCCGAAAGCCGAGAAAAGCGAGTCGCTCAAGATCGCACAGATAAGTCTCGAGCGTATATCATCAAGGGCAACCATACCCATTCTGTACAGCTATGGCGGTGACCGATGGTGGCGAATTGATGAAATACCGAGAATCCTGCGTTCGCTTGACGCGCGCGATGTGATTGTCTATCCCGGCGCGAAAGCGTGGACGACGGCGGCGCGGTCGATCACCAGCGAGTTACTCAAGAGCGGAAAGTCTACCGGTGACTGAGCCCCGTGCCGGCGCAGATAAAGCGCCGACGGGCGAGCGATCCAAGAAACGCGGTGTGGAACGTGGGGGATAGAAGCTGAAGCGAAATCCGAGAAGAAGGAGCTTGATGTCGTCTTGATGGGGCTAGTTGTTTGCATCATCCTGATCCTGGCCGTTGTATGCGTGCTACCGTTTGTTTTTTTCTTGTTTGGCGCGCGAGGCACGGGACTCCTTTTCTTCGCGGCGGCGGTGTTTCCGGCGGTGTGGTTGAGCCGATTCGACCGTTATTCCCTTGACTACGGTGACATGCCATTCTCCCTGACTTGGGGCGTTCTGGCAAGCGTCTTCCTCTTGTTGATTCTCTTCGGCAACCCGCAGACGAGGCGATTGCTTTCGTCGTTCTCAATGGGGGCACTGCCGATCTTGGCGTTGTTGCTCGCGGTGTTCGCCGCAAGCACTTTGGCCAATCGACACAGCGACGAAGATGTGATCCGCGGTTTTCACGCCAGTCTCTTCGTGGTCTTGCCGCCGCTGGCGGCCTGGGCCGTAATTCGGGCCTGCAAGATCGACGAATCGACGCTTCCGCGACTGGTCGGCGCGCTATTGTTTGTCGGGGCGTTCGTCAGTTTGCTTGCCGTACTTACCGCCATCTCTCCCGGGGCGTTTAGCTTCATCGTCACCACGTACAAGACGGAGGCCGATGTAGGCCGGGCGTTCTCTCCCATCGGCGGCCCGAGTGGTACCGCCATGTGCCTGCTCATGGTGTATTGCCTGGCCGTCGGTCAGTTCTTGACGGGCCGCAGACGGGGCCTCGCACTGTTCGTGCTGGCGTTGTGCTTTCTGGGGTTGCTCGCGACGCTTGCCCGTGCGGTGCTGCTGGCCTTCCTCGTGGTCAACGTGTATCTCTGGGCGCGTCACTGGCGCGGGCTGGGGCGGCGCATGACGGGCTTTGTCCTGGTTGGTTTGACCGTCCTGGTTCCTTTAGGCTACGGACTCAGTCAGGTTTTTTCCCTGGAGCGCTTCGGTTCCGGTATCATTGATGGCGCACCGGGCGCCTCGCTGGAGACCCGCAGCGACAGCCTTGTTGCCGCGGTGCGTTACGGGGCACAGCACCCGGCGCTGGGCGGCGGATGGGGACTGGTTTACACCTGGCCGCGCGAGTCCCACGGCCTCGGCCGCGTCGTGCCGCGTGGTATACGCCTCGACGGGTACCCCAGCGCGCCGAAGCCGCACAGTCTGTTTGCCCTGGTCTTCGCCGAGGGTGGGGTGATCGCCTTCCTTGTCCTCATGGTGTTTTGCTGGCAGTTATCACGCGGCTTGAAGCCCCTCGACGCTACGGCGTCCCCGGTGGGGCATAGTCTGGTGCACGGGTTTCGGGCCGGATTCCTCAGCTTCATGGTTATGTGCGTCGTGCAGGATCATCTGTTCTTGACCAGTAAGATAGCTTTCTTCTTCTACTTGTTCATATTGACGGGTATAGCCGTCGGCGCCCATTATCGACGGACCGTGGTGCCCGCCTTGCCGGCCGCCCAACCGGCGACCTCCGGCGCGCCTCCCCATCGAAGGGCTTACGCCCTATCCGGCCGATTGGTCTGACCCATGCCATCCTATGCGTGCGATGCCAGGGCCATTTTTCTTGCCAGCGCTGCCAGTGCGTTGGCTGGTCTGGCTATCCAGGCCTGCCTCGCATGGTTCTTGCTCCCTGCGGGCCGCGGGGAATACGCGGTGTGTATTCTCTTTGCCTCGCTCTTGACCCTCACTTGCACGATCGGCCAGGAGGTGGCCAACGTTTACAGCCTGGCCTCGAAAAGACTGGACGTGTCCCACGCGCTGTCCCAAAGCCTCCTGGTGGGCTTGGCGACCAGCGTGGTGGCGTGCGGCATCGGTTACTCTCTTACGCATACGTCGTTGCCGTTTCTGGACAAGGCCCCGATAAGGCTGTTTCGGCTTTCGCTCCTCTGCATTCCGGCCACCGCGTTTCACATGTACCTCACCCGCATCTTCCTGGGAATGCGGACGATCCGGACGTTCACGCTGCTGATGGCGGCACCGCGATTCGTTGCCTTCGCGGGGCTGCTGACGGCCAGTGTGGTCGGCCTGAGTGTGGGGACGGCGATCATGATACATGCCGCCTCGCAAGGTTCTGTCGTCATTATCGCGTTGTCGTTGCTGGTCATTCGCCACGCCGCCCGTCTCGTCCGAGTCGAGTGGGCAAAGCTGCGTGAGTCCCTGAGTTACGGGCTGCGTTTCTATGTGGGCAAACTCGCCAGCATGACCAACGTGCAAATAGGCACGATCATTCTGGCAGTGTCTTCTGTGGACCCGGCCTCACTGGGAATGTTCGCCGCGGTGTCTGCCCTGGCATCTCGGCTGTGGCTGGTGGCGGAATCGCTGCAGACCGCAATACTGCCGCGGGCTTGCGCCGACCCGGACGGTCAGCGGGAGGCCATCGCCCAATGCGTGCGTCTCTGCCTGGTCTGCAGCGCGGTCGTGGCGTTGGTGGTGGGGCTTCTGGCACGGCCGATCATCGGGCTCGTCCTTTCCCCACGCTTCTTGCCGGTACTGATTCCCTTTCAGTTGTTGCTGCCCGGTGTGGTAGTCCGAGCGATTCCGAAGATCCTGACGGCATACTTCAACGGGATCGGTCGGCCGGGGGTTACGTCCGCCGCAATCGGACTCGCCGTTGCGGCCAACATCGGATTGATGTATGTGCTGTTGCCGAGGTGGGGCCTTTCCGGGGTGGCGGCGGCGATGACCAGCGCATACACGTTCGAGGCCCTGATCATGCTGCTGGCCTTCTGCCGCTTGAGCGGCACCCCGCTCCGTCGGGCGTTGCTGCTCCGCGCGGCGGACCTGGGAGCCATCACCGAAGTCATCAGCCGGCGGCTCACGCGTGCTTCACGAACGCCGCGGAGCGCTGGGAGATAGGAGCGCGAGTTGGCCAGGAGGCTACCAACAGTCTGTTTTCTGATCGGCGGTCGTGAAGGCGGAGGGAGTGCCTACTCCACGCAGCAGCTCATTGAGCGTATTAACCGGCGCAAGTTCAATGTGACCGTGGTGTCGTGCGAAACCGGGTCGTTTGTGGAAGGGCTCGAACGGGGTGGGCAGTCGTGCGATGTTCTCGGTACCGGTTGGCCGCCGATGTTGCGTACGTCCGACGCCGCCGATACGAGCCCCCGGTGGACAGGCTACGGTCAAATGCCCGGCTGGCTGCTGCGATCCGCCCGGGCGCTGGCCGCCTACGCGCGAAGCCGCCGCATCGACATCGTTCACACAAACTACCACCACTTTCACCTGTTGGCGGCTGTGGCCAGCGCCTTGAGCGGGCGAAAGTGTGTCTGGCACTGGCGCGGACCGATCCGGCATGGGGACCTCGGCCCGCCTGGCGGGCTGCAGCAGAACGGAGTGAGCCCTCGGGTGGACGCCCGGTGGGCCGTACTTCGCCGGGCGAGTTGGCCGTTGCGCCGGCTGATTTCGCGCTTCACGTGGTCCATCGCGAATAGTCAGGCGACAGCCAGAAGTATACAACCGTTCACTGGCGAACGTGTCTCCGTAATCTACAACGGCATTCCCTTGGCGCCGCCGGCTCCCCCTTGTGCACGTCTGCGTGACAGCCTGGGCCTGCCCAGACAGTCTCGAATCGTCGGACTGGTCGGCTCGCTGCACCCGCTCAAGGGGCAAATCTACTTTCTCGAGGCTGCTGCGCAGATCTGCCCGCGTCACCAGGATGTCCATTTCGTGTGCATCGGAGGCCAAACGGCAGCCGGGCAGCAAGCTTATGAGGACTCCCTGCGGGCGAGACGGTCGGCTCATGGCCTGGAGAGCCGCGTTCATTTCATGGGTCGCCAGCCTGAAGCGGCCAGACTGATGGCTGATTTTGACGTAGCCACGGTCTGCACCCTTCCACCCGGCGAAGGGTTTGGTTTGGTGATCATCGAAGCGATGGCGCAGTCCGTGCCGGTCATCGCCACGAACGTCGGTGCAACGGTCGAGATAATCGAGGACGGCGTCAACGGAATGCTCGTTGTGCCGGCTGATTCCAAGGCCTTGGCGCAGGCGATCGAGAGCCTTTTGAGTGATACAGGCCAACGGCAAACCCTCGGGGCGGCGGGACTGAAGACCTGTCGGACACGGTTCGATATCGACCAGACCGTTCGGCAAGTAGAAGACGTCTATGCGAGACTTCTGGCGCGCTGAGGGGTCACGCTCGCGGCCCCGGGCTAGGCGTGATGATGAGACTCTCCACCGTCGTTGAGCTGGTGGAAATAGGATGCAAGGGTAGAATGGCCTAAGTGACTTCCTGCGCGACGGATATCATACTTGGCGTGTGCGGCGGCGCGGGCACGTGCCGCGATGGGGCATGGTACGTGCACCATTCCGTCGGTCGGGTCGTAGACGCCCTGGCTGTGTGCGTCGGCCGGCTGCGCTACTACGGGCCGCAGGCCACTCCATCGGCTGCGTCCCACTGCGACTACCGCCTGGAAAGCGCGAACATCGAAGTGGAACTCGGGCCCATGTGGCACACGTCCGTCCAGGCGATCAAACGAGCCGGCGCTGTTCTGCGTCATTACTCGGATATGGCTCGGACGTGCAACGCCTTGTTCCTGCGCGGCAGCCTGCCGTTCCTCTGGGCAGTCCTGCTGATGGCTGGGCGACGGCGTCTGCCCGTCGTTTACTGGGTTGTGGGCAACCCGGTTGCAATAATGAAAGGAGAGCGACGCGGGTACGGCAGTGTCATGACCGCGGCCGTCCTGCAATACGCCCGCTTCGATCGGATCATGACCAAGGCCGCACTGCGGATCAGTCGTGCCCACGTTCTGGCCAACGGAGCCGAGCTGGCGTCCATCTTTCGCTCGCCCCGCACCGTCGAGGTGGTGAGCACCAGCATTTCGGAGCAGGACTCTCACATCCGCGAGGACACTTGCCAGGAGCCGACTATCCGCCTGGTGTTCGTCGGGTTCATCCGTCCCGAGAAAGGACTTGAGTATCTGCTTCGGGCGATGCCGCAGCTTCAAGTGCCGGAACCCGTTCATCTTGCGGTCGTCGGTTCGTGGGAGCAGTTCTCGACTGAACGTGATCGCCTCATCTCCATCATCGACCAACTTGGTCTGGGGGAACGCGTCACGTGGGAGGGATATGCTGCCTTCGGCTCTGATCTGTTCCGGCAACTGGACCGCTCTGACATTCTCGTTCTGCCGAGCCTCTCAGAGGGCACGCCCCGGGTGCTCATTGAGGCCCGCGCCCGGAGCCTGCCCGTGGTGGCCACGAACGTCGGTGGGATTCCGAGCAGCGTAGTGGACGGCGAAGACGGTCTACTCGTTCCCCCACGCGACCCCACCGCGCTGGCCGCGGCCATCTCGCGCATCATCCGCGACGGCGACCTGCGACGCCGACTGATCCACACCGGGCGGGATAACGTCCGTATGTTCACCGCAGACCGATTCGGCGACCTGGTCATGCGGCTGCTGACTACGCCAGGCACGGGAAGACCTGGGCAACAACCGCAAGCGGTTCTGTAGAGGTGGAGTATGTACGACCGAGTAGCCACGGCCGTGTACAACCTAAGCCCCGTGTGGGTGCAGAACATACTCTGCACGCTCGCGGGACGGCGGTATCTGGCACGTCGCTACGGTGGCGAGTTCTCACGATGGGCCGCGTTCTACGCCAGGGCGCGCCTGTGGTCGGAGTCCAGGCTCTACGATTATCAGCGCGAACAGCTTGCGCAGTTGATCCGCCATTGCTTCGAAACCGTTCCCTACTACACTAAGGTATGGAAGCAAGCCGGGCTTTGTCCTGATGACTTCAGGGACGTGCCGGACCTGGCCAAGTTCCCCTGCACGACCAAGGAGGACTTGTTCGCCGCGTCCGACAGCATGATCTCCACGTCCGTGGCCGGGCACAAGTTGCTGAAGTTCATGACCGGCGGCAGCACCGGCATGCCGCTCCCTCTCTACCATACGCCGGCCGAGATCCAGCAGCATTTCGCCGCCTTTTGGGATCGGATGCGTCCCGGGGTGAAGCTGGGAGACCGCTACGCCACGTTTCAGGGTAAAGAGGTCGTACCTTCTCAACAGAAACGGCCGCCGTACTGGCGGGAGAATCGGGCCGCGAACCAGCGGCTGTACTCGATGGGCCACCTTTCGCCGGAGAAGCTGCACACCTATGCGGGCAGCCTCCTTAATGAGCCGTTTGTCTACTATCAGGGATACGCAAGTTTCCTCCTGGTGGTTGCCGAGTTCATGGCCGAGAACGGACTGACCCCGGCAACGCCGCCCGAGGCGGTCTTCACTACCTCTGAACAGTTGACCGCGGAGACCCGCAAGCTGTTCGAAGAAACATGGCGGACGAAAGTGTGGGACGAGTACTGCCAAGGGGAGCACTGCGCCCTCATCCAAGAGTGCGAACACGGTAACCGCCATGCGCAGATGGACTATGGCGTGGTTGAGTACGAGCCGATCGGCTTCGAGGGGGATCAGCTTCTGGCCGAGCTGATTTGCACCGGCCTGATTCCCCGGGCGGTGCCGCGCATTCGCTACCGTGTAGGTGACCGGGTGCTGATCAAGCGAGGCTTCGAATGCCCGTGCGGTCGTCCCGGTCCGGTGATCACAGCGATCCGCGGCCGCACCAGTGAGTGCATCATCACGCCCGACGGACGCAAGTATCCCCATATCTCGCTGATTGTCGATCTGCTCCGCAATGTGCGCCGCACTCAGGTTGTGCAGGAGCGCCCCGACGAGATCATCGTGCGCGTTGTGCCGTTCCCTCAATTCACGGCGACGGACGAGGAGCACGTGGCCAGGAGCTTCGCCGAGCGAATCGGTGGCGGTATCGGCGTTACCGTACAGTGTGTAACCGACCTGGAGCGCCTGCCCAACGGCAAGGTTCTCAGCATCATTAGCCGCATTCCGGGGCATCTCGATCCGAACCGCCAGTCCCGCCAGGTAAATGAATCCCCCAAGATCAGCGTCCAGAGTGCCAGCGATGGGTCGAGCGCTGACGGCCACACGGCCAGGTGATCCCCCTACCATGCATATTCTCTACCTTCACCAGTACTTCGCCACGCCCACCGGCCAAACGGGGACCCGGTCGTACGAATTCGCCAGGCGGTGGGCGGCGGACGGCCACCGCGTTACCATGTTGACCTCCGCCGCCGCATTGACCGACGCTGACCTGGGCAGCAGCAAACGTTCCCTGGTTACTCGTGTGGACATCGACAGCATCGAAGTGGTGGCTCTCAACGTCGGGTATCGCCATTCAATGGGGTTTGCGCGGCGTTTGTGGGCGTTCTTCTGGTTCATGCTGTTGGCGACCTGGTTCGTGATCCGCACGCCTGGGGTCGACATCGTCTACGCCACGAGTACACCACTGACGATCGGAGTTCCGGCACTGCTCGCCCGGTGGGCACGACACCGACCTTACGTCTTCGAGGTACGCGATGTCTGGCCGGCTGTCCCCATCGAAATGGAGATCATTCGCAACAGAGCTGTGATCGCGCTGCTTCGCTGCCTGGAACGCCTGATCTATCGCTTCGCCGAGGCAGTCATCACGTTGTCCCCGGGGATGGCCGAAATGGTGGGCTCGGCCGCCCCAGGGGGGAAGCGCGTGGAGATGATACCCAACTGCGCCGATACCGATCTGTTCCATCCCCACGTTGACGCGACCCCAACCCGGCGGATGTGCGGCTGGGACGGCCGTTTTGTGTGTCTGCACGCCGGCGCAATGGGTCGAGTCAACGGCCTTGACTGCGTGGTGCGTGCAGCCGACCACTTCCGCAAAGACCCGGACTTTCTTTTCGTCTTGTTGGGCGAGGGGAGTGAGAAGGAGGCATTAACAGCCCAGCGCGACCGTCTGGGCCTGCAAAACCTTCAGATTGTCAAGGGTATCCCGAAGCACGATATGCCGCCGGTACTTGCGGCGGCGGATTTGGGCCTGTTGACGGTGACGGACGTGCCGGTGCTCGAACATAATAGTGCGAACAAGCTTTTCGATTACTTAAGTGCGGGTAAGCCGGTGGTCCTTAGCTACGGCGGCTGGCAGCGCGAAGTGCTCGAGTCGGCGGGGGCAGGTTTGGGTTGTGCGATGGGTGATGAAGCCGCGTTCTTCGCCAATCTGGCGGCCCTCTACGCGGACGAGGCGCGGCGAACGGAGATGGGACGCAATGCCCGCAGACTGGCGCTAGAGTGCTACAATCGAGATCTGCTAGCGGCACAGGCCCTAAAGGTCATCATCGAGGCTGCTCAAGATTATCCCATGTTACGTCGCTCGGACAGAATCTGAACTCTTTTACCCTACGGAGATCAGATGTGACCCAAACGACGACATTCCCCATTTCCGATTGCCCCCATAAGCCAGGTCCCGGGCCCGCCGCGATCCAAGACCGTAAGCACAGGCAGCGGTCCTTTTCGGTCTCGGCTCACGGTGGCCGAGGGCGTTTCGTTTTTGCAATATGGAGAACCGGGCGACTGCATACGGGTCAATCCGTGGACACCTGACTTCCGCCATCGGTTGCGGGACTCGTGCATCCCGCCCCTGCTGCTCGCGGACCGGAACGGACGGCCCATAGCATGGCCGTGCCGAAACAGATCCACATCGCGATAGACGTCACCAGTACGGTCCAGGCCGCCCCCATCACCCCGCCGCCCGGCACCAGGATGAAAGCCGCTACGGTCGTGGCCAGGCACGAGAGGACCACCAGCGCCACTTGTGTCCGAAAGTACCGGGCGGCGGTTAGCCCGTAACCCCAGGCGCTGGCGACCAGTTGGATGGCGCCGGCGATGGCTACGACGACAAACTCCCTGTGGTATTGCGCGTAGTCGGGACCGTAGAGGAGTGCCAGTATGGGGCCGCCGAGGATAGCTGCCCCCACGACGAACAGACCACCCACGGCCAGCGCGAGCCAGAGCAACTTCCGCAAGAGGGCCCGGAACGCGGCCAGGTCATTTAGATAGTACCGCGCCAAGCGCGGCGAAGCCGATTGGCCCAACGCGCCAGTAATCAAAAGCGCAGCGACTATCGGGTACGCCAAGGCCCCGAAGTACCCGAGCAACTCGGTGCCTGCATACCCTTGCAGCACGTAGCGCGGAATGTTGGTCTGCAGACTGATAAGCGCCATGACGATGCCCAGCGGAAGGGCGATCCAGCTCAGTCTTGCCATCGTCGGCCAGGCGAACCGTGGAACAAGTTGCTGCGTTTCGCCCGTCAGGACCCGGCGCTCGGCGAGCAGGCGCCCGGCTCGCACCAGGTCATAGGCGACGAACGAAACAAGCCACACGATGGCCATGCCGGCCACAGCGGCCACGATGTTTCCGGTCCACCACAGGAGCAGGGTCATCGCGACGAGTGCGCCCGGCCCTTTCAGCATAAGGCTCGTCCCGCTGTAGTCCATCCGCTCGTGTCGCTGGAACAACCCGCGCACGATGTCGGTGACGCTGTCGACACCTTTGGTCAAGCCAACACCGAGGATGACCCACGTTGTGACCGCGTCGAACTCGCCCACCCAAGCGCACGCGGCAATTACTGCCACCCCTACCAACGTCCATGAGATACGTGTTCCGAAGTAGTCCCGAAAGCCGAACTCACCGCGGGCGTCTGTGACCTGGACGGCGCGCAACTGCAGCATCGTCATGGCCATAACCGGGGCCGAGATCGCCAGGCCGAGCACGAACTGGCCGACCATCTCGGCGCTGCCCAGCCGTGCCAACACGGCCAGCATGCCCCATTGGCTCGCTCCGTTGACGACGTTGCCGGCGAAGGTCCAGCGAAAATTGGCCCGAAGCGACAGGTGCGGTAGCGTTGCCGATCTGCAACCGTCGGCGCGTCGATTCACACTCGCGGTACTTTGCATGCGCCCGGACCTCCGCCCCACAGGCGGGCCACCACGGATGGCGACAGACCGGTGGTAGATTAAGCTTCACCCGGACGGTGCAGACCGCGCGGCCCATGTCGCCCGACCTATTATGCGCAATCCTTGTTCAGGGTCTACCGTGTGGCCGATGGCCACGAAGGCGTCCCGACCAGTGTGCGACGATTATTGAGCCTTTGCCGTTCGAGTATGTCTTGCCACGATTTCGGGTTCGATAGGCGACCTCCGAGCTATCCCGCGTCACGACGAGAGCAGGCGCGGCAGGTTCGAATTTCTGGATTGCACTGTGGAGCGTACTCGGCACGCCGGTGTAGCCGTTATCTGGGATGTCGGCTCGCCGGTACAGCTCGGTTTCTCCGGCTGTCGCTGGTCGGGCGTCGCCACGACCGAGGTTGGCCATCGGCGTTCTTCGACTCGACGAGAACGCTTGACGCGTCACCGGGCGGTGGGATCCAGTTCACTGATGCACAGTTGTTCAACGGCCGCGTACGTGAGGTCGTCGGCGTCACCACCACCGATCCCAGTGCCTATTTCGATGTTCGTGGCACGATTGTCGTGTCCGGCGTCCGCCCGGA
>CP070827.1:3102479-3121112 GCA_020344555.1 Phycisphaerales bacterium
GGTGATTCATATCTAGGACCCAGTGATGTGGCGGCAGTAGTCAGCCACCAACACCGGGCATCGCGATCGCTTCGCCCCGCACGGCTGAAAACAGACGGCGTGATCCAGTACGGCAGTCTTTGGCGGTTGCCGGCGCTCCGCGCGGCATCCACCACTAGGCGTCTGCCAGGGCCCTGCGAAAATAATCGACTGTTCCGCGCAGACCGTCAAGCAGAGAGACGCGCGGCTGCCAGCCGAGACGCTTCTTTGCCCGGGTAGTATCCGGCCGGCGACGGATGGGGTCGTTTTCCGGGAGTGGATGGTGCTCCACCTCGAGCTTGTGTCCAAGAATCTCGCCCAGGCAGTTGACAATATCGTTCATGGAACGCTCGTCGGCACTGCCCATGTTCACCGGTTCGGCGGCATCCTTGCCCTCGTACTGCATCAGGGCGACCAGCCCTTGGATCATGTCATCGACGTAGCAGAAGCAACGTGTCTGGGCACCGTCTCCGTAGACCGTCAGCCTCTCGCCTCGCAGGGCCTGAACGATGAAGTTGGAGATGACCCGCCCGTCACCGATGGCCATGCGCGGGCCGTACGTGTTGAAAATGCGGACAATGCGGATGTCCACGTTGTTCTGACGGTGATAGTCCATCATCAGCGTCTCCGCGACCCGCTTCCCCTCGTCGTAGCAGCTTCGCAAGCCGATCGTATTGACATGTCCCCAATAGCTCTCCTTCTGGGGGTGTTCCTGTGGATCGCCATATACTTCACTGGTCGAGGCCTGCAGAATCCGCGCTTTGACCCGTTTGGCCAGCCCCAGCATGTTGAGCGCACCCATGACCGAGGTCTTGACTGTCTTGACCGGGTTGTACTGGTAATGAATGGGCGAAGCGGGGCAGGCGAGATTGAAAATCCAATCCACTTCCAACAGGATGGGGTTGACCAGATCGTGCCGGATGAACTCGAATTCCGAACGGCTCAGAAGGTGGACGATGTTGCGCTTCGAGCCGGTAAACAGGTTATCCAGGGCGATTACCTGGTGCCCGTCGGCGAGCAATCGATCACATAGATGGCTGCCCAAAAAGCCCGCTCCACCGGTTACCAGCACCCGCATTGGGAATCTCCACAGGGCGTCAGCCCGTACCGCTATTCCTTTCCGACGTTCGCTGATCGTGGCTCGGTTGCGCCGTGTGTATCGCTCGCCGTCGCGCACGTCGGGGCGAATCTCGCGTAGAACTCTTGGACTCCCGAGGCAACATATTGCAAATCCGCCTCGGTAAGCATCGGATGACAGGGAAGCGACAGTATTCTATCACAGAGTTGTTCCGTGACGGGCAGCGACCCTCGACGGCAGCCGACAAAGGCGAAGCACTTCTGCAGATGCAGCGGCACAGGGTAGTACACCGCGCTGTGCACTCCGCGCTTTTGCAGGAAGCTCCTCAGCTCGTCCCGCCTGTCGCACAGAATCGAGTATTGGTGATAGACCTCCGTTTGGTGAGCGGGCACATAGGGTGTCGTAACGGGGACTTCTTCGAGCAGTGCATTATAGCGGGCTGCGTTGTCCCGGCGCCGCTTCGTGAACTGGTCCAGGTAGCGCAGCCTTACCAGCAGGATCGCCGCCTTCATCGTGTCGAGCCGGAAGTTGCCGCCCACACGCTCGTGCACGTACCGCTGCGATTCCCCGTGGTTTCGCAGTTGTCGGGCGATGCCGGCGAGATGCTCGTCGCTCGTGAAGATCATACCGCCCTCGCCGAAGCCGCCGAGATTCTTCGTGGGGTAGAACGATACGCAAGCCACATCACCAAGGGCCCCCGCGGGCCGACCGTGGTAGGCCGCACCGATTGCCTGAGCTGCGTCTTCGATTACGGTCAGGTGATGCCGGGTGGCGATGGCGTTGATGGCGTTCATCTCGGCGCATTGGCCGAAAAGATGCACGGCGATGATCGCCCTGGTTCTGTCCGTAATCGCCGCCTCGATCTTGTCCGGGTCCACGTTGAACGTGCGCGGATCGATATCCACGAAGACGGGCTTGGCTCCAAGCCGCGCTACTGATCCCGCCGTGGCGAAGAAGGTAAATGCCGGCAGGATCACCTCGTCACCATGGCCGATATCAAGCCCCATCATCGTACAGAGCAGGGCGTCCGTGCCGCTGCTGACCGCGACGGCGTGCTCCACACCGACGCGACTGCTCAGCGCTTTTTCCAGTTCGATAACAGCCGGACCGCCGATGAACTGCCGGCTCTCCAAAACAGCTTCGATCGCGGCGCGGATCTCATCCGCACAAAGCTGGTACTCGCCGCCAAGATCAAGCATGCCTACCTGCTGCATTTCACACCTTACGTATTCGGTTGCTCGGGGATAAGGGGTTGTGGTGGTCCGGCGGCATCCGTCTCGGCCTGGTAGTCGTAGTAGGCCCGGAGCTGTTCGCGGAAGTAACCGCCGCGTGTAATCTGAGCCGCGTTCAGAACCGCGCCGAACAGGTGAGCCCCGACGTCGGTCAAAAGTGTGCAGGCCCGTCTGGCGGCCCCGCGCGAGTTCCGGTTCGCCCGGATGACGAGAATCACACCGTCGGCCGCTGTTCCGAGGATCGGGCCGTCGCTGGCCAGCAACACCGGCGCCGTATCGATGATAACCTGGTCGTAGCTGGCCCTAGCCTCCTTCAAAAAGGCCTGGCACGGCTCACTTCCCAGAAGCTCCGCCGGATTCGGCGGCGTGGGACCGCTGCCCAGTACATCAAGCAACGGAAGGTCGGTCCGGACGACACAGGAGGACAAAGATCCGTTCCCGACCAGCAAATTGCTCAAGCCCTCCGCCTTGATGTCCTCAAAAACGTGGTGGAGACCGGGACGCCGGAAGTTGGCATCCACCAGTAGAACGCGACGGCCGGCCTGAGCCACCGCCATGGCCAGATTGCATGCTACCGTTGTCTTACCGTCGTCCGGACGTGGACTGGTCAGGAGCATCACGCGCTGCTGCTCCGCCGGTGCGCTGAACTGCAGATTGGTCCGGATGCGCCGAAACGCCTCCGCGACCATCGATCGGGGAGCGTCGCGTACGGCCGTCTCAACGCGCTCGATCGGAACCTCCTCATCGTCCGTGTCGGGAACCAGACCGAGCATGGCGACATCCAGGTGTCGAACGATATCCTGCGAGGTCCTCAACGACGTGTTCAGCATTTCCAGGCTCAGGGCAATACCCACAGAAAAAACTAGGGCGAAGAATATCCCGGTTGGCACCAAAAGAATGTTCGGGCTGCTGCGTTGCAGCGGTTCGGTGGCCTCCTGAGCTACGTTGACGTTGATCGCAGTTCGCTGCGTCCTGACCCGGGCGAGATTCTTGGTGTAGTCGGTCAACTGGAGTCGGTAGTCGACTTTTTGCTGGATCTCGGCTTCCAGGTTAGTGTAATCGAATAGCAAACGATCCTGATCCTGCAGAGCAGACTCGGCCTTGAGCAGGTTCTCCTGCGACAGGAACAGGGCGTGCCGGGTGTTGTCGAAGGCCGTGTTGGCCGCCTCACGAATGTCGGCGCGGCGCTCACGCAGCCTCTCCGTCCGCAGTTGGGTGAGCTTGGCCTCCATCGCCTCGATCTGCACGTCATCCTGCTTGAGTACGCGGTGCCCGCTGCCAAAGGTTTGCTCATCAGCGGCTCGCTGCTGCTCCAGAAGGAGCAGGGCCCGCCTGAGCTCAGCAACCTCGGGATCCTGCTCCACGATCGCCCGATCTTCTGCGGTCACGGCCAGACCTTCGGGGTCGTTGTAGATGTTTCGGTACTGCTCGAGCTGGGCGAGCTCGAGCTGCAGCAGCCCGACCTGTTCCGCAAACTGGGTGACCTGCTCGTTAGTGATGTTACCCGCTGGATCCTGGCGGGCGCCTGCCGGTAGACGCTGGGTAATGGCTCTGAGCCGGTCGCGATCGTCGGCGATTTCCAGATCAAGCTGCTCCAGCTCCTGCTGAGCGGCATCCAGGGCCGTATCCACGAACTCCTCAGCCGCGCGCCTTTTGACCGACTCGTACCACTGGTTGACCACCGTGCTGACGATTACCCGCGAGTCTCGCTGACGCCGACACTCCATGGACACGCGCAGGAAGTTCGTCCCACGCACGGGTGCGGCCGACAGATCCTCAGTCAGATCGATAAGATGTTGATCCGGCTTCTTCCAGCGTCGTTGCTGGATCGACTGCCACCAATCGGTTTCTCTGACGGCGGTAAGCTTGAGGGCTTCGCCCAGGATCGTCGGGCTCTTCAACAAACGCGCCTGAGTCATTACGAAGCGCTCATGTTCATCCTGTCTGAGCCGCTGTTGCTCCGGGGTCAGTTCCGCATGCGGGATATCGGAGATGCACTCGATGAGTGACTCACTTCGGTATCCCGGAAAATACGCCCACCAGATCACAAATCCACCAACCGCCAGCGCCGTAAACAGCAAGAACAACACGACGATCAGAACGAGACGACGCCGCAGCATGGCGATGACGTCGGCTGCGGTAGTGGCACCACCTCCGCCGGCTCCACCGCCGTAAGCGGCGGGCAGCGTGATGCGTTCCTGGACCGTGGTGGGAAGCGTGGTCATGGGTTTACTTTCATGTTGTCTGAGGCGAACCGGCGTCGCTACGCTCAGGCCGAGCCAACTTCACCAGCGCCCTCCTCCGGCACCTCGACCAACAAATGACTCAGGACGTAACCTGTCAGGGCGAAAAGCCCCAAAGCAACCGCGAACATCAGAATCCCGAGCACCTGGTGAGCAGTTCCCCTGGCCAGATCCTCGTGTCCGTTTACGTGCAGCAATCCCGTCACCACGACCCGGATGGTGTTGCAGAATACGGCGATGGGGACACACGTCAAAACCATAACGATCCGTTGCCAGGTGGGTCGCCTACCCAAATACGCCATGGCGACGCCGAGCGTGACAAACGCCATGGTCGAGCGCATACCACTGCATGCTTCCTCGACGTTGAGGGTGCCCGCCGGCATCCCGGGCATGACATAGTCGATCACCACCGCCTGGGCCTCCGTGTGCAGACCCGGAACGAACAGCGGCATCACTGCAGCCGCCACGGTCGAGGCCAGCTCGCGCAGGGGCATGGTCAACTCCACATAGATCGAATGGGGAAGCGGAATGGCAAACAGGAGGAACAGGATCGGGAACCAGGCCACGCGAATCACACCCCACCCGCCCATCAGAAGGGTGACCCCGAAGATGACGCCGACCATCGACAGTCCCTGAGGATAAGTCATCCGCAGGCGCCAGGCACTTGCAAAGTAGACGGCAAGCGACAGGGCCAGGATCACCGCTCCCAGGTAGCCAGCCCGTGGACGACATCGCATAAGCACCTCGCGCTGGGTCCCCAGGAAGTAGAGGCTGAACAACGGAATCAACCAGCCATGAGACCAATTGCCATCGTGAAGCCACCGGGAGATCAGGGCGTGGCGGATGGTGCCCCAATAGATGAATAGAATCAGCACTGCTATGACGGCAATCCGGATGTGCCCCACCGGTGATACGAGTTCACCCCATCGACGCGGCACGCTGATGCCGGCTGACCCGGATGCGTTCACCCCAATCTCCTACGGGAACAAAGCCGGAAGCAGATCCGGCTCATTGTGTGGATTACGTCGTGCAGCAAACGAATCAATATCCGCGAAGTTTCGCACGTACGTATAGCTATACCCCACGTTGGACACCGGGTTGGGTAATGTCAGCGCCCGAATCCGCTGTAGGAACGGGGCGAATGGATGCGTACCGACGTTGATGATATCACCCCGCTTGATGTAGAAATCCGGGTCCTTGCCTGCAAAGACCCTATCGAGGTCCACCTGTATCATCTGCTCACGCTGTCCGAGCCGCCTGTACACCGTGCATCGGTCCGGCCAGGCCAGATCTGAGAGCCCACCGGCCACCGCGATCGCCGCTTTGAGCGTGATTGCTTCGGCGTTGAACCGAAATGCCCCCACCCGATTCACCTGGCCCATCACATAGTATACGCCGATCTCACCACTTATGATCCGGATCACGTCGGCCGCCCGGATTATGATGTTTACCTCGGGGTCGCCGGAACGGAGCTGTTCGGCCGGGATGCGTATCACCCGGTACGACGTATCTCCGGCAATGCGGGCCCAGTTAACCGCTGGGGCGGTCGTGTCGAACACCGGCGGTCCCTGCGGCAAAGAAGCCGCGTCACGTGTTGGTGTCTGGTAGACTGGATTGGGAACGAACTCGTTGTTGATCCAGATGTACGGTTGCGTCGGGTCGGGCTCGAGCAGCTTGGGCAGCTCGTCCGACGGTGGGCTCTCCTCCTCCTGTTGGCCGGCATCGTCGCCACCGATAACCGCGTCGATCAGGTCTTCTTCGGGTGCGGTCGTGTCCGTCTGCTCGTTTTCCTCGGACGGCCTGGAGCCTTCCGCACCTGGAGCGTCGTATTCCGCGCCGCCGGCCGGCTCGGTCGTCGGGATTGCCCCCGGCACCAGTGGGGCCTCTCGCTGCGCCGCCCAGGGAGGCGTGTCGGAACGAAAGACATAGACATCCGTAACAAACTCGTTAAGGCCGCCGACCTGGTTGATCGCCTCCAGCACGCGCAAGTCCGGACGCCGGATAGGGAACGTTCCCGCTCGCAACGGAGCGTTGTTGGCCGCGCTGACCCCAATCCCGAAAATCGAGTAGGTGGCGTTCTGCAAAAACAGCGGGTTCACGGACAGATCCGGTTCACGCAGAATATCCTGTTCTTGAAGCGCGCTTTTGAGAGCGTCCTCGAACTCCGGTACGGTCAGTCCGGCGGCATCGACCCGCCCTACAACGGGGAGATTCACGTAGCCGGTCGAGGACACCAAGACCTGGGCCTGGTACGGTAGAAGCCGCTGTCGAAGCTCGTATATTTCAATGGTCAGGGTGTCGCCGGGCGATATGGGGTATTCCACGGGCCGGATGAGCAGGTCCTCTGGCGAAGGGTACACGGCACCGGGAATGCCAGGCGGCGTATCCTCGAGCGTCAGCGACGTCCGGATCTCCATCGTGGCTGTTCGGGTGAAGTTCCCCAAGACTGTCGGATCCAGCCAGGCATTCATGATGGAGTTGCACCCCGCCAGGCAGGCCAGGGGCATAACAGCCACATACGGGGACACCCGTGATCCCAGCATTGTCCGGCGATGCATCACTGTGTTTCCCAAGCCAAGCTCCCGCTTCACACCCACCCGTCCGCCAAGCCACGTTCGGGTCATCTGGCACCCGGCCGGACAACGAGCTTCGGTGCGCTTGCCGAAAAGTTATCGGTTCGTCCAAGACGGCCGGTTTAGGCTGCTCGAAGGCAGCTTACCGCGATGTGCTTTCCTTTACGAGTCGATTATGAGTACGCCAAACGTCGTGACGGGAGGGGGGAAGCGGCATTCGCTTCTACCAGCATCAGTAAGACCGTCGGTTTGGGAGGATCTTGCGTAACCTTTTGCATTACAAAAGGTTACGGACTGTCTTGCACTGGGAGAGTGCTCTTTGAATCCGCCGGCCCCCTAAAGTACCGTCCCAGGCGGAGACCCGGATCGCTCCAAGGGTGCAGCGGGCGCCCGTCGAACTGATGCCTTAGGTTGTTGTCCGTTTGTATCCGCGCACGCTGTCGTGCAGTAGGATCGTGGTCGGTTGAACTAAGGCCCGGCAGGCTTTGACGTATTTAGGAAGCGTAGACATGCTGGTGCGTTGCCTTATGGTCCCGCTCCTCGCAACTCTTCTTGTTTCGGTGGGCGGCTGTGTCGAGCTGCAGCAGGCCTTGCATGGAGGTATTGGAGATTCAGATGGCGGAGGCACGCACATGCCCCCCGACGATACGGAGCCTGATGGGCAGCCCGACGCAGGAATCCCTGTGGTGAGGCTGAGCGTCTCGAACCCCGCACCGCAGGTGAACGAAGAGGTCCTTTTGACGTGCTCCGTTGTCAGCGGTGAGAGTGCAGACGTGACGTTCGACTTCCAACCCGCAGACGGCCGCCTGTTCGTCGACCATACCGCTGGGACTGCCACGTTCATCGTTGAGCAGGCCGACATTGGCGTGGCCTTCGCTTTCACCTGCACCGGCGCCACCCAGGACGGGACCGGCCAACCGTCCAATGAGCAACTGATTGTTCCAACCTCGTGACGGGACCGGTAACCTTGCGCCGTTGATCACCGGATGCATCGGTGTTGTGGATGACGCATTTGCCAAACCCGTCGCTACATTCGTCATTCCGAGCCAAAGCTCACGCACTTTCCCGATCGCCCTTGGCAGGGTGCGCAAGCGCGATATTATGAGGCCGTCGAGCCGTCCGGCCGTGCGCGCGGACCGGGTATCCGGCATGCTACACAGACAGCCGCGCGGAGGTGGGTTACTGCGCCTCGGAGTGGAGAAGAAGCGTCGTGTTTTGGTTGGTTATCTACGGGTTCTTCCGACGAAAGGTGAAGATCGCCTTTCTGGCGCTGGCGATCTACGCTGCGCTGTGTTAGTAGATCGACTGCCCCAGTCTTCGAAACGCGACAGCAAGCCGGGACGAGCCGCAGTCTAGCTGCATTGTCCAGGGGCGATGTCAAATCGCGCTACGTCGTTCAAACTCTCGCTGCGCCTGAGTCCAATCCTGAATTGACGGTTCACGATTCGTGTCTTATCGCCGGCTTCGCGATCTGGCACGTTGGAACTGGCTGACTGTGCGGGCAAGTCGGCCCAGGAGCTGCCGACCCTCGACAGTCGTCTCCAATCCGACGAACTGGAAGCCGATAGATGCTCGGCCATGGTCCACAGCCTGACGATGCCGGACCAAGGCGTCGAGAACCAGCGACGGTTTCCCGGGGCGCGGCGCAAAAGCGCACCTGTATGTGGCACCCGGTTCAATCTCATCGGTCTGGGCTGCCTTGATGCGCATACCACCGGCTGAAATATCCTCCAGTTGACCGTGCCGTACACAACGGGCTTGTGCGGCGGAGTTGGAGGCCGCCTCTTCACGCCAGAAGCGGACTGCAATGACCACGTCCCGGGGAGGCTTGGCTCGCTCGTACACGCGGCGCTGGAGTTGTTGAAGGTGGTCCGGCCAGCGCAGCGTCACCTCACCTTCTCCTGCGCTGTGCTGAACGGATTCAACGGTGGCACCGAACATACACTTCTTGTGGCCCAGCCGGAAGGTGACACCAAGCGTTTCTCCCGGTGCGGGGAGTTGTGCGGACGAGCTACCTGGGGTCGGGGCGGCGACCCGTAACGCTTGTGATGAGGCGGATCCCGAGAGGAACCGGGATGGAAACGTACGCCAGCCTTGCGGGCTGTGCTGGGTAAGGACCAGCCGGCGCTGTTGGCCGATCGAGTCTTCCAAAATCTGGTCGAGTCGTCCTTTGACGATTGTTTGGGTGGCGCTCATGTTGTTGACCCTCTCTGGCGCCTCAGTCCGTGGTTTCCAGAGCCTCCCGAAGTGTGGCGCGGCTTGCCTCCAACGTCCGATCCACGATGAATTCCAGCCCAACGACCAGATGGTCGAGTGTACCGCCCTTTGTGATGCTGACGATCCGGGCGTTCAAAGCGAGCGCTGGTGCCGAAGGGTCAAGCCGAAAGTCCGCTCGGAGGGTTTGGCCGATGTGCAGAAGTTCCGCGTCCTGACAAGGTATGCGACAGGCGATTCCTTCCGGAGAGAGATTGAGCATCGCCGCCGTGCAATGCCATCCGTCATTGGGCCCGCTCGCCTGTAGCGCAACGACCGAGCGTCTGCGCAGCCGGCGTCGCGGACTACGTCGGCGCTCCGCCAATGAGATTGTCGTCGGCCTGAGCACGCGGACCACCCCAGGTTCCACCCCGGCTGTTTGATCAGCAGACCGCGTCTCAAAACAGTATTGGATGCCGGCAACCTCCATACTAAGTTGAAGCGGAGACGACTCCAGGATTGTCTGGGTCTGGGGATCAGCGTGTTCGAGCTCGAGTATCAGATGTGAGCCATCCTCACCGATACACGCAGCGCCGCCCACAAGTTCCCAACCCGCACAATCTGCACGGACCTGTGCCACGGCCCGCTCCTCAACCGCCGCTGTGAGCACCCGGTTGGTCGTCGTCCTGTCTACCTGGCGAATCTCATTAGTCCGATCTGTGAGTATCTCAGGCATTTTTCACCTTCTCCGACGAAGCAAACGACGTTCGTGCTCCACCACGAACTGGGAGATGCGGCGTTGATCATGGGCGAAACGTGTGCCGCACCATGGATGAAAGCTGAGCCCCATGCGTAGTGAGACACTAGCCTTGACAACACGAGTGTGGCGCACTGAACCCAGCATGCAGAAGTCTTCTGCGATTGAGGGGAGGACAAACGTCAGGAAGAAGTGGTCACCTTGGTGGACGGCGTCGGGCACCCGGTGATCCACCAGGACCGCGAGACCGCCTATCGAGATATCGTGAATCCGCCCCTTCAATATCTCTGCGTCGACCGGGCACGCGTCCGGCAGGTCCGGGTGTGGACGCGCAAGACGTACAGTAATCGGATCGTAGCCCACCATTGAGATGCGCAGGTCGGAGCGTTGCTGCGAATCGGCTAATCCGGACGCCTTGCTCAAGGCGATGCCGCGCATCTCCGTCCGACCACCCAGGGACACGCTTCGGTCGGTCTCCTCGATCACGCTGTCAAACTGGTAACGGGAACCACCAAGCGAGAAGTGCACGGTGACCGAGGCTCCACATGGGATCGACCCGTCATTGTTCAGGTATGTCGGTCTGTCAGCCAAGATCTGGTGTTCGGTCAGTTCGAACAGTCGGACACGGCCCGTGATGATTGAACCGTGCCGGCGCTCATAGTAAATTTCAGCAGGCACGTTTCGCGCACACCCGGCGCGGACGAGTCGGTCAGCGGCTTCGGTTGACGTATCGGCTGGTTGCAAACTGGGCAGTTCCGGTCTTTAAGGGTACAGACACCGACGTAGTCATTTCGGACTTGGCAACGCTGTACTTAATATCATCCCAGTGGACCCCATAATCACCGAGCCGGCAGGGCTTACAATGCATCGATCATTTAGCGGACCGAAGATGTCGGGTGTGCTGGGGCATTCTCGTTTCTTGCTTACCGGCCCGCCCCCACAGCCGCGTCAGTGGATCCGGTTCTGCGCCCCGATGGGACGGCGGGTGGAAGCCGTCCTGCCGGGTTATCCGATCGTATCGAATCTGCGCTGACTGCGTGGGACACTGGGCTCAGCCGACACCAAGCATGGCCAAACAAGTTTGGCCATGCCACCCGGTCGTGCGGCGGGCGACTCGACCTTGAGTGCACGCTTAGCTCAACAGGGCGACCGCAGAACGGCAAAGTAGCCTAATGCCTATCCTTCTTCCCCCATCCCAAAAGGCCCCGCGGCATGATTGACCCGTCGCGTGCGAGGCACCGCCCCAAAAAAAGCGTGACGTACTGGGTGAGTTTAACATTTCAGGACCCACTTTACGCACTGTGCCGTGTCAAGGCAGGCGACCTCAACGGGAAGTCCCGGGACGAGTGCCTGAGTGAGAATTGGCCTTTGTTTTACGGGGAAGCCTGGGAGAAACTGGAAGCGCGGCTTTCGGATTAGAATCTTTGCAGACCGGATAGCGTGTTGGGGAATCGGGCGCCCGACGAGTTCGCTGAAACCCGCCAGAAGACCAGAACGGCATGAGCTGCAAAGACTCGCACTGCAATTAGACCGAAGTGGGGGCGGGTCAGAGGCTGTTGGACTAACATGGCAAGTGGAATCATCCATGGGAGCGGGCCATTTTCTGCGTTTACGGCATACGTGGAGATCGGCTCATCCGATCGGACTCAGGCAAGGCAGGACTACTCTATTGGGGAGGCTATTCATGGACTTATCACAAGATTTGGTGATCCGCTTACGGGGCGTGCGGGACTCACTCGAGCAGGAGCAAAATCGCCTCAACATTGTGGGCAGAGCCCTCACGGACGAGGAACAGGCATGGCTGGAGCGGCTCGAGTGTGCGTTGGCTCACGTGCGCGATGCCGTGCAGTGCATGGAGAGTGACCGTAGCGTGGCCTTGTCCGACGACCTGGAGGTGGCAGATACGCTTAGGAATGGGCTGTATGAAGGTGGCAACCATGAGTTGTTCGTCGAGCTTCGCGTCGATGAAGAGGGTTCGGGCGTCATTAGTGCGGACATTTATCGCAACGGCGCGACTGGCCGCTCTTATGTGGCTTCCATACGCACGCCCCCCGGAGTCGCGATAAGTAAAGAAGACCGTCAATGGCAGATCGTCGGTACGGATGACGAGCAGCGGACAGCAACTGGGACCCTCAGCCTGACACCGCAAGAGGCATCCGGGGCAGCGCTTACGGGCACTTTGTTCATGGATAATGCACTTACCGGGCTTCCGGTACGGACCAATATTCCGATCGCTGCGAACCACGTTTCCACTCGCGTGCGCAGGCTGGGTATCGAAATCGAGCGTGAGAACAACATAGACGAGCTTCCCACTCATGATTTCGGGGGCACGGAAGTCACAGTGCGTTCGGTGTTTGAGTCCGCGGGCTTCGACGTCAGCAACGTTGGGCAGCCGAGCCTGGTTCCCACTCCTCAACTTCCGTGGGGTGCGGCCCAGTTGCACGCCTTGATGGTGGATCTGGCCCAGGCCCAGCTCAACAGGCCGGCATGGGAGCTGCACCTGTTGCTGCTGAATAAGTCAAGCCGCAGCGGTTTGTTTGGCATCATGTACGACTGGTCCGATCCGCTGCCTCGGCAAGGAGCTGCCGTGTTTGCCGGGGAAATCAAGAGCTGGGTCAGCGACAGCCATTTCCCGCGCAAACTGATCCAGACGACGGCACACGAACTTGGTCATGGGCTCAATCTTGCGCACCGATTTGAACGAGAAGTCGGCCTGGCTGATTCCACGTCCATCATGAATTACGACTGGCGATACCGCGGAGGTAATCACGAGAGTGAGTATTGGTCACGCTTTCAGTTCACTTTCGATGAGGATGAGCTGGAGTTCCTCCGCCACGCGCCCCGGCCCCTCTTGATTCCCGGTGGAGTACCATTTCACTCGGTGAACTACTGGTCTGATGGCAACGGTGGCTATTCGCCCTACGTGCCGGAGGTGCCTATTGATTTCTTTCAACTGACTCTACGACCGCCGACTCACGGATCCACTTTCGACTTTGCTCAGCCGGTGTTCCTGGAAATCGAGCTTCGCAATCTCAGCGATACGAGTTTCAACTTCAGTCCGGAGATTCTGGATGCGAAGTCCGATTTCGTGGAGATCCTGATTCGCCGTCTCAGTGATGATACGACGGACCGGTTCAATCCGGTGACCCGGCGTTGCTACAACGGCTCGGCGAGCCGCACTATGGATCTCCCGCCGGGCGAGACGATCAATAACAATCTGAATCTCACTTTCGGAAGCGCTGGTTTTCCATTTGCAGAGCCCGGCGCGTACGAAGTAACGGCTTTGCTGGTGTTCTACGACGAGCAGAACGAACGTGATCTTATGGTCCGCTCCAACACTCTTCGTATTCAAGTGCGGTATCCGCATTCTCGGGAAGAAGAGGACGATGCTGCGGTGCTGTTCCGCAACGATGTGGGACTGTACTTCGCTCTGGGTGGATCACAAGTCCTTTCCGGAGCACGTGAGGCCTTGGAACTGGTACAGCAACGGCGTCAGGAAACGAGTACGGTAGTTGATGACCCTATCGTTGCGAACATAGTGCGTTGCGCCGGTATTGACGCGGCCCGGCCTTACGAACGCTATGGCAAACGCAAGTTCAGACACGTAGGCGGGGACCGCAAGAAGGCAGCGGATCTGCTCGAGCAGCTTACAGGTGATGTTCTCGAGAGGACGTTTGACTCTCACACGGTGAAACACACACAGCGTCTCGCCAAGAAACATCGCAAGGCAGTCGGGAAATAAGCTGCCGACAGCGGTAGGCGTCTGTGTGAAGTCCAAAGTCGGCGTGCACGAGGCATTTGTCAGAAGTGATGTAGACATACAAAGGAGACCGATATGATGCGACAACTGAAGCTCATGATTGCTGGACTTTGCTTCCTTTCATTGATCCTCGATACGGCGTGCGTCTCACCAGAAGGGAGATCAAGACGTTCTGAAGCGATACGTTTTCTCCCACCGACGTCCGCCGCCGAGCCGCCTGGCGCGGAGGCCCTGAGCGATACACTACCAATCCCCGATACCGGTCTGAGGATTTATGTGTTTAACGTCGGTCAGGCCGATGCGACGTTCGTCGTTGGTCCTTCACCCGATTTCCACACTCTGTTAGTCGATCTGGGTGAGCCGGTCGGTCATCGTCCGGGAAACTTCCGAGAGGTCGCCCGGCGCGTCGAGGAAATCACCGGCGAGACGCACATCGACTACTTTCTGGCCAGCCACTTCCATTCTGATCATGTCGGGGGAGACGGTTCCGGTATTGCGGGACTCATCGACGAGAGCGGCTTCACCATCGGAACGGTCATCGATTTCGGCGAGACCGGGCAGGAGTTCATCCCGAGCTCTCGCGGCACATACCATGCCTTTGAGAGAAACCTGGCCCGTTGGTTAACATCCGGAAAAGTCACTAACCGCGAGAGGCCTCGGTTCGGCACCGGACAGATCGACCTCAGTCCAACCAACGGTCCGCGTGTGATAGTCGACATCCTCGCCTCCGCCGGCAGTGTCTACGACGGCGACGACGGCGCACTGGCTGAAGTAGCCGCAAGCGAGCCGGAGCGGTATGCTGATGCCCCGGCCTCGGAGAACGACCTTTCGATTGCCATGGAAATCTCCTACGGTGACTTCGAGTTCTTCACCGCGGGTGACTTGACCGGCGCGGAATACCGTGCTGGACGCGCGCCAGCTCAGTACACGCACCGGCAGTATGGTGATCGCGGGCAGACGTACACCAACGTTGAGAGTCGCCTCGCGGCCCAATGGCAGGCGATAGATCGCGAATCAGACGTAGAGGTCTGTCGCGTGAACCACCACGGATCTGCGCATTCGTCGTTGCCGGATCTGGTGAACCGCCTCGATCCTGAATTCATGATCTACTCCACCGGGGGTAAGTACGGGCATCCCAGTCGGCCGGTCGTGGAACGTGGCGTCGCAACTGCCTGGCAACTGGTAACCACAAAAGCCTCCCGCTCGACGTGGCCCGCTGCGCAACCCTTCGAAGACTACGGTGAAGTGGTTGGGGAGGTCCTGATCGAGGTGAGTGGCGACGGGGCGTGGTACTGGATCAACGGTGAGACTCACAAAGCCTATTCGGATGACGAGGAGGACGGCGGCGAAGTCAGCGAGGGCGGGAGCGGACAGGACGTCGACGAGGAGTACACGATCTGGGTTGATGAATAGGCGCACTCGACGGGGTCGAGCCGGGGTCAGGCGTCCGTCCCCGTAGGGTCCTGTCGGATTCCTGCGGTCGCAGCAGGCATGGTCCCCCTGTGGTTGTCAGAGTTGGCACGGCCGGACCTTCGCCTGACTGGGGCAAGTGGCTCCTCACAATGGCAAACGGCTTCCTTGCCAACCGAGCAGAATCTTACCGCTAACGAGCCAGTCTTCTCCTCTGTCTTGCGAGTGACGGCCAAAGCACCGGCGAGGGCCAGCGCCGCCTGGGCGTAGCCCGCCGGGCGACTCCGGCTTGACTGCACACTCCGCCTGACAGGAAGAGCCCGGCAGAGCAGATCAGAGTAGCCTGACACCGTTTGTCTCTCCCTTCCACGATGTGGCACGGGAGGTTTGAGCGGTATAATACCTTCCGGCCATGTCCATGCAGCCAGGACACTCTGGGGGGTGGGTGACGCCCCATGTGCGAACCGCGATCATCGGTGCCGCGGCGTCGATGGTGATCGCCACCGTGGCCCTATACCTTCCCTACGGCAAGTGGACCGCGGTTCTGGGCGTCGGGCTGGTCGTTTTCCTTTGGCTGCTCTCGCGCGAGTTCGGGCTGTGGTGCCAGCGGATGGCGGGCGCGGCCCTGGGGGCCGTCGCCGTTCTCAATGTCGTGCCCGCGCTGACCTTCTTCGGAACATGGGGTGACGCCGCCTTCGGGGCAAAGATCGAAGGCCGCCACTGGTCGGTGGACTTGATCCTGGTGTTTGCTTCGTTGGGGTTCGCAATCCTGGGCTTTTTGTGGCGTAGGTCCGAGTCGGGCTCCGGGGCCGGCAGAGAACAGCGTATCCCCGGGCAGGCAATTCAGATCCGTTCGTCGCCCATTTTCACCACACTCGACCGCAGCCCGGGCGCAGGACGCGACCAGGTCATCGCCAGGCGCGACGCCGCCGGAGGCGACATCACGAAAACCACCGTCAATATCGAGAACGTGTACCTGCCTGCCGATCCCGCGGTACGGGCTTTGCACCAGTTACCGCGTCCCCCGGATGACTTTACCGGCCGAGACGAAGAGCTTGCCGAGTTGATGAACAAGATCGGCACCGGCGGTGTGACGATCTCCGGTGTGCGCGGCATGGCCGGGGTCGGCAAGACCGCCCTGGCCCTGAAACTGGCGGAACAGTTGGCCCCGCAGTATCCCGATGCCCAGTTCTTCCTCGACCTGCGGGGAGCCCACGCCGAGCAGCAAACGCCGCTGACCCCCGCTGAGGTCATGCGGCACGTGATTCTAAGTTGCGATCAGACGCGATCGCTCCCCGAGGACGACGGCGCTTTGCACGCCATGTACCTCTCCGAACTGCAGGATCGGAGTGCCCTGCTGCTGCTGGACAACGCCGCCGGGCCTGAGCAGCTCGAACCGGTCATACCACCGCAGGGGTGCGTGCTGCTGGTGACCTCGCGCCGACACTTCGCCCTTCCCGGCCTGGCGCCGCTCGACCTGAACATGCTTGAGCCCCCGGCGGCACGTGACCTTCTCCTGAAGATCTGCCCGCGTATCGGCGACCACGCTTCCGAGATCGCCGAGCTGTGCGGGCATCTCCCCCTGGCTCTACGCATCGCCGCGTCGGCTCTGGCCGTTCGACCGGACATGGCGCCGGGTGACTATCTGCAGCGCCTGCGCAAAGAGCGGCTGGCCCGGTTAGACGGCGTAGAGGCCTCGATCACCTTGAGCGAGGCCCTTCTGACGGACGAGCGTCGCCATTGCTTGCACGCGTTGTCCGTCTTTCCGGAGAGTCTCGACCGCGCGGCCGCAGCACACGTCTTGGATCTTGATCAGGATCAAGCCGACGACGAACTCGGCGCCCTCGTCGAGCACAGCCTCCTGCAATGGAACGAGGAAGCCAGGCGCTACCGCATGCACGACCTGGTCCGACTGTTCGCCGACAAGCGTCTTGAGGACCATGGGCGTGACGCCCTGCACTTACGCCACGCCAGCTTCTATTGCGACCTGCTGGGTGTTGCGGACCGCCTGTACCGCGAGCACGGCGACCAATCGGTAAAGGGTCTGGCCCTGTTCGACCGAGAGTGGGGCAACATACAAGCGGGCTTTGCCAGAGTGTCGCGCCGCGCACCGTCGGATGAGCAGCCCACGCAGCTCTGCTGTGACTATCCCGACGCCGGCGCTTATTGTCTATCCCTTCGCCAATCTCCAAGGGAGCGAATTGCGTGGCTTGACGCGGCGGTGGACGCGGCACGGCGCTTGGGGAACGCCGCCGCCGAAGCGACCCATGTGGGCAACCTGGGGAACGTCCTGCAGATGCGTGGGGACCTGGACGGAGCGGAGGCGATGTACCGCAAGGCGCTCGAGATCAATGAGAAGCTCGGGCGCCTCGAGGGCGTGGCCAACCAGCACGGCAACTTGGGGTACGTCCTGCTGACACGTGGGGACCTGGACGCAGCGGTGGCGATGTTCCGCAAGGCGCTGGAGATCGACCAGAAGCTTGGGCGGCTTGAGGGTATGGCCAGCGCGTACGGCAACCTGGGGAACCTCCTGATAAGGCGTGGAGACCTGGACGGCGCGGACGCGATGCTCCGGAAGGCCCTTGAGATCGATGAAAAGCTCGGGTGGCTCGAGGGCATGGCCATCCAGTATGGCAATCTGGGGATCGTCCTCCACATGCGTGGGAACCTGGACGGGGCGGAGACGATGTACCGGAAGGCGCTGGAAATCGACGAGAAGCTCGGGCAGGCGGAGGGCATG
This sequence comes from Phycisphaerales bacterium, assembly GCA_020344555.1. Taxonomy (GTDB): domain Bacteria; phylum Planctomycetota; class Phycisphaerae; order UBA1845; family UBA1845. The sequence goes on from CP070827.1 coordinate 3,120,484, forward strand.
GCGAACCATTACGGCAACCTGGGGAACGTCCTGAAGATGCGTGGGGACCTGGACGGGGCGACGGCGATGTATCGCAAGTCGCTCGAGATCGAAGAGAAGCTCGGGCGGCTTGAGGGCATGGGCAATGCGCACGGCAACCTGGGAAGTCTGCTTAGAGCGCGCGGTGATCTGGCGGGAGCACGGGAGCACTGGATCAAGTCACGCGGGCTGTTCGAGCAGATCGGCATGCCGCACATGGTGGCAATGGTACAGGGCTGGCTGGACAAACTGCCGCCCGAGGCCGAATAGGCACGATCCTCCCGGATTCTTCTTCCAACGAAAATTCGTGGCACGGGCAGGTCCAGCCCTGGCTCAATGATTACCTCTGGCAACACGCAAGCTACGGCTTGGGCTTCGCTCCTGGCTTCCGTTTCGCCTTGGGCGCGGCGGCTGTCAACCGTTAGCTATCAGCCCAGAAGGAGCTGCGGGCCGGGCAGTCAGGAGAGCCGGGATTTGCTTAGGGAGAGGCGCGGATGGCTGAGAGGAGAAGCACTCGGTTACGTGGGAACGAAGGTGGCACGGCATCAAGCACCTTGCGGTCGTCGGTACACCACTGACAGTCCAGAAGCTCGGCGAGACGAACATAGGTC
>CP070827.1:3121212-3135174 GCA_020344555.1 Phycisphaerales bacterium
GGGCTGTGGCTGGGTTCTGGATCAGACGTACAATAACGCCAGCTACCCCGGTGAGGACTGCCCGGACTCCGGGCTGCATACCGGCGTGGACATGTATTACTGGTACGGCCACTTCGATTCCTGCCCCGGCAATCAGCTCCAGATCAATACAGGAGGTGGCCACTGCTTCGATACCGTATGGGGCGGCATGAGTGGGAGCGGTGCGTATTTCATCGACGAGGGCAGTCGCTACGTGCATGCAGTCTGCTCCAACTCGAACCGCACCACTTCCGGTCGCTACTGCAAGCTCTGGGGCGCCTGGGCCGACTTCATGAACGGATCGTTCATTCCCGGCGTTCGCGGGGGCTCCTTTGACCTGCAGGCACTGGACGCCAACGCCGAACCGGCGACGGTTCCAGCCGGCAGCGCGCTTACCTCGGCGGACTTTCTGGCTGCCAACCCGACGAACGCCGCCTCCAGCGGTTCGTGGACCGTGCGCACGTATCTGTCGACCGACGATGATATCTCCAGCAGCGACACTCTCCTGGGCACGGGGGCCTTCGCCCAAAGCTTCGGGCTGATGAGCTCGGTCCGTGTCGGCCTGGGCAACCCAACGATACCGGTCGACACCCCACCGGGCGACTACTGGTTCGGCGTGGAGCTTGATCCCGCGACGGATGGCAACAGCTCCAACAACAGCACGGACGGGTGGGACGCCGTTCCGCTCACGGTCACGCCTGCGCCGCCACCCAACGACGAGTGCGGCAGCGCTACCGGGATCCCGAATACGCCGATAATGCCCTACGATCCGCCTCTGTTGAACACCCGCGGGGCGACCAGTGCGGCAAGCGATCCACTTCAAGCCTGCAGCTTCAACGGGCCGAGGCAGAACTCCAACACTGTCTGGTATGTCTATACACCGCCTTGCGACGGGCTCGTGAACATCAGCACGTGCGGCAGCAACTATGACACAGTCGTGTCAGTATTTACGGGCTCGTGCGGATCGCTCACGGAAATCGGCTGCAACGACGACACTTGCGGTTTCCAGTCGGAGATAACCGGCCTGGCGGTGGCCGGGCTCCAGCGGATCTACATCGAGGTGTCCGACTACCATTTACCGGCGGGCGGGAATCTGGATCTCCATTTCGACTTCCAACCTACGGGCATACCCTCCAACGATGATTGCGCGAATGCCCAGTTCGTCGGTATTCCATCGAACACGATGGGCACGACGAATTGTGCAATGGTGGACGATTATGCCCCGGACTGTCCAGATCAAGCTCCCCCATATAACCCCGTTAGCGTCACCAGTCCCGGGGTGTGGTATCGGGTCTACGGTACCGGCTACACGATGAGCGCAACGACCTGCAACGAGTTTTCCATTTACGACACCAAGATAAGCGTTTACTGCAACAGTTGTGACACTCTGACATGTGTTACCGGCAACGACGACAACTGCACTGGATACCCGCCAGTGCTCTCCACCGTTTCCTGGTGCTCGCAGGCCGGTGCCGAATACCTTATTCTGGTGCACGGGTTTGGCGGCCAGGCCGGCGGGTTCCTGCTCGATGTCTTCCAGGGTAGTACCCCGTGCGACGGCGCCGTCGAGTGCGGCGGCGAACCGATCGGGGCTTGCTGTGCCCCGTACGCCTGTACGGAAGGCGGCACCTGCGGGACCGGGTTCAACTGGTGCGGCGGCAGTTTCGATTGTCTTTGTTTCGAGACGGCCGAGGGAAGCGCGAGCTGCACAAACGATCGGGCTTGTGCAGGGCTCAGGAGCTGTCCGAACGGCAGCAGCGACTGCGACGCGGGTGAGGTTTGCTATGTGAACACCTGCTGCAGTGGACCGGTTTGCGCTCCTGCCACTTGCGCGATAACCGAGAACTCCGCGGCCGCGACCGCGCCCGGTGGGCCAACCATGGGCGGACGCTCGTCGGACAGACGCGGAGTCGTGGCATGTGAGGATCGTCGCCAGAGCAACTGCGAGGCGCGCGGCGGGCTGTACCAGGGCGACGGCGTTGCTTGCGCACGCATTGTCTGTCCCGGGCCGACCGGTGCCTGTTGCCTCGACGGCACCTGCATCGGCACCCCGGAGGAACCCGACTGCATCCGCGAAGGCGGCGAATGGTTCGCCGGCGAGGAATGTCCGGGCTATGCCTGTCCCCAGCCGCCGCCAATCGGCGCCTGCTGCGCCCCCTGGGTCTGCAGCGAAGGGTTTGTATGCGACGGTGACAACTTGCCGGTGTGCAACGGGACGTTCGGGCCGTGCTTCTGCTTCAATACCGCCGAGGGAGGGCTGGCATGTCTCGACGCCATTAACCAGGGCTACGGCGAGCCGTGCGACGCAGCAATGAACTGCCCGGCAGGGTATGTTTGCGTCGTTGATACTTGCTACGAAGTCGAGGGAGAGCGGGTACCGGTGTGCTTGAAGGAGGGATGCCCGCTGTCCGGCCCCACGGGACAGATATCGGAACTTGGCGGACTCGGTCCACTCGGCGACCTATCCCACGAGCAGTCTGCAGCCGAGCGAGGTGTCGTCCAACAGGGTTGCCTCGATGTGGAGCACGTGCAGTGCGACTTCGTGGTCGGGCTGTACCAGGGTGATGACACAACCTGCGAAGGCACGGTATGCCCGGGACCGCCCCACGCATGTTGCCTTCCAGAAGGCAGATGCATAGAGACCGGCCACAACAAGTGTGCGGATCGCCATGGAGACCCACAGGGACCGGGTACGACGTGCCAGATGCGTATCTGCAACCCGCTGAAGTGGTCTCAACCGCCACTTTTCGATCCATCCGTTCGCGACTGCTTCATCGGTTGGGATGAGACGTCGGTCTACGGTGGCGAGCAGATCGTCGCCGATGATTGGCGTTGCAGCAGCGACCAACCGGTCACCGATATTCACTGGTGGGGTTCGTACTATGCGTGGGATGCACCGCAGCCGCCGAGCGCCGCCCCCGACAAGTTCCATATCGGCATCTGGAGAGACGTGCCGGCCGGTGGCGAGTTACCCTTCAGTCATCCTGGCAAAATGATCCACGAATGGACCGTCGGACGAGAGCGCCTGAACGAGCGTCCGGTGGGATGCGACACCTACGGCGACAATCCGATAGACACGTGCTTCCGATACGATTTCGTCATCCCCGAGAGGGACTGGTTCACTCAAGAACGCTCTTGCGAGATCTTCTGGGTCAGCATCTCTGCTATCTACTCGGGTGAGCCAGGCCGGAATCCGTGGGGCTGGAAGACCCGGAAGCACCTCTTCCAGGACGCAGCAGTGCGCATCTTCTCGCCGACGGATCCGAGTGTGCCCGCCGAGTTCCGCGAAGGCGCGCCGATCGCGGATCCCCCGCGCGTTCCCTGGGATATGGCGTTCGTGTTGACGACGACTTATCCGCGGGAGGGCTGCTGTCTGCCGGATGGTGACTGCAACGACGTGCCGCGGAACGAATGCCTCGAGCTTCAAGGCACACCACAGGGACAGGGAACCGCGTGTAGCGCACCGCAGGCCTGTTGCCTGGACGACGGTACATGCGCGGACATCGACCCACTGTGTTGCGATGATCTCGGCGGTGTATCTCAGGGCATCGACACGTACTGCACCATCCAGGAGGCATGCTGCCTGCCTGATGGCACTTGCCGGATGCTTGACCCGTTGTGTTGCCGGGCAATGGATGGCAGGCCGCAGGGTGCGGAGACAACCTGTACGGAGCCGGAGGGGTGCTGCTTGGGCAATGGTACATGCCTGGATCTGGACCCGCTTTGCTGCGACGAATTCGGCGGCACACCGCAGGGCTCGGGAACGGCCTGTGTCGACACGACGGTTGCCTGCTGCGATCCGGACACCGGCGATTGCATTGAAACGGATCCGCTGTGCTGCGACGACATGGGCGGTCGGCCCTCGCCGATCGGGTCGCGCATCTGTCTTGGTGACGGAAACGGCAACCGGATCGACGATGCCTGCGAAGTGCCGCCGCAGGCCTGTTGCCTGAGGAATGGGGAGTGCACCGACACCGACCATGATGACTGCGTGGACCGGGGTGGCGACCCCCGAGGGCCGCGGACAAGATGTGAGGACCAGGTGTGTCAGCCGATTAAGTGGTCTCAGCCGCCTGTGTTCAACCCTGACTCCCCTACGTCCGACTGTTTCTGGGGTTGGGATGAGATGTCCATGTACCGCGGTCAACAGATCGTGGCCGACGATTGGCTTTGCGACGATATGCAACCCATCACGGATATTCATTGGTGGGGATCGTATTATCGCTGGAACTCGCCTGAGCCGCCGCGGGACGGGCCTGTGGCGTTCCACATCGGCATCTGGACCGACGTGCCCGCCGGCGGGCAGCTACTCTTCAGCCATCCCGGCAAGATGATCCATGAATGGGTCGTTGACCGGAGGGCGCTGAGAGAGCGGGCCGTGGGATGTGACTTCTACCCGGAGCGCCCCCAGGAAACCTGTTTCCGGTACGATTTTCTGATTCCGCGAGAGAGATGGTTCTATCAGGAAGCTACGTGTGAGATCTTCTGGATCAGCATTGCGTCCATATACCCGCCGGACTACTTTGGTCGGAGCTTCTGGGGTTGGAAGACGCGCAAACATCGTTTCAACGATGCTGCCGTGCGCATTTTCTCGCCGACCAACCCAACGGTTCCGGCTGAATTCGACGAGGGTCAGCCGATTGAAGATCCTTTGCGTGTTCCTTGGGACATGGCCTTCGTGCTGACGACTACCTACGCTACGGAGGCTTGCTGTCTGGAGGATCAGACCTGCCTGGATCTTATCCGCGAGATATGCATTGAGATTCGCGGCAAACCGCAGGGTAGGGATACGGTGTGCACCCGGCCAGAGGCGTGCTGCCTGGATGACGGCACCTGTTTGGATATCGACCCCCTGTGCTGCGATGAGTTTGGCGGCACCCCACTGGGGCTGAACACGCAGTGCACCGTTGAACAGGCGTGCTGCTTCCCGGATGCCACGTGCGAAATGCTCGATCCGCTCTGCTGTCGCAATATGGGCGGCAGACCGCAAGGAATCGACACAGTTTGCACCGAAACGGAAGCGTGCTGCCTGCGTGATGGCACGTGTATGGACGTCGACCCGCTATGCTGCGACGAGTTTGGCGGAGAGGCCCAGGGTCCGGGTAGCGCGTGCCAGGGCGATCTCGACGGCGACGGGATCGACGAGGTCTGCGAGCCCGACGAGGCTTGCGAGGACTGCGGTCCGGGCGATCACTGGGTGGATGGATGCTCGGGCGGCAGCGACACCATGTCGACCAGTGCCAAGGTCGGGATTGACCTGGATCTGGACTGCTATCCCGAGGTCAGCCTGGTGCTCTCAGGTCCGGTGAGCATCCTGCGATCCGACCCATCGGACATCTCGGGACAGTTCCCCCATGTCGGGTCCATGGATGAACACCTGGATGTGATCGACACGGAGATCGTGTCGATGAGTCTGGCCAACTTGGCGAGCGGCATCACCCTCACTGCCGGCGCAGGATTGGGGCAGGGCGGAGTCCTCGCCCGATCGCCGGGGGCCATACTTGAGCAGGACGCCGATCCAGCGCTGGCGGACAGCTTCTTTGACGTGTTCTTCGAAGTAGACCTTGGTGAGGATCGATATGCCTATAACCACGTGCAGCTTCGTGTTGCTTCGAAGATTGACTGCGTGCCGCCCGACGCAACGTATATTCATCCGCGTGACTGTATCCCGCTGTACGACACGCCGCGTGTGAATGAGGGCACGGTGGTGGCCAATCTGGTAACGGCGGATCACTCCACCTACCCCGGATGCGGGGATCCAACGACGGGCGCTTGCTTCAACCCGAATAACGGCACTCCATATTGCGACGACAGGATGTGCTGTGAGGCCGTCTGCCAGCAACTGCCGCGTTGCTGTGAGTTTATATGGGATGCCGATTGTGTGAGCGTGGCTGCAGATGCCTGCCGTCTGCCCGAGGCCTGCTGCCTTCCGGATGGCAGATGCCGCGAGATACCCGTGGACGAGTGCCTGATAAGCGACGGTGTGCCGTTGGGACCCGCTACGGTGTGTGAAGGTGACAGCAATCAGAACGATATAGACGACGCTTGCGAGGAGGAGGACGCCTGCGCGGACTGTGGTCCCGGCGATCACTGGGTGGATCGATGTGAAGGCGGCAATGACAACATGCCGACCAGCGCCAAGGTCGGAATCGACCTGACCGGCGACTGCGAGCCCAATTTCAGCATGGTGCTTTCCGGTCCAGTGAGTATCTGGCGGTCCGATCCGTTGGACGTCTCAGCGCAGTTCACGGGTGTCGGTGCGCTAGACTCCCATAGAGACGTAATCGACACGGAGATCGTGTCGATGAGTCTGGTCAACGCAGCGGCCGGCGTCACTCTCACCGCCGGCGCGGGCTTCGGCCAGGGCGACACGCTGCCGACGTCGTTCGGTGCGATTTTGGAGCAGGAAGGTGATCCGGCCATGGCGGACAGCTTCTTTGAGGTGTTCTTCGAGGCGGACCTCGGCAGTGGATGGTATGTCTACAACCGGGAAGCACTTCGTGTGGGCACCAAGATCGATTGTCTGCCACCGGACGCAACATACATACACCCGGTCGCCTGCCTCCCGCTGTTCGACGTGGACGGTAATCGGGTCGGAAATCTGGTGACCGCCGATCACTCTACATATCCAGAGTGCGGCGACCCGACGACAGGCGACTGCTTCGAGCCGAGCGGCACGCCCTACTGCGACTATGCACAGTGCTGCCGGGCGGTTTGCGAAGGCTTGCCACATTGCTGTGACGTGGCGTGGGATCGGGACTGTGTGGCGAGGGCCCAGGAGATCTGTCGGCCATGTCCGCAGGCCCGGATTATCGAGTCCATGCCGCCCAACGGTGCAGTCGACGCACGCCAGCCGAATACACCGCGCGACCTGCTGCCGCGTCAGGGAATCGGCACCGAAGATGAACCGATCTTAGTTGCCCTCGAGCCGCCGGTTACCGACGCTGCTCACTGCTTCGACCTGTGCGAGACGGCGGTAGATGGGCTGCTCGGTCCGAACTCCATCGTCGATGTCTCCGGTTCGGGCACCGGCCAGTACAAGATCGTCCTCCACCACGCCATTACCGCCGGGGCGGTTACGACGATTCAGTACAAGGGCGGCGGAAGCTACGTGGAGTTCACCTCGCACCCGGCCAACGTGAACGCTGATAGCAAGTCAGCCCCGTCGGATATCTTGAAGGTGATTGACTACATCAACGGTGTGGCCACGTCGCCGTGGGGCATCTATAGCGAGGATGTCGACCGGAGTAATCTTCTGGGTCCGCCGGACATCCTGCGTGTGATTGACCTGCTAAACGGTGCGGGTGTGTTCGATCCCTGGCTGAACACTCCGCTCCCGGAGAATACGTCGTGTCCGTAATCACGTCGTTGGCAAGCCGCTGACGCAAAGTGTTGCGGTCGATCAGACAGGCCCCCGGCAGACGCAACTGCCGGGGGCCTGCTTTAACTGGCGGGTATGATTTCACTGTATGGCCTTGCGTATGGTTCAGGGCGTGCCAGGATACGATTTGGTGTGGCTCCGATCTACCTGATCTCCAATGCGTTTCACGCAAGAAAGAGTCCGGACAGGGATCCCGGCAGGGGCACGGTTGCAGGCGCGATGCAGCTATGACAAAATGACGCTTCTTCGCCTACTCAGGTGTGACAGAGATAACGTGACTGACAGAAGGGAAACGCCTTGCAGGTGAACAGTAAGACCGTTGAATTTGACAAAGATGGTTTCATGACCGACCCGAGTCTCTGGGACGAGAAGGTCGCCTCAGCCATCGCCGCAGACGAGGGCATCGACAATCTCTCGGAGACCCACTGGAGGATCGTTAATTTCATCCGCGAGTACTGGAAGGAGCATGACCTGGCCCCGCCGGTACGCCTGATCTGCAAGGAGCTTGGCGTTGGCGTGCGCGACCTCTATAAACTGTTCACTTCCGGCCCCGCCCGGGGGGCATGCCGCGTTGCCGGGCTTCCCAAGCCCGACGGCTGTGTTTGAAGAGGGCGAAGCGGCTGCCGATTCTACGGACTCTTTCATCGACGAGGACATTTGCCTTGCTTGACGTTACCAGGTGCTTCGTCCTGTTGAGTGTTCTGTGGGCGGCGATCGCTCTTATCGCCCAGGTGGCTGCTGCGCGGGGCGGCGGGCGCGAGGAATATGGCGAACGATCAGGCAGCCCCGGGAAGGGCATGCTCCACAACTTCACGATTGCGATGCTGCCCTGGCACAAGGAGACGGTCAAGCATCATCCGGGCAAGTTCGCCGCAGGCGTCATCATGCACATGGGCGTCATTCTTACCCTCGCCGACGCCGTTGTCGTGCTCATCCGACCGACAACGGGTCTTATAGACGTGTGGTCATACACGCGTTGGGTCGTTGCATGCTCGCTCGTTTCGGGAGTGTACCTGTTGGTACGGCGCATCTGTTCGCGGAACCTGCGGGTGATGAGTGCGTCCGAAGACTATGTGTCCATACTCGCAACGTGTGGGCTGCTCGCGTTTGCCTTGCTCCGCTCCATTGACTCTCAGTACCAGCTTATCTTTCTGGCCTACGTCGGGCTGTTTTTCGTTTTCCTGCCGCTGGGCAAACTGCGACACAGCGTGTTCTTCTTTGTGGCACGTGGGGACTACGGCCGCCGTCTCGGCTACAGGGGTGTTTATCCACCCACCATGGAAAGGATGAAGTAGCTCGATGTCGGAGCGGGACACGGATGGTGCGCGGATTGCCGAGAAGGCGTGCGAGACCCTTGCAGGGTCAATCCGCGGACTGGCAGCATATCACCTCAACGCGTGCGTACGATGCGGACTCTGCGCCGAGACTTGTCACGTTTACCAGGGCGAGCCGGTCCCGGAGAATCATCCCGGGGCCAAGGTGGCAAAGGTAGCCGGCTATTACCGTAAATACCATACCCTCCTTGGCAAGTATGCCCCCCGCTTCGTCGGAGCGAAAGACCTGACCCTTCAGTTACTCGATGAGCTTATCGAGACGGTCTATGGAAGATGTACGGCGTGTGGTAGATGCGGCATACACTGCTCCGTCGGTCTTGACGTGGCCGCAGTTATTCAGACGGGGCGCAACGTCCTCGCCGCTGTCGGCAAGGTCCCTGAGGGGCTGCAGCGCACGGTGGACAACCAGATTGAAACCGGCAACCAGATGGCCGTACCACCCGAGGAACTTCTGTCCACTGCCGAGTGGCTTGCCGATGACCTGAAAGTCGAAATGGGCGACGACGACGCGAGTGTCTACGTCAACCAGAAGGGAAAGAGGGCCCTCTATCTCGTCAACCCGCGAGAGGTGAAGTTTTTTCCGCTTTCGCTCATGGCGGCCGCCGGTGTCTTTCACGCCGCAGGTGAAAGTTGGACGATATCCAGCAAGGTTTACGATGTGACCAACTACGGTTTCTTTTCGGGAGACGCCCAGTCCGCGGCCGAGCTCACGCGACGCGTCGTGGAAGAAGCCAAGGCCCTTGCCGTGGAGGAAATCATCCTCTCCGAGTGTGGGCACGGCTACCGTTCATTCCGCTGGGAGGGCCCCAACTGGGTTCGTGAGGAATACCCGGTGCGTGTCCGGAGCGTGCTCGAGCTCCTGGATGAGTACATCGTGACGGGCCGCATCAAGGTGGACCCCACCAAAAACGACGAGCGTGTGACCCTCCACGACCCGTGCAACCTCGTACGCCATGGGGGGTTGAGCGAGCCTCAGCGGCGCGTCCTTCGGGCGGTGACCAGGGATTTCGTCGAGATGACTCCCAACCGGCAGGACAACTTCTGCTGTGGCGGGGGCGGAGGCATGCTGTCGATGAGCGAGTACGGGGACCGCCGCATTGCCTCGGGGCGGGTCAAGGCCGATCAGATCCGCGCGACGGGCGCCAAGATCGTCGCCACCCCGTGCCATAACTGCGCGGACCAACTTCTCGAGCTTTCCAAACGGTACGATCTCGGGGTGGAAATCCGGGCCGTTGTGGAACTGGTCTATTCTTCACTCTGCTGAAGTCGCGGGGGGGGAAGCCGACGTTGTGCGGCATCAGCTTTGTCCTGCCACCGCTCGAGTACTCGTCGGCGAGCAGCGGTCAGCCGCGACTTCGGCAACGGCCCTGATCGCGGCTTCGACGTGCTCTTTGGTGTTGCACGGGCCCAGGGAGAAACGAACCGTGCCGCGCGGCAGCGTGCCCATGAATTCATGAAGTAGCGGAGCGCAATGCAGGCCGGTACGCGTCTGGATGTTGTACTCCACGTCAAGAATCGTGCCGACATCCGACGGGTCGTAGTTGTCGACCGTTAGCGAGAGCGTGGCCACGCGGCTGTTCAGGTTCTTGGTGCCCTGGATCCTGACGCCCTCGATCCCACAGAGTCCGTCCTGAAGCACGGCAAGAAGCCCCATCTCGTGCTCGTAGATGTTGTCCAGACCTTTTTGCTCAACCCAGTCGAGCCCCGCGGCGAGGCCGGCGATGCCTGCAAGGTTCTGCGTTCCTGCCTCGAGGCGGTAGGGGAACTCCTCGAGGTGGTACGGCTCGATACTGCGCACACCCGTCCCACCGAAGATGGTCCCTCGAATCTCCGCGTCGTCGGCGACGCAGATCCCACCGGTCCCGGTGGGGGCAAGCAGGCCTTTGTGGCCGGTGAATGCCAGGAAGCTGATGTTGCACTCGGCCATATCGATCGGAAGCACTCCGGCGGTCTGGGCGGTGTCGACCGCCAGCGGAACGCCCTCGTCCCGGCAAACGGCGCCGATAGCTTCGAGGTCTTGGACGACACCGGTAACGTTGGAGGCGTGGTTGACGATAACCAGCTTCGTATTCTTCTTAATCGCTCGACGAATGTCCTCCGGATCCAGGTAGCCGTCTGAGTCCGGCGTGACGTAGGTGGCCTCGGCGCCGGCCAGAACTCTGTGATTGACCGGCCGGATGACCGAGTTGTGTTCCAGCTTGGTGGTAACGACGTGGTCGCCCGGATCGACGGTGCCGTTGATGATGAGATTCAGGCTCATCGTGGCGTTCATGGTAAACACCAGACGGTTGGGGTCTTTCGGTTTGCCGGCTTCCACCAAGCTCCTGTTGAAAAAAGCGGACAGCCTCTTCCGGGTGCCGTGAATCATCTGCTCCGCAGTGATGCCAAGGTCGCAGCCGGAGCGGCCGGGGTTTACGCCGTACTTGCTATAAAAATCTCGAACCGCCTTGTGCACCGCGTCCGGCTTGGGAAAGCTGGTAGCTGCGTTGTCGAGGTAGATCGTTTCTTTCACGGTTCGGTTCCTTCCTTGTCTGCCGATGGCTCCGGCCACCTAATATATCGACCTTTCTGGATGCCGCGAGCCCTTGCGAACGTGCCTGCGTCGGGCGCATCCCCAAAGAGGTGGCAAGCTCCAAATAGTGCGGTCTCGCCCAGCGAGGCCGTGGTTCGAGGCTTTCACGGCCTTCGCCGCCCGCGGCGTATCAGGCCGTGCCGCCCCCCAACGGGTGCACCCGGCCGGAGGGTTTCCCTGCACGCCGAAGGTGGTACAATAGGCCGAGATCGTGTCCGAGGCTCCCGTGCGGCGGCTGGCCTCGCGGCCGTGCCCAGGTGTGCCTGCGCAGTTATGAGAGGTGGCTCCGTTTGGGTACCATGGCGACCAGGGTCCGGCTCATCCGGTGCCTCGGACACGGCAGCCGGCGGATAGACGGGGCGTGGCGCAGTCTGGTTTAGCGCGCTTGACTGGGGGTCAAGAGGTCGCTGGTTCGAATCCAGTCGCCCCGAATCGCCGTAAGTCACGCCGAACGCGAAGGTTAGCGTGCCTGTCCGGCGTAGGGCAGTGCGGCCTGAGAGCCTAAGAAAAACGGTAGTCTACCGTTTTAGGAGGTCGCATGATGCCCAAGACCACGAGACCACCATCGTACCGTTGTCACAAGGCCACCGGATAAGCCGTTGTCACCCTCGACGGTAGGGACTCCTATCTCGGCCTGCACGGCTCTGAAGCAAGCAAGGGCGATGCCATGAGTCAGAAACTGGAACGTACTACACTCCGTACGAGTCCATTGCTCGACTTTTACAGCCGTAAGGAGCTGATCGCTTAGACGGGCCACGAGCCTGAGTCCTGGGCGTTAGTGGTTCTTAGGGAGCTTCTCGACAATGGCCTCGACGCTTGTCAGGACGCCGGTGTCGCTCCGAAGATCATCGTCACAGTCGATGGCAACGGGATCACCATCGCAGACAACGGCCCCCGCATACCGTCGGAGACGATCGACGGCGTGCTCGACTTCAGCGTTCGGGTGTCCAACCGGGAGGCGTATGTCGCCCCAGATCGAGGCGCGCAAGGCAAGGCCCTCATGACCATTGTAGCGATGCCGTTGGTGCTCGACGGGGAGGAGGGGCGCGTGGAGATCACAGCCGGGGGCGAGCGGCATCCCATTACCCTCCGAGTGGACCGCATTCGGCAGGAGCCGGTCGTCGATCACGACCGCCGGGCCACCTCAAATGTAAAGACCGGGACAACTGTTACCATCCATTGGCCGGATTCAGCATGCTCAATTTTCACGGAGGCGAGAGAGCGTTTTTTACAAATCGCCAACGACCACACCTGGCTGGACCCCCACCTGACGCTCACGGTTGACTGGTTCTGGCACTTGTCGCAGTGTTTGGATCGCAAGCCATTCAACTGCATAGGATTCCGATCCCATGCTGTTACTTCCACAGGTCCGAGAACACGCTAACAAGCGGCATTCTCGGTCGAGTGGGTCAACAACCGGGTCAGTCCGGACGAGACTCACAACCGCATCACCTGCTCAAGCGCACTTCGGGCCAAGTTAATCTGCTCTTCACGCACCTTCAGATGATGCTTGCGGGTCGTGCGAATGTCTGCGTGACCAGCCAGCTCCTGCACAACATGCAGCGGAACAACGCCCGCGAGATTCGTACAGTAGCTCTTCCGAAGATCATGGAACGAACGCTACGGAACGCCAGCCTTCACACGGATGGCCTGGAAATCGCGCCAGATGTTTTGTCGCTTTACACGGTCACCCATCGTGGGTCCCTTGCTGTTGACGAACGCGTATTCCTGTCTGTCCGCAGCAGAGAGCTGAACCTCCGTGAGTATGCTGACGGCCTGATTCGGTAGCGGGACAATCCTCATGTCCTTGTCCTTAGGCGTCCAGGCGGCTCGGCGTTCCGACGCGTCTTCGCGAACGACGCGTATTTGACACCGCTCGAAATCAACGTCAGATCAAGTCAAGTTGAGCACCTCGCCGAGTCGCAGTCCACACAAGCACCCGAGCGCTATCATGCCTCGCCACCGAAGTGAAGGTGATGCCTGAATCAGCCTTTGGTATTCCGTTGGTCTGATCCAATGCCACGGTCGTTCCCCAAACTTCTCCTGGCGCATCTCGTGAAACGGGTTCTCGCGGATCAGCGAGCAGGTCACGGCTTCACGGAAGATACGTTTGCATCCGCGTACAACCCTGCTCACCGTTGCCGGCGCTGGAGTGCGACCGCGATATTCGCGCTCGCGGTGCCACGCGGCGAAACGCCGCGCGTCCAGGGACGTGACTTTGCTGACAATCGTCTAGTCGCCAAAAAACTCCGCCAGGGAACGTAACGTACGTTCGTGCTCGGCCTTTGTCGTCTGTGCCAAGTCACCCCGCGGACCGAGATACATCCGTGCGAACTCAAGGGGAACGGCTCCATGGTACTCCCTGTAAATGTCAACCTTTTTCAGTCGCCATGATTCACCTCCCGGCCCGCAGGGGCCGTTGGTGACCACGGGCGACTGACCCAGTCAAAGGTGTACGCGGCGCCGCAGGAGGCTCGCAAGAGTTCCCCCAGAGTTTCGTAGCTTCTGCTCATACCCTGACCGTTGCGCAGCGAACCGTGGCGGACATGCCGATACCCGGGCCAACAGACCAAGGCCGTGTGGTTTGACCGGTGAAGAACAGTTCCGGCTGATTCCGATTCGTGCCGTACCGGCCGCACGTCAACGTGCCGTTCCAG
>CP070827.1:3135274-3137630 GCA_020344555.1 Phycisphaerales bacterium
CGGATCGCCGGTCCATTTGACAGAGGATGGGGCGTGCAGTACCGTCTTCGGTCGTCCAGACGTTGGGTTTTCAGTATCTTCATAGCATCGCAAGCTTGAAAGGAGCGATCATGAAACGGCAACCAATCGTCACGTGGGTGGTGTTGCTGTCGGCCCCACTCGCAGTTCAGGCGGCCGACAGGACAACGACACCACAGAGCACACTCATCAGAGTATTGAGCGAGGAGATGGATCATTCCATGAGAGACCTCGCAATGCCTGATGGGGCAAAACCGTACTTCATGGCCTACGCGATCACCGACCGGCAGACCGCTTCAGTCAGTGCCGAGCTTGGCGCCTTGACCGGTGATCAGGCGGACCACACGCGGCTTCTGGATGTGGATGTGCGGGTCGGCGACTACAAGATCGACAACACCCACAAGATCCGGGGCGGGTTTATGGGCTTTGACCCCTCGGATTTCATGGGCGGGATGCCGACACCGATCAGCTTGTCGGACGATCCGGTGGCGATCAAGCAAGCGGTCTGGCTCGCCACCGACCGGACCTTCAAATCCGCGGCCAAGAAGTATCAACGTGTGTTGACCAACCTCAAGACCATGGTCGAGGAAGAGGACAAGGCGGACGATTTCAGCCGGGAGAAGCCGCACGTTTACGGCGAACCCGAGGTGAAGCTCAAGCTCGATCGCCAGGTCTGGGCCAAACGACTGCGCAACATCTCTCAGCTCGCCCGGGAGTACCCGCTGATTTACAACTCCGGCGTCTCCCTCAGTGCCAGGGCCGAGAACCGGTACTTCGTCAACAGCGAAGGGAGTCGGATTCAGCACGGGCAGAAGTATCTTCGGGTCTTCGTACAGGCCAGCACCAAGGCCGAGGACGGTATGGAGTTGTCCCAATACCGCCCCTTCAGCGCCGCCAACGAGAAGGATCTGCCCAGCGAGGAGGAACTCCGAACGGCCTTTCAGAAGGTGATTGAGCAGGTGCTGGCCCTGCGCAAGGCGCCACTGGTTGAACCCTACAGCGGGCCGGCGATCCTCATGAACCGGGCCAGCGCCGTGTTCTTCCACGAGATCTTCGGACACCGCATCGAAGGTCATCGGCAGAAGGACGTCGAAGAGGGCCAGACTTTCACCAAGAAGATCGGAGAGGAGGTCCTGCCCGATTTCATCAGCGTGCACGACAATCCCACAATGCCCAAGTGGGGCGACATCGATCTCCGCGGCTACTACAAGTTCGATGACGAGGGGGTGCCGGCGCAGGATGTGACGCTGGTCGATAAAGGCGTGCTCAAGACCTTCCTGATGTCACGCTCACCGGTGCAGGACTTCAAGCGCTCCAACGGTCACGGTCGACGCCAACCGGGGCGGAACGTCGTCAGCCGCATGGGCAACACGGTCATCTATTCCACCAAGACGACCAGCTTCGATGAGCTGCGCAAGATGCTCATCAAGGAATGCAAGAAACAGGACAAACCGTATGGGTTGATGTTCGAGGACATCACCGGCGGCTTCACCGGCACGCGCCGTGCCGGGGCCCAGACCTTCAAAGTCCTGCCCATTGTGGTCTACCGGGTTTACGCCGACGGGCGGGAGAATGAGTTGGTTCGCGGTGTGGATATCGTCGGCACGCCGCTCACCTCCTTCTCGAAGATCATCTACACGGGTGATGATTCGGATGTCTTCAATGGTACCTGTGGAGCAGAGTCCGGTGGAATCCCTGTTTCCGGCGTTTCACCGAGTATCCTGGTTTCGGAAATCGAGGTCGAGAAACGGCGTCGTGAACAGGAGAAGCCCCCCATCCTATCACCGCCGATCGCCCAGAAGACGCCGTAGCCTGACCGGTTGGGTGATGATGCACAGTCGCAACTACTGTTGAAGGAGCATACGTCGTGAAAACACTGCGGACAATGAAACGTTGTGTCGTGGCGCTGGTATTCAGCGCCATAATGACGCTGCCGGTCCTGGCAGCGGAAACCTTACCCGACAGCAAGGAGCTCATGCGGGCCCTGACCGACGAGATCAAACGCTCGATGACCCTCCAGATGGAGGATCTGGAGAAACCCTATTTCATACAGTACACCGTGGACGACTCGCTTGCGTACCAACTCACCGCGAACTATGGGGCGATCACCAGCTCCGACCGTCGCCGCTCGCGTGACTTCTACAGTCAGACCAGAGTAGGGTCCTACGAACTGGACAACACCAATTTCACGGAAGAAACCGGCGGGTTCTTCAGGTTCTTTGGCGGTCGTGGCGGGGGTGGCGGACGCGCCAGTCTGCCGCTGGATGAGGATTACACCGCCATTCGCCAGTCCATCTGGTGGGCCACGGACCAGGATTACAAGGGCGCCGTGGAAACG
>CP070827.1:3137730-3150490 GCA_020344555.1 Phycisphaerales bacterium
GTGAAGATCACGATCCGGCACGAACCAACATCTACGATCTGTTCGAGAGCTACGGCCTGAGTGTGGAGCTGGAGCCGTTTGATTTCCTCTATGAGGTCACTTTGTACAACGTCGTAGCGACCAAGGTCGGCGTCACGGACCCGACGATCGAATACGTCATCGGGGCCCACTACGACTCGGTGGGCAACCCCGGCGCCGACGATAACGCCAGTGGCGTCGCGTTAGTGTTGGAGGCCGCCCGTGTGCTCAGCGCCTACCCCTCGGACTACACCATCCGCTTCGTCGCGTTTGACGCCGAAGAGTGGGGCTTGTGGGGCGCCGAAGCGTATGTCAATACGCACATCTCGGACGACATCCGCGGCATGATCTCGGCCGATATGGTCGCTTGGAACGGCGACAACGCCGTCAACATCTTCGGTTTCGAGGAGTCCAACCCGCACAAGTTCGCCGTGGCCGACGCTGTCTATACCTACGGTAAAGGTGTGACCCCGTATGTCGGCGGCTGGTCCAGCGGAAGCGACCACTTTCCGTTTGAACTCGCCGGTTTTCAGGCTTGTTTGCTGATCGAGACCGGGGGCAACCCCAACTACCATACGCCGTTGGACAATGTCGACGAGCCGGGTTACATCGACTACGAATTCGCGGCCAACAATACGCGTTCATTTGTCGGATTCCTGGTCGACCATGCCGGTGTGCAAGTGACCATACCGGACGGTGATTACGACGGTGACGGCGACGTCGACGCTGACGACTTTGAGGTCTTGAGGACCTGCTACTCGGGTTCCGGCAACCCGCCCGACACCGGCTGCGAATTCTACGACTTCGATGGTGACAATGACGTCGACTGCGTTGACTCGAACGTGTTTGACGCCTTGTGGACCGGACCCGGCGATCCGCCGATTCTCTGGCGATGTATCATCCTGCCGCCGGACGCAGTGGGTGCAGGCTGCCGGTGCCTTGCGGTGACGCCACAGGAACACGGATTACCTATGGCCCTGCGCGTCACCGGCGACCCCCACGACCCGGCCGTCTGGTGCCTGGACCTGTATGTGCAGGACGACGGCCGGCTCGGCACCACGCCCTTCTTTCAGACTTATGACCAGTGGGGTACGGTGCTCCTATGTGCGGACGAGATTGTCCCGGAGGCCTCGTACCGCGTATCGTGCGACTATGGGGAGGAGGGCTCGCCAATCCTATCGGCCGAGGTGGCCGCCCACACCTCGGTGTGGGGTGATACCGTCGGGCCCTACAGAGTGGGCATCGGATGGCTGCCACCGGACGGCAGCGTGGACATTCCCGACATCGTGGCCACCCTGGACAGGTTCAGGGGTCTGCCCGACGCCCCACCCCTACATCAGGTGGATCTGATCGCACTTGGATTAGGCTGCCAACCGGATGGGAGCGTTGACATTATCGACGCGACTATGGGCGTAGACGGATTCCGCGGATTCAGTTACGCGGACTCGACGCTCGGTAATTGCCCGGGGCCGTGCGAATAGTCCGGTAGACTGCCAGATGTCCGCCGGATAGCTGTCGGACCAGCACGCTGGTCGGTCCAGGCGTAACGGGTCCTCCTCCGCGGAGGACCGTACGCCGGAGCGGCTCAGTTTACTCTTCCTCCACAACGATCGCCGGGCCAAAGGCGATCAGGTACCCTTCGAGCATCCGCAGGGTCTTGTTCCGGATTTCCGTGAGATCCACGTCGGGCACCTCGTCCAGCTCTAACGCTGTGGCGAAATAGAAGTGTTCGCCGCCCTCATCGAAGTGCTCCACGGGCGGGTCCCCCCAATCAAGACCGGCCTCACCGAATCCCAGCCCGACGAACTGCTCCATCGAGCCGCCCGACTCCTGGATCGCCTGCTCGATTTCCTCGCTTATCATGGGGTCGTCGGTCACGAATCCTACGCGAATCTGTGGGATCATGGGTCGTACGACCACCTCAAACCAGCATGAAGGTCCCGCCTCGAAGCGCATGGCCAGTGTCGACTCGTCCTCTTGATCGTGCCGCTGGGCAGGGCCGTACCGGTCGTCTGTCGCCACCGAGTCTTCGATATAAGTGCGAAAATCTTCGATCTTCTCCCGGCTTAGCTCGTCAAGAGGCATCTCTACAACACTCCGATCACTTCGTCGTCGGCCACGCGGCCTCGCTCGCCACTTTTATGCCCCGGGTCTACGCGGTCAAGCACCCGTCGCCGGCACCACGTCAATGGCCGCGTCAGAAGGCCGTGTAAGTGCACATACCACGGCCTTCGATACGAGAACGCCAGTTGTTCAGCGGACAACTGGTCCGGCCTGGTCCGACGCTGCAATTTGACCAGGTGGTACCGGTCACCTGCCTGAAACCAACGTCGCAGCTTGCGAGCCGGCCACAGCTCCCCGCCCCATCTCCGAGGAAGATACCACGAAATCTGGAAGTCAAACAGATAAGGCCGCCCGTCGTCCCCAACCAGCACATTCTCGCACTTTTCCAGGTCTACGTAGGCCATTTTCCGTTCATGGATCTCTCCGACCAGCGATCGCAGACGGGTGTGAAAGTCATCGGGCACGCGCTCTCCCCGAGCGAGCGGGTGGCCCTCAACGTACTCGCGCACCAGGCCTGTGGGGCCCCAGCGCCCGATCAGCCTGGGCACGCCCTCCACGTGGCGGAGGTGGTCGAACGCCGCACGCTCCCGTGCCGCCAGCAGCCTCCCCAGCCATCCGAGCGACAAGAGCAAGAAACTTACCTGCCGATGAACCTTGAGAATGACCTTGCCCGCATCCGACTCGTATAACGCTGTGACGGCGAAGAAGTCGTTCTTAAACACGCGGCGCTGAGTGTAGGTCTGACCGTGTACCTCGATCTGTGGTGGTAGCGACCGCCGACCGAGAGCCGTCAAGCTGTATGGAGTAGCCTTCGCCAAGGGAACAACCGTTCGCGCAAGAGAAGCCACGATGACGCCGGGTACGGTGCAATTGTAGTCCGTGGCAGAAGACTGTCCAATAAAACCGGTGCGTAGGGAACCGACTCACGATACGATTACCCAGTGCTCGTACCCGAACAGTAAGGATCACCGTGCCACGAATCCTTGAAACCGTATCGCTGTTTGCGCTGATAGCCGTAGCGATCCTGCGGCCGCTGGTGGCTGAGTCGTACGATTCCGCAGGCAGCCCCTTTACCGAAGCCCTGCAGGCCGTGAGCGACCCGTCGCCGCTACGGACCCTGGTGTTCGACCTGTTGATTCTGGCCGCCGCTTTGGGCTGGCTCGTTGCCCGGGCACTGGGTCCGTCTCGACCGTATCGCCGTACCGGCCTGGAATGGGGCGCAGGGCTGATTGTAATCGCCGCAGTGGTGTCGTGCTGTGTCGCCGGCAACAAGCGCCTGGCCATCAACGCCTCAATCGACTGGCTCTGCTATCCGCTTCTGGCCATCACGCTCGTACAGCTCATGCGCCGCCCGTGGCACAAGCGCCTGCTGGTCACGGCCGTGCTCGCTTCGGCGTGCGTTCAAGCCGTCCATTGCATGGAGCAATACTTCGTTGGCTTTGACGAAACGTGGGCCCACTATGAGTCGATCAAGGATCAGTTCTGGGCCAGTCAGGACGTTGATCTCGATTCCACGAGAGTTGAATCGTTCGAACGGCGAATACACAGCCGGGAGGCGACGGGCTTTTTGCCGCACAGCAATGTGACCGGCAGCTATCTGGTGCTTTGCGGCATCGCAGCGTTGGGACTCGCAGTTACCCGGTGGAGGCGGCCAAAGACACTCGAAAACCGGCTGACCGCCATCGCTGTGACACTTGGCATGTTGCTGATCCTTGCGGCTATCGGCCTGACCAAAAGCCTCGGCGCAGTCATCGCCGGACTTGTGGGGATCGCTCTCTGGCTGCTTCTCGTACTGGGAAGATCGTGGATCGATGCCCACCGTACGAAGGCCGTTCTCATCGGGTGGGTTTGCGCGGCGGCCGGCGCCTTCGGAGTGATCGGACATGGGCTGTACCGTAATTCCCTGCCTAGCTGGTCGCTGACCTTCCGCTGGCAATGGTGGCGGGCCTCCTCTGAGTTGATCGCAGATTATGCCTTGACCGGTGTGGGCCGTGAGAACTTCGGTCGGCACTACCTGCGCCACAAATTGATTGAAAGCCCTGAAGAAGTCGCCAACCCGCACAACTTGTTCGTCCAGGCTGCCTCTGACTGGGGAGTACTTGGTCTCATCGGTATCGTGACCATGCTGGTCGGCGCGTCACTTGCCATAGGGAGACCCACTACCACTGCAGAGTCGTTCGCCAATCCACGGACCGGCTCCCCAGGCAAGTATGCGACGCTCCTCTGGATGGCCGGCTTTATCTTGGTTGTCACCCTGGGACGTCTTCCTCTCCTCGGAACCAACGATCCGAATTTTCTCTACTACGGCACCGTTACAGCCGGCCTGTTTTGGGTCCTCGGATTTGCCGTCTTCGGACTTGGGTGGAGTCAGGCAGGGTCACGGACTGATTCCAGCACTCGTACGATCAGCACCGGCGTGGCCATAGGCCTCTTCTCATTCATCCTCCACGACATGATCAACTTCGCGTCATTCGTTCCCGGTGCGGCTACGACGCTGTTTGCACTTTTCGCCTTTGTCATAGCGACGCGCGCAGCCGATAAGCCCGCAAATCAACCCCAGACGGTCGCCGCCCGTTGGCTACCCCTCGCGGCATTTGCAGCCGGCATTATCGTTATCCTATGGATGGCTGCCGTGCCCGTCGCGCAGGCAAACAAGCATCTGCAACTTGCCCGCCGAACCGGCACGAGCCTGGCACCTGCGCCGATCACTGCCCAGCTCGCCCACCATTATTTTGTACGGGCCATCGAGGCAGACCCACTCGATCCGACGCCGTGCGTCGAACACGCCCGATGGGTGGTGGCGGCGTCAACACTGCCGGAGCTTGGCAAGGAGGCACTGCGCCTGGCAGAAGATTCTCTGACCCAGGCCATCGAGCGTGATCCGTTCAGCATCCAACTGCGCCGAATGCAGGCACAGCTCTATAGGACGAGGGCAGATGCGACGGGCAGCCCCGAGGACCGCGTCGCCGCGGTCGAGGCCGCCCGGAAAGCACTCGGACTATACCCGCACAGCCCGTCGGACATTGCTGCACTGGCCGACTGTCAACTCGAAGCCGGCCAGACCGGCCATTCCGAAGAGCTTCTGCAGCAGGCGATCGAAAACTACGAGCGCGCCTTGAAGCTCGACGAGGCCCGCCTCTGGTGGGAAGAGCTGCGCCGGTTCCGTAGAAAGGACAGAGAGGCTATCCGAGAGAAGATTGACCGCGCACAGGCTCTGCTGCAAAAGGGCCCGTGAAAGCGTCATGCGGCGCCCACCTGACCCGGTCACGACCTACGGTTCTTGAACGATCCACTGGCCGTGCTTATCCCGCGCGAAATGCAGAACGAAGTAGTCACGCTTGCGCAGCTCACTGTTGTGGCCGTCGATACCCAGGATCACGAGACGCTCCCAATCGATCGGAATGCGGCCGGTGTCGATTGCGAACTGCTGCACATCGCGCGTCCGGATGGTCAGCTTGTTGCGATCGGGATTAAACGACCCGGTAGCCCAGGCACCGGGCGCGCCACGGCGGACTTTCTCCACGAAAAGCCAGCGGTCCGGGTCATCAACCGCCACATCAATGGTGATGCGCTGCGGTGCGGCATCCACCGGTGCCGTCACTTCCGCCGCCGCCGGCGTGTCCTCTGCACTGGGCGTTTCTTCCACTGGTGCCGGTGGTGTCGGTCTGTTGCAGGCCGGCGTCGTGACCAGCATGCCGACCCATACCACGGAGAGGAAGGCGTGCATTCCATTGCGGGTGGCAAGGCCTGACTCGCCGCAGGCGGGACAGGCCGTGGAAGCGTCAAACCACGGCCTCGCTACCCGAGACCGTGCCACACTATGTGGGGCTTGCCGTCTTCTTCGGGATACACCCGTAAGGGAGATACTCCGAGCGGCTACACGATATTGCCATGCCGAATCTTGACGTTGAATGTCGCTCGTGCCGCGCATCGGTTTCGCACCGCTGACAAGACCATCTCAGTACCCGAGCCTATCGCAATCCACGCCGGTTGCAAAGACGGCGGTAATGTTGTACCGTGTGGCGCGCGGGTAGGATGCGTATTCCGTGATGCAGACTGAGGGACAAACGCTGATTCGGTCGACCACGATCCTCACGGTCCGCCGTGGGGACCGCGTGGCCATTGGCGGTGACGGGCAGGTTTCGCTCGGCGAAACCACCGTCAAGCACGACGCCTGCAAGATTCGCACCCTAGCCGACGGCAAGGTGCTTTGCGGGTTCGCCGGTTCCGCTGCGGATGCCTTCGCCCTGCTGGAGCGGTTCGAGACAAAGCTCGACCAGCACAAAGCCAACGTCCGCCGGGCCGCCATCGAGCTGGCCAAGGAGTGGCGGACCGATCGGGTGTTGCGCCGGCTTGAATCCTTGATGATCGTCGTCTCACAAGACGCTACCCTGATGATCGGGGGATCGGGCGATGTCATCGAACCGACCGACGGTGTGATCGGCATCGGGTCGGGCGGAATGTACGGCGCCGCGGCCGCTCGGGCCCTACTCGCCCACACCGAGCTGTCACCGGAGGCGATCGTCAAGCATTCACTCGATATCGCCGCGGACATCTGCGTCTACTCCAACCGGGAAATCGTGATTGAAACTCTCAGCGATGCAGGAACTGACGCCTCAACAGACTGTCGAGCGACTCGATAAGCACATCGTCGGCCAGAAAGCCGCCAAGCGGGCCGCCGCGATCGCCATTCGCAACCGATGGCGACGTCAGCAGCTTCCCGAGGAGCTCCGCGAGGAGATCGGCCCCACCAACATGATCCTGATCGGGCGCACCGGCGTCGGTAAAACGGAGATCGCCCGGCGGCTGGCAAACCTGGTCAACGCGCCTTTCATCAAGGTTGAAGCCACCAAGTATACCGAGGTCGGCTACCACGGGCGTGACGTGGAGAGCATGGTCCGTGATCTCGTCGAGTTCGCCCTGCACATGGTCCGCGACGAACAGACTCAAGTAGTCCGAAGCGAAGCCGAACGCCTTACCGAAGAGCAGCTTTTGGACACGCTCATGCCGCCCACCGATCACGACCGTGTCGACGGCGACGCCGACAGCGAGACCGCCGAACGCCGGCGACGAAGCCGCGAGAAGCTGCGCGCCCAGCTCAGAGCCGGCGAACTCGAGGACCGCGCGGTCGAGCTGACCGTCGAGAAAAAGTCGGCACCGGTCGGCATCATGGCCACCATCGGCATGGACCAGCTCGACCCCGAGGTCCAGAGCTTCATGGACCGTTTGATGCCCTCGCAGCCTCAGCGACGCACGGCCCCCATCCGAGAGGCCCGCAAGATCATCTTCGACCAGCAGTGTGACAGACTTATCGATCGGGAGAAGGTCACAGAGATGGCACTGCGGCGAACCGAGAGCAGTGGAATCATCTTCCTTGACGAACTAGACAAGCTCACCTCCACCGGGCAGACCCACGGCCCCGACGTATCCCGGCAGGGCGTGCAACGCGACCTGCTCCCGGTCATCGAGGGTTGTACCGTGCTTACCCGCTACGGCCCGGTCAAGACCGACCACATCCTGTTTATCTCCGCCGGCGCGTTTCACGGCAGCAAGCCCAGCGACCTTATACCGGAACTGCAGGGACGACTGCCGATGCGGGTCGAGCTCGACGATCTGACCCAGGAGGATTTCGTCCGCATCCTCACCGAGCCCGAAAATGCGCTCACCAAGCAGCAGGTGGCCCTGCTGGCCGTCGAAGGTGTGCTCATCGAGTTCACCGACGACGCCGTCACGGAGATGGCCGCGACGGCCTACCACGTGAATCAGACCCAGAACAACATCGGAGCCCGCCGCCTGGTGACCGTCATGGAGCGGGTCATCGAGGAGATCAGCTTCGATGCGCCCCATCGCAGCGGCCAGACCATCCGCATCGACCAGGCCTACGTCCAGAAGCGCCTGGCCGACATCCGGGAAGACACCGACCTGAGCCGGTTCATTCTCTAGCCGGACCTGCGACGCGCAGCTCCATCGCACTGCACTAATGCGGGCTCAAGCTCGGTGTCTTGAGCGTGGCACGATGCCTATGGGTGTCATCAGTTGTCGGCGAACCAACACGGAGGTACCGGCAAGCGGACTATCCAAGGACAGTCTTGGTCTTCCTCTTCTTCAGTCTGAGTGGGTTATTTCTGATCGTCTTGCGAGTCTCCTTGCTCATCTCGAAAATCGGCAAGCTGAGCATCATCATCAGCGGCCGCCACGTTGGTCTTATCCAGATTGGCCAGCCAGCACGGAGGCACCAGCAGCTTCAGCCACAGCGGGCAGTCGTCCTGGTCGGATTGTGCCCAGTCCACTTGATCGCGAGACCACACCTTCTGCGGCTGGTACTCCGGCTCGCGGGCGGGCCAGGCTTTGTCTTCATTGGCCGCCACGTTGACCTTTTCTCGATTTTGCGGCTGGTATTCCGGTTGGTGGGCGAGCCAAGCTTTGTCTTCATCGGCCGCCACGTTGTCCTTATCTCTATTAGCCAGCCAACAGGGAGGCGCCAGTAGCTTCAGCCATAACGGGCAGTCATCCTTGTCGGTTTGTGCGTGGCGTTCTTGATCGCCAGACAGGATCACTTGGGGCTCCTGCTCCAGTTGATCGGCGAATTGAACTGTATCGGCACGCTCTGGTTTCGGGCTGGGAGAGGGTATCCACTCTGCCTGATCCCGAGGTGGGGCCACTCGCGGTTTATGGTCCTGCCGCTTGGTGAACTGGACTGCATCCGCATGTGCTGGTCTCGGGCTGGGAACCCGGTCCACTTGATCCCGAGGTGGGGCCACTTGGGGCTCCGTTCCTTGCCGGTTGGTGAGCCGAAACGTATCTGCGTGCGCTGGTCTCGGGCTAGGAGGGGGTGTCCACTCTGCTTTAAGGCCAGGCGGGGTCACTTGCGGTTTTTGTTCTTGCCGCCTGGTGAACTGAGCTGCGTCGGCTCGTGCCGATTTCGTGCTGGGCGGCGACGGTTCATATTGTCCCTCAGCAGTCCGCTGCGTGCGCGGGTATGTCGCCGGAGTGAATGCACCGGCCCGGGCCACATTCGCCTTCGCCGGCACGAATACATCATCCTCGATCTGCAACCGCACGGTCATGAGAGATTCGCGCTGAATGGCCTGGCGAACGGTGAAGGGCAATTGCTCCTCAACTACGGTGGCGGTCAGCAGCCGCGTGTCGCCCTGGCGATGGATCACATCTGTGGACTCAGTCATCGTCTGAAGCGCCGTGCGGGCCTTGCCGAGGTCTGCAAGCCGCATGTTGAACGCATCGATTGCCGCAGCGACGTGCAGGCGATTCCGCTCGAGTGCAACCCGCCTGGTACTATTCTCGTCAGATTCGTCAAACAGCAAGTCTAGCCGGTTCTTCTCGGCCTGAGCCACGGCCTTTTCCTGGAGCAGATCCCGTTCCTCCTGATCGAGCGCTCGGAAGGTTCCGTCGGGGGCGACCAGTTCGCTGATGAACGCCAGGGCCATCCGGCGCTTGCCCAAATCGCTCATGCGCTGGTCCAGCCGGTCGATGGCACTGAGCACGACCTGGAGACGCATTTCATTCTCGACAAAGCGCTTGTCGTGGTTGTGGAGGTGGTCGGTGAGCAGGAACAGTCCTTTGCGCCTTTCGAGTCGATCAGCCTCTTGCCCCATTACCGCCTTGCAGCGCGTCAGATCATCATACAACTGATCGACACAGCGGAGTTTCCACTGGGCGTCTTGATGGTCGGCTACCAGGACCATCTTGGTCAGCGCCCCGCCGGCGCGCACGGCCTCGAAGTCATCAGGGCTGAAAGCGGGGCGCGTGGTCGCGTGAAAGACCTGATCGGTACCGGGCAGGACCAGGATTTCCGCATCGCGCAGCAGGTCACCAACCTGTTGGTGTCTCGCGGTATGGGCTTTGGTCTCGGCGGCGATGGCCGCATCGAGCTGCTTCTCCAGCCGGTCAAAAGCCTGAAGCTGTTTGTCAAGACTCGTAAAGGCCGCCGGATCCATCGCGTTCATTCGACCACTGATTTCGTACTCGTAGGCAAGCTGCTGTTTCTGCTCCGGGATGCTGTTCTTCCACTTGTACAGATAGTCCAGCAGATCCTTGCCTTCGTAATTGACTTCCAGCCACCCCTGCATCATGCTGTCGTCGGGGCGGTCGAGGTAGGCAAAGGTGTACGAACCCGGCGCCAGCGCGGTGGCATCGTAGGTAACATCGTTGCCCTCGAACGGGCCACCCCACAGAGCCACGTGGTAGGCGTCAGACACCGGAATCACGGCGCTGTCGGTGTCGATAAACCCATCGTAGGGTGTGTCAACAACCCAGCGCGCTTCGACATCAGTGTCGGTGTCGGCGAACGGCTCCGGCTCAGGCGGTATCACGAACCTGACCGCGACCTGCGCCAGCTCCGTCTGCATGCCAGTTCCACTACATCCAATCAACCAGGGCGAGGCTGCAAGGATAGCGCCCATCAATAATCCACGTCTCATGTCGTCTGCTCCTAATCTTGACACGCTAATACACGCCGTGTTTATCGGTTGGCCGGGAAAACCGGCTTAGCCAATAGAATCGACAAAGAGCCCGACGGGCCGATAATGTCGGCGGGGGATTGCCGCCAGCGCAGTGTCCGGATAAATCTTGGCGGAACTGCGTATTACTGCCCCAAACCCAGCGCCGGGAGGAATGATCGAACCCCCGAGAACAGCGCCTTGGGCCGTTCGAGCCACGGGAAGTGGCCGGCGCTCTCGATCAGGAGTAGCTTGGAGTTGGGGATGCCGAGACGTAGTTACTCTGCCGCAGCCGGAGAGCAGATGAAGTCGTCGTCTCCGACCACCATCAACGTCGGAGTTTTGATCCGCCCGAGTTGATTGACGAGGCTAAACGGGATCCGCCTTGAATCGACACTCCCGCGAAAGGCGTCGGATTACGTCCACTCCGCTCGCCAATGCTTCTGACAGTCGGGAAGCTTAGCCATGTCCGGCAAGTAGAAGGGTAACGCAGCGATAAGGTTCTTCCGCCACTCGTCCGCAACGGTTGCCTGACCGAGCGTTTCCAACGCCTTGCGGACTCCCGCGTACCACGGTTTGCTGCTGCGAAGCTCCGTTCGTCTTTGTACGCCGGTCCGGGGCGTCAGTGATCCAATCAAAAACGTCACCTTCTGTGACGATTACCAGACGCTCTGGCCTTCAAGAAAGGCCTGGAAATACAGCACAAGGGCGGGATAGGTTAGGAGGTCTGTAGTCTAGCACGCTGCCGGTGCGTCCACAGTCCCTCCATGGTCAGCTTCTCCGTGACTCATGCCTCCTCCTGCCTAGGCCCCTTTTGCACGGTGGTTGTCCGTTCCCCGACGGTCGCGAATTGCCGGTTGCTCCTTCCTGGCATCCTTGAGCTTCATCAAGACTCTCTCCGGCGTTAGTGGAAGCTCGGTGATACGCACGCCGGTGGCGTTGTAGACGGCATTGGTGATAGCCGCTGCGACGGGAATCAACGGTGACTCCCCGATGCCCTTGGCGCCGTACGGGCCGGCCGGATCGTTGGTCTCCACGAAGGAGATATCCACTTCTGGCAGATCCGTGGTGGTGCAGAGCTTATAGTCCGTGAACGTCGGGTTGAGCATACGACCGCCTTCCATTTTCACCTCCTCCGTAAGGCAGTAACCCATTCCCTGGGCGATCCCACCCTCGACCTGGCCTTCGATTCCCAAACGGTTGATCACTCTTCCTACGTCATGGGCCGCGCATACCTTGAGCACCCTGACTACGCCGGTGTCCAGATCCACCTCGACCTCTGCCACGTGGGTCCCGAAGGCGTAGCAAGCGGAGATGTCACCCATGTGCTTCTCGTCAGGCGCGGTGCTCGGTGGTTCATAGAAATCCGTAGTCATGACCAGTTCGTTTCTGGCGCCGAAGTGAAGCCCCCGAATGATCTTGCCTATGGATTCGAGAGGTTCCCCGCTGGAGCGATCCACCACTTTGCCCTTGTGAAGGTCCAGCTCTTCGGGCTTCCGCTTGAGACGCACCGCCGCTGCATTGACGAGTTTTCGCCGCGCCTCCCGGGCCGCCCGCAGCGCCGAGTTGCCGGCGATAAACACCGTCCGGCTGGCGTGAACACCCACATCCCAGGGTGTCAGGTCCGTGTCGTTGTTGATCACGCGGATGTTCTTTATAGGGAGGCCCAACTCTTCAGCCACGATTTGAGCGATCATGGTCTCGGAGCCCTGGCCGATCTCCGATGAGCCGGTAAGAACCATGATGCCGCCGAAGTCGTCGATCTTGAGAATGGTGCCGCAACCATCAGAGCGATAGATCTTGGCGCCACCGCCCACGTGAAAAAGGGAGGCCATGCCGATTCCTCGGGTAATCGAGCTCTCTTCCGGTGTTCCGCCCTTCTTGTCTTCACTGGACTGCTTCCCTACCGCGACGCTTGTCGCGACGGCTCGGTTTGGCCCTCCGGCGTTTTTGCGCTTGTCCCCCCAGCCTGCATTGCGAGCTGCGGTCTTTAGGCACTCTTTGAGGCCGCAAGTTCTTAATACCATGCCCTGCCCTGTGGTCTCTCCCGGATCCTGGGCGTTTGTCAGTCTGAGCTCAAGAGGCTCCATCCCGAGTTCGTCGGCTAGTTGGTCTACCTGGGACTCCAGGGCAAAGGTAGCCTGGGGATTCCCGTATCCTCTAAAAGCACAAGCATAGATGTTGTTGGTATAGACCACGTCCACGTGCTGCCGCACGTGGGG
>CP070827.1:3150590-3153295 GCA_020344555.1 Phycisphaerales bacterium
AGCGGTCAAGTACTGCAACTGGTTGACCATAAAGGAGGGGATTCCGGCGCCGCTTCGAGCATATGACGAAGCGCCCGCTCCGAACCTCGACGGATGGCATCCGGTCGTCGTCGATGACGCCACCTGGATAAGTGGTACTATGAGCGACCCCGCGCGCCGGTTTCTCGTTGAAGACACCCTGGGCTATCGTCTGCCGATGGACGATGAATCCATGGGTGTGTCAGCATACAATGAGTGGCACAAAGCCGCTTCCCGCAAGGGAAATGACCAACAGGGCGATCCGGTCTTTGGTGCTTTGTACGGCTGCGGTCGTGACGGCCCCCTCGCGGGCGTCGACGCCAACTATTTGGATAGCGGTGACACGAGCACAGATGGGTCAACGTTAGTCGGGTTCTTCAACGCCAGCCATACTCTCTTTCAGGCGGACATAGACTGCTTCCCGCCGGTAGAGCCAACTGCGACTCGCAACACGGATAACGGATACGGGCTGTACGATGCAAGTGGCAATGTAGCGGAATGGACCCAAGATTTTTACGCAGGGAATGCCTCACATCAGGCCACGCGTGGAGGAAGCTGGCGCGATCCCGCCGACTCAGATCTTCTTACGACTACCGGCCGTGGTTCTCTCTCGCCGGAAGTGGCCACGGATGATACCGGCTTTCGCGTGGTTCGCGGCACGGGGCACGTCGTCACCGCAACGGTTACGGATCACCTGGCGGGAGTCGCATATCGCCGGCACTTCATTCTCGATCTCCGTGAGCCGTTTCAGGTTGAACCGCTCATCGGGTTGACAGAAACCGGTACATACGGGCAAGGCTTCTCA
The DNA here is from genome assembly GCA_020344555.1 of Phycisphaerales bacterium. GTDB lineage: Bacteria > Planctomycetota > Phycisphaerae > UBA1845 > UBA1845. The sequence goes on from CP070827.1 coordinate 3,151,414, forward strand.
CATCGCGCCATGACTTACACAGTGAAGAACACTTCTGTCGCTGAGATGGGCTGGGAGGTCAGCATTGACAGGGATTGGGTCGACGTATGGGAGTCCCTGTCACTGAACGACAGTGGTATGATTCCCGGTTTCGAAGAGCTGACCATCGAACTGGAGACGAACGAACTGGCCGATGACCTCGGGCCGGGTACGCACTCGGCTGCAGTTACGTTCCGCAATGCCACGACCGGCCAGGCCCAGACGCGGGACGTCGTGCTTGCGATTGGCCAGCCGATTAGCGTCACTGACGTTGATCCCGGTGGGGAGGAGTTCTCGGGCGTGTGGGGCGGCCCCTTTGACACAATCACACCGCGCTCGTACGAGCTTTCAAGTGTGGTCGACTTCGATCTAGGGTATGCGGTCACTGTGGATCAATCCTGGCTTACCGTCGAGCCGGAGGATCCAACCGATCAATTAACCGGAACACTGGTCGCCGGAGGCACGATCGGCTTCGCAGTGACTGTAAACAGCAGCGCGGATGCGCTTCCTGTGGGAAAATACGACGGACACCTGCAGTTTACGTTCGTCGATTCCGCCAATGGCAACCTTTCTGATACGATTCGGGAGTCCGTGACACTTACAGTGCAGGAGCCGGTGGTCATTACCCAAAGCGCGGATCCGTGGGTAGTCGGCCCGGACCTTTATCCGGGGTCATTGCCCCAGCAAACCTACACCCTGCGCAACGACACGGATATGCCCATCGAAGTATTCGTCGGCGTCGATGTGGAATGGGTTGACCTCGGTGATACATTGGTGGAGGTCTTCCCAGAGGCCGAGCATGGGCGCCCCGTCATCGTCTCAGTCAATAACAAGGCCCTGCGGCTGTTCGATGGCGTATATCCGGCCAGACTGACCTTCCAAGACACTGTGACGGGGATCCTGCAGTGCCGCAAAATCATCCTCACCATCGTTGAGGATCTTTCCGTAGGCCCTTTTGACGACTTCGTGACGGCTGGTGTAGCCGGTGGGCCGATCAGCCCGCTATTCAAACTCTACAGGCTGACGAACGTTGGCCGAGATCTCGGCGGGCCGTTGGACTGGGAGGTGTCGGTGCAACCTTCCAATGTAGAGTGGCTTCGGGTCAACGAGGGATCTGTGACAGGTGGCACCCTGGACGACGGCGAGTCCGCCAACGTCATTTGCGCGATTGACGTGGCTCATACTACTCTGCTGGCCGAGGGTGTCTACCAGGCGATGCTGGAGTTCAGGACCGTGCCGGATGGGGAAGCTGTAACGCGCTCGGTGTCGCTCACACTGGTTCATCCAGCGTTCCCAGCTCTTGAGGTGCCAGTCATCGGTCCGTCCAGTCAGCCGGGAGGTCCGACATACTCGTACCGGATGGCGACCCATCACACCACTAACACAGAATTTGTAGCCTTTCTCAATGATGCCATGAGCAATCGCGACAATGAGCGCGGGTATTACATGTTCTTCGATACGGCTACGGGCGATGTCTACGTGAATTCATCGACTATTGGTGAGCTTGGCAGTGAGCCCGGTTTCCGTGAGATCACGATGTTCTCGCCCTCTTCGTCGGGCCAGATCGAGTTTGTTGATGGTGCCTACCGGGTTGTCGCGGATGCGATTGAGTATTGGCAACATCCGGTTACAGGAGTGAGCTGGTACGGTGCCGTCAAGTACAGCAATTGGCTGACCATCGACCAGGGTATGCTGCCGGGCGAGCGGTGCTACACTGAAGACACCGACATGAATCTTGCCGGTTGGCACCCGGTGACGATCGGGAAATCTGACTGGCAAATGCGCGACCTCACGGACAGCGAGCGACTTGACCTAGTCACACACTATCGGGGCTACCGCCTTCCGATGGACGACGGGCACAACA
>CP070827.1:3153395-3156343 GCA_020344555.1 Phycisphaerales bacterium
GCTGCCATGAGTTTCCGCCGCCCCTCCGGGGCTTGGGTCCTGTCGTGCGACGCGGACCACGGGCTTGCGCCCGTGGCTACATTCCGGCGCCCCTCCGGGGCTTGGGTCCCGTGATGCGATGCGAACCCTTGACCATTTCACCCACTCCTCAAAGGACGAGTAACGGAGCACCAGGCTCTGTTACGTAGCTGAGTGTGAGACCCGTGATCCGGATTAGTGTACTTTTTCTCGGCCCGGCCAAGGATCTGGCAGCGGCGGAGACGGTAATGTTGGAGGTTGCTGAAGGAAGCACGGTCGCGGACCTGCGCAGCGCCCTGTCCACGCGATACTCCAGGCTGGGCCGTGCCCTGCCAACGATACGCTTCGCCATCAACGAGGAGTTTGCAGTCGACGACACCGTCCTACACGGCGGCGACGCCGTGGCACTTATCCCACCGGTCTCCGGCGGAGCAACCGACGATACCATTCTGGTCGACCTGGTCACCGATCCGGTTGACGCTCAGCGTGTGCGGGACTTCGTAATGGGTGATCCGCTGCTGGGCGGGATCGTGACGTTTGAGGGCGCCACCCGACGAGACGTCGATCCCGAGCATGGTGCGATCCTCCGGCTGGACTATGAGGCCTATGAGTCGATGACGCGGCAGCAGCTCCAACGTCTGGCCGGAGAAGCCCGGAAACGCCGGACGGCCGGACGCGTAGCGATCATTCATCGCCTTGGCAGCATACCGCCGGGAGAGGTGGCGCTCATGATCGCGGTTGCCTGCGGCCATCGGGCCGAGGCGTTCGAAGCGTGTCGCTGGCTGATCGACACAATCAAAAAGGAAGTGCCCATCTGGAAGAAGGATGTTTTTGAAGACGGATACGTGCGTTGGGTGCAGCCGGAGCAAACGGGTTAAATGCGCTGGACCGAGAATCGTTACTCGGTCCTCAGACTGCAGTAGCGTCAATCCCCATGCCGAAGACCGCCGAATCATCGGAAGCCAAGAAGAAGCGGGCACGGAAGATCGTCTCGGCCCTGCATAAGTTATATCCTGACGCCGATACCGCGCTTCGCCATAGGAGTCCGTTGCAGCTTCTGTTGGCTACCATCCTCTCCGCTCAATCGACCGACGAAACGGTAAACAAGGTAACTCCGGTTCTGTTCAGGCGATTCAAGACGGCCCGGGCACTGTCGGGGGCTCCACCCGACCAGATCGAGGAGATCATCCATTCGGCCGGGTTCTTCCGCCAAAAGACCAAGAGCATCCAAGGCGCCTGCCGTAGGATCACCGACGCGTTTGACGGCCGGGTCCCGGACAACATGGACGACCTTCTGACCCTTCCCGGTGTGGCCCGTAAGACGGCCAATGTCGTTCTAGGCAGTGCGTTCGGCAAATGCGAGGGTATGGTGGTCGATACTCACGTGGGGCGCCTTGCCACGCGCCTGGCACTCACCTGGTCCGGCAAAGACAGTAAGGACGCCGTCAAGATCGAGCGTGACCTGATGGAGATCATTCCCCGCAAGGAGTGGACCTTCGTCGGCCACGCCCTGATCTGGCACGGTCGCAGAGTTTGCCCGGCCCGGAGCCCGGACTGTGAGCACTGTACGCTGGCCAGACACTGCCCGTCAGCCGGTGCGGTATGACGGCTGCATGGCCTACGTTTGATCCGGGGTGCGTCCCGAAGAAGATGGCGAGCCTCGTGTAGTGCGGCATGGTTTCGCGCAGCGAGGCCGTAGTTTGACACGTTCACCTCCTGAGTATTCTCGCGAACTTGCCCAGATTTCCAGTTGAACCGACATCGTTAACGTGTTAAAGTGCACATAATCTGTGGTGCGCAGGTGGGGGAGAAGTCTGGGTTCGGCTGGGCAGACCGGACCCGTCGGAGGGCGCTGGCACTCGCCATCCATACTCCACGTGTGCGTATCGTGAAACCTGCAGTGTGCGCTATTGGTCGGTGTCCGGAGGAGGAACGCGTAATGCAATTCACAGACAGAGTGGTAACCGTGCTCGCAATCACGACTGGGGTGTTTCTAGCGGGTACGGGCAACGTGGTCGAGGAGGAGCCGCCGCGAGCGAGCGGCGCGTCAGCGGTTGTCCATGCCAACCCTGCTACCGACAGCCGCCGGGATCAGCCTGATCGGCTCGCCTCGGAGGGACAGCGAAAGCAGCACGCCGTGCCGTGCGCTAGCGACGGCCGAGACCGCCTGATCCGCAACGATCAGCAAACCATCTCGAATGCCCTCAGAACAGCGGGCGTGGTGTGCGAGATTGACGGCGCATCGAACTGCCACATGCCTGACGTGAGCTGGGTCCTCACGAGCGACCTGGCCACACCCTGGCAGGCCGCCGATGATTTCGTCCCGCTTGGAACCGAAATCACGGAGGTCTGCTGGTGGGGCGTATACCTTGATCCTAACACATCAACGGACTGTGTCCCGGACTCTGGAGACGACTTCACCATCACATTCTATCAGAATGCCGCCGGCCTACCCGGGGCTGTGCTCTCATCACAATCGGTAACCGTCTCCAAGGCTCTCGCGGGTGATTTCACTAGTTGGACCGACTACGAGTACACCGCCTTGCTGCCGACGCCGGTAAGCGTGACTCCCGGCACCTGCTATTGGATCGAGATAGCCAACAATACGCCTGGGACGCCTGTGGACTGCCACTGGTGGTGGGACGAAGGTTCGGCAGGCAACGACTACGGCATAGGCGGCGTCAAGGCCTATGGACCGGAGGACTACTTCTTCGACTTTGACCTGGCATTCTGTGTTGACACAACGATCCAGGCAACCGATTGTGGGGATGTACTCGGAACCTGCTGTCAGTGCCCGGCGGACTGTTCTCAAGTCGCGATAGACGACTGCTTCGCGGCCGGTGGGAACTGGCTGCTCGGTGGCACCTGCACGCCAAATCCCTGTCTGGTTCCGGGCAACGACGACTGCGCTGCGAGTTCAACAATCTCCG
>CP070827.1:3156443-3159727 GCA_020344555.1 Phycisphaerales bacterium
ATACCGGCCTGCCCCTCGATGACTGAACGCCAGCACGATGACACGCTTGTATTCGTGGCCCTGCAGACAGCGATAGCCCGCTGCTGCGACCGGTGCGCTGTATCGATAACCTGCGTGGGGCGAAATTACGGCGATCGGCTTGCCGGAAATAGCCGGCGGCGAGGATTTGGCGAGCAGTTCGTCAACCTGTCTTACCAGTGTCGTTGGATTGCCGGGATACCAGCTTCCTGCGCAGTGAGCCGGGCGTACCTTAGTGTCGTCTCCCATAGCAGCGACCTGACCGAGTACCAAGGGAATAATAGCGGCAGCAGTAGCCACCGCGCGCGTCGAACGAAGAGTGTACATGACTTGCTCCCAACTTTCTGGCCACTCCATGACCCGGCACAGCCGGCAACCACCTGCGCATCACCGGGCAGGTTTCGAGCCCGCGGCTCGGTCATCGTACAAGACCGCGCAGGGTCATACGCTCAATAGTGTGTCGCGCCTGGCCCATACTGTCCATAGGGCGGATCAAGCGCCTCTTCTGAGCGGCTGAGGCCACGTGGACCTCAGGAATCGCCCATTTTTGGAGATGACCTTGCCATCCACCTCGATGCGTCCGCCTCGGCGCAGATCGCACACCATGTCCCAGTGCAGCCCACTCTCGTTTTTTCCTCGGGATTCAGGCAGTGCGGCCCCCAAGGCCAGATGCACGGTCCCGCCGATCTTCTCGTCGAACAGCGTGTTACGCGTGAACTTCCTGATCTCGTAGTTGGTGCCGATGGCCAGCTCGCCGAGGATTCGGGCTCCCTTGTCCTGGTCCATCATTTGGAACAGGAAGTCCTTGCCTTTTGAAGCGCCGGCGTCCACCACCTTGCCCCCCTTGAAACGCAGCCGGATGTCGGTGACTTCCCGACCCTGGTAAACCGCAGGGTAGCTGAAGCGAACCTCGCCTTCGGTCGCGGATTCGACGGGTCCGGTAAAGACCTCGCCGTCGGGGAAATTGTACTTCCCGTCGCAGTTTATCCAGCGTCGGTTCTTGACGCCGAAGCGGATGTCCGTACCGCCGGGCACGAAGTATCGCACCTCACTGGCCTTGTTCAGGAAATCGACCACTCGCTGTTGCGTCTTGTGAACCTTCTTCCAGGCTGCGATCGGATTGGGCAAGTGCAACATTCCGGCTTTGAAGACGAAATCCGCATACTCGGCCAGCGACATCTCCGCGTCCTGGGCCGATGCCTGGCAGGGGTATTGCGTTCCCACCCAGCGGAGCTTGGCCTTGCCCTTCTTTGCGATCCGTTCCAGCGCGGTCTGGAGGAGGGGGCGCCGGGCCTTGTTCATAGTCGCCTGCTTTTTCGGATCGGCGTTGCTCATAGCCCGGGTGTTACGGTGCGCCCAGGCGCTTATATCAACGTTGACGATTTTCATTTCCTCGAGGTCAATCGGCGAAAGGTAATCGAGCTGGGCCGGGCTGCCGTGTCTGGCCAACAGCTCCTGGCACTCCTCGGGCACCAGACGCACTACCGGATACCCGCCGGCGCGAAGCACTTCCTTGTAGACAGCCAGGGCCAGCGGCTCCGCCACGGTCGCCATCCGCACGCGAACCGTGTCACCCTTCTTGACCTCGGTTGAGTACCGAACGAGAACCCGCGCAAGCTGATCTAACCTGGGATCATACATAGTGCTTCACCTCTATCTCTTCGCCGCCGTCCCTAGACAACTGCCTGTTCATGAGCCGGCCGTAAGCGGCTTGGCCGTCGGAGATCCTCCAAACGGGAACGGCACTAACCACCGAGCACGAACAGTTCAAGAGCCATTACCCCCACACCGATCAGAGCCGCACCGGCTATGATACCGGCACAAATCGACTCCTGGTTCTGCACGAAGACCTCGTTCATTCGCTGCCCCGGCTTGGGCCACAGCTTGTCGATCACCCAAAAAATGAACGACCCGAAGAACATCGCCAGGCAAATCTGGAAGGGGATGACGAATGCCAGTCCGATTCCCACGGCCGAGAGCGGAAACCTCCCCTTGGCCGCCATCCGAATCCCTTCGAGACCGATGCCGACTGCAGCTCCGATGACCGTGGCCCAAAGCGCCGTGGTCGGCAGTTCGCTGAGGCCTCTTGTCAGAAGCTCCGCAACCGCCTTCCAAACCGTTGCCGCCGGGTAGGGATACTGCTCGCTGATCAAACCGGCCGGGTTGTTCCTGAGAAACAGTAAATAAAACACGATCACGGAGAAAATGGCCCCGGAAAACGCCCCGATGACGTGCCCCATGGCCTGCAAACGCGGTTTCCCCCCGAGCATGTAACCGGGTTTGATGTTCTGGATAAGGTTCGATGCGCTGCCCGCGACTTCCGCGCTGATGCCGGCCGTCGCGATGTTGGTCGTGATGTTGCCCGGGGCGATGCCTCCGTAGATGAGCTGCGTGATCTTGCCCAGCGGCCCTGTTGGAGTGATCGAGGTCAGAGCCGTCGAGTTGACACCGATCAGTGCGAACACGAACACCATGGGGACGGCAATGATCCCCATCCAGATCGCCACGCCGAAAAACCAATGGGCGATCCAGACCAGGTAAGCCCCTACGATAGGCACGCCAATCACCGAGACCCACAGCGGCAGTTCAATGTGCTTGACGCAATCCACCGCCGCCTTCTTCTTGCCTCCAAACAGCCCCTTAAACGCGCTGACGAACATTTGCGGCTTGGCGAAAAAGGCGAATAACGAGGCGGTGGTCATCATGGCCACACCGCACCACAGCGACCAGGTAGTAATCGCACGGAATCCGACATGGACCACCCCCGCTTCGTCGGTGGTGGTTGCGATGTCGCCTATGCGGACCATCCAGGGGGCAAGGATGCAATAGTTGATAATTGCCCCGACGAGGAGGGACGCTCCGGTGCGAATACCCATGAGCCCGCCGGCGCCGATCATGGCGATGTCCAGTTCAGGCCGGATGGTCAGCTCCCTTAGCGGCGTCCCGGCAATATTGGGAATCCACCAATCGAACCTCTCGGCCAGACGGTAATACCACTCGTCGAGCATTTCAGGCACACTCAGGAAGCCGAGTCTGATCTTCTCCATGAGGGAGTGGGATTGCCCGAGCTTCAGCAGGCCTGCGATAACGCTGAAGATCACCAAGAGCTTGGCCGGTAGGACGGATTTTCCGGTCCCGCCGCTGTGCAACGTGTCCATGACCACACCGCAAGCCCGGCCCTCGGGGAAAGGCATCTGCTCCTCGTTGATGAAACGCCGCTTGAGTGGAAAGGCGAACAGCACCCCCAACAGCATCAGCCCGATCAG
>CP070827.1:3159827-3202443 GCA_020344555.1 Phycisphaerales bacterium
GCCCTTATGACGGACTGGAAGGTCGGTCCCGGATATTCAACGCCGGTCCAGCGCAATGCGCCCGTCCTTCAACACGATAACAACGTTACGAAGACTGGAAGGGTCTTCGAGTGGATTGCCCCGCACGGCGACAATGTCGGCCAGATATCCTTCGGCGATCCGGCCCAAGTCGTCTTGCTTATTCAGGAGCCGGGCGGCGGTGATGGTCGCAGCTTGCAGTGCTTGCCCCGGTGACATTCCGTAGGCAACCATCAGCTCCAACTCGCGGACGTTATCGCCGTGAGCAAACACGCCCACGTCGCTGCCGCATGCGATGGCCACGCCGGACTCTAACGCCCGGGCGAACATCTCTTTGGACCGCTTTATACGTGGGGGATCGGGTGTTCCCGGCTCCCACCCGGCGTACCGGGCAATCGCCTCCCCGGCAGCCAGAGTCGGACAAAGCACCACTTCGTGCTCGCGCATCAGGGTGAAGATCTCTTCCGACGCATTGGAGCCATGTTCGATGGTAGTCACCGCCGCAAGGACACTCCGGCGGATGGCTTCATCGATGGTCGCGTGGGCGGCCACGGGGAGGTCGGCACTGCGGGCCTCGTCAACAATAGCGTTGAGCTCTTCTTGTGAGTAGGTCGGCGTCGACGGGGCTCCCGGCTTGCGCCGGTAGTCGGCATAGACCTTGATCCAGTCCGCTCCGGCCGCGATCTGTTGGCGTACGGCTTTGCGCAGTCCGTCCACGCCGTCGGCCACCTGGGCACCTTTAGGTACGTCCCAGCGCGGGTCGAAACCCATTGGCCCGTAGCAACCGGTGGCCACCAAGGCGCGAGTCGAGGCCAACACACGCGGGCCGGGCACAATCCCCATGGCGATGGCATCGCGGAGGGCGACGTCGGCGTAGCCGGCTCCCTCGGTCCCCAAATCCCGCAGTGTGGTGAAGCCTGCTTCGAGGGTGGCCTTGGCCGCCGCCACGGCGCGCACCGTGCGCAGCTCCAAGGACTCTTTAAGAACCTGATCGTTCCATGATGTCTCGTCGTACGGGTACAGGAGCAGATGCGTGTGAGCATCGATAAGTCCGGGGACGAGCGTAAGACCGCTCAAGTCGAAAGACCGCGCTTCCGCCGATGCCGTCACCTCGGCCGCGGGGGCGACCTTTGCGATGCGCTCCCCCACGATCAAGACGCCATAACCTTCCAAAAGAGTCTGCCCGGCAGGATCAAGCACCTTCGCGCCGGTTAGAAGCAACCCGCTTTGCTTGTCCTGCGCCCATGCCAAGCTTGGCGTCAGGGCCAAAACGAATAACACCCATCGACTGAGTCTCATGGCTTGCACGCCTCTTGCTCGTGCGCAAAGAAAAAACCGAGCGGGTACCGCCTCCCGCCCGTCAAACACAACGCCTGATACAGCCTGCAAAGCAGGCAATAAGGCTCATCCTACACGAGCGCCACGTGCTCGCAAACGTTCGTACGTGATCCAGTCGAGAAAAGTGGGGCGTCCCAATGTTCTGGAGCTACTTAGACCGTCTAACAAGACCGAGCCGTCCCGATGTAGATCGGGATCAGGAAGTGGTTTGACGATCAACGCTGGTCCGCTCCCTCACGGTCACGGCTCCGAATATGATGCCGTTCTGTTAGACAATCTTAATCAAATCGACCGATTTCTCGCTCCCGAGCACCCGACGGAACTTGTCCCGATCAACTCGGGAGTCTGCGCTACCTGCCGATTGCGATTAACGCTGATTCGGAGAACGGAACGCCGCGCGGGCTCCCGATAGATCGGGATTCCATTCCGCCTGCGGCTCAGAGCTTTGCTGTCAATCGCAACGAGCCAACCAGTCGCTTTGAGTGCTTGGCAAACGGCACCTCTTGGCGCGAAGGACCGATGACAACGGTGCTCGCAGTGTCGTAAGGATGGCACCAACTTCACCCGGGAACTGATCTCCGCCTGCGGGCTTCTACTGAGCCGTTTGTCAAGGAGTCGGCGGCATGAGGGTGTTCAGTGACTCGACTGAATGCGATAATGACGAGCCGATAAGAGAGATGGCCACAAAGATCCCGACCCAGCAGATCAATGTGAACGCACTGCTGACGATGCCCGTGAGGGCCCACTTGGCGCCGCCCAGCTCGATTCCCGCTCGCCGGGCCCGGCGGATCCGCGCCAGGCTGAGCGTTCCGAAAGCCAGGCCGATAACCTGAGACACCAACGGTACGATGGCCGTGAAACCGCATATGGCTGACGCTACGGCAAACCCATCGGTCCGCTTGTGGACCTGGACGTTTCCGGCAGGGTTGACGGACGCAGCAAGGACAGGCGTGTGCTGGGTCGAAATGCCCGTCACCATCGTGCCGGCGGGCCGTGCATAGGGAACGTGTGTCAAATCGTTCATACTGAGACGTCCGAGATATCCGATCCTTCGGGCATGATCCCTCCCAAGTGTACGATACGCTCGATTGCGGATTGCGGATTGGGGATTGCGGAATGCGGAATGGGGAATGGGGATTGCGCATGTGTGTCGGCGGGTACCGCAATCGACAATCGTCAATTGACCTGGGGTCCGGCGCTTTGCCTTCGTGTGCTTGGAATTGACCAGGTGACGTGCGGACCGCTTCTTTCCCTATTCGCCATTTATCATTCCGAATTCACGGCTGCTCCGGCGATTCGGGACACGGCGGGACCGGGCGGTACCACCTGGCGATACCCAAGGATGGAACTCGTCCTGCTGAGGTGAAGGAACCACCTGCATAAAGGGCAGGACCGCTACCGTCGTCGAAAATGGCCAGCGCCTTGACGGCGCCGAGCTGGTCCATTCCGCCTCCCACCGGCCACCACGAGCAGCCGTCCCACCTGGCGATGCTCAAGGCCACAGTGTCGCCAACGTGGGTGAAATCATTACCGACGTACAGAGCCGGGCCGCTGCCATCGTCGAAGCCGGCCAACGCGTCAACCGCGACGTTGACACCGCTCCTCAGGGCGGACCACGAAGCGCCGTCCCATCTGGCGATGCCCTCTGTTGACTCGCCATTTTCCGACTCGAAAGCCCCGCCGACATACAGGGCCGGTCCGGCACCATCATCGAAGACAGCCAGCGTACGAGCCGTGCCATCGACGCCGCTTCCCAACGGCGACCAATCCGTCCCGTCCCACTTGGCGATACTTGCCGCTGTCACACCTCCGGCGGACGCAAACCGCCCGGCCACGTAGAGCGCCGGCCCGAACCCGTCGTCAAAAACGGTTAGGGCCTGGACCATCCCGGACTCGTCGACGCCGCCTCCCACCGGAGACCAGGAACTGCCATCCCACTTGGCAATGCCTCTCGCCGGTTCGTCGCCGGCAAGGGTAAAGGTACCACCCACGTACAGTCCCGGGCCGGTTCCGTCGTCGAAGACGGCCATCGCCCAAACCCTGCCGCCGCCCATCCCGGCACCCAGCGGCGACCATGCCGCACCGTCCCATTCTGCGATTCGCGCCGCGGCCACGCCGCCAGCCATGGTGAACTCGCCGCCGACATAGAGTGCTGTCCCGGATCCATCATCGAATGTGGCCAGGCTGCGAACCTTGTCGTTCGTACCATTTCCTAACGCCGACCAGGCGCTTCCGTTCCAACGGGCGATGTTGTTCGCTGCGGTCTCTCCTGCTTTCCCGAATCCGCCACCGGCGTAGAGCCCGGGGCCATTTCCGTCGTCGTAAACGGTAAAGGCGTCGACCGAGCCGTAGATCCCGGCGCCGGGCACACCTTCCACTGACGACCAGGTCGCACCGCCCCACCGTGCTATGTTCCTAGCCCTAAGCTCTCCCGCTGTGGCGAACCTACCACCGACATATAGGTCTGGTCCACTGCCGTTGTCGAAGGCGATCAGAGCTCGCACCCACGGCCAGCCCGAGAAGCCGGCATCGATCCCGCTCCCCAGCGGTGACCAGGAGATGCCATCCCACTTGGCGATACCATTGGCCGCAACACCGCCGGCTGAGGTGAACGACCCGGCGGCGTATAGAGCCGGGCCGCTCCCATCGTCGAACACGCTCAGGGCGAACGCCCCGAAGTATCCCGCGGTACCGCCTCCCACCGGGGACCAGGAACTGCCGTCCCATCTGGCGATGTAGTCCGCCTCGGCGCCGTCGGCCGTCGTAAAGTAGCCGCCGGCGTAGAGCGCCGGCCCACCGCCATCGTCGAAAACGGTCAGGGCTGCGACCTCCCGATTCATCCCAGTGCCCAGTGCGGACCATGAGGTGCCGTCCCACTTGGCCACCTTGTGCGCTTCCACACTCCCGGCCCAGGTAAAGTCGCCGCCGGCATACAGCGCCGGGCCGGTGCCATCATCGAACACTACCAGGGCCGAAACGTCATACTCTATCCCGCCTCCGACGGAGGACCACGAGCTGCCGTCCCACTTGGCGATGCTGTTGGCCGCTATGCCGCCGGCCACACTAAAGATGCCACCGGCATAGAGCGCCGGGCCGCTCCCGTCATCGAAAACGGCAAGGGCCTCGACATGGCCGTTCGTCCCCTGCCCCAGCGCCGACCATCTGGTGCCATCCCACCGGGCAATGTTGTCAGCAGGCAGTCCCCCGGCTTTCTTGAACATCCCGCCGACGTATAGTGCGGGCCCGGTGCCATCATCAAAGACGGCCATTGCGCTGACCAAGGGAGGATCGAAATAGGGGGAATAGGGGCCAATCCCGCTGTCCAACGGCGACCACGAAGTGCCGTCCCACTTGGCGATGCTCTGGGCTGCTGCTCCTCCGGCCAGCGAGAAACTGCCACCGGCATATAAAGCCGACCCGCCTCCATCATCGAACACACCGAAGACCTCGACCAGCCGGTCCGTCCCGGGCAGGTGAAAGCCTTCCGCCCAGCGGGCATCGCAATCGAGATTGCCGTAATCCGTTCCGAAGGCTAACTGGAACGTCCGCCAGTCCTGCAGATCAACATCGTCGTCGGAATCAGAGTCCGCGGGAAAGCACTCCGGGGGGACCGGTTCGCCACCCGGTCCTTTCAGGCAATCGAAAAATGCCGCAAAGTCGATATGGTCGACATGCCCGTCATCGTTGAAGTCCCCGCAACGCGCGCGCACCAGGGTCGGCGCTATAAGAAGCACGGAACAAACCGCCCCCCAAACGCAGATATCTCGACAGCAGGGTCTCACGTTCGTCCTCCGACGTGTCAGCCCGCGCGGCCTCAGCACACGTCGAATCAAAAGCACTGCTCCCCTGAAGAGCCGTTGTAATCTGTCTTTATTTGGGACAGTCCGCCTCCCTCCTGCCAAACCGGATTGGTTCAAAGCCCCCCAGACCTTGCCCGACTTTATTGTATGAAGGCGAAGCCACCGGGACAACGAAGACGGAAACATACCCACTGCGGGCTTGACCTATGGCGTTTCGTGGGGCAGCGTCGGATAAACGTCACGAATCGGACAGATTAAAGGACCTATGAAGCGAACATCGGCAACACGCCTTGACGCTATCGGCGGTCGCGGGTCCAATAGATGTGCAGGCGCTTCCCATTGGCACGAGAGTGAGCACCGCGATGCCTTCTCCGGTAGCGGACAGCAGCGGCCGGTTCCCGCTCGACGACGAGCACCGAATGCTCCTTCGCATTCGCGACACGCTCTATGAGGGTTGCTGGGAGGACTTCGTGCGGGACCTGCGTGCTCGGGCACAGGGCCGACCCCACGTGTTCGAGACTGTTACCGATTCGCCGGCCATGAAAACCACTATCGAAAACCACCTGGCCATGATCGACGAGATGCAGACGTGGGAACTACAGCACGAACGTACGCTTTCCGCCGACGATCCTGCGACCATCACGTGATGTAACCAACAGGTCGTGCCTCCTCCTCCGCGCGTCCGAGGTCGGGCAATGATGGGCCGGCGCTTGACGGGCAAGGCTTTTTCTCATTAAATCATGCGGAACTGCCGGTGCATTCTTCCTAAGTTCACGCACAGGAGACGTGACGCATGCTATCGAGTTTGACGGTTTTGATGCTGTTTGCAGCCGCCCCCCTCGCGGAGCCGCAGTTCGATCAGGCTCCACCGTTGATCGACGACGCCAAGCTCCAGGAAGCGGGGATGTTCAGGTATTGGCAGGCCAGCCTGCCCCTCCCGCTGGGTGACTCGCCCGACAAGGCGCATCTCGTGGATGAGGTGCTATATGTTGTCACCGATGGTGGCGTCCTTTTCGCGCTGACCGCCAACACCGGCCTGGTCCGCTGGGCTGCGAAGTTGACTGAAGCTGACCATCGGATCTACTCGCCGGCGCACATCCGGACAGCCGACGGCGCCGGGCCGGTCGTTATCCCCACCAGTACGAAGGTCTTCATCCACGACCGCTTTACCGGGGATATAATCCGAAGCTTTGCGCCGGAGTCTGCTGTGGGAAGCCCGGCGGTGGGTTACGACGACGTGCTGCTTGTGGGCGGTGCGGATGGGCGGTTTTATTCGTTGCGGCTCAACCACCCGCTCGCCCGGGAGCCGTTCAAGCTATGGGCGGTAGAAGTCGATGGTCGGGTAACCGCCGCCCCGGTCCTTTACGCCCACAACATGCTCCTGTTTGCCTCGCAGGGTGGCATGGTGTATTCCTGCCGGGCGGCCGACAAGACCCTGAACTGGGTCTTCCGGGCCAACGGCCCGATCACGGGCGATCCTGCGGTCGACGAAAGCGGGGTCTATGTGGCCGGCCTCGACCGTTCCCTCTACAGGCTTCACCTTTCCAGCGGCAGGATGCTCTGGCGGGTGCGCTTTCCGCAACCTCTTGATGAAGGCCCGATCGTAACCGCCCATACAGTGTACCAGTATTGCCCGGGCCACGGACTCAGCGCAATCGACGCAGATACCGGCCGGGAGAAGTGGCGAAGCGACAACGCCCGTGCGTTCCTCGCCCACACCAGGAACGGTGACATCGTCTTTACCGGCGATCACCGGCTTGAAGTGGTGGACCACGATAGCGGCCATGTACGCCATAGCATCGAGGCGCCTGCCGATACGCGAACCGTGTCGAACAGGAATGATGACGCGGTATACCTTTTGGGTCGGGATGGACGCGTTCTGTGCGCCCGGCTCGACAGCGTTCCTTATCTCCGGCGCCAGCAGGTGATCGCGGCTCGCCAGCAGCTCAACCGACCGCCACGCGACGAAGCGGAAGCAGCCCGAGAGGCCCGGGAGGCGGGCGACGCCGGAGCCGACACGAGTCTGAGTGATCCGCTTCGCAGCCGGCGGGACGTCAGACCTTGAGCCGGTGCGCACAAAGCCACAATACCTGTCGAAGTCCCGGCCGCATGCGACGGGACAACACCGGTCAGCCTATCGCCATGTGACATGATCGTCCGATGCGAGTACCATGACTCCCATGGCCGCTAATAAGATCAAGCGTGCGCTGATTAGCGTTTACGACAAGACCGGCATCGTCGATTTCGCCCGGGCGCTGGTTGACGAATTCGGCATCGAGATCATCTCCACCGGGGGGACGGCCACGCTGCTGAAAGAAAACGGCATGCCGGTGACACTCGTCGAGGAGATCACCGGTTTCCCCGAGATGCTCGCCGGCCGAGTGAAGACTCTTCACCCCAAGATCCACGCTGCCATCCTGGCCGATCGTGACAACCCACAGCACATGCTCCAGCTCAAGGAGCAGGGCATCGAGCCGATCGACATGGTGGTGGTCAACCTCTATCCGTTCGAGAAGACCATCTCCGACCCGGACTGCACGTTCGAGCAGGCCGTACAGATGATCGACATCGGCGGACCTTGTCTGCTGCGGGCGGCCGCGAAGAATCATCAGCATGTACTGGTCGTTGAATCCCGAGATCAATACCGCAATACGTTGCATTTCCTTCGAGGTGAAGGCGTACCGGTTTTTGGCCAAGACCGCGCTCTCGCCGTGTTCCGTCGTACAACAGATTACGATTCTAAAATTACATCGTGGCTGAGTTCGAGCTGGCCTCGCCACTGGCGATCACGGCTCGAGTTTCTTGAGCTGTGGGAACTCACGGCACTGCGCTACGGCGAGAACCCCCATCAGCCGGCGAGGGTCCTGCTGAATCCCGCGGATCCCAAGGAGCTGCCTCGCGGTCTTAACAACGATCCACGCGGTTCCGCAAAGCCGATGTCGTTTAATAATTATTTGGACTCGAACGCCGCAAACGATTTGTGTAGTGAACTGGTGCAGAGCGGAAACTCGAGAGACTCTTGTGTTTTTGTGAAACACGGCAATCCGTGCGGGGTCGGCGTCGGTGAAGACATGCTGGAGGCGTACAAGAAGGCGTATCTCGGCGACCCGAACGCTGCAATGGGCGGCATCCTCGCGGTGAGTTTTCGGATCGACACGGGCTTTGCTCGAGCCGTCCTACAGTCGCTCCAGGCGTGGGGAAAAGACGCGGGGGCCGGTGCTTTCTTTGTTGAAGTGATCATTGCGGAAGGTTTTGAGGATGAGGCGATCGAAGTCATCCGAACGGGCAAGCGGTGGGGAGCGGATGTTCGGCTTCTCGCTGTCCCAAACCGATATACGGATCCGCCGTCGCACGCCAACGAGTTGGATTACAAGGGGGTTCGTGGCGGGCTGCTTGTCCAATCAGTCGATACTGTCGGACTGGACGAAGACGAATGGAAGGTGGTCACTAAGCGGGAGCCAACCGACACCGAGATGACGGACCTACGCCTGGCCTGGCTGGTCTGCAAGCACACCAAGAGCAACGCCATTTCAATCTGTAAGGATGGCATGCTCATCGGCAACGGGGCCGGACAGATGTCTCGGGTGATGAGCTGCCGCATTGCCACCTGGCTGGCGAAAGAGAACGGTCACGCAGACAAACTCCCTGGGTCGGTGGCTGCTTCCGATGGTTTTTTCCCCTTCTCTGACGGGCCCGACATCCTGATGGACGCGGGTGTAACGGCGATCATCCAACCCGGCGGGTCCAAGCGGGATAGCGATACGATAGCCGCTTGTGATGAACGGAACGTTGCCATGATCTTAACAGGCACGCGGCATTTCAAGCACTGACACGCCGCACTGCCCGCCGCGGGTACCACCGTGGTTCGCAGCGCCCTTGCCCTGTTCCTGCAACCACATATAATGCCACGGGTTATCATTAAGAGGCGGCGCGGGTGAAGCTCTATACAAAACGTGGTGACGACGGCAGCACCGGCCTGATCGGCGGTGCGCGAGTGTCCAAGGATGATCCGCGCGTGGTTGCCTGCGGCCACGTTGATGAGACGAACGCTGCGATCGGGATGGTCGTTGCCAACTGTAACGATGATGCCACCGTGGGCATGCTGCGGCAGATACAATCGGAGCTGTTTATCCTCGGCGCCGAACTCGCCACACACGAAGGCGACCGTCCGGAGCTGATGATCGGTGATGCCCATGTGGCCCGGCTCGAGAAGTGGATCGACGAAGTCTCGGCTGAGGTCTCTCCGCTTAAGGGCTTCATCTTGCCGGGTGGAAGCGAGACCGCCGGTCGGCTGCACCTTGCCCGGGCCGTCTGCCGCCGGGCCGAGCGCGCCACGGTTGCCCTCGCACGGCAACAGCCCGTTGACCGGTCGGCTCTCGCCTATTTGAACCGGCTTAGTGATCTGCTGTTCGCGCTAGCCCGGCTGGCAAACGCCCAGGCGGGTGCAGCGGAGACTCCCTGGACGGCACCGAAGAGCTAGCTTCGCTCCCCGGCCCGTTGGTGATTGACTGCTGAAGCGCTGCTGTTGATACTCGTAACACTCCGGTCGATTTGATGCGACAAGCGATGAACGACGTGCGCAAATACGAGTCGAGCGCTACCCGTCCCCTTAATGTGGTTATGTTCTGCCTGGTGATAATGACCGTTGCGGGAGGCTCGCTGCTTCTGAGCGCCGCAAAGCCCACTGCCCCTGTGGACGGCGCTATCGAGTGGCAGGAGGAATCGCCGCTTCGCGCCGTTGTTCAGTTGCTCTGCCTCAACTATCAGGTCCCTACGATCTACGCCGGGACCGTCAAGAACTACATCTTCGGAATCGGTGCCGGCCTGGCGATCCTCGTCTTGAGCATTGCCATAGTGGGGGGGCCGAGAACACGTGCCGAAGACGTGGTCGGCGATGACGCGACCTTGATATCAGGTGCCCCGGACAGTTCCGCAACCAGCGCCGGGCCACACAAGGTGCACGTGGCCCCGCTCATCGCCGCCCAGCTACTGGTGGGACTGTATCTGTTGTGGTCATTCGCGAGCAGTCGGTGGCTGTGGGCTCCGGAGTTGGCGGTCGGCGGAAGCATCCTGCTCACGATCCATTTTCTGTGGGCCTTCGGCATCGGCAACGGGCTGGGCTCCTCCGCCGCAAGGCTGGCGTCACGGGCGGTCGTGGTAATCGCCGTGCTCACGGCTGCCGTTGCCATCTGGTATCACTATGGGCGCAACCCCACACTTCGAGCCGACTTTCCAGTGGGTAATCCGGCCTTTCTGGCGGCCTGTCTTATCCCCGGCATCCTCCTCGCTGCCGCGCTCATCTGCGAAAAGATCGAGAGCGCTGTCAAGAAACATGCGAGAGCCGCTGGCTTGGTGATCTCGGCCGCTGTGCTGATGGCCATTTGCCTCTGGGCTTTCCTTCTCGCCGATTCGCGTGGTGCCTACGTCGGCCTTCTGTTTGGCGCATTGGCCATGGCGTTCTTTGGCCTGCGAGGCCGCACGAAGTGGATTCCGGTGGCCCTCGGGGTAGCGGTGGCGGCTTTCGGCTGGCTCTATTTCTCCGGGCTGGGTGACACATTGTCACAGACCGGCCGTAGCGCCACCGTCCGTTTGCGCACCTACGCCTGGGGCTATGCTTGGCGCATGTTCAACGAGAGACCCTTCACCGGACACGGGCAAGGGGCCTTTGTGCTGGTGGGCGACTCGCACGTTGTCAACGACGTATTGGATGACCCACTCGTCTTCGAGTCGCGCATTGCCCACGCTCACAACGAATGGTTCGAGGTCATGGCCGATCTAGGGTCGGTGGGAATCGTCCTGATAGCTGCCGCGCTACTGCTGACACTTCGGGCCGGTGTGGCTGCGCTGGCGGCATCGCCACCTCGCGGCGAGCGCTGGGCGCTTGTCGGCCTGATGGGCGCGTTGGTGGGCCTTGTCGTTGAAGAGTGTTTCAGTGTGGGTCTGCGCGTCTCCGGCGTTCCAATATTGTTCTATACCGTAATCGGGTTGATCTGGGCGCTGAGCGGCCGCGGGACCCGAGGTCTTGCACACTGTCTTTCCGCAACACGCGGTCGACGCGCCACCACCGCATTCGTCGGCGGTCTGGTCGGACTTGGGGCGTTGGTGATGACGCAGCAGGACTTCGCAGCGGCACGAAGCGTGTTCCGTGCCAGGGATGCTTTCTTCGACGGCAACTACGATGAGGCGATTCGGTTGGCCTCACTGGCGACCAATCGGCTCAATCCGCAGCGAGCACTCACCAATCTGTACCGCTGGAGTGAGGCCCATTTGCAGGCCGCCGAGTATCTGCAACACCGCGCCGTCGATCGCGAGCGCCGGGCATATGAAACACAGCCACCGAATGCCAGACTTCTGGCCCTGGCGGAGGAGGACTACAGGCTCAGTGACAAGCATTGTGAAGAAGGGAGCGGTGCGCTCAAGGAGTTGGTCCTCCGCTCCCCCGGGTACATCAACCACGGCAGCGTGGAATACTGGCTCAACATAACCCGGGCGCGCAGTGCGACCGCCCGAAACGACGCGGAGAAGTCACGGGCTCTGCTGGATGATGCGGTGACCGCGGTCAAACGCGAACTTCTCCGCCAGCCCTTCAGTCCGTCGCTGGCCGCCGACTACATGCGCGCCCAACGGAGCCTGGCCGGTCCGGCGCACGATCTTGCAGAGGTAATCGATGTGTTCGCCCGTCCCCTGCGACATCACCAGGTCACGGGGTCATATGTAAACATCCTGACAGAGCTGGGCGCAGAACCCGAGTCCGACCGTCAGCTCGAGGCCCTTCTACAGGAAGCAAAGGATGCGTTGACAACGCCGCCGATCGATGATCAGACAGGCGAACCGCGCGAAACGTGGGTGCCGGAAAAGCTCCGATTGCTGGCCACCGTCCGCTTCATGCGGGGCGACTATCAGGGTGCTCGAGAGGTACTCGAACTGGCGGCATCGGCCTACGATGTGATGGCCCCGGCAGTGCCGTTCGGAGCGGCTAGTTGTCATGCGGAGCTGGCCGACTGCCGGTTCTTCAGTGAACCCAATGACCCAACGTTGGCACTTACCAGTGCGGTCCGGGCGATCACTCTTGCGCCCCTGTCGCGATCGGGACGCTTGTTGAAACTCAGCGTGCAAACACGGATGGTGGATTACTTCCTTGCCGCCGACGAGGAGGAGAAGGCGAAACGTCTGTTGCGAGAAACCGGGCCCAGGGCCGCTACCGACGAGGATGTGTTGCGCGAGCTGGCGGCGCGCTATGGGGGGTTGTGCGAGTCGCTGCTCGGGCGACGCGAGGCCGGCGGGCAGTTGCGGAAGCCTCCCGCGGATCTGGCACCGAAGCTGCAACGCTGGATAAAGCGGGCCATCGAGTTGAATTCCGATGACCCGGTGGCCCACTATCTGGCCGCTGACCTGGCGTTCTACGTCGGCGATGACGAGACCACGGCAATGCATCTCCGCGACGCCCTCGACAAGGGTTTGCCTCCGGATCTGGCCGGACAGTTCCTTCAAACCGCTCGGGATATGAGGCCCAATAGTCCGGCACTGGAGGCGCTCTGGTCGACCCTTGCGCCACCGCAGCCGCCAGGCCGGCCCGCGGGTGAATCCCCACCCCCGCCCGAGACGCGTTCTCCCGCGGCACCGCAGGACCGAGAGCCGTCAGGAGGCGCCGGCCGCTAACCAGGGCAGTCAGCCTGTGCAAACCGTCGTGGAACTGACGTACGTCCCACACATTACCGTGTTCGGCTCGGCCGTTGGTGAATCCCGACTTGCGTCGGAGTCTGAATGTCCGTACGTTACGGACCGTTTTGGTGCGGGACCTGCGGTCGAACGACTCCTGCAGGCCGGCGAGCGACCGAGGACTCTTGATTTGCGCGGGCTGCCGGGCGTATGAGCGACTTTGTGCACGAAAACCTCCCTTGTGGCATCGAGTTCGGCGTGGCCCCGTTGCCACAGCGGCACGTGGTCTCGTTTCAGATTCGGGTACTGACCGGAGCCTGCGCAGAGCCGCCCGACAAGCTCGGTCTGGCCCGCCTGATCGGTGAGACGATCGACAAGGGGACCCAACAGCGGACGGGTCGTCAGCTTTCGGACGCGTTCGATGCGATCGGTGCATCGCGCGGCAGTGCCACCGGCCGGGAGACCGCGACATTTAGCTGTACGGTCTTACCCGAGCATTTTGACAAGGCCGTTGCCCTCCATGCCGAGTTTGTGCGCGCCCCGACGTTCCCCGAGGACGCCTTCACCGCCAGCATCCAGCTCGCCAGGCAGGAGTTGCTTGCTCTTGAGGACGATGCCCACGGTCTTGCGGACAAGCTGATTGGCCAAAAGGCCTACGGGCCGCTGCTCGGTCGGCATCCGCTCGGTGAGCCGGAAACACTTGATCGCATCACCCGAGACGATCTTGAAGATCACTGGCGATCGCACTTTCATGGCGGGCGCATAGTGGTGGCGGTGGCCGGCGCGGTCGATCCGAAGCGGGTGGCTGAGATATTTCAAGAACAATTCGACGGATTCGGCAGCCCGCATCGCGATGGACGGGTGACGTTTCCGGTTGAGTTTTCAGCCGGCGCTACCCACCACCACAAGGAACTGGAACAGGAGCAGATCGGGATCTGTTGGCCCGGTGTTCAGGCCACACACGATGACTTCCCCATACAGCAAGTCATTCTGGGGGTTCTATCGGGGGGGATGAGCGGGCGACTATTTACCGAGGTTCGCGAGAAGCAGGGCCTGGTCTATTGGGTCAACGCGTGGCAGGAGACACCCCGCGGTACGGGCATGATTTTCCTCGGTGCCTCCACCACGCCGGATCGCTGCGACCGGACTTATGCAACGCTGCTTCGGGAAGTGGATCGGCTGGCAAACGATATTCAGCAGGACGAGCTGGATCGGGCGATCACCGGTCTCGTCGCAGCTCTGGAAACGCGCGGTGACAGCACCCGGGCACGTTGCGCGGAGCTGGCCAACGATTTGTTCTTCTTCGGCCGGCCACGCACTGATGAGGAGAGAGTTGCCAAGGTGCAAGCAGTCACCATAGAGGACGCCTGCCGGTATCTGACGACCTATCCGCGTGATAGATTGTGTGTGGTGACCTTGGGTCCCAGGCCGCTGGCCGACAGTGCGATCGAGGATGCTCACCCAAATGACAGCGGACCGGCGTGACGCCCGTAAGCAGGCGGCAGGTACCTGAAGGAGTAAGATGCAAAAAGTGACCGACGGTCCTTACACGCTCCATACCTTGGATAATGGACTGCGCGTGGTGATCGAGCGGATGCCCCACGTGCGTAGTGCGGCGGCCGGCTTTCTCGTCCGGACCGGTGCCCGAGACGAAACCCCTCCTTTTGCAGGCGTTTCGCACTTTCTCGAACACATGATGTTCAAGGGTACGGCCAGGCGTACGTGGCGTGACATAACCGTCGACTTCGACCGCATGGGTAGTGCCTACAACGCCTATACCAGCGAGGACCGGACCATCTATTACGGGTGGGTCCGCAAGGCGGACATCGGTAAGCAGATCGAGCTGCTGGCCGACATGTTGCGCTCCACACTGCCCGCTTCGGAGTTCGAGACCGAAAAGAAGGTTGTTCTTGAAGAGATCGCCATGGCCAGGGACAACCTTGAACACCGGGCCTTCGATTTTCTGCAGGAGAAAGTCTTCGCCGGTCATCCGCTCGCTTGGCCGGTCCTGGGCTATGAGGATACCGTCGGCCCGCTCACGCGTGACCAGATGGGGGAGTACTTCGAGCAGCGTTACGCTCCGGACAACGTGCTGTTCATCGTTGCCGGCAACGTGGATCCCGAACAGATCATCGGGTTTGCCGAAAAGCACTGCGGCTCTTGGGCGGTGTCGGGCGTGGCCGCCAAGCGGGTCCCGCCGGACATTCACGGCGGCACGGACGTGCTCACCGTGGAGCGTTTCAAGCAACAGGTTGTTGCGCTGACCTTTCCATCGATCAGCGCTTGTGACGAGCGTGCGGAAACGGCGGCGGCGGCGGCTACGATTCTCGGTGGGGACAACTCGCGGTTCTTCTGGAGCATCGTGCAGAAGGGCCTGGCCCCGCGAGCGGGTGCCTATCATCTCGAATATACCGATTGCGGACTGATGATGCTGTACGGCATTTGTCAGCCGGAGAACGCCGAATACCTCTTGGAAGCCATGCGGGTCGAGGCCGATCGCATCTGTACTGAGCGGGTCCGGGAACATGAGGTCGAGCGGGTCAAGAATAAACGTCGGACATCGCTCGCCGTCGAAAGTGAGACGCCGTATTATCGTCTTACACAGTTGATGGACGACATGGAGTACCGTGGAGCGCCGCGCACGGTCGAACAAATGTTGGCGGAGGTCGATGCGGTCACAGCCGATACGATCTACGATTACTTTCAAGAGTACCCGGTCAACGCCGACGGCCATTTGGCAAGCGCCGGCCCGAGACGCTGGCCGGTGGTCGATTAAGTGTGGGTAATGAAAGGATGGGATCCCTCTTCTCGGGGTTATGCCCGCAACCGCTCCCGGAGCGAGCTGTAGAATGTGAAGGATATACCCGCGCGGATACGCCTGCGTGCTAAGCCATGAACACCCCGGCCCCCCTTGACATCAAAGTCATCTACAGTGCCACGAAGCGCCACCGGCGAGGTTGGTGGGCTTCTCGCGCCGCCGTGCCCATCCAGGACACTGGTCTGGTGGTGCTGGGCATACTAAACGTCATCGCCGCTGGTGGATTGTACTACGCTACCTGTTGGTGGGCGGATCCTGAATTGAGGTTCAGGGTGCTCATGCATACGCCGCTTCCCGGCGTCGATCTCCGGGAGGCCAAACTCCCTAGCGCAAGTCCACCCACAGGGGAAGAGGCCCAACCAATCTGGATTATATCCGAGGTTGCCAAACAGCAGGGGCGACTACCACCGGATCTTGTCCCCGACTCCGCCGAGGCGCCCCGTGATCTGACAGCCAACGCGCGAGCTCAGACCGCACAGGCGGTCAAATTCGTGGGTACGGTAGTCGGATGGGAGGCACTGGCCACCATCGCCGCTTGCGCTTTGGCCCTGGCAGGCGGTGCTCTTGTAGGACGAGCCGGCACTGCCGGGTTGCGCCTTGCCGGTGTCGTCGTAGCGTTGGTGGGACTCGTTGCCATCGGCTGGGCGGCGTATGACCTTTGGGTCCAATACGGAAGACTCGTACCTGATCAGTTGCGCACCGATATCGGTGGGCTGGTGCTGCTTGCGGCACTGGCCGGGCTTGTAATCGGCCGGAGGATACGAGGGCTGACTTACTTGGCCGCCATTATACTCATTCTTTCAGCCGCCGGCAGCGTTGTTGGCCTGTACGTCGGGGCACAGTTCGACGCCGTCAAACCGGAGGAACTGCCCCTCCCGTTCTTCGCTTTCGTGGTCGTTGTTTTCGTTATCCATTCACTCTGGGGTTGGGTGTTGCTACTACTGGCCTCACGTATTCGACCGTATTAGAGCGTTCGTGTTTTACGTGTAGCGGCAGGTCCCATGCCGGCCGTAGCCTCCCCGTCAATGACCTCGTCGTAGCGGAACCCCGACGGGCGTCCCGATGCACGCCATGCGGAGTCGCCGTGTTGACCACATTCCTTGACTGACAGATGAGCGGAGGCAGGTGACTGTTTCGCCTGCTTTCAGGCTCTACAATGGTGGGATGACCCTCGAAGACCATTTGGCCTGCCCGAAATGTGGGTACGATCTCCACGGTATCCCTGAGGTTCGATGCCCCGAGTGTGGCTTCCGGTATGACGCGGCGGCGTTGCGTTCGATGGCGGCCTCGGCCGAATGGATACGGCTCGTCGCCGCTCGGATGCTGATTGTACGAGCCACCTTGGCAGCCGCCCTGACGATACCGGCCGTCTTGGATCATCTGGGCATCAGTGGTCTCAGCTTTTTCTGTGTGACCGCCGTAGCGTATTTGGCGGCATTCTTGACTTGGGCCGTACTCACAGATGTATACACGGGGCCCACATCGATTCCGACCCTGCTCGTGGTGCTCCTCGGCTTTGGCGCGTTCATCAGGTGCATCGGGCACGCAGGGCCATGGGTCTCCCTTGCGGCTGGTGCAGTGTT
The DNA here is from genome assembly GCA_020344555.1 of Phycisphaerales bacterium. GTDB lineage: Bacteria > Planctomycetota > Phycisphaerae > UBA1845 > UBA1845. The sequence goes on from CP070827.1 coordinate 3,177,044, forward strand.
CCTCCTCCTTGCGTGGATGGTACGCATCCGCTATTGGCCGACGTTGCCTCCTCCGAGCAACACACCATCCACTGAGCTGCGACGTTCGGTGGTTCGTCATAGCGTCGCTGGGACCGTCCTCCTCCTCGTCGCTTCGCTCCTCGTGGTGATTGTCCTCGTGCGGTAGGGCCCTCTTATTCCCACTCGGGAGGAAAGGGGGTCGGGAGTCGCGTCTTGCTGCTCGGCTGCCACGAGCGAGTCACGGAGTGACGACAGAGGCTAGTCCATAGCCGGAGCCAGGGGAGAGCAGGTTGCGCAGGCCAGGACAAAGCTCCGCACGGGCCGATACAGCCTTGTCCTCGCGAGAAGATGTGTCGTCCCTATCGGGGTCTCCCGCAAATGGACGGGCTCGCATCCCGTGGCTTACACCAATGGGCTAAAGCCGATCGTCCCGGCGAGCCGGAACTTGAGCACACGGCATATTCCAACGGCCTGCTTGCACCAATACCGCAGATGCGCTTACCTCGTTCCGTGACCATACACTGGCGGGGTCAACGCCGGCGGACCAGCGCGACCCCTCGTCACGAAAAAGTAGAATGTCCCGAATGGCACTGCCTTAGCTCTTGGGGCCTCAGCAGGGGTCCTTGGGGTCTCTCTGGGCGCGCCCGGGGGTCGTCGTGTACGCCTAACGAGTCCCATGCCCCCCGTAACAGGGCGAAAAACCGCGGCAGTGCCATTCGTAGAATGTCCCCTTTCTCCTCTCAGGGTGATAATGCCCGGACGTGATCTGGACTGATTGAAACGAAAGGAGCCTGTTCGGCGAAACTGGTCCCTTAAAGACCTTCCGCTCGCCGGGGCGGCTCGTGGCCTTCTACGGGCTGGACCTGATGGTCTTTCAGACTGGGCAGTACGGCGCAGCACGACGCCGCATCAGCAAACCCGGATCGCCGGCCCTGCGGAACACGATGTGGTAGATGGCCCATCGGGCATGCTACCAAGAGGGCGACCTGCGCGACTACCGGCTGCGCCGCAAGGGCGAGGGTCTATCCCACCGCTCAGCAGTGACCGCCCCGGGCATCAAGCTCTGCCACGCGACTTGGCGCATCATGCCCGATCGCCGCGACTACCAGACCCAGCGGCCGACGCCCAACTCCCGAGGAACCTGCAAGTGCCAAAGAGCAAACGAACGAAATTCTTCTACTTTACCCTTGACTGCCTATAGCTGGTCTTTTCCGTTACGCAATCGTTGAATTCCGCACAGGCGTGCCGCACTCTGAGCAAAGGTCGGAAACGCTACCCCTGAGGTCGTAGCCGCATCGGATGCATAATCCGTGGGTCCGGCGGCGCCACCGTCGGGCTCGCCTCGCGCCAGAGATAGCCGGAAATGCTGCCGACAACCCGAAGAGCGCCCAGAACGGGACGGCGATCCAGATGATCTGGTCCCCGTCGTCCCTCTTGGGTATGTGTATTGCTGCCACTTCGAACCCCAAAAATGAGTGCAATTCCACAGGAATCTCGCCCTGGTCAAGCAGAGGCACGAAGTACGAACGAACGCACCGTGACGTCATTTGTATAGTGAGGCCCGTGGTACCGACATTGCAGCGTAGCCACCGCGGAGCAATCGAAGACGCCAGCCAAAGGGTCGAAACGACCACTAAGCACGCCGCACCCGACAGAACCTTAAGTCGGCTCAACACTCCCAACCCTCGTGAACGAAAAGCGTAGCTTCCTTATTCCCCGTAGACTGGAAGACCTTGGGCTCCCGCGAGTCTTCAGCATTCACACGGGACACAGCTCACACTCTTCTGTTGACTGTATAATAAATTGCCCCGTTGGCTCTGGTTCTTCGCGGTCGACGAACTCCCAGTCACAAACTTCTGTCCACGTAAAAAGTGTGAACGGTCGAGGACAGTCGCCACAAACACGGTGTATCTCACAATCCAATCCCCGCACTATCGCCTCCTCACACCCGTATGTGTATGTGTAGCACGGTATAGGAGAATCATCCTCATTACAACCGGGAACGAAGCGAGTCAGGTTTCTCCGGATAAGCACGCAATTGATCAACGTCATCCACTCTTCAGGTTGGCAGTTTTGATGATGTAAGTACCCGAGGAGGAAACCCCCCTCACATTCCCGGCCTGAAGGATCCCTGGATGATAGAGGGCGTCCGCGCACATAGACATACGAGTCCATGCCATCTTGGTACGCACTCCTATCACCGTGTGTCACGTCGTACGGGTCGCGCTGCACGAACCGTCTCTTGCCGGGATCATACTGCCTGGTCCGGTTCTGGTAGCTCCTGATCTCCGGTTCATGGAGCAGGCCCTGGTGCCCGAAGGGTTGGTCGACGGCGGTGGCGATGCGGCCGGGGTGGCGGGCTAATCCTTGAGGCAGTGGGTTGAACAGGCCTGCATCGGTCGAGTCGTAGTCGCCATCGAAGTCCAGGTCCAGGATGCGGCACGCGCCCGACACGGTTCCTGTGCACGTGCTGCCCGGCGTGCCCTTGTCCGTGGCGTCCACGTCGCCGTCACCGTCGCGGTCCCCGTAGCCCGTTTCCTGATACACGGTCATCTCACCGTAGGGGCTGAGCACATAGCACTCGACCAGGCTGCTTCCGAGGTCGATCAGGCCGATGACGTTCCAGTTGGCATCCTGGTGGACGTAAGGTCGCCCTTGCCTTTCACCCGGATCATGACCAGCTCGTCAATATACTGCGTCCCGTGGGTGAACTGCTGATGATACGTCGTTTGCTCACCGAGACGCGTCTCCACGATCTTCTGACCATCATAATAATACCGGGTCACGGCGTCAAAGTCGCCGGAATTTGTAACGCTTTTTTTGATCCGCCGGCCTCTCCCGTCGAATTCGGCGGTCTGGAAGGTGACGGCATCAAATGGCGGATCTGTTGCCCCGACCTACTTGACTCCAGCGAGTTGCTAGCGCGTTTGCCGTTTCTGCGAGAGGATGACTATCAAGTCGCCCCTCGCACCGTCCGTACCGCCCTCCAGCGACGAGTAGAACTCCACTTCACCAAACCCACACTCGGCCAGCAAGGAGCGATACTGCTCATCGGTATACGCCTGCACGCTTGCCGAGTGGCGCGATACCTCGCCTGTCATCGAATCGATGACATAATAGCGTTCGATGCCTACGTTGCTCTCGGCATCCCAGAAAGGCTCCTGAAGGCACAGGTGCGGCTGATCCGAGAACAATCCACTCTCGGCGGAGTACCACGAAGATGACCGCTCTCCCATCTTGCGGACTATCTCAAAGGTATGTGGCTCGAGAAGCAGAAGGCCGTGTGGCATCAAAGCCTCATGGGCTTTCCCGAGAATACCGCTCGCGTCCGCCGGGCGAAAGACGTTAAACTCGCCGAAGATGAGCAGGACGAGGTCATAACCGCGACCGTAGTCTGCAGTCCGAATGTCCTGCTGAACGTACGTGCATGGAAGACCGTCCTTCTCAGCCTGCCCCTTGGCGTGGGCTATCGAAGCTGGAGAGAAGTCAATGCCGACACACTGATGCCCAAGCCTCGCCAGCCGGTTGCAATACAATCCCGGGCCGCAGCCCAGATCGAGAATCCGCGACGGATTCCCCTTCAAAACCTGATTGTGAATCCACTTTACGTGGTTATCAATGGTCTTGAAACGACGACTGGCGGCGTCGCCTTCCTGGGACAAATGCTCCTCGAGCATTCGCCTACTGAAGCTCGGATCATCCCAGGGAATCTTCTCCCCCTCCGCCCATGGTTTTGGGACACCCTTCCTGCGAACAACATCCAACAGGTTCACTGCAGCACTTCTCCTGATTCAACGACAAGATCTAGAGCCCAACACGCCGCGCGACCGGTACGGCCGCCACGCTGATTCAGCAGCCCATTAGCTTCGCACCCGTTGCCCACTGTCCCTGATTCTCCCGTTCTCTGCATTGCCGGTCTGTCACACGGAATGACGCGGACTATACACACGTTGTTCTGTAATGACATGACGTTGTCAGGGTGGCTCCAGATCGTTACGGCAAGCCTCATACTTCGGCCTTCACGGTGTGGGCACGCCAGAGACACAGCATGACGACGGAGGCACAGCCCGCGATCACGCAAATGAGCTGCGACATGGAGAAAGACCCGACGGTCAGTGAACGTTCACTCAGGTCGGCCCTCCAGAGCTCGCAAGCGGCCCGTCCCAGGCCGTAGATGGACAAAAACCACACCAACATCGTCCCTCGCCAGCGCTCATGGTTGAAGACCTTGAAGGCCCAAAGGACACATACCAGGAACAGCACTTCGTAGGTCTGTGTCGGATGCAGCGGCACGCCCGGCGGTGCAGCGGCGGCGCCCGCAGGGAATGTGATCGCCCAGGGCATGAAACAGGGTCGTCCATAACAACAGCCATTAAAAAGACAGCCGAGTTTGGTCAGGATCATGGGGATGGGAAGCGGTAACGCAACGAGATCGAGTGCTGCGCGTCTGCGCTTCGCCAGAATCAACGCAAGCGGCACGCCCAGGACAAGATACGCCAACACCCCGCCCCAGAGCCCTCCGGCCAGGTAATGCTCGGGAGTCAGCAATGCCCACAGGCTGAATTGGTCGTGCTGAACGTCGTACAGCAGCTTGGCTCCGGTGGTCATGCCGGCCAGATAGCTCAGGCTCAGGACGATCCAGACGCGATGCCGCACTTGGAGGCGCTTGGCGATCAAATAACTGAGCAGCGAGTAGATTAGAATACTCGTAAAGTACAGGGCGGTCCACGTCGTAAGCGGTCCAAGATGCCGCCACATTTGTCTTATCCGCGATGATCCACCTGTTGAACGTCTGGCCGCCATTCTACCCGGACCGGCCGGCCACCCGAAAGTGCCTATCGCTAGGCCTGCCGCCCGATCGCCGGGTTCATACTGGCCGTGGCCGAGATAGCGGCACGGCGAACCACTGGAAACGCTCAAGGCTCGAGGTCGAAGATCCGAGCCAAGGTGCAATCGCAGCAACCAGCCTGCCCGGCACCACAATCGGCCTGGCCCGGCAGGTGATCTCGGCGGCCCGGGCGGTATCGACAACTTCTTACTTGACAGCCTACTAGGCATGTAGTAATATTCCTATGTCGCTAGTAATAGGAGGCCTGAATGGACGATTCGATGCCGCATATCACAGGGGCAGAGCTGAGAATCATGAAGGTGCTCTGGGAGCTCGGCCGAGGCACGGTGCGGCAGGTTCTGGACGCCCTGCCAGCGCATCAGGACGAACGACCGGCCTACACGACCGTCATGACCATAATGAAGCAGCTCGCCGAGAAAGGCGCCCTGACTGTAGATCGGGAGCGTCAGCCGTTCGTGTACGTGCCCGCACTGCCTCGGGATCAGGTGCTCGGTTCTCGTTTGGCTCAGTTCCTGCACACGGTGTTCGACGGTCAAGTCGAGGATCTGGTCCTGCACCTGGCCAAACAGGCTCACATCTCTCCGGAGGACCTGCGCCGCATTGAAGCGAAGATCCGGGCGCGCGAGCAGGCGGAGAGGCAGCCTCGTGGTCGTCCGGCAAAGCGCAAAAAGGGAAAGCCATGATCCCGACTACTTCCGGAATTGACATCCAATCTGTCGCCGATGCCATCCTAGGGTGGACTGCACACGCCGTGGCGTTCGGCACAATCGTGGCGGCCCTGACCTGGCTGGTGATTCGCCTGCTGGGCAAACGAGCGTCACCGACGCTGCAGGTGGCGTTGTGGTCGCTCGTTCTTGTCAAGTTCCTGGTTCCCGTGGGGCCTGGGTGGTCGCTTTCATTAGCTAGTAGCTACGAGAGACTCTCGATGCGCGCATCGAGTCTTCGCGTTGCCGGTGCCGCTGCCGAGACCGGCCCCGTATTCGCGCCCATAGAAACGGCGAACGGAGCGGTGCAGGCGGACAAGATGGTCGCGCCGCTGTGGTTCAACTGGAAGGCGATTGCGGCAGGAGCGTACGTTCTTACCGTGGTCGGCCTGGGAGCGACGAGGATTCGAGGCTATCGTCTCTTTCGCGCCCGCTGTCTGGCGTTACCGGCGCCCGATGAATCCACACGCAGGGTGGTGAGCGGTGTCTGCCGCAGACTCGGTGTGCGCCGGCTGCCGTTGATACGGATCAGCGACGAAGCCCGGGCACCGTTCGTGACCGGGTTTGTCCGTCCTTTATTGGTACTCTCCAGTCGCCAGCTCGTGCGGCCGAACGAGCTGGAGACGGTGATCGTGCACGAGGTCACTCATATCCGGCGGGGTGACATGTCCGTGCGTTGTCTTCAATGGGTTGCCGGAACCGTCTTGTTTTTCTGGCCGGTCGTAGCATGGGTCAACCGTCGAATCGACGGAGCCCGGGAGTTTGCCTGTGACCAATGGGCCCTGCGTCACGGGAAGCTCACAGTGTGCGAATACGCCAGGTGCCTGCTAAGCGTGCTTCAACCGCTGCAGGTGCCGAGGTTGGTCTATCAGCCCGCATGCATGGCCGGCAGTCCAAGCACGATGGAAAGGAGAATCGACATGATTCTGGCATTGTCAAGCCGCCCGGCGCGGCGGCCGATCTGGGGCCTGTTTACGGTGGCGATTCTGGTGGCGTGGGGCGGTTTCACGCTCACCGGTGCGGCAGTCACAAATGGGGGTCCCGCAACGGGTAAAGCGAAGTATCTCCCAACCGAAAAGGACATGAGAATCCACGCCGACGCGGTGTACGCACGGGTCAACGAATACGCTGCGGGCGATCTGAACGGCGACGGTCAAACGACCAAGGACGAGTGCTGGAGCTTCGTGACGGCTGTCGTTTTGCAGCAGTCGGACGGGGTGCTAGAGGAGTATCCGGACGCCGATCGTAACTCCGACGGCGAGCTGGATCTCGTGGAAGCGTACCAGTTCGTGCGCGGGGATTATGACATCAAAGCGGTGCACAAGTATGCCCAGTACGAGTTGGAGTCGGCCAAGAAAAGCGGAGACAAGGAACGCTTCAAGGAGCTGAAGGCCGAGGCGTTCGCCCGCGAGATGGAAGCCTGGCACTTCGTTCTCGACCGACGAGATCGGCTCATGGACATGATGAGCACGGAACCGAGTCTCGAGAAGGTCAAGAAGATCGCGGCGAAAATGGCCAAATTCGAGGAGAAGAAGAAATCGGCCGAAATGGCCGGAGGCCCGAAGCTCGCATCCGCGATGGCCGACATCTCCAAACTCAAGGCGAAAGCTGAGGACCTAAGAGCGCAGGCGGCCACTCTTTCCAGTGAAGAGGCCGAGGGCTACTACAATAAGGCTAACTACCTTGAACAGAAGGCTGCGACGCTCAGCGCCAAGTTGACTGGTGCCCTCGAAGATAACATTGCCAAGCTGGAGGCCGCCGGCAAGCATGACGAGGCCGCCGACCTCAAGGGCAAGCTGGCCGAGCTGCAGGAGCTGTAAGCTGGAGCGATCGGACCTCGGCGGCGGTTGAACAGGGGACGACTGCCTACGCTACGAATAAGGGTCCGGCGCTCGCAAGAAACAAGCCCCGCCCCAACAAGCCGAAACGCTTGCGGGGGCGGGGCTTGCCAAATGGAGCCGGTCGAATAGGCCCACCGATGTTGAAACAGCGACTAAGAAGAGCACGAGAGCGGCGACCATAGTGGTGCGCCGTAATAGCATCAGATTACCATCAGGGCCAAAGCCCGATTACGGACCGGCAAGTCCCGGCAGGAAAGCGGCGTAGTCGTCAAGGTCGACATCGCCGTCGTTGTCAAAGTCGCTCACCAGGCAGCACGGATCGTTGTAGAGCGGCGGGTCGCAGGGCGGTTTGCTGCAGACGCCGGTGACGCAGTTCGCAAAGACGGCGTAGTCCGTCAGGTCGAGACCCACAGGAGGTGGGGCAGTAAGTTCAAGCTGAATTGTCCCGGGCCCGCTGCGTCCAGCGCACAGGGCGTTGGCGATTCCGGCGCACGACGAGTCCCACCGCGTCCTGTCACAGCAGGACGGGTCTACTGCGCAAACGGCTGCCTCGCACATAGAGTCACTGCAGCCTGGCGTTTCGTTTTGGATGCCGCAGTCACCCTTAAGGAGGGCAGTGTAGCCACCCACACGAATCTTGTAACCCTGTCCTCCAGTCACCAGCAGTTCGGCCTCGGACTGTTGTGCCAGAGCGTCGCTGCATCCGTCGTCGTCGCATGCCACCGCCGCGTCACTCGGTGGACAGGCAAAGCCCTCATAGATGGCCACCTTTGTATCGAACGGGCTCTCACACAAGCGAGCTGTCAACAAGCCGGAACACGGAGCCACATAGTCAAACCAGATATCGCGGTGTACCTGATGATCGCCCAGAGGGAAGGCGCAGCATTGCTGCGAGGGCAGGCAGTGTTCCTCCGGGCCGTCTGTCATTGCGCCAGTCGTGTCGAAGAAGGTCTCACCCTCGGAGATTGGCAGGCTGTTGATGCAGGCGTCATTGACGGGGACTGTGTGGCACGCCTGCGGATCGTCAAGGGGCAAGTCCAGGCAGAATGCAAGATCGGCAACAAGTGCGTCCTGCGGGTCATAGCCGTCGGGTGAGGTGATACCGTTGCCATCCTGCACGGCTCGCTCGTTGTTTGCCCGCGCCGCCGTCCAATACCACGATCCGGCACCTTGCGTTTCGTTGCTGATCTCGACCCAGTAGCACATCCCGGCCACGACGGACACCGGCTCGTGGGTGGCCTTGTATTCGTATTCGGGATCCACGTCTGCCAACAACTGGTAGGTCCAAGTTGGACCTTGAACGGACAGCGTGCTCTCCGCCTGCGAGAACGGGCCGGCGAACAATGTCCCCGGTAGACCGCCGTCATCAATGTAGTAGCGTAGTTCAAATGAGTCCGAGACGACACGCGCAGGGTCGCCCGCGTCGTTGTAGTACGTGCCCCACCAGCAGATCTCGCTGATATCGCCGTCGGCCGCTGGCGTGAAATCATCCGCAACCACGAACTCGGCGCGATTGCTGGCCAGCGCGTTCCAGCCATCGCGGGCCTGGCAGTTCTCGGGTGCTTGCTGACAGGGGGGTACCGGAGCCGTCCCGCAGTGAATCGCGAACGTCCCACTGCCTCCGCGGACGAAGGGATGGGTGCCGATCCGAATGAGATAGTCGAGGCCGGCGACTGCGGTGAACGTCACACTGGATTGGAACACGCAAGCATCGTCGTCTCCACCAAGCCAAGTCATTGGCGGACATTGACACCCATCATAGACGACAATAATCGTATCCACCGCCGTGCCGCCGCAGGTATCGATCGTTACATCCCCGTCGCACGGTGCCGTCCAGCAGTACCACACATCGTTGGCGATGGCATCACGTGGATCATCCAACACACCGTCACTATCGTCGAAGGCGAACAGACCTTCACCGATGATCGGCGCGGCATCGGCACAAGTGTCGTTAGGAGGGGGGGTCCCCATGACCGAGCACGCGGAAGTGAGCAGAACACAGACTCTCGAGACCAGGAGGCCAAACATCTCTTGCATCCTTACTCGGATAAAGCTCCCACCGGACTCCCTGTCGATTCACGCAGCGCTGTTCGCAAGGTCGCCTGGTCTCTTTCGTGCATCCCTAGTCCTCCCGGACGCAGCCCTCATAGGAAGGCCGGCCATAGCCTCCATGGTATAGCAGCGTTGGTATGGGCTCGTCCGGCAGTGTGTCCTTCTGCCAACCATCGCCGCGTACGATAATGCACCGGTGCTCCTGTTGGAGCGACGGGTCGTCCGGGTATACGAGTTCAACCCGGTAGTGGGTCGCGTATCCATCTGCATCTTCCGTCCCTTCGATCCACATCTTCCCCACGCCCGTGTGGCCGTCGGCATACACGTGGTTGAACGTCCAGTTTTTCCCGTGCCACCCTCGGACTGCCTTTGTGGGACCGGGGTCAATACCGAACATGAAGTCGCATGCCTCCCTGCGGCATGCCCACGCCCATCGCCCGATGTTCTCCTCGAAGTTGATTGTGCGGGCGGGATTCGGCACGCGCGACAAGGGGCGCAGATACGGAGAGTTGCTCCTCATCCAGCCGCCGCTGGATGAGGCTGTCATGAAAGTGTTTGCCGCGTAACTGTTGCCGAAGTGGTCGTAGGAAGACTGCCGGGCATGCTCAACCCAATCAGGGCAGTGGGCCCCGCCTGGCGGCCCGTCGTCCGCCGGGCATCGATACGCCGGCAGTTCCAACTTCGTGTCCTTCGTGGCGATGATCCTGTCGAACCAGGTTCCCTGCCAGGCATCTCGGAACCCGCCGGGGTAGAGAATCTCATTCATCGGGCGCGTCGCAGGTCCGAAGCCCGCCTTCGTGCCATACTTGCTGTTCAGCGGATCACCGGGACTCCCCCACAGGAAGTCGTCCCGCCCGACTCCACTCTTGCCGCCCCATTCGTAGGCGCCAATGAATATTGGGTTGTAGCAAGGAGTGTCACAGGGTTCGCTCGGACACTGGCAAAACTGCAACGGGTGGACCGGAATCCCATAGCCGTTGGGGCACCATTCGGCGTACACGCCGCTGGCGATTCCTATGCTGCGGAGACGCGTGTGGCATACTGCGTCCTTGGACCGTTGGCGTGCCACCTCGAGCGACGGGGCGACCGCCCCCACAAGCAGTCCGACGATCACGAGCACGACGAGAAGCTCGATCAAGGTGAAACCGGGCCGCGCAGCCTCGGGCACCCGTCGCTGGAAAAAACGTGTCGTTACCATGATTGCCACCCTCCTCGATTTTGAGCGTGGCCGTTACATCGGTCAGGGATTCGACCGGCAAGACGATCGCCACGCCCGCTCCGTGCTCGCAAGGTCGACGTGAAGCACGCGTTTCCACCCAGACATTTCAAGAGCCGAATTCTAACCTGTTCCGGCTTCATTCGCAACCTCGGGTTGGCAAGCGTATCGGTTTGCAGGAATAACCGAGCAATCTGAGACGGTATCTCCGACCGGATGGCAGGTCCGAGAAAGGCGGTATGGGCAGGCGGATACCGGTTTAGTGAGGGTGGCGGCGGTTGCGCTGCGAGCCACTCCACGGCGAGGTCCACCCACCCATGTTGGCAGGACTTGACCGTGCCACCCAAGACGGGATGGGCCCGCTACGGGGATGAGGTGGGTGGGCACCCTTGATCTATGTGAAGCAGCTTGTTATACTGGCTCCTTATTCAGGAGCACTTTGAGTGCGCAAGTTGCTGACATAGCCCTAACAAGTGTGGAGCTCTGATCATGAGGAAGAAGCTTCGAGCCGTCACGCTGATCGAGTTGGTGGTGCTCGCCGGGGTCGTTACGACGGTCTTGTCCCTGTCGTTCGTGAACCTGGCGCGATTGCGCGAATTGAGCAAGCGTCTCGTGTGCAGCGTCAACCTTAAGGGTATCGGCGCGGTCACTCAGATCTATGCGCAGGATAACGACGACCAGTGGATGGTTCCACCGTTCAGAATGTCTGCGATAGACCGGTGGGGTATCGACTACGTGAAGAATGATGAGACCTTCATCTTTCCCCCGCGCGACGAAGGTGAGGTCGGCTGGAACCGGCTGTGGGAAAGCACCTCGGAGACACCGTCCTTCCCAAGCAAGGGCAGCACGCAAGTTTCGGTGACGCGGGCATTCTGGATGCTCGTTCGTTCTAGGGACGTGCACGTCAAGCAGTTTGTCTGCCCCAGCAACTATGACACCCCCGATGAGTCGGAGGCCCTCTCTCTCTACTACGACTTCACGGGATATACGAACATTAGCTACGGTTATCAAGTTCCGTTCGGCCCAAGAGCCACGCGGCCTCATGTCGGAGCCGATCCCGGCCGCATTCAGGCGGCGGACAAGGGCCCATTTTACCTGCGGACATACTATCCGGATTGGACTCTCCCAGATCGCAGCCCTATCGATCTGGAGGACCCGGCGATGGCTTGGCGTCCGTTCAACTCGCCCAATCACGGTGGACTCGGCAACGGGGAAGGGCAGAACTGCTTGTTCCCCGATGCAAGTGTGTGCTTCCACTCGATACCGGCCGTGGGTGTAGACAACGATAACATTTATACGGTCATGACCGAAGAGTGGGGTACGCTCCAAGGCTTCAACCGCATCCACGGGGACACGGTTCACACGTCTCCTATCACATACCCCTATCCGGGGCAGAACGTCTTTGGCCAGGGCCCGAACATGTTCGCTTCTACCGACACGTTGATATATCCGTAGCCCGATCATGCCTCGAACCATGCAAGAACAAGCCAGGCGGCAGCATCCCAGGCGGTGTGGGAAGGAGCGTCGGCCATGAGGTGCAAACTGATCCAGGCCGCTCTTATCGGGCTGTTGTCCAGGGGCCAGGGCCTGGCGGGGGTGCTTTTAGCGGGTACGGTCGCCTTTGCTCACGGACAATCGTCTTCAGCATTCGCTCCGCAGGCAGCGCTGGATAGGGGTAGCAGCTCCAGCCATCCGGTCATCCCTGATGGTGGGATCTGGACGGAGCCACCCGTCCTGCTCTCTCCCGATGCTCCCGTGCACCGCGTCGTTGTCCGCGGGGGGCCCGGTGACGGTACCGTGGTCAGTAGGGTGGCCAGCAGGCTGGAGACGACCTGCGAGGGAGACCCAAGTGCGGTCTACTGCAATACGTTGGGTTCCACAACGTTCGGGCCGCCAGACAACCTGGCAGGCGCAGGGATAGGGGATGATATCGCCCTGGCGAGTGTCGGTGGATGCATCCTGGACCGCTACGTGATTCGAGTTACAGGCGATAAGGATCGCGACGGCTCCGGTGTGGCTCTTGGGGCCTACACGGTCAACTTTGGTCTTTACGAGATGTGTCCGGGTGCCGGTGCTGACCATCCGATCGAAGGAACCGCAGATCAGGTCACGGTTCCTGCTGAGGAAGCCGGCATCATTAAGGAAATCGTATTCGAGCCACCAGGCCGGGTGGAACTGCCACCCAGTCTGTACCTGGGCGTAAGCTTCAGCCGAGAGAGATGCGGCGTGGTTATGGGCTCCCCGGCCACGTTGGGCTACTCCGCTGATCGGTTCGACTTTCCAGGGTCTCCTTGTTCCTCGACACTCGGTGGTTTTCCCGAAGCTCCCCATGCCAGCTTCTATGCCGAGATTTACACCGAGGGTGACTGCCCGGATGCGTTCGTGGGCTACAAGAACACCAACCACGCCGGCGACTACTACACCCCAGGTATTCGAGTGTGGTTTGCGGATGATGTTCGATTGGGTGTTGCCGAATGCAACATGGTGGCTTACGAGATCGCTCACAAAGGTGATGGCATCATCGGCGTTGACCTTCGGAGCTTTCTCAGCGACACCGATCCCAGCCGCGGCGGTCTGATTCCCGGCACTCAACTGGACTGCTTCTCCAGCGGGAGCGACGTGCAGGTTTGCCGCAAGGAGTTCGACACGCCGATCCCGCTTCCCGAATCAAGTTTCTATGTCGCCTACCAGGCCAACAGCAGCTCCGTCGGTCCTCTTGTCACCTGTAAGCAGGCAAGCGTCGGAAGCACAGAGGACTTGTGGGCCGTTTACGACGGTGGCCAGTGGCGGCTCGCTGATTTCGGCGACACGTGTTATTCCGGTTTTGAGATAACAATCACGTGTGAGGGTCCCCCACCCGCAGGCGCCTGCTGCGACATGATTCTGACTGACCACGCGGGTGAGTCCGTGTGCCGCGAGCTGCCTCAGATGAATTGCGCATTCCCTCAACTGTGGCAGGAAGGAGCACTATGCGAGTCGGCTTGCCTCGGCGGCGAGAGAGATGGGCAGCCGTGCACGCGGCAGGCCGATTGCCCGGAAGGCGACTGCCCCGGGCCGTTTGAGCACCCCTGCGGGCTCTCCGCCTGTTGCACGCCGGACCTGGACTGTTTTGATCTGACTGAGAACGAGTGCCATGACCTGCTTCCCGCTCCCGATTTGCGAATCTACCAGCGAGGACAGTATTGTGGGGACGAGTGCCAACGCTGTCCTACTGATGCCTGCCTCGGGCGGGCGGGGAATTGCACTGCAGCCTCGCAAGGTCTTTGTATCGGTGGAAGCCAGGAGGGGGAGCCGTGCGACTTCGGCTTGCCCTGCCGCGAGTCCCTGTGTTGTATCGGCGGAGGTACATGTACGGGCGAGCCGGGCTGTGGCGACCAGATTTGCTGCACCGATGTGTGCGCCGTTGACGAGTTCTGCTGTACGGTTCATTGGGATGAGGTATGTGCGTCGCTTGCCGAGTCCGTCTGCGTGTGCAGCTACGGATCAAACGACGAGTGTTTCAGTCCGCTCCCCAACCGGGGAGCCTACTTGCTCAACGTGCCCAGCGTCACGCAGATCGATTTGACAGACGCCACCGAAGACGCCGAAGATCCCGGCTTCTGTTGCCATTTGCAGGAACCGGGCGCGCAGGGTGTTGGCACTCGATGGTACAAATTCGTGGCCCCGTCACCCGTAGGGGCGGCGGGCGAACCTCCGTCGGTCAAGTTGAGCCTGCGCAACATCAGCGGTTCGTCGGATCGCCAGGCCGGCGACTCGCTGATGGCCGTGTTTACGGCATCCGATCCGGATCGAGGGCTGTGCTCTGACCTCTCCGTATGCAGCGTATCCGCCCAGGATTGCGCCGATGAGTCACCCTGCATGTTGGACGAAGAGACGGCCTGCGAGACGCTCATTACTACTGCCTGCAACGATGATGCGACGGCCTCGGGCGCGACCGCTCAGGCATTACAGTCAGGGAACTCCGAAGTGTGTGTCCCGGCGCTTGTACCGGGTCATACGTACTATGTCATGGTCGCAGCGAAGACCGAGGTGAATCGAGGTTATTATACGCTGACGGTCACACATCATTGCTCAGTTACGCCGTCCGACACTGTGCCTGATTGCGACGCCGATGGGCTGCCGGATGTGTGTAAGCTGCCGCCGCTCGGATCCAGTACAGACTGTAATGCAAACAGCATTCCTGACGAGTGCGATGTGGTGGTGGCCAACAACTGCTGTGAGACCGGCCACGGAGCCGGTTGCAGCCATCCGGATATTGAAGAGTGTGTTTGTGAATACGATCCCTACTGCTGTGACACAGAGTGGATTGGTTCTTGCGTTTACCTGGTGAACCACTACGGTTGCGGTGACTGCACTGCGCCTGCAAGCAACGATTGCAACGCCAATGAAGTTCCTGACGAATGTGATCTGGCCGACGGCACCTTGCACGACGCAGATGGCAATGGTATTGCCGACGAATGCCAACCAGGGAAACTCGCCTCCGTCAAATGCTGCATTTCTGAAAAGGATCTCATCAGGATCGGTTTATGCTTGTCCGGCCCGGGCGATACAAACATCCCGTCCGCCTGTGGTTCCATAGGAACCTGTGTTCTGGGGTTTGCTGAACAGGGGCTTATCATTGAGGAGGTGTGCGACCCGGAGGACCCGGAGATACCGGACGAACCGAGAGCAGTGTGCATATCGTGGGCTGCGCGGGAGGCGTCGATCAAGCAGGAGTGCGTGGCATCCCCCAACACGGATTTCAGCCTTTTTGAAACGTTGGACGCCGATCAGGATGGCGACTTGGACCTGCGGGACATGGCCGCGTTCCAGCGCACCTATGAGTCAGTACCGAAGGAGGTCCAAAGCGGCGCAAGGCTGGTGTTCGTCGAGTGCTGCGTTCCGGCAGCCGGCATGGGCGTTGGACAGAAGCGGGTCTCCGGTGCGGACGTTGCCAAGGACGCGGTCGCAGCCGGCTCCCAACCGGTTTGCACCCTTGGCTTTTCCGGGATGATCGAGCCCGGCGATTATCTGTATGAATTGTGTCGTCCCGGGACCACGCCCAAGCCCCCAGAAGGCTCGACCTGCGTCTCATGGAGCGCCGAAGATGTCCCGATTGCGTTCCTCTGCGAAGGGGCCGGCGTCTGCGAGTACAGATGCCCCACCGGGGATGACGGGAGCACCGACCCCGAAGGATGTTTCGCAGATTTTGCCGGTCTGGAAGGTCCGTCCGAAGCCCTATCACCAGAGTAGCAGGCGGCGGATCGCTCCGACGGCGCCTCAACCCGGCTCGCCACAGGGGCCGTGCTCCGAGGGTGCTGACGCGGCCGGCCCTTCTCACGCCTAACGCCCGGTCAGTAGGCGGGTCTAAACCTCACGATTGCGAATATTTGGCCGCCTGATCCGAATCCACGGATACGTGGCTTTTTGCCTGGTTGATGTTTCTATGCGTTTGCCCCTCGGCGTAGGCCTCTTGAGAGAGGCAACGCCGACCGCATCGTCACCCTTAGCTTATTGGAGGCTTCAAGATGTACTCGATGTCAGTCGTCAAGCACTTATTGGCCGGATTCCTGATTCTGCTGGTCGGCAATACGGATGTCGTCCCGGCCGGTTCGGCACGGAGCACCTTCTATCAGGCCTACTACACCGAGCAGGCTGAGGGTGATTGGGCTGCCGCGGCTGAGCTGTACGAGCAGGTGGCCGCTGACCGCCGTGCGGATGCCGGCCTTCGTTCGCAGGCCAAGGCACGGCTGGGGGCCTGTCGCGAAGAGCTGGCCAGCACCGATTTCGCCCGGCTCATGCCCCCGGAAGCGTGGGCCTATGTGGAGATCAAGCGCCCCGGCGACCAACTGGTGAAGCTGCTCGAGCAACTCGGCCTGTTGGCACAAGCCGGTCAAGTCCCGGCCGAGGGCGAGAGACGTGTGGCCATCAGCCCCGCCCTGATAAAGGGTCTCAGCATCGGTGGCGCGGCCGCTGCCATAACCGGGTTCAATATTCCGACCCAGACTCCGTACGGTGTCCTGGTGTTTCACCCTGGTGACCTTGAGGTCGTTCGAGGCCTGATCGAGACCGGGCTGCCGGTCGGCGGGCAGGTGGTTGAACCGATTGGAGGATTCGCCACCTATAACGTTGAGGGACAGGCCTTTGTCACGCTTACGTCTCGACTCGTGGTCGTCAGCACGCAGCGCAGTCAGATCCAGGAAGTCATCGATCGCCTCAGCGGCGCCAAGGAGCTTTCACTTGCCAGCAGCGGCGTCATGGGCGACGTGCTCAAGAACCGCGACGACTCACTGTTACTCTTTTTCGTCAATGCCAAGGCTTTCATGCCCCATCTCAAAGGCATGATGGGCGTCGGTGCCATGGCCAACCATGAGCTGGCGATGGCCCAGGCCGTTCTGGACATCGAGAGCTTCCACTCGTTGATGGGCAATCTCGGTGTCAGTGACGACGGGCTTTTCATCGATTTCGCTTTACGTTTGGACGAGGGCCATCACAACCTGGTATATAACTTCCTCCGCACACCGGCCATCAACCCGGAGACGCTCAAATCCGTGCCCGAAGGCGTGGCCGGCGTATTCGTGGGTGCGCTGAACGAAAGCGTCTCCCGCTATGGCACTGCCTCGTCCCGCACCACTGATACACCGCCGATCGTAACAGCCCTGGATCTGGGCCGCGAGGTGTTCGCCAATATCACCACCTTCGCGGTCTTCGCTCTGCCGCCGGACGGTTCTCCGAGCAAGAGCGGCCCGCCTATACCGGATGTGGCCGCGGTGATCACCGTCAACGATCCGGCAAAGTCCGAGGCCCTTTGGACGCAAGCGCTCAGCCTGGCCGCCCTGGCAACCGGGGTGCCTGCAGCAGCGGGATCATCCGAAGAGATTGAGGGCGTCACTGTGCACGGCTATCGATTGCCCGAGAACATCACGATCTACTTCGCCACCTCGGGCAACGATGTGCTCATTGCCACCAGCAAGAGAGCCATGGTTGACACCCTCGGGGCCAGGGGGAAAGGCAGCTCGATTCTCAACGATGAGGCATTCGCAGCAAGCGTGGGGCGGCTCACCTCGGACAGCACACAGGCAATCTTCGCCCACGCCGGCCGCTGCGCCGCCATCGCCAAGCAGTTCATGTCCGAGCGTGATCTGGCCGAGGCCGGGCCGGTCTTTGAAATCCTTTCCGACACTTCCCTCACTGTTGTGGAGGACCATTCCGGCGAGGTGTACCGCGTGTCGACTATGGTGAGCGGAATTCCCGATATCGGCGACTTCGTGGCCAAGATGCTCACCGCCGAGTACCACAAAAAGGAAGTTGACAAGCGTCTCACCGGGGCGATGCGCACAGGCAGGTGGGATGAGGCCTTGGGAACCGTCGACGCCCAACTGCGCGACGATCCAGGTAGTCGCAAGCTGATGGAGGCCAAGTTCAAAATCCTGGCAACCGGGAAGAAGGATCATGATGCGGCCCTGGCCGTCGCCGAGAAAGTCTTCGAGAAAATTCGCGATGACGCCAAGACCCTAAACACCTACGCGTGGCGCTTGCTCACCAAAGACCAGTATGGCGACGCCTACAACAAGCTGGCCCTGAAGTTCTCCGAGAGGTCCAACGAACTCACTGACTACAAGAACTGGATGTACGTGGACACACTGGCCCTTGCCAAATTCAAGACCGGGGACGCGCCAAGCGCCGTCGAGCTGGAGAAAAAGGCCATCGAGCTGTGCGGCGACTGCTGGGGCCTGAAGGACATGAAGAAAGCGGTGACCCGGTTCGAGACTGGCGCAGGCGAAGAGCACTAACACCGTCTGACACAACCTGCAGATGGTACAGGCTTTCTACATCCATCTGAAACTGGTCAGGCGTAGCGCAGGCTGGAAGTCCCGATGCGTCTTCGTCCCGGCTCGTCGGGATACATCGGGACTTCCAGCCTGCGAGCTTACGAGCAAGTGAAGACTAGGCAAGATGCCTGCGGCACACATGCACGCAACAGAGGCACGCGCGCTCCAGACGCCCGCAGCCGATCCCGGCCGGATGCCCCACTTCCTTTGCAGCTGGGGGAGGCGATGATCGTGGGCGGGCCGCATGATCAGATGATCGGCCAGCTTCCGTCCCAGTCCATTTTCAGCACCGATTCGTCCCCGGACTCGTAGTAGCGATCCCGGCGCGCCGGGACTCCAAGGCCAATGCTCAGTGCGATCACCAACTGACCCCGCTGCCCTCCGCAGAGGACGGCGTCGCTCCCTCACGGTCGCCGTTCGGATTCGCCACTGGCCATTCTGCATGCGTGGGCATGGGCCTGAGCGTAGATCATCGTTTCTCCTCAGTGTCCAAGGAGCATGGGACTGTCCAAGTTCGTGTGCGGTGCACAGAAGTGACAGCCCGGTGTCCTTTCTGCCACTCTCCTGACAGGGTCGGCATAGTTATGGGGCGGAGGCGAAGCCGGGTTTTGTGTCTATAACATGTGGTGTTGCTTGCCGGCGGATGGCATGCCTCAGTCGAATCATGGATGCTGGCCCGGTAACTGGGAGACCTCGTCTTGACAGCGAAGACCGGCATGCGCTACACTAATTAACTGGGATTCTAAGGAGGTGAGAGAGGCTCCCACTGGACGACTGAGTCGGACGGCCGACCTCAGCCCTCTCTACGTGCGCTGCGTCCGGTCGGTGACCACACGTGGGGGCCAGCACTTACCTGATGGACGAGACTGCCACTGGAGGATATAGAGGTGCGACTTTCCACTTGGACGACACGCATGGCCTTGGCCATCCTGGCCAGTCTAGCTGGGGCGCTCGGCGAAACGTCGGCGCTTGCACAACCTATCCTGTATGCTTCGGACAGCCTCACGGGTTCGCTTTATACTCTTGACACGGCGAATGCATCCGCCACGCTCGTGGGCCCTTTCGTTGTCACCCAGATTATGGCTGGGCTGGGGTACGACGCCCAGCGAGACATTCTCTTCGGTACGTCAACCGAGACAAACGACCTCTACTCCATCAATCGCTCAACAGGGTTAGCGACGTGGATAGGAGATCTTGAGGTCGAACTCATGCACGCCTTGGAATATGACGTTGCATCCGACACGTTGTTCGGTGCCTTCGGAACGTCAGCAGGCGACGGACTCTACAACATCGACACTTCCACAGGAGCGGCCACGCTGATCGGCCACATAGGCTTCTTTCACTCAGACCACGCGAATACGGTGCACGGGCTTGCTGCTCATCCTGACACGGGCGTGTTGTACGGCGCCGTTAGCGGGCCGGCGCTCGATTGGGGTGCCCTAATCGAGATCAACAAGACCACGGGCCAGGGGAGCTTGATCGGCGAGTTTACACAACACATCGGGGGCCTGGCTTTTCATCCCGAGACCAACGTCCTGTTTGCCATGGACAATTTGGCGGATGAGTTGTACACGATCGACATTACTACCGCCCAGACCACGCTTATCGGCCCTACCGGATTGGGGAAAGCTCCTGGGCTGGCGTTCACGCCCGAACCCACCAGCCTCTCGCTCCTTGCTCTCGGCGGTCTGCTTGCCATCTGCCGACGACGCCGGTAGCCGGCGTGTCTGTACACATCCGCTCCGTCGGGCTGCTCCAGCCCGTTGCAATGACCCTCGGCCCTGCGGAAAACCTTCAAGTTGTTGAGAACTAAGAACGCCCAAAAGGACTCATGTTTGAGTCGTGGCCAACAAAACATGTTGCAGCCCAACAAGAGGACGGGGTCGCTCCCTCACGGTCGCGGTTTGGATTTGCTATTCGCCATTCTGCATGCGTGGGCATGGGCCTGAGCGTATATCATCGTCTCCCCCATCAAGAAAGACCGGGTCCAGGGTAGTGTCTATTCGAACTCGGCTACGGCTTCTACCAGGGCTCGTGTGGTTGCCGGTTCGCCTTCGCTGTGGCCGGCCTCTTCTATGATGATCAGCTTGGACTTTGGCAGACGCTTATGTAGGCGGTAGGCCGTCACCGGAGGGCAGATCATGTCGTAACGCCCGTTGATGATCGTCACCGGGATGTCCCTCAGTTTGTGCGCATCGCGCAGAAGCTGGCCTTCCTCGAGGAAGCAGCCATTGGCCATGTAGTGGCAGTCGATCCGGCACGTCGGTATCGGGTCCCAATCACCGAATCCCTGTTCAACGCGCTCGTCGGGCGTGTGCAGGCGGCCAATCTTGATCCCGTAGCGAAACCACTCCTTGGCCACCTTCAGGCTCGCCGCGCGGTCGTCGGAATTGAAGATCTTCAGCAATCCCGCGTGGGAGAACCCGCTAAAGTTGGTTGGCAGAGCAGCCTCCAAGCGTGCCACGGCCTCCGGGAAGAACAGTCGCGGGCCGCAATCACTGAAGACGTGGCCAATCTCCGCCTTTGTCGCGGTAAGCACGCCTCTCAGAACCATGCCGGAAACCTTCTCAGGGTGGGTTTCAGCGTATGCCAGGCCCAGCGTGGACCCCCACGAGCCACCAAACAGCATGATCTTGCCGTCGATGTTCAGATGTTTGCGGAGTCGTTCGATGTCCGCCACAAGATCCTGGATGGTGTTCTGGCGCAGCTCGCCGGGTGGCCGACTCCGCCCGGAACCGCGCTGATCGTGGAGCACGATGAGAAATGTCTGGGGGTTGAAGTACTGTACGAGCCGTGGGTAGCAGCCAAAGCCCGGACCGCCGTGCAAGACGAACACCGGTTTGCCTTTCGGGTTGCCGTAGAGCGCATATCCGATCGTATGCAGGTCGCTGACTTTCAAGTGACCGGCGTCGAACCACTCGATTTCGGGAAACAACTCACCCGGCTGGTGGGCGTCGTCTGCTGATACTGCTGACGCCGTCCACGCCGTTCCCACGACGAGAAGAACACACAGTCCGAGTATACGGCTTCGACTCATCGTCACACCTCGTGCAAAGGAAGATTGAAAATCGCCATAGCTTGCTGGCTCCAAAGATACTGCCATCGATTCGCCTGACAAGAGGACCGCCAAGACCATTAATCGTCCTAACTTGTATCTTCCCGTAAGCAGGTCCTGTTCCTCGCGTTTCGGCCGTTGCAGCCAACGCGCCGTCAGGCAGGACGCGGTCGGGGCAAGAAGCCCCCACATCCTCGGGATCTTCATGTGTCAGGGCTGCGCCGCCATGGGCTTTGCATGCGTTACGGTAAACGGACTGGAAAGTGGCGGCAGGCTGTGCTCGGCTCGCAACTGGTTTTGAGCGGGCAGCATGTCGACCAGCTTCAACGCCTGTGCCTGTATCACCTTACCGCTGACAAGTCCGATCGGGATCACGTCCTGTGGCTGGAGCCGTGGGTTCTGACCCGGATCCGGTGACCAGATAACAAGCCACAGGTTCGGATCGGCGCCGGGAAGATCAACGCCGTGGTGGGTGAACACGAAGTCGCCAAGGCGATGGGCAACGGTTCGGCGTGGGAGAGCTTCGGCGGCCATTCGGACGACCGTCTCCTTTCGCTCGACCGACAGCTCGTCGAACTGTGACAGACTGATGTCAGCTAGAGGCACGGACTCCGCGCTGGTCAAGGAATCGAACGAGACGAAGTCGGCGGAGACAAGGTGGCCATCGAGTGCCATCCCTATGGCGTGATCAAGGGGGAGGCCGCTATTGCCTTGGGAATATGCAACCAGGGCGTTCAGCAATTTTCTTGTTTCAGCGGCGTAGACCGGGCGCGCTTGCGCCATGTACAGGGTCAGCCCCACGCCCAGGACGGTGCCCAGGAACAGCAACGCGGCTATGATTACGACGAGCCGGGCATGGCGGCCGCGTCGGGCAAGGCGCTCGGTGTCTTCATCGTGTTTCGCCCGTGCGACTCGGGCCGTATCGGCCGCGCTGAACTCCAGCCCGCATTCGGGGCAACGGGGATCAACCTGACCCTGCAGATCGTAACCACAGCGATGACATCGAAACCCTCGACGTTCGAGGACACGGGCGCGCTCGAAGAGAAGAAAATACGGGACCCATACCGCCAGGAATATCAACAGCACAATGGGGAGGTCCCAGCTCAGGGGGACCCTCACGATCGATGTCACTGACAATAAGATGATAATCAACACGGCGACGCCAAGGAGGCGCCGGCGCACGTTAACGCCCAAAAGCGAGCCGCAACCGTTGCATGTCCAGCTCCCCCACGCCGTGGTGAAGAACACGCGACTCCACGGAATCGGTTCGCGGCAGTTGGGGCATTCAATCGGCATTACTGAGTCTCCGGTGCTTCTTTGGCATTGCTCATTCTTCTCATAGGATACCTCACGCAAGTCAATCAGCCACAATGAAGACATGTTCTTACGCTGGAAGCCGCAGGTCCAAAACCGGTCAGCCATCCTCTCTTGACGCAACGACTTGACGTCGCTGCCGAACACGTGATGTGTGGTCCAGTGTCTCTAATGGAACCGCCCGAGGACGTCATCCAAGTAATTCGGCCCGGCTCAGTGGTGGCATGGGCGCAGTCGAGAGCAATGCCCGCCACGCCTGTTCAACTCGCTCCCGTGGTTGGCGCATCCTCCAGAATGACAATACGTCCGTGTTCTCATCACGAGCCAGCGCGAGTGTCAGGCGTTTGCGGATGCGCGTAAACACCGCCAAGGTGCCGGGCTCCATTGGATAACTGCGGATGCTCGGCTTGTCGGTCAAGAGGCGGTAGACGAGCACCTGAATAATCCCCGGTGCCGTCCGGAGATACGTCGGTCGGATCATCCCCCTCCAGATCCACACGGCCAATGCGATGGCCCCGGCGACCAGAATACCTAAAGCCGCCCATGAGTGCCCGGGCGTTGGGGACCCACTTCACACTAAGCCTACCGGTACCCCCTTCATCTTCCACACGTTCCGCTCCGCCTCCGGGGGGCACGTGCGAATCTGTCATTCGGCCGGATACACCGGCGAAATCGTGGGCGTAGCCCTCCGAGTCTGTGCGGCATGCACCATAGTCAACAGCGTGAGCCGCAAGTAGTCGCATATTCGCTCCGCGTCCGGGGGCGTCACCAGGCTGAGCCACGTCCGCAGGGCGGATTCCAGCGCCCATTTCGCTGTGGCCGCGCGTTCGCACGTGCCCTCGTCCGCGACAACGAGTACCCATTGACGGCGGAATGGCTCACTGCTCAACAGGACCGGATTCTGTGAGCCGGGCAGATGAATGTGCCGGCCGTGCTCCGGGCGTGTCCTTTTCCGCGCGACGGCCTCGAGAATCTGAATTCATCGTTCACTCTCACTTGAGTCCGTATCTCCTCCCCCTTACGGCCCAGAAAGACGTGCCTTACTCGGGCGCCCCCGTGGCGGGCAAGCATCACCTGAACGCAGCCGGATACCGATGATGAACGTGGCAGGCCATCAGCTTCACGGACACTCGTCCTACGTTGGGGCGCCATGCCGAGTCTTTTTTTACTTGACAGCAGCCGGAGACTTCGTGTACAGTAACGCTGTTATCGGATCGGACTTGGAGGTGGTGAAGAGAAGTGCTGCGCGCTTTCTTCACAAGAAGTAGCGGAGGAAACCGAAGCAGCCTGTCTGCGCCTGTCGCGTTTTACGCCATCTTCGCGACAATGTTAGCTTGCATGCACTAAGCGGTGACAGACTGCCGGCACGCCGGTGCGTGGCTGCCTGGGAGCGACGCCGGCTAACGCAAAGGGGAGGATAATCCAATGGTAGGCACATCTACCGAGAGAGGCGGTCCAACGCCGCAATCGATGAGATGGATGACCGCGAACACGTCCGGCCGTAACGTTCCGGTCGTAGCTGTGGGGACGTTGTCTCGTGTCCTCGCCGCGCTTGGCGGGGCTGTCATCCTGCTATCAGGAGCAACGCCTCTGCACGCGCAGATCCAAGCGTGCTGCGACCTGACCAGCGTCGACCGAACTTGCTTCAATGATGAGATCGGCGTGGGTATGGTGTGTGAAGCGCCGCGTACCGGTCTGGGCAAAGGTACAACCTGCACCGGCACCGATACGTGCGTGTGTGACGCCGAGTGCAACGCTTGCGCAGGCAAGGAGTCCGGGAACCTGGCCTCTTTCGAGTTCAAGCTCCTGGATCCGGTCTATGACGGCAGCAGTACGACGTTCACCTACCAGGTGTGTCAGCCGTCCGGCTCTGCACATGCGCTGAGCCACTTTGTGCTCGGCCTGTCGGAACTGTGCTGCGGCTTGATTGAGGGCACCAGCGGTGGTAGCTCAACGGGTGCATGCCAAGCCGACCCGACGAGTGGTCTGTACGGGCTCAAGTTCGAACTGCCCAGCTCGCCCCCAACATGTGACGGTACGTGTGGAACCACAGGGGATCTGTTCAGCGTGGTTCTCACGGGCAACATAGCCACCGGTTGCGTCAAGGTTGCCAACAAGGCGGACGCTTTGGAAGACATCTCCACCGCTTGCATCAAGGGACCGGATTGCCGGCAGAGAGGCGCCTGCTGTCACGGGACTACCGGCATCTGCGATGACGGCCTGCTGGAGGATGATTGCGTCGGCGACCAGGACACGTGGTACAAGGAGACGCCGTGCAGCGCGATTACGTGCGAGGAGCACACCGGTGCCTGCTGCGACTATGACACGGGGAGCTGCACGTCGAATCTGACCGACGGACAGTGCGCCGCCCTGCAACCCGACCCGCTCCAGCGGGACTGGTTCAAGCAGGAGCTTTGCGTCGCAGACGGCGGAACCATCACCTGCCCCGAGCACACCGGGGCCTGCTGCGACTATGACACGGGGAGCTGCACGTCCCATCTGACCGAGGCACAGTGCGCCGCCTTGCAGCCCGACCCGCTTCAGCGGGATTGGTTCAA
>CP070827.1:3202543-3207796 GCA_020344555.1 Phycisphaerales bacterium
GCGTGCCGATCTGGTTGACCTTGATGAGAATCGAGTTGGCTGCACCAAGCTCGATTCCGCGCTTTAACCGCTTCGTGTTGGTGACAAACAGATCGTCACCGACGAGCTGCACCCGGTCGCCGAGCTTTTGCGTCAGTTTCTTCCAGCCATCCCAGTCATCTTCCGCCAGGCCGTCTTCGAGGCTGCGGATCGGATACTTCTCGCACCACTCGGCCCAATACGAAATGAATTCGTCGGAGGAGAGACTCTTGTCCGGCGCGGACTTGAAGAACTTGTATCGGCCGGCGTCCTTGTCGTACATCTCGGACGTTGCCGGGTCCAGTGCAATGAAAACATCCTGACCGAGCTCGTAGCCGGCAGCCTCTACCGCCTTGGCGATGACTTCTAACGCTTCCTCGTTGGACTCCAGGCCCGGTGCAAAGCCGCCTTCGTCACCCACACTGGTGTTTTTGTCACGACCACTGAGCACCTTCTTCAGTGCGTGAAAGCACTCGGCTCCCATCCGCAGGGCCTCACGAAACGAAGGTGCCCCCCACGGTTGAATCATGAACTCCTGGAAGTCCACGTTGTTGTCGGCGTGCTTTCCACCGTTGAGAATGTTCATCATGGGAACCGGCAGAACATGTGCCCTTGGACCGCCCAGGTAGCGAAACAGGGGCAGGTTGCACGAATGTGCCGCCGCTTTGGCACTAGCGAGTGAGACCGCGAGGATCGCGTTGGCACCCAGGCGAGACTTGTTCTCGGTCCCGTCGAGTTCGATCATGGTCCTGTCGATGTCTTCCTGATCGGTGGCATCGAAACCGATGATCGCCTCGGCGATCTCGGCGTTTACGAATTCAACGGCGTTGAGGACACCTCTGCCGCCGAAACGCTTCGGATCGCCGTCGCGCAGCTCGACCGCCTCATGCCTCCCGGTCGACGCACCAGAGGGGACAGCGGCTTCGCCGTGGCTGCCATCCTCGAGCACGACACTCGCTTCAACGGTGGGATACCCTCTGGAGTCCAAGATCTCCCGCGCTTCCACATGAATGATAGTTGTCGGCATCGTCGCGTCTCCCGGCGGTAGCGAGGACTTGCGGTGTCGTGAGTACCCGGTCCTCTTCCTGCGTCTCCTATCGGCTACGTAGACTCCAAGTCTCCACGCGCAAACAACGGCACTATAGGTTGCCGCCCCAGCAGGTCAAGAACAGGCCGCGCAACACACGGTGAGCGGATTGCTCTGCGGTTTGCAGTGCTCTCTGCGACGTCGTAAAGTGACACGGTCTTGTCGCCGGAGGAATCGGCGCGCGACTGATCCGATGGCGCCGGGCTTGTTGGCAGGCGTGGTCTCCGATCACTGCCCTCATAATGCGCCTGATCCGCAGCATCGTGGTCCCGTCGCTGCCGCGAGCCGTTGAGGTATGGTTCCGCCAACGAGTAGTCATCAACAACCAAGGCGCCTGTTTTGTGACGGTGGCAAGTGGGCAGCGTTCAGGAGGCAGGTAGCCCGTTCCCGCGTACACCACAGGCCCTGCCGTGCGTTAAAGTCGTGCATTAATGTGTTCGGTGGCCGTGAGGTGGTGGTGCAGTTGCAGCGAATGCCCTGGCCCGGTGGCTATCCCAGTACTGCCATCAAGCGATATTTTCCGCTAACCGAAATAGTTCCCGATTGTCAATTATATCGAAATGTGAGATACCGGGAAAACTCGAAACCCTGCAGGACAGAGCCATGAAAGTTGTTGGAGCAATCCGGAATCGGGTCAAACCGCTCAGCGGCGTGGCGGCGTTCACCGTGGGGCTGATCGTTGCCAGCGACACGGCTCTGGCCGGCCATGCCCGCTTGGCAGTCCTGCGTCACGGCGTCGCGGGCCGGGTTCCGTCAGTCTACGCAACCGTGGCGCGAACCATTGAGGAAGCGGCTGTCTTTGAGGACCGGGCGACGAAGGTATGGCATGAGCCGGTCTATGAGGATCGCCGGATCCTGTTGGAACTGCCCGCGGAGGTCGTCACACGGGATGTGCCCCGGTACGACGTGCGGGGCCGGTTGATCGGCTATGACATCGTCCGAGACGTTGTAGAGCCCGCTCGGAAAGTGTGGCAAACAGAGAAAGTGTTGGTCAGGCCGGGGTACTTTGAGACCGTCTATAAGCGCGTGCTCGTACGGCCCGCATCAACCAGGGTCATCTATGAGAAGATCCTGGTCAGACCGGGTCATCGGGCGTCTGGCCCGCGCCTGCTGGTTCGCAAGACCCGCCCCTATTCTTCAGTAATCCCTGCTCACCGC
The DNA here is from genome assembly GCA_020344555.1 of Phycisphaerales bacterium. Taxonomy (GTDB): domain Bacteria; phylum Planctomycetota; class Phycisphaerae; order UBA1845; family UBA1845. The sequence continues at coordinate 3,204,807 of CP070827.1, forward strand.
AGGCTGAGTCGCTGGGACCGCGGGTTACACCTGGCCGTCCGGTTCGGGGGGTGAGTGAGGCCGAACTCAACGGATCTGAAGTGTAGCCCGGAAAGCTAACGCACGCCTCGAACGCTCGATGCGCTCGGTGCGTGCGTTTGCCTGTCAGGGTTGCTATCATCTCCAACGATAATCAGCGTCGAAATCGTCGAAAGCTCCAGGTCGGCGCTTCGATCGTTCGACTTTTTGGCGGGTTGTTGTCGTGCCGATTGCCGGAGAAGGCCTTCGTGAGATCGCGTTTGCCACGTTGGCTCTCGGTGTGCTCGGGGCTGCTGCGGTTTGGGTATTCTGGCCGGCGCTGATCCCATGCATTATCGTGTGGCTCTGGGTGCTTTCGTTCTTCAGGGATCCGGTGCGCCGAGGGAACTTCGGACCCGGCGAGCTGTGTGCCCCGGCCGATGGGACTGTGACCGAGGTGACAGAGCTTGACACGCATGAACAACTCGGTGGTCCGGCGGTTCGGATAGGCATCTTCATGAGCCTGTTTGACGTACACATCAACCGTTCGCCCTGCTCAGGTCGCATACGGTCAGTCACGTATCGCCCCGGGGAGTTCCTGGATGCAAGGCATCCTGACTCCGGCCGGCGGAATGAATCCAACACGCTGCTGATCGATCCTGACGGGCCGATGCCCGGGCCTGTCGAGGTCCGCCAGGTTGCCGGAGTCCTGGCCCGGCGGATCGTCTGCCATGCCACTGCCGAGCAGCACCTGCCGATCGGTGCCCGTTTCGGACTTGTCAAGTTCGGATCTCGGGTGGAATTGGTCATCCCGCGGCGCGATCACACCGAAATCAACGTTATTGTCGGCGACAAGGTCCGAGCCGGGCTTACAGTGATAGCCTTGCAGCCCATCGAGGACCAGCGGAGCGTCAGCCACCAGCCGGCGGAGCTGACCCATACGGAGGCCCGTACAGGCTGAACGCTGCAGCTTCATGGAGCACGCCAACGGGACGCGGCCGGTAGGTAGAAGAGTGAGAAGGACGTCGGAATGGCCATAGTAGCGAAGCTACCCCGTCGGAGACCTCAACGGCGTCGACGCCGTCGACTGCGGTCGCTGGCGTTTGCGCCGACGCTCATGACGCTGGCTAATCTGCTTTGCGGATTCGCCGCGATCCACTTCGCGGTGCGCGCGATGTATGACTTTGGGGCCGGCGTTCCGGAAACAGCGGTGCGCACCCTGCACCAGTCCCTGCTGGAGCGCACCCTACCGCCGTTTCTGTCAGTTGGCGCGGGTTTGGTCATCGTGGGGATGCTCTTTGACTTTCTTGACGGGCTCATAGCACGGGTGACGCACAGCACGACCAACTTTGGAGGACAGCTCGATTCACTGGCCGACATGGTCACTTTCGGCGTAGCTCCGGCGGTGCTGATGGTCACCTTTATGACCAAGGAACTCGCCGGGGACTCGATCCTCCCGTCGCCAATCAGCGAGCACTTTTTCGGCCGGGTCGCCTGGGTTGCGGCCGCTGTCTATGTAGCCTTCGCCGCCATACGTCTGGCCCGATTCAACGTCGAGCATGCCAAGGCGGATTTCGACTTCCGAACGTTCCGCGGGCTTCCCAGTCCCGGTGCCGCCTGCGTGATAGTGGCACTGATCCTCTTTCAACAAGAGATGGCCGAGACAGGGCGGGCGGTCACCGTCTACTCGATGCCGTTTGTGGCTGGGTTGACTGCGTTCCTGATGATCAGCCGAGTACCCTACCGGCGGCTTCATCGGGCATACTTTCTGGGCCACCGGCCGTTCAGTCAGGTGGTGACGTTCGTATTGCTCATCGCCGTGTTCTGGTCCATCAAGAAGGCGCCTATTCTGCTATTGATCGTGCTGTGGTATGCAGCCAGCGGTCCGTTGTTTCTGCTGGTCCGTCTGGTGCGCGAGCGGCATGGCGCACCCTCTGTGGATACCGCCAGAGACGCAACAGACACAGAAGACACGGAGCGGAAACTCGCTTGAAGGGCAGCCTCTTTACCGTCCGTCCCCCGTGCCGCCTGACAATGCGAGCAGCCGTGACCAGGTTGACGGACCGCCAGGTTATTGTGAGAGACTGACGTGACGGACAACGCCCGCGAATTGGTCCGCGTACGTTTCGCCCCTTCCCCCACCGGATATCTGCACATCGGCGGTGCGCGAACCGTGTTGTTCAACTGGCTTGTGGCGCGCAAGGCCGGCGGCACATTCGTGCTGCGGATCGAGGACACCGACCGGACACGCCATGTGGAGGACTCGGTCCGGAAGATCCTTGATGATCTTTGCTGGCTGGGATTCGACTGGGATGAAGGGCCCGAGATCGGCGGCGACTACGGCCCCTACTTTCAATCCCGGCGTTTGGACATCTACGACCGCTACCTGCAACAACTGCTCGACTCGGGGAACGCATACTACGCCCTCGAAACACCGGAACAACTGCAAGCAATGCGCGAGGCAGCTACGGCCAAAGAGGGTGGATTCAGGTACCCGAGACCGGATCCTCTCCCGACAATTGAGCAAGGTCTGGCGGCGCGGGCCGAAGGTCGAGCCGTCGTTATGCGTTTCAAAATGCCCGATGAGGACATCACCGTCAGCGACGAGATTCTCGGCGAGGTCAGGCTGGCGGCTGATCAACATGAGGACTTCGTCATCCAGAAGGGTGACGGGTTTCCGACATACCACTTGGCATGCGTGGTCGACGACGAACTGATGGAAATAACGCACGTGCTCCGCGGCCAGGAGCACCTCATGAACACGCCCAAACACGTCGCCTTGCAGCGGGCCCTGGGATTTGCCGTACCGAAATACGCCCACCTGCCGGTCATCTTCAACATGGACGGCAGCAAGATGAGCAAACGCGACAAGGATAAGGCCGTTAAAAAGGGTTTGCCGCCGCCGGAGATTGATGTTCATGACTTCCGCATGGCCGGTTACATTCCCGAGGCCGTGGTCAATTTCATTTCGCTTCTGGGCTGGTCCGTCGGTG
>CP070827.1:3207896-3222527 GCA_020344555.1 Phycisphaerales bacterium
GCCGGCGATACCGACGTGTTTGGCGACATGAGGCTGATCGCCCGGCTCTTCGAGCCGAAGGTGTGCATCCTGCCGATCGGGGGATACTTCACGATGGGGGCAAAGGGTGCGGCCATGGCGGCTGAGATGCTGCAGCCCGGCGCAATCATTCCGATCCACTACAGGACCTTTCCCGTGCTTGCCCAATCGGCGGACGCCTTCCGGGCGGAGCTGCCCGGCAATCTGAGAGAGCGTGTGATTGCGGCTGACGTCGGGCAGGAAGTCGCCTGGACACCAGCCGGTGCCTCAGCGCGCTGAAGGAATGTGCGAAGTCGGTAGTGTGCATGTCTCGCCAATCATCCGGTTGTTGGGCAGGGAAGATATTGAATTCGCCCTGGCGCAGGCCAAAGGCGAGGGGTGGGATGCCAACGTCGAGCTCTTCGGAGTGCTTCTGGAGCACGATCCGCAGGGGTGCTTCATCGCCGAGTGCGATGGTCACCGAGTGGGTATGGTGACGACCACCAGGTATCGTCGAACCGCGTGGATCGGGAATCTCATCGTCACCCCCGAGCATCGCAGGCGCGGGATCGGCTCGCACCTTATGAGCCACGCCATGAAACATATCTCCAAGCAGGGAATCCGGACGATACGATTGGAGGCTGACCCGCCCGGCATCAAACTCTACCGCCGTTTCGGCTTCGTGGATGAGTTCGAGTCCCTCAGATTTGCGCACGCGGGGTTGATAGATAACTCGGATCAGGCTGCGGATCGCTTCGTGGAGACGGATCTGCCCGAGGTGACGGCGTTCGATGCTGGGTTCTTTGGCGACGACCGTGTCTCAATGCTCAGACTGCTGCTCAGACGTGCGAAAGCGGCCTGCCGGCTGCGCACTGGCGGATCGGTGCGTGCCTACGCCGTTGCACTTCCATCGGCATCGGGTGTTCAGATCGGACCCTGGATTGGGGAGGATCTGGAGGCCGCCAACGTGGCCCTGCGGTCTATCCTGAGCGAGATACCTGGCATGGCCGTGGGTCTCGGGGTTCCCTGTGTCAACCGCGAAGCCGTGGAGCTCTTGACGTCGCTTGGCTTCCAGCAGAGACCTTCGAGTCTTCGGATGGTCTGCGGCGAAGCGCAAGGTCGGGGCCTCCCCGAACACGTCTTCGCCATCGGCAGCGGTGCGATGGGCTGACATCCGCGGGGAGCGGTTGGGATACGCGGTCTGTTGGCCCGGTTATTCCGTAGCGCCGTGCCTGCGGAGCAGGGCGGCAAGTCCCTCCCGGTTTTTCTCGAGGGCGTAGTGCAGCGGAGTAAATCCCGGCCTATCGGTGGCGCTGACCTCGGCGCCGTGGGTCACTAGCACCTCGGCCACCGCTGCCATCAGGCGATCGACCTCCTTTTCCTCCGGCCCGGCTGAGCCGGTCAAGTGCAGCGGTGTCGCGCCGCTATTGTTCTTCGCGTTCACCTTGGCCCCTCCGGCGATGAGTCGTTCGGCCGCTGCCTTGCGGAACCGTAGGACCGCGCAGTGCAGGGGCGTGTCACCGCGCGTGTCGGCAGCGTTGACATCGGCGTCTTTCGACAACAGCCAGGCAATCACCGACGTGTTGTTGTAGAGGGCGGCATCATGCAGAGGCGTGCGTCCGGAGCGGTCCTGGGCAGCCACTTCGGCACCGGCCTCGACAAGCGAATCCAGCAGTTCTTTGCGTCCTCGAATCGCCGCGAGATGCAGCGGACTCTTCCCGTGCTCATCTACAGCCTTGACGTCGGCGCGATTCTCGATCAGCAGCGCCGTAAGAGACTCCCGCCTCTGCCTCATCTCCTTCGTGTCGCCGCCGGCCAGCACGACCATGTGCAACGCCGTCGCGCCGTGCCGATCTTGGGCGTTGACATCGGCACCGGCCGTGAGGAGCTTCTTCGCCGCTTTCTGACGTAGACTTCTTACGGCCATGTGCAGCGGCGTGTATCCGGAGGCATCCGGTTTGTTAACTGAGCCCGGTGCATCACGGAGCAAAACAGCTAATCGCTCGAGGTTCCCGGCGGCAGCGGCTGTATGGATGTCCATCCCATCACCGCCCAGGCTTGCCGGGCTGCCCCAGGCCAGCATACCAGCCACTACGAAAATGACCCTGGCACTATTCACGACGGGCCTCCCTTTCTTGAATCGGCATAGTCAGATGTCGGCACGCAAGTTGCAGCCGTCCGCGGTCGACGACGGCGAAGGACAATTGTCCCCGCCGTACACACGAGCAGCACCATCACGACCAGACCCCAGTCGGAGACTGCGGGAACAGGGCCGCCTACAGTAAATGTAGAGTCGCTCTCGTCCCACGGCCCATAGCCTGCGTTCTCGTCGTAGGAACGGACTCGGACCTTGTAGTGCGGACCCTCGGTCGTTGGTGTCCAGGGTGTCGAAAACACCCCGGGTTCCGTCAAAGCGATGATATCCGTCCAGGTGCCGCTGTCGGCGTCCGGCGTGTACTGCACCTGAAACCGGGCCTCCGGGTTGCCCATCCAGGTGATGAGGGTCTCCACACCCACCGGCACCGTCTCGCCGCGATTTGGGAAGGTTACGATTATGGGCCAAAGGGCAACATCCAAACGGGTGGCGTCGCCGCTCGAGACCACTACGTTGGACACCGCTAAAGGATCATGACCATCCGCCGTAAATGTCAAATCATAGGCACCAGTCAGCAGCATCCGATGGTAATCCCCGACATCCGGATCGGTATAAACAGCATGGTCTCGGCCGGCGACCACAATGGTAGCGGCCAACGGATCGGCTGTGATCGCGTCGCTCACGATTCCGCGTACACCTATCAGGCAGGTGGCCATGTATGACAGCATCGACTGGCGGTTGTCCTCCCAAAGCTGTGGAAGCTGGGACGCCGATGGCTGGAAGCTACGACTAAGCTCCACGGTCACATCGTTGCAGCCCATGTAGCGATAATTCCAGTCCTGCATGCCGCCGTAGATGACGTACCATTCTGCGCCGTTTGTGATGCCGTGGTAGAAGGTCGAGCTGTTCCACATGGGCAGGTTGTGTTGTGAGTATTCCTCGCTGATCCAGCGGAACAGATCGTCATCGGGCGTGGCTGTGTAGACGTCCCAGCCGTATTCGTTGTTGTCGAAGGGATAGTTGGTGACCAGTGCCCCGGTGTGGAAATTCGCCGAACAGGTGAACGACTGCCCGAAGCTCCAGTTCATGATCACCGCGGTCTCAGGCTGACGTCCGGCCGGCGTGTTGTCCGGGCTGGTGTACACGTCGGGGAAGTTACGGTTCAGGTCAACTCCGTGGGCGTTGTAGCGGCTGCCTGCCACATGCCCGTCAGGGTTCATTAGCGGCACGATCCAGATATCGATTTCGTCGACCAGGGTAGTGGCCTGCGGGTCGCTGCCATACTCGCCGGTCAGGTGATTGACCAGGTACAGGCACATCTCGGTCCCCACCGGCTCGTTGCCGTGCATGGTGGAAATGTACTTGAACTCAGGCTCGTCCTCCTCCACAGGTAGGTTGTCGCTTATGCGCACGGCCCAGATGTGCCGTCCCTGGACGCTCAGGCCCAGGTCATACCGCTTGCAGATGTCGGGGTAGTTCTGTTCAGCCGCCAGGAGGTCAGGCCCGATCTCGGAGTAGGTGTGGTACTGTCCACGGGCCGGGCTGACGCAAAACAATATTGGACACAAGACCCCCACAGCGATGTGATACGATCGTAGCGGTCCACGGCGAGCTTCGTTCAAGGCATCCCCTCAGCGCACCCCCATCGGTGCCGCTCTATCGTACCAGGGTCCGGGGGTTGCGCTCAACAGCGTCGAACCAGGCAGTATTTCGGTGACCTCCCGCCGGATTACCCGTGGACGGAAACGTGGTTGCGTCGTCAGGGCCCGTGGGGTCCAATAGAAGTCTCGATGAGCCGTCAACCTTTCAATCCGGATCTGATTTCGGGCCCGGCGGCTGAGCCTGCTCGCACGGCCCGCGGCCCCTTGACCGTCTCGCAGGTCACCGCCCTGGTCAAGCAGGCTATCGAAACCGCCCTGCCGCCGACCGTCCATGTGGTCGGCGAGATCAGCAACTTCAAACGCCATTCCAGCGGGCATCTGTACTTCACGCTCAAAGACCGCTTCAGCGAGCTGGGCTGCGTCATGTGGAGCAGTAGCGCGGCCGGTCTCAAATTCGCCCCGACCGACGGACTGGAGGTGGTCGCCACCGGCGCGGTCGAGGTGTTTGAGCGGGCCGGTCGTTATCAGCTCTACGTGCGGAAATTGGAGCCGCGCGGCGTGGGCGCCCTGGAGCTGGCCTTCCAACAACTGTGCGAGAAGCTCAGCAAAGAGGGACTCTTCGACGAGCGCCACAAGCGACCCCTCCCCGCGTATCCCAGCCGCATCGCCCTTCTGACCAGTCCCACCGGTGCGGCCATCGCCGACATGCTGCTGACTATCGAGCGCCGATATCCATGTGTCCATGTGCTGATCTACGCGGTACGCGTTCAGGGGCCGGGTGCGGCCGACGAGATAGCCGCGGCCATCCGTAGCATCAATGACAATGACGCGTCACTTGGCGGAATCGATCTGGCAATCGTCGGGCGCGGCGGCGGATCACTGGAAGACCTGTGGGCGTTCAATGAAGAGACCCTGGCTCGGGCCATTTTCGCCAGCCGTATTCCGGTCATCAGCGCGGTCGGGCACGAAGTGGATGTGACCATTGCGGACCTGGTTGCCGACGTACGGGCCGCGACTCCCACGGCCGCCGCTGAGTTGGCGGTCCCTGTGCTGGAGGAGGTTCTTGCGGATTTAAGCACGCAGGAGTCACGACTCTCTCGGGCAATGAGCGGGCGAGCCGAGCTTCTCACGACACGTGTGTCCGCCGTGCTGCAACGAGCGCCGTTTCGCGAGCCGGTGGATCTTGTGCGCCGTCGCGAGCAGATCGTGGATGAGCTGAGTAGCCGGATGCACCGCTCAGTTGTCCGGCGCGCACATGGGGCCCGTCGCTTAATCGATACGCTCGAGCCGGTAATCCAGCGAATTGCCCCGCATACTCACCTGCTGAAAAGGGCCGTGGAGCTGCGCGACGCGGAACATCGCTTGCGATGGGCGATCTCGACCCACCTGGCCCGCGCCGAGCGACCCGTCAGTCGCTGCGAGCGGCGGCTGGACCGTGTATCCCCCGAGAATGTGATTCCACGCTTCGCCGACCGGTCGGGCCGGGCCGCCGACGCGCTGTCCGCCGCGATGCGACACCGGCTGTCGCTTCATCAGGAATGCCTGCGGCGCTGCGAGCAGCGCCTAAAAGCCATGGGCTATCAGAGCGTGCTGGGGCGCGGATTTTCCATCAGCCGAACCAAGAAGGGCCGCGTGATAGTCAGATCGCTTAACCAGCTAAATGACGGTCAGCGCGTGGTCACGCAGGTCACGGATGGTGAGTTTGAATCGGAAGTGGTAAACCTCAAGCAACTGGAGCTGTTCGGATAACCATGGGCAAACGGAAGCTGACATTCGAAGAAGCGCTCGAGCAGCTCGAAACGATCGCCGAGCAGATCGAGCAGGGCAAGATCGGTCTCGAAGAATCCATCAGCAAGTATGAACAGGGAATGGCCCTGGTAAAGCAGTGCCGCCAGATCCTCTCCAAAGCCGAACACAAGATCCAGCAGCTACAACCCCGAGCCGACGGCACACTCGAAACCACCCCGTTCCAACGCCCCGACGAGCAGGACCAAGCCTGACCCGCCCTGCCGATTTCCGTGGGACGCGCCATGTAACGCCCGACGCGAGGGCTTCGTCAACGTGATCCGGAAGGCGATGGGGCAGACGGAGGTCAGCCAGGCGGCGTAGAGTGCGGGTAAGGTGAAGCTCAAGCGGACTGTGCTTTCCGCCGCACGGGGACAAAACGGATTTCCACGCGTTTGTCCAGCGCGGCCGCGATTCGTCGAAGCATCGAAAGCGAGTGACCTTCGTAGTCGGCATCTTCAAGACGGCTGATTACCGATGCTGTGGTCCCGACGAGCTTGGCTAGCTCCTTCTGCGTTAAGCCGGCTTTGTTGCGGAGGTCATAAATCTTGCAGGCGATGTCGAGGTTGGCCCGTTCTTCCTCGAGTGAGGCAAGGCGCTCGGGATGGCCTTCGTAATAGCGGCGGCGGAGGATTTCGACCGCGTCGCTTGTCGGTTTTCTTTTCTTCTTGGCCATATTCAAGTTTCCTCGTGCGTGTACTTCAGCGGGTCCGCCTCGAAGTTCTTCATCCGCTTGATGGCCGGGTCAATCTCTTTCGGCGGGACCGTTCGTTCTTTGACCAAGCCATGCGAGACGACCGTAGCGGCTTTGCCGTGGAAGAAATAGAGCATGCGGTAATTGACGCCCAAGTGGGCCACGCGAAGCTCGTAAACGTCGTCACGCAAGAAGTCGGCTACTGGCCGACGTAGTCCGTGTCCACATTGTCTCAACCGTTCGATTCGGGCGCGACACTTATCCTGAAGCTTCACGGGAAGCGTGTCGAGCCAGTCGAGCAGCGGGACGGTACCGTCGTCCTCGCGGTAGAAAACGACCTTAGTTGCAGGTATCCCTGCCTCCTGTAGTTTCGCAATATTGCGATGTAAAGTCAAGTGAAAAAGGGGACTGGCTCCGAGGCCGAAGCAATTCCAGGCTCCGACAACCACGTTTTCCGAGGTGCCTGTCCCCTTTCTCAACGGGCTCCTAAGCCCGAAAAACGGCGTTTACGCAAGGCTGAGGCGGATTCTACGGCCGACGGCCCGGCTGCAAAAGCAACGACCCGGTTAGCGTGGTGCGGGGAGGATCGAGCGGAGGTGCCGTTCGTGGATTATCGGGCCGATTCAAGGGCCGCGATGTCGGCCTGCACACAGCTCGCCTGTGCTCGCTGGAGATCGCCCGGGAGCGAGGTGCTTTGACCGTGCTCGCGGTGGTCGACGCCGTCACCCGGCTTGCCGGTCGACTGGAGTACGCCGGCAACCGGTCGGAGGGCGACGCGAAGGCATCCGCGCTCCTGGCCCTCGCCGCGTAGAGGTTTTCTCCGCCGGCGAAATGCCGCTGGCAAGAGGTTCAACAGGCCACGCAGCACCGGGCCTCTCTCCATTCCCAAGACTCGGCCAGGCGGCGTAGAGTCCGGGTTAAGGTAAAGGTCAAGCGGGCTGTGCTTTCCGCCGCAGGGGGACAAAACGGATTTCCACGCGCTTATCAAGCGCGGCGGCGATTCGTCGAAGCATCAAGAGCGAATGGCCCTGGTAGTCTGCATCTTCAAGCTGGCAGATGACCGACGCGGTCGTGCCGATACGCCGTGCGAGTTCCCTTTGCGAAAGCTCGGCCTTGGTTCGCAGGTCGTAGATTCTTCGAGCAACGTCGTAGTCCGCGAGAGCCTCTTCGAAGGCTTGCTGCTGTTCGGGGTCGTTGCCGATGTAGCGGTCAAATGCCGCTTGGAGCGACTTCGACTTGAACGGGTTCTTTTTCGGCATCTTCGTTCACTCCGAATGAGCTTCGGGGTCGGCCTCGAACAACCTCTTTCGCGCGATGGCAAGGTCGATTTCCCTGGCCGGCACTTTTTTCTGCTTGACGATGCCATGCGAGACAGCGGCGGCGGTACGTCCGTGAAAAAAATAGAGCATGCAATAGTTAACGTCCTGGAGTCTCACGCGAAGCTCATAAATATCATCCCGAAGGTTGTCAGCCTCGGGGCGGCGTAGCTCATGGCCCAACTCTTCCAGCCGGCCCAGCTTTACCAAGCATTTGGCCTGGGCCTTCTTCGAAATACTGTCGAGCCAGTCCCGCACGGGCACCGTCTCGTCGTCCTCTCGAAAGAAGACGACTTCAACGCGGGGCATCGCGTCTCCTTCTATGTTCGTAAAATTACGAACAGAAGTCAAGCGGTTTTCCGGGATTCTCGAGCGATTCCGAAAAACACGCTTCGCGGACGGCCGAGGCGGATTCTACGGCCGGCGGGCTGGCTGCAAAAGCAAGGGGCCGGTTACGGTACTGCGGGAAGGATCGAGCGGAGGTGCCGTTCGCGGATTATCGGGCCGACTCAGGGGCCGTGATGTCGGCCTGCACACAGCTCGCCCGTAGCGCAGGCATCTTGCCTGCCCATCACCCGCCGCAGCCGGGCACCGACTCGGCACCATCCGCAGACTCGCGAAGGAAGCCCACGAGATCGCCCAGCAGCGGGGCGCTTTCACCGTCTTTGCGGTGGTCGACGCCCTCACTCGGCTGCCCGGCCGGCTGGAAAACGCTGGCGACCGGTCGGACGCAGACACGAGGGCGTCCGCACTTCTGGCTCTCGCCGCGTGAAGGTTGTTTTTGCTGGCACAGAATCGCCGGCAGAAGGTCCAAGAGGCAACGCACCTCCGGGCCTCTCTCCGTCTCGCACTCCCGGGCCGCCGGTTTGCCCGCGAGCCTATGCTGCCACTCTTTCCGGTCCACGACAGCCACAGACCTGTTCACCCAGGGTGTCCCGCTTGAGGACGTCCAGTACCTCCTCGGCCACGCGGATCCCCGCACTACCCGCTTCTACGACCGTACCAAACGCCAAGTGACCGGCAACATCGTCGAGCGAATTTCGACCTAGGAGCACGACCCATGACATGTGCGACGATTCCGTGTTATAGTAGGCAGGGCTAGGAGCCAGACTGATGGACACGACCCTCGTTCAAGTATCAACGGTTGTCATTGGCGAAACGCACAACCCGAGCATTCTCAACCCTGATTTCCTCATGGGCCAGGGCATCGTGCCTAAGGCCTGGGGATGGGATCTCGCAGATAGGTTCACGACGCCTCCCCTTTCACTGGTTCGATACAAGAACGGAGTGACCGTGACGGTCGAGGCGAACAAGCTCCAGGTTGTGGATCCAAGTGTAGAGGACGACCCAAGACGCACACGGGCTGCGACCCTTGCGGCAGCATACGTGGCCGCGCTACCTCACGTGCGCTATACGGCCGTTGGGATAAACTTCCAGAGCATTATTGAAGCCGAGTCGCCGGAAGACCTGCTCAAGGAACGCTTCCTGAAACCGGATTCTTGCGATACACGCGAACGGCCTCTTCACACGGCAGGTTATCGCTTGGTCTACGTTCTACCGGACGATGCCCGCGTGACGCTATCAATCGACGCCGGGCAGGCGATGAAGCCCGACGAAGCCGAGCCGCGGTCAGTGATTCTCACGCGCGCGAACTTCCATCGCGGGTGCACGGAGCATCCAGCAAGCGCGGAGGTTGCAAAACACCTGGATGCCTTGGCCAACGACTGGACAACTTATCAGGAATTGCTTGGCCACTCAGTCTTGAGAAAGCCCTAGCTGCGAGTATCGTATGTCACCCGAATCAGCCATCCTCACGACGAGCGGTTTTGAGCGAGCCTCGCCAGCCAAGGAAGAGATCGCGAGGCATGTTCAACGGCTCCGCCAAGGCCCCGCGCGCTTTGTCATAATCAGCGCAGTTGACAGCACTACCGGGAGTTTCGTCGTGACGGGGAGCGAGGACACGCTCGACGAACCGTGGGCGAGGCGGATCGCCACCGGCCTTAACCCTCGCCTTCCCTATACTGCCCTCCCCCACCAGGACCAATCCCTGCGGGACCTCCGACGCTTCTGGGATTCGGTGACCGAGCATACGCAGGGGCTGTCCTCGCCCACCATCCGCCTGAGCACGTTTGCGCAGACTGGTCCGCGCCCCGAGAAAGACCGTACACCTGAACAGCTCCCGCCCATTTGGGAGGTCGCTGCTGAGATCGCCGGGCAGGTTTCCGATGAGGAGTGGGCTAACGTGCCGCGTGATCTAGCACGAAACGTCGACCACTACCTTTACGGCGCCGCAAAGAAGAGGGAAGAGGCGTGACGAGGGTCTTCGCTGATACCGGTTACTGGATAGCGTTTCTCGACCCAAGGGACGAGCTTCACGGTAACGCGCTCCGCATCACAACCAAACTTGAGCGACCCGTCCAACTCGTCACGACGGAGATGGTGCTCACCGAGTTCCTGAACGCCTTTGCCAGGTACGGCGCCAAGTTGCGAGTCGCAGCAAGTCGCTTCGTGGACGCGCTCCGGGCGCGGCCTGACACACTGATCATCGAGCAAACTCATTCTCAATTCGAGGCCGCGCTAGACATCTACAAATCATACACGGACAAAGCCTGGGGCCTAACCGACTGCGCGTCCTATACGGTCATGCACACCAAAGGACTCGACATCGCCCTCACCCACGACCACCACTTCGAGCAGATGGGATTTCGAGCACTTCTCCGGGGTTCTTGACCCAGATTTGATGTCGGCAATTAGTGGTTGCAGCCCAACCGTCACATTCATCGTCGCGCGCAGCGCGGTCGGCTGCTTGACAACCGAGAAGGTCCCCGATGCAGCCCAGATCATCGCGGTCGCGCCGTAGCCCGTCGTTCCCAACACGGCTCGTCCAGATAGGTATCCTCAAACGGGCTGTAAATCCGCCGCTTCAGCCGTAGGCACGATGTCGGGACCGGCTTGTGGCCTGCCTGTTTGCGAGCCCGGTTGACGGCTCGGAGGAGGTTCAGAAGCTGTCAGTGGATCGGGGCGAACGGCTCGAAGTGGAGCATGCGGAACTCCTCAGTCATTTGCTCCGCTGAGCGCCTCAGGGCCAAGTCGGTTAGATAGACCTTGAGCCGCTTGTAGCTTTCCTGGACAATGCGGACGGCGGCGTGGCCGTTGCGGTAGGTGACGCTGTGGCCGCCCAGAGCACGCTCTGTTTTGCTATAGGGTCCTGGTGCCGTGACTTGCTCGGAGAAAGGGCTGGTTCGCCGCTATGCGATACTTACGAACGCTCCACGTCGAACGGCACGCGCCGGATGTCGTGGATATTGGCGACAAACCTGAGACCCCCCTGCAGTCCCCCCTTGCAGGGGGAACGGTTGAGGTCGCTAAACACATACCAAGCCGCCAGTCGCACCCGCGTGGACGAGCTCGGTGATGGTCGAGCATGGCGCTCGCTCGACCGGTCTGGCGGATGGGCGGGAGGGGTCATTGGAGGCATCGAGGCAGAACATCCCGAGAAAAAATCCGTTTTTTCCTTGACAAACGCTCGTCGTGTGCTAAATTATTAGCAGGGTGCTGGTTATTTAGCACGCTGGGCAGAGTTGCCCCGGCGTCCGCCGGGTGCAGCCGGGTGACGCTACCGGGGGCCCAGGGCGGAAGAGACCGGGACCGCGGGGTCAGTGCGCAAGTGGCTGGGCGTGCGCGTTTAAGGAGCAATCAGGCGTGGCAAAGAACAAATCCATCCATTTGAGCCGGCGCGAACGGCAGATCATGGACATCATCTACGAACTAGGCCGGGCCACTGCCGCACAGGTGCGATGCCGCCTGCCGGACCCGCCCAGCTATTCGGCCGTCAGGGCCATGCTGCGACTTCTGGAAGAAAAGGGGCACCTCAGACACAGACAGGACGGGCCGCGATACGTCTTCCTGCCCACACTCTCGCGCGACAAGGCGCGTCAGTCGGCCCTCAAGCAGCTACTGCGAACGTTCTTCGATGGGTCGACAGAAGGAGCGGTGGCCGCATTGCTGGATATGGAGTCCTCGAAGCTCTCGCCTGGTGAACTCGACCGGCTGGCTGAATTGATCGAGCGGGCCAAGAAGGAAGGGCGGTAGCCATGCTTGCACTGCTCGACGGTGTTTTCTTGTGGGAACACGCCGGTGACTGGCTGGCGTGGCTGATCGACGCATCGATTAAAGCTGCCGTGGTTCTCGGGCTGGCATTGGCGTCGAGCGTTGTGCTTCGCCGGGCCGAGGCGCGCGTGCGGCACACATTATGGAGCGCCGCGCTTTTGGGCGTTCTGGCCGTGCCGGTCTTATCCCACGTCATGCCGTCATGGCGGCTGTCGCTCCTGCCTGCGTTTACGGTCTCGCCCCCGCAAAGCGCCAGCACGCATGTTTTGAAGCATTGGTCTGATCGCACGTGTGACGATGCAGTTGCACCGCCAGGCGCTCTTCGCCGTCCGCAAGGCGAGATGCTCGCCACGACTTCCACGCCGGTGCCTGCATCAACTGAAGCCCCCAGGTCGCCGGTCGGCGCTGAGAGCCTCGAACCGCTTTCCGATGGAAACGGACATTCCGAAGCCGGTACACAGCAACCACGAGAAGCGCAGTCTATGGCTCTGGACCCCCCGATGACGGCGTCCGCGGCGAACGTGGTACCTCTGCACTGGGTATTGGGGACCCTGATCGTCTGGCTCATCGGTACTGCTTTTGTGCTGAGTTGGCTGCTGCTTGGTCTGGTGCGTGTCAGTGGCTTTGCCCGACGGGGGTCACACTTGACCGACGAGTCTTGGTGCGGTCTGACCGCAAAGCTCTCAATACAGTTGGCTCTTCCTCGAAACATCAGATTCCTCGAAAGTGACGAGGTGGCCGTGCCCTTGACGTGGGGATATCCTCGACCGGTGATCCTTCTGCCGGCCGATGCCGAGTCGTGGTCCCCCGAGCGCCGTCGGCTCGTGCTGCTGCACGAGTTGTCGCACATCAAGCGTAATGATTGGCTGATCCAGGTCCTGGCCCAGATTGCCTGCGCAGTGTACTGGTTCAACCCCCTTGTCTGGATCGCTGTCAAACGTCTATACGTGGAGCGCGAGCAAGCCTGTGACGACGATGTCATCGCCCTGGGCATCAAGCCGTCCGAGTATGCAACTCACCTATTGGACATCGCGAGACTGATGCCCTTGCGCCGGGCGGCGCCGACCGTCACACTGGCCATGGCTCGCTGCTGCCGACTGAAAGGACGAGTTATGTCAGTTTTGAATAGTGGTAGTCGTAAGCGCCGTGGGATGGCGCTGTTCGTACCCGTGATCCTGAGTGTGACCGGTGTGATCCTCACCGTCGCGGCGATTCGACCCTGGACAGATCCCTCTGCACCTATACCCACCGCGATGTCGACTCTCACCGATCCGGATAGCGTAGAGCAGCCCAATAGCCACAACACCAGGAATGAGCCGATAGAGGAGCGCTTGATGCGTGTCTATGTAGAGACACAGACCAGCGGTGAGCAGCCGCGGCCATCAGATGAAGATCCTGCAAACAACGACGAACTAAAGAAGTCGCTACACGGAGAATTAGAGTGCCTGCACGAACAGATGCAGGCGATCGCGGAGAGCCTGGCACGCATCCGACAGCAAATGCAGCCGTCCGCTGAAGAGTCGGAGTCCGTCCCCTTCGAGGCATATGCGAGCGTGTGTCACACGTGCCACAAAGACCACCGGTCCATCCCCGAGCAGGACCAGAGCTGTCGTACATGTCATGAAGGGACAGAGCGCATTCCCGAGCCCACGCAAACCTGCGATACGTGCCACGAAGACAGGCAACACGTCCGAGAGCAGACTAAGCCGTGCAGTCCGTGCCATGAGGACACCGAGTGCCTCACACGCTCTGAAAAGACGTGCCGTGTATGCCATGGTGACTTGGAGCACGTGCAGGAGCACACGCAGGAGTGCAGCTCGTGCCATCGGGATGTCGAGCGATTCCAGGAGCAAACCCAGCCATGCCGGGCATATCATGAAGAGATGGGGCAGGTCAGAAGCCAAAAGCAGCCGACCGGAGAGAAGAGGGAGTGCAGCCATCGTGGGACGCGGCCGTCACACAAGAGGATAACACAGGAGCTGCAGAGCGACGTAGGTCAAACGGCCGGATTGCACTCCAAGATCATGCAGCCTTTGGATGATCCCGGCGTCCTGGCGCTGCTGGAGCTATTGGACGAGCATAACAGGGAAAGCTTGCGTGGCCGGGGCCGGCCGAAGCCTAAGACTGCAAAGGAGCTGTTGTCCCTGTTGGGGATCGGCAAGCTCCCTAACCTCGCTCTCACAGAGTCCGAGCAACGTCTGGGAGGATTAATGCGCAATCAGCCTGATCCCTACGCGCCTTTTGGCACTCTGGCCCAAGTCGGCAAATTGCTGGCCGCCACGTCTGAGTGGGCGGAACTGCGAGGTGAGGCCGGGCGGACGCCTGAGTCGCAGTCCAAGATTGTGCACCCTTTGGACGATCTCGACGTCCTGGCGCTGCTCGAAGTGTTGGACGAACATAACCGGGCAAACCTGCGTGGCCGGCTCCGGCCGAAGCCCAAGACTGCAAAGGAGCTTTTGTCGCCACTGCGGATCGACAGGCTTTTTGGCCGTACGAAAGAAGAAAACAAGAGGGAACCAGACAAGAGATCCGCGTCACGCACACCATTGGAAAGTATAGCTCCAGATGACTGGGATTACAGGGTTCTGCGGGTAGTTGAAGGGATTGTTCGGCTCTTTGAACGTTCAACCGATTCGATCTGGCCGGGCTACAACCTTGCCCGCCGCCCCTGGGTCGTCTACATACCCGACAAATGGGCGCTGCTGGTAAACTATGGTGATGACATTGCCGGCTTCACAGAATACCCACGGGGTTGGCCTGACATAGGGCGTCCTGTGCGTTTCCACGCAGGCCCATACCAGGGGCTTGTCGGCCAGCTTGTGTTTGATTTCTCTCTCGGTGACTTAAAGACCATTGCGATAGGCTTGCCGGGGGATCCGTCGAAAGCCCGACGTCTCCGGAATCGGTCGCCAGAAAAGGTTCTTTTCGAGCACATTGTTCATGAAGCGTTTCATCAGTATCAGCATGAGGTGTTTGGTGAGATCCCGTGGGGGCGCGAGGAGAGGTATCCGATCCTTGATCGGGACAACACTG
>CP070827.1:3222627-3229296 GCA_020344555.1 Phycisphaerales bacterium
GCGAGTTTTCCGACCCGACCCGACTGAATCAGCCGAATCCGGAAGAGTTTGCGATGGAGGTAGCGTGTTACTCGAACGCCGAGTCCGTCGCCTATTCGGTCACCAGCGCAACGGAGGAGCTGCGCACGGTGGTGTTCACAACGCCTGGGAATCCGCTGGCCGAGCCGGAGATCGATTTCGGGTCCGGCTCCACGAGAACCGTGGAAAGCCGCGTGTTCTTGAGCGGTGCGGTCATCTTCTGGTCGACAGAGCCGGGGCGCAACCTCGACCAGATGCTCAGCGAGCTTCGCGTCGCCGTCACCGAGGCTGATACTAACGCGACTCTCTTTGAAACGACGCTCACGATAGCGGGAGAGGGCACGGATCAGGTGCGGTCAGCGGCGACCGGTCCGATCCGCTTTGAGGTTGTCGACCTTGACGAGCTTGTCGACGAGGGCGTTGACGAGGACACCATTTCCGTTCTTGAACGAGTTGAGCGTGAAGGAACGCTCGTCGTCGTGGCCATTCCACCCCAAGAACACCCCTATACGTACACCGTGACGGCAGACGAGCCGCTGATCCTTGGTGCTGAGCTGACTGCCGAGGTTCATAATATCCCCGGAGGGACGGGGGTGGCCGCTACGCTGGGTAGGCCCTTTGAGAATCTCGCGGATTTCATCGAACAGGGCCTGCCGGGGATCAACGGGGTGGCGCTTCAGCGCTCGCTGAACGCGGAGACCGCGTCGCGTGCGATCGGTTTTGTGACACCGGAAGGCTCGCAGGTTAGCGGAAACGGAATGCGCCTCTGCGGAGCGTTCGGTTTCGAGTCAGCAGCTCTGTTAGCGCTGGGTCTAGTCGCAACACTGGGACGTTTGCGACGCTGACGTCATGACCGGCCGACCATATCGAGCAGCATAGCTGCCGCCCGGCGTGAGGCCTGCCCGCCGCGTAGCGGTGCCGTTGTTGCTTCCAGATCTTCGAGCATCTTCTGTCTGAGCTCGTTCGACCGCAGCAGTTCGATGACCCGCTCGGCGATCGGCTTGGTCGAGGTGTAATAGGGCACAAACTCCGGAACAATCTCCCGACCGGCGAGAATGTTGGGTAGCGACAGGTACGGCGTATGGATCATCCATCGCCCGACCAGGTGATAGAACAACCGGGAGCTGTTGTACATGACGATCATCGGCCGACGGTGAAGAGCGACTTCCAGCGTGCTCGTTCCGGATGCGACGAGCACGAGGTCGGCCGCTTGTATCAGGCCGGTATGGTGCTCCAGGTACGACCTGACCGGCACGCGGCAGGACGCCAGCAACCCCTCAATAGCAGATGCCACCTGTGGACCGGCTACGGAGAGGCCGAAGGTAGCCTCCGGGATTGAGGCCATTATTCGCTCGGCCACTTTGAGCTGGCCCGGCAGCACCGCCTTGACGACGTGTTTGCGCGAGCCGGGAAGTAAGGCGATTACAGGCCTGCCGCGACCGCGGATTTCGCTGACCGTGGCCCGGTCGACTGATGTCTCAGCGAACTGATCGGCGAGCGGATGGCCAACGTAGGTTGCGTTTATACCTCGATTCCGGAAGTATTCCTCCTCAAATGGGAGGATGACGGCCACCCGATCCACGCGGTTGCGGAGCTTGCGGATTCGATAAGCACCCCAGGCCCACATTTGCGGGGCGATATAGTACATGACAGGCACACGTGCTGCCTGAGCCCGCTTGGCAAGGGGCAGATGCAGCGTCGGTGAGTCGATAACGACCGCGCCGTCACAGGGGTAGTCTCGCAGGCAGCGCTCGCTGGTCTTGAGCATGGCCCGTGCACGCCCAGCCACTCGGATAGCGCTGAGAAGCATCGCGGAGTGCCGGGTCATGTCGAAGATCGGTTGGCACCCGGCTGCGACCATCTTGGGCCCGGTCACGCCCACGAATCGGGCATCGGGACAGATCCCCAGGCAGGCACGGATCAGCGACGCGCCGTGCAGGTCTGCGCTGGGCTCGGCTGCACTGATGAATATCAGAGGTCCTTGGGGGTCTGATGAATGGCGGGCGGTCGAGCCTGACTCGTTTTGGGGACGTTTCACGGGTAGCTGCATACTCTGCACGATCGCCGGTCGGCGGCTCCGCACCGCCCGCGCCGGTCCGTGGGCCATCGTGGCACAAACGCTACGGCGCACCCGGGGTCCCGGTCAACACGAGGCGTTGCCGACTTTACGCCGTGTGAACGTAAACTATTATGGCGCAGTCGGTTAGCTCGATGGCAGTCCCCCGGGACGTGGCCGTGCCCGGTTGGTGGAGGCAGGCATGCAGGCGGCCAGCCCGCTCCCGACAGGCCCGGTGCAAGCAGCATCCCAGCCCTACCCGCGTGGGAGAGGTCCTCTGGGGCGTGTGGCGGCCCGGTGTGGGCCCAGGGAGGCAGTGGACGCATCGTGGCAAGGTATCGGGATGGGGAGGGAGCCTGACTTGATCGTTCCCCGGAATGTGGTAAACTGAGTGGTTCTGGTCGTAGGGTCTGTGACCTGGTCGAGCACTATGTTTGGAGGTGATGTTTGGCCTCGGAGTTAGTACGTCAACTTATTGACGCTGGAATTCACTTTGGGCATCGCGCCAGCCGCTGGAATCCGAAGATGTCCCCATACATCTTCGGAAAGCGCAACGCGATCCACATCATTGACATTCGCGAGACAATCAAGGGTCTGCTGCGAGCCAAAAAGTATATCAGTTATGTGGTGGCAAGTGGCAAGGACGTCTTGTTTGTTGGTACAAAGCGACAGGCCCGGCAGCACATCAGGCAGCAGGCAACGCGCGTGGGCATGCCCTACGTGGCGGAGCGCTGGCTGGGTGGGACCCTGACGAACTTCCGGACGATCCGGAGTCGGCTCAGCCGGCTGGAGGAGCTCGAGACAGCCGAGGCCGATGGGACCGCCCAGGAGTACAGCAAGAAAATGATCGCCTCGCGCGCTCGCGAGCTGCGCAAGATCAGCCGGAACCTCGAGGGGATCCGGACGATGGACAAGCTTCCCGGGGCGGTTGTCGTAGTCGACGTGCACCGGGAGCGCAACGTGGTCCGAGAGGCAAAGAAGCTGGGGATCGCTACCATTTGCCTGATAGACACGGATTCCGATCCCGACTACGCCGACGTGCCCATTCCGGGTAACGACGATGCCATGCGGTCCATTGAGACGGTCCTGGCTCATCTCGCCGACGCGGTCGAAGAGGGTAAGAAGGCCCGTAGCGAGCCCAGGGAAGATGACGACTCACGGGTCCCGAGGCGTCGATCCGCGCGAGCGGCTACCGCGCGGGCGGAGGAGGCCCTGCCGCCCGAGGACCGCCGTGGCGAGGCCGGGGCACGGGACGCGGTCTCTCCGGCTGAAGGGACCGGGCCAACGATGAGCGCCGGCTCGTCGGACGGCCCCGACGCGGGTCTGGCACCTGCGGCAGCGACGGAGCCGGAGGTATCCCCATAGGCATTCGGCGGCGACCCATTCGCGCGTTTCTCGTGCGGATCATAGCCAATCCGATCGGTCTTATGGTAAGTCAATCTGGTGTGTGGCTGTTCGCGGCGGAAGGGACCTCCGAGGTAAGACGCTGAAGGATCGGCCATGCCCGTCGAAGAGGAAAGGTGTAAGGTATCGCGGCATGAAAGCAATCCCAGCCCAGATGGTCAAGAACCTGCGTGAGAGGACCGGCCTCCCCATGATGGAGTGCAAGGAGGCTCTCTCGGAGTGCGATGGTGACATCGATGCGGCCTTGGAGTGGCTCCGCAAGAAACACAAGGGCAAAATGACGGAACGCGCAGGGCGTGCCACGGGCGAGGGCCGGATCGGAGTCTATATCGACGAGGCCAAAAAGCTCGGGGGAATCATCGAGCTACAATGTGAGACTGCCCCGGTGGCCAAGAACGAAATGTTTGTAAGCCTGGCGGACGGCATTGCCAGGAAGGTGGCAGCCGGCTCGGAGGCCAAGCCGAATCCCGATGCTGTCCGCAAGGAACCGCAGGTCGACGCAGTCTTCACCGAGACATTCGGGAGGCTGCGCGAGGCGATGAACTTGAGGCAATGCCGGCGGATCGAGGGATCCTATCTGGCCTCGTACGTGCATCACGACGGCAAGAGCGGTGTGTTGTTGGCCCTGGACGCGGAGCCGGAGTCCGACAAGAACATCGCCGCCGACCTGTGCATGCATACGTTGTTCACGGAGCCGCTTGCCATCGACCGAGCCGGTGTCCCCCAGGAGCAGGTGGAGAGGGTCCGGAGTGAAGCCATCGAGATCGCCAAGGCGGAGGGCAAGCCCGAGCAGATCGTCCCGAAGATTGCCGACGGGAAGGTCAACGCCTTCTTCTCGGAGCGCGTTTTGATGGAGCAATTGCATGTGAAGACCGATGACTACGGCAAGAAGAAGAAGGTCGGCGATGTCCTCAAACAGGCCGGGGTCAACGCGATCACCGACGTGGTCATCATGAAAGTGGGTGTATAGCGCTGCCCAGTGGCGGATTCTTGGCTGCTCGGCCGTCCGGACGACCACTAGGTCGCCGCTGGTCTCGACCACTTCCCACGGGCGCCTAATGGCCGAGACGAAATATCGACGTGTGCTGCTGAAGATAAGCGGGGAGGCGCTATGCGCAGCGGGCGCGACGGGAATCGACGGGCGGGAGGTGCAAAGGCTCGCCGAGGAAGTCAAGCTGGTCGCCGACCTTGGTGTGCAGGTCTGCCTGGTTGTGGGAGGGGGAAACCTTGTTCGCGGCAGCGTCATCGCCAAGGACTCGCCGATCGAGGAGAGCACCGGCCACTATATGGGCATGCTCGCCACCGTGGTCAACGCCCTTGCGGTTCAGGATACGCTGGAGTCGCTGAGCGTGCCCACACGCGTTCAGAGTGCCCTGGCCGTCGACACGGTCTGCGAGCCGTTTATCCGAAGACGG
This sequence comes from Phycisphaerales bacterium, assembly GCA_020344555.1. GTDB lineage: Bacteria > Planctomycetota > Phycisphaerae > UBA1845 > UBA1845. Next base: position 3,227,521 of record CP070827.1, read on the forward strand.
GCTATCCGCCATCTGGAAAAAGGGCGCGTCGTGATCTTTGCCAGCGGGACGGGAAACCCGTTTGTCACCACGGACACCGGCGCGGCACTGCGGGCGTCCGAGGTGCGGGCGGATGTCCTGCTCAAGGCGACGAAGGTCGACGGTGTATATAGCGCCGATCCGGTTACTGACCCCACAGCCACACGTATAGAGCGGTTGACTTACAACGAGGTGATCGACCGGCGGTTGGGCATAATGGACGTCAGTGCGATTGATCTTTGTCAGCGAAGCGGTGTTCCGATCATCGTGCTGGATCTGAAAAAACCGGGTAACATGCGTGCAGTCGTGCTGGGCGAAGGGGTGGGGACGCTGATCGACGCCGGGTGATGGATCCGCAAGTCGGGTCTACAAGCCCCAGCGCGCTGCACCTTACCGACTGTGGTGCTGTCGTCGGGAGGTCCGAGCCACGACTGCGTGGAGAGCCCGTAATGTCATCTACTGCGATCGAGAGAGAGTGTTCGGCAAAGATGGCTAAGGCCGTCGAGTTTCTCAAGCTGGAGCTGCGCGGCGTGCGCAGCGGCCGGGCCCATCCAGGGCTGGTTGAGCATGTGAAGATCGAGGTATCCTCCTACGGCACCACGATGGAGCTGCGGGAGTTGGCGACCATCAGTGTGCCGGACCCGAGTACGTTGTTGGTCAAGCCGTTTGACCCCGGCACGTTGAAGGATATCGAAAAGGGGCTGCAGACCTCCGAACTCGGCATCGCTCCACAGAACGACGGCAAAGCCATTCGCCTCCCAATCCCACCTCTCTCCGGTGAGCGGCGCCATCAGCTTGTGCAGCAGGCCAAGAAGATGGCCGAGATGCAGAAGGTTTCCGTCCGCAACGCCCGCCGGGACGCCAACAAGGCCATCGACGCCGCGGAAAAAGACAAGAGTCTCAGCGAAGACCAGGCCAAGGATCTGAAAGACCACATCCAGAAGTTTACCAAGAAGCACGAAGACGAGATCGAATCGGTCCTTGCCGCAAAGGCCAAGGAGATCGAGGAAGTCTGATGCCCGCCTCATCGCGGTGGGTCGGCATACCACGGTCTCAGAGTCGACACCCTGGTCGCTCGCATTCGAACGAGCCGCGCTTGTGAATCTCACCTTGGAGCCGGATAACCAGAGGGTTCCGTGATAATCCGGTTCGGGCTGACGGAAGTGAGATGCCAGTGGACATCGACGTGGTGCGAGTGACCCGAAGCGCGTCCGTTTGCCCATTGTTGGAGGACAACACCCCGTCAACGGATGCTCGTAGGCCAACCCGGGCAAGTGCGGGATGCTTGTCTATTCACTGGGCGGATGCCACTCGAAAGCACCCATGTCAACGGAATCGCCGTGGATTCGCGGCTTCAGGTTCAAGTCCTTCGGCAGGACCTCGGTGGTGTTGCCTTCCAAGTTGATGTCGCCCACGTCCTGGGGCAAGAATGCGTTTTGCCCCTTGTCCTTACACGGTGAAGTCTCCCGGATGCGGTAATCACCGGCCGCCGGGTCAACGAAAAGGGGGTCGCTGTTTAGGTTGCCTTCACCTGGCCAACCGCCTTTAACCACGCTATAGCTCACCGTTGTCCTCACTGCCCCTGAAGCCGGATTATAGATTTCGTTGGCTCCCGCCACGGGACTGGTGTTACTCCAGAATATGGAGTTGCGGAGCACCGCTTCTCCTCCGTCATCGAATACGCCACCGGCTTTGCCAATGGTGGCCTTGTTGTCTGCAACGGTGCAGTTGATAAAGGTGGGGGCTCCAGTCACGATG
>CP070827.1:3229396-3232368 GCA_020344555.1 Phycisphaerales bacterium
GATCATGCTGGGAATTCGGATAATACGCGCACATGCCCGCTGTTCTTGCCGTGATTACCGATGCGTCATGTACCCGAACCGGAATCACGGACACTTGTCACGCAGACGCCAAGAGCACGACCGTGCCGTACATTGGGGGGCCGTGTTTCCCATTTTGCTCATCGGGCTGACGGTCGCCATAGGCCAGCCGCGAACTGTTGCGGCTCGAGATCCTTCCTCGCCCGGCACCGCCCCGACCGTGGTCTGGCCTGCGGCCCGCGACGACGGTCCGGTCACCGCGGCGAGGCGCCCGAGCATTCGCAGCAGATACGTGTCGGTCGACTTCGAGCGGCTGGCGACACTGAAGGAACCCGGGGCTTCGATGCATCTCGAAGTGTTCGATGACGCGGCTTTTGTCGCTGTTGTCGACCGCGTAGTGACGCGTTCGCCTCAGCGATACAGCCTGTTGGGGCATCTCGCGGGTGGCCGTGCCGGTACTTTCGCCCTGGCCGTACACCACAACGCGATGGTCGCGGACATTCACATGCCGGGGAGCGCAACGTTTCAGGTTCGTTACCTCGGCGATGGGATACACATCGCGCGGGACGTTGACGAAACGGCGTTCCCGCCTTGCGGTGTTGGTCTGGCCGAAGCACCGCGCGCTCTCGCGGCGCCAGGACCGCTAGGCCAGAGACCGGGAGGTGCCCCCACGTCCGGGGCGTGCCAGGACGACGGCTCGGTCATCGATGTGCTCGTTGTCTACACCGATCTCGCCCGGCAGGCCTCCGGAGGCACCGAGGGAATGAACGCACGAATCGACCTGGCGATTGCCGAGATGAACGAATCCCTGCAGAACGCCCAGATCTCGACGACGGTGGAGGTCGTGTGGCGGCAGGAGGTGGACTACGTCGAATCAGGCAGGAGCCAGACGGACCTCGACCGTCTCGTCGCGGTGGGCGACGGCTTTCTGGACGAGGTACACGATCTACGCGACGAGCTGCGTGCGGATATCGTGAGTCTGATTGCGAACACGGTAAACTACTGCGGCTTGGCCAAGGTATCCGTTGGTCCGGGCAATACACCCCGTCCGGATCGTGCGTTTAACGTGGTCAGAAAGTCTTGCATGCTGGCACCAACCTACACGTTCGCTCATGAGCTGGGTCATAATCTCGGATCGGGGCACGATTGGACAGCCGATCCCTGCTCGGACGTAGCGTTCCCCTACGCCTACGGCTATTACGACCCGGGCGACGCCTTCGCCACCATCATGGGCTCGCAGACGGTCGACCGGCTGCGTGTGCCGTATTTCTCCAATCCTTCCGTCTATGTCGATGGACGGCCCACGGGGCGGCCGGCACATGGGCCCGAGCCCGCGAACAATGCCCTGGCCTTCAGCCAGACGCGCCTCAGCGTCGCCAACTTCCGCAACCGGGACTGCAACGGAAACGGAGTGTGCGACGACGTGGACATCGCGGGGCCAACCAGCGACGACTGCAACGAGAACGCTGTCCCGGACGAGTGTGAGCGGGATTGCAACGGCAACGGCACACCGGACACATGTGACCTTGCCGGCGCTGGCGAGGACTGCAACGAAAACGGCGTGCCCGACGAGTGCGAGGTGGACTGCAACCAAAACGATGTACCGGATGACTGCGACATTGCTGGGGCAACAAGCCTGGATGACAACGGGACCGGAATGCCGGACGAGTGCGAGCCGCCCATCCTGTTCGTCGACGCGTCGGCCGTCGGGCTCAACCGCGGCACGAGTTGGAGCGACGCCTACACCGAGCTCCGGGACGCGCTGGCGATCGCGGCCCGCGCCGGCGGCGCCATCCAAGAGGTCTGGGTCGCCACCGGAACGTACACACCCGGCGTGGCGCCGGACCGCAAATCGGGATTCCCGCTCACCAGCGGAGTCTCGGTTTACGGAGGTTTCTCCGGCGGGGAGACAAGCGTCGACCAGCGAGATCCGCAGACGAACGTCACGATCCTCAGCGGCGATTTGAACGACGACGACAACGACTGCTGCTACCTGCAGGACGGACCCGGCTGCGGGGACCCGACCTGTGCGACCACGGTGTGCGAAATACGGCCGTCCTGCTGTGATTCTGAATGGAGCGCGGCTTGCGTGGAGCGTGCGGGGGCTCTTTGTGACTGCCGCACCGATGAGAATAGCTACCACGTCGTCATCGGCAGTGGAGCGGATCAAACGGCGCTGCTGGACGGATTCACCGTCACCGCCGGGAATGCCGACCAAGAATGTCTCGGCGGAACGACCGGGTACGGCGGCGGCATGCACAATTTCCGCGGGAGCCCGACCGTCGTTGGCTGCCTGTTTCAGGGCAATACGGCGTACGACGGAGGTGGCGTCTCCGCCATTGAACAGAGTACGCCGGCTTTTCTGGATTGCGAGTTCGCCAGGAACTTTGCGTTCTCTACGGGCGGCGGCGCCAGGCTCACGGGCGGGTTGTCCTTCACTCGCTGCAGGTTCATCAATAACGCGTCGTGGGGGAGCGGCGGCGCCGTCACCTGTTTTGGATATGCTCCGAGTTTCACCAACTGTCTATTTCGTGGAAATTACGCAAGAATAAACGGCGGAGCGATAAGCCGCACCAGCCTCTATGGCAGCAGTCCTACCGTCACGAACTGTGTCTTCAATGGGAACCGCGCGGGGGAGCTAGGCGGTGTGGCGTCCAGTTGGAACGCCAGCACGGCCACCTTCGTCAACTGTACGTTTAGCGGGAACACGGCCGCAAGCGGCGGTGGCGCGATCGCCGACCGGCACGATGCCAACACGAATCTGATCAACTGCACCTTCAGCGGCAACTCCGGCGGGGCGCGCGGCGGTGCGGTCTATCAGGACAACGCTGTCGCGCAGTCGGCGGCCAACTGCGTGTTCTGGGACAACACTCCGGAGGAGGTCTATGTCGGCGATGGCAGCACCATGAGCATTACCTACAGCGTGGTGCGCGGCGGCTGGCCGGGCGAGGGCA
>CP070827.1:3232468-3235157 GCA_020344555.1 Phycisphaerales bacterium
CCGAGGCCAGACACGTCGTATGGCTCGCGACGGGGACGAAGAATCCCGTTGCCCCGCCGCGGCCGCCCAAAACACGCCGGGCGGACGAGATCGACTACGAGCTTTCCGGCGACGACATGCAGTTCGTCGAGGTCACGCTCGACCCCGGCGAGGTGGTGGTGGCTGAGGCCGGGGCCATGATGTACATGAGCGATGGAATTCAGATGGAGACCGTCTTCGGTGATCCCAGCAAGCAACAGGGTTTCTTGGGCAAGCTCGTCGACGCGGGAAAGCGCATGGTGACCGGCGAGTCGCTGTTTCTGACCACGTTCGGTGCCATGGGCAACCGGCGCGAGCAGGTAGCCTTCGCCGCCCCATATCCCGGCAAGATCATCCCGATGCACCTCGATGAACTAGGCGGCGAGCTGATCTGCCAGAAGGACGCGTTTCTCTGCGCCGCCCGCGGTGTCCAGGTGGGCATCGCATTTCAGAAGAAGATTCTGGCCGGTCTGTTCGGTGGTGAGGGCTTTATTCTGCAACGGCTGACCGGTGACGGCATTGCCTTCGTCCACGCCGGGGGAACGATCCATCGTCGTGATCTGGCGGCCGGTGAGACTTTGCGCCTCGATACCGGCTGCCTGGTTGCGCTGTTGCCGTCGGTCGACTACGACATTCAGATGACCGGTGGCATCAAGAACACGATCTTCGGCGGCGAGGGATTGTTTCTGGCAACGCTGAGAGGCCCGGGCACGGTCTGGGTGCAGTCGCTTCCCTTCACCAGGCTTGCCGGGCGCATCCTGGCCAATGTCGGACCGAAAGGTAAGGGTGAGGGCTCCCTGCTAGGCGGGCTATCAACCATCTTCGAAAGCCGAGACTAAGCCTCGGCCCGGTCTGTCATACGTTCGGACGGCGCCGGAAATGGGCCGCCCACTGAAGGAGAAAAGCGACATGAGAGAGTATCCCATTGGGATTCCACAGGCTGCCTTGGCAGATTTCTGCCGGCGGCACGATATTCGCAGTCTGGCGCTGTTCGGCTCCGTGCTTCGTAGCGACTTTGGTCCGCACAGCGATGTGGACATTCTGGTCGAGTTTGCCCCGCAGGCTCGGCGGGATCTGTGGGACCACTACTTTATGAGAGAGGAACTGCAACGCCTACTGGGGCGGGAGGTTGACATAGTCAACCGGAATGCGCTTCAAGACAGTCACAACTGGATCAGGAAGCGAGCCATTATCGAGAACGCGGAGACTATTTATGTCGCGGGATGATGCCTGCATCCTCGATATGCTCGTCGCGGCCCGGCGGATCGCGGAGGCAGTTGAGAACATCACCTTCGATGAGTTCCGCGCCGACTGGCATGTGAATTCGGCTGTCCAGCACCAGTTGCTGATCCTGGGCGAGGCGGTCAAGCGTCTGAGCCGGGAATTCCGAGAAAACCACGCCCAGATCCCTTGGCAGGCCATTGCCGGGCATCGTGACATCCTCATTCACCAATACAACGCCGTGGACGTCGGTGAAGTCTGGCTGATTGCTAGAGACAGAATCCCGGAGCTGGTTCAGTTTCTGGAGACGGTGGCCCCACAGGAGGAATGAGTGGGCGGCTAGCCCGCCTTGGGGGCAGTAGATCGCGACCGTGTCAAGAGCACGAATGACAGTCGGTCCGACCATCGTGCCGGCTTTATCCACCACGGTCGGCGCACTCGGTCAGGCCGTTGAGATTGACTGGTGCATTATCGACCGCGACGACGATAGCGATCTGGCCGACTTCGCCGGCTTCCAGGCCGCCTTCACCGGCGAACCGTAGCCGAGCTACGTCATCCGCGATTCGCTATTTCCGGCTCGCCGCTTACTTGATACCGTTCATGTCCAGCACGTGGACCAGGAAAGCCCAAATGTCGGTGGCCTCTTCGATGCGCATCTTCGTCGGCTTGCCGGCGCCGTGACCCGCTTTGGTCTGGACTCGGATCAGCACCGGGGCCGGTCCGGAATGGGCCTCCTGCAACGCGGCCGCAAACTTCAAGCTGTGCGCGGGTACGACACGATCATCGTGATCGGCCGTGGTAATGAGCGTCGCCGGGTAGGCCGTACCGGGCTCGAGGTTGTGCAACGGCGAATAGGCGTACATGGCCTCGAACTCTTCCCGGTTTTCCGGTGAGCCGTAGTCAGACACCCACGCCCATCCGATGGTGTATTTGTTGAACCGGAGCATGTCCATCACGCCGACGGCCGGCACACACGCGCCGAACAAGTCGGGCCGCTGCGTCATGCAGGCCCCCACCAGAAGACCGCCGTTGCTGGTTCCACGGATCGCCAGCTTCGGCGTCGATGTGTATTTGTTGGCAATGAGCCACTCGGCCGCAGCGATGAAATCATCGAAGCAGTTCTGCTTTTCGAGCTTCATGCCGGCCTCGTGCCACTTCTTGCCATATTCGCCACCTCCGCGGATGTTGGCCACCGCGTAGACTCCGCCCATCTCCATCCACACCAGGTTCGATATGCTGAAATAGGGTGTCATCGAGGCGTTGAACCCGCCGTAACCATAAAGCAGCGTGGGATTGCTGCCGTCACGCTTGATGCCCTTCTTATGGGTGATGAACATCGGCACCTTCGTGCCGTCTTTGCTCTTGTAGAAGACCTGCCTGGTCACGTACTCATCCGGATTAAAATCGACCTTCGGTCTGCGGAAGATCCCGCTCTTGCCCGTCAGCATGT
>CP070827.1:3235257-3249334 GCA_020344555.1 Phycisphaerales bacterium
GTCCCCCCGATGGCGACCTCAATGACATTCTGGACCTGCTGGAGCTTGATGCCGTACCGGGCGATGGCCTTGCGGTCGATATCCACTTCGAGATAAGGCTTCCCGATGATGCGGTCCGCGATGACGGCATCTGACGCAACCGAGGGCACCTCTTTTAGGAAGCGTTCCAGTTGCAGGCCGACCTGCTCGATGCTCCGCAGATCGGGTCCCTTCACCTTGATTCCCATGGGGGCCCGCATCCCGGTCTGGAGCATTACCAGTCGTGTGGAGATGGGCTGCAGCTTCGGAGCGGAGGTTGTTCCCGGAATCTGGGCCGCTTCGACGATGGCGTCCCAGATGTCATCGGGTCTTTGAATCCCGGGCCATGCCTCTCGCCCCGGGTTGAGCTGGGGATCGAGGGCCGGTCGCCAAAGGACATGTCCTGCCGCGTGGCCATGCTAAGGATGGAACGCGACGGCCTCATTACTCTGCCACCGCCTCAAAAGAAAAACGGCAACGGGTGCGTCCGTCCCCGCTTCACGGCCGCGTCCGCCCCGCAAGAACCCGCGTCGCTACCGGCCGACGCCTTGCGTCAGCTTGGCCTCCACCCCGTGCAGACACGTCAAGGGTCGTGGCTGTGGAACCAACTCATCGAACGTTATCATTACCTCAAGTACAAACCCTTGTGCTGAGCTACGCCCGGGCCTCGCTCCGCCTGCCGCTTGGCGCGCGCGAACTTCGCGGACTAACATAGTGAGTGGTACCATCACCGGGGGCAGGTCAGACGCAGCACGCCCACCGATCCTACCCGGGAATTCGCAACACCGCACGAAGTATTCTGCGGCTGTGTGTGGGCACGTCTTGCCTCTCTGCCGTCTATCGGAAGATGACATAGAGGGCCACCGTTGCGGCGACGACCAGCGTCCCGAGCAAGTATGAGCTGACCGGAACGTGCGTGTCGATCTTCGATGTCGGATAGGTAATGGGCTCGGTGCGGGGGCTTGTCAGCGTCATGATGATCATCACCGCAACGAGAATGACGAATACGATCGCCATATGGTGCAGAAACGCCATGGAGCAGAACTGGTAGTACTGAGCAGCAAAGCCTTCGACGACCTGCGTGCTACCGTCCGGAAGCTCGCGAACGACGTCGGTCGCCTCCTCGGCCGTACGCAACTGGAAGTTGAATGTCTTACTCTCCATGATCCACTTGGGGATCCGCGCGCAGCCGTACAACACCGGACAAAGAACCAGCGCGGTCTTGCCCGCTATAGCGGGAGCACGCCTCAGCACAAGCCCGACAAGGAACGCGGCCACAATACCGGGTGAGATGAACCCCCATACTTCCTGAATGTAATTGAATACGCCCTCGAACTTGCCCGGCAGCGGAGCGATCAAACATGCAAACAGGGCGATCACCGCGGTTGTGATCCGCCCAACCCGAACCTGTTGATGGGCCGTTGCCTGTTGGTTTATGTACTTCTCGTAGATGTCGATCGTGAATATTGTCGAGGCGGAATTGATACCTGAATTGAACGTGCTCATGACGGCACCCGCCAGCGCTGCGAGCGTCACGCCACGCAGGAACGACGGCATGAGTTGCGAGATCATGTACGGGTAGGCAATCTCGCCGGCCTTGGCCTCGTTGCCGTTCGCCTGAGCGAGCAGCACGTCGCCGAATTTCATGAAGGCAATGATCCCTGGCACCACGATGATGAAGGGGATGATTAGCTTGAACACGCAGGCGAGGTAGATCCCTTTCTGGCCCTCGTACAGGCTCTTGGCCGCCAGTGTGCGCTGCGTAATGAACTGGTTGAGTCCCCAATAGAAAAGGTTGGGAATCCACAAGCCGCCGACGAACACGGCCAGCCAGGGTACCTCCGGATCGTTCCAGGCCCGAATCACGCTGAGTCGGTTAACTGTCTCGCCCGTGTTGGGATCGGTCACGGAAGCATTGGCGGCTAAGGTCCGCCATCCTTCGAGTAGACTACCACCTTCCACACCGCCGCCCTCAACGAGCGCTCCACCGCCAAGCAGCCTGAGCCCAAGAAAAAGACATAGTGCCCCGCCGAGGAGCAATGCACCGCCCTGTATGAGGTCGGACCAGACCACGGCCTTGAGACCACCGTAGATGGTGTACGCGGCGGCTATGATCCCGATGAGCCAAATCCCGGAGATCGTCGCCCAGTTGACGGCCTCAGCCTCGTCCATGCCAAAGCGATCGACCAGCATCTGCGGAAAGCGGAAGACGCCGTTGAGTCCCTGGGCGCCGCTGTAGAGCACAGTGGCAAGTAAGGCAAGGACGTAGAAGATCATCAGGTACGTCGCCATGATTGTGCGCGTGGTGCGATCGTAGCGGTACTCGAGATACTCGGGCATCGTGTAGATGCCGACTCGGAGGAACGTGGGCAAGAGCCACCAGGCAACAATGATCAACGTGATGGCGGCCATCCACTCGTAGCTAGCGATCGCTAGTCCCACCTTGGTGAAAGCTCGCCCGGCCATGCCAACGAAGTGCTCGGTGGAGATGTTGGATGCGATCAGCGAGAAGCCGATCAGCCACCAGGTGAGCCGACGGCCGGCCAGGAAATAGTCCTCCTGCGAATCCTCCTTCCGCGAAGCGTAGAGCGAGATTCCCACGACAACGGCGATGAAACCGACGAAAGTGATTAGGTCGAACGGCGAAAGCGTCAAGGATACCGCTCCTCTGTGTCCTTTCCTCGAATCCGTGGGGCGAATGTCCTCGCCTAGGCTTCCCACGGGCACCCTGACCCCGTTTGCGAGTAATCGGGCAGGTTAACGCCGGCTGCCACGGCAGACAAGCAGCGGGCGATCAGACACGTTGGGCCGAGCACGCTTCATGCACAGGTCAGCGTTGACGGCTGGCTCGCCTCGGGCCAGACTCTCGAACGTCTCTTTAAAGCCCGGACGATGTTCCTGCGCAACGCCGGTGGGTTCGGTACCTTCCGGTGCGGACCAATCTCGGTGCCGAGGCCAGTCGGCGGGCTTGCTCACGATGTCTGGAGGAGTTGCGATGACACAACAGAAGGCGATGCCCGTACGGTCTACCCCTATCGTGATGTGTGTTCTCTCGGTCCTGGCATGCTTTATCACGTCTGTCCGCGGAGCGACTCCGTCCTTGGATACCGCCAACGTACCCTTCAGTTACCGCGGCTCGTACCTGGCGCTGACCAGCCGCCCGCTCGAACAGGAGAGGAAGGGCGGTGTGGTCTACGTTAAGGATGTGTCGGGTAAGCAGGCGGGGAACTGGCTCCTTCGCGTTGAGGTGATCCACGAACGTAAGGCCATTGCGGCGGACGTCGCGGCCACACCGGAGCGGCTTGCTTTGAGTACGCCTGCTGGAAACGTGCACGTGTGCTTCGAGAATCCGTCCGTCCTGCGCATTCGCGGCACGGAGGTCGGTTTCCGCGTCCAGGCCGTCGATGACTGCACGGTGATGCGGCGGACAAGCGGGCAGTATCGTGTGCTTCGTGGAGAACATGACCGATTCATGTTCACTCGGATTGGCGGCGCGATGACACTGAATCTCCCGGAAGGGGCCGGCGAGTACGGTTCCTACCGAATCCCTCTTAGAATCGAACTGACACCGGATCCGGACACACGAACGTGCGAGATTGCCCTCGAGGAGTATCTCACGGAGTGGACACCCCGTTCCTATACTCGCTCCTTTGACCAATGCGTCGCCGCCGCCAAGGCGGAATTCGCCGGCTGGGTCCGGAAGATGCCGACCGTTCCGTCGGAGTATCAGGAGGCGTTGGAGCTGGCCGCGTACGTCAATTGGTCCTGCCTGGTGGCACCGCGAGGGGTCATACGCCGCGAAGGGATGTACATGTCGAAAAACTGGATGAACCATGTGTGGTCTTGGGACAACTGCTTCAATGCCCTGGCAACGGCTTACACCGATCCGGATCTCGCGTGGGATCAGATTCAGTTACTTTTCGACTTTCAGGATGAAAACGGATCCATGCCGGACTACGTTGATGACTACAACGTGTTGAGGGGCTACGTGAAACCGCCCGTGCACGGGTGGGCGGTGCGTGAGCTCATGAAAGTTGAAGGAGTCGTGACTGGGCAACGGCTGGTCGACGCCTACGAACACCTCGCAAGATGGACGGACTTCTGGATGAAGTATCGGGACGATGACGGCAACGGCATCCCGCAGTACAACCACGGTTACGACTCCGGGTGGGACAACGGGACGCCCTTCGATGTGGGCTTCCCGCACGAGGGGCCCGACTTGTGCGCGTTTCTCGTCTTGCAGATGGATGTTCTGGCGGAGATCGCCCTGAAGCTCGGGAAGAAAGACGAAGCTGGGCAATGGAAGGAGCGATCTGACGTTCTATTGGAGCGGATGATCGAGCGGTTCTGGATTGACGGTCGCTTCGTCTCCAAACTCAGCGGAACGAATAAATGGAACGATCGAAGTCGCAGCCTTATGTCGTACTTACCGATTGTGCTGGGAAAAAGGCTGCCACTCGACATCAGAACGAGACTTCTCCGCGATCTTAAGTCAAGTGGCATTATGACCGAGCACGGTCTCGCGACTGAGCATCCCGATAGCGGACTTTATCGCTCGGATGGGTACTGGCGCGGGCCGGTTTGGGCGCCGACGACATGGCTGATCGCACACGGTGTCAACCGGGCAGGCGATCGCGAATTCGCCAAGGAGATTGCCCGAAGATTCTGCAAAACGTGCGCCAAGAGCGGATTCGCCGAGAACTTCGATGCTCTGACTGGGGCGCCGCTTGAGGATCCGGCACACACCTGGACTGCGTCGGGATTCATCTTTCTGGCGCATGAGTATCTCACGGACAACGAGCGCTGAAGCGGAAGCGCCGTAAAGCAGAGAGCGTGTCGGGCGTATATCAGTGCTGTTGGCCGAGATTCCGAAGAAGGTCAAGGACACCGCGACGGTGATAAACTCCGGAGCGTAACCGGGCATTGCGGCGGGCTCAGTCGGGCTCAGTGGTACGTCCGGCGTACGAGGTCCCTCAGGATGTCTCGATCACCTGAGAGGGGCGTCAGGCGAAACGAGTATTCATAGCTCTTCGTCGCGGGCAGGGTGTACTCCGGGTGCGTGAGGCGGCCCCAGCTCGTGTCCCCACCGACGCCCATCTGCTTGTAGTCGATGTTGACTGTGATCGTGTTGCGCCTCGGCAGCTCGTGGATGTGCCTCGCCGCCTCGAGGTCGACCATCGTAAACGGCCATGCGCTGACACTCAACAGCCGCCGTCCCACGATGAGCAAGCCGGCACCGTTGTTGTCAGTCAGCGCCAGCCAACGCACGTCGGTCTTGTTCCCGTTTTCCTGAGGGCGTGTGTAGTCGTGGATGTTCTCCTCGACAGTCCCGGAGTAGATACCAACGGCGGCACCGGTTTTGCGGTCCCAGTATGTCTCGTGTGGGCCGCGGCCGAACCAGCGCATGTTGTCAAAACGCTTGGGAACGTGAGCCTGCATACCGAAGCGCGGCAGATTCGGCAGGGAGGCGTTCGGTTCGATCCGGTTGGTGACGATCACATCACCGTTGCCGTAGACTTGATAGGTGAGCGTCAATCGCGACCTGCCCTCTTGATCCCGGGCATTCACCGTGATCTCGATGAGCTGCTCAGACACACGCCGCGCCCGTACGGTTTCAACGATGCGCTTTGGGCCAACCTGCTTCCAGACACCCAACCGTGAGGGCATCCTATTGCCGACATCGTTATCGATTGGCACGCGCCAGAAGTTGGGCGCAAGCGGGCCGGCCAGCAAGAGTGTGCCTTTGTGCTCATAGGTTTCAATAGCGCCGGATTCCTTGCCGATCGTGATACGGAAGGCTTGGCCACGCACCTCGAACGCAGCATCAGATTCGTTCAGTTCCAAAGAAGGAAGCGCGCTCGTGTCGATCGGTGCGCGTACAGGCACTTCATAGGGAATGTGGATCTGGTCCCACGCAACGACGTGGCCCCGCTTGGCCCAGGGCGCATCCTCCGCGAGAGTGAACATGACCTTAAGCCAGTATTCCGCCCCGGGTTCGAGGCGAGGCCCCTTGAACGGAACCGTGATCTCAGAACTCTCCCCCGATGGCAGATTCAGTGGCGGCATCACACCTTGCTGAATCACCGTCCCGTCGCACGTTAACTCCCAGTGTATAGCGAGGAAATCGAGATTGAGGAAATCGTACTTGTTCCGAACGAGGACCCGACCGGCGAGGGGATCCGCGGGTTTGACTCTGACGTATTCATACACCTTTCGGACTTCGTGGAGCGATGGGTTGGGCTTGCGGTCGGGTTGGACGAGCCCATTGCAGCAGAAGTTGCCTGCCGTAGGCGTATCCCCGAAGTCGCCGCCGTAACCCCAGTACTGCTTTCGTAGACGGCCCGGTCCACCGGACGGTGCAAACATGCGCAGTCCCTGATCAACCCAATCCCAGATGAAACCGCCCTGAAGATGTTTGTGAGCCTCGATCGCGTCCCAGTAATCCTGGAGGTTGCCGACGCTGTTTCCCATGGCATGGGCATACTCGCAGAGAATCAACGGACGGTTGAGCTCTCCCTTGGAGCGCCCCTGCTCGTCGAGGCGCTCCTGCCTCTGGGCGTATTCGACGATCCGCTCGATCGACCAGTACATTGGGGTGACGATGTCCGTCACAGGATGCTCGCCCGCGGGTTCGAATTGGACGGGCCTTGTGGGGTCGGCGGCCCGGGCATATGCAGCCATGTGCTCGAAGTTCTTCCCCATGCCGCATTCGTTGCCCAGCGACCAGACGATGATGGATGGATGGTTCTTGTCGCGCTCGACCATACTCCTCATGCGATCGACACAGGCGATCCGCCACTGTGGCAGCCCCTTGGGCAGCACATCGTACAATCCATGTGACTCTACGTTGGCCTCGTCCACAACGTACAGGCCATATTCGTCGCATAGATCCAACCAGCGCGGGTCATTGGGATAGTGTGATGTGCGAACGGCGTTGATGTTGTTCTTCTTGAAGAGAACAACGTCCTGCAGCATTCGTTCACGCGTCAGCATCCTTCCGCTGTCCGGATCCCACTCGTGTCGGTTGACGCCCTTGATCGTAATCGGCCGCCCGTTGACGTGGAGACGGCCTTCCTTGATCTCAACCTCGCGAAAACCGAATCGGCTGTGTACGACTTCAACCGTGTTGCCGTCAGCGTCTAGCACCTCCAACAGGACGAAGTAGAGGTTCGGCGTCTCGGCGGTCCACTTCAGTGGATTGGCCACCTGCATCTCCAGGTCGACCGCTGTTTCTTCTCCCGGAGGAAGGCGCGGAACAGCAACAAGCGCCTCGGTGACGCGCTTCTGGTGCGCGTTGAGCAGAGTTCCCCGAATCCTATATCCGTCGCTGTCGACCTCCTTGTGGTTGCGCACGCTTGCCGTCACAAGCAGCGTTGCGTCGCGGTACGCCTCGTCAAGATCGGACCGTACGCTGAAGTCGCGCAGGTGTACGTTCGGCGTCGAGAACAAGTACACGTCGCGAAAGATGCCGCTGAGACGCCACATGTCCTGACATTCCAGGTAGGTGCCGTCCGACCAGCGGAACACTTGCACGGCCAGGACGTTCTTCCCATCCTGCAAATAGCGGGTGACGTCGAATTCCGCAGGTGTTGCGCTGTCCTGGCTGTAGCCGACCTTGTGCCCGTTGACCCACACGTAGAAGGCGCTGTCGACACCAGCGAAATGGAGGTAGACCCGTCGCCCGGTCCAGTCCGGCGGCACGGTGAACATCGTGCGGTATGAGCCAACCGGGTTGAAATCCCGCGGGGGGCGCGGGGGATCCGGTTCGAACGGATACGCTTCGTCGAGGTAGCGCGGAATGCCGTAACCGCGGAGCTGCCAGAATGACGGGACTGGAATCAGATCCCAACTGCTGTCATCGAACTCGGAAGCTGCGAACGTGAGGGGGCGATCCGCCGGCTTTGGCACCCAGTGGAACCGCCATAGCCCATTCAGCGACTGATAAAAGGGCGAACGTTCTCTCTGGCCGAAAAGAGCTGCGGTGACGTCGGGGTAAGGGAGAAGCGAACAGTGTGCCGGCTCTCGGTTTCGTTGCACGACCTGCGGGTTCTCCCAGTCCTGGGCCATGTTAGACGGCGCGGCTACTAGACTTGCGATTGCAGCACACGCTTTCGCGATGTCACCTGTGACCGCTCTCACTCGTAGTCCTCCGTTTGCCCTGAGATCCTCTCGGCTCCTGGAATGGGAGTGTAAAGGATCGGGAGCGCAAACGCATAAATCGCTAGCGTCAAGGTTCAACCTGCCACTTGGGGACCAGGGACCACTAGTTAACGACGATGCCGCGGACCAGGATGAATACGATGTGCAATACGCTCATTTCACAGGCCTCGTGGGTGGTTGATTTGAGCCGAGCATACTTGAGGGTCCGGATCTTGGCAACGTCGTAGGTGCTTGCCTGACAAGGAGTACGGACACAAGGGGAGGCACAAGACCAATGAATTGGGTCCACCAGGATAGGTGCGTGGCCCCTACCAGAGCCCGCGCTCCATCCCGGG
The DNA here is from genome assembly GCA_020344555.1 of Phycisphaerales bacterium. GTDB lineage: Bacteria > Planctomycetota > Phycisphaerae > UBA1845 > UBA1845. The sequence continues at coordinate 3,243,771 of CP070827.1, forward strand.
AGAAGGCACGGATTTGACGGCGTATTTCCCCCGTCCCGTGAAGGCGAGCAAGGCAAACGGGCCCGGATGCCATTCTCAACAGCCACCAGGACAGTAGCTGCTGTAGCCATCCGTGGTCAGCGCTCCAACTGAAACTGCAGATAGCCCGAGCGCTTCTCTTTCCCGTTCGCACCGTTTTCGCCGAGATAGAAATCGATCTCGAGTGACTTGTCGTGGCAGTCGTAAATGGCGTGCCACAACGTGCGCGTCGGAACAGTACCTTGCCCGACGGCCCGGACGCAGCGGTTAGCGTGCTTGATGTCATCCAATGACCGTTTGGTCGGAGCCTTGTTGATCTCCTCGTTCAACCGGCGGAAGCGCGCAAAGGTGCTGCTCGTCAGAGATGTGGGGATCGATTCGGCTGTCGGATAGGCGTCCGCGTGGATGGGGTGATTGGTCACCCACTGCGGCCCGCCCTTGCCATCAACTACGTAGCGGCGATCGCGGTTGACCGAGTACTCCCATACGAACGAGTTGCCGTCGCGATCGCCCATGATGTAGTGACAGGCTACAAACGCATAGTAGAAGTCGATTGACGCCAAGGCTTGGCGCGCTTCCTCGACATCGGCGTAGTTCTCCAGGAGATAGCGTCCGATCTCGACCTCGCTCAGGCCTGCTTGCCATGCGTTTGATGGTGTGGGTGGCACCCCCGTATTATTGGCCAGGAGCGCAACGGTGAGGCCCTCCGAATTAACGCCATCAAAGCACCCGCCCAGGAGCTCATAGGCGCAGAGATAAAGCGACGGATAGCCGCGATCGGGGTAAACCTCGATCACATAGGGATCTTCCGTCGTCCTACGCTCGTCCTTCTGCGCTGAGGGACCGAGCAGATCCGCCCATGTCCCGGTGGACCAGTCGTAGTTGCGACTGAGCGTAGCGTGTCCGGAAGCGCAGTGCGAGGGCGGGTAATAGACCACAGAACAGCCGAAGTTGGCGGGAAGGTTATAGGGCAGCACGGTGGCGTCCAGTTCACCGCCAAGAGCGGTGCCAAAGTGGTTCTTGACGCCGAGGGCGCGCTGGTAATGCATGGGGTAGGCCCGCCTGTAGAACTCGAGTCGGCGGTCAGCCATGGGCGGATCGGGGCGTAAGAGTTCTACACCGTGGCGGGATTGTGCAATCTCCGCCAACTTCCGACCGATGGCCTGTTGGCTACCGCGCAATCTAAGATGGCGTACGGTCATGAAATCGTGCGCGCCGCCCGCCACCACGCGTTCGGAGAACTTCAATTCCTTTTGGCCGGGCTCGAGGGCCACCGCGAACGAAGTGGTCGCGGCCACGATAGCCAGGGTCGGCAACACTGCCATTAGGTGATTTCTGCGTTTTCGAACGTACATGGGTGAGCTCCTGAGTTTACACTGTTAACATCATTCGCAAAAAAAGTCACGACACCAAACCGTCGAACAGGCGCTGCACGGAGCGTCTGAAGGACCTACGAAATCGTATGGGGTGATCCCCGAAGCGCCCACAGCGGTACAGCGACACGATACCGTGGGCGTGCGACCAGATGCTTAGCGAGGCTTCCAAGGCGTCGTCCTGTCTGAACTCGCCGCTTTCAATTACCTCGGAGACTATGTCCAGGAGGATGTTGAAGGTCGCCGATTCGCGCCGGCGGAAGTCTTCGGGGTAGCGACGCACGTCCGTTCTCGGTAGCAGAAACATAAAATCGTAATACTGCGGGTAAGCGAGTGCGAAATCGACGTAGCCGTCCAGCAGTCGCATCAACGTGTCTCGGCCAGTCCGGCCCCTGGTGGCTCGCCGCATTTTGTTTTCCAGGATCGAGAAGCCCTCGTCGACGATGGCGGTGACGAGAGCGTTCTTGTCGGTGAAATGACGGTAGATGGCGGTGGGCGTGATACCGACGCTGGCGGCGATGCGCCGCATGGAGATGCCGTCCACGCCTTCGTTCATGAACACGGTTCGAGTCGCGTCGCAGATGCGTTTTCGCACGTCAGCCATGTTTACGCTGTTAACATGTCAGGCGACATTTGTCAAGGGGTGTCGTTCCCGAGAATGGCATTTCCTTTGTCTGCGGCTCGCAGATCCGGCAGTGCGCGCGATCTGACCGAAGGATCTGGAGTCGGTCACCAGGATTTGACGGTGCATGAAGGCCGAAGCAGTCCCATTATGCGATGCGCATATGTGTTTGAGGAGCTGCGAGCGTAGCCGCTACGGGGAAGCGTCAATTGCAAATGCCCGCGGGAATGTCCGAAGCCGCGGTTCTTGGCCCGGATCGAGTTTTCAGGACCCACGTCGGCGATCCCTCTGAGCAGCCCGTCAATACATGGGACATGATCCGGAAGACCACGCCTCAAGGCGACCCGGCCTTTATAGTCTCTCCTACTCGGCCAGCACCGTTACCTCAATTCTGCAAGAACTTGCATCCTGCGAGAGACCTGACCGCTCTCTTGCGAAATTAGGAGTGGGGAGCGACGATCCACGCCCGCTCCCTGCGCTAGTGTGGCGCGCTGGAAGAACGATATCCTGCGCTTGCAGGATGAAGATTTGGAAGCGGTGCCTCGACTGAACGTGAACCAGTTGGGTCCAGCCCACTGACTGTTTAAAAAGGAGCCATCATGCATTCTCGTATTGCTGCCCTCACTCCGTTGAGCGTTGCGCTGGCCTTTGGCTTGGTCGCGCCTGTGCCAGAGACGATGGCGGATGTTCGTCCGCACGCCGGGATGTTGCGGTACCCAGACGTGAGCCGGGACCAGATCGCATTCTCTTATGCCAACGACCTGTGGTTAGCCCCGCGCGAGGGTGGAATCGCCGTCCCGCTGGCCAGCCCCCCCGGTGTGGAATTTCATCCACGGTTCAGCCCGGACGGCAAGACCGTTGCATTTGTCGGCAACTACGATGGGAACCAGGACCTGTACACCATAGGCGTGGACGGCGGCGTCCCGGTTCGGGTCACGCACCACCCCGGAGGTGAAGCCCTGCAGTACACCATTCGGATTCCGGCGAACGGAGTTGTGCTGGCCGTCATCGGTCGTTGGCCGACTCGTTTGGTGGTGCAAGTACGGTTAAGTACCCGGTTTTTTTCATTTGGCGCGTACATATCCCGACGATCCAGCCATTAATAAATACAGGGGATCGTTGTGCTTGCGACTATCCCCACCAGGAGGCGAAGGCATAGTAGCCATCAAGTGTGCATCACGTGGAGTCGCCGGGTGCCGGTAGGAACAAGGACGTCTTTTCGTGCCAGGATGGTATGACCGGTGCGCACGGAGAGTGCTTAGGCTGCTGGACAGGAAGCAGATAGCCATGAGGGTCCATGGAAACATTTCTATTCTTGCACTAGATCTTTGGGATCACGATAGCATGTGTCACTCGCATGAACCTCACGGTATTACGCAGACCGATGAGCTGGAGCCTGTCGAAAACGAGGCGGCCAGGCGCGACGCACGGACGGTATCAGTTTCAGCGTTACTGGAGGTCGGCCCTGTGCCGGTGCATGCTGGTTTTACGTACGGCACTTGGGCAGAAGACATCGACGAGACTGGCAAGCACCGTGAGCGTGAAAAGGTTGGCACGGCAAACTGGGTAATGTGTTCCGAGTTTGCCGGGTCCCGTACGACCTTTGGCGGCAGTTGTTCTTATGGGACGGTTGCGGTAGGATTTCTGTACGTTGATTCTGAGTGATGGTGGTAGAATGAGAAAGTGGTAGCGTCAGTTCTGGGATGTGGCGGTCAGGGTGCGTTGCCCTGACCTGGCATAGCTACCGATTCCTTTTGCGGAGGTGCTGAGATGTTTAGGTTCAATCGATTAGTGTGTGTACTGTTGGTTGGGACTTGCGTTGGGGTCGCTTTTGCCGCGGCTGTGAAGATCAAGGCCTTCACTCCTGAGGGCGTGAACGGTCTTGCGGAGAACCCGTATTGTGACGGGATGGCTGTCCTGAATCATCACCCCGGAAACAATGCAACGGAAGTCCAGGTTGCAGTCACCGATTTCCTCCCGGACACCGTATACGGGGTGATGCTCGAAGCCGGTGGGTTCTGCGGTGGGTTCTCCAATCCGGAAGCGTTCATGACCAATGCTAACGGGAATGGGCACTATCATCACAGCGTCCCCTATGATTGCTCCCAGGCCCCGGTGATCACAATCTATCGCTGGGACGGGGATGTGAACAGCATTTGGGACGTGAGCGAGGACGAGATCCGGGCTGTCGGCTCCAGTAATTAGTCGTTCGCTTGGCGGCTCCGGACGCAGTGGGGTGGCACGGCCAAGCTCGCGCTTGGCTCTGGAAGCACCAGGTCAAGCACGGCGAAAGAGGTTGGGCCGGGCCGGGCGTCACATGGTGCCTTAAACAGGATGGGTGACGCTCGAGGTGGCCGAGTTGTCAAAGCGAAGTCAAGCGGGCACGGGCTGGAGGAACCCGTGCTCGCTTCGTTTATCTGATCGCTTACGGCTCGATTCGCTTAGTCGACGACCTGTCGCCACGTGCCGGAGGAGATCTCGTAGCCACCCCTATCCGGCACAACCGTCACCTGCAGCTTGAACCGGGCATCGCCCCGCACACCGGTCCCGGTCAGGACAATGAAGTTATTCGGCTCGGTCTTGAGATTGTTGTCGTCGGGGTCTTTCACCTCCAACGTAAACGTTCCGTCGCCAATGAGCTGGTCTTCGACCCATACGCCACTTGGGCGGTTATCTCGCCAGGTGGGGTCGTCACGGATCCAGAAAAACCCCATCTCGATCGCTGAGTGGGCGTACAAACGGGCTTGGCCGAAATCGGTGCCGCCAACTAGTGAGCGTCTTTCGATCCGCACCACAGCCAGCGCCGATAGCCCGATCACGGTTACGATCATCGCGACACCCAGGACAACAACATAGACGGAGCCGCGACGACGCCGGTTGTGATCGTTCATTGTGTTGCCCGTCCTCCTGCAAATCCGTTTGGCACCACTCATTCGGTTTCCAACTCCACGCACTGCCGCATCTACGGCTGTTCCTGATTCGCCGCCCATTCAATGGCCCGCTTCATCAGGGTCTGCCCCTCGGAGTTGAGGGAATTGAAATCGAAGCCGTCCGCCCCCCACGGAAGTTGAACACGTCGTCCCGACGCGGTCCCTCCATCCCAAAGAAGGTCGCCCGGCTTCAGCGTCGCGAGGGAAGGTTTATAGACACCTCCCGTGGAATTGGTCTCGCACAAAGTCAAGGCGTCCGAAGTGCCAACACTCTCCCGCCAGTGGACGGGCTGGCTTGGGCTGAACAGTGTCAGGGACCCAACGCTAAACGGGGATGTGATGTAGTGCGTGTTGTCAACGACCTCGGCTACGTCCCTGACTCCCGAGTCGAAGACCTCTCCAAAGCCGAACACCACGGTTAGCTCGATTCTCTCGTTGACGACACCGATGGTCGCCGCGCGCAGTTTCGTGTCCAGCTCCAGAGCACTGATCTCCGCGGAGATGTACGCTGCGTCGGCGTTTGCGGTAGCCGCGTCGAAGTTGCTCTGGGAGTCGGAATCGTCCATCAACTCCACGATACAGTCCCACGATTCCATCAGCGTGACCCTGGCAGACTCCTGG
>CP070827.1:3249434-3262866 GCA_020344555.1 Phycisphaerales bacterium
GATCGAAGCCGACACGGTGATCGCGGCCATCGGCCAGCGACCCGTGACGGCAAAGATCGCGGAGCAGTCCGGCGTCAAGGTCGACCGGAGCGGTCGGATCGAGGTGGACGCATTCACCAACGAGACGAGCGTGCCGGTGGTCTACGCGGGCGGGGACGTCGTGACCGGCCCGAGCATCGTGCTGGCCGCCGTCGGGGCGGGCGAGCGCGCGGCCGTCTCCATAAACGAAGCCCTCTCGCAGGATCTGGCCGAAGAGGACCGGTCCACCCCCTTCTGGCGGGACGTGATCCCGAACGATGTCCCCTTCGATGCCGCCGCCGCGGCCGAAAGCGTGCCGCGCATGAAACACGAGACGCTTCCCCTGGAGAAACGAACCGGTTTCCAGGAAGTCGAGCTGGCCGTCTCTAAGAGCGTTGCGCTCAAGGAGTGCGCGCGCTGCCTGCGGTGCGATTACCGGGCCCCAGCGAACGGAAACGGCAAAAAATGAGCAAGCTCCATCTCAAAATCGACGGAAAAGAAGTTGAGGCCGAAGAAGGGGCGACCCTTCTTGAGGCCGCCCGGAGTGCGGGGATATCGATTCCCACGCTCTGCCACCACGCGGAATTGCAGCCGCACGGAGGATGCCGTCTCTGCACGGTCGAACTCCAGATGCGCGGCTGGAAGAGACCCGTCGTCTCGTGCGTCTACACGGTGGCGGAAGGCCTGGAAGTCATCACCCGCTCCGAGAAGCTAAACAGAATCCGTAAGGGCATCCTGGAACTGCTGCTCGCCCATGCGCCCGATGCGCCGCTGCTGAACGAATTGGCGCAGGAGTACGGCGCGGACAAGAACCGGTTCGAGCAGGAAGGCTCCTTCTGCATTCATTGCGGTCTCTGTGTTCGCTACTGTGCCGAGGTTGCTCAAAAGCATGCCGTGGGCTTCATCGACCGCGGCATCCGCAAGGAGATCAGCTTCATCCCCGAGATCGCTGCCAAGGAATGCAACGACTGTAAGGGCTGCTTCCCCCTCTGCCCCACGTCATACATCCAGGCCGCCTTCGTGCTAGTGGAGTCCCTCGCCTTCCCCCGCGACAGCAAGTAGGGGCATTGCAGGGCGCTTTGCGAACAATAGGGAATAATAGTGGACAGCTACCTATTAAGTGACACCGAGCCGGTATCTCTGTAAACCTGCGACGAACCCCATCTTGAGTAGCTCGCCTGCGGTACGTTCCACCTTTGCCTTTGGAGTCTCCGAGCCCGTTCGGTGAACCGGGCCGCGGTGTCGAGCGACCCCGTCCTTGCATGACAATACTGCGTCACAGGCAGGATCCTGATACTCGATTGTCCAGCACGGCAGCAGTGCGCGAGCCGGGTGCCGCCAGCCGGCCGCGCGGGCGGGACTGCACATTGCCTCGCCACAACAGATGGCGGCACGAGGGATCAAGCGATCTACGTTGAACAGCCGCCAGTTTGAGCGGGCAGGTGGAGCTGGCGGACTTGCCGCACGACGGGGCAACGCGTATACTTATGAGGTGAGGGTTTGACATGCCACTGCAGACGAGACTGATTCTCAACACATGCTGCCTGACGCTCCTTGTTTCTGCTGGCACTTCCGATGCTCAACCGGAGCGGCGGCTAGACGGGCACCAGGTGCTCAGGGTTCAGATCGAAGACCAGTCACAACTAGATACGCTCGTCGCTCTGGATGACGCAAGCATCGATTTCGAAATCTGGTCGGACGGAATCGGCCTCGGGATCATTGAAGTACGTGTCTCACCCGAGCAGAAGCACGTGCTCGACGCCAGCGGCCTTACCTACCAAGTCGAGATCGAGGATCTCCAACGCCGCATCGACGAACTCTTCACCGCCACGGCGGGCCAGGGCTTCTTCGATGTATATCGCACCTATGACGAGCACGTGGCATTCATGAATGATCTGGTCACCACATATCCCGACCTTGCGGAGATCTTCAACATCGGGCTGTCAATCGCCGGCCGGCCGCTATGGGTCATTCGCATCACCGGCCCGGGCGATGACAAACCCGGTGTCATGTACCACGGCGGTCAACACGGCAACGAGGTCATGGGCACCTGCGTGGTTGCCTACATGGCCGAGTTTCTACTCACCCGATATCACAGCGATCCCGACGTGCGCAGACTGGTGGACGACGTGGAGTGGTTTCTGCTGCCAATCATGAACCCAGACGGATACGAGGCCGGAACCAGAGGCAACGCGGTTGGGGCGGATCTGAATCGGAACTGGGGTGGGCCTGGTGCCAATCCAAACCCTTTTTCCCAACCGGAGACCGCCGCCATGCGTGACTTCTTCCTTGCCCATCCGAATGTCCGCGCCCACATCGACTTTCACACTTACGGATACATGATAATGTGGCCCTGGGGGTATACCCCGGAGTTCTGCGACGATCACTGGACCTTCCAGGAGATAGCGGTCGGGATGGCCGAGCGCATATTGCAGGTGCACGGAACAAGTTACGACGAGCTTGGCCCGATCAACACCACCATCTACCCGGTGCGAGGTGATTCGAGCGACTACACCTACGGCGAGCACGGCCTGTGGACTGTGGCTTTCGAACTCGGATATAGCCATTACATGCCGGTTTCCGAGATCATGCCCACGTGCGAGGAGATCGCCCCGGCCATGATGCTTCTATCCGAATGGGTGAGTGACTGCAATGTAAACGGTGTCCTGGACCGCGATGACATCACCATTGGAACCTCGGCGGACTGCAACGAGAACTATACCCCGGATGAGTGCGAGGTACAGCCGGACTTCGATGGCGATGGCCTGGTTAACGTCTGCGATGACGATATCGACGACGACGGTGTATTCAACGCCGCCGATCTGTGCGATTTCACCAAACCCGGAACACCCGTCGACGCGGATGGCCGTCCGATGAGCGACATCGATGGCAACTGTGAGGTCGACCTGTCTGACTACCGGTATTTCATGAACTGCCTCATGCTGGGAGGTCCGGATACACCGGGGTCCCATCCGATGTGTATCAACATGTTTGACTACCAGGATGATGCGGATATTGATCTCGCCGACTTCGCCGGCTTCACGAGAGCTTTTACCGGCGTGCAGTAGATTTCGATGGTACCGTCGCGCTTGGCATCGTTGGCGCAGCGACCTCCATGTCGCTGTATAAGCACGCCGGCGCGCCGGGACGGTGCCCCTACTGACCGATGGTTGCCAGGCCGAACGGGGCGTCGATCCGCATACGCGTCGAAAGCGTTCCCGTCCAGTTCGAAGTCCCGGGCATTAGACGCAGCTTGACGCCGGGGGCCGTCGAAGCCAGGGCCGTCTCCATTGTGTGGAACGGATCGTTAAAGCCGCCGTAACCGGATTCGGTCGCGTCGAAATCCACCCAACTACCGTCCACGCAGAGCGTCGGCCAGGTGACCGTAGGAGGATCACCAATCAGGTCGTAGATTGCCGCGGCCACCGTGGCGGCCAGATCCGGATCGTCGTTCGGCATGCGCTGATTGAATAGGACAACGATATTGACGCCGTCATGTCGCTGGCTGGCGATCGTGCTCGTGCCGGTGAGCGCGCCGGTGTGTCCCCAGTTCCCTGAAGTGCCGCTCTGTAGCATACCGATATCGGGGCCACCGACGACATAAATATCCAGGAAGGTAAGCAACGGCGCTGCGCTGGCGACCAGGTTTCCGTGGCCCGTCATGGATTCGTGATCCCAGCCGCCGTAGGGGCACGAGACGCCGGAGCCCCCTGGATTGAACACGTTCACACAGTCTCGGCATCCGGGGCAGCGGTAGCGGGGCTCGCGCGGGCTCTGATCCGCCGAGAATGTGCGCCCTGTGAAGAGTTCAGTGGCCGGCACCCACATCTGGGGCGTGAGGGTGAGGTGGCGAATGGCGTCCACGTGCGGCGGGCCGACGAAGTGCTCAACGATCAGCCCCAGCACCATATAGCCGAAGTTTGAATACGTGTTGCAGACGCAAGGGGTCGGTTCTCTCAGGCACACGCCGTCGGCATCCTCGTCACAGGGCGGATGTGGGACGCCCGGGGGGAACTGGAGAGGCTGGCTCAGCATGTACCGCACGGTGTTTTCGCGGCCCGGCGGGCTGGAGACCCCCTCCATCGCGTTGGCGATCTCGATTGCCTTGAATTGCGGGTCAAAGTTGATGAATTCAGCATCCCAGCCGCCGGTGTGCCGTAACAGGTGATTGATGGTGATGTTGTTGAGCCGGTCGTCTCCGAGGCTCTGCCACGGTTGGATCTGTAAGATTCCGCCGAACGGCTGCTCGAGGTCGAACACGTAGTCGCCCAGACTGAAGTAGCCCAGGTTGGCGAGGTGTCGAATCGTGGCGGCGGTGAGTGGTTTTTCGACGCTCGCCAGGCGCATTGGTGTGTTTTCCGGGAGCGGAATCGTCTCCGGCGAGCGTTCGCGCCAGCCGAAGCCGCGCTGGTAGACGACGCAGCCGTTTACCGAAACCGCCAGGACTCCCCCTTCAAGATCGTGCAGCTCCATTAAGTCAAGCATTTCCTGGTCAAAGTCCGCCAGTTCCGGCACCGGCACGCCCGTAACAGGGATCACACCCGCCCATGCGGCGTCTCCCGGTAATCCCGCAAGGGCGACGATGAGAACGACAATGCTAAGTTGCGTTCTTTGTCCGCTCAGGATCATTGCTGATTGCTCCGTTGAACCCACAAATGTGGGTTTGCCCCTCATCGCGATGGCGATGAGCCCTACTGCAAGTTAACCAGAACGAGCACGAGGCCGCGGCCCTCTTCCAGGCCGGTCATCGCCTTGCCGATGGTCGCGCCGTAGGAACGCGAGCGGTCCGTTGCCTTCATGGCGTGGCCGGGCGTGTTCGACGTGGTCAGCAGGTCTCCAGGCTCGATGGACCCGTTGGACGCGTCGGCCCAGACGTACACCCTGCCGGTCAGCGCGATCGGCGTCGCATTTTCATGTCCTGGGAGGTTGCCCAAAATGGTGCCTGCGGGCAGATCGTTGGCACCGCTGACCACGCCGGCCACGCGCTGGTTGTAGGCTCCGCGGGCCAGGCAAAGATTGCCTGGATGCTTCGGGTCAATCGCCACCACCATTCCGGGTTTTACGTTATCGCTGATGGGGAACTTTTCGGCCAAGTCCGCTCCGAGAATCTCGAGGACTTGGATGCGAGCGGTTCCCGCAACGTCCAGCATCGCGGCAGGGGTACTCGTTCCGATGCCGACGTTACCCGTGCCGCTCGCCGAGATTGCGACGTCACCTCCGTCGGCGTTGAGATAGAGTTTGGAAGCTACCCCGTTGTCGCGCGCCATGATCTCATTGCCGTCCATCACGATGTTACGGCCTGCGGTTGGCCCCACCACAAGTATGCCGGCGCCGGTAGTCGAAGCGTCGCTGCCGCCTTCCAGTTGCAGCACTGGGGCGGTAGTAGCACCTGTGGAATCGACGTGAAGCTTGGCCTGCGGCTCGGTTGTTCCGATTCCCACCTTGCTGAAGGGACCAGCCGTAATGCGCATGCGCTCCCATGGTGCTGGGTCGAACATTCCGTCCATCTGTACGAAACGCAAATCCGAGGCCATGTCCCAGATCAACCAAGCAGCAGTGTCATCAGACTGCATGTAGAAGAATCTGGACGAGCCAAGCGTGTTGAGGACCGAAGCCCCGAGGCTCGAGCTGCCTGAAGCGCGTCCCCCTCGCAGGTCCTCGTGAACCTGGAGATCGAGTAGCGGCACGTCGGTTCCGATACCCAAGTCGCCGCCGAAATAGCTGATGCCGCCCTCCGCCGGTGCCCACGCGGAATCCGGACTGCTCAGGGCATAATGCGCATAGGGTGTGCCGCGAAGCGCCTGTCGCGGCGACAACACGGTGTAATCGTCGCTGCTGTCAGTCCGCACGCCCACTTCAAGCCAACGCGCGTCGCCGGTAAACGCCCCGGGACCGAACTCGAGTGGGACGGTGAACAGGCCGTTGACGACGTCAAGTCCCCTGCTCGTTACCGTTAAACCGACGGGACGCCCCTCGACCGCCGCGTCCCACAGTTTGAACTCGAGGTCAACGGTGCCGTCAAGCGGCACGCCGCCTTGCTTGAGCTGCCCCTGGTAGGTGATGGCGGTGCCGACGGACCCCGCCTCTACGGCGGCATGTGTCCAGCCTACGGCACAGGCAGCCACGACTATGACAGTTTTTGTTACCCGCATTTTTCTTTCTCCTTACAATCCACAAATGTCGCCTTGCGATTGCCCCTTCTCCCGGTTCCTCTACCCGCTATTGAACGCCTGTTGGAACTGGGCCACGTCGAGCAAGTCGACGTCATTGTCTTGGTCAACGTCAAAACACGTACAGACTGCTGTCACAGCGATGTCCGGACCTGACAGACAACCCTCAAAGTCATCGTAGTCGATCAGGTTGACCCCGCCGTCGCTGTTGCAGTCGTCGGGCGCTAAAGCGAACCAGAACCCGCCTGTCAGTGTGAAGTCGCCAGCGCTCATCGCGCCGGCATCGGGTTGACCGATCGTCCCAGAGAGCTCGAAGTCACCTCCGATGCTCTCCATCACGCCGCCACCGTCGACCGTCCGCCACGACAGATCGAAGTCCGCCCCGCCGAGCGCTGCCAACGCTGTTGCGGCCGTGACAAACGATGCTGTGACGAAGAAACGTAGTGTAGCTTTCATCGCGTACCTCCTCTCTACTAACCAGACGCCTCCGTGTTGACTGCCCCCTGACCCTCAGCACTCGCGAGGCGATCGGGCCAGGTGCGATTCGCGGGGAGCCCGACGGCCGAAGCGGCCGCGTACGCTGCGATCCACGTGCCTTTCATGATGTTCCTCCTGTTTGAGGCCGTGCTTGCTGAAACACAAAGTAAGGGGAAGATGAACGTCCGCCCCCTCCTCCAGGCGGCTTCTCGTCCCCACGCAGCCCGCATCAGTAACCGAGAGTCAGCCCATACTTCTGCGTCTATCTTACTGGAAGAGGATCTGAATTTGAACAGGTAGTCGCCGCCCCTTCAGAAGACGATCCCATCGGGAGTCAGATTATCGGAGTGCCTCGTTGTGGTGGTCGGGGCCGACAATCGCAGAGACTTTCCACCGGCCGGCAGGAACTAGCAGTAGCCTGCCTCTGCAGACGACTCTCACGAGAAAATCCCGACATACCCCGATGTGCATCGGGACAGGCGTCGGGACCCGCGGTACCCGAATTGCGATGCGCCCGTGTACGGCGTGCTGCTACGGGCAAATGTCAGCGGTGAGCGCAAAGCAGACGACCGCGGGTGGGATGTGCCACGCGGTCGTCGCATCATTGCCTGTGTTGTCAGAAGTCTCAGCGTGCTACGATCCGGTGTCGGACCGCACAGAGCTTATTGCGAGAGTCTCAAGCTCTTTCCCGTCACACCCAGCCGCGGATCTTGCAGGCCTCGGCCACGCGGGTGACCGCAACCATATAAGCCACCAGACGGTTATGTGCCCTGGCCCTCTTCGACATCTCGTGAACCGCCCCAAAGGCCTCGGTCATCTTGCGGTCCAACTGCTGATATACGTCCTGGAGCGTCCAGTAATAGTTGTAGGTGTTCTGAACCTGCTCGAAATAGGAAACGGTTACACCGCCGGCGTTGGCCAAGAAGTCGGGGATCACATACACGCCCTTTTCGAACAGAATCTTGTCCGCTTCCGGCGTGGTGGGCCCGTTGGCCAGCTCGCATGAGATCTTGGCCTTGATGTCTCCAGCGTTCTTGGCGGTAATCACCCCTTCGAGGGCGGACGGATACAGCACGTCGCACTCGAGTTCCAGCAGATCCTCATTGGAGATCGGCTCTGAGCCCGGGAACTTCAGCACCGACCCCGTTTCCAGCTTGTGCCGGACAAGGGCGGCCGGGTCCATGCCGTCTTTGTTCATAACACCACCACGCGAATCGCTGGCGGCGATCAGCGTTCCGCCGCCGAGAATCTCCGGGTGCAGCGTGGCCGCGAACTGACCGGCGTTACCGAAGCCCTGAATCACATACGTCGTCTTGGCCAGATCGATGTCCAGGACCTTGCCGGCCTCGCGTACACAGTAGACGCTGCCGCGAGCGGTGGCATCGCCGCGACCCTGCGAGCCACCCACGGGTAACGGCTTGCCCGTGATCATCCCGGGATGTGAATGGCCCACGAGTTTCTCATACTCGTCCATCATCCAGGCCATAATCTGAGGTGTGGTGTAGACATCCGGTGCGGGAACATCACGGTGTACCCCAAGCTCCCGGCCCACAGCGCGAATGTAGGCTCTGGCCAGCCGCTCCTTCTCGCCATCCGACATTTCCTTCGGATTGCAGGTGACGCCACCCTTGCCGCCGCCGAGCGGGATGTCCACCACTGCGGTCTTCCAGGTCATCCAGGCTGCCAGTGCCCGGACCGTATCGATGGTCTCCTCGGGGTGCCAGCGCAGCCCGCCCTTGGTCGGCCCGCGGGCGTCGTTGTATTGCACCCGATAGCCCTGGAAGATTCGCGTCTCGCCATTGTCCATCCTCACGGGGATGGTGAAGCGGTACTCGCGCATCGGCCAGCGGAGCAACTCATGCGTCGCGGCATCGAGCCCCAACCTCTCGGCCGCCTCATCAAGCTGTTGCTGTGCAATCGCAAAGGGGTTCAATCTTGCCATCTAGAAGACTCCTTGACTAAAGCTCTCTCATCACCTGGGATCGACGAGGCTTGGTTTTCCAGGTCGGCTTGACCATCTGCCCACCGTGATGTCGGATCCCACTCGAACGCCGACCGTTCGTCTGGCGAGTCCCCGGCGATCCGCGGCCATGCTTGAGCGACGCAACCACCCCAGCTCAATCAGTCACATTACAGGGGCGCAGGTAGAGGCCACAGCATACCAGTGCGGGCAAACGCCGTGCCAATGCTGTCTGTTCTGCCCCAAATCCCGGCTCGAACACCCTTATTCTAGCAGATAAATCACACCATGACCAGGTGTACGCGTCCCGAGGCCGCCGCTCACACGGCTGATCAGGGCGCCCCTGACGGGGAGTGGCACCATCGGCGTACCCGACACTTGACCATTCGCATACGATAAGGCTATGCCAGCCATCCGAGATGATGCCGTTGTTCTCAGTCGGCTCGATTATTCCGAGACCTCACAGGTGATCGTCCTGCTCACGCGGGACCATGGCAAGGTGCGGGCTATTGCCAAGGGTATCAGGCGCGGCACGAAGACGCGATTCGCCGCAGGCATCGACCTGCTCGACGTGGGGAAGGTCGTCCTCAGCAGCCGACAGGAACGCACAGCCAACCTGGCGATCCTGACCGAGTGGAAGCAGACGCTCAGTTTGTCGGGTCTCCGCGAGAAGCTCGCGAGAATCCAGGGAGCCGAGTATGTGGCGGAGATCACAGGGCACCTGACCGAAGACTGGGACCCACACGTCGAGCTGTACAACGCATTTGTCTCGACGCTGGTCTCACTTTCGGAGACGGCTGATCCGCTGGGGCCGGTTGTCGCCTATCAGCTTCGGCTGCTTGAGTCGATCGGCTCGATCCCCAGGTTCGACGCATGCGTGCTCTGTGGTCGGGAGACCGACCTGACCCACTTCTCCTCACTTGAAGGAGGTATGATCTGTCGGAACTGCGAGCCGGGACAGGTTGAGAAGTGGGAACTGACTCCGTCTACACTCCGGGTCCTGCGCGCTCACCGAGGGGGCCAACCCGGATCCACTTCAGGCTCGCTGGCCGGTGCCTTCGGCGTGCTCAATTACCACATTACCCACCTTATGGGCCGCGAACCTCTGCTGGCCGCCAGGCTCCTACCTGCCACCCAGCGCCGAATCGTGGAGTGATGTGCCCGGCGAGTGTCGATTAGCACCTTCCGCGTACCTCGAGCCCCGGTGCCGTCGCTCTTGGTGTTCTCTCGACAGAGAAGACGGATGGACTCCGCCCGCCAAACCATGCCCCGGCACGCGCAACAGCCCTTGTTCAACTCCTGAGCCGGATGGCCGAAATAATGAAGGTGGCTCGCCGTTCGGTCTCACGTGGTGTGGCGGCGGCACGCATGCTTAGCTCAATGCGGCATGGCTCACAGCGAGTTTGCCCTCACTCGTAGGCAAAGGCAGGCGCACCCTGTCGTCGGAGCAGCACGATTCGGAGGGATCACAAGGAACCCGAGTCCGCGGACAACAACCGGGCGCTGTCCTTCGGGCCAGGTTTGACGCAACGACTTGGTAAGTTATCATGTACCAAGATGCGACGGTTTGGCGCGGTCGTGTTTGAGAGGATGACGATGGAACCAGCGTGGCGACCGGTTGGAGGCCCCGTTCGTGATTCGACAGGCAGTGCCCAGGGTGCCGTTCGCCGCACGTGCGCGGTGTCGAGTTGGGGCGAGCGCGGAATCGTCGCCTCAGATCAGCTCGTGATGGGCAGCATACCCAGCGGCCGCGTCATATCCCTGCGTAAAAAACAGGTCAATCCACGCTACCAGTGTGGCTCGCCTCGGGATTCGGCTCTTCAGCCTTCCGAAGAATTCCCAGTCCACGGGCCAGGGGACCACGGTCTGCTCATGCGACACCGTATCGCGTCGAATCTCCTCCTCCCAACTGTCTCGAATCCGCAACAGATCCCTTGCGGCCTCGGCGTTTCCGAACGCCATCAATTCCGAGAGGACCTCGGTGGCGGCGTTGGGAAAGGGTCTCCCGTCAACGTCCCAGACGCTGCTGTGAATAGCCGTGTCGACTGCCCGGGTCCGCAAGAGATTGCTGACTGCAGTTTGATCGGGTGTGCAGGCGGTCTTGGCGACATCCAGGTGATAGACGATCGGCCCGTCCTCCAGATGCTTGCGTTCCATCACAAGGCACGATGCCGGGTGAACGAGCTGGGCGAGCTGTAAGTTGTCGAGTGCAAGGTGGGTTTTTAGTTCTACACGGAACTGGTCTGGAAACTCGGTGATGCCGACCTCCATATTTGCGTCTCCTCGACCCTCTGACGCACCCTGCAATATCAGTGCCCGGAACGGGCACTTGGGTATTATCGGGAGCCTAGCCGAAAGCCTTGACGAAGTCAAGACACTAGACTTTTTTTTTCGAGGCGCAGTGCCGGTCGTTCGGCTATTCGGACGCTGGGCTGAGTCACGGCTGTGACGAGGTGAATGGCGATGCCAACCGCACCTAGATGGGTCTACTCTTTCGGTGACGGCAAGGCCGATGGGAGCGGCGACCAGAGAGAGCTCTTGGGCGGTAAAGGCGCCGGACTCGCCGAGATGACACGTATCGGACTTCCCGTCCCCCCCGGGTTCACCATCACGACCGACGCATGCGCCCGGTACCACAGGCGCGGGGGTAAGTGGCCGCCGGGGCTCGACAAGCAAGTGCGCCAGGCGCTCACCAAGCTCGAGCGGACCTGCAAGAAGGAGTTTGGGGCCACGCGAGATCCGCTACTGGTCTCTGTGCGCTCGGGGGCGGCGCGCTCCATGCCGGGGATGATGGAGACCATTCTGAACCTGGGCCTCAACGATCGGTCAGTTGAAGGTTTGGCGGAGGTATCCGCCAGCCGGCGGTTCGCCCTCGACGCCTATCGCCGGCTCATAATGATGTACGGGTCAACCGCCAAGGGCATCCGCCGAGAGCACTTCGAGAACGCATTCGACCTGGTGAAACGGGCGCGAACCGGTGCTCGGCTGGGGCGAGCCTCCGACGAGAGAGTCCTTGACACCGACGCCAGCGCCGAGGAGCTCGAGCAACTCGTCGCCGACTTCAAGCGTATCTACCACGAATATACGGGTGAGCAGTTCCCCCAGAATCCGCTCGAGCAACTGAAGGGCGCCATTGTCGCGGTCTTCAATAGCTGGATGGCCGAGAAGGCCGTCACCTACCGCCGTGTTGAGAGCATTACCGGTCTGGCCGGTACCGCCGTCAACGTGTGCCGGATGGTCTTCGGCAACATGGGCGAGGACAGTGGTACCGGCGTGTGCTTTACGCGTGATCCCAGCACGGGCGAAGCCGTATTCTACGGGGACATGCTGATCAATGCCCAGGGCGAGGACGTCGTCGCCGGCATCCGGACGCCGATGAAGCTCGCAGAGCTCAGAACACTGATGCCGGAGGTCTATGAGCAACTCCAGGCGGTTCGCGTCATCCTGGAAGTCCACTACAGGGACATGCAGGACCTGGAGTTTACGATCGAGCGCGGCAAGCTCTACATGTTGCAGTGCCGAGTGGGCAAGCGATCGCCCGTGGCTGCGTTCAAGATCGCCGTAGATCAGGCGACGAAAGGGCTGATGTCGCCTGCCACGGCGAGACGCCTGGTGAAGAAGAAGTACTTGCCGAAGAAGTATGCCGCAGCCGCGGCCAAGCCGGTCATTACGAAAGACCAGGCCATTCAGCGTATCGAGGCCGTCGATATAGAGCGTCTCTTCTACCCGGTGCTCGATCCCAATGTGCCCGGCGATGAGCTTGACCGCCGTCGGCTGGGGCAGGGAATCGGGGCCGTTCCCGGCGCCGCGTGCGGCGAGGTGACCTTCACTGCCGAGGACGCCGAAGCCCGTGCCAAGGTCGGTGCCGCAGTCATCCTGGTGCGCAAAGAAACATCGCCCGAAGACGTCGGAGGCATGTATGTATCCGCCGGTATCCTGACCGCCATTGGGGGCAAGACCTCCCATGCAGCCGTCGTCGCCCGGGGATGGGGCAAATGCTGCATTGTCGGATGCGGCGCCCTGGCCATCGACTACAACGACAAGAGCATGATGCTCGGCACAAGAGTGCTCCGAGAAGGAGACGCGATCACCCTCGACGGCACTATGGGTCGCATCTTCGAAGGACGCGTAGACCTTGTCCGCCCGGACGCACCGCCGGAGTACCACACCCTGATGAGCTGGTGTGACAAGCGGCGCCGGCTCAAGGTCTACACCAACGCGGACACGCCGTCAGGCGCCGAGAGAGGCCTCGACCTGGGAGCCGAGGGCATAGGCCTATGCCGCACCGAACACATGTTCTTCGATTCGTCTCAGCCGCAACGCATTCGGGCCATGCGCGAGATGATCCTCGCAGAAACGCCCGAGCATCGGCGCCGCGTCTTGGAGAAACTGCTGCCATACCAGCGCAAGGACTTTGAAGGGATCTTTACGGCGATGCACGGTCGCCCGGTCACGATCCGCCTACTGGATCCGCCGCTGCACGAGTTCTTGCCCCACCATGACAACCCCGCGGGCCAGCAGGCAGTCGCGGACGAGCTCAATGAATCGGCACCTTACCGGATGCGGCCACTACCGCCGACAGAGGGTGACGTTCGAGAGGCATTCGAGGCCAAGCGCATGACGATCGATGATATCCGCCGTCGTGTCGATCAGCTCCGAGAGACCAACCCCATGCTGGGTCACCGTGGGTGTCGCCTGTGCATCAGCTATCCGGAGATTCTGGAGATGCAGGTCCGCGCGATCATCGAAGCCGCCGTCAACTGTGCTCGCAACGGCACTAAGGTCCTGCCCGAGATCATGATCCCAC
>CP070827.1:3262966-3279040 GCA_020344555.1 Phycisphaerales bacterium
AAGGTGTCGCAACGGATCAAAGCCGACTGTCCCAACGTTCGCTGGAACGCCAGCTATGCCCTCATGGGGCGTTTTGACGTGGTGGACGTTGTAGAGGCCAACAGCCCGACCGATGTGGAGAGAGCGGCCATGATCATCCGAGCGCACGGCCGGGCTACCACCGAGACAATGCTGGCCACGCCGTGGAAGGAGTTCCTGGGTAGTCTGTAGCAGGCCCCAAGACTTCGCACGGTCAAGCACCGACCTGCGGGCTGGGAACTACGGACACCGGGGCAGTCCGCGCGGAGCTGCACACGGACGCGGTACCCGGACTCAGTCCGGGATAATCGTCAGCTCAGGTCCCGATGTACATCGCGAGGATTCGTTCGTCACCTGCAGGGGGTGACGCCACACGAAACCGTCGCCTGCTTGAGCAACGATAAGAACCAGCCCGCCAGTGATACCCAGCACTCGCGCCGGCCACCTATACTGATACCCTACGGACACGGTACCGGACAGGGGTACGGGAAGCCCCTGAAGGCATCAACTACGTAGGTCATGTCGGTGACGTTGATGACACCGTCCGGTTCCGGAGTACAGGGGTGCAGGTCGGTCCATTCCAGCGGCGGTGCCGTGTCGAGCTGCTGGAAGCCCTCCACGACGGCCATGAAGTTCCTTATATCGACGACCCCATTACCCGGGGTCCATGCTCCGTCAATGAAGCGCCCGGCCACGTCGCCCCATAGCCAGGTAGTGTCCGAGCCCGGCGGCGACGCATGCTCGCCACACTCGGCCACAATGTTGTAGGTGCTGCTGGGAACGATATCGACACCCTTCGCTTTGATCGTGCCCCAGTCGTCGGGGAACTGGAAAACAGGATCGGTCACCAGCCGCCCGTTCTCATCGATGTACTTGGACAGGCAGGGCCAATCCGGTGAAGTCACCAGCAGCGCTACGGCAGCAACTGAGCCGCCCGGCTGAGGCGTTACAGCCAGGTAGCGTGGACCCATGGCCTCCACATTCGAAGCCTGCGGGATCAGTGTCCCAGCGCAGACACCTGTGTCACAAGCGTCGTTGCCGGTACATATGTCGGCGTCGTCGCACGGCGTTCCGTCGGTTTCAAAGTTGTCATCGCAGGCACCCGAGCCGTCGCAAATATCAGGGTTGTCACACTGGTCGTCAGCCACGTCGCCGCAAGAGGTGCCTTGCGCCTCGAAGTCGTCCAGGCAAAGACCGGACCCGTTGCAAGTGTCGGGATTGTCGCATTCCGTATCCGCCGGATCATCACAGGGCGTACGGGCCGACTCGTTCGGATGAGAGCAAATACCATCCACGCAAATGTCATCCTTGCAATCGTTACCGTCATCGGTACACGGCGTTCCATAAGGTTCATGACTGGCCCCCAAACCCCGGCCCCGTCACACGCGTCCGGGTTATCGCACTCGGTGTCCGATGGATCACCACAGGCCAGACCGCTCGGCGTAGGTTCCACTCCTTGACACAACCTGATCCAGCTCTGAGTAGCTTGAGTGCTTCGTCTCGCGTGATAGTGCTATCGTACTCGGTGGCTCGTGACCGGGCCACAACCTTGGCTCCGCCCGGCATTCTTGACGACCAGCGCCGCTAGCCCATATGCCGTAACGTGCGGAACAGCACGTGAGCAGCGTGGGTCTATGCTCCCGCCCAGCTTCGACGGCGCGTCACTTCGATGACGGCTGTTGGGGCGATGTGGTCGAGGTAGCGGGCGGTGGTGGCGATGCTGGCGTGGCCGAGTTGGCGGGAGATGATGGCGATGTCGACGCCTTCGGCGCGGAGTTGGGCGGCGTGGGTATGGCGGAGGCCGTGGGCGTGGACGCGCTTGTCGATGCCCGCCCGGACGGCGAGGCGTTTGAGCATCACACGGACGTAGGCGGCGGCCATGGGGTGACCGCCGAGCGTGCAAAAGACGGGGTGGCGGCCACGGAGGCCGCTTTGCTTGGAGTCGAGCAGGCCGTTCGGATAGGATGGCCGCTTGGAGTCTGGGGGTGCAAATTCTTTTTGGCACCTATCCCACATAGAACGGCTTCCAGGGCACTCAGTGGCATGGCCGTGATTCGCGCCTGTTCGGTGCGCCCGGGCGCCCATCTCGCCCTGCGGAGACCGAGAAGAACTCGGGGAGGCCAGCTCTCCGAGGGCCACTCCGTGAGAAATTCAGGTGTGAAAAGATATCTGTGCCCGGAGTCTCGTATCTGGGAAATAATCGGTTGACTGGAGCTGCCCCTTTTGGTAGGGATGACCGCTTGAAGCCTGGCAAATGGGAAACCCTCTATCTATTAAGGGAGACACGAAGATGCGACAGGTCAACAACATTGCAATTGTGCTCGCGTTGACAGGTGGGGCGGTGCTCGCGGCGGGTGTGGCGCACGGCCAACCGGTTTGGCACGGCCACGGCGGACACATCGGCGGGCCCGACGTCGGCTCCGTTCGACCCCAGCCGTTCGACCACGATGAGGTGGCCCCGGCCGGAGGCATCCTTCCGCAAGCCGCAGCAGACCGACAACATGCGGAGGCGTATGTCCCCGGTCAAATCATCGTGGCCTTACGGGTGGACGCCGAGGGGAAGGGAGGACCGGAAGTTGCGGCCGCGCTCGATGAGGCGGAGCGCGCGTTGCCCGGGCAGGTACTTCGCCGCTTCTCTTTGCGCCCGAAGCAGAGAACGGTTCTGGTCGAGCTACCGGCGGCACTCTCGGTTGCCGACGCCGTCAGCACGACGATGGCTCTGAGAGACTCGCGGATCGTGTACGCAGAGCCTAACCATATCGTCTGGGCCGACCAGACGTTCCCGAACGACCCCGACTTCGACCTCCTGTGGGGACTGCACAACACCGGCCAGACCGGGGGAACTGCGGATGCCGACATCGACGCCCCGGAGGCCTGGGACACGCAGACGGGCTCCTCGGACGTGATCGTCGCCGTTATTGACTCAGGCGTGGATTACGGCCATCCCGACCTGATCGACAACATCTGGACCAACGAGGCGGAACTCATAGGAGCGGAGGACTTTGACGACGACGGCAACGGGTACGTCGACGACGTTTATGGCTACGACTTTTTCTTTGACGACGGCGACCCCATGGACGTCCTCGGCCACGGCACGCACGTGGCCGGAACCATCGGCGGAGCAGGCAACAACGGGGAAGGCGTGGCAGGCGTCAGTTGGACGTGCAAGATCATGAGTCTGCGGTTCCTAAACTCCCGCGGCAGGGGGGGCAGCTTCGATGCGGCACGGGCGATCAACTATGCGGTGATGATGGGCGCGAAGGTCACCAACAACAGTTGGGGCGGCGGCCCTTTCGACCAGACCCTGCTGAATGCCATCACCGCCGCCAGGGACGCCGGTGTGCTGTTCGTGGCCTCGGCCGGCAACAGCAGCAACGACAACGATGTCTCGCCCCACTACCCGAGCAGCTACGACGTGGACAACATCGTGGCGGTGGCCAACACCGATCACAACGACGAACTGTCGCCGAGCTCAAACTGGGGCGCGACAACGGTGGACCTTGCGGCCCCGGGCAGCTACATCTACAGCACCACCCCACGGTACGCCTACGTCTTCTACGAAGACTTCGAGTCGGTCAGCCCCCCTTCCGTGGGACCGCAGTTTACGCTGGAAGGGACCAACAACTACTGGGGCACCATCGACCGCGGCAACGGGAACATCGCCGTTCGAGGAGATGCCGAACAATCCAACCCCTATCGCGGCAATTCCGACGGGGCGTTACTGACAACGCCGCTCGATACAAGAGGGTTGCCGGGACTCAGCTTGGTCTTCTCCTATCGATACGAAATGGAGAATAACGATGACGCCTTCATCGTGGAGGTCTGGGATGGCACCGGCTGGCACGAGCTGTTTCGGCGTTCACGCGACGGCTACCTCAGGGACTGGTACTACACAAGAAACCTCGACCTGAAGCCGTACAGGAACGCCGCGATGCAGATTCGATTCCGCTGGGTCACAGACAACGACAACAATGACTACTACGGCATCGAGCTCGACAACATCGGGGTCCGGTATGTGGGCACCGATTATACCGGGGACATATACGGGTATAAAAGCGGGACCTCCATGGCCGCGCCTCATGTTGCAGGTGCGGCGGCCGTCCTCCTGGCCCAGGATCCGGACCTGCCTTTCAACCTCCTCAAGTTCAAGCTCATGCAGGTTGATCCGCTGCCGTGGCTGGACGGTCTGATGGTCTCCGGCGGACGCTTGGACCTGGCCCAGAGTCTGCTTACCGATGGGCCATTCATTCACGTAGATCCCTTGCAACTGGCCGTCCCGACGCTGGCAGGACAGGACGCTCCTTCTCAATCGCTCACGCTGTGCAGCTTCGGCCCGGGCACGATCACCTATAGCATTACGGACGACGCGGACTGGCTGGAGGCCGTGCCGTCAAGCGGGGTCGCCGGGAGCGGCGAGGAATGTGACGAGATCACCCTGAACTTCGCGACGTCCGGCTTACCCCTCGGCGTCTACTCGGCCACCGTGACGATCGAGTCACCGGAAGCGGATAACAGTCCAGTCGAGGTTCCCGTCACACTCGCGGTTGCGAAGGAGCGACTCTACGTCGATGCCTCTGCCGGCGGAGCGAACGACTGCTCGAGCTGGGTGGATGCCTGCACGGACCTTCAGGACGCGCTGGCCAGCGCCGCTACTTCCATGGGGATCACCAGGGAGATATGGGTCGCCGCGGGAACATACACGCCGGACAGCGGGACCGGCGACCGAACGGCCACCTTCCAGCTAGTGGACGGAGTCGCTGTCTACGGCGGGTTCGCGGCTTGGGAGACCAGTCTCGACCAGCGCAGCATCGAAGCCAACGAGACCATCCTCAGCGGCGACCTCGACGGCGACGACGGCCCCGGTTTCACCAACTACGACGAGAACAGTTACCACGTTGTAACCGGTAGCGGTACCGGCGCAACGGCTGTCCTCGACGGTTTCACAGTTTCCGGTGGAAACGCCGACGCCTCCTGGCCCAACAATCGTGGCGGCGGTATGCACAACGAGGGCGGCAGCCCGACAGTGGCCAACTGCGCCTTCACTGGAAACTCCGTCGTCAATGTCGGCGGCGGGATGCTCAACGAGGATAGCAGCAGCCCGACGGTGACCGACTGCACCTTCAGCGGAAATTGGGCGTACGGCGGCGGCGGGATGTACAACGGCGGGGGCAGCGACCCGACCGTGATCAACTGCGCGTTCAGCGGCAACACGGCCACCGAGGCCTTCGGCGGCGGTGTGAGCAACGCCGACAGCAGTCCGGTGCTGATCAACTGTACCTTCAGCGGGAACTCGGCCTACGGCGGAGGCGGACTGAGGGATTGGAACAGCAGCCCGACGCTGACCAATTGTACGTTCAGTGGCAACTCCGCCACGTCCAGCGGCGGCGGGATCTCCAGTAGCGGCACCAGCAGCACATCGCTCGCCAACTGCATCTTATGGGGCAACACCAGCCCCCAGATCCAAGACTACACTGGCACGACCACGGTGACCTATAGTTGCGTGCAAGGCGGCTGGACCGGCCAGGGCAACATCGCCGACGATCCTCTGCTCACAGATGCCGATGGGGCCGACGACGTCTTTGGCACGGCAGACGATAACCTGCGTCTGCTGCCCTTCTCACCAGCCATCGACGCGGCCGACGACACGGCCGTTCCCGCCGATGATGCCGACCTCGACGGCGATGAGGACACCGCCGAGCGAACTCCACTCGATCTCGATGGCAACGCACGGTTCTTCGATGATCCCATGACCGACGATACCGGCGTGCCCGACCCGCCGGACTACCCGGAGGTGGTGGACATGGGAGCGTATGAGTTCTCCATTACGCCTCCACCCCCCACGCTGTACGTGGACGCCGGGGCTACCGGTGCGAACAACGGCACAAGTTGGCCCGATGCGCTCACCGATCTGCAGGTCGCCTACGATCTCGCGGCCGCTTTCGGCACCGTGGAGGAGATCTGGGTGGCCGAGGGGACCTACCTGCCCGACCGCGGCACGCAGGATCGCACTGCCACCTTCCGCTTGCTCGACGGTACGGCCTTCTACGGCGGCTTCCCCGCCGGTGGCGGCGACGGCACCTTCGAGGCCAGAGACCCGTCGGCTTACGCCAGCATTCTGAGCGGCGACTTAAACGGCGATGACGGCCCCGACTTCGCCAACAACGCGGATAACAGCTACCACGTGACCACCGCCACCGGTACGGACGCCACCGCCGTGCTCGACGGCTTCACCATCAGTGGCGGCAATGCCGACGGCGCCACCTTCTCCACCGAACGTGGCGGCGGCCTGTACGGCTACAACGGCAGCCCGACGGTGATCAACTGCACGTTCCAGGGCAACTGGGCCCACCGCGGCGGCGGCGTGTACACCTACGCGCAATCCAACCTGGCCCTGATCAACTGCAAGTTCTTCGCCAATGAGGCCAGTGGCCACGGCGGTGGCATGTACAATCACATGGCCACCAATCTGCCCAGCGTGACCAACTGCCTCTTCACCGGCAACGTGTCGGGCCTGGATGGTGGCGGCATCTTCAGCGGTGACGGCGGCAGCCCCATCATCACCAACAGCTCCTTCAGCGGCAACGTGGCCGCCGGCTACGGTGGTGGCATAGGGTACGGCACGGGCATGACCGTGATCACCAACTGCGTCTTGTGGGGTAACGAGGGCAGTGAGGGTCAGAATGAGGGCGGTCAGGTCACCCCCTGGCACGAGAACGTGGACATCAACTACACCTGTGTCCAGGGCTGGACCGGCTCGCTGGGCGGCGTCGGCAACATCGGTGGCGATCCGAAGTTCGTCGACGCCGACGGTGCCGACAACGTCTTCGGCACCCCCGACGACAACCTGCGTCTGCTGATGCTCTCGCCCTGCATTGACGCCGGCGACAACGCCTCCGTACCGCCGGGCATCACCACGGATCTCGATGGCAACGCGCGCATCGTTGACGGCGATAACGACTGGATCGCCATCGTGGACATGGGTGCCTACGAACGCCCCAAGAAGATCAAGTGGCCGATCGAGGAGCTCGAGTAGCGACGACGGCCGCGCAGGCCGGCCTCTGCCACTACGTGGCGGTGGGGAGACGCGGACAACGACGGTGTGCCCGACGCGGACGACATCGAATTGGTGCTCGAAGGGGTCCAGGGCGATTTCTCCAACGCCTCCCTGGAGGCGATGGACGAGGAACCGCCCGTTGCACAGGAGGACTGTGCCGCCCCTAACTACGTGATCAACATTGCGGACGTGCTCGCCGTTCAGTTGGCCAGCCAGGGCACACCGTACCCGTGTCCGGACCTGTGCGACGGGGTGTGCGCGAACCACGAGGACTGCGACGATAGCGTGGCATGTACGATCGACACGTGCGACGAGGGCGTCTGTGCCAACACTCCGGACGATGCGGCCTGTCCGGACAACGGGCTCTTCTGCGACGGCGAAGAAGTCTGTGACCCATTGCTCGATTGTGTTTCGACCGGCAACCCATGCCCCCCGCTGTCCATCTGCATCGAGTCGACCGACAGGTGCCGCCGGGTCATCGAACCGGTGGACACGATCGAGTGAGACGTACCGAAGGCCCGCAGAGATTATCGTTCGCGCGGTGCGGCCCGAGCGGCCGGGTCGGCCCGGGTTCCGGCGTAGCGCGACGTATCGGGGTCGGTCACATACGGAGGGGCTAATAGTAGACTGCCGTACCTGTAGTCCAACACACTCATGTCCACCGCGGGCAGTTCGGCCTTCCCGGCGAACACGTAGTCGGTATCGGTATTGTCAATCCAGCCGGCGGCGCAGAAGCCCGCCGGAACGCCGGGCACGCCGCAGCCACCCCCGGCACCGCCGTTACCCAGCGGGCCCAGCAGAGCCTCGCAATCCGCGTCAGTCGTGCACGTAGGCATGTACGGCGTCAGCGTGCCACGCAAACCACTGGAATAGCCTGACGAATCGACCGTCGCCTGCCATGCTTTGAGCTCGGCCGGGTCCCAACCCGCAACGTTGATCCCCAGGAAGACTCGCTGCCCTCCCCCGTCCAGGATGATTTCGTTACCGTCAATCCAATGAACGCCGCTTGCCGTGACCGGCACCAACGAGATCTCGGCGCCGGACGCCGCTGCGTTAAACATACCTGCCAGACAACAACCCCACATACATGCCTTTGATGCCTTCATGGTTCCTTCCTTCCGTAATCGTTCCTGGTGAGATGATCCCCCTGCCTGAGGCTGTGCACCCCGTGGCGCGCTTCCTGACCCAAGAACGACATCACCCCACTCCCGCGCGCGTCATGACAGTGTCACTCGCGCACCGTTATGCCATCTCGAATCGCGACTCCGGAGCAGCAAGGCTGGGTTTGCGTACCGGTTCTTTCCCTCGCCCACTCGCCGTCCGCCATCCCGACATCAGCCTACCCCGCGCTTACCTCCCCCGTTCCAAGGACCCGACGCGGACACGGAGCGTCAGGCCCAAGTCCAATATACTGAGCTCCTATGACAAAGTTCAGTGACCAGCGGTCCACCGCAGAGAATCCGCTCAGGCAGTCGCCGTGACAGCCGTCACCGACGCGGAAGACGTGCGAGGAGCCCGAATTCAGTTCGGCGTCATCGCCGGCCTTGGCCCCAGCCGCTGGGAGTTCTCCGTTGAGGACGCCGGAACGCCCGAAGCCGTCAGCAGACGATGTATCCGAAGCGGTCAAGCTGCCTAATCGATGCTGAGCCGAAATCGGGGCGTCACAGGCAAACGACCAGACTGCCCACGGCCACGCGACACTGCTTGTAGCTGTGCTCAGCGTCGTGCCCTTTCGTTGTTACCAGTTCAAGCTTTATCCGCTGTTCTCGCATCCCGGTTACGGTCCCATGAATCCGTTTCGGAACGCGGCAAAGTAGGTCAGCTCAATTGTACCGCTGGTGTCGAAATCGCAGGCCTGACACAGGTCTGAGAGGGGCTCGTTTCCGAAGCAGGCTCCAAAGGCGGCTACATCACGCAGGTCGACTCGCCTGGTGCCGTCGGCGTCGCCGGGAGCAAACGTGTAGCCGATGACATTCACGGCTATGCCATCGTCGAAGGCCAAGGGCGTTGCCTCTCCCGCCGCGATAGACGAACCCGGACCATCTAGACAGTTTCGGGGTTGTCGTGTTCACGGCAACGGGTATAGAAGATAGGTGGAGCGACACCGCCTATCATGTCGACAGTGATCTCTCTGATGTAGCCGTAGTTGAGCTCGACGGAGGTGACGGTAAAGCGATCGAGGCCGGCGTGCACCCCAGGTGCGGATGACAGTCAAGCCCTTACTCCCAGCTTCAACGCTGATAAAACACTAGACCAGACTTCGGTTTCATGTAGCGACCGCCCACCGTGGCGGCCGCAGCCGGCTCCCACGTTTCCGTGACTTTACGGCCGGCAGGGGCGCCGGCCGCTACAACTTGATATGCGGCTGTCGGCAGGGTCGCTACACGTTAACCGCAAATACTCTAGTACGGTGTCTCGCAAGTCTCGCGGCTATCTGAGCCCCAGGCTTTCCCGGCGCGCCGGGAAAGCCCGCGGCTCGGGGTAGGATTATCGTCGTACTATTTATGAAACGCCGCACTAGCCATCCGCAGCTTGCGGATTCACATCTCCGGTCTCGCGGCCTGGGCTAATTGGATGAGGTCCGCATCCGAATGGGCGTCGGTTTTCTTCATGACCTGTGCCCGGTGGGCCGCTACCGTCTTCTTGCTGATGGCTAATTGCGCGGCGATCTGCCCGTTGGTATTGCCAGCAGCAATGAGATTCAGGACTTGGCGTTCACGAGGCGTGAGCAGGGCCGCCTTGGCTTGAGGCTCCTCGCAGGGTGCTTGGGTCTTTCGTCTGTCCGCATCTAAAAAGAGCGCCGCCCAAATTCGGTCCAGCAATACCTGACGGTTGACCGGCTTTGTCAAGAAGTCGAAGGCCCCGTTCTTCATCGCCCGAGCAACCAGGGATGCGTCATTATCGCCGCTGACCATTATGACCGGGAGCATTATGCCGCGGCCCGCCAGCTCCTGCAGAAGGTCCAGGCCGCTGAGCCCTGGCAGCCTGAAATCGAGAATCAAGCATCCGGGTCGTGCGAACCGGTAGGCACCCAGAAAGTCCTCGGCGGTTCCGAAGGCCTCGTGGGTCAGACCGGCTGACTCGACCAAGGCGCAGAACGTCCGCACCATGGACGGATCGTCGTCAACCACGAAAACAGTCGGCTCAGCAGCCATGCTGTCCCAAATGCAGTGTTGCATGAAACACGCTACGCATACACGCTACCCGCTATGCCTAATATGGCGCGATAGGCCATGCTATGTACGCGCGTTTTTTATAGGAGCCCCACCGCAGCCCCGGTATTTCGCCCTTTCGCCGCTGGGCACACTCGATGCGGACTCGGAAACCGCCGCGTCTGGGGGTACAATGGGTAGGTGAGCGGGGAGCCGGGGTGGTTAGGGGTACGGCTTGTGAAGTCACAGGGAGGCATTGGCGTTACCGGGTCATCGCCAAGGGCGCTGGTAGCAAAGCTGGTCTCGAAACACGAGAGGCGTATTCGCCGCTTCATCGGGCGCCGATCCGGCCCGGAAGTGCTCAAGCGGGCTACGGTCGACGACATCTTCCAGGACACGGTGGCTGCAGCCATCGCCAGCGCTGACAACTTCGTGTTCCACGATGATGACCGCTTTGTCGCATGGATTACCACAATTGCCAGACGGGTCATAGCTCACTGCGTAGCGTACGCAAACCGAGGGCCAAGTACGATCCGGATCAAACGGGCGGAGTCATCGGGCGTCGGCGTGCCTGAGAGCGAGCTGTGTCCAGGCCACCGGACCCCGTCGAGCCTGGCGGCAGGCCAGGAGCAAGAAGCCGCGATACGCAAAGCGATTGGCAAGCTCCCTGATCGCTATCGTCAAGTGCTTACACTTTACAAGTTGGAAGAAAGACCGCTGGCGGAAGTGGCGGAGCAAATGGGCCGTACGAAGGGGGCAACCTGCAGACTGATTGCCCGTGCGATCAGACAACTTCGTAGGATGACCGCAGATGATAGGAGCGTCGGACCGGCCTGAACCATCACTCAGCGATATCCTCGAGGAGTATTTGACCCGGGTCGACAACGGGGAATCACCAGATAAGCAGGAATACATCGCTCGGCATCCCAACTGGGCGAGGCAACTGCGCGAGTTCTTTGACGACCTCAGCTTTGTCGACACTCGGATTGCCACGGAAAAGGCAGCGGTTCGCTCTATCGGTTTAGGGAGATGGTTCGGGAAAGATGAGTCTTTTTCGCACCCCAGTGACACCCGCCCGACTCGCGGCACCTTTCCGCGCCTGCAAGAGTTCGACATACTTGAAGAGCTTGGCAGCGGCGGCCAGGGTGTGGTATACAAGGCCCGACAGCTTGGAACAAAACGTATCGTGGCCTTGAAAGTGATCCGCGAGGGAGCCTTCGCGTCACAGGCGGAACGACGGCGGTTCGAGAGCGAGGTAGAGCTGGCATCGCGGCTCAATCACCCAAACATCGTCAGTCTGTACGTATGTGGCCAGGAGTCGGGCCGTGATTACTTCGCAATGGAATACGTTGAGGGCGAGGCGCTCGATGTCTACATGGGTGCGCGTACGCTTGACATATCTACCACGCTTCAGTTGTTTCTCCAGCTCTGTGATGCAGTGGGGTACGCCCACCAGCACGGCGTGATTCACCGGGATCTGAAACCGTCCAACGTGATTGTTGACCGCACCGGGCGGGTGCGAGTGCTGGACTTCGGTCTGGCCAAGGCAATCGCCACGGGCTCGCCATCCGTCTCATCTCGCCTGACCGACGTGGGCAGCTTTGCGGGAACGTGGCACTACGCTTCGCCCGAACAGGCAAAAAAGGATCCCGAACTCGTCGACGTACGGAGCGACGTATACACACTGGGCGTAATGTTGTATGAAATGCTCACGGATACTTACCCGTATCCGCTTTCCGATGAATCTCGAGACACCATTGCCAGACACGTACTCTACACCGCGCCGGTTCCACCATCAAGGATTCGTCGGGAAATCAACGACGAGCTGGAGACCATCACCCTTTGCGCCCTGCGGAAGGAGCCCTACCGTCGGTACCAGTCGGTTGCCGCGTTGGGAGAGGACATCAGGCGTTATCTGGGTGGCGAAGCGATCGACGCAAAGCGCGAGAGTTCGTGGTATGTCGTTCGCAAGGCACTCAAGCGCTACCGATGGAGGGTTGCCGGAGTGGGGACGGCACTCGGTGCTCTTGTTGTGTTCGCCCTTGCGGTGTCTGTTCTGTATTCACGGGCAATAGCCGCCCGGGCGACCACGGAGGTCCGAACACGCATAGTCCGCGCGTCCCAGCAGTATCTGACCGACAGGCTCGATGAGCTTAACTGGGCCAGCAACCGCCTAACCGAAATCAGGGAAGCACATCCAACACTCCCGGAGGTCCAGGCGCTAAATAGAGATGTCTATGAAGATCGGGCGGCACTTTTTGCTGCGACAGTGTTAGACATGCCGGGTGGCATCGTTGATGCAATCCTGTTTCGGGACAGTACCGGATACAACGACGCAGTCGAGTGGCTCTCTGCGCGCCAGGACGAATTGGCGGAGGTCGAAACACTCGCCCGCACGAGGAGGTTTGTCTTCGAGGTCGAACGCCGAGACCATTCTGGTCTGGCCATCCACGATCACCCCGGGCCTCTGGGGCAGGCAATGCAATTATGTGAGGCACTTGTGGCCCGGGCTCTGCACCACTATCGGCAACAGGATCATGGTGCTGCTATCTCATCGTTGGAAGCAGCGCGCTCGATCGCTTTGGACTTAGGAGATGGTCGGCTGCTGCTGCAGAAGGGCGTGGCGGTGGGTGTGCGTTCCAAGATGTATGATGGTATACTCATGATCTTGGGCGAGACCAGTGAAGACGATGCCGTCGCAGATGCCTACACGGACTGGGCGTTGCACGACCCACCGCTCACCCGATACGCACTGGCAATGGTATCGGAGAGGCAGAAACTATCGCAACTGTGTGAAGGGGCGTCATTTGCAAGCAGTCCCCATGATTCAGGTTATGTCAGTCTCAAACACTTGGATGTATTAAGTGGCGGTCTGTACAGCAGAGTGAGCCCATCAGCAACAGTTCATACAATCGAAGGTTCTGTCAGTCCCAACGAGATGCTCGAGGCCATCGATGTATTTACGCGCGAGGCGGAGGAGTGGGATACGTTGCCATTCGAGATTCTCGAAGAGCATTGGCATAACATGGTTTCGAAACTTGAACACAGTCCCGCATGGAGCGTCATGAAACCGGTGGTCCCGGGCCTGAAGCTTGGCTTTCAGAACAGGGGGCGGGCCAATGCGAAGCGGTCAGCCATGTTGCTGGCGGCCTACCTGCGTCGCTACCGTGCGAACCATGGGCGGTGGCCCCATACCCTGAGCGAGGCGATCCCGCCAAATGCCCATATCGACAATGTCGATCCATACACCCACCGGCCGTTCGGATACAGACTGGTCGACGATGCCCCGCTGCTGTACTCGGTAAACGAAGATAGTATTGACAAGGGGGGCTACCAGGGCCAGTGGGGAGAAGACGGGACAGACGTCGTGCTGTTTTTTCCTCACAGTAGGTAACGCCGGTGCACCCATCCTCAAAGGAAGGCGGATACCGCGAGGATGGGCCCACAGGGTCCGCATCGAGACGAATGACCCACTTCGCAAGAGCCCTCTAACGGCATCCGCGCGACCAGGATTCCACCCCCTGGAAAACATCATTGGAAATCGCTTCTCAATGCAGATCCTGTTGGAGGCTTCAAGTCGTTATCAGACTCTATCGATGCAGGGACATTCCACTTCGACGGCCGGCTCAGGGCAATCCCCCGGAAGGAGCATACACAATCCCAGATACTCGCAGCAGACTAGCCGGTCAGGCTGGGGATCGTCCTGAGACTTGTCACGCTCGTCAGTCTCCTCGGTGTCTTCCACACTAACACCATACCCAAGAGCACTGTCAATCGGCAAAGGCCCGACCTCTGGGGACACGGAGGCCGATGCCGTCAGTCCCTCGCGTATGACCACGTCGTTCGCGATGGGCGCCGACCTTTCGGTCTGGATGGCACTCTGATAGTCATCCTCGTGATGCGTGCCTTGGTAATCCGGCAGATTCAGCGCAAGAACAGCAATGATTCCATAAACCCACATAACAATCTCCTTTCAATTCAGCGGCGCAACCATTCCCCGCGCGCCGACGATCTATCTTCGGCACAAAAAAGCGCCCCTGTCTCTACCGGTTACAGGCTACTCTAAGTGATACATATCATGAGGCCGATAAGGCTTCGGCTTCGTGGTGGGGATAGCCGCATCCGCAACTGCCCCCACTGCCCCCTGCCTCCTATGAGTATACATGGCCGGATGACGGGGATATGTACGCGCTAAATGAAAAAATTTGAGGTCGTCGCTGTGCCTGCGCCGCCAGACGCCTTGTCATACGGGCACGCTCCGGCGGTCCGTATAAGCTTGCTACTATCTGCACGGAGCCGGCCGTGTGGTTCTAATGGTCCACTGGTTGGATGTTGGCCTGTCAGCAGCGCTGCCACCCGGCAATTAGCTGACGATCTCGCCTGTTGCCAGGACCTTTGTTGTGTCCTTCGCGTACCTCTGTACGCCGGGTGGCCCGCAGTCCGTGGGGTAGGAATGAGCAAGGAAGTCTCCGAGATTGACGACGCCGACGCCCTGTTAACGTTCGTTGATGAGCCGGGAACATTTTTTTAATCCTGATTGCAGGCTTCCGGCTACGCCGACCAGGCAGAATACGGGCGTATTGGCGAATGTCGGGGTCCCGGGGAGAGACGCGCAAGCAAGACCCGGCGCACACGGACGGCCATGGGCAGGGACCGCGACAGCAATGCTACCCTCGACGAGCCTGACCTACCGCAGACCTCTTTTTCACGTAGCGGCCGGCCCCGTACCGGCCGTAGCAGGCTGCCAGGTTTCCGTGATACCACGACTTGACCTGCGGCTCCGTGCAGGGTCGCCGGACAATTACTACAACCGCTCCAGACGACGCAACCGGCCCTGGCTGCTGCGACATCGCCATCACCGATTATAATGCGTTAAAGTGGCGTATCAGATCATCGACGTGGCCGGGTCGCTGTCGACTTGACTTGCCCGGCGATTATCGAATCAAGGGGGCGAGCAACGTGTGTATTCCTTTTCGGAGTGAGATCGATGTCAGCATACCATATATTGAGCTTTGATGGTGGCGGAATTCGAGGCTTGTACACAGCCGTTCTGCTTCAGCGGCTTGCCAGGGCAGTGCCCGGGCTTATTCACGGCGCGGACCTTCTGGCAGGAACCTCGACCGGCGGGCTCATCGCCCTGGGACTGGCGAGTGGCCTCAGGCCCGCAGATCTCGTTCGGATGTACCGGACAAAGGCACGCAAGATCTTTGATGATTCATGGCTCGACGACCTGATGGACTTGGGCCGTCTGCGCGGAGCCGAATACGACAACAAAAACTTGAAGGAAGTGCTACAGCGCCTTCTCGGCCCGCGGAAGAAGCTGAAGCACCTGACCAAGCGCGTCGTGATCGCCACCTTTGACCTGGACAACCAGGGAGAGTCGGGAAAAGTACGGATGTGGAAGCCCAAGTTCTTCCACAACTTCCCCGGTGCTGACTCCGATGAGGAGGAGTTGGTGGTTGATGTCGCGATGCGCACCAGCGCTGCGCCTACGTATTTCCCGACCTATCAGGGCTACGTGGATGGTGGGGTGGTGGCCAACAATCCCAGCATGGCCGCCCTCGCACAAGCCATTGATCGCGAGACGGGTGGCCGGCAGCTCCAGCAGGTGCGGCTGTTTTCGATGGGTACCGGCCTGAACCCCACGTATATCGAGGGCGAACGCCTCGACTGGGGGATGGCCCAATGGGTGAAGCCTTTGGTGCAGCTTATGATCGACGGCGTGACGGGTGTTGCGGACTATCAATGCACGAGGTTGCTTGGCAAGAGATACCACCGTCTTGCACCGGTCCTTCCCAAGCCGATAGCCATAGACGATTGGCGGAAGACGGACGAGTTGGTCAAATACGC
>CP070827.1:3279140-3283713 GCA_020344555.1 Phycisphaerales bacterium
AACGGCCTCGAGACCTGCGATGCCTACGGCATCTGTCAGCCGGGCACGCCCGTCGACTGTGATGACGGTGTGGAGTGCACGATTGACTCGTGCAGCAACACATTAGGCTCGTGTGAGCATGTGCCAAACGATGCCGTGTGCGACGATGGCAACGTCTGCACGATCGACTGGTGTGCGCCGGATTCGGGCTGCCACAGCGACGGAACGGGGGTCATAGACCCATGCGATGATGGGACCGGCTGTACAGCCGACGATGCCTGTCTGGGCGATCCCGAGGGCACTTGTTGGGGTGTTCCTAAAACCGCGGCTCCGGAGGCAGGGCAAAACAGTGTGGCCAAGAACCGCTACCTCTCATTCGCAGGTGGAAACCCCGGTAGCCGAACATACGTCCGTGTGAGATTCGTCGACCTGCCTTCCCCGTTCGAGGCCTATGAGGGCCGGACGATGTGGGTCGGCGTGCCACGTGAGTCATGCGAGAATGCCGGGCAAGACACTCCGCCCGAAGAGGGCTGCGCCCGTGCTCCCGGGCTGGAGAGCCGGGTGTTCTACGTGGCTGACCTGCAGTGCTTGTCATATTCCACCGACTGGAGCACATACGGAACGATCCATATCCATCACAGGGACATCATTCCGTCCGGCACGTACCACATTCAGGAGATCAAGGATGCCTGCGATGAAGCAAAGGAGCGCAATTATTCCGTACCTCTCGAGCTGACCACAAGCATGTGGGGCGATGTAGTGTCTAATTGCATTACGACCCCGTGCGGTCCACCTGATGGTACCGTCGGCATTCCAACGGATGTAACGGCTGTCCTCGACAAGTTCAAGAACTTGAGGGGTGCGCCCATCAAGGCCCGGTGCGATATCGAGCCTAGCGAACCGGATCTGGTAATAAACGTACCCGATGTGATGTATGCCCTCGACGCCTTCCGTGGGTTTGGCTATCCGTTTGAGCCCGGTCCGGATCCATGTTCTCCTTAGCAGTGAAAGGTAAAGTCTAACTCAAGGCGTTCTGTCGGAGATCCTTACATAAAGAGGCGGTTGTCTTTCCGGTAGGTTGCGATCACAGAAGGCCCGTGTTAGTCGTGGATCCGTTTCAGGGAGGGAAGACGGGAGATCAAGGTACCGGCTTGCAGAGGTTCTCGACTTCGATTAACATGATTAACGCGCCGCGGAGGTGGTTTAGCGGTGAGGGGGATCGGGCGCGGGATACGGAAACCCGGGCACAGGGGAACGACGTTGAGCTTCATTCCGACCGCCAATTCTCGCGCCGGATTCCGGATTTGTAAACGGAGAGTCGTCGTCCGCTGGTGGGATTGTCGGTGTGATCGACTGCGCGGCCGTTGTCCGAGGTCTCCGGTGGCTCGGCATGGTGCCGGTGTTGCAGGAGATACGGGGTAGCAGAATGCTCTGAAGATGAAGCGTCAGCGCAGGGGTGTCGTGAACAGTTTTTCTTGAGGTCCTTGCAAGATACAGGTAACAGGACAATGCAAAACCTAGATTCCGAAATTGGGTCAAGATCCGGGTCCTTCCTTACCATGTTGTTGGTGCTGGCGGCGGTGCCGTTGACGGCGCCGGGACCGGCCGTCGGGCAACACTCACGCGCCAATCTTTCCAGCATCGAGGAGCGGCCGCTGCCTCCATCGGTTGCTGTACCGAAGCCGCTTGCGCTTCGTGTGCCCATACCGGTGCCGGACTATGAGCTTGCCGCAACGGGGCGAGGACATGAGATCTCCTTGAGAGATTTCGGCAACAGGCTTGTGCCGGGCAAACCGGTGCTGCCATCGAAGATCTTCGCAATCGTGATTCCTCCCGGAGCCGAAGTGGTTGACGTTCGCGCCGACCTCGGCGCCGGGATGACCCTTCCAGGAACGTATTCGATCGCTCCTGCTCCCTTGCCTCGGGTAATCGGTCTCGAGGACCCCGCTGTCTACAGGAAGCACCTTGACAGGTACGAGGCGAATTTCGATTCCGTCTACGGGAAAGATGATCCCTACCCTGGGAGTGTCGTGGAGTTTGTTCGCAGCGCCGGCTACAGAAGATACAACCTCGCGGATGTGCGAGTCACGCCGTTTACGTACCGCCCGCTCTCCGGCAAGTTGACGTACTATCCGGACATCGGAGTCCGCGTCGTATACCAGTTCCCCGGAAAGCTCCGCACCGGAATCATCGATAGCCTCGCAAGAACGGAACAGGTCGCCAAAGACATCATCATCAACTACAATCAGGTCAAGAACTGGTATCCGCAACAGGCGTCGGCAAGCCGGGGTCTTCACGATTTCGTCATCGTCACACTTGATACCTTGACGTCATCAGTAGTCCCGCTAGTGGATTGGGAGACCCACAAAGGCGGAACGGTCGAAGTGGTGACGACATCCTGGGTCGATGCCAATTACGCCGGCTACGATCTCGCCGAGAAGATCAGGAACTTCCTGCGGGACAAGTACCCCTCGGGCGAATGGGGTATAGAAGACGTACTTCTCGTGGGTCACTACGACGATGTCCCCATGCGCCGCACTGCACAGAATGTCGGGTATGGGCAGCCCGAGACGGACTTCTACTACGCTGAACTCTCGCTGCCCGATGATCAGTCGTGGGACGCCGACGGCGATCACCGTTACGGGGAGGACACTGATCCCATAGAT
This sequence comes from Phycisphaerales bacterium, assembly GCA_020344555.1. Lineage (GTDB taxonomy): Bacteria > Planctomycetota > Phycisphaerae > UBA1845 > UBA1845. The sequence continues at coordinate 3,281,786 of CP070827.1, forward strand.
TTTTATTCCGAAGTGAACGTGGGCCGGATCCCCTGGAGCGATCCGGCTACGGTACTGGGCATCTGCCAGAAATCCGTCGCCTATGAGCAGAATACTGATCCGACGTTCAAGAAGAACATCCTTCTGCTGGGAGCCTACTTCTGGGAAGATACGGATTGTGCCAAGCTCATGGAAGCCAAGGCCGCGCAGCCCTGGATGGCGGATTGGACGATGACTCGGATGTACGAGAAAAACATTGACTACCGTTCACCGTATCCATGTGATTATCCGTTGCTGCGCAGCAACGTGGTGTCGGTGTGGGGCTCCGGGAAGTTCAGCTTTGTCAACTATGCTGGACATGGGTCCTACCGTTCGTCGCATATATACGGTATTGGAGCACCAGCCTTCATTGATTCGTCCGATTGCCCTCTACTGAACGATGACTACCCGTCCATTATCTTCGCGGACGCCTGCAGCAATTCGGAGACCGACTACGATAGCATCGGTCGGGCCATGATGAAGCAGGGTGGAGTCGCTTTTGTCGGTGCTACCAAGGTTGCCCTCGGAGAAGGGGCCTGGGACGATCCCTACGATGGTTCGAGCCAGTCCTTGGACTACTTTTTCACGAGCTACGTGACATCCGGGGATTTCACGGTGGGCCAGGCGCATCAGGAGGCCCTGAGAGATATGTACACCTACGGGCTGTGGTATGCTCCCAGGTATGAAACGTTCGAGTGGGGCGCGCTGTTGGGTAATCCCAATCTTGGCATCGGCCCGCCGCCGGCTTTGAGCGTCTTACTGCCCGACGGTCCGCCGAGGTACGCGGATCCCGACGCCGCTACGACCTTCTCCGTGCAGATAGTCGGCGGTACGGAGGACTACGTGCCGGGCTCAGGCCGGCTTCACTATCGTCTCAACGACGGAATGTTCGAGACCTCCCTCTTGACCCACGAGGCTGGGGACCTGTACAAGGCAACGCTTCCGCCGGGCGGTATCCACGAAACGATCGAGTTCTACGTCAGCGCCGAGGGCGACGGAGGAACCACGGTATCGAGCCCCTCGAACGCGCCAAGTAACGTGTATACCGCGATGGTCGGCACATTCGTGAAGGTCGCGGACGAGAACTTCGATGCTGACCCGGGCTGGACAACGGAGGGGCAGTGGGCGTTCGGCCAACCAACCGGCAGCGGTGGCGAGCATGGTGGCCCTGATCCAACCGCGGGGCACACCGGTGACAACGTGTACGGATACAACCTTGATGGGGACTACCCAGACAGTCTGCCGGAACACCACCTGACAAGTACATCGATCGACTGTTCCGATGTGAGAGGCGTGACATTGAGGTTCTGGCGCTGGCTTGGGGTCGAGCAAAGCATGTACGATCACGCCTACCTCCGGGTCAGCAACAACGGCAGTGACTGGTCGACGATCTGGGAGAACGGCGAGGAAATCGCCGATTCGTTGTGGGGCCATCACGAGTACGACATCTCAGCCGTCGCGGACGGTCAACCAACCGTCTATCTCCGCTGGACGATGGGTCCCACGGATGGCGGTTGGCGGTACTGCGGCTGGAACGTCGATGACGTGGAGGTCGGGGGGTTCATCACTTGCTTTGACGGGCTGCTAAATCAGGGCGAGGATCGGATTGACTGCGGTGGGCCGTGCGCATCATGCGATTGCATGTCGGATGGCGCTTGCGTTGACGGGCTCTTCTGCAACGGCGACGAAATCTGCGATGACTTCGGACACTGCCAGCCCGGAACTGCTTGTCCATCTGTCCTATGCGATGAGGAGAGCGACACCTGTGCTCCCTGCCAGAATGACAGCCAGTGTGGTGACGGGCTGTACTGCAACGGCCTCGAGACCTGCGATGCCTACGGCATCTGTCAGCCGGGCACGCCCGTCGACTGTGATGACGGTGTGGAGTGCACGATTGACTCGTGCAGCAA
>CP070827.1:3283813-3313964 GCA_020344555.1 Phycisphaerales bacterium
GATTGGGTTACCGTGCGGTCGCAGGTGTTCACGATCTACGGCGTACTTCGCGGCGACGGCGACGAGTCGATCGCCGATCTGCTGACCCGGGCATCCGACGTGGACAGACGGGCCGTGCGGTTTCAGGAGACCACAGATCGCTTGCCGACGTTCCTGGGTGAGCCGTCGCCGGTGTGCATCGGGCAACGTACGATGGGCAAATATATGGACGTGCGGAACGATTGACCGCACTTGCCGCGGGCCCGCGGGCCTTCGCCGGGGCAGGCGCCGCCCGGCGTAGGCGCCCATGCCTGCCAGGTGGTGGTCCGGTAACAGCCCAGGCCTGAGCTTGCAGGTTCATAGTAGAAAAGGACCCGAGCGTTGGCATCATCACGCTTTGGCGCATACAATGTTGGGTAACCTCCGGAGGGGGGTAGTGACCTTCGCAGCCATCACCACCGTGATTTTCTCGGTCATGCCGTAGGACTTGGCCGGGCTGCCCTGACCCTCTCCACACTCGATAGGTTCGCAGGAGTAGAAGAACGATGCCCACAAATCGGCTGAACTTGTGTGTCGTGCTGGTTGCCTTTGGCTGGGCCGCAACAGCCTCGGCGCGCCCCGGTGACGGCCTTCCGGCCCGCCCGGCGCAAACCGATTCCGAAGCCAAAGGGGAAGAGTCTGCAATAATCACGGGCACCGGTGAAGCGGCCGCGCAGGCCGCAAGCTGCCTGGTCTTTGGTGGCTTCGACGAGCTGCACGCCGGGCGAAACCGCTATCGCGGTAATGCCTATCGCATGGAATATGACGCCAAGCTCCTCGAGATTCGAATGGAGCTCAGCTTCGTGGGCGAAGTGGATCTGTATTTCTCCATCCATCGAGCCCCCTCCGAGGAAGACGTCCCGTATGAACGTGTCGTAACCGACTGTGTTGCACGGGATGAATCAGACGACGAGAGATACGAGTCCTGCACGTTGCCCCTGACGCTGGAGGCGGGGTTTGATTATCTGATCGGTGTGACCTGGGGGCAGACTAATAACCCCGCGAGCCGCAACGTAACGTACGGCCGCGACGTGCAGACTTACCCTCTGCCCTTCTTGCACGGTCAAATTCTGGGACTCGTTGCGGACAATACCGCTCCGCCGCTGGGCGACACCCTTGCAGGCATTTTCGTCTTCGACAGCGGGGCGTACTCGATGGAGCTGTGCTTTGAGCCTGTGGAGGGGGCCTGCTGCGTGCTTCCGGACGCACAGTACCTGGACGGCTGTAAACTGAGCGACGCGGCCGACTGCGTTGACTCCGGCGGCTGGTTTCAGGGCCAGAGGGTCTCCTGTGACCAGGTGTACTGCGACTTCGGGGCATGCTGTGATCCTTGCGGTGATTGCTACCGGGACTATACACACGATGCCTGTGCGGCTGCCGATCGTGAATGGCAAGGGTCCGAGGTCGACTGCGATCCGAGCCCGTGCGTCGCGGTTACGGGGGCATGCTGCTTGAAAGATCCAAACAGGTGTGAAGTACTCTGCGCCCGCAAGTGCGACGAGCAGGCCGGCACGTATCGCGGTGATGGCACGATGTGCGATCCCGACCCCTGCCAAGGCGCTTGCTGCGTGCAGGGCGGCTGCATCAATGCGACCCCGGATGACTGCGACGTCTTCTTCGGGATCTATAAGGGTGACGGAACAAGCTGTGCGGTACTGGCCCCGGAGCTTGAATGCGGCGGCGCGTGCTGCTACGGCTTTTTCGAGACCCTCAACTACTGTCAGGAAGTCCCTGAGCGATCGTTGTGCACGTTTGAATGGTTCGCCGCCAGCGCTTACTGGGGTGATGGTACGATCTGCCCACCCAACCCATCCGACCCGGATACGGGCTGCGGCGAGCCTGTTGATTACGGAGCGTGCTGCCTACCGGACGGACTGTGCATCAACACGACACTGAGTTTCTGCGAAGCGTGGTGGGTCGGCGGTCAATACCGAGGAGGTATTGCCTGCAATGCCTTGACCTGCACCACCGGCGTCGGCGCCTGTTGTATGGCTGACGGGACATGCGAGCTTCTTGCGGAAGATGATTGTACCGGGCCCGGCGGGCAGGGCATCGCATGGACTCAGGGCCAGGTCTGCGTGCCGAATAACTGTCCGGCTCCTACGGGCGCTTGTTGCATGAGCGACGCAAGTTGTACCGCTCTACTAAGCGAACTGGAGTGCGACGATGAAGGCGGTCTTTATGAAGGCGATGACCCGAGCGCGGATCCGTGCACGACGGCCTCGTGCGAGCCGTTCGGAGCCTGCTGCCGGCCTAATGGGACGTGTACGGACCGCGTGACCAAGACTGACTGCGAAGACACCCTAGGCGGCAGCTACAAAGGCGACGGGACGACCTGCGACTCGCTGGACCCTAACTGCCCGCGATTGGGTGCTTGTTGTACCGAGGTGGGCGACTGCTTCTTCATCCTTCGAAATCAATGTGATCAAGTCCAGGGCGCCTCGTTCCTCGGAGGTGGAATCACCTGCCAGCAAGGTACCTGTCCCACCGGGGTCTGTTGTGTTGGCAGTTACTGCATCGTGCCAGAGGTCACCAGGGCCGCCTGCGACGCCCGCCTGGGTGACTACCGCGGCGACGGCTCGGTCTGCTCTGACGAGACAATTATCTGCGGGGACATCGAGGGTGCTTGCTGTATGCCCGACGAAACTTGTCAGTTCGTGGTTCCCCAAGTCTGCTTCGATGACGGCGGCGACTATCAAGGTGAAGGTGTCCTCTGCCAAGGAGACGTGTGCACGCTGGGGGCGTGTTGCCCGCCGGACTTCCCCGATGGTGACTGCGTGGACGACGTGCTGCCCCTCAAGTGTGATGCAGACGGTGGTGAATGGTACCCCGGCGTGGCCTGCCTGGAGCGTCCCTGCGACCCGACGGGTGCGTGCTGCAACGGCGGGGACTGCGCGATTGAGAAGGAGGTGGATTGCCTCATGGCCGGCGGTATCTACCAGGGTGATGATATCGAATGCCTGCCCGGGCTGTGCACGCTCGGCGCATGCTGCCATCTAGATGGCACTTGCGAAGACGGCGCCGTGGAATCGACGTGTACGGACCCCAACACCGACTTCTACCCGAATGGTGATTGCAACCGTGACTGCTACCCGCGCGGTGCCTGCTGCAAAGAGCTGGAGTGCGTACCGGGGCAGACGCGACAGTTGTGCGAGAGCGACGGTGGCACCTATGACGGCGACGGAACGGTATGCCGGGAGGAGCTCTGTGACGTTGTCGCCTGCTGCTTCCGTGATGGTTGTTCCTACCCGGGCCAAACACGGCAGCAGTGCGAAATGAACGACGGTGTGTACTTGCCCGGCGCTTCGTGCGAGGGCGCCGGTTGCACGCGCGGGGCCTGCTGCCGGGCGGACGGAACCTGCACTACGGACGATACCATCAGCGTGTGGTGTGAGGACCCGAAGGATTTCCAGCCTGGTGCGACCTGCAACGACTGCGTCGGTCGCGGTGTCTGCTGTGTGCCCGAAGATCCGCTTTGCGACATCATGACCCAGGAGGTGTGCCAACTGCAGCACGGCGGCAGGTATGGCGGCGATGCGACAACGTGCGAGCCTTCCGACCTGTGCAGGTTGGGTGCTTGCTGTACGTTCGATGAACGGTGCGATGCCACGCAAACGGGTCTGGATTGCGAACTCGCCGGCGGCATTTACCTGGGGTCTGAAGCTGGTTGCGATGATGATGCCATCGACTGCGTTCGCGGTGCCTGCTGTGAACTGGATGGAACATGCCTCAATGACACGGTTGCGGCCCGATGCACGGCCGTTGGAAGCGAGTTTCATTCCATGTGGACCTGCGAGATGCTCGATCCCCCCTGCGCGCCCAAAGGAGCCTGCTGCAAGGAGGATGTGTGCTTTGAGGCGCTGACGCAAGCGCAGTGCGAAAACGACGGCGGAACCTACGACGGCGACGGAACGGTGTGCCGGGAGGAACTCTGTAGCGTCGTCTCCTGCTGTTTCCGTGATGGTTGTTCCTACCCGGGCCAAACACGGCAGCAGTGCGAAATGAACGACGGCGTGTACTTGCCCGGCACTTCGTGTGAGGGCGCCGATTGCACGCGCGGGGCGTGCTGCCGGGCGGACGGAACCTGCGCGATGGACGATACGATCGGGGTGTGGTGTGAGGACCCGGAGGATTTCCAGCCGGGCGCAGCCTGCAATGCCTGTGTCGGTCGTGGCGTCTGCTGTGTGCCCGACGATCAGACGTGCTACGTCATGACCCGAGAGGTGTGCGAGGTGCTAAACGGCGGCATGTATGGCGGCGATGCGACAACGTGCGAGCCTTCTGACATGTGCCAGGTGGGTGCTTGCTGCAGGCCCGATGAAACTTGCATCGACACAACACGCTTGGACTGCGAAACGGACGGCTACACTTACGTGGGGTCTCCAGCCACTTGCCAAACCATCGATTGCGCCCTCGGTGCCTGCTGTGAACTGGACGGAACATGCCGTGATGACACGATTGCGCCCAAATGCGCAGCCGCCGGAAGCGAGTTTTATCTCGCGTCAACCTGTGAGACGCTCGATCCTCCGTGCCAGCCCAAAGGAGCCTGCTGCAATCGGATTACCTACATCTGTCAGGACTTTCTCACGTTCGAAGAATGCCAACACGAGTGGACCCAGGGTGTTCTGTGTGCTGACCTTGACCCACCCTGCGCGGAGCCGACCGGGGCCTGCTGCGATTGGACCACGTACGCCTGCCAGGACTCTGTCACGCTCCTAGAGTGCCAGGGGGTCGACCAGGAGTGGACCCAAGACGTCCTGTGTGCTGGCCTTGACCCACCGTGCGCACCGACCGGGGCCTGCTGCGATTGGACCACGTACACCTGCCAGGACTCTGTCACGCTTCAGGAGTGCCAGGAAGTTGACCGGGAGTGGACCCAGGATGTCCTGTGTGCTGACCTTGACCCGCCCTGCGTGGAGCCGGCCGGGGCCTGCTGTCTGGGTGCGACCTGTTCGATAATGACCGAATCACAGTGCGCGAATGCCGCCGGCAGCTACCAGGGCGATGACACCTTGTGCGAACCGAATCCATGCCAGCAATTGTCCATCGTGTCATCTGACCCGCCCGATTGCGCCCTCGACGCCCGCCAACCGTCGAAACCGGATGGATCGGAGCCGGCCGGGTGGAGCTCGATCCTGATCACCTGTGACGGCGATACATCCGGTCTGACCATCCAGGATTTCAGCCTCGAAATCCCCCAAGGGTCCATACCGGGGCCACCGGCTGACGTGATACCGTCCGGGAATGACGTCACGGTTGTCTTCCCCGAAATTATTCCGACCGGCGAGTGGAGTTGCGTCGTTTACGACGTTGACGGAACCAAGATCTGTCTGGGATACCTGCCGGCGAACGTAAATGGCGACACCAAGAGCGCCCCTGCGGACATCCTGTACTTGATCGACTGTCTCAACGGTGTCAGAACATGCGAGAGCTGGCAATGCGACGTCGACCGTAGTGAAAGGTGCGGCCCGCCGGACATCTTGCGGGTGATCGACCTGCTCAACGGTGCGGGCAGCTACGATCCCTGGCTAAATCTGCCGATTGTCGCCTGCCCAACCGGACCGTGATTACTTCGGAAAACGTCGGCGGTTCACTCCGCACTCGACGGTCTCCGAGCCGGTTAAAGCAGGACATTCTCGTTTTCTTGCGTGGTAGGCGGTCCCTGCGCCGGCTGTAGCCCGTCGCCAGTGAGAAAACCCGGCCCGGCGGGGCTCAACGCCTGTCGCCCGATGCGTCTTCGTCCCGGCTCGCCGGGGTACGTCGGGACACATCACGGTGCGTTGGGGCTGCGGCAAGACGGCAGTCCGTCTAGCCGGTAAGTGCGCCTTCCGCTTCCGTCACCTGGTCCGCCAGCGTGGAGCGGAATTCGTCGAGCTGTTCGGAGGCGATCCCTAGAGTATCGAGCATGTCTTCTCTGATGACCGAGTGCTGCGCCGTGAGGTAGAAGCCAACTTGCTCCTGGCAGCAAAGCACATCGCCAAGGTGTATGAGCGTGGCCATGTTCTTCAGTTCGACGCTCAGCACCTCGGGATTGTGGTGGAACCCCACAGCGGCGCGCAGATGCCGCGGGAACTTCCATTTGGTCGTCAGACCCACGCCGAAGGCCTGATGGTCGGCGCCGACAACCTGTCGCTCAGACTCGATAAAATCAGTGTCGGCCCCCTCGCAACGGTTGATCACATCCGCAAACTGATCGGGGAAGGCCTGGCGCTCCACAAGGGTGCCGATATCGTGGATCAACCCGGCAACGAAGACTTCGTCGGTCATCACCGGGTGTGGTGATAATCTGGCGATGCTCCTGGCCGCAACGGCAACCGCGACACTGTGTCTCCACAGGTCGACGGCGCTGAACTGTCCGGATATGCGTCGTCCTTTGAAAAGACGCGCGATCGATGCAGCGATGGCAATGTTCTTGACTGCCGACAAGCCCAGGAGGATGATCGCCCGATCAACACTGGCCACCTGTCCCGGCAGGCCGTAGAACGCCGAGTTGACGACCTTCAACACTTTGACTGACAGCGCCGGGTCATTTTTGATGACCTCGTGCAGATCGCGCGCCGTGCTCTTGGGATCCTCGACGATCTCGATGATCTTGATAGTCACTTCGGGGAGTGTTGCGATGTCACCAACCACTGCCAAAGCCTTATCGACGATCTCCTTGGCGTTATCGGCTGTCTCTACAGTCATAACTTACCCTCGAACCTATATCCCAGTGTTGGCGTCGGCGCTCGTACAGCCAGTTTGTGGATTTATCGTCAGGCCGTACCTAGCGGATTAGGTTGGCTTACCCCACCGAGGAGGTAAGGTACCGGCCTTGCGGCGGAAAAGGTCATCAAGCGGCAGCTTGGCGATGATCTGTGCGATGCGTGCGCCCGCCCGACCGTCCCCGTAAACCGTGCTCCCACCAATTATAGGTCTCTTGCGAAGCGCCTTTTGTAGTGCCCCGCGGATTGACCCCAGAGACTCTTCGGCGTCCACCACATAGCGCGCGTGCCTCTCCCGCCCCTGCTGCCGAGGGCCGACATTGACCACCGGCGTGCCGGCGCTGGCCGCTTCGACGATCCCGCTGGAGGAGTTGCCCACGAGCACGTCGGCGTCAACGAGCATGCCCAGATAACGGTCATGATCCAGCGATCGGACAACCTGGACCGGACCGTTGCTGCTGCGCCGGTGGTATACCTCGATTGCATCTACAATGCCGGTGTGCCCGCGATCGCTGTTCGGGTAGACGATCGTTCGCGTGAGCCCGACCTCTTCGACAGCCTTAAGGATTGCGTTCATCACCCGCCGCTCTGTAGTCGGCTTGCGACCGATCGGATGGTGTAGGATCAGCGCCCGACCAGTTCGTTTTCGCGCATCCTTCGTCTGTCTGATCAGACGCATGAGGCGATCGAGGCCCGGAGCCCCGACCCAATACACCCGATCCGGGGATTCACCCATGCGAATGATCCGTCGCCCTGCGGCTCGTGTCGCCGTCAGGTGGACGTGGGCCAGCTTGGTGATTGCGTGCCGGAGACTGTCGTCAAAATCCCCGGGTGCGATGTCTCCTCCGTGGATGTGGCCAACCAACCGCCCGGTGGTCACCGCCGCCAGGGCACCCGCCATCGCTTCGATGCGATCGCCGAGCACGACGACGACGTCCGTCCCGGCTTGTTCCAGGAACTGGGCGATGCCAAGCACGCCCCGCGAAAGACCAGCCGCCTGGTCCAGCGGGCCGTCGTCACCAATCTGCATCTTCACCCTCGCATTTATGTGCCATCCGTCACGGACGATCTCATCGACCGTGCGGCCGAACTTGCGGAGCAAGTGCATCCCGGCCACGACCACCTGGAGCATCAGGTTGTCCTGCTTCCTGATTGCCTCCATGGTGGACCGTAACAGACCGTAGTCGGCGCGAGTCCCGGTGATCACGGCGACGCGGCGCGTACGGCGACCACGCTTGGTCGAATTCATCGTATCATGTCCCATGACAAAGTTGTGTCACACGCAATGTCGACCGCCACGCGGCGCCCTTTGAGTCTGGTCAGGTCGCCGGCCGGGATGCCCGTGCCGGGACGCTTGACCGTGAGCATCTCAGCGGCGAGCTGCGCACCCGCAGGGATGTCCACAGCGGCGACAACGCTCTTCGTCGCCAACGCCCGCACCTCCGCCTCTCGACCGGTCATACCCGGCCTCCCGGTGCCGAGAGTCTCTTCCATCAGGCGGACACTGGCGATGTACTCCTCGAGCTGCGCAGGCCCCAGGGACACTGCATGGTCCGGCCCCGGTGCCGACGGATCGAGTGTGAAGTGCTTCTCCAGTGCGCAAGCCCCGGCTGCCACCGCCCAGCCTCCGATCCGCGTTGACCTGGTGTGGTCGCTGAACCCGCACGGAACGCCGAAGGTTTGGCGCAACCACGAAATGGCGTTGAGATTAGCGGCCTCGACCGGTGTTGGATAGCTGCTGACGCAGTGCAGCAATATCAAACGTTCGGTCACACCCATGCGGTGCAAGCTCTCCACGGCGGTCCGAATCTCCGGTTCCGTTGACGCCCCGGTGGACACGATGACCGGCAACCCGGTTGCAGCCGTTGTTTCCAGAAGCGGAGTGTTGGTCAGGTCGGTCGAGGCGATCTTGACAGCCCTGACGTCGAGCTCCACGAGATGCCCGACCTGAGCCTGACCGAACGGCGTGGCCAAAAACATGATGGAGCGCCGGTCACACTGCCGTTTGACCTGCAAGAAGGCCTCCGGCGAAAGCTCGAGGCGTGCAAGCATCGCCCGCTGGGACGTCTCGCCGCAACCTCTCCGTTGATGCTGCGTGGTCGACGCAGAGGCACTGACCAGATCGGCTGCGCGGAACATCTGAAACTTCACGGCGTCAGCCCCGGCATCCGCGGCTGCGTCCACCATACGAAGCGCCGTGTCGAGGCAACCGTTGTGGTTGACACCCGCTTCGGCCACGACGAACGTGCGCTGTCCGGGTCCGACCTGGTGACGCCCTATTGTCACCGGATCGAAGCCCCCTTGCACCTCGTCGCGTCTTGATGCCGTCCCGCCGGCCCGCCGTCGTAGGATCGCCTCGGCCAGTTGAAGATCAATCGGCTCATCAATATCGACGGCATCCTGAGGCCGTTGGACCAAAGCCCGGCGATCCCGGCCCAGAAACGCCTGGTGGTCCTCCGGTTGATCCAACGCCGCAAACAGCGCTTTCCGGGTCACCGCCGCTACAGCGCCGTCATGGTAATACAGTGGCTCGAGGTCCTGCCGGCGATAGATGCTGTTCGGCCGGAGCTGAGCCATCCGGTCACCGTCGAGCCGATGAAGCCAATCGGGATGATGCTTCGTCACCGGCGCCACGCTGCGCACGGAATCCGCACCGGTATGGATCAGATGCTCAACTGCCCGGTCGATCAGGCCGTGTGTGCGAACAGGGATGTTGCCGTATAGGAGGACAACGATGTCGGTGCGGATGCCGCGTTGGCCTTCCCACCGCTCAACAGCGTGACGAGCCGCGGCATCGACGGTGGCTGTGTCAGTGGCAAGTTCGGCCGGCCGGTCGATAACCTCAATTCCGGCTCGCCGGGCGATCGCTTTGGCAGGCTCTGAATCGGTCGTAAGAACCGCAGCGGTCAGAAGCCGGCTGGCTGTGATGTGGTCGAACGTGTATTCGATCACCGGCCGGCCGAGGAGCTCGCGCACACACTTTTCGGGCAGACCTTTGCTGCCGGCGCGCGCCAGAATGATCCCCAAGACGTTCATGGCCACAACCATTATCGGTCGCTTCCAACAGGGTGCTTGATCGTGTGCTCGGGTCACCGGGCGCCAGGTGCGCGCACAGGTCGATTGTCGCGGTCATTGCGGGTAGTGGATCGACTTGGATCAGTCAGTCGTTCAGGGCATCAGCCAGAGATGGAGCAAGCACTTCGCGCAGCCGGGCAAGCGCCCGCCGCTCGATCTGGCGGATGCGCTCTTTCGTGACCCCGAATCGTTGGCCTAGCTGCTCCAGGGTCAATACCCCGTTCTTGCTGCCGAGTCCGAAGTGGCTGCTGACAACCTCGCGCTCGCGCTCATCCAGCGCGCTCATGCCGGCCGCGATCGCCTCACGAACGTGGCGTCGATCGCTTTGGCTGGCAGGCGCGGCCCGACAGTCGGGCGCCGCGTCGAGAAGCTCGTCCTGGCCGGTAACGTAGCGCGAGCAACGGTAGTGCTGCTCAGGGATCGACCGGGCGTAGTTCTTCACGATCGCCCAGGTGGCGTAGGTGCTGAACTTGGTGCCGCGGGTGTGGTCGAACTTCTCAACCGCCCGCATAAGCGACATATTACCGTCGCTGATCACCTCGAAGAAGTTGGGTGACCAACCCACGTGCTTCTTCGCGATGCTCACTACCAGCCGCAGATTCGCCCGGATGATCCGCTGTTTGACGGACTCAACCTGCTCCACCAGGCAACGAAGCACTTCGTACTGCGGCTTGTCGAGCTGTTCCGGATCAAGCCCTTTTAAGGTCTTGGCCACCTTGTACTTGAGATAGTTGTATCGGCGGAACAGATCGTGCTCCTGCTCACGCGACAGCAGGGGCGTCAAATAGAGTGATCGCAGGTAGGGGGGGATATCTCTGGGAAGCCGCGGCGCGGGAGCCTTCTGAGCAGGTGGCTCCGGCACCTCCAGGATGATCGCATCGGCATTCGGGGCGTCCCACAGCTCGTGGGGAATGTAATCCCAGCGCCACTGCGACCACTTGCGCACCTGGACCTGACGCAGGATTTGCTCGATCTCCTCAACCGGACACCCGAACGCCCGGGCGATTGAAGAAGTTGATTCACCCGCCTCATGACAGCGCCAAATGGCCAGTTGGCGTTCGCACCAGGGCTCCTGCCCATTGTCGGCGAACAGTGCCGCGTCGGGGTGGGCCTCATCATACCGCCGCAACGTGTAGCGAACGGTCTCGACCGCCCGACCGACCTCTTCCGCAATCACGCGGGCAGCCGCGTGCAGCTTGACCGGGCGCTGCGATCGAAGCTCCCGAGCTCGTTCCACGATGCGATCGCGCTCCGATGCGGTAAGCTGCTTGAATGACGCGCCCTTTGCCACCAGGTCCCTATGGCGATCGACGAACCGATCGATGGTTCGCTGCGGAAAGGCCAGGCGGTTCACGCCGTCTTCAAACACCATGCGAATGCCCATCAGACCGCGGTCGCGCCAACGTCGAATCGTTTTCGTGCTGACATCCAGCTCCTCGGCGATCTGCTGATGGGTTTTGTACGGCTCCCGCAGCTCGCTAACCGGGATGGCTGCCTTGCGGCTGATCACCTCGGCCATTGTGACAAGGTCGCTGATCAGCGCCTTACCGGGGATCGAGAAGCCGGTCGTAGCCAAGCCACGTTTGCGGTACCTGGTAATGTGGTAACAGACGAAATCGAACGGATACGCCCGGTCCGGCTCTGTCAATTCCAGCAGTTTCTCGATTCCGCGGATCTGCTCCATCCTCAACCGGCGCGGCGATCGCGTCAGTTGATTAGCCAGGTCAGCGATGTCACTGTTAAAGAACTTGGGCATTGAGCGTTCCGGGTATCAGACGCCGCCGATCACGGTCGTGCGGTTTCCTGCGGCGGCGTTCACTATTCTCAGCAACGCGGCGCTGCTCTGCATGGCTCGGCTGGCAGAGACCCGGGGTCACGCCGGACCCTGGCAGCCGGTCAGGGAAGACGGCACCTAACCCTAGATGCCACAATATATTATCACTCGGCAGAACCGCTCGGTCAACCGAGTTGGCAGCGCCTCCAGCCACCATACGGCCAGCAGGCACGCAGCAATTACATCCTGGATGGAAACGATGCGATCGGAGAGAGACCGGCGTGCCCGGCCGTTACCGTTCTTCCAGACGGCTCAAGCTGGAGACAAAGGGTTGAGCAAACGCGTCATCCTCCCGGCCTTCCACGGCATGGCCGTAGGCCTCGATCGCCTCTTCTACGTAATCCTCATGCCCGAACAATGCCAGGAGATAAGTCGCGCCCGCGGCTTGGGCGGTGACCGTCCAATGACGCTCCGTCTTGTTGTGAACACGTTCCAGGACCTCCACGGTTGCCTTGATCTCGTTGACGCCGGCGTCGTGTGCTTCCTCGGCCTTGGCTCGTTCGCTCTCCGCGTCCGCCTCGCCCAGTTGGAGGAACTGGGCAACCTTTGCCAAGACGTTGGCGTTCTGCGTGTAAGTGTCATATCTGGTGTAGTGTATCCACGCCTTGGCTAGGTGGGCATCCGCCTCCAGAGCGGCCACATATCCACCCATCCATCCATCGCGGAGACGGCTGCCATAGGCGGACCGTTGCTGTGCCTCCCGTGAAAGCCCCTGCGTCCGCTCACGGGCATCGGCAAGCCAGCGATCGGCGTAACTCGCAGCTTGCTCTGCTGTCCGCTGGGATCGATCGAAAAGCTCGAACGCCTCATCCTCAATGACGTACGCCTCCGAGTCGATACGATTCAGCTCCGTATAGGCTTCGGGTACGGTAGCGGCAGACTCGGTAATACGTTGTACGGCCTGATCCTGGGTCGCTTGGTAGGCCTCTTCAATACCCTCAAGCCGGGTTACATCCGTGCGCAGACCCTCAAGGGCTCGTTCTTGACCATCGATCGTCGCGGCCAGCACCGCTCGCTCATTTTGGTGATGCCGGAGCCCGTGCTCGACCGCGGGCGCAGTGTCCGGATCCTCACCGATGTTAGAGTACGCGCCGTATCTGAGTGCATGAGCCTCGCGAGTCGCTCGGCGGTAAATACGGTCCTGCTCCACAAACATCATTTGAAACTTCTCCGCACCGTCTGGATCAGAGAAGTCGACACCTTCGGCCTTGAGCCGGTCCATGGTCTCGAGAGCTTGCTCGGCCCGCTCTTCGGCAGCAAGCAGCCGCGGCTCCAGATCACCAATCCTGGCATCGATAGCGGCCAGTGCCTTGCGGTCCTCACCGATGGCCGCCCCCAGTTCGGCCGCCTTGGCCTCCAAGGCGTCGATCTGTTGGCGGATCTCGCTGTCAGCCACAAGTGTGCCCATCGATTGAGATTCCATGCCTTCGCTCGCCAGCCCGAGCAGTTCGCGGCGGTGCCGATCGCTCTCACGACGTTGAAGCTTCGCCTGCAAGCGTTTGGCCTGACCCTTGTGATATAAGACCACGCTCTTGAGACGATTGGCCTCCGCGTGGGATCGGGACGACTCACCACCTTCTGAGACAGCCAGTGCCCGGTCGACGGCGCGCTGGGCGTCGTTGAGGAGTTCCTCGTTCTTGCGGATCAGTTCAGCCGTCTTGGCCAGCCCGGTCCGAATCTGGGGGGGGAGGTTGCCGTACCCTGCCCGGGCAGGTCTGGGCATCCCCCCTTCCGGCCAATCAACCGGCGGATAGGCTTCCCACATCGCTGCGTGCAACTCCTGGTAGTCATCCGCCACATCATCTGAGAGATCTTCCGGATCGGGCTCGATTCCCTGATCGGCGAGCTGATTCGCCAGAAGGGCTCCGTAAGAGAGACTCGCGTTGTACCTGTCAAGCAACCGCCGGGCACGCTCCAATTCGACCGACGCCTTGGACTCCACGACCTGACGTGTATCCTGGAGCACCGGCAGCGAGAACCACCCGATGCCGCAAACGACGACGGCCGCCGCTGCCACAATGAGCGTTACGACATTTTTGTTCACGGTGCGCTCCCAATTTCTCAATGGCGTTTGCAAGCGGGTCCACAAGTCCGGACAACCCCTCCAAACCGCTGGAGCATTGTAATCCTCACGGGCGGGAACGCAAAACCCGCGGTTGCGGAGCACCCCTCGCTCCCGCCGCGTAGGATAAGTGGAGCCCCTGCAAGTACCTGCTCTGTGGGACGTGGAGCCTATTCGATCTCGAGAATATCGATATCGATCGCCCCGATCTTCAAAAGCAACGGCAGGCTGAGGTCAGCCAGACCTGTATTTTTGAGGGATGAAGCTGCAAATGCGATCCGCGTGGGGCTGCACACCGTCTCCTTCAGGGCCGCATCGACATCGATCCAGCGTCCGTCAACGTAGAACTGTGTCCACATGTGATAGCCGAAGATGTCGGCCTGACCCCCGAACATTGGCACATAGGCCAGGCCGACCACGACGCGCGATGGCAGGCGGTTGAGGCGACCTAACGCCGCCAGGAGTACACTGTGTTCGCTGCAGTCGCCTTCCTTGGTGCGGCAGACCTCGCTGGCGGTGGCGAAGCCGACGTTCAGGGTCTTGGCCTCCACATAGTCGGTGACAAAGCGGCGCAGCTTGTCGACAAGGGCGTATGGATCGGTCTCGCCGCCGCCGGCGCGTCTGGCCAGATCGATCAGCTTGGGGTCGGCCGTGTTGATCATCAGGTTGGACTCGAGAAATTCGGCGAGTTGGTCGGCATCAAGCCGCCCGGGGCCGGGGGAATCCCCTGCGGCGGACGCCCGCGGCTTGACGGCTTTGTGTCGCTGCCGCGTTACGACCAACTCGACCCATCGGTCCGTTTGTTCACCCACGGTCTGCATGCCGGTGACAGGCAACTTGGTCAGGTCGATATCCGGCTTGGTGGTTCGGACACGATACTTGACCCGGTTCGTCGATTTCGCGTCGATCGCTCTTTTGGCCTTGATAACCGTCTTCATAAAGAGTTCGGGTGGGACGAAATCGGCGAGTGCCGTTTGTTGATCGGTGGTAAACACCACCATGTCGCCAAAGCCCGTGGGAATGACCGCCTTGAGCGGGCGCCCGTCCTTGTCGACCCAGGAGACTGATTCAATCGACCCGATAGGTGACTCCATTGTGATAGAGACTCGCTGCCCGCGACGGCGCTTGCCACGGTGTTCGAATTCCTCCCACTCACCGACTTTGGTCGCGGCGGCCACCACGCCGTCCTGGCGAAGTTCCGGAGTGTATGTATCGAGCGTGTACTCGGTGCCGGGTTTGAAACCGCGCAGGAGGCTTTCCTGGAACATGCCCCAGGCCATCACCGCACCCTTTGGATAATCGACCGTCTGCGTCTGCTCCATCCCGTACTGGGAGCTGACGATGGTCACCCGGCCGTTCTTGACCGTGCCTTTTGTGGAGGTCTTGATCAGCGAAAGGTCCATTTCCGAGCTGAAGGTGACAGGCACACCGGCGAGTGTCTCCGTCGTGGTCTGTACCATGTGCATTTCCACGGGGCTGTCGGCCCGGCCAATCGTCATCTGTGTGGTGGCCTGGGTGTGTATCAGGTTGCCATCGCGACCCATGGTGGAATGCACGTATCCGACCTTCCCGCCAGCCATGTGGACTTCAGCCCACTCGTCGAGGAACCGGCCCTGCGGTGGGTCGTTGGGGTCCACCTGGGGTGCAAGGGCGGCGCTGGTCTGAAAGAGGCTGCATGCAAGTACGGGAAAAAATACATTAAGCCGTTTCATATATCTGTCTCCTAATCACGCTTAATTAGTATACCGCTTATCGCCCGGACGCTTTCGGATCCTGCACAATTTGGTACATGTTTGGCTTGGGGCCGGCATCGGCCAGAGGGGTATTCTCTCGATCCAGGGGCAGGCGATCGATGTTCCCCGTGACTTCACTGAGTGGAGCGCCGTTGTCGCTGCAGCACAGCCGCATGAGATGAGCTTGACCGGTACAGGGGCGCGGTCTATCCTGAGGTGGTGTGTTCGTTAGGCCAAACAAGGCGGCCTCAGCTTGTGGCTGGAACCGACATTCCAGATTCAGGGACAACCAGACCGGGTGTGACCTGCCATCCGCTTGGCCCGATGGTATACCGTGTCGCTTCGAGGCAGCCCGGTAGAGCCCGGTTGATCGCGGTAGTTGTGCTTGCCGGGTGTACGGTGCTTCTGTCGGTTGCAGCCTGGCTGACACCCGCCGACACAGGCGTGGGCTCCCACCAGCAGCTTGGCTTTCCGCCGTGCAGTATGCTCACGCTGATTGGCTACCCCTGCCCGACCTGCGGAATGACGACCGCGTTCGCCCACGCCATGCGAGGCCAACTGCGTTCCGCCTTTAGCGCCCAGCCGGCCGGTCTTGCTCTGGCCCTGATGACGGTGATCGCTGCTTCCCTATCGCTTAGCATCGTGATTACCGGTAACGTGTGGGCGGTAAATTGGTATCGAGTCTCCCCAACACGTGTGATCCTGGCCGCGGTGTTGCTCGTGCTGGCCGGGTGGGGCTACAAAGTGGTAGCGGGCCTGATGTCTGGAACGCTGCCCGCGGGACGGTAGTGTGATCTCTCACGAGTCACGGCGAGTGTCCCGATCCGTACCGTCCCGACGTACCGGGATCGGGGAGCGGCTCGGAGGTCGAACGCCGATCTCCCTCTTTCGCGGCGGCGGTTGTAACGTAGGATGCACCTAATGAGCATTGACGTAGCGCGAAGACTAAAAAACGGGGAGACGATTTCGATGCCATCGAAGCATCGCCGCTGGATCCTACTGAGCCTGTTGCCGTTTGTCGCGTCCTGCAACCTGCTTACGCCGCTGGTCTTCATCGGCGAGCACAGGAAGAAGGTATCACCTGAATTCGATAAGCTGGCTGGCCGCCGTGTGGCCATTCTGGTATGGACGGATCCCTCCACGCTCTTCGACTATCCGTACGCCCGGTTTGAGCTGGCGACGTACATCGGTGACAAGCTCTATCCCGAAATGACCCGGCGTGAGCTGGACACCGAGGTCATTGATCCTCGCGATGTGGAGGATTTCATACAGAAGAACGTCAACGCCGAGATCGATCCCAACGCCGTAGGGGATGCGTTCGATGCGGATTATGTAGTCTACGTGGAGGTGTTGAAATTCCAGTTTCGCAATCCGGAGCAGCCGCAGTTTCTGCGCGGCGAGATCCACGCTTCCGTCTCAGTCCATGACGTCCGAGCTGATCCCGATCAGCTCCGGCGGTACGAGTTGGCACCGGTTCAATGTCAGTATCCCGATGGGGCACCTATCCTGATGACCGCAACTAACCCCCGCTTGATCCGCCAAGCCACCTACCGCAAGTTCGCCGAGCAGGTTGCAAGGAAGTTCTATGAACACACTGTGGAACTGTGATTGCAAGTCCGTATCGGCCCCGGCAAGCCGGGGCCTTCGGGCCTCGCGGTCGCCGCGGCAGGCTTTGAGCAGCAATAGAGGCCGATCTGCTCTGTGGGTTTTCCTTGCCGTGGTGTTCGGTCTTCCGTTTGGCGGGTGTACGTACTCCGGCGGCGAACTGCTGTATTTCCTCGGGTTCGGGCGGAAACAGAAGGTCGAAGCCAAGTTCCGCCTGACCGAGGGGCCGGTCATGATCCTGATCGACGACATCTCGGAGCGTGTCGATTGGCCTGCGGCCACTCGCTACCTGTTTGACGACCTTGCCCAGGAGCTGCTCAAGCACAAGGCCGCCTTCAAGATCATCCCACTGCAAACCGTCGACCATTTGCGCCAGTCGATTCCCAATTTTGGCGAACGGGGGTGTCGCGAGGTCGGCGAATTAGGCGGCGCCGAACAGGTGCTTTGGATCGAGGTCCAGGACTTTTTCGCCGAGGAGCAGATCCGCGACGCCACCACGGCTGCGTACTTTTCCGTCACCGTCAAAGCCATCAACGTGCTCGAGAAAAAGAGCCGTACTCGCGTGCGTCTCTGGCCGACCAGCCCCCAAGGGTATCCAATGACCGTAAGCATGAGCGGCAGCGAAGTCAGCATGGCCAAGCGCACGGATGCGATCTCGAAGGAGCTGGCCGGCAGGCTTGCCGTCGAGATCGCCAAGCTCTTCTACGACCACCGGCTAGGCGCCTTCGAACGCGAAAGATGACGCATGTCGGTCACTTGTTCGACGGTTCGGCGGGCTGGGAGCAGCGCGTCGGTGTATCGCAACTCATCGATGGATTGCCGCGCGATCGCTATGTAAACAGCCTGATCGCGATCGACCCTGCAGCCGGGACCTCGCTGCGCTGGTTGAAGCAACCGGTTGACCTGCTGCCTCGGTTCTATGGAATCGCATCGCTTGCCGCCCCGGTGGTGGCCCGTTTCGTAGCGCAACAGCGAATCGATGTGATTCACGCGTGGGGGATAGGCGCGGCCGTTCCGGCGCGGGCCCTGCCCCGGATACCGCTGGTTGTCCAGCTCTTCGATCCTTCCACAGCGGTACGCGAGGTGAAACGCGTGCGAGCACTGGCCCGCCCGAGTACATTCGCGGTGGCCTGTGGCAGTGAGATTGTCCGGCGACGATTGATCGAAGGGGGACTGGACCCGGAGCTGGCAGTGGTGATCCGCCCGGGTGTCGATTTTTCGCTGATCAATCGATGCCGCCGGGGGTCGCTCCGTGAGGAGCTCGGGCTGACGTGGGACGAATCCGTTGCCATCGTGCCTGAGCCGGTCACTCGGGCCGGCGGGCAGTTCGATGCCGCTTACGCCGTTGCGATTCACCACCATTTGTCGGGCGGCACCCGAGTTATAGTGCCCGGCACGTCACGCGAGCAGCGTCGTATCTCACGTTTTACGGACACACTTCCACTTTCCAGTGCATTGGTTATGCCCGGTGACAGGCACCCGTTCGAGGAGCTTCTCGCCGTCTCTGACGTGTTGCTGGTGACGCCGCGTGGTGACATATCGACGACATCAATCGCCTGGGCGATGGCGGCCGGTGTGGCCGTGATCGGAACGGCCGTACACTCGATCGCGGAAATGATCGCCTCCAATGTCAACGGCTTGCTCTTCAAACAAGTGCCTGCTCAGAGCATGATCGCCTCGATTATCGGGCTCCTGCAGGATCGCGCCTCGCAGGAGAAGACCAGGGAGACGGCCCGCGGGCAGGCCTATGAGGTCTTTGGCCTGCGTCGCTACGTCGAGCAGACCGCCCGGCTTTACGAGAACGTCCTGAGCCGGGCGGCTCCCGGTGAAGGAATCACTGACTCGGCAATCGACATCTGACCCCAGCCGCAGGCTTTCCCGGCGCGCCGGGACGCGGACATTCGTGCGGTTTGAGTCCTTCGTTTACACTACTTGTTGCCCACATTCAGGTGTGATTTAGCAGGGCCGACTGCGCGACGAACGTAGCAGCGTCTTGTAGGACCGCTCCAGGTCGTGGAGCTGGGCACGCAGGGCGTCGTCGCGGCCGGTGTAGGGCCGCGCAGCACGGGCGAGTTCCACAAACCACTTGACGGCGTTGTCAAAGTCGTGAAGGTCAATGTACTCTGGGGCGATCTTCTTGCGCTTTGTGTCGACGTTGTGATAGTTGCCTAGCGCGAAGCACACCCCGGTGGCCTCATAGCCGAGCGTGCAATACGCTGAGGATTCACACATCCCGCCGTCCATCAGCTTCCGCTGGCACCGAAACCTCCGGTCGGCAGCCGCAAGATCCCGGGCTATTTGGTGACAGTACGCCGTCACTGCCGGAGTGAAAACGCTCGCCCGATCACCGACGCGCAGGATCGGTCCGTCTCCCATCCTGGCGTGCGACAGCTCGGTACTGTTCTCCATGGCAACGATGTAGCATTTGGAGGGAATGGTCTTCTTTCGGGCCGCGGCGATCGCACCGGCAAATCCGACTTCCTCGGCCCGTGTGAAGAGGAAGTAGGCGTCGCAGGTGTAGCGCCGGCGGACCAGCTCGCCGATGGTGCAGATCATGGCGGCCGCACCGGATAGGTCGTCGCAGGGACGGGCATGGATCCGCGTCCCGAGTACCCTCGGATCGGGGAGGTCCCACATGCCGATCGAACCCGGCGGTACCTCGCCGGGCACGTCCACCAGAGCCGTATCGACCCGCCTTCGCTTGTTGCGTGTGACGGTTTTCACCGAGCGGACGCGGCCACGCACCCAGGTCCCGTCCACAAAGAAGCGCACCTGGCTGCCCACAAAGTACTCTTTTGGCACCCCGCCCCGCCAGTTCGCCCGGAGACGGCGTCTGGAGACCATCTTGTCGACCACGAAGCCCGGGTGATCGAGATGCGCGGTGATGCAGACCGGGCGGGCGATGCGGCGTTTCCCCTGGCGAAGACGCACCAGGAGATTCCCCACGGGATCGCGTCTCAGCGTGACTTTCTTGCGTCGGGCGCAGAACCGCTCGACGTAGCCCATGACATGGTGCTCGGCGAACGGCGCGGTGGGCAGCGACAACATGTCGCGGAGTATCTTCCGGTTTACCGTAAGTCTGCTCTTGCGGGCCATACCGTGTTTCCTATAGGTCTGCCGTTCTTACTGGTAATGCTTGGCCAGGGCGTCAAGCGCGTGATGGAGCGCATCGGCCACCGCCGGATCGGCCTTCTGCTTGGTCTTCATCGCGGCAACCATGACGGCGTGATGGTCCGCCAGCTTCTTCAAGTAGGCTTCGTAGCCGTCAGTACCGGGCGCGACGGGTTTGACCTTTTGGGTCAAGAAGTACTCGGAGATCACCTCGATGATGTGCGACGCGTGAGCCTCCTTGGTGGTGATCCAGCGTGTGATCTGATTGAGTGACTGGGCGTCGTGTTTACCAGCCAGCTCGCTGATCTGCTTGAGCGCCTTGGTGATCGTTGTCGTGTCCTCATACAACCCGGCAATCCGCGCCTTGTCATCGTAGATCCCGCAAGGCACTTGGCAATGAGCACCTGCCTTCTCCGCGTGCAGCGTCCAGAGGACCGCTGTGGTCCCAAGCACCAGACCCAGTAGGGACGCTCCAGTCACCACATACCGTTTCATGGCTTGACTCCGTCATCTCCGGTATCTCGAGAGAGTCTGATCCCGCCACGCGGCGGGAACGTGCGACGGGATTCTCCGGCCACAGTGTTGAATGTCAAGGCACGAACCGGGCGTCGAGCTACAGCTCGAAGAACCGCATGGTATTGCGGACTGTCTGCTGGGCCAGCTCTTCGTACGAGACGCCCCGGAGATCCGCCAGGAACCGCGCGGTGTGCACCAGGTGGGCCGGTTCGTTGGGCTGTTTCCCGCGCACCGGTACGGGCGAGAGATAGGGTGAATCGGTCTCGATCATCAGAGCCTCGTGGGGATAGCTCCTCGCAATTTGCTGCAGCTCGGTCGACTTGGGGAAGGTCACGACGCCGGTGAACGATATCCGCCACCCGTGCTCCTGCAAACGCAACGCCTCGGCGGCGCTTCCGGTGAAACAATGAAACACTACCGGGCGCCCTTCAAACCCGTGCTCGACAAGCATGGGGACAGTGTCCACAAATGCCTCCCGACAGTGGATGATCAGGGGTTTTGAGCGTGGGGCCGCCAGCTCGAGCTGTCGGGCGAAGATGGATCGTTGCGTGTCCTGTGCCGCAAAGTCGTGGTGGTAGTCGAGACCCATCTCGCCGAGGGCCACCACGGCGTGGTCATCCCAAAGCTCGGCCATGGCGGTCAGGAGGTCATCGGTCACTTTCTCTGCTTCGTGGGGATGGAAAGCGCCGGCTGCGTGAACGCGATCTGGGTGAAGCCGGGCGAGTCGTACGGCACTTCTTGCATCATCGAGATCGATGCCCAGGGTGATGATTCGGTCGATCCCTCCGTCATCACATCGGGTGAAAATCTCATCAAGCCGGTCGCGAAGCTCCGGGAACGTCAGGTGTGCGTGTGAGTCAATCAAGCCCATTGAAGGTCTCATCGGTTGGAAAGCCAACGCCGAATGACGCCTTCAGCCTCGTCTGGACTTAAAGGCATCCACGAAGTGCTCGATGTCCGGCGAACCGTGAGGCGGCCAGACCACGGTGACCAGGTCAAAACGGCATGGGCGATGCTGTACCGACCGGTGCAACAGGAAATACCGGGCGGCGCTTTCGATCCGCCTCCACTGCGTTTTGCGCGTGGCCTCCAGCGGATCTTCGGCCACGTCACTCGATCGGGTCTTGACTTCCACGAAGACGATCGTATCGCCGTCAGAGCAAATCAGATCAATTTCCCCGGCGACGCACTGATAGTTGTGGACCAGAACGCGGTAATGACGCCGCCTCAGGTACCGGGCGGCGGCGCGTTCTCCGCGCAGGCCCAAGAGAAGCCTGGGATCACGCCGCGGAACCGGCCAGCTCAGCTTCCTGAGCCTCTCTCTTATGAACGCGAAGTTCACGGACCTTGCGAGCCTTCCCGATCCGGTGACGAAGGTAGAACAGTTTCGCCCGCCGAACCTTACCGCGACGCCGGACCTTCACGTTCACGACGTTCGGCGAGTGGATCAGGAACTTCCTTTCCACACCCTCGTTGGCAACGATCCGTCTGACGGTAAAGGTCTCGTTGATACCGGCTCCGCTGCGGGCGATGACCACGCCGTTGAACACCTGAACCCGTTCCTTGTCCCCTTCCACGATACGGCATAAAACGTCGACCGTATCGCCGATGTGAAACGCCGGGGTCGTTGCCTTGAGGTAGGGCTGTTCGACCAATTCGATCAATGGCTGCCTCATTACGCTACTCCAGATCATCTATCGCTGTGCCCTACCTCGCATAAGGTCGGTGCCCGCCTGCGTCCCGAGTTTATCCTAAGTCTTTCCCTGCCGTGATGAACCGGCCTCATCCGTCAGGTCAGGCCGACGCTCCAGCGTACGTTTCACGGCTTGCTCTTGCCGCCAGCTCGCAATCTTGCCGTGGTCTCCGGAAAGAAGCACGTCGGGGACCTTCATGCCCCGAAACGCCCGCGGTCTGGTGTATTGGGGATACTCTAACATCCCCTCGGCAAATGAATCGCTCGCTGCCGAGCCTTCGTCACCCAATGCTCCGGGAAGCAGCCGTACGACTGCGTCAATCAGGACCACTGCTGCTGGCTCTCCGCCGGAGAGCACGTAGTCGCCGACCGAAATCTCCCGGACATTGATTCCGGTGCGGATCCGCTCGTCAAAACCCTCGTAATGCCCGCACAGAATGACGAGCCAAGGTTGGCCGGCCAGCTCCGCGACAACACTCTGCGTCAACCGCTCGCCCTGTGGCGTCAGCAGGATACGGACGGGCTCGCCTTCCCGTTGGGCCTCAACGCGCTCCAGAGCTTCGAAGACCGGCCCACACATCAGCACCATGCCGGGCCCACCGCCGAACGGTCTGTCGTCAACACTCCGGTGCTTGTCGTGAGCGAAATCGCGGATGTTTACGCATCCGACAGATACGATGCCGCCCTCCACCGCGCGACCGACAATGCTGGAAGCCAGAAACGGCTCGAATACCTCCGGAAACAGTGCCAGGACGTCGATCCGCATCAACCACTGAGCTTTGCGCCTACTTCGAGCTGGCGCCCACAGGGATGCCTTGCTTTTCCAAGAGCCGTCTCACCGTATCGCTCGGCTGTGCGCCGACACTAAGCCAGTACTCGATCCGGTCGCGCTTCAACACCACCTGTCGTTCTCCGTTCGGGTCAACAGGGTTGTAACTGCCCAGCTCTTCGATGACCCGGCTGTCGCGGGCCCGCTGACGGTCGAACGCCGCCAGCCGAAACGCCGGGCGGTGTCGACGACCTACTCGTTTCAGTCTTATCCGCACAGCCACGGTTTTCTCCTAATGCCACTGGACACGCGCTTCGGCCATCGCGAACTGCGGTCAGCCGCTTGCGCAGAGTCGCGCCAGTATAGCTGGAAACCGGCGGATGACAAGCGCACCGGCTACTGGTTCCGGTTTATGGGGCTAGGGCGGATGGGCACCCGGCTCGCGCACTGCCCGATCGTCGCAGAGAACTGTTGGCCTGAGTTTCGAAGTCCTCAAAAAAGAAAGCACCGCTCACCCTAAGGCGAAACGGTGCTTTCCGGAGGGGAAAGAAGCCTGGTACAGCTTATATCAACCTCTCGGTTATCCTCCGTATAAGGTCCCGTATTATATACGCGTAGGCCGGCGTTCGAGTTCCGGCCGGAGTCGGCCGCTCCACGTCACGTACTATCGACAGAAGTTACCGCAGATCTTTCATCTGTCAACAAAATAATTATACCCGCCAGGCCAAAAAAATCCGCTCAAAACACCTAATTTTACAGGACTCGACATCTGCCTCAGCACTTCGAAAACCCACAGGCTTCGCAAATTATGCAACCCTCACTGAACCTAAGCGCATTTTGGCAATCTGGGCAAATTATCTTGTACTGGGCCTGCTGCCATTGGAATCCCCGAGCCTCAAGCCTTGAAGGCACCGTGGTTCCGGCCCGCTCCTGCAGCGCCGACCCGTTCCCCCCGCCTTTCCGCCCGTCCGCGGCACCGCGTCCGTCCCGACCTCCCCCTTTCGATTTGCTCCCCCTGCCGACAGCGTCGGGGTCGTACTCCCCGGTAAGCAGGGCCTTGAGGCCAAACTCTGCCTTGGCACGCATGTATCTTCGCAGGGCCCGCGCCAATCCGTCGCCAAGGCTCATGATCTTGCCTTCCTTGGTGTGTACCTGGAGGCTCGAGCCAATCGAATGAAGCTGGCGGATCACGTGGTCGAGGCTCCCGCCGGCACGCAGCCATAAGCTGACCATCCGGCAGATAGCCTCCAGATCACTGTTGGCCAGATCGCCGCCTTTGCCGAGCTGGGCAAAGACCTCCAGCTCGCGGTCGGTCTTCGGGTCGACCGTGATGTTGATGTGCATGTTACCAAAGGGCGTCAGTTGCCGCACACGGATCCCGCTTTGGATCTCCGGAAGCGTAGCCGGTTCGAGTGGCCCGGTGTCGGGTTCGACGTGCTCCGTTCTGCCGGCGACGGTCACGTGGACTTTGTCGCTGCCTTTCAGCGCCATGGGCTGATGTTTTCGGCAGCCGTCGCGATAGACGGTAACGCCCTTGCAGCCGAGTTCGTGGGCCAGGCAGTATATCTTCTCGACATCCTGAGTGGTCGCATCCTCGGGAAAGTTGATCGTCTTGGAGATCGACGCATCGCAGTGCTTCTGAAAGGCGGCCTGCATTCGTATGTGCCACTCGGGTGACACGTCGTGAGCGCAGACGAACACGCGACGCACATCCTCAGGCATGTCCGGAATATTCGCGAGGGTGCCGTCCGTGGCAAGACGCTCCGTCAGTCCCTCGCTATGGAAGCCGCGACCGCGGGCTACGGCTTCGAAAATCGGATTGACCTCGACCATCGGCGGCGCCCCCTGGTCCTGGCCGCGAAGTACGTTCCGGTAAAAGGCCAGGCTGTACATCGGCTCGATGCCGCCGGAGCAACCGGCAATGATGCTGATTGTCCCGGTCGGGGCCACCGTCGTGCAGGTGGCGTTGCGCATTGGCCGGTGGAATTCGGTGTCCCAGACGCTGCCCTCCCAGTTGGGGAAGGATCCGCGCTGCGCCGCCAGCTTCTCGCTGCAGGCGTGCGATTCCTCGTCAACGAACCGCATGAACCGCTCGCCCCACTTGATCCCTTCTTCGCTGTTGTAGGCGACACCGAGCTTGTACAGGACATCGGCAAAGCCCATAATTCCCAGTCCAATCTTGCGATTGGCCTTGCACATGCGGTCGATCTCGGGAAGCGGATAGTCGTTGACGTCGATCACGTTGTCCAGAAATCGCGCGCATTCCTGCACGGTTTCCCGCAGACCGTTCCAATCGACCGCGGGCTCGTCCCGATCGCCGACATACACGAATTCGGCGAGGTTGATGCTGCCGAGATTGCACGCTTCATAGGGCAACAGCGGCTGCTCCCCGCACGGGTTGGTGGCTTCGATTCGTCCGACATGCGGCGTGGGGTTGTCCTCGTTGACCCGGTCGATATACGCCACGCCGGGCTCCCCGGTGCGATGCGCATTTGTGACGATAATGTTCCAGATGTCCCGCCTGGAGTAGACCGCAACCACGCCATTGTCCGTTTTCATCCGGACCGAGGTGGAGCCGGCTGGATTGTCTTGGTCGTCTTTGCCGCTCCGGCCGGTCACCGACGCCCTGTCGACCGCTTCCGCTTCCTCAACAGGTATAAGAGCCCGGATGCCGTAGGCGTGGATCTCCAGGTCTTTGGGGACGAAGTACTCTCGGCCGGTGCGCGGATTTCGTACCGCGTGGGCGCCGTCGGCGTCCTGGAGGAAGGCCTCCATCCACTCATCGGTGATCTTGACCGAGATGTTGTAGTTCG
The DNA here is from genome assembly GCA_020344555.1 of Phycisphaerales bacterium. Taxonomy (GTDB): domain Bacteria; phylum Planctomycetota; class Phycisphaerae; order UBA1845; family UBA1845. Next base: position 3,309,747 of record CP070827.1, read on the forward strand.
TGAATTGACTCAGGTCCTCTTTGGCGTAGAGGAACTTCAAGATGTCGGGGTGATGAATACTCATCATGCCCATGTTGGCCCCGCGCCGAAACGCGCCCTGCTGAATTGCGTTGGTCGCCTCACTGAAAGCGCGCCAGAACGAAATCGGGCCGCTGGTCGTGCCGCCCGAGCTGCTGATATAGTCGCCGGTGGGGCGCAGCTCGTCGAAAGCAAAGCCGGTTCCGCCGCCGGCTTTTTGAATCAAGGCGGTATATTTGATCGAATCGAAGATCTCGTCGATGCTGTCGCCGACCGGCAGCACGAAACAAGCGCTGAGCATGCCCATCTCGCGTCCGGCGTTCATGAGCGTCGGACTGTTGGGCATAAACCGCCGGCTGACCATCAACGAGTAGAACCGATCCTCCCACTCGCTGCGGTTTTCCGGGCCGGAGTCGTAGATCAGTTCGGCTTCGGCAATTGCTTTAGCAACCCGCCGGAACAGGTCTCTGGGCGACTCCGTACACCGACCCTGCTCGTCCTTCTTTAGGTACCGCGCGCGAAGGACGCGCTCCGCGTTCTGCGAGAGCGTCAATTCCGACTTTCGGGCCTCATCCATGTCCCGAAAGCCACGATGTCTCACCGCCGCTTCCGACATCAAATACCCGCGCCTCCACCGGCTGTTCTGCCGGTCTTGCTGTTTTCCTTGGCGAACATACTCCGACGACCCGGGTGTCAACCGTGCGGTCGCCGTCTTCATTTGCCCGGCACCTGGCCGAATCAGTGCTGGCAACTCGCGCCGATTCCGGTGCGCCCCCGGCCGTCCGGAAGCACCCGCAGCCAACCGGCCGCTGCCGTGGTGCCCTCTCCCGCCACTCATTGGGCAAGTTTAATAATACGCCACATATCGGCCCTTGTCAAGGATAAACACCACATATTGTGGTCATCTGTGTTCGGAGCACAAAGTCATGCAGAATACGACTTTACGGAAAAACTGTGGGTGTAAAAAACATGTTTCTCGCCGGACACCAGGCCCCCTGGGCCCGCCGCGTCGCCCAAATGACCCTGCTCCCGGCGAGGCCCTCTGGGACGGCTCCAGCGGCCCGGAGCCCCGAATTGACGGGCTGCGCCGCCGCTCTGATAGTGGCCACCCCCTCCCTTGGGAGGGTTGCTGGTATCGGAGCCGAGGAGCCCTGGAGATGCAAATACGGGCGACCACGCTGCAGGTGGGCCGGCCCTTTACGCTCAAAGCAACCGCGCTGAGCCACGGCTGGCACGAATGCTGCCCGATGAGCTGGTCAGAGGGTGGCCGGTGCTTCCAGATTATCGAGCGCGACGGTGATCGTGCCTATCGCGTGTCAGTGGTCGAAGGGGCTCGGCGGAAACAAAGGGTGACACTGCGGGTAACCATCGAGGGCGATGCGATTCGCAGTGCATGGATACCTCGGGTAAAGGAGAACCTGCGCTTGGTCCTCGGGCTCGATCAGGACCTGACCGAGTTCTATGCGATCTGCGGCGACCACCCGACGTTGCATGTCATCCCGCGTATCGGAGCCGGCCGGGCCCTACGGTCCGCAGCCATGACCGAGAACATCATCAAGGCTCTGTGTGCCACCAACGTCAACTGGACACAGGCTGTTAAGATGATCAACCGCATCGGCCAGCTCGGCCCGCCGCTGCGGCACTTCGTCAGTCTCAATGCCTGGCCAACCCCGCGCGAGATTCTCCGGGCCGGCGAGCGGTATCTAACGGAGGTATGTCGTCTGGGATACCGAACAGAGTCGATCCTGGCGCTGTGCCGGGACGTGTGCGACGGCCGGATCGACCCGGAGGCATTGACCGGCTTGGCTCGCGACGAGAACGTGAGCAGTGACGCCCTTCTGGCACAGCTTCGCGCCATCCGGGGCATCGGACCGTCCAGCGCTCATTACCTGCTGTCCTTTCTGGGCCGGCACGACCGCCTGGCGATCGACAGCTCAACCATCGCCCACGTGGCCCGCACTCACACGACCGGCAAGCGCCCGACCCTCAAACAGATTGAAAGGATCTACGCCAAATACGGCCGGTGGAAGAACAAGGTCTGGTGGTACGAGCACTGGCTGACCTGGGAAACCGCAGAACAGCTCGTGCGTGAGGCCGGATTGCCGGTGGCGTAGTGGCTGGCGCGTAGTTTGACGGCATTTTGACCAGTGGTTAGCTTCCACGGCGATGGCCGACCGGACCCTTGATTCACGTCACGATACGCCGAGGCTGCGGGAGCGGCGGGAGCGGGTTTTTCTTGTCTTTGCCGGGATTTTCCTCGGCTCGATGACCATGCTCAACATTCTGGGCATCACGCGCTTCGTGCACATCGGGCCGCTGGCGCTCGCCGTCGGGGTCTTACCCTATCCGCTCACGTTTCTGTGCACCGATTTTATCAGCGAGTTCTACGGGCGACGTCGGGCGAGTTTCGTGGTCTTCGTTGGCTTCCTGCTCAACCTCTTTGTGTTGTTTTTCCTATGGTTCGGGCATCAGTTGCCGGGGCTCAGCGAGACCGCCCGCCCGCCGTGGCAGCCGGAGGGCTCATGGGTGCCGCCACCGTGGCAGACGCTTCGGTTTGCGTCGCCCATCGCTCTATTCGGGGGCGAGCCGGTGTCGCAGGCCGACTTGTTCGAGATTATCTACCGGTGCACGCGAAGCACGGTGTTTGCGTCGATGATCGCCTACGTGGCCGCTCAGTTTTGCGACGTGTTCCTGTTTCACTTCTGGAAACGGCTGACCAAGGGCAAGCACCTGTGGCTACGCAACAACGGCTCCACCATGATCTCGCAGCTCGTCGATGCAACCGCGGTCATCTTCATCGTGTTTTGGATACCGTTCATCAGCGGCGAGAAGTCTCTCGCCGCCATGCTGGCTCTGGTGGGAAGCAACTATCTGTTCAAGCTGACCGTAGCTGCCGTGGACACGATTCCATTCTACATCGGGGTCCACGCCCTCAAGCGCTACCTGCACATCGACCCCACACGGGAACACCATGCGGATGCGGAAGAAGTAGAGTAGGCGCCCTCAAACCGAGGGTCCATGCCACGCAATGGCGTGGCTGCAGCCGGATGACACGGTCTGGCGAAGCCAGGCCACGGTCTTGTGGCATGTTGGGACCCTCCGCTTGTCCATCCCGGAGCGTCATCGAGTCCGCGACACCCCGGCCCTGCTGGACTTCGCTCCGCCGGATCGTGCCACCCACCGAGCCCCGGCAACTGAATCTCCCCAGGTCCGGCCTACCGCAGCATGGTGGGCGCCGCACGTGCTCATTCAACTGTGTCAGCCCGGGCCGGCTTACCGAGGTTGCCTGCAATTCCTCTGCTGACCTCGCGGAGGTCGACACCGAGGATGGTCTCCAGCGTCGCAAGGGTCTCGGACAGGGCTCGCGCGCGGCCCATGGCCGCCCCGGCGATGGCCTGTCCGTTGCCGCCGTCGATGACGGTCACCTCACCGAGTGCGATGTTATTGACGCTCTTGGCCACCTCCTCGACGACACCGGGCATCAGCTCCACGAGCATGACCTTCAGGGCGTCGGGGTGTTTCTGAATCGACTGCCCGATCAGCTCGACGGCTGCAGCTCGGGCCTTGCCCTCCTCGAGCACCTTAGCGGCTTCACCCTCGGCCTTGGCCTTGGCCACATCACGCTCGGCGACCGCCGCGGCGACATGCGTCGCATTGAGGCGCGCCTCCTCGGCCTTAGCGGCGGCCTGCTGCTGCTCGGCCTCTTTCAGCTCAGCCTCTCGAGCAAGCTCGGCCTTGCGGATACGCAGGTCGTTGTCAGCTTCGGCGATGGCTTTATCGGCGGTGAGCCTGGCTTCCTCGGCCTTCCGGCGTGATACGGCTTCGGCGGTCTTTGCTTCGGCGTCGCGTTCGGCCGCCGCTGTGCGTGCGGACGCACCAGCCTCGGCTTCCTTGATCGACGCTTCGGCGGCGCGTTCCGCCTCGGCCTTTCGCGCTGCGGACGTGACCTCCGCGCTGGCCTTCCTGGCTATTGACTCAAGATACTGCTGATTATCCTGGACGTTCTGGATGTTGACGCTGTCGATGATCAGGCCCAGCTTGCGGAAGTCGTCGGTCACCTCGTGCATGACCGTGGCCACGAACTTGTCGCGGTCCTCGACGATCTCCTCGGGCGTCATCTTGCCTATGACGGCGCGCAACCCGCCCTCCAGCGTCTCGCGGGCTACGCGTTGCAGCTCCACGGACGGTTGATCCAGGAAC
>CP070827.1:3314064-3330131 GCA_020344555.1 Phycisphaerales bacterium
AGAATTCGAGGGAAGTGGGTCTACGCGGAAAGCCCCTTCAACCGTCCGGATCGGAAGGTAGCCGCTGACTCCATCCGGCTGACGGTGTACCAGGCGCCGATAGAGCTCGCTGTCGTCCGGCCTCCCGACGACCTCGACCCGGAGTCCGGCGTGCTGCGTATTCGTCGTGCCGACGGCTCGACCAGTACCGTTTACGTCGATAAGCCCCGCCGCCCCGGATTTACGATCACCGGCCCCGAGCCGGACGGTTACTATCGCGTTAGCTATCGACCCAACGGTGACGAGCTGAACCCTGTCGGAACAACCAAGGTTGAATTCGAGATCTACGACACGGCAGGTTTCCCGCACTACGCGTCCACGACGCTCAAGACCCCGTAGGTAGGGGGGTGGGGCGGTCGAAGCGGACGCGGGAGGAAGTCAGCGGGCATGGCACGGCCTCACATCCATTATGAAGCCGCCTTTGAGGACTACATCCGGTCACGCGGCTGGCCATACCTGCCGGTGGACGAGCACAAAAAGGCCATCTTTGCCGGGGCCCGAATCAAGTCCTTTGACTTTCTGGTCTACCGGCCGGGCAAGAAGCCCTGGCTGGTCGACATAAAGGGTCGAAAGTTCCCCTACGACGGAAAAGGCAGCAAGAGATACTGGGAAAACTGGGTCACACGTGAGGACCTGGAGGGCCTCCAGAAGTGGGAGGGCGTCTTCGGCCAGGATTTCGAGACCGGCCTGGTCTTCGTCTACTGGCTTGTCGGCCCGCCTGATCGCGAGCCGAGCACCGATATCCACGTCTTCAGGAACGAGTACTATGCCTTTCTGTGGATATCCGCCCTGGATTACGCCGCCCACGCCCGCCAACGCTCCCCGAAATGGGACACGGTCACCGTCCCCAGCCGAACCTTCCGCCGCCTCGTCAGACCCCTCGACGAGAGTTAGGCAACGAATCGGGCCGGTTCCTGGCATTGTGTCAGCCCTGAAGCTCCTGGTCACGGCATTGGTGGCACTGGTCCCGACTTACGTCGGGATCCGCCAGTGAGCAAGTTCCGGTCCCGCGTCGGCGGCCGTCGTCCCGAGCTGCTGAACCTGAGCTGGGCGAGCATCGACCTCGACGATGCAACCGTGCGATTCAAGCGAAGGAAAGGGCGGCGGGATCGTATCGTCCCGGTGAACCCGGACGTCGTGGATGTGCTTCGCAAAGTACGGGCGCAGACGATGCAAGAACCCGGTCCGTTTACCGGCTTGTAGAAAGCGTTTGACTACCACTGGCGGCAGATACGCTCCAAGGCCAACGTGCCTGGCGCCACGCTGCACGCTCTGCGGCGTAGCTACGTGACGAGGTTGCTGCAGGCCGGCGTTCCGTTAGAGGTGGTCGCCAAGTTGGTCGGGCACGCCCATATCGGCACAACGGTCAAGCACTACCGCTGGATCGGTGACGTGGACCTCCGGGCTGGCGTCGCCAAGCTGCGGATGTCATCGGCGGCGTAGCTGTGTCCGACGTCAAACCGTTGACGGCTGCCGACGCTTCGCAAGCAATATGGCACCAACAGCCAATAGACTCAACGTGACGGGCTCAGGGACTTGAGCAACACGAAACCCGAGGTCGGCGAAGTTGCTATCCGGGAAGTCGCCTTCGCGGTTCGCCGCGTGCAGGGTGGTGTCGGCGTTAGCGAACGACCCGCCACGGATACCACGAAGAGACGAACCGTTGAGAACGGCTTCATTCCACTCCCAGAGGTTCCCGCCCTGGTCGAACGTCCCGTAAGGGCTGTCGGAGTTCTCGTGAGCGCCGACCACCGTGCGGTAGTAGGGGCTACCGATTGTCCAGTCACCACCAGCAGTGATATAGAACGTCGCGTTGTTGCCGGGGTCGGTCGGCTCGACCAAGTCGTTGCTCGGAAGACTGTCGCTGCTCGTCGGGTAATCGTAGTAGTTGCCCGTCACACCGTCGTTGTAGTGATACGCCGCTTTATACCACTCGTCCTCCGACGGAATCACCCACGTAGCATCCGGCTCACGCGCAACGGCCATTAGCGGCCCGAGGTAGTACGACCCGTCCTCCGTCGTGGTCAGGTCCTGGGCACCATCCGGCCGACCGTTGTGCAGCCAGTTGCAGAACCTGGCCGCGTCGGCCCAGGAGACGTAGTTCACCGGACGGTCGGCCCAATCCGGCGCCACGCTGTAGCTGTAGCTGCCTGACGAACCGGTGCGCTGAATCTTGCATCCCGCCTCGATGCCCCACATGTCTATGTTGTACAGCCCGTGAGGATCCGTCGCCGCCACGGCGTTGAGGAACTCGCTGTACTGCCCGGCCGTCACCTGGAACTTGCCAAGGTTGTATACGTAGTCCACCGCTCCGCATTCACGACACGGACCTTCCCCACCCGGAACACACGCGCCCGAAAGCTCCCCGGAGTTGCCCGGGTTCCTGACGGTGACCGTTTCAATGACGACCCCTGCCCGCACGTTTATGCTCCAAGCGAAGATCCCAGCCAACGTGACCAAAGCACTCGTGACACGAAACATGGCAAACCTCCTTCCGAAGGAGACGAACAGCGAGACACGATACGACCACGGTAGCACAAAGGCGGCTGTTTTTCACAGCCCGCGAGGGCGGGGCGTGCCCGTACTGCGGGCTGAATCCTGCCACCGTTCTGCCACCAACGACGTTTTTGATAGCGCCAGGGCCGTTCTCGTATTCAGGAACGAATGCTATAGCCTTCCTGTGGATATCCGCCCTGGATTACGCCGCCCACGCCCGCCAACGTTCCCCGAAATGGGACACCGTCACCGTGCCAAGCCGAACCTTCCGCCGGCTAGTCAGACCCCTCCACGAAAGCTGGTACCGCGTCTCGCAAGTTCCCCGACTGTCTGAGCCGCAGGCGTTCCCGGCGCGCCGGGAAAGCCCGCGGCGCGGGGCGGGATCCTCGTCGCCCCATTCACGAAACACGGTAACAGGCAAGCAACCCAAGGGCTGCCAAGTCGCTTTACGGGAGTCCCAACGAGTGCTAGAATACGTGGCATGAGACGACACTGGCGACTTTATGGGGGTTTGAAGCTCTTGGGACGGCGGACAGGCTGGCTCGTAGCGGTAGGGGGGGTGGCGATGCACGTTGCGGCTGCTTCCGCTTGGGCGCAAAGGGCCGCGCGAGTGCCGAACGAAGATAGCGGCATGCACCAGTGGGTCGCCGCCGGGGTGCTGGCCATCCTTATCCTGTTGCCGGCCTTTGTGAATGTGAAGCGTCCTCGCTGAGTCGCCTTGTTGGCGTCCTCCGCGGCTCACGTGGTGGGCCGTCCCCGAGGAGATATCCGGGTGTTTACGAAACGTTCCATGATTGTCATGCTCGTCGGGCTGAACCTGTTTCTGCTCGCCGTGCTGCTGCTTGGGAGCTACTCGCTACCGGCCGCGTATGCGCAGGTGGGGGCCCGCCCCGGCGATTTCGCATGTGTCACGGCGAAAGCGGCCGGCCAAACCTATCAGGTACTCTATGTGCTCGACGTGCCCAGTCGGAAGCTGTACGCGTTCTATCCGGCCGGAGGGCATACCAACCAACTGGCGGCTACACAGCCGCGTGATCTGGCCCAGGACTTTGACCAGAAGTGAGATCTGACTTGCACGAACACTCCCCCAGATCCGTGGACTCGAAGGACTTCGTCATCGGGGTCCTGTCTACGACCGCTGCCATCCTGTTGGTTGGCATCCTGATCATCAACACGCGTCCCGAGCAGGCCTGGGCCGACGGCATGACTACGTCCGGCGGGCAATACGTCCTCACCGTCGGCGGCGTGGGAAGCCCCGACGAAGAGCATCTTTACGTTCTTGACGCTCGTGCCGAGCGGCTTGTCGCGTACCGGTTTAACGGGAACCGCCAGCAGATCGAAATCGCCCAGGGTATCGAGCTGAAGGACCTCCGGCGGGCCGCTCGTAAGCCAACCACCCAGCCCCGAGGCAAACGACCTGCCTCCCGCGGCCGAAGACCATAGGCTGCGCTTGCCCGACTGGACGGGCAGGTCTCGCATCGGAACGCCCAGCGTCAGGCAACGAAAGCCTGTGGTCCTATAATCGAATGTGACGTAACATATATTATGAGACGTTCAATTTCGAGCCTAAAAACGCCGGTTTGCGCATAGTGCGCTGTCATCCGCAGCGTCAGCACCACAAGACGCCACCATTCCAAGAGTTGCGACGACTGGCCACGGAGGCCAGAGCTTCGTCCAAACGCGGCAATGCATTGGCGACAGCGTATCGCGATTCGACGGTGCGCTGGAGCTCGCCCGCGCCCGCCGGGTCGAGTAGCCCACGTCCCTCCAACAGTGTTCGCAAACGCTCATAAAGATCGACGTCAGAGGCATATAAGCACACTTCGTGCAGTTCCGGTGGGATCAGCTCGGGATACACGAGCCGGTTCGGGAGGAGCGGCTGGCAGCCGGCCAGGATGGCTTCAACAACCGCAATCCCGAAGTTCTCCTGGATCGCCGTGCTGACTGCCACGTCGCATCTTGCGAGCAGGGAAAGGTAGTCCGCCCGATCGGGAAGAAAGCCGGCGTGAACGATGTGCGACCGCAGGCGGTTGCGCACATTTGCGAATACCGCCGGAGCCGTCCTGAACTGCTCGCCAACCAGCACCAGATTGAAGGGGCAACCTTCCTCATCCAGGCGCACCAGGGCACCGAAGAAAGGCTCGGGATTCTTGTCATATTCCCAGCGGTGGCACCACAGGATGGTCAGCGGCTGTTTCGGGGGCCGTGCGTCGCGGCGGATGCGGCCAGCGGCCACCGGCGGCGGCAGAACCTCCGCCTTACCATGGATTTCCCGGACAGCTTCCCGTGGCACGTAGTCGGGCATCTTGCCGAGCAGCTCCTCGGCGGCCGCTAGGAAACTCTCCAGATGGAACCGAGAGTTGAACCAAACGGCATCGGCCGCAAGGCATGAGGTGATGTTCGTCATCCCGTATTGATAATCCCGCTCCCGCTCGTCGGGGATCGGATAGGTCAACTGGTTTTCATGGAAATAGCAGACAATTGGTACATTGCGATAATCCGTCGGCAACAGCGCCCGCAGGTCCGCGACGCTCAACATGTCGTTGGCAAGGATCACGTCGGCCGAACCACCATCGCTTTCCCGTAGCCAGTTGTTCGCGTCTTTCGCGAACCAGATGGCCGCTCCACGCATCCGCCACTTCCACTTCCTGGCCGGTAGGGTCACCAACGTGATCCCATGTCGGCTGTGCCGCTCCAAGGCGTCCGCGAAGGCTGCATGCGACCCGCCATAGTACGGTTCCAGCACCGCCACGTGCAGTCTCTTGCTCATCAGGCCATCTCCAAAGCCCGGGGGGTGCTATCCGCGCCTGGTCGCCATGCTACCGCACCGTGGATAAGAAGCCCTATCCTCACAGCGCTGACCGGCCCCTTGCCACCGGTCGGCGCCGGGCATCCCGAATCAGCGGCCCCACCACCATGGCTGCGAGGATCAGATTCCTACCCCCCCGCGTCAACTCGTACAGATCCCGTTGCTTGGGCAGGATCAGCCCCGCCAGTCTTAGCTGATTAACGTGATGATATAGCGGCCCCGCCTTCATCTTGGTTACATGCTGCAGCGCACGATACGTGGCTGGGCCTTCCAACAGCTTGGCCATGATTTCAGCCCGTTGTACGTGCCCGAACGCAGCCAGCGCCCGGCACACACGCGGCAAGGCACGCCTCAGATGCCCCCCCGCCCCCCTACCGTTGACCGTTTTCACAGACAGCGGCACCTCGAGAGTCCGTGTCGCTAGGTCCCATTCCCCGCCGACCTTTTCTGCAACAGTCAGCAGCACCCCGCAGCCCTGGACACCTTTCAGTTTTGGGAATGGCCCTGCCCCACGACCCTTCCCTGCGACTCTGGCCGACTGCCGTCTCATAGGCGCCGTCTTTCGCCCCCGCCGTCCCCCTGCCGCTTCCCTCGACCTTTTGGCCCCAGGAACGCCCTTCCGGCTCCCGCCCATCCCGTTCTTCGCGCGCCCCTGCCGCCCACTTGTCCTTGCACATTTCTTTGCCATAGTCACTCTCCGATCCCAAATCTGCACGACAATCCCTCGGCCCTCCACCCAACATCGCCCCCCTCCCGACAACCCCGATCGCCTCCCATATGTTTCCATGATATAACGTTATAAGCTTAAAACGTTATTACACAATAATATAGCACAATATGTCGACACTGTCAAGGACCCTTTGAGAATTTCTAAACACCCTCTGGCTCCACCTCTGCCCAGTGATTCTCCCAGCGGCAGGGCCCGCGCGCCCGCCAACCGGCAGCAACAGCGCACCAGCAACGGGTCGCACGATGAAGTGAAAGCGGGCGCTGTGGCGACACGCGGGAGGGCCCGCTCGCCGTCCGCCGCCGAACGACCGGAGGTACCGAAAGGCACCGCAAGAATCAGAACCGGCGAATCGACCCGTTAACAAGCGTGTCGTCGACCACGAGATCGGTCTCTTTTTTTTTCAGGTCGGCCCCTCGCTGCCTGAGCCGCACGCTTTCCCGGCGCCGCCGGGACGCGGATGCCCGGGCGGGCTGAAGCCCGCGCCTCGGGGTAGGATGATCGTCGTACTATCTATGAAACGCCGTACTGAGCTCGCGTCGCTGCCCTTGTCAGGCCCGTATCGTACAGGTCCCACTACGGGCACGTGGCTCTCTCGACCATGAACCCGAAGTAGAGCCCTTCTCCAGAGGTGATCACGCTTCCGGCCCACCACCGCTCCGGTGCCCCCGATGCGCTCACGGGCCGCGCACGTGCGGACCTATCGCCCTGGCGCAGCGAACGAAGCGCATCTCTCTCCGGGGATCGGCGTAACAAGGACCACCTCGCAGGGCCAGATTCTCCGGTGACACGAGCCGGTGCGAAGCCGAGACGGTACCCACCCCTGGACCGGATGGGTCTACGGGGTCGCGAGCGTACGGCCCGCGCCGGTCAGCCCACGGATCCGGCGGGTAGCGAAGCGGACGTTGCTCTTGTTTCCGGGCTCGTGCTTCACCACGGCCTGGTAGAGCTCCAAAGCCCGGTCCCGGTTATGTAACCGGTAGTCGTAGATGACGGCGGCCTGAAAGCGGGCCGGATGAGGCGTCTGCGGGTCCCAGGTGTAGGCCCGCTCATACCACTTCACGGCGATCAACTCCTGATCAGGCAGGTAGTCTTTATGAATCTCACCGCAGTAGAAGGCGGCGTCGTCGATCTTGTCACTGGAAGGGTAACGCTCGATGAGCTCACGAAAGAGGTCGGCGGCCTCGATCATCCGGTCCTGCCGGTAGATCCCCAGAACGCCGTGCCCGCCGCGCCGCATCAGCTCCAATCCGCTCTCATAGAGGGCGTCGGCCTCGTCAATTTGGTCCTCTGGACGCAGATCATCAGAGGCGACTTCGGCGTCCAGCAGATAGCGAAATTTCTGGACGCGGTTCATTCCCTGCAGCTCGAAGGCCGTCCATTGCTGCTTCGTGGTGTACCCGTGGGAGTGGTAATAGTCGTGAAGTCGTCTGAGGGTGCGGAGATACTGCCGGCGATGGCTCACCAGTGCCTCGACCAGATCCACCTCCTGCTCCTCTGCGGTTGACATGTCGATACCCTGGTCTGCTCGAACCGGCCGAGCGGAGTCTGTGGTCGAGACTCCAGGACTGGTCGACCGCCTGCCCTCGACGTTGCAGCCGAGAATACCCACCGCAACGGCCACACAAAACACCGCTACACTTGTACCTTTGGTTGTGCCGAACATGACCTCTCCTTGGCTAAAGGGTGCGGGCTACTGTTCTTACCTCTCCTTCACGCATTTCAACACCGCTGCCTGACCGCGTCAAGGCGATTTCCGCCCGAGGTTCTACCACTGTGCCTCCTCGAAGGCGCCCAGCCGAGGGGCCGGCTTGGACGGACGGACCCTCAGAATCGCGTGTGCGAGGGTCATGTCCGCCTTCGTCGTGATTTTGACGTTGGTCGGATCGGACTCCACAACCGAGACGTGGTGACCCGCTCGCTCGACGAGCTGGGCGTCATCGGTCATCTCCTTTTTCGCCTTTTCGTCGAGGCGCCCATAGGCGTCAAGCAGCAGGTCCTTCCGAAATACCTGCGGTGTCTGGGCCTCGTAAAGCCTCCTGCGCGGCTCCGTGGCTTCAACAACCATTGACTCGCCAACCCGCTTGATGGTACCCGTGATGGGGGCGGCCAGAATGGCCGCACCGCTCTTCACAGCCTCGGCAAACACCGCGTCAATCAGCTCCGACCTGACGCAGGGCCTGGCGGCGTCGTGGACCGCCACGAACTCTGCCTCATCCGAGACTACCTTGAGCGCAGCACCCACCGTATCGCATCGCCTCTCGCCGCCTTCTGCCAGCTTGACACCCATAAAACCCAGGTTGGCGCCGTATTTGGACTTCATGGCCTCGGCGTCCTCAGGGGCCACGGTCAGTATAGTCTGACACACGTCCTCCCGAGTTACGAAGTGCTCCAACGAACGAAGGAACACGGGCCGGCCGTCCAGCTTCGCGAACGTCTTCTTCTCCGCACCGCCGAATCGCTCAGCCTTCCCCGCCGCTGCGATAATCACACAGAACTTCGACATACCCGTGTGTTCTCCCTCCAACAACCTGGGGCCGCTCTCTCGATTCGCCAGCCGTCAATGACGGATACCACAGGACGGCCGGCACGAGATTCCAGCACGGAATCGTATCAGAAAACTCCAGGATCAGCTCTTGTTCACCGCCTTCGAACGGCGTCGTTCAGCAACCGGCGCGCCATCCAGTCTGCCAAAAATCATCCGCCCGGCGGATGTCTGCAGGACGCTGGTAACCGTCAGCTGGACGACCTCGCCAATGCGCTCCCGGGCTCCCTCTGCCACGACCATCGTGCCGTCATCCAGGTAACCGACGCCCTGCCCTACCTCTTCACCAGGCTTGATCACCTTAACCTCGAGGGATTCACCGGGCAGCACAACCGGCTTCATCGCATTGGCCAGATCATTGATGTTGATCACCGAAACGCCACGAAGCTGGGCAATCTTGTTCAGGTTGTAGTCGTTGGTGACTACGTTGCCGCGCAGTTGTAACGCCAGGTCGACGAGCATTTCATCGACGCCGGCATCGGCGGCGCTGCGCTCCGGCACTGTGTCCAGAATTCGAATATCTATGTTCTCATTGAGCTGGAGCTTGTTCAGCATGTCCAGCCCACGTCGGCCGCGGCTTCGCTTCAGCTTGTCAGAGCTGTCGGCGATGGTCTGCAACTCTTGCAAAACGAAACGTGGGACGATCAACTCCGACTCGAGAATCCGGGTGCTGGCGATATCGGCGATTCGCCCGTCCACAATGACCGAGGTGTCCAAGACCATCGGCCGCCCACCCTTGGTCTCCCTGGCGAATTCGACGTACGGTATCACGAACCGGACATCATCCTTGGTCTGAAGGATGAAGCTTACGGCCAGATAGCAGCAAATCACGCCGATACCGAGCTTCAGGGCACTAACGAACGAGGCTTGGGAGTCCGTCAATTCGCCCGGAACGTTGGCCGACACCAGCAAGTTGATAATCAGCGACAAGCCGTACGCCACAACCATGCCCCCGACAAGTCCGAAGAATAATCCCGATATGGCCGTCAGCGATTTCCGGGGGATGAAAAAGACATCCAGTGCCACCACGATCACCGCGGCGACGACGAACCCGCCGACGATGAACAGGCCTTGCCCGGCCAAGGAGCCGGTTGCGCTGCGCGGGTCGGATGCCAGACTCCACCCTACCGCTCCCAGCGCCAGCACAAAAATCACCCGCAGGACGTGCGTGAACATCTCGCCGGAGGCCATACCTCTGTCAGGAGATCCCTTCGGCGATGATGAGTCAGCTCGCATGCCGGACATCCCGTGCGGTTGCTTCCTTTGATATGGGCGATGCGTGGGGCCGCCCTGGCTCAATAACCTAAACCGATATGAGTATACACACGCCGAGCCGCTTGGCAAACCTCTCGCGTCTGTTGCATGGGCTAATTCCGGCTCCCGAGATGCCGGGATCGCGGAGCGGACGCGCCCCGTGCTGGCTACGCTGCGTCTGGGGCGGCCGACCCCCCGGCTCGCCCCGGCAGCGGCATCGGTAGGTAGGCCGGCGCCATCGACCCGCGATCGTGCGCAAATCTGAGCCATTCCAGCCGACGTCGAGGCTGCGCCGTGGTGTTTCCACCAGCGTGCCCCTGATCGTGCGGAGGGCGAGCCCCTCCACCGGACGCATGGCAATGCCGCATACTGTTCTTGCGCAAAATCTCTCGGGCAGTAATCGCCTTTGGGCTACCTGTTAATTGTCGCAGCGCGGCGGTTCGCTTGGTCTACCAGTATCACCGGCCAAGAGCACCGCCTTTCTGTGGTCCTGAGTCTGGGCGTCCGGCGGCGGGCAGGGAACTCCCTGATGGGTCAGATACGGATGACTACGATCCTGCGCCCGCGCAGATCGTCTTCCCGGGCGTACTTAGCGGCTTACGCGGCTAACCGCGTCCCGCAAAAGGGACACTACGTCGTCGTCAGGGTCGATTTTAACCAGGCGATCCAGAACAGAGAGGGCAGGCTTCGGATGACCGCCGGCGTATTGCAGGTAACCGAGTAAGAGCAGAGCCCCCCTGTCATTCGGGTGATCCCCCGCAAAGCGGGTGAGCCCCTCGAGCTGGGTCTCGAACAGGGCCGCCTCTGGATATAGGCTTCGGACGTCTACCGGGTAGTCAATCAGGTCTGCCGTTGTCAGCAACGCCCGTCGGATTGCCATCGCAGCGACTTCGTAGTCCCCCAGGGCGAAGTTGACCAGGGCGTAGAGAAACTTCGCGTATCCGTCTCGCTCGTCGGCCAGCATCGCGCTTACGTACAAACGGCGGGCTTCGTCATAGCGGCCCGCCGCAAACGCGGCGTTGCCCTGGCCAAGCAGGGTGACCTCCTCGGGCGCCGTCAGAGCCCGGTACGTACCCGTGGGAGGAAGCGGCTCACCGCCCACTTCAACCTCGGAAGGTGCAGTCACCTCGTAGACATCGTCCGACACGTCACTCTGCCCCACGTAGTACACGTCGGTGTCATAGAACCGATAAACGTATGGCTCCGGATAATAGAACGTGCTGTACGTGTACCCGCCCCACGGCCTGTAGTAGTCGCACCCGTAGTAGTGGATGGGCCGATACCCGTGATAGTAATATCCCCTGCCGTAATAATGTCGCCCCCGGCCATGATGTCCCCGGTCCCGGTCATGGTAGTACAGGGCGCCGCGCACCTCCGGCCCTGATTGACCTCGGCCCAGACTGACGTACCCGGAATAGTGGTCACCACTCCCCCCGACGGTCAGCCCGACCGATGGCCCACGCGAGCCATGCGATCCTCGCCGGGAACCGCCCGAACCACGATTTACCGCTACCGCTCCGTGGGGGCGAGATTTCTGCCGGGTGATCGTGTCTACTGACGACCGTGGAGCCCGTGCCACCGGGGTCCGCGTAAAGGATGACGACGCGGTCCTTCCCGAGTCCACCGACCTTGTCGAGCGACCTGACCCAGGCGTAGCCCGTACCTTCCCTCCGGACGATGCTGCCCGATTTGCACGACGCGCAGGCGACCTCGTGGCTGTTGCCGACCGAGAGGAGCCCGAAGGCCGCCGTGCTACCCCGGCCCTACGGCCGGATACGGCGCTGGCGCGACCCGACGAACGGGTGCGCGTTGGGGCCAGAGCCCGCCTGGTGCTGCTTCGGCCGCTCGGCCTGGCCTTGTGGGTACTTCCTGACCCACGCACCCGCGAGGCTGAGCCCGTTACCCGGGATGCCGAACGCCTTGAACGACTCGGTGCAGTTCGAGCTGCGGCCCCCCTCGACGTTCCGCGAGTCGACCGAGCGGCCCGGCTCGATTTCGTTCGCTTGGGCGATGCCGCCCACGACTCGGCCGCAAGGCCAGAGACTACAGCTAACACCGCGGCGGCGACGCATACTCGAAAACAGAACCGCGTTTTCATCGCATACCTCCTATCGCCCTGCAACTGTCTACATCCGACAAATCTATCACAGTGTGATTATATCCATATGTTAAAGAATACCTCAAAGCCCGATAGAATGCAAGTGAAATCAGGGCAATTACGGCATTTTACGCGGTCAGGATCTTCGGAATTTCAGCGAAAGTGTCCATCATATAGTCCGGCTGACATGTGCCGATGTCGTGTACGCGGTTGTCCCGACACATCCAGACCGTGGCAATACCCAGTCCGGCAGCCCCAGCGACGTCGCTATGAAGAGAGTCGCCGACGTGAATGGCTCGATCAGGCTTGACCCCAAGTGCTTTGATGGCCTGCTCGAAGATTCCAGGGGCGGGCTTGTAGCAGCGTACGGCCTCCGATGTCACGACTTCATCGAACCGCAGGTTCAGGTTGTTGATCGCAGTGGTCAGCGGCTTGGTGTCGGCGTTCGACACGCAGCAGACAGGTAGATCGATGCGGCGGAAGAAGTCGAAGACGTCCCCGTAGACGGGAGGATTGAGCCAGTATTCCTCGAGATCCGCGACCAGCGGAGCTGGATCCGCCTCGACTCCGAACTCGGCCAGGGTTACCACCAGGCTCAGCTTCTCGCACTCATAGAGCGTTCGAAAAGACTCGTGGTTGCTCTTCTCGATGACGTCGAAGAATCGGTCGCCCCACCGGATGGCGAACTGTCGCGGGCTTACCGCCAGGCCGCAGGTCTCGACGATACCCCGGCTTGCGGATTCGACGGCCTCACGATCCCCGGCGGATATAGTCCCGTAAAAGTCGATCAGGATGGCATCGAAACGTCCAACTGACATGCGACAACCTTCTCTCCGACGGCCTGCAGTCCAAACCGGCTCGACCGATCCGGCCCCACTAGCGCCCATTGGCCGCTGTCATGGCCGTCTGTAAGACCGTATGCACAGCATCTTGCACGAGAAGCAGTATAGCCCTGCCAGACCCGCATTGCCACGCCGTTGGACGGCCGAGTCGCCTTCTTCAGGGCCTGCCCAAGGGGAAAATGTGAGCTGGATGCTTCCACGCATCGATTGCTTTTTCGGGCGTCAACCTCTACAAGGTGGGCCATGACGTAAAGCGGTTTTCGGGAGCTGAACATTGGCGATTCGGTATAACCAGCGTACGCACCGGTGTGGAGAGTTGCGGGCCACGCACATCGGGGAGGCCGTGCGCCTGGCGGGATGGGTCTACAGCAGCCGCGATCATGGCGGGCTCATCTTTGTGGATCTGCGGGATCATACGGGGCTTGTGCAACTTAGATTCAATCCGGCTCAGGTTGCCCAGGCCCACGAGGCGGCCAAAACGCTCCACAATGAGGATGTGATCGCGATCGAAGGGACGGTGGTCAGCCGTGGGGAACAAATCAACCCCAAGCTGCCCACCGGCGAAATCGAAATCGAGGTCAGCGCGATTGAGCTGCTCAGTCGTGCAGACCCTCTACCCTTCCAGGTGAACGACGAATTCGATACCAGCGAGGAAATGCTCCTGCGCTACAGGTTCTTGCATCTGCGCCGCCCTGAAATGCAGGAGGTCTTCCGGCTGCGCCATCGGATAGCCCGAGCGATCCGTGAGTACTTCCACGAGAACGGCTTCGTTGAGGTGGAGACGCCCTTTCTGACGAAATCCACTCCGGAAGGGGCCCGGGACTACCTGGTACCCTCCCGCGTCAAGCCCGGCGCTTTCTATGCTCTGCCACAGTCGCCGCAGATCTTCAAACAATTGTTCATGATCGCCGGATTTGATCGCTACGCACAGATCGTCCGGTGCTTCCGCGATGAGGACCTCCGGGCCGACCGGCAGCCGGAGTTCACCCAGCTCGACATGGAAATGGCATTTGTCCAGCGTGAAGACGTCATGGCCACGGTTGAGGGCTGCGTGAAGCGAATCTTCAAGGATGGGCTGGACGTTGACGTTGCGACGCCGTTCCCGCTCATGAGGGCCCAGGAGGCCATGGAGAGGTTCGGGATCGACCGGCCTGACACCCGATACGGGATGGAGCTTCGTGACGTAACCGGCCTGGCTCGGGAGACTGACTTTCGTGGGTTCCGCGAAGCAATTGACGAGGGAGGTGTAGTCAAGTGTCTGGTTGCCAAGGGTGGTCGCACGTTGACGCGGAAGGTTCTCGACGGTCTGACGGAGGAGGTCCGGGGCATCGGCGCCGCCGGACTTCCGTACGTCAAAGTGACACGTGGTGACACCGGACTGGAGCTGGCCACAGGTATTGCCAAGTATATTCAATCCTTGTGTGCGGCCCTGTGCGAGCGGATCGGCGCCGAGCCGGACGACGCGGTCTTCTTTTCGGCGGGCAGGTTCGCCGACGTCTGCAAATACCTGAACTACGTCCGCACGCGATTGGCCGCGATGTTGGATGTCATCCCCAAGGGCAGATGGGATCTGCTTTGGGTGGTTGACTTCCCGCTGGTGGAGTGGGATGAGGAGCAGCAACGGTGGGGCAGCACGCACCATCCTTTCACGGCACCGCTCGACGAAGACATTCCCCTTTTAGACAGCGATCCCGGTAAGGTCCGTGCGAAAGCGTACGATCTGGTGCTCAATGGGGTCGAAATGGCCGGCGGTAGCATCCGAATCCACCAGCGTGATATCCAGCAAAAGGTCTTTTCATTGCTGGGTATAGGGCCCGAGGAGGCACACGACAAGTTCGAGTTTCTGCTGGAGGGTTTGCGCTACGGCGCCCCCCCGCACGGCGGCATTGCATTCGGCTTTGACCGATGGGCGATGATGCTTACCGGGGCGGAGAGCCTGCGCGAGGTGATCGCATTCCCAAAGACACAGCGTGCGGTCTGCCCACTGACCAACGCTCCGGGCCCGGTGTCACCAGTCCAACTGGACGAACTGTTCCTGACACTCAAGCCGCCATCCAGTGGATAACGCCCAGGGTCGGCTGTCCGCCAGCGCGATGTGCGGTGGCACCGCCGTACGGACTCTCCGTTGTTGCTCCGTCAGCCGTCAAGTAAGGAGTAGTGCTCTGTTCCCAGACTGCTTTCCCACGTGCAGGGTTCGTAATGGCATGATACGGATAGCTTGTCGTTGTGATTCAGTGTCTTCCAGGCACTTTGACAGGAGCACTCGATGGGCGACAGGCGAGAACAAGCACTTCGTGCACAGTTCGACGGCAAACTCAAGGTCAAATTCCGCGGAGTCACAATCACGAGTGATGGGTGGCTACCACCCTTTCGTGAACACAAATCGCGGCGAGAAAGGCAGTTTTCGATTGAATCGGGCGGCTCGCGTTGCGTACGATCGCGGCTTCAGATCTGACAAATGGGATACCCGGGTGTACGAGTTTGTACACTCGGGTCGTGAATTTCTGGTACAATTCCGTTCAACGATTCGCAATGGACAAGGCGGCAGATGCGACTTCCGGAGCGTTCTTCAGACTCGTGCGGCGGCGATCCCATGGGCGACCTTTTCGGTATGTCGATCTTGTTTTTCCGGGTTCAACCCGTTCCTGGTTCCGCAAGGAGACTGCAATGAGATTCCGATTTGTTTTGGAGGCGCAACTCGTTTTCGGCGTTGTCGTGGCGTTTCTCGGCCAGGGATGCGCGCACCACACCTATGGTACATCCACGCGTTGGAGGCAGGAAACATGGCGAGCGGATCTCGATGAGTGTCGAGAGGTGAGCCTGTCGCTCGACCGCGTTCGTGAGGGCGTGGAGGGCAAACCGAACCGCAAGTATGAACAGTTGACGTTGCAGGTGCGCCCCCAGAAACATCTGCGGTTTGAGCGTGCCGTGAAGACCGTTGATCTAAAGCCGGGTGTGCCGCGCGGGCAGCTCAAGTTCGAGGATGTCGAAGTGCGGACCGATCCGGAGCGCCGGAGAGTGTGGTTTGTCGATCGTACGGCGGGCCGCGTCATCGCGACGCTCGACCGGCTAACGGGGGCGACGACCGGCCCGGACGACGAGTCGCCGCTGTGGGCAACTCCCGACGGCGGCGTTTTGCTCGAACTGTGCGAATAGCGTCGTGAGACACGGGTTTAAATCGGTCGATATTGCCTTAAGGTAGGCAGAGTCCACCCCATTCGCTGTTCTCACTTGAATCGAGTAGGTCATCCAGGTAC
>CP070827.1:3330231-3339878 GCA_020344555.1 Phycisphaerales bacterium
GAGGAGGCCGAGATTGAACCGGTTGTTGTCTCGTCCGGACTTCGTGGCGAGGGAATCGGGCAGTCCCTGGTAAAGCACGCAATCGCAGAGGCCAAGAAGCTGGGAATATTGTGCCTGAGTGTCAAGCCGGTCGCCCGCAACGAAGAGGCGTTTTCTTTCTTCTATGAGGCCGGCTTCAAAACGCTCGGTCATATTCAGCTATTCATGTGGTTAGGACCGCCAATCCCTGGGCAATGGAGGCCGGGTCCGGTGCTGTTTGGGAAGTCCCTTGATTACTGAGAGTAGTCGGTCTGGTCGGATCGGTCTGCCCGGTAGAAGGAGGGTGGCGGGCGGCGGGTGGCATGGCCAAGCGCAGCGCCGCCATGCTCGCCACGAATGGAGCATATTACCTGGGCACTTGAAGCCGGGCCGCCCTGGGAGTAGAATGGCGCCCACGGAGGCGGCAAACGGAGAATCTCCGATGAGGAAGATTCTGGCATTCTCGATTCCTTTTTTATTGATTCAGTTCATTCCTTGTAACCGAGCTGTATCGGAATGCACCATTGGCGTTGTGAATGGAATCGTCTCAAATGACGCCCGCCCTCTTCTCTGGAAGTCGCGTATGTGGGCCGGCTGTCCGGACAACCAGGTCGTGTACTTTTATGGATTACCGTACGACTATATCGGCGTCAGAAACAGCGGTGCCTACTATCCACAGATGGGGTTGAATTCAGCCGGTCTGTGCACGGGAAACTCGCTCGTGGGGAGTGACGATTCGCACGACGGCGGTTTCACGGAGCACGTTCTGCGAAACTGCGGCACCGTGGACGAAGTCAGGGATTACATTCAGGGCGAGCTTACCGCAGGCACGCTCAGGGTATCGGGGTGCTTCCCGTTCATGGACGCCGCCGGGAATGCCGCAATATTCGAAATCAATCGCTCGTACTGGTTCCTCGAATATGACACCATGAATCCCAACCGCGCCGGACAAGGGCGTCTCGGGTGGGTGGTCCGGGCGAACGAGTTTCACGACAGAGTGGACGGCACCGACGACACGAGTATCGGCGGACGCTACTATTCAGGTGCCTACAACATCGGCGGCCTCATCGAGAACAATGTGCTTTCGGCCAGGACGATCGTGCAAGGTAATGACGGCGCCAACGGGTACGAGTTCATGCGGTATGGCCCGGGCCGACCCCTCGCCACGATCGCGGCGCCGACGGTCTGCTCTTCCATGGTCGTTCGCGGCGTCCTGGCAAACGAGGATCCGGCCCTGGCGACCATGTGGATCTCGCTCGGGCAAGCGAACTATGGCATCGCAGTGCCAACGTGGGTACGTGTGATCGAGGTGCCGGACAGGCTGAGCAACGGCGACTTGGCCGCTTTGGCGAACTCACTCCGTGACACAGGGAACGAGATGGATACACAAGCAAGTCTCCTGCCCTTGGAGGCTTTCCTGTTCGAAGAGACGGAGGCATTATTGACACATTGGCGATCCATGGGAGTCCCCTCGGTTGAGGAGATGACCCGGGTGGAGACTCGTATGGCAGAGGATGCCTACAGCCTACTGCTTTGTCTCGACGCTAACGATTACGATAACAAGGGGCCGACGCCTGCCATGAGCGTTTCGGAAATGTCGGGCCTCTCCCTACACTTCCAGATGACGGCGACAGACGAGGACGGCAGCGTTGAGAGGTTATTCTGGGACTTTGGCGACGACCGGATCTCGTGGGCCGAATCCCCCTGGCATACCTACGACATGCCGGGCTGGTATCTTGTCTCATGTACCGTTATGGACGACGATGGTGCAAATATCACGGACTGGCAGTACGTCAGGGTCCCCAAAGGCAATAACGACGGGGACGGAGATGTCGACCTGGACGACTACGCCGAGCTTCCTGATTGCGTCACCGGACCGGGCAGACCACCTGTCGCCCAGGAATGCGAAATCTTCGACTTTGAAGCTGACGGTGACATTGACCTTTTCGACTTCGCTGGATTTCAGGCGGGTTTCACGGGGCGGGTGCCATAGCTACCGGCAACCGAACACACAGCGTGCTAAATGCGCTTTACGATCATCCCGACAAGATCACACGATGCCAGCAGATGGATTCAGATTTACTTGCAGAGCCTCAAGAGCTACTACGAAAACCGGCAAAGGCACACCCTATGCCGAGGAGTGATCGGCCGTATGGCATGTCGAAGATCCCGAGAATCGGAAGCCGAGTCCGCTTCGGCGGACGACGCCATGCAGATCCTCGTTCTGATGCTCATGGCGACGCCTGGGCGTGGGACGTAAGATATGCTGGCTCACTGGCAGGCGGGACTTACGTCCGTGAGAGCAAAGACTAAAACAACTGACACGTATCAAGGTTTCGAGCAGGGGCCGATACGACCACCGAGCGAGGCACGCAGTCTTCTCATACGCATCACCCGGAACTGTCCCTGGAATCGCTGCACTTTCTGCCCTGTGTATAAGGGGACGAAGTTCTCGATCCGGCCGGTTGAGCATGTCAAGCGGGATATCGATTCCGTACATGAGCATGTGGAGATGCTGCTTGGCGTGACCGACGCGTCCGGCCGAATCCCCATCGAGACGGCTCGTGAGCTTGCCGGCAACACGGCCTTGGAAGACCATCAAGCATTCACTGCCGCTTTGCACTGGGTCCACGCCGGCCGGATGAAATCCGTCTTTCTTCAGGACGCAAACTCGCTTGTCGTAAAGACCGATCACCTCGTGGAAATCCTTACCCATCTCAAATCGCGATTTCCATCGGTGGAAAGGACGACATCCTACGCACGTTCTCAGACTATCGCGTCGAAGAAGGAGGATGAGTTGCGGGCCATACGGGAAGCCGGCTTGGACCGAATCCACATCGGCCTTGAATCCGGCTGCGACCAGGTCCTCGCAATGGTCAAGAAGGGTGTTACAAAGGAACAGCACATCCTGGCCGGGCTCAAGGCGAAGAAGGCGGGGATGGAACTCTCAGAGTATGTCATGCCGGGTCTGGGAGGACGACAACTCTCGGAGAAGCATGCAGTGGAAACGGCCGATGCCTTGAATCAGATCGATCCCGATTTCATCCGGATAAGAACGTTGGCCGTTCCGCCACACGCTCCGCTCTTTGACGACTACCAGGCGGGCCGTTTCGCAAGGTGCACCGACGTAATGGTGGCACAGGAGCTTCTGACACTCATCGAGGGCCTGGAGGGGATCACGAGCGTTGTCAAGAGCGATCACATCTTGAATCTGTTTGACGATCTCAAGGGCAAGCTGCCCGATGACAAGGAGCGCATGCTTGGCTTGTTGCGAGTGTTCCTGGCGATGGATCCGCAGCGGCAAAGGCTATATCAGGTCGGGCGCAGACTCGGAATCCTGCGCCGCTTGGGTGATCTGGACGACCCAGACAGGCTCGCGGAAGCAGAGAAAACGTGCCACATGCTTGGCATTACCACGGAAAACGTCGACGAGATAGCCCACCAGCTTATGACAAGGTATCTGTGATGACCAGACACATAGAACCGGAGTGACCCTGAACGCTCGAGCTACAACTCCAGCCCTGCCCCGATCATCACGGACAAGGCAGAGCGTACGGATACCCGAATCCCCTGAATGCATCGATAATCGGGACGATGTCGAGGATGTCGATCCGGCCGTCGGGGACCATGGGGTAGAGGTCGCACCATTCAAGGGGTGGAGCAGTGGGCAGGTGGCGGAATCTGTCCACACAGGCCGCAGCATCGATGATGTCGACGCTCCCGTTAGGGGGCGTCCACGCTCCGTCGATGAACCGACCTATCGTGTCACCCCAGCGGGCCGTGGTAGCACCGGCAGGCCCGGAGAGCGAGCCGTCCTCAAACTCGGCCCGGACCTCGTACGTAGCCTCCGGGACTATGTCTTGACCATGCACGTGCACCGTGCCCCACTGCTCGGCTGTTTGGAACACTGGGGTAGCGCCGAACCTGCCGTCTGCCCGGGCGTACGTCTGCAAGCAAGGATGGTCCGGCGAAGTCACCATTAGTGCCACCGGCGCCGTCAAGCTTAGTTGAGGCATCACCGCTACATAACGACAGCCTTCAGCTATCACGCTTGGAGTCTCGCACTCGTCAGGGATCCCATTGTTGTTTTCATCGATAGTGGGTTCATGGGCAATATCGCAGTCGTCGGGTATGCCGTTCTGGTTGCAGTCCTCACTCGTGGTGTCAGCGATATCGCATTCATCGGGAACGCCATTGTTGTTGCAGTCCTCAGCCGTGTCACCGGCGATATCGCAATCATCCGGGACGTCATTGCCGTTGCAGTCCGTCTCGCACTCATCGGGAACGCAGTTTTCGTTGCAATCATGGCTGCCGCCCTCTGAAAGGTCGCATTCGTCGGGGTTACCGTTGTCGTTACAGTCTTTGCTGGTGCCCTCCGCGATATCGCAGGCATCGGGCTTACCGTTGCCATTGCAATCAGGATCATCGCCTGTGTCACATTCATCCGGGATTCCATTACAATTGTCATCTTGGCTGGTACCCTTGGTGACGTCGCAGGCGTCGAGAACACCATTACCGTTGCAGTCATTGCCCGGGTAGGCGACCTCGCACTCGTCAAAGACTCCGTTGCTGTTACAGTCCGAGCCAATGTCGAAGAAGTACGCCGAGCCGGAGCTGTGTCCCGCGTCGTCGTCATCGGGTGCTCCCACGACGATGCGGTTGCCAGCGAATGCCACAGCGCTGCCGAAGTGGTCTTCGATGGCTCCATCGGAGGCGGTGAGTTTCAGTGTTTCAATCCACATATCAAGCGCTGGGTCGAGCTCGAACACGTAAGCGGCACCGGGGCCCTCATCCTGGTCGTTCTCAATTGCCCCGGCGATGACGCGCTGACCGTCCCTGAAATCTGCCCGCCCGAGATCAAGATTCTGGCTCGGGTCAGAGGGGATGAGCTTGGGCTCCGTGGGGTAGAGATAATCCTCAATTGCCCCCGCGATGACGCGCTTACCGTCGCTGAAAACTGCAAACCCGAGACAAAGTTCCTGGCTCGGATCAGAGGGGGTGAGCTTGGCCTCCTCGAGCCAGAAATCATCGTTGGGGTCTGCAGGTGTGCCATTGTCACTGTGCCGAAACACGTAGGCCGCCCCAACAGCGAAAACCCCAAGGCTCGGCTCGTTGTTGCCCCAAGCGCCTACCACGACCCGGTCACCGGCTATAGAAACAGACCATCCGAAATACTCATACATATGGATATCGGCGGGAATCAACTTCGCCTCCTGGAGCCAGAAGTCATCAGCGGGGTCCAGAGGCGTATTGTTGTCGCTGTGCCGGAACACATAAGCCGCCCCCGATCTGTAGGTCGGATCGTCATCCATGGGTGCGCCCACGACGGCTCGGTCGCCGCCGATGGCAACGGACCCACCGAAGTAATTACGCTCGTCAATTGCGTCCGCAGCCGTGAGTTCGGCTTCCGCGCGCCAGCGGTCGTCGCTCGGTTCCGATGGTGTGCCGTTATCACTAAGTCGGAATACGGTGGCCGACCCGGGCAGATCGTAATCCCATCGCTTCTTCCCCGGTGCCCCCACGATGGCCAGGTCGCCGTTGATGGCAACAGAATACCCGAAGCGGTCAGACTCCACAGGGACAATTGCCATGAGTCTACCCTTTGAACTCCATACAGTGCCAGACCGCTGGAACACATAAGCTGCTCCGGGGCGGATCCCCGCATGGTACTTATTCGGCGCTCCCACGATGGCCCAGTCACCGCTCATGGAAACAGCCGTTCCGAAGTAATCGCGTGTCCACAGACCCCCGAGTGTGAGCCTTGTCTGTAGGACCCAGCGGTCGTCGCCGCTCTCCAGTGGCGTGCCGTTGTCGTCAAGGCGATACATGTAGGCCAAACCCGAATCCTCCCCCGCGTACCACTCACCCTTTGCCCCCACTATTGCCCAGCCAGCGCTCATAGAGACTGCCGTGCCGAAGTACTCCCGCTCCTCAGCGTCCGGAGCATTCACTTTCTGCTGTTCCGTCACCACACAGACGCAGTCTCCACCTATCTCGCATTCCGCGGGCACGCCGTTCTCATTGCAGTCCCTGCTGGTACCCCCGGCAATGTCACAACTGTCAGCGATGCCGTTTTCATTGCAATCCGGTTCGCACTCATCCGGAACCTCGTTTCCCGTGCAGTCTTCGCTTGTACCGTCCAGGATGTCGCACCAGTCGCGAACGCCATTGTCGTTACAGTCCTCATCGGCCATTTCACAGTCATCGTGGATACCATTACCGTTGCAGTCGTTGTCGGCAAGTTCGCACTCGTTGGGTACATCGTTCCAGTTGCAGTCATCGCTGGTCCCACCGGCGATGTCGCAGATGTCCTGGATTCCGTTGTTATTGCAGTCCTCATCGGCTTCGCACTCGTCCGGGATATTATTGTGGTTGCAGTCGTCTCCAGCGCCGCAGCCGGGCACGTCGCAGCGGCTGCCCGCCGGCCCACACTCGACGTCGCAGTCGTCGTCGATGGCGTTCTCATTGCAATCGCCTTCGATGCGCACAAAGTAGACATCCTGCTCCCCGTTGAATGTGGCGGCGTAGGCCAGGTTGACGCCGTCGTTGTCGGAGATCATGTGGTAGTAGTCACCGAGCTTGTCCTGCTGTGGCCATCCCACGTGGCTGTCAAACACCGGGCTGATGGGGATATTGCCCGACCAGGTCACGCCTGCGTCCGTTGAGAAACTGTAAAACACCTCCGACAGGTTTGCGGCGCCCGTGTTTCGGGTGTCGTTCCAGACGGCGTCAATCCGCCCATCAGGTGCCACCGACATGGTTGCGAACCACTGCCAGGCGTTGTTTCCCATGGGATCGTCATTGACGCGAAGCGGAGCGCTCCAGGTAAGCCCGCCGTCGGTGCTGCGGGCGAACATGACGTCAAGCGGGTCACTTTCGTCGTCAGGCATGACAGAGCACAGCAGATATACGTAGCCTCGGGTTGGGCCGTCTGAATGGTCCGCAGCGATCCAGACCTGCCCAAGCAGTCCCACTGGATTCGGAGTAAGCCATCCTAGATGCGCGACCATCGTTCCGCCAAGATCCACCTCCGTGACTGATTCGAAGCTCGGGACGTATGGGAGCTGGGCGCTCGAGGATCTGGCGACGACAAAGGCGGGAAACGGCACGTTCCACGACCACCCCGCAACGTACAGGTCCCCTTCCGGATCGACGGTCAGAGTCCCAAGCCCCAGATCGCGGGGCAGGGAGATGGGCTCCATCCATGTCACACCTCGGTCGGTTGAGCGAGTAAAAATGCCGTCGCAGCAACCATACTGGGGGCTCCACGAGACGTAGATGTTTCCACTACCGGGCCCGGTTGTCTGATCTACAGTCACCCATGGCTTGTCGCCGCCGTAGGCGTAGACCCCCTGGTTCCAGGTCAACCCGGCGTCACTTGTGCGGTACATGTAGCAGGCCCAACTTCCAGGCCCGCGTTGGGCCTGTAGTGCATAATAGTAGATGTTCCCCTCCAGATCCGAGTTCAGGACGGGATCGGAGGAGAACACGCCCGGCTCCAGAACGCCGGGGAAAGTCCAGGTTTGACCGCCATCACGGCTGTAGCCGTAGCCGGATTGTCGGAAGTCCGACGTAACGCTGTCGAACTGCCGCCAGCCGATGACCATCTTATGGGGATCGTCGGGGACGATGGCCAGCGACGGCTCATTGGCCGCATCTCCTATGATGTTGCTTCCCAAGGAGTCAACATTGACCTGCACGCTGGTGAACGGCCCTCGGGACCACGCTCGGGCGGGCTCCGTGAGGCGCCGGCGCAGCAGCGCCGGCGGTGCCGGCTGATCGCGGGGTACTTCCCGATGAACTCCAGGCATCTGAGGTTGGTCGCCCGCCGGCAGACGCCGCGCCCCTCGGTTGTTATCCTTGGCCAGACCCGGCCACATTGAGAGAACGCCTGCTACAATAGCCATCACCAAAACTGGAGATTTGTTGCTCATTGAACACCTCCTACCGTCAACACCGAAAGGTCAAGTGCAAGTAAGAAACGTCTGAGCTTCGACGCTGGACGCTCCGTCACAGGCCCGATTCTGCTCTGGGCCTCCTGACGGGACATCCCCATTTATCGAACTAGAATCGCAATTGTACCTGGATGACCTACTCGAGTCAAACGAGAACGGCCTTTCTCACCGTGATTCTTGCCTTTCTGAACCTTCCATCGTGAAACCGCTGCCCCGATGATCATGCGCAGGACCGAAACATGCTCACCCGGCGTGCGGGGTACGGTCTATCGTGGATGGCCGCTGCCGTCCGCGGTCAACAGGTCTATGTAGGCACACTCTATCAGATCGGCGTCACGGACTTCGAGCCGGCTCATAAGATCAGTAACAGTCGCCCTACCACTCTCCTCGGATTGGCCGGGCAGGAGCACAGCCTCCAGCTCAATGAACCACCCGATGCCCGCCACATCGTCGAAATGGATTCTCGTCCGGCCGACCAGATATAAATAACGATCCTTGGACACAACGCCTCGAGTGGGAAGCGCACGAGCGAGCATCTCCCGCAAGGCCACCGGCTCCGACGTGGACACAATCGAATAATCGGATCTCTTTGGGGCGGACTGGCACCTGCGGTGGTAGTGGATCAATTCGCCGCGGTTCGGGGCAAATTCGCGGAGCTTCAACTCCCCATGGGGAACCTCGAAAAACGTGTCCACCTGCTCGATTCGTTCGCAGGGTGTCTCGCTGATCCTCGAGGCAAGGTCCCGTTGATGCGCGACATTCGCGGCTCTGGCCTTGATTTCAATGTTGATGCCCATTGCCCCTCCTCAAATTATGCAGGGTGAGTCCTTGACCCTCTCATTTCGCTATGGCCACTCCCGGACCCACAATCCCGGCGTGAGCAGCCATGCCCGAATACCCACGGGCTATCCTGGACGGTGGAACGTCCTTCCCGACGGCGGCACGAATGGTCCATCTTTCGCCCAGCGAAGGATGGAAGACGTGCGGTGCAGCGGAGGTCACTTCGCGCGTCCGATCCGTTCTCGACTCTTTTCGTTAAGAATGGGGCGACCGCCCGCTCAACAGAACCTCCCGTGCGATGGCAGGGAGGCGCCGTCTACTCGCGGGCCAACAATACGTTCACGGCCTTGACGAGCACATTGACCCTGTCGCCTTCCTTAATGCCCAAGTCGGCCAGTGAATCCAAAGTCATGACTGAAAACATCGACGCCCCGGCAGCGACCTCGACCTTGACCTGACACATTACCGTGCCCCGCTTGATCTCGACCACTTTGCCGGCTAGCTGGTTCCTCGCTCCATGCTTCATGGTAAATTCTCCTCAAGGGGCTTATGTAAGGCCCGCAGCGTGCACAGCTCACAATAAGCAGCGTCCACAACGCGGCCCCTAACCTCTCGACCAACACCATCATAGACGAGGGGGAGAGGCCGGACCAGAGCCATCGTCCGGTCAGTCCCGGCCAGGCTGACGTGACACCGCCGCCTGGTCTTTGTATGATTTTTCACATGGAAACGAGAAACAAGGCCAAGCTGATGGATGGCCGGGCTCTGGCAAAGCGCGTGCGCCAAGCGGCCGCGGCAAAGGTCGAGAAGATCCGCAAGGTGAGCGGAGTCACACCAACCCTGGCGACGGTTCTTGTGGGGGACGACCCCTCGTCGGCGACCTACGTCCGTATG
>CP070827.1:3339978-3345843 GCA_020344555.1 Phycisphaerales bacterium
ACACGCCGCAGCCCGGCTTCGGCGGCAGGGACACGTTCAGTTACACCTTGGGTGACGGTACCGGCCTGCAAGACTCCACCACCGTTTCGCTGGATGTTTACGATGCCGACTCGGGCCTGGTTGCCCACTATAAGCTGGACGAAACCGGCGGAAGTGTGACCGTCGACTCGTCAGGCGGCGGCCACCACGGCACATATCAGGGGAACGCGCGGCCCAACCGACCCGGCGCCGCGCTTGGAACGGGCACTTCGGCCAGATTCGACGGGGGAACCGGACATGTGATCATCCCAAACCATCCGCGCCTCAGCAATCTCACGAGCGACTTTACGGTTGCGGCATGGGTCAGACCTGATGACGTAAGCGGCGTGCAGAGGGTCTTTGGAAATCCCGATGGTTGGTCCTTCGGACTCGACAACACGGGCCTTCTCTTCAGTACCATTGGCATTCGGAATTACACGATCGCCGTAGGCGTCCCAGTCGACGCCTGGACGCATGTGGCTGCCGTGTTCAGCCTGGATTTCAACGTGACGTTCTACTTCAACGGCGACAACATCGGCACGGTGAACGGTTCGTTAGCGTCGCACAGCCCTGGCGACAACTGGTTTATCGCCACTCTACACGAGGATGCCGAGTTCTTTGATGGCCACATTGACGACATACAGGTTTACGATAGGGCTCTGGACGAGGGCGACCTTCTCTTCCTGTTCAACCACCCTGGTTCGGTGATCGGCTACGATGACCCAATCCCGGCCGTTTCCGAATGGGGCCTGGTGGCCATGACGCTGCTCGTCGTGACCGCCGGAACGGTCGTCCTCACGCGTCGTCGCACGGCTCCGACGTAGCAACACC
This sequence comes from Phycisphaerales bacterium, assembly GCA_020344555.1. Classification (GTDB taxonomy): domain Bacteria; phylum Planctomycetota; class Phycisphaerae; order UBA1845; family UBA1845. Next base: position 3,340,828 of record CP070827.1, read on the forward strand.
GTGCAGGCTTGCCCCCGGCCCAACGAGTTCCGGCGGCTTTTTCGTGCGCACATCGTACTCCAACTACCACCTCTTGACGACATGACATAAAGGACATTATTAAATAACAAATTCACCTGCCATCTCGTTCCTTTCTCTTAGAATGTGTGTGAGAAGGTGGATGACGCCATATGGCGGGTGCCACTGGCGGCTTGTCCGCCAGTGTTCCTTCGTCGGGAATATAAGGCACTGGCAGCGAGCTGCCAGTGGCACCCCCCTTCTCACACACGTTCTTAGGCCGAAGCTCTGCATTCTGTGGGCTACCAGCACTGGGAGGCCGTCTGTAGTCATGTAAAAGGCCCCTGTCCCCGTGCTGGGAAGGGCGCTGCTGTCGAAGTTGGGCCAGTATTGCGAGCTCTCTGCGGCCGGTACGGAGGCCAGCCGTGGTTGGTGACGAAGAACAGGTCCTGACAATTGTTGCCGTGCTGGCTGACGTGGCGTGCTTGGGCCCGAAGCCCGACTCTCGCTGTCCCCTATTGTTATTGTTCCAATTGTTCATTGTTCCATCGTTCGCCTCCGTGACGCGGGGCGCTCCTCCCATGCCCGAGCCCAATGATGATGCCAAGAAATTCATCCCGACACCCCACCTTTTCCGCCCGTACAGCAAAAACGCGACCCCGTGGAGACGGTCCAACGGGGTCGCGGACAAATCAAAAACAGACAGCCCTGTGTGCCAGGCCTGGCGCACCTCTCTCAGTCGAGCAGCGCGCTGACGATTTCAGGAACCATCTCCTCGGCGAGCGGACTCGCGAACGTCAGCGACGGATCCTGAAGTTTGTCGGCCAGCGTCGCACGTTCATTAGGTGACAGGTTGTCCACGCAGAACCACGTCAGGGCGTCGGAGATCAGCTCGAAGTCTGCTTTGCCGCTTGCGTCCCAAGTCACGACGGTAGTCAAATACTCGACGAACCCATCCATGAATTCCGCGTTCGCCTCTGCACGCGGCAGCAGCGCGGGCAACGACCTGCTCCCGCCACCGCCGGCGGATTCACCTCCCCCCTGGCAGATATTTGGATCCAGGCTGACGTTGAGCCAAGGTGTGTACAGTCCGGCGCCGTTGAGCAGGTCGATGAGGCGATTTATGTCCGGCGGACGGCATAGACCGCTGCGATCCACGTCGCACTGCCATATCTCGCAGGTTATGACGCGGTTTATGCAGTCGATCAGGTAATTGACGTCCGGTGGCGCGGACGTGCAGTCGGAGCTGACGTCCGCGGGCAACGAAGCGTATATGGCCGAATGATCTTGTCCAAGGCTGATCGTAGTTACATATCCCGCCGATATGGGGCGCGCGAGTGTGATCTCATACTTACCCTGCTCCGGCAGCTCCAGGTAGGATACGCTGACAATCTCGTTGGGCTCCAGGGGGGGGGCTCCTCCTCCTCGAGGCATGACTCGCTCTGCTGCTCGATTCCGCTCTCGACCAGATTCCAGAACTGTACGTCGTCCGCACCGGCAACTGGCGGGTCAAAAGCTATAATGATTGGGTCATTGCCGTATCCGAAACCCTGACGTGCGTCGAGTGAACAGTCACCTGGCGGATGCGGTTGGCGGGCATCGATCACACCCCGCGGGGGGTAGCAATTGTCATCGTCGATCTGACCGGCGAACTCGTAAGCACCCATGTCAACCACGGGGGGTGACCCCTCGCCTGTATCGACCACGTCTTCGGCATCGAGATGTCGCGGAGCCATCACGATGTCCCGAGGCGTTTTTTCAGTAATATTCCCGTCCTCGTCCAAGTCCGTATCGTCTTCGGGAACGAGGGAGTTGGCGGCCGCGTCGATGCACGGCGACGAATCCGTCAGACGATAGTCGTTGATCTGGTATTGATCGCCCCACTCACCCTCCCTCAGATCCCCCCACGCGGTAATCGAATCAGCGGTGTTACTGACGATCACGGACTGAACATACTGCCCGATATCCGGGTTGAGGAGCTTACCCGCGTGCTCGTCCTCAATCCAATCCTGCGTGGCATCGAACAGCTCGGTGGTGCCCTTGCCCGCATCGTACTGAGCGTGGTCCGTCCATATTCCTTCTGGACCGAGAACAAACCAGGGGTACGCCGCGATATTGCCGTCCCCAGGCCAGCCGCCCTGGACATCGCTGTATTGCACGTCAAATTTCTCGGGCCTGTTTCCCCCAAGCTGCGCCCCCCAGCGAGCATAGTTCCCCCATACCACCAGGTTGTGACATGGCGCCTCGAGAGCGTCGGCCCGCGCTTCGCCCTAGAATATACCGCCACCCTCCGGGTCGGCGAAGTTCTCCACGACGTGTGAGTCCACAATGATCGGGCGGGTATACGCCTTTAGAAATATCCCTCCACCGTATTTTGCCGTGTTCCCTGCAAAAAGCGTATTCACGAGCAGGGGCTCCTGTGCTGGGCCCTGGGATTGATGCCCCAAAACGGCTAGTCCCCCACCGAACGAATCAGCATCCGCGACATTCCCAACCACTATGCAGTTGACAATCCTCGGGTTCGCGTTACCTCCACGGAGATCAATCCCACCGCCGGAAGCGTTGCTGGCCGTGTTCCGTACGATCGTGGCTCTCTTGATTACGATCGGCCTGTCAGGGTCAGTGGTGCCGTATAGGTATATACCCCCGCCGGCAGAAGCAGCATTATCCGCAATAGTAGACCCGAGAATCGTCCCATGCATGTATTCGCCGAAGTCTTGCTTAATATAGATGCCGCCGCCGAAGCTAGCACTGTTGTTTCTGATGATCGAGTTCTCGATTACCGCTTCCGCCCCGTTAGTCAGGTAGATCCCGCCGCCCCAGTCGGCGCTGTTGTGCGCAATAATGCACGCCCGGATTGTCGGCGACACACTATGGGGGAACGAGGCGTTACAAGAGATCGCTCCACCTCGGCCATCCTGGCTTCCACCGGCGCCTCCAGTAATGGTGAAGCCTTCGAGGATAACCTGGGGACCGTTGGAGGACGTGAACTCCACCATGTTGTAGGACCCCTGACAGTCTATGATACAGACATCATCGTCGGCGCACTTCAACGTGATCTCCCGCAACCCGAAATTGAGTTTCTTGTTAAGCAATCCGGTGTAAGTTCCCCCGGCCACGATCACCGCGTCACCGTCGGTGGAGATGTTAATCCCGGCTTGGATGCTCTCTTTGGGCCCGTACGGGGGGTCATCACAAGCCTCCGATGTGCCGTGCCAATTGTCATTGCCGCACGTGCCGTTCACGTAGTAGGTGTCCGCACTGGCTACGTCAGCAGTCCAAAGCACTAGCATCACACTGATGCACAAACAAATGGTCGTTCTGATTCTCATAGCTTGCACTCCTTTTGGGGAAAATGAACAGTCGAACTCGAGCTACACGTATCGGTGGGGTCAAGATAGTCTCGTGCAGCGGTAGGTCAACACCTGCAAGACCGGTGCTGGGCAACAGTCGCCGCGAATACCTGACACCTTCAGCGGCGACCGGCTTGAACGGCCAATGGGCGCCGTCCAGCCCGAGGTCCGTAACGTAGCGTCCTATAATAGCCGGCAAGACGGATGGACAAGAACCGTGGTGCGCCCTAGGATTTGATGCGTCGGTATGTCCCGTTTCGGATGGGGTCGGGTGCCGGCCAGATTCGCGTCTAGGAGTGGCGTATGCCCCGCTTGTGGCTCTCCAGTTTTGCGGCGGTGGCGGCCTTGTTCTTTTCCTCTGCTGCGGGATCGGATGTCGCCGGCGGTGTGGTGTGGTACGTAGACGCCACTGCCGGCGGAGCGAATACCGGGACAAGCTGGGCGGACGCGTTTAATGATTTGCAGGACGCCCTGGGCGTCGCCCAAGCCGGTGACGAGATCTGGGTCGCCGCCGGAACCTACACACCCGATCGCGGGAGCCGCGACCGCAGCACCACCTTTCAGCTTGTCAGCGGCGTCGGTCTCTACGGCGGGTTCGCCGGCTCGGAGACCCAGCGCCGGCAGCGCGACCCGGTTGTGAACCAGACGATCCTCAGCGGCGACCTGGCAGGCAACGACGGCCCCCGAGACTGCGCGGAGTACAGCAACTGCTGCACTGAACATGAAGAGTTGGGTTGCGACGATCCGACTTGTGAGGCCTTTGTCTGCGTGCTTGTGCCGGGTTGTTGCGACCCCCGGGACTACCCCTTTTCCTGGAACGTCACCTGCACAGACTTTGCTGAGTGGGCCTGCTGCCACCTGGGAAGCTGGAACAGTTGCGAAAACGCCTACCAGGTGGTGACCGCTACGGGCACCGATGCCTCCACCGTTCTGGACGGCTTTACCATTTCCGCGGCCTACGCCTGCTACGCGCGTGATGGAGATGTCGCCGGTTTCGGGATGTCCTGCGAAGGCGGGGCTCTGACGATCGCCAACTGCACGTTTACCGGGAATGCGTACGACGGCTTGAACAGCCGCGAATCCAGCGACCTGAGCCTGACCAATTGCACCTTTGTCGATAACGTGGGAACCGGGTTTTCCCCCTACAACAGCAACGTGACTCTGGCGGACTGCAGCTTCTCCGGCAACAGTACCGGGATGTACGGAGGTGCGAATGCCAGCCTGAGCAACTGCACCTTCCGCGACAACAGAGGCATAGGATTGGACTTCGGGCGCGACACAATACTGACCAACTGCGTTTTCACCGGGAATAGTGCCGGGCTAAAACTGGGGGGGGGGGGGGTCGCCAGGTGGTCAGCAACTGCGCCTTTATCAGAAACCGTTGGCAGGGCATGGTGAACAGCGGCTCCATTACGACCCTGACCGACTGCGTGTTTCTGGGCAACCGCAGCTCCGGGCTGAATAACGGATTCGCTCACCTCGAGGCAATCAACTGCGCCTTCCTCGGGACCCTCGGGTGGGGAGTCTACAACGAGAAAGGGAGTATCACACTGACCAACTGCGTCCTCAACGGTAACCATGCCAGCGCGCGCGGAACGATCGGTGCGGGATTGTACGTTGACTATGGGACGGCCAGGCTGAGGAACTGTACGGTCGCCGGCAACTA
>CP070827.1:3345943-3350301 GCA_020344555.1 Phycisphaerales bacterium
CCACACGAAACAGAACGGGAAGGGCGGCGCATTTGAGAACGTGCACCCGCGGAACGCGTCGAGCACGAACGTTACGTCGGAGATATTCACCAGCCAGTCCGGGAAGTTGGGCTCGACATCCGCCCTGGCCTTTATCACCGCCTCGCAGGGGATGTCGGGAGGACGAAGGTTCTTGAACTTGTCCAGCGCCGCGGTCACGTCAGTGACAATCCCAACTTCTCCGTCGGGCGCTCCGCACGGACAGGTCTGGCAGTTCCTCACCAGATCACCCCACCTGCTCGTGGTTATCGTGAGCGGTGTCGAGTAATCCGCCTGGTTGTCGAAGTCGCATCCACAGCCGATGGCCTGCACGTCGTAGACCGCGCTGGGAATGATGTCGTCATCGGTCACGTGGAGCACCCCGGCCGTGCTCCAGTCCATGCAGTAGGGTGTACACTGCAGGTTGGCGCTCATGAAGTCCGACCAGCCGGGTTCGTGATCAATCTTGCCGGCGTTCTCACTGACTTCTCGGGGCTCACCGACCCACATCCTGGTGCCGTTGAACGCGCTAAAGGGCGCCGGCAGATTCGTGAGTGTCACTCGTAGCGCCGTCTGCCAGCGGAGATCACCCGGCACCATCGAGATGTAGCGGACCTTCTCATAACCGGGCTCTCCCGACGGCGTCGCCGGCGGAGCGAGTTCCGGACACTCGCACTCGTCGGGCACGCCGCTGCCGTCGTTGTCGCTGCTCAGACCGCAGTCGGGGATGTTGCAGTCGCCGCCCAGGGCAGAGCAATCCAGGTCGCACATGTCGGGAATACCGTTTTCGTTGCAGTCATCGGGCACGCTGCCAAATTCGTACGCCCCCATATCCACGGTGGGTGTGGTGTCGCCGTCGCCGTCGACGATGCGGATGTTCCCATCAAGGTCAATGGGCACGGTGACGGCGGTGTTGTCGCCGGTGTCGATGCACGGGGAGCCCGGCCCGAGGCGTAAGTTGTCATCCTCGGTGCCCGCTACGTCGTCCGCCCCATCCGCGTCAACGAAGAGCGGGTCGTCGTCGATGTTGCCGGTCCCCGGATACACGACGCCGTCATCGGGATCGTCGTCCTGGACGTCTGTGTAGGTGACCGTGATGGTCGAGCCGTCATTGTTCCATATCTCGTCGCCCCCGTCCCAGAGGATGCAGTTCACCATCTGAACGGTGCTTGGATATGACTGCTCGTACGAATCGCAGGCCATCGCATTGCCGTTGTTTGTAGCCGTGTTCCCGCCAAGCGTGCAGTTTGTCAGCGCCAAGTTGCTGCCGATGTTGTACACGCCGCCACCTCGACCGGCCACGTTCGCGCTGAACGTACAGTTCGTCACTGTCGGGCTGCCGCCTTGGTTGTGCATCCCGCCGCCGTGGTTGGCTTCGTTCCCGCTGAACGTGCAGTTGGTCACCGACGGGCTGCTGTCGTACTCGTTCATCATCCCTCCGCCGATGTTAGCAGTATTATTGTGAAATGTAACGCCGCTGATTAATGGACTGCTTTCGTTATTGTTAATTAACCCCCCGCCTTTGCTACCGGCTGAGTTTCTGCTAAATGTGCAGCTGATCAGCACCGGGCTGCTGAGTCCATTACTCATCCCGCCACCACCCCATCCTGCCGAGTTATGTTCGAACGTACAGTTGACGAACGTTGGGCTGCTGAAACCATTGCTCACGCCTCCTCCTCCCCCAGCATAACTGCTGGGGCGAGCTGAGTTCCTACTGAACGTGCAGTTGGTCACTGTTGGGCTGGAGTTGTGGTTGCGCATCCCGCCGCCCTGATCGTCGGTCGAGTTACCGCTGAACGTGCAGTTGGTTAATGTCGGGGCACCGCTACTGCTGTACATTCCACCCCCATCATTGTGCGGGTAAGAGCCGTCGGCGTTTCCGGCGGTTATTGTGAATCCATCGAGGACAGCCGTTGCGTCGGTTCCGCTACCGGTAACCACGTGGTAGCTGTTCTCGCTGTTGTTTTGTTTGATTATGCAGAATCCCTCGACACACAGCCCGCCGTAGGAATCGCAATCGGGCAAGTCCTGTGTGCAGGGGACGGCAACATCGTCGTTACCCAGGTCGCCGCTCAGGATCGTCTGGTCGAACAGCCCGGCACGCTCCCCGAGCAAGGTCTCGGTCCCGTCAAAACCGCCGTAGACTGCGACTCCATTCTTGAGCTGAAACGTGGCCGTGCGGTCCGTTCCAGAAGTCGGCAAGTACGTCCCCGCCGCCACCCAGATTTGATCGTAAGATACGGAAACGGCAAGGGCCTCCTGAAGGTCATTGAATGCGTCAACCCAGCTCGAGCCGTCGTTGTTCCCAGCAGCGTCGGCGTCAACGTAGATGACCGCGCCGCCGACAAAAGTGAACACGGCAGTCACGGCCTTGTCTTCGTCCATTACCACCGTCTCCGGGTTATCCGAGCCGGTGAGATCGCCCTCCCAATGGTCAAATGCCCAGCCGTAGGCGGTCTGCGCCGTCAGCTCGACGAGTGTCCCCACCGCATAAACCCCGCCCAGCGGATCCAGGGCAACATCGCCTTGTCCGGTGATGTTGACTGTGAGCACGTACACGTCCGGTGACACCATACCGCTGACGACAAGAGAGAAATCCTGACTGCCGCCTGACAGCACGCCTTTGTGCGTGACGCGTACGGTGAAGTCGTTCACGCCCGGGGAATAGACGACGATCTGCTCCACATTGTCGGTATCGTTGTCGCCGGTCGTGGCCGCCGATCCGGGATCGCTCGGGTCGAGCACCCACGGATAGTAAGTGGCCACCGGCGACGCCTGCTCGATGCGCAAGTCCAAATCGTTGACCAGCATCTTGTCCGGGGGATCCAAGAGATTGCCTGGCGGCGTGCCCGGTGGGTCCGTCCAGCAGATCGTCGCTCGCAGCTCGCTGCTCGTTCCGTCGGTGCTGATGGGCAGCTCGAAGGTCCCACCGTTGCTGATGGTCAGCTCGCTTATAGCAGACGGGTCGGCCGCGTCGAGGGAGATCGCGGTGGCGGCCTTGAGCGTGTTCATCAGCCCCCAGCCAAACATGTAATCGGGCCCGTTGCCTGGACCCACCTCGTCCGCCGTGTGCAGCACCAGTCCCTTGAGCGTGGACGATCGCATGTCGCTTTCGCTCAGGTGTGTGGCGCGCCAGTGCTCGATTAGCAACCCCAGCGACCCGCTGACATTTGGCGCAGACATGGAGGTGCCCGAGAGCGTCAGGTAGCTGAGGTCGGACAAGTCATCCGTGGAATACAGTCCCACGCCGTTGCCCGAAATGTCCGGCTTGATGCGCCCGTCATCGACAGGGCCCCAACTGGAAAACGAGCTCATGGTCACGCTGCCCGGGCCGGCGTACCCACCCGGAACGTCTTCCACGGCGGCGACCGTGAGTATGTTCTTGGCCGATTTCTCGGTTCCGACGCAATCGTAGAGGCCGTCGGGATCACGCGTATCCGTGCTCCACACCCAGTCCTCGATCACAGGGTCGAAGTAGTAGTGCCCACCCCCGGGTCCCGGGCCGTCGTCGTCTCGGTCGTTGCCCGCCGATCCGCAGATGAGGTAGTTGGGATGGTCATAGGCGATGTCGTCGAGTTCCTGGGTATAGCTGGTGTAGAGGCCGAACTGGTTGTCCTCGACCGTACTGACGGTCACGTCGCCGTACCAGTACCAGTCGCCGGAGAAGCCCCAGCCGGCGATAAGACCATAAGAGTGGTTCGACACCAGCAACCCGGCAGCGGCGGCGGCACGCATCTCGACTTCGTCGCTGTTCCAGTCGTAGCAGTCCAGATCGGCTGCAGGTGACATCCCTTTGGCGGAGGGTATTACGCCGCAGGCGATCATGGTGCCGGCTACGTGTGTGGGGTGACTGTGTGTGCCGCCAGGAGAGTCGACCTGGGTCGCCCTTCCGCCGAACTCCTGATGGCTGGTGCGCACGCCGCCCCCGTCCCAAACGCCGAGCGTTACCCCCGAACCGGTCAGTAACAGCCAGCTGGAACCTCCGGGTTGGCATTTACCCGTGCTGATGGTGTCCGCGGCCACCGCGTTGTGGGTGATGTAGTATCGCGGGATCCCATTGACGATGGCCTGAAGCTCCATCACGCCGGCGTCGGTCTCTGCTCGAATGACCCACCCTTTCTGCCGGGCCATCTCCCAGGCCTGCGCCTGGTCAAGGATGACCGTCTGTGCCCAGGCAGGGTGTTCTGCGAAGACCGCAACCACGAAGGCAAGCCCGGTCACAGACACGCCGCAGAGACGCGTGTTCACACGGCGGCGACTCCGGGCGTGCCCAGCTTTCCTCGTGGCACGTGTCATCTGGGGGCGGGACTCCTCAGACCGCTCATTGATCTGGTGCCGCA
>CP070827.1:3350401-3356785 GCA_020344555.1 Phycisphaerales bacterium
ATGCCCACCTTTGGTGGTCAGGTCGGAATCGATCTCGTCGTCGTAAACGTCGAAACCCTGATTTAAGCCGAACTGGGCATCCAAGATGAACGAACCGACGACCGCGGCGGTCCGGTAGCCGACTTCCCGTAATTGCTCGGCGAGTGTCACGTTGTCTTCAGCCAGCCGGTAGTTGAGGTTGCCGTGGACCCCATGATAGGGCGGTATAGTGCCGGTGAGCATCGAACTGTGCGCCGGCAGCGTGATGGGAAACGGCGTAATGACGTTCGAAAAGAGAATGCCCTTGTCGGCAACGGCATCAATGTTGGGCGTGGTCCGGCTGAAACGCCCGTAGCAGCTCAGGAAGTCAGCCCGGCAGGTATCCATGCTGATAAGAATGATGTTCGGACGTGCCGGCGAAAGTAGGCGGACCGTCAACCAGCCCCCGCCGCATCCCACGACCAGAACCGAAACAAGAAGAACCAGGCGAAATCGCGTCACTGTTGGAACCCGCCCCCAAACGGTATTATCGGTTGGTAAATAGGTTTATCCCGGCGGTGCCGGCTTGCCGTAACGTCGGATACCCCCGGGCCGATCCTATTGTAGCCGCTCTGATCATTCCGCTCCAGCGGGCCGCCGCGCTCCAGGCGGCACGGGCTATTGGAAACAGTCCCGCACATCGCGGATCGGTGAGAACGCGGTGGGAAGCGCCTCAACCCTCGTAACCCGCCAGAGCCGCCCGTCATCGCGTAGAGTCAGCCGCCATCGCGACGCCAACCGATCGTAGAAGGCGTCAACAGAGCGTACTCGGCAGGCGGCATTGAATACCGCAACAGCCTGGTTCCTCCGCGGGAAGGTCACATCGAAGTTACGCAATCGGGCCTCGTCCACATCATTGCGGGTAAGGCTCTGTTCGATCCGGTCCAGAAAGCCGAGGCGGCTGAATCCTGCTGCCTCGAAGTCCTCGGCAAGGTGTTGGCCGATTGCAGCAACGTCGCCCGCCTCCACCATGGCGGCGAGACCGCGACAGAGCCCGATAACCCTCTCACGCGGTGTAACGACGAGGGCCGACAGCAAAAGCAGCGCAGGCATTGTGGCAAAGCCGGACCACACGGCCCGCGCCCACCGGCGGGTGCGCCGCCGCGACCAGGTCGCAATGAGCCCGAACTGCACAGCAACCAGCAGGATGAGCAGCAGCCAGGAGCTTTCAAACAGCAACTTCGAGATCACTGTGGAATCACTATGAGCGGGACAAACAGGTCGGCGACGCGCTACATCGTCTGGTGGTTCCTTGTCGCTGCCAGTTCCATAGAGGCTCTGCTCGTGAAGCGCACAAGATGGAATGCTAGTACTTACGCCGCTGCCGTGCCGCCGGGATGTCCAACTGTTGCCGGTACTTGGCAACGGTTCGCCGGGAGATTTCGATCCCTTCATCCTTGAGTAGGGCGGCGATTTGATCGTCGTTGAACGGCACCTTTTTGTTTTCCGCGTCGACCAGCTCGCGTACACGGGTCTTCACACGGTCCCACCCCATGCTTTCACCGCTGTCCGTCTCGGTGCCACCGGTGAAGAAATAACGGAGTGGATAGATTCCCCGCGGCGTCTGCATGTGCTTGTCCGCGACCGTCCGGCTGACCGTCGAGGGGTCGCACCCCAGCTCGGCTGCGAGATCGCTCATCCTGAGAACCTTCAGCCCCTCCGGTCCGACGTCGAAGAAGTCACGTTGTTTCTCGATTATTGCGTGAGCGACTTCCAGCAGCCGGCTCCTGCGGAACTTGACCGCGTCGATCAACGCGGTGGCCTCTTCGACGTGTTTCCGGGCGAAATCGCGCGTTTCCCTGCCGTTCTCCTTGGACTTGGCCATGGTAATGACATCTTCCCGAATCCGAAGCTCGGGTGTGTTTCCGCGGGCCAGTTGTACGGTCAGTCCGCCGCCTGTCTCTGCGTACCTCACGATCACGTCGGGGCGGATAGTCGGAACCGAGCGGTCACCCACAAGATAACCGGGGTGGAGGCAGAGAGTGGAGCGCATGGCCCGCATGGCTTCGTTGATCTCGCCGATCGAGTAGCCGGTCGCCTTGGCGACGGCCGGCAACCGGTTATGGGTAATGTCGTCAAGGTGACTCTCAATCAAGGTGCGCTCCAGGCAATTATCACCGCTCAACCTATCGAGCTGGAGCAACAGGCACTCGACTGCGTCCCGGGCACCGATTCCCGCCGGGTCGAGTTTATGAATCTCCTCCAGTGCCCTTTCCAGCGCATCGATCGCAATCTGCGGACGTACCTTCTCGCCGATCTCCTCCAAGCGCACCTTGAGATAGCCGTCAGGATCGAGGTGGTTGATGATGGCTTCACCTGCCCGGCGTACCTCATCATCAACTTCGACAAGCGACCACTGGGCAAGCAAGTGTTCATTAAGTCCGATCTCACGACCCGCCGTGTTCGCCATGGCACCCATCTTGGCGTCGCGGTCGTAGTCGGATGACAAGCGGCGTGCTCTGAACGGCGGCGGGTCGCTCAGATCCAGATCATAGTCCCTGGACATCCGATCGAGCCTGGCAAAGCCGCGGTCGTTGCCGTCATCCGGTTGACCGGTGGGGACGCGATTCCGGTCTTCACCGGGAGCGGTTTCCGCGGGTTCCGGCTCGGCCACTTCCAGTGCGGCATTGCTCTCCAGGGCGCTTTCAATGTAGGCCTCGAGGTCCGCGACAGGCTTCTGCAATATGGCCATGGACTGGATGAGCTGAGGCGTCAGCCTCTGCTCCAATCGCATCTGCTGGCCAAGGGTCTGGCTTAAAAACTGCGACATCAAGCTTGCCTAGCTTCTTCGCGGACTAGCGCTTCCATGCGATTCATAGTGCTGGTTGGCTTCACCGCCTCCCGCTACGTGCCTCCCATCACGCCCCACGCTTATCGGGCCTGAGGACCCGCCATGGATTATCCCATGGACCGTCCAGATCATTATAGCATGCCGGCGCCCGGGTTCCCCATACCTCGTCCGGCAGGCGCTCTAGAACGTCACATACGTGTACGGGCCCGTATGGCCGCTTCCAGCATCCCCACCGTTGCGTATTCCAGGTGCGACCCAACCGCCAACCCCCGTGCCGGACGAGTCACCGACACGTCAAACTCGCTCAGCAGACTTTGAAGGTGCAAAGCCGTGCCATCACCATCCATCGTCGGGTTCAGGGCCAGCACTAACTCGCGAACCGAGCCGGCTCGGACGCGCTCGATCAGACCGTCGATCGTCAGATCCTCCGGCTCGATGCCTTCCAAAGGGGCGATGTGACCCATCAGCACGTGATACGTACCGCGAATCAACCCGGTTGCCTCCAAAGCCATCAGATCCTTGGGTTGTTCGACGACCCAGATTTCCCCTTTGTCGCGCGCCGGGTCGGCGCAGATCCTGCAAGGATCCGTCTCGGTCAGGTTGTAGCAGGTTCGGCAGTGAATGATCTTGTCTTTAACATCGAGGATTGCCTGGGCCAGGCCGGCGGCGAACTCACGAGGCTCGCGCAGAACGTGGAATGCCAGCCGCTCGGCACTTCTGGGGCCGATACCGGGCAGCTTCTGAAACTGCTCCCTGAGACGGGCGAGTGAGTCGATCGATTCGCCGTTCATAGCCGCACTCGAGAACCGCTGTCAGCTCCCTCAGCCTGTCGCAGATGGGCCCAGGATGTCGGTCAAGCCCGGCAGGTTCAAGCCGCCGCTCAGCGATGCCAGCTCACTCTTCATCGCCTCTTGCGATTTCGCGACGGCTGCTCCGACCGCGGCCTTGACCAGGTCCTCGAGCAATTCCACGTCGCTAACGGCCTGTGGATCGATCTTGATATCCACAAGCGTTCCTTTCCCGTCCACGGTGGCGCGTACCATCCCGCCACCCGCATCGCCGTCGTGCCGACGGGCGGCCGCCTCCTCCTGCAATTTGGTGATCTGACCCTGCAGCTCTTTCGCCGATTTCAGGATACCCGCGAGGTTGCCAAGATTACCTAACATAGCCTGCTACTCCATGGCCGTGGTCTGTTGCCCAACGTTGTTGCCCTCGGCGGTCTCGCCGGCCTCATCGTCAGCGGCGTTCACTGCTGTCGATCGCGCCGCCGGCCGAACGTCCAACAGCGTGCCCTCCACCGCCTCCTTCACTTGCAGGACCAACGGATCCTGTGCCGCCCGCTCCCACTCAGCCGAGCTTAGCCTTGGCGGCGGGGGCGCCAAGTCAGGTTCATCGGCCCGGCGCTCGACCGGTGGACCCGGGCGGTCCACTGACACCGGCGGCGTCGCCCCGCCGGTCGTTTTTCCCCATCCGGTCACACTTTCGCTAGCGGCTGCTTTTTTTTTTGAGCGGCCCGGTTTTGGCTGCGACGCCGGTGCCCCACCCTCGCCGTCAAGCCGCGCGATGAGGTCACCGATGTCGGTGAACTGGTGGCTCATGGCCAGCCGCACAACGGCTGCGTCCGCAAGGGCCCGTGCCGCTCCGCTGAACTTCACCTGGCGACGCAGCTCCTCGAGCAGGCTGATCATGAACACGTACGTCGGCGCATCAAACTGGGCCGCCTGGGCGGAGAGTGTGGGTCTCATGGGGCCGGCAACGTCGACAAGCTCCGTATCCTCACCGCAAACCCGCAGAAGCATCAACGTGCGGGCGTGTTCGATTAGATGATCGCAGAAACGGTCGACCGTCCGGCCACTCTGCAAAGCACGGTCCAGCTCGCGGAGTGCACCGCCCGGGTCGCGCCCGGCCACGCAATCGATCACCTTAAAGGCCAGCTCGTCGTGCGGCGGTGGGATGACCTCATCCGCAACCTGTGTCGTCAAACGCTGCGACTCGTAAGACAGGAGCTTGTCCAAGAGCGACAGCCCATCGCGCATGGATCCCCTGGCCAGCCGGGCGATCCGCCGGAGCACACTCTCTTCAGCGACAATCCCCTCGGCCTCGGCGATCTTCTGCAGGTGGCCGGCGACCGCCGCCGCGTCGATCGCCCGGAAGTCAAAGCGCTGGCAGCGGCTCTGAATCGTTGCGGGCACCTTCTGGCCCTCGGTGGTCGCCAATACGAATTTTACGTGAGGGGGCGGTTCTTCGAGCGTTTTCAAAAGCGCATTGAACGCCCCCGTACTGAGCATGTGCACCTCGTCGATGATGTAGACCTTGAAGCGGGAGCGTGCCGGAAGCAGAGTCGCGTTGCTGCGCAGCTCGCGGATGTTGTCGACACCGGTGTTGCTTGCGGCGTCAATCTCCACAACGTCAACGTCTTCACCGGCGGCGACGGCCGTGCACGATTCACATTGGCAGCATGGTGCTGTGGTCGGCGCGTCGCACGAAAGGCAGTTCAGGGCCTTGGCGAGGATCCGGGCCACCGACGTCTTACCGACGCCGCGCGTTCCGGTGAAGAGATAGCCGTGGTGCACACGTCCCGAGGCGATGGCGTTCTTCAACGTCGTCGTGATGGGATCCTGCCCGACCACCTCGTCAAAGGTGTTGCTGCGGTACGTTCGGGCAAGGACGCGATACGACATGCCGGGTTGGACTCCTACACAAAAACAACAGCACCGGGAAGACCGGTCTTCCACTAATATCGACAAACCATCCGATTGGGCACGCCCGTCGGAGCCGGCCACCGCAATCCCCCCACCGGTGGTCATTGACGGCCAGGTGATCCACGGCACCTGAGTGAACCAGGTGGGCTGCTCTGTCTCCAGCCTGACCCGTTGCCTGATCCCCTCACTGCATGGGACCTGGCCGTCAATGACAATCGGCACAAGGGCCGGTCTGCGGTCCGTTTCGACGGCGCCCGTACTCCGCCGGGGATCATACCAGCAACCGGAAGGCATTTGAACCGGGAGTTACTGGGTGCATCCCGAGAAACGTGGCAGGAGCTTGCCGGGTGGCATAGGCAAGCGGTAGCTTGCCCGTGCAAACCGCTCTCACGGGCAAATCCTCCCGACGCCTGTCCCGATCCACATCGGGGTACGTCGAGATACGTCGGGACCCATGCCACCCGAATTGGGATGCACCCGGACTTACTCGCCCGGCCTTTGCAATTGGGCTTCGTTTTGGGTAAACGGTTCGTCTGTGGAGCTGACCTGTCCGAGTTGCCGGCACGTGGTCGAGGTTGAGCCCGGCCAGTCCGCAAAATGTGGAAACTGCGGGGACCGGGTCACTGCGCCTCGTCCGGGTGCCCCCACGGACCGGCCCCCTCCGCTCGGTCCAAAGGCCGGGCGGGAACCCGTTCCACCGACGACAGCCACCCCGACCGCCGGTCTGCCCGCCGGTGCGCCCCCTCCGCCAACCGTTACGGAACCCGTCGGACCGGTCACGCGTGCGGCTTCGATCGTCGCATTCGTTTCCGGCCTGCTCTTCTTCATCCCGTTCGTGACGCAGGTTCTGGCGATCTGCGCCGGCGTATACGC
>CP070827.1:3356885-3358606 GCA_020344555.1 Phycisphaerales bacterium
GAGGTCACCGGGGAAGAGACCATCGCCACGCCCGAAGGCGAGCGGCGCTGTCTGGTGGTCCAGTCGCCGAATGCCAAGGCCTGGGTGGATGCCCGAGGCTCGGTGCTTGTCCAAGAGATGACCTTGCCGGTTGCCGGGAAGATTCGTATTGTCCGCGAGGCCGATTTCGACGAAGAGGGTATGATCGCGGTCAGGAGGAAGACCTTGGGACCCAGGATGCCCAGACGAAGACGGGGGTAATGAACAACACCGACCACGCCATCGCCCTGTTGGGCGTTACCAAATCTTACGGCCGGACGATCGCGGTGCGCGATCTGTCGCTGGAGGTTCCCCGAGGCAAGCTCTTTGCCTTCCTCGGCCCCAATGGTGCCGGCAAGACCACGACGATCAAGCTGATTGTCGGACTGCTGAAACCCGACGCCGGTTGGATCCATGTTTGCGGTCATCAAGTGGGCTCCAACGGCCTGGCCGCCAAGGCACAGCTCGCCTATGTGCCCGATCAGCCCTTTCTCTACGAGAAGCTCACCGGTCGGGAGTTCCTACACTTTGTCGCGGAGTTGTATGGGATCTCCACCCGGCGGCGGGATCGCCTGCTGGAGTCGCTGATCCGCCGGCTGGATATCGACGAGTTTCTCGATCAGCTCACCGAGAGTTACAGCCACGGAATGAAGCAACGGGTGGTGCTTGCGGCCGCGTTGTTGCACGAGCCGGCCGTTCTGGTGATCGACGAACCGATGGTCGGTCTTGACCCGCGGGCCATTCGCGTGGTCAAGAACCTGTTCGTCGAGCACACCCGAAACGGTGGGACGGTGTTCATGAGCACGCACACGCTCGATATCGCCGAAGCCGTGGCCGACCAGATCGGGATCATCCACCGCGGTGAACTCATCGCCGTCGGCACCCTCGACGAGCTGCGAGCCCAGGCACGTCGCCAACATTCACTCGAAGAGATCTTCCTTCAACTTACGGAAGTCGGCGATGGCTGAGCCTCACGCCATCCCACTTGCTCAACCCCAGCTCGGCCTGCTCCTGCGTGTCAAAGCACGCACGATGTGGAACCGAGTTCGACAAGCCGTGAATGAGGCGCCGGTGCGGCTCAGCGCGGCGGTGATCCTCGTCGCCTTGATCTGGTTTGGACTCTACTGGCTGTTCTACCTGGTGTTCGGGCAGTTTCGGCGTACGCCGCTGGAAGCGACCGTGGCCATCCCACTGGTGTTCAACTTCTTCTTCGTGGCCATGCTGGTGATGCTGACATTTTCCAATGCCATCATCGCCTACGGAGCGCTGTTCGGAAAAACCGAATCCGCCTATTTGCTTAGCGCTCCGCTCACCCCGCGCGATGTGGTCACGCTCAAGTACCTGGAAAGCACCGTCATGGCGAGCTGGTCGCTTATCCTGTTGGGCCTGCCGCTGATGATCGCCCTGGCCGATGCTGCGGAGCGGTCCGTGCTCTCGGTGGCAGAGCGACCGGTGTTCTACGCGGTATTCATCGCCTTCTTTCTGGCGTTCATCCCCATCCCGGGAGCTTTGGGCATGCTGCTGGCCTGGGTGGCGGCGAGATTCTGCCCCCGGCGGACCATCCAGTCCGCCGCAGTTGCGGGCGGCATCCTTGTGGCCGGCTTCGTCGTTTGGGGCATGCGCTCTTTGCGGTTGGGCGAAACCGAGGCCGAGGTGTGGCTTCGATCCTTCCTCGCCAGGATGAGCTTCATCGAGTCTGCATT
>CP070827.1:3358706-3369648 GCA_020344555.1 Phycisphaerales bacterium
GGTGGAGTTCGCCGGGTGGCTCATGCCCGTACAGTTCGCCGGGATCACCGAAGAGCACGTCCACACGCGGACTGCATGCAGCGTTTTTGACGTGTCGCACATGGGCCGGCTGAAGCTGACCGGCGACGACTGCGAGTCGTTCCTGAATCGCTTGTGCACGCGCAACCTGGTCGGTGCGGAGGTAGGACGGTCGTATTATTCACACATGTGTCGCGAGGACGGTGGGATTCTGGATGATCTGATTGTCTCCCGCTTTGAATCTCACTGGGGGATCGTCTGCAACGGTGTGAACCGGGAGAAAATATTCACCTGGCTGAGCAGGCATAGCCCCCGAACCGACGTCACTATCGAGGATCAAACCCTGTCAACGGCCATGGTGGCCATCCAGGGACCGAAGACCATGGAGCTGGCCGGCGAGCTTGTCGACCCTGATACCTTGTCGATGAAACGCTACCGGTTCAGGGTGTTCGAGCTGATGGGGATGCCTGTCAGCGTCTATCGGAGCGGTTACACCGGCGAGGACGGGTTTGAGGTGGTTGTCCCAGGGGGCTTGGTCAAGCTGCTGTTGCCCAGGCTGTTGGGTACCAAGGACAGGCCCCACCCGGTGATAAGGCCTGCCGGCCTGGGGGCTCGTGACACACTGCGGATCGAGGCGGGCATGCCTCTCTATGGGCACGAGCTGACCGAGCAATGGGATTCGCTCACGGCCGGGCAGGGCTGGTGCGTCGATTTGACCAAGGATTTCGTGGGTGCCGGGCCGATGCGAAAGCTGCAGGCACAGGGGCTGCCGCGCCGGCTCGTCGGGCTACAATTGGAAGGGCGTCGAATCGCCCGGCAGCACTACAAGGTGTACAGCGGGGATCAGGAAGCCGGTGAGGTCACCAGCGGAACGCTGAGCCCCACGCTGGGCAAGAGCATCGCAATGGCTCTGATCGGCAGCGAGCATACGGAGGAGGCTACGTGTCTTACGGTCGAGATCGGCGGTAAGCGGGTCGCCGCCAGGGTCGTGAAGCTTCCGTTTTATAAACGTCCGAAGTAGACGGTGAAACGAATCTCCGAATAGGTATGTAGGGATATTGGCGAGAGCCGGCGGGGCGCCGGAGGGAATTCATGAAGGTTCCAACCGATCGAAAGTATTCCGAAACGCACGAATGGTTTCTCATCGACGACGACATCGTGACCATGGGCATTACCCAGTACGCCGCGGACGAGCTCACCGACATCACTTATGTTGAACTGCCTGAGGTCGGTACGACAGTGGCCGCAGGTGATCAGCTCGGCGAGGTCGAATCCGTTAAAGCCACCTCAGAGATACTCACGGCCGTGGGAGGCGACGTGATCGAGGTCAACACTGCCCTGGCAGATCACCCTGAACTGATCAACGACGACGCCTTCGAAGAAGGCTGGATCGTAAAGATCCGGCCCGAGTCGATCGAGCCGCTGACGGCGCTTCTGGACGCAAAAGAGTACCGGCTCTACGTTCGCAACACGGGCTGAGCCCTGCGGCTCGATGCGCCCTGGACGTGTGGGCTTGTACTATCGACGAGGTGCTCTACACACCTGACTCGGGCCAGCGGCGCATAACCTCCGTTTATACAGAACGTTAAGATCATACCCACGCCGGATGGGCCCTCTGTGCGCGACCTCGCAGGCTGCGTTCCTCTCCATGCAGCTCGCAAGCAAGGGCGCCCCGCCTGATGGCACGCGCAACCAATCTCGGGCCTCACGGAAACCGATAAAACGCGCACCTGGAGCTTCCCAGGTACGATTGGGGACGTTCCGTTCAGAGACGCACTTACGGGTGCGCCAGCGGTTGGGATGCGCATGCTTCCGTTCATCGCCCGCCATCTAGTCTGTCCGGTCCACGAGTGGTTGCTCGGCAGGCGGACATTTCGCTATTTGCGAGAGCTGGAACGATCGCAGTGGCTTGCCCCGGACGACATTCGAGTACTGCAGCGGGCCAAGCTCCAGGCGTTGCTGCACCATGCCCAAAGCAACACGCCCTTCTACCGGCGGCGGTTTGCGGAAGCCGACGTTGACATCGAGGATCCGGAGCCGGTTGGAGCTCTTGGCCGACTGCCGCCTCTGGGCAAGTGCGAGATTCGGGCATCGCTTGATCAAATGCTATGGCGCGACGTGCCGGGCGGCCTGTTTGAACATAACACCGGTGGGTCAACCGGTGAACCACTGATCTTCTACTTCGATCGACGACGGCAAGGTTACGACCAGGCGGCGCGTATCCGCAGCCACCGCTGGTTCGGAGTCGATATCGGCCATCGCGAGTTGTACATCTGGGGCTCGCCCATCGAGTCAAACCGGAGGGATAGTGTCAAGTGTTTGCGCGATGTTCTGTTCAACCATCGGCTGCTCACCGCGTTCGACATGTCGCCACAGCGCATGGACGAGTACCTCGATGAATTCGACCGATACGGTCCCGTCTGTCTGTTCGGTTATCCCAGCAGCATAGCTCTGCTTGCCCGTCATGCACGATCCTCGGGGCGGCAACTCGATACGGGCCGCCTGCGGGCGGTGTTCGTGACCGGTGAGGTCTGCTACCCGCACGATCGCGAGGCGATTACCTCGTACTTCGGCGTCCCGGTGGCTGACGGATATGGGAGCCGGGAGGCCGGTTTTATCGCCCATGAATGCCCGCTGGGGAGCATGCACATAACCGCGGAGAACGTGATCGTCGAGGTCATCGACAACACTGGTGAGCTGGCACCGGTGGGCGAGGCCGGTGAGATCGTGGTTACGCATCTCGACACCTACGCGATGCCCTTTATCCGCTATCGCACGGGTGACGTGGGACGGCTCAGACCCGGTCGATGTCCGTGTGGAAGAGGGTTGCCGATGATGGACGTCGTCCAAGGGCGAACGACGGACTTTCTGTACCTGCCCGACGGCACGGTGAAGCACGCCCTGTCGATCATCTATCCGCTGCGTGAGCTGGCCGGTGTGCGACAGTTTCGTGTCACTCAGCATGAGGACTACAGCGTTACGGTGGACGTCGTGGCCGATGACAGGACCGGGCGAATCACCCGGGAGGCCGTCGCGAGGCGGGTGCGGCCGGTGGTCGGCGAGCGGGTCGACTTGCGTGTCGATCTGGTCGACCGGATCGCTACTTCAGGTTCCGGGAAGCACCGCTACGTGATTTCACGGGCGGGACCGGGTGCCACTCTCGCGGCGGAGAATGAGGAGCTGAAAGTCGGTGTCTAGCGCTCTGGCTGTAGTGGTTGAACCGGAGAACACGCCGGCGGAAGATCGCCAGACCCCCACCGCGTCACCTTGCCGAATTACCGGACTTAGTGCGGACCGGCAGGCTGAATGGGATGTGTACGTAGCTTCGCATCCGGAGGGGACACTCTTTCACACGGTCGCATGGCGCGGCGCCGTCAAAGATGCATTCGGCCATCAGGACATTTACCTGGTGGCCTTGCGGGAGGACCGCATTGTCGGCGCACTGCCGATGTTCCTGATGGCCAGCCGGATTGCGGGGCGGATCCTCGTGAGCGTTCCGTATGGCGTGGGAGGCGGGATCATCGCGGACGACCACGCCGCGACCGCGGGCCTGTTTGACGCCGCAAAGCGAATCGCCCACCAGCGGCGCTGCTCGGCAATTGACTTGCGCAGTGAGCGAGCCGTGCTTCCCGATATACCGGTTGTCGATCGGTATGTGGGGTTCCGCCGCGAGATGCCGGATCATGCTGATGATGTTCCAGGGTGGCTGCCCCGCAAGGCCAGGGCCGCCGCTCGCAACGCCCGCCGCAAGTATCGCCTTGCGGTGTCTTTCGGCGACGAACATCTCCATGAAGCCTGGACGCTGTACTCGATCAGCATGCGCCGCCTGGCGTCGCTGACCTATCCGCTCGCCTTCTTCGAACGGCTCTTGGCACACACACCTGACCGACACTGGGTCTCGATCGTTCAGTGGAACGGACGGAGTGTGGCCGGGCTGGTCACGTTCTTGTTCAACGGCAGCGTGATGCCGTATTTCATCGGCACCACGGATAACGCCAGGCAATGCAGCGCCGCCAACTTGATCTATCTGACCGCGATGGAGAGGGGTGTGGAGTGCGGCTATCGCATCTTTGATTTCGGCCGATCGCGCCGGGACAACACGGGCAGCTACGACTTCAAGCGTTTTAACGGGTTCCAGCCGCGCCCGCTGGGGTATCAGTATTACACGGCACCCGGCCACAGTACACCGGACTTGTCACCGAGTAATCCGAAGTTCCGTCTTGCACGCCGCCTTTGGGCGCATCTACCGCTGTGGGTCACACGGACTCTCGGGGCGCGGGTCGCAAGACACATTCCAGGATAATGAGATGAACATTCTGTATCTGGCTCATCGCATTCCTTATCCGCCCAACAAGGGCGACAAGCTGCGCTCCTTTCGACAGCTCGAGTATCTCGCCAGGCGTCACCGGGTATGGTGTGCATGCTTTGTCGACAAACGGTCCGACGAGCAATTCATCAATGCCCTTCGAGCTTCCTGCCAGGATGTGGCCGCCATCCGGCTGAACCACACCCGCTCCACGATGGGCGGGCTTTTCGGCTTGCTGTGCGGTGGCACCGTCACCGGATCGTTCTACGACCATTCCGCAATGGATGCTGCTCTGCGGCGATGGTGTGAATCGGTCAAGTTCCATGCCGTCGCTGCGTTTTCTTCGAGCATGGCTCACTATGCGCTGCAGGTGCCGGCCAGACGACGCGTGCTGGACCTTTGCGATCTGGACAGTCAAAAGTGGCTGGAATACGCCGCGGCCTCCCGCGGCCCGGCGCGGTGGCTGTACAATACCGAGGGGCGTCGACTGGCGCGCAACGAGCGGGCCTGGGTCAACGCATTCGATGCCACGCTGCTCATAACCGAGGCGGAGGCGGCGGCGCTGGACGGAGCCGCCAGGCCCGGCAAACTCCACATTGTCGGAAACGGTGTACCGCTGCCCGAGCTGGGTGATCCGCAAGGCGGCGCCGCCGGTGTGTCAGCACCCCAGCAGCCAGTGTCCGGCGCCAAGGGTGCTCACGAGTTCTCCCGACCGCCTACTGTGGGCTTCGTCGGAGTCATGGATTACCGGCCCAACGTCGATGCAGTGTGTTGGTTTGCATCTCAGTGCTGGCTTGATATTCGAGCGCTGTATCCCGAGGCTGTCTTTCGCATTGTCGGCCGGTCACCCGTGCGGCGGATTCGCAGGCTTGCGACCATACCGGGTGTAGAGGTCGTCGGCGGCGTCGAGGATGTCGCCGAAGAGGTGCGACGGTTTGATGTGAGCGTGGCGCCGATGCGCATTGCCCGCGGGCTGCAGAACAAGGTGCTGGAGGCCATGGCAGCGGCTAAGCCGGTCGTGCTCACCAGTAAGGCGGCCACAGGTATCGCCGGCCGCCACGCCCAGGAATTCGTCGTTGCCGATCGGCCTTCCGACATCGTCCAGAGCGTGGTCTGGCTGCTGACTGACAGAGCCGAGCGTGAGCGTCTGGGCCGGGCCGCCCGGCGATTCGTCGCCGTGCATCACTGCTGGGAGGAGGCGTTGCGCATGTTCGAGCTAATTGTGACCGGTGCCCTGGAGCGGACAGCACGTCGTGTTTCGCTGCGCCGAAGACCGGTCCCGATCCAAGCCGAGGGGCCTGCGATGCCTACTGGTGTCTAAAGCGAACGCCCGCCCTTGACCGGCCTCCGTCAGGGCGGGTTCATACCGGTCATTCCCCTCACCGATCTACAAAACGGTTGGCCTTCTGGACCCGACCAGGCTCCGGCTGGTCATGCCACGCAGGCGTGGGTCTTGATCCCTCCGTCCCTCTGTCGCAGAGCCTGTCCTGACCAGCGTCGAGGTCGCTCGGGGCGTACCCCTCCCTTATCCCGGCGTATCGTCCGGATGTACATCGGGATACCTCCGGAGGAGGGCTCTGGTCTCTCCGTCCCTTGGTCCCTTCGTCCCTCTGTGCGGTCATTCGACACACGCTTGAGTCTGAAACATGGGTACGGAGGTGTCCAGCGCCCCCCCAGGCCCCACGTCCCGGGGTGTCCGCCCTGCCTGCTTGTTATGCGCCCTGACTCCGGTATAATTTGGCGGATGGGCGTGGTGCGGGGACTTCGCACGCGATGCCCGATGTTCAAGCCTGCGCTCGGTTCCTCCGGAGACTCCAGGCCATTACGATCGATGGACAGAAACACGAGTCGTCAGAGTTTGCCCCGGTCGGTCCTCGGACGCCGCACCCGGTGTTCTGGGTGATCGCAGTCGCCCTGGTCGTAATTGGAACCACGCTGGTGCTCCGCTCCGACGGCCTGCTGGTAGGGGGGGTCGCGCTGGGGCAGCCGGTGACCAGCGCCGGTGGGCGGGGAGTCTTCGCCTTTTCCGGACAACTGTCCAAGGGCAGTTACGGCGTCTATATGGTGGACGTCGACGCCATGACCATCTGGGTCTACGAATACCTGCCGCAGAAGGGCTGCCTGCGGCTGGCCGCAGCCCGGACTTGGCGTTATGATCGTTATTTGGAGAGCCACAATATCTGTGACCTGCCGCCGGACATCGTCGAGCAGATGGTGGACGAGCAGCGGCGTTACAGGCTCCAGTCAAGCGAGAGTCAGATGCCGTAACCGCAGCATCTGACCTGGCGGAACGAAGCGAGGTGCGGACCCATGGCTAAGATGTTCTACTCAGCGGAAGAGGCTGCTGAGCGGCTCGGCAAGACCGAGGAACAGCTCAAGGACCTCGTTCGTGGAGGGAAGCTTCGCGAGTTCCGCGACGCCGGCACGGTCAACTACAAAGTCGACGACGTGGATGCGATGGCCGGCCCGGCCGTTGCCGACATCGAGGAGTCCGATGATGCCGGCGGGTCCGGAAGTGGGGACATCGTGCTCGAGCCGGCGGAGGACTCCAGCATCGCAA
The DNA here is from genome assembly GCA_020344555.1 of Phycisphaerales bacterium. Classification (GTDB taxonomy): domain Bacteria; phylum Planctomycetota; class Phycisphaerae; order UBA1845; family UBA1845. The sequence goes on from CP070827.1 coordinate 3,365,591, forward strand.
TCTCCCCTTCCGGCAGTGATGTCATCAGCCTCGAGGAGACCGATGCGGAAGCAAGCGCCGCGGGGGTTACGACAGCGGCCGCAAAGGCAAAAGACTCTACGGTTGTCCCCTCCGTGGGCGTGAACGTTTTCGATGATGACGAACTGGACGAGCAAGTGGATCCCTTGGCGCAGACCGCCGTAACCGACGTTGCCGGCCTGGGATTGGAGGGTACTGGAAGCGGTTCGGGCATTCTGGATCTGACGCGCGAGAGCGACGACACCTCGCTGGGCCAGGAGCTTCTGGACGAGATATATACCGGTGAGGGCGAGACCGAAGCCACCGTGGAGATGGGTGACGACACCCGGGCCGGTCTCGATGCGGCTATTCCGGCAGAGGAAGCCACTGAACCGGAAGAGGCGTTCGAGGTTGAGGAGGAGACCGAGTCGGAGACGGAGGCCGAACCCGTCGCGGCCCAGAAGCGGCGGGCGGTCGTGAAGGAGGTAGTCGTCGAATACGGTCCGGATGCGGTGTCCACGAGCCTCACCGCGTTGATGGTGGTTGCTGTGGTGGTCATGTGGTTCGCCGGGTTGGGAGCGGCGGCGCTGGTGCGCGGAATAACACCGGCCCTGCTGCAGACCGTCTACGCGAACCTGTGGATCTATGCCGCCGGCGCATTGGTTACGGGCGCTGTTGCGGCGGCGGCGACTTTTTTCGTGGTCAAGAAGCGGTCCGAGTAGGGCCGCGTATCGAAGGCACGGCGCGCAGCGCGGTCGAATCAGGCGCCGGCTTCTCCGGCGCCCTTGAGGGTGGGAGATCTTCCGGTTATTGCATGCGTTATACGTTGTGACCCAGATCCCATTCAGATATGCAGAATGGAGCTTGATTGGAGGCAGGTGAGGCCTTGATTGGACCGAGCGGACGCCGGTCAGGGCAAAGAGGCGATTGCGGCGATCGGCCCGAAACTCTTGCAGGCATAGGAGGATATGTGATGCGCGGTGGCGGATGGATGGTTGGCTGTGTTGCAGGTGGTTTTTTGCTGGCTGTGTTGAGCGGATGCGTGCCCCTGGAGAAGCACCGGCGGGTGGACTCAGCGCGTCGCAGCACAATCGCGGATAAGGAGGTGCTGGCTCAGGAACTCTTCGACGCGCGTAACGTCAACGATTCGCTGCGCACGCGAGTCAGCTCGTTGGAGCGGGAACTGGACACCAAGGACGAACTGATCGCCAATCTCCGCAAGGAAAACGAACTCCTTGATGAGATGCGGCAGACCGCGCAGTCCGCCCTGGAGGGGATGGCCGACCGGCAGGTACTGCCCGACATCGGCATCACCAGCCCGAGATTGCCCGAGCGGCTGGACAGCGCCTTGAAGCGTTTTGCGGACGAGCATCCCACGGCGGTTGTGTACGATCCCGGGAGAGGGACGGTGAAATGGAAGGCTGATCTGTTGTTCGCCCTTGGCAGCGACGTGGTCAAGGAGTCCTCCAAGGAGTCATTGCGGAGCTTTACGGAGGTGATCAAGTCGTCAGCCGCCGCCGACTTCGAGGTGATCGTGGTAGGGCACACGGATAATACGCCGATCGTCAGGCCCACCACCAAGACCAAGCATCCGACCAACTGGCATCTTTCCGGCCATCGCGCCATATCGGTGGCATTTGCTCTCCAGAAGTACGGATATGGACCGGAGCAAATCGGCGTGATGGGGTACGGAGAGTACAGGCCCATCGCGGATAACACCACGGAAGCAGGCAAGAGCCAGAATCGCCGCGTAGAGATCTACCTGGTGCCGAAAGGAACGATCTCTCAGGCGTCGACGGATACCAGTTGGCGGCTCGACGGGGAGGCGCTGGCGTTCGTGCCTTTGTCACCGTGACGGAGCAAGCGAGGTGGTCGTGTCGTACCGCGTGTCTTGAGTTCCGGGCGCTCGGCGGTGAGCGGGACCCGCCACCGCGCTAACACAGTGTTTGTAAGGCCACCCTGCGCCAACTGCGAAGGCGCCTTCCAAGTCGAGTGTGCCAGATGGCAACCACTGAAGGACAACCGTCCCGGGACATCCGGTACAAGCTTGATGCCGGCAAGCCTCTGACCCTCGAGGACGGCGTGCGGCTTTATGAATCGCGCGACATCCACACCCTCGGGGAGCTGGCCAATAACGTTCGTGAACGCCTTCACGGGCGCATGGCCTGCTACAACATCAACTTGCACATCAACTACACGAACTATTGCGTTCTTCGGTGCAAGTTCTGCTCGTTCTATCGCCCTTATCCGAAAGGAGCAGCGGGCTTTCCCGGCGCCTCGGGACACGGACACTCGGAGAGCCAAGACCTGGCCGATTCGGCCCATGACAACGCCGGCTATGAGCTGTCGATCGACGAAATCGTCGCACAGGCAAGGGGCGCTTACGCACGCGGTGCCACGGAAGTGCACATTACAGGCGGGTTGCATCCTGCTTTGCCGTTCACCTATTACACCGACATGTGCAACGCTATCCGAGAAACCTGCCCGCACATTCACATCAAAGCCTTTACCGCAATCGAGATCATACACTTCGCTCGGATCAGCAAACCACGGCTCTCGATCGGCGAGATCCTGACTCACCTGTGGGATGCCGGTCTGGGCAGCCTCCCCGGCGGAGGGGCGGAAATCTTCGACGACCGCGTGCATGATGAGGCCTTCAAGACCAAAGTGGGCGAGGCAGAGTGGTTCGAGGTCCACAGCACCGCCCACGAGCTGGGCATCTTCACGAACGCGACGATGCTGTACGGCCATGTGGAAACACCGGCCGAACGCATCAAACATCTGATCAAACTGCGTGAACACCAGAAGGAGAGCCTGCGATCGCGCAAGGCCCATTTCAATTGTGTGGTGCCGCTTTCCTTCGTTCCGGAAGGAAGTGCGCTGTCGCATCTTCCGGGTCCAAGCGGTCTCGATGATCTCAAGACGCTGGCGATCAGTCGTCTGATGTGTCCCAACATCCCACACATCAAGGCGTTTTGGATCATGCAGACGCCGAAGCTGGCCCAGGTGTCGCTCAACTGGGGGGTCGACGATATCGATGGCACGGTGGTTTACTATGATATCACCAAACGCGAGGGCGGCGGGACCACCCGCCAGGAGCTGACCGTCGAGAAGCTCAGACGGCTGATTGTCGAGGCCGGCTGCAAACCGGTCGAGCGCGACAGCCTGTATCGCCCCGTGATCCGCGACGAGAACACCTGGTGCGTCGAGGGCCAGCCGTGGTCCGTGACGTACTCCCCGAGTCCGGCCTGACATGCTGAGGGGAGGTTTGGTCACTCCTCGATCGGTAGATAGAGGTCCAGGACCAGGTTTTCTTCGGATGCCTCTGGGTCATGGGCTTTTTCCAGCTCGTGAGTCTTGCGCCACCTGTATTTGCTGGACTTGACCCATTCCAACAGCTTCATCCAGACTTCGAGAACGTTCCCGTTGGGATCCCCGTGCAGCTTGCAGGTCGTGACGGCGTACAGGCCTCCGGCGAAATCCTTCACTTCGATGTCGCCCTCAGGTTCGATGTCGGGACCGATGGCGATCCAGAACTCGTAGCCGTACTCCTTGCGGTCCGGAGACGGGCCGGGGTTGTTGAAGCCGAAGACCGGGTTCTTCTCGACGTTATCGAGCAGCCCCTTGGGTTGCGCCCATACGTGCATTCTCTCCCATGCATCACGTTCCGGGCTCGCGCTGATGACCCGTACACTAGCGACTCGCATCGGCTGAAGCTCGACGATATGTACCTGCAGCTCGGTCATAATCTCTCCATACTTCAGGCGACTGGCAGACTCGCCATGAGCGTATTGTACTCGCGCCAACCACGGAGGTCAGCGATCCGGCCGGCCGGGCTGCGCTGGCCAGTTGCGCTGAGCCCGGATCCGGCGGCAAACCTCACCGTGGCGAAACGGCTTGGGCAGGAGGATACGGGTCGGTGACACTTCCGGCGGCATTCGATTCTGGGTGCCACGGGCGGCCTGTCCGAGGCTGTCCGACAATTCGTGCACACGTGACTCCATGCCCCTTAGGCACCTGCGGAAAGTCCTGGCGTCTGCCCAGGACGCCTGGTACCCAAC
>CP070827.1:3369748-3370818 GCA_020344555.1 Phycisphaerales bacterium
ATAAGATGTCCGACCACTGCATCCGGATCGTACACTACAGTGCCTGCGGATTCCGCGATTTGCCGCACCTTGGCTGTATCGCCCCCGCCCAGCAATTTGCCTCCCTTGCGATCCAATTCCTGGTCAAACAGTCCGACGGTCTCGAATACCGACTTGCGAAACGCCAGGTTCAAGCCGAACAGTCCCCGTCCATCCGGGACAACCTTGCGGGACGGACCAAGGTCCACTTGCGCTAACAACCTGCCGAAATAGGGCCCGAACCAGGTATGCGGCTCCCTCTCAAAAACCAGATGGCTGCGGCCACCAACGACGTCCGCTGTCGTTGCGTCAAAACACTCCTGGAGCTTGACCAGCCACGCCTTGTCAACGATGACATCGTCGTCCAACAGAGCGACGATTTCGCCGCGAGACTCAGTCACCCCACGATTTCGCGCGTAGCAAAGCCCTTGACGCCCTTCGAAGACGTACCGGATATTGGGGAACCGCCGGAATTCGTCCACAACTACGGGAGTATTATCCGACGAGTTGTTGTCAACCACGATCAACTCGTGATCCACAACAGCAAGGTCCCTTTGCGCAAAGAAAGCCTCTAACATCTGCCGCAGCATATCTGCCCGGTTGTACGTGCACACTACCACGGAGATCATGAAATGTCGCCTCGCCCGACTCTCATTTCTCGGAAACTCACTTATTTCCGCAGAATGATCAATGGGTATCTTCCTATTCTCCCCAACAAGTGAGGAAAAACATCTTCACACTCAAATATCACAGCCATTAGAAGCCGCCCCAGTGAATTGTCAGGCACCATCCGTTCAGTGAACAGCCGATCCACGCTTCGCCATGCCCGGATCTCCATTCTCACCTTCGCCCCAAACGTCTGCCTGAACCACCGACGGTCGTGCGGCCTGAAATAGAGTGGAGGACGTTCACCCCTGGTCGTATGTTGCTCATTGCCGGGTGCTTGCCCGCGTTTTCCGGTAATCATCCGGATCACGTTCCGGGCGCCCCTTACTCCCGGTAATCTGTCAAACAGCATACATAACCACACAAAGCGACGACGTAACCACGAG
>CP070827.1:3370918-3374684 GCA_020344555.1 Phycisphaerales bacterium
AGCATCACGGGAGGCGAGGGCAGCTACTCCATGGAGTTCTCGCATTACGAGATCGTTCCGGCCAACATCCAACAACAGATCGTCGAGCAGTACAAAAAGGAACACGAAGCCGCGGCCGGATGACGCAGGTCCGGCTTACAGAGCTCAGGGACATTACTCCTACGGCGAACAGGGCCGCGGACTCGGCGGGCCGAATGCGACCGGCCAATGGACATCGCGGAACGCGTCCAGGCAGAAGGTGACGTCCGAGATATCGACGCGCCGGTTCGGGGTCTCCCAGTCGAGGTCGGCCCTCGTTTTGCTCACGGCCGCACAGGGTGCGCCGGGTGGCTCCAGATTCTTGTACTTGTCAAGCACTGCGGTTACGTCAGTGGGAATGCCAACGACTCCGTCAGGCGGCCCGCAGGGACACGTCACGCAGTTTCTTACTACGTCGCCCCAGCGGCTCATGGTCACAAACAAGGGGGCGGAGAAGTTGGACTCCACCGTGGTGCAGGTCGAATCAATAACCTGCACGGTATAGGTCGCGCTAGGAAGGATCCCTTCGTGGAACACGTGGACGACATCAAAGACGCTCCAATCCGTGAAATAGGGATCGCACTGCAGCGTGGCTCCGGTGAACACGCAGCTTGGCTGACCACAGGGGCATGGTGGCCTCTCCTTACCGGCCTGCTCACAGTACTCGGTTGGCTGGCCAACCCACATCAGCACACCTTCCCAAGGAGTGTAGGGCGGCGGGAGGTAGTCGAACGGCACTCGGATAGCCTGCGACCGACCCGGGTCGCCTGCGGTGAACGACAGGTAGCGAACCTTCTGGTTGATGGGGCTTCCCGGCAACGGCAACCTGTCCGGCTCAGGCGGTGATGACAGAAAGCACGTAGCCGCGGCAGCGACGCCGGCATAAGCTTCCCATGCCGATCCACCTCCTTCGTCAATCCCGCGCCCCGTACTCTCAGCAGGAAGGTTGCCCACGGACTGGGGCGCGAGAGAGCCTGGTGACTTGCCCTTGTCCGCAAGGGCGACTCCCGGCTGTTGCGCGAGCATCGCCGATACGGTCAGAAGGACGACAGTCCTAAGTCGTTTCTCCGAACCACCGGGCGCCACCGGCTGAGTTACTCGCCACGTGAGTGCGGCCCTGCTTCTCTCTCGGAATAAGGAGCCTTGGTCGTGGCGTGAGGAAATGGAGCAGCGTGCATACCTATTGGCCGTGTTCATGGTCTGTACCTCCGAATCAGAGACAACGTGTGAACCACACCGCTCGGGATGTTGCCCGTTGAGCGCATCTTCTTCCGCCGTTTGAAATGCCCGCGCTGAGTGCTGATAGGGCACGTCAGAGCGGACCACTCACCCCTTCCGGCCCGTCTAACGAGTCTTCATCCTACCACCATCCTGCCCCACAACGCAAGAGAAAACCGCGGAATCCGTTGTCTCGACCAAGGCTGCGAGGTTCACGCGCCACCTGTGGGCCTGGTGCTCCGTTACTCGTCCTTTGAGAAGTGGGTGACATGTCGAAGATCCCGAGAATCGGGTGCCAAGCGCGGCGCCGCCATGAGTCAACCATCCTGGCTGGGCGAGAATAGCCGTGGGCAAGCGTCCCGGCGCGCCGGGATGCCACCGGCTACTTTCGAGCCGGCTTTCAGCCTGCTAGCGCCCCGTTACCCGTCCTTTAAGGAGTGGGTGGCATAGCTCCCGATGTACATCGGGACAGCGCCGGCGGGATCGGAATCGAGACAGCCGGCGCTGGAGCGAGCCCTTGGACCATCGGCCGGAAAAAACAGGAATTATTTAGTGCTATGGGGTTGACATTGACTGAGTGGTCTGGTAGACTGCTGCTATGAGTTGGACTGTTCAGGTAATCTCTTGCTTCCCGGACGCGCCCGTTGACGGGTGGTATTGGCGTTATAGGTCGTGCGCCGGGAGGTGGGGACCGCCTGTAGTCTGACACTGTTGCATAATTAGGTCCCAAGAAGCCCCCGGCGCTGTTGCCGGGGGCTTTTTTTGTGCGCGGGACATGTGGTTGATCCTGGGGGTGTAAGTCCCTCGCGGACTGTGCCGAACGAGGCCGCCGTGGGCCGGCCCAAAGGTGACAAAGGTAGGTGTGCGCCTACGTCCCAATGACGGGGCTGGTGAGGGTGTATCGGGAAGGAAGCTGATGACTATTCAACAAGCCGTCCGTGACGTCGTAGCTGGAAAGAGCCTGACCGAGGACGAAGCGTATGGCATCGCCTGCGCGATCATGGCCGGCGAGGTGACAGCGGCCCAGATCGCTGCTTTGCTCGTCGGCCTTCGAATGAAGGGTGAAACGGTCACCGAGATCCTCGGTTTCGTCAGGGCCATGCGTGCGCGCATGACCTCAGTACGCATCTTCGGCGACAACTTGATTGACACGTGCGGTACGGGCGGCGACACCGTGGTCCGCAATGGCGTGGCCACCGGCACGTTCAACGTCTCCACCGTGGCGGCGTTCGTGGCCGCCGGTGCGGGGTGCCGCGTAGCCAAGCACGGCAATCGTGCCATTTCGAGCCGCTGTGGCAGCGCAGACGTTCTTCGTGCGTTGGGACTACCCGTCGAGATGTCGGCGGAAACATCGGCCCGGTGTATCGAGGAAATCGGGGTAGGGTTCCTCTTCGCCCCACTGTTCCACCACTCGCTGAAACATGCGGTGAAGCCGCGCCGCGAGGTTGGCATCCGCACGATCCTGAACATTGTTGGCCCGCTGGCCAACCCGGCCGGTGCCCGTCGCCAGTTAGTCGGAGTCTATGACGGATGTCTCACCGAGCCGCTGGCTCGAGTGCTGCTCGCGCTGGGATCAACGCATTGTATGCTCGTTCACGGTGACGACGGACTGGACGAAATCAGTTTAAGTGGGCCGACCCGGGTTTCAGAACTTCGAAATGGCCAGATGCGGACGTATACACTCCACCCGAACGAATTTGGCCTCAGCACCGCAGGCCTGACCGACATCCAAGGCGGCGATTCGAAGGTCAACGCCGAGATTGCCATGCGAGTGTTGAGCCGTGCGCCTGGGCCGGCGCGCGACATCGTCCTGCTCAACGCGGGGGCAGCCATCTACGTCAGTGGCCGATGCGACTCAATGAGTAGCGGCGTTACGGCGGCCGCAGAATCGATCGACTCGGGACAGGCGATCGGAAAGCTTCGGGCGTTGCGGGAGCGGACTTTGGAGGCAACGGCATGAGCGTTCTGTCGATCATTCTTGATCACAAGCGCACTGAGGTGGAAGCGCGCAAGAAAAGGATGGTCGTCGAAGCGATGACCCGGCCGACCTTGCCTGGGCTGGACTTCATGGCCGCACTTCGGAGGTCGGGTATCTCGGTCATAGCGGAGATCAAGCGCAAGTCCCCGTCACGCGGATCCATCTCCGAACGTGCGAACGTGGCGGATATCGCCGCGAGCTACCGGCGTGGGGGCGCATCCGCCCTATCGGTTCTGACCGACCATCGCTTCTTTGGCGCCGCGGCCGACGATCTGGCCATTGCCAAGAGGGTGGCATCGCTGCCCGTGTTGCGCAAAGACTTCATCATCGACCCCTATCAGATCCACGAGTCAATACACCTTGGCGCGGACGCGGTGTTGCTGATCGTCGCTGCGTTGACTGATGGCCGGCTCCAGGATCTCACCGGGCTGGCCCGCGAAGTGGGCCTGCAGGTGTTGGTCGAGGTCCATTCCGAGAACGAGTTGGAGCGGGCACTCGTTGGCGGAGCCACCATCATCGGAGTGAACAGTCGGAATCTGGCCACCTTGGCGG
>CP070827.1:3374784-3379772 GCA_020344555.1 Phycisphaerales bacterium
CTCCCCCGGTCACTTGCCTCTGTCCTTTTAGAGCACGCCGAGACGCCGCGCCAAATCCCTTGCCATGAAGCCGAACTTATAGATGTAGTTCAAATTGCCGTCGACTTCCACCTCGTTGGCCAGGACGGAATTCAGGATGTCCTGGTCCTTGGAGAAAAGGAATGTCTGAAAGGCACGGGTATTGGCGAAGGTAACACGGACGCTCCACCGGTCCTCTGCGCGTCGATCTACCTTCATATCGCCGTTGGCAAAATCGGCCGTAGCATGCACGCGTCCGTCGGCGGTTCTGAAGACGTAACGGGCGTCAAAGTTCTCTATGTTTCTGCGAAAGCCCCTGGACAGGTTGAAAGCCAGATCCATGCCGCGCAGAAGAAGCTCGAGGAAGGCGTCAGTAGCTCCGCCTCTCAATTCGTTCACTACTCGTCTGGCGAATCTGCGCAAGGTCCAGTTGGCCAGCCGATCGGGAAGAACGTACGAAACCCACCGCAGCGACGATTGTCTCGTATTGCGCGCCATGGTTTACCTCCGTACAGACCGCAACCGGAAAGGTTCGTAGGGCACCGAAGTTCCTTTCGCCAGCGAATATTCGGTGCGGTCAATGATCTCCTTTTGCATTTGCGGGTTCAGGTCTTTGAAATATGCAGTGTACCCCGAGACTCGCACCAACAGTTCGCGGTGTCTCTCCGGGTGGTCTACCGCGTCAACGAACGTGTCATGCGTAGTGACATTGAATTGTATTTCCATGCCTCCACGACGGCCATCGGTCTCGTCGAAGTAGCCTTGCACTACAGCGGCAAACTGATCAACCATCTTGGCCTCCGCATCTTCGCCGCGACCCTCGGGCGTGAACTTGATGTTCAGTGCCATTCCGTTGGTCGCGCACTCGACAGGTACCGAGGCAATAGAGTTCAGAGTTTTGGTAAGGTACGGCGTGGCGCCCGACACCGGAGTGATGCCGCTGGCAAAGTTCTCGTGATCCTTACGGCCATTTGGCAAAGCCCTGGTCAGTTTCCCGAAGCCGGCGTGATTGGTCATGGTCCAGTAACCCACGCGGTACCCTCCACCGCGGTAGTTGTTCTTTTCGGAAAAGACCTGGTCAAGCAGCCGCATGACCCAAGCGACGTTGGCGTCGGCCTTGGAATCCTCATTGCCGTATTTCGGCGTCTTGTCCGGGTTCACCAGTTGGGCATGAAGCACGTCTCGGCCCTTGAAGTTGTGTTCCAGGGCATCGAGCAGTTCGGCAAAGGTAACATAGTTCTCCTCGAAGACTGCTTGCTGAATAGCGGAGAGGCTATCAGCCACATCGGCAAGCCCTATGATCGCAACTCCCGAGGAGTTGACAGCAGCGCCGCCTTCGATGACGTCTTTACCTTTTTCCATGGGCCCTTCGAACAAGGCCGACAGGATCGGCGTAGGGTAGTAGTCCTGGTGGATGCGGCCCAGGCAGTTATTGATGGTTAGGGCATTGTCGGCCATCCAGCGCAGTTGCCGCTCGAACGCCGACTTGAATTGCTCGAAGCTTGCAAGATCCGCGACATCACCGGTCTCAACACTGATCTGACGGTCCAAGCCGGTATGTCTGTGGCGGCCATTGTAAAGAGTCAACTCGAGAACCGAAGTCAGGTTGAGCAGGATGGCCGCGGAATTACTGTAGTGGCGCCCATTGCTGTTGGGTTCAACGCACCCCACTACGCCATAATCTCGGGCTTGTTCCAGAGTCTCGCCCTTGGAGGTCAACGACCTGATAACCGCTTTGTCGTTGTGGAGTGCGGGAGTGGCCTTGGTATGGACGTTGGCCTCGCACATCCTTCTGAGATACTCCCTCGAGTTGACTCCACTCATGTATCTGGCATTGAGGTTGGGATCTCGCAGGAGCATGAGTTCGGTGGCCCGCAGCATAACATACGTCAGGTCGTTGACTGCGTCGAGCCCTTCGCTATCCACCCCACCTATAGTGATGGCCTGGTTTGAACCTGTACCTCCAAAGAGCTGCTCGCCGGCCTCGGGCACCGTGGGAACATGGTCACCGATCTTGAGCCAGAGGCAACAGACCAGCTCGATGGCCTCTTGGACCGTGAGCCGGCCGGCATCTGTGTCTCGACGGTACAATGGATATAGGAGTTGATCGAGCCGGCCCAGACTGAGCCCCACATTGGCGTTCTCCAGGTGTAATGCTATCCAACACATCCAAATCGTAGTTATTCCCTCACGGAAACTCGTCGCAGGATGCTCGGGAACAGTGCGGTGAATCTTGGCAAGATCCAGGAGCTGTTTCCGGCGGTCCGCATCCGCCTCGTTGCGGGCCAGTTGCTCAGCGCGATCGGCCAGCCTCCGCGAGTATGCAACAATGCCTTCCATGGCTTCAGCCACTGCGGTGTAGAACATTTTCCCGGACTCGTCTGCGGCCGCGGACGCCTTATCTCGTGCTTCGTCGATGATATTCCGTAGCCCCTGCTCGACCGCCCGTGAGAAGTCCGGGATAGCATGCGAAATGCAGTTCGGTTTGCTGGCAAGAAAGAATACAAGATGCTGCAGAAGCTGGAAGTCGGGAACTCTACCATCGTTTCCTGATGCAGCTTGATCCTGATACCGAGCCCGTCCCAATTCCAGCAACGTGTTGTCCAGCCAGTGAGGGTAGATCTCATAGTTCAGTTCGGCAGCCTCGGCGTTGGTAATGTAATACGGATTCTGGGCCCGCTGCTGAATGGTGTGTAACTCCGGCCATAGACTCAAAGCCATGAACTCAGGGTAGAGGGGCACTCCCTTGAATTTGCTGGTCGTCGATCCAGCTAGCAGCGAGTTGTCTGTGAACGGGATCGCCTTGCCGTCCATATCGTGGGCCTGGGTGTGCCAGACGACTGGTTCGCGATTCTCCAGCACATAGCGATACGCTCTAGCCTTATCGAGGATCGTGATCCGGTCCTTCTCGAATAGACCGTTGTCAAGGTGAGCGCGCGTTACCAGCCTTGGACGCTCCACGCAGATCTCAGGCATGGCTTGGAAGTATGTCCCTCGGAGGCGCCGAACACGCTCAGTCAGTCGGTAATCTCGAAGCGACAAGTCGTCGAACGTAACTCGACTCACCGTCATCCTCCCTTCTCAAGTTCATCTCAACAAGAGCACAGAATCCGGCGGGCAGCTCCGCCGAATGCCATACTCTAAGGCCCAAGCTAAGGTATAACTGTACGCCGCCCGAAAGGCAAGTTCAGCTCTTCGGCTTACGATGTGCTGAGACTGAATTGGAGAAGCCGGCAGCCGGCAGGCCGCTACGATGCCGTTTCAATAGGAGACACACGGCGGTGCATCCGTTGCGAACCAGAGACCTCCCATTTTTGAACACAATTGGGCATCGCATCTTACCTAGTTTGAAGTCGACTCACCGAGGGAGTCGCGAGTTGCGGCGCCCCCAGCCCAGACGCCCTGATCACCAGGGGTTTCTGCGCCCATCCTGGATCGTCCATCGGCTACGATGGCCGGCAACGGGACCCATCCCAGCAGGATCCCTTAAATCAAGCGTGTCGGAGCACAAGCAGCTCGCAACGAATCGCACGATGCTCGAAAGTCAGGGAGCCGGCGGACGGGCAACGAACGTCCCTGAACGGGTGAAGGGCCGACCGTGCAGTCGGAGTTGAGCTTCGATCAACACGGTCTCCGGCTTCCCTGGTTTGACAACGATGGTGACGTGGCCTGAGGATTCCGCAGGAAGGATTTCCGCGGCGTCAAGGGTGATGGGCGTCTCCACGTGCACATCGGCACGGGCGTAAGCCCACGCCCGCCCGCTGTCGATCAACTGGCGAAGCAGGATTGACGCGTGCTCGTGTCTGCCGGTACGCACCAGTTGCCCGGTGCTCGTTGTGGTCAGCACCATCAACGACCCGGCCAAGACAATGTACACGAGGACCAGGACCAGAACGACGCTGCGACGCGAAGCTCGTGTCCTCCCGCATGTCATGATGTGCTCGCTGTCACTCGTGCTCATGGCGAAGCTCCCCGGTGCAACGCAGAGCAATCTCGAACCGGCGCCTTGGTTCAGGGTTATCCTTGGAAGACCGGTGCCATAAAACAGTCACATTCACGACGGAATCACCACCGGGTGCGGCCGGTCGTTCCATGCCCAGTTTGACCTCGGTGTGCTTCATGCCCCATTGCTTGTCGGGGACACCATCGGCCTCGAATCTCACTCGCTCGACGCGCCCTTCGAAGAATCGGTACAGTACCTGTCGTGGTGGACGCCCGACCGCCAGCACTTGTTGCAGCTCGCCGTCGTCCCCGCCCCGCAACGTCACGTCTGTTGCCGTTCGGACGTCGTCTCGGATCTCCCGAAGAAAGTCGTGCAATACTGCGTAGCGGTTGCCAAACTGAGCGATTCGATTGTGGCTGCGTAGAATAGCGGCGATGCTGACGGCCATCAGTGTGCCACCGACGGCCACGGCGAGCAACACCGGGAGCATCTCGAGCAGGAAGACGGCGCGACGTCGACTCGGGATCATTGGTCACCACCTTTCTGCTCTGCGGCACAGGTCACGTACGTAGCGAGTTCATACCGGGCCCACCGGCTGTGTTTTCCCATAACCCCGGTTGTGACGCGAACGTGTCGCAACGGCGCCCACTTACCCTCCGCGGCGTCTACCTGCACGTCGTAGGTCACGCCGGCGTCATCGGTGAACGTCGCGTTCTCGACATCCAACACACCCGCACGCAAGCGTTCCACACAGGACTCGGCCGCGAGCTGCGCCCGGCGGTGGTTCAAGAAATAGTCCGTCGATCTGGCATATCGAGTCAGCAGAAGCGAGACCATGCCCAAGACCATGCCCACCAGCATGATCGAGACGCACGCCTCCAACAGAACGACGGCCCGCCGAGGACCCTGTTTGAGCTGTGTGAACCTCATCAGATGGTCTCCGATATGCTGTCTATCAAGGCCACGATCGGTAGAAACAGGGCGAAGGCGAGGAAAGCCACGATGCCGGCAATAGCCAGGGTCACCA
>CP070827.1:3379872-3385626 GCA_020344555.1 Phycisphaerales bacterium
GTGTATCATTGGGACCGGAATCTCTGTGCACAAAGCTGGTTTGGTCGTTCGACGCTATGGGTACCCTCAAGCATAGGAACCGATCCTGCCCTCGTTGAAGCTGTTTTCAACTGGATCCAGCAATGCTACTGGGAACAAGGCTGGGCACGCACCGGCCAGATCGTCTCATATACACTCGAAGAAGCCCGCCTTCACGAGATCGCTACCGCGTTGTCTCATGGAAGTCGGCTTCAACTCAATGTTACCCGGCTTGCACCTGACGAGTTTCCGTTCCCGGAGGGACGCCCGGGTCCGGCTCCCGATTGGACACCTTCTTTTTCGCCGCTTGGTCGCCCCAACTTCAACGCACACGTGCAGACACAACGGGCGACATTCTCCCAGGGCTCGGCGCTCATCGACCCTCCGCGCCCGCCCACCGCGAGCGAGCGCGGCGGAGACGCTGGCTGGATGGTTGATCTCCAGATCCAATTCCATCCGGACCGCCACGCGTACACAAATGTGTGCCCCGACTGGACTCTCCCAAAGCGTGATGGCTTATCCTATTTATTTGTCCAGGGCCAACATTCGCGAATCGTGGCCGGCGGCTTCCCGAGCGTGCAAGTCGGGCCGGACACCCCGTCACTCACGATCACCATCCCGCGCGACCGCGACATCTTTGGCGTACTGTTGCTCGGCAATCCGTATGGCCCGCGGCAAGAGAACATCCCCGCGCCCCGCACGCGCTTTCGCGAGATGTGGACCTCGCCCGAAGGTGCCGCCCTTCGCGGTATGCTCCGTCTGTTCGGCGGGCTTTGGCATTGCGGGCAGGTTTTCGAAGACCCGTATTGGCGAAAAATCCTGTTTGAGATGGCAAAAGGGGAGGCTGGGCGAAAGCGGTGGCGCACTCTCTCCCAGTTTCAGCAGCGATTCGGCAACTTACGCCAAGAGGCTCTAGCGGAGTCGCCTGATCACAATTACTGGAGCCAACGGCGCTCCTTCGATGAGTGGTTCCACAGAGATTTCGATTCGCTCGTGGAAACCGGAGTCTTTAGGCAGGGTACCGAGATCCGTTGCTCGAATTGCGGCTCGTATTGTTGGTACCCCGTCGAAAACCTTGGCCCATCCCTCGCATGTTTGGGTTGCGGGGATGCAGTGTCGTTGCCTACCGAAGCCTCGTGGTCCTTTCGCGTGAACGAGTTGATTTCCGACTCCCTTCGCTCACGCGGCACACTTGCGGTCATACAGTCGCTGTATCTTCTGGAGCGCGAATCACGCGAAATGTTTCTGATGCTTCCGAGCCAAAACATGGCAGATGCGCCGGATGCAGAGCCCGTCACGGACCTTGACATTGTGGCACTCGTTGACGGCCTTTTTGTCATTGGTGAGGCGAAGTCCTCGGCGAGTGGGTTCGATCAACAGATAGTAGACAAGCTGGCGGATCTCGCAGAACACATATGCCCTGATCGATTGCTGTTCGCCGCGCCCGATGGCGAATGGCCTGAGCACGTGGTGCAACACGTTGCTTCCGTGCGCGAGAATCTCGCACGATTCGGCATAGACGTTCGCGAGCTAAGGTTGAGATGGATCTGACTCACTCACCGATGCCTCTTCGAATGCACTGCTGTAGAGGAGGCAACTCCTCCGCACGGATGGGCGGCTCGCCGGTCAATCGGCATGGGACCTCGCGCCAACCTGCGGGCGTCCGCTGAGCGCAATGGACCGCCACGGCGTGTGGGCAGCGTACCCAACCGAAACCCAGCCCCTCTCGGTGTTTTGTAGACCGCTTACTATTCCTGTTGCGGTATTCGTAAGTGGTTGCCAGAACGTCGGTTAGGATTTGTACTGCTTGATTCGATTCCCCCCGCCCTAATAGCGAGCATGCCTCGCGGGAGCAGTCGCGGCTCCGTGACCGGGCACCCGGTGGCCCACCTGGCGGAGGCTCGTGGACCCGAGCGTTTTTGGTCACTCATCTGCCACCCGACCCGCCTACCGTACTGCTTCGCAGAATCACACCGACAAGCCGGCGACTCGACCATTACTCGTCCCCAGGCAGCAGCCTGGAGGGCGTCGGCCAAGTCCTCGACTACCTCGATCAGAACCACGAATTACCGCGACGCTGACCAGCACCGCTTGCTCTTGTGCCGGTTTACGGTCGTGAGCGTAATGAACACGTTGCCAACGTGCTTCCGCTGGAACACTGAGTGATGTCGCGTGGTAGACTACAGGACTGGGGTCAAACTGAACCTGGTAGAGTCGCTACTTACCAGTGACGGCCGAGGTCGGCTCAAGGCTCTTCGGCTAACCGGATTCGGCAAGATCAGCGTTCGACGCCGGGCAGTCAATCACCAGCTTCCTTCTCGCTGGCCGAGCGACGCTTCTCTTCGATACGATCAACGTAACCCAGAATGCGAGCGTGGACTGAATCGCGAAGGTCTTTGCGCTGCAGAACTTCTTTCAGCAGTTGGATGTCTTCGGCCACCGCGCGCTCATTGACTTCCTTTGCATGTCGATAACAGCTCGTCAAAGTAAGCGTAGCCGATTCGGTGAGTTCCTCGTCGTCCGACGTAATGATGATCTCTCGGAGCACAGGACGAACTGGGTCGAGTGGATAACCGTTGCGCGCTCGTATCCCTTTAAGGGCCTTAGTCTTCATTTTGATTGACCCGGGTCCGACGAAGAACTTGCGGAACATTTCCGGGTCATCGGGGTGCGGGCGGAGGCAGCAACCGGCCGCCGCCCCTACGAGCAGCCACTCCTCCTCATGCTCATCCAGCGCGAGGCGGTGGACGAAGCGCCGGGATCGCGCCCAAATGGCAAAGCCATCGCCCAGCCCGTGTACCTTGTAGCATTCTTGTTCAATCTCGCTGCAGCCACGAACGACGGGAACAAGGCCACGATTAAGGGGAGCGCGACTCGCGCTGCCATTGTTCCCATTCCTCGGGCGTCAAGGTTCCTTCTTGCCGTTTCCGCAGTATCTCGCGTCGACGGATTACGCGCGCCATTTCCTTCCGGCGTGTCGGGTCAGAGTCGTTCGCGGCGACCCACTCCTGCTGGGCGTACAGCCGCTCGATCACATCGGGTATAGGAAGCTCGTGGGCCTTGCGGGCCGCAAACCGCAGTTCCGGGATGGGACTGCCCAGGTAAGGCTCCCAGAATGATTTGGACCGAGGGTCCTTAGAGGCCCGATCGGCGAAGTGCTGGATATAGCCTGCGAGGCGTTCGCGGACCCGGACGTCGTCGGACGAATAGGCTACGTCCGCTGTGAATTCCAGCTTATCAAAGTGGGCCCCCAGGTCACCAACAGCAGCCGCCACTTCAGTCCAAAGATAAGGAGGGACGTCCCCGTCGGCAAACAGTTCTAGTAGTACACCGTTCACATCGTTGTAGTCCAGTCGAACAAGCTCACGGATCGCATAGACGCGGTGAAGGTCGGGGAACTTCTCGCGAAAGACTGACGGCTTCTCATCCCCCCATTCGGACCAGTCGTCCCAGCCATTCAACAGGATGTCTACAAGCACTGCCCGCAATTCCGGTGTATCCTCGAAGCAGAGTTCGTCGAGATGGTGGCGGTAGAACTGGGCCAACTCGTCGCCACCCTCCATCTCGTCGATCTCTCTAATGTAATTTGCCCAAGCGTTCCGTGGCATCAGCGCCGACAGCGTCAGTTTCGGCTTAACGATCGGCGTCGGAAGAGGCTTGCCTGGCCACTTCGGCCCCTGCAGTGTCCAGCGCGAGCGGATAGCGAGGTCAAAGTCCTGCCTTGCAGCCTCGTACCTCGGCGGATGATCGCGTCGGATCTCGTCGATTCGCTGCTGGAGTTCCGCCCGCGAGGGAAATCGCGCCAGGACAGGGTGACTGTCATCCCCGTAGACCCGTGCGCCGCCTGCAAGATGCAGTCCGGCGAGCGCCGAGATCGCGCCCAAATGGCAAAGCCATCGCCCAGCTCGTGTCCGTTGAAGCATCATCATGTGATCTCCCTAGTTCGTGGAATCCTCCCACCAGCGTTTCAAAGTCCCGGGAGGCGTCCGGATGACGTTCGTCCCACAGTGAATCTCTCCCTTCCAGCGATGGTACTCGTTCCAGTCATCGATATAATGCAGGAAGCGCCCGGACGAAAGTGCTTCGTCCACCGCGGCTTCGAACGTATCGATTCGCAGGCTGCCCACAGTCAACCTCGGCCCGAATGGCTTCGGTATCCACAGGCTCGTAGACAGCACGTCATTCCAAACCTGCATGTTCGGAATGCCCGGCGTCCAGGCGAATGCCCATCTGCTCCCGTCACGTGCATCGCCCGTATAAAGCGCAGGGACGTCAATAAACGCCATGGGATGCAGCAACGGGAGCGCGGATGTTATGGAGTCCTTCGCCGTGTCGATGGCGCTCTGTGAGGGCGCAACATTGTGCTCAGCATACAACGAGTCGTTCAAGATCTCATGCGCCGTCACAACAGCGGGAAACTGCCGTACGATCGGTGGTTGTATACTGTCGTCAGTCCACTCCCACATCTTTGACCACGGGACGAGAACGTACTTCGAAGTGCTGTCGGGGGTCGTGTACCAAATCGACAGCGGCGATGCACCTGTACCATGGCGTACTGCCCGCGAGTAGTCCAGCATCTCGTTGAAGACCCAGACGTTCTTCACTTTGACCGTCGTGTGCGTCGTAGCCGTTGGGTCAAGCTCGGCGACTTGACCCTTCCCCGTGCCGTCGTAGATACGGACATACGCGAAGAACGGCTCGCCGATGAAGTCTACGTCGTCGTCCTCGAGTGTGTCCTCCGTGCCGCCCGAAGCTTGTCCGCTGAAAACGCCCCCGTCCGAATGGCGGTAGAACAGCGGCTCATGTGGTCCCACCGCCATAAGGGCCTCAAATGCCCGCTGCGGTGACGCCCAGACAATATCCCAAGGCTCATCGGACGACGGTGGGATGATCGCCAGTAACTCGTCAATGTGCCCCACATAGAGCCAACTCGTATCCAGCTCGACAAGCGGGGCCTGCACGCCCTGTCGGGTAAGGAAGTTCTTCTGGAGCTGAGGCATCGTGCCCACGACAATCCTTCCGAGCGGATATCCATCATACGCTGGTAAAAGCTCGAGGTTCCCACCGTGCCCAAGCGGGTCGTCCGTCTCTGCCAGACGCTCGATCAGACCCATTCGATCTGTACCGACTGCAGCCGGGCCCAGCAGATGGACGCGGCCCCAGTCTTGCAATGCACGCCCTTCCCGGAGGGTCTCGAACCCCTGCGGCATCATTCGTGCTTGCTGCCCCCCGACCGGGCGGCTTGAGAAACCGAACTCCCAAGCGTCCTGCGTCCAACGGTCGCCGGCCGTCGTCGTGATGACGTTCCCAGGGCCCGCAAGGCCCTCAATGGCGTCGTGGAAGTCGGGATCGTTGTCCGCTACCAGCACGCGCGAAGCGGTTGCCGTATTCGGCAGCATGATGAACGGCGCTACTTTGAGCTGGATCTGGTCGCTACAGGTTGAACCGGTCCCGTCGTTAACCTCCATCTCCAGCTTCACTTCCCCGGCGAACTCTAGGCCCTCGACCCACAAGCTCACGTCAGCCGCTCGCAAGGCTGCAAGGTCGACGTCGTGTGACGGGTCGTCTTCCGGGAGTGGGAAGACCGTAGGACCCGTCGAACCGCCGCCCAAGATCACTTGCGTGCCCGAATCCGGCAAGTTGCCGGTGAAGACGCGGACGACCGCCTGCGCGTTGACACCGGATGCCACGTTGGTCGCGTCTTGTAGAGTCAACGTCACCGACGCCCCGTCGGCG
>CP070827.1:3385726-3394594 GCA_020344555.1 Phycisphaerales bacterium
CAATGCCTGTTTCTTACTGTGCTTACGTTGCGTACCTATCGGCGTCTCGCACGCAACGCACAGTGCCGCGCGCTCTCGGCGAGCACACAGACTACGATTACGCTACGTCAAGCGGTTCCTATGCTGACGCGACCGCGGCCCGACGCCTGATGACAACCGTCCCAGCCGCGGCGATGAGCAGCAACATAACGGCGAAGCCCCAGCCGGAGACGGTCGGGATCACGCCGGTCCGCGGGCCGTGCACCGGTCCCAACCCATCTGTTGCGTCAGTCGCAGCGCCGACCATCTTCGCCCAATCCTCGTTTGCCGATGAGGCTAGGGCGTCGATCGTTCGCCATCCGACGTCATGTGAAGGCTCCTTATTGTTGAAGCCGAAGATGAAAGCGTTGCTCGGAAGTCCGCCTCCAGTTCCGCCATCATTCCAGTGCGCCACGCAAGGGCATAGGCCGTCGGGACCCGCAGACAAGGCGCCGTGCTGGGTCTTCTCCGGATAGTGGTCCTCGGTTGTTGTCTCGATGGCGAATGTCCAACCCGGCGGCGAACACACCTCACTATATTTAGCTGGGTCGCAATCGTCAGTTCCGATATACACGTCGGTCAGATCCTGGCCGTCCTCCTCCGTAACCGGATAGGCATACATACGCACGTTGCCATCGCAACTGTTGGCACCGGTGCCGCTGGACTCCGCACCATCACAGTTAACCCTCTGGGCCAGCGCCGGGCTGGCCAGCGCAAAAACCGCTAGCGTAAAGAGCGTCTTACGCATTATCCTCTCCTTTCCTGAGTTCTAGTGGGCCCGGGAACCCGAGAATCGAGTATTCTCGTCCCGGCCCGTTGCGAGATTGTCTTGCCAACTCTTCCTTTCTGCGTAGATGCGCAGAAATCTTGTTTCATGCTGATGTAGGGTGTAAGACACCCGACCACATCTTAGACGATGGGAGCAAGCTTAACCGGCGGGGCGCGCGGTTGTGATGGGGGAATGGCGAAAAGTGGAAAGCACGAAAAGGTTTGCTGAGCCAGGCGGAAATCGTTGTCGCCTGGTCCGACCAGGTACCGTGGAGCCGCAGCCCCAGCGCGCACGCGGCTCAGGATCGACACTATCGCTGCGCTGACAAACGCAACCAGGAAGGCGACAAGCACGTAGCCCAGCGCACCGCCGAGCCAGGGCATCAACGTTCCGTAGCCTTGGGTGCCGGCCAGCAATCCGTTGCGCAGACCCAGCGGCTGCAATGCCAACTCGACCCCCATCCAAGTCACGCCCAGAACAAACGGGTTAAACCCGATCCAGCGCGTCAGCCAAGCGCTCAAATACGCATAGAGCGCCGGAAGGGCGGTGAGCAGTGCCACAGAGCTGACGGAAGGGTCGATCGAATGGCCGGTACCGGTGACCGAAAATGCGTACAGCGAGACACCCCATAGGGCACCGCCAAGGGCCGCACCGGGTGGTCTGCATACGCGAATCGCTAGAAACAGAGGAAGGAGCGTAAATAGGCCGAGCCAGGGATACGTGGGCGATGCGACGGCCAGGGCCATCAAACAAGCGCTGCCTACCAACGACAACGCTAGCCCCGCCGTCTTTAGGCTACCCAACCTAAGGCCAAGAGGCGGTTGTGGGCCCAGGGGAGACACGGTCTGGCTCTCCAATCTAGCTCGTCAATCTTGACAGACGCAGATCAGGCCGGGAAGGAATCGCGCTCTGGCAACAAGCGATGTGACACCTCTCTTCCACCGCTTCCTCCCAGCCAAGCCTGTCTGCCTCACATTCCCATACCCTAGTCCCCGAGCACAACACTTCGGAGGCTCGGGAAGCAGGCTACCTTACCTAGATTAGCAGACTCGGTTGGGCGACGCAACCGACTTTTTAGACTTTTTAGTCTAGACTATTCAGTTGAACGACGTACCCTCGGCGCCCGGCTCCGGGGTCCAGTGGCTAGTAGCCCGAGATGAATTCGCCCGATCCGTCGGGCAATACCGGAGCCTCCTGGGCGAGGTATTCGGCGAAAACCCGGACAACCAGCCCACACCGGTTGCTGACACCCAACTTCTTGTAGACACGATCGAGCTGGCTGTGAATTGTGTGCGAGGAGCGTCCCAGGTGCTCTGCGATGGAGGCGTCGGTGCTCCACGCGAAAACGGCTTGGACCACCTCCAGCTCACGGTCCGATAGATCCAGCGATCGGGAGATTGCACGCCACTTTTCGGCTGGGAGTGGGAATCTGCTCGTAATCCACGTCCGCCCGTCAATCCATGTCTTGCTGACGCTGCTCGACATCGCGCGCTCCGCATTCGGGCGATAACCGCTTCCTGCGGGGTCACGATAGCCTCCGTGCCCTCGCTATACTAATGGCTGTGATCGGGGGTCTATGTACGCCCGCGTAAAAATTGCTGAGAGGCCTCGCCGGTGAACAAGCCACCGGTGGCTGACAAAACGGGGCACCTTCTCCAGTTCATACTCGACCCCCACCGACCGACGGATCCAGGCTGACTGCTGTCGTGAGAGGGCAAGACTGTCAAGAGGCTTACCGACAACCGTAATCGTGTCCAACACCGGACCGGATTGTGACCACAAAGCGCCACTCTTTGCTACAGGCCGGCCGACCGTTCCGAGGTTGTGATGTTACTCAATCGTGGCTGATATCGCAAGGAAAAAACTCTGAATCGCCGAGCGGATGCGTTAAAGCGAGATACACAACAATGCAATACGGAATGCACTCAAGGCCGGGCTGGGGCCGAGGTGTAGGTCTAGCTCCGCTGGGAAGGGTGCCCAGGTACTCTAGGCATACGGTAAAAGACCCGAGCTGTACGGTCTCCAAGGTAGTAGGTTAGGAACGCCAGGACGACTCCCACGACGATGGACGTCAGGATCAGCGCGGCACCCAAGGCAATCCCGGCAGCACCGTTGAGCCCCAGCTCGCTGGGCCGTAGGCAGAACGTGCCGATCAGCTTGAACACGTCGTCAGAGCGAATGCCTTCAAAGGCTACCTGATCTGCACTGCTGCCCAGAAGGGTCACCGTCCGAGTGGTGATGATCGAGCCCATCTCGTAGTAGTCGCCGATGAGGTTGTAGAACGGGGCGAGCCCGACGACGATCGCCACCCCGAACAGGACCGGCCGCCGTCGCTTGGCGCACATCCTCAGTAGGGGCACGCCGATAAGAACGGAGAGAAGAAAGGGGGCGAAGTCGGTGGCCAGGTATATCAAGTCGGACCCTCTGGTGTCGAAACCCGATAGCCGACCGGCGTAATCACCGCCCGAGACAACGAATGGGAACCAGCGTGCCAGCAACGCACCGCCGTACTGTGGTGCGATCTCCAGCTCGCTTACGGCTCCTCCGCAGGTCACGCAGCCGAGCACGTGCAGCAGCTCGTGCACCGGGACGTAGACAAACCATGTGGCCACAAGGGCCACGAGGACCACGCACATCGCTCGTAAAGGACGGGGCGACTCCGCAAGACGGGTAAGGCAGGATGCCAGGTCGTCGAACGGCTGCCTGAGTAGAGTTCGCATTGGAACAGGCCTCCGAGTATCGCCCAGTCTACACGAATACTCCTGCACGATCCAGAAAGCGCCACCGGCTTGCGGGGCGTATGCGCCCGCCCGCACATTTACGTTCAGGCGGCGCAGCCCCAAGGCAGAAGGTGGGGGTCGTGGCGGGAGGGTCGTCGGAAATTGTGGCAGGCCGGCAGCCGTCGAATTGACGTGTAGGCGATGCTGCTGATAGCATGCCCTCGTCGTTCGGCGGGGTGTGTCGAGGCGCGGCGCGCACCCCGCGATTCGGCGCCATTAAAGTGGTATGCAGAACTGATTGGCGTCTCAACCGTATGCCGTAGCCGCGAGCAGGGACTGGTCGGATCATGACTCGATATACGAACCTCACTCAGACACTGGCTCTTCTTTTGGTGATTGGGGCCGTTTCTCTGACCGGCGAGTCATCGTCCGCAGGGCCTCCGGTCTTTGAGTCGGGCGGTAGTTCGGTTGGCGGCGCTTATCTTGCGATTGCGCACCAGGACGAGGGTTCCGATGAGACCGGCAGCGCCGCAACCGCCGATCTGTACATTCCACCGGAGCGGTTGACGTGGCACGTCCCCGACCCGGAGGCCGTTTGGGCCTACGCGCGGGACGAACTTGAACAGGCTCGCCGAGAACTCGAACAGTCCCGCCCGCGCCTCGAGCAGCTCGAAGAAGCCCGCCGGGAACTCGAAGAGGCCCGGCGGGACGCCGACCAGGCTCGGATCAGAGCGATCGAGGCTCGGATCAAGAGTGTGGATCCGCAGATCGAGGATGTCGAGGATCTGGGTGTTCGGATTGGCGAACTCAGGGATCGGATCGGATACCTCGACTCGCAGATCAGATACGCTCCGCGTGTCCTTGAGCGGATCGAGACGATTCGGCGTCCGGCGCGGCTCGAGCTCACCCTGGAAGAGGCCATTCGCCGCACGCTGGCCAACAATTACCTGATCCAGACGCTCAGCTACAACCCGGCGATTGAAGCCACGCGTGTGGTGGAGGCCCAGTCGGCCTTTGATGCAGTGTTCTTCACCAACGTGACCAAGAACAAAGTGGATCGCCCGACGGGCTCTGAACTTATGTCGACCGATCTTGACTTCTTCCAGATGAGCACCGGGCTCCGCAAGCTGCTGCCGTCCGGCATGCAGCTTGGAGGTCGGTACGAACTGCAGCGGACCAAACAGGAGTTTGTCTTCCAGCAGATCAACCCGGAGTACATCAGCAAGTTCATTCTGGAGATGCGTCAGCCTATCCTTCGGAACTTCGGGATCGACTTCAATCGATCCTTGATCCTGGTCGCGAAGAACGATCGCCGGATCAGTGATCTCGCGTTCCGACGCCAGGTCCGTGACACCCTTCGTCAGGTAGAGGAGCTGTATTGGCGGCTGGTCCAGGCGCGGCGCGATTTGGTCATTACGCCCCGGCTTCTCGCGGATTTCGAGGAGATATACGAGTTTCTGGTTGCCAGGAAGGACTTTGATATCACCCCAGTTCAGATCGCGGCGACGAAAGCGGATCTGGAGCAGGCTCGGGCCGATTTAGTGGGTCGGCGGGCCAACGTGTTCGATGCCGAAGACCGGCTTATTGCCCTGATGAACGATCCCGACATCAACCTTGCCGACAGCGTGGAACTGATCCCGGAAGACTTCCCACAGCTCCAGCGAATCGTCATAGATCAACTGGCTGAGGTGCAAACCGCACTGGACAACAGAACAGAGATCAAAGAGCAGGAACTCCGTGTTGCCACCGCCAAGATAGGTGTGGGTCGAGCTAAGAACGCCGAGCTTCCGCGTTTCGATCTGACATTCCGTACCACCGTCGACGGACTTGCCAAAAATGCGGACAAATCGTTCGACGAGGTGAGCCGGCGGAAGTTCATTGAGTACTATATAGGCGTGGAGTTCGAGGTGCCGGTGGGCAATCGTGGGCCGCGGGCCGCCCATCGTCGGGCCCAACTCCAACACGCCCAGGCGGTCGCTCAACTTCGACAGAAATTCGAGGAGATCATTCTTGACGTCAACTTGTCCGCGCGCCAGCTCGAGACCTCCTACGATCAGATCGGCCCGGCCTTCGAATCGGCCGAGGCACGTGAGCGTGAGGTGGAGTCGATTGTTGCCCGGGCCGAGCGCAAAGACCACAACACCCTCATCAACGAACTGAACGCCCGACAGCGGCTGGCCAACATCCGTCGTGCCATGCTGGCCGTCATGGTCGAATACAACATTGCCATCGTCGACCTCGAGCGGGCCAAGGGGACCCTACTTTCGTACAACAATGTCGTGATTCCCACCGAAGTCGATTGAGCTGTCAGTTTTTGCGTCCACTGCCGCGCATGAGCACGGGAACCGGGTCACGGCGCCACGTGCTTGTCCGCGTGGTGCTCCCGCAGTGTGCCCCGAGGCATACTGCAGATACAGCTAACGCGACACCATACGGCGGGCGAAGCCAGAGCCGCTTTTCCCAGTCTGAACTTCGAGTACAATAAGAGCGCCTGACAAAACCGAGCCGTCCCGACGTACGTTAGGATCAGGAAGCGGTTTGGTGATCAACGCCGGCCCACTCTCTCATCCGCCGAAGGCGGACGGCTCCGAACGTGATGCTGTTTTGCCGGACAGTCTAACGCCGGCCCTGAGCCCGGGTGAGAACCGGCGGCACTGCGTATCGAGGTTTGCCGGGGGCCGGCGCTCCTGTGAGATAGAGCGATCACCGACAAGAAGAAGACTTCACTTCGCCAATACCAAAGCCATCCACGTGATTGGCGGCAGAATTTTTATGTCTATCCGGTGATCTCGCGGCGCAGCGGCGGTCTGAGCATCGGCGTAAACCTGAACCCGGACGCTGCCTGCAACTTCGATTGCGTGTATTGCCAGGTCGATCGTTCCATGCTCCCACGCGTTCGTAGGGTCGATTTGGATCGCTTGGGCGAGGAACTCTCGCAAATGATCGCCATTGCCCAGAGCGGTACTCTGTTTACGGACCCGGCATTTGCAGATGTGCCCGCCGATCTCCGGCCGGTCAGGGACATCGCGTTCTCCGGTGACGGTGAGCCGACTGCCTGCAAGCACTTCCGTGAATGCGTCGAGTTGGTCGCGAAGCTAAAGCGCGATAACGGGCTTGACGAAACCAAGATCGTTCTGATAACCGACGCGTGCTATTTGACCAGGCCCGACGTAGTCGCAGGTCTGGCTATCATGGATGATAATAACGGCAAGATCTGGGCGAAGCTGGACGCCGGGACGGAGGCGTACTACCAAAAGGTCAACCGCCCCAACTATCCGTTAGAGCACGTGATCGATAACATCATCGCTGCGGCCCGGGTGCGACCCGTTGTCATACAATCGCTGTTTATGCGGCTTGACGGCCGGCCGCCCGAGGGTTTCGAGCTTGACGCCTACGTCGATCGGCTCAACCAGATCGTGCAGGCGGGCGCCAGGATCGATTACGTCCAGGTTTACACGGTGGCCCGCCGACCGGCTGAAGACTACGTCAAGCCTCTTACAAACGGCGAGGTGGACCGTATCGCTCAGCTCGTGCGCGAAGGCACCAGGCTGCGTGCAGAGGCGTTCTACGGCTCAGGGTAGGCATGGGGCGAAAAGCACTCAGCCGTCACTCGAAGCCGCTTCAGGCTGACGGCTGATAGCTGATGGCTGACGGCTGCTATCGCACGAACGGATACACGGCTATGAATGATCAGCAACGTTTGGAACAACTAATTCGCAGTCGACATCCGTGCATTGCCATAGTCACGCACGAGGAGACCTACGCCCTGGGGTTGGCGCGGGAGACGGCGATGGCGGTGGGTCGTGACCTTCGCCTATGGTCGATAATCGGCGGCGTTCGCGACGGCCTTGTGGCAGACACGCCGCCGATTCCGGAGACCGAGCACCCCGCCGCAGCGTTGTATCACTTCACCAACCAGCTAAAGGAACCGAGCATCTGCGTCACGCTGGACCTGGCCGACCATCTCAAGGATCAGCGAACACAGCGTCTGCTCCGGGATCTGATTCAGCGCTTTCGCGGCAGCGGAGGGACATTGCTGATGATCGATCACAGCGCCGCCCTGCCGGATGTAATCGGCACCGAGACCACACCGTTCGAGATTTCGCTGCCCGATGAGAAAGAGCTCGAGGGAATCGTCCGCGACACCCTGCGACGCATGCACCATGAGAGTCGAATCGAGGTGGACATCACACGTCGCGGGCTCAAGACGGTGGTACGCAACCTTCGAGGTCTGACCCGGCGGCAGGCGGGACGGATCATAGTGGATTGCGTGGCCGAAGACCGGCGCTTCGATGCGGAAGACATCAACACCGTGCTGGCCCGGAAGCGACAGGCAGTGGAGAGCAGTGGGCTATTGGAATACATCGAGACTCCCGTCGATCTTAGTGAGATAGGCGGCCTGCGGAATCTCAAACGCTGGTTGAGACAGCGTCAGGACGCGGTCACCGATGCGGCGGCAGACTATGGTCTCGAGGCCCCGCGCGGAGTGCTGATGCTCGGGGTACAGGGAGCCGGGAAGAGCCTTTGCGCCAAGGCGATTGCCACGGCCTGGCAGCGACCCCTGCTGCGTATGGACGTTGGCGCTTTATATGACCGATATGTGGGCGAGTCGGAGCGGCGTCTGCGCGATGCCCTCAAGCAGGCCGAGATGGCCGCCCCGATCGTGTTGTGGATTGACGAAATCGAGAAGGCCTTTGCCTCGGCCGCCAGTCGAAGCACCGACGGCGGTCTCTCACAACGCATGTTCGGAACACTGCTCACCTGGATGCAGGAGCGCCAGGCCCCGGTCTTCCTGGTCGCAACCGCCAATGATATCGAGGCTCTCCCACCCGAGCTGCTTCGCAAGGGCCGATTCGACGAAATCTTCTTTGTCGACTTGCCCGGTAAGGGAACGCGCAAACAGATCTTCGCGATCCACCTGCGAAAACGTCGGCGTAACCCCGAAGGTTTCGACCTGACCGCTCTGGCGGAGGCATCCAAGGGTTTCAGCGGGGCCGAGATCGAACAGGTGGTCATATCGGCAATGCACGATGCCTTCGCCGATCGTGCCGAGCTGCGCACGGATCGGGTTCTGCAAGCGGTGAAGAACTCACCGCCTCTGTCGGTGACCATGTCCGAGCGGGTCGATGCCTTGCGAGAGTGGGCCAAGGGCCGTTGCGTACCCGCCGATTGACGTGAGCTCGACGGCTATCCGGCCCGCCGGACGGTATCCAACTCGGCTTTGATGCGGGCCAGACCCGCTTCGAGTTCGTCGGGCGGGAGGCCGATGCTGATGCGAAGATAACCTTCCATGCCGAAATGCGCGCCCGGCACGATGAGCACATCCTGGTTTGTGCGTATTCTCTCGGCCAGTTCAATGGA
>CP070827.1:3394694-3398439 GCA_020344555.1 Phycisphaerales bacterium
CCGACCCTCCCCCAGCCCCTCCCTGCCAGGGAGGGGGGTCCAGGTATCCACGCTGGACACGTACCAGGCTAACGCTTGCCCATGGCGCCCAATCCTCAGTTGACGGGCAATGGAACACCAGCGGCTTGCCAATGGCGAATTTGCGGGTAGAGTGGTCTGTTCTGTCCCATTCGGGGATGACCGACTAACGAAGCCGAGGGCGGCCAGGAGCAGAGGTGTAATATGTCGCGTGTGTGCTACTTTACCGGAAAGAAGACTCGGGCAGGCCGCTCAATTGCGCGGAGAGGAAAGGCCAAGTACCTCGGCGGCGTCGGGCGCAAAACCACCGGGAAAACCAAGCGCCAATTCAAGCCGAACATCCAGCGGGTCCGGGCCGTGGTCGACGGCAGGGTGTGTCGGATCAGGGTGTCGGCCAAGGCGATCCGAATGGGCCTGGTCGTCAAGCCGTCCAGACGCGATTGGAAGAGCCCCGAAGCCCAGCAGGTGGAAACGCCGGCCCCTCCCGAGGTTGTGAGCACGCCTGCCGCCGAGGAAACGGACAGTTCCGCTGAATAGCCCATGATTGTGGTAAACACGGAGACGGTGGCCGGGTACACGGTCCGCGAGGTGAAGGGCCTGGTCCAGGGTAATACCATACGGGCTAAGCATCTCGGCAGGGACGTGGCCGCCGGTCTGAAGAATATTGTCGGCGGCGAACTCACCGGGTATACCGAGCTGCTCATCGAGGCCCGGCGTCAGGCACTCGAGCGGATGCTGGCCCAGGCGGAACAGCTCGGGGCCAACGCCGTGGTGAACGTGCGTTTTACTACCAGCGCGGTTACTCAGGGGGCGGCCGAGCTCTATGCCTATGGTACGGCCGTGGTCGTCGGGCCGGAGGGGCGATAGGGTGGGCTTTCAGTTCTGGAGTCAGATCGCTCCGGTCATCGTGCTGTTGATCCTGGGGTTCAGCGTGGGGTCGCTGGTGGAGCGGGCCCATTTCAAGCGGCTGGCGACCCGGGAGGCCGCACTGGCCGACATGATAGTCAGCGACCTGCGTTCGCTGCCGGCTGCATGGGAGGCCGAGACGTTCGGACTGGTCACCGGCGAGGTGGTGATCGCGTCCGACTACTTCAAGACCTTCGCCGCGAGTTTACGCAAATTGGTCGGTGGGGAGCTGCACACCTTTGAATCATTGATGGTCCGTGCCCGCCGCGAAGCCGTCGTCCGTATGTTGGAATCCGCAAAGCGTATGGGTGCCAACTACGTGGCCAATGTCCGCTTCTCCACCAGCAATATCGGGGGTATAGGGCGCAAACGGATGGCTGCCATGGTCGAGATGTATGCGTATGGCACGGCCCTGCGTATAGCCGACGCCCGGACGAGGTGACCCGTGGGTGGGTCCAAGGACCAGCACTCCATAGACGACGAACCCCATCGTCAGAAGGAATCGTTCAGCTCAGACAAGGCCGAGGAGAGAGTCGCCCGGCAGTTGGCCCGGGAAAGAGCCGAGCACGATCCGGACGAAGAGCGGGCCAAACACTCCATTTTCGATGAGCCGAGCATACTGCCCAACCGGCCGCCGGTATTGATCGACCGCGATTGGCCGTGCCGCAACTGCGGATACAACCTTCGCGGGCTGAATACCGGGCATCGGTGCCCGGAGTGCGGGGTGGTGGAGCTGTACGAGCCGCCGCGGGACGGGGAGCTTACCTATGCCCAGTGGCTCGCCGAGCACCAGGGACGAGTCTCGCGGAGGAAGGCCTGGTCGGTCGCGGGATTGGTCCCCATAGTTGGCATCCCGCTTGCACTTGGGTGCGCTCTTCTGACCGTCGAGTACACTGGGGCGTACAATTTCGTGGTGTTGGGTCCGGTGGCGGCCGAGGTGTTGAAGATCGCCATTGCCTACGCGTTGATCGAGCGGCGCAGCTTGCTCATCCGCCGGGCAGGTCAAATCCACCTGATGACCCTGGGCACCGCGGGGATCTTCGCCATCGTTCAGAACCTCGTGTATTTGCTGATCTACTTTAGAAGCTCGCCGACGGAACTCGTGGTATATCGGTGGTTCGCGTGCGTTCCCATGCACGGTCTGTGCACGCTGATAGCGGCGCGTGGTCTCGTGCTGATCTGGGAACGGGCACAGGACGAGGACAGCCCGGCACGCTCTACGCGAGCGTTTCCCTACATTGCGGCGGCCATCGTGGTGCACGCAATTTACAATCTGTGCGTATTCGTCCGGGGCAATCTCGGGTACGGGTTCTAGTCGCGACTATCTGAGCCGCCGGCTTTCCCGGCGGTCGGACCCAATTCCCGTGGGCGCACATCGGCCGGGAGTCCGATAGATAGACCATGAACTGTGGCGGCGGAGGTCTGCGCTCGGGGCGTGCTCGCTCCAAGGGACGGAGTCGTGACCACGCCCCCCGGTGGCAAAACGGGTCGGAACGGCAGGGAGGCCGCTTTGATGTTCACGAGTCCAACGATGTGGCGCCGCAGCGGAATGACCAGCGTCGTCGCAGCGACTCTGCTGATCCGCACGATTGCGACAGCGCAACCACCGGCCGTTGACTTTGTGTTTATCCCGGCCGAAGACACCCAACCGGGCGGGCCGACGTACGACTTCCGTATCAGCCGCTTCGAGATTCGCAACGATCAGTTCGTTGTCTTTCTGAATGACGCCCTCTCAAACCTCAACAATGAGCGCGGTCAATACATGTATTTTGACACTGATACCGGTGACGTTTACATCCACGCGGAGGCGACGGGTAGCACCGGCCCCAACGGCGCCGGCACAATGCTCTTCGGTGCCTCAGCTAATCCTCATGTTTCGTACAACGACGCTTCCGGCGAATACGAGGTGGCCGAGGGATTCGAGATTCATCCCGTAACGGGTGTGACATGGTACGGGGCGGTCAAGTTCTGTAACTGGCTGACAATTGACACAGGCCTGGCACTCGACGCGCGAGCGTACACCGAAGCCCCGGCCGACGACCTGAACGGCTGGCACCCCGTCACCATCACCACAGAGGCCTGGGCCACGCGCGACTTGAACGACCGGGAGCGCGACGACCTGCTGACCAAGCTTGGATACCGCCTTCCGATGGACGGCGGAGATCTCGGCGGCAGCCCCGGAGCGTACAACGAATGGTACAAGGCCGCTGCGTGGGATGGCGCCGGGGGAGTCAATCGGGTCTACGGTTTCGGCCGTGACGAAATCGGCGACCGCGATGCCAACTTCCGTTGCAGTCAAGATCCGTTCGAAGACCCTGACTGCATCATTGGCGGCACCACACCCGTGGGTTTTTACAACGGCGTGAACGTGCTGGGCGATGGAATTACGCCAACTGCTGATACGGACAACCCTTACCACTTGTACGATCTGTCCGGCAACGTCTGGGAATGGATGCAGGACCAGTCATTTGACCAGGCCGATCGCCGCAACCGCGGTGGGTCGTTTCAGAGCAGCGACAGCGTTCTCGCTCTGACCATCGAAGCCGAACGAACTGCGGATAGCGCCAACAGTGCGACGGGCTTCCGAGTTGTGCAGACCGTCGTGGACGACCTGCTGGTCACGCCGGATGTGGAGCTCATCAACCGCGGTCCATGGGGTGGTCCGTATGACGATGACCTTCCCACCACAATCACATATCGGGTCACGAATGTAACTGACCAGGCTGTTACATTCGCTGTTCTGTCGGATGCCGGGTGGGCGACTGTCGCCTATGACGCGCCACCCGACGACGTCCTTCCCGGTTACTGGTCCGTTGATGTG
>CP070827.1:3398539-3401800 GCA_020344555.1 Phycisphaerales bacterium
ACATGGAGGGGCTACCGGGGCCGCGAGGTCACATATCCGCTCTGCGACGAACGATTGCAGGACACACGAAAGACATGCGAAGACCTCTGTCCTGAAGTGCTCGATATGCTGCCGGAAGAGATTTCGGAAGTGGATTCTGACTCCGATGACAGCTTCAACTCACGCAACTACAGGTGCCAGAATAGGTCGCACGGGACGGGGGCTCGCTCTGGGCCTCCGTCTTCGCTGAGCCTCTTGATCGCTGGTGCCGTGGTGCTGGCTGAAGGGCCGAATCGAACGCCGGCGTGACCGTATCGCTCGATGACACCCACCTGCTAGACATTGACATCGAACAACCCATCTCCGAGAATTGGACACGGTGCTGGACAGGGTCCTAGCCGATAAGGCCCGATCTCGTCCGCTCATGGTCCAGGGATTAAAGGACGGGCGTGATCGGCTGATAAGACAGGGAGGATTGGAGAACCTTCAACACCGTCGCTAGTTTCAGGTGACAGTGGGGGCGACCCCGTGGAGGTTCGAATCCTCTCATCCGCAAGTTCTTTTCCGGCGGCAACTCAGCGCCGATTTCCGGCCGCCGCATAAGCCGCTCATCTCGCCTCGCTCCGGCACTCAGCGGCGCAATGATGGGCGACAACCGGCAGAATCGAAAGATGTTGCACACCTCGCCTGATCAGGGTAGTGTGCGGCCGCAAGCCGTATCGGACGGCTTAAAGGCGGCGCTGCCGGGGCACACGCCGATCAAGTTGCGGGCCCACCCTTGAAGGGCGACATCTGTCGCATCGCCGTCATTGAGTCTGTTGGAGGGAGTGGTAGAGCGGCGCGGGAACAGTAGCCCAACTCACGCCGGATTGTCTTGATGCATCCGTCGACTGAGTCCGAAGGGGAAGACTCCGCCGTTACCCTCGTCGCTTGCTACACACGGAGACATGTGCCTACTGGAGAACGGCACTGACCGTCCTGGCCGCTGCGGTAACGTCCGGTTGGGAGCCAGCGCCTACAAGAAGGGAGGAACAAGATACTCTGAACAAGGAGAGCAACGTACCGGGATCACAAGTTGTATTTGGAAATCGTAAGTCCTTTCGTGAAGACTTGGATGTTATCTTAGAAGGAGGTTCGTAATGTCATCGACAGTTATGAGGGTACGCCCACTATTGTTCGTCGGCCTGTTTGTCCTGCTGGGCTCACACCTTGTCCGGGCGCAAACGTCAGACGCTTCCCATTATTACTACTTTGATCACAAGATATCACTGGCGTGCGATACGACGCAAATTGCGGTTTTTGAGCGGACAGGCGCAGCGGCCGCATCTGAAGCACTTTCCCAGGGTTTAACGGGGTCTGGGATCGCCGCTGAAGACGTGCGGCAATCGCCGATCTCACACCTGTGGTTCGCCCGGACGAAAGACCTTGCGCGGGACGAGAAAGGTGTAATGAATCTGGCCGCGAGCATAGCGGCCGGTGATGAGGTCGACTTCGTATCTCCCATTTTCCTGAACGGGGAGGGCGATCCCGTCATCATTACACAACATCTGCACGTAGGGTTTCGTGACGGCGTGGATCCCAAGAGGGCGGAAGCCCTGTTGGCCGAGACCGGTGCAGGCACCATCGAGGAGCGTGACTGGGCGGGCATGAAAGGCGTCTATCGATTGAAGTGCCCTTCCAGCAACGGGTTCGAAGTCCTCGAACTGGCCAACAAGCTCGCCCAACTGCCGGAGGTCAAGTTCGCCGAGCCGGACATGATCATGACCACCCGGAAATCCCTGATCCCGGATGATCCCTATTTCCCCAACCTGTGGGGCCTGCACAACACCGGACAAAGCGGCGGTACGCCGGACATGGACATGGACGGGCCCGAGGCCTGGGACATCACCACCGGTGATCCCTCGATCATTGCGGTCATTCTGGACGATGGTGTTCAGCAGGATCATCCGGACATCAACCAGATCCCGGGTGCCGACTTTACCGGCATGGGCACCGGAGGCGGACCGTACAACGAGTGTGATAACCATGGCACGACGGTGGCGGGTTGCACGTCGGCCATTATCAACAACGGCCTGGGTGTGGTCGGCATCGCACCGGACTGCAAGGTCGCAGCCGCCAAATGGAGCATCTCGAATCTGGGCACCCCTTGTCCGGGAACCGGTTGGTTTTATATAAGCTGGCTGGTCAACGCCATCGATTGGGCTCAGACGATCGGCGCCCGGGTCACCAATAACAGCAACACCTTCGGCCCCTCGAGCTCCATCACCAACAAGTATCAAGAGACCTACGATGCCGGCGTCGTTCACTTCGCGTCCACGGGAAACACTGGAGGCAGCGGGATCGGGTATCCGTCGAGTCTACCCACGGTCAATGCGGTCGGGGCGATCAACCGCTATGGCAATCGCGCCTACTTCAGCACTTATGGCACGGGCATCGCTTTCGTCGCTCCCGGGCAATATATCGGGACGACGGATCGCACCCGGTCGGACGGGTACTTCAGCGGTGACTATGGTTACGTCAACGGAACCTCGTACTCGTCGCCGTATGCGGCCGGCGTGGCCGCCATGGTGCTATCCGTGAATGATCAGCTTACGTCCGCAGAAGTCACCCAGATCATGAATGACACATGCATGGACCGTGGTACGACCGGGTACGACATCTACTACGGTTGGGGTATCGTAAATGCCCATGACGCCATGTTGGCAGCTTCACCCGCGGTCATACTGGAAGGTTACTGCTTCTACGATGAGGCCATGCAGGAGCCGGTAAACACCGTGGCCGTCG
This sequence comes from Phycisphaerales bacterium, assembly GCA_020344555.1. Taxonomy (GTDB): domain Bacteria; phylum Planctomycetota; class Phycisphaerae; order UBA1845; family UBA1845. The sequence continues at coordinate 3,401,303 of CP070827.1, forward strand.
ACGTGCTCAATCTGGACACCGGTGAAAGCTGGCAGGCCGCTACCGTGGATAATTACTACAGTCTTGAGCTGCAGGCCGGCGATGACATCAACGCAGACGATACTCTTCGCCTGATTGCCAAGGACGGAACGAACTGGGTCAACGTCACCGACCACGTAGTGACGCAGCCGGAGATCGACGCCGGGAGCATTTACCTCGATCTGATTCTTGACGAGTTCTACCTCGACCTGGTCGATTTCCCGATGTATGAGGCCGAGGCTCCCGACGTGAACGAGATGTGCGGGCCGGCCGTCGCCCAGATGACCCTCAACTACATGTATTGGGACGCCGACGAGGACCCGATACCACCGATGACCTTTGACGACCAGGGAGCGCTCTACACCTATGGGATCGATCATAATGCCACGCCCGGTCTGGACTATCTCGACCCGGTGGGGATGTGGCACACCATCCAGGACCACCGCCCGCTGCCCTATTCCCAGTACGGCTACAATTTCT
>CP070827.1:3401900-3406393 GCA_020344555.1 Phycisphaerales bacterium
GGCCACATCGGTTGGCACGCGCGATGGGCCATCGTAGCACCGCCGGAACTTCCACTGCGGCCCCTCGGTACTGATGCAGCCGCCGGTTACGATAAGCATCAAGGCGAGCGCAAGCACGAGTCGCCGGTGCGCATGGTTTTTGACGCTCATGACGATTCTCCGCTGCAACTTCCCTTCGTGGGCCGGCCCGATAGGTCGGAGCCGGACGTCCTGGCGGTGGGACCCCGGTCGCCTTCTCTGTGGCTCCTCACCCGTATCTCAGTTACGATCGCACGCGTTTCAACGGCCTTGTGCGTCAGCGGTGTTCTCTCTGCTCGATCCAGGCCCTCACCGTCCGGTCCGAAACACCCCGCGCGATGAGCTCCCTATCACGCCAGATAGCTTTACCTTGAATATCGATCCCCGCTTCATCGACCAGCCTCATCGCCATCGCCGCATCCGTTTCGTCGATCCGCTGTCGCATGAGTTCCTCTGCTGCGGAGCGCGCAGAAGGGCCGCGGTTGTTCGCCTGATCCCCCAACTTGGTAAGCGCAGCGTGGTCCGCGTTGACCGCAACGATCCAGATCACGGCTTTGCCCACGCGGATGGCCTGCTCCGCGTCGCGCGGCTGTGCACAGCGCTGCCAGGCGTCTCGCCCGAGCGCTTCCAACAGCTTACGAAAGTCCTCCCGATGGGCCGAGCACTGGGTTAGGAATACTCCCCAGTCCGCAAAGAAAGCAGTGCCGCTGGGCCACGCTGGCATGAGACCCTCAGACCGGGCCACCAACGCGTCCAGTGTGTGCCACTCATCGTCGGGGAGGTCGATGGTGGCCGCAGTCAACGCGAACAAAGCCGGGGCTGACCTGTCGCGAACCAAGAACGGGCCTACGGGAGCCGTGACCTGAACCGGCCGGTCGATGCTGCGCTTAATGCGTAGCGTGACAAAATTGAAACCGGCCTCCGTCGGTGCTGCTTCAACGACTCCTGCGCTCACGGCCTCCCAGAGTTTGCAGCTTCCTTGGGTCACACACGGGCACGCGAGAGCGGGTCGTGTTCTTCCCTCCATTCCGGGTTCCGCGGACGCGGCGAAACGCCAGTGGTCCGGTGGCTCGTACACGATCCGCGGAAAGGGCCAGCTTCCCAGGTGCGGTCCAGGATTGCCCGAGGGCAAGGCACGCGCCACGGTCGCACAGGCGCCCAGCTCCTCCACCCGCGGCGTCCAATCGAATGGCGTCTCAACCCGCGTCTTCCGCCATGGGCCGAGATCCCAAGACTGTCGTTTGGAGCGGCCCCAGGTCACGTCGGCCGTCAGCAGGTACACCGTGCCTGCGTCCAACGCGAAAGTAGCCACTTGCGGAGCACTCACATACTCGCGGGAGCCACTGAACCCGGCGCTGACGGGCAGCATCTCCCCCACATGGTTCCCGGGTAACAAGTGATATTCGCTCGCCGGGCCGACAGCAACGCCGTCGATTGAATTGACGTGCAGGGGCAGCGGTCTCTGCGCGACGAGCAACACGGCAATCTCGGCCAGCGAGCGAGACGGACCGTTGTAGCAGCACTGCCACGTCCACGGTCCGCCCGAATAGGCACAGCCGGCCAACGTCGGCGCCAGACCGAGAGCGAGTGGTAGACACAGATGAAGATGTCTGGCTGTCCGCGTTTTCCCGTCCCGCGCTCCGGTGGTCTCACACGGCCAACTTTTGGACGTTACCATCTTGGGTCTCCGCTCAGTCCGTCCCGAGGCCACCACTGGCTGCGGCGGTGCCTCATGCGCCTCTATTCTCCCTTTTGCACGTCTCTGCTAAACATGTGCTTGGTCGCACCCTGACGGGGCGTCGTCCAATACAGGTGGCTCATCCCCACGTCGTCCGCTACCCCCCATGCTGTCAGTGCTGTCGCCGACTGCGCTGAGCCGGAGGCGGGCGAGGCGTTATTCACGGCGGCTCGCGTGAGCAGGTCGTCCGATTTGGCAGCGGAGTCCCCGCGCCTCTTTGCGAAAGAGCGGCTCGAACTGGGCCAGAAAGCTGGCAGCGTCAGACCTCCAGTCGCTGTTCTGGATCTGCTCACGGCTTTTGCCTCCTGTCGTCTCGGCCTGATCGTCTGGGCCGGCGCCCGCCTCCACACACGGTCCGCCCCATTTCGCCTCTTCCGCTCTATCAGTCCATGCAACCGGGCCGCCCGATCGACGCACGAATTCCAGGCCAGCGGGATCGACTCGATGCCACGCGGGCTTGGGGGTCGCCAATCGACGAACGTGCGCTCTTCCGGCTGCATGATCTCGCTTCGTCTGGTCTTGTCGTAGTTCTCGGTGATCGACTCCACACGTGCCGATCCCTGTCGTATCTTGCAGAGCCATGCCACGCGGGGCACGAGCGGGAAGGATTTGGAGACAAACACACTGTCCGCGTTCCGCATGCGCAGCCTAGGTAGCTGGGCCAACATCTCCAGGGGAATTCCTTCGGGGTCATCAACAATCAGTGCGAAATCGAGCAGCTCGGGGCTGTCGCGCCGCACGCCGATATAGGCCTTGCCCCGAACGAGGTACCGCCCACCGGATGGTGGTTCCCACATCAACTCATGGGTCCCGGGCATATCCAAGAAGCCCGGTCCTATGCACACTCCCGTATCGGGGTGGGACACGCTGACTGTCTTCTCGGACGATGTTGTCGCTGTCGTGACGGAGACAAAGTAGTTCATATCTCCCTCTCGAGCGACAGGCGGCCGGGCGCGGGCGATTGAGCGGGACGCCGGGCAGGGGTTTGAAAGGCGGGCGCGCTCCCCCCCCCCGAGCTGCAACCCCCTGCGAGCCATGAAGTCAGAATTGTCAATCCGCCAGCCAACACTCTCAGTCTGCTCACGGCACTCACTCCCTGTCCGGCGACTACTTCCGCCGCGAGCTGCCCCCGTGGACGTTCAGCCCGCCAACGGCCTTCTCGCTCTATTAGTGCATGCGTCGGGGGCGTAGAACGGACGCAGGATTTCTTCGGAGAGCGGGTGATGGCGAGCCGGCCGATCGATCCGACTGGGCCGCCCCGGCCCACGCTTGGCGGCGTGCAGCGGGGCGGGACAGACTTCGGCCGCCTTCTACGTGGGGCTGCCCCGTCTCGCCTGGGCCAATCGGCAAGGGAAGACCTCGCCTTCTGACCACAACCCGCCGATTTCACCAGGGCCATCGAACTCAGTAGCCAGTATGCCAAGGCCTACCACAATCGCGGCAATACGTACGTCGCTTTAGGCCGGTACGACTTAGCAGTCGCCGATTGCTCGGCGGCAATAACGCTCAAACGGGTGTACGCGGAGGCCTGTCAAAGCAGAGCCATCGCCTACCAATACATGGGCCAATCTGACCGCGCGGTAACCGATTACACCAAGGCAATCGTGCTGAAGCCCGTCAACGCCGAGGTCTACCACAACCGTGGCCTTGCTTACGCCAATAAGGACGATTCTAACCTCGCAATCATTGACTACACAAAGGTCATCGGGATCAAGTCAGATTGCGCCGAGTTCTACAACAGCCGCGGCTAGGTCCATGGGGCGAAGCAGCGGCATGATTGGGCGATTGCCGATTACACGAAGGCCATCGAGTTGCGGCCCGTCTACGCGCCGGCCCGCAGCAACCGGAGAGACCTCCAGCGCGACCTGGTCACCGTATTCTGCGTATGTTGTAGTTTCCGTCAGGTACCAACTGCAATGTGATGATCGAGATCTGGTTCCAAACAGTGACATCGTCACCTTGGTAGAGAGCTTCCGGCTCGTCGCTGTAAATGAAGAACATCTGATAGCGACCGTTGCTGACGCTGTATTGGCTAGCTTCACCATGCTCAACGAAGAACGACCCCGCGTAGCCATTGCTCGAAAAGATGACGAGGACGGTATCGCGAACGGGATTGACCACCTTGATCAGGCTGGGCCCGGTCGGTATGGGCGTCCCCTTTGGAATGTCTGGATGCTGAAGCATTCCCCACTTGACGGGCTCCGTCGTCGGATTGGCCGTGGCATGACCGACTCCTCCAGCTACACATGAAGTGCTTGTAGCCACTGCCAGAGCAAGAGCGAGGAGACGAAACCAGCCGTAGAGCGATCTTCGACCGGTTGCACCACCTGATACCCGCAACGATATCGCGGTGATTGCAGCCTTACCGAGGACTCCTTCGTGTCTCATACCTGTGCCCCTTGTCTTACCGTTGTGCCGCTAATGTCTGCGCCCTGGTCCCGTCAGAGTGGCCGTGCATTGTAGTACCCGCTTCCGTCTGGTATTTCCGGCTGCGGCGAAGCCGACCCGCAACGGACTTTCTCTTCCTCTTCTATCAGACCATGCGGCAGATCATTGGAGGTGACGCAGAATTTCCTCGGAAAAGCCGAGTCGGAAGGGCGAACGAATCCTTGATAAGATCAGCAGGGGTCGTTCGGCCGATGACGATTCGGTCGACATGAGTCGAGCTGATCGACGTGCCGTGTTCGATGTGGGCGGTAGTCCTTTGGGAATCGACACATCCTGCGATAACAAGGAA
>CP070827.1:3406493-3423694 GCA_020344555.1 Phycisphaerales bacterium
CAAGCGACGAAGCCACGAAGCGACAAAGGGATCCGCCTTCGACGGACAGAAGCGGCGAAGCGACGGAGGGATGAAGGGCAAGGCGATCGGAGTCTGGCGTTCTCTGGCTGATAGCTGATGGCTCAGAGTTCCTCGAACACGCTCTGAAGGGACCCACAGGCCTTGGTGAGCACAACCCCGCAGATTCTCCGGGCAGAGTGCGGCGGGTCTGGCAACCTGCGCTACCTGACTCCGCGCGGGCTCCCGATAGATCGGGATTCCATTCCGCCCGCGGCTCGGGAGGAGGGCGAGTGGCATTTACAGGCCAGTCGTGGCTTTAGGCGTTGGCTAGTTGGGCCAGGACGTCGTCTGGGATGTCGGAGTTGGTGTAGACGGCGTCTACGTCGTCGTGCTCTTCGAGGGCGTCGACCAGACGCATGACCTTGCGGGCACGGTCCATGTCGAGCTTGATCTCGGTGTCGGCGACCATGGACAGGTCGGCTGACTCGATCTCTATCTCGGCTTCGGCCAAAGCGTTTTTCACACTCTCAAACGCACCCGGGCTGCAGGTGATCTCAAAGACCTGTTCGTATGAGTTGATGTCGTCCGCACCGGCCTCCAGGGCGATCTCCATAATCTGATCCTCGTCGGCCCTTTGCCTGTCAACGGCGATCATGCCCTTCTGCTTGAACATGAAAGCCACACAGTTGGTGGCGCCCAGGCTGGTGCCGGCCCGTTCGAATATCTTCTTGACCTCGGCACTGGTGCGGTTGCGATTATCGGTGACGGCCTGACACATCACCGCTATGCCGCCGGGTGCATAGCCTTCGTAGAGGACGTCTTCGTACCTTGCTCCCTCCAACTCGCCGGTACCTTTCTTGATGGCTTTTTCGATTGTGTCTTTGGGCATGTTCTCGGCTCTGGCCTTGTCGATGGCCAGGCGAAGCCGTGGGTTGTCATCGGGGTTACCGCCGGCGACTCCGGCAGCCACCGTAATTGCCCGGGCTAATTTGCTCCAGGCCCTGCCGCGCCGGGCATCTACGACGGCCTTCTTATGTCGGATGCGGGACCAATGTGAATGCCCAGACACAACGCTTCTCCTTCAACTTCCATCCTGCCGTGAGCCCAAGCTACCCATCCGGCGTCTGGTCCTCAGTATCGGTGCCTTCTGTCGGCGTTTCCCCGGCAAGCGGCGCAAGAGTAGGTACGCGACCGGCGCGGGCATCGGAAATCTTCTTTTCCGTGCCGGCCCGAACACGGCGTTCGTCGGCACCGGCCGGCTCTTCCTCGGGGCGTTTGCCCAGGGCCTCAAGGGCCGCGGTCCAATAGTCGATTGCCTCGTCCGGCTCGCCCAGCCGCCAGCAGGTGTCACCCAGGTGATCGAAGATCACCGGATCCTCTTCCGCCCGGGCACGCGACGCCCACGTCAGCCATTTCTTCGCTTCCGTAAACGCGCCCTTCTTATACAACAACCAGCCGTAAGTGTCGAGATAGGCCGCCTGGCGCGGGGCGCGCGCCAGCGCGTAGCGGATCATCCGCTCGGCCTCGTCCAGACGAACGCCGCGATCGATCCATCCGTAGGCTACGTCGTTGTTTAAGGTGACGTCATTGGGTCTGAGCAACAAGGCTCGGGCGAGGACTTCATTGGCTCGCGAGTCGTCCCCCTGTCCCCGGTGGCAGAACGCAAGGCGGAGCAACAATTCAAATCGTTCCACGGGATCGCCGGACGCGTCCAGCCAAGTCGTCAAGCGTTCCTCTGCCGCCTGGTAGCTCCGACCCAGGATCAACACCTCGGTCAAGCGCAGGCGTAGCTCCCGGGCCCGCTGGTGGAGGCCGTCCAGAGTGAAGGGTTCATCAGGGAGCCGGACAACCACATCCTCCGGCGGGGCCCCTTCCGGTCGGACAGCTTGGGAGGCACGCACAGCGTGCATCAGGGTAATCACCTCATCGATCAATGCTTCGATCAGATCGAGGCACTGGTCGTATCGCTTGGCTCTGACCAGCAGGTCCGTCCTGAGATCCTGAAACTGCTGCCGCTGGAAGGTGTGCAAAAGCTGGTTGCCGACGAGCTCCAATGCCGCGTCCGTTTGTCCGGCGTCACGCAGAACAACAGCTAGAGCCCAAACAGAACTGTCATTTACGGGGTCGTCGTTGAGCCAGTCGAGGAGGTGTTGGGCGGCACCGTCGTATCGTTCTGCCCTCCTGAGGGCTTCGACCAAGCCCATGGACAGTTCCCTGCTGTCAGGCTCACGCTCGTGCAGCGTTTCATATACCGCGACAGCCTGCTCGGGCTGATCCTGTCTGATGTATTCCTCCGCAAGGCGGATCGACCATTCCGGACGATCCGGCTGTGCTTCGGCCCATTCTCTCAGCTTAGCGATCGCCTCTTCAGGACGGCCCGCCGACCGCAGGGTATTGACAATCTGGACCCGGTACTCGCGGCGCCATCCATCCTCCAACCCTTCGCGGCTTTCAGCGCTGCGAGCGAGGTTCAGGGCAGTCTGGTAGTCCTGGATTATCTGATATAGTTGGACGAGTGTGAGGCGCCAGAGGTGCCGGTTGGGCCGCCGCGGCAGCAGGCCCTGGAGTTGCTCAGCCGCTTGCTCAAAGGCCAGCAAACGCTGCGATGTCTCCACCAACCCCAGGGCGGCCTGCTCACTGTCCGGATCAATCGCCAAGGCGCGTTGAAACGCTGCGTGCTTCTCCTGTGGCGCTTGACCCATGTCGTAGCTTTCCGCCACGGCAATCCACGTCAAGGCGTCCGGCCCGTGTTCTGCCATGGCGTCGAGCAGGAACTGGCGATAGGCACCTGGGTCGCGTCGGTATCGCTGGTCGAGCAGTGCACTGCAACGCGCCTTTGTTGTTGGCGTTGCTGCCCGCCGCTGCAGCTCTTCGAACTGCTCGACCGCGAGATCGCGCTTGCTCTCGGCAACATAAGTCATGGCCAGTAATTCTCTGGCGGCTTCGTGGTCTGGATCCCTTTCGAGCAGCACACGAAGCTGCCGCTGGGCCTGAAGCCGACGACCGGAACGTCGATAGAGCTTGGCGAGCTCCAGCATGGGCTGAGTGTCGGTCCGGTCGAGTTGCATGGCGGCCTTGAAGTGCAGTTCAGCCTCCTCGAGGTCGTCCAGGCGTTCGTATACTCCGCCAAGGACCAGCTCGAGCCGAGCGTCCTGGGGTGTGCTCTCCTCACGGCGGCCCGCGACCTGAATCGCTTCGTCGTAGCGATACTTGCGTATATAGAGCCTGGCAAGGGCCACTCGGGCGGGCACGAATTCAGGTTGGTCAGTCCAACTCCGACGGTAAAGGGTTTCGGCCTCGGCGAAGCGGCCCGCGGCTACAGCCAGAACACCCTGCAAGTACGAAGTCGCCGCCGGCACTTGGCCTGCTACAGGTTCAAGCAACTGTCGAACGGCCTGATCGACGGAGGCCAGTTCTTGGATCTTGGTTTCCCACTCGGCCGCTCGCTCCGGGTGGTGTTGGATGCCGTCGGCACAGACCCTGAGCACGTCATTCCATGCGGACTGGTCAACGTATACGTCGGCGAGCCCCTCGCGAACCGTGTGGGCGCGGGGATGTCCATCGAGATGCTTTTCGAGCTCGCGCCGAGCCTCATGGCTACGGCCCAGGCGCATCAACATCTCAGCGAGGCTCAGCACCAGCCGCGGTTCATCGGGTCGACCGGAAATCCGTAGGCGCAGGTCCTGTAGGACTCCTTCGGGATGCCCCGCGCGCTTATGGATCTCGAAGAGCAAATTGATTGTCTCGTCGTCGTTGGACTGGATGGCTCGAGCCGCGGACAATGCCTCATCCAGTCGTCCGGCGCGCATCAACAGCTCCGCGTATCTCGAGCCGGTTGCGGCGTCTGCAGGCGACGCGGCGACCAGTGGTGCCAGTGCCTCGGCAGCCTCGGCAATTCGACCCAACCTCTCGAGGATTCTCGACTTCACCTCCGCCACTGAACTGCGATTGGATTGGAGCAGTGGGGCCAGCTCCGGATGGGCGGCCTTCTTCGAAGGCGCTGCCGCCTTGCTTTCGAAAGCGGCATACTGGCCGAGCGCGGCTTGCAGATAGCCTTCCGCTGCCAGGGCCTGCCCGAGCTCGTAGTGACACAGTGCGGCGATTTCCGGATCGTCGTCGAAGTCGCTGCACAAAAGGGCCGTGCGATAGGCCGTGATCGCGGACACGGTGTCGTCGCCAAGGGCATGACACTTGCCACTGAGGTAATTGGCAGTCGCGTCGTCGGGGTTGCCCTCCAGTGCGCGGGCAACATGGATTCTGGCGCGTTCCAGGTTGCCCGCCTGCCAATGCAGCATCGCCAAGGTGCGATGAATCTCAGGGTGGTCGGGATCGTAGCGAAGGGCCCGTTCCAGCTCGATAGCCGCCTCCGTGTACCGCTGTTCGTGGAGCAGCTTGCGGGCTTTTACGATCTGCCTGGAAGCCCTCTGGGAAAGGGGTTTGAGGGCCTCTGGCCTGACCGGCCTGGACACCGGCGGCTCAATCTCAGAGAGAGACCTGTAGGCCCGCGAAGGATCGATGTCGGGCTTTCCCATCGTTGGCTGACCGCCTGGCGATACGTCGGCTGACGTAGCGACGGTGAGGCAGCCCGCAGGGGCAACGGCCAGTAACGTGGCGAATCCAAGAACGGTTCCGGGGGATATCACTTGCCAGGTCATGAATCCGTGTCCAGATGTAACGCTCCGTCGCCGGGAAGAGTCATTCCCGTTTTCAAACGCTCTTTTTCCTTGTAGCCGCTTTAGGCCTGGTACGCTTTGATGACGGCCGCCTTTTGGCGCCCAAGGAGCGTATGATCATGCAGAACTCCTTGGCTTCCACGGCCGGGACATGGCGCTCCAGGAACACCTGCACCTCGGACCGATCAGCCAACGGGTGCACCAGGTCCGCGTCGCGTAGGGCCTCGAGGAGACGATCGTTGACCGGAATGGCGTGTCCTCCAAGGCTCCATAAGAGCACCGAAGCAACTGCGTAAGCATCGACGCCGTCCAGTTCTTCCAAATAGCGACGGGCTTCGCGGCGTCCGAGACTCTCAAGCCGATCCAGCGAGAGCCGGTTTTCACGATCAAAGACGCATTGCAGGGCGCTGATCAGGTGTTGACACTGTTGCGTGCCCTTAGGGATCGCGTTACCAGTGGCCTTGTTCAGTTCAAATGCGCTGGATACGCGCATCTCATTCCAATCCGCCATGGTTGTGAGGGCCCGATCAACGGCCTGGGCAGCTTCCTCATCGCTGCAGCCTACGCCGAGAATCGCGATCGCCAGGCGCCGCAACGGGTCGTCGGGTTCAGGAACCTCCGGTTTAGGCAGGGACTGACGCAGCCCGGTGTACACTTTCTTCACTTTGGCTGCGTACATCGTTCCGTTTTTCATTCGCCGACTCCAAAGGTCTCGGACTAACCGCCGTTTGGTCCGTCCAGGCGGTGCACATCGTCGTGGGCGGGAGGATCATGGTTTCCCTGGGGTTCGAACAGCTCGGGCTCACTTCGCCGGTTCTCCGCGAGAAGCTCCATGGTCCGTCGCGCACCTTTGATTCCCTCATCGATCTCGAAACGCAGTTCAGGGCACTGCCGAATGGGTAGTCTGCGCGCCAGCATACGCTGTATATATCCGGCTGCGTGTCGCATGGCCCTGAGGGTTCGCTGTTCCGCGGCCTGATCACCTTGCACGCTGAGATAGACCCTGGCGATCAGCAGATCACCGGTTACTTCGACGCGCATGACGGTTGTCAACGGTGCCACCCTCGGGTCATTGAGCCGATGAACGATCGCCTCACCAATGACCTGGCGAATGACGCTCGCGACTTTCTCTTTACGGTACGGACGCATATCTACCTACAGAAACCTCGTCCCAGCGGCCGCTGGGCAGCCCGGGTAACGACCCCGTTCACCGGTCCGCATCGAGTGTCATACGAACTCACGTTCGTAATCGAGCAGTGACACCCCGGCGGCTCGACGGACCACGTCAACGATCTTGTCCAACTGTGAGTGGACCGCTCGCGACTCTCGTGACACTAATGCAACACCAAGACGACACCGTTTGGGCATGTCCATATACCCCACCTCGGCCACAGATACGTTGAATCGGTTGCGGAGTCTCTCCTTGAGACTTACCACCACGCGCCGCTTGTCCTTCAGGCTGTGCGCGTCGTAGATCGCCAGCTCAACCGTCAAAATCCCGACAATCATTCCGTCGATTCGCGGATTACCTTGGCCGCGAACGTACCGTCCTGGATGCCGATCTTGAACAGCCGCGTGCGCCCGTCGGGAGTGACGTAAGGTATCACGCCGATGCGCGCCAACGCTTTGATGGCGGACTCACGATCCATCTCCGGCACGTTATAATAGTCCAGCTCGTTTCGCACGTGGTCTTCGTTGAACCCATAGGCTCTTCTTGCCGGAATGTAGTGCGCCACCAGCGATGCAATCGAAAACGACTTGCCCCCAGCGGGCCTTATCCTTGGAAGAAACAGGGCTCGTACGCAGCTCAACCGCCCCTTGCGAACCTGGACGTTGCGGTATTGGCGAACAATGTAAATCTGATCGGCGGTCTGATCGATAAACACGGGCCAAGCCTCATCGGGGACGAAGTAGTCCTCCAGCAGCCTTGTCCTTTCATCGTCGGACGCGTGTTCAACGGCCCGCCGGAACGCCAAATAGTCTTCATAATTGGGAAGGTCTGGATTGGTGAGACTCAGGTCATTCCACGGCAGCACCACCTCGACCACATATCTGCCGTCGGGCACATCGAGGAATCGTCCGGTGGAGCGCAATTGGAGTTTCTCTGCAACCCCGGAGAGCCTACCTCGGGCCGGTGCCTGGGATGCCTCAGCTAAATATACGGTCGCACCCGGAGGTGTGCAGTCCAGGTACAGTCCCGTCTGAACAGCGGTAGTGAGAAGGCCTCTTCTGTCGACATCCTCCGGGCCGGTCGGGTCCGGTTCGGTAGCAGCGGGAGCATCTTCCTCGGACAGCCAGGAGACGCGGCTCGGCAAACCGCCTTCCTGAAACAGCGGGATTACGAACTTCCTCCCCACAAAGATCACGATGATCAACAGGCCCGCGGCGTAGCACATCCGTACGATGATGGCAAAGGGATCAAACTGGGCACGTTTCCGCCTCGATCTCCGAAATAGCCGGCTCCAGCGCCGTCTGCCTCGCCGAGCGCCTTCCTTGGCATCCGCCGCCTGCTCCACGTCCCTTAACAGAAAATTGAGGTCGTCGCCGCGGGTGTCGGGGACGCTGGCCTTATACCCGCAGTAGGAGCAGCGGACGACGCCGCCGGCGTGCTCGTCCTTCGCCCGAATCGTATGTCCACATTCTGCCTTGAATTCGATCATGACTGCTACGCGACCCAGGTAGCCTCACAGAACAAGGTCAGGATGCGAAAGTCCCGCTGGTTTACCGATTGATGGCCGCTCTGTGCAACGACAAGGTCCATCTTACTCGCTGATTATGAGAGCGAAGCGCTACAGCGTTCGAGCGATCTTCACGATCTCGTAGGTTTCGATGATGTCACCGACGTGAACATCATCGAACCCTTCCAGCCGGATACCGCATTCCATTCCGGCGCGAACTTCCTTGACATCATCCTTAAAACGCCGCAACGATGCCACTTTGCAGTCCTCACGGACGACCACGCCGTCGCGAACGACTTTCGCGAGGTGGTTGCGATCGACAACTCCCTCGGTCACGTAGGAGCCCGCCACCATACCGATTTTCCTGGCAAGCCGGAAGAGCTGGCGGACTTCTGCCGCAGCCCGCGCCTCGATTCGCTGCTCCGGCTCCAGCAAACCCTCCAGGGCTTTCCTGACGTCGTCGCACACGTCGTAGATTACCCGGTAGGACCGGATGTCGACGCCATGCTGTTCAGCGAGGCGGCGAACATTGGCGGCCGCCTCCACCCGGAAACCAATCACAATCCCCTGGCACGTGGCGGCCAGGAGAACGTCGCTGTCGTTAACCGTCCCGACACCGGCATGCCGGATCGTCAACCTCACCTCCTCGGAGGGAATGTTCCCGAGAGCCTGCTTCAGGGCCGCCACGCTGCCGTCAACGTCCGCCTTGAGGATCACGTTGAGTTCCGGGACTTCGTCCGAATCGCGTCTGAGGACCATTTCCTCCAAGGTTCTGACCTTACGCGATTGCAGGCGGCTTTGTTCGAGGCGAGCCTGCTTTGTCTCCGTAGCGATGTCGTTGGCGCGCTGCAGACTCTCCAGGGAGTACAGCTTGTCCCCGGCCGTGGGCACATCGTCGAGGCCCCACACCTCGACAGGCAGAGACGGGCCGGCTTGTCGGATCCGACGACCACGATCGTCCAGCAAAGCACGCACCTTGCCGAACGCAGGCCCACAAACAACGGAATCACCGACGTACAAGCTCCCTTCCTGCACCAAGACGCGCGCAACAGCTCCGACTCCCGGTTTGGTCTCGGCCTCTATCACCGTGCCGGTCGCGGGGAGCGTCGGGTCGGCGCGCAACTCCAGCAGGCTGCTCAAATCTGCGAGGTGCTCTACCAGCACCTGGACACCAACGCCAGTGACGGCGGAAGTGGGAATCACGTCGACGTCTCCACCCCACTCGCCGCCGGGTACAAGACCGTTTTCCGCCAGTTGCCCGTAGATCCTGAGCTTGTTCTCCTCACCCAGGTCGATCTTGTTCAAGGCCACGACGATGGGCACATTGGCGGCCTTTGCATGGTTGATTGCCTCGAGAGTCTGTGGCATCACCCCGTCATCCGCGGCCACAACCAACACCACCACGTCGGTCAACTGTGCGCCCCGGGCCCGCATAGCCGTGAAGGCCTCATGCCCCGGCGTATCCAGGAAGGTCACCGCCCCACGCAGGGCATCGATGTGATAGGCTCCGATGTGTTGCGTGATGCCGCCGTCCTCGCCCGACACCACGCGCGTCTTGCGGATGGCATCCAAAAGACTCGTCTTCCCATGATCCACATGCCCTAGCATGGTGACGACAGGCGGCCGAGGCTGTGCATGCCTACGCTCATGCTTGACGAATTCCTCCTCAAGTTCGTCCAAGCGCGTCTTGGAGGGAATGATCTTCAGCTCGATGCCGAAGTGCAAGGCGAGCAACTCGGCCGTCTCGGTGGGCAGGGTCATATTCACATTGGCGACGATATCGTGCTCGTCCCTCAGTATCTTGAAGCACTGGATAAAATTCAGGCCTGTTTCCGCGCAGAACTCCTTCATACGGATCGGCTCATGTACGGTAGCTTCTGTCTTGGGACCGATATGTACGGGCGCAGTTGCCGGAGCCGTCCTTTGCGTGACCCGGCGGTGGATCCGCCGTCCGGTGGCGCCGGCCAGCCGCTCGCGCCGTTCTGCAAGATCCTGATCGCGCCATTCCGCAAGCCGTTCTCCGGCATCCACGAGCCGTCCGGCCGCGCGGCGCGAGCTAATACGTCCCTTGCGGCGGCCCTCTCCGCGATCGACCGGTTTTGTAATCCCAGGAGCGGGCGGCGGGGCCGGTACTTCGGGGTGTGCCGGCTGAGCCGTGTCGGGAACGGAGCGAGGCTCTCTGGGTGCACGGCGTACAGGTGGGGCGTAATGCTCTGGGGCCTCGTAGCGCACTACCCGCGGACCTTGAAGCTTCGCTTTGGCAGGGACATTCTGCGGCCCGGCGGGCGTCACCGGCTCCGGCTTGGCAACTTCCGTCACCGGCCTTTCGACCTTCGTAGGGGCCTCAGGTGTCTCCGTCGGGGCTTCGCTTGGCTCGGCAGTCGTGTCAGGCACCCGCACCGCTTCGTCAAGCTGCTCCCTCGGTCGTTCAACCGCAGGCGCCTCTGCGACGGCGGCTGGCACCTCTGTCGTGGGCTGCTCGAGGGTCGCGGGCGCTTCCGCTACGACGACCGGTGCTTCCCGCGCGACGGCTGGCACTTCTGTCGTGACGGCTGGCACTTCTGTCGTGACGGCTGGCGCCTCGGCCACGGCAGTCGGAGTCCCCAGCGATGCCGCCGCCGTGGCAGCCGCACTCACATCCCTGCGGTCAGTCTCCTCCTTTTCTTCCTTAGCTACTGCCGCTTTCGCTCTGATGCGCTTCTTGGGTGCCGCCGGCTCGGCCTCGTCCGTCTCTGCCGCAGGAGCGGTCTCCTTCCTTTTCCGCTTCTTCCTGATTCGGACTTTCTCGAGATCGACGCGTTGTGCCGTCTCGACGGAAGTATCATGCCTACCTTCGCTGAACCACTCGAGAATCGTAGCGTGCAGGCCGGCGCTAAGCGTCGACATGTGGTTCTTAACCGAGTCGATGCCTTCGGCCTTGCACTTCTCGACTATGACTTTGCTGGGTACGTTCAGTTCCTTTGCAAGAATATGAACGCGCATCTTGTCAGCCAAAGCCGATCTCCGTCAGACGATTAGCACACACAGGCACTCGGCAGTAACGGCCGAGATGCCTGAAGACTTATGGGGTTCACGCAGGTTCACCAAATTCCACGGCGTCCGTTTCTGCGGTACTTCCGCCAGCATCCGGCTCCTGGGGGCCGGGCTGCTGCGATTCGTTGTTCGTGGGCAACGTCGATGCGAATCCCTCCACGTCACCCGGTTCGTCGGGCGAGACGGTCACTGCTTCCGTTGCCAGCGCGTTCCGTTCGCCGGCCGCCGCGGTAACGCCCGCCCCCATCTCGTGAGCGTCGGACTCTACGACAGCTTCTGCCTCCTCTGCACTTTCCTTGGCCGCCTTCGCGGCGGCCTCCGCCTCCGCGGCGAGCCGTTTCGCCTCCGCCTCCACGCTGGCCACTCCAACAATCTTTCCAGCGAGGTTCTCCTCCAAGTCAAGCTCCTTGACCAGTGGTTCGCTCCCCACTTCGGCCAGATCCACCAGCGAAATAATGCCCATCGCCAGGAGCTTATCCAGAAGCACGTCCTCGACACCCTCGACGTCCTTGAGGGTCTTCTCCATCTCGTCGACGGCCTTGTCATATTCCACCGGCGTGAGAATGTCGATGTCCCACCCGGTCATGCGCGCGGCAAGCCGCACGTTCTGACCGCGCTTGCCAATGGCCAGTGACAACTGGTCCTCGTCGACGATGACAGTCGCCCGGCCCATCTCGAAGCATAGAAAGACCTCCTTGATCTCCGCGGGTTTCAAAGCGTTGGTGATCAACACCTGCGAGGACTCGTTCCAGCGGACAATGTCGATCTTTTCACCGCCGAGCTCATCGACGATATTACGAATGCGGCTGCCACGAACACCCACGCACGCACCAACGGCGTCCACTTTGGTGTCGATCGACGACACCGCAATCTTGGTTCGGTATCCCGCCTCCCGGGCCAGGGCACGGATCTCGATGACCCGCTCGCCGACCTCCGGCACCTCCAATTCAAAAAGCTTACGGATGTAATCGGGGTGCGTCTGGGTGAGGACTATTCGCACCTGGTTCTGCTCCTCGCGAACATCCAGGATCATCCCCCGAATACGCTCACCCGGATGATGCGTTTCACCGGGAATCTGTTCACTTCGTGGCAGGAACCCCTCACCGCGGCCCAGGTTTACCACCAGCGTGGAGCCCTCATAGCGCGTGACGGTGCCCGTCACCACCGTTCCGACACGCTGTGAATACTCCTCGAAAATGGCACTGCGCTCGTCCTCCCGGATCTTCTGCATCATCACCTGCTTGGCGGTCTGGGCGGCGATCCGGCCGAGGGTCTTCATGTCGATGGGGTCGCCGTTGACGGTCGCTTGAATCGTCCCGTTGCTGCGATCGATCTTGACGACTGCATCCTCGGCGTCGTCGTACGCTTTGCGCATGGCGGAGACCATGGCGGCCTCGAGATCGACGAAGACGCTCTCCTTGTCGATGTTCTTATCGCGGCTAATCGAGTCGACGAACCGGATTAAGTCAGTGCTCATCGTCATACAACAACCCGCAACACAAAAAAACGTGGGCGCAAGCTGCGATCCCACGTGGAAACACGGCGAGTCACCAAGATGGAGTCCGTGTTTTAGCGCATCGCGCTACTCCAATCGCCGGGGTATACGTACCCCTTTCGCCCGTACCGCACGAGTTTAGGTGGGCACGGTCACGTTCCCACGTAACTTCCTACCTACGGCCATAACAACTGCCCGGTCCGGTCCCCGATTCTCCAAACCACGGCTCCCGGCCTAGACCTCGGGTGCTTGCCCAGGTCCGTGGGCGTTGGTTTTGCACACGGTTAGCTTAGCGCCCTACGGCCGCTATCCCGGATATCGACGTAAACTAACGAAGATTATAGGTGCTGCTTGATTCGTGTCAATGCGGATACGGCGAGCGGTGCGTTCGAGTTATCGGACGGCGCCGCCGGGCCTTGTGCGTCCGCTGCCGCCCACCTTACGATTCCGGTCTGCCGAACCGATAACGCAGCGTACCTCCCCGATTTGGTGCGGCTACTATGCAGGCGTAGATAGCGGAGCGAGACGGGTTATGGGCAAAGGACGCTTTCGACGGTTCCTCCTGGGCTCTGGACTGGCCGCTGGACTTGTCGGCGTTGTGAGTTGCACCATCGATTTTGAGGAGCAAGTCCCGGTACCGGACGGCACCTCCTCTTCGGAAATCGAGCTTCGACCCAGCGAGGACACGGTGGCGATTCGCTTCCGAAATCTCACCGCAGACGAAGCGGTCAACGTGGAGTTCCATGCCACAAATGAATTCCTGCAAGACCTACCGGACGATTTGTTCGCCGCCGAGAATCTGGTGACTACCAGCATTGGCGTCGCGGGGACAGGTATCATCCAACCGTGGCAGCAAGACGCGATCGAGTTCCCTTGTACCGCCAACCTGACTATCGGGACGCGCGGCGGCAGCTTCGCCGATAGTGAATCAGGTGAACCTCGCGGTGCCGGTACGCCACGGTGGGCCCAGGAGGGACCGCTGGGTCTGTGCGGCGCTGTAGTCACATTCGACTTCATCGGCGACGGAGCTGAATTCACGACTGTCCTTAGCGTCGGCCAATAGGGCTGTTGAATCATGAAGTGGCCGCTTGTTCGCCCACTGGCTATGTGGCTGCCCATGGTGGCAGCAGCGACTTACGCAACCGATGTCTCCGAGGCGGGTCCCGGTCTCCAAGCCACGCCGACCCTGACGGAACTTGTGCATTCGTTTTTTCGCTCAAACGATGGGCAGAAGCGTGCACCGCTGATCCCGGCGATTGAAGACGCAGCGGACGGCTCGATCGAGGCCGTGGCCGAGGCCGTGAAAGAGGTGCAGGTGTGGCCGGCAATTCCGGCTTCACGCGGCACATTCTCGTTCGAGTCGGGCGCTGAACGGGTGATTGAAGTCGCGTATCAACTGCCCACCGGTTATGATTCCACGGCGGCGTATCCAGTGATAATCTGCATGTCCGATCGAGGCATGTCGTCCCGGCATACCTTCG
This sequence comes from Phycisphaerales bacterium, assembly GCA_020344555.1. GTDB lineage: Bacteria > Planctomycetota > Phycisphaerae > UBA1845 > UBA1845. The sequence goes on from CP070827.1 coordinate 3,419,854, forward strand.
AGCATGCGCGAGAAGCGCTGGGTGACGCGATTGATGAATTCGTCCTTGTGTGCCCGGTGCGGCCCGTGGGCGGCAAGTTCCACCAACCCGTCGAGGCCGCGTCCGACCTGCGACGGCTTGTGCGCCGGGCCCGTCGGCAGATCCACACCGATACCGATCACGTGTTTCTTTTCGGATCCGCGGCAGGCGGTCAGAGTGTGTGGATGGCGGCTATCGCTCATCCTGATCTGTTTGCTGGTGTCGTTGTTTTGTCATCGTATCCGGACGTGCCCTATCCCCAGCAATTCTATCCCTTTCTGCTGGAGAACCTGCGGGCACTTCCCGTGTTGACAGTGTGGACCGCGGCCGACAATCCTCCGACGACGATTCGCCAAGCCCTGATAGCTGCGCACAATCAAGCAATAGTGGCCCTGGCAGAGCGGGCGGCACTGCCGATCGTAGGGGTCGAGATCCATGGGAGCGTCCCAGGGGACTTGAAACCGCCACCGGGTGAAGTGGCCGCGGTGCTCAGCCGACGCCGGGCGGCACCCGGCGGCAGCGTGTCTCACTGGTTCCGCTATCCGGGGCAGGGACATACCGGGTGGCTGAAGCAAACCAGATTCACGGGCGATTTGTGGGACGCGGACCAGCTTTCCATCGTGGCATCCCCCTCCGTGGATCGCGACCGGTTCATAGCCGAGGTCATACGAGAGCGGCTGGCCTATCTCGGTGGGCGAATCGATGGCCAGACCATCACAATCGAGACCCAGAGGTGCGAGCGCATAGAGCTGTTGCTCCCGTATGGGCTACTGGACCCCAGCCTGCCGATCACCATTCGATGCAATGGCAAGCGGCGTCATAGCGGCGGGATACGGCCTAGCATTCACACCCTCCTGGAGACCGCCTACGAGCAATGGGAGTTTCAACGACTCACGGCGGCGCGGCGTTCCTTCTCGATCAAGGCCGACGGCGCGCCGCCCTAATGGTTTGACCGGCCGGTCGCCGTCCGGCCACTTGCCAGGCGCCCGCCAACCGGTATAGTGATCAGGCATGGCTTATCTCCGCTATCTTGACGATTCCGGACGACTCCAAACCAAGGTCCTGGACTCGGAACATTTCGTCATCGGTCGTGCCTCCACGTGTCACCTTGCGCTGGATTCAGAGAAGATCTCGCGCGAGCACCTGCGAATCGATGTGGAAGGTGACGGGCGCTACCGGGCCCACGATCTGGGGAGCCGCAACAAGACGTACGTCAACGGCGAGCTGATCACCAAGACGTTGCTCACCTCCGGTTCCGTCATCCGCATTGGCGATCGGGTTGTGGAATTTGTCGACGACGCGTCTCGGCCGGAGGCAATTGACCTCGAGTTTCTCACGCCCGACCGAACCGAGCCGCCCGATTGTGAGTGGATCAAGATCAAAGGCTCGCTATCGCTAACCCACTCGCAGATTGAGCAGCTCGCGCAGCTTGTCAACGATCAACCGCTGGCCGCCCGGGCAGAAGACATCGCCGATGCGGCCTTGGGGCAGATCGTTCTGGATCTGGAGGCCGAGCGCGGTCTGATTGCCCTTCGCGGCGAGAGAGGGACGGAGTTGCGGCCGCTCGCTCATCGCGCGCTTAAAAGACCGGCAGGCGCTTCGATGACGCCGGTGAGCGAGTCATTTGTGATGGCCTCCCTTTTGCAACGCGTGGCCGGCCGTTACCCGAAGACATCCGGAAAGATCAACACCAGACTGGGGTACGCGACCACCGGCGTGGTCGCCCCACTGACCGACCGAGGTGATACGATCGGTGTTCTCTATGTCGACTGTCTCTCCGGGAAGAAGCCCTTTTCGCGAGCCGCGCTACAGTATTGCGCCGCCGCCGGGGCCCATGTGGGGGCACTTGTGGCCGAGTCGTCGCGCAGACTGACTCGAATCGCAGGGCGCGAAGGAGCGACCTGGATGTCGACCATCCGGCGGGCGCAGGCCTCTCTGACCTGCCCAGTCGCCTCCAGCGAGGCTTTCGACGTGGCGGTGAAGTGCCACCCGGGCCGCTTCAGGTGCGGCGATTTCGGAACTGTTGTTCATCTCGACGAACAGCGGTGTGGGATAATTGTCATCGACGGTGGGGGACACGGGATCATCGGGATCGCCCACTCGAGCGCAATCCGCACCGCTGTGGTGGCGGCACTTGCCGTTTCGACCGAGGCCGTCATCGAGCCTGGCGCGATGTTCAATGCGGTCAACCGCTTGATATCCTCCTCGGGATCACGCGAGATCTTGCCCTGCGTCTATGTGGGCATCGACCTGTCGTCCGGCAGGTTGGCGTACATCAACGCAGGAGGGATGCCGCCGCTGCTGATGGCCGGACCGGCGCGACTCATAACCCTGGACCAGACCTCGCTGCTGCTCGGAGTGGACGGGGAATACCTGTACGAGCCGATGCAGATCGATCTGCCCACGGCCTTCCGGGTCGTGTGCCACACGGACGGCCTGACCGAGGGAGCGAACGCCGCCGGCCAACCTTTCGGGACCGAGCGCCTGCACGAGACGCTACTGGACCCTGAAGGGTTCGTCAGTGCGTCGGGAATCCTCACCGCCATCGGCAATGCCTGGGCGACACACCTCGGCGCCGCCCAGGCCGCTGACGATACCACAATCCTTGTCGTCGGATGCAGCTGAAGATTTGTCACTCTTGAAGCTGCGGGTGAGGGCTTAGGCGTCAGTGGTCCCGATGTGTCCAGATGTACCCCGGCAAGCCGGGACGAAGACGCATTGGGAGACAGGCGTCGGGAGGGTCTACCAGTGTCTTCACTAGCAACGGCCCACCAACGGTACGCTGCGGCGCGGTCATTGCTCAGGACGCGTACTACTCAGCGAACACAACGGATCAGCATCGCGCCGGCAGGGTAGTCCCACAAATGAACCGAAGAGAGAGCGGCGGGCTGCATGCAACTTATCGCTCATCGCAGTCCCGCCGTGCTCCCCGGATCTTCCCTTCCAGCCTGTTGAAGGGCTCGGCCAGAGACTAGGCCCCGGTGAACATGTCGGGCCAGAACAACAACAGCGCCAACACTCCGGCAAGAGCTATCATAATCCATTGCACCATCGTTCGATTCCTTTCCGCAAGGACAGTGGAAACCGCATGACACGTCGCCCCACGCCGAAGCGACGTTCATGCCCCAGCAAGTATACCGCAATTCTGGAGTGGTCGATAGGGAGCCGCGGAGACGATTTCGGCGGCCACAAGTGGGCCTTGAAGCCTGTAAGTTGCCCTGGCAGCCGAAGCGGCCACTAGTGTTGGCAGGGGGAATGGGCTCCCTGCAGGCTGACCAGCCCCGGAGCACCTTAAACGACAGGCCGACCAGGCCGGTCGGTGCCTTAGTAGGTCACGGCATAAATAAAATGACGTATTGTGATTGCTTTCTAGCCGAGGTTAGCGTAGCTTGGTCTGCGAAAGGAGTCATGCTATGCCTAGGATTAGCCCATATGAGGTGGTGCTCACGAGAGAGGAGAAACGGGTTCTACAGGAGACCGCCCGCAAATATACGTCACCGTATTGCGACGTTGTTCGGGCCAAGATAGTCCTGCTGGCGGCCGAAGGTCGGGACAACACTGAGATCGGGGAGCGGCTGGATCTGCCGCGGCAGATCGTCAGCAAGTGGCGGAAACGATTCTGTCGGGAGCGCCTGGGCGGATTGGAGAGCCGCCCGCGCCGGGGTCGGCCGGCTCTTTTTCCCCCCCGAGGTCGTGGTGGAGGTCAAGGCGCTGGCGTGTGAACTGCCCAGCGAGTCGGGGCTCCCGCTCTCCCGGTTCAGTGGTGCCGACATTGCCCGTGAAGCGGTACGGCGCGGCATTGTTGGTTCCATCAGTGGGTGTA
>CP070827.1:3423794-3429768 GCA_020344555.1 Phycisphaerales bacterium
AATCGCACCCCGCGTGAGCCCGTTGAAACGGGCTAACGATAATCATGACAGGGGCGCGTCAATACCCAGGCGTAAAACGCCTGGTCTAATAGCCCTTCGGGAAAGGCCGCTGAAGCGGCCTGTTGTTATACCACTCACCCGCCGGTGCAGTCTTAGTGCTACAGTCCGAAGGACTCCCGAAGGAACGACAGATCGATTTCAGGATAGACGGGGTACTTTCTGAGGATGTCCTCGATCCTGGAACTGGCCTGCTTCTGCGTTGCCTCGTCCAACTGGTACCTGGCCTTGCTCTGCTTCCCATCCTTGGTGGTTCCCGCTGTGGTATTGGAGAGCACCAGGTGGATCACCGAGGCGATCTCCTGCATCTCGCTTTCTCCCATTCCGAGTGTTGTGACGGCCGGAGTGCCCAGCCGGAGGCCGCTGGTGTACCAGGCGCCGTTGGGGTCAAACGGTATGGTGTTGCGGTTCAAGGTGATCCCGCTATCTCGCAAGGCGCTTTCCGCCTGGCGCCCGGTCAGCCCGTACGGTGTCACCTCGAGCAAGACGAGATGGTTGTCCGTCCCGCCTGAAACGACGGACATACCTTCCTTCAGGCAGGCCTCGGCCAGGCTCCTGGCGTTCTGTACGATCTTTTGGGCGTATTCCTTGAACTCCGGCCGAAGTGCCTCGGTAAAGCACACTGCCTTGGCGGCAATCACGTGCGGCAGCGGTCCCCCTTGCACCATTGGACAACCTTTGTCGACCTGCTCCTGAAACTCCGCCGTGCACAGTACCAGGCCGCCGCGCGGCCCGCGCAACGTCTTGTGTGTCGTAGAGGTTACCACGTGGGAATAGGGCACAGGATCGAACTCGTCCCGAAACACACCACCGGCCACAAGGCCTGCAAAGTGGGCCATGTCAACCATCAGGACTGCGCCGACATCATCAGCAATCTCACGCATCAGTCGGAAGTTGATGCTCCTGGGATACGCGCTGTAGCCGGCCAGCAGGATGAGCGGTCGGGTCCGGCGGGCCAGCTTGGCAATCTCGTCGTAATCGAGCAGCCCGGTCTCTCGATTCACCACATATGATCGAGTGTCAAACATCTTCGCGGATACATTGCCGCGCATCCCATGGGTGAGATGTCCGCCGCAGGTCAGGTCCATACCCAAAAGCCGCTGATTGGCCATGCGCTGACGTATCACCTCCCAGTCAAGCTGAGACAGGTCGGTTGATCGGCCCACTCCCCGTTCTTGAACCGCTGGAAGCTCGACACGAGTACCCAGGATTGCCCAGTACGCAATTATATTCGCGTCGGCACCGCTGTGCGGCTGTACGTAGGCATGTTCAGCCTGAAACAGTTCACACGCCTTCTTGCAGGCGTGGTCCTCGATGTTGTCGACGTTGTCGCACCCGGCATAGAACCGGTGAAACGGATGGCCTTCCGCATACTTGTCGGTAAGGAGGTTGGCCATCGCAGACTGAACGGCAAGTGAGGAGTAGTTCTCGCTGGCGATCAGCTTTATATTGCTTCTCTGATCCGCCAACTCCTGCACGATCGACCTGGCGGTCTCCGGCGATACGTCAGCAACACGTTCAAGTGCCGCGACGTATATCAGGAAACTCGGGTCTACCTCAGACGGCTTCCGCCGCAACAGATACGACTGAACTAGCTCAGGTGCCATAATCCAACCCTGTTCAGGAAAATTCTCAACTCGGACGTCCTTCAAAGGGCCGTACCATAACTAAAGAGCCGACGACGGCCCTGCAAGCTGCCCAGGCGCCAGGCAACCGTGATCGCCCGAGCATAACGTCAACTTCAACTCCGCGCAGGTCAACGGTGCTACCGGCTGACATACAGCAGGATAGCGAAGCGTCGATGCCGTGCAAGCATCGCAGGTTCAATGGGATCCGTGGCAGAATCGGCGGACGCCAAAAACCGTAGGGCAGGTCGTTGTTCCGCGCCAGCGGAACGTTGACCTGCTGTTTTCGGGTGGCAGGTGAACCTCCCGGCGTGGCCGGGAGAACCATCTGCCCTCAGGGAGCCGTGAACACGGCTTGCAGCGAAGCGAAATCAAGCGTGTCAATATCCCGGTCTGAGTCGAAGTCGAGAACCAGGCAGCAAGACGGTACGCCCGCGGTCCACGGACCGGTCATGCAGTCGGCCCAGCTCGAGAAATCCGCCAGATCAAGGACACCGTTTCGGTCATAGTCGCCCATGACCAGCGACCGGCCCGTCACCGGGTAATGGAATCCCATGTCGGTGGCGTCCGTATCGACGCCTTCGCTGCTTCGCGTGGTCAGCGTATCGAGCCCCGCTCCAGCGGATGTGCCGGCGCCGGCATCGATACACGGACTATCGACAGCCTGTCCGGCCTGGATATGGCTCAGGTAGGAACAGCCTGCCGGGCCGGGGACGAAAAGAGGATCATCCCCGATGTTTCCGGTGCCACCCCAAGCGCCCGACCAGCCCTGGATGCAGCAGTGATCGACGATGGGTGATGTGCCGTCGATCCTACGGATCTGAGCGAGTTCGCCCGTGCCACTGCTGTCGGCGTTGCCCCAGGCGATGCAGTTGGTGAACCTGGGGATTGGACCGTCGCTATACATGCCGCCGCCGCCCAACCGCGCCGTGTTGTCGGCCAGCGTGCAGTTTCTGAGTTTGGATGCCGCGCTGATGTCGCAGATACCTGCACCGTTTCGTGCTGTATTCTCGCTGAACAGGCAGTTGAAGAGTATCGGGGCGGTGCCATCGGTGTTGTACATTCCGCCACCGCTATAGTAGGCAGCGTTTCTGACAAACTGGCAGTTGGCTAGACTCGGCGGCTCGTCGCTTGCGTTATACACACCGCCTCCGTGATTGCCGGCCGTGTTCGCCGCGAATGTGCAATCAGATACTGATGGGCCGCTGCTGTTGTCGTTGGCCATCCCGCCGCCGTAGTCGCCCGAGTTGTGCCTGAACGTACAGCGGATCAGCGTCGGGTTGCTGTGGTTCGTGTTGTAGATCCCGCCGCCGTAAAGATACGCCCAGCATCCGGCAAACGTGCAGTCGATCAGCGTGGGGCTGCCGTTATCATTGAACAGGCCGGCTCCGCTTTGGTGCGGGTCGGCACCATCCGCCCGGCCGCTGAGGATCACAAATCCGTCGAGCTGGGCGCTTGAGTCGGCCCCGCTACCGGCTACTATGTGGTAGCTGTTTTCTCTTCGCGACGGATCCGAGCGATCACCGACGTCGTCGCCGACCAGATCGCCGCTCAAGACCGACTCATAGATGGAAGTGTCCCGGTCGTCAGGATTGTGCGCGGTGCAGCCTGCGTAGCCGCCCTTGATGCTCACACCGTTAACGAGTTGAAAGGTCGCCGTTCTATCGTCGGAGGTCTGATCAGCGCCCTGGTCGGGCTTGTAGACTCCCGCTGCGACGCGGATCTCATGAATGTCACCACCCGAATCTCTCGCGACGCTCAATGCATCCTGGAGATTCCTGTAGGCATGGCACCATGTGGACCCGTCCTCGGAAAAGATGGCCGAGTCATCGACATAGACAATTTGTGCGGCCGCGTTGTAACCGACGATCGCAAAGAGTATCGCTGGCGTCAGTATACCGGCGCTGCGTTGACGGAGCACTGCTTCCCTCCCGGCTGGTCGGACCATGCTTGCATGACCGTGGCAAACGGCGCCAGACCTCTGGGGCTCGTTAGAGTATTGTACACCAAGCGGCGCCGAGGCAAGCTCCACTATTCGGCCGCGGACCGACTCATATGGGGCTGGTCAGGTTACCGGACCGGACGAGTCGGCGACTCCGACCAGGGGTTGATACTCACTGCTCGAAAAGGGGCGGAATTCGGTGCCAGGCCACTCCGCCGTCATATTGCACAGCAGCCGGAGTTGAAGAGGCGCCGAAGGAGGGTCAACCCGCTCAACCGCAGTCTTCGGTTCAGGGATGTCATCTTGGAGGAGCTTGAAGGCGTCGGCGTTGATGTAAGCACTGCCATGGGGTTATCACTGTCAGGAGGCAGGTTCGGGCACTCGACGAAGTCCGATCGTCTGGAATCCGATCAAAAACGCCCGACATTGCCGGCCTTCCGGCTCACTCGATGCAGACACTGTCGCCAGGGCGGAGAGTCGGCAGCCGGTCGCGTCTTGCTCTGACATCCTCGGCGTCAAGGGCGAATGAAGGTGAGATTGTCACGATGACGTCGGGTCGACCGTCGGGCTTGCGTGGGACGGTGACTCCGGCTGACTCGAGCCAGCAGCATGCCCGGGTGATCTGGTCGCGCTTCGAGGATTCGAGCGAGTCGACGCCGGTGGCGTTCTTTACGGGGGAGAACTCCTCGGCGCGGTCCACCTCGAGCAACAGCGGATTTGCAGCCAGCGGCAGTGCATCAAAGATGAATGCTTCCAGCTTGACGGCGTTTGGGGCTGTTGGCTTTGTCAATGAGCCGACCTCATCGACACAGGCGACGGCCTTGTCCGCACGCCGGAACGGCATCTGGAATGATCGGGCAACGACCCGATCGACAAAGTCAACGCTCAGCAGGTGGATGGCCAGGTTGCCGGCGTTGAACTTGCGGCTGCCATCCTGGTTTCTGGCATGTGCCAATTCGTCGGGGAAGTCGGAGTACTCGATGACAACAACCTTGCCGTTGTGGACGCACACGTTGCCGACGCGCTCCAAGTCATCGGCCTTCGCAGTGACCTTGGTCGACATCTCCGAGCCCGTCTTGGCGTGCAACCCGATAAACAGCGGGTCGAACGGTTTGACGAGCGGGTTGTCGACCTGGAAATAGGTAATGATCTCGATGCCGCGTTTGCGCATGTCACTCAGCGCACCGCTTGCGACCAATGCCTTGAGCGATCCGCCATGACCGTCGGGTGTCAGGGCCAGCCGGTGCCTTTCGGCAAGCAGAAGCCGCCCCTGGAAATCGAACGCCGGGAGCATACCCTGTCGGAACAGGATCACTTCCGTTTCGGGGAGGCCGAAGAAGTCGCGCGATTTGAGATACTCTACCGTCTGCTCATGGTTGGCCGGGCTGGTCATAATATACCAGGGGATGGGGCTGTCGTAGCGGTGGCGGGCGGCCTTGATTGTCTCTGCAAAGAGCTCAAAGAGTGTCTTGCCGCCGACCGGCGTCACCACGAGGGCACCTTTGGGACCGTCAAACCCCAGGCGTGTCCCTTGCCCACCGGCGACGGTAAGTGCAGCCACCTTTCCCGTCCGGATCAAGTCTCGACCTAGCCGAGCCGCCTCGTCATACAGCGCTCGTTGCTCCGGTGCCGGCGGCTGCTTGTACACCGTAGGCGGACTCAAATCCCGCGGGACGGCGTGGTCGGGTCTTATGAGGACGTGCGACCGGATCAGTCCATCGAGGATCTCCCACGGGATGGACTCGATCTCGGCGAGCAGGTGCTCACGCTCAGCCGGACCCAGGTCGTCCCACCACCGCAGGACGTGTTCCTGCCCTCTGGTCCGTAGCTTCGCCAGGCAGTCCTGATGGCGTGACTCGATGCTTGCAGAGTCGCTCATAACGTCGATCCGTCCAATCCGTTTTATCGCACGAACCCACCGGCCGTATTGGTGCTAATCCGGGTACGCTGCGCGGAGCCCATTCGCCGTGACGCCGGGCGATAGGACGATACGCCGGGTTGGCGTCCGAAACAAGCGCTACAGGCGGTCGTATCGGACCCGGCCGCCGTCCGTAACCTCTTTCCTCGTCACCGTTTACGATTTATGGCACTCAGCGAGACCGCTTGCCCGATCATGTGTATAAAAGGCGGGGTGTGTTATGCGCGGGCCGGGCCGGTCGGACGACGGCCCCGGACCCGCTTGAAGCGGTGAGCCTAAACGCGACGGATCGGAAGCAGTGAGCCTCGGCGAAGTTCTCCTCAAACGTGGGACAATCACGGCTGCTCAGCTCGAGCAGGCCACGGCGGCCCGGAAGCCCTCCGAGCGGATCGAGCATTGCCTGGTCCGCCTGGGGCTGATCAAGGAACGCGA
>CP070827.1:3429868-3433216 GCA_020344555.1 Phycisphaerales bacterium
CGTGCTGCTCGACGGCGTCGAACCGCTGTTCCGGCTCCAATCCATGCCGTCACCGGCGGCGTTGACCCAGTCTCCCCACCCACTCTCGAATCCTTCGGTGTAAGGGAACGTGGACACGGTGCTCGGGCAATCGTTGTGACAGATATTATCCACACACGTGTCGACCGTGCAGTCGCTCGCGTCGTCACAATCACCGGCGCCCATGCACTCCACCGTCTCGCACGTGTCGGTCGTCTCGTTGCAGAACTGACCCGGACACGGATCAGTTCCAGCTTGGCACGTACAACCATCCGGGCAGGTTTCGGCGCCGTTGCAGAACAGACCGTCGTCGCAGTCCGCGTCGAACTCGCATTCGCAACAGACGTCGTTCACTTCGTCACAGATTTGACCTGGACACGGATCGCTGCCAGCCTGACAACCCAAGGTCGAATGACAGGTCTCCGCGCCATCGCAGAACAGGGCGTTATCGCAGTTGGCGTCGTTGGCCACGTTGTCGCAGGAGTCCGTGCCTTCGTTGCAGGAATCGTCCGTGCAAGCCACGCCGTCGTTGCAATCGGGGGCGGTGCCTGACTGGCAACCCAAAGTAGCGTGACAGGTCTCATCTCCGTCGCACCACAGGCCGTTATCGCAGTTGGCGTCGTTGGCGACGTTATCGCAGGAGTCGGTTCCCTCGTTGCAGGAGTCGTCGGTGCAGCCCACGCCGTCACTGCAGTCGGGCGGCGTGCCTGCTACGCAGCTACCGCTCACACAGTCTTCGGCCCCATTGCACCACAGCCCGTCGTCGCAGTCAGCCGGTACGCTGCAGCCGGGTCCGACCAGCGCCAACGAATCAAGTACGTCGATGCGCCCATAACCGTAGGCGCGGTCGAAGCCCGTTGGGCCGAAGTCAATCGCGCCGTCACGGATGATCTGCCGCACCTCGGCAGGCGTGAGCGAGCCGTCCATGCCGAGAACCAGCGCTGCGAGGCCGGCCACGTGTGGACAGGACATGCTGGTGCCGCTCGAACCCGTGATCGAGGTGCCGCCGGCGGCGATGCTGGCCGACCAGACGTTCGCACCGGGGGCCGTCACGTCCAGGTAATCGCTCTCGTTGCTGAAGCAGCCGACGTCGTCGGTCTGCGGGGCGTAGTCCGTACAAATCCCCCAGTTCCAGTTGGTGATGTTGTCCTCGCACGTCGGGTAATCCGCCTTCCAGGTCATGCCCACAGCGATGACATTCGCGCCGCAGGCCGGCGAACTCAAGGCGTTGCTATAATTCTCATTGCCGGAAGCCGCCACAGCCACTACGCCGTTAGCGACGGCGTTGTTTGCCGCGACTGCCCAGCTATGGCTGCATGGACCGCTGTATTGTCCGGTTCCGATGCTCATGCTGATCACATCAGCACGTGCGCCCGACGCCGTCTGGTCTGCGCAGTAGTCGATGCCGGCGATGATGTCGCTGTCGTAGCCACCGCCCTGGGAGTTGAGGACCTTGACGCCGATCAGTGTCGCTTCGGGTGCAACGCCCTGAAAAGGTATGGCCCCTGTGCCGCAGGGATCCCAACTCAGCCCCGTGCCGCCGGCCGCAATGCCGGAGCAGTGCGAGCCGTGCCCGTGGTCGTCTTCCGGGTTGGAATCGTCGTTGAAGAAGTCGTAGCCGGCCGATGTGTCGATCCGGTCGGAATACATGATGTGATCCGAATCGATGCCGGTATCGACGATGCAAATACGCACCCCGGCACCGTCGGCCGAGTAACCGGCGCCGGTGATCTGGCTCTGCAATCCACGGATGAGGGGCGTGCTGTCATGCAGCATCAGCGCGTTCGGGTGGTACTCGTCCCTCTCCACACGTACAACCCCCGGGAGCTTTTCCAACGCCTCGAGCTCAGATTCGGGGATGTCGCGCAAGTTGATCACGTTCGGCATGACAGCTCGATACTCGTGCTTGACGAGGCCCCCGCGTCGAGCCGCGAACGCCCGGAGGTTGGCGCGTTCGGCGGCGTCAGTCTTGAGTACCGGGTCCATGTACACTAACACGCTTGCAAACCCGGGTCTGGCACGTGGACCGTCCGCGGGTACGGCCGCCACATCCGCCACAGGAGCCCCGGCGACCTCGCCCGGCATCAACAACCCGGACATGCCCACGTATGCCTCGTCGATTTGCAGGCCGACGCTTTCACCCGGCGCGGCTCGCACACGTTCTCGCTCGGTCCGGTCCGCGCCACTCGCAGACCAAGCGACTGCCGAGCCAATGGCCACTGCTGCAACCATCCCCGGCATCCATACCAACTTCCTTACTCTTCGATTCCATCTCATGATTTGACGCCTCCCAAAAAGTAGACCTCCCGGTGCGACAAGATTGTCTGCCCACGCAGCCAATGACGCTATCTCGCCGCGCCCTCGAGTCCCGCTAATGCAGCATTGTGGACGCCGCTTCAGCTATTCTGTCATATCTGTGATTCCCGACCCCGGTAGGCTAGTCGATTCGCCCCCCCGGGTGAAGCGAAAATTCCTGGCTCTATTCCCCGTGTGCATCGTATGTAGCGTGGCACCGTCTGACGCTCCGCAGCGGGACAGGCCTTAAAAGCGCCAAACCAGGGTCTCGGTGCGCCAGACCGTGACACCATAGCCTTGCCATTTTTTTCCGGATGCACGCCCATTCCACCCCACCGGCGACCATGGCGTGGGCCTTCATGCCGCGCGCAGAACGCGAACGGCTTGGCGTTCACAACGACCTGGCGATGGCCAGGCCCGGTGGCGTTGGGGTAGGATCTGGGACCGGACGGCCGCCTGATGTTACTGGCCAATGCCCAATTCGGCGTCGGTTACGGGCGCGCTAAGGCGCGTCTGGCCGCCGTACCGAATTAGCCCGGCGGGACGCTTGATGGACGCCAGCGTTTCCAACAGCATACTGTCATCCATTCGAACGACACGCTGAGTCGGTTCCGCCCGACAACGCTCCAGGACTGATGCATCGGTTTCGACAATCACTGTTATGGATGCGGGGCGCGGAGGTGCTTCGGCGGGTTGCACGACCGTTGAACTGCCGGTTAGGCTCTCTGCGATCCGAGCCGGGTCGCCGGGATCGGAAGCGCCGGGCAGCGCCAATCTGATAAGCAGTAGGACCAGACAGGCGCCTCCGCCTGTCGCCAGTAGCCGGCGCCGTACAAGACGGGCCCGGTGCGTCCGCGTCATGACCTCTACGAGCTCACCAAGCATGACCTCGCACCGGGCCAATCCGGCGGAACTGAGCTGTTCCAGCGGTTCCGATTGGGGCTCACTCACTGAATGTCTCCTTTGCTCGGCGGCGTAATGATGCGATCAGGCGTCCGAGCCGACCATGCACGGCGCCGGGCTTGAGTCCGAGGG
>CP070827.1:3433316-3437692 GCA_020344555.1 Phycisphaerales bacterium
GCCAACATAGCAGCCAGCGATCCGTACTGCGACTGACAAGGAGCGGCCATCCTGCCTATCACGCTCGACACGGAACGGCACTGATCGACCCGTGGGGAGCGTGACCTACGACCGCTCGATGCGCTCCCGGCCGCCCATGTATGGCCGCAGGACCTCGGGGATCGTTACCGTGCCGTCGGCGTTCTGATAGATCTCCAGCAGTGGGATCAGGATGCGTGGCGAGGCGATCACCGTGTTGTTGAGCGTGTGGCAGTAGTGGACCTTCTTGGCCCCGTCGCGATAGCGCATCTTGAGGCGGCGGGCCTGGAACTGGTAGAACCGAGAGGCCGAGTGCGTCTCACCGTAACTGTTCCGCGATGGCATCCAAGTCTCGATGTCGAACTTCTGCACCTGGCCCATGCCCAGATCACCGGTGCACACGTCCACCACGCGATATGGCAATCCCAGAGCCCGCATCACGTCCTCGGCGTTGTCCAGGATTTCCCGGTGGAACTTCTTGCTCTCCTCCACGTCATTGCGGCAGACGATCACCTGCTCGACTTTGTCGAAAAGATGGATGCGAAACAGGCCATAGGTATCCTTACCCGCTGCACCCGCTTCGCGCCGGAAGCACGTGCTCAAGGCACAGGTTCTGATCGGCAGATCAGCCTCTTTGAGGATCTCATCGCAGTGATAGGCCGTCAAGGGCACTTCGGCAGTGCCAACCAGTGACAGTTCATCCCGTTCGCACAGATAGGTTTGGTCGCGCCCGGTCGGGAAATACCCCGTACCGTACATGACGTCTTCCTTGACCAGAACCGGCACTACCATAGGAGTGAAACCGCGCTCGACCATCATGTCGTGGGCCAGGCGCAGTACGGCCTGGTGCAGCAGCGCACCGTCGCCTTTGAGGATATAATTGCGCGTGCCGGCCAGCTTGACCCCGTGCTCTATGTCGATAATGCCGAGCTCCTTGCCCAGCATGACGTGATCCTTGGGCTCGAACTCGAAACGTCGCGGCTCGCCGACCTTGCGAAGCTCGACGTTTTCGGTTTCGTCCTTGCCGATGGGCACCGACGGGTCGGGCGGCTGTGGGACGGTGAGCATTAACCGCTCGAACTCTTCGAGGATCGGCCCCTCCTCATCTTCGAGCTGCCTGATCTTCGGTTTCAGCTCGGCCAGCTCGGCCTGGACGCGGTAGGCCTCCGCTGTGATCTCGGCCTCGGTCTTGCCTTCGGCCAGCGCCTTTTTGTACCATTCGGACCTGGGGTTCCTGAGCAGGCCGACACGCTGGCCGTTTTCCCGCACCTGGGTCCGAAACCCGTCGAGCTCCATCTGAAGCCGGCGCCGGCGTTTATCGACGTCGATCAACCGGTCGACATCGCACTCGATGCACTTATCCGCCGCAGCCTTCTTGACCAGCTCCACATTCTCACGAATGAACTTGATATCCAGCATGGACGTCCGCTTCCCAGGTTCACCTTGTCTTTGAGGACGCGGTTTTCCATCAACACTTGGCCCCTGTCAAGAGGAAGTCTTGGGCTGCCAGCGGCGCAAGCGAAGTGAAAGCTCGTCGCGAAAGTGAGTGTTCGGATGAACACCCTCCAGTCCCAACAGCCGTTCTCGTTTCCTGTCGGCGCTGCGAGACACCGCGTGTGGTCGCAGTGCAAGCCACGGGCATTGGCGTTCCCGGCGCCCTGGGACCACTGATGAATACTTCCGCAATCAGCTTAATATGGTGCGTATAAGCGTCAGGCCTGCACGTACATGTACCGGCGCAGCAACAGCCCCATTCGACGTCACTTACCGAGGGAGGACACAACAGTGCTCTATCTCACACCGTCACGAGTCATCCACTGAGTTGGCGCTCACCCACAAGCACGTGATGGCGCTTCAACGAGGCATCAACCTCCGGCTGATAGCTGACGGCTGATTACTAACTACTTCTCCTCCCTACCGCTTCACCTCGACGATCGAATTGAGCTCCCCGTACTCGTTCATCTCGGTTGCGGGATTGAAGTGATCATGCGACCACCGGCCATCAACCACCAGGCGATAACGGTAGCGCCCCTGTGGCAGCCGCAGGCGCGTTTCGAAATCACCGGCCGGCAGCCGTCGCATCGGCGTGGTGTGCGGCATCCAATCGTTGAAATCCCCCGCCAGGCATACCTCGCCGGCGTCCGGATTATGACTGCGGAAAACTAGAGCCTCACCTTCCTGCCGGACGCCGTAGATCGCCTCGATCTTCCGATCGATCTCCGCCCTTGACAACGGCTCACTCGGCGGCGACGGCCGCTCAGCCGGTGGCGATGGCCGTGCCGCGATCGGCTCCCATTCGGACAGGCTGGGCTCCAACACCTTTGGCGTCTGACCTGGGGCGGCCTGGTAGGGAGCCGTCTCCACGATGGCTCCGGCTGACAGTACCTCGGCCGGTGGCGCGGTGACCGGACCGGCAGGTGTGGCCGGTTCCGCTGCCGTGCCTTCGCGATTGTCGACCAGGGTCGTTGTCGTTGCCAGCAAGCGCTCGGCGTCGGCAGCCAGCCGCTCAACGTGTTCGAGAATCTCACCAGTGGCAGTCTTCGCCGGCTCACTGGCGATCAACTCCCGGGCAAGTTTCTGAAAGTCACGAGCCCCCATACTGGTCGGGGCGAACTCGGTGATTGGCTGGCCATAGCTCGCCCCTTCCTTGAGCTTGGTGTTGAAGTTGACGATCGTCTCACACACCACGTCCTTGAACCGCTTCCTAAGCTCTGCCAGGATCTCCCGGGCCAGCTTGGTCCGCACGTCGTACTGGTTGGCGAGAACCCGGACCGACGGATTGGAACCGTTCCGTTCCCCCTCCTGCTCGATCATTGCCAACTGCTGGGTCAGCCCGTGGAGTGAGAAGTATCCGGTGTCGACCGGAATGATTATGTCGTCAGCCGCACGCAGGCCGTTTTGCATCAGCAGCCCCAGGTGCGGCGGGCAGTCCACGACGCAATAGTCGTAGCGGCTCACGTTCAGCTCGAGCAGCCGTTCCAGCAGGGCGTCCGCGTCCTCGTGTGTCGCCAGCCGCGGCTCCAGCGTCGCCAGATTCGATCGTGACGGGGCCAAGTCGAGATTCGGCGCGATCTGCCAGGTGATCCGGGAAAGCTCCAGCGGCTCCCCCTCCATCTGCCGAATCAGGCAATCGAAGATGGAAAGGTCGATCTGCTCCTCGGGCACGGCCATCCCCAGAGCACAATGTGCCTGGGGATCCAGATCGACCAGCAGAACGCGACGACCCTCGCGGGCTAGCGAGGCCGATAGATTGATGGCGGTGGTAGTCTTACCGCAACCACCTTTCTGGTTTGCGATCGTAATCGTACGCACGGGTCTAACCCTCACCGGTCATGAGGGAGGCGTGGAAGCTCAGCCGTTTCGAAGGACCGCCTCCTGCTGCCCTTCGAACGGGTCGACTGGGGGGATTGGGGCCAACTCGTCCATTCCTACCCCGGCGGGATGTCTAGCCCGGGCGCATGACGCGGACCCAGCGGTAAACTCCCTGCAATCCCTAGGGTTCAGGTATCGGATATCAGTACTGAGAATCTTGAGAACATTATTGGACCCCGCCTATTAATACTGTCATGCCACTTCCATGTCCGCCGCGAGGTCCACGCGCGACCAGGCAGATTCGGTGACCCGGGGACCGCCCCGGCATTGCTCAAGGCCGATTTTGGGCGTCGTGCATGTCCCTCTTCGTGGCGCGGATGGGACAAAAGAAGGGCCGCTCCAGTAGGAACGGCCCGGAAGTAGTACTGGTTTTCAGGCGTCGGCGATTACTTGCCGGAGGTGTCCAGGTGTGACGGCGTGCCGACGGAGATTGTCGCGGCCGGACCCAGACCGAACCGGACCGGCTGGTTCTGCGAGGTCCACAAGATCGACGACTCGCCCCCCCGCAGGTTGACGCTGAACGTGCCCAGGGCATCGTCCGAGGCCCGCAGCGTGAAGGTGCCCAGATACTTGGAGCTGGTGGCATCCACGCCGCCGGCAAACAGCACCGCCCCCATCCGACCGCCGACCTGGTCCACCGCGTCCAGCTTCTGCTGTGTGCCGAACACAAAGTCGGGCCGCTCGCTGTTGATCGACAGGTCCTCGACGACCAGGCTGCCTCGTGTTCCACCGGTCACATCCAGCGCCGCCTGGTAGACACGAAGATCCGCAACGCCGCTGACAAACAGGTCCATAGTCAGCGCCCCGCCTGCCTGGAGCGTTCTTTGGGACGGCACCAGGGTCATGGCCGGACCGCCGGGAACGACCGCTCCACCGCTAAGCAGGTCAGTAATACGCTGGACCTGTGTCGAAGAGAGGCCGGAGATCGTCGCCTGGTGTTCTCGAGCGTCAAATGCCACCGGCCCGGCAGCGACAAGCCTGCCGCC
>CP070827.1:3437792-3451698 GCA_020344555.1 Phycisphaerales bacterium
GGATCATGCTGGGCACGATGGCATTGCTCTTGGCCTTGTGGATCTTCGGCGGGCGACTTGGAGTTCACAGCACCGTGGCCGCACTGGTGGGGCTCTGCGTGCTTCTCGTGACCCGTGTTCTAACCTGGGAGGACATGTTGAACGAAAAAGGTGCGTGGAACACCTTCATCTGGCT
Source organism: Phycisphaerales bacterium (assembly GCA_020344555.1). Lineage (GTDB taxonomy): Bacteria > Planctomycetota > Phycisphaerae > UBA1845 > UBA1845. Next base: position 3,437,968 of record CP070827.1, read on the forward strand.
TTCCGCGCTGGTGATGATGGCCTCGCAGCTCAGTAAGCTCGGGCTAATCGCCTGGTTCAGCGCTACAGTGGGTGGGTTTTTCACCGCTATTAGCTGGCTGCCCGCTTTTGTGATGCTGAGCTTGATCTACTTCTACAGCCACTACTTCTTTGCAAGTAATACCGCGCACATCAGCGCGATGTATGCCGCATTCCTGGGAGTCGCCGTAGGGGTTGGAGCGCCACCGCTGCTGGCCGCGCTCGTGCTGGGTTTCTTCAGCAACTTGTTCAGCAGCATGACACACTATGGCACGGGGCCTGCGCCGGTGTTTTTCGGCTCCGCCTATGTCAAGCTTGCGGATTGGTGGAAACTCGGGGCCGTGATCAGCGTGGTGAACATTGCCATCTGGCTCGGACTCGGCGGAATCTGGTGGAAGTTCATTGGAATCTGGTAGGGCAGGTCAACAGCCTGCACTACCGCGCTCGGATCTGTCCACTGATAGCTGACAACTGAGCGCTGACAACACCTATCAGACAATCGGCAGGCCGACTTCGAAGCGGCCGGCTCGAAGCGGGGCGTGGATGCCGCCCGAAAGAACCACCTGTCGCAGACATAGGCCGCCGATGATTCCGCAAATCGATGCCAGCATTGCGAAGTTGAACACATCGAGGACCAAGGGGGCGATCAGGCCGAGGAGGGCAACACCCCACCAGAATAGCGGAGCGACTGAACCGCGGAGGACGAGTTCGGCTGAAGCCCGGGACTCGGCGACCCGGTGTGTGGCCTGCAGATAGAACGCCAGGACAAAGATCTCCAGGATGATGAGCGCCACATCGATTCTTGCCAATAGGGCGACAGGACCGCTGTGGGATTCGCCTGCCAGCAACGCGAGAAGGATGACAGCCATCATCCCGGTCGAGAGAGCGGAGACCAGGAACAACAGGGGCAGCATGGCCGTGCTCCAAAAGGCGATAGGTCGGGCGGCGGCCAGGAGGATCCCGGTGTAGATCATGGTTCCGAAGGCGAAGACGACGCCGATCACGCCGATGACGCGGCGCGTGCCCACTGCATCGGCGAGGGCGTTGAACGGCCAGAGCCACCAGGCGATATGAATCGCTCCGACGATCATGAAAACGGAAATGACAATCGTGCCCCTGGCGATCCAGGACGTATTGGGGCGCATAGCCGCCCGCCAGAAATTGGCCGGAGACCCGAGATCCAACAGCAGGAAGACGCATCCAATCAGCACACACGGGAACCCCAGCGACACGCCGATTCTGGAAACGGCGGCCCAGTCCTCGCCGACAATGTCGGCCGCAACACCGGTGACATACGCACCTCCGCCGAGACCGGCGAGAAACAGGTAGGCAGCCACGAGCCAGCCCCATTTGGATTGTGCTTTCAAATCCGGCATCATGTTGATACTCCTACGTTCTGACGCCTCGGCGTTTTCTCAGCCGCTCCCTTACGGTCGCAGTACGGACCCATGTTTCGACGTTTTGACGTTTCGACGTTTTCTCACCTCGGCGGCAAGTAGTAACAGGATGGATCGGTACCGAACTCGGGGTTTAGTTGGAAGCCGCGCTCGCGCCGGATCAGAATAGACACTTCGCTTAAAGGATCCTCGATATCGCCGAAGTGCCGGGCCTTTGCCGGACAGGAATCCACGCAGGCCGGTTGCCGCCCCTCCTCGACGCGGTCCATGCAGTAGTCGCACTTGGCGGCGACGCCAAACCCCCTTTTCTCCTCCCACTGGGCCTTGGCGTGACTCTCATATGGATCGAGATCGCCGTCGGCATCGGGGAAGTAGGTTTTCCATTCGCCAACGGTCTGCCGGGCACCGTAAGGACAGGCCATGATGCAGTATTTGCAGCCCATGCACAGGTCCTTATCCACGTGGACGATTCCGTTCTCGTCCTGTGTAGTGGCCCCGGTGGGACACACGGTCATGCAGGCCGGTTCAGCACACTGCATACAGATGAGCGGGATCATCTGCCTAAGGGCAGACGGATACGTGCCCGTTTCGCTCGGCACACATCTGGCGAAGTCTATTCCCTGGGGGGTGTGGTTGGCGGCCTTGCAGGAAACTTGGCAGGAATAACATCCGTAACATCTCTTCAGATCTATGACAAATCCGTAGCGTGTCATCTGCTGTCGCTCCCGTTGACCTTGTAGATTTTCACTTTGGCACAGGCGTCTGAGCCCTGGGTGAGTGAATCGGTGTGTTTGATATCGCAATTGATCAGATCATCGAAGAACTGACCCTTGCCCCTGGATATCGGGGTACCCCTGGCCCAGTGGCCGTGACAGCCGGCTATGCCCAACTGCTCCGGGTGCATTCCCTCGACCAGCTTGACTGGACCTTTGATTCGCTTGCCGTCGGTGTTTTCAACCCAGATTACCTCGTGGTCCTTGAGACCCTTCTTTCTCCCGGTCTCCGCATTGATTTGGATCAGGTACACAAACGGGTCGTTGACCGAAACCTCGTCGAGCCAGGGGTTGTTCTGTGTAGAGGACTGAGTGTGGAACGACGGCCTCCAACTGAACGCCCAAAGATCGAACTCGGGGTTCTTCTCCTCATGGGAAGGGCAGGGGAACCATTCCGCCAGGGGTGTATAGAAGCGGTAGTCTGCCAGATCCTCTCGCCCATATGAAGAGAGCAACTTCTTGAGTTTCTTCCCGGATTCGAGGAAGAACTCGAAGTAGACCGGCACCCGCACAGGCGTAAACCACCTCCAGTACATTTCTTCGACCTTGGTCGGCCATTTCTCCAAACCGGTCTTCTTCAAGGCCTCCAGACCCTTGTCCGACCCCAGCCGGTCCCTTAGTACCCGGTCGCACACCTCCTGCCAGGAGTAGTCACCACTGGGATCAAGCTTGTACTCGGGCGACATATCACCGCCGTAACGGACCGGGATGATGTCGTTGATTGCCTGGTAATACTTGTCCTTTACATCCAGCCGGTCGGAGATCTCGAGCATAACCTCGTTGAAGTCGCGTCGTTCGTAGAGCGGCTCGACGACAGGCTGTCGGATCTGCCAGACCCAGTGGTCCATTCCGGTGGGATGACAGAAGGTCGAAGGGAAGGTGACACAGGGTGTGTAGCGCTCCAGGAAACAGGTATCGGGTAGGACGATGTCGGCCACTGCCTCCGTGAACTCGTTCTGGAAGATGTTGAAGGAGAAGATGAAGTCGAATTTCTTCAGGAAATTCTCGGTGACTTCCTCGGCGTTGGCCATGGTCATCACCGAATTGGACCCGAAGTTGACCATGATCTCCGGCCGGTAGTCGATCTTGAATTCCTCCATGTACTTCTCCCACTCCGGCGTGCACACCGTAAACGCGTTGTACACCGAGCAGGGGAACATGTCCTGGAGGTCAAGTCTCTTAGGGGGGCCCGGTTCGCGCAGAGGGTAGGGCTTGTGATCGTAAACCCAGCCCTTGACGACCATGAGACCGTCCTCGCAGGCGTACGGCACAGTGTCGGGCTTGCCCGTGTCAGGATGGCCTTGTGAGACGGGCGGTCCGTGCCCCATGGCTCCGCCCGGGACATCCGCGGCACCCACAACCTGGTTGAGTAGATCGATCTCCAGACAATTCCAACCGGAGTTGACATGTCCCTGGCTGCCACGGAAGAAGATGGCCGCTGCCGGTCTGAGTGGGAGTTCCTTGCCGTCGATGGTGATGGTGCTGCCGATCTGGGCGGCCTCGACGAACTCCTGGGCCACGCGGCGGATGGTGGCCTGAGGCACGCTGGAAATCTCCTCCACCTTGTCAAGCGGATAATTCGCCTTTACATGATCTTTGAGAAGGTCGAACGAGGGGCGGCACTTGGTGCCGTTGACATCGTAGGTTCCCTGAAGGGCATAGTCCTTGATGGACTCGTCATCGAAGGTCTTGACCTTGCCGTCTGCCGGATCCCAGACTAGAGGCTTGTTGGTCTTGGGATCTCGAGCATAGTGCTGGTCCGGCTTGATTAGGTACGGAGCATTGGTCTTGAGCTTGAGGTAACGGGCGTCCCAGGTTTCGAGTTCGTTAAGGATGACGTTGAGCATGCCCAGGGCGATGGCCCCATCTGTTCCGACCCGGCAAGGGACCCACTCATGGGCTTTGGAAGCCTGCGTGGAAAGGAAAGGATCGAAGACTACGGCCTTCATGCCCCTGGCCCGGGCATCGGCGACCCACTGGGCGGATTGCAGGGCGGCGTGCCCCGCACCGTGCCCCTTCGAGCAGCCGAAATAGATGGTATAGTTGTTGTAGTTCCAGTCGGGAATGATCGACCAGGCGGCGTGCATGATGCCGTTCATGAAGTGGGCCCCGTTGCCGCACCACAGCCCCCCGCCGGAAACCCAGTAGTTCTTGAATCCCCAGGCACGCATGAAGGCGATCACCGCAAAACGGATCTCGCTGGTCTGCACAGTAGTAGCCTGGAAGTAGCAACCCCGATGGTCCTTCATACCCTTGAGCTTGGCAACGATGGTATCGAGGGCTTCGTCCCAGGTGATCCGCTGCCATCTGGGATCGACGCCGACACCCTTCTGGGGGTTCGTCCTCTTGACCGGGTAGTTGATTCGGTGTCGGTCATAGAGGGTCATCAGTTGGGCCGTGCCCTTGGCGCAGATCCGACCGGACCCGGCCGGGGTCTCCGGGTTCCCCTCGAGGTTGACGATGACGCCGTCGACCCGATGGGCCCTGATCCCGCATTGGGCATAGCACCCCCCGCAGGAGGTGGGGATCCACACGTCTTCCTTGTGATTTCTGGTCCGTACGCTCATGCTGTTATCGCTTTCCTGTACGCATCGAGGATCGAGGAATGAGCCGTTCGTCCCGAGCCAACATTTTCCAGCTTCCCAGTCCGGCTCATCACCGCGCCTGTGGGCCACCACCATACCCGAAACCCGCAGGTCTCGAAAGCTCTTGGCATCGAAGCATATGCAAGACGTGCGCCGGGAATCCAGTCCTACGAAGGTGAGCTGCAGGGCGCCGGGTGCCTGCCCAACACTGTCTTTAGTAAAGCGATATCGTCCTCGTTGCGCTCGGGCCGTCGCTTCCGCAGGTGGCCGTTGCCGTACCCAGGGCTTGCTCCGAGCTGCCCGCTCCCGAGCCACAGAAATGTGTCGGATCCGGCCTTCGTGAGTCGGCTCTTGAAGCCTGCCAACGTTGGGCACATTACCTTGCGTGTTGCAGCCGCGCACACCACCTTTACGCCTGAGAATAAAATGTGAAATCACGCACAAATGCTTGCCTACAAGAAGCTTGGGCCAGATCCGCTGCGCAGGATCCCTGGGCGTCCTCGCAATAGAGGTTGCTTTCCGCATCATCGTCTCCGGCGTCCTGTTGGATAAAGCCGAATCAATCAGCGGAGAGTCGAAGCTGGTTGCGGTTTGACGGTGGAATGTCGGATAGATCATGCTCCGCGGTGCGCCGTCGGTTGTACTGACCCGGCGGTATCGTGTCTCGTAAACGGCACAGCACCGCAGGCGGGCCCTGCTCACCCAGGTCAGGGATATGGACCCTCAGTTGAAGCGGTCTGAGCGACAGATCGCGCCCGACAATAGGCGATTGTTCCCGTTATAGTACTATGACCTCCAGGTTCCATGCCTGACGAGTTCGGCGGATAGGATTCCGGCCTGCCACCCTGCGCGACTGGACTTCGTCGGCAATCGTCCCACGGGGCGGGTGCCCTGTTCCTCGCGCGTTTGACGGGGCGGGGGTCAGGTTCCCGCCGCCCCGTGGGCCGGCCGCGGCTTCGACGACCTGTAAACAGATCACCCTATCAATCCCATGGACTGTGCAAACGGAGAACATGTCACGAGACTACTCATGCGGCGGCAGCCGGTTACGCAATTACACCCTGGTTTGCGATTCGATCCTCAAGGTCAACCGCCACGTGTATCCTAGACCATGTCGTGCAGGCCGCGAACAAGTTCGGTCGAGAATATGACCCGATCCGCCTCGCGCAGCAGCCAAGGACGAAGATTGTCGTGGTTCTTGCAGTACTCGATAAGCGACTCGAGACTGTTGAAGTCACGGTGATCCAGGATTAATCGCATAAGATAGTGCACAGAGTCGCGCCGGTGCCGTCCGCGCGCACGGGTGGGCCTGTTCCGGAAGTGGGCGAGTATCGCTTCGCGTGATACCTGTGACCGGCCATGCCCGCCTGCGTCTTGGTTATTCATCTCGACTACTGAGTATTCTATCTGGATTTCCACACGTAGCGCCAGCTCGGTGTGGCCCCACGGGCGGTCAGCAACCCGAGGCCCCTTACTCTTTCAGCGCATACTTGTCCGGATCCGCAAGGAACTGTTCACGCCGTTTCCAGCTGGAGAAGCGGTACCGGCGACCGAGATAGTCAACAGTAAACTTATCCTTGCCCTTCAAGTCCATTCCCTTTTCTGCCTTGAAAACAGGGCAGTGCCCGTTGAATGCGATATCTGCGCTGCTGTACTTGGCGGGGTCAGACATGAACAACTTCTTGTGCTCCGCTGATGAGAACACGTACATGCGATGTCCGTGCCACAGATGATGGTCAGGGATGCCAGGTACGTCTTTATGATCTTCGACCTTACAGACAACGCAGTTCCCCCAAAGTACCGGAGAGAATGCGGAAGGGCTCGCGCCGAAAACGGCTTTTTCACCAGTGGAGGGAAAGAAATAGCGATGGGCGTCATAGATGCTCACTATATCCGGTTTGCCGGGCAGCACTCTGTTGTGGCTGCGCAGGCTGACGGGACAGTTGCCACCGAGCGCAAGGTCAGCGTCAGCATACTTCTCCGGTTCAGCCTGGAACATCTTCTGCTCTTTAGCCGATCGGAACAGGTAGAGACGAGCATCGTGAACAACGTGGAACGCGGCCTTGCCCGGAACGATGCGTCCTTCTTCCACCTTGCACACAACACAGTTTCCGCCCAAGGCGGGAACGTATGCGGTCTGGTTTGCATCAAACATCTTCTTCTTCTCGGCGGACTGGAACAGGTAGATGCGGCTGTCGTAGGTTGACGAGAACTCTGCGTTACCTTTGACCAGAATGCCCGTCGTGATGAGGGACACCGGGCAGTAACCCTCAAGTGCGAGCGTGCGATCAGCAGCCCAAGTGGGCGCCACAAGCAGAACCACAGTACAGATGGCAAAGGCCAGTCGGTCTCGTATCATTGCATCTCTCCAAACTCTGAGGTCTCTTCGTGATACACTCTATCTAAAACCCACTTCGTCCATCATGCTGAACAGAACGGCGAGTTAGGGCATTTGAGGTTGTCCCTGCGCCAGTTGAAGGTCGGGTGACGACTCCGTGATTCCTGCGCTATCCGGCCTTCCTTTCTCGGGAAACGGCTTCGTTTTCTGGCGCACTATCCAGGTGGGCCCGTAACATACACAACGGCCGGCATCCATTCATCTGCCGGGCCGTCTTCTACATCGTAACCAACGCGGTGCCTGCCGCACGGCCATCGGTCCATCCTTCCGACGGCTCAGACTTCATGTGCGCTGCCGCGCGCCGGAGGGGGCCACTCGGCCGCAGGCATTCACGTTTGGACTGACACACAAAGATCGCCCGCCGCACATCCCACTCTCCTCCGGCGCGCTGACGGCAACTCGCGGCGGGTCTTCTACGCCGTGTCCCGGAGAGGCGACGTCCGTTGCGCTTGCCTGCGGCAAGCTATGGTCACCGCGGTGCCCTCCACGACCCCAACGGTCGCGACGGTCCACCGGCAACGCCATTACGCTTGAGAAGCAAGCGGGATAAGACTTCCCGCTTGGTTCCCCGCGCAACATGAGGGGCTCGGCAGGCACCGGTCGACCAGGAGACAGTCTCTTCCCCGATCTTTTTTCAATATCGTGGACTTCGGGAATCGAAGCTATGGCGTATTCTAGCCATTTTAATGCGGGCAGCTGGTTACGCTATCAAGGTGATTATCGACCATGGGAGCTCGGTATCGACGGTTGGGGTGGGGATGGGCGGAGCACGCACCGTCAGCCGCGGGAAGCGACAAACCAGGCGACCGCCATGGTCCTTACAGCGCCAGAGAGCACGTACACCGCCCCACCTTACGCCTCTGCAAGTCCTTCGCGAATCGCGTACCGGGCCAGTTCGACGCGGTCATGGATGTCAAGCTTGGTCATCAGGGTGGTTGTGTGCCGGTTGACTGTATGTACGCTGATGTGCATGGTACGTGCGATTTCCTTCTTGGGCATTCCCCGGGCGAGGTATCGCAGAACCTCCGTCTCCCGCTCAGTAAGGGTAGAAGCACGGGATCCTCCCTGGGAGGCGAGTCTCGCCCCCTGGAAGTCAACCACGATTCGGGCCTTCACTTCGGGTGAGAAGTACGCGATACCGGCGGACACTTTGCGGACTGCCTTAAGAACCGACTCCTCCGGCTCATGCTTCGTGATGTAGCCCCACGCGTGCACGGCCATCGCTTGTTCGATGTATCGATCGTGAAAGAAAGCGCTGAGGAAAATGATGCGCGAATCGCCACACTGCCGGCAAATGGTCCTGGCAGCCTCGAAGCAGCTCAGCCCGGGCATGTCGATGTCCATCAGAATGATGTCCGGTTTTAGCCGGATGGCCTCGGCAGTTGCCTTGTCGGCGTTGCTCACGGTGGCCACGACTGTCATGTCCGGTTCGGCGTCCAACCGTCTGCTGAGTAACCGACGCACCATAGAGTGGTCGTCGGCGAGCAGAATGGAAATCGGAGATGTCACGATTACGTTTCCTGCCCCGCGTCCGTTCCGAGTGCATCGGACACGGTGCTGGCAAGCTCAGGCATTCCGAACGGTTTGCGGAGCAAGACCGTGTTGTCGTCCAACTTACCGGAATCAAGGTCGACCTTCCCTGTAATGACAATCGCAGGCGTCTTCGCTCCCCGCTCGCGAAGCTCCCGAAGACAGTCAGGCCCATTCCGCTCGGGCAGGTCTGCCTCCAGAATGAGTAGCCGAATCTCGTCGTCGTACTGGGCGAACACTTCAAGAACTGCGGGGCCGTCCTCAGCAAGGGTCACGCTGTAACCGAGAGACTCCAAAGTCGATGCGATGATACCACGCACGTGCTGATCGTCCTCGGCCAACAATAGCAGCTCTCCCTGTCCCTCGGGTGTGATGACCGTGTGAGTGACCGGTTCAATGACCGCACCGGACCGGATACAGGGCAATACAACGGTGATTGTCGTCCCCTTACCGACCTCAGATCGGACTTCGACGTGCCCTCCGTGGTCCTGGACGATACCGTGGACGATCGACAGCCCCAGCCCTGTGCCCTGGCCGCGAGTTTTCGTCGTGTAAAACGGCTCAAAGACGTGAGTCTGGACTTCCGGCGCCATCCCCACACCAGTGTCAGTGACCACCAAACGGACGGACGATCTGCCCGAATCTGGGGCTTCCGGCAGGTCGCCGAGGTCTGATTCGGTCGCCGGTGAGAGAGAGATACGCAGGGTTCCGCCGTCCGGCATGGCGTCGCGGGCGTTGATCGCCAGGTTGAGGACCACCTGGTGCACCTGGGTCAGATCGGCATCCACCCAAAGAGGCGACTCGCATGCCGCCTTGACATCGAGTTCGATGGCGGCCGGAAGCACACGGCGGAGTAGCCGCTGCGATTCCCGGACAACGGCGCACAGATCGATCGGTTTCTTCTCGGTCGGCAGCTTCCGACTGAACGTCAGGAGGGCCCGCGTGAGATCTGCACCTCGGTGAGTTGCCTCTTGGACGACCTCAAGTTCCTTACGGGCTCGATTCTCGTCAGCCAACATCGTGCCTGCGCGATCCGCATGCCCGCGGATAACGGTGAGCAAATTCGAAAAATCATGGGCCACCCCGGCCGCCAACTGCCCGACGGCCTCCATCTTGCGGGCCTGGTGAAGTTGTTCTTGTAGAGCCTCCCGATCCTCTTCGGCCCGCAGGCGCTCGACGATTCTCCCCAACCTTTCGCCGATCGCATAAACCAGATGCCGTTCCTCCTTCAGGAACAGTTCCTGGTCATCTTCTGGCTTCTTCTCTCGGTGATAGACTTCCAGGACACCGACCCGTTCGCCGTGAACCACAATATCGCGGTCCAACTTCCATGAGGTCTCTTCGAAGTTGGCTGTAGCGAAGACCTGCCCTTCCAGTGTAATCCGCGCACAAGTAACCTCGGGATACCGCCATGCAGGAGGTATCAGATCTACGGTCCCCTGAATGAGCTGCTCCAGGGAAACGTCCGGTTGCTCGATGAGCCCAGCCATCTCGTATAAGCAGTTCAATTCCTTGACGCGCTCCTCAAGCTCGTGCGATCGCTTCCGTAGCTCTTCCTTCGAATGTAGAACCGACAAGAAAAAGGGGCCAATCCTCGCCACACCCACCAGCATGAGTACGGAAATGGCCAGGCCCACACATTCCGCAGCCAGGTCGGGCGGATGGACCACATCGTGCGATAAAGAGCGATACAGGACTATGCTCCGGCGGACAGCCATGAGAAAGGCGACTGCGGCGATCAGCAGCCATGCCGGGTCTCTGCCCGTGATGCGGAGCACCCGCAGGGCCAGAACCGCAGCCGCGTATTGGAAGAGTGCTGCCGCACCGACAATGAAGTTCACGCCCATAGGCCCGTCACCTCTTGACTCGGCTAATCAGTCTCCTGCGCTGCCCTGCCGTCAAGAGTCTACTCTCTCGACCTCTGAGTGGTCCACCCTTGTGTCCAGGTCTTGCACACGGGAGAGTCGGCTCTGTACGGGGCGAGCGCGGTTCGTTTCCCGGCGGCGTCAGCTATCGCCGCCAAGGTCCACCAGCACGTTTCCCCCCGGCACTGCAGCATCGCCCCGGCGATGGTCAGAATGGCGCGGGTCCCCCGTCCGGTTGCCAAGCACGGAGTGGGGAACGGACTCGATACGACCGGTCAGTCCTGCGCCCGTCGACGCCCGAAGACCTCGATTCAAGAACAGGGGGCACGCTACTCTGCTTTGCTCTTCTGCGGTCTTCCTGTTGGGCGGAGTGTGAATTCCAGCCCGAGTCGGACGGCGGACAACACGGACGCGGCGCTCGCCCTCGCCGGGCAGCCAAGTAGCCCGGGTGTCACCCACCGCCCCATCGGCGGGAAGATCCCGATCCGCTGATAACTGATCACTGACAACTACTAATCACCGATGACTCGACACGTTGTTATGGTGCCGCCGAACGCCACTACCACCCGACAGGCTACGGCCGGCACGGGGGCCGGTCGCTACACCAAAAAACGAGCATGCTCTGGAATTCAAGCGCCCAGAAGGAAGCTCTGGATCAGTATCGCGACGATCAGACCGTTGGTCGCAAGGGCAAACAGAATCAACATGATATTGCGGATCGTAGGCCTGTTCGATTCCCTAGTCATGGCGCCTGGCCTTCCAGTAATCAATACCTCTTTGCCTTGCGTCCTGAAGAACTCGCTCGCAGACCCGCATCGGGCAGAATAAACGGCACCAAGGCCTGTTGATGACCAGCGATGCCAGAATCACAATCAGCAGGAGGAACCACTGGAGCAGCGAGCCCTTGAGGGCGAAGACTACCGCGAACGGTTCATAGCTTGCCAGCGCAGGCTTCGAGACAATCAGAGCGGAAAACACGGCAAAGAAGACAATGAAGTTCCTCAGGCCGCGAAGGAGCCTGACCGACCGTGTGGGGAGTCTTGCACTTCGTCCGCCGACGGCGCCGATGCACCTTTGCACGGCTCCGAAAGGACAAACGTGCGAGCAGTATATGCTGGTGCCGAAGATCATGACCGTCAACACGAAGCCCGTGATCAGCAAATAGAGAGACACGCTCCAGCGTAGGCCCGGGAAGTACCCCGCAAGAAGCGCAGTAATCTTCGCGATGGTGAGGGGAGAGTTCTTCCAGAACCCTATGATCAACAGCCCCACGATCTGACTTGCCCATCGGAGTAGTTCACTAACGGAACTACCCAGATACTGCGAGGCGATGCCGATTGTAAACAGCACAAGGAGTGTGATCTCGAGAATCCCGAACTCGAAGGGACGCTCCGGCGAGGAAAGCTGAATGCTGAACTTGCGCGCCGCGATTTTCATCACTGCGGCTCTGACGCCGGCAGTGATCGCGCCGGCAGACCTGCTGGCACCGGTAACGCCGACCACATGTTCGTAGTCGTAGTCGATCCGGTCGAATGACCTGCCCGTCAACGACGCGAAGAAACGCGACACTCTGGCCATCCGGAGAAACAGCGGCGTCTCACGGTGCTCTACCACCCGGGCGCCGACCACATGTCCCTCCGTATCGATGCCGACGATAACCAGCAGTGGCCCCCCGTATCCCGAAGCGCTCCCGACCCCGGCCCAGCCCAAGAGTTTTCCCTGCTCGGTCAGGGCCGCATAGATCCCATCCGACACTTCCATACGAGCCGCTTCGGGAAAAACCTCGTGCACGTACGGCTCTAGAACGGGGCCGCTCCGAAATCTCCCATACACAGCGGCGGCTGACAGGACGACGATGATCGAAAGATATTTGAAGAGGGCGGCTTTAGGAGTCTGCCGGCGCGTCTCTGCCACGAGTCCGTCTTCCAATCATGATGAGGCGCCACAGACCCACGCCGGAAATAACCACGACGATCCCGAACAATATCCCGCCTTTTACCGCGGCGTTCGCCTCACCTTCACCCAGGGATGTCCCGATGAAAGCGAGTGTGAATCCCAACAGTGCCATCCAGGCGACAAGCAGCAACCATTTCCAGAACGGCATCGGAACGCAGCGATCTTCCGCCCAGACCTTGAATCCCAGGATGACCAGGCAGAAGAGAATGCCCTCGAGAAACCAGAAAAAGGGACTGTTGAACAGTTGCACGGTCGTCCTTTCCTACATATCAACGAAGTCTTCCGTCTTGAGCCACCACGGGGGCTCCCGGTACGAGGCATTCTCTCCGCCCAGTGAGGGTATGTAGTAGCTCTGGGGATCGGGCCCCGGGTAGAGACTGTCCTGTAGGCCGGTCAGCACCCTGTCCGACAAGCCGGTGGGGTCGTTCGTGGTGACCTTCAAGGCCGTCTTGTGCAGCCAGTTTGCCTTTCTGGTGTACGGGCAGACGGCGATGCACAGTCTGCAGCCCATGCTGCCCAGGGTGGAATTCCAGAAATTATTGCATTTCGCGGCATTGAGATGGTATCGGCGGTATCCGCGGACCTCGACTTTTTCACCGGTGGCGATCGCTCCGGCCGGGCAGTTCTCCGCACAGATCTTGCAGTGCTTGCAGAAGTCCTGGACACCGATGTCGATGGGCTTGTCCGGCTTCACCGGAAGATTGGTGGTCACCACCGCCGGCCGGAAATTGCAGCCGAGTTCCGGGGTGATCACCACCGAGTGACGGCCCTGCTCTCCGATTCCAGCATCCACACATATTGGAGGAACCATCAGATCATAGCTGTTGCCGGGAATGTGCGGGCGGGCCGCATACCCCAGTTTCTTGATAAAGGCCACCAGGCGGGCGGCGACGATTCGCGACCGTGCATACGCGTCCATCGACGTGCCGTAGTTTGGATTGGCATACAGCGGATCCCAAGACATGGGCGTCCCAACGACAATGGCATACTCCCAGTGTTTGGGGACCTCCAAGGGCTCATCCACATTTTCGAAGCCCCTGCGCGTCAGGGGGTGGAGATAAACCCAGTCGGGATTCAGTCTGGTGATCCCGACAAGAGTGGAGCCGAGCTCATGGGCGATTTTCTTGATGAGCTCGGCGGTAAGTTCCGGGCTCTTCATTTTGAGTGGTTCATCCGGTCCGCCGCGCCGTCCTTTTTTCGGAAAATCCGC
>CP070827.1:3451798-3468047 GCA_020344555.1 Phycisphaerales bacterium
CGTCGCCGGCCGGCGACGAGGCGTTGTCGAGGTGGTCTATCTTGAACATAGACCGGAGCTGGAGGCGGGCGTTTTTCTCGAGGAAGAAGAGAAGCTTATCGATGCCGTGGCCAAGGAAGTGGGCCTGATCGCCGAGCGGAAGGAGGCCGCGGACGAGAAATCGAAGTTGCACCACCAACTGGCTCATGCAGATCGTCTGGCCACGATCGGGCAGTTGGCCGCTGGAGTCGCTCATGAGCTGAACGAGCCGTTGGGCAGTATTCTTGGGTTCGCCCAGCTTGCCAGGGACTGCCCGGCCCTGCCCGAACAGGCGAGCAAGGACGTAGAGAAGGTCATCACCTCGTCACTGTATGCCCGGGAAGTCATCAGGAAGCTGATGGTCTTTGCCCGACAGATGCCACCCCAAAAGGCTCAGGTTGATGTAAACCAAGTGATTGACGATGCGCTTTACTTCCTGGAGGCTCGGTGCGCAAAGGCAGGGATCCAGGTCGTGCGCGAGCTTGCCGCCCAGGTGCCTGAAGTGACCGCCGACCCCGCGCAACTCAAGCAGATTCTCGTTAATCTGATCGTAAACGCCATACAGGCGATGCCTGACGGAGGGACACTCACGGTGAGCACGCGGACCAGCGACACGTCGGTGGTGCTTGCCGTACGGGATACCGGCATTGGCATGGAAGAGCGGGTCCTCGAGAGAGTGTTCCTTCCGTTCTTCACCACCAAGGACGTGCACGAGGGCACAGGGCTTGGCCTGGCAGTCGTACATGGGATTGTCACTTCACACGGAGGTTCGATCGACGTTCAGAGTCGCCCCGGCAAAGGAACCCGGTTCGAGATTGTCTTGCCAGTGACCAAACCAAGAAATGCGCAGGAGGCTTCTGAAGATGGCGCCGGTAGCTGAGAAGGAGTGCATCCTTGCGGTAGATGATGCGCCGGATGCGCTGGAACTGATAGAGCGGAGATTGGCAGCCAATGGGTACCAGGTGTTCACCGCCTCCAGCGTGGCCGAGGCAATCCGGATTCTGGACAGCACCCCCGTTGATTTGGTCATCACCGATCTGAAAATGCCCAAGGTCAGCGGGATCGATCTGGTTCGGCACATCCGGGAGAACCTCAAAGACACCGAAGTCATGATGATTACCGGCTACCCCACGATCCAGGGAGCGGTGACGGCAGTCAAAGCCGGATCTCAGGAGTTCCTCACCAAACCGTTTACGGATGAGGAGTTGCTCGCCGCAGTGAGACGCGCTCTGGACGTGCTGAAGGTTCGCCGCGGGGCTAACAGCGTCGCGGACAGACCGCCCTCACCTTTCTGCGGCCTCATAGGTGAATCCCAGGCCATGCGCGACGTGTTCCAGGCGATCAGCAAAGCCGCTTCGTCCAGGGCAACGGTTCTGATTTCGGGCGAGAGCGGCACAGGTAAGGAGTTGGCTGCACGGGCGATCCATTACAGCGGTCCGTGGGCGTCAGCCCCATTTGTACCGGTCAATTGCGGGGGCATTCCGGAGAACCTTTTGGAGAGTGAGCTGTTCGGGTACGTCAAGGGTGCGTTCACCGGAGCGAGCGAGTCCCGTGCCGGCTTCTTCCAGGTTGCCGATGGTGGAAGTGTCTTCCTTGACGAGATCGGCAATACCAGCGTGCACATGCAAGCCAAGTTGCTAAGGGTGCTACAGGACGGGGAGATCCATATGGTTGGATCGGCCCGCCCTCGAAGGGTGGATGTGAGGGTCCTGGCCGCCACCAACAAGGACCTTCATACGCTGGTCAAAAACGAACTCTTCCGCGAGGATCTGTTCTTTCGCTTGAACGTCATCACCATTTCCATGCCGCCGCTGCGCGAGCGGGAAGACGATGCTCTGCTGTTGGCAGTCCACTTCGCGACAATGTTTGCAGAGGAGCTGGGCAGGACGCCACCTCGTCCGTCCGATGAGATTTTGCACATCCTGAAAAACTACCACTGGCCCGGAAACGTGCGGGAGCTGCAGAACCTTATTCAACGGCTGGTGGTCATGACCGATGGAGATGTGATTGAGGTTCCCGATCTGCCCGCAATGATGCGTTTTTCCGCGGCCCGGCGAGCGGGGCTGGATCGAACCCTGGCCGAGGTGGAGGCGGAACATATCCGCAACGTTCTGGCCAGTACGGACGGCAACAAAGTCCGGGCGGCCAAGATACTCGGCATTGACCGAAAGACGCTTCGCGAGAAGCTCAAGACTTACGAGTCCGAGCCGCGCTGAACGACTCCTCCCAAAGGCGGATCGTAATGCTCGAACGATTTGTACATCAAATACAGCACTTCATCCTGTACTTCGCCTCGAAGTCAGGATTCCTCTGCTCAGTCTACTACGCTTTGTGTTCGGCTTCGTTTTGGCGCGAGCATCGCGGCGTGGCCTATGGTCGGCTGAAGCACATCAAGGAGGCCGGCAACCCTGTCGGCAGCCAGTACATTCTGCGGCGTAACATACATCTCCTCGAAAAAGGACTGTTGATGCGACCGCGAGGCAAGGTTTTCGCCCTCGATTACATTCAAGAGACGGTTGGCTGTTACGCGCGGGCCTTCGAGCTTGGGAGGACCTCTCCCGACCTTGTGAGCCAGGTCGAGTTGCAGTGGGCGTCGGATGTGCTGTCACTGTACTTCGACGTCGCCGGAGCGCATCCCATCGTTGACGACCTCAGGAACAGGTTTCGCACTTTGCGGGCGGACGCGCCGGATCGCACCCCTACGGCCGTGCCCTATAAGCGAGACTTGGCCCGACCCCCGTCCATCAAGTACGAGGATCTACTCGCGTTGGCCCGCCGCCGCCGCTCCGCTCGCTGGTTCTTGCAGAAACCAGTGCCCAGGAAGATGATCGACCAGGCCATCGCTGTGGCGGCGCTGTCCCCCAGCGCCTGCAACCTTCAGCCCTTTGAGTTCCGCGTGTTCGACGACCCAGAACTGACCAAGAAGGTTGCCTCCATCCCAACGGGAACCCTCGGGTTCAGTCAGAACTTCCCGGTAATCGTGGTGTTGATTGGCAAATTGCATGCCTGGTCCAGTGAACAAGATCGCCACCTGATCTACATTGACGCGTCCCTGGCCGCCATGGCATTCCTCTTTGCCCTCGAAACACAGGGTCTTGGCTCCTGCTGTCTCAACTGGCCCGATCTGGGACCCCAAGAGCGCAGAATGAGCGAACTCCTGGGATTGGAGACGGACGAGAGAGTGATCATGCTGATCGCCCTGGGCTATCCCGACCCGGACGGATTGGTAGGCTACTCGCAGAAGAAACCGCTGCCTGAACTCAGGAGCTTCAACATCACGGCATGATCCGGCCCAGGCATCCGCCAAGATCATGCCAATAGCGTACGGCGCAACGCGGGCCTGAATCGTTCGGCGCTGGGGCGTTTCTCCCCAGTGGTTCAAGACTCCCCATGCCCTGCCGGCATCCGCAGGCTGGAGCGCCTTCGGAAACCTTCCGAAGCGTAAGCACCTACGGTCCACGTAACCTCTTGCCACTAAACGACTTACGCGCCCGCGGTCGCTGCCTCGAAGCGGATAGCCTCGCTGGTCAGCTCGAATCCCGGCTCAGGCACGGCGTATGTCATTAGCTAGTGGGGAAAGACCCGGCGGACTCGTCTGAGTGGAAATGTCCGCCGCAAGATACGGTAAGGAGATCGACGTGGCGGTCCAGGGCAATAGTGGTCTGTGCGCTACCTGCAACAATGCTCCAACCTGCTTTTATCGGGCCTCACGGGGGCCGGGTCTGTTTTGTGAGATGTTCGACGATTACGTTGCGCCGGCCCTGCGAGCAGTCGACCGAACCAGCCCCCATTCCTCCACGGCGTCCATGGCACTCCACACAACGGAGGTGGATGCTGGCGCCTATTCGGGGCTCTGTATGAACTGCGACCATCGCCGGACTTGCCGGCATCCGAGGCCGACCGCCGGTATCTGGCACTGCGGGGACTACCAGTAGTCAACGACTGCCCGATTGCCCTTGCGATGTGGTGAGAACAGAAACTCTATTCCTGAAGAAGTGAAATGAAGACGGATCAAGTCCTGAGCGTTCTTGAGAAGCACGAGGGAGATCGTGGTGGGCTCATTGCCGTTCTTGAGGACGTCCAAGCGAAGTACGGCTACCTGCCCGCGGAGGTGCTCAAAATAGTGGCGGAAGAGACCGGTCGTTCGCTTGTTGACATCTACGGCGTGGCAACCTTCTACAGATCGCTCAGCCTACGACCCCGCGGCAAGCATCTATGCTCGGTGTGCACGGGAACGGCCTGCCATGTCCGAGGGGCGCCGGTGATCGCCGGGGAGTTTGAGCGACAACTGGAGACCGCCGTAGGCGCAACGACCGAGGACAAAGAATTCACTCTGGAGACCGTAAACTGCTTGGGTGCGTGCGCACTTGGGCCGATCGTCGTTGTGGACGGGCACTACTTCTCCAACGTCAACTCGTCGCGGGTCAAGCAGATTATCAAGAAGACTCACGCGGGGCTCGACGAGGCCGAAATCAAAGCAGACCGGCGCGTCTATCTTCACACCGTCAGTTGTTCGCGGTGCAACCACAGCCTTATGGATCCAAATCACAAGATCGACGGCTCCCCGGCTATTCGTGTGACCGTCTCATTCGAGCGGAAGCATGGCTGGCTCAGGTTGTCCTCCCTTTATGGAAGTTTCGCGGTTGAATCCGAGTATCCGATCCGCACCGACGAAATAGTGGATGTTTTCTGCCCGCACTGCCATGCGGAACTGAAGAGCGCGCCGGCGTGCCCCCTCTGCAACGCGCCAATGGTTTCCATGATCGTCCGAGCGGGCGGAATTGTCCAGATCTGCTCACGACGCGGCTGCAAGGGACACATGTTGGATCTGAACGGTGGCGGTGTCTAAGTAGTGCATAAAGGCAACCGCTCGCGCTGACCCGGGGCGGATCAACAACGGGACAGGTTCATGGAAAAACTGAGGTCTGTCGAAGAGTTTGAGGAGCTGCAGGATCGGCTCGTTTCCGATCAGGATCCTAGCGCTCCGACCATCGTAATCCCGGCAGGCACTTGCGGCCAGGCGAGCGGGGCAAATGATCTGATCCGCGTGGCCAAGCGAGAGCTTCTCGATAGAGGCCTGACGGACAAGATCCGCGTGCGCATCACCGGCTGCCACGGATTCTGCGAAGCCGAGCCGTCAGTACTCGTGGAGCCAAGTGGGATTTTTTACCCCAAGTTGGACGTCGCGAAGATGGTCCGAATCGTTGAAGCTGTCCGCGACAACCAAGTACTCGAAGACCTGCTCTACGTTGATGCTGCCACCGGCAAGCGGGTGGAGAAGCAGTGCGATATCCCATTCTTTAAGAGCCAAGTCCGGACAATCCTCGCCCGCAATGAGAAGGTCGACCCGATTCGGATCTACAGCTTCATCGGGAATGGTGGCTACTCGGCGCTAATCAAGGTTCTGGCCAAAGACACACCGAGGTGGGTTATCGAGGAAATCAAGAGTTCCGGTCTTCGTGGCCGGGGTGGTGCCGGCTTCCCCACCGGTGCGAAGTGGGAACTCCTGGGCAATCAGCAAAATGGACAAGGGAAATTCCTGGTTTGCAACGCGGACGAGGGCGACCCAGGTGCGTACATGGATCGCAGCGTGTTGGAGGGCAACCCCCATAGCATCATCGAAGGCATGTTGATCGGCGGCTATGCGACTGCGGCGAACGAAGGCGTCATCTACGTGCGTAACGAGTATCCCCTGGCCATCAAGCACCTGGTGATCGCTCTGCGACAGAGCCGGGAGCTCGGCCTGTTGGGCAAGGACATCCTTGGGACCGGCTTTTCCTTTGACATCAAGCTGGTCAGAGGGGCCGGTGCTTTTGTTTGCGGCGAGGAAACTGCGCTCATGCAGTCCATCGAGGGCAAGATGGGCGAGCCGCGTCAGCGTCCCCCCTTCCCTATAGAAAAAGGGATCGACGGCAAACCCACAGCCATCAACAATGTCGAGACCTGGGCCAACGTCCCTGTCATCATCGCTGATGGCGCTGCCCAGTTCGCCAGGATCGGCACCAACGGCAACACGGGCACCAAGATCTTCAGCCTGGTGGGCAAGATAAGGAACACCGGGCTGGTTGAGGTACCCATGGGGATCACGATTGAGAAAGTCGTCACCGATGTCGGTGGCGGCGCACCCGGCAAGGCAAAGATCAAGGCCGTGCAAACGGGTGGCCCTTCAGGAGGCTGCATACCGGTTGAGAGATTCGACCTGCCGATCGATTACGACAGCCTGACGGAAGCGGGATCGATCATGGGCTCGGGCGGCATGATCGTCATGGACGAGACGACCTGTATGGTCGATGTCGCCAAGTACTTCATGAACTTCCTCAAGGACGAATCGTGCGGAAAGTGCTTCACCTGCCGCAAGGGCATACAGCGGATGCACGAGATCCTGGAAGATGTCTCCGACGGCAAGGGCACATACGACCGGCTCGACCTGCTTGAGGAGCTCGCAAGCGTGGTCAAGGACACGACCATGTGCGGGCTGGGGCAGACCGCGTCAAACCCCGTACTTTCCACACTCCGGTATTTCCGCGACGAATATATCGAGCATATCGAGAAGCACCACTGTCCGGCGGGCGTATGCAAGGCCCTTATCACCTATTCCATCAACGATAACTGCACGGGCTGTACGCTCTGCGCAAAGACATGTTCGGAGGGAGCGATCTCCGGCACCAAAAAGCAGCGCCACGTCATCGACGCCGACCAGTGCATCAGGTGTGGTGCCTGTGTGACGGTCTGTAAGTTTGATGCCATCGAGGTGACATAGCGCTGCATTTGAGCACGAGGATCGAATGAGATGATTACGCTCACCATAAACGGCCTGGAAGTCCCGGTCGAGAAAGGCACGACGCTCCTCGAAGCCGCAAGATTCCTCGGCTTTCCCATCCCGACGCTGTGTCACATGGACGGCCTGTCACCATACGGTGCCTGCCGTTTGTGCGTCGTGGAAATTGGGGAGGGACCGAAAGCCAAACTGGTCAGCTCGTGCACATACCCTGCCCAAGAGGGCCTTATCGTGCGGACGGCCTCATCACGCGTTCTGCGGGCCCGCAAAATGGTTCTGGAACTCCTGCTGGCCTCGTGCCCGCAGTCCAAGACAATCCAGGATCTTGCCTCGGCTCATAACGTGCGTCAGCAGCGCTTTCGGCAGGAACACGAAGACTGCATCCTCTGTGGGCTTTGTGTGAGAATGTGCAAGGAGCAGATGGTGGCCAAGGCCATCGGCTTCCGCGGTCGGGGCCAGACGCGCAGCATCGGAACGCCATTTGACATCCGCTCGGAGGAATGCCGGCTGTGTGGGGGGTGCATGTATGTATGCCCTGCCTGCCAGCTTCGGTGCACCTATACCGAACCGGAGAAAGCCGTCTGCGGCGGTTGCGCTAACGTGAGTCCCCCTTGCGTCGAAAAGGAACAGTTCGACGACATGATGTGTTATATGACCCCCTGTGTTGCCTGTGAAATACAAGAGTAATGACAAACGGAGGAGTAGACTAGATGTCACTGTCACTCTCGAGGATAAATGCTTCGGCTGCCACGCTTACCAAGAATCGAACTGAAGGGTCCATCACACCCGCGTCCGGCATGTGCGTCACGTGCGTCGACGGGTGCATCGGCATGTGTGAGATCGGCAAGTCCGCCTACCGGGGTCACGAGGTTATCTACCCCCAACCCTTCGGGGTGATCACTACCGCGGCGGAAAAGAGCTATCCGGTCGACTACTCACATTTGAACATTATGGGCACGGCGGTGGGGGCACACGGTATCGAAGCCGATAGCGACAAGGCCATCTTTCCGGCCGCAAACCTTGAAGTTGCCTTCGGGCACGACAAGGGTCTCAAGTTCCGTTATCCGTGGATCATCCCCGGTATCGGCTCGACCAACATCGCCACGAACAACTGGGAAGGGTTAGCCATCGGGTCCGCCCTTGCCGGCACCGGCCTGACCATCGGCGAAAACGTCGTCGGCATGGATCCCGAGGCGGTCATCAAGGATGGACGAGTGGTCGATACGGTGGACCTGAAGCGTCGCGTACGTCTGTTCAAGGATCACCAGCGTGACGGGTGCGGCGCCATCGTCTGCCAGGCCAACGTTGAGGATACCCGCCTTGGCGTCCAAGAGTACGCCATCGAAGAGCTGGGGGTCGAGTGCATCGAGCTCAAGTGGGGACAAGGGGCCAAGAACATCGGAGGTGAAGTCAAGATCACCAGCCTGAAAAAGGCTCAGATGCTCTACGAGCGTGGCTATGTCGTGCTGCCCAACCCGACCGATTCTCACGTTATCAAGGCGTTCGAGCGCGGGGCTTTCAAGGAATTTGAACGCCATTCGCGCATCGGCATGGTCAGCGAAGAGTCCTTCGCCAGGAGGGTGGAAGAGCTGCGTAAGGCCGGAGCCAAGTACCTATTCCTCAAGACCGGAGCGTACAGGCCGGCCGACCTGGCCCGAGCGGTCCTGTTTGCCACCAAGTACAAGCTGGACCTGCTCACTGTGGATGGAGCGGGTGGCGGCACCGGCATGAGCCCCTGGCGGATGATGAACGAATGGGGTGTACCTCCGGTAGAACTCCACTCTCTGCTCTACCAGTACGCCAAACGCCTGGCCGAGAAGGGACATACGATTCCCGCACTGGCCCTGGCCGGTGGGTTCACATTCGAGGATCAGATCTTCAAGGGCCTCGCCCTGGGCGCGCCCTTCGTGAAGCTTATCGGTATGGCCCGGGCTCCCATCGCAGCCGCGATGGTGGGCAAGACCATCGGGCGTACGATCAACGACAGTCAAATTCCCGTCTACATCGAACGCTTCGGAAACACCAAAGACGAAATCTTCGTGACCGCCAGTCATCTGCGCAAGGAACTGGGCGACAAAGAGTTCGACAAGTTGCCCACTGGTGCCCTCGGACTGTACACATACTACGAGCGACTGGCCCAGGGTCTTCGTCAACTGATGTGTGGCAGCCGCAAGTTCTCGCTCGAGTACATTTCACGCGATGACCTGGCTTGCCTGACCCGTGAGGCCGCCGACATCAGCGGTATTCCTTTTGTCACCGAGTTGGACAGGGAGGAGGCTGAGGAGATTCTCAACGACGGGTGCGCTTCGGCGGCACAACCACAGTCCTACGAAGAAACGCCCGTGTCAATCAAGAGATGAAACAAGGAGGCTCTGTTATGAACACGAGCGAATATTACGGACTATGTTCGACGTGCGAAGGTCGCGCCACGTGTACCTACCCGCAAGACCCGGATCGCCCAAAGCTGTTTTGTGAGGAGTTCGATTGGTGGTGGCAGCGCCGAATGCAGAGCGCAGCTCAAGCTCAAATCAACCCACCTCTAACGACGCCTGAGGTACGAAGGGCTGAGGCAGCGCAGACAACCTCCAAGTACAAAGGTTTGTGCGCCACCTGCGAAAATCAGGCGGAATGCACTTTTCCAAAGTCAGCAGGCGGTGTCTGGCACTGTGAGGAATTTGCTTGACACCGCGACCACCTTCACCGTCAGAGCGAATGGTTGCTGAATTGAGACGTGAAAACCACAAATGAATCTGCACCGAATCGAAATAGGGCATGAGGCGCCGTTTGCCAAGGTAAGTGTCAAGATCTCCGGGCACGAAGCGCCCACACTCTACCTGGAATGCCCGCTCTTGACGTACATACTATTCGAGCAGGGATACGCCGCTCTCTATTTGCGCAATGGCCGTTCGTTCCAGGGCGAGAGCTTCCCTTAACGAACAGGCTTGAGCTTGGCGCATTGCGCTTGTCCACTTCTTGCCCCTGTCGAACTCCCATGACCAGGCGATGTTGCTCAAGCAAGAGTCGCTGGACCAGCACACAAGGACAATCGCGGGCGGAGCAGCGGTCGTTGGGTCGAGGTTATCAAACAGCGACAGACCGCCATGGCATGCTGCCAACTTGGCGGATCTCGCTTCCACGCGATCTTGGATGCGGCTCCCACCAACACTGAGATGGAGATCACCGATCTTGGCGCGTGGATGAGCCTCGCCACACCTCGCGCTAAGCACATGACGCTGAAGGATGCGGAGGCGACCTTGGAGGCGTACCTTCGTCTGACGAAAGGCCACAAAGACCGGCCCATTTGAGTTGCGTTCGGGGTCTGTTAGCTGGCGCAAATCTGTCAGTTCGGGCGTCTCTAAGCGCCTGAAAGGGTCAAAAACGGTACCTAACCGCCAGAACACGACCTTGACCAATGTGGGCGAACCTTCGATAATGGAGCCTGAGAGGCGTTTTTCGCTGGTGCGGGCGTAATTCAGTGGTAGAATGCCAGCTTCCCAAGCTGGACGTCGGCGGTTCGAATCCGCTCGCCCGCTAATCTCTGTAAGTGCTTGGAAGGCATAAGCTTACGGGCTTGTGCCTTCCGCTGTTTTTGTCTGGAAACGGTCAGAAACAGCGAGTTATCGGATGAATTGGTCGAAAGTTGGTCAGTCGGACCCATTTTCAGCCTCCAACGTGACCTCCAGCGCTTGACGCGCCGCCTCCATCAGCTTGGGCTCCACCTTCAGGTAAAACCGGCGTGTCGTGCGGATGTCACTGTGGCCCGCCAACTCCTGCACGATATGCATCGGCACCGCACCCGACAGGTTGGTGCAGAAGCTGCGCCGCAGGTCGTGCAGGCTGCACGGCGGAACGCCCGCGCGGCGCCTCACGACGCCGAAGTCGCGCCAGACGTTATTCCGCAGCATGGGCTGGCCCATGTTTGGACCCTTGCCGATCACGAGAACATAAACCTGCCCTTCGGCAGCGCCGAGCTGCAGCTCCGTAAGCACGTTCATGACCAGCCTGGGGACGGGAACGACACGAGCATCCTTGTCCTTCGGTACCCAATCTCGGGTATGCTCCTGCCCATGCTTGGCGACCACCCGGACCTCGCCCTCTTCAAAGTCGATATCGGCCCATGTGAGATTAAGGATCTCACCGAGCCGCAGCCTGCAACAGTAGGCCAGGGCGATGATGCCCATCCACCGCACCGTTGACGCTGCCTTGAGCAGCCGTTGAAACTCCTCGGGCGTAACGTGGTGCCACGGCGTCTCGCCAACCCGCTCCTGGCGCATGCCCTCAAACGGGCTTAAGCGAATCAACTGGCAATCCACCGCCTCTCGAAAGATCCGACGGCACTCCCTCAGCGTCTTATTGACGGTCGCCGCCACGATGCGCTTACCCTTGACCTTGCGGCTACCGTACCAGCTGAGGAAGCGTCGAGCGTCGACCGGCGTGATCTTCTGGATCAGGCAATCCGCGCCGAGACGATCACACGGGAAGCGAAGCGTTCTGTCGTGCTCCGCCCGCGTCCGTTCGGTCAAGCCGGTACGAATGCTCATGTACATGTCGGCGAACTCCTGCAGGGTCATCTTCTCGGGCTTGTCGGCTTTACCCTCGTGCACATCCGCTTGGATACTTCCCGCGACTCGTTCTGCCTCCTTTCTGGTTCGACGGCTCCGGCTGTACCGCTCGCCGTTGGATCCGTGCCAGCGCACGACCCAGCTATGGGTACGTTTGGCCGGCCACTTGCTCCTCGGAAGCGGCTTGCCCAAGCGGTCCTTGGGGATTGGACCATAGTAGCTTCTGTAAATTCCGACTCGCTCTATCGCCATGATGGTTCCTGCGAGCCTCTACCCAGGCTCAAGGGCCACCAAGTGGCGACTGACTGTGGGTCAGTCTACCACCAGGAGGGCGGGCGCGCAAGGGCGGCTACCTTTCGGTCTTGCGTTCGAGGAAGCGATCGAGCTCGCTGCGGCGGTACCACACCCGGCGGGCGTATTTCGTTGCCCGGAGCTCGCCCTTCGCCCTCCAGTAATCCAGCGTTCGAATCGCCGAGTCGGGGGTGTGTACACCTGTCTCGTCGAGGCGCAAGTACTGCGCCGCCTCCGTCGGCGTTAGCAACTCAGGAAATACGTTGGGTCTATCCGCACGGAAGCTGAGTACGCCACTTCAGCTCGGCGCGTCGAGGCCGCCGGAATCACTCGGGGCGGCAAGTCGTAGCAAACGGTGACGTCGTCAAGTCCACTCCCGCCAGGAGGCGAGATTCGCCCGGAGGTCCACTTTGAGACGTTTGATTGTCTCATGGACCCTGGGCGCCTTCGGCGGGTCTTGGAGTCTGTCGGCAAGCTGCAGCAACGCGGGCAACGTGTCAGGGCCGAGGCTCTCGAGATAGGCTAAGTCTATCGTCGGTCCGGATCCCCGCACCTCTTGGCAGTGGGCTACGTTAAAGCCGGCGATCCATCAGTCGAAATTGACGAAGGAGCACACGTAAAGCACCACCAGAGCAGTGATGGTAGTGACGTTGACGAGCCAGTGGTTCGACCGGCCGCTGATGATGCGTAGAAGAATCCGGCTCTTCCGCAGAATCTGTGGGCGAGTAGATGGTTGCTGGGGGTCCGCCCCAGACCCCTGGGGTTTTTCTGAGGCATGGCTCCCGTGTCCGATGGGGCAGAAACAAGCCTCGCCATCCCCGGTGAGAGGTGGGGCCGGCGTCATCGGCGCACGGTCGGCTTGGCTATCCCTTGCCGGGTTGCGCCCCCGCAGAGCCCGGCTCCGTTTCGCCAAGCATCTTGATGATACGCCAGAGGTTCCCTTCAGGACAAGCTGCAGGGTGTGATGCACCGCCCGAGGCCCGGTAGATTGGTTTTGACAACAGAGCCAATTGCCGGAGACCTCGAACGATGCAAGTGAAGACTGTGCCCAATCGTGTTCACAAGGTCAAGGGGTTTGTCTACGAACAAATCCGGTTTTTGCGGGATGTGATCGAAGTCGATGTTCGCCCTCGTCGGGGCTCGCGGCCCTATTGCTCAGGCTGTGGGCGACGGGGCGCCACGTACGATCACCTGATGCGGCGGCGGTTCGCCTTCGTGCCGCTGTGGGGGATCCGCGTGTTTCTGCTTTACGCCATGCGTCGGGTGGACTGCCGGTGCTGCAGCGTCACGGTCGAGATGGTGCCCTGGGCGGAGGGCAAGCGTCATCTTACCCACGCCTACGCCGTGTTTCTCGCTCGGTGGGCGCGTCGCTTGAGTTGGCAAGACGTCGCATCGATCTTAACGACCAGTTGGGACAACGTGTGTCGTAGCGTAGCCCGGGTGGTTGAATACGGCCTGCGGCACCGCAGCCTGGACGGCATCACCGCCATCGGGGTCGACGAGATCCAGTTTCGAAAGGGACATCGTTACCTGACTGTCGTGTATCAGATCGATCAGGGATGTCGGCGCCTGCTGTGGGTCGGGCGGGATCGGACTGCCAAGACGCTACTGCGGTTCTTCCGCATGCTCGGGCGCCGGCGGACGGCGGCCATCAGGTTTGTGTGCAGCGATATGTGGCAGCCGTACCTGAAGGTGATCTGCAAGAAGGCCTCACAGGCCATCCACATCCTCGACCGTTTCCACATCGTGGCCAGACTCAACAAGGCCATAGACGAGGTACGGGCCGCGGGAGCCAAGGAGTTGGCCCGCCAGGGCTACGAGCCCGTACTCAAGCACAGCCGCTGGTGCCTCTTGAAGAGAGCGGAGAACCTCGGCAAGAAGCAATGGGTCCGGCTCGAGGATCTGATGTGCTACAGCCTCAAGACCGTGCGGGCCTACTTGCTCAAAGAGAGCTTCCAAGTGTTGTGGGAATACAAGTCCTATCACTGGGCGGGCGTGTTTCTGGATGGCTGGCTCAAACGGGCCATGCGGAGTCGGCTGGAACCGATCAAGAAGGTTGCCCGCAGCATTCGAGCCCACGATGCCCTGATCCTGAACTGGTTTGCCGCCAAGAAGCAGTTTTCGAGCGGTATCGTGGAAGGTCTGAACTACAAGATCAAACTGACCATCAGAAAAGCGTGCGGCTACAGGACCCTAGAAGTGGCAGAAACGGCCATCTATCACGCACTTGCAGACCTACCCGAGCCAAAACTCACCCACGAATTCTGCTGACGAGGCTTTTTTCAAATGTGACACCTTCTTCAAATCACTTGTGCCGTTCGAACCAGTCGAGGATTCGGCGGAGGCGTTCAGCGCGATTCTGGGGTCGGCCTCCTCTGGATAGGCCGTGTGCCTCTCCGGCGAAGTAGACGCACTCGACATCGCGGCCCAGGTACTTCAGCGCCGTGAACAATTCCCCTGCCTGGTTGAGCGGACATCGAAGGTCCTGATCGCTATGGATAATCAACAGCGGCGTCTTCATGTCCCTTACCCGTGCAATCGGCGAAGCCCGTCTGAAGCGTTTTGGGTCCTGCCAGGGCATGCACCCGACCTCGTATCCGAGGAACCAACCGTAGTCGCTCGCAAACATGGATTCCATATTGGAGACGCAGCGCTGGGTGACGCCGGCCCGGAAGCGACGGTCACGAGCCGTAACCCAATTGGTCATGAAGCCACCGTACGAACCTCCCGCGATGTAGAGGCGTTTCCTGTCTATACCGCCCCGACGGACATTCGCGTCCACACACGCCAGCAAGTCCGGTGTGTCCGGCCCTCCCCAGTCGTGGCGCAGCCTGGTGACGTACTTCAGTCCGTACCCCATGCTGCCGCGCGGATTCGTGAAGACTACGACGTACCCCCGGGCGGCCAGCCACTGAAACTCGTGAAAGAAGCCGTGACCATACTGCGCGTAGGGGCCTCCGTGAATCTGCAACACAAGGGGATACTTTCTCTTGCTTCCCTTTTTCGCAGAGAAACCCGGCGGCTTCATCACCCAGCCGTGCACGGTGTGGCCTGAGCGTGTCACGGACAGCGGCTCCGGTCGGGACAGGGCAAGGCCGTTCAGCACGGCGCGATTGACGTGCGTGATCTGCCGCGGCCGGGCTTCCGGAACGTCGATGTCCAGCGTGAATACGTCGCCCGGTTTGGTCTGTGTTCCGAGCACAAAGACCACCGGTCCGGTGCCGGTCGGGCGCGATAGGCCGGTGATCACGTGCTCGCCTACGATGCGGGGTCTCGATCCGCCGTCCCGTGTACATGCCTCATGGATGTTGCAGGCGCCCCGCTCACTCACGGCGAAATAGACCCGATCTCCATCAGAGGACCAAACCGGCGGGTCGGCCTGGAAACTGGCTTCAGCCACGTCACTGAGCGTGGCGTTGAAGCAACTGTTGTCAATATGGGCGGTGAGGTTGCGAGACCGGCCCCCTCCCGCCGGAATTGCCCACAAGTGGACATTGTACAGAGAGAACTCGCCCGTCTTGCCCATATGTCCGACGTAGGCGAACGCCCGTCCATCCGGCGACCAGGAGTAGCTGAGGATCGGCCCCTCGCGCTTGGTGATCTGCTTGGCACGGCCTCCGTTTGCCGGCATCGTGAAGATGTCCATGTTCTCGATGTTGCGATCAGGGTCGGGCATCCGATTCGACAGGAAGGCGACTCGCCTGCCATCGGGTGAGAATTGCGGCGAGTTGTGATCCCAATGGCCGCTGCTGAGCTGCTTCGAGGCCCCTCCACCCGTCTTGATGGAGTAGAGGTGAGCATAGTGACCGTTCCAGAATCCCGCACCGTCGAGCTTGTGGAACAGGCGCGTGACGTGCACGAAGTCGGGCGTTGTCTCCAGTGTCTTTTTCTTGTCGTCGCGTCGCATCACGTCCCGTTCGCTCTTCTTGCGGGCGCTGTAAACGATGCGCTTCCCGTCCGGCGAGAAACTGAAGTCAAAGACATCATGGTCGCGATCGGTCAGCCGCACGGGCTCGCCGCCCTCCATCGGCAACAGCCAGACACAACTCGCCTTGTCACGGTCCGAGAGGAATGCCAGAAACTTGCCGTCCGGTGACCACTTCGGCTTCGTGTCGTTGTGATTACCGGTGGTTAGCCGCCGCAAGCGTCCGCCGCGAGCGCTGATAAGGAACAGGCTCGCGAAGTTCTTGTTCTTCTTCAGATCGCAGCGTTTGATCGCCACCGCAACCTGCGTGCCGTCCGGTGATATCGCCGGCTGGCTCACGATGCGAAGACGAAACAAATCCTCGATTGCCACCTTACGTCTGGTTCCCGCCACGTATATGACTCCTTACAATAGACGTCTCCCACTCATCGATGCGTTGCCTAGTATACCACCGAAAGACGGTGTTCGGACCCAGCGGGAGTCACGTATCATGTTCCGCGGACTTGGACGCCCAGTCCCAGGCGACGCCGGGAATAACCTCGCCGCAGTCTGGGCAGGCTCCTGACCGGGACAGGTGGTTCCGGACAAGCGCCAGGCCCACCCGCTCCACAAGCAGCGCATCGCAGCACGGACAATGTGTATTGCTGCCGGGACCTTGGACATTGCCTATATAGA
>CP070827.1:3468147-3476419 GCA_020344555.1 Phycisphaerales bacterium
CTTCGGGTCAAATTCGATGCCCTGGCCGAGCCGATAATGACCGAGAAGCGGCGCACGGAGCTGCGCGATGCGGTATTCGGGCTGGACAAGCTCGACGACATAGGCAAGCTAATGTGGCTTTGCGTGGAGGATAGGTAGGACCCTCTGCGACCGGTCTCGAGAATCGCAATCGTGTGGCAGGATCTGAATCGTCAGGGCGTGCTTTTGGAGGACAAAAACTGCCTGCCAACCGCGTTGATAGACCGTGCCGCCCTTTGGTGGGAGGTTGTTCATTCGTCGCGATGGCTGCAAGCACCCAGTGGCACGTTGCTATCGCTTTTCTTAGGTGTTGAACGTGGACGTAATCGAAGCACACTCGGAGCGGTATATTGACGACGTGCGAGCGATCTTCTTGGAGTACGCCGAGTGGTTGGGGTTTGACCTACACTTTCAGGACTTTGAGAGGGAATTGGCCAGGCTGCCTGGCGAGTATTCCCCGCCGTTGGGGCGGCTGCTGTTGGCTGCGGAGGGCGGGCAGACGGTCGGGTGTATCGCATTGCGAGAGTTTGCACCGCGAGTCTGCGAGATGAAACGGCTCTATATCCGCCCTGCTTTCCGTGGGCGGGGAGTCGGGAGGCTGCTGGCCGAGCGTATTATTAGCGAAGCACGGGCGATCGGTTACGAGCGGATGCGGCTTGATACCGTCCCCGCCATGAGCGCAGCGATCAACCTGTATGAGTCGCTCGGTTTCAAGGACATCGAGCCCTACCGGCATAATCCCATCGAGGGTGCCCGGTTTATGGAGGTGGTCTTGACGCCGGGTGATGCATAGACATCGTGGTCCGCAGAGCGAGTCGTACAAGCATGGTCCGCACAGTGGTGGTTCGCACAGCGGCTCCAACAAGGTGACGGCTGAAGGCCGAGGATGTTCCATGAAGAAGACTGCTCAGACGGCTGCCCAGGTCGCTGAGGCCGGTCGGCGCGGCGCGGATGTACGATCGGACTGTTGGGTAAAGGTGACCCTGACTGGTTCGGGGGGGATCGAGGTTGCGCTCAAGAGCAAGGTTGATTCGCTGTATGGGGAAGCGACCCGGCAGCTCGTCCGCGACGAGCTTGGCGTCCTGGGCCTCAAGAACGCCAGGGTGGAGATCGAAGACGGCGGGGCATTGCCGTTCGTGATATTGGCTCGGGTGGAGACGGCCGTCAGACGCCTCGGCCTCGACGTGGGCGAAGGATGCATTCCCGATTTCGCTCCAGGGACGGAATATCCGACCGAGCGCGACCGGTTCCGGCGCTCACGCCTCTACATTCCCGGCGACGAGCCGAAGTTCATGCTCAACGCCGGCCTGCACAGGCCGGACGGAATCATTCTCGATCTGGAGGACGGCGTGGCCACATCGGAGAAGGACGCCGCACGCCTCGTGGTGCGCAACGCACTGCGGAGCGTCAATTTCCATGGGGCGGAGCGGATGGTTCGGGTCAATCAGGGCGAACGGGGGCTTGAGGATCTTGAATTCGTGGTCCCACACAACGTTCATGTCGTACTCATTCCCAAGGTGGAAGCACCGGAGCAGGTCAAGCGCGTCGACCAACGAACCCGAGAGCTGCTGTCGGCCAGAAAGATCGACCGGCCGGTCTATCTGATGCCGATTGTCGAGAGCGGTCTCGGCGTGATACGTGCCTATGAGATAGCAAGTGCGACAGACAGGATTGTGGCATTTTCGATCGGGCTCGAGGATTATACGGCTGACATCGGTGCGGCCAGAACGAAGGAGGGGCGGGAGAGCTTCTGGGCCCGGTCGCAGGTGGTCAACGCGGCCCGGGCGGCGGGCGTACAGCCCATGGACGCGGTCTTCTCCGACGTAGCTGATCTGGAGGGCCTGCGAGACAGCGTCCTCGAAGCCAAGGGGCTGGGATTTGACGGCAAGTGCTGTATCCATCCGCGCCAGATTGCCGTCATTCATGAGGCCTTCGCACCGACGGAAGAAGAGCTCGCCGAGGCAAAACGGATTGTCGAGGCCTTCGAGGACGCGGAGCGTCGCGGCGTCGGAGTCGTCTCTTTGGGCAGCAAGATGATCGACCCGCCGGTGGTTAAGCGGGCACAACGGATTGTTCGATTGGCCAACGCGATGGGGATGGTAAGGTAAATGCCTCGGTGCGATCCCCAACGGCGGCGCAGGGATTGGGACCCACCTGGGGGTCTGCCATGCATGGCGACGTTTAGACTCTCCTGCGGGAGCTTAAAGCCGGCCTGGCTGCGTTATACGGAGCCTCTCTGGGGGGCGTTTATCTCTATGGGTCCTACGCTCGCGGTGACAACGACGCTGAGTCCGACTTTGACGTGCTAGTTGTCTTAGATGATTTTGCGTCGTACGGGGCGGAGGTTGACCGCACCGCCGAGCTTGCCGCCGCGCTTTCCCTGGAATATGGGGTCAGCATCAGTCAGGTATTCGTGCGACGGCAAGAGTGGTTGGCCGGCGACTCACCCTTCGTGCGGAGCGTGCGCGACGAGGCCATTGCCCCGTGAACCAGACCACTGCCAGACTGCTGGGGAAGGGTGCTTGACTCGTTGCGGTGGACTGCTGCAGCAATCGATCATCTGTCAACGCGGAGAAGTGTAGGCTCCGAATATGCTCTTAGGACACGGGCTGGCTTTCCCAGACGGTGCGAGTCAGTCGCGCAACTGGACGACATTCGGCCTCGGATGCACAGAAGTACTGCTCACAGAGCAGTGGTAGACCGCGGAGGTGAACTACGGGAGGAACGACTGTGGCTGGTAGTGATCTCACCATAGTGCTTGTTGCAGCACTCATTTCGGGGTTGTTTAGCGGGGTTCTGGTTTTTGTCTTAGGGGAGTATTTCGCGCGGAGGCGAGAACAACGCAACCAGGCACGTGCCGGTCTTGCCTTCGCGCACAACTTCTACTACCGAGAATACCTCCATCAGGACATCAAGGACTGTCGGTCGCGGTTGCAAGAGACCACTCTCGGGGCCGAAGACGACGCAAGAAGACTGTCGGTTGCGTTGCAGCGGATTGGCTGCGCAGCGCACCTCGACGTGATCCCGCTGCCCTACGTACTCAACATGAATGCTACGCAGATCGTCTCCGACTGGGTGTTGCTCAAACAGTACATATCCACCATCGTGCCAGCCGGGGCTAATTGGAAGCTAGTGCAGTTCCCGCGGCGTCACGCAGAGTGGCTTGTACTCACAGCGTGGTCTTGGCTCAAGCGATGCCCCTTTGATCTAGCTAATTGCGAGGTAAAGAGTCTGCAAGAATTTACGAGCATGTACAGTGGCGAACGTTTGGCGAAAAAACGTATGAGAGCACTGACCAGACAATTGAAGAAGGGGATGCGGGTTTAACTCTCCGGGTTTGTTGCACTTGCCGTGGGTGTAGTGTGACGGGAGGACGTAGGACTGTGTGGTAGGGCAGGACGCGACGGGCCTGCGAGCCAAGCGCAGGAGCGCGGCGGTCCTGCAGACTAGTTGACGTTGCGAGTTGGAGAACCCTGAGCTTACGACGTGTCGGCAGACCATGGCCGGGCTTTGGGAGACCGTGCCGCCCAGGACTGTCGGACTAATAACGGTCTAAAGGTGAGTTCCGGAGATAGGTAATCGCAATGGCAGTGAGACTTACCGAAAATGCTCTTGGACGGATGGTTCCGACCGAGATCAATGGACGCCGGGCTGTGCCGTTTGTGGGCGTTGGCAAGCACCGGCCCGAAGGGAGCAAGACAGCGCCACCTATTCGGAGTTGCGCCGATTATCCTGGAGATGGGAATAAGGTCGTGCCCGATCTGGCGACGGCGCTGAAAAATGCCGGAATCCGGGACGGGATGACGATTTCGTCGCATCACCATTTCCGCAACGGCGACAAGATGGCTAACGCGGTGTTTGACGCGGCGGCATCGCTGGGGGTTAGGGATTTGCGTTGGTTCCCCAGCGCCACCTTTCCCTGTCACGCGCCGATCATCGGGCACATGGATAATGGTATCGTTCATCATATCGAGGGGAGCATGAACAGCCCGATGGGCGACTATTGCTCTGCCGGCAAAATGCGCGGGATGGGTGTGCTCCGATCGCACGGTGGGCGCTGGCAGGCGGTGCAGGACGGCGAGGTGCACATCGACATCGCGGTGATCGCCGCCCCGACCGCGGACCCCTTCGGTAATGCCAACGGCGTGACAGGTCCTTCGGCGTGCGGCCCGTTGGGCTTTGCCCTAGTCGATTCGATCTACGCCGACCACGTCATCGTAGTGACCGACAACCTGATCGAGTTTCCCTGCATCCCCTGGCAAATCCAGGGCAACAACGTTGATCAGGTGGTGGTGATGGACTCGATCGGCGATCCGCAAGAAATCGTCTCGGGGACGACCGTACTGACCAAGAGTCCTGATCGACTGCTGATCGCCGAGTACACCGCCCGTTTCATTCGCGACGCGGGCATCATGAAGGACGGTTTTTCCTTCCAGGCCGGCGCCGGCGGTACGGCTCTGGCGTTTGCCACCTTCCTGAAGGAGATGATGAAGGAGGCCGGCGTCAAGGCGCGCTTCATCCGCGGGGGGAGCACCAGGTACCTCGTGGAAATGCTCGAAGAGGGCCTGACGGATTATATTCTCGACGGGCAGACATTCGATCTGGAGGGCGTCCGCTCCATGCGCGAGAACCCCCATCACCAGGACACCAGCCCGTTTACCAGCTACAACTTTCACGGCAAGGGTTGTTTCGCGTCGATGGTGGACGCCACCATCCTGGGGGCCACGGAGGTGGATGTCGAGTTCAATGCCAATGTTGTGACACATTCCGACGGGCGGCTGCAGCACGGCATGGGCGGCTGGCAGAACTGCCTGGCCGGCCGCTGCGTGATTCTGCCGGTTCCCTCGGTGCGCGACCGCATCCCGGTCGTCGTTGAGCGGGTGACCACTCTGTGCGGCCCCGGGGAGCTGATCGACGTTGTCATCACTGAAAGGGGCATCGCGATCAATCCCCGGCGCAGGGACCTGATCGACGCCGTCAAAGGTTCTAACCTGCCCATCCGTCCGATTGAGGAGATCAAGGCCGAGGTCGAGGCCATGTGCGGCGGAGCGCCGGCGCCGCCGAAGCTCGGTGACAAGGTCGTGGCTGTGGTCAAGTGGGTGGACGGCACGGTGATCGACTGCGTGCGGCAGGTTGAGTAATAACCGTAGGGATACAGGTGGAGAGGTAGCAACCGGGCAACGGGAATGTCAGTCTTGTTGCGCGGTGCCTGGCTGCCTGCCTCTTTTGCGGTCCGAAAAAACCGAAACAGATAATAAATCCTTCCTGCGCCAACTGTGAATGACGACGGTCCCACGCGGTGCGGTTTCCGATGACGGCAGATTCTGATAGAATGGTAACCGGCAGAGCGGAGTCGCGGCCGCCGGAGAGCAAAATCGGTCGTTGGAACGCTGACCGCTTCCTCACGGGCGCGGCTCTGAAGGGTGGACACGGAAAGACGGGAGGTGTGGAAGATGCGTTCTCTTTGCTGTGGCTCACTTGCGGTGGTTCTGGTTTCCACTGCCGCTGCCGGGCCGATCGAACTGCAGATCGATCAGACTCAGTCTACGGCCGATGTGGAACTATGTCTCACGATTCTCTTCACAGCATGCGATACCGATACAACTCCCGTCGCTGAGTCCGTGACGGTATCGCTGGACTGTCCGATCGCGCCAGGCGATATCAGTCTTCACGATTTCGTGTTTCAGCTCGCTGAGGACGTCGCGTTGAATCTGAGCTTCGGCTTTGGCGACTTCGACAGCATCGGATATGACGTCGAGGTAACCTACGCCGATGCCGGCAACCCCCTCCCGCCGGTGGCGGTGAGCGACAATGCGTTTGCCTTCACCAACGTCCCGGCGCAGGTAACCGGGCTTCTGGCATATGAGGCGACCGGGTTGGTATGCAACGCCTTCTCGTCGTATGGTTACGACTGCATCGGCGCGATCGATCTCATCACGATCCCGTTGGACCCCCTGGATATGGACGGGACAATCACTGTCTCCGGTAATGACGTGACTTTGACACTTGACACCTTCATATCAGCACCGGTCGACCCGGCAAACCCGGAATTGGGAACGTTTACCATAGATGCGACCATGCTGGCCGGAGGTGTTAGCCCGTCGCTTTGGCCTGGTGACCTGACCGGTGATGATCGCGTTGATCTTGCCGACCACGGGCGTTTTGTCGGTTGCCTGGCCGGTCCGGGGCCAGCCGCGATTGGCGCGTGCCAGTGTGCCGATCTTGATGAGGATGACGACGTCGATCTCGAAGACTTCGCGGGTTTTCAAGTTGCCTTCGAGGGTCCGTAGCGGCGCTGCGGCCGAATGAGCGCCCGCAGCAGTCCAAACGCTGCAATCCACAATCCGCAATCCCCAATTGAACTGGGTCCTACGCCTGTCCGCGCAACTTGGCCAACTGCTTCTCGATCAACCGCCCCACCAGGTCGGGGTCGGCTTTGCCGCCGGAGAGTTTCATGACCTGGCCGCCGAGGAAGCCGGCTGCAGCTTGGGCCCTCTTGGGATTGCCGAGTGCGTCTTGGACGGCCTTGGGGTTGGCGGTAAAGGCTTGTTCGACCCAGGCTTCGGTAAGGACTGTGTCCTGAACCTGGATGAGCCCCAGTTCTTGCGCGAGCTGCAACGGTGACGTAGTCGGGCTCCGGGCATCCGCGCGGGCTCCCGATAGATCGAGATTCCATTCCGCCCGCGGCTCGGCGTGCTGGAGCATGACCTGTGCCAGGCGGTTGGCGGCGGTTTTATTTATAGTGCCGTCAGCGGTGATGCTGGCGAGTTCGGCAAACTGTTCGGGCTCGACACCGAGGTCCGTTACGTGAACATTTCGATCATTGGCGAGCTTGAGCCAGACATTGACAAACTGTTTGCCGGCAACGTCAGCAGGGGCACCGGCTGCAATCACCTTCTCGAACAGGTCGGCAGTTCCACGATGGTTGACGATTGTCTCGGCGTTCCTGGCCGATAAGCCGTACTCGCTGACCAAGCGCTGACGCCGGGCGATCGGCAGCTCAGGCAGCATCGCGCGAATCTCGTCCAACATCTCGTCAGAAACCTCAACGGGTACCAGGTCGGGATCGGGAAAATAGCGGTAGTCCGGGGCGCTTTCTTTGTCTCGCTGATACTCGGTGATGCCCTTCTCTGCGTTCCAGCCCCGGTTTTCGTTTGGCCGCTTGTCCTGCTGATAGTCGTGGTCTTCGGTCCAGGCGGCGAGCTGACGCCGGGCTTCATAGGCGATGGCATCGCGCACGTGCCGGAAGCTGTTGAGATTCTTGATTTCGGCAATCGGCGTGTGGTACTCCCGGCCGTCGCAGTGGATTGCGACGTTCACGTTGGGCTCGAAGCGCATTTGCCCTTTTTGCATGACGCCTTCGCTGACGCCGAGATAGGTCACCAGCCGCTGCAGCTCGATGCAGAAGGTATGCGCCTCGTCGGCGGATGAGAGGTCCGGCTCGGTGACGATCTCCAGAAGCGGGGTACCGGCCCGGTTGAGGTCGACGAGCGTGTACCCGGACGCATCATGCAGGCTCTTGCCGGCGTCCTCCTCCAGGTGGGCGCGGGTTATTCGGACGCGCTTCATCCGCCCCCGCACGGGTATCTCGAAGAATCCGCGGGCGGCCAGCGGCAGATCGTATTGACTGATCTGGTAGTTCTTCGGGAGGTCAGGATAGTAGTAGCTTTTCCGGTCCCATTTGGTGTGGCGTGCGATCTTGCAGTTCAGCGCCATGCCGGTCAAGAGCGCATAACCAAAAGCCCGACGATTGATGACCGGCAACGCCCCCGGATGTCCCAGGCATACCGGACAGACACAGGAGTTCGGAGGCGCGTCATACCTGACCGGGCAGCCGCAGAACATCTTGGTCTTGGTGTTGAGCTGAACATGGATCTCCAAGCCGATGATCGTGCGGGTCACAAGTTTCGGTTCGGACATCGTGCCTGATGGCGAATGAGGAGTAGCGAATGGCGAACGACGCATGTTGAATGCGGTATTCGCTATTCCGCGTTTTGATTCTCAGCTCACGATCGGCTGGCGATGGCCGCTGCCAGAGAGTTGACAAGGTTCGGTACGACCTTGTCGGTCGCCAGCTCCTCAGCCACATCGAACAGCGTCCCCAGGGCATCGACCAGCGATGGATGTTCCACACCCCAATACTTCCGGGTGGTAAGGAAGACGCTGATCGGCTCGTTCTCGAAGTTATCGCTGCGCACCTCAAACGTGGTTGTGCGAGACTTAACCTCGACGAAGGCCTGTAGATCGCACTCCG
>CP070827.1:3476519-3480279 GCA_020344555.1 Phycisphaerales bacterium
GTTTCTCTACTATTGCATTGGCACGGTAGTCCTGGCGGGCGCGACCACTGAGAGAGCGGCTTGAGGCATCGATCCTGATCGCCCCAAACGGCAATGTAACCATCGTCGAATAAGACACCGGCGATACATCCGAGATGACGTGAGTCGTCGGGAGGCGGTGCTACCCTGAAAAAGGACCGCCTCCTGGCCTTTTCTGACCCGGGCCGACGAGTCCATTGGGCAGCATTCATCGTGATGGCCTCTTGCCGCTGTGTCAGAATCGGGTAGCCTACTTGCTGCGATGAACCGGTAAGCAGCCGGGCATCTCCGAAACCGCAAGTGGTGCAGGATCATGGACCTGCTGACAGGCATTGTTGCCAGCATAGTCGCCGCCATAATTGTCGGTACCTGCGTATGGGCTTGGCGACGGTTCAGAAAGAAGGTCGGGCGCAAAGGCAGTCCCGTGATCGCCAGCCCGGACACGTCGCCCCCAGTCTCAATGGTACCGCAGGACGCGCCGCCGGTTCCAGCAGAGGCGGTACCTGCCGAACCGACCGGCCAACCGGTGCACGGACACCCACGCGATCTACTCAAGAGCTACCCCGAACTCCAGGAAAAGTGGGTCGGACGTGAACGTGAACTTGGGGAGTTGAGCCAAACCTGGCAAGCCGGGAGCGTGCGGGTGTTCGCCGTTGTCGGCTTCGGGGGCGAAGGTAAGACCGCACTCGCGCGGCGGTTTGTCGAAACGGCCCGGCGGCAGGGCGACGGCGTGCGACACCCGGTCACCGTATGGTGGAGCTTCTACTTTAACCGGGCCGCCGATGAGTTCTTCACCGAGACCCTCAAGCACCTGGGCGTCCCGCTCAAAGAGGACGGCCAGCCGCTCTCCACCGAGCAGCGGGCAACGAAGCTGGTCGATGTCTTGCGCACCGGCGTCGACGGGCGTCCGCTGCTGCTAATCCTCGATGGGTTGGAGGCCATGCAGGACACCACACCCGGGCGGGAGGGCTGGCTGACCGATCCGGGCCTGCAGCAGCTTGTGCGCGGCATGTTTCACGACGTTCGGCCCGACACGCCGGGCTCAGGCACGATCCTGATCACCACCCGCGAAGCCCTTCGCAGCCTAAAGCGTGAATCCGACCCGCGCTTTGCCGAGATTGCCCTGGAGGAGCTTTCAGTTGACGACGGCGTCTCGCTGCTCACGCGGCAGTACGGGCTTGAGATCAACCGCGAGGACGCCGGAGCATTTATCCGCGAGGTCAGCGGCCACGCCCTGGCGCTTACGTTGACCGCCACGCTCCTCAAAGAGGCCGGTGCGACCGGTGTTACGCTAAACGAGCTGCGTGAGTTTATCGCCGGCGAGGAAGCACGAGTCACGGACCCGGACATCACCACGCGCGGTAAGCCCGGCAAACGCCCGCATCGCCTGCCAGGGTACATCCTACGTCATTGCGGTCACGGGCTTTCGCCGCAAGAGCGACAATTCATGCGCCTGCTGAGCTGCTGCGTTCGCCCGGCCACACGACGAGACATCGAGGAAGTCTTCCTCCAGCCAATCGAGGTCCCGGAAGGACAACGTTCCGTCAACGACAGCCTGGCAGCTCACGAATACGGGCAGGTTCGCAACACGATCATTCGCCACCTACGGCAACTGCGGCTGATCGGCGGTAACGAAGATTCGGGTTTTGACGCGCACCCGCTGATCCGCCGGCATTTCTACGAAGAGGAGACCGGGCCGCAAGCACTGACCGACGACCAGCGTAAGGTCATCCATAGCCGGTTCTATGACATCCTGGTCGACCGAGCCGAGAAGCACCACCCGGACACACTGGAGGAGATGCGACCCCTGATCGACGCCGTCCTCCACGGCTGCCGCGCTGCTCGTGCCGATAGTGCGTTCATCGATTTGCTGTACCCGCGGATTCACCGAATGGATGATCGCAGTCGAACGATGTCGTATCTTGCCGCTAACCTTGGGGCTACTGAGACTGCCCTGGAGCTGACACGGACTTTCTTCCCCGGCGGTGAGTTTACCGGCGACCCGACTGTCTCGGACGAGCGCCGGAAGGCCTGGCTCGTCGGCACTGCCGCTCTTATGTTGTTGGCTACCGGTCGACCGAGTGTCGCGGTGACACTCTTTGCGCGTGGGCTAGCGATGAGGCGCGCGCAATCGGACTGGGCGAACGCAAGTATGAATTGCCAGAATCTTTGCGAGAGCTACGTGCGTCTTGGTCATTTGCACGAAGCGGCGCGGGCTGCGGCGGACGCGTTGGACTACGTTGGTCGTTTGCCGAAAGACCATCACTGCAAGCGAGGTTACACGCAGTTTAGCCATGGTTACACGGGCACGATCGCGGCATTGCGCGGCGACGACACAGCCGCAATGAAGCATCTCTCCGCTGCGCTGGAAGCTGCTCAGTGTGATTGGCTCGCTTCAATCGACGGCGGTTGGCACTGCACGTGGCTTGCCCAGCGCGGTGAGTTCGACCGTGCCCGCTCCGCCGCGGAGCGGAACGTTACCTGGTGCGGCAGGCATGGCGGATTGCATTCCCAGACGTTTGCCCTTAGGACCCAAGGACTTGTGGAGCGACTGGCCTGGAGGGCAAATGATCCCAATCGCCGGAGTCTCGATGAGATGTATTCGCATGCAGTCAACGCCGTCGAAGTGGGTCGACGGTCGGGGCACCACCCCTACCTGACGTACGCACTGCTCGGGGCCGGGCGGTGTGCGGTAACCCGAGCGAAATATGAACCGGACCGGCGGGAGGAGTTCGTCGCCGAGGCCGACCGGTATCTGGCCGAAGCCGAAGATCGAGCCCAGTACGCCGAATACCGTTTGATCCAGGCTGACACGCACGTTGCCCGGGCGGAGTTGGCCAAGCTCACTGGTGACGAACAGAAGATGCGCGAGCACTGTGAGCAGGCCATCGCCATCTGCGACGACCCCGCCTGCGGCTACGCCTGGGCCAAACAAGACGCCGAAGCGCTTCTGTCGGAATCGCGACAATGAGTCTCCGTGGGCACATGCCTGGTGACACAACGCATCGTGTATTACGCAGCACCGGAGGTGGGACCCGGTATCTCGTCGGCGCGGCAGCGCGTCGGTACTTCACCATAATGGATCACTCAAGGAGAGACAGTCATGGCCATGCAGGAGGGTTGGGGCTTCGACGAGTTACCCGAACTCCTATGGAAGAACGGGCAACTCGCCGAACCGCTTGCGAAGCTTTGTGATTACGCAATCGGAACGGCAAGGAACTTCGAGAGGTGGTACATACGAAAGCGCAAGTGGAAGAAGCACTGGGCATCGATTCTGCGTTCCCTGGCCATCGTCGCGGCTGCTGCTGCCGGCGTGATCCCGTTGTTGGGGCAGATCTTCGCTGAGACCGCAGAGAGTGGAGCACCTTCGACCTGGCTCAATCCACTATGGTCCGGCGTCGCGCTGGCTTTCGCAGCACTATTCGTGTTGTTTGACCGATTCTGGGGCTACACCAGCGGATGGGTGCGCTATGTGCTGGCTGCTGCGGCGCTCTGCCAGGAAACCGACATGTTCCAGTTCGACATGGAAAGCGCAAAGGTTTCCTGGGGAGACGAGGGTCCCACACGCGAGGAAGCCAAGGCGTTGATCGGCGAGTGCAAGGACTTCCTGCGGCGCGTCCATACGATCGTCCGCAGGGAAACTGACACCTGGGCGCTCGATTTCCAGAGAGTGGTCAAACAGATCGACGTAGCCACAGAGGGGATAGGCAAGACCCAAGGGTAGCCGCTGGTAACACCGGAG
>CP070827.1:3480379-3482584 GCA_020344555.1 Phycisphaerales bacterium
CCCGCGCTCTGACAGAAGGTCTCCGGCTGAGCCACCCACATCACCAGACCGTTCCAAGAATCGTAAGGCGGCGGCAGGTCGTTGAACGTGACCCGGACCGCCTGGATTCGCCCGGGATCGCCGGCACTAAAAGACAGGTAGCGCATCGTCTGGTTGACGGGGCTTCCCGGCAACGGCAGCCTGTCCGGCTCGGGCATTGATGATGGGAGGCACGTGGCCGCCGCAACGACGCCAACATAGGCTTCCCATACCGATCCGCTTCCTTCGTCGATCCCGCACCCCGTACTCTCAGCAGGAAGGTTGCCCACGGACCGGGGCGCGAGGGAGCTTGGCGACTTGCCGTTGT
This sequence comes from Phycisphaerales bacterium, assembly GCA_020344555.1. Lineage (GTDB taxonomy): Bacteria > Planctomycetota > Phycisphaerae > UBA1845 > UBA1845. The sequence goes on from CP070827.1 coordinate 3,480,726, forward strand.
CCGCAAAGGCGACTCCCGGCTGTTGCGCGAGCATCGCCGTTACGGTCAGTAGCACGACACTCCTAAGTCGTTTCTTCGAACCACTGGGCCCCACCGGCTCAGTTACTCGCCACGTGCCTGCGGCCCTGTTTCTCTCTTGGAATAATGGGCCTTGGTTGTGGTATGAGGAAATGGAGCAGCGTGCATAGCTATTAGGTGTGTTCATGGTCTGTACCTCCGAATCAGAGACAACGTGTGAACCGCACCGCTCGGGATGTTACCCGTTGAGCGCATCTTCTTCCGCCGTTTGAAATGTCCGCGCTGAGTGCTGACAGGGCACGTCAGAGCGGACCACTCACCCCTTCCGGCCCGTCTAACGAGTCTACATTCTATCACGATCCTGACCCACAACGCAAGAGAAAACCGCGGAAACATTTGTCTCGACCAGGGCCAGCACGATTACGCAGGGCCTCCGGGGCTGGTGAGACTGTCTGGGCAGCCTGTTCCCGGAAGCGCCTACTGTGGATATTGAACCGGAGACTGAAAGCGCTACGGCGAACACAGCCGCGGACTGGGCGGGTCGTAGGCGCACGTCGCCCTCTTGCGTTCTCGATTGCCGGCTTGCATGCGAGAACGCACCCATCATCGAGGGCACAGCTCTTGAAACTGCCCCTTCTCTCTGGTAGATTAATGGGCAGCGATTGCCCTTACACAGGGGGCAACGATATCCGCATCTGCGACAGGACAAAATAATCGCGACTTTTTCTATGTGCGGAGGCATCAAATGGGTCACGGTACTCGGGAGGAAGTTGCTCCGATCACCGGCAGTGCTGGAGCGGACCACTGACCCTTTCCGGCCCGTCTAACGAGTTCACATTCTATCACGATCCTGCCCCACAACGCAAGAGAAAACCGCGGAAGCATTTGTCTCGGCCAGGGCCGGCACGATTACGCAGGGTCTCCGGGTTTGGCGACTGTCTGAGCAGCCTGTTGCCATGGGCACCTGTTGCGAATACCGAAGTGAAGAGTCGGGGCGCTACAGCGAACAGGGGCGTTGACTCGGCGCCCCGAATGCGGGTGGTGGATACGGCGTACCGTGGAACCCGTCGGCGAATGACGGTTGGCGGGCAGACGGTGGTGGGCTACAGAGCTACAGACGGTTGGTGGGCAGTGCCCACCCTACCAAGCCGCCAAGGGGGCACGGCCCATATCCAGGCTCGAATGCACGTGGTACACTATGGTCAGCGAGGTTCCCGTTTTTGTGTACGGGTGGTCTGATCTTCAAAGAAGAGTGCGATAGGTTCCCATGTCGCAGGCCGGCGCAGACACGCAGCGAATCTTGATAGCGGACGATCAGTCGGACGTGCTGAAGGCTCTACGTCTACTCCTTGTGCCGGAGGGCTATCAGGTCACCGAAGTGACCACACCGGAGGGAATTCTGGCAGAGCTGGAAGTGCGGGAATTCGACGTCCTGCTGATGGACCTCAACTACGCCCGTGACACGACATCCGGGCGGGAGGGGCTGGGGCTCCTACCACGCATTCGCGAGGCGGACGGCACGTTGCCGGTCGTAGTGATGACGGCGTACGGCAGTGTCGAAATAGCGGTCGAGGCCATGCGGGGCGGGGCGCGGGACTTTGTCGAAAAACCCTGGGACAACGAGCGCCTGCTGACCATCCTGCGGACACAGACGGAGCTCGCCCAGGTCGTTCGCAAGGGGCAGCGGCTGGAGGCGGAAAACCGTGCCCTTCGCGATGAAGGGCGGCTCAAGTTGATCGCCGAATCGAAGGCCATGCGGCCCGTACTGAACCTGATCGCCAAAGTCGGCCCCTCCGAAGCGAACGTCCTGATCACCGGGGAAAACGGAACGGGCAAGAGCG
>CP070827.1:3482684-3501918 GCA_020344555.1 Phycisphaerales bacterium
CTGCACTCGGAACGTAACGCCATTGCCCCGGGGAAACGACCCCTTTCCAGCATGTCACCGACTATCCTCGTAAGAAACGGTAAACCCTATCTGATGCTGGGTGCCTCCGGCGGACCTAGGATCATCAGCTCAGTGCTCAACGTTTTGCTTTCCATAACGGACGCCGGGCTGTCATTAGAGCAGGCCATGCTTCGCGTACGCCCACATCATCAGTGGCAGCCCGATCGGGTGTTCTTCGATGCCGACCCGCCACAGCCCATCGAACTCGCCCTGACCAGCCGAGGTCACCAGCTCTCCAACGACCGACGCACGGGCATCGTACAAGCCATTCTGCGCACCAAGGACGGCTGGACGGGTGCCTCCGACCCCCGCAAGGGCGGCCGCCCCGTGGGATATTGACGTGCCGAACATCGCGTGCGGCGTGCTTCGGTGCCATTAGTCCCGACGCCTGTCTCCCGATGTACCTCGGGATACATCGGGACCGGCCAGTACGGACCCGAGTGACTGAGCCGCCGGCGGAATGGAATCCCGATCTGTCGGGAGCCCGCGCGGCGTCGTGTTCTTCGAGTCAGCGTTTACGGCAATCGAAAGTCCGCTCAGACTCCCGACTTTGTCGGGATGAGTTCCGTCTGCGGCTCGGAAGCGAGAAACCAGTCAGGTCGAGTGCATAGTGTTCCACCTATAGGTGTGATTGGTGTTGCGCCTGGAGCCGTACTCAACTTATCCTCTTGGGTAGCCACCGCGCAACCATTGTGCTAAGACCGCGTCCGCAAACAGGGCTCGTTTGACTGTTCCGACGTTTCGCCACGTGCCGCCGGTCGGGTTATGGGAACATATCCGAGACCCTGAAGTGAGGTTTGGTTGGGAGGGCGTTGTATCTTAGATTTGGGATGCCTGGACGTTGGCGATCCGGAGATGACCGACTGGAAAGTCGGTCTCACACTGTATTAGGGGGCGTTGATCGGGGCGTGCCGCTGGGCGTTCGAGAATACGGCGGCGAAACTCGGAGACCCTGAAGGACAGATAGGTCTTACGGACCAAACGGGCTTAAGACCCGGTGCTTTCCTGGTGGGGAAAGAAGCGGCCGGCCAGCTCGGGGATGGTGCTTCCCTGACTGGCCGGTTTGCCTTGGTCCCAAGGCTGTTAGCCCCTGGTCATTTCGCACTGTGTTCAAGGGGTCTTGCGACTACTGTCCGCTTCCAGGGGTGGCTCACCGGCCTGTACCCACTGGCGGGTCCCGATGCGTCATCGTCCCGGTTTGCCGGGGCACATCGGGACCAGCGCCACCTGTCGTCGGGACCGATAGCACCTTTGCGCCGGTGGTACCCGTGTACGTTGCGTCCCGTTCGATGTTCAGAATAGTCGCATCATTTGTGAAGCGCGGTGACAGTCGCCGGATTTCATGGATCGTCGGCGGAGGCCTCCTTGCCCGGTTGCGGCATCCTGGTTTTCCGTCGTGATTCAGATGGGCGGTCCCGAACGGGATGGCTTCTGGGTGACGCCCGGCGGCGGCTGTTGCCGTTGAGATGACTCGCCGCGTCGAGCTCGGGTCGAGTCTTACGGCAGGTGGGATACCGCCGACGTCGATCCAGCTTACGTCTCAAAAGTTGCCTGACAGTGATAATTCTGGCGCCTTTGGCAACCACCTGTCTTACCGCCAGGTCGGCGGTGGCCTTGTTCCAATAGCCGCACGCATCCACCACAATGGTCACCCGCTTCTCGCGAGCCAGCAGTGCCAGGGCCAGCGCTTTGACGGCTCCGTCGATGCTGACCCCGAAAAGAATGAACTCGTTGGCCGGAAGGTGGGTGAAGAAGCTATCTGCCTTGGGATTGCTCAACAGGTCGCTGGCTCGCTTGCGGAAAAGGACCTGCTGGTATTCGGCAAACAGATCCATGGGACACGAGAGGGTGTTATCCACTTCGACCCGGGTGCATCGGTGGAACATCGTAAAGCCGATCTTCCGCTGGCCGTCGGATCCGTCCACGCAACAGAGAGGATCGCCGTTATCCGAAAACTCGCTGGGGCGATGCGATTCGATCGAGGATATTACCGGTGCCTGATTGCGTTTCGCCCAGGCGATCATGTGGCGAAGTGCGGGGATTAACTCCTGGATATTCGCGGCCGGATATGCACCGCTCGAGTCGCAGAAGTCGCGTTGCGTGTTCACGTCGACGACAACGCACTCGTATTTCCGGCCGTCTCCACCCCCGATCATGCTCCTACCCCCAACGCGGCGATAGCTGCAACGCCGACCGTAAGCCATCGAGACGCTCCGGTCGCTCAGGAAGCGGTAATGACGGGACTCGCCTCCCTCCCATGGTTGACCCCCTTGCTTTTCACACCTCCCTGAGGGAGTGTGAAGTTTAGCTCGGTAATAGTTTAGGCGCGAAAGCCGTTAGAAGCGAGCGCGATGCAGAATTTATGTAAGCTGTTATCAAGCAATACCTTACGCCGGGTTCAAGTCTGACACCTGTTTGTGAATTGTGGCAGAGCGATGTCAGGCATGCAAGCGTAGTTGGCGAGGCAAGGCGCGGTTTTCGCGCTGCCCCAGTGCGAAAGTGGCCTGCCCGATGTACTTAAGTGGCGTTGGTGGGCAAGTCGATAAAGAGGGCAGTTATCGGACAATTATCCGACGCCCACGGCAACTGTTTTGCGTGGGTCGTACAGCCGATGGGTATAGGCGGTGCCGCATTCCTGGCGGCGCAGAGTTGTAACCGACCGTGCGCCGATGCGCCCGGTCGGCAGATTCCCATCGCCACGAGTGGTGTCAATAGCCATGACTACTCGCTTGAAACGAGTGACTAAATATTGTCATGTGACCGGTGTGCTGGCTTGCTCCGTCTCGCTGGCATGCTGTGTGGGGCGTGACGCTAACGGCGTGCTGGTCTCGGGCCGGCGCACCCACGCCATGTTGGCCGCTGCTCGGGCCAACCACGTCAGCATGTTCGGTGATTTCTCCGACAGGAGCCCCACCACGTTCTTCTCGCGTACCGCAGTGTCACTTAGACGGCACACTTTCGTTGAGGTTGGTGCGGATTTCGATCCGGATATCGACACCACGGGTAAGCGGTTGGTGTTCGCCTCCACCCGGCACAACATCTTGCCGGATCTTTACATCAAGGCCGTAGACGGGGTCGCAGTTACGCAACTGACCTCCGATCCCGCCGCTGACATTCAGCCGGCATTCAGCCCTGATGGCGCCCACGTCGCGTTCGCCAGTAACCGGAGCGGCAACTGGGACATTTGGGTCATTGGTGCTGACGGCGGCGCGCCGGTGCAGGTCACGACCGGGGTGGCGGAGCAAGTGCATCCGAGCTGGTCGCCGGACGGGACCGAGGTGGTCTTTTGCAGCCTGCCGTCCAACGGGGGGCAATGGGAGTTGTGGATTGCCGATGCCCTTGCGGGGGCAAGCAGACGCTTTGTGGGGTATGGGCTGTTCCCCGAGTGGTCTCCAGCCGGTGACACGATCGTGTATCAACGGGCACGCGAGCGCGGGAGCCGTTGGTTTAGCATCTGGACGCTGACCCTGGTGGACGGCGAGCCACGATATCCGACCGAGGTGGCCTCAGATGCGAAGCGCGCCGTGATCCAGCCAACCTGGAGCTCTGACGGGAAACGCATCGCCTACGCGAGTACAGTCACCGTACTCCCTGACTCGGAGGGAACTTCATTGCCTGATACCAATGCGGTGTTCGACGTTTGGGCGATGAATTCAGACGGCCGGGGAAAGGTTCGACTGACCGATGGGCGTACGGCCAACTACTCACCGGCCTTCTCCCCGAGCGGGCGAGTCTTCTTCACGAGCAATCGGGCCGGTGCCGAGAATGTCTGGTCGGAACTGCCCACGAGCCTGTCTATAGGGCCTTCGGCGGACGATGTCCTCGAGCGGATTGAGACTAATTCCCGGCAGACCGTCCAGACGGCATCGCAGGATGATGACTTATAGGATGTATGGAAAACGGTCGTTTCACACGAAAGGGCCTTTTGGAAATAGACGATGAAGCCTTTGTCCCCGGTCGCCGGGCTCTGATATCAGCGGTGTTAACCGCGCCCGCAAGCGCAGTGGCCGACGGGACGGACGGCTGAAGTTGGGTGGTCAGGGATGACCAGGATGGACAGCCTTGGGCGATGGGGATGGGGGACCGTAAAGCTGCTGGCGGGCACCGCGATTCTGGGCGGCTGCAGCAGCGCGAAGCTAGTTGAGCCGGTTACCGTAGCAAACTCGACGTTCGGGCCCATTACGATCGCGGTAGCCCCGGCATTGAACCTGAGCGGGTCGACAGATTTCGACCCCGATCGGTTCGCGGATCTGATGGCCAGCGAGCTGAGCTATGCCGAGGGCGTCTCGGTGATTCCCGTCAGTCGGGTGCTCGGTGTTCTGGCGGCCCAGGGACGCGGCGAAGTGGAGTCGGCAAGCCACGCGCTGGAGGTGGCGGCTCTGCTTGGTGCGGATGCGATTCTGGTCTTTGCGGTGGCAGAATATGACCCATACGACCCGCCGAGCATTGGAATCTCCGCTCAACTGTACGGCGCACGGCCTCGGTCGCGTGACGGGGCGCTGGATCCGGTGGCGCTCTCGCGTCAGGCCAGCCTGGCTGCTTCGGAAGCTCCCGCGTCCCCGCAGCGACTCTTGGCTCAGGCCCAGCGGGTATTCGATGCATCGCATGAATCGGTCGCCGCAGGGATTCGGGAGTTCGCAGCAGCCCGTGGTGCAGAGGACAGCCCGTACGGATGGCGCAAGTACGTGGTAAGTCAGCAGCATTTTATCAGGTATTGCTGTCATGCCACGATTCGGGCGCTCTTGAACGCACAGGGCGAAAGCGTCCTCGTGGGCGGAACCCGCGAGAGGTAGGGATGCCATGAACCTGGTTCGGCAGTTGTCGCTGGTCAAGGGTGAGGAACGTTTCGTGTTTCGCTACCAGACGGGGCATGAACCGGAGGTCATCGATGCCTTTGCCTCGCTCGCCGCGGATCAGGGGAGTAGTTTCGACTGGTTCGACGCAGCCGTGCTCAGCTACCAGATGGGCCGGCGCCTAGAGACGGAGCTCGATCAGATCGCAACGTAGCTTGAAAGGAGAGGGGCAGTGACTCGCCCCTAAATCCGGACTATGATCAGGTAGCCGTGGGTTGATTCGCCGATCTGTAACGAGCGATGATGACTGAGAATTCGTTGATTACCGAGTTTTTGAATTACCTGAAGTTCGAGCGTCACTTTTCGCCTCATACGGCCAAGTGTTACGCGGCAGATCTCACCCAGTTCTGCGCGTTCTTGGCGGGCGACAAGCAGAGGGCACAGGGCGGCCAGAGCTTCGCGCCCGCTACCGGTGCGCTTACCTCACGAGCGGCCGATTCCGCCCACCCGGCGGGTCCGGGCACGACCGGGACCGCAGTCCTGCCTCAAACGGACGCCCAGCAGAAACTCCGCGACGTTGAGCCCGAGCAGGTGAAATCATTCCTGGCGTTCTTAGGAACCCAGAGCTACTCGAAGTCCACCATTGCCCGTAAGCTCGCCACGTTGCGCAGCTTTTACAAGTTCTGCCTGCGTCGCGGGTATGTTCAGGCCCATCCGCTGGCGTCGATTCGGACCCCCAAGCAGGAAAAGCGGCTGCCCAAGTACCTCGAGCTGGAGCAGATCACCACGCTGCTTTCGACTCCCGACGACAAGACGCTGTTGGGCGCCCGCGATCGGGCGATGCTGGAGGTCCTGTTCTCTACTGGCGTGCGGGTTAGCGAACTGGTCGACCTGGACTTCGCCGATGTGGACTTCTCGGGCCAGACGATCCGAGTACGTGGCAAGGGTAAGAAACAGCGGACCGCTCCCATCGGGCAGACCGCCATCGCGGCCATCAGACGATACCTCGAGCTTCGTCGATCCGATGCCCGGTCGGCCGCGTTCGATCAGAACGCGCTGTTCGTCAACAAGCACGGCCAGCGCCTCAGCACCCGGAGCGTTCGTCGCAAGCTTGACAAGTATCTCGCGGAAGCAGGCCTTGATCCCAACATCAGCCCGCACACGCTGCGGCACAGTTTTGCGACCCACATGCTCAACAACGGCGCCGACCTGCGAAGCGTACAGGAGCTGCTCGGGCACCAGTCGCTGTCCACTACCCAGGTCTACACCCATTTGACCACGCCGCGACTGAAAGCCGTCTACGACGACGCCCACCCGAGGTCTTGACCGCCTTCGCCGCCGGGGGCTGAAGCCGGCCCCAAGTCCGCCACAGGCGAACGACGGGCCGGGTTGACCCCCGTCTTCCGTAAACACCTGCCTGTCACCGGCACGCGCCCGGCGTGCGTTGATTCATCTGGATGCTCCTTACGCCCGCGGGCGGCCATCGCGTCAAGGCTCAAAGCGTCCATATCCCCCCGCCGCCCTCAAGTTCGTTCCAATCGCAAGTCGGATTTATAAGAGCGGGCGGCCTGAGTCTGTGGTATACTCCGCGCAGCTCCAAAAGGCAGGGAAGTGGACTGTTATGTACGTGGGCCCTATGACCATCATCGTTGCGGCCGTGCTCGGGGCGTGTCTCATTGCCGGGCTGGTCTTCGTCTTCCGGGCCATGTCCGCCCGAACTTCGGCCAGGAGGAAGGTGTGTCGGCGGTGCCGTAACGTCAACCCGGCACGTGCCAAATTCTGCGCCCACTGCGGTGAGAGTCTGAATTCATCCTGAGCATGGACTTGCGAAAGGAGAGAACCTATGGCCGACCACGGTAGCAACATCGTACGACCTTCGATACCACCCCACCGCTTGCCGGCGTTTCCAGCGGCCTTGGGGAGCGTCATATTTCTGCTCCTTCTAATCGGCGCCGTCTTCTGGTTCGTGATTCGGGTCGAGGTCAACGCCAACGAGATTTTGGTGCTGGTCAACAAGACCGGCCATACCCTGCCGGCAGAGTTGGTGGATCAGTTTGGGGATCAGGTCATCCTGTATCCTCAGTTGGTGGAGGCGATTGCAGCTTCAACCGGTGAAACGCCAGAGGACGTCCGCGACGGGTATAAGGGCGTTCGCTATGAAGTGCTCCCCGAGGGGCGATATTTTCCCAACCCCTATTCCTACAGGGCTATCAAGCAATCGGCGACCATCATTCGTCAGAACGAGATCGGCGTATTGACCCGCAAGTACGGCAATCCGCTTCCGTTTCCCAAGACCGTCGCCACCGAGCCGGATGAACGTGGTCCGGTTGCGGAGATCCTGCGTCCGGGTCGACACAACATCAACCTGCTGGCCTATGAGGTGCAGCGGTTTCCGGCCATTCAGATTCCGGAAGGTCATGTCGGCGTTGTGACACTGCTCAGTGGTGAGGATCCGAAGAAGAGGAACACCTACACGGTTGAACCCGGGGAAAAGGGCGTCCAGCGCCAGACACTCCCGCCGGGTCTGGAATACTACAACTCGTATCTGAAGCGAATAGAGATCGTCGATGTGCGGAGCCACAAGTATGACATGCTGGGTGAGGACGCCATCCACTTCCCGTCCAACGACAGTTTCAGGATCACCATTGAAGGTACTATCGAATGGGCGATCCGGCCCGACCACGTGGCCGAAGCCACCGTAGCCTACGGGGATGAGCAGGACATTCTCAGCAAGGTCATCCTGCCGAACGCGCGCAGCGTCGCCAGGATTCAGGGGTCAAAGCTGCTGGCGCGCGAGTTCATTAGCGGCAAGACCCGCACGGCCTTCCAGGAGCGGCTGCTGTCGGAGCTGAGACGGGAATGCTGGAAACAGGGGATTGACATCAAATCGGCGCTGGTGCGCGACATCCAACCGCCGCCGGAGATCGCCTCCTTGATCAGCCAGCGTGAACAGGCCGACCAGGAGATCGAGCGGTCCACCAATGAGATGGAGGAGGCCAAGGCTGAAGCCCGGCTCGTCGAGCAGCGTGAGCTGCAGGAGCAGAACAAGGCCATCGGAGATGGCCGGCGACAGGTCGTCACCGTGACAAAGCAAGCGGAGCAGGGCAAGATCGTCGCCATCACGCAGGCCAAACGCGAGCTGGAGGTGGGCAAGCTCGAACTGCAGGCGGCTGAGAAGCAGGCGGCTGCCATCCGGTCTCGTGGTGAAGCGGAGGCCAACGTTGTTCTTTACGAGTATCAGGCCCGTGCCGAGCCGCTCGCCATGGCCGTGCAGGCCTTCGGCGACGGGGTCACTTATGCTCAGCAGTTCTTCTTGCAGCGGGTGGCCCCGTCGATCAGTTCGATTCTCTCCAATACCGACGGGCCTTTTGCAGAGATCTTCAAGCAGCTCCAAACGTTTGGTGAGACTTCCTCGCAAGGAGGTGGCCGATGATGCGGCAAATGATCATTGGGCTGGTGGGACTGATTCTGGTCGCGGTTGCGGTAATGGGAGCACTGGTCTGGGTAACCTTTCGCGTCTACGTGCCGGAGGATCGGTGCGCCGTGCTCATTCGCAAGATGGGCAAGCCGTTAGATCGGGACCAGCTTGTTGCCACCGAGCCGGGTCAACGTGGGATTCAGGAAGAGGTTTTAGGTCCGGGGCGCTACTTCTATAACCCCATCGTATGGGATAATGAGATCAAGCCCCTCACCACAATTCCGTCCGGGGATCCAAGCACCTGGGAGTGGGTCCATTCGCTCAGTGAGCGACAGCGCGACGCGCTTCGGGCAGGAACCTTCGAGTTTGCGGGCGAGTTCCCACAGATAGGTGTCGTCACGCGGAAGGTGGGCAAAGAGCCGGCACCCGGACAAGTCATCGTGAAGCGCGATTCGGGCATCAAAGGGATTCTCGAAGAGGTCTTCACGCCCGGTATCTACAAGATCAATCCGTACGTGTACGACGTCCAGATTCATCCGGCCGTTGTCATCCCTGCCGGGTTCGTCGGCGTGGTGACCAACCTTTTTGGTGAGCAGCCCGAGGTACGCGTAACAGAAGCATTGCGGGAGTTGGGCGACGAACAGGCGGAAGCGCCCGGCGAAACCGCGGACGCCGAGTTTGCAAGTTATGTGCGGCCCCTGGCCAAACCCGGAGAACGCGGAACGCTGCGCGATGTCCTGCAGCCCGGTGTCTATTTTATCAATCCCAAGCTCCAGAAGGTCACTCTACTGGAAATCGGCTTCAATGAATACTCACAGGTGAAAATCACCGAATCCGAGAACCTTCGTATTTCTTTCCCCTCGGATACCGGTTATCTCATTCGTGTCGGTGTTACTGTCATCTGGGGAATCCATCCGAAGCACGCAGCCGAGATCATCAACGAATTCGGCAACGTCGACCGCGTGCTTGATAAGGTAATCGCACCGCAGCTTCGCTCGATCTGTCGCAACATCGGCTCGACCTATGCGGCCCGGGATTTCATCCAGGGCGAAAAACGCGAAATGTTCCAACGGGCTTTGACTGCGGAGCTCCAACGGATCTGCCGGGCGAAGAATCTCGAGGTGCTGCTTGCACTGGTGCGCGAAATCGAGGTGCACGCCCCGGCGGCCGGTGCCACCGGCGGGGAGGTGACCGAAGACCTCAAGCGGACCATTCAGCAGAGCTTCATCGCCATCGAAAGTCAGCTTACCAAGGTCAAACAGCGTGAAGCGGCCACCGTAAGAGCGAAGCTTGAAGAGGAAAAAAAGAAGGTCGAAATCGCCCGCGAAACCATCAAGGCCGATACGCGCGTGATGGTGGCCAACATCCTGGCCGAGGGTGATAAGAGTGCCGCCGAGATCGATGCTCAGGGTCAGCTCGAGGTGGCCACCATCCAGCAGGAAGTTGCCCAACTTGCCGCCCAGCGTATTGAGATCCTTGGTCAGGCACGGGCCGACGTCGTGAAGATGAAAAAGGAAAGCGAGGCCAAGGGCTACGAAATGCTGATCAATGCCTTTGGCAGCGGGCACGCCTACAACCTTTACACCTTCGCCGAGAACTTCCAGCCCGAGTCGATCCGCTTGTTCTTCGCCGGTGATGGCACGTTCTGGACTGATCTGTCGCGGTTAGAACAAGTCGGGGCAGCCAAGCTGCTCCGCCCGACGGCGGAACCGACGTCGCCCGGTTCGGCTGCCGCCAAGCCTGAATGACGCCCGGCCAACCGCGCTTCATAGGGAAAGGCGACTATGGACGCTGGACCGAGAATCCCTTCTCGGTCCTGAGGTAAGTGTCGAGAATCCCGATGTACATCGGGACGCGGCGCAGCGGAGCATGCCTGATCCATGGCAGCGTTCGCCGAGGCGCACTCGGCCGTGCCACCCATCCGGGGGCAACCGCAAGCGAAGGCCGTTCATGACTGGCTCGAGCGTAAGCCCCTCGTGTCGTATCCCTTCGGCCGGGGCGAACCGCTGCCGGCGCTGCGGAGGACCGAAGATGGCACGTGCTTATCACTGAGCCCATCGAGATCGAAACGTGATTCCGCAGGCGCACATTACCGCGTGGGGTGCGATTGTCCAGGCGGGACTCGATAGCAACACTGCCGTCGGTCAGGGGCGATCGCACGATGCAAAGCATCGGGATCTTCCACCTCAGCGCCCCTTGGTTGACAGCTCAGCATTCTCGGTGTTCTGGGCAGGGGAGACCTGCCCACTGCGCCGCACAATCCTGTTCCACTTGGCTGAAAGGCCTGCAGGCCAGCCGAATCAGTATATCACGGCGGACCAGCTCCTCCGCGATGTCTGGGACGGAGGTGTGAAGTCACCTGACACAATCCGGAACGCGGTCCGGCCTCTCCGGCAACGTCTGAGCAGCGCCGGCATGAAGGATCTGGCCGCTGCAATTCACGGCACAGGCGGTCGCTACGGTCTGATCCTTGACGCCCGCCGACCGCCGCGTAAGCTGAACGTCGAGGTTATGGACCGGGAGAGCTGACCGATGCTCCCAGAATCGCATCTCGAACCCTCGGATTTGACAAGATGGGTGGTTCCGATAAGCTATGCGCAATTATGAGCCCAGCAGAAACCGTTTCCAAGCTGAGATCGGCTTCCGCGGCTTACTTGGCGCTGGCACCCGTCGCCAAGCAAGGGCTCGACACCGCCCCTCACCGAGGTCGAGCCCCAACGGACCGAGGTACGGAGCCTATCTCACCGAGATAGGCCCTCGACTTCAGGCCGGTGGTCCGCACGGCGGCCCCTACGAAACTGGAAAGGACCGGTTGATGGCGGCAAGGTCGCCGCATACAAAGTCCAACGCCGCGAACGCCCCTCCGGCCCGTGGACCGACGCGGGAATGGCCATCGAAAGACAAACCACCCTCTCCGGCCAGGAGCGCGGCAAGGAATGGGAATACCGAGTCATTGCCGTCAACAAAGCCGGCGAAGGCGAAGCGAGCAACACTGTCATGGCGGTGTTGTGAGAAAGCGATGCGTGCTATGCGGAAACCATATAACACGCCAACTTCCGGCGCGAGTAGCCCTAAGCCTTCGGCCCAATATGACTTATGCGAAAGTGGGAGTGGCGTGTTATCTGGAGGCAAGGCCCGAAAGCGGATATATCTGGAAACGATATAAACAGACGTTAGGCGGCAAACCGAGAATACAAACCTTAACCTGGAGCGTTGGAAGAAAGCGGTCTACTCGACTCAGTATCAGTTATCAATAGGAAGGAGAGCTAGAAATGTCAAACAAAAGACCAACTACGAGTGAGTTAGGTGAGCCTGTGGCCCCGACAGTCGCATTGCAGCACGCAGTGCTGGCTGTGCGGCGTGCCTGGGCCGGTGGGGTTCCGGACTTTGCGGAGTGGGCTTCTGCGAACGTGGATTCTGAGCCCTTGATCATCAATGACCTCAACGGTGACCGCCTGTTCTACGACTTCAACGTGAGGCTCGACGAGCGGACGATTGGCGTCGTCCGGGCGAGCGCCAACCAGGTGGTCGGAAGCCCGGTGGTGTCCCTCCAGTTGGGGCCCCATCAATGGTCGGTCGATGATGCTGAGCGGGAGGCTGCGAAAGTAGCTAAACAATCGGAGGCTCGCGCTGATGTCACCGAGACCTCGCTCGTCTGCTACTGCTACCCGAAGATCGCCGTCCGGGTGGAGGTCGCAAGCCGCGAAGCTGGGCCGTCGTCCATGCTGGTCGATGTGGGCGACCTGAAACCCGTCGAACGCTTTGGTGCAGACGAGGAGGAGGGCCTCTCCTCGTACTCATTCCTTGACGAAGTGGCCGTCCCTGAGGCAGACCTCCGTCGCCGCAGATGGGAGGCAGCCGAAGCCGAACTCGAGGCGTCCCGTGAAGCTGCTCCGACAGTTCTCGAGCAAGAGGGCGCGAAGGTCGATCTGGCCGATCTGAAGGTCAAACTCGCCCTGAAGCCCTACGTCGGTTACATGAGTTTCTGCTCGTGGAATACGGTCAAGTACGCACCTCGGTGCAAAGCGCCGGAGGTGTTCCGGCTGTATGCGCAGCAAACCGACGTCTACTGCGCAGTTGCCACGGGTCAGATGATCCTGGACTTTTACAAGTACCATTTCGACCAGCCGGCGATCGCCGCCGCCATGGGCACCGGGCTCGGCGGAACCTCGAACCCCGGACAAGTGGCTGGATACGAATCACTGTCCAACAACGGACTCGACGCAACGTACGACAACACAGCAACCTGGTCCGAGGCGAAGGCGGAGATCGACGCGAACCGGCCTGTCAAGTCGGGCATTCCGGGGCACGCCCGGGCGTGCGCAGGCTGGAAGCGTCAGAATATCACACTGATTGGTCAGCCCCCGAAGCGGTGGCTCAAGATCTACGATCCGTGGATGTGGAACGCCGACATCTGTAAGGGAGGGGCCGTCTACTGGGAGGACTGGGACAGCGTCACCCACACCAACTTCATCTACGTCCGACACTCATGAAAAGAGGTGCACTTGGGCCGATTTCCAACCAGAGACGAGGCGACAACGGTGGCGGCTGCTGCCGTGGACTCGGCTTCGCTTGACCAAGAGTTCGAGTGGTTTCGAAGCGCTTCGCTCGGAGAACCCGTGCTGGTTCGAACTGTGTCCGGAGATCCGAGCTACTGGCTGGTCCCCGTACAGCGGGCTGTTCGAGTGGGTGGGTTCGTGCGGGTGATGCAGGACGGCACCGTAAGTGCGATCGGCAGATTCGGCGACGGCCCTGACCATCCGGATGCCTGGCCGACGACGGTGACGGGCATCGATGTTGGGGAAGCCGCGCGTCGAGCGAACGAACTGATCGCCGAAGGCGAGCAGGTTTCTGAGCCGATGTTCGTTCACGACGGTCCTCCGGGCCGGGAAGCCTGGCTGGTTACCACTTTCATCGCCGGAGGCGCCGCACGCTGGATCTTCGTGACACCGGGATTCACCTACGAACGCCGCGCTGGTGAGCCGCTAGATACCCACCTCGAGTAGTCCGGTGCCTTCGGTGCTGATGAGATGGGCAGGCCTGCGATCCTATGCCATGGGCACCGGACGGTCGCAGCCGTGTTCGTGGTGTCAATGCCCCGGCACGTACTGCGGCAAATAGGGGGCGCGTCTTGACATTGGACAAATCGAATGTTTGGCCTAAGCAATCAATCCAGCGGATGCGTTAAAGCGGGCCGCTGATCTCCAGTGTTCACAAAGTGGTAGGCTACCTGGCGGGTGACCGCCACGCATTGGGATCGAAGGCGTAGGGCTCCTGTTCCCGCGTACCTGGCTGTACACCGGCCTGCGCCCAATGCGTGGGTAGGTGTCCGGCACGCAGACGGGTCGACGGTGACCCGGTCCTTGCCTGGCCCGCCGCGCAGAGCACGGCGCAGGCAGGTCAGAACGGCGCCAGTGCATCCTTGGGCGCTGTATCGGCTCGGGTGATGTGCGACCGCGCTTCGCCGCACTCCGCAGGATGCCCGGAGACGCCTTCGCACTCAAAAAGCTGGCGGAGGCCAAGCAGAAACACGATTTCTAGTCCCGACTGTACAAACAGTACACGATTGACTTGCTCCGGCTGGCCATCTACGCGCGTGCCCTGCTGACCAATCGACGAATCCGCGAATACCTGGATGAGCGTCACCCGGGAATCGTTGCACGCTTTGAAACGATTATCGCGGAGGCGAAAGGACAGTACCACGGCCGAGTGGTCGCGCGAGCGGATCATCCGTGAAATCCTGCGTCGCGAAGCCTCAAGTCTGTCACTCGATCTTGGTGGTGCGGACCCCGTGCAATCGTCGCTGGAAACGGCCGCGTCGCGCGTGTTCGGCTCATGGCGGTCCGGAACAGCGGGTGGGGGCGTTCGAGGAGGCTACTCGACATCATTCCTGGCCGCCCGTTGCCGGTCCGCCGGGACGTAGGGGATCAGTCCCTTCTCGTAGGCCACGACCTGCGCTTCGCGCGGGGCGTCACGAATGTCCATGAGGAACCCGTTCACCTTTAGCATCCAGACCAGCGGGTTGTCTTCCAGTCTGCTCGGGAGGCACCAATCCGGATGGAAGGGAATGAGGCTTAGCCCCTCCCGAAGGATCTTCGCTCTGGCATGCATCGTAGCCATGGAGACGCCGAAGCCCTCAGCAATTTCCGTCGACTTCATGTGTGGAGTCTGGCTTGGGTCGTCCAGGAAATTGACGCGTCCGAGGGCGTAGACGATTCCGGCCGCCCAGCCTTCGGGTTTTCCCTTCAGAAGCGGCGAACCATCCTGGCAGACGGCGACAGCCATCTCGCGGCACAAGTCCTTGTATTCTGCGTTCAGGTGTGCGTCGCAGAAGGCGTCGATAAGCTCCACGAGCTTGGCGAGCCGGGCAGCATACCGGTCCGGCACATCCGCCATCAGTTCGTGTAGGTTGTCATCCATGAGAACGATCCTTTACGCCCCGCTTGCCGTGGAAGGTGGCGAAATCCTACGACGGTCGCGGGACCGCAGAGCCGTGGACGAAGAAAGGCAAGTACGCCGTGAAGTGGACGCGGTCATCGGGCCGCTGATGATGTAGACCTCCAGCGTGAAGAGGCGACCGTCCTGCTTCACCCTTCCCTGTGCCGGTTTCTTGCGCTTCGCCATGGCGCAGTCTTACCGCGACCCGCCTCAGTCGTCCAGACCCCGATGCGAAGTCGCGTCCTCGTCCACCCAATCCTCTTCGGTGTAGGACATGCCCTTACGCCCCGGGACCTTGCGCGTCGGCCCCGCCCGGCAGATCGCGCAGCTCTTCGGGCCGTAGCAGAACGTCTCATACCGGTACTTCTTCAGAGAAGGGTTCCAGTGGTCGACGATCATCTCCACCGGCATAATGCAACCCCACATGCAGGCGGTGCACTTCTCTTCGTAGGTCCTGGTGTGCAGGCGACGATGCCCGCGTGCCCGGTACGTCGGAAGGTCCGGCGGAACACCCAGGAACGGCGGCCCGGCGGACGGCTCACCTTCAGCATCCTTCTCGACCTTGAGGCCACTCGTCTTGTAGAACCCGGCCGTCTCCATTCGCGGGTCGTCGACCGGAACCGATTGTCCGCTCAGTTCCATTCCGGCGTGGAAACGGTGCTTCTCGTGCGCGCCCTTGCCGACCGCAATCAGGAACTCGCCGGTCTCCTCACCGCAAGTCCCATGGACGCGAAGCACGTACCCCTGATAGCTGTGCTGCCGCTCATCGAACGACCGTAGCAGACGGATGCGAGGTTGAACGCCTACGAGACGCCCGGTCCACGTAATCTTCTCTACGCGAGAAGACGATCTCGCCATCAGCAAACCCTCATTCCTTCCTCTCGTCGAGCTTGCACGGGACGCGGCGGATGCACTTGACCTTCTCGTCTTCGGTCATGAAAAGCGTAATCCCGTGATCGAAGGCCTCTATCCCCACCACGTCGCCGGTCAGAACCAGCCGGAGGCGCTCGTACTCGACAGGATAGCCCACGTCCTTGTCGCCGTAAATGCCGCCGCGGTCCGGGATGACCTTATTGTTGATGGATGTTCGCACCTCAACGGGAACCCCCGTCCCGCGCCACGTCCTGACCGGCAGGTTTTTGGGCCTCATGCCGGACCCGAGTATACCGCGCTCATGATCGATCTTCTCCAGGCCTTGAATCGTGGTGGCCGTCCTTCAGGTGAGCCCGTCGTGACCGCCGCCCAGCCCCGACAAGAGGGCGGCCCGGTTGACGGCGGGGAAGTCGGCTGTTGCGGTTGACGTCCTTTTCAGGCCCACGACCCCGCCCGTCTTATCATCGAGCCTGGGTCCCTCCTTGGGAATCACGTCATCTCCGCAGTCGCTGAGGAATGGCACCACACTTGACAGGGCTTGTTCCACACTCCGGCAACTCAAACCGACGGGTCTGCCGTATGACTGTGCCGGCGCAGGTGGAGAAATATCCCGGCGCCTAACATCAATTGGCCCTCCTCAGCAGAATCTGTGGGTGGATTTTCTGAGGCATGGCTCCGGTGTCCGATGGCGGGGCGCAGGAATGTCCCGAGGATAGCTGATTCAGACGACATCACGGCGGGTCTCGCGGCGCCTGCGGCCTATCCGGCAAACTCGCGCGCAAAACGCGAGCCACTGCCGGTTCTCCAGGAGCGGCGAAATCCCGCGGGAAACGCGGTTCTGGAAGTCTCATGGGCTCGTTTTCGACCCACGAATTCTGCTAAGGAGGGTGATTTATAAATACGTGACTGTCCCCTACTAACTCCCTACTAATTGGGAGAGAGGGAATTAGATACAAGTCAGCAACACTTCACGACGGAAGAAACACCACACCTAATCTGGTGAATATGCAAGGCGCAGGAAAAGAAAGCCCTTGAGATCATAGAGTCTCAGCATTTCGCTTTCCTTCAACACGTGGAACCTCCCGCCCAATCCCGACGGCAAATCGTTGCAATACTCATCGCCTTCCACCCACCATTTCGCAGGAATGACGAACCTGCCTATGGAGAGGGCCAGTGTGCCATCTTCGGAGTGTGACAAGTTTACGTCTCTTCCCGCAATCACGGTTTTCAGCTTGTCATTCGCGAGGATCTTCTCGAGAATCTCAGCTTCCAGGCGATTGCCCGCAGCCGATTCGATGCGGGGAGATTCGCCCATGCTCATCTCCCCGGCCGCGGCGAGGATGAGCCATAGCAGGGTGCCCATTTGAAACTCGTAGATTTCAGTTCCCGGCTTGTCTGAATCTACCCTGTGAAGGATGACAAGATTACGGTAGGGCAGAACGATGATCCAGTGGCCGGTGCCACCGGACGCGTAATAACTGTGTCCTTTCACGTTCACGTTGGGAAACAACCCACCCCGGATTCCCGTCCACCACATATAGCCGTATCCGCTGTTGGGGCCGATCTTGGAGTGGCTGGCCGTGCTTTCACGAACCCAGTCGGGAGAGAGGATCTGCTTGTCCTGCCAGAAGCCTTCCCGCAGGAACAGGAGGCCGAAGCGGGCCAGATCCCTGGTGCTCATGCGGAAGCCGTAATAGGGATGTCTCGTGTTGGACTCGTAATTATAACGATGATCCTGTAGAGTAAAGTCCTGGAGCCCTATGGGATCGGCAATGCGGCGTTTGAATGCGCTGTAGATGCTCTCTTCTCCCGTCTCCTGATCAAAGATAGTGCCCAAGGCATTGAAATCCCAGTTGTTGTAGTACCAGAAGGTGCCCGGGGCGTGGCTCCCGCGATACGGACGGTCTGCCTTCATGATAGAAGACTCTCCCAGGGCAGGGAGGTAGATGCCGGAGCGCGCCATCAAGAGATCCGCTATGGTCGCCCTTCTTTCAGTTTCCCTCAATGGAGTGTGATCATCCACGCCCAGCTCTTTTAGTGTTTTTTTCAGAGTAATCTTTCCCTCTTGCACATAGATGCCGTAGAGTGCGCTCAAAAGGCTCTTGCGCATGGAGTGGCAGTAGTATTCCCGGGAAATGTCGCCCCATGCATCCACAACAACTCCGTCGTCTACAATCATGACTGCGGCGGAACCAATCCACTTTGAATAGGCCTTCGCCTCGGCAAGCTTATCCGATGACCAGCCGAGTTCTTCCGGTCTTTTGGCCTTTTTCCAGGCTTCTCCCGGATAAATTTTCGATTGGGCAAACCGCTGGACAAACGCTGCCGCAAATGGAGATTTGATCACATTTTCGGGATCGACCCCGCCTCCGAGCTTGAATCCCGCACTTGCCCCACCGCTATTGGCCAAGAGGATGAGCGTCGACTCCTCTGCGGGCACCTTCAGAATCAGGGACGAGTAGTAGCCGTGGTAGCCGTAATGCCAGATTAGCTTTTTGCCTTTCCAGTCTTGTACAAACCAACCAAGAGCGTAAGGCAGTGTCTGGCCCTTGTTGGATCGGGATGGGGTGAACATGATCTCCTTGGTCGCTTCAGAGATGATCCGGTTCTGATCAAGCGCGGCATCGAACTTGGCGAGGTCAAGCACTGTGGAGACAATGCCGGCCCCGGCGTTGACGAGGAATGAAGGATCGAGATCCAGACCCGCCTGTTTGAAGGCGTCCGGCCACTTGATCGGGCGTTCAACCTCTGCGCGCACGAAATCCCCTTTTCTGCTCAATCGGTAGTACTTGGTCCGATCGGCCAGGACTTTTTGACGGGTCTCCTTGCTCATGCTTGGAACGGTTCGGATCATGTTCAAGGGACGGACAATGGTCTCCACAAGCAGTTCGTCGAACCGCTTCCCGGACGCCTCCTCAGCCACGAGCGACAAATACGAATACAGATCGCCGTTGTATTGGTAACGAATCCCGGGCTCATCTTCAGCCGTATGTGTGAGATGGTGTCTCATCGTGATGCGCTCGCGATCGCAGCGGTAGTTCCAATGGCTGCTCAGGAACTCAGACGCCAAGGGGGATGAGCTGTCCTGCATAATATCTCGGATGCCGTTGCAAAAAGCCCTGTAGCCGCGAATCTCCTTGCCCTGGTACCGGATCGGAAAAAGCTTGTCCTTCAGGATGTCGGCCATGGGCGCGTCGAGGTCGAGTTTCCCCTCCTCCACGAGCTTCATGAGGAGCACTGCCGCAAAGGGTTTGGTGCAGGAGGCAATGTTGTAGGGTGTGTTCTCCGTAGCTGGTATGCGATTCTCAAGATCCGCATACCCGAAGCCCTGAGCGAAAACCACCTTCTGTTTTCGCACCACGGCAACGGACATGCCCGGAATCCCATACTCTTTTTGCAGGGCTTCCATTTCGCGCTTGAACTGCTCTGCTTGCTTCGCATCGAGCTGATTTCCGCCTGAATTGGGCAGTGGAGGCGGGCTTGAGATTACCTGTTTCGAATCGAAGAACAGGAAAAAGAGCGTTAGCGCGGCAAAAAGCAGAATCTTATTCATTGGCTTCTCCTCTCTCTAGGGGCGCCGTTCGCGGTCCTCTGGGGTCCCTAGCTTGCTCGGTACGGCGCTGTGTCCAAGTCGTCGTGCACGATCGGATGC
>CP070827.1:3502018-3509555 GCA_020344555.1 Phycisphaerales bacterium
TCGCGAATGTACTGCCGTACCTTGCCCTCGTCCAAGCCCACCGTGCTGACCCAGTAACCGGTAGCCCAAAAATGCAGCCCGGTCATCCGTCTATACCGCATCAACTCCCGATGGATGCGAACGGCACTCTTACCTTTCAAAAACCCGATCGTATGCGACACGCTGTACTTGGGCGGGATGCTCACGCACAGGTGAATGTGATCAGGCATGGTACGCCCCTCCAGCAGCTCAACGCCCCGCTGACGGCACAGGTCACGCAAAATCGGGCCTATCCGGTTTCGCATCTTCCCGTAGAAGACTTTTTGGCGATACTTCGGTATGATCACCACGTGATACTTGCATTCCCACCGCACGTGGGACAGGCTTCTCCAATCGTGCATCTGGTTCTCCTTCCTGCCCCACGGGGCCTTCCCGGAGGGAGAACCTACGCGCGAAACCTATACAACGAAACGGTCGAACCTCTTCCAGTCCACGGCCAGAGGCCGTGGGTTTAGGAGGTACTAAAGCCTACCAATCCTCGTCCGGGCTGACCGTGACGCAAGGCCCGGCCTGCCTGTTCGGTCAAGTCCGCGTATTCACAAGAGCCGAAACCGCTACGAATCGCATTAATGGGCTCCTCCGGGCGGGACCGCGGAACGCAACATAAGCCCCAAGTCTCGGACCCGTACGGGCCGGAACGCTCTGGCTTTGGCAGTTGGGAGGCGTCGAGCCGGGGTGGGCGGCGGCCCGGTGTCGTCCGTGGCGTCAGCCGGGGCGGCCCGGATTCGAGGGCGGGTCAGGTGACGGGATACGCGAGCCGTCACTCGGCAGGGCCGCTGCCCACCACGCCCTTGGTATCTCCGCCTCCAGGCGCGAGGGGAGTACGGAAAGCCACGCCGCTGTGGTGGACTCCACGGGGAGACAGCCAGTTTTCCAGGGAATCCCATGAATCAACCCAGCATGTCTGGTGGTCTGGGCCTTGTCGGCGAGCCATCTCTGCTGCATGATATTGAGTTCCACGGCCACTCACGGGCGATCGCGGCCCCACATCGGCGTGTAGAAATAGGCAAAAAGGAGCTTCCGGACGATGGCGAAGCGTGGAGCCCATAAGGCGACGAAGAAGGGGGCAGCCAAGAAGCCCATCGAGTCCTACGACCACCAGGACAAGAAGCGGGCCAACAACCCACCGGTCGGCCTGGTCACGCCTCAGACCGATCCGGAGAGGGGCGCGAAGAAGACCTACCAGTACGACCCCCACCTCGACCCGCAGCTAGTCTGGACGGGAAAGGCCGAGCATACCAGCTTCGAGGTGCCGACCGTCTCGCTCCATGTGCACGAGCGGATCGATCCCCGCACGATCATCGCGGCTACCCGGGAGAATGCGCCCCCTCGGAATCCCGACGCGCTGGTGCCCAAATGCTGCCACAACATCCGGACGGGCAATGCAAGAGTGGGACACTTGCTTTGCACGCCTACTCACCTTGATTTGGCCGGGCGCCACTTCTTCTTGAGCTCGGCAAGTCCACCCTTTGAATGTGGACCAATCTCCTGCCTCGCCTCATCAAGTGCATCGCGAATCTTGCATCGAATCACGTAGGAAGGGAGTTTAGCGTTCTCTTGGCGGATCCGTTCAGCGATTTCTAGAAGTTCCTCAGGGACATCAAGGGCATCTTCGTAAACAGCGATAGGCAGTCTGTGGTGCTCATCCTTAGATAGGCGATTCCTGATCGGGCCCAGGCTCAGGTACTTGAGAAAGAAGTCCGCACTCAAGACAGGAGGGTCAGGTGGTGTCTCCGTCATCCGCGCGATCAGCTTTGAATGCATCTCAAAAGCGATCTTATCCAACGTGAACCACCACGCGGAGTACCCATAGTCCCGATCCTGTTTTCGCTTTCTACGAACAAGTACGCCTACGTAGTTCTCAACATCGTGCAGGGCAAGTTCGCGCAACGTGTCAGGATCATAATCATCGCCGCTGCCCGCCCGTTCTTCCTTAGCCTGGAGCCACTCTTCAGTAACTGCAATCCTGAGGTCGTCCTCCGCTTGCGTCACTTCTTCAGCGAGGCTTGTGTTGTGTATGCCATACTCTTCCTCAAGAAACTCGGACATGTCCTGTTCCGGGTGCTTTGGCCCGCGAAGACGGTCGAAATCACTGGACAGATCCGACGGATCCCGCCCGCTACTCACATATTCCCAGTACAAGAAGGGGATCCTTCCTCGCCACTCATGCCGCCGTGTTCGGGCGCACGTCAAAGAGTAATTCAGGTGTCCGAGAATTTCCTCAATAACACCAGGCGTTGCATGTAGCTTCAGGCCGCAATCGCGTGCCGCGTGAACGATATCTGTAAACGGTGTCTCCTCGGTAACCCCTAAGGCTTCAGCGAGTAACGGCAGTACAACAGTTGTGTCAAGCCATACATCACCGTGACCGAAGAGCTTCAGGACAGCGCGTTGCACGTCTGGAGTCTCATGAAGGAAAGCGAGAAGTGTGTAGGCGTCGGCCATGCGGCGCAAGAACACCCGCATCGTCTCGCTCGGGACGGAAACGACTTCCTGTAATGCTCTCGTTATGCCCCTGGTGTCATTCGGCTCGTCCGGATCCAATGGTGTCGCCCCGATATCTCTGATCAAGGTCTCACCCAGATCAGCGAAGTGAATGGGATGGTGGTCGAGGGTCACTGCGGTAGCAAACGCCTCACCTTGCGACAGTAAAAACCGCTCTATGACGCGTCGACCCCGTTGGGCCAGCAAGCTGGCACCCTTCTCGTTCACATTTGGCAGTGCGGCGACCAGGACAGATTCTAGCTCTTGTTCGAATTGTGCGGCCTGCAATTCGGCCTGAGAAAGCCTCTCCCTCTGACGGAGCACCTCTTGGTGTGTCAGGCAGAACTCATCCTCTTTAATCCAATGACGGATTGTGCGCTCTGTCATCCTTTCAAGCGCGGCATTGACGTATTCACGTAGCTTACTCCGATCGTGAGTCGGGAGTATGCCCTCGATGGCGCGGTACACTTGGCCGCGAGACATGCGCTCACCGGAGCTAGTGTGGCGTAGTGCTGAACGAACAAGGGCATCGTAAGAAAGCTTTGTTAACCCTTTTTCGCGTATGTCATCCCCCCACTGTAAGCCCAGATAGACGACAGCAGCGATCTGCTCGTCAGAGGTCAGCGCCGCCCGACGTCGAGACGCCAGCCCCTCATTGGCCAGGAAAGGATCAGCGACGGCTCGCGCCAGCTCTTCGGCGGCATTTTCTCGCGCTGCCGTCGTATTGACTCGGTCAAGAAACCAAGAGCGATCTCGAACGTCCAGAACGAGTTTGTATTTCTTGAGGACCTCTTTTGCTAGGCTGTCGGACTTGGGCCCGACCTTGCGATTCGTCAAGTAGGCCAAGATTCTCGTCTCCGGACACTCTTGCGAAATTGTCGCTGCGGTCTCCTTAATCTTCCGGTCCCAATCCTCTCGCGTTGAGAACTGAAACGCATATGACGGATCGTCGCCATCGCAAAACAGGACGCATCGCATCCTTTTTCGCCCGGTCCCGCGAGGTTCCGCAAGTTTGGATGCTCCGAAACCAGGAACTGGCGGCAAAGCTTCTCAAAACGTTGCCAGTCACCTGGTTGGAGCCGGTCAAGGGCAAGCTCGAATCGACTGGTGTTCACCACGAGTAGCCTCTGCACAATGGCGGCCGACAAACATCATACGATATTCTCACACCGTAGCGGCGGGGTGGGGACTCGTCAAGTGAACCCACGGGCGACGTCCGACCCCAAGGCGCCCGACGATCCCGGCGTCTTCGTTCCGCTGCCGCTGGTCAACCAGATTCGCTCCCGTGTGAAGGCATGGCGCGAGGCCGGGTACGCGCGCGTTACCGGGATCACCAAGCGGCTGCTTGAACATTGGCGCGACCCCGAAGAGCGGCGCGATCGGCAGTTCTTCCTCTGCCAGCTTGAGGCGATCGAGAGGCTGATCTTGCCGGGCGAGGCATCGCCAGCGGAGCGATAGGGGATTGACATCCCTGGTGACCGCGGAGCCTTCCACCGTCTTTGCGCGAAGATGGCGACCGGGTTCTGCAAGCCGTGCGAGGTCACCCGGCGGTCACACATCAGCCACTGCGTCTACGACAGCACGTGGGAAGCTACCGAATCCTTCGAGCTGGAGCGGAACCGGCATGTCCGGGCGTGGGTGAAGAACGACCACCTCGGCTTCGAGATCATGTATGTCTACAAGGGGGTAGTGCAGAAATACCGCCCAGACTTCCTGATCCGCTTGGCCACGGGCAAGATGCTCGTCCTGGAGGTCAAGGGGCAGGGCACCCAGCAGGACCGTACCAAGCGGGAGTTCCTGGCCGAGTGGGTCAAGGCCGTTAGCGAGCACGGTGGCTTCGGCCGGTGGGCGTGCGATGTCTCGTTCGATCCGGGGGACATCCCCGGACTGCTGGCCAAGTACGCCACGAATTAACCGGGCTATGCAGCACCACCGGTGCATTGCCGCCCAGACCGGGAAGTTGTCATCGAGGAATCTGCCCCGGCCGCCGCGTTACTGACACCGGGGGCCGCCGCAGGCCGACCGACTGTCGCTTCAGGCCAAGGAAGCCGCTGAGCCACTTGGCATCTTGCCGGGAATCCGCATGAATTCGATAAAGGTCTTCATTTCGAGCCGCGACTCAAACTGCGACGAATGCGGCGAGAACCTGGACCGCTGGGCGATGATCTAGCGCTGTCATAATAGTCGCATGAGTTATGAAACACGGTGCTAGCCTACCAGCCAGGCCGAAACGCCCCGAAGCCGCCGATGACCGGCCGAACTTCGCCAGCAGGCTATCGCGCCGAAAGCCTTGTGTTTCAGAGAGCTCGTGCTCGATGAGACTCACCTCATTGGACAACCCCAAGAGTTCGACAAGAGAGTCGGGAAACGTACCGTCCTGCCTCTCTTCGCCGTCACGATGTGCGTCCGCTGTTGCCGTGGTGTTGGCGTCTTCGTCACCAAGCGTCGGCACGGCCTCCGCATTGACAACATCCGATGCGACGGCGATCGAAACTGCATCGCCTGGCAGCTGAACTGCGTGGGCGGTAAGCACAATGCATACTGTGAACACCGGCAATTCCATGACTGCGCCTCCTAATCGTTCTCTGAAATAGCGACAACCGAAATTACATGCCGTGACGAGGTGCGCGCCGATCAGCACGACCATGCACTTGATTGGAGGTTTCTTGAGGCACCGGCGGTGAGCGCCGCTGTTCGTGGCCGGCACGCGAAGGGTCGGTTCCGTCTCCACGATTACCCTGCCTTTCGTGTGGAGGTGTTCTATCAGGCCCAGTGGGTTTGTCAAGTGCTCCATTACCCTAAAGTGCTTGTGAATCGCCGTGTCTCTCCCGAGAACTGCGAACCCTTGAAAACAAAGAGCTTACGACGTTGGCTCTGCGTGGGCGCTTGGCTACGTTTCTCTTGCATTGGCAACCTGCGAGGACCAAGGAATGAGCATGCTGGGGATCGTCTTCGTTCCGCTTCGAGGGTTGATCGGTCATTGCGCTGAATTGCCGGCCGACAATCTTGCCCGCCCCGGCAACAGCCGACGGTTTTGCGTCGATTCGTCAAGCGTCCCAAGCTGCACCACCGGGATAGACGCAGCCCAATGGCATGACAGCGTCCCACAGCCACCTATGCGCCTCACGTGGGTTTAGGATCAGCTCGGCCAGAGGGTCTCCAGGCTGACCTGGACCGAGTCGAACCGCCCGAAGACTACGACTAACGTTCTCGGCGGGATCACAACGATCAACTACGATGCAAACAAGAATCCTGAGTCGACAACCACTTGGCGCGGGACGGTTGACACCGTCTACGATGACTTGAACCGCCTGACCGAGATTACCGACCCGGTGGGCAACGTCACCGAATACCTGTACGACCAGGATAACGACCCTTTGATGTCCCCGAGGACGATCCTGGGGCCGGTCGACAATCCCGCAGCCTCGGTGGCCATGACCTCGCCCAACTACAATCGGATCGAGATCGATTACGGCGCCCCGGGAACCGCCCACCACGGCAGACCCACGCGCTTGCGCGGCCCTAACGGGACGGAAGTGAGGCGGGATTATGCCGACGGCAATCCGGCCCGGACGGTCAACAGCGACAAGGACGACGATGACTGCTCGAGAGTCGAGTCAACCACCCTGACCGGGGAGACGGGCGAGTCACGCGTTATCGGGACCCAGATCCGTTGCGACTCTTTGGTGCATAAAAGACGCAACCTGACGGATGAGTCATCCGGGAAGGGCGATCGGTCCGGTCAAGCATCCTCGCGCCAACCAGGCGAGGATCCGCTGTGCCCCGAGGACTACCCCCCGGAGGAAAACGAGTGTCCGGTCTGTGGCTGCGAGTTCGAGTACGACGAGTCCGGTTTGATCATCAGCCTCGGGGAGGAGTACACGGACTGCGAGTCCGACTCGACGTTTGCCCTGGCGGCCGCCAGGGAGCCGAGAGGTTGCGACCCCCTTCCGGATCTGTGTTCGGCGCTCTATCCCATAGTGTACGACGGGAATGAGCGGCTCATCTGCGTGTATGACAGGAAGCCGGCACTGGATGAGTGGACGGTCAAATACACCTTCTCCTACGATGCCTTGGGCCGACCCCAAGAGTCGCAGGTCACGGCACGCGAAGACACCAGGTGCCAGGAACCATTGACTCATGTCCGAGTTTACCCGAGCTACCGTTATGCCCAGGAATACGCCGACACGGTCGGCGAGTTTCGGACCACCTACTATCGGGAACTCCAGGCGCACATGTTGACCGGGCCGGTCCCGGACTACATTTCCCGGGAGATCAAGACGGTCTACGAGACGGACGCCGCCGGCCGGATTATCTCGGTCGACCGTGACGGCGCGGTGACCAAGTACACCTACCAGGATTCCACGGTGGCCCCGGCGGTCCGCGAGACCCGCCCCGACAGGTCATATACCGACATTTACCTCGATCCTGACGGCGCCGTCCGCGGGATCGAGCATCGCCGGGAAAATGGGGAGGTGCTGGCCACCTTCGAGTACGCCCGAGACGCCAAGGGGCGGATCACCCAGGTCAGCCAGAGCGTCCGTGACGACGAGACGGTGCGCCAGGCCGTAACCGACTACGGCTACGGCGACGGAAACCTCCAAACAGGCGATCTGGACCCTGCAGGTGGTAACAGCCCCGATTATGACAAGCTGTACTACAGCTTCCTGCAAGACCTGGGCGGGCAGGAGGCCCAAGCCCTGCTTGACGGGGACCCGAATCGGCTGGTGAGCGAGGAACGGACCGTCGACGCGGCCGACGCCGACTTCTTCCCCCCATATCACAAGGAGTACTGGTACGATCAGGGCGGCAACCGGCTGGTTATGCGCGTCAGCGATCCCGAGACGGAAGAGGTCGTCTCCGTGACCCGGTACAACTACTTCTACGAGGGCCTGTACGGCGGCGATGCCGTCGGCAGGTTGTCGCCGGGGACCCCGCGGCCGGCGGGTACGCCGGTGATGGATTACGAAGGGCGCGGCTTCAACAAGCTGCTCAGCAGCCAGACCTATTACCC
>CP070827.1:3509655-3511328 GCA_020344555.1 Phycisphaerales bacterium
CACACTACAGTACCCATCCACTAAGGAAAATCAAGAAGTGTTATTAGAAAATTCGCGTTTTTTGAAATATATCCCTGGGTGGCCGCGTCTTATAGCTGTACAGTGGCATAAGCCGGGCGGCGTGTCGGCCCGACAGCCCGCCGCCCCCGGCCACTCTCGTGCAAAGGAGCGTGCTGAGATGAATCGAATGAATCGGACAATATCGCCCGCAATCACTTTAGCCTTGTTGAGCCCGGCGACGCTGGGGGCACCCAACGAGGAGGCAAAAGACCTGATCCGGCGCGGCGATGATCTGTTCCGCTCCGGCCATTTCGCCGAGGCGGAGAAGGCCTATCGGGCGGCGGTAGCCGACGATGCCCCAGACAGTCGCACCGTACTGCGCCTCGGGGAGATCGCCCTGCTGGGCAACCGCTTCACGGAGGCTGAACGCCATCTCCAGCGGGCCGTCAAGCTTCTTCCGGACGACAAGCGACCGAAATCCTTGCTGGCTCAGTGCTATTACCGGCAGGACAAATTTGCACAGGCGGCGCCGATCTATCGCGATATCGGTCGAGAGGCCGCAGCTGATCAACTGGCCAGCTTCGCCGGACTCACCCCCTACGAGGTCTCTGGCGGCGCCA
Source organism: Phycisphaerales bacterium (assembly GCA_020344555.1). Taxonomy (GTDB): domain Bacteria; phylum Planctomycetota; class Phycisphaerae; order UBA1845; family UBA1845. The sequence goes on from CP070827.1 coordinate 3,510,276, forward strand.
ACGTCGCCCATGTGAAGTTCGAGCAGACTGATCCGCTACCGGTGGTGAAAGCTCGCATAAACGACAGCGATGAAGTCTACTTGTTGATTGACACTGGCGCACCGGCGTTGGGGCTAGCTCCCGATTTTGCCGAGAGCGTCGGAGCGCGTCGATTCGGCCCGCCGGAGATGATAACCTTCGCGGGAGGCAAGAAAGCGCCCGTCCATCACGGGACGATTGAGTCGATTCAGCTCGGCGAATTCGAGATTACCAGCGTCCCCGTAAACCTGAGAGAAGGGCCCAGACTCCCTATGGGGAAACGCATCGACGGGGTCATCGGGACCGCGCTGCTATACCACTTCGTTTCGACGCTCGACTATCCCAACGGCGAACTCATCCTTCGACGCAAGAGGAGCAAGGGTCTGGAAGAGCTGAACAGACTGGCCAAATCGCCACGGACCCACGCAGTTCCGTTTTGGATGGCGGGAGCACACACAATGGTGGCCTGGGGACGGGTGAACGACGCCGAGCCGTGCCTGTTGTTTGTTGACACCGGTTTGGCTCTGATGGGCGTCGGTGGGTTCGTGGCTCACAAATCCATGATCAAGGAGGCGGGAATTGATCTGTCCGGCCTCCCATCCTTCCAAGGTATCGGCGGTGGTGGGCCTGTAACGGTGACCCCCTTTAAGGTAAACACCCTCGCCCTGGGAGGGGCGAAGCAGCACGATCTCACCGGGGTATTTGGTGCTCTACCGCCGGAGGACGAGTATGGGCACGGCTTTCGGATTGGCGGGATCATCTCCCACGCGTTTTTCAGACCGTATGCGTTGACGCTCGATTTTGATCGAATGCAGTTGTATCTCAGCCCTCCGCAGTGATCGGCTCTGTCAGACCGCGCGGCGTGCAAGTTCTATGCGTGTGGGAGATCAATGCAATGGGTCAACTCTACAAGACCAAACGGACTCTGGCAGTCCTCGTGCTGGCGGGTCTCTTCCCTCTCGCAACAGCCGACGAATCGGGCCAGGATCTCGCCACGAAGGCCGACGACCTGTTCCGACAAGGTCACTTTCCCGA
>CP070827.1:3511428-3514105 GCA_020344555.1 Phycisphaerales bacterium
GGACTCCAATCGTGCTGTATGTTCTTAACCCATCGATAAATCGATGGGCTATTCTCACGGCGTCCCTCCGGGACGAACAGCAGTCGGTTGAATTATGCATAAGGCTCAGGGTTGAAACCCGCGGCTCAGGGGAGTTGTGTCGCGCGGTCTAAATCCTTCCGATCCCGGGCCACCTGTTCGGCTCCGCGGAGTACTCGAAGCAGGTTTCCGCCCAGGATCTTGTGGATATTTCTGGCGGAGTAGCCGCGGTTGAGCAATTCCTGGGTGATATAGGGATAGCCGGACACATCTTCGAGCTGTTCGGGAAGCACGCTGCAGCCGTCGTAATCAGAGCCCAATCCCACGTGGTCAATGCCGGCCACCTTCACAATGTGGTCGATGTGATCCACGATAGTATGAACAGTTCCACGAGGGATAGGATTCTCCCGGCGCCAATCTCTCACAGCTTTACGGTATTCGTCCTCCTGGGGGTACTTCTCGCGAAGGCCTTCCATGGTCTCAAAGACGCTGTCTATCATGCCGGCCGCCTCCGGCTCCACGAATCCCGAGAAGAAGTTGACCATTACCACTCCGCCGTTTCGGGCGATCAAACGTAGCACGTCGTCCGGGATGTTCCGCGGATGAGCAGCAATCGCATAGGCCGATGAATGCGAGGCGATCACCGGAGCGCGGCTGACTCGAAGTACGTCCCGCATGACGTCATACGAGGCGTGGGAGACATCCACGAGCATACCCAGTCGGTTCATCTCGCCCACAACCTCTTCGCCGAATGGTGTGAGACCCTGGTGACGGGCTTCATCGGTGGCCGAGTCCGCCCAGTCAGTGGTCTCCGTGTGGGTAAGCGTCATGTAGCGAGCACCCAGATCGTAGAACATCCGCAAGACGCCCAGGGAGTTCTCAATGGCATGGCCGCCCTCGACGCCGATCAGGGATGCGATTCTGCCCTTGCGACGGATGCGCACGACGTCGTCTGCCGAGCAAGCAAGCTCGAACGTCTCGGGATAACGCTCTGCCATTCGGCGGATCAGATCGATCTGCTCGAGAGCGATGCGAGCGCCGCCGCCTTCCCTCATGCTCTCCGGCGGCACCCAGGCGGCCCAGAACTGGGCCCCAACACCTCCCTTGCGCAGACGTGGAATGTCCGTGTGCATGCCTTCCTGATGTTGGGCCAAATCGAAGTCCTCAAACGATGACTCGCTCTTGTCGCGTATCCGCCAGGGCAGATCGTTGTGTCCGTCGACGAGTATGGCCGAACGATGAATGCGCAGGGCCCTTTCGGTCAATTCGACCGGCCGACGCTCGCACCTCGTTGCCGGACCTGTGACGCTTTCATCATCGTGCGGAGCGTGCCTATGGCTCACATCCGATGGTGCCTGGCAGGAACTCAGCGCCAATCCGCCGGCCATGACCCAGTAAAGCAATGGTCTCATCGTGTCTTTCCCGTATCAGTAACCAACCCGGAGCAACGATTTACGGCTGAATCGCCCCGTATCGTTTGCAGATCTCTATCAAGCGGTCAACCGGGACGGCCTCGCACGTCCGGCCCCGAAAACCGGTCACGGTCGTCGCCTTGAGCAGACTGTTGATGATCGCTTCCTCAGTAGCTTCGCGTGTGGCCTGGAACAGAGGCGAAAGGGCTTCGTCTCTAAGAAGCGTGCGTTGTTGCAGCCGCTTGGTGACACTATGAGGTACTCGAACCGCCTCCGCCGTCGAGAACGTGATGACGTAATCGCCGCTCCCGTGCGTCATCGGCGATCCCGTGGCCGCCAGTCCCAGCAAAGCCCGTTTGGCCAGGCGGCGGAGCTGCCGCGCGGTCAGCGGTGCATCCGTAGCCACCACCATGACGCACGACCCTCCCTCGGTTGGCTGATCTTCATGCAGCTTCTGGAGATAGTACCGGCCAAGCTCTCGGCCGACCGGGGCACCGTTGACGGTCAGTATGCCGCCGAAGTTGCTCTGGACCAGCACGCCGACGGTGTGCTCATCCATCGATTCCGGCAGACGTCGTGATGCCGTCCCGATGCCCCCTTTCCAACCCAGGCAGCGGGTCCCGGTGCCGGCGCCTACCGAGCCTTCTGCGACCGGCCCGCCGCGGGCGGAGGCAATAGCCGTAACGATGTCCCCCGGAACGACTCGCCGCGCCCGAATGTCGTTGAGGTACCCGTCGTTGGTCTCTGCTACGACCGGGTTGATGGATCTGACCATGCCATTGCCTGTCAGACTCAGCATGTGCCCGACCAGCGTGTCGGCCGCAGCGAATACAGACAGCGTATTGGTCAGCACAATGGGCGTCTCCAGGGTGCCTAGCTCCTCGACCTGGGTCGAGCCGATCAGTTTGCCAAACCCGTTGCCCACGACGATCGCCGCGGGCACTTTTTGCTGAAAGAGGTTGCCGCCGTGAGGGAGGATCGCGGTGACGCCGGTCCTTGTATTGTCTCCATCGATGAGAGTCCGCTGGCCGACGCGCACGCCCTCAACATCAGTGATGGCGTTAAGAGGACCCGGCGGAAGAACGCCGATCGCGAGGCCGATCTCACGGGCCCGCGGGCGTTTCGGAGCCTCCTGAGCCTTCGGCTCGGGCTTTTCCTCACCCCAAGCTGCAAACGGAAGGGCACAAGAGCCTAAAACGGCCACACAGGCCGGAAACACAACAGACCGTGAAACACTCATGAGTCAT
>CP070827.1:3514205-3522636 GCA_020344555.1 Phycisphaerales bacterium
GTAAGTGACGGCGGCCTTGCGGTGGCGATCGCAGAAATGTGCATCGCTTCCAATCTCGGCGCGACGGTCGATGTCAACTCCAAGGCGTATGGCGACCCGATCTTTGCCCCTTCTACAACGACGTATGTGTTGGAGATGACGACGGCCGAGGCTGAAGCTTCCGGGCTGCCGGTCATCGGGCGGGTGGAGGCTGGGCCGCGCGTTCGTATCAAGAGTGACCGGCTGGAACCGATTGATCTGCCCGTAGCTGAACTTGCCCAGGCCTGGCGGGCGCCTCTGGCGCAGGGTGGAGGTCGATAGCCGTGGGCGATGTGCGTGTTCTGGTATTACGGGCGGCCGGAATCAACTGCGACGAAGAGGTTATGCACTGTTGGCAGTTGGCCGGTGCCAAGCCGACACTGATGCACGTCAACCGCCTCGCGGAGAATCCCTCGATTCTCGATGAGTACACAATCGTCACCATCCCCGGCGGATTCAGTTACGGCGACGACATCGCCGCCGGACAGATTCTTGCTCAGCGGATTCTTCTCGAGCTTGAAGAGTCGTTTAGAAGTCTGATTGATCGCGGCGGCGGGCTGCTGGGTATCTGCAACGGGTTTCAGATACTGGTCAAAACCGGCCTATTGCCCGGCGGTGACACGGGGCGCGATCAGGTAACCGTGACCTATAACGACTCCGCGAAGTTCGAGGCCCGCTGGGTGAGACTCGAGGTGGCCACCGAACATTGCGTATTTCTGACGCCCGGAACCTGCCTGGAACTGCCGATCGAGCATGCCGAAGGGAAGGTGGTGACAGCAAGCGACACCGTGGTAAGGCGACTTGAAGATGCTGACCAGATCGCCGTTCGCTATGTGGACACCGAAGGCCGATATGACTGCTACCCGGCCAATCCCAACGGCAGCATGGCCGGCATCGCCGGTTTGGTAGACCCCACCGGCCGAATCTTCGGCCTGATGCCCCACCCCGACCGCCACTTCGACCACACCCACCACCCCTGCTGGACCCGCCGCAACCCCACCGGCCCCCCGGACGGATTGACCGTGTTCCAAAAAGCGGTGGGGCACTGGAGCTCGTGAAAGACCAGGGCGGTCATCCTGGGACCGGTGATGGCCGTGTGGGCATGGACCACGGAACTTTGCGGCGGCGGACTCCCGACTGGCGAATAGGGGAGAGATAATGAGCGCGAGCGGAAGGGACGCTCGTGCTTCGCCACTGTCGCCAGTTCTACTCCTTTGTCCACGTTCCCAGCATCCAGTCCAGCGGCGTGGGCGTTTGGCAATCGCCGCGTACCTCGCACCTCTGGAAGGTGCCGTCCACGCCGGTCCACGTAATTTCGTCTCGGGCTCCGGTTATCTCGCCCGTCTGCTCGCCGACGAACTGCCCGCTGGTCACCGAGAGCCCGAATGGGTTCTCCACGTCGTTTACGACGACGTAGTCGAACTCCCACGTGGCTGTGCTTCCTGTGATACTGAGATGGAACGCGTTGATCGTCACGGTCTGGACAATGGTCTCCGTATAGCCGCCACCAATGTCGTCTACCACTCGATACATATCAGTCTCGACACCCAGCGGTACGTCGGTCGCGAAAACCTCAATGGTGGCATCCGGCCAGGTCCACCGAAGCGTTGCCTCGCTCAGCCCCAAATGGGCGACCACCAGATCACGCACATCGTCCAGCTCGTACCGCTCAGGCGCTTTGTAGCCTGGGGAACCCGGGAAGAGTATCTGCGTCGAGACCCACGTGGCCGGCTCGACTTCACATCTTTCGGCCGCTTCGTTGCATATCTCGTCGACCTGGCAAGGGTTCCCCAAATGTGTGCAGTCAGACACCGGATTGCAGTATTCCTCGCCGTTGCACCACAGGAGGTCGTCCGGGCACCTTGCATCGCTGGCTGCGTTCACACAAAGGTCGTTCGCCTCGTCGCAGTCGTCAATCGTACAACCGATGCCGTCATCACAGAGGTCTTCATCTCCCGGCTGGCACACGAGCGTCGGGCTACACGTTTCCTCCCCATTACAGAACGCCCCGTCATTACAGTGGCCGTCGACCAGGCAGTCGACGCACTCGCCAGTGTCAGGATTACAGACATCCGGAGCGCACTGCACGTCTATATTCTGGCACTCGTTCTGGATGCAGGCGTCATCGGTGCACAAGTCCCCGTCGTCACACTCGTCGACTGAGATGCAATTCAGACAGCGGTCGTTCTCCTCGTCGCAGTGGGCCACATCGACGCACGGAGGGTCTAGCCCCCAGCATTCAGGATAGATACAGACTTCTTCACCGTTGCAGAACAGACCGTCATCACAGTCAGCGTTCGAAGTGCAGACTATCACGCAGTGATCGTAGTTCTCGTTGCACTCCTGACCCGGACACGGGTCGGCCCCCGCGTGACAGAAACCGTCCACGCACGTCTCGGCACCGTTGCAGAACAGACCGTCGTCACACTCCCAGTGGAGCTCGCAATCGTAGCAAGTGTCGGTGTCCTCGTTGCAGTACCGCCCCGGACACGGATTGCCGCCGGCCTGGCAGCCGGCCTGGGCATCACAGGTTTCGGCGCCGTTGCACCACAGGCCGTCATCGCAGTACGCATCGTCCGCGATGTTATCGCACGAGTCGGTGCCGGTGTTGCACGAATCATCCGTGCAGTCCACGCTGTCATCGCAATCCTCGGCCGTACCCGGCTGGCAATCGTTCACCGCATCGCAGGTCTCGCTGCCATTGCAGAACTGACCATCGTCGCAGTTGGCGTCGTTGGCCACGTTGTCGCACGAGTCCGTATTCTCATTGCACGAATCTTCAGTGCAACCCACGCCGTCGTCGCAGTCCACCGCAGTGCCGGGCTGACACGTGTCGACTGGGCACGTCTCCAAGCCGTTGCACCACACGTCGTCGTCGCAGTCCGCGTCGGTGGTGCACGCGGGCCTGCACTCATCGTTCGCTTCGTCGCAGTTCTCGCCTTGGGCGCAGGGGTCGCCGGCGGAGACGCACAGCCCCGTAGCAGAATCGCACTCCTCGACGCCGTTGCAGAACACACCGTCATCGTCGCAGACCCGCGGTTCAACGAAGCATCCGGTGGCTGAGTCGCAGGAATCGATCGTGCAGAGATCGCCGTCGTCGCAATCCGTAGGGGGGTTCGTGCATTGGCCAGCCTCACACGTATCGTCGGTGCAGGCGTCCCCGTCGTCGCAGTCGATCGGCGTGTTGACGCAGCTTCCGTTGTCGCAGGTATCGTCCGTGCAGTCGTCGTCATCGTCACAATCGGCGTGGTTTTGGCACCCACCGGCGGCGCAGGTCATCACGAGCGTGCCAGCCCCTTGCACTCCGTTAAAGCCGCCGATGCGGATCAAGTATTTCGTGCCGATCGAAGCGTCGGACGTTAATTTGCTTCGGTTGGCCGACTCCCCGCAGACGTCGTCGTTGCAGGCACTCGGCACCGCCGTAGGACAAGTGCACCCGGTGTAGACGGCTACCTTGGTGTCGTAATTGCTGTCACACAGGTCGACCGTCAAGTCTCCGTTACAAGTGGCCTCGTAGCAGAACCAGACGTCCGCTCCAACCTGCGTGTACCCCGAGAAGTCGCAAAGGTCGGGTTCATTCGGGCCATCGGTGCTGGCCCTTTCGTTGCTGAAAGACTGACTTCCGTCACCGATATCAATGGCATCGTCGCAATCATCGTTGTCTGGGGGGATGAACTTACAGGTGCTGTCACATGTGCTGGTATCGGGTGGATCACAATCCTCGTCGCCGTTGACCTCATCGTCGCCGCAACAAGTGCACTCATTCGTGGTACCCGATGCACGGCAGGACGTACAGGCCGTATTGCCCATGTCCGTCCCGTCGCAGGTCTCGCTCTCCCGGTTGACCGTGTTGTCGCCGCAGACCGGCAACAATGTGCAGTCGTTCTCGCAACCGTCGTCTGCGACCTTATTCCCGTCGTCGCACTCCTCGCCACCATTGACCACGCCGTCACCGCAACAAGTGCACCTGGCCGCCACACCAGGGGCACGGCAGGACGTACAGGCTGTACTGCCCATGTCCGTCCCGTCGCAGGTCTCGCTACCCCGGTTGACCACATCGTCACCGCAGACCGCCGTCACTGTGCAGTCGTTCTCGCAACCGTCGCCTGCGACCTTATTCCCATCGTCGCACTCTTCGCCGCCGTTGACCGAACCGTCGCCGCAGCAAGTGCACTCACCCGCAGCACCTGGGGCACGGCAGAAGGTACAGGCTGCATCGCCCACGTCCGTCCCGTCGCAGGTTTCGCTCCCCTGGTTGACCGCGTCGTCACCGCAGACCGGCGTCACGGGGGGCTCGATCTCCAGAAAAAGGGCGCCTATCGACGTATCCTCGGTTGCTTGAACAGTCAGCGGGTTGTACTTTGACGCAGTCGTCCCGAACCACCGCTGGAAGTACCATCCGGCATCGGGTAGGGCGGTCAAGGTTACAAAACTGCCGTCTGCCTCCTGTTCGACCGTGCCCTGCCCTTCGATCATCACCTCGAGTACGATATCCTCCGGGGGTGTAGGCTGGGGGCCGGGTGGGTCGCCATTCGATCCCGTCTGGTCGCCGAAGGGGCAGCCGATTACAAGGGCCGCTGCCGGAATCAGTCCAATCAACACGCATCGAAGTACTCGGGGTAACTTCGGGCTCAGCATTCTAATGCCTCCGGGTCGCGCAGTTTATTCACGGGCGGCTGGCGCCACCGTTGGATGCCACTCAAAACGGAAAACGCATTATCCCGCGCCTGAGCCGATCAGGCAACGGACCTGCCGCCATACAGCCGATCCTCACGGGGCGGGCGGGAGGTTTATCAGACCCAGCCGTCATCGGCATTCGGTGGCAGCTAGTGCAGCGCAGTCGTCGTCCCATGGAAACTCACAGCAAAAGTCATCCTGATCACAGACCGCCTCGCAGCAATCCACATCGCTACAACCTGGCGAGCTGTTTGCGGTGAAGCAACCACCGCTTTGGCCTCCGCAGGCATGCCGGCACGGGATGAACGCTTCCTCCGCGCATATGTCATCCCAGGTATCAACGCAGCAGAACGGATCGGTCATGCACACTGCGTTGCAGCAGTCTACTCTGTCGCATCCCGGTGTGCCGTTTGCTGATGCGCAGCTACCCGCGTCTGCTGCGCAGGCCGGGAAGCTGCCCGTGCACAGGCCGGCAGCCTCGCCAGCACAGAAGTCGTCCCATTCGACATCGCAGCAGAAGGGGTCTGCTTCACAGGTCGTTCGGCAGCACTCCGGATTCTCGCAGCCGCGACCCTCGTGAGCGGCGAGACAATCGCCGGCACCCGGTTCGCACGTCTCGATGCCGCACAGTATGTTGATAATGCCACTGCCTTGTTCGCCGTCGAATCCGCCGATTCGGACCAGATAGGACTGCCCGCCCTGAGCCTGGAGCGTGATCCGCGACTCGAACCCGAAACCACAATCGTCATCATTGCAAGCGATGGGGGCTGCGCTTGGACAGTCGCAGCCTGCGTAGAGGGCCATCTTGGTGTCGTAGTCGCTCCCGCACAGGCTCACGATAAGTTCGCCGGCGCAGGTGGCTTCGTAGCAGTACCAGATGTCCGACTCGATGTGAGAGTACTCGAAGAACCTGCACACGGCGGGTTCCTCAGGCCCGTCGGTCGTTGCGCCTTCGTTGCTGAAGCTCGTCTCACCGTCGCCAATCGGCGTCGGATTCGCGCAGGTGTTATTTCCCGGCCCGGCTTCGGCCTGGCAGTTCTCATCGCACCCATCGCCGGCGGTGGTGTTGCCGTCATCGCACTCTTCCCCGGCTGTCACGTTCCGCGTCCCATCGCCGCACTCAACCGGCGTGCAATTGACGTCACAGGTGGCCGACTCCCCGCCGTCATCACATTCCTCGTCGGCGTCGATGGTTCCATTGCCACAAGTCGGCGGCGGGGGCGGCTCGTCAACCGGACACCCGTTCGCGTCTACCTCGGTATGCAGCGGAGTATCCGGACATTGGTCCACGTCCCCGCAAACGCCGTCCCGGTCGGCGTCGTCCTCGGGATCGTTCGGGCAATCGTCACACGCGTCTCCCACACCATCATCGTCGACGTCCATCTGATCGGTGTTGTGGTCCTCCGGACAGTTGTCCTCCTCGTCGGGGACGCCGTCACTGTCTTGATCGCCCTGGCACTCATCGCCGATACCGTCTTCGTTGGAATCCGTCTGCTCCGGGTTTGCGTCGCCTGGGCAGTTGTCGCACGCGTCTGCCACACCGTCTTCATCTGTGTCGGCCTGGCTCGGGTTTGCGTCGTCAGGGCAGTTGTCCGTATCGTCAGGCACGCCGTCACCGTCACGGTCAGGTAGGCAAGCGGCGGTCTCCTCGTCGCATGTCTGGCCTGCAGCACACGGAGCATCGCCGGTGACGCACGTGCCCTCGTCGCAGGTCTCAGCGCCGTTGCAGAACACGCCGTCGTCGCAATTCGCGTCGGTGTCGCAGTCGGGCTCCGAAAGGAGCACGAACGTGGCGGTAATGGAGGGCACCTGTTCGACGGCAACAATCAGAGGGTTCTCATCGGGCACGTCGGCCCCCGTCCAGCCGCCAAACTCCCATCCGTCGTCAGGAACGGCCGTAAGGGTGACCGACCCCTCGTCCGGCTCCTGCTCGACCGTTCCCGCGCCGATCACGTCGACAGTCACCGGGTCCCCAGGTGTCGGTTCACCGTTATTGTTGGTGTTCCCGCCGCCGTTGTCCGGCGGTGGGGCCGGACATCCGACCACCAGAGCCAGCAGCGCCGGGATCACCACGAACAGGCTCGCCCGCGTCGGGCGGCCCAAAGCCTCAAGCTGCATTTTATGCCTCCTCCAGAGGCCTGCCGGCCTCGGAATCCCCAGAATCTCTGCGCATAGAGGCGAGCCATGAGCATCTCACCCCGCAGGAACTGTATGCCGGGACCAAGGTACAAAGCAAGGGGCTGAGCTGTACAGCAACGCTTATCGGATGATAGATCGGGCCGCCCAGGCTTGAAACGAACCCGTAAACCACGTAGCTTAGCCATTTTCCAGAGGGCGGCCGGCCATGCCCACCACGATCCGCTGAGGACTTCGTCAATGACCGATACATTCCGCGTCGGGATCGGCTATGACATACATCGCCTCGCTGAGGGACGGCGCCTGGTGGTCGGCGGCATCGAGATCGAGCATGCCAAAGGGCTGCTCGGGCATAGCGATGCTGACGTTGTACTGCATGCGATAACTGATGCGTTGCTTGGTGCAGCCGGTCTGCCCGATATTGGGGATCTGTTTCCGGATACCGATCCCGCATATAAGGACGCCGACAGCCGTGCCCTGTTGAAGGATGCGATGGAGCGGGTCCGGGCAAAGGGGTTTGAGGCCGGCAACCTTGACGTGATCGTGCATGCCGAGGCGCCGAAGATGTCGCCCTACAAACGGCGAATCGCCGAGTCGATCGCATCGCTTACCGGGCTTTCACCCCCGCAGGTCAGCGTAAAGGCGAAGACAAACGAAGGGTTGGGCCCACTCGGTCACGCTGACGCGATCGCCTGCACCGCGATCGCATCGTTGAGGACACCGGGATAAGAGGGTCGGACGGTCGTGTTACATGCTGGTTTAAGTAAGCGCGTGTACTGGTTGGGAGGCTGAATCCAAGCTTGTGGGACCGACTTTCCAGTCGGTCCGGTGGCAGATAGAGAGTCCGTTTCACGCCTAGGCAGCGGGGTGGGTCGCCGGATCCACCGGCTCCGGCGTTTTTGAGGATTGTTACCGATGGGCCTGGTCGTTTACAACACGCTGACACGCAAGAAGGAACCCTTTCAACCGGTAACGCCCGGCAAGGTAGGGATCTACGTGTGCGGGCCGACCGTTTACAAGCCGAGCCACATCGGCCACGCCGTCGGCCCGATCATCTTCGACGCCATCAAACGTTACCTGGTGTACAGCGGCTTTGACGTGACCTGGGTCGTCAACATCACCGACGTGGACGACAAGCTCATCGACGAAGCTGCCGCGCAGAACACGACGACCCTCGAGCTCGCCGAGCGCATCACCAATGATTACCTCAGCGCCATGAAGACGCTCCACGTCGACACGATCGACATAATGCCCAAAGCGTCGGAGCATATCGGTGACATCATCTCGATCGTCGAACGACTAATCGAGCGCGACGTTGCCTACCAGTCCAACGGTGACGTCTACTTCGACGTCACGAAACACCCTGATTACGGCAAACTCTCCAACCGCCGTCCCGAGGAGCAGACAGGACAGCGCGATCTCCAAAGCGGGGAAAAGCGAAACCCCGGCGACTTTGCGGTCTGGAAATCCAGCAAGCCGGAAGAGCCCGACGAGGTCAAGTTCGATTCGCCCTGGGGGCCGGGCCGACCCGGTTGGCATATCGAATGTTCCGACATGGCCATGCGCTATCTTGGCGAAACCTTCGACATCCACGGCGGAG
>CP070827.1:3522736-3531485 GCA_020344555.1 Phycisphaerales bacterium
GCCAATGGTATCTACACAACTATCCATCCTCCAGCGTTGCTCCCGGATACACAAGACCAGGCAGCGCCGCGTCGGCTAGGCGGCGGAGGTGGTTCAGGTCGTGGTCGCGCAGATAGTCGAGCATGGGTATAAGCACGCTGAGCCCTGCCAGCAGCGCTGGTTCTGTGAATGAACGCGTCTTCTTGCCACGTTTCATTTGACGGCCGCTCAGCCGAACCAGCACTTCACGCATTTCAAGCGCCGGGAGGCTATCGTCTCGGGCCAGCCGCCAAACAACCAGGCAGGCCATGGGCGCCACCGCCAGCCGCCGAGACAAAGTGACCGCTGTCTCCTGCAACCAGCTCTCCACGTGTTGACCCGCCCCTTTCAGCAGTTTGTGATACGACTCAATTTGCCAACGCCAGTAGTACCACAAAGCCAACGTCTCGCATTTGACCGACGCAGGCAGGTTGCTCAGCAGAAGCCACCGTGCCAGCACCTTACCGCGAGGGTTTCGAACCTCACTGACCACCAAACGCAGGGGCAACGGTGGACCGCTGATGTCCTTGTGCTTGGCCTTGCCCGTTTTGGGATCCACCCGCTGCATACGGGCCGGACGGGTCAGAACCACGGCGGTTTCGGCAACGAACTGCTCAGCGGGCTTGCCCTTAAGAAGCACCGGGCGGGCGGCTCGAAAAGCTCCACGCTTTCGCAGCACATCCGCCACTTGGCTCAATGGCCGGTGCTGACCTTCGTACATGACGCGGGGCCGGTCGTTGGCCCTCACCAGGAACTTCCGCCCGGCGGCGGCCCAATGGCGGTAGTGGCCCACGGAATCGCCCTCCCGGTCGATGATGAATGCCGCAGGCTTACCCATGTTCAGCCCGTGGACGTAGGCCATCAGCGGTTCCAGCGCGTCCAGGGAAGAAACCGGTGTCAGCGGGCTGTCGGAACGCGTCGAATGCACCCCGTCGCTGGCTCGCAGATCCAGGCACAAGGGGGCAACGGGGCACCCCTCGCGATCCCCCACAGCTAGGGCAGTCAGCAGTTCGTAGCCCAAGTCCTTGGTGTGTGCCAGGGGAACACGGTCCTTCCTGTGTTCGTGGCTGCAAAAGTGTATGTTGCACCAGTCGAACGCAACCAGCAGCCAGTCCTCGCACGTGGCGTCGAGGTCGGCGCGGGCACATTCAATGAGCGGAGCAGATAATTCTGGAAGGGTGACCCTATTGTTGGAATAGAACCGCCACGCCGCCTGGACGGCAGCGAAAGGGCGTACGAGTGATGGTGGCGGGTGGAATCCCGCGGCCAAGCGTTGAGAATTAGACAGATGCGCCACGACCAGCTGCTTATACCTCGACTGCAGCCGTGGCTCCGCCTCGGGCAGTGTAGGGACATACGGACATTTGTCGGGTACCGGACGCCTGGAACGTTAGGAGTTGTGTAGATACCATTGGCTCACGCCATGGGCTAGTGTCTGCCGCTCCTTTCGGAGCTGAAATAGCCTTGTAGGTCGGGTAATCGACCCGACATTCTCTATTCGACGGCGGACGACGCGGCTGCGATCCTCTCCCTTTGCGCTTTGCTGATCCCATGATGGCGGCCCGCGTGACATAGCTATGTCATACGGCGGCCCCACTCGCGGCGTGCCCGACCCCGATGTACATCAGGGTGGGGGCTAGACGATACTACCAAATCCGATGTTGCGGTGTGGATCATCGTGTCTCCCACCCGCCCTGCCCCGACGTGTTGGAACGCCGGGACCAGTGCCACCCGCCGCAAGCAAATGTCGGCAGGAGGGAACGTTTTTTATTGGGCACAATCATGATACAAGCCCGACTTAGTTAACGGTGTTGAGTGCCACCGGTCCGAACTACCATCCAAATTCTATCCCGATCCCGACGCCGTATTCGCGAATTCCTGGGTCTCGCTCCCAGGGGTAAGGCTCAGGTGGTGGAAAAACGACAATTCCAATCTTTGGCCCGTGCTCGAAGGGCTGAACAGACTCCGGCAGCTCGACCCAGATTGGGGGCGGTATCTCACCAGGGCGGAGTGGTTTCACCTCGGGACGGGCAAGTCGTCGTTCAGCCCCCTGTCGGTGCGACTTTTGCCACTCATACGGGTCTCCAAAGAGGGAGCCAGGAATTGTATCCAAAATAAAATGCCAGAACGTCCACCAACCCGAGTATTTGCAATCGCCATTCTGTTTCTTGCCCTTTGCGGGATTGTGGTTATCGATGTGGTCAGCCCATGGACCGCCTAATTGACCCTCTCGATAACAGCAGTGCCTACTGCGATTGCCGGCCCCCCTCATTTCGCGGTAGCATTGGGAACCGCCCACGTTCATTATTATCCCTCGATCCCTACAAAACGTGCAGTTCTTCACTAGGTTCTCCATTTCATCCTGACACTTGGGACACTTGGCTTGGGTCCCGAATGGATCGAGCCGTGAGACCGGATTACTTGAGACGAATGCCCGTGGATTACCGAGATTACCTGGGTCACTCCAAAGGCCGATCGTGTCGCGGGTCGTGAATCGTCCTGCGCGGGGGTCAAGGTATCGCGTGCGGTAGTAGTACAGGGACGTTTCGGGATCAAATCGCCTACCGGTAAACCGGTAGGGATTGCGGATTGCTTCGCCGGTGACCGGATCGGCCGGCTGACCGTAGTCCTCGTATTCGGAGCGTTCGACGACGGAGCCGGTGGCGTCGGTGATGGCCATTACGTTGTAGAGGTCGTCGGTGTGGTAGAAGAAGTCGAGAGAGGAAGCGACGGAGCGACGGAGCGACGAAGCGACGGAGCCAGGAGGCGACGAGGGGCGGCGCATGTTGAGGACTTCGTCGATGTACAGGCCGTAGACGTAGGTGGCCTGGGTGAGGCCGAGGCCGTCCCGCTCCTCGACGACCTGCCAGCCGTCGTAGAAGTAGCGCGTCTCGATGGGGGCGCTCTTACGCCTTGTGGATATCCGCGCGGGGGGTGCGAGAAGGGATTCTCGCACCAGCGTTGCGTTGACGGTTTTGGCGATGCGGCGGCCTAGGGCGTCGTAGGCGTAGGTGTGGCGCTGCCCGGTTTCGACGTCCAGGAACTCGACCATCTGATTGCGGTAGTCGTAGCGGATGTCGCCGAACAGGGGCGTGTCGGTCCGGGCCGCCGTCGCGGCCAGGGGACACGGCTCGGGCGCGGGGAACGGGTATGGAAACCCGCGGAAAGCGTCAAGCACAAACGTTACGTCGGAAATATCCACCCGCCGGTTTGGGACCTCCCAGTCAACGTCGGCCCTGGACTTCATCACCACGCCCTCCAGGTTCTTGAACTTGTCCAGACACGCAGTGACGTCGGTGGGTATACCCACCACTCCGTTCGGCGCAGTGCATGGTCTGACCGCGCAAGTCCCCACCAGATCGCCCCATATGCTTGTGGTTATCGCAAGCGGTGCCGAGTAGTAAGCCTCGTTCTCGAAGTCGTAATCGCAGTCGATGGCCTGCACGTCGTACACCGCGCCGGGGATGATCTCATCATCGCTTACGTGGACAACCTCCACCATGCTCCAGTCCATGCAATGGGGCGTGCACTGCAGATCGGCACCTACAAACTCTATGGTCGGGTGAGCTGTAGGGCACGGAGGCGTTATCTTGCCCGAATTCTCGCAGTAAGTGGCCGGCTCGCCGACCCACATCTTTGTGCCGTTCAGTCCGTCAAACGGCGCCGGCAGACTGGTCAGTGTCACGCGTAACGCCGTGACCCGCCCCGGATTCTGCGGGACAAAGGAGATGTACCGAACCTTCTGATAGCCCGCCTCTCCGCCGGGCTCGACCGGCGGAGCGGCCGGTGGAAGGTCCAACTTGATCAGGTTGCCGTTCTCGTCGTATTGGCGCGAATCAAAGGGTGTGCTGGTGTACTGATTCATCTGGAAATCGCCGGGTTCGCCGAGCGTGTCACACATGACGTACTCTCCGGAATCGGGCATACCGGCCACCTCTTCGCGGTTGCCGACACCGTCCAATGTGTAGTCGGTCTCACGTATGGTAAGAGGAGGTAAGCCCTCGGTGACCGTGGTGTGGACCAGGCGATATATGTCGTCATAGGAGTAGTTATGCGTTAGCAGCGGGCCGCCGGTACGCACGTCCTTGCGCTGAGTCTTATTGTACATCCGGTCCCAGGTGTACGTGCGCTGGTCAATGACAGTCGCGTCTGCGATTCTGGTGTGCGTCGTCCCAATAATCCGCTTGACGCCGAAATCATTCGGCGGATTGGGGATGCCGGTGATTCCGTCGTAGGAATAGTCGGTGCGCGTGCCGTTGCCATACTCACGTCGTTCAACCCGGCCGGGGCCGACGTACTCGTAGGTGGCGATCGTCCCGCCCCCATCAGAGATCGTCTTTTTGCGATCGAGGTCGTCATACGTGGTCGTGATGATGCGCCCGCCGGGATACGTACAAGTAAGCTGGTTTCCCACGCCGTCGTAGGTGCTGGTGGTGGTCTGGCCATTCAGGGTCTCGCGCGTCACGCGGGAAAGTGAGTCATAGCTGCGTGTGACCAGTGAGTCGTCGTCCTCGGCATGGACGATACGCGACAGCCCGTCGTACCTGTAGATCTCGAACGTAGTGTCGCTGGAGACGCCCGCTCCGGGCACGATCGTCCTGTTCGTGAGCCGATCCAGGAGATCGTAGGTGTTGGTCGCGACGCTGCCGTTGGCGTCAGTTGCCGTGATGCGGTTGTCGTGAACGTCGTAGGTGTAGCTGTGCTGTGTGAAGTCGGCATAGTCCTGGGTGGTCATTCGATTGAGGGCATCGTAGATATAGGCGGTGGTGTTGCCGTTGTCGTCGGTCTGCCCGACGAGCCGGGACGTGTCGTCCCAGGCCTGCGTAGTGACAATGTCAGGATCATCATCACCGGGAACGGCATCGGCGTCCGCCCCGTCCCCGTCCATATCGCGGATTGTGGCAATGAGTCGATTGATCCCGTCGTAGACGTAGCGTGTTTCGTGGTCGAGAGCGTCGACCGTCACCGTGCGGTTGTCACGCGCGTCATACCCATAGGTGTTGGTGTTGCCGACGTTGTCCGTCGTTCGAGTCAACCGGTCAAGATTGTCGTACGCATAGGTGGTGACAAACGTCCGGTCAGGATTGCCGAGGTCGGACTTTTCGACCTCGGTAATCGCGGTGACGTTGGAGTTCTCGTCATAAGTGTAGGCGACGGTGTTACCCTTCTGGTCAGTGACCAGACTGCGGCGGTTGGCAGTGTCATATGTAGTGAGCGTCTCATGACCGTTGTCGTCGACGCCCCGAATAACCTGGGAGCTGTCGCTGTAGAACGTCTGTGTGATTGACTTGCCGTCGTCGATGGGGATCTGCGTGTCCGTGTCGAAGAACTCGATCTCGGTGCGAGTCAGACGATCCATCGGGTCGTAGGCATAGGCGGCCTCATGCAGGCGGACATTGCCGGCCCCGCCTGGAATGTCGACCAGCTCACCGTCGGTTCGCGTAGACACGCGATTATGGTTGGCGTCATAGTGATACGTCGTCACGTTACCCATTGGGTCGAGTGACGACACGAGGCGGTCGTAGCCATCGTAGGTGTAATCAGTAACGCGCAGGATGTCCTCCAACCCCCGACTTACCCGCGTGCGATTGCGATTGCCATCGTAGTCATACTGGGTCGTGGATTGATCGGGATCGCCTTCGGCACGAATCTCCCGGAAGACGAGGTCCCGTTCGTCGTACAGTGTGCGCACCATGTTGTACGGCTGCCGCCCCTCCACAGCCTCGCCGTAGCGAACCAGTGTGCGGTTCCTGTTTTCGTCGTATTCATATTCGGTGGTGATGAACTCACCTTCCGGCAGCTCACTGCAATCGAGCTTGGGAGGATCACGCGGCACGTCATGGCTACCCGCCTCCTCACACGACCGAATCCGGTAGTTGAGGATCTCGTATTCGTAGATCGTGGTGAAGTGGATGTTTTCCGATACGACGTTACCTTGATCGTCGATGTTCTGGATATCAACCCGCACTACGTTGTCGTTGGCGTCATAAAACGTGTCACGTTCATAACGCACACCGCTGCCGTCGGTCACCTCGCGTGAAATCTCCCTGACGACCTGGTTTAGTTGGTTGTAGACGTACTGCGTATCATGGCCTCGGGGATCGGTGACGCGGGTGATGTTACCGACGTCGTCGTACTCGTAAGTCGTTGTTAACGCAAAGCCTGTCGCATCGACGATCTCATCTTTGAGGTAGCCGCCACACTGCTCACAGTCCGGCAGAGGCTGTGGATGGTAGGCGTACTCGTCGCGACGTCGATGACCGCTGCCGTTGTCCGGAAGAATGTGGGCGCACATCTGTCCGCACGGGTTGTATTCCCAATCCTCGACAATCGACGGGATGCGGTGGGTCGTATGTATGCGGTTGCCGTGCTCGTCGTAGTCATGCAGCGTCTCGTTGCCGCGGCCGTCGACGTGGCGGATCACGAAGTTGGTACCGCAGCAGCCGCCGAAGCCGTCGTCGTATTCGAAGTACTCACAGATCTGTACCTGATCGCCGCCCAACGGACCGGGCAGCCAGCAGTGCTCAAGCAGGTTGCCGCGCGACCGCGGATTGGGGTTCGATTCGTCATAAACGAAAAGCTCCCCGTTGAGATTTGGATGAATCACCAGTGTGGGCAGCGAGTGGGCGTTATATAGCCAGCGGGACTCGAAGTACGGTGGATCGCCTGGACGGAGCTGACCGGTCGGGCGGTTCTGGGTCTCCGTCGTGGGTAGATCGGGATCGGCCTGACCCGTGTATTCGCGCTGAATCACCGCCTGATTCGAGGCGTTATAGAAGTACTCTCTCACGTTGCCGTTGCGGTCGTTCACGATCGTCTTGGTGATCGCGAAGCCGTTCTCGGACGTAGGGGTCTGTGGAACGTATACAAAGTCGATGACATCACCGGAAGCGCCCCAGATCTGCCGGACGACATGATCGAAGTTGATGTCGCCGGGGTTTTGAGTATCGGCGTACTCGTTGGTCAAGTAGGTCTGCCCCTTTGGATCCGTGATCGTGAGCAGATTGTGGTTCAGACGGTCGTCTGCAAAGCCGGTAGAGTATGTGTAGACTGTTGTCTTGCCCTCGGGGAAATCGTTGCCGTTCGGCGTGCCGACCACGGCTGGCGTGGTGACGGACTTGAGGTCGCCGAAGCTGCCGCCGGGCTCAACGCCATCGTAGTATTCGTACGTGACCGACCGGCCCGTCCAGTCGGTCACGGACTCGACGAAGCCGTCGGCGTTGTATGCGATCGTGATGTCCCGGTCGTGGGCGGGCGTGTCGAGCGTGTCATGGATCCTCACCAACCGGCCCAGCCCGTCGTAGTCGAAACCCATCGTGTTCCCGTTGCGATCCGTGCTGCCGGTGAGCTTCCCCTCCGCAGGGCTCCCGTCGAAGGCACTGAAATCCCAGGTGCTTGTGTCCTCGAAGGTAAGCGTGTAGCTCTCGTCCGGATTCTGGTTGATCACACGGAAGAAGCCCGGCTTGGCCCAGGTGCCGTCAGGTTGGAGGCTGTAGGTGTCCTGGCGCGTGTTTCCGTCGAAGAGCGCCAGATCAGGGCCGGCCTGTTCGATCCGGACGTCATACGAGCCGTCCCAGCAGTTCCCCTGAGGCCTGTCGGGGCCAATCCGTGAGCGATACTTGCGGGCCCACACGAAGTCCGTCCCACGACCGGGGATGCGCAAATCGACGGCCGACTCGTGGAACTCGCCGGAGAAGAGATAGACCGGGTCGCTGGAAGAAACCGGGCCGCCGCAATCTCGGGCTCCACAGTCACAAGGACTGGCAGCCGCCTGGTCCTTGCAGCCCCGGCACGGCGGTTCCAAAAGGCATTCGGGATTATCACCTGGAGGTATCGGCGGGTTGTAGGGTACGCCGCACTGTGGAGCGACGGCGCAACCACCGGGCTTGGAGCACAGATCTTCGGTGCAGGGATTCCCGTCCACGTTGGACACGATGGCGCCAAGACCGCCCACGTCCGCGGCCAGGTTCGCAGGAACCCAATAGCAGCACTCGTTCGCACCAACCGCTACCGGCGTGTGGTAGCACACCCCGGTGGGAACGTCGCACGTGTCAGCCGAGCAGGCGTCGCCGTCGGCGCACTGGTAGTCTGAGAGGCACTCCGGACAGTCGTATTGCAGAATGCCCGTGCAGTACTCACTCGGGTAAAATACCGTCTTACCCGGCATGGCGTAGCAGTCGTACTTCGTTATGGGCGTGCCCTTCGGCTTGTCGCCGCCGATGCAGCCGGCACCAGGTCCGCCGATGTCGTAGCAGCACTTGCCGGTCTCGATGTTGATCAAGCCGGGTACGAAGCCCATCATCGGGACGGGGATGCTGAACTCATCCACAACCTGGCTGGGCAGCGGGTTGAACCCTACGTAGAACGTGCCCTTTGCATCCGCCGACACATCCAGAATCAACGAGCCGAGGTACGTCTCGTAGTCCGGTGCGGGGAACGGAGCACCCAACAGCCAGCTACCATAACGGTAGTTGATGGTGCTCAGGTCCACCGCGGGCAGCTCAGCGTCGCCGAAGAATAGGTAGTCGGTCCGGTCGTTGTTGATAAAGCCGGCCGCGCACTTGTTCGGCGGCATGCCGGGAACACCGCAACCGCCCTTGGCACCGCCGGTACCCAGCGGGCCCATCAAGCCCTGGCAGTCCGCATCGGCCGTGCAATAGGGCGTCCACGGGGTCAGCGTCCCCTGAATGTTATTGGTGTAGCCCTCGGATGTCAGGTCGCCCTGCCACGC
>CP070827.1:3531585-3538993 GCA_020344555.1 Phycisphaerales bacterium
GGGTCGGAGACGGGTGGGGGCGGTGTTGTGGGGCGCGGGCGGTTCGTGGCCGGGCGGCGGATGTTGGATCGGCGGCGCTAACGTTTGTGTCTGGGCTGCGGCGGCCAGAAGACGTAGTCGTCGGAGCCGGCGTCGTTTTCGATTTCGTCGGCCCAGCGCGGTGAGTGGACACCGCCGTCGTCGACGCCATTTTCGGAGGCCGAGTAGATCTTCGGGCCATCGTCGGTGAGCTGATAGCCGAAGTAATCTCCGGAGTACGGATCGATGCGCATATTCCAGCCATGTTCAGGCGGCAACTCATCGAGCGATTCCGGCCACCGGCCGTTCCGCTCCTTGAAAAGACGCGTCGCATAGGCAAGCTGCGTGGCGCGGCGCGAGGCCTTCGACCGAGTCTTCAACTGGTAGTAGCGACTCAAGTTGGGCATGAGGAAGTCGGTCAACGGTGTCGTGTGGAGGTACTCCTCCGTGATAGCCGAGATGTCGGCCGTACGCACCTCCGGATAGCCGATACGGAACTGTTCGACCAGCTTCCGGTAATGGTTATCGAAAGCGTTGATCGAGGCATGCACCTCATCCGGTTCCATGCGCGCTAACCGGTCAACCATTTCGGGCGAGAAATCGAACACGTTGTTCAGACGTTCCGGCTTATAAGATTGCGGCGTGCCGTTCGCACCGGGGGGCATGTACAGGTATTGCGTCAGGTCCATGCACATGGCGTGCTCGCCTCGAAGTATCTCAGATGGGTCCCGATCGTCCCGATCGAACTCCCTCAAGGTATCCAGCGCGGTTTCGATTTCGTCGCCGGAGAAGACGTCGTGCTTCAGCGCCCAACGCGCTGTCTCTTGAACCTGAGCTCGCTCCGCGATTCCCACCAGATCCTCGATCAGCGTAGCTCCGCTCCCGATGTGATTCGCACCGCGCAACGACGTCTCGAACGCCTGCAGCATCCGCTTGGACGATACTCTGCCGTCCTCCAGCCGCCACGCGGCCGCCATCGTTGCCTTCATCATGGCCCGGTGATTACTGAGCGACGGCAGAAGGATACCGATCAGCAGATTGACGTCTTCAACCGGGGCGGGGCGGCCCTCGAACTTGACGTCGGGTGGTGAGGCGTATCCCTCATGCGTCGTTGCCTCCCCAAACAGTTCGAGTACCTCTTGGGAAGCCTGGTACGAGGTCTCCCAATCGGGATGATCGGCCGGATCCCAGGGTCCCGGTGGACCGTCATAGTCGCTATTGAACATGTCGTTCAGCTCAGGCCACTCCGGTTTGGCCGCCGGATCTCCGGGTGGGCCCGGTGGGTTGGGCATGAAAGACGCATACGCCCAGTATGCATTGTCCTCGGGGTGACCGAGGGCGTATTCACGGTACCATTCGAAGTAGTCGATCCTGTTCTTGAAGTCGGGGAGCGGGGCGAATCCGTCGGTGGCGATTGGGTCCCACTCCTCGAGGCCGGTGAGCTTCTCCGTGTACTCTGAATCGTACGAGCCGTCGCCTGACGCACCCGGTTCGAGTCCCGCGGTTTGTTCTGAGTCCGGCGGGTCGAGGTTACCTGCCTGTGCGCCGGCCTGTTTCGCGTCGGCCGAGGCGGCGCTGTGCCCGCCGGCGTCGTCTGATCCGATTCCGCCACCATCCGCAGGGGCGGCGTCCGCCATATCCCCCGAATCGGCGTAGGTGGCGTCGTGCGTCGTATCATCTACATCGCTATAGGCGGAGTCGCCCGTCGCGTCATCCGCATCCGCAAACGCCCCATCCTCCGCCCCTTGCTCCGCCAGATCCTCAGCGAAGTCCTCGGCCCACTCTGGATCGGGTGTCATCTCCCCGTCGTCACCGTCAGTAAAGAACTCCGAAGCGTCGACAAGTTGAGCCGCCGGCGGTGACTCCTCATCCGCCGCGGCGCAATACAACATCAGATACGAGCCGTTATCGAGCCGGGCCACGGCCGGATCCCACCCGACTGACAAACGAGGTTCAGGTTCCAGCATCCAGTCACCACCGTTGTCAGTTGCGAGCGAACCGATGCCGCGGTCAGTCGATACATAGGCCCGCAGATCATCGTCGGTTGACACAATGCTGCCGACAAAGTCCGCGTCGGACACCTGGATTGAACGGAGCTTCACGAAGCGTCGCCCGTCGGGGGAGACATAGTGTCGTGCAATTGACCTGCTTCCATTGGAGCCGGCGGTCCGGTCATCCAAACCGGCGGTGTAAAGGTGCAGCGTCTTGCCGATCCAGGCGGTCATCACGTGTGACCCTTGCGCTCGCCCCGGACGGATGCGGGTGCGGCTGTCGAGGTGATAGTTCAGACCGTCGTTCGTCACGGCCGAACGTATCATCGCCGGGCCGTTCGACTTGGCACTGTTTTTGGCTTTTCGGTAGCCGGCCTCAGCCAGGAAATACAGGCGGAGCCGCCCACCGGGCATTCGCATCAGGTCTCCGTGGTAGCCTCTAAGTCTTCCAGCGCTGCGTCCCTTGAAGCGGATTGCTCTGGCCGGAGACCATGAGCTACCTCCATCCCTCGATCGCGAGACGGCCATCACGGTAGGCTCTCCCGCATCGCTTCTGCCCGCATAGTCGAATATGGCCAGCAAGCGCCCATCCGGCTGGACCACAAGATCCGGCGCGGTGGCGTGTTGGAGGAAGACCTCCCCGGTATCGTTGAAAGTCAGCCCGTCATCCGATCGGGCGACTCTCAGGACGGTCTGTGATGCCGGGCCAGTCCCGGATGGCCCATCCGGCGAGTCAGCACGAACGATGGGCCCCAACCCGCCGATTTGTCCTGCTAAGCCTACAAGTAGTATGTCAAAGATCTGTCGGCGGATATCGGTCATAACCACTCGCCTCCGCAGGAACCTGACGCTGTTACCACTCCGTAAGACGGCCTGGAAGGCGGCACGTTAACAGGCTTTTCCTTCGCCGTATCGAATTGGAGAAGACATCATCTGCCGTGAGGCGTTATGAGTACTGAATATGTGCTAAACCGACCAGACGAGAGTCTGTTTCGACCGTTTCGTGCAGCAACTCCTGCTGGACGATGCTCACCGACTTGTGTATAGACGCGGGTATATGAGGCTCGTTGCTGTGTGAGGGTCAGGGCTCATTCCCTCGGGCATTCAGGGTACGGTGTCGGACAGAACCCGTCCAGGACTCCGCCCATCCGTGGGCTCCGGACAGCGGGCCCATCCATGGGCCGGACTCCTCCTGGACTGAACCTGTCCGACACCGTAGGAAGACACCCTGCCAGCGAGGGAATGAGAAGGGCTGGACTGAGAGGGGTAGATCCCCCGGAGGTACAGACGTGGCTCGACACACCTGAAGCTGCCGAAACGACCGCCGCCGCGGATTCGGAGCGGAGAAGTGATCATGCCGACGGAGCCATCAACGTGACTTTGTAGTGCAGACCTTGGGGGTCAAAACCCCTTCCCGACCCCGCAAACGTGGTCCAGCGCTCAATTCTGCGAAGGTTGGGACAGAGCTCTCACGCCCCCTTTTTCCAGGCCTTCAAAAAAATAAGAGATGATGTCTTGACACGAAGATAGGCGACGCGTATCATTCGTTTCTCACTTTACTCTTCGAGTGACGGAGCGGATGGCGTTGGCAAGTAGGACAAGGTCCGGTCAGGGAGCAAGGACTGGATTCGGAGCTTCTGATGCGGTCTTTGGCTCCGCGTGCGTGCACGGCACGGTAATCGTGGCGCGCTGTCTGCACCTCACCGCATGTGGAGTCGACGCGCCCGCTCCTGTGAGCGACAGGTCGCTGCCCCGACCAATCGCACGGCCCGTGGCCGTTGAGCGCCAGTGGCAATTAGCGCTTGTCCCCGAGCCCGCCCGAGGTCCGCCTGCTATAGACCAGTCTCACGCCCGTGGTTCCGTCTGGCTACACGGGTCCAGGGTTGTAGCCAGCACCCTAAGTCCGTCAGCGTTGATCGAGGAGGCTGCACCATGTTTCAGCAGTTGCTTGAGGTCGGCCTACTGTGCATCGCAACACTAATTGTTGGCTGTTCCGCCAGTGACCCCGCAGTCAGGGCTTTGAACCTTGCGGCGCGGAACCTCGACCGATGCGGGTATGCCAGTGTTGCCGCACCATGTGTCATTGAACTGAGTGACCACACGGAGTTCCGAGGAGGATCGGCCAACGAGGCGAACCTACCCCTCCAAAGCCCTCAGACTGAGACCGTCCCGGAGACAGTTCCCCCGTTGCAGTTGCCCGAGGCCGTGGCCCAGCGCGGACCGCCGGCTGACCTGTCACGACCTAGAGCCCCCGCCGATATTCCTGTACCCGGAACCTTCCGAATAACCGGCACCGATGTTTGGGCACGAGCCATTCTACGCTCGCTTGGCAGATTCCGGCGTAACGAACGGCATGATTATGCGTTGCTCGTATTCCCGCTCTTGGTCTCGGTGCAACCGGGGCACTACACGCGTCACGGATATGCGGCGGAGATCACCGTCAAAGTGGACCTTGCAAGAATGCACACTCAAGCAGGGCAGGACGAAAATGGATCGCCACGACCTGCATATCGATGGGAGTATTTGAGCGAACATTATCCCGATTCGACGCCGCCCATCCGAGCGGTTGCGGTCCTTCCGTTCGACGGCGGAGAGACCGTTGACATCGCTGATCACCGTCGACAAGTCCTCTCCTTTTCGTCAGAGCTGGCGTTGCTCGGTCTGGAGACGCAGGCCGATTACTTCCGCGACTACGCGAACAGCCTCGCGGAGGACCGGCCCAGGCGGACAGCCATCAATACGGCCTCGGCGCACAACGTTGGCAGCACGGCGTTCGGGTTCCGCCTCGACCCGGGAGCCGGCTCGAGCACGAGCCGCACAAAGGGTGGTGCCAGGGCAGGAGAATCGCTCGAATCGGGGACCGTTCCCGCCCTCGCATTCGTTTTCGTGCCTGCCGAGCACCTGCACCGTCGGGCTCAATGCCACGACTGTTGTCCAGTGCCGGAAGACTTGCGGGATCCGTACGAGTTTCTGGTACTTGAGGCGAATACGCGGTGGTCACGTCTGACCCTTCCGCCCGCGTGGGGCCCTTGCATCGCGGAGACTGATCGCTGGAACAGGGCAGCCAAGCTGGAGCGGGCCGCAGCCCTGATTGAAGGTCTCCCGCCGAGCGGTCACCGTGATCATCTGGAAGCTCAGCTTGCCGCCCTTTCGAGGTTGATGCTCGACGCACGCTCTTTCGTGCCACTGAGCGATGCTCGCTCCGCCGGGAGCATTTGTGTAGACAGTATCCAACCGGAACGCGGCTGGTGGGATCAACAAACGGTTTTGACCATCAGCGGCTGTGGTTTCAGCGGCAACGTCAGAGCCGTGACCGTTGGAGGCGTTGCGTGTTGTTTCGAAGTTGCGAATGATCGAACGCTCCGGGTGGAAGTTCCACCATGGGGCGAAGTACGTAAGACTGAAACGCCCACCTCCGATGGGACCGCTCCCATGCCCAGCCTCACGCCGTCCGAGTCTCGCGTGGCAGTGGTGAACCTGCCCCCGAACGCTTTCCTGGGCGGTGATCCGTCGGGCCAAGTTGGGCATGTGGAGCCGTTGACACCCTCCGAGCGCCGGGAACTTGCCGAACTCGAACAAAGGCTCGCATGCTCCGAACTTCTGCCGCCCGAGGCTCGGCAGCGTTTGCAGACCCTCTCCAAGAAGTGGTCGGCCGTTGAGAACGCGTGGGCACGTGACGTCCTCGAGGCTGACATCGTGATTGCGGCGGATGTGCCTGTTTGCTCCAGTGTCGTGGGCCAAGATGACGCTTCGAGCGATGCCACATCCGGCTTTGTGGGGTCCATTGTGTTCGGCAAGCAGCTCGCGCGCTTCTATGAAGAACCGGCACCGGTATGCCCGCCCGTGGGGCCGCCGCGAGTTTCCGTACGCCAGGGCAATCAGGTAGTCAATGTAACGACCTGCGGAGATCCGGCCGGAATCGCGAAACTTCTCGAGTTTCTCAAAGAAGCGCTGAAACCTGAGGAACAGATCAGTTTTGAACTGATTGGAGAGGGTTTCAAGCTGACAGAGGAAGGTCTTACTAAGGATACCAGGGGAGAGGACGAGAATTAGGCGGTGGATGCGCTCCCCAAACCTGGATCTAGAGTAGTCGAGATACCTCAATGGCTGATGACAAGTCTGGCACAAGCCGCAGTCCGATTCCGCCACTACCCAGCCTCGTGCTCCTTGTGGTGGTCAGCGCGGCCGTTCTGCGATACACCCCCCTGGAGAGTTCACGCCCGGGGCACGAACCTCTGCCAGAGCCTGCGGCGAGACACGGAAAGGCGCGTGCCCGTTTGTGGGAGGATCCGCTGGCAGCGGTTTACCGCGACATTCGTCGGCGAAATGAACAAGCGCGATTACGCAGCCAGTTCCCTACCGTTTGCAAAGTTGACTGTTCGGAATGTCCAACACCGGCGGAACCGGCGTGGCAACTCAAGGTCAAGTACGGGAAGGGGCTGGCAACGGAGGAAAACAACCCACCCGATCTCTCGCCGCCCGAGCCCCCACCGGACCCTGCAGAAACTGGTAGCCAGAACAAAAACTCGGCTGCAGTGTGCGAGCGTTCCAGCTCCGTACCGAAGCCCGTACGACCGCCCGAAGCCGAAGCAGACGAGGAGCGACCGTTGTTCTTATCTGTGTTTCTGCACGGCGGGCCTTATCCAGATGACGCAGAGAATCGGATGCGTACACGGTATGCTGTGCTCGCAGCCCTTGCTCGAATGGGCTATTTTCCGCGGGACGGTGAACATCTTGAGTATCTGACTATCACGCTCCTCCGCACGTCGCCGGCAGGTAACGGCGCAGGACTATCCGGTGGCGAGAGATGCTTCGACATTCCGTTCGAGGTGCTGTATCCGAGTAAGCTCGTTCGTACGGAGCCCAAGGGTACGGAGCCCGGGAATTGGAGCCCTCTCTACATCCTCTGGATTAACGAGGACGATTGGGCCACCAGAGCGGACAAGAACGAGAGCGTTCTCAGGAACCTTGCGGGGACGCTTTGCGAAGTGGAAAGAAGTTTCGGATATGGATGCCAACACGAAGTAACGCACCGGATCATTGGGCCTACGAGTTCGGGTTCGTTGCTCCAAATCTATACAGCGGCTTCGAAGGAAGAGGTCGATGAGAAGGCCGATAGCGCAGAGTGTGTCGATGAGAAGGCCGATAGCGCAGAGTGTGTCATTGCACCTAAGGGACTGAAGATCTTCAGTCCGTGGTCCACAGTCCGTGACGAAGTCTTCACAGATCTTGGCGGCAAAAGACCCAATTACCTTACGCGCACTGTTGCAGACGACAATGCGCTGGCCGAGGCTCTGTGCCACGAGCTTAAGCTACGCGGTGTGTCGCCCTGGGATTCCGATGAAGCCATCGCGGTTATCGGGGAGTGGGACACGCTGTACGGCCGGTCGTGGAAGCAC
>CP070827.1:3539093-3545250 GCA_020344555.1 Phycisphaerales bacterium
AGCGTAAGGAGCCACGAACGCAGACCCCGGGAGCAGGTCAGGTAGTTGTCTTGAAGGTCCTGAACGGGCATTTTGAAACTCTCAAATCCTCAATCGCTTAGTGTCTTGATGTACTCGATGATGGCGGTGATCTCTCGATCTTTCAGCCGACCCTTGTAAGTCGGCATGACTGATTCAAACCCGGCGACTACGGCGGCCTGCGGCTCCAGGATCGCTTCACGCAGGTAATTCTCGTCAGCGGGCAGCGTAGATCCGTCCCGCATGGGCCGGTCTCGGGCAAACAGGTTTTTGAGCGTCGGCCCGATACGGACGGAACCGTCGGTCGAATGGCACTGGGCGCAGCCCTGCCGCTTGTAGAGCTCCCGGCCGGCGTCGGCAGGTGACATGCGGTCGAGGAAGTTCGAGGCGTTTTCGAGCCAGCGTTCAAACTCGCCCGGTTTGTGAACGACGCATTGAGCGAGCATGTCGGAATGTTTCGTGCCACAGTACTCCGCACAGAAGATCGTGTATTCACCCGGCTGGGTCGCGTGGAACCAGGTCTTGTTGTACCGTCCCGGGACCACATCGCGCTTTACGCGAAAGGCCGGGATGTAGAAGCTGTGGATTACATCTTCCGAGGTCATCACCAATAAAACAGGGACATCCACAGGTACGTGAAGGTCAGAGTCTACATAGCCGTTGGGATACTGAAATAGCCAGTTCCATTTCTGTCCGGTGACCAGGACTTCATAGGCATCGTCCGGCGGCGTGATCATATCCATGAAAGTCGTGAAGCCGATATAGAAGATTGCGATCACCAGGGCAACGGGGATGAGCGTCCAGGTCAGTTCCAGAGCCAGGTTGTGGGTAGCGGTTTTCTCGGCCTGGCGGCCCGGGCGCCGCAGATAACGGATCGTGAACAGGACCATCAAGACGACGATTAGAAGGAAGAAGAAGCAGGCGATGTAGAGAATGAAACTGAACAGCCAGTCCACCCCCGGAGCGGTACTGGACGCCTGCGGCGGCATAAAGAGAGAACCGTCGGCCTGAGCAAGAGTGGAGCGGCAGGCGTTAACAGGGAGGCCCAGGTAAGGGATCAAGGGTCCGGCTCCGGCATAGACCGCTTCGACCGCCTGGAGTCACGTATCCACAGAAGCGTAAGGATGGTGCCGAGTACGATGACGGTCAGCACCCCGGTTGCCCGCATAATGTTCCAGGCTGCCGGCGCATACCGGCCCGCTTCCGCGTCGTAATGGAAACAGAACAGAATGATCTGGTCGAGCGCCGAACCGATCTTACCCTGGCCGGCTTCGACCAGCGCCAGACGCAGGTCCTGAGGCTCATACATCACACCATACAGGTATCGCGAGGTTCGGCCGGTTGGGGTACATACGTACACCGCGGCTGCGTGCAACCACTGCTTGCTCTCCTCATCCCAGCGATAGCTGAAGCCGACGGTGTCGGTCAGGGTCTTGATGTTGGCCTCGTCTCCGGTAAGAAAGTGCCAACCCCGAGCGGCCTCCGGTCGGTCATAGCTGCCCAGGTAGTTTTGCTTCTTGAGCTTGGCAAGCGCGGGCTTCTCCGCCGGATCGAAGCTTACCGTAACGATCTCGAACTGCTGTCCGGGCGTCCAAGCCAGCTCCTTGAGGCCGTCAATCAGACCGTTGAGCTGCAAAGTGCATAGCATTGGGCAACGGTAATAGTTCAGCGTCAGGATCACCGGGTGCTCGCCGTCGAAGTAGTCAGCCAAGGTTACCCGCCGGCCCTCTTCGTCAGTGAACTGGAGGTCCAGCGGGATCGGCTTGTTCAGGTGCTCGGTGATCCCCACACCCTTTAGCGCCGGAGGCAAAGGCTCGGCTCGCTGGCCCGGGGCCGTTCGGGCAAGGAATGCAGCCAGCAGACCCGTGACCACCAGAAGGTTAGCCCGAAAGGTCCATTTACACCGGTCCGCGATCATGGCTCTTCCAGCTCTTTACTTGGGGCTACTCGTTCGGTGCCCGTCGATTCTCGTACGATCAGCTCCATGGCCGTGTCAATCGGGATGCCCACTATACCCTGGGGTTGGTCGATCCAGCGGTAGCTGTAGAGTTCTTCAAGCTGCTCGGCCCGCAAGCGGCCCAACTCCCGCGGAGCCCCCACGTAAAGCTTGGCTTCTCTCTCGGCCGTCTCAAGATTATAGAACAGGGCCTGCAGGCCGACAATGATCACGAACACCGCAATCGCCCCGATCACGCCGAAAAGAGCGACTTTCTGAACATTGGGCTCCCCGTTGGAGTACGTCTGCTGCATCTTGCCACCTACACGTTCTCGAACGCCAGCGACTCCGACAGCCTCGGGTCGCGTTCCGGAATCAGCGAGCAGTCACGCAGTCGATACACTGTAGCCGCGAAGTACAATCCACCTATGCCCACGAAACAGGTAAAGTCCAGCAGATGCAGGGGTACCCTTTGAGAGCTTGCCGCCGGCATCACCAGCCAGTAGACATCAAGCCAGTGCATGACAAGTACCCAGACGGCCGCGAGTACCAGCAGGTTCTTGCGGCGTTTGGGATATCGAGAGATCAGAACCAGGAACGGGACGAAAAAGTGGCCGGCCAATAGTGCCAAGCTCACCCAGGCCCAGTCCCCACTCTGGCGGACCAGATACCAACTCGTCTCTTCAGGAATATCAGCGTACCAGATAAGCATGTACTGTGAAAACGCGATGTAACCCCAAAAAACCACGAAGGCGAAGATGAGTTTGCCCATGTCGTGGAAGTGTTCGGAGGTGATCGCGTGGGTAAGCCGCCCGGAGCGTTGGACCGCAAACGCCATCAGGGCCAGCAGACCCAGGAAACCAACCAGGCCGCCCGAGAAGAAATATACACCGAATATAGTGCTGTACCAGTAGGGATCGAGCGACATCAGCAAATCGAACCCTGCAAAGGTTATGGTAATCGCGTAGGCGACCATGGCCGGAGCGCTGACCTTTTGCATGCGCACGGTCAACCCTACATCGCCGGTTCGATCTTGAAGAACGGAGTTGTTGAAGAAGTATCGGGCCAGCCAGACCCAAACGGCAAAATAGGCGATCACCCTGAGAATGAAGAAGGTGCTGTTCAAGTATGGCCGCTTCCAGTGCAGGAGATGGTTCGTGCTTGCCGTCTCCGGATCGGCCCAGCTATAGAGTCGCCCGAGCCCCAAGAGCACTGGCAGGCATAGCAGGGCCAGTAGCAGCATGTTCCGGGCGACGGTCTCGGCCAATCGACGAATGACCACACTCCAGCCCGATCGGGTCAAATGCTGAAGGATGACGAAGAACAACGCCCCAAGCCCGAGGCTGAGAAAATACATATAGTTGACAAGATAAGCGGAGAGGAAGCGGTTGATCCCTTCATCGGTCAACACGCCGATCAGCACGCCGGCACCGAGCCCGGCCACACCTACCACACCCGCCGTCCAAGCCCATTTCGAGGCCGGATTGCCCAGGCGTCGGTTGTCCATGGAGATGTCTACCGGTCGGCGTAACACGGGCTCGTCATCCTCTAGCGTATTCTCTCCCGATCCTCGGGTGGTACATCCTGTAGTGTCGCGTTTCGACTACGCTGCAAGGCGCGCACATAACTTACAATCAACCAGCGATCCTCGGTCGGGATCTGTGGGCCGTAGGCGGGCATGGTTCTGATCCCGTTGGTGATCGTATTGAAAACATGGCCGAGCGCACGCTCCCGAACCTGCTCCTGGTGGAACGACAGCGGCGGTATCCAGGTTCCCTCCTGCAGGGACAGAGCCCGTACGGACACGCTCCCCGAACCTGCCCCGTCCAGCCCGTGGCACGGGGCGCAGAAGATGTTGAACCGCTCCTGTCCACGACGGATCGAGACGCCGGTAATGTCAACGGGGTAGGTCGTTGTCCATTTGCCGCCGACCTTGCCCCGATAGAGGTGATCGTCATCGCGCAACTCGCCGCGGGCGACGGTGCCGGGGACCGGTCGGCGCATGGCCCGGTGGTCGGCGAACAGCGGATTGAGCTGTTGGGCCTTGCGCTTGGGCTGGTTGTCCATGTCGCGAATAATGTGCACCCGAGGCCGGCCCGATCTCACCGCTCGGGCCCGAGCGATGAGCACCGGCGGGATCAGGGCCATCAGGGCCAGAATCAAGATGGCATAGCCGAGCCCTTTGGGCATAGCCTACTCCCCAATCTCCTCAACACTCGAACCGCCCAACGATTCCAAGAGAGCTTTGGTCCTTACACGATCGAAACACGGATCCCGGGCCTCGACACTTATGAAAAACCGATTCGTGGTCGCCTTACGAAATCTGCGGCTCTTGAATAAGGCGTGGTAATGCTGCGGCAACCGGTTGAACGCCAGCATCCCCACGAACGCCGCTGTGGCGGCAAACAGGATGGTCAACTCAAAGGTGATCGGGATGTTTGCAGGGAGCGAGAAGAACGGCTTCCCGCTAATGACCAATGGGTAGTCGACAGCGTTCGTGAAATACTGCAGACCCAGCCCGACGCCGGCACCGGTCAGTCCGGCAAAGAACACCAGCCAGGGCAGCCGGGTGGCGCTGAGTCCCATGGCATCGTTAAGCCCGTGGACCGGGAATGGGGCGTGGGCGTCCCACTGGGTGTAGCCTGCATCACGGACCCGCTCGGCGCCTGCAATGAGGTCACCGGCTGTCTCAAAATCCACCAAGTAGCTGTAAGACTCGGCCTTGGTGTCGGCCGGACGTTCCGACGTTCGATGGGCCGGACTCACGGCCTGCTCCCGAGACGGTTCGCCTGGCTGCTCGTCATGGATGTGCGGCATGTCACCCCAGTAATCACCCAATCCGCGATGGATTCCGCGGTCCAGTTGGGCCTGCGGCATCACGCTCTTGACCTCGGCCATGGCCACGATCGGGAGGTAGCGGATAAACAGCAGAAAGAGCGTAGAGAAAAGCCCGAAGCTACCCAGAAGCGTCAAGGCATCGACCCAGGTCGGTGAATAGTAGCCCCAACTGGAGGGCAGAAAGTCGGAGCTCAGGGAAGTTACCGTGATCACGAAACGCTCGAACCACATGCCGATGTTCACCAGCACACACACGATCATCAGGATCCAAACGTTGGTCCGGCATTTCTTGACCCAGAACAGTTGTGGAGCCAGCACGTTGCAGGAGATCATGATCCAATATGCCCAGGCATACGGCCCCAAGGCACGAGAGACAAAGGCAAAGGCTTCGTAGGGATTGCCACCGTACCAGGCGATGAAGAACTCGATCATATAGGAGTAGCCCACCATCATACCGGTGACCAGGATGATCTTGGACATGTTTTCCAGGTGCCGCAAGGTGATGATCTCTTCGAGCCCGAAGAACTGCCGGGCCGGAATTATCAGTGTCATCACCATGGCAAACCCGCTGAAGATGGCCCCGGCCACGAAGTACGGCGCAAAGATGGTGGTGTGCCAGCCGGGCACCTGTGAAACCGCAAAGTCGAAACTGACCACGGAGTGCACGCTAAGCACGAGTGGCGCGGCCAGGGCGGCCAACAACAGGTAGGCCCGCTCGTAGCGCAGCCAGTGTCGGTTTGAGCTCCGCCAACCCAGCGCCAGAATTCCATAGGCAATCTGCCGGATTCGGGTTGTGGCCCGGTCTCGCAGGGTCGACAGGTCGGGGACCATCCCCATGAACCAGAACATTGCCGATACGACCCCGTAGGTGCCGACGGCAAACACGTCCCACAGGAGCGGGGAGCGGAAGTTGGGCCACATCTGCATCTGGTTAGGGTAGGGCGCCATCCAGTATGCCACCCACACCCGTCCCACGTGGATTCCTGGGAAGATCAACGCACAGACGACCGCGAAGATGGTCATGGCCTCGGCAAACCTGTTTATGCTGGTCCGCCATTTTTGCCGGAAGAGAAACAAGATTGCCGAGATTAGCGTTCCAGCATGGCCAATGCCCACCCAAAACACGAAGTTGACGATTGCCCAGCCCCAGCCCACCGGGTTGTTCACTCCCCAGACGCCGACCCCGGTCAGGAACAGATAGCCGATCATGGCGAACAAGACCGCGGTCAGTCCGCTGGACAGGCCGAAGGCGACGTACCACGCACGTGGCGGTCGGGGACGCTCGGTGATGGAGCAAACCTTCTCCGTAACGCTGGCGAAATCGTGCCCGCCAAGGATCAGCAGAGGACGTTTCCCCGGCTCATC
>CP070827.1:3545350-3569290 GCA_020344555.1 Phycisphaerales bacterium
CTCGAGCAGACCATTCAGGGTAACGCCCACGGAGGCAAAGACACGAACAACGCCTTTCGCTACTCGGGATCCTGGGATCTGCGACTGAAGTTCGACACCGGGCGCATGGAGCTATGGCCCGGAGGGCTGCTCGAAGTCCACGGTGAGAGCTTCTTCGGTCAGTCTATCAATCGCAAGTCCGGTGGCACTCCCAACGATGACGCACTGTATCCGGTGCCCGGAGATCGGGACGTCATGCTCTCGCACGTCGTCTACACGCAGTTCCTTTCGGAGTCGTTCGGTGTCTTTCTCGGTAAGCTGGACACCACCACCGGAGACAAGAATGAATTCGCCTGGATCCACGGAGACAACTTCCTCCACAGTGCCTTGCGCTGGAACCTGATCAACGCGCGCACCACACCCTATTCCACGCTCGGGGCAGGCTTCTTCTTCGTGGGCGACTGGGGTATGTGGTCCTTCACCGGTTACGACACAGAAGGTGCGGCAAATGTCAGTGGATTCGACACGGCTTTCGACGGGGGAACGTCCCTGGCCACCGAGGCCCGGTTCAACTTGGAGCCCTTCGGCAAGCCCGGGCATCAACTCTTCGGCTTCACCTGGAGCGACAAGGACTTCGTCTCCCTGGAGCAGGATCCACGCGCCGGTATCGACATCCCCGACCGCCCAATTCTGGATCTGCTGACGCTGGATCTTTCCTTGGGGCGTGAGTCGAGTTCCTGGTCCTTCTACTACAACTTCGATCAGTACCTGTATGTTGAGCCGGAGGATCCGACTCAAGGAGTCGGTATCTTTGGACGATTCGGCATATCCGACGGCGAGGCGAATCCGATCGAGACATTCTACAGCTTGGGCGTGGGAGGCACTGGCATCATCCCGGAACGAGATCGGGATACGTTCGGGCTTGGATACTACTTCGTGGATTACGGCGGCGAGCTGCCCGATCGCCTTGGGGTCCGATCGTCACAGGGCGTCGAGCTCTTCTACAACATCGAAGTAGCGCCGTGGCTCCACATCACGCCCGATCTGCAAGTGATGATCAATCCCGGCGGATTTGAAGACCGCGACGTTGCGATTGTGTACGGGTTACGGGCGCAGATGAGTTTCTAGCGCAGGCACGAGCGAACAAAAGGCAGATTGCATCGTATGGCCGGTAGAAAGGCGAGGCCCCGCTGGAGCCACCCGTCGCCCGGCCACTAAAGACCATGGTGGTCCTGTCGCCATTTCCCGCGGCCGGGCGGAAATACTCTGGAAAAGTGGCCGCGAACGAGGAGGTCAATCCGGCGTTCCACGTATCCGGCCAACTCTACTGAGCGAGTCCGGCTTGACACCCAACGAGTTTACCGATGTAGTTGTTTGTTCGGGTATGATCCATTTTTCGCGATGAGACTATTGCGGTGATTCGTGAGGTGCCATCCGAGTTGCCAATGTGACCGAACGGAAGGCCTATGCAAGCCAGCACTACCTATAGTTGGATCAAGAACGACGCGCGTCGGAGAGTTTCACGGTCCGGAAGTGTCGTCGTCAAAGGACCGCGAGCGCGTAACCTCATGTGCCTGATGCGATGGTCGATCTGGTTGTCCCCTCTCCTGATATCCTGCGAGCGAGAGGTTCCGCCGGTTCCGCCGCCGGTCCCACGCCCGGTGACGGTCATGACGCTGGCCGAGTTCGATCCGGCCAAGCCGCTGCTTCTTACGGGTTCGGTGACGTCATGGAAAGAAGCGGACGTGGCGTTCGAGGTCAAAGGACGCGTCGAGTTTGTTGTCGAGCAGGGCACGAACCTCAGCGGCCGCTGGGTCGAGAACGGCGAGGTCAAGGCGGAGGGCGAAGTTCTCGCGCGCGTCGACGCCCGCACGTACGAGATCGCCCGGGACTCCGCGCAGGCCGCGCTGGCCGTGGCCAAGGAGGACCTCGCGACGGCGCGCGTCGAGCTCGCGCAGGTGCTGCCCGCGAACGAGAAGGCGGCCGCCGCGGAGCGGGACCGCGCGCAGGCGGAGTTCGTTCGCTACGACGAAGCGTACAAGAAGAACGCGGTCGCGGAGGTGGACGTCATCCGCGCCAAGGCCGACCGCGATGCCATGCAAGCGAAGTACGAGCAGGCTAAGGCTGCCATTGAAACCAAGCGCGCGCAAATCGAGTCGCTGGTTGCTTCCGTGAAACAGGCCGAGCAGGACCTGAAGCAGGCCGAGTATGACCTCGAACGCTGCAAGCTCTATGCGCCGTTCGACAGCGAGGTGTCGGCCGTCTATATCGAGGCTGGAGGCTACGCACGGCAAGCGGCGGCGGTCGCGCATCTTATCATGATGAATCCCATCAAGATCGACCTCGCGGTCTCGCCGGAGACGGCTGCCCGAGTACGGGAGGGCGACATTGCGCGCATCCGACTGCCGGGTCAGGAGGAGCTTGGCTTCGGCCGGGTCTACGACAAGGCCACGACGGCCGATACAAAGACACGCACCTTCCGAATCTCGCTCATGATCACCAACGAGCGGACGCGCCTCACGTTCCCGCCGGAGGATCCGCGGTCGAAGATGGCGCGCATCAGCGAGTACATGGCGCTCTTCCGCGCACCGGACGGTCTCCTGTTCGTAGAAGCCAACCGTGCGCTTCGCAAGGACGTAGAAGGTTACTATGTCTGGGCCGATCCCGACCGCACCTGGAACGACCCGCCCCCGGAAGATCACGTCCTGAACTTCCGCCGGTTCCGCGTGGTCATGGGTGACCGGTATGTCAACTTCCAGGGGATTCATCTGTTCCGCGAGGTCACCGACACCGGCGGGATGGAGAGCTCGCAAGTGATTGCGCACGACCTTCCGGACGACTTCCAGGGCGGCCCGGCAATCTTCGACAGGCCGGACTGGCTGCTGCGGCCCGGTCAGCTCGTAGAGGTCCTGCTCGACGCGGCGGCCCCCGAAGTCGGACTCTACGTGCCCATGGACACGGTGATCCCCATCGACGAGACCAACGGCGTCATTTTCCTGGTCGAAGACCGGAGGGCGAAGCGCACGCCCGTGCGCCTGCTCGGCAACGTGGGCGAGCTGTTTCGAGTCGAGGCGGACGGTGTGCGCGCGGGCGCGCTGGTCATCACCGACAGCGTACATTTCCTCCAGGACGGCGAGGACGTGCGTGTCGCGGGGCGGCGGGAGCTTCAGGAATGAGCCTGTCAGGTTTCGCACTCCGCTACCGCGTGATCGTGGTCACGGCGGTTGTGCTCCTGATGCTGTGGGGCACACTCTCCTACCTGACGATGCCGCGCCGTGAGGATCCTGAGTACGTGGTGCGCACCTGCCAGGTACTCACGCAGTGGACCGGCACGCCGGTCGAGAAAGTCGAGGAGCTGATCACGCAGCCGCTGGAGGACGAGATCAACGGCCTCGACGGCATACGATGGGTGCGTTCGGAGACCACGGTCGGGCGTTCCGCGATTTACGTGGAACTCGACCGCTCGACGCCCGGGGCCGACGTCGAACAGATGTGGGACAAGGTGCGTTCGCGCGTCGACCGCGTCGCCATGCCCGAGCCGGGCATCGTCCCCCTCGTGATCGACGATTTCGGTGACACCAACATCATGCTGCTGGCGCTCCACCAGGTCCCGTTGCCGGGCGACACGGAGATCCGCTCCGAGAACCGGTACTCGGCGCGGGATCTCGAGATCTTCTCAGACATTCTCAAGGACGAACTCAAGCTCCTCGACGGTGTGGCCAAGGTCGACATTGCCGGCGTGCTGGATGAGGTGATCTATCTGGAAACCGACCTCGGCACCTGGACCAACCTGTCACTCACCTCGAGACAGCTACAACTCCTCATCTCACAGCGCAATGTGATCGCAACCGGGGGCTCGATCGACACCGACGTCGGGCGCTTCTCGGTCAAGCCAAGCGGGGACATCAGCGCCGTCCGCGAGATCGAGGCGATTGTGGTCGGCGCGCTGGGGGAGCGTGGGAGCCAAGCCCCAGTTTATCTCAACGACCTCGGCCTGAAGGTCGTGCGCGGGTACGAGGACCCGCCGCGCGTCATCACGCGATACACGGACGCCAACGGCTCCATGCCGTGCGTCATCGTCGCCTTTTCGATGAAGGCGGGCGCGAACATCGTCAGAATCTGCGAGAGCGCCCGGACTCTACTCGCGCGCTTGAAGGAACAGCAGAAGGTCCTGCCACCCGACCTGGCGATCGGAATCGTCTCCGATCAATCCGAGAACGTGACGCGCAAGATCAGCGACTTCATGAAGAACGTTGCGGGTGCGGTCGTGATCGTCGTTCTCGTCGTTTTTCTCATGGTGGGCCTGCGGTCGGCCTCCGTGATGGCCGCGAACATCCCACTCGTCGTCATTGGCTCACTGGCAATTGTCCCACTGTTCGGAGTTCAGCTTGAGCAGATCTCGCTGGCCGCGATGATCATCGCGCTCGGCATGCTCGTCGACAACGCGGTGCAGATCGCGGATCAGACGCGCCGTCTGCAGAAGGAGGGCAAGACGCCGTTCCGCGCTGCGCTCGACGGTGCCAACGAGCTCGCGTTCCCCATTTTCATCGCGACCGGCACGACCGTCGCGGCGTTTTATCCGATGCTGATCGGGCTTCAGGGATCGACAAAGGAGTACGTTTACAGTTTGCCGGTTACGATCACCGTCGTGCTGCTCCTCTCGTACGTCCTGGCCATGACGTTCTGTGTCCTGCTGGCATCCTGGTTCATCCGTCCGCCCAAGGATCCGAACGCTTCGCTGAGCCCTGTGGTCCAGGTGATCGGCATTTTCAGAAAAGGCTCGCGCAAGCCCAAGCGGGAGGGAGCGGGCCTGTACGCGAAACTGATCCTGGCCTGCCTCAGGGCGAAGTGGTTCGTCGTCGCCGCGGCGTTCGGTGTGCTCTTTTTGGTCCTTTCGCTGCCAGTCGGCTCGGAGTTCTTCCCGCAAGACATCCGCGACCAACTCACGATCGACGTCTGGCTTCCCGAGGGCGCGAGCATCGAGCAGACCGACGGCGTCAACCGGCAGGTTGAGGAGATCGTGCGCAGGCTCAGCCCGCATGAAGGCAAGCAGCGATTACGGGCGATGGCGTCGATCGCAGGCAAGGGTATGCCGCGCTGGTACCTTGGCCGCAGCCCGGAGGCACCCAAACCCTACTACGGCGAGCTGGTCATCCGAACGACAGACGGCCTCCTGACCGGGCCGTACGCCGAGGACATCCAGCGGGTCGTCCAGAAGGGAGACAAGACGCTGGGTCTCGAGCCGGTCGCCGGCGCGCGGGTCATCGTGCGCCAGTTGATGATGGGCCCCGTTGTCGACGCCCCCATCGGCATCCGGCTCTTCGGGCCCCGGCAGGGCGCGGGCTACGCGGATCTGGAAGTCATGCGCGAACAGGCGGAGGCGCTCAAGCAGCTCTTCCGCGAGCGGCCCGGGACCTGGGACATCTACGACACCTGGGGGTCGTCCAGCTACGAGCTGCGCGTCAAGGTTGACGAGGACAAGGCGAACCTCGCGGGCGTGACCAACGCCAATCTCGCGCAGACGCTCAACGCCTACTTCTCCGGCCACCACCTCACCACGTTCCGCGAGGGTGATCACCTCGTGCCGGTGCTTCTGCGCCTTCCGCCGGAGCAACGCGGCTCGCTCGCTCCGCTTCGCTCCGCCTACGTGGAGGGGCTCAAGGGGAAGGTGCCGCTCGACTCCATCGCCTCGCTGGAGCCGCGCTGGGAACCCGCGAAGATCGAGCGCCGATTCCTGCAGCGCGTTATCGAGGCGAGGGCACGAAACCTCCCGGGATACCGCGCCAACGATATCGTGGTATCGATGGTCGCCTCGGACGGCTTCAAGAAGTGGGAGAAGGAACTGCCACCCGGGTACTGGTGGGAAATCGGCGGCGAGCTGTTCGAGTCGAACAACTCCAAGCCCGAGATGCAGCTCTCGTTCAGCATCTCGCTCCTCGCGATCGTCATGTTGCTGATCATCCAATACAACGGCATCGTCAAGCCGTTCATTATTTTGGCCACGCTACCGCTGGCGCTGATCGGGGCGATCGGCGGCCTCTACATCACGGGCTATCCGCTCGGCTTCATGCCGCAGCTCGGGCTGCTAGCGCTGTTCGGGATCGTGGTGAACACGGCCATCATTTACTTGGAGTTCGCCGATTCGCTGATCGAGAAGCGGGCCGCGGAGTCCGATGGCTCCGGCCCCATTATGGGCCTCACCCGGCAGGAGTTTCGTGAATGCCTCATGCGGGCCGGAGAGGTCCGGCTGCTGCCCATCGCCATGACGACGCTGACGACCATCGGCGGGCTTCTTCCGCTGGCACTCGCGGGCGGCCCGCTCTGGGAGGGTATGAGCTGGCTGATGATCTTCGGCCTCATCGTAGCCACGATCCTGACGTTGGTCGTCGTGCCGGCACTGTACGCCATCTTCGTAGAGACTTTCCGGGTCAGGCCCTTGCCCGCCAAACAAGTGGAGTAGGTGCCCGTGCGAAAATGGAGTCTTGCTCTTCTCGTATTCGCGGCCGGCTGCAAGGTCGGACCGGACTACGTGCGCCCGGACGTGGCGACGCCGGACGCCTGGCACCAAGAACTCAACGGAGGGCTTTTGCAGGGCACGGCCAGCCTCGCGCGCTGGTGGACCGTGCTCAACGATCCGGTCCTCGAAGGGCTGGTGGCACGAGCGAGCACTGGCAACCTCGACCTCCAAATCACGCTTGCGCGCATCAGGGAGGCGCGGGCCGGCCTGCGCATCGCGGGCGGCGAGTTGTTCCCCGACTTGGATGCGACCGGAACCGCGGAACGGTTCCGGGTTACCGAGGAAGGGCCGTTCCCCACGCCTGACCCCGAGAGGAACGACGACACCTCGATCTTCGAAGTGGGCATCGACGCGGTGTGGGAGGTCGACGTCTGGGGCCGCGTGCGTCGCTCCGTTGAGGCGGCTGAGCGCGACTATCGGGCTGCGATCGAGGATCAGCGCGACGTGCGCGTCACGCTGTACGCCGAACTCGCGCGTAACTACGTCAACCTGCGCACACTTCAGGAACGACTTTCGATCGCGCAGTCCAACGTCGCAACGCAGCAGGGTTCGCTCGACCTGACGCAGTCCCGCCTCGACATGGG
This sequence comes from Phycisphaerales bacterium, assembly GCA_020344555.1. Lineage (GTDB taxonomy): Bacteria > Planctomycetota > Phycisphaerae > UBA1845 > UBA1845. The sequence goes on from CP070827.1 coordinate 3,552,431, forward strand.
CCTTGCCCCTGAGCTCCATGTTCGCCAAGCGGAGTCCAACCTCGCGACCACGCAGTCGACGATTCCCGCGTTTGAGCAGGCGATTGCCACCTCGATCAACCGGATTGCAATTCTCCTCGGAGAGCACCCCCACCGGCTGAATGAAGAACTGAGCCCGCAAGCGCAGATCCCGATGCCGCCCGAGAAGGTCGTCGTAGGGATTCCGAGCAACTTCGTCCGGCAGCGCCCGGATATCCGCGCCGCTGAGCGCCGACTGGCTGCCCAAACCGCGCGGATCGGCGTCGCAACCGCCGATCTCTACCCGCAGTTCTCCCTCTTTGGCAGCATCGGCTGGTCCGCCGAGGAGATCGGCGATTTGATCGGCTCTTCGTCGCGCGTCTGGAGCATCGGTCCCTCTTTCCGCTGGAACCTGTTCGACGGTGGCCGCGTGCGCGGCAACATCCAGGTCCAGGACGCGCGCACCGAACAGCTTCTGAAGGTGTACGAGAAGACGGTGCTGCTCGGCCTCGAGGAGGTGGAGAACGCGCTGGTCGGGTACGTGAAGGAGCAGCATCGCCGCGACACGCTGGCGCGCGCGGTTGCCGCGTCCAAGCGCGCGGCCGAGCTGGCGCGCGAGGCGTACGCCGCGGGGCTCACGGACTTCCAGAACGTGCTCGACGCGGAACGCTCGATGCTCGACCTCGAGGACTCGCTGGCGGAAAGCCGCGGCCGGGTGGTCACGAATCTCGTCGCGCTCTACAAGGCGCTCGGCGGCGGTTGGCAGGAGGCCGAGGGCGAGCTGAACAACGGGAACTAGGCACGAACGAGTGTCGTGCCCGTGCTGTACGCTTGTTTCTTTAGGATTCCTTCGCCTTCAGAAGGACTAAGGATCGCCCATGACCGAAGATGCCGGAAATACAAACCATGGCAGCCACGGGTTACGGACGGTGTTTCTCCAGCACCGCTTTGCTGTTTTGCTCTGCGCGCTGGCGGTGCTGCTCGTGGGTGCACCGCTCGTGCAAATGTTTAGGCCGGGAACGCATCCGAAGCTGGCCGACGTGGTGATTCCATTGCTCTTCACGGTGGTGCTGCTGTCAGCCGTATCCGCGGTAAGCCGAACGCGCACGACCGAGATCATCGCACTGTTGCTTGCTGCCCCTGCAGCGGTTTTTCAAGGGCTGCAGACGTGGTTTGCCACAGATGGATTCGCGATTGCGAGTCATATCCTCGGTATCTTGTTTCTTGCCTATGCGATCGTCCTTATTCTGAAGTTCCTGTTCGTAAGCCACCGCGTCAGCTCGGACATGATTTGTGCCTCGTTGTGCGTGTATTTGCTGCTCGGAGTCTTGTGCGCCCTTGCCTACTCATTGTTTCACTATCTGGACCCGACATCGTTCGTCTTTGCCCTGGCCGAGGACGGTGGAGCTGAAGTCATGCAGTTTGGCGGCGAGCGGACGTTCGTTGCGATCTACTACAGTTTCGTGACCATGAGTACATTAGGCTACGGAGACATTGTGCCGACTTCGTCGCTGGCCCGTACCTGCGCCGCCTTGCAGGCTGTAGTCGGGCAGCTTTATCTCGCGGTACTGGTAGCGCGGCTCGTCGGGCTGCACATTGCGCACTCGTCGGCTACGAGTGCGAGAGGGCCGGATGCCGGCTGAACCACGGGAATAGGCCGTGGAGGAGTCTCGCGCACGGTGATTTGAACGGGCGCGATGCAAGGAAATACGTAGAGTTCTTGGGGAGAGTGATCTTAGGTGAGTTTGGAGCCGTGAATCAGGCGAAATGAAGGGAGTTTTCGATGATGCAAACTAATAACAAAAGTAACACGGTGTTGTTGGTGTCGTGCATGGTTGTGCTGGCGGCCATTTACTCTGGTTTACTCACAGGCTGTCAGGCCCAGAAGACGGCGTACTCGGGATTCCTGGGGGATTACTCGAAGCTGCGCCCGAGTCCTGAAGTAGAGGATGCCTTGTACTATCAGACCCCTGGGAAGAGCCTCAAGGACTATGACAAGTTCATGATCGATCCAGTCTTGGTGCATTTCGCGCCGAATGCGAAGGGTACTGCGCTCGACCCGGCCAAGCTGAAGAAGGTGACGGACTATGTCTACGACGAGGCGGCGAAGGCGTTAGCAGAGCGCTACACGGTCGTCACAGCACCGGGCCGGGGGGTGCTGCGCCTGCGGGCTGCGCTGACCGACATCAAGAAGACGACGCCGGCCATGAACATCCACCCGGCGACGAAGCTCTCGGGACTCGGACTTGGAGGTGCGTCGATGGAGGCTGAGGCACTCGACTCGCAAACTGGTGAACGAGTATTCGCGGTTGTGGATACGCGCCAGGGAGACCGACTTGCGATTGCAGCCGGGTTGGATCCCCTCGGCCACGCGAAGCAGGTGATCAAGCACTGGATTGAGCGGTTCGTAAAGCGGGTCGACAAGGCGCACGGCTACGGGGGGACGTAGGTGCCCACTTAAGCCCATGCAGTGACGGGGCGAGCGTTGTGGAGTACGACTCCCTCGCGTTGATCGAGAGGGAGTACATGATGGCGAGAATCAAACAGGGGGCTTGCAGTTGAGTTCGTTCTGGCACTCGTCCACGGATGTACACTCCTGGAGATCCGAAGTAAGGCCGAGCTGGGCCCCAAGTGCCGGCACAAGGGATCGGACCCGACGAACAGCGTGCGCTGGTGCGCGCAGCAAGGTTTTCAATTTACGTGACAGGACAAGAACAAAAACAAGATCACCTCAGGGATCGACTATCACAGCAGCTACGAAGTTCCGTAGGCCGGCGGGGAGGGCGGCGACGCCCATCGGTGTTGAAGACCAGGGCAGCGGCCCACTCGCGCATCCAAGGGGTGCGGCCGCCCACCGTGAGAGCCCACGTCACCCGAACAGACGCTGCCATGCCAGAGCCAACGTGCGAGGCGTTTCGAGTCGTCGACGATCAAGAATAGAGCCGGGACGACGAGAAGCACGAGTACGGTGGCAAACGCAAGGCCGAACGCGATGGACACCGCCATTGGGATCAGTGACTGCGCTTGTGCACTGCGTTCGATCAGCAGTGGAAACAGGCCGGCGATGGTCGTGATCGATGTCACCGTCACAGCTCGGAATCGTGATTCCCCGGCATTCAGCACTGCGTCACGGACATTCATACCTTCAGCCATGTTCAAGCGGACACGATCCACCAGCACCAGCGAATCGTTGACGACGATCCCCGCTAGGGCGGTCACGCCGAACACACTCATCAACGTCAGGTCGTACCCGAGAACCGCATGGCCCAAAACGGCACCAATGATGGCTAGGGGTATGGCAGCCATGATGACTATGGGCTGTATGTACGACCGTAGAATCGTACCCAGGAGGGCGAACATCGCCACCGTAGCAATGGCGCCGGCACGAACGAGGCTTCTCAACGATTCTGTAATACGCGTGTGGTGTCCATCGATGACATAGGTGATTCCAGGGTAGCGCTCGGCAAGCCCGGGCAGGAAATCCGAGACCAAATGATGGACGATCCGCTCACCGTTGGCTCTGCGCTCGTCAACGTCGGCCTGGATCCTGACGCGCCTCAGGCCGTCTTGCCGCGTGATTTTGGCGTAGCCGCGCGCGAGTCTTGTATCGGCCACTTCCTGAAGAGGGATTTCAGCGCCGCTTACGCTGCGAATGCGTAGGCTTTCGAGCGCGCCAAGGCTTTGCCGATCTGGATCGGCGTAGCTTACAACCGCCTTCACCTCGCTTTGCCCGCGCCGCAGTCGGACCGCCTCCTGACCGTGCACGCTGTGACGAAGTTGAGCGGCCAACTCGGCCACCGTCACGCCGATTGCGCGTGCCCCCGGCTTCGGCAGGACCTGCAACTCACGCTTGCCAGGACGCAGGCTGATCTCCACGTCGTTGACTCCATCGTAGGAAGCCAGCTTGGCGCGAACCTCGCCCGCCGCGCGCCGAAGCTCTTCCAGGCTCCCTCCCAGGAGACGAATCTCGACCGGTTTCACCGTTGGGCCGGGTTCCTGTCGCGTAACCGCCAACGTCTCGGCGCCGGGAATGTTGCCGATGCCTTCTCTCCAGCAATTGATGACCTCGGCGATGTCCACACGCCGCAGCTCGGCCGGCATCAGCTCGATCGAGACTTCACCAAGGGCACTACCGCGCTCGGGAACGAAGTCAGCCCACTCTCCCATAACAGTGTGAACCTGCTGCACAAGCTTGCCTGGTGCGGCGGGCGTCAGATGAGGATGAGAATTCAACTCGTATGCTGCCTGCTCCATGCGGTCGACAGCGGCTTGTGTGACGGCAATGGGTGTGCCCTCAGGCAACTGCACACGGGCTCGTATGACGTTCGAATCAGTCTTGGGAAACATCATAAATGCCACTCTTCCCCCAAGGACCAGCCCCACGCAAGCCAGGAACATTGCGACGGCGGTGGCAAGGACGAAACGCCGAGCTGAAAGACAGTACCGCAGGGTCGGGCGGTACCAGCGCACGATGAGCCCGTCGATCAAGGTGTCAAGGCGATGGCGGATCGTCCGGCGCGACGACGCCGGTGAGTTGGCAGCCATGCGATCCGTCGTCCATGCCCGCAGATGCGATGGCAGGATCAGAAACGCTTCGACGGCAGATGCAACGACAGCTGCAATCACCACGACGGGTAGAATGTAGATCAGCTTACCCATTATGCCTTCGACGAACATCAGAGGAATGAACGCGATGATCGTTGTGGCTGAGGATGCCAGCACCGGTATCGCCATCCGCCTCGTACCTTCCACGGCTGCCAGATCGGGCGATAGCCCCCGCCGAGCCTGCGACCGAACGCTGTCTGCAATCACGATGGCGTCGTCAACGATGATGCCCGTGGCCATCAGGAGGCCCAGAAGGCTAATCATGTTCAGGGTCCCGCCCATCAGCCCAAGTGCAGCGGTGGCACCCGCGAGGGCCACGGGGATCCCCAGAGCGACGGCCAACGCCGATGGCAGGTTGACAAACAGCAGCAGAGATAGAATGACCAGAGTCATGCCCATCACCGCATTTTGTCCGAGCATCTGGAGTCGAGCCTCCACGTCACGGGACGTGTCGCCCCAAATTGAGAGTCTGATCCCCGCAGGAAGCTGTGCGCGGTATGTCTCGATAATGTCTCGAGCGGCCTCAGCGACCGCACTGACGTCCTCGCGATTCGTCTTGAACACTTTGACCACTGCGCCAGGTTCGCCATTGACGCGACCGGACACCGTCACCTCTTCAAACGAATCTCTAACCAATGCAATCTGTCCAAGCGGGACCGACGTGCCGTCCGGCAGTGTAATGACCGGAAGATCTTTGAAGTCCTGCGCGGTGTAACGCTGCCCAAGCGTCCGAACGTTGATCTCCTCCTGAGCAGCTCTGATGGTCCCAGCAGGAAGATCCAGGCTGCTTCGGGCTACCGCCTCGACGACGTGTTGCAGCTTCAATCCGTACCGACTCAGGGACTCCTGCGAGAGTTGAATGGAAATTTCGTAATCGCGCACGCCGGAAAGGCTTACCTGTGAGATGGCGGAGTGCCTCAACAGTTTCCTGCGGAGGCTTTCCGCCACATGCTTGACCGTACGCTCGGACACTGGCCCATGCACACCGATATTCATGACCTGGCTACGGACGATGAATTCGGAGACAACCGGCTCTTCCGTTTCTTCGGGAAAGGTGGTAATCGCGTTGATCCGTTGCTGAATCTGCCGGATGAGTTCGAGCGCCGGCGCGACCGACGGGTCAAACTCGGCATACACCTGACCGGTGTCCTCGCTGGCAAACGAGGTTACCCGACGGATGCCGGCGATACCTTCGATGGCTTGTTCCATCTCCACGCAGACCGATCGTTCGACATCCTTCGGGCTTGCGCCCGGGTAGGGCACAGTAATCACCACATAGTCAAGCGACGTGTCGGGGAAGCTTTCGCGCGGAATGCCCAGGCCGACGACGACACCCGTCACCAGAATGCCTACGGCAAGAAGGTTCCCGAAGACGTGATTGTCAGCGCAAGATGTCAATAACCCACGTACCATCGTCAGACACTCACTATTCTTCCTGTGCAACCTGCCCCGCAGAGTTCGACATTGCCAGGTGCGCGATGTCCTGGCCCGTCGTTGCGAGCTCGGGCGGTGCGGCGGGGCTCGGCGTATCCCATTGGTTTGGCATGCGATCCGGCGTTTTCTGCAGTGCGACCTGCATTCCAACCACCGGGTCGACCAGACGCGACACGACTAGCTGCTCGCCCGACTTGAGCTGACTTCTGTGTGGATTGTCGTGGCCACGGTAGTCGACGAGGACGTCGTCGCCAATCATGCGCAGGATACTCACTTCCCGGCGCCCGAGGCGACCAAGACCCTGACTGGATCCCTCGGCCGCCGGTTCGAACACGTAGACCCAGCGATCCTCGTGGATAGCGTGCCAGGGGATCAGTACTGCCTCGGCCAGTGGTTCTGCTGGAAGTTCGGCTCGGCAGTGCATTCCGATCGAGATTGTGGGCGTACCACCACGCAACCAGACATTCCGACCTCGGGCCATGTCGGCGCCACGGACCTCAACGATCATGCGGACCGTCCGCGTCACCTCATCCATGCGTTCCAAGCGTGCCACGTGTCCGCGCCATGCGGCTTCTTGGCCTGAGACTGACCATGCGATCTTGACCTCAGGCCCCTGTTCATCCGAGTCTTGCCCGAGTGCCTGCGGCTGGACGTCTCGATCCAGCCAACGCAGCTCACGCGGGTCCACGCTGATAGGAAGCTCAAAGGCCCCCACGTCGGTGAGTGTCGCGATGGACAGATGGGCGGTCACCATCTGCGACTGATATGCTTTGACCGATTCGACCCGCGCGGTGAACGGGCAGAAGATCTTGGTGTGTTCCAGATCGTGCCGTGCCTGCAGCAACCTGGCACGTGTCGCGTCGAGCCTGGCTTGTGTCTCACGCTTCAGATGAGGCGCTGTCGCCCGCTGGTTCTTGAGCTGCACGACCAGATCCTGCCTTTGCAGATACTTCTGATGGGTTGCGTCCAGGCCCTGCCGTGTTCCAACGCTCTCCTGCTCCAGAAGATGCTTTGAAGTCAGATAGTCCCGTTCGTCAATCGCCAGCATCTTCTGTGCAATGATGATGCGCGCATCCAGGTTGGCCATTTCCTGATCGTGGCGTGAGAGCGCCGCCTCCAGGGCCCGCACTTCCGCCTCAGCTTGCTGGACCCGCGCTTGATAAACTGACGGATCCAGCTCGAAGAGCAGCTCGCCTTTGGCGATGATGCTGCCTTCGGCCAAGTCGGCATGGGAGAACACCAGTTCACCACTCACCTGGGGGACGATCTGAACCTGGTTCTTCGGCCGCACCGTTCCATAGCCGACAACCGGAATGACAGCGGTTCGTGGCACAACCGTCTGGACCGCCACAGAGGGTAGGTGAACGGTTGCAGCATGTGCCTCGGGCGCAGGTGTGGATTGCATCAGCCAAACCATGACTCCGCCGCCACACAGGACAATGGCAAGGGGGAGGGCCAATCGGACACTACGCCGTAGCAGGTCCATCATTCACATCCTTCCTGATTCGTTTCTGTCTATTCCGGCGGGCCGGGCAACGTCAGATGTAAAACGCGGATCAAGTGTACCCGCGCCGCAGGTATGGATCTCCGCGATGTTTCGACGACACGAAGCGATCCGCACGGCCCTGTTCGCAAGGAATCTGACTTTCGTCACAAAGCCTCGCAACCCCAGAAAGACTGCCCACTTTGTGACATACGCCTCACATCCAAGATGTCGGTATTCTTCAGCTTTCCGCCGGTCGTCTGTAGTGGTCATCATGATGACCGGCATCCAGCTATACCGCCAATCGTTCTTGAGGGCTCCGAGCACGTCAAGAGCGCAGACACTTGGAAGTCCGCAATCAAGAAGAACGAGTAACGGAGGCAACGTCACATCCTTGCAGCCTCTCCACGCGTCGCGAACCAACGCAAATGTCTCTGCGCCGTCGCGCCCCCTGTAAAGATTGTTGACGATACCGGTGTCCCGGAGACTTGCCTCCACAAGTTCAGCGTGGCCGTCGCTAGCCTCTCCGACGAACACATCAATTGGCTTGATTCTCTTCTGCATCTTTAAGCCCTGCTCAGAACCCTCCAGGAGGATCTCCTGCATTCGCGAAACCTGACGAGGCAACCAATTCCGTGAACGCCTCCTCTGTGCTGCGCTACGCAAGGATCCTGGCAAGAGGCGTTTCGTAGTAGGGCAACAAACCGATCTCGTGTTGAGAATCATGTCGCCCCGCGCGAACCAGCGGGTGATCTCTGTTGCCGGAAGCGCGTTGCGCCTCCTGATGCAAACCAGGTCAAAACGCAGCATGTACGAAAATCAACGTCCACCCGGGGCCGCGCCACCCCCAGGTGAACGCCGGGTCAAGACGCCCCCGCGTCTCCCCTTGGATAGAACACGCTGCCCGGCTAGCCGAGCAGCCCGCCAAACAGACTGGAGATCAGCGATAGGATCTGGTTCACGAACAGATCGCTGATCCCCGCAATCAACTGCTGGAGAATGGAACCAAAGTCGAACATGGTCTATCTCCAAACACTAAGCGGAGATGCGCTACCCGGCACACTCCGAGCACGTCCCTCGAACGGCCGGCTGGGAACGTCCCAGCGCTTGAGGGCAGCTGTAAGTTCTGACCGTCCGAGTGTTGGCGTCCGTCCATAAACGCCACGGTTGGCTCGACCGCAGGACTATCGAGCCCGCGATTATCGAAGGCCACAGCACCGGCGCGAGCCCCTTGGGCGTGCCATCAGCTTTGGATGGCGGTGCTGAAGTCGTCCCACGCGGAGGAAATCCGGCCATCTCGCCAAACCGTTCTCCACGGGTTGACGCGACAAAACCGCCGAAGGTCCGCACGGCAGAATCTGGTTTTCTAACTGGGGTCGACGGCTGGCTAACTGGGAAGCAGCGCCTGTGGGTGTGCGTTTAGCGGGCAGGACACGGAGTGGATGTGGGCTTCAGCGCGCGAGCGTCCCGGAACGTGCCGTGATAAAGCCATAGGCCGCGAGCGCAGCGATGATTGCAAGAACATACAACGACTGGTCCGCATACCAGGCATGGAAATCAAACGTGATCGGGGTGGTGTTCAGCACGAACGTGACGTACAAGGCGACGGTCAGCGTGAGCAGACCGTAACGGATCATCACCCATACGCTCACAGCCACGCCGCCGATGCCGATCGCCAACCATGACGTATAAACGTGAGCCCCGCGCGGCATCGTCATCGAAGCAATGATGACGCCTGCGATAACCGCCGCCAATAGGGGACGGCGCACAAGCGCCCGCAGGACCGCGAGCAGCAGCAGAAACAGCAGGCCACGAAACAACGCAAACGGCAGCGCGCTAAGATAGCCCGCCAAAGCAACGCGCCCTCCGAGCAGGTTGTTTGCCACTGTGTCGGCGAGTAGAGAAGCTCGTACGTCCCAACCAACGTAGCTCACCAACACCGCCTCGCCCGCAACTAAGAGCGCCCAGAAGCATCCGACACAGACCCCCACGATTAGATGTTGTCCCACGGTTGGGTCCCGCCAACGCAGGGACAACGCCCGGCTCCACGTGATCAGCATATCAGGCCAGTAGCGACGTGCCAGGGGCTCCAGGGCGATATAGAAAATACCAAGAAGAGCCGCCACACCAATCGCCTGCAGACCGGCCAGACAGATGTTCAGAAGCTCAGTGTTGAAGTTGGATACGTGCTTGGCCCGCAGCAGCCAGGCTGCGAATTGAATCACTACAACGAAGATCGCCAGACGCATGGCGCCCGTGCGATCGCTCCGCCCCGCGCGGTAGTTCAACCACGCCAAGGGAATCGCCACAATGGTGATCAGCAGGAAGACAATGCGAAGAGAACTGGTGGCGACGGCTTCACGAGCGTCCATGCTCTTTGGATGCCGCGCCGCAGCCCCATCTTCGGCGCTCTGGCCGACCGCGAGGAACAGGGGTCTTCCGTCCCAAGCCATAGCTTCCACACGGAGGGCGTTCTCGCCGCCATTCGCGTGGGGTGCCCGCCAGGCAAACCGCTGGTCCGTCTGAAAGAGTGACTCAACGCCCGGCTCCTCAGCAACCATCTCCGCGGGGTCGAGCAGGGCGCGTTCGAGGAACGCGTTCCACTGCTCGCGCTCAGCGGCACTCGCCGGCTCCTCGCCGGGCGAAACATGCTCAGGTATCGCAGCGAACAGCACCAGCCTGCCGGAAAGATCAAACACAACCGAAACCATGCCGGGCGTTCCCGGCGCCGGATCACTCGGTGTCACTCGCGCAGCCCCCAACATCACATTGCGGACCTCCGAGGGCGCGAGCTTCTCCGGGCTCTGGCGGTACCAGAAGACGAGCTCGTCCGCCGAACTGACCGCCAGATGCGCTATGTTTTGGGGCAAGCGATAGCCATGCGCCAGGAGGGCAGCATCGGCCACCTGGCAGAATCCGTAGGCGCTGTAATCCGCTTCGACGGAGTGCCCCGCGGCCTTGAGCAACTCCCGCGCCTGCTCAGCCAAGACGGCCGGTGGTTTAGTGCCCACTGGGATCCAGGATGCGGGTGATATCCCTCGCACAACGACGAGCGCCGCAAGCAGAGCCAGCGCCACGACAAGAAGCGTACCAGGCGTTGCAGTCCGCGCCGCCTTTGGCGTCGCCGCTGCGACCATCTCCGGTGTGGGTGTCAGGTTGGCGGCCAGGGCGGCTGCCAGTAGATTCCCGCCCGGCAGCGCTGCAGCGACCTCCAGCGCGGAGTTCGGACGATCCTGAGCGTTCTTTTCCAAACATTGAGCGACAATTCGGTCCACGTCCGGATGCGCGTCTTCTACAACGTCCGACAGTGGGGCGGGATGTGACTTCTCGTGAAGCTCCTTGTACTCTTGGATGGTATTCGCTTGAAACGCGGGCCTGCCTGCGAAGACTTCATACAACACCAAACCCAGGGCGTATATGTCGCTTTGAACCGTGACTTCCCGGCCGGCCATCTGCTCCGGTGCCATGTAGGCGGGTGTCCCCGCTCGGATCTCCCCCGCCTTGATCTGCTCGGGCAGAGCTGCCAAGCCGAAGTCGGTGATACGAACCTGACCTTGCCCATCCAGCATAACATTGGCCGGCTTCAGATCCCGGTGCAGAATGCCCACACCGTGGGCAGCGGCAAGACCTATGCAGATCTGGCGCGCAATATACACAGCCTTATCGCGAGGCAGCCGGCCGATGCGCCTGATCAGACTGTCCAGGTCCTCGCCGTCCACGTACTCCATGGACAGGAAGTGCTCGCCGTCGGCCTCCGCGATGTCGTACATGCGGCATATGCATGGGTGCGTGACCTCACGCGCCAGGCGAACCTCATTGCGAAAGCTGGCCAGCCAAACCGGATTCGCGGCCATCGACGGATTGAGGAACTTCAACGCGACCGTCTGGCCGAGTGTGAGGTCCTCGGCACGGTACACCACGCCCATCCCGCCGCTACCTAGCTGTGACACGATGCGGTAGCGGCCCACAACGATGGTACCGGGGCTGAGGTCTTGGCCGGCAGCAATCCCAGATCGAGAACGCGCCGGACGGGGTGGCCCGGTAGTCTCGTTCGCGTCCAGGTCGAGTTGCGGCCCCGCCCGACGCCACACATCCGTCGGCGACGTGGCAACTTGAGAATCCGGCGTGAGCGTCTGATCATTGTGGTGTGCAATGAGACGTTCGACGTCCCTTCGCAGCTCGTGATCATCGCCACAACGCCGATCAAGGACGGCCGGACGTTCGTCGGGCGGAGATGACACCGCCGCAAGGAAGATTTCTTTGATGAGGGCGTGACGCTCCGGCGTCATGGCTGGCTTTCCGGGTCGAGTGCATTGCGAAGCCACGCCTTGGCGTGAGTCCAGTCGCCTTCGACTTTCCGCTTGGAGACTCCGAGAACGTGCGCCACCTCCTCCACCGTCAGGCCACCGAAGAATCTAAGCTCGACGATGCGCGCCTGCTGCTCATCCAGGGCAGCGAGGGCTTCCAGTGCGTCGTGTAGCGCTACGAGATCGATATCCCGCAGATCCTGTGGCGTCTCGGCCTCGTCCAGCACCACGCGCTGCCACTCGCCGCCGCGTTTGCCTCGACCGCGAGCCCTCGCGTGATCGATCAGAATCCGGCGCATTGCCTCGGCCCCAACCGCATAGAAGTGCGTGCGACCTTTCCAATCCACACGGCTCTGGTCGACCAGGCGCATGAAGGCTTCGTGGACCAGCGCCGTTGGCTGCAGCGTGTGCCCCCGACGCTCCGCGCGAAGATATCGCGCGGCCAGCTCACGAAGTTCGTCGTACACAAGAGGCATGAGCTTCTTGGCCACGTCGGCCGGTCGCTCGCTACTCGCGTCGACCAGAATCTGGGTCAAATCAGAGGATCTGCCTTCCACAACGCCATTGCTCGCACGTCCAGAGGGCCGGCCACGGTCCACAAACTGCGGCTACAGTTCAACGCCGCTCTACGTAGATGCTAACGGAAGCACCCGGTGTTGGCCATCCCCCGGATGTCGTGGGGATTGGACGGTCGCTACCGGGCCGTATTGAGTCGGCGGGACCGAAGGTGAAGGCGTGACAGCCGTACTCCACAGGGCCCCGCGCCTCAGGCTGGGCCAGACCTCTCGGCCACGCGGAATCGATATGGCGGGATCGGCTTCGGTGGCCGATCTGGGCGCGCACGCCCGAGGCCACTGAACGGCGAATCGAGGGGCACCCACATCGGCGTGCCAGCGCGCAAGCATAAGGCGACCAAGATCACTGCGAACGTGCCATCCGCTTAACGTCCACGGTCAGCGTCTCTTCCGCCCGCGTCGTTAGCCTCAAGCGCGTGTGATACATCGCTTAGGTCCCAGAGATCATCTACGACGCCGTTGACTACTTCATCAATGGCGTCCTCAACGGACTCTTCAAGTGCTTCCTTCGCCGCGCCCCGTCCCGCATCCACAAGGAAGTCAGGGAGAGTTCCGCAACCTCCGGCCAGCAATACAGCGCACACGAGCAATCTCCTGCGAGAACCTATTCGGTTCATCTCCAGTCTCCTCGTCAAACCTCTACTGCCTGACCTCCCTGCTGATCGTCTCCATCGCCGTGCTGAGGAAAGCAAGGCAGGTCGGAGCCACAGCTTTCTTTATGATTCCCGGCTGCAACTTAGGCGGCCCCTGGCGCTGAGTCTTTGTCAGGTCGCGACCGCGCTCGTCGCCGGCGGGCGACCTGATGGGCGTCCCGTCGCGCTAAGTAGGCGTTCAAACACCAGTCACAACAGAACATGCCGTTGCACGGCAGCCCACAGTTGTGACAGCGTTTCCTGGGACTTCTGGGTGCTTCGTTCGTTGGCATCGCACCTTCTCCTTGTCTTGAGTCTGCCTCGCGCTGTCAAAGAGAACGCGTCATTCACCGACGGAGTCCGCACTACATTTCTTGCCGCCTGGCGGCCGTCGGCATGCGGGAAGACGCCACGGCCCACTAGGGTGTACCGAAGACCATTCGACCGGCCGGAGACCATTCGACATGAGCGCTGGTGCGCGGGCGGCAAAGCCGTCGAGGCCATTTTGGCGGTTTCGCTCGCAGAGCGTCTGGCCAGTCCGCGAGTCAAGTCAGGAGTACCGCTGCGGCACAGGCGAATGCTTAGCTCGACAATGGCCCAGCGAGGCATTCGAACGACGTCGTTCGTTTTGGAGTCAATGACGTGTACGGGACAATCGTCATTCAATGAACGAGTACACATCCCATTGGCGCGTGCCGGCCGTCGTGCACTCGCCAGCGCCTACAGAGCGTGCTGGGACCCCAGCTCGGGAACCGGAGGTATGGGCAGCTCGTCGGGTACCGACCCCGATGCCATCGGCCAGCTCTGGGGCACCGGTGGCCGGCCCAGGGTGCGTGGTGAACTACCTTCGATCTCCCACCCCGACGGGCTCGTCATCGCGCGGCGCAAGACCGCGTTCACGGACCCCTGAGGCGCCCTGCGCGGCTGGGTCCCGGTGGGTTCTGGGCCACGTTTTGGTCACCCCTAACAAAAGCCAAACACGCAGCCAAGCCCTTGAGTGCTTGTCTCCGCGAAGGTTACAACTAGCGGGGGCAGGACTCGAACCTGCGACCTCCGGGTTATGAGCCTTATATGCTCGCTGGCGCCTAAGTCCTTGCCAGCACGTAACCTACAGCGTTTTCAGTAGGTTGCATGTCATTTTCCCAACTCTACATGTGCAACATGTTCACCATGTAGAGCACCATTTTGGGCCTCATTTTGGACACCCCCGGCAAGCGGGTCAACCGTACGTCAGGGACGGAGCGGCCCGAGCCGGGAACCGGCGTACCGTGTCGACAAGGCCTCTCATCCGGCTGTTCTCGCCGGCGGCAGCCGGATGGCAGGCTATGACGAGGTACCATCCGCCACGTCGGGTCCGGTGCGGTACCACGGCAACACACTCAGCAAAAAAGTCCTGGCCTTGCGTGAAATATCGGAGACAGCCTCCGACTTTTCCGATATGATCCGATCCATGGTTCCAAGAGGGCGACATCTGACCGCGGTCCGGCGCCTGCTCCGGCAGTTCCCCATCGTAGCCATCCTGGGAGCCCGCCAGGTCGGGAAGACAACCCTGGCCCTCGAGCTTCTGAAGCGAGCCAAGCCATCGGGCGAACGGTTCGACTTGGAGGATCCGGCCGACCTGGCTCGCCTTTCTGATGCCAAACTGGCCCTGGCTGATCACAAGGGGCTCGTGATCATCGACGAAATCCAGCGCCGGCCAGACATCTTCCCGGTTTTGCGGGTGCTAGCTGACCGTCGTCCGCGAAGGGCACGTTTTCTCGTCCTGGGCAGCGCGTCACCGGAGTTGCTCCGCCAATCGTCAGAGACACTCGCGGGTCGAATCGCGTTCCATAACCTGGACGGTTTCCATCTCGATGAGGTCGGTGTCAATCGGCTCGACCGCCTGTGGTTACGCGGTGGGTTCCCCCTGTCATTCCTGGCCCGCACTCATTACGCCAGCTTCACCTGGCGACAGAGCTTCATCCGCACTTTTCTTGAGCGTGACTTGCCCCAGTTGGGCGTGCGGGTTCCGGCCGCGACGCTGTCGCGATTCTGGTCGATGCTGGCTCATTATCACGGCCAGGTATGGAATGGCGCTGAGTTCGCCCGCTCGTTCGGCGTAAGCGACAAGACCGTGCGGCACTACCTAGATACGCTCCAGGCTGCACAGGTAGCGAAGGTTCTGCAACCTTGGCATGAGAATGTCCGCAAGCGGCAGGTGAAGTCGCCGAAGGTCTACGTGCGGGATTCGGGTCTCCTGCATGGACTGCTCGGAATCCGGGAGCGTCGGGATCTCGACCGGCATCCGAAGGTCGGTGCGTCCTGGGAGGGCTTCCTGCTGCAACAAGTCGTGGACCATGTCGGCGCTAGCCCCGAGGAGTGCTTCTTCTGGGCAACGCATTCCGGCGCCGAACTTGATCTACTATGGATTCGTGGCCGCCGCCGCTGGGGATTCGAGTTCAAACGCACGTCGTCGCCCAAGTTCACGAGCTCGCTCCACACGGCCATCGACACGCTGGGCCTCCAAAAGGCGTTCTTGGTGCACGCTGGCGACAAGACGTTTCCGTTACGCAAGCGGGTCGCCGCGGTGGCCGCAACGCGTCTGCTCGAAGATATCGATTAGACCGGTTGATGAGGGTGTAGGTGCGCTACCCCAGCGACTTTGGTCACCCCCCGCGCATAAAGAGACGCAGGACCGGAGCGCAACT
This sequence comes from Phycisphaerales bacterium, assembly GCA_020344555.1. Lineage (GTDB taxonomy): Bacteria > Planctomycetota > Phycisphaerae > UBA1845 > UBA1845. The sequence goes on from CP070827.1 coordinate 3,568,151, forward strand.
TCCTGATCCTGCGTAGGTTACGTCACTAGAGGAAAGCCAACGGTCTTCGAGCGCACGATCGAGTGAAAGAGAGACCCGAGGGGCGTTGGGTTCGGTATGGGAACCACAATCAGAGCAGATCGTTGTCGTACTGACCGAATGGGGTGTGACCACCAAGTCCGGCAACTCACGACGATGGATGCGCTAGGTGGTGGCGGAGATCCTGGGCCGGATTATCGGGCGAGTAAGTTCGGGACGTGCAAGCAGCTGCTGAGCTCATGCGATCTGAGAGATCGGCTGCAGAACAGGCCCGGTCGCCAACCGTGGGCCGCAGTGTCGCCGTATGCGAATTCTGGTCATCTAATTGTCTTCTGGATGCCACTCGTAGGCGCCCATGTCGACGGAATCGCCGTGGATGCGCGCGTTCAAGCCCAAGTCCTTTGGCAAGGTCTCCGTCGTGTTGCCGTCCAGGCTCGTGTCGGCAACGTCCGTGGGTAAAGACGCGTTTTGCCCCTTGTCCTTGCATGGTGAAGTCTGCCGGATTCGGTAATCACCCGTTGCCGGGTCAACAAACAGCGGATCGCTGTATAGGTTGCCCTCGCCTGGCCAGCCGCCCTTGACGTTGCTATGAGTCACGGCGGTGCTTCCTTGAGCCGCGGGGAGGTTGAAAATCTCGTCGGTGCCGTTCGTGTTGGCAGTATTTCCCCAAATGATGCAGTTGCGAAGGGCTGCTTCACCGCGGCTGTCCAAGAATGCTCCACCCTTGCCCGCGGTCGCCGCGTTCTCCGAAAGTGTACAGTTTACGAAGGTCGCCGCTCCCGTTGTGATCGCTACAGCGCCGCCTTCCCAGGCCTGGTTTGAATAAAGCAGACAATTGACGAATGTCGGGGTGGCAGACTTGCGGATGTATATGGCCCCGGCAGCCCAGCCCCCGTCGTTACCGTAGAATCGGCAGTTGACAAACGAGGGCGAACCTCCCCAGATCGCGACCGCTCCACCCATTACCGCGGACCTATTGCCCGCAAAAACGCACTGAACAAACGTCGCGTCACTGTCTTCCACGTACAGGCCACCTCCGCTGTCCGGGAAATCCACAAATCCTTTTGTGATGTGAAAGCCGCGTAGCACTGTCAATGACTCGTTCCCAAGACTCTCCACAGC
>CP070827.1:3569390-3570900 GCA_020344555.1 Phycisphaerales bacterium
GGCGTACCTCGCCCTCGCCGAGGGCATAGGCGAAGAGGCCGCGTTCCACACCCCGCGCAATTGTCTCGCGCAGGACGTCTGAACCGGACAACATAGGCAGGTGCGTTAGCTGGGTGAAGTACCCTGCCAGCGTCTTCACGTTGACCATCGACTCCTCCTCAGGCCAAAGGCTCCACCTCTTCCCGATCAACAGCGCCGGATCGAGCCGTTCCAGAAGCTGGTCATTGTCCTTGAGGGTCGTGTACACCCGGTCGCTGATCGTCGTTCGCCCGTCATATGTCTGGACGCCCATGTCCATTGGCTTGAGCGCCTTCTTGTCGGTGGCGACGATGACATGCCGATACGCCTGCGCCAGCTTCGACGGCAGCGCCGCCTCAGCGTTCTTGAGGCGTCCGGCGAGGTCGTTTAGCTGCTCGGGCGTAAGCCGCTTCTTCATGGCCTTGTCCTCGTCGATCCCCTGTAGCGCCAACAGCCGGGTTGCCGCCTCAGTGATTTCTGCCGATCGGCCTTCGTCTGGTGCGATGAAGATCAGGACGTTGGCGTGCTTGCGGAAGCTCTGACCATGCTGCCGCACGATCTCGCCGACAAACGCCCTCGTGTCTGCCGGAAGCACGTCTTCACGGGCCGTCTGGTGCAGATCGAGCACCACCAGGCTTAATCGGGCATCGTCGGCCACATCCCGGCTTTCGTGCGGATAGCGGAATACTCGAAAATGCGCCTCACCGATCATGTCGTTGAGCGTGGCCCTCGCGTACTCGCGCACCCGTTCGCCGTCTGATCGCACCATCTCCTCGCGGTCGAGAATCGTGCGGTTGAGATTCTGCTTGGACTCGAAGCGATAAAGCCCGCCGTCGCGGTAAAGGAACCACAGGCGCTTCGACATTCGTTCGAGTGCATCGGCGATGAACGGCGGATTCATTTCCGGGTTCAGCGCGGCCAGTCGCAACTGCGGCACGGTAGCCCCGTTGCGTTGTGCTCCTCCGAACGAGTACATGAAGATCGCCCTGGCCAGCTTCTCCGAGACTGATTCCTTGGCGTATTCGCTGCCCAACGATCGATCGATCTCCGGCGACTTGGCGTCCGGCCCCGCAATGTCGCTGTCGACGACGCCGTGAAACGGGCTGCCGGCGTATTTGACCAACTCGCCGCGGATCTCACTGACCCCAAGGTTCATGCTGCACGATTGAATCAGAGCCTCGTTGTCTTTCCGGTTGTACAGGTCGCTGACGACATAGGCGAGCAGCCGCAACACGCCGCGCGTTCGCTGAAACTCCGTGATCGAACCCCATCGCTCGTACAGCGTTGTGAGCAACTCCGGATGAAAAGGGTAGGCGGCCTGCATGTTCTTTTTGTATCCAGGCTCTTTGATGGCCTGCGGCACGTCGTCCCCGAGCCCCCGGTACATCTCGCAGTAGGCGTCGACGGTTCGTTGATGCTCCGCTCGGTCGCCGAGATCCTCGAACAGCCGGCGTCGAATGACCTCGTAAATCTCCATCCCCTCGACGGGCAG
>CP070827.1:3571000-3589038 GCA_020344555.1 Phycisphaerales bacterium
TACCTGGAATCGCTGCGGGCCGACCCTGTTCATCGCAGTTCGTGGAAGCTGCAGAACAAGTATACCTTGACGGTGAGTGTGGTAGGTCGCGGTCGGGTCGAGAAGACCTGCAGTCGCTCCGCTGATCTGGCGCACGAAGCGTTTGAATTGATGGCCCGGGCCGAACCAGGGTGGGGGTTTGCCGGGTGGAACGGGAACCTGACCGGACGTGACAACCCGGCCAGCATAGTCCTGAACAGGGACAAATTCGTCACCGCAACCTTCACGAAAGGTGCCACTGTGCAGGCATCGTGAGAGGGGAAGACTGATCCTTATGGACCGATCCCTACGTGTCGCCGTGATCGGCGCAGGACATATGGGGCGGCATCACGCCCGCATTTACAGTGAACTGGATGGTTGCGAGCTGGTCGCGGTGGTTGACAAAGAGCCCGACCGGGCCCGAAAGATCGCCTCGCAATTCGGCGGTGAGCCGCACACGAGCATGGCCGATGTGACCCGCGAGCTCGACGCCGTGAGTGTCGCGGTTCCTACGGTCTATCATGCGGAGGTGGCCATCCCTCTGATGGAGCGGGGGGTTGCGGTTCTTGTCGAAAAGCCGCTGGCGCCGGATAGCCGGAGTGCGAAGCAGTTGCTGGAAGCGTGTCGCCGATGCAACTGCCTACTGCAGGTCGGCCATTCCGAACGGTTCAACCCGGTCGTACAGGCCATGCTGCGCATGGAGCTTACGCCGCGATTCATCGAATCGCACCGCATCAGCCCGTTCACGTTCCGAAGTGCCGACATCGGGGTGGTGTTCGACATGATGATCCACGACATCGACATCGTGCTGCATCTGGTGAAGGACCGTGATTACACTATCGATGCGGTCGGTGTCAGCGTGCTGGGCACCTGCGAAGACGTGGCCAATGCCCGGGTCAGGTTCGCCAACGAGTCGGTCGTGAACCTGACCGCTTCGCGACTGGCCCTCAAGACGGAACGTAAGATCCGCGTCTTCGCCCCGACCGGCTATGTGTCGATGGATTATCAGAAGAAGTCGGGCGTGGCCATCAAGCTGGCCGACAACCTCGACCTGATCCGAATGGCCAAGGAGCGCGACTTCGAAGATCTCTCGCAAATGGCCAGTCTGGACTTCGGCTCGATGGTCAACATCGAGCCTCTACAGGTCGACGACGTGGAGCCCCTTCGAGCCGAGATAGGGTCATTTCTGGAGTCTCTTCGCACCCGCTCGGCCGCCGCGGTCAGCGCCGAGGAGGGCTACGCCGCCGTGGAGATGGCTGAGCGCATCACCAACGCGGTGCGTGAGCAGGATTGGGGCCGCGGCCTGGCCCAGGCGGCGAAAACCTGAACACTGCCAACGCCCTCGCTACACAAGACCGGACCACACCATATGGGGCATGCCGCGAATGGCACTGCCGCGGCTGACACATGGGAGACGGCGAACTCGTAATCAGAACCGCGACAGTCATGGAGCGGAGAGGTAGGCCCGGTGACGTCCTCCGGCGTCAGACGGTGGCTCTCGGGCCCTTGGACCGCTCGTTTACACTCGCGGTTCTGATCGGGGGCGGCAGTGCCATTCGGGCATGCCGTCTTTTCCCGGATGCACCGGCCGGGCGACGACGATGACCACGGCGCACGGCATGTAACCCGTCAGCCAAAGCGGCCCAAGTAGACCATCACACGCGCACCACATGAGCTGCCTGCGGTTAGAAATCGCGTTTGCGGCGTAGTAACAACGGTTTTGGACCTGGTGGTATTGCTGCGGACGGGCTCAGGCGATAGGCTCACCGGTCTGTGAGGTCCGGCGGCGGCAGGCGGGACCGCCGTCGGCTGAACGATGAAGGATCCCGTTGCGAGAAACTCCCATGAAACGGCATGCCGTAATACCTGGATGGATGAGTATTGTCGTCGTCACTGCGTTTTCGGTGATTGCAGCCCGCGCCGTAGCCGGGGGGGCTGAGAAGGTCTCCGAGCGCGGCGAGATCGACACGAAGTATCTTTGGGCTACGGAGACCATCTTCCGCACGGTGGATGAGTGGGAAACGGAGTTCGCCGCCGTCGAGAAGGAGATGGAGGCCTTGGCCAAGTTTAGAGGCACTCTAAGCCAAGGATCCGACCAACTGTACAAGTTCCTGAAAGCCCGAGACGAGGTGGAGCCGCGGGTTTCGAGGATCTACGTCTATGCATCGCTGACGGCGGATCAGGACACGCGTGACGGCAAGCATCAGGCTATGAGGTCACGGGCCCGATCGCTTGCCATCAAGTACGGACAACTGATGTCCTGGGTACAGCCCGAGCTGACCGCGATGCAGTTTGAGCAGATCGATTCCTGGATGCGGGAAAAACAGGAGCTGGAGCTGTACCGGCACGCCTTCGACGACCTGTTCAGGCAGAAGCAATATGTGCTGTCGCCGCGGGAAGAGGAGCTGCTGGCCATGGCGGGCGAGGTCCGAAGCACCCCTCGCAGCGCGTATACCCTCTTCTCCAACGCCGACACCGTGTTCCCCAAGATCGTCGATGCGGAGGGGAAGACCAGGGAGATCGACGAGCAAGCCTTCTACGTCTATATGCGTTCACCTGACCGGCGCGTGCGCAAGGATGTATACGACGCCATCGTGGGGACGTTCGCCAAGCATCGCAATACCGCAGCGGCTCTGCTCAACGGTGCGGTCCAGAACCACATACTCACGGTCAAGGCCCGAGGGTATGACAGTTGCCTGGGCGCCTCGCTGCACGGCAGCAACATTCCCGTGGGGGTCTACAACAACCTGGTCAATACGATCAACGAAAACCTGCCGTTGCTGCACCGCTATCAGACCATCCGCAAGCGCGTCTTGAAACTGGACGACGGTGTGCACGCCTACGACCTGTTTGCGCCGTTCATCGGAGACCAGAAGCTCGAGTACAAGTACGAGGACGCCGTTAAAACCATCGTGACCGCCCTCAAACCGCTGGGGAACGATTACCTCACTCAGATGAAGAAGGGATTCGACTCGCGGTGGGTGGACGTGTACCCCAACAAGGGTAAACGGAGCGGGGCCTATTCCAGCGGCACCTACCTGACTCAGCCGTACATCCTGATGAATTTTCATGACACGTACGAGGACATGTCGACGCTGGCCCATGAGATGGGGCACTCGATGCATTCCTACCTCTCACGCGGGACGCAGCCGTACGTCTACAGCGACTACGACATTTTTTGCGCCGAGGTGGCTTCGACCTGCAACGAGATCCTACTGCAGAATTACGTTCTCGAGCGGACCCCGGATCCCAAGAAGAAACTCTATCTGCTGGGCGAGTTTCTGGAGAGTATTCGGGGCACGGTGTTCAGGCAGACAATGTTTAGCGAGTTCGAGCAGCGAATTCACGAGATGGCCGAGGCACGTGAGCCTCTTACCGCCGATTCAATGGGTGCCGCGTACCGCAAGATCATGAAGAAGTACTACGGCCCGGACTATACACATGACGATCTGGTAGACAACTATTGGATCCGAATCCCACACTTCTACCGCAACTTTTATGTGTACAAGTACGCCACCAGCTACTGCGCGGCCTCGAATATCGCCAATCAGATCATGAAAGGTGAGCCCGATACGCGTGAGGCGTATATGAAGTTCCTGAAGGGCGGCGGCAGCAAGTACCCGGTGGACATGCTCAAGGTGGCCGGCGTGGACATGACCACGTCCGAGCCGATTCAAGACGCCATGAAGCTGTTCGAGGGGCTGCTCGATCAGACGGAGGGGCTGCTGACGAAGCTGGGAAAGATTGACTAACGCCGCTACAAGGGTCCGGATGGTTCGACCCCTGCGGTTGTGCTCCATCGACAGGCGAGGTCTTTGAGACCCGGCGCGAGCGTACGGGCAGAAGCGGTATGGCCGCGGGCCGTAAGAGAAGAGAGAAGCGTATTGGAAGGCGATGAAAGGGTATCCAATGAAAGGTGACAGATTGTTGACCAGGCTCATGCCCCTGCTTGGCCTGGCGGTTGCATGGACGACGCCGGCGCTGGGCGGTCCTCCCCGGCCTGCGACCGATGAGGAGATCAAGAAGCTGATTGCGGCTGCGGGCGAGGCGAAGGATTTTGATGATGCCGCTTTGGTCTACGTACTGGACGAGGCCGACGTCTACGTCCAGGACAGCGGGCTGGCGACAACCGAAAGCTGCCGGTTGATCAAGATTCTGACCGACGCCGGAGTACGGTCGCAATCGGTCCTGCGGTGGGAGTTTGACCCGGACACGTACCGAGTCACAGTAAAAGCGGTTCGCATCCATCGCAAAGACGAAACCGTTGAAGAGGTGGATCTTACGTCGCTGGTCATCCAGCCGACGTCGTTCGCCCAGCAAGGGATGATATTCTGGGGTAACAAGCAGTACCTGTTGCCGATCCCGCACCTGGAGATCGGTGATACGTTGGAGATCCGGGTCAGCAAGATCGGCTTCAACATCGCGTATCTGGCCGACGGCGGGGCGGGTTCCAGGGGAGGTGCGGCCGGCGAAACACTGATCCCACCGATACCGGGCCATTGGCATGAGGTCACGCTTTTCCAGAGTAGCCATCCGATCCTCAAGAAGCGCTACTCCGTTCACATGCCCAAGGACAAGCCTGTTCAATACGAGGTGTATAACGGTCCGCTGAAGTCATCCCTGTGGTTCGACGACGACTACCACGTGTATACCTGGGAGGCGGAGGATGTTCCTGCCGTCAAGCGCGAGCCGCGGATGATCGCCCTTGACGACTGCGTGCCCAAGCTGGTGATGGCTACGCTGGAGGACTGGGAAGCGAAGTCGCGGTGGTTCTACGAGGTCAACGAGCCCCAATTCGACGCCGACGACGCCATCCGGGCTAAGGTGTACGAGCTCACAGCGGGTCTGAAGACCGAGGAGGAGAAGATCGTTGCCTGCACGCACTGGGTGGCGGACAACGTCCGCTACTACGGCACCAAGCAGAGCGGAGCGCGCGAAGGGTACACTCTGCATGACAGCAGGAACACGTTCCGCGACCGCGGCGGGGTGTGCAAGGACAAGGCGGGGATGTTGGTCACCATGCTTCGGGTGCTCGGACATGAGGTCTACCCGGCACTGACCATGGCAGGCTCGCGCGTCGAGCAGATCCCCGCCGATCAGTTCAATCACACGATCACGGTAATGCGCAACAAGGACGGCAGCTTCCGCATCCTGGATCCGACGTGGGTTCCGCTGTTCCGTGCAACCTGGTCGAGCTTTGAGGACCTGCAGGGTCTGGTCTACGGCACGCCGGAGGGACAGGACCTGACGCTCTCCCCGCACTATGAGCCCGAATACAACATGCGAGCCGTTCGCAGCGTGGGTGAGATTCGGGACGACGGCACGCTGTCGACACGGATCACGATGGACCTTCACGGCGGCGCGGATAACCGTCTGCGACGTGCGGTGAACGGCATCCCCGAGCCGGAGAAGTGGGGAGCGTTCGAACGTGCCCTGAACATCGCTGCGAACGCTCACCTCGAGGAACTGAAGCACATCGATCCGTATGACTACACGCGCGACGGATATGTCGACATGAAGGTGTCTGCGGAAGGTTACGCTTCCGGCGGAAACGGCGTGCACATGTTCCGCTTGCCGCTGTTGTCCCACCCCCTGAACAGGTTTTTCCGGGCGAGCTTCATGGACTCCGGAGATCTCAAGGAACGCAAGTATGGATTGCGGTTCTGGGCGACACGGCTGATTCGCTATGAAGAGACACTCAAGCTCCCGGCGGGCTGGAAGGTTGACCACGTGCCGGAACCCAAGACCCTGGATTCCGCGTCCGCGGGGTTGTCCTTCGAAGCCACCCCGGGGGACGGTGAGTTGACCTACCGCTTCGAGTTCAGACTCAAAAACGGTGTAGTCCCCGCGGAGGACTACCCGGACTACAAGAAGGCAATCGACACGATGAACGAGCTAAGCGAGGAGTGGATTGTCTGCACCGTCGGTGACAGCGATAGCGAACTCGCCAGGCACTCAGATAGACCCCGGACAAGCGGAAGAGGAGGGACACGATGAACAACCTCGGGCCTAAAGACCGTTGTACGTCGCGTCTCATCCTGACCGCGGCGACGTTCATGTTCAGCGCGGCGCTGGCCTGTAACTCCCCGGCGGCGGGAGCGTCGATGAGCCAGAAAGGCACGCCTGACCTCAGCATTGGAGCCGCCCAATTCCCCGACGATGATGCCGTCATCCTTCGTTGGGTGCAGCGCTGGACGTTGCAGAGGGACGGAACGGTTCACCGCCGGGACCATCGGTGGCTGAAGCTGCTTAACAGACGCCCCATCCGCCGGTTCGGCGATCCACGACTTGATTTCGTTCACGGACAAGACAAGCTGGTCGTCCACACGGCCCGGACCCATCTGCCCGACGGAGAAATACTGCGGGTACCGAAATACTCGTTCAACCTCGCCGCTCCCAACGACGTTGCCGGCTGGCCGGAGTACGCCAACTGGCAGCAGCAGATTGTCTCGTTCAGTGGCATAGAGACCAACGCCGTCCTCGAGCTCGACTATGAAGTGGTGACCCCGGCCGGAGTCTTGCCGTGGGTCGAGGCCGATCTGCGCCTCAACGAGGACTATCCCACCGTGGAGCGGGTCGTTACCGTGACCCTGCCGGAGGGGACGGCGCTGAACCATCAGGTTGACCGGGCCGGCCCGGCGCGCAGCGATTTCGGCAAATCGGCCGCGAATGGTGCGGTCACCTATCGCTGGACTTTCAAGGATCTGGCCGGTGGGCGCGCCGAATCGCAATCTCCGCCCTGGCAACAGCGATCCGGTCGGCTCAGGTTTACCACCGCGCCGAGCGCCGCTAAGTGGGTATCCATAATGTCGGATCGCATCGACCAGGCGGGGCAGCCGGATGAGACCATCAAGGAATTCTGCGAATTCGCTGTGGAAGACGAAGTCGATGCGACTCAGCGGATGCGGAAGATCGCCAAGAAGCTGCACGATTCCTTCAACGTCGTGGACTCGCCCAAGTCGCTGCGGTCGCTGACCTGTAGAAGCGCAGCTCAGGTGTTTCGAGCAAATTACGGCAATCCGCTCGAGTCGGCCGCACTGTACCTGGCCGCCCTGCGATCGCTGGGGATGGAAGCTGCTGCCCAGGTGGCAGTCGACGCGACCATCTGGGATGAACAGGTGCCGACCGGTTCGGCGCTCGCGGGAGCGGCTGTCGTGGTGAAGCTGCCTGAGGGTCCGATGTACATCCACCCCCAAGACGGTGTGTTTGAGAACCCGGGCCATTTTGGGCGACACTTGTTGTTGGACGTGGATGCCTCCGGAACGCTGCGCAAGACGTATGTCTACGGGCGCGGGGAGGCCGAGCCGAGCGAACTGCAAATTACCGGTAAGATCACCGTTGACGCTGAGGGTCAGGCTTCAGGTGAGTTGCGTATTCGCCTCACCGGGTTGTTCTTCGACCCGCTACCGCTCGAGACCGGCAAGGCACAGAAAAAACTGGTCAGTGGATTGACGGATCGTCTTGTGACCGGCTTTGAGGTTACCGGCCATTCGATCACCGCCCTCTCCAACCGCGTGCTGCGGGCGACGGTCAACGTGGCTAGCAAGGATGAGCTGAAGCGGTATGGTACCCGGCGCGTGCTGCGTCTGGGTGACGGGCCGGTGTTTCTGGCTGATGTGCCTATGCCTCTGGCTCAATCACGCCGAGAGACCGACGTGCGTCTGGCGGGTCGGTTCCGTGAGATCGTCGACTTAACGGTTGAATTGCCCGAGGGTTGGAAGGTTTGGGTAGTCCCTGCTTCACCGAGACCTGCAGAGGGAACTTGGGGCAGCGCATCACAGATATTGAAAGTGACCGAGAACACTGTCCGGCTGCGCCGCAATGTCGCTGTCACGACCGAGACGCTCGGGCCGGACGATTTCGCCGGACTTCGCCGGGCTATTAATAAACTGCGTGCCGACCAGAGCCTGATGCTCGTCTTCGGCGAGACATCCCAGACAGATGAGACCCCGTGATCTGCTCGTCCGGGGTGCCGTGTGGAGAGCGGTACAAGCGGTTGGTGCGCGCACCTACTGCAGACGCCGCTCTCCATACTATACCTCTTGTTATTCGCACCGCGCGGATGCTATGTAGGAACAAGGTGAGCTGCGGCAGAGCCGGAGTCTCACCGCTGACAGACAGCGGCTTGCCTTTGATTCCCAGGAGTTACCATGACTGGTGATCCCTCAGCAGACTCGTCCGCTACCGCCCATCCCGATTCGAAGAAGGGGTTCAACTCTACTTACTGGATGTGCATCGCCATCGAGATGTGGGAGCGGTTAGCGTACTACACGCTTCGACCCGTTGCCCCCATCTACGTCATGCAGGCCGACGAGCCCGGTGGGCTGCACCTGACGGCCGAGCACAAGGGTTGGATTTTCCTCTGGTGGTTCATCTTTCAGTCGCTGTTCCCCATGGTGACCGGCGGTCTCGCGGATCGGTATGGATACCGGAAGACCATCCTGTTTTCGGTGCTCGTCAACGTGACCGGGTACTTGATGATGGCGTTCCTACACAGCTACTACGGCTTCTTCGGTGGCGTCCTGGTGCTGGCCTTTGGCACGGCCTTCTTCAAACCCGGCCTCCAGGCGACCCTGGGTCATCAGTTGACGAAAGAGAACTCGTCTCTGGGATGGGGCATCTTCTATTGGATCGTCAATGTCGGATCCTGGATCGGGCATATCGTATCGGCATTGGTCCTGGTGAGCCACAGTACGACGGACTGGCGGAATCTCTTCATCGTGTGTGCTGCGTTTACTTGTCTGAATCTGCTGATGCTGATCAAGCTGCCGCACGTTGCTTCAGGCGCATCCAAAACCGAGAATCCGTTTCAGGTCTTCATCAGAACGATCAGAAACATCTTCAAGCTGCGGTTGGTCGCCTGGCTGCTGATCATGTCCTGCTTCTGGGCCATGATGTACCAGCTCTGGGACCTGCAGCCCAACTTCATCGAAGATTGGGTGGACAGCTCCATGGTGGCGGAGCACGTGCCTTTCGATTCTTGGGAGGAAACCGGTCCTGATGGACGCCAGCGCGTGCCCCAGCAGATACTCATCTCTCTGAACGCTCTACTCATCGTCCTTTTCATGATCCCGGTGTCATGGTTGGTCCGAAAGATGCGCACGTTGGAGTCGATGTTCTTCGGTATGTTGGGGGCGACGGCCGGGGTGCTGGTGGCCGGGCTGACGGGAAACGGCTGGATGCTGCTGCTCGGGATCTTCTTCTTCTCGCTCGGTGAGATGCTGACCGGGCCGAAGAAGAACGAATACTTGAGTCTGATCGCTCCGCCGGGCAAGAAGGGTCTGTATCTCGGCTACGTGAACATCCCCGTCGGAATCGGTGGCGGTTTCGGCAACTTTATCGCCGGCAAGATTTACAATCGCGTGGGCGAAAAGGCGACCCTCGCACTGAAATACTTGATGGAGGAGACTCCCTTCGCGGAAGGAAAGACGTGGGACGGGTCCGTGCATACGTTAGAGGAGGCCGTGGGCGTCCCACGCACCGAGGCCTTTGCCAAGCTCCAAGAGGTTCTCGGCGTCGACGGTCCCACCGCGGCCAGGATTCTCTGGGATACGTACGATCCGCAGTACAAAGTCTGGATACCTTTCGCGGCGGTCGGCGTGGCGGCGGCCATTGCTCTGGCCATTTATGGAAGACTGGCCAAACGCTGGGCGGACATGAATGCGTAGACTGAAGCCGTCAGCCCTCAGCCTTCAGCCGTCGAGGTTCAGTAAGCAGCGCCGGGGACAAGCCCTGGCGCTACGTGTATTCCTAACTGAATACCAGCACGTCCTTCAGTAGTGCAGGTTATTGCTACTTGCTCTTGTCCGGATAGGCCGGTGGCGAGGGAATCTCCATCGGATCCTCTTCGAGCCGTTTCAGGATATACTCGACGCCGGCTTCCAGTTGGGCATCCTTGCCGAGGAGCACATCGCCGGGCATGTTCTGCACCTCGATGTCGGGGTCGACGCCGTAGCCCTCGATCAGCCACGTCCGATCCAGACCGAAGGGGGCGAACTGCGGCGGCGTAACCATGCCACCGTCGAGCATTCCCTGGTGGGGCTCGATGCCGACGGCCCCGCCCCAGGTTCGCATACCGATGATCTTTGCCAACTTGTTACGCTTGACGGCCTCGGCAAAGTACTCGCCGTTGGAGCCGGTATCCGCGTTGACCAACACGACATAATGCCCGTGGAAGGCTCGTTCCGGATGGCGCAGAGACTTCCCTTCACGCGGTTGCGCCAGGGCCCAGATCTTGCGCTCCAGCCGGTCGATGATCATGTCACCGGTAAAACCACCACCATTGTACCGCTCGTCGATAACCAGGGCTTCCTTGTAGTACTGAGGATAGAAGGCTTTGGCGAACTCGATCAGGCCGTACGAACTCATGTTTGGGATGTGCAGATATCCGGCCCTGCCGTCAGTAGCCTCGGTCACGAACGTACGATTGTTATCCACCCATTCGCGGTAGCGGATCGCGCTTTCGCTGCGGATCGTCTTGACACGACAGGTCTTGGCGTCTTCCGCGGTCGGCTTGTCGTTGTAGGTCAGCGTCACCACTGCGTCGGCCTTGTCTTGCAGGAATGCGAAGACGCTGTCCGTGGTGGTCACTTCCTCCCCGTCGATTGCGATCAGGAAATGGCCGACCTTGATCGGGCAGCCCGGCCCGGTGAGCGGCGAGCGTTCGCTCTCGTCCCACGGCCTGCCCGGGATGATATGAGCGATGCGATAGTAGTCGGCGCCGGGAACCGTGTCGAAGTCGGCACCGAGCATTCCTGTGGGCACCCTCTTGGGACTGCGCTGGATATCTCCGCCTCCGACGTAGGTATGTCCGATGTTCAGTTCGGCGATCATCTCACCGATCAGGTAATTCAGATCGCTGCGGTTGCCGCAGTAGGGAACGAACTTGCGGTACTTCTCGCCGGTCGCTTTCCAGTCCACACCGTGAAGGCCCGGATCATAGAACCAGTCCCGCTGCACGCGCCAGGCTTCGTTGAAAATCTGGAGAAATTCCTGGTTCCGGTCGATCTTGATGCGTACCCGGTCGAGCTTCACCTCGCCGTCCCCGACCTTGACCTCCTTGCCGGTGTCGACCACACCGTATTGATCGCCGGCGCGATAGACGAGCTTCTTGCCGTCCCCGGACAAGTGGTAATTGGCAATTCCGCCGAGGATCTTTTTGGTCTCCTTCTCCTCGAGGTCGTAGTGATACAGATCGAGCTTGCCACCCGTCTGGTCGGTAACGCTCTGATACTTCGTAAACTCGTGCTCGTCCTTCTTGAGATACAGGAAACCTTTGTCGGTGGCCTCGAGGCGGAAGTAATTACCCGCCGGCACACCCTCGGCCGCGACAATGCGTCGCTCGATGCCTCCGGTGTCGATCTCCACGGGTTTGTCGGCTTCGCCGTCCTTCTCCTTGTCAGCCTCGGCTTCCTTCTCCTTCTTATCCGGTGTCTCTTCCTCCTCCTTCTCACCGGGTGTCTCTTCCTCCTCGGGCTCTTTGACCTCTTCTTCGGAGTCCTTGGGTGCAAACGGGGTAGGCTCGTCATCTTTGAGCACGACGACGTAGGGCCGGCACATATCGAGGAAGACGTGGTTCTGATCGACGAAGCCCATAACGGGTTTGAAGTCTCGATTCGACAGGAAGTACAGATAGCGGCCTTTCGGATCGAACGACGGGCTCCAGTCCGGGTACGTCTCGTCAGTCACGCGCTGTGTGGTCTTGTCAGCCATCGAGTACAGGAAGATCGCCTCGTACACGCTCTGCTCCAACTTGGTGTAGGCGATCCACTCGCTATCGGGCGACCAGACGTAGTCCTGGATGCCCCAGCGTTCCCAGCCGTCGTCGTACTCGCCCTGGTCGATGATGGCGATGGCCCCCGTTTCCGCGACCACCAGGTTGAGCCTCAGGAACTTGTCGGAAAACAGCAGATGCTTGCTGTCCGGCGACCAGACCGGCTGCATGCGAAACCCCAGTCCACCCTTGGTGAGCTGTCGCCACGGTTTCTCACCCTTCTGGTCGACAAGGTACACCTCCTCCTCGCCGGTCCTGTCTGACGTGAAAGCAACCCACCGGCCGTCGGGCGACCACACAGCATTCTTCTCTCGTGTCTCAGAAGTCTTGGTGAGATTGATCGGCTCGCCGTCTTTGACTGGAAGGTTGAGGATCTCGCCGCGGGCTTCAAGCAGCATGCGTTTCCCGCTTGGCGACAGCCCGAATGAGCCTGTGCGCGGGGCGACCTTTACGGACTCCGGCCTCATCCGCACCAGATCACTCGGGACGTTTACGGAAACCAGCCGGGTTTTGCCGGAGTCTATGTCTAATGAGTGTAGGGATTCGCCGTACTGATACACGATCTGGTTGGGGCCGGTCGACGGATACTTGACATCGTAGTCCCTGTAAGAGGTCACCGGCGTGATCTTGCCGACGGTCAGATCGTACTTATAGATGTTGAGAGTGCCGAACTTGCGATCGGACGTGAAGTAGATCGAGTTCCCGTGCCACATCGGGAAATTATCCGTACCGGGCCAGTCGGTGATCTTGTGAAAATCGCCCTTCTCCAGGCTCCCCAGCCAGATATCCTGAGCCGTGCCACCCTGGTGACGCTTCCAGGTTCGAGCCTCGCGGCTGATGCGGTTATAGGCGATCTGCTTGGCGTCGGGGGATAGGGCGGTAAGTCCCGCCCGGTCGACAGGCAGCTTGACGGGCATGCCGCCATCGACGGAGATCTTGTAGATCATATCCGCACGAGTCGGGTATTCGCGCCGTGAGCGGAACAGGACATGCTTACCATCCGGGAACCAACCGAGCACGCGATCGCCGGACGGATGATACGTCAGGCGCTTGGGCACGCCACCCCGGGCGTCCATGACGTAGACGTCCCTCCCGCCGTCATATTGCCCGGTAAAGGCGATGTACCGGCCGTCCGGCGAGAACTTGGCCCATGTTTCCGATCCCGGGTCGCTGGTCACGCGCCGGGCATCGCCGCCCCGGCTCGGAACCAGCCACAGATCGCCCTCGTACGTAAAGACGATATTGTCCTTGTGCACGTCCGCGTAGCGCATCAGATGGCTCTGCGCCCGGACCGCACACCCACATGCAAAAACTGCTGCCAGGATGACCATTTCCCGCATTACGCTCTGCAGCATGATATTGCCCCTTTCTAACGGCAGGATGAGCTTCGGACGGTGGCTGCCAGCTCCGCCCGCTCCACAGGTTTTCAGAGACAGACACAGGCCCGACGCAGCCGCCGTGCCTTCCAAGAAACACGAAAAGTAGCCTCCCAAAGCGGTCAGGACAAGAGGGTGCCGAGGATGCTGAGCAGCCTGGGCTGTTTAATCTTGTACAACATGATGATCGCGGACGCTCTCGATGTCGCCTGGCGTGAGAGTTGCGTTCCGCCGCCAAAGGCCGTACAAAGCGGCTTCGCCGCTGAGGACCGCCGGCGTGGGCGGTTTAGATGCCCGCCTCAGCCCGGGCGGACGTTCGTGGCGCTTGGCAACAGGTCGGTTCCTGATGGATGATGGAGATGCGTGATGGAGAAGCTGCTGGATCGGTTTTGTCGCTACGTCAAAGTTGAAACGACGTCGGTCGAGGAGACGGATAAGTACCCGAGCTCGGACGGGCAACGTGAGCTCGGCAAGATGTTGGCGGGGGAACTTACGGACCTCAAGCTCGACAACGTCGGGGTCGACGAGTACGGGATCGTCATGGGCACCATTCCCGCAACGGTTGATGGGGCTCCTACGATCGCCTGGCTGTCACATATGGACACGTCGCCTGAGTTCACAGCCAAGGAGGTCAAACCGCAGATAATCAAAAACTACGATGGGAAGGACATCGTCCTGCCCGGCGACGAGTCCCGGGTGATCCTTACGTCCGAGACAAAGGGCATGGCCGAGTTGAAGGGCAAGACGCTCATCACCGCCGACGGGACAACCCTGCTCGGTGCGGACGACAAGGCGGGCATAGCCGTGATCATGCGTGCCACCGAACACCTCATGGCCGACCCTGATATCAAGCACGGGCCGATCCGCGTCGTGTTTACCTGCGACGAGGAAGTCGGACGCGGCTGCGACAAGGTGGACATCAAGAAGATCGACGCCACTTGCGCGTACACGCTCGACGGCGAAGCGGAGGGCGGCCTCGAGAACGAGACCTTCTCGGCCGATCTCGCTACGGTAACGATCACCGGCAAGAACATCCACCCGGGCTTTGCCAAGGGTGTGATGATTAATGCGATAAGGCTGGCGGGCTTGTTCCTGACGCGTATGCCCTGGCAGCGTTTGTCGCCGGAGACGGAGTCGGATCGCAATGGCTTTCTGCACCCTTACGTGATCGAGGGCGGTGTTCCGGAAGCCAAGATCCGGATTCTGCTTCGCAGCTTCGTGACGGACGAGCTTGCCGACCAGGCCAAGGTCCTTAAGACCGTGGCGGCCTCGGTCCTTGCCGAGCATCCCGGCGCGAAGATCGACGTTAACGTCAAGAAGCAGTATCGCAACATGATCGAACATCTGACCAGAGAGCCGCGTGCGGTTGACCTGGCCGGGAAGGCGATCCGTAACGTCGGGCTGGAGCTCAATTTCCAGTCGATCCGCGGCGGTACCGACGGATCGCGTCTGAGCGAGATGGGTCTGCCGACGCCAAATCTCTCGGTCGGCATGCATAATTTTCACTCACCGCTGGAGTTTGCCTGCCTCGAACAGATGGAATCCGCGGTCAAGGTTCTGATCGAGCTGGCCCAACTGTGGGGAAAAGAAAAGTAATAGACTCGCCGCCACCCCGAGTCGGGAGCGTTTTCTGATCCGCCCCCCCCCCCGGCGTGATCGCGCGGTTTCCAGCCGCGGCTGACTCGCTCCCTCACGGCTGTGGGTCGGCCAATATAAAAGGGATTCCGTAACGATGGCCGAAGAGAAGAAAAGCCCCCTCAACGAAATCATTCAGCCGTTCATCGACCTCGTACACGCGCCAAGGGCCCTCTGGGGTATCAACCTCGCCTACGTGATCGAAGGCATGGTGTACTTCGGCATGCTCGGCTACCTGGCGATTCACTTCTCCGATTTCGTGTTCCAAGGCGTGGAGCACGCCGACGAACATTCGCACAACATGGTTATGATCCTGACGGCCGGGATCACCATCGCCATGTTCTTTCTTGGCGCCGTGGCGGACAAGTGGGGCGTGCGCTTCGCGTTGATCGCCGCGTTCTTGTTCATGTTGGTTGGCAGAGCAGCCATGTCCGGCGCGCCCAACGTGCTGCGACTCGAGCCCGCACGCCCGGGCGTCTTCGTCGGCGACAAAGTCAACCTCCATGTCACCGAACTCGACACACTCGACGGGCTTAAAGCCGTCACCGGGGCGACGGTGGTAGCTAATGACAATGGCGCTAACGGCATCGTCGGCAGCTTGGTCACAGACCTCACCGCGGGCAACGGGACAGCCCCCGACGCATCTTTCGAGTCCAGGCCTGTTCGGCTGGGCAAAGCCAAGCTGGTGAAGGGCGAGGATCAGGAGTGGGAAGTGCAATACGGGTCCGCACCCGTTACGGCTCGCCTGCTCATACACTCGGCGGACGATTTGGGCCTGTACCCGGGAGCGACGGTTTCCCTCAACAGCGCATACGTGACTAAGCGGACGGAGGCGGACGAGGTCGAGTTTCTGATCCGGAGTCATTGGCTTGAAGACGTGGCCGCCGTCAACACCTTTCCCATGGATCTTGCCGCGGGTGAGGGAACAGCACCCGATACATCGCTCGAGTCCTGGCGTGTTCGCCTCAGCGAGGGCACACTCGTTCAGGGTGAAGGCAAAGAGTGGCAGGTGCGGTACGGGCGTGCACCGGTCACGGCTCAACTGCGCATTGACTACCGGGGGAAGCTGGACCTCTGCCCGGGGGCGACGATTTCGCTCAACCGGGCTTACGTCGTCAAGCAGGAGGAAGACGAGGATGCTTTTGCCATTCGCACTCGTTGGCCACAGGACGTCGCTACCGTGGACACCTCCGGCTGTCAACAGGCACCCGACCCTACGGCGCTCGCCGATAAGCTCATAACGGACTTGTCGTCGGGTGACGGAATAGCCGTCGACGCTTCTTTGAGGTCCAAGCACCTCCAGCTCGGTAGGGGAACGGTCGTCCGGGGGCAGGGGCATGACTGGCAAGTGCAGTACGGCAGCACGCCTGTAACGGCGCGTTTGCTCATCCGCTCCACGAGGGAATCGGGCCTATGCGAAGGGGCGAGGATCTCCCTCCACCGCGCAAGGGCGGTACGACACGGCGGAGCAGGAGACGATTTCGTCATCCGGGCTCGCTGGCCGGACGACATCGCGGCGGTCGACACCTTCGGCTGTGAAGAATCCCCGTATGCAAGGATGACAACCGAGCGCGAGGACTTGCAGAGGAGTGATGCCCGGTGGCCGGTCGCTGAACAGGATGAGACGCCCCGCGCGGTCAGCATCGCCGAGCTTCGTGATCTGGATGACGGCCCCGTCAACGTTACCTTGTCTGACGCTTACGTGACCTATGTGCGCAACGGCGGCTACTTCCTCCAGGACAGTGAGGACCGGCCGGGTATCTTCGCCATCGTCAGCCCGCTGTGGTCGCCGCTCCATTTGGCGACTATTCTTGGAATCCTCTTTGTCGTGTTCGGGTACGGAATGTACCAACCGGCCGCCTACGCCGGCGTCCGGCTGTTCACCACGCCGAAGACGGCCGCCATGGGCTTCGCCATGCTGTACGCCCTTATGAACCTCGGCGGGTGGCTGCCGACGTTCGCTTTCCTGGTGCGCGACGAAGACTTCCTCGGGTTCGGTATCCCCGGCACATGGTGGGCCTACACGGGGTTCACACTAGTAGCGCTGTTTGCAACGATCACAATCCTTACGCGGAGAACGGTCGCTGCGGCAATCGCCACAGCAAAGGCCCAAACCGAGGCAATCAAGCGGGCCGAGGAAGAGAAGACCGGCCCCCGGAAGGTAGAGAAGGAAGCCGAGCCCGAGCTGAAGGCGGCTACGTCGAGTTCGGGGGGCCGGCCGCCGGTTCACCTGCACGTGTTAGCGCTAGCCGCGATCGCTGCAGTATTCTTCCGCATTGCACAACCGGCAGACGAAGGCTACGTGGGCATCGGCGCCTTCTTGGGTCGGTATCTCTACCTCGAGAACACCTGGGTCTGGTCTGTTGTAGGAGGGCTTTTGGGTGGCTGGGTTGTGCTGATGGGTATCTCGGTCGTGCGACGCTGGGTGGCAAGACACCCACTCGCGGACACCAAGTTCTTCTTCTTCATATTCTGTCTGATCCCCGTGCAAACACTGTTCACATACAACTGGCTGATTCTGCCACAGTATATCAACCGAGCCTTCGAAGGATGGATCGGCGATTACTTCGAGATCTTCGCCAACGCCAATCCCATTCTCATCTTCATTGCGGTCCCGATCATTGCGGCAGTCACTCAGAAAGCCAAGGTATACAACATGATGATCTATGGAACGTTCGTGATGGGCGCCCCGGCCTTTCTACTAACGGTCGGCCCGCGCCCGTGGGCGCTGATCACTTACATCCTGATAATGACCATCGGCGAAGCCATGTGGCAGCCTCGGTTCCTCCAGTACGCCGCTGAGATCGCTCCGGAGGGTCGAACCGGGCAGTACATGGGTGTTGCCCAGCTTCCGTGGTTCTTGACCAAGGTTCTGGTTCCCTGGCTGTATTCCGGTTGGATGATGGATCGCTACTGTCCTGCCGAGGGGACGCAAAACACGGAGTTCATGTGGCTGGTCTTCGCCTGCATTGCCATGACTTCCACGATCCTGCTGTTACTCGCCAAGCGCTGGGTGGGCAAGGATTTCAAGACCAAGGCTGATTGACGGCGGTTTGGGCACTCGGTGATCACACGGCAATGGCTGTGTGGTACCCCGCGCAAAGTTTGCGCCCTTGTGCCGCTGCGTTCCCGCGGGATGGTGCCCCACGACCTGCGGGGATCAGCCTTCCCGGGCCGGTGATCCTCGGTTTTGCCGAGGTTCGCGGCCGGAATCCGCGCGGGTTGAAACCCGCGGC
>CP070827.1:3589138-3590846 GCA_020344555.1 Phycisphaerales bacterium
ATGTTCAGGCCAGCGCCGTAAGAACGCATCCTTGATCGCCCGGGCCTGCTCGACGGCCAGGGTCAGATCCAGCCATGTAGTGAAGGCGGTGGCCGAATGTTCGTGCTTACCATCAAGACCATGACTGTGCGTTGTCGCTCCCTCCTGGGCGATAAACTGCTCTTTGAAGCCCTCGGATGTAACCACCAGCCGTGACGAGGACAGGGACACGCTGTCGAGCCAGGATTCGTAGGATGCACCGTTGAGTACAACGAGATCCGCCTGCTGCAACACCAGGACATCCTTAGACGCCGGCTTCCAGAAGGCGGGATCTTCACCTGCAGGCACCGGCAAACGGACGTCGACCAGTGGTGCTGAGATCCTTTCGGCGAAGTACTGCAGCGGGTAATTTGATGCGTACACTACCGGCCGGCCAGAACCTTGTGGCTGACTGCTCGTCTCCGCTCCATTCTCCTTAGAACACCCGGCCAACAGGATCGACAACACGCTTACCCAATGCCAGATCTTCACGATTATCTCCTTGCTTTACGAGCCAATGAAATGGACCAGCACATCTCCGTAGCGGCTCACGCCAACGGTTAGAACTCCTGCAATCACAACGCCGCCAAATACGACGAGCAAGATCTCCGATGCAAGCATACCCCTCAGACGCCGCGAGGCCCCCCCGATCTTGCGGATGGTCTCTATCTCGCGGCGCCGCAGGCGAATCGACAGCGCAAACACCAGCGCTGCCGTCATCAGGGTGGCCACGCCCACGCCAATACTCCCGAGAATTACGTAGTTGCGTACGGAGAACATGGTCTCGAGTACCTCGTTGACCACCCGCGACGGGACGAGCATCTGCACGGTAGTACCCTCTTCCTCGTATCGCCCCCGCAGAAGGATGCCCGATTTGCGGTCCGTCGGTACGGCAAGGATTGCGTCCACCGGAAAGCTGTCAGGATCACCATGGAAATGAAACGAGTCGATATTCTGCTGCGTAATCTCTGTGTAAGACAGGACCGTGGCATTGGCCACCACATTGCTTTCTTCTCGCTCAAGTACTCCCTTGTCGCCTTCCCGCGCTGTGTTCACGTTGTCGTGACCGTGCGCCAGGCCGGAAATAACCCACGTTGTCTTCACATCCACGAACACCGCTTCGTCATCGACCGTGCCAGTTGGTTTGAGCACGCCGACCACGGGCATCTTCAGAGGAAACGCACCTGCCACATCAAATGCGCTTCCGGCCGATGAGAGTACATACTCTCCTACGCCCACGCCCAATGCGCGGGCCGCCTCCGCTCCCAGAACGCACTCGCCCAGCAGACCGAACCACCGGCCTTCTGCAACCGCGAGACTGCGGAATTCTGCGTAGTCCATGGTGGTCCCGACAATCCGCTGTCTTCTCACCGTGTAACGCAGATGGAGCGGAATCCCGAGGCCTAAGCCGGTTCCGTGGACCCGATGTACCTCCCTGAATTTTGCCGAAGACAGATTCGGTGGCCTGAAGTAAAGCGCGCTTAGCGTCAGATCCACGGCGCTCCCCTTGGCCCCGATCAACAATGGCGTGGATTCCGCGCGAGCCGTCAGCGTCTGGGCTCCCTGCTCGACCACCACGTGGAGCCCGGCGGGCACAAAGAGGACGAGGCTGATAGCCGAGACCAATAACACGGTCTTGCCCCAGTGGAAGCGGACATAGCGCCAAGCCATATAGAGGACGTCGTTCATA
>CP070827.1:3590946-3599367 GCA_020344555.1 Phycisphaerales bacterium
CACTACCGGCGGAAGAAACCGCTGTTTGAATACCGGTGGCGTCACCAGCCGATCCGATCTTTTGGCCACAGTTGGCGGCTGGCCATGTACCCGGGGAGGCTCTGGCGGTTAATCGACATTCACGATCCACCACAGATCATGCCGCTTGCGCTGACTGTTGCCGTTGCCATCGTGGTGGTGCTCATCATGGCTCCGGCGCTGTTCGGGCTGTATGAATGGTCGTATTGGCGATTGGTCCCGGGCACTGGGCCGCCCCGTTACGGTGACCTGCCAAGCTTCCTGCTGCAGGGGGGCCTGTTCAACGCGGCCGCTTACCGGTTTCCTCTGCTTATCATGACCTGGGCTGCGACGAGTCTCGGCGCATTGATGATCTTTCGCCAGTCGATGCGCCGATGCCGGGTCCGAACGGTACACGTCATTCGGGTCTGGGTGTACGCTGCGGTGTGCATCCTCCCACTCGTCCCGTTGTTCGAATACGCGGCCGGCTACATTATCGCCTACCTCAGAATACGAGCCGGACGGTGGTCGTCTCCGAACATTGAACCCTTCGCAATGATTCCGTTGCTCTTGTTCGTTCTCTGGTCGATCCGTCAGGGGTATAGGCATTATCTTCGCATGCCCCACGGCTTAGGCATCGCCGTCGCTTCCCAGATCATCGCCTTATTGGCCGTGCCCGCTCTGCTCGATGGACTGCCCCGCCTTCTGGGCATTAACTGAGCACCTCGGCGGAAAAACTCCCACACACCAGCCAAGCACGTCTGTCTTGACTGGGGGACGGACGAGCGTCTCACAGACGAAGCCACGAAGCGATCAGTACCCTCCCGACGTATCCCGATGTACCCCGACGAGCCGGGACGAAGACGCATCGGGAGGAGGGTACTGATCGCTTCGTCATCTGCGTCCCTCTGTCCCCTCCCTCCGTCGCTTCCCTTCGCTATTCGCCGGTCGACATTCGCCCACAGCTTCCTGCAGGGACCCCAGAGCGAAGGATAAACGCGGAAGAATAAGTATAGGGGATGAAAGCTGCCAGTCTGTACGTGGCTGGGCCGTGTACTTCACCGGTTGGAAACCGGTGCCACAGGGGTTAATGGAATAGGCTCTTAGTGCCGCAGCTTGCCGCAGACTAGCGGGTCGGTGGCCGGGTATCCGGGGACCAGTTGCACATCATCGTCGCGGGTGAGTGCCTCGACGCCCGTGTACTCACGGATGTTGCCAATCAGCCAGAGGTTATCTCGCTGACGGCCATAGACCGGCTTTGTCACCCATTTGGCACTCCCATCGAGCGTCAGCACGGTCTGACCTCTCCCGCGATGGGCAGGTGAATTGGTCTTATCCGGATCAACCGACGGATTGAATCGTGCCCCCACAAACAGTGGATTAGTATCACCGAGATACACAATCGGCATCACGGGTCTGAGGTTGGGCGCTGGACCGGCCAGGTTCAACATCGCGTAACTGACGTTGCACGCGCTATCAAAGTCGTCATAGGCTCTCAGGTCGTCTACGCGCATGGGGCGACCTGTCTTGGCACCGGGGCAGATGAAATCGTCTGGCGTCGGACCGTAGTTGAATTTGACCAGCAAGTAGGCATGCCGACTGTTTGAAGCGTACGGTTTGCCCCGGGCACCGGCCGGCAACCAGTACGCGCCCTTAGGCCTACCCGCAAACGGCAGCGAGCCGGCAAAGGTCTGTTGGTAGCTGCTTACGCCACGGGAGATGGAGCCCAGGTTGCTCGCGCACATCGCCCGCTGTGAGCGGTTCCGCAACTCTGATACCCCGGGAACGAACACTCCGATGAGCAACAGAATACACGCGGCCACCGCCAGCAAGTCCCGAAGCGATGCGAATGGAAAAAGCCCGCGGCCGCCGCCGTCCATCGGTAGCACAGGACTAGCGCGGTTTGCCTGCCCGGACCGCTCAACGTGGGCCAGCACCTTGTCTTCCAGGTTGAGCTGAGCCGGCGCCCCCCGCCAATGGTCCAGAGGTTGCAGGATTTGTCCGAGCCGATCGCTCTTTGCACGAAGCTCCGAGTCGCGGAGCAGCTCTGCTTCGACCCACGACCGCTGTTCATCGTCGAGTCGATTCAAGTGCCAATCGAGGAGCGTTTCTTCAACGCTATCCCGGTCATGTTCCATGAATGCACGTTCCAGATCGCCGGATCGAGTCACCCCGGCAGCTAACCGCTACCGAACTCCGAAGCGCCGGTACCCGCTGACAACACCGGTCGCTATTCCTCGTCTTTCGCATGTTCAGCAACGGCTTCCCGGTACCGCTGGCCGAAGTGGACGATCGCGGCATGTAACCGGCTTTTTACCGTCCCCAACGGGATGCCAACGATCTCCGCGATTTCCTTGTAAGAGAAACGGTGGTAGTAAGCCAGGATCAACACCTCCGAGAGTCTTGTCGGCATTGCTTCGGTGAGGCTTTTCACCAGCCCCCGTTTCTCTTCCAGAAGCAGATCCTCATCAGGTAGTACGTCGTCGCCGGATAGAAGGTCGATGAAACGCTGCCCGGCCTCATCCTCATTCCCGACGTACGCATCGAACGGAACCTCTCGCCGCCGGCCCAACTTGCGGAGGTAGTCGCGAGCCTTGTTAGCGGCGATGGTAAACAACCACGGTTTGAGCCGGCGGGCCGGGTCGAAATCTCCGGCGGAGTTATGGACCTGCAGAAACGTCTCCTGAACCACGTCCTCCGCCGCCACGGAGTCCCCGGTGAACCGCATGGCAAAACGGTAAAGCTCCTGCGTGTGGCGACGCACCAACAGCTCGAAGCCGGCCGCCCTCCCATTCAGGTACTGCTGTAATAGCTTTTCGTCCGTTGGCGCATTCACGCCTTCATTGTATCCTTACGCGGCCGTTGAGGCATGGTTCAGACGTAGACATTCGACTGATCACCAGGGCCACTCCGATGATGATTATGGGGCAGGCGGCGAGGCTGCGGTGGGTCGCCTGGTGGGACGTTGACTTTGGGAGCCGAATTGTATGAGCAATGCGGCGGACAGGGGCACACCTCGGCATCGCCTTGGAGCGGAGACAGGCGTCGGTGTCGTCTCGGGTGGCGCGATGATCCTCGCCGCTGCGGCCGTCCTCGCCGTTGGGTCTGGCGAGGAGTCGGCTCTCGCACCTGAGCCGATGGTCTCGCTGATGTCGCCGCGAGTCGTGGTCCTGAAAGACAAGCGGGTTTTGCACCTTTTTGACGGCGACAGGCTCGTGCAGAGCTATCGTATCGACCTGGGCACGACTCCGGTGGGTCCCAAACGGTGTCAGGGGGACGGTCGTACACCTCTCGGCGTCTTCCGCGTTGTCAGCAAGAATGCCAACAGCCGCTACCACCGGTTTATCGGTCTTAGCTACCCTGACCTAGCCACGGTTGAATGGGGGCTTGCACACGGGCTCGTCTCGGTGGGCGAAGCATCAAGCATTCGACGGGCTTGGAGGACTGGACGATGTCCCGATTGGGGCACTGCCCTGGGTGGTGGGATTGGAATCCACGGTGACCGGATCGGCCGGGATTGGACTGGCGGGTGCATCGCCCTGTCTGACGAACATGTGGAAGAGCTGTTTTCCGTCTTGCGGATCGGCGATCCCGTGGAGATTCTTCCTTGAGCGTCCCGATGTCGAGTAAGGTCTTTGACGGGGCAGCCGACCCGTGGAGGGCGTTGAGCCGGTGATGGACCTAGCTTCCCAGAACTTCCCTCCTGAAACGTTAAGTGCACTGGC
Source organism: Phycisphaerales bacterium (assembly GCA_020344555.1). Classification (GTDB taxonomy): domain Bacteria; phylum Planctomycetota; class Phycisphaerae; order UBA1845; family UBA1845. The sequence continues at coordinate 3,594,669 of CP070827.1, forward strand.
GGAGGCGTCGGCCGCCATCAATTCCACGCTCGAGCTGGACGTCGTGCTCGACCAGATTGCACGAAGCGCGGCCGCGGTCATGCGGGCCGAGGCCAGCAGCGTGCTCCTACTCGATCGGCGTTTCAACAAGTTGGTCTTCGCGGCTGCTATCGGCGAACGGGACAAAGCTCTGCTCGGCAGACAGTTCGACGCCGATCTCGGAATCGCCGGACAGGTCCTCAAGAGTGGGCAAGCCCAGAACATCACCGACGTCTCCCGAAGCCCGGATTTCTTCAGCGGAATTGATGAGCTGAGCGACTTCCGTACTCGAGGCCTGATGGCCGCACCTATGGTTTACAAGTCCGAGACGATCGGAGTGGTTGAGGTATTGAACCGCCTGGACGGAGGGCAGTTTGATAAGACTGATCTGAAACTGCTGAGCATCTTCGCGAACCTGGCCGCGTGCGGCGCCCGCAACGCCCAGGCACACGAAAGCCTCCGAAAGGAGAACCTGGCGCTGCGCGGCGTGGTCCTGTCAGGGGCCGAGATCATAGGGTCATCCCCGCCGGTCAAACAGATGCTCAAACTGGCCGACCGGGTAGCCCCGACTAATTCCACCGTGCTGCTCATCGGAGAGACCGGTACGGGCAAAGAGGTGCTCGCGAAGTATATACACAACGCATCGCCCAGGGCAGATAAGCCCTTCGTGGCGGTCAACTGCGCGGCGCTTCCGGAGACGCTTCTGGAAAGCGAGCTGTTCGGCCACGAGAAGGGGGCATTCACCGGCGCCGTCTCGCAACACATCGGTCGGTTCGAGTTGGCGGACAATGGTACGCTGCTGCTCGACGAGATCGGCGACATGAGCGGCTCTATACAAGTGAAGCTGCTCAGGCTGATCGAGGAGCGCCAATTTACGCGCGTTGGCGGTACCAGGACGATCTCATGTGACGTGCGGATCGTCGCCGCGACCAATCGCGACTTGAAACAGGGCATCGCCGAGGGCAAGTTCCGGGACGATCTGTACTACCGCCTCAATGTCTTCCCCATCACGCTGGCGCCTTTGCGGCAGCGCCGCGAGGACGTACCCGCGCTGGTTGAGCACTTCGCGAAGCTGGCCAGCGTCGAGCTCGGTGTCGAGCCTCGCGGCTTCTCGCCGGAGGCCATGGCACTATTGTCCACCTACCACTGGCCGGGCAACGTCCGCGAGCTGGCCAACATCGTCGAGCGAACCGTTCTACTTTCCGATGGACCCGAGTTGCTGTCCACCCATCTTCCACCGGAGGTCATCAGCGGCGAGCAGAAGCCTTCGCCTTCGCAGCGAAGCCTGTGGGGTAGCGAGCGGGCCATGATCGTAAGGGCCCTCGAGGAGAATCATTGGAATCAATCCCAAGCGGCCCGCGCTTTGGGAATTAGCCGCGACAACCTCCGCTACCGCGTCAAGAAGTACAACATCTCACGCGGCGAAACGGCATAGCCCGGACGCGGTCCACCTCCCCCTGTGTGACATGGCCTCATCGTTGGGCCGAGAATCCTTCTCGGTCCTTACAGGTTTGGCCGTTTTTCTTGCTCGCTGTAGTTCCGGTTTTCTGCCCTTGCTACGGTGATACGCAGCCGGTGTTGACGTGGAGCACGGCGTTGGTTGCAGGCGGATGGAGTTTCAGGGATTTCGTGTCTGTCGAAGGGGCGGTCACGAAGGCGTTGGAATCGGCGTCAAGCTGATCTATGGCATAGGTCCACGCCTCCCTTCGCAACTGTTGAATAAGTCTTGGCGTCGTTATGCGCCGTACGTCGGGATACATCGGGACCAGTGGCACGCAAGTGGGCAGTGGCACCCGCCGGCCGGGTCACAGCTCACCGACGGTTTCGGCGACCTGATCAGGCAAGTGCTCCAAGAAGGCCACGAAGTCGTTGCGGGCGGCCAGATCCAGGTCGCACACGACGCGCGATTCGAGCAGGTTGTAGGGCACGAACGGGGTGTAGCGTAGAAGAGCGTTGATCATGTCGGTCAGTTGGAGTTGCAGCCGCAGCGTCCGTAGCGGATCGTCGGGGTCAGGGTACGTGTGATGATCGGAGATCAAGGCCTTGAGGTCGGGTGGCAGTGACCAAGCGTCGGCGATCAACTCGCCGAACTCCTGGTGGCATTCGTGACAGAGATATTCGAACGTTTCGGGGTCGATCTCGTAGCGTTGGGCGATCTGCTCGCCATGCACTACGCGCAGCACGACCACGTTGCCTATGTCGTGTAGCAACCCGATAAGGAAGGCATCTTCCTCGTCCACGTCCGTGAAGTGGGACAGGCCGCGCATGAGGTACGCGCCGGCCACCGACCGAATCCAGATCATCCTGGCAAACTCGTTGTCGGCGTGCTTGCAGTGGAGTGTGGCGGCCCGCAAGGACTCATGCATTAACAGCGTGCGAAACGCCCGAATGCCAAGGCGTGTGATGGCCGGTCGCAACGCCGTGATCTTGTCGAGCCCCCTGTACAGCGCTGAGTTGGCCATTCTAAGCAGCGCGGCCGCAATGACCTGGTCATGGGCTATGGAGTTCGCCACCTTTCCGAGATCGCAGTTGGGATCACTCAGTCGAGGCAATACCGTCTCCGCGACATGGAGAAGCGGCGGCAGCCTAAGATCGTGTCCGTCGAAATGGGATACCAGCAGGTTTTCCAGAGCCCGTGCCGCGGTCGAGAGATTGGGGCGGTCGACCCCTGGCGGTTCGGTCAGGATCGCTTCCTTGGGGGCCCACCACTTCTCTACCGACTCCATTTGCCCAGCGGTCGCAGATGCCTCGGGTGGCTCAAGTACCGCTACCGCCTCGTCGGCGCTTGACCTCGGGCGCTCCGGTGCGTGCCGGGCGCGCGCAACTTGCCCTGTCTCGCCATCGGTCCCCTTCCCTAGTATCCAGCTCCAAAGTCCCATATACGCAGCTCGGCCGGCAGGAGGAGCCGGCAGCACAGCACCCAACAAACCAGAACGGATTCGGGTGCTCCAGGGGGTCCCTGCTCCCCTGTATCGGGCATTCGACAGCGTCGGTTTTGGAATCGGCGTGAGCTTTCATGCGAATAGGGCTCGCTGGAGCGGACTTCGTTGTTGTGTATCGGTCGATCCGCCTTCCAGGAGGGACCGGACGAGGCTGGGCCGCCACACAACTGGTCAAAATGCTCTAAAGCCCGCGACTCAGGCGTCTACGGTCAATCATAACCAACGGACCTGTCCGGTTTGAGAACGTTACCGACCCTAGTCAGGAAGAGCACCGGCGTCTTTTATGTTTATACCAACCGCGGGGACATAATGGGCCTGGATGGCGATTTCCAGCTCGCCGGTGACCGGACTTTGCACCGTCATGTCCTCCGTCAGGTCAAGATCAAGCGATGCAAATCCTGAGAGTTCGACCCATTGTGCCGTCCCACCCTCGTCATAGGCCTCCACTCGCCTCCAAGAATCGAAGCGGTGTGGTCCCTCCGTACGTGAAAGGTACTGCCGGGCAGTTAGATTCGTATAGGTATCACCGATACACGCCTCGAGGGTCTGGGGAACACCGATCGGCTCCAGTTCATCGGCCGTGATCGTGACCCCGCGTATGTTGGACGTGAACGTGAGGTTGACCGTTTGCCCGCCGGCGGGCGTCATCAGAAACGCTCGCGTTTGACCTTGGTAGATTCCCCAGCCGGTGATTTGACCAAGGTCATTGATGTCGGATGCCCGCGTCAACACCCAACTGTTTGCGTCCTCGGCAGAGAGTAAATCGTTCAGGTCGGTGTTAACACCATCTTGCCAGAGAAACGGGACTTCGTCTCCAACCTCAGCCGTGTACGTGTCCCACCTGCCGACGATCTGTCCCGAGTTGTTGATAGCCCCTGCAAACACCCAGTCACGGGGCTCGGCGGGGCGTGGGGTTCCCAAGTCCACGATCTGGCCGTCCTTCCACAGAACAGCCCGCCGTGCCCAGTCCCCGAAGCCTATCATTCCGACAACGTCACCGGCATCATTAATGTCGTATGCGTCACCGTAATCACCGTCCCCGACTCCAAGCTCAACGAGTTGGCCGTCTTGCCACAGGAAAGGGCGGTTGACATCCGGCTGTCCGTCTCCGTCTTGGTCGCAACCCGCGCAGCCGACGACCTGCCCGACGTTGTTGATGGCATGGGGGCTACTGCTACCGCCGCAATCAAGGGTGCCGATGTCGGTGATAACACCAGCCTGCCAGACGTAACCGTAACCGTGGCCCTCACCGTCTATTAGCTGACCGACGATTTGCCCTGCGTCGTTGATGTCGGACCCAAAACTACGCGTGACTCCGTGAGGGGCCAGCAGCTCGACGAGCCCGTCATCGTTCCAGAGAACCGCCTGGTACTCGGCCGGCTGGCAGCATACCGATGACGTTCCCACTGCGTGCCCGTTGATGTTGACATCTCCGACCCGGGCGTTCTCGTGCCTTGGAAGGATCCCCAGATCATGCATGACGCCGTTTTCCCAGAGGAAGGGATGCATGATGTTCCCGAACGTCCCCCCGGGTTCGGTGTAGAAACCGCTCACCTGCCCGTTGTTGTTGAGGCCATGTCCCATTGACCAGCTATCCTCCCAGTCGGACAGTGTCCCGAGATTGACGATCTCGTAGGTCTGTGCGGCCGCCGGGAGGGCAAGGGCAACGACAAGTGCGGCGACCGCCGCATACGGGTGCGAGGGTGCCCCACCCTTTCCAAGGGTGGGGGACGGATCGG
>CP070827.1:3599467-3603511 GCA_020344555.1 Phycisphaerales bacterium
TGGCACCGGACGAACCCATGGATCTTGTGATCCGTCGAGGTCGGGGGATTTTGAGCATCCGCGTTGAGACGTCGAAAAGTCAGAACGTCGAAACATCGAAAAGTCAAAACGTCGAAACGTCGAAACAGGAGGGTCCAGAACAGCGGTGATAGGTGTACGAATCCTTACCATCGGGATTGGCCTCGGTCCGTTGTGCTTCACAGGAGCGGTTGGCGAAGCGGCTTCGACCGGGGATGCGGCTTACGAGGTGCTTCGGGCTACGCAGAAGACGTTTCGTGATGTGGCCGCGGACATGCGGCCCTATCTCGTTCGCATCGAGACGGTTGGTGGTTCGCAGCCGCGCGGCCTCATTCGCATGGACGAAGAGGAAGGCCAGCCTGCACCGCGGCGACGGCCGCAAGGTCCGTTCAGAGACACCACCGGTTCCGGGTTCGTCATCGCCGACGGTCCGACCACCGGAATCGCCTATTCCGCCGACGGCTACATCGTCACAAGCAGCGTCAACTTCGTGCGGGAACCGGTGTTGATCTCGGTGACCTTGGCCGACGGCCGTCGCCTTGCCGCCGAGCTGGTGGCTCGCGACCGGGTGCGCAAAATCGCCCTTCTGAAGGTGGATGCCGTGGGGCTACCCGTGCCCACGTGGTGTGAGACGGCGGACATCCGTGTCGGGCAGTGGGCGATTGCACTAGGTTTGGGGTTTGGCGGCGAGGCGCCCTCCGTAACCGTCGGGATTGTAAGTGCGCTCGATCGGATGCACGGAAATGCCGTCCAGACAGATGCGAAGCTGAATCCGGCCAACTACGGCGGACCGCTTTGCGATATACACGGTCGCGTGATCGGCATCTGCGTCCCAATGGCCCAGCGGCCCGGAGAGCTGGCCGGCATGGAGCTGTATGACTCCGGGGTTGGATTCGCCCTTCCGAAAGGCCGCCTCGACGAGATTGTCGCCGTCCTGAAGACCGGCCGGTCGTTCTATCGGGGTTGGCTGGGGATCTCCATCGACCCGAGCGCCACCGATGCCCTGGTCATACGAAATGTCGCTGTTCCGTCACCGATGCATGAGGCCGGCGTCGGGCCGGGCGACAAAATCCTCGCCGTGGACGGCAAGTCGGTCCGGCATTTCGGCGACCTGGTGCACGCCCTGTACATGATCCCGGCCGGCGAGCAGGTCCATCTGGAAATGGAGCGCGACGATTCAGCGTTCGGACTTCTGGTCACCCTCGCCCGCAGCACCGAGCTGGGTCCGCTTCCAGAGCTCGAGGAACCCCTGGACCCGTCAAGCCCCTTGCCGGACCCAGGTGACGAATAGCGGATGGAACATAGCGAACTGCGAATTCACTATTTCTCCTTCGACGTTCGCTCCAACACGGGTGAGCGCTCCGGGAGCCATCTGTACAAGATCAGCAGGTAGACAATCCCGGCGATCAAGAGGCCAAGGCTTACGAACTGTGAAGCGGTGAGCCCGCCGACATCATGCGGGTTGTCCGCGCGAATCAGCTCCAACATCGTCCGTGGGATTGGGTAGAGGACAAGGAGCACTCCCATCACCATGCCGTGCCGCTTGCGGAGGTAAAAGAGGGTCGAAAGCAATCCCGACATCAGCATGGCGTTAATCGCGGAGTAGAGCTGCGTAGGATGCACCGGGAGCGACCGGCATTGCTCGGCCAAGTCCTCCAACTCCGAAACGGAAGTGCGACGTGCCGGCGCATTTCGGGACGGGTATGCCTGAGCCAGCTTTAATATGGCAAGCTTTTCATCGTGGGCCTTCTTCTTTTTGAGGGCGGCTGCCACGGCCTTCTTGAGACGGGCGGTCTCATCGGCTTCCGGCGCCTCAGCCATGGCCCGCTCATACTCCTTGCTCACGTCCTCATACCGTCTGGTCGGTCGCTCGCGCTTCTCAACCGACATCGACAATTGCGAAGCCGGCAGCAACAAGGGTTCGGATCTGCCGCCGAAAGCGTTGACCAGCTCCGCCGGTACGGTTACCTGACGGTCCTCCCACTGCCGCCAGTGAGCAGGACTTGCAAAGGGAAACTGAACCGCCCATGGATACGCGGGTTGGACAGTCGCCGGAACGACGCACACGGTGCCGAAACAGCAGCCGTTGAAAAAACAACCCACCCGTCCGAACGCCAAACCCCACATGGCGCTGGGGGCGAGGGCGTCCAGGTACAACCGGATCGAGACCTTCTTCAAAATCGCATAGATCACGATAGCGAGCATTGCCGCCACAAACCCGCCGAGAAACTCGAGCCCGCCCTGGGTGATGTTGATTATGGCCCAGAACTTGTTCGGCAGGTTGGCGAACTGCGACTGCCAATAGTGGACAACGTAGAACACTCGGGCACCGCCCACTCCGAAAACGAGAGCGAGAAAGGCCATATCCAGCACGACGTCGGGGTCGGCCTTGACGCGCTGCCCCCGGCGCATGGCCAACCAGACGGCGCTTAAGAACCCAACCATAAGAAAGAAGCCGTACGTACTGATGCTGATGCCCAGGATCGGAAGCGTAAAGAGCTCCGGATGCATAATGACGGTCCGAATTCAGAATATCGAATGGCGAATTCAGTATTCGCTGTTCGCTATTCGCAGTTAGCTACTTTCCAGCACCGGCCGCAACGTTGTCGATCAAGCGGCAGGGACCGATTCGCACGGCCAGACAGATGCGCACCGGCCGATCGACCGATTTCACGACTTCAAGCGTGTCAGCGTTAACGATGTCAACGTATTCTATGTCCACCGGTCCGGCCGCCAGAATCTCTTTGCGGATGGCACCTGTGATCTTGGCAGCGTCGTACTCGCCTGTTTGAATGCTCTTACGTGCCGCGAACAGAGCCCGGCTCAAGCTGGCGGCCTGCTTTCGTTCCTCGGCCGAAAGGTAGGCGTTTCGGCTGGACATGGCCAGCCCATCCGCCTCGCGCACCGTAGGACAGGGGACGATTACAGTGGGAATGTTCAGATCGCGCGCCATTCGGCGGATCACCACCATCTGCTGATAGTCTTTCTCACCGAAAAATGCCAGGTCGGCGGGCAGGATGTTGAAGAGCTTGGCCACGACCGTTGCGACGCCGTCGAAGTGTCCGGGTCTCCATGCTCCGCACAAACCTTCGGTGACCCCGCTCACGTGGATGTTGGTCTGAGAACCGGCCGGGTACATCGTCTCCACGCTGGGGGTGAAGACCAGATCGACGCCGGCGGCCTCGCACGCCGACAAATCGGTCTCCAATGTCCGTGGGTACTTGTCGAAATCCTCATTGGGGCCGAACTGGGTCGGATTCACGAAGATCGTAACGGCGACGTAGCTGCATCGCTTGCGAGCCGTGCGGATCAGCAACAGATGGGCCTCGTGCAACGCCCCCATGGTGGGCACGAGGCCGACGATACCTCCCTGCTGCTGGGACTCACGGACGGCTTGCCGACAAGGCTCGACGTCTTCCAGTACGACCATCCGGACCTCCGGTAAGCGACACGGGCCGATTCGCCGCCGGGGTGCCGCCACGGAATACAAAGCGGAATCACCGCTCGATTGTGGCGATTACTGTACGCATCGCGCTGGATTATGCAAAATGTGTCAGCGGTGGCAGATTTTGCGCCGATTTCCCAGTTGAGGGCGCGGTCCAATAACGCCCACCCGAGGGGATTGGGCCGAAGACGAACGGTCGGGCCGGCACCGCGCGGTCGGGGAGTACGCGCAGATGCCTAACGGTCCAGGCCCGGTCGTGTCTAGAACCATGGAATCCAGCGACTTGGATACGAGAGCTGCAGCGACGGAGTCGGCCGAGGTTGCCCAGGTCCGGCGTGCCCAACGGGGGGATACCGAGGCGTTCGCCGGGCTGGTCAGGCAATACCAGCGGCGCGTGATTTCGGTGGCTTATCGGCTCCTGGGCAACATCGAGGATGCCGGAGACGTCAGTCAGGACGCCTTCGTGCGGGCCTATCGGCACCTGTCGCAGCTCGAGGACGCCTCCTGCTTCGGTCCGTGGCTGATCCGAGTGGTCAGCAACCTGTCGCTCAACTACCGCCGGTCGCGGCGGGCCCGGTCGG
>CP070827.1:3603611-3607809 GCA_020344555.1 Phycisphaerales bacterium
GGTGCTCCGCCCGGTCTTGGTCTTTTTCACCACGCCAAGCTGCTGCTCATCGAAAAGCACATTGGCGAGCTGCTTGGTGGAGTCAATGTTGAACTCGTGCCCGGCCGCCCTGTGCACCTCGCGCTTCAGGTCGATCATCCGCTCCGCCATGGACTCGCCCAGTCCGGTCAGCAGCTCCACGTCAAGGGCGATACCGTTGTTCTCCATCTCCACGAGGACTTCGACCAGCGGCATCTCGGTGTCACGAAATAGCGGCTCCACGTGGCTGCCGGTCATCCGCGGCTCGAGCACCTCCTTGAGGCGCCAGGTGAAGTCAGCGTCCTCGGCCGCGTATTGACCAACGCGATCGGTGTCGACTTGATCAATCGTTATCTGCTTCTGCCCTTTCCCGATCAGGTCGGTGATGGGGATCATGTCGTGGCCGAGCAGTCCCTTGGCCAGCGAGTTCAACGAATGAGATCGCAACAGCGGATCTAGAAGGAAGCTGGCGATCATCGTGTCGAACTCGATGCCCGCGACCTCAATACCAACCTGCCTGAGCATGAGGGCGTCAAACTTGATGTTGTGCCCGACCTTGGCCGTGGAAGGGTTTTCGAGGATCGGCTTGAGCCTGGCCACAACGCCGTCAACAGGCAGGACCGACCCCATCGCGGCACGAACGGGAATGTAATAGGCTTCGCCGGCCTTCCACGAAAAAGACAACCCGACCAGATCGGCGGCCACTGGATTCAGACCGGTAGTCTCCGTGTCCAGTGCGAACGACGACTGCTCGGCGAGCTTTGCGACGAATGCGTCGAACTGGGTCGGTGTGTCGATCAGTTGATAGTCGTCGCGCTCGACAGTCGGCGTCGGTGCTGTTGGCGCCCGCTCTAACGGTCCACCGGCCGGTCCGACGAAGCTGTCCAACTGCTCTTGAAGCCGGTTGAACTCGAGCTCGTCGAAGATCGGTCGCAGTGCGCCGAAGTCCAAACGATCCGTGGGGCAGTCATCCAGGGCAAGGTCAACGGGAGCGTCACAGCGCAGGGTGACCAGTTGCCGCGTCAGGGAAAGCTGATCTGCAAAGGCTTTGACCCGTTCGCACATTTTCGGCGTAAGTTTGTTGGCATTTTCGACGACGGCCTGGGCCGATCCGTATTCGTTGATGAGCTTCACTGCAGTCTTCAGACCGATGCCCGGCACTCCGGCAACGTTGTCGGTCGAATCACCGGTGAGCGTCTGTATCTCAACGGCTTGCTGTGGCGTGTAACCCTTCTTTTCAGCCAACGCAGCAGAATCGATAACCTCATCCTTGGCAGCATCATAGAGGCGGACCTTCTCGGTGATAAGCTGCTCGAGGTCCTTGTCCCGGCTGACCAGATAGATATCCACGTCCTGATCGCGAAGCCGATGGGCCATTGTGGCCATCAGGTCATCGGCCTCGAAGCCCGGTATGCGACATATCGGAATGCCCAGCGTCTCGACAATGGAGGTGATGCGATCGGTTTGAACATGTAACGCCTCGGGCGCCGGGTCGCGGTGGGCCTTGTAATTGGCGTCCAGCTCGCGCCGGAAGGTGGTCTCGTCGCTGACGTCCAGCGCCATGGCCAGGTAATCCGGCCGGCGGTCGCGAAGCAAAGCGAACAGCATCTGGCAAAAAACGTAGGTGGCCCGTGTCGGCTCACCACTAGAGCTGGTCAGATCCCGGAACGGCGCGTAAAACGCCCGGTAGATCTGGTAGTGACCGTCAATGATGTACAAGCTTTTCGCCATAGTCTGTCTCTGCCTACACTCCTGAACGGCGTGCCAGTAGCGTGTTTCACAAATACTACGACTATAGATCACGCGCCGAGCCGCAGGCTTTAGCCTGCGCGGAGCACCGCGCGGGCTGAAGCCCGCGGCTCAGATAGTAGCAGGACTTATGAAACACGGTACTAGGTCATACCATATCTTGCGTCGAAGGGCTCGGTTCCGGCCGTGCGGCGCACGCCGTGGTTGGGGTTAGCGGCCGCGTGCTCGAGAATCTGGTAGACGGCTTCCACCGCGTCAGGTTCGCCGATCGCGGCGACAATCTCTTCCACGGTCCGCGACGACTTGGGATCGTCCCGAAGGTGGGCCAGGACCCGTCGCTGCAGGTCAAGCACGGCCCCGGCGGCCTTTTTGCCGGCTTCGACGCCCGGCTGGTCATAGGCATTGACGTTTATCAGCTCGGCGTACAGGCCGACCGTACGTTCGAACAACGCGATCAAAGCACCAAGGGTGCGGGCATTGAGCTCGTCGAGCGTGATGCTGATCGACTCCCGACCCTTATCGCATAGGGCGGTTCGCGTTCCCTGCCAGAAGGCATTCAGGTAATCACCGGTGGTAACGTCCTCTTCCACCCGGATCGATTGCCCGTCACGGTCGTGCCGGACATTGATGAAGGTGACGAAGAAATCATCCCGGCCGTCACGAAGCTGCTGCAGGTAGGCGTGTTGATCGGTGGTGCCCTTGTTGCCGTAGACGGTGAGGCCCTGATGAACCGTCTCACCCGCCCGGCTGTGCTCCTTGCCGATCGATTCCATGACGAGTTGCTGGAGGTATCGACCAAGCAAGGCCAGCCGATCCCGGTAGGGCAGGACAACCATGTCGCGCACCCCGCGTCCGTCCCCACTATAGTGCCACATTAGTGACAGCAATGCTGCAGGATTCCTCAAGAGGTTCTTCTCACGCGTTACGATATCGCATTGCCGGGCTCCGGCAAGCATCGCATCGATATCGATCCCCTGCAACGCTGCCGGAAGAAGACCGGCCGCCGACAGCACCGACGTACGCCCGCCCACCCAATCCCACATCGGAAAAGTGTGCAGCCATTGGTCGCCGACCGCCTGTTGATGAAGCGCACTCCCTTCGCAGGTGACCGCAACGGCATGCTTTGCAAAGCTCAACCCCACCCGCTGATAGGCTGCGGCCACCTCCAGCATGGCATTGCGCGACTCTCTGGTTTCGCCCGACTTCGAGGTGACAACGGTGAGCGTTTGCGGCAGCTCTTCGTCCAGCTCCTCGATCACCCGATCGATTCCGTCGGGGTCGGTGTTGTCGATGAACCGAACGATCAGGGGGTCGTCGTCTTGCCCGAGAGCATCGCAAACAAGCTGCGGGCCCAGTGCCGATCCGCCGATTCCAATGACCAAGAGGATATAGAATCCGTCGCCGCGTTGTGGCGCGACCGCTCCGGTATGCACCTGACCGGCGAATTCTCTGACCGCGGCTACGGTCTTTTCTATGTCACCGCGGATCGCGTCGTTGGGGGCAAGTTCCGGGGCTCGCAACCAGTAATGGCCCACCATGCGATCTTCATCGACGTTGGCCTTGGCACCGCCTTCAAGTTCCTCCATGGCGGCCAAGGCGCGGTCCATGGGCCCGGCCATACGTTCAAGGTATCCCTCGTCGAACATCATCCGGCTGATGTCGACTTGCAGCCCGATGCCGGGTGCTGCACACAAGTACTGCCTGTAACGCTCCCACAGTTCACGCTGATTCATTCGGTTGCTCCGATGCCTCGTCACGTTGGTGGTGTCGATCCGCTGTGACGGTCGAATCGTCAGATGGCCCCAGGCTCTGGATCGCAGTGTAGATCTTTCGCGTGACCGCCTTGACCGTCTCCCTGTTGGATCTGCCGGTTTCGAATTCGCTCAGATCGACCGGTTTGCCGAGCCGGATTCGAGCCCGGTGTCGGGTCAGCAGCCCCTTCACTACTCCGTCACGATAGATTATGCCACTGATGTGAGCCGGGATGACCGTGGCTCCTGTTCTCAAGGCGAGCATCGCGACACCGTCCTTCGGCTTCACGGCCTGTCCCGGTGGGACGATCCGGCCTTCTATGAAGATCCCCAATGCCTTACCGGCGCGCAGGTGACGGATAGCCTGCTTGGTTGAGTCCACGTCACGAGTCCCTCGCCTGACGGGAATACACTCGATCAGTCGCATTATCGACCGTAGGATCGGCCAGTTGGCATACTCCTGGGCCACCAAAAATGAGATCGGTCGATAGGGTACGGCGGCGCTTAGAAAAACCGGGTCCGCGGAGCACGCATGATTGGCCGCAATGATGACCGCTCCCTTACGGGGCACGGTCGACGGTCCGATACGCTGGAATCGCCACCAGCACTTGGCCAGGAACTCGTTGAGGTGTTCGCCGAGGGTCATCCGCGTTCCGAGCACGCTGCGGTGGATGTGTACG
>CP070827.1:3607909-3620862 GCA_020344555.1 Phycisphaerales bacterium
GAGAAGGTGAGGCACCCAGCCAACCGGTGAAGTACACGGGCTGCAGACCCGTGGCACACTTCTTGGGATAGACTCTGAGTCAGGGACCTGTCGGCGGGGACGTGCCGACAGATGATCCTTCGGGGGACAGTTCCTGATAGGTGGCCGCAGCGGCGTGGAGGTCGCTCCAGGCCTGGCGCAGGCGGATGCGGGCAAGTGCCAGACTTGCGTCAGCTTGAATGAAATCTCGCTGGGCTTCGTTGAGACGGGTAAGCGTTTCTCTCTCGGCCACATAGGCGGCTTGAATGATCCGGCGGTTCTCCCGGGCGGTTTCCAGGTTCTCTCGTTGCAGTCGAATCCGCTCCTGGGCGTCGGCCAAGTCGATGATGGCCCTACGGGTCTGGGCCTGCACGGCCAAGCGCAGGCGGCTCAGGGCGGCTGCAGCCTCTGCCCTGGCGCTTTCCGCAGCCCGAACTCCAGCGCGAAGGGCACCACCGGTATAAAGCTCCCATTGAAGCTCCACGGCGGCCGCGGAGGACTGGTCTTCGTAGGTGTAGCGCAGGTTTGAGCTTCTGTCATACCCCCATGATCCGCTGACGGCGACGCTGGGGCTGTAGAGGCCTTTGGCCGCCCGAACGTTCTCTTCGTTGCTCTCGAGGACCGCTTCAAGCTGGAGCAGGTCGGGTCGATTGGCCGTAGCCCGCTCGACCCACACCTCTACGTCAGGGACGGTCATTTCCTCTTCTGTTTCCTCCACAAGGGGGGAAAGCTGACGCTCGGGTGGAAGTACGACGTCGGAAAGACCCAACAGTTCTGCCAACACAACCCGGCCGGTGTCGCGCAGCCCCACCGCAGCGGTCACATTGGCCTTGGCGGCCAGCATCCGGACCCGGAAGTTACCCACATCCGCTTTCGTCGCCCTCTCGTTTTTGTGCAGCTTTTCGGTCTCCTCGAGTTGTTCCCGGCTGAACTCCTCAGCGGCCCGGGCGATGCGGAGTCGCTCCTCGGCGAGCTGCACCTGATGGTAGGCGGTATCGACCGCCTGGATGATAAGCCGCTCGACGTCCACAAGTGATTGCATGGCGGCGTTGTGCAGATGCTTGGCCGAGAGCAACTGTGCCTCGCGCACGAACCCGTCGAATACAATCCACGTCGCGGCCAGGGCGCTGGAATGCTCGCTGAACGGGTTCCGATTACCCTCCGCTTTGCCCAGACCGAAAAGAGGACGGCGGATGGCGTTTACCAGTGTTGTCACCGCCAGGTTCTGCGTATCGATGTCTGTGGGCACAGGCTGAGCGGGTTGCAGCAGGGTGTTGAGCCGGTTCCGGCTTGCTGGAGTGTGGAAGGTTCTGACGGAGGTGTGCGTGAACACAACCGTCGGGAAATACCGGGCTTGGGCCTCCGCGATTCGGGCACGAGCGGCTTCCAGTCTTGCCAGGGCGGCATGAACGTCGGGGTTGGCCCGAACCGCTATGCTGCGCGCCGTCTCCAGCGTGAGTACGCCGTCAGGAAGGAGGTCTTCGGCGTGCTCCGTCGCGACCGGCGCGCCGTACGGCGCTAACTGCGAGCGTTCCTTGGACGGGAGCCTCTCGACGGCCTCGGCGTGGCGGTCCAGCACTACCCGGATGCTGTCGAGCCGCGCCCGGCAGCCGGGCGTCAGGGACACTACGAGCAGTGCGATTGGCATCCACCGGGCGGATGGACATTGCGGGTGCACGCTTCCGCTGGGCATGATTCGCATGGTGATTCCCCAATAGTCGGACCGACAGCGATTAACCGGCCGGCAGCATACGCTCCCGGGCGGCTTCCTCCACCAGCTCCGCTCTCGGATAAGAGCCGCCATAACGCAGCCAGTGGGCAAAACGCCGCACGTCATTGAGCAGCAGGTATAGCGCCGGAACCACAAAGAGCGTCAGGACCGTTGCGAACAACAGGCCGGCGCACAGCGCTACGGCCATCGGCTTGACGGATTGTGCCTGGCTGCTTCGCTCCATCAGGATCGGCGTAAGCCCTGCTACGGTGGTGATGGTGGTCAAAGTCACGGCGCGGAACCTCAGCTCACCCGCTTCGAAAACGGCATTGCATACACTCTTACCCTCCCGAATGCCTCGATTGACAGCGTCCAGCAATACCAGGGAGTCGTTGACCACAATACCCGACAGGGCAACGGCACCGAACACACTCATGATGGTCAGGTCATAGCCGAGCACGGCATGGCCTGCGACCACACCGATCAGTCCGAACGGTACGGCCGAGAGAATCGCCACCGGTTGGATGTATGACCGCAGCATGGCTGCGAGAATAGCGTAGATTGCGATCATGGCCATGACAAAGCCATTAAACAGGCTGCCGAGCGCCTCGTTCATACGCTCGCGGTTGCCACCCAGGTCGTAGGTCAGGTCATTGAAGTCGCTGATCACGTCATCCAGAAAGCCCATCTCCAGAGTCTGCAAAACCTGCTCGGCGTTGGCTCGCCGCTCGTCGATGTCCGACACAACGCGGACCCGGCGCTTGCCGTCCTGGTGCATGATGTAGGCGTACCCGCGGGCCCACTCGACATCACCCACCTCGAGAAACGGAACCTCGAATCCGCTCGGCGTCGTGATTCGGACACTCTCCAGATCGGTAATGGACCGACGCTCTTCGGCGGGAAAGCGAACCCGTACCTTGACCTGGTCCTGGCCGCGCTGCAGTCGGATGGCCTCACCACCGTAGAAACCGTACCGCAATTGCCTGGCCACATCGTCGAGGGTCAACCCCAAGGCACGGGCTTGCGGTTTGAGTTTCACACGCAGCTCCCGCTTGCCGGGGATAAGATCGTGGCTGATATCGTAGAGCCCGTCGAACTCAACCAGCTTGGCCTGAATCCGTCGGGACGCCTCGGTCATATCGTCCAAGTCATATCCGAGCAGGCGGATTTCGACGGGGCGGTCCATGGGACCGATCGGCTGCCGACCGAGCGTGACCTTCGTTGCGTCATGAATCGTGCCGATATTCTCCCGCCAGCGCTCGACGATCTGTTCGTCCGGAATTCGGCGCTTCTCCGCGGGCATGAGTTCAACGCGAACCTCGCACAAGTTGTTGCCGCGCACCGACATGAAATCGGCAAACTCGCCGATGATGGAGTAAACCTGCCGGACGAGCTCCCCTTCACTCGCGGGGACCAGCCCGGGATCACCGTTCAGTTGGCGCGCTGCCCTTTCCAGTCGATCGACGGTGCGCTGAGTGACGGATACCGGCGTCCCCTCGGGAAATCGGACCCGGGCCCGGAGCATGTTTCCGTCCTCTTTGGGCAGCAAGACAAACGGCGTGCGTCCGCCGAACACGACGCCGGCGATGATCAACAATCCACCCAATGCGATCGAGAGGGTGACAGGGCGATACTGCATCGCCAACCGGTAGACCGGTCGATATCGGCGCGTGATGAGACGAGTAATGAAGCCCTCAACGGTGCGCCGCACCCGGTTTGGCCCGCGACGTTTGACTTCAACTCCAGGTGGATCCCGATGGCACAGGTGTGCCGGAAGGATGCCGAAGGCCTCGATTGCCGATGACACGATAGTGGCAATGACTACCACGGGCAGCACATGGATAAAGCGGCCCATCACGCCGATGACATACAACAACGGGACAAAGGCCGCTATCGTGGTGACCGACGCACCCAGCACCGGCAGGGCCATCCGGTGAGTGCCTTCGATCGAGGCAAGCTCGGGAATATCACCCGCCCTGCGCCGGGAATGCACGCTTTCGGAAATGACGATTGCATCGTCGACGATGATGCCCGAGGTCATGATCAGCGCAAACAAACTGATCATGTTCAACGTCTCCCCGTATGCGCCCATTATGATCATCGCCCCGCCGAACGAAACGGGGATACCCAGCGCCACCCAAAAGGCCAGCCGAAGCTCCAGGAACAGCGCCAAGGTCACGAAAACCAACAAGACACCCCAAAGACCGTTCTCGATCAGCATGCTGATCCGGCTGTCGATATCGTGCGACCCGTCCGCCCAGACCGACATCCGGAGTCGCTCGGGCAGATGCGGTTGACGATCGACTACGTACTGGCGCACTATGCCGGCGATCTCGGTAGTGTCCTCTTCGGGAGTCTTGAACACCTGCACGACAGCCGCGGGGCGTCCGTTGAAGCTCCCGCGAACGACCGCCTCCTCGAAACCCTCACGGACCGTCGCGATGTCGCCGAGACGGACCGCCGCATCACCGTGCTCCAGCACGACCAGGTCTTCATATTCACGGGCCAGGTACCGTTGCCCGGTGACGCGCAGCGTAAACTCCTCGTCGGCGGTACGGATCACGCCTGCCGGAAGGTCAAGGCTGCTCTTGGCAACAACCGCCATTACCCGGGCCAACGACAGGTTGTAGGCCAGCAGGGCCTCTTCCGAGACCTCGATGGTGATCTCATCCTCGCGCACTCCGGAGAGCGAGACCTGGGAGATTTCCGGCAATGACTCCAGATCGTCTCGCACTTCCTGGGCGTAGCGTTTCAGTGTGCGCTCCGGAACGTTCCCGTAGATGGCGATGTTGACCACCTCGGTCCGGATCACGGTCTCCCGGGCGACCGGCTTTTCCGCCTCCGGCGGAAAGGTTGTGATCTGATCAACTCGAGCCCTGACCTCGTCGAGCACCGCCTGCGGGTCCTTGACGTTGTGGAGTAAACCGACCCAGACTGTGCCGTAGTTCTCGTGCGCCGAGGACGAGATCTTGCGAACCCCCGAGATTCCCTGGACGGCCTCCTCAATTGGCGTGCAGATGGCCCGCTCCACGTCCTCCGGACTCGCCCCGGGGTAAACGACGTCGATGGCAAGATGATCGAGGGAAAACTCCGGGAAGACTTCGCGCACCATGCCGCGCGCAGAGAGAAGACCGCCCGCCAGCATGCAGACCATCAAGAGGTTGACAAAGACGGGATTGCGAACGCCACCCGCGATCAGCCCGCGGAGTAGCTGCATGATTAGCCGCCTCCGAGGCCCAGATCGAGTTGACCCATGACAGCCGGATGAGAACCGTGCGCCCGGTGATCTTCAGGTTGGGTGGCTGTCCGCGCAGGCTCCCGATAGATCGGGATTCCATTCCGCCTGCGGCTCAGCTTGACCGTAGGGAGTGTTACTGCCGATGCCACTTGCTCGTCCCGAAGACGGACCCTCATCCCGACAACGGGCTTGACCAATGGTGAAACCACGACACGCTCGCCCGGTCCAAGCTCGCATACTTCCGTGCCCTCCCGTCCGGCGTAATCGACCAGGACCGAATCACCCACGGATCGCAGCATGGGCACTTCACGCCGTGCGAGCAGGCCGATTCGACTGTCTCGGGAGTCGGGATCGGGCTCGAACACATACGCCCAGCGGTTGTCATAGATTGCATGCCTTGGAACCAACAGGGCACCGGTAAGCGGTTCCACGGGCAGCTCCACCCGACAGTGCATTCCGATAGCAAGCGTCGGCCTCGACTCGTCGCTACCCAGGGCCACCGTGGCCACCATGTCCACATCCCGGACCTCGACTACCAACCGGGCGGTTCGCGTCGCTTCGTCGACACGCTCAAACCGTGTCACAGACCCGCGCCATGCAAACTCCTGCCCGTGCAGCGACCAGCTCACCCTAACTTCCGGCTGTGGGCCTTCCTCTTCGCGCTCCAGAGCACTGGGACGAATGGCTTGATCAAGCCACCGCAGTTCTCGCGGATCAATTCCCACGGAAAGCTCAAACGCCGACATGTCGGTCAGCGTGGCGATTGAAAAGTGGGCCGTCACCACCTGCGACTCGTAGGCCGCCGCCAATTCCACCCGGGCGTCAAACGGGCAGAAGATCTTGGTGTTTTCCAGATTGTAGGTCGCCTGCCCGAGTCGGGCGCGGGCCGCTTCGAGTTGGGCCTGAGTCTCGAGTTTGACGTGTGGTATGATCGATCGCCGGCTTCTCAGCTCTATCAACGCATCCTTCTGACGGAGCAACTTCTGGCGGACCAGGTCAACGTCGCGCTGTGTGCCGACCTGATCGATCTCGTGCAAGCGCTCCGAGGTGATATAGTCCTGCTGATCGATCGCAAGCATCTGTTCGGCGTTGGCGATGCGCTCATCGAGGTTGGTCATCTCCTGGTCGGCCCGCTCCAGGGACGCCTCCAATCGGCGCGTCTCGGCCTCCGCCTGCCGGACGCGAGATTCGTAGACCGTCGGGTCAATCTCGAACAGCAGCTCGCCTTTGGGGATGATGTTGCCCGGTGCCAGGTCCTTGAGGGCGTAAACCAGTCGGCCGCTGACTTGCGGCACGATGTTGACTTGATGCTTCGGGCGAACAGTCCCATGCCCCATAACCGGAGTCACCTCGAGGGTGCGCCCAACGGGCGAAACCGCAACCTCCAAGGGGCGCGCAAAAATGCTCCGCTTGGGCGGAGCGGGCTTGGTGCTGATCAACCACGCGCAAGCGACACTGCCGAATGCCAGGCACGTGACAGCCAACGCTGCGTTGATGGTACGGCGCGTACGCTCCATTATTACCCTTCTGCTGAGTCCACCTACAACGCCAGGTGCGGAGCTAAGGTTAGGCGCGATCCGACCGTCGGACCGCATACACCTCCATTGTAGGCAAGACGCCCTTGATATTCCCGGGCGTTGACCGCAAGCACCCGCGGGTCAACCAAGGCATATTGGGGCGGCATTGTTCGTCCAAGCCGCTGTCTTGTCAATCCAAAATCATCCAACACGCCTGGTGAGCTGAAAAGTAGTTGGCCCCAGGATTTGGCCGACGCGCGTCCAGACGGCTAGACCCTGGACTGGCCCACAAGCTATAGATCGGACGAACTGCGTCTTTGACGTGTGCGATTATAAGGTAGAGGTTGCAGTAACATTAATCTTTTTACTGTCTTGATTGGATGTCATACCTATCGCTCGAGTCTTAGCGAGATGTGGCCGGATGCTGCGCAGGCACGGGCGTGCGGTGCCTGGCACAGTTGCCTTCGACACAGCATCCGAGTACCACACGCGTTCGGATCGGCGCGTAATACCCTGCTGCGGGTGACGATCCGAACATGGCGCGGGGTTCCGGAGTCGTTGCCGCGACGCCGGCGGCCAGTGGGAGTCCAGATTGGCTAAAACTAGAGGTGGTGTTATGCACCCTCCGGTACGTTCTTCCTCAGCGGGAATATCCGCCGCTCCAGAGCGCGTGGAACCACAATCGGCACCGGTTCAACGCCCTGCTCGCCCGGAATCCGGCAGCATGAGCCCGCCGACGGGTGTCAAGACGGTGTTCATCGTGGGCCCCCCCAGGAGCGGCACCACACTGCTGAGCTACCTCCTCGCCGGCGGGAAAGGTGCCCTTTCGCTGAGCGAGCCGTTTCTCGCTCACACGATCTATCCTCATTGGCGTCTGCGGTGGTTCTTCGCTCGCATTCGGAAAGCCGGCGGGCTTCGCAAGGTGCCTGTTCCGAGAAACTCGGACCACGACCGCTTCATGGAGTTTCTGAGCGAACTTGCAAAGACAAACGGCCTTCCCTATCTGGTTATCAAGGAGACTTACCGTTTGGGGCGCGAGTGGGCCAATACCGAACTGATGGATCGTATCACCAGTGGGCCATACGCAACCGTCCCCATCACCAGACATCCCTATGACGCCGCGGTCTCGACCCTGCGTTTCTGTCGATGGTGGCGCGGTATTCCCGGGCGGTTGGCACGGTGCTGGGTGCACGGCCTTCCGCTCTTCGCCGACGACACCGATCTAATGCAGTACTTTGCCGAGAACTGGACGGCCTTTGTCGACTGGGCCCAACGCAGTCGGCTGAACATCGTCCGGTACGAGGATCTGGTCAGCAAACCGCAGGAGAGCCTTCCGGATCTCTGTCAGGATTGCGGGCTGCCCTATCAAGAGCAGATGTTGGATCACTCCCATAGGCGGACCGCCTTCGGTGGGCTTGGGGCCCCGGAGGTCATGAATCGGCCGCCGAAGCCCGTCAACACCAGGTCTGTCGGCCGGGCAAAACAGCTTCCCGCTGAGCACCGCGACCTCATCAAGGCCGTCTGCGGGGAGGCCGCCGCAGCATTGGATTACCCTATGTAGCCTCATGCTTGAAGCTCCGCCCGGTAGACCTGGATCTTTAGAGCCCAACACTACGTGACAGCAGTGTGTCAGACGCTCTAACGGTCATCCGCGGCTGGATATCCAGAGGCCGCCCGAACACTTGCCTGTTGGCGGGACAGCGGGTACCACATAGGCATGGCGCGACTTCTCTACGCGGCTTCGGGTGAGGGCTACGGGCATGCAACGCGGGCGCACAGCGTCGGCGCCGGCTTACTGGCCCGAGGGCACCAACTGCGCTTCCTTTCCAGCAATAGAACCAGAGGCTACCTGCGGAAGTACTTCCCCGATCGCGTAAGCGACGTCTTCGGCCTGCGCACTGTGTACCATGAAGGTCGGGCACAGGCGTTCCGCACGGTGACGCACAATGTCGGCCACGCGTGGGGTTCGCTAAGGCCGTCCAACACCGCGCTGAGGCGATTGCTGCGCGAGTTCCAGCCCGACCTGGTGATTACCGACTTTGAGCCTTTTGCGGCCTTTTGGGCGCGGCGGCTGGGCATTCCCTTCGTCAGCCTGGACAATCAGCACCTGTTGACACACTGCGAGCTGGAGCACCCACCGGGCTTTGCACGTGCTCTTGTCCATACCTACCTGACGATCCGCATGTTTTATGGGGGCGCCAAGCGATATCTGATCACAACGTTCATTGACGTCCCGATCCGATATCATCCCACAACACTCGTTGCGCCGATTCTTCGCCCCGCGGTTTACCGGAAGCAGGCCCGGCAGGGCGACTTTCTTCTGGCCTACAAGGGCGCCGGTGGTCGCAACGACGCCATGCGGCGAGTGCTGGAATCGTGCGACCGCATGCCCATCCGGGTCTACGGATTCAGCAAGAGCGGCACCCGCGGCCATGTTACGTTCAAGCCAACCGACGAGAACGAGTTTCTGAATGACCTCGCTTCCTGCGCGGGCGTGATTGCGACTGCGGGTCACAGTCTGGTTTGCGAGTGTGTACACTTCGAGAAGCCGATGCTCCTGCTGCCGGTCCAGCAACAATATGAGCAGATAATCAACGCCTACTATGTCGACAAGCTCGGCTTCGGGCGTTTGGTGAACCGCCTGGACGCCGCCGCCATCGACGACTTCGTAAGCCATCTCGAGCTGCACCGCTCCGCGATGGCCGGCATCCCCAAAGCCACGATTGATCCGGTCCTCGATACAATTGAGCGAGAGATTCCGTAAGAATCCTCACGCTCCGAGGCAGCCAGGCGGCAGGGCGGCCGATCCCTGACAGACACGCACACCCAAACCCGGCCGGCGAGGCCGCACTTATCAGCCACCGCTAAGTTGGCAACGCCCACCTCTTCTCTTATTCTCTTGCTCATGCAAAGAGCCAAGCTGTCGTTTGTGACTCATCTGGAGGCTGCAATCGACGGAACGCGTCTGCCGCATGACACGATCCAGACGCTGCACAAGGATAGACCGCTGTGGGTGCGGTACGATCTGGAGGCGGTTGGGCGCACGGTTGATGCTAAACAGATCGCTATGCGACCACCGACGCTGTGGCGTTACCGTGAGCTGCTTCCGCTTCCGGAAGGGGCCGGCCCCGTCACATTCGGTGAAGGAGTGACCCCGCTACTGCCCGCACCGCGGCTGGGAGAGGAGCTGGGGATCGAGGATCTGTGGATCAAGGACGAATCGCAGTTGCCGACGGGGTCATTCAAGGCCCGCGGGCTGGCGATGGCCATCACGATGGCCAAACATTTCGGCATCAGGCGGGTTGCCATACCCACGGCTGGCAATGCCGGCGGGGCCCTGGCAGCATACGCCGCTCGGGCCGGCATCGAGGCATTCGTGTTCATGCCACGTGACACGCCGGTTGTCAATCAGATGGAATGCGTCGCCGCCGGTGCCAAGGTCTATCTCGTCAACGGGCTTATTACTGACTGTGGTCCGATCGTCAGGAAAGGCACCGAGCAAATGGGATGGTTCGACTGCTCCACGCTCAAGGAGCCGTACCGGATTGAAGGCAAAAAGACGATGGGCCTCGAGTTGGCGGAACAGTTCGACTGGCGACTGCCCGACGTCATCCTCTATCCAACCGGTGGAGGGACCGGGCTTATCGGAATGTGGAAGGCATTCGCCGAGCTGCGTGCCCTTGGGTGGCTCAAGAGTGAGAAGAAGCCGCGAATGATCGCCGTTCAAAGCGACGGTTGCGCCCCGATTCCGCGAGCGTTCGAAGCCGGCGACCGGTTCGCCAAGCCTTGGGAGAACGCCCGTACCTGCGCCAGCGGCCTTCGCGTACCGGCCGCAGTCGGGGATTTCATGATTCTCGACGCGATTCGAGAGAGCGGCGGCCTGGCGGTAGCGGTGCCGGAGTCGAAAATCATCGAAGCGATGCGCTCGGCCATAGCGGCCGAAGGAATCTCAATTTGCCCCGAGGCCGCCACGTGCGTGCTTGCAGCCCGGAAGCTCGTCGCCCAGGGTCGGATCGCCCGGGATGAACGCGTGGTTCTGTTCAACACCGGAGCTGTTACCAAGTATGTAGAAACGATGCCGTTGGACCTTCCTGCCATCGACGACCCACACGCCGTCGATTATGCCGCGCTCGGCTGATAATATCCGGCCCAAGATGGAAGCAAAGCGGCCTCAGCGGTGCACGCCCGCGGAGCATTTATATTGGGCCGATCAGACCGTTTGACGTCCTGTTAAGGGACCGAGTGTACTCCTGGATTCCGCCGCAGAAAGGGCCTGCACTTGCCGATTGTAGTGGTAGTTTCTGTAGAGTATTAACCCGTAAATGTATCAAGGAGTCTTAGGTCATGACACATCAGATATTGCGCATCCCAAAGCTGTTGGTGACACCGGTGTTGACGATGATTGCGCTGGTCGGTTGCGGTTCGGTCAATAGCGGTCTGCCCACGTCGGTCACGGTCGAGCTGCCCGACGGCACGACTACGGAAGTGGAACAGGGAGCCGGAGTCCCGTCACTGGCGGATTCCGAATGGCAGCTCTACCGGACAGCCGGTGCCGCGCAAAGCTTGGTGTTCATCAGAATCACTTTCGGACCGGTGGGCAACCTGGAAGGCTTCGAAGATAACAGCATTGCCCCTGAGATCTTCGGGTCGAGTATCCGCTTCGACGGCCGCAGGCACGAAACCACCCAAAAAGGACTACAGTACGCCGCATCGACCTACGGTGCGGAGACATCCGACGGAACGGGCTTTACCTTTGAAGGCAGGCTGACCGCGTTTGCCGCCGGTCTTCAGGCGGGGTCCGCCACGGCCACCGCAACCGGTACGTTCGATTCGGACGACCCCAACACCATGACGGGAACGTTCACCTACTCGACGCGCGTCACCCTCGTATCGATACCCGAGGCGAACACGGACGACGAATTCAGCTTCGTCGCCCGCCGCATCGTCGAGTAGACATCAACAAGCTAGTGCTCCGTTACTCCTGAATTGAGGGGTGGCATGTCGAAGATCCCGAGAATCGGGGGCCAGGCCAGTCGGAGACGGGCGCCGGCATGCTGTACCCGGCCAACCAGAATGAGAACGGCGCAAACACATAGCCCCGGTAGGGGCACAGGCACTTAGCCACGGGCGCGAGCCCGTGGACTGAGAACGGCGCAAACACATAAGCCCCGGCAGGGGCGACGGATGGCTGCCATGAGTCTCCGCCGCCCCTCCGGGGCTTGCGTCCTGTCATGCAATGCGAACCCTTGGCTATGCCACCCACTCCTCAAAGGACGAGTAACGGGGCACTGGAACGTCAGACTACTGCAGTGCGGAAACGTCGACACCCTTGGCGTTCCGACGTTTTTTGCTTCTCGCTCACGACTGGGAAACCAGAACCGTTACGGCAACGTTTGCGGGAGGTATGTGTCGATCTCACCATTCCACTACAGCGAACGTTCCAGTTATGCCGATTTCGTAAGCTGATGCCGGGTGCAACAGCGCGTGCGGACCGCGTTTCGGTCAGTACGGCTGGAGTCAGATTGCGAGGTGGAGCTGTGTCCATAGCCGACGTTACCGGATCCCCAACAACGGTGGGGCGCGGGGGGGACGTGATACCGTGCCCGCTGGAGGACGTGCGTGTTTTTCCTATTGGGCAGCCGGCGGCGTGGCTGAGTTTTGAGCGGGAAGACGATACCGTCATCCTCCGACCCAAGCAGCCCATGCCAAGAAGATGCACCATAAGACCTGCGGCGCTGTTCCGTCAGGATTGCGGTTTCCCGGACGTCAGCACAGTGATGGGGTGGGTGGCGTTTGCCCGGGGCAGCACTGAGCACCAGATCTACCGCCCCTTTACACGCGATCCACGGCGCCGGCTGTGCGAACTGTACTTCCCCGCTGAAGCGATGCCCGACGATGTCTGGCCGACGTCCCCGTACCGATGGTCCAACTATCAGGCCATCGCCAAACGATTGCTCTTGGCGGCCGACGTGGCGTGGGATGGACTCTCGTCACGGGACCTAAAAGAGCTGGTCGACTTTGTTCTCTGGCCGGAGCCGCTGGAAGGCTGCCTCTTGCACGCCCTTACAGAGTGTACCGCCGGCCGCGGCAAATGCGTCGTTGAAATCGGTTCCTTGCGGGGGCGGTCGGCCTCAATGCTGGCCATGGGATTGCGCGCTGCCAAGAGCAACTCGCTTCTCATCTCGATCGATCCACATATGGAGCAACCGGACAATCTCAGTCATGTCCGCCTGGCGTTAAGGCAGATCGGCGAGGAGGATCGGCTGGTCCAGATCAGGCGAACGTCAGATCAGGTATGCCACCTGCTTGGGCGTGAGATTGCGTCGCTTATCTTCATTGACGGTGATCATTCGTATGAGCAGGTCCTCACTGACTTTCACAGCTACCGGGACCTTCTGGCGCCCGGCGGATGCATGGTCTTTCATGACTACGGCTTCGGAAACCACAACGGCCTGCCGGACACACATCC
>CP070827.1:3620962-3624173 GCA_020344555.1 Phycisphaerales bacterium
CGGCCGCCTCGGCCACCGCGCCCGCGTCCCCGGCCGCCGCAGCGGAACATGCCGCTCGAAGTGAAGAAGCACGCAGTGGACACCTCGATCGTTGACGGCGTGGCCGTCACCAGGCTCGATCAGGTCTTCTTCAATCCCTATGACCGAACCGTCGAGGGCACCTACATCTTTCCGCTGGCCGATGACGTTGCCCTCAGCAAGTTCAGCATGTACGTCAACGGGCAGGAGATTGAAGGTAAGTTGCTCGGTGTCGAGGAGGCCCGGCGGCAGTACGAGTCGATCGTTGCCAAGATGCGCGACCCGGCCCTTCTCGAGTATCTCGGTACGCGGATGTTCCGGGCCCGTATCTTCCCGATCAATCCAAAAACGGAAGTCCGCGTCAAGCTGTCGTACACGCAGATGCTCATCAGCCACGACGGCCTGGTCCGCTACCGTTATCCGCTGGGTACCGAGAAGCATCTGGCCGCACCCGTCGAGACCGTAAGCGTCCTGGTCAACATCGAGAGTAAGACACCGATCAAGAGTGTCTTTAGCCCGTCACATAAGATGGTCGTCAGCCGGCCGTCCGAATACAAGGCCGGCGCCAGCTACGAGGGTAAGAACGTTTTTCCCGACAAGAACTTCGAACTCTACTACGCGCTGGGCGACAAGGAATTCGGTTTGACGGTTCTGACCTACCGTGAAAGCGGGCAAGACGGCTTCTTCCTGGCCCGCATCGCCCCGCCGGCCAAGACCAGCGCTCAGGACGTGCTTGCCAAGGACATAGCTTTCGTGATCGACACCTCCGGCAGCATGGCCGGCGAAAAGATGGACCAGGCACGCAGAGCGCTGAAATTCTGCCTCTCGAATCTGAACAAGGAAGATCGGTTCAACGTCATACCGTTCTCGCACGAAGCCACGACGTTCCGTGACACCCTGGTCTTGGCAACGGGTGAGAACACGGAGAAGGCCCGCAAGTTCGCCGATGAGTTGCGCGGAATCGGTGGCACCAACATCAACGACGCCCTCCTCACTGCGCTGACCTCTGCTCCTACCGCTGATGCCGATCGCCCCTACCTGATCGTCTTTCTGACCGACGGCCAGCCCACGATCGGAGTGACCGCGCCGAATGAGATTCTCAAGAACGTGTCGGGCAAGAACACCGGCCGCGTGCGGCTGTTCGTCTTCGGGGTAGGTTATGACGTCAATACGCATTTACTGGATTTGCTGGCCGAGCAGAACCGCGGGGCTCGCGACTACGTGGAGCCGGATGAGGATTTGGAACTGACTCTGGCGAGCTTCTATCGAAAGGTGTCGGAGCCGGTGCTCGCCGATCTGTCGCTGTCGTTCGGCGATCTGAGGGTTTATGACATGTTCCCGCCCGAGCTGGGCGATCTGTTCGCCGGGAGCGAGCTGGTCGTTGCGGGTCGCTACAAGGACGTAGGCGCCAAGGCCGTCACACTGACGGGCAGGCGCCGCGGCCGGAAAGAACAGTTTGTCTATGAGACTACCTTCCCAAGTGAAGCGCAAACCCATGACTTCCTGCCACGTCTGTGGGCCACCCGAAAGGTCGGCTATCTGCTCGATCACATTCGCCTTCACGGGGAAAACAAGGAGCTCAAGGACACGATCGTCGAGCTGGCTACAAAGTACGGCATCGTCACACCCTACACAGCCTACCTAGTCACCGAACCGGGCAGCATCGCCATGCGTCCGGGCGGCCGTGGGCACTTCATGACAGATGCCGTGCGACAGGGGACGGCGTATGGTGTTGAGGAGTTGCGGCCGCCCCTCGTTCCCAGGGCCGATTCACCTGGCGGCGGTAGTGTCAAATATAAGAAAGCGGCCAGGGCGAGAGTACAGACATCTGTGGACGTAAACGCTCTGCGTGTGACCGGCATGAACGGTGGAGCCGTCGCCGACCTTATTCGCCGTCTACGTGAGGGCGAGGAGGCCAACGGTCGGAGGACCGCCAGGGAGCCGATCGTAAGAAGCGCCGGAGCACGGACATTCTACCGTATCGGTGATCGTTGGATCGATGCCAACTACGACGAGAAGGTTGAAACCAAGAAGGTCGAGGCCTTCTCCGAGGAGTATTTCCAACTTATCCGCAAACACCCGGAATTGGCCAAGTGCTTCGCGCTCGGCGAGCGGATCATCGTCGTCGTCGACGGGGCAGCGTACGAGACCGTACCCTCGGCCGAGGAGTGACACGGAATGCGCCAGGCCGGCTCGGGTGAGATTATCAAGCAGCAGCTCGAGCCGGCTCACGCCGAAACCGGCGTTTGGCCGATTCTCGTGGCTGGCAGCCCGGTTGTCCGCCTTCATCCACCCGGTGCTGTGCCGCCTGAGCGGTATCCGTATCTACGCGAGACGCGGATCGTGACCTGTTCTCAGAGGGAGCGCCGCACCGGGGAGACGGCCTCCACCGTGATTCGGAGGCGTTTGTCGTTCTTTGGGCCGTTGCCGCTGTCCGATAAGAGGCATAGAATCTATGCGGGGTTGGGAGGACTTCCTTCAGGCCTTTTTGGGGTCAGACGGCAGATGAACGACTGGCTGGAAGCAGAGCAGCGGGTCGAGCGGGCTCAGCAGTTGTCCGAATCGCAGCGGTGGGAGGAAGCCCTTACCGAGATTGACGTTGCTCTCTCGATCAACCCCAACAACGCCATGTGGCATGCGCATCGCGGGTATATCCTGGAGGAGCTCGATCGCTTTGAGGAGGCGGCCCAAGCCTATGGAGCAGCCCTAGAACTCGAGCCCGGCGACCGCGACGTGGCTCTTGCGTTCGGCGTCAGCCTCGCACGCCTGGGCCGCTTCAGCCGAGCGTTGGGTGTTTTCGAGGAGCTGGCCAGGGTGTACCCGGACTTTGAACCGGCCTATTCTCACCGGATCGGCATCTACGCTGAACTCGGTCAGCATGACAAAGCCGAGGAGATGTTCTACCTAGCACAAGAGCTCGACGAGACCTCGCCGCACAGCTTCTTCCACATGGGTGTCTCACAGGCCGCCCGAGAGCGGTTTGATCGAGCCATTTACTGCTGGCAGCGCGTACTGGAATTGTCCCCGGAGTACATCGGGGTCAATCGGCTCATCGCCCAGGCCTATCGGGCCCAGAAGAGACTTGATCTCGCCAAGGAGTACTATCTACGGGAGGTCCGCGATGACCCCGGCAACATCGATCTGCTGTATGAGCTGGCCGAGCTGACCGTCGAGGCCGGCGAGTTGGCGATGG
>CP070827.1:3624273-3657728 GCA_020344555.1 Phycisphaerales bacterium
TCGACGTCGTTCAGGATTCCGCCGCTGTAGCAGGTCATCCAGGAGTAGCTGCGCACGTCATAATCGATCGGGGACATCCAGCTCGCGATTTCAAAGTCGTACACGGTCTCCCCCGTGGTGTCTATGTGCATCACGAGATTGTCTCCGCTGGGCGACCCATGTCCCATCCACCACACGTAGAGGAAGTCGTTGGAGGTCATGATGCCGGCCAGCGTATTGAACACACTTTGAATGTTCGCCCGGTTGACCGGATAATCAGTTACGGGATAGGGCGACTGATAGCAGGCGTGACTGCTGTTGAAATCGCCTCCCCAGCCGTAGAGAAAATAAATGTTGTCGTCGCTGTATCCCTCATCCAGCAGCGCCATGTACTGGAGATACGAGTTATACCAGAAACAGGAATTCACAGGCGCATCGTCCGCAGTGGCCACCCCCGCGCTGATCACGACCGCGTAGTTGGCGCCCTGGGCCGGTGGGACCCACAACAACAGGCAAACCACGCTCACACAAGCAAATATTCTGTACATGACTGTTCCTCCTAGTTGGCTGCCAGCTTATAAATGGTCTGGGTTTCCCGATCCACACACCACAGGTCTTGGCCATCCCAGGTCAGGCCGGTGGGGTAGAAACCGGGGGTATCGAACTGGGATACGTACAGGCCATCGGAAAGGTTGTACTTATACACGAGCCCCACCCGGTGCCCCTCGTTGTCCGTGGCATTCCAGATGAACGTGCCGTCCGTCGCCAAGGCCCGGGGATAGCCCTTGGTGAAGAAAAATCGCTGCAGGGATCCGTCGTTCGGATCTATTTCGTTCATCCTGCTCGACCAGCCGTCCACCGTGCCGCACCACAGGTGCTCACCGTCCCAAGTCAATCCGCCGAGCTCCGGCACACGCACAACCGCATGCGTAGCCGGCGCGTCGATCGCGGACAGCACAACCCCCGTGGCCCGATCCAGCTTGTACAGCTTGCGCGTGCCATTATCCGAGTGCCACAAGTGCGTCCCATCCCAGATCATGCCGCGCGGCTGAGAGCCTGGGGACTGGAAAGAAGAGAGCACGCTGCCATCGGAGGGGTCCAGCTTGTAGATCGTGTCCGTGCCATCATCTGCCAGCCACAGATGCGTGCCGTCCCAAGCAAGATCGCAAGGGCTCGACCCCGGCGACGAGAATTGCAGGATAATGTCGCCTGGCCTCAGTGATTCATCGCTGGAAAAGACGGCGTACGGCATCGCCGCAGCCACGATAAACAGCACGCCTACGGCAAACGCCAGCTTCACCCGCGTCTTCCCGCCAAAGGGAAGCGCTCCATCAATCCTCAACTTCGTGAATCTCATTTCAGTATCTCCTTTTTACACCTTCTGTTGAGACATACGCTCCTCAACGATTGCACACTATGCCATGTCTTCGCGGCCTGTCAGTCTGAGAAAACACAAGCTTTGAACTCGCAACGTGACCGTTCGCCGAAAACATCCGCAAAGCGAATGGTTTAGGCGGCAGGGACCAAGTCAGAACGCCTTGCCCCGCCCCGCTTCCAATTGACATTATACCCCAAGGCTGCACTTGACACAAGAGCGAAACGCCGACTCCGGACGGAAGCGTGTGGCCATTCATTGCGGCATCAGGCTGCGCTGCAGGTCCACTACTGGTTCCACTAGCCACGGTCACGTACCTCTTCGACCTCGACCGACAACTCGTCCTCTGACAATGCGAATAGACCGCCCTGAGAAAACATGGATTCCTCACGGCCTGGATTCCCCATTTGCTGGTCGTCGTCCGCGATACTACCACAGCCGGCCGTGCCGTGCAAGCAAAAAACAATTCCCCCGCACAAATGTCTCGATGGCCGTGTGTCCGCTGTGAGCATGAGGTTTTGCCGAGCTGCAGTTATCCAGGACGTCGTGAACGAGCTGCGTGTATCAGGTATGACTTGAGACCCCTTGTTTCACGCACAGGCAGACGTGAGCCGAGATTCACCATTTACCGTCTCCAGGGTCACGAATCCATTCCCACGGCGCATCCGCTTTAGGCCGCAACACGCAGATGGTCAACGGACGTGTGTCTGGAGGTCCCCTCGGCCCGACCACATACTGCGTTCAATTACCTGCGGACCCCTATAAGGTGCAATTAGACTGTTTAGTCTAGACTATTCTGTTTAGACCAAACAGTCTAGACTGTTCTGTTTAGACCAAACAGTCTAGACTGTTCTGTTTAGACTAAACAGTCTAGACTGGACAGTCTGCGCTGGCTAGGGCCCCTTTCACGACTGCCCGGCCGACTGCGGATGCGGAGCGACTGCTTGACTGGGGTGTTCTTCGCTCGACGCGCTGACGCCCGGACCCCCATTCCAGATTCCCGATTTGGCTCACAGTACACACCATCTCACCCAAGCGGGCGACTGCCCCGGTGTCAGGCACGGGTTGGGGGACGGACTCCATATGACCCGTCACTGACTCGCCTTTGCAAGTCGAATACCCCCACTCATCGCGGGATGGGCCACCGACGCTCTGCACCAAAGCCGGCCCGGGCGGAGCCTTCACGCCCGCGGTAGCCGGGTAGGGCGGGCTTCACCCGGCGCGCCATCGGCGGGCAGAGCCCGATCCACTGATAACTGATCACTGAGAACTGATAACTACTCGCGCAGGTCCCGCATCCCTTTGCGAAGCACGGGGTGGGGAAGGAAGTCGACACGGCCGGTCGTTCGCCCGGGCCTGGAATGTCGAACATCCCGATTCATCGGGGGACTGGGCACCCAGCCATCCGGAGTACGTCACCCGGATCACAGTCCCTCGGAAGGCTGAACAAAGGGGACATTCTACTTTTTCGGGCTCTTTCGCGGTCGTCCTCGGAGGCCGAGAGAGCCCCGAGTGCCCCATCTTTTCTCCCCGGTCCAGGGGACCTCGCTGCAATAATGTCGGGGCGTGCCAAGAACGGGCGCAAAAAGTAGAATGTCCCCTTTTTCCCCTGCTTTCCCCTCGAGAAGCGAGGGTCTTTTCTGGCTGTCAATGAATAGCGCAATGTTGACAAAGACATGCGTAAGCAACGATTTCAGGTTACTCACAGTCCTCTGGGTCCATAACGTTTCGACCGACAAGACAGAGTAAGACGCGGCCAATCGTCCAACTGTAGCCCCAGGGAGACCGAGACCCTACCGCTCGGAACCGGACGGTCGTTTGAGCCGGAACGGTTGGGCACGCCTGTACACTTCGAGCTGTGCTCGGATGTATCTGGCGCGGTCCGTGTCCCCGGCCAGGGATGCACTCTCGATCGCCTGCTCAGCCGTCTGGACTGCCACGATGAATTGACCGGTCTCTGCGTAAGCGGCCGCCAGGATCTCCAGGCATCGCGCACGCTGATTCTGAGGAACCTCACAGGCACGCCGCGCGAGACGCACCGCCTCGTCGCCGTTTCGCAGTCCCGCGTGCGGGGCCGTGGCAAGGAGCCAGGCTAATTCCATGGCCATTCCGCCATGACCGGGCCAAGAATCGACCCCACGACGCAGCACGCTGACCGCGCGGGCAAAACGACCCAAACGCGCGTACGCCAGCCCGAGGTTGTGATAGACGGGTGGAGATTTGGGGGCCAACGCCACTGCCCGTTCGTAATGCTCAATCGCATCCACGAGCTGACCTTGCCCGTGCAACAACACGCCCAGATAGAAATGGGCGTCGGCAAGATCAGGATCAGCGTGAAGCGCCCGTCTATAGTGCTCAATCGCTCCACGGATGTCGCCCTTGTCCGTCAGGGAGCGTGCCAGGGCGTTGTGGGCACCCGCGTTATTGGGATCCGTGAGAAGCGCCTTGCGAAAGTAGTCGATCGCATGCTCAACCTGCTTGAGTCTCTGATAGACTGATCCAACCTGGGCAAGTGCTTCCGTCGACTGAGGATTGACGCGTAACGCTTCGTGGAACTCCGCCAGTGCGTCTTCTAGGCGCTGTTGTCCGATCCGGGCCAGCCCAAGGGCTAAGTGGATATCAGGATGGTTCGGGTCGATCCGTAACACCCGCCGAAAGTGGTCAACGGCCTCGCTGTGTCGCCCCAGGCGGATCAGAGTCCGACCCAAGCCGTAATGGGCGGAAGCGAGATCAGGGTTCATGCGGATAACCTCGTGGTACACTCGCACCGCGCCATCCAACCGTTCCTGTTCGACATGGAGACCGGCGAGCTTCAGATACGCTTCCTGCAACGTAGGATTGAGCGAAATGGCTTTTCGGTACAGGGTGATCGCTTCGTCCAACTTACCCTGCCGTGCGAACCTGTCCCCCAGCAGTGCACAGCCCTCGGCATCCTCGGAAAGCACATCCCCCGCCGCATCGATGAGCCGGTCGGACTCCTCGACCTTGCCGGCCCAACGAAGCACCTTGGCCAGCACGCCCCGTGCAATGGCGTGGTCGTGCTCGTCCAGTGACCTTTCAAGTTGCAGGGAAAGGTGTTCCGCGCGGGCGTCGTTCCACTCAGGCACTGGTCGTGCGACACCCGCATCGATCAGGTGCTCGAACAGCATCCGTCCGAGTGCTCGGTTCACGGGAATGGTGGAATGGACATGGTCGAGGAAGTACTCCTTGCCCAGGATGGCATGGCCATATTCTTCGCGACAGCGCCGCTTGAGGTGTGAGCGAAAGTCGACCAACTTTAGCCCATGCCGATGGGTCACATCGGCCAGAGCCTCATGCATCTGTGGCAGCATCCGCAGTGGACAGATGTCCTCTTGCAGCGCACGCTCGAAGGCTCCTTCAGCGGCATCGCCCCCCCCCCCGGTGCGAACAACGCGCGCCCCAACTCGTAATGCAGTTGGGCGTATCGATCGTCAATCGCCATGGCGTTCTCAAAGGCCTGCCTGGCGCGCCCATACTCGCCGGCGGACATGGCGTCGAGGGCATCGCGGAAGAAGCCTTCCCACGCACGGAGCTCGCTCCCGGTGAGGTCGTTACGATGTTCACTCTTAAAGGGTGAGAAATCCTTGAGATTGGCGGCTGGTTGTATGAAGATCACGTCCGCCCCGGCCGAGCGTGCAATCGCGACCATCCTACCCAGATTGAAACGGTAATGGTCAAGGATCTGTCTTCTCAAGCCTTCATCCCGATGGTAGAGATCCAAGCCCGCCGATGCATCAAGCAGCGTCTTGACCTCGCCCGTCAGGAGGTATTGCTCCCTGGCCGCGTCGCGTCGGCCGGGCGCAACTGATCGGATTCCTGACCTCATCAGCGACGCAACGCGCGAACGATTGAAAAGGAGCTGCAGCTCCGTGACAACCGGATGCTCCTCGATGATGCCGCTGTAGGTGCGGCGTTCGAGGAACTCGTTGTGACCCGAGTAAATGATGAACAAATCGGGCTCGTACCGGGCCAACTCTTCCATCAGTCCCGCGACGCGATAGCTGGCGTAGGAGACGCCGCCACAGTTGATTACCTCCCAAGTTCTGCTCGGGTCGGCCGCGTTGAGAAAGAGCCGCAACCACCCGGCGAACGACGTCTTATCACGATACGGCCGCCCGTGCGTGGTCGATCCCCCCATACAGAAGATCCGATATGTGTGGCGATCTTTCTTCGCGAGGAAACTCTGTTGATTGAACAACAGGCGCTTGTTCTGCGCTGTTTGGTAGATCAGCCTGCCCAGTCGGTCGCGCTCCTTTGTGAAGAGCGGCACCTCTGACCGAAAGCCCACATACGGATCGTGAGTTGCAATCGCCGCTTTGACGCCGGTGAGAGCCAACAGCGCTTCCATAGCTGCCGGAACAGCCAAAAGGATAACCGCAGCAAACAACAACTTCTTACAACGCGACAGCCCCGAGGGCGCTGGCGACGCGTTGTACTGAGTTTGTTTTCTTGAGTTCATTCAACCGAGGTCTTCCTGCAGAGCTTGGGGCGGCGACATTGCACTGGTGCCCCATCCTTCGCGTAGGGAAGGATGGAGAACCGACTTGCCGGTGAGAGGTAAATCGCCGTCCCAGTTCGTGTGTTAAGTTCCGCCCCCCGCTGGCGACACAGCGGTGGCACATGCCATTAGACCGACAGCTTCCACGGGCAAGCTGGCGCTTGCCGATGCCACCCGCATGTTTTTGCGTAGGGAGGCCCCGAAAGGTGTGTTGGCGTCTAACACTGCGCTGTGACGCAAGAGCGGGCACGGCGGCCCTCCCAGCGGATCGCGACGGGCCACAGGTGCTCGTGACCCCGCCACTGGCCAGATTCCTCTCTCCAGCCGTCTTTCCTCCGTGGGCAATCTATCAGTATAGCTTCTTGTGCCAACTAGACAAGAAAAATGAGGAAAAAAGTTAAGTAGAATAGGTCACACAGCATGACCGCCAGTTGAACACATTTACTTATAGGACTGTGTACACATTCAGTCCGTTGCAGGTTCATTTGGTACAACGGCGGTAAGCGACACCTTCTGTCCGGTTCGCTGAACTGGCGGACGGGCGATCTGATCGTAACCGGGGGCTTGCCGTGGCAAGGTCGCGATTCGCTCTTGTTCGTGGCGTGCATGAATAACCTTCGCGGTCGAATGCGACGTGTACACCAGCAAAAAGGTGGCGTGATGCACGCTTCCTCTTGCGGTGAGTCATTTGTCATTCTGCCGGATGCGCACCCCGCCGTAGGCAATCCTGTTCTCTTCGCAGAGCTCACGGGAACGTGCTCCGCTGGGACGAGACTCCCATCTCGTCCCCCTCAGGTTTGGAATCCCTTCCTGCGAGTCCCTTGATCGGCGGGCAGAGCCCGATCCGCTGATAACTGATCACTGAGAACTGATGACTACTCGCACAGGTCCCCCATCCCGTTGCGAAGCACAGGGTGGGGAAGGAGCTCGACACGGCCGGTCGTTCGCCCGGGCCTGGAATGTCGAAGATCCCGATTCATCGGGGGACTAGGCACCCAGCCATCCGGAGTACGCCACCCGGATTATAGTCCCTCGGAAGGCTGCCAGATCCGAATGTCGGAAATCTCGACCGCAGGGATGACCTGTTCGGCCCTATCCGCCGGGACAGTGCGCCAGCTCGACGATACGACGGCGTAGCGCGTGTCGCCGGGAAAGAGCGGTCCGCGCCAATCGCCGTCTTCGAGGGCGATGGGCGTCGCAACAACCTCGGTCCACTCCCGGATCGGCAACCTCCGGGTGTCCAGGGCTGCAACCCGAACGGCCAGGAATGAAACGACCTCACTACCCTTGTTGGTGATGGTAAGGACCGGGCGACGACCCTTCGATCGCTCGTCAACCACGAAGTCAGCAGCAACATCGAGGTTGGCGGCATATTCCGGTGCCCGTCGATCGCTGAGCAACTCCTCGACGGCCCTAGGCAGCGAGTCAAACAGCGCAGGCAATCCATCGATCGTCTTGCTGATGGTGTTATCAGCGAACCCCAGCACCTCGTTCGCCTTGGTGTCGATAATCCGCATTCCATACAACACCACCAGTGTCCCTGAGGCGATCCCCACGGCCCCGACACCAAAGAGACCGATGAAGAGGGCCGTCAACGGCGACATTCGAGTGTGGCCAGTCATGATCAAACTCCGTTCAACTTACGGACTGTCTCCCCGGAGCCACGACGTCGGCCCACGGGTTTGTTCAATCTGTGATTCGGGCAGGTCCGAGCAATATTCAGGCAAATCCGAGCCGAAGGCCCCGTTTCGGAGCCTCTCAGGGCCGTTTCGGTCCCAGGATGCGTTCGGCCCCGGCCGCGCCCCACGCTGTCTCGTCCCGATCGTGCCTCACTGGTGATAGCACACCGCGGCTACCCGGCCAGCTTGCCCAACGTTGCCACCAGCGGCTTGAGCCCGCTCCGGCCGGTTTTACTCATAAGGTTGAACAGCGTGTTCATAATCTCACAGAAATCGAGGATGTCCGTGAAACGCTTCTTATAAGCCGCGGCGTCCTTCCGAGTTTGGCCGCGGAGCCCACCTTTCTCCTCGCCGATCATCGTGAGGCACCGCTCAATCGTCTCAACGATCGGCTGCACCTCCCGGCGACGGCGCTCGCGCACAATGGTGTCAAACATCTGCCAGACATCCCTCTCGGCATCGAAGTACTCTTTCCGGTCGCCGCGGCGGTGGATGCGGCGGATCAGGCCCCAGTTGACCAGCTCGCGCAGGTTCATGCTGGCACTGCCTCGGGATACGGCGAGCTGCTCCATCACGTCGTCGGTGCACAACGGCTCGCTGGCCAGATAGAGCAGGGCGTGGATCTCGGCCATTGTCCGGCTGATGCCCCAACTGGCGGCCATCTCACCCCAACGTCGGATGAACAAGCTCTTGGCTGCTTCGACGGGTGTTTCAGGCATGCGCATTCCTTTCAAAACATTCTGAAAATGATAGGCGTGCCCGTGGCTCCTGTCAAGCGTACCCCCGGGCAGGGCGCGACGGGTGGCATGGTCCACGCTTGCGTGGCCATGCTCGTTCGAGACCATTTCGCGTCATGAGTCTGCCCTCCCCATTCCGTAAGCACCTGCATCTTTGATTCAAGCATTCAGTCGTCGAGGATCGTCCGGTAGCGACTCTGTGTCAACGGCCAGCGGTCCATCCGCCACACCAAGGTAAGCACCAGCACTGGACCAATGCCAGTCAGCGTCCGACTCGCAAAGGCCTCGACGAACTGGGTTGCCGTGAATGTAGTCGATCGTTTCCCAAATATGTCGCGGTGACCAGAGGTTGCTATCGTACCCGCCGCCGCGCTGCCAGAACCGAACGCTGCGTCTGCCACTTGGCTGTTCGTCCACCATCTGCTTGAGAAAGGCCGGGGCATGCACTCGCACGTAATGAATCGCCCGTTTCGAGACCGACTGCTTCAGGGTTGTCAGAATGCGACTAACGTTGTAAGCGGGGCGAGTCGGATAGAGCGGCAAGTGCACGTGCTCGGGCATGATCACGTAGGCCCACAGATGGACATTGTGCTTGGCGCGTGTGGCCACGATCGCGCCCAGCATCCACTCGCAGGTGCGCGGGCGCGTGAGAAATGGCCGGCGTTGATAGCAAGAGAACGTCAGCGAGTGGGCGTGTCCCGGCTGATCGTAGCGGCGACACGTCTTGCGTTTGGCGGTAGGGGAATGAGGCGTCTGCACGCCCATGAAAGGCAGTCTACCAGGGGACCACGCAGGGCCGCAAGCATGCCCACGCAAGCGTGGAGCATGCCACCCATGGGGATCAAACGATGGTTCGTTTCGTGGCGGGGGTAGAAGTGCCTATCCGCGGCCGGTCCTGCCGGGGCGGCGGCCGCCGGTGTCATCCGTTGAATCGGTATCGGAGGAGTCGCCCGAGTCTGTCGAATCGGTTGAGTCCGAGCCGGGCGGAGCCGTGTCCCCGTTCATCTGGTCGATCAAGTCACCGATGTCCAGGCCGCCGTCAGCGCCATCGCCGTTACCGGAACCTGTGGACGGGAAGAACAGATCGGGCGGAAGGAGCGGTGCCAGGCCGGCACGGGCAAGCCAGCGATTAGCCAGGAACAAGAGTGTCCGCTCGAGCTGATCAAAGACGGTTTCGATTGCCGTGACAAGAAACTGGGCACGGATCGATGTCGGCTGCTCCGTCTCGGTGATCTCGGGTGCCAGGACTTGGGCGCGCGCCTCGTCGGCCGTCGTCTGGGCACGGGCAAAGCCGGCGGAGACCATGTTCCCGGGCGGGTTGCCTCGGGCCAGGTCGAAGTTCTCAAACGCCGTCCGCCCGTCCAGGATTACCTGGGCGTTTGCCGATGGGCCTAATGCCAATGCCGTTACCACTGTCACAGACGCCATCCACCATAGATTACGTGCAGCCATGGTCACCCCTTAGAGTCGCCAATCCGTCGAGCGTTGCCTGTCCTCATACCGCTATTATTCGGCCTCAAAGCTCGTCTTCCAATGCAAAACCCCGACAAACGCCGATTTAGCCCAGGTTTTCGGAACCGCACAAGGCTCCACGGGGCATCATCTATGATATACCCGGTACCGCCCCTCTTGGGTGCATCAAGGCGCCCAGCAGACCCCACACCGTCTATTCCCCCTCGCCCGCCGTGTCTGGTGCCTCATCGCCCTGGGCGGCCGCTCCTGCCGGGCCAGTCCCAGCCTCACCAACACGGCGGGCCGACTCCGACTCCTCGTCTTCCGGCGCGATTTTCGCCACCGCGACCACCCGGTCCCCTTGATCGAGCCGGATGAGCCGAACGCCCTGGGTCGCACTCCCGATCGCCCGGACGGCTTGCAGATCGGTTCGCAGCATCATCCCGTTAGCGGTGATCATCATCAGCTCGTCGTCGTCACTGACGGCCTGAATGGCAACAACGCGGCCGTTGCGATGGGTTACCTTGATGTTGATGACGCCCTTGCCGCCACGGCGAGTCTTGCGGTACTCCTCGATGCCGGTTCGTTTGCCAAAACCGTTCTCACAGACGGTCAGCAGCGAATCGCCCGGGTTTATCGCCACCATTGAGACAACCGAGTCCTCACCACCAAGCGTCATCCCTCTGACCCCACGGGCACTGCGCCCCATGGCGCGAACGTCGCTCTCATTGAAGCGAACGGCCATACCGTTGCGCGTCCCCAGGACGATCTCATTTTCACCCGTGGTCCGCTCAACGTTGATCAGGGAATCGTCCGGATCAAGCGTGATGGCGATGATGCCGCTGGGTCGAGGTCGGCTAAACGCGGCCACGGGCGTCTTCTTCACGGTGCCCTTCTTGGTGGCGAAGAAAACGTAGGACTCTTCGAATTGCTTGACCGGCAGCACCGCCCGATGCGACTCGTTGGGTTGCATTCGCAAGAGGTTGGCTATTGACCGGCCCCGCGACGTCCGACTCATGACCGGCAGATCGTATACTCGAGCCCAGTAGACGCGACCCCGATCGGTGAAGAAAAGCAGAAAGTCGTGGGTGGAGACGACAAACAGGTGCTCCAGGAAATCACCCTCTTTGGGGGCGCTGCCGCGTATCCCCTTGCCGCCGCGTCCCTGCCTTCGGTAGGAGTCGATGTCCGTGCGCTTGATGTACCCCTGCCGCGATATGGTCACCACGACCTGCTCGTCGGGGATCAGCTCCTCCATCCGGAATTCACCGACCGCCTCGACGATCTCGGTGCGCCGCTTGCCGGTGAACTTCTGTTTCATGTCGTGGAGGTCTTCGCGGATGATGTCCAATACGCGATTCTCGTCACGCAGGATGGCTTCATACCCCTCGATCTCATCCACCAGCTTGGAGTAATCGCCGGCCAGCTTCTCGATCTCCAAGCCGGTCAGCCGCTGGAGCTGCATCGACAATATCGCCCCCGCCTGAACACCGGTCAGGCGGTGCTCGCTCGACGAGTAGCGCTCCACGAACGCCTCCGGCAGCAACCTACGCAATGTTGCCTGGGCGGTGAGTCGCAGCGGGCGGGCCATTAACGCTGCTTTCGCGGCGGCCGGGTCGGGAGACTGCTTGATAAGCTCGATAATCTCGTCGACGTCACCGACGGCCAGGATCAGCCCTTCGAGGATATGAGCTCGTTGCTTGGCGCGCCGCAGCAGGAACGACGTGCGTCGCCGGATGACCTCCTTGCGGTGGTCGATGTAGAGGCTGAGTAGCTGTTTGAGCGTCAGCGTGCGCGGCTGCCGATCCACCAGGGCGATGTTCATGATGTGGTAGTTCGACTGCAGCGGCGTGTACTCGAAGAGCTGATTCATAATCACATCTTCGTTGGCGCCGCTCTTGAGGTCGATTTCGATCCGGACCGCGTGTTTACGGTCCGAGGCGTCATTGACCGCGGCCACATCCTTGATCAACCCGGATTTCACAGCGTCGGCGGTCTTCTCCGTGATCGTGTTGCGCAGCACGCCATAGGGGATCTCAGTGATCACGATGGTGCTCTTGCCGCCGCGCCCTTCTTCGACGTGACATCGCCCGCGAAGGGTGATGCTCCCACGACCGGTGCTATAGGCGTCGATAATGCCACGGCGGCCGCAGATTTGCCCCCCCGTTGGGAAGTCCGGACCCGGCAAAGCCTGCATCAACTCCGTCAGCGTTGCCTCGGGATTGTCCAGATGTCTAAGTAGCGCGTCGCACACCTCACCGACATTGTGCGGCGGCAGGTTCGTAGCCATCCCGACCGCGATGCCGGTGGCTCCGTTGACCAGCAGGTTGGGGAACCTGGCCGGCAGCACGGTGGGCTCTCGGCGCGAGTTATCGTAGTTGGGGACGAGGTCCACGGTGTCAAGCTCGATGTCTTCGAGCATGACCGTGGCGGCGCCCGCCATGCGGGCTTCGGTATACCTCATGGCCGCCGGCGGATCGCCGTCGATTGAGCCGAAGTTGCCCTGCCCATCGATTAGCGGCTCGCGAAGGTTCCACGGCTGAGCCAGACGGACCAGTGTCGGATAGATT
The DNA here is from genome assembly GCA_020344555.1 of Phycisphaerales bacterium. Classification (GTDB taxonomy): domain Bacteria; phylum Planctomycetota; class Phycisphaerae; order UBA1845; family UBA1845. The sequence goes on from CP070827.1 coordinate 3,636,585, forward strand.
ACGGCATCGCCGTGAGGGTGATAATTGCCACTGGTATCGCCGCTGATCTTGGAACACTTCTTGGTCTGGGCTCGTGGGCCGAGATTCAGGTCGTTCATGGCCACCAGGATGCGGCGCTGTGACGGCTTGAGCCCGTCCCTGACGTCCGGGAGAGCCCGCGACATGATCACGCTCATTGAATATGTCAGGTACGAGTCCTGCATCTCATCGATGAGCGAGTGGTTGACGATGGTTTCGTTGGTCGCCTCAGGTGCCTTGGCCATGGATCGTCCTTACCTGGTGAAGAACCTCGATTCTGTGGCAAAACTCTATCCGGGACGCTATTGTATCGCACCGGCCCCGTTGGGCAATCGATTGAGGTCGTCTCGAAGCCGGCTGCGTCTCCCTGCATGGCCTATGCGGACGGTTCGACCCGGTCTCAATAGTCGAATGGATTGCGAAGGCTGCTCCAGTGCGTCGTAGACCGCCACCACCCGGCATCACCACGATCAGACGACAGGCACAGATCGAGGAGGTCTGCCGGGAGTGCCGCGCACAGGGGCGGTTTGCGTTCGACACGGAATTCGTGATGGAGGACCGTTTCGAGGCGGAGGTCTGCCTGGTCCAGATCGCCACACAGTCCTCCGTCGCGGTCATCGATCCGTTTCTTGATCTTGACCTGCGCCCTATATGGCAGCTTGTCTGCGATGACCGGGTTGAGACCGTGGTGCATGCCGGGCAGGAAGACCTGGGGCTGTGCGTGCAGCATACCGGTAAGGCGCCACGCCGGATCTATGACGTGCAAATCGCCGCGGGGTTCGCCGGCCACGATTACCCCCTCAGCCTCCAGAGGTTGGTTCAGGTCACGCTGCATATCCGTTTGCACAAATCGAAGACCTTGACCGATTGGCGTAAGCGGCCTCTGGCCCCCGGACAGATCAAATATGGTGCTGAAGACGTGTGCTACCTTCTGGCAGTGCGCGAGAAGCTTCATGAGCGACTGTCGAAGTGGGACCGATTGGACTGGCTACGCGAGGAGCTCAGCCAACTCGAAGACACCTCGCTCTACCGTCAGACGGAGGAGGAGAAGCTGCTACGCGTCAAGGGGGCGGGAGCACTGAAAGGCCGGCAGCTCGCAGTGGTGCGAGAACTGTTGGGCTGGCGTGAGGCGGTGGCGAAGGGGCTCAACCGCCCGGCACGTGTCATGCTCAAGGATCATCTTCTTGTTCAGATCGCCAAGCTCGAACTGTGCTCCTTCGACGAGATCCGTGCTCTTCGCGGCATAAATCTCAGCGATCGGAACGTGCGTGCACTCTGCCGGGTTGTGGAGAGGGCCTTGAAGGCCCCGAGTGACCGGTGGCCCACACCAACGCCGCGCCAGACTGAAACACCGAAAGAAGCGGCACTGATCTCGCTGGCTACCGCCGACATACGGGGCTAATGCCTGGAGCACGAGATGGCCTACGGCCTGGCAGCATCCAAAAGATCAATCCGCGAGCTGATCGGCTATTGCACGGGAGGGCGCCCGCCCGATCGGGCCGACGTTGGACTGCTGAATGGCTGGCGAGGCCGAACGGTCGGCGCGATGCTCGAGGAGCTGTTGGCCGGGCGACGCGCAATCCGTGTGGAGTCACTCCAAGGCGAGCGGCTGATCCGACTCGTCTCCTTCGACGACGGCCCCGCAACCTAATCCAGCGAGGCAGCGGCGCGGCAATCACTTCGTGGTGGCGGTCCTGGTCTCTTTGCGTGACGGAGGCCTGTAAGTGACGACCTTCTCTGTCCGCATGATCAGTGGTCCGTCGAACGTGGTGACAGAGGATTGGGAGCTCAAGAAGTCGATCTTCTGAACGACGGGCCCGAGCTTCATCACGATTGGAGAGAGCTTCTGAAACACCATCTTGATATCTCGCGTTTTGGGTGTGTCGGGAATGGATGCGGTCGCCAGGCCCATGCCCACGGCGACCATCCCGACCAGCTCGCTCATCTCCTCACCCATTCTAGACATGTCCTTGAAGGAAACGGCGGAGACGGGGCTCTTGGGCACCAACCCCTCCTTCAGGAAGCGTTGGTTTTCCCGGATCGACGGGCTCCTGCCGGCGGCGACGTCCAGGCATTTGTTGATCGCCGCCGGTGAGGATCCGATGAACAGCCACTCGTCCTTGACACCGACCACGGGCCGGACAAACACCATAATGAACGGGTGCGTTACCTGGCGAAATCCCTCGGCCTTGACTGGAACCGGCGATATCATGAGCGGCTGCCCGGTAGCCTGAAGCTTGCCCTTGATGAAATCGATCCCGGCATCGATCTTCTGTGAGGCCAGCTCACCGTCCTTGACGCGGAACATAAACACCCAATCCGAGTTGCCGATCGGCACGGCCGCCGCCGACGGGAGCTTGACGCTGATCATCTCACCGCTCCACCAGCTAAACAGATCGCGCTGCGGATCGAACCCTATCGACGCCAGCAGGTCATTCAATTCGCCGACATATTCAGCCCCATCGGGAACGTGGCGTTCGACAAAGTCGATCACCAGTTTGTACACGTGCTCCAGATCGACCAATCCATTAAGGTTAAAGCTGCTGGCGTCGGCGGGAATGAACTCATCGAAGCGCTCAAAGGGCCTACGCTGAAACAGAGCGCAGGCCAGCGCACATTTCTGCTTGCCCTCTTGGATACGGAGCACCGTGTGGGTCAGTTCTCGCCTTCCCACCGTTTCCATGCTAACGATGCTGTATTCCGAAAGGTTGCACAGCTCCAGTATGTTCCTGATCAACCCGGCCCTCTTGAAATCGTCCTCATCACAGCAACCCGGTTCGCTGCCTCCGACGGCAAACAGCATGAGCTGATCAATGTCTTGAAATAGCTGCTTGCTGTCGAAGAACATGACGGTGTCTTCGGGTGCCTTGACCTGGGTCAGCGCCTTCTTGAAGCGCGGTGCTGCAACGACTGCAGAACCGTCAGTCTTCCCGGTCATCAAGCGGATCACGTCGCTGAACGGCTCGCTTCCGAAGCTCAGCCCGATCCCAATGATGTCCCCTTTGCGGAAGATATGAAAGCCGGGGAAAAGTTCCGGGGACTTAGGTCTACGCGGGCCTATCGACCACATGTGTACTTCGCCCAACTCACGCTCGCTCAGGAGGATGTCTTCACTCAAGGATTCGAGCTCTTTGAAGATGGAAACCAAACCAGCCATGTTGCTCTTGGCGGTGTCCGGTCTGCCACGCATCAGGGCGATATATTCGGGGCCCACACTGCCTTTAGCCAGGCGCTCTGCAAAGGCGAACTCCCTGGCACAAATGTCGCCCCACCGCACCTTCTTGAGTAGCGCCGTCCACTTTTGGAGGGTGGCTTCCGCCTGGACGTGATCCTCGCCACTCAGCGCCGACGCAACAAGGAACATGATGTCGCGATCGATGCCGCTTTTTCTGAGCGCCTGCCAAACTTCCGCCCACTCCGCGTCGAGCCAGACCCGTTCAGGATTGTGCACGCTGTGCACGTAAAACCACACATCCCCGGGGATGTATCGACCGAGCGTGAAGCGGTCCGGTAGAGGCCCGGCAAACGCCAGGGATGGAGCCAGGCTCCAGACAACAAAGGTCGCGTAGCGGCCGGAAGGAAGCATTGTCAAATTCTCCGAGGGTCGATGACGCTCTGCGTAACCGGCTGTGTCGCCCGGTCCGAGGGGTCGCACCCTGGGGCGGCGATCGCAGGGATGTGACCGGGACTCCGGCGACCACTCTTATCAGCATAGTTGCGCCTTCGTCAACAAACCAGGACCGGTCTGTCGATATTTGTGGGAAATTGTAGAGGTGCCGGCGGGGAGGGGATAAGCCGTCCGAAAACGCGTGTTTTGCATTCGTCGCGCCGACGCTTATCATACTCAGCGAGCAATGGTGATCCGATCGATCGCCTCCGATCCTCGAGTAAAACGCCTTAATGAACGACTTTCCGGCTCGACCGGGGTGGTTCATGTTTCTGGCGTGTGGGGATCGTCTGCGCCTATGGTGGCCGCTCTGGTCGCGGCTGCCCACAAGCGGACCCACCTGTACATCACCGCCCACCTGGAACAAGCCGATGACGCCCGCGACGATCTGGAGCTCTTCCTGGACCGGTCGTGCGAGCTGTTCCCAGCCTGGGAGACGTTGCCCGGCGAGGGGGCGGCCAGCGGTGAGATCGAGGCCGAGCGGCTTCGCCTGTGCAGTCGTCTTCAGGGAGCCGCAGGCTTTAGCCTGCGCGGAGATCCGACCGCTTGCTCATCTTCGACCATGATTGTCACGCCGATTCAGGCTCTCATGCAGCCTGTTCCCGATCCGGAGGCGCTCCGGCACAACACCCTGCAGGTCACCAGGGGCACAGGTGGGGACGCCACGTCCGCACGATCGCCGGAGTCGGTTGTCGCCTGGGCAATAGACCGCGGCTTCCAGCGGCTTGAACTCGTGGAATCGCCCGGCGATGTGGCCCAGCGCGGCGATATCGTAGATCTGTTCGCGCCGGGCGAAACGAACCCCGTTCGCATCCAGTTCTTCGGGGATGAGGTCGAATCGATTCGGCGTTTTGACGTCAGCACTCAGCGTTCCATCGAGACGCTGACTTCGCTGTCCATCGCCGCCATGCCCGATGATCAAGAGATGAACAGCGCGGCGGTCACGGATCTTACCGCTTACCTGCCGTCTGACACCCTGATCATTCTCGATGGGCCGGGTGAAATCCAGACCATGGGCGAAACGCTTCAGGCACGTCTGGGAGCGTCGGACCGCACCTACGGCGTAACCGAGGTGTTGGCACGAACAGGCCGGTTCCCGCAACTCTATCTCTCATCTTTCAGATCGCCTACTCCCAACGACGAAGACGAGTTCGACATGGGTGTCACATCCGTGTCCCGGTTTGAGAGTAATGCCGCCGATGCCGTCGCGGAGCTGTGCCGTGTGGCCCGCGACCGTGAGGTGCACGTGATCTGCGACACCGAGGGAGAGCGCCAGCGGCTGATCGAGATGGTCTCGGAGCAGGCACCCGACCTTGCCGATTTGATTCACACCAGCATCGGTGTCCTCCATCGGGGTTTCGAATGGACCGCGGCCGGGACGCTGGTCATCCCACATTCCGAGGTTTTCCACCGTCATCGACAGCGACGGCGCGTCCGACGACTTCATGCCGGTCGACCTCTCGAGTCCTGGCTGGATCTTACGCCCGGTGAACTGGTCGTGCATGTGATGCACGGGATCGCGATCTATCGCGGGCTTGAGAAAATGCGCAAGGGAACCTCCCGTCAGCGGGAAGAATTCCTCGCTCTGGAATTCGCTGACCAGGCCATGATCTACGTCCCGTGTTCGCAGATAGACCTGGTGCAAAAATACATCGGCGCCGGGGGCCGGCGGCCGGAACTGTCCAAAATCGGCGGCAAACGCTGGAGCAAGACCAAGCGACAGGTCGCCGACGCCGTCTCGGAGCTTGCCGAATCGCTCCTCCAGGTACAAGCTATCCGGGATGAGGCGGCCGGTACGGCCTATCCGACTGACACCGAGTGGCAGCGCGAGTTCGAGGCCGCATTCCCTTATGAGGAAACCGAAGATCAGTTGCTCGTTGCCAAGGACATCCGCGAGGATCTGGTGCGGGTCCGCCCGATGGATCGCCTAGTCTGCGGCGACGTCGGTTACGGCAAAACGGAACTGGCCATGCGGGCGGCCTTCAAGATTGTCGAATATGGCAAGCAGGCCGCCATCCTGGTCCCCACCACCGTGCTCGCCGAGCAGCATTACGCCACCTTCCGGGAGCGCATGGCCGAGTACCCCTTCGTGGTCGGTTGTCTGTCGCGGTTTCGCAGCCCCTCCGAGCAAAAAAAGCTTGTTACCCAGCTCAAGAAAGGGCAGGTGGACATCGTCATCGGCACCCATCGGCTGCTCAGCAAGGACGTATCCGTCGCCAACCTGGGCCTCGTGGTCATCGACGAAGAGCAGCGCTTCGGCGTCGAGCACAAAGAGCGACTGAAAGCCATGCGCGAAACGGTTGACGTGCTGACGCTGACCGCCACACCGATCCCCCGAACCCTGCACATGTCACTTATGGGCATTCGCGACATCAGCTCGCTGCAGACACCACCCGTGGACCGCCGGGCCATCGCCACACAGGTGGGGCCGTTCAACCGGGATCTCATCCGCAACGCCATTCTCCGTGAACTCAACCGGGACGGGCAGGTCTACTTCGTACACAACTTCGTCCGCTCGATCGGGGGCATGGCCGACAAAATCGCCCAGATCATACCCGAGGCCCGGGTGGTGTACGCCCACGGCCAAATGAAAGACGACGAGCTCGAATCGGTCATGCATCGCTTCGTCCGCCGCAAGGCCGACGTGCTCGTAACCACCACCATCATCGAAAGCGGTATCGACATTCCCACCGTCAACACGATCTTCATCAACCGCGCCGAGCGGTTCGGACTGGCCGATCTCCACCAGCTCCGTGGTCGCGTGGGACGATCGAGCCATCGAGCCTATTGCTATCTGCTGCTCTCGCCCGATCATCCACCCACCAGCAAAGCCGCTAAACGGCTAAAGACGATCGAGGAGTTCAGCGAATTGGGCGCCGGATTCCGGATTGCCATGCGCGATCTGGAGATCCGTGGGGCGGGCAACCTCCTGGGGCGCGAGCAAAGCGGGCACATTGCAGCGGTTGGCTATGAGATGTACTGCCGCCTTCTCCAACAGACAGTCTGTCGCCTGAAAAGTGAACCCGATCCGACGCCGCCGCCGGTTCACGTGGACCTTGACGTGGCCGCCCATATCCCGCCACACTACATCACTGCGGATCGATCGCGGATCGAAATCTACCGCCGGATCGTGGCCTGTCGGACCGAAGCCGATCTGTCCCAGCTTCAGCGGGACCTGATAGATGCGTTCGGCCCGTTCCCCAAGGAGGTGCAACGGCTGCTGGAGCTGGCGGAAATCCGCGTGTACGGGCGTCGGTTCGGGATACAGTCAATCAGCCTGAGACCGCCGGACGTGGTCTTCCTGATTGACGATTTACCTACGGCCGAGCCCCTTTTCGCCGACGCCCCGGGAAGCGTGCGTATGCCGGACCCCACGACGCTTCACCTGCGACTCCCGCCCGGCTATCTTGAACCGGCGACTCTATTACCGGTGTTACGGCAGATGTTCGTCGAAGCCAGGTCACGTGTGGAGGTGACGACATGAGAGATTCTTCTCGCCGAGTTGTGCGAGGTGCCTTGGCCGCGTACGTATTGTGCATCTGGAACACGGCGTGCATGGTCCCGGTGCAATCCAATCCCGATCGGATTGCAGCATCGGGTTCTACGAAGTCCCCCTCGAATGCTTCACCAGTCTATCACTACGCCGCGGGGACTTTCGCTGTGAGTCGCCTTACCGTCAATGCCGAGACAGTCGAAGCACATGAGCTTTGGCTAGGTCTCCATGACGAGCTGTCGACCAAAGCCAAGACTCTTGCTCCCGAGGATTATCGAGTCTATCTCGACCGTCGAGCGGCCCGGTTGATCACTGACAAGATTGCGGAAATGCTTCTATATCAACAGGCCTCTCTGCGATTCTCACCTGAGATGAGCGCCAAAGTCGACACGTACGTTGACGCACAGATCCGCAAGATAATAACCACCGAGCACGATGGTATTCCGCGGCGCTATGAGAGACAGTTGGAGTCACAGGGACGCACACTGGAGGACGCGCGCGAAAAGGTCCGCCGTGAGATCATCATTGCCAGTTACCTTGACCAGGAGGTCAAGCCGAAGGTGGTCGAGCCGACCCGGGCCGAGCTGCTGGCCGCCTTCCAGGCCAATTCCGATTCATTCCGCCGGCCGGCCCGACGACGCATGTCGTTGATCGACGTCCGCCTGCGCGGTCGCCTTGGAGACAATGCCGTCACTTCGACACACGATCAGTTCGAGAGCGCCCGTATGCAGGCCCGCTCACGCATTCAAACGGCCAAGGCTGAACTGGATAGCGGCGTCGACTTCGCCGAGGTCGCTCGCCGCCACTCCGACGGGCTTCATGCCGATGAAGGCGGATCCTGGGGCTGGATTACTAAAGGAAGTGTACGCGAACGATTTGAACCCGCTGTAGAGGCGTTACACAGCTTGGACGCAGGTTCGGTCAGCAACATCATCGAAACAGATGATGGATTCTTTCTGGTGCGTTGCGACCAGATCGACCCCGGCCACGAGCCGGACTTTCAAAATCTTCAGCCACGGCTCAAAGAGCGTGTTCTCATCGAGGCCTACAACCGCCTCGTCGTCGAGCAAGTCGCCCGGCTCCGCAGCAAGGCCCGAATCGAACCTGCCAACCTCGAACGCTTCCACGTCGCCGTGGTCGATGCAGGCATGCAGCGATCAGAGCCCCGACCGGATCAGAGCCCCGACCGTTAGGGAGGGGACACGGAGGTAGGGACATGGGGACAGAGGGACACAGGGACGAAGGGACGAAGGGACGGAGAGTTCAGTACCCCGACCGTCAGGGAGGGGACACGGCGAATGGTGAATGGTGAATGCTGAATAGCGAAGGGAAGCGGTCCCGACGTGCGCCGGCACAAGTTCCAGGACAAAGTCGCGCCCGGTTCATCCTTCATCCTTCCCTTTTCGTCCCCGACCGGATCAGAGCCCGGACCGTTAGGGAGGGGACACGGAGGTAGGGACATGGGGACAGAGGGACACAGGGACGAAGCGACGAAGGATGATCAGCGCCCCAACGGGATCAGAGCCCCGACCGGATCAGAGCCCCGACCGCAAGGGAGGGGACACAGCGACGAGTGAATGGTGAATGTCGAATGGTGAATAGTGAAGGGATGGGTCCCCGACGCATCCCGACGTGCGTCGGGGTTTGCCCGTGAGACCGGTTTGCACGGGCAAGCTACCGCTTGGTACGTGTTTAGCGTGGGTACCTGGACCCCCTCCCTGGTACCCCCCCTTGGACGGGGGACGGGATTCCTTACGCAAGGGGCAGACGCAGCAATGCTCTACATCCCGGGGCGTCGCAACGGTTTTCGAGGGTGATACGGCCGCGGTGGGCCTCGGCGATTTGGCGGCTCAGGGCCAAGCCGATACCCGCCCCGTCGGGCTTGGTCGTGAAGAAGGGAACAAAGAGGTTCTCGGTGTTGGATAGGCCTGGGCCTTCGTCCTCGATCCAGACCTCGAGCCAGGGCACCCGGACACGCGGGGCACGTCGAGGTACCAGACCTGTCGAGCGCTGCCCGACGCGCCGGGTGTCGCTGCGCTCCATCTGTCCTACCTCCGCCGTCTTCCAGCCGACGCGCACGTTCCCGCCGGTGTCCAAGACCGCATCTACGGCATTGCGCACAAGATTGATGAGCAATTGCTCCAACTGATCGCCGTCGCCCTGGATAGTCACTTCCGGACCGGGGATAACGACCACATGTCGGCGCGTCTCCAGGCCGGCGACCCGTTGCACTAATTCACCTACATTTACGGGGCTCGGCTTCGGCTTCGGTAGTCGAGTCAGGCGAGTGTAGGTGGTCATGAAACGATTCAGCGCTTTGGAGCGGTCTCGAATCACCCCTAATCCCTCGCGCACACCGGTTTCCCAGTCTACCGGTCGCGGCTCACGCGTCAGCAGCGTCGCAAGGCTGCCGGCCAGTGAGTCGATCGGGGCCAGAGAGTTGTTGATCTCGTGGCGCAGAACCTGGATCAGACGCTGCCAGGCCTGACGCTCTTCGTCTCGCAGCATCTGCGTCAAGTCCGACAAGACCAGCAACTGATGAGGTAACCCACCCTCTCGGAACGTGCTGCGGCGGATCTCCCAGCGCCCGGTGCCACCCGGAAACGTAAGGTCCATGACCCGCGGCGTGTCAGCGCTTAGACACTCATCCAGACCCAGATCGACGGAACGCCGCCCGAGGAGTCGCGCTGCGGCCTGGTCCAGCAAGCGCTCGCCGCGTTGGTTCACCAGGCGCAGTTTGCGCTCGCCGTCGAATGCAAACACGGCCACGTCGATCTCGGCCATTACCTTGCGCAGCAACGCAGTCGCCTCCACCGCACCCAGCCGCTGCTCACGAAATGTCTCGCCAAGCTCGTTGACCTCATACAGCACTTCACCGAGCGGATCGTCGAGGCGCGGGCTGCGGGCCCGCATGGAGAAGTCACCTTCGCGCAAGGCGGCGAGCATGTTGGACACGGTGCGAAGCGGAAACGTGACCCGATGCAGCAATGCCGCACCGAACGCCAGCCCGCCGACTACGATGAACAGGGCCAGCGTCCATTGGACTTTGGGCGTGTAGTCGCCGAGCCACAACATGCTCAGCGCCACCACGGCGCCCGGAAACCACGTCAGCACCGCGAGGATTGTGATCCGCTGTTCGTATCGGAATCGCCTCCGCGGTGGGCGACTCGAGCGAACCGGAAAGGCGATCTGCCCCACCGACCTAGCCATTGTGTGCCAACCCGTATTTGTCCATACGACGGTACAGGCCACTCCGACTGAGCCCCAGCTCTCTGGCGGCCTGCTTGACATTCCCGTTGCACCGATCGAGGGCCTTTCGAATCAGCACCGCCTGGACTTCGTCGAGCGTCATGTCCTCGAGGCGGTGGCCGCCCGCACGTGCAAACCGCAACACCAGATCATCCAGCCGGATAACATCCCCTTGAGCCATCAGAACGGCACGCTCCACGGCGTGGTCCAGTTCACGAACGTTGCCGGGCCACATGTAATCGTGCAGGGCCTGCATCGCAGGCGTGTCGAAACGCCCCACGTTCTTTCGATACCGTCGCGTGTGAACGCGAAGAAAATGCATCGCCAGAAGCGAAATGTCATCGCGCCGATCCCGCAACGGCGGCAAGGCGATCTCCACGGTGTTCAGCCGATAGAGCAAGTCCTCACGAAACCGACCCGAATCCGCCTCCTTATAAATGTCCGCGTTGGTGGCCGAAACGACCCGAACGTCCACACCCACGGTTTTGGAGGATCCAACCGGTTCGAACTCGCCGGCCTCCAATACGCGCAGAAGTTTGGGTTGGAGGCCCGCCGGGACGTTGGCGATCTCGTCAAGGAATAAGGTCCCGCCGTCGGCCATCTCGAACCGGCCGATACGGTTGGCTCTTGCGTCGGTAAACGCGCCTTTGACGTGCCCAAACAGCTCGCTCTCGAAGACGCCCTCAGACAGCCCACCGATGTTGACGGTCACCATCGACTTCGATGCCCGGGCGGAGTTGTCGTGCAGGGACCGGGCAACCACGCTCTTGCCCGTTCCGTTTTCCCCGGTGATCAGGACGTTCGCTTCGGAGGGGCCGACTTTGGCGATCAGGTTCAGTACGGGCCGCATGGCCTTCGATTCGGCGATCAACTTGAGCCGCCCTTCATCGCGAAGGGCACGGTTTTCCGCCTCCAGCCGCTGCCCCTTGCGAACGACCTGGGCGAGCTCCGTCTGTGTCCGCAGGATGGTCAGCAGGCGCTCGTTGTCCCAGGGTTTTTCGACAAAGTCCCGCGCCCCGCCCCGCATGGCCTCGACCGCTATTTCGACACTGCCGTACGCCGTCATCACTACGACCGGCAACGTGCCGTCCGCCTCGCGAATGCGTGGTAGGAGCCCCAGCCCCTCCCGCCCGGATGTCGTGTCACGGGCGTAGTTGAGGTCCATCAGCAGGACGTCGAATTCCCGCACTTCCAGCTCTGCCAGAATTCCCTCCGGTGTGGTCACTTCGGTAACCTGATAGCCCTCCGGCATAAGGAGCAGACGTAGGGCCTTCAGCACGTCCGACTGATCGTCCGCTATCAAGATTCGCTGCGTGTCTGCGCCGGCCTGCGACATGGGAACCTATCGCACTCTTCTTTGAAGATCAGACCACCCGTACACAAAAACGGGAACCTCGCTGACCATAGTGTACCACGTGCATTCGAGCCTGGATATGGGCCGTGCCCCCTTGGCGGCTTGGTAGGGTGGGCACTGCCCACCAACCGTCTGTAGCTCTGTAGCCCACCACCGTCTGCCCGCCAACCGTCATTCGCCGACGGGTTCCACGGTACGCCGTATCCACCACCCGCATTCGGGGCGCCGAGTCAACGCCCCTGTTCGCTGTAGCGCCCCGACTCTTCACTTCGGTATTCGCAACAGGTGCCCATGGCAACAGGCTGCTCAGACAGTCGCCAAACCCGGAGACCCTGCGTAATCGTGCCGGCCCTGGCCGAGACAAATGCTTCCGCGGTTTTCTCTTGCGTTGTGGGGCAGGATCGTGATAGAATGTGAACTCGTTAGACGGGCCGGAAAGGGTCAGTGGTCCGCTCCAGCACTGCCGGTGATCGGAGCAACTTCCTCCCGAGTACCGTGACCCATTTGATGCCTCCGCACATAGAAAAAGTCGCGATTATTTTGTCCTGTCGCAGATGCGGATATCGTTGCCCCCTGTGTAAGGGCAATCGCTGCCCATTAATCTACCAGAGAGAGGGGGCAGTTTCAAGAGCTGTGCCCTCGATGATGGGTGCGTTCTCGCATGCAAGCCGGCAATCGAGAACGCAAGAGGGCGACGTGCGCCTACGACCCGCCCAGTCCGCGGCTGTGTTCGCCGTAGCGCTTTCAGTCTCCGGTTCAATATCCACAGTAGGCGCTTCCGGGAACAGGCTGCCCAGACAGTCTCACCAGCCCCGGAGGCCCTGCGTAATCGTGCTGGCCCTGGTCGAGACAAATGTTTCCGCGGTTTTCTCTTGCGTTGTGGGTCAGGATCGTGATAGAATGTGGACTCGTCAGACGGGCCGGAAGGGGTGAGTGGTCCGCTCTGACGTGCCCTGTCAGCACTCAGCGCGGACATTTCAAACGGCGGAAGAAGATGCGCTCAACGGGTAACATCCCGAGCGGTGCGGTTCACACGTTGTCTCTGATTCGGAGGTACAGACCATGAACACACCTAATAGCTATGCACGCTGCTCCATTTCCTCATACCACAACCAAGGCCCATTATTCCAAGAGAGAAACAGGGCCGCAGGCACGTGGCGAGTAACTGAGCCGGTGGGGCCCAGTGGTTCGAAGAAACGACTTAGGAGTGTCGTGCTACTGACCGTAACGGCGATGCTCGCGCAACAGCCGGGAGTCGCCTTTGCGGACAACGGCAAGTCATCGGGCTCTCTCGCGTCCCAACCGGCAGGCAACCTCGTTGAAGAGGGTACGGGAGACGGGATCTACGAAGGAAGCGGATCGGCATGGGAAGCCTATGCCGGCGCCGCCGCCGCGGCTACGTGTTTCATGGCATCGGCGCTCGAGCCTGAAAGGCTTCCGTTGCCCGGTGACCCCATCAACCAGAAGATGCGCTACCTGTCCGTCTTTGCTGCCGCCGTGGGGCGGTCACAGGCCATTCGTGTCACATTCGAGAACTTGGCACCACCGTACGATCCGTGGAACGGCATCAAGATGTGGCTCGCCCAGCCAGTGACTTTTTGTGAGAGCGCGGGCAAAGTAAGCCCTCCTTGTCCTCCTCACCCCCCCACCGGACAGAATATCGGGGCCACGCTGCAGTGCGAGCCGCACTTTATGGATTGGAGTACGCTGGGCGTCGTCCACGTGTCCCACGAAGGGATCATCCCCAGCGCAACCTACACCGTGCAGGTAATTGATTCGACCTGCGCCATGCTGGAGTCCAACTTCTCTGACCAGTTAAGCATGACCACGAGCCGGTGGGGTGACGTGGTAAGAAACTGTGTGACTTGTCCGTGCGGCCCGCCTGACGGGGTCGTCGGGATACCCACCGATGTAACCGCTGCGCTCGACAAGTTTAAAAACCTGGGACCGCCGTATCTCCCGTGCTATGCAGTGATGAAGGTCAGAGCCGACCACGACTGGGAAGCCGCGAACCGGCGGGTCGATATCTCGGATGTCACGTTCTGCCTGGATGCCTTCCGCGGCGAGGGCTATCCACCGCCCGCGTTCAACGATCCGAGTCTGCGGCCCTGTTCGCCGTAGGGGTGATGTCCCCGGGCTCTGCAGGGTGGGCATCACCCACCACCGTTTGCTTTTGCCGAGACAAGGGACTTGGCTGTTTTCTCTTGCGTTGCGGGGGAGGATCGTGATAGAATGAGAACTCGTTAGACGGGCCGGAAGGGGTGAGTGGTCCGCTCTGACGTGCAACGTCAGCACTCAGCGCGGGCATTTCAAACGGCGGAAGAAGATGCGCTCAACGGGCAACATCCCGAGCGTTGCGGTTAACATGTTGTCTCCGCGGGGACGGCACGCGCTGTGCTTGGGGATCGCCAAGCAATCCTGAGCGGTCAATTGGAGGACGAAGTCATGTTCACGAGGAGCACACTTACGCAAGGTCGTGCCACGCGCAGCCCGGTCCTGCTCGCACTGGCCTCCGCAGCCCTGATGACGGCAGGAGCTGAAGTCGCGCTGGCCCAATGCGAAGCGGACAAGATCACCCCATCGAACGCACTGTTGGAAGACTACTTCGGTACCGCGGTCGCCCTCACTACCGACCAGACTGTGATCGGTGCCCCGAGCAACGTCCTACTCGGGGTTGTCTATATGTACCGCTTCGATGGGGCTCGGTGGGTCGAGGAAGCCAAGCTCACAGGGTCCGACGCCGTTCGATACGACGATTTCGGCGATTCCGTGGCCATCAGCGGTGAACTCGTGATAGCGGGATCACCTTCAGACGATCACGCGGCGACCAACGCGGGCTCGGCCTATGTATTTGGGCACAGTGGAACCGCGTGGATTGAAGAGGCCAAGCTCACGGCCTCCGACGCAGCCGCGTATGATTGCTTTGGCGATTCCGTGGGCATAAGTGGACACCTGGTGGTCGTGGGATCACCCTACGACAATCACTCCGGTCCGGACAAGGGATCGGCCTATGTATTTTCGCGCGAGGGCAGCACATGGGCGCAGGAAGCCAAGCTCACAGCCTCAGACGGAGCCGACCGGGACCACTTTGGCTATTCCGTGGGCATAAGTGGAGACCTCGTGGTCGTGGGGTCACCCGACGACAATTACGCAGACTACGAGAAGGGCTCCGCTTATGTCTTCAGGCGCGGCGGAACCGCGTGGGTGGAGGAAGCGAAGCTCACGGCGTTCGACGCAGCCGAGGATGATCACTTTGGCCGTTCCGTAGATATAACCGGAGACCTCGTGGTCGTCGGATCGCCCGGCCACGATCACCCCGTGTCCGACGCCGGATCGGCCTACCTGTTCAGGCACGACGGCATCGAATGGGTGCAGGAGGGCAAGCTTACGGCATCCGACGCAGCCGAGGATGACCGCTTTGGCTTTTCCGTGGCGGTAAATGGAGACCTCGTGATCGTCGGATCACCTTCTGACGATTACTCAGGGTCCAACAGGGGATCGGCTTATCTGTTCAGGCGCGGTGACACTTCGTGGGCTCAGGTAGCCAAGCTAACCGCTCTCGATTCGCAGGAGGACGATTACTTCGGTCGTGCGGTCTCGATGACTACCACTCACATCATCGTCGGTGCGCCGTATAGCGATAGCGCAGTCGTCGATTCGGGATCTGCCTATGTCTTCCAGGTCTCGACTGAACCGGACTGCAACAACAACGAGCAGGCGGACGCCTGCGACATTCACCAGGGTTCCAGCGACGACTGCAATTCCAACGGCGTGCCGGACGAGTGTGAACTATGCCGCGATGTCGAGGGCACACCGTGCGATGAAGGCCAGTTCTGCAAGTTCTGCGCAGATGAATGCGACATCCCTCACAATACAGGAGCCTGCACGACCTTCCCCCAGACATGCCCGGAAGATTGGATTCCTGTCTGCGGTTGTGACGGCGTTACATATAACAATGAATGCGAGGCTGATCAGGGAGGCATCTCCCTGGCTTCAATCGATCTGTGTAGTATGGGTTGTTGCCTGCCTGGGGGCGCCTGTTTGACTACCACAGCGTCCTCGTGCCTTGAGCAGGGGGGCGTTACAGTTCCCGCCTGTCTCGGTGACAACGACGGTGACGGTGAGGACGATGGGTGCCTCTGCTCCTTCCGTACGGCTCCACCCAGGCCTGATACGCTGGCGCTTCCGGGAAACCCCATCAACCAGAAGATGCGCTACCTCTCCTTTAGCGCGGG
The DNA here is from genome assembly GCA_020344555.1 of Phycisphaerales bacterium. GTDB lineage: Bacteria > Planctomycetota > Phycisphaerae > UBA1845 > UBA1845. Next base: position 3,652,601 of record CP070827.1, read on the forward strand.
TGACGTGGGGCGGGTCCAGGCGGTCCAGGTCACGTTCAATGACCTCCCACCGCCTTATGACACTTGGAACGGCTTAGAGATGTGGGTTGGCCAGCCAGAGACGTTTTGTGAGGGCGCGGGGCAGGTTAGTCCTCCGTGTGGCCCCCGGATTCCAGCCGACTCCTTCTGGGCCGCGACGTTGCAGTGCGAGCCGTACTTCACAGACTGGAGCAGGTTTGGCGTCGTCAATGTATTCCACGAAGGGACGATTCCCAGCGCAACCTATGCTTTGCGGGCCATTGACTCCACCTGCGCCGTGGTGGAGTCCAACTTGTCCGACCCCTTAATCATGACCACGAGCCGGTGGGGCGACGTGGTAAGGAACTGTGTGACGTGTCCGTGCGGCCCGCCTGACGGGGTCGTCGGGATACCCACCGACGTGACGGCTGTGCTCGACAAGTTCAAGAACCTGGAACCGCCGTACCTACCGTGCTACCCACCGCTCAAGGTGAGGACCGAGCACGACTGGGAGACCCCGAACCAGCGGATCGATATCTCGGATGTCACGTTCTGCCTGGATGCCTTCCGCGGGGAACCCTACCCGCCGCCTGCGTTCTACGATCCGAGTCCGCGGCCCTGTTCGCCGTAGGGGTAACGTCCCCCGGGCTCTGCGGGCATCGCCCACCACCGTCTGCTGCGTAATCGTGCCGGCTTTGGCGGAGACAACGGATTCCGACGCTCTCTCTTGCGTTGCGGGGAGGATCGTGATAGAATGAGGACTCGTTAGACGGGCCGGAAGGGGTGGGTGGTCCGCTCTGACGTGCCCTGTCAGCACTCAGCGCGGACAATTCAAACGGCGGAAGAAGATGCGCTCAACGGGTAACATCCCGAGCGTTGCGGTTCACACGTTGTCTCTGATTCGGAGGTACAGACCATGAATACGCCCAATAGTTATGCACGCTGCTGCATTTCCTCGCGCCACAACCAAGGCTCCTTATTCCAACAGAGAAGCAGGGCCACAGGCACGTGGCGAGTAACTGAGCCGGTGACGCCCGGTGGTTCGGAGAGACGACTTAGGACTGTCGTCCTTCTGACCGTATCGGCGATGCTCGCGCAACAGCCTGGAGTCGCCCTTGCGGACAACGGCAAGTCGCCAAGCTCTCTCGCGTCCCAGCCAGCGGGCAACCTCGTTGCCGAGGGTGGGGGAGACGGGATCGACGAAGGAAGCGGATCCCAATGGGAAGTCTATGCCGGCGTCGTTGCGGCGGCCACGTGCTTCCCATCATCAATGCCGGAGCCGGACAGGCTGCCGTTGCCGGGAAACCCCATCAACCAAACGATGCGCTACCTGTCTTTGAGCGCCGGCGATCCCGGGCGAATCCAGGCGGTCCGGGTCACGTTCAACGACGTGCCGCCGCCTTACGATTCCTGGAACGGTCTGGTGATGTGGGTGGCTCAGCCGGAGACCTTCTGTCAGAGCGCGGGGCAAGTAACCGCTCCTTGTGCTGGTGCGCACCTTCCCAGCAACGAGTTCAGCGGGGCCACGCTGCAGTGCGATCCCCTTTTCAAGGATTGGGCTTCGGAAGGTGTGGTACACGTATTTCACGAAGGAATCATCCCCAGCGCAACCTACACCGTGCAGGTTATTGATTCGACCTGTGCCGTGGCGGAGTCCGACTTCTCCGCCCCCTTAATCATGACCACGAGCCGGTGGGGCGACGTGGTAAGAAACTGCATGACCTGTCCGTGCGGGCCGCCTGACGGAGTCGTCGGGATACCGACCGATGTGACCGCTGTGCTCGACAAGTTCAAGAACCTCGAGCCGCCGACCATCCCATGCTATGCAATAATGAAGGTCAGAGCCGACTTCGACTGGGAGACCCCGAACCAGCGGGTCGATATTTCGGACGTAACGTTCTGCCTGGATGCGTTCCGCGGTGTCCATTGGCCGGTCGCATTCGGCCTGCCGAGCCAGCGGCCCTGTTCGCCGTAGGGGGAAGTCCCCGAACTCGGTAGGGTGGGCACTGCCCAGCACCGTTTGCTGTGTTGCGAGCGTTCTTTGAGTCCGGCCCGATCAGGCGCCGTGCGGCATCCGACGCCCGGCTCACTCTTGTCAGGTGCCTTCAGGTTCTTCTGACGTGACGTGGCGAACGGCGAAGAGGTCCTTGAGGGCATCCTCATGTTCGAGGCTGAATTGCTCATGCTCGACGATCTGCAGGCCGAGGTCGGCGAATGTGGCAGCGTAGCGATCCTTCGGCCGGGGCTTACAATGACTGGACCAACCCTCGGCGTGGTCTGCAAACCTGTCGAGAATGATCAACACCCCGCCGGGTTTCAGATGACAACTGAGTGACGACAGCGTGTCAGCCCATTCACCGTCGGCCACGATGTGCAGCAACACGTCGATCGCGGTGATCACGTCGAACCGCCGCCCCAGCTCCAGTCTGGCAAGCGAGGAGACTACGAATTGCGCACTTACATCGGCGGCTTGGGCCTGGGCGATCGCCGTATCGGAGAAATCGACCCCGACCACGGAAAATCCAAGTTCGACGTACGCCGGTATCAGCACGCCGACCCCGCAGCCGGCGTCCAGCAGCGCTTTGCCGTAAGGCTCGGGCACGTGGCGCCGGATCATCCCAATGATCCGTGACTCTTTGATCCGATACTGCTCGGCGTTGGCTTCGTCGCTGAGCTGCCGGTGACCAACGGCCCGGAGGCTCCCGTGATGCGTGCGATGACGCCCTTCCCAGTAGACCTGCGGTTCGAAAGCCTGCCCACTATTACGGTGAAACGGCCGCCGTACGGATCCTATGTTGGCCATGTCCGGTCCCTAATGCGGGCGGGCCCGCAACTTAAGTAGCGGCCTGCGTCCCCGCAGGCCGCCATGACCCTCGCCCGGCGAGACGCCGGCCGCTACTCAAGGCACGCCTACGCCGCCGCCAAAAGATGCCCCCCAAATGCACAGAAGTCTCGAAGTAAGCGTCCAAACGAGCGATCATGTTGTCTGTGCGGATTATCGGGTTACGCCATGCCCTGCTTGAGGGCCGTCAGCACGTGCATTCGCGGGGCGTCAGGGAGTGACCCGCGCGCCCTCTCCACAAGCAGAGACTCTTAGACCATTCTGACAACACTACATCAGATTCGGAGCCGCGACTGTAGGGATCCGGGCCGAGGTCAACCGTCAAACCGCTTCCTAACGGGCGCGGCTCGGTTCTGTTTGAAGCTCTCAGAGTTGTTCAATCCCCAGCACTGGCACGACAACAAGATATGCAAGAAGCACCACCAACGCGATGCCGACCAGGTTGAGCCACAGCCCGGCCTTGCACATCTGTGGGATGGTTATCTCGCCCGAGCCGAAGACGATCGCGTTGGGCCGGGTGGCAACGGGCATCATGAAGGCACAACTGGCGGCGATGGCCATCGGGACGATCAGCAGCATCGAGCTGAGCCCCAATCCCACCGCCACCGCCGCGCAGCCTGAGCAAAGCCCGGCGTGAGTTGATCGCCGCTCTTGACGGCGAGTCTACGCGTGTGATCATCCAGGCGCCCGGAATTGTCTTCAGCCAGGTCCATTGGATCGGCTCCAGCAAGTTCTTCCTCCGTATCAGTGCGCTAGACCAAGACCGCCGAAACACCGCAACTTTCCCGGATGGAGTTTCTGCTAGGGACACCTGTCATTATCATGGCTCTTACTGAGCCCACTGCGGTATGGACGTTGCGTCGATTTCGAGGATCGGTCCGACAAACAGGTAGAATGTCGCCGTTACTAGAACAACGCCGATGAGGTTGATGATCAACCCGCTACGTACCATGCGCCCCATCTCGACGTGGCCGGTGCCGAAGACGATGGCGTTAGGCGGGGTGGCCACCGGCATCATAAACGCGCAGGACGCGGAGATCGTTGCAGGGAGCATCAGCAACAACGGGTTGAGTCCCATTGCCCCGCTCGCTCCTGCCAGAATCGGCAGCATCACCTCCGTCGTAGCGGTGTTGCTGGTCACCTCGGTCAGGAACGTCATCATCAAACAGTTCGCGCCCACCACGTAGAGCGGGTCCGTGACTCCGAGACCGGCGAAAACCTGACCGCACCACGTGCTCATACCGCTTGAACGAAGCCCGGCTGCGAGCGAAAACCCGCCTCCGAACAGCAGCAGAATGCCCCAGGGAAGCCGCTGGGCTGTCGTCCAGTTCATCAGGGTCGTACGTACGCCCGACCCTACGCTTCGAACGGGAATGATGAACAGCAGTACGGCCATGCCCATGGCAACCGTCGCGTCGTTTACGTATTTTGCGTTGAACGGGAAGACCCGCCCTCCGCCGGCGGATGTCCATCGCTCAATCAAAGCGGACCAACCGTAATTCGCATCGCCCAGCGGAATAGTCCGCGTCATCCACAAGACGGCCGTTAGAAGAAAGATAGCAAGTACGCACGCTTCCGGGCCGCGTATCGGGCCAAGCCCGTGTAGATCCTTGCGAATGACGTCGCGCCCTACTGCCATCCGCCCCGTACCTACCGGGCACGTAATGCGCACCAGCACAACCCAGACGACGGGAAGGAACACCAGAACCAGCGGGAGAAACGCGACCATCCACTGCCCGAAACTGATCTCCGGCGCCAGGGGAAAGAGCCGCGCAAGTTGACCACGAAACGAGATGTTCGGCGGCGTCCCGATCGGTGTGGCTACGCCGCCGATGCTGGCTGCGTATGCGATGCCCAACATCAATGCCGCTGCGAAGTTCTTGTGTCGCTTCGTATCGGCTTCGTGCCCGAGGTCGCCTATGGCCGAAATGATCGCCAGGCCGATCGGAATCATCATGAGCGTCGTGGCTGTGTTCGAGATCCACATGCTAAGCAGCGCACTGGCCGCCATGAAGCCGAGCACGATCGTCGCACGGCTGGTGCCCACGATCCGCACAATGTGAAGGGCAATGCGGCGATGAAGTCCCCATCGCTCGATGGCCAGCGCGATCATAAAGCCGCCCATGAACAAGAAGACATTGCTGTTAGCGTATGGGGCAGCAGCGTCCTGGATCGTCATGACCCCGACAAGCGGAAAGAGAACGAGCGGCAATAGCGACGTTACGGGAATCGGTATGGCAACGGTGATCCACCAGCAAGCAACCAGGGCGGTGACCGCCGCAGCCGCGA
>CP070827.1:3657828-3660431 GCA_020344555.1 Phycisphaerales bacterium
CCGGCGCCCTGACGCAGATCTCGCTGCTGGTCCAAGATCTTGTCCACCCTCTGGAAGTACTCTTGCAGACGCTCGAGTGCCTGTTTGCGTTCTACGTTTTCGCTGTCCCGTTCGAGCAAGATAGCCAGTACACGATCGGCGTCGGCGAGCCATCTTGCTTGCGTGTCCGCGGCATCGTTCAACGCCGATGGATCACGAAGCAGCTCGATCATCTCCTCCAACCGATCGGCAAGCCCCAACTCGCCGGCCCGCCGGAGCACCCGGCCGAGGCGCAAAGCGTTGTCCGGCTCTCCGTCGCCGAGCAGCTCACGCAGGCGGTAGACGCGGTCTTCAAACCGCTGGAATCGATCGCGAATCATCTCTTCCTTGGAAGCCAGGGGATGGACCTTGGCTACCTCCGCATCGCCGGATTCCTGGGCCACGGCGAAACGCACCGGAATCAGCAGATACGCCGACGCCAACAGTGCTGCCGTAATCGTGGTCGATATGCGCGAACGCCGTGTCACGTGGGGGTACATGCTACCAGTCCGCAGGCGCAAGTATCGGGTATCGGAACTCATCGCCGCAACTCCGAGTTTTGATCGGCATCGCACTTCGCCGCACACGAGTCTACTCCTCGAACACGTCACGTGCCTGATCCTCCAAGGCGTCCTTCGTTTCCCCATGGATTTCCTGTTGGAGACGGATGATGTCGCGAAACATCTTCACCACCTCCTGATACCCCTCCCATTGTATCATATTCGCCAGCACAGCCCGCATCTGTGACAAAATCGCAACTTGCTGCGGGTCGATGCGGGAGGCCTTCTCAGCCGAACCCTCACGGGACCATTGCCGGATGGTATCGGCAGCCGCAACCAGGTCCCGTTTGGCGAGCTGGGTCAGCGGATCCACGATAAGCTCGCCCAGCCGTTCCCGTGCATCCAGGGTATCAAGCTGGTTGACGCTCAGCTCTGCCAGAATCTGCTCGAACTGCTGGCGGATCACGTTGACCGAACCGGCAATGTTCCGCTGTCGCCGTTCGAGCGGGGCGAGATCCACCGCCAGGGTCTCCACAGGACCGGCGTCCTGAAATCGCCCCAATACCGTCAGCAACCCGCTACGCAGCCGTTCCTGCGAATCGACGAGGTGCTCGAAGTCGCCCCGATATTCCTGCTCGCGCCTACCCAACTCCGCCAGAAGCTCTTCCTTGGTGACGACTCGGAGCATCGTCTCCGGTGATTGGGCACGGTTGGGACCGGAGACGTCGTCGAAATCCGTGGCCCGGACGAGCAGCGTCAAGGTCTCTCCGGGCTCCAACCCTTCAGTGGCAACCGGCCAGCTAAGACTGGTCGCGAATGTCGTCATGCTCGGCCTGAATGTCGGAAGCGGAATCAACCCCTCAATCATGCCCTCGCGCGATACCGTATAGGCCAGCTCGGCGGTAGCCAGACCGTAGGTATCGGAGCACTCCAGATCAATCGGCAACGCGGCCTGGGAAGTTATCATTTCGCCGACACCGGGCAGCTTCATGCGCACCCGTGGGGGTTCATCGCGAATCACCCGCAGCGAGAACCGAACCGGCCGGCGGTTCTCCAGCCCAACCTCGTCTACCAGCGCAAAGTGATAGGTATGCGTTTCCTGCGGTAAAATCGTAGCCGCCAGGCCATCGCCGTCAGGCAGCGCCTCCACCACGGCCTGGCGACCTGCCATGAGTGTCGCCTTTGTGACAGGCTTGTTTGTCTCGATCCGGATGGTCACACGGCATCCGGGCAGGATCTGCGCCGCCCGCCGGCCATCGCCGAGGGTCGATGATTCCAGGCGAGTATAGGCCGGCGGCACCAGGTGCATGTCGGTACGCGCAACTCGTGGTCTTTCCAGCAGGCGGGCTCGAAAGTCCTTGGTCCGGTCATCACCGCCTTCAAGGTGGAAGACAAAATCCTCCTGAGCATTCTTAAAGGTATAGCGATAGTGGTATGAGCCGCGGCTGCCCACGGTCACCATCGTCTCGCGCCCGCGCCGCCCCGACTCCGTCTCATAGACAATCTCCACCGCACGCGGCTGCACCCCGCCGGCACGAGCCTGCACCACGAGGTCATCACCGCGCGCACCGATCAGTTCGTCGCCCTCCAGCTCCACGATCAGATGGGTGCGTTTCGGCCAGTCTACGTTTTGCAGGAGGACGTTGCGGGCAAACCAGAGCCCCGCCAGCTCCGGCTTGGCCGCTGTGCCGACCACGCAGGCGAGTAATGCCGCGACCAGCGCCACACCGGACCAGCGGGCCCGACGCGGATCGAGGACCCCACTGAACCCAAGCGCGCCCACCTTTGATCCGGCCTGGGCTATCACGGTGGCCGCAAGATCCCGGGAATTAGCCTCCGGCGGGCCCATCTCTCCTGTGGAGAATCTGACTGCTGAGATCAATAGGGAGGATAGCTCGGGATACCGCCGCTCAACCAGGTTGGCGACCTCGGCGAGCCCGAACCGACGCCGCAGCGGTGCTACCACGCGACGCCACAAGAGGCACAACGCACCCAGGACGATCAGTCCAAGCATCGCGGCGCGCATACTCCACTGCAAACCTCGCGTGCCGTAATCGACCGATAGCTGAGCCGCGGCCGCAAGCA
>CP070827.1:3660531-3664574 GCA_020344555.1 Phycisphaerales bacterium
AAGCCTCACCCAAGCACAGGTGTGAGTCCGGCTCATCTGGAAAGATTTCGGCCGCGTATTTCAGCCATCGGATGGCCTCCGTCCGTTTACCCGCCCACATGAGCTCGAGCCCTGCGACGATCACCGGGCTTGGACTTGCGTCGTAGTGCTCGCTGTCGAATTCCCTCAGGAATTCGCACTTCTTGATCGCGCTCTCGATGCCATCATTGGTAATCGCCTTCAAGACTACCCCGGTCACCGGCTTCTTGACAGAGCTTACGTATGTGCCGGAGGCATACGTCGCGGGGAAGAGCGACGCCACATCGACGGCGGACCATCCCTTCGTCAGCTCAGCCTGCACGTCGATCGTCACGACGCTCTCGAAATTGTGAAAATGGTACAGGTGAATCTGTCGCTTCTTCAGATCGAAGATGGCCGAATACTGTGTGGGTGTCGCGCCCTCCATATGCGTGGCCGCCAGGATCTTACGAAACAAGTCGAGCGAGATCGTGCTGCTCTCACGCAGCATGCGGTCAGCGATGTGGAACCGTTGGCACGGATATGACTCGGAGAGTCTGTCGGACCGACGGAAATTCGTCGCCAGCAGGTAGCGCCCTTTCTTGCGGTAGACATTATTGGCATCAATGAGGACTGCGTCTCCCGTACGATCCGCGAACATCAACTGCGAGTGGTCATACCGGCTCTGGTCGTAGCGACCAAATACTTCGATAGCCTCCGCGACGGTAGCGCATTCCTCCAGTACCTTCTCGACCAGGTTACCGAGATACTCCGGCTTGTTCGCCGGTGTGACGGGCTGCTTCGGGACCGAGAGGGCGTCAAACGCGAGCCCCTGATCGTTCATGCCCATTTCCCCCGAACCATGGCGCGCACAGCCGATGTAGACTCGTCCGTACTTGCCCTTTTCACGCGGAAAGAATCTGATTCTGTTGTAAGGGTCCTTCCAGTCCTCGTTCCCCGCGAAGAGCACGACGCCATCCTGTGCGGCCGCGAATACCGTACAGGCGTGCAGATGGGCGACCTGAGTCAGGCATGTGACGGCGACGAGGACACGCAGTGTGAATCGTCTCATGGTCGTGCGGTCTCCTCCCGGGTCGTTGAGGCGTCGGGTCCGTCGTCGCGATTCAGCAACGCCTTGATCTCGTCGGGCAGTGCGAACAGGTCATCCGGGAAGTCGATGTTATGCTTGATGCTCGAGACGGTGTGCAAACGCTCGTCACCCGCCAGGGTCGAGCGCATTTGAAAAGGGAGAAGCACACCGTCCGCGCGGCGGTAGTCGCTGAGGTACAGCTCTGCCTGAAGCAGGCCCATCGGATGCTCGATGACGCACTCGCGCTTGACCAGCATGTAGGTTTGCCGATCGTAGTAGCGTGTCTCGGGGTGTCCTTCTTTCGGGGTCAGCACGATCTTATGGCAAGGTCGATCTTCAATCGCGGCAGACCCGGCATACTCGACCTTCTCGAAGAGGTTCTGCCATTGTAGAATCCCGTCCAGTACCGCGTCGCGCAGTGCCCCCGCTCGCTCCGCTCCAACCTTGAGTCGAGGGCCACCGGTGCTGGACAGCTCCCAAGCGATACCGTCGAGCGCGCCCTCGTTAAAGGTGCCGATTGGGTCGCCGACCAATCGCAGTAGCGATTTGCCCGGTCGAGCCTGGAAATAGGTGGCGTTCGCCGTGAATCCCATAGTCTTGAACTCGAGTTTCATCTTGGTTACGCGCGTCTTCAAGGCCGCATAGGCCGAGCGACCGCCGGTGGCCTCGATGTACTTTTCGAGCACCTCGGCCGCATCTGCGGCGTTTTCCGCAGACTCCCCGGCAGCACAAAGGGGAGGGAATGTGAACCACACTACCACGCTCAACACAACTAAAGAAAGATACGGTCCGGTCTTCGGGATTCTCATACGATTACTCCTTATTTCTATTGCCGTCGCACACCTCGGGGATCCTGTTTCGGGTTACTCTTGTCGGTGTTCCATCAGTCGCCGTTCTCGCGTTTCAAGAATGCAACCCTCTACCGCGGATAGGAGCTCTCGTGCAACACGGGCGGAAACGCGGCTATGTGATCTCACGAATCCTCTCTCAGTCATTGGAGATTTCTGTTGTGCGTTGAACCACCTTGGGGCGAAGCGCCGTCGTGCCGTCCTATTCCCCGAGCATCTTGAACATGCTCAGAAGCCCGGACAGATCGATGACTTTGGTGACGCCATCCTCGCGGTAACGCTCCCCGCTGAACCTGGGATCGTCTGCGGTGATGTCAGTCTGTTCGAAGCGGATGGTGCCGTCATAGTCACCCAAGTGGTGCACAGCCGCCCATAGCATGCCGTCATCCTCGGCATAGGCGATTTCCAGCGTCATTTTCTCAAGCAAAGCCATATCGTCGCCATCCAGGCCCGTGCCTTCGAGATTGAAGTCCGTCGCTTGCAGTAGATGCACCCCATCGCCTTGCGGCATGACGGTTACGTTGCCGGCCGACTCCTCGATTAGCGATGCCAACTGCTCAAAGTCGTCCGCGTCGGCCTGCCCAGTAAGCAGATCGCTGAGCAGGGCGTTGATTTCGGCATTGCTGGAGACGGAGATTTGATCGCCACTGACTATGATGGGATGCCAGCCTCCCCACTGACCATCCGTTACCCCACCGGCAGCGGCTCCAGATTGGGCTACCACCGCGGACCAGTCCACGTCGGCGAGTTTCTGCAGTTCGGCCAGGTCGTCCTCATCGAGCATGGCCTGCTGCACGTCAACGATACTTTGGGCAGCCGCCTCCCGGTCCTGATTCCGTGCCCAATCCGTCAGGTCACCCAACTCCAAGAGCAGGCCGTCCTTGTACATGGCGAGATACGCGCCGACGAGCGGATTCTCTTGGGTCAGATCCGCGGGAATGTGGTTTGCCTTGGCATATACCCACATATGCCCGGAGAAGAAAGCTCCGCGCGCTTCGTAATCCAAGCCCGCCAGCGCGGGTGCGTCCTGATCGACTTGGATCCGCATATCGAAGTACGCACCGGTGACGTGCTCCATGTCGTTTGCGAGCTTGTCGGATACATCGTCGTCACCTGCGGACTCATCAAATGGGTCGTCGTAGAGAATGACGACCTCTCCATTTACCCGGCCTTCTTGGTCTCCAATATCCTTGAAGGAAATAGAAAACGCGTTGCCCATTGCTTCGCGAAAGCTCGCGAAGATGGTGTCGGCCTCAACTGTGCTGCCGGACGTTGGAATCAGCAGCGAAGCAGCAATGACAAGGGTCGCCGCCACTACCGAGCCGGCTCCGGCAAACATGGCTGTTCGATGGTTTCTCATGAAATTCACTCCCTGTGTAACGGACGCTCGACGGGCATGGTAGCACTCGTGCGTCCACCGTTGCTCTTGATCGGACGAAGGTTCGTCGGGCAGGGATACGGACTGTGCGAAGGCCCGCAGGTTGCGGTCTGTGATCTTTTCATCTCGCTCGTAATGTCCGTTCATCGGCAACACCTTCAGACTTCCAGACTTTTCAGCTTCCTGCGCAGGGCGCGACGGGCACGATAAAGGCGCCCTTCGACGGCTCGCTCACTAATACAGAACCGTTTCGCCAGACACGCTTGCGATTCACCTTGGAAGTAGTGTCCCACAATGACTTCCTGCTCGATCGTTCCGAGTTCCGTAATCGCGAGGATCAACTGATCCCGTACTTCCTGCTTTTGCAGGTACTCATCAGGAAGGTCCTCGCTGGCAATCTTCTGCGCCAACTCACAAGCCACGACAATATCGACAACCGGCAAATGGCGTTTAGCGGCTGCCTGCTTTCGCCAATTCTCCCGAATCAAGTTCCTGGCAATGCCTCTTAGCCAGTACTCGAGTTCAGAGGGACGTACGCCGGCCAAGTTGCGTCTGCCCTGCAACCAGAGCTTCTGCATGAGATCGTCAGCGCGGTGCGTGTCGCCACCCGTACGCACGGCGAAATAGCGATAGAGGCTCCGCCCGTGCAGCGCGAACGCTCGGCGCAGGTCAGCATGCTCCTCCACCGCCGGGGTCACGGACATCACCCAGCCCGTCGTCACCGTCGTGG
>CP070827.1:3664674-3667468 GCA_020344555.1 Phycisphaerales bacterium
GGGTTCATGACGTGGTTGCCGGGAATCCGTCGACGCCGTGGCCGGGGGAGTGCGGCATTGTGGCGGCGAACGTGAGAGTTGACTCGCGGTTTACGCTCTATTCACGCTACGGGGATTGGTTTGCGTGGGGCTGTGCCTTAATGTGGCTTGTGCTGTTCATTGACTACTGGATCGTCCGGGCACGAACCCGCAGCGACGAGTGAGGCGTTGAAATCCGCTCATGTTGTATGGTCTGAGCAAACTGGTGCCGTTTTCAGCAGCCGAGTTTCACGGTTCATGTAGGGGCCGGCCCCTGTGCCGGCCGTGGAGAGCTTCGCCGCGGGGAATCCTCAGACTGGAGACGGTGCCAGTTGGACTCTTGCTGTTGACGGTTATGGGCGCATGCGCGCGACCGCAGAAGGCGGATAATGATCTCAATCGAATGACGCTCGAGCGACGCGCGATGGAGTATCTAACGGCGGCCATCCGATACCAGGCTAATCCCGTGGTTCGCGTCGAGGCCGTCGAAGCCTTGGAATCAAACGGATGCAATGAAGGCCTACCCTGGATTAGGGCGGCTCTTCTGGACGACCATCCGGCGGTCCGGTTTGCGGCATGCGTCGCCGTCGGCCGCTGCGCCGATCCGGTAGCCTTGGGAAGCATACGAAAGTGTGTGGATGACCAGGACGCCAGTGTCCAAGTTGCGGCACTCTTTGCCCTGCACTATCTCGGGCAGACGCGGCAGACGGGGCGGATCCCCACGTATCTTCTGAATCACGAGGACGCCACGGTCCGGCGCAACGCGGCGCTGATTCTCGGTTTGCTGGAGGAACCCAGTGCGGTCAAGGTGCTGGCCCGGGCCATGCGGGATCGCGACGCCGGGGTGCGGCAGCATGCCCTCGAGGCCATGGCCCGGTTCGGGAACCGCGAGGCCAAGCAAGAGCTGGTGTTCATGACTAACACGGGCATCGGTTCGGAGGAAGTCTTTGCGATAGGGGCCCTGGCCGAGACCGGGGACCCCGTGTACGTGGAGACATTTCGGTACAAGCTGAGTACGGCCACACACCTGGAGACTCGTCTTGCGGCGGCCCGTGGACTGGGGCGTCTGGGGTCGGATGAGGGGTTCGAGACGGCGCTTAGAGCCCTTCGGACAAGAAAACCGCTGATTGAAGATCCCAATGATCCCCCTGCCGGACAGATTCTACGGGTCAGGCAGATGGCTGCCGCGGCCCTGGGCGTGATCGGGCGGGCCGAGGCGCTACCGGCACTTGCGGAGTTGATGGAGGATCCGGACGACCCGCGTGTCCAGGTCTCGGCAGCCCGGGCGATTTTGGAGATTCTCGCGGCGGATCGCGAGAGGGCCTTGCCGTTTGGGGCCACCGAGTAATCTAACAGCGCCTGGCACAGCCCTGCGGGACCGACGTTTCAGTCGGTCAGCAGGCCGGCTGGACCGTGTTTCATAGGTAATACCGCTAGACGCTGTGCCGAGTCCCGATGTACATCGGGATTCTCGGCACTGCCGGAGGACCGAGAATCCCGGCGCGCCGGGACTCGGTCCAGCAATCTCCAGCGATGATAGTCGCGTTTTTTAAGAAATACGGTACAAGGAAACCTGTTTCCCGCAGCTTTGACAAGGGTTTTTAGTCAAACGGTACGCGATGCGATGGCTTTCGTTCATTCTCTTGGCTGCCACTGCTCTGACGCTCCAGTCCGCGATCGCGCCGCGATTTGAACTCTTTGGCGTTCGTCCGGACTGGCTGTTGGTGGTTGTCGTGTTTTTTGCCATGCACGCACCGCCGCGCGATGCCGCCATCGGGGCGTGGATTGTCGGCGGGTGTGCGGATCTGATGACGATCGAGCGGCTGGGACTTATGGCCCTGACGTACACGCTCGTGGCCGTGGTGGTCGCTTCGGTTCGGAACTACGTTTTTCGTGACCGGGCGCTCACGCAGCTTCTTCTCACCTTGGTGATGTCCGTGTTGGCTCGCTTGGCATGGACCGTCTATTCTCGTCTACTGTATGACCCTGGGCAGGCGCTCCTCGTTGATCTTACGCTGCAGGTTTTGATGGCCTCCGTCTACACCGCCGTGTGGGCGCCGGTGTTACACAAAGCGCTGTTGCGTATGTCTCGGGTGTTCGGCCTGGCGCGACCGCGTTACACTTATGCCGGGCAGCAGCGAATGGGAACCAGCGGTGTTTGAACGACGTCTGAAGGTGTTGCTCGGCCTGTTGGGCATAGCATTGCTTTGCATCGTGGCACGGCTGGGCCAACTCCAGATCGTACAGGCGGAGTACTATCGCAAGCGGGCCGAGCAGTCGCTGACTCTGAGGCCGAGGCAGATTCCCTTTGTCCGGGGCAGCATTCTGGATCGCACCGGTGAGGTGCTCGTGCGTGACGAACCCTGCTGGGGTCTGACGGTCGACTACAGTGTCATTGCTGCCGACGTGGGGGATCAACCCGCAGCAATTAAGCGCCATATTAAGCGTTGGAAACGCGCCCGTCGATACGCGGACGCGACTACCGATGATGAGATCGAATACGCACTTCGCGACGAGGTCGCGGCGAAATGGGTCGTTCTGGCCCGTCGATATCCCGACGCGACTACCGACCAACAGATCGAACAAGCATTCCGCGACGAAGTCGCGGCGATGTGGGCCGACATGGCAGAGTTCTCCGCCGGTTTGCGATTAAGCCCCGCCGAGGAGCCTCGTCTACATGCCCGGGACATCTACGATCAGGTTGTGCGTATTCGCAGGGTCGTGCGCGACTACCGGGGCTTCGACGCTCCCATTGCCGAGGAAACGACTGCCCACG
>CP070827.1:3667568-3681606 GCA_020344555.1 Phycisphaerales bacterium
GTTTCGTATTCCGGTCTCGGCGACGACTACAGTTACGGCGTGCGCACGTTCGGGTCCACGCCCGTTGGGTTGTTCCTGGGTACGGCCAACCCATTCTTCGGCTTTCGGCTGTACCTGGGTCAGCCGCCCGGTACGGACAGCGATGGTGATAGCCATCCCGACGCGGATGACAACTGTCCGCTGACATGGAATCTAGGGCAGCAGGACATGGACGACGACGGGATTGGCGACGAGTGCGATTGGGACGATGATAATGACTGTATCATAGACGAGATGGACGTTTCACCACGGGTACCCGAGCCCGACCAGGTGGACACGGACGAGGACGGTGTCTCGAACCTCTGCGACGGCGACGACGATGGCGACGAGATACTCGATCATCAAGACAATTGTCCGCTGGTGTCGAACTTCGATCAGCGAGATGAAAACGGCGACGGCCGCGGAGACGCTTGCCAGGGCAGCGCGCCGAATTCCACCATTGACGATGGTTCGCAGCATGGGGTTACCGTTGATGACAACGGTGTGAATGATTCCGATAACACCTCGGCAGGGGACGATGAAGCCGCCGAACGACCCTTCGGGACCTTGCCGCGGCCCTGTGGTGCCGGCTCCCTTATCGCGATATGCACCGGCTTTCTTGGTATAATAGTCCTCAGGTTCCATCATCGGCGCTCTCGCTGGTGGATCGGCTAGCCTTCGGGACAGAGGGTAGATACGAATAGCAAGCTCTTACGGGAGAGACACAGACCAGACAACCTACGCCGCAGCGTTCCGGCGTTCGTGCTTTTTTCCGCACGATGAAAGGAGTGGAGACCAATGAAAAGTTCAACAACTTATACCGGACAGTCCCGGTACGGGTCCCGCAAGACTATCAACTTGTTCTTGGTGCTGGCCGTGCTTGGCTTACCGGCCTTATGGGGCCTCGCCGACGACCCCTCACACGAAGCAACACCCTCCAAGTCCGACAGGACGTCTTCGACTTCGCGGCTAATAGCCGGCGGTGGGGATGAATGCACTGATGTTGACGGTGACGGGTACGGAGTAGGCCCGGACTGTCTCGGCCCGGACTGTAACGACGACGACGACGCGGTGAATCCGGGCATTTCAGAGGCCTGTGACGGCGTGAACGCCAAGTGCTGTAACACCGTCGACGACAACTGTGACGGAAGCATTGACGAAAACGCCACAGCACATGCCCGTGACGGCGACCCGCAGTCGAGGTGCTATGTTGACGACACGCCGGGTGACTCGTGTACGGTGCCCGCGGATTGTCCCGAAGGGAACTGTCTGCCCAGTTCGCCTACGTACCTGCGAGAGATCGACCTTCCTCTCGGAGCCATGTGTGTGAACGGCCTCGGCGTCTGCGCGGAGACCGGTACGGTTGTCTGCAAGGTTGACGGAACAGGCGCCGAGTGCGACGCCGTGCCCGGGCTTCCCGAGGAAGGAGGCGAGGGTCTGGATGATCAGGGCATGCCGGATCCGACGGTAGACTCCTGCTTCGATAAGCGAGACAACGACTGCGACGGACTCGTCGACCATGGCAATCCGGACGAGGGACGGGATACGCTGTGCACAACGCCGGAGCTTTGCGACGGATTCGACAACGACAATGACGGGGAGATCGATAACGGCTTCGGGCTGGGCGATCCGTGCAGCGTCGGCGTGGGCCTGTGCGCCGACACCGGTATTGTCATCTGTAATGACTCCGGCGGCACCACTTGCACTGCGAGCCCCCTTCCGCCCAGCAGCGAAACACCGCCCGGATCCGGTGCTTGCGCGGACGAAGAGGATAATGACTGCGACGGCCTGACCGACCTCAGTGATCCGGACTGCCAGGAGGCTGAGAAGTGCGACGGGAAGGACAATGACGGCGACGGCGGGATTGATGAGGACTTTGCGGATCTCGGCTCGCCGTGCACCTCCGGCGTAGGACCGTGCGCCGCAAGTGGTGTCAAGGTTTGCAACGCTTCGCAGGACGGCACCGCCTGCACCGCAATGCCTCTACCTGCTTCGCCCGAGGGACCGCTCGGTGAGACCTGTACCGACGGCATCGATAATGACTGCGACGGGATGATTGACGAGGGCGACCCGAGTTGCGGTGCTTCGGAGTTGACGGCTACCTGTGCCTTGCCTTACCTGCGCGGTCGTCCCGGCGCCGACTGCACCGGCTGGCACCGCATCGTTTTCAGCGGCGGTGGTTCCAAGAATGCTCAGGTCACCGCTGAGCTGCTCGGTCTGGACCCGGACGGCAACCCGATCCAGTCATTAGCGGTCGAGAACGACCATCAGGCTCACCTGGCCAGCCGCATCTTGGAAGACGACTTCAAGATGGTTTCGCGGAGCAACCGCAAGAGGACCTGGCATCAGGTATTCGCGCCGATTCCTATACTCCGCCTGACTGTTCAGGATGAGTTCAGCACGGTGCACGCATTCTGCTCGAACATCCCGTTCTTGCAGGTCATCGAGCCGTCCGGCGGCTCCTCGAGCGGGTCGGGAGGCGGGATACCGGTGCTGGTGGCCATTCCGCTGGTGGACGTTGCCACACTATCAGTAATGGTCGACGGTGTTGACATTGTTGCGGGGTTGGGTCTGGACCCCCGCGCGGCCTTCCCGGGTGGACCGTACGGCGGCACCGTTGAAATCAACGGTACGATGATTGAAGTCGCCGACCTGATCGTGGACGGTGGATCCATCGACGAGGAGCATTCCAACACACTGTCGATGACGCTGTCCGATCTCGGATGTGGTGGGCACGTCGTCCTGGTTGAGGCTCAACCACTCTCGCCCCCCTTCAAGAACACCAACGGTGAAACGGTGGGTGGCGATGGCGGGGAGGGAGTATGCGATGCGTGTCACGTGGATGACCTTCGCGACACGGGACTGCAGAGTGTATTCACCATCGAGGTCACCTCACCGGCCGAAGGCGAGGTGGTCATCAGCGAGCCGGTACAGGTGATAGGCGAAGTATGCCACGGCAGTGAAATCGCCGCCGTCAACATCAACGGTTTTGACGTGGACGTTAGCGGCCAGACTGTGGAACTCGGCGACGGCGAGACCTCGGCCGATACCTATCGGCTCGACTTCGACGTTATGATTCCGGTCACCAACCTCCGTGAGGCTGTCGATACCGGGACCACCGGTGGCAGCTTCGACCCCGGAACAAACCGCCTGGTGGCCCAGGCCACCGACGTGGACTTCAACACCACATACGACACGTTCATTTTTGCGGTGGGCCCGATCGTCCCGGCCCCCAGCTCTCTGGCCGCTGTTACCGCCGACGGCTCATCCAGTGAAGTCCAAAGGGCATTCACCCTCGCCATCTCTACTGAGGGGCTCAATACCTTCTTTGACTCGCTAAAAGACCGCAACAAACGCGACATCGGCGACAGGGTCAGGGACAGGATCAAGAAGATCAGGAGGCGCTTCAAGCCCAACATTCCACGTTCATGTGACCCCTGGACCACGATGGTCATCAACAACGCCGCCTACGAGTGCGAAAACGACCCCAACTGCGACCACCTTGACCGTTTCAGTGTCGAGGCGGTACCCGAACAGGACCAGATACCCGTCAAGATCAATCTGCCGGGAATCGACAAGGAAGCACACTTTTCGGGCTATTGTGAGAGCGACTGCTTCCTCGGCATCTGCGCTTGGTGTACGACGATCAACCTGGCCGCAAAATTCAAGCGCACCGGGATGTTCGTTTCGTTCGATCTCAAAGAGGAACGCCTCTTGCACAGACAGAAGCTCGATCTGAACTTCGACCCCGGCGATTCGGACAACGGGACGAGACTCTGGGGCAAAGTCGACATCGGATGCCTGCTCGGCTTCTTCCTCAGAGTGATCGAGTTTTTCGTCCAGGTCATTACCTTCGGTCTGGTGGACCTGGACCTCGCCGAGTTCGAGTTCGTGCTCACCGGGGATGACATGATCGGGAAGTTCGGCGGCCTGGACGGTGACCCGCTGGACCTCAACCTGGCGGAGTTCAAGAACGACAGACTGGTCAACGATTTCGGCATGAGAATGCGACGCGACCCCGGCGGTGACACGCCTCTGTCAGACGCGCAGATTACACCTCTGGGGATTGCCGTATCGCTCCCGGCGTCGTTTGAACCGGCCGGTGATCTGGATCCCGGCGCCGAGGAGATACCCGGCACGCCGCTGAAGAATGCGCCGCTGCCCGAGCCGCCCATTATGGACGCGGCCGGCCGGCCCGCGGGCCACGTGACCATCGCGATCTCCGACGACCTGTTCAACCAGCTCTTCTACAGCATGACCCAGAAAGGTCGGCTGAAGACTCAGTTCGATGACGTTCGCGGACTGGGCGGCTTCCTGCCGGAAGACTGCGATGCCATCACGGACTCCGTCCGTCGGGCCCGTTGCGTCGGTATGCGAACCGGCGACTGTTCGGAGTTTCCGCTGCTCTCCGAAGAGCGGCGTGCGTGCCGTCGGGCCCGCCGCATAAAGCGCAACCACAACATCGGCACCGACACCAACCTGATCCTCAACGGTCAGGTCGATGTCCCGCCGGTGTTGCTGATCGACGACGACCCTGAATGTCCGGACGGGGCAGGCCCCGACGATCCCTGCCGCACCGATAAGGTCGAGCTTGTCCTGCGCTACCAGAACATTACGTTCACATTGGTCGCGGACCGGGACGGTAACAGCCTGTTCGACCTTGGAGACCTGGCAATCACCAACCAGTGCGACCTCAACCTCGACGAGGATTCCGCCACGCAGAGCACCGCCGCCACGGAATGCATCTTGTGGAAGCTGTGCATGACGATCGACGTGAAGCTCTCGATGGAGTTGACCGAGAACCCGAACTCGGGACGCTCGCGGATCAAGTTCAACTTCGAGGGCATCGATCGCGAGCTGTCCCGCGGAGTGCTCTGCGACGGGGCCGTCGACGTTCCGGAGCTCGACTTCTTCAATCGGTCTTCCGGCCGAACCGAGACCTTCAACATCCTCGAGAATCGGCTGCGCGACAATACGCCGCCGCTGGATTCGGAGGGCGTGGAGCTCGGCGGCTTCGTTTCGTTCCAGCGTGATCGGGTGATCGCCATCGAGACCCAGTCACCCGCCCAGGACGACGGCTTCCAGGATTACGTCGGGATCACCGGAAACATAGTCCCGACTCCATAACCAACGATCAGGCCGTCCGGCTCTTTCCTGCGGCAGGGTCGCACTGACGGCTCGTGTGCTAGTGGTTCCGGTGTATCCCGCCGTACGTCGGGAGGAACCCCCAGTGCAGGTGAGCAGACGAACTGCCAGTGAGATTCCACGGCCTGGCTTTGCCAGACCGTGTCACCCGATCGGCGACTTAGGGTAGCTAGTGGGACTCGACATTCCCAGGTCGACAGGCGGCGATGGGATTCGAACCCATGAATAACGGATTTGCAATCCGTCCCCTTAGTCCACTTGGGTACGCCGCCGTAAACGAAACCCAGCTCCGACTTTCCGGAGCGCCGCTGATTCTACGCGATCCTGGGCCAAGGCAACAGGGGACAATTTGGCCGGCCTGGGAGCAGGGTCCGTGACAGAATCGGCGCACGCCGGAACCGTAGGGGCAGGTCGTTGTTCCGCGCCGGCGGAACGTTGACCTGCCGTCTTCGGGTGGCAGGTGAGCCTCCCGGCGTGGCCGGGAGAACCACCTGCCCTACCCCCGGCCCGGCTAAATTGTCACGGATCACTGGGAGCATTTTCCAGCACACCTGCCCCCCCTGGGGCGGGCCGAGCCTCCAACCCGCCCATGCGTTTGTCTGAGGCGGTAAGACGCCTCGATGCGGGCCGTAAAGGCCCCGGATTGTATTTGCCGCGCAACAATCCACGCTCGCCGTCCCGCCTCCAAATTGCCCGACCTGGCCTTTTCCGATAGGCTGCCTGTTCGTAAACCTCATGCGGACTTCCTACACCCAAGACCGCATCCCGGCGTTGCATGCAGCAAAACACCGACCAAACGCATTCGAGTACCGGTCACCGGTGTCTTTTCCCGGCGGTGCTGCTGCTTTTGGCCCCGGCCTGCGACAGCACCATGCCCTCCCAGGGGCTGGGGAACGGGATCAGGCTGCCTGTTCCCGCCCTGACCCTGCCGAGTCCGGATCGCTTCTCGCCGGAGAACCACGACGAGACTTACTCACTGTCGGCCCGGTCCTTGATCCCAATCGCGTTCGACCGGCAGCCGGATATCAAATCCAGCTTCCACCGTTTCAAATCGGAAGAAGCACGCTACGACTTTTTTTACACCTCACGGGATTCGCTGACGCCGCGCCTGAGTACGTCCAACAGCTTCGGCGATACGCGAGCGGACGAGACGGTGGAGCGCACCCGTGACCACACCATCGAGCTTGGCGTTGAGAAACTGTTCTTCGACACGACAGAGCTGGACGTAGCCGTTGGCTACCGCGCAGACGCGGTGGACGAGGCCATAGGCTCTCATCCGTTCATCTCGGCCAATCTGCGTTACCCGCTGTGGGCATCGCGTGAGAAGCTGGAGCGGACCAGCGAGGAGATTTTCTGGCGGAATCAGGTCGATGACGCCCAGCTCAACTACATCCAGACGGTCCGGTGGAAACTCCAGCATACCCTATTTGAGTTCCACGAGGTGGTCGAACTTCGGCAGCGGGTCGAGAACGCGACGCGCTGGCAGCGTGACCTGGAGGCTCTCACACGTCAGGTCGATTCCGTCGAAGGACGCGACTTCTCGGCGGACCGGCGACGCCTTGACGCGGAGATTGCCACCATCACCGCCGAGGTGCGCAACTTTTCCGGGAAGTTCGAGGTTGACATGGAACGGCTAAAGGCGGCTTGCGGCCTGCCTTTTCACGCCAAGGTCGAACTCGTCGAGGATCCTTTCAATCCCTTTGAAGGCTTCAGTCACGAGGAGCTGTTCCGGCTCAGTGTCGAGACCGATCCTGAGATTGCCACTCTGCAAAACGCTCAACGGAATGCCGAAGTGCAACTTGATCTGGCCCGGCGAGGTAGATGGGATCTGGCACTTCTCTTGGACGGATCGTCGAACCTTGAGGGGGGAGGCGAGCACGAAGGCGTCTCCGACTGGTCGGCATCCGTCGGGTTTGACGTCAGCGCCGTGGACCGCCGCGTGACCGACAGTCTGATCGGGCAGGCCGAGGCCAACATCGCCCGCTTTCACCAGGCGATAGCGTCACGGCAAAACGAGGTGTACGTCGATACCTTCGAGCCGCTTCTTCGTATTGAAACGCTCGGCAAAAGCCGTGACGAGCTGATCGCCAATCTTCCCCGCTACCAGGCTGATTACGACAACGGTGTGGTAGAGTACCTGGCGGGGAATCTCAACGTCGACGATCTGCTCAAGCGGCGCGAGAAGCTCTTCGACCAGGAGCAAGAGATCTCCCACCTTACCTTTATGGTGGGTGCCAACGTCTCGGAACTCTGCGCCGCCACGGGCAAGTTCTTCGAGCTGCTCGAACAGGCCAACAACGACTGATTCGCACTCACCCCGAGTGCTCGTTCTTACACTGTCGAAGCAGACAACCACCTGCGAGCCCGGGGCCGCTGGTTATCGGGCCCTTCTCGGGCCATCGACTCTGATAATCACCTTACTCGAATAGTGCCTGTGTCGGATCGGCCAACGCCTGAGTTGGATCGGCCTGGATGTGGTTCCGATATTTCAGATGTCACGAGGTTGATGACCAGCGCAGGCGATTCCTGGAGTGATTAGACAATGCCGGAAGATGCACGCGTACTGACCGTTGGGGTCATCGGATGCGGGCACTGGGGACCCAACCACATACGTGTTTTCTCAGAGCACGATCGTTCCGAGGTGAAGATGGCCGCCGATCTCAACGCATCTCGGCTTGACCGGGTGTCGCGACGCTTCCCCGGGGTGCGCACGACCACCGATTATCGGGACCTGCTCGGTGACCAGACCATCGATGCCGTCGTGATCGCGACCCCGACCAAGACTCACGGAGCGATCACACGCGAAGCCCTGGAAGCGGGCAAGCATGTGCTCGTTGAGAAGCCTCTGTGCGACTCAACGGAGGAGGCCCGTCGGCTGACCGCGCTCGCCGCGGCCACTGGCCGGGTGCTTATGGTCGGCCACGTGTTCCTGTTCAACAACGGCATTATGAAGCTCCGCCAGGCCATCGCCCGAGGTGAGCTGGGTCGCATCCTTTACGCCGACGCGGTCCGAACCAATCTGGGGCCTGTCCGGGGGGACGTGAACGCGCTATACGACCTGGGTACACACGACATCAGCATCTTCAACTATCTGATGGACGCGACCCCCGTGGCCGTTTCGGCGCAGGGTAGCTGTATCTCTCAGACGACGATCGAGGACGTCTGCTTTGCCACGTTGAAATATCCTGACGGAACGTTGGGGCACATTCATGTGAGCTGGCTGAATCCTCGTAAGGTCCGAACGCTCACCGTCGTAGGGCAGCAGAAGATGGCTCTGTGGGATGACGTGGATCCGTCGGACACACTCCGACTGTATGACAAGGGATTGGACGAACCACCGTACTATGATTCGTTCGGCGAGTTCCAGTTCCTGCTCCGCAATGCCGACGTACACCTTCCCAAGATCGATCGCGTCGAGCCGCTGGTCAACCAGGCCAACGCGTTTCTGGATACTGTCCTCGATAGTGCACCGTGTCGGTCCGGGGGGAGGGAGGCGGAGGCCGTTGTCGCGGTTCTCGAAGCGGCGACCCGCTCACTTCAGATGGGCGGTGCCACGTGTCCGGTGTCAGCCCCCCATCTCGGCGAGCCCGTCTGCGCCGATGCCGGAGCCGTGACACTTGCAGGGGCTACTCCGGTTTACGGGCCGCCGGGGACGACGCCCCGCCGACCGGTTGCCTACTCCGTTCCGCCCGACCGTAATAGCGCGGACGCTCCATCGCCGATTGAAGAAACATGCAAACCGGAGTGAAAACGGTACAGGTGCGCGACGTAGCGGAATCAACCGTGTGCGTCCATCCGACGGCTGTCTGTGAGTCGCAGAACGTGGGCGGGGGCACCCGTATTTGGGCCTTTGCACACGTCCTTGACGGTGCGGTCATCGGGCAAAGGTGCAACATCGGCGACCATGTATATGTCGAGGGTGGAGCACGAATCGGTGATCGTGTGACGGTCAAGAACCGTGTCATGGTCTGGGAGGGAGTGACAATCGAGGATGCCGTCTTCATCGGTCCCGGAGTGATCTTCACGAACGACCGCTACCCCCGGAGCAGGGGCCTTCCCGAAGCCGTCGGCAGGTATGGTCACAAGGGGACGTGGCTGGTCACCACCATGGTCCGTTACGGGGCGTCGATCGGCGCAGGGGCGATCATCCTGGCAGGTCTGACCATAGGACGATATGCCAGCATCGGTGCCGGCGCCGTGGTGACACGCGATGTTCCGGATCACCGGGTCGTTGTCGGCAATCCGGCCAGGGGAAGTTGCTGGGCGTGCATTTGCGGCGTGCCTCTCGACGACAACCTGTGCTGTCCGCGCTGCAAGCGGCGCTTCCGGTTGCGGGCCGACACCCTAGCAGCAGCGGAGTGACGCGATGTACAAGGGGCGCAAGATCATCGCACTGGTCCCCGCCTACAATGAGGAAGCCAAGATAGGCCGGGTCGTCGAGCGCACCGACCACCGTCTGGTGGATACCCTGCTGGTTGTCGATGACGGCTCGACCGATGCGACCGCTGCGGTTGCCCGGGCCCGCGGCGCGGAAGTGCTATCGACCGGAACAACGCGTGGTGTCGGCGCCGCGCTGCGCAGCGGCATGGAGTATGCCCGCAAGTCGGGCTACGCCATTGCAGTCATCATGGCCGGCAACAACAAGGACGACCCTTCGGAAATCCCACGACTGCTCGATCCTATATGCGATCAGGGCTTCGATTTCGTAGTAGGATCGCGCTTCCTCCCAGGCGGTGGCTGTGGTGGCGACACACCACTCTATCGCAGATTGGCAACCCGCCTGCATCCGTGGTTGATGAGCCGCCTGGCCGGTAAACGATTGACCGAAAGCACGAACGGTTTTCGTGCCTTCAGGTTGTCACTATTGGACGACCGGCGCATCAACCTGCGCCAGCGCTGGCTGGATACTTACGGGCTCGAAGTCTATCTGCTGTGGAAAGTGCTGAAGCTGGGCTATAAGCACACTGAAGTGCCGTGCACCAAGACCTACCCGTGTAAGGCCCTGGGCTACACGAAGATGAAACCGGTTGTGGGTTGGTGGAGCATTCTGCGACCACTCGTTGTATTGGGCTTGGGATTGCGGCATTAGGGACCGGGCGCCTGCAGCACCCCGGCGCGGTACGACCGCGGCCATATTATCGGTCACTCCCCATTTTTAAGTCCACTCGCGCCGTTTTTCGGACGACGGAAAGGACGCGGCGCCGTTTGCTCGCAGATCGGCGTGTGCAATCCCCCAGCGGATTCTATGAGGACTCAGGAGCATCCTTTGTGGACATCCTCTTGATCAACCCGCCGTGGCTGACCAAGGACGGCAACATCTGGCACGGCGTGCAGAGTACGTCGCCACCATTGGGTCTACTGTACGTGGCGGCCTATGTCGAGGCCGGTGGGCGCACCGTACACGTGATGGATGTCAACGCGGAGGTCCTTCACTTCGAGGATATCGAGCAGTTTGTCCGTGATCACCGTCCCCCATGGGTGGGAATCACTTCGGTAACCGCGCAGATCGGCAACACGCTGCGTGTGGCTGGTATCGTCAAACGCGTGTCACCCGAGTCTAAAGTCGTGGTCGGGGGTGTGCATGCGACCGCCTTGCCCGACGAAGTGCTTAGCGACCCCAACATCGACTATGTCATCCGCGGCGAGGGTGAAAAACCGTTTTACGCTCTGGTCGACGGACAGCCGCTCGAATCGATTGGCGGGCTGTCGTATCGGAACGGGAATCCGCTTCAGCCGATGGTACACAACCCGCCGGCCGAGCCGGTGGCGGATCTCGATTCGCTGCCTGCCCCGGCCTATCACCTGATAAAATTCCATCTCTACAAGCCGGCGGCCGGTGCTTGTCGACGCCTGCCCGCGGTCAACATGACCATGACGCGCGGCTGTCCCGGCAAGTGTACCTTCTGCAGCTCGGCCCAGACGCCTCTTCGCACACGCTCGGCCGAGCACATCGTCGACGAGATACTCAGGCTCGAGGCCCGCTACGGCATTCGCGAGGTGAGCTTCTACGACGATACCTTCACCATCTTCAAGCGGAACGTGGCCAGACTGTGTGAGCTGATCGTTGCCCGGAACCTCGATCTGGCATGGTCCTGTTTTGCCCGTACTGACTGTGTCAGCCCGTGGTTGCTTAAGAAAATGAAACAATCCGGGTGTCACCAGATTCTCTTCGGGATCGAATCCGCCGACCCCCGGATCCTGCGGACCATCCGCAAGCCCATCAACATCGAGCAGACTCGCAAGGCCGTTCGCATGGTGCAGGACGCCGGCATCGAGGTCCGGGCGGCCTTTATGTTCGGCAACCCGGGCGAGACCGTCGAGAGCCTGCGACGGACTATCGACTTCGCGAAAGAGCTCGATCCGGATATCGCCGTGTTCAACATCACCACGCCGTATCCCGGTACGAAGATGTTCGAGTGGGCCAGGAAGAACGGTTACTTGCGCACACTCGACTGGAGCCAGTACGACCTAGCCAACTCGGTGATGGAACTCCCCACCGTGTCCACCGAGGAGCTCAACCGTCTTTATAGGGTGGCCTACCGGGAGTTCTATTTCAGACCGCGCTATCTGTGGCGCCGGCTCGTGAGCATGCGCGGGTTTGAAGACATAAGAACGAATCTCCGGGCTTTGCGGTCGATCTTGTTCGTCCGCGACACGGCGCCGCGGCCCGCGCGCCGCAAACGGCCCGCAGACCGATCCCTGGGTCGGTTCGCACCCCAAACCGCTTCATCCGCCATGGAAATCTGCGCTTCGACCACTTAGTGAACCAAGGAGATCACAGACCATGCCGATTCCACTCGTCAACCTTCAACAACAACACGACGAACTGTACGACGAAGTCCGTGATGCAATCGACCGGGTCATCGACCGAAACGATTTCATCCTCGGCTCCGAAGTTGAGACCTTCGAAGAGGAATTCGCCGCCTACTGCGAAGCCAAGCACTGCATCGGCGTCGGCAGCGGCCTTGATGCCTTGACACTGGCGATGAGAGGGCTGGGTATCGGCCAAGGTGACGAGGTTGTAACGACGGCCAACACCTTTGTTGCCACCGCACTGGCCATTAAGCAGACCGGCGCCACACCCGTGCTCGTAGACCACGATCCCGGCACCTACAACCTGGACCCGCGGCGGCTGTCCGCAGCCATCACACCGCGCACCAAGGCCATTCTCCCGGTGCACCTTTATGGGCACCCGGCCGATATGGATCCGATCCAGACAATCGCCAACGAACATGACCTGCTGGTGATAGAAGACGCCTGCCAGGCTCACGGTGCCCGCTACAAAGGGCGTCGCTGCGGGAGCATCGGTCGGGCGGCTGCGTTCAGCTTTTACCCTGGCAAAAACCTCGGTGCCATGGGCGATGGTGGGGCTGTGGTCACCGATGACGATAGCCTGGCAGCGTGGATCCGGGCGGCACGGAACTACGGATCGACCGTCAAGCACCGCCACGCGATCCGGGGCATCAACAGCCGGTTGGACAGCGTTCAAGCCGCTGTTCTACGTGTGAAGCTGCGTTATCTGGACGAATGGAACGAGACGCGGCGGTGGCTGGCCTCGGAGTACTGCAAGCTGTTGGGCGGATCGGACCTGATCCTCCCAACGGAACGTGATGACACGGAGCATGTCTATCACCTGTTTGTGATCCGCCACCTGGACCGCGACCGGTTGCTGGAGCACCTTGTCCGGCGCGGAGTCAAGGCGGCGATCCACTATCCCCTACCAATTCACCGGCAGGTGGCGTTCGGGCGCGGGTGTCTCGTTCCCCGCCCGGTTACCTACACCGACACGTTCTGTGATCAGCTCCTGTCGCTACCGATGTGTCCATACTTGACCCTGGGTGATGTCGAGAGCGTGGCCCACGACGTGCTTATTGGACTGACCCGCCTAAGTGCGCCCCGCACACTGGAAGACAGTGTGTCCTTCTCGGAATCACCGCTTCCGGGATGATATGCCCATCCGGGTCAGTGGCCGCTTGTCGGTGATTGCCTTGCCTTGCCGCTGTCAGGCCCTCAGACAGGTCTCACCAGGAACACCGGCCAACGTCCATGTGCGTCTAAAAGCTCGTAGACTGGACGACAGATAGGGTGGTGCTAGAATAGCGGGTTCGCGCTCCCGGCTGCGTTTGGCGGGCCCGGCGCGCACGCCTTTGATGGAACGGCGGACCCCGTATGATCGTTTTTCACGCCATCTGGACCAACGCCACCCTGCATTTGTGGGGTGAGCATTGTCCGGCCGAGGACCCCGTCCGCGATCTTGAACTCGCAGAATCCACCGTGCATCCTGAACCCTGCGGCTCGGTATCCCAAGGGCCTCAACCGCTGCTTTGTTCGATTGCGCTGACCGAGGAGGTGCTGCGCCGCAGCGTTGGCGACGTTTACGACAGCTTGCTGGTTTCCGGAGCGGCGAGCTCGGAACTGACGCTGCGACTGCCACATCGTAACGGCCGGCCTGTTCCTTCGGCCGTGGCCGCAACGTCGCCCGCGGTTGCTGATCGATCTCAGGACGTCTTGCTGGTCCCCTGTCGGGTGCCGACCCTGGCCTTCGCACCGGCAGATGCAGTCGATTTGCTGACGGCTTCGCCTGGCTTCGGTCGCGGCGACGTTCACGGCGGCGCCTCATTGTGCTACTGGTCGCGGGTCGCGGCGCTGGTGTTGGAGTTGCTCGCCAAGCAGCGTTTCGTACCGGCCCTACACCATGCGGGCAGCGACCGATACTTGGGCTATTGGCGGGTGGTGGTGGAAGACGAGCATACCTCGGACCGTCTGGGGGCGTTGATCGCATCCATGCCTCCCGTATGTCGGTCGCTCGTTGTCGCAGGCGAGCCGCTTCAGGCCTCGGCACTCGTGGAGAACTTCCTGTGGACGACCGTCGATG
>CP070827.1:3681706-3684062 GCA_020344555.1 Phycisphaerales bacterium
GGGTCCACTCGCCTTGCGGCAAAGACGAGGCCTTTGTCACTCTTCACCACTTCACCGGTAATCTCGACCACCGTCCTCGGAGCAGGGGCTTCTCCGCCGAACTTGACCGGTAAGTTGTGCTTCGCGCAGGTAAGCACACCACACGACTCGTATTCCCGCGAGTCGATGACGGCAAAAACGCCCTCCGTTTCCTTCACGGCTGAGACGACGGCTCTAAGGACGATTTCCCCTTTGAACTTCTCGGGGTTGTCACCCAGGTCGTCGACGTGGACTGCTTCGCCGGAAAGCTCCGACTTAGCAGGCGTCTCGCTGACAACTGCGTCGCCGGCGTTGCGAACGAACGCATAGGCAATGCCCGCGACGACCACCAAGCCGGCCAATGTCACCGCGATGGTTCCGCTCTTCATGACGCAGCCCTCTTGGTTTCTGTTTGTTCGAACGTCCGTTGCCGAGCGTCTTCGGTAAGACACCACCCGCGGTCAAGGAGCGAGACCACGCAGGGGTCCACGATGCGGTAGTAGATCTGCACGCCGTTGCGCCGCGGGTCGACAATTCCACGGTCAGCCAAACGCTGAAGTTGGTTGGACACCGCTTGCGGCTTCATCCTGACGGCATTGGCAAGATCGCTCACGCAAAGCTCGCCCGCCCGCACAAGGGCGTGGAGGATTCGAAGCCGCGCCGCATTCGCGAGAGTCTTAAAAGTCCCCTCGAGTGCACCGGCCTGAACCCCCGAGAGCAACGGCCGATCGGCAAGTTCGGGTCTTGGCGGACAACACGCCTTTCTCTTTTTCCGAGCCATGTTCAGCCTCCAGGAACCGTCGAACCAGATATATTACACTATATCATGTAAGAATGGCGCGGTCAACCGGATTACATTCCCTGGAACTTGTGGCCGTCCGGTCGGGTGAGGCATCGCTACCTGGGCCACCAGTATCGCGGCCGGGGGTCTGCATCCCCGTCCCGGTACCAGACGACCACGATGCAAGGCCGCGTCAGCGGTGGCCCAAGATCGGCGTTGTCGTTCTCACCGCCCTGATCGTTTGTGGCCGATCTTCCTCACGCTCTTGTGGATCGCCTTCCAGCGGGCTTTCTCCTCGAGCCTGGCCCGGTGGTCCTGACGGATCTCCAGGTGACGCAGCTCGCGCTGCAGCTTACGGAAGCTGGTGAGACGTTCGGCATCCAGCTCACCGGAGTGCAACGCCGACAACACGGCGCACCCGGGTTCGTGCGAGTGGGAGCAATCGCCGAACCGGCACGCTTGAGCCAACGATTCGATATCGTGGAATGTCGCCTCCAAGGACGATGCGTCCGCCCACAATTGAAGCTCGCGCATGCCCGGTGTATCGATGACCACGCCGCCCGTCGGCAGAATGAACAGCTCCCGCCGCGTCGTCGTGTGACGTCCGTGATCGTCGTCGGAACGGACCTCGCACGTGCGCTGTCGTGCGTCGCCCAGAAGTGCATTGATGAGCGTCGATTTCCCAACGCCGGACGAGCCGACCATGGCTACCGTCTTGCCACGCCGCAGGTACGGCCCAAGCGCATGATTGCAGGCCAGTTCGGTCGCGCTGAGCGCGTGAACGGGCACGCCGATGGCGATGTCCTCGACCGTAGCGACGCGTTGAGCCACATCTGCGCACAGATCAGATTTGTTCAGGACGATGACGGGAGAGGCGCCGCTGTTCCAGGCGAACGTCAGGTATCGCTCGATACGCCGCGGATTGAAGTCCCCATCAAGTCCGCTGACCAGCAACAGCCAGTCGACGTTGGCGGCAATGACTTGCGCAGAGGTGATCGCGCCGGCGCTCTTTCGGACGCAGGTGCTGCTGCGCGGAAGGACCTCCTGTATCGTCGTGGTGCCACCCTGCTGGTCGATCGCGACCCAGTCACCGACGGCCACCACATTCACTTCGTCAACCGACCTGCGCCGCAACCGCCCGGCGAGCACAGCAGGGAACAGCCCGTCGATACTCCAAACCGCAAAGCCGCCCCGGTCCTGCCGAGCGACGCGTGCAGGCACGAACCCGCGATCGGCGCAGCTCGTGAACGCGGCCGCGCGCTCCGGGTTCCAACCCAGATCCTCCAATATCATTTGTGAAACTCCAGATCGGCGCGAAGTTGGCGCCGTTCATTCAGGGCAAGAAGTTAGTTCGTAGCAGGATCTCGTGGCGCAGACGGCGACGCTTGCCAGCCGCCCGGCCGACCGAGTGAGAAACTGAGATGTCTTACAGGATGGCAGTCATAAAACACTCGCAGGGTACCATCGTCACGCTTCCACCGCAAGTTTGGTGTAATCTGTCCGCCACAAGCTCGGCCAAGCTCCGCATGACTTGAGGTGACCGAAGCCGATGCTGCC
>CP070827.1:3684162-3686557 GCA_020344555.1 Phycisphaerales bacterium
AGGCGATCCGGCCGGCGGCTGCTGATCGCCGGAATGATCGAACCGCAATACCGGAACTTCTACGACGAAAAAGTCAAGCCCCACGTCGACGGCAGACAGGTCGAATATTTGGGTCTGCTATCGCAAAAGGAACTGGCCCCGATCTACCGCAAGGCCGCGGGCGTGTTGTTTCCCATCAACTGGTGTGAGCCGTTCGGGTTGGTAGCAGTCGAGGCCCAGGCCTCGGGCACACCGTTGATCGCCACCCGCTTCGGTGCTTTACCGGAGATCATCGTCGAGGGCGAGACCGGCTTTGTCGTCGATTCGATCGGTGAGGCCGTCAAAGCCGCCGACAAACTTGGCAGCCTTTCGCCCGCCGCCTGCCGGGCCAACGCCGAAACCCGCTTCAGCGCCGCCGCAATGGCCAAGGGCTATGAGGCGGTCTACGCTTCATTGGTCCCACCTAAGAGTGCATAGCCAGCCCGGCGCTCACATCGCCGAGAGCAATTACCGCCACGCCTGGAGGTACATGCGCCGTTCCATCTTGTCGCACGTCGGATAAACCGTCTCCCCCCGTCAAAGAGCCTGGAGCAGCAGGATGTTTGGCCATTTGTAAGAATCCGTCAGGAATGTGAGGGATATAGGACATGTGGCGCATAACCAGGTAGAAGCCGACAAGACCAGGATAGCGTGTAGTTGACCGGCTCGGAGGCATCCACGTGGACATAGCCAGTCCGGCGGTAGGCGTCGAGGCGTTCGTGTTTTCGGAGAACCTGCCCGACCCACAGGAACGGTTGCGGCGGGTGTTTCACAGGACCGGTGACGCCCTGTACCGCTTCATCCTGGTCCGAGTCGCGGGCGATCGGGACGCTGCCGACGACCTGCTGCAGCAAGTTTGTCACGTAGCGGCGCGCAACCGGCGCATGCCACATGATGACACGGAGTGCGAAGCATGGCTGAGGGGCATCGCTCGCAATCTGATCCGCGGGCATTGGCGCCTAATGAAACGACAACGGCGCCACATTCGTTTGGAGGATGCGGCGTTTGCCCAGCAACTGGTCGGGGAAATGGAATCACAGCCGGCGCCGGCTGAAGCTCTGATGCAGGAGGAGTCGGCTCGGCAGATGCTGCTCGCGGTCACGTCGCTGCCGGCGCCGGACCAGCAATTGGTGTTCGCCTTCTACTTCGAGGGTCGCTCCCAGGCCGACATCGCCAAAGAGCTGGGGCTGTCGGCCAAGAGCGTGGAAACGCGGTTGTATCGAGTCAGGAATCGCCTTCGTGCGATCCTGCGCAACATCGAAAGGACGTAGGTTATGAATACTCCAGGCAATTCCGATGAGCGGTTTCATGAGAATCTGCAAGTGTTGGGCGGGCGCATTCCCGTACCGGAATCTCCGTCGGACGAGGTCCGGTCGCGCTGCATGGGCGAGTTCCGGGTGCCGGCGCGTTCGTCAGGCAGGTCCGGACTCCGCAAGTTCCGTCGGCCGGCCGTTCTTTCCGCGCTTGGCCTGGCCGCGTGTCTGGTCCTCTTTGTCGGCTTCCTGTTCCCCACGAGCGGCGGCCCCACGGTCGAGGCGGCCGTGATTCTGGCCAAGCTCAACGAGCAGATCGCCGACCCGCAACTGATCGAGTTGAAGATCGACTCGATTACCATAGAGGAGGCGTCGATCGACGGCCAAATTCAGGTCGCGAAAGAAGGAATTGCCGGCGACGTTCGTGTTGTCGTGAACGAGGCTGACGAGCAACCGATCAAGGTCGACGCATCGTTTGGCATCTCCCAAGACGGCGGCTGGGTATTGGTGCGCGAGCTGGGCACCTCCGACCCCGAGGTGCAGCCGGTTATCGACCTTTTGCTCCCACCGGGCACGGAGACGCTGCTGTTGCTGCCCGCTGACGTCGACCTTCCGGGGCTCGAGTTGGACATTGCTGAAGGAGTTTCGGAGCTCAGCACCGCCCATAAGATGATCGAAACGTTTACCGAGATCGTTCGGAGTCAACCCGACACCGACGCGACGGTCACCGAGCAGCGCGATGGGACCATACTCCTGACGCTTCCCATACCGGACGCCGAGGCCCTGCAGAACCTGGCACGGATGGCGGCCATGGCGGCGGATGAGGAGCTGAAACGCGAGGGCAAGGAGAGCGATATCGACCTGGACGAGATCGATGTCGACGTCGACGACGATGATCTGAACGATCTTTTCGGCAGCACGCTACACGTGGTGTACGACCCGGGCACAAAGCTGGTACGGCGCTTTGCAATTACCGACTTCGGCAAGAACAAGGGGTCATTGTCGGTCGAACTCAGTGATGGGAAGATCGACACGGCGTTGCTTGATGCCAGCCGCGTTACCGGCCCCAACACGCGAACCATCGACCTGTCCGCGTTCCAGAAGCTGATCGACAAGGTCGGCGG
>CP070827.1:3686657-3688128 GCA_020344555.1 Phycisphaerales bacterium
ATCTGAGCAGGGCGAGATCTGGCCGGCTGTGTACGAGAAGGCATTTGCCAAGTGGAAGACAGGTACCGCCACAGACTGGCCTGACATGACCCAGATCGCCTTCGGCAGCTCCGTCGGGGCTTGTAAAGCGCTGGCCGGGGGCACTATCAGCTGGAAGGCGACGGCGCCGACCTCCGCCGATGATCTATGGTCCTTCGTTCGCAGCCACTCGCTGTCTTTCCGCACGTTCGACCCGATGGTGGCGTGGACATACGGTTCCGGGGCGAGCTCGCCTGACAACGTTGATTACGGGGCGGCTAAGATCGCAGCCAACCACGCCTACACGGTGCTTGGATGGGACTACAGGGGTGGTGAGAAGTACATCGTACTGCGCAATCCGTGGGGCTGGTACGTACCGACGAGCGATGTGATATCG
Source organism: Phycisphaerales bacterium (assembly GCA_020344555.1). Classification (GTDB taxonomy): domain Bacteria; phylum Planctomycetota; class Phycisphaerae; order UBA1845; family UBA1845. Next base: position 3,687,073 of record CP070827.1, read on the forward strand.
GGCACGTGGTCGAGCTACGATATCTCGTACTGGCGCGCTGAGACATTGGGTGCCAATGGGGTGTTCGGGCTGAAGGCTTCCGCGTTCAAGATGTACTACGCAGGAATTGGGTGCGTGGAGTGATCTATGGATATGGGGGGCCGGGATCCGGCTCCCCCTATGTCTCCCGAGCTCAAGTCGCCGCCGGTTCTTGATGAACGAGTGCCAGGGATAGGTGGAGCGTGCACTGGAATCAAGCTGCGGACGTAAACCCGTGATTCCTTTCTCTTTGTACTTTACTTTTAATTCTCATGCGTTATTTTGAGTGATATGGCAGCGTGCCGCGAAGGCAAGAAGTAGGTTGCCGCAGTGTTATCTTATTTATTGCCCGGGCGTTGCGCTCGCAGTGGGATTTTTAGACTGAATCAAGGCGGCGATTCACCGCATCACGAATTTGGAGGTAATAGATGTCGAAATCGATTCTTAAAAAACTGCAGATCGAGGAAGTAAATCCCGGCGCCTGCTGGGGGCCTGACGGATGGATAACGGATGAGGGAGGGGAGAAGATCACATCCTTCAATCCGGCCACCGGCAAACCCCTTGCAGATGTCGTGCAGGCCACGGAGCGGGCCTACGAGACGGTGGCGTCCAAGGCTGATGAGGCTTTCGGGACGTGGCGCATGATGCCGGCGCCGAAACGCGGCGATGTTGTGCGCGATCTAGGCTCCGCGCTGCGCGAGCTGAAGGAGCCGCTCGGCGATCTCGTCACCCTGGAGATGGGCAAGATACGTGCGGAGGGCAGGGGGGAGGTGCAGGAGATGATCGACATATGCGATTTCGCCGTCGGCCTCTCGAGGCAGCTCTATGGACTGACGATGCACTCCGAGCGTCCGGGGCACCGCATGTACGAGCAGTGGCACCCGCTCGGCGCCATAGGCGTGATCTCCGCATTCAACTTTCCCGTGGCCGTTTGGTCGTGGAACGCCGCCATCGCCCTGGCGTGCGGAGATACGGTCGTATGGAAGCCGTCCTCGACCGCTCCGCTCACGGCCGTGGCCGTTCAGCATATATGCAACA
>CP070827.1:3688228-3694726 GCA_020344555.1 Phycisphaerales bacterium
TTCCAGGCGAAGTTCCTGATTCCCATGGGCATCTCGCTCGCTGCCGGTCTAATGTTCGCCACTGTTCTAACGCTGATAGCCGTGCCGTCGCTGTACTTGATCGTCATAGACTTAAGAATGTTACTGATGGGCTTGGGCTCATGGTTGTTGGGGCGGCCCGTCATGTTGCCGGCGTCCGAATCGCAAGCATGAGAATATCAAGCGCCGGGGTGCAGCCTCACTGACGAGGAGGGGAGAGCAGATCCGACAAACGCGCCACATTACTCGAATTGCCTGCCGGACTCTGGTGAGAGATGCGCAACGTTCTCACGGACTGCATAGGGAGAGAAGCTGGCCACAAGCCATTTGTCTGTCACCACGAGGCCGGGGCCGGTCAATCCGTATTGAATGTACCACACGCCGTCGGCGTCGTGTCTAAGCTGTAGCACGCTGTTTCCGGCCAGTCTTCGACGTCCGGCCTCGAGCAGCCGATCGAGTTGCCGCCGCAGGGCCCGAGCATCGCCGGTGACCGGCACAGCAATCGTCCAGGCGAGCGGCAGGCTGAGTGCATGGCGTGGATAGTCGTGGATGAGCAACGGTTGGCCCAAGTGTGCGACGATATCCTGCTCGATGGACACGTCGGCTTCTGCTTGAAGACCGCGCCAAAATGACCGGGCGCCCTGTTGAGCGTGCGGGCTTTTGGCCGCAAGATACGCGTCGCAAAGGCCTCGCAAGACCCTGCGAGGATTGCAGTCAATGATGGCATACCCGCCGGCCCCCTCGGGAATGGCCGAACCGCCAAAGGTGCCCGGCAGAAGGTCCTGGGCGATGGTCGCCACCTCGTCAGCACTGTTGCGACGAAGAATCGCCTTGGCCTCGACAGCCCGATCGTTGCGTCCGACTGTCCATAAAGCGCGCTGTGTCCCGGCCAGTCCAATCGCGCTCATGACGCGACTGATCTTCTCGGCGAGCGAGGCGTCAACGTCGCGGTAAAGCTTGTCGAACCGAACATACCACGCCAGCGGCGCGCCAACACCGTTGGCTTGGGTGAGTGCTTTTGTGAACCACGGGTCGGCGGCGAGGCTCTTTGTGCGATCAGCGATTGTCTCCACGGCCCGGTCATATGCGCCGTCACCGACAGCGATCACGTAGTAGTCATCAAGCTGCCCCCACGTGATGGTCGCCCACGACGGTAGACGGCGGTCTTGGAGCACGAAGGCCACAGGACCTTGTACGGATCGGGTTGAAAGGAGAGTCTGATCGCTGTTCGTATAAGTGTTCAGCAGGTGTTGGATTCGGCCAGCCAACTCCTCATTGGTCCCCCCGGTGCGGACGATGAGAGCGGCGTGCAGCCTGGCAAGTCGGTGACCTCCGTCTGGGCGGGCCGCTGCCCTAATCTCGAACAACACCACCGTGTGCGGGTACGCCAGGACTACTGATGCGGCGGCCAGAGTATCGAGCCACACCCGAGTGCCGGCATCGAATCTGGACAGCAAGCCCACGCGATGGGCCTGGTCGGCGAGAAAGGTGACCAGGCCCAGGGTGTGCCCGATCTCCCCGGGGTCTCGAGCGGAGTCTGCCCCGCTAGCGAAGTACGCCGCGACGACGTCAGATGGAACCGTCTTGAGTAGCTCCGGCGGTGTGGCGTACGCCCGGTCAGCCAAGGCCAAAACCAGGGTCCCAACAACTAGCCTGGTCCAGGCCCTTGGTCGGCCGTGCCCGGGTCGCCGCCGGCCGAGGACAGTCTTGCAGTTGTCGTGCAGGTGCGTGGCCATGAGGTACAATTGTAGCTGCCCCGAGCCGATTCGGCTCGGCCGGATCCGCTGATTCCTTCACGATAAACGCGGACTGCAAAATGATGTAGACTAATCACATGCTATCTTACCTACTACCGCGAAGATGGCTTCGGATTTCACTCGCCCGGAAGATCAGTCTGCTGTTCGGCGCGGCTGTTCTTTTGATCATCGCGGTCACGCTGGCCTTCCCCTGGTCGCAAATGACCGCGCTGAACGAGCAGGCCATGCTGGTGCAGGCAAAGCAAGTCGCCTTGGCCGCGTACCAGGCCATCGACCTACATGAGCCGGATTGGAACGCAGCCCAACGGCAACTGGATCAGAGCTGGCCGATGTTGGTGCGGGAGATCGGCCTGCCCCCTCAGCAGCCGCGACTGGTGCCGGACGGCCTCACGGTAGGCCCGGGCTTTCAGCGCGACGCCATAAAGCGGCTGCGAGGCTATCCGGACCAACGCTACTACTGGCGAATCCAGAACGACGGGCGGCTGTTTCGGTTCGCGATGGCCATCCGCGGCACCCAGACGGATCCGCATCCAAGCATGCTGCGCGGGATTATTGATGTCCGTCTACCCACTCCCCAGGCCGCCGGGGTGTGGAACTCCGTGGTGACCGTGCTGGCCGGTGCGAGCGGCGCCGTGCTCGCCATCCTCGTTTTCTACCTGGTGGCCCAGCGTCTCGTGCTCTCGCCGGTTCTCAGACTGCGTCGTGTCGCTGAGAAGGTAACAACGGGTGACATCAGCGTCAGATCGTCCATCCACAGTGGAGACGAGTTCGAGGAGTTGTCGGATGCCCTTAACGACATGCTCACGCACATCAAGGCCGCCCAGGAGGAGCAACAGAAGATCAATAGGTCGCTGGACATCCGGCTCGGCGAACTGGCCGAGACCAACGTCGCCCTCTACGAGTCCAACCGGGTCAAAGGCGAATTCCTCGCCAACGTCACCCATGAACTCCGCACGCCGCTGGTGTCGATCATCGGGTTCGCGGAACTGTTGCGCGATGCGTGGGGGAGCCCCGACGCGGATCGAAGGCGACTGGCACGGTATTCCCAGAACATCCTCGCCAGCGGCCGCAACCTCCTGGACATCATCAACGACCTGCTCGATCTGGCGAAGATTGAAGCCGGCAAGATGGAGCTTCACTTGTCGGAGTTCTCTATCGCCGAGCTCTGTCAGGATCTTATCGACTTCGTCCGCCCCCTCGCTGATAAGCGGAACCAGAGTCTCTCTCTGGAGCTGGCCAAAGACCTGCCCCGATGCCGGAGCGATTCCGGCAAGATAAAGCAGATTCTCTACAACCTGCTGAGTAACGCCGTGAAGTTCACACCCACAGGCGGCACCGTGTCTCTTGCGGTCGAGGGCAACGAAGACGCCTTCGTGCGACTTAGCGTGCGCGACACGGGCCCCGGAATCCCGGAGGATCAACGCGACGTGATCTTTGATGTCTTCCGCCAGCTCGACGCTTCCCAGACCCGCGAGCACGAAGGAACCGGATTGGGCCTGGCGATTACCAGGGAGCTGGTGCAATTGCTTGGCGGTGAAATTCAGTTTGAAAGCCAGACGGGCAAGGGCACTACGTTTGTGGTTGAGCTGCCCATCCAAGTGAGTGACATGGTGGAAGGACCGCCAATCGGTCTCACATAGATCACAGCCGAAAAACGCGTGGAAACCGGCGATACTCCTGCCTACGATATGACGCGGCCGGCCTCACCGGCGACCCGGTTGAATCCTGAAGTTGGAATAGCTAGGATACGTGCCCTGGCTCCGGCCGAGTATGAGACGCTGCCTCACAAGGCCGTGCGAGGTCTTACAAGCGGCGTCCGACTGGACGAGCAGGCTGTGCCCGATAGTGTATTTCAGCAAGCCCGTGAATCGTGACGATATGAGCCCATCGGCGTCTGCTGCGCCGATGTGCAGGCCGTTGGGGTCAAGGAAGTCTTAGGAGCGAGCCATGCCGACAGTGCGAGGCGGGGGCGGTGACGGCGGAACGCGGGTACGGCGGACCAGTACGTGCAGCTTCTGCGGCAAGGGACAGCGGGACGCCGGCCCGATGGTCGAGGGACCCAAAGACGTCTTCATCTGCAAATCCTGCGTTGAACTCTGCCACAACATCATCAAACAGGAAATGCGAAGGGCGTCGACCTCGCGCGCCGTGGTTCGTGAGATCCCTTCGCCTCGCGAGATTCATGACTTCCTGAGCCAGTACGTCATCGGCCAGGAGCGGGCCAAACGCACCCTCGCCGTGGCGGTGCATAATCATTATAAACGACTCCAGCACGTCGACGCCGGCGGTGCCGACGATGTGGAGATCGACAAGTCCAACGTGCTGATTGTCGGGCCGACCGGATCCGGCAAAACACTGCTTGCCAAGACGCTGGCCCGCATGTTGAACGTGCCCTTTGCAATCGGCGACGCCACAACGTTGACAGAAGCCGGCTACGTGGGGGAGGACGTAGAGAACATACTGCTGCGACTCTTGCAGAACGCCGAGTACGATCTCGAGGTGGCCCAGCGGGGTATCATCTACATCGACGAGATCGACAAGATCGGCCGGACATCCCACAACGTCAGCATCACCCGGGACGTATCCGGCGAGGGTGTGCAGCAGAGTCTTCTAAAGATGCTTGAAGGCACCATTTCCAACATTCCGCCACAGGGCGGCCGCAAGCACCCGGAGCAGCAGTATATCCAGATGGACACCACGAACATCCTGTTCATCTGTGGCGGCACGTTCGTTGGGCTCACCGATATCATCAAGCGGCGCCTGGGCCACAGCGCCATCGGATTCTCCAACGAGGGCGACCAGGCGAACACCACCAAGGAGGAGGGCGAGACGCTGGCCCGGGTTATACCGGAGGATCTGACTGAATATGGCATGATCCCCGAGCTCGTCGGACGGGTTCCGGTGATTACGACGCTCGATCCGTTGGATGTGGATATCCTGGTGCGTATCCTCACTGAGCCCAGAAACGCACTGGTCAAACAATATCAGAAGTTCTTCGAGTACGAGCGATGCGAGCTGGAGTTCGTACCCGGCGCCCTCCGGGCTTTGGCGGAAAAGGCTCTCGGCCGCGAGACCGGTGCTCGCGGGCTACGGTCCGTGATGGAGGAACTCATGCTCGAACCCATGTACGAATTACCCGAGCACTCCGCGTCCGGAAAGAGAGTGGTCACCGAGGCCGTCGTCAGGGGCCGGGAACGCCTTCTTCCACGGAAACCCCGTAGGCGCCGCGAATCAGCGTAGCAGCGTCGTTCCCATATCGTAGGCTGGGGTAGCAGGCACCCCTAAAACGGGTGCTGGATGTTGCCGATAGTGGAAGCGGTGTGCTTTGCATCTACCGGCCCGGGATGTTAACGGACCGAAAAGCTCTCGGAACAAACCATGCCCGTAACGCTGATATGCCCGCGGCTGACCTGTCGGGCGCTTCTTTGTGTGCCCGAGAAGGTGCGCGGTAAGCGGGTGCGCTGCACCAAGTGCGGGACCACGCTTATCGTGCCCGAAGTTCCCCTACCCGAGCGCCCCCAGGCGACACCCGCCGAAGAAGACACATCCAGGCAACCCTCGTAAGATCAGGCGCTTGGGCCCAGGAATAGCCCTCCGCAGCAGAAGACTATCGGTACAAGCCCGGCCACCACGAGAGCGGTTATCGCCAGCTTTCGACGATTAGGCCTGCGTACGCCGATAATCCCGCAAACAACGATCGCAGCCCAGTTCAAGCCCGCCATTACCTCCAAGGCCACAATAGCAACAAGCCAACGCGGTATGCCGCCGCGGGCCTTGAAGAACTCACTTTGAGCCTCCACCATCTCGCTCAGACCGGTGGCGGACTCCATCGACGTCACAAACTCCTCCACCTCCAGCCGATGCGACGCCATGATCCACTGCATCACAGCCAGCAGCAGCACCTCACCGCAGGCTAGCGCGAACGCTATCATGGCGATTCGATTGGGGTGTTGGGCCGACGAAGCTTGGACATAACCGGGTGATGGCGGTTGGGTCGGCACGGTATGACCCGTGGCAAGTGGCGATGCCATGGGAATCTCGGTCAGGTCAGCGATGGTCGACTCGGCCGGTGCAGTGATCGTCGTTCGACAATAAGGACACGCAACCGCCTTCGAGGCCCATTCGTCATCGACCTCAATAGGCTGCAAGCAGGAGCTACACTGAAAGCGGATCGCCATAGATCGTCATACTATCTCCAACCATCCGGATCGGTCAACCGCAGGCCTTCGCCGTGCACAGGCCCAAAAAAAACTGCACCGGTTCCCGCAATTTATCGCACAGCCCATAGCGCAAAACCGGCCGCGGAAAACCCTCGCGTTCGCTTGCCTGAGAAAGCTAGCGTAACACGAGAAAGAATCGCCGCAATTTTCGCGCGGGCAAAGCGCAAACCCTGCGCATTTACTGCCACCCGCGCGTCGCTCGTGCGCGGCAGATCCGCTTCAAGCACCATCGGCCGTGATGTCGATACGGGGGCATGTTGATAATTGCCGTCAGGTCGAGAAGGAGTGGTCTGCGATGATGACAAAGAGTGACACCATCGACGCGATCAGAAGGCTCAATCCGACTGCAAACCCGGACTTTCTCGCCGGCTTCTCCAGCGATGAGCTTTACAGGTACCTGGATCGGCTCACCGGCGCGTCGACAAGGCGGCCGGCCAACGATCCCACCCACGCGGTCGGGCCGGGCGATCCGGTCGGAGTCGATGCCGCGGTGCCCACGCATG
>CP070827.1:3694826-3716888 GCA_020344555.1 Phycisphaerales bacterium
TGGACCGCCGTTCGAGCATGAGCGCCGCCTGGCGCTCGGCCACCGAATCCAGCGGCAGACGCTGCCCGCAGTCCACTTTGAACAGCTTGCTGTCCTCGGCAAGGAACCGGGTCTTCTCGACGATGGTCGGCCGCGATTCAATCAGATGCGATTCGACTCCTTCGCCGGCGAGTACGTCGCGGACCATCCTGGACCGCTGGTCGGTTCCGCCGGCACTGAGAAGGAAGGCGTGAGCCCCTAGCGCAGCGGCGTGACGTGCCACTATGGCCCCGCCCCCGACGTAGGTACGTTCATCTCGTTGCACGAGACTCAGCATGGGTGACTCACTGGCCACCCCGAGGGCATCGCAGAAGACGTACCGATCGATGACGATATCACCGACCACAAGCACATGCATATCGCGAAACTGATCCAGTGTTTCCCCAATGGAGCGTGCGGTAATGTCGTACCGCTGCGTGAGGAGCCTCAAGCGATGCGATTGGGCTCGATCGCTTTGCGGTATCCGTTCGATCAGCTCCGTGGAGCTGAATACGATCTCGCCGCTGGAGAAGATGATCCGACCGCCATACTCCTCGACCACGCTCTTTTCCGCCAGAAAGTCCGGATCGGTGGAGCGCTCGTACTCCCGGCCCTTCACGTAGACGTCGGGCTCGAGCCGGGCCAGGACGTTCTCGGCGGTCGGATTGGGATCCACGTACACATAATCGACGAACATCAGAGCGGCCAGATTCTCGGCGCGCAGCTCTTGCGGGATGTATGGCCTGTGGTCGTCCTTGGAGATGTCCGAGTCACCGGTCAGCGAGACGACCAAGACATCACCCTGCCGCCGGGCAAACTCCAGGTAGCGAACGTGCCCCGGATGAACGATGTCGAAGCAGCCGTGGCATTGCACGATCGTCTTTCCAGCCGCCCGGGCTGCTCGGACGGCCGGGATGAGCTCATCCAGCCCAACGATCTTTTTCTGTAACCTCGAGGATATCATAGTGTACCGGGGACGATTCGAGCGAGCCCGCACCACCGGCGCGTACACCTTAGAGTATCGGCAGGTCGACTCCGGCCTTCCCAGGCTTTTCCTAATGCGGGCGGGCCCGCAACCCAAGTAGCGGCCTGCGTCCCCGCAGGCCGCCGTGACCCTCGGCCGGCGAGACGCCGGCCGCTACCCAAGGCGCGCATGTTTCACCGTAAGACTCTAAGGCCGTTGCAAACTGTGGGACACCCCATACCATGTTATTTAGTCGTTGGCGGCAGCCGGCTCATCGCGGACAAGGTGGTCCTTTTCGGTTCGAGGCGCGGCCTGGAGCAGTGGCTGCGCCGGATATGAGCTTACCTGTTAGACCTGTAGTGCTATGCCGTTTCCCTGGACGCTCCAGCGTTACATCTTCCGTGAGATGGGCAAGACCTTTCTGCTGGCCGCGGTCGCCCTGACGGCCGTGCTCGGGCTCGGCGGCGGGGTCTTGAACATGATCAAGCTGGGCGAGGCCACACCACTTCAGCTCGCCCGTCTGATGGCCCTGCTCCTGCCGCTGGCGGCGGCCCTGACTCTCCCGATCGCGGCTCTGTTCAGCGCTACCGCCACCTACGGGCGGCTCAGCGCCGACAACGAGTTTGTCGCCTGTCGCAGCAGCGGGATCAATCTCCACGTTCTGTTTCTGCCGACGATCGTGCTGAGCCTGCTGTCGGCCGGTCTCAGCTTCGGGCTGACAAACTATGTTATTCCCGGAATGGTGGGCAATCTGGAAGAGCTCATCAAGGCTGACATCGGTGCAATCGCTCAGCAGCGTCTGGCTCGGGCCCGGGGAATGGCCCTGGGACAGCGCTACCGTATCACTGCCGACCAGAGTCTGGTCGACCCCACCAATCCCAATCGCATCAACCTCAGGCATATCGCGTTTGTGGAAGTTGACGGTGATGAGTGGGTGCGTTTCGGCACGGCCCGCGAACTGGGCCTTGACTTTGACCGCCGCGAAAGGCGCATCCGCGTCTCCGGCCGGATGAAGGACCTGAGCTACTACGATCGAAAGCAAGGGCAGTTCGTCGAGGAGAGGAGTCAGACCATCCCGACCAACGAGTTCGAGTCGCCGGTCACGCAGAAAATCAAGTTCCTGAACCTAAACAAGCTGCTGGTCTATCTGTCGGAGCCAGCGGAGTGGTACGAGGTTCGCGAGGAGATGGAGAGACTGCGGAAAGGGGTCGGTCGTTGGATGATATACGACACGTTGTGGGAGCAATGGCTTTCCGAGAGGCGGTTGACGCTTTCCGGTCAACGCAGGCAGTACGACATCCGCTCCTATGGAGAGGGCGGCCGCCTCCCGCGCGAGGGGGGAATAGAGCTGACCGACGTCACGATCCAGGAAGTCAAGTCCGGACGACGGCGTTCAATCACCGCCCAGCGGGCGACCATCGAGGTTACGCGCGGTGACACCATCGCGGAGAGTGGGATCCGAATCGAGCTGCGCGACGCCCGCTTCAGCGATGGTGCCGATGTGATTCCACGGAACAAAGAGACGCTTGGCCCGGTGACTATCGCCCCCGAGCTGATCACCCGCATAGAGAACCTTACCGAACATGAGTTGCTTCACCCAACTGCCACACCGCCCGGCGACCCCTTGGCTGAATGGCGTGAACGGGCCATAGGGGCACAGGGTGAGACCGTCCGGCGGATCGTCGGAGCCATAAATGAGCGCCTGGCTTTCAGTGTCAGCGTGTTCGCGTTGGTGATTCTGGGGGCGGCGCTGGGCATCGTCTTCCGCGGTTCCCATGTGATGGCCGCATTCGGTATCAGCTTCGTTCCCTTGCTGTTTGTCCTCATCATGATCGTCATGGGCAAGCAGATGGCCCACAACGCCGCCACCTACGGATCGGGTCTGTTGCTGATGTGGAGCGGCATAGTCGTAGTGGGCGGGCTCGATGTCTGGACGTTAACGCGGGTGTTGCGGCGTTGAAAGCGGACCCTTGTCGATGTTGAGTGTGATCGATCGGTACATACTTCGTTCGCTGCTGTTCAACTACCTTGTTGCGTTGGGCGCCATGCTCAGCCTCTACGTGGTGCTGGACATGTTCGTGAACATGGACGAGTTCACCGAGCTGGGTTACCCGCTGACCACGGTTGCCGGCAATATCATCAGCTATTACTGGCCCAATCTGTTCCTCTATTTTGCGGAACTCTCCGGTGTGATCACGCTGTTTGCCTGCATGGCCACGATCGCCCGGATGCGAAAGCTCAATGAGATGACGGCGGTGCTGGCTTCCGGGGTGAGCTTGTTTCGTATTGCCCGCCCGGTGCTGGTTTTCGGTGTGGTCACAACCGGGCTTTCGATCGTGGACACGGAATGGCTGATCCCGGCCGTCGCCCATAAGCTCGCCCGTGACCACGACGACGCCGACGGCAAGCGAGCGTACGAGGTGTTGTTCCTGCGCGACCGCGGCGGGGCGCTGCTGTCGGCCGGCCAGTTCCATCCAACGCGCCAGGACCTTGAACGCCTCCTGGTGCTCACCCGGGACGAAACCGGCGCCGTCGTTGAGACTCTTGAAGCCGACCGGGCGGTCTGGGAACCACCCAACGCCGTTCGCCCGGAAGGCAGGTGGCGGCTGGAGCGCGGGCGCTTGACCTCGCGCGCCCGCAGCGACACGGCCGGCATCGGGCCACGCGACAACCAGCAGATTAGCTACCCGGCCTATTACGAGAGCGATCTGAGTCCCGAGGCCATTCAGCTCCGCCAGAGCGAGGGATGGATACGATTCTTGAGCCTCAAGGAACTGGGCAGACTCAAAGAGCGGGCGGGACCCAATCTCGTGGCTGTCATTCAGACGATGCACGCCCGCAGGACCGCACCGGTTGTCAGCTTGGTGCTCCTGCTGCTCGGCCTGCCGTTTTTCCTGGATCGCTCGCCGGGCAGCATCCTAAGTGACGCTGGGAAATCGATGATCGCCTGTGGGCTCTGCTATGTGGTTACGTTCGTTGCCCAGAGCGTTCGCCCGGAATCTGCCTCCGCTCTGCCCTCTTGGATCCCCATTCTCGTATTCGGCACCGTGGCTGTTGTCCTCATCGACCGTATTCGAACGTAGAACTCGCGCCATTACTGGGGGCAAGCTGCGGTTTCGAGTCTGCACGCTCGCGCGGACCTCCCGAGAGACTGCTTGGCAGGTGCGATCGCTTTCCAGGATGTGTATTACGCACGGCGCTTGACCATGCCCTGATGGAGTGTTGAGCGCACCAGTTGCCGTCGAAGAATCCGCCGCCGGCGCCGTTCACGGTAGCTGGTAACACCCCACCTCGCCACGAAGTAGGTGGCAACGCCGGCCACCGTGCCGATCAGAATGCAGCCAATCCACAGCTCTGCCCCCAGCCCGGCAAGCTGGGACAGCGAGCGTTTCCAGAATTCGAGCTCATAGAAGGCGAAGGCCTGCTGGTGTTCCAGTTCAAAGTGGAAACCTGTCCCTTCACCCACGATCGGTGAGCCGGTAACGATTCGTCCCAGCCCCAGACACGCTCCGTAAATCGGAACAATCGTGAAGGGATTCGTAATCCAGACGGTTGGGATGCAAATGGCCTTGTTGGCTCGGAAGAGCGCCGCCAGGCCAATTGCAATGACCGTCTGCAGCCCGACCAGAGGCGTGAAAGCCACAAGCATGGCGATGGCCGCTCCGAGGGCGACGGCGTGCGGCGTGTCGTCGGTGTGTAATACCTTCAGGGTCACGAACCTACGTGTTCTGGACCAGGAATTGGACACCGGTTGGGACTCTATTGTTCAGGCCTTATCCGGCCCCGCCCACGCAGGCGAGTAGGGCTCGGCCGATCGCGCCGGATAGCGCCGCTTGAGCTCGCATAAGCACACTAGCTCCGTACAACTGTATCGACAACCCGGTTGTGTCGACCCGAACCTGAGGCCGCGGTTCATCCAACCGGAATCGCCGCCGGGATCAGTGCCCGCTCGACCGCAGCTACGACGGCAGCCACGGTCAGCTCTCTCATGCACCGATGATCGTACCGGCACTGCGACAGCCGCCGGAGGTAGCACGGCGCACATTCAAGCTTCACTCGCAGCACGTCGTCACTCCGGCGGTAGGGGCCCGTCCGGAGCGGATTTGTAGGCCCAACCAGGCACACAAGCGGCCGCTGAAGGGCAACCGCCAAGTGCATTGCCGCAGAATCGTGGCAGAGTACCACATCCGCCAGTGCCAGCACTGCGCTGAGCTGAGGCAGGCTGGTTCGTCCCGCTAGATTGACCGGTCTCGATTGGCAGGCGGCGGCGACCTGCTCGCAGAGTGCCGCTTCATCCCGGCTGCCGAGCAGAATACAGCGCAGGCCACCGCCTTGGGTGTGAAGCTCATCGATGGTTGCCGCGAACCGATCTGGAAGCCACATCTTTGTTGCCCAACGGGTACCGGGGACCACGGCCACCAGGCGCTGCCCCACGGTGATCCCGTTTGTCTGAAGCAGATCCCGTGCCTCGGCGCGGACCGGCTCGGTCAGACCGAGGTTGAACTTGACCGGAACGTCATCAAAACCGAGCAGATCAGCAATGCAGTAGTTACGATCGACGGCGTGCATGTCCGGATCGTCGACAGCCACGCGGTGCGTGTAGAACATCCAAGCCCCCTCACGAGCGTGGCGAAAGCCGATCCGCACAGGTGCAGCGCTCGCCCACGTGATAAAGCCGGTCCGGAATAACCCCTGCAGGTCAATAGCCAGGTCGTACCTTCGCCTACGCAGGTCTCGAACGAATCCAACAAACTCCGTGACCAGCCGCGGATCACGCCCCATCCGCCCGTAACGCCTACGGTGGAAGAAGATCAGCTCGTCCAGCTCTTGATGCCCCATCAGCAGCGATGCGAACGAGGACGAGATGAGCCAGTCTATCCTGGCCTGCGGGAAACGAGTGCGCAGACCGTGCAGCACCGGCAGGGCATGCACTATATCACCGAGCGAACTAGGCTTGACCAGAAGGATCCGCCTATACGCTCGGTTTGCCGGATCGGAGACAGAGTGGGAAACACGGGCCACGCTGCGGTCCTACTCTCGGAACACCACCCAACGATCATCGGCCACCAGAACCTCGTTAGGGCGAAACCGCGATTTGTAGGCCATCTTCTGACTATTGGCAACGTAGTACCCGAGGTAGTAGTAAGGGAGGCGTTCCCGTTGACAGTATTCGACCTCCCAGAGCACTGAGAAAGTGCCCAGGCTCCGCTCCGAGCATTCTGGAGCGAAATACATATAGACGCTGCTCAGCCCGCCGGACCAGCGATCCGCCAGGGCGACGCCGATCAACCGCTTGCCGAGCCTGTACCGGAATTCGCGTGTCTCCATCGGCGAGTCATACAAGAAATCTTGAAACGCCTCGTAACTTCTTGTCATTGTGTCGTCATGCTGGGCATCGAGATAGCGGCTGAAAAGCTCGAACTTTTCACCCGTTGCAGCGGGCTCCCCTACCTCGACCCAGACGTCGACGTTCCGCCGCGATACACGCCGCAGCGAGCGCGACGGGGAAAATTGATCGACAGGAATTCGAATGGGGTGACACTCTCGGCAGGCACGACACCGTGGACGATAGACAACTCGCCCGCTGCGTCGAAAACCTCTTGCAAGCAAACGCTCGTACAGGTCCCCGTCAAGCTGCTCGACGAAGTAGGCCTCGCTACGGGAGTGCAATCCCGCTAGATATGGGCACGGCGTCTCCGAAGACACGTAACGCAACGTATCGTAGTCAGCTTGCGCTGACCGGATTGTACCGTCACCGACTGACGCCTCGCTCATAACGCCCCCTTTATTGTAGGACCTCGATCACCCCGAGGGCAACAGAAGACCGGGGGCGAACCACTCGGTGATCCATACGATCAGCGGAGGTAGAAAAATGCCCGGTAGCAGGTTTGCCACCGGAATCTTCTTGATTTCCAGTATCATCAGAGCTGTGGCGAGCAAAACCACCCCGCCGACGACGGTCATCAGCGACATCGACAGCTCGTCCAGCGGCTGAGCCACCCAAAAGGCCAGCAGCGACAACCCACCCTGGAACACAAGGACCGTTAATACGCTGGCCAGCACGCCCGCGCCCAGTGAAGAGGCCAGAGCCAGCGAACAGAAGCCGTCCAGCAGCGACTTGATGTAGAGGAAGCTCGGGTCCCCGTGGGCGCCGTTTTCCAGACACCCTACCAGCGTCAGAGGCCCCACACAGAATATAACGCTTGCAGTCAGGAATCCCTCGGCGAACAAGTGGCTGTCCTGGCCGGAGAAGCGGTGGTGAATCCACTTTCCGAGCCCTTCGACGCGTTCGTGCAAGCGAAGGGCCGTTCCGATAATCGCGCCGACCAACAGCGAAGCGATCATTACCATCGCCACCCGGGCCCCATAGGTCCTCCCGCCTTCAACCAGCGGCGCGAACTTCCGCACCGTATCCGCAAACCTGAGCACGCCCGCGTCGACTCCCAGTATGATGGTCACCAGGCCCAGGGCATTGAGCACGATACGCTGGTAACGGTCGGGCAGCTTGGCACCGATCGACAGTCCGGCCACACTACCGATAACTACGGTAATCGCGTTGACGATCGTGCCGTTGAGAATCGACCACATACGCTTCGCTCCGGCCCAAGGCGGTTGCGTCCGGTTTGGCGCATTTAGAGGACTATAGCGCGCATCGTTAAGTTACACCACTTTTCCCGGTCACGGCCGCTACGATCGCACCGCGGAAGTCTGACGGCGGCGAACTCTCTCGACAATGGCCATCAGACGTCCCGCCACCGTATGTTCGCGACAGACCATCGCTCGGGCGGCCCGGGCCCGTTCCGTAACACCCTCATCTCTCCCGGTCAAATCGTGCACCGAATCCAACAGCTCGTGCGAACTCCGGTACAAGTGCAGGTGCGGCACCAAGTCGATCAGGGCAGGATACTCCTCCTCGAGAGGTCTGTCCGGCTGCCGGCAGACGACCTGCGTACCGGCTGCAAGAGCGTCGAGCGCGGTCTGTACGGCTGCCGGTGATGAATATGGGAAAAGCACGATTCTCGCGGCGTTGAAGACCGCATTCAGGGCCTCCCCGGTCGGAATCAAGCCGCGATGGGTCTCCCGGGCCTCCGTAAGCTCTGGCCAGTTGCGGCCCCAGACCCCCACCCGGCATGCAGCGCTGATGAGCCTCTCCGCGGCGGCGCGTGCAATCATAGCCGGTGCAATCCGCGCTTGTATTAGGCTTACGAAATGCCGGCGGACTTCCGGGTCCTGCAGACGGGTCCCGCTGTCGCGATGGGCCAAATCGAGGAGCTCTTCGGCGATGTCATCCCGGTAGCGGTCGGTGTTTCGGGCGACCACTGCCTGCAGGGCTCGCCACAGGGTTAGATGACTTGCCAGGGTGATATCGCACGCTTCGGGGCGGTGGTCAGGCAGGTCCATCAATATTGCCACGTCCACGTGTATTGTGCCGTTCTCACCCCGCGAGAGCGGAAGGGGTCGATACAGCGTATCGTCAGCGGCAACTTCACATCGCTCGATAACCTCGGCGGGTACGCCGACAGCCGTAAGCCGGTTATGTAATGTCTGTGACGAAGCACAGATCATATCCCCTCCGCGTGGTTCTTCGGTCGCCGGCGGTTGCACGACCCCTTCCGGTAAGAACCACGATACAACAGGTAGGTCGTCGGGAAGCAACGACCGCGTCGGCCCGGCCGTACAGTTGACAAAGAGAACAAGGTCCGCAGCCACCTCGTTGATCGCCTGCAGTCGTGCCGTGAGGTGACACTTGTCGGGGGCATCGGGAATGCAAAGCTCATGCGGCCATTGTAGTTTCGTCAGCGCCCGTCCGATTCGCCTGACCTGCTCCAACGAGCCGGGTCGTGGATCGATGCTCAGCACAGCCACACGCGGTGCCGGCGGCAGCGGTCCGCGCTCGCGACCGCCAAGCGCCTGGGCGTGCGACTCCACGAGGCGGGCGTACACGGCCGCCACCGCCTGGCCTGCCGCCTCTAAATCACGCTGGAGGTTCGCTATTTCGGCGCCCGACCGCTGGGGAACGGTCAGCAGGTGGGTCGGCAATTCATAGCCCGGGTGGTTCTCAAAGAACGTGCATATGTTCCTGCTCAAACCCTCGCCTCTACCGAGTACGAAGACCAGGCGGCCACCGGCAAGCAGTTTACCGTAGTCACGTAAGTACATGGCGAGCTTGACTTGTAGGGGATCCTGCTCCACTACGAACAGGGCGGTATGGGCGGCCATCTTGCTCGCTGCAACGAGCGGCTCCAGGCCCGTGAGCACTCCTGGTAGCGACGCGTTGCTCCCATCGCTGCGAAATCCCGCGAAAAGCTCCGCGGAGCTTATACCCGGCATGGACGATTCCCCGAACCAGACAGGACGGCCGGTCTCATCCGGGATAAGGAATGTGTCGCTGCCGTCGCGACCGGTGGCCGGTCTTACCTCCTCGGGAATGGCTACTTCGTCGAGAATAGCTGCGACAGAGGGCTGAAACGCGCGGAGCGCGGCTTGGTTGCGGTGATAACGGTCGGTGGGCGCGAGCGCCAAACGTCCTCCTTCCGGTGTGTCCCGTGTAGCCCGCAGGATCTCCGAGAACGCGTGTTCGGGCGCCGGCCGATCAAACCGCCGGGGCCTGAACGATTGATAGCAGCATGACCGCCAGAAACACAACCCACACCAGCCACGCCAGCCCCATGACAGCCAGGGGCCATCGCGGTAGCGGGGGTGCATTGCCGACCGGTACGTTGGGATCTTCCCAATCAATGCGCGGCTTTCCTTGCTCATCGGGACAAGTCGTCTCGGACGTCCCGGCGCTATCCGAATCGCTGTTGTGCTGCTGCTCTTTCACGATAGTCCATTCCATTGCCGGCCCGGGTGGCGTCATTCAGAGCCGGCGGGTGCCTCAATGGTTACGGGGACTTCCAACCGCTCAGCTCCTTTGATGTTGGTGGTTATGGCCAACACCGCCTGGTGCGTACCGACCGGAAGCCGGCCCTCCAGGCTCACGTCCAGGTAACGCAGATGCTGATAACGAGAGCTCGCCTTCCGGTCAACCGTGGCAGCAACCGCATCGTTGCTGCAGACAATGTCGGAGACCTCCAATTTCAGTTGCGGGAGAACCTGGAGCTTGACCCGCCGGTGGGTCCCGACCGGCGTGCCGTCCTGGTGCAGAAATATCATTGGTGGTTCCACGTCGATCGGCCTGGCGACGACACCAAAGACCGGCACACGCACCAGCGGTTGATCCAACACACTGGTTCGCACCTCCAGCAGCGTGCCGAAGGGGCCGGGCGGGGCGTCGTCACGTAAGGTGAGGAACACCGAGTATTGGATGCCCTTCGGCCCGCGTTCGGCGGGCTCGAAGGTTACGTCGAAGAGCGGTCCGGCTCCTGCCTCCAAAATGTCGAAACGCATTTTATCCGTCGAACGAATCGTAACCGGGGCCAAGCGTTTGCCGGGCTGCGAGACCTGACGTGTGACATTGACCGTCCTGGGGTGCCACGTCAAGTCACCGACCACCTCGCCGCGGATGGAGAGAGCCCGCTGTCGATCGATACCGTCGACGCTCAGTTTCAGGTTCGCCTTGGCGGTGAGCGTGCCCAATGATACGTGTTCTCTTACCGTCATGTGAATCCGTTGACCGGTGCCGCCTCCGGCAACGAACGGTTCGTGGTGAAAGCTCAACGGGGAATCGCCGGGCACCTGCAGATCGAGGATCTTGACCGCCTTGCGATTCGGACCGGGGCGGATCTCGATCACCCTCTCAGCCGCCTTGCCGCGTTGAACGGCTCGAAGGTTCACCAGCCCGGACGGCTTCATGTCGTAAAGAAATTCCACATTTGCCTTGAATTCCAGTTTCAGCTTGGGCTCGACCGGATCGTTGCTCGAGATGGTGACAAACTTGGACTGAGCACCGCGCCGACCCTGGCTGTTGAACTCGACCTTCAGATCGAGCGACTTGCCCGGGGGAATAGTCTTCTCCTCGTCGGCCAGCTTGACCACGGCGCATCCACAACTCGAACGGGCCTGTTCGATGATCAGATCGGCTTTACCGCGGTTTTCCAGCCGCCACCGCACTATCGGCTTGTCGCCTTCAAGCACGGTGCCAAGGTCTCGTACCCGCTGGGCCGCAAACAAGGATGGTCCGGCCCTGGCATCGGTATCGGTCCTGTCGGGAACGGGCGGCAACTGTGCGACCGTCACAGGCACGGCATACTGCAACACAACAATGCAAGCAAACCGTCTAATCACCTGGTCATCTCCGAGTGCCGTCTGCGCACCCCCGTGGGCGCACCAAGCTCTGCGGTTACCTTCCGGCGCAACAGATTGTATCGACGCAAACGTCGCCTGGGAAGTGTCTGGTCGGCAAGGGAACCCCGCACCGCTTACAGACCGCGAAGGGTCGTGCCGCAAGAGTGGTCAGGGGATCCTCAGTTCCAGGTTGTGGATGCGCGGACCGTCGTTGATTTCCCGCAACATGAGGCGGGCATTCCGCCCAATCAGAGTATCCACATCACTAAACCTGTATTCGACGGTCTGGGTGTCGCCGGGTCGGAGGTTGGAGATCGGGCGGTATTGGCGCTCACGGCCCGGGACACTGGCTGATCCCCGGAAGCTCAGCACTTCGGGGGAGCCATTGGTAATGACTTCACGAAGTACGAGTTCGTTCCCGGCCACCACCGCCTGCCCCCAAACCTCCAAATCCTCTACACCGATCTCGACAGGCATGGGGACTTCCAGGTAATACGGCCCATCTGACAGTGTTACCTTCGCCACGATCACGTTCTCACCGACAGGCTCACTGTGGGGGTAACGCACGCCCACTGGGTGGCTGCTGACACGTTGGGGCATCAGACTGAAGCTGAAATAGCGCGGTGAGATCTCCCACGAGTCGGGGGCGTCCAGGACGACGCGGCCGGAGACCGGCCCTTCGCTTCTGTGGGTCATCTCGACACGGTGGCGCATCAGTTCGGTGCCGGACTCGACATGTCCGGGGGAAAGCGCGAACGACATACGCAGATCAATGAGCCATCGCTCGACCCCTGGAACCAATACCGGTGTTGGCGTCAGGCGCACGACCTGCCGTCCGGTGTCGTCGCGCTCAAGCGGTGTCGAGTGACCCCAGAGATCAATCTGGCGGTCGGCGCGTCCCAGTTGAATCGCATACTGCGTTCCGCTTGGCGGCGCCTGCGGATCCCACAAAGCCAGAATGGTCGATTCCCCGTCATGGAAGGCAAGAGAATGCACGTTTCCCGTCAGGCGCAGGCGCTGACCCGGGGTGGCATCCGCCAGCAGACTCGCAATGGTGCGCAGGACCAGGTATGGCTCCGTCGGTTCAGTCACCTTACCCTCTGTCG
Source organism: Phycisphaerales bacterium (assembly GCA_020344555.1). Lineage (GTDB taxonomy): Bacteria > Planctomycetota > Phycisphaerae > UBA1845 > UBA1845. The sequence continues at coordinate 3,707,142 of CP070827.1, forward strand.
ATTCGCGCACAGACCAGGTTTGTGGCACAAAGACGGCGTCGGCGCCGGAATGCCGGGCTGTCATGACACGCTGGGCCCAATCTGCCAACCGCGGAAGTCGCCGGTATTGATTCGCAGGAAGCGGCTCCACGTACGCGGACACTTGCTCGTAGCCGAGCTTTCGAAAGTAGTCGATCTGCGCGGCGAACCGGTCCGGCTGGGTCTCGCCACCGATCGCCAGCGTAATCTGCTCGACAGGCAGTTTTCGCGCCGGCGGTTCGACAGTCGTTGTAGCTGGGAGTGACAAGCGCGGCATGGTCATAAAGGGGCGGATGGCGTTGCGCAACTGAGTTACCGCCAGTATCAGTTGTTCTTGCGAGGTCGGTGGCCAGTCTACCGGTGGTGGATCAGGACCTACCTGCCACCAGCGAAACGCGCCGGCGTTGGGGGCCACCACGGCTTCCAGATGCTCCTTCCACGCCGTCGGGTCGCCCGACAGCAACTCGATCAGCGGGCGCACGAACGACCCGTCGCTACGGGCAATCAGACTGGGTGGGCCACGGAAGACCGCCGTCAGGGCAAAGCCGCTCTTGACTAACTCCTGCAGGAATCGGCCTGTGGCGTGACGTTGCCCGGCCATCGATGGATCTTCCGCCAAGCCAGTCCAGACCGGCAGCTTTACTGACCGAACCGCCAGATGTTGCAGCAACCTGAGTTCCGTCTCGGGGTCGCTTCGAAACCGTGGATTCACAGCCACACCGAATGACCGCGCCGGGGCCTCAGGTCTTCGTTGTAGCCGACTCAGACGAGCGAACGTCAGGTGCCGGGAACTGATCGGGGTGTCACCCACGGATACATCCAATTGGGCGTGATAGAGGCCGGGAGGCAGATGGTCCACGGGAATTCGGACCGACCCTGCACTCGGGTCAATCATGACCGACACCGGATGCGTTTCGATCAGAGCGCCATCCGCCGCCCCGATTGACAACAAGCCAGCAAGCGTCGGGTCGTCGTCCGCCAGAACAACGCGCAGTTCCTGTGCGTCTCCCGGTGCCATGACATTGCCGGGGGCGCCGGTTGTGATCTGAACACGCGGCAGGGCATGGATCGTGATGTCATCGAACCAGGCCCCGCCGCGAACGTCGTTCCTCGGGATTTGACGTCCGTAGGGCAGCAATGTGCTCCACAGCGGCTTTTGCAGAACCCAGGCGACCAGGCTGATCGAATGGGCCTGCCGGGGCGTGGCCGCCAGGTAGAGTTCGACTTTGACCCATCCGTCACCTTCGCCCGGGGCTCCGACGTAACGCGAACGGACCAAGCTCTCGGGGATCGACCGGCCGTGCTTGTCGATGAAATGGGCGCTAAGGCACGTCCGGGCATATGTCAGCCGGTCGGCCCGGACATATCCTTCGATCCGGTAGTCTGTGTTGGCGCGCACACGTGTTTCCGGCCCGCTATATTGGTAAGCGACATTACGGCCTTCGCTGACCAGATGAAATGACGGGGGAGCAGCCCTCCCCACTTCGAAATCGAAGGAACCATATGCAAAGTGCGGGAAGCCGTTAGCTCGAAGCGGTTCCCAATACTTGGGGACGTCCTCGAGGTTGCCTGCGGCGCGCTCGTCGAAATCGAAGCGGTGAACGATCCGTGTCGGCAAGAGCACCGGACCGGCGGCAGGCACGGCGCGCACAGTCTGTGTGAGCCCGATCGCTGCCGCGAGGGTGCCTACTGTGAGGACCGATCGGCCGGATGGCGCGCGTAACGTCTCCATGAGTGCAGATCTCAACCCTGCGGTCTTGTTATCGGCGGGCCGAGCAACGCGGGTTAGGAAGCGATCACCGTGCAAGCAGTCCCATGAAAGACCGTCTCCTCCCGTACGCCTCGATATGCAGTAAACAAGCTGGCGCGGAGGCGGTCGCCTAAGCACAGGCCCGAGCGATCAACTCGCAAAGATCCCACCAGGCCTGTCCCTCAGGTCGTCCGGCACCGTGAGAGAACCGCCCACGGCCTTGCCAGTCACTGCTCGGCGGCCCGCTCTGTGCCTTTGTCTTCACCATCACTAGGGGCATCGAGAAAGCCTTGCAGGATGACCTGGGCGGCGATTGAATCCTCAACGGCCCGCCGCTTCTTGTGCGTAAGCCCGGCAGGTTGAAGAAGCTCTCGGGCACTGCGCGAAGAAAGGCGTTCGTCCCAGTAGTGTACGGGTCTGCCGGTGGTGCGGGCCAGCGCTTCGCCGAACTCCCGCGTAACCTTCGCCTGGTCGCCCTCCGTGCCGTCCATATTGAGGGGCAGGCCGATGACAAACGCATCGACTTGATACTCTCGAGCCGCACTCCCGACGGCACGGACCTGATCCGTGACACCGGCGCGGGCATCGATAGTTTCCGCCGGCGAGGCGACTCCGGCGTCGGTGTCGCCGACAGCCAGGCCGATGCGCTTGGTGCCGTAGTCAATCCCCATAAAACGCGGCATGACGACCTACTGATTGAACCTTCAAGCGGGAGCACACGATCCCAACTCCCCGGTCACGTATGCTCCAAGTTCTGAAAGAGGAAGGTTTGCGCCGACGCCAATGAGCACTCCTGTACATTCCCGAAACAGGACCGTCTACAGGTATTCTTCGCCGTACTCGCTTCGAACGTCGTCGACCAGCTCCTTGATCCCCGTGGCGTCGCGTTTCTTGCAAATCAGCGTGGCGTCGGGCGAATGAACGATGACCAGGTCCTCGACCCCGACCGTGGCTATCAGGTGTTTTTCTTCCGAAACGACGATGTTACCCCGCGAGCCGAGGTGGATCACACGATCGCACGCCGACACGTTCTCGTCACTATCGGCGTGGATGATTGACTCGATTGCCGGCCAGGAACCGACATCCACCCAACGGCAGCTCATCTCGACGACCACAACGTGATCCGCCCGTTCCATGACGGCGAAGTCAATGCTGATTTTCATCAGCTTCGGATATACACTCTCCAGCTTCTGCTGCCGTTGTTCGGTCTCCCAAACGTCGGCGATTTCGCAAATGGCTTTATGTGACTCAGGCAAATGCCTCTCGAGCTGGTCTAGGATGGTCGTCGCCTTCCAGATGAACATGCCGCTGTTCCAGTAGTACTCCCCACTAGACAAGTATTTCATGGCCTTGGCGACGCTGGGCTTTTCGGTGAACTTCCTGACCCGGAAAAGCCCCTCGGCGATGCGTTCTCCCCGCCAGACGTAACCGTAGTTGGTGTCGGGCCGGGTCGGCCTGATCCCCATCGTTACCAATGCGTCGGGATATCGCTCTGCGGTGTCATAGGCTTGCTCGATGGTGGCGCAAAAGCGGTCCATCGGGGTGATGACGTGGTCTGCGGTGAAGATGCCAATGACCGCTTCGGGATCGTGTTTGGCCAGGACTGCACTTGCCAGACCGACGGCGTTGGCGGTGTCGCGGCCGACCGGTTCACCGATGAGGTTGGCCGCCGGCAGCTCGGGCAGCTCTTTCGAGACGATCGGAAGATGGGAGTGATTGGTGATGACGTGAATCTGCTGGGGCTCGAGCATCGCTGCCACGCGCTCGAACGATTGGCGTAACAGACTTGTCCCGCCAAGAAGCCGCAGGACCTGCTTCGGCCGGTTGTGGCGACTGAGCGGCCAAAGCCGCACCCCCGCTCCACCAGCCATGATCACGGCATGTCGCATGGTCGAACTCCCACGAAATCACCCACCTCACCAATCAGAATCGCCGTTGTCGCCAATGTCATCAAAATCGACGCGCCGAAGCGGCACGATCTCCAGGGCCAGCGATCGTCGTGAACCATCCGTAAACTGCACGCTAACATACGTGCGCCCCACAGTTCGATGAATCGACATTACCTGACCGAGGCCATGCTCCGGATGTTGAACAAGCGTGCCGATTGTCCATTCCTCGATGTCCTCCGGCAACCCGTCACGATCACTATCACTCGCCGCAAGACGCCGCGCCGGCGAAATACCGAGTTGGCCCCATTCTACCTCACCCTCGGGCAGTTCGTCGAGAAACGGGCTGCGGGTGGTCCGCTCGGATGAGCCCCGTAGCATGCGATATTGCGCGCGGCAGAGCGTCAGATGTGCCTTGGCCCGTGTCATCCCTACAAACAGCAGCCGCCGTTCCTCCTCTTCGTCGGAGTACACCTCTTCGGTCCGCCGGAACGGGAGTATGCCCCGTTCGAGCCCGACGATGTACACGACGGCGAACTCCAGCCCCTTTGCGGCATGTAGGGTCATCAGCGTAATCACCCCGGTGCCGCCGCGAACCGAATCCACGTCGCTTATCAAGGCGGTGTGTTCGAGCCAGTCGAGCACCGTCGCATCCGGGTGGTTGCTCTGGTAGTCGGCGGCGGCTGTGACCAACTCGTCCATGTTTCGAACAGGTGCATCATCGGCCCCGGCGGCTTGAGTGTAGTGGGCCTGCAGACCCGAGTGACTGATCACTGACTTTAACGCATCCGGCGCTGATCGCTCCAAGGTCGGTGCCAGCCCGGCCAGCAGTTCTCGAAACTCGTCAACCCTGCCGGCTGATCGGCCCAGCTTCGACAGATCACTTCCGCTCGTGACAAGGTCGTAGATGGATTGTCCGGCTGCCTTAGCTTGTTGGGTCATGCGCTGGACCGTGGTCGCGCCGATGCCCCGCGGTGGAGTGTTGATGATCCGCAGGAGCGAGACCTCATCGGCCGGGTTGACCAGCACCCGAAGATAGGCCAGTACATCCTTGACCTCTTTGCGGCTGTAGAACTCGATCCCCCGGGCAATCTGGTACGCGATCCCCTCCTTCAGCAGCGCTTCCTCGATCACCCGGCTGAGCGAGTTGATTCGGTAGAACACGGCAATCTCGTTGGGGTTGACGCCGGACCTCAGTTGCCGGGCGATATCCCGAGCGATCATCTCCGCCTCGGCCTTGCCGGTTTCGAGTTCGAACACACGGACGGAAACGCCATCGCCGTTATCGGTCCACAGGGCCTTCTCTTTTCGGCTGACATTACGGGCTATGAGGGCATCCGCCGCGGATAGGACTCGCTTTGTCGATCGGTAGTTCTGCTCTAGACGGACAACCTTCGCATTCGGGTAGTCGCGCTCGAAGCGAAGGATGTTCTCGATGTTCGCCCCGCGCCAGCCGTAGATGGATTGGTCCGGGTCGCCGGTCGCGCAGATATTCCGACGTTTCTCAGTGAGCAGCCGGGCGATCTCGTATTGGGCGGCGTTCGTATCCTGGTATTCGTCGATCAGCACGTATCGATAGCAATCTTCGAGCTCGTCTCGCAGCTCTCGATCGCGCTGAAGAAGCGTGGCCATGCGCATGAGCAGGTCGTCGAAGTCCAGGCCGCCCATCTTCAAGAGCAACTGTTCGTAACAGGCATAGACGCGTGTAATGGTCTCCTTCCGCCAGTCAACCGCCGACGCTGCGTACGCTTGGGGCGTCAGCATGTCGTTTTTGGCCAGGCTGATCTCGCGGTCGACGCTGGACGGGGACCAGTTGTCGGTCGAGAGGCCGCACTCCTCAATGGCCTGTCTGATCAGCTTGCGGCGGTCCTCGCGATCGAAGATGGTGAAATTGGTCGGCACGCCCCCCCGGTCGGCGTACCGTCGAAGCAGCTTCGCGCACAAGGCGTGAAAAGTACAGACTGTCATACCCTCGGCCATGCCAAGCGCTTCAATCCGCTCGCGCATCTCCCTAGCAGCCTTGTTCGTGAAGGTGATCGCCAGGATGTCCGAAGGGCAGGCGACGGTGCAGGCTAGATGGGCCGCCCGACAGGTCACCACGCGCGTCTTGCCGCTGCCGGGTCCGGCCAGGATCAGCAGCGGCCCATCCGTGTGGGCGACGGCTTGGCGCTGCGGTTCGCTCAGGTCCGCAAAAAGGTCTTCAGTCGTAGCTTCAGCGCGGCTTCGCATCGCTCCCCTTCTATAGCCGTTCAATCAGATACCGTCTACTCCGCAGGTGCAAGCCTCGGCCCGCGCTGAGGCCAGAGATAAGTCTCCGCTCCCCTTCCCTACAAACCGGCAACATCCGCTGTAGCCTGGCGAATGTGCAGCCTGCGCTGCAGTGCTGATCCGGTCAAGTGCCGGCGCATCGACGGGGCGAGCGGAGTCCGGGGCAACGATGTCCCGACGTGCCGAAGGAAGACGACCAGCAAAACGAAACGCCCCGTCAGCCGGAGAGTCAGTCGCATCAGACTGACCTCCCTGGCCAACGGGGCGTCTAGTGTCGTGGAGGCGCCGGTCGATAACGAGCAAGCAATCAGGGTGGGCCCGGCGTCTCGGTGGCGGCGCAGGCGTCCTGGCCTGCAGGCCCGGGCTCTATGGTTTACCTTTCAGCAAAGCGTCCAATTGCCCCTTGAGCAACGTCTCCAGATTCGGCTTGGCGCCTATGTTTACGTTGGCAATCTTGCCATCCTTGCCCACCACAAACATGGTGGGATAGCTGACGGCTTGAAATTGCCTCCCAATACTGTTCTCGGCGAAGTCGCCGGTGGTCACCTCCAGGCCGGAGCCGGCCCCTGTCAGCACATCAACGATCTCGGCCTCGGTGAAGTCCTTCCGCATCTTCTGGGCAACGTTCACGAAACGCACGCCCTTCGCCTCATACTCTTGGCGCACCTTCTCCACGTTCGGAATCTGCCGCTTGCAGAAGCCGCAGTTGGGAGCGATGAAGTTGAGGACAGTCGCCGGATGATTCTTGAATTCATCGCTGGAGACGACCTTACCGTCCAGCGTGGTCAACGAGAACTTGGGAGTGGGTTTGCCCACCAGGTCCTCCGCAGGGCGCCTGCGTGGTTGCCGCTGCTGCGCGGAGGCGAACTTCGGTACAGGCTTGCCGGCGATCAGGGCGTCGAGCTGGCCTGTCAGGCGCTTCTCCAGGTCGCCGAGGTTCCCGACATTGACTGCCTCGACCTTGCCACTCTTTCCGACCACGACCATCGTGGGGAAGCCACCGGCGTTGAACATTTGCCCGATCTTGTTCTCGGGATCATGGGCAACCTCCAGCTTCGCCCCGAGCTCGTCCATCGTGGCGACGACCTCGTCGGTTGTGTACTTTTTACGCATCGTCTGGACTACACTGACGAACCGCACGCCCTTATCTTCATAGGTCTGCCGGATCTTTTCCACGCGAGGGAGCTGCTTCTTGCAGTAGCCGCAGTTTGGGGCGACGAAGTCCAACACGGTGACCGCGCTCTTCCTGAACTCGTCGTTGGACACCTTTCTGCCTTCCAGGGTATCAATGGCGAACGTCGGAGCCGGTTTGCCAATGAGTTCGTCAGCGCTCCTGCGCTTCGGCCTCGCGTCCGCGAACTTCGGCACTGGTTTGCCGGCGATCAGAGCGTCAAGCTGACCTGTCAGTCGCTTTTCCAGGTCACCGAGGTTCCCGACGTTGACGGCCTCGACCTTGCCGCTCTTTCCAACAACGACCATCGTCGGGAAGCCGCTGGCGTTGTACAAGCGGCCAACCGTGTTCGCGGGATCATGGGCAATCTCCAGTTTCGCCCCGGTTTCCACCATCGTGGTGACGACCTCCTCGGTTGAGAACTTCTTACGCATGGACTGGACGACATTGACGAACCGCACACCCTTCTCGGTATAGGTCTGTCGGATCGTCTCCACGCGAGGGAGTTGCTTCTTGCAGTAGCCGCAGTTCGGGGCGACGAAGTTCAGCACGGTGGCGGAGTTCTTCCCAAACTCGTCGCTGGACACCGTTTTGCCCTGCACGGTTTCGATGGCGAACGCGGGGGCCGCTTTGCCGACCAGCTCGTCGGCGCGCTTACGCTTGGGCCGCTCCGGCTTGGGCCGCTCGGCGACCGCCTCGGGTTTGGGCACTGGCCTCCCCGCAAGGAGCGCATCTAGCTGTCCTCTCAGGCGCGTTTCCAGATCCCCAATATTGCCGACATTGACCGCCTCGATCTTGCCGGTCTTTCCGGTCACGACCATAGTCGGGAAGCTGCTGGCCTTAAAGAGCGGTCCGACGGTGTTGTCCGGATCGGTGACGACCTCACCGCCGAAGCCGAGTTCCTTGATCGTGGCCATGACTTCTTCGTCGGTGGACTTCTTGGTCCGCATCGTCTGGCTGACGACGGCAAAGCGAACGCCCTTCGATTCGTATTCCTTGCGAATCGTCTCGAGCCTGGGGATCTGCTTTTTGCAGAAGCCGCAGTTCACGGCGAAGAAGTCGAGCACGGTGACCTTTCCGGGAAGATCCGCAGTGGACAACGACTTGCCTTCGGTTGTTGTGGCCTTGAAGGCAGGTGCCGGCATCCCCACCATCTTCTCCGCGGGTCTTAGTTGCGGCTTGCGCTGCGCTTTCCTCTCTCGCGGCTTGATACTTCTGACCGGCACGGTAATAGTCGGCTTCGCCTCATCGTCCGTCTTCAGCGTAATGGTGCGTCCAGCGGAGGGCACTTCATAGCCGGGTGGGAAATGAGCCGCGACGCTGTATTTCTTGCCCTCGCTCTGCTCGACGATCTGGAGCCTGATTCTCGGATCATCGATGGTCGCGTCGAGCAGCTTGACCGGCGTGTCGCCGTGGTTGGTGAACTTGATGGTTCGCGTCATCCCCTTGGCGTCTCCCGCGGCTCTCCGGCGGGCGCTAAAGTTCAAGCGGGCCGGATCCACTTCCAGTCGCAAGGGTATATTCCCGCGCACCTCGATGTTGACCGTTTTCTGTCCATCAATATTGGTCTTGAGGGGGATCTTCTTAAACAGAATGCCGGTGTTAAAGGGCGGTTCCGCAGTGACGTGCAGCTCAAAGGCCTTTCCCGGTTCCTTCGTCACCAGCTTGGCGTCGATATTGCCTTTGGGAAGTTTGCCGAGCTCTAGTTCCAGCGGCTTGTCGGCGTTGTTGGTGATCTTGACCACCTGGGTCCGCGCCTCGGGCTTGCCGATCTTGCCGAAATACACGTTCTTGGGAACGATGTCGACGTAGTGCTTGACTTCACCACGTATTTTCAGTTGGAGATCGGGTGTCACCGGATCATTGGTCGAAATCTTGATGCCCTTTTCAAACTTGCCGCGCAACTTGCTGCTGACCGAGGAAAACGGGAACTCGCCCGATTCACCAGGCGCGATGGTCATGGGATACTTCCCGGCAACGGTGCATCCGCAGGCGGGCCTGACCGCGTTGATTTTGAGGGTCTCCTGCCCTTCATTCTTGATGGTGAAGGTGTGATCGAGGTTCGGTCCGACCCACACCGTCCCGAAGTCGTGGACGGGGTTTTCGGCCTTGACGATCGGTCGGGGCCCCTCAGGGACGTCCTTGGCGATTTCACCCTCGGCACCTATCAGCTTGACCTTCTCGCGTGTCACCGCCGCCGGGGCGTCTTTCCCTTTTTTCTTCTTCGGCGGCTTCTCCGCAAACGCCTGCAGCGTACACGTAAGCGCGACGCCCACGGCCAGGAAACCGGACAAGGCCCTGGCAGTCCGCCGTGTCCCGACTGAATGGTTGTTGAGCTTGGCAGTCATGAGTCGTTATCCCTTCTCCCAAACAAACAAGATGGTGCCGGTCTTGCTGGAAGACCGGCTTGTCCTACTACCGGTAAAGATGGACCGAAACGCGAAGAACCCCAAGACCGGTCCCACGGTTGCAGTCTATCCGTTGCCCTCCGGGATCGGTGTTTATAACCCGTTTCTGTCGGTCAAAGCAAGCCGCTAACCAAATTGTTACTATGACGTTACTGTCGGTTCGCCGGTGACGGCCGAGGATTCTCACAGCCTTCGGCGGTCCGCTCGGGTGCCGGGCCGGGTCGTTCTCGATATACCCAGGGGACA
>CP070827.1:3716988-3730494 GCA_020344555.1 Phycisphaerales bacterium
ACTCGTTGCCTCCGAGCCACCGATTCCGGTGAAGTCCCGACCCCTCACTATCGGGATACCCAGTGTGCTGAAATACGCAGGCGTCACGACGGTATTGCCGACCATCGGCCCCCCGTTCGGGTCGTTCGGCGGGACGTAGTCTTCGACTGTAACCTGTGACTCACTGGCACGCCCGACCAGAGGGATCGCGGATACGGCCGCAGCCGATTGTACACCCGGGACGCAACGGATCCGCTCCATCACCTCCTCGAAGAACGCGGCGCGCTTCGTTTCGGAGTCGTATGTACCACCCGGCAGTGTGAACCGCATTGTGAGAAGCTGCTGCGTATCGAATCCCGGGTCCACCGATTGAAGGACGAGGAGGCTCTTGATCATCAGACCTGCGCAGATGACCAGGGCAAGCGCGAGCGCAAGCTGAGCGACTACAAGGGATTCGCGAGCATATTGGTTCCGCGGACTGGGGGATGCGGACTGCCCACTCTCCTTCAAGGCTTCGTTGGAGCCGACGCGTGAGATTCTAAAGGCCGGCGCAATGCCGAAGAGCAACGAAGCAACAAGGGAAATCACAAGCGCGAACAGGAGTACAGCCCCGTTGATCGTGACCTCGTTCGGTTCCCCAATTCTGTCTGATAAGAAGTGCATCAGGATTCGAACACCCCCCATTGCCAGGCCCACGCCAAACGCACCGCTGACCAGTGCCAATACTGCAGACTCAGTGATCAGTTGGCAAGTCACCCGCGCCCTCGTTGCTCCCAAGGCGGAGCGGATGGCATACTCCCTCTGGCGAGCGGTTCCCCTGGCGAGGAGCAGATTGGCCACGTTGGTGCAGGAGATCAACAATACACATGCGGCGGAAAGACTAAGGAACAGTAGGGCGGATTTGCTCGACGATCCAATCATGAGGTCCATAATGGGAATCACTTCCGCGGTGCGACCCTTGTTCGAGGAGGGATACGTTTGTTCCAGCCGTGCCGCGACATCGCGCATCTCACTCTGTGCCTGGGCGAGACTGACGCCTGGTCTGAGGCGACCGTACACATCGAACCAGCGATTGCCACGGCCAAGCATTTCCGGGCCGGGTACTAACGGAATCCAGACGTCAAAGGTGCTCCACGCCCGTTCCAGCTCCGGCGGCAGAACGCCCAGAATCGAGTAGGGCACGTTGTCGAGTAAGAGAGTCTCTCCAACAACATCGGGATCGGCACCGAATCGCTGCTGCCAGAAGGTGTCGGACAGGAGGACTACTTGCTGTTCCTGCGGCTCTTCATGCTCCGGACCGAATCTGCGGCCGATGCGCGCATCAAACCCTAACACAGGCAGCAAGCTCGCCGACGCCCGAACCCTCAGAGCACGCGCCGGTCGATCACCTCCGGTCAGGTTGCAGGCATCGAACAGGTACAGGCCCATGTCGACGAAGGCCTTGCTCTGCCCGCGCCAGTCACTGAAATCCTCGGACGACGTTGACAGGCGGTGCATGCCACGCCCGGGATTCGCCGTAAACAGACCGACGAGCCGCTCTGGATCCTGGAAGCCGGGCGGCCTGAACAACACGGCCTCAACGATGGTGAACACCGTTGTGGTCGCACCGATTCCCAGTGCCAGGGTGATCAACGCCACCAGAGTGAAACCCGGGGTCCTAGCCAACGTCCGGAGACCGTAACGCACATCCTGCGTCAAAACAGCAAACATAAAGAGTCACCTCGCATGGATCGCGCCTCAGACCCTGTCGCCCGAAAGAACATCCTTGACGTAGGGCGCGCAGTAACCACGTAGACTGCCTCTCTCTGTCAGGAACAGCTCCAGGCACTCTCCTAGAAAGCCTACGACGCCAACTCCTCTCGTCAGACAACCGGAGGGCGAGCTTCCGTTACCCCTACCCGGCGCCCGGGCGCCGGGGCCGGAGCTACCCTCCGGCCCGCGACGCCGCCGTCGTAGTCTAGCTCAACGATGCTCGTCAGAATGGGAACGGGCACGTATAAACGCAGTCGAACCCGCACGCCTCGAGCACGCACACCGTGCCATCCGGCAACTCAATCGTTTCCGGGCACGGGCACGGCGGGGGCTTGGGTTTCCCCTTGGCAAGCGCTGCGTCTGGTGCAACCAGCACGCACACACTGACCACCAGAACAGCTATCGCTGCCAATGTGCCGACGATCTTCATTCTCCTGGTCATGGCAAGTACTCCTTTCTAAACGTAGTTGCCTTCACTAAAGGCCCCACGCGGAGCCACACGATACTTCTTCCAATGCCGAGACACGCGATACGTAGTTCTCCCATTGAATGCGTCGCCAATTGTTCATGATCTTCTTCCGTATTGATGATGGCGGCGTTCAGCGTCCTCCTACGGCACCTTGGTCAGTTTCGCATACGACGAGAGCCCCCAATACATCCGGGGCGTTCTGGCGAATACCGTCGCGCAACCTCGGAGGGTGTTGCCCTCACGAACAAGTTGAAACCACGTGTGGTGCGGATACCGCTTCGCGTCCGCCGAGGGCAGACTGAAATCCGCAAACCCAACGAAGCGGTTCCTCTCGATGCGCGTACCGTTCAGAAGCAGGTGATGCGTGGGATGCTCCAGGAACCCCCACGTGCAATCCCACTGGGCAGCCAAGGATAGGTGGACATCCCCATCCCTTTGAAACTCGAGCGTAACCGGTAGACTGCCCTCATAGGTCTTGATCTCACCTGTCCACGTGCCGCGGAACTCCCGCCCGGGCGCCTTCTGGCTCGAATCACTTGACGATTGGGTGCGAGACTTCTTCTCGTACTCCGGCAGCAGCACGCCAATGACCGCATCTGCCAACATCTGTGCCTCTTCCCAGCTATTCTGCCGGTCGTAGATGTTCAGCAGCACGACCACGGCTATGTCTTCCGATGGGACAAGTTTGAGCATTGCGCCGGCACCCTCCATTCCCCCCGCGTGCCAGACTGTGCCGTAGCCGTTGTCATTCTCCTTGAAGACCCAACCAAGACCGTAAGGAGCTTCCGAAGCATCGAACTGGGCGGCCGTCTTGTCGTAATCACGCTGCATGGTGTCGATGAGCTCATCCTCGAGAATCTGCTCCTGGTCGGCCAAGTGATTCTTCAGATGAAACATGCCGAAGCGCACCAGGTCGTGAGCGCACGAGTAAACCGCGGCCGCCCCCGGAGTGTCGACATAGACTGTGGGGACAGGCTTCTTGCCCGGTCCATATTTCGTGGCTACGAGATCCTCACTGTCTGGCGGAATGCCCACTGAGGTGTGGGGCATGCCCAGTGGCTGAAAGACTAACTCGCGCATAGCTTTATCGAAGGGCCTCCCGGAGACCTTCGCGATGATATGGCCGAGTATTCCGTAGCCGAGGTTCGAATAGTCGGACAGCTTCCCTGGCGGATGCACGAGAATGCCATACCTGCGTATCGTCTCTTCCATGGATGGGGGACGGTGGGGTTCATCCTCATAGAAGTAATTGTAGTGAGTCGGGAGCCCTGACGTATGGTTCAGCAGATGCTTGATGGTCACGTCTGACGGTGAACCGGCATAGGCGGTCAGCGCGGCCGGCGCGATATACTGCTGTACGGCATCATCGAGCGCGACCTTCTTCTGCTGCGCCAACACCATGAGTCCTGTTGCGGTCATTGGCTTGGAGATGGATGCCAGGGCGTAGATAGTATGTGGTGTTGCCTCGCGCTTTCGCTCCTTGTCAGCCCAGCCAAAAGCCTCCTGCCATATGATCTTTCCATCCTTCGCGACCGCGATGGAAGCTGAGGGGAGGTATCCCTGGCCTACGCCCCGCATTATGAGTGACCGCACGGGAGCAAAACGCGGGTTCGGTATCGTCTGGTGGCCAGCGGGCTCACCGGCCCCCGCGACCGAATGGGCGGACCACGTTAAGCCAACCAGTGCCATTAAACTGCGTTTCAAAGAACTCTCTGAGAACATTGTCTCACTCCTTGCGGTGTTTGAGTGTCCACAAACGTCGAGCGCCACGCTGGGCGCCGACCACGTCGCAGCGGCACAGCCGATAGGGCGAGCCGGCTGAGCCGATGCGGTTCAGCTGCCGAGCTTGTCGAGAACCTCCAGGGCGTAGCGTATCTCCGCGTTTGGATCGAAATCATATTCCGCGAGCTTCTCGTAGCTCAGCGGGTAGTCGGGTTTCAGCACGGTCGCCTTGGGATCGTCTGGGTAGTACTCAAATCGCTTCTGGGAGACGATTCCACTCAGGCCCGAGTGCTTCAACGTGAACGACAGGATGTCGCCGAAGCAGTTTGGCCCCTGGCTCGAAGGAGTTCCTACGACGAGTGCTCCGGCTTCCTTCAGGTAGTACATCAGTGTCCAGCCCGAACTGAACGTATCTGGAGAGCAGATCACGACAACGTGCTCCGGACAATAGCGCGCTTCGTACTCGCCTGTCCGGTATGCTCGTTCGAACGATGGTAACCTTGCGACTAAGGCCTCGAACTCAGCCTCTACACCGGTCTGAGCTGGCGGCGCTTTGCCGAATTGCCGGTAGTAGGCTGGGCCAAGGTCGTAGTCGTTGGCCTTCAATCTGAACGGCTTTCCCTGGTTGATCCCAGCCAGGCTTATGTTCGAGTTGTTCTCGAAGTATCGTCGCGAGAACCTCCGGACCTCACGCCGGCCCTGTTTGAGTGACAGCAGCTTGCGTTTTCCATGGAGCATGTAGATGAGGAACTCGGACATTGACGAAGCCCCGCCATCGTTGTGGCGGAGGTCGATTAGAAGCTGCTTCGTACCCGCTGCCTTCATCTCATCCACCAGCTTCTGGAACGTCTCGGTGGCCGACGGAATCCCCTCGATCAGCTTGTCCTCATCTCGCGGGGCCAGCCAGGTGCCGGTGTAACGCTTGTAGATATCTCTGGCACGATCCGCATCGAATGCCGAGCCGACCGAGCGGTCCCACTCGAACACCTCCCTGTAGCCGGTCATGTCGTCGATGACCAGAAGGGCGGTCTTGCGGTCCTCATTCATGAACTCGTAGACGAAATCGCACTTGTCGCGCGCCGGTAGCCGGATCTGCGAAGATGGGCGGTGGGGAAGCGGGCGCCTCAGACGCTTTGGAATCTGCATCACGTGCTGTTCGGCGCTGCCCGAGGCATCACGGAGCAAGACGCGAATCCGATCCTTGTCTTTCCACTCAGGAATCAAATGCTCCAGGAAGGGCCTTTCCCACAGGACCCAACCTGCTAGGTGCCGCAGAAGCAGATACTCGTTCTCGGCGCCGATGGCACGCCCCTGACGGGCCATGAGTTCTTCGAACGGCACGCCCTCTACCGCGACGAGGCGTTGTCCGAGAAGCGCGCTGTCCTGCTTCTGGGTGGCGGCCACGTAGAGCGTATCCTCCACGATGCCGAACCGCAGAGGGATCCCTCCCGGCCGGCGATGGTCGGTCTGGTACGGATCGCGCAACCATGTGTGCGCGTCGCCGATCGCCGCTACAAAGGGTCCGAGGTGGCGGTAGAACCCTGCGACCGTCATTCCGCCCTCCGGAATGGTGGCCAGGGTCTCCTGAAGTCGTCGGTGAAAAGCGATCTTCCCGCCGCCGTTCATGTACGGATCGGGATGCACCGTCTCCATGAGCTCGGCAAGTTGCCGAACGTCGTTGATCAGCAGCTCGCGATCGATGCGTGGGTCGCTGCCCGCGCAATAGCCGGTCGGGATCGCCAACGTCGCCAACATGCAGAGTACACGCATGCGTGCTCGATACATACCGATCTCCTCTTCTTGTGCAGACAATGGTGGAATCTCGTCGACCACTTGGAACATCTCCATGCCGCAGCTCCAATGAGCCGTTATGAGAGACAGCCTGGAACGTAACTCCACAAGTTAAGGAGTACCTCTGTCTCTAGCCCTGCCCGATCTCGTCGAGAGCCCAGATCACCATCCAACGAACCTCCGGATCCGCATCGCGCAAGCTCTGAATGAGTGCGTCCACGGCGAAAGGCTGGCAGATCCGCCCGAGCGCCCACGCCGCTTCTCGGCGTACCGTCGCCTCGGGGTCACCCAACGCGGCTGTCAAGCCCGCGACGGAAGCTGCATCCCGGATGTCTCCCAGCGCGTTGGCCGCCTCCACGCGGACACGAGCGTCGCCATCCGTCCGAAGCACACGGAGCAGCGTCGGCACACGAAGTTCTGCACCCGGCCGTACGCCGGCAATCTCACTCTTTCGCACAACGGTTCGAACGGCCCGAAGGCGAACGCGCGGATCACGATCATCCAGCGCGGTGACGACCGCATCGAGCGCGTCTGTCGTTCCGATTTCCCCCAGTGCCCAAACGGCGGCGGCTCGAATCTCCCGGCTCGGCTCGGCCAGAAGTGGAGTCAAGGTCGCCACAGAGCAGGGCTGTTCGATCTCGCCGATGGCCAGGGTAACCATTTCGCGGACATGCGAGTCGCCATCCTGCAGAGACCGGTGCAACGCGTCGACGGAGGTCGGCTCCTTGATCTCGCCCAGCGCCCAAGCGACCAAGGCCCTGACGTCGGGATCCTGATCGTCGAGAGCCTTGATCAAGTGGGGAACGGCCCGAGTCTCCTCGCGTTCTCCGAGAACCCACGCTGCACGTTTCCGTACTGTGGGGTCATCACTCTCGAGTTCGACGATCCCATCGGCCACGGATACAGTCGCACGCCGATCCGAGGCTACCACGGTGGGGTCCGCGATCGCAAACGCCCCGACAACGGCTGCCGCGGACGCCAACATCAAGACGGCGATCAGTCGCGAGAGAGGCGCTCGGTAAACGCGGTCGTCAAGGATGAACTGCAGCCGCGATCGAAGGCTGGAGCTCGAAGCCATCGCGTTTGCCGCCCTCGGCACGCCCCGACCTTCGAACAAACATACCACGCCGGCCAGCAAGTACGTTGCATAAGCATGGCTTTCAGCTCCATGAAGCAGTACACAATCGTCGGTGGCGCGCTCCCTCTCGATGGCGAGCTGATGATAGGCATACCAGGCCAGTGGATTGAACCAGTGCATCGAACGGGACAGATATCCGAGCACGTTCCACGCGTAGTCAGCGCGTCTGATATGGTTGAACTCGTGGAGAAGTGCCACGCGGCGGCGCTCATCTCCCCACTCAGCAGCCTCCTGAGGCAGGAGGATCACGGGGCGCCGGACTCCCCACGTGACCGGCACCGGGACGTCTGACGAGGCGAGCAACCGAATTCGTCTCGACATGCCGATTTCTGCCGCAAGCGATTTGAGCAGCCCCGTCCAGTCTTGTCTCTCAATCGTGACTGCGCGCCGAGTCCACCTTGCCATCCGCCACACATCAGCGCCGAGCTTCACCAAGAAGAGGCCAGCCACGACCATCCAGGCCAGAACCAGGCCCTTCAACAGTGGCTCCGTCATTGAGCGCGCCTCGCCTTCGAAGCCACTCGGCTTCGCACCTGCATTCTGCGACGCCTGCATGTTTCGCGGGACGACAGCGCGTGAGGAGCTCACCTCCAGCCATGGGTTGTCGGTCAACGTGAGCCGGGATAGACCTGATGCCGGAGCTTGTTGCGGCGCACCGATCGGGACCGGGATGCTCACTTCCGGCAGAGATGTCGAGACGACGGGCAAGACGAGAGCACTCCCGAACGCCAATGACCAGATGCCGTGTCGGACGGCCGCACGGCATCGTCGGCACAACAGCGCCAGACAACTTGCGACCACGAATATGCCAAATCCGTTCAGCGCAACCTCGTCCGATAGGAATGATACGATGTCAGCGCTCATAGCTTCGTTTCCTTGCTCTTCCTGCTCGGCGTCGACTCCGTTGTCCACACCCGGTGACCTGAACGGTCATGTTCCTCTTCTCTTACTCGTTGCCTTCCTTCGGCGCGCCTCGATGAGGCGGGCGAGTTCGTCGAGCTCCCCAGCACTGAGTCGCGTGCCGGTCACGTCGATCATGGCAGACACGGCTGCCGGCATCGATCCCGCAAAGAAAACGTCAAGGAGACGCCGCACAGCGCGCCGTTTGGCTTTGTGAATGGATCCGGCGGGACGGTAAAGATACTTACGTCCGTCCTTCTGGTGGGTGACGAGGCCCTTGCTTTCCAGGACAGCGAGGGTCACTCGCACCGAGTCGTAGGAGGGCGGCTGCTCGATCATCACGCGGACGTCCTCGACGTTGGCTTCCCCGAGCGCGTATAAGGCTTCCATGATCTGCGTCTCTCGCCGACTCAGGTGCTTGAGGAGTGGTCGCTGTTTGCCCATACTTGGCCATCCTATCCATATGTAAGATTTTTTTCAGAGGATCCCAGGCTACCAGCGCGAGAAGGCTCCTTCAAGGGTTATTCTGTCAGAATCTGTAATTATCTTTTCGAATGGTGTAGCCCGCTGGCTCGTCGCGGCACCGTGAAGCCCGATCCTGACGTACGACATGCAGCGTTCCCTGGAAGTTGGGCGACGACAGCGTCCTGCAATGGAAGCGGGAACGTCTGTGCCTCCCGAAAACTCCATCCGGCCATTCCCGCCCACGGATTAGCATACTTATCGGAGTCGGCTGGCTCGGTAAGGGCGCTCGCTCAAACCGCCGCTCTAACCAGATGTTCCGGTCTCGGAGCATTCCGCGGCGTGGCCTGTCAATCGAACCAGAGGTGACCAGCCCACGGCTGTGTCGGAATCAGGACGCGGTAGGGTCGAGCGTGCCCCAACGGAACGTCCCAGAGCAAATACGGAGGCCCGATAATGGATTCGTTTCAGCGCCCACAGTGGCCGGACGGAGTTTTCGTGAGGGACAGTCCCAGTAAGGGATGCAATGCGTGGCCAAACCGCGCGGTGCATCCTCCACGGTGACGCCTCGATCGTCATCGTGCTCATATCGTCCGGTCGTCGGATCGCGACCTCAAACACGACGTACTCCCCATCACTTGCCTTGGAGAGCGAGAGGATCTCGGCGTGTTCACTACCGTCAGATCCCTGGGTTACGTGAGCACTCAAAGCACAAACCACGATTGGCAGAAGGACGTGCCTGATCAGGCCGGTCCACTGCAGGCTGGTACGTGTGTTCATGGCTACCTCCCTGTGCTGCAATCACTAAGCCAATAGCGCCTCCGACGATATGCGCCAGGGGCACGGGTGTAAATACGGATTCGGGTCGAACGAATATGATACTGCCGGTTATGCATTCATAGGCCGTCTTGAGCGCGAAGGCCCCAAGACCAGCCGCCGCAGCCGTGGCGATCACCCGATCGCGTGACCGGTTCATTCGGATTAGCTGTACAGCCAACAGAACGAACAGAGCCGAGTCCAGCCCCGAAAGGCCGCGGTAGTAGTGCATCTGTGGTAGCGCAACAGCGCCGGCGATCGGAATCAGCACCGCGGAGACGACGACGCAGGCCAGGAAGCTCTTCCGGCGCACCTGTTCACATAGCGCGCCGAGTATCAGGAGCATCAGGGCGTCCCACACAACATGGCTGAAGTTCCAGTGTGTCCATTGGCATGTAAACACCCGCCAGAACTCGCCATCCAGGACCGCTGCGCGATCGTACTGCAACAGGTTCGTCAATCGCGGCCATAGAAAAATGAGTATGGCCACCAGAAACAGGGTCAGCGAGACGCCCGGAACGCGTCTCACCAACCGCTGTTGCTGCTGGTAGCTTCCCGCATCAATGTTCATGACACCTGTCGCCCTTCGCTTGCCGCGCGACGCTGCCGACGGATTCGTGATGCCACCCAACCTGCGAAACCGATAGCGGCGATCGCAGAGAACGGATCGAATGCTCCACCGCCACCACCGCTGGGTCTGGGGGAGGGGTGTTGGAACATCGGCTGCTGCCTATCGACCCGGTGGTTTCGAACGGGCTGGCTGTCTCGCACCGACCGGGCCTGCTGCTCCCACGCGATTCGTCGCTGGTTGGCCCGGTCTATTCCGCGCTGAGCGAACGCCTCGTCTGACAACACGACCATCGAGGTCTCGTCGGTCACGAGTTGATATGCGACACCGAGGTCCTCAATCGCTTCTTCCGCCTCGGACGGCGGCACCGCGCCAACCAGTTGCAGCGCCTCGATCGCCTCAATCCGGTTCATCGCCCACAGACGCTCCAGTTCCGGGTTCTCCGTGTCGGTGTCGGGGAAGCTGAACGTGGTGGAGTAGGTCCTGTCTTCGCCCGTAAGTCGCGCCTCCAAGGCAACGGTTGCCTCTCCACCCTCAGCATATCGGCCGAAGAGAACAAGTTGCTGCCCGCGGTAGACCTTGCCGACGGCCGGATCGGTGACGTCGAATGTCTTGACTCCTCTGACACTGAGCTGAGCGTCGTGCAGGCACTCGTGCGTGATCTTACTCTTTGCCAGAAGGATCTGGCCGATGATGTCGTCTGCGTTGGACACAGAGGCGTAGAACCCGCCGCTGGTCTCGGCAACCACCCGCATCAGCGGCCAGTTCGCGCTGTTGCCCATCAGAAACCCGAACAAGCGAATGTCGTATTGAGCCATCAGCTTCTGAAATGCAGCAGGATCGACGATGCCGGTGTTGGTCACCGCGTCCGTAACGAGCACGACACTCGTTGCCCTATCGTCGTGAAGATCACGAAGGGCAAGCTCCAGCCCCTCGTACATGTTCGTGCTGCCGCCCGCCGACAACGACTCCACGTCCTTGATGGCGGATTGCACGTTGCTAACGGATGCCGTGATCCATCCTCGCGTGAGGTCCCGCGCCCGCGAGTCAAAGGTGATGATGCGGAACCTGTCCTCGCCACGAAGCTCACCGAGTGATTTGGCTACTCCTCGAACCAGCGTGCCAAGCTTGCCCTTCATGCTCCCGGACTTGTCCAAGACAAAGATGTAGTCTGCGCCCCACGTAATCGGCTGAAGGTCAAGACCAGGTGTGACGACCAGCATGAATGTACCAGGGTGGTCAGGAGCGTCCCGGTACGCGATCAACTCGACACGACCTGGCAGGCCGTCTGCCAGACGATAGTATACGACGAAGTCGCGGTTCAATGCCGCTTCCTGAGTCTCGGTTCGTAGCCTGTAATGTCCCTCGTCGAGTTTCTCAGTGAGCGTTGCAGCTTCTAAGCCAGGAACACGGACATCATCGATTGCGTAGGCGTACTTGATTTCGACATCGACCGAGAACGTGCCCTCCACCTTCTCGTTCGGTAGCCAGAAACTGGCGCCAACTTCATCCGTCCCACCATCCTCGAGCGGATAGACGTAGCGACCCACACCCGTATCCAGCTCGATGGGTTGGTAGTACACGAAGCGAAGACGCGTCTCGGCGTTGGCACGAACGGGATGGACGCGGAACTCGAACGTCTGATAGGTGTTCTTCTTGGCCAAGCCTGCGTCGTTTCCCTTGTCTTTCTCTTCCTCGTAGATTTGCTCTGCTTCGTCCTTCGGAAGCACCTCACCATGAATCTCGCGCTCGTCGATGTAGATGGTCACCTCGGAGAGGCTCGCCGACTTGGGCACGGGAAACGCGTACACCGCCTCCAGGTCGGTATCGTTCGGATTGTAGAACGACTGAATGACCTCGGTACGCGCGAAGCCGTTGTTCAACACGACGTCCACATGATGATCCAGAATCTGGACGGGTTGATGAGGCGACCCCACCGGCGTAAGGGTGCCGCCGGCCATCGCGGGGCCTGCAGGCATGCCCATCGAGCAAAGAAGGGCCAGCGATCCCACGGCGACGAGCGAGCTGCGGCCCACAACGGTATGCTGTTTAGCGTTCATGGCTGTCGACCTCCTAGCAGTCTGCTCCGCGGCGCGTTTGCCTGGGCTGGGGCGCTCGCCCGCGTGAAGCCCAGGACCCGGCACCGCGGCTGTAAGCACCTTGTACACCTGCCGTGCCGGCCCATGTGTACACTCGTACGCGCCATAAGTGCTTGTCAACAAAGACGTTAGGACGAAACACCGCGACCCGCCCATTCCGCTGCTACGCCCGACTTGACATATTATGTACAGACGTTGTACATTTCACGCAGGGAGTAGCGAGATGAAGGCGGTATTGACAGCCCCTCAGCGGCAGTTCGCTAGATCGATCGCCGACCTGATGTACTGTAACCCCTTTCTACCCGAGCGGATTGAGTGTGAGCGCGAGGCTCTCGGTGGTGAGTTCGATGAGTCCATGGCGGAGTGGAACCTTCGCGGGGACATCAGGGGCGACCACCCCAACGTGCGTAAGCTGCTGGAGAGGTGCGAACAGCTCGCCGAGGCGAGCCGGGAGAAACTGAAACGCAGTACTCCGCGGCGCGGCGATCTGGAGCTTTACGAGGATCTCGTCCTCTTCGTGCTGTATTACCGGTTTAGAGATGCCTTTAATGAGGTGATCCAATCGGCGCCCTCAGCACGCACAACACCCTCACTGGCTTCCTGCTATGCCCGCTTCGTCAAAGCAGCCCAGCGCTTTCTACTTCCGCCTCATTTTGCCATATCCGACCCATCCGAGACGGCGCACCTGTTCGCACTCTTCTTCCAGGTGAAACGGGCCTTTCACTTCATCTTCCGGAACATCATCGGGATTTCACATCCCGCGGCTCGGTTTCGTGCCGCCGCGTGGCAGTCGGTCTTCACGCATAACCTCCGTCGCTACCGTCAAGTCCTGTACGACAAGATGGCGGACATAACCACGCTCGTCACCGGCCCTTCTGGGACCGGCAAAGACCTAGCAGCGCGTGCCATTGCCATGGCGCGTTACGTTCCGTTTGACCCAAAGGCCGGCAAGTTCGTTGACGAGTTCCGTCGTTCGTTTCATCCAATCAACCTCTCCGCACTCTCCCCCACGCTGATCGAGTCTGAGTTATTCGGGCACGTAAAGGGCGCGTTTACCGGCGCTATCAAGGATCATCCCGGACGGCTCGAGGAGTGCGCGGATGCCGGTACCGTGTTCCTCGACGAGATCGGTGACCTCGATCCTGCAATCCAAGTGAAGTTGCTCCGGGTGCTACAGACCCGCTCGTTCCGGCGAGTCGGCGACAGCGAGGACAGACACTTCGGGGGCAAAGTGATTGCGGCCACCAACCGTGATCTTGCCAGTCAGATGCGCGGCGGACGGTTCCGTGAGGATCTGTACTACCGACTATGTGCCGATGTTGTGGCCGCGCCCTCGCTGGAAGTGCGCTTGAGGGATCAGCCCAATGAGTTAGCAAACCTCGTACAGTTCATCGCGGCGCGGCTTGCCGGATCCGCAGCGGAGAGCTTGGCTGAGGAGGTAACCACTTGTATCCGCGAGCAGATTGGGCTTGACTACTCATGGCCTGGGAATGTGCGAGAGCTCGAACAGTGCGTGCGTAACGTACTTGTCCGTGGAAAATACTCGCCGCCGCAGGAGCCAACCGTTTCGTTGGACGAGAGTCTCGCCCGGGACGTGTCGACGGGATTACTGACAATCGATGAGCTTATGCGACGTTACTGCACACTTGTGTATTCCCAGGCAGGCAGCTATGAGGAAGCCGCGCGAACGTTGCAGGTGGATCGGCGGACGGTCAAGGCCCGCGTTGATCTCCAACTCCTTGGTAGCCAGCGCCGGCGGCGGAGGCATTCGCAGCGTGATAGCGAATGAGGTCGGAGTCTCCGTCGACCG
>CP070827.1:3730594-3731832 GCA_020344555.1 Phycisphaerales bacterium
TAGTAGCCATCGACGTTCCTTCCGGCCTCGACTGCAACACCGGCGCCCCTTCCAACGCAACCATCCGCGCCGACCTGACGATCACGTTTGTCGCCTCAAAGATCGGCTTCACCGCAGCGTCAGCCTCCCCCTATGTCGGCCGGGTCGAAGTAGCCGACATCGGAGCACCGCGCGAACTGATCGACGAGATCACGACCGAGTAACCTTGACAGACTTCTCTCCACATTAACGGCCAGTCGCAGCGTTCGTGTTTAGCCTACCCGACCCGTGTCGGATCCCACGCCCCCGCTGCGCGTATATCCTCTTTGCCCCGGAAGGGCATCCGGCAATAGCCCAGCGATTCATTGCTGGGATCCTGATGCCCTCTAGACTGACCAGTCCCGGAGGGACGGATGAGAACATAACGAAACCTCAGTCGTCCCTACAGGACTTGGTAATCCATTGGAGCCTTCCTCACTGTAAGAGTCGCTGCTCGGATTGGCTGGGCCCCATAAATCGCAGTGGACGTCCATCGCGGTTTCAGGCTCCTGTTTTCGCGGAAATCACTGCCGGTGTGCTATAATCCTGTGTTGTCTCTCCAACATGCCGAAGCTCCGTGGACACCCAGATGGCCAGCAAACGGAAACGCCTTGCAGCAACTTGGCTGCTGTTGAGCGCCGCAGCAGCGCCCGGGCTTGCCGACGTGTTCTCATCTGAGTTCTTCTCCGATCCGGTTTCCGAGGACTGGGAGCAGCTCATTTACTACTGCGAGCCCCAAACTTGGAACGAGGAGGGCTGGTACTACCAACAGCTCGACCTGGACGCCTGTCCACCGGGCCCCGGGGGGGGCGCGACACGTACCGCCGCTCGCTTGAACCTTTCAACGGTGCAGCGCAGTTTTTCCTGGAGTTTCGTATCCAGACGAACGGGGACAGGTCGGAGATTCCAGGTGGAGCGCCCACCGCTGTGGTGATGGGCAACTTTTTCGG
This sequence comes from Phycisphaerales bacterium, assembly GCA_020344555.1. GTDB lineage: Bacteria > Planctomycetota > Phycisphaerae > UBA1845 > UBA1845. The sequence goes on from CP070827.1 coordinate 3,731,563, forward strand.
CGTCAGCTATCACCTTACGGTCGCGCAGGACCTGGTCCAGTTCCTTCGGGACGTCGGCCTTCCGATCTGGTTTATCGAAATCGAACCGGGGCTGCCACACACGTACCGCATCGAGCTGTATCCCGACCGGTACGCATTCTACATCGACGCCTGCCTTATCGACGAAGGTGTTCCCGAGGGCCCGTTTCCGGCTCACGACTCGCGGATTACGTGGCAGGGCGAATCCTGGTACCTCCCATGCGAGAACGCATGGGATTACATCAGGTACGG
>CP070827.1:3731932-3738269 GCA_020344555.1 Phycisphaerales bacterium
TGTGTGGACGAACTCCAGGGGAGTATTGAAGCCGTGACTCCCCATCTAAATTCGTTTGACGCGACGCGTTTTGCCGAGGAGTCAGGCTCCAGCACGACACTGAATATGATCATGTTGGGTTGCCTGCTTGGCTCCGGATGCTTTCCCTACGCGCCGGATGACTTTTGCAGGGCGCTCACAGGAAGACTGCCCCCAGCATCCGCCGATGCCAATCGCAAGGCGTTTTCGAAGGGAGTGGAATTGGGCAAGACCTTTCGGCGCAGTGAGTGTTACTCATGAAGCTGCGAATCGGCATCGATGTGGGCGGAACCTTTACGGATTTCCTCGTAACGGGGGAATCCCGGGAACCACAAATATATAAGGTTCTGTCGACACCGGCAGATCCCTCAATCGGAGTAATCAACGGCTTGAGCGAGGTTGCCGCAGGAATGGGAGTTTCGCTCGAGGAGCTGGCACAGTCCGTAGAGACCATCGTGCATGGCACGACCGTAACCACCAACGCCGTGTTGACACTGACCGGCACCAAGACGGGTCTGTTGACCACTTACGGCGTTCGGGATGCTCTCGAGATGCGGCGCGGCGTTCGTGAGGAGCAATACAACAACCGATATACCAATGTCACGCCGCTGGTCCCGCGGTATCTGCGAATGCCGGTCAGGGGGCGTTTGAATTACCGTGGCGATACACTCGAAGAGTTGAACCTGGATGATGTCCAGGAAGCCATCCGCCTGTTCAAATCCGAGCAGGTCGAAGCCGTCGCCGTCTGTTTCATGAATTCCTTCGCTAACCCGCAGCAGGAAAGAGAAGCCGCGGCGTTGGTCCGGCGCGAGTTGCCCGACGCATATTTGACTGTGTCGGCCGAGTTTGTGCCTTCAATCCGCTTTTACGACCGGATCAGTTCGACGGTCTTGAATTCTTATGTCGGACCCAACTTGAGTTCATATCTTGGCCGCCTGATGTCGCGACAAAGAGAGATCGGCTTCGGCGGCGTCTTGCTGATCATGCAATCCAACGGCGGTGTTATGTCACCGGAAGTCGCACGGAAAAGTCCCGCACTGACTTTACTATCCGGGCCGGCCGCAGGGCCGCGGGCAGGCCTGGGATATGCACGGCTGCACGGGTACAATGACTGCATCACTGTCGACATGGGCGGTACCAGCTTCGATGCCTCTCTGGTACGGGACGGCACCGCAGTTGTGGTAACCGATGGGGAGATCAACCGGTACCGCATCGCCTTTCCCATGTTGGATATTGTCACCATTGGCGCCGGAGGCGGCAGCATTGCATGGATTGACGCTGGAGGCCTGCTGCGTGTCGGTCCGCAAAGCGCAGGTGCCGATCCCGGTCCCGCCTGTTATGGCAAGGGTGGAACCCTTCCAACATGTACCGACGCGGATCTTATTTTAGGATATCTTGATGCGGATTTCTTTGCCGGGGGTAAAATCAAGCTCGACCGGGAAGCTGCCTTCAGGGCAGTCAATACGAACGTGGCCGAGCCTATGGGACTGACCGTTGAGAAGGCGGCTGCGGGAATATACGACGTCATCAACACCAATATGGCCCGAGGAGTGCGAGAGATTTCCGTCAAGCGAGGCTACGACCCCCGGGAATTTCCGGTGGTGGCCGCCGGCGGGGCCGGTCCGCTGCACGCCTGCATGATCTGTCACGAGCTTGAAATCCCACTGTTCGTCGTTCCCCGGGAATCATCCATATTCTGTGCCGCAGGTATGCTGATGAGCGACCTGCAACACGACTTCGTACGCTCCTTCGTATCGAACTTCGAGGAGATTGACTGGAGCAGACTGGATGGCCTCATTGCGGATATGATTCAGGAGGGGACAGCATTGCTTCGACGAGAGAGCATTCCCGAGGATCGGCGACGTTTCACGCTGAAACTGGATTGCAGATATTCGAAGCAGTATCATGAAGTCTCCTTTCCGGTGCCGGTCGAGTCCGTCCAGAAGCGCGATGCCCATACGGTCTCGACTTCCTTCCACGCGGAACACAAACGGATGTTTGGATACTCTCTGGAAGCGGAAGGGACGCCCATTGAGCTCATCAATGTGCGTGTGCGCGCTGTGGGATATACGGAGAAACCTTCGTACGTGGATGAACCATATATCGGAAAGGACGCCGGAGGTGCACAAAAGGGCGAAAGGGCCGTTTACCTCCCTGAGCAACAGACATCCGAGCAGGTCTGTGTTTACGACGGACACAAGCTGCGTCACGGCAATCAGATCCCCGGCCCTGCTTTGATTGAGCAGACCAACACGACGCTGTTGTTGAGTTCCACATACGATTGCGTCTGCGACAGGTACGGGAGCTTCGTGGTCTACAAGAAGGGGGAAGAACACCGACTTCCCGAAACGCTGCAGGAGATCATCTCGTGAGGACGGCCGACCCCGTATTGATTTCGGTCTTTGCCCGAGCTTTCAAATCCATTACCGATGAAATGAGTATCTCACTCCAGAAGACGACGCGCTCACCGATACTATGTGAAGCCAAGGATTTTGTAACCGGTATATATGATGGGCCCGGAAGGATGCTGGAGCAGACCGAGAACCTTCCAATTCTCGCATTTTCGCTCGGCCCGGTTTGCCAGTACATTATCGAGTACTTCGGCGACGAGATTTATCCGGGGGATATCATCTTTCATAATGACGTGTTCAGTATGGGCAACCAGAACAACGACGTCGCCGTGTTCAAGCCGATTTTCTTCCAGGACCAGCTCGTCGCGTGGACCGCGTGCAAGGGACACCAGGCCGACATAGGCGGGGCCGTGGCCGGCGGTTACAATCCCAACGCCACAGAGGTGTGGCAGGAGGCCCTGCGAATCCCACCGGTCAAGGTTTACGAGAAATCGAAGTTTCGGAAGGATGTGTGGGATTTGATCTTCGCGAACATCCGGTTCGATATGGTTCAGCAGGACATGCGCGCCCAAATCGGCTCATGCATCGTCGGGGAGCGGCGGATGCTGAGCCTGTTGGAGAAGTACGGCCTGGATTGCTTCGGGGTTCACAAGGAAGCGCTCCTCGAGGCGACACGGAAAATGATGCAGGCGGAGATTTCCGCGATCCCCAACGGCGAGTATTGTGGGGAGTCCACCGTTTACTATGACGGCAAAAACACCGGTAAACGATACAAGATCCGGGTAAAGATCACGGTCCGGGATAGACAGATCACGTTGGATTACTCGGATACCGACCCCCAATCAAATGCGTTCGTCAACGGCACGTACACTTCCAGTGCTTCCGCGGCCGTACTGACCTTTCTTCAGATGGTCAACCCGGACATTCCCCATAATCAAGGCATGGTCGAACCTATCGAAATCATCATTCCCGAGGGGACTATTTTGAATGCCGCCTTTCCGGCTGCCACAACGTATGGGAATCATCTGTGCCCGCCGAATGCCGATGCGATTGCCCGGGCACTGGCTCCGGTAGTTCCTGAACGAGTCACCGCCGGATGGAACCACTTGTTGTGTTCGCTGACCACCGGCAACGATCCGCGTAAGAATGACAAATACGTGGATATTTGTTTCATGGGGCTCAAAGGCGGCTCCGGGGCGTTGCGCGGCGTGGATGGCTACGATCACATCGGTATGATCGATGCGGCCGGCGGCCTGTTGAGCCAGGATTACGAAATGTTCGAGCAGCAGACACCGCACGTGTTGATGAGACATGAGTATCTATGTGACTCGGCCGGTCCCGGTCAGTGGCGTGGCGGTCTGGGCGTCGAGACCATATTCGAGATCGGTTCGGATAATACACAACTGGTAGTATTCGGGGATGGGGATGTCGAACCGGCCTTCGGTCTGTTCGGTGGCTGCAGTGGGAGCCTAAACTCCATCAAGCTCCGCTACCCGGATGGAACGGAGTATGTCCCGCGCAGCCTGGATCTCATCTCGGACGTGCCTGGAGGCACCGTCTACCGCCAAGTGGCCGGCGGCGGAGGTGGCTACGGGAGCCCCCATGAGCGTCCCATGACGTTGGTGACTGAGGAAGTGCGGAATGGGGTAATCTCCGTGGAGGCCGCCCGGGACGTGTACGGCGTGGTGGTAGACGAAGATACGTGTGAAATAGACGAGGCTGCAACATTATCCAGGAGGGGGAAACCAGCCCTCAATGAGTAGGTCGAGAAATGGATTTTGCGCTATCAGAAGAGCAACAACTGGCCCGGGAAACGTTCGCCCGTTTTTCCACCGACCGAATCAAGCCGCGTGCAGCCGCCATTGATGAAGCCGGGCAGTTTCCGCAAGAACTGTTCGGGGAACTAGGTGACCTTGGCCTGTTCGGCATGCGTTATCCGGAATCGGTCGGTGGTGCAGGCGTGGGTTTTCTTTCACTATGCCTGGCCCTTGGCGAAGTTGCTCGCGCTTCTCTGTCGGTGGCCGCCGCAGCCACTATGCAGTCCTTGATGGCAACCGATTTCCTGCACGTATACGGTGACGAAGGTATTCATGAGAGACTGCTGCAGCCGGCCATCCAGGGCGAGAAAATCGGGGCGATTTGTATCACCGAGCCGGACGCCGGCAGTGACCTCTCGGCAATTACCACATCTGCTGAGAGGGTCAATGGGGGCTATCGTCTCAACGGACAGAAAACGTGGATTACCTCAGCACCCGTTGCGGATTTCTTTACGGTCTTCGCGCGCACCGGCAAGGAGAACCGCCTCACGGTGTTTCTCGTCGAAAAGGGATTTTCGGGCCTGGTGATCGGCAGAGCCATCGAGAAGATGGGGTGTTGGGCGTTGCCGACCTCAGAGGTATTCTTTGAGGACTGTTTCGTTCCTGATGACCATCGCCTCGGGGAGGAAGGGGAAGGTGAGGTGAGTCTGCGCAGAATACTGGGTGAGATACGTACCGTTACCGGCGCTTTGGCCATTGGGGTGGCGCGCGGGGCTTTGGACGAGGCTCTTCAATATGCCGCCGAGAGAAAACAGTTCGGCAGATCCATCAACTGCTTCCAGGCGATCCAAATGAAATTGGCCGAGATGGCCACTGATCTGGAGGCCGCCACGCACCTGGTTCATTACGCGGCATGGCTTAAAGACAGTGGGGCATCCTACCACCGAGAGGCGGCAATGGCCAAGCTTTTTGCCAGTGAGTGCGCGACGGAGATTTGTGACAAGGCGACTCGAGTCCTGGGCGCGTATGGATATGCCAGGGAATTCCCGGCTCAGCGCTATCTTCGTGATATTCGCTTCACCCTCTACGGAGGTGGGACCAGCGAAATAATAAAACTGATTATTGCGAAGGACCTGACAACATGAACGGTGGGGCACGGGCGATATTTGTAGGGTTGCCTCTGGCCGGCAGCGAGACTCTTCCGATGGGGATGTCGCTGGGAAGCGTTTGACTCGATGGGTACGTTGCCTGACACGGAGTGTACATCTAGTGATGTGAGTGGAGTCGCCCCGCTCCTCTGGATCGAGGATTCTCGGGAGGGGTGCAGTTGATGACGAAAAAGAACAGCGATATCCGGGTGTTGATCGCAAAGCCCGGTCTGGACGGACACGATGTTGGAGCGAAGATCATCGTTCGTGCTCTGATGGAGGCCGGTTTTCAGGTAATCTACACGGGGCTGAAGAAGTCGCCGGAGGAGATTGCTCGCATCGCCGCCGACGAGGACGTGGATGTACTCGGCTTGTCAGTTCTTTCCGGTTCCCATATCCCGATCTGCCGCCGGCTGCAGGCATTGTTGCCGGAGCATGGCCTGGACGACGTGGTATGGGTTGTGGGCGGCAACATCCCGAACAAGGACTGCAGCGAGCTGCAAGGCCTTGGGGTCGACGCAGTATTCCCGGTTGGAAGCCCACCACAATCCATCGTTGATTTTATTCGCCAGAGGATATCATGAGCAAGGACAGGGCAACCGAGCTCGAGCCGGTCTTCCATGAATCCGGTCTTGAGATCAAGCCGGTCTACACTGCCGAGGATGTGGAGTCCAGCGGCGGCTGGGGCCATATCGGCGAACCCGGCGAGTATCCGTTTACTCGTGGAATCCACAGGCACATGTACCGGAAACGTCCTTGGACCATGCGCCAGTATGCGGGTTTCGGCAGGCCCGAAGAAACCAACGAACGTTTTCGCTACCTTATTGCCCACGGCCAGACAGGTCTAAATGTGGCGTTTGACTTGCCGACGCAGGTTGGGCTGGATTCGGACGATCCACTGGCCCAAGGTGAAGTCGGTCGGGTAGGTATGGCGGTGGATACCCTGGAAGACCTCGAGATTGCATTTGACGGCATCGACCTTGCCAACATCACGGTGTCGTTGACCATAAATGGGGCGGCAGCCATACTGGTGGGCATGTATTTCGCCATGGCACAGAAGCGT
>CP070827.1:3738369-3763763 GCA_020344555.1 Phycisphaerales bacterium
TGCGCAGAACCTGGAGCATCGGCGATCGGCAAGGTGCGAACGCTTCGATTGCGCGCCACGGCGGCGCGGGAGGTACCCGTGAAGGTCCCCAAAACAGAAAGCGAATGTCGCAGGCCGGGAGCGGCCGTTAGCGTGTGAAGTCCCCACACGAAAGGAAGGCGACCGCCCCCGGTCCAATCAGTCTACACCGTGGACCGGAGCTGTACACACGGCTTGGCCAGGCAGAACTGATTGGGCCGGTGACAGCTACGCCCTTCTCGAAGGTGTACTCGGCACCCGTGGCATCATGCCCGGCGGGTGTTGGCTGACTGAGCATCCGACACAGGTCGAGGAAGTGCTCCTGGCCGGCAGCCCGCTCAGACAGCGTTACCCGAGACCATTTGGCCACGAACCGGGAAGGTGTAAGCTCTGAGGCCATGTGCGCCATTGTGTTCCAAAGCCGCAACTCTGTCGAGCAGCCCCGAGAAACACGCGAGATATCGTCGAGCCGCAACGACGCTCCGTTTCCCGCGCTGTTCAACTCGACGACGCCAGCGTCCAAGGACGATGCTGCAGCAGAGAGGAACGGCGTAGCCGCGGCACAGGGCGAAGTTGACGGAGAAGGCCGTTACGGCGATGGTCATGTGTGGCACGGACCGCCCAAGGTCATTCGGTGGGCGGCCTAGTCAGGTAGCTCGCCCGTGAACGGACCGGGTGCTGGTGAACCGGGGTCGTCAGGTGAGCTGACATTGCGGATCGGAGGCATCGTGTCCACCGAGGATGGCAAACCCGTCACACGTGCGCTTCGTGCGGCCGCTGCCGGCGACCTGGAGGCCGCACGTGACCTGCTGCCACTGGTCTACGACGAGTTGCGGGTCCTGGCCCGGGCGCGACTGAGGCATGAGGCCCCCGGCCAGACGCTCCAACCCACTGCACTGGTGCACGAGGCTTATCTGCGTCTGGTGGGCGAGGACGACCCAGGCTGGGAGGGGCGCGGCCACTTCTTCGCGGCCGCTGCGCAGGCGATGCGGCGGATTCTCGTGGATCGAGCTCGTGAGAAGATGACCCGGAAGCGTGGGGGTGACCGGCAGCGAGTTTCGGCGGATCAGGTTGAACCAGTACTCGAACCGCCTTCGGAAGAGGTGCTGGCGGTCGACGAAGCGGTGCAGCGCTTGGAGAAGGAGGATCCGCGAAAGGGCCAGATCGTCAACCTGCGCTACTTTGCCAGGATGACCACGGCGGAGACCGCGGCGGCGTTGGACGTCTCTCCGGGCACCGTGGGGCGAGAATGGCGGTATATTCGGGCGTGGCTCGAGTGCGAGCTGCACGGGGAGAACGAGCCGTGAGTGGGGACAGGGGCGGACTAGCACTCGGACAAACCGGCAGTGTGCCGGCCACACGAGAGGACTGGAGGTTGGTAAGCGCGCGAGGCAGCACACCAAATCCGCATTGTCTTCCGGTAGCAGCAGCGCGACAGGATCCTATAGGGACTGAGCGGAGACGTGACTGGAACCGTGGATCGTCTGTATGAATGGATCACGACGGCGGCAAGCTGAAGAACTCTTCCAATCGGTCGCCGACTTGCCCCCCAAGGAGCGGACGGACTATCTGGAGGAGCACTGCGGCCCCGATCCATCCCTACGGACACAGGTCGAGCGTTTGTTGGCGCGGTTGGACCGCGGGACAGTGACATCGTTGAGCGAAGTGGAGCGGTTGGACCGGCTCGATTCCGATCTTGTTGGGCAGCGCGTGAGTTCCTACAGGCTTTTGGAACTTATCGGTGAGGGTGGTTTCGGCTCGGTGTACGTGGCCGAGCAGGAGGAGCCTATCCGCCGAAAGGTTGCCCTGAAGATCATCAAGCTCGGCATGGACACCAGACAGGTCATCGCCCGCTTCGAGGTCGAGCGGCAGGCGTTGGCGATGATGGAGCATCCCAACATTGCCAGGATCTACGATGCGGGCGCCACCGATACCGGCCGGCCCTACTTCGTGATGGAAATGGTCAGGGGAGTCCCGATCACGGATTACTGCGACGCGAACAGCCTGTCGACACCGCAGCGTTTAACACTGTTCATAGAGGTGTGCAGCGCGGTGCAGCACGCGCATCAGAAAGGTATCATCCACCGGGATATCAAGCCGTCGAATGTCATGGTCACACTGCACGATGGGACACCTGCGCCGAAGATCATCGACTTCGGCATTGCCAAGGCGATGAGCGCCCATCTGACCGATAAGACACGTTCCACCGGGTTGCTGCAGTTCATTGGCACGCCGGAGTACATGAGCCCGGAGCAGGCGGAGGCGGGCCCTGGCGCGCCGGGAGACATCGACACGCGGAGCGACGTCTATTCGCTTGGCGTGCTTTTGTATGAATTGCTCACCGGCACCACACCGTTTGACGCGAGGGCGTTGCGGGACGTCGGGTACGGTGAAGTCCAGCGCATCATTCGTGTGCAGGAACCACTCACACCATCGCAACGCGTGAGCACGTTGGGCAAGGAATTGACCAGGGTTGCCGAGTCCCGCCAAGCGGAACCACAAGCGCTAAGCAGGATCATGCGCGGCGACCTGGACTGGATCGTGATGAAGGCCCTGGAAAAGGACCGCACCCGCCGCTACGACAGCGCCGCCGGTCTGGCAATGGACATTCAGCGGCATCTGAATAATGAGCCGGTACTGGCCGGGCCACCAAGCGCAGCCTACAGAATCCGCAAATTCGTACGGCGCAATAGAGTCAGCGTGGTGGCGGGTCTTTTGGTCACCGCAGCTTTGTTGGTCGGGTCCACACTGGCGACGATCGGGCTCATTCAGGCAAGCCGCGAGCGTGACCGGGCGCTGCTTGCGGAACAGCGTGCCTGGCAGGAGGCCGGGAAGGCCCGGCTGGAAGCCCAGCGGGCGGCGCACGAGGCAGAGTCGGCCTCGGCGATCAATGCGTATTTCAACGATCTACTGGCTTCGGTCGACCCGATGCAGTTGCGGATGCTCTCCGCCTTCGAACCCGGCGACCGGGTGGCCCCCGTCAGCGCAGACGGTTTTGCCCATGACGCGTCGGTTGCCGAGATGGTACGTCTGGCTAGCACCAAAATCGACGAGGCGTTTGACGGCAAGCCGCAGCTCAGGACAACCGCGCGCGAGACGATCGGTATGACCTTGTGGGGCTTGGGATTGTATGACGAAGCGAAACCACAATTGCAGGCGGTGCTGGACATCCGCCGGCGCACATTGGGGGACGATCATCCGGACACTCTACGCTCTATGCTGGCGCTGGGTGAGCTTTTGCTTGACGCCGGAGAAGGTGCCGAAGCCGGACCACTGGTGCGGTCCGCGTTTGCGGGCATGCGGGGCACCTACGGGCACGAGCATCCCCGGACGCTCAGTTGCGCCTCCGTTCTGGCCTCCGTCCTTTCCGATCAGGGCAAATACGACGAGTCGGAGTCCGTCTTCGCGCAGACTTTGGAGGCCCAACGACGAGTTCTGGGGCCCGAACACCGCGACACGCTGGTAACGATGTGGAAGTGGTCGGTCTCACATCTGTTGCATGAGAACCTGACCGACGGACCGGCACTGGCCCGAGAACTCCACGACATCAGCCATCGCACACTCAATCCGGACGACAGCCTGAGTATTCTCTGCAAACCACTAATGGGCTGGTGGTACGCGGCCCGGTACGAGTATGACCAGGCTGAAGCGGTGTTACGACCGGGGCTCGAACAGTGCCGGCGCATCCTCGGCGAAAAACACCCATTCACGTACATGACAATGCAAGGGCTGGCCCGATCACTACAGGGAAGAGACTTGCAGGAGGAGAAGGAACGCCTCTATCGGGAAGCGCTGGCCGGCCTCCGGGCGACCCGAGGCAGAGTTCACTGGCAAACGATCTCCACATCGGCAGGCTTCGCCCACTGGCTCAACGAGGGGGGAAGGTTCGAAGAGGCCGAACAACAGTACCGCGAGTTGCTCGCCGACTGCCTTGGTGCACCGGGCGAGGAACGGATCGATACGCTCGACATCATGGCCCGACTCGCCGACCTTCTCGAGCGCAGCGGGAAGTTGAACGAGGCGATTGCAATGCGACGTGACCGGCTCACGGGGATCCAGCGACGCATCGGCACCGAGAGCCCCGCTGCGCTCGATGAGATGCGTGCCTTTGCGGGGGCACTTGTTCGTCTGGGCAGGATCTCCGAGGGGCGCGCCATGACACAGCAATTGCTCGCCTTGCGAGGCCGCCTTGCCGAGAGCGATCCCACCGATCCTGCATTGCTCAACGCCTACGCGTGGGATTTGCTGACATGTACACCCGCTGACATGCGCGACCCGGTGGCGGCATTCGCACTTGCCCGCAAGGCCGTTGAACTCGGCGGCAGAAACGTATCGGCGGCGCTCGACACACTCGCCCTGGCATATCACCGTGCCGATGACGACGATAAGGCCGTCGAGACTCAGACGGAAGCCCTGGCGGTGCTCCCACCGGAGTCGGCCGGCGACCTGCGCTATGGAGCCACTCTGGTCCGGTATCTGCTACACAGGGGTGACACGGCGGCGGCCGACCGCTTTGTCCGCGAGACCGTCAGCACGTTTCGCGCCGCCTTGGGAGAGGACAATCCGCGGCTGGCCGCGCGACTCAATCAGGCCAGCATGTCTCTGACCTACGCCGGCCACTACCGTATGGCCGAAGTGCTTGTTCGCGAAGCGCTCGAGCTCAACGTCAGGCTTCTGGGTGAGGAACATGAACAGGTCGCCGACAGCCTCGCCAACCTGGCGGTCATATGTCACTGGCGTGACGAGTATGAGCAGAGCGCCCAGGCATACCGTAGGGCACTGGCGATGCGTCGCAGACTGCTGGGAGATGACCATCTGCTGGTGGTCCAGACGCTGGAGTCTATGGGCAGGACGCTGCACGCGGGCGGTGACTCGCTTGCCGCAGCCCCGGTGTTGCGTGAGGCGATCGAAGGCTATCGGAGGCTCAACGCAGAAGATGTCCCCGCGGCTCTTGACGTTAAACGTGACCTTGCCTGCGCCCTGACTCATCTTGGCAGTCTGGATGAGGCAGAGCCGCTCATTCGGGAAGCACTGTCCAAGACGCGGAACCTGTTCGGCGAGGAGCACTGGCGAACAGCCATCGCAATGCAGATTCTGGGCTGGCTACTCACCGAGCAGGGTAATGCCCACGAAGCCGAGCCACTCCTTCGCAAGTGTGTGGAAGTCTACAGGAGGCTGGACATACCCGAGCATCTGACATGGTTGCCGGCCCAGGCAGAAAGCGCCTTGGGGCAGTGTATGAGTGCCCTACAGCGTTTCGACGAGGCTGAACCTCTGCTTCTCCGGGCCTATGACGCAATACATACCGCGAAGGGCGATGCTTACATTGTAACGCGTATTGCTCTGAACCGCGTCATCGCGCTCTACGAATCGTGGGGTAAGCCTGAACAGGCTGCTCGGTGGCGTGCGAAGCTCGCGACGATGCCCCCGATTCTCGCGACGGAGGGACAGCCCTCGACAAATTCCGACTAGCACACTCTGTGTTTCGTGTGGCGTCGCCTCTCGGTGGCGACGACTGAGATCGCCACTGCGCTGCCAGCAAGGGACGATACTAACGCTGTGTACATCGGAACTGCACAGAGACGGCGTGGGTCTTGGCCCGCCGTCGCTGCCTTGCCACACCACACAACACGTTGCCTGAGGGCTCCCACGTTCCGCGAGGTCCGACAGACAATCCGTGACGGTCCCCTCGAGCCGTAGCCAATCCTGGCATCGTACAAGAAAACACACTTGAGAGCCAGCGAGCCGCGCGCGTGTCCGCATTCAATTCTCGCATTGACCGTTGGCGAAGGCAGCCGCCGGGTGTCCCCGCCAGCCATCCTGGAATCACGGTCCGACAGGGATCGCATGGGGTCAGTCGCCCCGGGCGCCGGGAACGTCCGCTGTGGTTCGCCTCTGAACGTGTTTACATAGCATGCGTTGCGACTTTGAGATGAGTTCTTGGTGGGACAATACGCAAGGAGCGGTCATGAGAACCTGCAATACCATGCCAACTCGTGCTTCTGTAGCACTGATCGTTTTTCTTGCGGCTGCGGCGCCCGCGCCTGCGGCCGTGTATGACGCCGAGATTCCACTCGGGCTCTACGGTGATTTGAATCAGACTGACGTTCCGGTCATTGGAGAATATGCCTGCGGTCCGACCGCCGCAACAAACGGGTTGGTCTACCTACAGAGCGTATTCCCACGGAACTACGGCGACAGCCCGGTCCCAATCCAGGACCAGGATCTCGACGGAGACGGCGATTGCGATTCATACGATGACATGATTGTCACCGCCCTTGTTTTGGCCGGGAGCGACTACTTTGACACAGTCCAAACAGAGTGTAGCTGGCCGGACAACTACATTTGGGGCAAGAACCGGTACATCGAGCAACTAGCCTCAGGAATGACCGTTTACGAGGCTCAGAACCAGTGGGACTGGGACAACCACCCACCACAACCGGCCTGGGTGACACAACAGCCGCCGACGTGGGCATTCATCTACGAGGGGCTACTAGACGGTGGGGATGTGGAAGTCCTACTCTCGTTCGCGGGTTACCCCGATGGATATGGACACTGGGTAACCGTCAACGGGTTCCATTGGGATGATGCCAACGAGAATGGTGTCATTGAGCAGTCCGAGGCCGCGTCGCTTAACTTCATGGATTCGTTGGGCGGGGTAGGGGGTACAGTCAGCATCTGGCACGAGGACGGTCTTATCAGGACGGACTACCCTATCGGCGGCGCTACGTGGATAAGCGCAGCATTCCTTGCGGCACCGGTCTATATTCCTCCGGACTGTAACGAGAATGGTATCTCCGACGAATGTGATCTTGACTGCGGGCTCGCCGGCGGTGACTGCGACCTACCCGGCTGCGGAAGCTCCAGTGATGGCGATGGTGATGGGAGGCCGGACGAGTGTTGCCTGCTGGCCAGTGCTGCACAGGCACAATACCCGATAGTGCCCAAGAGCCGACATCTGTCGTTCACAGCCGGCGATCCGGGTGAGCGGACCGCCCTGCGCCTGACAATGGTCAGGCTGCCGGAGGTCTTTGGCGCTCTTAGAAACCAAACGATGTGGGTCGGCCCGCCAAGCGAGTATTGTGAGAATGCGGGGCAGGTCACGCCGCCGCCCGGCGGGTGCGGGCCTGCTCCGGGGCTGGACAGTCTGACATTTGTGGCGGCGACACTCCAGTGCGAGCCATACTACACGGACTGGAGCACGTATGGCGCCGTCCACATCCGCGACGAAGCCGTCATCCCGGACGGCACGTATCACCTTCAGGCCATCCACGAAGCCTGTAATACCGGCGTTGAGCAAGACTACTCCGCACCGCTGGCTATCGACACCAGCATCTGGGGCGATGTCGTCAGGAACTGTGTTGTGACTCCTTGCTCACCGCCTGACGGTACTGTTGGCGTGACGACGGATGTGACGGCGATTCTCGACAAATTCAAGAATTTACCGGGGGCTATCACCAAGGTAAGGGCTGATCTCGAACCGACTCTGCCGGATCTGAAGATCAATATCGCCGACGTGACGTATTGCCTCGACGCCTTTCGTGGCTTTTCGTATCCGTTCCCCGGCCCGAGCCAGTGTCCCTGAGCGCCGCTACGGCCGTGGCACATACGATGGAGGCGGGTGCTTATAACTGAGAGCACGAGAACTGTCGACCACACTGATACGGACGTAAACAGACAGCCCCCAGCCCGCGACGTTTGATGTCGGGCCTGCTGCAATCCGGACTGCGAGCGATGCCGACCGGGGTGAGGAAGACGGGCATGATCATCCTAGCGCATCGACACCCGCACCACTGAGGCTATGCGTGCCAGGCCGTGGAAGCTACTCCTTGGCAGTCTGTAGCACTCCTCGTGACCGGACGGATACAGAGCGCCTCCCGTGTCCGGCCGGCATTTGCTGGGGGACCACACCTTGGTCCTCCGCGTCCTGGGCGTCTTCAGCGTCCCGACGGACGTCAACCCGCTGAACCTTCCCGAACAGCTTCGGTGTTCACACCGATCCTCTCAACCGTTCCGGCGAACGAGGCTTTGACGGAGTGTCCCTGCGGATCGAGGAAGGAGTCGCTGCGCACGGGCTTGTCAGGCCCGCGACAAGTTGAGGCGTAGCAAGTTGGCGATAACTTGCTCTTCAACCTGGCAACGGCGGTCGGTCAGCTCGTGGCCCTCGGGCAGCGATCGGCCAGCAGCCACTCAGCAGGGCCAACGCACGTTAGTGTCATCATTGTGTCACCACAAACCAGACCATCCGATGATCACCGGTGTGGTGACGCCGGTCGCTGCTGCTCGACCAGATGGCGGCGATCGGTGATCCGGACCCGGACTCCCCGGTCGTAAAGTGCATCGGCCGGGAAGGATGCCGCAACTGATGACAGCGGGTTACTGACGGTCTATAATACTGAAGTGCCTGGTTGAGACGTCGAATGTGCGTTTGCGGAGTCCGCCATGATGCGACGAAGGTCGGCATTTACCATCCTGGAGATTTTGACGGTCATCGGTATTCTGGGGCTGCTTATTTCGATCGTGCTGCCGACGCTGACGGCGGCCCGCAGGCAGGCCAAGTCCAACGTGTGCCTGTCGCACCTGAAGAACATTGGAACGGGTTTTGAGCTCTATCTGAATGAAAACGAGGATCGGTTTCCCCCCTACCGGCTCACGAAATTGACCCCCACCACGGAAGACTTCTACGTCAACAGTTACGGCCGGCGGGCCCCACGGTGGCACTGGTTTATCGAGACGGAGCTGGGGCCGGTCATTGACCCGACCCCCTTTAGGCACTTGCCCAGCGGTTTCGGAGACGAGGGTCTGCGCATTGGCCGCGAAGGCACGACCATGGCCCACAAAGTCTTCACTTGTCCGTCGCTGGCAGACGATGAGTTCGCCATGGACGTTCGCGATGGGGCGTATGGCTACAATTATCAGTACCTGGGCAACACTCGACAGGATACCAACCCGGATAGGTGGGACAACTTCCCGGTAGGGCGGCACCAGATTCGCAACCTGGGTAAAACGATTCTCTTGGCCGATAGTCGGGGTGCGGGTCGGCGCCACGGGCGGCACTCCTTTACGCTCGACCCGCCGCGCCTGGCGGTTGAGCGACACGCGAAGCGCTTCGGCCCCGACCCCCACCTTATTACGGAAGGGCCTGGCGGTGGCGACTTACCGCCTAATCTCGACAGGGACACCTATGCGTACTCTCCTGCCGAGGCCCGACACACCAAACGCAGCAATGTTCTCTTTACCGACACACACGCCGAGGCAATGACGCTCGTGCAGCTCGGCTATCAGATCAGCGACGGAAGTACACCTACGGGCGTGCCTAAGGGGACTGCGATTCCGGTCAAAGAGCCGGAATCAGAGACCTATACCGCCAACAACAAGCTCTGGAACGGCGACGCGTACGATCCAATTGCCGAAGAGCATCGTCCCGAGGAGCCTGGCGGCTAGGCAGGGTCCCGGCACAGGCCACCTGCCGGCGTCATGCCGGTCTGAGAACATATTGCACCTCAGCGGGCTCGTTCTTGGCAGCGAAAAGGTCGACGTCCGGATCGCAAAGCGGCTCGAGCAGCTCGCAGAACAAGTCCACCCACTGGCGTTTGATCGCCGCCCGTGTCTTGGGAGCAAGCGCCTGGGCCATCTTCGCCAACAGCGGCGCTATCGGCCGCAGCCCAATGTCCCAGATGTGGGCATGCGTTCTGGTTATGAAGGGCCTCATTGCGTTGACACGAAGGCCGGACGCGGCAAAGCGGGCCTCCCAGGTGGCCTGGTCGGCGATGGTGGGCCAGGACGCGCTGCGCCCACGGTCGATGATATCGAGAAGTCGATCGCCCAGGATTCCCCGGTGGGCTCCCAGAGTGTAGCGGCGCATACCGTCGAGTTTGACCTGCAAAATGACACGGCCGTCAGGACGGGTGATTCGGGCCATCTCCGTCAGAAACCGGTCGACGTTAGCGACCCAGTAGGCAGCGTTGCAGTAGACCGTCTGGAAGCTGTCGTCATCGAAGAGCAGCGGCCGGTTATTGTCGTGCTCGACCAACCGGCCATACAGGTTGAGCAATCTCGCCTTGGCGAGCATGTTCCTCTTGATGTCGGTGCCCACATCAATCGTATCGAGGGAAGGCGAAACGATCACCGGTTGATAGTCGTCGGTGACACAGTCGAACATATCGGCATGTTCGTCACCCGCTCGATCGAACTCTGCGATCGACGTGAACACGTCGAACGTCGGATCAAATATACCTCCACAATGCAGAAAGCTGAAGACGCCGTCGCCGCAAGCCAGGTCGATGGACGGATGCTCCAGTGGAGTGTCCGACAGGATCTCACTGCGAAGCGTCATCCAAAGGGCATTTTCCGGGCGAAGCCAATATGCCTGAACAAACCGGCGAAGCAGCTCGGCCCGGGTGCCTTGCACAGGAGCAACCGGCGTGGGTGCCATCCCTGGGGGCATCACACTTCCTTCTCAAGCACCGCCCCTACGTCAATCGTATCGACGCGCGGGAGCCGAAAGACATCGCTGCCCCGCGTGACCCAGCGGCGCTCGGTGGTAAAAGCGTGGGCGAAGCCGGCTTCCTGACAGGCGGCGCGGGAATCTTCATCGCATTGGCCGTAGGGGTAGGAGAATGGGCGAATGTCCGGCCCAAGACCGCCGCGAAGAACGGCCGCCATGCGGCGTACGTCCTCTCGGCGCTGGGTCGGTGTCATCCGGCTGTATGGTTCGTGACCGTAGCCGTGGCCACCGATCGTATGCCCCAACAACTCCATCTTGGTAAGATCGTCCCAGCTCAGGTACCAATGGGGCGCCCATCGTGCAGATGCACCGACATGATGCTCGAACAGGGCATCAACGATCTCGCGGCGCAAATCAGGCGGCAGCGTCATGGTGAGCAGGTATTTCAAACGGGCACGTCCGGGCAGCTCGTAATGGTACATCGCCTGTGCGGCGGCCGGATCAACTGACGCCATCCAGTCTGTCTTGTCTCCCTTGTGCTGGGCCAGGTAGCTGAGGAGCTCCTGTTCCAATGTGTGCTCGTCCAATAGTGCCAGCAGCAGGTGCAGCTCGTGCGCAGGAAGGAGGCGGCGTGAGGTCAGAATTGCACCGGGCACGAAGAACACTCCTCGAAGATGCCGCTCCTGCAGGATCGACAACACGGTCTCGGCGTGGTCAGCCAGTCCGTCATCGAAGGTGAGCATAAAGCAGCGATCGGGTATCGATCCCCGGCCACACATCCAGGCGTAAAACGTCGGCCAGTCGATCGGCTCCATCACCGAGCAGAGTTGGTCGATTTGAACACGGAACTCTCGGCTGGTCAGGCCGGGAATTTCCGGGGGTATGGTCGGCAGACCCGGCCTGGGCAGCGTCTCGCGGTCATGCACGTAGTGGTACATGACAGCCAGGCAGCGCGGACCCCCCGACTCACCGGACTGCTGGGGCGTTCCGTGGCCCTCCGTCCTGTGGGGCCGGGCTCTTGGCCCATGGACCGCTGACTCAGTGCCACCCATACCGATGTCTTATCGGATGTGCATCCCTGAGGCTCCAGTCGGAAGAAACTTCCAGGTGCCGGAAGGTCAGGGCCGGAAACCCGGCGCTTAGGCCTTTTGACTTCTTGACTCTTCGACCTTCAACTATCGGTCACCATGCCGAGTCCCTGGGCAGCCGTTGTCGCTAGCTTGCTCCCTGTGCCGAAGAAGTTCCATGGGTTACCGGGCGTTTGCGACATCAGACCCGACAGCCCACTGGAGCTCCATGCCGATGATCGACGCATAGAACAAGCCGCCAAGCGGTGGCGGTCCGGACTCCACAAACGCCTGCCCTTACATCGTACGACGCCTCCCCATGGGCCAAAGCCCGGCGAGAACGCCGCGTCGCCGACCATTCGGATCGCAACTGACGGGCACCGAACTGAGCACCGAGACGGCTACCGGCTTAACGTCCGGCCGCAAGGAATCGAGTTGGAAGGCGGTTCGGCGGCGGGCTGCTTCCACGGTCTGCAGACGCTTACTCAGTTGTCGATTGCGGACCGTGGGCAGTCGGTTGATTCTCCGGAGCGTCCAATCCACAATCCCTCGGCGTTGCCCTGCTGCACCGTTGTTGACTGGCCGGACTTCCAAACCCGCGGCCTGCTGCATGACGTCACCCGCGGCAAGGTTCCCACACTCGAGACACTCGAGCTGCTTGTCGATCGGCTTGCCCTCCTTAAAGTCAATCAACTGCAGGTCAACATCGAACACGCCTTTGTGTTCTCGTTCGATCCCGAGATTTGCGGGCCGGACGACGGCTTGACACCCGACGAGGTGCGCAAGCTGGACAACTACTGCCGCGAGCGGTTCATCAACCTGGTACCGGCGCTGGCCACCTTCGGTCACATGGGGCGCATCCTTTCAAGGCCAAGATATCGTCACCTTGCAGAGGTGGAAACGACGAAGGCCTGGGACCGGATGTCGTGGTCGGAGCGGATGCGAGGCCTCACGCTCGACTGCATGAACCCCGAATCACACGGGCTCGTGGAGCGAATGTGGTCGGACGTGCTGGATGCTTTCTCCTCGCCCGTCGTCAATATCTGTGGCGACGAGCCCTGGGACCTCGGGCAAGGCAAGAACCGCGGGCGCTTCGGATCAGGTGGGAGAGGTGAAGCCTACCTCGAGCATATTCGTCGCACCCATGCCGTCTGCGCCGCCCGCGGACGAACCACACAGTTCTGGAGCGACGTGGTCCGCAACTATCCCCATCTGTTGGACCGCCTTCCGCGCGATTCGACCGTGCTTCATTGGGGTTATGGCGATGGAGCCGATTACGAAGGTACGGGCACCTTCGTCGCAGCCGGCTTGAATACGTTTGTCTGCCCCGGCACCTCCGGCTGGAAGCGGATCATCAACGCGATGGACGCGGCCGAGCGCAACATCAGCACGTTCGCGGCCGCTGGTCGAAAGCACGGGGGCATCGGCCTTGTCAACACGGACTGGGGCGACCACGGCCATTTCAACCTGCTGACCTGCTCCTGGCACGGGATCGCACTCGGAGCGGCCCTGGGCTGGTCGGTGGATCATCCTATAGGTGATGACTTCGACGAGCGTTTCGCGCGGGTCGTGCTCGGCGCGGATGACTCCCGCGGCGTTCATTTGCTGCGGCAGGCGTCACGCGTAGCTGAGCGTTGTGAGACGTGGCCTTTGTTGTGGATGCCGTTGCAGGCAGCATCACGCGACCCCTCGCTTCCCAGTGAGGATGAAGCCGCAAGAGCCCAACAAGCCGCGCACCAGCTTCGGCGCTGGTGCCAACGCGCCGCTTCAACGCCGGAAGTTGACCGCCGGGGGCTTGTGGAACTATCGCTTGCAGCCCGATTTAGTGAACTATGCGTGGACAAGCTGAGTCTGGCCCATCGGGCGGGAAGCTTGGCACGCAACGCCTATGATACCCGATCAGATCGCAACATTTGGGCTGAGGAAGTCACGAGAGCGGCAGACGCCTATGCCGAGTGCTGGCATGCCCGAAACAAGCCCTCGGGACTTGATGACGTGCTTCAGGCCCTATCGGCAGCGTGCGACGATCTCCGTCCGGAGTAGGCGAAGTGCCCCGCATAGCGATAATGTGCCCAGGGTACAGTCCCGCATTATGTGACAGCCGACGCAATGCAGAACGGCCCGCCACCCCAGGAACCGGATGTGACAACGTACAACGATCAGGGTGATGGTGCCCAGCTCAGATCGATTGACGCTTGCCCGCGATGCCGCTACAGCTTGATGAGATTACCTGCTGTGCATGCATGTCCGGAATGCGGCCTGCGTTACGACGATCGCTCTCGGGTCTGGGGAACGGCGCGGATGTCGGCGCTTCGTCGAGGAGTGCGACCCGCCTGGCTCCTTAAGGACGCCTGTGTGCTGATCGGCTGGCTCGCCCTAACGTACATGTACGGTGTTGCCTATGCGTTTGGGCTTCTCATCTTCGCGCTGATGTTCGCGTACCTTATGTACCGTCTTTACACGGTTTTCCAAGAAGGATCGGTTGTTGCGGCGACGCGTGATGGGTTATTCCTGCGAAACGCCGAGTGGTATTCGATGGGACAGAAGGTGCCACTATCCTCACAGCTCATCCTGTGGGCCGATGTCAATAGTGTTGAACCTGGTGAGAAGAGAGGGCAGACCCGTTTGGTGATCAAAGGCAAACCCTGCTTGCTCGGTGACGTATTCACGGCCACCAACGAGGCGGATGAGTTCGTGACCATTGTCCGCCGGCACATTGCCCCGGTCAGACCGCAATACCACGAAACCCGGCCCGAGAAGGCTTGACGACCAACGCCTCGTCAGCTTTTCCCACGTGACAAGGCGGACCCTGATGACTGGTAGCACATCCTGTTAATCGGCTGTACGATCCGCGCAGATGCGGAGGCTGACTACGGCCGATGATGCTAGGCTGGCTCGATTTCGTGGTGGTGGGCGCGTACTTCGTCGCCATTCTGGCGGTGGGGATATGGTTCGGGCGCCGCGAGGGCAGCACGTATGACTACTTCCTTGGCGGCAAGAGGCAGCACTGGCTGGTCGTGGGGCTGTCCATCATCGCCACCGAGGTCAGCGCCCTTACATTCATCAGTGTTCCGGCCGACTCGTTCCAAGGAGACTGGAATTACCTTCAGATGTATGCCGGTGCGTTTCTCGGCCGCATCCTGATCGTCTTGCTGCTGCTGCCGGCGTTCTACGGCGGCGCAGTGACCACGGTTTACGAATACCTTGGCCAGCGTTTCGGACCCTGGACACGCACGACCGCGTCGTTGATGTTCATCGCATCGCGCATCATCGGCAGCGGCATACGGCTCCTGGCAGCCTCACTGGCTATTGCAGTCGTTTTCGGATGGCGGTTGGAATGGGTCGTACTTGGTGCGGCTGCGGTTGCCATCGCCTATACGACCTTCGGTGGTATCAAGGCCATCATCTGGACCGACGCACTCCAAGCCGTCATTTTCCTGGGTGGCGGCGTAGCGGTCCTTGCGTTCCTGTTTCTTTCCATTCCTGGAACCTGTGTGGAAAATCTATCGACCGCATACAACGCGGGTAAGCTGCACACGTTCACGTGGGGCCGGGATCTGAATAACGAAAAGCTGTTCTGGGTCTTGCTGATCTCTGCCACCGTGCAGAACTGTGCCGCACTGGGCGTCGATCAGGACCTTACCCAGAGGATGCTGACTTGTCCGGATCTTCGGCGTGGTCAGCGTTCCTTGCTGTTCAACGCTGTCATGGGTCTGCCGATCGTGTGCCTGTTCCTGCTGATCGGTACGATGATCTCGGTTTACTACGGGACGCAGCAGTCCCTCTCGCTGCCGGCGCACGTCCTGGACCACAGTGACCGCGTGTTTCCCCACTTCATCGCACACGTCCTCCCCTCAGGCTACGGCCTTAAGGGCTTACTGGTCGCCGGCATTTTCGCAGCTTCGATGTCGAGCCTTGATTCGGCATTGGGCGCCCTTTCGTCCACGGCGGTGACGGATTTCTATCGGCCATTCATGGCGCGGCGCAGACGTCATGCGGAAACGACCTCTTCGCAGACTGAAGCCGGCGCCATGAAAGAGCTGCGCCTCGCTCGGTTCCTCACATTCTTCTTCGGTCTGCTCCTGGCCGTGGTGGCGTTGTCGTTTGCCGGTCACGATCGTCTTTTATGGGAAGTGTTCAAGTGGGTCGGCCTGATCTTTGGGGCCATGCTCGGCGTGTTCCTGCTGGGCGTAACCACAAGGACTCGCGGGCACGACCACTTCAATACCGCGTCAATGCTGTCGTCGATCGCGATCCTCGTCGTGATCAAGCTCTATCAGGAGCATGCAAGCACCGTCTACATCGCCTGGCCCTGGTGGGTCGTGATCGGTACGGCGTGGACCTACGGACTCGCGGCGTGCTTCTCCGGTAGACACGGGAGGCCACGCTGACGGCAACCTCGATTGTCGACTCACGTGGTGTCCGTGAGACGCGAAGACGCCCGGTGTGACAGCCCCCTGAGCGGAGTTGTCAAAACGCGATACGAAAGGAAGTAAACTCGCCCACGGCAGAGCTGTCGCTGGCGTTGGCTTCAGTAATGTAGCCGCGCAACGCGTCTTGGATGGCGTCTTGAAACCGGTCCAGTTCGGCCTCGATCCCCTCGGCTACTAACTCGACCCGACCATCGCGGAGGTTGCGAACGAATCCAGTGACCTGAAAACGCGAGGCGATGTCCTCGGTTGTAAAGCGGAAACCAACACCTTGGACGCGGCCGGAGAAGTGCACCCTACGGCGAATGGGTCCTGGGCTGTTCTGGGATACCGGCTCCATGGCGGCCTATTGACGTCGCTTCATGAGGTAGATCTCACGACCGTGATCGCGGAAGACCACTTCGTCCATATACGCGCGCACAAGCATGATGCCACGCCCGTCGGGCAGTGGGAGCCGATCAGGCGTCGTCGGGTCTGGGATGTCCTCCGGGATGAAGCCCGGACCTTCGTCGCGGACGATGATGACGACCTTCTCCGGCGTGACAGCGTACCGGATGGTCACGTGCTTGGTCGGATCGCACCTGTTCCCGTGCTTCACCGCGTTGCACAGCGCTTCTTCCAGGGCCAGCTTGACGGCAAACTGGGCGTCTTCACAGAATCGGCAACGCTGCAATTCTTCAAAAATGGCTTTCTTGGGGGTTTCCGTTTCCTGCGGGTCGCTCTTGATCACGCAGACGTGAAAAGTCGTCTCGTTGTCGGGGTCAACCTCGGTCATGCTCTCAACACGACGACCGGCTATGTACCTTACTGGCTTCGAGCATACCGGCCTGGAGCAGTTACAGGCTTAGAAGGCGCTTATCGCTTCTTCCGCCGTGTCGTAGATGTCGAAGATCCTGTAAAGCCGGGTAATCTTGAACACCTCGTAAATCTGCGGCGTAATGTCGGAGAGCTTGAGGGTGCCCGCTCGCTCGGCGACCTGCTTGTTCAGTGTGATCAACACTCCGATGGCCGCACTCGACAGATGCTCCACGTTCTTGAAGCTGAGGAGGAGCCTCACCCCCTCCATATTGGCCACCAGCTTGGATAGCTGGTCACGGATCTCTGCGATGCAGAGCTCGTCAAGGATCTTGCGGTCCGCGAACTCCACGAGGCTCACACCCTTGCGGTTCGTTACCGTCAGGTGAGATCGCTCCTCAGTCATGGCGGCCCTGCTCCTACCTATAACGCTTGAAATCCACAGAGTATGCCCTAAAGTCTAGAGGAGCGGGGCTCCCTGTCAAGGATTGGACGGCTGGACGGGGGGGGCCGCTGATGGTGGGGGAGGGGCAGCCAAAGCGCCGGTGAGGGGTCCTGCCACGTAGACTGCCCGGTGTGGCGCGCCGCGTGCAGACGGCTTTTTTGGACGATATTGTTGGAGCCGGGGGTGTTCCCCGCGGGGCTTACGATGCGGATCGGCTTCTGGGCTGGTATTGTGGCTGTAGTGTGTGTTCTGGGCGGGGCGGACCCAGCGTTCGCTTGGGGGCCGGGGACCCACATCGGGCTCGCGGCCTCCATGCTGGACCGTTTGCCCCTCCTACCGGCTGCCGTAGCCGCGGTGCTGGCCCGGCACGGGATCGCCTTTCTTTACGGCAACATCGCCGCGGACGTGGTGTTTGCCAAGGGCTTAAGCCAAGTGAGGCAATTCTGCCACCATTGGTCGACGGCGTTCCGGTTGCTCGAGGCCGCCCGTGGTGACCGGGCCACGGCTTTTGCATACGGGTATCTATCGCATCTCGCGGCGGACACCGTGGCCCACGGGAAGTACGTGCCCCGCCAGATTGTACTAAGCGAGTGCTCCATCCGCCTGGGCCATTTCTTCTGGGAGTTGCGCGCCGACGCCACGGAAAGTGATCTGAACTGGCGATTGCTCGAGCAGGTGCTCAAAGATGATCACGGCTATCACCACGGGGCATTGGAGAGCCACTTTAGCGGTACGCTCCTGCCCTACGACGTGAACCGCCTGCTCTTCGACGGCATGAACGCCCTGTCCGTGCATGCGGGGTTCCGCCGCACCGTGGACGTCTGGAACCGTCGCTCGCGATGGTATCTTTCAGATGATCTTATGAACGGGTACCGGGCCGAGTCACTTGACCGGATGCACTCGATTCTCGCCCAGCAGGCTCGCTCTCCGCTGCTTCGTGAAGATCCGAATGGAACGTCGGCGCTGATGCACATGCGTGTGCGCCGGCGCGAGGTTCGTCGACGGCAACGGCGCGGGTTGCCCGTTGAGCGTCGGCTACTGGAGGCCTCGCGAGCTCTGGCGCCAAGTCCTGTCAGCAACTCACAGCCCTCACTTTGACATCGGACTCACTCGTGTTGCGAAAGGCCGGGTCCGACCTTAAGATGCCTGCCTACAGGGCGGATATGGGCTCACCCGGTCGATGAGGAGGCTAACCGTGCCGCAAACTGATTTGGCGTCATCGCATCTGTTCACGTCGGAGTCGGTCTCGATGGGCCATCCCGACAAAATCGCCGACCAGATATCCGATGCCTTGCTGGATAGTCTTCTTGAGCATGATCCCAAGGTGCGGGTCGCGATCGAGACCCTGGTGACCACCGGGCTGGTGGTCGTGGCCGGTGAGGTGACGGTGCACAACGACCCCGCCAACGCCGCCCTAGGCCGGGCTGAGGACACGGTCCGCGAAACCATCCGCAAGATCGGCTATGACGACCCCGCGGCCGGTTTCGACCACCGCAGTTGCACGGTCCAACTCGCTTTGCACCCCCAGTCGCCGGACATCAGCCGGGGGGTTACCGAGGGCCAAGGCCTGCACACTGAGCAGGGTGCCGGTGATCAGGGGATGATGTTCGGGTTTGCCTGCAACGAGACCAAATCGCTCATGCCGTTGCCGATCCAGCTCGCTCATCGCCTGGTCGAGCAGTTGGCGGAGCTGCGCATATCGGGTCGGATCGGTTGGCTGCGGCCCGATGCTAAGTCACAGGTTACCGTGGCCTACCACGGCGGGCTGCCAGTCAGCCTGCATACCGTGGTGATTGCGACCCAGCACACCGAGGAGGTTGTGAATCCGAAGACCGACCAGATGACCGCAGAGGCCAAAGAGCGGATTCGTAACGAGGTCATACGGCCCGTGGTCCAGCGCGAATGCCCGCAGATGTGGTCCGACGACATCATCGTGCACGTCAATCCCACTGGCAGATTCGTGGTCGGCGGGCCCCACGGCGACACCGGGCTGACCGGCCGAAAAACCATCGTCGACACTTACGGCGGTCGAGGCCGCCACGGTGGCGGGGCGTTCTCCGGGAAAGACCCGACCAAGGTCGATCGGTCTGCTTCCTACATGGCACGCCACATCGCCAAGAACATGGTTGCGGCCGAATTGGCCTCGCAATGCGAGGTTCAGCTCGCCTATGCCATCGGCGTGGCAGACCCCGTAAGTGTCAACGTTGATTCATTCGGCACCAGTGAGCTTTCACCGAATCATCTGGCCGGCATCATCCGTGAGGTTTTCCCGCTCACACCGGCCGGGATCATTCGATACCTGGACCTTCGCAAACCCATCTACCTTGAAACCGCCCGGCACGGCCACTTCGGCCGAGACGGCCAAGGGTTCACCTGGGAAAAGACGCATCGGGTGTCAGACCTACGCACCGCCGCCGACGTCGCCCAAACGGTATAGTCCCGCCCCAGCCCGCAGGCGAGACTTGTCCCCAAAGAGTCGGCAGCCTCCACAGAGTCTCGGAGAGGCGGCCTGCCCAAGCGGGTCCAGGATGCCCGGCAAGTCACCATCAAGTTCGCAGGCTATACAATGCGCAATCGCCAATCCCCAATCCGAAATCCACAATCGGGCGGTGACTATGGCGCGGAACCTAGGGCGAAGAGGCTGATTCGTTTGGCGCCGATCGTGTTTGTTATGAACAGGAAATAGGTGGGGTGAAAGCCGTCGGGAACTAATGAAGCCAGGCGGTCCGGCAACTTGGGGGCGATGGCCACGCCGACGGGCATGGGTGTAGCGCCGAGCTGATCCTCGCGGTCGCCGGGTTGATTCTCACGGCCGCCAAGCAGCATCAGAAGCTGTCCTTGTTTGTTGAACAAATGAACATGGCCGAACTCGACGTCGGTGATAAAGATCACACCGTCCGGTCCGACGGCCAGGTGCCGGGGCTTGCCCATGTCGCCGTAGCGATTGCCCGGTCGGCCCATGCTGCGCACCGGGGTGTGCGAGTCATTGAAGACCAGGACGCGGGCGTTCATCATGTCGGAGACGAAGATGTTGCCCTCTGCGTCTGTGCCGACTCCCATCGGGAAGTAGAATCGGCCCGGCTCACTGCCGATGCCACCGAAGCTGGTAATATACGCTCCGTCCGTGGTGGAAAAGACATCGACGCGGTGGGCGGCGATATCCGCGATATAGAGCCTACCTCGTGCCGTCGTACAAGACACCGGCCTGTACTGCTCGCGGTCGGGGGGGCGAAATCGGCGCACTGGCCGACCGGCGGCGTCGAAGGCCGCCACCTCACCGCGGCCGGTGTCGGCCACGTAGACGGTTCCTGCCGCATCGACCGCCACCGCGACCGGCTCGACGAGGACCACGTTGCCGGTGTGGCCGATACGTCTTGCCCCGCCGGTATCCAGGTTCCAGTCGTGGACGATGCCGAATTCGGTATCGCATATGTACAGGTGATCTCTGTGAAACGCGACACCGGCCGGCGTGCCAACACGCGGGCTTACTATCCCCCTCCTAAATGCATCCAGGAGATTCCCACGGACTGGAACCACGTCATGCAAGCGGTTGAACGATTTCAAATGAACCACGTGGGGCGAGCTGGGTGGTGGAGGGAAGTAGACCAGATCGGGCGTTACCCTGACCGTTGCACAGCCCGTCAGCACGCCGAGAGCAACAGGGCCATACAAACAGACGATCGTTGCATACTGCAACCGTTGGACACGCCGCCTACCGCTGGCGGATCGGTTGGGTTTTACTTTCTGTGGCACGTCAGGCACAGTGCACTGCGGGCGTTGCTGGTGACCAGCATGTACTCTTCGCCGGACATATTGTGGGGATCATGGCAGGAGTTGCACTCGACCTTTCCGTCGGGCAGTTGCACGGTACCCGCGGCCGTCACCGACGTTGCCGGGCGGTAGTCCCTGTCAAACTGCGGATAGTCAACGCCGACGGGGTGATCGCCGGCACCGTGGCCGGTGCTGAAAAGTCCGGGATTCTCTCTGTTGACGAATCGCTGGCCCTCGGCGCCGGCGATGGTGTCCCTGGCGATGGTTCCGTCATGGCAGCGCAGGCACACGTTCGTCCCCGGTCCCGCCGCCTTGGATTGGTTCAGCGGCGTCCCGAAGGTGCGGTTCAGGTCGGCGCTTTCTTCCCAGAGCGGCGTGGCCGCCGGCTCCTCGCTCTCGGCCGAGTGGCAGGCGCTACACAAATCCCCGCCGGACCAGTCTTTGTTACTGAAATCGTGTTTGGAACCCTCAATACCGCCCCAGGCCCATCCACCGATGATCCCAAGGGTAAAGACCAGGAAGCAAGCGGTGATTCCGGTTGGCTTTATCATCGGTTCACTCCCAGCGAAAAGCTGCGCACGCGGGACGACGTCCCTCCACCACCCACATTAGCATAAGGGAAATTGACGTGCGGCAGACCGTGACACGTCATCGTGCAAGTCCCAGACAACGTCCCGGTGTCGACGTATTCAACACGTCTCCCACTCGGTGTGTCTGCAGGCATTACCACGGACAGGTCGAAGTTGATCAAGTTGCTGTGGTTGACGCTGTTACCCTGGCCGCGATAGATCCCGTGGGAGTCATGACAAACACTGCACGGGGTACGGATGTCAACGACGTGACGCCGGTGCAGCGAGAAGCTCTCATTGTTGAGGACGCTGTCCCGGCTGTGGCAGCCGTAGCACAACGCGTACGCCTGGGCACTTTCCGTAGTGAAGTCGTCGGTCTCATAGTTGCGCACCAGCAGCGACTCGAAGATGGAGCCGTGCGGCCCGTTGGCCCCCGATCCGCCTGCCGACCGGGCGTTGTCACTGTTATGACAATCCGTGCAGGTGATGATGCTCCCGACGCGCAACGGCGGAATCAGACTGGCACTGGTGGTGCTGCGTCTGGGTCCCGCGACCGGATGAAACGAGGGGTTGGACGCCTGAAACTCCAGCCGCACGTTGGTCTGGGTGACCTGTCGCGAGGTTCTGATCCGCGGCCGGCTGATGCTGTCTCCATGGCACTTGAAGCAGATTTCATAGAGGAACTTGGCGCTGTCGGTTTCGCGGCCGGTGATGGTTACGCCGGATGCGTGCAGGTTGGGCCCCTTGACGGTTTGTCCAAGCGTACCGCGCACCGTTCCAATCGGGTTATGCCGGGCGGCGTGCGGGTTGTGGCAGTCTACACACTCTACGTGCCGCCGCATGGTGAATGGAGTCTCGGCGGGATCATGGACTCCCGTACGGAATCGCCCGTCATGGCCGGAGCGTTTGAAGATATCCGTGGCAATGTTGAAACTGGCAACCGCACCGCTGTGACAGTTGAGGCAGTTGTCCTCTTCGCGCTCGAATCGCAGCAGTCTCTCTCTATGTGGGGCTGAATGAATCTTGTGGCAGCTCGTGCAGCCGTTGTCGCTGACGGTGGCATACTTCAGGCGCTCATATGGATCGACCGTCCGTCCGGTGGTGCGCTTGCCGCTGACGGCGTGTCCGGCGTGGATCCACCCCTTCATGTCGTGACAAGCCACGCATATGGCCGACATTTGGTCCGAGATCCGCAGAAAATCACCCAACTGGTCGTTGTGCGGGTCGTGGCACGTGGTGCAATGCACTTCACTGTGTACGCCCAGGGGCAGGTCCTGGGTGACCACCTCGGGCGGCCGGATCTGCCTGTCCACGTTGGACAGGGCCCGGTCATATCTAAAACCGATGGGATGGTCATCCGACAAGTCGTTGGTCAGGTCGGCCATTCCCGGTGGAATGGTTCTGGCGGTCATGACGATCGGGTGGGTGGCCGGGCGCGAGAGCACGTTCCCAAGTGCTACAGATCCGTCATGGCAGCTAAGGCACATCTTGGACGGTCCGTAAGGCTGATCAATCCGAGCGTCGGTCGTGGAACTCTCATAAATGCGATAATAGGTTCGCGGGTTTGCCCGGTTCCACAGGGGTGTCTGCGGGGCGGCATTGTGCGGCGTGTGGCAGAAGATACAGACCCTGCCTTCCTGCACGGCACGAATAGGCCCGGGACCCCGAGCAGACAGATCGTGCTTGGAATTGACCACCGACTCGTCGGCAAAAGTCACTGCCGTCAAGTTCGTTAACACAAGTAGGGCGGGCGTCGCCCACCCGGCAGTTCGTCGCATCGTCATAACGACGTCCTCATGTATTCAAATACCTGGACACGGCGGTTGCCCGAATCCGCCACCCAGATGCGGTCCTGATCATCGATCGCCAGCCCGGCAGGCAGCGAAAACTTGCCCGGACCGCTGCCCTCCTCCCCAAACGCCATGAGCAATTGCCCGACTTCGTCAAAAATCTGGATGTTCTCAAAATGGGCGTCAATGACATAAACATGTCCGTCGCCGTCAAACGCCACACCCTTGGGCATGGACAAATCGCCGGCCCCGTCTCCCTTCTGGCCGATCGTCTTCACACAGCGGCCATCCAGATCAAGCAGTTGCACCCGGAAATTCCCGCTGTCAGCAACAAGAAACCGGTTCCCGGCGGAGCATATGTGTGTGGGAAAGTTGAACTCGCCCGGAGCGGTCCCTCGCCGGCCGATCGTCTTGATCAGCTTTCCGGTCAGGTCGAAGACGGTCAAGTGGTGAGCGTTGCCATCCACGACGTAAAGCTGCCTGCGTTTCGGCACGTAGGCGATGCCCACCGGACGCTTCAGCACGTCGCTACCGAATCGCCGCTGGAAACCACCTTCGCTGTCCAGTTCGATCACCTCGTGGCGCTGGGCATCGGTTACAAAGAGTCTTTCACCGGCCCAAGCTGCCCCCACAGGCGCCGCCAGCCGCTGATCACCAAAGCCGCTGACCATGCGGTGTGACCGGCTATCCAGGTCGATCAGATGGACCGAACCGCCGCCTGGGTCGGCAATGGCCAGGACACCCGGATTCCGAACCGCCAGCCCGTGCGGCCCCGAGAATTTGACCGGCGGACGGGGGCCTCGGAAAGCGGCCTTTATGACTTCCATCCCCGATTGGCCGGCCTTTAAGTCCCGGCTGTCCGAAAGGATGCCCAAAAGCTTGATACGCGGCGTATCCGGTGGCGGCGGCCAGACTCGTGGCGGGTCCAACTGTGGAAACAGCACACCCTGGGGCCGGGCACACCCGGCCGTTACACCGATCCAGAGCAGGAACGTGCTCACCAAAATGGTGCGCACGCTTCTTAGGGCAACGGGGCTGCCGCTCTTGGCCCGTGCGGATATCCGCGCGAACTGAACCTCGCAGCTTGCACGAGGCATGACAGGAGCTCCATCATCGACGACCGAGCACATCGGGCAGCTCCCTGCGCACCCTGAAATACACGCCGTAGTTGTCCTCCTCGGAATCGGGGAGATCGAGGCGATCGTACTCCAAGGTAAGTTCACCCGAAAGATCACCCACGACGTACTCCAGCCCGGCGGTGACGTCCCAGGCCTGGGTGATCCCGGCGGCCGAATCGTCCTCGTATCGGTACGCGACGCGCTCGACCGTGGACAGCGAGTCGGTCAGGCGCCAGTGGTGATCCAGCTCCGCATCGACCACGGTGACATTACGGTCGGCAAACCCATCTTCGAAGAAAAACCGGGACAGACGGGTCGAGGCATCCACGGAATGATCCGGGCGCTCGAGGATCCGCAGCAGCCCGTCCAAGTGGAAGGCATCAAACGGCTCGATCTTGTCGTCGAAGATCTCGATCTCGGCGCCGAGGGTGTAGCGTTTGGCCTCGTACTTGGCCCCGATGCGGTGGTGATCGGTCCGGTCGGCCCGCCGCAGGAAACCGGTCGAGACATCGTCTTCCTGATTGCGGTATGCGAATCGGTAGTAGGGCGTCAGGCCGTTGGAGAACCGTTGCTCGAGGCTGAAGTCGACACGTATAGTGTCGAGCTCGCCGTCAGCGGGCGTGCGGATCTGATAGTCAATCAAGACCGTGTCCCCATCCGCAATCTGCCCGGTTCGGATACGGCTTATGCGGGTCACGTTGCTCTGCCTGAACACCGCGTAATCGACGCCTAATCGATAGAACCGGCGGTTGGTGCCGTCGGTCACCACGATGGTACCGGGGATCACATTACGGTTCCGCAGGATAAGCGCGAAAGGATCGCGGAAGGTATGGGCCTCGTCCAGCACGATCCGCCGCCCGTTGTCACCGTCGACCTCCTCGGTGTCGTATGCCAGGGCCAGGTTGGCGTAGAGATGGCCGAAGCGGTTTCGGCGGTTGTACTGC
>CP070827.1:3763863-3769116 GCA_020344555.1 Phycisphaerales bacterium
GGTTGCTGCGAC
The DNA here is from genome assembly GCA_020344555.1 of Phycisphaerales bacterium. Taxonomy (GTDB): domain Bacteria; phylum Planctomycetota; class Phycisphaerae; order UBA1845; family UBA1845. Next base: position 3,763,876 of record CP070827.1, read on the forward strand.
CCAGGCAAATCCTGCCACGGGGTACCAACCCAACAAACCGGATGTTAGCGGATGGCGTTCCCGGAGTAAAGGGGTTTTTGAAAAAAATCGCATGCTGGACTGCCGCCGCAACCTATTGTTGAGCAAGAAGTTGCGCCACCATCGCTGGGGTGTAACCTTTCGGATTTGGCGGAATGTGAGACCGCACCTAAAGATGTGACGGCCGGCTATCCCTGATGTGCCCTCGTTCCCGGCAGTAGGCGAACAGCTCCTCGATCGATCTGAAAACCGCCGTGGCAGTCTCGGTGACGAAGGGGGAAGGCTCGTCGTCTGGTCGCCAGATGACGAATACGTCCTTGGTGCTTTCAAAGGCGTGTTGTAGCTCGCGCTCCACGCCGGAGGATATCGCGGGCCGGCCGCTCGGCAGTGCGGGGATGTAGCTCGCGATCATGTCGGCCTGCTCGATGAGCTTGAAATCCCGGGCGTATATCTGAGCATCGATGTCGCGGGCGACCTGTGTGATCTCGGCGACACTCAGCATCACCTCTTTGCCGTGAACCTCGATGGCGACGTGCTCCTTACCGCGTTTCGTGGCTTCACCGGCCTCGAACAGCAGTCTCTTCTCGTCCAGATCACCTGGATCGAACGTGATAAAGTGCTCGGCAAGTACGTTGCGGAAGTGGTCGATCTCGGCAAGCACTTCCGGCAGGTCGAGCACGTGGGTCATCGGGAACGACGGATATACTCGTTTCCGGCCCGGTTCGAACATCAGGCGATACAGCGACAGCGCGTTGATCTTGGGGTTGCTGCGTGAGATCACGAGTGCACGGCCGTAACCGGAGACGGCCTCGGCCATGGCCTCGGTGACGACCGTTTCCTCCTCGCGCCAGACCAGGATGTCCTTAAGGGTGTGATGTATTTCATGTTCGCGCTGCAGTCGTTCGTGAACCGCGTCGAGGTCGTCGACCAGCGTCACGTACAGATCAGCGTCGAGCTCGGCCATCTGGCTGTGATCGTACGCGTGGAACAGGCCATGCTTCCATCGAAACGTCGCGTGGGTGTTTATTATCACATTCGCCCCGGTCGACGCCTCGGCAATGATGTCCTTGAAGACGCTTCGCCTGAGGGCTGTCAGCCGCTGTCGAGGCAGATCCAGAATCCGTCGGGGAACGATGTCCGGCGCCTCGGCGCACATTCGTTCGCCGACGTTGAACAAAGCGACCTCGTGGCCGTTGCGGCGGGCGATCTGAACGACCTGTTCAAGGAATGGCTTCTTGTCGAGACCGACTTGGCCGGTGACGATCGCGCGAACGCCTTTGCGTCCCCGGCGCCGTTTCCGGTCGAACAGCGAGCGCCCAGGCGTCGGACCGTTACTCATGGCGTTGAGGAAGTATGGTTACAAGCCGGCTGGATCGCCGAATTCCTGCACCCAGTAGGTGGAGTACTCGCCGCCGGCGCGAACCGCAATGCCCACTTCCTTCCATGTAGGATCGAGGATGATGTCCCGATGGGGAGGGCTGTCCATCCAGAGCTTCATCACTTCGGCGGAGCTCTCCGGTCCTGCGGCCAGGTTTTCACCCACCGCGTAGAAGGTATATTTGCCCGCCACGGCTCGTTTGGCGGGCCCGTGACCGGTCAGCGGGCTCCGGTGTCCGAAGAACTTCGCATCGATCATCCGGCAGGCGTAGTCCTCGGCGATCTTGGTGAGCTTCTCACTGACCACGACCGGTTGGAGATTCCGTTCGGCTCGCTCCAGGTTAACGAGCTGGAGCACCTGGTCCGCCATCCGCTCAGCGTCCTCCGGAGTGATGCACGGCTCCGGCTCACGAACACGCATGGCATCGGCCTGTTGCTCGTCAGCCGGGGCTGTCGAGAAACAACCCGTACACACGACGGAGAGGAGCAGAAACTCCCCGGTGATTATCAGCCGTCGAAGATTCAACAAAGAAACTCACCTACTCGGGGACAAGACGCATTTAACGACACAACACCAATCATTCTACGCACTACCCGGCGGTCCAACAAGTTCGCCGACACGTCTTGTCAGCCGTGACGGAATTGTTACACGCCCGCGGTATTGCGGCTCCAAAGGTCGCCAGGGCATGCCCTGACAATGACAATACTCGGATATCGTCCACATCATCGACAAACGGAAGTACCGGGGTTGAGCCTGGCTCCCAGCGTCCCCGGGACCGATTATGGGAACCCCCACAGGATGGACGTTTCTTACCCAACGGAGCCCAGGCGCCCTTGTTTTGCCCCCTACCGGGCCATGTAATGCTCCATGTATCACCGTGGCATCGTGGGAGTCAACGCCCTATGGGACCAGGCAGGGATCTAAATGACAATCAGACATTTGACGCTCGGCCATAGCCCCGACCCGGACGATGCCTTCATGTTCTACGCGCTGGCCAGAGGCAAGATCGATGCGGGTGGCTGGAGCTTCCGGCACGTGCTACAGGATATCCAAACGCTCAACGAACGGGCCCTGAGAGGTGAGCTGGACATCACGGCCGTTAGCATCCACGCCTACCCTTTTGTCGCCGACAAGTACGCCCTGACCACCTGCGGGGCGAGCATGGGGGACGGGTACGGTCCTTTGGTCGTCACGCGAGAGCCGATGGGCGTGGAGGAGCTTCGCGGGAAAACGATTGCCATACCCGGAGAGAAGACCACGGCATTCCTGGCTCTCAGCCTGCTGCTGGGGCCGGGGACGTTCAAGCGTACCGTGGTGATGTTTGACAGGATTCTCGACTACGTGGCTGGTGGGAAGGCCGACGCCGGCCTCATCATCCACGAGGGGCAGCTTACCTATATGGACCATGAGCTGCACCAGGTCGTTGACCTGGGTAAATGGTGGAAGGAAACCACGGATCTGCCGCTCCCTCTGGGCGGGAACTGCATTCGGCGCACGCTTGGCCATGACGCCATGAATGAGATCACGGGCATCCTTCAGCGCAGCATCGAATACGGCCTTCAGCACCGTCGGGAAGCCGTCGAGTACGCCCTACAATACGCCCGGGACATGGGAGAACACCTCGCCGACAAGTTCGTCGGAATGTACGTCAACAAGTGGACCATCGACTACGGAGACGTCGGCCGGCGGGCAGTGCGCGAACTCCTGTGCCGCGGCCACAGCGCCGGCCTGATACCCGACGTGGGCGAGATCGAGTTTGTTGGTATATAGCGAACGCACAACAGCGAATTCTGAATTCGCCATTCGCTATTCTGAATTCGTTATCCGTTGTGCTCTATCTCGTCTAGGCGGCTGGAAACACCTGCGGGGCCGACAAGGATCAGCGTATCTTTAGCTTCCAAGTGAGCGTCCGGGTCCGGATTAACCAGGGCCTCGCCATCGGCCCGTTTGATGGCGACGACGATGGCACCCGTCTTCCGACCTACGTGGGAGTCGCGCAGCGATCGTCCCACCAGCGGAGACTGATCTGAGACCTCATACTCATCAAGTTCCAGATCGACCCCTTTGTTGGCCACCTCCACGAAGTCGACCACCGTCGGACGGGTCAGAATGTTCACCACCTTGGTGGCCCCTATCTCCTGCGGGCAGACCACGCGCGTAGCGCCCGCCCGTGTGAGCTTAGGCCCTGTTGTGGGCTGCTCGGCCCGGGGAACGACGATCAGGTTGGGGCAGAGGGTGTGCGCCGTCAAAGTGATGTATACGTTGTCGGCGTCGCTCGGGAGTAGGACTACCAAGGCGCTGGCCCGCCTCAAGCCGGCGTGCAGGAGTGTATCCTCTTCTGTTGCATCGCCGATGACATACGGAACCTGGGCATCGCGCAGATCCGGTTCGAGTGTACGCTCCTTCTCGACAACCACGACGGGTATGCCGCGCTCCCGCAGTTCGCGAATGACCAGGGCTCCCATCCGGCCGTAGCCGCATAGAATCACGTGGCCGGTCAGATGTTCGATCGTCTTGTCCATTTTCTTCCTCTCGCGTAAGAAGCGCAGCTCACCGCTGACGACCAGGGTCAAAAGCGAGGTGAACGCATAGGAGACCGTGACGATGCCGAAGGTAATCACCACGATGGTCCACAATTGCCCACCTCGGCTGAGCGGGAAGACCTCACCATATCCCACGGTCGAGATGGTGATCACCATCATATAGAGGGCGTCGAGAAAGCTGGGGATGATATTCTACTTCAACGATCATGTAGCCGGCGGCACCGACGAAGAGCACGGCAAGGACGGCTAGAATCGAGAGGGTCAATCGTAGGCGGGCTGGCACTAACGAGATCTCCAACAACGGGAACGTATTTCCGGCGGTATTGTGGATTGCCGATTACGGATTGTCGATCCTCCCTAACCGATAATCGCGGCTCTTGCAGGCGGATACGCCCACTCGGTCGACGTTGTATAATCGACAACCAAGGGCAATTCGCTGTTGGGCGTTCCGTGATAGAATAGCAGGATGATGGCGGGTTGTGGGGTGTGAGCGCGATCCGCAGCGACCCCGGCCGCCGGGGCGCTCGGTGTCAAACTCGGCTTCGACAAGGGCAACGAAGTATGGGCAAGCACGACGATTCAGGTACGGAGCGGTTCCACGAACGGAAGAGGCGAGAGAAGGAGCATCGGGGACAACTCCCCGGCCAAGACGAGGAACCGCTCCCGCCGCCGGTCGAGCCGATCCGTTCGGATGCCAAGCCGAAGCGCAACGATCCCTGCCCTTGCGGGAGCGGGAAGAAATACAAGCAGTGCTGCGGCAAGAAAGGGTCGTGAGCGCCCCGCGAGCCCAAAAGCATGGCCGGCGAGGCTCGGACGATCGGACACCGTTGCTTACGGGCCGTAGCCTCGACAACCTGGTGTTCGTTACGAGGGGGATTCTTCGAGGGGAACGCTCCGGGTCGATCGTCCCGATTATCGTCGATCCGGATCAAAGCCCGCCGCTGACGTAGCGCACGTGGTTCACCAAGCGCCTGCCATTCTTATGGGATCTTTTGTAATTCGTAATTCGTAATTCCGAGCACGCCCTACCAGAGCCACTTGAGCAGCAGCAGATCCAATATGATCGCAACGGCTACGACCAGCGCTATCTTGATGTGCGTTGGCACTCTGGTCGGTGTCGGCTCGCCCAGACGCAACGCGTGGTAGCGCTCGGTCGGGTCGCGGCCTTGGAGCACCTCCTCGCGGCAAGCAGCGATTAACCGTCCGGCCTGGACGGCAGACAGACCGAGCTGGGCGGCGTACCGAACGATACGCCGACGTCGGGCCGGCGTGAGGCGGCCGTTGCGTATCTCGTCCACGATG
>CP070827.1:3769216-3776601 GCA_020344555.1 Phycisphaerales bacterium
GTGGGTCGAGGCGGGCGGCGATGCGATAGTGTTCTGCGGCCTGCTCAGTCTGCTGCTGGGTATCAAACAGTGTTGCCAGGTTGAAATGGGCATCGGCGCGGTTGGGGTCGAGTGCTACAGCCCGCTCGAGATGATGCTGCGATTGGTCGAGTTGTCCGGTTCGCATTAAGACATAGCCGAGGTTGTTGTGCAGCTCGGCGTCATCCTGGGTGACGGCCAGTGCATGCTCGTAACAGGGAACCGCTTCCTCGAATCTGCCCAGGTGGGCCAGGATTGTGCCGAGGTTGTAGTGGCCCCCGGCCAGATCGGGATCGAGCCGCACGGCCTGGCGCAGGCTCGCTATCGCTTCATCGAAACGGCCCAGCTCCGCCAGAACGCCTCCCAGCTCCGCGAAAACTTCCGGCTGGTCCGGATCCAACTCGATTGTCGCGCGGAGCTGCTCAGCCGCTCCTGCAAAATCGCCACGTCGAGCCAGCAATCCACCCAGGGCCTGATGCACTCCGGCCAGAGCCGGGGCCGCGTCACCGGGGTCGTCCGGCCAGCGCGCCAGGACGTTGCGAAACAGGCCTTCGGCGTCGGCGAGCCGCCCCAGCCCCGCCCAGGCCTGCCCCAGCCGGAGACTGGCGCTGATATCGTTGGGATCTCGCTCGAGCAGACGCAACGCATATTCTCCCACGTCGTCGAAGCGCTCCAGGCGTGACGCCGCCGTGAGCATCCCTCGTTCGACGCGTACGTTACGGACCAGCCCCCATCGGTCGGCCGTTCTTAAATGGGTAAGCGCGCTGCCTGCGAGAGTGTCCATGTCAGCGTTTACGGCATCAGCGTAGGCTGCGGCCGAGGCCGTGGCTGCGGCTTCGGCGGAGATCGTAGTGGCGGCGTTCGTATGGCTAAGGCCCTGCGCCGCACGCAGCGCCCTGGCCTGAGTGAGGCCGAGATATTCGTGATAACGCACAAACGCGCTATGCGCAACACACACGGCAAGGATCGCGGCGAAACCGGAAAACACACGTCCGGCGAATGTCAGCCGGCCGAGTTCCTTCAGCCGCAGCGTTGCGAGAACAACATTGGGGCGGGTGAACATGCGCACCGTCAACACGGCGAAATATCCGATGATCGCACCCAGCCCGAGCGACAGCAGAAACGGTATCCGGCTGTACAGACCGCGGAACGAAAGCAAGACCACAACAAACACAAGACCGGTCAGCAGCTCTTCACCCACCGAGAGGTCGTACGGCAGGCTGCCGAACCGCCCACCGCTCTTGACGGACTTGAGCAACGCGGGTCTTGAGAAGGTGTAGCGCAGTGCGCTCTGTGGACAGGCCGAAACGCAGTCGAGGTCTTTCAAGCAGGCCGGATTCACGATCATCCCGTGCTGTCGGACCTCCTCATGCACACGAATGCCACATGTGCACGCCGCTGTACACGTCCCGCACTGCTGACACTTGTCACTTACTCGGATTCGGGCGGGCGTCAAACGATCGGCCAGGGCGAAGACCGCTCCGTATGGGCATACATAGGTGCAGAACGTCCTTGATCCCAGCAGATAGACGATGAAGAATCCGCAAACCAGAAACGTGATGATAATGACCGTCGGGCCGGGCAGGTTGCGCCAGAAGTTGTTGGTCACAAGTGACGCCCAGCCTTCTCTGTCCGTTGCCATATGGAAGGTCGGGAACGCCTTGCTGTGCCACGCCCGAATGATCTGCGGCCAGATAAACATGTAGAAGGCGGTCAGCGGCGGTACCAGCAGCAATAGCCGCGAGCGGATGGGCTTTTGCCTTATTCTGAACTTCCGCAGTATCCAGGCGCAGAGGTCCTGAAGGACCATGATATGGCACGCCCAGGAGCAGAAGAACCGCCCGAATACCAGCGTGCCCAGAACCAGGAAGCACATGAACAGAAAGCCGGCTGTAATGATGCCCAGCTCGAGGGTGTACATCACCTCATTCAGTTCGAGCGGGGCCAGCGTCTTGCCCGTCATCTTCCAATGGATGATGTGTGCGGCGAAGACCACGTAGACGAGCGACAGCGACAACGCGCGCCAGCGAGCGAAGTTGCGCCGCGGCTGCGGCGCCTCGGTGGGCACTTGGACGACCGGTGGTGCGCCGCTCCCGGAGCGGTGATCGGACCTATTCCTCATTATCCCGCGGATCCCCTTGAAACGGGCCTCAACCAGCCCGCCGGTATGCCCTTCTGGCGCCTAATCGGCAGCGGATAAACCCACCCCAAGAATGCCGTAAGCACCAATGATATCGCCGCCAGGACACAACTTCAACAACGTTATCGGCACCGGGCTTCAAGGGGTCCGTGACAGAATCGGCGGACGCCAAAAACCGTAGGGCAGGTGGAGATTGCTGCTCGGCGTTCCTATTCCGCAATTGTCTCGGCCCGCAGATCACCGTAAATCACGCGGAGACGGCCGTCCTCGAGCTGCCATTGCATCAGAACCTTGTCGGTGTCGGCCGGATTGACAGTGTCCCCGAAATACTCCGGCCGATGCCCGGTCATTTCCAGAATTGTGTAGAGCGCGAGCCCTTGCATCTTCTTGCCCAACGACCTGATATCCGGGAGATTCGGTGCTTCGCTCCCGGTCTGTTGTGCCGCAAGTTGCCTGGCGCGAATCGAGCCGAGAAGGGCACTGATCTCCATGCTGAGGCTTAGCGTATTCAAGCTGGTCGGGTATCGGCCGGCTTGTTCACTGTAGACCTTCAGAGCTTCGACGAGTGCCGCCTCGTCGGGCATTTCCATCTGCTCCGGAGCACTTTCCTCGTGCAGCGTGTAGTCGTCCGGAATGATCGGCGCGAACCAATCGGCTGCGAGCGGCGGGTCCCACTCGAAGTTGTCGTACACCGTGGTCAGGGCAAACCTGGCCGCCAGCGGCATCGCCCGCGATCCAGGGACGTGCTTCACAAAGCGGAAGACCAGACGCACGGCCCTGCCCGTCTCCGCGTCCACCCACATCTCCGCGCGGTTTTCCTTGGCGTGGTCCGTCCACGGCGGACCGAACCCGACCTTCTCACCGGCAATCTCGTATCCGATGGCTTCCCGGCCGTCGACGGTCTCATAGCCCAGCTCGCGATCCGCATCCGCCGTCAGGTTTCGCAGACCACGGATCAGGCGTTGTGGGTCGTCCGGGGGGCCCATGAAATGAATATCCGGTTTCGCCCGGTCGGCCACCGCCTCCCTCACTTCGTCCGGAAGCCACGCGTCCTCGTCGGCACGGACTTCCTGGTACGTCTGGGCGGCCCGATCGAGAATGAGCGTAGGAGCGTCTTGCGGTACATACGTCGTCTTCACCAGGACGTGTTCCTCGTACGCATCTCGACGAACGCCGTGCCCGGTGCTCACGTACAGCTTTTCGGTTCGGACCATTTCCGTCTTATTGAACTCGTCCAGCCTGGCGAGCTTGGAGGGATCGAGCATGGATAGATCGCCCTGCGGATCGGGCTGCATGTGCACGGCCGTCGTCGTCGTCACACGACAGATGATGGTTCCGGCCTGCTTCAGATGCTGAATGGCCGAGGCAAAGGCACTCGTTTGCGTGGTAGACATCAACAGGGCAACAGCAATTACGATGCATGCGGCCGGCGCCAGTACGGCAGCGGCGCGGCGGCCGGTGGGTGTGTTGAACCTCATAATCAAATCTCCCAAACGGTGCACGCCGAGAACCCGCCGACCGGCGCCGAAGCGCTGCGGTGGTTCGTCGGGAAGCGCCGCCATGAGTTGCTCACGTCGTTCCTCATGATCACGATCGAAAGCCTCGTACATGCGGACGCGGTCGATGTGTCCTCGACGGGCGTCGCCGTACCGGGCTCGGCAAGCGGCACAGGTGCGGGCGTGGGCCAGCAAAGGCGCGGCCTGGTCATCTTCGAGGGCCTCCATGGCCAGCAGGTCCCACTCTTCGGCGTTTGGACACGTCATGGGTGCACCTCCCGCTTGTTCGACGCGCCTCGCAACCGCTGACAGGCGGATGACAGGACGCGATAAAAACCGGATCTCGACAGGCCCAGCACCGCGCGGGCATCGTCCACGCTGCGCTCTTGTAAGTAGTAGGAGTGCAAGGCCAAACGTTCTCTCTCCGTCAGCGACGGCATGGACCGTTGTTCGTGCTTTAGCAGTGATGCGATCTGGTCGCGAAGCTCGACCAGTCGCGACTCCGGCGGGTCACTCCACGCCCCGCCCGCCCGCTGCTGTTCGGTGAAGGCCTTCAGCCCGCGCCTTTCGCGGCGCCGCTTGCGACGCCACTCGCGACAGACCTGACGGGCGATCCCGACGAGCCACGCGGCGAATCGATCCGCGTCGTGCAGGCGGGCCAGGTTCTTATAGGCTCGCAGGAAGACCTCTTGTGTCATGTCGGCCGCCGTTTGAACGTCGCGTACCTCGTCGTAGCAGACGGCCCTGATCAGCCGAGCCCTCCGGTCGTAGAGTTCGGCAAAGGCCGATCGATCGCCGTTTCGCACTCCCAGGACCAACGTTCCGTCTTTGGCAGGCACGTTCAGACCTCCCGATCCAGTCGTGGCCATCATGGTACTAGTGACCGGTGGGCGATTTGTGTCTAGCGAAAAAGGAAAAAAACAACTGAATCGCCCGGTATGGGCCTACAATACGTCCCCCGGTACAATACGCGCTCGTACGGTCTCTCTCCAGTCCCGCGACCGCACGAGTTGTGGGCGGAACCTTTCCTGGTCCCGAGGTGCATCGAGATCGGGAGTTTGCCTGGATTATCGAGCGGGTACGGTTCGCCTCGTGTACCAGCCCGGAACACGAGAACGTCGCCGAAAGCAGGATAGTGCGCACACCGCACCTCGCAGCGACTCCAACACCCCGAGACAGTTGGTACAAGTCCGTTTCCCACCTTTTCCTGGCGGAAGAGATGGATACCCGCGGTGGCGAATGAGGCGGAAACCGTATAAAAGTGCCCAACCGTGAGTGTGGGCCCGACGCTCCAGTCGGTCATGAGACAGGCTGGAAAGCCTATCCCACACGATTTCCCAAGAAGACGTTAATTGGTGTGCAAGCGACAGTCGTAACAACGTCCCGAGGAGAAGCTATGAGCAGACTCTCTCACTGGATCTTTGGCCACCCGGTTTCCGCGTACTTTGCGCTCGCCTACTTGCTCTCCTGGCCACTGTTCATTCTTCTGCTCGTGGCTTTCCCAAACAATATGGCGCTGCAAGGCACGTTGGGGTCCCTGGCGGTTTTTGCCCCCGCGATTGCCGGCATGATTGTCGGCGCCGTTTCGGAACCGGCTCGCACCGTCAAACAGCGGGGTGCCCACTGGATAGCCTTCCTTGCGACATGGATCCTTGCCTGGGCGACGCTGATCCTCTTCGCTTCGCATCTGCGCGGCGCGCCGCTCGGGCCGCCCTTGATCGTGTTCGGTGGGGTCCTGGCCCTGTTACCGGCTTTCACAGTCTCCCGGGCCTTCTCGCGGGTAATCGGCATCCGACGGCACTTCCGATCCCTTGTCATACCGCGGGGGAACGCGCTGTGGTACTTGTTTGCGTTGCTGGTTTTTCCGGTGATCCAGGTCGCCGGGGTAGGCATCACTCGTATTCTCGGCCCCGACGCGGGTCCACAGTCCGAACTGAATCTGACCGTCGATCCTTCCGCAGCGATTCTGCTCTTTCTTCACGGTTTCTTCTTCGCCGGCGGGATCAATGAGGAGAGCGGCTGGAGAGGCTTTGCGCTACCCAGATTGCAGAGGCGGTACTGCCCACTTATTGCTGCCCTGGTCGTCTGGGTATTCTGGGCCTTGTGGCACCTTCCTATGGACCTCGCCTCCGACGATTCCATGTCCTCGATCTTGACCAACCGAGTGTTCTTCAACGCGATGTGGTCGGTCCTGTTCATGTGGGTGTTCAATCGAACGAAGGGCAGCCTGCTGGCCCCCGCTATCTTCCACCCGGCGATGAATGCGTCTGGAACTCTGCTCCCAAGAACCGATGCCGCGACAGCTCTGTTCGTCCTCGTGGTCGTGTTTGCGGTTGTGAGCGACAGGATGTGGCGCAGATTGCCGAGCACACACCCTGCTCTCCTCATGCAAAATGGCGGCACGGCCTGACAAGACGCTTACGTGCCGGGACTCGGCCAGGGCACCCATCAATCGAGCTTGCAGGAGGAGCGTCAAGGCTTCTTTGAAGGGCTGGGGCAGGTGCTGTCGATATCAATCTGATTCCAGAACGGCGCGGAAGCCGCCGATGCCGGGGGGCCGCAAGACCGGCTGCTGCCGCCAACCGTAGCACCCTGAGCAACCCCGGGCCGAGGAATGACGCCACCCTCTAGAACAGGAATGGGACAAAACGTGTCGTGCGTTTCATGTACGCGGCGTACTCAGCGCCAAACTTCGAGAGCATCTCCGTCTCTTCCACCTTGCCGGTGGCAAACGCAAAGACGCAGGTCGCCAGAGCCAGAATACCTCCAAGAAGAGAAGGATCCTTGAGAAAGACCCCCCACGCGGCCCAGAGCAGAGAGGCGTACAGAGGATGGCGGATGTATTTGTAGATTCCCACCGTGACCAGAGCCGTCGTCCGCTCAATCCCATCTTTGGGTCGGCCGATCATCCGAAGCAGATAGAAGCCGTAGACCGGCAGGAGAAATGAAATGAGCAGGAAGAGCCACGACACGAGTTGCCGGGCGCAGAGGGGATCTTTGAACCACCACGGCACGTTGAGCAGGATCAGGACGAGGACGAACTCGAAGGCAAAGAATCGATAGAAGCCGTGGGAACGAGGATCACGTAGGGGTTGCCACGACACGCCGACGATAGGGATCGATACGACCACGAAGATAGCGAGCCTGAGCATGACGTCCATTAACCGAGCTTGGAAGAGGAGTGTCAAGGCTTCTTTGAACGGGTGTGTTACGTGTCACCGATATCAGTCTGATTCCAGAACGACTCGGAAGCCGATGTTGCTGAGCCGGCTGCCTTCCAGGTCTCGGACGCGGTTTGCGCAGCGGCAGTACCTCGGCCGGCTGCGCCAAGAGCCGCCTCGCAGCACCCGGCCTTCAATCGGAGGCTCCTGGGCTGATCGTGTCACCGGGCTTGGTGGATAATCCTCGTAGCCGTCCGGGCACCACTCCCACACGTTCCCGTGCATGTCGTGAAGGCCCCAGGCGTTGGGCGGGAACTCGGCGACTGGAACTGTCTGGTTGCGGAAGACGCCTTTGACTCCGCTCCCGTATTCGTACTCGCCGTCATAGTTGGCCTGGTCCGTGGAGATGGTCTCGCCGGACGAAAAGGGGGTGGTCGTCCCGGCGCGACAGGCGTACTCCCATTCCGCCTCGGTCGGCAGCCGATACTGCCGTCCTTCTTCGGCACTAAGCCTGCGGCAAAACTCCAAGGCACCCTCCCATGAGATTTGCTCCACCGGGAGATCGTCACC
>CP070827.1:3776701-3780002 GCA_020344555.1 Phycisphaerales bacterium
CCTAGCCATGGTCGACGCTTCCACGAAGAGCCCAACACGGCAGCCGCAGCACTCTCCGCTCCCCTGTGAGTGGAGAGACTAGGGCTACGCAACGTCAAGCAACTCGGCACTTACGCAGCCACAGCCCGACGCCGTCTGATGACGATCGTCCCAGCCGCGACCACCAACAGCAGCATCACGACGAGACCCCATTCGCTGACCGCGGGGATGGGGCTTCTAGTCCGAATCTCAAACGCCTGGTTCAAGGATCGCGCGCATCTGTGCGTAATGCTACCGCTGATTCCAAAGCCCTCTCCGCGCACGTCGACCGACACCCACTCCGGGTTGTAATACGGCAACACCCAGTACAGATCAATTGGGCCCACGTCGACCGGAGTCTCCGGCAAGAGAATTTCCCGTCCTATGTAGAGATTTTCCAGCTCCTCGCTTGGGATCTCACCGGGAAGAGGCGGCAGGCCCGGCGTGCCCTCGAGGGTCCACATATAGGTCGACCAGTTCACCGCAACCGTCAAGAACGCGCCGGGAGCCGCGTCATCCACGTCAAGGTGGATATGGACCACCTTCGAGCTGCTCCAATCGAGCGGATGATCGAAGAACCAAACATTCCACCACCCTGTATTCGGGTAGTAATACCAGCCGTTTACAGGAGAATTCTCAGGAATCAGGTCGGCCGCATTAACAGGTGGAAGAGCATCCGTTGTCTCCAGGAGTGTCACCGGATCGTACATCTCGTCCCACGTTGGAGTGATGAACTGGGGACTCCAAACGGCGTCATCGTTCCACGCATCTAGGGACGTCTTCCAGCCCCAGACGCCTCCGGTCACTGTGGCAGAAATATCCAGCCAGTAGATGTCCCCTTCCCTCTGCTTGGGCGGATCCGCGATATCAGTAATGCAGTACTCGAAGTACTGCTCGTGGTCGTGCTCGATATATTTTGGGTCTGGCGGTTCCGCAGAAGGATCATACCACCCTTGATCACCGATGAAGGGACCCGCAACGGCGAAGTCTTCGATCGGGAAATCCCCGCTCCACAACAGTTGACCGGGCATGCTGAACCCCGTCAACGGATGGAAGGGGATATCCCCGTGGATGCTCAGATGGAAGTTAGTGATAGTCCCAACCACGTCGTCCTTCCAGGAACCCCAGAAGCAAATCTCGTTGACCAGACTGCTCTCGGTGCACCGCCAGTCGTCGGCCACCATTAACGGACTGGTCGCGTTTACGTCCCACCCCTCCTTGTCAGGTAACTGGGGGAAGTGCATTTTGACCTCAGACGGGTACGGGATAGCCACGTAGGCGATAGAAACATCGCCCGTCAAGTCGTGTGTGTGTATCCCGATCGCGCTGCCACCAGGACGCTCCAACTTTATGAGGACGGCGCCCTGGTCTCTGGTGGTCTGGGTCTCGCATTTGTACGCGCCGTCCACCCAGATTTCGGCCACCCCGTCGTTATGATCGCAGCCGTTGAGTTGCACCCAGACCTCGTCGGGTGTGGTGTCGAAGTCGCCTTCCCACCAGGAATTGGGGTCGTAAAGCCAGCAGAGCCGATCGTTCGGGTCGGGCGACGCGCCCCCAAAAGGATAGAAAACCACGGTCCCGCCCCAACTCGTCCTAGAGCTGTTCTCTGAAACGGGTATCACGTCAGAATACTGCGGGGACTCCTTCGGTATGAATTGGCCGTACTCGACGTTCGGGCATTCCACGGCATGACTATTTGTGGCCGCAAGAAGCACCGCGCCAACCACAATCAAACAACTGATACATTTTGACATCTTGTTTTACCTCCTTGACCGGCTAATTTCGGTGATTAGCCTTACCACATTTGAACTCGCCACGCGACACAGATGAGACCGCATCGCGCCAAGCGCTTCGTGATCGTTAGCGAGCGTGCCGTAACGCACTGTAATCGTACTTACCCGGCTAAGAGCGGCATCGGAGGTGCGCGAGGACGGGATGGAGGAATGACGAAGAGTGGAAAGCAGGAAAACGTTTGCTGAACAATCCGGAAATCGTTGTCGCCTGATCCGACCAGGTAGCGTGGTGCCGTGGCCCCGACGTAAGCGCGGCTCAGGACCGACACTATTGCTGCGCTGACAAACGCGACCAGGAAGGCGACGAGTACGTAGCCCAACGCACCGCCGATCCAGTGCATTAACGCTCCGTCGCCTTGCGTCCCGGCCAGCAAGCCGCTGCGCAGACCCAGCGGCTCCAGCGCGAGTTCGACCCCCATCCAGCTTACGCCCAGGACAAACGGGTTAAACCCGGTCCAGCGCGTCAGCCGGGCGCTGAAATACGTGTAGAGTCCTGGGATCGCGGTAAGCAGCGCCAGAGAGCTGACGGAAGCATCGATCGAATGGCCGCTACCCGTGACCGAAAACGCGTACAGCGACAAACCCCACAACGCACCGCCAAGGCCCGCGCCGGTTGGTCGACATACACGGATCGCGAGAAACAGTGGCAGGAGGGTCAACAAACCGAGCCCGGGATACGCAGGCGACGCGACGGCAAGGGCCATAAGATAGGCACTGCCAACCAGCGACAGCATCAGTGCCGCCGTCTTGACGCTGCCCCAATAAAGGCCGAGAGGGCGTTGTGTGTTCACGGGAGACACCATCTGGCACTCCACCCGCTGTCACTCTCGGTGAGCGTGGGTCGGCTTAAGAAGGAAACGTGCTCAGATAAGAGCCGATGTGCCGCCTCTCCTCAACCACTTCCTTCCAGCCGAACCTTCCTGCCTCACACTCCCACGTCCTCGCCGCCCGAGCGCGACTCTCCGGAGGCTCGGAAGGCAAGCTAAGCTGACAGAATAGCACAACTCGGCAGGCGATGCAATCAACCATTTAGTCTAAACTGTTCAGTCTAGACCGCTTAGTCTCAACTGTTTAGTCTAGACTGAACAGTTGAACGATGTGCATTTCGGGACCTTCCAGGGCGTTTCAACGCCCGATAACCTAAGACGAACCCGCCCGGATCCGTGCGCGAAATGGGCCAAATTTTTTCTCGAAAACATCAAAAACAGGCTCCCGCCCAGAGGTCTGTGCGGACAGATCTCCGGACGGGAGCTCCAATGCCTGTTTCTTAACTGTGCTTGCGTCGCGTACCTGTCGGCGTCCTGCACCGAGCCACAGGCTTTCCCGGCGCGCCGGGATGCGGACCCTCACGCATCGAGCGTCCTACTCTGCGAGTTGCCTGGACAGCTCCCACCTAGCCATGGTCGACGCTTCCACGAAGAGCCCAACACGGCAGCCGCAGCACTCTCCGCTCCCCTGTGAGTGGAGAGACTAGGGCTACGCAACGTCAA
>CP070827.1:3780102-3784395 GCA_020344555.1 Phycisphaerales bacterium
CTTGTCAGAGGATGCAGCCTCCTGCCTGCACATTCTCGACGAGGACGGCACTACCATCGTCTTTCCGAATGTGGTGGGGCATCTCTCGGAAGATATGGGCACGGTGGCCGACAGATTGGCAGCCTATCAGGTCGGGGCGCTGACCCAGGCGATCGAGCAAGAGATCGTGGAGACGCTCGAACAACTTCTGGGAGCGGTGCAGCGCATGCGGCAGGACAACGAACAACAGGGCATGTCCGGGCTCAGCAGTGACGCCGGGCAGTCTCCGCTGCTGCCGCAGTCGGCCGAGCTGAAGCTGCTGCGCGCCAGCCAGCTCCGCGTCAACACGCGGACGGCGGCAATCGAAGAGGACGTCAAGGCTATAGAGAATGGAACCGTCCAAATGGATAGCGATCTTCTTGAAGTGTTTCGAGCAGTGGCAGCGCGTCAGGTTGAATGTGCCGGAATCGCCAAGGAGATGCGCGATCGCCAGTATCAGCCGTAGGGGCCGAGCGTGATCACCAGGATGTTGAAAATGCAGATGCGCCGTGGCACTACTTATTGGTTCAGAGTGTCGAGCTTCGTCGCCGTCATTATGGTCGGCGTGTGCGTGGGCACAGTCGCAGGCCAGAGTCCGGTTGACCGCTTCATTGCCGGCCTGGACGCCGACCCGGCCATACCCGGCGATGCAGTCAAGCTTATCCGGGAAACGTGGGCGAAGTGTCAGGACTGTGACGGTGATGAATTCCTTACTCAGGGGTTGGCCTTGTTGTCACCGAAGTTCCGCGACGGCCTTGATGCCTATGATGCGGGTCGAAATGAACAGTGCGCGGACATAATGGGGGCGCTGCGTCAGGACCCGAACGTTTTTGTGGCCGTGCACGCGGCGGCTTACGAAATCAAGGCGCTAGTGGCCACGGACCGGCTTCTGGAAGCCGGCGAGCGGATCGAGCAGCTTCTTGGCGGCAAGCCCGACGGTCTAAAACGTGTGGGCAGGTATTCGTACCTTGCGCCCGAGATCGCGTTTCTAGAGGGGTACTGCCTGCTTGCGGACTTGCAGTACGACGCGACCGCCGAGGCCCTGTACCGATTCCTGGACAGATATCCCGATGCTTCGCAGCGACTGGTGATCTCGGCTCAGCAAATGCTGGCCGAGTTGGAGAATCGGCAGCCGGGTCGGATCGGGGAGGCCGCCGACCTGATGGACTACGCCGGCCGGCGACTCACGCACCGGGATTCGGGCACCAAGGTCCGAGAGAGGCAGCAGCGCATCATCGATATTCTTGATAGGCTGATCGAAGATGCGGAGGAACTAGAAAGCAGCAGCAGTAGCAGTAGCAGCGGCGGCGGCGACAGCGGGCAGCGCGGCGGACAAGAGCCCAGCAATCCCATGCAGGACTCCATGCTGCCCGGGGGCCGCCCGCAAGAGGGTCCGCTGCAATCCGGGAGGCGGGCCAATCCCGGTGAGGTCTGGGGTTCAATGCCGCCCGCGGAGCGCGAGCGCATCCTGCAAGCGCTGCGCGACAACTTTCCGAGCCGCTACCGCCGACTCGTTGAACAGTATTACGAGCAACTGGCCAAGAAACCCTAGTGGATGTGCGGCTGGTGAAACGACGACCATCTCGACATGCAGCGACTTCAGCTCGTGTGCGCCCGGGACTCGTTTCTGTTGCCGTTGGTGCCTTGGCATCGTTGGGCGTCGCAGCGGCGGCCGGGGCTGTAGAAGTCGAGGCCGTTCGCATTGATGGGACAAAGGTGGCCGGCGCTTGGGTCGGCTCTCGCGACGGCCGCTCCATTGAGCTTCAGACTGCAGAGTGTCGAGAACTGATTGCGGTCGACGGCCTGTCCAGCCTCACGTTTCGCCGTCGGGTGGGTCGAGAAGCACCGCGGTCGCAGGAGCCTGACGTCAAGCTGCCGGGACATGACTCCGACGAGACCAAGGAAAGATCCGGAGACAGTGCGTCATCAATGTCGGTGACCGCCGTGTTCTATCTTGCAGACGGAGGGCACCTGTACGGTGAGCTAAGCGGCCCGCCCCGGCAAACGGACGCCGTTGTGACTCGTACCGCTCTTGGCGAAGCTATCTCGCTCGCCTTCGACCGACTTGCCGGCGTTCAGCTCGCAGGCCGCGAAGAGTTCCCCAAGGCCGACGGGCTCTTTCGTGCCGCCCTCTCCTCCCGGCTTCCGGGACAGGACGTGCTTATCACCCGGAACGTCGAGGACGTCAAAACGCTGCGTGGTCGGTTGGAGGGGCTTGACGCTCTGGGCGGATCGTTCGTCTTCGGCGAGCCGGCGCGAGACTTCAAAACGGAGAGGATATTCGGCGTTGTCTTCGCTGCCGGCGCGGGCCGCGAACGTCATCAACACCACCAGGTGACCGTGACACTGACCGACGGTTCGGTGTTCTCAGGCCGGATCGAGCGCGCCGACGCCTATTCGATTCGCATCGAGACGTCGCTGGATGTTACCGCGGACGTACCTCTCGCCGCCGTGGCGAGCGTCGACGTTCATAGCGATCGCGTAGTCTACGTCAGCGATCTGTCGGTGGCCGATCAGCGTGTCCGGGGTTTGATGCATCGCTCCTGGCCTGTGCGTTTTGATCAGTCCTTATCGGGTGGGTCCCTGTCTATCAGCGGGCGCGTGTTCGAGAAGGGGCTGGGCGTGCACAGTCTGACCGAGCTGACCTTCGAGATCGCAGGTGACTTCGAGACATTCGTTGCAACCATCGGCATAGACGATTCGGTTCGGCCCCGGGGCAGTGTCGTGTTCCGCATTCTGGGTGACTCGAAGATCCTGTTCGACAGCGGGTCGGTGACGGGAGCAGACCCGCCAAGAGACATCATCGTCGATGTTACGGGTGTCAAGACTCTGACGCTAACAGTCGACTACGGTGATGAGCTGGATCTTTGCGACCATGCCAACTGGGGAGATGCCAGGCTGTTGAAAGCGCCCAAGCCGACGCCCGCGGAAACCTCGTAATGGGAGTGGGTACCGTTTCTTGCTATTCGCCATTCGCCATTCGCCATTCCAATAGTCTGGCGACAAGCGTACTTCTTTGGCTGGTTCTCGTGCCCGGCGCAGCCGCAGCCGGTGTGCCGTCGGACATTGTCGTCCAGGCGGAGACCCGGCGCGTCGAGATGATGGAGCGTACCCTCCCAAGTGTGGTCTGTGTGTTCGATTCGCTGCAACGCGCCGGCGGCTCCGGAGTCTTGATCGATCAGGAAGGCTACGGACTGAGCAACTACCACGTCGTCGCCGGACTCCTGGGCAGCCGGAAGGGCCTGGGGGGACTCGCCGACGGCGTGCTGTATGAACTCGAGGTGCTCGGGGTCGACGTGACCGGGGACGTGGCGATGTTCCGCCTGATCGCGCCTAAGCCGGGGTTCATCTTTCCCCACGCCAGGCTGGGTGATTCCGATGCGGTGCAGATGGGTGACACTGCCATTGCCATGGGAAATCCTTTCTCACTCAGTCAGGATTATACTCCGACCGTATCTCTCGGGATTGTCACCGGCGTTCATCGATATCAGGAGGGTGTCCGCGGCAACCTGGTGTACACCGACTGCATCCAGGTCGACGCACCGATCAACCCCGGCAATTCCGGCGGCCCGTTGTTCAACGAGGCCGGTGAGGTCATCGGGATCAATGGGCGAATCTCCGTCAACACCCGCGGGCGCTTCAACGTCGGGTTCGCATACGCGATATCCTCGAACCAGATCAAACGCTTCATACCCGCGCTGCGGGCCGGATTGCTGGCACGGCACGGCACCTGGCAGGCCATAGTCGAGGACACGGACGGTGCCGGTGTGGTGTTCTCCCGCGTTGGGGAGTCAGGGCCGGCATATCAGGCCGGCGTGCGTGTAGGTGACAGCTTGTTGTCGCTAGACGGCGTGAGGATTACATCGGCCAATCAGGTGATGAGCATGCTCGGCACCTATCCGGCCGACTGGCCTGTGCTTCTTCAGATCCGGCGTGAGGCTGAACCGCGAGAGGTGATTGTGCGTCTGGACGCTGTAAACCCGAAGATGCGCAATCCCTTTGCAGTCGATGAGGACGTCAACCTGCGGCAGGTAAAACGCGTGCTCGGCGCATTTCGGCGGGCTGTTCTGGGTGGCGACGCAGCCCGGCGGCCCGACAGTTGGAAGTGGACCGTGGCGCGCCACTACCATGCAGGTGCGGATGGTAGTGCCAGATCGCCGGAACGTTTCGAGGCATCACAAACCGGCGACGGGCCGATACGCATGCAGCAACGTTACGTGGACGGCTCACCGGGCCGGCGCATCGAGTACGACGACCGCGTGGCCACGGAACGCG
>CP070827.1:3784495-3800140 GCA_020344555.1 Phycisphaerales bacterium
GCGACCTCGCTGGGCGATGCCGGGCAACCGTACTTGAGAGATGCCAAGAGCTTCTCCATTTCAGCAGCGTATTTGGACTTGAAGTCATTCCGCTTCAGAGCGTCACCGTCCGGCAAGGCACCGGGAACCAGCGGTTCGTACCCGTACAACTCCTTCACCTTCCCGAGGACCTTGTCTCTGTCGTCAAGTACCAGTTCAATGCGTTGCCTCGCGGCGTTGATATTGACCATGTTTACCGGCCGAGACTCAAGGTTGCCTAAGGTACGGTGAGTGGCTTCCGCTTTCTTCAACTCCTCCAACACCCTCGGCGTCGCCCGGGCGCCGGTAACGATCAGCGCGATCCCGGCCAGGGCGACCACACCGCACACGAGGAAGAACGCATGTCGTCGCAAGAAGTCCATTAGTCCACGGCTCCTCTAGGTCGATCTAGCTTAGCTGGTCCCAAAAGCCGGCTCTGCCCGGCATGGGCTCGCACAGGCCAAGCTGTGTCTCGAGTAGATGTACCGCTCTCGGCGCGCCTACTCTTCTTCGACCTCCGGATAGTCCTCCAAAATCACTTCCATCCAGATCTCGAACTGCCAATCGTCAGCGATTGGCTCGTTGGTCACAGGGTCCAGGTCCTCAGGTGGTACGTCCTGGGCGACCAGTTCCGGGCTCGTTGGAGAGCCGGTGTCGGTGCCGGTCGGTCCGAATCCTCGTCCGCCCCGCACACTGGAGTCACGCACTGAGGACCGAGTTTCGCGGCCCTTTGTCTCCACCCTGCCTCCGTCGATGAGATAGACGCGGTCAACATAGAAGCCCTTCTCGGGTCGCTGGCCGTTGTTCCGCAGGGCGTCCATGAATGTTTCGCTGATAAACTTAGGACCGTCCTGGTTCGGTGTGCGGCAGGTCATCTCGATCTTGACGGCCGGCAGCTCAGCTTCGGGATCGTTGATGGATTCCGGCACGGGAACCAGGCTGTCTGGCCACACATACTCATTGACGTTGGACTCGAATTGCATGTGGAGCCGGTCAATGAACACCTGGCTCCGTTCCCGGCGCGGCACGGACGCAATAGCTTCAAGGACTTCGGCCTGTGTCTCGGCCTGGCCCAGAGGCCCCTCAGGAACGGGCACGGACTCGTGGACCACATGGAGAATCCTGGTTATCAACGTCTTGTTGCGCAGCAGGTCGATGAGCATCTCTGTCTCGGCGCGCTCGTTTTGACCCTGTCCGCCCAGCCGAGATAACTCCCTTTTTAACAGGTTCCCAGAATCCAGAATCGCCTGCGCCTGGGCACGTTCTGACAGCGACGGGCTGGGCCCGTTGTCAATGACACTCCAGGCTTCCTCCGGGTTCCTGGGCACTGGCGGTTGATCTGCCGCACCGGCGGCAAGAGCCCTCATATCCGCCGACTGCCTGAACCAGATCACCCCGCCCGCCAGTAGCAAACATGCAGCGGCAGCGGCGAACGTGGGCCGCTTCTTCCGCCACACCAACTGCTTGGCGATTTCCGTGGGGAGGAGGTTGCTGACGACCTTCCCAAGATCCAGGCCTTGGACAGCAAGCCCGTAGGCCACCGCGAAGCTGAGCAACTGCTCTTTGAATTCCGCCTCAACCGCTCCGCCCGACAAAGCCGCTTTCTTGAACGATTCCGGTCGTTCCACCGGGAGGCCCAGGTTCTGCTGCAAGTACTTCTGCAACCCGGGAAGCTTGAACGCGTTGCCGACACAAACGACCTTCTCGACTCTCGTGTCGCGGTGCGTGGAGGAGTAGAACCCGATGGAGCGCTGCAGCTCCTGCACCAGGTCGGCGAATATGGGCCGCATAGCCTGGAATATCTGCCTCGCGTACTTGCTGGTGTCCGCAGAGTGCTTGAGGTTCTCCGCTTTCGGAAACGTCAACTTGAATGACTTGGCCAGGGCGTCGGTGAAATTGTTGCCGCCGATCGGGACGGTGCGCGTCCAGAAGGTATCCGGAGTCGCGATGATCAAATCCGTGTTTTCGGCGCCGATATCGAGCAGGATGGTCGTCTCCTTGCCGAGCATTCCATCGAAATGAGCCGCGTTGTAGACCGCCAGCGGCCCGGACTGCACGGCGATCGGCTCAATCGAGGCTTGCTCGAAGTGCAGCAGGTGTTCGCGGATCAGCTCCCGCTTCATGGCGAAAATGCCCACCTCCAGATCGGGCATGCCTTCCTGCTGGAACGTCTGGTAGTCCCAGATGACCTCGTCCATGTCGAAGGGTATTTGTTGGTCGGCTTCGTAGCGAACGATGTCCGGAATTCGCTTCGGCGCCACGGGCGGGAGCTTCGTGAACCTTGCCAGAGTATGCTGCCCGGGCACGCCGACCACTACAGCGTCCTTGGAGATGTCGTTGCGTGACAGGAATTCCTCCAGGGCACTGCTGATCAGCTCATGCCGGTCGGCATCGGGTTGGGACAATATCTTGGCGTGCTCGATGTAGTCGTGAGCGACGATCTCTGCCTTGTCATTGTCCGCGATACGAAGCTTGATCGCTTTTAGGGCACACCTGCCGAGATCGATGCCCCATACAGTCTGGGCGGTCGCCATGGACACGTTCTCCGTGTTTCTCGGAGTTCTTGTCGAGGAATAAACGCCTGCTCGTCGACACTCCTTCCGCGGCCAGCGGCCCTTCTAACCACTGCACTCCTCGGGTACACTTCCTATGCATGGCAGGGAAGTATCTGCTGGCAACCCTTGGCTGTAAAGTCAATCAGTACGAGTCGCAGCAACTCCGCGAGGTCCTCGAGTCCTGTGGCTTGCGTCCCGCTTGCCCCGGCGACGTCCCGAATATAGCCGTAGTCAACACCTGCGCGGTGACGGCAGAGGCCTCCCGCAAGAACCGCCAAACGATCCGTCGCCTCGCACGCGGCGGGCGCACCCCAGTCGTTGTCGTTGGATGCGGTGCCGCCGCAAACGGCGCACAGCTACGCGCGCTGGAGGGCGTGACCGCCGTCCTGGGGCACGACGTCAACATCTGCGCCAATCTGCGCAGGCTCATCACTCGTCAGTTGGAATCTCAGCCGACGTCCTCGGTCGGCGACGCAAACCACGCTGCTGTCGCAACGCACGACCGTCCGGATGCCTGCAGGTATGAAATATCGATGAGGCCCGATACCCGCAACCGGGGCCATCCCTCTTGGGCACCTCGGAGTACCGACTCAGGAGATATTATCACGCCCGTTTCCAATGTCAAGGCAGATAGTGTACTCACAGCCAGAATTGAGCGGTTCGCCGGGCACCAGCGAGCCTTCCTCAAGGTGCAAGACGGATGCGATGCCTCCTGCACCTACTGCATCGTCCCTCGGCTGCGACCGCAACTTCGATCCAAGCCGATCGAGGTTGCCGTGGCCGAGGCCCGGGACCTGGTTCGCTCCGGCCATAAAGAAATCATTGTCACCGGAATCTTCCTTGGGGCCTATGGCCGCAACACGGCCATCCGCAAGCGCTGGGGCTCGCAGCAATCACCGTTGGCGGCGTTGCTTGACGCCCTCGCCCAGGTTGAAGGGCTCAGGCGGCTCCGCTTGTCCAGTCTGGAGCCGGGTGACGTTGATGGATCACTTCTAGACGTGCTCGCCCGTCACGAGACGTGCGTCCCGCACCTTCACCTGCCGCTACAGTCAGGCAGCGCACAGGTCCTCCGGCGAATGAACCGCCAGTATACGCGGGATCAGTTCGTCGACATGATTGATCGGGTCCGTATGGCTCTCGATCGGCCCGCAATTACCACGGACATAATTGTCGGATTCCCCGGTGAGTCCGAGGAAGACTTCCGGGCCTCCCTCGAGATCGCCCGCTATGCCGAGTTCTGCAAGATTCACGCGTTCCCGTTCAGCCCGCGTGAGAAGACCGCTGCCGCCTGCTGGCAAAAGGACTTCGTCGACGCAACTGTGATACGCCGGCGGATGCGACGCCTGGCCGAGCTAGAGCGGGAATGCTCGCTGTCGTTTCGCCGTCGTTTCCTCACAGAAGCCGAGCGCGTCATCGTAGAAGGCTCGGACCAGCTTGACAGGCAGGCGTCGGCAGGGCAGCATGTTCGCCATGGCCGGGCGGATCGGTATTTCGAGATTCACTTTGAGGCCGACGATGTTCGTGCCGGCGATCTGGTGCCGGTTCGTATCGATCGAGTGACGCCCACCCGAACGCTCGGCACGTGCCTTGGGGCGAACGCGGATTCCTATCCGCTCGACGTCCTTTCAACGACGTAGGACCGACGAGGCGGACCGGGGTCCGCGTGGGTGTCGTGGTTGAGTCACGTGTGGAGGGACCACAATGCCGACCAGTCACTGTCAGTGCGGGGCGAAGTATCGTTACTCCGAATCTTCGATCGGTAAGCGCGCTAAGTGCAAAAAGTGTGGCGCTGTCTTCACGCTGAAACCGGAGGACGACGACGGCCCGATCCCACTGACCGACGACAGCGACATGAGGGACGAAATTGCGGCCGCGGCCGCCCGGGCCAGGGCGGCAGCGGCAGTGGATAAGCCCGTCGGAGAACCTGCGAAGGCCGAAGGCGTGGTTTGCCCGTGCTGCAAAAGAGAGCTGGCTCGATCTGCCAAAATCTGCGTCGACTGCGGCATAGATCTCAAGACGGGACGTAGCATCCTGACGGCGGACGAGTCCAACCTGAGTGAGATCTACATGACATCCGAAGGCCTGATCAGGTGGCTCAGCCTGGTGTTCTGGGTTGGGGTATACCCCATCGCCTCAGAGGCTTTCGGAAGATGCAAGCCTTACGCGAGCAGAGCGATCGCAGTCATCACCATCGTCACCAGCCTGTGGTTTTTGGCCTATGAGTGGAGCGGCTCCCAGCGTATGCGGACTATGAAGAATCTCATGCTCTGGGCGGGCGAGGGCGATCCATCTCCGGAGGAGTTGTTTGGCTTCTATGGATTCACGGAGTGGGGGGATTCCGAGGCATTCTTTGAGGAGTGCGACGAGATAGCTGAGGCCAATCCGAGGCTGAGCGATGGCGAAGTCATGTTGGCCGCACACAAGGCCCTTCCGCCCGACAAGCAGTATCAGGGGCAGTACCGTACATCGCAGTTGATCACTCACGCCTTCTTGCACGGCGATATCCTGCATCTGGCCGGGAATCTGATCTTCCTGCTGGTGTTCGGGGCTCGGGTAAACGCTCTGATCGGGAACGTTATGACACTCATAATATACCCGATATTGGCGGTCGGGGCTGGCTTGGCCCAGATGACCTCGATGGCCGCAGAAGCGCGCACGCCTGTGGTCGGCGCGTCCGGGGCAATCATGGGGCTGGCCGGAATGTATTTCATCCTGTTCCCGGCACACCAGGTACACATGGCTGCCTGGTTCAGGTGGGGGCTTGTGGGCGGTTTTCGCCTGTCGCTTAAGATGTGGTCGATGCGAGGTTTCTGGGTGGTTCTGTTCTACATTGCCTTCGACGTCTTCTACACCGCTGCCGGCGCCGAAGACAACGTCGCCCGTTGGGCCCATCTCGGCGGATTCGGTATTGGCGCAGGCATGGCGCTCGTTCTGCTGCTGCCCCGCTTGATCAATGCCCACGGTGGCGATCTCATCTCGGTGATCCTCGGAAAGAGCGCCTGGGCGCTGGTTGGTCGCCCAAACCGGGGCGATGGATTCCTGGCGCGCCTCCCGTAGGCCGGTGGAACGGCCATACCCGCCAAGGCTTCGCACGCCTATGTGCGCCTGCAACGACATAGGCGTGAGACTACTCGAGTGCCAGAGGGACGGTGTACGGTATCCCGGTCCCCTTCGCTGGACTACAACCGGAGGTCACCCGGTTGCCGCTGGTCCGCCAAATCTATCTGTTGGCTGCTCTATTCGCCCCCAATGTGCGTGAACAGCAAACGCCGCCAAAGGGGCCTGATATCTACCCAGGAGCCTGTTAATGAAGACTGCGAAGAGAGCTTGCAAGCACAGAGAACATCTACGCAACTTCCCAACCAGCGTACAGCCCAACAACGTCCCCGTCGTGCAGCGTGTGGTCGAGGTGCACCTTTTGACGGTCGGCGACACCTGGCCGAGGTAGAGCGGGAATGCTCGCTGTCGTTTCGCCGTCGTTTCCTCACAGAAGTCGAGCACCTGATCGTTGAAGACTCGGACCAGCTTGACAGGCAGGCGTTGCCAGGGCAGTATATCCGCCATGGCCGGGCGGATCGGTATTTCGAGATTCACTTTGAGGCTGACGATGTTCGCGCCGGCGCTCTGGTGCCGGTTCGTATCGATCGAGTGACGCCTACCCGAACGCTCGGCACGCGCCTTCGGGCGAAGGCGGATTCCCATCCGCTGGACGTCCTTTCAACGACGTAGGACCGCTGATGCGGACCGGGGGCCGCTTGGGTGTCGTGGTTGAGTCACATGTGAAGGGACCACAATGCCGACCAGTCACTGCCAGTGCGGGGCGAAGTACCGATACTCCGAATCTTCAATCGGTAAGCACGCCAAGTGCAAAAAATGCGGCACTGTCTTCACCCTGGAACCGGAGGATGACGAGGGCCCGATCCCACTGGCCGACGACAGCGATATGAGGGGTGAAATCGCCGCTGCCGCTGCACGGGTCAGGAACGCAGCGAGTCCCACACAGGGCGAGGTCTTCGTAACGCCTGGATCACCGGGTGCGGTCAGTTCGCCGGGCCTTGGCGCTCCCGCCATCGGCGCCGCATCGGCCAAGAGTTACGCTGCCGACGTGCTCTGGACGTTCCTGTTCCCGTCGTCTCTCGAGAACCTGATCACTTTCCTGGTTCTCTGGGGTGCCATGGTGATTGCACCGCTCGTGCTCTGTGTTCCGTTGATCGGGTGGTTTCTCTGGCTCCTCGTCATCGGTTGGTACTCGGGCTATCGGTTCGAGCTCCTCACGTCAGCAGCAGCGGGCGAAAGCGACTTGCCGAGCCTCCCGTCGCCCGCATACCTCATTGACCTCGTCGAGCCACTGCTCAAGTGGGTCGGAAGCTGGATCGTGGTGTTCGCCCCAGCACTGCTGTATCTATTCCTCACATGGCAGCAGGGCACCGTAACAGGGTTGGGGCTGCTCCGAATGATAATGGGTGGGATCGAAGGCATGTTACAGGGATCGGCCAGCACGGTGACTCCGTTCCAGATGCTCATTTACCTGGGGGTCCTTTTCTGGCCGATTGTCGTCTTGTGTATAGCGTTGGGCGGATTTGCCACCCTCTACCGGTTGGACCTGATCGTGTGGACCATCATCAAAACGTTCCCGGTTTACCTAATGACGCTTGTGCTGATGTTTGGGGCAGTGTCCATTCAGCAGGCCCTTTTGCAGGTCGCCGGAGGAGGGTTCGCCTCCCAAGCTCAGCAGGGCCCTTTGTCCATCGGTGGCATGGTCGGTGGAGCACTTGTCGTATACATTCTTGCAACAGGCCTGGACATTTATTTTAACATCGTGCTGATGCGTCTGATCGGGCTTTACTACCATCACTTCAAGGAACGCTTTGCCTGGTCCTGGGGTTAGAAGCTCGACGACACCGTGTTTCGCCCACTTCAAGCGCTGTCGGCGAGCCATCAGCGCATAGCTACCACGGCCCGATGATCACCAGCAGAACAACAGTCACACCCAGGAAGATCGTCACGGTGGCCATGGAATAATCCACCGAAACTCCCAGTTGATCCCGGACCCACAGCGGCAATCGCCCCACCCGGAACAGACTAAGTCCCATGAAGCCCGCCGCGAATCCACCAAGCCCTGCCGCCCCGCGTATCAGGTGCTCCACCCAGCCGAGCGAGAACAAGAGGCAGGGGAACACTATGACCAGACCCGCCGCTGCAATCTTCAAACCTCCACGAACCCACTGGACGGCCTCCCGAAGATCGGCGATTTGCTGTTTGATTTCCGCCGCTCTTTGTTTCCACTCCTTCCGAATGAAGAAGTGTCCGCACTCCGGGCAACGTTCTGAGACTGCACCGGTCAAGTTGTATCCACAGGCCAAGCAGAATGGCGGGATCGGGCCGCCGGGGCCTCCGCCGAGCATGCGCTCCAGATGTTCCGGGTCGATCGGCATTGAACACTCGGGGCGGCTTCTCGACAACTGGAAGGTCGATCTCACGGACTCTGACGCAGTGTCAAGAGAATACCCGACATCGACCTCGGCCGGCCGCTGACAATAAGCCGGCCTGTTGACCCCAGTATGAAGCGTTTGTGATCCAGTGGCAACACATTACTGACCAACTAAAGTTGGATTCGGGGCTCTGAGCCGGACCTATCGCGGCGTGGGTCGAGTACCCCGCGAGCATCGACAGTCCATTTCACTGCCGGGTGATCTGGTTGACGGTCCGGCGTGGACAAAATAGGCTTATTTGCCGGCCGACCTGGTACGCAGAGGCGCTCGACAGTCAGAACACGGAACAGTCGAGGTCCGGAACGCGAATGTTTGGTGCCTTGGCTTGACCGGAGGTCCCTCCGCCTCGGGTCTTTGCAGTAACGGCCGCTGCACATGTTACGCGGCGTAGGCTCCAGCGACATCGCGTAGCTGCAGGCCCGTGGTCGTCAGGAGAAGTGTTGGAAAATTCGCGGAGTAGGAGACACTATTGATGCTTGGTATTGCATCAGGCTGGAGCAGTTGGAGGACTATGGCCTGGATGACACTGATGCTTGCCGGCTGTGCGACAATGCACAAAGCCGATCCAGACACGCCCATGCCGAGAGGAACTGCGACCGGCGCTGCGCGTTGGAGTTTCGACAAGGATCAGGCGAATCGTATCCCGAATGGTTGGAGCGTCCGGCAGACCAATCCGACCGAGTCGCTGGCCACTTGGGAGGTCATTGCGGACAAGTCAGCTCCGTCCCGGCCGAACGTCATGGCGCTGACGGCCAGCAACAACTATAACGGCACGTATAACCTGGCTATCGCCGAGGACAGCTCGTTTCAAAACCTGGATCTGACCGTCCGGGTAAAGGCGGCCAAGGGCGAAGAGGATCAGGGCGGTGGACCCATCTGGCGGTGTAAGGATCAAGATAACTACTACATCTGCCGGTTCAATCCGCTGGAAAGCAACTATCGTGTGTACAAGGTGGTGGATGGAAGGCGGCGGCAGCTCGATTCCGCCAAGATCGAGTTGCACGCCGACTGCTGGTACAGGCTCCGTGTGACCATGGTCGGTAACCGGATCACATGCTACCTCAATGGCAGGGAAATGCTGGAAGCGACGGACGACACGCTCAGCGGGCCCGGCATGGTCGGCCTGTGGACCAAGGCCGACGCCGTCACCTCCTTCGACGACCTCGAAGTCAGCCCTCTCGACGAACACTGACCAGGCCGCGTAAATTCAAGCCCCCGTTGCCCATTGGCGGTTCTCCCGTCTCTAGAAAATATCCGGCATCCACGGCGCGGGGCCGGCGAACACAAGTGCCGCTTTGGCGAGATCCTCGTCGGGGCCGTCGAGGTATCCGGCCAACTTCAAGTCCGCCGGCGACAGATGCCCGGTGTACAAGGCCGCCAGACCGCGGACATCGATTCGCACGTTCCCGCCTCCACCTTCCCGAACGCGACCCTGGGAGTCCGAAACTTCGAGCACGAAGCGGCCATGATTGTGGCGAAGCACATCATCGACGACCTCGACATGCACATCCGTATTCGCGGCCGGCGGATAGCCCCGCGCTTCCAGAGCACAGCGAACGTCTACGATCCGCAACATCCAGTCCAACCTATGGACGATGTTCGACGCCTGCTCGGCCAGCAGGTAAAGCATTGGCTCGGCCGGGGCACCAGACCACGTAACCGTCTTCGCCATTGAGCGGTGATCAGCGAAAAACGTCAGCAACCGCCGCCCGGCTTCCGCCGTCAGCGTGACCAGATCCACCAGCTCCACGTGGTGTGCGTTATGCAGCTTATCCCCCGCTTTCTGCGCGAAGACGGTGTATGCCTCCGCACGGCCCTCGTGCTCGATCTGGTAACCATAGGTTTGCGATCCCCACGGCGGTGGGTCGAAGATGCGCTGCCAGTACCATTCGTTTCGGTCGAGGTTTCCGGACGTGCGCCGGGCCCGCTCCGAGTAGGCGCGACGAACCGCGTCCCGGTCAGCCGGCTCGATCGGGCGGAGGTGGAGCGTCCGGTCGCGAACGTCGATCGCGCTGGCAGGCAGTCGATACGTAAGCCGCACCCCGGCCTGCTCATAGCCGGGCCGACGATACACCGGCTGGGTCGCGGGGAACAGCGCGGATAGGGGCACGCCGTCGCGGCGCATTTCCTCGAGCGCCGTTGTAAGAAGCTGGGACGCAACCCCGGTGGCACGATGCTCCGGGGCGACACCGACTGCACGGACGGCTCCCATTGGGACGCTTCGTCCGCCGAACCATTGTCCCATCCTTTGCACGATCAAACCGCCGACCACGCCGTCTTTTCGCCGGGCGACTCTGATGTTCTCCGGCCCCTCCCGTTTGATCCACACGTCAAGGTCCACGGCCGGGAAGAAGAGGGCTTGGCTGACAATCCGAGTAAACGCTTGCACCTCCGAATCGTCCGCGGGAAGACCGATGTCCACGTTGAGTTTCTTGCCCATAGCGTGTCCGTACCGGAAGGCCTGCTCGTCGCTCCGAACCGTGCTGTACAGTGTTCTTGGCCGAATTCAGCATAGCGAATGTCGGCAAGCTTGAACAGGTCCCTCATCCGTCCGCCATCCTTCGTCGCGTACTCACCGCGCTGGGCCGACCGGATCAACGTTGGGCTAGACGGATCTACTTGCGGCCTCACAGCGCGAAGCACACGGCGAGATCCGCGCTCGACGAAGAACGGACCCTGCCCGGTGATCTGGTTGACGGCAAGGTATAAGGCCAGTAAGCTCCCTTGTCGGCCGACCGTGGACCCAAAGGCAATCAAGAGTCCGGAACGTGAAACCGTCAAACCGCCGACGCTCGAAGGCCGCGGCGTTTCGACGTTTAGACGTTTTGACTTTTCGACCTTTTGACTTTTTGACGTTTACATCCGTGCAAGCTTGTTCCGTTCAACATAACTGTGGTCTGTTTGGCATCTGGGGCCATGAGGACGCCGTCTACCTCACTCACCTGGGGCTGTACGCGTTGCAGCACCGCGGGCAGGAATCCGCCGGGATAGTATCGACAAACGGGCAGTCCCTGCTCCGTCATGCCGAACTCGGCCTGGTCAACCGGGTCTTCGACGGGCGGACTCTGGAGCAGATTCGTGGCCGCAATGCCATCGGGCACACACGCTACTCCACCACCGGCTCGTCCACCGAGAGCAACACCCAGCCGCTGATGTTCAGCTTTGCCGGCGGGCAGGTCGCAATCGCCCACAACGGCAATCTGATCAACGCGGCACTGCTGAGGCGAAACTACGAGAAGGTCGGGCACATCTTCCAGACCACCAGCGATACGGAGGTGATAATCCACCTGCTGGCCAAGCCCACGCACCAGCACAAGAAGAACCCGCTCAACCATGTGCTCAACCACCTCCAGGGGGCATATTCACTTCTGCTTTTGTTCCCCGATCGGATCGTGGCCGTACGCGATCCGCTCGGCTTCCGCCCGCTCTGCCTGGGAAGGACCAAGTGCGGGGCGAACGTGGTGGCCTCGGAGACCAACGCGTTTGACATAATCGATGCCACCTATGTGCGCGACGTTGAGCCCGGCGAGATCGTCACCATCAGCGACGAAGGCGTGAGCAGTCGCCAGTACGGCGGGGACACAGACGGACAAGGGGCTGCCTGTATCTTCGAGCAGATCTACTTCGCCGATCCCTCGAGCCTGGTCTTTGGCGAGAACGTTCATTTGGTCCGTACGGCCATGGGCCGTCGTCTGGCGACGGAGGCTCCCGTCGACGCCGACCTGGTCGTGCCCATCCCCACGTGTGCGCAGTGCGCAGCCACAGGATACGCCCGAGAGAGCGGGATACCGTTTGGCCGGGCGTTTACCACCAGCCACTACACCGGCCGATCTTTCATCATGCCCACCCAGTCTGGTCGTGACATGGCCGTCAAGATCAAGCTCAATGTCATCAAAGAGGCCGTCAACGGGAAACGGCTCATTGTGGTGGAGGACTCCGTGGTCCGCGGCACGACGACGCGCGGCAAGATTGGGGCATTGCGGGACGCCGGCGCCAAGGAGATCCACCTGCGTGTGGCCAGTCCGCCGATCCGCCACCCCTGTTACTTCGGGATCGACTTTCCCAGCCAAAAGGAGCTTGTAGCCCACAAGCGTTCCGTAAAGAAGATTCGCGATTACTTGGGCGTCGACACGCTGCATTACCTGTCGCACAAGGGCATGCTGGCCAGCGTCAAGATGGCACCGGAAAAATACTGCACCGCCTGCTTTTCCGGCGATTATCCCATCAACGTGGTCGAGCCGGTCGAGAAGTTCGCCCTGGAGCGCAGCCAGCTAAGAATGTTCACGTAGCCCGCCGCAGACGACCTCACCGCAAATCCCGAGCCGCGGGCTTGAAGCCCGCGCGCAGCTGGGAATGCCCTGCACTGCCGGGACCAAGAACGAGCGTAAGAGGTCAGCCGTCTGCAATGCTTGGAGAGTCTTGCCCGGGGACCGAGAGCAGCCCGGGCGCGCCATTCGCCTTGCGGCTACTCACCACTTCACCAGGACGACCGGCGGCTGCCCGTCTGGTCTCTTACCGCGATTATTGCTTCTCAAAAAACTTCGATCCTCGCTGCGCTCGGATGGAAAAGTGTAAAAGAGGAACAGGACAGAGCGTAACCTCCTTACCGTTTCCTCCTGCCGGATACTCCCATGCCTCCGAAAACCAGTAGTCCTATCGCAGCGTGCTCAAGGAACTTCGGCAACACGGAACCCGACGTAGAGGCCGCCGCCCTCGTACGTCGGGGCGTTGTAGCGGTCGCGGTACGCGGCGTGCAGGAGGGGGTCGTAGTCGCCGAACATCCCGCCACGAAGCCCGCGATACGAACCGAGCGGATCGACAAATATGGCTTCGTTCCACTCCTGCACGTTGCCGCCCTGGTCGAACGTGCCGTACGGGCTGCCCGAGTTCTCGTGGGCACCGAACTCCGTACGGTAGTATGGGCTTCCGATGGTGTAGCCTGCGGGGTCCGGCCAGTCGCCGTCGTGGAACGTCGCGTTGTTGCCCGGGTCGATCGGTTCGACCAGATCGTTGCTCGGAACACTGTCGTTGCCCGTGGGATAGTCCCAGTAGTTCCCCGTCACGCCATCGTTCTTGTGGTACGCCGCCTTGTACCACTCGTCCTCCGACGGAATCACCCAAGTCGCGTCCGGCTCGCGCACAACGGCCATCAGCTCGGCATCGCTCGTCGCGCCGTTGAGGTAGTACGACCCGTCTTCCGTGGTGGTCAGGTTCTGGGGGCCCGTCGGCTGGCCGTTGTGCAGCCAGTTGCAGAACCGGGCCGCGTCGGCCCAGGAGACATAGTTCACCGGGCGGTCTGCCCATTCCGCACCCACGGAGTAGCTGTAATTGGTCGACGAGCCGGTGCGTTCGATCTTGCAGCCTTTCTCGCGGTCCCACATTCTCGTGTTGTACAGCCCGTAGGTGTCCTCCACCGCCACGGCGTTGAGGAACACCGTGTACTGCCCGGCGGTCACTTCGAACTGGCCAATGTTGTACACATAGTCCACCGCCCCGCAGATACGGTCCGGGCCGAGACCGCCGTAGCTCGCACCCGACCACTCTCCTGTGTTCCCCGGGTTGCCGACGGACACGGTGGCGATCACTATGCCGAGAGTCGCGAGCGGGCCCGTGAACCCCTGCTGAGACAGGGCGTGGTCATCCAGATCGTTGTCGCAGTCCTTGTCGATGTCGCCCACGGGACGCCCCACGGCATCAACCAGCGTTCCGGCGGGCGTGTTGTCGCAGACATCGAACGCATCGTCCACGCCGTCACCATCCACATCGGACGCCCACACCGGTGAAACGCTGGCCACCACCACGATCGCCACAAACTTCATTACGTCCTTCATCGTTCCCGCCCTTCCATCTCAAACTGACCACGTCCTGCCTACGAAGCGGACACCTCGCCTAAGGGGTTCCTTTCTGCCCTCGCGCCAGCGACTCCGCCATAATGCCCCTCACTATTAGAACTGCGCGCTCCAACCTCTGTTTCACAGACGAAATGCCTTTCTATTCAGCTGTCCGGCCGATCACTATGGCGCATGCTGATGTCGGTTGGGGGCAGTGCTGATTCGGATCGGGCCTGCAAGCTGCGAAAGGTACATAACGTGTCTGTCACTCTGTCAGCCCCGGCGCGCAACCCAACCACCCGGCCGAGGCCTGGCCGTATCGTGGCTGCTTGTAGGCTACGGTTTACGGATCGCTGCTATGAGCCTGTCTCGGCTCGCGTGCCATTCTCTATTGCTTGTCGTTGCGGAAGGAACCCTCTTCCTCCTCCGAAGTCCGCTCCTCGTTTACGCCCATCAGCTCCGCGGCTTCGGCGCGGAGGCGGTGCAGCTCGATGTCGTGCAGGTTGTTGCTCTCCATCCACTCGACGGCCTGGCCGTACCAGTGGATAGCCTCATTCTTCTCGCCAAGTTGCCAGTGGGCCATGGCCAGGAAGAAGCAGTCAGACCTCGTGCCGCGGGAGCTAACCTGCATCCGCTTCTCGAGAGCCGCTTTGGCGCTTTCCCAGTTCCCGGCGCGGCAGTGGGCCTTCCCCAACGTGCTCCAATAGTATTCGCTGTCGGGCGCCAATTCGACGGCCTTCTTGGCCAGCTCGACGGCCCGTTGCGGGTCACGGAGTTCGGGAAGAGGACAAGTCGCCAGGAGCCGGGCAAGGGAGTTCCAATCCCCAGGCAGTTCAGGGAACTCGTCCACCAACTTCTCCAGGATCGTCTGACCGTGGCGAAAGTTGTCCGCGGCGTCAGGCATACGCCCCATGTCGGTCAGCAATAGACCGAACCTGTAACATGCACCTGCGAGGAATCTCCGCTGCCGCGGTTGTGCAGGCAAGTCGTCTACCAACTTCAGAGCGACGCTCAGGGCCTGCCGCTGGGCCTCCTCGGCTTCCGGGAGCCGGCCGGCGATCCTCAACATCTTGCCCAGGTTAAGGCAAGCACTGCCCAGTACGGTTCGGAAGTATTGTGGATGAGGGAACTCGTCCACCACTTCTTGTGCAACCGCGACGGACTTTGTCAAAACCTCCTCGCCTTCCATCAGCCGCCCCGTGTCGGCCAGCAGCGCCCCCAACGCGCTATACGCCCAGGCGAGAAGATATCCGCTGTTTTCGGTAGACGAGTCTGCGACGGGTGAGTTGGCCTCGACTTCCTCCAGTAGCGCAACACCTTGGCGATATACTTCCTCCGCCTGCTGGAACTCCCCAAAGCCGGCGAGGCAGTTGCCCACATGCGTGCAGGCATGGCCGCAGTTCACCTTGTATCTGGGCTTCGCGGGGAAATCGCTCGCCAGCTCCGCATAGGCCTCCGAGGCCTGGCGGTAGGCCTGCTCAGCCTCCTGCAGCCTCCCGAGCTGCCCAAGCCTATGTCCCAAGTAATGGGTCTCGTTACCGAGCAAGTCACGGAACCTGGGGTCATCAGGGAAGTTTTTAACCATCCTTTCCAGGCGGGCCAGACCACTTCGGGTCTCCTGCGCCGCTTCCGCCAGCAGGCCTTTTCCGTTTAAGGCCCAGCCCCGGCCGGTCCGGCTGCGGACGAAGTCGAGGGCATGCTGCGGCGACTCGGGGAACTCGGCTACCAGAGTCTCATGTATCGCAAGCG
>CP070827.1:3800240-3811657 GCA_020344555.1 Phycisphaerales bacterium
GAACGCGACACATCGAGGGCTACGACAATGTCCACGCCGTGGACTTTTTGCTTCTCGAGATGCATGCCCCAGCGCGGGCCGATAACTGCCGCTGCGATCAACAGAACCCCTGTAACGACCAGCGAAGCCCGCAGGGCTTGCCGCGAGGGACTTGTCCGGGCGGCCAACAAGGGCGCAAGCTCGGCTGAGGTGAATCGCTCCAGTGCTCTTCGACGGCGAGCGACACCGTAGAGGACCAGCAAACCTGCCAGCGGTCCGGCACCTCCCAGCCACCACAGGTGAGGGTTGTCGAACAATAATGTGTGTACGTCGGTCGTCGCGACCACCGCAAACCCCAGGGCCATCAGCGCAAGGGGGAGGAGCAGGGCCCATGTAATCCAGGTCGACAGCGGATAGAGGACACGGCGGCTCATGGAATCCTCCGGTACCTGCTGTTGGCAAGGAGCAGCTCGGTCATCAGCAGGGCGAGCCCGGTCAGCATCGCCACCTTGGCTGCGAACACATTGTCATGGAACGTACGTTCGCCGGTGCGGCGGCGTTCGAGCCGGTCGATCTCGTCGTAAATGGTGACCAGGGAGTCTGCGTCCGTCGCTCGGAAGTACTTCCCGCCGGTGATCCGGGCGATTTCCTTGAGGGTCGGTTCATCCACCTGAGCCCGGCGCTGGAACAACATGCCGAATCCGTCCTGGCGAGGCGGGGCTGAGCCCACCGCGCCGATTGTATAGATCTTTATGCCCAGCCTGGCCGTCACTTTGGCCGCTTCAATCGGGTTGGTCGGTTCGATGCGGGGAAAGTCCGGAGGATTGTCGGCACCGTCGGTCAGGAGAATCATCACCCGGCTCTTAGCCGCCTCGGCGCCCGGTACCCCGGCGACGGCCTGCTCGCCGACACGTCGCAGGTCATCGGTTGCCAGGGCGATTGCATCACCGAGCGAGGTATAATCCGATTCCACATGCTGGCGGACCTGCCGGCCGTCAACCCAGCCGGGGATATCCGTCTCCTTCAGAAGGTCGCGAAGGCTGCCATGATCCAGTGTCAAAGGGCACCGCGTGTCGGCGTACATTGCAAACGCGGTCATACCCACCAGATCATTCTCCCGCCCACGTAGTTCGCCTCGCCCCAAAACGAAGTCCTCGAATACTCTCTTTACCGCATCGAGTCGGCGGACCCGCCGCCCGCCCATGATGAAGTCCTCCTCGGCCATGCTGCCTGACACGTCGAGGACCATCTGGATGGCGATGCCCTCACTGGTATCGCGGTAGGCGCCGCCGGATTGGGGACGTGCCAGGGCGATTATCAGCGCCGAGATGGCCACAATCCGCATCAGCGGCAGGATGAATCGAGTCTGCGTGGCCCAGGTTCTCTCGAAGGGCCTGAGGGGTCGGACGGAACTGAAACGTACAGTCGGGCGCCGAGCCAACCCGCGAGCGCGAATCCACACCAGCGGAATAAGCGCCAGAAACGCCAGGCATAGCCAGCCGAACAGCGGACCCGGTGTGAAACGTTCGTCCAGCCAGTCGATCATGCGGCGCACTCCTCGATCGGGGACGCGGTCGCCCCACTGGTGTCAGTCGGTGACACACGCTGGCGCGTTCGCTCGACGAAATCGCCGGCAGCTTTGAGAACCGCTTCCGATTCACCGGACCCCGGCAGGTGGCAGGCGTATTTTACCAGGTCACAGGCAGTCATGAATCGGTTCAGCTCATCCGTGATGTTTCTGCCGAAGCGGGCGTCGGCGGCCGCTGCGGTCAGAAACTCTTCCGTGGTCATCTCCGGCGCGGATACACCGAAGCGCCGCTCGATGTAACCTCGCACGATGCCGCTTGTGCGGTAATGGAATTCCTGGATAAGACCCTTGGCGATCAGATCCTCTGCGATCAGTGCCGCGATCTGCCGACGGGCCCATTCGTCAGCGGGTAAACGCACGATCACTCCGGGTCGTCGCCGATGCAGCCGTCGAACAAGCAAGAGCGCCACAACTGTAAGGCTAGCCGCGATCAGAGGTACGAGCCACCATCGGTGCCAACCTTGTGGCAGATCAATCGGGTCGAGCCGGGCGATGTTCCGCAGTTCCTCCGGCGACAGCGCCGCGCCCTCGGGAGGCCGCACGACTACGGTCAGCGGTTCGGTCTCCAGAGTCTGGACTTCGGCAGCATCCGCAGGGCGCGATTCCTCGCTCCGGTCGTCGTCCGCCGCACGTAGGTCGACGAAGGAGACGTCGGCCGGCGGCAGCTCGTGTTCACCCGGGAGGAAGAATTCGAGCCCGAACTGGTAGCTCCAGCGAAGCCGGTCATCGTCAGTCGGCACGGCAAGTCGTTTCTCCGAGCGCACGATACGGTACTCGAACTGACGATCGCCCTCGCTCAAAGTGCGCGCGTACTCGCTCTCAACAATGGTGACACCTTTCTCCGCGATGATTTCCAGCTCAAGCTGGGTGCGCTGCCCGAAGTCCATTGTTCCCGGAGTGGCCTTAAGTGTTACCGCGACCGGGCCTTGCGTGGCCGTCCGGGCAACACTCGGTACGGCAGCGTCACGTTCAGCACTCCCCTCTCCGCAGCCACTGACACACGTCAAACCCACGACCAGCGCCGCGCCCACCCGGATCAGAGCACGTCGAACAGGCCTCGCCTCCACGGGCAAACAAGTCTGCCCGTGCCACTCCTTTGAACGATTCCCTTTGTTGCGGACACGAGTGTTGCGGCGCCGCAGCGCTTGCGCAGCGCACTCGAGCGAGTGTGTCGCGTTGGCGTGCAATGGTTCGCATCCGGTCGTCATGAAAGTCCATCTACCGGCGTCGTTCGCGCTTGCGAAAGTACCTGACCAGGGGCTCGACATACGGTCGATCCGTACGAATCTCGATCATATCAGTATCCATCCGGCGGAACATGGCCTCGCGGGCAGTCGCGGCGTCTTGACGCTCTGCAGCATAGTGTTCGCGCAGCAACCGGCTCGAGGTGTCCACCAGGGTGAGTTCTCCCGTTTCCGGATCCTCCACTTCGATGAACCCGACGTCGGGAAGCTCCATTTCCCGCGGGTCAGCAATCGCAATGGGGATCAGGTCGTGCCGCCGCCGGGCGATTCGCAGAGCGGGTTCGTAGCCTTCTGCCAGGAAATCGCTGAGCAGGAAACAGACGGCCTTGCGGATGGTAACCCGATTCAAAAAGCCCAGTGCCTCGGCAATGTCGGTACCGTGGCCGGCGGGCTGGTGATACAGCAGCTCGCGGATAATCCTGAGGACGTGCTGAGTTCCCTTCTTGGCCGGTACGTATTTTTCCACCCGATCCGTGAACAGAATCAGTCCTACCTTGTCGTTGCTGCGAACAGCGGAAAACGCCAGCACGGCGCCGAGTTCAGCCGCAAGATCCAGCTTGAATTGTCTGCCGCTCCCGAACAGGCCCGAACGACTGGCGTCGACCACGAGCATCACCGTCAGTTCGCGCTCCTCGCGGAATTTCTTGACGAACGGTTCGCCGTAGCGGGCGGATACGTTCCAGTCAATCAATCGCACGTCGTCGCCGATCTGGTACGGGAAGACCTCCTCGAACTCCATTCCGCGACCGCGGAAGGCCGAATGGTATTGCCCGGCGAACACGTCGTTGACCATCCGCGACGTGCGAATCTGAATCTGGCGAACCTTCTTCAATAGCTCCTTGGGTATCACTGCGATTGTCGATTGCGGGTTGTCGATTGTCGATTGGCTCGTGTACGGGCCGTCTTGCGCGACGCGGAGGCAATAGCCGTCAGCTCGTCTGCCTCTTCCCGCAGGTCGGAAACACGTCTGGGCGCGATTTGGCCGGATTCCGTCAGCATCTCTATCCAATAAGCCGATTCATCAGCCTCCTCCTCTACGATGGCCATCCTCGAAACAAACTCGGACCGGGACCGAGCACGGCAAGCCGCTCGGTAATTGGCGCCAACGGATGTGGCAGCTCGCAGGAGTTGCCTTCCGAGGACATCCGTGGTGGCGTTCCTGGGCAAGGCCGCACACAGCTTTACGACGCGCAACGCAAAACGTTTCGTTCGCTCCTTCAACTCATCGGCGCTTGTGCACTTCTTAGCAGTCCCCACGGTTACGCCCTCGAGAATCGACACTCCACAATCGACAATCGACAATACTGCTACGGAACCGGCACATGATCCAGCACCGTCTGCACCACGTCCTCGGAAGTCTTTTCTTCGGCTTCGGCTTCGTAGGTGATGATGACGCGGTGGCGGAGCACCTCCATCGCGATTGTCTTGACGTCCTGCGGTGTGACGTAGCCGCGGCCGGCCAGAAATGCCGATGCCTTGGCACCAACCGTCAATGCCAGGGTTGCCCGAGGCGAGGACCCGTATTGCACCCAGTCGCCGATGGGAAGGTCGAACGCACCAGGGTCGCGGGTGGCGAAGGTAAGATCCACGATATAGTCCTTGATCTTGTCGTCGATATAGATCTCGTCGACCACACTGCGGGCATCCACAATGTCACGCGGTGACATCACCGGGTCGATGTCGAGAGTCGGCGCGGTGAAGGCCATCCGGTCGAGGATATCGCGTTCCTCATGCTTGGACGGATAGCGGACCACGAGCTTCAACATGAACCGGTCGACCTGGGCTTCGGGCAACGGATAGGTCCCCTCCTGCTCGATCGGGTTCTGGGTGGCCAGTACAAGAAACGGCTCGTCCAACTTGAATGTCTCCTTGCCGATGGTGACCTGCCGTTCCTGCATAGCTTCCAGCAGCGCGGATTGCACCTTGGCCGGGGCGCGGTTGATCTCATCCGCCAGGATGATATTGGAAAAAATGGGCCCTTTTTGGACAACGAATTGGCCATCGGTCGGGCGGAAGATCAGCGTGCCGATCAGGTCTGCGGGAAGGAGGTCGGGTGTGAACTGCAGCCGCTGGAATCCGGTGTTGATTCCCCGGGCCAGGCAGGCCACGGCGGTGGTCTTGGCTAACCCGGGCACGCCCTCGATAAGCATGTGCCCGTTGGACAGCAACCCGACGAGCATGTGTTGGAGCAGGTCATCCTGCCCAACAATCACCCGGTGCATCTGATCGAGCAGCCGCCGGAAGGGCTCGCTGGCCGTGGCGACCTGGTCACCTATATGTTTGACGTCTAGCTCTGTCGTAGGCATCTCGTATCGCTCCAACCTTCCAGTCAAAGGGAGCCGCAGCCCCTGGGCGGCGCGGAGCTCCGCGCGGGCATCAGGCTGCGGCTCACCGACCCGGTAAACAGCGGGCCGAGACGGGAATCTACCTATGTAGGAAGACAGACGCAAGTTGACGCGCACGACTGTCAAAATCCAGGCACGGAATGGAGGCTTCCGGGGAGGGCTGCCCGCCGGACGCCGGGCGGGACCAGAGGTGATCGACGGTTACGCGGGTACGGATTTCAGGGCCCCGCGAATCTCGTTAAGCAGTTGGTCGACTTTGAACGGTTTGAACAGCACTGCGGCGAGGCCCACGCGGCTGGCCCGGACAATCGAGTGGTTGGGGTCGTACCCGAAGCCTGTGGTGAGGATCACCGGGGTCTTCGGATTCGCGGCCTTCGCAGCGGCGAACACCTCGTACCCGTTCCGTTCAGGCATCTTGATGTCACTTAGTACCAGATCGAAGGACTGCTGCGAGATGAGCTCAGTTGCCGCCGCCCCGTCGTTGGCCGTACAGACCCGACACCCGTACCCGCCCAAAACGTCTCTGATGGTCTCGCGAAGCACGTCTTCGTCTTCGGCCACCAGGATTCGTTTCCCGTCAAGAACAGGGTCCTTGCGATGCTTTCTGGTGGGTCGAACACCGACGATCCCTATCTCCGCGGAAGTGAGGTCTTTGAAAGTCTCCCGGATTCTCACGACGTTTTCCGAGACCGTCCGCAGCCTGCGCCGCAGATCATCGTGCCCGATATAGTCCTCCACCAGGTTCTCCACATCGGTCAGGATGTCGTTGAGCGGGGCTGTAATTTCCGCCATCACGTTGGTGCCCAATTGTCCGGTGGTCGTCTGACGTTCGCTGGCCAGAAGCTCGAGCAGATGCAGCGCCAGGGCGATGTACCGGCCGAAGATCTCAGCGAACTGGCGATCGTCTTCGGTGAAGGCGGCCAGCCTGGTGCTCTCGAAATTCGCGATGCCCACGACCTTGTCATGCAGCCACAACGGCACGGTCAGCGAAGACTGGGCATTTTCGATGCCGGGCAAATAACGCGGATCTTTCGTGGTGTCGGGGCAGATGTAGCTGCGTCCGCGCGAGGCCACGTAGCCGCAAATGCCGTTGCCCTCGCCGGCGGCGTAGAGCTCGACCAAAGCCGCATCCGCCGGCATACCGGAACAGAGAATCAGGTCGAGCTTATTGAAGTGTTTATCGAGCACGCGTATTTCGAAGTTGTCAAAGTGTAAGAGCTCCCGCGTACACCTGAGGATCTTCTGTCCGAGAAGGGTCAGACGTTCCTGGGCGTCAAGTCGCGAAAACTGGGCCGCGTCGAGACTGAGCAGCTCCCGACCTGCCTGGTCGATGGCGTCGATCTTGTCCTGAAGACGTCCGGCGTTGGTAGCGTCCCAGACTACCGCGGCGACATGGGTGACGCGGTGCTGCAGGTCTATCACCGGCGTGGCCGTGACTTCGAACCGCTCGCCACCACCGCTCGTAAAGCTGAACCGTCGACCGCGGGAATCAGCCGCTACCTGCCCGGCCTCCACTTCCACCCATGTCAAGGTCTCCATGCAGCAGCGACAGACGCGCTGGCGGACATCCGTGGAAAAGCTGAGCATCTTGGGATTGGCCCAGTCGAGTTCGCCCGTCTTGCCGACGATGCAGACGCCTTGGCTGACGCTATCGATGATTGCGGCTGCCTGCCTCGAGAAATGTAAACCCTGGAAGGGGATGAAGTCGGCCGCCCGGCTTATGATCACGTCGAACGGCTCGGTACGGAGGGCTTCCAACGCCTCCTCGACGGTCGCCACATGCTGCACGCGTGCGCGCTCGACGACCCACCCGGTGAAGTCCTCACCGCCATCAGGCGTCCCAAGGACTAATACACGCAGTTGCTTAAGGCTGCTTTGAGTCATGGCCAACGACGCTCGACTAGCCCTTCGTCCCCCGTCCTTTTGATTTTAGGCATTAAGCGGCTGCGTTTCTCATCGATAGCCCGGGTAAGGTTCCGGGGCCTTCCCACCCAGGGTACCGGCAGACACCTTCGCAGCACAATAGGTTATGTGTCTTTTATCCGGTTTTAAGAAGCCGGGCCGGCGCGGAATAGACCGGATGTTCAGGGCAGTCGTCTGTCTCGGGAGAGCACGGAGACCGGCGCGCCGCAAACCTCAGGATCGCGCAGGTCCGCTAACCATTCCCGACCTCGCGTCAACTGACAAGGCGACCCGTGCCTACCTTGGGTGCCAACGCTCTGACCGAGCCCCGGTTGATTCCATCCGACGGGAAGCCGCCGGTCGAACCAACCGCCCTTAGAGCGTTCTCACTTATCATATGGCAGCCGACCCCCTCTCATGTAGCGGCAGACCTCCTGTCGTGTAGCGGTAGACTCCCCTCCCGTCCCCCCTGCCAGGGGGGACAACAGGGGGGTCGAGCGAAACACAATAACGAAGTCTGCTTTGAAGTCAGGAGGCTCGTCGTCGAGCACCTCCCGGGGCCGACATCTCTTCATAGAGCGATAACATCTCAGCGGTGTGCCTTGCCA
Source organism: Phycisphaerales bacterium (assembly GCA_020344555.1). GTDB lineage: Bacteria > Planctomycetota > Phycisphaerae > UBA1845 > UBA1845. The sequence continues at coordinate 3,807,907 of CP070827.1, forward strand.
TGCTGAGGCGATCGGCCAGAGCCGCCGCCGCCCGACCCAACTGTCTTCGGAGGTCGGCGTCGCGCAGGCGGTCGACACGATCCGCGAGGGCGGAGACATCGGACGGATCGTCAATGACAAACCCCTGGGTTCCGTCTTCGAGGACCTCCGAGGCCCCATCCCAGCGTGTAGTGACGCACGGCAGTCCGGCGACCATGGCCTCTAATACAACCCGGCTGCAAGGATCGTAGTAGGTCGGGTGAACCACCACATCTGCCGCGCAACGAAACTCCCGCACACGAGTGCTGGGGCCGGTGAAAGTGAGGTATTCAGTGATGCCAAGCCGGGCCGCAAGACGATGCCATCGCTCCGAGTCGCCCTTGCCGATGACTAGTGAGCGGACGTCGGACACACCACGCTTGACCAGACGAGCCAGCGCTTCCATCCAGCACTTGACGCCTTTCAGGCGGAAATTATGTGCGATCAGCAACACCAGGCAGTCCCGGTCGGCGATGTTGAACTCCCGGCGAACGGCGGGGCGATGGCGGGCGCGCTCTTGCGCGGTGCTGCCGTCCGGATCCACGCCGTTGTAGACCTTGCGGACCCGCTCGTCGGACAGCCCGTAATGCCGTTGCAGTTGTCTGACCACATAATCGGAGACAGCGACGACAAGCGGCCCATCCGCATGACCGAGCAACCTTCGCTCGAAGGCAAGCGCGTACTGCTGTTTGAAGTTGAGACGGTTGGCATAGCGCTTCAGACGCCGGGCGGGACGCGATTTGAGCAGGGCCAGATTGCGTTCGATCGTCTCCGCCACAGTGCCGCCTCGGGGTTGGTAGATGTCCGCATGCCGGCACGGCGAGATGGCGTGGACAACCTCGAACGAGTCCGATTGTAAGAGGTTCTCGACACGATGGGTGAACGTGATGCTGCGCCGCGTCCGGGACATTGAAGCCCCGCTTATGGTGTGAACGTGCAGGCCCGGCGCCGGTGAAGGCCGGCTACGTGTGAAGACGTGAACCTCGACGCCCCGGTCCATCAGATGGTGCGTGAACTGCAACGTCGACGTCTCTGCCCCGCCGCGCCACGCGTCCAACCATTCCGCCACCAACGCTATCTTCACCGACCGTTACTCCGTCCGTGCCAGCGCGCCCTACGACGATCCTCGTGCCCGGCGATTCCCTGCGTTTTGCCGACGACGCGGTATATCAGGCGTTTCGCCGGGGCATCCAGCTTGGATACTCGAAGATAGTGTGTCAACCACCGCAGGCGGTCGGTCCTCGAAACCAGATGGCCCGGTGCCGAGAAGTTGAGCGATGCCAGGTCTTTGATGATCCATCGTCGATGTCGCAGCCGCGGACGTACCACTCTTTGGAGGTCAATCAAGCACAGCGACTCTTCGGGCGGTGACGCCGGGTCATAGAAGACGTGCGACAGATAAAGATCACGATGGATGTATCCGCGTTCGTGGAATCGTGCGACCAGGGCGGCCAAAGGCTCGATCAGATTGCGGATTATCGCTCTGTCGCCCTCGTCCCACCGGCCGACCCAAACTTCCAGTGAGGCCCCTGGGGCCGCCGCGGTGATAATGGCGCTACGCAATTCTCTCGAGCCCCGTATCTCCTCGCCAAAGGCGACGGGTTTCACGCATGGGATGCCGTCGGCCGCCAGCCGGGTCATCCAGGCCCACTCCACACCGGCCATGCTGGAGGCGCCGCTGCCGGATCTCCGAACCGCGCGCCGGGCACTGAGCGGCGGGTCGCTGAACCGCTTGAGGTACAACGTGCACTGCTCACCGCCGGCCTCTACGGTCAGTCGCAGCCGCTCCCGCCAAGTAGCCAACCCCGGCTTACTCAGCGACTCTGCGTTGGTGACGTTGAACAGACCTTCGAGTGAATCCAGGCCATTAGCGCAAAGCAACTCTTCGTACCCCGCCGCGATCAGCAGATTGTCCCGCCGAATCAGTGTCACGTTTCCGTCTTCTCGCATGGCCGTAGGCTCATGCACAGGTCAGCCCAGCTCTCTCTCCGAGTGGCATCATGTCATTGTTGAACCGTAGTTAACACCCTCTGCGTCTCCACCGGGAGCGTCAAATATGGCCAGTACCGTGCCTCACAAGTTTACGGCACTGCCGCCGGACGCGGGCACACGTCAGTAAGATTCGCCGGGAGGTCTCGAAGGTAGTGATGGGTCACGCCGCAGATCCGATCCACGACCATTATCGTGGCTTGGACCGATTCGCATTCCACGCTGAGTACACCAAGTTCGAGAGTGGTATCGACGACGTGTTGTTGACCCAGACAGGCCCTTTGAAGTGAGACTCACTAGGGACTAACTGGGGACACCGTTTCTCGTCGACGTAACCCTTTGTTTGACAAGGGCTTAGTCGCTGGAGGCGGGGGGAATCGATCCTCCCGGGAAGCCCTCTTAAACGTCCATAACACCACATCTTGACCGCATCGCCAATCGATGCGGGACACATAGTGACACCAGGGTACACCAGAGGACACGGAAGGACAAGGAGTTCGGCCGGAGTACCCGTAATCGTTCCTTTCGCCAATCGCGTGGCTCAAGTGCCAGGGCGAAGCTAATCAGACGTCGGCACGTTCAGGGCTCAGATTGGGCGGATCGGAAAAGAACCTAGGAACGTTCCGCGCTTTCCGCGGTACCCATCCGGTCAGTTCCGTGCGGTCACGGTAGTAGCATCCGCGCACGTGACCGGCCACGTACAAGTCCACACATTTTTTCCCTTGCTTCGGCTTCGTTCTGTGCTATATTTTTAGCAGTATGTGGGTTTTCTAGCATGCGTGCCGGGCCCGGCGCGATCGGCATGCAGTGCTTCATGTGCCTTGCAGCCCTACAAGGGACGCCGGACCGCGCGTACAGGAGCCATCTGAAGTGGCGGCGAACGAATCCATCCATTTAAGCCGACGCGAACGGCAGGTCATGGACGTTGTCTACCAGCTTGGGCAGGCGACCGTGGCAGAAGTCCGGTCTCGGGTTCCGGACCCGCCCAGCTACTCAGCCGTGCGGGCTCTGCTTCGCGTGCTGGAACAGAAGGGGCACCTCAAGCACAGGCAGGACGGTCCGCGCTACGTGTATCTTGCCAAGGTCCCCCGAACGAAGGCGAGCAAGTCCGCGCTGCGGCGCGTTCTGCAGACGTTCTTCGAGGGTTCTACGGAGGCGGCGGTTGCGGCCCTTTTGGACATGGACTCGTCGAAGCTCTCGCCGGGCGAGCTTGATCGGTTGGCGGAGTTGATCGACCAGGCCAGACGGGAGGGCCGATAGCGATGTTGCCATGGTTCGACAACGCGGGCACTTCGACATGGGCCTTGGAATGGCTGATCTGGTTGATCGACTCGTCGATCAAGACCACGGTTGTGCTGACAATCGCCCTTTTCTGTGTTCATATGCTGCGCCGTTCGGACGCGCGCGTCAGGCAGGCGCTGTGGAGTGCGGCGTTGCTCGGCACGTTGGCCATGCCGATCGTCTCCTGCATCGCCCCGGCGTGGCATTTGGGCCTGTGGCCAGCCCCAACTGCCCGGGCACACGGAATCCTGAGCGCGACCGCACCGGCGGACGCCGAACGCCCCGAACCGCTGCTGCTGATGGAACGTCCAGCCCTCCGCACACTTGGGCCGGGACTGACACGCGTCGAGCCGGATCCCATCAGACGCGACGATCTTGACACCGAGAGCCCGGCGCCGGCGCCTGCCCTGGCGACGCAGTCCCGAACTCCCTGGGCCGAGTTCATCGTCGTTCTCTGGTTGAC
>CP070827.1:3811757-3814255 GCA_020344555.1 Phycisphaerales bacterium
GGCAGCACCCTCCCCGTCCTCGGCGCCGTCGCCCACGCCATCGCCAACGCCACCGGCACCTGGATCAAAGACCTCCCCATGACCCCGGAGAAGATTCTCAAGGCGCTTCGCGAGAAGCAGAGGCCTTCAGCGATTAGCGATCAGCCGTCACCCGTCAGCGGTCAACGTCCAGTTACTTGACGCATAGCCGCAGCAAATCCAGCGATTCCGCAGGTCGGGACTTTCGGTGGCCGCAAGTCGCGTGAAGACAATATCTTAGGCATGTGCGCCAAGTCTTGAGCAAATTCACATTCGCGAAAGCCCTGCAGTTGTCTGATTATCTGGTATAATCCAAGAAACCCAGGAAGTCGAACAAAACCGCGAGGCGCGGCTCGAAGTGACGGTGAAGCGGCAGGGATAGCAGCGCACCGGCGATGATCAAATCCGCAGGCCCAACATGTGGATCGAGCAATACGGTCGGGCGAGGGCAACCAGCCTGGTGGACAGGTTCGCATCCAGCAGAGTGGCGTAGGAGGGCAGGGGATTCACCTGCCTCTGGGGCCGTTGTCGTGGTCTGCGAGGGCGGCCCCTACCGGGCCGGCCGTCTTTTTCGGGATGCACCCGCCCCGCCGGCCGGAGATCCGCTTGACCTTTATGCGCCGGGCACCTAACGTCATGGGCAATCGGACCGGAGAGTGCTCACGATGTTTCCGACGTTGCATGTATGGGAAGGCCCGGCCTGGGTCGGGTCGCTGTGTGCGCCGTATTTGCCGTCCGGGAGGACCAGATAAGGATTGTCTGCGATGAACGATGCGTTTGTTCGATGGTTGGAGGAGGTTGGGGTCGATGAAATAGGGCTCGTCGGTGGCAAGAACGCCTCACTCGGTGAGCTGATGAGGCTGGAAGGAATCACGGTTCCCAACGGCTTCGCCATTACCACGCATGCCTTCAAGCAGTTCGTGGCCCCCATCAAGGAGGAAATCTCCCGACGCGTCGCAAGGCTTAGGGCCGAGGGTTACGGTGAGGTGGCCTTCTTGGAAGCCACGTCCCGGGAGATCCGCTCCCTCATAGAAAGCCGGCCTTTCGAGGCGAAGCTGGAGGAGGAAATCACCGAGGCTTTCGGACGGCTCGATCCGGTGCGCAACGTCGCGGTCCGTTCTTCGGCGACGGCCGAGGACCTGCCCGAGGCCAGCTTTGCCGGACAGCAGGATACCTTTCTTAACGTCTCCAGTCTTGCCGACCTTCTCAACAAGACGAAGAAGTGCTTTTCGTCTCTCTACACCGCTCGGGCCATGTCATACCGCCATCAGATCGGATTTCCCGAGGAGGAAGTCTCCCTCTCCGTAGGCGTGCAGGAAATGGTCAGGGCGGATTGGCACGGCGTCAGCGGTGTGATGTTCACCATCGACACGGAAACGGGCAACGAGAACCTGATCCTGATCACGCCTCACAAAGGCCTGGGTGAGGCCATCGTTCAGGGCGAGGTCAAGCCCGATGAGGTCTACGTGCTGCGCCACTCGCTCAGGGTGATCCAGAATCCACTGAGGCTCCTGGACGACGCGGAGTACGCGAACCTGGCCGCACAGGCTCTAGCCATTGAGGCCCATTACAGCAGGAAATATGGTCGGCGCATCTATATGGACATCGAATGGGCCCAAGACGGCGAAACCAAGGAGCTTTTCATCCTTCAGGCTCGGCCCGAGACGATTCATTCGCGGGAGATCTCCTACAAGCGTTACTTCTTTGTGGACAACAAAGAGGACTTCGACGTTTTGGCCCGAGGACGCCCCGTGGGCATGAAGGTCGGCCACGGTGCTGCGACGGTACTCAAGGACGTGAGTGAGATCGACTCCTTCGAGGAAGGACAAGTCCTTGTCACGCGAATGACCAACCCCGACTGGGAGCCGATCATGAAGATAGCGTCGGCCATTGTAACTGACCAGGGAGGCCGAACCTGCCATGCCGCCATCATCGCACGCGAGATGGACATTCCCTGTGTGGTTGGCACGGAAACCGGGACCAAGGACATTCCTGATGGTGAGGTGGTGACGGCGAGCTGTGTGGAAGGGGAGCAAGGGACGGTCCTTCGGGGTTTGCCCGCCTACGAGATTGAAGAGATCAACCTCAACGAGATTCCAGAGACCCGAACCAAAATAATGCTGAACGTCGGCTCACCGGAGATAGCCCTGGCGGCGGCCCGGCTTCCACAGGACGGTGTTGGACTGGCTCGCCTGGAATTCATCATCGCATCCCACATCGGCACACATCCGCTTTATCTCCTCAAGGTCGGCAAGGAGGATGTTTTTGTCGAGGGGCTGGTCTCCGGGATTAGCCGCATCGCGGGGGCGTTTTATCCGAAGCCGGTCATCGTTCGTTTCTCTGACTTCAAGTCGAACGAGTACGCCAAGCTCAAGGGCGGCAATAGCTTTGAGCCGGAAGAACAGAATCCCATGATCGGGTGGCGGGGGGCCTCGCGCTACTATGACGAGCGCTATCGCGAGGCCTTCAAGCTGGAGTGC
>CP070827.1:3814355-3826314 GCA_020344555.1 Phycisphaerales bacterium
TAATCCTCGTATCCTGGCATTTTTTCCCGTAGCATTCGATCTTCGAAAGTCGTCCGGATGATCAACGCCAATCCGACAACACCCGCCGGAAGAAACGCCCACCACGATCCCAGGACGAGCGGTATACTGGCGACTATCAAGATGAAGCTTACATACATGGGATGACGGACGATGGCATACGGACCGGTCGTAATTACGCGGTGGCCCCGTTCGGTCTGTATCCGGACCTCCTTTTCGACGTACGGATTGACGATCATGGCCCAAAGCGCGAAGGCGTCTCCCGCCACATGGACCACGACGCCAGGGCAGATTGCCCACAATGGGAGGAAGGTCCATTCGTACCGCACGGCGTCCAATCCGGCCACCACCGGAATCGCCAACGCCGCGGGGACCGCCAAGGGCAGGACTACCTTGTCGAACTTCTCGCTAACCCGTTGTCTCTTCAGCCGTACGGCGAACACGTCGGGATTCATCCGGTGGAGGATCACGAGGTTTGCTACTAACGTCACGATCCAAAGGCCGTAGTGGATCCACCCCCGCGTCCACGAGAGAGTGCCAGCCGCCCAGAACAGGAGACCACCGAATACTCCCAGGGAAAAAAGACAATCCAGACAAGCGCGGGCCAAGAGTAATCTGGTCGGTTCATTGCCTGTTCGCAGTTCATTTCCTTCCATGTCGCCTCCCTTCTCAGTGTTGCAGGGATTGTGGGACGCCTTCGCCCGAGGTTTCCCGTATACCGACTGGGCCGTCGCCGTTTTACCGGAACCGGCCGCTCGACCGCGCATCGCGTGTGAAGGATGCCGCCCGGAATAGTCCGCTCCCAGTCGCTGATCCCGTGAATCAGGCCGGGCTGGCTCCCGGACTGGGGCTGCATTACGGTTTCCGCGCAGCGCCAAACGCTCCTTCTTGTTGACGCTCGCGATCTTCCTCAGCCGCTGACTGTCATCCGCGCCACGTCTACCCCGAAATCGGACCGATGAGAAGCCTGACCTATGTCTGAAGATGTGTATGTGTTTAACAACCTCAGCCGTTCCCCCTCCGAGGGGGGACTACAGGGGGGGCAGGTTGGTCGCCCACACGGGAGCTCCACGAGGCCGACCCTCACCCGGCCCCTCCCTGCCAGAGAGGGGGGTCCAGGTACCCACGCTACACACATACGAAGACGTGCGGTACCTTACCGGATCCTTGCAGAGTAACGGGAGGATCGCAAATGTGGGATGCACAAACATGAATGCCAGAATGCACGGCCACGTCCGTAACGTAATTTGTATCATCAGCACGCTTGGCGCATCAGCGCTCGCTATGGGCAATCCTGCCGGGATCGACGCCAACCTGGCCCGGCAATACTTCCGGGAAGCGCGTGCAATCTGCGACACGGACGCCGGGCGCCTGTGGGGCGTCGGTCTTTACGGCCCGATGCTGTTCGTCGACCCGGAGAGTCGGGCCATCGTCGCCAACCAGGCGGATGCCGACGGCCTCCTGCGCGAACAGGACGGGGTTTTCGTCGGCCGCTTACCCGCCGATAAACTCATTGCCAACGCTCCCACCCGATGGGCCGGGGCACTTTGGGCGATGATCGTCTGGCCGCTGCCGCAGGATCAGCGCGCCCGGGGGCGACTGATGGCCCACGAGCTGTGGCACTGCGTTCAACATGACCTGTTAGGCCCCGTTCAAAGGGACCTCGGCATGCCCAACACTTCCAACAGCCACCTGGACACGCGCGATGGCCGCGTCTTCCTGCAGCTCGAATGGCGGGCCCTGGACGCGGCTCTGCAAAAAGGGGAACCGGGCCGACGAACCGCCGTCGAAGACGCCCTCGTGTTCAGAGCATATCGGCGATCGTTGTTTCCAGACTCTCCGGCCCAAGAGCGGGCTTTGGAATTGAGTGAGGGTCTCGCTGAATACACCGGCGTAAGACTCTCGACAAAGTCTGATCGCGAGGCGATGAACGACTGCACAATCGCTCTGCGTCAAGGCACACGGAGAGAGACTTTCGTGCGCTCGTTCGCCTACTCATCAGGTCCGGCCTACAGTCTCCTGCTCGACCGGGCCGCCCCCGACTGGCGAAAGGGGCTGACCTTAGCTGACGACCTGGGCGATCTGCTGCGCGGGGCGATGTCCATCGTCCTTCCGACCGCGCTCAAAGCCGAGGCCGATCAGCGGACAAAACGGTATAACGGCGAGCTACTGATGGCCGATGAAGCCCGGCGCGATACGGCCCGCCAGCAGCGCCTGGCCCGATACCGTGCACGCTTCGTCGACGGCCCTATCCTCGTCATCCCTCTTACGCACCCGAGTGTGCAGTTCAACCCCGGCAACCTTCAGCCGCTTGGTGACCTCGGAACGGTCTATCCCACCATGACGCTCGCCGACGCCTGGGGAATCTTGACTGTCACGAATGGCGCGCTATTGAACAACACCTGGTCCGAGGTGCGCGTGACGGCACCGAAGGACACAACCACCCGGCCCGTCAAAGGTGACGGCTGGACGTTGGAGCTCCAGAAAGACTGGATGTTGCAGCCTGGCAAACGCACGGGGAGTTATGTGTTGGCGCGCTCGACCGCCGGCTGAGGGCGGGTCAGCCATCGGCCAGAGGCCTCCAAACGGCAATCGCTCCGTGGCTTGTACAGCCCGCTCCCTGGTCCCGATGCGTCTTCGTCCCGGCTCGTCGGGATACATCGGGACGGTACGAATCCGTCCCTGCGTCCCTTCGTCCTGAAGCGTGTCCCGATGTGTTCCGATGTGCCCCGAGGTGCGTCGGGACGGGCGTCGGAAGACAGGCATCTGGATTTGCCCGTGTCCCACACTCTCATAGCACCGGTAAGCTAAGGCTTACCCATGTCACCCGCCATCCCCCACGGTGTGCTTCGCAACGGAACGGGACACCTGTCCCCGGCGAAGCACGGTTTTGTGTGCGCGGGGGTGGTTGGCCGAGCTGAATATGTTTTGACAATTGCCAGGCACGTCCAAAGCGTTTACATTCCCGGCCAAGCTGGAGATTTTTGCCTGCGAAGAAACCCAGGAGATCGATTATGGAGCACGACAGTTACGAGCGAAGGTTATGGATCGTCGCGGTGGGGCTATTACTAATTGTAGCCAGTTGGCCGGCCACCGCGCGGGGAGAGGACCGGTCACCGGCCCCGAAGGGCGTTCAGCCCCGTGAGGTCACTCTTGAAAACGGGCTTACGATCCTTCTTGTCGAACGGCACGAGCAACCCACCGTGGCCTGCGGCCTATTCTTCGACGTGGGCGGAGCCAACGATCCCCAGGGCAAGAGCGGGATTGCCCATCTGTTCGAGCACATGATGTTCAAGGGCTCGATGGTCATCGGGACCAGTGACTACAAGGCGGAGCGCTCGTACCTCGACGCCCAGGACAAGCTTCGGGCGAAGATGAACGCCGAGATGGACAAGATGCGCCTGATGAAGCGCCGCGGCGGTATCGACGACGTGCTCGACCCCAAACAGTGGACTCCAGACTATGCCGCGATGAAGAAACAATATGATGAACTCGTCGAGGCCGAGCGGACCTACATCAAGAAGGACGAGTTCTCCAGCCTCTACACGACCAACGGCGGGGCCCGGCTCAACGCAGGTACGATGGAAGACGCGACGATGTACTTCGTCCAGCTTCCAGCCAATAAGCTGGAGCTGTTCTTCTGGATGGAGTCCGACCGAATGGTCAACGGGATCATGCGCGAGTTCTACGTCGAACGGGACAACGTTCGTGAAGAGCGTCGCCTGGGGGTGGAGAGCACGCCGACCGGCAAGTACAACGAAGCGTTTGACGCCCTGTTCTGGCAATCGCACCCCTATGGTGTCCCGGTGATCGGCTGGGCGTCGGAAGTGGAATCCATCACGCGGGACGACGTACGCGACTTCTACAGAATCTACTACGCGCCCAACAATGCTCGCATGGTGCTGGTGGGGGACTTCGACTCCGACAAGGCGGTCGAAATGGCCAAGCGGTACTTCGGTCGGCTTCCCCGTGGCATCAAGGAGCCGCCACCCGTCATCACCGAGGAGCCCAAGCCCATCGCGGAGCGACGGCTTCATGCCGAGGCCGAGACCAACCCTCGCGTCAGGATGCGCTACCACACCACTGCCATCGGCCACACCGACGAAGCGGCTCTTGACGTACTGGCTCAGCTACTCTCGGGCAAGACCGGACGCCTCTACAAACGCCTGGTGACCACGGAGGACGCGGCCATCGGCGAGCCCCGGGTCAACAACCAGGGTCGAAAGTACGCCGGCTATTTCGAGGTCAACGTGACCGTCAAGGAGGACCGAACGCCGGAAGAGGTCGAACAATTCGTTCTCGAAGAGCTCGACAAGCTCCGCGACGGTGAGATCACCGACCACGAGCTCCAGAAGGTCAAGAACCAGGTGCTGGCTACTTCCGTACGCCGGCTCAGAAGCAACCTGGGGCTCATGTTCCAGCTCGGCCTGTATGACACGTGGTACGACTGGAGCTACATCAACGAAGCACCTGAGCGGATGCTGAAGGTGACCGCGGACGACGTTCGTCGGGTGGTCAAGGACTACTTCGATCCCAAAACGCGAACGGTCGCGATCTATCGCACCAAGGGAGGGGCCCCAACCGAGGGCGAAGACCCTGAGCTGGCGGCAATACTGGAGAAGCTGTCGCCGCAGCAACGCGATCGAACCAAGGCGATGATCAAGCGGATCAGGGAATCCACCGATCTCGACCGACTCAAACCCATGTTGCAGATGATGGAGCAGGGAGCGTCGTCGGATCAGATCCCCGAAGAGCAGAAGATGATGTTCGAGTATGTGCTGAAGGTGCTCAGTGCGCGCGTGGCCGAGCTTGAAGCCGCTGACAAGGAGTCGGATTAACATGTTTAAGAGAATCAGTCTTTGGGTTGGAATCGGATTGGTGGTATGCGCAACGGCGGCGCTGCAGGCGGAGGGACCGCTCCCGGACCATCCGAAGGATCTTCAGTATGCCCCGCTGGATTTCAAGCTGCCGCCGGCGTCACAGTTTAGGGGCGTGCTCTCCAACGGGATGGTGGTTTACGTCGCCGAAGACCGCATGCTTCCGACGTTCGACATGACGGTCACGATTCGCACCGGCTCCGCGGTTGAACCGCCGGATAAGGTCGGTCTGGCGTCGCTGGCCGGTGAGCAGATGCGCGACGGCGGGACGAAGAACCTCACCCCGGAAGAGCTGGACGAACGGGTCGAGTTCCTTGCCGCATCGCTGTATAGCGAGATCGGCAGGACGCGCGGAGAGGCCGGGCTCTTTTGCCTGGCCAAGGACATCAATGAGGGGCTCGGGTTGCTCATCGAGGTGCTTCGCTATCCGCGGTTCGACGGGGAGCGTCTCCGCATGGCCAAGGACCGCATGTTGCAGAACGTCAAGCGCCGCAACGATTCGACCAGGTCGATTTCCCGGATCGAATGGGGCTTTTTGATGGACGGGGAGACCCATTTCGGCAACCGGTACCCATCCTCGAATACGATCAAGGCGATCACACGGGAAGACTTGTTTGCCTTCCACCGCAAGTACGTCCATCCCGGTAACATGATCCTGGCCGTTGCCGGTGACTTCGACCGCGCGGCGATGCTCAAGAAGCTCGAGAACGCCTTTGCCGACTGGCCCACCGGAGAGACGGGTCCGCAGAGCTTTCCTGCACCGGACTACGACCCTAAACCCGGTGTCTACCTGGTTCACAAGGAGGATGTCAACCAGGGAAGGGTGACAATCGGGCATAAGGCAATCAAGCGCGGCAGCCCGGATGAGTTCGCCTTGCGGGTGATGAACGGTATCCTCGGTGCAGCCGGTTTTCGCTCCCGTCTGGTTGCCAAAGTTCGGTCAGATGAAGGGTTGGCCTACAACACGGGCAGCCGTTTCAACCAGGGTATCTACTACCCCGGCAACTTCCAGTGCTGGTTCCAGACCAAGAGCAACTCGTGTGCGTATGCCACGAACCTGGTGTTCGACGAGATCAAGCGGATGCGAGATGAGAAGGTGACCCAGACCGACCTAGATGACGTGACCGCCTACTACGTGGAGAGCTTCCCGCAGCGGTTTCAGACCAGATTGTCTCTTATGGAAGCCTATGTGGACGATGAATACACCGGTCGCGATCCAAAATACTGGCAGAGCTATGTCGACAACCTCAATGGCGTGACCGTTGATGAGGTACAGCGGGTGGCCAAAAAGTACCTGCATCCCGACCAGCTTGTGGTTCTGGCCGTCGGTGACGCCGAGGCGATGAAGATCGGCGGACATGACAAGGCCCCTAAGCTGCGCTTCGACGTTTTCGGGCAAGTGAAGCAGTTGCCGCTCCGCGACCCCGATACGCTGAAACGATAGCGCGGCGCGGGATGCCGATGTCCATCCGCTTGAATCCTTTGACATTCACGGGGGCGGCTTGGAAGCCGCCCCCGTATGTGCGCCTGCCATGAGCGGTGTACCTGCCATGACTCGATGCCGACCAAGGGCACCGACACGTGTGCGAGTGGAGATTATGTGTCCAGGCCTGGTGAGGTTTGGCATCTTTGCATCGTGTTGGATGGCCGCGGTGTCCTCGGTGACTGCGGCTGAAGAACCCAAGGTGACGATCGTCGGAGGCGCCGACGCCTCGGGACACAATTACTCTTGGACTGTGACCAACGAATATACCTCCCCGATCGTCTACCTCGAGTTTCCACACTATCACGCCGATCTATTCTTTGCCCCGGAGAGTTGGTCCACTGAGACAACCGCCCTGGTGAACGTGGGTTCCAAGGACAAACCTGGTGTGTGCATAGCGAGGGCCGAATCGCCGGCCGTGGGTATCCTGCCAGGCCGGGCTCTCAACTTCGGCATGCGCGTCGCCCCTCTACCTACAAGGCGCGGGCAAGGAACCGTACTGGTACGATTCGCGGACGGAACCGAGTCCGGTATCGCCGGAGTGGGTCTACCTCAGCCCGGAAGTGCGTGGGACGAGTATGCTTCTCTGATTGGGCTCGGCACCATATTCCTGCTGTGGATAATATTTCGAGCCAGGCGCTGGGCGAAGACCCGTCGCATAGCGTAAGACCAGACCATGCATAGCGCATCCACACGTGTTCGGCTAAGCGTGCTGGTAACATGTGCTTTTGTCATACGCCTCGCGTTTTGCGCCGGGACGACGGGGCTGGGACAGTCCTTGGGGGAACACTACCGCGAGTACATTGTCTCGGGTCAGCGTCTGCTCGAACACGGCACGTTGACGAGTCCGTTTATCACTTCGGATTCAACGACGACTCCCTCAGCGCTTTTACCACCCGTCTACGCTGGGCTGGTGGCAGCCGTTTACAGGCTTCTGGGAACCGAAACCGTCCGGGCTACACTTGCGCTGCAGGTACTTAACGCCATCGCGACGTCAATGACCGTCCTATTTGTTTTCTTGATTACCCGACGCGTGGGCGGCGCTGCTGCTGCCTGGACAGCCGCTCTCCTTGCAGCGATCAACCCTCTGCTGTTCGGGTTTACTACATATATTTGGGACACCAGCGTCTTTTGTTTTGGGGCCGTCTTCGGTGTTTGGCTGGCTGTACGCCTGTCGGCAAGGCCGGTCAGTTGGCCCGGTTGGCTGGGATTCGGGCTATATCTTGGGGCGTTAGCTCTGTTGAACCCGGCCCTGACCATGGCTTATCCGTTGCTAGTGCTCTGGCCGCTGAGCAAGATACATGGGTGGAGGCTGAGGCTGATGCTTGCACCTGTTGGCATGGCCGCATGCGGCTGGTTGGTCGCCATCATGCCTTGGACGGTCCGCAACTACGTTCAGTTTGGCGAGCTGATATACATTCGTAGCGGCCTCACACATGAGTTGTGGTTGGGCGTATGTCCCGAAGCCGAAACGAACCCAGCCGAAATGTTCCGACGTCAGTTCCCGCTTCAGAACAGAGAAGCGCAGGCCAGGATCACCTCGATTGGAGAGCAGGCGTACATTAAGGAGTGCAGCCGGCACGCCAAGTCAGCGATCTCGGCCGACCCATCGCGGTTCGCACGGCTAATAGCGCTGCGCGCCGTGGACTACTGGACGGGGACGGTGCTAAGTCACAGGCATCCCGGTGACAGCGGATGGCCGCGGTCGCCGACACGCGTTGCAGTTATGCTCTTCTTACAGGCCGAAGGACTCGTCATTGCGGTGTGTCTCTTGGCGCGCCGGACGATCAGCCCCGACCTGCGATGGCTGTTGGCGATCGTGCTTCTGTTCTCACTCGTGTATTGCGTGACGCACGTGCAGTTGCGTTTTCGTGCGCCCACCGAGCCGATTATGGCGGTCCTTGCCGTGCTATCTATCACGGAGATGGTCGGTGCGTGGCGGGCCCGCCGGGTTTTGTCGGCAGACACGAGTGGGGTAGATAACGATCACAGCGCCTGACGTTTCCTCAACCAGCGCCCCGGCGTAATCGCCGCAGGAGCGCACTCACGCCAGCTCGGTTCTACTTGACACTCGAAGATTTCAGCGTACCGTTTATATCGCAGAACGGCATGGATACGAAGGTAATCAAAACCGACCCCCAGCTCGGCGGGGCCGATACGGTCCGACGCGCTGTGGAAGTTCTCACAGGCGGCGGATTGGTGGCCTTCCCGACCGATACGGTATACGGAGTTGCTGCGCGGGTCGATGATCGCGCCGCGTTGAGGCGCCTCCGCAACGTGAAATCGCGCAAGGTCGAGCAGGCCTTCACCGTGCACATTGGCTCGCCCAGCGAGGCGGTACGCTTCGCTCCGGGGCTTGAAGGACTGGCCTCTCGATTTGTTCGCAAAGCCTGGCCGGGTCCCCTGACACTCATTGTCCCGGTAGGGGATCCGGCGTCGGCGGAGGTTATGTCCGATCTTGATGGCTCAGCCGCTGCGGCGATGTACCATGGCGGCACAATCGGTCTGAGGTGTCCGGACGATCCCTTTGCCGGGGCTCTACTCCGAGCGATGGAGGTGCCGGTCGTCGCAGCAAGCGCGAACCAGGCGGGCCGTCCGGCGCCCTGCACCGGCGACGACGTGCTGAACGAACTCGACGGTCAGATCGACCTGTTAGTTGATACCGGCCGAACGAAATACGCGAGACCCTCGACAATCGTGCGCGTGACCGGGTCGTCATACGAACTGGTTCGTGAGGGGGTCTACGATGCCGATCTGGTCAGGCGATTGTCGATGTTGCGCCTGCTGCTGGTGTGCACCGGCAACACCTGCCGCAGCCCGATGGCGGGTGTACTGGCCAGAGACATGCTGGCTCAGCGGCTTTGCTGCGACATTTCGGAGCTGCCGGAACGAGGGGTCGAAGTGCGGTCGGCCGGAACGGCCGGTGGCTGGGGCGGGGCCTCGCCGAACGCCATGACGGTAATGGAACGGCGGGGACTCGACCTGTCGGGGCATGAGTCGGCCGCGCTGACGCCCGAGATGATCCAACAGGCGGATCACGTCTTCGCCATGACGCGGTCGCATCGCGACACGATTATCAATATGGTTCCGTCGGCCGAAGAGCGCGTTGCCCTATTGGTCGACGGGCAGGACATTCGTGATCCCATTGGCGGATCTGTGGATGACTATGAGAAGTGCGCACGGATGGCCGAAAAAGGGCTTCAGGCCCGACTACAGGAGGTGATCGTATGAAGGTAGCTCTGTCCAGCGACCACCGGGGGTTTCATGCCAAGGAGCAAATCAAAGCTCACTTGACCAACGCGGGGCATCACGTCGTGGACTTCGGATGCGACGCTCCCGCGAGTTGTGATTATCCCGAGCATGCGCTCTGTGGGGCCAAATCCGTTGGCTCCGGGGAAACGGATCGCGGGATCTTCTTTTGCGGCACGGGTATCGGGATGTCCATGACGGCCAACAAGGTGGCGGGGATACGTGCGGCGCTGTGCCACGATGAATTGACGGCGGAGATGTCACGCCGACACAACAACGCCAACGTCCTCTGCCTGCCCGCCGACCTTCTGGGCGACGAGCTGATCCGCCGTGTGGTGGACGTCTGGCTGCGCACCGAGTTTGAAGGCGGCCGCCACGAGCGCCGACTCAAGATAATCGCCGACTTCGAGAAAAATGGTCAGTGGACCGGCAAATAAGGCCGCTCCTCGGGTTTGTGCCGATCCGTACCCGCAAGGATGTCAATAGGAGAGGGCGAGCACCCCGGTGCCTGTGCCAGCGCCGGTGTGCAGGTCTTACCTGGCAACGATGGTGTCGCAGCAACGGCAATCCCGTCAGGCCGTGAAACATGACGGACACAGCCGGTTACTACGTCGACGGCCTTTCAGCAGAGCGGCTGAGGAAGTGCTACGAAGTAGCGCCACCACGGGTGCGCAGATATCTCGAGGCTGAACTCGGCCACGTCCTGGACCACATCCGTTCGTCTCATTGTGTGCTGGAGCTAGGGTGCGGATACGGGCGGATTCTGGACAAGCTGGCTGCCAGGGCGAGAACGGTTGTGGGGATTGATACCTCGCCGTCGAGTGTGGAGCTTGGTAAAAGCCTGTTGGCCCGGTCTTCCAACTGTCATCTGGCAGCTATGGACGCTGTCTCCCTGGGCTTCGCCGACGCGGTATTCGACGTGGTTGTCTGCATCCAAAACGGCATATCGGCTTTCAAGGTCGACCAGCAGGCGCTCATTAAGGAAAGTGTGCGGGTGACCAGGCCGGGCGGGACAGTACTGTTTTCGAGCTACGCCAGCGAGTTTTGGAGCGATCGACTGGAGTGGTTCAGCCTCCAGGCCGAGCACCGGTTGATCGGGGAAATCGACTGGCAGCAGACTCGTGACGGGGTCATCGTGTGCAAAGACGGATTCAAAGCCACCACGATCGGACCGGACGGGTTTCGGGCCCTGTGCTCCTCGCTGGGGCTTGAACCTCGGGTCGAGGTGGTCGACGGTTCGAGTGTCTTTTGCGAGATTGGCGTCGGCTCATAGCCGGCCCGTGATTCGAGGTATTCAGGAAACGAAGGATGAGTGTCCCGGTTTCTCAATCGCGCAACTCGACGCTTGCTATGGGTTCGGTTTCCTGCGCGTGTAAACGATCTCCAGTATCTTGAACTCCTTCCCGTCTGCTCCGGGCTCGTACAGTTCGAGAGCATGCTTGTGGTCGTCCACGAACCGGGTGATTCCCCGGCTGGGCCTCTTGGTGCCGGTCCACGGGTCGCCGTGTTGCCCGACAAAAGTGATCAGCTCACACGAATCTGCACAGGTGCCGAGATTGGTCGTGATCGCCGTGTTCATCGTGTCCACCCATACGGAGGTGTATTTCTTCTCAAAGCTATCGTAGCCGTAGATGGCCAGCCCTTGGAATGGCAGTGCCAGGCTGCCGCCGTCGAACTCTTCGAGCAGGAATCGCTTACCGAGAATCCACTTGCGCTGGCAGGTGCCTTCGGATTCAACAACCGGGGCTTCAGAGTTCATCCGGTACTTGATGGCCATGTTCCAGCTACCGAACATCTTCTCAAGGAGCTTATGATGCTCGCCGGGCATGGCGTATCGGACCCACGTATCGACCATAGACTCGGTATCCGGAGCGGCGTCGGGCCTACCGGCTTTTTCAGGCTCGGGCTTCGCTGGGGACTGGTCATTCTGGTAAACGACCTTATTGGCAGCCAAGGCGGCTACACCGACGAGCGACAGGACATACAACAACATCCGCGATTTCATGGCTCTCAATCCTTTCGTGTTCGAGCCGGGCTCACCCCAGGTGCAAGCATAACCGAGTCACAGTCTGCGACGTAGCGGGAAAAGGGGGGTGTGTCGCACGCCGATCCCTTCCGGCGTATCCTGCATCGGGCGGGGCGGGACTCGCTCCCGTAGTCCTACACTGCTGCGCTCGGTTCTTGCGGCCGACTTCCCCACGAGGCTGAGCCGGTGGGTACGGCAATTGCTCGGCATATTACCGCAGTACATCCGTGTCCGGATACGGGCGTGGCAACCGTGTTGACGAGCACACCTCTCAAGTTGGCACGGAGCGGCCTGGCACGCTACTGT
>CP070827.1:3826414-3829204 GCA_020344555.1 Phycisphaerales bacterium
TTATGAGCCAGCAGCCGCCTTTTGACTGGCATAGCGCACAGGAATACCTGGAGGATCTGCTTCCCGAAGAGATTCACAAGCTCGAACAGGCCGGCCACCCCGCTCCGCCCACACAGCCCACCATCGGCCCCTGGGTTGCTCAACTGGTCGATGTGTTGATCTACGCACTGCGTCCCCGCCGTGCCCTGGAGATCGGCACGTCGACGGGGTATTCGGCCATCGCTATGGGGCGGGCCCTTCGGCGGGTCGGCGGAACGCTGACCAGCATTGAAATCGACCCAAGACTGGCGGAAGCCGCCCGGCACAACATCTCCGAGGCCGGGTTGGCCGACGTCGTCGAGGTGGTGATCGATGATGCCAACGAGGTGATCGCCGGCCTGACCGAATCGTTCGGATTGATCCTGCAAGACGGCAACAAGGATGATTACCTGAAGATGCTGCCCCGGCTCGTCGAGTTGCTCGAACCACAGGGGCTGCTGGTAACGGATGACGTGTTGTTCCCGGTGATGCAGATCCCGGAGGAGTCCAAGCGGTGGCAGTACGCTCTGGGCCTTTACAACGAGGCCCTGCAGAACCATTCCGGGCTGCAGACCGTCTGGCTTCCGATCGGCGATGGGGTGGCTGTCAGCGTGAAGCTTGATAGATGAGGGGGTGTGCGCTGCGCTTTACGGGCACGCACCGGGGCGTTGCCGAATATCCTGTGGTCTGCACCGAAAATGAGTATGCCTGGTGATCGCGAGGGCTATCCGTGTCGCTGAGGCGAGGTGACCCCGGCGCTGACGAATTAAGGAGAACCTCCGGATGAATGTTCACCAGGTCGGCCTTCAGGGGCTTTTCGGATCGCTGCTGTCGTGCGTGTTTTTTGGGGCAGCCACCTCACTCGCCACCGGCCAGACAACCATCTTCGAAAAGCCGCTCAGCTCGCGCATCGCGAACTATGACATCAAGGTGACCCTTGACGACCAGAAGAGGCACATTGACGGGAGCATGATCCTCATTTGGAACAACCCATCAGACGACCACGTTGATGAACTACAGTTCCACCTCTACGCCAACGCCTTCAAGAACGCCAAGTCCACCTTCTTGCGCGAGTGGCTCCGTAGCCGGGCGGCAAGCTCCGACAGCGCTGAGCCCGGGAAGTCTCCGTGGGCCAAGGATGACGACGATGTCTGGGGCTGGATCACGATCAGCCACATGGAAGTTGACGGCGAGGAGGTTACTGAACGAATCGCCTTTTTCCAACCCGACGACGACAACACGGACGATGAGACTGTCATTCGCGTACCGTTGACCAATCCCATTCCGCCTGGTGAATCGGCGCGGGTCCGGCTTGCGTTCCAGAGCAGAATCCCCAAGTGCAAGATCCGAACCGGTTGGTGGCACGACGATTTCTTCATGATGGTGCATTGGTTTCCCAAGATCGGTGTTTATGAACCGCCGGGAATGCGGTTCGTACCGGCCGACGCTCCGCGCGGCCGGTGGAACTGCCATCAGTTCCATATCGCTACGGAGTTCTACGCCGACTTCGGTGTCTACGACGTGGAAATCACTTTGCCGGAGAAGTACGTCGTCGGCACTACCGGGCTGATGCTCGAAGAGCGCAGCAACGGTGACGGTACAAAGACCGTCGTTGCCCACGCTGAGGATGTTCACGAGTTCGCCTGGGTGGCCGACGCTCAGTTTCGCGAAGCCGGCGATGTGTGGAGGAATCCGGACACTGGGCGAGAGGTCAATATCCGTTTGCTCTACCAACCTGGACACGGAGGTGTCGTCACCAAGTACATCGAGTCGGTGAAAAGTACACTCGATTATGTCGACCGCTGGCTCGGGCCGGGTGCTTATCCTTACCCGAACATCACCGTGGTGGATCACAGGGCGGCAAGCGGGGCGGGCGGGATGGAATATCCCACGCTGTTCACCGGCATGGCATTCTGGTGGGCGGAACAGCTCTTCGGGGACGGCCTGCGAATGGTCGAGAGCACTGCCATCCACGAGTCTCTGCATCAAATCTGGCATGGCATCGTAGCCAGTAACGAGTTCGAGGAGGCATGGCTCGACGAGGGGCTGACGGTTTATGGCGAAGACCGCATTTTGGGCGAACTCTTCGGCGAGAGCACCTCGGCAATCAACTGGTGGGGTGCGTCGGCAAACCTCTTGGGCTTGCATCGGGCGGGGCACGTGATGGGCTCGAAGAGAGACGACGGCTCGATAGCCGGGCCCTCTTTTGCACACTGGCACAGGGCCATCGCACCTGATCTAGCCTATAGCAAAGCAAGCCTCATGCTCAAGACGTTGGAGAACCATCTGGGCCGCGAGCGCTTCGATCAGATCATCCGGGCCTATAGCGAGCGATGGAGATTCCGCCATCCCTGCCGGGACGACTTCATCGCCGTAGCCAACGAGGTTTCCGGCGAAAACCTCGATTGGTTCTTCGACCAGGTTCTCGAGCAGCCCACGTCACTGGACTACGCGGTTGCCTCCATCGCCAACGTTCCCCTCGATGTGTTTGACGAGGGCCTTTCCGAATACGAGCTTGAAGCAGCGGTAGAGAGCGAAGACGAGGAAGAAGACGAGGATGAGGAGCAGGACGATGAGGGTAAGCCTCATCAGAGTACGGTTGTCTTCCGCCGCGTCGGCGAAGTGGTCTTCCCTATGGAAATCCTGGTCGAGTTCTCCGACGGTACGATCGTACGAGACACCTGGGACGGGCAGGGGCGGATAAAGACCTTCCAATTCACCCGGCCAGGCAAGGTCGTTCGGGCCGCCATTGATCCCGACCGCAAGGTGCCA
>CP070827.1:3829304-3840218 GCA_020344555.1 Phycisphaerales bacterium
GCTCCGTTTGATGCCGGGACCATGGCAATCGCGGCGGTCATGGCCGATGCGACGCAGCTCGGTGCGGTCACCATCATCGGCGTCGGCGACAGCGCAGCCGCGGTTGACAAGGCAGGTGTGGCCGATCGGGTCACCCACATCTCAACCGGCGGTGGCGCGTCACTGGAGTTTCTGGAAGGTAAGTCGTTCGCCGCAATCGAGGTCCTGGACGACGCGTAACGGAAGGCCGCACGACCATCGAACCGGATTCCTCGTTATCATCGTCTTTCCAGCTTGCGATGCCGGCGTTGCGCATGGCCCCGTCGTTGTTGGCGGCAGACTTTGCGCGGCTTGAGGAGCAGGTTGCGGCCGTGGAATCGGCCGGGGCGACAATGCTGCACCTGGACGTGATGGACGGCCATTTCGTGCCAAACATCAGCTTCGGGGTCCCGGTGATCGCATCGCTGCGCAAGTGCACGAAGCTTTTCCTGGACGGACACCTGATGATCACAGAGCCCAAGCGATATGCCGAGGCGTTTGTCAAAGCAGGCTGTGACCACATTACGTTTCATATCGAGGTCACCGAGCCACGGGCGGAATGCAATCCCGATATATCGGGAGCCCGCGCGGACGCGGACAGTCCGCAAAGCGTTGTCGAACATATCCGTGGTCTCGGTGCCTCGGTGGGCGTATGTCTCAATCCGAGTACGCCGGTCAGCGCGATCGAACCGATCCTGGGTGTGGTCGATATGGTACTGGTAATGAGCGTCTGGCCCGGTTTCGGCGGTCAGACCTTCATTAAAGAGGTGCTCCCTAAGGTAACCGAGCTTCGCCAACGACTGGCTGAGCATCAGCGTCTTCAAATCGACGGTGGGATCGATCCCGACACGATCGGCGAAGCAGCCGCAGCAGGGGCGGACACTTTCGTAGCGGGCTCGGCGATTTTTGGCACACCCGATCCGCCGGCCGCCATGAAGCGACTGCACCACCTGGCACTCGAGGCGGCTGCAAAGGACCGGCGCCGCTGAGCACACCACCTGCGCCATGCCCCCTTTCACCCGCGCTGGACGGAACGCGGGAATGTAAAGCTCCCTCGGAACTCCCGTGCCCGCGTAATCCCCCGAATCTCGGATTTGACACAGCCCCAGATCGGGTGTATACTATGTTATACGAGGTATCGACCCATGAGATTCGACCGAGAATTGCTAAAGGGCACCACGGAGACGTTCCTGCTGGCCGCCCTGGCGGAATCGCCCTGCCACGGCTACCAGCTTGTCGAGCAGCTTAAACGCCGAAGCGACGGGATCTTCGAACTCGGCGAAGGCACCGTCTATCCCCTACTCTACAAACTTGAAGCCAAAGGCTGGATCAAGGGCCAGTGGGATTCCGACACCGCGCTACGGCGCCGGCGCGTCTATCGCATCACGCCCCGAGGGCGCCGACAACTTGCCCAGCGAACGCGGCAATGGGAGGAGTTGGTGCGCGGAATGACCCTGATCCTGAAAGGAGCGGCTCATGCATGAGGATTCAGCCATCGAGAGTTGGATTGCCGCCATGTTGACTGGGAGCGGCCTGCCGGTGGAGCGCCGGGCGGAAGTTGCGGACGAGCTGCACGGGCACCTTCAACAGCGTATCACAGCGTACCGCGACGCCGGCCTGTCAGAGGAGCAGGCGATCGAAGGCGCATTGGCCGACTTCGGTTCGCCCCGGGTGATCCGCGGCCAGCTCCGCCGGCAACAGCGGGCGCTGGATCGGCGTCACGCTCTCTCCGAGCTGCGTCGGCACACCCGGTGGCTCCTGACTGTGTGCGGCCTCTTTGCCGTAGCTGCCGCGATCTTCGCGCCGGGGCCTCCACTTACCCGATACCTCGCCGGCGCCTGTCTCTTTGCCGTATTGTTGACTACCGGGTCTGTTGCCACGTATTTTGCGAGCCTGGCTGAACGTAAGGTCAAACACCGGCTGCCTCGCCCGGAACATCACTTCGTCAGGAGCTGCCTGCGATGGATGGCGGTCGCCGCCTTGTTCCTGGCGGGCACACTGCTCTTTGGGCCGGTCATGGTCGGCATCGCCGGTTATCTCGGCCAGAACAGCCTGTTCCAGTCGATCCTGTACCGGGCACCGGAGATCGTCGAAGGTGCCCCGTGGCTGATCTGGTACAACATCGGCGTCGCCGCCCTCGAGTCGCCCATCCGCAGCTTCGTGGTCCCTTTCTTCATGGTGCTTGGGGCTGCCCTGCTCATTACCCTCTACGAGCGTTCGCGATGTGTCGACGGGCAAACGACGCTCGTTGGAGATTAGGACCTCACCTCGTCAACAGTTCACCGATCTCGGCTCCTCGCCCTGAAGACATCCCCGCGCAAAACGGCTTTCTGTGTGGACAAGCCGCCCCGCCCAGGACGAGGAGCAAAATAAGCTGCGACGAGTGGATTTGTAGGTGGGTCAGCCCGTACGGCGGCTAACAGGGCAGACAGGGCGGCCCGAAACGGGTAAGATACTCACGTCCGCCGCTTGCAGGGAGGACAAGGCGGGCCTCAATCTTGCGTACTGGAGTGATCACCGATGGCTCAGGACAAGGTGGACGTTCCCGCGGGTCTATGGAGCCGTTGCGAGAGCTGCGGGCACATGCTCTACGAGAAGGAGGTGGCCGAGGCCCTCTTCGTGTGCCCGGAGTGCGGTCATCACCGCCGCATCGATGCCCGAACCCGGATCGAGCAGCTTGTCGATCCGGGCTCCTTCGAGGAATTCGGGGCGGACCTTAGATCGACGGATCCGCTGAAATTCAAGGATCGTATGCCCTACAAGGAGCGTCTCAAACGCGAACAGGGCAAGACCGGCGAGCTTGATGCCGTCGTCGTGGGGCGGGCCTTCATCCGCGGGCGGGCCGTCATCCTCGGCGTCATGAACCCTTCCTTCATCATGGCGTCGATGGGCGCTGTGGTTGGCGAGAAGGTGACCCGAGCAATCGAGCGAGCCATCGAGGAAAACCTGCCGCTCGTAATCGTGACGGCCTCGGGTGGGGCCCGGATGCAGGAGGGGATGGTCTCGCTCATGCAGATGGCCAAGACCGCTGCGGCCCTGGCGCGCTTGGACGAGGCGGGTGGGCTGTACATTGTCGTTGCTACCGATCCGACGACGGCCGGTGTCGCGGCCAGCTTCGCCAGCCTCGGCGATGTTATCCTGGCCGAGCCCAAGGCGATGATCGGATTTGCCGGGCCGCGAGTCATAGCTAACACGATCAACGCCGAGCTGCCCGAGGGTTTCCAAAGAGCCGAGTTCATGCAGGAGCACGGCTTCGTTGACCGTATTATTCCGAGGACTGAGCTTCGTCAGGAAATCGCTCGGATCATCGATTATTGCGGCAAATAGCGGACGACTCTTACCGACCGCCGTTCTGCCATACACCTCGAACAGTCGCGTTCGCTGCAGTTACAGAATTCCAAAAGTATTCTTTTGCTTTGTGCCGATCATTCGTGTAGAAAACGGTCAACTCTCAGTCGTTGGCGAACAACCATTACCGGTTAGTGATTAACGATTGAGAGGTCGATCCTGGCGTCGAGCCCTGTGGCCGTAGGCGGACTCCTTCTTGCGCGTTGTCGGCGCCGGCTGGTGAGACTATTTCGGTGCTCGCGCGGGACTCATGAATCAGCGAACAAGGATGTTCAGAACGTTGGGGTGTCTGGTGGGGGCTATGACAGGCACGTCGGCCCTGCTGGCGTGGATGGATCCCTCATCACCCGTTCCCGCGGAAACGCTTCCGTCTGATGAGGTACTTCGTTTAGCCCACTCGATTGTCGCTGATGATGGTGTGATCCGTAGCGACAAGTGGCGCAACATCGAGATTCTCGCCGGTCCCGTGTCGGGTGATTCCCGGGCGTTCCTCACCGCCGTTGCCGGTCGTGCCGAGTGTGATTTTCTTGTTGACCTTGAGGGCCGACCCAGCCGCACGACCCGGTGGACGCAGCAGCAGTCTTCGACGGGCCAGCAGCACACAGTCACGATACAGGTAGCCCGTTGGCAGGAGCACGAACTCATGACGCGGGCTCAATGGCGTTGCGTCCGGGCCCTGAGCGCAGCCCTCCAGGAGGTGGCCGGGCCTCAAGGGTCTCCTTTACCGGTCCGCCTGGGCGAAGAGTGGGCAAGAGTATACGGCGTCGAGGCGGACACACCCCTGGACCTCGCGCCGTCGGATCACGCCGTCCGCTGAGTGCCCCTCGGCTGGATCGGTACCATATCGTGCAAGTGCCAACGTTCGTACCACTACCTCTCGTGGTAGCGGTGTGATCACCTGCGGCAAGACCAGGCAATCGGAGGCCTCGCTCCCGCATCCGCAGGCTTGGCCAGGACTCCCCAAGCCTCTGCACCGCGACACAAGATACGCTCCACCGTGCACCAAACAGAGCAGACACCGTAATACCCATCTGTCTCGGGGCTGTTGCCACAAGCTACAACAGTGTATGATCACCCGGTACGCTGCTATTCTGCAGCGGTTCTGATCGCAAGGTCATCTAGGCGCGAGTGGAAGGAGATGTGTGGCATGTCGGTCCAATTGTGTATATCCCTTGTGTCAGGGTTGTGTGTCCTAGTCGGGACCGGCGCAACCCCTGACGATCCCGACTTCCCTTTCCAGTGGGGCCTCAGCAACACCGGCCAGACAGTGAACGGGCAGCCTGGCACCGCAGGAGCCGATGTGCGGGCCCTGGAGGCGTGGGACATTCATTCCGGTACCTCGCCCGTTGTCGTGGCCGTCATCGGTCGTGGGGTCGATCCCCACCCGGAGTTCGCCGACAAGCTACTCGAAGGACACGCGACCGTCGGCGACCCGTTCGACACGTTGGATTCCTGCCCTCACGACACACATCTGGCCGGGATCATCGCCGCGGCCACCGACAACGGCATCGGTATTGCCGGGTTGAACGGCCGCGCCTGGCTGCTGCCGGTGCGAGTCCTGGATGGTTGTGCTGGCGGTACGGAATTGTCCGCGGCGGAGGGAATCCGATGGGCTGTGGATCACGGCGCCGACGTCATCCTCGCGGCTGTCCAGTTTTATGATGGTACCGAGGCGCTTGCGGAAGCAGTCGAATATGCGGCAAGCCACAACACGGTGGTCATCGCACCCGTTGGCAGTACTGGTAGCAGCGAGGTTGCCTTTCCAGCTGCATTTGAGACATGCCTGGCGGTGTCGGCCACGACGAATCAGGACACGGTGTCCGAGGCCTCTAACCGCGGGTTGGAGGTCGATCTGGCTGCGCCGGGGCAGGACATCTGGTCGACCTGGACGGATGGTGGGTACGCATATCAGCAGCCGGCGAGGGACACTGCTTCGGCCTCAGCGTTTGTGGCTGGTGTGGCCGCCCTTTTGCGTTCATACGCGCCGCAGCTCAGTGCGTCCACAGTAAGCCAGATCCTGATCGATTCCGCCGATGACCTGGGTACCCCAGGCTGGGACATGCACTTCGGTGCCGGGCGGGTCAGCGCCGGACGTGCCCTGGAGACCGCTGCGCCGCCGGCCTTGCGCTTCGAGCCCGTCGAATCGTTCCCAACGGTGATTCCGCCTGGTGTGACAAGCTCATTTGTTGTCCGAATCGCCGGTGAGGGCGAGAGGGTGGTGCCCAACTCCGCTTCCTTGTTCTTTCGAAGCGACACACCTAAATTCTCGCTGCGCTCGCTGTTTGAACTAGACCGCGGCCTGTTCGTTGTTGAACTGCCTGCCGTCGCGTGCGAGTCCACGCTCGAATACTTTCTGGCGGCGAACGGCACTGGTGGAACGCCGGTCACCGATCCGCTGGACGCGCCAGCCCGGCTGCACTCTGCGCGGGCAATTCACACCGAAATACTGTTCGACGACGATTTCGAAGAGGATCAAGGTTGGGAAATCGTAGGCGGCGACGACACGAGTGGACGCTGGACGCGCGTAGCTCCGATCGGGACATCCGCTCAACCAGGCTACGACTACTCGCCCGACGCAGGTCGATTCTGCTTCGTTACCGGTCAGCATTCTGGCGATAACGACGGATACAATGACGTCGATGGTGGCCCGGTGCGACTGCTGTCACCGATTTTTGAATTGGACGCTCCCGACGTCGAGGTGAGCTATGCTCGCTGGTTCCACTGCTCCGGCGTGGGCCAGGAGGATTTCCTGACGGTTGAGCTGTCGCGCAACGGTGGTGCGACCTGGGCTACGGTCGAGACGGTGGCAACAACCCACGCATGGGTACAGCATAGCTTTCGCCTGAGCGAGTTTCCAGAAGTAACCGGCGATCAATTGCGTGTCCGATTCTCCACCGCGGACTCGCACAGCGACTCCCTGACCGAGGCCGCTGTTGACGAGTTCGAGGTGTGTGCCCTCCGCTGTTCGGTCACTCCGGGCGACTCCAACCAGGACGGGGCCGTTGATCCCACGGATTTCGGGCGGATGTTTGACTGCTGGACCGGTCCGGCCCAGCAATCTCAGGGCGACTCGTGCGCCACACTGGACTTCGACCGCGACTACCACGTGGACATGGTTGACTACCGGAACTTTCAGATCGCCTTCGACCCAAAGTAGAAGGGCACTGTGGCGGACACATTTCGGCAAGCCAACGGTGGGCCGGAGCCCGTCGAACTGGGCTCCTGACCGCCTCTGCAATGCACTGAGAGGCGGATACGAATGTCGTCAGGTCATCCCGCGCGACGCTGTTCGCAGGGGATCAGCTTGTGCAGCCCGCGCAGCTCGGCCCTTTGGAAGATCTGATGGGTGATCTCCTCATACTCGGCGACCTTGGCGAGCACCAGCCACCTCTAGCACTGCGGTGACTTCCGGAGAGCCACGACCGAGGCGAAGACCGGCGGCGACCTCTACGCTGCCATCGAGCGGCACGAACGGTGAACACAGGTTTCACAGCAGCTTGCGGAGGCGGCGTTTGAGGATCTTTCCGGTGGGGCCCTTGGGCAGGTCTTCGCGGATGTAGATCTGCTTGGGGACTTTGAACCCCGCCAGTGCTCGCTTGGCGCAGTGGCGCAGGTCCTGCTCACTGACCTGGACCCCGCGTGTGGGAATCACGAACGCGACCGGTGCTTCGCCGCGGGTTTCATCCGGGACACCGATGACCGCGGCCTCCAGAACGGCTTCATGGGCTTCCAAAACCGCTTCTATCTCGCCGGGGAGAACATTCTCTCCGCCGATGATGAGCAGGTCCTTTGCCCTGCCGGTCACCGTAAGAAAGCCGTCTTGGTCGAACCGGCCGAGGTCGCCGGTCCGGAGCCACCCCTGGGCATCAATTGCCTGCCGGGTATCGTCCGGTTTGTTGTAGTAACCCTTCATGACACCCGGCCCGCGAACGAGGATCTCGCCGTCCCGGCCAACCGGCAGAGACTTCCCATCCGCCCCGGCGATGCGGACTTCCACGTTGCGGATGGGTTTGCCGACCGTTCCCTCCCGGTAAATGTCCAACGAGTTGACCGACACGACCGGCGATGTCTCCGTCAGGCCGTAGCCTTCCCGCAAGGTGACACCGAAGCGCTCCTTGAAGCCGGCGCGCACATTCTCGGAGAGGGGCTCCCCCCCACAAATCGCCACATAGATTGAGCTGAACGCATCCGGCCGCGTTGACTTGGTCCTCAGCACGGCAGCATACATACTGGGGATGGCCATGATGACCGTGATCTTCTTCGCGACCACCGTTTTGACCACGGCAACCGGCCTGAAGCGTGGAATGGCGAAGACGGTCGCACCAAGCACGACCGGCATCAGCACGTTGGCAGTAAGCCCGAAAATGTGGAACGGCGGAAGAATGTTGAGGATCTTCTGACGAGGGTCAACATCGAGAGAGTGGATTGTGTCCAGGCAGTTGCTGTTTAGATTGGCGTGTGTCAGCTCGACCCCCTTGGGCTCGGCCGTCGTGCCGGACGTATAGAGAATGACGGCGGTATCTTGGGAATCCGTCGCGGGTGCCGGTGGGAGACGCCTGAGCAGGGCGAAGACCGACTTTCGTTTGAGAGCCAGGTCCTCGAGGAAGAGCGTTCGAGCGGGTAGCTTGGTGCTAAGATGCTCAAAGTGGTGAACCGTCAGGATGAGATCGAGGCCGGCGTCTTTGACGATCCGGGCGAGTTCGTCGGGACTTAACAGGAAGTTGAGTGGGACGGCGATCCTCGACGACCACAGCACACCGAACAAGGCCGCCGGAAATACCGATGACGCAGGCAGCATGATGCCCACCCGTTCGGATTGTGTACTATGCCGAACCACGTCACGCAACACGGAGGCTAAACGCGTGAGCTGCCTGTACGTCAGTGAGCGGACACCGTCATCGACGGCCGGCGTGTGTGGCCGGCGGCGGTCAGCATCGAGCAAGGCCTGGACTAGCATTGGCAAGCACTTTCCTTAGGCGCGGTTGTCGCGGGAAGCGTAGGGTCGCCATGGTCGTTTGTCTAGCCGCCCGATTCGACCGTTTGTATCGTCTCGGTAGGCCTCGCTTGGTATGGCGCCCTGGCGGTTCTAATCCTGCTGCTCGTGGCCACGTTTGTCACAGGACATGTTTTCACGCCACAGAAACGGACCTACCAGCGAGTAGGCCCGCTCGGGACAAGCAACCGATAACTGTTGTCACTTTGTTAGTCCTGCCTTTAACGCAAGTCCGCCGCCTTGCCGGCTGAACGCGACCCGGCGCAACCACCATCGCGGACCCTGACGGTCGACAGCGCCGCCCCTCCAAAGGTGACACTAGTAACCCTCAACGGGCAGCGTACCGATATAACGCCGAGACGGGAGCCTACCGATTCCGAGAGTAGATAAATAATGTCCGAAAACAAATCCCAATCCTGTATGGCCGGGCGGCAGAGCCTACAGCATGAGGAGTTGTCGACGCTGCTAAAGGCTCGATACGAGGCGGCCGACCAGGTGCGTCGAGGCGTTTGCCTGCTGAATGCCGGGCGGTACGACCAGGCCGAGATGGCCTTCAAACGGGCGATGGACCACGGATGCATCGACGAGTCGTTGCCGGCATATCTGGCGGCCTGCTTGCTGGGTGAGGGAAAACCCGATGCGGCGGCGGGACTATTCGCTGAGGCCGTCGCTCAGAATGAGACAGAGGCATCCGCCCGCATCCGCCATGCTCTTACCTTGTGGTATTCCGGCAACAGTGAGGCGGCGATCCAATCGCTTCGTGACGGAATGCGGCAGAACCCGGAATGTGCCGAACTCCATCTCCAGCTCGGCATGTTACTGACATCGCAGGAGAAGTATGAAGAAGCCGAGCTTCGCTTCACACAGGCGGTCAACATTGATCGTGATCACACCGAAGCGCTGGTGAGTCTGGCCCTGTGTTGTGGCATCCGAAACGCACCGGACGAAGCCGTGTTGCATTTGCAGCGTGCTCAGACGCGCAGGCCCCACGATGCGCGCATCGGCCTGTTGCTCGCCCAGGCCGCCAAGGCTGCCCGCCAACAGGGACACTCCATTCGCCTGCGGGCTGATATGCCTCATGATCCCGGCCGCGATGATCGGGGGATAGAGGAGCTGTCGCGGGTGATTGAGGCTGACCCCGACTTCGTTGATGCCTTCCTTGCGCTTCCCACGGAGAGAGCTGACGAACGGATCTTCGCCATGCTGCTAAAGACGCTCAAAGCAGCCTTGGGGCGCCATCCTGAACATGCAGAACTCCACTATCACTGCGGCCGCGTGCTGTCCCGACTAGGCCGCAATGGAGATGCTATCAATGAAAATGAGCGGGCGGTCGAAATCGATCCGACATTCACCCGGGCGCTGATTGAACTGGGGAAACTATATCAACAGACCGATCGCAGCGCCGACGCCACGACACGTCTCGAGCGGGCGATTGCCGCCGGTGCCGAGTACGCCGACGTGTACTATCTGTTGGGCAACCTGTACCGCGATCAAGGGCAGGTAACTCGTGCTCGCAGCGCCTACCGCCGCGCCCTGCTCATTAACGACCGCTACGAGGCGGCAATGGAGGCTTTGGAGGCACTCCCTGCTGCGTAACCTTCCCGGGGGCTTATGTCCTATCTACTGGAAATATTGGGACGGGGGTTGCTCGCCCAGCTCGCTGCAGCATTTCGAGATGTGCTGCACGACGACGCCCATTTCTCCACCCAAGAGCTTGAAGCCTACATCGAGCAGCAACCGGACTCCATCGAATATCGACGAAAGCTGGGTATTCGGATGCTCGTCGATCATCAATACAGCCGGGCTCGCGATGCGTTCCTCAGCGCCCTGGAGATCGATCCAACTGACCCGGCCAGCCGATTCGGCTTGGCTTGCGCCCTGGATGAGCTCGGGCTTACCCAGGCTGCCGTTGAGCAACTCCGCACATCCTTGGAACGTCAACCGGAGGACGGGGCGACCTGGTTTGCGCTCGGTTTTTGCCAGGAGAAGCTGGGGGAAGCTGAAGAGGCGATCGCCTCTTACGAATCCGCGCTGGATGTCTCGCCACAACTGCGCAATGCTCACGAGCGGCTGGCCGCCATCTATCTCAAGTTTGACAACCTTGATATGGCCATAACGCACTATGAACACCTTTGCTGGTGCGAGCCGGGCGATCTGGCCGCGGGGCTGACACTGGCCAACCTCTACCTGCGGGCTGAACGTTTCGAGAGCGCCATTCGGCAGTATCAGTTCGTGATAACCATCGAGCCGGACAACTGGGAGGCCCAGGATGATCTGGTCACCGGCTGTGTCGACGCGGGGCGGTACGAAGACGCCCTCGAGGTCCTCGAGGGCCTGATCGAGCGACGGCCGGAGTGCGCCGATCAACATCTCCAGCTCGGCGACCTATACAGCAAGATGGGCCGGCCGGCTCTGGCTATGAAGGCCTATTCGCGGGCGGTTGAGCTGAATCCGGATTATCTGGAAGCCACGATCAAAGTGGGCGTCTCGCTCTTGCGGGAGGGCCAATACGTTGAGGCTGCCCAGGCCTTCAACCGGGCGATCGAGATAAACGA
>CP070827.1:3840318-3841382 GCA_020344555.1 Phycisphaerales bacterium
TACGAAGAGATCGTGTCTCGCGGCGCGCTTCAGCCTTCGTTGGACGACCTCGACGAAAGGCGGAAGGAAAAGTGCAAGGTGACTTGGCCCGCGCCGTAACTCTTTGGTATTTCGTAGTTTAGAACTCACCGCCCGCACGTTGCCAACGTGAATGTCGTGGGTTCAAATCCCATCACCCGCTTTTGGTGGGCAAGAGGTTACAACCGTTTCCCCGATTCCCTTTTTCTGCCTTGGCGTGGTTTTTGGCGCAGTCGGCAGTAAACCAACAGATCATTCATCCTATCCGGTTCGGACGGCGCAGCGTCCCAGGCCTGCTCAGTTCGATTGTCACCAAGTCCTACCGACCTGCAATGCGGCCGTAAACCCTTGCGAACACTCGCGATAAAGCGAACGACCCTGGACGCTCTCCGGTCCGGGGTCTTGCGTGAACGGGCCGGTCGCGTCGCTCGCGACGGATCGTTGACCTCCCCGAACGCAACCGTAGCAGCAACTCTCGCTCCTTCGGGCAGGCGTGCTCTCCGTCGGGAGCGTCGCACGCCCGGGCGGCGACGGGCTCGTCGATTACGACGTCTGGATACGGCATGGGGATTACCGTCAACCAGTCGCTCAGGATCGCACACCCGGCCTCGGCATAGCAACCCGCACGGCCACATCCGCGCCGGCGAGGCGCTCCTACCGAGCCTGACTGGCGGCGTGCCTGGCCAGCAGTCCCGGGATGTCTGGCGGATCGAACGAGACATCGCACGCCCACTGGCCGAAGCCACCGTGCTCGTTGACGGCCTTGACCCACTCGGCCAAGTATTCCCGCTCGGTGCGGTTCTGCTGGGTGTCCTGCCCCTTGACCTCAAGAACAAGCATCTTGCCCGTGGCCAGCCGGATCAAAAAGTCGGGGCGGTACTTCTGCACCACCCCCTTGTAGACATACATGATCTCGAAGCCGAGGTGGTCGTTCTTCACCCACGCCTGGACATGCCGGCTCCGCTCCAGCTCGAAGGATTCGGTCGCTTCCCATGTGCTGTCGTAGACGCAGTGGCTGATGTGTGACCGCCGGGTGACCTCGCACG
>CP070827.1:3841482-3845571 GCA_020344555.1 Phycisphaerales bacterium
GCGGTCTGTGCCGGAGGTTCCAGCGTGATTCGGAACGTGCGCTTGCCACCGTCCTCCTCGACCGTACATGTCGTTGTCACCGGTCCGGTGAGGTACGCCGGGGCTGCTGGCGACGGCACCGGAGCCGCGGCCGCAGGCTCCTTCTTTTCCTCTTTGGGCTTGAGGGGGAGGACGATCTTCGCCTTGCCCTGGAGCAGGCGGAGGCCGCCATTTAGTTCCATATCCTTGCCCGGGACGATGGCCGAGGCCACCAGGAATATGTTCTCCTCGGTGGTCGGAAGACTGCGAGACTTGAGTGCCTCCTCAGCCTTTGCCAGGGTATCCGGAGCCGCCTCGAGGGGATCACCGTCAAACGGCTCGAGTTGCAGTTGTTCCGAGGCCATCCTTACGACTTCCGGATCGGGTCTCAGCGGCGGCCGACCGAAGTACCCGAGCACGGCCCGGCCGTAGCCCGCATCGATCTTCTTCCAGCGTCCCAGCAATACGTTATTGAACGCCTGGAGCCAGTACTGCTGGCTCCCCGGTGTGACGGAGGTCCACGCGCCGCCGGCCTTGACCACCACCGGGAATTCGGCCAGGACCTCGCCGTATTTATCCAGGATGCCCGCCTCGGACATCATGTGCACGTTGGGGCCGATGGCGCCACCGGGCATCGGAAAGGCAACCACCCGCGCATCCGCCGTGGTTGTGACGGGGTTAAACACGTAGTCCCGAAGTCCCTCGTTGAGTAGATTCTCGATTTCATTCAGCTTGCTTGCGTCGATATCGAGGGAGTAGCCGGTACCTTTTAGGGCATGATCCATGGATCGGGCATCCGGCTGCACCGTGCCTGACGCCATGGGCCTCACCGATAAGTCGATACCATCCACGCCGCCGTCAATCCCGGCCATATAACACGACACCGCCGTTGACGCCGTGTCGTGCGTGTGCTGCCACAACACCACTTCAGGTGGCAGAATCTTCTTGATCCCCTTCGCGGTCTCGTAGCACGTCTGCGGATCCGTCGTGCCGGACGCGTCCTTCATGCACACGGAGTCGATGTGAATGCCCCCGGCGAGCAGCTTCTTCACGATGCCGATGTAGAACTCCGCAGTGTGAACCTCCTTGGACTCGAAAGGCAGACCCATCAAAGCGACGCATACCTGATGATGCATACCGGCATCGACGATGGGCTGGCCGGTCTTCACCAGATTATCCACGTCGTTCATGTAGTCGAAATTGCGGTCCCAAGTGGTCGCATGCTTCTTCATCAACTTGGCTTGCAGCCTCAGTGCTTTGAGCGGCTGCGTTGTGAGCGTCACACCGGACACCGAACGAGTCAGGATTTGCAGGTCTGCGTCGGGTCCTACCGCCTTACGCATCTCGTCCTGACACCAAAACGGATCCTCCCCCACATACATGTACGGTGCTTGATAGCGTGCTCCGCCTCCGAACTCATAGTGCCGGATGCCGGCGGCAGCCGCCGCTTCCATGGCCGGGAGGATGTCCTTAAGGCGGACCTTCCCGCCGAAGCTGCTTTGCAGTCCGTCCCGAAACGGCGTGAACATCACCCTGATCTTCTTGGGCTTGGTGGCAAAAATCATAGTACCTCCTCGATCTTCGTGACCCGGGCGCCCGGGTAAACCGTCATTGCAGCAGAGCCCAGCGCCGCGACCAGCGCCGCGTCACATGGCCTGTCGCGCGATGGCAAGAGCACGGCCATCAGGCGGATGACCGCGGCGAGTAGGCCGAGAAGAATGAACACCGCCAAGAGCGCGGCGGCGCATACTGCGAACAAATTAGTCTCATCCATTAGCTGGCCCTTACGACGACAGCATACAGGTTTCCCCGGAGCTTGTCACTCATCAATCGGTTCGGGACACCGCCCGCGGGGACGATACCAAGACCTGTCTCACAGCCCGAGCATCCGGCAGTCCTCCTCCAGAGCCAACCTCCCCTTGACCACGGGGCTCTCTCGGCCATCGATCCTGAGCGACAGGTCAGGCTCGACGGACGTCACGATCCCGGCGGCGAGGGGTGCCGGCCAAGCGTCCTTTGCCCCCAGCAGATCGGTAGATTCATCCCACACGCGTACGCGCCGACCCACAACACAGGATGCCTCTCGATAGGATTGGAGCAGTTCGCCCGGACCCTCCTCGAGCAACACTCGGTACCGCTCAGCAAGCCGGCCAAGAAGGCACCATGTGAACCCAGGAAGGGTCATCTCGATACCCGCGTCCTTCAAGCAGCCCGCTGCAGGGACGAACGGTGTCGGTTCGATGGTCGGGGCTTGGGCAACATTCACGCCGACGCCGAGCACGGCAGCCTCGAGTAAGCTGTCGCGGCATAGAGTCGCTGTAAGCACTCCCGCAACCTTGCAGCCATTGATCAGGATGTCATTGACCCACTTGATGCCCGGCCTGGCCCGCGCACCTACTCCAATACGGATGGCGTCGACGACAGCAACAGCGGGCAACATGATGAGCCCGGGCACCAGGCTTTCTGCCGATGCCTTGACGCAAAGTCCGGCAGTCAGGAACAGGTTTCCCCTGCACGTCCACCATGGGCGGCCACGTTGTCCATGGAAGCCATCGCCACGAAGAGCCACGACCGCCGTGGGGCCGTCGAGAATCGACCCGCGTCCCAGCGCTTCGTGGAGCACGTCAAACTGCGACCGCGCGGCGTCGCCGATCACGAGCAGGCGACGCCAAAGCGTGAGCGGTGCGTCCACTGCCAACTCTGTTGTCTGTGCGACGCTACTCTCGGTGAGCGCCCGCCACAGCCATTCCTCAGACTCTTCAAGATCAGGGACGCGCCTTTTCGTCCAGGAAGTCCCTGCTGGCACGAATGCACTCAAGGACTCCCAGGAATCGGCAAGAATCCTCATTATTGATATCCGCCCTGCCCCCGCGGGAAGACGCCCGTGCCCAGCCCACCGCGGTGCGAGTGGTCTGACCCATCAATGCGAAACCTCACGCTCTAAATTATGAACCCGGCCCGACCCAACCGCAACGACGAATTGGCTGGGTGGCCCGCCCCGATGTACATCGGGGTGGGGCAGGCGATGATCGTCGCGGGTAGCATCAACATTTTTGACAATGCTGGGACGGAATTCCCGTCTCGTCCCCACGCGTGCGGAAAATGCTGGGACGAGATTCCTATCTCGTCCCCACGTGTGCGGAGATCCTCTCCTGCGGGACGCGCGAGATTCGCGAAAGCCGGAGACGCGGGAGGGGACTCCCGTGGATAGGGGTGCGAGAAGGGATTCTCGCACCAGCCGCCTCTGACCGATCAGCGCCGCGTCGTGCCTGAGGGCGGTAGCTGTTGGACACGCTGTGCTCACACGCCCGGCCTTCAGCAGGCCCCGGCGATCGTTCGATAGTTGTATGATGAGGTAGACGCATGTCGCGGGGTGGACATAATCTGTGGTGGCACGGCCGAATCAAAATGGAGATGCTTCGATGACATTTGTGGAATCTGAGGCGCCGTTCGACCCGCAAGGCATAACCCGCCCCGACCCGGTGCTGATGACGTACTACCTGCTGGTTTCGATCCTCACCGTCGTGGGATTTCCAGTCGTGGCGCTTGTTTCATGGTGCAAGTACCACACGTTGCGTTATCGCTTTGACGATAAAGGCATCTCGATGTCATGGGGTCTGCTGTTTAGGCGCGAAATTTACCTGACCTACCGCCGGATTCAGGATATCCACGTGACTAGAAACATCTTCCACCGCTGGCTCGGGCTTGCCGCCATTGCCGTGCAGACGGCGTCGGGTTCGGCCGGAGCGGAAATGACGATCGAAGGCATCAGGCAGGTGGAACCTCTACGCGATTATCTATACGCACAGATGCGCGGCGCAAGAGGCGATCCGTCCCCTGCCGCGCAGGTAACCACGTCCGCCGAAGCGAGTGATGAAGGTCTCTCTCTACTCCGCGAAATCCGCGACGAACTCCGTGGCCTGCGCCAGCAGCGCGAGGCAAGCTCATGAGCGAGACGACGCGAAGCGCGACCGCGTGGATCTATGAGGGAATCTGGTTGATCCTTGTGGAATGGTTCCGCGTTCCGAAAGAGCCGCCCACTTTGCCGGTCCAGCCGGATGGGTCGATCGA
>CP070827.1:3845671-3851118 GCA_020344555.1 Phycisphaerales bacterium
GCCGCCGCGATGGCCGCCACTCCGGCACTTAATCCATCCATGTTGTCCAGGAAGTTGAACGCGTTGGTGATCAGAACGATCCAAACGACCGTGATCCCAATCGAGATCGGTGCGGGGAGCACTTCAATGGCCCGGATACCCATCGGCCAGGCGGTAAAAAGCGCTACGGCAAACTGCGCGACAAGCTTCGGCCAAGCGCCCAGCGCCTTGCGGTCGTCGACCAGACCAACGACATGCAGCACCACCGCCCCGGCCATGATTGCCACAACCACGGGCAACTTCGACGCGATCCCGCTGAGGTGCGTCTTGATCAAACCGGGCAGCCACGTCGGCACTGTGTCTCCGTGCAAGGCCCACGCAACCACGGTCCCGGCGAGGATCGGCCCGCAGATCGACGCGACCAGGGCAATGCCGCCGCCAAGTGCCACCGGCGCCCCGTGCCTCTTATGCCCACGGGGGTGATCGACAAAACCGGACCGGCGTGCCCAAGCGCGCACAACACAGGTGACCGCAAGCGACACGATCGCCGGGCCAACAACGGCGAGGAGAACAATCCCATACATCAGCCATCAGTGTAGTGTGGGGAGGTCCTCAACGCCATCAGCTCGGTTGCAGCGGATGCCGATGTCCGGGACGCTCAGTCCAGGTGAGACGTTCCGTCGGGGTTCACCATCACAGCCCTGGCGGGTTGGCCCAACATCGCCCGAGGTGCGTGCCTGCTCCCTGCCCCAGCGGCGGATGAGCTGTCACCCACGCTAAGGCGTCTGGTTAAGTCGAAGACCAGATACCTCTCGGTCTTGTGGTGTACGGGGAAGTTCTTGGTGAGAAACCACTTCAGATCTTTTTGCACCTGGAGCTCCATAAGTGACGTGATGATGAAGTACTCGAAAGAGGTTTGCTGTATCATCTTTGCGAACCGCTGTTCGGCTGCCGGTACGCGTCGTCCCCGAAATCTATACTTTTTCAACATGTCACCGCGCGACGGCCAATTGACACCAGACAACTCACCGTGGTACTGCAGGGGTCTTCCGTAGCCTTTGGATAGGAAGATTGTATGGGGGCTGTGGTGTACGATCTCTCCAATCTCTTCCACCATTTGCACAAATTGCCGGTGCGTACGCCGGGTCATTTTTGTATGGGCATCACGTATGCTCAGACCACCAGCTACAAGAATCTCCCCTATCACCGCCACCTGGCAGAGCAGGCGCAAGCGGGGCTCTGTCAGCCAGTCAAACAGTAGTGCGCCGAGCGCAGCCACGGATAGCGCAACAGTCGGAATAAACTGCAACTGGTAGTAATCGTGGGAGTGGATATGATAGGTGAACACCGCCCCGTATACAAGGTAGCCAATCCAGAGCCCCACTAACAAAGCCCCCGGATACGTCCGGCGGAGCGCTAGCAGACCGAGCAGCGCCACGACCACCGTGGGATACCCGAACACGTATTCGATTTTTCGCAGCCACTGTATCCAGAACTCGGTGCTCAACAGTAGTCTTGGCATGAAACTACTGAGGGCTTGCGCCTTGAGAAAACCAGCGATAAGGATGCCATATAGGTAGAACATCGCACCCGGCAACAGGCTGACCGCTGCGAACACAAGAACCGCCGGGCTCGTCAGGAACTTGCGGACACCAAGGCGCCAGATACTCAATGAGACAAAGGCTCCGAGAATTGGAAACACGCAGACGGGCTTAATCAGAATCGCCAATGCCGACGTGCTGGCGGCTGCGATCAGGCAACGAGTCGACGGGCGGTCATGGTACCAAACCATGGTAAAGAGGCTGATGATCAGCGCCATAACAAGCATTGGATCCGGCTGGAAGCTTCGACTCGCGATAACGCCGTAGGGTAGGAGCAGGTAGTAGGCGGTAGAGAGTATCGCTGCGTCCGCAGAAAGTAACCTCTTCGTCAACGCGTACAAGAACCCGCCACCTACCAGCCAAAAAACTGCAGACAGTAACCGTGGAACCCAGAGCCGTTCGCCACCCGTCAGGTGATAGGCCAGGCACGCAATGGTCTCAATGATGGGAGGTTCTAAAGTACCTTGTCGCTGCTTGGTAAGGGTGGCGACCTCTTTCTTCCACTCGGGCACGTGCTTGCTGGTCGCATAGTAGTAAGCACGGGCGATGAGAGCAGAACGATACTGCCGGGTACGGTGGAAGTTCATCGGTGGGTCGGTGATCCGGAAGACTCGTATCCCCAAGGCGCCTGTAAACAATAGTCCGATAAGTGCCAAACGAAGCCGCGGGTGAAAAAAGGGATTCCTCGGCACCGTTGCCTGCACGGTGCGCGGCCGTTGTCGCACGTCCGTCGGTTGCTCAGGCGTCGATCGCTTTGCTGAGTTCGGTCGTGACATAGTCCTGCTTGACTAGTCTCAGCTGGACTCACCGTCAACACCAGCTGGGTCACGCAATATGTCGTCAGCTTCGTTCCTGGAACTCTGCTGGAGCCCCAGTGCCTGCGGCCTTGGTGGGGCGTCGGGCGCCAGACTTCAGGGCAAAGTCAGGCAAACCAGGCACGTTTGGCCCCACGCCGTGCATCACCGTCTTATATCGTAAGGAACCGTGAGAATTGCCCTTGTCCGTGACTCCTTGCGGACAGGTTTGAGCAGTTTCGTCCTAACGCCCGCCGCATGGGCTTGTCGAAGCTTATACGTTAGAGTATGGGCACCTGCGCCTGACGGAGGATCGATAATGTTAACCCGTTCACTTGGAATAGTCTCGCTGGTTTCTGTCACGCTTGGTTGCTTGGGCTGTGCCGACGGCCGGTTTTCGTTCAGCTATTACGACCACGAGCCGCGCCCGGCCCGCGTGACGCACGTGCACCGACATGCCAGGCACGTGTGCACGCACGATTGCCACGATTGTTACTGGAATGGGGTGAAGGTGGTGGTGCTTCCGGGGCACCGCCATGGTCACGGCTGTGGACACGTGTGGGATGGTGGCAACTGGATCATCGCCAAGAAGGCCCATGTCAAGCGGATGCATTCGGGACCGGCCAAGGTGAAGAAGGTCAGGCACGTGCATGGCCCATCGTGCGGTTGCGCATACGACCGCCACGGGCACAAGTGGGTCAGGATCAAGAGAGGGCACGTGCACGGGCCCGGCTGCGGCCACGTGCACATCGAAGGACGCTGGACCTTCCGCCGTTGACGAAAGCGCTGCACACCCGCGGGCTTGGGCAAGCGCGGTCCCCGTAAGTCGGCATAGTGCCAGAGGGTGCAACGTACATAGCGCTGGTGGAAGCCCGTTGTTTGCCGACGCCTGGGAGAATGACTACTTCTGAAAGGCTTAGGGCCCGTCGTTGTCCCCGGCGTAATGATGGCAGCGAACGTGCTGCCACTATCCGCGCGCGACGGTCTGAGCCTCAGCACGTCGGGCGACATGCGGGCAATCGCTACCGCTTTGGGGACGCCTACCCGACCTGGCTCGGCGTATCCTCCACCCCCCCCAATAGGCGACGCCGTCGCCTCGACGGACCAGAGTCACCTGCGTCCACGCCGTAGCGCCACGGTATGCCCCGCGGCCGATAACGTATCAGAGTCCGAAAAAGCGGGCGGCCGACCTTCTGTTACCAGG
This sequence comes from Phycisphaerales bacterium, assembly GCA_020344555.1. Classification (GTDB taxonomy): domain Bacteria; phylum Planctomycetota; class Phycisphaerae; order UBA1845; family UBA1845. The sequence goes on from CP070827.1 coordinate 3,849,250, forward strand.
TATCAACTTTTGCTGTCACAGTGTTGATTACGCGTCCCTGGCTCGTTCGGAGGCTTGATTCCGAGCGCGATAAGGCAAGGGACACAGCCAGCACTGAGTGCTATCATTAAAATAGCTAACGCCAGTTTTTTCTTGTTGACAAAATAAGCTTCCCACGTACGGTCATAGTATGCCTTGGTCGCCATCCACTGAAGACTACCTGGACGTTATCGTCGGGCAGAATCCGTGGCATGAGTCCGGCAGCGTGCCCAGCGAGCTGGCCAAGCCGATCAGACGCCCGTTCGCAGAGTTCCTTTGGCGCGCCGTTTTTCGCCCCGACCTGCGCCGTTACCAGCTTGTCCTCGGCGCTCGGCGCGTGGGGAAAACTACGGTGATGTATCAAACGGTCGAGGAACTGATCCGTCGTCACGTTGACACGAGACGCCTGTGGTGGTTTCGACTTGATCATCCCTTGCTGATAGACGGCGGGTTGGGAGAGCTGGTCAGGAATGTTGTCAGCGTTGGAGAGGCATCACCAAGTGCCCCCGTGTTTCTCTTCCTGGATGAGTTGGCTTACGCAAGAGACTGGGACCTTTGGCTGAAGACGTTCTACGACGAGAAGTGGCCGATTCGCCTTTTTGGCACCTCCAGTTCCACCGCCGTATTACGCAAGCGCCGCACGGAGAGCGGTGTCGGGCGGTGGGAAGAGCAATACCTGGCGCCCTATCTGTTTACCGAATACCTCGCACTGAGAGACAAGCACCCATCGATTGAGGTCCGGGACTCGCTAGCGGAGACGATCGATGCCTCGATCGGCACTGCAGAACTCCCAAGGGCCGTCGATAACGAGCGACGACGGTATATTATGCTTGGCGGCTTCCCCGAGCTGCTGTTGCTTGAGGAGGGGCCGGACGCGCTGTCCGAGCTCTTACGGTCTCAGCGAATCCTCCGGTCAGATGCCGTCGAGCGGGCCGTCTACAAGGATATTCCGCAGGCGTTTGGCGTGGACGAACCGATGAAGCTCGAGCGACTGCTTTACACCCTTGCAGGGCAGGTGACGGGGATTATCTCGCCGAACGCGCTTGCGAAGGACCTCGGGATGTCTGCACCGACGCTCGAACGGTACATAAGTTTTCTAACGCAATCGTTCATCATCTTCACATTGCCGAATTACTCCGGCAGCGAGAAGTCGGTTCAGCGGCGCGGGCGAAAGTTGTACTTTGTCGATTGTGCTGTAAGAAACGCGGCGCTGCAGCGTGGCGTCTCGCCACTGGAGGATCCCGCGGAGATGGGCGTTCTCCTGGAAAACGTGGTCGCCTCGCATCTGCACGCGCTATGCCAACAGAAAGGTGTTCGCCTTTACCACTGGCGTCAGCACCAGTTCGAGGTTGATTTGGTTTACGATGACGCAAGTCAGCCGCTGGCCTTTGAAGTTGCGACCTCACCGACCCACTCACTGAAGAGCCTCCGCGAGTTCCAACAACGGTCTACTCGTTTTCACAACCGATGTTTTCTGGTGTGTCCCGGCGTTCACGCCATTCGTCCCGAGGCCGGGCGTTTTGGGATCGGTCGACTTCCACTTGATCTTCTCTTGGTGGCCATCGGCGTCCAGACGCAACAGGCGCTTCGACAGCGTCTTGAAGCGCCGCCCGGGGCCGTGGAGATTGATGTCTGAGTGGTTGCCTAGCCGGCGCCGGGCTCGAAAATGCAGCTTCGACCGGGTCGCAGGTGCCTGGATAGGTTATTTAGAGCGGATTGCGAGAACCATATGGAGGCGGTGGTTTGTGGTATTGACCCTGGGTTGGGGGTGACCGGGTACGCCGTGTTGCGGGCGTGCGGCGATCGGAAGTTTGTGCTCGACGCCGGGGTCTGCCGGTTCGATGAGAAGCG
>CP070827.1:3851218-3869221 GCA_020344555.1 Phycisphaerales bacterium
CCAGCTACGGACTCGCAGGCGCCGGGTGGGTATCGTCTGTTGAGCGGCTGCCGCGACACGTCCCCACAGCCCCTCGGGTACCTCGCACGTCAGATCCGAACGCAACAGTTCCCCAATCAGAGCCAGGTCCTCGAGGTGCGCGCTGCAACTCGGACACTCAGCGAGGTGCGATGCGATCTGGTCCCGCTCTGCGGACTCCAACTCGCCATCGTAGTACGCCGAGATCCTGGACAATACCTCAGCACAGGTCATCGCGTGATCACTCCTCACGTATTTGGACAACCGGGGCGTCACCGTTATTCCCGTCCGCCCTGCGGTATGTCACAGACCCGGTCAGCCGTGCCCGCAGGGCTTGGCGAGCGCGTGCCAACCTGGACATTACCGTCCCTACCGGAACCTCGAGAAGCTCGGCAATTTGCCCGTATGACAGGCCGTCGACTTCGCGCAGCACAAGGCAGGCCCGGTAATGACCCGGAAGCGACTGCACAAGCCTGTCAAGGAGCTCGTTTCGCTCCTTGAGACTGGAGCTTTCCGCGGGTGACGGAGCTGATCCGTGTTGGGCGTTGTGAAGCTCCCGAAACGCAGAGCGAGCGCCGATTTCGGAGCGTCTTAACTGCTTGATCCTGTTAAGGCAATGTCGCACAGCCAGTCGGTATAGCCACGTATAGAATCCTGAGCGGCCCTGGAACTTGTCGGCATGTTCAAAGGCCCGGACGAAGATTTCCTGGGTGACATCCTCCGCATCAGCCTCATTGCCCATCATTTTCCTGGCGAGTTGGTGTACCCGCGTGCCGTACAGCTCGAAAACCGTACGGAGAGCGCTGATGTCGCCGCTTCTGAGCCGGGCCAGGGCGCTGGGATCGGGTTCACTTGGGAGGGGATCAGGCACTTTCAGGTATCGAGCTTAGTGGATCAGCGCTCGGCGAGCATACTCCTCCGTGACCTTTGACAACCGGGAAGCCCGGAGTATTCCACACACTCCCCCTGAGAAATCCGAAACTGCGGCCCGAGCGATGGTTGGCGTCCGGCCTGTTTCCAGCGCAATTTACAATAACAGACGGTTTTGGCAGCTTGTTTACTCCGCGTTCTTCAGGTTTGTCCAGGCTATCGTTTCGCCTGCGACTGGTCTCAGTCCGCACGTCAGCGCCGCTGTCGCCGATCTGCCCGACCATGACACCGTCATTGCCCACCAGGTGTTCGAATCAATCCAATACCACCGCTTGGATCGCAAGCCTTGAAACATCCGTAAACAGGCGTGGGGATCACCGGCCGCTTCGTATCCAATCAGAATCGGCCAAAGAGCGGAATGGTCGTCACCGCGATCCCGCCGTCCCGAATTACGCTGTAGTCGCTGGGGGCGCTCACCTCGCGCAGCCAGTACGAGGCCCCGTAGCCGAACTCCATGGTGCGACCGTCGCTGCTTTCAGCCCGATTGAACGTCATGGGCATGGGGTGAGCCGCTACCGGGACGCGATGGATGCGCTCTCGGGCATCGGCCGGGAGTGGAGCCGGCAGGTTTATGTTCCAAATGCCCGGCGCGGGCAGGGTCTCACCGATTAGGCCCTTGATGAGGAAAGCGGTGATATCGGTCGCGGCCTCCCAGTCGGTTGCTACCCCGGTCCGAATCGCCTGTGACACGGCAATCGCTCTTAGCCCCAGGATCGCAGCCTCACGAGCACCGGCGACCGTGCCGGAGTAGAAGGTATCCACGCCCGCATTGGCTCCTGCATTGATCCCTGAAACGACCAGGTGGATGGGCTTCTCGATCAGCGCCGCCAAGGCCAGTCGAACGCAATCAGCCGGCGTCCCCTCAAGGGTGTAGGTCGTCCCAAACTGGTCATGCTTGAAGCGCTCAACGGTTATCGGGCCGCGTAAGGTGATCGTATGGCTACAGGCCGACCGCTCTGTCTTCGGAGCCACAACGTGCACGGTCCCCATATCGCGCAAAGCCTCGTGGGCTGCGTATAAACCGGGCGCGTCGTACCCGTCGTCATTGGTCAGGACAATGTTCAATCCCATAATAAAGCCTTCACTCTGCTGCCTGCGGCCACTCAATGTCCGATACCTCGGAAACCGAGCACATACCTGCATTAGTCTTGGCGACCACGGCGAGGGAATTGTACAGTATTTTCCAGAAAATACCCTAAATTGCCGAAGTTGTCTAAGTGCTCGCGGGCCGCTTATTTCCGGAGAATATCAGCGGCGATCCGTCATGAGGTTAGCGGATTGATTGGCGTGCAGCGTGCGCCGCCGTCCACGAAGCGCATTCTGGGGGACACGGAAGATAGGACGACCATACCGCAACTCATACCAGACGCGAACAGTCTTGTGTCACGAGACACGGACGCGTTCCGCTAGTGGTGGTAGCAGCCGACGATGGCCGTCGCAGGCCTGGGGGTGGAGCACTCATGAACGATAACATTCGGTCAACCGATGTGTTTAATCTGGAACTATCCGCCAGCGCCCCGCGCGTGCGGATAACAGCCGGTCTGGGATCAGCCGCCCAGAAAACCTGGAACCTCCGACGACCGGTTACACTCATTGGCTCGCGGCGCCCGGCGCACATCATTCTTCACGACCGCGATATCAGCCCCGCCCATTGCGTTATTATCAACACCGGTACGGAGGTCTTGCTGAAAGATCTGCACACTGGTGCCGGTACCAACTGCAACGACAACCGGATCGACTTAACGCCGCTGAAAGACGGCGACGTAATAACCGTTGGGGCAAACACGATACAGGTGGCGATCCAGGTGCCGGAGGACAGCTCCGGTGACTCCGCCTGTGGTGTGCAGTTCGCCGATCCGACCTCCTTCCCGGAGCCCATCGGCGTTACTCTAGTGCACACCGATCAGCAATGGGAGGTAAAGGATGCCGTCGTGCTTGTCGGCCGGCATGTCGCTGCTCCGATCATGCTGGACCACACGGATGTCTCACGCAGGCACGCGGTAATCTTCTGCTTCAAACAGGGACCCGCGGTCTTCGATCTGGGCGGGCAAGGCGGGATTCAGGTCAACGGGCAGCAATGTTCATTGGCCCTGCTGAGCGATGGTGACCGCGTTACCGTGGGACCGTTCAGGTTACGGATCGGTTCGAGAAGCGCCGCAGAGCTGGACATGCAGACTTCGGCCACCGAAGCCCCACCTGAGCCTGGGTCATCTTCGGTCGATATGTCCGGCCAAGCCGGAGTGTCGACAGACCCGGCCGCTCCATCGGTTGGGCCGGAGCTACAACTCGACCAGGATCCTTCCCTGCAGGATGGGCCCGCAGCGATTGACTCGAAGCTTGACACGCTTCAGGAAAGCATAGACGTCTCATGGGACCGGTTGAACTCGTGGCAATCACAGTTGCTGGAGGACGCCGCAGCACTGAGCAAACAGGAACTCGATATAGCCGACCGCGCCTCGGAGCTCGATGCAAGAGACGCCGCCCTTCGCGGCGAACTGCACGACGTGGCGCGTTATCACGAACAGCTCGTTGAGCGCGAGCGCGAGCTTGCCGCCGGGCTTGCCCGCCTACAGGATGAAAAGGACACGCTTGCCCAGAGCCAGGCCGACTTTGCCAAGCGAGAAGAAGAGGTCGCCCGCCGAGCTGAGGACCTGTCACGCCGCGAGCATGTGTTTGCTCAACGTTGGAGCCGCCTTCAATCGGCCAAATGCTCGCACTGTGGCCGACCGGTCGGGAACGCTGAAAACGGTTACTGAGGCAGTGCCTCACAAGCCGTGCCTCGGGTACGCCAAAGGAAGTGTGCCCAACCCCACGGCTCCACACATAACGCAGGCCAAGCAGCCCTGGTCGCTTTTCAGGGTCTTTCCATGTCCTTGACCAGGTCGATGCGGGTCGTTGTGCCGCGAGCCGGCACGGCGACTCACTTGCTCTGAAACACTACAGGGGCACATCCTGATAGTCCGTGCAAACACGCCAGATGAACAGTTAAAGCGTGGGCGAGCCCTCGGCACAGGCGGACGCTTTTGCCCTTGGAGGGTCGGGAAACCTGGAGAGCACGTCCTGGTTTTGCTCTTACGGTCCAGCCGCCGGCCCGGCGATACATCAGCGGGCGCGGGCGGCAGACTGCCAACGCCGGGTTATTGCCCGATGTTCCTGACCACAAACTCCTCGACAACAGTGGCGAAGCCGTCACGAAGGCCGTTCGCGATCCCGCCGAGGACGGCATCTTTGCCGGGACAACCGACGACAAACGGGGTCAAGGCCAAAAAAGCTACGGTGAGCCATCGAGAAAGACGAAATTTCAATGCGTTTCTCCTAGTTTGGTTCCGCTGGTTCCTTCGGCCAACGGCTGCTGGGGCCGCTGGGCCACTTGCTCATCGCCATGCTTCTGTCCGGCGCCCTCGAGCTGCGCGAGCCGGGCCTCCAAAGCTTGGATCCGCCGGGCGGTGGCATCCGGCTTCTCGGGTCGCTTCCAGAGCGGATACGAGAAGCCAACAAGGACCCGGTTGTCGTTTCCACCCATCCCCTCACTCACGTCGCGTCGACGATACGCGAGGATCGTTGACCAGCCGTTATCCCATTTGAATTCGAACTCCTGGTCGGAGGACCATCTGATGACGTGCCGGTCGGTCACACCGGAATCCCGAAACTCCGACCCGAACTTGCTCTTGCCCTTGATTTCATTGAGCTGCCAGGAGCATCCGGAGCCAAATAGGCCGACCAGTAGCCCCAACATAGCCAAATAGGTTCTCTTCATGAACGACTCCTTCGTTAGGTTATCCGTGCCGATACCCTCAACATCTAGGCGGACAGACCGGAAACCCTCTGCCGGCAATCGCTTGACCGACGGCAGCGCAGCCGCGGCGAAATCGGCGTGCGAACTGAATCTGTTATGTGCGTTTGACGAGCCTGTATTGCATAACACAAAGTCCAAGAGTGAAAGAGTCCACAGACTCGTACCTCTCCACGCTTAGATTCTTGGACCCTTCGACCTCCTCTATTCTTACTGGATCTGGAAGGGGTAAACGACCTTCCAGTCCCTCTTCATGTCCACAACGGTCCAGCCGCGGTTGTGCGCTTCATCCAGGCCCTTGTCTAGTTTGCCAATGTGGGACTCGCGATCGTAGGCCCACTCGCGCTTAGCATCGGTGTGATGAACGTAAAGGCAGAATCGGGGGCCTTCACCAGCAGCCGTCCACTGGAGCATCTGGAGGTCGCCGTCGGAGTTGCCGAACGCGGCGATTGGCCGCCGGCCGATGTGCTGGTTGATGCCGACCGGCTTGCCCGCCTTGTCGTCGATGAAGTCGATCTCGGGCAGTCGCACCAGGACGGGCTTGCCGTCGCGCATCTCGAACTCGGTCTTGATGCTCGAGCCGATCACCTGCTCGGGTGGTATGCCGTAGACCTCCTCCGCGAAGACGCGCATGAACTCGATCCCGCCGCCCGAGACAATGAACGTTTTGAAGCCGTTGGCGCGGAGATAGTCGAGCAGTTCGAGCATGGGCTGAAAGACCATTTCAGTGTACGGCCTATGCGTCGACGGATGTCGCGAGGTCGTGATCCAGTCGCGCACGACATCGGCGAACTCATCCGTCGTAATGCCCGCATGGGTGGCCATCACCAGTTCGAGCAGACCCTTCTCGCCGCTCTCCGCGAGCGCATGCATGTCGCCATCAAGGACGGCCTTGAATGGCTGGGTCGTGCGCCATTCAGGATGCTGCGGTGCGAGCTGCTTGACGCGGTCCATCGCGAAGAGCAATTGGAAGTAGGCGGGCTGCTCCGACCAGAGCGTACCGTCGTTGTCGAACGTAGCAATACGCTCTTCCGGCGGTACGTAATCCGGCCCCGATTTGTCCGTGACCTCATCGACGAACTTGACGATGCTCTGCTTGGCAGGCCCGTCGTTCCACGACGGGAGCGGATCGCGCATTGTTGCGCACCCAGCCAGCAGCAGTAGCGTGCCGGGCAACGCAAAACGATGAATCCCGCCGGCCTTGACAGTGTTTCGTGATACCGACATGCAAGAATCCTCCATATTCGCCCACGCTACGATTACCAGTCCAAGAGTCGGACCTATCGATCCTCAAACTCCTCAACTCTTTGACTCTCTTTCATCCCGCCGCCGCCACTTGCTTCACGATCCCGTCGATCACATCGTTCGCGGACACTCCGTCGGCGTTGGCCTCGTAGCTGAGCATCAGCCGATGGCGCAGGGCGTCGTGGACAATCGCCCGGACATCGTCTGGCATCACATGGTCACGCCCGGCGAGCCACGCGTGCACGTGGGAGCACTTGTCCAGCGAGATAGCGCCGCGCGGGCTGACGCCCACCTGGTTCCTCCGCGCCAGTCGCCGAATCAGTCCTATTGCCCTATCGGAGAGCCCGCCTCCATCTGCTTTAACACCTTCTCAACACTTAAAGAGCCAACCGGCTGCCGCTGCGGGAACTCCTTAAACGTAGCCAGGAACTTGCCGAGCACCTGCTGCGCGGGGACGAACGTCCACATCTGGTCAGCCATCCAGCGCATGTAGAACTGCGAATCGAAGTAGGACCGCTCGAAGGGATCCATACGTAGGTTGATGACCACCGGCCAACTCGGCGTTTTCCTGTAGGCTTCGGGTAGCGGGCCTTCCATGATCGTGAAATGGAGCTTCCACTCGTTGTAGCGAATGGCGTTGAGATGGCCGCCCGCGTCGAAGTAGAAGATCTCGCGGCGGGCGCCGGGTCCCTTCCCGGCAAGGAGGTCCATTTGGTTGTAGCCGTCGAGGTGGACCTTGAACGTCTTACCATTGGCGGTGTGGCCCTTCAGGAGCTTCTCCTTGACATCAGGCTCGCCCACGGCGCCCAGCAGGGTTGGGATCCAGTCCTCCATGGAGAAGATGTCGTTGATGATTCTTCCGGGCTTGACAACGCCGGGCCACCGGACCATGGCGGGAACTCTGAAACCGCCTTCCCAGGTGCTGCCCTTCTCGCCCCGGAACGGGATGGTGCCACCGTCCGGCCAACTGAACACCTCGGCGCCGTTGTCAGTGGTGTAAACGACTATCGTGTTATCGGCGATACCAAGCTCATCCAGTTTGTCGAGCAACTGGCCCACCTGGTTGTCATGATCGGCCATGCCGTCAGCGTAGAGACCATAGCCGGTCTTTCCGTCCCACTCGGGGCTAAGACGGGTCCAGACATGCATTCGGGTGGAGTTGTGCCAGATGAAGAACGGCTTCTTGGCTTTGTGCGCCCGCTCCATGAAGTCTAACGAGGCCGCCAGAAATTCGTTGTCAGCCGTTTCCATGCGTTTTCGCGTCATCGGCCCGGTATCCTCAATCTTGCCATCGGCCGTGGACTTCAGCACGCCGCGTGGGCCGAACTTCTTGTGGAACGCCGGGTCCTTCGGATAGTGGTAGGTCTCCGGTTCCTCCTCGGCGTTGAGGTGGTAGAGGTTGCCGAAGAACTCATCGAAGCCATGGTTGGTCGGCAGATGTTCATCCCTGTCGCCGAGGTGGTTCTTGCCGAACTGGGCGGTCATGTAGCCGTGAGGTTTGAGCAGCTCGGCCAGGGTGGGATCCTTCTCGCTGATGCCTTCCTTCGCGCCGGGCATGCCGATCGTCAGCAAACCGGTGCGGTAAGGGTTCTGGCCAAGGATAAACGCCGCCCGGCCAGCGGTGCAGCTCTGCTGGGCGTAGTAGTCGGTGAACCTCGCGCCTTCCACCGCGAGCCGGTCGATGTTGGGCGTTCTGCCTCCCATCATCCCCTGATGGTAGGCCGAGATGTTCCACATCCCGATGTCATCGCCGAAGATCACCAGGATGTTCGGCTTGCTCTGTGCATTGGCCTCGGCTGCGAGCGTCAGCGTAGCCGCGCCCAGAACTGCGCCGGCCAGACTTCGCGTCATCATATTGAATCTCCATCTCATGACCTCATCCTCGCCTTCATTTCCGGTGTCACCATTCACTGCATCAGAAGAGAATACGTGTGCCGGTCCCTCCAGGGCCCCACGTCCTTCATTCACACTTTGTTTTGTGCTAGCCGCGCCGATGACAGCGTAGTCCTACGAGTTGTATGCCGGGACGTCAAGCTGCTTCGCCCACATCTTGAATCTCCGGCCCGCGCTCCGCAGTAAGCCGCGAAAGGTGCAGCACTGCGGTCAACGCCGGATCGGCCGCTTGCGGTGGACCCGGCGGACGCCGGTGTCGCGGTCCCGCGGTAACGTCAATGACGCGGCAATCGTTCCCGCTCGCCTCCGGATGCACCGCCCACACCGCACAGCATCTTAGCCACCTATCACGCGGAATCCGATGCCGGAGGGCGGATACGATGCAAGGCCGCATAGAGCACAGGCACGAGCACCATGGTCAGCACGGTGCCAAACGTGAGTCCGGCCATAATGGTCATCGACATCGACACCCAGAAGGCGTCCTGCAGCAGCGGGATGACGCCGAGAATCGTCGTGCCTGCCCCCAACAACACAGGGCGGAGACGAGAAATGCCTGCCTGCACGGTCGCGTCATAGGGACTCTTACCCAATGCCTTGTTCGCGTGGATCTCGTCTATCAAGACGATCGCGTTCTTGATCATCAACCCTGCCAGGCTCATGGCACCGAGAAGGGCCATGAAGCCGAATGGCGTTTGCGTCGGCAGGAGGATGGCAGTCACACCAATGATCGCGAAGGGAATCGCAAGGAAAATGATCAGCGGCGGTCTCAGTGCGTTAAACAGGGCGACGATAATCAGCGTCATGAGTACGCCGGCAGGGATCAGCCCAGGGATTAGAGACAATTGTGCTCTTTGCGTGCTGTCGTATTCTCCGTCCCAGAACATGTCGTAACCCGGTGGTAGTTTTCGCTTCAGGGCCTCGAATTCCTCGATCACGCTGCTCCGCAGCGCAGGGAACGTGACGCCGTTGGGAGATGCCTGTACCGCGACCTGCCTCCGCCGGTTGAATCGTGTGATAATCGGATCCTCCCATTCGAGACCGATGTCCTCCGTGACTTGCGACAGCGGTATCGTCTTCAAGGCAAGTGTCGGCTGGACCTGTACCACATCCAATTCGCCGGCAGCGCGCTGTCGATCTGACTCGACGCTTCGGGCGATAATAGGCATCAAGTCGTCGCCCTCTCGGTAAAGACCTACCGGCGTGCCGTCATAGGCCCGTCGCGTGGCTTGGGCGATGTTGGAGCGGGAAACCGCCGCCCACCGGGCCCGTTCCTGATCATAATCAACGACGACCTTGGGTACGCGCTGGCGCATGTCGGTGCGCACTTGCTTGGCCAACGGGCTATTCTTCAAAATGGCCATGCCCTCTTCGCCGTACTGCCGCAGCAAATTCAAGTCCGCTTCAGCGGGGCCCCCGATGCGAAGCTCAAACGGCCAGGTATCGCCCGGTCCGACGGTGTACTTGCGGACGCGAGTCAGCACGTGGGGATAGTGCTCCTTGAGCCACGGCTCGAGTTCGGAAGCCAAACTGTTGACATCAGCGAAGGTCGGTGTGTTGACGACCAATTGCGCAAACGACGGGTAGGGAAACTCGGGATCAACGGGCAAGTAGAATCGCGGCCCGCCGGCACCCATGAACGCCGCAATGTTTGCGACCCGCGGATCACCGTCGAGTTTCGCCTCGATCGTCTTGAGTTCAGTCGATACGACCTGAAGGGGTGTGCCTTGCGGCGCCCAGTAGTCGACCATGAACTGCGTACGAGTCGAATCGGGAAAAAACTGCTGCGGTACGCGCGTGAACCCGACGGCGGCCACGACCAAAATTACGACCATTCCGCCAACCGTTAACACCCGGCGACGAATAGCCCCCTCCAAAGCGCGCTTGTATACCTTGAAGAAGCCGCCGCCGTAGGGATCTGTTCCCGCCGTTTCTGCGGATGGTGGCCTAAGAAGGCTGATGCAGTTCAGAGGCGTCATGATCAACGCCAATATCCAACTCAGCAGGAGCGAGACAGCGACGACGATGAAAAGGGTCGCGGCATATTCTCCGGCGTCCGTCTTGGCCGCATACACAGGGTAGAAGGCCATTACGGCGACAACGGTCGCCCCGAGCAGCGCCACCGACGGCTTGCTGGCGCTTTCGATCGCCGCGTCCACCGGTTTCATCCCGCTCCCAAGGCGAACCGCATAACCGTCTGCCACAACAATGGCATTGTCTACCATCATGCCGAGCGCCACGACCAACGCGCCGAGCGAAACACGCTGCAGGCTTATGTCCATCACGCTCATCACAACGAAGGTGCCAAGGATCGTGACGATCAGCGCCCAGCCAATCACCACGCCCATACGCCACCCCATCGCAAGGGCAAGCACCACCAGCACGATGGCAACGGCTTCCATGAGGTTGATGACGAATGCGTTGACCGACTCGCGCACCAGGTCTGACTGCCACACGAACCGCTCCACCTCGATACCGGCCGGCAGCTCACCGACAATCTCATTGAGCCGTTTGTCGATGGCCTCGCCGGTTGCAATGATGTTACCTCCGGCGACGTTGGCGAGCTGGATCGCCAACGCCGGCTCGCCCTGGAAACGCATCATGGTGACCGGCGGCTCAAGATAACCCTGCCGAATCGTCGCCACGTCCTTGATGCGAAGTAGCTCTCCGGAGCGTACGTTGGCACCGCTGCCCGATCGTGCACTCCCCATCGGTACTGAACCCACCATGGACGCGACACCGGCCAGCAACGGGTCGGCCAGCGAGCGGCGGATTAGAAGATCGCCGATGTCCTCCGGCGATCCGAACTCGCCGGTCGTCTCGATGCGTAAGCGCATCCCCGGAACTTCGACGGCACCGGCATTCACGACCAGGTTTTGCACGGCGAGCGTAGCTAGTATGTCTTCAGACGTAATGCCCAGCTCGGCAATCTGCGCTTCGGAGACATCGAGGTAGATCACCTTGGGCTGCACGCCCCACAAATCCACACGGGACACCCCCTGCACGAGGCTAAGCTCCTTCTTCAACCCCTTAACGTAATCTTCGAGCTCGGCGTACGTGTAGCCATCTCCCGTGACTGCAAGCACGAAACCAAATACGAAACTGAAGTCGTCGATGATGTCGGGTTGATGCACGCCGGGCGGAAACTGCGGCGCGATATCGCTAATTTTCCTGCGCATCTCGTCCCAGACTTGCGGAAGCCGGTCCGCCCAGAATTCCTGCTTCATATCGACTTTGATGATTGAAAGACCCGCGCGCGAAAACGAGTAGAGCGTGTCGAGTTGCGGCATCTCCTGAATGGCCTGCTCGATGCGATCCGTGACTTCCAGCTCGACCTCTTTCGGACTTGCGCCGGGGTAGCGGGTGATGATGACGCCAATCTTGACCGTGAAGTCCGGATCCTCGAGCCGCCCAAGATTGATGTAGCTCCACAACCCGCCGACAACCATCAGAAATACGACGAAGTTTACGAGCGTCTTGTGCCCAACAGCGAATCGCGTCAGATTCATGATGTGCCGTCCTCCTTGGACGCATCGATGATGCGAACTTGCTCGCCGTCTTCGAGTGAGTGAACGCCCTTGGTAACGATCCACTCACCGGGCGCGAGACCGCTCTTGATCAGCAGACCGAATCGCGATAACTGACCCACATCGACGACACGACGACTCAAGGTCTTGGCGGCTTCATCTATCACCCACACGTAGGAGTCACCGTCGCCTTTCCTCTCAAAGACAGCCGTGGCGGGTATCTCCGTACCGGCTTCCCGGGCCTCTTCCGGCAAATGGCCGGAAACATTGGCCTGCCCTGCCATACCCGGCAGAATCTCACCGCCGGCCGGTTGCTGCATGGCGAGCGTGACAGGATAGGTTCGTGTCGCCTGTGTAGCCTCCTTGCCGATTTCCTTGATCGTGGCGGGTACTTGAATACCGGCGAGTGCATCGAATGCCACGTTGATAGTCTCGACGTACGGCGTATAGCCGATGAGACTCTCCGGTACGTTGATGACAAACTCGATGGTCGACGGATCCAGCAGCCGAAGGATGGGTTGTTTGGCGACAACGGTTTCGAAATTCTCCACATACGTCTCGACTACGACGCCATCGAATGGTGCCCGTAGAGATGTGTAGCCTAGCCGATCTTCGGCGTGTTGCACCGACGCCTCGATGGACCGAACACTCGCCTTCGCCGAGTCCGCTGCTTGCTGGGAGCGGTCAATGGCTGCCTGGCTGATGGCGCCCGGATCATCCTCGCGGATGTTCAAGTCACGCTCGAGGTCCTGCGCTGCGCGCTTTGCGCGGGCCTGCTCCCGCTCGAGCTGCCCCTGTAGCGTCCGCAAAGCCGTCTCGTAGTCCTGTGGGTCAATGCGGGCAACGACGGCGCCTTTCTTGAACACCGCGCCCACGTCAACGGGAAAAGCGATCAGTGGCCCAGACACCCGAAATGACAGGTTGACCTCTTGAGCCGCCTTTGCCCGGCCGGGAAAGGCCCGTTCAGTCAGGCCACTCGTGTCGGCCACCCGAATGGCAAATACGCGTCGCGGTGGCCGAGGTTGCTCAGGTTCCTGCTTGCACGCACCCAGACCCAGGGTCGCGAGCGCCAAGACGATTACACCGATCCGAAACATCATATCATCCTCTAAAGCAGTGTGTTTGTCATGAACTATCCGCTGCTGGGCGGCATCTTCACTTAAGACCCAGAGTCGCTCAGCGTGGATAAATCAAACAAATCCTCGCCAACCGCAGTCTCCTCGATCGACATCACGCCGTCCCAGTCGCTGCGCGCCCGCATGCGCTCGGCCATGTCGACCGGGATGAACTCGTTTCCCTTGCGCAACTCCCATCCGCCGCCGAGGGCGCGGTACGCGCCAATCAGGCTAAGAGCCACGGAGGCCCGTGCGGCGGCATGTCCGTCCTGCTGGGCCGTGAGCGCCGCCTGAGTGTTGAGCACACGAGTAAAGTCACATGCTCCATCCGTATACTGCGTCAGGGCTAAGTCGACGGAGCGCTGCGCAGCGTCCACACTTTGACCAAGGAACTCAGCGCGTTCTTGCGATCGAAGGAAAGCGATCAGTGCATCCTCTACCTCGGCCGCCGCGCGAATGACCGCGTCCTTGTAAGCCGTGGCCGCCTGCTCGAAGCGCGCGTCCTGCACGCGCACGTTGCCTGCGATGCGTCCGTAATTCAGGATCGGCCAGTTGAAACCGAAGTTGACGAAACCCGTGAATGACTTGGCATCGAAGATGTTACCGAAATCCGGTTTCGGGCCGTAGTCCAGCAGCGGGTCATAACCGTTGCTGGTTTGGAAACCGGTGAAGCCGGAAAGCGTGAAAGACGGGTAGAAGTCGGCCCTGGCAATGCCAATCCGTTCACTCTGTGCAGCGGCCAGGCGTTCCGCTCGGCGAACGTCAGGTCGACGCCGCAGCAATTCAGCCGGCACTCCCAACGCAACCTCGCCCGGAGCGGTTGGAATATCACCCGGAGTCTCTATTAGCTGCTGGATTTCTTGCGGTGGCAAACCAAGCAATGTACACAGCCGGTTGGCCGCCTGACGCCTTCCCTGTTCGAGGAGAGGGATGAGCGCCTGCGTGGCGGTAAGGTTCGTCCGGGCCTGGGCCACGTCAAGTTCGGTGACCGCGCCCCGCTTGAAGCGCACTTCGGTGATCTCCAAGCTTCGCTTCTGAATCGCGACGTTGGCACGCGCCAACTCCAGGCGTTCCTCGAACGCGCGGATCTCAACGTACGTCGCAGCAACGCCGGCAATCACGGAGACAAGAACATCGTCGTAGGTCGCTACCGATGCCAGGACTGCCGCGTCGGCAGACTCAATCGCCCGCCGGAATTTCCCCCAGAAGTCCAGCTCCCACGCCGCTTGGAAACCGATGCTGCTATCCCAGAACTTCTTATCAAGCAGCGTCGCATTGGCAGCGTTGTCGCTGATATGGGTTCCGGCTACGGTGCCGACGGCCTCTTGTAACTGCGGAAAGAACTGCCCGACTGCAATACCACGTTGGGCCCGCACTTCCAGCACACGCAGCCCTGCCAACTGCAACGAATAGTTCTGCGCATAGGCTTTCTGAATAAGTCCGTCGAGCACCGGATCATTCAGAGCCTTCCACCACTCGCTATAGTCGGGCGTCTCTTCCGGTTGCACCCGCACGCGCCCGTCTTCAGCGTGAAGCCAATCCTGAGCGAATTGGGCATCCGGCGGAGCGTAGTCCGGCCCCACCTTGCAGCCGCTCAAGACAAGCACCATGACGCTTGCGACAACGAAGCTGCATCGCGTGCCGCCTTCGAACTTCCTGAGCCTCAAGTGTGTTCCAAACATGACAACTCCGTCCACGAAAACCGAATCTCAATGAGTATCCCTTCGTCCCAGTTCGGAATATCACTTGCTTCCGCCACCTTCTTGGAGCTTCTCCATGACCTGGTCTAGACTGAACGAGGCCGCCTTCATGCGCGGCGGATAGTCCTTGAAGGTCTCCAGAAACTTTCCGACGTACGCCTGAGCGGGCACCATCACCCACGCGCGGTCAATCAGCCAGTCGTAGTACGAGTTCGACGTCTTCATTCCTCGCTCGTACGGATCGCGGCGAAGGTTGATAATCAACGGAATGCGCTTGGCAACGAACGGCTCCATCCAAATGGCCAAGCTCTCCTCGGTCTTCTGCTCCATGAAGATGAGCTTCCAGTCGCCGTAGCGCAGCGCTGATAGATCGCCGTCATCCGTGAAGTAGAAGACCTCCTTGCGCGGCGATTCATCCGTCTTGCCCGTGAGAAGGGGCAGCTGGTTGTACCCGTCGAGGTGGACCTTGTAGGTCTTGCCGTCGGCTTCATACCCGGTGAGGAGCTTCTCTTTCAGGTTGGTCTCGCCGGCGATTGCCGCCATGGTCGGCATCCAGTCCATGTGATGGAAGATCCCGTTGGTGACAGAACCGGGCTTGATGTGTCCCGGCCAGCGAACGAACGCAGGCACCCGCATGGCGCCCTCCCAGTTGGTGTTCTTCTCGCTGCGGAAGGGTGTCATTCCACCGTCCGGCCAGGTGTTCATGTGAACGCCGTTGTCGGTCGAGTACATGACGAGGGTGTTGTCGGTGATGCCGAGTTCATCCAGCAGGTCGAGGAACTTGCCAATGTGCATATCATGCTCGACCATTCCGGCCTGATACTCGTCCAGATGACGACCGGCGATCTTGTCCGCTTTGTCCCGAATCTCTTCGCGGACATGCGTCCGGAAATGCATGCGTGTGCCGTTCCACCAGCAGAACCACGGCTTGCCCGCTGCGTGCTGCTCGCGGATCCACTCGATCGCGCGAGCGCTGGTCTCGTCATCCACGGTCTCCATGCGCTTCTTCGTAAGCGGTCCCGTGTCCTCGATGCGCTGCGTGCCGTCCCCGTTCGCCCAGGAGTGAATCACGCCGCGCGGCCCGAACTTCTCGCGAAACGTCCGGCCGTCGGGCAAAACCATGTCACCCGGATAGTCCTCGTTCTCCGGCTCTTCCTCGGCGTTGAGGTGGTACAGGTTGCCGAAGAACTCGTCGAAGCCGTGCATCGTGGGTAGGTGCTTATCCTTGTCACCGAAATGGTTCTTGCCGAACTGGCCCGTCATGTAGCCCCGCCCTTTGAGTACGCGCGCGATGGTGGGATCATCCGGGTGGCTTCCAAGCTCGGCGCCGGGGAGACCCACCTTGCTCAGACCGCTTCGGAAGACGCTCTGGCCGAGAATAAAGGCCGCCCGACCGGCCGTGCAGGATTGCTCGGCGTAGTAGTCGGTGAAGCGCATGCCTTCACGCGCGATGCGGTCGATGTTGGGGGTGCGGTACCCCATCAGGCCGTGCGTGTTGGCGCTGATGTTGGTGTTGCCGATGTCGTCACCCCAGACGACTAGGATATTCGGTTTACTCTGTGCATTGGCCTGGGCTGCCAGCATCAGCGTGGCTGCGCCCAGAACTGCGCCTGATAGGCTTCGCGTCATGTCGAATCTCCTTATTGTGACCTCATTCTCGCCTTCATTTCCGGTGTCACCATTCACTGCACCATACGAGAATACGTGTGCCGGTCCCTCTAGCGCTCCACATTCTTCAGTCGCACTTTGCTTTGCGTCATGCGGGCCCATGACAGGTTTCCTATATAGATCTACGCCGGGACGTCAAGCTGCTTCGCCCGCATCCTGAATCTCCGCCCCGCGCTCCTCAGTGCGCCGCGAAAGGCGTAGCTCTGCGGTAACCGCCGGATCGTTCGCTTGCGGTGGATCCGGCGGACGCCGGTGTCGCGGTCCCGCGTTAACGTTAATTACGCGGCAATCGTTCCTACTCGCCTCCGGATGCACCGCCCACCCCGAACCCACGAGGAATGCATAGCCTTCTTGGCCGTCTGCGGCTGCGCGATCATTGCGCCTTCACCTATTCGACTGTCTTCCAGACGGAACTCGGCGAGAAGCAGATGGCTCGCGGGTCAGGATCAGATGTCGCTGGATCGAGGGGCATCGACGAATCTCAAAGTGACCCATCTGTAACTCATCCTTGCTGTCCTCGAAGAGCGCTGGGGTTGACACGCTGAGCCTGCATCCCAATACTGCGCCCAACCGCTAGGTAGAGGAGTCCAAGGATGTTCCGGAAGCACTTGATCGCCGTCACACTCCTGACAGAAGCGATAACTTGCGCCGCCTTGATGGCCCAGCCTGTTGACTGGGTAACGGATGTCGAAGAGGGGATGGGCAAGGCCAAGGGTCTCGGTGTGCCCGTTTTGTTCTATCTCGATACTGCCGAGAAGGACGCGGCGGACTCGGGCGATGCGCAAGAGCGGTCGTTCGCTGACGGCGTCGTCAGCACCATCGTCCGTGAGCGATTCGTGCCCGTTCGCCTCCGGAAGTCGGCAACGACCGAGGTGATGCTAAAGCAATTGGAAGCGAAAGAGGTCACGCCTTTCACCGTGTTGGTTGCCACGCCCAGAGGCCATCTGGTCGGCACGATTCCAGCCAGCCAGGTCGCAAAGCCGGATACCTTTGCGGACCAATTGGCGGCGATGTTTCGCAAATACCGGACGAGCGTGTTTGAACGCAACTTGAAGCCCACCCTTGAGGATCAATCCGCGAAGGCCGACCAACTGATCGAGGCCTTGAAGGTCATCGAGGAGCTGTTGATCGTTGAGGCGGACTCGAGCGTACTGCAACTACTGGACCGAAAGCAGCTCTCGGAGGATGCCAGAGAGCGGGCCTACCAGACTCTGGCGGTGCTTTCTACGAAGCCAACTGTGGAAGCGCTCCTGGCGGCGGCGCCCGGCGACGAAGCTGCCGCCGCGGCGTTGTCGAAGTGCACGCCGGATGCGGCCGAGGTCCTGTTGCCTAAGCTGGACCCCGCGAAACCCGACGTGGCAATCCTCGTCTACAAAGCCGTAACCCGAATCTGTAAGGTCGATGCCCTCAAGCCTGAGTTGTTCATGGAAGACGCGCCGCAGGAGGCTCAACGCCAAGAGATCGAGCGCGTGAAACGCGCGGTGACCCAAGCCGCCCACCGCTGGCGGGAGGAACATAAGGCAGTTCGCTAGGAGGATCCCTGCCGGCGAGGTTACAGGGCGGGATCGTATTCCGGAGACTGGTGTATGAACAGGCGACGACCTCGTTACGTCAGGTTGCTCAGGCTCATCGGACTGGCCGGCCTCGCGGTTGCGCCGGGCTGTACAGCGCCCGGGCTTGCCGGGGATGCGATAGTTGAAGGTCTCTCCAACGCCCTCAGCAACCTCGCGGAAGCTGGCCTTCTGACTTTCTTTCTATAACCTACTGGTGACTACCTATGACTTCTGCTCCGTGGGCACGACAATCGAAGGCACAAGGGCGACTGCAACCGGCCGGCCTCGGTCGTTCGGCCGGCTTCCATGCCACACGGCTGCTGGGAATGATGACGTTCCGCATGCCGTCGCTGGTTGTACTAGTCTGCATCACCTTCACGGCGGCCGGCTGTAAGAGCCTTGGGCCGCGAACCATTCGCGCAGATCGCTTTGACTACAACCAGGAAAGCGCCCAGTCAGGAAATGAGCAGATGCTGCTCAACATCCTTCGAGTACGTTACGGCGAGCCGATATATTTTCTCGAGGTCGCCTCGATGCTGAGCCAGTACACGTTCGTGGCGGGAG
>CP070827.1:3869321-3874630 GCA_020344555.1 Phycisphaerales bacterium
GTACTGCTGGGTGCTTGATCCGCTCGACGGGACACGGAATTACGTGTCCGGGTTCCCTTGCTTTGCGACCTCGGTGGCGGTGCTCGACCGAGGTCGCCCGGTTGTCGCTGTGGTTTTCGAGCACAACCTGGGCTCTGTGTACACGGCCATTGCAGGTCAAGGGGCCAGGCTCAATGACCTTCCAATCCATGTCGAGGAGGTCCCTGACGACTCCGACATGCTGGTCGCCATCCCGTCGAGCAAGGACCAACTGACGGTTAACGTGATTCGGAGCTGGGTGGCCACGCCCGGCGTCATTTGCCGGGACCTGGGTGCTACCACCTTCCACTTGGCGCTCGTGGCATCAGGCGCGTTGGCAGCCGCATTTTGCAGGCGATCCAAGATCTGGGACGTTGCCGCGGGAGCCCTGTTGGTGACCGAAGCGGGCGGCAGCATCACCGATCCTGTCAGCGGGAATCCCCTGTCGTTCGATCCTGCGGCCGACCCCGACACGGACCTGCCGTTCCTGGCCGCCGCCCCCCAAACGCACCAGCGTCTGCTCGGCACCATCCAAACCGCGCTCAAATAGGATGCGCGCTCGCGCACCGATCCGATTGGCCCGCAATAATGTACCCTGCGCCCCGGTGGTCATGGCCTTGGCCTCCCCGCCTCCCGGTTCTTATGACACACGGACTTCCGAGTTTTCAAGGGACCCAGACATGGATTCGACGGCCTGTCTGTCAGGTTTATGTGTCATAAGGTGCGTATGTGTTTACCGGGTAACGCACCCACATTTGCAAAGTAATTCCGTATCTGCGTTTTGGGCATTCATAGCGCCATTTGCTGGCTGAGGAGGAAACGCCTTTAGACCCCATTTAGATACCCAGTGTAATGACCAGCCTGCCGTCTCTGACAGTAACTTCCTTGAGGACCAGGCTGGCTGCGAGCTGCCTAAGGTCCGTTCGTTGGAGTGTATACACAGGCGTGCGGCTGATTCTGTCCCGGGCCAACTGCGACGCAAGCGTGTTTACGTGGTCGACATACTCAACGGGGATTCCCTGCACGACCAACTCGTCGACCGTGGGACTGTCGAAGTAGAAAGAGTAGTCGTCTGGATTGTACCGAAGGCCCGTGGTCACCGTTCCCGTTCCGCCGAGCGGCTTGGCTTGGCCGGCAAAGCGGACGTTGACCACCGCTTTCATTCCGAATGACACGCGGTCGGAGCCCTCGATAAGCTCAACCTTGGGTTCTGACAAGGTTAGCGCGAGGACAGGCAAGTAACGTTTTTCCATCGGAAACCGAGCGTCGAGCTTCTCCTGAATCTGCTGTTCGGTAAGCTGGACGACGTACGTTTCGCCCCTCAAGAAGTACGCAGCCACCAGGACGAGCATCAACAACGGCGCGCCCACTAGTGCGGCAATCCGCCCTCGAGAATGGGCCAAAGCGCTGTCTCTTCGCCACTCCGCTTCACCGGTCTCGGCGTCAGCGCTGGTACGCTCATGGTTGCTTTCAGACATTACAGCTAAGGGTACTACGGCATCCAACGACTGCAAGATGATGGCCACCTCTGCGGTGTATGCAACATGAGCACCGGGAAGCGAACCTTGCGTAATTGGAGACCCTTGCCCGGTGGGCCTGCCTGGGGACTTGGCCGGAAGGCGTTTGCGATGTCACGGCCGAAATCGGCTTGAAACCAGAGGTTCCGGGCTCGAGAGCGACCACTCCCGCCCGTGGTATCAGGGGTGCCGACCGCGGTGCCAAAGTCGTCGCGTAACCTTCTGACAATATGGCCTTTCGATCGGGAAAGGAGGCTTACTGCGCGCACCTCAGCTCATGAGTCACCAAGACGCTGTCCTCGCTGCCAAAGCCCAATCCACAGCCCGCCGTCAGAGCCCTGGTGAACAATCCGGGTTAGAATCCTGAGCCTACCGGCTCGTCGCCGCCGTAGATGTCGTGGTGTGGTCGATCGGACAGGATTTCCTCCTTGCCCCAGTTGGCGACGTTCCTGAACGTCTCCGAGGCTACAAAGGCGTCGAAGGCCGCCTTCTTGCTCCATTGCGACATGATGAGGTAGTGCTGGGAATCGTTGACGTCGCGGAACATGTGGGACCTGGTGTGGCCCTCGATCCCTTGCATCGCTTTGACGACCTTGTTGAACGCGTTTTCGAAGGTCTCTTCCTTGCCTTTGATGACCTTGTAGTTCATGCCGATAGTGACCATGCTGAGAACTCCTCTGCCGCCTGCGGAACCGTGTTTCCAACGTGCCTCAGCCTCCCCCGGGATGTCCGTATTTAATAGGAAATTCCGGTCAGATGGCAAGAGCATCCAGTCAACATGCAGCGTTGCCTGCCTTCTCCGACGTCAACCGGAGATTCTCGCATCCGCCGATCACGCCACCGTTCACCCCGGCTGACGGCTGATAGCTGACGGCTGACAGCCACACCTGCCTAAAACGGTTGCGTTTGATCCCGGAGTGGTGCACACTCCCGATCGTGGACCCTAACGATCCAATTGACGGCAGCCCGGCCGATCTGTTCAGCCGGGCCGATTGGTACGATCGCTCGATTGACTGGTCCGCACGTCTGCGGCGGGAGATCCCGGTGCTCGTGGAGGTTTTCGGGCCGCCGGGCAAGGGTGGCATTCTCGACGCCGGGTGCGGCACCGGCCACCAGGCCTGCGCCCTGGCCGAGCGTGGTTATCGCGTCGTGGGCGCTGACGTTGGGGAGGAGATGCTGGAAGTGGCTCGACGCACGGCACAAGCCGCCTCACAAGAGGTCAAGTTTGTACTTGCACCTTATGCTGCCCTGCACGAGAAGGCCGGAGGCGGCTTCGACGGACTCTACTGCCTGGGCAACGCTCTGGCCGCCGCCGCCACGCGGGAGGCTGCATCGGAGGCCATCGGCCAGTTCGCTCGGTGCCTGCGAGGGGGAGGTCGGTTGTTCATTCAGATCCTCAACTTCCCGCTGATGCGAGCACGGACTCCATGCGTGCTCGGGCCACGGGTTGCCACAGTAGACGGCGTAGAGTACGTGTCCGTCCGCGAACTGCACTTCATGGACGACTCGGTAAACGTCACCAACATCACGCTCTGGCAGGACTCGGGGTGGGAATACCGGGCACATACCGGGACCCTTTACCCCGTTGGGCCTGATCAACTCCAGGAATGGTGTCGGTCCGCCGGGCTTCGCGTTGACAAGACGTGGGGCAGCTACAACCGCAAGCCCTTCGAACCGGAGCAGTCAACCGACCTTCTAATCGTCGCCACTCGGGTCTGACGGTGCTTGCGGTTTCATTTCGATTCGCTTGGGTCGAGTTCCGTTCTCGTCGCGTGTGACTGTCACGTGATAGAGCGGTGACTGCGCCTGTTCACCGGCCTCGACAGAATAATGGACGCCGATCGACTCGGTGCGCTCAAGAGCGGAGGCGGCGATGAGCCAGGCTACCATCAGGGTGTTCTGGGTCTCCCAGCCGATGACCTCGTCAAAGGTCTTGTCGAGTGTGTAATGTGCCCAGAAGTCGAGAATATCGCCGGTCTCGCGGAGGCGCTCCTCACGACGCACGATTCCGACGTTCCGCCACATCACACTGCGCAGCGAGTTGCGGATATCGGGAAGGTCAAGCGCGGTTCGCATGGATCGCGGGTTTACGTTGGCCACGCGATGAACCGGCGTGGCGTTGGGCATGTCGGCGGCCTTTCGGCCCGCGGTCTTTCCGGCCAGCTTGCCGAACACCAGCCCCTCCAGCAGCGAGTTGCTGGCCATCCGATTGGCACCGTGAACGCCGGTGTTGGCGGCCTCGCCGCAGCAAAGCAGCCCCTCGACCGACGAAGAGCCATCAAGCTCAGCCGCGACACCGCCGATCATGTAGTGGGCGCTGGGGCGAACCGGTATGGGGTCGCGGGTGATGTCCACTTCGAAGTCGGCGCACAACCGGGCGATGTGAGGGAATCGCTTCTTAAAGCCCTTTATTTTCCGCACGTCCAGGTAGACACAGGTCGCTTGGGTCTTAAGCAGGTGACTGTGAATGGCCCGGCTGACCACGTCGCGTGGGGCCAGTTCGCCGTCGGGATGATAGTCGGCCATGAAGCGGTTGCCGGCATGGTCGACAAGATGGGCGCCCTCACCGCGAACTGCCTCGGAGATCAAGGCCCGTCCGGCCCCGGCCACATATAGCGTGGTCGGATGAAACTGCATCATCTCCATGTCGCCCAGGCCGGCCCCTGCCCGGAATGCGGCGGCAATGCCGTCACCGGTGGCAACCGGGGGATTGGTCGTCTCCCGCCAGATGCGTCCGCAGCCGCCGGAGGCCAGGATGGTCTGCTTGGCCCAGATGAGCTGGTGGCCGTGCCGCTCGTGGAATGCCACGGCGCCGACACATTTGCCGTTAAGCGTGATGAAATCGATGAGGAAACACTGTCCGAAGACGCGAATGTTCCTGGTGTCGCGGACGCGCCGCTTGAGGGTCTTGACTAATTCCTCTCCGGTCTGGTCGCCGCGGGCGTGTACGATGCGCTTGACGGAGTGGCCGCCTTCCCGGGCCAGGGCCAACGCCCCGTCCACACGATCCAGTGCAAAGCCCCATTGGATCAGCTCCTCGATGCATCCCGGAGCCTCGGCCACCATCAGTCTGACAGCGTCGGCGCGATTGAGGCCGCAGCCGACACGCATGGTGTCTGCAAAGTGCAGGTCGGGGGAATCGTCCGAGCCGGTGGCGACGGCGATGCCGCCCTGGGCGTAGATGGTGCAAGACTCCTCGAAGGTGGTCTTGGTGAGCAGCGTGACCAGCCCGTACCGGGCGGCCTCAATCGCCGCCCGTGCACCGGCCACCCCGCTCCCGATAACCAGCGTATCGGTGAGAACATGTCCGATTCGAATCGAATCGAAGTCCGTCAGATACCGCCGCGTGTCAAACAGCGAAGCCATAGCCCCAGCCATGCTAGGCCCTTACCCACCCCGCTGCAAATCGGCTCGACACCACGGCCACCATCGCAGCGCGTGCACAGACGCTCCAGGTCGGGGCGGGCCTTAAATCAGCCCACCCCGACCCGAGTGACTGGTCCAGCCCACACTACTGCCCAAACGCCACAGGAGGACCACCGCACGGAGGCTCGATAGTCATACAGTCCTCGAACGCAGGCGGCGGATACATGACACCACGAAACGCATCCAGGCAGAAGGTGACATCCGAGATATCGATCCGCTGGTTCGGTGTGCACCAGTCGAGGTCGGCCCTTACCTTGACCACCGCGTAACACGGCATGCTCGGTGGCGCCAAATTTTTGAACTTGTCGAGCACTGCGGTCACGTCGGTGGGGATACCCACGACGCCGT
>CP070827.1:3874730-3877041 GCA_020344555.1 Phycisphaerales bacterium
TCGGTGCCCACGCACACGGTATGGCCTGCGTTGGCCCCGCCGTTGTATCGGACCACAACATCGAACGACGGGCAGAGCAGGTCGACGACCTTCCCTTTGCCTTCGTCGCCCCAGCTCAGGCCAAATACACATGCGTGCTGCTGGTTGGCTGCGTTCATCGCCACAACTCTCTCGGACGTTTCAGGGCCTACAGGCCAGTGGGGACACAAAAAGGGGGCCACGCAGTGGCCCCAAGGTAATCCGGCTCCACTTTTTCGTACGCTATACCCACCCGCCGGATGTGTCAACAATCGCCGCGCAAGTATATGACTTGCGCCATTTAGCCTTATTTGACAAGGGTTAAGCCTACTTTTGGCAGATTTTACTTGACAGCATCCCGGATTTAGGTTAAATCCCACGAGAGTCCGTTAGGGCAGACCCCCAAACGCTAGCTTGAAAGGCAAGTACGACCATGGAAAGCACGGTCCTGCGCAGGTTTCTGGAGATACCGTACGACCAACTGGAGGAAATGAACCTCGAGGCCAAGCAGCAACGCCTCGAACGGGCGGACCGCGGGGCGATCCAGGAGGCTCGGCGGAAGTACCTGAGGGACGAGAAGTGCATAAAGGCGGTCACGGTTTGTTTCTCGGACCTCGAGGGCCGCTTTCACATGCTCGACTACGATAAGAAGTTCCTCCTGCGGGCCTGCAACAACTTGACGTTCGACGGGTCGTCGATTCGCGGTTTTGCGGAGATCAGCGAATCTGATCTCAAGCTTTCCATCGATTGGCCGGCGTTCTATTGGCTTCCGGCAGACATCTTCGGACCCGGCAAAGTCGTGGCCTTCGGTGAAGTGCGATCGCAGGACGGCTCGCCGTACCCGTCGGATTTTCGGTCGCGGCTGCGCGTATTTACCGACGAGCTTCACCGCAAGGAGAACATGCTGCTCCACGTTGCCCCGGAGATCGAAGGGTTTCTGTTCAAGGACGTCGACGCCGAGCGGCGTTATTACGAAACCGGTTGCTTCGAATTTGTCTCCACCGGTGGCTACTATCACTCCCTTCCGCAGGATCCGCTGCGCCAGTTCATGGATCGTGCGGCCGAAGCACAGCGAGCGCTGGGCCTGGCCAACGAGAAGGACCACCCCGAGGTGGCCCCGTCACAGTTCGAGATGAACTTCGGATTTTCGGAGCCAACGGTCACGGCCGACCAGATTCAGTTATATAAACTGACCTGTCGGCAGGTGGCCCGAGCCATGGGGTTGACCGCCTCCTTTCTGCCCAAACCGGTTGCGGACGTGAACGGCAACGGCATGCACTGCAATATTTCGTTGAATCGCAACGGCAAGAACCTGTTCTACGATGCTGACGGCGAGCATCAGCTTTCCAAGTTCGCCTGGCAGTTTGTCGACCGTATTCTGAACAATGCCGTTGACATCTGTCTGGTTCTCAACTCCAGCGTCAACGCCTACCGCAGGCTGGATCCAAATTACGAGGCCCCGAACCAGATCAAGGCATCGGCCGTGAATCGGGCCGCAATGGTTCGCGTCCCCCTGGGCGACGAGCGCTCCGCCCGGATCGAGTTCCGCTCGGCCTCGCCGGACGCCAACCCATACCTGCTGCTGTACACGCTGCTTCGAACCGGGTTGGAAGGGCCCCTCCCTAATCCGGCCGACACGGAAGGCAAACGGGCCCGAACACGGTTCCTCCCGGACAACATCTACGATGCTATTCGCCTGTTCAAGAGCAGCCGCTTCGCATGGGATATCCTGGGTGAGGAGTCTCACGGGAAATACGTGGAGCTCAAACAAGCAACTGCGGATCGCTGCCCCAAAGCTCTGGGCAAACACGTAAAACGTGGCGAGGTAATGTTCCACCACGACGTAACCAACCAGTTCCTATGGAACCAATTTTGACCTGGGTAGGCGGCTCGCCATGTACGTCGGGACAGCGCCTCTCTGAATCAACCATGCCGTTTGGTAGGGTGCAGGATGCCGGCGCCTGTCTCCGACGGGCTCGGGCCCCGATTCTCGGGATCTTCGACATGCCACCCCGCAGTCCAGGAGTAACGGAGCACTGGTGGGCCTGCGGCTTTTTTCGGAATGCGCCCCAGGCTGGGTTGGGTAGAGCGGATTTCGTTATTGCGTGCCGGTTCCCCGTGTGTTGTCCCCCCTCCAGGGGTGATGGAAGGGGGGTGGCCCGCTGCACCATTTGTCAGAATTCTGTGGCGGATGGCAGGTTGCTCGGGTGGTGGGGGTGTGGTATGCTTTCGCCCTTTGCTCAAGCCCGCTGGTGTCGTCGGCAGCGGGACAACGTGGCTAACTCGGCGGCAG
>CP070827.1:3877141-3891243 GCA_020344555.1 Phycisphaerales bacterium
GCAGATTGTCCCACGGATGAGTTCCAGCCGTCGACGACCGAGTGCCGGGCCAGTGCCGGTGATTGCGACATAGCCGAGTACTGCACCGGTTCGTCGGCAGACTGCCCGACGGATGAGCTCGAGCCGTCGACGACGCAGTGTCGCGCCTCCGCCGGTGATTGCGACATAGCCGAGTACTGCACCGGCTCCTCGTCCGGTTGCCCAACGGATGAGTTCGAGCCGTCGACGACCGAGTGTCGCGTGTCTGCCGGCGATTGCGACGTAGCTGAGCATTGCACGGGGTCCTCGGCAAATTGCCCGACGGATGAGTTCGAGCCGTCGACGACCGAGTGTCGCGTATCTGCCGGCGATTGCGACGTGGCTGAGCGTTGCACGGGGTCCTCGGCAAATTGCCCGACGGATGAATTCGAGCCGTCGACGACCGAGTGTCGCGCGTCTGCCGGCGATTGCGACGTAGCTGAGCATTGCACGGGGTCCTCGGCGAATTGCCCGTTAGAGGGGTTCAAACCTTCAACGACCCAATGTCGATTGTCGGCCGGTGATTGTGACATGGCCGAGCACTGCACGGGCTCGTCAGCCGATTGTCCCGGCGATCAGTTCGAGCCGACGACGACGGTGTGTCGGGCGTCCGCCGGTGTGTGCGACGTGGCTGAGCATTGCACCGGTTCCTCGGCGAATTGCCCGGGCGATGAAGTCGAGCCCGCTAACACGCCCTGCCCCGACGACGGCGATGAATGCACGTGGGACATCTGCAACGGCGCGGCTGTTACGTGCACGCATCCGGACAATGGGCTTTGCGGCGCGTGCTGCTATCCGGACGGGAGTTGCGCCAACGACATGAGCCTCGCGACCTGCGAGTTGGCGGGCGGAACCTTCAAAGGGGTCGGGCGCATGTGTCAGGGTGACGGCAACGGCGACGGGAAAGACGACCTGTGCGTCCCAGGTGAGATTCCCACCGTTTCGGAGTGGGGTGTGATTATCATGACGCTGCTGCTGCTTGTCGGCGGGAAGATCTACTTCGGTCACCGTCGGCATTCGATCGCATAGGACACAAGCGGCCCGGCCAGCACACCGAGCCACGCGTACACATAGCGCCAAACACGCAGACTGTAGACTCCCGGGGGTGTTTTCTGCGCCTCGCAATGAGGCCGGGGGCAGCGCGCCTTTTGACGCGGGGTGCGTGTCTGGCACAGGGACGCGGGTCCAGCGCCGGGCGAGAGGGCGGCTGTTGGGCACATTCAGGTTGAGTCGATGTCGCCCGTCTGGGTACGGGACAGTATTGATCTCCGGTAACATCTTGTCCACCTGAGCGGCCATATTGGCGGTCCACTTCGCTGCGTGGTAATCTTCGCCCACATCGGACGTGAGTGGACTCGACCACACGCCGACTGGCCGGTCTTGTGTGAGTCCTCCAGGTGGGCAAGCGACGCAGCAAAACTGGAAAAGCAGACAGCAAAGCCGGCTCGGGCGAGCTGCCAGGCCGGCTTGAAAGGCGGAAGCACCCAGCCGGTCGTCGGGACGACACCGGCAAGGGAATGGTGCGATCGTGGTTTGAGGCTAACCGATCCGACTTGCGGTTTCTTGTGGTTTTCGGCCTGTGCCTGGGGTTGTATTACCTCCTGACGCTCACGCCGCCGGTTAAGAAGGGATTCTTCCCCGCTTATCTGCGCCTCAACGCACATGTTTCCGGAGCGATGCTGCGTCTGTTCGGCGAGGATACCACGGTACAGGATCAGTCGCTCGTATCGGCGAAAGGCCCAAGCATCGAGATCGAGCGCGGCTGCGATGCCGTTGAGCCGTCGGCACTCTTCGTGTCCGCGGTTTTGGCCTCGCCGGTGTCCCTGATGTCGAGGCTCTCCGCCGCTGCCGTTGGCACCATCGTGCTGATGTTGCTGAACCTCGCTCGGGTCATCAGCTTGTTCTTGGTACGGGTATACTACCCGCAGGCGTTCGAAACGATGCACCTGGACGTTTGGCAGGCGCTGTTCATCTTCATGGCGATCCTGCTTTGGGCGATGTGGGCCTCGCGAGTGACCCGAAAACGGGCTGTACAACCGGATGCTTCCACCTAAACGGCTCGGACGTTTCATCATCGTGTCGGTGGCCGCCTATGCCGTCTTAATGGCGCCGTGGCCCGGGCTGCAGCGTGGCTACGCCTACCTGTTTCGAAGCGGGGGTGACATCGTATTTGCACGATTCTGGTTTTGGCCGGACGGTGGCGTGCGGTTTATGAATCTCAAGTCACTCAAGTCTGGTGATCTGGCTCCGGGTGCGCCCAAGATCGAGGCCGTAGGAACGTTTGACACCTTGATGGAGCTGCGATCCCGTGGGGCGTCTGGAGTAGGCTACCTGCGGACCAGCAGCCGGTACGTCGGTTACGGACCGACGGTCATCGTGATCGCCCTTGTGCTGGCCACGCCGATACGCTGGTCGCGGCGCGGGTGGGCGTTGCTGTGGGGCATGGTTTGGATCCATGCATTCATCCTCCTGCGACTCACGCTGACGCTGATGGCCGGCGGGTTTGCTGCTGACAAGAAGTACGCCCTATTTCATCCAAGTCCGTTCTGGACCGGGGTGTTGACGCGGGCGGAAAGCCTCCTTTCCGACAATCCCACCGTTTCCTTTGTGGTCCCAACTTTCATCTGGTTTCTCGTGGCACTCCGCCGGAGCCTCTGGGCTGCGCCGAGACGGAGAACCTCATCGGACAACAGCTCGGATTAGAGTCCTACGGTGAAGCATGTGTGCCCTTTGCGCGCGTCTTTTGGCGGCGGCGTAGGCGTGCCTTGGGTAGCGGCCGGCGTCTCGCCGGCCGAGGGTCACGGCGGCCTGCGGGGACGCAGGCCGCTACTTGGGTTGCGGGCCCGTCCGCATTAGGTTCGGAGCTTCCGCGTCTGACAAGACCTGTTTGAGGCAGGTTTTGTAGACGGGGCCGGCTCAGTGCGGGCGAGGCTCCTGGTGGTACTTGTCGCGACCATGCCTCGATAGGAGCAGCGGGAACACGATGTCGCTCAGGCAACAGGGAACCATCACGGCCAGGACGACGAATAGGAACACTTTGCCGAGTATGTCGATCCAGGCGATTATTCCCAGCGGTCCGACCATATAGAAGATGCTGGCCATGGTCGAGGCGAGAACGTGCAGCGAATGGGATATGAGCGTGCTGCGGACTACGCCCTCCGCGGCCGCGACACCCACGAACACACCCACCACGGCAAACGGCAGCGCCAAGGAGGGGTGTTCCCAGACGCAGATGTGCAGCGGCGCCGGGGTCCCCAGAAGCAGCAGCGAGGCGTGCGGCATAATGATATCGCTGATGCCGCATACACCGATGGCTCCGATTATGCCGATCACGATTGCCTTGGCGGTCTTTTTTTCATATCGGTAGAACATGGCCGTGGTAGCGGCTGCGGAGAACAGCATGTGTGCAGGATGAAACAGGTGGAAGAACAGCCTGGCAGGGTCGGACACATGGTCGTGCTCATGCTCGACGACGACCTCGGCGGCTTCCCTTCCGAAGCCGAGGACACAGATGGCACCGGCGACGATCAGCCCGATGGCAACGGCTGACACGGAAAAGGGGATGTGCTCCCGGAGCTCAATCAGAATCGCCGATGACCCCGTCTCTTGCGCTTGCGCATCGCCCCGGCCACGTTTATCCCGCTGACCGGGCCCATGATCGTGCGTGTCATGTTGGTCGGGCATTGCCGTACGTCCAAATGAGTTCGATTAACGAGCCCCGGTGTCCGTACCACTAGCGTGGGGGATTATTGCCATTCCGGTATCCGACGCAAATGCAGCCACCGCGGCGGCGCACGGTGTGATTCCGCTGCGGTGAGGGCGGCGACTTGGCACGGCCGCGCCTCTGAGGGGCAGGTAGGGTATAATGCCGTAGGTTGTGAAGTCTCGGGGCCCATAGGAGTCTGCTGCCATGGCGGCATCGATTCGACTGAAAGAACTTCTTTCCGACAATACCATGCTCTCCGCACCTCAATTGGTGGTGCGGGAGAAAGAGGGGCGGGTCCGTTGCCTGGCGTGTGCCCACCGCTGCTCGATTCTCCCGGGGCGCAGCGGGGTGTGCCGTGTCCGGTTCAACGTCGACGGCGAGCTGCGGGCCCCTGCGGGGTATGTGGCGGGTGTGGCCGTTGATCCGATCGAGAAGAAGCCGTTCTACCACGCATATCCGGCCCGAGATGCCCTCTCATTCGGCATGCTGGGATGCGACCTGCATTGCAGCTACTGCCAGAACTGGGTGAGCAGCCAGACCCTGCGCGATGACGCTGCGGTCTCACGGCCGAGTTTCTGCACGGCGGAGCGGCTGGTCGAGCTGGCGGTCCAGCACCGGGTTCCCGTCATGGTCAGCACTTATAACGAGCCGCTGATCACCGCGGACTGGGCCGTGGAGATCTTCAAACTCGCGCACGCCGAGGGGATCGCCTGCGGGTTTGTAAGCAACGGCAATGCCACGCCGGAGGTGCTGGAGTTCATCCGGCCATACGTCCCTCTGTACAAAATCGACCTGAAGAGCTTCGACGATCGGGCATACCGCAAGCTTGGCGGAATACTGGAAAACGTGCTGAGTACGATTCGGCTGGCCAAGAAGATGGACTTCTGGGTCGAGGTCGTGACGCTGGTTGTACCCGGTTTCAACGACCGCGACGAGGAGCTGAAGCAGATCGCCGAGTTTCTTGCCGGGGTCTCCTGTGACATACCGTGGCACGTCACGGCCTTCCATCCGGATTACAAGATGACCGGTCCGCCGCGCACGCCGGCCTCCACGCTGATCCGGGCGTACGATATCGGCAAAACTGCCGGTTTGAAACATGTGTATCCGGGCAACACTCCCGGCGGCGTTGGTAAGCGGGAGAGCACCTATTGTCCATCATGCGAGAGGATGCTGATCCGCCGATGCGGGTTCGTGGTGGAAGAGAACCGCATGAAGGGCGGGGCCTGTCCATTCTGCGAGGAGAAGATTGCCGGCGTGTGGGAGGATCAGCCACCCTCGTCCAGCGACGGCTCGGGCATTCCGCTGCCGATCAACGTCGTCGAACGCCCTTGCGGGTAGAGTGTACGAGACCACTCGACTATCAGCGCTCGATCATTTTTCGGAATCCAGCCTCGTCGATGGTTTTGACGCCCAGCTCTCTGGCCCTGGTGAGTTTCGAGCCCGGCGATTCGCCGTAGACGACTAGATCGGTCTTACTGCTGACGCTGCCCGCCGCCTTGCCGCCAAGCTGCTTGATGAGATCTTGAGCCTCTTTCCGGCTCATACTATCGAGCGTGCCGGTGACTACGACCGTCTTGCCGGCAAGGGGAGTGTCGGCGGCGCGCCGACGTTTGGGTTGAGTCATGGTCATGCCGGCTGCTTTGAGGCGTTGAACGACTTTTGCACCCTCTTTGCTGTTGAAAAAGCGCACGATGCTGCCGGCGACCTCCGGCCCGATGCCCTCCACTTCGGTGAGTTCTTCCGCACCGGCGTTCTCCAGGTTGTCCATCGATTCGAGGTGCTCGGCGAGCAGCTCGGCCGTACTGCCGCCGACATGGCGGATATTAAGAGCGGCGAGCACGCGGGACAGCGGGCGGCTCTTACTTTCCTCTATGCCGGCCAGCAGGTTGTCCACGCTCTTTTCGCCCATCCGTTCGAGGGCAACCAGCTCACTGCGGCGGTTGTGCAAATGGTAGAGGTCGGCGTAGTCGCGAATGAAACCCTGGTCGACGAGGGTCTCGATGAGCACCTGGCCGGCACCTTCAATGTCCATTTGGTTGCGGCCCGCGAAGTGGATAAGACGCTCCTTGAGCTGGGCGGGACAGGTCGGGTTGATGCAACGCAGGTAGACACCGCCCTCGTCCTGCTCCACTACGCTGCTACACACCGGGCATTTCGTCGGGCGTTTCAGCGGCCTGGCACCTTTGGAACGCTTGTCTTTCACCACGCTGACGACCTGGGGGATAATTTCCCCGGCCTTTTCGACAATCACGCTGTCACCGACGCGGACGTCCAGCCGGTCGACCTGATCGAAGTTGTGCAGTGTCGCGTGCCGTACCGTGGTGCCGGAGAGTTGAACCGGCTCCATGACCGCTCGCGGGGTGATCGTCCCCAGCTTGCCGACCTGATAGTCCACGCTTAGCAGCACGCTCTCGGCCTGCTCGGCCGCAAACTTGTACGCGATGCACCAGCGCGGATAGCGGCTGGTCGCACCCAGGGCGTCGCGCTGGTCGAGGGTGTTGACCTTGATGACCAGGCCGTCGGTCTCGTAGGGCAGCTCGCTCCGCCGCCGATCCCATTCCGGCAGCTTCCTGATGATCTTTTCGATCGAATCAACCACCGCACGATACGGGCTGACGGGGATCCCCCAATGTTTGAGCTGCTTGAACAGCTCCTCGTCGGCCATGGCCGTAAGCGGTTCTACTCGGCCGAAGCCGTGTGACACGAACGTCAGCCCCCGGCCGGCGACGTTGCGGGGATCGAGCTGCTTGAGTGTCCCACTGGTGGCATTGCGTGGATTGGCGAAGGTCGGTTCACCGGCCGCTTGGCGCTCGGCGTTGAATTTGCGGAAGTCTTCCACTTCCCAGACGATCTCGCCGCGAACTTCGAGGAGTCCGGGCGGGTTCCTGCCCAGGAGCTTCAGCGGAACCGACCGGATGGTACGGACGTTGTGGGTGATATCATCGCCGGTGGTGCCGTCGCCGCGTGTCGCAGCCAGGGTCAGCAGACCGTCTTCATAGAGCAGCGAGACGGCCACCCCGTCGATCTTCGGGTCAACTACGTAGGTGTAGGATTCACCGCCCAGCCCCTTGGCCACCCGCTCGTCAAATTCCCGAAGCTGCTGTTCGTCGTAGGTGTTGTCGACGGAGAGCATTGGGACGGCATGAGTCACGTGCTCGAAGCCTTCGATCGGAGCTTCGCCAACCCGCTGGGTCGGAGAGTCCGGCACGATCAGGCTGTGGTTTTCTTTTTCAAGCTTCTTCAGCTCATCGAAGAGCTTGTCGTATTGTCGATCGGTGATGATCGGCTTGCCGAGCACGTAGTAGGCATGGTCGTGCCGCCGAATCTCCTCGCGCAGCTTTTCAATCCGTTGGGCAATCGTGCCGGCCATGCCACGATTATCGCCCGGCGTGGGCCTGGTTGACAACCGTTTGTTGTCGGGCACGCGTTCAACAGGATGTGCCGCCCGCGGCAGAGCTTGACTGGCTTGTGCCGTCAGCAAGCCGACGGCCCACGCCGTGGGTCGCCCCGGCGATTCTCCACCAGATTCGGGGTGAATTCTCGAGAACGGGGTGCCCGGCCGCCGTCGAATTCGGTACCGTGGGTCTGGGGTCGGTGGAAGGGTTTGCCCGCGTCTATAGAATGGGTAAATGCCACGACATGCCAAGTACATACGGCAGGACCGGCTTTCACCATGTCACCCTACCAGGGCATAAAAGAGGCCGCCAGAGGCGGCGGCCATCACCTTTATGGAACGCTACCTTCCCATCGCCAATGCCGCGGTATGGCGGGTCGCGGCTGGACAATCCGTTCCGGTATTAGGCTTGCGTTGCGGTGGTTATGCGGCTAGCGCGGCCTACGTCAGGCATACGCGTCCGACGGCCGGGTTGGATGTTGCACCCAAGACTCGCCTCAAGGCCCGGGCCGCATCCGGAGACTCTGCTGCAAATGGCGGACCGATAAAGTCCGCTCGCAAGAGCCCAGAACGGGGTTCATGGCACGAATCTAACACCGCCATAGGCTGCGCGGGTGGTAACCTCCTGCCAGCGGAATCTGTTACAATACCTGAGTGATTCGGGGGATGTCCTCGACGGAGAGAGTGGCCTTGGGGTAAGAGGCAGTCCTACCTGTTCGATGGTTCTCTCGTATTGCCTTCCGCTTGCGCAATCGGTGTGCGCAGGATTCAACAAGTGGGAGCGTCGCGGTGTTTCGGAGAACGATGAGATGCGATCGACGTCAGCAACACTATTGTTCGTGGTCAGCGGTGTTTGCCTTGCATTGGGATTCAACGCCCGAGCCGAGCCAATCGGCACAGCCTTCACCTACCAGGGCCAGCTCAAGGAGGCGGGTGTTCCGGCTGACGGGTTCTACGACTTGGAGTTTACGCTCTACGATTCCGAGACCGACGGTAGTGCACTCGCAGGGTCGATTGTCTTTGCAGGCCATCTCGTCAGCAACGGCCTGTTTACCGTTGCGCTCGACTTCGAAGCCGACATCTTCAAAGGCGAGGCCTGCTGGCTGGAGATCGGCGTACGACATGAAGGCGACACAGGACCGTATACCTACCTGTCACCGCGCCAGAAGATCACACCCGCGCCGTATGCTCTGGCCTTGCCGGGCCTGCGGACACAGCAGAATGCCGACTGTCCGAACGTCATCGGTGGCCACCGGGAGAACACGATCGGCGCCGGCGTTCACGGCGCGACCATCGGTGGCGGAGGCTCTGCCGGCACGCCGAACAGCGTCACCGGATCTTTTGGCGCGGTCGGCGGTGGCCAGCAGAACACCGTTTTGAACAGATGGGCCACGGTCGCCGGAGGTATCTCGAATATCGCAGGGACGACGGAGCCCTCCGGCAGAGGGCCTGGCGGGGCGGGCGCGTTCGTGGGCGGAGGTGCGGCCAACCAGGCCAGCGGCCAATCTTCCGTTGTCCCGGGCGGTGAAAACAATGTCGCCGGAGGCCGGTTCAGCTTTGCAGCGGGCAGGAGCGCCAAGGCCCTGCACGACGGGACGTTCGTATGGCGCGATTTCTCCGAGCCGTCGGGCCCCTTCGAATCGACCGGCGAGAACCAGTTCCTGATTAATGCAGCCGGTGGTGTGGGCATCGGCACCAACACGCCCGAGGGAGTCCTCGATGTCCGCGGCCCCAACGGCGGGGACATCCACGTGGGCGTAAACGACGTCGGGGCCAGGATCATCAGCACCGATGCGGCCGGCAACCTCAACCTCAGGCCAAGGGTCGATGGCGCAGGTGTGTTTGTTCGCGACGGCAACACGAACAAGGGCATCCGGCTCTACGGCGGCGGAATGAACGTCATGCAATCCGTTGACTTGGATGGATCCAGTCCGTTTGCCCTGGCCATCAATCCGCACGGCGGCAATGTCGGCATCGGCACGGCCACACCCGGTGCCAGACTCGACGTGGGGGCTGGCGACATCCACCTGGATGCCAACCGTGAACTTTTCTTCTCGGACAATGGTCAAATCAGAAGCGCGAACGACAAGCACCGCATTCTCTTCCGCCGTGATGAAAACAGGTTAGAACTGCGTGAGTACGGCACCATCATCTTCTCAGCGGGAGCAACCGCAGGCGACGAGACGGCAAGCGTGGTCGTCAGGCCATCCGGCAATCTCGGCATCGGGACGTTGGATCCCCTCACGCGGCAACACATCAAGGGATCACACCTTTCACTTCCCGCCGTGGCCTTCATGAACGAGGACCTGGCCATCGAAGACGCGGATGCCGTGTTGGGGCTGTACAGCAACATCGGAGGCGACTGGGGCTCCGCCCTTTCCCTCGGAGAGATCGATGCTGGCGGAAATCTCGCGGACAAGTGGACGCTGGCACGGCGGACTTCCAACTCGCCCGGCGGATCGGCGTTGCGTCTGACCTACGGCCCGGACGCCAACTACGCAACGAATACCACGATCATGCACTTTGCACCGTCCGGCAGGGTGGGGATTGGCACGGATGACCCAGATACTGTCCTGCACGTTCGGCAGGGGGCGTCACCAGTTGGGATAAGTGCCGGCACGTTCGAGTGCTTCAACGAGAATGGCGCGGGCGTAGTCGGCCACGGTATCGCCGCGGCTGCAACGGGCGTGCGGGGCGTGACGGAGAGCGACGAAGGTGCCGGAGTGCACGGTGTCAACAACAGTACCGAAGGAGACACTGTGGGTGTTCTGGGGGAGATTGGGGTTGCGGCGGAGCTATATTCCCTAGCGGCGGGTGTGCGGGGACGCACCGCAGCGGGCCTGTCCCGTGGCTTCGGCGTCGTGGGAATACAAGGACCGGATCCCGATCTCGATAACCGGCCAGCGACAGGCGCCGGCGTATACGGGTATGGACGCGTCTACGGCGTGATTGGGCACTCTGGGGACGGCGCAAGCAATGTCGGAGTCAGCGGAATCACCCAATGCGCGACGGGTGCCGGTGTCGCTGGCGTAGCCGACACCCTCGAGGGCGGGAACCATGGTGGTTCTTTCTTGTCGCACAGCGCCGGTGGCTACGGCGTTCACGCCGAAACCGCGAGCACAAACGTCATCGTGCCGGAAGGTCCGGCAGGCTTGCTGGCCGAGGGTGGGACTGCAATACGCGGCCTCTCCTCCGTGTCTGGTGGCAACGGCGTCGTTGGAGTCGCCAACGGCTTTAACAGTTGGGGAGTCTACGGGGAAAGCGACATCGGGTATGCAGGCCGCTTTGAAGGCGAGGTGTTGGTGAATGGCGATTTCAACGTTACAGGCGGCGACAAACACTTCCTGATCGACCACCCACTCGACCCGGCGAACAAGTACCTCGCCCACTCCTGTGTGGAGAGTGATGAGCGCCTCAACACCTATACCGGCAACGCCACGCTCGATGCCGCCGGCGAGGCGTGGGTGCAGTTGCCCGCCTGGTTTGAAGAGATCAATACGAACTTCCGGTACCAGCTTACCTGCATCGGCGGCTTCGCCCGCGTTTATATCGCGCAGGAGGTGAAAGACGGCCAGTTCAAGATCGCCGGCGGCCGTGCGAACATGAAGATCTCGTGGACCGTGACGGCCGTCCGTAACGATCCCTATGCGCGCAATGCAGCCTTTGTCGTGGAACGCGACAAGCCCGAGCACGAGCGCGGCTACTACCTCCAGCCGGAGCTATACGGACACGGGAAGGAGAAGGGAATGATCGCCGCCAAGGCGGCCTTATCGGAGCGGCTGCAATCCGATCCCGAGGTCATTGCCGAACAGGAGCGTCTCCGGGCCGAAATGAAGAAACGATGTCCCATGGCGGTACGCCGACAGGATACGGTACCCGAGCCGGCTGGAGCCAACAGCGACGCGACCGGCGGATAGAGCAACTGGGATCTTCCTTTATGGATGATCGGTATTTTTTGGGAGCGGAGAAATGAAAGACATTCGTATTATTGTGCTACTGATTGCGGCCACAGCTTGGGGGGCACAGGTGGATGTACACGCCGCACCGATCGGGACAGCCTTCACCTACCAGGGGCAGCTCAAAGAGGGCGGCGTACCGGCGAACGGTCAATACGACTTCGTGTTCCGACTGTTCGACGCGGCGAGCGGGCCGGCCCAGGTGGGAAGCGATGTACCCATCAACAACTGGCCGGTCAGCAACGGCCTTTTCACGGTTGAGCTTGATTTCGGAGTGGATGCCTTCAGCGGCCAAGCCCGCTGGCTGGAAATCGCGGTTGGGCCGCCGGGTGGATCCCTCACGACACTCGCCCCACGTCACAAGGTCACCGCGACGCCGTATTCCATTCAGACGCGCGGCATATTCGTCGACGAGAACCTCAATGTGGGCATCGGGACTGACGCCCCTGAGGGAGTCCTCGATGTTCGCGGGCCCAACGGCGGGGATATTCACCTCGGTGTCAACGACGCCGGCGCCAGGATCATCAGCACCGATCCGGCCGGCAACCTCAACCTCAGGCCACGAGTCGACGGTGCCGGCGTGTTCGCCCGAGATGGCAACACCAACAAAGGCGTCCTGCTTTATGGTGGCGGAATGAACGCCATGCAGTCCGTTGACCTGGATGGCACAAGCCCCTTCGCCCTGGCCATCAATCCGGATGGTGGTAACGTCGGCATCGGGACGGCCACGCCCGGTGCCAGACTCGACGTGGGGGCCGGCGACATCCACCTGGATGCCAACCGTGAACTTTTTTTCGCGGACAATGGTCAGATCAGAAGCGCGAATGACAAGCACCGCGTTCTCTTCCGCCGTGATGAAAACAAGTTAGAACTGCGCGAGTACGGCACCATCATCTTCTCAGCGGGAGCAACCGCAGGCGACGAGACGGGCAGCGTGGCCGTCAGACCAACGGGCAATGTCGGCATCGGGACGCTGGATCCCCTCACAAAGCAGCACATCGAGGGATCAGACCTCTCACTTTCCGCTGCATCCCTTATGAACGAGGACCTGACCATCGAAGACGCGGATGCCGCGTTGGGGCTGTACAGTGACATTGGAGGTGACTGGGGATCTGCCCTTTCATTCGGAGAAATCGATGCCGGCGGGAACCTCGCGGACAAGTGGTCGCTTGTGCGGCGAGCCTCTAACTCACCCGGCGGGTCGGCCCTGCGTTTGACCTACGGCGCAGATCCCAACTATGCCGCAAATGCGACGGTCGTGCATTTCGCGCCCAACGGTCGCGTTGGAATCGGCACGCCCACTCCTGATGCTGCATTGGATGTCAATGGTGAGATGATCCACCGGGGCGCTGCGCTCAAGCATCTAGGACATGATCTGATCATCGCCGACGCCGCCCGCGGCGACGGCGGCCGGGCGCTGGTCCACGAAGGCGACGGCGTCAACGAGCGGTTGGTTCTCAACTTTGCCAATGACTTCAACCAGGGAACCGTTGTTCATGGGAACCTGGGAATCGCACGCACGCCGCGCGCCAGATTAGATGTTGGTGATGGCGACATCCTGATGGAGATGGATCGCAGGCTCAAGTTCGACGCCGAAGACGGCCGCACGTTCGATGTTGGCTACGATTCGACCAAGGACTCGGGTGTCATTACGGCGCCGGGTCGCAACCTGGAACTCACAACGGGTTGGAACGAGCGTCTGACCCTGAAGGCGGGCCATGGAGGCATGGACTTCGCCATCCAAACCGAGTTCTTCGATGATACAAGGATGTTTCTCCACAGCACTGGCGACTTGGAGCTTTCCGGTGATCTGGTAGTGCACGGTGCGGTTCGGGGAACTCTTGGCCCGAACAATGGATCGCCTTTTCCCCGTCCGGCGTATGACAGTGGCTGGGTAGAGATTGCTGCTGGCGGTACTGAGGTCCTTGAGCACAACATCGGGGTTGACCCATACTACTTTGTAGTGGATTTACAGTGTGGTGTGCTTATTGCGATGGGAAAAGATGATGGGGACGGAATAGGATGGTTTATATTCAACACCACGGAGATTGAAGTCTGGGCAGCTTCCGACACTATGTGTAGTTCCGTCCGTGTACGCATCTGGGTCTACAAATAGCCCTTATCGTTTACCGAAGCGAGGATGCAATCTTGAGATTATTAGATTCCGTGGCTCGACGCCCCGCTTGTGGCGACCTGCACGGGAAATCAGCGATTGGAGACAGACGATGACGCAGAATGCCCAAATATTGCAGCGGATGTGGATGTTGCTTCTACTGGCGTGCTCAGGGCTGACCTTGGCCGATGATCTCGAGATAAACCGGTCAACGATCGACGGTGGCGGCGCGATGTTCAGCACCGGAGGTGACTTCGAGCTGTCAGGAACGATCGGCCAGCCAGACGCCGGCGTTATGCAAGGCGGCGAGTTTACCCTTACCGGCGGTTTCTGGTTCGAGGAGCCGCCCGCGGACTGCAACAGCACGGGTGGGGTCAACCTACTCGACTACGAGGATTTCGAGTCTTGTCTGTCGGGGCCCGGCGCAGGTGTTGCGGAGGGATGCGAGTGCTTCGATGTAGACGCCAGCGGCACCGTTGACCTGCTCGATTTCGCAGTTGCTCAGGCCAACTTCGCGGGATCGTAGCCTCACCAGAGCGTTCTCGGTTCTTGTGTAGCGGCACCCCTCGTGGGTGACGACCCCCCTCCGCGCGGGCCCCTAAACACGCACCTTCACGGCTGATCAGTCCAACAATCCTGGAGTCAAGCAACAGGCCTATCGCTCATAACAGCGGCATCGTCCGCCGACAGGTCACGGATAGCCCCTCACGGGCGACGGACGCCGCCCGCCAACGGAGTCCATGGCGGACCGATAAAGTCGGCCGGGAAGATCACAAAGCACGATTCCTAGCACGAATCCAACGTCGCGATCGGCTGTGCCAATGGTGAATTCCCAGGCGGCGAAATCTGATACAATGGCTGAGCGATTCGAGGACCGCCCTCGGCGGGGAAGGCGGCGTAGGGGTAAGAGGCCGT
>CP070827.1:3891343-3893943 GCA_020344555.1 Phycisphaerales bacterium
ATGAACCTGCCCACATCCTCCATGAGCGCTTTGACACAATTACTCATTCCGCCCAGGTGTACGGGGATGTGCGGCGCGTTGACCACCAGATCGCCCTCCGGTGTAAAGACGGCACATGAGAAATCGAGCCGTTCCTTGACGTTGACCGAAAGCGCCGTCCGCCGCAGTGTCGTCCCCATTTGCTCAGCCACCGAGACGAACTGGTTGTTGAACAGCTCGAGCTGAATCGGGTCCACCTCGGCGGAGACCGCCTCGTGCGTCGGGGCAGCCTCGATGTCTGTCAGAACGATGTCACCGGTATCGGCGACCACCGCCTCCCAGCCGGGCTCGACCACGATGGTGCTTGTATCTTCGATAACGATGGCCGGACCCGTGAAGCGCTCGCCTGTGCCCAGCTCACTGCGCAGATAAAGAGGAACGGTCTGCTGCCGGCCGTTGACCACCATCGCCGTTGTCCGACGCCCCGCCGGCTGCCGCCCAGCTCGGCCCGATATTTCAGTTGCCAGATGAGCCGACCGGGCCGTCACTTCGACCCGAACCACACGAATCTCGATTGCCCGCCCCTCATGGCAGTAGCCGTAGAGCTGACGGTGAAGCCCCTCGAACCGCTCCCGTGCCCGGCTGAATGCGTCTGCGGGCACCGTGATGAGCGTCGACTGGCCCGCATAACACATGTCCGTCGTGCAAGCCGGTGGTGAGAGACTCGACGGTTCGATCCCTTCAATGATCATCGTGTGCCGCAACTTATCGGTAATCGACTGGAATATTGGCTCCAGGGCGGTCGCAGCCTTGGCGTCGAGCGGCTGGTTGACACTTCGCTGTCCGATCCGCTTGATATCCGCGACGCCGATACCCACCGCGCTGAGCACACCCGCAAACGGGCTGCACAACACGCGTGACATCCCCAGCATCCGAGCCATGGCGCAGGCGTGCTGGGCACCGGCACCGCCGAACGTGGTCAGCGCGTACTCACGGACATCGTAACCCTTAGCCATCGAGATGCGCTTTATGGCCGACGTCATGTTGGCGTTGGCGATCTTGATGAACCCTTCAGCCAGCTCGACCGGCCCCAGCTTTGACCCTGTGGCGGCATTGACCTCTTCGCAGAGTGTGCGGAGCTTGTGCTCGACGATTGGCCGGTCGAGGCGAAACGGGAAGTGCTCGGGCACGACCCGGCCCAGGAATACGTTCATGTCGGTTACGGTGAGCGGCCCACCGCGCCCGTAGCAGACGGGCCCCGGGTCGGCACCGGCGCTTTCCGGACCCACGGTGAGCTTCTGCCCGTCAAACGCACAGATGCTCCCGCCGCCGGCCGCCACGGTTTCAACCGCCAGCATCGGTGTCATGATCCGCACACCGGCTTTTACCGTCTCATGCTGGTATTCGAATTCATTGGGCGGCTCATCGATGCGTGACACGTCCGTGCTGGTCCCGCCCATGTCGAACCCGATGGTCTTGGCAAAACCCGCCGCGCGGGCGACATGCCGGCATCCGACCACCCCGCCGGCGGGCCCGCTGAGTATCGTGTCCTTGCCGGCGGCTGCGTCGGCCGGGACGAGCCCGCCGCTGCTGCTCATGAGTTTCACATTCGCCTCGGGCATCGATCGGCGCAGTGAGGCCACATGGTCCTGAATCACCGGAGCCAGGTATGCATCAACCACCGTGGTGTCACCACGGGGCACCAGCTTCTCCAGCCGGGCCACCCGGGACGAAGCCGACAGGTGCCCAAAACCGACTGACTCCGCGGCACAAGCCACGATATCCTCATTAGCGGGATTCACATGGGCATGCATCAGGCAGATGGCAAGGGTCTCGATGCCCGACGCCTTTATCTCCTCGAGCTGCGCCCGGACTGCCTTTTCGTCCGGCGACCGCAGAACCTCCCCGGTTGCACTGAGACGCTCGTCAATTTCGACGACACATCTGGTTAGCTCGTCGCGTTTGCGGATGTTCAGTTCAAACAGCTTGGGGCGGTCTTGATTACCGATCTTGAGGATGTCGGCAAAGCCCTTGGTAGTTACCAGGGCCACCTTGGCACCCTTGCGCTCGAGCAAGGCGTTGGTCGCCCGCGTGGTGCCCAGGCGGACCTCGACCGGGCCGATCGGATCATAAAGGCCAATCCCCATCAGATAACGAATCGCCAGAACCGGTGCCTCCTCTTCGCTACGCAGCTCGTAGGCACAGAGCTCGGGTCCAAATGGTTCTAACGGCTTTTCGAGAAAGAGTCGGCCGGTATCCGAATCGAACCCTGAGACGCACGAGGTTGGAGCTGACGCTCCCGCCCCCATGTTCGCAAGAGGGGATGCAGGATGCATACCAAGCAGCGTCACGCGATAGCCGGTCCAGAAGCCCTCCGGATCTCCGATCCGCCGGCT
The DNA here is from genome assembly GCA_020344555.1 of Phycisphaerales bacterium. GTDB lineage: Bacteria > Planctomycetota > Phycisphaerae > UBA1845 > UBA1845. Next base: position 3,893,719 of record CP070827.1, read on the forward strand.
GTCCTGAATGCAGGTGGATGACGAGCCGTGCTCGGCCACACCGCGGACCGCGCTCGAGCTGAGAAGCTTATGCGTAACCAGCTTACCGTCCGGCCGCCGGGCGACGACGTCGGTAAACGTCCCGCCGACGTCTATAAAGAACTCCCAGTTCGCAGTGGGCATACTGATGTAGAATTACGAATTACGAATTACAAATTACGAAATAAACGACACGAGAGGCGGATA
>CP070827.1:3894043-3897636 GCA_020344555.1 Phycisphaerales bacterium
GATTTTTGATTTGCGTTCGAGGCAATTATGGCGCATAATATAGGTAAGGTCCTTCGACCTTGTCTCGAGGATCACTCGGGACTCATACTACGGAAGAAGCCCTGCAGAAGCCAGTGGGTGGGGAGCGGGGCTTCTTTGGTGCGCATCGGTACCGCCGGGCTGTGCGCCGGGCGGTTTATGCCTCCGCTGCCTCTAAGCTTAGCCAGACACGAAGCTTAAGGAACATTTCGAGCAGCGCTTAACCGGATCGTGTCCCAAGGCCGACCGGCCGGTGTCACCCGGTCGAGCGGAACGCCCTAGCACTCCGGAGAAGAATAAAACCACCGCAGGCTCAGCCACTGTTTGCCCGAAGGGCACCTGCAACCGCGAGGTGTTTTACAGGACCAACGAATTGCCTCGCTGGTCCCCGTAAGCTGCACCAGCCGCAACGGTTGCATATTCCGCACAATCTGCCCCTGATGGTTCTGCCGTCACATCATCTAAATCACCGTGCGCGATTACGCGCCGCTTTTCCGAGCCGCGAGCGCCAGCGACCGGTCATTGGCCCCGCGCTCGCGCTTGGGGCTCGGATTACTGGCGCCTGATCGCGCACTGTCGTTTAGAACCGCTGCCCGTGATTTGGGTTTCCGCCGCCCAGGGATTTGCGAGTTGGGTACCATGGAACTCGTCGCCTGTCTCCCGATGCCTGCCCCGATCCGCATCGACGTACATCGCGGCACATCGAGGTACCTCGGGATTTGTCAGTGCGGAACAAGCGAGGCCGCGGGCATGCCGGCGCTTGCCCGTACCGCCTGTCACGGTGGCATTATAGAGCCTAAGGATCCTCTTCGGTTTCGATTTGCGGAGCGCTGTCGGGGTCCCGGCGGTGGCCGTAGTCGGCGTTGACGAAGATTTGGTCCAGGCGCGTGAATATCTTTTCCGGTGACGCGAACGTCTCCAGCGGGATCGAGAAGGTCCCCAGCTTGTTGGCGAACGTTTGCACCGAGCGATCCCGGTAAAGCACGTTGACCTTCTTCGCACGGTGGTTGGTATGCCGCAGAGGTCCGGGACCAAGACTGTTGGTGTCCAAGGCCAGAGCTTCGACCGGCACCGGCACGTCGCCGACTAGGTTCGTACCCAGGTTGGAGAGCTTACCTCGATTCCTGGCCGGCAGTTGATCCAGTTGACGGTAGGTGTACGAACCATAGGCGTCGAGATCAGATCCGATCCTCGGCAGCTCTTCTTCCAGATTATTACTGTCGTCCGCCGGGCAGAAGTATATGTCCGTGCTACGGGTGTAGCTCTCTATGAGCGTCCCCAGCCCGTTGGGCTGCTTTGGATGGGGTTCGTTTTCCGCGCCGATCCAAAGCTGATTGGTGGCCACGTCGGCACAGGCGAAGTCAAATGGCCCGGTGCACACCGGTCCTCGGGGAATCAGCTCGTTGTGCTGGTCGGCATAGACGATCATGGCCAAGCCGAGCTGACTCAAGTTTGACCGGCAGGCGCTGAGCTTACCGCTCTGCCGCGCCTTGTATAAGGCCGGCAGCGCAATACTGATTAGAAGACCGATGATCGCAATCGTGATCAACAGCTCGACAATCGTGAAGCCTCGCCTGGTAATACCAGACGCGCTTTTGGATGCTGGTACATGTCGACGTCTGATGGTCTTTTCTTTCATTCCGCTCTGGGGTAACGTTCTTGTCGGGCGGAAACAAGCGCTCTTCGATTGTCCGAAGTCCCGAGCGTAAGTCTGACGAAGGCATTGCATCGCGCGCCGGTGTCGTGTCTCACAAGTCTCGCGACTATCTTAGCTGCAGGCTTTCCCGGCGCGCCGGGACGTGGACCTCCGCGCGGGCTCCCGATAGATCGGGATTCCATTCCGCCCGCGGCTCGGGGGAGGATCATGGTCGCACTGTTTATGAAACACAGCACTAGCTGCCCCTCGCTCTGTCAATCATGTCGGTCACGAATTTGAAGACCCACAAAGCCAGAAACGCGGCCACTCCGATGCCGACGAAGACGAACCAGATGTAGTGAGCATTTGCATACGCGTCGGGCATCGCGGAGCCGGTTTGGATCGCCGCCTCCCACTGGGCGTGAACTTCGGCGCTGAGCGTCTTAGGATCAGGGCAGAAACGGTCAAGCAGTTCACCGGAGAGAAGGAAGCCAAACAGCCATGCAAAGAAGGTAGTCAGGTGCTGGTAGCCCAGGTATAGCCCGACCTCACCCTCCGGCGCTTGCCTGGACGCGTACTCCAAGAACTTCGGCGAAAGGAAGCACTCCGCCAAACCCTGCAAACCGATCCCAAGAATCACCATCAACGTGATCGGGTGCAGCGAAAAGAAACCGAAGACGGAAACGGAATTGCCGTAGACGGACTCAAAAAACGGGCTTAGGGCAATGCTCAAAGCCGACAGCGGGATGATGAACAAACCAACTCCGATCGCGTTTTCGGGTCTGAATTTCCGTACAAGGTGTGTGATCGGAATCACAAAGATGACAACAACGAGTGGGTTGATATTCGCAAGCCACTCGGGTTTAGCCCCCTCACCGAGCAGGCGCAGAATGTACTTGGGCATGGTGGCGTAGAGCTGCCCCTGAATGGTCCAAAAGCCGGCTACGATCAAGATCAGGGCCATGAATCGGAAGTTCAGGATGACCTTAACCAGGCCCATCAAAGCCTCTCTCGGTGTCTTGGCCGTGCCCTTCGTGTCGACATTCTTGTAGAACAGAACCACAAAAACGAGTGCTGCAAGCGCCATGGTAGAAGCGTAGTAATTGATATACTCCAGTCCAAGCTCCTGGCGCAAAGGTGTTGCCATGGACTTGCCCAGAAACGCTCCGATGTTCACGACCTGGTAGAAGATTGAGAATGCCCGGGCCCGATGCCTCTCGTCAGAGCACTTCGCCACCGTTCCCGAGATGACCGGTTTGATGATCGCGCCGCCTATCATAATCAGCGCCAGCGAGACGATGGCGGTTTCCTTGACGTGCAATGCGCCGGGAATGAAGCGTCCCACTACGGGAGCTGCCCCGAGCAGAAAGTAGCCGACAGTCAGCAGGGAGAACGCGAGTATAAGCGCGCGGCGAAATCCGATCTTATCGGCCATGGCCCCCATGAACGTAGGCAGCAGATACAGAACAGACGCGAACAGACCCGCGACAAGGGCCGTCTCCTTGTCCGTGAAACCGACCTCACGCGTTAGATACAGCGTCAGCGCTATGAACATGCCGTAAAAGGCTGCCCGCTCGAACAGCTCAGCCGTGTTGGCGATCCAGAACGTCCGCGGGAAACGCCAACTGAGCTTTTCGACCGGCCGAATGAAATCGTCAGTCATGGCTTGATAGTCCCTCCGTAAACAGAAGGCGGCGCTTCGATACCGGCGGCGGATGCTACCCGGATTTGCCTCGGGCGCCTATCGACGCCGGCCGGGCAGACAAAGGTTGACAATCCGGCATCCGAGCAACCAGGCTTCCGAAGCTAGGAAGCCGAAAACAGGTCAGAAGTTGTAATGGCCGTCAGGTAGGCGACAACTGACGATGTCGAGATTGGCTATCTATGTTTCCTGAGAGAGGCTGAGCAGGGCGCGTAGGATGCCGAGGCACTCGCCTTT
>CP070827.1:3897736-3902308 GCA_020344555.1 Phycisphaerales bacterium
ATCCCGGTAAACGGTCCTTTCACGGCCCACACGCGCCATGAGCCCGTGGGTGTTGTCGGGCAGATCATCCCCTGGAACTTCCCACTGGAGATGCAGGCCTGGAAGTGGGCCCCGGCTCTGGCCTGCGGGTGCACGGTCATACTCAAACCTGCGGAACAGACGCCGCTGACGGCCCTTCGCGTCGCGGAGCTGGCCATGGAAGCCGGATTCCCCGACGGGGTCGTCAACGTCATCCCCGGCTATGGCCCAGGGGCCGGTGCCGCCATCGCGTCACATTATGACATCGACAAGGTCGCCTTCACCGGCAGCACCGAAGTCGGCAAGCTGATCATGAAGGCCGCGGCCGAGACCAACCTCAAACGCGTCACACTCGAACTCGGCGGCAAGAGCCCCAATATCATCTTCGCCGACGCCGACATCGAGACGGCCGCCCAATTCGCCTACGACGCCCTGTTTTTCAACATGGGTCAGTGCTGTTGTGCCGGTTCACGCCTCTTCGTCGAGGAGCCGGTTTATGAGCAGGTAATGGACATCGTGACCCGCCGAGCCAAGGAGCAGGTGATCGGCGACCCCTTCGATCAGGCAACGACACAGGGACCGCAGGTCTCCGAGGAGCAGTTCAACACCATACTGGGCTACATCGAGGCCGGCAGGAAAGAAGGTGCCCGTTGCCTGACCGGCGGCAGCAAGCTCGATCGAGCCGGCTACTTCATCGAGCCGACCGTCTTCGACAACGTCACGGATGACATGACCATTGCCAGGGAGGAGATCTTCGGTCCGGTGCTCAGCGTGATGAAGTTCAGCGACGCGGACGAGGCCATCCAGCGTGGCAACAAGACCATGTACGGTCTGGCCGCCGCCCTCTGGACGCGCGACATCAACAAGGCCAACCGGGTCGCAGCCGGTCTAAAGGCCGGCACGGTATGGATCAATTGCTACGACGTTGTCGATCCGGCCGTCCCCTTCGGCGGCTTCAAGATGAGCGGAATGGGCCGAGAACTCGGCGAGTACGCTCTGACCAACTACACGGAGGTCAAGGCAGTAGTAACCGCCCTGGGTCAATAGCCTAGGATCCGCCATGCACACCAGGAAGCGACACCCCGATCCCGATGTACATCGGGATCGGGGCAGGCTCCGCCACGCAGCGACCCCGACGTGCGTCGGGACAGGCTCCGCCATGAAGGGATCAGAGCCCCGACCGTGAGGGAGGGGATACGGATGTAGGGGGAGGCCGCGAGAAGGATGAAATATGAAGGATGAAGGATGAACCGAAGGGGGTGTCAGCTTTCAGCCTTCTGACTCATCCTTCATCGTCCCACCTTCATCCTTGTCTTTCGGCTCTAACCCGCAAATCGAACCATAACTTCTTATCTGACAACGACTTTGGATTCGATGGTATCCCGCACAACCGGTATGGGAGCGGGTCGTTGGACCGTGCCGTTGACGTCTGGTCGGCGAGAACTGTAGGATTCCTTTGCGCGCTGCGGTAAGCGCGGCAGAGGCAGAGACGTGGTCAAGAAAAAACGCGCGGACGAGCACCCGACCCTCTTTCCCGAGGACCCTCGACGGAGGCAGGTCGCCCTGCGACGGCGCCGACATATTATTCTCCCGGGCTACCTACGGGACGAAGCTGAACGCTTCCGGTACAAGGATGGCGACCTGGCCAAAGCGCATGCAACCGTGGTGCGGTGGGCGGACCTTGAAACGGGTGGGCATCTGGAAAGGAAGGAGACCGCTCTCGACGCCGATTTCCTGAACGAAGTCTTCGGAGAGGTGCTAAGCTACAGGACAGCGACGCAAACGCCCGAGCACTACAATCTGGAACGCCGGTTCAGCGTGCCCGGCGTGGGTACCGCGGATGGGGCGCTGGGGCACTTCGGACCGGATACGCACAACACTCCTGTCGCCGTCATAGAGCTGAAATCCATCGGCACCGACCTGGACAGGGACAAGTTCAGCGGGCGCACGCCTGTACAGCAGTGCTGGGACTACCTTAATGCCTTGCCGGATTGCCCATGGGGCATTGTGAGTGACTTCCGCACGCTGCGGCTCTACCACCGCGACAAGACGCCCCTCGCATTCGAACACGTCACTCTGCAGGACCTCCGACAGAAGCGGAGCTTCCTTGAATTCTGGGTCCTGCTGGGCGTGGACGGGTTGCTTCCGTCGCGTCTCGTGAAGGTCCCCACGGCGCTCAGACTGCTCAAGGAGACTGACGAACGGCAGCGAGCCGTCGGGGACGAGCTCTATGAGGAGTACCGGAAGAACCGGCTGTACCTCATCGAGCACTTGCACCGGAAACGGGGAAAGAGTCTCGACCTCGCGATAGGTATCGCGCAAAAGATCATGGACCGCATAGTCTTCCTCGCGTTTTGCGAAGACCGCGGACTTCTCCCCGGCAAGATCGTTCAGCGGACTTATGAGGACCTTCCGCCATCCACGAAGGTAACCAACCCGCGCTGGCGCAACTTTCTCGACCTCTTCAGAGCCGTTGACCAAGGCCACCGGAACCTCAACCTGGAAACCGGGTACGACGGCGGTCTTTTCCGGCACGATCCCGAAGTCGACGACCTTCAACTCGAAGACGATTGGACCGGCTTCTTCCACCACGTATCCGCCTACGATTTCAGAGACGAAGTTAACGTTGACGTTTTGGGGCGCCTGTTCGAGAAATCGGTCACCGAACTGGAGTGTCTGCGTCATGGCGGGCTATTCGAGATCGATGTACCGGCGGCCGAGCGCATCGGGAATATGCCGAAATCGGCCCAGTGCAAACGCTTCGGAATCTACTATACGCCCGTTGAATTCACGAAATTTATCGTCGAAAGCACCGTTGATCAGATTGTGGAGGAGCGGCTGCACGACGTCGCCCGTAGACATGATCTTGACCCCGCTCAGCCTGAGGCATCCGGCGACGCTGAGCGGGTGGTGATCTGGGCCACAGCGTGCCTCGACGCACTCCGCGGTATCAAGGTGTGCGACCCGGCGTGTGGGAGCGGTGCATTCCTGATTCAAGCGTATGACCTCTTGGAGCGACATTACGAGGATCTCGCAGACACCATCGGCGCGTACGACGAGATGCTGGCACGGGAGCTGGCGGAGAAAATCCCCGACATCATCCTGGCGGACAACCTTTTCGGCGTCGATGTCTCGCTTGAAGCGGTGGAGATCACCCAGTTGGCTCTCTGGGTCCGTTCCGCCCGTCGCGGAAAGACGTTGGCGGACCTTTCCAAAAACATCGTTTGCGGTAACAGCCTCGTGACAGACTCGTCGGTGCATCCACGCGCCATGGCTTGGCAGGAAGCATTCCCTAGTGTCTTTACCCGCTCGGAAGCCGGATTCGACTGCGTTGTGAGTAACCCCCCGTGGGAACGGCTCAAGCTGCAGGAGCGAGAGTTCTTCGCCTTTTCGGCTCCCGAAATCGCCGAGGCTGTCAGCGCAGCGAAGCGGCGATCACTGATCGCTCGGCTCGAGCGGCAGACTCCGGCCCTTCATAAGCGGTATACACAGGCCAAGGAAGACGCCGAGGCGACACTGACGCATGTGCGTGCCTCCGGCGAGTTCCCGTTGACCGCCAAAGGCGACATCAATACCTACATGCTGTTTGCCGAGCTGGGTCGTAAGATCCTGGCTCCCAACGGCCGTGCGGGAATGCTGATGCCTTCCGGCATAGCAAGTGACAAAACCACAAAGGACTTTTTCAACGATTTGGTGGACACGCAGACCTTAGAGGCCTTGTATGACTTCGAGAACGAAGAAGGCATCTTCCCTGACGTAGATCGCAGACAGAAGTTCTGTACATTATTCTTCTGCGGATCCAAGCGGCGCAATGCGTCGGCGGATTTCGTGTTCTTCGTGCGAAACATGGGCGAAGCGCTGGACCGCAGCCGTCACGTATCTCTCAATGCCGACGACTTGGCCCTTCTGAACCCGAACACCCGGACTTGCCCGATCTTTCGATCGCGGAGAGACGCGGAACTGACCAAGGCGATTTATCGCCGGGTCCCGGTTCTGGTCGACGAGACCCGCGCGGACGCCGGAAATCCTTGGGGTATTCGGTTCGTGCGCATGTTCGATCAGACCAACGATGCGGAACTCTTCCGCACCGCCGACCAACTCAAGAAACAGCGTTTTCGCCTGGAGGGCAACCACTGGATCAAAGGCAAGAAGCGGTTTCTTCCGCTCTACGAGGCCAAGATGGTCCAAGCCTACGACCACCGGGCCGCAAGCGTCGTCGTGGAGACCGACAAATGCACGCACCAGGGACAAACTCTGCCGACCTCGCTGGTCGACCACCAAAACTCCGACTTCGTACTCCAGCCGCGATGGTGGGTCGACGCCTCGGTCGTCACAAAGGCGCTCAGCGGGCGCAAGTTTCCAGGGTATGTATGCTACAAAGACGTAACGAGTCCTACGAACGAACGAACGATGATCGCGGCTTTCATCCCGCACGTCGGTGTGGTCAACTCCGCGCCGCTTGTCCTGACATCCGAGCACGTAGACGCGCGGCGTCTATGCTGTCTGCTCGCCAACCTCAACAGCTTCGTTCTCGACTACGTCGCTCGGCAGAAA
>CP070827.1:3902408-3927768 GCA_020344555.1 Phycisphaerales bacterium
GCCGATCAACATGCCTTCGATGATACTGTGGGGGTTGCCCTCCAGTACGCTGCGATCCATGTACGCACCCGGATCGCCTTCGTCCGCGTTGCACACAAGGAATTTGCCCTGCTCGTTCCGCTGATTGGCCAGCAGTTCCCATTTCGAGCCAGTAGGGAATCCGGCGCCACCGCGACCGCGCAGGCCCGAAGCCTTGACTTCTTCTATCGCCCAGCGAGGCTCCCCGTTAGCCAGGGTCTTGACGAATGCCGAGTATCCACCGCTCTCGAGGTAGTTGTAGATGCGAATCGGGTCGACGTCCTCGTTTCGAGCGAGAATCGTCCGTACCTGCAGTCTGAAGTACGGAATCTCGGACTGCTTCTCGATCCTCTCGCCGGTGGCGACATCGACATAGAGCAGGTCATCGAGCGTCTTCTGATCTGCCACGGCCTGAACGATCCGAGCCATCTTCTCACGGTCTACTTTCGGGTAGAATGTCCCGTAAGGCTTGACGAGCACCGAAGGCTCCGCTTCGCAGAACCCATGGCAGCCGGTTACTCGCAGACGTACGTTGTTCTGGCCCGTAAGCCCTCTGGCCAGCAACTCACGCTTTGCAGCGCGAATCAAATCGTTGGCTCCGCTTGCCTGCCCGCAGGTACCTGCAGGTATCACGATGGTGGGGATCTCGGGATCATGCTCAGAGATGAGACGATCCTGGAATTCCTGAAAGTCTTCGATCGATCTTGGTTTTTCCATAAGCCTAGCTCGTATCAGTCTGCTCGCAGCCAACCCGATGGGTCGGATCGGGATTAGGGTTCAGAAGCCACCGCCGTTCAGATCCAACATGTGCCCCTTGCAGCCGCGCCGCGAGCAAACCTGCACGATGCCTCCGCCGCGAGCGATCATGGAGATCATTGGTGCACCGCAGTCCGGGCAGTTCGACGCCCCCTTTAGCCCCGAATGGCAGTGTGGACAGAAAACCTGCACCAAAGTGTCCGTGGGAATGTCGTACTCGCACTCGAGGTTGTAGCTGCCGTATAGGGAGGACAACCGGAGCCAGCCGTGCTTTCGTCCAAACGATACCGTCACACGAATCGACGGCGCATCGTCGATTGCGTGCCCCGGATCCATCAAGCTGTGATTGCAGCGCGAACAAGTGACCGTAATGGGGAAGATGCGCCGGTCGCCTTCGACGTCGACCTTGTCGAGCCCATCGCGCGTCCTCTTGATTATTCGGCTGACCTTGCTTCTGCTGACGTTGGAGAAATAGTGCCCGTCCACAACGACAATCGGGCCGAGCGCACAGGCCCCCAGGCAGTGTATGGTCTCCAGCGTAAACTCCTTGTCCGATGTCGTACTACCGGCGTTGGTTCCCAGTTGCCGCTCGGACTCCTCGACAATGATCGGAGCTCCGCGGACATGACAGGCTGTGCCCGTACAGACCGAGCAAAGGTGCTTCCCGCGGGGTTTTAGGCTGAAGGCTTTGTAGAAGGTGGCGACGCCATATACGTCTACCAGGGATCGGCCTGTCTCATCGGCAAGCACTCTTAGAGCCTCAGCCGGTAAGTGGTTGTACCTCGCCTGGATGTCCTCAAGAATCGGAATCAGCCCGCTCCGATTCTCGTTGTGCCGCTCGAGAATGCTCAGGAGTTCGCCTTGCTCCATTTGCGTGTCTCCAGTAATGACATCTCGCTGTCGTCGTGTCGTGTCAGCTGCCTCGAGTCCGATCCGGCAGGGCGTGATTACCACCAACCGTATGAACAGCCAGCCGCGTTACTCGAATTCCTCACATTGCCACACACCGCCTTCAGGTTTTGGGAACGTGCACGTCTCACGTTTTTCACAGGTAAGACAGAGACCTGGATACTTCTCCCTGTCGGCGAGGACTTCTTGGTCGAGCACTTCCTCGTGATGAACAACGGTCAGCGCTGGCTTGTCTTCCTCCCCGTCGAACTCCTCGCAGAAGGGCACCGGGCGATCTTTACTGCGCGGGAAGGTGCAAGTGCTGGTGTGCCTACAAGTTGAGCACAGACCGCGGTACTCAGGCTGCTCGCCGCCTGTGTCACGCTCGTCACTCGTCGAACCGACCATTCTCACTTTTAGCCTCTGTGGTTTCGCGACCGTCTTTCGATGCGGTTAGGTAGTGCTCATGATGCGCCCCCCCAACTTTCTCGTTTCTCTTGACACCATCGTTCGGCCGGCTCCGAGCGGCCGATCCGCAAGACATAAGAGCAACAGGTGTACCGTGGAGAATCCCGCTAAACCCGGCCCGACCAACGAGCCGCGGGATCGCCGCACCTTGCGCGTAAGTGCTTGCGGCACAAATAGTTATGGTCGATGTAGGCGGAGTGTGTCGGCAGGAACGGACCTTCCCGGACGTTAGGCTTGTCACGCGCCGCGCGAGCAGGATTGAACCACCCCGGGCAGAAACGTACCGTTTCAATCAACGCTGCGGTGCGCAATCATTCGGCTTGGGGGCCGAGGCTGTATCGCTGCAACTTATCGCGGAGGGTCTTCCGGCTTATATCCAATATCTGAGCCGCTTGCGTCTTGTTCCCGCTTACGCTGGCCAGCACCGTTCGGATGTGGTCCGCCTCGGCCTCGGCCAGGGTCCGCGCGACTTCCTTTCCGCTTTGAACTGAGAACCGCATAAGGGATGGAAGATCTGACACATCGATGCTGCTGCCCTCGTTCAGAACGACAAGCCGTTGAATAAGGTTCTGCAGCTCACGGACGTTGCCCGGCCAACGGTAGCTGCGCAGAACATCAAGCACACGGTCTGAGAACTGCAAGGCAGGTCTGTCGGCCTCTTGGGCACACTTAGAGGTGAAGTATCGGAGGAGGTGCAGCACATCGTCGTCGCGCTCGCGCAATGGTGGGATATCGATGGTCAAAACGTTGAGTCGGAAAAACAAGTCATCGCGGAAGCTCTCCTTCCTCACTAGGCTTGCCAGGTCTTTGTTGGTTGCAGCGATGACGCGCACATCGACTTCTCGCGGACGGCTGGCCCCGACCATCTGGACCTGATTGTCCTCGAAAACGCGAAGCAGCTTCGCTTGTGTCGCAAGAGTGAGCTCAGCGATCTCATCAAGGAAGATCGTGCCGCCATTGGCCGTAATGAAGAAACCGGCCCGGGTCATGAGAGCGCCCGTAAAAGCCCCCTTGACATGTCCGAAAAGCTCGCTTTCGACGAGCCCGTCGGGGATGCCCGCGCAGTTTACTGGCACAAAGGGTGCAGCAGCTCTTGGGCTGGTATAGTGGATGGCCCTGGCCACGAGCTCCTTCCCCGTACCGCTCTCGCCGGTAATGAGCACAGTTGCTGTCGTCCCCGCAGCCTTGGAGATGGCACGACGCACCCGCCGCATCGCCTCGGACTCGCCGATGAGGTCAAACAGCGCTCCAGGCTCCTCAGTTACATCAGCACGGGTGCTTCGGCGTATATGCAACTGGTCGAGCGCCTTTTGGACGGCGGCGAATAGTTCTTCATCGGTAAAAGGCTTGGGCAGGTAGTCTTCGGCTCCTTCCTTGACCGCCGCGACGGCAGTCTCGATTGAGGCATAGCCGGTTATCATGATCACTGCCGTGTCCTCGAAGTTCGCCCGGATGTGTCTTATGAGGTCGATGCCCCCAACCTTGGGCATCTTGAGGTCGGTGATCACAAGGTCGACCGGTGTCGTGTCGAGGATCTGGATGGCCGCAGCGACGCTGGGCGCGGCAATGACATGATAATCCTTGGATGTGAGATTACGCTGGACAACTTTCCGTGCGACGGAGTCGTCGTCTACGACCAAGATTCTCTCTTTCTGTTCACTCACTTTCACTGTCATCCAACGCGTCGGTATCCGGAGACCCTGAATGCGGAAGCTCGATTTCAAATCGGGTACCGCCGCCAATCGTACTCTCGCACTTGACGGATCCTCCATGTGAGGTGACGATTCCGTGCACAACCGACAGACCCAAGCCGGTTCCTTCGCCTACATCCTTCGTCGTGAAAAACGGGTCGAAGATTCGCTCTCTTATCTCCTCGCTCATTCCGATGCCGGTGTCCTCAACAACGAGGGCCACCGATCTGTCGCCACTGTGTGTCGCCACGGTCAACGTGCCTCCGTCGGGCATCGCTTGCAGCGCATTCACGACCAAGTTCACCAACACCTGCTGAAGTTGAGAAGGATCGGCCAAAGGCTGCGGCAAGTCGGGGGCCAGGTCCCGGACCAGATCGACTCCCTCCTTCGCACACCGGGCTTCGATGAAGAACATGCCCTGCTCGACAACTTGATTGAGGTCGGCCCGCGTCTTCTTGGAAGGCGTCTGCCGCGCAAACAACATGAGGTTCTTGACGACTTCGCGTGCATGTAGCGAGGCAGTTATGATGTCGTCAAGGTCAGCCGCGGTTTCCTGTGCTAGGTCTGGGGCCTTTCTCGCGAGTTGCGCGCAGCCCAAGATGCGTCCTAGAGGCTCGTTGATCTCATGCGCGACCCCGGCAGCCAACTGGCCAATAGTAGCCAATCGGTCAGCGTGCCTCAGTTGCTCCTCAAGCCGGTCGCTCTGTCTCGCGGCTTCGTTCTGCTCGATGAAAAGCGAGACCTCCCGAGCGACGGCGCCGAGAAGGTCATCCTCTTCTTTTTGGAATGGTCCTTCTGCGAATTCCGGCTTCTCGTCGACGTACCCCACGTCGACCGTACCGCGCTGTGCCCCGCCCACAACGATCCTCGCCCTCTGGCGGAACCGGACCGCGTTGAAATCGGTTGTGCCGTACTCCTTGCCGTCGAACAGGATCCGAGAGGCTGCAAGATCCGGATACTGCCACGCGGGCGGAAGGTGGGCCGCAATCTCCTTCAGAACGCCGTGGACTGATCGATCAGGCTGTCTCGTAGTGCGAGCGATGCTGTATAGACACGTGAGTTCCTTGACGCGCTCATCAAGCGCTGCCTGGGCTCGCCGACTGGCTATTCCAATCCCGAGGGTCTGCGCGACGCATTCGTAGAACTCCATTGCCTCTTGCACGAAGACGTCTCGCCGTTCGGATTCCAATTGCAGTAGTCCGATATCCCGGTCGCTGATCACGAAGGGGATTAGCGCCAGCGACGTGATCCCAGTTGTGAGCCGCAAACGGTCGTGTGACCCGCGGGAATGGGCAGCCAAGGTCTTCGCTATGTCCCCGGTCCAGAAGCTCCCGTGCTCTGTGAAGCAGGGCGCGGAGGGATCGACTTGTCCGGAGAGAGCGTTCTGCGTAAGCAGGACCAGATCTGGCCAGTCGCGATCATCACGTGAATCCGGCTCTCCGCTGTCCACATCGCTCTCGCTGAGATCAAATGAGAAAGACTCTGTTGGGCGGTGGGTCGCCCACCAACGATAGGCGACATCGCCGAAGGTCTGCAGCTCCAGCGCATCACAGTCGGAGAGCTTTAGCAGTAGCCTCGAAGCATTTCTGAGAAACTCGATGCGTGAGGTGCCCAGGTTCGCCTGCTGCAGAATACGCCGCGTAAAGGTGATAAGGTCCTTGGGCCGCCAACCAGTGCGCAGGCCCTGTTGGCCATGCTTGTTCATCTGAGCGTCTTCCTGTGTGGCGACGTCACCAGCGAAGCCCTACGGTCGGCACAGCGCCAGGGCGCCAACGACACTAATTCCAGTAGCACTGTAGCACCACGTCAGTCGCCCTTCTGCCCTCCTTTGTACGGGGTCTGGCGGTCGTGTGCAACGTGCGGCTCGCGCCCCGGCCGGGAACTAGCACGAAGGCAGTGAGGTACCGTAGCGGAGAAGGTGAAAATGGCACATAAGAGTGTGAAGGCGTTTCTGTCGCAGCCGTACGGCAGGACGCAGGCGGAGCAGCTTTACCCGTGTGGAGGGTGGCGAGCCATTTGGCCCACTGCTTCGGCGTAATATCGTCCGGGCGTGAGTCGAATGCTCCGGCAATACGATCGAGCCGTCCAAGAGTGATCCGTTCGTTCAACTCTCGGGCCTGTAGTGCGCCTCGAACTTGTCAACGTAGAGGGCGACCAATTCCGGCCAGGTCGCTGGCTTCGACGAATCCGCCCTCCGAGATGGCCTGCTCCTCGAACACTCTGGAAGTCCCAGGTACCTGGCCAGCGACATTCCGTTTATGTCTGATTGCCTCCGCACAAGAAGGTCGAGAAAGGCCTCGATCCGCCTCCGCTCCGACTCCACTCTCGGCGAGGGTGCCGACTCCGGCAGGGCCGTAGACATCCGACACTGCAGCGGGAGCGAACACCGCTCCGCCACTTGCTTCGGCAGGCGGAAGCGAACGCACCAACCTCTTCCTCTTCTGGCGACCGTGCCCGCTGGCATACCCTGTCCTTTCGACTGGAACCGTGTCGGTCCTGAGAAGCCGTGTCCAGGACCGTGTCCAGTGCCAGAACTAGGTCACAGCCGATAAAAACCGAATCGTCTAAGTGCTTGCAATCACAGGAGTTGCGATTGCGGATGAGAGGATTCGAACCTCCACGGGGTTGCCCCCACTGGCACCTGAAGCCAGCGCGTCTGCCAGTTCCGCCACATCCGCGCTACACCTGATGCGTGGCGTGGAACGCATCACGGCTCGGGAAAGCCGAATAGTCCAGGATACGCGCAATCGGGGCTGCGTCAACCGGAGGCGCGCATACCATCCAGTGCCGGGGTGCATCCCGAAAAAGGTGGCAGATACCGGGTGACGTGGGCAAGTGGTAGCTTGCCCGTGCAAACCGCTCTCACGGGCAAATCCCGACGTACGTCGGGACCCATGCCACGCGATTGGGATGCACCCCCAGCGCCGTAGTGTACGCAAAGTCGAGTCGGGGCTGGAGCGCCGGGCCCTACTCGCTGACTGGGACTGCCGAGAGGTGGCCATGAGCGACCCCGCGCATGGCCTGGATCTGATTGGCCAGCGCTTGGACACGGTCAGCCGGCCCCTTCAAGCCGATCGCCAGGCTGTCGCGATGTTGATCGATCGGAATACTGAGCGACCCGGTCACCAGGTCGCTGTTGGCGGTAAGGCACGCTCGCAGGCGTTTGGGCGCCTCGCCTTGGCGGTGGTCGCAAACCACAGTCAGCACTGCCGCCGCCGGCTCGTCGCTGTGTTCCACACGGCTCGCGACCAACAGATCACGAATCAGATCCCGGATGGCCTCGGATCGGTTCTGGTAACCGCGATCGGCGATGTGTCGGTCGAAGGCAGCCAGCAACTCCGTATCCAGCGAGACACTGAAGCGATCGACTTGGGCCATGGGCAGGTCTCCAGATCAACGGTTCCCGGGCTATGGCAGACTACCGCGCGAATCGTCCAACCACAGGTTACTCGCTAGACGGGTTTTCCACCACGCCGGAAACACGTGGGAAGTGACCTACCGCGTTGCAGGTCGGTGCGCCGAGCTGTCCGATCACCGGCCGAACCGAACCGAGAAGCGGCCGTGATGGCGTTGATGCCGGTGATGCCTTGGCCTGCCGGAGCTGACCGCAATGCCGTGGCCGCGATGGCGATGGCTGCGCAGATGCGGCCGGAAGTGACTACGCACCCGGTGGTGGCGAAGGGGCCGGTAATCGTGAAAGCTGACGTAGCGGTGGCGCAGGTGATAGGGTCGCCGATGGTACACGGCCCGACGATAGCGGATCGGCGACACGTAGCGAACGGCAGGGACCTCATAGACAAGACGCGTGGTGGTATACACCGGATCGGGGTATGTGGGCAGGTATCCCCTATAAGCCCGTGGCAGGCGATAATCGTAGATCGCATACGTGGGTGCCCGGCAATGTTCATAGCGTAAGTACGCCGGCGGCGTCGCATAGGTAACGCTTACGGCGGGTTCATAATGACGGTTTGGAACATAGCGCGCATAAAGGGGACGGGACTCATACGCGGCCACGTAGCGGTCTGCTCTTGCGTCCGCCGCCCCCGCGCCGATAGCCACGGTCGCAATCACTGCCCCTATGCCCGCTCCAGACTTACTCACTGTCGACATCACGATGCCTCCTAACTCGCGCACCGGAGAGCCGACACCGGCCCCGGTACCTCCGGGGAAGACGATTCCCCGTTGATTGGACAGTATACCAGGGAGGATAGTTAGCAGGCGAGGATATTTTCCTGCTGGTTGTATTTTTACTTTAAAAGATTCGCGTCAGATACCCTTGGCGAATGCCTCGCGGATTTGACGCAGCGTTCGCATGAAGTGCTTGCGGTCATCGGGGCCGAGGACAGCAAGTACCTCGTACATCGAGCTGAGGCGCGCTGTCCGGAATTTCTCGTAAGCGACCCGGCCGGCGCCGGTCAGTGAGATGTCGATCCGGCGGCGGTCGTCTGGGTTGATCTTGCATTCCACGTAACCTCGCCCACCCTGTTCCTCCAGGGCTCTCACAATCCGGGACATTTGCGCGGGAAGCACGCCGATTCTCTTTTGGACCTCTCCAATGGTCAGCGGCTGCTCCTTTGAGAGTATGTCCAGCGTGAGGAATTCGGTTTCGGACAGGTCGTCCGGCCCGGTCGGGCGACGCGACCGGGCGATGGCGACAAGCAGGTAGAGCTCAAAGATCTCCTGCGCCATCTTGTCAAGGGCTTCCTTTGACTCAGGTGTGTGTGGCAATGGTCATATCTCCAATTGGCAGTCGTGCAGGGCATATTGTAACGGCTACACGACAGGTCAACCAGTGGCTATTTCAACTTGCGGATAATCATTCTCACGAGATTAGTACGGGCCTGAAAACACCCCAAGGTTATCGGGCGGCTTGGACGACACTACGCGCGAGGCTGGATTCGCCGATCTCGCCGGTGGGAGTCCAGCCGGGCTACCCATCCCGGCCAGAATCAGACTCAGCCGTCATTTCGGGAGCCGACGGCTCAGACCAATCCTGGGCATGGTCGCATGTAAATGGACCGACGAGCACAGATCGGACGGCTCACGATGAGGGTAGCCCGGGGCGTGCCACGGCCACCGGTTGGCCTTCCGCAAGGTCCGTGCCGATAATTGGAGGGCGCTTAGCACAGGTGCATGAGGACTGCGATTATGAAGCAGGCAAAAATGGGCATCATTGTCGGTGGTGGTCCTGCCCCCGGCATCAACGGGGTCATCGGGGCGGCGGCGATCGAAGCGATCAACAACGGCCTTGCGGTTCTGGGATTCTATGACGGATTCACGCATCTGGCGGGGGAGCACTTCGATCCTGACAATCATACGACGGATCTCTTGATCAAGGAGATGAGCCGGATTCATTTCGACGGCGGGTCTGTCCTACGAACCGCACGGACGAATCTGCTCGATCAGGGGAGTATCGAGACCTCCATGGTCGTTCACCCTGATCGGGTCAAGACCTCCCACGTGTGCGAGCGCTTGCGTTCGTTGGGCATTACGCATCTGCTGACCATTGGCGGTGACGACACGGCGCTGAGCGCCCGGTTCGTGGCTGAGGAGTTGAGCGGTCGGATTCGCGTCGTCCATGTTCCCAAGACAATCGACAACGACCTTCCGTTGCCCGGGGACATACCGACGTTCGGCTTCACGACGGCCAGACACATCGGCTCCGGGATCGTTGCCAATTTGATGGAGGATTCGAGAACGACGGCGCGGTGGTACGTAGTCGTAACCATGGGCCGAAATGCCGGGTTCCTGGCACTGGGAATAGGCAAGTCGGCTGGTGCGACGCTGACACTCATTCCCGAGGAGTTCCCGGAATCCACCACGATGGCCCAGGTAGCCGACGTCATAGAGGGCGCGATGCTGAAGCGCCGGACCATGGAGCGGTCTGACGGCGTCGCCGTTTTAGCAGAGGGGTTGGCGTACAAGCTGAGAGATTGCGAGGAGCTGTCGCGCCTGCTCGGCCGGGATATCCCCGTCGATGCAGCCGGTCATCCACGACTCTCGGAGGTGCCGCTGGCCCGGCTTCTCCGAAACGAGTTAAAGAGGCGGTTCGCGTCGCGCGGCGACGACGCGGCGATCGTGAGCCACACGCTGGGGTACGAGCTGCGCTGTGCACGCCCCACAACGTTTGACATGGGATACACACGCGACCTCGGGCACGGTGGTGTCCGGCTGCTACTGGACTCGACACGGGATCTGCCTGCGGGCGTTATGGTGACCCTGCAAGCGGGCCATCTCGTACCGGTTTCCTTCGAGGACATGATCAATCCCGAGACGAATCGCACGCGCATCCGGCAGGTCGACCTGGACAGCTACACGTATAGCGTGGCCCGGGCGTACATGATTCGACTGGAGAAGGCGGATTTCGAATCGCCGACCATGCTGGCGGCGCTGGCGGCTCAAGCGAAGACCACGCCCCACCAGTTCCGTGAGCGATACGAGCCGGTCGTCCACTTGACCCACCTTTCGCGAAACAACCATCCGCCGATGGTGGGCACGCCCGGATTGTGCTACAGCGACGTGCCCTCGACAAGATCGTGATGGCTCAGTGACATAACGTGTCACCACCACGGCTCGCTTCCCTGTGGAGACCCTACCGTACGTTGCCTTCAAAGGACCTGACGCGCTTACCGAGATCCAGGAACAGCTCGACCTCGTCATCGGTCATGTCGACATCGCGCCGGGCCATTGCGGCGCTGGCGGCATCAAGCAATCGCAGTGGATCGCCGGCGCGGGGCCCGTCCTCGGTCACCCAACTGAAAGAGGGCAGGTACTTCGGCAGCAGCCGGGTGGATGCGACACTGGCCGCCAGGCCGATCACCGCGCCGGTCGGAATGGCCGCGTTGATGCAAATCTTGGCATGATCCCCGATGATCGTTCCGAAGAACTTCAGCCTGGTGTCGACGTTCACACCGTTGACCGGCACCCGAACCGTTCCGTAGGTGTTCTTCAGGTCGGAATTCGCAGCGCCCGCTCCGATGTTGACCCAACTACCGACGTAAGCGTGTCCCAAATAGCCCCCGTGCTGCTTGTTGGTGTAGCTGTGCATCACGCAGCCGTGGACCTCACCGCCGATCCTGCAAACGGGGCCGATGGCATTACCACCGTGGAGCCAGGCGTGAGGACGGATTCGCGTACCCGGTCCGATATAGGCGGGGCCGTCTATAACGGCATAGGCTCCGACCTGAACGTCATGGCTGATGTAGATGGAGCCCTCTGAGGCGTTGATCAGCGCCGTCGGGTGGATGCGGGTGCGCTCCCCGATGTGGATCCGGTCGGGGTTTTCCAGCTTTAGTTCGCGATCAAGCTCCGACTCGATGCATGCATCAGTGGCCCGCCAATCGCTTTCCAGCAGCGCAGGAAGATCGCTGATCATCTCCCATGGATAGCGGAGGAATCGTCCCCCCGCCGTTTCTCGGGGCACACCCTGCAGCGACACCTCGCGGCGCGTTGCATCCAGCAGGTCACGCGGGGTCAGCTGGGAGGCCAGCTCCTGATCGCAGACGATATACGCCACCTCGGAATCCACGACGCCGACGCACGGTGCCTCGGGAAACTCCACCGGGTCGTCCAACACCCACCGGCCGTTCACCAGTACTGTGTTCGCGGTGGCAGGGTAGTTCGCTGGTGCCCCGCAGCGCTGTCCCGCCACGCGTGCCAGCCAGTCGCGCGTCCACACACCGGCGACGGGCAAGCCGATTCGTTGGGCAGTCCGATCCAGCACGATCTTCCGGCTAACATGCAGCTCGAAGACCGATCGCCAAAAGACCAGTGGGAGCAGATCAACAAATCCTCCGTCCTCGAATAGTACAAGCGATTTCTTCATGATGGTCAGCAGTATACCGGAGGGACTGCGGATTGCACGTCCGCAGAATTACCATCAACCAGGCTGTGCCGGTAGCGGGACGCCGGGGACGGGCGCAAAAAAAAGAGGGCCTGCGCAGAATCTCACAAGCCCTCGTGCAACGTCCGACGGGCGCGACCGCCACGATGCCGGTAGGAACTAATGGGCAGAACCCTTGGCTTAAGGTGGGTGGCCCGCCGGAGCCCAGACCGCCAACCTCAAAGGGGCCGGTACGTCGTTTGGCGCCTTAGGCAAAGCCTCCTCAGGGTTCTTTTACCGGTTCAGCCATTAGCAGCTCCCTGTCGAGCACGGAAGCCGCACCGACCAGACGACATGTATTATAGCATCAGACCTCCAAACAAGAAAGCCACACAGCACTGTGTTGCCGTGTGCTGACCGCCGTCTTTCGACTTGGCTTGACTCTCCCTACGCTGGGCACCTCAACCTAGTGCGGAAGGCGCTGGCGCGTCACCACGCCTTAGGTCTCCGGAATTGGCCTGCATCGAACACCAGGCCGCATCGTGGCTGTGAACCAACTGTAACCTACGGCGAACTCTAACGTTATGGTAGCTCTGCTGTAATCGTGCTAGTGAGCGCTCTGCTGCTGCACTTTACATTCGTTGCATTTGATTCGGCGACGGCGGTCGAGGCGGGCGGGCGGCTGCACACGCCAGATGATACTGTGCTGAAGCTTGATGTTGCATTTTCGGACTCTGTTATCATGCAACGACCGGCGGCTGCGACGTTGTCTAGTTGGCAGCCGTGGCCGGATTGCAGGCCAGCCCGGAACTGCCCCCGGCCAAATGTTCTGAAGTTTCGTCTACCCGGCGGATCGCCGCGACAGCCACAACACCACCGGTCACGCCTGCCCGGTCTTGGGCCTTGCGACTGGTCTGATTGACGGAATCGCCGCACGGATGGCGGAACAACAGTAGCTAAACGTTGCCGCAGGCGAGGGGGGCATTATAATGACACTCACCATCCGCGAGCGGTTGGAGCGCGCGGGCTCCAGCATCTCTGCGTTTGGTCTTCTCAAAGTATGGTCTTGCGGGCGTAGTGGATGATGGAATAGACCGAACACCAATCGGCTCGAGCAATGGCCTCGGGTCGCAAGGAGCATGTCATGGCACAGGATTCGCAGACGTCAAAGGACGTCGGGTGGCTCGAGGCGAGTGGACTGCTTCACATCCTTCGAACGCTGGGCTTGGCGGTTCATCCTGCCAAGCTGGGAATCGGTCTGATAGCGATTCTCCTGACATTCGCCTTGGGGGGGCTGCTGGACTGGGCATGGATGCTCGGCGATGGGGTCGAGGAAACAGCCATTACCGAGTTCATTCAGGCCCGGGAGCTGGACCAGCTCTACGAAGAAGGGAGTGGGGAACATGGCATCTTCGAGGTGTGGCGCGAGCACGAACGGCGTTGCATCCTGGGATTGTTGGGTTCGTCGGTTCCGGGAGCGTCGGTGGCGGCGGGTACGCCGGTAGGAAGGTATGTCGCGACTCACTCGGGCGCCCAACCGCTTCGAAACTTCGCCCAGATGGTCTATGGCGTGTGGTGGTTGTCGAGATATCACACTCTTTACTTCGTTTTGTTTGCGATAGGCGCACTGCTCATCTGGTCGTGCGCCGGCGGCGCGATCTGCCGGATTGCCGGCGTCCAGTTCGCGCGCGACGAGAAGCTCACCATGAAACAGGGCCTGGGCTACGGCTGGCGAAAGCTGTTTGGCGGGTTCTTTCTTGCGCCCTGTATCCCGCTGGCTTTCATCTTCATCGCCGTGATCCTGCTTACGATCGGGGGGATGGTTCTGCGAATTCCGGTGTTGGGGGACCTGGTCGGCGGGCTTGCGTTCGGCCTGGCGATCTTCGGCGGGCTGGTCATCTCGGTGTTGCTGCTGGGTCTTTTCGTCGGCGGCAGCCTGTTCTGGCCCGCGGTCGCTGTGGAAGGTTCCGACGCGTTCGACGCCTTCTCCCGCGGGATGTCGTATCCCCTCTCCAAACCGTGGAAGACGGTCTTGTACGCGATCATCGCCCTGGTCTACGCGAGCATCTGCTGGGTGTTCGTGAACCTGTTCACCTTTTTCATGTTGACGATCACACGGGCCATCGTCGGCTTCGGAACGTCACCGTTTGGCTGGTGGAACCGCGGAGGTGAAGGTGAGGCGATCAGCAAGCTCGAGCTTCTCTGGCCCCTGGGCGGCCCAAATACGCTATATCAGCCGCCCGACTGGGGAAGCTTGGAGTGGTATGAGTATTTTTCAGCCGTCTTGATCGGCTTCTATGTTCTGATCGTCATCGGTCTGATGTGGTCGTTCCTCGCCTCGTTCTACTTCTCGGGTAGCACGGTGATCTACTATTTGCTGCGCCGCGACGTGGATGGGACGGATCTTGACGACGTTCACGTCGAGGAGGAAGAGGAAGAGATGCTGCCCGGTGGCCCCGCGCCGTCCGAACCGGCGCCTGCGAGGCCTGAAGAGGTTGCCCCACCGGCTGCGGATGAGGGGCAGCCCGGCGCGGCCCCCACACCTCCGTCGAGTACGGAAGGCGAGTCACGGGGTACGCCGCCGCAAACGTCAACTGATGATAGCGAGTCGCCTCAAGGTTCCGAGACACCGGATTCGGAGTCATAGCGGCCAGCGTGCGCTGTCAGGCGAGTGAGTGCTTCCAACATGTGATACTCAGGCTCCAGCTCAGTGTGCACTCGGTCCAAGTCCGCCTGAGGAGCTTCAAGTTCAAAGAACCGTCTCCAGGGACGATCGGGTTATTCAACGGCGGCCGACGGCTCCCCCGGTTCAGGGCGGTTGTCTCGACTGGGGGCCATCGCTAGGTTGCTCACTCCATCCTGAGATCACGGCGGTACTATGCGGCGTATCTCGGCCGGTGGGCACGTGATCCTGAAGACTATTGGATTCGCCAACCTCGCAAGCCCGTTGAGGCGGCACGTGACTGCTGGAGGCGTTCTAGCCAGAATGCCAGTTGTGGACAGGCGCGCCGCGAAAGGCCCGTCTGCGAAATGGGTGGCCGCGCGAGTATGGACCGCCTGCCATGGGTGTAGGTTGACCGAGACTCAGCACGCCGACCCCATCGCCGGCAGCGACGCTGACAGAGCGGTAAGGGTTGGGCTTGAATAGCCACCTGCCCCTGACCGATAACCTTCTAAGGACCGGGCAGTTTGGCCGGACGATCGCAGGCGACGGTTAGCTGGAGCGAGGCTGCTCCCTCCAAACGCGTGAGCAGACAGTGAGAATCGGTGCATTTCGTCACGGTTGGTGGAAGAGAGCGTGCGAAACCCTCTCGCTCGATGTGACTGACCTGCCTGTGGCCGAACACCCCAGCGGCAACGCCTACGCCGCCGACCTCAACGCACGCATCGCCAACGGATCTAAAACGGCGGCCGTCCTGGCCGATCTGGACGTCGATCTGCTCTTGGATAATGGGGGAACCGGGCTGGGTTTCCTGCGTGTGGCGGAGGGGGCTGATAATTTGAAGCTCGTCCACGAAGAGGCCGGCAGGCCGCTACTGTCGCACTTCATCGATCCGCTGGCGACGGCTCTACAGGGTCTGCCCTGGCCGGCGGTATGGCAGTGTCTGCAAAGTCAAAGCTGGGGGAAGGCGATCTGGGATCGTGCCCAGGCTGTGGAACTGCAGCGGCTCGGGGTGCCCGGGGTCACCCACTTGCCGATGGCCGCCCAGGACCGTTCGTACGACACCCGGCCGCTCCATCCCTCCAAGTGCATGCCGCTCGTGTCCTTCGTTGGCAGTCAGAACACCAGTTACTTCGCCCGAAACGTCACTGTGCCGACGAACACGTTACTTGCCGGAACGCTGGCCCGGGCAACTCGCTGCGACCTGCCCGACATGAGCTTCTATGACATCTATCACGACGTTTACGGGCTGGGCGAGCCGGTCGACCCGGGCGACTTGGTGGAGACCAAGATCAACAAGACCCTCGCCTATTTCAACGCCAAGCTGTTCTACAACGCCAGCCTGTGCATTCACAACCGCGACCGTTTCGTGATCTTCCTCAAGCGCATACTTGGTGACACTTTTCATCTGGTCGGCCGGGGCTGGGATACGGCCTATGGGCTCAGAACGTCCCCGCGACTTGCGACCGCCGATGAATATCTGAATCACTTCCGCGAAGCGGCGATTAATCTGAACCTGGTCAATGGCAATGCGGAGACCGGCTTGAACATGCGGCACTTCGAGATCACGGCTGCCGGCGGATTCATGCTGTGCTATCGCCAGCCGGAGCTGAAGGAGCACTTCGAGATCGGTAAGGAGTGCGTCGAGTTTGACAACGAGGCCGACCTGCTCGAGAAGATTCAATACTACCTCAGTCATCCCCAGGAACGTGTAGCCATCGCGCTGGCGGGCCAGAAGCGGACCCTATCCCAACACCTCTACAGCCATCGACTGCAGGCCCTGTTGCAGGCCGTGCAGCCAAAACCGCTTCCCGTGGAGTATTCCACAACCAACCGATGGGATGATCTCAAATCGCTTGTGCCCGATCCCGAGGTGGTGCTTGACTGCGGGGCGAACACGGGGCAGACGGCGAGCAGCCTCCGCAAGATCTATCCCGGGGCCCGGATCTACAGTTTTGAGCCCGTCACCAGCGTCTTCGGAGAACTTCGCACCAGGTGCGAGGCCCTCGGAGTACACCCGGTCAAGAAGGCCGTCGGCGACCGGGACGGAATGGCGACCATCCATCTAACCGCAAGTCCCGAAGCGAACTCACTGTTGGGGTTCCAGGAGGGCAGCCCGTGTAGCCAGTGGTGCCGCGTGGTTGGGTGTGAGGATGTGGAGGTCTGCACGCTCGACCGGTGGTGCGTGGAGAACGGCATCGACCTCAGGAGCGTCGACATCCTCAAGCTCGATGTTCAGGGGGCGGAGTTACAGGCCCTCTACGGAGCGCGCAAGCTGCTGAAGACCGTCAAGGCTGTCTATCTTGAGGTCTCATTTGTCCCCATCTACAAGGATTGCCCGCTCTTTGATGAGATCGAGACCTTCATGAAGGAGTGCGGTTATCGACGCCAGACGATCTATCCTTCGGACCAGCCGCACAACTGGGCCGACGCCCTGTACGTGAAAGCATAAGGAGCTGTCCCTGAGCCGGCGCCCTATCAGGATTGCCACGACCCGGCAGCTCGAACGAGCCGTTCAGGAAGCGGGTTTCGAGACGTTCTCGTTGCCCGAATTGCCCAGCCTGGACATTAACCGCTCCCTGAAGCAGCGGTTGTCCGACGGTGCCATCTACCGGCCGTTCCTGGAAAAACAGGACATAGAGCTGGTCCTGGACTTCAATGCCGGCGCCCTGACGTTGGTGCCATCGTCATCGCATCCTGGTCAGGTAGCCTTGACGACCGCGGACCTCGGAATCCCCTATGTTGCCTGCTACCTTGACCCGATCACTTCCACGATGACCCAGGTGGGCTGGGGCGATCACTGGCAGCTACTTGAAAGTAACAGTTGGATCAAATGGATCTGGGAGACGGCACACAGCGAAGAGCTCGTGAAGTTCGGCATTCCGAATGTCCTCACGATGCCCATGGCAGTGATCAACGACGACTTCGACACCAGCCCGCTGCCCGACCCCGATCCCGGCCCGGCGGTTGCATTTATGGGTCACCCGGCCTCGTCGTGGTTTCAGTCGCAGCAGCCGGTCCTGCCGGGGCAACTCTTCGCCGGGCTGACGACGGCGGCTGTGCACGCCGACATGCCCGATCTGCCGTTTCACAAGATATATCACGATCTCTACCAGTTTGCGGAGCCACCCGACTCAACCGACGACTTCGCGACCCGTGTAAAAAGAAGCGCGGACTACTTCGCGCACAAGTTCACGTACAATGCCTATCTGGCACTCAAGCAGCGCGACCGATTTGCGAGGTTTCTGAGACTCAAGCTGGGTGACGCCTTTGAGTTGATCGGAGACCACTGGGACGTCCATTACGGATTGAAACACACGCCGCGCATCTGGGACAGAAAGATTCTCCATCAACGGATGCGGCGCGTGCCGATCTGTCTGAACCTGATGAAGGGATGCCTGGAAACCGGCCTGAACCTCCGCCATTTCGAGGTCACGGCCTACGGCGGCTTCATGCTTACCTATCACACGCCGGAGCTGCCGGCCTACTTTGAGATCGGCAAGGAATGTGACGCCTTCCGCGACGAGGAGGAGTTGCTCCAAAAGATACATCATTATCTGAACCATCCCGACGAACGCCGCGCCATCGCCGCAGCCGGCCAGCGACGCGTCCTGTCACAACATCTGTACAGCCACCGAGTGACCAGGTTGGTGGAGTTGCTCCAAGAGGCCGGCGTACTGCCCAAGACGGCCGTGGTTCACCAGACACCAACGCCCGTGCCGAAAATCCACGTGGAGGGTGTGAACAGTGAGTTCGCGCCGGTCGGCCCGATATCAGCGGACCCGTGACTCACGCTGAACCAGGTTGCCTTGCACCCTGAAGGGCACATCGCTGGACCGAGAATCCCTTCTCGGTCCACTTGACAATGGACGGTGTGGTGCGAGAAAGGATTCTCGCACCAGCGAATTCTCGCACCAGCGATCGAGGCTCCAACCGTCCCCGCCAGGGGTGTTTGGCTGATTGGGGCAGGTTCTGGGGAACCGAACTGGCTGACAGCCGGTCAGCGAGTACGGTCGATGCCCGGGTTTTCACAGCTCTCAGCACTGATATAGCCGTTTGCGGCGGGTCTTTGACCGCCCGGCGTTTTTTGGCTTGCCGATTGGGGCGAGCCGGGACGATAATGGTCAGCGGGGATCATGAAGCCCACACTGCGCCGTGATGTGGGGGTCAAGCCAATCAGCGGCAGGGAGGTCGAGGCATGCAAGCCGTCAAGCACGGAGGATTGTCCGGCAAAGCCCGGCAGGTTCACTGTCGCAATCGTGCGTCCCGGCTCTATCAGCAGCAATTGATCCACGAGTATCTCGAACCCGATGCGGTCGGGGCCGGTCGTCACCGATACATCCCGATCCGCGGCCGCAACGAATTCCTGCCATCCGTCGGGGGAACAGGCGTAACCACCGGCAGGACCCGCGAAACCCAGCTTGAACTGGCGCTCACGACGGCCAAAAAGGCCGGGAGGGGCGACCGGACCGCTGACACCGCAAGGACGATACCCCGGCCCAAGGCCGAGCCTGCGGCTGACAGG
This sequence comes from Phycisphaerales bacterium, assembly GCA_020344555.1. GTDB lineage: Bacteria > Planctomycetota > Phycisphaerae > UBA1845 > UBA1845. The sequence goes on from CP070827.1 coordinate 3,921,239, forward strand.
GTGATCCGTTTCCCACGTACGGCCAGGCCGGGTGCCAGCCCCGTCCTCAAGCTGCCCGAAGAGTTTGGGCGAAGAGAGAGGTTCACCATTGGCGGGTTTCTGATCGGCTGCGCCATGGGAAGTGCCGCGGCCAGCCTGGTCTTGCTGGTAGTGCATGCCGCGGTCGGCTAGAGCATCCGGTCGTGTAGCGCGGTCAGACCCATCGGGCGGTTCATGTTCCGGCACCCACGGCCACCCACCATTCCGGATGGCTCTTTGACGGTGCCATCCTGCTGGGTAATTGGGCGTATCCTTGACCGGCGGCAGGCTGAACGTATCATCGCCACGTGATGTCAGTTCGGCATGCCAACCTTCTCATGATCCCGGTACTTGCCGGTGTCGCAGCCGGCTGCCTCGGGCCACGGCGCAGTAGCTATCAGTCGTCGCAGGCGGTTACGATCGCCGATCCATCGCCCCAGGCCGACCAGCTCTGGGAGGCCGCCCAGGAGACCCTGCGGCGACATCGCTTCCGGGTGGATCGCGTGGATCGCCGCGGGGGTGTTATCACCACATTGCCGGAGACTTCGCAAAGCCTCTTCGAGTTGTGGCGGCACGATGTGGACACCACACCTGATCTTTGGGAGGCCACTCTGAATCCTCTCCGCCGGTGGATCGAGGTCAGCGTACGGCGCGGCGACGACGACGCATGGAACGAGCTTGCCGTGGTGGTCCACAAGGAGCGACTGTCCTCGCCCGACCGGCAGTTCAACAGCACGGGTGCCGCTTACCAGTACTTTGGGGACAGCCTGCCTTCAACGACAGGGATGGTGCGTGTCACCCCACAGGACGACGTATGGCTCGACTTGGGGCGAGACCCGGCCATGGAGGAATACCTGCTACGCGCCATCCTGGAGCGTGCCGGGCTCGACAGCGATCTTGGCCGCCCGGCCGATCGCGATTAAGGGTCCTACAGACGACGGGCATGACAACCGGGTCGGCACAGCGGGTGTTGGAGCTCTCACGGGGCGGCATCGCGTATGGACCGGTCGGGTATGCAGCCTTCAGGCAGTTGGAGAGAGGTCAAATGCGTCGAATCGCGAGTCTTGCAGCCGTTGTCGGTCTGGTCGGTATACACGGCCCCGTTCGCGCGGGCTTCGACGAAGCATTTGACGGGCATGAGATTGTTGCTGGACAGGTAGCACCGGTCCTTCCGCCACCTCTTCGCGATTTCTTGGAAGCGCATCTGGAAGCGGTTCGAGAGCATGCAACCGCCGGTCCTGGACCCGCGTCGACGCCCGGACTTTTGCCCGGCAAAGCCGACTGGCACTACGTGATGCTCGATATTGCCGCCGACGCCGATGATGCGGCTGCCCGTCGGGCTGCGGCAGAGAAGTTTCCGCGAGATCGCGCCGCGGCGGCGGAACTGTTCAGGAAACACGGCCGGCGTGACGGGGGCTTGCTTCCTTGGATCATCGTTGACCGCCATCACAATCTGGTTGAAGCGTTTCAGGCGGGCGAGACGGAAGCCATCGTCCGGGAAGCGGGCGTGCTGTTGCATTTTGCCACCGATGCGGCGTTACCTTTTAACACCACCGCTGACCGGGACGGTACAGCTTCGGGTCACCTTCGCCGGCCTTCAGGTATGAGGTCCGGCACCACACTGGTTCACAACACGGTGCGGTACCGCTGCCAGGCAAGCTTGCTCCGGCGGCTCCGCAGTCGGCTTGAATACGAGGTCCGTGTAGCGCCAACTCGCTACGGTCCCATCGACAATCCGATTGAGGCGGTGTTCGATGTGCTGCTCGATGCGCATCGGGCCCTGCATGCGTTGCTGGCGATCGATGCCGAAATCGTCGCTGATCTGGGTATTCGCGACGCCGCCACGTTCACGGCGGCCTCAGATGTGTATTACGACCGGCTGGCTGATCGGGCGGCCGGAATCATGGAGTCGCAGCTCGAAGCCGCGGTGCTGCTGAGTGCCAAGCTCATTGGAGCCGCGTGGGCGGAAGCGGGGAGTCCCTCACACGACCTGTGGATCGCAGGCAAGCCGGCCAGAACAGACCGTTCTCGATCTGCGGACACGCCAGCGGCCCCCTTCGTGGGGAGCCGCCATTCGACCATCTTTCATCAGGCAGCCTGCGGGCATGCCAAGCGGATCAAGGCGACCAACCGCGTCTATTTCAACACGGCCGGCGAAGCGCAAAGTGCCGGGCGCATCCCGTGCAAAACGTGCAGCCCGGCCGACCGGTAGGCACCGGGCATAGTGATTTGGATGGGCGGCAATCCGGGGGTCTCCGGGCTCGCTGGGCCACTTCCTGGGGCGACGGGGAATGTGTGAACATGTGAATTGCGGCACCGGGCCCGTCGTTAGGAGCGCAAAGGTAGGGCGGAAGGTACTGCCGTGGCGAGGAGCACCTTCCGCCCCGTGATGTCCTGCTGTGCCCGTTCGGCGCTGTCCGCCGACCTCACCGACCGCCGTGGCGAGAGTCGGTCCGAGGTTACGGTCGTTGTCGCGCCGTCGGGCCCTGCATCACTTTTTCCTCTTCTTCCTGCGTTTCTTCGCGGCCTTCTTGACGGTCTTCTTGGCGGCTTTCTTCTTGGTGGCTTTCTTCCTTTTCTTCTTGGCAGCTTTCCTCTTTGGCGCCTTCTTCTTCACCGCCTTCTTCGCGACCTTACGTTTCTTAGCCATGGACATCACCTCCTTTCTGGACGGAATCGTACACCATCATTGCGCTTTGTCAAAAGAATTTTTGCAATTGTCGACGTTGACCAGGGACTTCCGCCGCGCCCACCAGAGCGATCGGACCGCTTCTCACGACGCTCGAACGTCAAACGTCACGTCATGACACCACCGTAAGTGGGCGCCGACGTCGTGTCGGAACGCTGTCACAACTGATACGCTGCCCAAAAGTCTGAGCGTTACAGCTTCGTCATCCGTGCTGATTGCTTCCAACATCAACAAGGTCTTGTCTCCGGTCGCGTCGAGCGGATCGATGTTTCGTCGTAAGCAGCCGGAGAGCGCAAAAAACCCTGAAAAAACGGCAAAAACGGCACCGTCTTCACTAGTTGGCGGGCTCCAGCGCGCATAGTATGGTGTGTAGGCACTGCTACACAGGTATCAAGCTTCATCGCGCCAAGGACTCGCGAGATTTATCAGCTAGCCAAGGGAGACCTCAGCCTGATCGACAGAGTTGAACCGGATTTGGATTCGTGGTTGGAAGAATAATCGCGCTGCCATCGACACGTTACGTCGCACGAATCAAAGGGACGAACAGCCGCCGATTCGGGTCGCGCGGGGCCGAAATTTTTTTCAAATTTTTTGGATTTTTCTCTTGCCAAGGCCTGCCGAAGATGCCCAGTTCGCCGAAATTCCCCGAAGGGCCCGTGAACAAAGCCGTGGCGCCGTCATCACTTTGGATGTCTGCTTTCGGAGTTGACACGAACCATCACGGGCGAATCGGGTGCCGATCGACCGGCGCTTGACGGAACACGGCGGACAACATCGTCAGGGTAACGGCGCTTCATCAGACATCTCGCGTGCGCCGCGACGGTGAACATCTGCCGGCCGATTCGCAAGCCTTCCGATACCCGGTGTGTTCCCGATGGGGCGTGCCTACTTGGCCCGCTCGATGTATTCGCCGGTTCGGGTATCGACGCAGACGCGCTGACCGGAATCGATAAACGGCGGCACACGGACCTTGGCGCCGGTCTCGAGCACCACCTCTTTCAACTGGCTGGTCGCCGTCGCCCCTTTCACCACCGGCGGGGCCTCGGTGACCTCCAGCTCCACCGTCACCGGGACCTCCAGCGAGATGATCTGCCCCTCGTAGAGTTGACAGGCGATCTTCTGGTTGGGCGGGAGCCACTGGGCCGTGTCGCCCACCAGTTCGGCGGCCACCGGGATCTGGTCGTACGTCTGCAAGTCCATGACGATGAAGTCTTCGCCGTCCCGGTAGAGAAACTCGTAGTCCTTCGACTCCACGAACGGGATCTCGATCCGATCGTTCACGTTGAACCGCACGTCGAAGATCGTACCCTTCCGCAGGTTCTTGATCTTCGTCTGCATGTAGCTGCCCTTGTTCCCTTTGGCGACGTGCCTGGCGTCATGGACCAGGGACAGCTCCCCCTCATGGAGGATGGTTCTACCTTTGCGAAGCTCGATGGCCTTGATCATTTCCTACGGCTCCAAACTGCCGGTACTTACCCTTCCCGACCGCCTCATGTGCTATCCTCGCACAAGCGCCTGTCAAGGTCAACATCGCCGGCCTTGTCGGGGTTGTCGCAAAACGCTCGGCGGAGTCCGCTCGACGGGTCGGATGCCGTGTCAAGCGCCAGGCGACCCCCGAGTATCGGCCGCCCGATTGGAAGCGGCCATTCGGCGGGCGCATCCCGAAAAAGGTGGCAGAAGCTTACCGGGTGGCATCGGCAAGCGGTAGCTTGCCCGTGAAACCGCTCTCACGGGCAAACAAGTTTGCCCATGCCACCCGAATTGGGATGCACCCCCATTCCGCGTGCCCCGGGAAACGCCACCTGTCCGGCCCATACAGCAAAAACACGACCCCGCGGAGACGGTCCAACGGGGTCGCGAACAAATCAAAGACAGACAGCCCTGTGTGTCGGGCCTGGCGCACCTCTCTCAGTCGAGCAGCGCGCTGACGATTTCGGGAACCATCTCCTCGGCGAGCGGACTCTCGAACTTCAGCGACGGATCCTGAAGCCTGTCGGCCAGGGTCGCACGTTCATCAAGTGACAGGTTGTCCACGCAGAAACCGGCGGTTGCATCCACGATCATCTTGAAGTCTGCCTCTGACTGGGCGTCAGTGATCACAACCGTAGACATGTGCGTCACGAATCCGTTGATGAACGCGCCGTTTCCGTCCGCCAGCATGCCTTCACCACGCGCTTGGCAAATGTCCGGCTCCAAGCCCTCGTCCAATTCCCGGTTGTTCCACACGATGTACCACCAGGCTCCGTTGAGCAGGTCGATCAACCTGTTAATGTCAGGAGGCCCGCAGAGACCGCTGTGGTCGATGTCACAACTGTAGTCTCCGTGTGGAGGGTCCTCGACCTCGTTTAGATAGTTTATGAGCGCCGTAATATCCGCCGGGGCCGACGTGCAGTCCGCATTCGCATCAGCCGGAAGCGATGCGTGCATGGTCAGCGGCCCGGCACCCAGGTACGCGAGCTCAGTAACGTACCCGGCAGAGATGGGGCGCTCCAGGATTAACTCGTATAGACCAGTATTATCGACCTCGCTTATGCTTACGATCTCATTCGGATCGAGCAACTCGCATCCCTCCTCTATTGGCTCGATGCCTGTCTCACACAGGCCCCAGCAACTCAGCGACGTAGAGACACTCACGGGTGGGCCGATGTATATCGGTTCGTCCTGTGACCCGATCCCCTGACGTGCGTCGATTGAACAGTCGGCTGGCGGGTGCGGCTGACGGGCATCGATGACTTTGTTTGGTGGATATACAAAGCCGGCCCCGGAGATCGGAGGGCATCCCGGGTACTCATACGCGCCCATGTCGACCACGTAGGGATACTCCGGTGGATCGTTGACTCCAGTGTCAGTGGTGAACGGGTCATCGACGAACCGTGGCTCTAGAAGAAGATCAAGTGGTGTACGCTCCTCGGTGTCATCATCGCCGTTGAGGTCCAGCTCGTCCTTGTGGACCAAAATGTTGTTCCCGGAATCGATGGCCGGCGAACCCGCGATAATGCGAAAGTCCTCGTCTCCGGTACAGGCCTCGTCATCGCAACCGATCGGCCACAGAAACTTGGGATTGCCCATCAGGACATTCGGTTCGCATTTGATGGAATAATAGGTGTCATGGCCGATTCCTTCGCATCCACCCTGAAGCACGCTGTAGGAAATGGTAAGGTCGCCATTGGTGTCCACATAGATCTCGCTGGATGTCTCGTCCTCCCAGAGAATCGAGTTGTGGACTTCCACACAGCTCGAGTGCGCGTATATGCCCCCTCCCCGACCCGCCTGGTTATAGCCGATAGTCGTGTTTACAACCTCCGCCCTCAAACGGGTCGTGAGACTCAACCCGCCTCCGTCATCGGCGTCGTTGCATGTGACCAGGCAGTTCTGCATCTTCAATGTCAGAGTAGTGTTCTCGCAGGGGTCTGCGGCGCTTGCTCCCGCGGCAGGCGCCCCCCGCCGTGAAGACTCCGCCTCCCTTGTTGTCAGCGCTATTGTCTCGGAGAGTGCAGTTGACCATCCAGATGGTTCCCAGGGCGTTTGCATACAGACCTCCGCCGCTCCTGTAAGGCGCCGTGTTCCCTTCGAGCAGGCAGCCCACAATCTTGACGGTCTTGTGCTGATCGCTCTTTATCTGGATACCACCGCCGCCGACGTCGGACGCATATGCTTCATTCCCTGAAATAATGTTGTCAGCAATCAAGGCCTCCGAATTCTGGAGTCGTATTCCGCTCCTTTTGTTCCCGGTAATGATGTTCCCGCTGATCTCGGGTGATTGCCCAGAGCAGGCGATACCCGCCCTGTCGGTCAGCCCGGCGGTCGTGATCGTAAACCCTTC
>CP070827.1:3927868-3941976 GCA_020344555.1 Phycisphaerales bacterium
GACAGCACCTGCGATCCTCTGGGAGCGGAGGGCAACTGCGACACGCCCGGCGGGCCGATCAACGAAGGTCTTGCCTGCGACGATGGGTTTGGCGTCTGCAGCGTGGGTGAGACGTGCCAGTCGGGTGCGTGCACGGGCGGCGCTTTGCCGGATTGTTCGGGCGCCGGGGATCAATGCAACACGGCGTCATGCGATCCGGCTGGTTTGGAGGGCAACTGTGACACGCTGACGCCCGTAACGGACGGTACGGCCTGCGATGATGGTGCACCTTGCACGGATGCCGAATGCCAATCCGGAAGCTGCGTGTTCAGCAATGACGCGGCCCAGATCACGGTGGAGCTCAAGTTCGACGCGATTAACAGCCTGCTCGCCCCCATCACGCGCGATACGACGTTCGTGATCACGACCTGCGGCGGATCGACAGATACGCGCGTCCTGCCTGTGGTGATCGATGAATCCGGGTTCGCCACGGTGGTGCTGGATAATGTCGATGTCGATGCCGGATGGATTAGTGTCAGGGAAGGTCACACCCTGCGTCGGCTGGCGGTGCCGTCGTTCAGCTTATGCGCTGCCACGGTCGACCTGAGGGGTGCATCGCAGCTCCTTTCGGGCGATTTCCAGACGGGCGTGGTATCGCAAGATGGATTGGTGGATATTACCGACTTCTCGATATTGGCTGCTAACTTCAATACACCGATCGAACCCGGCCTGAGTACGGGGGCGGACGCAACCGGTAACGGCGTCCAGGGAACCGACGACTTCACCGCGATCCAGGTCAATTTCTTGACACTCGGCGAAGCGGTGGACGGGTGCGGCGGTAGTGCCGGCATCATGAGGGACGGCGTCGTCACGATCATTGGTGTGGATGGCGCCGTGATGGCCCTGCAGGCCATGCCTCTGGCCGCCGTCGATGTTGACAGCCTGCCGATCAGGGGAGCGGGTAGGGCCGACCTGAATGGCGACGGTGTCGTCGATGGTAGGGACATCCGGGCGTTCGCGCGGCGCCACAAGCTGCCCTTGCTGCCCGAGTTTGACCGGAAGTTGGCGCAGTTGGAGACGACGAAGCCTGGCCGGAGACGTCGTTGATCTCCCAGCGAGCTCGGATCTTACGACTTGCCGACAGCCGGCGCTGGGCGGTCTGTTCGCGCGGACAGGCCAAAAACGCACTTGATGGGACGAGCCTTTCACCCGGGCCACCGGGACTGGAATCCGAGGGAAGACACGTGACTGGACGTAGCGACGGCTCTGCCGACGGGTGATATTGGTCCCGACGTACGTCGGGATTCGCCGGTGGGCCGTGACACCCGACCAGGGTCCTCAGACGTATAAAACACGGTAATGGCAACGACTGTCCCGGCCATCGGCGTCTGGTAGACCCTTGTTTGGCCGGGCTCGTCCTGGGCAGCGTGGGAGTTTTCTGACAGGGACCCCGATCGTGGATCGTCACCATCGGCCCCCGGCGCGCCGCCAGCAGGCCTGTCCGAACCGCGGTCTCCAAACCGGCGTAGAAGCCCTATGCCGACGAGTGGACCGACCTGGCGTGGGGTGGGTTGTCAGTATTCTTGACAGCGGTTTCGCCCGTATGGTATTTTGCCTGACTTGGCGCGTCGGGAGCGTACGCGTCACTTTGCCTTTGACCCAAACTCGTATGCTGTGTCTCTTGGACGCGTGACACGGTGCAACCGGGATATGAGACATGATTCGTGTGAAGAATCTCACGAAGCGTTACGGGCCTGTCCTGGCCGTGGACGATATTTCGTTCGATGTCGAGCAGGGCGGGGTCGTGGGCTTTTTGGGCCCCAACGGGGCGGGTAAGACCACGGCGATGAGGGTTCTGACCTGCTATCAGCCGGCGACCAGCGGCTCGGCGAGCGTACACGGATTCGACGTGTTCAAGCAGTCGTTGGACGTCCGACGCTGCGTCGGCTATCTGCCGGAAACCGCGCCGTTGTATCCGGAGGTGCGGGTTCGTGAGTACCTGCACTTTCGCGGGAAGTTGCGGGGGATGTCGTATCCGGAACGGAACAAGGCGATCCGACATGTCTCCGACCGCTGCTGGCTGGGGGACTTCATCGATCGACCGATCGGCCAGCTCTCCAAAGGGATGAAGCAGCGTGTCGGCCTGGCTGATGCGATCATGCACAATCCGGAGGTGCTCATCCTGGACGAGCCAACTCTTGGGCTCGACCCGGGGCAGATTCGTGAAACGCGCAACCTGATCAAGGAGCTTGGTGAGAATCACACCATTTTGCTCAGCTCGCATATCCTGCACGAAGTTGAGCAGACCTGTTACAGAACGATCATCATCACCGCCGGGCGGATAGTGGCCAGCGGGTCGCCGGAAGAGCTGCGCAATCAGCTAAGCGCCAAGGCACGGGTGATTGCGGAGATGCGCGGACCGCCGGAAGAGGTCGAGAGTAGCGCGCGCTCCCTGGACGGCGTGCGTAACGTCGAAGTCTCTTCGTCGGACGGCTGGGTACGGTTGGCCATCGAACCCAAGCCCGAACACGACGTCCGCGAGGATATCTTTCGACTGACGAGTTCCAAGGGGTGGTCCCTGCGGGAGCTGAGGCGCGAGGGGGCGAGCCTGGAGGACTTCTTCGTACAGGTCACCGCGCAACAGCAGGATGCCCAGACGCGGTAGGATGAATGGTCATTGACGATTGGTGATTGCCATATGTCAGCGGTCCGGTCTAATCGACAACCACCAATCCGCAATCGACAATTGCTTACTGACGGAGGCGCTTATGCGTAACATTACCACCATGGTTCAACGTGAGCTCGGTGCCTATTTCCTGTCACCGATTGCCTACGCAGTTAGTGCGGTCTTTTTGTTTGCGACCGGTCTGGCGTTTGCTCTTGGAACCTTCCGAAACGGGGCGGAGGCGTCGCTGCGTTCGTTGATCGAGTTTTGGGTCGTAGTGATTCTGGTGTTTGTGTTGCCGATGCTGACCATGCGGCTTGTGAGCGAGGAGCTCCGCAGCGGCACGATCGAGACACTGATGACCGTGCCGATCACGGAGATCGAGGTCGTGCTCGGCAAGTTCTTCGGGGCGCTGGTGTTTTATCTGATCCTGCTGGCGACCTTGCTGGTGTATCCCATCGTGCTGTCCATGTTCGGCCCCGTGGATGCCATGCTTCTAGTGTGCAATTACATCGGCCTGCTGCTGCTGGGGGCGTTGTACATCTCCGTGGGGCTTTTCTTCAGTGCATTTACCAGGCATCAGATTATCGCTGTTTTGCTCAGTTTTGCCTTGCTGGCCCTGATGACCTTTGCCTCTCACGGTCTCGCCCAGACGGTGGACGGCTGGCCCAAAGCGGTGCTCCAGCATTTGTCAGTGCGGACCCACTTTTTCGATTTCGTGCGTGGGATGGTGGACATGAACCACGTTATCTTCTTTCTGACCACGACCGCTTTGTTTCTGTTTCTGACCGTCAAACGAGTGGAGATGCGGCGATGGCAGTAGAAAACCAGGACAGAAAGCCCGTATCGGAGGCTTCGGCCGGTCAACGTTTCCTGGTGGGGGCCAACGTTGTCGTCGCCACGGTCCTGGTGGTGGCGATTGTGGTGGTCGCTCAGGCGATCGCCTTCTCGATGCCGAGTCGCTGGGACATGACACTGTCCGGCGTAAACAGCTTGAGTGACGCCACCGAGAAGCTTCTGCGCGGCCTGGATGGCAACGTTCGACTGACTTCTCTGTACTTCGAGACGGATCGCGAGGACGAGGATCAACCGCGCTACCGCCGCGCTGCCGAGGATCTCCTCAACCTGTACGAGGCCACCAACCGGGCGAAGATCAGTGCCGAATGGATCAACCCCCTCAAGGACCACCAGAAGTTCAGCAAGCTGCAGGCCAGGTTGCGCGAGAAAACGGCGTTCAAGGATCAGATCGAAAGCTGCAAGGCCAGGATCGACAAGTACACCGGCGGGTTGGACAGGCAGATGCGTGACATCGTCCAGTCAGAGCTGGCCCGGATCGATGAGCTGGGCGGTTCGATCGGTGACTCGGCCACCCAAGCCGTGATCGCGCCTATCGAGCACACCCTCATGCGGCGGGCCAAAACGCTCGACGCCATGCGTGAGCGGGTTGACGCCTTCGCCCTTTCCGAGAACCCGCAATTCACCGCCGCGATAAACGAACTTAAAAGCCTCTACCGCGACTTCGGGAAGGTCCTGAAGGACATTGGGAAATACGGTTCGGAGCAGTTGCAGCGTAATCCGTATTTGCCGGAGGAATACACTGGTTTCCTCGGAGAGGCCGGTAACAGGTATGCCGACCTGGTGGCGGCTATTGAGGAAGAGACGACGCTGCTACAGGAGCTCGAAACGCTCGAGATCGATGACCTGCTGAACGAATTGGGTCCCACGACCAATCCGATCCTGGTTGAGACCGACGAGGATGCAATGGTCGTCGACTTTCCCTCGGTGTGGCCCCCGATGCAGCAGGGGGCGGTTCGGTCGGGGCTCCATCAAAGGGCTTTCAAGGGTGAAGAGAGACTGACGTCGGCCATTTTACGGGCGACGCATAAGGAGCAGACCGCGGTTGTATTCGTCCGCTACGGTGGCAATCCGCTTTTTCTCGGAGGGTTCATCCCCAACCAGCCCCCAGCCCCCTATACCGCAATGAAAGGGCAGCTCGAGGATGCCAATTTCGTCGTCGAGGAGTGGGACCTCAAATCGTCCCAGACGCCGCCGACGATCGACCCGGCACCGACCCGGACCATCTACGTAGTGCTCAAGCCGACTCCACCGCAACGCGGGCCCATGGGCCAGCCGAGCCAGGAACCACCGTTCAGCGGCAGCCATCGTCAGGCGGTGCTCGGTGCCATCGGTGACAACGGTCGGGCACTGTTTATTGCCGGCTGGAGCCCGGGACCTTTCGGGCCAATTCCCTCGAGCTACGAGTACGACGACTATCTTGATGACCAGTGGGGAATCAAGGTCGATTCTTCTGCCCTGTTGATCGAGACCATGAGCATCGCACCGGGCAAGTACGCTGTCGGCCGGCGCATGTTTCATCACATGCAGGACCTCAGCGTTTCGGACCATGACATCGTAACCGGCGCCCTGACTCGTGAGCTGGGCCTTCCGGCATGTGCCCCGCTGGAACTATCAGAGGCACCGCCCGAGGGTGTCGAGCATGCCCGCTTGGTCCACATGCCCGCACGGGACGGAATATGGGGTGTCAAGAACCTGATGAAATACCAGGAACAGCAGCAGCGTCGGCAATACCTTACCAGGGAGGAGGGCGATCTCGAAGGCCCCTTCGACCTTGCCGCGGCCGCCACCAAGGGTGACGCCAAGATTGTCGTCATCAGCAGCAGTGACTTTGCCGTCGACAACATCGCGTTCGCCCGCGATATGGCCCTGACCCCCCGCGGCTTCACCGTCCGATCCCGTAATCCCGGCAACGTATCGCTGCTTATCAACTCGCTGCACTGGCTCAACGACAACACTGAGTTCATGAACATCGGCAAACCGATTGACGCCGCTGTCCTGGAGATCGAAAGCGAGTCCACGGTAAAAGCGGTCAGGGCGTTTGCGATTGGCATATGGCCGGCGCTGGCTCTTGTTTGTGGCGGCGCGGTCTGGTGGGTTCGACGCAGGTAAGACCTTATGAACACGAAAACGACATTGTATCTGGCGGTTGTGCTGGTGGTTCTGGGGGCGTCCTACTACGTTTTGCGATCCCGACCGGAGCCAATCGATGCTGATACTACACCTATGCGGGCCGTGGCTGCCTCCGCGGCAACACGGGACCTGCTGGAGGACAAGCTCAGCAACGTGGTGAAGGTGGTCTGCAAACACAGTGACGGCCGGGAATGGGTGTTCGAGAAGGATACCGAGACCTCCGAAGCCGGGCAGGATGTCTGGCGGATGACCTCGCCGATGCAAATGCAGTGCGTTCGTTGGGAGGTGGACAAGTTCGGGAACCGGCTTGGAAACCTCCAGTACGAGCTGAGCTACAAGCCCGGAGAGCCGGGGGCAGTCACCGCGGCCCAGGCGGGGCTTCAGCCGCCGGAAGCGACTGTCACCTTGACCGACGCCGACGGTCGGACGGCGACGGTCGAGATCGGTAAGCCGGTTTCCGATCGCGAAACGTACGTGCGGCTGGCCGGCAGCGACGAGATATGTGTCGGCAAGTCCGACCTGCGCAATCTGGTCAAGGACAGAGCGGTCGAGTACCGCGACAAGCAGCTTTGGGAATTCAAGCCGGAAGACGTCACGCGGGTGGAGATCGTAGATCGCAGCGACGCCGATGCCCCCGTTTCGTACGCCTTCAGCAGGGACGGGGCCCGGTGGATGATGGCATCGCCGGTTACCGCCAGGGCGACCTCGAAGGTCGATGACATGCTTCGGGCCATGAGCCGCCTCCGCGCTATTGAATGGCACGATGATGACCCCGACAAACTGGTGACTTACGGATTGGAGCGGGCCTCCGTGAGCGTGCGCACCACTGTCGAGGAAGAGATTCCCGTCGAGAAAGAAGAGGAGGCTGAAGGCGAGGAGGGCCCCGAGGAACCGCCTGAGACCGCTACCGAAACGAAGGTGACGGTCTATGAACTTCACCTCTCCGATCAATCGCCAATCGGCGAGGACACCAAGACTTACATGCGAGTTGGTGATGAGCATGTCGTGGCGACGGTCATGAAGACCACCACCGACAAGTTCAAACCGGTCATGTCCGAGTGGCGGGAAATGCGAATCACCCCCGTAAACGTAAATGCGGCGACACGGATCGAACTGACCACGCCGGAGGGTCTCGCAACGCTGGTAAAAAAGGAGGGTGAATGGTCGTTCGAGCCTGACGGCGGGCGGGCGGAGGATTCGGCCGTTGGGGATCTCCTGGACGCCGTTGGAGATTTAAGCGCCGTAGTGTTCATTGACGAAGAGCCGACCGATCTGGCGTCATTCGGTCTGGATCAGCCGCAGGCCGAGATTCGACTGACCATCCCCGGTGTCGAAGGTGTCGAGCGGATCACCGTCGGTGGTTACACCGATGAGAAGGCCAAACGCCTGGTGTACGTGCGCCGTAACGAACTCGCCTCCATTGCCAAGGTGCGCACGCCGGACATGGTCAAGCTAATCGAAGGCCCGAGAGTCTATCGTGACCGCACCGTCGTGGAAGTCCTTCCCAGCCGCTTCGAGCGCATCAGGTTATCCACCGAGAATCGGTTTCTCGGAGGTCGCAACGAGGTGACACTCGGCCGGCATGACAACACTTGGAGCATGGCGGAGCCTGTTGTTGCCAGCGTCCTGGAGGAGCAAATCGACAAACTCGTCGAGGCACTCGGCGGATTGCGCGCCGAACAGGTGGTGTCGGAAGCTGGTGAGCCGAGCGCGTACGGCCTGCATGCCCCTGCTGTGACGGTTGCCTTGACGTACAAGCCTCCTGTCGAATACCGCATAGAACCACCGAGCGAAGGCGAGCCGGACGAATCAGGCGAAGAAGGTGACAAGACCAAACCGGCTGAGCCGGTCGAGGTCCAGCCTCCCCCGAGGACACTCGAGCTTATGGTGGCGAGACACGACGGGAAGTACTACGCGAAGCGCTCTGACCGTGGCACGGTATACGAGATGGGTGAAGACTTCTTCAAACAGCTTGTTGCCGAGTACCGCACCGATCGGGTGATGGATTTCGAGGACGACGAGGTGCGCCGGTTGTCGATCCGGAAGGGTGACCAGACTCACGTGTTCGAGAAGAAGGAGGATGATGGGTGGGTCTACCAGGCGGAACCCGATCTTCCGCTAGATTCAAAGAAGCTCGACAACCTGCTCTTGCAGGTCAGGGATCTTCGAACCAAACGCTATGTCCGTCACGCCGAATCGGACCTGAGTGCCTACGGCTTGTCCACCCCGTCTCATGAAGTGATGGTCACCCTCGACGACGGCAGCAGTCAGGTCTTATGGGTGTCGGACAAAAGAGGCAATGACGGGACGGACAAGGGCCACTTTGCAGCCGTCAAGGGGCACAGCGGAGTTTTCCTCCTGACCGCCGACTCGGTTCAGCGCTTCGAGGTCTCCCTCGATGATCTGGAAGAAGTCCCCTGACAGACCGCACGGCCTACGGACGTAACAGGCAGGACCATCCGCGTTGCTCGTTTCCTTCCCGTGCCTCCATGCGGGGCCCCAAGCAGCCTTTTTGTCTTCTTAGCTTTAATAATACAAGTGACAACTAGCTCGCAAGCGGCGTCGGGCCTCGGGCCGATGCGGAAAATCTTCAGATTCTTCGATTTCTGCTGGAATCCTGTCCAGTAGTGCACTATTATCCTGGGTGAGTCGCCTGTCACGGTAGATACGCGAGTTTAGCGTTAAACCGCTTCGGGAGCTTGGCGTTACTGCCACCGCATGGCGACGGCGCTTAAGCGGTCCGGGAAGCACGACCTACGCGCGTCGGCCGGACTTTAGGATGTTAAGGGACTCAATCAATCAGACGCGGGTGAGCTGGAACATGGTGGCCAAAGAGAGCAGGTTTCATTGTTCCTTTGGCTCGGTAGTTTTTCCGTCTGGGTAAACACAAAATCCATCGGGCGACAATGGGCTCGGGAGGTCAGAACAGGAAGATGAACATGGGCGTACGACACCATATTAGGGTGCTGGTTATCGACGACGATCCCTCCATTTGCAAGACGGTGGGGTTGCTGCTGGAAGATCATGGCTACAGTCCTCGAACGTACAACGATCCGGACGAGGCAATCGCTGCCGCCGACAAGGAATCGTTCCAGATCGCGCTAATCGACCTTCGGATGCCGAGGATGGACGGCGTCGAGGTTGTCGAGAGGCTGAAGCACATCGACGAACGCATGAGCTGTATCATAATGACGGCCTATCCGGATCTCGACAGTGCGACGGAGACCATGCGCCGCGGCACGTGCGACTACATCGCCAAACCCTTCAAGCAAGAGGAGCTGATCAACTCGATCGAGCGGGCCTGCCACCGGATGGGCATCATTTATACCGATGAGGGTGAGCTCAACCGCCTGATCGGCCAGAGAATCCGCAGCCACCGGCTTGCCCAGAATCTGACCCTGCGCCAGCTTTCCGACCGCACGGACCTGACCACGTCCCAACTCTCGCAGGTGGAGTTGGGGAAGAATGCGGCGTCGATCTGGGCGCTGGCCCGGATCAGCAACTCACTCGGGTTGCAGGTCTCCGAGTTGCTGACCGGCTTGTAAACGGCCTGGGGAGGCCGATCACGGCTAGAGCGCGAGGCGGCTGCGGAGGTACTCCGCCCGGACGATGTCGCGTTGTTCCCCTTCCAGTGTCTTGCCGTGCAGCTTCTGAAGATGGGCCGGTTGAGTGTGCAACAACAGCTCATTGAGCGCCGCAACGCTCATCGAGGTGAAGCGCTCCATATGAATAGCCATGCGGATGGGCGAGAGAAGCGACTGTGTCTCCTCGCTGCTGATCCGCCGGGCATTGACCAGGACGCCGTAGGCCCGCCAGATCTTGTCGTCGAGCTGGTAAGGGCTGTGCTCGACCAGCGAATCACGGGCGGTCCGTTCATACTCGACAATCTTGGGAACGATCGTCTCGCTGAATACTCCGATGATTTCCTCCTCCGTCTTGCCCAGTGTGGTCTGGTTGGAGAGCTGGTAGAGATCGCCGACGGCATCGGTCCCCTCGCCGTGCATTCCGCGAACGGCCAGGTGCATGTCCCGGGCCGCCCGGGCAACACGCTCGATCTCCTTGGTCAATTTCAGCGCCGGTAAGTGGAGCATGACCGACACGCGAATACCCGTCCCCACATTCGTGGGACAGGCGGTCAGATATCCGAACTTCCGGTCAAACGCAAATGCCAGATGCTCCGCCAGGGTGTCGTCCACGCCGTTGACTTCCGCCCACAGGGCATCCAGCTCGAGCCCGCTGCGCAACGCCTGAATTCGCAGATGATCCTCCTCGTTGATCATCAGGGCGCGGGTTTCGTTGGGTGATATTGTAACGCCGCGGCTGCCGTCACTGTTGGCGTGTTGGCGGCTGACCAGATGACGTTCCACGAGCACCTCGCGATCGAGCGTATCCGTCTGCTCGATGTCGACGAGCAACGCATCGCTGCCGGCGGACGTAGACGTAATCGTGTCGGCCAGGCAACGGTAGATCTCCGTTCGCTCAGTTGCGCTGGCGGTCGGCAGGAATGGACGATCGGCGAGGTTTCTGGCAAGGCGAATCCGCGAGGAGATCACCACGTCAGACATGGGTCCGACACCGCGAAGCCATTCACCGGTCTTTCCCGTCAGCTCGTCAATGGTCATACGGATTCCAGAGCCTGAATCTGATCACGCACACGGGCGGCGTGCTCGTAGTTTTCCTGTTCGATGGCCTCTTGCAGCTCACGGCGCAGCCGCAGCAAACCGGCCTGCCTGCGAACCGTCTCGTCGGCTTTTGCGGGCACCTTGCCGACGTGGTGCGTGGCACCCTCGTGGGCTCGTTCGATCAGTTGGTCGAGCACTTTCTTGAACGCCTCGTAGTCGTGGGAACAGCCGAGCTGCCCTTTGAGCTGGAACTCACGGAAGGTCATGCCGCAATTCGGACAGGCCAAGTCGTCGCTGGCGCCCAGTCCGGTCTTGTGCTTGATGAGCTGCTGCAGGATCTCGTTGGTGGACTGGTGATGCTGCTTGATGATCACCCCTTCCTTCTCGGCGCAGTCTTCGCAGAGGTGGAGCTCCCGCTTATCCGGGAGCGTGTCCGTAATGTGGACGGTCGCTTTCGACTGTTGGCAACGTTGGCAGACAAGACTCATTGGACAGTGGTCCCAAAGACTACGATACCTTGTACCATTCCCTGCTGATTGTACGAACCGCCCTACTCATCGTCAATCTGCGGGCTTATCCTGCATTCTCGGTCAGACCAGCCGGCCCGTAGGTGGCCACGCATCCCGGTGCTTCGGTCACCTCAATGCGCCGAAGCACTGACGGACCCGGCTCGGATACGCGATCGAACACGTATCTTGCCACGACCTCTGCCGTCGGGTTTTTGCCTGCGAGTCCCTCGTGGCTGTTCAAGTCGGCATGGTCCAGCCCTGCCAAGACGGACCGCAGGGCGGATTGGGCTTTCGAGAAATCGACAACCATGCCGGCATCGTCCAACTCCGACCGCGCGAAATGGGCCCGGACCAGCCAATCATGCTCGTGCGGCGGCTCGAGTGTGCCGTCCCCAAGCCGCACCTGGTGAAGGGCGGAGAACGCACCCTCAACGATGACCGTGTACATGTGGTCCACCTTATTGCTTGCGGTTCAGGCTGCTGTAGATCCGGCAAGTCCGTAGCCAGCCACCAGTCATTCTAGCGAGGTGTACTGCCGAGGCGAGGGGGCCGTCGAACCGCCGCGGGATGCCTTGGGCCCGTGGCCTAATACCAGGCGACCCGTCCGCGAAAGCCTCAGGACAACCGACACCAACTCGAAACACACACGGAGGGTGATTCGACCAGGCTGCGGCCCCGGAGCCGAGGGAGGGGCCGTGCGGACCCAAGCGCGCAGCACCCTGAAACCCGTACGCGCCCGATCGCTACTTCTGGAAGTGCGTCAGGTGAACGTTGTCAACCGCTTGCCCCGTTCTGAAATCGATAGAGATTACATTGGGGTCGTACTTCGTGATGGCGCCGGTAACTGCGTCAACGATGAACCCGGGCCACAGCGGGGGAATGATGTTCAGCAGCGTTATCGGATCGAGGTTTCGACTGAGCGCCACCACTCGCTTGTCCGGCCCCTGGGAAATCTCGACGGGGAAGTCCTTCCCTTTGGGGACGTGCAGCGTAACCGGCGTTGTTCCGGTCTGATGCCCGATCTGCACGTAAGCACCCGGCGGGCTGGAGTGGACCGTTATGGTCTGACTCGACCCCGAAATCATCGTAGCACAACCCGCCATAACCACGGCTATGCCGCACAAGAGTGCCAATGCTGCTGGGCGTCTTCTTGTCATTGGTAGCTCCTTGGGAAGATAGTCCTACAAAGTCCGTATGCCCATTCCGACTGCCTGCCCATGTTGCAGGCTACTCCTGCCGTGCTGCCTGTTATGGGGCGTTTCTGATTCGCCCTCAGGTTGTATGCGCACCTCCGTCGAGCCGACATCGGGGCTGACCGTTCTTGCCGCGTCGCTCGGCGCATAATTCAACTGGGCGCACTACTTTCGGCCAGCGACGCCGAGCACTTGTGCAACAATCGTGGGCCTGCAAGGAGGCGACGAGGGTGGTGTGGGGATGCTGGTATGCGGACTTTATCCGGGCATGGTCGTAGCGACGCGGGATAGTGGCGGCGACCGTCGTTTAGAAGCCGGCGACACGCACGAGGTGGTCGTAGTACTGCTCGGACAGCTCTTCCGGTCTCTGATCGAAGTAGGCACGGAAGACAGCCTCGCCGAAGGTCAGATCGCTTCCACCCGCTGCACCGAGGCCGGCAGCGCTAACGCGAACGGAGAGCGTACCGTCGGCGATGTCGTCCAGCATCCGGTCGAAGGCCGCTGCGAACCGTCCGCCGGCACCGTGTCGCAGGAATGTCACCAGGGCCCAGGCCTGGGCATAATACAACTGTGTGATGCCGCTGTGGTGCTGCATGATGATCCGGCCGGCGTTGGTGTCGATGATCTCACGAAGTGACATATCCGTGCCCGTTTGGACCGCCTCGCGCAGGCTGTTGATCCGAAGGGTATTGCGCTGTGGCGTAAACCTGGGCACCGCTCCGGCAAACTCGACCGCTTCGTGGTAGCAGGCCAGCCCTTCGTCGAGCCATGCGGGGATGGGTGCATCGAACCGCGAGCCGACGTACTGATGCCAGCCCTCATGGGCGAGTGTAGCCAGCGTGGTTCCCCGGCTCACGTAAAACAACACGGAAGCATGGCTTTCGGTGAACCCGCCCGATCGGATGCGGGAGTAGACCTCGTATCGAGCCGGGAAGCGCCGCCGTGCAAACCGTACCCACTCCGATCGTGTGTTGAAGACGTACGTGGTCAGCTTCGACTCGACGTCCTCCGGTGGCGCGATCGTTCCGGCGTACCGTTTGTAGGCCGCTTCGAGAAAGCGTGGAAGGGCGGCTTCGAACTCGGCATCGCGCAGCGTTGTGACTATCTCGAAGTGCTCGGTAACAAACCGCCGCCCGGTGAGACCCTCCTCCGACCATGCCCCCGTCCAGACCTCGATGCGCTGCGGTGTTCCATTGGTGGCGCATCCAACCACGCTGAGCAGTGGTGCGAGAGCCATGAGTCCTTGGCCCCGATACATCTGTCTTCGCCAGCCTGTCCGCACAGTAGGTTCCTCTGCGGTCAGCCCTACGTAACGCGGCTTGACGTCGCGCGCCAAGACCGACCTGCCGCGGGGGCATCTGCCAGGTTCACCAACCAAGAGGGTAGAATCCTCTCCCGCGACGGTCAAACCTGGATAGGTAACTTGGACGCCCTCGGGGTCAGCTACTATGATAGCCCCTCCCCAGGCTGGATGACGGTCGGGGCCGGACGAAGTCAACCGCAAACCCACAGCAGAGGAGCAGTACGTCGATGCCACAGAATGAGGCGGTAGAGAAGGTGATCATTGTCGGTTCGGGGCCGGCCGGTTGGACCGCCGCCATCTACGCAGCCCGAGCGAACCTCACACCCCTGGTTTTTGCCGGCCGGCCAAAGACGATCCCGACGACGATCCTGCCGGGCGGGCAGCTCATGCTGACTACCGAGGTGGAGAACTACCCCGGCTTCCCCGAGGGTGTCACCGGCCCCATGATGATGTCCTATTTCGAGCAGCAGGGGGTGCGCTTCGGGACGCGCATCGTCACCGATCACGGCCTCAGCCCTGACGTTTCCAGCCCCGACGACGGGCACAGCTACTCGTACCACGAATGCAAGCGGGTCGATTTATCTGCCCGGCCGTTCGTTGCGGTTGGAGAGGATGACACCGAGTACCGAACTCACGCATTGATCATAGCCACGGGGGCAACGGCCAACTGGCTCGGGCTGGAGAATGAGCAACGGCTGGCCCGAAGCGGCGGTGGGGTCAGTGCCTGTGCCGTGTGCGACGGTGCCCTGCCGCTCTTTCGTGACAAGGTTCTGGCAGTCGTCGGCGGGGGCGATTCCGCCGTCGAGGAAGCGACCTACCTGACCAAGTTCGCCTCGAAGGTGTGCATGA
>CP070827.1:3942076-3947742 GCA_020344555.1 Phycisphaerales bacterium
TACTGGGTCGAGTTTTCCGGTATGGGCAGTCCCGACCCACCCGTGGGGACCGGTTGCACTCTCTACCTTCACGGAGCGCTGGACGGTAATGGATGGGCGATGAGAGACTGGGACCACTACGGTGCTCGGGAGTGGACCGTGGACGACGCTTTGGGGTTCTACGAGTGTGAAGATGGGATCGCGGAGGAGTTCGCGTTCTGCATCCAGGGCGGTTTTTCGCCGCCGCCTCCAATGAGCGGGGCCTGCTGTCTGTGCGACGGCACGTGCCTGGACAACCAAAGCTGGGAAGAGTGCATGGGCCATTCGGAGTTCGACTGTGTGAATCCTCCTTACGCTACCGTGTACCTGGATCCTCCGGTCGGGAAGTTCCACCCGAGAAGACAGTGCGTAGACCTGGAATGCGTGTATCTCGGTGAGGCCGGCGGCTGCCCCGGTGAGCCCGGCCGCCCAGGCGAGGATTGCGTCAATCCAGCGATCGTCACGGAAGGCACTCATTACTTCACGAACATTTGCTCCACCACGGACGGTGCTGCGTCGTACCCCGTTTGTGACAACCAGAATAATCTACAGATCGCTGCCGACGTCTGGTACGAGTACCATGCGTGCGACTGGTACAGGAGGATCGACATCGACGTCTGCAACGCTGACTTCGACACCGTCCTGGCGGTGTATACGAACGGGACTCCGGTCTGCCCGGAATGTGATGACCCGAACCTCAATGACTATCTGGAGCCGGTCGGCTGTCGAGATATTGACTGTCCGTGGGGCGGCCCGACTGCGGCGACCTACGCAGACGTGGCCGACCAGTGCTTCCTGATCCGTATCGGCGGATACAACGGACCATTCGGGGAGGCTGGTCTCCGGGACAATCGCGGCAACGGCGAGCTGGAGATCGGCTGCGGCGGGTGCTACCCATCATCGAGGCCGGAGCCGGAACTCCTTATTATTCCACAACCGCCTGCGTCGCCTGCAGAATACGTAGACCAGAAGATGCGTTACCTGTCGTTCAGCGCAGGCGACCCCAGCGGCACGGGGCCAGGTGGCAGGACCCAAGCGGTTCGGATCACGTTCGACAATCTGCCCGCGCCGTACGATGTCTGGAACGGCGTGCAGATGTGGGTCCAGCAACCGGAGGAATTCTGTGAAAACGCAGGTGTAGTCAGTCCCCCGTGTCCTGACGCTTCGCCACGCAACACATGGTTGGGCGCCGCGCTGGGCTGTGACCCCTGGTTTGATGATTTCTACGCGATGACTCATGACGCCGAGGGCAATATCGTCGACGCGATCCACGTGTACCACGAGGGGATCATCCCGGGCGGGTACTATTGGATCGAGGTGACCGAGGAAGGCTGCGCGGCGGCCGGTTTCCCCGAGGGGAGCTTCTCGGCTCCGTTGTGCATGCGCCAAAGCGCCTGGGGTGACGTCGTGGACAACTGTGTCACGTATCCTTGCCGCCCGCCTAACGGAGTCGTCGACTTTATCGACGTAAGTGCCGTGCTCGACAGGTTCAAGAACTTGGGGCCGCCGGAGTACAATCCGGCGGTGGTCAAGGTGCGAGCCGAGCACGACTGGGAAACCCCGAACCAGAGGATCGATGTCTCGGATGTCACGTTCTGCCTGGACGCGTTCCTTGGGGTCTGCTACCCGCCCGCAGCGTTCACACCCCCTGGTGAGCCCCCTTGCGCCCCCGAAGGTCCTTCGGGGTTGTGCCAGCCGTTTCCCGTGTGCGGGGATGAGATCGTTCAGGCACCGGAGGAATGCGACGACGGCGGGGAGTCCGGCACTTGTGACGCCGACTGTACGTACGTGGTCTGCGGCGACGGGACCGTCAACACAACCGTAGGGGAGGAGTGCGATCCGCCAAACGGCGTTACCTGCGACGGCAATTGCCTCGCCTTGACGACATTCACCGACCCCATCAGGCTGGTTCCCGTGGGGAACGACCCACAGGGCAATCTCGACCCGGGCGTCACGCTGGTTGGCAACCAGATCACCCTGCCAAGCGGTGGCCACAGGGTGTTTTTGGAGATCGAGGTGCCGGACTGGGACCCGGACGCGATTGGCCTGAACCTGAAGACCTGGCAGGTGGCCATCGACTCGACGGGGTACACCAGCGGCCTGCACGGGACGCTTACACCTTGGCGTCCATCGTGTACGACGGATTCAGACTGCGAGACCCTCATGGGCCCGCTCGGTACGTCCGGGGCTAAAGGCGGCTGCGGCGTCCCTGGCGTTCCAGCGGGTGTTTGTGCCGCCGGCTTCATCAATAATACCCGGACGGACTACCTCTGTAGCGGTAAAGCCGAGCTGCCCGGCGTGGACCAAAGCACGCTTTGTTATCGCTTTGGCAGCACGATGTTAGGCGCGCCGTTCCCTAGTCCACACGTCGCCAACATGTACGCGGGCACGCTCGTACTGGACGTCCCGGCCGATACAAAGGGTACGTTTACAGTCGGGTTCACTCAGGACCTGTCGCAGAACTGCTTGGTCGATCAGAACAACCGGCTTATCCCGCTTATGGGACTGGAGCCGGCCCGGATTACTGTTGCGTATCCCGGGTACGTCCCCGCCGGTTCAGACTGCTACCAGACTGAGTGCGGCCTGACCGTGTTCAGCTTCTATGACGACCCGATCCCTGCGGATTTCTTCGCCGCCGGGTCTGAACCGTTCGACAGCGTCGTGTTTGCGCGTGGCAGCGGGCAGAGCGAGTGTTTGCACGGCTACGATACCGTCATCGGAAGACTGGATGACATGGTCTTCGACGACATTGTGTATCCGTCGACGCGGGAGACTGCGATGAAGCTGCGCTGCCTCGACCTGGAAAGCTGTGAGCCGATCGAGGTTCAGACCCCCGGCGGGCCGACTTACTGGAATGTAGGCATCGAGCTTTCCAGTGTGGCCGCGCCCGACGGGACCCTGAGGGCCACTAAAACGCACCTGAACGGCGGAATCTTCCGCATGGAATACTCCGCTCAACTCAAGTACAGGTTCAGCAGCGTGGCCGACGCCGGCGACGTACGCATTTTCGATACCGGTAAGGAAGGAAGGGACCCGATCGAGCTTGGCACCGTTGGCGAGATTCCGTGGGTTCACCAGCCAACAATCCCGGTGTTCACCTGCGGCGAGAACTTCACCCCCGGTATAGATGAGCAGCCGCCCCCCGGTGGTGTGGCCAATAGCCTACCCGATACGCAGTGTTGCAATAAGGACAGTTCCAGTGGACCCGAGGGTACCCACCAGACAGGTCCCACGGATTGCTCGGCCTGTCCGGTAGGCGCCTGTTGCCTCGAGGACGGAACCTGTGTGGTCGCCGAGCCGACCGGGCAGCAGGTTGCCAAGCAAGTCTGTGAGGATGACCTGGGCGGCACGTACACGGCGGATCACACCGACTGCACTGATACCGACGGAGACGAGATCGCGGACGTGTTTGAGACAAACAACATCGCCGACGCCCAGGCACCCGAGCCCTGGGCGACCGGTACCTGCGCGACAGCGATAGACACGGACGGCGACGGGTGCGGCGATAAGTATGAAATACTCATGAAGGACGACCCAGAATACGATCCGGGCAATTCGTGCCTTCCACCGGGCGGATGTAAACCCTGCGTGCCAGAGGACAACTGCGATGAATTTCTCGACTACAATGAAAACGACATCCCCGACCCCTGTGACGTGATACAGGGGCGCGACTGCGACGGCGACCGTAAGATCGGCCCCGCTGACCTCGTGGGCGCCTGCTGCCACGGTGTCAGAGCATGCGCCGAACAGACCAGGGCAGAGTGTCTTGCGCATACGCCGGACCCTGCCGAACCCTGGACTTTCCGCGGATTCTGTACCAAGTGTCCGGACCAGGGGGGCGGCACCGCCGAGCACGATGGGGTGATAGTCAGGCACTTCCCCAGGTCCGCCGACCCCTTGGAAGTGTGTGTTAACAAGGCCCGTGAGAGCCGCAATGACTGTGTGGAGGGCGACTTCATCGATGCCTGGGCTACGGATCCTTTCCAAGACATGCGCCACAACTTCGGCGTGGAAGGGTCCCCACCGATTCCAGCCGGCTTCTTCGGAGAGGGGTCAGACCCCTTCGAAGGGCAGGTACGTCTTGAAGGTGTGCCGCTTGGAGGTGAGTTTGGGATAGCTGACACGCTCATCAAGCGGTCGGCTGACCCGTTTGACCGCTGCGTCCTACCCTCGACGACCGAGGTTCCTGTTGACGCCGAAATCATGGAGCTTAGCCTCGGAAGCGTCAAACCGATCACAGTAAC
This sequence comes from Phycisphaerales bacterium, assembly GCA_020344555.1. Taxonomy (GTDB): domain Bacteria; phylum Planctomycetota; class Phycisphaerae; order UBA1845; family UBA1845. Next base: position 3,946,339 of record CP070827.1, read on the forward strand.
CTACAATGGCGGTCAGGACCCGGAGCAGTGGGAAGTCACCGTCGATCTGTCCCCCAATGGCACGCCTCCACTCGGTGAGGTGAGGGCGAAAAAGATCCACTGCAATGGGGGGATCTACACCTCCATCTTGCACGCTTACCCGAGGTTCACGTTTACCAAAGTCGGCGTCCCCGAGCCGCCTACGTTGGACACCGCCCAGGAGGCAGGCTTCACCTATATTACGCTCTACCAAGTTGGAGAAGACGCCGAGCACTGGGTAAGCGATCTCGGCCCGGGCGTGCACACGTTGACGCCGTACTGCACCGATTTCCACCCGGCCATAGAGCCGACCGAGTCGAAGCGCCGCGAGCTCAGACAGATCCCTTGCGACTGCAACGACAACGGCATCCGCGACAAGTGCGACATCGAAGGCGATACCAGCCACGATTGCAACCAGAACAGGGTCCCCGACGAGTGCGACACCGACGGTGGGGGCAGTGAGGATTGTCAGGATAACGACATCCCTGACGAATGCGAGGTGGACTGCAACCACAACATGGTCCCGGATGACTGTGACATTGCGGGTGACACCAGTCAGGACTGCCAGCCTAACGGCATCCCCGATGAGTGCGAGGACTGCAATGACAACGGTGTGGGCGACAGTTGCGACATCGCCGGCGAAACCAGCGAGGACTGCCAGCCTAACGGCATCCCCGATGACTGCGAGCGGGACTGCAACGCCAACGGCGTCGCCGATAGTTGCGACATAGTGGGCCCAACGTCAGAGGACGTCGACGGAAACGGGCTGCCCGACGAGTGCGATTGTCTCCCGTCGACAGCACCGGAGCCCGAACTCCTTGTTATTCCACAACCGCCTGCGGAATTCGTAAACCAGAAGATGCGCTACCTGTCGTTCACCGCAGGCGACGCGGGGCGGCAGCAGGCCGTTTGCATCAGGTTCCACAACCTGCCACCACCGTACAATGCCTGGAACGGCGTGAAGATGTGGGTCCAGGAACCGGAGGAATTCTGTGAGAATGCGGGGCAGGTCAGGCCCCCGTGCGCGAACGCTGAGCCACGCAACACCTGGTTGGGCGCCGCGCTGGGGTGTGACCCCTGGCTTGGAGATTTCTACTCGTTGACTCAACACGATGCGATCCACGTGTTCCACGAGGGCATAATTCCGGGTGGCACCTTCGTGATCCAAGTCGTGGAAGACGGCTGCCCACTGAACTTGGCCAGCAGCTACTCCGACCCGCTCGCAATGACCATGAGCTCTTGGGGCGACCTGATCAGGAACTGCACAACGTGCCCGTGCACCCCGCCTGACGGCGTCGTGGGTATCCCCACCGACGTGACCGCAGTGCTCGACAAGTTCAAAAATTTGGCGCCACCGAGCATGCCGTGTTACGCGGTGGTCAAGGT
>CP070827.1:3947842-3961327 GCA_020344555.1 Phycisphaerales bacterium
CCGACGCCAGCACTTGCCCCTCGACCCGTGAACGCCCGAAGGTCCGTTGAACGTTCAGACCTCGATTCGACTTGCGCTTGGCGTCCTCCATGAGCCAAACCTCCCACTGACTCGTTCGCACCGTGACAGGCGCGCGAACTCGTCTCATGTCCGGACCATCCTTGCCCGTAGCGAGGTCGAAGCCGCGCCCTGGAGATGACCGTTTCTGGGATTACGGGGAGTTTTGCAACATTGTTGGAGGGGTGACTACGGCATTCTTTGTGTACCTTCGCTACGTGGAATCGCCGACCGTCCCCCTATCTTCACAACGGCAGCGCCGCAGCGGTCGAGCAAACAGCCGCATTGTTGGCCAGCAGCGGGAATGGGGTGCATCACCATGGCTCACCGCGCACTTTAATTTGCTCGTAGCTGCGAACGCCCATTGACATCGCGTTTCCGACCGTGGTATCGTCCGTCGGCTGTGCCTTTCTGGCACTGCGATAGTCCTAACGGGTCGCTCCGGATGTGTGGATTCGTACCGGCCGAGTGGCCGGTTCACTTGAGTTCTCGTGAGAGTTCGCCTCTTGGATGAGGCGGCCGAAGTCCGAGATCCACCCAGAGCCCGAGTCGCTAACAGCGGCCGACATGGCCGCATTGTGAGGAACCATGGCAAGCGCACCGTACGAGCCGGCTTACTTGGCGATCATGCCCACGATGCGGACTGAGGCACAGATCGCTCTCGATGTACAGCCCCTAAGCGACGTAGCGTCCGAGGTCAGTAAGGCCAAGGTGGCCAAGATCGAATCTCACGTTGCGGCCGGCGATCGGCTTCTACGCGCCCGCCAATACTCACAAGCGTTGCGTGAGTTCCAAACGGCGCGTGCACTTATCTTCAGATTGCAGCAGCCCACCTTCGACGTGGGGGCCTTCGTTTTGAAGGGGTACGACTTGTTGCCGACGAACAAGATCATCGAGACGAAGCTTCTTGAGGTCAGCAGCAGGGTGGCGGACACGATCCGCCCGCCGGTGCAGGACACGGAAATCAAGTTAGTCCAGGACGGGCCGCTGGCGGACGAGCTTGAACCCTTCGTGCGGACGGGCTTCCGAGAGTCGGTAGCCTTGGAAGCCGTGGCCGAACAAGCCTCGGTCCAGGCGGTCACGTTGCTCCAGGAGTACAAGCCGGATGCCGCGATCGCCGTCATCCAGGACGCACTCCGCGACATCGGCCGGTCTCAGATCGACGAGTCCCACAAGGCTGCGCTGCAATTGAACCTAGGAGTAGCTCATCTCCAGAACGGTGATACGCGGCGCGCGGCGAAGCACGCCAAGGAGGCGACCACCGGGTTCACGCGCCTGGACGACGGCGTCGGCGTAGCGCAGGCCACGCACCTACAAGCGCTGGTCGCTAGGCAGGCGGGGCAGGTCCAGGAGGCCAAGCGACTGTTCGAGTCCGCAGCAGCCCTGCTCAAGAAGGCCGGTAGCGCGACTGACTCGGGGCCTGGCCCCTCCGCTGCCGCCGAGGCCGGCGCGACGCGGTCCCTCCGCAACGTGGCGCAGCGGAGCGCTAGGGTCTCAACGTCGTCTCTGTCCAGTCGCCGGTTGTCGAAGCTCTCGCCGATCGCACAACAGCATTCCAATTCGGTGACCTACCGGATTCCGGGTCGCGCCGAGGGGTGGGGCAGTGTCGGCCGGGCCGATCCCGCACACAAACGGCAGTTGGACAAGTCCTGGACCGTCGGTGTTCTGATCGACGACAAGACGCAGCAGTTCATTGTGGGCAGCGGCCAAGTGCCTAAGGCAGCCGAGATCGCCGCCACGCTGTACGAGCCTCGCATCACGTTGGAGTCGGTCCAGGTATCACAGATCTTCCTCGTGGACACCGCGTCCACGACGTTCTACCTGACACACCTCTATGCCTTTGTGCTGGCGGTGAAAATCGGAGACTGCTACCACGATCTCGGGCAGTACGAGCTTGCCGAGCGCTACTACCTGCAGGCGGCCGACTACACCTACCTCAATACGAACGTAGAGGCGGTTGCCGTGTGGATCCGTCTGGCCAACAACGTCGTGGAATGGGGTGACTCCCTTTACAAGCAAGAGGACCTTCCGGCCGCGAAGGCTCAATATTCGCGCCTTGTTCTCGACAACGGAACCGTGCCGGCGGGGTCGAACCTGTACACGCCCGCGTCGCTCAAGACCGCTACGGACCAGGCCAAGGATCTCATCCAGAACATCGAGGCGCGACCGCTCCCCGTGGTGAACTGGGAAATCGCGATGACCGTGCTGACGGCCTACGCGCGCTTGCAGCAGATCGCTGACAATCTCGACTTCTATGGTCTGGCGCTGTCGCCGATCCACACCTTCGAGTACCTGCAGAGCGTGGCGCGCGGGTTTGCCCAGGAGGCGATCCAGGCGGAGCGCGAGTTCGTGAACTTCAAAGCGCGCCAAGAGGGCGAAGAGGCCACGCGTCGCGACCTGGAGTCGGCGATCGCGTTGGCAGTTGCGGAAGCCGAGGCGAAGAGGGAACTGTTCCTTTCCGCGCAGGACGACGTCCAGGCTACGGACCGCGCCTTACAACTGGCCGTAGAACGACACGCCAACGCGCAGCAGCAAAGAAACGACTACGCGGCGGCGAGCGCCGCGCAGATCTGGGCGCAGGCTGCCGCCACGGCGCTGGGCATGGGCGAGGACGCGCTATACGGCGTGATAAGCGAACTGGCCGACCGGCTGGCCCGTGGGGAAACGCTCGAGGGTCCGGCCGGGCTGCTGGCCGCAGCCGTCACACTCTATGGCGGCCGCAAGACACGGCAGTACGAACTCGACAAGATGGACGACAACATCGCCGAACTCGCCCAGGCCATCGTGCTGGCGCAGGAACAGCAACAAAGCGCGCAACACCGGGCAGCCGCAGCAGAGATCATGTGGCAGGCTGCCGCTCAGAAGGCCCAGATGGCCGAGGCTTCCCTCGACGCGTTCGACGCCGAGTTCTTCACACCCGAGTCGTGGGAGAAAATGTCGAACGTGATGCGAAGCATCGCGCGCGGCTACCTGTATCGGGCCATCCGCATCGCCAAGCTGATGGAGCGCGCCTACAACTTCGACAACGACACCAACCTGAGTGTCATCAAGAACCAGTATGGGTACGCCCTCGGCAATGCGCCGGGCGAGAGTGCGAGGCTGTTGGGTGGCGACAGCCTGCAGGTGGACATCGAGTCGTTCACCTACGCCGCCATCACCTCCAAGACGCGTAAGAGCAGTCCGATCAAGGACGCCATCTCCATAGCCTCGCAGTTCCCGGCGCAGTTCGAGGAATTCAAGAACACGGGGCTGCTCAGCTTCGAGACGGACATGTACGAGTTCGACCGGCTACACCCCGGCTTCTACGCGCAGCGCCTGGAGGCGGTGGAGGTCGAGATCATCGGACTGCTGCCGCCCGGCGGGCTGAACGGCACGCTGTCCGCGGGCGGCGTCACCGCGTTCCGGAGGAAGAACGGCACGCTGGGAAAGCGCGTACATCAGGTCGACATGATGGCCCTGTCGAGCTTCCTGACGCGCATTGACGCCTTTCTGTTCTCCACTGAAACCGGCGTGCGCGGCCTGTTCCAGGGCATGGGCCTGGGCTCGACCTGGCAGCTTCACCTGCCCAAGCGGAGCAACGACTTCGACTTCCGCCGCGTGTTCGACATCAACATAGTGTTCTACTACACGGCGAAGTTCGACCGCAATCTGCGTGCGCAAGTGCTGGCAGCGCCGGCGCGGCCGGACGAGACCCGGCTGCTGCGCACGCTGCAGCTCCGTTACGACTTCCCGGACGCGTGGTACGCCTTTTACAAGGACGGAGCGGCGGAGATCCACCTCGACCGCACCCGCCTCCCCGCGAACCAGACGAACTTCCAGATCCAGGCGGCACACTTCCGCGTGGTGACACGTGACGACGTCTCGCCAGAGAACATCGAGCTCCGGATCACGGGGCCCGACAACACAGTCCAGGTCCTAACGAGCGATGCCGCAGGGGTCGTAACGAGCGTCGGCACACCGCTGAGTGCCATCCACGGCGCGGATCCCGTCGGGACTTGGAAGCTTGAGGTGCTCTCAGGGCCGTCGCTAATGGACGGCGCGGAGATGAAGCTCGACCGCATTTACAACGTCCAGCTGGGCATGGAGTACAGCTTCGACCTGCCCGCCGAGGTCCTGTAAGCGAGGACGAGCCATGAAGGAAGTCTCCGCGACCGCACCGGGATTGGCGTCGCTCCCCTCGGGCGACGGTGGGATCGCGCCGCTCGGCGACCGCTTTCAACCTGATCTGGTTCGTGGGACCGGGAGCTATTCCGTCCCGATCCGTTGCCCCAAAGGTGTGAACGAGCAGCAGCCCTCGCTCAACCTGACCTATTCGACGGCGTCGGGCAACGGGCCCTTCGGGCTCGGGTGGCGCATGGGAGGGCTCACGATCGAGCGCCGTACGGACCGCGGCCTGCCGACGTACACCACCGAAGACACGTTCGTGCTCGGAGGCGCTGAGGTTCTGGTACGGGTGGACGGGAACCGGTACCGCCCGAAGACGGACACCAAGTTCTGGAAGATCGAGCGTACGGGCGACCACTGGGAGGTCCGGACGGGCGATGGAAACCGCATGCTGTTCGGCGACACCGCGGGCGCGCGCGAAGAGGGGCCCGAGGGCATCTTCGCCTGGCATTTGAGCAAGGAGCTGGACGCGGCGGGAAACGAGATCGAGTACAGCTACACTCGCGACGGCGGCCGGCTCTACCTCTCCGAGGTTCGCTACGGCATCTTCCGGGTGGCGATTCAGTACGAGGCCCGGCCCGACATCCTCGCGGACTGCCGGGCGGGATTCGAGCGCCGCACCGCGCTTCGGGCGCGGTCCATCGAGATCCACTGCAGTCGTTTGGCGCCTACTCTCATGCGCAGCTACGAGCTCGCTTACGAGCAGGCCGCCAATGCGGCCTCCCTGCTGCAGCGCATCCGGCTCGAGGCGACAAAGGACGGCGAGACGGCGCGATATCCCGACCTCATCTTTACCTATGCGTCGCCGGCGTTCGATGACTGGCGCGTGCATGAGATCCAGTCGCGCCTGGCGCCGCCCTCGCTCGACGACGATTCGGCCCAGTTGGTCGCGTTCACCGGCAGCGCGCTGCCCGACGTGCTCCAGAGCTCGGGCTCGCGGATGTTCCTCTGGCGCAATCGCGGGGACGGCTGGTTGGAGGGCCCAACCGTTGTGGACGGTGTTCCCTCCACAGTGAGTCTGAGCCGCGACAACGTGGGGATGGCTGACCTCAACGCCGATGGTCGTGTGGATCTGTTCGCGGTGGACCAGCCGCTGCAAGTTGCGTTCGAGTCCACCGGACGGGGCTCGTTCCGGCCCGACCCGGTCGTCTTCCGCAGTCGACCCTCGCTACGGCTCTCCGCCGGCGACACACGCCTGATCGACATCGACGGCGACGGCGTCACGGACCTGATGGCGACCCTTCGCACGCACTTCCTGCTCTATCGCCACGAGGTGGGGGTGGGTTGGCAGGAGCCGATCGCCGCCGCGCGCGTCGCCGACCTCGAGACGTTCCCGGACCTGACGTTCGGCGGTCGCGGTGTACGGCTGGCCGACATGAACGGCGACGGGCTGCAGGACTTCCTGCTCGTGGAGAGCGGTCGCGTGCGCTACTGGCCATACCACGGCAACGGAAGGTGGGGCACGTCGGTTGAGATGGCGGGCGCACCGACGCTACCGTGCGCTTACCGGGACGAGCGTCTCCACGCCATCGACGTCGACGGCGACGGATGTACCGACCTCGTCTACCGCGACTGGGACCGCACGCTCATATGGATCAATCAGAGCGGCACGGGCTTTTCGGCACCCATCGAGATTCCGGTGCCGGTGGGCATCGGTGACGCGCGCGTGATTCCTTGCGATTTCTTTGGCGACGGGCGTGTCGGCTTCGCGTGGTCGTCCACGGCAACGACGCCGGACAGCACCGGCTACCGCTACCTGCGCTTCGACCAAGGTCGAAAGCCGTACCTCATGACGGCGATCGACAACGGGATGGGTGGAGAGCACCTGATCGAGTACGCCACCTCGACCCTGATGCGGCGTGAGGACGCCGACGCCGGGGAGCCGTGGTTGGGTGAGGTCCCGTTCGTGGCGAACGTCGTGCGTTCGATCACCCAGAGGGACCCGGTAACGAGCCGGGAGCAACGGCTCGACATCCGTTACCACGATGGCGTGTACGACGGGTCTCAGCGCGAATTCCGCGGCTTTAGACGCGTGACCGTCGAGAACTCGGGCGACGAATCCGTGCCTGCGACGGTGCAGGAGTACGAGTTCTTCCAGGGTGACCCGGACCTGATCGACCCCGCGGAACGAGACCGTGAGCGTGCGCTCGCGGGCGCCGTGCTGCGCACGAGGACCTTCGAAACGCGCGCAGACGGACGCGTGCTCAGGAACGAGTCTTCGCAGACGTGGACGACCCGCGAGGAGTTCAGCGCGGGTACCAGCCACGTGCACTTCCCGTTCGTAACGAAAATCGAGATGCGCGAGATCAGCGACACGGGCGCGCCCGCGCGCATCGAGCGCACGCTTTTTGACGATCACGACATCCATGGCAACGTGCGCCGCCGCCGGCGCGAGAGCCTCGCTGAGGGCGACCCCCCTTCACAGTGGATTCGCTCCGAGGAGCGCTACACCTTCTCGACGAACGAGGCGGGCTGGCTCATCCACCTGCCGGTTCGGTCTGAAATGCGCGATCAGGCGGGCCTCCCGTTCGGCGTAAAGACCAATTACTACGACGGCCCGCCAATGGTGGGGCTTCCGGAAGGCCAGGCCGCGAAGGGGCTCCTGACGCGCGTCGAAGAGCTGCGCATGCTCGAGGCGCGGCTGCCGCCCGGCTACCTGACGGGCCGCGACCTGACGACGCTCGGTTATCGGCGAACCGGCGCGGGTGATACCGTCGGCTATTATGCCGACACCATGTCGGTCCGTCGCGCGGCGAACGGAAACGTGGTGGAGCAGCGAGACGCTTCCGGTGTCGCGGTGACGATCGAGTACGACGCCGACGGTGTGTTCCCCGTGCGGTCTTTCGATACGGGTGGGCGGGAGGCGACCATCGTCTTCGAGCCCCGGGCGGGGCAGCCCTCGCAGGTCGTGATGGCGGACGGCCGGCGCGTCGACTACCACTTCGATCCGCTCGGGCGACTGATCTCCACGACGGAGGCCGATGACGCGGGCGCCATGCAGTTGGTGAAGTGCTGGTTCCTGGATGTCGAGAACGTCCCGACGTCCGTGACCTCGATTGTGCCGAACGCAGGAGGTCCAAGCCGCGCCGACTTCGAGGGCGTTGACCTTACGGCGATGCCCAATGTCTCGATCTCGCGCGTCTACTACGACGGCCTGGGGAGCGAGCTACTTCAAGTGACCACGGCGCCGAGGCAGGGCGGCAGCCCGCGCTTCCTGGCGCATCATCGCAGCCTGAACACGCGCGGGCTGGTGAAGATCCACCACACGCCCCACCTGGTGGCGACGCTGGACTTCGCACCGGCGCCGGCACCGGACGCGGCCTCCGTCCGCACGCGCTACGACAGCGCAGGGCGGGTGGAGGAGACGATTGGACCGGGGCCGTCCCACATGCTGACCCTCCGGGACACGTTCCACCTCGATCAGTTCGAAGGCAACGCCGCGGGACCGTTCGGGACCAACACCCCCGGCGGCGCAGCGTCCCGCCGCGAGCACTTCGACGCCCGGGGGCGCCTGATTCGGATCGAGGAAGCCGACGGGGCCGGGGGCACGGTGACGACCTCCTACGAGCTCGCCCTGGACGGCCGGATCCTATCCGTCCGCGGCAGCGGCGGCGAGACTACGGCAGCCTATGACTTGGCTGGGCCGGCGGAGCCGGTACGCATCACCGGTCTGGATGCCGGCACGCGGACCTACTACCGCGACGCCGGGGGGCGGCTCCGCGAGCGCGTGGACGCCGATAGCTCGCGCCTCGTCCACGCATACGACGCACTCGGTCGTCTGACACGCATCGAGCATAAGACTTCCGGCGGCGCGCTGAGCACCGTGCGCGAGCTCATCTACGACGTTGATCCGACCCAGCCGTCTGTCGGGCGGTTCCTCAATGGGCGGCTCGCCGTCGCGCGCGAGGGCGCCGCCGAGGTCCACTACTCGTACAACCGTGCGGGGAAGACCGTGCGGGAGGAGACTACAGCCGCAGGGCGGACTCTCGCGGTGGAGCGCGAGTACGACCTCCAAGGGCGCCCTACGGCGATCGTCTATCCGGACGCTCGCCGCGTCGAGTACACCCTGGACAACAGCGGGGCGGTTTTGGCGATTCCGGGTGTCGTGTCCGACGTCACCTACTCCGCGAACCAGAACGTCATCGGGTACCGATTGGCCAATGGCGTCGATGTGCAGCTGCCTCGAAGTTCCACATCGTTCCGTCTGGAGCGGATCACGGCGCGGCACGGCGCGTTGCTGTTGCGCGAGCTCGCCTACACCTATGACGACATCGGCAACGTCGCGATGATTCGCGACGAGATACCCGGCGAGGTCGAGCACCACGCATTCGACTACGACGGCCTACACCGGCTGACAGGCTTCCGGATCCGTCGCGATTACGCGATGGGCCAGCTTCTTAAACAGGGCGCCTACACGTACGACGGGGCGGGCAACATGCGGTCGATCGAGGAGGCGAGCCCGCTCCAGCTCGCCTATGGCGACGCCGTCCACCCGAACAGGCTGACGTCGATTCAGGACGGTGCGGTCGCGACGCCGACGACGTACAACGCACGCGGCGCCATCGAGTCGATGGGGGAGCTGCAACAGATCGAGTACGACCCGTTCGATCGCGTCACCCGAATCAGAAAGGCCGACGGGACCGAGCTTCGCTTCGCCTACGACCCCAAGAGTCGCCGGATCCTCAAGGAGACGACCGCAGGCGGCGTGACGACGCGCGTGCACTACGCGGCGGGCCTCTACGAGGAGCGCGGCAACCAAGCGTTCCGGTACGTATACCTGGGCAAGAGCCTGGTAGCGACGGAGTCGGTCGACCTGGCGTCCTCCGCCGTGGTGGTGGCGTTCCACGCATGTGATCACCACGCGACGGTGCTGCTCTCCACCGATGGTACAGGTGCCATCGTCGATAACCAGCGCTACACGGCGTTCGGTGCGCCCCGCACAACGGCCGCGCTCGACCGCTACCTCGGCCGCCCGCGGGACGTGGAGACAGGTTTACTACACCTAGGGGCACGCTTCTACGCGCCCTCGATCGGCAGGTTCATCTCGCCCGACTGGTGGGTGCTCGAGAATCCGACCAAGGCCCTGCGCATCCCACAGGGCTACAACCCGTACAGCTACGCGATCAACAACCCGTTGGTCTTTAGGGATCCGAGCGGACTCTGGTTCGGGATCGACGACCTGATTGTGGCGGCGGTTGGCTTCGTCGTCGGCTTTGTCAGCGGCCTCATCTACGGTTTGGTCAACGGTCAGGGGTGGGACAGTTTGCTGACCGCGCTCGAGACCGGGCTGACCACTGCGGCGGGGGCATGGCTTGGCTGGACCGTCGGTGGACCCCTGGGCATGCTAATGGGCGGCATGAACGGCCTGATGAGCGGCATCCACGGCATCTATGACTGGGAGAGTGCTGAGGGGTGGTTTGCGTTCCTGTCCGATTCGACATGGAACCTCATCGGGACGACGCTTGGGAACGTCGTTCACATCATCAATGCGTTCAACGACAGCACCTATCGAGAGGACCTGAGTCAACGGCAGAACCGTCATGTCTACGAGGGTGGCTTCGGCTTGAAGGACGGATTTGCCTTCACGCAGGGCAACGTGATCAGCAATGTGGACAGCGGCCACTCTGTGGACTTCCTCCGTCGTCACGAGGAGCTCCACATCTGGCAAGGGCGCATCTTCGGTCCGATCTTCCAGGCGACGTACATCGGCTGGGCGGTGGGTGGCTTCATCGTGGGCACGATCGTGTGGTTCTGGCACACCGACGAGGACTACGGGGACTTCATCGAGTCGGCCGCCTACTACGACAATCCCTTCGAGCTCTGGGCGTATGCCAACGATAGGAACTGGCCCCCGGGCGACCGCCCAGCCGGTATCTACTGGGACGCCTGCTACCGCGACGACGGGACGTGCTGAGGTGGGGAGCGGTTGTTCCTGATGCAGTGACCTGTCGCGGTGTCCCTGCCGAGAACTCGGCTGGGGGGCATCGAGAGCAGAGGGCGATCCCCAGAAGCTAATTGCGATCGCCAATGGTACGATAGGGTAGTGCGCGTCACGCATCTTGCCCGTCGTCCTGGCACAACGGGTACTCCATGTGGCGTGCTGTCGCCTCCGCAACTGCAACCCCGTGGTAGCGGGTGACGACGGTGAGAGCCATGTCAATACCTGCGGATATGCCAGCAGAGGTGATGACGGGACCGTCTGGCACGACGCGCACGTTGGCCTGTACCTCCACACTAGGGAAGGAGTCCCGCATCCAGTCAAGGGATCGCCAGTGCGTTGTCGCCCGGCGGCCGTCAAGCAGACCGGCCGCACCGAGAAGCATGGCTCCGGTGCAAACGGAAGTAATCGTCTCTGCGCGGCTGCCCTGCGATTCGATCCAGCCGATGAGCCGCACGATTAAATATCGAAGACCTGCGATCAAAAACGCACCGCAACCACATGCTGGATCAAGGATTCGGATGCCGAATAAGTGTTGATCCGAGATGTCGACCAAGTGCTGCAGTGACGTATACGTCAAGTAGTTCGCCAGAGCCGGTGGCGTGTAGTAGATGCCCCGCGCATGACGTTCAGGGCTTACGCGTCTACCCGGCGCACGACGGGCCTCTCCGGGGACAATGGGGTCGTCAAAACACAAGAGACGAAAAGTGCCGAAGGCCGACACCGGCATGCCTGATGGAAAGGCCTCGTGGACCCCATTGACTAGCCCGGTATACAGCTCACCTCCTCTCAAAGGCGTCGGAACGGCGAGGCCGCTTGCAGGGCTCCTCTGCGTGAAGACCGGCTTGAGGAGCTTTGATCGCGTCTTCCTGTGGGCGGTAATGAACAGCTGCCGGGCCGACAACGGTCTTGCCTGCACGAGGAGATCTTCGAGACACGGGAGGACATCATGGTCTCGATGGCGAATGTACTCCGTAACAAGGACGAACGAGACTAGGTCATCCACGGCTTTCACGATGGTCGCGTGCCGACGGGCGTTGCTGCAACCATCGACCCAGTATCGTGCCATCCTGGTGCGGACTCTGCGGAGAACAGCGACAAAACGGCTCATCTGAGCGGCGTTAGCGCATGCTGCACCGCCCAAAAGCGCCGGTAGACCGTTGCGTAGGGGAATCGCGACTTTCGAGGTGGAAGGCATCTCAATCATACGATGATTGCGAATGATACGATCAGAGCACGCAGTTGCAGTGACCGGCGTTTCCCATCATGCCCAACGCTTCAAAGACGGCGCGCTCCTCGAGGCACAAGGCGATCGGTCGCTGTGGATCGAGGCGGCGAATAGCCGTTATCAAGTGCCGGTACATCTCAATGCGCTCGCTCACCACGTAGCGCCGCCGACCGTCCGCTGACTTGAATCCGCAACGATGGAGTGCCCGAGATACGGTGTTTCCCGGTCCGAGCTTGAAGTCCGTAAGTGATAGAGCCCCGTCGTAGCTGCATATACCCCCGAGCGTAATGCGAGCGAGCGGTACGGTAGTGATGAGCTCTTGTAGGAACATTCCGTACACGTCGCGCCATCGTGCGATCGGGATGATCGGCATGATGACCGCACGAACAGGATATCCTGCTGCTGCACAATGACGCATGGCCTCGATGCGTTCACCTGGTGCGGGTGTGTTGATCTCGAACTGACCACAGACTTCGGGAGGATTGAGACTCCAAGAGAGTATCGTATTCCCTGAATGTTCGACCTCCATCAGGTTTCGAACATCCGATGCTTTTGTGAGCACGACTAGACGCGCGTATGGGTGGGAGGCGAAGAACGGAACCATCACCCGGGAGTACCCGGTCAGTTGGTCCAGCGCCAGCCCGTCCTGGAGTTTGCCCAGGTAAAAGGCGGTTGGCTGCGCCAGCCTCCGCGCGATGCGATCGATATCGTCGAGCATCTCGGAGACGTTTACGAAGATCTTGACGGTTGGCGAGAATCTCACGCCCGGAGTTGCTGCCAGGTAGCAGTAGGCGCAATCGAACGGGCAAAACCCATACGGTGAGAAATGCCAGTAATTGGGGCACATATTCGCCCGTTCGTCGCTGAGGCGTACCGCACTTTGATGCTTGCCGATCACGAGTGTCTGCTTGCCCGAATAATGGAGTGCCACCGGTTCCGCAGTTCCCAGGTCCACACGATTGTGCGGCAGGTTCAGTTGCTCCGTTACTTGCGCTTCGGAGTAGAGTCCGCAAAGCCGTTCGATGAAGTCTCGATGCGCGGAAGAGTCGAGGCTCCCTCTCGTCAAGATTATACGACTGGGATTGAAGTGAGCTGGACGTCGAGGACGGTAATCGAGATCGAAGTCGGTCAGCGCAGAGTGGAGCTCTCCGGACTGAAGTTGGGAAGCTTTGCGTCGCGCTGATCGTGGAACCACGGGCGATGTCTCCTGGGCCGGGTCTTTCGAACCCGATGCCGCAAGCGTTCCTCGCGCGGAACGGGTGCCCACACCAACCCATCCTAACGTATTACGAACTCAGTACCAGCGTGTTTTTAGCCCGCTTGGCCGCTGTCACGCGTCCCATGCCGTCCCGAGCGGACGCGCGACCGTCCCACACGAAAGATCTTCACCAGTGATCGCCCAGCAACTCCGAGGCCGAGATGCGCCCGCTGGCGACCGTACGCCTAGACGGGAACTGGGGACTGACAGGAGACGCGGTCTCCGGCAGTCGTATGTCTGTAACAGATAGGACGTTACGTCGGCCGAGGCGGGGGGAGCCCTACCCCCAGCCCTAGAGACGTGAGTCCTTGCAAGACAAAGACTCGCGTCGAATTAGACTTGGAGGCGGGGGGAATCGAATACCGTTTCCCCCTGTTTCGTAAGTCCTTATTTGACTGGGAGTTAGCTCATAACCTTCGGTAGATGCTGCGGTTACGAAGAGACGCAACCGGGCCACTCTTGAGCGTTCGAGCCGTTCGCAGCCCGCATTTGCCAGGGGCTGACCGGGAACACCGAGGGGCACAACCTCAACCAGGACTGCGTTGAACCACCCCGCCTGCCTCGAACCCGAAGAGTTGCTGATCATCCGAACGCGGTGCTTCGTACGAATGACCACCGGCAATCGCGCACGGTTGTCCCCCGAACTCGGGGTTCTTACAGCGACATGGATTCACGCACACCCCGGCCTTCTCTCCCCAGGCCTTCAGATCCGCAAATCGCTGCGCCCGTTCCGCGACACCAAGCATTTGTCCTCCACCGCACTCACCCGAGAATTCCTGCCGGGTCCAACCTTCTGTTCTCACTTGCCCGCAAGAGACGTGAGAAAGCAGCCTGTGGATA
>CP070827.1:3961427-3964955 GCA_020344555.1 Phycisphaerales bacterium
TTACGGGGAAGGAATCGGCCGAGCTTCTGCGCGACTACCTGGCCGAGTTACTCACCCTCTTCGATCGCGACGCCCGCATAGTCACTACGGCTGACGTTGCGGCCTTTACGGAGAGCCAACTGGCTGTGACCTTGCAGACCGCGATCCTCGACAAGCGCCGTAGCGCCCTGCACCGTGAGGTAAAGGCGATAACCTATCACAAACTTGACGTCCGTGTGATACCCGGTGGTTTCGAAGCTACCCTTATTGTGGATATCTAGAGCCATGGCCCAACCATACAAAGGACCACTCGAGCGAATCGACGACACCAGTTGGCGCATCCCAAAGTCCTACAAAGCCAACATGCACGTGGACGGTATCATCTACGCCGACGACGTTCTGATCGAGGCCGTCAAACAGGACCAATCACCCGAGCAGGTCGCCAACGTTGCGACGCTGCCGGGCATCGTTGGGAATTCCCTGGCCATGCCCGACATTCACTGGGGTTACGGCTTCTGTATCGGAGGGGTAGCGGCAACTGACCCGAAACAAGGCGGTGTGATCAGCCCGGGCGGCGTCGGCTACGACATTAACTGCGGAGTCCGGCTGTTGAGCACGAACCTCACGCTTGAAGATGTCCAACCGCGCATAGAGGAACTGGTCGAAAAGCTCTTCAAGACGGTCCCCTGCGGTGTAGGTCGCGGTGGGGTCATCAAGTTCAGCAAGAAAGAGCTGCAGCGCATCATGCTCGACGGATCGCACTACGTCGTGGACCGAGGTTTCGGATGGAGAGGCGACGTTGAAATGACCGAAGCGGGGGGGCGGATCGAGGGGGCCAGGCCCGACTTTGTCTCACCCCGGGCAACTGAAAGGGGCCACGACCAGTGCGGCACGCTCGGCAGTGGGAACCATTTCCTCGAGATCCAGGTCGTTGAGCGCGTAGACGATGCCCAGGCGGCCGAGGCGATGGGTCTGGCCCTGGGGAGCGTCGCCGTGGCGATTCATTCCGGTTCGCGAGGGCTGGGATATCAGGTTTGCGACGACGCCATCAAGGAGCTGCGGAACGCACCGCGGAAGTACGGGATCGATCTGCCGGACAGGCAACTGGTCTGCGCGCCGGTCGACTCGTCCGAAGGTCAGCGGTACCTCGGCGCGATGCGGGCGGCGGCCAACTTCGCCTGGGCCAACCGGCAGATCATGACACATCTGGTCCGCCAGGCGTTCTCCGAGTTCTTCGGGATGCCCGTGGAGCGCATGGAGTTGTCATTGATCTATGACGTGGCTCACAACATCGCCAAGATGGAGTCGTACGAGGTCGGCGGCAAAATGACCGAGCTGTGCGTTCACCGTAAAGGCGCAACCCGGGCCTTCCCCGCCGGTCACCCGGAGCTTCCCGACCGATATAAATCCATCGGCCAGCCGGTCCTGGTTCCCGGTGACATGGGCCGGTCCAGCTTTGTGCTGGTTGGCCGGCCAAACGCGATGGAAAAGACGTTCGGAAGCTGCTGCCACGGTGCCGGCAGGCTTATGTCCCGCAAAGCTGCCATCAACGCCGCCAGAGGTCGATCGATTAAGAGGGAGCTTCTGGATCGCGGGGTGGTCGCCAAGGCCCGCGGCCGGACCGGCCTGGATGAGGAGCAGCCCGAGGCCTACAAGGATGTCATCCAGGTCGTCGACGTCCTCCACGCCGCCGACATAAGCCGCCGAGTAGCCAAACTCCGCCCGGTGGGCGTGATTAAGGGGTGAGCGAACAGCATATGCCGGTCATCAAATGGAGCGGCCAGCGGCGCGCCTGTGAGCCCGTGACGCTCGTACACCCGTGGTGGGTCTAAGCTGTTTGCGACTTCGCGGTCGAACCCTTCCGCACGGGATCGAGGGTACTGGCACCGGTCGTAAGTCGGCGCTGCCCGTCCTTCGACAACTCGAGTCGTTCCACCCGAATAGAGGCGTTCTTGCCGGAAACTACGACGCGCTTGATCTTGATTCCGTTTGCCCGGTTCCTTCGCATGTCAAAGCCCCCGAAAACCACCATGCTAATTGTACCGCGCCCTTATGTACTCGGCAACGCCAAAACAGGACCTAATTACGAGTTCCTGCACGTCCTCCCCAAACAAGTCTCGCTGCTTAGAATCAAGATACACGACACCTATGGTGTCCTGTTCGTTGTCGCCATTTATTGGAACCGCCAGCCATGCTTCCCGGTCCTCAGTAAGTGCTTTGGCATCGCCCTTGCTGTATCCCCACTCGGACACGAGCTCATCGAGGAAAGCCGAGTAGTCCTCCTTACTCCGCCACCCAACATGGGGCTCATGTGTCCGGGCAACCAGACCAATGATCCCGCACTTGGTCGAGAATCTCCGCCCTTCACCACCACCCGCACCTCCGATATACGGGATAACTTGCTCGAGAACCTCTGGATCGTCACCGGGGGAATCGGGTTTGACCACCCTGTGTATCGTCGCCCGGAGCGTCGTCTCGTCGTCCTTGTCCAGGGCGCATTGGTGCTTTACAGCGTGATAAAGCACTTGAATGCACCCAACAAGATCG
This sequence comes from Phycisphaerales bacterium, assembly GCA_020344555.1. Taxonomy (GTDB): domain Bacteria; phylum Planctomycetota; class Phycisphaerae; order UBA1845; family UBA1845. Next base: position 3,963,954 of record CP070827.1, read on the forward strand.
GCCGGGCTTTCCATCCGAATCCGCCGCTTATCACGACGACGAGCGAGGAACACCTTCAACACACCGAGTGCGATCAGCCATAGCAAGGCGGCGCCAAACAGTATTGCGCCAAGAAATGAAGGCTCGTCTTTGGTCAACTGCTCTCTAATCGACCACACGATCGCGAAAGCCGGGCACACGGCGGCGATAAGTTCCACGGGCCACTCGCGATCCAACCATGTAGGTTTCATCACGCCTGGGATTGCAACCATTCTGACACCTCTTCGGCGTTCGAAAAGACAGGTATTCCGAGCTCGTTGGCCAGTTCGACTTCACCGCACGCACCCTCAGATGCTTCCCAGCCCGGTAGCGTCACGACGGCGTCAGCGCGGCGGACGATTTCCTTAGCACCCTCAAGCCAAATCTGATCATCCGCCGCTCCGCCAAAGTTGGCTGTGTTCTTGTGCGGGCAAATGACCGCTACATTCAGCATCCATAGTTGCAGGGCCAAGGCCTCGGCGCGCCGAATGTTCTCAAATGTTCCCCACTCCGTCGACGAACGATACGGACCTGCAACAACAACCAGTCTCACTGTGACCTCCAAACAGTCGTTCATGTGCCCAGCGTCCACCGACGATAACTCACAACCCGCGCCAAAGCTTCTTGCCAGCAGTTGGAACGCCGGAACTGGCGCCCTGTAGGATACCCTCCGAGCGCACGTCATGCAAGCATAGACTCAGTTAAAGGGCTGGCTCGCCTCTTGGCGGCCATGTCCGCGCTTCGTGTGGGGATGGGGTATATCGCGGTTTGGCGACCTCGCACACTGGGTAGGAACCAGCCTACATCACCCGGTCTGGTCTTCCTCGAAGCCGCGGATGGTGTGGTAGATGGCCTTGTCGAAGAAGAGTGCGATTCGGCGGTTGAGCTCCAGGACCCGGTAGACATCGATGGGTCTTTGCCATACACCCTGACTGCGGGCGTAGCCAAACATGTGCTTACGCAGCAGGGTTTGGGAGCTGAGCA
>CP070827.1:3965055-3975251 GCA_020344555.1 Phycisphaerales bacterium
CGGATTTGAATCTTTCGCCAGTCCGCCCTATGGTTCCTGATGAGCGGACCTCAGCCGTGCCCTCCACGGTCCGCGGAGAGGGTTGAGGCACCCAGCGCAGAGACCGAGGTCAACCGTAGTGCGATTTGCTTCATCTATCACCGAGGCCACCGATGCCCGCCGGGCTGTCGACGAGCTGCTCGAACCGGTCGATTCGCGTTTGACACGCGGCATGGTGGACCTGGCTCTGCTGTTTATCACCAAGGACTTCAAGGATCATTTGGCCGACGTGATCGACCGGATCGGCACCGGCTTCCCTGGTGCGGTGCTTCTAGGTTGCACGGCGCAGGGAACGATCGGCTTTGACAAGGAGCTGGAGCGCGTGCCCTCCATGTCGCTGCTGGTCGCGTCGATGCCCAACGTGGAGGTCCGTCCCTTCTACATGCGCCAGAGCGACCTGGAGTCCATAAGAACGCCGCTTGACTGGGAGCGCATCGTCGGCGTGTCACCGGAAAGCCGGCCGACCTTTGTGGCCCTGGCTGATCCGTTCCGCCTGGCAATCCATGACTTCATCGACCAAATCAACGAGGCGTACCCCGGCAGTCCGCTGGTCGGTGGAGTGGCCAGCGCCGCCCGCATGCCTCAGCAGAACAGGCTCATACTAAACGGTGATACTCACCGTGAGGGAATAGTCGGGATCGCCTTGACCGGCCTCCTTGCCGTCGACACGGTCGTATCCCAGGGCTGCCGGCCCATCGGCAAGCCCTTTGTCATCACCAAAGCCGAGCGAAATGTGATCCGCGAGCTCGGCGGCAGGGCCGCCCTCGAGCAGCTTCAAAACGTGTTGGCAAGGTTGTCCAGGGAGGATGAACGCCTCGTAAAGCAATCGCTGTTCGTCGGCCGGGTCATCGACGAGTATAAAGACCGCTTCACCCGCGGCGATTTCCTGATCCACAACATCATCGGTGTGGACCGGCACAGCGGAGCCGTTGCCATTTCAGGTCACGCCCGCATCGGCGCCACCGTGCAGTTCCACGTGCGCGACGCCGCCAGTGCCGACGAGGATCTGCGCAAGATGCTCTCACCACATGCCGATACCGGGATCCGCGGCGCCCTGCTTTTCGGGTGCAACGGTCGCGGCACACAGATGTGGCCGGAGCCCGGACACGACGTGGGCGTCTTGCGCGAGCTACTGGGTGACGTCCCGGTAGCCGGGTTTTTCTGCGGCGGCGAGTTCGGCCCAATCGGTGGGGCCAACTTCATCCACGGCTTCACCGCCAGCATCGCCTTGTTTCGTCAACCGGACAACCGGTTAGAAGGATGACTCGATGAAGGTGAGCGTAATTCTCTTGGCGGCGTCGGCGGCCATGCTGCTGCCGCGGCAGGCAGCCGCCAATGAGCCGGTCTCGACCGGGGACACTGCCGCCGGGCCACGTCCGCTGATGAAGTACCTCGCTGATGAGCTGGCCTATTCCATGGAGCATCTTGTCGCACCGGACGGTACCAGGCCGTACTACATCAGCTACACCGTCTACGATGAACACACCGCCGTCCTCTCGGCGACGCTGGGGGCCATCGACCGAGACTACCGGACGATCGAACGTAATCTGAACATCGATCTGCGCGTCGGCGACTACACCCTAGACAATACACATCAGCTTCGCGGCGGCGGAGCGTCCCACGCCTCCGGGAGCGGCAATATCCCCCTTGCACTCACCGACGACACCGACTCCATCGGCTATGCGCTGTGGTACCATACCGACAGGATCTTCAAGCGCGCCGTAAAAAGGCTCACGCGCATCAAGACCAACCTCAAGGTCAAGGTCGAGGAGGAGGACCCCTCCGACGACTTCAGTCGCCAGGAGCCCACCGTGTTCTATGAGCCTCCCGCCGTGTTCGCTCTGGACCGCGAGGCCTGGGTGGATCGGCTGCGCAGGATCTCCGCGGTCGCCCGCGATTTCCCACTTATTTACGGATCGAGCGTCACCATTGGCACCTACGCGGGCACCCGCTTCATAGTGACGAGTGAAGGCACACGACTGCAAACAGCACAGACGCGCTACCGCATTACGCTCACCGCCGGCACCAAGGCGCACGACGGCATGGACTTGAGCCAGTCCTTCGACTTCAACGCAGCCACACTCAGTACACTGCCCGACGACGCCGAGATCACCGCAGCATTCAGGCGTGTGATCGAACAGGTCCTGGCACTTCGCAGCGCACCGCTGGCCGAGCCCTACATCGGCCCGGCCATCCTTCGAAACCGGGCCAGCGGCGTCTTCTTTCACGAAATCTTCGGCCACCGTATCGAGGGCCACCGTCAAAAAGACGTCACCGAAGGTCAGACCTTCAAGAAAAAGATCAACCGGCGCGTCTTGCCGGATTTCATCAGTGTCTATGACGATCCGACAATCACTCGCCTCCACGACATCGACCTGCGCGGACATTACCTCTACGACGACGAGGGCGCAAAAGCCGGCCGCGTGACACTAGTTGACAGCGGAGTTCTCGAGACCTTCCTGATGTCCCGAAGCCCTATTGAGGGATTCCCCCGATCCAACGGCCATGGTCGGCGTCAGTCGGGACGCGCCGTCGTCTCGCGACAGGCGAATCTGATCGTGGAATCCACGAAACAGGCCCCGTTTGACCGGCTTCGCGGGCTGCTGATCAAAGAGTGCAACCGGCAGGGCAAGCCGTACGGACTTCTGTTTGAGGACATATCCGGCGGATTCACGACCACGAGCCGACGTGGCCCGCAATCGTTCAAGGTGCTGCCCATCGTGGTCTATCGGGTCTACCCCGACGGCCGCCCCGACGAATTGATCCGCGGCGTCGATATTGTGGGAACGCCGCTTACCTGTTTTGAAAGAATCATCCATACGGGTGATGATCCGGCCGTGTTCAATGGTTCATGCGGGGCGGAGTCCGGATGGGTTCCGGTCGCGGCGGTCTCGCCAAGCGTTCTGGTTTCGACCATCGAGATCGAGAAAAGGGTCCGGAGCCAAAACCGACCGCCGATTCTCGACCCGCCGCCCATGAGCGCGGACGCGCCATAACCCCACCGAGCCGCGGGCTTTAGCCCGCGCGGACCAGCGGACATACTGCCGTTTGTTGCCGGGAGCTTCCAGAATGCCGCGACGTAACACTGCGACCATCGCTAGTATCTACCTGATGTTGTTCCTGCCCATTGCCTCCGCGGCACGGGGCGGTGGGGCGCTGCCCGATAACGACATCCCCATGAAGGCATTGGTCGATGAGCTGGCCCGTTCGATGGAGGATCTGGTGCTCGAAGACCTGCCGCGCCCCTATTTCATCCAATATAATGCCCAGGACCGCATCACCTTCAACATGCGTGCCGCTTACGGCGCCCTGCTGCGGTCCGACCGGGACCGGTATCGCTTCATCACCTGTCGGGTCCGTGTAGGCTCCCCGAAGCTGGACAACACGAACATGGGCCGGGGATCCGGCGGGCGGGCGACGTTGCCGCTCGATGACAATCAGGCGGCACTCCGACACGCCATCTGGCAAATGACCGACAGCGACTACAAGCATGCCGTGGAGACCCTCACACGCAAACAGGCATTTCTCAAACAAAAGACCGTTGAAGACCGGCCGGATGACTTTTCATCCGCACGGCCCGTTCGCGCCATCCAACCCTCCGCCGAGATCGCCTTCGACAACAAACAATGGGAAGACAATGTCGAGCGACTATCGGCCAGATTCAAGCAATACCCGAAGATCCAAAACTCCGGCGTGACCTTCTTTGCCGGCGCGGAGAACCGGTGGATCGTCAACTCCGAAGGAACGCGTCTTCGCACTGCCGACACCGGCGTATCCGTCGAGATTCACGCCCAACTTCAGGCCGAAGAAGGCATGCACCTGGCCGACGAGTTGTTTTACCTCGGCCTTCAGATCGATCATCTTCCAACCATCGAAGAAATGCTCGCTGGCATCGACCGGATGTGCGAGAAACTGACTGCACTGAGCCAGGCCCCGGTGTTGGAACACTATACCGGCCCGGTGTTGTTCGAGCCCATAGCCGCGGGAAAGGTCTTCCAGGCCTTGCTGGCCGACGGCCTGTGTGCAACTCCCATCCCCATAGGCAGCGGCGGCTGGGGTGACACCAGCCTGGAGAAGAAAATCGGCCAGCGCATCCTGCCGCGCTCTTTCAACGTCTACGACGATTCCGGGCCGCAGCGGTTCGAAGGCACAATTCTGGCCGGCGCATACACCTACGACGACGAAGCCGTTCAGCCGGGCCGGGTCACACTGGTTGAAAAGGGAATCCTCAAAACGCTGCTTGCCGGCCGTGCCCCCACCCGGAGAATCAAGAAGACCACCGGCCACGGCCGCAGCGGTGGATACGGCGACGCACATGCCACCATCGGCTGTCTGTACGTCTATGATGACGACGGCATGTCAGCGGATGAGCTGAAGGAGAAGCTCATCCAGGCCGTCCGCGAAGAGGGACTCGAGTTCGGCCTGCGCATCGAGTCGATGGAAGCAGGCGGATACGGTGAACTCGGCGACCCCATCTACGCCTACAAGGTCTATGTCGACGACGGCCGCGAGGAACTCATTCGCGGCATGGAATTCCTGCCCACAGAGACCCGATCCCTCAGACGCATCCTGGCCGCGGGCGCCGAACGCAAGGTCTACAACGCACCCGCCGGCATCCCGGTGAGCGTCATTGCTCCTGCCATCATTCTTGAAGAGCTTGAACTAACCAAGATCGAACGCGAATTCGACAAACTTCCCATCCTCAAACCCCCTCCGCAACGCACCAAGTGACGTCTATAACGAAGCAGAGCTGTCCCGACGCCTGTCTCAATCCCGATGCACATCGGGATCGGGGTACGTCGGGATCAGGAGGCGGCCAGTGGATTGACGATTGGGGATTGACGATTGCCGATTGCACCCATTCCGAGCCGTCCGCCGGCGGCTGGACTCGACGGTGAGGTAATCGCGGGTCCGTGAAAGAAACGGCGGGCAGGATCGCAGGCTGAAGGCCTGCCCGAAAGTAGCCGGTGGCAAGCGTAGCGCCGCCACCGGGTCCGGGTGTTACCAAGCCGCCCGACCCTGAAAGGGTCGTATATTCTTCGGGGCGCGTGCAACGTGGCTTTTATACGACCCTTGCAGGGTCGATTGGAACGGGTGTTGGGGTCACCGTGGGCGGCGTCCGCCTGTGGCGGACTTGCCCACGGCTACTCTCGATCAGCCTTTCAGGCTGCATGAGGGTGCGGCGCTGAAGCCGCCTGCACTGTCACGGACCCGGTAATCACTGCGATCCGCGATGGTCATCGCCCGCAAAACGTGCTATGATCTAGGGTGCGTGCATCAGCGGCGGGGCTAACATGACACAGCCAAAGCTCGACGAAAAATACGAACGCATGCAGCAGATTCTTCGGGAGCTGGAGAGCGTGGCCGTCGCTTTCAGCGCGGGGGTCGACTCGACCTTTGTTTTGAAAGTGGCGATCGACACGCTGGGGCCCAAGAACGTAGTGGCCGTCACCGGCCGGAGCGATAGCCTAGCCCGAGCGGAATTCGAGGAGGCCTGCAAGCTGGCCGACGCCGTCGGCGCCGAGCACGTCATCCTCGACACCGATGAATTCGAGAACCCGGACTACACGGCCAACCCGGCCGATCGCTGCTATCACTGCAAAACCGCGCTCTACACCCGCCTCAAGGGGTTCATCGCTGAGCGGGGGATCAAGGCCAGCGTCAGCGGCAACAACGCCGACGATCTGGGCGACTTCCGCCCCGGCCTCCAGGCTGCGGATGAACACCAGGTCCGATCGCCCGTGGCAGAAGCCGGCCTCACCAAAGGCGACGTTCGTGAGCTGTCCAAGCGACTGGGTCTTCCGACCCACGACAAGCCGGCCAGCCCCTGCCTGGCCAGCCGGGTACCGTATGGCGAAGAAATCACGCCGGAAAAGCTCCACATGATCGAACTGGCCGAGGCGTTCTTGCGCGAGGAGATGGACATTCGCGAGTGCCGGGTCCGACATCACGGCAACCTGGCCCGGATCGAGGTCCCGCCGGTGTTCATCAAGACACTGGCCGAGCCCGAAAACGCCGCCCGCATCGAGCGCCACTTCCGTTCACTCGGCTACACCTACGTCGCCCTGGACCTCCGCGGCTTCCGTAGCGGCAGCATGAACGAAGTCATCGCCTTCGGCAAAATCCAACCGTAAGCGAACATGCTGTCCACAGGGAAGGGCTGCTCCCTGCCACCCGACCGCAAACCGGGCATTATCCCGCACACCAGACGGATCCGTTGCGGAGAGAAGAGTAGTTCATTACTCATCTTTGTGAGGAGTGGGTGGCATGGCCAAGCGCAGCGCCGCCATGAATCAACCATGCTGGTGGGTAGGGCACAGCATGCCGGCGCCCGTCTCCCACGGGCTTGGGCATGCCACCACCCAATTCAGGAGTAACGGGGCTCTAGCCCGTCGGTGCCCCCGGAGCAGCGCGCTGCCCCAGCTCCTGATCGATCATGAACAGCGCCACCGGGTTGTCACTTACCAGCTTGAGCTTGTCCCTGATCTCCTGCGCCGCGGCCTCCTCCTCGACCTGTTCGGTGACAAACCACTGGAGAAACGCGTTCGCGGCATGATCTTTCTCCACGAGCGACAGCTCCACAAGATCGTTGATCAGGCCGGTGACCTTGCTTTCGTGCTTGCAGCTATCCTCAAAGACCTCCAAAGGGGAGCCCCATTCCGTCTTGGGTGTGCCGATCTGGGTCAGCGCCACTCTGGCCCCGCACTCGTTGATGAAGTCGAAGAACTTCATCGCGTGCATGTGTTCTTCCTGGGCCTGAATCTGCATCCAGTGGGCCATCCCCTTGAGGTTTTGCGACTCGAAGTACGCAGCCATCGAAAGGTAGAGATACGACGAGAAAAGCTCCGCATTCACTTGCCCGTTGAACGCGTCCTGAATCTTTTGGTTCATCATGTCTTACGCTCCATTTCGTTGTGCTAAACTGTCTTTCCAGCGACGAAGGCACGACCTTATCCGCACCGACGCCCGCTATACCGCCCGGTCCTTTTCCTGTGACGCACCTTCGTCACTTCCCGGTGCCGACCGCTTCTTGCACTCGGGGCAGATTCCGTTGAATTCCAGGCGAAAGCCCAGAATGTCGTAACCGCTCAGTTGCTTGGCCCGACGCCTCACGAAATTGCGGGGCAGGTCGTGGACATCGTCCACACGTCCACACCGCACACAGCACACGTGATAGTGCCGCTGAGGATCGCCGTCAAACCGGGCCTCGGCCCCGCTGATCTTGAGCTTCTGGATTATCCCGTTCTCAGCTAGCAGCTCCAGGTTGCGATAGACCGTGCCCAGGCTGATCTTGGGCAGGCGGGCCCGGGCGATCTCGTAGAGCTCAGCGGCCGTCGGGTGCGTGCCCAGCCTCCTGAGCTCCTCCAGCACCACCTCCCGCTGCCGCGTGTTCCGTTGTGTCGCCCTCACGGGCGTCGGTCCTTAATCATATCAGATATTATTACTAATAAGGATCGGGTTGTCAAGTCTTTTTCTGAGAAAAATCGGCCCCCTGAGCCGCATAGCGCCCGGATTCGGATATTCCCGACACCCGCCGGAAACAGCGCCGGTATGCTGCTTGTCCCTGCTCTGCCCGATCCGCCCTCGCCGGGGTACGCGACGTTTAGCCCGGCACGTCACAGTCAGACCGCTTCAGCGGTCTTTCCCGAAGGGCTACTAGGCCGGGCGTTCTACGCCCGGTAGGCGGTGCCCGCGTCAATTCTCCTGTGAGCCCGTTTCAACGGGCTTACCCGCCTACTGGCGTACGGCGTGACGACTATATGAAAGCCCGTTGGAAACGGGCTACACGATCACACAACGAAAAAGGGATCGGTGGGGTGCTCCTGGTCACCGGCCCTAAAAGGACCGGCCTGGCAGCCCGCTACGCGGGAAAGCCCCATGAATGAGGCTGAAATGCATCAAGAGCTCTTGCGGCAGAGGAAGGGGAGGGAAGTCCGTGGTGGTTCCCGCCGCCGGAAAAGGTCGGAACGGTCCCACCACCCGCCGAAAGTGTCACGGACTCCCTTGTGAGCGACGAAAATCGGTGCTGGGTGCCACTGGCGGCTGGCCCGCGAGTGTGTCCACGGGCAGCCAAGCTGCCAGTGGTACTCGGCGATAGGCGTGAAACTTGTCAAACACGGTACTGGGTGCGTGACAGAATCGGCGGTTCCTTTTTGACCCCGGAGATCTTGACAATTGGCACATCGTGCCAAGGTCTGTCTTGGGGGCTCTGCCCCCAAACCCCCGAGGTTTGTCGCTTTCGGGCCAGAACAGGCTGGGGGAGGGGGAACCCCCATAACGGGAGGATCCCGCATCTGTCCCGGCGTCGGTCCGAGCGCTCGGGTTGCTCCTCAGCAGAGCCCTATCCTCTCGGCCGATGCCCCCAATGGTGCCCGCATAATTGCACCTGTCAACCTCGCAAACGCTCAACATGGGTTCTCTCCTTCCAACGCCCGATCGATCGCCAGGTATTCGTTGACCAACGAGATGCTACAATTGAGCGTGAAGGCCGTCTGCTCCGCCGACATCCCTTCGCCGCGGCAATGACGCACCCGATCGAACTGCCCCAGGTAGCTGTCCACCGCCTCCAGGCTGTGATACGTCTCGCGCGCCACGACGTCGGCCGGCTTGCCTTCCGCGTAGCGTTTCCAGCAGATGATTCGCTTGTGGGTCAGGCCCGTGCCCACATCGTGCAGCGTGGCACGACGCGGCACGAGACGACCGGTCTGCTTCTCGTGCTGGACCAGCACCTGGGAGATAGTCCAGGCGTCGAAACCCAGGAGTTCCGACAGGTCGCTGTTCGACAGCAACGCACCCTGTTGATGAGCTTGTTCGCACAGCCGCACCGCCTTGATCCGCAGCCGTTCCCGAGACGGCTTGCGATCCAAACGCGCGTGGATGTCTTCCGGCAGGCTCAAGTCCAGGGCAACCGGCACCAGCTTCGTATCCGCCGTTCGCTGATGTTGGCGTGGCGGATCATTCGTCGCGATCCCAAGCCACAGGGCTTGGCCATGTCGCATGTGTTCGGTAGGACGCACGTGGGCATCGACCACGTCCAGGATCATCTGAGCACAGAGTTCGCGTATACGCGGACCGCCGATCCGCGGGAATTGCTCGCCGATCACGTGCGATACCGCGTTTTGCAGGGTTTTCTGCAACAGGGGGCCGTAATGCTTGCGAACATAGTCGGGTTTGTGGCTCATCGGCACGTCTCCTTCGCCCCTTTTTTCAGCGTGCCAGCCTGCCCAATCTTCAAGAGCTCCTCCAAGTGATATCCCAGATTCTTGTCCTTACGGCATTCCTTCAGCAGTTCCAGATAACGCTGGATCAGACCCTTGCCACGCCGCAGCAGAAAGGCAATTTGTCCGGCTTGCATGTTCTCCTTTGCCAGTTGAGCACAGCGCGTGAAGGTCGAAACGTAATTGGCCACGGCCATCGGCGAGTGCCGCATGATCTGGCAGATCTGCGAGGTGGTCTTGCCCTCCAGCGCCAGTCGCACAATCTGCGTGCGATGCGTCAGCACCGGCCCGATGTCATGCACCATGCTGCGGAGCGGGATTGGAGTCTTCGGATTCGCCTTCCGCGACGATTCCAGATCCCGTGAGATCGTCCGCGGACTGACAAAGAAGATGCGGTAAGCCAGGTCCTCGCGCGTCAGCAACGCCCCTTGGCTGAGGGCCTCCTGGCATAGGTCAGGGATCCGTGAGCGTCTAAATGTGGCCGCTTTCTTCTGCTGCAAACATCGATCATCTGTCGCACCGCGATGGACCGTCAAACGGATGGTTCGCTTCTCGCACTCAGCCACCGGCTTGCCCGCTGGCTCCTCGGCATCGACGGCGACCAAGGTGACTTGCCCTGGCAAGGTTCCGGAATCGGAACTCCCCAGTGCCGCCCCATACACTTCATGCACGACTTGGAGCACCGCTGCCGCCTCAAAAGGCGAGCAGTTGAGGCCATCGCGAATCGTGGTCTTAAACTGAGAATCGAGCGTCTTACAGTCCAGACGTCTTAGCTCTTCTCTCTTGGCATCCCGCACACCCATGGTCCACCTCCTTAAAACTGACCCGCCTCCAGCGTCCAGCAGAGGGGTGACAATTGTCAAGAAGGTAGGGGTCGCACATGCGTCCCATCGCACGCGCCGCGTGAGATAGACGACCCTTTCAGGGTCGGGCGGTTCG
>CP070827.1:3975351-3998981 GCA_020344555.1 Phycisphaerales bacterium
ACATACTGCGCATCGACGCGGACCGAGCCCACGCGTTCTGTTGGCACGACGGTAATCCCCAGTTCCTCCGCCAGCTCCCGTTTTATGGCCTGGCGGGGGGTCTCGCCGGGCTCCACGTGACCGCCGGGAAAGCACCAATAGCCGCCCATCGGAATCCCAGGTGCTCGACGGATCACCAGATATGCCGGACCACTGGAGATTATCCCGATCACGCCGCGGCGCACGCGTTCGTGCGGCAATTGGCTGCCAGTGCGTAGCATCGTCGGGTCGACCACCGAGTTGGGCCCGAGATCCTCCCGGCCAAAAAAAGGCGGCGGGTATACCCCGCCGCCTCGAAGTACGTTCTCTATGCTACCGGCAACGGACCTACGGATATATCAACGTGTCGGTAGAAGCGAACATGTTCGCGCCCTGGCCGTACGCATCCTGCCCCGGATAGGGGTATGTGATAGGAGACGTGTGAACCGTGTCTCCGTGAATGCGGTTGAAGCCTTGGGCCGTACCCCACTCTTCGGTCATGACCGTATAGATGTTGTCGTTGTCGATTCCGACCGCCGGGGTCCGATTGAAGGACGCATGGCCGTCCGCATACAGACAGTTCTGTCCCTCGCCGTTACCTGTGCCGCCGTGGTTGAATGAGTTGAACGGACGCCAGGTTTTGGGAGAGTCGTCAGTGTCGATCTCGCCTTGATTGCCGACGTTCCAGTCCGGAATGTACGTGGGGATGTAGTATGGACTTTTGTCGGCAGCCACAATCTGGCGGTTGTCCATGCCCTCGCGCGGCCGGGTGTCCCGCGGACCGAAGGGGACCTGATACCCGTAGCTGATGTTCTCGTAATTCTCGAAGTCGTAGTACAGGTCGAGGTTCTCGGTTACGTCCTCCGAGTCGCCGCTGCTGGTGCAGACATACTGCTTGACGGTGATGTCACCAGACCGCACCATCATCCAGTAGGCTCGGGTCACCGAAACTTGCGAGCTGCCCTCGTTTGGGAAGGACGGTGTCTCCGAGGTGCTCTCGTACTCCCGGTTCCAGCCGACCTCACCTTCGTTCGACGGGGGAACGGTGAAGCTCTCATCATCCTTCACGTAGTCGATGCCCTCTTCATCGATGTTGGCACGCTTGAAGGGAGGCACCATCCACCTCTCGCCGTTGTCGTTCGCGTAAATCTTGGCTGACGTACCAACACCTTTTACGTTCGACGCGCAGACCAGACGTTTACTTAGCTCCCGAGCGCGCGACAGACTCGGAAGCAAGATGGAGATCAGGAGCGCAATGATGGCGATAACCACCAACAGCTCGATCAGCGTAAATGCTTTCAATCTTCGTCTCACCGTCTTGACTCCTCTGCTGGTGAACCCAGAACGTGCTTAGGGCGGCTCCAGGTGCCATCCGGCCGACCAGCCGCCGGATCGCACCCCCGGCGATTCACATGCCTAGCCGCTAAGCAACTGTCCTCAAAACTAGACCCACGCACATTGCCATCCCTGCGTCGCACCGGCGCAACGCAGAGCCATAACGCTCGCAGTGCAGACGCCGATTCCGTCCGGAAAGGCTTCTGGAAATCGCACAGAATCCCAAGCGAGCGGATCCCGTTGTGCTGATCACCGTGGTCAGCCTTCGGCCTGCCACAACATGCGGCAGACAACCAGATGGACGGAAACCTTTCGGTGTGGTGGCAGCGGCGAGAGGAAGATTACGAAATACGATGCCGTGACAATACTTAGGATAACAGCAATGATTTAGGTATCAGATACTGCCTCACCGCGCAGCCGGAACACCGGTTCGGCCGCCTGTCGTCCACTTCACTATATCTAAGAGTTTACTCGGAGTTCCACCCCTTGTCAATCAGTTTGCGGACAAAAAAGTCCGGGCACCCACGCGGAGCCAATATCGGTTGCCCAACCGTTACGACTCGAGTCGCACAAGGTCGATCCCATGCCACAGGGCTGCCCCAAGTCCACGACGGTGGGCTGCCCCTAGATAGCCCAAATCCACCCCTGAGTGGAAGAGAGGGCCAAGTTCGTAGCGTTGGCGGATTTCGTTCAGTATGGCCAAACCGACAGTGTCCGTCGCCACCGGATCGAACGATGCCAGCAGAATACCCTCATCGCTGACGGTTGCGGCAGTCGCCTCGGGTCCGCCATCGTATACCACACGCAGGGCATCCACCAAGCAGAGCCGGAGTCTCGAACGAATGGGGGTGGCCGCAACAATGTCCGCGATATGCGGTGAGCACCCATTCTGGTGGTACCGGGCCGGATGCTTGACCAATCCGTGGGAGAGGTTCTTAAGCGCGCATGTCAACCCTGCGATGTTGTGTGTCTTGAGGAATGGAATGTCGATCAGCGCGGTGATTTGATCAAGTACGGACGCAAATTGGTCCGTCCCACTTTTGAAGCTGGTCATAGTGGACGCATAGCCGTGTCGCGCCGGTGTGGTTCGATTGCGAGCCTCGGTTCCTTGGGGCGCCTCGATGCAGACGATTTGCTCAGGCCGCCAGCCAGCCTCGACGATCGAGCCGATGAGCACATCTGCCAGTACCCTGGTGGTTGCGATGATCTTCTGTCCAGACCGGTTGAATTTGAGCCCGATTACGTCTTCGGGTTTTAGGATCGACCGCCAGGCTTGGTCGATCGCTCTGGTAGCCGTGAGCGACATGAGAGCTTTTTGAAGCATTTCGCCCAGGAGCGGGCGATGGACTTCAGGTCCGAGCACTGCGTTCGGGCTCTGGACTTGGACGACCCGTGACCTGGGCATGCCTAGCGGGATCCGCAGCTCGGCTTGGTCTGTCGCGACTTGCCGCGGCCATAGTAGCGTCCCGCCTGCCATAGAGGCAGCAGCGGACATGAAACGCCGACGCGAAAGGGTTGTGCGTGTTGGATGGTGTTCACGGCGCACGACAAGCCGCTCCTTACAGTCCTGTTGGGTTGTCGCCCTGTGATGGTTGTATCGGATTGCCAAGGCCGATAGCTGAGCGGATGGCAAGGTCGTCCAGGGAGGTAGGCGTTCGCCCAGGCCCGTTCTGCTCGCCGTGCGCAGCCGCCAGCGACGCGCCTGTTACCACTCCGGGGTTATCCGCGGCTTGCCAACCTCGAAGATGGATTGCGTTTTCAGGAGAGTCAGTTCCTCTGGAAACGCGTGGAAGGCATGCACGTGGAACTCGTGGTCCCGGGCGTCGTAGTCGATAAACGTGAACGGGGCGAGCCCGTCGTGGGTCCAATCATCAAACGAGACAAAGAGTTCCCGATTCTGGGCGTAGTGCACATAGTCGCGGTGGGTGGCCGGGAAAAGCTGTGGCGTCATGCGCTCAACCTGAGTTGACAAGATATACTTCATCCCGTCGTTGAACGATTGGGCATGGTCCCGTTCGCCCCGGAAACGGAACGACGTTGCCAGCCCGGCTTTGGGCAGGAGCTCGGTGTCCTCAGCAATCAGCTCGGTGAGGATCTGGTCCCCGCACTGCACTGTGGCGACATGGGCGAGACCAGCCACCCATATCTCGGCGTGGTAGCGACTCTGCTCGATCCGCTTGACTCGATCGATACGGAAAAGCTCCGGATGGATCGCCCGCTGGTAAAGGCAGAATTCAAGTTCTTCAACGCGTTGTCTCGTCTGTCCTCGCTCCACGGTATCCTCAAAGGCAGCTTCGGCTATTGACCACTCGTGCCACCATTATACGTGCAAATAATTGCGAATCCACGAAAATATCGAGTCGGGGCACTATTTCTGAGGGAATTGTCGCGCGTACTGTAAGTTCCGCTGCCGGCGGAGGATGCATCCGTTGCCGCCGCGCGGAAGTCCTCTCCGCACATCAGACTTCTGCGAAGAATTCACAGGACGCTGGCCAGCCAATTCGTATTAACGATGATTGTTCGTTGGCCACCTTGCGCTATAATGCCCGACCATAGGAAGCGGCTGGTGCTCTGCCCGCGGAATCTCGAGCTCCGGGGTGACACGGTCGTGCGTATGTTGTTGAGGGTTTATTTTTCTCATTCTCAACTGTATGCTTCGGCGTGAGCCTGAGGTGGTGCGGGCTGACGTGGCACAGGGTGCAAGCCGGGCCAACGACAGCCGGATGCGAGAAGTGGATGGGTCGTGCACAACCGGTTTTGTCGTGGCCTGGGCGAGGGTCTCAGGCGAATCAGGGCTACGCCTCGAGGAAGCTTGCGGGCTGCCCGTTTGGAGTGCGATTTGGCCGAAGCGCCGGAGCTAGTCCGAGCGGGAGTCCTCCTCGGCAAGGTTGATGAAGCGCGTTGTCGGGCAGAATTCATGTTAGATGCGGAGGCTATTGGATCCAACGTGGTCCTGTCAGCGTGTAGGCTGGCAAGCCCGAAACGCTTTGCGCGCTTTATGATAGGCGCAACAGTCTGGTCAAAAGTAAACCTATGGTGGCGGCCGAGACCACGACAGTGGCACGCCACCCTGCGGAGACGATAGCTGGCTATGAGTGATCCCAACCGGCTTTGGAAATGGGTGTTTGTCATCGTGCTGGTCGCCATCGCGCTGCTGATCCTCTACCCGCCGAGAGAGAAGCTTAAGGGAGGCATCGACCTTGTAGGCGGGACGAGGCTGCTGTTTGAGATCGACACTACCGGGTTGAGCCCGGCGCAACAGCGCGGTTTGTCTACACGGGTGATGCGCATCCTCAGGGAGCGGGTGGATCCGAAGGGGCAGATGAACCTGGAGTGGCGCCCGGTAGGCAATAGGCGGCTCGAGATTCGCATGCCTCGTCCCCCGAAAGAGGCACAGGACCGGCGCAAGGCGTATAACGAGGCGATTGACCGGCTCAGCGCAAAGAACCTGAAACGCCGTGACGTTGAGTCGGCGCTAAACGCTACGGGCGAGCATCGCGACGAGTTGCTCGCCGGCCTGGAACAGGGAGTCACCGAGCGCAGGTCACTCATCGGGACGCTGGTCACGGCGTATGACGAACGCCGCGTCGTGCAAGACGGTGAGGATTCCACAGCAGTCGAAGCGGCAAGGGAGACCTACGAGAAGGCGATGGCCGACCTGCTGGCGACCAGTCTGCCGACCAGCCGGTTCAAAGACGTTGTTGCGCTTCCCCCCGGTGATAAGCGGGACGCCGAACTCGACAAACTGAGGGCTGAGTTTCCGTCCTACGACGCGCGCAGTATACGGCACCCGGAGGGCAAGCTGTTGACAAAGGCCGTCACCGCCTACGATGGATGGGCCAAGCATAAGGCGGACTTGGAGGATCCGTCCGACCTGAAGCGGCTGCTCAAAGGCGCCGGTGTTCTGGAGTTCAGGATTCTGGCCGACCGGGACCCGAACTCACCGGAGAATACGCGGGATCCGAATCCGCAGCTTTCCCAGCCAATCAGCAGATACACCGAGCAGCTTGCCAAGTATGGTCCCCGGCCAAAGGCGGGCGATCGTTTTCGCTGGTTTCCGGTCGAGAACGTCGTGAACTTCATGCATTTGCGCGACTTCAGCGAGTTCGAGCCGCAGAGGTCCAACCCGGCACAGCCAATCATCGAGGAATACGTGGGTAACTACTACGCGCTGATGCATAACGATCCGGAGTACGGACTGTTGCGCGGAACGGGGGGGCAGCGCTGGGCGTTGCAGCAAGCCAGGCCGAGCGTGGATCCGATGACCGGCAGGAACATCGTCCTGTTCCGGCTGGACCCGCGCGGCGGCCAGTTCTTTGGTGAGCTCACAGGAAACAACATCAACCGCAGCCTGTGCATCATGCTCGATGGCACCGCCATGTCGCACGCGAACATTGAGAGTCGCATCACACAGTCGGGCCAGATCAGCGGCGACTTCACGGCCGAAAAGGTCACTAACCTGGTTCGGATTCTGGAAGCCGGGTCGCTGCCGGCACGGCTGAAGGAAACGCCGCTGAGCGAGAACACCATCGGGCCGAGCCTTGGGGAGACAAATCGCACCAAGGGTCTTTGGGCCGCTGTATATGGCGCCTGTGCGGTAGCAGTGTTCGTGCTGTTATACTACGGAATCGCCGCAGGGGGGATGGCGAACGTGGCCCTGGCTTTGAACCTGCTGTTCGTGCTGAGCATCATGGCCCTGCTGCAGGCGACGTTCACGCTGCCGGGTATCGCCGGTTTGATTCTGACGGTTGGCATGGCCATTGACGCCAACGTTCTGATCTTCGAGCGCATTCGCGAGGAGCGCGACCGCGGTGTCATATTCAAGAAGGCCTTGAATGCGGGTTATGACAAGGCCTTCTCCACGATCATAGATGCCAACCTCACGACACTAATTACCTGCGTGATTCTCGGGTTTGTCGGCAGCGAGGAGGTAAAAGGCTTTGCCATCACCCTGGGAATCGGTATTACGACCAGCATGTTCACCTCGCTGTTCGTGACGCGGTTGGTCTTCAACACGCTGATTGCCAAGGGCATGCTCAAGGATCTGTCCATGCGTCGGATCATCGGCAGGCCGTCGGTCGAATGGCTGGGGCTGCGCCGCATCTTTTGGCCCATCTCGACTGCAGCGGTGGTTGCGGGCCTGGCCGGGTTCGTGTGGCTGAGCACCGCAAACCCCGAGGGTGTGTTTGACATCGAATTCCTCGGTGGAACAAGCCTGCAGATCGACCTGAAGCCCGGGGTCACCATGACGGACGAAGAGGTGATCGAGGCGGTCACGGGCGATCAGGAAGGAGTGCAATCTGCCGTACGATGGCTGCGCAGCGCCGCTGATCAACTGGTGGCGGCGGAGGCGTCCGAGGGCGAAATCCCGGGAGAGTATGTCCTTTCATCAGCCGAGCTGACAGCGAATCAACTGGGCATAATGATGCGTTCAGTAATCGAGGACAAGGTCCAGCGTGGCGGGATTCGGCCGGAAGGACATACAACCAGGTTCGACAGCAAGCCCGGGCAGCTTACCCTTGTGAGTTTCCGAGAAGCAGTCCAAGAGGCGGCCAGCGCGACGCGGGAGGCGGCTCGGGGCTTACGAAGCGCTCGTGTTCAAAGCGTTGCCGAGCTGGGGCCTACGGAGGGCGGCGGGCTGTCCTTTGAGATTGTGACTACCGAAGCCAACCGTGAGCTGGTCCAGGCCGCGGTGGTGGCCACCATGGGTGACAAGCTCTCCATCCAGCGGGCAATCACATTCACCACGGTGGAAGATGAGGAGCTGACCAAGGAGCCGTTCTTCGTGGTGGAGACTGATGATCATTATTTGTCGGACGTCATTGGGGGTGACGCGAGCTTCGACGTGCGTAATTTCCGTGGTGGTGTGGCCGTCCACTTAGTGTTGGATCAGGATGAAGAGCCGCTGACGGTTGCCGAGTTCGACAAGCGGCTCCGCGAGGTGGGACTTCTCCCCGAATTCGAGGAGTACCAGAGGCGCGAGTCGGTGATCTTTCCGCTGCAGCCGACCACAACACTGCGCGAGGGCGAAATCGGTCACAAGAAGTTCGCTGTGGTGGCGGTCCACGAGTCGCTGCTTTACGACGAGGATCCGGCCCAGTGGACCGAGGCGTTGGCACGAACGCTCCTCGCCCAGGTGGAGGCGGCCCTGGGGCAGGAAAAGTCGCTGTCGAGAGTCGTACAGTTTGCGGCTCCGATCGCGCAGCAGACCCAGAACCGGGCCATTTTTGCGATTGTCCTGGCGCTGGCTGCAATCGTGGCCTACTTGTGGTTGCGGTTCGGCACGAAGGAATACGGCCTGGCGGCCATCGTCGCCCTGGTGCACGACGTGTCCATCACGCTTGGGCTTGTGGGGCTCAGCCAGGTTGTATTTGGCACCGTGGTAGGTGGGGCCATGCTAATCGACGCTTTTCGCATAGACCTGCCTATGATCGCTGCGTTGTTGACCGTCATCGGGTACAGCTTGAACGATACGATTGTGGTGTTCGATCGGATTCGCGAGAACAAGGGTCGGGTCGAGTCGCTCAACCCGAGAATCATCAACGCGAGCATCAACCAGACCCTGGCACGAACGTTGCTAACCTCGTTCACGACGTTTGTGGTGGTGGGCGTCCTCTACGTGTTCGGCGGGAAGGGCGTGCACGGCTTCAGTTTTGCGCTGCTGATCGGCGTGATTGTAGGGACCTACAGCTCGATCGGTATCGCGACACCGCTTCTGTACCGGACCAGACTGCTCCACGGTGTGGTGACGGTCATAGTGGCCCTTGCGGTGGCCGGGGCCGTTTTCGCGGCGTTTGAGCACCAAACCACGAGGTTGGTGCTGGTGGGGCTCGCCCTGGTGGCGTGTATTGCAGCCCTCGTGCGGCTGCAGCGCGGGCCGGGGTACGTTCCAGCCGGTCGGCCGGTAGGCGCTTGAGTCTACACGCAGTCGGCGGCCACAAATGACCGGATGCCGGCCGACCGGCCGGTTGTCGCCGGCACGGCTCACGGACCTTGGACTCGCCAAGCCTCTGTCCGTAGCGGGTGTGATAAACACTCTTCGCGCCGCCCTATTATCGATCCAGGTGGTCTTGACCTCGCGGTCGTCCTGATTTAGACTACGTTCTCGAACTGGTGCGGCTTCGTTATCGCGGGTGGTTTCGCGCGGCGCCCCCATGAAATGGCTTGCTTCAGTTCCGGCGCGCGATCGCTCGCGCAGCCGTTCCTGTCTCTTGGCGGGTGTAGAGAAAGGAGTTCGTGATGCGCCCAGACGTCAAGCTCGGGATCGTCATTTCCATGGTCGTTGTTTTGGTGGCGGGGACCTATTATCTCTATCGTGACAAGGGCGATACACCGGTCCAACTGGCATCAGGTCCGGAGTCTCTGCCCGATCCGGCAGCGACGGAGACTCCGTCGAGACCTCCAGCGGCAGCAGATGGGGCCCAGGGTGTGCGACCGGGCCCTGACAGGGCACAGGGTTCGGGATCGCGGCAGCGCGTCGCTGAGCCCGATGCGCGAACGGCGGGCCGAGGGTCGGGGCCGCCACGACCTCGCGCCGGCAGGCCGACCGAGGACTCAATCGCCGGCAAGACCCCTACTCCCACGGACGTTCCTACAACCACCGGGGAGGGGGAACGTAGTACGGGTTCCGCCCCCAATCGGGAGATTTCCGCCGGACAACCCGAACTGGCCGACACAGCACCTGATCGAATTGGTGAGGGTGCGACGAGTGATCGTCCGGCGTCTTCCGGGGCGGTGGCCCGGCTGGATCGGGCCGCCCAGCGCGAGTTTGCCGGCCGAACGCGACCGTCGGCAACGCGATCCAGGCGGCCGGTGCCCCTGGCCGCAGCAAAACGCCAGGCCGGCGGCGACGCGGCGGATCGCCCGACGATCGGGCGCGAGGCCGCGGTTGAAACGCATCGTATACAACCTGGTGACACATTCTCGTTGTTGGCCGAGCGATACTATGGCAGCGCGAGGCTCACTCGCTTCCTGATCGACAGCAACCCACAGATCAGTGACCCAAACCGTCTTCGTGTCGGCACTATCGTCAGGATTCCGCCGCGACCCTCCGACGAGACCCTGCGGCGAGCGACGTCGACAGCCAAACCGTCGGCGACGTCCGCAGAAGGCGAACGGCGAACGTATGCGGTGCAGCCCGGCGACAGTTTCTACGCCATCGCGCGAGACGTGCTGGGTAATCCGGCGCGATGGAGAGAGCTGTTCGAGTTGAACAAAGAGCTCGTCCACGGGGACCCGACTCGTCTGCAAGTCGGTCAAGTTATTGTACTACCCAATCCGTAAAGAGGTCGGTACTCCCTCGAGTTGCGACTACTTGCCGGGCACCATAGATCAATCCAAAGCAGAGTCCTCCTGCGCTGCGTTGGCGAAAGTATTGCTTGATGGAAGGGTTGGATACAGTCTACCCCGGACGAGCGGTCAAAGTGGCACTTGCTTGACATCTACCGGCATAGCTGGAGATTTCGACATCCTGAAAGCCAACCTACGGTGAGATGGTCGGTGGCAGGAAGGACGCAGAGGTGCGCGGACTGTTTCATACATTCCCCCCATTCCCCCCATCCAGGTTTGGGAACAAACAACCGGCTTCTCGGGTTGGCTTATTGGGCCTTAAAGTGAACGTTTGCGATACGTAAGCATAGTGGGGTTGACCGACTGCCGATGAATCGACCGCAGGAATGGACATCGCTATCTGGAGTAGACGGCCAGGGGTGGACGGCGTCGGTCCGTAAGAGCTATCGGACTGTCGGTTGATCGGAAGACCGATGCGATCGAACAAGACCGTGTTGACGACGGGGGAGGTTGCGAAGATCTGCAACGTCGCTCCGCGCACCGTGTCCAAGTGGTTCGACGCGGGTCACTTGCGTGGTTA
Source organism: Phycisphaerales bacterium (assembly GCA_020344555.1). Taxonomy (GTDB): domain Bacteria; phylum Planctomycetota; class Phycisphaerae; order UBA1845; family UBA1845. The sequence goes on from CP070827.1 coordinate 3,985,574, forward strand.
CCGAATCCCGGGCAGCAAAGATCGCCGCATCCCAGTCGAACATCTCGTGCGTTTCATGCGTGCCCACGGGATTCCGCTCAACGGTTTGGACAGCGGGGCCACGCGGGTTCTGGTGTTTGACGTTGACCAGGCCCTGTGTGGGGCCATCCGTGCGGCCCTTACCGAGCACGGTGGGTACGAGGTGAAGACGGCGGGCTCGGCGCTGGAGGCCGGAGCAGCCGCCCAGGAGATCAAGCCGCATGTCGTCATCGTCGATGTGACGCTCTCCGAGACTTCCCCCAAAGCGCTCAGTTGTTTCATCCGTTCGCTGGCCAGTGCGGAGCCGACCTGCTTGCTGGGAGTGGCCCGCGGGCTGACGGACGCACAAGGCCAGGCGCTGCTGCAGGCGGGGTTTGATGCGTATCTTGGCAAACCCTTCGATGTACGCTCGCTGATTCAGTTGATCGAAGAGAGAACGCGGGCGGGCGCCGTCCAAGAAAACGCGTAACTAGCGTTACGCCGCTGCCCTGCATCTCCCCTGCCTCTGTGCGCACTCCGTGTGGCACCCCGTTGCTTTTCAAATCCCTACGTTAGGCTATCATCGGAATCGGCGTATGTGCGTTTGTGGGCAAGCACACGCTCGCCGAAACGTTGTTCTCGACGAAGGCTGAATCGATGCTCGCCCTGCTCAGCGGGCGCAAAGACTAGTACTAGGTGACGAGGCCGAGTTCGGGTATGTCTTGTCAACTGCAATGCGCGATGCAAGTCTTGTTGGTGACGATCAAATGATAATCACTATCGATGGTCCTGCCGGTTCCGGGAAATCGACCGTGGCACGGAAGTTGGCGGCGCGGCTGGACATTGCCTACCTGGACACCGGTGCCATGTACCGGGCTGTTGCCCATGCCGGGCTGCAGCGGGGTGTCGACTTCCATGACAACGAAGCTCTGCGGCAACTGGCGAAGTCCATAGAGCTGGAGCTGGACTGCGGCCCTGTGCACACTCGCGTTCGGGTGGACGGGCATGACGCAAGTGAGGCCATCCGGACCATGGCGGTGAGCAGGATGACGCCGTACGTGGCGCGACACGCCGGGATCCGCGAGTTGATGGTCAAGCGGCAGCGCGAAATCGGTCGTGCGCTGGGCTCGTTCGTGAGCGAGGGCCGCGACCAGGGAAGTGTAGTGTTCCCGGGCGCGGATGTGCGAATCGTGCTCGAAGCATCGTTGGAGCAGCGGGCCTGGCGCCGTGTCCAAGAGATGCTCGCAGACGGTGAAGATGTAGTAATTGCAGATGTAGTCGACAATCTGCGGGCTCGCGACAAAGTCGATGCAAAGCAGTGGGAGCCACTCCTTGTCCCGGGAGGAGCCGTGATTATCGATACGACCGATTTGACCATCGTCGAAGTCGTGGACCGGCTGATCGAGGCGGTGCAGGCGGCCACACTGAAGAAGGAGGACTCTGGCTAGGGACGCCGGAGGCTGCGGTCCGAGGCAACTTCTGTTACGGACTGGTAACAACGGTGCTTTCGGCGGATTCCGTTATATCCCCTCCAAAGGGGCATCTATCGCCCAGTGCGGCGTAGTATAGTGGGTCGGTGGCACACGTCCGGTCACGCGCCACGCTGCAATCACGACGGGGTTTGGGGTGTAAAAAACGACATGGATGGGATGTGGGTTTGCGCGCCAGGAGTGCTGCTCACCGCCGTGGGCGGAGCGACGTGATTTGACGAGGGTATTTGACCAAGCTACGGTAGACCGCGGAAGAATCGTTCTTCGTCAAAGACTAGGAAGGCGTTTGGGACCAGGGATGGTCTGATGGTTTCGTCGCTTCTTCACCACACTCGTCTGTTGTCACTGGATAGGCGCGCACGATTCGGGAAGGCCGTTGAACCTGGTGCTGTGCCCGGGTTCTTGTGGATGTAGCTCATGCCGAGTTTTACGTACAGAGCGGTCAGTGAAGCTGGGAAGCCGGTCGCCGGCGTGTTAACGGCCGAGAATTACCAGGTTGCCCTGCGCATGCTTGATGAGCAAGCGCTATATCCGATCAAGGTAACGGAAGGGATTGAAGAGGTCAGACTTCCGTTTCACGGCCGGCGAGGGGTAAAAACCCGGCACCTGACGACGTTTTACAGCCAGCTTGCCGATCTGCTCGGGGCCGGCGTCCCGATGCTGCGCTCGCTTGACGTGCTCTCGGGGAAGGGTTCGCAAGGCAGACTTGCCCATGTGGTCAAGGACCTGCGCGAGAGTGTTGCCGGCGGCATGTCGTTGGGTGATGCCATGGGCAAGCACCCCCGTGTGTTCTCACCGCTCCATGCGTCGATGGTTCGCGCGGGCGAGCAGGGCGGGTTCTTGGAGGAAGTGCTGCACCGAATCGCGATCTTTTCGGAAAAGCAGGATGAGCTTCGCAACAAGGTTGTCGGAGCGATGATCTATCCGACGATTCTGGTCTTCGTCGGCAGCGCCGTGGTCATCCTGCTCATGTTCATTGTGGTTCCCAGGATCCGGCAGTATCTGCGTCCCGAGACGTTCAATGCTTTGACCATTGCGGTCTTTGCGGTTTGTGATCTGCTCCGGGACCACTATATCGCCATCATCCTGGCGCTTTTGGCTGTGATCCTGGCCGTGTCCTCGATCCTCAAGACTCAGTGGGGGCAGCGGGCCTTCGAGCGGTTCAAGCTGCAGGCCCCGGTACTCGGTGGCGTGATGACCATGGTGGCCATCTGCCGGTTCTGCCGGATTCTCGGCACTATGTTGCGCAACGGGGTGCCGATCCTCCAGGCGCTGAGAATATCCAAGGATTCAGCCGGGAATACGATCCTGGCGAAGGTTATCGAGGACGCAGGTGACAGTGTCAGAAAGGGGGCTGCGCTATCCACGCCGTTGGGTGAATGCGGGCTGTTTCCGCCGGCGATCGTGGACATGATCGCGGTAGCGGAGGAGGCCAACAACTTGGAAACGGTGCTGGTGCAGATAGCGGATACAAACGAAGCCCGGACGGCCCGTTCCATTGATCTGGCAGTCCGGATTTTGGAGCCGATTCTGCTGGCGATGATGGCAGGAGTGGTCTTCTGTATAGCCGTTGCCCTGCTCCTGCCGATTCTGACGATGGGGACGGCGATTCAGTAAGAACGGTGGGTGAGATCGGCGTTGCAGGAAGAAATGTGTTATCCAGGAGTTCTCGAGAGGTTAACACCTCCTTGTTTTGGAGAAGTGTAATGCGGCGGAAGAGTCAACGAAAAAGGTCAGCGTTCACGCTGATGGAAGTGCTGCTGGTCGCGGGGATTCTCGCCCTGTTGGCGGCGTTTGCGATCCCCAGGCTGTTTCAAATGGCTGAGGATGCAAAGATCGATATCTGCAAAGCCGAGATCGGACGGAACGGGCCGGTCGCCAAGGCGCTGAAGAGCTACAAGTGGGACATGGGCAAGTTCCCCGACACCGACGAGGGTCTGGCCGCCCTGTTTCAATCCAAGAAAGAGGTGGATGATGAGCGCTACAAGGGCCCTTACCTGGAAGGTGCCTTTGAGGAGTTGAAGGATCCCTGGGCCAACGCCTATGAGTACCGGTCGCCGGGTGAGTTCAACGAGGAAGAGTACGACCTGTGGAGTTGGGGCCCGAACATGGAGGACGACGGCGGGAAGGAAGACAGTGACGACATCAAGAACTGGATCGAGAAGTAATCCCCGCGGGAAGTCTCATCCTGGCTGGGGCCCGCAGCTGTCGACCGACGTGGCGCGCAAGGAGTACAGAGCAAGAGTGCCCTACAAACGCCCTAGGTTTGGATAAGGACTATGCGGACAGAGGCCCATCGAGAGCAAGTGGGGTGGATCGTTCACACGGTGTTACTCGCCGCGATTCTTGTTGTGGTCACTGGGATTTTTGTCCTCTTGGCGGAAGCCAGGGTCCGAGGTCTTGCGGGCAATCGTGGCCATGGTGCAAGGATCGATATTTGCAGAGCGGAGATCGGATGGAACGGGCCGATCGCCAAGGCGCTTAAGAGCTATAAGTGGGACATGGGCAAGTTCCCCGACACCGACGAGGGTCTGGCCGCCCTGTTTCAATCCAAGAAAGAGGTGGATGATGAGCGCTACAAGGGACCCTACCTGGAAGGTGCCCTCGAGGAGCTGAAGGACCCCTGGGGCAACGCCTATGAGTACCGGTCGCCGGGCGAGTTCAACGAGGAGGAGTACGACCTGTGGAGTTGGGGCCCGAACATGGAGGACGACGGCGAGAAGGAAGACAGCGACGACGTCAAGAACTGGATCGAGAAGTAGACCGGCTGCGCCAACATCTGAGCCGCAGGCTTTAGCCTGCGCGGGCCACCGCGCGGCTTAAGACCCGTGGTTCGTAGAGCGCGTTGACTGCGATAGTCAAGACCTGCGGGTCACCGGTCTCCGGGGGCAAAGACAAGAAACTGCGATTTGTGATCAACCATGGCACCTGCTCCGTTACATAACCGGCGTGCGTTTACCTTGCTCGAGGTATCGCTGGTGGTCGGCCTACTGCTGCTCATTACCGCGATGGTGGTTCCGAACTTTATCCGTCAGATCAAAGCCGACGAGATCGCCCGCTCGGCAAAGCAGCTTCGGTCGTTCATCACGTTGGTCCGAGCCAATGCGGCTTTTGACGGGAGGCGATACCGGATTCGGTTTCCCGATGAGGATGAGCTGGACCCGCTTGGCGGTGACCGTCAGCCTTTGATCGAGCGCGAGGGCGACCCCATCTAGGAGCCCGACGAGTTCAACCTGATTACGCTCCCCTGGGCTGTGGGCAAGACACTGCTGGGGGATGTGTGGTGCGCCGAGGTCCGTCTGGGACGACCTACGATTGAAGAGATCAAGAAGCGACGCGAGCGTGCCGCCGAGCAGATCGATCTGGAACTGAAGGAGGCCTTCAAGGACATCGACCCGCAGCGCCCGCCGCTGTATGTCGAGCCGGACGGGAGCAGCGAGTGGGCAGTGTTTATTCTCACCGACGCCCCGCGCGATATCGAGCTGGATAAGCTGGAGGATTTTCCCCGGGTGGAGCTGATCGTTGATGGAACCACGGGACTGGCGTGGTTGCAGCGGCCTTTCTACGAGGAGGAGTTGGATCTTTTCGAGGAGAAGGGCTGGCCGGCAGTGTTGCGGCAGGACCTTGTCGATCCACGGGTGCTGACCGAGGACGATGTGCTGGAGATCCGTGAAATGCACGTGCAGGGGCGCGAGGTCGAACTAAAGGGCCGCGAACTCGAGGTGGAGCCATGAAGCCCGAGGGGCCCCTTCCGGCGGCAAAATGCGGACGGCGTCGGTGCGGTTACGTGCTGCTGGAGACGGTGGTGGCCACCGGACTGCTGGTCATCGGGCTTGCGGTGATCGGAGCACAGGTGCAGGACTCACAGACGTGCGTGCGAAAGATGCAGCGGCGTGTCCGGGCGATGATGCTTGCAGAGCAGCATCTTGCCATGTTGGACCTGGGGCTGGTGGAACTCGACTCCGTCGACGAGCTCGAGGATGGGGATTTCGGACCCAGGTACCCTGACTACGGCTGGTGGCTCACCACCGAAGACACCGTTATCGAGAACATCTATTTGTTGAAATTGGACATCCTGCACTACCTGCGCGAGGACGAATACCGCGAAGATGACTTCGACTTCGACAACGCCGAGACGGTCTTCACGGTCTACGCGATGCGGGCGGCGCCGCAGCCGGTGGATTTCGGTCAGGATTTCGGGCTCACCGAAGACGAGGTGGTCGAGCTGGGTGAAAAGCTGAGCGAGCTGGCGATCGAGGGGCTGGATCCGGGGGAGTTCGATCTGCGGATACTCGGCAAGCTCGATTTCGAGGAGCTGCTGAAGGCACTTCCCGTGATCATGGACGCGTTCGGGTTGGAGCTTTCGGATATGGCCTCCACACTACCGCCGGATCTGCTCAGGCAGATCCAAGAGAGCGGTCTGCTCGATGAGGAGGCTGCGTCGGAGCTGCTGGAAGGGCTCGGCGAGAATGAGGGGTCGTGATGCGTTACCGCTCGTACAGTCACCGCCGATTCCCTCACGCACGTCCCGCAGTCACGTTGCTGGAGATTATCCTGGCAATGGGCATTCTCGTCTTTGTCTCCTCCATGACCTACTGGTTTTACTCCTCCTCGTTGGAGACGAGTGAGGAGGGAACGGAAGCCGCGCAGAAGCTTCGGCTGATGCGAGTGGTGCTGGACCGAATAGCCACGGAGATTCGCCAGGCGGCGGTCATTACAGTGGACAACCGCGTGGGCGTCCGCGGGGAAGCGGAGCGCATCTGGCTGTCCACGTACCGTGTGCCAAGGCAAGAGCACAGTAGAACGAAGATGATGATGGAGATGTCATCGGTCACGGACGAGCCGCCACCTGGAGAGTATGACTTGACGAAGGTGGAATACAGGATCGTCCGGCACCCGGAGGTTCTCCACGAGGACGGCTACGAGTTCCCGTTGGGGCTTGCACGGGTCGAGACTCTCATTCCACGGCCCGACAAGACGGTGCAGACCGACGAAGCTCTCGAGGAGGATGAAGGAGATCTCGAAGAGGAGAACGAGAGTGCGGGCGAGGGGGAAGACGAGGGCGAGGGCGAAAACGAGCTTGAAGACGAGGGGGAGGAGCCGTTTCTCGATGGGGAGCTCTCAGAAGACGAGGAAGAGGGCGGCGATGCCAGCCTCGAGCCCGAGATTGAATGGGACGAGCTTTACGCGCCGGAGATCCGGTATCTGCGGCTGTGCTACTACGACGGCCACAGATGGTGGGACACTTGGGAGGTGACCGGCGAGAGTCCGCTGCCGCAGCTTGTGATGATGACGATCGGTTTCGAGCCGCGTCCACCGTTTGGCGAGGAGTTCGGACTCGGCGAGGTCGCCGAGATCAATGAAGAGTTCTGTGAGTGTCTCAACGAAGACCCGGTGGATTGCGAGCCACTGGCTCAGGACCAGTTTTCAACTGTGGTGCGCGTGCCGCAGTCCGACCCGCTGTTTCGTTCGCGCATCAGCCGCGAGACGCAGGCCCTGGTCCAGGAATTGAGCACGGAGGGGGACGAAGAGTGACAACGTCTCGTCGTGCCGTCATCTTGCCTGTGGTCTTGATGATCCTGCTGTTGTTGGGACTCTTGGTGGCCATGTTCTCGTTTCGGGTCAACGCTGATCTGGCATCGACCCAGGCTGTCGCCTACCGGCTGCAGACACGGCTGGCGGCGGAAGCCGGTATCGAGCGGGTGAAGCTGCTTCTTGGAGAGGCGCGCTACGACATGGACCGGTGGTACCACAATTCCGATGAGCTGCACCGCATCATCGTTTGGACCGAGGGGGGTGATGAGAGCGTATGGGGAACGAACGAGGAGTTCGAAGACGAGGGAATGGCCTATCGCTTCAGCATCGTGGCCGACGACCCCACCGATGACGAGGATTACATTCGGCTGGGGATTACCGACGAGTCATCGAAGATCAATTTGAACACGGCTACGGAATCGCAACTGCTAAGACTGGTTCGAGTGGCCGTTGCCGAGAACGAGGAGGTCATTCCGCAGGATATTGTCAATGCGATCCTGGACTGGCGCGACGTGGATCAGATCCCTCGCGGTGAAGTCGGCGACACGGAGGGTGAATACTACCGGAGGCTGCCCAAGCCATACCGGGTCAAGAACGGCCCATTTGAGACCGTGGAGGAGCTGCTCCTGGTCAAAGGTGTAACCGACGAGATTCTCTACGGGGAGGATTTCGACCGGAACGGGCTTCTGACGCCCAACGAGGACGATGACGACGTGTCCTTCCCGCTCGATAATCAGGACGGTAAGCTCAACCGCGGGCTATACCCCTATCTGACGGTCCACTCAGTGGAGAACAACGTCAGCAACGACAATCGGCCTCGGGTGTATCTGTTCGGCCAGCAGGAGGTTCTGCGGCAGGAGTTGAACGAGGCCTTTCCGGACGACCCGAAGGTGGTCGAGTTTATCGTGGCGGCGGCGCGTTCGCAGGGCGGTGGCGGCGGTAACAGTGCTGAGAACGCGGGACCAGGGTCGGGCCGGTTTGGTTCAGGGCCGCGTGGCAATACTGGTAATCCACGCCCTGGCGAAGGTGGAGAAGGTTCCGGCCCTGACGAGCTGAACGAAGGCAACGAATCGGCGGGGACAAATACCGTTGGTGACGCCGAAACGGGAGGTGGAGGAAGTGGTCCCGGGACGATGCGAAGTCCGGCGTCGCTCCTTACTGTACAAGATGTCGGTGGGAAGCTGCCCCCCAAGACCCCGGTTACTTTGGAGGACCTGCCCGTGTTGATGGATCGCACGACGACGCTCCCACCGGAGCAGCGAACCATCCCCGGCCTTATCAATATTAATACCGCCCCCCGATTGGTGTTGCAGTGTATTGAGGGGCTCACTAACGAGCATATCGAGGCGATTCTGGAGCGCCGGGAACGGGTGCCTCCGGAGACGAAAGCGACGACGGCGTGGCTGCTGACCGAAGAGGTGGTCGATTTGAAGACTTTCGAGCAGATAGCGCCGGTCATTACGGCGCGCGGCCAGCAGTTTAGGATCGAGGCGCTTGGTTATGGCGATCATATCGGGATGGTGACGCGGCTGGAGGTGGTCATTGACATGGTGGGTCCGATCGGGCAAACCATCTACTACCGTGATCTGACATACCTGGGTGGTCACTACCCGATTCGTGAGGAAGATCTAGAGAAAATCCGTGTCCGATAGAGTTCGTCAAAAGAAGAAGATTCTCTCGATCGATTGGGATGGCCGCTCGCTGCGGGTGGTGCATGCCTATTTGGGCAAGCGGGGCGTGAAGATCGACAGGCTGTTGTCGGTTGCCATGCCCTCCAATCTGGATCCGGCCAACCCGGAACAAATGGGACTGCACGTTCGGCGCACACTGGATCAGGAAGGTATCGCCACCAGGCATGCGATCGTCGACATCCCCCGGGATCAGGCGATCCTCAAAACGCTGACACTTCCCATCGCGCAGCCCGACGAGTTGCCGGGCATGGTGGAGATTCAGATCGCCAAGGAGCTTCCCTTCCCGGCAATGCAATCGGTGATCGATTTTGCGGTGGGGCCGGCTGCGGATGATGCCCCCACGGGGGAAGTGCTGGTCGGGGCGATTCGCCGCGAGCTTCTGGAGCAATACGAGGCGATCTTTGCGGCGGCCGGTCTGAAACTGGATCGGATCGGCCTGCGGCCATATGCCAATAAGGTGGCGGTCTGCCAGTTACTGCGGCACGCAATTCCTGATCGCGTGCTGTTTATCGATGTCAGACCGACATTCATGGAAATCGACGTCCTGCGGCAGTCGGGGCTGTCCTTTTCGCGATCCGCCTCGGTAACGATTCCGAGTGGCATAGATGAGTCCAGGGTATTATCGATCGGGGGTCGGGAGACCCCGGCGACCGCGGATGCGGGTGAGGGCCGTGTGGATGACACGCAGGCGTCATCCGGTCTTAAAGGAATTGTCCACTCGCTGGTGCTGGAGGTGACCCGCTCGATCGAGGCGTATCGCGTCGGCGATCACGGGGCAACCATCGACCATGTGGTCATCGGCGGCGACGTCGGGGTCGAGGAGGCGCTGGCCGAGGCGATCCAGAAGCGACTTAATATAACGACGGAAATCTACAACCCGGCCTCGACGTTCGGTTGGAAGGCGGACGAGGGGGCGGGGGCATCGGCCTTTGCCGCGTCGCTGGGGCTGGTGCTCGGTCACGCCCAGGACGGAAGCCTGCACTTCGACTTCCTGCATCCTAAAAGGGTGGTATCAGCCACGCAACAGCGGCTCAAAAAAGCGCCGATTGCGGCTGCGGTGGTGTTCCTTTTTGCGGCTGCGGCTGCGGTCGGCTTTGCCGGCTACACGAAGGATGACCGCCAGACGCTGGCCCGACTGGAGCAGGACATTCGTACCCTTGAAGGTCGACGGAGTGACAACAAGAAGTTCCTTGACGTGATGGAGCAGATCAGGGAGTTCGACGCGAATCAGCATGTCTGGATCGACGTCATGTACGACGTGTTTTCGCTGCTCCCCGACAACGAGGAGATGCTGATCAATCGTGCGGAGATGAATCAGAAAGAAGGCCGAATCACACTCAAAACGAGGGTGAAGCATCGCGAGACCCCTACGGAGGTGATCCAGGCGCTGGAGAATTTCCGCCGCGAAGGCAGAGACAAGCCTCGATTCAAGGTCACTATCGGGGGGCAGACGGAAAAGAAGCGAGAGAGGTACCCCTTCTCACAGGATTTCCGCATTGAGATTCGAGACGACGAACCGGGCAAGAAGAGATCCTCCGGGAAGTCGTCGCGCGGTTGAGGGAGCACGAGCCGGAAGCCTAGTTTGGAAAAAGGTATGGATCGACGAACGAAAATCCTGGCCACTCTGTTCGGTGCCGTGGCTGCCTATGCGTTGATCTCAGGCCTGGTCTATCCGGAGTGGATCGAGCCCCTGTTGAAGCTCGATCAGGAAATCGCTGTGCGCCAGAACGAGTATGACGAACTCAAGGCAGTGGAAGACGAGGTCGGCGAGGGGAAGAAGGGATACAAGGGTTACGTCTCGCGAGTGGGCTCATTCGACATCGACAAGGTCACGACTGCCATCCGAGCGCAGCTAAACGAGCTGATCGAGAAGCATAAACTGCAGGGCGCCAACGTGTCACCCAGCCGGCCGACAAAGGATCGTAAGACCGGTCTCGACAGAATGTCGATCACGGTGACCGCGGTCGGGAAGCTGGAGTCCGCAGTCGAGTTCTTGAAGGATGTCTCCGAGCTTCCGCAACTGGTGCGGGTTGGTAATGCGGCGATCTACCCGGCGAGCCGGTCACGTAAGCAGCGCGGGCGAGATCGAATGAACATCCGCGTCCCGATTGAGGTTATGGTGTTGCCCAGGCTGAGAATCGTTGGACGCATAAATGAGGAGGAGCTGGTTCAGCCGGAATCGTTCGTGCGTCATGCGGATCAGGATTACGCCCTGATCTGGTCGATGAAGCCGTTCACCGAGCCCATACCGCTTCGGGCCAACGCCGGCCGCGACGTGAACAGAAAGCAGGGGCAGTCGGCCCGGCTTAGCGCTACGGCGACCGGTGGCGACGGCGAGTATACCTTCAAGTGGGAGCCGGAGGATGGACTGAACGACGCGACGATCGCCAACCCGACAATCGACACCTCAACGGCGTTCACGCAAACCTACACGGTGCGGGTCACTGACGCCAGTGGCGAGACCTCGACCGATAGCGTGGCGGTCGTCATCAGGGAGACGAGAGCGAAGCCTGGCGAGGAGACGTCCGAGCCGGTCCAGCCAACAAGAGTCGAACGCTGGAAGGACCGCAAATACATGCAGCTCTGCATGACACTGCTGCACACCACGGACGCCGGGCGCGTCAGCGAACTGATGATCTCCAACAACAAAAGGAAGCAGACGGAGTATTACACGGCCGGTGACGAGTTCGACGGCGGCGAGCTGGTTTTCGTGCACCCCAGAGGGGGAGTCGTTCTTAGAAATGATGAGTACTTTCTATATACGATAGGAACCTGGCTCGATCAGGACGTCAGCCTCAGCGCCGACGCCGCCGTGGATTACCCTGACCTGAAGAAAGTGGCCGAGTGGCACCGTGAGAGTGTCAAGGAGATGTCAGAGGCCAAGCAGGATGCGGCTGCGGTGCCGGCCGATGAGACCGGGAAAACCGCAAGTGCGGCGCCGGCAACGGAGAAAGATGAGAAGTCAGGCGATGCAGAGTCTTCCGGAGTCGAGAAGCCCGAGCCTCGCGAGAGTGGACGGGTCGCTGCTCCGGATGCCAAGAATGAGGAGTCTGACAAGACCGAGGCCGGTCAGAGTGCAAAGAAGACCGGGCCTAAGTCCAGACTCCAGGATAGAAAACGGAGTTTGCCTCCGGAGCCCGACAGCAAGAAGAGACCACGGCAGGTCAGAAGTAAACGGAAGGGCTCGTGAGGGGTCCGCGAGGGAAGCGGAGCGTAATCTCCGACTCGGCGCGACTTGTTTGCAGCGAGGCACGCCCACCGGCGTGAGGCGTACCAGGAGAACATACGATGAAACGACAACTCACTTCGGACCGTAATCGCGTTCGGGCAATCCTGGCCGGTTTGCTCATGGTCGCGATCCTCGGCCTGGCGCCCCCAGCGTTCGCCCAAGCCGAGAAACCCGAGGAGAACGAGAAGAAACAGTCCGACGAGGAGAGCGGCAGGGGGCAAGACGAGGACAAAGACGCGGACGGGAAGGTCAAGATAGACCCCGAGTTGCAGAAGAGGATCGATGAACTGCTCGAGGCACAGGAGAGTAAGAAGACCGCGGCCGACCGGGCGAGGGCGAGTCGGAGACAGACATCGCCGAAAAGACACAAGCCTCCCCCTTCCCCCAGACAGCCGGCGCCGCGACCAAGAGCGGTGGAACGGAGCCCGAGGCCCACTGATAGAGGTGACAGGGGGCCTGAGCCGAGCGGTCCCACCACAAAGCTCGACATTCCGCCGACTGAAAGTGACATACCGCCAGAAAAAAGAAAATACATCTTCGCCATCAAGGACGGTACTTACGGGCAATTGGTCGAAGGCTTTGCCCGGCAGACCGGACTCGGTGTCATCGGTGAGGCACCGAAGGACGGGAAGGTGACGTTCGTCAGTACCGAAGAACTGACATTCGCAGACGCCCTCCTGCGGGTACGAATGCTGCTTTTCAAGTACAAGCCCCATGACCCCTACTGGCTCGTTCGCCACGAAACGCACCTGGAGGTCATCCGGGTCACCGATTTCTACCGCATTCTCCCGCCCGAACGGATGTTCAAGACAGTCGAGGACCTGCGTGCGGCTGATCTACCTGGCGATGAGCTGGCGCTGGTGGTGTATACGCCAAAATCGGGGTCCGTCGCTGACTTGAGAGAGGTGCGCGACTTCCTGCCGGACTATGTGAGGGTGACCCCGCGGCCGGGTAAGAACTCGGTGTTCATTTTCGCGCTGGTCAGGCACATTGAGAAGTATCTTGGCTTGATTGATTTCTTCCTCGAGGGAGGCAGCGTCGAACCGCGCACGCTGGAACCTATCAAGCTCGAGCATATCCTTCCCAGCGAGGCCATTCCCAAGCTCGAACAGCTTATGGACATGGGCGGCGGCGGTCGGCCCCGGTCCACGGGTAGGACTCGTGGCAAGGAGACCAGCCCCCTGGAGACCATGCCGGAACCCGCGGTGACCCTGATTCCCGAAGATGAGCAGGGGGTCCTTCTGGTGTTGGCCATGCGGGACAAGATCGAGCGGATCAAGTCTCTTCTGCCTTACATTGACGTGGATACGGGACCACCGGGCGATCCGGTGGTCATCCCTGTCGAGCGTGCCGACCCGGAGGAGCTGTTGAACTTCGTCCAGCAGATTCTTGGGGCGTCCTCGGCGACCCGTGCTCCAAGTGTTCCGACGAAAACGACCACGAGAAGGAGGACGAGCAGCCGGACG
>CP070827.1:3999081-4022735 GCA_020344555.1 Phycisphaerales bacterium
ACATGAAATCGACCGCGTTGGCACAGGCCCACTCAAGACGCCGGCTGGATCTCAGGCCGTGGGTAAGGCCGTAGAGAATCGCCCCGGCCATGATCTTGGGATGAATTGGTGGTTGCCCGGCGACCAGGACGTAGTGTTGCTCCCAACTCGCCCAACCGACGCTATCGAGGATCTCCGCGAAAAGCCGGACCGAATGATTCTCCGGGATTGGGTCACCCAGCGTTTCGCGGAACAGGAGTATCTGATCCCGCGGTGCCGGAGCTTGGTTCCATCCACTCATGCCGCCTGCCTCCATGCGATGCTGCGTGTCGCAAACTGATCCCCAGTCTAGCTCCTCGAATTGAAATTGATATCAAAAACCGTTCCAATTAAATCGACAGCCCTTGAAGACGTGGGCCACCCACGAAGAGGTGGGGCATCTACTTCAACTCGTGGTTTGAGCTTCGAGGGAGCACCGGTCCAGAACCTCATCGGGGGTACGCCGTTCCACCGACCTCCGTCGGGAGATTCGGTTCAATCAACCCGGGCCGTGCGTGTCCTCACTGTCGGCCGGCCCCGCAGATTTGATGGGCAGCTTGACGTGGAAGGTCGTCCCCTCCCCGACGACGCTCTCCAGTTCGATCTCGCCGTTGAGTTCGGCGACTATCTTGTTGGCGGCTGCAAGCCCCAGACCGGTCCCTCCTTGCCCTTTGGATGAATGGAAGGGGTCGAAGACCTTGTCTCGTTCCTCGGGCTCGATTCCGGGACCGTTATCGCCGATGGAGACGACCACCTGACCGTCATCGGCCCTATAGCTGGTTGAGATGTTGACCCGTCCGTTGCTACTGGGGGCCGCCTCGATGGCATTCAGGATAATGTTGTTGAGCACCTGATGCATGCCGTCGGGATCCAAGGGAACCGGCGGCATCTCTTCGAGATCCGTCAGGACCATCACCCGCTTTTCGTCGGCGCGCTTCCGAACAAGGGCCACAACATCCTCGACGGTTCTCTCAAGCTGGGACATCTCGATACGGGGGCTGCGTTCCTTACTGAACGTGAGCATGTTCACCGTGAGAGCCAGGATGCGATCGAGATTGCGACGGATCAGCCCCCAGCCTGACTCGGTGGTCTCGATACACTTGTTTTGGATACCATGCTCCACCACTTCGGCCCCACCTTGCATCCCCTGAAGAATGTTGCGGATGTAGTGTGACAGATAGGCCACCGTCTCTCCGGTGGCCGCGAGACGCTCGGTTTGCACGCGAGTCTCAAGCAGTTGCGTGTTCTCTATGGCCATTCCTGCAAGTCGCCCGACCGCCACCGCAATTCGAAGCTGCTCCTGGGTGTAGGTGTGTCGCGACATCGAGCAATCAAGATGAAGGATGCCGTGGATCTGGTCGCGGGCGATGATGGGCACACAGATGATGCTTCGCAATCCGAGACGGTGGATGCTGTCCTGTTTGTTCTCGCGGCTGAAACGATCGTCCGTCATCGCGTTGGCGCAGAGTATGCCGTCCCTGGTCTTGAGGACGTGATTGATAATGGTCTGGGAGGTGACGATTTTGGGGCGCCGGCCCCGCTGCTGGCTCCGATAACGAACCACTTGAGGTGTGAGCTTATCCGTGTCGGAGCTGTACATTAACAAGATCAGCCGGTCCGCAACGAGATGGTCGAAAACGATATCGGTCACGCGCTCCAGGAACGCTTCAACCGATTCGATGGTCCCGATCATCCCGGCGATCTTGTAGACGACGTTCCAGGCCGCGACGGCGTCGGCCGCCTCCGGCGGCTGAAGGATCACACTCTCCGCTGAGGCGTCCACGGCTGTCAGGATTGATGAACCCGCCGACGGGATGTTCAGGTCCAGATCGACAAGATCGCGAATCATCTGGGCACCGGTGAAGCTTTCAACATGTTCCAGCCCACTGAAGACCAGGAGCGTGCCGCCCACCTTGATCTGGTCGCCGTGTTTGAGCTCGATCGGCGCGAGGATCCGTTGCCCGTTGAGGTATGTACCGTTCGAGCTGTTGAGGTCCACCAGAATCCACGTACCATCGGCCGGGCGAATCTCAGCATGACGCCGAGAAGTGCTGTTGTCCGACAACTGAATGTGATCGGACGAACGCCCAATAACGGCCGGCTCGTCGGGCGTCTGATACGTACGGCCCTTATCTGGACCCTGCAAAACATACAGCGTGGGCAATATGAGCGCTCCCGAAACGGAGGTGAGCCGAACCGCATTCGCATAGAAGACACTGCATGGCGGCGGTTCCGGCTGCGGCATACCGCTTATACACACTCGTCCCGCTACTTGCCAGTGCGGGGATCATATCCAAAAGTGCTGGGATTGTCAATCCTCAGGCCGCCCGCCCGGTTTGGTAGCGCTATCGGACGCCCGGGCGCCACACACTTGGTCACATCCAAAAAAGACCAGATGACCCGTCCTAGTAGGCCGGCAGGTTCACTCAAGCGCCGCCCCCAGTACACCGACACTGTCAGTATGCTGGGCAACGAGCACGCTCTGCCCTCGCTCTTTGCCGACCCCGCTTGGCCCTGCCAACCGGAAATGCGGGTGTCGGCCACCGTGGGAGCTGGACCTTGACGACCCCCCAGGCACCAAACAGCTATCGGGAACTCGTCCGGCAGGTACATCCGCCAAGCGCCAAACCGGCCCGTAAACCTGAGGAGGAGCTGGATTCACTGATTACGCTTCTGAAAGAGCGTCAGCAGCGAGCCGCCGACCAGAACGCCGGCCTGGACCCCGATCAGATCCAGACCCTGCGAGAGCTGACCATCAACGAGCTTGTTCCTATCTTCGTGGAACTCATGGAGAAGTACTCGAAATCCGGCATATCCATGCACATGGACGCCTCCAATTTCTTGGAGGGGGGCCGAGAAATCAAGTTCGAGTTCGGCCTCGGACAACACCGAGCGCAGCTTCACGGCACGGTCACGACAGAGGCCATTGCGTTTCACGAGACACGCCAGACCCCGGATGTGCATGGCGAGCTTGTTAGTGGGCCCATGGTCCGGCTGCGGGCTCTGAACGGTGAGAAGTTCCGCAATTTCATCTGCGAGCGCCTGGCCCAGTTGCTCCGCACGGCGGTGCGACGGCACTGACCGCCGTGAGCTCCGCGGCTACGGGAGCTCCGCGCCGACGACAGAACCGCTCCTCTTATCCAAACGAACCGACCCTGGCGGAACGCCCTACGGCTTGTGATCGCTGGACCGAGAATCCCTTCTCGGTCTTCTGGCAGGTGCCGAGAGAGGATTCTTGGCACAGCGTGTAGTCGTATTACTTGTGAAGCACGGTGCTAGCGGAATGCCCCTACGGCTTGTGGCGCTCGCCTTGTTCGACGTCCTCGCGTCTGGGCGCGCCGCGATAGCCGGGATCCTTCAGGCGAAACTCATCCATGCCGGGCGGCTCAGGAAACGCCAGCCTTACCTCCCAGGGCGGATCCAGCGCCCCACACAACCGCCCAAAATAGGGGCGGAGATGATCGTACGTCATTTGGCGCTGCGAAAGCGGCAGATGCTTCCACAGCCGAGCCTTGTATAACGGGGCAATGGCAGGATGCTTCATGTACGCCTCGATCTCATCGCGAAGAATGATCGGGAACTCCTGCATAATCCGTCGCTCGTTGATGTCGACCTTGGTGTCGGCCATCCAGAACTCACGGGACTGCTTGGCGCGGATCAGCGAAGTCACGCCGGGCCTGGTCAATCCCAACGCGAACTGCTTCAGACTCCGCTGGATGAAACTGCGGATCAAGCCACTGGCCGCCTTGTAAGTCTCGAGCCGGTGCAACAGGTCCCCCATGACAAACTCATCGAGCGTCTTGAGATACCTCTGCTGTGTGGAGCCGTCCGGGTGGGGGTTGTTCTTGCGCAGGTAGGCGTAGAAGTTTTCGGCCAGCTCGATATTCCTTTCGCCACCCTCCAAATAGAGCAGTTGAATCCAGTCATGCATGGCGGTGTTGAACCCCGTCATATAGACCCGACCGGGCGTACCCTCTATGAAGTCCGGATCGTCGCCGAAGTGCTCTTTCCCCAGGCGAAGATACGTGTGGTACAGATAGGGTATGAAGCGCGTGTCCGGCGTAAGCTCAATGTATGAGGAGAAGGGGTCGTCGAAGTCGGGCCACAGTGTGATCCTGCCCTTCATGGTCAGATTCTGCAGCGAGAAGAGGATGAAACGTGCGTTGTTGCGCTGGTCGAATACGCTGATGTTCTCGTGTCCGCGGCTGAGTTCGTCACCCAGACTCGACCAATACAGCGAGTGCGAAAACGCATTGCGCCAATCGAGCGGACCATACTTGTCCACCATCAAGGAGAGCATCCGGTCGAGATCGAGGTGGTAACGTTCGCGAAGCACCTTCGATCGGACGGCTGCCAGCAGCCGGTCCAGAGACCCCTGGTAATTCGGATCGGATAGGAGCACTAACCGACGCGTCATAAGCGGGTCCGGATACGACCCGCTCTGGAGCAATTGGGACACTTGCAGTTCCGGCCGAATGTGACGGGCCACGAAGTCCAGCAGAGACTCATCCGGTTCCAGGCGGATCTGACGCAGCCGCGCAGCCAATTCTGCCACGCCCGCGTCATTATCGACGAGTTCATCAAGGCTGCGCGGGGCATTGACGATCTTACGGAACCAGTCGAAGTACTCCTCGTCGGTAAGCACCACGGGCGGTGCTCCCAGCACGCGCTCCATCTCCACTGCCAAAGCGCGCTTGTAATTGAGGTGTTCGTCGTCGAGGAAATCCCCGATCTTGTGCCAGTAGATCCAGGCCAGCTCCTTGTACAGGGTAACGGCCTTGGGGTTGTATTGGATTCCCTTGTCCCGAAGAATCCTGATCCCGTTTTGAACCCACTGCCAGCGGGATTCGGGAGTGTACTGAGATACCGAGATGTTGTAGGCCATGTTCCAGGCGGCGTTAGCCCAGACATGTGGAAAACGCGGGGCCAGGGCGCAGACCGTCTCGTGGAGCTGCAGGGCCTCATAATACTTACCCTCCTCCTTGAGCCGCTCTGCTCGGATCGAGGCCCAGTCAATCGCCAATGCTCGGAACGTGCCGAGTTTGCCCAACAGCGCAAGATCCGCCGGAAGCCCCTTGGTGGTGTCAGGGTCGATCACCAGTTGCCGATCCTTCCGAATGGCGTTCGCAGGACGGATGAACGACCCGGCCCCGACGAAACACACCACGGCCAGCGAAGC
This sequence comes from Phycisphaerales bacterium, assembly GCA_020344555.1. Classification (GTDB taxonomy): domain Bacteria; phylum Planctomycetota; class Phycisphaerae; order UBA1845; family UBA1845. Next base: position 4,004,279 of record CP070827.1, read on the forward strand.
GGCGACGGCCTGAATCACCCACTCGCGCCGTTTAGCCGACTGTCGGGCCGCCAAGTGTTCCGGCAGTTTATAGTCCACTACTTCCGACATCGCTCATCCGAACCTCGGCGGGCGCAGTTCATCCCCTTCAGACGGAGACCTCCGCCACCTCACGTCGATGAAACAACAGGATCGCCAAACCCAGCACAATCACAGTCTTGACCAGAACCAGCCAGAAGACCGCCTGGAGTACCCATACCAAGCTCACATTGCGTCCGTTCACCAGTGATTCCACGGCATCGAACTTCGCGAAGTCGGGAATGATCCAGTGGATGACGTTGTACACGTGCATCATCAACTGCACACAGAACTCCTTAAGCGACGTAAACATGGTCGCGAAATCGTCGGAGCTGAAATCCAGCGCCTCCTGAATGAACGATCGCGCCCCGGCCAGCACATAAACCGTAAACGACGCCAGGCAGGCGACCGGAAACGAAAACACCGTGGTCATCAGCAGCGCCACCGCCGCCAGAAACATCAGCTTACACAGCATTAGTATATGCAGACGAACGAGGTTCCACCCGAACGAGCCGACAACGAACAGAACCTCCACCTCGTTCGACCTGCGGAACTCCATGATATTGTTGTATTGAGGCTCTCCTTGGAAGGGGTTTTCGTTATAGAAATAAGCCGTCAAAGTGTGGTCATCGGCTACCGAGTCGGCCGGTATATTCACGGTATGGTACCGCCCGACCACCTGCCGGACGCGCTGCCGGACCTGGCGGGCACCCTTAAGTGGATCGCCGAAAACCCAAAAGGCCCGGAAGATCTCGTCTGGGGCAAACTCACTGACGTCGGTTTTGTACCGGATTTGGATCTGGTTGCCGGGTGACCGGTCGCACAACACGTTTTCGAACTCGAAGACCCGGATCTGGAGCGGCCCGACGACCCGCCAACGGGCCTCATGCTTGCTGGCAAGCCGGGCCTTCTCCGCCGCGGGGTTGAAATCAGGAGTGTTGTCGTATAACCCTTCCTCGAGGTTCTGCTCGAATTCCTTCTCGGCCGGTCTCGTAAAGTCGGGCAACGTGCATCTTAGGGTGTGCCGGGCGACCAGTACCTCACTGTCCAGCGCCACCTGGTCATAGCGGTCATCGATCGGCGGATGGGTGTGTTTGATGTAATGGACCATCCCATAGATGGTAAGCCCGGAACACGACAGGAATGCGGCGTTGAGAACTGTCATCCCCAGCCATTTGCCCAGCACATATTGCCATCGTGAGACCGGCTTGGTCATCACCAGGAAAATCTGATGCTGAACCAACTCGTCGGCAAGCGACCGCGACATGAATATCGTCAGCATGCCCAACAAGACCGCAGTCGCGCTGAGTCCATACGACATGAAGCTCTGTACCGCACCTGTCAACGAGCTGTCACCCGAGATGGAAAACGGCAGCCCCAAGACGACCAGACCGATCAGCACCAGAAAAACCAGGGCAAGCTTCATCCGGATGCCTTCGGCGATCATGTGACGGGCGATGGCCCAGATGGTGGTCACGTCGTATTCTCGCCGTTGTCCTCGGTTTCCTGTTCCGCCCGGCCGAGCAGCTCATCGATCACACCGGCGTCGGCGCTTGGCTTCTCGCGTGGGCGATCAGGGTGAGCCGGTCGCGGTCGTTCGGTTGGGGTCTTCACCGGATCCGGCGTCGGTTTCGCCGATTCGCTTCCCATCAGTCGTTGGATTATTGCCGACGACGGCTCGGCCGCTACCTCCGGTGATGGAGGCGCTTGGGCCGGCAATGGCTCGACTCTCCGCGACGCGGCTAAGACCAGTGAGTCAACAACGTCCTGCGCGGGCAATTCCGTCGGCTGTTTCAGAAAGTCCGGAATCTCACCGCCGCCCCGGGCTCCCGAGGTGCGGATGTTGGCCGCCTGGGCTTCTCCCACGATGCGCAAGAAGAAGTCCTCGAGACGCACACGGGGGTTGGATATGTCCAGGACGTCTTTCTGCTCCAGCCTGAAGATGAGGTCGCGAACCTGTGCTATGGTCTCTTCGGACAGTGACGGGGCTGTAATCTGTGTGGCATCTGTCTTGCGCAGCAGCTCACCGATATCGCCGGCCGCCCGCTGCTGACCGCCGTAGAGAATGGTCACGCGGTCGCAAACATCCTCGACGTCGGCCAGAATGTGGCTTGATAGCAGGATCGTCTTGCCCTTCTGCCCCAACTCGCGGATCACGTCCTTGATCTGGCGCGCTCCGATGGGATCGAGACCGGTTGTAGGCTCGTCAAGAATCAGAAACTCCGGGTCGTTGATCAGCGCCTGGGCGAGCCCGATGCGCCGGGCCATCCCCTTGCTGTATTCGCCGACGCGACGCTTGGCCTCGTGCCGCAGGCCCACCATGTCCAGCAGTCGATCGCTCCGCTCGCCCCGGGTCCTTGCGGGCAGGCGGAAAAGGCGGCCATAGTAATCGAGCGTCTCATGGGCAACGAGAAAGCGATACAGATAGGATTCCTCCGGCAGAAAGCCGATGCGTGCCTTCACAGAAACGTCCGTGGGAGGCCTGCCGAACACGGAGATGCGCCCCTTCGTCGGGTAGAGCAGACCGAGCAGCATTTTGATGGCCGTCGTCTTACCCGAGCCGTTGGGGCCAAGCAGGCCGAACACCTCGCCCGGCTTGACTTCCAAGTCAAGGTCCTTGACCGCCTCGACGTGAGGTCGTCGCCAGAAATCCTTGAAGGTCTTGCACAGGCCCGCGGTATGCACCACGGGCTGTATTCGCTCAGCCATGAACGTCACTCATCGCATGTTCAGACGATCACCGTCCGACCGCATCGAGGACGGAGCGGTGCCACCTAGTCATATTCCGGTCCGACGGGAACGAGCCTTTCGCGACGGCGTACCTTACTTTCCTCGAACTTCTCCTTGCGGAGCCGCTGGGCCTCCTCGATACGCGTCTGCTCCGGGTCCAAGGGGATCTTGAGACGAAACTCCCTCAGCCCCGGTGGGCGCAAAAACTTGGTAACCCCCGGACTCTCGAATATCTGCTGCTTCGTCTCCTCCCACAACCGACCGATCAGCACCGTCGGATTACGCGTGTATTCAGGCAGCAGCGTCCGGTACAGCCCCACGTCACTCTCCATCTGAGACACTACTGTGGCACGGTAGGCGCTGGCCTCTTTGATCCGCGTGCCCGCTTCGCCCTCGACCTCCTCCACGAGTAACTGATCGAGTTCCTCACGCAGCTTGTCGACCGATTTCTCCTCCGTTCCTCCACGGTCGAGTTGCTCAAACAGGCGAATCAGTCGCTGGTGGGAGGCACCGGCGGCCTCGCTCAGAATCTTCGTTCGCTCCTTCTCCGCGGCCCGGATCCTCTGCTCCTGCCTGTTCTCGGCCCGTTGTGTAGCGTCAAAGACGTTGCGAACCTGAAGCGGCGGCGTCGGCTCGTACATCTCCACGAGCGTCACGTCCACTCCGCTGTTGAGCGTCGCCAGCCGCTCGTTGATCCGGCGCTTCATCTGGCTCTGCACGTAGTCGATGCGGGTACGAATGATCTGTTCCGCGGTTAACTCACTGGCGAGCTGGACGGCCACGGTTTCGACGAGCACGCGAATGAGCCGGTCCGCCGCCTCGACGCTGCCACCCCGAATCTGGGTAATGTAACTGCTGACGTCATTAATCTTGTATGTGACCTTCCACTGCACGTGCGCCAGTCCGGTGTCGGCGGTAAGCAGCGCGCCGTCCAATGAGGGGTTGAGCCCCTGGTCATACCCCCGGCTAATGAAGGATAACGGCTTGCCGATTTCGTTCTCACTGCGGTGAAACGTATGGCTGTCGATTAGCAGATCGTTACTCTTCTTGGTCGGGAGTGGTACGATCTCATCAATCGGGTAGGGCAGAGCCCAGACCAAGCCCGGTCTCTCCACTACACGACGTAGACCGCCCAGCCGAAGGATCAGGGCCTCCTCGTGGCTCTCGATGCTGCGTACATTTGAAAACAGATACAGGACCAGCAGAACCAGCATGATGCCCTTGAGAACGCTGAAGCTGGCTCGCAAGGCGTCGGCCAGAGATTGGCTCGCGGCATCCAGCGGTTCTTCCGCCACCTGAAGGGTCCGATGAGGGTGTTCGTCGGGCTGATGGTCCATGTTCGTCTAATCCGTCTTCCCTGCGGGTCTGGTATCCGCCCCCCCGGATGTCTTACCTGCGCCTTGCTGCCCGACGCCGCCTTCAACAGGTACACGAGCCCGGGCCTCCTCGTCGAACACGTCCCACGGGGCCTCTTCGGTATCGATGATGATCGTGGTTCGCTCCCGAAGCGCCGCCCGATTCGTACGCAGCTTGTCCAGGAAGATCCGCAGTTCCGGGTGTTCGTCGAACTCCCTGTAGTACTCACTGACGACTCGCTCTGCTTCGGTTTCGATTTCGGCGACCTTGCCCTGGACCTCCGCCATGATCCGCTCTTCCATTGCCCGGGCATCGGCCAGGATCTTGGCGGCCGTAGCTTCTCCCTCGGCAACGTAGCGCTCGGCTTTGGCCTCTTCACCTGACCTCATGCTCTCGAAGATGGCCGTGGTCACGGATTGGGGCAATCCCAGCTTCTTTATACTGAAGTCAATGACCTCAATCCCGTATTCTTCGGTGACATCTTCCGCCACGGCCGCAAGCATCTCCTCCTCGATTTGGCGGATCCTGCGCCTGGACGGATCGGTCGAGACGAAATCGCTCAACTGGTGCTTGCCGGTGACGGCCTGCTTGTGGGTGATCACGGTGGTCCGCAGCTTCTTCTCGCCGTCCTCGACACCGTCCGGAAAGTTGGTGTGGAACCTGGCCGGATCCTTGACCCGCCAGAGAGTAAATGTGGTCAACAGAATCGTCTTGCCGTCGACGGTGCGGGTCTCCTCGGTCCGATCCTCCAGAATGCAAATGCGCTTGTCGTAGCGCACCACGCGCTGAACCGGGCGGGGCCATTTGAAATACAGCCCGGGCTCGGTGATCGGATCCTCGTGCAGCCGGCCCCAGGTCTTCTTGACCACCACCTCAGTGAATCGCACCTGAAACGTGCACATGTACAGGAGAAGGACGGCAGCGACGAACACCGCAGCCGCAATCGTGCCAAGATTCTTCATGAGCAAACCACTCCTACCGACGCTATGGATTGCGCCTCCGGCGCTCTTTCTCGACGCCTTCGGACAGGACTTGATCGAGTCCGGCCTCTTTAAACGTTTCGTATTCGATGATTACGTTCGAGGGATCACCTACAATGAGGTACTTACGAACGTATTCAAGCTCTTCATACACCTCCAGGCTCTTGCGCTGCATATAGAGGGCTGGGGCGGCCTGATACGCAGCCACCTGCGTGCCGAAGACGCGGGCTTTCGCCGCCGCATCACTGACCAGTCTGCTAGCCTTGGCCCGTGCCCTGGCGATCAGCACCGCTGCACGCCCGCTGACCGGGGCGGTCCCGTTCACCGGATTCCCCATGAGCAGGTCTTCAATCCGTTGCCGGGCATCCACCAGTTCAGGGGATTGGGGATCCAACTCGTTCACCGCTTGGATCGCCCCATCAAGGGCAGTAGCCCGGGCCACGCTCCCCACTGCCGATGTCAGGATACGCTGCGCCTCTCCTTGTGCGGCTTGGACCGTTGCGGCCATCTGCGTTTCGGCCGACACCACACCCTCAAACGCCGCGGCGACCTTGTCTGCGGCAGGCGGGTGAGCTCCACGAATCCCAACAAACACGAGCTCGATTCCGGCATCAAGCTCGTCGAGGCGAGCCTGAATGAGTCGCTTCAATTCTCTATTTGACGTATGACGCCTCGGTCCTATGAACTCATCCAACTCCACGCCCGCGGCGTAGTCCGACAGGTACTTGTAGGCCACGACCTCTACGAGCTTCTCCGCGTCCTCGTAGTTATATAGATGCTTCGCCAGGTCTCTGATGCGGTATTCGATCGGCACGGAGACCATCAGCAAGCTAACCGCCACACTCTCCGTAGCCGTTGAGCCGATGTCCGTGATGGTTGCGAGCTCGGTCCCCGCCGACACCTTGTAACGTTGGGGAGAGGCGACCAGAAGCATCATCTCCGGCACGAACTCGTGCACCTCTGTCCAGACGATAGCCTTGCGCGGGTCCTCATGTTCCTCGTCTTCGTGGGCCTCACCGATCACCAGCCCATTAACGCGCTTCACCGGCGCACGGTACACGGCGTCAATCGGGTATGGCCACTTGAAGTAAAGGCCCGGGGAGAGCACCGCAGTTGCTCTTGTGACCGGCCGCCCGAAACGCTCGATGACAACCTGCTCATCCGCATCCACAATCACAATGCCGGTTAGCAGAATCACGGCGATAAACGCGAGAACCGTGATCGGAAACAGCCAGCGTTGCAGCAACTGGAAGAACCATGTTGAACTGACCTGGAAGCCGAACTGGTAGTTTACCGCGTCCGCGATCGACTTGGTAATCCCACCCGGCTCCGCAATCATTCCCAACAGCCGGCTGTCGAACGACGGCCTGGTGACCTGGCCGGGAACTCGAGGTCTGTACAAATCCAGGATGAAGTTCGCGGCGAACTCCACCCCCAGCACGATCAGCACAACTCGGAGGAGATAAGCAGTGAGCGGTTCGGTCCACTCTATGGTCCCGCTGGCCATTAGAGCCAGCCAGACCAGGACGCACGCCCAGGCATTACCGGCCATGCACACCGCACCGGCCCGAAGCAACTGCCAGCCAGGCAACGAGGCAAGTGCCAGGACGTACCGGGCGTACAGGAAGCAGATGAAACCGACCCCGACCACGAACCACATCATCAGGGTCGGCTGCTCGGTCAGGTGCAGGACATTTTCGTTGAAGGTCTCATCAAGCGACCAGCCCCAAAGGGCAAAGTGGCCGATAAGCAACAGCAACGAGACCACAACTGTGCAACCCGGGAGTAACCAGCGCACCACCCATTTGAGACGATTTTGCTCCAGCAGGAGCGCTTCCTCATCGAACTCGAAGATGGCCCGGCTCGTACCCGCCTCCTGGGCCCGCCGGAGCTCTTCGGTCTCCAGCGCCTCAACGCCGACACGCCGGATCTGATTCGACGTCAAATACAGGACTAACCAGATCGGGACCCCGATCAGGACCAAGCGTGATAGGCCGGCCAGAACGTGCGAGTCAGACCAGAGCGACACGCCGAGCACGGCACCGAATGCCGCGAGCTGCAACACGAACCCGAAAAATGCAACGTGTTGGGTGCGTCGATCGCTAGGCCCCTGGGCTTCACTCATAGGCGATTCCCGTCAAACCTTCGTGCCGCCTGAACTTGCGGGTACCGGCAAGCGTATGCACCAAATGTTAGATGGCAACACTCGGGGCTGCTTGCCGCAACGAGTCAAGAGCCTACAATAATCAAAGTAAGGTGCCAATACGCGATCCTGTGGTCAACGGCAAGCGGGACTCGCCAGCACTCCTGATCCAGAGGTCGTGCCGCGCCGGCAGCCGATACGCCTGATGGCTCAACGCTTTTACACCATCGCTCTCAACACCTTCGTGGAGACGATCCGCCAGCCGCTCTACGGCGTGATCCTTCTGGTTACCGCCGTCCTGCTGATTCTGAACGTTTCGCTTGCGGCGTTCACCCTGGAGGACGACAATAAATTACTGCTCGATCTGGGACTCTCTACGCTGCTGCTGAGCGGTTTGTTCTTGTCAGCCTTCAGTGCCGCCGGTGTCCTGAGCCGGGAAATTGACAACAAGACCGTGCTAACGGTCATCTCCAAGCCCGTGGGCCGCCCCATGTTCATATTGGGTAAGTTCGCCGGGCTCCTCGCGGCGTTGCTGGTGGCCTTCTACCTGAGCACATTGGTGTTCGTGCTGTCGGTCCGCCACGGGGTGCTGCAGAGCACCTCCGACCCGTGGGACGTGCCGGTTCTGACGTTCGGCCTCGGGAGCCTGATCGTCTCCGGGACGGTGGGCGCCTTCAGCAACTACTTTTATGGCAAGGACTTCCCGACCACTACGCTCACGGTCTTGACCCCGTTGCTGACGGTGTCGGTGCTGCTGGTCGGCAAGTTCGACGAGCATTGGGACGTGATCCCCTTCGGCAGCAACTATGTCGGAGGGCAGATCCTGATCGCCGCATACCTCGTGCTGCTGGTGGTGATGGTCACCGCGGCGGTGGCCTTGGCCGCCTCAACCCGCTTCGGCCAGCTCATGACCCTGGTTATCTGCACCGCCGCCCTCGGGTTGGGGGTAATTTCGGACTATGCCCTCGGGCAATACGAGCAATCACACCTCCTGGCCGCTGTCGCCTACCGGGCGGTGCCCAACGTCGGCCTGTTCTGGATCATCGATGGGCTGCAGGCAGGCACGGAGAAGACCGTCGTGCCGTTCACCTACGTGGCGTACGTAACCTGTTATGCAATCCTGCTGGTTATCGGCATATTGAGCATTGCCATCGTCGCGTTTCAGAGACGCGAGGTGGGCTGATCGGCGGCGTGCAACAGGCGATCCAGAGTGCGCCGCGCTCACAGGCAAGATGCACGCTCGACCGTGCCGCTGTAGAATACCCGTAGATGAAGCGAATCCACTATCCCGAGGACCCGGACCCCCGGTCCATTATGGTCGTGCTGCCCACGTGGGTTGGCGACTTCGTTATGGCCACGCCGACGCTACGGGCGATTCGCGACCGCTTTGCCAACGCGCACATAACCTTCCTTGTAGAGCCCAACCTGCGCGACCTGGCTCGCGGTGGTGACTGGATGAACGAGTGCTTCGAGTGGCCGGCGAAGGACCGACGGTCACCGCTCCATAAGGAATACCGCGATCTGGCCTGGGATCTTCGTCGCCGGCGATTCGACTGGGCCGTGCTGCTCCCGAACTCGATGCGGTCCGCGCTGATCGCCCGGCTAGCGGGGGCCGGGCGGCGGATCGGCTACGATCGAGACGGGCGGGGGCTACTGCTAACCGATCGGCTGCCGCTCAGAAACCGCCGGGGGGAGAACGCGTCGTCCGACAGGCAGCCGGGTCCCTCCGCGCCGCGACCGGGAGAGCCCTCGCAGGTCCGACCCCGCGACCGAGTACCCGTGCCCCCGGGACGGTTCGTTCCGATGCCGCTGGTCGAATACTACGCCGATCTTGCAGAGGCGATCGGCTGCGATCGACCCGGCGACCGGCTGGAGTTGTTCACCACTCCCGACTGCGACGACTCCGTGCAGGAGCGGCTGGCGTCGCCGGGCATCGCTGACCGCCGGCCACTGGTAGTTATCAGCCCCGGCGCAAGATACGGTGCGGCCAAGTGCTGGTTCCCGGATCGTTTCGCAGAGGTGGCCGACAGGCTGATCGAGACGGAAGATGCGACCGTCATCGTCACCTGCGGCCCCGGCGAGGAACCGATCGCCCGGCAGATCGGTTCCGCGATGCGGCACAAAGGCTCCATTTTCGATTCCCCCCCTCTCACGCTGGGGCAGTTGAAATCTCTCGTGTGTCGCTGTGACCTGTTGATCTGCAACGACGCAGGTCCGCGACATTTCGCCAAAGCGTTCAACGTGCCGGTGGTCACCGTCTTCGGCCCCACGCACCCGGAATGGACGGCCACCAGCTACGAGGCCGAACGGATCGTCCGTATCGACGTTGACTGTGGCCCCTGCCAACAGCGCGTCTGCCCGCCGGGGCACCTGAAATGCATGTACGGCGTGACGGTGGACATGGTGTTCGAGGCAAGCAAAGATCTCCTGAAGAGGAGTTGGTGTCAAAGTTCTCGGAGGTATCCGGTTTGAGCCTAACCCTGACCAGTCGTTTGGCCGGATTGTGGATGCCGATTCTGTGCATTCTCAGCGGATGTACGTCGATCTCCATCGAACCGTCGTGTCCCGATGAGCTCGAAGTCGGTCAGTCGGCGACCGTTATGGCGAACGAGCAGAACCCAGGGGAGATTCCGACCTATGCTTGGGAGGCATTCCCCGCGGATGCCGGCACCTTCGACGATTCCTCCGCGCCGAACACCAGCTTTCTCGCCCAGAAAGAGGGGGAGGTAATCCTAAAGCTAACAGCGAGTGACGGCCTTTATCAAATGATCGCTAAATGCCGTACCACCGTCGTTCCGTCGGTGGATGTTGCGGTGTCACTACAAGTAGATCCGGACCCGGCTGTGCTCGGCGAGTCCGCGATTCTCTTCTGCAGCAGTGTTGGGGAGACGGAGGCCGTAACGCTGACCTTGGAGCAGGTCGACGGCCCAACGGTACCGCTGAGCCCACTTGCCGAGGGTGTGGCCACGTTCACCCCGGAGGAAGTCGGCGAGTTGGCTTTTAGCTGCGTCGGGGCTACCGAAGAGGACCGCCAGAGTGAGCCGAGCGTGGTCACGGTTTCCGTCATCGCATCGCCTAATGGCAACGGCAACGACAACGTCAACGACAACGGGGCAGACAACGAGAACGACAACAACGGCCGCCGACCGCCCAGACCCGGCAGGTGAGGCGCGGTCTCCGACGTATCGCCTGGCAGCACCGACCCTGAGCCTGGCAGATCATGGGTCTCGAGGCGAGGCCGGACGGGTGTATAGCTGTAAGGCCAAGCGTCGATTCCGCGGAGGCCGCATCTTTCGGGTCGAGCCGGACCGCTCTGCAGGATCGTGAGTTCCGTCGGCCCCTAAACCTCCTCTTTGGACGGAACATCTGCGCAGTGATCCAGAGGCAGCAGGGTTGACCACGCACGCAGGCACGCCTAAGCTTCTCTGTTCGTTAGACATTCGTTGATTCGGGCGGAGTTTTCAAAACCAGCATCACAGGAGAAAACCGATGGCACATGTATTACCACCGTTACCTTACCCGTTTGACGCGCTGGAACCGCACATTGATGCGAGAACGATGGAGATCCACCACGACAAGCACCACGCCACCTACGTGAACAAGCTCAACGACGCTTTGGCCAATCACCCTGAACTCCAGGCCAAGAGCATTGAGGAGCTGATCCGTGATCTCGGCTCGCTACCCGACAGCATCCGCACGGCTGTCAGAAACACCGGCGGTGGGCACTACAACCACTCCATCTTCTGGAGCAACATGAGCCCCAACGGTGGTGGCGCTCCTGACGGAGGGTTAGCCGACGCGATCAATGCGGCATTCGGAAGTTTCGAGGAGTTCAAGACGAGGTTCTCCGCCGCGGCTGCCGGTAGGTTCGGCAGCGGATGGGCCTGGCTATGCGCGGACGCCTCCGGCAAGCTCGTCGTCACGGACTCCCTGAACCAGGACTGCCCGCTGACCGAGGGTCTCAAACCGATACTCACGATCGACGTTTGGGAGCATGCGTATTATCTTAAGTACCAGAACCGCCGGCCGGACTACATCGCCGCCTGGTGGAATGTGGTGAACTGGAAGGACGCCGCAGAACGATTCGCCAAGGCGAGGTAGGGTACGACCGCGGCTAGCTGCCGGTTGTAGCTGGCACGGATCGGTGCACGGGGCAGACCCTGCGGATTAGGCTTGGCGGCGGGTCGGACGGAGACCGTCCGGTCCGCCGTCTGCGTTCCGGCTGCAATACCGGTCACTACCCTGGCTTGGGCCGGCAAACGCGGCCGAAGGGATAATCTGCGCCTGATATGCCCGCCGAGGAACCAGCCTGGACACCCGAGCTTCTGGACGCCCCTCATGACGCCCCGGACAAGGCGGGCCGCATCCGGCGCATGTTCAATCGCATTGCACCGACTTACGAACTGATCAACTCGGTGTGCAGCGTGGGGCGCGACGCGGTCTGGCGCGGCAAAGCAGTTGAATGTGCTTCCGTTCGCAACGATGACGAGGTGCTCGACATAGCCTGTGGAACCGGCGACTTCGCCAGGGCCTTTGCATCGGCCGGTGCCCGCGCGGTGGTGGGCTGCGATTTCGCCCATGAAATGCTGATTCGAGCCGCGGGCCCACATCGACGCCTTACTGCGCATCCTGAGGCCTGCGTCTCGCTATGGTGCGAAGCTGATGCCCTTCGCCTCCCGTTCCGATCCGGCAGCTTCTCGATCACCTCCTGTGCGTTCGGCGTCCGCAACTTCGAGGATCTCGACGCCGGCCTGGCACAGATGTTCCGCGTTCTCAGACCGGGCGGCCGGACGGTAATTCTCGAGTTCACCAGGCCTCGAAACCGCACCGCCCGCAGGTTATACGAGTTCTATTCCAATCGTCTCATGCCATTCGCTGCAACACTCATCAGCCATGACAGATCCGGCGCCTATCGCTATCTGCCGCGTTCAGTGGTATCGTTCCTGGACGCCGGACAGATGTGTACCCGGCTGCATGGTGCGGGGTTTGGCCGTGTCACGGCCACTCCGCTGACCATGGGTATTGTGACTGTTTACGTAGCCACGCGGGATTAACGATGGCCACGATAGCCGCCAAGAACAGCGCCGAGTCGCCTCACGGCTCGGTCCTTGATCCTCTTGCGACCGAGGACGTCCCCGTGGTCCTGAAAGACGTCTGGTCGCGGTCGGGATCCAAGTATCGCATCCGGGCGATCGTTCTTCTGGCGGTGAACGTGCTGCTGTTTGCGGGAGCGGGCAGCTTTGCGTTCTGGCTGCGCGGCGGAGTACGGTTTGCCCCCGCCCACGAGGGCTACTGGGACGAGTTCGGGCAGACTTTTCTGTCCGTCGGTTTCATCGGGCATAGCGGTGTCTCGCTCGGTTCCCTGCTTCTCGAGCCGATCAGCGTCCAGGACGTTCCCATGCAGATTCCGATTCTGGGTCTGTTGATGGCGGCGCTGATCTCGATTCCGATTCTGGTCGCCATTCTGTACCGGTTCTGGTCGAGTCTGCCGTTCATTGCAGTTGTGGGATTCCTGGCGGTAATGCCGTGGCTGGCTGTTACCCTGCTGGGTTCTTGTGTTCTCGCGTCGGTCCGCCCGATCCGAACTCGCTTCCGGTTCATGTCGGCGCTTCTGGCACTTGTCCCGGCGGTGGTGTACCTGATTCTGGCCTGGTACGGGACGTCGGACCTCGTCGCGGGCAAGATCGATCCGGTGGACCGGATCAAGTTTGTTGCCCCGTGGGTTCTGGCGATTGTCGCCGCCACAGTGGTCTTCGCGGTCGTCCTGGCAATTGCCAGGATCGTCGACTACCGTCCCGGTGCGATCGCGCCTTTGCTTGCGGTCATGTTCGCTCTGCCTGTGGCATTATTCGAGTTTCGGGTTGGCCGGGACGAGTTGTACTACCGGCTTCTCGAGGGCCTCAATGAGGTGCATTTCGCAGACGTTGACGCCTCCGTCGAGCTGGATCAGGCGGTGATGGAGTCCTGGGCCAGACATCCACCGGCACGACGCACCATGAGAGGCGTGCGCGAGCTGGTGGAGACGCGGTGGCTGTTCGAGCTCGCCTCGGAGATCAGCCCCGTCCAGTCGGTCTTGTCACGCCATCAAGCCGAACTGGCTGAGCGGTGTGACTGGTTCCTCAAGTATTTCCCGGACAGCCGCTACGCGGTTAACGCGCTGTTCATCAAGGCCCGGGCCTTGGATATGAGGGTCGATCCGGGCGAGTTTCGTAATGCCAAGTGGGTCAGGTATTACGACGATTTTCCCAGTCCGGCCTCGCGCGAGGCTTGGCAGATGATCGTCAAGAACAGTCCGGGAACTGCTCTGGGCGCTGTGGCGATGTTGAGATTGGCTCAGCTCGATGCCAGAGACGGGGACCTGGAGCGAGCCATCGCCAAGCTCGAACTGCTCCAGGCGCGGTTCGATTCACTGGCGAAAGCCGGTGACACGGCACCGACACCTTCGGGACCACTGAAAGCGGTATTGGCCCGCGGGGTCCCGGAGGCCAGCCTGCGAATTCCGATGGAGCGCGTCATTCTCGAAGCACACCGCTTCCACAACGTGTTCGCCGCGAATCGCGATCCACTGTACGGGTATGATCCGATCAGCGGTCCTCGGCATCGTGCAGACACCTTCCCGTTCGGGCTAATGGACCTCGACCCGCGCCATGAGCAATACATCGAGAATCTGAAGACACTCAAGCGACAATATCCCGACTGTCAGATCGAGGACAACATCGACTTGGAGATCGCCAAGGCAACCGCATCAGTGGAACTTAGAATCGAGCGGCTCGAGACCTGCCTGAATGATTTTCCGAATCGCGACGCGGTTGCGGAAACCCTCTTCCGTCTGGGAGTCGCGTATAAGAGCAATGCCGAATCCGAGAAGAGCCGGGTAATGTTCGCCCGTCTGTTCCAAGAGCATCCCGACTCAATCTGGACGGAGCAAGCGACGCGGTACGCGCCGCGACAAACCACGCGTATAGGTCGCGCCCATCCGCTCAGGCAAGGGCCCGCGATCAAGAACAGACCATGACCGAACACCACGAGGACAGGCAAATTGTCGTTGGTGTCACAGGGGCAAGCGGAGCCGCATACGCCCGAAGGCTCATCGAATGCCTTTGCAAGGCCCGTGCCCACGTGCATCTTGTCGTCACGCCGAACGGCAGGCGGCTCTTCGCAGACGAGCTGGGGATTATGGAGATAACGGCGACCGCGCTAATAGGCGGTAAATCCGAGCGGCTGAGCATTTACGATTACCACGACGTCGGTGCCAAGCCCGCCAGCGGCAGCTTTAGAACCGACGGCATGATCATTTGCCCTTGCAGCAGCAACACTCTCGGGGCAATTGCGGCGGGCCTCAGCGAGAATTTGCTGCAGCGGGCGGCCGCGGTCGCGCTGAAAGAAGCGCGTCGCCTGATTGTCGTACCGCGCGAGATGCCGCTGAGTCGCATCGACCTGCTTAATGCACTGAGGCTCACCGAGGCCGGGGCGATCATCTGCCCGGCCTCACCCGGTTTCTACATGGTGCCGACTGCCATCGGCGACCTGGTGGACTTCGTGGTCGGGAAGCTGCTTGACCTTATGAACATACCCCATCAGCTCAACACCCGTTGGGCCGACCGGCTCGATGCTTCCCGGCACCGATCCGAGAGCGCAGCCAAGGCATGAGGCCGGTCATCTCGTCAGCACGCGTCTGGGCGGAGATGGTCAAGCTCTCCCATTCGATTTTCGCACTCCCCTTTGCGCTGATGGCGGCGTTTCTGGCCGGGCGGAACATCGAGGGGCGCGGTTGGCCGTATTGGGGGCAGCTCGGCCTGATTGTCATCTGCATGGTATCGGCCCGAAGCGTTGCCATGACCTTCAATCGCATCGTCGATGCCGAGATCGACGCCCGCAATCCGCGCACCGCTCGAAGGCCGCTTCCGGCGGGCCGACTGACCCGGTCCGTCGCCTGGGCGATGTTGGGTCTATCCGCAGTCACCTTCGGAATCGGCTGTCTCGGCTTCTACGTCTTCTTCCACAACACTTGGCCGATTCTGCTTTCGGGTCCGGTTCTGGTGTTTCTGTGTGGCTATTCGTTTACCAAACGCTTTACCAAGTGGTCACACTATTTTCTGGGTATGGCCCTGGCGTTATCACCTCTGGGGGCTTGGCTGGCTATTCACCCGACTACCGTAGGACTGCCGGTCGTTCTGCTGATGGTTGGCGTAACCTGCTGGGTGGCCGGGTTCGACATCATCTACGCCTGCCAGGACATCGATGTGGACAGGCGCGATGGCCTGTACAGCCTGCCGTCACGGCTGGGACCGGCTCCGTCCCTGTGGATCGCCCGCGGTTCGCATTTGCTGGCCATTGTCTGCCTGGCGGCATTAGGGTTCGCCGCCGATCTGGGGCTCATCTACGCGATCGGTGTCGTCATCGCCGCGATCCTGCTGATCGTCGAGAACAGTCTCGTCCGGCCCGGCCACTACAGCAAAGTGAACTTGGCCTTCTTCACCATCAACGGCATCGTAAGCGTCGTCCTGGGCATCCTGGCCGTCACCGATATGGTGCTGACTCTCCCAACGAACGTCGCATAGCGACCTGTTGGAGGATGTAGCGTCATCCCTTGTGGGCGACGAACATCGCCGTACGGCGCCACCCACGAGATGTGGCGCTACACTTGGGCAACCGGAAACGAGTTCTTCAACCGACTCATAGGGGTGCCACAGCGTTGGGCTCACGGACTCGGACAACCATGGGGATGGCATGCTCTGACGAAGCCGGTCCACGCGTCAGGATTCGTGTCCACGGGCAGGCTATCGCTTGAGCGTGCTACCGGTCCGATAATACACTGCTTGGTGAGTTTGAAACCAGCGGGCCCGTCCAGCTAGGCACGATTAATTACGTTGAACTCGACAAGCCACTTGTTACACTGGACTACCGTCTTCCATGGCATTCGCTCTTTTGGAGGGCGTCGATGTGGCCGGGGGCTGACCACCGGTTTGGGGTTGCACTCCCGCCGATCTCAAATTCTCTGTGTTTTCCCCTTCCCACGGGAATTGGCATCGTGTATAATGCACATCCAGTTCACACCGCGGTCGCGGAGTCAGCGCGGGTGCGGGACGGCAACATCGTTTCTTCTTGTCTTTTGCGGAGGTGTGACATGCAACACCAAATCACAACCATGACATTTGTAGGGGCGCTTGCCACCCTGTTTGGCGTGGGCCCGATGGCTTTCGGCGAGACTGGATCGATCGTCGGCTGGGGCAGTTACGTCGTCGTCGCCCAGGAGGATCTAACGGACTTGGTTGCCGTCGCCACCGGCGGTCGCCACAATCTCGGTCTGAAGGCCGATGGCTCGATCGTCGCGTGGGGATTTAACGATCACCACGACATATGCGACGTCCCGGATCCGAACGCGGATTTCATCGCCGCCGCGGCGGGCTACGAGCATAATCTCGGCCTGAAGGCCGATGGCTCGATCGTGGCGTGGGGACACGACACTTACGGACAAACCGATGTCCCGGAGCCGAATGCCGATTTTGTCGGCATCGCAGCGGGGATGTTCCACAGTCTCGGCGTGAAGGCCGACGGATCGATGGTGGCGTGGGGGTTGAACGACGACGGGCAGTGCGATATCCCGGAGCCGAACGCGGATTTCATCGCCGTCGCGGCGAGCGAGGTCAACAGCCTCGGCTTGAAGGCCGACGGATCAATCGTGGCTTGGGGGTCGAACGACGACGGGCAGTGCGATGTCCCGGTGCCGAACGGCGATTTCATCGCACTTGCGGCGGGCTCTTCATACTGGGGCGGTTACCGCAGGGGTTACAGTCTCGGACTTAAGAGTGACGGCTCGATCGTGGCCTGGGGCAACAACTATTTCGGGCAATGCGACGTCCCGGCGCCGAACAGCGATTTCATCGCCGTCGTGGCGGGCGGGTACTACAGTCTGGGTTTGAAGGCCGACGGCTCGATCGTGGCGTGGGGATGGAACACCTCCGGTCAATGCGACGTCCCGACGCCGAATGCCGACTTCAGCGCCATCGCCGCGGGCCCGGAGTACAGTCTGGGCCTGAAGGCCGACGGCTCGATTGTGGCATGGGGAAGCAACACGCACAGCCAATGCAACGTGCCGGCGCCGAACGCCGATCTCATCGCCGTTGCGGCGGGCGCAGTCCACAGTCTCGGCTTGAAGGCCGACGGCTCGATCACCGCCTGGGGATGGAACGACTACGGCCAATGCGACGTCCCGGCGCCGAATGCCGACTTCGTGGCGGTCGCGGCGAGTCGCGCGCACAGTCTCGGCCTGAAGGCCGACGGATCGATCGTGGCGTGGGGGTTGAACAACCACGGGCAGTGCGACGTCCCCGAGCCCAATGCCGACTTTATCGCTATCGCCGCGGGCTACGAGCGCAGTCTGGGCTTAAAGGGCGACCGATCGATCGTGGCGTGGGGAGACAACAGGTACGGCCAGTGCGATGTACCAGCGCCCAATGGTGGTTTCGTCGCCGTCGCGGCGGGCGACTACCACAATCTCGCTCTGAAGACCGACCACTCGATCGTCGCGTGGGGATACCGCGCTCTCGGCCCCTGCACCGTCCCGGATCCGAACGCGGATTTCATTGCCGTCGCGGCGGGCAACTACCACAATCTCGCCCTGAAGGCCGACGGCTCGATCGTGGCGTGGGGAGACAACCACGCCGGCAAATGCGACGTGCCGGCGCCGAATGCCGACTTCGTGGCCGTGGCGGCAGGGTACTCCCACAGTCTCGGCCTGAAGGCCGACGGCTCGATCGTGGCGTGGGGACACAACTACTGGAGCCAATGCAACGTGCCGGCACTGAATGCGGACTTCGTGGGCGTCGCGGCAGGGTATTCCCACAGTCTCGGCCTGAAGGCCGGCCCGTGCTTCACTGCTCAGGCACCGGTTGCAGAGCGGACCGTCCCGGACGACGGCTTCGGAACCAGGGTCCGGTATCTGGCCTGCGTGGCTCCTCTCGAGGCCGCAGGGCACTATCAGGCGATCCGAGTGAAGTTGAACGACCTGCCGTCACCGTTCGAGTACGCCAACGGTCGGATAATGTGGGTCGGCGAGCCGAAAGCGGTGTCGGAGAATGCCGGCAAGGTGGCACCCTCGCAGGCACCCGGCTGGCCGATGTTCTGGGCTGCCCCGCTTCAGTGCGATCCATACTTCACCGACTGGAGCATCTATGGGGCCATTCACTTA
>CP070827.1:4022835-4035823 GCA_020344555.1 Phycisphaerales bacterium
ACGATGATTGCTTTGCGGATCATGGCTTCTCGATCTCGGTTCCACATTCGGGGCAAACACCGCTGACGTTTCCGGTGAGGTCGTAGCCGCACTTGCGACAGTAACCAGCCGGTGAAGGTTCGTTGGGCTCGAGACAAGCGATAACGACACAAGCCAGAACATACGCGATCGGGAGAGCAAGAAGTGCCTCGAAGACCTCGAAAGCGACGATCGGGAAAGGAAGTGGACGAAAGGTGCACTCATAGCGGCAGAAGAGCTTCAGGGTAGCGGTCAGTAAGGGCGTGTACATCAGGACAAGGGCAGCCACCGGCGAAAAGTCCTTGCGCCGCAGGAGCAAAATACCGATCGGCGAATACAGAACGGCAAGAACTATGCCCGCCCAGATCTCCCAGAGCAGCCAATCGCGAGGCAAATGCCTATAGTCGAAAACGCCGCTTACGAGACAAGCACTGAACCACCCGGACACACCCCCCGCCGCCGCCGACAGGAGAAAGAGGTTGACGTACTTCCTGTTCATTTAGCGCGCTGAATCCATCGGTGCCCACACTCCGGACAGACGCCGGACACATTCCCCGTCAGATTATAGCCGCAGCGGATGCAAAGACCCTTCGTTCGGCGTCGCCAACGACGCACGGGAGCGCGGATGACCGCGAAGGCGGGATAGGCCGCACGGGTGCCCCATCCTTCGCGTAGCGAAGGGTGGGGGATGGACTTGCCGATGAGACGTAAATCACCGCCCAAGTTCCTGTCCTAAGTTCCGTCCCTCACCCCTTTCTTCGAAAAGGATGGGGCACCCCCGCTTCTCGATCTCGGTGCCGCATTCCGGGCATACACCGGATACGTTGCCGGTGAGGTCGTAACCGCACTCGAGGCACAAGCCCTTCTTCCGCCGCCGATACCGCCGCAACGGGGGGCGGATAACCGCGAAGGCGGGATAGGCCGCGAAGACGACTGCTAAAGGCCAAACCAGAAGCCGCACGTCGGTCGTGACGAGCGTTCCGCCACCACCCTGGTCGTTGACCGCGATCCTGTACTCCAGCGGTGGATTCTTCCAGCTTCGCGAGTAAGCAGTAGCGCCCAAGCGGATTTCACTTCGGTACGTTGCGAAGGGGTCGAGAGTGAGCCGCCGGCTTCTCGAACCTGGCCTCGCTTTGAACCGCCAGTAGTGCAAGGCCACTTCACCGCGACAGACCGCGACACCATAGGCTCGTCGGCCGACGTCCTTTGGCTCGGTCCAGAGAATCGGCTCAAAGCAGGTGGCGATTCCGAGCCCGATTGCCCCAACCGCTGGCAGCATCAACATCACGATGATCGTCTTGCGGATCATATCTTTGCGATCTTGGTGCCGCACTCTGGACAGATGCCCGAGACGTTGCCGGTGAGGTTGTAGCCGCAACGACGGCATAGGCCATGAGCAGACCTATGCCTTCGGCAAGATAGCAGGTGCGCCACAAAGACGGCAAGCCAGGAGGGTACTGCAAATAGGACGAGCGCCGCGCCCATCTCGCCCCAATCTCGATTCGGATTCGACGTTAGGGCTCCGGCTGCCGCAATGAAGATGCAGACAAGGACGCCAGGCGCGGTCAACAGTGTTTCGAGCCTGGGATGTTTTGTGTCTATACGCAGTAACAACCCGGTAACCACGCTGCCGATGACGACGGACAAACACCCACCGATTAGGAACGACAGCATCATCGGCGTCCAACACTCTTCACCGTGGCGACCCGTTAAGGTGCAGTAGAGCCCGGCGGCGAGAATCCCGAAACCCCATAGGGCTGCACCTGCAAACAGCCCAGCGACACACGCGAGTACCTGTCGGCTCGCGTACCCGTTCCACAACCTGACGATGCCCTTACGTATCAAGGTTCGATCTTAGTCCCACATTCTGGACACACGCCTGACACGTTTCCTGTCAGATTATACCCACACCTGAAGCACAGCCCTAGGCGCCGCCGCCGCCAACGACGCCGATTACGTACAACGCCACGGATCAGGGCGAGGGTGGGGTAAAGGGCGAAGACGAGGGACAGCACAGGCAGTCGGCGCACAGGCATTCCAAGGCGCACAGTATTGTGGTCAACACCGCCAAACCTCAACGCCTGACACACCATCACAAAGTCTGGGCACCTGTCAGCCCCTGCGAAGTACCGACGCCTAAACCGAGGAACCTCGAAATCCCAACGCTTAAACCGCGGGACCCGTATAAAACGCCGCTTCCACTGAAGCAACAGGCCAATCTTCCCCCAGTCCGAACGAAGCTCCATCCATTCGTACCGTTTCGGATGGTAACGCAGGAGGATACGATCGGGCGTCGCCCAAACACGGAGAAAGAGCATTATCACCGCGGCCAGCGTAAGCACCACGATGATTGCTTTGCGGATCATGGAAGCGTTCCGTTGTCCGGGTATCGAGAGTCGGTAGCTCTACCAGATTATACCCGCGCCGGCGGGGTCTGCTGCATCGATGCCGCTCGCGGCGGGGGGAAAGGACTGGTTCGGGGCTGAATCGTGGCACGTTCCGTGGTATACTGTGGACTCGTGACGGTTCACGTACCTCGGTCTGTTGGAGGATCTGGCGTGTTACGTTGCAGCACTATTCTTAGTGGGTTTGCGTTGACATTCGGGGCCGGCGCCATCGCGGCCAATGCCCAAGAAATACACTCGATCGAAAACGGCGCCCATACGGTTCTGCGCGCTGATCGTGGCGTGCCGAAGGTCGAGGACCTGCTGTCAATCGTATCGGATGCGCCGGTGGGCGCGGCCCTCGATCGACTGGCCGTCTCACTCTCCGGCTCGGCCGCAGCGACAACGACCAGCCTGAAGGTGAGCGTGGAGTCCTATGGCTCCAATCTGATTATTGTGGCACCGGGTGCGGAGGTGGGCTACGAAGTTGCTGGTGTGCTGAGTAACGACGCCAATGAGGGGCTGGCACTCGTCGGCTTCAACCTTGTTTTCGATGGCGGTGCTCTTACTCATGTGGACATCCCTGTCGGCGGCCCGACCAACGACTGCGATAACCCGATGACGAACTTCACGCTGCCCTGGGGAATCACCAACCCGGACAGCCCCTGTCCGCCGGCGTGCGGCTTCGGTGGGACGATCATTGACGGAAACCTGGTACAGGTCGGCGGTGCTCAGAACACGATCAACAACACGCCCGACAACGCTGCCTACCCCATCGGCCCGGTACTGACCGGTGTCGCGCAACCTTCGGGTTGCGGCCCGGCCGTTCTGGCAACCGGGAGGCTCACCGCGCCGGACGTCGAGGGCGTTTATATACTTGCCCTAACGGAGCTGTTTGCCAACATAATCCGGGAGGGCGAGACTGGCGAAGACTTCTGGGTGACCGATGCCGCCGGTGTCGGAATGGTCACGAATCTCGTAATTAGCGTCGACCCCGCTCTTGGTGTCACCCCTGTCTGTCTCCTCCCGCCCGATCCCGGGCCGTGCGAGGGCATTTGCCCGAGGTTCTTCTACAACTGCGACACGGGGCGATGTGAGTCATTGGAGTACGGCTGCTGCGGAGGCAACGCCAACAACTTCCTCACGTCAGAGGAGTGCCGGACCGCTTGCCGGTCCGTCCCCACCGTTTCTCAATGGGGCATGGTTGTAATGGTGCTGCTGTTGTTCGGCGTCGGTGCTTTCATGATGTGGCGGAACCGAGCCGCGCCCGTAAGGAAGCGGCAGAATCCCCTTACGCGGACCGGTCCCTGATTCCGACGTACCCCGATGTTTATCGAGACAGGCGTCGGGACGGCTTTGACTTGTTCGTTCAATAGCCAATCGACATTCCACTGACCGCTCCCTGACGGTCGCGGTTCTGATCTCGTTCACACAATCGTCAATCGACAATCGACAATCGACAATCGACAATTCACTGGCCGCTCCCTGACGGTCGCGGCTCTGATCTTGTTGGTACAATCATCAATCGCCAATCATCAATCGCCATTCCACCTGGCCGCTTCCTCACGGGCGCGGCTCCGATCTCAAGATCCCTAATAACGGTAATGATCCGGCTTGAAGGGGCCGGCAGGGTTGACGCCTATGTACTCGGCCTGATCCGGCCGCAGTGTCGTCAGTTTGGCACCCAGTTGATCCAGGTGCAATCGGGCGACCTTCTCGTCCAGGTGCTTGGGTAGCACATGGACTTGCTTGTCATACTTGCCCTGATGGGTGAACAGCTCGATCTGGGCGAGCACTTGGTTGGAGAAGCTGTTGCTCATAACGAAGCTGGGATGGCCCGTCGCGCAGCCCAGATTGACCAGGCGCCCCTCCGCCAGAACGATAATGTAGCGTCCGTCCGGGAAGATCCACCGATCCACCTGCGGCTTGATATTCTCCTTTACGATGCCGGGCACGTTCTTCAGACCGGCCATGTCAATCTCGTTGTCGAAGTGTCCGATGTTGCAGAGAATGGCCTGCTTTTTCATCCTGGCCATATGGGAGGCCAGAACCACGCCGGTGTTACCCGTGGCGGTCACGAACAGATCCGCGGTTTCGACCACGTCCTCCAGTGTCCTGACCATGTAACCTTCCATGCAGGCCTGAAGGGCACATATCGGATCTATCTCGGTGACGACAACGCGACACCCCTGGGCACGCAGGCTCTGGGCACAACCCTTGCCCACGTCGCCGTATCCGCACACCACTGCGATCTTGCCGGCCAGCATGACGTCGGTCGCCCGCATGATGCCGTCCACCAGTGAATGGCGACAGCCGTAAAGGTTGTCGAACTTGCTTTTGGTGACGCTGTCATTGACGTTGATCGCGGGGAACAGCAGCGTCCCGTCTTTGGCTCGCTGATAGAGGCGACCGACACCGGTGGTGGTCTCCTCGCTGACCCCGACCACGCCTTCGGCCACTCTGTGCCAGCGCTTGGGGTCGTTCATCAGCTCATCGTGGAGGAGCGTGAGAATGACGGCCATCTCTTCATTGTCCGCCGAATCGGGGTCGGGCAGTGTCCCGTCCTTGGCATAGGCGTTTTCCGCCTCATAGCCGAGGTGAACCAGAAGCGTCGCGTCACCGCCGTCATCAACGATCGTCGTAGGGCCGCCCTCCGGAAACGCCAGCGCCTGACCGGTGCACCACCAGTATTCTTCGAGCGTCTCGGCCTTCCAGGCGAAGACGGGGACACCGGTCTTGGCGATTGCGGCCGCTGCGTGATCCTGTGTGCTGAAGATGTTGCAACTGCACCAGCGCACCTGGGCGCCGAGCTCCGCCAACGTCTCGATCAACACGGCGGTCTGGATGGTCATGTGCAGCGAACCCATGATCCTGGCGCCGACCAGGGGCTTGCTTGAGGCATATTCCTTGCGGATGGCCATCAGTCCGGGCATCTCGTGCTCGGCCAGTATGATCTCCTTGCGGCCGAAGTCAGCCAGACTCAGGTCCGCCACCTTGAAATCTTGAACAGCCGTTGTCATCGTTGCCTCCCTTTCCACAGAGTCAGGGCCATGGTCTGCCTACTCTCGTTTATTCTCCGGTTCGTTTTATCCCTGTTTACAGGCGGTGGTCACGAATAAGTCGGGTGCGTCGTCGGCACGCTCCACGGTAACCAGCCTGCGCCATCTAACCTGCTCAAAGCCAATCGACTCTAAGAGTCTGCTGAACTCGTCCGGATCATAACCCCACCATCGATCCTGCATGCGTTCGCGGAACGAATCGCTCTGATGGGCGGTCTGCTCGACAATGAGGATGTTCCCGGCGTCGCAGACGATCCGGTGCAGCTCTGCGAGGGCACCTCTGGGCGAGGGTACGTGGTGAAGAACCAGCGCCGCTATGGCCAGGTTGATCGAGCCGCCGGCGATGGGCAGTTGCCCCAGGTCGCCGCTGCACACCTCGACGTTACCGATTCCGTGGTATTTGATCCGATGACGCGTAGCTTCCAACATCTTGTCTACGGGTTCGACGCCGATCACCCGTTGAAAGTGTTGGGCCAGTGTCGGCAGCAGATATCCGGTCCCCGTGCCGATGTCCGCGACTGTCCATGTTTGTGGCAGCAGGGCGATGAACGCCTCCAGGTGAAAAGTCGACCCGAAGCTCTCCTCCCGCAAGGCATCCCACTGACGCCCGATTCGGTCGAAGAATCGATGGCTCATATTACGCCGTTTGCGGATCGCCGTTTCCAGACGCGACTCAATCGAACCGGCCAGAGGCTGTTGGGCGATCCAGGCCAGTAACCGACCGGCAAGATCAGATGCTGCTCCGTCAGCCTGAGGAGCGCACACCGAATACAGAACCGTGTTCCCGTCTCGGCGGTCATGTATGAGCCCGGCATCGCGGAGGATCTTCAGGTGGCGTGAGACCGTGGACTGGGGTTGATTGAGCACCTCTACGAGTTCCGACACGCCCAGTTCGTGCCTGCCCAGGGCGGTCAAGGCCCGCTGTCTGGTCCTGTCGGCCATGGCTTTGAGAACCGCTTCCGGCTCCATCACGTCTGCCTCGCTATGCCGAATCGGCAATATCCGAATATCCGGATGATAGGATAGATCGGCAGCTTGTCAAGGGTATTCTCCAAAAAAACTCTCCAGTTTGTGTGAATTCGGGCCGACCTGGCGCTTTTCGTTGACCCAGGGCAGTCCGGGCGGCATGATAAGGCGCGGGCGCAACGGATAAACGCCCGATAAACCCCGGTGCTTTTGGGGAACTCCTGTCGTGGCTGGGCGTCCAACTCGAGGGAAGCAGGTAGCTATGGGGCGTGGCCCCCGCCCCGCTTCGTTGGAGGACGCCAAACTTATCGAGAGCGTCAAGGCCGGCCAGACCGAGGCGTACGGAGAGCTGGTGCGCAAGTACCAGGACCGCGTGTTCAACGCCTGCTGGCGGATCTGCGGTCACCTGGAGGACGCCCGCGATCTCACCCAGGAAGCGTTCCTGAAAGGGTACGAGCGGCTCTCCGGCTTTCGCCAGGAGAGTGGCTTTTATACCTGGATCTTTCGCATTGTGGTGAACCTTGCACTCTCTCATCGGAGACAGGCACAACGACGGCGTGATGTCTCTTTGGAGCAGGGCCTACGCCTTGTCGGGTCCCAGGCAGACGGTTTGGCGAAACGGGTCGGCCACAGAGGTGGGGATGATCCGGCCGAGGCGGCCAGCGAGGCTGAACTCCACGGCTACGTGGTGCGGGCGCTGCAGGTGCTTGATGATGATCATCGTGCCGTGATCGTGTTGCGAGACATTGAAGGGTTCAATTATCAGGAGATTGCCGAGATTCTCGAGATTCCACCCGGCACGGTGAAGTCGCGAGTCCACCGTGCCAGGTTGGCGTTGTGTCAGGCCATCCGCCCGGCCATGACGCGAAAAGACTAGGTGTGTTTGCTTTATGTCAAACATCGATCAAGAACAACTTGGCGAGTGGCTGTCAGCCTATCTGGACGGGGAACTCAACCCCGAACAGAAGGAGCTGGTAGATCGCCTGTTGCGCGAGGACGAATCCGCCCGACGACTGTTGGATGACCTGCGCCGGACGGTGGATCTGGTCTCGTCGCTTCCGCGGCACTCCGCGCCCGGCTCGCTTGCCCAGGATGTGCAGCTTCACGTGGAGCGGTCGGAACTGCTGGGCGAGCCGGAGGAAACGCCGGTGCGTTCCGGTGGTCGGCGTGCGCCGTTCGTCGCGGTTCTGTCAATGGCTGCCGCGCTTGGCCTGTTCGCCGTGGGTTTGCGGATCATCGTTACGGACGGTGCACTGGAGCCCGAATTGGGCGAGAGCATCGTCGCCCTCGCCCCTGACCAGGACAGGGACAGGCTCCTTGCGGATCTGGCCGAGGAGGAGGTTGCCTCACGACCCAAGAAGGGACGTGGGCATGCAAAGGGCCCCAGGCGAGAAGCACGCCCGACTAGGGAGGCTGCCATGCGGGAAGCTGTGGCAGACTCCTCTTTGACCTCGGATCAGCCGATGGATCGTGGCGAAGTTGCGAATCTCGTCGCGACGGCTGACTTCAGCCGGAAGATCAGAGCAGGGCTGGGCACTGAGTCGATCAGCACCCACGCCTTTGCCAATGAGACGGTTCGACTCCGGGTCGTGGCCCGAGATGAGGCGGACCGCGACGCCATTACTGACAAGGTTGTGGCATACCTGGCGGGACGTCGTGCCGCCGATCTGGCCGTTGCCATGACCGACGAATCGGATCGTACGGTACCTTCCAGCAGTTACTATTACCGGGGCGCTCCCGGCATCAACTACGTGGAACCGAGGGAGCAGCAGGTTCTGGTGCGGGCTTCCCGCCGTGAGCTCGAGGGTATGATGGACGAGCTCGAACGTCATGCATCGGCAACTGAGAGCGTGGCACTGGTAGCAGGCCCCCTTTCGATTCACGGTCTGGGACGGGCCCGAACGGCGCTATACGGGCTGGGTGAGCCGGAGCCGGCGGTCACGGATAGGCGCGGTCTCTATTTCGGGAGTGACAAGGCCGAGGCAGAGGAGGGCGAGCCAGGCGAGACAAGCGCGACGCCGCCGGACATCACGCCTGCTCGGGTCGATGACCTGTTCGATGACCTGCTCGAGACGGTCGGACTCGAGCCGGAGAAGCTGACAGGTCTACCGGCACCGAAGCCAGATGTGGCGCCGGCCGATCCGTCGACGTCGGAGCCTGTTGTCCTCGCGAAAGCGAAGAAGGCCGAGGCTGACAACCGATTAGTGACGCCCGTTCCAACCGGTGCACGGGACGCGAGTACCCGCGCCGGGGGACGCCGTGGACGGGGAGATGAAGCTTTGACCCTCGAGGAACCGCCGTCCTTGGTTGAACGTCGGTTGAAAGAGCTGAAGATGTCACGGCGTGGAGCCAAGCCGGTCGAGCCTTCCGAAGGCCCGGGAATGGAGGGGACAACCGCTGCACCGGAGATGCCCGCTGCCGTCTCGCCGGGTGAGACTCTGGGCACGCAACCCGATGAGCCCTACGTGACACTGATAGTGCAAGTGATGGTTGCCGAACCCGAGCCTCGCAGACCGGCAAGGGCGGGCAGACCTGCCAAGTCTGAGGCCAAAGCACAGGACAAGAAATCTCGCAAGTCACGGGCAGCCGAATGACCAATCCGGGCCCGTAGCGCCAGCCCCCAGCCGGTTCAGGGGACACCGCGCCGGCTGATCCCGACTTCTTCAAGCAGACATGCCGGTTGCGAACCGTGTCCCTCTCGGACAAGATGGGGGGACTGACACTCTGTGCGGGCGATGTGCCGAACTGCGCTTGATGGATGCGACGATCTCTGGCGGCCGGACCGACTCCAGGCACAATTAACACCGGGAGGAGATGAGTAACACAACCTCACACGGCTCAACGGCACGATGGTGGCTGGCTGTGGTGGTCGGTCTAATCGTGTCGATGCCCCTCGCGTGGCTCTTGTCGTACGCGGCGCTCTTGCCGTTTTACTTTGGAGTCTTTTTTTTCGCGCTGTTCGGCCTTCTGATCGGTTCGGCCATGCACCGGATCGCGTCGCCGGGTCGTCCGTATGGCCGTGTGGTGCTCGTAGCCGGCACGACGGTGGTCGTGCTTGTCGGATGGACTGCCTCGATTGTCAAAGAAGGCCGGGATTTTCCCATGGACATGGCTGTCAAGGCCGGCAACCGAACTCGGGACATCGGAGATCGGACGATCAGCGAGTACCGTGCACTCGTCGCCGAAGAGGTTCGCCGCTTCCTTCGCGAGCGCTATCCACCGGGCGGTACGATCGGGTACGTCCGGTGGGTCCTTACCAGCGGTGAGTTGAAGAAAGGCCAGATCGCCAGCGTACATCGAACTCTGGAACCGGTGCAACGCGGTTTCACCTGGGCCGCTCGAGTCGTCCTGTCAATCGCTCTGTTCGCCTTCGGCATCGGCTCGCAAACGCTGCCACTCAGACCGGATACAGGCGACACCGAGCAAGCCGTGAACGAGGGGGAGAAGGCCACGCCAACGTAGCGTCGAGTCGCAAGAATCTTGGCACGATTGACGAATGCCGCGGGCAGCTCAGGTACCCAAGCGCACTGACGGACGAGCCACTAGTGCCACCCATCCGTCTACGACCAAGAGCATAGGTGCGGTGACGGCCGACTTGCAGACCATCATTCTATGCCTCCGGCCGCAGCTCGGGTGGATAAAGGATTGTCGGTGCATGTCCTCGATCTTGAGCGAACTCGGCGATGAATCGGATGAGCTTGTCGGCGAGTTCTTCCTTCGTGAGGCTGCCCGACTCCCCGTTGCGGTATAGCACGTTGCACGTTTGAGTATGACGCCAGAAGCCTCCACTTCTGTGTTGACACCAGGGTGCGTCGAAGAGAACGATCCAGTGCTGAGGATCATCATGCCTCAAACCCGGCACGTAGGCATAGCCTAGGTGGTCTGACCGTCCAGTGTAAGCCGGGCACCTATCCGGCATGAGTATCTCGTCACGAAGGATGTCAAGATTGGGTGGATAGGTCCCGTAGTCCGAGTGGTAAATCTGCAACCTCGCGTAGACATTGATCAAGCTGCTTAAGCACCGAAGACGACAATAATCTCTGTGTCGATATCCTGGCAGAACACTTGAAATAAACAGAACCGAATAAATGACGACGAGCGCCCAGCCGAGAGCTACAGCCACGCCATCGGCATTACGTCGCCACCAACCTCGCACAAGATAGTGGGACGTCGGGTCTTCCGGGTCGAATGCGGATCCGCACTCGGGGCACCGGTTCTCGGGCAGCCCTCGCAGGTTGTACAGACAGTTGCGGCAGTACTTCTCGACCGGAGACATCGCGCGCGCCCAGCGCAGGCAGCCCTGGCTGAAGGCCGAGTGATCAAAGCCAGATTCGACAAGACTCACCTGGCTTCCATTAGTCAAGACACCGCAGACGCCCTCCCGGCGGATGAAAAATCGACAAAGGTCCTTCCAGTCTTCTGTGGCGCACAGCCAGCCCGGGGATCGAGCCAACGATCGCAGATGTTTGAGGTTTATCTTGTCGAGGGCCGCGCCCGAGGCGAAAGGGGGCCATATACTTGTATGTACCGTGAAGTTGGAGGCCACAGGCCGGTGTTTGAACGTTTCACAGACGGTGCTCGCGCGGTGTTGGCTTTCGCCAATCAGGAGGCCCTCGCGCGAAAGCACCAGACCATCGCCACCCACCACATCCTGCTCGGGTTGCTGAGCCAATCCGTGGCGCGAGCCATGCTGGTCCGGCTGGGCGCTGATGTCGAGCAGCTCCGTATCTCGGTTGAAAAGCGCATTGGGGCCGGTTCAGGAGGTGCTAAGCGATACGAGGTGCCACCGACGCCCAGGGCGAAAGAAGTCATCCAGTTCGCTATCGATGAGGCCGACGAGCTTGGGCAAAGGTCCGTCGGGATTGTTCATCTGCTGCTCGGTCTGCTTCGCGCAAGCGACAGCATCGCGGCCGAAGTGCTGACGAACGCGGGCGGAACGCTCGATGCGCTACGGAAGAGGTCGCAGAACCTCCTCAGCCAAGAGATACTGCGTGCGCACGGTGCGTGGCCAGAGAACGAGGCAACTGATCCTGCACGGTGGCTGGGCAATGGAATATGATGGGGTCTGGCTTCGCCTCGCCCTCCCATCCAGCGCCTGGTGATATACAACATGTGATAGCCTCCCGCTCACCTTGCGCGGTGTTGCCGAAGGGAACGATGCAGAGGATCCTACCTGATAAGCGCCCGTAGACGTTTGAGGTTCACCTTGTCCAGGTCGGTGCCTCGGCCGTCTTTGCCCTTTGGGGTCTCGATGATCATGGGGACGTGGGCGAAGCGTTTGTCATTGACGAAGTGGACGAAACCTCGTTTGCCGATCTTTCCTTTGCCGATGTGTTCATGGCGGTCGACTCGACTACCAAGCAGCCGCTTGGAATCGTTCAGATGGATGCATTTCACGTTGGACAGACCGATGACACTGCCCAGTTCGTCCACCATGGCGGCGTAGTCTTCAGGTTTGCGGAAGTCGTAGCCTGCCGCAAAGAGATGACAGGTGTCAAGGCAAACACCCAGTCGCCCAGAAGCCGACACGTGGTCGATGATGGCCGCAAGCTGCTCGAAGCGGTGGCCGACGGCGGTGCCCTGACCGGCCGTGGTTTCCAGGAGAATCAGGGTACGATAGCCGGGGCACCTCTCATGCACCTGGTCGAGCGACCTGGCTACCCGCTTGATGCCGCTCTTGATTCCGCTGCCCAGATGCGCACCTGGATGAAAGATCAGCGCCGACACGCCCAAGGCCTCGCAACGCTCAAGCTCGTCGACCATCGCGTGGACGCTCTTCCGGCGTGTCGCGGTATCCGGTGACGCCAGGTTCAATAGGTAGCTCGCATGAGCGAGGACCGGTGTAAGGCCTGTTTGGCGGGCTCCGGCCTTGTAGGCGGCCACGTGCCTGTCGCATAATTGGGGCGCCCGCCATTGGCGTTGGTTCTTGACGAAGATCTGGAGGCAGTCGCAGCCCACCCCGACCCCGGCGGTGAAGGCGTGCTCGAATCCGCCCGCTATGGACCTGTGGGCCCCGAAGGCCGGCGTGGGCATGGTCATCTCGACCTCCTGTGCGTTTGCGGCCGCCTGTTCGTAAGTCGTGTCACCGCAATAGGTTACAGCGACGGGCCCGGCAGGCCAGCCCGTCGTCGGAGTTACGTCAAAAAAGTGTGGGGAGGCCTTGACTTGGGCGCTGGCCATGTTAACTTATTGGGTTCGGCCTCATTGCCGATTGATGAGGCTGGCGCTATACAATAGAGGTGTGCTCTTTGACAATTGAAGAAGCGGACGCAGGTCTGCCGGCAGCCGGGGATCCTCACCCTTCGGGGGTTCCGGGTGTCGTGTCGGTGGACCAGGGTTTTGGACGAACCACGGGTTCCAAAGTCTCGGTTGTATGGTCGTGTTACTCCCAAGGGGGCGAGGCGGCGGTGTGACCGAGGCGTGGAATCTTTAGCGCTGGAAGGCTGCTTGATCGGACTCGGTTCTGGCTGCGATCGTGCGGGGCATAGGCCCGCGCGGTTGCACGACAGTCTCTCATGAGTGTGGTCAAGCTACTAAGAGTGCATGGGGGATGCCTAGGCG
>CP070827.1:4035923-4053354 GCA_020344555.1 Phycisphaerales bacterium
TCGCCCAGGATCATGAACGTGGCGTGCCGCTTGGACCAGCACTCCGACAGGTTCGGGCACTTGGCCTCCTGACAGACCGTCGCCACCCCGCTCTCCGCAATAACGGCCGTCGTATGAGCGAAATTCCCGGAGGGCAGCGGCCTCTTCAACCATGGCGGGAGGCGCCGCTGCGGCCGCTGAGACCCTGGCGTCAGCACAGTCAACTTCACGAAGCGCTCCTTGGATGACCATCGGCGGCTGGGCAACGTCCGAGCCTCCTGCGCCTACCATCCAGAGTGATTCTATACGAATCCACCCGCCGCGGCACCACTGAAAGTGTTTGACGCCTTCATATCGCCGTTCTACGATACATGGGACTGAGGGGCCGGATAGCGATGGAGAGGTACATCGTGTCCATGAAGTTCGAGAA
Organism: Phycisphaerales bacterium; assembly: GCA_020344555.1. Lineage (GTDB taxonomy): Bacteria > Planctomycetota > Phycisphaerae > UBA1845 > UBA1845. The sequence continues at coordinate 4,036,333 of CP070827.1, forward strand.
GATCCTGTTCCCGACCGATTTCTCTGACCTGTCGCGGGCGGCGTTGCGTCACGCCCGGGAACTCGTCGAGGCGTTCGAGGCCAACCTGCACTGTCTCCACGTAGTCGACGATGCATACCAGTATTGGAGTGCGATGGGCCCCGAGAGTATCCCTGTCGGCCCGCCGCCGGAGGACCTGCTGGAGCTCGCCCGTACCCGCATGGACCAGTTCCGTGGTGAGCACCTGGCGGGCCTGAAAAAAGAGCCGATCACGCATGTCACCATGGGACGCCCGTTTGCCGAGATCATCGCTTACGCCCGCGAGAACGAGATCTGCCTGATCGTTATGGGAACGCACGGCCGCGGGGCCTTTGCCCATGTACTTCTCGGCAGTACAACCGAGAAGGTCGTACGGAAGGCCCCGTGCGCGGTTATGACCGTCCGGGCCCCCGACCACGATTTCGTCATGCCCTAGCAAGCCGCTGGCTCGAAGCCTGGGCGGGCGTTCGACGGACCGAGCGAGCCGGCGGTTTCGGCCTGACCGGACTTGACGATGCAGCGTACAGGGCACAACCCAACATCACGCGAGATCGCATCCAGCGTTCGTGGCAACGGCTGGTCCGCCGCCATCGCCGCTGCGCTGATGATCCTGTTCGGTTTCTACTATTTGGGTAAACCCACCGGCGCGGGTCTGTTCTCCCTGTCGGCCTTGGCCTTCTATTACACTTTGCGAATCGGCGGAATCGCGATGGGCGCCATTGCGGTGGGGTCGTTCGTTGGCTTCCGGCCCGTGCTGCTGGTCGATGCCGTTGTATCTGTTGCAATCGGAGTCCTGTTGGTTCTGACCGGAGTCGGCATGTTGGTGGGCGGCGGAGACGCATTCCAGACGATTCTGAGCGTCGTGTTTGGAGGCATGTTTTTCTCTGCCGGTGTCCGCAATTGGCGGGACTACTTCTCGCTTGCGCCGGCTCGTGATCACTCGTTCACCGCTATCGAAACCAGCTCCGGAAGGGATGCTGCGCACCGCGAACCAGCAACACGGACAGCACCTCCCGTGTCTTCGCTCGGGAGTCAACTACGTGAGCGGATGGCAAGTCCGAGGGACAGCCGTCCGCCATCGCCGCCGCCGGCGTCGATCTCGCCTGTCGCTGAGCCGCCGGTGGGGCCGGCAAGTGCAGCAAGCGTGCCGTCGGACACTGCGTCACCGCCCAACCACACGGAGGCACCGGCGACCGACGAACAGCCACCGACCGTCGAGAGTCGCGGGCAAGAAACCGGACCCTCCCCGGATGGGTTCCTGGCCTCGTTCGCCGACGAAGAGCCGCCGCCCAGGACCTGAATGGTTCAATCGCTCGACCCGGCGTACCGCCTGTGACATAACAGAGGTTTGGATGCTCAGCTTGTCGAGGTAAGATCTTCACCATGTCCCAAGAAACACCGGCCTTCCGCGAATTGACGGACCCAGCTCTGGAGCGCTACTCGCGTCAGGTGCTGTACGAAAAGATCGGAGTGGAAGGCCAACGCAAGCTTGCCGCGTCCCGCGTCGTCCTCATAGGGTGCGGAGCGCTAGGGACGGTTCTGGCAAACACGCTGGTTCGGGCCGGCGTGGGCTTCATGCGCATCTGCGACCGCGACTACATCGAACGCAACAATCTTCAGCGGCAAGTCCTCTTTGACGAGGCTGACATCATCGCCAACCTCCCCAAGGCGGAGGCCGCGGCGGCCAAGCTTGCCCGAGTCAATAGCGACGTGACGGTTGAGCCCGCTGTCGTGGATGTCAATCACGCCAACATCGAACGCCTCACTCAGGGCGCCGATGTCCTGCTCGACGGCACGGACAACTTTGAGACGCGCTTCCTGATCAACGATCTGGCCGTCAAGACCCGGCGACCCTGGATCTATGGTGCGGTAATCAGCGCGACCGGCCTGTGCCTGACTATCATCCCACACAACACGCCTTGCCTGCGTTGTGTTTTTGAAGAAGCCCCACCACCCGAAATGAACCCGACGTGCGACACGGTTGGGGTTCTCGCCTCAGCCGTCAACCTGGTCGCCAGTTTACAGGCCGTCGAGACGATCAAGCTGCTGACCGGTCAGCACGCGGAGATCAACCGCCATCTCGTTCACATCGATGCCTGGTCGGGGCGGTTTGTGAACGTGAACGTCCAGTCGGCCTATGAAAAGGGCGACTGCCCCTGCTGCAAGCGAGGCCGGTTTCCCTACCTGAGCGGTGAGTCCGCGAGCACAACAACGACCCTGTGCGGCCGCGACGCCGTCCAGGTGAACATGGCCGTGTCCACACCGATCAGCTTCCCGGCCATTGCCGAGAAGCTGAAGCCGGTCGCTACGGGCCCCATCAAACACAATCGCTTCATGCTCAAGGCCACGGTCGACGAGTTTGAGCTGACGTTGTTCCCGGATGGGCGCGCTATCATAAAGGGCACCGGCGACGCTGATAAGGCTCGAACGCTATATGCCAGATATTTCGGTGCATGAAGTTGAACGAAATGAGACGTGAGGTCATATACCTCGACAACGCCGCTACCAGTTGGCCCAAGCCCAAGCGCGTAACCGATGCGATGACTCGGTTCCTGGTGGAAGAGGCCGGCAGCCCCGACCGGGCCGGTCATAGCATGTCCGTAGCCGCCGGCCGAGTTGTGCAAGATGTCCGCGTCAAGCTGGCCCGTCTGTTCAACGTCGACGATCCCAGGCGGATCATCCATTGTTTCAATTGTACCGACGCCCTCAACATCGCCCTGAAAGGAAGCCTCCGTGACGGCGACCACGTGATCTGCACCGAGCTGGAGCATAACAGCATCTCCCGCCCGCTCCAGGCGATGGCCATTGCCGGTGTTATAACCCTGACCCGACTTCCCGTAGACAACCAGGGGTTCGTCGACCCCGACACAGTGCGCGGCGCGATCACCCCAGCGACAAGGCTGATCGCGACCCTGCACGCCGGCAACGTCACCGGCATCATCCAGCCGGTCGCCGAGATCGGCCACATGGCTCGCGAGCGCGATCTGCTGTTTGTCCTCGACGCGGCCCAGTCGGTCGGCGTTCTCGACGTCGACGTTAGGGCGATGAACATCGACCTGCTCGCCTTCCCAGGCCACAAGTCGCTGTTGGGACCCACGGGCACCGGCGGACTTTACGTGGGGCCGCGCGCGACCCTGCGCCCGTTCCGCGAGGGCGGCACCGGGGCTGAGTCCGCCCCGCCGACGCAGCCGGAAGAGCTGCCCACCCGGCTCGAGGGCGGAACCCCCAACACTGCCGGTCTTGCAGGGCTCGACGCTGCGGTTGACGGTCTCGATCCAGGCCAAGCCCTTGCACACGAACAACAGCTTGTCGAACGCCTGGTCGAGGCTGTCTCCGACGACCCCCGGATTCAGATTCTCGGAAATTGGTCGCCCTCACGGTGCGTACCGGTCGTGTCTCTTTTGATCCGCGACCTATCGCCGGTCGACGCGGCAGCCATTCTCGATGAGTCGTTCAGGATTGCAGTCAGACCGGGGTTGCATTGCGCCCCGTATATACATCGTGCCCTTGGAACGTTCCCTGACGGAACGGTGCGGGTATCACCAGGATGGAGCACGACGACGAAGGAGATCGATCAGTTAGTGTCGGCTCTGCGCGAGATGGCCACCGCTTAAGGAGCGCGTAGCCGAGCCGCGCCCGTGAGGAAGCGGCAAAGTCGCCTCATACGGGGCGTACCCTAATCCCGGCGTTGGCCGGTCCGATTGGCGGTTTGAAAAACTCGATGACTGTGCACATCAGCCAATCTGTCCTCGAAAGGCTATCCCGGCACGCCGTGCGCGAACTCCCCGATGAGTGCTGTGGCATCCTGATGGGCCGGCGAAACGGGAGTGACGCAGCAGTCCGCCGCGCTGTACCGGCCAACAACATCGCGGAGAGTGACCGCCGCAATTCCTATCAGGTCGATTGGGAGACCCTGTTCGCGGCCCTACGAACTGCGCGGCCGGGGCCAGGCGAGATCGTCGGCTTCTACCACTCCCATCCGGACGGTTCGACCACACCTTCACAGCGCGACAGGGAGCTGATCTGGCCCGGCCGTTCTTACATTATCGTATCGATCACTGACAGAGAGTGCTCGGCCGTGACAAGTTGGCGAGCCCCGCACACCGGAGTCCCGTTTCAGCGGGAGCCACTACTGCTTGCGGGATCACCCTGCACGCCTCTGCGCTCCACCGTCCGGACCAGCGACGGGTGAAGATCCTCTGGAAAATGTGGAACACGTGTGAGCGGTACGATCCGGAGCTTCACCAGCGGAACCGGTTCGAGGACGGGAGCTGGATCATCGGCCTGATCTCCACGCAACACGCGTCACTCACAACCGCCGACGCGCGGACGGCAAGAGCCGGCAACGGTCTGTGAAATCTTTCCAGGAGGCTGTTAGTGAGCCGCAGGAAAAAGACCTTGCAAACAAAGAGAACATCTGCACGACTATCTGCCGCCCGACGGCACCGGACAGAGTTTCCGGGAAGCACAGCAGGTCATCTGTCCGAGGAATCAACTGTTTAGTCTAGACTGTTTAGTCTAGACTGTTTAGTCTAGACTGTTTAGTCTAGACTGTTTAGGGGATGAGGTCTTATACAAGCAGACTCCACGCGCAACGTTCCACGACACCCATAAAAGCCCCTCTCCTTCGGTTGCACGTGGTTATCGTACTGTGCTATACTGAGAATTAAGAAAGTCAATGCCAAATAGTTTGTTTGTGCTGGCCGGACGCGCCGAGGTGCAGGATCCGGCAGCCACAAGCGAATGAGGGGAACTCGTTGGGGGCTGCGTGTAAAGGCGCCGGCTTTAGTTGGCGTAAACCCGAAGAAAGCTGCAACTCCTTATGTGACTGCGGTTACGAAGATCGAATTGTCTCATCCCGGCGTCTTGTGCTACGTGCCTTAGGGGAGGCCGGAGGCGCCGGGAGAGATGGGCAAACATCGCTAGGGAGAATAAGTGATGATGTGTCAACGAGCCAAATGGAATGAGAAAAGGACACTCAAGCGTCGTGTGCCGGGGGTCGCAGCGGCGTTGGTTGCTTTGGGGGTTCTCGGTGCGCTGCCCGCGGTCCAGGGTGGGGACTTAAACCCGCCGTCTGGGGCTATCACATCAACGAATTGCACGCAGCTCAACGAGCAATCTATTGATCTGCCCTTCACGATCTCGACCGGGGGATGTTATGTTCTTACCAGTAACCTTACCGGCGTAGCTGCCGAGAACGGGATCATAATCGACGCCGACAACGTCACCCTGGACCTGAGGGGCTTCACCCTGACGGGGGTCACGAATTCGTTCGACGGCGCCTACGTAACGCCAGGGCCCCACAAGAACATCGAGATTCGGAATGGGGTGGTCACCGGTTGGGGACTCGACGGCGTAGATGCCTTCGCCGCTGAGAACAGTCGATTTGAAAACCTGCGAGTCCACAGCAACGGTAGCCGCGGGTTGCGCGTCGGGATCAACAGCATCGTCACCGGCTGTGCTACCAAGAGCAACGGCCTTGCGGGGATTTCCACATCCGGGGGCGCAACGGTAACCGGTTGCACGGCGTTGGGCAACACTGGCAGCGGAATAACAGTGGGCAACGGTAGCATGGTCAGTAACTGCACGTCCTACGGCAACGAGCAGGACGGAATATACGCAGGGGCGGGGTGCACGGTGACCGGGTGCAGCGCTATGAATAATGGCGTCAACGGGATTAACACGAGCTACGGCTGCGCAGTGACCGACTGTGCTGTGACCATTAACACACAGGATGGCATTGTCATGGCGGAGAACGCAATGGTTGCCCGATGCAGTGTCCGAGCGAATGGGCGCGACGGAATTAGCGTCGGCAAGGGCAGTACGGTCAGCGAGTGTGTTGCCCGTTCTCACGTACGCGACGGGATCGTGCTGTCAGAGGGCGCGTGCCGTCTGGTCGGTAACCTGTGCGAGAACAACGGCTTCTTCGGCGACGGCGCCGGCATCCACATCGCTAGCGGCAGCAGCGATAACCGCGTCGAGGACAACAGCGTCATCAACAACAAGCGCGGGATCGACGTAGACCAGTCTGGCAACCTGATTATTAGGAACAGTGCCAGCAACAACACCACCAACTACGACATCATTGTCGGGAATCACTACGGACAGATCGTGTCGCTTCCCGGGGCGGGTTTCACGAACTCCAATCCATGGGCGAACTTCGAGTTCTAGAAAGGAGGGCAGCGATGAGACGCATAGAGTATTCAGCGGTCATCGCGGCCGCCCTGCTACCGTCCTCGGCGTTGGCGCAGTCCAATATCGACGCGAATAACAAGTTCGCCTGGAGCGAAAACTCCGGCTGGACGAACTGGCGCGATGCCAACGGGACGGCCGACGGTGTGGTGGTCAGCGCGACGTTCTTGTCCGGATTCATTTGGGGCGAAAACGTGGGCTGGATCAATAGCGGTGATGGGACGCCGGCTGACGGCATTCACTACGCCAACGTCAACGGGACAGACTTCGGGGTGAACGTCGACTGCGATGGTGATCTGTACGGGTTTGCCTGGGGCGAGAATATCGGCTGGGTCAATTTCGATACCCGGTCCAAGTCACCGGACCAGGCCCGTTACGACGCCGCGGCCGGTCGCTTCCGCGGGTTCGCGTGGAGCGAAAACCGCGGGTGGATCAATCTCGACGATGCGACCCACTTCGTTGGCGCAGACACTGCCGACATCTGCTTCGCCGGTCCGAATTGCGGAAACGGGCTCTGCGAGGCGGGTAACGGCGAGGATTGTGTCTCCTGTGCAGAGGACTGCAACGGACTGCAGACCGGCGGCCCCGAAAATCGCTTCTGCTGTGGCGACGGCGACGGCGATAATCCGGTCGACTGCACCGACAGCCGGTGTACGACCGGCGGATTCGACTGCACCGATGACCCTGTCTGCTGCGGTGACGAAACATGCAACGGGTCTGAGACCGGCTGTTGCTGCGAGCTTGATTGCGGAGCGCCTCCGGCGAGTGAAGTCCCCGGTTCAACCTGTAACGACGGCCTGGACAACGACTGCGATGGTCTTGCCGACTGCGACGACCCGGACGGCGACTGCGACACCGAGCCGATTTGCACGTGCGTGCCCACGCACGACAACGAGAAAGGTCCGCGTTGCAGCGATGGGATTGACAACGACTGTGACGGGCCAATCGACGGCGACGACCCGGATTGTCAATGACGCCCCATTAGCCGGCCGAAACTAGCTCCTGGGCGACGCTTCCGGACGTCACGGACAGGTGACATAGCCAAGTCCCGGGACGCCGGGACGCCGGCATGGGCGGCTTCAACACCGCTGTGTGGGTCCCCCGTCCCCCGATGTACCGAGATCCTCGGCCTTCCGGGGGCGGGGGACCGACCGCTCGTATCCAGTGCGTTCCCCACCCCGTGCTTCGCAACGGGATGGGCCACCCGTGCACGGGAGATCGCCAAGCTGTTGTGAGTGTGTTGCGTGGCGCCGGACAAATCGGTGCAGCTAAGCCGGGCCGCTATTTCGGTTTCGAGCTGCATGCGCCCGTTGCGGCTCGTCAATGATTTCGCGCAAATCGGCGAGGGCCACGTCCAGGGTGCGCTGGCCCGTACGCTTACGCGCCTACAGGACCCGTTGCAGAGCGTGGAAGATCAGGTGCGTAAGATAGGCATCCTGGCTGGCGTCGTGGAGCTGTCCGGGGCCGGGTTTAATCCGTAACTCCTTCAAACATGCTGGGATGGAGTACTTGAGGCCGGTGACACGGCGGGATAAAACACGATCGGCGTAAACCTTGAACGATTCATTGTCTCGTTTCGACAGGCCGAGTTTCCAGCCCTTAAACAGGGCCGCGGTATCGATGAAATCCGTGCAGTCCGGCGGCTCCATGCCAAGGCGCCGGCTCTCGGCAAGCATGAACGGGATATCGAACTGGTGGGTGTTGTGCCCCATGCAGGTGGGCGCCGCGCGCATGGCCTGGAGAAGGTTGGCCAGACTCTCTTGCGGTGGAATACCACGAGCCTGCAAATCGCGCGCTGTGATCCGATGCCTTGCCATGGCTTCCGGATCAATCCGGACGTCCTGTTTCACCAGCCACCCGCGTCGGTCAACCACCTCACCCTCCGAGACCGTGCAGAGACCGACTTGTATGATTCGATCCGCAGAGCGGTCCAGCCCGCTAGTTTCAAAGTCGAAGACCAGATAGGACTGCACAGATCGCATCGTGGAACTCCCATGCTGCCGGGTCATAGCAGTATAGTCGTGCCGGATTCTGTTGCCAACGATCGCCACGTGACTTGGGTCCGTGATCGCGCGGCCGCCCGACCTATCGACGGCTCGCTCTTGTGGTCGTTCGTTTCGGCTCGGCAGCAGGGCGATCGGCACCCACAGAGCAAGCCTGCTGTGAGCCGCAAGGCCTGACCTGAACGTCAGCATTGAGCCCTTCGGGCCCGGTGAGCGACCCTGTGCCTACACGTCAGCGAGGAAACCGTGACTGGACTCGAGAAGGCGTGCTCGACACAGCCGCGCAGCCGCGCGGAGCGGCCGGCGGCGGCTACACGGAACAACGCGGTACGGACGCCCGACGCATTCTGCGACGCCGGGTCACTGCCACACGGCGTCGGACCGGGCGGTGGGAACAACTCCGGCGGATGCCCCAAGACACGTAACGTATCGAGGAACCTCACGCCGGAGTGTTCACCACCCGGCCCAGGAGGTTCGGCCCGACGTCGGCCCCGGACTTTATCACCGCGCCCACCAAGTCCCTAAACTTGTCCAGGCTTGCAGTGACGTCCCTCCGTTGACCAAGGACCGTTGAACCCGTTCCGCTGTCATGCTCCCCGTTATTCCCAAATCGAGGATTACAGATCTAGGGCCTTGGCGGCGAAAGCACTGAAACCAAGGGTCAACGCGGCCCTAAGGACAGTGCGTTCCCCAGAAGGCGTCGTCTACTCCCTCTCAAAGCCTCCTCGCAATTCGCGTCGCTTGCCGACCGTGACCGTGGCCTTGGGGTTCACAAAACCGATCGGCTCATTGGTCGAGGTATGCAGCGACGAAGAACCATTCTCCGCGGTAACATAGACCTCGAACGTACCGGCCGCATCCTCCGATGCCTGCACGCTGAACGTGCCCAGATACGCGGCCCATACCCGTATCCTGTCCTCCAACACGGCAACGGGGCCTTCTACGGGCCTCCCACGGGGTAATAAGCAGGATTTGCCGGGTTCGCTCACGGGCCATTCTGACTTTTTCTTCGTGCGACAGCCGGTAGCTCAGGTCAGACAGAAAAAAGTGTTGTAGAACGCGGCGCCGGACATTACACTGGTATCGGAGGTAGCGGTGAGCGTCCTTCCCGAGCGTGGGCCATGAAATCTATACCTGCACCAGCGGATCTCGTACAGAAAGCTGCAGCCGGTGACCAAGCTGCGCTCACATCGCTGTTCGAGCAGCTCGACCCGGCGCTCAGAGACAGCCTTCGCAACGACATTCCTCAGAGGTGGCGGTCGGTGCTGGGCCTCGACGACCTGATGCAAGAAACGTACACCGATGCGTTTCTTGACATCGTCGATTTCACACCGCGCCAGGACGGATCGTTCGCGCGTTGGCTCATCACGATTGCCAAGCACAATCTGATCAACGCCGTCCAAAGCCTGGAGGCCGAAAAACGCGGTGGGAAACGACGGCGTGTGGAGCCTGAGGGGCAGGACGATTCCTTCCTGGGTTTGTACGAGTTGCTCGGCGGTACCACGACCACACCCAGTCGCCAGGCTGCTCGGCATGAGGCCCGGGAGGCGTTGGAGCAGGCGATTGAACAGCTTCCGCCGGACTATCGGCTGGTGGTTCGAATGTATGACATCGAGGGACATCCGGTCGAAGACGTGTCCCAGACCATGAAGCGAAGCCCAGGGGCCGTTTTCATGCTGCGCGCTCGGGCGCACCGGGCGCTGCGCAAACTCCTGGGCGTTCCGCTCAAGTACTTCAGCGATTTCGCGTGAGTAGACCGCTCAAACACGGCTTGTGAGAGGGGGGGGTCTTTGTGCCCGGAGCTCAACCGCACGGGTCGGGAAGTTGTCTATGGATCAGCGCACCAACGACAGTCTCTCGGCTAGAAGTAGGCTGGAACTCATCGAGGCGGCCCGAGAGTCAGCAGGCCAACTCAGCGCCGCGTTGTTGGGTTCTCGACCTCCTCCAGACTTGCTGCCTGGCTTCGAGCTTGTGCGCGAGCTTCACCGCGGCGGTCAGGGCGTGGTCTACCGGGCCACCCATAAACGCACAGGACGCGATGTGGCCATCAAGGTTGTCCGCGGGGGGCCTTTTCTCGGACCACAAGACAAAGCGCGGTTCGAGCGCGAGGTGCACATACTCGGCCACCTGAAACACTCAAATATCGTCACGATCCACGACAGCGGCACGGCCGCCGGTTGCCATTATTTCGTTATGGATTACATCTCGGGCAAAGCGCTCGATCTCCATATGGTCTGTCACGACCTGTCGATTGCCGAAACGCTCAGACTATTCAGTAAGATCTGTAAGCCGATCAACGCAGCTCACTTGCGCGGCGTAATTCATCGGGATCTCAAACCGAGTAACATTCTCATCGACGAGAGCGGCGAGCCGCACATCCTCGACTTCGGCCTGGCAAAGGCAGACTGCGAGGCGATTAGCGACGCGGCCCGATGGCAGGCGATCACGGTCACTGGTCAGTTCTTCGGTTCCGTTCCCTGGGCCAGTCCAGAGCAGGTCAGCGGTGCGCGTGATCAGATCGACCTGCGCACGGATGTGTATTCGCTTGGTGTCATTCTGTACCACATGCTCACGCAGAGGTTCCCGTACTTCCTTGCCGGCAGCATGCGTGACGTCTTGAGCAACATTCTCGAGATAGAGCCGATCAGGCCCAGTACTGTCCGCAAGGACATCGACGGAGAGGTTGAGACGATCATCTTGAAATGTCTGGCCAAGGAACCGGATCGTCGTTACCAAAGCGCCGCCGCTCTGGCCGAAGATATCAACCGTTACCTGACTCACCAGCCCATCACCGCCCGGGCACCGACTACAGTTTACCAACTGAAGAAACTTGTGGAGCGCAACAAGCTACCGTTCGCGTTCGTAGCGACGCTGTTCGGTTTGGTGTTGGGCTTCGGCGTTTGGATGAGTGTGCTGTATGGGCGTGCGGAGGTAGACCAAACGCGGGCAGCCAATGCCGAGCGACAAGCGGAGCATCAACGAGCCGAAGCGGTGCGCGAGGCAGAGACAGTCAAGGCGATCAACGAGTTCCTGGTCAACGACCTGCTTGCCGCGGCACAACCCGAGGTCGCCCAAGGCAGCAACATAACTGTTGAGGACGTGTTGAAAAGCGCTTCGGAGCGAATTGAAGGCGCCTTTCCCAATCGGCCGCTGACCGAAGCCGCGATCCGAAGCGCGATAGGTCAAAGTTACGTCAGCCTCGGTCTATACAGTTCCGCGGAGCCACACTTGCGGACGGCGCAGACCATCCGCACGCGTGAACTCGGAAAGGAACATCCCGACACCCTTCGTTCTGAAAGCATGCTGGTCGATTTGTTGTGCCGCCTGGGGCAGTACACCGAGGCGGATCGTCTCAGCGAAGAGACCCTGGAGCTCATGCGCGATGTGTTAGGAGAAGAACATATAGAGACACTCCAGGCTGCTCACCAGCGTGCGAGGATGCACTGGCACGCCGGGCGAGTGCCTGAGGCCGAACGGCTGTTGGAAGACACCCTCGAGCGCAGGCGCCGGATCCTCGGCGACCAACACCCGGACACCCTGCATTCCCTGACCGAATGGGGCTCCATAACGCTGATGGGCCGGAAGGAGACTGCCAAGGCCGAACAGACCTTCCGGGAAGCACTCGAGAGCTGTGTCCGTGTGCTTGGTGATAATCATCCGCAAACGCTCAAGGCTGCCGGGCTTGTGGCGTATACCCTGTGTTCGCAACGCAAGTTCGCTGCGGCTGAAGAGATGTTCCAGCAGTCGCTCGAGGGACACCGCCGTGTTCTTGGTGCCGATCATCCGGACACCTTGGTGCTGAAGTGGCGTATTGCGAAATTGCGCCAAGGTCAGGCCCGGCTCCAAGAGGCAATAGACCTCTTTCGCGAAGTCATGGAAGTGGGCCGGCGTGTCCTGGGCGCTGAGCACCCGGTCACACTGCAGGCTCTCGAAGCTCTGGGGCACATGCTTCTTCTGAAGGGGGCGTACCCCGAGGCCTTGGCCATTCACCGTCAGACACTCGAGATCCATCGCCGTCGGTACGGTATAGGCGGTGGAGCTACGCAACATTCGCTGGATTGTCTCGGCATGGTACTGCTTCGGCTTGGCCGATACGCAGAGGCGGAAGCTCGTTTTCGTGAGGCATACGCAATCATGTATGACCGCATGGGAAACTGCGAAGCCGCCGTTGGATCGCTACGCGGCTTGATACGCGCGCTGGCTGCTCAGGGCAGACAAGAAGAGGCCCGACCCTTTGCAGAGGAGCTGCTCAGACTTCATCGAGAGGGGGCCGAGGGGGCCGATACCGACGCCTATCGAGTCAACTGTTACGCTCGGGCTCTGCTGACTGTTGAACCAGCCGATCTTCGCAATCCTGAGCATGGACTAGAGGTTGCCCAACGGGCGTTCACGATGAGCAGTGACGATTATCACTACAACCGCTACACCTTGGCCCTGGCCCACGAGATGAACGGAGAGCCGGAGAAGGCCGTCGCGATGCTCAGACGGGCCCTCGCACACGTCCCCATCGAGGTATCCGAAGAGCGAAACGAATATGAGACAACACTGGTTGGTTTGCTCGAGCGGATGGGGGATGTCGAAGGGGCTGAGCAGATATACCGCGACACGCTGGCCAAACGCCGAGAGCATTTCCCAGAGGGGCACGGCGACATCGCCAGCTCGCTCGAGGACCTGTGTGTGACTCTGATACGACACGGAAAGCACGCCGAAGCCGAACCACTGCTCTGGGAATGTCTGGAGATCCGACAGGAAGCGTTGCCGGAGGAGCACTGGCAGATTGGCCACACGATGAGCGTCCTAGGCGCGTTAACGACCGGCCAAGTCCGGTTCAAGGATGCCGAGCCGCTGCTGATCGAGGGCTACACGCGCCTGTTGGACTCACCAATGGCCTACTCCAACCAGACGCAACAAGCTCTCGAACGCATTGAAAGCCTGTACCAGACCTGGGGCGACCCTGACAGGGCGTTGACGTACCGTGAAATGCTGCCAGGGACGGATTGACGATAGCGCTACGTACCGTCATCAGCTTGGGAACGCCTGTCCGACAACCTCCGGGCAATTCCATGAGATGCGCCGCGACGCTCGAGAGGCACAGACCGCTTGTCAGGCTCCAGAATACGTCGCTAGCCGGACGCGCTGCAACGAAGAGTCGGCCCGAGGAGGTAGGGCAGGTGGTTCTCCCGGCCACGCCGGGAGGTTCACCTGCCACCTGAAAACGGCAGGTCAACGTTCCACTCGGGCGGAACAACGACCTGCCCTACGGTTTTGGGCGTCCGCCGATTCTGTCACGGACTCTGTTGATGCCCGCCAAATGGCGCCTCGTTGACAGCCGGGTGGACCGTGTATATCCTTCATACGCTTATTCAGGCATCAGTGACTTGCGCATTCGGAGCAACGCTATGGGACAGATGTACGATGACATCATGGGCGTCATTGGTCGCACACCGCTCGTGAGGATCAATCGGATCACAGACGCACCCGCAACCGTCTACGCCAAGCTCGAGTTTTACAACCCCCTCTCCAGCGTCAAAGACCGCATCGGCTGGGCCATGATCCAGGCCGGTGAACGAGAAGGTAAGATCAATCCGGATACGACGATCATCGAGCCCACCTCCGGCAACACGGGCATCGCCCTGGCGTTCGTGTGCGCGGCAAAAGGCTATAAGCTGACTCTCACAATGCCGGAGAGCATGTCCGTCGAGCGACGAGCGATCCTCAAGGCTCACGGTGCGTCCCTGGTACTGACGCCTGCGGCCGAGGGCATGAAAGGCGCCGTCGCTGCGGCCGAGAGACTCGCCGCCGAAACACCGAACTCGTTTGTGCCGCAGCAGTTCAACAACCCCGCAAACCCGGAGATCCATCGACGGACAACCGCCCAAGAGATTTGGAACGACACCGACGGCAAGGCGGACATTCTGGTATCCGGCATCGGAACCGGAGGAACCATCACCGGTGTGGGCGAGGGCATTAAGTCCAAGAAGCCGTCATTCCGCTGCTACGCCGTCGAGCCCGAAGCCTCGCCGGTCATCACGCAGACTCGCCAGGATCAGCCGCTCCAGCCCGGGAAGCACATGATTCAGGGCATCGGCGCCGGTTTTATCCCCAAGGTGCTTAACCTTGATGTCATCGATGAGGTCGTCAGGGTGACCAATGAGGACTCCTTCACCTGGGCACGCCGCGCAGCCCAGGAGGAAGGCATACTGTGCGGCATATCATCCGGTGCGGCCCTGTGCGCGGCCGACCGGATCGCTCACGCACCCGAAAACAAGGGCACGGTGATCGTGGTCGTCCTGCCCAGCGGTGGCGACCGGTACGTCTCGACGCCCTTGTTTGCCGGCTAGCACCCTCGGCTGACTTTACATCGTTAGTGTACTTTGTTCTCCAAGCTAGACCCCAGTGCGGTCGGGAATCCAATTTGCCGATAGCCCCTGCGGTTAGGGTCCGGACGCAACGAACGGGACGTCCCTCAAGTGCGTGATCAGCCGGTTATCGCCCGAAGACACACGGTCGTCGTTGGCAACATTCCCGCCGAGCTCTCCGGGCTGCGCATCGCCCATATCTCCGACTTTCACTTCCACCGCTGGAACCGTGTGACCCAGGCCGCCCAGGACCTGCTCTTGACCGCGGATTACGATCTCGTTGCCGCGACGGGCGATTTCGGGACGAGTCCCCGGCGGTGGGCCCGTGCCGCTGACCTCATGCGGAGGTTCTTTGAGCCGATCGCCCAACGGGCCCCGATTTACGCCGTTCTCGGGAATCATGACAATCCCGCGATGGCCACCGCCCCGGACATACCCCTGGTGTTCCTGAGAAACGAGTCCGTGTCGCTCCGGCACTCCGGCGGCGTTTTCGAGTTGGCTGGCCTAGACCAGGGCCTTTTCGGGGCGGAGGACATGCGGACCGCTCTTGGTGGAACCCGCCGGCACGACTTCACCATCCTACTGGCCCACTACCCATCCACCGTTTTCCGCCTTCCGCCGGGGCGGGTTGCCCTGCAGCTATCCGGCCACACCCACGGTGGGCAGATTCGGCTCCCCTACCTGGGCTGCATCTGGGCCAACGACCGAATCCCGCTGCGGATGTCCAGGGGTCTGCACACCGTAGCGGGCACAATCCTGCATACCAGCCCTGGAATCGGGGTTTGCCCGCCGATTCCGGTGCGGATCAACTGCCCGGCAGAGGTGACCCTGCTCGCCCTCCAGCCCGCTGAGCGGGTGACCGATGCGGTACAGACCGAAGGCCTGGCTGTGGCCGTCGGACACTGAGGGAACAGGAAAAGTTTGACCCAGCAGCCGATATATGTTATACTAGATGTGGCAATGGAGGTTTAGCCAGACGCGCGATTGATACCTGATCATTAGATTTGAATCTTTATCGCGGATTGTAATCGCGTGCCATTATTTAGTTATCCCCTTCCATCGCGTGTGGCTAATGCACTCCTCGCCATCGACTGGGTCAACGTTTGACGCGGTCTAAGTACACAGCTTGGTAATGCGCAAGACGTAGTGACGTGCGCTGCAAGACGCGTCGGTTTGTTGTGTCCGGCGCACGCCCTGCGATGACGTGGTCGTCCGATGTGCACGGACCGCTTCAGGCGGTTTAAAGTGTGACGCTAGGCTGAACGATGGCAGTCGATATTCCTAATTATCGCATTATCGAGAAGCTGGGAACGGGAGCTCAGTCGCGCATCTTTCGCGCTCGCTGCATGCGGACCGGGAAGGATTACACCGTAAAGATCGTCAAAGTCGTCAGACCCGAGGACGCGAGCTTCGTCGACCTGCTTCGTACCGAACACCTGATCGGTTCCTCGGTTGACCATCCCGTGATCCGGAAGGTTTACGAGCTGCGGATGATGCGCCACCGCCTTCGCGTGCGTGGGGCTATCCTTTTCATGGAATACGTCGCCGGCCTGTCCATGGGTGACAAGGAGTTCCGCGGGTCGCTCAACGAGATCCTGCGCATCTTCGCCGACGCGGCCCGGGGGTTGGGGGCGATGCATCGCGCCGGCTACGTCCATGCAGATCTCAAACCCAGCAACATCCTTATAACGCCCGACGGGGCGGTCAAGCTGATTGACCTGGGCCAAAGCGCCAAGATGAACCAGGCCAAAGTACGTGTTCAAGGTACCATAGACTACATGGCGCCCGAGCAGGTCCAGCGCCGCGTGCTGGATCAGCGGACTGACGTATTCGGCCTTGGGGCCGCCATCCACCGCGTTCTGACCGGTAAGCCCATCAAAACCGACATGAATCAGACGATCACGCCTTATTCGCAAAGCCTGGTGGGCAAGCGGGTGGAGGAAATCAACGGATCCGCTACACACGAGCTTCCGGCGTGCGTGTCACGTCTTATCGAAAGCTGCTGCCAACCGGACCCCGATGATCGCATCGAGAGTATGCCCTCCCTGATCGAACGCATCGACTTTGCCAGAACGATCCTCACCAAGAGAACGGCCGAAGCTGTGACCGTTGACGACGATGAGGACGAGTTCTGGCAGGACGACGAGGCGTTCGCCGCCAAGGACCGCCCGAATGACGCCGGCGACACTCTGGACCGGACAGATCGGTCAGGCCGGCCCTGAATCTAACGCCGCGTTTCACAAGTGACGCGACTATTCTGAACATCGAGCGGAACGCATCGCGCGTGTGGCGCGATCCTGCGGGACGAGGCACAGCAGGGCCGCGGTCACAGACAACCGAACCCTGCCGCGACGCGCAGGGAATCAGGGAGCCTGGACGCCAGCAACCCACGGGCCGGCTTCGCCAGAGCGCGCCACCCATCCGTCGAGTCACGTGATTCCGGCAACAGA
>CP070827.1:4053454-4056707 GCA_020344555.1 Phycisphaerales bacterium
GGACAGGAAGTCCAGCACGACGCCGTTGAATTCCTCCGGCCGTTCGAGATAGACGAGATGGCCGGCTCCGGGGATAACCACCCTTCTCGCGCCGGCAATACCGGCCTGTATCGCACCGGCATGCGCGTGAACGTCGGGTATGTCTGCTTCAGCGCCGACTATCAGAGTGGGGACACGGATTTCCGATAGTCTTCCCAGCGCGGGCTGGTTCGGTGGCGTCATGTACCGGTGCTTGTCGACGCTGAGATTCTGCGGATTGGCCAGCAACAACTCGTGCACCCGCCGGCGCGCTGCGGAATTCCCGGGCGCAATTGTCCAGGGGTCACTGGCCCAGTGCTCGATGGTCGTCTCGAGGTCACGACCGCGGTTGGCCCGGCTCCTTTCGATAAAATGCTCTGAATAACCGAAGCCGCGGACAACGGCACCGACAAGCACCAAACCATCGACCATATCGCGGTAGGCAAGTGCAAAATCAATCGCCAGGCCACCACCACTGGACGAGCCGACGAGCGTTGCCGCACCAACGTCCGCGTGCTTTAACAAGGCACGAAGATCCTCAACGTTGGAGTATGCTCGGGCAGGAGTCTTCGAGAGTCCGAAACCGCGCCGATCGTATCGGATCACCCGATACTTTCTCGCGAATGGTTGGAACTGTTCGTCCCAGGCTACGCGATGCAAGAGGCCGTCGTGGATCAAGACGACCGTCGGGCCCTCCCCTGCCACCTCATAGTAGAGCTTTCCGCCATCTACATCTGCATACCCGGTCGTTGCCCGAGTACCATACGCTCCACCGTTCGACGGGTCGTCGAAACCGGCTCCGTTGATCGTCGATATGCCGATAACAGCGGTCAACACCAGAGGTAGACACATGCTCATCTTGGTCCTAAGCCTCCTTATTACCCCCTTCACGGCGGCATCCGCGAACCAGGTACGGACAGCGAGCCCGGCCGTCCGCACCGACCTTGCCCGGCACAGCCCACACGCTCCCTCCCGCGAAAGCACCGCACCAAACACGTGAGCTTACGGAAGGCTAAACTCCATTGGGAGCAAAAGGCCGCGCGTCAACGGCCTTTTGTACGATTTCTTACACCCGGAGCGGGGCCGGGCGGGAATCCTGGCCCAGCCGGATCGCAGCTTCGTGCTTACGGGAGGTCGCGTGGCGTCCAGATCACACGGTCTTGACCAAGCAGGGTCCCTGTTGCAAAGGCAATATCGACCTGAGAAATCTCGTAGGAGGCCAGAGCCCGTATCTCGCGGGACTGCGCAGCTGCCAGACGGGCGGCGGCTTCGAGCACTTCCGTGCTGGTGCGCAGGCCGACCTCGAACTGTCGCCTTTCCGCTTCCCAGGTCTTATGCGCTAGGATCACCTCCTGACCGGCGGCCAGGATGCGCTGCCAGTTCTGGGCGAGCTGGTCCAGCGCGTCGTAGACTTCCTGGCGGATTGCCAGCTCACGCCGGTCCCGCGTGGCAAGGCGTTGAACCCGCTGTAGCATGGCATGGCGCAAGCGTGCCTTCGCCTCCCGGTTTCCGATGGGAATCTCCGCCGTAAGGCCTATCGAATAATCCGTAAAGGATACGCTGCCGCTTTCACGGAAAGCATCGTTGTAGCTGTCGCCAAGCCCGTTAGCTGTGTAAGCGTAATCGAGCATCACAAGTGGCAGCGTCGCGTTGCGTTCGAAATCCACGGTGCTGGCGTCGATTGCGAGTTGCAGCTCTAGTTCGAGCATCTCCATCCGGTTGGCAACGGCGTAGTCGGCCAGGGCGTCGGCATCCAGGTCCAGGCCGACCGGGTTTGGATTGGTGTCGGGCAGGATCGCCGTGCGCGATTCCATCGGCAAACTCGGGCGATTCATGATCCGCTTGAGGTCGCGCTCGCTGCGACGAACCGAGGTGTCGGCAATAATGATCGCTTCCAGGCGTCGGGCTAGACCGGACTCGGCACGCATGATCTCGATCTTCGGTGCGGCACCGGCAGCAACGAGTTGCCGCGCCTCTTCCAGTTGTTGCCGGGCCAGGTCATACTGTTTCTGCCGCACGTCCAACTCACGGCGCGCAGCGTAGAGTAGCCAGTAGGCTCGATCGGCGTTGGCAAGGATGCGGATCGCTTCGAGTTTCGTTTGGGCGTCGGCGACATCACGCTGATATTTGGCGACCCGGATGGCGTGCGTATTGGCGCGAATCCCAGCATTGCGCAACAGCGGCTGACTGATCGAGAACTTCAGTCCCGCCCGGTAGACGGGATCTATGATGTTCGAGTCGTTTCCGGATGTCCCGGTGGGCGGGGTCTGATCGTCGAACCTGCTGAACGGAAGCTCTACCGTGACGCTGCCGCCCGTGCGCAGGGGGATCTGAACGCCGGCGTCAAACGAGGAAAGGCGAGATCGGTGCCCCGGCACGTCCAGAATCGTGGAATCCATGTCCAGCCGACTCCACTCAGCCGAGCCGAAAAACAGCGGTTCGAACCGGGCCTCCTCTTCGGCGACGATTTCCTTGGCAAGCGAGGGATTCACCAGCTCGACCTCGAGATCCAGATTGTTGGCGAGTGCGGCGGCACGAACCTCGGCGAGGTTCAGCTCGATCGACTCCGGCGGTTCTTCGATGGTCACCGCGCGGGCGGTGGCATCGGCCGCGGCCTCCTCGACGGAAACCGGCTCCGACTGCGACAGTTGGTCCAGCCGCACCGTCTCGATCTCCTGCAGGCGTTCGGGTGGTGTGCGGTAGACTGCATGGTCATCGCGCGTCAACAAGCTCCTGCAGCTCGTCAGGCACGACACCATGCACACCAGGACAAGACAACACAGTCCGACACGCCACGTCGGAATCATCGCCGATCGGGACACAAGATCACGAACAGGAGCTTGCGGTGTGCAAGCCGACCTTCGCACACAACCAGGTGTACCCGCAACTGATCGCTGACTGCCAAGTGCTGAGGGCTGACAACTCATTTCATTCGCACCTCAATGCCGCCATCGGATCGACCTTAGTCGCCCGCCGCGCGGGGATGTAACAGGCCAACAACGCCACCGCTCCGAGCAGTATTGATATGCCTATGAAGGTCAGCGGATCCATTGTCCCGATCTCGTAGAGCTGACTTGACAGGACCCGCGTCGACGCCACTGAAGCCCCCAGCCCGATTACCAGGCCGATAGCTGTGAGAGTGAGACCTTGTCTGATTACCAGACGAAACACATCGTGTGCCTGGGCCCCCAACGCCATGCGCACGCCGACCTCGTGTGTGCGCTCGGCCACTGTG
>CP070827.1:4056807-4072831 GCA_020344555.1 Phycisphaerales bacterium
GAAGACATTCGACATTCCCACCCCGCCGGGCCGACTATCCGAGCTGACCGATCTTTTCGAGCAGAACATCACACCCAAGACGAAAGTGATCCTGGTGTGCCATATCACCTTCCTCACCGGCCAGATCTTTCCCGTAAAAGAGATTGTCCACCTGGCCCGGCCGCGGGGGATCGAGGTGATCGTCGACGGCGCTCATTCATTCGCTCACTTTGCGTTCAAGCATTCCGATCTGGACTGCGACTATTTCGGCACCAGCTTGCACAAGTGGCTAAGTGCGCCGATCGGGACGGGCTTTCTGTATGTGCGCAAGTCGAAGATCGCCAATCTCTGGCCGCTGATGGCGGCGCCGGACCCGAAGAGCGACGATATTCGCAAGTTCGAGGAGATCGGTACCCACCCGACGGCACCGCGTTTGGCCATTGCCGAGGCGCTGAACTTCTATGAAGGGATCGGCCCGCAGCGCAAGGAGTCCCGGCTTCGCTATCTGCGCAATCGCTGGGCAAAGCGTATGATGGGGCAGCCCGGGGTCACGATCCGTACCAGTCTGGATCCCAATCAATCATGTGGGATCGGAACAGTTGGCATCGAAGGCGTCGACAACGCAGAGCTGGCCAACCACCTTTTCAGTAAGCATCGGATTGTAGTCACAACGATCAAGCATGAGGATTTTGGCGGAATCCGGGTCACACCCAATACTTACACGACGCTGCGCGAGATGGATATCTTCTGCGAAGTCATGGAAGAGGTAATCAAGAACGGCCTACCGTCATAGGGAATACAAAGTTCCAGAGCGAAGGCGGGACGAAGTAAATGGACACGCAATCCGGAGAGCAACCGCAAGCCAACGAGTTGTCCATGCTCGGTGAAACTGGACATGACTCGGCTCGCGCAAGACCGCCGCTGGGACGAACGCTGCTGGTTCTGACTGCGGCATGGGCTGTCATCTTCACCGCCGCAGGTACCTGGTCTGCATACTGGTCCGATCTGCGCAACGACCAATACCAGCTCATCTACCTTGGCCAACGTGTCTACGACGGCGGCCGCATGTACGTCGACTGCTGGGAGAACAAGCCGCCCGGCATTGCCTGGATCAACGCCCTGGGCATTGCGGCAAGCCGCGGCGGGCAGCTCGGAGCGTGGCTGCTACCCGGGTTGACTATGGTGTTGTCCCTGGCCGTGTTCGGTTATGCGCTGACCCGGACACTCAGCGTGATAGCCGCGTGCGGGACCGTGCTCATCGCGGCCGTCGTGTGGAGTCTGCGGCTCTACGATACCCCTTCCATCAATCCGGATTTCTATTCCTCGATGTTCGAGCTGACGGCCTGCTCTCTGTGGTTAGTGTCTTTGGACACAACTCGTGGCGGTCGTCGCTTCTGGCTGGGGATAGGGGCCGGGCTGCTCTGGGCGGCCGCCGCCAGCGTGAAGCAAACCGGCATAGTGGGGTTGCTGGCGGTGTCGATCGTCGCCATCGTGCTGGTCGCGCTTAAGCGGGATGATAAGCGGCATTGGGCGGTCACGGGCGCGTGGACCTGGATCGGGATCGTTCTCGGGTTGGCTGTGGTTGCGGCCGTGCTCGCCTATCGCCAGACGTTCGGTGCCGCATCAGAAGCGGTGTTTGCATTTAATCGTGGGCTGTTCAATTCGGAGGACGTCGCCGCTGCAGTTACGTCGTGGTCACGCCTACGCGCCGGGCTCAGTCCCGTCCAGCTCGCCCTTTGGCTGGGGCTCGTCGGCGTGATCGCCACACTGCACAGCAGCAGGGCCAACCGTCTGACACGGGCGGTAATAGGTGCGATGCTCCTGTGGTGGGCGGGACATGTGCTGTTGGCACTGCTTGGCCCCAGCCGGTCGATGCGCTACTGGCAGGCGACTTTTCCGGCCATGCTCTGGCTTGCCGGTGCGGGCATCTATCACTTCGAGGACATTTTCCGGCGGCTGGAGAAGGGTTACCGCAGCGCTCTTGTCGTTGTCTGTGTGACGGTTGTGGTTCTACTGGCCCGGGCGCTGGCAGAGCACTACCAACACGGCTTAGCCACCTCGCATCTGGCATACGCTGCAGAAGAGACTCAGCGCGATCGCCTCGACGCCGTGGGGGAACAAATCGGGGATATCGTTCCGGAAGGAGAGACGATCTACGTCTGGGCCTACGACGCGGGCGTTTATCTATACGCCAATCGACCCGCCGCCAGCCGGTTCACCTATCCACGTTCAACAGGGCAGATTAGCGAGATCCTGTCCGATCTTGCAGACCGAAAGCCCTATCTCCTGCTGATTTCCGAAGGCGGTTCCGCGGAATTCGACCGGTGGTGTGACGACCCCTGCCAGCACCGGTTAGACGAGATCCTCGCTCGATATGAGGTGAGAACAGTCATTGGCCGCTACCAGGCCTGGGTCCGGCTGGAGGAACACGATGAGTCCCCACCAGCACCCTGAGCGAAAAGACCTGCACATGCACGAGTCCGCCGAACGGGGATCAACCCGTGGTTGGCAGATGAGTTGCTGCAGCGGAGATTTCCGATGCCTGACTTAGACCTGGCCATTACTCGAGCAGTGTCTCGTGAGATCGCCCACTGTGCACTGACGTTCATCGAGCGTGAGCCGATCGATTACGATCTGGCCGTTGAGCAGCATGAACGGTACTGCGCCCTGCTTAGCGAGCGCGGGCTCGAAGTCGTCGTGCTGCCCGCGGACGATCGGTATCCGGACTGCACGTTTGTCGAGGACACGGCCGTCGTCTTCGACGAGGTTGCGATCATTACCCATATGGGCACAACGGCGCGGCAAGGCGAAGAGGCGGCTATGGAACCGGTGTTGGCTCGATACCGCCCCATTGTGAAGATGCAGCCACCGGCCACTATCGACGGCGGGGACGTCCTGCGACTTGACCGGACCGTGTTTGTGGGGCTCTCGCCGAGGACGAATGTCGCCGGCGTCGATGCCTTTCATCGGATCCTTAGCGGGCACGGTTATCGCGTAAGGCCGGTCCAGGTGACCGGTTGTCTGCACTTGAAGAGTGCTTGCACCGCAATTGACGACGAAACCGTCCTGGCCAATCCCCAGTGGGTAGACGTCGAACCATTCGGCGACGTGCGCATCATCCCCGTCCCCGATGACGAGCCTCGGGCTGCGGAAGTCCTACGCCTCGGCGACGCCGTCTGTATGCACGACGGCTTCCCGCGCACGCGCGCTCTGGTCGAATCACTCAATGTAACGGTTCACACGGTGAACCTGTCAGAGTTCGTCAAGGCCGAAGCAGGCCCTACGTGCCTCAGCATCCTGCTGTCGCGCTCCACTCCCGCGGGACGCAAAACACACGCGTAGTAAACCGGGCCGACCCCCCTAAATCACCCTGCGCGATTCGGCGGCACCGCTCAGAGCCGCGACCGTCGGGGAGCGGACCTGCGAAGTCGACCCTGGCGCGTGTTCGCGCCCGGTCATTTAGCGTTCGCGTTTGGCCTCGCCCTTGAACTCCATCTTGCCCATGGGGCCGCTCTCTTTCCAACGCCACTCGTAGCTCGTATCACTGGTGAAGGTGAGCATTCCGCTGCCGCGTGATTTGGCCCCTTGGGCGTTCACGCCAGTTCCCTTGAAACGCAAGGTGTTGTCGTCCGGCCCGAACCAGGCCCAGCCTTGCATGGAATCGCCCCAATCGGTGTACGATGAAGTTCGGTACTTCTTGGCCTTGGGGTACCATGTCCAGTACTCGACATAGTTCATTCGTTGGCCCTCGCCCATCTCGTGCCAACCTTGACCCTTGAGGAACATGCCACCGAGGGTCCATTCGAACTTCCCCCCACCGGCGAACGACTCGGGCATCTCCTCAGTGCCTTCGGGCGTCTCGGCCTTCATCTCCTCCGGTGAGGGCGAGACCATCTCGGCCGTTCCGGTCCAGGTGCCGAGAAACCGGGCTAGCTTGGCCATTTCCGGTGGTACACCGGGCTTCTCAGGCGGTTCCATAGACCATTGAGGCTGGGCACAACCGCCGATGAGCCCCAGCGTGCACAGCGTGAATAATACGCGTCGATACATCCTTTTCTCCTTGTCTGCGAGTGAAACGGACCGCGAACAATCCCGCGCCAAGACGCTATTTGACCGTGTGATCCAAGTCCTGTCAAACGTGCCCGCGGCGACCGTGGCACAATAGGCAGGCTGCGGCCCGTGAACCCACCAAACGCCGGGCGGGCTGCGCCCGCGTGCATGTTTCGCGAGGGTGGCACAGGCAACGACCGCTCCGCCGTTTTCCTGCGTAGGCACTACTTGGGTCCGGCGTAGGCGTCGCGCCATTCTCGGAAGTCGCCCAGATCGATGTCGTCGTCCTGGTCGAAATCTAAATGCAGGGTGCACTCCTGCGACGGGCTGACGTAGCCGGCGGTGCCGGACGCGCCGGTGTAGCAGCGCTGGACGCCGGCCCAGTCACGTAAGTCGCGGTCGCCATCGCCGTCATAATCACCGATCAGACAGCCATCGCGACAAAACGTCTCGATACAATCGGGCACCCCTCCTTCCGGGATGCAGGCGTAGCAGGGGTAGTCATCGAGGCAGAACCCCGAGGGCCAACAACATCGGCACAGTTCCGGGCACACGCAAGCACCAGGCGGTGTCGTCAGCGGGCACAGGTCGAAGCAGTCGAAGATGCCGTCACCATCGGTGTCCTCGAAGGTATCGCATTCGTCGGGGATGCCGTCATTGTCACAGTCCGGTTCGCACTCATCGGGTATGGTGTTTTCATTGCAGTCGTTGCTGCTACCGCCGGCAATGTCGCACGAGTCGGCGACGCCGTTGGCATTGCAGTCCGGCTCGCACTCGTCGGGGATGCCGTTTTGGTTGCAGTCCACACTTTCGCCGCAGGGCGGCTCGCAGCCTTCCTCGCACGCAATATCACACATGTCGGCGATGTCGTTGTCGTTGCAGTCGATAGGTTCGAGCGAAGGACCGGTCGTGCCGGCCATCACCTCGTCCGGCTGACCCGCCTCACCCGGCTTGAACAGGCCAAGCATCACCGTCGTCGATCCCGGGCCTACGTTGGCATCAAACCGGAAGTTGTAAAGCGTGTCGAACCGCAGGGCGTTGGCATTGGCGTTGACGTCGTAGCTGTCCGTCGACCAAGTGATGGTGCCGTCCTCGACGGTCGCCGGCCAATCGGTCGAGTCATAGATCTCACCGCTGTGATAGTCCACGTCATGGAACCCGACGTTTTGCACCATGGCCCCGTACGGCAGAGGCACGGCAAACGAACCGGCGGACCGGTCAGAGTTGAAGTTCTGGAGGGCGTATTCGTAGTGCCAAAAGCCATTGCCGGCGTCCCTGGTCTTCGCCGCGAGAATGAACAGGCCCTCGCCCGGTACCTGGATGTCGGTTTCCACGACCGAGGAGTCGGTGTCCTTCCAGGCCCGGATGGCCGCCCGCTCCCGTTGGGTCAGTCCGGTGGCGACGACATTGTAGGTGTTGGGAGGAGCGTCGAACGGCACGACGACACTTACCGGGCGATAGGAGGCGTTGTTGTTACCGTTGCCGGCGGCGGCGTCGTCGGCAGCGATGTGGTGACTTTCAACAAAATACAGGGCGTCCTCGTTCAAGTCCGGGTCAAGGTCGGCGTCGTGTACCTGAATCCGCTTCCCGATGATCTCCTCCGGTTCCGGCGCCTCCCATGGATATGGGAAATAGCCGGTGTGGGCATTGACATCGGATCGAAGACTCAGGTTGCCCTGAACTCCATTGAGCCAAGCGGAGCAACAGCAACCTGAGCAGCCGACGCCGAGTCCACTTCCATCGGTCGGATCAAGACAAGGACCGCAGGTGCTCCCATTCAGGGGATAGAACCCGTGCCGCACCCAGCTCATCCCAATCTGCTCGAAAAGATCGTCCTTAAGCCGGAACATGCCCTGCACCCAAACCGGATGCGCGTTCGTATGAGCGATCCAGCTCACCCGCTCGTCGCCGACGTTGCAGGGATCCGTTCCCACAGCGTACGCGGTAATATCTTCCACTCGTCCGAAGCGAATAACACTCGGCAAATCGCCGATGATGACATCCGGGCCGGTTGAGGCAGCCGAGCGCCCTGCGTCATCTGCCGCATTCCCGGCCCCCTGCACGTTCGGCCGGGAGACAGTGCCATCGACTGGCGCTGTCGGTCCTCCAGCTTGCTCGCTGCCCATCACCGCTCGGCCCTCTCCTACGATTGGGCTGGATTGTCCGAGGGTGACATTGCCCGTGTCGATTAGAAACGCCGTACACACGGCCGCGAGTCTGCCGATCGCTGTCGAGTATCGCATGACAGGTTCCCCCAATATCTGCTGACGGGTACCGCCTTCCGCGGTCCCCGTACCGGCCTTGGCGATATGTTCGCCATTTGCCCCCTTACACACCGAATGGATCGCGATTCGCCCGCCCGGCTATTTGGCTCACCGGTCTGGCGGACAGTAAAGCTGATCTTACTACGTTTGCTGCGTCGATGCAAGACCTGCCGTTTTTGGGTGGCAGGTGAACCTCCCGGCGTGGCCGGGAGAACCACCTGCCCTACTTGTCCGGGTGGATTCGGTTGGGAAGCAGGTTCAGCGGACGACGATCCGGCCCGGTCCTTTTCGGGTAAAGTGACCGATCAGGGCGGCGGATTCGACACCTGCTGCCCGCAGTGCCGCAACGGCATCATCCGCATCTTCGTCAGGCACGGCAGCGAGCAGTCCACCTGATGTCTGGGCATCACACGCCAATATCCGGTTAGTCTCAGAAACGCCGCTGTCCCAACTTACGTGAGGCTCTACGAACGATTTGTTGTTCAGTGTTCCGCCGGGGACCGTTCCACCTGTGGCCAGGTCCGCTGCCCCGTCGATAATCGGCAAGGCCCGGTGGTCGATTTCGGCATCCACACCGCTGCCGGCCGACATCTCACGCAGATGTCCCAGAAGCCCGAAACCGGTTACGTCCGTACAGGCGTGCACCCTGAACTTCCGCAAGACTTCCGCCGCGGTCTTGTTCAGGCTCATCATAATGGTCTGGATCCGCTCCTCGCCGGCCAGGTCCAGCAGACCTCTTTTCAGTGCGGTGGTCATTACGCCCAGGCCGAGCGGCTTGGTGAGTATGAGCCCGTCGCCCGGCATAGCTCCGACGTTGGTCCAGATATCGTCGGGATGGACAAGACCGGTCACGGCCAGTCCGAACTTCGGCTCGGGATCATCGACGGTGTGACCACCGATGATGGGCACACCGGCTGAATCCGCGACCCGGCGCCCGCCGCGAAGGATTTCCTCGAGCACGCTTAGCGGCAGGCGGCTTGACGGAAAACCGACAATGCTCAGTGCGAAGGCCGGTCCGGCGCCCATGGCATAGATGTCGCTCAGCGAGTTGGCCGCGGCGATGGCACCGAAGTGGAAAGGATCATCGACAACCGGCGTGAAGAAGTCCACAGTCTGAACGACGGCCAGATCGTCCGCGACTTTGTACACCGCCGCATCGTCAACGGTCTCGGTTCCTACCAGCACATTGGGGTGGTGCCCGAGCGGCGGCATTGCCGCCAGCAGTTTCTCGAGAGCCTGGGGACGAAGCTTGCAGGCGCAGCCCAGGCCGCTCGTGAATCGGGTGAGTTTCACTTTCTCGCCGGCCTCGACACCACAGGCAGCCTCGCCACCCTCGGGCCTGAGTCTTTCTACCACAGCCGCGACAGCCTCAACCGCCCGGTCGACCTGCGATTCGGTCAGCAAGGCCCCGGTCGAGAAGCGTACGGTGCCCATCGCGAAGTCGACGGGAACCCCCATTGCCTTCAGAGTGTCCGACATGACCACCTCGTCAGCGTGACATGCCGCTCCGGCGGAAGCGGCCACCTCGGTAAGTTCTGAAAGAATGGCATCTGCCTCGATGCCGCGGAAACTGACGCTCAGGGTATTGGGCAATCGCTTTTCCGGGTGGCCGTTCAGTCGGATGTCGCCGATCCTGGCGGTGATTCCGTCATGGAGTCTGTCGCGCAGCCTCCTCATATGGGCCGCACGTCCGTCAAGGTGTTTACTTACTATCTCACACGCTTGTCCAAGCCCCACGATTTCCAGCACGTTCTCCGTACCGGCACGCCAACCGCGTTCATGGGCCGCACCGAAAATGAGCTTCTCCGGCTTGACACCGGTCCGGATGTATAGTGCCCCGACTCCTTTGGGGGCGTAGAGCTTGTGGCCGGCTATGGATAGAAGGTCCACTCCCAGTTCGTCGACCTTCGCCGGGATTTTGCCGACAGACTGAGCAGCGTCGGTATGAATGACAATTCCGTGGTGGCGAGCGATCTCAGCGATTTCGGGTATAGGCTGTATCGTTCCGACTTCATTGTTGGCGTGCATCACGGTGATCAGGATGGTGCCCTGTGTAAGGGCTCTTTCGACGTCACTCGAATCCACCAGGCCGGTTTCGTCCACTGGCACGACCGTGACGCGAAAACCCTGGGCTTCAAGGTAGCGACAGACCTCGATTACAGCGGGATGCTCGACGGCAGAGGTGATGATGTGGTTTCCCTTCTGTTTGAGTGCTTGGGCAATGCCGCGGATGGCCAGGTTGTTCGATTCAGACCCGCCGCTGGTAAACACGATCTCATCAGGGGAGGCTCCCAGCATGTCTGCGACCTGGCGCCTGGCGGTCTCGACGGCCTTCTTGGTCCGGGCGCCGTACACGTGGCTGCTCGACGGGTTGCCAAAGTGGGTTTCCAGGTAGGGCCGCATGGCCTCGACGACTGCCGGATCGAGCGGTGTCGTGGCGTTGTAGTCGAGATAGACTGGTTCCATCGGAGGTGCTCTCCTCAATCAGTCAAAAGCGGTTTTGTTCCTGCTCCAGCATGAGCCGTTGCAGGTATTACAAGTGCCCTGGCGGGCAATCAAACAGAGGTTCCCGCTGCAGTCCTCTACATGCGCGCGGCGTAGCCTACGCCTGTTCCGGTGAACGGACGATGAGGGTATTGTTCTGGCCTCCAAAGCCGAAGCTGTTGGAGAGGGCGGCTCGAACCTCGCGCTTGCGGGCTTTGTTGGGCACGCAGTCCAGGTCACAATTCGGGTCGGGCGTAGTGTAATTTATGGTCGGGGGTATGACGCCGTCACGGATGGCCAATACGCAGGTGATCAGTTCCACCGCCCCGGCAGCGGCGATCAGGTGCCCGATCATGCTCTTTATGCTGTTCACCGCTATCCTGTCGGCGTACTCTCCGAAGACGCGACGGATGGCCAGCGTTTCGATCTTGTCGTTCTCTTCCGTACCGGTGCCGTGGGTGGATACATAGTCGATGTCTTCCGGGGTCATCCCGGCGCTATCCAGGGCACCCTGCATCGCGGCGATCGCCCCGCGCCCCTCCTCATGGATATCAGTGATGCGAAACGCGTCGGCAGTCGAACCGTAACCGACGACCTCGGCAAGTATCCGGGCCCCGCGATGCCTGGCATGCTCCGGTTCCTCGAGGATCACAATGGCTGCGCCCTCACCCAGAACGAACCCGTCGCGGGTCCGATCAAAGGGACGCGATGCCGTTCGGGGGCTCTCATTGCGGGTCGACAGGGCGGTGAGGCGGTTGAAACCGGTCACGCCCAGCGGGTGAATCATGCTGTGGGTCCCGCCGGTTATCATCACGTCGGCGTCACCGCGGAGGATCACGTGCATGGCCTCACCGATCGCCTGCGTGCTGGCGGCGCAAGCGGTGAGTGTGTTGAAGTTGGGGCCCTGGGCGTTGAACTGGACGGCCAGGTGTCCGCCTGCCATGTTCGGGTCCTGCTCCAGCTCGCATATGGCGTCGAGCACCCGCTGCGCAGTCTGAGCCCATCGCACAGTGTCAAGCGGTGTCACTTCGCTGTCTTCACCCAAACACCCGGCCAACGCTGCTGCCGCACATGGATCGAAATCTATCGGCCCTTCACCACCGCCCAGGTAGACACCGACACGGGTCGGATCGAGGCCCACGTATCTGGACAACCCGGCGTGCTCCCAGGCCGTCACGCCCGAAGCCAGGGCAAACTGCGCATTGCGGCTCGCGCCTTGGTGCTTCGGTGCATCTGATTTCAGAAATTGTTCCAGAGAGAAGTCCTTGACCTCGGCGGCAAAAGATGAGGGAAACGTTCGAGCGTCGAACAACGTCGTGGAGGCCACACCGCTGTCTCCGGTGAGCATGCGCCGCCACACTGTTTCAATGTCGTGGCCCAAGGGCGTCACCCAGCCCATACCCGTGATGACAACTTGTCGCTCCAACGGCTTACTCCTGATGACGTCGGATCACCAACGCGGCGCTCTGCGTCCCGGCCAGCGCATAGCCAACACTGATCGCCTGTGTGATGTTGGCGTCGATGGGATGTCCCTGGACAAACCGGAAACGGCAGCCCGAGTCGAGGTCATCTGTGTTAGGGGATGGAGGGACGGTGTTGCGATGCAGAGCCACAACCGTCGCGGCGAAGTCGATCGCACCTGACCCGGCTCCGTTGTTTCCGATCGCCCCGCGACTGGTTATCGCCGGAACGTGGTCCAACTGCGCCCCGAATGCTTTATTCCAGGCTGCCATCTCAGTGGCATCATGTTCGACCGTGCCGGTGCCCAAAGGCGTAACCAAGTCGATGCGTTCCGCTGTGGTACCCGCGTCGGCCAGTGCCTTGCGAAGCGCCAACGCAGTGCCTGCACCCTTGGGGTTCGGTGTTGACCAACTGTTGGTATCCGCCCCGGCCCCGAACCCGACGATCTCGGCGTAAATCTTTGCACCACGCTCACGGGCGTGGTCGAGCGATTCAAGGATCACCAGCCCACCACCTTCGGCCACCACCATACCACGCCGGCGAGCCCCGAAAGGCCGGGAGGCTCGTTCGGGAACATCATTGTCCTCCGTATTCAGCCGGCCCCACAGCAGCGGTCTGGCGATTGCCATCGGATTGATCTTGCTTTCCGCTCCGCCACATATGCACACGTCGGCGTCACCGCGGGCAATCGTTCGGAAGGCCTCTCCGATTGCCAGGTGACTCGACGCTTCCGCGCAGGTAATCGTGTTGGAGGGTGCCTGGGCGTCGTGCACGATGGTCACGTGGCAGGCGAGCATGTTCGGCAGAAACTTGAGCAGCCACAGCGGCGTAAGGTTGCTCATGCCCTCGGCGCCCCACCGGGTCAGGCTGAAGCGGCGGTTGTCGTCGGCGGCCGTGGCCAGGGCGCCGGCCAGCTCGTCGAGATCGGCGCAGATCAGACCCGCGCCGATGTTGGCCCCGAATCGCCGGCTATCCAGATTGGGCGGGCCGTTTGCCTCGCCGCGCTCGATGATGCACTTGGTGTCAAGGCCGGCGTCTTTGACGGCGTGGTAGGCGCAGACCATGGCGATCTTGATGTCCCGTGACATCACCTTGGCACTTTTGCGGTAGCTCTTGGGTATATGGTCGCCGAGCGCGAAAGAAGGCAGCTCACCGCCGACCTGGGCAGCGAGACCCGATGGATCAAATGCCTCGATACGCCTGATCCCGTGGCGTTTCTCGATCAGGGCGTCCCAGAACGGTTCGATCCCGATTCCGGTCGGCGCCGCGATACCCAGTCCCGTGACGACCACCCGCCGTTTACCTGCCATCGGGTTGACCGCCCCCGCTCCCGCCCTGGCTGCGAAACGTCGTAAGCAGGTTCATGAACTGCCCGGTGAATACGAAGTTGTGGTCCGGCAGATCGGCAGGTCTGTCCGCCTGGTTCACGTGCGAAAAGATGAGGTCCACCCGCCCGATTGGCTTGCCGTTCTTCAAAACCGTCCCGCTCGTGGCTGCGGCGCGCTCGTCCAGGGATTCAACGACCGCGTCGTAGCGCAACTGATCCCCCGGGACCGCATAATCGTCAAACTCCGCGGTGCGAATCTTAGCAAGAATCACGTTCTCTGCGAACCCGCGGGCTTCTCCAACCAGGATCCCCGCTGTTTGAGCCATGCCTTCGATTATCAGACTTGCCGGCATAACAGGATACCCCGGGAAATGATCGCCTAGGTACTCCTCGGCGAGCGTTACGTTCTTGACGGCCGAGGCCCGCTCTCCAGAGACGAATTCGACGAAAGCATCAATCCAAATCCATCGCATGTCGATCTCGTCCCTTACCCGGCCGGGCCATG
This sequence comes from Phycisphaerales bacterium, assembly GCA_020344555.1. Taxonomy (GTDB): domain Bacteria; phylum Planctomycetota; class Phycisphaerae; order UBA1845; family UBA1845. Next base: position 4,068,878 of record CP070827.1, read on the forward strand.
AGGAGCGGTGCCGCAGCGCCGTCAGGCGGCGGCGAGCTTGCTTTCCACGTAGTTGACGATGGTGTCGACCGTGAACAGCTCAGGCATCTTTGAAACGTCCGGGGACTTCTCGAACTCGGAGAAGTCCGCGTGCGGGACGGCAGCTTTGAGCTTCTCGAGGCCGGTCGGGGTCATCCTGTCGTCCTGGACATACTCCGGGTTATTGAGAATGTCGTCGGGGAACAGCTCGCCTTTGGGAATCTTGATCGAAAACGCTTTTTCGAGCCGAAAGACGATGTCCAGAAAGTCGATGCTCTCGGCTCCGAGATCGCCCTGGAGGGTCGCCTGGGGCATTACCTCATCCTCGTCGACGCCGAGCGCATCGCCAAGTACCTCTCGAATCGTCGTGAAAAGCTCATCACGGCTTGGGGCCATGTCGTTTGGACCTCCGTCGTCTATGCTTTGTGGGGTGCCGCTCAAGCGACCCGCGTACACGTTCTGTCGATCTTCAAAGTCCTCACACCTACCGGCGCAGGAGGGTGAACCTCGCTCGCGCCCCTTCCATCAGCCGTTGACCCACAGGCGTAGAGGCGTCTTGCAACTGCCCGAGGGACAAGTGTGTCAGGCCGAACCTCGCTCGAACCACCTCATCCTGATTGCAGTGCCCGACACCGTCGAAGTCGCTGTCGCCTCGCCCCATCCGGCGACAAGTGACCGTCAGAGTAAGCAAATTGCCCGGTCTGACAAAGTCCTTGTATGTAACGTTCTTTGCCTGACGAAGCAAGATGACGCTTGGGGAGAAATCCAGCGCGTCGCGGACCAGCCAGGTAGCCGCCTCCACCAGGCCCTGAAGCATCAGCACGCCCGGTAGGACGGGGAACGTCGGGAAGTGATCCGCCAGGTACTCTTCCGCCAGCGACGTTGCTTTGACGGCGACGATGCGCTCGCTTCGCGTCAATTCAATGATACGGTCGATCAGTCCAAAGTTCATCCGTTACGCGACCGTCGGTTATCACGCGGGTATCATATCAAGGCCCGGCGCCTCAGCCCCAAACGCCGAGCACCGGCACCGCCGAAGATGGTAGCGTATCGGGCCAAGCCCCGATACTCAACCCCGATAGCCTGTCGCGCATTTCCAGGTTTTACGGGTTTGGGGGAGTGACGGCGGCGCTACATGCCGAGTCCGGTATGGCTTTCCATCAGGCACGAGCTCAGGTGTTACTTGGGGCGCTCGTCGGTGCCGGCCAAGCGGCTACCAATCGAAGTGACTTGCCAAACCGCCGCGCAGCGGTTTCTTCCGCTTCCTCGGGGCCTTTTGCGGTTCGATAGGCCCGGCCTCGTAATCCTCAGCCGGTTCCCTGGCCTGCTTGAGTGATAGGGAAATGCGACGGTTCTCCTTGTCGACGCCCAGGACCCGTGCTTCCACTTCCTGACCGACCTGCAAGACGTCGCTGCATGACTTGACCCGTCGGTCCGAAAGCTCGGAGATGTGTATCAGACCCTCCACACCCGGTGCCACCTCGACAAAGGCACCGAAGTCAGCCAGACGGGTCACCCGGCCTTTCGCCAGCGACTTCTCCGAGAAACCCTCCAGGACGCCGTCCCACGGATCCGGTTGAGCCTGCTTCATACTGAGCGCCAGGCGATGCTTCTGCGACTCCACCCGTATCACTACGGCGTCAACGATATCGCCAACCGACACGGCATCCGAGGTCCTTCTCACCCGTTGCCAGCCCACCTCACTGAGGGGAATCAGCCCTTCAACGCCCGGTTCAAGCTCTGCGAATGCGCCGAAGTCCGTGGTGCGGGTGATCCGCGCCTTGAGCGCCGTGCCGAGTGGATAACGCTCCGGCACGTCGGCCCAGGGGTCAGGTTGAGCCTGTTTGAGACCTAGGGACACGCGATCACGCTTCGAGTCGATCTTGAGCACCTTCACCTCGACCTCTTGGCCGGGTCGGAGCACGTCCGAAACCTTGTCGACCATGCTCCAACTCAGGTCGCGGATGTGCACTAGGCCCTCGAGCCCGCCAAGATCGACGAAAGCACCGAAGTCGGTGATGTTCCTGACGATCCCGCGGCGAACCTGCCCGACCTCGAGCTCTTCTTTCAGCTTCCGGCGAGCGTCTGCCCGCTCACGCTCGATCACCTTCCGGCGGCTAATGAGTATATTCTTGTTGCGTCGGTCCAGCTCGATGACCTCGCATCGAACCATCTCGTTGAGCAACACGGAGATGTCTTTCATTGGGGTGGCATCAGCCTGCGACCCCGGCATAAAGGCGCGTATTCCCTGGAGATCCACCTCCAAGCCGCCTTTGATCAGGCCGGTAACCTTGCCCTCGACGAGCATCCCGACGGAGAGGTTGGCCCACGTGGCGCGCTGAATGGCACCCTCGCGATTGACGATCAACAGGCCACCCTCAGAGTCGTACCGCTCAACCACAACGTCGACGCGGCGTCCCACTTGGACCGGCTCTTTCTGGCCGAACTGGGAGCGAGGCATCACACCCTGACACTTGGCGCTGAACTCGAGGAATACCTCGTCGTTCGAGAGGCCCACGACCGTACCGGTCAGCCCGGTGCCCGGGGCGACGGAATCGCTAGTGCTGACGTCCTCGCACAAGGCGGATGGGTCCACTGAGGCCATTGACGCCATCGCTTCGGACACTTCGCGGTCGATATCCGCCATGGTGGGGGACAGAGGATCAGGCAGCGGGACTACCGAAGCATCATCGCCCCCTCCTACAGGTGAAACCGCGTCGTTCAGTCCGGCCTCGGCTGGTCTGCTCGGTTCAGGAAAATCATTCATGGCAAAGCCTATGGGCCACCGCGAGCGGGTTGAGGCGTCTCAGCACTTGACCCCACCACTCTACGCGGCCGGGGTGCAACCGAGAAGCCAGTACTGAAAACCCACGTGCTGTAGCCTCTTCTAGCTGGAAGACAGACGCAAGTCAAGTGCCAGAGCCCAGTTACGGTCTTTCCACGTCTCTGGGGCAACAAGGAGGCGTGCGACGTTTCGGGCTTACCGGACGGCATCCACTCCTGGCCTCCTCGTTGACGACTCCTGACCCGGCGCGGACCCCGCACTCGGCTCGTCGCCGGTCAGAATGGCAGACAACCGTGAGTGAAATAACTACGCGTCGCGGACGGTGGGTGCAATGCATAGCGACGCCAGTGTCGAATTGGTCAACATGCATGTTGCAGCTACCCTTCAGCAGTGTGGCGGTCATTTTGGCTGACGCAACCAGCCGTGTGGCCTATCCGGCGAAGAGCCGTTCCAGCGAGTTATCCTACTTCCGCCGCCATTGCTGGCATATGTCAGAACGCCCACGGAGGATGCGCCCGAATTTGGAACGCCGTGCCTGGAGTGAGGTCAAATTGGCCGAATCCGCCATCCTCGTGGGCTCGTCGGAGAATGAATGCATCCATCGCCGGGCCACGTCGAGCCTGCGTCCAGTTTTTCCCAACCTTGACATCAATCTGGCGAATCGGGTAAATTGGAGCCGTTATCGGATTGGATTCGGAGGTGGTGAAGACGGGCAGATCATTTCGGTGCTCGGGTGCGTGCAGTGTGGGTGCGCGCTTCTTGGCATCATGCTGACACCACGACAGCACTCGCTTCCGAATCGAGGAGTAAGTTGGTCGGGTCCTAGTCGGGACTCCGCGTCGCGACGTCAGAGGGTGCGCGGGCGGCGTATGACGGCCAGAAACGTGGGAGGGACCAAACCGGGTCATGCTGATTCGTCCTAGTCCTCGACAGAATCCCTAGGCACCGATCGAGTGTGTTACAGGGAAGCCGGTCTCGGTGGGCCGAGAACAGGAACGTCTCTGCAGGCCGGCGAGTCGACTTGAGGCGCGGCCAGCGGATCGAGGCAGCTTGGGAAAGGGAGTTGAGCGATGAGGTGCTCAAGTCTGAGGACCGGCAGAGTCTATTATTCGATGGGCACAGGAACACTGGCCTGTGGGATTGCCCTTATG
>CP070827.1:4072931-4082529 GCA_020344555.1 Phycisphaerales bacterium
GTCGATACGCTCCCGTAGCTGTTTCGCCTTGTCTTTTCCCGATGGCTTAGGTAGACTTGCCATTGTCAGTATCTCCTACAAAGGTACTGGCCACGCTCCCGGGTGTTTACGTCACCGCGGGAGCACTTATCATTACACATAGAGAGTATGACACACGATTGGCACGTTGTCAAACAAAAAATTCTACAACGGGTCCGTTGTGGAAAAAACGCGCCTCACGCAACGCTATGAAGGGCGCGCAGTTTACGCTATGTTTTCAGGTGTTTTTCGACGTTTGTTCTCACTGGACCGCGCAGATGTGCGTGACAGCATCCTGTCATTTTGTAAAGTGCGCATTGGAGCCCCCCCGATTTCCTGGGTATACCCGCCCGCGCTGACTCGCCATGTCATAAAGGGGGTAACCGACGTATCGCTCGACCGTTTCTTGGCGCCGCGGCCATTCGTCGAATTTTTAAGCAACCGCTCAGTGAATCGGAGCGATGGGCCGGAATCGCCCCCAACATTAGAACTCAATCCGCTGGAGCACAGCCATCGGAGCCGAGCCTGTCAACGCGTGGATGTCCTCCGGCGTCTGCTGGCAAGGAAGATTCCGGCGCTAAGTAGCAGGAGCATCATTGTCAATAGCCCCCACTCGGACAATGTGGGGATGCCGAGGCAAACAGGAAGGGAGTAGACGAACACCGAACCAGAGTTGCACGCCGGATTGCCGGGACAGGCATCATCATCGCCATCGGCTCCAGCCATGATCACATCCCCGGCCACGGCAACGGAGTGGCCAAAATAGTCGTTCTCTCCGGGATCGCTGGCTACGAGTTTGTCCATTTCTTCCCAGAAATCATCGGCGCGGTCCGATGGAGTCCCGTTGCTGTTACGTTGGAATATGTATGCGGCTCCGCAATTAAGCCCGTTTACGCAGTCGTCGAACATAGCACCAACGATGGCCACATCTCCGTCGATCGAAACCGAGTTTCCGAAGAGGTCACCCTGAGCTGCGTCGGATGCTACGAGCTTGATCTCTTGGACCCAGGTGCTTCCGTTGCGCCGGAACACGTAGGCCGACCCGCAATCGGGGCCGCCGGCGCAATCGTCGCTATAAGCCCCAACAACGACCTGGTCTCCGCTGACCGAGACGGATTTCCCGAACCAGTCGCCCTGCGCGCGATCCGACGCAGTGAGCTTAGCGTCTTGGTCCCATGTCGTCTCCTCACGCGTGAACACATAGGCCGATCCGCACGCGGACCCATCGACACAGTCGTCGCCCACCGCCCCAACGATGGCTGTGTCTCCGCTGATCGATACTGACTTCCCGAAGGAATCGCCCGTAGCGCCATCCGTTGCGATAAGGTTGGCCTCTTGTACCCAGCCGGTACCGTCGAATCGATAGACGTAGGCTGATCCGCAGTAGCCCTCGGAGCTGCAATTGTCGCCCGGCACACCTACAAGAGCCGCGTTTCCGTTCAGAGCGACGGACTCTCCGAAATTGTCGCCCTGCGCCGGGTTTGGTGCTGTCAGCTTTTGCTCTTGGAGCCAAGTTGTCCCGTCCCTCCGAAAGATGTAGACGACTCCACAGTCCGACAAGGCTCCTTGGTCTTTGCCCAGTGCGCCGACGGCGACAACATACCCACTGATCGAGACCGCATAGCCGAAATGGTCCCCGCACGCTGCATCGGAGGCAGTGAGTTTCGTCTCCTCGGCCCAACGCACGCCAACACGGCGGAATATGTACGCCGAGCCCGAGATGCAGTTGGGGTCTCCAGGAGAAGCATGGTCGTCCGCTTGGGCGCCAATGACGGCCAAGTCGCCGCTGATCGAGACGGAGAATCCGAAATCCTCAGCCCCTCCATTGGCATCTGAAGCCGTCAGCTTCTGCACTTCGCATTGAGCCAGGCCAGGGCTTGCGGCTATGGCCAAGACAACGGCACCGACAACGCCGAGTAGGCTTGCCTTCGTCTCCGACATGATTTCGTCCCTTCAAGAAGTGCGTGCTCCGAGCACGCCATTGCTCCCAGCATTCGGCCCGGTCTGCGACTCTTACGTGTGACATAAAAAAGAAGGGAGCCGCCAAGGTTAGCTTCTGCGACCGGGCCTGCGACAGCCCAGCATGCGAAACGCCTCGACGGACTCCCAGATCGGGAGCCCGCCCAAGGCATCCGTCGCATGCTTCGTCGAGTCGCAGTTTGGTCGCTAACGAATGCTTGGTCAGACCAAGTTCAATTTGTTCGATGCGTCAACCTATAGGCAGCACCTCCGGTTCTCCAAGTACGTCGAAACCCATGTAGTCGCCATTATCCCAGAATCGGGGTCGAGAAACAACCCAGGAGTCACAGGTGTGGCAGCTCCGCTCCGGGAAGGCCATCTCGTCCTCTCCGGTCCGACCGTGGCTCCTTCATCCCCCGGTCACGCTGTTGACACTCGATGCTTCCCAATCAAGGCTGCACCAGCCCCGAGCCAAAATCCTACGGTCGAGGGGTAGCGCGGCGTGCAACCATGGCCGAGTCGTACTGGGAGACATGCTTCTAAGGGCTGGTACGGAGTACACGTGTTGATCGCAAGACACGATGCCCTTGCATTGTGTGTCATCCAGCGCAGCCATGCGTCCCTCTACGGGTCGACTAGTCGCCTTTCTTCGCGGGAGACGGGGTTTCCCGAGACGCGCCTATGGTAGAGCGAACCCAATCCACGTTCTTGCTGACTCGCGTACAGTAGCATTGATCCCCGTAACGCCCGACATTCCCCTCGGAATCAAACCTCGCCACGCTGAGGACGCCGGCGACCTTCCAGTGGCCACCGTCTTGAATCAACACTGGGCCGCCGCTATCGCCGGCACCTGTTCCTCCGATTTCGAGGTCCGTCGCGCCACGATCGGGTGAGGTGAAACTCACCACTAAAAGGCCGGACTCGTCGATTCGATCAATGCGGTTCGTGCCGGCGTGAAGCTCGCCCCGCTTGGCGTCGACGGCCTTCTCTAGAGGTAGGCCGACCCGGCCGTCTGGAATCCAGCCACCGCAGCTAGCAAGTACACACTCGACATCCACTTCGCCTTCGCCCGTATAGAGCCCAAGCGGTTTCACGTTCGTCACAGGTTTGCCGAGCCTGAGCAGCGCTATATCGTGCTGGTCGCCGTGCTCTTTCTGGACAACGTCAAGACGTCTCTTGCCAGCGGTATCCCTGCGGCCAGGATGCAGTACAACACTCGTGATCCTGTACTCGTTGCCCGCCAGACGTACGGTCCTGAGATTCTCGCTCGACACAATCCGGTCTAGCACTTCTGCACCGTGGGCACACGTGAGAACCCATTCAGGAGCGATCAATGTGCCCGTGAACATACCGACAACGCTGCCAACCGCCGGAAACTGTTCTGCCATCTTGAGGTATCGTTCCTCCGGTCGATCATGCCGTCCAGCGCCTGCCCTTGCCGTTGATCCAACCAGGGAGGCACCGAGAAACATAACCGTTACGAGTACCGCTCGTGAGTATCTGGCTTCCATAGCTAGTCTCCTTCTTCCGGGATGTCCCATTTGTCAGACCTCAAGCCGCGATGGTACCCAAACGAACCGCTCGATCCAAGCGAGAGTGGGCGTTCTCGCCGTGATTCATGCCCGTTCGACCGCTTCATCGTGACAATACCGTCCCTTCCGCTTCCGGCACAACGATTCCGGCCCGTTTCCGCGGAGCCTCGTCTACCGACCCGGATCACATTCTCTGGTTCGGTGGTCGCTGAATGCCACAACTTCCGAGTCGGCGAGCCAGCGTCGGTGTTAGGTGCAGGCGACTCCCCGCCGCCGCCTAAGCACCACCGTCCCCGCTGCCAGGACGAGGAGGGTCATCCCTACAAGGGCGTACCCGGAAAGCGTGGGAATGTCGGACGCCGGGAGGACCAAGCGGAACTCGCCGTTGCCGTCGTCGGGGACGCCGTGGAGGCGAGACGCGCAGCGCAAGAAGTCCTCGATGTTGCCCCACGAGCCGCTACGGAGAACACGAGAATCCCCATCTACCGGGCCGTGCGGGTTATCATAGCGACTCGTGATGTAATAATCCGAGGCATACCAGTCGTTGCACCACTCGTAGACGTTCCCGGCCATATCATAAAGCCTATAGCCGTTGGCCATGTCCGACCCCTTCGGGACCTGTCCGCCGTCGTAATAGCCCACCGGTGTTGTTTCCGGCTCCGGGGGGAAGGTCCCTCCAAAAGGATCACCTGAATTCCAGTAGTTAGCGTTCGACCCGTCGATCGTGTCGCCCCAAGGATACCGGTAGTACGGATCGTGCTCGCCGCCGCGGGCTGCGTATTCCCACTCCGCTTCTGTTGGCAACCGATAGCCATTCGCGTCGAAGTCGCATTCCCAGGTGGACAGGTTGTAGGACGGCGTTCTCCCATCCTGCGTGCTGCGCCAATTGGCATAGGCCGCCGCGCCGTACCAGGTCACCTTCAGTATCGGGTGGTTCTCTTTGCCCGTCGTGACCCCAAACGTTTCCGTCCCGCCGTCCCAAGTAAGCCGGGTGTACGGGGAGCTTGACGTTGTGTCGCAGTAGGGCGTCGTCTGGTCGGGTCCATACACAAGATTGTCGGGCCCGACATAGATCAGGTCCCCCTCTCCCAGGGCCCAGTTCAGGGCATCGGCGTACTGCTGGTTGGTCACCTCGTAGACGTCCATGTAGAACGAGTCGACATAGACAGCGTGTAGCGGGAGTTCGTCCAAACCACCCTCGTTGAAGTGGTCGCCCATTAGAAACTCGCCCCCGGGGATGAGGACCATGCCCGAGGGTTGTCCCTCAGCGGACATCGCAAATATCGTCGCGCCGACAACCGCAAGCACGCTCAGAGCCGCTCTCCTCATATGTTCAACCTTCCGAATACGCCGGGTTTCGACCGAATCCGACAGACGAGGTCAGTTTAGTGGCTGGTCAGCACTCAGCAAGTTGTCTACCCCTTTTCCGGGCCGTCCACTTTCAAGCCAACCACGGGGGGTGCAACCCCGTTTACGCTATCGAAAACGCCCATTCGGTGTGCTGGCCGTCCCGTTCCGTGCGCCGGTGTTCGGTGGCGCGCTACGAAGATCATGCGAGAATCGGCTATTAGGCCGTTGACGGCTGCCCGCGCCGGGCAAGCACGATAGCACCGGCACCGAGTACCACGACGACCATGATGAGCGGGCCAACGGTGCTGACGGCGGGGATGGTGCCGACGGCGCTTGGGATGTAACCGGCAAGGCCAATCTGCTTGTTTGACTGGTCAGTGTGCTTGACACGGAGCGTCGTTCCCGGCGCGAAGACCACCCCAGAGGTCATGGCGTGGTAATGAAGCAGATTATCGTAGCCGTGCCAGAGTTCGTACTCCAGGATCTCGTCTTCGTAGAGCCTGATCGCCATATGCGTCATGCTTCCTTCCCATACGTCGGTGATTACCAGACCGGTCGGACCGACTTCGACGACTTCGATGGGCTCTCCTGCTGGCACGTCGAGCCACCAGCTATCTGCGATGGGCACGGCAGGACGTTGCGGCGCTTATCGAAGACCTTCGGACGAAGAAGGACCTGTAATCGCAGCACCGTCCGGGCGCCGGGAAGGTCGGTGTCGCGGGCGCACCTGGTCACTCGTCATGTCTGGCTGCCACGGCGATATTGGCGTGGGTAATGCATTGGGCACGGCGTAGGTACAGTAACGTGGCGTGTGGCAGAGCGGACGTTGGATACCGGTCAATCGCGATAGCGACTTTGGAAGTAGGCGAAGTCTTCCAGATCAATCGTGCCGCTATCGTTAAAGTCGAACAGTTCACATTCCGCTGGACTGTCGGGGTAGGGTCCGCTGAGGCAGCCAACGAACATCGACACACCCGGCTGGCTGAATAGCAAGCTAAGCAAATACCCTCGCGACTCGCCGTCGGGGTTCAATCCGTACCCGACGATTTGGCCATGTACATTTATGTCATATGCTTCCTGCAACAACCAGCCCGAATCCTCTGGGATTTGGTCGTTTAGGTCGATCATGACACCATCCCAGAGGAACGCACGGACGCCCCAAAGTGAACTATACGACCAGCCTACGATGGTATTATTCTCATTTACCGCCCATGCGCCTGCCCAAGCATCACCCGGAAGCGCGCCGATATTGTCAAGTGCCTCATCCTGTAGCATGAATGCGCCCAACACTTCTTCACCGACGACTGTTCCTTTGTCGTTAATACCGTTGACTTGAAGAACTGAAAGATAAATGACGCGATCACCATCCCAGAGATAAGCACCAGAACAGAAAATACTTCCATATCGGTTGGCTACTGCTTGCACGCTACTATTGAGAGCGACCGCCTCCTCCTGGCAACCTGCCTGTGGGTAGGGAATGCCAAAATCCCGTATCTCTTCATTGGTCCATAGGGCGGCGCGCTGTATGCCCGTCATAGTTGTCGCATATCCTGCGACTTCACCATTCGCATTTATATCCCAGGCGAACGCATCGCCGCCATACGGGAATGTGTCCAGAATGATGAATGTGTCATCATGCCAAACGATCGCTTGTTCGGAGTCGAGTGCATCGTACGGTTCTGCACCACCACAAATCTGACCGGCGTTATTTATGTTCATGGCCCATGTATGGCGCGCTCCGGGTGGTGCAGATACCTCTCGTATATCGTTCTGCTGCCACAGGTAACCTCTTATCAATCCGGTGTCGGTCCTTGATATGCCCACAACTTGCCCAAGATCGTTTATGCCAACAGCATTATTTGCGTCGCCACCAAGCGTGGCAATTTCCGTTATAGCGTACTCCTGTGCCTGAACGTTTATCGAACCGATAACCGCGAACGCGACGAGGCGAACAGCCCTGACCATGTCACACCTCCCTTTGCGAAAATGCACGAGACACTCGCACTTGGGGCAGCGCCGATCATTTGACGAGACTGCGCTGACCGCATCGACTGGTATTAGGCGTGCCAAGCGCTACGCGCATTCTAGCAGATCGCGCCGAGGGACGGAAGGCTGACGACGGTGGTCACCGTAGCGATTGGCAGCGGAGCTGCCTCCTCACACCTGTTGCCCATGCCTGCACGTAACCCCTTGTCAGAGCAGCACTTACGACGATTGACGAGGCCATGGGTGCGGCTGATGCCGCCCATCTGACCCGTGCCGGCTGAGTGACAACCAGACGCCCCCGGTGGTAGGCTACCCACCGTGGACCTGTCCCGCGCAGCCAAACTGATCAAGAGTCTTGAGCGTGACCCCGAGCACGTGCAGACCTACTACGGCGACCTTGACGCCGCGATCCGCTGGCTGATGGACACCACGTTCGAGGCGACCGACGCGAAGGAGAAGGCCAGACTTGCGGCCACCGAGATGAGGGCTCGGCTTGTGTTGGAGGCGTTCCGTAAACGCGGGACGAATTGAACGATGGACGCCACGACACGCGTACTGATCGACCGGACCGTCGTCGAGCTGGCCCAGCAAGCGGGCATCGCTGTTGACGTGAGCCCAGCGGTTCGGTGTACCGCCGCCATTGGTGCCGCACCGCTGACACGGTGAACGGAAGACAGGTTGGCAATTCGTGGGGGCAGAGGTTCATGCTGCGCGGAAACCGTGAACAGCCCCGTCGCAGAGGCGGCTGAAGCAAGACTGGCACGGCGGAGCGGCCGGGCAGGCACGAATCAGGGCATCAGGGGCGATTTCGCTTGAATTGAGAGGCTTCTAGCGGCAGAATGATGATCGAAAGACCGGCAAGACTGGGAAATCTCGGATGAGGGATGAGTGTCGCGCCTCGCTGCGTGCGGACAGGCTGCATTCGGCAATGGAAGTTGGGTGGTTAGTTATGTCTTGGCGCTTAGTAGTCATTGCGGCCCTGACTGTAGTTTTAGCCCGCTCAACGGCTCAGGAGCAGCCGTGTTCGGTCGATCCGCAGGATCTTCAAGCGTACGACGATGTCCGGGGGATTATGCTCAATCGCTGCGGCGTATCGCTGGAGAACGCTGACTTGCGTGACCGAGGCGAGGTACTGACGCGCGTCACTTTCGACACCCGGACTGGCTGGCCGCCGAAAGACCGTCTGCCGCAAGGGTTCGATCCCCAGCGAATCTTGGAGCGCGGGAAGAACCCGGGGTTAGGCATTCGCGCCCTGCACGGCCAGGGCATAACCGGCGCGGGCGTACATATCGCGATTATCGACCAGCCCCTGCTTCGCAACCATCAGGAATACAGGGATAAAGTTGCCAGCTATACGGCAATCGATTGCGCCGGCGTGCCGCCACAGATGCATGGTGCCGCGGTCGCGAGCTTGCTCGTGGGCACAAACTGCGGTGTTGCCCCCGGTTCGGCCCTGCACTACTGGGCGGAGCCGAGTTGGAAGGGCGATCATAGCCAGCGCGCTGAGGCTTTGCGGCAGATCATAGAGTTCAATAATGGCAAGCCGCTTCGAGAGCGCATTCGCGTTGTCAGCGTCTCGATCGGCTTCAATCCACAGTACCGGAACCATGAGTCGTGGAAGAAGGCCTTGGACGACGCGAAGAAGCACGGGCTGATCGTCATCCATTGCGGCGACATAATCCACGGCGTTGGCTGTCCGCTTGAGAAGGACCCGGATGAAGCAGCCCATCACGAGATCTGTTACTTTGCGCGTGAGTTTCACCGGAGGCCGAGTTTTCCAAAGGGGCGCCTGTATGTGCCCATCGACAACCGCACGACGGCCGGGTTTGAGGGTGTCCAGGACTACGCCTTCTTCGCGGACGGCGGCTTGAGCTGGGGAGCACCGTACTTGGCCGGCGTGATTGCGCTCGGCTACCAGGTCGACCCACACTTGGACATTGAGACCGCCCTCGCTTACCTCCGCGAGACCGGCACTCCGTTCATCCAGGAGGGCTGGATCGTGAACCCGCGCCGCTTTATCAAGAAAATTCGCGCGACGAAGACGGAACGAGCATCTGGCGGTGCTCAGCAGCCGTGATCTTGTCACGGCGGTGTGGCTACGACCTCACCGGCAACGTGAGCGGCATGTGTCCCGAGTGTGGGACCGAGTTTGATCATTCGATCCTAGTGGGAAGTCGGCCAATCTCCGTGAGCGAACCGCCTCAGTAAGCTGGCGCTCAACTCCGATCGTTGACCCCCTCGAAGCACTGCAAAATGTGTCCGGGTCTTCTCCCTCCCGCCGCAAGGGTCGTGGGGGCCGACTTGGGTGCCACCTCGTGGCACTTCTGGTGATGTTTTTGTTGCTGCACGCGGCCAGAAAACAGCCTGTAAACCCGCCGCAAACCGCCCGAGACCCTCGCGCCGCCCGTCGGAGACAATGACAGGGCCCTGCGGCTGAGCGATTTCCACAACGGTCCCGTTGTGGAAAAAACGCCGCTCACGCCACGCTATCGATGGTGTGTCGTTTCACCGCTGTTTTCGTAGGGTTTTCGTGCTGTTTTCGGGTGACACCACGTTGACACAAAAATGGGACCCATTGACGGCGCGCGTAGTTTTGCCCCGCGCCCGGCCGCGCCAGCGCGGTGCGCGCAATGTGATCCTCTCTCCTCACGCGTCAGTTTTTTTGCACAGAGATTCCTTTCCTGGCCCCAGAATCCGAACCACACCTCCCATCCCGTCTCGCTGGGACATCATCGTGTCATCGACACAGTGCT
>CP070827.1:4082629-4085337 GCA_020344555.1 Phycisphaerales bacterium
CGAGGCTTGGACGCGGGCAGTGCTTAAGTCCTTGCAGGAGCGTGAGTTACGTTCAGTTGGCTCGGGAGAACCGGTCAGGTTCAGCTCGTCACCAACGAGGGGCGACCCCGTGAAGTCGCCCCGGTCGCGGCAAGCGAGGGCACGAACCGCCCCGAAGGGTGGTCTACCCGTCGGCCCGTCCGAGTCGCCACGAAACGTTGCGTTGATTCCCAGATGCGGGTCTTGACCACCCGCGTGAGGCCGGTATACTACAGTCTCTGAGCTTGTTAAGTGGTCGTTGGACCCCGCGCAACCTTTCGCGTAACGGAGTGGGCGAGATATGGCCAATCGCGAGCGGGTGACCGGCGCAACGTTCGCCCTGACCGTGAATGCGGTCAACGTCGCTCTCGCACAGCGCCCTCCGTTGGCTAAGAGACCCGCACTACTCAGCACCAACGCGGATACGGGTGCTGTGGGCCACAAACGGGCGCACGCGCCGACGGAGAGCCGGGGGCGTCGGGTCGTTGTCCGGCCATTGCAGCATAATCTTTGCAAAACCATGTGGCGAGGTAAGGGCATTCTGTATTTCCTGAGTGCGAATAACGGCGTTACTCGGATCGACGCCGACCCTCGTCACCAGAAAGGAGCGCAGAATCATGAGGAAGTGTGTTTCTCTATGTGGACTGGGCGTTGTTTCACTGTTTGCCCTCGGCACAGGAGCAGCGAATGGGCAAGCCGTGACCGATTTCACATTTGAACAGTGGATAGTGAAGAACTCCCCGGTGCTTCCGTCGGAGCCGGCGGTGGCCGTATCGGTTGTTGGGTGTGCCAACGACGCGGAGTGCGACGAAGTCAACGACGTTTGCAGCGCGTGCGGCCCGCCGCTGGTCGAATCGGTGGGATCGCGTTACCTGGCCATCACCCCGCAGCCGGCGATCAGTCCGACGCCCGTAGGCTTCTTGGTCACCTCCCCGGATTGGCCCTGCTTGAGCAAGTACGTCAGCGGATTCTACAAGTGCAGCGAGACCGGTGGGCGATGCTTCACGGACGCGGATTGCAGTTATTGCGTGGGTGGTCCGTACGACGGCCCCTGCTTGGACGACGAGGACTGCAAAACCTGCACGCACAACCACGCCCCCTGCCAGACGGAGGAGGACTGCGACGGTAATCCCTGTGTCCAGGTGCAGACCTGCTCGATCAGCGGAGAGACCTGCGCCCCGCATCTGCCGCTCGACACGCTGGACATCAGCGGCGACGGTCTCGACGATGGCTTCATTGCTTCCCTGGTCGATGATCCGGCGGACGCCCTGTTCCTGACCCCGGAGGAGTGGGGCACAAGCCTCTATAAGCGGTGTTCGGTGTCCTTCGAGCCCTGCACCATGGCCGCCGACTGCGACGTCGGTCGGTGCAATCTGACCCAGAGGATGTGCAGCGTGTCGGAGCCGGAGTGCCGGAATTACTGCACGATCTCCGATTGGGATTGCCTCACCGATACCGATTGCATCGCCGGCCCGGGAGACACTTGCACCGTTCCCCAAACCTGCGAGGCGTACGAGACCTGCATGGGCCGGGTGTACGTAACCGGCGTGGATATTCTGCCGAGCGAAAAGACTTACACGACCACTTACGAGGTAAGGGCGGATTGTGGGGCACTCGTCGGGCCGGCTTCGGCGGTCATGTGGCACTGGGCGGATGCGGATGCCAACAATGTGGTTAACTTTGCCGACATCCACCTCGGAGTCCTGGCCTTCCTGCGCAGCTTTCCCATCGACATCCCCCCGCGGACGACGGTGAGTGTCGATCTGGTCGGAGTCGAGCCGTGCCTCGTGGATCAGGTGGTGAACTTCAGCGACATCCTCCAGGCCGTGCTGGCGTTCAAGGGCAGCAAGTATGACCCGGATGTCCTCGCTATTTCCGAGGAGTGTGATGTGCCTTGTCCATAGGTCGCGGTGAGTTCGCGGAACCCACCGCGCGGTAGGGCAGGTGGAAGAATGAAACCTGCCGCAACTCGGTCGTGAGGACGACACCAAGTGTCGTTTCGGAGTACCGGGACCCGGCTGCCCGGGAGAATGATTGCGAACTCGAAGCGCGAGGCGTTGACCGCGGTGGGACCGATTCGCCTCCCCGCCGCGGTAAACAGCAGTGAAGTAGCGGTCCAAAGTATTGAGGTGGCCACTCCCGCCGCCGGACCGAGGTATGGATCAACCTCGTCAAACATCGCGGCGGAGATTGTAGGTGCTCGGGCGCCGTAGGCCAGGGAACCGCCAAACATCGACCAGGAGTGGCAAGAGCCTGAGCGCGTAAACTCGCCGAGTCTTGCTCTCTCCAGGTTGTCCTCGTGGGCCCCGCGGGCCCCTGTCCTCTCCCTCCTGAGCGGCGGGCGGTCGAGAGCGACATCCTTGAGCGGCACGCAAGCGCGATCCTTACCCGTTAGTCGGTGCCAATGAGCAAACGTGTGAGTCTCTCTTTGCGCAAAAGTGTCAGTGGCCCTGAGCGTTTGTCGGGGACCATACCGCGGATGGGGTCAGACCGACGCTTCGCGATTCAAACTGACCCATTTTCGAGCGAGACTGGCGTCCAGAGTGCTCACCTTTCTTCCGGCGCAACGACTTGCGGGTCACGGGGCTTCTCCACAAGCCGGGCGCTGAGCCGACGAGGCTTGGACGCGGGCAGTGCTTAAGTCCTTGCAGGAGCGTGAGTTACGTTCAGTTGGCTCGGGAGAACCGGTC
>CP070827.1:4085437-4089964 GCA_020344555.1 Phycisphaerales bacterium
AGCTGGGCGCACTCGGCTTCGGTGCAGCAGGCCCCGCACTCATCGGGAATCTCGTCGTGGTTATCATCCGGCAGTCCCGAGGATACGACGACGTTATCCACCTGCCATCCGAGCCAGCCGCTCACGTATGAGTCGCTGGTGAATTCGAATGTGATGGTGACGGTCTGCCCGGCAAAGTCGTGCAAGTCGACAACCTTCTGCTGCCATGCGCCCGTCCCTCCACTGTCTTCCCAAACCGGCGTGTTGTTGACCCATACTTTTCCAAAATCCCAGCCCGCCTCGGTGTCGATGCGCGAGCAGAAGTGCAGCTCGGACGGCCCGTATCCCAGTGTAATCGGCGGGGCGATCAGTTCACGAAACTCGTAGTCGCCGTAGGCGCATGTAGTGGTCTCTCCGGCGTAGGCCCACAGACTCCCGCCGCAATCGGGGTGGGAGGCACCACATAGGCCGGTGATCTGGAACCCTCCGGTGACGCTCCAGTCGACCGGCAGGCCGCCCTCGAAATCCTCATCCAAGAGTATGCCGTCACCCGTGACGTCGCACTCGTCGGGTATGTCATTGGCGTTGCAGTCGTCGCTGGTGCCTGCGGCAAGGTCACAGTCGTCGGGGATGCCGTTTTGGTTGCAGCTCGCACTGACGGCCGTGTAGGAGACGATCACGCGGATGGAGGAATCACACGCGTAGGGATCGACGCCGCTGGTCGGGGCCATGTTGACAACAACGGTGCCCCCTGCAGCAGCGGCGTTAAAGGTGCCCGGCGGGACGACGATACCGTCACGATCGGGATCCACCTCACAATCGAAGCCGCCGACCTCGAAGATGGTGCCGACAGGCGTGCCGTTGAGGTCGACGTCTATCCGTTTTTCCGGATCGGCGAAGTCACCAATGGCCTCGAAGTACAGTGTAACGTGCTTTAGCGCCGTTGGCGGCGAGACGAGCGTGTAGCTTTGCGGCGACCCGTTCCCGATCGGCGAGAGCTCATCCGAGCGGCTGCTGAAACGCACCGCGAGATCGCATTCATCCGGAACGTCGTTGGGGTGGCAGTCCTGGCTGGTTGATTCGGAGATGTCCTGACCATCGGAGACCGTGTTGATATTGCAGTCGGTCAACGTGCCGAAGTCGAACGTCATCGTTGCCCCTGCCGCGCTGATGTTGCTGACAACAAGGTCCGACGGGCTTCCGTCCCACCAGTCCGTGTTCGGGTATGTGTAAGGGGCACACTGGGTGTACGTCGGGGCTTCCCAAAGGTCGGCGGTATCACCGTAGTTGTTCTTATATTCGAGATCCCATTGTCCGTCGGCCTGCACCACCGTCGCCAGATAATGCAGTTCGGGAGTCATCTGCTCGTTATTGTTGCTGCCGTCGGTGTCGATGTGCCAAATGGCCAGGCCCGAGTCGGGAAGACTTACGTCCCGGCCCGACTGCCAGCGGTTCTCGATCAGGTAATACTCGCTGGGGTTGGTGGGGTGTGCGTACTTGTAGATCGTGTTGATACCCGCGGGCGCCGTCAGCCCCGATTGCGGGGTGGTCAGCAGCGTCGTTGTGGACCAACCGGAATAGTCCTTCATATAGGCGCACGGCTCCACCGGGTGGGTAGCGGCAGTAGCCGCGACGCCGGGCTTGGCCATCAGGCAGTAGGTACCCGCCCCCCGGGACTCATAGCCGTAGTCATACAGGTCGGGCCACTCGCAGATCATGTGCCCGTTCTCGTGGCAAAAGGTCCGCAGTTGCAGGCTGTCGCCGATGTCGGTGATCTGATACCGGTACACAGTGACATTGTCGACTGGAAACCACACCGCCGAGGAGTGAGGCCAGAGCCCCAGGGCCCAGAACGGCCGGCGCGTTCCCGCGTAGAAGCAGTTGATGGCGTCGACGTACTCGTCGCCGTTGGAGTCGTACTCACTGAAGTCGAACCCCTGGTTGTCCAGATCGGTCAGGGCCTCGACGATTAGCTCTCGGGCCCGCTGACCGTAAGGAACCTCATGGTCCTCGTAGTAGTCTCGGGAATACTGGGCGCGGTAGTAGGCCGTGGGAACGAAGTTGGTGTAGGTCAGATTGCCGTCGGACACGTCGTAGAAATAGTCCCGTATGGACCCGTCGTTGCCGTAACCGGTGTACCCGACCTGGTTGCAGTAATCGTCGACGTTCGCGGCAGGGATCGACCACGGCTCGTCGTCCGCGAAGTCCACCAGCAGGACAATGCCTTTGACATCCCCGTTGCTGGGCGGAGCGAGCTGCGGACGGCCGGGGAGTCTGGCCGTTGCTTCCGCTTCGGCCGCAGCAAGACTACGACGGACCGCGTCGATCTTCGCTCTGGCAGATGCGGGATTGATTCGAATGTGCGGCTTGAGGTTCAGGTTCGCCCTGAGCGCCGAGCCGACCGGCACGCCCGTCGAAACGAGTTCATTACCGTCGGCTGAGAGTCGGGCGTAGCAGGCCGCCTCGCTGGTCAAATCGGGAGTCAGTGTATACCCGTCGAGCGACTCGACGACCCGGTAGAACTCATCGCCCCAGACGCGCACTTTGATTGTCGTGCCGTCCGGCTGACGAAACGGGAAGACCTCCCCAAAGACCGGGTCGGCGTAAGCTCGCGGAGAGACGCCGAAGACGAACACCGCAACGCAACAGAGAAACCGAAGACCCCATCGAGAATAAGCCGAATCCAGCGGACGAATCTCGACCCACGCCGCGCGTGAAGACCTGGTGTGCATGTTCCTTCTCCTGTTACTCTATTGTACCCAGTAATGCGGGAAAGAGGAAGACCGTTCTACTCGGCATGAGCGGAGCGACGGGGTTTAAGAATTAACGTCCCGGTTGTAAACAAGAGCAGCGTCAGGATGATCAGGCCCCACTCGGAGGCGGCGGGAATAGAGCCGAGCACGGCGAACTCGATGACAGCGTCACCTCCGGCCACACCGTCGCCCGAAGGCAGCGACGCCGGGTCGACCGAGTCATCCACCTCACCGTCCAGGGCCAGTCCCGTTGCCGTTCCCGTAACGCCGTCAGTTACGGTCAGCGTGTACATGTCGATGGCCAGCGGGCCGGACAGGTTCAACGTAACCGGGTTAACACCGCTGGTCGATGCGATGGTAAACGATTTGGATCCGGTGCGCGCGCCGATGAGCGAGAAGTGGCTTTGCAGTACATCGACGTTGGTGTGGAACGTCACGGTGACGGCATCGATGGCGTCCTCGAAAGCTGCGGCCTCACCGGGAGCGGGCGATGTCCCGACAATCGTCGGCGGCCCGGGCACATAGGTGGTCTGGGTGACAGAATCCCACAGGATCCACGCATCGGGGTCCAACGCCACAGTGGTCGGGGGCTCCGGTACCGGCACGACGAAGTGCTCCGGATCATTGTCGTTGAACACCACGTAAGTCATGCCGTCGGCAACGATGTCGATGGGCATGATGAACCGCTGAACGGATACACTCTGGACCTGGTCGATGTGGACCAGCAGGTAGTCCTGACCATTGACCTGAACGGCATCCCATCCCCAGGCGTAGTCCGGTACGTACTCACCGTAGACCCACTCCTGGAAGAACCAGTCGAGGCTGCCGCCGTCGTAAAACTGCTCGCAGACAGCCTGGAAGTCTTCCGTGGTCGCGGCACCAAATTCATAGGCCGTCCGATAGGCGGCGAGGGCATCGTAGAAGTTGTCGTCGCCGAGGACGTGCCGCAGCATGTGTAGGACCCATGCCCCTTTGTTGTAGCTTGTGGCCCCGCTAAAGATGTTCCAGATGCTGGACACTTCGTCGGCTATTTCATCGTCTGTTACATAGACGCTTCCGCCGCCGAGGTATCTCATGCCGTCCATCTCGGCTTTCAGGGCCGGCAAGCCGCTGCTGCCCGGCTTGTTCTCCGCCCACAGGGCTTCGGCATAGGAGGCGAAGCCCTCGTTGAGCCAGATGTGGTTCCAGGTCTTGCAGGTGATCATGTCGCCCCACCACTGGTGGGCCAGCTCATGGGCAGTTAGCCATTCGCTAAAGCTACCCTGTCCGGTCATGGTCTGATGCTCCATACCTCCGCCGAAATGGAAGTTGTAAATGCCGTATTTCTCGTCGATGAAGGGATATTCGCCGAAGAGGGGACGGAAGGTTCCGAGCATATTGACGCATTTCTCCCACTGGGCCCGATTGCCAGATGTGTTCCAAGACGGGTAGACGTAGAACTCGACCGGCATCGTGCCGCCGGGATGGACATAGTCAACCGTCCAGGTATCGTAGACGCTGGCCGCGAAGCTGACCAGATACGTCGCGATCGGATAGTCGCTCGCCCAGTTATAACGTTTGCGGTCTCCCGACAGCGTCTCGACGCTCTGGAGCAGACCGTTGGAGGCAACGGTGAGCGTGTCGGGCACGGTGATCGAGAATTCCATGGTGGCCTTGTCGGAGTTGTCGCCGGGCACCAGGACGTCTCCATCTTTCGCCGGCCACCAACTGTATGCGAAGAAAGGCTCGCTGAGCGTTGAGACTTCCGGGTTGCCGAAGACGTCGTTTATCATGATCGAGCCGCCTATGGACCCCG
>CP070827.1:4090064-4097840 GCA_020344555.1 Phycisphaerales bacterium
GTGTACGACCACGTTGCCCGGGTTGTACCAGTCACTGAAGATCAGAAAGGCCATCATGCACGCGAAGTACAAAACGGTCTGCCATAACGATCTCTTCGCTGTGGGCGGCTCGGGCGTGGCCGCAGCTGCATCCATGCGATCCTGCTCATCCTTCCGGAAGACAATCGCCATAATCAGGCCGATGATCACCCCGAACACGATCGCGCCCACCGCCCGGGCCACGCCGATCTGAAAGCCCAGGACGCGCGCAGTGAGGAAGATCGCCAGTATATTGAGCGCCGGCCCTGAGTAGAGGAAGGCGGCTGCGGGCCCGAGACCCGCTCCGACCCGATAGATGCCCGCAAACATCGGCAGCACGCTGCACGAGCAAACCGCCAGAACGGTCCCGGATACAGAGGCGACCGAGTAAGCCTCGACCTTGTTGGCCTTGGGGCCAAGGTGTCGGAGGACGGCCTCCTTCGACAGGAAAGTGATGATGCCTCCGGCAATGAAGAGCGCCGGAACGACACACGCCAACGTATGGTTCCTGGCGTACCATTGGAGCATCTTGAAGGCTTCGAGGATTGCCGCGGTCACCTTGGTGTTGGCAAGCGGGAGGTAGTAAGCAATCAGGAAGATGCTCACGAACGCAGCAAATATCTTCCACTGTTTCATCGATACTTAGACCCGGCCATTCATTGCCTTATGGGCATGGTGCCATACAATGACGAAAAAGAGAGAATCCTTACACGCCCAGCGCCGCGCTCTGATCCTTCAGGTTCTGCTTAAGCACGGACTCAACACACTTCCAGAAGCCTTCAAGGCAATGGATCTTCATCCTGTAATACGTCATGACTCCGTCCCTGCGGACATCGACAATTCCTGCGTGCTTGAGGACGGCTAGATGCTTCGACACCGTCGACTGATCAGCGCCGACAAGCTCAGTCAGGTCGCAAACGCACATCTCCTTCGTAGCGAGCGCATCCAGGATTAGCAGGCGGCTGGGGTGGGCAAGGGCCTTGGCAACCGCTGCTCGCGCCTCATAGTGTTGGATCGGCTTGCGTTTCATACGTCTATGGCAATATTACCATGAGTTCAGACTCTGTCAAGCTCGCAGCTCACTTCATTTCTTCGGTCTGCCCCGGACTCTTTCTCCTCCGCGCCCGCTGCCAGGGCCCATATCGCCCTACGCCAACGGCGGTGGAGCCACAAGATCGTAAACTCGACCGAGATTGCTCATTCGTGTAAGCCATTGCGAATAAACAGCTTATACGTCTTCTTCCTGCTTTTCGGGAATCGGTGAGTTGGGGAGGCACTTCCCGTCGCGCCTCGCCATAGCCGATCGGAGGGACGAGACGCCGTCGAACGCAGTGTTACAATAACGTGACCGTCCCCGGACGCCGCTGGCTCGACGCTTTGTCCACTCCTTCGTCGCCGCCGCGGCTACGCTGCGACTTGCCGACTTGGTCACCGATCGAGCGGGTACAAACCTGTGTCACGCAGCCAAGGGGATATGTTTTCAAAAGCATAACGCTATTCCTACCCCTCATCTTGACATCAATCGCTTTTTGGCCTAATGAGCTAATTCGCTAATGGCACTATTGCCATGAATGTGCGTTAATATCGCCGGATAAGGTCCGGCAGGTGCGGCGAACTCTGGGCACCCTCGGCGAGGATGGGATACGCCGTAGCTTGGCATGCGTGGGCCCTATTGTCACAAGGAGATACGGAGAAAGGATATGGATGACGAAACCCGGAGACATTTTCTTAAAACCGCTGGGGCGGCCGCGTTCACGCTTGGCGCGGTCGGGGGCTGCGGAGTCCAGCCCCCAGGCCCCGGGCCTGACCCCGATCCGGATCCGGATCCCGGGGACGGCGGCTTCGAGCCACCGTTAAACGTCAAGCTGGCCTATGACGACATGATCTACAATGCATGTGGGATCTGTATGATCCGTTGCGGCATGCAGGTCTACGTCAAGGACGGCGAGGCCGTCTACGTCGAGGGCAACCCGGCAGACCCGTTCAACAACGGCCATCTTTGCCCCAAAGGCAAAGCGGCTCTCGGGTTTCTATACAATCCAGACCGACTCATGGTCCCGCTGCGCCGAACGAATTCCGAGAAAGGCATCGGCATCGATCCCCAGTGGGAAGAAATCACTTGGGATGAAGCGTACGACGCCATGGTCGAGCAGATCACAAGGGCGACCGAGTCCGCTCCAGGTGCTGCTGACTTTGCCAACGGCGAAGCATTTGCCTTGATCACACACGGTGCGTATGACTGGGGTGCGAGGCTGCTCACAGCAATCGGCTCCCCGAACCTAGTGACGCACTATGATGCCTGCTTCACGACTTCCTTTGTCGCGAGGAAGGCGCTGACCGGCAGCCTCCCTTGGACGAACCTGGCTGGGGCCAAATACATCCTCAGCTTCGGCTGGGATCAGCCCGAGCGGTCCAAGAATCAGCCCACCGGCCAGTTCAGCAATGCGTGCATGAACGGCGCAAGAGTCGTTTGTCTGAACCCGTGGCAAGGTGTCGTCGGTGCGAAAGCGGATGAATGGATCGCTATCATGCCCGGTACGGACCTGGCCGTGATGCTGGGGATGATCTGTCACATTCTGGCCAACGATCTCTACGACGCCACGGCTGTCGCCAGAACCAACTTCGCCGACCACGAGGCGGACATCCGCGCGGCGTTTGCGGAATACACACCCGAGTGGGCCGAAGCCCAATGTGGTGTGCCCGCCGCGACTATTGCACGGCTGGCGGAGGAGTTCACAGACCCGGCCAACCAGCCGGCCATCATTCCCATCCACAAACGGGACGGTGCCGGTGGGCCGAATTATGCCAACAGCTTCCAAACCGCCCACGCGTCCCTGATCCTCAACGCGTTTGTCGGTGCCATCGATCGTGATGGTGGCGACGCCTGCTTGGCATTCGGTTGGAAACCCAAAGCGCATCTCACTTTCGAGGAAGATCCCCCCAAGAACCTCAAGACCCTCATCGATGAGAAGGGGGCAATCGACGGCAAGCACAATTTCCCGTTGGTGAGGGACCTGACTACGGACAGGGGCATTTTTGCGAACCTCGCACAGCGAATCCTGGATCAGGACCCGTATCAGCTGAAGATGGCAATCTTCTACAGGTACGGACTTCTATCATTCCCGAATCCGGCGAAGATTGCCGAGGCGCTGTCAACTCTCGATTATGTCGTCTTTGCTGACACGATGCCCAAGGAAGTGATGTGGTTTGCCGATCTCGTCCTGCCCCAGCCCATGTTCCTCGAGAACAATTACATCTCGTACCGTAAGTTCTGCACACCCGGACAGAAGCTCGTGATGGCTGGCAACCGTGCCGTCCAGCCGGTGGGTAACTTCAAGAGCTGGACCAGCATCGCGATGACTCTCGGCAAGAAGCTCGATGAGCTACGCGGAACGAACTACTTCAAGCTCGCTGGTGGCGACTGGGTGACCCCAACCGATGAGAAGAACTCAATGGCCAGCGACATCGTCGAGGGCTGGACGCTCGACGACGTTCTCGCGGTCGAGAACGGTGTGTGGGCCGAAGACGCCCCGTACACTGCGAAGTCTGAGTACAGCACACCCTCCGGGAAGATCGAGATCTATAGCGAGAAGATGGAGGCGGCGGGCTATGAGCCGCTTCCGTCCTGGCTACCGCGAGCCACCGCTTCGGATGCCGAATACCCGCTCTACCTGCTCCTTATGCGATGGGCTGGCCTGAAACACAGCGCACCTCTCACGTCCGACAACCGTTTTTCCCTCGACGCTTTCCCTGGGCCGGTAGCCAAGATTCATCCGGAAACTGCCACGGACCTGGGCATCGCGGACGGCGACACCGTGTGGATCGAATCGACCAACGGCCGGATGAAGGTGCAGGCCGTCCTCACCGAGCGGATCCGGCCCGATTGCGTTCTTACGAACCACAACTACGGCCACACAATGAGCGGGCTGACCTATCCCCAGTCCGATCAAGGTGACGGAGTCCTTATCGTCGACCGGCCTGAACAGAGCTGTATCGATAATGGCGACTGGTCTGCAGGCGCCTGGATGTCGGATGTGTGCGTGAAAGTCTACAAAGCCTAGGAGCTGGCTCTATGAATACAGAAATCCAAAGAAGAACCTTCCTCAAGACGGTAGGGATTGGCGCGGGCGCCGCCGTGGCCACGCCGGTTGCGCTGTCCAAGACCGCAGCCAATGCCCAGGAGACGACCGCCACGGTTTACGGCGTCCTTGTCGACACGCGACGCTGCGTGAACTGCAAGTCCTGCCACATTGCCTGTAAGAGCTGGTGGGACAACGAAACGGATCCCACGACGTTCAAAACTGACTTCACACCGCAAACGTGGTGCTACGTCGGAGAACATGAGTCTGGCAGTTATGACGCAGGAGACGCCAACGTTGTGTTCACGAAGCGGCAGTGCATGCACTGCGAGGAACCGACTTGTGTCAGCGTCTGCCCGCAGAATGGGACGGACACGCCAGCAATGCAGAAACTGGCCGACGGCCCGGTCGTGCTGGATCACGAGAACTGCATCCGGTGCCAGATGTGCGTCAACAACTGCCCGTATGGCGTACCGAAGTTCAGCACCGACGAGAACAAGGTTCTCAAGTGCGTCTTCTGCTACGGACGAACGAGAGACGGGCGCGCACCGGCTTGCGTCGACACGTGCCCGACCGGGGCACTGCAGTTTGACACGCTCGAGAGCATTCAAGCGTTGGCTGACCAAGCTGAGGCGGACGGGTATCCCGTCGCGCGTGTGGATCCCGCCGGGAGCGGAACATCGTGGATCTACGTGTTTGAGGCGGGTGCGGGGGTAGATCTTACTGCCTAGTCTCGGCCGTGCCGCGCTCGCTGCCGGTGTGCGGCTTGGCGAGCGCGCTTTTTCAAGCCAGCCCTTGGAACTTTGCAGTACGTGAGTTTCTGCAATAGCAGGGATTCTCTTCGTGTCCAGGCGCCGATCCCATCGGGGTCGGCGTCTGTTTTTCTGATGGGAGTTTTCCACCGGCTGCACCAGCGCCTGCCGGAGGATACAGTATTGCCCGTCATTCAATCTCGGACTCCGTACCGAGGCCCAGCACCTTCACCATATCCGTGGTCCTCCCTACATGAGCGGGGCTAACCCTCGCGGTAGCACCGCGTGGCTCCAGATCACCTCTGGGGCAAGAGGCCACCGGAATGCTCGGACCCAACAGGCGAACTCGGGAGACGAAAGATCGCGGCGCTCTGGGTACGCGCTGGTACCTGGCTCGACGTAGAAGACGCACGGCGGTCGGCTGCCGGAACCTGATCCGCTGTCGGTGGGCTCGCTGAAGGTGGTGGCGGCTGCGCCAAGCCGCCCATATACTCTAAACTACAAGGAGCGGGCCAGGTTCCAAGTATTGCTTCAACTGGCGTGATTAATCCGATCCACCTATTGTCCATGGCATCACATTTGCGGTAGCCTTGTTCGGACGTTCACCTATGAGAAGAGGCGGCCCGAGCATGACGTCGACAACCTTCCGATTCGCACTCCTGGTATGTGCATCGATCGTGTCCGGGGGCCTGGTTGCCGGTGGGTGCAATGTCGCGATACCGCCGACCGACGACAACGGGAACGACAACGCCCCTGCCGAAAATGATAACGGGAACGGAACGGAGGAGTTCACGCTCTACGTCAACGCTCAGGTTGATGCCGAGCTGGACGACACGCAGGGTCTCGACCGGATCGTGGAAGCCCTCCTGGAGCGCAACCTGATTACCACCATCTATGTCACGGCCGAGTATGCCCGCGACCATCCGTGGACCATCCACGACTTCTTCCTGCAGGGTTTTGAGATTGCCTTGCACGGATACGGTTCGGGTGAGGATCTTACCGGCATGAGTTACGAAGAGCAGCACGACCTCCTGACACAGGCCCTGCATACTCTGGAGGGCTGTCAACCGTGCGGAACCTACAAAGCGGTGAAGGGTTTCAGGCCTCAGTCTTTCAGTCAGGACGAAGAGACTTATCGTGTCCTCGACGAGTTGGAGCTGGTCCATAACAGTGGGTTCAAGGCCGGAGAGCTTTACATCACCGGCCACCAGCAGGATGCCGTCCCGTATCCCGTCGAGGGGTACAACTTCCATGCGGTCCCCGTAACCGTGATCGAGTATGGCGGCAGGCCGATTCATCTGTGTGATACCGCTTGCGCTATCGATGAAGGGATGACCGCCGACCAGTGGGCCGAAGCGCTGCAGATCGGTCTTGACCAGGTCAGCACCGAACAGGTTCCGCTTGTGGTCATCTTCCACGGATGGTACACCGGTAACACCGAGCATGACGATTTCTGGCAGGCTTTCGTTGACTTCCTCAACGAGGTAACCGCCCGAGGCGGAGTATTCGTCACCACCCAGGATCTGGTCAACCTCTACGCGGACTGAATCCGCGCGGCGGCCAACATGGTATAAGGAGCTTGAAGATGAAGGGGACAGCGACCGTTACGTTGGCTATGGCTCTTATGGCAGGATGCAGTATTATTCCTGCGGATAACCACAACGCGAACGGCAACGGTGCGGAGCAGGGGCCGCTGGTATGCCTGCAGGTCACTGAATACAAGGATGTGGAGTCTTTCGGCACTTTCATGACCGAGCTGGAAAGCAGAGGGCTTGCATCCGCCGTCCTGGTGCGCGACGACTTCGCCACGGAGAACTGCGAGCGTTTGCAGGCTTTGCACCAGGCGGGGCATGAAATCATGGTTTTCGTCCGCGCCGAATCGGAGGAAGGCGATACGATCTTGCTTTCAACCCTGCCGCGTGAGGAGCAGGAGGTGTTGCTTCGGAGCGGGAAGACGGCCATCGAAGATTGTCTCGGCGAGTCGCCGGTGGGATTTCGCTCAACACGTTTCGACCAAAACGAGGATACTTACGGGGTCCTGGAATCTCTGGGGTTCCTTTACGATCTTTCGTTCGTGGCCCGTTCGGAAAGCGCTCCGGAGGGACACGAAGGCGACACGCTGCCTTACCAGTTAGCGGGTTACAGCTTCTGGGCCGTCCCCATGCATTCCACTGATCTGGGCAGCGGTCCGGTGGCTTTCTGCGACAAGCCACTCAGCCGGGCCGTCGACGACACTGCCGAATTGGGGCAACTCCTGCAAAGCGAGCTCGACACCATGTTCAGCCGGGATCACCCGCTGATGTTGGAGGTGCACCCGCATTACACCGTTCCGGATGAAACGATCTTCAACGCCTATGTGGATTTTCTGGACTACGCCGTGCAGCAGGGGGCCCACTTCATTACTACCGCCGAGCTTGTAGACTGGACCCAACAGGCGAACTCGGGAGACGAATAATCGCGACGCTCCGGGTGCGCGCCGGCACCCGGCCCGACGTGGAAGACGCGCGGCAGTCGGCTGGTGGGACCTGATCATCTGTCGGTGGGCTTGCCGAAGGTGGCGGCGGCTTCGTACGGCGTGTCCTATCTGACCGTACTGCTTCGGCTAGTACGGCTCGCTGAGAAGATCAAGGTTCATGGCGACGCGCAAATCTCGACTGAGTTTGAATGTTTGTTGTGTGCCCGGTTCGCCGACGGTATGCTTGATATGAGTACCTTCAAGGTTCTGCTCCGTGCTCATCAGGATGAAATGGAGAGACTCCGTGAAGATTCGGATTGCGATACTTAGCGTGTTGAGCGTCAATTCAGGTCTGTTTGCAGAGGAGATACTCCGTGAGTTCTCCTGGGGCATTCTGAAGCAACAAGGCGCCCTGACCGCTGGGCAAGTCCTGCCCGCCGGTTCGGAAGCGCCCTTCGAGCAATTGATGGTG
>CP070827.1:4097940-4103188 GCA_020344555.1 Phycisphaerales bacterium
CTTCGCCCCAAACGTCTGCCTGAACCACCGACGGTCGTGCGGCCTGAAATAGAGTGGAGGACGTTCACTCCTGGTCGTATGTTGCTCATTGCCGGGTGCTTGCCCGCGTTTTCCGGCAATCATGCGGATCACGTTCCACGCGCCCCTTACGCCCGGTAGTCTCCCAAACAGGATACATAACCACACAAAGCGACGACGTAACCACGAGTGCCAGTAGTCCGGCCAAGTGTATATAATGACTCCCGCACGCCCTCGGGCAAGAGTTCTGTACAGTTCCCGGATCCCCGCTTCCTGCTCGTCGTAGGGAACGTGATAAAGCACGTGGGCCGATACAGCCCCATCGATTGTGTGCTCTGCAAAAGGAAGATTGGTCACATCCGCAACCACGTATAAACCTTGATCACGGAGCTTCGCCCGGGCCTCCTTAAGGGCCCTCTCAGAAAGGTCAACGCACACACGGTATCTGTAACCCCGGGAGTATTCCAGGTATTCGGGGTGGGGAATCGCTCCGCAACCTGCATCAAGAAAATATTCGCCCTGGGTAGGTAGGAACTTGGAAACACGCATGTGTGTTCTGTGTCGGTATCCGTCAAGGACTGGGCGTCGGTCCACAAAGGTGCTCGTATCTTTGTAGGCCCCGTCGGCACTCTTCTCCCAACCGTAAACGTCATAAAAATCCCGGACGAGTTGCTTTTCAGGCCTCATAGAAAAACTTCCATGTCCTGAAATGAACGTACGCCAACTGAGTAACAACGGCGACACTTGATTGTACTTGTGAAACCATAGGCTACGCATTGCCTTCCCAGACCGCTGCTGGCTTAAGTACTCTAATCAGCGACATACTTGACCATAACCTGCCTACGAGGGTGATCCCAATCACCGATGTAATACGGGTTCCAGGCGTGGAGCCGACCAAAGGCTTCCATTTGTCCTCTTGTGTAGAAGAAAGCTGAATGATCATGTGGCCTCTTCGGGTTCTTGCGGGGCTGTTGCGTTTCAAAAAATGTTGCGAAGAACAGACAGCCCGGCAGAACGACGGTGCGAAGGTTGCGTAGACACTTTTCGATGTATGTCGGTGGAAGGTGGGTGAACAGGGACTGGGCAAGGGCAAAATCGGGGCGAGCGCGAAATCGGTCGAACTCGAATTCAGAAGATACAATGAGTTGAGGCTGCTTGGTGTTGAGCAGTTCCGGATTCAACTCTTCTTCCACACCGGCTTCGATGAGTCTTTGCTCCTTATCAATCCCCAGATAGTGTCCCCGTTCGAGATACGGGATGAAGTGGACCCCGCCCCTGAGACTTCCACAGGCGATATCGAGGAAGTAGTGGTGAGGTTTCAGGCCTTGGGAGATCAGGAAATCGAACTGCAGGCAGCCTATTTCCTCCCACATCCCCCCCACGTAGGTGCGATGCCCAACCTGCCGTATCCCAGCGGTACCGTGTCCCTTCTGCCGGAACAGGAACCAGCCAATCCAATTGCCGCCAGGGACGTGTCTTGCCAACTTCCTCAGTCGCCCGAACATTCAAGGCTCCTTAGGTTCCACGAGATTCTAGTGGGGTTATACACGCCGTCTGGCACTCTTTTGCGAACGGTGAACCTCATAAAGGCCCCGCCCAAGTCGCGTTTCTTGCGTCATGGGAAGCCCGTTTACTGGTAGCCAAAGACTCTCATCATTCGTCGTGTGACCAGCCATACGCACAGCTTTTCCGACAGGCCCAGATCACGGCGCCAGGACCCGGGCACGCCCGACCGGATGAAATCAGCGGGGTCCCTGACGATATCGCCGTTGTGCTCTGCAAACCTTCCACCTTTTGGAATTGGCGTACCACCTCCCTTCCTTACCGCAGCTATACTGTTCCGCCGGACGGCCTCCGTAATGGCGTCCTCGGCCCACGACAGCTTCAGGAACGAGACCAGGTTTTGAAGAATAGATGTGGGTTGAGCGACCAGGTCCTCGTATCGGACCTCGTAAAACTGCTCTGCCGGAATCGTGTTCTGCGCCTCCTTTGCCGCCCTCACCTGTCTAAGCCAGATCAGTGCCGATCGGCGCGCAGAACGAGGAGCCCAACCCCTGCCCCAAGACCTCGATACCGCCAGCATTGAGGCCACCACATCTCTTGGGTCTCTCACCATGTGAATGATGCGGCAGGCGGGCAGTAATTCGATGATCTCCGGCAGAAAGACTGCATGTTGGGGGGTTTTCTCAACGAATAGCATCCCCGGGTTGAGTTTGCCTATCATGGGCTGCAGCAGCTCACGTAGAAAACCCTTCAGGAGTTGAAGAAACTCTTGCTCTTCAAAATAGCAGCCCAATCCCACTCCGCCGCGCCCATCGGCCTGCCGGCCCTCGGCATGCCATCTTCGCAGCAACGGGCCCGCATACTGGAACACGTTGGACTCCTGACCCGTCAAGATCATTTCATGGCTGGCCAACAGTCTCTGGAGATAAGTAGTACCGCTTCGGGGACTCCCCACAATGAATACAAGACTGGAACCTGTGCAGGTATCAGTCACACCCGTCATCCCTTCGTCGATATATGGGAGTACTGTATGGAAACTGCGGGTTTAACACGATAACGCTCTCCTATCGATAACCCAATTCCTTATACAGCGCCCCGGAACGATACCGAAACAGGGCTCTGAGAAACATACCCAATTCCTTCTTTCCGGCGCCAACACGCGAGCCGTAGATGGGCGACTGGCCAACGTCGTCCGAGCGGCGGGATTTCGTGAAAGCGTCATACCCATCCAGTATATCGTGCTCGCCCCTGTCATACTCCAGCACAGCTGGATCCCAGGGTTCGCCCAGGAACTCGAACAGGTCCCGTAATACCGGCGCAGGGGTGCGCACGAGGTCCTCGTAACGAAGTTCGTGGTAGCGATCGTGGGAGACCGTGTTGCCGAAGTCGCGAGCCAGGGTGACGTACCTCCGCCAGATCAGAGTCGCCCGGACGGCTGACTTGTATCCCCAGCGGTCGCGATGCGAGGCCACCACATCGTAGCCGTCTCTAATGATGTGAATGAACTGACTACTTGGGAAGAGCTGGTTTATGAAATCCAGGATGGTGGTATAGTACGGTGTCTTCTCGGCCCACCGCTTCTTACCTCTCCTCTCGGCATAGCCCCTCTGGAACGAGTCGAAGAACTCAGCCACCTTCTGGTACCAGTACGCCTTTTCGAAGCCGTACCGTTCAATCAACTCCCACCGGCGACCGACGATCGTCGACAGCCCCATCAGAAAGTGGGTTTCCGGCCCGCAACTGATGTCGGGGTGCGAGTCCAGTATCAGCCGGAGAAGGGTCGTCCCGGACCGCGGGCTCCCGACAACAAAGATCGGCCGATGTTGATCGTCCGTCATACTCGAATGCCTAACAGTCAAGCAACGTCTGTCGAGCGAATCCCCCTTGCGGCAGGTCTAATCTCGCAACTGAGAGAAACTTCCACATATATTCAAGCGCAACGACGAGTCTACCAATTCGCAATGACACATACAAGTCCGACGAATCCATAAGCGAGCGCTGCTTCGAGACCGCTGTCCGGTACTCACTTGCTTGCCGGACTCGCGGACGGCAGAGCCAAGCGGACGTATTCGACGGCCTTCCGGAGGCGGCCCGGTGCGATCAGATGAATCACGAGCGTGTATATCAACACGCCGAGCAGAACGCAGACCACGAGCAACGCGTGCAGGTTCAACGCCTCTGCGAGGGCGCGCTTGGCGGTATACACGAACACAACCATGGCCAATGATCCGGCCGCCGGAGCGATCAACTGGCGCAGGTAGCGCCTGATGCTGAGCCCGATAAGCTTCCGAACCACAAACAGCGGCAGCGGCGCAAAGGCGTAGCCGCGAATCACGAACGCCGCGGCCACGACGACGATGCCCCAGGGAAGCGCGATGGTGAGAACCACCACGTTGGCTACTGCGTTTACCAGCCCCAGGCCCAGATTCCACGAAGGCTTGCCACAGGCGGTGATAACAGGAGTGTTGAAGAAGGTGACCGATTGCACGACGCCGATGAAGGCCAGGATTTGCATGATCGGCACGCTCGGAGTCCATTTCTGACCGATCAGGCCGACCACCAGCTCCGGAGCCAGGACGGCCATCCCCAAAAAGGCCGGCACGGCCAGCAAACTTGTCATGCTCGTTGCGGTCAGCAGGGCCTGTCCCATCTGCGCGTAGTCGTGTTGCAGGCGCGAGAAGGTCGGCAATGCCACTCCGGAAATACTCTGAGTGAACAACCGGCGCATGGTGAGCAGCAGCCGGAAACCGACCGTGTAGTAGCCCAGTGCCACGGTTCCCAGAAACGCACCGATCAGCAGGTCGGGCAATCGACGGTTGAAGAATGCCACCACTTCGTTGCCCATCAGGTAGACCCCGAAGCCGAAGAGGTCACGGAAATGTCTGGTGGAGACCGCAATCCCCGGCCACCAACGACACGCCATCCACAGGGTGATTGTGCCCGCCAGAGCCGAGGTCAGGCGTTGGCCCACGAGACTCCAAACGCCGAAGCCGTAAAGCGCCATGGCGACCCCGACGATCCCACCGACAAGGGAAGCGGCCAGCGAGCGCATCGCCAGACTCTTGAAGGCGAGGTTCCGCCGGAGAATCGCCTGCGGCGTATTGCCCAACGCGGCAATAACAAAGCTAAGCGAAAGCCATCGGATTACGGATGCCAGCAAGGCCACATTGATCGGTTTCGGCTGCCATCTTGCCAGGACGAAGGCGACGGGATCGGCCGCCGCGATGCCGACGACGGTCAGGACGACGCCGCTTGCTACGCTGATCCAGAACGCCGCGCTGAGGTGTCCGGGTTTAAGGTCTGTTCGCTGCACGACCGCCTGAGCCAGACCCTGCCGTTGAAAAATCTGCAGAAAGGCGATGAAAACGCTCGCTAACGCAACCAGCCCGAAGGTCCTAACTCCCAGCAGGCGGGCCAATATTAAAAGGACGATCGTCGTGGCCAGATTGGAGCCCCAGTTCTGGACCCCGGTCCAAAACACTCCTTTAACGGCCTTTTCTCGAAGGTTCATCTGGGCAAGCGATCAGCTATGTTCCGTGTGTTGTCTTGTACTCTCTGTAGCGGGTCCCTAGGATACCCAAGAGCAACCCCACCCCATAGGCCAGCCACTGCACGCCTTTCACCAACACATGGCGTCCGGCCACGACCCCGCAGAGTGTCCGCAGCGTGCCCAGCAATATCCACACCATACCTTTGGCGGCCTGTACAAGCCGTGTAGACCAGCCGG
>CP070827.1:4103288-4113363 GCA_020344555.1 Phycisphaerales bacterium
CGTTCCGCTGGCGCGGAACAACGACCTGCCCTACGGTTTTTGGCGTCCACCGATTCTGTCTTGCACAGGCACGCCGAATCGTCGAAGATGGACCTGAAGTTGCGGAGCAGCAGTGATGAGCGTCGATCGTACGCAACCCAGCTCCAATTCCGAAAACGACTCTCCCCGTCGGAGCCACGATGCGCCGAAAGGCACAGAAGGTGCCTCGCCCAGTCCGCCTCTACCTTCTACCGAAACGTTGCGCGATGCTCCAAGTCGGCTGCCCAAGGAGATTGGGCGGTATCATGTCAAGCGGGTAATCGCCTCGGGCGGAATGGGGACGGTCTACGAGGCGGTCCAGGAGCATCCACGGCGGACGGTGGCCGTCAAGGTGATGAAGCGGGGCATCGCCTCACGCTCGGCCATGCGCCGGTTCGAGTACGAGTCGCAGATCCTCGCCCGTTTGCAGCATCCGGGCATTGCCCAAGTCTACGAGGCTGGGACGCACACTCCCTCTCCCTTCGAGGGAGAGGGTTGGGGTGAGGGTGCGGTCGAATCTGTGCCCTTCTTCGCGATGGAGTACATCCCCAACGCCAAGCCCATCACGAAGTACGCCCAGGAGAAGAAGCTCGGCACCCGCGAGCGGCTCGATCTGTTCGGCAGAGTCTGCGACGCCGTCCACCACGGCCACCAGAAGGGCATCATTCATCGTGACTTAAAGCCCAGCAACATTCTCATCGATTCGCACGGTCAGCCGAGAATCATCGACTTCGGCGTGGCCCGGGCCACGGACTCCGATCTGGCCGTAACCACATTGCAGACCGATGTAGGTCAGCTCATCGGCACGATGCAGTACATGAGCCCCGAGCAGTGCGAGGCCGACCCACACGACCTGGATATCCGCAGTGACGTGTACGCTCTGGGCGTCGTCCTGTATGAGCTGCTCTGCCGAAGGCTCCCCTACGACGTTGGCAAGATCCCGGTGTACGAAGCGACACGGATGGTGCGCGAGCATCAGCCGACGCGCCTAAGCACGATCGATCGTGCCCTGCGCGGTGACGTGGAAACCATCGTCTTCAAAGCCCTGGAAAAGGATCGCGAGCAGCGGTATCGCTCGGCGGCTGACCTGGCTGACGACATCAACCGGTACCTGACCGGCGAAGCCATCTTCGCCCGCCCCCCGAGCATCATTTACCAGCTACGCGTTTTCGCTCGGCGCAACAAAACCGTGTTCGGCGCCATCACCACCGTGTTCCTCGTCTTGGCGGCCGCAAGCGTTATCAGTTCCTATCTGTATCTGAAGGCGGAAAAGGAAAAGCAGGCGGCGCAACACCAGACTTATGTTGCCAACATGAACACTGCGCAAATGCACCTAACGGAGGGTGGTTATTCCGAGGCACGCCGCTGGCTGGAAGCCTGCCCCGTAGCGTTCCGAGGTTGGGAGTGGAACCATCTGGATCTTGCACTAGATCAATCCCTGCTCACTGTTCGAGCTCCGACCGGCAAATTTGCGACGTTCAGCACCGACGGCATGTTTCTCGTGGCGGGCAGGCTTCACTCGCCGCCGGGCGTGTGGGACGCCGAGACGGGAGCGTTTTGCTTCAACCTTGAAACTCCCGAACGCGCCGAAGACGGAATGTTCGTTTGTGAGGATGTGGCCTTCTCCCCTGACGGGAAACGAATCGCAGCAGCATTCGAGGATGGATCGATTGGACTGTGGGACTACAAGACGGGGAAGCACCTCTATACGCTCCAAGGACCTATGGGCCGTGGGACGGGCGTAACGTATGCCCAAACACACGTGGTGTCGTTTAGCGCTGACGGTAAACGACTCTTTTCCGGCCCGGTGGATGGTTCCATTCGTGTGTGGGATGCCGGGACGGGTAGGGCCCAGACCACCCTTCTAGAACATGCGGACCTGTCTTCACCTGTCGTTTTCGGGTCCAGTGGAGAGCGGATCATTACGGGGTCGGAAGACGACACGCTCAGCATCTGGAGCCTGGAAAGCGGAGACCTACTTTCTAAACTTCGAGGCCACGAAGGGGGAGTCCGGTGTGCCGCTTTCAGTCCCAATGGGCAACGAATCGCTTCGGGGGCCAATGACACGACCTTGCGTCTCTGGGACGCTGAAACGGGAGATCTCTTGTCGACGTTACACGGACACGAGGACTCGGTCCGATGCGTGGCCTTTAGTCCTGATGGAGACCGCGTGGCATCCGGATCAACAGACCAAACCATCCGGGTATGGGACGCGCAGACCGGAAGGATCTTTTCCTTGTTGCGTGGACACGATGGTTCCGTAGCGTCCGTGGCATTCAGCCCTGACGGCCAGCGTATTGTTTCAGTATCACTTGGTGAGCTACGAGTGTGGGACGTCATGACGGGCGGCGCAAAATCTAGACTTTCCGGCCCGCGCGGAGCGGTCAACACCGTAGCGCTCAATCTCGAGGGGGATCGCGTCGTTGCCGGAACAGAGGATGGGTCACTCTGGGTATGGGACGCTGAGACCGGCAAAACACTGCACACCCTGCAGGGACATGAAGGCGCGGTCACGGCTGCGGTTTTCAGTCCCAATGGTCACGAGATCGCTTCGGGATCCGAGGACAGGACCCTTCGCGCATGGGACGCCCGGACCGGCGAGCCGCTCGCGACCCTACGGGGACACGAAGCCGACCTGCAGGACGTTGCGTTCACGCTGGGTGGCGAGCGAATCGTTTCGATTTCCTCAGACAAATCGGTGTGGCTGTGGGATGCGGAGTCGTTCCGCCAGCACACCTCCTTTTCCGCACGCGCCTCGGTAACCGTCCGCCCGAGGCTTGACCCTGACTCCATGCTCGGTTCGTTCTCGGAAGACAACCCTGCCTCCTTAGTCATTAGCCCGAACGCGACCCGTTTCTACTGCGGACCGGGCGAAGGTGCCCATACCTGGGCCGCTAAGATAGATAATGTTACGAGCCTCATTGGACCAGGGGGCCTTCCGCGCCAACCCGACGGGACTCTGCTGATCACCTCCCACTACGTGTGCGATACTCAAACCGGGAACCTGCTTGCGTTCTTGAATGACGGCACAAGCTGGGTGTCCGCTGCTTTCAGTCGTGACGCCGGACGCATCGTCGTGGGAGGGGCGAACGGATCTATGAGCGTCTGGGATGTCGAGACAAGCGCGCGCATCTGCGAGCTCCAAGAGAAGGGAAACGCTATCAGGTCGCTTGCCTTCACCCCTGATGCAACCCGGGTCGTGTCGGGATCGGACGACGGAGCCCTTCGCATCTGGGATGCCGCCACAGGGCACCTGCTTGCCACACTGCGCGGGCACGATGCACCAGTTCGGTGTGTCGCGTTCAGCCGTGACGGAGAACGCATAGTATCGGGTTCAGCGGACGGATGCGTGCGGATGTGGGAAAGCCGTCTCGCCTCAGCACGCAGAATGTGGCACGCGCTTAAGGATGCATCATCGCTCCGCTGAGAACAAGACTGCGCAGCATGTGCTAAACGGCAGATCGCACGGGCTGCCCGCACGCGGTGAGAGCATGACCGCTCAGATCGTGATAGCACCCGCCTAGCGATTTATGACCAAACCGTACGGATCTGGGACGCCGTGCCGTAGCGGGTCTGATACCCCGAGCGTGAGGCGGTCCTCGCCGCTGGCATTGAGGCCGAACGCGTCATCGACGACCTGTGGCAAAAGTAGAGCGACTGGGAAGCGGTTGCGGAGCGTTTGCCCACTGGTAGGCCGCTGACCGACCCCGTTCGCCGCGCGGCCCTGAACGAAGTCCTCCGGCGCGCGACGTTATCTGAAAAAGAGTCGAAGGCGAAACCGGCCGAGCCGTAAGGGAGAGTCCAGCCATGACGCGCGCCCACGATGATCGCAGAGAAAGCGTGCGTCCGGACTACGTCGGAGGGCTACACGGGCATGCAAATGGTGCGCGAGCGCGCACCCTACTTGCTACTCTCGCCGTGCAATCGGCGGGTCATTAGCTCTTCGATGGCGTCGGCAGGTCGACGCCCCTCGAACAGGACGGAGGCCACGCCTGAGACGATCGGCATTTCCACGTTATGCTTCCGGGCCAATTCCAGCACGCTTCGCGTGGTCGGTATTCCTTCGATAACCGATGGGGTGGACGCAATGACCTCGTCCGCCGTTGCTCCCCGGCCGATGCGTTCCCCGGCACTGCGGTTTCGCCCGATCTTGGAGATGCACGTGGTGATCAGATCCCCGACGCCGGCCAACCCCCTGTAGGTGTCCGGAGACGCTCCCATCGCCACGCCGAGCCGGGTGATCTCCACCAGCCCGCGCGTGACCAGGGCGGCCTTTGCGTTGTCGCCGGCCTCGATGCCGTCGCCTATGCCGGCGGCAAGGGCAATCACGTTCTTGACCGCACCGGCCAGCTCGACCCCTAGCAGATCGCGGCTTGTGTATACCCGGAAGTAGCTCGTGCTAAACCCGGTCTGAACCAGCTTCGCCAGGGCCTCGTCTTCGGAGGCTGCAACCACGCTGGTGGGCTTCATCATCGCAACTTCAGGCCCGATGCTCGGTCCGGAAAGACAGACCAGTGGCACTTCGCCGACACAGTCTGCGATAATGGCCGTCGGACGAAGGAGCGTCCCGACTTCGATCCCTTTGGCCACACTGACAATCGGCACCGTGCGCGGGACATACTCCGTGAAACGTTCCCACACGGTGCGAATGTACTGACAGGGCACGGCCGAGACGATCAAAGTGGGGTCGTCGAAGGCCAGCGACGCCTCACTGACCATCTTGATTGACTCGGGCAGCCGATGACCGGGAAGAAAGCGTTTGTTCTCCCGATCCTTCTGAAGCGTGGTGATGTGCTCCGGAAACGCTCCCCAAAGCGTGACCGAGGTGCCGCGGCGGGCCAGCAGCAGCGCACAAACCGTCCCCATGGCCCCGTCGCCAATGATGCTTACGCGTGCCAGGGGTGGAGGCATCGGACGGCTCTTGTGCACCTGGAGGCAGCACCTCGACCACCGTGGATCTCAGTGAGCCTCCGGACCGTGCGCCTTAAAAGCCTGAGAGCGGGACGTTAAAGAGGCCGAATACAATGCTGCTGATCAGATTGGTCGCAATCGAGGTCAGCAGTCCTTGGCCGATGGCGCTCAGATCGACGCTGCATCCGCCGGCCTGCAGCAACAGCCCCGCGCCTAGGACCGGCGCCATCTTCCGCACGATCGAGTTCCAATGTCTCATCATCAAGCTATCCCTGTCGAAAAGCAGTCGTTCGACGCCCCCTCCGTCATCTAACACCCAATACAGCAACAAAGAGCCAGCCCGACAATCCCTTCTCGGTACCGGCGTAGGTGCCGAGAATCCCGATGCACATCGGGACTCGGCACAGTAGTCGACTCTCGGCACGGCGGTCGCGAGCGAAGGCCCGCCCTGCGGGCGACTAGTGTTCCGTTACTCGTCATCTGACGAGTGTGTGGCATGGCCAAGCGCAGCGCCGCCATGAGTCTACCATGCTCGTTGGCAAGGCACAGCATGCCGGCGCCCGTCACCGACGGGCTTGGGCATGCCACCCCTCAATTCAGGAGTAATGGAGCACTAGTCCTGCGGCGACAGATCACTGGGAGCCGCCGGGGGCTCCAGGAGAATCAGATCGCCGGCCACGTAGATCGGCACGGGATTCACTCCGCCGGTCTGCAACCGCTTGGCCACCGCTCGAACACCGACATACCGACCGAGAAAGCCGTCCACGTCTATGGTCGACCCTTTCGGAATCTCCAAGTACCCGATGGTCCGCTCACGACCTCCGCTGGCATCAACCAGCCGGTATCGGCACGGCAGTTTTCCAGGGGGATACAAGGCGCTGACGCGCAGCTCGCCTTGTGCATCGAGCCCTCGCGGAATCGAGGGCAACTCCTCACGGATTCTCGCCCGGTCCTCCAGGAAACCGCGGCGTTTCCAACCCGTCTCCTCTTCGAGTTTCCGCAATGTGCGGACGGCGTCGACCAACGCCGCCATGTCGCTTAGCTGGTCGATGCGGATCCGTGCAAACTGCCGGGCGGCATCGTCCTGCGCACGTTCCGCGATCGCCTTGTAGCGCTCGATCAACGGCTGGAAGTCTCTCTCGGGCACAGGCTTGGCCAACACCGCCCTTACCGCCGCATCAATATCCACCAGATCTTGCCGCTTCTCGGGCTGCTGGGACACGGCCGGCACAGCCTCAGCCGCTTTAGGGGCGTCAGTCTCGACCCCGTCGTCGTCGGGTGTTCCCGTGTCTGCTGGGCCCGCTTCGGGTGTTACGGCGCTGGGCGAAACCGTTTCACGGTCGGTCTGCTCCGCTGCGGCCAAGGCGTCAGGCACGGGTTCCACGTAACCGCGATTGACCCAGACGGTCGTGCCGGCCGGGGGTTTGATACGCAGGAACCCGTCGGCCTCGCGCCCGAGGATCGTGACTTCCGTTCCCTTGGACAAGCGCGTCTGTACCGTGTATTTGAGCTTGCTGAAGTCGGGCAACGTCGAGCCGGCACGAACACGGACGTTGTTGCCGTTTACCACGCCGGTTGTTCCGCCTGCTGTGTCAACGTAGTCGCCCGAGATGAAGCTGAAGACCCCTTCAGGCGGCACGATCTCGTACCAGTCGCCGGTATCACCCACGATGGTCACGCGGTCCCCTGCGTTCAGCTTGTATACCGGGTAATGATTCAGGCTGGGGCCGCTGCGCACGTACACATCATTACCGATCACTTCGCCCTGACTGATCGCCGGCCTTGTCGGCTCCTGGCCGGCAGCGTCAATCACCACCGGCAGAGAGGCCAAAGCCCAGACAATCCACAGGGCCCGTCTTGCGAAACACAACTCTCGAAACATGGTGGGCGATCCCCTGACTGGCGTCCTCCGGTTGTTCGCGGCACACTCCGCGCCAGCCAAAACTACCCCGCCCATAGGTACCTGTCAACGCACGTGTCTTGTTCTGCGGCTAACCAGGCCCGCGAACCTCTGGTATACTCCCCGCCCTTATGAGCGTCCCGGAGCAGCCACCAGCCAAAGTTGTCGTGGAACCGGTCAATTCACGAAGCTCTGTCGAGTCCGTGGCTGTGAATTTCTCTTATTTGACATCCCCATCGATTCTCGCAACCTCTCTCCAGAACGGACGTTATGGACGTTTCTCGATCTTTGCCAGCCACCCTCTCGACGTGTTTTCCCTTAACCGCCTGGGGCCGATGTGCCCGCTGGAGGCTCTGGCCAAACGAGTGTCCCGCTATCCGAGCACGTACGAAGCGGGCTACGGTCTCCCATTTGTGGGCGGCTGGATAGGGTTCCTCGCCTACGAGGGCGGTCTGGTGACCGAACGAATCGAGCCCACAACGGTTCGCGATGTGCCGCTTCCGGTACTGCGGTTCTGCCTGTACGACGCGGCCGCAGTGTACGACCATCAGGCCCGACAGTGGTATCTCACAGCCGTCGACTGGCCACGGCCCCTGGCGGGTCGACGACCGCCTGTGTCGACACGTCTGGCCGCCCTCCGGAACCGCCTGGAAAGCGCACCAAACCTCGATCCAACCGATCCGCCGCCGAGGCCGGCCACCTCGCCGCCGACGCCTAACATGTCCCACGAGGAGTACCTTGCCAAAGTGGATCGGGCCAAACGGTATATCACTGCCGGCGACATCTATCAGGTCAATCTGACACAACGGTTCACGGTGCGAACCAGTGCCTCACCAGCGGCTATCTGGCAACGGCTGTGCCGGTCGAGTCCCTCGCCGTATTCCGCCCTGCTTTTGTGGGATAACGCAGCCATCCTCTGCTCATCGCCGGAGCTTTTTCTGGAACTTCGCGACCGGCACGTTGTGACCCGACCTATCAAGGGGACCCGCCCGCGGGTGGGCGACCCGCGACTCGATAAGGGCAATCGGCGCGAGTTGGCCGAAAGCGAGAAGGATCGCGCCGAGCTTACCATGATCATCGACCTCCTCCGCAACGACCTGGGTCGAGTGTGCTCGTTCGGGACCGTGGGCGTCACTTGCGCCGGCCAAATCGAGGAGCACCCCACGGTCTTTCACCGCGTCGCTACAATCGAGGGCGACCTGGCCCATCAACACCGCTGGGTCGATCTGTTGCGGGCTGCCTTTCCCGGCGGGTCGGTGACCGGCGCCCCGAAAATCCGGGCGATTCAGATCATCGATGAGCTCGAGCCGACAACGCGAGGCGTGTACTGCGGCTCGATCGGGCTGATCGGTCTGGACGGCTCGATGTCGATGAACATCGCAATCCGGACGATGGTCCAGTTGGATGGCGTCGTTCACATGTATGCCGGCGGGGCCATCGTAGCCGACAGCACGCCCGAGGATGAATACGACGAGATTATCGCCAAGGCTACCGGCATGTTCCGAGCGCTGGATTGCCAAGCTCCCTCCGTATCAAGGTTGCCCGAGGAGGTGACAATACCTTGACAGGAACTGTTTACGTTAACGGCCGGTTCGTCAATGAGCCCGATGCCAGGATAAGCGTGTACGACGGCGGCTGGCTCCACGGAGCCGGTCTGTTCGAGACGATGCGGGCCGAAAACGGCCGTGTCTTTCGGCTGGACTCCCACATCGAGCGGTTGCGCCGGTCGGCCTCAAAGCTGTTGATGGCAATCGAGCCCGAGGAGCTGCCGGATCACAGTGTCTTCGCCGAATTGCTGGAACGAAACAGCCTTAAAGCTGCCCGGGTACGGCTGATGGTCACTGCCGGATCCATGCGCGACCATGGAACGACAGACGGTTCTCACCTTACGGTCTGTGCGACAGCTTCAAACCTATCCCCGTATCCCACGGATTTCTATGAAAAAGGTGTCCCCGTGATCATCTGCGATTTTCGAATATCACCGAGCGACCCAGTCGCCGGGCACAAGACGATATGTTATTTGCCGCGTCTTCTGGGTCTCCGTCAGGCGCAGCAAGGACAATGTGTCGAAGCGCTCTGGTTTACAACGGCAAACCGTCTGGCCGAAGGCTCTATCAGCAATATCTTCATCGCGAAGAACGGCATCTTGAAGACTCCACCGCTGGACACGCCGGTGCTGCCGGGAATAGCCCGGGGGATCGTCCTGGAGATTGCCCGCCGGATCGGAATCGAAGTTCAGGAGTGCCCATTGACGGTCAATGACCTGCTCGATGCCGATGAAGTCCTGCTCACCAACGCGATCATGCAGGTTATGCCGGTCATCCGGGTCGAGAAACATGATATCCACAAGGGTCGGATAGGCTCACTCGGAAAGAGCCTTCTGCAGGAATATCGCAGACGGGTGAGAGAGGAGTGCAGCAGCAAGTGAATGAACAACCACAGAGAAGCGCCGGATGGAGTGTAACCGATTTTTGCGCGAAAATGGAGTTAGTTGTCCCGACCGGGCTGGCCCAAAGCTGGGACAACGTCGGTCTGCTCGCCGGTGACTGTCAGGGGCCGGTCGACCATGTGCTTACGTGCATTGATCTCACACCGGCGGTGCTCGAGGAGGCCTTGCGCAAGAAAGTCGATGTCATCCTGGCCTACCATCCACCGATCCTAAACCCCGTTTCCTCCCTTTGTGCGGACGACACCGGCACGGAAGCGGTTGTGTTTCAGTGTATCCGAAACGGCATTGCGGTTTACTCCGTACACACGGCCCTCGACGCCGCCGACGGTGGAACAAATGACGCGATTGCGTCACTCTGCGGCATCGAGGAGACCGAACCACTGGAATACGTCGATGACCCTACGATGGAGGTGTGCAAGCTCGTGGTCTTTGTCCCACCGAACGCTATCAAGAAGGTCTCCGACGCAATGTTCAGCGCCGGCGCCGGGAGTATCGGGGACTACAGTCAGTGCAGCTACCGGACATCCGGCCAGGGGACCTTCTTCGGCGGGGAGGATTCGCAACCGAGCGTCGGCGAGCCGGGCCGTATGGAGTATGTAGACGAGATCCGCCTCGAGACCGTGGTTCCACTGACAGTTCTTCCGGCCGTGGTGACCGCCATGGCCCGAGCCCATCCTTACGAGGAGCCGGCCTTCGACGTCTACCCGCTTAAGCCCCCACCCTTGCGCGGCATCGGGCGGATTGGCAGGTTACCGCGTCCAGTGCACTTGGCGAGTCTCGCGCGGAAACTGAAGCGC
>CP070827.1:4113463-4148057 GCA_020344555.1 Phycisphaerales bacterium
GGCTGTTCTGCAACGGCACGGAAACGTGCTCAAACGGCCTGTGTTGGCCTGGGGAGATTCCGTGCAAGGATGAGCTCTGTGACGAAGTGGATGACATGTGTGTCCCGATTCCAGATGGCGATGCAGACCACGACGGCGACACCGACCTGGATGATTTGGTCATCTTGCGGAGTTGCCTGGCCGGTCCGGGCGCTCCACTGCTCGACTGCGAAGCGGCGGATTTCGATGGCGACGGAGATGTCGACCTTGCCGACGTCGGCGCGCTGCAGAGTGGCTTCAGCGGTCCACAGCCATGATGACCTTGGCCTGCGCGGTGCGTGAAAACAGGCCGAGCGCCGGCCCAAATCGTCGGTCAGCGAGATGACCTGCCCGCTCCGTTGATGTAGCCAGTCCGGCTCCCAACATCGGGCCGCATTGCCTGGTCGTTTGCAAGTGGTTACTGGAAAAGCGGGCGAACGGACTCGAACCGTCAACATTCAGCTTGGAAGGCTGATGCTCTACCAATTGAGCTACGCCCGCGTTTGCCCGGCACGGCCTGGTCGATCCGGTGCAGGGCCTGATGCATGAATCTACAGCAACCAGGCGGTGTGCATCAAGTCCGCAGGCAAGATAGCTCGGCAGTCTCGGTCACCGGGTGCTCGGGCCGGGAGGGACGCCGGTTCGGCGGTACAACACCCCGTGAACGTTATGGGGTTAGCAGTGCTGCAGCACCCTTCGCAGCCAGATAACGCTGCGCCGCGTCTACGCCGCGTTCATTTGCCGGGAATCGGTGGCCGACGATTTCTCCGAAGACCTGGGCAGCCAAACGAGCCTGGC
Organism: Phycisphaerales bacterium; assembly: GCA_020344555.1. Taxonomy (GTDB): domain Bacteria; phylum Planctomycetota; class Phycisphaerae; order UBA1845; family UBA1845. The sequence goes on from CP070827.1 coordinate 4,114,280, forward strand.
CGTCCTTTCTCTGTAAGGCCTCCATGACCAGGGGCAGCCCGGTTCGCTCTCCCAGTCGCCCCAAGGCCCCGGCGGCGCGCAGAGCTACGGCCTCTACCGGATCATCCAGTTGTTGGCGAAGAGTATGAGCGGCTTCCAGCATCTTCGTCATACCCGCCGTGGCTACGGCGTGCTCCCGGACCGTTGGGTTGTGATCCTGGAGAAGGTCAAGAAGAGCCGCCCGGGCCGCCTTCGTTCCGATGTTCGCAAGAACGTCGATCGCCTTGCGGCGTACCTCAGGGTCAGACGAGGCGCCCAATTTGACCACGGTCCGTTCCGCCTCGATGGTCGGCGACCGCATGGCGGCCATCACGGCCAACGTCTCCAGCTCGTTTTCGGACGGCGTTTCAGTTCGATCACGTTCCGCGGTCTGCGGGGGAGCATGAGAATCTTTCGCAATCTCGGGCGTGGCCTCGGCTCTGTTAGCCCCCGGCCTGACTATTCCTTGAACGTCCACAGGTGCGCGGACTTCGTGTTCGGGAATACGTTGTACCAACCGCAGGCCGGCTTTGTAGATATTGCCCTCGTGCTGTCGACACCAGGCCACGGTGCCTCGAACCCACATCTTGTGCGTTCCCTTGTCGATCTGTACGTGAACGACCTCCCCACGATACATGGGGTAGGCGCTGTACATGCACAACCCCCTGTAGGAGACGTCATGGACAGAAGCGACGAACACGTCTGGAGCACAGGTTGCATCATGTAACCGCCCGGCGTAGACACACTTGACCATGGCTCTGGCGTTACAGGTGAACCGCTTGGGGCGTGCCCCAAAGGCCTTGCGTTGGGGAGCGGGTTGGCCGTGTTCATGCCGTGAGGACACCTCATCGATTTCGCCGCCGGGCTGGATCGGGAGAACCACCGGTTGTTGCGACCAGCATCGGTCAAACAACTCGTTCCAGCGTGTCAGCACATCGGCGTCGAACTGTCGCCCCGCCTGGCTGTTCAAGGCTCGGCTCGCTTGCAGCGGCGTAAACGCCCTTCGGTAGGATCGGCGTCCAAGCATTGCATGGAAGGAATCGACGACGGAGACGATACGGCTGCCGGGTAGGAGTTCGTCACCACTAACACCAAGAGGATAGCCGCGACCATCGACCCATTCGTGATGCTGCAGGATCATCTGCCGAACCGTTGGCGTTACATGCGGGTCGTCACCGAGCAGGCGTACGGACTCGATTGGATGTTGCTCGATCAGTTGTGACTCTTCCGGCGTGAGTGGAGTGGCTTTGTTCAACACCTCAGGGCTGATTCCAAGCTTACCCATGTCGTGCGTCATCCCGGCGAGGGCCAGGGCCCTCAAGATCTCAAGGTCAGAGCCGAAGATCTCGGCCCCAAGCGTGACGGCCAGCGCTGAAACCACGAACATGTGGCTGGCCGTCGACCGTTCGTGTCCAGCCATCTGAAGCATATGTCCGGCAACAAGCGGATCACTCAGCACTGACCCGATGATATTGTCTACAACGTACGAGGCCCGGCCGAGGTTTTCGGAAGATCCGGGATCACGAGCCAGATCCCGGGCGACCGACGTGCCAACCTGGTGGACCAGTCTGGCTTTCTCGTCCGGCGGAACTTCCGAACTGCACACCAGGCTGCTCAGCTTGGTCTCCAGGACCGTTTCGCAACGATGCATGTCCGTGCTCAGGACATATAGGAAGGGCACGCCGCTGCTACGCAGGCGCTCGAAATCCGGGGGAGACAAGCCGACGCCGGCCTCCCGATAAAGCACCGGACGGTGGTCGGACGGTGCTGGCAGGTAGAGCGGGAAGTCCGCAGCTCCCTCGGCAGCCAGGGCCTGTGCGGCTGCGAGGGCAATCGGTGAGTAGTAGGTTTGTCCAGCCATGTAGTCCCCAAGCCAGTATGCAATACGGTTGGCACTCGTGCGAGTGCACGTTCAGATATCGCCATCTTTGCATCTGATGGTCCGAAAAAGGTGTTGAATCGTGTGCTGCGAGCAGGCTAAACGCTGCACTCGACAGGGGACGTCGGGGAACCTCGTAGCTCTGGTGGTTGCGGTGAGCGGGAGTGAGCTTGTCACCTTTAACTGGATGCGAGAAGCCGAGTATCGGGCTGGCTCGATCAACAGTGCAATGCCAAACACGTGTCACCCTTATCGGTGCCGCCGGTCGGATTATGGGGGCGACTCGGCGCGTCGCGGATGCGCCGCGCGTGGACGCGCACGCCCCTCATCAGAGGGCTTGTGCCCCCCTCCTTTGTGGCACCCGCCGGGCGGCTGGACGCGAGCCGTCAGCTCGCCGGCGGTGAGCTTTCTTAGGGAAGTCGCGATCGGGTGCTCACAGCCCGTGTCGATCTCCTAGGGGCCTGGTGCTGTACTGCTGGATGACCGCTGAGAGATGCACCGTCGCCACCAGGATGATTTCACCAATAAAGCCTACGGCCAGGTAGATCGGCGGTGCCCCGCGCGACGCTCCGATGAAGATCGCAACCAACAGGACGACCATTGCAAGGTAAAGCCACCTTCGCGAGATCGTAAAGTTATCGCTCTGTGCCATTATGCTCGATCCTTATTTTGACTCTGGGCCCGTTTCGTCAAGCTGTAGGTATCGGGAAAGCCGACCAGGCGCTTTAACAGTAGCCAACCGTGCGGTTTCACACATCAAGAGCGTCAGGATGATCGGACCCTGTTGGCTCAGTTGAGATGTACACGGGAGACAATGCCAGCAGAAGCTGTGTTGGTCAGGAAAGCTTCAACGCCACCTGACGTGACCCGTGAAGGTAATGAGTAACGCCGAATGTCACGTCGACCGGTTCCGACGCAGCATCCGTCGTCCCAACAGCCCGAGGCTGATAAGGGACAGCATTACCGCCGTCGCTGGCTCGGGAATGAATGCAACACCCCGATAGTCGCCGGACAGCTCCACGACGTCTCCAATAACGGCTCCATTTCCTGGATCCAGTTGAACAAACTCGGAATAGCCCACAGCATAGAGCGAACCGTCAGGCGCAAACGTAATGCCCTGATGTGATAAACCTGTATGGCTGCCGATGAACTGCAGTTCGGCGTTGTCAGGATTCACCGTGAACAGATCAGCTTCGTCAGCGTTCGGTCGTACCATGTAGAGCTGGCCATCCGGCGAAAAGGCCAGTCCCTGGGGGCGCATTCCAACTCCGCTAAGCGCGCCAACATCAGTATGGCTGCCGTCGGCAAGACTGATGATCCGCAACATTGTAGGGGCCAACTGCTCATCACGAGCGGCAACGTACAGGTCTCCCTCAGGTGAGAACGCCATCCCCCGAATGTCGGAGTCTATGGACAGCGCGTGCTGCGCAGCGCCGTCCATGGGGTCAAGCGTGAAAAGATCACGTTCCTCGCCGGGTCCGGCGTACAGAACTCCGCCCGGCGAAAGTGCCAAGGCGTTCAAGTCAGGCGGCACGGTCTGCGGCGATTCGTAGACTTCTCCAGTAGTCGCATCGATCCGCGCGAATTCGCCACGCCAGCCCACCAGAGCGAAAAATGGACTGGCAAGGACTTGCCCGCAGATTGTCAGTGATGCTAAGAACACCAAACACAGGGAAACAGTCTTGGATGCGAACATTGTAGGCCCCCTCCTTCGGGACTGTTGCAACCCACCGCATACGGTGACGTCGGTGCCGTTGCGAATCGATGAGTCTCGCGCCCCGTGCAGCGGCCGGCTCCGGTGCCGACCATGGAGAGTCTACAGCACTCCCTCGCGCGGAATCCCCCGACTGAAAACTGCACTAGCTACGGCGCAGTATACCCGATCGAGTCCGTCTCACAAAACGCTGAACCAGCTCGATACCGGATCGATCGATGCCTTTCTCACATCATGTTGACCGGCGTCTGACACGGCGGGCCGAAGGTCTTATATTCCACCTTCCCTGTCGCCGGGGTGCCGTATGCTACAGTTTCTCTGTAATTTGCGGGTCGTCATGGTGCGAGGCCACCTCCCCGATCTTGAAGCTCGTGCCATTGCTCGAAGGAAACTCTGGGCTGGTGCGGGCCAGGCAGTCAGCAACCGCGGCGGGAATGCCTTCTTCGTAGCTGATTGACGATGACCACCCGAGATGGTCTTTGATCTTGTTGCACTCGAAGAAACACCGTCGACCCAGCAGCCAGACGGAGTGGCGCGTCACCAGTGGCGGGTCTTTTCTGCGCAACAAGTGACCGAAGCACTCCAGGACAAAGCCGGCAGTGTAAGCGACACGGTATGGCACCGATCTCGTCACTTCGGGCTCGCCGAGCGCCCCGGCCACCAGGTTGAAGTACTGCCGTTGTGTCAGCACCCCGTCATGAGAGCAGTTGTAGGCTTGGCCAACTGCACGGTCGCTTTGGGCTGCCAGGATGGCAGCCTCGGCGGCATTGCCCGCATGGACGACGTTCAGCCGGTTTTCGCCGTCACCGATCAGCTTGACCCTGCCCCTGCGGATCGATTCGATCATCCGTGGCAGTGTCGTTCGATCGCGCGGGCCGTATAACCAACTCGGCCGGATAACCGTCGCTGCCACCCGACCACCTGTATGCATCGCCCAGACGCGGTCCTCCGCCCCGATTTTCGCCCGGCTGTAATGGCTCCACCGGTGCAGATTGACACCAAGCGGAGCGCCTTCGTCGAAGATGCGATCCTCCCCGTTAACTTGACCATACACGCTGATCGAGCTGATGTGCAGGAACCGGCGGATGCCCGCGTGCGCGGCGGCGTCGAGCAGATTCTGCGTGCCGCCGATGGACACGCTCATGAACTCACTCATAGGCCCCCAATCTCCGACCTTGGCAGCCGCATGATACACTACATCGACTCCACGACAGGCCTTGGCCAGTGCTTTGCAGTCGAAGAGGTCACCGTAAATGATGTCTGCGTTCAGGTTTCGCAGGAAACGAGTGTCGCTTCCAGTCCGGCACAGGGCCCGGATAGTCGTGCCGCGTGAGTGTAGTTGCTCGGCAATATGGCTGCCGAGCAGCCCGGTACCGCCGGTCACCAGTGCGGTGGTTGAAGAATCCTTCCTTTCGCTCATACCGGTGGTACGAGAGGTCTGTGCAGCCATACCGGCCCGCCGGCCCAAATTGCTGGTGCTAAGGTTCGGCTTTAAGTGTCAAGAGCAGCGTGCGACCACCACGATCTATCTGCATAGCGATCACGTCAGACTCTGCGAAGAGGGTTGCCAGGCTGTGTTCGTCAAACTCGCTAGCACGCCGGCCTTCGATACTCAAGACACCGTCGCCGACCCGCAGGATTTCGTCTGCCCTGGATCCGGGAACGATATACGTGATGACAAGCCCGCCCCTCCGGCGCCCTATAGTAAGCCCGAATTTGGGCTTCAGACCGAATATGATCGGGTCGCTCCCCTGCCGGGCGAGCCGGACCCTGCCATTCTTCTGGTCAAGGGTCACAACAAAGTTCCGCAACACCTTATGGCCCACGGCTGAGCCGGTTCCAAAGAAGTAAACCGGCGGCTCGATGAGCCGATGCCTTCCCAGTCGGAGCGTACCACTCAAGCGCGCCTCCCGGATATTCAGTTGGCTGGCGATGTCGCTGCGTTTCGCCGGCTGGAGGGCGAGCGTGACGCCATCTTCAAGCCGTTCGGCCAGTGCAATAGCGCCGGCCATTCCGGAGTCAACAATAATCTTGACAGGAATGCGACTGATCACAACTGGTATTCCTGCCAGTCCGTCCCGCTCCTCGTAGCTCAGGATCTCTCGCCCGTCAGCGGCGGGGAGTTCGCCTTGTTTCAGGACGACATGTTCACGGGGATAGTCGAGCGTGAGCAGGCAATCCGCGAACACCGGGTATCCCAGCACGCCGTCGTATCGGCGCTTTCCACCGAATATCTCATCGTAGTCCAGCACAGTCGCTTCAAAATCACGGAACACCGCACCGCCCAGGGTAAGCGAGTCGATACCCACAACCTCGAACACAGTCGGTGTCGCCCCCGGGGCTTCGTGTATTTCGGTTTTGCGGACAAGTCTGAGTCCCAGCGACTTGACCACGTCATCATCGAGCTTCGTGGCTTTCGCACCGGTATCAAGTACGAGCTTGAACGACCCCTTCCCGTTGATCGTTACCTCGACTACCGGTTGTCCACTGCCCAGATCCAGTCGGGCCTCGACAACCGGGCTTAGTAGTTCGGTACGGGTGGGCCTGGCGCGGACTCGCTCCCCGGCCTCTTCCCCGCGCACCGATTGCGTATAGCCCAAGATTACGCTAAGCGCTATCGACGTAATCGTAGGGAAAACCCGCATACAAACTCTCATCTTATTCTCCTTGACTATGCGATGCCGGGCCGACTCGTCCGCCGCCAATCCAGGCGCTTCGGTCTTCCACCCGAGCCGTCCTGATACTCCGGTCTCCCCCGGCTACGCGGACACTTGACGACTCTCTACCGAGATACATTGGTACCCGCATCGGGTGTTGGACGCAACGGGTCCCACCGGATGGTACGAAAACATGCCCACCGAGAATGGAATCGCACGACTCCAGCGACGTGTCGGCCAATCCTTTTCATCTCCAACGCCAACCGCCGTGTCGGCTAGACGGGCGTTGCCATCGGCAGGCCCTTGTCAGCGGAGGAGCGCCAAACGCGCTGAAACACGTACGCAACACAACAGATGGCGATCAGTGCCAAGTCTATCCCTCCGGTCCAGAACAGGTAGCGGACGACGGCCCCGGTGCCGAAGCCGTAGCTGTGCAGCCCGATGCCCAGCACGTAGTTGACCCCCACATACGTCATGATGATCAGCCAGAAGCAAATGACGCTCTTGACCGCGGTCGCGAATTGACCACGGGCCGCGACCAGTACCACCATGACCAACGCGGCACCGCCAAGGGCCAATACTTTTCCACCGGTCAACGGCGCCAGCTTCGGTACGATCAAAACAAACAGGGCAACCATCAGGAGCGCGCCGAGCACGTACGCCCAGTGCGGCAACTTCTCGTGGTCGATTCGCACGTGCAAGATGATCAGATACCCCAGCAGGGCGATTAGCGACCATACTTCCTTGGGATCCCATCCCCAATAACGTCCCCACGACGACGCCGCCCACATGCTTCCGGTGACGATTCCCGCCAACAGAAGGATGGCTCCGATGTGGATATACCAGTAGTGCAGCGAATCGAGCGTCCTGATGAATCTGCGCCGCCCGGGCGCGATAGCCATGACCACGAGCTGCATATGTGCGATCAGAACGCCGAGTGCCAGAACTGAATATGACACCATGATGACAGGCACATGGATCGACATCCAAACGGTATCCATGAGCACCGGCACGATCGGCCGTACGTAGTGGTCCATCGGCAGACAATCGGCCAACACCAGCGCTAGCGCCCCCATCCCCGAGGCCGTCAGCGGCACCAGCCGATGCCGCAGGAAAAGCACCGACAAGATCGCAAACGCACCCATACCCCAACTCAGAAACAACAGCGACTCGAACATGTTGGCCGCCGGTATGCGCCCTGCGATCTCCCATCGCAGCCTCAAACCTTCGGTGAGCACGGCAAAGCCTGCAATCATGACCACAACGGCGAGACCATCAAACCAGGCCCGCCGGATGGACATCGCCACCGCGGCCAGGAGCGCACCTACGACCATAATCTGCCAGGCAGCTCGGAAGGGGTTAAGACTGTTATAGCGAAGTTCCGTGGCAATCCGTTGTGGATCGGGCCGGTAAGCCGCCGGCAACGCGCCCAGTACTCCTATAAGCTGCTGTGACGCCGCATCAAATGCCGTCCGGTCATCCGCCAAAAAGGCCGCCCTCAATCCCTGCCAGGCCTCTTGCACCCGTGCCATGTCGTCGGACGGGGCCGCTCCCGATCTCTCGACCGCCTGCCAGGTTCCGCCAAGATCGTTGGGATCCGGAATTGGCCGGATCACCCGCCCGCGAAAGACTTGCTGCAGCTTGATCAGCTTCTCGTTGATGTCCGAAACTTTGGATTCCAGCGGGTTCATCTTGCGCCCACGCTCGATGTGCGCCAACGCGTCGATCAGGGAATGCAGGTGCTCGTGATCCGCAAGCTCCGCATACGAAAAAACGGTCTGCGTAGCCGGCAGACGCAACTCACCACGCAACTCGGCGTTCCTGATACTAATAAGCGGCTGCCTCATCCATGTCGGCGTGTCAAACGTCCAGGCCAGCAGCAGCAGGACCGGATCGTGACCCTGATAGAATGCGTCTCCGGTGATCGATTCCACCGTATCACGGGCGGCCGTGTCCAGCGGCGGCCAACGACCATCATGCTGCACCGGCAGAGCACGAATCGCCGTAAGATCAAGCGAAACGGGCAGCTCCGCGCCCTTAACAGGCGACGTGGCAAGCACGAGCGTTGCCAGGGCTATGACCATGTGCGACTTATGCATCACCGTTTCCGTGCTCTCCTACTCTTGGGGTGTCGCTACCGGCTCGCTATCGCGATGCTTCGCCCCACCTTTCGGATAGGTTCGCAGATCCGCGGTCGATTGCAGCGGGTCCATTGCCGTGTGTCGGTCTTCGGCACGATCGCGCTTCTGCGCCTCGCCACCCGCGGATCCACGCCCCACCTTTCGCCGTTCGCCGATTCGCGTAATCAAGACCACAACCATGCCGGCCATCACGGCTATATAACCCGCAAAGACGACCGCTTGACCCGGGTCGCGCGAGACGCTCAAAAAGCTGATTGAGCGTGGCCCGTTCTGGCGATAGCTCGATTGGTAGAACGAATACCCCCCGTGCTCCGTCGGGTTGTTCATGCTGATCACCCGGCTTTGGGTCCGGCCGGTCTCGGCATCAACCAGGGTAACGTGACTCTCGAAGGATCGCGGCCTTCGCGTACCCGGATAGTAGCCGACTCGGAAACGATCCAAGGTCATGTCAAAGCCGAGTGGAATCTGCTTATCCCGAAACACAAGAGCGTACGGGGTGCCGTTGACGGTCACCGTACGGGGTTCATACTTCTGCAGCCACGTCCTCCGCGCACTGTCGCCTGCGCTTAGTCTCACGAAGACTGCCGGTATGCGCGTTTCCCGAACAGGCTCAACCGGCACGACCCCACGCGCTAACCGGGCACGGTCGAAGCGGCGCAGCACCGCGAACTTCAGGCCGGACCAAGGGGATTCAATCGCCTCACCAACGCTCACCTCCCGTGTCGCAAGGCCGCCTCCTCCGTGTCGGAACCGCACGTGGAGCATGGCATCGGGGCCCTCGAGGATCTCAATGGGAGTTGTCGATGCCGTAGCGCCGGGCGCCACAAACGTAACCTTCAGATCCTTGGTATGCTCGCCCCGGTGCATCGACATGAAGTCCGGGAACCGTGCAAAAGCCAACAGCTTCTCGGCCGTTTCAGGACCGTTTAATTCCACCTCGATGGCCGGATTGACCGGCCGGTCAGATGCGTTCGTCAACTTGTTGTTCGGGCCCACCGTCGCGTGCGGCAAGTAGCGCAGAACGCGTATCGCATAACCGGTCTCTCCAAGGGGGACCTGCTCGTCAGTGCAATCCTCCAACGGAATCTCAAAAGCGGATCCTCTGTACACGACCTTGACCAGCCCGCCGGCCTCTTCCTCCCCACTCGGCTCCTCCTCGAGTAAGCGGGCCAGTTCCGTCGCATCCTGAACGGCACGGAGCGTCACCGTCAGCGGACCAACGCCTAGCGTTTCGCCGGGAGACACCCAGATGGGATCGTCTCGGCCCGAGGGCGAAAGCGAAACCTCCACTGCAAGTTGTCCGTGAGAGTTGTCGTTTGTCATCCGCTCGGACACCGTGCTGTCCGGCAAATATCGCTCGACCTCGATCTGAAGCTGGCCAAGCGACGAGATCGGCCCACCAGTATCCTCCACACTCCGGAACCCGTTGAAGACGCCGGCATCAAGACCAGTCGTAGACCTGCTCTGATCGTCCCGGTTAGCGACCGTCAGCGTCGGCTCCGGGACGCTGAAATGGCGGACAGTGTCGCCTTCGGCAATGCCGACCTGGCCGTCCACGCCCAGGTACTTGGTGACGAGGGTGCCGGCCAGGGTGACCAGGATCGCCGAATGCGTGATAACGAACCCGATCTGCCGCCTGGAAAACGGGTAGCGCACCACCATTGCCCCGGCCACGTTGACACCCAGCAGCCCCAAGAGCATCTGGAACCACCAGGATCGGTAGAAAAACGCCAGGGCCTGTTGGCTGCCCCGCGTCGACTCAAACACGGTCGCGCAGGCCATCGCCACCAGCAGCAGCACCAGCAACAGGGCCGCGAACCACAGCGATGCCACAGTACGAAGAATACGGTTTGATCCCGTTATCGGGCTGCTATGTCTTGCCATTGGCCTCTGCTCGGAAACTCCGTTGTCTCATCTATATGCCCAGTGGGCGCACTTTACCACCTTCTTACTCGGCGAAATGGGGTCTCGCCCAGCCGCCGGCCCCGCGGACAGACGAGATACAGGCTTACACACCACATGCCAAGGGCGGGGCTCCCGGCCGAGCCTCCCGCATGCCCGAAACCGAGACACCCACAGAAGGGGACCGGCTCCGCCCTGCAAGTCGTCCAAAACGCTCACTCATCAAGATCGGGACAACCAGCCACAGGCACGCAAGAGCCCTCGCGGCCGTGCCCGTCCCCCCTTGTGAAGGGGGGACCACAGGGGGGTCGAGGAAACATGCAGTGCCCGCTGTCGAAGCGAAGCGAACATCCTGATCCCGATGCCTGTCCCGATCCCGATGTACCGCGACAAGCCGGGACGAAGACGCATCGGGATTGGGGTCGCTTGTTCATCCCCTCCCTTGCGGTCGGGGCTCTGATCCGTTCATCGCCCTCCCTTCGCTATTCGCCATTTGACATTCGCTGCTCGCGAATCCCCAATCGACAATCGCCAATCCCCAATCCCCAATCCGCAATCCGCAATCGACAATCCGCAATCCCCAATCACGGACATCCACCAGGCCCGGACCACACAGCGCAGAAGGGGAAGCGTGGCACATCCGAATAGGTGCACCCACGGAACGCATCGAGGACCTGTGTAACGTCCGTCATGTTCACCAGCCAATCCGGGAAGTTGGGCTCGATGTCCGCCCTGGACTTAGGCACCGCGTTGGCCAGGTTCTTGAACTTGTCGAGCACAGCCGTTACGTCGGTGGGTATGCCAACCACTCCGTCCGGCGGGCTGCACGGAATGACCGCACACGTTCCCACCAGATCGCCCCACCCGCTCGTGGTTATCGTGAGCGGCGCCGAGTAGTCCGCCTCGTTGCCGAAATCGCATTCACAGTCGATGGCCTGTACATCGTAGACCGCGCCGGGGATGATGTCGTCATCGGTCACGTGAAGGACGCCCACCATGCCCCAGTCCATGCAGTATGGGGTACCGTCCAGGTTGGCGCTCCAGAAGTCTGGCCAACCCGGTTCGTGATTAATCTTACCGGCGTTCTCACTGACTTGCCGCGGCTCACCGACCCAACACTTCGTGCCGTTGAATCCGTTGAACGGCGGCGGGAGGGTGTTGAGGGTAACGCGCAGAGCACTCTGCCTGCCCGGATTGCCAGGCACCATCGAGATGTAGCGGATTTTCTGATAACCCGCCTCACCCGATGGTGCGGTTGGCGGATCAGACACCGGACACTCGCTGGGTGGGCAGCTATATAGCTCAAAGTCATCGACGTACCAGCCCAACCAGCCGGTGCAGCCGTTCTTGCCGAAGTCAAAGCGGAACTCGACCTCGTCGCCGCCGGAGACGTAACCGCTCAGATCAACAAGCGACGTACCCCATCCCCCGCCGAGCATTGAAAAGCCCGTCCAGGCCTCCTCACCGGCCAGCGGGTTGGTGTTGCCCGCAGCCGCAGAGGCCAGAACGTCATTGTAGGGGTTGTACTGAAATGCGCTACCCGGTATGAGTTGCCAGTCACCACCGTCGACCCGAATTCTCACATTGCCCCCGTCGTAGGCCCACTCTGCGTCGAGGTAATGCGAAAACGCCAGTGTTGGAGATGACAGCGGCGGGTCCGTGGGAAGAACGATCACCGGGCTAAACAGCGAATGCACTGCCGACTCGTCCTGAGTGTCGCAGTTCCCGACGGAGCGATCCTGGCAGTGCCAAACGGAGCCCGGCCAACCAAACGGCAGCCCCCCTGTCGTGATCCACTCCCAGTCGTAGGGCGTCGGCGGGCCGAACGGACCGGTGTTGGAGACCGACCAACCATCGACGTCCAGCTCGAAATCATCGAAGTAGAGTGTGGTCCTGTCCGGGCATTTGTCGGGTGGGTCGGGATCCACAACATTGCCGCTAGCGCCGCAAAGCCCCTCGGTGTTCATCTCCGTCGCCAGCAGGGCCTTGTCGACCTCCGCGGCGTCGGCAGAGGTGAACAAGCCGTAATCGGAGCCGTCGCGGGGGTCTATCACCATCGTGTCGGTCAGGTCCGCCGCGGTCTGATTCAGTGCCCAGTAGGCGTCCTCAAAGTCTGACGCCGGGGTCAGGTAGGTGATCAGAGCGTAGTACCACACGGCCCCCGCCTTGATGATGCCGATCCCGTTTACGGTGTAGCCGTTGAACGTCTTTCCGTCCGACATGATCGCGAACGCGTGGTTGGGAGTGCCGCTCCCACTGTGAACGCCGCCATTATCGTCTGGATTGCAGACTTGGAACGGGTGGTTGGCTCTGTCCGGATCGCCGTAGCACGTTGGCTCCCACATATCGCGGATCGCACCGCCAAACGCGCTGGCGTCCTCCGACACGAGCCAACGCACGCCCTCCGCGCTGCTGTTGGCCCGCATCGTGGCATTGACAGTAGTCCCCCCCTCTACGGTCGAGCGGATCGAGGCCCCGTCCACCTGCACGATCATAACGGAGGGAATAGTTATGACGTCGGGCGTCCCCGGGGCCATTGTAATCGGAGGCCCGGGGCGATTATTGGCCACGATGACGGCGATCGCCCCAGCGTCCTGGCAGTTCTTGACCTTTGTAGTGAAATAGCAGTCGCCGCGGTCGACCAGTGCGATCTTCCCGTTGACCACGCTGGGATTCGTGATGGGGTCGCAGGCCAGCGCCGGCTCCGCCAGAGCAACGTCACCGGTAACCCCGGTCTCGTCCAGCGCAGGACCAAAATTCGCGGGACCGGCCAGGTACGTCCCGGCGATGGAGGGCGGAGCATTGACGTCGAGGGCTACCCCACTTACGCAGGCGCCCGACGTGCGCAGCGCGTTAGGTGTGTCCGTGCCAGGTCCGACATAGCCGGTGGTCGTCGGCCAGTACGGCGGACCGCTTGGTTCATCACCGGGATCCACTCTGTTGCCGTTAAGCAGGTCGATCATTTCACCCCAGATGTCGGAGTATGATTCATTCAATTGGCCGGCTTGATTCCAGTAGATCAGGTCGGCGGTCCAACTGGTGATGCTGTGTCCCCACTCGTGGGCCACAACGTCGTCGGACGCGGTCCCGGTGCAAAAATAGCTCCACCCGCCGCCGCCGAATGCGTTCGGGCAACTGCTGCTCTGGAGGTGCACGGTCACGCCCATGTCTGAGCCCTCGTTATCGTAACCGTCGCGACCGAACGCGCGAGAAAAGTAGCCGTACACGTCCCCGGTGTAGTTGTAGGCCGCGTCCGCATCAGGGTCGCCCGTTGGCGGGTCCTCTTCAAGGCGGACCCATGCGGAAGTCTGGTCATTCCACACCCTCCGGTAGAGTCCGGTGTGTAGGAGGCTCCACCGCTCGAGAATCTTGCCGGTGTGCGCATCCACGAAGAACGCCTCGCGCAACGGAACCGACAGGTCGGCCAGGACGATATAGTAGGCCAGGTGCGCGCCTTGCGGGGGGTTCCCGTACCAGCCCGGGTCAACGATGACAAGTTCTGAATGTTCCACCGTCGGTTGCCCGTGCCCGATCATCCGCCTGGCGATTGTGGTCGCGACTTGGGGCTCGAGCTTTGGCTGGGTGTTGACCTTCGCGGCTCTGGGATGGAAGTGGCCGTTGCCTGCGATCACGGCGCCGTTGGGCTCCTGATGGACCTTCAACACGCCGGAGAACACCGGCACGCCGTCGTGCACTTGCTGGAACGTGGTATGCGTACGCCCGAGCCAATCAGTGTGGGCCTTCTCGACCTTCAGTTGAAGCCTCGCATCCGTGACGCCGAACAGGTGACCGTGCGCCACAAGAAAGTCACGCGGCTCAACGACTCGTTTCCCGGCTGCGACCGGGACCGGAACGGGACCTCCGTCCGTCGCGGTCACGAAGGTCGCCAGACCCGTCCTACCGGACCTCCGAATCGTAAGCCCAACGCTCGAATTCTCGTCCGCAGCGCTCCGGCCCGCGAGAAGTATCTCACCTACGAGCGCAAACACAATCAGCGATGCTCTCTTCCAACCCATTAGTGCCTTCCTAAATTGAGGTGAAAAAAACAGGTCAGGCCCGACCGTTGGTACAAAGCCGACGCACACAACGCGCATCGGGAGCTTCCTTGTACGTTCGGATAGACAACAGTGCCTGAATGAATCAAGGAATTCCCTCCTCGGCTTGGACGCACCATAGAATCTCGCTGAAGATAGCAAATCGGCAGGCCCGGGTCAACCGCCGATTTGTTTGTTCCTCGCTGTGCGAGGGCGGAGCCTCTGGTGAACGATAAGCCGGCCCCGTCGCCCCTTGGAACTCGGCGAGAGCGTCAAAGAGGCAGGGCAGCGTCTCGGATCGCGAAGGGGCGTGCAGAGAAGAACGCTGCGCACGGGTGCCACTGGTCCCGACGTACGTCGGGATCTGCCAGCGTGGATGAGCAGACACGTTGCCGGTGGGATTCCATGGCTTGGCTTGGCCAGACCGATGCCACGCGTTGGAGACTGTTGGTCCAGTTTGGGCGTGGTTCTGATAGACTATGGAGCGCTGGACGACTTTCGTTTCTTGCGTTGCCGCGACGTACCGCGTTGTCCATCGGAACAGGCGTCGGGGGCCGGCCGGTGGACAATAATCGTGGGTTGACGGACATATGTCCGACACCAATGCAATTAAGTGGCTAAAGGCCCAACGCGTCGACTTCGAGGTGTTCACCTACCAGTTCACCGAAATCGGCGCCGATCATGCAGCGGAGGCAATTGACCGACCCCTGGAAGCGGTGTGTAAAACGCTGATCGTAGAGGCCACCGGGCAGTCGTACTGGGTTGCCATCATCCCTGGTGACCAGCGCTTCGACGCCCGCCTCATGGCATCTGCCGTCGACGCCGGGCACGTCGAACTCGCCGCACAACCTGCTGCCGAAAAGGTCACTGGCTATCGCGTCGGCGGCATTTCGCCCCTGGCCACGCGCCGCAAGCTGCCGGTGATCATCGAGGAGTCGCTGCTGGCCCTCGATCGGATCATCGTAAACGGCGGTCGCCGAGGTGTGCTGGTCGAGCTGGCGACCGAAGACCTTGTCAATATACTTAACGCCAGACCGGCGAACATCTGCAGGTGATGCGCGGGTGGGTCGATGACCCACCCTACCCGAGGCCGAGGAATGTGCTTATCTGCGGGGCGTACTTGACGATCAGGCCGGCGAACACCACGCTGACCATGCTCATCAACTTGATCAGGATGTTCAGGCTCGGACCTGACGTATCCTTGAACGGGTCGCCCACAGTGTCACCGACAACGCCGGCCTTGTGAGCGTCACTGCCCTTGCCACCGTGGTGCCCGACCTCGATCCACTTTTTAGCGTTGTCCCAGGCGCCGCCGGCGTTGGCCATGAAGATGGCAACGGCAAAACCGCTGGTCAGTCCACCGGCCAGCAGACCCATCACACCGGGCACATCGAAGACCAGCCCAACGACCACAGGTGTGACAACGGCCAAAACCGAGGGGAAGAACATCGCACGCTGGGCGCGAGCGGTGGAGATGGCCACACAGTTGGCGTAGTCGGGAACCTTCTGCCCTTGATAGTCAATCTGCACTCTGGGCCAGTTATCCGAGTTGTTGACGAAGGCCTCGTCCTTGCCCTGGTCACGGAGGTAGGCCCGCATCTTGTCGAACTGGTTGCGGCACTCCAGCATCATCCTGTTGGCTGCTCGTCCCACCGCCTGCATAGTCAGCGAGCAGAATAAGAATACCAGCAATACTCCGCAAAAGATGCCGCAAAGCGTCTTGGGGTTCATCAATGTCACGTCGTAGAAGGACATGTACTGGGCAAGGGATGCTCGCCGCGCCGAGACCACCCGGAGCACATGGCTGCCAACCGTAGCGCTCTGAACGTCCTCTTCGTCGGGTGCGGACAGACCGGTAATCCTGGTTCCGGGTTCAAGCGAGTCAGGCACCGGCTTCGGTTGCAGAATCATCAGGCACTCGAAGGCGCCGTCTCCCGTTCCCTCTGCCACGCGCATGCCGAACTTGCGGTGATCGAGGTAAATCGCCTCGTCCGTGTTGGGCTCGGTTATAACCTCTGCGATCCGGTCGCGGGCCTCACGAATCTGCCCGATGCGGACTTCCTCGACATAAGCAGCTAGCAGCGCCAGGGCGGTCAGCGCCGCCGAGCCTATGGCAAAGCCCTTGCCGGTAGCCGCGGTGGTGTTGCCCAGCGAGTCGAGGGCGTCGGTTCGTTTGCGGACCACGGGATCCTGCCCCGTCATTTCCGCATTACCGCCGGCGTTGTCTGCAATCGGTCCGTACGCATCTGTTGCCAGCGTGATGCCCAGGGTGGCGAGCATTCCAACAGCCGCAATACCCACGCCGTAGAGGCCAAGCAGGAACTCTTCCTTGCCACCCGCTGCGATGAACGCAACCAGAATGGCGACGATAATTGTGGCCAGGGACGCCCAGGTGCTCTTCATACCAGTTGCAACGCCGGCAATGATCAGCGTGGCCGGCCCCGTGAGCGCTTGCTCGCTAATCTTCTTGGTCGGGCCGTAGTCGTAGCTGGTATAGTACTCCGTAGCGAGTCCGATGATATTCCCGGCCACTAGGCCCGCGATGATCGCTCCCCAGATGCCAAGCCAGCTCACGCCTTCGATGTTGTGCAGCAGCACATAACAAACACCCAAGGCGCCGACGGCGATCAAGACGCTACTGCCCCAGATGCTGATGCGAAGAGCCTTCAGCAGTTGCCCCATCGTAGCGTCTTCCTCGGTCCGCACCATATAGATCCCAACGATGGAAAGAAGGATGCCGATCCCGGCCAGTACCATCGGAGCAGACAACATCTTGAACGCCGCCGTATATCCGGCGATTTCGCTGCCATAAAGAGCGGAGGCTGCTGCCACTCCTAGAGCGGCGGTGGCCAGAATCGAACCGCAGTAGGACTCGAAGAGGTCGGCACCCATGCCGGCCACGTCGCCGACATTGTCACCTACGTTGTCGGCGATGGTGGCTGGGTTCCGGGGATCGTCCTCCGGTATGCCCGCCTCGACCTTGCCGACGAGATCTGCCCCGACGTCGGCCGCCTTGGTGTAGATCCCTCCGCCGACACGGGCAAACAACGCCTGAGAGCTGGCTCCCATCCCGAATGTCAGCATGACGACAGTGATCTCGTTTAAGCTCATGTGCTGGGTGAAGTCGAACGGCAGCCAGCCCGAATAGAGCAGCCAGAACCAACCGGTGATGTCGATCAGACCGAAACCGACGACGACCAGGCCCATCACGGCCCCGCTACGGAATGCGACGACCAGTCCATCGTTGAGAGACTTCCGGGCCCCGGCGGTTGTGCGGTGCGATGCCCGCGTTGCGGTCATCATTCCCAAAAGGCCGCAAAGCGCGCTCCAGAAACCACCGGTAAGGAACGCTGCAAAGACGATTTGATGTTGCACGTGCAGCACCCACCCCATGTACAACAAGGCCAATGAGACCAGGATGAAGAAGCAGGCCACTACGATGTACTGCCGCCTCAGATAGGCCATCGCTCCCTGGCGGACGTACCCGGAGATTCGGATCATGTCCTCATCGCCCTCATCCGACCTAAGCATGTCATGATAGAACCGCCACGCGAAGACCAGCGCCGCGATGGCTCCCACTGGGGCGATCAGCCAAATGGCCCAAATCCAGCCCACGCTGCCCGCAACTTCGCTCGTGACCCCCGCCGCGGCCTCGGGTTGACCAAACGCGGCAGCGGGTTCAAGCAGGATGAGACAACACACTGCGAGAAGCGACAGCAACAACCAGGCACGTTTCGCGTTCAACAGAGACTCTCCTTACAGGCCGGCAAGTCCATACGGCGGACGTTGTGGCGCTGTTGTTTCACGGTGACCCGTTGCCCCAGGCGCTGGGGCGGGCCGGTTAACGTAACCATCTGGCAACAATACAGTTGGCGACCGGCCTGCCCGCGAGCGCCAGTCGCGTCGGCCGAACGCCGGGACTATACCAGAACGACGCGCCGTTGCCAAATAGCGGTTAGCACGCTGGATACAACCTTAATTTGACGCGGATGTGGTCCTTGGTCAGTTCAACCCAAATCTGAGCCCCGTTCGGGCATTTACGTCGCGTCTGATGTTCTGTGAGCACCTGAGTCACTGGGCCCGAGAGGCTCAGCGATAGACACGAGCAACGTGATCATGCGTCTCTCCCTCGGTCTTATTGGTATCTGCAGGACCCCTTTTACACTCGCGGGCGCAGGGGATTGCGCGAGCCCCTGATCGCACAGCCAACGTTGACTGTTCGATGGCGACGGCTCGGCGACGCCCTTCAGGGTCAGTCATCGTGGTCGCCAAACACCTCCCGGGCCTTCTCGCGAAGGCGACTCTTCGCTCGCTGGACTTGCTGAAGAGCCTCCCTCAACTGCTCCAGCTCAGAAGCCCGGACTTTCAGCCCTTCACGTATGAACAGGGCGGCGGCCTCGGACCGACTCTTCACGTATCCCGTCTCTACCCAGGCGTCGAGCGTCTTGATCGTCTCCTCATCGATGCGGACCATGACGGTCTGACCGCGCGGCGCCTGACCCATTTCCTGCACGCTCTCAGCAAGGTCCGGTGCCACGCACACGACTTTCGCTCGCGCGCCCTCCATGCCCGCGCAGCATAGCGTATCCAGGTCAATGCCCTTTGCCCGGAGTTCGTCGCGTATCGCCGCCCACAGCCCACCTTGTCCGCTATCGGTACCACTCACGGTGCCGTCCATACGAACACTCCTACATGAAACACCGTATCCTGTATTACTATTACATAATACACCGCATCGGCGGATGTGTCAAGCGGACAGGATCAGATTGACGCCGACCTCCCGGCGTGGTGATGTAACCTATTGGAGAGTAAGCACTTACGAACCTAAACGTCCAAGCGGCCCTGGTGTTGTTCGGCGCAGCGGTCGCCAGAAGTAGGGCAGGTTGTTGTTCCGCGCCAGCGGAACGTTGACCTGCCGTTTTCGGGTGGCAGGTGAACCTCCCGGCCGGGCCGGCAGAACCGCCTGCCCTACCTCTCACGTGGCCCAGGCCGGCGCGAGCAGGGAAGCTCGGCCGTGCCGCACCGTGCCGGCTGGCAGCCTGACGATTGAAATGACAAGGTTCACAGCTCGATGAGCCGCTGCCCGACGACGTCCAGGACGCCACGATCGGTGATTCGCAGCTCGGGAATGACGGATAGGCAGAGGAACGACAGCGTCCCGAATGGCGCCGGCAAGGTACATCCCAGACTCCGCGCGGCCTCGGTGAGCTCACCGAGTTGGCGGCGGACCGTACGGGAATTCTCGGTTGACACCAGACCTGCTACCTGCAACGGCAGGCGGGCGACGACCGAACCCGCGCTGACCACCACCAGCCCGCCACCCATTTCTTCTAGCGTACGCACGCAGGCCAGCATGTCGCCCGGGTTGGTCCCGGCCGTCACCAGATTATGAGCATCGTGGGCGACGGATGAGCCCAAGGCACCGGCCCGACGGAACCCGAATCCGCGGGCTAATCCCATCCCCACGCGTCCCGTGGCCCGATGGCGCTCGACGCAGGCAACCAGCGACACATCCTCCTCCGGGTCAAACACCCAGCGCTTCGTTGCCGGGTCAGCACGGACCGAACGGGATTCGTGTCGGGTAACAATGGTATCGGGGACGATGCCGATCACCGGGCAATGGTTGCTGTTGGGTCTAAGCTCGAAGTCCCTGTCGTCAAGCCGGGCTAGTCGCACCGTGTTCTCAAACTTGACGGCCGGTTGACGCTCTTCCGCCTGGTACACACCGGTGCGGGCCACGATCTGACCATTCTTGATGACCGTATGGGGCTCAAAGCTGGTGAGGTCCTGGACGACCAGCAGGTCGGCACGGTAGCCGGGCGCTATGGCGCCACGATCGCTCAGCCCATAGTGTCGAGCGGGTATCAACGAGAGGTGACGGACCGCGTGGGCCGCAGGCACACCGGCAGCCACCACCCGCCGCAGCAGGTTGTCCATGTGGCCGTGATCCATCAGATCATCGACATGTATGTCATCAGTGACCAGACACCAGTCGCCCAGCCTGCCCTCGGCCAGCAACGGCAAATAACAATCCAGGCTGCGGGCACTTGAACCCTCGCGCACCTGAACAAGCATTCCCAGCGCGGCTTTGGCAAGGGCTTCCTCGACAGTAATGGATTCGTGATCGGAGTGAATGCCGGCGGCAGCATAAGCGAGTAGTTGTTGGCCGGTCAGTCCGGGGGCGTGCCCGTCGACCGGCATACCCCTGGAACTAGCGCCGGCGATTTTCTGCAAGACCTCCGGCTGTTGGTTGATGACACCGGGGAAATTCATCATCTCGGCGAGCCCGAGGACTCCAGGGTGCTTTAGAACCTCCTCCACGGTGGCGGCGTCAAGGACCGCACCGGCGCTTTCCCAGGGGCTGGCCGGCACGCAGGAGGGTGCCATGAAGAACACGTCCAATGGCAACCCTGTACTGGCGTGGATCAACAACTCGATGCCTGCTACCCCGGCGACGTTGGCGATTTCATGTGGGTCGGCCACTACCGTAGTGGTTCCGTGTGGCACGATCACCTTGGCAAGTTCGCCAGGAAGTAGGAGCGTGCTCTCGAGGTGCATGTGGGCGTCGATAAGCCCGGGAAGGACGGCCTGACCGGAGAGGGACACGGTCTCGTGGGCCGGCCATTCAAAAAGCCCGACACCGGCGATCCACCCGTCGGCGAGCACCACGTTCGCCGTTTCGACTTGTTCGGTGAACACGTTGACGACTTGACCGTCGCGCAACACGAGATCACCCGGCTCCTGTCCGAGGGCCACGCGGACGCGCCGCCGGAGCGTTTGCGCGTCAACTCTCGCAACGGGCTTGGACACAGCCGTTCCCACAGAGCGATTCAGGATTGCTTTTTGGTGGGGACATACCCCACGTAGGGCAGCTCACGGTGGCGACCGGCGCAGTCGATGCCGTAGCCCACCACGAACCGATCGGGGATCTCAAAGCCAACGTAGTCGATCGCGACAGGGACGCGCCGCCGGGCGGGCTTGTCCAACAAGGCGCACAGCCGCACGCTTGCCGGGCCCTTTTGCTTCATGTGGTCGATAAGCCAGGCAATCGAGATGCCCGTGTCCACGATGTCGTCCACCATAAGAATATGCTCTCCGTCAACGGGCTGGGTCAGGTCAAGACGGAGTTTCACCCGCCCCGAGGTGACCGTATCGTTCTCGTAGCTGGAGACCATCACGAAACCGCATCGAACCGGAATAGTCAGGCATCGCACGAGATCTGCCATGAACACGTAGGCCCCGTGCAGCACCCCGACGACGAGCAGCGGTTTGTCGGCGTAGTCGGCCGAGATCGCCTTGGCAAGCTCTGCAACGCGCTGGGCAAGCTTCTCAGCGGGTATCAGGCACTCCACCTGATCTCCCACCCCGTTTGCGACCGTCTGGTCGGATTGGCAAACCTCCATCGGAACCTCGCAGCAAATAGGGACAAGGGTCTACACCAGGCATTATAATCGCTACGCGTACTCTTGGCGAGTGCAGTTTGGGCAGCTTTTTTCGAGATCGCTGGGCGGCATCGGCGGCGTGGGCTGCCCGATCCGCTCCGTCTTGGCCTGCCAGGCGGAATCGTCGCTCGCCAGGGATGTGATAGAGTGCGGTCGCTGGCCCGATCATGGAGACTCGGCCCCCGGCCAGGGTGATCCGGCCATACAATGATTTGCGACCTCAATGAATCAGTGCCGCCAAGCCGACTAAGACTGCATGGATGTGGTAGGGGCACGTCACGCCCCGATGGTATCCGATGGTGTCTGGACAACGAGACGTCACCGGTGCCGACAGTGGTGGAAAAGCCGATTTGAGCAGGAACCAGAGACTAGCACTGAGATTCATCATCTGCGGATGTGCCCTCGCCGTGGCAACGTGGCTGGTGCTTGCGGAGCCGTTCATCCGGCCGACCAACTTACCGGCTGACATGCTTCCGGCAGCCCCGCAACGGTGTGTGGGTGTCTTCCTGGTGTGCATGGCCCTTTGGTTCACGAACTTGATCCCTCTGGCGGCTACAGGTCTGCTGGCAATCGCCTTGCTTCCCCTGCTAGAGGTCCTTCCCAAGGATGAAGCATTCGGACTGTTCGGAAACAGTGCGTTTTTTTTCATGCTGGGTGTCTTCTTGTTGGCAGCAGCGATGATCTCGACCGGCCTGTCGAAACGTATCACTCTCCTGGCATTGCAGCGCTTCGACCGCAGCCCGACAAGGCTGGTCGTGGGCGTCGCGGTCTCGGCGTCGTTTCTGGCCCTGTGGATGCCCGAGCACGCGGTCGCCGCGATGATGTATCCGATAGTCGTGGAAATAGTGACTGCCCTACAACTCAAACGAGGCAGCAACTATGCCAAGAAGCTGTTTTTGGGGCTGGCCTGGGGCTCGGTCATTGGCGGCATAGGCACGTTCCTGGGTGGCGCCCGAGCACCTTTGGCATTGAGCCTGCTTCACGAGGCTCATCCTGAAACGAGAATAGGCTTCTTGAGCTGGATGGCCGCTGCCATGCCGTTGGTCATTGTGCTGACCGCGATCGCCGTATGGATGTTGAGTCTGCGAATACCAAACGACATCGAGGACATAAGGGCCGCTACCCGGATGCTCGACGAGCGTGTGCAGCGGCTGGGACCGATGTCGGCCAGGGAGCGGCGTCTTGGCGTGCTGAATTTATTGACCATCGTTGCATGGATCTTCTTGGGCCATACGGTTGGCCTGGGAGTCATCGCTATGGTCTCGGCCGTGATGCTATTCGTTCTTCGGGTGGTCAACTGGAACGCGGTGCAGGGCTATGTAAACTGGGGCGTGTTGATTATGTACGGCGGAGCGGTCGCCCTCGGGCGGGCGGTCACTGAGACACGGGCCATGGAGTGGCTGTTCGGTCATGCCATCGACCCGGCCATGCACGTGCTCCTTGTGGTGATGATCATGGCCGCTGCTGCGATCGTGTTGACGGAGGGTATCAGCAACTCGGCCGCAGTAGCTATTCTGCTGCCGATCGGGTATTCCGTGGGCGACCTGACCGGTGTCAACCCCGCGATGATGACGCTTGCGGTGACCATACCAGCGGGATTAGCCTTTATGCTTCCCGTGGGTTCGCCGCCGAACGCTATCAGCTTTTCCGCCGGGCACTATAGCATTCGCGAGGTCGTCCAGATTGGCTGGCCGTTGAGCCTGTGTGGCCTGGCGACGCTTTTCGTCGTAATCGTGCTGTGGTGGGGCCCCGTGCTCAACGTCAACGCTTGGTAGTTAGTTAGTTTGGGTACAGCTTTTACCATCTGGTTTACGGGGATGTCGGGATCCGGCAAGTCAACCATTGGACGTGCCCTCGGGGAAGCCCTGCGCGCACGCGGCTTACACATTGAGGTGCTGGACTCCGGCAGGATCCGTCAGCAGCTTAACCGTACGCTGGGCTTCAGTCGCGAGGAGGTCGAGACCAACCTTCTGCGGCTGGGATATGAGTGCAAGCTGCTCAACCGCAACGGTGTAACCGCGATCGTGACAGCCGTCTCACCATACCGGGACGTAAGAGATCGGCTGCGTGAAGAGATCGGGGATTTCGTGGAGATCCATTGCCGCTGCCCGATGGAGGTCCTCGTGCGGCGCGGGGCCGGCGAGCTATTCGAAAAGGCCCGCCGCGGTGAGATCGCCCACGTGGCCGGCGTCAACGCTCCCTACGAAGAGCCACTCAAACCGGAGGTACTCCTAAACACTGATCAGATCACGGTGGAGCAGTCAGTCAAACAGGTCATTGCCACGCTCGAGGTCCTAAGGCGCCTCGAGCGGGTGGAGACGGCCTGCTACACCCCGGAGGAAGAAGAGATGATCCGCCAGCGGTTGCAGGATCTGGGGTACCTGTAGACCACACAGCAAGGCAAACACCTGTCGCGTCCCGAGCAATTCGGGTGAGGCATGTTCATACATCATGCTGGGATGGTAACGTACCGCGGCACGACTCGCGTCCGCTTCTGGTGTATCCTAGGGGGTCGATAACGTTGTGTCCGCCGGGAACTCGCCCAGCCGCTTGCGGTAGGGCTCCACCTCGTCCGGCCTCCCCCAAGCCTCGTACAGACTAATCAGGCGCTGAAGCGCCGTCCGGGCCAGAGGGTGGCTGTAGGTAAGCTCATTATGGAGTACCGCATGGGACTCCAGCAGGATGGGCTCGGCTTCCTCGTAGCGACCGAGTGTCGTCAGGGAGTCTCCCAGCCGGCCCGCCGCGTACTGGGTGAATATACGATTCTCCGTGGGCAGGGTCTTAACCAACTGAACGGTCTCGCGAAGTAGGGGTTCCGCATGGTCGGCACGCTCAAGTGCCGTGAGAAGGCTTGCGGTGCCCAGGAGTGCCTGCGCCGCTTCGGTCGAGTCTTCTGACCGCTCCGCGATCAACGCCAACGCCTCTCGATACGGCGGCAGAGAGTCCTCGGTGCTGCGTTGGGCCGCAAACAGGGTTGCGAACCTATTAAGCTGTTCGGCATCGGCGGGACTGCTCTCGGATAGTTGCCGGCATGCGACTGCGATGGACTCGTGCTGCCATCGTTTCGCGGCGGCCAGAGCCCCCTTGGCGAGGTACAGACCGGCCAAGCGGCGCATCATGCCCGGAGTCCGGATCCTACCGAAGCGCCGCGGTGCGAGGGCAAGCAGCCTGCGCAACATCGCTTCGGCCTCCTCGTATCGCCCCAACTGTTGTAAGGCATCGGAGTAGCCCAGCATACATTCCACAGTGAACTGGTGCTCCTCGCCGAGAAGCTTGCGTGACATGATTAGCGATTCGCTGAAGAGCGACTCGGACTGATCGTACCGCCCTAGCACGTGCTGCATGGCTCCATAGGCGAACAGGCAGCGGGCAATATCGGGATGTTCGTCTCCGAGCAGCCTGCGGTATAGTGCCAAGGCCTCGTGATAGTGCCGTTCGGCGTCGTCCCACCGGCGTGGGGAGGCCGTTCTCCAGTATGCGTAGGCAAGTTCGTTCTTGCTCTCGGCAACGAGTACGTGCTCAGCGCCGTACAGCTTTCGGCGCTTGGCCAACGCTTCTTGCTGGAGTTCCACTGCTTCCGGGTCGCGTAGCTCGCCGAGTACCATTCCCAACAGGACCATCGCTCGCAAAGTATCGGGGTGCTCCGGGCCGTAAGCCCGCACGTACAGATGCAACGCTGCTCGAAGATGACGTGCGGCTTCTTCCTGCCTCCAAACGGTATCGTAGGCGTGACCGATGGTGTACTGGATCGCCGCCGCCACAGCAGGCTGATCGCTTAACTGATCTGAGATGCGCGCGGACGCCTCGTCCAGCACTTGCAACAACGTAGCATCGGGGCCCAACCGCTGAGAGCTCGCTTCGAACAGCATGTCTTGGAGGAAGGTCAGCGTTCGCCGCGCTCGATCGGCCTCACGCTCGGCCCGGTGGTACATCACCGACATCGTTACGCCAAATCCGACGAGAAGGAGCACGAAGCCTGCGGCTACGGCTACGGGAGCTTTGTGTCGGCGCACGGACTTGTGAAAGACGTACCATGCGCTGTCGCGTTTGGCGTCGATGGGTTCACCCGCAAGATAGTGGCGGATGTCGCGCGCCAGCTCCATGGCACTCTGGTAGCGGCGGTCAGGCTCTTTGGCGAGGGATTTCAAGACGATGGTGTCGACGTCGTCGTCGATGGAGGGAACGACCTTGCTCGGCTTATCGGGATCGGTCTGGAGAATGTTGTTTATGACCTCGCGCAGGTGCCCAGCCACGGAGTAAGGAAACCGACTCGCGATAATCTGGTAGAGCATCACACCCAGCGAGTAGACATCCGTACGCAGGTCGATTCTTGCGGGGGCGCCCTCGGCCTGCTCGGGGCTGGCCCACGGCAGCGAGCCGACAAACTGCCCGGTCATGGTCATGGAGTGCTCCGAGAACCCGTCGCGGGCGTCGTCCGGCGCCGCCTTGGCCAGGCCAAAATCGAGAATGCGCGGCTCACCGTCAGCATCGATTCGGATATTGCTCGGTTTGAGGTCGCGATGGATGATCCCGCGCAGATGAGCCGCATGAACAGCCTCGCAGACTTTGCCGAACAGTTCGAGTTTCTTCCGGATCGAGTAGTCACTGTTGTCCAAGTGCACGTCGAGGGTCGGCCCAGCCACGTAGTCCATGACCATGAAGAATCGACCCGCGGCTACGCCGGAGTCGTGGATAGTCACAATGTTGGGATGTCTAAGCTGCCCGAGAATCCGCGCCTCGCGCTGGAAACGAGCCCGATCGTGAGCTCCCGCGAAAGGGCCTTCGACCATCACCTTGACGGCGACTTGCCGCTCAGTCGCAGTCTGCAGCGCTCGGTACACGACACCCATCGCCCCTCGGCCGAGCTCCGCCCGAATCTCATAGCCTCGAAAGACGTTCGCCGACAGCATCTCCACGGGCAGCGCCTCGGAAGTACTTCTGAGATTGCTCGCGGTGACCAGCGTCGTCCCGGAGTCGGCGGCGATCCGGCGCGCCTGTTCCGTCAGGCGAAGGGCGTGAAGCTTGGAGCCGAGCTCCGGCATGAGCTCCGGGTAGGCCGAGATCACGGACTCGTCGGCGACCTCCTCACCAGCCAGGCGTCGCGCCGTCACGTCCTCCAGCACACGGAGTATATGTGTACCGGGATCGTCAACGTCGACCGTGGGTGACCGATCAAACATCACTATTGTCCTACTAGAGTCGTGCCGAAGCGGATTGTGTGGTCGCGCTGGACACCGTCAGTCGCTCATTTCGCACAGGTGCATCGAAACGGCTCGGGACAGTTCGAGCACTTGTTCGAAGCGCCGTCGAGCCTCTGTCCTTTTCTTATACTTAACAAGAAACAGCGTGTGGCGCGCTCCACCCCAATGTCCAGAGTCGGCTACCCGGAACTGCTCAGGTAGCGCGAACGACTGCCCATAAGCTTACGAAGTCGGTCCTTGGCCTTGTAACACAGATTGTGGATCGCCCGCTCGGTCCGCCCCATTTTGGCGGCTGCCGCGGCCACGGGTTGTCCTTCGATGTAGACAAGTTGTACAGCCTGCCGGTAATCCTCCGGCAAAAAGGCCAGAGCCGCTTGCACCGCTTGCACGGCCTCACGTCCGGCGGCGGTCCGGCTTGGCGTTTTGACAGGGGCGGCCAGTAGGTCCAATAACGCCACGCACGATTCCTCAGGGACGCCGGCCCGGGCAGCCCCCGCCCGCGCCAGCCTGCCGCCGCCACGCTTGAGTGCCCTGTGTCTCTCCACGGCGTTGCGCAACCGGCGGATCGCGATCGTGGCAAACCATCGATAGAACGAGTCGGGCCCCTGCGGCACAAAGTGGGCAATGTGACTGTAAGCCTGGACCTGAGCATCCTGAAGCACATCGTCAGCGTCGATCGTACCGCGCAAATCCGCCGGGATTCTCCGTGTGACGTGGTTGCGCAGTCGGCCGCGAGCCTGCGTGAGCAACACGGTAAGCGCGACCGGGTCGCCACCGACAGCTTTGCCCACCAACACAAGCTCGTAGGCTTCGCTCGGCATAACGTGTTCCTTGTTGGACGCCGGAACTCCCATCCGCGGCGGATGCCGCGGCACCCCATTGTACTGTATCACGGTCGATCCGCGCCGACCACCCACGTCGCCCCCGCTGTAGCCTATCTACTCATTATGGGATCTTCATGAAGCGCGCCCTGTGCGTCTTCTGTTGTAGTGCTTATGGGGCATGCATGGCCCCCGGGTGGCCAGCGGTGACCGGCGATCCAAACGCCGCACCGGCCGGTCAGGGCACAAACCGTGTTCGGCGTACCTGAACGCGGAGGTGCCGGTGCGCGCCCGGAGGTGAGTTGCCCAAGGTGAGGGTTTCGCCACTGCCGTTGGCGAACGACCTCACTAACCTCCGTGTCGTATGTGGTCCGCATCACGGAGGCCGGTGAGCGACACAACAAAGGAGAACGAACATGCCTACTACCACAACCAAGTCACCAGCGACGGCTGTGCTTCTGTTGGCCGGTACAGCCATAATGGGTAACAGCCTCTTGCATGCGGCAGAGAAGTTCCTGCCGGGCAGTCCCGCCATGGACCGCAGCGCCTCGGCCCCCGCGTACGTGGTGTCTGCACGAGACAACGTTCCGGACTTCACGGCTCGTGAGGAGTTCGGGGCTGGTCTCACCATTACCGTCGCCTGGGGCGATGCCAACAACGACGGCGCGCCCGACCTGGCAGTTGGCAACACGATTGGGCCGAATCACCTTCACACCAACAACGGCAGCGGCAGCTTCACAGACTCTAACCAGTTCGGCAGCGCCTCTACGTTCGCTGTCGTCTGGGGCGACTACGACAACGACGGTGATCTGGACGTGGCTGTCGGAGGCGGGGCAGCACATGCACTCTACGTCAATAACGGAAGCGGTGTGTTCGATCCTGAGGAGCAGTTCGGCGACTCGACGACCGTCGCCATGGCGTGGGGTGACTGTGATAACGACGGCGATATAGACCTTGCCGTCGGCAACGGAATCCTCGGTCCAGAAGAGCAGAACTATGTCTACGTCAACAACGGAGATGGCTCGTTCACTGAGCAGGAAGCGTTTGGCATGGGACGTACGGACTCCGTTGCCTGGGGTGACTTCGATAACGACGGCGATCTGGACCTGGCCGTGGGCAACGGCGGCTTCCAAAGAAACGAGCAGAATTATCTCTATACCAATGAAGGAAATTGCACCTTCCACGCGGTTGCGGAATTTGGAACTGCAGACACCGCCGCGGTGGCCTGGGGTGACGCCAACAGCGATGGCCTGCTGGACCTCGCGGTGGCCAACTGGGGAACGGACAATCAAAACCGCCTGTACATCAACAAGGGCGATGGAAGCTTCGAAGGACGAGCGGAATTCGGGGCTCGAGACACTAATACGATCGCGTGGGCGGACTTCGACAACGACGGCGATATGGACGTGGTGGTCGGGAATGGAGACTTTGACGTCGCCGATCAAAACTACCTGTACGTCAACGCCGGCGATGGCACGTTCGTGGAGTTCGCCGAGTTTGGACTGGGGAGCACCGATGCCGTCGCCTGGGCCGACGTGGAGGGCGACGGCGACCTGGACCTGGCCGTGGGCAACGAACACCATCCCTACACCAACTATCTCTATATCAACAACGAGAATGATCAAGACTACCTGATCCTTCACCTTGTTGGGCACCGACATGATCTGGGTCCCGGATACTCGAACCGAGACGGGATCGGCGCGAGGGTCTCGGTTTACGAGTCCGGCCACATTTGCGACGCCGATTACCTGCTCGGCTTCCGGCAGATTGAAGCTACGGGAGGATTCAGTCCACAACAGTCCCTGGATGCGGAGTTTGGGGTACCAGGTCATGCGACTGTAGATATCCGGATTGACTGGCCCGGGTCCGATGACCAGTCCATCGTGCAGGAGATTGCGGGCGTTGCGGTCGCGCAGCGAATAGTCGTCGATGAGGCAGTAAGCGTTCCTGGTACCGACTGCAACAACAATGGGATGTCCGACGAATGCGATATTGGAAGCGGGGCGGCGCCGGATTGCAACGACAATGGTGCACCCGATGAATGTGATGTCACCGGTGACACCAGTGACGACTGCAGCGGAAACGGAGTCCCCGACGAGTGTGAACCGGACTGTAACAACACCGGCGTGGCCGACAGTTGTGATATCCTCGAGGGTACTAGTGACGACTGCAGTGGCAACGAAATCCCAGACGAGTGCGAGCCGGACTGCAACAACACTGGTGTGGCCGACAGTTGTGACATCCTCGAGGGTACAAGCGACGACTGCAGTGGCAACGGCGTCCCCGACGAGTGTGAGCCGGACTGTAACGACACCGGCGCGGCCGACAGTTGCGATATTCTCATGGGGACCAGTCAGGACTGCAACACCAATGAAGTGCCGGATGCATGCGATTTGGCGGAGGGAACCTCGACCGACGTGAACGGCAACGGTGTCCCGGACGAATGTGACACGTGCCCCCCCACGGATGCACCCCAGTCGGAAGAGGTAGCAACGGCCAAGAACCGCTACCTGACCATCGTGCCCGGCAATCCTGGGCAACAAACTGCCATCCGGGTGACATTTCAGAGTCTACCCTCACCATTTGACATCTGGAACGGCATACACATGTGGGTAGTCTCGCCGGTGGAGATCAGCGAGAATGCCGGCAAGCTCGAGCACACACCGGGCTTTCCGGACTTCATGGCCGCAGACCTCCAATGCGAGCCCTACTACACTGATTGGAGCCCATATGGCATCATCCACACCCACCATGAAGGCATCGTTCCAGGTGGTGTGTATGACCTGCAGGCAATCGACCAAGAGTGTGACGCTGGCGCCGAGAGCAGCTACTCGGCACCGCTAACGATAACCGCCAGCATTTGGGGCGATGTGGTGGGGCACTGCGCGGTTATTCCGTGTACTCCGCCGGACGGCGTCGTGGGCATTCCCACCGATGTCACGGCCGTGCTCGATAAGTTCAAGAATCTCGAGGGCGCGCCGGCTAAGGCGAGGTGCGACATTGAGCCCTGGATACCGGACTTGCTGGTAAACATTGCCGACGTCACGTACGTTCTGGAGGCGTTCCGCGGGTTTGCGTTCCCGTTTGAGCCTGGGCCGAGTCCGTGTGATCGTTAGCTATCGGAGGTCCTCGCTGCCTCCAGCGCGACGGAGCGGCGCACCAACTGCTGACGTGGGCGCTAGGATTCTCGACTTTAACCCCTCCCCAACGTCTCCGAGTGGGGCTTGACGGCGATAACGCTACTGGCGTTTGCGCCTGCGACCGTGATGCTAAGATGGCGTCCACGATATCTTCGTTCCACATTCCGGGCACACACCCGATTCGTTGCCGGTGAGGTTATACCCACACTTGTGACAGACTTCGGGCTCACCCCAATACCACACGCTCACGACGCCCTCTATACCATGCTCGGAATGAGAGATCGAAACGAGCCGTTCAGGTCCCACCTCCGTCGCAAAGTCCGAGGCATCCTGAAACAGGGTACGCCACGTTTTGAAGGCTCCGCGGAAATGCTTATAAAGCACACGCATCGTGCATCTCCTCAGTACAATCTGGTTAGTTCACACCTCACTTCTTGTGCGGCTCCGACATCAGCCGGGCCCACAGCTCGGTGGCCGCAAGTCTAGCCTCTTCCTGCGGATTAGTCGCCTCGGAGGTCGCGCTCATGAGTCGGCGGAACACGACCTCGAGCCCGCTTCAGTAGCCCTAGGCGTGCTCAGGATCAAGCTCAGGGCCCTCGATCAGCTTGACTGAGTGGGATAGGTCCACGCCGGCCGGCCTACCACCATGTCAGCCCCGCTACTATTTACCTAGCCACCGCCCACTGCGATCTTGCCACCATGCCGTACGGGCAATATAATGGAGGCGACGTGCAAAGTCGGTGAGGACTTCCTCTATCACCTCACCGACGACCCTCCAGACCGTGCCGCTGAACGTGCCCGATGCACACTTGGCGGCGCGGTTCTTTCATTCCGTGCGGGCTGAAGCCCGCGGCTCGGGGCCAGATCGCTGTCGCACCGTTTATGAAACACGGTAACAGGGAAGCACCTAGGATAGGCGTAGGGGAGACCGGTACAACGGTAGTCCCCGTCCCTATCATGGGGCCGGTGGTCGGTGGTT
This sequence comes from Phycisphaerales bacterium, assembly GCA_020344555.1. GTDB lineage: Bacteria > Planctomycetota > Phycisphaerae > UBA1845 > UBA1845. The sequence continues at coordinate 4,146,208 of CP070827.1, forward strand.
CCCGCCCGGATCGGTATTGCCGGGCCGCGTCAGATGATTCAGCGCTGTTGTAGGTAAGCCAGATCGTTACGGCCCATCGAAAGATCTCATGAACGTGGCGTAGTCCGCCAGATCCACGTCGCCGTCGCCGTCAAAGTCGCCGAGAATAGTGCCTTCTTCCTGGCAGTTCGCGGAACACCCGTCGCCGTCGACGGTGTTGCCGTCGTCGCACTCCTCGCCCGGGTCGACGTGGCCGTCGCCGCAGGAGGGGGCCAACTGAATCTCCCAGTACATGATCATCTCGTCGACGCCGAATCCGGCGATGTCTTCCCCACCCAGACCGACGACCCCGGCCCCGGAGACGCCGTTGGCATCGCTGTCATGGAGGGACAGTTCGAAGCAGCCCAGGACCGTTCCGGCATCTGCCACGCAGAAGCCGGAGTCAACGACGGTGAAGCCGGGGTTCGGAGTCCAGTTGATCTTGTCGGTACCTGCCGCGGTCGTGCCTACGTCCATGCGCCAGGAGTCGTAGATAAGACCGTCAGGCGAGACGGACCCGGCAGGCACGATGTCCGAGCCGTCCGTTGTAAAGTAGTTGACCTGGAGTGAGTTGGTCCCCGGCACCCCGGGGCCGAAGTCGGTTCCCACAATCCGCATATCCACACCGGAGATCAAGTTTGCCCCGGCGCTCTCCTCGCCTGTGCCGAAGGTGTGATTGTCGGGGACATCGTCGACGATCCAGGCAGTCGCGGCGTCCTGGACGAGCCCGACCGCGTCGTAGGTATCACCGGTCGCGTCGCGCAAGGCCGCGATCCGGACATCCAAGTCCCGAACACTGATCAGGCCAAGCTGGGGCGTCTTCTGCGGCGTCACCCCGAGGACCGCGGCGGTGTGGCCGCTCGTTGCGATCGGGGTACCCCTAACCTCGTGGCCAAAGACCGGCAGCAGGAAGCATCCGAGCCCCGCACAGGCCAGCCCGGTCACGGTCCATCGCGTTCTGTTGTTGAGCATCTCTTCGCCTTTCCTCTTTTCCTATCCGGCGGTCGCAGGGGTAGGGCAAGGCCGGCAAGTCCGGCCGTCCACAACGCCGTGGGAGGCCTCGATCATCCCCCATCGACCGTTGGCAAGCGACTCCGGTTGACCACTGACGTCACCCGGCGCAGCCGATACCACCGGCACGAACACGTGACGACTTGGTCTACTATCCCCGCAGTCTATCCTAGACCGCCACTTCACAAGGGTCTATATGAGAGCAGGGCCGCTCGCTGTCTGGAAACCACGGTCCGCATAAACCATGCGTCCTCGGTCCTCTGTGCCTCCCTCGCCTCAATCGAGATCACCCATTTGCCGTCTGGGTGGGTACAATTATCACCCGCAAGGCGCGCCCACTTCCACGGAAAGCGGACCTTTCGACGCTTACTCTGAGACTTCTGTGCGCCGGGTGCCACTGGCGGCTGGCCCGCCAGTGTCCATCCGTGCGCGCGGGGTACCGCTGGTCCCGATGTGCATCGGGACCTCCGCCAGTGTGCGTCTCGGGCTATGCGGCGTGCCTGACCTTCTCTCAAGTCGGATGACACCAGAAGGTCCGACGTTGCGGTTTAGATCATCGTGTCCCCCATCCCGATGTACATCGGGGTGGGCCACCCGTCGGGCGATCGAATTGAATCTGCCAGACCGGTTCGCTTAGCCACGGGACACTGCCTTTCGCCGGGCCACGGCCTCGGGTCGAATGCTGAACTGGCCCGAGGCTACGGGGACCTGAATCGTTCGATAGAGCGGCGTGTGGGCCCGTTTGTGGCAGGATTCGCAGAGGAAAACGAAATCGCCGGGGCGCATGGGCTCGAGATGATGGATGGTGAGGTTTTCCTCGG
>CP070827.1:4148157-4159516 GCA_020344555.1 Phycisphaerales bacterium
ACACAGAGCAGTTTCCCGTCCCGTGTCTGCACACCTGCAGAGATTGAGCTGATTGGCGCGCAGTAGGCGCGGCCAATTGTCCGGCACCTATTCACGTGTGGGGACTCTCACCGAATCGACCTGGGAACCCGGTTCGCAGTCCGGATAGTCAAACCGCGTAGCCTTGTGCCCACACCTGACACGCGCCAGACTGATGTTTATGGAATCGAGCAACCGGGTAGGGCCTCACGCGCCGGGCTCTGATTCTCGCAGATCCGAGTTACGTCGAGGTCGGGAAGTTGTATTATAACCCTTGAGCGAATGCCCATGACGCGTCCAATGCCATAACACAATGGGACGGCTGCCGCCCCCGGAGCCAAACCGGTGGGGCGCAATCGGCACGCCCGCAATCTGACGACCGGCAATTGAGTCTTCCGCCTCCGAAGAGACGCCCAGACCATCTTCTGTACGACGTAGCAGACAGGCCGGTTTGGGGGCCCCACGGCCTCCCGACCGATCCCGCTTGGCACTCGTGCCGACCGCACCCCTCCGTTAATCCCTGCCGGAAAAGTGGCGAAAAACTACAAAACCAGGAGCGATTCTTGTCACAGTCGACCCGGGCTGCGCGTGTATATGACGGAAACTCAGGACGATTCGATCCGTGGAGATGCCCGAGTTGGGAAGCGTACCGATGTCGACAGTGATGGTTTACAATGAGGCGAGGAAGGATGTGACCAGGACCACGGCAACCGAAGTGACTGATCAAGCGCTGCGGACCCGCAGCGGGTCCCTGAACCTGCTGGTCTCCAATTTCGACCGGTTCTACGTTCTTCTGCATCGCTATTTGCTTCACCGGCTATTCGACGCTGAGCTGGCTGAGGAGCTGACTGGTCAGACATTCTATAAAGCAGCCGCTACGGCCAGGCGCCTTCCCGAAAACGCCACGCACATGCAGGCCTGGTTGCTGCGAGCCGCAACCAACCTGGCCAACACACACTACCGCAGGAAACGCCTCCATCAGCTACTCTTGGGGCGTTTCGCGGAAGGAAGGCCTGCGGCAAGGGAGCCTGAGGCTGACCCCAATGCGAGTGTCGATCAACAACCGGCTCATGTGCGTGCTGCACTGCTGGCCCTGCCGCCCAAGTACCAGGCAGTCATCGTCTTGCGGTTTTACACACACTTGTCTGTTCGGGAGATCTCCGAGGTGTTGGGTTGTCGCCAGGACGCTGTGCGCACCCGTTTGAGTCGCGCCATGAAAAAACTGCGCGAATGGCTTGATATCCATGGGTCCAGCTCAGACACGTAAGATACGTGAGGAAGGTGTGCTTTATGTATCAGGAAGACGCTCACTTTGAAGACATGCTCAAGAACGCCGAGATGAAAATCGACCCCAATCCGGAGCATGTCCGGGCAGTCCGAGAGCGCATGAATGCCGTCTCCCGCAACGGAGCCCATGTTGGCGGGCGGCACAGGAGTGCTTGGGTAGTCTGCTTAGTCTTGTGCGGGATTTGTGGTGTCGGACTGGCCGGCACCGAAACCGGACGTGACCTGGTTCGGTGGATTCTCACCCCGGTGCATCCACGCCACGAGATAACCGTGACCACTCCGGATGGTACTACGTGGAGCCGCTCCGGGGCCGTTGATCCTCATGACCCACAGGACCGGGAAAAAGTTGCCCGCGAGTTTGCCGAAATGGCGGAGCTGGCAGAGGCCGGTCTCGGCGAGTTGACCGGGATGATCGAGACCCCCGACCATACCGTTTATATGGTCGAATACACGCTCAAGGACGGCACGACCTCCAGTGCCGGTGGCGAGCTGACTGACCGACAAGCAGTCAACATGCGGATCGACGAAATCCAGCAGCTTCGCGACGCCGGCGCCGGCGAGGTCATCATGCGAATCAAGGCCCCGATAGGGCTGGGGTTGTACACGATCCGCTTCGCACTGTCAGACCGAACTGTGGATCTGCAGATGTGGTATCCGCCCGGTACGCGCCAGGAACGCGAGGCGATATTCTCGGAGACACGCCGGCTGAAGTCCGAGCTGCGCTTTTCCGTAGAAGATGCCCGAGTGAGCAACGAAAACCCCGAGCAGGGCGTTTGGGGGACGTTGCGATACACCCTGGCCGACGGGCGGACCGTCGGCATTGTGGAACAGGTTCCGGCAGAAGCCATCACGGCTGACGGTGCGTTCGTAGCAGTGCCGGACACGGGTGAGACCCCCGACACCGAGGCCGACGTAACGTGGACTTCTCCCGATGGGAGTCAATACACCTTAAGCGGCGGCCCCGGGCCCGATAGTCCCGAAGAGCGGGAGGCGGTTGTCGATACGTTCCGTGAGATCCACAGTATCAAGCAAGCCGGCGGGGGCCGGCTGGTCGGGTTGCGGGAAGGGCCTGGCTGGAGCGGGGAACTTAGCAGAACCAGCTACGACGTGGAGTACACACTGGCGAGCGGCGAAACCATGAACATGGGCGAGGGCGCACTCAGCAGCGCACAGAAAGCCACCGTGCGAGTCGACGAGATCCAGCGGCTTCGCGATAATGGGGCTGGTGAAATCATCTCGCAGAGCGAATCCGACGTCGGCCTGGGGCGTTTCACGATTCGGTTTACACTCCCCGACGGGCAGACCGTGGATCTACAGACCTCATATCCGCCGGGTACGCGCCAGGAGCGTACCGCGATCTTCGCGGAGACACGGGAGCTGAGGGCACAGCGGCGCTTCACCGTGAGCAACGCCCGTGGAGATCCGGAGTCGGGTGTATGGGGCGTGTTCCTGTACACTCTGTCCGACGGACGGGCTGTCGGCCACCGCGAGCGGGTACCTTCTGACATGATTTCCTCTGACGGCGCCCACATTGTAATACCCGGCACCGGGGAAACCATCGAACTCCAGGCCCCGCCGGGCAGATGACCCGACGGCCTGCAAATAGTCAGTCAAGAAGCGATGAAGACGGGCGGCCGCAGCCGCCCGTCACCTTGCGCCACGGAAGCGGTCAAATCCAAATAGGGGGGCTTCGGGAAGATCGGAATAGGAACGATGACGGATGAAAGATGAACCGGAGAAGGAGAAGCCACGAAGCGATCAGAGCCCTCCCGACGTACGTCGGGATGAGGGAGGGGATGGACAAGCGTCCAAGCCACGAAGCGACGGAGCGAAGGGACATGGGGACGAAGGGACGGAGGGATTGGAGATTGGTGGCTGACGGCTGAGGATCAGCCGGCTTGCCCGCCCGGATAGAGGCAGGGATGATACCCTTTGTGAAGGGGTAAAGGACGGGGCCATGGGGCTAACGGGAAAGACACCAGCGCACGCTTGCACTCTCACCGCTTCATAGAGTGTACTGTCCCCACTCCTGGTCATCGGCGGAAGAAGCTAGTGACTCAGCTATGGTTACGGGGGGCCGTCACCACAGGCCGGCCTGGTGAAGTCGGCGCATCAGGCTCGGTTTGGTCGAGTGGAGGCTGCGGAGCTGTTGGACGCGTGTAGCGAACTCATCCGTCCTGTCCGTTTGAGCAGCGGCGTCCCGCAGGTCTGCCAGCAACGCGACGGCCTGGTCATAGCCCTTCGGAGTCCGCTTCTTGGCCAAAGCCTCGATCCGGCTCCAGACCGCATCTGACCGCGACGCAAGATCCTTCAGATACTTCTCCCTGGCGCGGGCTTCGGCCTCAGCACTACGTGCTCTTTCCCGCTCGACCTGCTCCACTAGACGGCGCTCCTTCGCACGCGCGTGCTCATTCCATGCATCGGCCAGCTCGGCGACCGTTCGAGGCGGCTTGTTCGCCTCGCCGGGATGCCTTGGGGTGCGGTGTGCTGTCGCCTCTCTGTAACGTCGAAGAAGCTCCCGTTGTGGATTCGCCGCGGTTCCCTGCACAAACCCGAGTAGCAGATCGTCCTTCTCAGACGTCGGCAAAGCGTCGATCCACGCTTTCAGATCGCCGGTTGACGGGTCCATTGCCACACGCGGCGTGCTGCGCTGAGCGGCGACCTCGACAAGATCCATATCGATTTGCAGGAAGTCCACGAACGCGTCGTAAGGAGCGGGTAAGCCCTTCAAACCCGGTGGAACCGCCGGTTCGGTCAGATCGTCGTCAAAATCCTCGTACTGCACCCCGGATAGCCATGCCAGGTATAGACACCGCCAATCACCGTCAAGCAGATCCGCGCGCAGCGGGATCAAAGAGGCCATCCACCCTGGACCATCGTCCCATTCATCCCATTCGCCGAGCTCGTCCTCGCAATAGAAATCGAGCAGGACGCAGTTTCCCTTGCTTCGGAGCGAAGTGATTTCACTCTGGCAGTACAGCTTCGCACGTCTGACGTCGAAGGAAGCGTGTGGCAGACGAAGCATGAATCGGCGACAGCCGAAGTTCGTCACATACACGAACGCGTCAAAGCAGCGCTGCATGAGCTTGACCGGGTCCCCGCGGAAGTTGCCCCAGTTGTAGGTGTTGACGAAACTGGTCGGCGTGATCTGCGCTCGTGTGGACAGCTCGCGCAGCCAGTCGATGTCGTCTGCGGTCAAGGGCCGATCAACCGCCTGAAACTCGTAGTATTGGTACTCGCTCACAGACTGTCCCTTTCAGCCGCTGGAGGCCCAGTAGCGATAGGCTCCGATACTAGCCGCACCCCGCGGCGGTGGCCAGGGCGGCGTGGTAGCTCATCCACCCCCGGACCACACTCTGCAGCCGTCGACCTAGACCGTTCTCGATGCGTGCTCGGGACCGCTGGATCGATCGTGTGACCGGCGAAGTGAGAATCGCCAGCCCACCTCGGAACGACCTGGGCCACCCGTACGCCGAACTCTACCACGGGCTCGGCAGACGTATATTACCGGTGCCGACCTGACCGGCCCGCTTCGATCTCCGTCATCCGCGGATTACCACTCAACGATCCGACAATCCCTTTAAGGATCGGCGCACCTTGCGGGTTCCAAAACCCACCCCGCTGCCCGCCAAAAACGCTGCGAAAGGCACCAACCGCTCCCATGCGAAAATCTTCCCAGCAAGAGACACCCTGGACCACGCAATCCCGAGCGTTGACGCCCAAGCTCCGGAATTGCTGGAATGTCCCGCCGCGAATTGACGCCGAATGGTCGGCTCCGTACGATCTGTCCCGTCGTCTGAGAGAGGTGTCTAAGCAATCACGCGGTTGGAACGAGAGGGCGGTTTGCGACGATGATGTCCGAGGCGATCGTGCGGTCCGCGCTGGAGAGTGAGCGCCAGGTATCCGGTATGATTAACGATCTCGTGTCTCTGGCCGAGTCAGAGAAGGATTATGCCACCCGCAGCTTCCTGAACTGGTTCGTCGATGAGCAGGTTGAGGAAGAATCGAGCATGACTGATCTGCCGGCCCTGGTGCAGCTCGCCGGCGACAATATACTTCAAGTCGGGGCCAGGATCCGCCACGAGATAATGGGCAAGAGCTAGCGGCATAAAGACCACTTGGCGTGGGTGGACACCAACGCCGGGAGACCCCGAACACTCGAAATCGAAAGGTCGAGACCGTGTCGATGGCTATGAGCGACGTACGTTTGGTCGATTTGCGGAGCGACACTGTCACCAGGCCGTCGCCTGGGATGCGCAAGGCCATCGCGGAAGCTCAGGTCGGCGACGACGTGTTCGGCGATGACCCGACCGTCAACTGCCTCCAGGAGAAAGTGGCCTCCCTCCTGGGGAAAGAAGCGGCGATCTACGTTCCCTCCGGCACCATGGCCAACCAGACTGCGATTCGCGCCCAGACCCAGCCGGGTGATGAGATCATAGCCCACGGGGACAGCCACATTTACCATTACGAGGCCGGCGCCCCGGCCGGTTTGTCGGGTTGTTCACTGCGATTGCTCGGCGGTGAGCGCGGACTTTTTCACCCGGAAGACGTGCGCGCGGCAGTGCGGCCGCTGGACTGCCACTTTCCACGGTCGGCCCTTGTCGTCGTGGAGAACACGCAGAATCGCGGTGGCGGTAGTATCTGGCCGATCGACCAGATCGCCTCGATTTATGAAGTGGCCGAGGAGCACGGCCTGCGGATGCACTTGGATGGTGCCAGGCTGATGAACGCCTGCGTCGCCACCGGCCATTCGCCGCAGGAATATACTCGGTACTTCGACACTGTTGCCATCTGCTTCTCGAAAGGACTAGGAGCGCCCGTCGGGTCGGCCGTCACAGGCTCCGTTGAGATCATCGAGCGCGTCCATCGGTTCCGTAAGATGTTCGGCGGTGGAATGCGGCAAGCTGGTATTATCGCGGCTGGTGCACTCTATGCGCTCGAGCACAATGTCGATCGTCTCGCCGAAGATCACGCTAATGCCGGGCACTTGGCCGACGCACTGGCGGAGACACCCGGAATCTCCATCGACCCAAGCACGGTTGAGACGAACATCGTGTACTTCGATATCCACGAGGCTATCGGGACGGCTCAGTCACTCTGTGATGCTCTGTACGAACGTGGAGTGTGGATGTTGCCGTTGGCCCCGCAGCGCGTTCGGGCGGTGACTCACCTGGATGTATCCCGAGAGGACATCAACCGCGCCATCACCGCGGTCCGCAATGTTCTCAGCTCCAAAGCAGCCTGAATGACTCCTGTTGAAAGGGGAAACGGCTTACAGCGTTCTTCGTGTTCGTGTGGCCTCACCCCTCGTGGGTGTCGTAAGGATATGTCGGGCGCCGCCAACGAGGGGCGGGGCTACCCCGATCTACGTTGAGGTCACACAAAGACGGAACGTGCTCAAGCGCGGGCGAATTGCGGCGTCCCCTATGGCGGCGCACACACGTCACGTCTCTTCAAACGGGCTCTCGTGGTATACTATCCGCCAGGTCGCACTGTCATCGTCCTTAAGCGCTAACTGGAAGCGTAGTGGCATGTCCGCCTCTCTTTCCGAAACAGGAACCTCAGTGACGGTAATTCCTGATGGCATTTGAGCCACCAGGCAATGAACCGTCACCTCCTCCACAAAGCAGATTAGGCGGTCAAAGATAAGGGCAACAAAATGAGATACCCCCTGGTCTGAGATTTGGCGTTCATCGCCGTGAATTACTCCCGCCGCCTCACTGTACTTAACCTTTGGCAATATCCATCCCTCATGCTCGACAGCATTGCGGCAGTTGATCAAGCGCTCAAACCAATTCCGCACCCCGCGTAGATATTCACCAAGTTCTCGATCACCGCCTTCTTCCACCTTTTCTAGCCCATCCTCAAATGCCGCATGCTTTTTGAATAAGAAGCCAATGTCCTTTCCCAGGGCTTTGGTTAACGCTTGCATACCGCCCTTAAGTGCGCGTACCGCGCTGTTTACGAATATCCCGAACTCTCTTCGAAGCTCCTCGTCGATCGTTTCTTCAACGTAAATGTTGTGCCCTCGCAATCGCCCAACGTCACCGGAACCAAGCTTGCTCGAATGGGCAGCCATCAATTGAGGGATCGCTCGTGAGGCATTGCGCGCGCTTACCAACGCCTCCAAAATCGGCACATACGGTCCATCGAATATTTCCCGGCTGGCACGATCCGGGAAGACAACATCCCGCAAGCGCGAAAGGCCGATATAGAGCCGCGCTGTGAAGGGTGCACGTGAACCCTCATCCATTAGCTTCTGCACAACAACGGACGAGGGGTCCTGCCTTACGGCCATGTTCGATTGTCGGTGAATCCGCTCAAGCATTTTTGCGAAGTCCGTCTGCCCAATTGGGAGCACGTAAGAAATCTGAGCTTCAGAGCGATCTACGACGTCCCCGCGCTTCAGTGCCTCCTGGCCTAGAAAAATCAGCAAGGCGTTGAGCGGCAGTTTTCCCTGTAATAGCACAACGCCACCATCTTGCCAGGGAAGGAACTGTAAAGTCGACAGAAGCTCGCCACGTTCGTCTTCGATCAGAAACGGGCGTGGCGGGAGATACCGGTCATTGTAGAACTCCGCGGGTACAGGCATCAGCCTGCCGCTCAGATTGTACTGATATCCCCTAATTACGATCGCTCCGTCTGGCGTGCCGTCCGAGATCCTGTTCCAATCATCAAGCTTGGTGCCAGGAGAAAAGAACACGAGATGTCCCAGTAAGAAGCTACACATCTTGTTGAACGTAAACCGTGCGGTGGGTCGCGCAACTAAGATCACGTAGATGGGTGGGGTATAGGCTGCAAGCGCACCTTCGGCGGGCGGAAGAAAATCACCACTGACGCCCTCACCCAAAAACCGGACCGCGTAGTTTATTAGCCCTTAGAGAGCACGACGACCATGTCAGTCCATTCGGGATCTTCGTGCTGTTTGTTCAGGCGGTCAAGCTCCTCGGCCAAACCCTCCAGCGGTACCGAGCCCGCCCGGGAAAACACAATGCCGAGGGTTACCGTGGTCAGAGGGACACCAGGCACATGCGGTAGCGGAGTCTTTTTCAGTTCTTTTGCGCGGGCCATGCGCTCATATGCAGCGCGCAGCGTTCCCGTGTCGTAGCCCTCATCAACGTCGATCACACACACGACATTATCGGCGTCAAGAATGCACGGTTCCGCTGCGGTCTAAGACTGTGGCGCAGTGGTATGAATGACAGTAGCGAAGCCGTCAGTAGTTTGTCCCTCAGCATCTCTGACGGACCCGTTGCTTGCGCGGAGGGGCCACGGCAAGAGCTGATTGAGTGTGTCGTTCAGGGCGTCCGCGAGACTTCCAGGCGACGCGGCGATCTTTTGCCCTGTGTCATGGACTACCTGTGCAATTGAAGCTTCCATAGCCAACCCGACGTCGGCACCTTGCCATCGACTCTCAGGCGTCCACGCCCCAGAAACCTGATGCCCAGCACGAGATCATCTACCAACGGGATCAGTTGGTGATCGTGATCGCTGTATGGGACCGCGATTCTGATGCCCGCCTACAACTTCTACCGGAAGCTCTCCGAGCGCCATCTCACTGACCGGACCCTCAACGACCACAGGGAGGGCTGCGGCTGGCAGTTCTGGCGACATCTCGCGCAATCGGTGCAAGTTGGTTCATCCATGCCATGCTTGGGCCGCACCACATGCCCGGGAACCATCTACTCCGCAGCCAACGCACCGAAGTCAACGTCCTGAATACCACACGCCTTAGCCGCCTCTCTGGCCACCGTGATCGCGAGAGTAGCGTTTTGCGGTTCCACGCCGATGGCATGGATCTTCTCGCGCTCCTTGAACCTGTCACAATCCCTCACCACGGTCATCTCAACAGCACACCGGTCCGGCTCGTGAGCTACCTGATAGTCCACTCCCTGTCGCCCCCAACCTCGACTCTTCCAGGCCACCTACGACTTCCCGAAGTCATATCGTGCGTATGCAATGGGAGTGCGCTTACCGTCACTTACCCTCGTCCGAAAGTACACTGTATCACCGACGACAGGGTAGGGCACATACCATACCTTTGTTGCAGCCGTCATGACATAGATGAGTTCGGGACTGTCCGCAGCCGACACCCGCAGCGTCTGCTCGAACTCCGGCATAAAAAACGTGGAGCACCGGAAATATATGTCCTCTAATCCAATGTCAATGTAATTGCCAGCCGACTTGCGCAATCTGAACTCCGAAATCAGCGTGTAGACTTCGCCGGACTCGTCGTAACGTGTGTGCGTCAGATGCCCGTGTGCCCCAACTATCTGATACACTTGCCACTTGCCTCTCACCTTCTGCACTGGAAAGTGACTCCACCCAGCACTGTGTACGACGCTCGGATCAGACGAAAAGCGAAAGCCATAATTCCCAAACCGCTGAACTACCTCACTGTTCATGTCCGCCAAATACTCGGGTCGCTGACCTAGCCAGTCTTCCGCAATATTCAGCCGATTCCGTTCCTGGTCTGCCCACGCGGCCATGGCGTTCTGTATACCCTCATCATCGAAGTACACTTCCATCGTAAGATCGGTGGGGAACAGGTCCGAGTAATTGCGGAACGCTGGAAACGCAAAGGATAGAAGCGCGGCGATAAGAAAGGAGATACGCAGTATGAGCGTAGTATGCACAGGACTTTCGAAACTCAGGATACCAAGATGCACGGTGAGTTTGCTCAAACCTAACGCGGGCCGTCGAAGAACGCTTAAGCAAAGAAAGACAAAGCCGAGCAAAATGGGATAAGCTACCCAAGCAAGCTGAAGCAGACCGTCAATCATGTGGCACCTTATCAGGAAGAAAGAGATGTTTCCTGAGAAACAACGAAATGCACGTTGCTGTCTTAGCAGGCATTTCTTCCTGGGGCGCATGGCCGCAATCGTCGAATATTGTAAGCGTGGCGTGTGGGAGTACGCTGGCGAGTCTCTTACCAATGCCCGAGAGGAATGATCTGGTCGTGTTTCCCCCAGAGAACAAGTGAAGGAGTCGTTACCGTTGAATGACTAGCAGCCAAGTCTTCACCCGCGTCGGGTAGGATCTGCCGAGCTGTTAATCTGAGCGCATATCTGTAATCGGCATCACACATATTGCGGGCGTAGGCATCGATGAGGTCATCCGGGATTCGGTCCTGGCGGTGGAACACGTCTCTCAGAACGGTTTTCGACAGGAATCGGGGTGGGAGAAGCCGTAATGCCAGGGCCCCGATTAGAGGGGCTCGCAGAATCCTAAGGAAGCGAGGGAGTTTCTGGGAAAACGCCATAGAGTCAATCAGGACAAGAGCATCGATACGGCTTCGCCGGGCTGCGACGTCCATTGCGGCGGCTCGGAGCGCCACGCCTCCTCCGAAACTATGGCCGACGAGTACCGTTCTTTCGAGGCCCAGGTCGGAGAGGAATCCGAGTAGAAGGCGAGCCTGATCATCGACTGAATACTGATTGTCGCGTGGTTTGGCAGATCTGCCAAAGCCCTTCAAATCGACCGAGATTAGCCGATAGTCAGCTACGAGCAGCTTGGCTACACGGCGCCAAGTGACGGCGTTGGAACCGAAACCGTGAATAAGTACGACGGGGTACCCCTTGCCTCGCTCTTCGTATGACAATGTGATTCCGCGTACGGTCATGGTCTGTTGCTGGACTCCTTCCTCACCAGGCATGTCGGGACACCGAAAGCAGCAACAACCTACGGCCGTCGAGCAGAGGATGGTGACCACGCTTCCGAGAGTAACGGGGTGTCCTGCGCGAACGACGGGGTTGCTTGTACCGTTCGTAGATCCGTCCAAACGAGACTTCCCATGTGCGGGACTGCCGGTCATCGTCCTGCCGCACGAAGGCTCCCGACTCAAGCGGGAACGGTTCCTCTCGCTACGATTCCTGCCCGGCTGTCCACTCAATTGTGCCAAGCCTATCGGGGTGGTATCGCCCTGCCAACAGGTTGGGGGAAGCCCATCGCAGCACGGCTGGGTGGCCCTGGGTGGTTGCCCACCCAGGGCTCCCACAGATCCGTACGTGCGCGATTGACGCATACGGTTCCTCAAGTCACGGGTTCGCTGCGC
>CP070827.1:4159616-4176924 GCA_020344555.1 Phycisphaerales bacterium
CTCAAGGCCGCACGAGGCTGGTCGCAAGCCGAGACAGCAAGACGGTTTCTTGTGAAGCCTACGACCATTGCCTCGTGGCTCAAACGGATCGATGAATCCGGCCGGGCGCCACTTGTACAGGTGCGTGAACCGGTCAACAAGTTCCCGGATTTAGTACGCTACCTGGTCTGCAGGCTCAAGGTGCTCTCTCCGTCCATGGGTCGGAAGCGGATCGCGCAGACGTTGACGCGAGCGGGGCTCCGCCTGAGTGCGAGCACGGTAGGACGGATGTTGAAAGACCAAGGTCGAGATCCCGGTCGTCCCGTGGAAGCTGAAGCCACTGCGCCTGCGGACACGGGCGGAGCACAACGACGGGCCGACGGTCGGACCGTGACGGCCAAGCGGCCGAATCATGTTTGGCATGTCGATCTTACGGTCGTCCCCACGACAGCCGGATTCTGGGCGCCTTGGTTCCCGCTTTCGCTGCCGCAAGTTTGGCCCTTCTGCTGGTGGGTGGCCTGCGCCGTGGATCACTACTCGCGTTTGGCCCTCGGCTTCGCGGTGTTAAAGAAGCAGCCAAGCTCCGCGGCCGTGCGGGCTTTTCTTGGGCGGGCGATCGGCAAGATCGAGGCTTGTCCCAAGTACATCGTCTGTGACCAGGGGCCGCAGTTTGCCAGCGCGGGTTTCAAGGTATGGTGCCAGGGAAAGAACATCCGCCCGCGTTACGGCGCCGCGCATCGCTATGGCAGCATCGCGGTGATCGAGCGGTTCATCAAATCCCTCAAGGACGAGTGGCTCCGGCGCCTAATCATCCCGCTTCGCCTGAAAGCGATGAGAGCTGACCTGTCGGCGTACGTTTCCTGGTTCAACGAACGCCGTCCACATCAAGCACTTGATGGTCGCACGCCGCACGAGATCTACGAGGGCGTCGCTTCACTGAGCCAAGCTCGACGGTTTGACCTGCGACCGACATGCACAGCGGATCGAGACGATGCCGCATCCAACCTCCAGCTCACACTTCTGGTGACCTACCATGAAGGTTGAAGACATCTCCCCATCATCGAGCTGAAGCTAGCAGCTTGAAAGCTGCCCCTGGATCGGCAGAACGAGCATCAATGCCCCGGCTGTGTCGCGCATTCGGCGCATCTGGGAGCACTTGCCCACCTGGAAAATCGGTGTCCAAAGTCGCTGGAGTAGCGCACCAGCCCCAGCGACCGACGCCCAACCCCCGAGGAACCTCCAAGTGCCAAAGAACAAACGAACGAAATTCTTCTACTTTACCCTTGACTGCCTATAGTTGGTCTTTTCCCTTTAGTCATAGCGCCTGATTCACGTACCTTACTCGGCTATCCTCCTCGTTCCTCCGCACGCAGGCCCTTGGGCGTCCTCAGTATCTCTCTCCTGATTCGCCACCCCTCGCGTTTGGCCTCTTCCGCCTGCCGCCTCGCCTCTGCCTTCTGTGCTGCCGTCGCCTCGCTGGAAAGAGCAATCTCAAGAAAGCAATTATATGCCCGCAGGGCATCGTTCACCTCCAGGCGTGCTCTTGCGTTCGCTAGACACCGCTCCCCTTCTTCAAAGAGCTGTTTGATCTCCTCGGGCAAGTCAAGTTCCTTATTGAGGTCCTCGGCGCGTGATGTCGCACTGCCTTCACTTTGCAGCGTCGCATCTATGCCAGACTCACCCGTGCCGCGCGTGTGCTCACTGACACCGACACAATAACACCACACGAAGATCGACATCAGTCCAAGAGAGACTCCCGCCACAGCAAGCGTGAGCACACACGCATGACCAACGCTCCCGAGGACTGGTGACCTGCGAGCGAATGCCCTTACGGAGCCTCTGCGCTCCCTGTCTCCGGAGGTGTCCATTTTGGCACCACACTCTGGGCACACACCAGATGCATTACCCGTAAGATCATAGCAGCACTCAACGCACACTCCTCGTTCCCTCCGGCGCCGACGCACAACTGCCCTGTGAACCCGGGGCAACGTCCACACTCCGCCGATCAGCACAGCAGGAGTCCAGAGAGGGATGCCTATTCGCCCACACACATGGGATCCAAACTCCATTCCTCCCGGGTATTTCTCCACACGAAACCCGACAAAGGAGACTCGCGTCTCGGCGTGACGCAGATAAGACCGACACCCAAGGTATACCAGATCTAGCCGCCCTTCTGCAAGCTGTGCTTTAAATAGACCACCGGGCGTGAGAGAACAGCGCCAGGCACACGCCCCAGATGGCACATTCCGAAAGCAGAAGTAAAAGCCCATCGGGGCCACTGCGAGCATCCCTACAATCAGATAACATAGCCCAGCGAGCGCACTACGCATGGGAAGGTTCCTCAACTTTTGGTTGATCACCATCACCGGCAAGAGCTACCCTCGCGAGGCAGTGCTTCTAACTCATCGGCCACGACCTCGCCGGCCGTCTGTGTCCCTTCTGGGTCCGCGGACTTGACAATCCGCGTGATCTTGCGTCTGCTAGACATCGGGTGTCTTCCTCGTAATGGGTCTGTTTTCAACCCGGAGAATGCCCCATTCTTCTTTCAATTTCCACAAGATCTCATACTAAGCCACCCACGCACAGGCACAGCCGCACACTTTGACAGCCCCACATTCAGGATCGAACGTCTGTTCCATTTCACAACCCATGCAGAACTGACCTGGGGGACAGGGTGGATGATGGCGTCCCCTAAGTTCGCAAACCGCAAGGCTGTAGTACCACCAATAGCGTCCGTAGCGATCGGGGCACTTGTCGCACACCCAGCAGTCGCAGCCCAAAGCCGTACACCGAGTCATAGCCCTGTCATTACAAGCTTCCTCTGTTTCGTGTAGGCCGATGAATTCTGCGTAGCTTTTCGCGCACGCCTCCGTCCCCATAACCGCGCAAGGCTCAGATTGTGGTGTGCCACCTCCACCGCCTACTCGTCCTCCCCCGCACCCATTCCTGCAGGGGCCTCGCTGAGAGCGTGTGCCGTATGCCCCGGTCTCATCGGATGTGGCAAGGCCCATTGGATCTCGTGCGCTATTGGGGTTGCCGCGCAGATATGCATAAAGACTCATACCGTCGTGAAACCCGCCTGCCGGGGCGCTCGAGCGAAGTGCCAAGGGATCACGCTGCATGAACCGTCGCCTTGCTGGGTCGTACTGACGGAACCTGTTCTGATACTGGCGCAGTTCTGGTTCCCACAAGAGCCCCTGATGTCCGAAGGGTTGGTGGACGGCGGTGGCGATGCGCCCGGGGTGGAGCATCACGCCGTGAGGCAGCGACATGAAGTAGTCATCCCGGTCGGTGGTATCCACGTCGCCGTCGAAGTCCAGATCAAGGATGCGGCAGGCGCCCGTGGGACCAGATCCGGCGCAGGCTCCGGTGAACGCAGTGTAATCGGGATCGCTTGTGCTCGGCGGATCGCCCATTACGTCGTAATCCTCGTCGTAATCACCGTAGCCGGTCTCCTGATAGACGGTCACTTCACCGTAGGAGGCGAGCACGTAACGCTCGACCAGGTGGCCGCCCAAGTCGGTCAGGCCGATGACGTTCCAGTTGGCGTCCTGGTGGACGTAAAGGTCGCCTTTGCCTTTGACCCGCATCATGACCAGCTCGTCGACGTACTGCGTCCCGTGGATGAACTGCTGGTACAGATTCCCGGAGCCATCCCGGGTCTCGATGATCTTCTGACCCTCATACAAGTATACCACGGTTCCGTCCTGGCTGCCGGAATTTGTCACAACTTTCTTGATCCGCTGGCCTTTCCCGTCAAATTCGGCGGTCTGGAAGGTCACGGCCCCGGAATCCTTGGAGGATTGGACCTTGACCAGGCGGTTCCAGGCGTCGTAGACGTACCGGAAGTAGCCGTCATCAATCATGTTCCCGGCGTGGTCGTGGGAGGCGGTGACGCTGTCTCCGCTGAGGTCGTCGTCGACCACGATGTCGTCACCGGTGTCGTCGATGTCGTCGTCGCTATTGTTGTCGTACCCGATCTTCAGGTTGGCGTAGACGGCCGTGTCGCTGGCCATGGCCACGCCGCCGGCGGCGTGGGTGCTGTCGGTCGCGTCGATCTCCAGACTTCCGTCCACCCAGGCCTTGATGCTCGAGCTGCTTACCTTGATCTTGACCGGGACCGTGCCGGGTAGCGAGGGTGGGGTGTAGGTTCCCGTGTCAAGCTCGGTAGCCTTGCCATTCTCCAAACGGTAAAGCTCGACGTTTCCGCTACCGTCCAGCCGCAGGCGATAACCGTTGTTGCGATCAATCCGCCGAACCACGATGTCGCCGTGACCGACGTTGCTCATGAAGTCGAGCTGGACCATGTAGTCGTCATCGAAGAAGTGTTCAACAACCGCCTCGCCTTCGAACGTCGGCTGCCAGCCAAATGGGGGATCGCCCTCATCTCCCAGACCAGGCAGGGCTTCGCCCTTGATGCCTACGGTCCCGCGGCTGTAGGCGTCTCGGGAGTGGATCTGGCCGAGGTTGAAGTTATCGAAGGTCACGTCGGTCTTGTCAGAGAAGAACCCGCTGTAACCGCTGCTTAGCACCGTGCTGCTGTCATAGACAATGGACTCGTCGTCGACGTAAGCCTCCACCCGACGCTGCTGACGCTTGATTTCCACGGTGTAGGTAGTCTCGTCGCTGATCGTCATGGAATCGCTGTCTAGCGCAGAACCCCACGAGCCGTTGGTGATCTTGTGTAGGGCGAACGCTCCGGCGCTGCGATCCAGGACCACGGCGTAGTAGTCGTCATCGCCGTCGTGGCCGAAGACCACACCGGCTTTTTTGTCCGAAGATTCTGTAGGGAACCAGACGTCGACGACGTAACTGGCTACGTCGAATTCCGGCACGGTCAAGAGGATGGCCTCATCGCTGGTCAATCCGGTGACCTTGGCCTTGTTGCCACTGCTTGCCCAAGTGCCCTTGTCCTGGGTCCACAGATCGCTACTGAGGGAGCTGAACTCGTCGTCTGCGTTCCACGGCGCGTTGGATCTTTGCTGCCAGGTGACCGTGGTGATCTCGTTAGTGGCGTTGGCGTCCTGGGTCAGGGTGGCCGAGGTGGCTTCGTTCATCCGCAGCCCGCCCGCACCCGAAGTGAGGTTGCCGAGCAGGTCCATCTTGAACTCCTCGGCAAGGTCAGAGCGAATAACATCGCGGTTTGAGTCCAGGACACCGCGGTCCGCCTTGGTCAGGCGGTTGAGCCGGTCATAGATGAACTCGTTGGTGTCGGAGCCATCGGTCAGAATCAGATCACGGTACGCTGCCGGCGTCGACGCACCACTGCGATTCCGCAGGTAACAAAGAGCAATGCAGTCACCGCCAGGCCCCACTCCGACATAGTGGGAACCGCAGCAGAGCCATCGCACAGGACAAGATCAGTTGGCACCCCGCTCGTGGGGATTGGCTCCGGAGTCAGGAGCGAGCCGGTAGCAGCGTCGAATACGCGAATTCCGAAATCGCCGTTGCCGCCGTCGGGGAAAAAGAAGGTGTTCGTCTTCGGATCAAACTCCAGCGCGGGGGCGAAGTACCCCACGGCGACATACAGGTCCGGCCCGGGATCACGTCCGCCCGATATCGAAAAGCCCGAAAGATGAGACGAGGGCGTTAAATCCGTAGTGCAGACGAGATAGCCGCGGTCCGGCGTCACCATGATGAACGGGCCAAGATCCGCGCCGAGCTCGTCCTCCGCTTCACGCACGACCAACCCGAGAGATTGCAGCGTGTCGAGGTCAACCACCTCGATCCCACCCGCGTCGAAGTAGTCGCCGCTGGCGCTGACAACGAGTTGCCGGGTCTGCGGCAGGATCTGCATTTTCAGTTTGGGAGGCGTGCCTTGAAGTTCTATCGCCTGCACGCCGGGCACTGAGGGGTCTGTGTCGATAAGCTGCTCGGATGCAATGTCCATAACAGCAAGGTAGGCAGGGAGTACGTACCTATCGGGCGCCGCAGAATTCAGCCTTCGGATCTGGACGAAGAGTCGCCCCTCGTGGACGGCCATCATTCCCATATCAGGCACCCCGTCATCATCGGCGAACAGGCTGAGGTCAACGACCTCCTCGGTTGCTCCGGTGAACAGGTTTAATCGCAGCAGGTGCGTGGCCCCGGCGCGAGTGACATAGGCTTTTTGGGGGCTGACCACGGCAATGTCTTGTGGTTCGCTGTCATCGCCAAGCGAATGAACCTCCGAGGGTGTCCAGGTGCCCGAGGTCACGACCGTAATGGTTCCCGCGGTGTGGCTTACCACGTAGACATTCCCGCCGGCAGAGCGCAAGACAGAGTTGGGATCGATCTCCAGGGCTGGGGTGGCAAACTCCCACGGGGGAAGCACGCTCATGGCCCGGAGCAGGCCAGGTTTGCCGCCGGAGTCATACCATGCAACGGCCAGGCCACGCGCAGGATCGTTGGCGAGCGCTTGGGGATCCTGAAGCTTACCCTGATTCGTGCCCCCGGGGTTCGTCGGTGAAGCATAAACGCCTGACATCACAGCCATGCTGAATAAGAAGCAGGCGATCAGACGCAGAACAGGCCGCCCGGGACGTATCATGTCGCATCTCCACGAACAGGAGGCAGCGGCAGCTGCCGATGCCGCCTGATTGTAAGTGGTAGGAACTACGGACAGATCGGCCGAGTGCCGAGAACGACTGGGCGGACTGCTTCGTTACTACTTCCGCGACGCCGCCTGACACTACTCGCGTGATCAGTCCCTCTTAGGCCCGAAGAGGCATCGCGCGCAACACCTGGCATGCCGGCATGCCGAACAGCGAAATCCCTCTGCGGTCGTTGCCAGCGGTGTGTCCTTCACCGCCGATTGAGTATCTGGACACAACGCCGTGCGCGCCGTCTTGAAAAGCGACGGCGCTCGTCCAAGAAAACGGTGCTGCGTTCGCACACGCGAACGCCCTCGCCTCGACCCACTCCTTCCGACCAGCGGCAGAATCGAGCCTCTTCCCTGCCGGATGACGTTTTCGGGAGGCACAGCGCTCGCCCACCTGGAAAACCGGTGTCCAAAGTCGCCGGCGCAGCGCAGTCGTTATTCTTCGGGTTCAGGTGGCTCATTATTCGATGCACATCTGGCTCAGAATTCGGCTTGCGTTTCCACACGGGGGCGATATCTCGAACGGATACTGGAAGCCACGGAACGCGTCGAGCGCCTCCATCACGTCGGTGATGTTGACCAACCGGTCGGCGATCGCGGGCTCGAGGTCGCAGCGGGCCTTCCGGGGCGCGCCGGCGAGATTCTTGAACTTGTCCAACAGCGCGGTGACGTCCGTGGTCACATCGACCGACCCGTCCGGCGGTCCGCAGGGCGTCACGGTGCAGTCACTCACCGCATCGCCCCACACGCTTGTCTGAAGCGTTAGCGGAGCGGAATAGGCGATCGCCTGGTTGATGTCGCAACCCTGACAGATGGCCCGTGTCGAATAGGCGGCGCCCGGTACGATGGCCTCCCCGTACGCGTAGATCCTGTCATACACGCTCCAGTCCGTGTAGTGGGGCTCACACTGGAGCGTGGCGACCATGATACTCCGGCTGTCCAGACCGGGCGCCGGCCCGCAGCCGCCAACCGGCGGCGCGCTCTGCCCGGCGTTTTCGCAGATTTCATTCGGCTCGCCGACCCATATGGGCGTTCCGTCGAAGATGTCGTACGGTTCCGGCAGGCCACCCAGCGTTACACGCAACGCGGTCTGCATCCCCGCATTGCCGCCGGCGATGGAGAGATACCGGTTGGTGGGCACGATGGGGATCACGGGCTCAGGCGCTGCGGCCAAGAGGCACGGACACTGGGCGGGTGGCGTGGGCGCTACGCTCTCGGTCCACGCGTGTAGAAACCGCGTCCAGTCATCGCAGTCGACATCGGTGTCGGCATCGAAGTCGGCCGGCGCACAATCGCCCCCTATGGGTCCGCCGCCCGGTCCGGTGAAGCAGGATTCGAACTGGGTCTGATCGGCACCGTCGACGTTGCCGTCGTTCCCGAAGTCACCGTGGCCGCCGGTCCAGGTGAACAGGTCGACCTGGTTCAGGTCGTTGGTGGCGTCGTACCCCGCAGCGAGGATCTGGTACATCGAGTTGTCCAGATAGATTCGAAACAGACCGTCGGGATCCGTGGGGTCGGCGCTGGGGTCCGGCCAGGGTGGCGAGTGACCTTCCTCGATGAAGGCGGGGATGAGAATGTTCGTGACGGCCCACATGTCAATCGCAACGGGGTCGACACCGGCGACCAACATGTCTCGGCGGGTCGCGTCGTCAATAGAACACCACGGTCCATCCTCGGGATCGGCGTTGATCCAGATCGCGTCGAGGATGTTGAGGTCAGGCCGTCCGATCTCACCGATCAGCGTGCCGAGGATGCCGTATTCTATCGCGATGTGCGAGTAGGTGTTGAGCTCGCGGGTGACGACACCCATGTAGTGCTTTACGCAGGCCGTCGCACCGTAGCTGGCACCATGGGCCTTGAGCACGGGGATGTTGATAAACTTGAGGCGATCGCGGTCATAGGTCTCGGTTTGGGGATCCCACAGACCATACCTGACACTGATGTAGGTGCCGAAGTCGGTCTGGAACTTCGGGTAGGACACTCGGCCGTGGATATCACCATTGTAAGGGTAGACGACGTAGCCATTAACCATATCGCCCTGGTCGAACTCGCTCACCCGCCTGTATCGAATCTGGCGCCAGGAGAAATGTGAGACGTCATGGCTCATCGCGGCGAAATCGACGACGACGTCGTGTGGGGACTGCGTTACATCCTGCGCGTTGTTGGTGACCCGGTTGAAGTTGTAATCGAATTCACGCTGCGAGTTCTCACAAACGACTATCTCGCCAGTGAACCGGTCCGGATGATCGACGATGCGTCGGATCAGGCCCCGAAGCAGATCGGTGTTCGTGCCGCCACGCTCGGGCCACTGGTAGTTGATCTTCAGAATTACGACGTCATCCGTGCCGATGATGCCGTCCGGTCCCGAGATCTCGGTTGTCAACGGCGACTCGTAGAACTTGAACCCTTCACGCCCCATAAGAACGAGCAGGTCGTCCAAGCCCAGGAACCGGTCTCCCGCAGGATCTTGCGGGCATTGCGGCGCGTAGAAGACCTGGGCGCGGTAATCGGCCCGCGGCGTCAGCACGGGACCCCGATAGGACTCGGCCCAACTCAGGTAACCGCCCAACCCCACTGCCAGTAGCAGACCCAGCGCCGCGATCGTCATGCCGGTGCGTGTCCGAAGCAGCGAGGCCAGACGCCGCCGGCTCGTGACTGCTGCCGACACCAAGGGCGCAGCCAGGGCCAGCGTCGCAGCGGACAGTGCCGCCTGCTGACATGGATAGGCCAGACGGCTTGGCTTCGGGCCACTTCTCAGAAGGAGCCAGCACAAAGAGGCCAACCCCGCAACCAGCGAGTTCGCGAATATCCAGTTCGCCAAAAGGCTCCGGCCCGGTCGGTGGAAGCATCGGCCTTGTCGCCGACTGGTCGCCTCCGTGTGTGTTCGATTGTTGACCTCCACAATGGCACCTCCCTACTTGCCCCTTGGCGAACGTTGCAGTGGCTCGGCCTCTGCAAACCGTCGCCCGGCGTTCGCTCCGACTCTGGTCGGCGAACCGGCAGGCGTCGATCCATCATAGGTCGCGGGCGTGCGGACGTTGCATCCCGCGGGCCCACGTACCCTCTAGGCCTCTAACCGCTTTGCATGCCAGCGCGCTCCGAGATTGCCGGTTATCAGACAAGTTTGTGCGCCGCCCGCCCGGCGAACACGAGAGTGTGCCGCTCGCGGGGTCCTGCCGTGGCATGACGCAAATGGTCGGACCTCCGTGAGGCTGTCGGAGGGGGCTGCTGGTGCGGGTCTGCCGGCCGGTCGGTCAGTCTGTGCGTCGCGCCGGGGGAAGCTGCACGCGGAACTCGTTGGCGCGATCCGGCTTGTCCGTCGCCTCGTAGAGGGCGACGAGGTTGCGCAGCACTCTAACCGTTGCGGGATACCGAGCCCCGAGGACGCGCTGGAGAGTGACGTGCGCGTCGGTCAGAACGGTTTCCGCCTGCTCGTACCGTCCGAGTTTCATCAGGCAGTGCCCCCACGCAGCCCTGACCCGGGCTATGTAGGCAGGGTCGCGGTCGGGCATCGCTTCGAGCCTGTGCAGCGCTTCCTGGAGGAGGTCTGCGGCATCCTGGAACCGCCGGCGCGCCATGAACAGCTTCGCGATCCCGATCAGACCCCCGGCTGCCTCCTGGCGATCGGAGGTAGACTCGGCAATGGCCATCAGCGCCTCCGTGTACGGGCGATCGCCTTCACCCGAGTCCGACGGGGCAGCGAAGACCGCGGCCAGGGCGTTCATCTGCTCGGCCCGGTTTGGATCCGTTTCTGCGATGTACCGGCAAGACGCCGCAATCGATTCGTCAAACCAGCGCTGGGCCGACAAAAGATCACGCTCGGCAAGGTACAGGTCCGCCATGCGCCGCAGTATACGCGGCGCTGAAGTCTGCCCGAACCGCTGCGGCGCCACCGCGAGCACGTGGCGCATCATGGAGTTCGCCTCCTCGAATCGGTCGAGTCCCTGCAGGACGACGGCATAGCCGACCATGCACTCCAGAACGAACTGGTGTTCATCGCCGAGCAGCTTCCGCGACATGGCCAACGACTCACGGTACATAGGTTCGGCTTCTTCGAACCGACCTTGCGCCTGGTACATCGCAGCAAAGGCCTGAAGGCTGCGGGCAATGTCGCGGTGCTCGGGGCCAATCAGTTTCCGCAGGAGCCCTACGGCTGCTTTGTACGACACTTCGGCTTCGCACCAACGCCGCGGGACCGCCGCCCGCCACAAGGCATAGGCAAGCTCGTTCCGGCTGTCGGCTACGAGGATGTGCTCCTTCCCGTGGCGTCGAAGGCGTATCGCAAGAGCCTCTTCCTGGAGTGCGACGGCTTCCGGAGATCCGAGTTCGGCGAGCACCATGCCCAGCAGGACGGTACAGCGCAGGGTGTCGGGATGTTCCGGCCCGTGTGTTCTCTGGTAGAGATCGCGCGCTATCCTCAGGTGATGGACGGCGTCTTCCAACCTCCACAGCGTGTCGTAGGCGTGACCGATGGTGTAATGGACCGCAGCCGCCACGACAGGCTGACCCACGAGTTCCGTGCCGACCCGGTGAGAAGCCACATCCAGCACTTCCCGCAGCGTTGCGTTTGCCCCGAGTCGCTGCGAGCTGGCCTCGAACAGGGTCTCCTGCAGGAACGCGAGGGTGCGTCCGGCCCGTTCGGCCTCCCGTTCCGCCCGGCTGTACAGAACCGCCATCGTGATACTGAAGCCGATCAGCAGAACGAGAAAGGCAGCGACAACGGAGACGGTCATCTTGTATCGGTGGAGCATCTTCTTCAAGACGTACCAGCTGCTGTCGCGCTTGGCCTCGATAGGCTCCTCGGACAGATAATGGCGCACGTCTCGTGCCAACTCGACGGCACTTTGGTATCGGCGCGACGGCTCCTTGGTCAGGCATTTGAGGACGATGGTCTCGACGTCGTTGTCGAGGTGTCGGGTGAGCGTGCTGGGTTTCTCGGGCTCTGTCCGAAGGATGTGATCGACCACGTCCCGGATGTTACCTACGACCGGATAGGGGAACCGGCCGGTGACCATCTGGTAGAGAATGACGCCGAGCGAATAGACGTCCGTGCGGAGGTCGATCCGGCTGGGGTCTCCCTCGGCCTGCTCGGGGCTGGCCCAAGGCAGCGACCCGACAAACTGACCCGTCATGGTCATGCTGTGCGCAGTAAGGCTGCCGTTCCCGTTGCCCGACATGCTCTTCGCCAAACCGAAGTCCAGCACGTGCGGCTCGCCGTCGGCATCGATACGGATGTTACTGGGCTTCAGATCGCGATGGATGACACCGCGCAGGTGAGCAGCGCCCACGGCGTCACAGATCTTCTCGAACAGCTCCATCGTATAACACAGCGGCCGCCCGTGCTTCGCGAGGTGGGCGTCGAGGGGCTCGCCTTCGATGTAGTCCATCACGATGTAGAAGCGATCATCCGACAGGCCGGTGTCGTACACGGTGACGATGTTCGGGTGTCTAAGTTGCCCGAGAATGCGAGCTTCCTGTTCGAAGCGGGTCCGGTCCTGGTGACCGGCAAACGGCCTGTCGACCATGACCTTGATGGCCACCTCCCGCTGGGTGGCCTTTTGAAGCGCTTTGTAAACGACCCCCATCGCGCCCCGGCCGACGGCGGTTCGCACCTCGTATCCGTGAAACCAATCCACAGCGTGCGCGTCGAACGCCGGCGGCCCGGTTAGTCCGTTGCCGGCTGCGCCTTCGGACAGTATGGTGCCCGCGGCCGCCAGTTTGCGTGCCCGTTCCACGCCGCGCAGCGCCTCGAGCTTCTGGCCCAGTTCCGGCATCAGCTCCGGGTGCGCGGACACGACTGACTCATCGGTGACATCTTCGCCCGCCATTCGTCGTGCCGTCACCGCCTCCAGTACGCGCAGCACGCGCGCGGTCGACTCGGCACTCTCGGGACTCGTTAACGTGTCATCGGGCATCGGTGCGTCTCTCTGGACCATGGGGCGACATCGCCCCCTCTCTACAACGGGAACGGCGCGCCGCGCGCTCCGTCGCCTTGATGGCTCACTCCGAACACCCCAGGTAGCGCGACCGGCTCCCCAGCAACACGCGAAGGTCGTTCTTGGCCTTGAAGCAGAGGTTGTGGATGGCCCGCTCGCTGCGGCCCATCGTAGCTGCGACAAAAGATACCGGCCATCCCTCAAGGTAGACAAGCTGCACGGCCTGCCGGTACTCCTCCGGTAGGCGGCTCAGCGCTGCCTGAACCGCTTCGACCGCCTCGCGGCTGGCGACCGAGCGGCTGGGTGTGTGATCGGATCCCGCCATGAGATCCAGCAAGGCGACGACCGAACTCTCGAACGTCCCAGTTGGAGAGACTACTGGTGCCTTCCCGCCGCCCCGCTTGGCAGCTCGATGCTTCCTCGCGGCATTACGCAGACGTCGAAGCGCGATGGCCGAGATCCAGCGATTGAACGAATCCGGACCGCGCGGGGTAAACCGGTCAATGTGACGATACGCCTGGATCTGCGCTTCCTGGAGAATGTCATCGATGTCCACCGTCCGGCGCAGCCCTGGAGGGATCTTCCGTGACAGGTACACCTGGAGGTGCGCCTTGGAATGAGCAAGCAAAACGGTCAGGGCGGCTGCCTCGCCGGCCACGGCTCGGTGCATCAGATCAATCTCGTACGTATGGGCGTTCAACGGGCTCCGCCCCCATCATCGAGTGCCCCGCACGTGTCTCGCCCGTACGGCTCGACGACCGTCTGAGCGGGTCGTGACGGCCACACGTAGACCGGGAAGAACGAGTAGAGCACTCACTACCGGGCTCATAAGAATTCTACCAGGGGACAGCACACGTTCCAACGACCTTGATGTGTCTCCGCCTCGAAGCTTGGCCCTTTGATGCGGTCGTTCCGATAAGGGCCGGCCGACTGGCGGACGCGTGCCCCCTAACCGGAACAGACACGGGACATCTGAGGTTCACCTGGAGCGCCCAGCGCCCCGTTGCTGTTGTCCACGATAGGCAGAAACACAAGGGACCGCGTGGGTCAACACCTCGTCATCGATGAACAACCGTCTGCACCGCCGGGCACCGACTGCAACGGCACCGGCCACTCGGAGGCCTGCGATATCCTCATCGGCTTCAGTGACGACTGCAACGACAACGGCAGCCCCGACGAGTGCGACATCGATTCGGGTTCTAGTCCCGACTGCACGGGCAACGGTATTCCCGACGAATGCGAACCGGACTGCAACCAGAACGGCGAGGCCGACAGCCGCGACATCGATGCTGGCCTCGCCAAGGATTGCCAACCGAACGGCGTCCCGGATGTGTGCGATATTGCAGACGGCACCTCGGGCGATGTGAACGATAATGACATCCCGGACGAGTGCGACGAGTGCCCGCCAGTCAATCGGCCAAACCCGGAGGAGGCGCTTGTGCCCAAGAATCGCTACCTCTCGCTCACGTCCGGGAACGCCGGCCACCAGACGGCCATGCGCGTGACCTATCCATCACCCGGGTCCGCAGCACCGAGTGATCCCCCGGTGTGCCCATAGAGAAGAGAAGTTACGGCCTGCGAGGAGGTGAGCAGTCGCAACCGGGAGTAGCGCGAGGTTCTCAAGGGCGAGTTCCTCTCGGTCACGTAGGAGTCCACGGATGAACAAGAGGAGCAGGCGAAACAGGCGCGTCTCGCTGCCTCCAAGACTCTTGACTAGGGCTTGGAGACGATAGCTGGCCTGCAAAATGGGTCAAACCGTAAGTCGTTTACTGGTGAGGCATACGGAATATTCGTGCGCGACAGCCGCTTGAGATCGCGATCCGCTAAATCCACGAGAAGGGCGAGGATTAAGGATCAAAGAACAGCAAAACCGATGCAAACGTGCAGATCGAGCCCGACAGACTGCGAAGAGGCGCAACCGCAGCATGGCTGTATCACCGTTGTGACCCTGCGACGCGGCGGGCACAGCAGGTGCCAACCAGCAGTAGCATGAGGGCCATTACGACCGCTCCCCAGGTGGACATGGCCGGGATCGTCGGTCCTTCCGATAGGGTCCACATCTCGTCGAGAAACGTTCCTTCCGGGCCAATGCCGTCGGTACCGCCGAACAGAAACATTCGCGCCCGCGCGGTCTCGTAGACCATGGACTCGACGTAACGCGGGCCGGGACCCTGATCAGTCATCAGCGCCCACTGCGAACCATTCCACTCCCAGGTGTCGTCGAGCAACACATATTGCCCACCGGATGTTGCAAGCCCGCCGTGGATAACCACGCGTCCACGATGGCTGTCATAGGCACAAGCCATACTCGCCCGCGGCGCCGGTCCGCCCTGAGACATAAGAACCCACACGTGCCCGTCCCACTCCCAGGTATCGCCGAACCTGGGGTTGGTCGGCCCCCCTAAGATTGCGCCCCCGAACAATACGACGCGCTGTCGCTGCTCGTCGTAGGCCATGCCATACTCGCAGCGCGGAGACGGCCCCGTCGACGACCGCAGTTCCCAGGTGGTGCCGTCGAACTCCCAGGTGTCGTCGACAACCAGCCCGCCATTGTCGATGCCGCCGAACACCACCAGGCGGTCGCGCGCCGTGTCATAGACCATGTTGTGGGCACAGCGGGCACTTGGGCGGGTGGCGGGTTCGTGGAGCGCCCAGGTCTCCCCATCCCAGGACCACGTTTCGTCGGACGCGGACGCGCTGCTGGCGTTGTTGCGGGCACCACCGAACATCCAGGTACGCTGCCGAACCGGGTCGTATGCCATGCCCATATGGCCCCGTGACTCCGGGTCGTAGAGCCCACGGAGAGTCAGCCGCGTCCAGCCCTGGCCGTCCCATTCCCAGGTTTCTGTCTCGTAGCCGTAGATACTTACCCGCCCGCCAAACAAAACGGTGACGTCTCGGACCGAATCGTAGGCCATGCCATGGGCAGACCGACCCCTGGGGATGGTGGTTATGCGCTCCACCCAGTTCTGCCCATTCCACTCCCACAGATCTCCCAGCGGGAGATCGCTCTGCTGTGATCCACCGCCGTCGGGTAGGAAGTTCGCCGGCCAGCCTCCGAACAGGACGCTGCGCTGCCGCACCGTGTCGTATGCCAGGGACGCAAAACGGCGCTTGAACGGTCCGCCCTCCGCCACCTGCGTCCAGGACTGTCCGTCCCACTCCCAGGTATCTTGCTGATCAGCAACGAACGGAAAGTTGACACACGGTGAGGCTCCGCCGAAGAGAACCACGCGCTGGCGATCGGCGTCGTATGTCATGGCGTGATAAGCGCGGCAGGGCGGCCCCGTGTCGGTGACCATGGTCCAAACGGATCCCTCCCACACCCAGGTATCGCCTAAGGCGTTGGCGCCGTCTGCGCCGCCGAACATCACGCTGTGACCCCTGGCTGAGTCGAAAACCATCGCCGAGCTGAATCGCGGGCCCGGGCCCGACGCCTCGTCGGCGACCTGGGTCCAACCGGTGCCATCCCATTCCCAGGTATCCCCCAAATACAGAACGCCGCCCTTGCCATCGACGGTGTGACCGCCGAAAAGGACCACGCGACCCCGCTGGTCGTCGAAGGTCATTGCGTGCCGTTCACGTGGCGACGGCCCGGTGACGGCGACCTGCGTCCAGTTCACCCCATCCCATTCCCAGGTGTCGTTCAAGTGGGTTTGTTCGCTGCCAATTGACTGCACTCCACCGAACAACACCACGCGCTGACGTACGCTGTCATAGGTCAGCGCGTGGCCGTCACGGTACGGGGGATTCACGGTGTCGATGCGATGCCACGAATCGCCATCCCACTCATGCGTCCTCACGTCATAGCCACCGGTCAACCATCCCCCGAGCAAGACCATTCGCCCGCGGGCAGCATCATAGGCTGCGGCGTGTAGATAATGCGGTCCCGGGTGTACGATCGGCGACCAGGACGCGGCCTCGGCGCAGATCGCTGGAAAAAAGACGACCATGCAGGCAAGAACTGCCGATCGAAACGTCCACACTCCTGGGACTACCCGGTGCGACTCGTTCATGGTAGATCCTCCGGTAGGACTGTTCATTCTCAAGCCCGTTACTGAGCGCGAAGCGTAAAGACGCTACTGTGTCCGCGATCGCTGATGCAGCAGCCGCCCAATGCGAAGTAGTAGAATGCATAGCTCTTGCCTCCGTCTCCGGTGCGCAAGCACGATCGCGTCCACGCCGCTGGCCGCCACGCCCGTTCCTCTCTTCGAACAGCGAGTCCGGCATGGCCGTTCCCATCGAGCGATACGACGAACTCCCCGTCTGATCCCGAGGGCGGAGAGGAGCATTTGCCGCGTCGTCGCCTGCATGATTAGATCTACGTGGGTTTTTCCGGGAAGAGCCGGTGTGGAAGCGTCACCAGAAGCATGTAGCAGCGCGTAACGGGAACACATTTCTTGCATCCTGTGATCCCCCCTTACACTTAACAACGCCGAACAGTGGCGCGCTCTGAGAGGAATCTCAAAAGCCCGCGGAAGTTGTCCCAGCAGACAAGAATTTACGTAATATGCCCGTCCCGTGTGGGATTCGCTCAACACTCAAACTGAGCACTTTTCGTGATAAACCGCGTTGGGGCAATAGAAATGGCCCTTTCCCGCCCCATGAACGTGATCCATTATCGCGGGATGCCTTCCCATTTACCATTGTGGTTTCGCGTCGAGTTCCGCGGGAGTTGGTCCGGTTTTGGCGGTTGTGTCTTGCCTCGCAATTCGATGGAATCTCCCGACGGCATTTTGTGAGAGACTCGGTGGCCCGCTACGCTGCGGGCCGTTCCCGTAGTTCGTCCAGTTTCGCCTTCGCTTCGCGGGCC
>CP070827.1:4177024-4181664 GCA_020344555.1 Phycisphaerales bacterium
GGAGAACCTCACAGGTATCACCGACCTACTCTATGATGCGGGCGCTGGTAGTGTTCATCTGCTGCCGTATAACCCACTCGGGCTGGAGATGTTTGAAGCGATCGGCCGCCCCCGACAGTTCCTTCCTAACAGCTTTATGAGTCCAGATGACTTAAGACATCTCTACAGTGCCTTCAGGCGGATTCTGGAGCAGAAGGCAATTGCCTGCGAGTGCCCCGAAAACCAACGAAGCGCACCACATAGAGGATAGTGCTCATGACGACAGAGCGCCGAGCGTCCATGGTGGCTTGCGTCCAGGGAGACGACAAGCTGAGAGTCCTTACGCACACACTGCAACAGAGCGACTCTTGCCCTCACGTTGGACAGCACCCGGGCCAGGTCCGGCGAGCTCCGCCGGGAATCACCATCGCCATCGAGCCCAATTTCATGGTCTTTCTCACGAAGGAAGACTTGTCCAGTTACTTAGGAGAACGCAAATGCTTGTCTTGATCAGCGATCTGCATTTTACTGACGGCACGTCCGGAGAAGCAGTCAGGGCTGGGGCGTTCAAGCTCTTCCGCGAGCGGCTTCGTGATCTGGCTTACGATGCTTCCTGGCGCGCCAACGGCAGATACGAGCCCATCGAGCGAGTGGACCTGGTTCTACTGGGCGACATCCTCGACGTCATTCGCTCAACGAAATGGCTGACGGGAACAGTCCGGCCCTGGAGCAACTGGAAAAGCCAGGCGTTCAAGAACAAGGTCCGGACGATCACCGAGGCGATCCTGGACAAGAACAAAGAGTCCCTCGGCTGCTTGAAGAGCCTGCAAGATCCCAAGGTGTTAACGATCCCGGATGCCACGCGCACGGGCCGGCCCAAGCGGGTGGAACGGGACCCGGAGGCGACCGGTCGGTTGCCGGTCCAGGTCCGGGTCCACTACATGGTCGGTAACCACGACTGGTTCTATCATCTGCCCGGGGCCTCGTACAACCGCCTCCGCCAGAAGATCGTCGACGCCCTGGGCTTGTCGAACTCCCCCAACGAGCCACTTGCCCACGAGCCGGGGGAATCGCCCACGATCCGCGATTTGCTTGCAGAGCACCGGGTCTTCGCTCGTCACGGAGATGTCTTCGACCCTTTCAACTATGAAGGAGACCGTAATGCATCTTCGCTCGGCGACGCGATTGTCGTGGAACTGCTCAATCGGTTTCCCTCGGAGGTGGAACGGCAAATGGGGCGACAGTTACCGCAGGAATGTCTCGACGGACTCAAAGAGGTGGACAACGTCCGGCCGCTGATGATCATTCCGGGCTGGATCGAGGGCCTGCTCCAGCGGACTTGCCCGGACCCTGGGCAAGCCCAGCGCGTGAAGGGGCTGTGGGATGATCTCGCCGACGAGTTCCTGAAACTCTCGTTCGTTCGCGAACGGGACAAGCGGTTCAAGATCGATCTCGTGGACAAACTCCAGGCGGCGTTGAAATTCTCCCAGAGCGTATCTCTGCGAATCCTCGGGCGGCTACCGATCTGGTTGGATGAGCTCGTTGCCAGCAAACCCTCCTATGAACACGCGCTTGGCGAACAGGCCTTCAAGAACCGGACGGCCAGATGCGTCGTGTACGGGCACACCCACCGCCACGAGGTGGTGCCCCTCGATTCGTGTTTCATGGCGCAAGGGCTTCTAAATCAGAGGTATGTCAACTCCGGCACGTGGCGTCGGGTGCAGGAACGCGCCCGGTGGAGGCCCCAGGAGCAAGAATTCATGGGCTGCTACGTGATGACGTACGTCGCGGTTTTCAGGGACAACGAGCGGGGCGGTCGCACGTTGGAAACTTGGTCCGGCGTACTGGGTTGACTCGCGGACCCTGTGGCTCACGAGACCCTACAAGAGGACCCGTTACCATGGATACCGAGCGTTTCAGTATCCACACGGCACTGGACGGCCCGCACCTCCACGCCGTCTGCACGACCTGCGTCTGACCGCAAGGGGACTATCTCGTGACCGGAAGTCGAGGCTACGATGTCGTGTCCATCCATGGCCAAAAAACGTTCCGGGGGCATTATCGCAAGTTGTTGCCGTTCCGGAAGGGAAAATACCTCGAGAGCCCGCACCATTGCGTGGGCTGGCGAGGCTACCATCTCGGGGTCCACCACAGCGAGGTGACTCCTTGTTGACGTCGAACACAAAGGAGGATCAAGGCAATGACGTTCGAGATTTCAGGCTGCGTGCGGGAAGCGGAGACCGGTTGTGGCGTTCCCGGAGTGATCGTGAGCGCATTCGACCGGGACCGCGTATACGATGACCTTCTCGGCGAGGTCATGTCCGATGCGACAGGGGCCTTCCGCCTGGAGTACGAGGAGGGCGCCTTCCGGGACCTTTTCGAGAAGACGCCCGACCTTTACCTGACGGTCAAGACGCCGTCCGGCCGGGTCTTGTACACCACGAAAGAGACGACCCGGTTCAACGCCACCGCCCGTGAGAAGTTCAACCTGGAGATCCCGCAGGCGGTGCTACGAGCCGCCGGGATCCGAGCCGCCGAACCGCTGCACGACATTTCCCGGGTGGTGCTCACCACGCTCACCTGCCTCGAGAGTGCGGAGAGCGACGACGATCTGGTCAAGCAGATCAAGGCCGATCTGGTGGGAAAATCCTCCATTCTCGCAGTGATGAAGGATTACATGGCGGATCTGAAGGGCGAGCTGGACAACAACGCCCTTCCGTACCGCAAGCTGCAGCGGCTGTTCGAATTGGGCGCCACGCCGGAGGGGATGGAGGGCCACCATTACGGCGTGACCCTGGGGTTGCGTATGGGTGACCTTCGTGGGTGGGCCGCAGACTGCGGGAACCTGCTCGGATATCTCTGGGGTACGGTAATCGCCGGCCAGTGCCCTTGGGTAGGAAAGAGCTTCACCCCCATGACACAAGGTGATCGGAGCCAGGTCACCGGGACCGCGGTTGCAGCCGACGTGCCGATGTACCGCGGGATCAATCATTTCAACGTCATTGAACACGCCCCGATCAATGTTAGCGCCAATGCTCTGCTCACGTTCCTGTGGAGCCTGAACGAGGTGCCCGAGGCCGAACGACTTCGGTATGGCAACGAACGGAACGGGGGCCATTTCGTCAGCCATCGCGCCCCCTCGGTCTGCAGGCATAACCCAAGGGAGGTCTTCAGCCCGAGTTACCGCTATACGGGGTTGTGGGATGTCCCCCCCCTCTGCTGGAATACTCCAAGGGAGGTCTTCAGCCTGAGTTACCGCTATACGGGGTTGGGCAATGTCCCCCCCCTGACCTACCTCATCGACGAGGTGGTGGAAATCGCCGACGGCTTGTTTCTGGGGCAGCTCCTCTTCGCAACCGCACGGTTGTTGGAGCGATACGACCCTCGGGCCAACGATGAGGTTTATGACTATCAGCATTTCGGTTACTTCCTCCTGTTCCGCGAGGAATGGAATGGCGAGGCGCGGCGTCTGTTTCCCCACCTGGAGATGCCCGCCGCCGCAGTGACCACGCGGATCGTGCCCCCGCGCGGGCGGGAGGAGGAACCGGCCGCCGGCCCACCGGACAAATTCACCGCCCTGACGCTGGACGACCCACTCGAAGATCATGTGGATCTGACGGCGCTGAATGCAGTCCGCAAGGATCTCGCGGAGGCGGGGACCGTCATTCGGATGCTCAGGTCATACTCCGATATGCTGCACCACGACCCGGACACCCGCTCACCGGTATTCGACAAACTCCTCACCCTCTTTAATGCTGGGATCGGCCCGCCCACCGTCGAGGGTTTCTACCGTGGAGCGCTTGTCGCGTGGCAAAGCCAGGGGCTGCTGGCCGTCTTTGATGTCAATACGATCGACGTTGGATGGCAGACCGCTCGGTGCTTTTCGCCGTGGACGGGCAAGCGCTTCGATCCGGTTGACCGGCAGAGACTCCTGGAACTGACGGACAATCACGAAACCATGGATGTTCCCACTTTCTTTTGCGCAAATACGGTTGTGTTCCGCACCGCCAGGGAGCGGTTCACCCGGAAGCTCATGGAGCTGGCCGGCGTTTGGATGGAGGATGCGACCAGGGAGGAGCGACGCCGGTACGGGTACGACGCGAAGACATTTTTCTTCATTGGCAAGCAAGCCCCGAGCGTCCTCTCCGAGAACAAGGGAAGGACCGTGTTTCAGTTCAACTACCGATGGAAGCAACTGCGCAATATTCCACCCGACAACTTCTGCATCGACGAGTTGGTCCAGATCGCATCCGGTCTCTATCTCGGCCAGTTGCTCTACGCCACTGACCTTCTCAGGCCCTGGAGTCCGGAAACCGAGGCTTCCAAATACCAATACCGGCTGTTCGGGTACTTCCTCCTGATGGATGAGGAGTGGCATGCCCAACGGCTGCGTATCGGTTTTGACCTGGACAATACGTAAACAGGAATGCACGTTCGGCCCGGCTCATGCCCGGATCATAGGTGATCTCAGCGCCAGGCCACCTGCGGGCACAACAACTGGACAGGGGACGACCAATGGTAATTCCAACGGACGTTCAGTTCGCGTTCTGTGCAGCGGCTTTTCTTGCGGATGTCGGAGCTGAATGCATCGAGGCGGCCCGGAAGCATTCTGAAGAGCGACTGGCTGTACTGTACGGTCGATTCAGGCTGCGGGCGTTGGT
>CP070827.1:4181764-4189373 GCA_020344555.1 Phycisphaerales bacterium
GCAGAACCCGGTTGTACGCGTGGGCAAGCTGATCAATGGCAGCCCGATTCCACACGTTGCCGCGAAGTGGATTATTGAAGATAATGCTTACAACCCGGTCGCGCGAGGAGGGTTCATAGAACTTCAAGTCGAGATAGCAGCCTTTGTATTTGCCCGAATTCAGGTCCAATTCGGCGACTGGATTGTGATAATACCTGCCATATCCCAGAAGGCGACTGAAGTTCCGCTTCTTCATTTCGTGCAGCAGACACGGCCGGCCCTCTCGCGGTCCAACCTCGCCGTCTACGTCGAGCATCTCGAGCATGTAGGGATCGTTGGCATTCTCGTCGCGGGCCCGGCGAATCAATTCAATCACTCCGTCGATGGTCAACTGTTCAATCAGGGCGTCGATGAGCTCAATCAGTCCGGCCTTGTAGCGCAATCCCGCCCGCGTGCACATGTTGATCTGTCCCGGAGTGGCGACCCGATCCTGTATCATGTCGAGGGCGTAAAGACAGATCGGAAGGGCATATCGGCGGAAGGCCCGGCCGCCGGCGTCGTCCGCACAGGCGACGTGGACCAATGATTCAACGCTCTTGATTCTTCCGGCCCGGCGATCACGCTCGGTGGCTTCATAGTAGGACCAGAAGTCCTTGCGGGAGATTTCCCCAATCGACACATAGTCTCCACTGGCGGGATCGATTACGGCCTGCGGCTTGGGACGGCCACCCTCGCTCCAGGTATAAAACCCCTTGCCTGACGGAGAGTTGACACCAGTGGACCCCTCTTTCTCCAGTTTGGCGATCCAGTCAGGGTAATACTTGCCGTCGCGCTTATATAGGCTGCCCAGGCGGTCGTCGGCCGGAAGAGCCTCCCCCAAGTGCCGCGACGACTCGGTATAAGGCATGTGCCCGGTTTGATCCAGCACTGTGAAGGGGTTGGCGGTAAACAGTTCCCACAATCCCCCAAACTGGACAATATCCTGACCGGTCTCGATATCCCAGGAGATGATCGCTCCCATGGCCTGGAAGATGGGGTCGGTGATGTAGCCGTGATGGTCGACGGGCAGGGCGATGACCGTCTTTTCGAGGATCTGATCGGCGAAAACCACCCCGAATGCGAATGTCTCACTCGACGCATACTTCCCCTTCATGACGTCGATGAGGCGATTGGCTTCGAATGGGAAGTAACCGTGCACCGTGAGAAACTTCTCACGGAATGCCTCCGATTGAAACAGTACGGCCAGTTCCCCGGTCGTGTGCGAGGAGGTGTTGGAGAAAACCGCGGCCAGATGCTCCGGGTCGGCTGTCTTTTCGATGGTCTCGAATATCTTGGCCTTTATCTCACTCCGTTCCGTGGCCACCTCCCAGATGACGTCGGCGCCGGTCAGATCGCTGTACTTCTGCGTATACGTTACCCGGGCCTTTAAGGCCTTGGCATCTTCCTCACGGATCTGGGCGCGCTTGATCTGTTGCTGCCAGAGGGAAGTCAGCTTGGCCTCGGCTCGCTTCAGAGCTTCAGCCTGCACGTCCAAAAGGATGATGTCGTAATCGGTCTTCTGCAGCAGATCGATGGCGATGCCCTGACCCATCGTGCCTGCGCCAATGACGGCCACGCAGCGAACCTCATTGACTCGCTTGACAGCCGGCTCGATCGTTCTATCACCGAATGAAAATGCCCTTCTCATTTACTCTAATCCCACTGTGAGCCGGAAGTACCCTGATGCGGACAGGCCCGCAATCCAGGTAGCGGCCTGCGTCCCCCGCAGGCCGCCGTGATCCCCTCGGCCGGCGAGACGCCGGCCGCTACTGCGTCTTCTCCGTATCGCGAATGACTACCGCCACGCCCTGACCACCGCCGATGCACGCCGAGGCGCAGCCGTAATGCACGTCGCGCCGCTCCATTTCGTACATAAGATCGGTGAGCAGCCGTGCGCCAGTCGCCGCCAGTGGATGACCGATTGCCACCGCCCCACCGTTGACGTTCGTAGTCTCACGGTCCAGGTTCAGTTCCTTCTCAACGCCCAAATATTGAGCGGCAAAGGCTTCGTTGATCTCCCAAAGGCCGATGTCTTTCTGCTCGAGACCGGCGCGGTCGAGTGCCTGCTTGATGGCCGGGACCGGTCCGCGCCCCATAACCCGCGGTTCGACACCGGCAACGCCATAGCCGGCAACCTCATACCGCGTCGGCAGATCCTGCTTTTCGGCCTCCGCCCGGCCGGCGACCACCAGTGCCGCCGCACCGTCACTAATCTCACTGGCGTTGCCTGGAGAGATCAGACCGTTGGGCGTGAAGCCCGGAAGCTTGGCAAGCACGTCCGCCGAGGTCTGGCGCACGCATTCATCACGGGCCAAATGCACCGGGTTGCCGGTAAGGTCCGACGCGTCGATGGCAAAAATGCCTCGCAGTGCGTCGCCGCCGTTGAAGTGGCTGCTGCGGTATGCCGCCCGGGCACGGCTGTGTGACAAGCCGGCGAACTCGTCGCAATCCTGGCGGGTAACACCCATTTGCGTTCCGTACTCGTCGGCCGTAATCATCATGGCCGTCTCAGCCAGATCGTGATTGAGTCCGGCCAGCATCATGTCCTCAACCTCGCCGCCCTCAACGAACTCCCAGAAGCTCGGTCCCGATCGCCGTGGTGCCCGTATGACTTGCGGAACGCGCGACATCGTCTCCGCTCCGACACAAAGGGCGATCTTGGTGTCATCGACGACATCCGGTAGGGCAATCTGCTGCAATGCGTTGATCACGGTCTGCAGCCCGGAACCGCAAATCCGTTGCACCATCAGCCCCGGGGTCTCGGTATTGAGATGGCAACGCAAAGCCACGTTGCGCGGGAAGTAGATGTCCTGGCAGCCCGGTGCGGTGTATTGATAAACGTTGGCACCGATAGCGGTGTCGATCTTCTCGCGCCCCACGCCGCTGCGGCGGATTGCCTCTTCCGCGGCAAGAACACCCAGATCCTCTGCCGAGAAGTTGCTGAGGGTGCCGCACTTGAGCCCCACAGGTGTGCGGGCCGCTCCGGCAATGACCACGTGCGGATATTCGTCACGCTTCACTGGTAACCGTCCTTTGCGATGCTTGTTGCACCTCGATGACCTCTCCCGGGGCCTCCGGTGCAAACAACGCGTCGATCCTGTCCTTGAAGCTCTTCATCACGACCTTGCGGACGAGCTTCCCCGAGGGGGTCAACTCGCCGCTGTCCAGAGAGGGTTCACGGTCAGCTAACACCGCCCGTCTTAGGCGCTGATATTTGATCTCGATCAGCGGATTGATCCGCTCGAGCTCCGATGCATACAGTTCATGAACGGCAGGATGGCTGAGGACGTCACCGGCAGCCACGTCGTGGTTGGCCGCCCAGAACTGCAGATTGCGGACATCCGGGTAGATCAGCGCCCCGACGTAGTCCTTACCGCTCCCCAATACCACGGCCTGGCTCACATACGGCGACTCGTTGACCAGCACCGTTTCGACACGCAGTGGATGTACCTTCTCACCGGTGGTGAGTTTGAAGGTTCCATCCTTTCGGCCGAAGACGCGCAGCCCGTCCTTGGTGAACTCACCGAGGTCGCCGGTGTGGAACCAGCCATCCTCCGTGATGACGTGTGCAGTGCCCTCCTCGTCGTTGAGATAGCCGTCCATGACATTGGGGCCTTTCACCAGGATCTCCTGCTCACTGTCAATTCGAACTGATACCCCAGGCAATGGAACGCCCACGTACCCGCTCTTCCACCCACTATCCATGGTTGTAGCGGTGACACACGGCGATGTTTCGGTCAGGCCCCAGGCCTCGAGCACCGGAATGCCGCGCTCCCGATAGGCGGCTTCCACGTGAGCCGGCAACGGGGCACCGGCACTGAGGACAAAGCGCAGCCGACCGCCCCAGACGACGTCTGCAACACTGCGACTCTGCTGACATCTGCTTATGAGCAGATCATGGACCCGTGGTACGCTGAAGAAGATCGTGGGATTAAAAACCTTCCAGTTCTCGATCAGCCGGTCGATATCTTTGCCGCGCGAGTCATCCAAGCAAAGTTCAGCTCCGTTGTAGAGGGTCATGAATCGCTCGAACAACCCGCCGAAGCTGTGATGCCATGGCAGGTAGTTCATATACACGTCGTTCTCGTTCACGTCCCACATGAGCGACATGGCTCTTTGCTGAGAGATCAGGTGTCGGTGGCCCAAGCGCACCCCTTTAGGCGCGCCCGTGGTACCGGAGGTGTACATCACCAGGCAAAGATCCTCCGGTTTGACCGCATCTACATGATCCCATAGGCGTTGCTCCGAGACCCCGCCGTCGGCGGTGAGCGTGGCGAAGTTGACGGCACCCCAACTCCTGCAGGCATCGTTGAAATCCATGCAATAGACTTTCTCGATCCAGGAATGCTTATCATGTTCGATCTTGTCGAGCTGGTGTTTGCCGGAGACCACCACATATCGTGGCCGGGCACTGTCCAGCACGTAGGCAACCTGCTGGGCTCGATACCCGGCGAAGATCGGCACCGTTACCGCGCCGATCGACATGGCGGCCATTTCAAACATGTACATTTCCGCACGGTTCTCCGAGACCATGCCCATTCGGTCACCGGTGCGGATTCCCTGGTCAAGCAAATGGCGGGCAATCTGAAACGTCTTTGCGGCGAACTCCTTCCACGTGATGGCAAATTCGCGGTTGTCGATACGATAACGAAGATAGACCTTGTCACCCCATCGTTGGGCTCGGTCTCTGAGCAACACTCCGAAGGACGCCTCGTAATCTCCCAGAGGTACAGGATTGGTATGCTCTTCACCGACCTTCCTGATCCCGATCTGCTCATCGAGCCCCCAGGCCGTCGTCTGACAGTAAGCCAGACATGAGTCGGCCAGAAGCTCCTTGGTCATCGTGAACCGCTCTCCAGGCGGCTTAGTCTCATACTCGGTACTTGTGGGGTCCACGCCCAGCCGGTGCTGCACCAGGCTCGAGGCCGCGAAATACACCATGTTGGCGGCCAGTTCCTTGACGTGCGAGCATCCAAGATGACCGCCTATCCGCTGTGCAATTTCATTGATCACGCCCCGCTCGATCCGCAGCCCGACCAGGCGGTCTGCCAGGGATTCGATTTCCCGGCACACCGGAAAAGGTACGCGGACCATTTCCAGCTTGCTGCGTGTAATCTGCTCGTCGGGCAGGTTGAGATCAAGCTCGAGCTTGATCAGGTGATCGTTATCGAGCATCGTGCCGACCAGTGCCATCTCATCAGAGCCGTCTCCGTAAAGCTCGATACCGAAGTTGCGTTGTCCGGTGAATTTCATCTTGCTGGTCCTCATCTTTCCGCCACGGGACTGCCGGTCCCGATGGTGGATTGCCTTGGCCATCGACTCTTGCACCTGGCGTCTGAGTGAGTTGAACAGCGCTTCTTCCTCCTTCATCCCGGCGTTGGCCGCATAGCGACTCAACGGGGTCAGTATCCATTCCTCATTGGAAAACAGTTCGACACTATGAAGCCCGCTGCCCAGGGCATCACGGAACGTCTTCAGCGAACTGGTGACGTGCCCGGCGTGGGCCATGATCGTCGCCCGGTGCGTCGCCCAAATGTCCTCGTATCCGGCATCGGCGGGATACGCACCGACAGCCCGGCCGACCGTAAACAACGCACGCGTAACTCTATCCACGAACTCCGCCTTCGAGGGATCTCCGCACAAATCACCCATGCGCAAATCGATCAGCTCGCCATCCGGTCCGACGGTGTGGATCAAGCCGCCGACGTTGAGCACGATGGAGATCATGGCCTTGTCGAACTCGATCCGAGTGCCCGGCATGCCGCGGGCGTGCGTGGACGCATACTCGTGAGCGGAGAGAATGTCTTCTACTCGCTGACGCTCGAAGTCCCCACCCCCTGCGAAAACCAATGATCCTTTCCGTTCCAGGATGTAAACGGTATCCGCCCCGCTGCCGCGCCGACCTCCGGCCTGGAGGGAGACGCCCCGAACCACTCTTTCGAGCAGGGCTTGCCGCATTTCATCGGTGAGCCCGTGGAGGCGTTGCATTAGCACGGACTCGTGCAACTGTTCGTCGTAAGTGTTGAGGGTCTGCTCCGAAAGAATGCCGTTGGGCAGGATCAACAGGATCGGCACTTCCCGGTGGATGTCGTCCTTGGAGCGCAGCCGCCGGCGTTCGGCCAGGTTCTCCAGAAATCGGGTCAACTCCTTGGTGAACAGGCCGAGTTGATCAGGGTTGCAGCAGACCAGCAGAAGTTGCGGCATGTGGTCGAGAGCGTCGGCTTCCAGAAGGTTTGCGAAGATGCGGCCCCGCAGAGGAATCGAGCGGAGCCTGCGATGGTCATCGAGGTTAAGGGCACCGATCTCCTTGAGCGGCTGTGTGATGCCGTCACCGCCCCGGCCGATGAAGCACTCCGCGCCGGCGTGAACGAAGAACGCCACTCCTAGCGCACCGGGCGGATGAACTCCAAGTTGACCTTCATGCAACATTGCCGACTTCACTCCCGATTTCGGATTTCGGATTTCGGATTTCGCGTTTGTTTTCTGCGCGTGCCGTCTTAATCGAAGCGACAATCAGTGACAGGATCTCATCAGCCTCCTGCATGAGACTCTCAAGCAGAGTCCGCTCAATCAACCCACTTTCAATCAGCAGTTCCGTCCAGTACAGCGATTCATCACATTCCTCCTCCACTATTCCCATTTTAGCGACAAACTCAGCCCGAGATCTGGCACGGCACGCGGCGCGGTAGTTCGCGCCAACCGACGTGCCACACCGCAGAAGCTGTCTGCCTATGACGGCGCCAGCCCGCGACTCAGGCAGTGCTTCAACCAGACGCACAACGCGGAGAGCGAATGCCCTGGTTCGTTGCTTGAATTGTTCAGGGTTCACAGTGGAGTCCCTCGCACCAACGGCAATCTGCAATCCGCAATCCCCAATCCGCAATCCGCAGTCGTCGGACGCTACGGGATCACGATTGAGCGCAATGACAGCCCTTCTTTCATCACTTCGAAGGCCTCTCCAATCTTATCCAGGCTGAAGCGATGGGTCACCTGTCGCTTCAGGTCGATCTTGCCCTGTTCCACCATCCGAATCAGCGGCACGTAGTCGACCGGGCGGCAGCCCAGCGAGCCGACCACCTCGATTTCCTTGAACATGATCTTGCCGGCGACAACCGAGATCTTCTCATGGGTGTAACCCACAACGCATAACCGCCCGCCTATGCGAACGCACTCGAACGCTTCTTCAATCGTCCGGGGATTCCCGATGACCTCCATGGCGATGTCGGCCCCGCCGCCGGTCAATCTCTTGATCTCTTTACTGACCCGATCCACTTTTGTCGCGTCAATGGTCTTGGCGGCTCCGAACTCGGACGCCCAATCGAGTTTGCGGGGGTTGATGTCCACGGCAATCACGTATCCCCCGGCTGCCGACGCCAGTTGCACGGCGTTGATACCCACGCCACCGCATCCGAATATCACCACCGTGTCACCCGATTTCACCTGGGCCCGGTTCTTTACCGCGTGATATGGTGTGGAAATCGCGTCGGCGATTATGGACGCCTCTTCCAGCGGAATCGACTCCGGCAGATCCAACAGGTCCTTGGCCGGAACTGCCACGTACTCGGCATAGGCACCGTCAAAATGATTGCCT
>CP070827.1:4189473-4255585 GCA_020344555.1 Phycisphaerales bacterium
CCGGGCACGATTGCATCACTGTAAACGTGAAGCGGACTCTTGGTGCTCCAGTCGTCGCGGTAAATGGGCGGATCACAGGATAGCCTGGCAGACCAGAACGTGCCGTAACCCGGTGCGTCGGCCGGGTCTATCTTCCCCGCGTTCTCACTGACCTTCGTGATCGGCTCGCCGACCCACATCTTGGTGCCGTTATGAATGTCGAACGGTGCCGGGAGATCCAACAAAGTGACTCGCAGGGCCGTGTATTCGCCGGGGTCTCCTGGGGCAAACGAGATATAGCGGCTCTTCGGGTAGCCGGCCTCGCCGGTCGGCGTCTGAAGCGGTTCAGCGATGATCGGGCATTCGCACTCATCCGGGATACCGTTGGTGTCGAGGTCCTCGGACGTGCCTGCGGCAATGTCGCAGTCGTCGGGTTGGCCCGTGCTGTTGCAATCCGTTTCGCACTCA
The DNA here is from genome assembly GCA_020344555.1 of Phycisphaerales bacterium. Lineage (GTDB taxonomy): Bacteria > Planctomycetota > Phycisphaerae > UBA1845 > UBA1845. The sequence continues at coordinate 4,189,921 of CP070827.1, forward strand.
TCCGGTAGCATGTTGGCGTTGCAGTCGGGGCTGTTGCCGAGGGGGACATCGCACTCATCGGGGACGCCGTTGCTGTTGCAGTCACCGCTACTCCCATCAACAACGTCGCATTCATCGGGGCTGCCGTTGCCGTTGCAGTCCGGGTCGGTACCGGCGAGGACATCGCACAGGTCGGGGACGCTGTTGCTGTTACAGTCAGCAGTGGTGCCGTCAAGCATGTCGCAAGTATCGGCCCTGCCGTTGCTGTCGCAGTCCACCTCGCATTCGTCGGGCATCCCGTTCCCAGTGCAGTCTTCGCTCGTGCCATCTTCGATGTCGCACGCGTCGAGAACACCGTTGATATTGCAATCGGCCGCAATGGGGCTCCCGTACTCGTAGGGGCCCATGTCAACGATCGGGGCAACACCGGCACCTGTGTCCGCCGTACCCGGGTCGTCCCAGCGACGCTGGTGTCCATCCGCATCCAGGGAACATGCATCGACGAAAGCGTTGTCTCCAGCGTCGATGCAAGGCGATCCTGCAGAGAGACGCACATCGTCATCATCCGTTCCAGGAATGTCGTCCGGCCCGTCCGGGTCAACAAACAGCGGGTCTATGTCAATACACCCGGTCCCGAACCAAGGTTCCCCGTCGCCACCCTGCACGTCGCTGTAACTGACTGTTGGAGTGCAGTCAGGCCCGTTGAACAACCCGTCCGGGCTGTCATCCCAAAGAACAGAATTGGTTACCGTTGGAGATGCGGCCGTGCAGTACATGCCACCGCCGCTCGAGGCGGCTATGTTGTTACTGAAAGTGCAGTTGCTGACCTGCGGCTCGCTTAGTGTAATATGGATGCCACCCCCTTCGACAGCGACATTGCCGCTGAACATGGAGTCGCTGAGAACCAGCCCGGTGCTGGCACTACCCAACCCTCCACCTTCACGTGCCGCATTACCTGCGAACATACAGCCGGCGGCGGTCGGGATGCTCCATCTCCAGTTGCAGAGTCCACCTCCGCTGTAAGTAGCAGCGTTTCCGCTAAAAACGCAGTTGACGACGGTCGTACGGCTGAAGTGTGCGTTGCACATCCCCCCGCCGCTTATCACGGCGGCATTCCCTCTGAACGTGCAGTTCCTCACGGTAGCTGCACCGTCGTACGGAGCGTACATCCCGCCGCCGTAGCCTGTCGGGTAGGTTGCTGTGTCGTTTGCACAGCCGGCGACGATGGTGAAGCCGTCGAACTCGGGCGCTATCACCGTAACGGGCGCGGTCACGACGGTGAAGCTGTTGTCACCATAACCGTTGGCCTCCAGGAAACCGGGAAGGTCGTCCCCGTCGACGTCACCGTCGGCATCGACATCGAAGGGATCACACCCCGGCTGGAACTGCACGCCACTACCGCTAAAGCAAGTCGCAAACTCTTCCACATGGTACGGACCGTCATCCCCGGTCAGGTCACCGCTCAGAATGCTCTCGTACTGCTCGAGATCGCGTAGATTGGGGTCATCGGGATTCGCAAGTCCGGCGAATCCGCCGTACATGCGTACGCCCTCCTTGAGCAGGAAAGTGGCCTCACGGTCACCGGGCACTACGATTCCTCCGGTGTCCAAGTCGGGTTTGTACGTGCCGCCGGCTACAAGGATCCTGCTGCCGTCGGTCGCCGCCGCGAGCGCATCCTGCAGGTAGTCGAACGCGCTACTCCAAGTCAAACCGTCACCGCCCTCAGGGGCATCATCGTCCACGTGGAGAAAAGAAGACCAGATAGTGAAGTCATCATCGCTCTCGTCAACTTCAGTTCCGTTGTCAAAGCGGATGCGGTAGTCGGTGCCCTTTGGCAGGCTCATCGGGATGCTCCAGCGGAACGTTCCCGTGTTGGGCACATCTGCCGCCAGTGTGCCGAGGGCACTGCCCCCCTTGAGAAGGTATATGTCCACCGTGTTCGGCGGATCACACTCAAACACGGACCACAGGAGCGTATGGCTAGTTCCCAGGAACCAATGCTCCCCACCATTTGGCGTGAGGGCAGAAAGGCCGGACGCCGCCGTCAAAGCCCGGTAGACGTTCAGGCGCGTCCCGGAGACGGTTATGCCGTCCAGAGCAGCGACGGGGTCGCCGCTGAGTATGAGCCTGTTTCTCAGCTCGGTCAGGCACATGTCAGGACGGTCGGCCAGCAACAAAGCGGCAGCGCCGACAACGTGCGGTGCGGCCATGGATGTGCCGTTCTTGAAGCCGTACACGGTGTCGACCGTGTAGTCCGTGCCGCTTTGCTTGAGCTGAATGTTGTCGACTTCCGCACCGAGGGAATCGTTGGAATCCCCATCCGTCTGCCAGCCATAGCGCAACTGCATTGAAGGGTTGCGATAGGGCTCCAAGTCGGAAACGACATTCGACCATGGGCCTCCGTTACACTCACTCGCGGAACGACGCGCAAGCTCCAGCCAGCCAGTCCCGTCCCAGATCTCCACAATCAGAGCGTCGTCAGCGTCCTCAATCTCACAGTGACGCTGGTAATTAAGCACCAGAGCTCGCTGACCGGTTGTGTCAATGGGTGGCGATACGATCCATCCATCAGCGTTGGGGCGGTAGGGGTTGGATTGCTCCGCGTCGCCGCGGGCGACGATCTGACCCTCACCGATGTCAACCGTTCCCCAGTAGTTCACCGGCCCCTCGAGGGTGAACTGGCCACCGATGTCCGGCGGCGTTGCGGCCTGGAAATCCTCTAGAAATAGCGTCGCAAAAGCCGGTAAGGTACTGAGGACGTCCACCCCGGGGGCGCCCAGATCGACCGATGTGGCACCCCAATTGGAGAACTCGGCAAGGGCATCAGTGTGGTCCGTGGCGGCGACGGCGATCACGTTCTCCACGTTGTAGCCTGCCGGATAATATGGTGTCACGTCAGTGTCTCGAGAGTCGTTCCCCGCGGAGGCTACGAACAGAACTCCCGCATCACGCGCGGCGAGGAGTGCACCGGCCATCGCTGAATGGTAGAGGCTGCCTCCGGCGCTGTAGTTCATCACGCGGGCCCCGTTGTCGATTGCGTAGTATATCGACTCGACCGAGTGGGCGGTTAATCCTCACCCACCCGCGGAGAAGACTCGGAGGGCCATGACCTTGGCAGTCCAACTGACGCCGACCACTCCGATGGCGTTGTCTCCCACGGCGGCAATCGTACCCGCTACGTGCGTACCATGCCCACTGCCATCTGAAGGATCCGGATCATCGTAACGAACGTCATACCCGTGCACATCGTCAACATAGCCGTTGAAATCGTTGTCTACGCCGTCGGTCTCCTTCCCGTCTCCGCTCTCGCCGGGATTGACCCACATATTGGCCGCCAGATCCGGATGGTCGTAGTTTACTCCCGAATCTACAACCGCCACGATGACGGCTTCCGAACCGGTCGTAATATCCCAGGCCTCCGGGGCGTCGATATCGGCATCAGGCAGTCCGCCGGTTTGCCCCATGTTGTGCAAGCCCCAGAGCGCGCTGAAGTCCGGATCATTTGGATACGTCTCATCGAGGCACACGATGCAATCCGGCTCGGCATAACGGACTCCAGGCATCGCGGAAATCTGCTGTGCTAGAGCCACGACATCTGTTCCGGAGACCAGCTCGGCGATGTGAATCTGGTGCGGTCCGTCCTTGGTTGGGTCAGCGGAACGAAAACGTGATGTTGGCAGGAGTGTGCGAAGGCGCTTGACATTGGGAAGTGATTGTCGCGCCTGTGCCGCTGCCTCCTGGGGCATTGGCTCGAAGCGTACGATGATACGGTCCGGCACGAAACCAGCCGGTTCGATAACGACAGGGTTCGGTGCGACCTCCGCAGCGGTCCCGGTTGCCGTGAATACAACAACCACTGGTGCGAGTTTCAGCGTCACCCTGTGCATCTTCATTTTCGTTCCCCCGGGAAGTGAGAGGCGTTAACGGTACGGACAGCCAGTGCTGCCCAACAGAGGACGCCGAGCCACCGTGAGCCCGGCTCCACGACGCAGGCACAATTATACCAACCTGGAGTGGGCAAACGCAAGCCCCCGCCTGCCGAAAAGTGCAGGCAACCATTCCAGCCGGCCTCATCGTATGCTCTTTGAGTCGTCCAGGGACGCGGGTGTGGCGGGCTGAGGTACCAGCCACACTTTCATTAAAGTAACCGTTCAGTACCTGCCAGGCTACGGACATCCACCGGGGCCGGTCCAGCCAGTTGGCTGAGGGGTTTGCGCCGGCGGATAGGCGAATCCGCGGAAGGCATCGAGAACGTAACTCACGTCGGAAACGTTGACCAGCCAGTCAGGGAGGTTGGGCTCCACGTCGGCCCGGGATTTCATCACCGCGCCCACCAAGTTCTTGAATTTGTCCAGGCACGCAGTGACATCGGTGGGTATGCCCACCACGCCGTCCGGCGGGCTGCATGGAATGACTGCGCAGTGCCCCACCAGATCGCCCCAGCGGCTGGTGGTGACAACCAGCGGAGCAGAGTAGTTGGGCTCGCCGACCATATCACAGGTCTCATGGATCGCCTGGACCTCATATGTTGCCCCGGGCACGATTACATCACCGTAAACGTGAAGCGGACTCTTGGTGCTCCAGTCGTCGCGGTAAATGGGCGGACCACAGCATAGCCTGGCAGACCAGAACGTGCCGGAACCCGGCGGTGCCTCGGCCGGGTCTATCTTCCCCGCGTTCTCGCTGACCTCCGTGACCGGCTCCCCGACCCACATCGTGGTGCCGTTATAAATGTCGAACGGCGCCGGGAGATCCAACAAAGTGACTCGCAGGGCCGTGTATTCACCGGGGTTTCCCGGGACAAACGAGATATATCGGCTCTTGGCGTAGCCGGCCTCACTGCCCGGCGTCTGAAGCGGCTCAGCAATGATCGCACATTCGCACTCGTCGGGGATGCCATTAGTGTCGAGGTCCGCAGACGTTCCCGCAGCAATGTCGCAGTCGTCGGGTTGGCCCGTGTTGTTACAGTCCGGTTCGCACTCGTCCGGTACCATATTGGTGTTGCAGTCTTGACTGGTGCTGTCGGCCAGGTCGCAGTCATCGGGGACGGCATTGGTATTACAGTCCCCACTCGCTCCACAACCGGGGAGGTCGCAGGCACCGTCCAGAGCCGCGCAGTTCATGTCGCAGTCGTCTGGGGAGTCGTTCTCATTGCAGTCGCGGAAATACTCATAGGCACCCATATCGACCCTGGCTGTCCCGTCGGCGTCGCCATCCATGATACGGGGGTTGTTGTCGAAGTCGGTGGTTGCCGCTGCGGCCGTATTGTCACCTGTGTCGATACAAGGTGAGCCGCTGTTGAGGCGGGGGTTGTCATCTTCCGTGCCGAACATGTTGTCCACTCCGTCGGCGTCGACGAAAAGCGGATCTGTGTCGATGCATCCGGTCCCGAACCACGGCTGGCCCGTGCCCGCCTGGACGTCGCTGTAGGTGACGATCGTGTTCGTTCCGTGTATTTGCGGCTTGTATTCGGTGGTGTTACCCCAGAGAATGCAATTGGCCACTGTTGTGCTGGCGTTGTCAGAATTGTACATGCCGCCACCCCTTCTCTCGGCATGATTTCCCGCAAACGTGCAATTCTGCACCGTTGCGGATGAAATGTTGTACACTCCGCCACCGTAATTACCGGACCAGTTGCCGCTAAATATGCAATTGATCAGCGCTAGGGTATCTGACTGGCCGGCATATATTCCCCCACCGTCCCAAGTGGCCGTATTTCCCCGCAAGGAGCAGTTGACGAGGGTCGGGCTGAGACCGTTGACTACCATTGCCCCGCCCCAAATCGCGGAGTTGCTGCTGAACGCGCAGTTGATCAGCGTTGGGCTGCCGTTGGTGATGTATAAGCCGCCGCCCCAGCCGTGCGCCGAGCCGGTGGCCGAGTTGCCAATAAACGTACAGTCGGTCAGGGTCGAATCGCCTTCGTATTCTTCCATCCCACCGCCGTACCTGGCGGAGTTTCCAGCAAACGTACAGTTAGCCAGGGTCGAGCTGCCTCCGACGGTACTCATACCACCGGCATTGTAGCCGGCAGAGTTAACTGAGAATGCACAGTCCGTTAGCGTCGGATTGCCATAGTAGTTGGCCATCCCCCCTGCATCGCCGGCAGCGAAGTTGCCGCTTAACTTGCAGTTGACCAGCGTTGGGTCGCCGTACACCGTGTAGAACCCGCCGCCGCGCTCAGCGGAGTTGCCGTGGAATGCGCAATGGGCCAGCGTCGGACTCCCCCGGGAACTGTACATTCCGCCGCCCTGAGACGTGGTATCCACTCCGTTGGCGTTGCCGGCCACGATGATGAAGCCGTCGAGTACCGCCGTTGCGTCTGCGTTACTCCCAACGACAACATGGTAGCTGTTGTCGCTGTAGTTGTTGGCAGCCAAGAAGCCGGGAAGATCGTCCCTGTCGACGTCATTATCCGCATCGACATCGAATGCTTCGCACCCTGGTACGGGCTCTATCCCGGAACCGCTGTAGCATGTCGCTAACTCATCCACATAAGCGGGCCCGTCATCTGCATTTAAGTCCCCGCTGAGGATGGTCTCATACAGCTCAACATCTCGTAAGTCGGGGTCGCCGGGATTCGCCAGCCCGGCATACCCGCCGTAGAGCTCTATGCCGCGGATGAGCCGGAATGTGGCGTCGCGATCGCCGGGGATTACGGTTTCCGCTTCGCCCGCATCGGGGCGGTAGGTGCCGCCCGCGACGTGGATCAGGTGGCCGCTAATCGCCGTGGCGAGGGCGTCCTGCAGGTACTTGTACGCGGTACTCCAACTCGTGCCATCACCGCCCTCGGACGCATCGTCGTCTACGTACATGACTGGGTGGGGATCGCTTAGGGTGAAGTCAGCGTCGCTCTCATCGACATTCGTGCCGTCGTCGACCCGGATGCGGTAGTCGCCGGCCAGGGGCAAGTCTTCCGGGATGCTCCAGTCAAACGCCATAATATTGGGCACGTCGTCCGCCACTTGACTGTGGACGCTACCGCCCTTGAGAAGGTAGATATCCACCGAGTCCGGCGGCGGATTCCAGTCATAGGCTGACCATTCGATCCTTTGAGTCGACTCGAGTGGCCAGCCCTCGCCGCCGTTGGGCGTGATCACGACGAGATCGGACGGCGCCGTCAGAGCCCTGTATACGTTCAGACGCCGCCCGGAAACCGTTCTACCGTACAGGCCCGGAAGGGGGTCACCGGTCCATATGAGCCTGCCTCTCAGCTCGGTTAGAGACATGTCCGGACTGTTAGCCAGCAACAGGGCGGCAGCTCCGGCGACATGGGGCGCCGCCATGGATGTCCCACTCTTGACACCATATGCTGTCTCGCCGGTATAGTCCGATCCGATGTAACCGACCAGGATGTTGTCGATTTCGGCTCCATAATAGTCGTTCCCGTCCGCGTCCGTCTGCCAACCGAAGCGGACGCGCATGGCGGTATCACGATAGGGCTTAAAGTCAATCCTGAACCTCCAGTAGTATTCGGCCTGGTCGCTCTCAGAGAATCGAGCCGCCTCTTGCCAGAAAGTGCCGTTCCAGACCTCTACGATCAGAGCGTCCTCGTCGGTCTCCATCTCGAAGCGGCTTTCGAATGTAAGCGATAGACCACGCAGGTCGCTCGTGTCAAATGGCGGTGTTACGATCCACCCATCGGCGTTGGGCCGGTAGGGATAGGACTGCTCCGCATCGCCCCGGGCGGCAACGCTGCCCCAGACATTCTCGATGGTTCCCCAGTAGTTCGCGGGTCCACCCAGCGTGAACTGGTCACCGATGTCCGGCATGGTGACGGTCTGAAAGTCCTCGGAAAACAGGGCCGCAAACGGCGGCACCGTGCTTAGGACGAACGACCCGGGAGCACCCAGGTCAACCGATATGGCACCCCAATTTGAAAAGCTGGAAAGGGCGTCGTTGTGGTCTGTGCTGGCGACCGAGATCACGCTTTCGACGTCGTAGCTCGCCGGATAATGGGGAGCTACGTCATTGTCGACCGCGTCATTCCCGGCCGAAGCCACCAAGAGAACTCCGGCGTCGCGCGCCACGACAAGCACATCGAAGAATGTCTGATGGTAGCTGCTGCCCCCGGCGCTGAAGTTTATCACGCGGGCTCCGTGGTCGATCGCGTAGTAGATGGACTCGACCGAGTCGCTGACCCGAGTTCACCTACCAGGCGAAATAAAGCGGAGGGCCATGATCCTGGCGGCCCAGTTGACACCCACCACACCGGTGGCGTTGTTCCCCACGGCGGCAATCGTGCCGGCTACGTGCGTACCATGACCCCTGGCATCCGAAGGATCCGGATCACGCAACCGGAAATCATACCCGTGGACATCGTCGATGTAGCCGTTGGCATCGTTGTCGATTCCGTCGGTTTCCTTCCCGTCTCCGCTCTCACCGGGATTGACCCACATGTTGGCTGCCAGATCCGGGTGCCCGTAGTCAACTCCCGTATCGATGACCGCCACGATGACGGTTTCTGAACCGGTGGTAATATCCCAGGCCTCCGGGGCGTCGATATCGGCATCATGCAGCCCGCCTTCTTGCCCGGTGTTGTGCAAGCCCCAGAGTTCGGCAAAGTCCGGGTCATCGGGAAAGGTATCGTCCAAACACACGATGCAATCCGGCTCGGCGTAACGGACCCCGGGCATCGCGGAAATTTGCCGTGCGAGAGCCACGACGTCCGTTCCGGAGACCAGCTCCGCAATGTGAATCTGGTGGGGACCGTCCTCGTTCAGGTCGGTGGAACGAGAGCGTGATGCCGGCAAGAGTGTACGAAGGCGCTTAACTTTAGGAAGCGACTGTCGTGCCTGTGCCGCTGCCTCCTCGGACATCGGTTCGAAGCGTACGATGATGCGGTCCGGCGCGAAACGGGCCGGTTCGAAGAGGACAGGGTCTGGCGCGACCTCCGCAGCAGTCCCGGTCATCGTGAGTACCACAACCGCTGGTGCGAGCCTTAGCGTCACCGCGCGCATCTTCATTTTCGTTCCCCCGAATGTGAGAGGCGTTAACGGTACGGACAGCGACTGCTGCCCAACACAGGATGCCGGGCCACGGTAAGCCCGGCTCCACGACGCACCCCGATTATACCAATCCAGTGTGGCCGAACGCAAGCCCCCAGACGGGGCCCGCGCGCAACCGTCCCAGTCGGCTTCACCGAATACCTCTTGCCTCGTGCCGGGACGGGCGTGCGGCGAGCCAAGTCACCCGCCACACATCCGTTAAGTTGCTGACACAGCGCCTACTGGACCACGGGCAACCGCCAGGGCCGGTCCAGCCGGGTGGCTGAGGCACTTATGTCGGTGGATAGGGAGACCCGCGGAAGGCATCGAGAACGCACATGACGTCCGCCATGCCCACCAACCAATCCGGAAGCTCGGGCTCGACGTCCGCCCCGGCCTTGATCGCCGCCGCGCAGGGAACGCTCGGCGGAGCCAAGTTCCTGAACTTGTCGAGCACGGCCGTCACGTCAGAGGGAATGCCCACTACTCCATCCGGCGGGCCGCACGGACAGGTCGTGCAATCCGCCACTACATCACCTCACTTGCTCGTGGTTATCGTAAGCGGCGCCGAGTAATTCACCTCGCTGTCAAAGTTGCAAGCGCAGTCGATGGTCTGGACGTTATACACTGCGCTGGGGATGATCTCGTCAGCAGTCACGTGTAACAGTCCCACGTCAGCCCAGTCCAAGCAGTACGGCGTACACTGCAGGTTGGCGCTCATGAAGCTCGGGTAAGGCGGCGCAATCTTCCCGGCGTTCTCGCTGATTTCTCGCGGCCGGCCGACCCACATTGTCTGATCGTCGAGCGCATCGAACGGTGCGGGCAAATCCGTCAGCATGACGCGGACCGCCGTTCGCCGGCCGGAGTCTGCGCTCGAGAACGAGAGGTAACGGATCTTTTCGAAGGCAACGGGTTCCGGTGCGAGCGCGTCAGCGGGATTGGCAGAGGCAGTCCGAATCGGATTCACCGGTGAGGGTATCACAATCGTTGTCGATTGCGTCGTCGCAGGTGATCTCGTAGCCCGGCTCGGACGGCTCGGCCAAAGCCGGCTCGTAGGGGCAATCATCGCAGCCGTCGGGCACGCCATCGTTGTCTGCATCTGACAGATCGTCGAACCCTTCGCATCGATCACAATCATCGATGAAGCCGTCTCCGTCCGTATCGGTCTCACATTCATCGGGAATCGTGTTGTTGTCGCAATCTTCGCTGGTTCCCGCAGCGATCTCGGCCTCGTCCGAAATACCGTTGCCATTACAGTCGACCCCGTGCTCATATGCACCCATGTCCACGATGGGCGGCGTGCCGTTCCCGGAATCCGGGGCATCAGATATATCCACAAATCGCTGGAGCCCGTCGAGGTCGGTGGTGATCCAAAGGGGAACGGGTACATTGTTTCCAACATCGATGCGTGGGGAGCGGGGCGAGAGCCTCAGGTCGTCGTCTTTCGTCCCGACGATGTTGTCTTGTCCATCGTGGTCGGCGAAGACCGGGTCGTCGCCGGTGTTGCTGAGCCCGCCGAGTGCACCGGTCCAACCTTGGATGCACGAGAAGTCGACGACCGGATCGCCGAAGCGAATCTGGGAGGACTCACCGGTACCGTCTGCGTCACTATTGTCCCAGAAGATGCAATTATCAAACTCACCGTTCACCCTCATCAACGCACCGCGCTGGTCGTCGGTAATGTTGCCGACGAAAGTGCAGTTAGTGAGGTTCAGGTCGCTGCCTTTCAGATGGTATATCGCGCCTCCGCTTGACACCGCGCGGTTGCCGGAAAGGACGCAGTTAACTAGCGTTACGAAACTGTAATTATCGTAGAAGATCGCGCCGCCGCTGGCTTCGGCGGTGTTCCCAAAGAACATGCAGTTGATCAGCGTGGAGTCGCTGCCGGAAGTGTTCATCGCGCCACCAAACAGGTAGGATTTATTGGCAATGAATTTGCAGTTCGTCATCGCGACATCGGTACGGTACATGAAGATGCCACCTCCACCGCGATGGGCGGTGTTTCCACGCCACACACAGTTGACAAGGGTGGGGGTGCTCGCCCACAAGGACACCGCGCCGCCTTTGTCGGCAAAGTTGTCCGCAAAGACACAGTTCCTTACGGTGAATGCGCCGGAATCACTGGTGATTCCCCCACCTCTGTCCGAGTATGCGACGTCGGCGTTGCCGGAAGTGACGGTGAAACCGTCGAGCACGGCGGTGGCGTCGGTGTCGCTGCCCGTGACCACGTTCCGGCTGTTGTCGCAGACGTTTCTTTTGAAGCCACACATGTCGCAGCACAGCTCAGCGGCCAGCATCACGCATGGGACACCGTACCACTCGGAGCCACCGCAGCAATAAGAGCTGACCGCGCAGACGGCTGCCTCGCACGCTGCGTCGTCGCAGCCCGGCGTGTCGTGTTCAACGCAGCAATCACTCTCGAACCCGGATTCCCACGGCTCATCGTCATGGTTGAGATCGCCGCTTACAATAGTCTCATTGGCCGCCGGGTTACGCTCGTCGAATCTGCTCTCGCTGCCGGCAAAGCCGCCGTAGATGGTGGCGCCGTTGATGAGCTGAGAAGTGGCCTCCCGATCTCCACCGGGTTAATCGGGCGTGTAGATCCCGGCCGCCCGCCTCCTGCGTACGACTCGTCCTATCCCTCCTATCGGCCCCCGTGGGAGCCTGCAATTACGGTCATGCACCCCTACGGCTGTCTCGACGCTCTCAACTATTCCGGGCTCCGATAGCTTGAGCTCGACGTGCTGATGGCTGTACGATACCCTATGGCTTGTGAACGCTGGGGCACCATCTCCGCATCGGAGATCGCAGGCAATGGGGAGTAGACCAATAAAGAAGCTACCGCCACCAACGCAGTTTACACCCGAAGCCATCAGATCTGCATTCGAAGCGCACGGGTACCAGATCGTTCCGGCGAAGAAAGTCTCAATCGACGTTCTTGATTTGATCGTTCCTTTGTTGACGATGCTGCAATGGGTTCAGTTTTGGGGACAATCATGCCGTGTCAACGCCATTACGACCGGAGTCAAGTTCGACATCGGGTTCCGCGGTATCAGCGTGCATGCTGCGCAGCCGGATCAGACAGTCGGCGTTGTGCCATGTAGTAGCATCGACGATGTCCTTAACATGCCAAGCACATGGTTCGCCAATCTCCGACGCTACGGCACGGACCCGGAGCTGCGCCAAGATCGGCTCGAGGATGAGGACTACGTTCAAATTGAGAATGAGGCGCTTGATCTGATCGGTAATACTCTGTTGCATCTGCTGTCCCTTTTGCTTCCGCCTTCGGTAACAGATGAAGGAAGCGATACCAGCGACAGCTAGCAACGTCACATGTTAGCGCGTCCGTGCCGTCCAGCAGGCGACCGTCCTCAACAAGTCCACGGAAAGAAAAAAGGGGACATTCTACTTTTTTGAGGCCGGCAGAAAAAGTACAATGTCCCCTTTTCCGATTTGGAGGCCTATTGGGGCATGCCCTGTTCTACAGCAGGGGGCTCGTCCGGTGGCAGCGCGGCTGGGGAGGGGCTCCCTTGAGGGATCGGTATGTCACGGAGCTTTGTAATGACGCTCTCGTAGGTCGTGTCAGGGTCATCGTTGAAGTCCTGCACAGCGGCCATGGCCCTCATCCCCTGGTCCTGATCGGGATCCCCCGGTCGAGCTCCGGCAACATTTCCGGCCACCACCACGAAGAGCTCGCAGGATCGGTCCCACCCGAATAGGCGGCACATGCCGCCAACGATGTCCCACGCGACGGCCGCTTCGTCGCCGTAGTGGACGGGGTTCCCTTGATCATCCCGCGCATCGGCTTCCCGACACCACTTGGCTTCATTGTCCAGCAGGTCCAGCAGCCTGTCCTTTTCATCTTGGGTCATTCATCACCGCCTCTCTGAGAAGCAATATCGCCCGCCCCGACGAATCGCAAAGACCCCGTTCCGATGGTCTCATCGATCCATCTCGGTTGCGGCCAGCACCTGCTCCGAGATGAGCGAGCCGCCCTCCTCGCACGGCAAGGAGACGAGCGTCCTGGAAACGGGCGCCACAATCTCGCAAGTGCCATTTTCGATGAAGAGCACGGAAAAGAGCTCATCCTCTTCGATCCCATCGCTCTCCTCGAAGTACAGGTCGGAAATAGTCGCGTAAGAGATCAAGCGTTTTTCTTCCGCCTCGGCGGCAAGGACACGAATCGTCACAAGATCGGGCACTTCGATGTTGACTTCCATAGCACTGCCTTTTGGGTGGCATACGTCGGCACGCCGCATCGATGGTAACCTTACCGGGACCATCCGAAAGCCTGCCCGGACGCCTGCGGTTCCAGCACTCTGCACGCCCGTGCCATCCTCGGGGAATGGTGGACGACGCGAGTCGCCCCCTCACGGTTTCTCCGTTGCAGGCACACACCACGCACAACCACTGTCCGGTCTTTCTGTACTTGCTGATTCGCTTCACGTCCGTAGGGCACCATTCGCATTCAGGAATGTCGGGCTCCTTCGGACGGATGGCTTGAATCGGAAGCACCGCTCTGCTTCGAATCGGACGACGGCTTCAGCGCCCACTCCCCGTCCGTCCACACGATCAGATCTTCCTTTTCCATCTTCATGAGCAAAGAAAACAGCGGGCTGCGGGATATACCGAGCTTCCTTGCAAGCTCAGCCGCGTTTTCGGGCCGGTTGGCCAGCAACTTCAATACTCTTGTCCGGTCGTCCATACTCGTTACGCTCCGCGACCTCGGCGAGCCGCAGGATTCACCCCGCGCGAACGACCGCGCAGGCTAAAGCCTCCGCCCCGCCAGCTAGAGCCTCAGATCGAGTTCGTTGAGCTTCTCGCGAAGCCCGCCCACGTCGAACGGTCACAAGATCATGCATTGCATGGCGTTGCCGTGGAGCTGAATGGTCAGAGTGTAAACGCAAAGTCCTGCGCAGCACAATAATGGGGTACCCTGGCCGACGTGGGACCGCAATGTGGCGCAAAATGCCTGCGTGTCTTCCAAGTCCTTGTGTGCGGAAGATGACAAGAGCCACGCGTACAGATGAAGGCGCCCTTTTGCCTTCGTCGAATTCCGTGATTTCGAAGTGATCAGCCGGTAGGCACCCTCCCACAATCGCCCGGGAAGATTCATCAAGGTTGGCGATCACGATGCGGCGTTTTGTCGGCATGGGCAAAGACTCCCGTACAATCTCGGTTCGCCGGCGGGAGTTTACCAACTCCTCTCCCCCCCGGTCCAGCTACCAGACACCGGGAACCGAGCTGCGGAGCCGAACTTCAAATCGCTCTGGGGCTTCCGGCCCTATTGGACGCGGGGCACAGTAATCGGCCGCGGGCGCACACTTAGATCAGGCTTAAATAATCCATCCCGACGATAGTCTTCCGTCGCCGTAGCGTCGAACTGTCCCTCACGGGCTGGCGCCACATTGATCAGCCGCGATTTCGGTCCGGGCGGGTTGGCCTTGTGGGTGATGGGACCTCGCCACAGGCGGTACGACCACTTGGTGGAGCAGATTGCAGTCTTTACGAGTCCCATCATGCCAATGAGCTGGTCGTAAGCTCCGGCCAGGTACAGCTTGCTAGCTGGTCGCACCAGCGTGCGGGCAAGGTTGATGGGATTGTAGTACAAAGCGTAGGCGAGTAGCACGCTGAGCTGCACCTGCCACGGCTTGGGCAACGAGGAGGCGATCACGTGATTCCCGTCGTACTGATGCTGGAGGACCGGTTTGCCGCCCACGGCATCGAAGACCCACCCCTTCTCGAAGCTCGACTCGTATGACCGTGTGCCCGCCGCCGGCCCCAGGATCGTCACCTGCATGCTCTGCGCCCCGGCCTTGCGCAGGAACTCCACCTGGTTAAGCAGCCCATACAAGCCCTTCTGTGTATAAAGCGGCTGGCCGTCGTGGTGCATCAGCATGGGCATCGGGCAGATGCCGGTTTTGTTCATAAGGGCGAACAGTTCAGCCGTCTTGCTGACAGACTGGCCCTTCCTGATGAGTGTCGCAGTGAGGTCCTCGATACCCAGCCAGAGCGCCCGTAAGCCGGACCTCCTCGCGGGCTTCAACAGGTCCCGGTTTTTCCAGGTGTCAAACTCGGTTGCCTCCGTACCCCATCGAACCGCCTTCCGAAGGGGCCTGCCCGCGATCGTGGCGCACGACATGGTCTCGAACATCTGCTCGACCGCCGGGCGACTGTTGAAGAAGTTGTCGTCCGTACCGAAGAAAAACCGGATGCCGAGCTGCTCGCGCAGCCGGCGCATCTCATCGACGATCCGCTCACCGCTCTTGCAACGGAAGGTACGCTGGTTGTATACCGGTATCGCGCAGTACTCGCAGTTGAACTTGCAGCCGTGTGAAATGATCAATGACCCGCTCGGTGAATATCGGGCGACACGCGAGGCGGGCAGCGGTTGTGATTCTAATCGGCGACGGCGATGGGGACGCTCCAGCAGGCGGAACCCGATGATCGGGTGCGGCATCTCGTCCAAATCCTTTACGAGCTGCTGGACTCCCGTCGTCACCAGGGGGGCGTCGACGTTTTCGTCCTTGCGGTGCACCAAGCCGGGGATGTCCACCAGCGCTTGATCGCGGCGAGCGCGGAGGAACGCATCAAGCATTGTTCCTCGCGTCCCCCGGTATTCGAGCAACACCTCGATGAGCTGCATCAGGACGAATTCTTCTCCGGTCACAACGACATCGGCGCCGACATTCGGGTCGCCGCCGATCCCGAACAGATCCCAGGGCTCGTAGATTACTTTGGGACCGCCGGCGATGATCAGCGGGCGCGACATGGCGGAGTTGGCGCAGGCGTCGGCAACCAGCCGGTAGGCGCGCTCGGCGTGGATCTGCATGCTCGAAACGAGCAACATCTCGATCGGCTCACCATCGAGCCTGGCCCGGCTGGGGTGGAAGTTTGGGTTCCACTGCTGCAAAACGACCCGCGTCTTGGTCAGCCCCGAATCGTACAACGCAGCACCCACTGCACGCGGCCCTGCCGGCGCCATGTGATGGCTGCTGAAAAAGTAAGGCAGCAGCCGTGTTCGCTGGTCGAATGCATAGACCACGACCGTCGGGATACTCAGGCCCGCCGCTGTAGCCCTGATTCGCCGGCGCAGCGCCGGATACTCGCCCGACTTCGTATACTCATCACCCTTCGAACGTGTGGGTAACTCCACGTATACGCACTCCTTTTGCGCCTGCAAGAACCGACTTACGCTGAAGCCCTGAACCATTACGGACCGCATTACCTGGCGAAGCCAGGCGACCTTCCAGGCCGGCCCTTTCACCATCGCTTTCCACCCACCAGGCAAGTCGGACTGCGCCGTGGCTGACACTCTACCACCTGTGCTTCGCAGGTCCAGTCACGGACACTCAAAGAGGAAGAGGTGTGCTGGCGGATCTACGAGAACCCGGCCGACGCCCGGGCGAGCCTGGCCGAGTTCGAGGCGCGATACGACGAGCGGCACCCGCATTAGGCGTTGGTGCCGGAAGGCGGCGGTGACCCGGTGGCGCCGCGGGAGGCGTACGAAGGGAGGGTCCGGCCGCAGCTGCCGCGTTGGCAGGCTTGGGCCCGCGGACCGAAAGCGAAGCTGGATGCACTACGGGAACGCCCACGGCGGCGCGGGTCACGGAGTCTCTCATATTCTGCCGTCGCGAGATTCCATTGAATTGCGAGGCAAGACAGCCTGCAAAAAACCCCGGCGGCAAGATTCGCTCGAGCAAGAGCGTTTTGAGTCGGTGTAGGCGAGTCTCGGCGTCGCCGCGGAAGAGCTGACGCAGTGGGCGGGTGCGGCGGCGTATTTTCAGGCCGGCGGGTACGGTTTGCCAGGTCTCAAGGTCGACGGAAGCAAGCTGACTTTCCTGGAAGCAGCGCCGTCAGGATCCTGAAGAAGACAGAGGAATGGCGAGTCGCCGGGCGAATGCCGTTATTGCTGAGCGAATGCCTTTTGGTAAGCGGCGGTCAGCTCTGCATCCCGCCCCGGGGAATACTTCTTGGCATTCCAGCGATACCCCAAATCGTCGTCGGCCCTTCGGGGGACCAGATGGCAGTGGACGTGGGAGACGACCTGTCCTGCGGCCCGACCGTCGTTCAACAGCACGTTGAATCCCTCGGCTCCGGTCACCTCCATGAGCGCCCGGCCGAGTGTCGGAGCTACAGAAAAGAGGGCACCACACTGTGTAGGCGGAATGTCCAGTACGCTGGAATAGTGTTCGCGTGGGATCACGAGAAGATGGCCCTCAGCCAGCGGATTCACGTCGAGGAAGGAGATGATGGATTCATTTTCGTAGACCACGGCGGCCGGAATCTCTGCCACGACAATCTTGCAGAAGACACAGTCGGGATCGCGTGGCATCATGTCCTCCCTAATCGAGTGTCAGCCTACCGCGCCGGCGTCCGGTCATCGCCGGAATCGACGTCACCACTCCTCCCTTGTGGCTCGTTGCTGTCGGTGTCCGGTGACTCATCTTCCGTTTCAGCCGGGGCCTCGACGCCGCTCTCAGCGGCGCGCTCCACCTTTGCCCAACTCTTGGCGGCTCTCGCCGCCATGGAGTACCGGGCATCGGCCCGACGGCGACGGGCCGACCTACCGGGCTTCGCGAGCGACACGGGTGCCTCCTCATCGCCGACCAACTGGAGCACGGCCAAGGGCGAGCAGTCACCGATCCGCCTATTGGCCAAGCGCACCAGGCGCGTGTACCCGCCCGGTCGATTCTCGTAGCGCGGTGCGACAGTCTCAATCAACCGGTGCGTGACCGACTCCGCCGTGAATGCCAGACGACCTTTGGGTTCGCCAGTGCGGTATCGCCGACCGCTGAGCATGCGCGTCGTCTTGGCCCGATGTGCGTTCGTCATGCCTGCGTAGGAATCGCGGTGATCTTTGGGGATCAGCCCCCGATCTCCAAGGAGCTTATGGATTGTGCGGCGAGCCCGCAGAGCACCGGCGGTATCGTCGGCCACGGTCAGCTTTCTCGCCTCGACCGCCAGCGTCACCAACCTCTCGATAAACGGGCGGAGGGCCTTGGCCTTGGGCAGCGTGGTGGTGATCTGCCCGTGCTCGATCAGATTCTGAGAGAGGTTCCGGAGCAGCGCCTTACGGTGCTCGGAAGTCCGGTTGAGTTTTCGGTGACGAATACGGTGCCTCATTGTTGTCCCTTACGCTCTCCCCGCCGGCCGCACGGCTGAATCCCCATCCCGCCAAGGCACGGCCTAGTCGCCCATGGTGAAGGCCTCCATCGGTCCTGTCTCCGCAGGCACTGAGGAGGGCCCATCAGTGGTATCGGAGGCCGTTGCATCAGTCGGGCCGGGCGTTGGTCCCTCCGGCTCGGCGCCGCTGTCCGGCCCGTCCTCGCCGATCTTCATCCCCAGCGCCAAGCCTATCTCCGATAGCTTGCGGTGTACCTCGTGCAAAGAGGTCTTGCCGAAGCTGCGAAAACGCAGCAAATCCGCCTCGGTCTGACCTATCAGCTCACGAAGTGTGGTGACCTTGGCCGCTTCGAGACAGTTGCTTGCACGAACCGAAAGGTTCAGAATCGAGACCGGCTTTTCCAAAAGCTCTTGGAGACCGGACTGTTCGTGTGTACTCGGCTCTACCAGTTGCTCCGATGGCGCAGCCAACTGATCTCCCAAGTCGTGACACACCACGAACGGATTCAGGTGCTTCCGAAGGATCAACCCCGCTTCGACGAGAGCATCTTCCGGTGTCACGGTCCCGTTCGTCCAAATCTCCAGAATCAACCGATCATAGTTCGTCCGCTGTCCCACGCGCATGTCCTCGGTCCGATAGCGGACGCGCAGAACCGGCGAGAAGATCGAGTCCACCGGAATTATCGTGAGTTCCTGCTCCACCGCCCGGTTATCGCTTGCGGTCGCGTAACCGCGCCCTTTCCCGATAGTCATTTCCGCTTGGAAACTCACATCGGCAGTTAGCGTAGCTATCAAATGATCCGGATTGACAATGGTAACGCCCGGATCGGCGACGATATCTCCGGCCCGCACCTCGCCGGCAGTCTCACGTTGAACGGTGATCTTTCTGGGGCAATCGCCGTCAACCTTCAGCACGATTCCCTTGATGTTCAGCAGAATGTCGGTTACATCCTCGAGCACCCCATCGATGCTGGTGAACTCATGTGAGACGCCGCCAAGTTTCACCGTAATAACCGCCGCTCCTTCGAGGCTGGACAACAGAACTCGCCGCAGCGAATTACCGATCGTCGTCCCAAAGCCCTGTTCAAACGGTTCGACTACGAACCGCCCGTAAGAGCCGGTGCTGACAGCCTCGTCGCGAACGACGCGGCTTGGCAACTCGAATCCTCGCCACCTGATTCGCATCGGGATAACCTCCAACCGGGTTCAGCGGGAACGGAACGGGCATCATTCTGCCCGGGGCCAACACCAAAAGCGCAACGCTACCGACTACACATCTCGATAATCAGTTGCTCTTCCACCGGAATCTGGACGTCCTCACGCGAGGGCATTGCCGCTACAACACCCTCTAGAGTCTGTGCATCCAGTTGCAGCCACGTCTGTACCGAGGGACCGCCGTCACCTAGAGTCTGACGAATGAATTTCTGGCTCCGTTCCGACGGTTTCACGCTGATTCGATCGCCCTTTTTCACGAGGTAGCCGGGACGGTTCAGCCGGCGGCGGTTCAGGTAGACGTGACCGTGGACGATTGCGGCTCGCGCCGCACGATGGGACGGAGCAAAACCGAGCTTCCAGATAACGTTGTCGAGACGGCGCTCCAACAAATTGAGCAGGGCCTCGCCGGTGTTGCCCTTCATGCGCTCCGCGGTCCGAAAGTAAATCATGAACTGGCGTTCGAACACGCCGTAGTACCTTTTGACTTTCTGCTTTTCGCGCAGACGTATGCCGTAGTCACCCGGCTTTCGCCGGCGCCATGAGTGCGCCCCCGGGGGGTGGGCGCGCCACTGACGCTCCATGGCACACTTCGCCGTCTCGCAGCGCGCACCCTTGAGCATCAGCTTTATAGCTTCACGACGACAAAGACGGCAAACCGGTCCGAGATAACGTCCCATGATCGTATCCGCTGAATTCTCCGCACAGGCCTGAAACAGGCGATCAAGCCACCTGCTCGCCCCAACCCTTCGCTAAAACACTTCCTTTGCTAGACCCGCCGCCGCTTCTTGGGACGACACCCGTTATGCGGTAGCGGTGTCACATCTTCAATCGAGTGGATTCGCAGACCCGAGCTCTGCAGCGCCGTAATCGCCGCGTCACGCCCGGTGCCCGGCCCCTTTACCCTCACTTCCACCTCTATAAGCCCGAACCTCCTAGCCGCGTGGGCTATCTGCTCCACAGCACGCTGTGCGGCAAACGGGGTACTCTTCCGAGTTCCTTTGAAGCCCACAGTCCCCGCAGACGCCCGACAAAGCACATCGCCATTCATGTCCGTGATGGTGACCAGGGTATTGTTGAACGTCGCCTTGATATACGCGATGCCGCGGGCAACATTCCGACGGACCCTGCGCCTGCCAGCTCGTTTAGCCACGATTTACTCCCACTAACGCATCTCCTTCACGCCCTTCTTACCGGCCACGGTCTTCCGCGGTCCCTTGCGCGTTCGCGCATTGGTCCGCGTCCGCTGACCTCGCACGGGCAAGTGCATCCTGTGGCGGACACCGCGATAACACCTGATGTCCTTGAGCCGGGCGATGTTCGACTGGACCATCCGTCGAAGCCGACCTTCGACCTGATAGTTCCGGTCGATCACGCTACCGATGCGGGCGCCCTCCTCTTCGGTGAGATCCCTGGCCTTGACACCCACCTCGATCTGGGCCTCTTTCAAGACGTCCAGGGCCAGCTTCGGTCCGATCCCGTGGATGTACCGCAGTGCGAATTCGATCCTCTTATCGCCCGGGATATCGACACCAGCAACACGTGGCATTCAAGCTCTCCTTACCCCTGACGCTGCTTGTGCCGGGGATTCGTACAGATAACGCGAACGATCCCCCTGCGTTTGACTATCTTGCAGTTCTCGCAAATGCGCCGCACGCTTGCTCTGACCTTCATGGCACTCCAACTTTCACAAACAGGCGGGACGTTTGGGCCTCGCTGATACTATCTCCCGTCGGTCAGCACATCCACCCCGGTATCGGTCACTGCCAACGTATGCTCAAAATGGGCGGCGTACTTGCGATCCCGTGTGATCACGACCCACCCGCTGTCGTCTCCGTAACCCACCAAGTGGGTGCCGAGATTCACCATCGGTTCAACGGCCAGCACCATCCTCGGCACGAGCTCGAAATCCAACGGCTGTTGCTTGTCACTCCAATAGTTGGGAATCTTCGGCTCCTCATGCATCTCCCGTCCGATGCCATGACCCACGAAATCACGTACCACCGACAGTTTTTCACTTTCCACCACGGCCTGAATCTTCCTGGCAACCTCACTCCACATACGACCGGGGCGAATCTCCCCAATCGCCGCCTCCAACGCCGAGCGGGTCACATCGAGTAGGTGCTGCGTCTCGGTCGAGACGGTTCCGATGGCGATCGTCGTGGCCGAATCCCCGCAGTAGCCTGCCAGGCGAACACCACAGTCAACGCTCAGGACGTCTCCTTCCGACAGGCGTCGATCGCCGGGGATCCCGTGAACGAGTTCTTCGTTGATGCTCGTGCACAGTGCCGCCGGAAAAGGGAACTTGGCTTGCGGATTCCGGACTCCCTTGAAAAGGGGGACCCCACCGGCCTGGCGGATCAACTCCTCGGCTGCGGCGTTCAACTCGGCCGTTGGAACGCCTGGTCCGGCAAGCTCCCGGGTCTGCTTGAGCACCCGATGCACGACCCGGCCGGCTGCACGGATCAGCTCGATCTCTCGAGCGCTTTTCAAAATGATCCCGCCGGCTCGTGTCACGCGTGGTGCTCTGTCTGGACGCCCCGGTCGCCGTGATCGTAACATCCTGTTGGCGTCGTACTCCCTGTCGAACAACACTTCACCATCCACCGGTAGCTACCGGGTAACCGGCCCATATCAGCCGCGTGAACCTTTGATGGGCCCCTCGGTACCGAGAAAGCCCCTATAGTTACGCATGATCAGATTGGCTTCGATCCGCTGCACCAGGTCCAAGGTCACGCTGACCACGATCAGAAGCCCGGTCCCACCCAGGAAGGCCGACACCATGAATGGAATCTGCAGGGACTGAGCCACCAGCGTGGGGATGATCGCGATGATCGCCAGAAACCCTGCACCCACATAGGTGATGCGGCCCATCACTCTCTCCAGATAGTCCGCCGTTCGCTTACCCGGCCGCAGGCCCGGGATAAAGCTCCCGTAGTCTCTCAGGTTGTTGGCCATCTCCTTGGGACGAAACTGCACGGTCGTCCAGAAGTAGGCGAAAAAGTATATGGCGGCGACGTACGTCATAATGTAGATATACTCGCCCGAACGAAACGCCGTGTTCCAGAAATCCCAAAACCGGTTCGGCCAGTAATTGTACACGGCGCCGAAAATGATTCCGGGGAATATGAGCATTGAGCTTGCAAAGATGATCGGCATCACGCCGCCATGGTTGACGCGCAGCGGGAGGTAATGCCGCTGGCCGCCGTAAACCCGGCGCCCGCGGGTCTGCTTGGCCTGCTGGATTGGAATTCGTCGCTGAGCTTGAGTGATTACTATCGCACCGGCGACGACGATGACAAACAACACCACCAATAACGCAATCTTCGGGACGTCAATCTCGCCGGCCTCAGCCGTGCCCTTCAGGCTCAGGTGTCGCCAGACATAGATGCCGGCACCCGGCATCTGCGCTACGATCCCGGCCATGATGATCAACGAGATGCCGTTCCCGATTCCGTATTCATCGATCTGCTCACCCAACCACATCAAAAACACCGTTCCGGTGGTCAGGATGGTCAGTGACATCACCATGTAGCCAAACGACATACCCAGGAACCGGCCGGTGTAGTGCGGGAAGATGAGCCCTTGAGCGGCCAGGTACCTCATCCAGACCGCGGCGTTAATCACACACAGCCCCACCGTGGCATAGCGCGTGTATTCCTGGATCTTCCTGCGTCCGGTTTCACCCTCCTGCTGGAGCTTCTCCAACGCCGGAACGACGGTGACTAGGAGCTGGAAGATAATCGAGGCCGAGATGTATGGCATGATACCCAGCCCGAAGATCGTGCTCTGCCGCAAGTTGCCACCGGTAAACAGTTGGAAATAGTCGAAGAGATCGCCCAGTCCGCCGCCGCCTCCGAAACCACGGGCCATCGTTTCCTGGTCCACACCGGGAACCGGCACACCAAACCCGATCCGGTAGGTGGCCAACATCCCGAGCGTGAACAGCACCTTGTTCCGCAGTTCCGGAATCTTGAATATGTTCAAAAACGTTCCGAACATACCTTGTCAATCAGTCCTTGAGGCCCTTTCATCCTTGGGCGCGCGTTGCTGCACAGGTGTCACTGGACGATCCTGGTTTCTCCACCGGCTGCTTGAATCTTCTCCATCGCCGAGCTGCTGAACTTGGCCGCGTCCACGATCAGCTTCGTTGCCAGCGTCCCGTCTCCCAACACTTTCACGGGGTAGCGCAGGTGGCGTACCAAGCCCGCCTTTAGAAGAGCCTGAGGTGTCACATGAGCGCCGGGTTCAAAGCGCGACTCCAGCAGACCGACATTGACGATGTTATATCGTGTTGTAAACCTGGCGTTGCTGAAGCCTCGCTTGGGCATCCGCCGGAATGTCGGCATCTGCCCGCCTTCCTGCATCCCCCGCTGGCGCCAGCCTGAGCGCTGGCCTGCGCCTTTATTCCCACGACCGCAGGTTTTGCCGTGTCCGGAGCCGCGACCACGCCCCACACGCTTGCGGCGCCGGTCTCTGCCGGCGAGCCTGGTTATTTCTGCAATCTTCATCGTCGCACGCTACCCGACGAGTCTAACCCCGCGAAGTTGCTCCACTTCCTCACGCCCGACCAACTGCAACAGGCCGTTGAAAGTCGCATACACCAGATTCCGCGGTGTATTCGATCCGTAGCTCTTGGTGAGCACATCATGGACACCGGCCAGCTCCAGCACGGCCCGGACGCTGGCGCCGGCAATGACACCCGTTCCCGGCCCCGCCGGAACCATCACAACGCGACTTGCCCCGTACCGCCCCACGATCCGGTGGGGCAAGGTACCCTTGACCAACTTGACGGGCTTCATGTCCTGGGTTGCGTTCTTCCGGCCTTTCTCCACTGCGGAGGGTACCTCCGCCGACTTACCATACCCGACACCGACGTTGCCGTTTCGGTCACCGACGACCACCAGGGCACCGAAGCTAAACCGGCGACCCCCCCGGACCACTGCAGCGCAGCGGCTGATCTTCACCACGACCTCATCAAGGGTCTTCTCTTCCGTTTCAAAGAAACCTTGCCGTTGGGTCACTGCTGTCGTCGCCACGTTTTGTTCCGCCAAACAGGTACGCCTTGGTGCGCACTCCTACGAGCTAGAATTTCAGGCCCGCTTCGCGTGCTGCGTCCGCCAGGCCTTTTATACGACCGCCAAATCGGTAGCCATTACGGTCGAAACGGACCTCCTCGATACTCTTGGCCTTGGCTCGCTCGGCCAGCACTGCCCCGACTATCTTAGCGGCGGCAACGTTGCCACCCGCTTGGATCCGGTCTCGAAGGTCCTTATCTCGCGTGCTGGCCTGACAGAGCGTCACGCCGAGATCATCATCGATGATCTGGGCGTAAACATGTTTGAGGCTCCGAAACACGGTCAGCCGCGGCTGTCCGCCGGTCCCACGGACGCGTTTGCGAATCCCGCGCTTACGTCGGGAGCGTCTCACAACCTTGCTATTCTGTGAACTCATCGCCCGTGAACCCTGCCACACCTCGGAGGAAAACATACCATCGCCGGCTACCCGGTACTGGTCAGCGCTTTACCCTGTTTGCGGCGGACGTGCTCGTCCTCGTACCGGACACCCTTGCCCTTGTAAGGCTCTGTCCTACGCAACGCCCGAACCTCAGCCGCAAACTGCCCGACTTTCTGCTTCTCGAAGCCGCGGATCACCATCGAGGCAGGTTCACTGTCTCCGCGAGCCGCATCACGCTCCACAACGACTTCCAGACCATCGGGCACGGGAAGCTCAAACTGGGAGACCCGACCCTGACTACGACCGGAGTACCCGACGTTCAAGCACAAGGTCCTGCCTTGGAGCTTGCAGTTGTAGCCGGTGCCGTAGACCAGGAGTCGCTTTGAGAACCCTTCAGAGACCCCCTTGACCATGTTATTGATCAGTGCCCGGGTCAATCCGTGGTTTGCACGACTGCGTTTGGAGTCGTCCGTGCGGGTGATCTGCACGGATCTGGAGGCCTCGTCATACGCGACTTCGGCGGTTGCCGGATATACCCAGCGGGAGGATCCCTTAGGTCCCGACACGGTGATCTCCCGGTCTCTCACCTTCACGCTGACCCCGGAAGGCACGGGAACAGGCTTTTTGCCGATTCGAGACATCGTACTTCCTTCAATCCATCACCGCGTTCCGGGGATCTTAGCGCCTGAGCAGAGCATCAGCGTCGCTGACCTAGTACACACGGCAGAGCACCTCTCCACCTACCTTTTGCTCGCGACAGGACCGGTCGCTGAGCACACCCTTGTTAGTGGAAACGATTGCGATCCCCAGCCCATCGAGCACCCGTGGCAAGTCGGCAATCCTACTATACTCTCGCCGCCCCACCTTCGAGACGCGCTGAATATCGTGAAGCACGTCTTCACCTCGGGGGCCGTATTTCAGGTCGATCCGCAGGATGCCCTGTTTCCCATCTTCAATGACATCAAAATCGTTGATATACCCTTCTTCCCTAAGTACCCGCACGATGCCCACCTTCAACGTGGAGGCGGGCACCTTCACCTGTTTGTGCCGCACACGCACGGCGTTGCGGATCCGAGTCAGTAAATCAGCAATCGGATCAGACCACATTGTCTCAACACTCCGCACTGCCCGAGCCGGGTACGGATAGACCTTGGATGTTACTACCAGCTCGCCTTACGCACACCGGGGATCAATCCTTCGTGGGCCAGACTTCGGAAGCAGATCCGGCAAATGTTAAATTTGCGGTAGACCGCCCGCACTCGGCCGCATAGCTTACATCGGCGCACCCGCCGCGTCATGAACTTAGGTTCTTTTCTCGCTTTTTCGATCCAAGCCTTCGTTGCCATCAAGCTGCCTGCTCTTCGGTCCTCCTGAGCGGCATGCCCAACCGCATCAGAAGCTCCCGGGCATCCGAATCGTTTTCCGCGGTTGTCACGAAGGTGATGTTCATTCCCTGATTGTAGGTCACCTTCGCCAAGTCAATCTCCGCGAAAATGGACTGATCGGGTATTCCCAGTGAATAGTTCCCTCGACCATCGAAGCTCCTGGGGTTTAGGCCGCGAAAATCACGGAGACGCGGAATGGCCGCGTTGACCAGCCGGTCCACGAACTCGTACATCCGCTTGCCGCGCAACGTAACGCGACAGCCTATCTCATACCCCTTACGTATCTTGAAGTTCGACACCGAGCGGCGAGCACGCCGCATCTGAGCCTTTTGTCCGGTGATCCTGGTCAAGTCCTCGGCGATGGCAGGCAACCGATTCTTGTCTTGCGTCGGTGAACACGTCCCCATCGAGACCACCACCTTCTCGAGGCGCGGCACCGCCATGAGGTTCTGAATCTCGAGAACCCTCATCAACTCGGGCACAATCTCCTGTTTGTAGCGATCCAACAGCCTGGCCATAGGCCATTACTCCGATAACCGGCCCGGTCTCGTCTACCTCACCACACGCTCCGCCCGCGTCAACGTATGCAATAACGTACCCGTGGTGCTGACTCGGCGTTTCGTGGCCACCTTACCTTCCTTGTCGTGTTCCACCTTGAAGTGGACGCGCCGACCCTTGCCTGAGCCGGAATCATAAGGCAGCACGTTGGAGAGGTGGATCGTTGCCTCCTTCTGCAAGCGACCTCCCTGCGGATTCCTTCGCGTGGGCCGGACATGGCGGTACGCCATGTTCACGCCTTCCACCACCACCGACCCGCGCTTCGGGTTGATTCGAAGAACCTTCCCCCGGGCTCCACGGTGATCGCCGGAGACCACCTCAACGATATCGTTTTTCCGAATATGCACCGCCATTAGCATGCCCCTCTCACGACACCCGCCCGGCCTCGGCCAAGGAGGTTCTGCAACCACATAGGATACGCCTGGTCCGTCAGACCACCTCTTCCGCAAGCGAAACAATCTTCATAAAGTTCTTTTCACGGAGTTCCCGGGCCACGGGGCCGAAGATGCGCGTCCCGCGCGGCTCGTCCTTCTCGTCGAGCAGGACCACGGCGTTGCTGTCAAACCGCACGTAGCTGCCGTCGGACCGACGGGTCGGGGCCTTCATCCGGACCACAACCGCCTTGGCCTTTCGCCGCTTGGATCTTTCCTTGCGGTCGGACCCGCCGGAGAACTCACTATTGGGCAACGATTTCTTCACCGTCACCAGCACGATATCACCAATCTTTGCCGTCTTCAGACGCTTCTTACCTCGGCGGGCAGTACTGCCTTTATAGACGGTCACCACCATCGCCGACCTCGCGCCGGTGTTGTCGCACACATCCACCATAGTCTGCATCTGAATCATCGTGCGAAACCTACGCCATTGCCGGACGACAGCCGTTGCGTCGCCGCCGGAGATTCAGCTCCCTCTCAAGAGGCCGACCGGATAATCCGGGTCAGCCGCCAACACTTCGTCTTGGACATCCGTCGGCAAGCCATCACCTCGACGACATCCCCCGCGCTCGCCTCGTTCTTTTCATCGTGCGTGTGGAGGGTCGTGGAGCGCCTGTAGTATTTACCGTACTTGGGGTGCTTGACGGTATACTCGAAGCGTACCCTAATGGTCTTGTTGCTCTTGCCGGACAATACCGTCCCCACACGACATTCGCGTTTGCCGCGCTTCGCCGACTGAACGTTCGGTTCACCCACCGCGTTGGCCATAGGTCCAAGTTTTCCTTATTGCGACCCC
This sequence comes from Phycisphaerales bacterium, assembly GCA_020344555.1. Lineage (GTDB taxonomy): Bacteria > Planctomycetota > Phycisphaerae > UBA1845 > UBA1845. The sequence continues at coordinate 4,217,852 of CP070827.1, forward strand.
GCAAGGCGCCTGCCGCGGTCGCGTCTAACCACCCCCACGGTGCGTCGCCACCGACTCGAGGTGGTATTGCTTCTGTTCAATACCGGTTTCGCCCCGTTCGCCCAGCACTGTCAACACCCGGGCGATGTCCTTTCGTGTTTCCTGCAACTGGTGAGGGTTCTCCAGCTTTTCGGTAACAGCTTGGGATCGCAGGTCGAACAAGTGCCGACGCAGCCGATCCAGCTCGGCATAAAGTTCAGCCGTCTTCATCTCTCGGAATTCGCCTGTCTTCATGATGCCGAAGCTTCCCCGGTTGCTACAGGCCGTGGCGCCGCTTAACAAAGCGACACGGATAGGGCATTTTATGGGCCACACGCATCAATGCCGCCCGGGCGATGTCCTCTTCGACGCCCCCGATCTCCAATAGCACAGTCCCCGGTCGAACACGTGCAACCCAGTACTCTGGATCGCCCTTACCTTTTCCCATCCGCGTCTCGAGCGGCTTGGAGGATACAGGCTTGCGCGGGAAAACCCGCAGGTAGACCCGCCCTTCACGGTGCAAAAAGTGGGTCGCCGCCACGCGACCGGCCTCGATCTGACGGGCCGTGATCCAGCCCGTCCCCAAGCATTGCAGGGCGTATTCCCCGAACGCCACCGTGTTGCCCCGAGCGGCCACGCCGCGGATTCTGCCGCGCTGGCTCTTCCGCCACTTGACTCGCTTGGGCATCATTGCCATCAGACTGTCTCTCTGTTCACGCCCCCACAGGGGCTGAGACACAACAACCTATCCGCGCTTGCCGCGCCGCTCGCGGCCACGACCACGGGCCGGCTGCTCCTCGAGCATTGCTTCTTCACCGTACCTCCCGTGGTACAGCCACACCTTCACGCCGACCGTGCCGTAGGTCGTCCGGCAAGTGGCCACTCCGTATTCCACGTGGGCCTGGAGTGTGTGCAGCGGAATCGACCCGCGGATCTGCATCTCTCGCCGGGCCATTTCCGCGCCTCCCAATCGCCCCTTGCACAGGATCTTGACGCCCTTGGCACCACACGCCATCGCCGCGTCGGCCCGCATCTTCATCACCCGACGGAAACTGGCCCGCTTCTTGAGCTGCTCCGAGATCGACTCGGCAATGAGTTTGGCGTTTCCATCGGGCACTTTGATCTCAACGATGTTGAGATTGATCTTGCGGTCCACCAGGTCTTCCAACTCCTCCTTGAGCTTGTCGACCTCAGCCCCCTTGGGACCGATCACCAGACCCGGTCGGGCCGTGTGCAATAACACCTTCACCTCGTTGCGCGTGCGCTCGATCTCCACCTTGGCCACGGCGGCGTAGGGCGGCTGCCTGTTGAGCTTGCCGTCGATGTAGTCGCGGATCTTCTGGTCCTCGATCAGAAACTCGGCAAACGCTGCCTTTGGGGCAAACCAGCGGGACCGCCATTCTTCGGTAATTCCGATCCGAAAACCTGTTGGGTTGACTTTCTGCCCCACTGTGAACTCCCAGGGCCGCAGACAAGCGGGCTGCGGCATACTCGGCTCAGACCTCCGCCAGCGTGACGATAAGGTGGCTGGTCCTCTTGGCGATCGGGTGGGCCCGTCCGCGGTCCTTCGGGCGCCACCGCCGAAGGTAGGGCCCGCCGTCCACCCGTGCATCCCTGACGTACAGCCGCCGCATGTCCGCCTCTTGCTCGTCGGCGTTGGCCATCGCCGCCTTCAGTACTGCCTCGATCATGCGCGCACTGCGACGATGATTGAAGCGCAGCTGTTCGACGGCATCATCACAGCGATGACCACGGATGGCGTCGATTACCAGCCTGGCCTTGCGAGGCGCAATCCGGGCGAATCGGTGCCTCGCCGTCCATGTTCGCTGCTCATCCACCTTTGGCTATATCCGCGTTCCAAGAGCGCCCAGCCGACCGAGGCCGCGCTCCACCTAACGACCCTTCTTCTTACCGCCGGTATGCCCACGGAACGTACGCGTGGGGCTGAACTCACCGAGCTTGTGCCCCACCATGTCCTCGGTGACGTACACGGGATGAAACATCTTCCCGTTGTGGACCTCGAAGCGATGCCCGACGAATTCCGGGACAATGGTGCACCGCCGCGACCAAGTGCGGATGACTGCACTCGCCCCCGAGGCCTTCAGGGCCATCACCTTCCTGAAGAGCTTCTCGTCGACGTACGGTCCCTTCTTCTGCGATCGTGCCATGCCGAGCGTATCCGGCAAATACCTTCCAGAGGCGTGTCCGCCCTCGTCTACGGCCGTGCCACGGCATCGCACCGCACACAGCCTTCCCATATACCGCTATCGTTTCGGCGACGGGAGCTGCCCGTACCGTTTGCTCTTGCGTCGCCGCAGAATGCGTCGGTTCGACGCCTTGTTCGGCGACCTGGTCCGGGTACCCTTCGCCAGCTTTCCACTCGGACTGCAGGGGTGACGACCCCCACCGCTACGTCCTTCGCCTCCGCCCAGCGGGTGGGCCACCGGGTTGGTGGCTGTTCCGCGTGTCCGTGGTCGCCGTCCTCGATGTCTCATCCGACCGGCCTTACCCCAACGCAAGCTCTGGTGGTCAACATTGCCAACCTGGCCGATGGTTGCACGACACTCCGCCCGAACCTCGCGCATCTCACCTGAGGGCAGCACAATGATCGCCCATTTGCCCTCGCGAGACATCAACCGGGCCGAGCCCCCCGCGCTGCGAACGAGCCTGCCACCCTGTCCAACGTTCAGCTCGATGTTGTGAACGTTCATACCGGGCGGCATGTTCTTGAGCGGCATGGCATTTCCGACCTTGGGCTCGACACCCGGACCGCTCTCGACCACATCGCCCACTCCAAGACCCAACGGGGCGAGAATGTAGCGTTTCTCCCCATCCTCGTACTCGACGAGGGCGATGTGGCACGACCGGTTGGGATCGTATTCAATCGCCTTGACCGAAGCAACCACGCCGTCCTTGTTCCGCTTGAAGTCGATCCGACGGTAGATGCGACGTGCCCCGCCGCCACGGTGACGTGCCGTAATCCGCCCGTGGTGATTGCGGCCACTAGGCTTGGGCAGCCGCTCACACAGCGACTTCTCCGGACGCTTCTTCTTGTCGGTCAACTCGGAGAAGTCGTTCACCGTGGACGCCCGTCGTCCTGGTGAAGTCGGTTTGTGAGCAACAATGCCCATTAGAATCCAGCTCGCAATAATAGTCGTCGCCGGTTGCGCCTACGGCGGTAACCGGTGAGATCCGTCAGAACAAGTCAATGTGGTAGTCCGCGTTCAGGACCACCACCGCCTTCTTCCAATCGGCGGTCTTGCCGGTTTTGTACCGCACCCGGCGGGTCTTGCCCGTGCGCCGGGCGGTGCGGACCGATTGGACCTTCACGTTGTAGATCTTCTCGATAGCCTGCTTGATGACCGGCTTCGATGCCTCCGCGTGCACCTCAAAGGCGTAAGCGCCACCGCGAGCACGTCTGTGCCTGGTGGCCTCATGCGACTGCTGTGACTGGTGTGTGCCCTTCTCAGTCACCAGCGGACGCTTGATTACGTGGTAAATATCCATAGTGGCCGTCTATTCATCCAACGCATCGACCCGCATGGCCACCGGATCTTGCACCAGTCGCTCGAACGCGGGTTTCGTGAATATCAACTTTTGCCGGCGCAACACTTCGTAGGCATTGAGCTCGTCCACCACACGAACGTCCGTGGCGGGGATGTTCCTGCTCGACAGGTACACGTTGCTGTCCCGCTCGTGCATCGCCAGCACACATCCTCTCTCAACGCCTAACGCCGAGAACATGGAGGCGACGGTCTTAGTCCTGATCTCGGGGCAGCGAAGCTCCTCGATGATCATCACGTCGTTCGCCTGGAGCTTGGCCAGGATCGCGCTGTTCCGTGCCAGCCGCCGCATCTTCTTGGGCAACGCTCTGACCGCACGGGGTCCGCGCTTGGCAAACGCCCGACCACCTCCGCGCCGAATGGGGGTCCGCACGTTTCCGGCCCGAGAGTTCCCGGTGCCCTTCTGGCGGTAGAGCTTGCGGGTCGAGCCCTCCACGTCTGACCTGCCCTTCGTGCGAGCACTTTGCTGACGCCCGTGATTCAAAAAGGCAACAACAGCCTGCTTGATCAGCCGAGGTCGGACCCGGGCTCCAAGAACAGCCGGATCGATCTGCACCTCACCGGTCTGCTCGCCCTGCATGCTGAAAACGGGAACGGCCAGCATCACTATCAATGCGCTTTCTTCTTGGACCGCCGCACAAGCACCACTGACCCGTTGGGGCCCGGAACGCTCCCGCGGATCATCAACAAATCATTATTGGCATCAACCTTCACGACCCGCAGGCCGCTGATGGTGCGGCGGACATGGCCCATATGTCCGGCCATGCGCTTACCCTTCTTCACAGCACGTCCAGTTCCACCGGTGGCGCTACCACCGATGCCGCCGGCCGAACGGTGCTTCCGCTCGACACCGTGCGAAGCCTCCTTTCCTCCGAATCCGTGCCGCTTCATGACACCGGCAAAGCCCTTACCCTTACTGATCCCGGTCACGTCCACGTACGCCACCGCACCTTCCGCAAACTGCTCCACCGTAAGAACGTCCCCCCGCGATACCGCTGTGGGTTCGCTCAGGCGGATCTCACGGATCACCCGTCTGGGGCCGGTACCTGCCCTGGCGGCATGACCGATCATCGGCTTCGTGGACCGATGAGGCTTGAGCTCGCCGTAGCCAAGCTGTACGGCGTCGTACCCGTCGGTCTCCTTAAACCTGACTTGTAGTACCACACAGGGTCCGGCCTTGACAACCGTCACCGGTTCGGCAGCCCCACGCTCGTCCATAACCTGGGTCATGCCGATCTTAGTACCCAGTAGTGCGGGAATCATAAAGACAAACTATCCTCCCTCGCGTGCCGGCCGGCGAGTCGAACTCATCCCCTTGCGTGCGATAACGCTCACACGCCTGTTGTGTCTTTATAGTAGTGGTACAACGCCAGGGCGCCGCCGCGGCTTGCCTAACAGCAGCCCTTTACACTTATGTCTTGATCTTCACAAAAACGCCGGCGGGCACCTGGATGCGATTGATGGCCTCGACCGTGCGGGCTGTCGGCTCACTTATGTCGATGATGCGCTTGTGGGTACGCATCTCGAACTGCTCGCGGGATTTCTTGTCGATGTGAGGCCCGCGCAGCACGGTGTACCGCTCGATACGAGTCGGTAAGGGAACCGGACCGGACACTTTTGCACTGGTGCGTTTGGCTTGTTCCACGATCTCACGAGCTGAAGCATCCAGTGCTCGCGGATCGTAGGCCTCCATCCGGATTCTGATTCTGCTCTGGGTACTCACACTACGTAAGGTCCTGCCGACAGACCACTTAGCAACCCTTAACCTAAAGAGCCGCGAACCTTATAGGATAAACCCTCCTTGCGACCTGTCAACCAGCCTTTTTGGCACCTTTTTCCGCCTCCTCCGCCCCCGGCCACCCCCTTCGGCCCGCAGAATCCCAGCCGGCGCGGCGCCCCGCCGGCATGACGGGTCAGCCGGCTACCCGACCAGGGCCTTCATTGCCGCCGGCGGCACCGGCGCGTAATGGGACGGGGTCATCGTGGAGGTCGCCCGCCCCTGTGACAGGCTCCGCAGCTTCGTGATGTACCCAAACATCTGGGCCAGGGGCACGTCCGCCGTTATCAGACGGTCCGACCCGCGTATCCGAGTCTGGCGGACGACTGCCTTCCTGGCATTGAGATCGCTCATGATGAGGCCGAAGTACTCCTCCGAGGTGACTACCTCAACGTCCATTATCGGTTCTAGTAGTACCGGCGCCGCCCCCGCCATTGCCTCGTGGAAGGCTATCCGGGCCGCGCTCTCGAACGCCAACTCCGAGCTGTCTACCCTGTGCTGCTCCACCTCAAGCAGGGTGACCTTCCAATCAATCACCGGATAGCCGCCCAGTGTGCCGCTTTGGGCCGCCCCCGTGATCCCCGCCTCGGCGGCTTCCATAAACTCGGGGGGAATGGTCACTTCGGGGATTGCGCTGATGATTTCGAAGTTGGCCCGGCCACGGGTGTGAGCCCGCGGCTCGATCCGGAGCCGAACCGCGGCGAAGTGTCCGCGGCTCCCTAGCTGGCGGACGAACCGACCTTCACCCTCTCCACAAGCGGTCACCGTCTCCCGATAGGACACTCGCGGCTTGCCCACCGCGGCGTCGATGTTCATGTCCGATCGGAGTCGCTGCACCACGACCTCCAGGTGCAGCTCACCCATCCCTGAGATGAGCGTCTGCCCAGTTTCGGGATTGGCCGTAACGGAAACGGTCGGATCCTGCCGCTCGAGCACGGCGAGGGCCTCCAGCAGCTTATCCCGGTCCTTGGAGGACCTCGGCTCCACCGATACGCTGATCACCGTTTCAGGAAACTCAATCGATTCGAGTAGCAACGGGCGGCGCTGGTCGCACAGAGTGTGCCCGGTCAGGGCGGATTTCGGGCCGATGACCGCGACGATATCGCCGGCGAAGGCCCTGTCGAGCTGCTCGCGCCGCTTGGCGAACATCCGGAAGATCCTGGTGACGTTCTCTTTCCGGCCGGTGACCACATTGAGGAGGCGCATATTCGGTCTGAGCGTTCCCGCGTAGATGCGCAGGTAGTACAGGTCGACCGGCTTCTCCGCAACGACCTTGAACACCAGCGCCGCCAGAGAGCCGCCCGGATCGCATGACAGCACGTGCTCGACGTCGGGGCGTTTGGCGTCCGCAGCGGTGACCGGCGGGGCCTCGAGCGGGCTGGGCAGAAAGTCGCACACCGCGTCGAGCAGGCGCTGGACACCCACGTAGCGAAGCGCACTACCACACAGAACGGGTGCAAGCTTGTGCTCGATGGTCGCGGCCCGGATAGCCCGCCGGATCTCCGCCGGTTCGATCGGCTGGTCGGCGAGGTACTTCTCCATCAACGCATCCGAGGTCTCAGCAACCGTCTCGAGCAGATGGCGACGCCGTTGCCGGACCGGTTCGCTCAGCTCATCGGGTATATCACCGAAGGCAAACGTCGAGCCCAGCTCCTCCTGTCTGTGGTAGACCGCTTTCATGTCTACCAAGTCGACCAGCCCTCCGAAATCGCCTCCCGCCCCGATCGGAAGCTGGATCACCAGCGGGCTGACGCTGAGCCGACTCCCAATTGCGTCGACACAGGCCTCGAAGTCGGCACCGATCCGATCCATCTTGTTAATAAAGCAGAGGCGTGGTACGCCGTACTTGTCCGCTTGTCGCCAGACCGTTTCCGACTGGGCCTCCACCCCTTCCTTGGCATCGAACACTGCCACCATTCCATCGAGCACTCGCAGAGATCGCTCCACCTCCGCCGTAAAATCAACATGCCCGGGAGTGTCGATCAGGTTGATCGTCTGCCCCCGCCAAGGACAGCTCACCGCGGCGGAGTATATGGTAATACCCCGCTTTTGTTCCTCCTCATCAAAGTCGGTCGTGGTAGTCCCATCGTCGACCTCGCCCATTCGATGCGTGCGCCCGGTGTAGTATAGGATGCGCTCGGTAGCGGTGGTCTTGCCGGCGTCGATGTGCGCGGCAATGCCGATGTTGCGCACCGTTGATAGATCGAGGTTCATGAGCTCTCCAGCCACTCTGCCCCGCCAAGACGAGGTTGCCGGCCGCATCTACGTAGCGAGCCCACCCGGCGCAACGGGTGGGCTCAGTCTCGAGATTCGCTTGACCGACGACTACCAGGCAAAATGGGCGAACGCCTTGTTCGCCTCAGCCATTCGGTGCATATTCGTACGCGTGGTGATTGCGGTTCCTTCGCCCTTGAAGGCGTCTATTATCTCCTGGGCGAGGGCTTCACGCATGGGCTTGCCCTTCTTGGCCCGCGCGGCGTCGCGGATCCAGCGGATCGCTAGTGACAGCTGCCGCTTGCGATTCACGGGCATGGGGACCTGGTAATTGCTGCCGCCGACGCGTTTGGACCGCACTTCAACGTTGGGCTTACACTTGCCGATGGCCTGCTCGAAGACCTCCTGCGGGGGTACGTCCTTGATGCGTTTGGCAATAATGTCCAAGGCGCCGTAGAAGTTGCTTGCCGCCGTGCTCTTCTTGCCGTCCAGCATGGTGCAGTTGATGAACTTCGAAACCAGCAGGCTGTCATAGCGGGAATCCGGCTTCAGCTGGGCAGCCGAATGAGTGAATCTCTTATAAGCCATTACGATTGCCTTCCCGGAAATCGCCCAGGGGTGGGCCGCATGCCACCTGACTGAGCAACTTGTCAAACGCCCCGGAACCGTAACCGCCGCAAGCGGCGCCCGGAGCGCGGCCTGCGAACCGATACGACCAACGTCACTGCAACCAACAACTCCACTACGCTCTTGGCCAAAAAGGGTATGAGTCCGGTCGAGACCGCAAGCCACACCTCACCACCGAACAGACCCAGGAAAAACGCCAAGCCGGCGCGCCACGCGATCCCAGACGCGAATATGACGAGTAAGCCGGCCGCTCCCACCGGCAGCAGTCGCCCGAACCCGGCGCCGTGTCCGCCCTTGAGAGCGCTTATCAGCCACGCAGCAACGACGAAACCGACCAGATAGCCTCCGGTCGGGCCGGCCAGGCCCGCTGATCCGGCAAAGACCGGCAGGCCTGCCGTTCCACATGCCAGATACAGGAGCATAGCCGCCACCGCTCGTCGCGGACTCAATGCGAATCCCGTCAGCAGAACCGCGAGCGGTTGCAGCGTCATAAACACGTCGGTCCCCGGAACCGGGATTCGCACCTGCGCTCCAAGACTCACCAGCAGGCAGCAGCCCAAAACGCTCCCCACCGGGGCTAGGGTCCGCAATCCGGTAACCGCCGTCGACTCCGTGATCGGCTCGGCCACGTCAAAGTCACTTCGTTTCATAGGACCAGCTCACTCTGTGTGTCGGGAATGACCAATCGCCCTGGCGACACCGGATTACTTGCGCCGCTTCACACCGTACCTACTGCGACCACGGTTGCGCGGTCGCCCCTCCTTGTCCCCCTCGACGCCTGCCGAATCCAACGCGCCGCGGATCACATGGTACCGCACGCCGGGAAGATCACGCACCCGGCCGCCACGTACGAGCACAATGGAGTGTTCCTGCAAATTGTGATCGATGCCCGGAATATAGACGGTCACCTCCTTGCCGTTCGTCAAGCGGACACGAGTCACTTTGCGCAGGGCCGAGTTCGGTTTCTTGGGCGTCTGCGTCTTGACAATCAAGCAGACGGCCCGCCGTTGTGGACACTGGTCGAGGTCACGAACCTTGGACTTTTTCAGGACCTTCCGGCGTCCACGACGCACAAGTTGGTTAATCGTTGGCATCGCCTATCCCATTACCAGTTATGGATTCCTCAACGCCCCTTCACGCTCCGATCGAGAGACCTACGCTTCCGGGGCGGCGGTCTTGTCCTGATCCAGATCGCCCGACGTCGCACCCTGTTGGTCGGTTCCGTCCGCGAAGGAGAAGGACGGCGGAACCGCAACGCCAGTGGCGCCAACCGGGGCCGCCTCCGGAGCGGTGAGCGTGCCAAACCCCGTCCCGCCGAAGGCCAACTCCGTGGGTAGCTCGGCCAGAAACGGGATCGGCTCTCCAATTTGCTTGACCCGCATACGTTGGTAGCGCTTGAACCCGGTTCCGGCCGGGATCAGGTGTCCCAGTATGACGTTTTCTTTCAACCCTCGCAACTCGTCGATGTTACCTGCCAGCGCGGCCTCGGTCAGCACCTTCGTAGTCTCCTGGAATGACGCGGAGGAGATGAACGAGTCGCTCGACAGGCTGGCCTTAGTGATCCCCAGCAGCAGGGTGGTCGCAGAGGCGGGTTTGGGCCTCTTGCCCTTAGCGGGTTCGCCGCCGCGTTCCTCTGCCTCATCGTTGGTCTCGGCCAGCTCCGACTTTAGAACCACGTCACCCACAGACACCTTGGTGTCGCCGGGATTGTTGATAATCACGCTCTTGGCCAGCCGCTCGTTCTCGCTGCGGAAGCGGAACTTATCGACCACTTCGCCGGGCAGGAAGTCCGAGTCGCCGGGTTGCTCGACCTTCACCTTCCGCAGCATCTGAGTGATGATGACCTCGAGATGCTTGTCGTTTATCGTCACGCTCTGGCTGCGGTAGACGGCCTGGACCTCCGCCAGCAGATACTGCTGCAGGGCTTCCTCACCCTTAATCCGCAGGATGTCGTGAGGGATCAGCGGACCGTCGACCAGCGGATCACCTGCCTCGACGTGGTCCCCGGCGTGCACGAACAGGTGCTTGTCGTGGGGTACGTGGTGCTCCTTCTCCATCGCGCTCTCGCTGCCTACTATGATGGTCATCTTGCCGCGGCGTTTATCGGCACGGATCTCCACCTGCCCGGAAATCTCCGACATAACCGCCGGTTCTTTCGGACGGCGTGCCTCGAAGATCTCAGTCACACGCGGCAAACCTCCGGTGATGTCCTGCGTGCCGCCCATGGCCCGAGGCTGCCGCGCTAGCAGCATCCCCGGGGAGATCTGCTGACCCTCCGACACCTCGATACGGGCTTTGGCCGGCAAATAGTGATAATCCAGAACCTTGAATTGGTCGCCAGCCGTGTCCGCGATCACGATCTGAGGGTGCTTCTCGCCCTTGTGTTCGATGACCACGTATCTTGTGCTGCCTCCCTCCTGCTCCAAGCGGACCGTCTCGCCGTCGGCGACATCCTGGAAGCGCACGTAGCCGCCGACTTCCGCCAGTATAGGGATCAAATGCGGGTCCCATTCGCAAAGGGGATCGCCGTGCGACACCGTCTGACCGTCCGCCGCCAGCAGGACAGCTCCGTAGGGCACCTTGTCCCGAGACAGCTCACGACCCTTCTCATCGACAATGAGTATTTCACCGTTGCGCTTCAACGCCACGGTGCGAAGCGTACGGCCGTCGATGGGGACGTCCACGGGGTGGAGGTCCTGATAGCGGACCGTGCCGTCCTGTCCCGCCGTGAGCGTGTTCTCCAGAGCCGCCTTCTGGGCCACACCGCCGGTGTGGAACGTACGCATGGTCAACTGCGTGCCCGGCTCGCCTATGGATTGAGCCGCAAGGATTCCGACCGCCATCCCCTCCTCCACAATCCGACCGGTGGACATGTCCACGCCGTAGCACAGTGCACAAACGCCCAGCGGGGTCTCACAAGTTAGAGGGCTCCGTACCCGGATCTGGTCGAGGCCGAGATCTTCGATCTCCTCTGCGACCTCTTTGGTGATGATCTGGTTCTCAGCAACGATCAGCTTGTCTGTCTTGGGGTTGCGGATGGTATCGCGAGCCACGCGGCCGATGATGGCCTCACGGAGGGGGATGTCGACCTCCTCACCCTTGTAGATCGCGGCCTTGGTGATGCCGTTGATGGTGCCGCAGTCGGGCAGGTTCACGATCACGTTCTGGGCCACGTCGGCAAGTTTGCGCGTAAGGTACCCCGAGTCAGCGGTCTTCAGGGCGGTGTCCGCAAGTCCCTTCCGGGCGCCGTGCGTGGAGCTGAAATACTCGAGCACGGATAGACCTTCGCGGAAGTTGGACTTGATTGGTGTCTCGATGATCTCGCCGGAGGGCTTGGCCATCAGGGCCCGCATCCCGGCAAGCTGCCGGATTTGATCCACGCTGCCCCGGGCACCTGACTGGGTCATGAGGTAGATCGGGTTGAGGTAAGGCTCAGCCTCGGGGTCGCCGAGCGACTTGTAGTTGTCCTGGGCATCGCGGTAGTCGCTGCGCAGCTCAGCCATCATCGCCTGGGTCACAAGCTCACGGGCGTGAATCCAGACGTCAATGACTTGGTTGTATCGCTCCAAGCGGGTAAGCGTTCCTTCGTCGAACGCTTTTTGAATTCCATCGACCCGCTTCTGGGCAGCGTCGATGATTTGCTGCTTGGACCGCGGTATTCGCATGTCGGTGACACCGAATGACAAACCTGCGAGCGTGCTGTATCTGAATCCGATGTCCTTGATCTCATCAAGCAGATCGATCGTACCGGCCCTGCCCAGTGCTCCGTGGCAGTCGTCGATCACCCGAACCAGTCCCCTCTGGGACAACGAACAGTTGTAGAAGGGCAGTTCCGGACTCAGAACATCGTTGAAGATTAAACGTCCCACGGTCGTCAGAATCCGACGGTTTGCGGGCACGGACTCAGCTTCTCTGGTAGCGTCGGAAACAACGCGATCACAATCGATCCGCACCCAGATCGGTTCGTGGATCCCGATGCACCGATACTCATGGGCCATCAGGGCCTCAAACATATTTGCGAAGCGTGGGGCCTTGTCCGGCTCGACCTCGCCACTTACATGGTCCGTCGTCAAGTAGAAAATACCCATGACCATATCTTGAGTCGGGGACATGATCGGGGCACCGTTTGCCGGGCCGAAGATGTTGTTGGTCGACATCATCAGCACATGGGTTTCCACCTGAGCCTCGATGGAGAGCGGCAGGTGCACCGCCATCTGGTCGCCGTCGAAGTCGGCGTTAAACCCTCTGCAGACCAGAGGGTGAATCTTTATGGCGTTCCCTTCGACCAGGATCGGTTCAAACGCCTGGATACCCATCCGGTGGAGTGTGGGGGCGCGGTTGAGCAGCACCGGATGCTGGTAGATGACCTCTTCGAGGATGTCCCAAATGGCCTGATCCTGCCGTTCGAGCATCTTCTTCGCAGACTTGATCGTGTCCGCCAGACCCCGTTCCTTGAGTTTCCGAATGATGAAGGGCTGATAAAGCTCGAGCGCGATTTTCTTGGGGAGCCCACACTGGTTCAGCTTGAGCTCGGGGCCGACGACAACCACCGAGCGAGCGGAGTAATCGACGCGTTTGCCGAGCAGATTCTCCCGAAACCGCCCCTGCTTACCCTTGATCATATCGGTCATGGACTTGAGCGGCCGGTTGCTGGAGCCGAGGACCGGGCGGCGACAGCGCCCGTTGTCGAAGAGAGCGTCAACGGCCTGCTGCAGCATCCGCTTCTCGTTCTGGATGATCACTTCCGGGGCGTTCAAGTCGACCAGTTTCTTCAGCCGACTGTTGCGGTTGATGATCCGGCGGTAAAGATCGTTCAGATCGCTGGTGGCGAAGTTGCCGCTGTCCAGAAGCACCAATGGGCGCAGGTCCGGCGGGATCACCGGAATGACATCCAGCACCATCCAGGAGGCCTCGTTCGGTGAGACCCGCAGGGCCTCCACGATCTTGAGCCGCTTGGCGAGATCCTTCTCTCGCTGTTTGCTGCCCGTCTTGGCCAGTTCGTCCCGTAGCTGCAGCGACAGTCCAGCAAGGTCCAGGCGGTTGAGCAGCTCCTTGATGGCCTCCGCCCCCATCGTGGCCGTCCACGAGTGACCGTATTGCTCCTGGGCGGCACGGTACTCCTCCTCGGTAAGTAGTTGCTTTTCTTTGAGCGGCGTATCACCCGGATCTACAACTATGTAGTCCTGGAAGTAAATGACCTTCTCGAGGCTCGCCGTTTTGACGTCGAGCAACGCTCCCAGCCGGGAGGGCATCGACTTGAAGAACCAAATGTGCACGACGGGAGCCGCAAGATTGATATGCCCCATCCGTTTCCGTCGTACCCGCGAGTGTGTGACCTTTACGCCGCAGCGGTCACAGATAATCCCCTTGTGCTTGGTACCCTTGAACTTCCCGCAGGCGCACTCCCAATCGCGCTCCGGCCCGAAAATGCGCTCACAAAACAGACCATCCTTTTCCGGCCGATAGGTCCGGTAGTTGATGGTCTCAGGCTTCTTTACCTCGCCGAACGACCAGCTACGAATATCGTTGGGCGATGCCAACGAGATATGCACGCAACTGTAGTCATTTACGCGATCGTAGATATTATCCAGCATCGCGACAAATCCCCTTGTGGACAAAAAGGCGAGTCAAAACCAGTGTGCAACTCAGAATCCAACTGGCTACCCGTTGTTACGTTCCTTCACTTACCGACACCGCTTGTTGCGCAGGGACCGGGGCATCGATCGGAAGTTCCATGGGAACCACTCCCCGCATCTTGTGAAACCCCAGCTCCTCGCAAAAGTCCTCTTCCGTACCGTACGCCAGGGCGTCGATCCGTTCCACGCCGTACTTGCGGAGTGCTTCAATGACGAGCCGGGCCATTTCTGCGGCAATTCCCTGGGAATCATGTTCGATCCGGCCGTCCGTTCTGGTGACGCAGGCCGGGCCCTGGTAGGCCGGGTCCAGCTTGCACTCCGCGAGCCGTCCCCACAGGCCGTCTGTCACACCACGGGCAATGCCGATCAACTCCCCGCTGCGGCGTGCCGTCACGAAGCAAAACGTGTTGTCCATCATCCGCTGGAGCCTGGGCGGGGACTGCGTCGTCTCATGTCGCTGCCGGCGGTAAAAAGCCGACAGCTCAGCGGGGTCCGGTTTGGCCATCGTCTCAAACTCAATATCATTGAGCACGATGCGACCTCCTTCCTGCTAGGGACTTCCCATCGTAATAGTCATCCCTGACACAGATCCGTATCGGGCCCTGTGCCGGACTACGCATCAACCGGCTCGACGCTTTTCCAACTGGATGTTCAGGCAAAGCCCACGGATTTCGTTGCACAACACGTCGAACGAGACAGGCGTGCTGGCCTCCAAGGTGTTCTTTCCCTTGACCATAGTCTCGTAGATCTTCGTGCGACCTTCGACATCGTCGCTTTTTACGGTCAGCAGTTCCTGGAGGACGTATGCCGAGCCGTACGCCTCCAACCCCCAAACCTCCATCTCCCCGAAGCGTTGGCCGCCTGTACGGGCCTTACCGCCCAACGGCTGCTGTGTGATCAGGCTGTACGGTCCGGTGGCACGCGCGTGGATCTTGTCATCCACGAGGTGGTGAAGCTTCAACATGTAGATGTAACCCACCGTGACAGGCTGATCCAGGTACTCGCCGGTCCGTCCATCGCGGAGGCGCACCTTCCCACCGGGAGGGACCCGCGCGAACCGAATATCCGCACCGGCCGCTCTGGCCACGGCCTCGGGGTCGCCCGCCCGTTCCCCGGCCCGATCATTGGCTTCGGTGAGGGCAACATGAATCTCCTCCTCCGACGCCCCGTCGAACACCGGTGTGACAGCCTGGAATCCGAGAATCTTGGCCGCCCAGCCCAAATGCGTCTCCAGGATCTGCCCGACGTTCATACGAGACGGCACTCCCAGCGGGTTGAGCAAGATGTCCAGCGGCGTGCCATCGTCGAGGAAAGGCATGTCCGCTTCCGGCATGATCCTGGCGATGACACCCTTGTTGCCGTGACGACCGGCCATCTTGTCACCGACCGCGATCTGCCGTTTCGTCGCGACGTACACCTTGACCATCTCGAGCACGCCGGAGGGCAGCTCGTCGCCGCGCTTCATCTGAGCGGCCTTGCGATCCCGCTCCTCCTGAATTTCTCCGACGCGCGGCCAGAACCGGTCAGTGACCTTTAAGCACTCCTCACGTGCTGAGGCGGGCTTGACCCACTTGAGGTCCCTGGCTCGCACCTGCTCGCCGAAGATCTCGACCTGCTCCATGATGACCTCATCCAGGTTGCTGTGCCCGACCTTCTGACGAGTACTGGGGTCAATCATGGGGGCACCCATGACCTCTTCAATCTCAGTACACATCTGCTTGAAACAGGCAATGATCTTGGTGTCCTGGCTCTTTACGTATTCATTAATCTCGCGCTCCAACTGGCGCTTCTGCTCGTCGGTCATGTGGACCCGGCGGCTGAACCGCTTCGCTCCGATCACGATCCCCTCCTCTCCAGAGGGAAGCTCGAGGGAGTCGTTTTTTAAGTCCTCTCCGGCTCGCCCGAAGATCGCATGGAGCAGCTTTTCCTCGGGGCTCAGTTCGCTCTTTGATTTTGGGCTGACCTTTCCGACGAGGATGTCACCCTGCTGGACGAGGGTGCCGATCCGCACGATGCCGTTCTCATCAAGGTTGGCAAGTGCGCGTTCTGAAACGTTGGGGATGTCGGCCGTGAACTCCTCACGCCCCAGCTTGGTGTCGCGCACCTCGATGTCGTACTCGTCGATATGGATGCTGGTGAGCGTATCGTCATGAACCAGGCGTTCACTTATGATGATCGCATCCTCAAAGTTGTGTCCGTCGAAGGTTATAAACCCGACAAGCAGGTTCTTGCCCAGGGAGAGTTCGCCGTTGGCCGTCGCCGGACCGTCGGCAATGATCTCCCCGTTCTTGACGCGCTGATCAGGCCTCACCAGCGGCCTTTGACTCATGCACGTTCGTTCGTTAAGGCCCTGGAACTTGCGGAGGACGTACTCATCGGTGTTGTCGATTACGATTCGCCGGGCGTCTACATAGGTCACCTTTCCGCTGCTGCGGGCACGCACCACCATCCCGCTGTTTGCGGCTACCGAACGCTCCATGCCCGTGGCGACCAAGGGCGGCTCGACTTTCAGCAGCGGGACGGCTTGCCGCTGCATGTTGGAACCCATCAGCGCCCGGTTGGCGTCATCATGTTCAAGGAAGGGAATCAAGGCGGCCGAAACGCCCACGGTCTGCTTGGGTGAGATATCGACGAAGGTTACGTCCGTGCTCGCGACCTGCCCCAGGTCGCCGTGCCTTCGGACGATGATCGCCCCTTCGGAAAGGCACCCGGTCTGGGGAACCACCGCCTCCGGCGGGGCCAGGACCTCGCGCATCTCCTCGTCGGCGCGCAGATAACGGACTTGCCCGAGTCTGCCTTCCTTGTCGACCTTACGATAGGGGGTGATCAAGAACCCATAGTCGTCGACCATACTGTACAGACTCAGCGACGCTATCAACCCGATGTTAGTACCTTCGGGCGTCTCGATCGGGCAGATCCGCCCGTAGTGGCTGATGTGCACGTCGCGCACCTCGAAGCCTGCCCGCTTCCGGTTCAGACCGCCGGGGCCCAGTGCCGAGAGCCGCCGTTCATGGGTCAGTTGCGACAAGGGATTAGTCTGGTCAACCACCTGGGACAGTTCGCCGCGCCCGAAAAACAACTCGATCGCAGAACTGATGGACTTGCTGTTGATCAGCTCTGCGACCCGGCCGATCTGGTCGGGGTCAGTTCTTAGACTCATCCGCTCCTGGACCGTGCGGCGGAGCTTGAGGAAGCCCTTCCGCATCTCGTCGGCACAAAGTTCATCGAGGGTGCGCAGCCGCCGGTTTCCGAGGTGGTCGATGTCGTCCACCGCGAACGCCGACTCACCGGTACGCAGCTTGAGCAGGTACTTGAGACAATTGACCACATCCTCGGTGGTGAGCGTCATCGCCCCACCGTCCCGGTCGATCTCGAACTTGCGGTTTAAGCGGAACCGACCCACCTTGCCGAGGCGGTACCGGTTCTCGTCAAAGAACTTCTCGCTGAACAGCTTCCTGGCTTTCTCGAGCTGGGGCGGGTTGCCGGGGCGAAGCCGGCTGTAGATTTTCAGCAGCGCCTCTTCATGCGAGCGACTGGTGTCTTCCGCAAGGGTATTGAGAATAAGCGGGTCGGTAACCTGGCTGATCACCCGCAGGTTCTTGATCGACAAATCCTGAATGCGCTCCACAGCGTCGCCGAACTGACACCCGGCACGGACGAGGACTTCCTCGGTCCCCTCGCCGATGATCGGTGAGACGGTGTACATGTCGGGCTTGAGTTGCGAAGCACGGAGGCCCTTGGTCTTATAAAACTCCCCGACAACCGCCTCGTCCGTAGAGTACGCAGGATCCATGGCCCGCAGGAACGTGGTAGCCGGCAGCTTGCTGGACTGGTCGATGCGCACGACCAGCACGTCCTTTTTCGTAACCTCGATCTCGATCCAGCTTCCGCGCTCGGGAATGATCCGGCAGGAGTGTAGGGCGCGGTCGCCCTCCGCTTGGGTCTTGATGAAGTCCACTCCGGGCGAACGGTGGAGCTGGGAAACGATCACGCGTTCCGCACCGTTTATGATGAACTCCCCACCACCGATCATGATCGGCATGTCACCGAGGTAAATCAGGTCCTCCTGAATCTCATCGCTGTCCTTGCGGATAAGACGCAGTCGGATCCGGAGCGGCATCCCGAAGGTCAGGCGCAGCTCGCGGCACTCATCGGGAGTGTAGCGAGGCTTGCCCAACTCATAGTTGATGTAATGCAAGGACAGGTTTCCGTCGTAGCTTGCGATGGGGAACATCTCCCGTAGCAGCGCTTCGAGCCCGTGCGGGTGGCGCTGAGCGGGAGGAACGTCCGCCTGAAGAAATCGGCCGTAGGACTTGGTCTGGATACCGATCAGATCGGGTACCGGCATCCCGTCCCCCACTTTCGAGTAATCACGTACCGGGAGAGGCGCACTCATCGGACTCTGGCCCTCAACTCTGCGGTCCGGCGCTGCAGGCGCATGCCGCACACACCCGGGTCACACACCCAACCAACACCGGAAGTCGTAACTTTCATGATGTAAGGGGACGGTACATCGACCGGCGGGGCATCCGGTGGACCGGCTGTCCCACTAAGCCGGTCGATCCCGCCCCGCGGCAGACAGGCGCTATTGTGGATATCACAAAGCTGGATACACAAACCTCACTTGATGGTAACGGCACCACCCGCTTCTTCGATCTCACTCTTGATCTTCTCGGCCTCTTCTTTGGAAATCCCTTCCTTCACGGGTTTCGGGCAGGACTCCACGAGGTCCTTAGCCTCTTTCAGCCCCAGACTGGTAAGGGACCGGACCACCTTGATCACCTGAATCTTCTTGTCGCCGAAACCGGCCAAAATCACGTCGAAGGATGTCTGCTCCTCGGCCTCAGCCGCAGCGGCGCCGGCCTCGCCCGCACCGGCGGCCATGATCACTCCCCCGCCGGCAGGCTCAATGCCGTGTACGCTCTTGAGGCAGTCGACCAGGGCTTGAGCGTCTTTGACCGTCAGGTTCACGAGCTTCTCAGCAAGCTCGGTAATCGCGGGGCTGAACTCAGCGGTACTGGCTTCCGCCATTATGTTTCTATCTCCTTCCGCCATGTTTATCGCCACACCGATAGGCGACCCGCCCGTTGCGGGTCATTTCATCCGCCATGGCGGACCAGTCGGTGTGTAGCGTCATCAGTACATAGTACTTCAGGAGTCGGTTCGGAGTTCTCCGTCAGGCGGCCTTATTGACTATCGCCTTCAGGCAGCCGGCAATCCTCGATTGCGGCGAGGCCAGGCAAGCCGCCAACGCCCGACCGGGCGAGGCAGCGAGCATTACCAGCTCACCGACCAACTCCGTGCGGCTCTTCATCTTCGAAACATCGGTGACCGTCAGAAGGCCTGGATCCCCGTCGAGGATGGCCTGCTTGAGCTCGAGCTGATTGAACTCCTCAGCAGCCTTGACGAGGACCTTGGCGGTCTCGATCAGCGATTCCGAGGAGGTGACCAGCGCGCAAGGTCCCTCCAGCGCGTCACCGAGCGGCTCGAGCGGCCCGCCCTGAAACGCACGACGTGCCAGACTGTTCTTGACCACCTGCAATCGGGCGGACTTTTCCCGAAGATTCTTGCGGAGCTGTTCCTGCTCTTGAACGCTCATGCCCGTAAGATCAATAACGCACGCGCTGTCGCTATCTGCGTAGCGTTCTTTTAGCTCCGTAGCGATCATCGCTTTGACGGCTTTGCTCATCGAATAATCCCGTGTCCGTCAGCTTCCAGTTTCACCCCACTACTACGACCAGTGGCCGGACCCTACGTGCCCGTCGTGATTGTCACCGAGGGTACCCGTGTGGCCGAGAGGCAGATCCGCTTGACATATTGCCCCTTGGCGGCCGCGGGCTTCATCTTCACCATGTGGTCAATAACCGCCTGTATGTTCTCCTTCAGATCGTCATCGGAGAAGCTGATGCGGCCAACCGGCAGGTGAATGTTGCCGCCCTCGTCGTTGCGGAACTCGAGCCGGCCGGCTGTGAACTCCTTCACCGCGGTAGCCACTTCCGGGGTCACCGTACCTGCCTTGGGGGTAGGCATTTTCCCCTGCGGCCCGAGCAGGCGTCCCAGCCTGCCGACCTTCCCCATCAAGGAAGGATGGGCCACGGCAACATCGAAGTCGAACCACCCTTTCTGGACCTTTTCGACCAGCTCATCACCACCGGCCTCTATCGCACCCGCCTCCTTGGCCGCCTCCGCAAGGGCCCCATCACAGAACGCGATCACCCGGCGCGATTTGCCCAGGCCCTTCGGAAGGGAGATCGCACCGCGAAGCATCTGATCGGCCTGTCGGGCGTCGATGCCCAGATGCATCACGACCTCCACGGTCTGATCGTGGTCCTTGCGCTTCTTGCCGTTTTTATAGCTGCGATCGGCTTTGACCACGGCCATCTTCTTGATCCTGGCGATCCCCTCCTCAACACTGACGGGCGTGCGTCTGTCGCCACCGACTTCGAGCTGCTTACGGTATCGTACGCTCCGGTAACCCATCGAGGTTCTCTCAAACACCCAGTTAGTGGGACCGTCTAGTCAACGATCTCAATACCCATGGAACGCGCCGTACCGGCGACGACGCGTTCGGCCGCGTCGATATTGTGTGCGTTCAGATCCGGCAGCTTTCTCTCGGCAATCGATCGGAGCTGTTCCTTGGTGACTGCCCCCACCTTCTCCTTGTTGGGCACGCCGCTGCCTTTGGCAATCTTGGCCGCCTCTTTGAGCAACACCGAGGCCGGCGGGCTCTTGACCACAAAGTCGAAGGATCGATCCGAGTAGACGTTAATCACCACGGAGACGGGCATACCGTTCAGCGCGGTCGTCGCCGCATTAAACTGCTGCACGAACTGACCAATGTTGACGCCATGCTGCCCCAATGCCGGACCTATAGGGGGCGCAGGCGTCGCTTGCCCGCCAGGTGCCTGGAGCTTGATCGTCGCTGTGAGTTCCTTCTTTCTCTTGGCCACCGTTGTTGCCGTCCTCGCGTGTCCAAAGGCGCCGTGACCGGCCTGAAGCCTGGTCAGGCTATTCAACCTTCTCCAACTGCCAGTAGCCCACCTCCACGGGAGTCATGCGGCCGAAGATCGAGACGATCACGTTGACCATGCCGCGCCGCTCGTCGACCGACTCTACTTCACCCTCGTAGCTTTCAAACGCTCCGTCGGTGATCTTGACCTGGTCTCCCTTTTTGATGTTCAACCCCGAGAGGCCGGGATCTTCGTCCGCCTTCTGCGAGGCTGCGAGCATCTGAGAGACGTCGTGTTCCGGCATGCTTGTAGGTTTACCGTCCGACCCGATGAAATCGCCCACGCCGGAGGTTTCCTTGATCAGAAACCAGACATTCTCGGCAACCGAGCCGTCTTCCTCACAAGCCATCTCCACGAACACGTAGCCCGGATAGAGCTTTCGCTCCACGACGCGAAGCACACCCCCGCGCATGCGTTTCTCTTTGAGCGTGGGGACCAGGATCCGGCCGATCCGATCCTCGAGCCCTTCGATCTTCACCTTGCGTTGCAGCGCCTCACGCACCTGCTCCTCTTTGTTGGAGGCCACACGAAGCACGTACCACTTCATCCCCGGTGCGGTCACTGCGCCCGAACCTGCAGCTTCAGACGATGTCGACTCGGTGTCTGTCATACCTTGAGAACGCCGATCCACGTAAAAAGACGTTGGAATATGAGATCAACTATGAACAACAGCACCGCCAACAGCAATGTGAAGGTGATGACGACTTTCGTCGAGCCAATGACTTCAGACTTCGTCGACCAACTCACCTTTTTCATCTCACCTTCTGTGGCAATCATGAAGTCGCTGCTCTTGCGGCTCACGAAGGCCATCCGCCAGGCCACGGCCCCCAGCACGACAGCCACCAGGAACGGGATCCCCGGTGTTATCAAGAGTCGCCAGGCTTCGTCACCCTGGTAACCCGCGAGGCGGTCGTTGAGGAACTTCGCACCCCACGCAATCAGCAAAGCCAAACCCACGAAGGTCGCGGTGCGAGTTATCTTACCCTGGTCGCGTTTATACTGGCTCACCGGGCCGGTTTGACGACCGCGAGGTCGTGGGATTGCCTGGGCACCCTCGGAACCACTACGTGCCGGCATGGTACGCCTCTTCTTCGGTGCTGCGCTCGTAGTCTCGGTCTGCCCCATAAGTCCGCATGTCCTTAGTTTACGCCACCAAGGTCGGCGCGGCTCGGCAATTGGCCGAACTGTTCGCGACAACCACATCAGGAGCGGAGGGACTTGAACCCCCAACCGCCGGTTTTGGAAACCGGTGCTCTGCCATTGAGCTACGCTCCTAGGCAAACCTCCTCAACTGCCGACGGCAAAACCCTATTTCCGCTTGATCTTGTGGACCGTGCGCTTGCGCTGACGGCGACAGAACTTCTTCAGCTCCAGCTTCGGGGTCCCCCCGAGCACGTTGACACTCGTGCGATAGTTAAGGTCTTTGCACTCTTTACACTGGAGCCAGACGTACTCACGCTTTGCGGCTTTGGCCATGGCTATTCAGGCTCCGTGGGGTGCCCAACGTGCAGGGGCAGACTACTCCAAGACCTTCGCGACAACGCCAGACCCCACCGTGCGCCCGCCTTCTCGGACGGCAAATCTCAGACCCTGCTCCATGGCAACCGTCTTGCCGAGCTCCACCGCCATTGTGATGTTATCGCCCGGCATGCACATCTCGGCACCCATGAGCTGAAGCCCACCGGTAACGTCGGTTGTTCGGAAGTAAAACTGCGGTCGGTAGCCGTTAAAGAACGGTGTGTGTCGCCCGCCTTCCTCCTTGGTCAACACGTAGACCTGCCCCTCGAACTTGGTGTGAGGTGTGATGCTGCCCGGAGCGGCCAGCACCTGACCACGCTCCACCTCGTCTTTCTTCGTGCCGCGCAGCAGGCATCCCACGTTGTCACCTGCGACACCAGAATCCAGCGTCTTGTTGAACATCTCCACGCCGGTGATAGTGGTCTTCTGGGTCTCCGTCAGTCCGACGATCTCGACCTCGTCGCCGACCCTGACCTGCCCGCGCTCGATACGACCGGTGGCAACGGTACCACGGCCCTTGATACTGAAGATGTCCTCCACAGACATCAAGAACGGCTGGTCGATGTCCCGCTCCGGTACCGGAACGTATTCATCGAGCGCATCCATCAACTCGTAGATGCTTTTGGTCCTTTCAGGGTCGCTGACGTCCTCGAGCGCGACCGAAGCCGAGCCTCTGATTACGGGGATGTCCTCGCCCGGGAAATCGTATTTGGTCATCAGGTCCCGAACCTCCATCTCGACCAGGTCGATCAGTTCGGGATCATCCACCAGGTCGGTCTTATTGAGGTAGACGACCAGGCAGGGCACGTTCACTTGACGAGCCAGCAGAATGTGCTCACGGGTCTGCGGCATCGGGCCGTCCGCCGCCGAGACCACCAGAATCGCCCCGTCCATCTGAGCGGCCCCGGTGATCATGTTCTTGACATAGTCGGCGTGCCCAGGGCAGTCGATGTGGGCATAATGGCGTTTTTCCGTTTCGTACTCCACATGGGACGTCGCGATCGTGAGGATCTTGGTCGCGTCGCGTCGGCCCTGCTTTTCCGAGGCCTTGGCCACCTCATCGTACGACTTGAACCTGGCCAGTTTCTTTAAGGCCTGTACCCCGGTCATTGCGGATGTCAACGTCGTCTTGCCGTGATCGACGTGACCGATCGTACCGACGTTAACATGGGGCTTTGTTCTTTCAAATGTTTCCTTGGCCATCCAGTGTATACCTCCACTCGCTCGATGCTGACTATGCTGAACCGATCCTTCTTTGCCTGGATTCGCGAGAGAACCACCCTCTCCGGGCTGATTCCGAACCGAAGCTCGCTCTCAATCTCAGACTCACCAATGCTCAGTAGGGGCGTGAGGTGCAAAGGCCAGTCACCTTCACCATGCCCTTACCATTTACCAAACACAAAGCTGCTGACGGGAATCGAACCCGTGACCTCGTCCTTACCAAGGACGCACTCTACCGGCTGAGCTACAGCAGCAACGTGTGTCGCTGGTCCGTGCCCGATCCTTTGCGCACACCAACCTTTACCGCCGCAACGCCATAACAGAATGAAAGCCTCTGTGCTTCGCGGTGGAGTCCGGGATCGCGCTGCCTGAACGAAGTCTAGCTCGCGGGCAAAGCCGAGGTTCCAGGCGTCCACCCGCCTAGAGCCCTGCAAGTATACAGAGGCGGCAACCCCTGTCAAACGCAAAAGCCATTAAGCGGGGAGCCAAATTGGACGGCCCGAGGCAGTAATTTCAGTGTAAATGGTAAAATTGCTCCAACACTCAAATGGAGCCGGGCGTCACGATCGTGAATCGTCGCTCCTTTGCGATCAGTTCAAGGATTACGGTTGTGTTGTGATGGCAAAATGCTTCCCAAGGCGCTGGAGCCCGCCCGGTGGTCTCTGTCCGCTGGCCCAGATGTCCCGATCGCACGGCGCCCGGCCCGTGCGGTTCGTTCGGGCGGAGCGACAGCCGCTCGGACCACGGTCTCCTGGCGTTCGCACCGGGCTTACCTTATGTGTTACCCTTATCGGCCAGCCATCCTCGCTCCGTGAGGCTGCCAGCGGCTAGCGGAAGAGCCGCTCGCCGTGGGCCAACCGGTGGCTCTCGTGGCGGACCTGCCGGGTATTGTTGCCGCCACGGCCGCTCGGCCCAGGTTGCCCATGGTCCCGTCACCTGTCGGGACTGTAACTTGCACGGGGCGGATTGCCGACCTCCACTTGGCTGGATACGATTAGCCGTGTTGGTTTCGCATACGGGCGCCCTCCGCCCGTCTGGAACCCTCTCCCAGGAGCAGGCCCACCGGTCTTCCAAAAGGGAGCTCACCAATGCAGAAACGTTTCCTCGGCGACAGCGGGTTGGAAGTATCTGTCATCGCACTAGGTACTTGGGCGATGGGAGGAGCAGTGGAAACTTGGGGGCAGGTGGACGACCGGGAGTCCATCGCCGCCATTCATCAGGCACTCGACCTCGGTATCAACCTCGTGGATACGGCCCCTATATATGGGCTCGGTCATAGTGAAGAGATCGTTGGTAAGGCGATTCAAGGTCGACGAAGCGAAGTACTCGTTGCCACCAAATGCGGGCTGCTCTTCCCGAAATCGAACGATGAGCTGCCGCCGCGGTGTCTGTCCCGGGAGAGTGTTGTCCGGGAGTGCGAGGACAGCCTGCGGCGTCTTCGGACCGACGTGATCGACGTGTATCAATGTCATTGGCCCGACCCCGAGACGCATATCCGCGAGACCATGGACGCGCTGACGACCTTGCTGGAGCAGGGCAAGATCCGGGCGATCGGCCTGTCCAACTTCAGTTGCGAGCAGATGACTGCCGCCCGTGAGTTCGGCCCGGTCCATTGTCTGCAGTCGCCCTTGTCGATGCTCCAGCTTCGGGCTGCGGAGGATCTTATCCCCTATTGCATCGAGCATCGCATCGGTGTCCTTACCTACGGCCCTCTCGCCAAGGGACTGCTCACCGGCAAGTTCGGGAAAGACAGTCGCTTCGAGGGCATCCGCAGCCAGGATCCTGAATTTGTGGGCGAGCGATATCGGCGAAATCTCGGCATGGTCGACCGGCTTGGGAAGATCGCGGCAGATTACGACAAGACCGTGACACAACTCGTGATCAACTGGACGGCATCCTTCCGCGGTGTCACCGCGCCGATCGTCGGCGCCAAGCGGCCGTCGCAGGTTGTGGAGAACGCCGGGGGCGTGGGCTGGACGATCACCGAGGAAGATCGAGCCCGGATTGACGCGATCATCAGGAGCTAGCAGATTGGACCGACACGGGGCGCGGACCGACCCGGCACCTGCCCGGACGCGGCGAAAGGCGCAGCGGCAGGATCGATCGCCGCTTGCCGCGGGGGTTAGCGCCCTGGAAGCACTGACGGCGGCGACGAATCGGTACGCCCGGTCCGTTGTCGGCAAGCGTCCGCCCCACCGCAGAGTGAGTCTCGCCCTGGCGGTCATCGCGGCCAGCGCGGTTGGAATCGCGTTGACACTGGCCGGGCGGTTCGAATATCGCTGTGTGGCGACCATGCGAATCGCCGGTGACCCCTCCTTAAGCCAGTGTGCGGTGCACCGCAAGGAGCTGCTGGACTACACGTGGGGTCGTATGGGTGAGACAACCTCGACCGACACCGCGTTAAAGCGTTGGTTCGTCAATTCCCCGGCCAAGGACCTGCTGCAAGTGGGCCTGACCACGCCCGATCGGGAAGCTGGTCTTGTGCGCGTGCAAGACATCGCACGAGGTTTTTGCGACAGGATGCGTGCCGTGGCGGCAGCGGCCCGTTCCACACCTTCACAGGCGGAGAATACTCTGACCGAGCATGTGGTCCGTTTGCGAACCCGGTTGAACGATGCACAAGACCACGTGGATGCCGCCATCGCGGCACTGCCCGAGACGGATCCGTCCGAACATCGCGCCGCCTTGCTGTCCCGCTGGGTGACCCTCAGGTCCGATTTCGACACCGCGCGAGGGCAGCTCGCCGAAGCGTCTGCCAACGTGGCCCAGCTCCAATCAGAACCTGAACCGACGTATGGGCTGGTCAGCGGCGAGGAGCGCCGAGAAGCGCTTCAAGCTGACGATGTACTGCAACAGGATATTAGGGAGCTGGTCGTAAATCTGTCGGAGCTCAAGCTGCACCTGCTTAACGTCTGGCAGCGCTCGGCCGGGGCGCTGGAGCAGCTTGCCCTGGTAGCCGACGAGCTGATCGAGATCGCGTCCTCTAATCCAGGTCAGCCAACGCCTCAGGTTGAGCGGCGCAGCGACCTGGGGCTTGCGCTCACTGTTCAGGCTTACACGGACATGGTCGAGACCTTTGCAGAGACGTGGACCCACGAGTTTACAGCCCTTCGCCGACTCGAGGTCAATCCGTACAGCGGCGAGGTGCTCGATGTATATCAGCGCGTTCGCCGGCAGTTGAATGACTTTCTGTTCGACGCGGCCAAACGGCTGGCATCCATGCGGTCGCAGGTCCGCGCCCTTAGCGCCGATCCACGGGACAGCGCACGACACCACGTTTTCCAATCCAATCTGGTCCGTGCGTTTCAGACCATGCAGGCATTACACCATCGATTCGAGTTCGCAGCCGGTACGATCGAGACGCCGGACAACTTCCGGCTCGATGCGGCACTGAAGGCCGCCCGCGGGCTCAGACGCCGATCTCAGAGCCAAATCCGGGCGATCGAGGAGGCTCTTCAAGCGAAAGCCACAAAGCGGGCCAGAAAGCGGCGAATCGAGGAACTCGCCAGGGCCGAGCAGCTTGTCGCACAGGTTCGCACCGCTGCCGACCAAACGATCGACGAGCTTATCGCCCTGCAAGAAGAATTGAACCTGGGTGCCGAGTTGTCGGAGGCCTTCTTGCGCGCCGCACTGAAAGCCGAAATCGCCACCGCACGGTTGAAACTTACCCGGGCCGACTTGACCCAAACGGAAGGCCGACTCAGTCAACTGACTGCCGATCGCGTGTCAAAAGCCGAAGCAGCGGACATCGAGTTGGTATCGGCCGGCGTGATCGGCCGCCCCGTCAACCTCACCGAACGTCTGGGCGCCGGTACCCTTGCCGCCGCCCTCTCCCTGGCAATGATCCTGCTCGCTCAATGGTGGATCACCCGCCGCCCGTAAGTAACGGTCGCGGAATGCCCGGCGCGCCAGTCGCATCCTCGGATGCGATTCCACTGCCGGAGCGCACCGCTTACCAGCCTCCGCATTCCGAAGAACGGCGCGCGCCTGCTGGATCACCCGCCGGGCGCAGCCCACGCGCGCCGTGAGAATGACAACAACCACTACCCCACGACGTGCTTCCCGGACCCGCGGGACTCTGAGGATATCAGGGCACAGCTCGACAGCCGGGATGCTCGTGGGGTGGTCAGGAATGAGCGTGTCGCCACATTGGACGGGCCGGCACCTCTACCCACGCACCCGCTCCGCTTAACTCTCTTAGTTCGACTTCTGCCCATTTTCCGGTGCGGATTCCGCAGAATCCTGCGGAAGACTGGCGATCTTGGAGTTTTGAAACACCCCGCAATCGCCCGGGTGTTGCGGAACTCCCGGCACCCTTGCGGAATCGCCGAGAATCTCGGGGATCCCGGTCGCTCGAAAAGGGCAAAAGTCCGGCTTAGAGCGTGTGTGAGAAGGGGGGCCACTGGCAGCTCGCTGCCAGTACCTTGTATTCCTGACGAAGGAACACTGGCGGATCCCGACGTACGTCGGGACCAGTGGCACCCGCCATTTGGTGTCATCTGGCTTCTCACTCACGCTCTTAATCAATGGCATCATAGAAGAGATGTGCCACCGCTTCGTTGCCTGACGTACTGAGATGATTGCAGTTGAAATAGTTCGCCGGGTCCTCTTGCAGTACGTCTGCGCCGGCCTCCACATCGACGACAGTCGCCCCCCGGTTCACCGCGGCACTCCGTATGTGCTCGTTCAACATCATCACGTATGAATTCGCATTCTGCGCCTGCGAGGGGAATATTATGTCGAGCGGCAGCGCATCACACTCTGTAAGATGTGGGGCCAGGGGGAAATAGGTCGCAATATACACGGCGAGACCCGCATCCGCCGCAGAGCTGATGGCTTGTTCAATGGTCGTCTGAGCTTCGGTCAAGACTTCCTCCAACTCCTCAGCATACCGGTAGGCAGGATCGTCAGCGGAGAAGAGTAGAAACGGGTCGTGGTCCTCGATGAACTCAACGATCGTTTTACCACCCTCCCAATAGAGCAGCACACGCGCATTGGGATAAATCCGTTCCGACAGCAGCAAGCCCAGGCGCACCAGGCCCTCCTCGGCGGACTCGCCGCTTTTCCCTTCGTTGGCGAAAGCCTCGACGGGTTCGGCCAAGAGCTCCCTCAGAATGTCGGGATAATCCCGCTCCGCCGGTCCCGCAGTTGTCGAGTCACCAAACGCGATGTAATGAACGGCCGGGTCGGGCATCCGCATGATCATCTGAGTGCCACATCCTGACACGCCCAGAACAAGCCAACCACTTACGAGAACGCGGGGCCACACCGGCAATCGCCCGTGGCGGGATGATCCGGGTGGTCGGCAGAGTACGTGCGACAACCGGCCCGATGTGCGACTCTTGATGTACTGGACCACTGACGACTCCTTTCTCTCAGGCATCGCTGCAACCTGGAGCACCACCATGACGACCTCGCGGATCAAGCTCGTCAACGCTCGTTGAAAGCCTCGGCATTCTCCCGGCCGTCATTATCGTTTTTAATCCTGGGGCGTCACGTTCCGTGAGCGTTCAAGAATCCTGCGACCCATCGGTGGTATAGATTCCGCCCACGAGTGAGAATTGCTGATCGTCGCGGCCCGGGTCAGCCCACGGCAAGAAGCGTTTAGCGCCCTTCGGCCGTGTCGCACCTGACGGTCACGTGGGATGGCGTGAGCCCGCCCATCGAAGCCCATCTCGGCCCCGACGAGGGGAGAGGCGAATCCACTTCTTTGGGGGCGCCCCGAACAGCAACATCAGCCTGCTTTGCGAGAATCATTCCCACGACCCAGGTGCCCCGTAAGGTATTGTGAGAAGCGGATTTACGAGATATCGACAGTAAGACCCCGGGTCTTGCTTGCGTTGCGACGCAACGTGAGGTAAACTGGTACACTCGTTGGACGGGCCGGAGAGGGTGAGCGGTTCGCTCTGACGTGCGCTGTCAGCACTCAGCGCGGGCATTTCGGACGGCGAGGAAAGAGATGCGCTCGACGGGCATAATCCTGAGCGCTTCGGACGACAGGTCGTTTCCCAGGGGAGGTACACACCATGAAAGCTCAAAGTAGGTATGCGCAGTCGGTATGGCATGTTCTGGCGGGCACCGTTCTCGTCACGGTGGCTACAAGTGCACAGGGGCAGGTGCGAGCCGATACGGAGCCGGCAACATCCGTTGACGAGAAGGTGCCAAAACAGCGAGTGGCGGATGTCCAGCCGCGAGTTACGCAGACCGGCTTGGCGCCGGCCCGTGTTGACAGGGGGTTTCTGCTCTTTGATGCGGCTGAGGCCGAGATTGACCCGGCGGAGCTTCCCGTTGAGACGGTTGAGGTCCTTGATGACGCGACGATTGCCAGAGGAAGGAGTCGCGGCCTCCCGGTCCCACAGACTCCTGTGTACCTTCAGCTCGATAGCTGCGGCCGCGGCCACTACTTCAACAACGATTACACGTATGGCTTGGGGACCTGGTTTGCCCAGGCGAGGTTCAGGTGTCCACCTGGTTTTCCTCTCTGCCGGGACCACGGCTGGCAGCCCGGGGGTCAGATCACAGCGTATGAGGTGTCCAAATTCCACTGTAGCAGTTCGTCCGCCAACGACTGCAGCGTAACGGTCGAGCTGTGGGACGGTGATCCGTTGGGGATTATGGACACCGTATGCAATCCCACACCGAGTCCGATCGCCGGCACCAAGACGACCTTCAGCGGTCTGAGCAGGGATGAGCTTCACAATCTGAGAGCCCACCTTCCAACCCCGGTGACATGCAACTGTGATCGGGTCTGGATTGCCGTGTCGATGATTGAAGGTTGTCGTGGTTCCTGGCTGCTTGGCGGCTGGCCACCATATTACTGTGGTGAGGACGCGGCCGACATCGGTTGGGGCGACGGATATGGCGCCAACTGGGGCTGCCAGGCGTACGGTTATTGCGCCACGCCGTCTTACTACAACTCCGGCTTCTGCTGCACCACTGGAGAGGCGTGTGACTATACGGACAGCGACCCGAACAACTGGACCGGTGATTGTCAAGAAGGCGGAGCCTGGCCGCCAGACTGCCCAGACCACTGCTGGGGCTTCTTCACGCACCCGACGTTCTGCAGTGACGGGCTAGCCGATAACTACTTCTACGCGTACGACCTCGCGCCGTATGGTTACTACTACGCCCAGCCCGGTGCGGTTTACGCCGCGGCCGACAAGTACATCGCCCTAGTGCCGGTCAGCGCGGATGCCCCTCCGGATCAGAATCTCACGCCGAACGGTTGGCGCATCTCGGGCAACGAGATCATTCTCGCAGATCCCGGTCGGCCGGTTTGGCTGGAGCTTCGCGTGGGTGACTGGGATCCGGACGGAACCGGGACCACGCTGAAGGCTTGGCAAGCGTACGTTGAGACCTCCGGATTCTCAAGCGGGTCGGAAGGTGCGCTTATGCTCCCCGAGGTATGGTGCACAACCGACGCCCCCTGCGAATCGGCCTTTGGACGCGGGTCAAGCTGCGGCTGCCCGGGCTGGCAGCCGTACACCTGCTGCCCGGCATTCATCGACCGCAGTAGAACCGACTACATCTTTAGCAGCGTGGCGGCTACCGGAAACACCTGCTTCTGGGAGGATTCTGTCTGCTACGGCGGCACTTTGCTCAGTGGGGACGGTATTCCCAGCCCAGGTTACGAGACGTACGGCGGTACGCTGGCGCTCGAGGTCCCGCCATCCGCGAGGGGTAGGTTCACGATCAACTTCTCGCCCTACCCCAGTCTCCTGATTGACGGTGAAGGCGCGCTTATACCGTTGGTCGGCTTCATACCGGCGAAGATCACCATCGGCGGTTCACTCGTCGATCCGCTGGTTCCGAAGAACCGGTACCTTTCGTTCGCGCCTGGTGCACCGGGCACAGAGACCGCGTTGCGGGTGACCTTCAAGGATTTGCCCGCTCCGTACGACACCTGGAACGGCACGAGCATGTGGGCGGCCCCGCCGGTTGAGTACTGCGAGAACTCCGGACAGGCTACCCCGCCTGCGCAAGGGTGCGGGCCGGCGCCCGGCCATTGGCCAACCTATTGGGCCTCTACGCTGCAATGTGACCCGCACTACAGGTACTGGAGCACGCTGGGAGTCGTTCACATGTTCCATGAGGGTATCATCCCGGGCGCAACCTATGAGATCCAGTCAATCGAGACGGGGCATGACATCTCCGTTGAAGATAACTTTTCCGCACCGGTGGAGATTCGCACGAGCATCTGGGGTGACGTGGTGAGGGATTGCGCGACGTATCCGTGTTCCCCGCCGGATGGAAGCGTGGATGTGCCCACCGACATCACCGCGCTGGTCGACAAGTACCGGAATGTGTGGGGTGCGGTCATGCAGACGAGGGCCGACCTGGTCCACTTCTCCGGAGCCCCTGGTCCGGACCAGAGAACGTTTATCATCGACGTAACCCACGCTCTCGATGCGTTCCGGGGCTTCGCGTACCCGTTCTCTCCCGGTCTGCCGCCCTGCTTGCCGTAGCGCTCCTGTCGCTCACGTGCGGGCCGCGTTTATACACAACCTGTAGATCTCAGCGCGGTGGGCGCCGACGGTTCAGCACCCTTCTGAATAATGTAGCGTCACCCCTTGTAGGTGACGAAAATCGCCGTATAGCGCCCCACCCGCGAGATCATGACATATGTCCCAGAGCTTGCTGGTACACATGTCAAGATGATTGGGGTGGCGCTACACTTGGGCGGCTGGAAACCACTTCTTCAACAGGCTGTTAGGACCGCGGGCAATGCCAGTCACGGCGATCGCGGCTCTTTGCCCAGGGAGCAAATCCAGTGGCACGGGATTTCTGCCAGTCTGCTGGACGGCGGCGGGTATCATGCACCAGACGACGATGAGATTCGTTTCCGGTGTATCCGTTGGGAGTACTGTGCTTACTTTTTGCTTTTTTGTCTTGCATATGCGCGAAAAGGAACTATACTTCCAGGCTGCTCCCGATGACTGACGGGCGGAGAGGAGAGGGATTAGGCTGGCGGCGGGCACACGAGCACCTGTGCCCCGCTGGACCCGCTTGGAGGGGCGCGGTGCCTGCTCTTGCGTCACAGCGCAGCGATAGAGGCCGACACACGTTCAGGGTCTCCCTACACAAAAACGAGTCTACCGGTGTGCATGTTTCGGCTGACGGTGTGGCATGGGCTAGCGTGGGTATGTGTTTAGCGACATCAACCGTCCGCCCTGCAAGGGGGGACTACAGGGGGGTCTCAGGTTGGTCGCCAACACGGGACTCCACAAGGCCAACCCTCCCCCAACCCCTCCCTGCAAGGGTGGGGGGTCCAGGTACCCACGCTAAGCACGTACGAGACCCACCCTACGACGTGTCAACGATTTTGTTCATGGTACCGACCTTCCGGTCGTTCGAGTGACGTTTCCGTATTTGGCATAACTGTGTTTCGTGGTTCCTTTCAATAAGGAGGTACAGAGATGAGAGCGACAATTCTCTCAGACATGGGTCTTGCTGCAATCCTGCTGATGTACACAGGCGCAGCGAGCGGGCAGCCGCACCCGACGGGTACGGCATTCACTTACCAGGGGCAGCTCGAAGACGGCGGCGCCCCGGCCAACGGGCAGTACGACTTTGAGTTCAAGTTATGTGACGACCCGGCGGCCCCATGCCAGGTGGCAGCGACCACCGTGGTGGACTACGTGGACGACCACCAGGTTGATGACGGCCTGTTCACGGTCGAAATCGACTTCGGCAGCGATGTCTTCAACGGCCAGGCTCGCTGGTTAGAGCTTGGTGTGCGCCCGGGGGCAACCGTCGATCCCTACACAATTCTGAGTCCGCGTCAGGAGCTAACACCCACCCCGCACGCCCTGACCCTCCCCGGCCTGTGGATCCAGCAGAACGCCGTCACCGAGGCCCCCAACCTGATCGGCGGATACGCTGGCAACGAAGTGACGGCAGGCGCGATCGCCGCGACGATCAGCGGCGGCGGAAGCGAGACGGATCCCAACCACGTCTATGACGACTACGGGACGGTGGCCGGGGGCGGAAACAACCGGGCGGGGAGCGACGACGCGAACTCAACCACGGCAACGTATGCCACCGTCAGCGGTGGAAGGAGCAACACCGCCAGCGGGTGGTACTCCACCATAAGCGGAGGACAGGCGAATCAAGTGACCGCCGAGTACGGGACCATCGCCGGGGGCCGATTGAACGAAGCCATCTCCGTCTACGCCACGGTCGGCGGGGGCCGTGGAAATTCGGCTCAGGCCCAGGCCGACCACGCCACAATTGCCGGAGGGTTGAACAATCTTGCGTACGACCCGACAGCTACCGTAGCCGGAGGCAACAGCAACATCGCCGGAACCGACAACGGCAACCCGGATGACGCAAAGCACGCCACCGTCGGTGGCGGCTTGATGAACCGTGCCGAGGCCTTCGCCGCCACCGTCGGGGGCGGGTGGAATAACAAAGCCGACGGCAACGACGCCACCGTCGGCGGCGGGAAGGGCAACACCGCAAGTGGGTTCTCTTCGACCGTCCCTGGGGGGCTGGAGAACACCGCCGGTGCCCTGTTCGCCTTCGCCGCCGGGCGGCGGGCCAAGGCCAATCACATGGGTACCTTTGTGTGGGCTGATTCCGACGACAATGACTTTGCCTCCACCTCCGCCAACACATTCCTCGTCCGTGCCTCCGGTGGTGTCGGCATCGGGACGAACAACCCGACCGAGCAACTCGACGTAGCCGGCAACATCCACGCCAGCGGGACAATCACCAGCGGCAGCTCAATCACCATCGACGGGACAGCGGGCAGTGAGAAGATCACCTCCACCGCGGACCTGGAACTGCACGTCAGTAGTGGTCGGGCGCTGCGCCTGGAGCTCGACCCCACCAGCCCCAACTTCATCGGCGGGTACGGCGGGAACAGCGTCACCACTGGCGTCAAGGGCGCAACCATCGGTGGTGGCGGAGAGAACGGGTTTGTCAACAGCGTCACGGACGACTACGGCACTGTCGGCGGCGGTCGTAACAACCAAGCAGCGGCCTACGCCACCACGGTCGGCGGGGGGTACGACAACGATGCTAGCGCGGATTACTCCACCGTCGGCGGGGGGAAGAGCAACAGCGCCAGCGGGTGGGCGGGGTCCACCGTCGGCGGGGGGTACTACAACAACCCTACCGGGGATTACTCCACCGTCGGCGGGGGGTTCTACAACACACCGAGCGGGGCTTACTCCACCGTCGGCGGGGGGGAATCCAACGCCAACGACCCGAGCGGGGATTACTCCACCGTCGGCGGGGGGGGCTACAACGACCCTAGCGGGTATTCCTCTACCGTCGGCGGGGGCATGAGCAACGAGGCCGCGGGCGATTATTCCACTGTCCCCGGTGGTCACCACAACAAAGCCAACGGCAACTACAGCTTCGCGGCCGGGCGGCGGGCGAAGGTTCGCTCCGCAGCCGAGGTGGGCGGCGGTGACATCGACGGCGACGAGGGCACATTCGTGTGGGCCGACAGCACCAACGTCGTTTTCCCCTCGACCGGGCCGGATCAATTCCTGGTCCGGGCGTCCGGCGGAATGTGGTTGGGAACCACCAGCAGCCCGTCTATTCCCGCCGGACGGTTCATCAATACATCAACCGGGGGGTACCTGACCAGCGGGGGCATCTGGACCGACAGCTCGGATCGGGCCCAAAAGGACGGGCTGGCTGCCATTGACGCGCGCGACATACTCAAGCGTGTGAGCACCCTGCCGATCAGCACATGGCGCCACAAGGCGGAAGAGCCTTCCGTCCGCCACATGGGGGCGATGGCACAGGACTTCTATGCGGCCTTCGGGTTGGGCAGCGACGAACGTCACATCGCGGCGCTGGACACGGGTGGGGTTGCCCTGGCGGCGATTCAGGGCCTGCACGACATCGTTAACGAGAAGGAGTGCGAGATTGAAATGCTCCGCGCTGAGAAGGACGCGGAGATCGAAGCTTTGGAGAAACGCAACGGGGAGCTGGGTGCGCGCCTGGCCGCCTTGGAACGAATTGTGGATAGACTCGCGCAGAAACACGAAGGAGGTGTACGATGAGCCGAAAGATAATGTCATTTCTTGGCACGCTGGCTGTGCTTGTGCCCGTTGGCGCAGCGAGCGGGCAGCCGCACCAGATGGGCACGGCCTTTAGCTACCAGGGCCAGCTTGAAGATGGAGGCAGCCCGGCGAACGGGCTGTACGATTTCGAGTTCAAGCTGTGCGACGACCCGGTGGCCGCCTGTACCCTGGCAACCACCACCGTGGAGGACGAGCAAGTCGACGAAGGGTTGTTCGCCGTCGAAATCGACTTCGGCGCCGACGTCTTCAACGGCCAGGGCCGCTGGCTGGAGATGGGCGTGCGTCCCGGGGCCAGCACCGGTGCCTACACGCCTCTGACTCCGCGTCAGAAGGTGATACCGACGCCACACGCCCTGGCCCTGCCCGGACTCTGGACACAGCAGAATGTCACGAGCCCCAACCTGATCGGCGGCTACGCTGACAACCAGGTGACGGGCGGTGTCTTTGGGGCGGCGATCGGCGGTGGCGGCTCCGTTGGGGAGGTAAACCGCGTAACCCAGAATTTCGGTACGGTCGGTGGAGGCCAGGACAACAGTGCCAACGGCGCGTGGTCTACCGTTGGTGGAGGTCGTAATAACACCGCCAGCATGAGTGATTGCACCGTCGGCGGGGGGTTCAACAACAGCCCGAGCGGGTTCGCCGCCACTGTCGGCGGGGGCTCGTCCAACTCCCCGAGCGGAACTCACTCCACCGTCGGCGGAGGGTTCAGCAACAATCCGAGCGGGGGAATGTCCACCGTAGGCGGGGGAAGGTACAACAGCGCGAGCGGGGAGTACTCCACTGTTCCCGGTGGTTACGACAACGACGCCAACGGCGATTACAGCTTTGCCGCCGGGCGCCGGGCCAAGGTTCGCTCCGCCACTCAGGCGAGCGAAGATCCCGAAACTTGTGACCAGGACTGCGGCGACGAGGGCACGTTCGTCTGGGCCGACAGCACCGACGCCGATTTCACCTCCACGGGACCCAACCAGTTCCTCATCCGCGCTTCCGGGGGCGTGGGGATCGGGCACGATTCGCCGTCTGACGAGTTGGATGTGAGAACATCCTCCAAGACTCGGGCTATTTACGCCCAGAACACAAAAAGTACTGATGATAACGTGGGCATTATTGGCACGGCCGACGGGGATGGCGGTAACCAATCTGGGGTTGTTGGAAGCGCCTTTCTTAATACGACATCCCCGTATTTTGCGAAAGGGGTCATCGGCTATGCCGATGCCGACGACTCGGCGGGTTTGAGTGCCCTTGCTTACGGCGGTCAGTTCAGTGCTTACGCTGACGCCTATGCGTATGGGGTAATGGCCCATGCTCACACCGACACAATGATTGCGTACGGGGTATACGCAGGCGCCGACACCGACAACAGTAGTGGTACCGAGACGTACGGCATTCGTGCCGTGGCTTCTGGCGATGCGCCAACGAAATACGCCGGGTACTTCGTCGGAGATGTGACCGTAACCGGCACGTTGTCAAAGGGTGCCGGGTCGTTCAAGATCGACCATCCCCTCGACCCCGCGAACAAGTATCTCTATCACTCCTTCATCGAAAGCCCGGACATGATGAACGTGTACAACGGAAACGTTGTGCTCAATGATGCCGGTGAGGCCACGGTCGAGATGCCGGAGTGGTTCGAGGCTCTCAACCGCGACTTCCGCTATCAGCTCACCTGCATCGGTCGGTTCGCGCCGGTCTACATCGCTGAAGAGATTCACGATAACACGTTCAAGATCGCTGGAGGCCACCGCGGCATGAAGGTTTCCTGGCAAGTGACAGGAATACGTCAGGATGCCTTCGCTAACGCCCATCGCATTCCGGTAGAAGAGGTCAAGCCGGAGAGAGAGCGCGGGCTCTACCTGCACCCCAAAGTCTACGGGATGTCGAGAGAGCTGGGCGTGGACTACGAGCATGAGCACCAAGCAGAGCTGCGCAGAGAGGCGCAGCAGGTTCGACAGGCGGAAGAGCGGGAACGTGAGGCGGAGCTGTCGCGAGTTGTGGAAGAGAGGGAGCGCGAGGTGGAACCGGGTCGATTGCCGAAAGAACGGGAACATGCACAACATTTACTCAGTGAACCGCAGGATGTCGACGGCGGCGACCGGGAGGGAGGTGCCCGAT
>CP070827.1:4255685-4260203 GCA_020344555.1 Phycisphaerales bacterium
CCGCACGCCGGGCATTTCGGTTCGGTTAAGCCGCGCAGATCGTGGCCGCACCGTGCGCAGCCGACATCGAAGGGCACGTTGTCCCAATCAGGCGGCCGCGACGAGGGTTCATTCGCTGCTGTGCTTGTTGAAGTGTCCGGGACGACGGTCACACGTAGGCCCACAAATTTTCGGTATCTTGCGTGGCGCACACGTACTTTTGAAAACCTGGCCGGAGCCCCCAAGCGGCGGAGCGGCAAGCGTTGGACCCATCGTCTGCGCCCCGGCCTCCGACTAGGTCGCGCAAACCGCAGCACGCCCACCGTCATTCTTTACGCGGATCGGATGAGCGTCAACCTGGTATGGCTCCCGCACGAGCGGGAGTGGTTGTCTCCGTGTTTTGGCGTTAGGATGTGCTCGTCCGGCGATGTGCCTGCCGGACCCGCCTTCTAGTCCGGGTGGTAAGCGGTCAACAGTGGAGCTAGGCACCAGACGGTCTTTGACCGGATCAGTGTGCCGTTCGGAACCATGAATATCGAGGGAACAACCTGTGATTGACAAGGTCAATGCCCACATTAACGCGAACAAGGATGCGAATGTCGAACGCCTGATGGAGCTGCTGCGGATTCCGAGCATCTCCACGGACCCCGAACGAAGGGATGACATTAGGCGCGCAGCCGAGTGGATCCGTAAGCTCCTGACAGGTTGTGGTATCCAGAGCGAGATCGTTGAGACTCCCGGGCACCCCTGTGTGCTGGCGGATACGGGGCCGGTCGCAGGCGGCGGGCCTACGGTGTTGGTCTATGGCCATTACGACGTCCAGCCGACCGGGGATGAATCGTTGTGGGATTCGCCGGCCTTTGAGCCGACTATTCGCGACGGTTTGATCTACGCTCGCGGCGCTGCAGACGATAAGGGTCAGGTGCTGGCCCACGTGCTGGCGGCCGAGAGTTGGATGAAGGTGGCTGGAGCGCTGCCGATCCGGGTCAAGTTCCTCATCGAGGGCGAAGAAGAGGTTGCTTCACGGAATCTGGAAAAAGTGATTCGAGATCACCGCGACCGTCTGGCGTGTGACTACGTCGCGCTTTCCGACACCCCGAAGTTCGATGAGACGACCCCGGCCATTACCTACGGCACCAAGGGGATGCTGTACAAGGAGATCATCGTCACCGGCCCTAAGCAGAACCTCCATAGCGGTTCCTTCGGCGGGTCGTTAACCAACCCGGGCAACGCGGTGGCAGCCATCATCGCTTCGCTTCGCGACGCCGACAACCGTGTAGCCATCCCAGGATTCTACGAAAAAGTGCGCGAGCTTACGGCTGACGAGCGGGCTAGGCTGAGCGAGCTCCCGTTCGACGAGGACGGATATCTGGCGGCAATGGGAGCACCTGCCCTGACCGGCGAGAAGGGATACAGCACGCTGGAACGCCGGTGGGTTAGGCCGACGCTCGACGTGAACGGGATCTTCGGCGGGTTTACCGGTGAAGGGGCGGCAACAGTGATCCCGTCAAAGGTGTCGGCCAAGGTGTCGATGCGAATCGTACCGAATCAGGACCCGAACGAGATCTCGACAGCGTTCGACCAAGCTGTTCGAGCTGCGTGCCCCGACGGTGTCAGATTGGAGATTATCGACCACGGGGGCTGTGCCGCGTATGTGGCCGCGACGGATTCGCCCGGCATGATTGCAGCCGCGGATGCGATCGAGGCCGGATTCGGCAAGCGGCCATTGTTTACTCGTGAAGGCGGCTCGCTTCCGATTCTCCCGCTGTTCAAGGAAGTGCTAGGCGCCGACTCGCTGATGATGGGCTTCTCCGTGCCGAACAGCAACGCCCATGGCCCTAATGAGTTTCTGGCCGTTTCCGATTTCCATAGTGGGACGCAGACCGCCGCCCATTTTGTGCACCGGCTGGCCCAATTGGCGTAGTGTTGTCCCGCGGCGCGAGGCGATCAGTCCAGAACACGGGCGACGTCGGGAGCGTCCTATAAGCATGAGCGTGCCAGATGTCTTCTCTATCCCCAGCCCACAGTCCGGTAGGATCGGGGCTGACGGTGCGCCCTTTTTGGACACCGGGGCTCAGACTGTCTGCCGATATATCGATGACACGAATCAGCCGGAGTCGGGTCTCCGCTTGCTGCCCGGCGGTCGAGGCTGCTAGACTTCGGGTCAGACACAACAAGTGTCGGTGATCGTACTGGCTGGTTCCAAGGAGCAGGCGCCATGCCTCAGGCGCGTTGGCGTAAATTGAGTCCGATAGTAATACTTGCGCTTGGCGTTTCGACGACGGCTGCGCAAGCGGACGTTTTTCGCAATATAGGCATCGGTTTGGCCTACGCCGGCTTCAACATCGAGGGCAGCAAGAATCATTTGAGTGGCGGAGCGGATTTCCGCATCAGCCGCAACTTCGTCGGCAACCCACTCGATTTCGGTGCTTGGGATCTGACCTTTCAGGGGCCGATATCGCTGGAGCTTTCCACTGGTGGGCGCGTCTTGCCTCAGCTTGACATCAACCTGACGACCGCACTGACGGGCGATGCCACGGCCGTACCGCTCGCCTACCTGTTCAACTTCGATGGCGGCGGGCAGTCTACACAGATTCCCGGGACCCTCTTGATCGACGCCGGGCTGTCCCTCAAGAAGTTCGGATACTACGATCTGGAATTTACTTACTCGTCGCGACAGGAGGTTGAACGACGGGGCCGCTTCGTCAACGACAACGAGACGTACGACTTCGACGTCGGCCCGATCAACGTCTCGGGCAACATCTATGCCGACGCCCTTGCCCTGATAACCCAGCCACTTTTCGAGCGCGCCGGCTACAGCAATCCCTTTGCCAGTTTCAGCGGAAGCGCGTCACTCAGTGGGTTGCTCACGACGTCGACAGATGCTGCGCAAAAGCGCCTTGCCGCCGGCAGTGATCCGGTCAAGGAAGATTACTCTGCACTGCTGGCCGCCGCACTGCTTGGTGATCCATTCAACGCAAACCCCGTCTGGTTGGAATCCGCCGAGGCAGCGGCGACCGGTGTGCGCAGCGCCGGTGACGGCCTCGTGCCAGAGCCGACGGTCCTGATCCTGATGCTCTTGGGTATTCCAGCCGTCGTTCGCACCCGCCGCAGTAGATAGAGGTGTGCCACCTGTCCTGCAGCGTTATCCGGCTCCGCTCACCGTCCAAGTGCCGCCGCGCCGAACGACCATCAACGTGACATCATCCGTTCGGGGCGCTCCGCTCCGAAAGGACTCGAGATCGCGAAGACACGCGTCGGCCAGACGGACAGGTGTAGCGGCACGGCTCGCGGCAAGCACATCCT
Source organism: Phycisphaerales bacterium (assembly GCA_020344555.1). Lineage (GTDB taxonomy): Bacteria > Planctomycetota > Phycisphaerae > UBA1845 > UBA1845. The sequence goes on from CP070827.1 coordinate 4,258,971, forward strand.
GAAGCGCGTTGGCACCGTACATACTGTCTGATGAGTTTCGCGCCTCAGTAATCCCATCCGTATAGAGAACGAGCGATTCCCCCATAGACAGGTCCAGCGAACACTTGTCATAGGAATCGCCGTGCTCAATGCCCAAGGGGAATCCGGATGAATCCACACGTAACACTCCGGTTCTGCGTACCACCATCGGCGGGCAATGACCGGCGTTGCAAATCTCGACATGCCCGGTAGCGTCTGCGCGGCCGCACACGAGCGTAATGAAGTGCGACGATGACGCTGCGTTGCTCAAGTAGCTGTTGAGTCTCTCAACCACGTCTACGACGGGAACGGGGGTCTCGAGGGTCGTGCGCACCAACGCGCTGAGGTAGGCGGCCACGTATGCAGCGGCGACGCCCTTGCCGGAAACGTCGCCGACCAGGAAGTAGATCCATCCATCATTCGCCCCGTTTGTCACCACGTCGCAGTAGTCTCCGCTGACCGGACCGGCGGGCTGATAGCGGGAGTGAACCTCCCAATCGCCGTACGAAAGAATCCTGTCCGGGAGCAGTGACACCTGGACGCGCCAGGCCAGATCGAGGTCCCGTTGGAGCGCCGCTTGCTGCTCTTCTGTCAGACTACAGAGGCAGTATTGCTTCATAGGCTGGGCCAGCAGCTCGTCGTCGTAAAAGCGCTCGCCGCACATCCGGCACAGACCGAAGTCGTCTGTCCCGAGCCGCGCCAGCGCTCCATCGACTTCCTGAAGCAGACGTACAAGATCCTCCGCCTCTCCAACCTCCGAGATCGTCGTTGTCAGGGCATCGCGGCGCTGCTGAAGCTGCCCCCGCAGGCCGTGCTCGAGCGAAGCTCTCATGGCCGGCTCCTTTCTTCGGTTCACCCGAACGTGTAATGGTCAAAAACGGAAAAACACGTTACACTTGACTATAGCCCCGGGACATGTAATAGTCAAGAGGAAGGAAGCCTGTTACAGAATGAACGCCCTGTGGATCGATTTCGTCAACAGTGACTGGCGGGACTACCGGGGCACCGGCCGGCGCCAGGACCGGCTCGAGGATCCCCGGTGGCTCCGCCGATTTCTGGATGAGTGGGGTCTGGGCAGGCTCGATGCCGGGCGCCCGGAGCACCGCTCGTCGCTGAGGCGTCTGCGCTCGCTGCTTCAGCGTGTCATTCAAACGATCATTGAGGGGTCCCGGCCGCGACAGCGCGACCTGACCGCGTTGAATCGATGGCTAACCG
>CP070827.1:4260303-4274510 GCA_020344555.1 Phycisphaerales bacterium
GCCATCCTGGAGCTCAGCGGGATAGAGTTTACGGCAAAGCGCTTTGAGCAGGCCGCCAGGCTGCTGCGGCGGTTGCGAAGGGTCAAAGAGACGAACTCGGCTCAGATACCACCCGAGGTCTGGGAACAGGCTACGTATCGCCTCGCCGTGTGTGAACTGGAGCTGGAGCGCTTGCCCGAAGCGGCGGAGCTGTTCGAGGAATTCGTCGACGCCTTTCCCCAAAGCCCGCTGACCGCATCGGCCGGCTTTTTCTGCGGTGAGACCCTGTTCAAGCTCGGGCGACATGAGCAGGCTGTCAAGCACTTGACACGGGTCCGAGAGAAGTTCGATGACGACCCTGTGTTCGGTCCGAGCCTGCTTCGCCTGGGCGAATCTCTGGCAGCCTTGCAACGCTGGGCACGGAGTGAGCGGGTGTTTAGCGAGTATCTGGACCGCTTCAAAGACTCCCCGCAGGCGTTTCAGGCACGGTTCGGGATCGGGTGGGCGCGCGAGAATCAGCAGCGCCACGATGAGGCTATCAGTGCTTACAGACAGGTAACGGCCGAGCACCAGGGCCCCACAGCCGCCCGGGCGCAGTTCCAGATCGGCGAATGCCTCTTCGCCAAGAAGCGATACGATGAGGCGGTGCGCGAGTTGCTCAAGGTAGACATTCTCTACGCATACCCCGAATGGAGTGCCGCAGCGCTGTACGAAGCAGGTCGATGTTTCGAGAAGCTCGGCAAATCGGTGGAGGCACGGGCGCAGTTCAAACAGGTGGCCGAGCAGCACGGTAAGACCCGGTGGGCTGAGCTGGCGTCACGACGACTTTCCGAAATAGCCGGCGCCGGGGTGCCGGGGCGATGAGGCTGATGCCTCTTCGTGAAGAATCAAGAGACTAAGCAGGTAGGGAGGATGGACGTCAACCCGAAGGAGCATGACCCGTGAATACAATCACGATAACCACGTGGGCACTGGCCCTTCTTGGACAAGTCGCCGCGGACGGCGCTGCTAGCGCAGATACGGCGGCTTCCGTGGAGATCCACTCCGTCTGGGACTTTGTGGTCAAGGGTGGGCCGCTGATGATCCCCATCGGTCTTTGCTCGCTGGTGGCCCTCACCGTGATCATCGAACGAATGGTCAGCCTGCGCCGGCGGAGCGTCCTTCCCACTGACTTCCTGCCGGGGCTCAAAAAGGTGCTCGGCAACGGCAATGAAGATCGCGATGAAGCGCTGGAATACTGCCACAGCAACGGCAGCCCAATTGCCAACCTGTTCGCAGCCGGCATCAAGAGACTCGGTGAGCCTGTTGAGCTGGTGGAGAAGTACATTCAGGAAGCCGCTCAGCGCGAGGTGCTCAAGCTGCGCAAGTACCTGCGGGTCCTGGTGGCGATCGCATCGACCGCACCGCTAATGGGCATCCTGGGGACGACGTTCGGAATGATCACGGCGTTTCAGACTGTGGCCGCTTCCAGCGAGGCACTGGGCAAAGCCGAGCTGCTGGCCAAGGGCATCTATGAAGCGATGATCACCACGGCCGCGGGGCTGTTGGTCACCATTCCAGTTCTGTTCGCCTACCACTGGCTGTCGGCCAAGATCGATCGGCTGGTAAGCGAGATGGATCAGGTGACCGTCGAGTTCGTTGAGGAATATGCCCAAGCGCCTCCGGCGGTCGATGAGCCCGCGCCCAAGTTGCACTCCATCGACGAGTCGGAACAAGACGCGGAAAGAGACGAAGAGGAAAGTGAGCCGGCCGCCGCCACTGCGTAAGGACTCGCCCCCAACGAAGGAAGTGACAACATGATCATCCAGGCTAACCAGCAGAAGGCGGGTATCTCGATCGAGATGACGCCGATGATTGACATGGTCTTTCTGCTGCTGATCTTCTTTCTAGTCGCAACAACGTTTCACCAGACCGAGCGTGAAATGCAGATTGCGCTGCCGGTGGCTAGCTCTTCCGCGCCGATCAGTGCCATACTCCAGGAGTTGATAGTCAACGTCGACGTGGAGGGCCGGATCATCGTTGGGGGGCGGAGAATTGACCCGGACCGGCTGCAATCAATGGTCTCCGAGGCCGTAGCAGTTAATCCCCAGCAGAAAGTGACTGTACGCGGTGACCGCCGGACGGCCTATGCAAACATCGTCACGGTTCTGGATATCTGCAAAGGGGCCGGGATTCAGGAACCCTATCTTGATACCGTTCTAACGGACTGACCGATCGTGAGTGAAAAGACGCAGGCAACCGAGAACCGCAATACCGCACGATGGGGACGGTGGCTTGTCTTCGCGATCGTTCTCGCGGTGCTTGTGGGGATCGGTGTGGCCCTGGTACGCCTGATCCCCGTCACCCATCGGTACTACACGGACGCCGATACGATCAAAACGCCCGCTGAGACCGCGCCGACGCGTGACGTCCTCTGGCAGCCGCCAAAGAAGCTTGCGGAACTGATCAACACGACGGCCGACGATTACGAACCGCGATTAAGTGCCGACGGCCTGACGCTGTTCTTCGTGCGCGGCAAAGCCGGTGAAAACGCCGACATCTACATTTCAAGACACACGCACAAAGGCTGGACAGAGCCGAAACCACTGGTTGGTGTCAACAGCGAGTACGAGGAGCTGGGTCCTGAGCCCTCGGCCGACGGGCAATCACTGTACTTCTACAGCGATCGACCCGGCGGACTCGGCGGTTATGACCTCTGGGTTGCCCACCACGGTCGTGACGGCTGGCAGCCGGCGATCAACCTCGGCCCGTTGGTCAATTCCGAGTTCAACGACTACGGACCCGCCCTGAGCGACGACGGAACGACGCTCTACTTTTCCTCCAACCGCCCGCAGCCCGGCGATGAAACCGAGCCCGATCCCAACGCCTGGCCGGCGACTATCCGCGAGGATCTCTTTCACCGCGACTATGATCTGTATTCGGCCGCTGTCACCGATCGCGGATTCGGCAAGGCGGAAGCGATTGCGTCATTGAACTCGCCCTATAACGAGGGCGCCCCGGCGGTCAGCTCCTTCGGCGATTTCCTGTACTTCGCGTCGGATCGCCCCGGCGGAGCAGGCGGTTTCGATCTGTATCGTTCGCGTCGATTGCGCGGTGAGCACCAACCACCTGACAGCGCCGGACCGGCCATAAACACCGAAGCCAACGAGCTGGACCCCGGTCTTACCATGGGTGGTTATGCCCTCTATTTCGCCTCTGATCGGCAGGATGATCAAGCGGCGCCGGAGGCACCACGCAAGTACGATCTGTACTACACCACGTCGCGCGAGGTGTTCACCGAGGTGGATCGTGTGCAACGGCCGCCGATCGATTGGGCGGGTTTGTGGCGACAGATCGGGCCTAACTTGCTGTGGGCTCTGCTGGCCCTGCTGCTTTTGCTGCTGTTCCTGGCATTGCTGCGCGACGTGCGAGGTCGCCGCCTGAGCCTCCTGGCAAAGTGCCTCCTGGCGTCACTGATGGCCCATCTGCTGCTGATGCTGTTGTTCAATGTCTGGGAGGTGACTGCGTCGCTGGCCAGGGAGTTTCGACGGAGCGGCCGCATCCAAATCGCCCTCACTTCACCGGCAAAGGGCGATGCACTAGCCCGGCAGATCCGCGGGCAATTCACCGAGATCGAGACGCCGGCCCCGTTGGAAACATCCCGGCAACGTCATGCTGCGTCTACGGAGGTTGAGACCGTGGCTGCGACTGTCATGCTGACGGTCGATCGCGGCGCGATGGACACACAGGATGAACCTGCGACGGATCTGACCGCGGCCGACGCCGCGATCGAGCAACCTTCACAACGCCCCGAGATGCCCGAAGAAATCCTGGAAAGCTACGAACCCATGACGGTCGAGACCGCCCTTCCCGCCGGGCAAGCCCGCGTCGCTGCGACCGAGCCGGAGGCGTCGATTCAGTCCAGGTCGGTACAGACAGAACCACCACAGCGTCCCTCGGTGGCAGTGGACACTAGCAGAGCGGTCGACGCAACTGTCGAGATGACCCGGATCCCACCGAGCTTCGAGACAAGCGATGTACCGCCGGACGCGGATAGTATCGCCGGCGTGTTGCCCACGCGCGAAGCTGACCCACCACTATCAGCGGTCACGGATACGGTTCAGACCCCCGAAATGGTTAATTACCCCACACTGACCGACCTGTCCCTGCCTGATGCCCCGATAGAGCGCGTGCCCGAGACGACTGAATCCACACTGCAGATCACCGCGCAGCCAACAACAGCCCCAAGACACGAGTTGCCGGACACAACACGGTCACTACCATCTGCCGGCAGCCCTTTTCATATCGCCCCGGAGACCAAGAGTGCAGTGCCCATGGAGGCGACCTTCGCCGACAGGCCGCTCCCCCAAGACGTGGATGTGTCAGTCTCACCGACTCCGCCTGACGCAGCCTACGCCGGGCGATACGATCCCGCTTTGCCGCCGCTGACAGATCTGGCACTGCCTAATCCCGAAGCGACGGTGGCGGCCGCCACAACGGAATCGATGGTAGAGCCGGCAGTGCAGTCGATGGCCCCACCGCGCCGCCACGCGTCTACAAATGTGACATCGGAAGTGGTGGAGACGACGCAGGTATCAATCGACCCGCGACGAGTCGATCCGGCACCGGATGAGTCGTTGGTAAGAGGCGGACCGGACCGGCATCCCCCCGATACCACACCACGCGGAGCGCCGCGAGACGAGGCGATAGCGAGCACTACCGACGCATCCGAGCTACCGGCTGCAGACCTTGCCCTACCGCGTCTCGAACAACTGGACGCACAGCGACTGACAGAGGCCACACCACAGGCCGACTGGCTCACGTCGAAGACCCTACGGGCTTCGCCTGCGGAACCGGAGATGTCCAGTAAGGACGCGTTGTCGCCTGAAATCTTCGACGTACCTTCTTCGTGGCGTCGTGACGCGGAAGAGGCGCCGGATGACCTGCCCCAACTGGCCCTGAACGATTACGACCTCGAACTGCCTGATCGTAAAAGTGCCCCCCTCCCGCTGACGGACCGCGAACTTGCCGTTCCGGACACACCCGCGCTTGGCTTGAGCCTGCCTACTGAGGTGGTCCCGCCCGTCAACCCCTATGTGCAACGATCAGCTCCCGATCGATTGTCGATCGTCGAGCGCATGGGCGGCAGTGAGGAGACCGAACGGGCCGTAGCGGACGCCTTGGCATGGCTGGCCAGACACCAGAGCGACGACGGCCACTGGGATGGCAAGAGCTTCGACGAACAGTGCGGAGAGTGCGGCGGAGAGACGGAAATCGTTGTGGATCATGCCTTGACGGGACTGGCCTTGCTTTCCTTCTACGGAGCAGGTCATACGCACCTCAGCGACGGGCCCTTCAAAGACAACGTCGAGCGCGGGTTGCAGTGGCTGGTCGGCCGTCAACGGCCCGACGGCGACCTCCGCGGTGACGAGACCATGTATACCCAGGGCATCGTGACCATCACCCTATCCGAAGCCTACGGCATGACCGGCGACGCCTCGCTGGCTCGACCGGTTCGATCGGCCGTCCGTTTCATAGACCGGGCCCGCAACACCTCGGTAGGTGGCTGGCGATACGACCCGGGACAGGTCGGCGATACCTCGGTGCTCGGGTGGCAGGTCATGGCCCTGAAAAGCGCAAGCATAAACGGCATTGCGACCCCCGCGGCGTCTTTCAAAGCCGCTCGTGAGTGGCTCGACCTGGTCAGTGGCCCGTCGCGGCCGGGTCTGTACGCCTATCAGCCTAGACGGCGCTACAGTCCGGCCATGACCGCCGAAGGCATGTTCACCCAACAACTGCTGGGCCTGCGTCGTGAGGACCCCCGTATGCAGGCGTCGGCCGAGTTCGTCTCTCAGAATCCACCGGATTGGGAGGCACGCCCCAACACCTATTACTGGTACTACGCGACACTCGCTATGTTTCAGCATCAGGGTGAGCTGTGGCATAACTGGAATGAGGAGCTGACCGGGCAACTACTAGCCCATCAGCGCAAGGACGGAGCGGCCGCAGGCAGTTGGGATCCGGATGGCGAGTGGGCCGACGTCGGCGGGCGAATATATCAGACGGCCCTTTGCGCGCTGATGCTCGAAGTGTATTACCGGTATCTGCCATTGTACTCGCTGGACGGAGTCACCGATTCCATCGGCGCCATCCGCGGCGTTGTCAGCGACGCATCCACCGGCACGGCGCTTCCCGGGGCCACGGTGCGGCTTGTCCTGCCCGACCGCCCACCCGTATCCGTCGACACGGGCGCGGACGGCGGCTACACGCTCACCGCCCCGCAGGTTCCCGATTTCTTCGCCCTGTCTGCGTCCAGGGAGGGTTATGTTCCGTCGTCGGCCAACGTGGACTCGGCCATGGTCCAGGGGACGACTATGGCCGTGGATTTTCAGCTTGCTCCGGAAGACCTGGCCCTGGTGGCGGTCGAGGCCGTGCCGGATGTCCACCATCTCGGCGACGACAACTTCGACGGTACTATCAACAGCCAGTTCCAAAAAAAGAGTGAAGGAGCCGTGTTTGCGGCCGAGTTCGAGCTGGCTGACACGCAGTTGCCCCCGTACTTCAACAACGTCGAGCTGCGGCTGCTCGCTAAAGGCGTTCAGCGGAGCCACAAAATCCGGATCAATGGTACGGTCCTCGACGAGCGGCTGGACCATGCACCTTCCGACGGGAGCTTCGGCGAGTTCGTCGCCGCGTTCGATGCGTCAGTCCTGCGCGCCGGTGCCAACACGCTGGAAGTCATCGCCAGACCCAGCAGCAGCGACATCGACGACTTCGAGTTCGTCAACATTCAACTTCACCTGGCACCGTAAGTCAGCGCCCACAGACACCGCCGGGGTGGCATGCCCCACGCTCGCGTGGGCATGTGTCACGCGGCCGGGTGGCATGCCCCACGCTTGCGTGGGCATGTTTCACGCACCGCAGCATATCATGGCCACGGAGACGTGGCCATGCCACACCGCCGATACCGTCTCTGGGCCTTCCAGGGGCAAGAAGCAGACTTGCCCACGAGGGATGCGTCTCGCGGCCTCTCAGCCAATCCGACCGTCGCCATCAACGTCTTCGCTGAAGTGCTTCTCAAGACGGACCACGAGCAGGTGGAGCAGACTCTTTGTCTGTTGCAGCTCGCGTTCGAGCTGCGCCACCCTCTCTTCGAGGCTGGTCGCCTTCTCCCGCTGTTCCCTGATCTGGCTCTGTTGAATGAGATCCCAGAATAGACCCATCGTTCGTCTCCTTGATCGCCTGGCAACACGGCGGGTGGCACGCTCCACGCATGCGTGGGCATGTTTCACGCACCGCAGCATATCATGGCCACGAAGCCGTGGCCATGCCACACAGCCGTGAATCGCGCCTACGGGGCCGTGACAGTTTCGGCGGGTACGCGGGACCGTTTTAGCCCCATTCATGGGGCTTTCCCGCGTAGCGGGCTGCCAGGCCGGTCCTTTTAGGTCCGGTGACCAGGAGCGCCCCACCGACCCCTTTTTCGTTATCTGATTGTCTAGCCCGTTTCCAACGGGCTTTCATAGTCGTCACCCAGCACACCGGAAGGCGAGTAAGCCCGTTGAAACGGGCTCATAGGAGAATTGACGAGGCACCGCTTACCGGGCGTAGAACGCCCGGCCTAACAGCCCTTCGGGAAAGACCGCTGAAGCGGTCTGGGTGTGACGTGGCCGCCTGAACTGTCACGGTCTCCGTGCCTGGTGCCCACTCCAAGCGCCCAATCCGGGCGGGTGGCATGCTCCACGCTTGCGTGGGCATGTTTCATGCATCGCAGCACATCATGGCCACGAAGACGTGGCCATGCCACAGCCCGGCGAACTTAACGCCGATCAATACGTACTATGCACAATGCTCGTGACCGCAGGTGTCCGGTAACGCGCGTGTCACAGAGTCCGCACTGTATGCGGCAGGTGCTTCGACGATGATAAGATATACCAGTAAGAATCATGGTTAGAATGTCGGTCATCATCTGTGCGACACTGATGTGGCAGTTTGCCAGCCTGCCGATGGTATCCACACTCTGCGCTTCGACTGCAAAGCCGGCGAGCCGATGCAACTGCGGTTGCGGTGTGGACTGCTCCTGCTGCTGCAAGAACGAGTCGAAACCCGATCCACCACCGAAGCCCAGCGAATTCAAGGCATGTCCCTGCGGCACCCAGGACACGCCGATTGTCCAGAACAGTCGTATACCGGTTATCCCGTCGCGCGAGCTGACAGCAACCGCGGCTGCCCCGGCCGAGTACGTCCGAGTGTCGCAGCCGATACTCACCGAGATCTGGGCGATGGCCCACAGCCCACCGCCCCAACTGACACACATCGTCACGTACGTGCTTCTTATTTGATCCAGCCACTGACCGCCCAGCCTGGATAGACCATCTGTCACTGCGGCGGCGCTATGCCTCCATTGTGCCGCAGCGTTGACAGGCAGTGCACGGCGGTCATCATAACCGAGCACTTGGGCCTGATGATAAGCGAGAATCACCGACTGGTGCGCCGGTTCGGCGGGCTGATGCGATCAGCGGATCGCGCAGCCCCTCGACTTGGCAATTTCGGCGTGGTCTCGCACAAAATGTGTGGACGTTCCGGCTCCTCGAAATGCCGGATACTCTGAACCAGTGTGAAAAGGAGATTTCTGCGATGAAGAGCTATATTTACGTAATCGGATTGATGATGGTGTTGACATCTGGAACGGCCTTGGGACAGGCCCAAGCCGACGAAAAGGCCCTGCCCAAATGTCCGGTGACGGGCAAGCCGGCCAACCTGGCGGTCAACGTGGCCACGGACGAGGGGCCGGTCTTTTTCTACTGCGAGGACTGTGTCGAGAAGTTCAAGGCCGATCCCGGTAAGTATGCCAAGGTGGTGGCCGATCAGCGCAAGGCACTGGCCGACCGCCCGAAGGTGCAGGTGACCTGTCCGGTCACCGGCAAGCCGGTCGATAAGAAAGTGTTCACGGAACACAACGGTGAAAAGGTCTACTTTTGTTGCGAGAATTGTATCGGCAAGTTCCAGAAGGAGCCGGGTAAGTACAAAAGGGCCTTGGCCAGCAGCTATACCTTTCAGACCAAGTGTCCCGTGATGGGTGGGCCCATCAACCCGGCGGCCTTTACGGCCCTTCCGACCGGCGAAAAGATCTATTACTGCTGCCCGGGGTGTGACAAGAAGCTGTTGGCTGATCCAGCCAAGTACGCGGGTAAGCTTGCCGAACAGGGTATCCGGATTGATCCGGCGAAGATCAAGAAGGCGGATTAACATCGGCGAGGTCGTCAAACCATGCGTCTCGCATGTGAGGTACCTACTGCTCCGTTACTCCTGAATTGAGGGCTGGAATACTGTACCCTGGCAACCAGAATGAGAACGGCGCAAACACATAGGCCCCGGCAGGGGCATAGGCGCTTAGCCACGGGCGTGAGCCCGTGGAGTGAGAACGGCGCAAACACAGAAGCCCCGGCAGGGGCGACGGATGGTTGCCACGAGTCTCCGCCGCCCCTCCGGGGCTTGGGTCCTGTCGTGCGACGCGGACCACGGGCTTGCGCCCGTGGCTACATGCCACGCGCCCCTCCGGGGCTTGGGTCCTGTGATGCGACGCGAACCCTTGGCCCCCGATTCTCGGGATCTTCTATATGTCACAAACTCCTCAAAGGACGAGTAACGGAGCACTTGGATGATGCGAACAAGCCAATCCTGGAGAGTCGTTTGGCTAGTGGGGCTGACCGCCCTCTGGATAGCAGGTTGTACAACACCAGACCAGCGCCTACCTTCAGGTGCTCTGACGTCAACCGGACGGTCAGTCTCACCTCCGGAAGAGAGTACGACCCGCGCGCCGTCGCAGCCGGACGGACTTCCCGTCTTGGATGAGACGTCGGATTTATCCGACTATCTGACCTACGCTGCGTTGAACAATCCCGGTCTGGAGGCCGCGTTCAACCGCTGGCGCGCGGCGCTTATGCGCGTGCCGCAAGTAGGTTCGCTACCAGACCCGCGATTGACCTATCGCTATTTCATCAGCGAGGTCGAGACGCGCGTCGGCCCTCAGCAGCAGGCAGTCGGACTCACACAGACGTTTCCCTGGCTGGGCAAGTTGTCGCTGCGTGAGGATGTCGCCGCCGAAGCGGCCAGTGCCGCCAGGAAACTCTACGATGCCGAAAAGCTCAGACTCTTCTACGAGGTCAAGGACGCCTACTACGAGTACTATTATCTCTCCCGGGCGATTGCGGTCGTCATGGAGAACCGCGATCTGGTCAGGTACCTCGAGGGGGTCGCCCGGGCCCGATACAAGACGGCCGCCGCCGCACAGCCGGAAGTCATCCGCGCCCAGGTCGAATTGGGAAAGCTCGAAGACAATTTGCGAGCACTGGAGGACCTCCGTGGGCCCGTCGTCGCCCGGCTGAATGCCGCCATGAACCGCCCCATCGAAAAGGACCTGCCGGAGCCAAAGGTGATCCATGAGGTGGACATTGACGTGACCGACGACCAGGTGCTCAGGTGGGCGAGCCGGGGCAATCCGCAACTGGCTGCCCTCGACCACGAAATCGCCGGACAGCGTAACGCCATCGACCTTGCGAAGAAGGATTATTTCCCGGACATCACGCTGGGGATTGACTACACGGACGTGGGCTCGCCGCCGCGCATGAGCGGCCCAGGTCTGGGCAACCCGGCAGCGCTTCGCAGCTTGTCCCGAATTACCGGAGGGATGAGCGACGCGATCGACTTGTATACGATCGGCAGGAGCTTCCAGCCGAGCAGCCGGCCTGACGATGCCGGCAAGGACGTCTGGCTGGTGTCACTGTCGATGAATCTTCCGATCCGGCGCGGCAAATACGCCGCCGGGGAGCGTGAAGCCCGGGCCCGGTATCGTGCGGCCGTCTCAACACGGGCCCAACATGAAAATACCCTTGGGGCGCAGATCAAGAAGGTCCTCTATGATTTCCGTGACGCCAAGAGGAAGATCGATCTGTATCGAGATACGCTGATTCCCAAGGCCCGGCAAAACCTGAGTGCCACGGAAGCTGCGTACAGGACCGGCGCCGCGACATTTCTCGACCTGGTTGATGCAGAGCGATCGCTGTTGGAGTTCGAGTTGTCTTACGAGCGCGCGTTGGCCAATCATGCCCAGCGACTGGCCCGGTTGGAGATGCTCGTTGGGCAGACGATTCCCCGGAAAGACGTGAGTAAACACACTGAAGACACGGCTCCTGCGCCGGGCGCCGACAACGACAAAGGGGTGACACCGTGAAAATCAGGATTCAAGGCATTGCAGCAGTCGCAGCCAAGGTGCCGGTGCTCTTGGTGATCGTCTTGGCCTTTATACTGGGCTATCTCCTCCGGGGAGCCGTACTCCCCGCACCTTCGCTGCCGAGCACGGATCGGCACACTCAGCACGTCGCCACCACGGACACGGCGTGGACGTGCTCGATGCACCCCCAAATCCGGCAGCCTCGGCCGGGCCCGTGTCCCATCTGTGGTATGGATCTGATTCCCACCGAACCGGTCCTCGAACCTGTAAAGAGCAAGCCCGTCAAGTACGCCTGCTCGATGCTCTGCCTACCTCCGATGGACCGGCCCGGGAAGTGTCCCGTGTGCGGCATGGACATGGTGCCGGTCGACGTTGACGACAGTGAAGTCGAAGAGCCGGATGCAGCGGCTCCGAAGTTGACTCTGTCTCCCAAGGCACAAATGCTCGCCGACATACGGCTGGCACCCGTCGAGCGGAAGTTCGTGTCGGCTGAGATTCGCATGGTTGGAAAGGTCGAATACGACGAGACCCGCCTGGGGTATCTCACTGCCTGGGTGCCCGGTCGGCTGGACCGCCTCTACGTCGACTACACCGGCATCCCTGTCAACAAGGGCGAGCACATGGTCTACCTCTACAGCCCGGACCTTTCCACCGCTCAGGCGGAGTTGCTCCACGCGATAGAAGCCGTCAAGGACCTTGAGCGCAGCGACATCTCCCGCATTAGAGACACCGCCCGAGATGACGTCGAGGCCGCCCGCGACAAGCTGCGCCTGTTGGGATTGACCGAGGACCAGATTGACCAGATCGAGCAACGGGGCACACCGTCCGACCACATGACCATCTATGCCCCGATGGGCGGGATAGTCATTGACAAGAATGCCGTCGAGGGCATGTACGTCGAGACCGGCACGCGCATCTACACGATCGCCGACTTGTCACACGTATGGGTCAAGCTCGACGCCTACGAGTCGGACCTGGCCTGGCTCCGTTACGGCCAGGAGATCGAGTTCCACACGGAGGCTTATCCCGGGGACACTTTTACGGGCAAGATCGCTTTTATCGACCCGGTGCTCAACACCGACACCCGAACCGTAAAAGTCCGTGTCAACGTCGAGAACACCGACGGCCGGCTCAAACCGGGCATGTTCGTACGGGCGGTGGCACGGTCCGAGGTGGCTGCCGGTGGGAAGGTGATGGATCCACACCTTGCCGGCAAGTGGATCTGCCCGATGCATCCCGAGATCGTCAAAGAGGAAGCGGTGAGCTGTGACCTGTGCGGGATGCCGCTGGTTACGGCCGAGTCGCTCGGCTACGTCTCCGTCGATCCGAGCAACGCCAAGGCCCCGCTGGTCATCCCCGCCTCAGCCCCACTGGTTACCGGTAAGCGTGCTGTCGTGTACGTGGCACTCCCGGATAGACCGCGAACGTACGAGGGGCGCGAGATCATGCTAGGCCCGCGAGCCGGCGACTATTACCTGGTGCGCCGGGGCCTTCGCGAAGGCGAGCTGGTGGTGGTCAATGGAAATTTCAAGATTGACAGTGCCATGCAGATTCTCGCCAGACCCAGCATGATGAATCCGCGAGGCGAGGAAGCTCATTCAGGAGCAGGCGGGAGCGGAGGACACCGGCATGACTGACCAGATGCCGGGGCCCCGGCCCGACTCACCATCGTGGATCGACCGGATCATCCGGTTCTGCCTGGAGAACAAGCTGGTCGTCGGGTTGTTGATCCTGCTTACGGTGGGATGGGGCATCGGCGTGGCCCCGTTTGACTGGGACCTGGGTGCATGGCCGCGGAGCCCGGTCCCCGTCGACGCCATTCCCGATATCGGCGAGAACCAGCAGATCGTCTTCACGGAGTGGCCGGGCCGCTCCCCACAGGATGTAGAGGACCAGATCTCCTACCCGCTGACGGTGTCACTGCTTGGCATTCCCGGTGTCAGGACGATCCGCAGCCAATCGATGTTCGGCTTCTCGACCATCTACGTCATCTTCAAAGACGGCGTGGAATTCTATTGGTCCCGCTCCCGGGTCCTCGAAAAGCTCAACTCCCTACCTGCCGGTACGCTGCCCCAGGGCGTCCAGCCGGCGCTGGGCCCGGACGCGACGGCGCTCGGACAGGTCTTCTGGTACACACTGGAAGGCCGGGATGAGCATGGCGACCCCACCGGTGGCTGGGACCTTCACGAACTGCGCACCATCCAGGATTGGATCGTGCGCTACGCCTTGCTCGCTGCCGAGGGTGTCAGCGAGGTGGCCTCCGTGGGTGGGTTTGTCCAGGAGTACCAGATCGACGTCGACCCCGACGCCATGCGGGCAAGCAACGTTACCATCGAAGACGTCTTTCAGGCCGTGAAGATGTCCAACGTGGACGTCGGAGCACGGACCATCGAGGTCAACCGGGTGGAATACGTCATCCGCGGCCTCGGCTTCATAAAGAGCCTGGAGGATCTCGAAAACGCGGTCGTCAAGGTCAATGAAAACGTACCCATCTATGTCAGGAACGTCGCCAATGTCGGGTTGGGCCCCGCCCTTCGACGCGGCGTGCTGGACAAGGAAGGCGCCGAGGTCGCCGGCGGCGTGGTCGTTGTCCGGTTCGGCGAAAACCCCCTCCAGGTCATCAAGAACGTCAAGAGTAAGATCGGGGAAATCTCGCCGGGATTGCCCAAAAAGACACTGCCGGACGGGACCGTCAGCCGGGTCGGGATCGTTCCTTTCTACGATCGGACGGGGCTGATCTACGAGACGCTGGGGACCCTGAACACCGCGCTCACCGAGGAGATCCTGGTCACCATTATCGTCGTGGTGCTGATGGTGATGCACCTGGGCAGCTCGATTCTCATCTCCGGCCTGCTGCCCCTGGCCGTGCTCATGTGCTTTGTGGCCATGAAGGTAACCGGCATTGATGCCAACATTGTGGCACTTACGGGTATCGCCATTGCCATCGGCACCATGGTCGACATGGGCGTGGTCATCTGCGAAAACATCCTGCGGCATCTCGACCAGGCCCGACCGG
>CP070827.1:4274610-4284596 GCA_020344555.1 Phycisphaerales bacterium
CGGCAGCCATTTGCGATGCTCCATGGAGTGGGGCGGGCTCGCGGACCCGCCCCACTAGAGTGTGCGAACCTTCGAGAGTTTAATCGCCAGACTTTCGGGCGCCGGGCGAGCAGTACCCCGGCGCCCGAGGGAGTATGAGGATGGGCGGTTCGGTGCACGCGGAGGTGCATAGATAGTCTGGCGAAACCCAGGTTCATTCTCCTGTTCTCTCAGCCTTTTTGGCGTTTGTCTTTCTTCCAGGACTTGACACGGGTGGGGACCCGGACGCAGTTCGATCCCGCGCCCGGGCCCTCACAGGCTCCCCTGTGCGCTTGGCTCCCCCGTCGCCGGGAGACTCCACAACGGACCGCGTCTCCCCGTGTCCGTCTAGAGCGCCCTGCACTTCTGTCTGTTGGTCACCCCCCGTGTTTGCCCCTTTGCCAAGGGGGGAGGGTAGGGGGCTGCCCGATTTCGGAGATTGCCCCGTTTGAAGCCCTCCAGCCGGGTCATCCGCGGGGCAAGTGTCTGTCCGCTGGGCGCCATCCGCGGCGTCAAAGACGCGATCCGGCTGAGTGCTGTTGGCCGATGTTGCCGCGGTCTCGGTGGCCTGGTGTTCTGCCTCCCCGGCCCGGTTGCGTTGCAGGGCCGTGGTATCGTCGATTGAGGCCTGGGGAGGCCCGTCAGGCCGCTCAATGAGTGCGTCACCAAGGCCGGCGTCGCTGACGAGGATCATCGCTGATGGTGCTTGGAGCAGCTCGAGCACGCCGCTACCGCAGCCTGCGATGAGTGCGAGGCCGGAGGCCACCAATAGCGCGCACCTTCCACACATCCGCTCACGTCTTTCCATGAGTGATTCGCCCTTTAGCCTGCGTTTAGAGCTTGTTATCCGCTGTGAGAGTCCACCCGCCTATCGGAGGCCCCACCAACCCACGCCGGTTGCTCGTCGGTCGCCGTGTACACGCCGGCGTCCGTGCCTCCATTCGGCGCGCTCCATTCCGACTAAAATGTGGGGTAAAAACCGGGAGGACTGCTCCCCGCATCCTACCTCGATCCGACTCCCCGAACACTGATACCCGAAGCGCCTTGCTGTCGGCCGGGCGGCCCGAGTCTGCCACAGTCGATCAGCACGGATATGCAATCCACATACAGTATGAACGCGCCCGGCCCGATAAGCAAACCGCAAAATCACAAGCCAGGCGGCTCTGAATTCGGGATATTGCAGAGTGCTGAAGAGGACCCCGCGCGTGCGACTCTGATCGAGGTCAGAACGGCTCAAAGATTGCCGTTTGCCCCGGCAGAAAATTTCAAATAAAATGTCGGCGTTGGCAAGACTCGACGGGACAACAGTTGATGGAGCGTCGAGTAACGTTTATCAGGGGCGTAGCTTGGGACACGTGTTGCGGGGCCAGGTCTCAGCAAGCCCGTCTTGGCAAATCGCGTGAGGGGGCGCGGTGGACGCCTCGCATTACAGAGTCAAGAAGAATCATCGGAATCTTTCGTCGAAACACAATCGAAGGCGGTTTGTAGATTTGGGCAAACGCCACCTCAAGGGGTGGGGTGCGCAAATAGGTCGGGCTGCTCTGACGTTGACAGGCCTGCAAGGCCGTAGGCTCATCGCACACCGGCCGGCTGGTCGCGCTATTGCGCCTGAGTTTGACAACGAACGCGATGGCGCGGGAAGGGTGGCCAACCTCTCGTGATGCGTGGGATGCGTGCCTTATTTCTGTTGGTGGGTCTCGGCATTCCACAGCGATCGCTATGACAAGAAACGTAAGGAAGCACTTACCTTTCGCAGCGGAGGATCAGCGACGGATCCGATGCCTGAAGATCGTGGAGCATGTCTACTGGAGTGGTTCGAGGTCGCTCGAGGAGTTGTCCGCGAGGCTTTCGGAATTGTCAGGCATGACGGACACGAGTCTCGGCGTTGTCGAGCAGGACATCGCCCTGCTGCGACACCACGGGTTGCCAATGAGCGTCGATGAGGCCGGGCGCTGGCGTACCGACGCTGTGATTCCAGGTTTCGCTCTGCGACTGACGAAGGCCGAAGCGTCCGTCGTGTGGGCGTGGTGTGTTGCGTACAGAAGTCCCGATCGACCGCTTGCACACCAGGCAACTTCGGTAGCGCTATCGGAGGCCGTAGCAACGCTGCTGGAGGGTCTACGGCGGTTCCACAAGGGCAGCGAGGTGATGGACGCTGCCGGCGCCGCAATGGCCGGACCAGAAGCCTCACCGGTCGGCGAACCGGAGCGACGCTTGAAGGCATCCGAGTTGACCGGCGAGGCCCGACAGGTGCACCGGCGGCTGCGTATACTTGATCTTGTTGAGCGCCAATGGGTGACCATTACCCGCCAGCTCGCCGCGGTGCTCGACGTATCAGAGCGTACGATCCACGACGATTTGAATGTGTTGCGTTACTCAGGCTTGAAGATCAAGTTCTGCCGGCGTTCTCAGAGGTTCCAGGCGCAGGGCCTCAATTCGTACCTCGCCGATTGCCTCACGCCGCCAATGGCGGCGGCGCTGCTCCATCTCTTCAAACCACCCAATGCGGCTCGCAACGGTACCAGCGGCGCAACCCGGTTCAGCGTCGCCTCGGAGAAGCTCGCCAAGAGCATCCGCCTGATCTTCGCAAGGAACGCGGAGAATCTACAGGAGTTGATGGCGAGCTACCGAGCTTCTGGAGTGGAGAAATAGCCCCCCCAAAGGGCTCACGCGCATAACGGCACCACAGTTTTCCACAAAAAAGCTCCTTCCCGAATAGCTCAGGATATCGTACCATTCGTTTGGTATCGGCACTGACGGGGAATTATCGGGTTTACGTGGAGTGCCACGTTGTGGTAACGAGGCACCAGCGTGCCCTGTGTGGGTGAGGCCTGACACGGCCAAGAGAGGCAGCCGGCTACAGGCACGACGTGCTCGCCCGGAGACACCTTCGCACAAGTAGCCGGCGCAGGGACTTCTCAGGTCTCACCAGCATTCTATACCGTTTCCGTTGAACGCCGCATATCTTGCAGGGAAAGTCAATGTCGAGTCGAGTAGTCTCTATGGTGATCGTCGGGATGTCGTCGGCGTGGGTCCTGGCGACGGCACGATTGTCTGCCTGGGATGATCCGGTCGGGGATGTATTCATGGCTCCCGATCCTTCGGTCCCGGGGTCCTCAGTGGCCCCCGACGTAGTCTGTGTCGAGGTTTATCGCCAATCCGGGAACGTCATAATTCGCCTGCAGTTTACAGGTGAAACGCTCGCGGCTGACGATTTGTCTGACCCCACGTTTCTAAAACAGTTGTACGGACGGGTGGACCTCGGTGCCGACGCCCAGGGCATGGCGCTCACATCCTACAAGAGCACTTTGACTTTGAATCCGAGCTTTTTGGACGTAGACGCGTACATCGACTTCGGGACTGTCGACGCAAACCTCGTGTCCTTATTCGATGGCGACGACGGGTTGCTCGGTACGGTTCCGGCGTGCTTCGCATTCGACACCGTGCGAGCTGTAATTCCTGACGTGCTCATTCCACATCCGGAAAGCACGACCCGGGCCGTGGTGTTGGTCCGCAACTTGTTTCAGGATACCTGGGACATGTTTCCGAACGGCGACGGGAACACCACGATTCAGGAGAGCCCGAGCTGCGAGCCGGGAGATTCTGACTGTGACGGAGATGTGGACCTGGCCAATGTCGGTGCGTTCCAACTATGTTTCGCGGACAACAACGGCGAGAGGCTCGGCTCGGGCTGCGAAGTATTTGACTTCGACTTCGACTGCGACGTCGACCTCGATGATCTCGATGCGTTTCTGCCGTGGTTGGCAGGTCCCTTATAATATGTGCCCTCCCGGGCGGATCGGAGACGGGCGGCCCGTGCACGCCGCGCAAGAACTCGGTTTACGACTTCTCACGGCGCCGGAAGGTAGACCGCCGAATAGCGTGCCGATGCCTGATTGTAGGGACCGGCCGCCGACCAGTTGTTTCGCGTCGGTTCATACCACGCAGCCGACCCGGATAGCCACGCAGCGTTCAAACCCGTAAGGTGGCGCGGTGTTTGGAACCTGACGAACTGCAGCGCGGAAGGGTTCGTTGATAAGTCTGCCTCCAGGATCGATCCCATCCCGGCTCCTCTTTTGGAATGGTTGCCACCGAAGACCGGTACGAAGTCATCGTCAAGTGCGTACCACGTAAAGTCCGCAACGGCGACCGAATCGCCTTGACCGCTCATTCGCTGGGGACCGCGGAGCGGCGTGTCGATCGCCGCCCCCCAAAGGAAAATATAGTTGGTAAAGACTAGGTCGGCGCTGTTTGCAGGATCGGTCACCACAGGGGCTGGAACACTGGGGCACGAGAACGCTCCTTCGGGAACGTGCATCCCCAGAAGCTCAGTCAAGTCGTAGCCAACTTCCCGGTTGATAACGATGTTGGCCGACAGCTCAAGGTGATCGCGCCCATCGTACCTTTGTGCGGAAGGGGGCAGCCAGTCGGCGTTCTCGTTGGCATAGCTCGCGAGAGCAAAGGCAAGTGCTCGCATATTTGCCAGGCACACTACCCGGCGCGCTTGTTCCCTCGCCCCGGACAACGAGGTCACGGTCACGGCCACAAGGGTCGATACGATGGCGATCCCAACCAGTAGCTCGAGAAGGGTGAAGCCACCGGCACGCGTTTGTCCTGGGCGGATTCGCAATCGATTGGCCTCCCGCATCCGTCTCTTCCGCTACACAGTGACGACGCCGCCGGTCGTTACGCCAGGTTTCAGTCACAACCCCACGATGGCCTGTGATCCACCGCCGGAGTTGTCAGACGAAGGATTGACGCTTACGGCGGTCCTTCGACGACCGAGCCATCGCTGTCGATGCGAACTTCCTTGCCTGCTGGGAGCAACCATTCGCCATGCTTGTTGGAGAGCGTTGCATCAGCTTGCCAGGGAACGAAGCTTGCACCACTTTCATTGCACTGTAAGGTGAACCAGGCGTCCTTAGAAACTGCGATCAGTCCGTTCGACAAACGCACCCGGAAACCGCTTGGCCCTGCGATTCCATGGAGCTTTCCGTATCGAACAGTCATCACACCGGTGTCGAACGCCACGGAAGCATCAGGGTCCAATGTGACCACTGAACCGCTGCTCAGCTTGACTTCAATACGAGTTGCGGCGTTCGCCTCGACGGGCTGATTGGCGCGCACGACGAACGTCCTGACTTCGGAGTCCGTGAGCGCCGCACTCAGGACCTCAGCTTCTCCCACAATCGGCGCGGGGCGAAGAATGAGGAAGCCAACCACGGCTGCTGCTGCCGCTGCCGAACCGACCACCCCGATCCGCCAGCGTCGTCGCCTAAGGCGGTTCGTTTCTTCGCCGGCGGCAAGAGCTTTGAGAGCTTCAACCTTCTTGCGCGTTTCGGGGTCTCGCTGAGGCTGCTCGCCGCCGTGCCAAGGGAGAGTCCAGCCCAGAACTTCACGCAGCCGCCCCGAGTCCTCGCGAATCTCTTCGGCCATCTTCGCTGTGGCCGGATCGGTCCGAATGAGCCGCTCGACTTCCGCTCGCTCGGCGTCGTTTCCGTGGCCGTCAACGAAGTCGGCCAGACGACAAAAGACCGTGGCTTCAGCCTTGCTCATGTGGTCACCAAGTTGATCACTTTTTTGAGACATCGGATGGCCTTATTATAGCGCGCAGCCAACGTGGTTTCGGGAACGCCCAGCGTTGCGCTCGCCTCTCGAAACGTGTAACCCTGATAGAGTCTGAGCACAAGGATGGCACGACACTCCTCCGGCAGTTGCTCAATTCCTTGCCGCGCTGCTTGTGCCTGATCGGAATCAGCCATATCAGTGACGTCCGGACTACGCTTGGAAATCCAGTCGCTGGCCGAACACCGACGGTTCCGACCAGCATAGTAGTCGGCATAGACTGAACGAGCGACCTTATAAATATAGGCACGCTGGCACTTCTTCTCAAGCGACCTTACCTGCGCCAATTTCAGAAATGTAGACTGAACAAGATCGTCGGCGATTTCCGGCGAGTTCGTGCGTCGGATGAAGAACTCACGGACGCCCTCGTAGTGAAGTTCGATGATCGTCTGGAGCAAAGCGGCTCCCTTTGGCTTACCGCTCATATCGTGAGGCAACCCTTCACTACACGTTTTACTGTGCTCGCCTCCCGAACCCCGCAATTCTTTCTCGATTCTTTCGTCGAAAGCGTGCCAAAGCCTGTTTACATGGGCAAACGCGCCGTATTGTTACCTTACCACCTGTTTACGGCCTGGGCAAGGCGAGGAGGCAGAACCGTGCGGATGCTGGCGGTCTTATGTATGGCGGTCGGTTGCGGAGCCCTGGAAGCCCTGGGCGGAGTGTATCTGTCGGCCGACGTCGGGGGCGTGCAGCGGGGGGGAGATATTACCTTTACTGCCTGGACTGATGAAGCAGATCCGGTGGTGGGGGTGACTTTCTCGTACGAGGGGACCGCCGACATCGACCAGGTGTGGTCTCCCCCGTACGAGGTCATCAGGACCATGGACTGGATATGCGCGGAGAACCTGCTCGTGACGGCCACGTTCGAGTTTGAGAGTATTCCCGATCAGTCGGGCGACGTCACCGTCAACGTTGTCGACATCATCATCATTGGGGTGTTTGAGCCGTTTCGAGGGACGAATTCGCAGCTAATCGCCCGCACCGATCCGCTCGGTCCGAACGTGTTCTCATGGGACTGGACCTTCGACACGGCTCTCGGCAGTAACGACTTCACCGATGTGGCGAACGATGACAGCTTCACGTTCTGGCCAGGGAAATTCGTGCTAAGCGGCACCGCGTGGGTCTCGGCGACGGTCCTGGGTGTGCCCGCGACCCAAACGGCGCAGGTGACGGTGCGGAACCGCGGCGGCATCGCATGGCAAACGCCCATTGACTGCGTCGAAGACAACGAACCGCTCTGGGGGGCCCCCCTGTTCGGTTTCAATGAGCCGCTCGGGCAAGAGCGCGATAGGGACTCTGACGTTACCCATATTATCGTGCCGCAGAGCAGCACGGGAGATTGGGAAGACGCGGTCGTCTTGGCGGAGGTCCAGTCCGGGCCGAACGCGGGGCTGTGGTATGTCAAGAGCGAGATCATGGAGATCGACCAGGAGACGGTGATCAACCGCTACATGAAGGCCGGCGGCCCACCGCCGGAGCAGGGCAGGCTCAACTTCTTTGACCACAATAGCGCAGCGTGTATTGCCAACATGGCTGACTTCGTCCAGGCTGTAATGAACCATGAATACCGCGGGACACCACCCGCTCCCGCGTCCCTGGAAGGTCATTTCGGTCGCATCGAAAACGCCCTGGAAGTCATTGGTGATCCGGGTACCGCGGTCGAACCCTTGGTTGCCACATCCAGGAACGCACTGATGTCACAAGTAAACCAAGTTGTCGGCTTGAGGGAGACAACTCTGATTCTTTTCGCGACCGACGGTTCTTGGGCTCACGAGGACGGGCCAAACTGGGGCGGAGAGGGGTCACTGGGCTCCGGGTCGCACACGCGGTACGACGTTTTTGCCGGTGACTACTTTGCGGGCTGCACGTTTGGCCCGGACAAGTTCTGAAGGGAGAAACCGTGTACATCACCGTCATGGTCGTGCTTCTCGCGGCTGTATCCGGGGGCGATTCCATAGAGTCTTTGCTTGCGGCTGCGTCACGGGCAGTCGATCCTGCTGCTACCCATGACCAGCGCCAAGCAGCGCTCGACGCAAAGAAAGAACTGGTAGCCCTGGCAAGCGAGGCGGACGACGCGGCGTGGTCCGTCCTACGTCACCGCTTGCTTCAGGGCTTGGACGACGAAAACCTCGGTGTTTGCGATGCAAGCGTGCAGGCGCTCGCCGCTCGTGAGCCGGAGACGGTTGCTGTGCTGCTGACCCAACAACTTGCCCAGGGACGAGACGGCGATCGCAGTACGATCACTACCGATGCTCTCGGTCAGCTCGGTCGTCGCCTCACACCACAGACCCAAGCGAGCGTGGCCGCGGCACTTTTTAATGTGCTCACAGATCATGCTCGGCCTGCAGATCGTAGCGCGTTGACCCTGGCGATCGGTAACATGGGGGCGGCTGGAGTCGACTATCTCCGGCGAATTGAAGCAGATGAGCACCTGCGGAAGATCGTGATCTCGGGGCTTCCCTACGCGTACTCGCAGACGGCCGATGAACGAGCTCTTGCTCCGCTCGGCGATTTGCTTGCTTCCAGCGCATCGGACGGCGACCGGATAGCCTGCCTGCTGGCGATGGGAACGCTGGTTCGGGCGGCCGGCCATGCTAGCGAAGCCGCGCAGGCGACGTTGGAGACCATCCGTTCACGCCTTCTGAGCCGCGATTCCAACGTCGTCTCCGCGGCCGCCGCAGTAGCGCTCGCCCGAACAGCCCAACTTCAGGACGAGGAAGCGATGGACAGAGTCTTCGAACTCCTTGACGACGCCTCATCACGCAAGAATGCCCTCCGAGCAATCCTCCAGTCGGGCGCGATACTCGATGCGAATCGTCTGTTGGTAATCACTGGGCTTGCCGAAGATCCTGACGTCCCCCTGGGCATCAGAAAAATCGCCTCAGCTATCCTTGCCACCCAGGAGGGCCCGATGATCACCGCCGATTCAGGCGGGTAGCACCAGTGAACCTGTCGACTATTGACAGTTCATCCGAGACCCGGAGTCGCTTAACTCGGAAGCGCGGAGTTTCTTTGTCAGCAGGAGGGCTTGGGTATTGCCACAAGTCCGTGGACGCGTGCCCCTTGGCGTGGCCTCGGCTGCAACGAGTACAAGGATCAGCCAACCCTCCGGCAAATCTCCGGGCAACGATTACCGGAACCGGGCATGCGGCGCTCCACACGGCGAACCCTAAACAACTCGAATGAAAAAGAGGGATGGTTCGTCGCAGGAGCACCGAGCCAAGATTGTGAGGAATAGTCAAGATATGGCCTGGCGCATGATACACGTTGGCGCCTCGACTGAGGAGCCGAGGGCACATCTTTGGACTGAATAGTCTAAACTGAACAGTCTAGACTGAATAGTCTAAACCGAACAGTCTAAACTGAATAGTCTAGACCAAACAGTCGTATTGCACCACCTGCAGCAGCTTGTCAAAGTGACTACGGTTGACCCCCGTCGGCGAAAGGACTCCAGGCTTGCCGGGATACGGCTGGTCGGAGTCGCCCGGGCTCCACCAGGAGTCAACGTATGTAGGACTGCCCCACTGGCGGACCCACTGCGCCTGCTGCCTGACCATCGTCCGGTCTGGGGTCACTCTCTCCCCGGGCATGGTTATAATGCGCATACGGCCCCAAACGCCCCTACTCGTACATGCAGAGCAGATCCATCTCAGGCGGTTGTACGCCAAGGTGCCTGAACATGTTCAGAGCCTGGGCGCGGTGATGCGTCCCGTGAGAGCAAACGTGCAACAGCACATGACCGAGCTGGAATGAGTATGTCTTCCCGTTGGGGTGCACGTAGGTCACGGAGCACCGTAGATCGACATCGGCCAGGGCGTCGATGAGAGCATTCCGCCCATCAGCTACGCGCCGCCAATTGTTCCACAGACCAGCCGTCGTCGGGAAATCGCGCGGGCATTCGCCGCTGACCGGAGATCGTCCCCGGCAACGCTCAAGCCAAGTCCACTCAGCCCCGAAAAGGTGCTCCAGGGTCTTGCGCAGCGACCCCTCGCCCATCTCGAACGGGCGATCGAGTTGTCCGTCCGACAGGCCCTCAGCGATCGCCATTAACCGATCACGCCCCCAGTCGTTGTACGCGAACAGTTCCCGGATCGTGCCCACATCCATAGCGAGGGCCTCCGTAGCCTGTGTCTTCCCTGGACCCACAACCGCTGATATCTACCGCTTGTCGGACGGACTGCAACCGGTAACACAGTCGGCATGGTGCCCGACACCGGCCGGCTTCAACAATCTTGCCGAGAGATTTGAGCGGTGAGATTGTGCGGTGGGAATTCCCGATTTGGCACTGGCAGACGGCGACCGAATCTCCTTCACAGTGAAGTTGTGATGCCGAGGTCGGCTTA
>CP070827.1:4284696-4300374 GCA_020344555.1 Phycisphaerales bacterium
GGTCGGCTGCGTCCGAATTCATCGCATACCCGACCACCTCAGCCACAATCGGGGCGTTGCGTTTCTTCGCGCTGGGCAGCCGCTCCAGGACGAAGAGCCCGCCCCCCTCGGAAACCACGATGCCGTTGCGGGCCTCATCGAAAGGGCGGGACGCCTTGGCCGGATCCTCGTGCCAGGCCAGAGCGTTTTCGCTCGCAAAACTCGCGAAAATGCCGAACGAGTGAATCGCCTCCGAAACACCGCCGGCTATGGCCAAGTCGACTTCACCGAGCCGCAGCATCTGGACGCCTTGGATCAAGCCGGCGTTCCCGGCCGCGCAGGCCGCCCCGATCGTATAGTGCGGGCCGTGCAGGCCTAGATTCACCGTCACCTCCCCGGCCGGATTGTTCGCCACCGTGCGGGGGTTGTGATGGTGCGACCAAAACTTAGTGTCATAGTCGTACTGGCGGATCGCGTCAATCTCGTTCTCGGTCTCGACCGTGCCGTGCTCGGTGATCCCAACGAACGTGCCGACCCGTGATCGATCGAACCCATTCCGATCGATGCCTGCACACTTCAAGGCTTCGTTGGCACAATAGATCGAGATTGCCCCCGCCCGTGTCCCGCGTCGCCGCTCCTTTCGACCCTGATATTTGAGCTCGTCACAGTGACAAACACCGGCGAGAACGCGCCCCATAAACCGCGTCTCGATGGTGGTAATGCCGGATTTGCCGGCCAGCAGGCTGCGACGAAACGCCTCGGGCGTGTCGCCGTTCGGGGCCGTTAACCCTACGCCTGTAATAACGACGCGTCCTGTATCCAACATCAATTCCGAGCCAAACAGATCTTCACCGCTCACACCGGTCTGCGCAAACGGCAACCGGCTTAAGTGCCGGATTTTAGCAGATTCTCACAATCAGGGAACTTGACGCCTCATCCGTGCGGGCTCCGGCTGCCTGGGCCGCAGGATCACCCTGCTCCGCTCCCACTTGAGGAGTTCCGTCCACACGATGCGCACAGCCACGCTCGAAGGCGACGTACGCCCTCTGCTGTCGAGATTCGTGGCTGGTAACCAAGGTCACGTCGGGCTGCTGATATGTCGAAAAAGTGAGATTTCGCAAGCTGCACGGCGAGAAACCGGGTCATTCTCGGCTCTCGCAGCATTGGGACGAAGCGATTGACTACTTCGAGGAGGGCGCCAACGCGATATGCTCGACGGTACGAAACGATCTCCGTCACCTTCGGGACTCCTGCTGCGGCCAGGATCTCGGTCAGCCAGGGCCACAGCGGGACCGGCTCACCTTGGCTCAAGAAATACGCCCGTCCTGCACAGGGCGCCGTGGCCGTCAGAGCGTCAGCCGCCTGTAAGTGTGCCTCGGCTGCGTTATCCACGTAAGTGACGTCGACCAGGTTCTCCCCGTCACCGACCTGGACAAGCCGCCTGTGGCGTGCCCGCTCTATTACCCGTGGAATCAAGTGTGGGTCCCCCGGTCCCCAGATCAGGTGCGGTCGAAGTGCAACCGTTGCCAGTGTCGGCTCGTTAGCCGCCAGGATCATCCGCTCGGCGGTCGCCTTCGTCTCGGGATAGGCTGCAAGGTAGCGTGTCGCATAAGGTTGAGATTCGTTCACACCGCACAGGGCTTTCTCATCAAAGACAACACTTGCCGAGCTCGTGTAGACAAGCTTGCGAACGCCATGGGCCCGGCATCCGGCAAGCACGTTCTTTGTCCCATTGACGTTGATATCCCAGAAGATCCTCCGCCTGCCCCAGATGCCGACAAACGCGCCTACGTGAAAGACGGCGTCCACGCCCTCGCACGCTTTCACGATAGCTGCTGCGTCCCTCAGATCGGCTTGGATGGCTGGTATGCCGGCTTTAGCGTGCTCGGGGTATTGCCTGCGACCTAGAATGACTACGTCATCGCCGCGAGCGTACAGCATCCGGGCGATGCGACTGCCCAGATACCCGCCACCACCCGTGACCAATGCCTTCATCGAAGCTGCTCAGTTGCCCAGCTCGCCAACAGCTCCCGGTTGACCTTGGCGTTGTGACGAACGTCAACAGGAAGGCCGCGGTGAAACAGGACGTCGTCAATACGATGGCTTAATTCGTTGGCGCGGCCGAGACGCAAGAGTTGCTCACGGAATGCTTGGACCTCTGATCCGTTGGGAAACTTGTCAGCGTTCGGTTCGACCACGATCACTGGTCTCTGTTTTCCTGGAATTCCCACGCCAACCAGCGCGGAACGGAACACGTCCGGGTGCTCGTTGAAGACTGCTTCACATTGAACCGTGAACATTGGCCCGTGCTCCGTGAGCACCCGGTGCGACTTTCGACCGCAAAACCATATCCGCCCCGCCACGTCCCGATAGCCGATGTCGCCGATGCGGTGCCAGACCCGGTCCCCGTCCCTTATCTTGGCAAGCCGGGTCGCCGCGTCGAGACCGAAGTATTCCTTGGTGACAACCGGGCCGGAGACGACGATCTCGCCCAGGTCGCCATCCGCGACGAGCAGACTATCGGACCACGTGGTGATCGGCTCGTCGGTGACGCGAATCAGACGCAAGTCGATTCCAACGGAAGGCTTACCCACGCACGTGCCCGCGCCCCTGCGGCTCTTTTCCGTACAGCCGTCGAAGAGCTCTCGGCCGCTGATCGAAGCAACCGGCAGCGATTCAGTAGCACCGTATGGCGTGTGAACATCTGCCTCCGAACTCAGCACCTGGTGGAGCTTTTCGATCGTCTGATAGGGCACCGGGGCGCCCGCAATCAGGATACGCCGCAGTGACGGGAGCGTAATGCCGTGACCTACGCAGTACGTTGCCACGCGGGTCCAAACGGTCGGTGAGCCAAACGCGCTGGTAGCGTTATGGTCGCGGATAGCCTCCACGATCTTCGCGGGGTCGACACGTCCCGGCCGTGACGGATCCATGTCAGGAATCACACTGGTCATACCCATCGCGGTGCTGAACAACGCAAAGAGGGAGAAGGCCGACAGATCGATCTCGCCCGGCTTGATGTCGTAATGACTCTGGATGGCCCGCACTTGGGCATCAAACATGGAATGTTCGTAGACCACGCCTTTGGCCGGTCCGGTGCTGCCGGAAGTGAACAGGATGGCGGCCACCTCGTCCGGGGCGGTATCGACCATATCGAAGTCTTCGCTTGCACCCAGCGCCAGTCCGTGAAGAGTCCGACCGCCCCAAAACCACCGGCGACCCACCGTGACAACATGCCTGACGGTCTTGAACGGGCGACGATGCAACACCCGCATGACATGTGCAAGCGGTATGCCGATGAAAGCGTGCAAGTCGACCTGTCGGATGCAGTCGAGCATCCGCCTCACCCCCATCCCCGGATCGATCATCACCGGCACCGCCCCCAGCTTGAACAGGGCAAAGACCAGTCCGACGAACTCGAATCCCGGCCGGACCATGACCAGCACACGCATACCGCGCCGTAGTCCGGCCTTTGCCAACCCGTTGGCGTATCGGTTCGATGCCGCCTCGAGCTCGGCAAAGCTCATGGTCTCGTAGATCGCCCGGCCCAGGTGGTCGCGCGACCGTGGAACCACGACAGCCGCCTGATCCGGCGCCCTCATGGCCATGCGCGGCAGATACGAGGCGATGTTGAACGTCGCAGAAGTAGTGTTAGTCGGGATGCAAGACGGTAGCTGCGATGGACCGTTGCGGGTATTGATGGATGCCTGTCCTACCACTAGCTCGCTCCGGTGGGCCGGGCCCGAGCGGGCCGGAATCGCAATCCGGCGCAGCGCGAAGGACCCAAAGGCTGGCCGCGCTTGTGGTATTGTACGAGCCATCGGAATGCACGCATACCCGATCCGGGTGGGTTGATCCCGGGCGTTGTGCCCCTATCATCTCGGCACGCATGTTTGGTGCCCGCGCAACATCGACCTCCCACCGCCGCCCCGCCCAACCGGGCATCGGCACTGTACTCGGTGCCATCGTCGCTTTGCTTCTGCTACCACGCCCCGGGGCCGGTCAATTACAGATCAGCCGAGAGCTGCGATCAGCTCTGACAGCTCGCCCGCACGCCGAGGTCCGCTTGGGCGCATGTGTGATTAACCTCGCGACGGGGGAAACGGTCTTTGCCGAGAACCCCGAGATGCCGTTGACTCCTGCGAGCAGCATGAAGCTGTTCGTGATGGCTGCGGCCTTGTCCGAACTCGGGCCGGATTTTGCGTTCGAGACGATCTTCGCCATCGATGGCACAAACATTGTCGTCATCGGCGATGGTGACCCGGCAACTGGTGATGAGAAGCTCCACCACCGCCGCGGCGAGTCGATCACTGCCGATTTCGAGCGGTGGGCGACCATACTGCTCGAAATAGGCGTGAAGGCGATTCCAGGTGACCTGCTGATCGACGAATCGATCTTCGACGATCAGTGGGTTCATCCCTCCTGGGAGGAAGACGACCTTGACAACTGGTACGCCGCTCCGGTGGGCGGCCTGAACTTCAACGACAATTGCATCGATATCACGGTGTTTCCGGCCAAGAGGCGCGACGCACCGGTGCTGGTGACCTTTCAGCCGGAAACCGCCCTGGTCAGGATCATCAACAAGTGTCGTACAGGAGGTGAGGGCACACCCGTGGTCCATCACCCGCCAGGTTCGTTCGAGTACATCATCCGTGGGCGATGCTCCAAGCGTTGGCCTTTTGGTTCCGTTTCCTTTCCCGACCCTGGTCTTCTGTTCGCGGATTCGTTGCGCACAGTGCTCGCAAATCGGGGTGTCAAGGTGGCCGGGACGATTCAGCGCAAACGCGTACGTCTCCCAAACGGTGGGTTACCGCCATCGCTCAGTGTTCTGGCCCGGCGGACCACCCCCTTATCGGACTTACTGCGGCGGGTCGGTAAGGACAGCCAGAACCTCTTTGCCGAGTGCTTGCTCAAACGCACCGGCTTCGCCTGGGCCCAACGGCGCGGGGACTTGGACCCGCAAGGTAGCTGGTCGCTGGGAAAGGAAGCGGTCCTGGCCTTCATGCGGCAGTCCGGCATTGACGCTCGAGGCCTGGTCCTGGCAGACGGCTCGGGCCTGAGCCGAGAAAACGCCTGTACGGCAAGGCAGTTGGCCTCCCTGCTCGCCTGGACCCACAAGGAGGGCAAGGGGAGACTCCTGTATGAGGGTCTCTCGGTTGCAGGCGTAGACGGTTCGCTGCGTAAACGGTTGAAGGACATACCCGGACGCGTCCGTGCCAAGACGGGAACCATGCGAGGCGTTCGGACCCTGGCGGGCTATGTCGACGCCGAAGCTGGTCCGAGATACGCCTTTGCCGTGCTGTTCAACGGATACAAAGGCCCCAGCACTCCCTACAAGCAGATTCAGGATCGCATCTGTCGAGTCCTCGCCGGCGCAGTGGCACCCGGGCCGGGCAGTGAATAACAGGCGAGAACAGGTGTTCAGGATTCGTCCTGGGCCTCATCCCGTTCGAGATCTTGGGGCTTGATGGGTTCACTAATTCTGTAGGTACCGTTAAGCCAGCGGCCCAGATCGACCATCTTGCAGCGCCGACTGCAAAACGGTCGGTATGGTGCATCTTCGTCGCGGCCCACGGTGATCTGCTTGTTACAGGTTGGACATTCGTACGTGGACACGGATCGCTCCGCCGGGCGCGGCGTTTGGAACATGGGGCACGGTATGGTCGCCCGGACTGCCCCTGGTCGTACTACGTTCCCGATGCGGTGGAGGTGGACTCCTTCTTCCCGGCTGCCTTCTCATGCTTGGCGGTTTCGTCCTTTGTGGACTTGCCGTTGCCCGCCGCTTCCTTCTCGGCCTTGGCGGCCTTTTTGTAGCCTTCAGAACGGTAGTCGGTCTGATAGAACCCGGAACCCCGGAAGATGATCCCGGCCCCGGTGCCGATGCGGCGGATCACCGGCGCGTTGCACTCACATGGTCTGGGATCTGTTCTTCGGAGCGTCCGCCTGGGCGGCTCGGTAATCGGCTGAAACAACTCGAAGACCGCCCCGCACTCAGCGCACTCGTATTCATATGTCGGCATGTCACATGCTCCCTATTCCTCTTTGGATTCCCCTTCCGATTGGGCGGCCTCCTCCCCTTCGTCACACGTCTCCGCTTCGGTCTCCAGTGCCTTGGACACGACCACTTTCGTCGGCCGCAGAACGCGATCATACAGCCGATACCCTTTGGCGATTTCCTCAACGACCGTTCCGGGCGGATAGTCCGAAGTTGGCCGCGGCATCATTGCCTGGTGAACGCTGGGATCGAACGTCTCGTGCAACGCGTCGATGACCTCCAGCCCATGGTCGCGCAGAGCCTTGGCGAGATTGCCATACACCAGGCGCACGCCGTCGACCACAGCCTCGAGGTTGTTGGAATCCTCGGCGGCAGCAAGCGAGCGCTCGAAGTCATCCAGAACAGTCAGAAGGGACTTCATCACCTCCGCGTTGGCATAGCGGATTGCCTCGCCGCGCTCGATGGCGGCCCGACGTTGGGCGTTCTGATAGTCCGCCTTGGTACGCAGCAGGCTGTCTTCGAGCTTGTTGACCTTCTTATGAAGCTCCTCGAGCGGGTCCGACTGCTCAGCCGCTTTCTCGACCGGCTTCGCCTCAGGTTTTGCCTTGACCTTGGCAGTCTCCACGCCTTTGCCCGCCGCAGTGTCAACCGGGCCGGCCCGATCGTCGCTCTCGACGGTCTGGGTCGTGTCAGGGGCTGCCTGCTCCCGGCGAGCTTTCTTGACCTTGGCCTTCTTCATGGTTCTCCACTGACGATCGGGGTGCCGTTCAGTCCTCCGAAGAGCCCGAAAGGTATTCCATCAACTTGTCAAAGAACCGCTTCGATTCCGGCATAACGGATTTGTCTTCCGTAACCGCGAACTGGCGAAGGAGTCTCTCCTGCTCACTGTCGAGCTTCTTTGGGATCTCCACAATTACCTGCACGAGTTCATCACCGCGTCGGGCGTTGCGGATGTCCGGTAGGCCGAGCCCGTTGAGTCGAAACAACTGCCCGTGCTGGGTGCCCCGCGGGATCTTCAGCTCCGCTTTTCCGCTGAGCGTCGGGACCTCGACATTTGCCCCCAGGGCCGCTTGCGTGAAACTGATGGGCATCCGGCAAACCAAGTCGTTGTTGTGTCGTTCGAGGAACGGGTGCGGCTTTACACGAACATAGCAGTGCAGATCCCCACGTTGGGTGCCGTCCTCACCTGCTTCCCCTTCGCCTCTGATGCGGACTGCCTGACCGTCGTGAACGCCCGCCGGGATCTTGACCGTCACAACGCGTTCCTTCATTGCTCGCCGGGTTCCCCGGCAGGCTTTACACGGCGTGACGACGACCGAGCCGCGACCCTGGCATGCAGGGCAGGCGGTAATCACCCGACCGAACAGGAACCCGCCCGCCTGCTCGACCTGCCCGTAGCCACCGCAGGTGCGGCAGGTTTGCTGCTGTGAGCCTGGCGCCGCCCCGGTACCGCCGCACGTATCGCAGAAATCCTGGCGAGCGAACTGGATGGACCGCTCGGCGCCGGTCAGCACCTCGGTGAGCGTAAGCTCGACTTCCGTCTGCAGATCCGCGCCCCTGCGATGCCGGCGCCCGCCAAAACCGAAGGCCCCACCGAAGATGTCGTCGAACATCGAGAAGATGTCATCGACGCCCATGTGGGAGAAATCATGCACTCCGACGCCGCTGAGTCCCGCGTGGCCAAACTGGTCATAACGCTGTCGCTTGCCGGGATCGGATAGAACTTCGAATGCTTCAGCGGCCTCTTTGAACTTCGTCTCGGCGTCTGGATCTTCCCTATTCCGGTCGGGGTGGTACTTATGGGCGAGGCGTCGATAGGCCTTTTTGATCTGCTCGGGCGATGCGTCTCGTGAGAGGCCCAGCACTTCGTAGTAGTCTCGCTTCGTGCCTGGCACGGCCATTCCTTAACCGCCCTCGTCCATCCAGCCAAGCGCAACCGAGAGGGCTGCGCCGTCGGCTCTGCCATCGGCGTTTCACCTGCAACAACGCCGATCAACGGTCGGACAAGCAAAGGGCGGACCCGGCGGTCCGCCCTCAACTATGTCGCCCACACTTGTTTCTTATCGGACAGCGCTTTTGATCGCTTTCTCTTCATCCTTCAGTTCGGTGACCAGAACCTCGGTAGTCAGAACCACCCCAGCCACGCTGGCAGCACTCTCCAGTGCAACACGTGCCACCTTGGCCGGATCGATGATACCGGCCCTGACCATATCGACGAACTCGCCACTCTGCACGTCAAAGCCATAAGACCCGCGTTTTTCGAGGATTTGCTCGGCGACGACATCGCCCTCGCCGCCGGCGTTGGAGACGATCTGGCGTGTCGGAGCCCGAAGGGCGGCGGCCACTATGTCAACACCGATCTTCTCGTCGCCGCGGGCCCGTTCGCGCACCTTGCCGGCAGCTTCAATGGTCCGGAGAAACGCCACGCCGCCACCGGGGACGATACCTTCCTCGGCCGCGGCCTTGGTCGCATTGAATGCGTCGTCGACCAGGTCCTTTCGCTCCTTCACTTCGATCTCCGTGGCCCCGCCGACGCGAATCACGGCCACGCCGCCCGCAAGCCGGGCGAGCCGTTCCTGCAGTTTCTCGCGATCATAATCACTGGTGGTCTTCTCGATCTGGCTGCGAATCTGCCCGCAACGGGCTTTAATCTCCGTCTTCTTGCCGGCACCTTCGACGATCGTGGTGTCATCCTTGGTGATTACAACCTTCCTCGCCGAACCCAGGTCCTTGAAGGTGATGTTTTCGAGCTTGATGCCCAGGTCTTCGCTAATCATGGTGCCACCGGTCAGCACGGCGATGTCACCGAGCATGGCTTTGCGACGATCGCCGAATCCCGGAGCCTTGACGGCACAGCAGCTCAATACGCCGCGGATCCGATTGACCACCAGGCCCGCCAGGGCCTCGCCGTCGACGTCTTCAGCGATTACCAACAGCGACTTGCCGCCCGCGGTGATCGACTCCAGAAGCGGAATGAAGTCACGCAGGTTCGAGATTTTCTTCTCGTAGATAAGAATAGCCGGGTTGGTCAAGACGCACTCCAAAGAGCCTGGATCGGTGATGAAGTAGGGCGAGAGGAAGCCCTTGTCGAACTGCATGCCTTCAACGATTTCCTTCTCGGTTTCGAGGGATTTGCCCTCTTCGACTTCCACCACGCCCTCGGTTCCGACCTCCTCGAGGGCACTGGCCAGCAGCTTGCCGATCTCCTCGTCGCCGTTGGCGGAAATCGTCGCGATCTTAGCCAGATCGTCGTTGGACCGCACCTTGATGGACATTTCCTTAATCGCACCGACCACCGCTGCGACGGCCATGTCGATGCCGCGCTTCACCGACATAGGGTTAGCCCCAGCCGAGACGGCCTTGTATCCCTCACGAAAGATGGCTTCGGCGAGGATCGTAGCCGCCGTGGTGCCGTCGCCGACTTCGTCGCTGGTCTTGGACGCCACCTGGTTGATCAACTTGGCACCCATGTTCTCGAACGGCTGGGGCAGTTCCACCTCTTTGCTGACGGTTACGCCGTCCTTGCTCACCCGGGGTGAGCCGAAGGACTTCTGCAGGATCACGTTGCGCCCGGTCGGCCCCATGGTCACCTTGACGGCGTCTGCCAGTTTGGAAAGCCCCTCCAGGATGGACTGACGAGCCTCCTGGGAGAACATCATTTGTTTGGCCATAGCCGGCTCCTTCTAGTGTCTTTTCTCGTTGGTTGATCTCGAGTCGCAGGGTTTAGCCTGCGTGGACCTCCCGCGGGATACTGCCCGCGGCCGGTCGTCGAGTCTACTTGTCCACAACTGCCAGGATGTCACTCTCACGGACAACGACGTATCGGTCTGTACCGAATTCAATCTCGGTTCCGCTGTACTTGCCGTAGAACACCTCGTCACCCACGGAGATGCCCATCTCCCCGCGCTGGCCGCTGTCGAGCAGTTTTCCAGGGCCCACGGCGATCACGACGCCGCGCTGCGGTTTCTCGCGGGCGGTATCCGGCAGGATGATGCCTCCGGCGGTCTTCTCGTCGGCCTCAACGGGTTCGACAAGCGCCCGATCGTCCATCGGGCGAAACTTGATTTTCCTCTTCGTAGCGGTTGCGGTTGTCATCGCGGTTTATTCTCCATCCTGTCCTAGTAGTCAAAATCCTCGTCCATGCCGGGAGTGGGTTCCTCCTCTTCCTTCTGCGGCTTCTCGGAAATGCAAACCTCGGTGCTGAGCAGCACGCGGGCGACGCTGCTGCCGTTCTCCAGCGCCGAGCGTACCACCTTCGTAGGATCAATCACACCGTCTTTTATCAGGTCGGCATACTCACCGGTGTCGGCGTTGAAGCCGAACGCTCCGCTCTTTCCCGAAACCGTGTGCAGGGCGACGCCCGGATTACGCCCGGCGTTGGCGGCAATCTGACACAGCGGCGCGGACAGCGCCTTCCGCACAATCTCCGCCCCCGTCTTCTCGTCACCGGACAACTTCAGAGCATCCAGAGCGTCAGCACAACGCAGGAGTGCCACACCTCCGCCTGCCACAATACCTTCCTCCAGAGCAGCCCGAGTGGCATGCAAGGCATCCTCGACCCGGGCCTTCTTCTCCTTCAGCTCGGTCTCCGTGGCGGCGCCGACATTGACCTGGGCTACACCACCCACGAGTTTGGCGCGCCGCTCTTCGAGCTTCTCGCGGTCGTAGTCGGAGGTGGTTGTCTCGATCTCCTGTGTAATCTGCCTGATCCGGCTCTGTATCTCGCCGCTGGAGCCTGCGCCTTCTATCATGGTGGTGTTATTGGCGTCGATGCGGATTCTCTTGGCCTGACCCAGATCCTTGATCGAAAGGCTGTCCAGGTCGATCCCCAGGTCTTTCATGATTGCCGTCCCGCCGGTCAGCACGGCGATGTCCTCGAGCATGGCCTTGCGCCGGTCGCCATAGCCCGGTGCCTTGACCGCACAAACCTCGAGGATTCCGCGCAGCTTGTTTACGACCAGCGTGGCCAGAGCCTCGCCCTCGACCTCCTCGGCAATGATGAGTAGCGGCCGCTTGGCTTTGGCCACCTTCTCGAGCAGGGGTACCAACTTGGGAACGCTGCTGATCTTCTCCTCATGGACCAGCACGAACGCCTTGTCCAGCACGCACTCCACGGCATCCTGGTTGGTCACGAAGTGTGGCGAAAGGAAGCCGCGGTCAAACTGCATTCCCTCCACGAGCTCGATGACCGTATCGGAGGTTTTCCCTTCCTCGACGGTGATCACTCCGTCCTTGCCGACCTTCTCGAAGCAGTCGGCCAGGAGCTTGCCCACCGACTGGTCATTGTTGGCCGAGACCCGGGCCACGTTGACTATGTCGTCCCGCTTGCTCACCTTGACCGGGCGAGACATCTCCTCAAGCGCCTCGACCACCTTACGCACCGCCTTCTCGATGCCGCGGTTGAGGGCAAAGGCGTCCGCCCCGGCGGCGATGTTCTTCAGGCCGTTCTGAAAGATCGCCTCCGCAAGGACGGTGGCCGTGGTCGTGCCGTCACCCGCCACCTCGCTGGTTTTGCTGGCCGCTTCCTTGACGAGCTGGGCACCCATATTCTCGTACTTGTCGATCAGCTCTATCTCTTCAGCCACGGTGACGCCGTCCTTGGTTACGTTGGGGCCACCCCAGCTTTTGTCCAGGACTGCATTTCGACCCCGGGGACCAAGCGTCGACTTGACCGCGCTGGCGAGCTTCTCGACGCCATTCCAGAGGGCCTTGCGGGCCTCCTGCTCGTAGGCCAGTTGCTTGACCGCCATATCTGCTGTCTCCTCTGTACGTTAGTGGTTGAGCGTCGTGAATCCGTTGCCCGGCTGCCCGGTCGACCCTGCACTGGCAGCGCAGCGTACCGGTAGCCACGGGGATGATAGCAATTGGCAGACCATTCTCCAACCGAGCTCCCCAGATCGCTAACTTACGTATTAACAGTAACTTACGAGAATCTCGCCGGCTACGATGCGTCGCCCATACTCTGCCAGCTTGGCAGGTCGGAGCCTTACCTCCCGCTCGAAGTGCCAATTTGACAGCGAGGCAGTCCGACGCGGCGTTCGATCGTGCCCAGCGGTTGCCACCCATTCCGCGCCAAAATACGATGCCTTCGTGCCCGCCCGGCAGGACAGATGACTCAAGCGTCGCCACGACGCTACTCCCCCTGCGTATCAGGGTGGAAGGTTCCCTGACGGCCCTCGGGAGGTCCGAGCGACCCGGACATGAGCGATAGACCGATCCGCATTCGTCGCGGCAGTATGGCCGACCTCGACACCATCGTCCAGTTCAATCGGGCAATGGCTGTGGAAAGTGAGAACAAGACGCTCGATCCCTCGACGGTGACAGACGGTGTCCGCCGGGCACTCGAAGACCCCGGCCGCTCCGTCTACTTCCTGGCGGAGGCCGATAGGACGGTAGTCGGCCAAGCCATGGTCACAATGGAATGGAGCGACTGGCGCAACGGATTCTTCTGGTGGATCCAGAGTGTTTACGTCGATCCGGGCTCTCGCAACCGCGGTGTGTTCCGAGCGATCTACGAGCATATCCATGCCCTGGCCAGTAAGCGCCCTGACGTCTGCGGCGTGCGACTCTACGTCCATCGCGACAACCGTACCGCGATTGAGGTATACGGCAAGCTCGGTATGAAGCTGACCGACTATTTGCTGTACGAAGAAGACTTGTCCGAAGTGTCCGATAGTCCCGCGTCTTGACACAACTCCCTGGGCGACCGGTGTAAGATGAGCCGGCCAGTGTATGAGGCCGGCACCGACGCCGCATTCCCCGAGCACGGATGTCAACAGCCCGGCTGTGAGAAAGCGAGGGAAAGCCTGTAGTTGGGGGATAGCCTATTGCAGACGGCGGCCGCGGCCGGGCTTTTGCGAGAACCATTGGGCGAAGTGACGTTGGCAGGCCGCGTGCATGTGCCGGTCTACGTCTTCGCGGAATCTACGGTAGGCCTCCAGAAGGGCTTGGCCCTCGGGCGTTAAATCGGTTCCGCCGCCGTCAGATCCGCCGCGCCGGGGCTCCACAACGGTCACCCCGGTCCGCTCCTCGATTAATCTGAGGTGCTTCCACGCCTGTCGATAGCTCATGCGGAGCTGCTTGGCGGCTGCGGCTAAAGACTTGGTTGCGGCGATCGCCTCGAGCAGGCGCATCTTTCCGGGCCCCAGGGCGTTACGTCCACCCACATCAATCCACAGCCGCACACGTCCTTCCCAAAGCCCCGGAGTGGCGTCGGTTTTGGCCTCACGTCGGTCTTTGCGTGGACCAGGTTGAATCCTTGGCACAGGTTCTCTCCTGCCGGCCGGGAACGCCGGGGCGCCGACCGCTCGAACAAAAAAATCAGAAATCCCGGTGCCGGCTATTGGATTGCTCGACCTATCGGTTAGCATGATACCTGGATTGGCGTGGAAGAGGGTTTGAGAAAGCACCGGAGAGAGGATTCTGAGGGAGAATTCTGTAGGTGTTTCTTTTTTGAGGCGCGATATGCTTAGGAAAGCAGGTCGGTTTGCAGACGGGGATGGCGAGGTGCGCGATGCCTTCGGACGCAGAATCAACTATCTGCGAATATCCGTGACAGATCGCTGCAATCTGCGGTGCTACTACTGCATGCCCGAGGGAGACGTTCCCCTAATCCAACGAGAGGACTGGCTCACTTTCGAGGAGATCACGGAGGTTGCCCGAGCCGCGGCCGGCCTGGGGTTTGACAAGATCCGACTGACAGGTGGCGAGCCGCTGCTGCGCTCGAACCTCGTCGGTCTTGTAGCGATGCTGGGGCGCGTGAGAGGCCTGAGGGATCTGTCCATGACCACGAATGGCCTTCTCCTGGACAAATATGCTCTGCCCCTCGCCGAAGCGGGCCTGCATCGGGTCAACATCAGCCTCGATTCCGTGGACCCGGAGGTCTACCGTGAGAAGACCCGCGGCGGCGACTTCAAGCGAGCCGTGAAGGGGATCCGAGCCGCGCAGGCGGCTGGATTCCGGCGCATCAAGCTGAACTGTGTTGTCGAGTGGTCCTCGGAGGAGCCTGACGCCAGAGAAGTGGCGAGCTTCGCTGAGCGGGTGGGCCTGGAAGTACGGTTTATTCGGCGCATGAACCTGGCTGCCGGTGAGTTCTGGGTCGTGGACGGGGGTGCAGGCGGTGACTGTGCACGATGCAACCGCCTGCGGCTTAGTTGCGAGGGTCTGGTGAGGCCGTGCTTGTTCAGCGACGTAGGATTCAACGTCCGGGAGCTGGGGGCCAGAGCCGCCCTCGTGCAGGCCATCGAGGCCAAACCCGAATCGGGTGAGCAGTGCGTCACCAGTACATTCAGCCAGATCGGGGGCTAACACGGATCGGTTTCTGCGTGCGTCACGGCGGGTGTGTGCCGCCATGTGAGACAGTACGGCATCAGAAGCAGTGTACGGCCGAGCTCTTGAACGTGGCGTAGAGCTTTGCACCTCTTTCGATTTCGAGCTTCTCGAAGGATCCATAGGTGACAAGTACATTCAAGGTGAGGTCACCTATTCTAACTCGCACGTTCACCAACACGTCTTGATATTCCCAATCGTCAACCAGGCATGGAAATTGGTTGCGGGCACTGGACTCGAACGCTTCCCGAGAAAGAAGGATTTCCTCAGGTCGAATCCAAATATGTGGGTACGGTTCCGCCCGTTCACCTATATGGATCCTAACGCCGTTGGCCTGGCAGAATCCTTCCTCGTAGTCGTTCACGGGGAAGATGTTGCGCATTCCCACGAAGGTTGCAACGTCGGGATCGTCCGGCTTGCGGAATAACTCTGCGGGACTCCCTACGCGTCGCAGCCGATCGCCCAGCATGACGCCGACACGATGCCCCAGCAGCACTGCTTCATCGACGTCGTGGGTAACGTGCATGAAAGTGGTACCGGTTTGCTGCTGAATTCGCTTGAATTCGCGCTGCAGCCGGTGGCGCAACCGCAAGTCGACGGCCGAGAGAGGTTCATCCAGAAGCAGTAACCCGGACGACACGACCAACGCCCGGGCGAGGGCGACCCGCTGCTGCTCGCCACCGGAGAGAGCTTGGGGCATGCGCTCGAGTAACGGAGAGATGTTCAGAAGCTCGGCCGTTTGGCGAGCTTTCGCAATGGCCTCGGTGCGGTTCACTCCCCTTGACCGCAGCCCGTAGATGATATTCTGCAGGACGGTCATGTGTGGGAACAAGGCATAGTCCTGGTACACGATGGCAAATCCTCGGCGCTCCGGCGGAATAGTCGTGATATCCTGTCCGCGCCAACGTATCCGGCCGCTATCCGGGGTAAGCAGGCCGGCGATGATCTCCAAGAGAACCGTCTTCCCCACGCCGGAAGGTCCCAGTAGGACGAAGTACTCCTCCTCTTCCACGGTCAAATCCAGCTGTGGAAGTTCGAACGAGCCAAGCCGTTTTCGGATTGATCTGAGTTCGAGCGTCATAGCGACTCCGTGCGGGCCGGCCGTGCTATAAACCGCAGGATGCTAAAGCCGGCCGCACATACAAGTATGAGAATGACGGCTGCGGCACGTGCCGGAGCGAGTCCGTAATCGTTGAAACGCTGGAATACAAGGACCGGTGTCGTCATCGGGTGGTAAGCGATAATGATGACAGCGCCGAACTCGCTGATCCCCCGTGCCCACATCAGAACCATGCCGGACAGAATGCCCCGCCACGCCATCGGCAGTGAGATGGTGAAGAACACCCGGGAACGCGAGGCGCCCAGTGTGCGGGCCA
>CP070827.1:4300474-4305571 GCA_020344555.1 Phycisphaerales bacterium
ACCATCCGGCTGGTAGTTGGTTCGGAACCCTTCCAGCCCCGGCCCGGGCTCCAACAAATATCGCCCCTCGACGCGACCGGGACTAAATCGACAAACTCCTCGGGATGTGGGCTCTCGATTTGAACCATCAAGAATCGCAAGCCCACCCCGAGACGGGGTGGGCCATCCGACCAAAGCACGGTACGCCGGCCTGTTATCTCCAGGGCTATCGCATCCAAATTCCAAGAACCGATCTGCCAGCCCGAGAAACGCCGATCGTTGAGGTTCGAAGTTCGAGGTCAAACGTACGGAACCCCCGTTCTTGGGGTCAGGAACCGGCATCGCAAATAAGATGCGATTGTCCTGCTGTTGTCTCCCAGTGATACCTGGTGCGGTTGACGGGCTAGCGGTGGGCGGCTAGTCTCTTGCAGCTACATTTGACTGCCTGGATAGGCTGCCGGTAAGCGGCGGCCGCCCGGGAGGAGGTGTTAGATTCCTGGAGGCCGGGCCCGAGTGCGGGTTCGGCCACCACAGAATAAGGAGGACCTATGGTCGTTGGAATAGTCGGCTACGGCGCCCATATCCCCAGACGGCGTATCAAGGTCGAAGAGATCGCCAAGGTCTGGGGTGCGGACGCCCCAAGCTACAAAAGAGGGTTGGAGCTGCTTCAGAAATCGGTGCCGGCGCTCGACGAGGACACAATCACGCTGTCGGTGGAGGCGGCCCGAAACGCCGTCGCCCGATCGGGGATTGACCCTAAAGACATCGGCGCCGTCTATGTAGGCAGCGAGTCGCACCCGTACGCCGTGAAACCTTCCGGCGTTACGGTGGCCGAGGCCATCGGAGCTAACCCCGATTGCCACTGCGCCGACTTCGAGTTCGCGTGCAAGGCGGGTTCCGAGGGCATGTTCGTGGCGTACGGCCTGGTCAAGGCCG
This sequence comes from Phycisphaerales bacterium, assembly GCA_020344555.1. Classification (GTDB taxonomy): domain Bacteria; phylum Planctomycetota; class Phycisphaerae; order UBA1845; family UBA1845. Next base: position 4,301,390 of record CP070827.1, read on the forward strand.
GGCTCATCAAGTACGGGATGGGTATCGGGGCGGACACCTCGCAGGGTGCGCCCGGTGACGCTCTCGAGTACTCCACCGCCGCCGGAGCGGCCGCTTTTATCATGGGGGCTGACGAAGACCGCGTGATTGCCACCGTGGACGAGACCTTCTCGTTCATGACCGACACGCCGGACTTCTGGCGCCGCGAGCATATGTACTATCCCGCCCACGGTGGCCGCTTCACCGGCGAACCGGCCTACTTCCGCACGGTCACCGGGGCAGCCCGGGGCATCCTGGAAAAAGCGAACCTCAAGCCCAAGGATTTCAAGTACGCGGTCTTCCACCAGCCAAACGGTAAGTTCCCCAAGCGAGCTGCCAAGATTCTCGGATTCAGCTTCGAGCAGATTGACGTAGGACGCCTGGTGCCGTGGCTGGGCAACACGTACTCCGGGTCTTCGCCGATGGGCCTTACCGCGATTCTGGATGTGGCCAATCCCGGCGACAGGATTCTGATGTGTTCCTACGGCTCGGGTGCCGGGAGCGACGCGTTCGTGTTTACCGTTCGTGATCGGGTGCGGGAGGTCCGGGACCTGGCGCCGCGGACGCGATGCCTGCTGGACGAGAACGTCACGTTCGTCGAGTACGGCGAATATGCCAAGATGCGGCGCAAGATCCGCCTGGCAGAGAAGTAGGAGGATAGATAGATGAGAGATGTTGCCGTTATCGGCGTCGGCATGCAAAAGTGGGGAGAGCTCTGGGAGAGGTCGACCCGTGACATCTTTGTCGAGTCCGCCCTCCTGGCCATGGATGACGCCGGCGTTAACAGCCTCGGGGCGATGTACATCGGGAGCATGACTCCCGGGCTGTTCACATCACAGGAGCATCTTGGATCGGTGATGGCCGACTACCTGGGTCAGAAGAACATTCCCTCCGCGCGGGTCGAGTCCGCATGTGCTTCCGGCGGCCTGGCCTTCCGGATGGCATTTATGGATGTGGCCAGCGGGATGCACGACGTTGTCCTGGCAGGCGGCATTGAAAAGATGACCGACATCGGCGGTGGCGACGCGACGCACGCCCTTGCGACCGCCGCGGACATGCAATGGGAAGGCGTGCAGGGGGTGACTTTCCCGGGTTTGTACGCCATGATGGCCGTCGCCCACATGAATAAATACGGAACGACCCGCGAGCAGCTAGCCGCGGTCGCAGTCAAGAATCACCACAACGGGACAATGAACCCGCGGGCCCAGTTTCGGATGGAGGTCACCGTGGAAGGGGTGATCAACTCCACCAAGGTGGCCGACCCGCTGAACATACTTGACTGCTCTCCGATCACCGATGGGGCCGCGGCAGTAATTCTCGTGCCGGCTGATATGGTGAAGAAGTTCAAGAAGCCGGGGGTCAAGGTGATCGGCAGCGGGCATGCCACCGATACTATCGCCCTGCACGATCGTGAGGACCTGACCACATTGAGCGCCGTGACCGAGGCGGCCGAGCAGGCCTACAAAATGTCCGAGAAGGACGCGAAGGACATTGACCTTGCCGAGGTGCACGACTGCTTCACGATCGCCGAGATAATAGTCTCGGAGAGTCTCGGTTTGTTCGAGCGCGGCAAAGGAGGTCCGGCCGTAGAGGCCGGGGAGACCAGCCTCGGGGGACGAATCCCGATCAATGCCAGTGGGGGATTGAAGTCGAAGGGGCACCCGGTGGGCGCGACCGGGGTGGCTCAGATCGTCGAGTTGACCGAGCAGCTCCGTGGCGAGGCCGGTGACCGGCAGGTCAGCGGTGCCCGCGTGGGACTCGCACAGAACATGGGCGGGAGCGGTGGAAGCTCCCTGGTGCACATTCTGGAGGTTATGTAGATGCCAACCGCAAGATCGTGGAGAGCTTATCCGCAGACCTACCGGTTGGAGGCGGCCCGCTGCAGCAAATGCGGAAAGGCCTTCTTCCCGCCCAGGCTGGTTTGCAACAAGTGCAACGGACGTCAGTTCGAGCACTTCGACATGAAGCGCACGGGCAAAGTGGTCACCCACACAATCATCCGGACTCCGTCGGACGAGTTTTCCGGCCAGGCGCCGTTTGCGCTGGGGATCATTCAGATGGACGACGGCCCGCGGTTGACCTCGCAGATTGTCGACGTTCCCCTCGAGGACGTCAGGATCGGCATGCCGGTCAAGCTGGAGTTTCGGCGGGTTTCTTCGGAAGGGGAGGCCGGCGCCATACAGTACGGACACAAGGCGGTTCCCGCGAGGGATTGAATGCTGATGCGTTGAGTGCTGGTGCGAGAATCCCAAATGCTGGTGCGAGAATCCCTTCTCGCACCCAGCCGTTGAGAGCTAGAGCCGAGAAAGGATTCTCGGCCTAGCGTCGGCAGATCCCTGACACGCAAGGAGGTGCAGATGGCCCACGGCACCGTACGCCTCATACACCAAGGGGCTGTTGCGCGCGTAGCGCTGAATCGCCCGGATGTCCGCAACGCATTCAACGATCAGATGCTCGAAGACCTGCTGGAGATCTTCACGTCGATCCGCCACGATCCCGAGATACGCCTGGTCGTGCTTACCGGTGAAGGGAAATCCTTCTGCGCCGGGGCCGATCTTCACTGGATGAAGCGGGTGGTCAACTACACCTACGAGGAGAACTACGAGGACTCGCTCAATCTCGCCCGGATGCTCCGTGAGGTCTACACCTGCCCCAAACCGGTCATCGGTCGCATCAACGGCCCGGCGATCGGTGGAGGGACCGGGATGGTTGCCGTCTGCGATATCGCCGTCGCATCCGAGGATGCAGTCTTCGCCTTCAGTGAGACGAAACTCGGACTCACTCCCGCCACGATCTCCCCCTACCTGCTCAAGCGAATGGGGGAGAGAAATCTCCGCGAATACTTCCTGACCGGAGAGCGCTTCTCGGCAGCCCGGGCCGCGGAAATGGGGCTGGTAAACGCAGTCGTGCCGGCGGATGAACTCGACGCAGCGGTGGACGCCAAGGTCGAGATGATCTTGACGGGTGGTCCGGAGGCCCTGGCTGTCTCAAAGAAACTTATCCGCGAGATTTCCGAACGTTCTCTGGACGAGAACGGCCCGTATACCGCGGAGGTAATTGCCCGACTGCGCGTCAGTGACGAGGGGCAGGAGGGGATGAATGCGTTTCTCAATAAGAAGAAGCCGCGGTGGGGGGAGGAGGGATGAAACGTCGAAACGTCGAAACGTCGAAACGTTGGATCCTTGATTGGCTGAATCGTTCTTGTGAAAGAGTGTTGCGGGAGAATTCGATAACGCATGTTCAAGCGTATCCTGGTGGCAAACCGCGGTGAGATTGCCCTTCGAGTGATCCGCGCCTGCAAGACACTAGACGTCGAGAGCGTCGCCGTCTACTCGGAGGCCGACACCTGCTCCCCCCACCTTCAAGAGGCCGACCTGAGGGTGTGCATCGGACCAGCCAAAAGCGCTGATAGCTACCTCAACATGGAGGCGATCATCCAGGCGGCGGAGCAGAACGGCTGTTGCGCCATCCATCCGGGTTACGGCTTTCTGGCCGAAAACGCCCTGTTTGCTGAATTGTGCGAGCAGGCCAAGATGATCTTCATCGGTCCACCGGCGGGTGCGATCAGGACAATGGGTGATAAGGCCACCGCGCGGGAGACAATGCGTGAATCGGATCTGCCGGTGATTCCCGGATCGCGGGGAACGCTTCCGGGGTTGAAGGACGGCCTCAAGCTCGCCAAAGAGATTGGCTTCCCCGTCCTACTCAAAGCCACGGCAGGCGGGGGGGGCAAGGGCATGCGCAGAGTCGATGCGGCGGGGCAATTCGAGCAGGCATACCGCGAAGCCTCGATGGAAGCGGAGAAGGCCTTCAGCAACCCCGGCCTGTACCTGGAGAAGTACATCATCGATGGTCGTCACATCGAATTCCAGGTAATGGCCGATGCCTTCGGCAATGTCGCGCACCTAGGAGAGCGGGAGTGCTCGGCGCAGAGGCGGCATCAGAAACTGGTTGAAGAGTCGCCTTCGCCGGTGATGGATCCTACCACGCGGCACGACCTGGGTGAGAAGCTCCGCCGGGCGTTGCGGGTGATCGGGTACCAGAATGCCGGCACGGTGGAGTTCTTCCGGAACTCGGACGGGCAGCTCTATTTCATGGAGGTCAATGCTCGCCTGCAGGTTGAGCATCCGGTCACCGAGCAGGTGACGCAACGCGATCTTGTCG
>CP070827.1:4305671-4312716 GCA_020344555.1 Phycisphaerales bacterium
CCCGACGCGGCGGCCGGTGACGCTTACGGGAATGGGGTTGCTCTCGGGGAGCGTGCCGCGGTGATCGGAGCCAGGCTCCATGACCCTGCTGAGATCAACGATGCTGGAGCAGCCTATTTCCACGCCTTCCCGGCGGATTGCAACGATAATAGCATCGCCGACACGTGTGATATTCTTGGCGGCACGAGCGCCGACCTGGATGGCGATGGCCGACCCGACGAGTGCATCTGCCCGGACTCCTCCGCACCTGAGCCGGAGAGACTGGCGCTGCCCGGAGATCCCATCTCCCAGAAGATTCGCTACTTGTCGTTCAGTGCGGGCGACACGGGGGCGAGCCAGGCGATTCGGGTGACCTTCGCCGACCTGCCAACGGCCTATAATGCATGGGATGGTGTGGTCATGTGGGTCGACGAGCCGACCACCTTCTGCGAGAACGCGGGCAAGACGACGCCTCCGTGTCCTGCGGCTCAGCCGAGCGACGAGTTCACTGCGGCCACACTGCAGTGCGAGCCGCACTTTAGGGATTGGAGCGTCGTTGGGTACTTCCACGTGTACCACGAGGGAATCATTCCCGGCGGCCGGTACCAGATTCAGGCGGTTGAGGAGAGTTGTGACATTGGCCTGGAAGAGAGCTACTCGGCTCCGTTGGAGCTGACCATGAGCAGATGGGGGGACTTGGTGAGAGACTGTACAACGTGTCCATGCGGGGCGCCTGACGGAACCGTGGGCATACCCACCGATGTGACGGCAGCGCTGGACAAGTTCAAGAACCTCGAACCGCCGAGTATTCCTTGTGCAGCGGTGACCAAAGCCAGGGCCGACCTCGACTGGGAGACACCCAACCAGCGGGTCGATATCTCGGACGTCACGTTCTCCCTGGATGCGTTCCGCGGGGCCCAGTATCCGCCGGAGTCGTTCTCGGATCCGCCAACAGAGGATCCGTGTCCTGGCCCTTGATCGGCCTGGCCTTCCTGGCGTTTTGCTGATGGCAGGGGTAGCCGGTTCCCCGGCCTGCCCCCGTGGCCGGGAGCTGGTTCGCAAAATATCCCTAAATGCACGTTTTCTGTTGACAGTGGGTTTCCCCAGACTATGATGGGGGCTCTATTTGGGTGAACTTGGCTTTTTTGACAGGAGGTCGTCCCCATGCGAAGGAATGCAGCGTATCTGCTGGCGTCCGCTTTTATCGCTTTGAGCGTTTCCGGTTGTAGTATCTTCGACAAGAAAGACACGACCACGGAAACGTCCGTCGCCGGGATCGACTCGTACGCCACGACGGTCCAGGAAGCGGCGTATGAATCTGATCGGTATCCGACTTACGGCTCCGCGGAACCTGTCGAGGTGTCGTCCCAGCCGCCGGTCTCAACCACCGACCCGGAGCCGCGCTATCATACGGTCGCGAAGAAGGATACTTTGTACGCGCTGGCCCGGATGTACTACGGTGATCAGAGGCGCTGGAAGGACATCTATGAGGCGAACCGTTCGGCGATCAGTGATCCGAACATGATTCGCATCGGGCAGCGCTTGCTAATTCCTTGACAAGCCCGTGATGATACTGGCGGGGAAGGAGCGGGGGAAATAACGAACAGCGAATCCCGGGTCTGCCTTGGCTCATCGCTGTTCGGGGAATGCCGTGGCCACCCGTGTGACCCTCGATACCGATGTACAGTTTGTTCGAGGGGTGGGGCCCGCTCGAGCTAGACAGTTTGCTGCGCTCGGAGTCCGTACGGCCGGCGATCTGATCGAGTACTTTCCGTTTCGCCATGAGCTGAGACCGAAATCGCAGGCTATCGGCTCGCTGGAGCTGGACGTTGTTGCGACGGTGGTCGGTGAGCTCCGTCGGGTCCGAACAGGCGGCTCGTTTACTCGACAGGTTGTCAGTGCCCAGGTAGAGGACGGCACCGGTCGGTGTCGAGTCCGCTGGTTCAATTCCCCGTTTCTTGTCGGCAAACTGCATAATGGGCAAATCGTCCGGATCACCGGCAAGGTCGACCTCTTCGACGAGCTGGCGTGCTTTACAAATCCGCAACTGACGTTGATCGGCGATGACGAAGATCCTCTCGCAGACGATAAGGACCGTTATGATCCGGTCTACCCGGCTACGGCGGAACTGCCCAGCAAGCAGATAGCCAGAATAATCCACCATGTTTTGGACGATGCCGCTGAGGCGGTGGTCGACTTTCTGCCGGAGAAGATTCGATCCCGGCGCGGCCTGCCGCCACGGCGCACCGCGGTTGTCCGCTGTCACAGGCCCACCTCGACTGATGACGTCAGTGTGGCACGAAGGCGGCTGGCGTATGACGAGTTCCTGCTGTGCCAGTTGGCCGTGCAGATGAGTCGGCGGCGGCTTTCCGTGGGGCCAAAGGCCCGTTCCATCGACACGACCGAAGAGATCGACCGGCGTATTCGCAGCCGGTTTCCCTTCGAGCTGACCGCCGGGCAGAACAGAGCGGTTGGGGAAATCCGAGCGGATCTGGCCCGATCGGTGCCGATGAATCGTCTGCTGCAGGCCGACGTGGGGGCGGGAAAGACGGCCGTTGCGGTGTACGGGGCCCTGAGTGCCATTGCCAACCGGCTGCAGGTGGCCCTGCTCGCCCCGACCGAGGTTCTGGCGGCCCAGCACCGGGCCAAGGTCGATCAGTATCTGAAGGGAAGCCGGGTGAGTACCGGCTACTTGGTCGGCTCCACGTCCCGGGCAAGCCGGACCACGCTGCTGGGTGGGCTTCAAACGGGTCAGATCGATCTTCTGATCGGCACGCACGCTCTGATCGAACAAGACGTTAGGTTCCGCGATTTGGGCCTGGCCATCATCGATGAGCAACACAAGTTCGGCGTCGCCCAGCGGGCAACGCTGCGGGCTAAAGGTCACGCCCCGCACACGCTGGTACTGACCGCCACGCCGATTCCGCGGACGCTGGCCATGACCGTGTTCGGTGACCTGGACGTCTCCACCATCGACGGCGTGTTGCCGGGGCGTCAACCCGTTGTCACTCGACTCGTACCGCCCGAGAAATCCGGCGAGGCATGGGCTTTCGTGCGGTCGCGGCTCTCGCAAGGCGAACAGGCATACATCGTCTATCCCCTTGTGGAGGAGTCGGAGACTCTGCCGCTCAAGGCGGCGAGTGTCGAGGTGGAGCAGCTCAGGGGGTCGGTCCTGCAGGGATATGAGGTCGGGCTGCTGCATGGACGGATGAAGCCATCGGAAAAAGCTGACGTAATGAAACGATTCCGAGCGGGGGCCACCCAGGCATTGGTGTCAACAACGGTTATCGAGGTTGGTGTGGATGTGCCCAATGCGACGATGATGGTGATCCAGCATGCCGAGCGCTACGGTCTGAGCCAATTGCACCAGCTTCGCGGACGGATTGGACGCGGATCGAAAAAGTCGTATTGCCTGTTGTTCGCTGAAACGGCAGGTAAAGCGGCGCTGGCCCGTCTGAATATTCTATGTGAGACATCGGACGGCTTCCGTATCGCTGAGGAGGACCTGCGGCTTCGTGGGCCGGGAGAGATGCTCGGTACCAGGCAACACGGCATACCCGCGTTCAAGGTGGCGGATCTGCTCGAGGATTTCGATCTGCTCGAGCAGGCCCGTGATGACGCCGCCGAAATCCTGCGGTTGGACGCTGAACTGACCCGCCCGGAACATACTCAGTTAAGAGCAGCGCTCGCACAACAGTATGCCGGTACGCTGGGCCTAATTGACGTGGCGTGACCATGTCCTGGCGAAGGGCCGGGCTGCATGCTCTGCCGCGTGCGCCTCATGGTGCAGCCGCTTGACCCATTTCACCGTCTTCCGTCCGACATAGGAGACATGGCCACCTCCTGAGCTACGATACCCGCGGAATAAAGTCCGCCCGATTTCAAATTATGAAGGATCAATAAGCGATCCACACAAAAACCGACCGCCGACAAGCCACGGCGAAGGCCACAGTGTGTTACAATCGTGGCAAGGGCACGCCGGGCGGACGCCGTGGCCGGCAACCGCCGGTGAACCTGCGGAGCGGCTGCGAAGGGATATATTCTAAACCGTAGGAGGTGTGGGATGAGTGGTCGAATCGTGGCGGTGCTGGGGGCATCCGTTATGTGCGTTTCTTGGGCGGTGCTGAGTCTGGCCGAGGCACACAGCGTACGACAGACGGACGAAAGAACGAGTGGCGGGCGGATTTCGGCCAACGCGGAGGTGTCGCAGATGCCGCCGCCTCACCGAGAGGCTCCGGTTGATCCGCCGGCATTGAAGGCCGCACCACGACACACAGGCGTGGTTGCACGCTCCGAACCTATAGTCCGCGGGCGGTTCCAGAGCATCCAGGTTAATGTCGATAGCTTTGGCAATAACATTGTCGGGGACGCGGCAAACGAGCCGTCGATCGCCATCGACCCTACCGATCCGGACAAGATGGTCATCGGCTGGCGACAGTTCGACACGATCAGCTCCAACTTCCGAACGTCCGGCTACGGCTATAGTCACGACGGCGGGCAGACGTGGACCTTCCCCGGCGTCTTGGAGCCCGGCGTGTTCTCCAGCGATCCCGTCCTGGCCTCCGATCTGAACGGGAACATCTACTATTACGCCCTACAGTCCAACCGAGGTCCGGGCAGTTGGCCCTGCTATCTGTATAGAACAAGTGACGGTGGGGTGACATGGCCACAGGAGGTTTACGCCTTCGGCGGTGACAAGGCCTGGATTGCCGTCGATTCAACTACCGGTATAGGAAGCGGGAACATTTATATGGCCTGGAGTCCCTGGTACGGCTGTTGCGACGGGCATTTCTCACGCTCGACTGACGGGGGCCTGACTTTCCTGGATCCGATCTCCATCCCGCGGAGTGTGTTTTTTGGAACTATCACGGTGGGTCTGGACGGAGCGGTGTATGTGTCCGGTGGTGTGAACTACCCTTACGGCCCGTTTGCCGTTGCCAGATCCAGCAACGCCCAGGATCCGCTCCTGACGCCTAGCTTCGATTTCGCGACGGAAGTCAATCTTGACGGGTTCTTGGCCTTGTCGGTAGGCCCGAATCCGGAAGGCCTGCTCGGACAGGTGTGGGTCGCCTCGGATCATTCCGATGGCCCGACGCAGGGAAACCTGTACCTGCTCTGCTCGGTGGAACGCTTCTCTATCAGCGATCCGCTGGATGTCATGTTTGCCCGCAGCACTGACGGAGGGCTGACTTGGAGCGCGCCCATACGCGTCAACGATGATCCGGTAGGCAACAACGCCTGGCAATGGTTCGGAACCATGTCGGTTGCGCCCAATGGGCGCATAGACGCTATCTGGAACGATACCAGGAACAGCGGGGCGGACAACTTGAGTGAACTGTATTACTCCTTCTCCCTGGACGGCGGGCTGAGCTGGGCGACGAGTGTTCCCGTCAGCCCTATGTTCGACAGCCATGTGGGGTGGCCGCGGCAGAATAAGCTCGGAGACTACTATGACATGATTTCGGACAATGGCGGTACGAGCGTGGCCTATGCCGCCACCTTCAACGGCGAGCAGGACGTGTACTTCCTGCGAATCCCGTTTGACTGCAACGATAACGGCATCGCGGACACGATCGACATCGCCGAAGGGACAAGCACGGACTGCAACGAGAACCTGACGCCGGACGAATGCGAGCCCGACGAGGATTGCAACGCCAACGGGGTGCAGGATATCTGTGATATCGCGGGCGTTACCAGTGAAGACTGCAACCTCAACGGTGTGCCTGATAGCTGCGACATTGCTGCCGGCACGAGCCCGGACATCAACGGCGATGGCGTCCCTGACGAGTGCGAATGTACGGGGGTCGAGTCTCCTGTAGCGGCACCCAATTCGATGGCGAGCAACCGGTACATGGCGTTTGTAGCCGGTAACCCCGGGCGGCAAACGGCCCTGCGAGTGACCTTGACGGATTTGCCGGCGCCTTTCGAGGCATTTGAGGGCCAGAAGATGTGGGTTGGCTCCCCGCAGGAAGTCTCCGAGAACGCCGGCAAGGTAGACCCCTCAGAAGCGCCGGGCTTTCCGACTTTTATGATCGCGAAGCTTCAGTGCGACGCCGACTTCAGGGATTGGAACGCCTTGGGAACCGTATACCTGTACGGAGCGGCCGTGGTCCCAGACGGTGTCTATGATATTCAGGCGATCGAGATAGGCTGTACGCTTGCCCTTGACGGCAACTACTCGGCGGGATTGCAGCTAACGACGAGCTTGTGGGGTGACTTGGTCAGAAACTGCATCACGACCCCCTGCGGCCCACCTGACGGCGTGGTCAACATAACCGATATCACTGCTGTGGTGGATAAGTTCAAGAACCTGGATGGTGCGCCGATCAAGTCCCGGTGCGATCTCGAGCCGAACCAGCCGGACCTGCTCATCAACGTCAGCGACGCGTCGGAAGCCCTCGATGCGTTCCGTGGGTTTGGCTATCCATTGGACGGTCCCGGAGGATGTCGCTGAACGAAGAAGATGATCGATCATCTGCCGCGGCGTGCCCCCAATCGCCCTGCGGCCATGCATGCGCCGTCTGTGACTTGGCAGGAATCAGCATATCGCCTCCTGGGCCGCGATCATTTACACGGCCTTCGGGCGGATTGGACGCGGATCGAAAACGTCGCATTGCCGTTTGTTCACTGACACGGCCAGTAAAGCGGCTGCGAAGGGGTGTATTCTGACCGTAGGAGGTGTGGTATGAGTCGTCGAATCGTGGCAGTGCTGGGGGGATCCGTTGTGTGCGTTTCTTGGGCGGTGCTAAGTCCGGCCGAGGCGCACAGTGTACGACAGACGGACGAAAGAACGAGTGGCGGCCGAATGTCGCCCAACGCGGAGGTGTCGCAGATGCCGCCGCCTCACCGAGAGGCTCCGGTTGATCCACCGGCGCTAAAGGCCGCACCGCGACACGCGAGGATGGTCACACCATCCGACCCGATTGTTCGCGGGCCGTTTGTGAGCATCCAGGTTAACGTTGATAGCTATGGCAACAACATTGTAGGAGACGCCGCGAACGAGCCGTCGATCGCCATCGACCCTACCGATCCGGACAAAATAGTCATCGGCTGGCGGCAGTTCGAT
>CP070827.1:4312816-4329076 GCA_020344555.1 Phycisphaerales bacterium
GTCTACATCGAGATGATCGAGTGGGAGGTGATCGGTATCGTCATCGGTGCCACCGTCTTCGTCGAGATCGCCGCCCGCAGCGGTATTTTCACGTTCGTCAGTATCAAGATGTTAAAGGCCAGCCGCGGCGACCCCTTCAGACTGCTCATCTTTTTCTCGGTCTTGACGACGGTCTTCAGCGCCTTTCTCGACAACATCACGGCCATGATCATCATCGGTTCGCTGACGGTTGTTGCCTGTCGCAAGCTCGACCTCGACGCCAAGCCGTTCCTGATCACCGAGGGCATCATGACCAATGTCGGTGGTCTGCTGACCCTGATCAGCTCCATACCCAACATCATCGTCGGTAAGGCCGCCGATATCAGTTATTTGAAGTTTCTGATCGTGGCAGGGCCGTACACCATAGTGGCTATCGCCGTGAGCATGTGGATAGCGCGGCGGATGTTCGGGAAGAGCGTGCAGCCGCTGGTCGATCCGATTGCCAAGAAGCGCAACCTCGACATGGTGATGGCCTTTGACGAATGGGAAACCGTCAAGGATCGCCGCTTCTTCCACACTTCGATCGTCGGAGTGATCGTTGTCATTCTGGCCTTTGCACTCAAGCCGCAGATCCCCGTTCTGCGCGACTTCGGGATCGAAGTGGTTGCGATGGGAGCGGCTGTGGTCATGCTGCTATTGCACGCCAAGGACGTCGAGAAGGACCTGGACAGGGTCGAATGGTCACTGGTCTTTTTCTTCGTCGGGTTGTTCGTCATCATCGGCGTTATGGAAAAGGCCGCGGTGCTCTTGGAGATCGGCCAACTGCTCGATACCCTGACCGCCCACGCCGGCAATGTCGGCTTGATGTGGCTGACCGCCGTGTTCTCCTCGATTACCGACAACATTCCGTTGGCGGCCATGCTGGCGAAGATTTTCGGCCCCACCCCGGAGGCGGCCGCTGCCCAGACACCGACCCTTTGGTGGGCCGTCGTCTTCGGGGCCAATCTCGGCGGCAACATCACCCCGATCGGCTCCGCCAGCACCGTCGTGGCCTGCACCATCCTCAAGAGGCATGGTCTGAAGGTCAGCTTCCTGGACTTCGTCAAAATCGGCGCCGTCTTCGCCGCCGCCCAGCTCGCCCTGGCAACCGGCTATCTGTTGATCCTGCAAAGTCTGCTGTAACCGCAGTGTTTTGTGTGTTATCCCGGCGCGACGCGTTGCCTGCGTGGGGTGTCCCGCGTTTTCAAAGGTCGGGAGGAGGGATGTAACCGCTGAAATGGCGTGTTCGAGAATAGTCCTGGACGTGCGTCTGAGGTTTGAACTGATCCGAACCGCGAGCGCGAGCGAGCGGATTCTGGCATCCACCGCTCCAGGGCTCACTGCGCCGCTTCTCGGCGGTCGGCGTTGAAGGCTGAGGACTGGATGGCCGCTTCTGACGGTCGTGGCTCTGACTTGTATCTGCAATCGGCGTTGCATTGGCCGCTCCCTTATCCCGACGTACCCCGATGTGTCCCGATGTACCCTATGGCATCGGGACAGGCATCGGCAGACTGGCGTCGGGACGGCTCTGCTTTGTCACGCAGGCCGCCGGCGGTTGGGATTCGGATCGGTCGGCGTTTGCGCCCTTCGGCTCTTTCGGGCACTACGCGACGGCGGCGAATGGGCGGATGCTCCTGACGAGGATTTCGAGCGTGACAGGTTTGTTCAGGTCGATTGGCAGAAACACGCCGTGGTTATGGTCGGACGCCAGGATGAGCATCTTGTCGTGGACCACCTCATAACCCGTTTCCTGTGGCTGATGCCCGCACACGAAGAGGTCCACGTCAAACAGTTGGCACAGCGAGGTCAAAGCGGCCTCTGAGTGGTATCGCCCCCAAACCAGCGAGTGGGCGGAGCCGCGGTCGGCGAGGTCCTCATCGGTGGGGACGCGTGTCAGCACTGCGGGGTCGAACGAGGGCAGCTCCCGCGGCCTGGGGAGCGAATGGGAGAGGAACACGCGGTTGGGGGTCCGCCCGGCCAGCGGGAGCGAACGGATAAAGGTGTGGATGGCCTCCAATGTCGAGTGGCCGTCTTTACCGTAAGCGCGGATGACGGCCTCCTCGAAGGTCCTGGTCACCACGCGTCCGTTCTTGGTGATCTCGTGCCTGTGAAGCTGGGCAAGTTCGTGATTTCCCAACAGAAAGTGCACCTGGTCGGGGAACTCGCACTTCCAGCGTGCGGCTTCGAGCAAGACCTCATGCGAAGTATCGTGGGCTCCGAACCCCTCGGGGTCCTCGTGGATGATCTCGTGGAGTATCACGTGCCGGGCCCCAAGGTGCTTCAGGTTGCAGAAGCGCTTCAGCTTCTTGAAATTGCGGCGATGGCCGTGCAAGTCGCCCGTCATCACTACCTGCCCGTAATGGGGAAAGACAAGCAGCGCACCGCTGAGCAACGGATCCTCTCGGTTAGCCCGGGCGGCTTCGAGGAAGACGTCGGCAACTCGGGCAGCGGCACTCATAGGTCATCCTCGGCGGCCTGCGGTGCCTGGCCGACAGGTGGGGGAACAACGACGCCGCGCCGGGCACGGATACTCTCTCGATACTTCTTCCAGATCTTCTCGACCACCGCGAGCCTGGCGATGACCTGACTCATGTCCGCGGGCCGCTCGGCGGGATTGTCGCGACAACACTCCATCACGAGTGTTGACAGGGCTACCGGTATTTTCTCATTGTGCTCGATCGGGGCAATCGGCTTCTCCGAGGTGACCACGTTGATACCACCGCGAAAATCGGGACCACGGATTGCGGTCGGATATTTTTCCGAGGTCAGCACCCAGTACATCGTCGCCCCGAGGTTGAACACGTCGGTGCGCTGATCCAGCGGCAACCGCTGGACCTGCTCCGGTGCGATGTAGTCGGGCGTACCCTGAATACGCTCCTTGCGATGATGGATCCGGCAGGACTGCCCGAAGTCGATGATCTTCACCACTCCGCCCTGGCCGATCATGATGTTGGTCGGCTTGATATCGGTGTGCACGAAGCCGGCCTGATGCATCGCGCTTAAGCCTTTCGCCACCTTGTGGAAGAGGATCAGGAAGGTCTTGAGGCGATTGGGCCTGGCCTTTTCGAGGTTCAGGCCGTCGATGTACTCCATTGCCAACACCAGCTCCTTTACCTGCAGCCGTTTGCGTATTCGCTGGATGGCGTAGCTGTGTCGCAAACATGGATGGTTGAGCGTGCTGCCCACCTTGTACTCGTTTTCGGCCTGGGCGATAAACCGGTCGTCCTCGGCGGTTTCGCGCACGATGTGCTTGACAGCGACGGTCCGCCCGGTCTTGGGCTCCAAGGCGGCGTATATCTTCGAGCCCGCACCGATACCGATCTGTCTGGTGATCCGGTAACCGGCAAGCTCGGCATTCAATGCATCAATCCTGTTACAGTCCCGACCTTATTGAACGCCTGCCACCTGGCGCGGCGCTCAAGCAAGCCGTGTGCCACACACAAACAGCCCGTTGGGAGCCAGACCTCAAGCCCTCTGCGGCGGGAATAGCGCGTAACGAGCGCCGGATTCGGTGTGACGAACCTCGCGTTCACTCCGCATAACCGGGTCCGGCGCCCGATCCGCACTGACCTCCACGAAGAGAGTAACAGCCTTTGGCGTGCAAACCAAGACCCCAACTCGGCACAAGGGGTGGTATTCTCCGGTCCGAGTCACCCCAGGCCTCACTGCTCCCATAAAATCGGCCAGTTGCGGGCTTGGCGTGAGCGGCGCTGTCCGCCAGGAGGGTGCCCGGCTTACCCAGGGCGGCTGCCAACGCATGGCTAAGCTCGAGCCGGCCGGGGCCCTGAGGGTGCCTTTGACAAAAGGCTGAGCGTCGGCATCAGACAACACCGCTGAAACGGGCGTGCACCGGGCCCGGATCCGTAGCCGGCTACCGTAACAGGGAGCGGGCCGGCGAAGATGGATCGAGTTTGACCGCTTGGCGGGCGAATTCCTGTGCCTCAGCGATGTCACCGAGCTTATGTGCCGCAAACGCGGCATTCTCGAAGTGCTTAGGGTCATTCGGCTGGAGTTTCGTCAGCATCTTGTATTCGCCAAGTGCCGTCTTCGTATCACCGGCCTGCATGCTGGTGTCGCCCAGCGCCCGGTGCAGATCAACATTGAAGGGATCGATGTATAGGGCGCGGCGATACCAGTAGCGGGCCTCACCCACTCGGCCTCGGCGTCTGTAAATGCCGGCAATCTTCTCCGGTACCGTGGCATCGCCTTCCTCAATCCGAACGAGCTCCAGCAATTGCGGCAGCGCCAGGTCGTGCTCACCCTGCTTCAGATAGATGCCCGCCAGACCCCGCCAGCTTGCCGGGTCCATTGGACATAGCTGCTGCAGCCGCTTGTACGATTCTGCTGCCCGATCATACTCCTTCCGGCGCAGGGCGATCTCGGCCAGGTTCTTCGGTGCCGTCCACCCGCTTGGGTCCATCTTCAAGAGGCGTTCGAGCACAGGCAATGCTTCATCGTCATAGATACCTTTGGCCGACTCGTTTTGTTCCTGTTTCGTGAAGAAGGCCAGCACCTTGGCAAGCACTTCGAGCCCGTTGAGTTCCTCGGCGTCGAGTTCGATGGCCCGCCGGGCGGCAGCCGCAGCCCGTTCGTAGTCACCATCGTCGAACTCCGCTCGGGCCAGCCGGCCAAGCACATTGGCGTTATCACTGTCCGCTTCTGCGAGGGGGCGCAGCTCATTCACACTCTCCGGTGGTGTCAGGTCAAACCCCCAACGGGCGGATTCACGCCGCGCCCATTGTCGAAAGTCGCGATCGAATTCCTCCTGCTCGACTCCGAGCTGCTCCGCAAAGACCTTTCGTTGAGTCAGACCGTCACGGAACCAGCGCAGCATCTTGTTGATGGTCTCGTATCCGAACCGCTGGACGATGTATTCGCACATCCATTCGCTTTGGGCATACGCCATCTGTCGGTCGTCGGGACGACGCGGCCTGATGAATCCCCAGTCGATCGACTCCAGCGTGAAGAGTCGGTCACGACGGGCGGCGTTGGCGAGCAGCTCGCACCACATGAAGGTGCGTGGGGCGTCTTCTTGATAGACGGCCAGCCCCTCGGTGAACCAATGTGGGATCCGGTTAAGCGTGGCCTCCAGTGTGACGGTGTGGGTGAACTCGTGCTTCAGCACGCGGGCGACATCGTAAGTGGGAAGGTGAGCCGAGTCGCCCGGTGAAGCGAGTGCGATGACCCGACCGGTGCACGCCCCGATGGTGTGAATCCATGGTTTCCCGGTGATCCGCACGCCGAATTCACGGTGGGTGGGAAAGAACTCGACGATCGTCTTGCTTGTGAGCGGCGCGTCATAGTCGCCGGTGACAGGCTCGTAGATGTCCTCCATGTAGGCGGCAACGAATTCGCCGATGCCCGGATCGCGCTTGGCGTTGTACTTGACGATGAAATGCGCCGTTTCGACGCGGTCGAACTTTTCGAGCAGCTCGAGCAGCTCAAGCGTGAACTTGGTGCGCTCATTGAACGGGTCCAGCGCCCAGGCGGCTTCCAGGGCGTCGCGGGCCTTTTCTTCCAGCCCCCATTGCATGTACATCATGCCGAGTTCTGTACGCGGGTTGGCGTCGGTCGGATCGAATTTGATTGCCTTTTGATACTCCTGTTCCGCCGTGGAATACTGGCGAGTACCCGAAGAAGCGGCACCGAGAATACGATGCAGCTCAGCGCAAGTGGGATTGATCGCCGCCACGCGGGAGGCCTTTTGTTCAACCGCGTCCCGGTCATACTGACACGCGCTGGCGGCCGTACTGAGCGAGAGGGCGGTAACATCATTAGGGTTGGTCGCAAGCGCCCGCTCGCAGGTATCGATGCCCTGGCGGTATCGTCGCTCCGCGATGTACTTCTTGGCGAGCAGGTGGATTGCGGGTGCGAATTTCGGATTGATAGTCAGGGCCAACTCCACCCGTCGCTCAACCTCTTCGAGGTCCCACCCTTCCAACGCGACCTCACCCAGCCCCACATGCGCTTGGGGCAGATTCTTGTTGATGCGCAGGGCGGCTTTGTAGTCTGAAACGCTGCCGTTTTCCTCATCGTTGTTGTACTTCTCGCGCAGCAGGTCGGCGGCGGCGATACGTGCCGGCCAGTACGTGCGGTCAAGCCGCCCGTAGGCCACCTGTAGCATTTCGTTCAGGACGTGCTTGGTGCGCCGGGGAACGTTGGTCCGCGTCAGCACGCTGTACCGCAGAAACCCCAGCGCCGTGTGCGTGATCCATGCGGCGTCGCGCGGCAGCTCCGCCCGTCCGGCAATCTGCCTGTCGAACCACCGATATGTCTTGATGGCATCGTCGCGCCGGCCGAGCAGTTCGAACGTCCGACCGAGCAACAGCCTGGCCCCGGCGTGGTCCTTATCACGCTTGACGGCGTCGTGCGAGTGGTTTATCGCCGCTTGGTAGCGACCCTTCCGGTTAAGTAACTCGGCGAGCACGTAGTGGCGGTCTGCGGAATCAGCGCCGGCCAGTCCCGTCAAACCGGCGATCGCCTCGTCATACTCACCAATCTGCATTCGGCACCGTGCCAAACCCAGCCCCGCCTCGAGCAGTTGGTCCCCCACTCTCGTGAGCTCTTGGTAAGCTTCAATGGCCTGTTCGTACGAGCCTTGCACGAGCAGATCCTGCGCATCGGCCAAAGTCAATGGCGGTGTGGTATGCTCAGTGCACTCCTCATCGGCAACTTGGCCCGCGGCAACGGCGGGAGCAACGACGAAGGTTGCGGCAAAAAGCGGCCAGCTAGCCATCGAAAGAAAGCGTTCCCTCTTCATAAGCTCTGATGCTCTCATAGGCAACAAAACCGCGTCGAAGCGCCGCAGAGTCACGAGTCTTTCCTGTTTCGACTTTTTGACGTTTCGACTTTTTGACGTTTCCTTGGATTCTACGCACGAAACAATCCCGTGTGTACAAGTCGACGGCACGTCGGCCAGGGCTCTTCCTGTAAGTTCATGTCGGCCTCCACGCCGGGGCGGGTTGGCTTTCCGCTCATCTTGAGCTCAGATCGTCCGTTTTTTGGCAGTCAGGCTGCTTCTTCTCGGCTGGCAAGGCAGATGTCGGCCAATCAAGGCTTTCTGCCCGGCCATGGGGATGGTGGGACAGCGTCGGGCACACTCAACCGCTCGGCGGGACGGGCGCGCAGCCCAATCCACGTTCGAGTTGCACCGCTGGTCATCTCGATCCGTCGATATATACTAAGAGCACAAGATCAACCTACGTTCATCGGATTCCTGTTTTGTGACTCGAGCAAAGGAGACGGTCCTATGTTTATGACCCCGAGAGCCGGAGTGCTTGCTAGCATCATCTGGTTCATGGCTGTCCCGTCGGCAGGCAGCTTGGCGGAACCGCCCGCCGGCATTGACGAACGAGAGCGCGAGCGTAGAGAAGCCCTCGAGCGCCGCTTAAGGGAAGCACTCGAGTCCGAGTCCGAAGCGCTGCTCGAACGCCGCATGAGGGATGCCCCCAAGGCCGAGTCCGAAGCGATACTGGATGAGCTCTTCGGGGAAGAAGAACACCTCTTTTTCGAGGGCAGGTTGAACCGGCACAAGTGGATGCCCTATGAGATTGAAGGCCCGCCTCGTTGGGCGGTCGAGGATGAGCAGTCCCGTCGTAAGCTGGACGAACAATTGCAGCGTCTTCACGACGAGTTGGACGCCTTGCGATTGCGAGAGATCGATATTCGCGCGGCGCTGGAGAAGTCCAAGCTCGGTCTACCGGAAAGGGACCTTGAGGCTCTATCGAAGATGGCGCTGGAACTCATGCGCATCCAGTCCGACCTGGAACGCCGCGAGCTGCAAATAGCCCGCCTTCAAAGACAGCGTGGACAATTGGAGCGACGAGGGCGGTTGCAGTGGATGGAGCAGCGTCAGCATACCCCCGACCGGCACAGGGCCGCGTTCGACGCGGTTGACGCAGTGATCATGGCCACACAATCGGTCGTCGATATTCACCGGGACGCTGACGGCCTGGAACAGGCCGCCGAGGTCCTTGAAGAACTCCTTCAGCGCGTCGATGAGCCGTCGGCGCGCACGTTCATCCGCTTTACACTCAGGGACATCTACATGGAGCTGGAACAGCCCGCCCGAGCGGCTGATCACCTTGTTGAGATCATTATCGAAAACGCCCGCGTGTTATCACACCGCCGCCGCCAACCTTTATCAGCGCAGGACTAGGCAGGGTGCAAGCACAAGGTCGCTCCGCGAGCACGTGATACGAATCGGCCGCTCACCCGCCGACGCAGGGCGAGCCCGTCACGAAATACCGTGGGTTAGCCGATCTACTCCGCTAGGCTTTCTCGTCCGACTTGGATCCGTCAACGAGCAGCTCTTCCACCGACGCAACCAGCCGCTCCATGCGAAACGGCTTGTTGAAGTAGCCATCGACGCCAAGGCTTCTGGCCCACGTCTGGTGGCGCTTCCCTGCGTTTCCCGTGATCATGATGATGTAAGGTCGCTGCCCTCGTTTCTTGGCGGGCCCTTTGAGCTTCTCCAAGACGAGGAACCCGCTTCGCTTTGGAAGCATCGCGTCAAGAACGATGAGGTCCGGATCGAACTCGGCGGCCATTTGCAGTGCCTCGTTCCCGTCGGCCGCGGTCTTGATCGCGACCCCGGTGTTATACAGCACGGCCTTTAGCGCGATGAGCATGTCCGGATCATCGTCCACAAGTAGAACGCTCTTTCCCTCAAGTGTACCGCTCAATTGCCAGTCTCCTATACGCGAATACCAGACCGTGTCTCCGACCCTGAACATCCCGAGTATAGACGCCTCCTGCACGCCGATCAAGCCCTCCAGGGAGCAAAAGCGTCACATATTGTAATTCGTGCCGTTATTGGTCGGGCCTGGACCACCGTTCGGGTTTCGTCGGAGTGAAACTGGTCCGACACACTGTGGCTCAACAATAAATCACAGGCGAGCCCACAAGCGCGGGGTGGCCGCTTTACCCGACCGAGGCTAATCAGTAGATTCTCAGGTCATAACGTGGGATTCTCCCCGTCTGAGGGGAAGCTCAAGGAATATACATGGCCAGACAATGGCTGATTTCGGCCCCTGCGGCCGACCTGTCGGCGGCCGTCCGGCGCTGGCAAGTACCGGCGGTTGTTGCTCAACTGTTACTCAACCGAGGGCTGTCCGCTGACCAGCCGGCAGGAGCCTTTCTGACACCTCAACTGAAGGACCTCTATCCGCCGGGTCGGCTGTCCGCTGCGACGGAAGCGGCGGCTCGGATCGTCGAGGCGATTCGTTCGCAATCCAAAATCGTACTTTACGGCGACTACGACGTGGACGGCACGACCGGTGTGGCAATCCTCTGGCACGCCCTAAACCGGGCCGGTGCCACTGTCGAGTTCTACGTCCCACATCGTATTGAGGAGGGTTACGGGCTGAATCCCGACGCCGTACGGCGCCTCATCCAAGACGGTGCCCGGATGATCATCACGGTCGACTGTGGGATTACCGCCGTCGAGGAAGCGGAGGCCCTCGCCGAAGCCGGTGTACATCTGATTATCACAGACCACCATGCCCTACACGATCCGATCCCCAGGGCGGATGCGATCGTTCACCCCGGCCTGGACGACGGCTATCCGAACCCTGATCTGTCCGGGGCGGGCGTCGCTCTCAAGTTGGCGTGGGCGATCGGGCTCGAGATTGCCGGAGCGGATCGTGTCGGCCCCGATTTTCGGAACCTTCTCGTCGAGATGCTCCCGCTTGCCGCCCTGGGCACTATCGCTGACGTCGTCCCGCTGTCCGGCGAGAACCGGATAATCGCCAGGCACGGCCTGGAGGGTCTGGTTACAACGCCTCTGCCGGGTTTAAGGGCGTTGATCGAATCGGCCGGGTTGGGCGGCGGCAAGATCAGCGGATACGACGTGGGGTTCAAGCTGGCTCCGCGAATCAACGCAGCCGGCAGGATGGGACACGCCCGGCTCGCGGTCGAGCTGCTGACCCGTGCCGATCAGGACCGGGCTCGCGAGATCGCCTTCTATCTCGAGGAGCACAATCGATCCCGACAGGCTACCGAGCGCCAGATCACCCGACAGGCCGTCGAGATGATCGAACGTGACCATCTCGCCGGCGACGCACGCAGGGCAATAGTTCTGGCCTCGGAGGGGTGGCACGCGGGTGTCATCGGGATAGTGGCGGCCCGAATCGTGGATCGCTTTCACAGACCGACCATCATGATCGCTCTTGCTGACGGCCGGGGACAAGGATCGGGCCGCAGCATTCAGCACTTTGATTTGAGCGCGGTGCTGGCTTCCTGCAGCGAGCACCTCCTGTCCTACGGTGGGCACGCCATGGCCGCCGGGATGCGCATCGCGGAAGACCGCATCGAATCGTTCACCGAGGCCTTCGTCCGGATCGCCAACAACCGCCTTACCGGCGAGGACCTCATCCCGAAACTGCGCATCGATGCGGTAGTGGCCCTTGACGAGCTGACCATGCCAACGGCCGAGGCGATTGTGGGGCTCGGCCCGTTCGGCATCGGGAACCCCAGGCCGCGCTTGGCCTCCGACTGGATCGAACTTGCCGACGAACCACGTTGCGTCGGTCAGCACGGCCAACATTTGCAGGCCTCATTTCGCCAGCACGATGTCTGTGTCAAGGGGATCGGTTTCGGCCTGGGCGCGCTGTTGCAGGATCTCAAACAGCACCGCCGTTGCCGGGTGGCCTTCGAACCCCTCATCAACGAATTCAACGACCGACGAACCGTCGAAATGCAAATGATCGACTTCAAGTTCCCCTCGTAAGCAGGCGCGCACGATCCGACGACGAGCTCACCTGTGTCCGGGGCATGAATATCGCGGGCGCGCCGTGGGTAGCTCCAGACACTCTTGTCCAGACCCTAAAGGCAACGAATACCGTGCCGTCCAGTGCCTCCGCCTCCTCAAGGGATGCGGCTACTCTTCTACGGGCTGGTTTTCCCTGGGTCGCTCCGCGGACAGTTTCATCTGGCGCTCCTGAATTCGCTTCAGGACGTCCTTGCCCACCTCCAGGATCTCGACGGCCACGTTCACCTTTTTGTCCAGGAACAGCCGAAGCCCCACAATCAGCGGCTCCAAGAGTTCCGCGCTGGGCGAATCCTCCAGAATCTCCAGAGCTTCCCGAGCATACCCGCCCGCAGCCAAGCTAACGAAGAGATCAACGCAAGCATCCGCGGAGTCTTTCACGTAGCTCGCATCTTCGACGACCTTACGCGCGGGCTCCAACGCTTTCGCTTGCTTACCCGACGCACACAGTACGGATGCCAGCATCTCTTGGTTACGAGTTTGCTGCGGTTCCTTCGTCGCCGCCTCTCGCGCCCACGCTTCGCTCCGTTCGCGCGCAGCCATCCCCCCTCTCTCGGTGAACAGCCATGCAAGCACAGCCAGGACACGCGGGTCCCTGTTGTGCTGGAGTAGCGCATCCTCGGCCAACTTCAATGCCTCAGTCAGGCGATCGGCCCTGTCCAACAAGACAGCTAACAGAAGTACGCAGTTCACACGGTTCTCGGGCGCCACTTCCAGTGCCCTTCGAAGTGCGCGTTCAGCTTCGTCACGACGGTCAAGGTGTACCCACAGAAGCGTACCGAGTCCTGACCACGCCGGTGCGTAGCCCTCGTCAAGTCCGATGGCAATCCGATAGGCCTCCTCCGCCTCTGCGTAGCGCCCGAGCCGATCGCGACGAAGATCGCCAATCTGGGTCCACGCCCAGGAGGCATGCTTTGGGAACGATTCAATAGCCTTGCGATACGCCACTTCCGCTTCGTCATATTGGCCAAGATGTGTGTGGAGCAGGTGGCCGACTAGGCCCCACACTACACCGTAGTCTGCATCCAGCTCGATGCCCTTCCTATACGCCTGCTCTGCTTGCTGGTACTTCCCGCTGCCTTGGCAGACCATCCCAAGCACCACCCGGGGGAGGGCTTCTTTGGGGGCAACCTTAATCGCTTTGTTGCAGAGGGCTTCAACCTCCGCGAGCTTGTCCGGCTGTCCAAGGAGAGCGTCCATCTCTTTCAGGAGCTCGTACAATTGGGGCTTTAGCTGCTCCCATCCCCTGCATTTTGCCAAATCTCTGATTGAAGGAGGTATATCTCCGCCTTCGAAGAAGCCCATTGGAGTCGCGCTAAGGATGTCCTCGCGCATGGTTTGGACAGCGGGATCTTTCAGGATGGCTTCGTAAGCAAGGACGTGCTCGCGCCGACGTTCCGGTTCAAGCTCGCACGCTTCTCTTGCGATTCGGGCGGTGACATCGATCAACTCCTGCGGAGGATAGAAGCCAACCATAAAGTTTACCAGTGCCCGGACTCGCCCCGATTCTCCGGCGCGTCGCCGCATCAGGTAGTAGATGTTGTACATCCGTTCCGCAACGTAGTAGGACTTGGTCCGTCCCGTGTCTTCCCCGACTACAACAGCTCCACGGCGCGCGAGCCGAGCCAGAAGCGAGCTGGTCTTGCTTACGCCCAGCCGGACCATCCCGGCAACCTTGCGAGCGGTCGCTGGCGTCCATAGATCGGCCAACCCCAGATACACCTTACGCTCAGTGGGCGCCAGGTTGTCCAGGTGGCTCTTGAAGTACTCGGTGTGCTCGTCCACGAGATGCATGAGGTCAGTTAACAGCTCCTTGAACGACAATTGGGCCGCGAAGGAAGAGATAATCGTCACCAGCCGGGGATTGCCGCCGGTGAGAATCTGAATCGGGCGAATGCGCCCGTCGACGGGCTTGTCCCCAGCGACTGACACCCACACCGCCCCGCATTCGTCCTCCGTCAGGGGATGCAGCTTATGAGGTTTGAACAGCTCGAACATGGCCTTGCCCTGGGTTTGAATCTCTTCGAAGCGGCTGGCGGCGGTAGCCAGCAGCATGATTCGCGGTTCGTGAAGCAAGGTGTGCCGAAGGGCCCAGCCGTCATCGTCGCTGATCTGGTCACCCGCCAACATCCCGAAGTTCTCAACCACGAGGAGGAGACGCTTACCCTCCGCATCCGCAAAGTCCATAAGCTGGGCCAAGGCGCTCTCGCGCAGCCGCTGCTCGTCGTGTTCGCCGTGCTCGTCTCGCAGCGTCTCATAAGTGCGTTTCCAGCGGGAGTCGTTGGTCTGTTCACCAAGGTGGAACAAGGCCTCCAGCCAGAACTCGCCGGGACTGCTTACCTCGTAGCTTTCCTCGGCGAACACCAACGGGTACCAGCGCCGGCGGAGTTCTTCCGTTCTTCGGACCTCGGCCGCGACCCGCAACGCCAGCATGGTTTTGCCTATCCCGCGCGGTCCTGTTACCAGGACGTGCTGATTTGAATCGGTCACGTTCTCACGGAGAACCTGGACGATCAGTTCGAGGTCGGTGTGTCGCACAACGAAGGATCGGACGAGGTCCTCTTCGGACAGGAAAGCCGGGTTGTATTTGACGGTTCGGATGGGCATCCCTTACTCTTTTCGCTGGGAAATCGGAGTGAACGCAAACTCGTAGCGCGCCTTCCACCAGTCGCGCACAAGCTTCGATACGAAAACGTACCCACTCTCCGTAAGGCGCAAGTAGCCGTCGTGTTCCAGCACTCGCAGGATTTCCTCCTGAGCCTCGGCGGTGCTCTGCTCCGGGAAAGAGAAGTATTTCTCGAGGGCCGCCAACGCGTCGCGGGTCAAGTGACCGGTCACCGCGGCCTCGGTAAGCATCTCGAGCGCCAGCGGGAAAGCTTCCTGCCCCAGGACGAGCTTGAGGCGGTCTTCATAGTGCGTCAGCTCCGCGTGCCCGCGAGTGCTGAGCATTTCCTGGTGGTAGACCGTCTCAACGTCATCCGGACCGAACTGCATGCGGTCCCTGCGCTTGCACCACCCATAGGCATGGTAGAAGAACATCTGCACGTGATGGGGAATGTTGCACCCCAGGCGCGAGACCATCCGACCGGGTGCGTCGCCCTGAAACCGCACGCCATACTCGTTCGCCAGAGCGTTAAGACAGCCGATGGCCGTGGCGTCGTCCCACGGTTTTAGCTCAAATGGCACGAAGTTATTGATCGTGGCGGTCAGATGGGCGCGACGAAGGACCGGTTCAAAGCCGATGCTGCCCGACATTACGATGCGGACCTGTCCCTGATGCCGGATGCTGTTCTCGCGTAACCACGACATGAACTCCTCGGTTTCGGCTCTTCGTTGCGGAGTGATGGAGAAGTCCTCACCCTTGAGCAGGCGGCTGACCAGAATAGGCACCTCGTCAAGGAGGAGGACGACAGGTTTCTCCGAGGCTGCAAGAATCCCGAAGAGCTGGTCGCCCTTCTGCGCCCAGTTGCCACTTGTCAGGCCAGCCCGCAGTCTGAGCCCCAACTCGGCAAACTCCACCTCGTCGATTCTGTCGGCCACGTTGCTGAGGATGTTGGCGAACAGGTGTCTCCCCTTTTGCCACAGCGTGCGATGGGGGTGAACGGCAAGGCTCAACGCGACAACAGCATCCGCCGCCTTCCACGATTTCTGAAGATCGACGAACAGGCAGACATACCGGTCCGCGAGCCGGCGCGCCGTCTCGCGCATGAGGCTGGTCTTACCCATGCGTCGCTGCGCGACCAGCAGCGGGTGCGCACCTTCATCGAGCCGCTCGATGAACAGACTGATATCCTTCTCCCGGCCCCAGAAGCGATCCCCGGTAACCCAGTTGCCGCCAGCTTGCTTCAGCCTTTCCATGGTTCGCCTTACTCCTGATCTGATTGCCAACGGTGCCGTTGCCAACGAAATTGTTTCCAACAAAACCGTTGTAAGTGTACACCGTTGGGGCGGATTGTCAAGGGCTTCCAACAGATTTGTTGGGGAAAAATCTTGTGCGATGGCGTGTTAGCGCGCCTCGAAGCGGAGAATAAATAGAAGCTGAAAATAGTGGATTTCTGGAGAAATCCTGTGCGAGCGTGTCCGCTGGCTTCTGGCAGAGGCAACGAGTGCGTCCAGGTTGTTGCTTGGTCGCCCCAATCCAATTCGGCTGGGTGCTGGGAGTCTTTTCGGACCCGGCTGAGCGATCGGGGAACCGGCAACGGGTCCCTGGTCTCTATCTCTGAAGAGTTGGGGCGCGCAGGCGGTCCGCACAGGCTCTTTCGTCGGCCGATCGTGCATTATCCTTGGAATGGCGAGACAATCCTTGTTCGTCTGGAAGACCGTTGCACGATTATTCGCTCTGGAGTTGGACTCGGGCAGCGTCGGTAGCATGGGGAGATCATAGTAGTGCGCACATTCGAGTCTGCTGCGTTTACACGCCTTCTTTGCGTTGGGGCTCTGGCCATTCTGTTGATTGGCCGGGAGGTGTCTTCGGCTCAGCCTCAGGGTGATACCGAAGACGCCTGGCGGAGTCGGGATCCTGTTGTCAGAGCGGCCAATCGCGGGGTGGCTCTGATGGAACGCTATCAATACGCCGAAGCGGTCAAGGCATTTGAGGAGGCCGCTAGGCTGGCCCCGAAGTCTACGGAGGTCCGCGTCAATCTGGCCATCGCCGTATACAACCGTAATGCCAAAGGTGACTTGGAACGGGCTGATACGCTGTTGGGTGCGGTGCTTCAAGACGAGCCGGACAACGTCCGGGCGTTGTATCTTCGCGGAATCATGCACCAGTACCGAGGGCATGATGAGGAGGCGGTACCCTGCTTCCAACGTGTTCTGAAACTCGAACCTCACGACGCCAGCGCCTGGTACCTGCTGGCCCGTAGCAAGTCGCACCTGGGCCAACCCTGCCGGGCGGAGCTGGAACGGGCCATTCAAGAGAATCCCGCCCTGGTCAGTGCCTACTACGATCTTATGCGGGTTGCCAGACAGGAGGGGGATCAAGAGCAGGCCCGGCTTTATCAGGAGAAATTCGTCAAGCTGCGACAAAGCCCGCTGGCGGATATGGTGGTCATGCCCAACTACAACCGGATGGGCCCGCTGGCTGTGGTCCGGCCACTTACTGCCCTGCCCAAGCGGAGCGTGGCGAGCGGTGAGCTGGCCGCCGACACGGTGAGAACCCTTTGGAAGGCGTCGGGATCGATGTCATTGCAAGGCATCGAGGCCGGCGATCAACCGGCCGCCGTGCGAAAGATCCGCGCAGGGGCCGGCCGAATAGCCACGGCGGACGTGAACGGAGACGGCCGGCCGGACATGGTTACCACGGCAAAAGTGAGCCGCAGTTGGGGATGCACCCTTCTCCTGGCGGGACGACCCGGCGGCAGTTTTGTCGATGTCACTGCGTCATCAGGCCTGGCCAATGTCTGCGGTGCTCTTGCCTTGGCCTTCGGCGACTACGACAACGATGATAACGTGGACCTCTTTGTCAGTCGCTT
>CP070827.1:4329176-4334551 GCA_020344555.1 Phycisphaerales bacterium
TTGACACTCCGGCATGCCGACCATCTGTGTCGCGTCGGCGGCGGCCTGGGCAAGCACCAGGCCGTGTGGATCGGCGTTCCCGATGTCCTCGGCTGCGGCGATCACGATCCGCCGTGCGATAAAACGCGGGTCCTCGCCTGCTTCGAGCATCCGGGCAAGCCAGTAGACGGCGGCATCGGGGTCACTACCGCGAATCGACTTGATCATAGCGCTGATCGCATCGTAGTGGGCGTCCCCGGCCGCGTCGTACTGAATAGCCTTCCGCTGAATGGAATCCGCCGCCGTCTCCAAATCGACAACGATCGGCCCTACGCCACCGGCGCGATCGGATTGGGACAGCACTGCTATCTCCAGGGCGGTCAGGGCCCGCCGGGCGTCTCCATCAGACGTGTTGGCCAGGTGATCGGCGGCTTCGTCCGTCAGGGTGACACGATAGGTCCCGAGGCCGCGATCGGTGTCACTTGTCGCACGACGCAGCAGGGTCTTGATGTCCTCGTTGGAAAGCGGTTCGAACTGGAAGATCTGGCTCCGCGAGACTAAAGGTGTGTTCAGGGCAAAGAAGGGGTTCTCTGTGGTGGCACCGATCAGAATCACGACACCGTTCTCCACGTCGTCCAGCAGCACGTCCTGTTGGGGCCGGTTGAAGCGGTGTAGCTCATCGACAAACAGGATCGTGCGCTGCCCGCCGGTCTCCAGCCGATCCCGCGCCGCGGCAAGGATCTCCCGGATCTCCTTGACACCGACAGCGGCCGCGTTGACCTGCTCGAAGTGGGCACGGGTGGTAGCCGCGATGATCATCGCAAGCGTGGTCTTGCCTGTGCCAGGCGGGCCGTAGAATAGTGCGCTGGTGATCCGGTCCGCCTCTAACGTTCGGCGGAGCAGCTTCCCTTCCCCTATGAAACTCTGCTGCCCGACGAACTCATCGAGTGTTCGAGGCCGCAGCCGAACAGACAGGGGTTCTACACTGCTGCGGTTCGCCTTGCGCTGGTCTTCAAAAAGGTCCATTTGTGGCTTCCCTTTGGAGCGATTATAAGACTGAGAAGCGTGCCGGTCACGGTCCGGTGGTTGTGTAATTTGCGAGTCAAGCGGCCCCTAACGCCGTATGGTTGGCGTGCTCGTTTGAACCTGCGGCAAAAGAGCCGATAATACTTGTGAGGCATTCGCGCGACGGCGACTCCCACGCAACCGGCCTTACTGCTGGATCAGTGGACAATCAATAATGGTCGCTACGGCCGACCCGTCGCAGCGAGTAAGGTTCGACGTGGCGTGCTTGCGGCACTGTAAGGATTGAAAGAAGGGCGGTCTTATGTGTGGAATCATCGGGTATGTGGGGCGGCGACCGGCGCTGCCAATCCTGATGGAAGGACTTCGCCGGCTGGAATACCGTGGGTATGACTCGGCCGGAATCGCTCTTGCCGATTCGGGTGCTGTTTCGGTGACCAAGTCGGCCGGACGAATCTCGGTCCTGGAACAACAGCTCGACTTAGAGGTTGCCCATACCGCCGGAGTGGGGCACACCCGCTGGGCCACTCACGGAGCGCCAACGGACATCAACGCCCATCCGCACCTGGACGGCTCCGGCAGGATCGCGGTGATCCATAATGGGATCATCGAAAACGATCGGGCACTTCGAACGTATCTGGAAAGGCAAGGCGTTCAGTTCACAAGTGAGACCGATACGGAGGTGATAGCCCAACTGATCGGGCAGTTTTACGACGGTAATCTGGAGCAGGCCGTTCGTCAGGCGCTGCATGAGGTTACGGGTACGTATGGGATTGCCGTGATATGCGCCGACGAGCCCGACGTCATCGTCGCCGCCCGCCAGGGAAGCCCGCTGATCATCGGGGTGGGACAGAACGAACACCTGCTGGCCTCTGACGCAGCGGCCATCCTCGCACATACCAGCCAGGTGATCTACCTTGGTGACGGAGAGATGGCACGAATGACCCCGGATGATCTGCGTCTGACCACGCTGGACGCCATCCCGGTCGCTAAAGACGTCGAAGAAATTGAATGGTCGCTCGAGCAGATCGAGCTGGCGGGGTACGAGCACTTCATGCTCAAGGAGATCTGCGAGCAGCCATCCTCGCTGGAGAACTGTCTGCGCGGGAGAATCGACCTGCGCGAGGGAACCGTGCATCTCGGCGGGCTTGTGGACTGCTCCCGTGAGCTGGTAAGAGCCAGGCGGATCATCATGACCGCCTGCGGCACGGCGTGGCATGCAGCGCTGGTGGGCGAATATCTCTTCGAGGACCTGGCTCGCATCCCCACGGAAACGGATTACGCCAGCGAATTCCGCTACCGGAATCCGATCATCGACGACGGCACGGTGGTGCTGGCCGTTTCGCAAAGCGGTGAGACGGCCGATACCATCGCCGCACTCACGGAAGCCAAGCGGCGCGGGGCGATGACCCTCGGTGTCGTCAACGTTGTGGGTTCGACCCTGACCCGGGAAACGGACGCCGGCGTTTACCTGCACGTGGGTCCGGAGATCGGCGTGGCCAGCACCAAGGCCTTTACCGGTCAGGTGTCCGTACTGGCACTTATCGCTTGTTATCTAGGCCGCCGCAAGCACATGTCACCGGCCGCAGCCACGCAGTTTATCGCCGCCCTATCACAGATTCCCGAGCAGATGAGCCCGCTACTCGAGCACGTCGACCACGCCAAAGCGGTGGCTCAGCGATACAGCGGACGCGACAACTGGCTGTATCTCGGACGCGGATACAACTACCCGGTTGCGCTCGAAGGTGCCTTGAAGCTCAAGGAGATCAGCTATATCCACGCGGAGGGTCTGCCGGCCGCCGAGATGAAGCACGGCCCGATAGCGCTGATCACCGAAGGCATGCCCGTGGTCGTAATCGCGACTGCCGGAAGTCAGTATGACAAAATGATGAGCAACATTTCGGAGGTGCGAAGCCGTGGCGGCAGTATCATCGCAATCGCAACCGACGGCGACCGCGAAATCGCCAAACTGGCTGAGCATGTTCTTTACGTGCCCGATACGCTCGAGCCGCTGCAGCCGCTGCTGACCGTGATTCCACTGCAGCTCATTGCCTACCACGCAGCCGTTCTCCGCGGATGCAATGTCGACAAGCCACGAAACCTGGCCAAGAGCGTCACTGTGGAGTGACACCCGCTGACCGGGTCGCCAAACACAATGCTCTGCGCGCAGACACTAGTGGGCGGATAATACTCGACACCCTCTCGTCTGGTTGGGAGGGGCAGCCACAAGGGTGCCAATAGGGAGACACCGGAACACGCGTGCGACACACACGTCGAATACCGGTTCAATGAATTCGCTGCGCAAGAGGAACTGCTGCGACGAATGTGGGTAATTTTATGCTCTGTTCGCCTTCGGACGGCGAATGATACCCATAAAGTAAAAGGCCGCGAATCTGGGGAATCTTGAGAGATTGCATAAATTAGGTAAGTCCCTTATTGAGTGCACACAGCTTCAGACCATGCTTAGCCGTGCTGATCGTTTGAAGCAGCAATGTCACGCCAGTTTCACATCCGTCCGGTAATTTCCCGCTTGTTATTGAGGTTTAGCTAGTTTACCAGATTAGGTTACAAGTACGCGCGCAGAAATTGACCGCTAATGTGACACCTACCATTTAAAGCAAGCTATTCTGCTTGCCTTTTTGCTGGCGCAGGCCTTCTGATGTGATATAATAATTCTGGATAAGTGGGCTAGCACATTGGCTCTTCGGTTGCCGTCCGGCGGTTGGGTAGACTCCCACGGTTGGATCAGGACGCGCAGTAATGCGCTCCGGTTGTCTGTGGATCTTGGACATCGAAAGGGTTTCCGTGATCCGGTCATTACTGACCACATTGAGGACACGACCTGAGCCCGTCAGGCGGGTGAGGTACATCCGTGACGTTGACAAGATCCCGCATATTCCACCAAGAGAGCGAGATAGGCTCAAGCAGGTTGCCCAGCGATACGTCTTCCGGGCAAACGACTACTATCTTGGCCTGGTCAACTGGGACGACCCCGACGATCCCATCAAGCGGCTGATCATCCCCTGCGAAGCGGAGCTCAAGGACTGGGGCAAGCTGGACGCCAGTAATGAGGAAGCCGTCACGGTTGCCCGAGGGCTGCAACACAAATATCCGGATACTGCGGTTCTACTGTGCAATGAGGTGTGCGGGGCATACTGCCGATATTGCTTCCGCAAGCGGCTCTTCATGAATGACAACGACGAGGTTACGAACGACCTGTCTGAAGGGCTGGCGTACATTGCTGATAACCCCGGCATCCGCAACGTTCTCCTGACGGGTGGGGACCCACTGCTGATGAGCACACGCCGGCTTTGGGAGACTCTCCAAGCGTTGCGGCAGATCCCGCACGTCGAGATCATCCGGATCGGATCAAAGATCCCCGCATTTGATCCGTGGCGGTTGCTGCGCGATCTAGAGCTTCAGGAAGCATTTCGGGAGTTTTCAACGCCTCGCAAGCGTATCTATCTGATGGCCCATTTTGATCATCCGCGGGAACTTACGTCCGTTGCCGTTGAAGGCATCGACTGTTTCATTCGCTGCGGCGTAATCTGCGTGAACCAGTGCCCGATCATCAAGGGCATCAACGACGACG
This sequence comes from Phycisphaerales bacterium, assembly GCA_020344555.1. GTDB lineage: Bacteria > Planctomycetota > Phycisphaerae > UBA1845 > UBA1845. The sequence goes on from CP070827.1 coordinate 4,333,771, forward strand.
CCGACGTGCTCGCAACGATGTTTCGTCGGCTCTCGTACATCGGTTGTCAGCCGTACTACTTGTTCCAAGGTCGGCCGACCGCGGGAAACGAATCCTTTAAGGTTCCCATCGTGCGCGGCTGGGAGGTTTTCAGCGAGGCAATGAGAAGAGGATCGGGGCTCGCCCGACGGGCACGTTTCGTGATGTCGCACGAGACCGGGAAGATCGAGATCCTGGCCGTTGATGACAAGCACATTTATCTTCGATACCACCGGGCCAAGGATCCTGCGTTGCGCGGGCAATTCATGATCTACAAGCGCGACGATGAGGCCTGCTGGCTGGACGACCTGGACCCGGTGGAAGGCCTCGGTGCCCCCAAGTTCCCGCCATCCTCCCCGTTCAGCGTGTTCGATGGGCCGGAGTAGGATTCTGCTGACAGCCAGGTAGCGTGTCCCGGCCCCCGCCGCTGCGGTTCCAGCGGATGGTATCCGGCTCGTTGACGCGGCCGCGGTTCCGCATTTGAAAAGATAACCCGCTTACCCAATAATGAGGGCACTATGGCAGCGTCATCGCTATGGCCGTTCCGGTGCCCTTCGACCCACGAGACCATCTCGGCCATCATCCAGCGGCGCTCCACCAATAGGACCGACGTACGTGACGTCGCCCTGCATGATCTGGATCTCTCTTTTGCAAAAGACATCCTCGACCTCGGCTGCGGATTCGGGTTTATGGCTGAGACGTTGGCCGGGCGCGTCGCTCCCGACGCCCGACTGGTGGGAGTGGATGCCTGGGAGGCCAACGA
>CP070827.1:4334651-4344364 GCA_020344555.1 Phycisphaerales bacterium
TGATAGCGGTCCGTTGCGGCCGCCTCCGGGCCAGCCCTCACTGCTACAACAACGAACGCGAAATCGACCGACTCATCGACGCCCTGCCAAAACACTAAGGCTCCGGCAGCCCTGACACGGGGCGTGGCATGTCGAGGGTCCGAGTGTCGAGGCTCAAGCCTGGCGCATACGAGCACGTTGCACGCCGGCGAGGAGCACGCCCCCACCAAGAGCCGCGTGAGTCTCCATATATGCACAGACTCAGCCTGTTCGACCGTCGGCACTGAAGCGCGGTAATCCGATTGCGCATTTATCGGACGTAGCCGCTCCATACGCATATTACGTCTCAAGGACAGGAACGATGTCTCGCTGGTTTTGGGTGCGTCCTGACATTCAGGGCTCGGATTTGGTGGCGGCCGGGTCTCCTTGGGCGTTGCCCCAGACTGTCGTATCCAAGCCCCTTGGGCTTGCCAGTGCCAGGACACCCGCTAGCTTCATGCCATTCACCCCCATCGCCTCTGGCTCGCGCAACTATGTCCTTGCCAGACGCCAGAGGACAGCGGTCTTCGGCCACCTAATGTGTTTCCGGCTCGGGCAGTGGGTCATCCCAGCGCTGGCACTCGTCCGGAATCCCGTCAGGGCCGTTGAAGAGTCTATCCCTGCTGATGCCGCTGGCGATATCACATACATCGGGGGAGTTGTTTCCGTTGCAGTCATGGTTGCCCCCGCCGAGGATGTCGCACTCGTCAGGTATACCATTCTCATTACAGTCGGCACTGGTCCCGTCGCGCATATCGCACTCGTCGGGTACGCCATTTCCGTTACAGTCTGTCAACCTGCTGAAGTGAGTCACCAGAATATCGTAATCATCGCAGCACGCCGCCCCGCCGAGGCCATCGTTGGAGGACCACACCACGATCCAGTTGCCATGGTGGTCGGTGGCGACTTGCGGGAACCAGTCATCGCCCAAATCATCCACGGCGTTGGTGTTTAGCGCTACGGGGTCGGACCAGGTGTGCCCATTGTCCATGCTGAAAGAGAAGAAGATGTCCTCGTCGTCGTAATACGGCCCCTCGGCAGGGTCCCTTACAATCCATGCTGCGACCCAGTTGCCTGTTCCGTCGGTCGCCAGGTCAGGATGTCTGTCCCAGCGGTCGTCGAATGGAGCGTTGTTGTTCAGCGGAGCCGGGGCTGTCCAGGTCAGGCCGTCGTCGGCGCTGCGTGAGAACAGAACGTCGTAATCGTCGCCGATCGTTCCGCCCAGGTCGTCCGTTGAGAACCACGCCACCACCCAATGGCCTGCTCTGTCCGTGGCGAACTGAGCGTGCCGGTCGCTGCCGCTGTCGAAGGCGGCGTTGGTATTGAGCGGAGCGGGAGGGCTCCAGGTGACTGCGTTGTCTGTGCTCCGCGAGAACAGAATGTCCAGATCTCTGCCGATGGTCCCGCCCAGATCATCCGAGGATTCCCATATAACCACCCAGCCGCCTGTCGCGTTGGTGGCCAGTTGCGGGTCGCTGTCGCGGCGGCTGTCGGAAGCGGCATTGGTGTTCAGTGCGGCGGGGACATCCCAGGTAATGCCACCGTCGGTACTCCGAGAGAACAGGATGTCGAAATCGTCGCCAATCGTTCCGCCGAGGTCGATTTTTGATGCCCAGACAGCCACCCAGTCTCCGGTACTGTCAATGGCAAGTTGTGGGCTGGTGTCGTTGAACCTGTCCAAGTGGTCATCGCCTACTTCGTCGTAATGGGCGTAAGTGTTGAGTGCTGCCGGAGGCGACCATGTGGCGCCATCGTCGGTGCTGCGGGCGAGCAGGATGTCCATATCATTGTCGATGGTGCCGCCGAGATCGTCGGTAGATGACCATACTGCCAGCCATGTGCCGGCCTTGTCTGTGACGATCTGGGGCATCCAGTTATCGGGCGAATAAGGAAGGGCCGCGCTGCTGTCGAGCAGGGCCGGTGTGCTCCAGGTGACAGCGTTGTCCGTGCTTCGGGCGAGCATGATCTCCGGCGTGCAGAGGACATCCGAGCAGCCCCCGCGATACGACCACGTCCATATGGCAATCCAGTTGCCTTCGCCGTCCGTGGCCAGTTGGGCAAAATCATCAAAATCGCAGTCCTCTGCGGCATTCGCATTGAGTGGCGTGGGGTCGGTGACGATCGGGCAGGACTGGGCGCTGGTCGGCTCTGATAGAGCCGCCAAGAGCAGGGTGCCTGCGATTGCGGGCACGACGGCGCTTACCTTGAAGGAGGCCATCTTTCTCTTTTTCCGTTGCGGTGGCCTGCGTAGGTGAGACCAAGGCTCTCACATGATGATACTTCGTTTAGGTTGAAGATGCAAGTGACCCGACCCCCGAAAACGGACCTGGAGCCTGTCATCGGATCATGCGGTTTCTGGGTCTGAGAGGGGGTCCAGGTTGTGGCGAGGAGACGGCACACGGCGGAAGAGATCATTTCAAAGCTTCGGGATGCGGAGGTCCTCCCGGCCAAGGGCGTGATGCGCCTGTCAGTTGTGGCGGCTGAGGCTACTCGGCCGATTGGGCCCCCGGCGAGCGAACTGATGATCCCAGCCTGGCGAGCTCGTCGAGTCGGCAGGCGACGTTCACCAAGTCCCCACGGTCGTAAAACCCGAACCCTCGACGCTTCAGCTCCGCTACGTCCTGCCTGGTGGGGTGCTTGAAGTAGGTCCGCTGTGCCGGATCTTGCGGGCGGGCGTTCTGCTCCGACGTCTCGCCGCTGTAGAAGCGATTCAACAGCGGGGACACACACGCCACCTGTCTCAAGACCAGTGCGAACACGGTCCGGAGGCCTTCCATCGAGAAACGTTGCTGTTCAATGATCGGGCCCGCGTCCAGTCTCGAAATGATCTGGTGAAGCGTCACTCCGCACTCCGACTCCCGGTTGCGCAAGTACCAAAAATACGGCGACAGGCCCGCGTAGTTCGGAAGCAACGCATAATGCACGTTGATCGCCACCCGGGACGGTGTCTCGACCAGTTCACCGCAAAAACGCGACGTGGCACTGAAAGAAAGAAGAATCTCGGGCCGAAACCGCCTGACGCGATCGATCGCAGTGCAATCGTTGATGTCGGCCGTTTCGAAGAACTCGGCCTGCGAGTTCAAGTGTTTTAGAAACTCCACGACAGTTGGAATCGCACCGCGGCGGCGAAGTCGACGAGGAAGCAGCACATTGGTAAGGAGCTTGAAGTGCGTGTAGCGATAGCCGCTCCGACGCCACATTGAGGCCACGCCTCGCAGGTTTGACTTCTGCGAGGGGAGGCGTGTAGTGACAAATACAGCCGCGATCTCGCTGTGATAGCGACACAGGAACTCGCCGAGTGCCAGCAAGCTCAGCAGGTTGCCGTTTGTTATCAAGACGGTTCTCATGCAAGCTCCGCCCGAATTCCGGAATCACCGATTCCCACGCAGGGCTGCCGCGTCCCGCCGGAAACCGCAACGAGCCTCCTTGCTACAGGTCTCAGGCCGCCGTCGGTGCGGTCCGGCCGGCTCCCGTCCGCGTTCTGTATACGAACCGGTCCCACAGGCCCAGCATCAGCAGATGCCACACGTGTCGGCTCCACCGCGCGGGGTCAAGCCCTCCCCCCTGTCGCACTAGGTGTTCCAGCGCTGAACGATCGAACAAATCCGCAAGGAGCCCGTTTCGCGACAGCACCACGTCTTCGCAGAGATCTCTGAGCTCACCTCGAAGCCAGCGAACCAGCGGCACTTCAAAGCCTCGCTTCGGGGCGTCCTGCAGAGCCCGAGGCACGTACCGTTTGCCCAGAGCGCGCAATAGCGGCTTCGTTTGGAGACCCCTTAACTTGATCGTTTCTGGAAACCGGGCAACCACCTCGATCAGCTTGTGATCGAGAAGGGGCGACCTCGCTTCGACCCCATGGGCCATCGTCGCGACATCCATTTTGACAAGTAGGTCATGCGGTAGCGTCGTGGCGAAGTCAGCCCCCATGATTCGGTCCACGGGTCCGCAGGCTTCGCACCCGGCGAGAGCGGCAAAAGCAAGTCGTTCTGTCCGATCCGGGTGGCCGAGCCGGTTCACGACCCCTGTCCCGCCGTCCCCACAAAGCGCCCGCAGGGTTTGCTGGTTGATCCCATCCACGGCCCACGCGAAGTAGCGATCGCCGGGCGTCATGGCCATGCCCCGAAGCAGTCGATGCACGAACGCGTAGCGGGTGCGAAATCCTGCCGCAACGGGAAGTAGGCGCTCAACCAACCGCCAGAATTGGCGACAGCCTGGCGTGTCAAAAGGAAGCAGCCATGGGGTAATGCGCGCCGCTACATACCGCCGATAGCCGGCCAGGACTTCGTCCCCACCGTCGCCGTTGAGCACGACTTTGCCGAATTGCCGCGCCACTCGCGCCAGGCAAAACGATGGTATGGCTGAGGCGTCCCCGAACGGCTGGTCGTAGGCTTCCGCAATCCGCGGCAAGTCCTCTGCGACATCCGGCTTCAGAAGCACCTCGTGGTGGTCTGTTCCGTATTGATCGGCCACCAGCCGTGCGAGGGGACGTTCATCAAAAGGGCCGTCTTCGAAACCGACAGTGATGGTGGTAAGCCTGCCCGAGTACTCCTGGGCCGCCATGGCCGTTATGATCCCGCTGTCGATCCCTCCGGACAAGAACGAACCGACCGGCACGTCGGACCGCAACCGCAGTCGCACCGCCTCGCGCAAGAGTCCATCGAGCTCGCCAACTGCTTCCGGCTTCGAAATGGAAGACTTGGGCAGCATGTTCAGGCACCAGTAGGTCCTCCGGTTCACTACGCGTCGATCGCGCACCACGATCAGCTCGCCGGGGCTTACGGAACGCACTTGGCGGTAGATTGTCGCCGGCGCGGGCACCATCCCCCATCCCAGATAGTCAACGAGCGACTGGTCGTCGATGTCGAGTGTACCAGTCCGAGCGGCTGTTACGCCCTTGATTTCAGAGGCGAAGGCAAACTCACCGGGCGCTTCAATGAAATAAAGCGGCTTTTTCCCGACGCGGTCGCGGATGAGAACGAGCTGCTTGGCTCTGTCATCCCAGATCGCCATGGCGAACATACCACGGAGCTTGTCGACAAGATCCAAGCCGTGATCCTCGTAAAGATGGACGATCACCTCCGTATCAGACCGGGTCGCGAAAGTGTGACCGGCAGTGAGCAATTCCTCGCGCAATTCCTTATAGTTGTAGATCTCTCCGTTCAACATGGTGATGACCCGGCCGTCTTCGGTCCCTATGGGTTGCCGGCCGCCTTCAATGTCGATGACGGACAGGCGTCGATGTGCGAAGCCGATGCCCTCGCTTGGATGGGTCCAGGAACCTTCGTCGTCCGGTCCGCGATGGTGCAGGGAATCCGCCATCGCCTCGATGCGTTCGACGGTAGCGTTGCCCCAAATGCCGGCTATACCACACATTACTGTTGCCCTATGTCAGCCATACTACGACGGCGTCGCGTTGGAGGTCCAGTGAGGCGTGCCATCCGACACCAAGTCGGTTCCGGCGCGGCGTCTTACCTTCCGACGACACGGAAACAGGTCGCTTCTGCCCCGCGAGAGCATACTGCGGAGGACCTCGACTACTCGGGGCGATGGTTGATAAAGCCGATGTCGCACGCTGGAATCCCGGGCGTCCCCTTTGGCCGTGCAGGCCGGTAGTTCATCGGGCCGGGGGCACCGACACTTCACAGATCGAACGCTGTGAGCAAGGCTACGACGGCTGATCGCGACGCTCCGCGATGACCTGGCCCAGCGTTTGCGCCAGGTTGGCCTTGGGCTCGAAGCCGACGATTTCCCGGACTCGATCCAGACAGGGGACGCGGCGCATCATGTCGTCAAATGGCCGGCCATACGCTTGTTCATAGGAGATGTGTTTCTTCTCACTCTTGCTCTCGGCCAACCCGATGATCTTATCAGCCAGAGCTTCGATCGTAATTTCTTCCGTTGATCCGATATTGTAAACCCGCCCCGCCGCCTCGGGGCAGGCCATCAGGGCAATTGCGCAGTCCACGACGTCCCCCACGTAAGCGAAGCACCGGCTTTGCTTTCCGGTGCCGTAAATCAACAGCGGCTCGTTGTTCAGGGCCCGTTCGACAAAGCGTGGGATGACCATGCCATATTGGCCGGTCTGTCGAGGTCCAACCGTGTTGAAGAAACGGGCTACCACGACCGGCAGCCCGTACTGCTGGTGGTAGGCCAAACCAAGAAACTCATCGATGGCCTTGGAACACGCGTAAGACCAACGCGAGAAGCGTGTCGATCCAAGAACCGTATCATCATCCTCCCGAAACGGCACCTTCTCGCTCTTGCCGTACACTTCACTGGAGGACGCCAGCAGAATCTTCTTCCGGAACTTGTTGGCCACGGACAGGACAACCTCGGTGCCGTGGATGTTGGTCTCGATCGTGCGCACCGGCCGGTCAACGATGAGTTCTACCCCGACCGCGGCCGCCAGATGGAAGACCACATCGCATTGCTCGACGAGCAGATGTACGGTTGCAGCGTTCCGAACGTCGTCCAGGACGAATCTGAAACGCGGGTCGTCCAACACACCCTGGAGGTTGGAGAGGCTTCCCGTGCTCAGGTCATCCAGGGCGATCACCTCGTGGCCATCCTGTAAGAGCCGCTCCGCCAGATGCGATCCAATAAAACCGGCTCCTCCGGTGAGCAATGCCTTCATGCTGTTCCTCGCTTGTCCCGGCCTCGAAACCATTCAACAAACCGTGCCAGCCCGGTCCGCAGGTCCGTCGAGGGCCGATAGCCCAGTTCCCGCTGCGCCAACGTCACGTCAGCGTATGTGCGCTCCACGTCACCGGGCTGCAGCGGCTGACGGTCGATGATGGCCTTGGTACCCAGGGCTTCCTCCAACAGGGCAATCAGTTCGTTTAGCGATACGGGTTGTGACTCGCCAAGGTTGTATACGTGGAATCCGCCGCAGCGATCGCTCGCTCGGATGATTCCGTCGACGATATCGTCAATATAGGTAAAGTCGCGCATCATGCCACCGTCGCCGAACACGGGAATGGGCTGCCCGGCCTCCATCAGCGAGGCGAACTTGTGGATCGCCAGGTCGGGGCGTTGACGGGGGCCGTAGACGGTAAACAGGCGCAGGCAGGTCACCGCAATGCCGTACAAACGATGATAGGTATGGCACAGCAGCTCACCCGCCTTTTTCGTGGCGGCGTACGGGGAGATCGGGTTGTCGACGTTGTCGGACTCGGCGAAGGGGATTTTCGTGTTGTTTCCGTAGACGCTCGAGCTGCTCCCGAAAATGAACTTGTTGATCCCGTGTCTGTGACACGCTTCCAGAAGCACCAGCGTCCCACGAATGTTGACATCGGCATACAGCAGAGGCTGCTCGATCGAGGGGCGAACGCCGGCGCGGGCCGCAAGGTGTACAACAAGGTCCACGCCGCTCCCCACAACATCGCCGACCACGCGCTCGTCGCGTATGTCGCCTTCAGCCAGTGTAAACCGGTCGCTCTTGACGGCGGCTTCCAGGTTGCGACGTTTGATGGCCGGGTCGTAGAAGTCGTCGAAGTTGTCGAGGGCGATTACCTCATGATTGTCGCGTAACAGGGCTTCACAGAAGTGGGAGCCAATAAACCCGGCTCCACCAGTAACGACGATCCTGGACAAGGCGTGCTCCCAATACGCTGTGCCGAGTCCCGATGTACATCGGGATTCCCGGCACCTTCCAGAGGACCGAGAAGGGGTTCTCGATCCAGCGATGATAGTCGCGTTTTTTGTGAAACGCAGTACTACGTTCCGTCAAGCAGCCGGATACGACGGCCGGCCCACGCAGAAGTATCGAAAACCGCGCTTGGCAAGCAGCTTTGGATCATACATGTTTCGACCATCGAAGATCAGTTTGCCGGGGAGCTTCTCGGCGATCAGTTCGAAATCCGGTGTGCGGAACTTCGGCCAGTCCGTGAAGATGACCAGGGCGTCGGCTCCTTCAAGCGCCAGGTAGCCGTCTTCACACAGGATGATGGCGTCGCCCAGCTCGGCCTTTGTGGTCTGCATGGCTTCGGGGTCATGGGCTCGGACGGTCATGCCGCGCCCCAGGAACATCTTGATTGCCGCGATGGCCGGCGACTCCCGAACGTCGTCGGTGCGCGACTTGAACGCAAGTCCCCAGACCGCAAGCGTGGTCCGGTCACACTGGTCATCGAAATGGTCAATCACGCGCTGCGCGAATGTGCGTCGCTGCTGTTGATTAACCTCCTGCACCGCCGAGACGATTCTCATTGGGTGGTCAGCGTTCCGCCCCATCGAGACCAGGGCACTGACGTCTTTGGGGAAACATGAGCCGCCGTACCCGACGCCGGGGAACAGAAAGGCGCTGCCGATGCGGGAATCCGAACCCACGCCGCGACGCACACTCTCCACATCCGCGCCAAACCGCTCGCAGAGACCCGCGATCTCGTTCATGAACGAGATCTTCGTTGCCAGCAGTGCGTTAGCCGCGTACTTGGTCATCTCCGCGCTGGCCGGGTCCATGACCAGGATGCGATCACTCTTGCGCATGAACGGTCCGTACAGCTCCTTCATGATCTCCACGACCGCAGGGTTGGTGGCCCCGATCACTACGCGGTCGGGTTTGGTGAAATCCTCGATGGCCGCCCCTTCCTTCAGGAACTCGGGGTTACTGACGTAGTCACAGGGATGATCCGTATGGGCGGCAATCGCCTCCGAGACCTTCCGGTGCGTGCCCACGGGCACGGTGCTCTTCATCACCACGATGCGATACCCGTCCATGGTCCGTCCGATCGTCTCGGCGACACTGAGGATCGAAGACAGATCCGGCGAGCCGTCACCCCCCGGTGGTGTTCCCACGGCTATAAACACGACCCTGGATCGTCTGATGGCGTCTTCAAGATCGGTGGTGAACTCCAGTCGCCCTGCCTTCGAGTTGCGGGCAACGATCTCCGCCAGACCCGGCTCGTAGATCGGTATCTCATCGCGTTGCAGCGTTTGGATCTTCTCGGCGTCGCAGTCCACGCAGATGACATGATTACCACTTTCGGCAAAGCAGGCACCTGCCACCAGGCCCACGTAACCCGTGCCCACAACGGACATATTCATCAGACAACTCCTGCCAGCCACATACCGAACGCAGCCTGCCACGCTCCGCAGATACGGTCGCTCATATTATCGGCCATTCAGAACAGCGGATACAGGAAGGGAGCCATCGGCGACGAGCCGGCAAACAGGACCAGGGCGCCGACAATCAGCAGCACGGTGATCAGCGGAATCAGCCACCACTTCTTCTCGTACTTGATGAACAGGAAGAACTCTTTTAGAAGTGACTGCTTGGCCATCGCTGACAACCCTCTCTAAGCACGCTTGCCGGATTGCTGTGCCGAGAATCCTATCTCGGCACCTGCCAAAGGACCGAGAAGGGATTCTCGGTCCGGCGATGATAGTCGCGTTTCTTATGAAACACGGTGCTAGCTGACCAACGATTCAGCTTCCAGGGCCACGCTGCGCCGCATGCCCGCCTCGAAATCGACGCCCCTGGGCTTTTGCGTGACCACGTAGTTGCCCATCACCAGCGCGTCGATTCCAGTATTCACGAAGGTATTGTAGGCATCGTCGGGCGTGCACACAATCGGCTCACCACGCACGTTAAACGAGGTATTGATCACAATCGGTACGCCGGTCAGTCGCCCAAAGGCCCGGATCAAGCGGTAATACCGCCCGTGGTGTTCCTCGGTGACGGTCTGCACGCGGCCGGT
>CP070827.1:4344464-4359071 GCA_020344555.1 Phycisphaerales bacterium
CGTACGGCCTCGCACACCTCGTGGGATTCGGAAGTCGAGAGTGCTCCGTCCACCCGTGCGGTCAGCTCCACGTGGACGAACGTGCCGACATAGTGTCCCTTGACGTCGCCCACCTCTTGAACGTGGTCGACTTCCGCCGCGGCGCTGCGAATCCGATCCAACAGTTCCTGATCGGGTGACCGCCCCAACAGGTAGTCGAGGTTTTCCATGCCGATCCGGTGGCCGCTGTAGAGGATGTACCCACCAACCAGGACCGCGGCCAGCGTGTCGACCATCGGAAGGTGGAGCTCCGCCACCACCACGGCGACCAGCCCTTGTAATGACACCAGGACGTCATTTCGGCAGTCTACGGCTGTGGAACGCAGAGCAGGGCTATTCAACAACGTGCCGCGACGACGGAAGAAGGCCGCGAGCCATGCCTTGAGTCCGGCGGTCACACACAGGGCGGCAATCGGATATGGGCCGATAAGTTCCGGCAGGTCGCCGGTCCATAGGTTCACCAGGGCGGTTTTGCACACCTCGAAACCCAGGATCCCGGTGAATATCGCCACCACCAGTCCGGCGACAGGCTCGGCCCGGCGATGTCCGAACGGATGACCCTTGTCCGGCCTCATCCACACCCAGCGTACACACAGAAGAATCACCAGCGCGGAGACGACGTCCGCCAGCGAATTGAGCGTCTCGGAGAAGATGGTCAGGCTGTCAGACAACCCAGTGGCAGTAGCCTTGAGGCCGAGCAGAAACAGGTTTGCCCCAATCGCCACCAAAGCGGCGCGCATGGCCGCGGACCTTCGCATGAACACGTCTCCATCATGGGTGTATGCCGCCGCTCAGGAAATCACCCACGACAACCCCGGACTCGCACACGGCGAAACATGATACCAATCCGAAAGCAACGGTAGAATCCCTCGCCCCGGGCTTTTCGCCTCGCGGAGGCAGTCGCGTATTTTGTGCGGTTGGTCGTAAGAGCGTCCTCTACCGGCAATGTTGCGTTTCCGGGGTTCTCATGGGTCGCGCGTCGTGTCGCCCTCGGTGGTTCCGAGCGGATCGTAGCCCTCTATCTGAAAGGGCGAGAGACGCCAGAGACCGCCAAGTGCATCATAGTACGGCTCGGTGATGGCATGCTTGATGGTGGCCTCGTCGCATCGTAGCGGATCATAAGTGATGCGGGCCCTGGCGGTGCCGGGCCCAGGCCACGCTTCCAGCTTGATAAAGCCGGGAATCTCGAACATGTCGTCACGCTCGAGGTAGTACATCAGCAAGTTGGCGTTGCCCCGGCAGGCAAGATTGTGGATTGCCAGTTCAGCGGTGGCCGTCTCTGCGGGCTTCCGGCCGCGGGTCTTGGTGAACGATGGCAACGGGAAAAGATAACTCGCGGCTACGGCCGTTGCCGTGCAAAAGAGCAGAACGGCGATCAGGATCCCCACCGGCCATCGGCGCCCTACCAGTCCGGGCGGTCCCCAGCTCACGGCGCCGGTTTCTCCGGCGGGGCACGCCTCGATGCAACTCAGGCACGAAAGGCATCGTGCGGCCGTCACCTGCCGGACCTTGTTCACGGGAATCGCCATCGGACAGGCGACGGCACACTTGCCACAGTCGACACAGGCCTCCTCGGTACGTGTGATACGTGTGAACCCGAAGCGCGAAAAAGGGTTGAGCACGGCCGCCAGCGGGCAAAGCCATCGACAGAACGGCATGACTACGATGAGCGATCCGGCGATGATTCCGCCGCTCACGACGTACGCCCAGAAGGTAATGTCCTCGCCGTGCCGGCTGATGAGGGCGTAACACGGGTCAAACCCTCTGAAAACCAACTCAGCAGTCTTGTAGGTGAAGAACAGAATGATCGCCACAAGCGGGTACTTCAGTAGAGACAAGGTCCGATCGAGCTTGTAGGGAAGCCTCACCGGCCTGACACCTAACCGGGCGACACCTCGTTGGAGCCACTCCGAGATCGTGCCGATCGGACACATGTATCCGCAGAATGCCCGGCGAAGTGTCAACGTCATGACGAGGACGCCCGCCAGGATGTAGAAGTTCGAGACCGCGAGAGAGCACGTGAGGTTGCCCTCGGTGACGTAGGTATGGAGCGCCTCGACGCCGCCAAACGGACACCACCGCTCGGCGTTGCCGCGAAACAGGAAGACGCCGGCAACTGTCAAGGTCAAGAAGCCGAATTGGACGACTCGTCGCGCAGTTATCATTCCAGCCCAGGTAGGTCGCGTGCGGGTGGTTGCTCGGCGCCCGGTGGTTGCCCCGGCGACCCCGTGCCACGTCCTCGCCCACTACGGCATACTCTTCTATTCCTTACCGCAGCCGCACGTGGCTCGCTTCGGGCAGTTGCCGCACGTCGAACCTTTGCTGCAACCGGATTCCTCGATGCTGGACTGGGTCTTGAGGGTTTTGGTGAAATCGGCGCTGCTCGCGAAGGCGCTGAAGTCCGTACAGTCTTTGGCTTCCGCTCTGAGCACGTCAAGCCGGCTGGGGGGCGTGAGCTCAAACGACCGGGTCAATGCCTCGAGCGACCCTTGCGAGTCACCGGTCGCGGCGCGTAGGCGGGCGAGTTCATAGAACACACGCGGGCCTGCGTCGTTCCCGACGTTCGCCTTCCCGGCAAGTGCCCTGGCCTCATCGATCCGTCCCTGGCGGGCGACCGCGAGCCCCAGAAGGACGCTCGTTCGTGGGCTCGCATCCTTCTTGCCCAGGCCGCCAAGGACCTCAATGGCCTCGGCGCTTTTGTCCAGGGCGAGGAGGGTCTCGGCGAGCATGACGGCAGAGTCTGGAGCGAGGTGCTGCTCATGAATCTTCCGGTCCAACGGTAGGGACTCGGAGTAGATTCTGTGGTCGTGATAGAACGTGCGGAGCGCCCGAGCCATCGACATCCACTGATCCGGGCCCTGCTTCCTTTGGATCCTTTTCCGCATCCGGACGACTTGGCGAAGCATGAAAAAGGTCTGATGGTACTCCTGGTTGCCGACGTCGGTCCTGGCGGCCGTTACGAAGGCCTTCAATGCTTCGTCGAACTTGGCCTCGGCGAGTAACGCCTTCCCGTCCGCGAAAGCCCTCGCCGCGTCTTCTGCCGGCCCTGCCAAGGCGGGCACCGAAGCCAGTACAACGCATCCAACGAAGAGGTTTACGACTACTTTGTGCTGCATCAAACGATCTCCTTAGAGAATCCCCTACCTCCGCCGGCCCGACGAGGGCTTCGGCGGTTCCGGCCGGACCCAGTCCGGACCGCACCCGGCCGTGTGTTGCTCTGTACGATCCTTGAGGTCAGGTCCTACGTGATAATCGTAGCAGACTCCGCACCGTGGGGCCAAGAGCCAGGGCAGATATCATTGCGAGTCTGGCCGGCTCCTCCGGGCCACGCCCCCGAAAAGGCGACAGGACCATCCAATTGCCGCGTCTGTGGGCCTGAAGACTCGCTGAAATCGGCGCCGAGACGTGTGGCACCCAAGCGAACGGCATCCGTGGAATGCACTGCTTGCACGTCCGGCAGGCGGCGGAAAAGTGCTTTCGCAAATCCAACGCCAAGATGTCTACGTCGGCGTGGTCCCCCGCTTTGCTGCGTAAGGATCCAGTGAAGGAGCCGGCTGGAGTGGCTATGGCAGGCTTGTGGCCGTGAGTCGTGTTGGCAACGCTTGACGCACAGCGGCCATCGGGAAACGGCGCCCCGGACATTGCGTCTTGCCGGTGACAGCCTTGTGGGTCGTCACGCGCGACGGGGGGATTCGGCAAGTGTGAGAAAGAAATCGCAGCAGTTGCTCGAGCGATCTGAGCTGTCTGGCGGTCGGTCTGATCTTGTTGAAGTTGCCCACCAGGCATATTCCGATTCCGTGCTCGTTGTAGTAGTTGCTGGGCGTCTTGCAGTGAGCGCCGTGCTTCTGCTTGTGCCAACGCGATCCCACCTCGACGTATCCGTCGGGCGTGTCCGTCCCGTTGCCAATCACGAAGTGATAGCCGAGCTCATCCCAGCCGTTCCTGGACCTGTGGTGTTTGTCGAACGTCCTGGCCCCGCCGACGGTCGTCGCGCTATGGTGCAGCACAATGGTCGTCCATCGCGTGCTGATTCGCCGCCTGTGCGGGTACCACGACCGATCATAGCGGGGCGGCGTTCTGTCAGCCGGACGGACGGAAGCCTGATGAGGAGACGCGGACGCGTGGGCAGGCTGCTGGTGAACCGAGTAGACCGGGTAGAGCGATGTTGACGGCTGCACCGGGGCGTCAGATACGCACGCAACTCCGCAGACACCAAGAAGCGAAGTCGCAAGAATGAATCGCCGCACGCAAGGATCCCCGAAAACCGTCAGCCTACCAGGAAGGAACCAAAACCTCCGCCAAGGTTATCGGTCAAGCCCCCCCTGCGCGTCAAGGGAAAAGACGGCACCCTGGCCGCGCGGGGCGGCGGCATACCGCGTCTGTCCGCGATCACCGGTCCATGACGGCTGTGAATATCGGAACGAACTCAACTGCCTTCAGCGCCGAGACGATACCGACCTTGGGGGAAGGTGCCGGAGATTTGGCCGGAACAACCGGTGCTGCTTCACCAGCAGGCGAAGACGATTGAAATGGCTCTCCGGAGGATGGAACTCAGGCAACATGCCCGCAGAGATTCGCTCTCGGAGGACCTGCACCGGTGGATGGAGATGGTGCGAAGGCTTCCTGCAATGCGCGTCGAAAAGGTGGTGGCGATGCGTGCTGCGCTACGCAGCAGTTCGTACGACAACGAGCACATCTTCGAACAGACGGTCGCTCGGCTGGGCAACGACATTGGCATTTTGTGTCGTCGGGAGTTGACGGAAGGTCACTGCAGCGACCCATCCGACCCGCCTAACGGCGCATAACATGCTTGCTATGCCCGGGAGCGCTGCGTTTCCGGACTTTCCAGATAGAGGATCCGGCCGCACACCTTGCAAACCTGCAACTCGTCACGCGTCTGCAGCGCATTGACGACCTCGAGCGTTACCATGATGTTGCAGCCTGAACAGATGTACTCGTCTCTCTTGGGGTGCAGCTTGGCAATGGGAACCATGGCCTCACCGTCATGGTGCTCAGCGACGCGAGTGAAGCTCGCCAGGGCGCTCGGTGGAACCTTCTCTGCGCACTCCTCGCGATCGGCCCTCAGGCCGTGATCCTGCTGTTGGCATTCGGCGTCGTAGTCTCGGAGTGCCTCTTCGGCACGTGTGACGTCTTCCAGCGATCGAGCTTTTTGAGCTTCGATCGCGGCAGCCTCGTTCTTGAGGTTTTGAACGAAGTCCATCAGTTGGAGAATCTCGGTTTCCAGCTTGGCATTATCGGCCTTCTCGGTGTTCATGGCGGTGAGAATGGCCGCGTATTCTCTGTTCGTCTTGGCCCTGTTTAGTAGCTGGCGATGCCGGTTGATTGAATCTTCGCGGGAGCTGACGTCGAGTTGGAGGGTATCGAGCCTGGCCTGACGCTCGCGGATAGTCTCGCGGTTCTGCTGGAATTTCTCTTCGGCGTTTCTGACCTGACGTTTGTAGTACTCGATGCGGCGTGCCTTGGCATCTCTCTTGCGTCGGATCTCCGCAAGTTGCAGTTCGACAGCTTGTAGGCGGTGCAGCGCTTCTAGCGTTTCACCCATTCGCGGCTCCGTTGGCCGGGCTGGTCCCTTTTTCTGGGCTCGCCACCATCGGGCGAGCGATCCCGTCTATTATGCCCCAGTTCGAGGTTCGATGCAAGGCGGCGGTTCAGGTTTCAAGCGGGGTGGGCTGGGTGGCCCTGGGTGGTTGCCCACCCAGGGCTCCCACAGATCCGTACGTGCGCGATTGACGCATACGGTTCCTCAAGTCACGGGTTCGCTGCGCGACGGTACACGGAGTGGATCACCACCGCACGAGGCAACGGGTACCGCTCCAGAAGCCGGTTAAAACGCGGCCACGGGATGGTTCCGTCACGCCGACGGCGGGATAGCCACTTACGCCAGATGCGGGCCACCTCCCGCCGGAACCGCCACAACGCCGGGGCGTTGCTGGTGATCCCGTAATACGCGAAGTGACCTTGCAGCTTACGGTTCAGTGTCCGGTGTTGCTCCGCGATCGGTAGGTGCCGGTAACGTCGGCACCACTGGGCCACCGTCCGCAGGGCCCGGGTCAGTCGGCTCCGGGCCGTCTTACGCTTCACCACCCAGTTCCCTTTACGGGACAAACCCCAGTAATGGGTGAATCCCAGCAGTTCGAATGTCCCAGGCGCCCGATCCGGCGGTGGACGCTTGTGGTCCGAACGCCGAGGCGGCCGATGGAACCTAACCAGCCGGGTTTTCTCCGGGTGCAGTCTCAAGCCGTACCGGCCAAACCTCTTCGGCAGCACGTCCAGGACCCGCCGTGCGTCACGCTCATCGGTAAGCCCGATGACCGCATCGTCGGCATAGCGAATCAGAAACGCTCTGCCCTTCAGACGCGGTTGCACCTCCCGCGCGAACCAGTCGTCCAACACATAGTGCAAGAAGACGTTCGAGAGTACAGGTGATACAACCCCGCCCTGCGGCGAGCCCGCCTCCGGGTACGACAGCGTCCCTTCGTCGAGCACGCCAGCATTGAGCCATTTCCCGATCAATCGCAGCAATACCCCGTCGCGCACCCTGCGTCGGAGAAACTCCCGCAAATGAGCATGATCCAGTTCATCGAAGAATTTCCGGATATCCAGCTCTAGAATCCACCCACCACCGTTCTGCATCGTTTGCTGCCACAAGGCATTCAACGCATCGTGAGCCGATCGCCCCGGCCGGAAACCGTACGAGCAGTCATGGAAATCCTGCTCGTAGATCGCCTCCAGGACCATGACCACCGCCCTCTGAAGCACCTTGTCTTCAAACGTTGGGATTCCGATCGGGCGCGTCTCTGTTTGAGAACCCGCCTTCGGAATGTGCACCCGTCGCACCGGCGGCGCGAAGTACGTGCCGGACTTGGCCCGTTCCAGAAGCGCCCGGAGGTTCTCCTCCAGATTCGCTTCGTAGTCCGCTGCCGTTTGTCCGTCCACACCTACCGCGCCATCCTTGCGTGTGCGCCGGTACGCCTCGCGCAGCCACGGCAGATCGAGGTGATGGTTCAGTGAGATGAATCCCATCCGCGGCGACTGTTTCGCCAACTCCGCTATCCGTTGTTGTCGCGTTGACACGATCTCGAAGTCCGATGTCTTCGTCATGTTTCCCTCCAACGGTTCCGTAACCTGACGCCCCGCTTCCCTCCACCGGGTCCGCGCGGCCCGCGTTCCCCGGCTTCTGCGGTACTATCAGGGCGCTACGACTCCCGGCCGCCCGTCCCACCGCGCTTCGTTGCCTTCGCTTGGCGGTACCACCCCTGCACGCTCGCTTCGCTCCCGACGGCGTGGCGTGCGACCCCGCGGGCCAGGGGTTTTTGCTCATACGCTCCGGTTACCCCTTTCCGGATCTCGGGTGGAGACGACCGGGCCTCCCACGTTCCTGGGGAACCCCATTGTGCCTGTGCCCTGCTCTCCGACCCCGGCGGGACCGACGCGTCAGGCCATCACGACGCGTCGACGCGGCCCCCGTTCGAACCACGACGAAGGCTCCCGCGTGCAATCTGTCTTTCGGGGCTCAATCACACAGCTTCAGCACTCGCTGTCTACGCTTCGCAGCACCGGTTACCCGGACACCACGCAAGACTCGCTTCCGGCTGCCGGCCCAGCTCTACCGGACGGGATTGGCTACCCGCTGGGTTCCATCGAAAGGTTTCTGAGTTCCGTCCTATGTCATCTCATCCTCCTTTCCCAAGCTTTCGTGGCACAAGGTCCGTGACAGAATCGGCGGACGCCAAAAACCGTAGGGCAGGTCGTTGTTCCGCGCCAGCGGAACGTTGACCTGCCGTTTTCGGGTGGCAGGTGAACCCCCCGGCGTGGCCGGGAGAACCACCTGCCCTACTCCGCCCCGCCTAAATTGTCACGGACCCGGCGGGGAGCATCCCAGAGCACGTGACAAGCCCTATATTGTGCGGCGGTCTCGGGCAGCGAGGCCGGGGGCTGATCCTTGCACGGCCTGTCCTGCCTGCGGCTGGTCAGACCGTGCCTCCCCCGATTGGCTGCACCCGACGGGTGTGACGGTCCGCGGTGGCCCCAGACGAACGACCGGCTCGATCGGCTGCTTCCTCACGACGTGACGAGGGTTCGTAGCAGTGGCGGGGGTGCTCCTCCGACCAATTGCATGCCTGTCTCTAGTGCTCCGACGCACCTCAAATGATGGGTCACGTTGGGTGGCATGGGCAAACTTGTTTGCCCGTGCCGGTCCGATTGCTGACACGGGCAAGCTAACGCTTGCCCATAGCACCCATCAAATCACCTGCGTCGGAGCACTAGAGACAATCCGCCTCCTTGCCAGAACGTGCCAGGGGGGCGTCAGGTTCATCCCGTGATGCCCTCATGTCGGCAAGAGGCATTGGCCGTGCAAAGCCGCCAGAGCACGGCCGGTGAACCTCCACGCCAACGATCAGCGGCCCAAATCCGAGCTTGTGGTATGATCGTTCTCGGTGCATGATGTGCGGTAGTAGGACGGTGGCTGCGGCAACCACGGGCGGATCACGTCGGCACGTGAAAAGGGGCAATTAGGAGCTGCCTAGCTATGCGAATCCGCACATATGGAACCTCGGGTCCTGTGGTGGTTGTCCTGCACGGCGGTCCGGGTGCCCCGGGGTACATGGCACCGGTGGCGCGTGGACTCGCGGAGTCGTTTCGGGTCCTCGAGCCCTGGCAACGCGGCAGCGGCGGCGAGCCGCTCACCGTGGCGCGCCACGTCGCGGACCTGAACAAGCTGGTGGAATCGCGCTGCGGCGGTGCCCGCCCGGCTGTCGTGGGCTCGTCTTGGGGCGCGATGCTCGCGCTCGCTTATGCCGCGGCGCACCCCGGCCGTGCAGGCCCACTCGTCCTCATTGGCTGCGGCACCTTTGATCCGGTAGCACGTCATCGCATGCAGGCCATCCGCGATGAGCGTATGGACGACGGCCTGCGGCGACACATGGAACGCCTGCCTCAGGAGTTCCCCGATCCCGACGAGCGGCTTAAGGCGATGGGCCACTTGATCCTGCCACTGTATTCGTACGAGCTCGTCACGACCGACCAGGAAATCGAGGCGTGCGACGCGCGCGCAAACCTTGAGACATGGGAGGACATGGTGCGGTTGCAGGAGGAAGGCGTGTACCCCGCGGCCTTCGCGGCGATCGATGGGCCCGTCCTCATGTTGCACGGCGCTGTCGATCCCCATCCGGGGCGACTGATCCGGGCGAGCCTGGAGCCCCATCTCCCGCAACTGGAATACCGCGAGTGGCAGCGGTGTGGACACTACCCGTGGCTCGAAAAGGCCGTTCGTGACGAATTCTTCGCCGTCCTGCGCGGGTGGCTCACCAGGCAGTTCGCTGAAGGCGGTCGGTCAGCCGATGAACGATTGGATTGAGACGTTCCGTGTAGGCGGTGGGCGGGACGCCACCTATCTGATGACTTCTCTCTGCTGCCGCGAGCTCCGGGCGCGTCGTGTAAGGTCGTCGAACTGGGCACGCAGTTGAGCGAAGCGGGCCAAAGTGGTTCACTACGGGCTCCAAGCCCGGCCCAGGCCGTTTACGCCGGATGCATCCCACGAGGGTGACGGCCAGAACCACGCGGACGATGGGACGCCGATTCACGAGCTCTGGAAGCTGACGGGACATGCGTTCATCACGACCAGCAGGAAATTCTGCCTGTGGGTCGGCAACGCCAGCGAGCGCGGGACGACGGGCCGTTACGGGCGGCTGCCGGCGGGGGCGGATTCCGGGCTGGATTCCGGTGACGAGACTGACGCTAAAATGACGTCGGACGGCTTGGGGAGGTAGCGAAGGTGGTAATTGACACACTGGCGTGCCTGATCTCTAATAGTGCACGGCACCGGGGCGATTAGCTCAGTTGGCCAGAGCGCCTGCTCGACACGCAGGAGGTCACAGGTTCAAGTCCTGTATCGCCCAGTCTTATCTTGCAAGGACTTACATCAATTCTCGACGTGGCGGGATACCCCGAAACAGCCCCCCAGTGGAACTCCAGTGGAACTCGCGGGCAGTTCATCCCACACCTCGCGAGCGTTTGGCCTGCTTCAATAGACGATCCATCGCCTGCGCTGCCGCCTGTTCGTTGGCGTCCGTCACTCGATTGTAATACTGCGTGGTTATCCGTGCGTCGACGTGACCGAGCAGCTTGGCCAGCGTCTTTGGTGGTGTGCCGGCGTCGGCATGATTCTGAGCGAACGACTTGCGGAACGTCGTCAGAGTGAACGGTGCGGTCAACTTGACGCCAACCTTGTCAAGATACGCTTTGGTGTCCCGGAGCAAGTTATTCATCATGTCCCGATTCTGCCATGGACGGTGTGTCTCCCGGCCACCCCACGGTTTGCCCTCACGGCACAATCGCCAGCAACGCTGCACCGTAGCGAACCGCTCCGCGGTCAGGATCACGAATCCGCCGGATCGGAATGCCTCTTGACAGGCCGCCGTGACGTCCGGAAGCGCTGCCTTGGGGATGGACACGGTTCGTTCCTTGCTCTCCGTAGTCCGCTCGTCACACTTCACGACAAACGGGGGGATGTCGCCCGTGGCGTCCCGGTTGGCGATATGCACGCAACGATTGTCCAAGCTGATCCGGTCAATGGTCAGGTTGTAGGCTTCACCCGGCCGCAATCCACAGCCGTACATGAGCCAGTATGCTGCTCGACGCTTCACGCTCGGCACCACCGTGAGCATCCTCTGGAACTCATCGGGTCTCAGATGGTGCCAGGGCCTCGATTTGGCCTTGACTCGCAACGGTGAGCTGCCTGCTCCCGCAGGCACTCGGAATGGGTTCGCCTCAAGGTGATCCCAATCGACAGCCGCTTGGAAGACAGCTCGACAATGCGTGAGACGTTGTCTCCGAGTCCATGTGGATAGACCACCTGTACGACCGTCCCGCCGTTTCCGGCTCGTCATGAAGGTTTCGGCATGCCTCTGTTTGATGCCTCGGATCGGACGTTGGTTGCCGAAGTGTTCTCGGAGCTGATCCAGTGTGTTCTGATAGCACTCCCTCGACTTGAAGCTCAGGCCGGCCACCCGAGCCTCCCAGAACTCATCGAGCAACCGGCCGAGCGTCACATCCTCCACCCTGTCCCGCGGGCCACCGCGGTCAAGTTCAGTCTGTTTCTTCGCTTGAAAGGCTCGAGCCTTACGCTGGTACCGAAACGTCTTGCTGTACTTCCGTTGCCTGCCGGAGTCATCCGGCTCCCCAAACCAATACACAAGCCAGGGCAGTTTCCGCTTCGGCTCGTGCGATAGACCTACTCTGGTCTTCATGGTCGCCTCCCGCGCATAGCGGCTGTGCAGAGCGTGTTCACTGACAGCTCTCTACGGAGAGCGGTTGTCGGGCCTCGCGGACGCCGACCGCCTGCACAGCCTTGTCTCAGGATTCCGTATGCGGTTGAGAGAGAGCCTATCAGTGAACAGGCTCCATTATGCCTCCGACTGGGATGAAGTGCAAGCCTCATTTCGCCCCCCTTGTCGTGGCTGGTCGCAATGCAACAAATTCCAGCACATCCTCGGCTCGGAAGCGGCGCTCGCGACCGATTTGAATGGCCGTTAGCTCGTGACCATGCACGTAGCGTTCGACCGTGTCGGCGGAACATCGGAGCAGCTCTGCCACCTCGGAGGTGGTCATGATGGGTGGCAGGAGCTGGATCGGTGCGAGACTCATGCTTCCATTTCCCCTTTCGCGTTTTGTACACCGTCAGCAGCGTCAGCGTCTGCAATACCGCCGCTAGCGTGCTCCTGAGCGGGGGTATCGCAGATTTCAGGGTGTGAAATTAGGCGAAATAGCTCGCTAGGCTGACCGCCTTTCGGGCCCGGTTTCGGCCGCTCCCAATAGCCCAGTCCGGCGTCCACGAGGCGTTGCAGCGCCGCTCGTGCTTCGTCGGCTGTTCTGAGCCACCGGCAACCCGTGACCGCGTCACGGACAGTTACTGCGCCGCCCTTGCGCTCGACGAACTCGATCAACCGACGGTCCTCGCGCTCCGCGTCATTCTCGCCTAACAGGCCGTAGACGCGCTCTGCCTCGTCTGCAAACCACTCCGCCAGCCTTGTCCCAGCCTCGATAGCCCACGACTCGATCGGACCCTCGTCCGCGTCGGGCAAAGCCGCCCAGCGCACCAAATGAAAAAGCAGCGCGAACCGGGGCGCGTAGCCCTCGATTTTCGCCAAAGCTGACGCCCGGTGCCCGCTGGCCTCGGCTTGTCGTTGGGCGAACGTGTTGTACCAGGCGATCCATACCTCTCGTGCCTGCGCCGATAGCGGCACTTCTCGCGGCGTTGGGTTCCCACTATCGTCGAGGTCGTGTTGGAGCGTGAGCAGTTGCTCCAGCGTGCGTGCGTAACGCTCAATTACATCCGGCGATACCTCGGCGTCAGTCCACTTCTTCTGGCGCCTCGGCGGAGCTGCGAACAGCAGGCGTGCGGCAAGACCGCACTCGAAGAATTCAGGCGTCAGAGCGCGTTCCAGCGTCCCAGGCTGGATCGTTCCGCAGACACTCACAGCCGCACGGGGGACGTGAATCGTCCGAGTTCCCGTTTTGCGGTCAACAGTCCATGGCCCGGCTCGGTGCGCTTCCGCCCAATTGGCCACGTCACTGCCCCGACCACCCTTGTACTGGTTGAACCCATGCAGCCAGCCGCCCAGCTCATCGCGCACAAGTAGTACCCCACGAGGATTCTCGGCCAAGATTGGTGCGGCCGCTTCGACGGTGACATCGGTTACGACGTAGCGCTCAAACGTTGGTACTTCGGGCTTAGTCGGGGGCTCACCCCGATCCCTCTTCTTGCGCCAGTCTGACTTGTCCGCTTCATACCGAAGCATCGCGCTTTCGTATTCCGCCACTGCGGCGGAGTACGCTTGGAACCGCTTCGCCTGCAAATGCCTCAGCGCCTTGGTCGCGTAATCCAGCGCAGGTGATTTGAGCGTGCCAGACTCCGCCACCACCACGGACCACAGAACGCAGGGCTCCGGCCAGATGCCCTTCAAACGAATCGCACGCGCCACGCCGACGCATCCGGCACAGACGGCCAAGACCGGCAGCGCAATCATCGCAGGATCACATCCCATCGCAGCGGCGCCCTCAGCGATGCAACTCCGCAGTGGTTCCGGCAAAAGGCGCACAGGAAACGAGCGCCATCGTGGCAGCACTCCCTTGGCGGCTGCTTGAGCGGGTCGGCAATATGGCGTCTGTTTGGCGATTTCCTCAAGCATCCGCCGAAGATCGTCGGACGTGCGTGAGTCGTGCGCGTCGATCCAGTCGGCGATGTCCCCGCCGGCAGGCAGATCGAAGTGACGGGCAAGGTCAACGATCTTCACTTTACATCCAAGCCCCACAAGAATGAGCGCCACAGTCCTGGCATACTTCCGCCCGGGCGCGTCGTTATCGCAGAGAATGATCACCGTCTTGCCGGCGAGTGGTGCCCAATCGGTGTTTTGCGCCGACTTCGCTCCGTGTGCTGAGGTAGTGGCACACAACCCGATGGTCCGGGCAGCGTGAACGGCTTTTTCGCCTTCGCAGACATACACGCAGTCAGCTCCGTTCAGCTCGGGTAGCCCATACAACGGAAGCTTTCCGGGTGGATCACCTACGGCCCAGCCGTCACCGATTGGATGAATCGGGCGAAATGTCTTCTCACGGTCGTCGGCAAAGTCGAACCGCAGGACAACGAACGCGAGCGAGCTGTCGGCGCAATGATAAGAATACCGCATCACGTCCCCACCACGTAACTCGGGCACCCTCAGCAGCCCCTCGATGACTTCGTCCGGTGATGCATAGATGTCCTTGGGTTTGCGGTTCCTCGACGGTGCCGAAGCTTTGCCACTCAGCGACGGTGGGTAAAGATCAGCTAACGTCAGCCTGACGGCGGCCACGATCGCGTCAGGCGTGCATCCCGCGTGGCAGTGAAGCAGCACGCGCCCGTCGTCGCCGACGCTGATCGACAGGGATGGATTCCTATCGTCGTGAGCCGGACAGCAAGCAAACCATCCCTTGTGCGTTTTCTTGGCGCCGGGAAGTCGGGACAGCACCTCTTCCACCGGATCGGCTGCTGACGGAGAGCGTTGGGGATCTCTGTACGCGCCGGTGTCCGTTGCCCGCGGCCCGGCTGGCTTCGGGTACGGCTGTGTGCTACTCACTCGCTGCCCCCCTTCTACCACGCCGCGCATCCATGGCGTTCAGTTCATGCCGGACCATCGCGATTGCATGCCGATCATACAGTCGCAAGGTGCCCGCTCGGGCCGATGGGCGGATGTACTGGCGCGTTCGGAGTACGTGCAGCACGCGGTGGAGCGGCTCATCCAGCTCCTTTGCGATGATGCCTGGCGTTATCAATTGCGGAGTCGGTGTCGCCTTCATCGTCTGATCCCGTGCCTTCCAGCCAGCGGTCCTACCCCTCACTGGTAGGCGGCGCTCACGTGAGCAAGGCGCGGAACCGCGGTCTTTGGACGGAAAGCGGGGAAAACCACGATTTGGCGCTCATGAGCGCACCGTGAGCGCACGTCATCACGCCGTCAGCATCGCGTGTGAGTTCATAGTCGCTTGTATGTCTTGACCGGTTTAGGTGGCTTG
>CP070827.1:4359171-4367739 GCA_020344555.1 Phycisphaerales bacterium
GAATCCGGTCCAGAGCGCCGGTCGCGGTGGAAACCGCGCTGTCAAACCCGAAAGTGACCTCGGTGTGTGCAAGATCGTTGTCAATGGTCTTTGGAACACCGACGATGCGCAGACCGCGCCGGATAAGCGTTGACGCGGCCGACATGGTGCCGTCGCCACCGATGCAAATCAGCACATCGAGGTCATGTCGGTCGACGTTTGTGATGACACGCTCTGTCACATCCTCGAAGATCGGAGCCCCGGCCGAATCGTGCCCCACGCAGTATCGCGCCGGATTCGCCTTGTTACTGGTGCCCAGGATTGTGCCGCCGCGGTCGAGGATGTTCGACACGTCGCTGTAGTCTAATCGATGAATCCGATTCTCGATCAGACCCAGAAAACCGTCTTCAACACCGAAGACCTCCAGTTGGTGGTTTGCGATGGCCGCTTTGGTCACGGCCCGGATGACCGCGTTAAGCCCCGGACAATCACCACCGCCGGTGAGCACACCGACCCGCCTGACAGGAGTTTGCTCGTTCATGACTTGCACTCCATACCCGATTGGCCGGGCGTTTGTCCACCCAATCCGCGACACGGAAGCCCGGATCCTTTGCTCACCCCGCCCCAGACAGGTCGCTTGCGGCATCCTCAGCCGTACAATGGCCGTATGTCTGCAGGCCAGGTCCAGCCAGAGATCCGCAATTGCGGGGATGTCGCGCTTTGTCCGGGGTGTCTCAACGAGAACCCGGAAAGGGCGCCCTTTTGCCACAGGTGCGGCATGCCGATCGGGATGATCGCAACGCTCGATCCGATTCAAGCAATCTACTCGGCGGGATGGGGGTTTCGCCGGGCAATTTCAGGTGGGCGATGGCCTCTAGCTTTCTGGGGAATGTGGTGCATTTTCGGGCCACAAGCATCGTGGTGTGCATGGATGCTGCTTTCCATCCCGGAATATTCTTATCCGAATCCGGATTATTTCGGCATCTTCTGGACGCTCGCAACCGGCGGGTTCTCCGTGGCCATCCTCTGCCGGGTCACGAAGGCCTATCTGCGACACCTTCTATCCAAGCCGGGTACTTGTGAGGTGTGTGCGTACAACCTCGCCCATCTGACCGAGCCGCGATGCCCCGAGTGTGGGACTGCGTTCAATCCGGAGGAATTGCCCGGCGATTTGGCATGGAACGCGACGCCTGATTGGACGCCTCCTGACACTTCCGGCATTTCGGAGGTTGACTTCCCGATCGATTGCGATGCGTGCGGGTACAAGCTTACCGGCCTTGGTAACGAAGAAGAGTGTCCGGGGTGCGGCGCGGAATTCCGGCGGACGCAACGCTTGCTGGAACTCTACGGCCCCGAAGCATTCCTGCCCGGGGCGATTGCCCGAGAGAGTCCGCCCACAGAGGCTCACGGCTTTGCAGGGGCGTTAGCCTTGACCGCCGTGGCCGTATTCGCAGTACCGTTCTACTACAAACTCTCGGCTGGCGGCTCCCTTCCGCCTGACCGTTGGCCGTTTCTAATGCTTCTGTTCGTTGCCGCAGCCGTTGCCTGGCTCCGAGTGTTTCGTAGCGGGTCTACATAGGCCGTTGATCCCGCTTCACGCAGGCTAAGCACCCGGACCGACCGCGTGATGCCTGATGCGATCCACCGGCCATTTGACCGCCCGATGCAGGTGCACGACAATGGCTCTTGCGATTGCGGGGTGCGTCTGCTACGTCCTGAATGGGCGTGAGCCACCACTTGCCGAAGGACTTCGAGGTGGGCTCGAGTCGCTCGAGGTTACGCCCCGTCCTTCGCAGCGAAACTGGGTAGCCCGTTCCGACAGCGGCACCGCGCATCCAGCGCGAGAAGATTCTCGGCAAGTGTAGCCGGATCTGGAGAGGTGTCCGAGTGGCTGATGGAGCTGGTTTCGAAAACCAGTGTGCGGTTTATACCGTACCGGGGGTTCGAATCCCCCCCTCTCCGTTCTTAGCTGGATGAACACGCCGCGAACACCTTCGTTTGCAGGGTGAACGCGGCGTGTCTCTTTTTGAGCCCGTCAGCAGTTTCCCAAATGTTTCCCAAAAGGTCGTGTTGGGCCGCGTTCGGGCCTGGCTTGGCCTCGCTGGACGCAGACCTCGCGGTACGAGATTCACGTTGAACTGCGCGCCGACGGCGCTGGGTTGAGGCGGGGACGAAGCCTCTCGATGGGTTTTCTGAGGCCCGAGCGGCCAGGAAGCCCGTGCCCCGGGGCCGGGAGATGCAAACCTCTGGCCTGCTACTGGTGCTCTGATGCGTCGGTGCGGAAGCAGGCATCGAAAGTGCGTCTCGGGGTCGGGCGAATGTCTTACCGAAGATCCTCTATGTAAGATTGTCAAGAGCGGTGGGGGAGATAGACTGGCAACTCTAGAATTGCAGCTTTTGCTGGCTCGCGTTCCGACGCGGTGGCTCGAGCTCCAGCCCGGTGACTCTTCGGCGCGGCACTCAATTGCCGGTGAAAGCAGTTTGGAAGAGCGCGAAGTCCATCAGATCAACGTCGCGGTCCGCATCCATATCAAACAGATACCAGAACCTGACGGTCGGCTCGATTCCCGGCCCGGCTCCGTGCTCCGGTTCGATCGTTGTCCAAAACTCTGCGTAATCTGTCGTGCCGATCCGGCCGTTGTTGTCGTAGTCCGCCTTTGAGCCTCGGATAGCCAAAGTCTGATACCCACCTGCGGCGATTGCGAGGAAGTCCCTGTTGGGCGCGGGGACATTCGTCTGACCGTAGTCATTGAATCCCCACGCCACGATCGACCCGTCGGACTTGAGGCCCAGGCTGTGAAACCAACCCGCGGCGACGGCCACGAATCCGCTGTTGGGGGCGGGAACGTCTGTCTGACCGTCGCCGTTGTATCCCCAGGCCACCATCGAGCCGTCGGACTTCAAGCCTAGGCTGTGATTCCAGCCCGCGGCGACGCCGATGAAATCGGCATTGGGCGCCGGGACGTTGGTCTGACGTTCCCCCCGACGTCCCCACCCTACGATCGAGCCGTCGGACTTGAGACCCAGACTGTGAAACCGCCCTCCGGCGACGGCCACGAAGCCGCTGTTGGGGGCGGGCACATTGGTCTGTCCATAGTCGTTGCCTCCCCAGGCCACGACGGAGCCGCCGGACTTGAGGCCCAGGCTGTGAAAACCGCCCCCGGCAACGGCCACGAAGTCGCTATTGGGCGCAGGGACCTCCGACTGATCATCGGCGTTGCGTCCCCAGGCCACGATGGAACCGTCGGACTTCAGACCCAAACTGTGATACCCGCCCGCGGCGACGGCGACGAAGCCGCTGTTGGGAGCTGGAAGGCGGGTCTGAGGGTTGTTCTCTCCCCACACTACGATGGAGCCGCCGGACTTGAGGCCCAGAACGTGAGCCGCGCCAGCAGCTACGCTCAAAAAGCCGCTGTTGGGCGCGGGAACGTTTGTCTGACCGTCGCCGTTGTATCCCCAGGCCACGATGGAGCCGTCGGACTTCATGCCCAGGCTGTGATACACGCCCGCGGCGACGCCGATGAAATCGGCATTGGGCGCCGGGACGTCGATCTGACCTTCCCCCCAACGTCCCCACCCCACGATAGAGCCGTCGGATTTGACGGCCAGGCTGTGTAACGGGCCGGTGGCGATGGCCACGAAGCCAGTGCTGGGCGCGGGGACATCGCACTGACCGTAATCGGACGGATCATCCGCACATCCCCAGGTGACTATCGAGCCGTCAGATTTCAGGCCCAGGCTATGAAACCCATCCGCGGCAATGGCCACGAAGTCGCTGTTGGGCGCCGGGACACCCTCACAATACACCAGGTCGCTCCATCCCCAGGCGACGATAGAGCCATCGGACTTCAGGCCCAAACTGTGAGATCCGCCCGCGGCAACGGCCACGAACTCGCCGTTAGGCGCGGGAACGTCGCATTGGCCGTAATCGTGTTCGGGGTCGCCACATCCCCACGCCAGGATGGAGCCGTCGGACTTGAGGGCCAGGTTGTGATACGTTCCCGCGGCGACGGCCACGAAATCACTGTTGGGCACGGGGACATCCGTATGACCGAAGTCACTGCGTCCCCAGGCGACGATGGAGCCGTCAGACTTTAGCCCCAGGTTGTGATAGATTCCCGCGGCAACGGCTACAAAGCCACTGTTAGGCACGGGGACATCCGTGAGACCGAAGTCAGTGCGTCCCCCCCAGGCGACGATGGACCCATCAGGCCTCAGCCCCAGGCTATGATACCTACCCGCGGCGAATTGCATGAAAGGACCGCTCATGTCCACGCCGACAACCCGGGCGCCCCAACCGACGATCGAACCGGACGGCCCACATGGGCAAGAAACAGAAGACTTGCGA
Source organism: Phycisphaerales bacterium (assembly GCA_020344555.1). Classification (GTDB taxonomy): domain Bacteria; phylum Planctomycetota; class Phycisphaerae; order UBA1845; family UBA1845. The sequence continues at coordinate 4,363,499 of CP070827.1, forward strand.
TAGTCGTCCGTCGAGCCGGCGGCAGGCAAAAGCGCCTCGCGGTAGGCGCCGGATTTCCCCCTTGCGCGTGTGCGATCATGGTTGTTCTCCAATGAGTCGCGATCATAAAATCGAGCGGTGCTACTAGCAAAATCGTCGCGGAATTGGAGCGGCACGCTCCAAGGCAACCCGGCGTCGTCGCCTGCGGCGCCCTGAGAAGCTGTTTGACCCCAGCCCCAGTCCGCTGAAGAGACATCCCGGTCCCTTTCCAACTCCGCCGCAGGGCACTGCTCCATGACCAGACCGTGATCGCCCGCTTCATTACCACGGAACTCGAAGTGGTCCAAAAGGTTCACCGCCGCGCCTCTGTTGAAACCGGTCGGGTCACACTGGTTAAAAAGAACCGAGATGGACGAAGACCCCCAACCGCCGTTAGCCGTGACAATGTCGAGATCCAGGTCGCCGTCAAGATCAGCAGGGACGGTGGCAATAGGCTTATAGCCTACGATGATCCGGCGTTCATCTTCGAAGGTGCCGTCACCCCGATTTAGTAGGATCGATACGTCGTGGGGCGCGGGCTCATCGGCAAATCGATGATTCGCGACCACTGCGTCAAGATCACCATCTCTGTCGAGGTCCCCAAAGCTGACATCCATGGGCCAACGACCGACACGGTAGCTAGCGACGGAGCAAAAATGTCCGGCCCCGTCATTGAGAATCACCCACATAAGGTCAATGTATGGAGTCCTTCCCGAGGTTCTTACTCCAGCCAGGTCAAGGTCGCCATCGTTGTCCAAATCGGCGGAAGTCAGGGCTAAGGTCGCGCTCCTGGGGACATTGTAAGCTTGCAGGTCTCCGAACGTGCCGCTTCCGTCATTGGTGAGGACCCAGACCTTGGCGCTTGATCCAATCAAGGAGAGCACCGCAATGTCCAGGTGCCGATCGCCGTTGAAGTCTCTCGCGACGACTTCGTAGTGGTACCTGGGCGGTATTGGATAGGACGGGCCCAAGTCGAAGCGCCCGTCTCCCCGATTCCAAAGCACGCTGATGCTGCCGTAAGAGAAATAGTTAACGACAAGGTCCGGATCGTTGTCGCCATCCAGGTCTCCGGCAGCGAAGTCCAGGGGTCGCGCGCTTTCGGCGTATACTACATCCAGAAGGTCGAAGACCCCATCCCCGCGGTTCGCGTAAGTGAAGAGCGTATGGCCCAGCGAGTTTCCAACGATCAAATCGAGGTCAGAGTCTGCATCGAGATCTTCGAGTACAACGCAGCGCGGGTCTTCCCCGATCTCATATAAATCTTGCGATTCGAACGTTCCATCGCCCCGGTTCTTGAGTACGGAAAACATGCCGGGGTAGAACCCAACCACCACCACATCTAGGTCCTGGTCCGCGTCCAAGTCGCCAGCGGCGACATTCCATAGGCCCGGATGAGCCGAGGGCGTTTCCGTGTGTTCGAAAGTTAGATCAGGACATTGATTTGATGCCGCATGAACTGGAGAAACAAGCAGCCATGCCGGGGCTGTCATGATCAACCTGGGCCAGACAGCTCTCAACGTGCTAGCTACCCCGGCTTCGTATCACCTATCATGGCATCGACCGATCTTTCCCATTTGGCCGGTGCCTACCGTATCTCGGCAGGCCAACCGAGCATTGTACCCGGAACGACCTCGGATCCCAAACGCTTGATTCGCGTAGGCCGGCCCTATATCCAATGCAACGTAAGCCCTGAGAGTCGGGCGCCGCCGCTTCGGTTCGGTCATCGGTCCGATAAGTGCCGAGCGAGACGCTATTGACGAGCGGAGCCGGCTATCCGGGTGACCTGACCACAGCGTGGATCTGCAGCACATCCTAGCGGGTCCGGAGCCCTGCGCTACATGTGCCCGCGGTTTGGGACACGAGCGTGTGTACCCGATTGAATGCAGAAACTCGAAACCGCACCGTACCTAAGCCGCTCAGCAGCAAAAGGTTGTGCCCCAGGGGCTGGGGTCAGACTCACCCCCTCCCCGCGGGTGATGCCGTATGACGGTCTGAACTGCCCCCTTCATACTCCGGCATTTCTTCTCCTTCCCGGTTTGCACGGGCTTCAGCGCCGCACCACCCAGGTGCCCGCCAACCGGTCGTGCAATCCGCGATGGGGATGAATAATGGCATAGACCGCTGCGCTGATCCACAGGAGAAGCAATACAAGAGCGGAGATGAAAGCGATACCTTCGGCCCGGCGAATCAACAATGCCACGAACGACATTGGAAGGAACAGCGGCAGCCAAACGGTCGCCCACCGAACCAACAGGTGCGGTAGAGTGGCCGGTTCGCCATTGGCGTTGACCACCGCCAATCTGAAGATGGCGTGACTGGCGGTACTGCGGAACGGCAGTTCCAGAAGCTGAACCAGCGCTATAGCGGCTAATACCAAGATGGTCGGAGTCATGAAGATCCCCCCAAGGGCGTCATGCCAACCTGGGGGATTTTCCTGGGCGTTGGCTCCAACAAAGACTGCGATCCAAACATAGAGAGGCAGCATGAAGATCGACCCGGCTCGAATCCCCTTGCTGACCTCAGCGGGTCTGTCCAGCAGTCCACGCAGGGTGCCGGTGAGGAAGCTGAGTTTCTCGAACTTCCCACCCTCGAGATTCTGCAGCACCGGCCTGGCATGAAGGGGGAGGCTGGTTGATTCCGCGCATGCGGCGACGGCGTTCAGGAAACGCTGTTGGCCGGCGACGTCCCCAACAGTAATGCGTTCGGCGGGGGCGTTGACATCGGGCCAGGGTTCGTTGAGCAGGAGGGCACGCCCCTCCGCGGTGATCCAGACATGATCAAGGCTCAGCTCGGCGGGCAGGGTTTGATCCCCCGTCGCGTCCCATAGTTCCGACGCAAGGTCATGGAGCCAGTGGCGCAGCGTTCCCCAGGGCACGCGTTTCCCCGCTTCGACCAGACTGGGAAAGGGCACTCCCTGCGTCGCCTCAAAGGCATCCCAGGCGCCTTCTGCTGACTCCACCTTCTGTAGCCAGCGCTGACGGCCGGACCTCGCGACATTTCGTCGAGCAAGGGAGGGTCCCGATGAAGACCGCCGCAATAACCAGACCTGGCGGCGCAGCACGGGATCGGCGGCGACGATCCATTCTCCAGGAACCATCTCTTTAATGATCTGGTAAGGCCCAAGCGAATCCGCGCCCTCGGCGGGAATCTCCGGCCCAGCCGCAGGCTCGATCGACGGTCGCACGATGCCCTTCGGCTTCACCACCACTCTTGTTCCGCTGGCGAGTTCCCAAACAGTGGCAAAACCATTTTCTCGGCGCGCTCTCAATGCCAACAAAACGGGGATCCAAGGGCAGACGCAGGCGGCCACCACATACATTGCGATCTGAAGCCCGGTCCAGTTAGCGTCGGAGATCAATGCCATCATGAGGGGCATTCGGACGCCTTCACAACAGAGAATGGGAATGAGGATCCGGATCAGCGCCCGTGCGATGCCGGGAGGACGGCCGTTTGTGCGGACCACGCACAACCCCTTGAGCCACTTGCCGAGGCCGGCGCCCCAGATCCCCTCGACGACACTGAAGTAGAGGAAGCCGAAGCCAAACAACGCAAAGTAGTACTTCGCCGAATACAGGGTGCGTTCGACAAGGGGCCGAACAAGCAATTCCTCAGCACCGACCAAGAACATCAGTGTCACATAGGGGGGCAAGAAGGCGATTAAGTAATCGATCCAGCCGGCTGACGCCCGGACCTTCATCGACGCCGGTTCCGGTTCTTTGGAACTGAAGGGCAACAGCGCGTCGCGCAGCGCCGTGTAGTCGGCGTAGCGCCCGTCCGGTTCTTTGGCAAGACAGCGGGCCACCACCCGCTCCAGGCCGGGCGGCACCTCTTCACGCAACTTGGTCAGCGGTGTTGGTTCTTGGTTGACGGCGTTGGCAACGACCTGCACCGCATTGTCTCCCTCGAAGGGCGCACGGTCGGTGAGCAGGGTGAAAAGCGTCGCGCCTGCCGAGTAAATGTCGGCGCGCACGTCCAAGGTATCACCACGTAACTGTTCGGGCGATGCGTAGGCCGGGGTACCCATGATCTTACCGTGGGCCGTGACGAAGGTATCAGTCTTGGCCAGGGTGGAGACCGAAAGGCCGAAGTCGCCCACCTTCACCGAACCGTCCGGGCAGACGAAGCAGTTGGAAGGCTTGATGTCGCGGTGCAGCACTCCGACCGCGAAGGCGGCTTCGAGGCCGGAGATGACGTCGAGGATTGCATCGACCGCCTCCGTCACT
>CP070827.1:4367839-4371367 GCA_020344555.1 Phycisphaerales bacterium
GACAACGTGGTGACTTTCACCGGCGTGTTCACCAGCGAGAGCACCATCATCCATCGGCTCGTGGGGCCCAGCGAGTATTCCGCCGACGTCCGATTCCACGACCCGCGGCCGGCGGCCGACGGGCCCGACTGGTACTACGTTCGCGTCAAACAGCACAACGGACAGCTGGCCTGGTCGAGCCCGATGTGGGTTGGCTAGCTAGTGTCCGTCGGAAAAATGGTAGTTGAGCGGCCGGGCCGCGGCAAGAGGGGTCGTTTGGAGCGTTGAAGAAGAAGGGGGCGAGGTGAATGGGCGAGGGTGCGGTGGTCGTCGGAGGGGAGCGAGCGTTCCGCCCGGCGATAGAGGGAGGAAATGGTTGACTGGGGCGAAACTCTCAGCGCGACAACGCACAGAGCTCTCGTGGATGAGAAGAAGCGAGCGCTCAGGCGGCCCGTTTGCCGCGGCGAGATTCCGCGGCCTTCGAGTGGGCGTCCTCCCGGGCGATGAGGACCTTGCCGAGCACGTGAAGATTTCGCCCCAGGATGCCCAATTGGACGTAACGCTGGAAGCCTCGCTCGCTTCGGTCGCGACAGCGTGCCAGGCCGTTGCCCGATTGAAGGGCCCCGATCGCCGACTCGATCCCGGCGTGTCGTTTGCGTGCTCGGCGAAACTGGACGGTGGCGGTTTGTTCTTGTTGTCGGGCTTGCTGCATTCCGGTCATGGGCAGACAGGGGCAGGCGATGATCTCGGCCAGTTGACGTTGGTTTTCCGGGGAGTGAAAACCCCGGTCGAAGGAAGCGCAGCGGATACGGCCTTTCAGGCGGCATTGGGCGACTCGTGTTTGTTCGATCACCACCTCACGATCTTCCGAATCGCGGGGCAGCAGATAGCCGTGGCAAACGAAGCCTGCCGCGTCCTCGTAAACCAGCACTTGACGCCCGAACTGGACGGGCTGGGCCGTCTTCCCTCGCTTGTAGAGCTGCGTATGGGTCTCGAAGATGCTGAACAGCTTGTCTTGGTTGGGCACCTTTTCGCCTTCCAGCACGCGACGGCGGGCCGTTTGGCAAACATGGAGGGCCCTTTCCAGGAAGGCGGCCAATTCCGCGTCGAGCCCGAGAAGCTTGACATCGGCGGCGAGGCGTCGTGCGAGACGTTGTCGCAGGTTTTCGGCACGGTCGAGGATCGTAGCGGCCAAGACGAGCAGCTCCCGATAAGGGGTTTTCAACCTCTGGTGGTAATCTGCCCCTTTGCGGGCGGCGATCCGCTCGATCTGCCGGGCCAGCTTCCGGGCCTTCTTGTAGAGATGTCGGTGCTGCCGCCACCCTGCCTCGCCCAGCCGCTCTGCCAAGGCCGCGCCCAGAGCCAGGACCTTCCTCAGCCCGTCGCGGATCAGGGAGGACTCGGTGGGATAGTGGATGTTGGTTTCCACGACGAACGAATCGGCCCGCACCGTTTCGGCCGCCTGGGGAACCAGCCGGTGTCCCTCCCCGACCACGAGGAGGTTGATCCGCTCGATCGTCTCGGGGCGGACGCGAGAGATGTTGTCTCGAATCCGCCGCCAGTCAAAGTGAGTGTTACGACTCCATTCACCGACGCCCATGATGTGCCGCAAGGCATGATGCTGCTCGGCCAGATCCTGGAGCTTGTCGTAGTTGAGGTTGCAGCCCAGACGCACCGCCGCCAAGACGAGAATCTGCCAGTCGTCCATCCCCTTTCGTCCCAGTTTGCGACTGGAGGTGCGGTTGACGTCGCGCGCCACAGCCCCGAGAATGTTATCACGGAGTTTGGGCTGACCATAGAGGTGCTGCAGTGCCCTGAGTATGGGAACGATCTCGTCGCGGCAGTTGAGGTTCAATTGCACCTCCAGGACCGCTTGGCAATCGAACCGGCGTTGACGATCGAAGGCTTTTCGCATCACTTTTGCTCCTCGAAGATCGGTGCTGGTTTCCTTGGAAGTCCCACCTTTCTGACGAAACCAGCAGAAAAACGTTCACATCTTCGAGGAGCATTTTTCAAAAAACCGCTGAAAAAACCAATGCAAATCCGTTCCTGGGACGGACACTAACTACTGCGATAACCCGTTGTGGGTCACGTGAGATGCCCCGGATTTGACGGACACTCCAACTGCTTGATTTTGTCAGTTAGAATCGAGCGAAGGAGGAGTGTGTCATGTCGAGGAAGAAGATCGGTCGGAAGCGTCGCGAGTACAGTGTGGAGTTGAAGGAGGAGGCTGTTCAGATGTTGCTGGACGGCCATTCGGCCGAGTCGGTGGTCTCCAACCTGGGCCTCAGCAGTACGAGCCTAGTCTATCGCTGGAAGGCGAAATACTTGGAAGCCAGCGGTCCGGCGGCGACCAAGCTGGAGACTCGGGTATCTGAGTTGGAAGAGGAGTTGCGTCGCGTGGAGCGAGAGCGTGACATTCTAAAAAAAGCCTTGGCCATTTTCAGCCAGAAGACATAAGCTGGGTGTACACCGTGATGGCCGATTTGCACGAACAAGGTGTTCCGGTGGCAGCGTTATGCCACTCGCTCGGCGTGAGCCGGTCCGGCTACTACGCCTGGAAGCAAGGTCGCCGGAGCCGCCGGGCCGAGGAGGACCGAGGTTTGATGCCTCAGGTGCGAGCAGTCTTCCGGGAGCACAAGAGGCGTTACGGCGCGCGTCGGGTTGCCCGCGAGTTGTCGTCGCGTGGAACGCCTTGCAGCAAGCATCGGGCGGGCCGCCTGATGCGGGACATGGGGCTTGAAGCGATCCAGCCGAAATCGTTCCGTCCGCGGACCACCGAGAGCCGTCACCGCCTTGGTTATAGCCCGAATCTGCTCTTAAACGAGCCTCCGTCGAGCGGCGTGAACCGTGTCTGGGTGGGTGATATAACCTATGTGCCTTTAGTTGAAAATGGCTTTCTCTACTTGGCCCTGCTAATGGACTTGTATTCGCGTCGGATCGTCGGTTGGGAACTCGACGGGAACATGAAGGAGTCCCTGGTTCTGTCCGTGTTACGTTTCGCTATCGCCGGTCGGCAGCCGGGCGTGGGCCTGATCCATCACACCGATCGCGGCGGGCAATACGCCGGCAACAAGTACCGCCGGGTGCTGGAACGAGCCCGGATGCTCCAAAGCATGAGCCGGGCGGACAATTGCTACGACAATGCCTTCATGGAGTCCTGTTTCGGGACGATCAAACGAGAACTGGAAATGGAGCGTTACGAAAGCGAACCGCTGGCGAGAAAGGAGATTGCCGGATACATCCGTTACTACAACACCAGACGCCGCCATTCGTCCCTGGACTACTTGACGCCCGAGGAGTTCGAGGCTATCGAGCAAGCTCCGGGCGAGGCCCAGAGCAACGGCCCGCGGCCGCCAAAATCAACATCAAGTCGCGCGCAAGAAATGGAAAAATCAACCCATCCCCAAAGAGTGAACAAGCTTCTGCGTCCGCGCGAGACCCTTGGTATGGGTCTCGCGGGCCGCTATCCCCACCCTTTTGAGGCAACCCTGGAATAAGCAGTCAGAGTGTCCACAGAAACGGGTACACCCCAAAATGGATGGTTTG
>CP070827.1:4371467-4374172 GCA_020344555.1 Phycisphaerales bacterium
ACCAGTACCAGGGCCACCCAATGGCCGAAACAGTAGCCACAAGACAACAGCCGTCCCAAGAGCGATTCCTTCCGGAAGCGCTCCCGTAGTGGCTTGAACAGCTTCATCTCGGTTACGGTGAAGGAAACCGTGGCCGTAACCAGAGACAGCAGCAGCACCTCCTGGATCATGATCCGGGGTTCCTGCGCCGTTGTCTTGTGGCTATCGTATGCATCCGCTACTGCAATGAGCCACGCGTGGCCACATGTGCTTGCGTCTCCACAAATACACCAACATGGCTACCTCCTCGTACTTGACACACTAAACGGCCGAAACGGTCCGCACAGCGGACCCTACGCGGCTAACCGTCCGAAACGGCCTGCACAGCAGGCCCTACCCGGCTCAATTCCTCTGTTGCCTATTGCGTGTTCATTCCATCGCCGTCGCGGGCAAACTGAGTCGCGCCGCACAGCGGACTCTACCCGTCTATAGGTTGCGGCGGGTAAAACCGGCCCTACCTGGCTTAGAGTCCACTCGCGGCGCAGTTGGTTCGCAGACGCCTTCCCAGGATATCGCCAGTGATGATAGGATCGAGTACAATACCCACCGCGGTTGTTTGCATGGGGCTGCGCTTGAATGAAACATCTTGCATCGCCCTCAAGTGCCACAATATCCCCACGAGACTCGAATCGGCCTCGAAGGTACCAGACGCCGACCATTCCCAGTCCACAAACCCCAAGGAGATCGGTCGCGCTCCACTAATAGATGGCGGCTTGGGCGTTTCTCTGGGATCCCAGGCCAGAAACATACGAAACTGCTGCGAGGTCGACAAGTTCATCTCATCTCCCCGCTGAAAGGTCTCTTGTGCAAAGCCGAAAACGTTGGGAGAATCCGTGGTAGTAAGGAAACCGTGCGTTATAAAGGCTCCTTTGAACCGGATGCCCTTTCTGTCGTATGGATATAGCTCGTCCAGTGCTGGGCTGCCTAGGTGATATCCGCAGTCCTTTTGGCGGTCCCTACGTCGCAGGCGAATCGTCACGACATGGTTCCTGATATTTTGCACGTAGAACACCCAGCCCCTGGTTGCCATGCCTCCGGTTACGCCTGCCCTGAAGTTTATGCCGCCCTTCTTTTTACCGCCGGCTTCCTCCACCAGAGTGGGTCCCAGGAAGATCTCTGGGACGTCCACGCTGGGATTCCGTGGCCTCGGCGCGAAGGCGAAGGTCCCGGACATGTGGATTAGGGTGGGAGGTACGGCGCCTTTGGGAATCGTCGGCTTTCCGGGAGGCCTGGATGGGGGCGGGCCTTTCAGGGCCAACTCGTCGAGTTTACCCATGGTAAGTCTCCCAACGTATCCATCAGGGCGACCGGTCGGCTCGAGCAATCCTTCGTGTGCATACTTAAGCTGGAACTCTTGCACAGTGCGGAAAGTCTCGGCGCCGAAACCGCCATCCAACTCACCTGTCGGTTTAGTAGAGGCAGACATACGAAATCCAGCAGCGACCAATCCCTCTTGAACAAGCCTGACAGCGTCATTGGTCTCCCCTATGCCAAGGGGTGGATCGTTATCGAACGCCCTCTCAAGCCTACCGTTTCCGGCATACTTTGGTGACTTAAGGTTCTCTGCTTTTTCCACTTCTGTCAGTCGCTGAAGTGATGGAGTGGTTGTATTTTGTTGCTGCAGCACATGTGTTAACTCATGCGCCATCAGGCTTTTTCCTGCCACCTTTCCTGGCGCATACTGTCCGGTCCCAAACACAATATCTCGCCCCACGGTGAAGGCTCGCGCATTGACTTGGCTTGCCGCCGACGCCGCGCCAAAGTCGGGATGCAGCCGCACGCCGGTAAAGTCGTAGCCAAAGCGTGGTTCGAAGAAGACGCGTACCGACTCCGGCAAGGGCTGTCCGCTGGCTCGCATACCGTCGATCTGCGCCTGCACGTCCGGGGTGACTTTGGGGGTGCGACGAGAGATTTCCTTAGCTCGGATAATTTGTTCCTCTTGTTGCTCCTCCATCGGCTGCCGGTGCAGTCCGTCTTCGCACTCGGGGCACATTCGCTGAATAAGCGGCGAGCCGATTTGTGCTCGAACCTGAAAGCGTGACGGCAGAGGGCCGTTGAGGGCGGAGATGGGGCGGCTCAGCCGTGAGCCCATCGGACTGCGTCGCAGCTTGTCTTCCTCTTCGCACTCCGTGCACACGCGTTGCACGACCGGATCGATAGTGCCGCCCGTGGGCACCGATTGTGCCGATCCCGTTCCGGGCAGATCCGCAGTGGCGGGGCGGAGCTCCGGCATGCGCATGACCTCGTCAGCCACGCGGTCGGCCTCCTGCTCGAACTTGTCGTTCGGCGCGCCGATCTTGAGCTTTCGTTGGATCGTCACTCCGCTCTCGTCCTCCCCCAGACAAAGCGGACAGCCGCCGCCGCAGGCGCAGGTGGTAGAGCGGGCCAGCGTGTTAGCCGGGGTCCTAGCGCCGATCCGAACGCCTGAGACAGGCCGCACCGGTGCGGGAGCCGGCTGGGCACGTCGCGGCGTGTGCCCTTTCCCAGGAATCGTTTTCGCGCAAATCACTATGGATCTCGCCACTTTGATTTCTTGAAAGGTCCCTTCCTTGATCTGTCTACTGGCGATAGCATTTTACGTTCTCGGCGTGCGTGCTCGGAAATCAAACCAGTCGCCGTGGCGGAAATACATAACTACAATCGTCGCAACCGTCCCGGCGGGACAG
>CP070827.1:4374272-4378267 GCA_020344555.1 Phycisphaerales bacterium
TCCGATTCTCCCGATTAAGAGTTGCGGCGTTCTTGTCCTCTCCGCTACTTCATTTCTTCGTTCCGTAAGGGCAAGACTCTCGCCCGTTCCTAACAACAAGTGTACCGGAACGGCTCGATGACCGGAGCAGCCTCGATTTCCAGCAGGTTTTGAGGCGTCTTTTTGGGCGCTTTGACGCTCCGGCCCGCTGTCTACTTGTTGTCCAAATTGAACCGAATCTTCTTCAGCTCCGGGTTATCGGAATCAACTTCAAGGCCGGCCACGATGGCTTCCCTGGCCGCAACAATGTTACCGCTTTCGATGCCGAGCGCGGCAAGGCGAATCCACTTCGCTCCCTCATGTTCCCTCAGCGCTCAGCGGCACTGAACCTGTGCCAATGAGCTTTCTTGTCGCCCGGCCCCCGTCGAGGAAGCCTTCTAAGAGCTGGCACTACCTCGGAGCGGACTCCCTCCTCTATTTGTTCATGCGTCCGGGAGTCGGTATCGACGCAACTTGCTTCGGAGAAGCGTCAGGGACGCGCCGCTCATCCGAAGAGCGAGAGCGGCCCAACCTTCGGAAGGGTCCGATAACTGCAGCAGAGTCCACGGCAGGAGGCGACAGGGGGCAAGCTTACGCGCGGGGTCTACCGGCAACCACTTGGCGTCGTCCGACCCGATTTGGACGCTAGCCCTGGGAACCAGGTCGAGTTGCTGCTTCAGGCGGTCGGGTCAGCCATTGCCCTGGTCTCCCCTGCCCGCAGCGCGGGGGATTCGGCTCCAGACGGTAATCGGCGGTTCCTTCGGAGCCATCTCGTCTACCTGATTATCCACCAAGACCGTACAATCGGCACCGCCTTTGTCACGGAGAGCGAGTTGTGGCTGACCCATCTACCGGTGCGATTACGCAACTCCTGGACGCGGCCGCGAAGGGCGACGCCCCCGCGGTCGAGAGGTTCTGGACGGCCGCCCATGAAGAGGTGCGCGCGATCGCTCGGGTCCACTTGGGGCGCGAGGGGCCCGACTGCTCCCTCCAGACGACGGCGTTGGCCAATGAAGTCTACCTGCGGCTTGGCGGAAACGCGCAGTTCCAGTGGGAGAACCGCCGCCACTTCTTCGGCGCCGTAGCGAGAGCGATCCGCGAGATACTCATCGACGACGCACGCAAAAGGCGGAGGCTGAAGCGCGGCGGCGGACGGGCGCTTGTACCGCTCGAAGACGACGTTGCGGCGCCCTCAGACGAGCCAATGATGGTCCTAGCGATCGACGAGGCGCTGGAGAAGCTGGAGCAGATTGAGCCGGGCGGAGCAGAGGTCGTGAGACTGCGGTACTTCCTCGGCCTGAGTGTTGGTGAGACGGCAACGGTGCTGGAACTGTCGCCCCGAACAGTAAACAACAAATGGCACTCGGCGAGGGTATGGCTGCACCGGGAGCTAAGCAAGGGCGATAGCACCTGGCGAGGTAAAGGACCCCGGGGATGACGCCTGAGGAGAGAAAACGGGCGTACGACCTTTTCGAACAAGCACTTGAGCGCCCACAGGAACAGCGCGCCACTTTCTTGGCGGATGCCTGCGGCGGCAACACCGAGTTGAGGGCGGAGATCGAATCGCTGCTCGAACACGATAGCCGGATCGGCGACGAGTTCATGCAGCCACCTGAGCCTGCCCCCGAAGTTGGGTCGCTCCCTAATGCGAATCAGCCCGATCCCTTCATCGACACCAGAATCGGCAGCTTCCACATCAAGCAGGTGATCGCCTCCGGTGGGATGGGCACGGTATACGAGGCCGTCCAAGAACACCCGCACCGTGCAGTCGCCCTGAAAGTCATGAGACAGAACGTTGCCTCTCGGTCGGCCCTGCGGCGATTTCAGTTCGAGGCGCAGATCCTAGGCCGCCTGCGACATCCTCACATCGCCCAGGTAATCCAGGCCGGCATGCACGACGACGGCTCTGGCGGCGTGCCGTATTTTGCCATGGAGTACATACCTGGCGCCAAGCCGATCACACGCTATGTCAAGGAGAAGGGACTGACCACGGCCGACCGCCTGGAGCTTTTCGCTAAGGCGTGTGAGGCCGTCCACCACGGGCACCAGAAGGGCATCATCCACCGGGACCTCAAGCCGGCGAACATTCTGGTGGATTCGGCCGGCGAGCCCAAAGTGATCGACTTCGGTGTGGCCCGGGCAACCGATTCAGACCTCTCGCTCACGACCCAGCAAACGTGCATCAGCCAGCTTGTCGGCACGGTCCAATACATGAGCCCCGAGCAATGCGATGCCGACCCGCATGATATCGACACGCGCAGCGACGTTTACTCGCTCGGTGTGGTGCTCTACGAGCTGCTGACTGGCGAACTGCCGTATGAGGCGTCGAGCACCACGATCTACGCGGCCACACGTGCGATTAAGGAGCAGACACCGCGCAGACCCTCTTCGATCAACCGGCGACTGCGCGGGGACGTAGAGACGATCACGTTGAAGGCGTTGGAGAAGGACCGTGACCGTCGCTACCAATCTGCGGCGGAGCTAGCGCAGGATATCCGTCGATATCTCAACGGCCAGCCAATCGCGGCCCGTCCACCGGGCAGGTGGCCCCGGACGGTCCACTGGGTTGTACGCAACCCCGGCATCTTCCTCGCCGCGGCATTCCTCGGCGTCGGGGGCACGGTCGCTGCTGGCATCATCGTCGCCGCGCGGTATTACCCAGCCGCACCCTTCGATGGGCGGCCTTCCCACCTGGAGTTCTCGATCGATCCCTTAACGAACTATGGCGGCTTCGGGCCCGAGGCGCGCCTCTACGATGACCGGGGACGAACCATAAGATGGTGGCCACGGGAAGTGGGGATCTGTCTTGCCGAGCTGGTCGACCGCCCGGCCAAGCTTGGTGGAGGACAACTTGCGGTGCTGGGCTTTGGAATTAACGAAAATAACCCCTTCCCAGGAACATTGTGTGCGTTCGATGCTAATGGGAGCTTCGCGACACCGGTCTGGCAACGTCGGGTCGATACCGCAGAAGTCTTGCACGAGCTTCGGTCGTACCGGCAGGCGACCGGCGAGGAGTTCGGCGTTCACTCGGGCTGGGTCGTCGACGTCTTTCCGGAACGTCCCGGTGACGAAATCGTAGCGTGGTTCGTCCGCCGGCCCTACTCGCAAAGTGTCATTCGCATCTACGACCTGCGCGGCGAGTTGGTGTACCAGGCCTGGCACGACGGGACTGTATACTCCTGCCACTGGATGGCGGATGCGCGGCTACTCGTGTTCGCCGCCAACTGCCATTGGCCATACTGGGATAAAGAGGCCAAACTCTTGGGAACCCAGAACCTCGACTATGTCGTTTTCGCTCTTCGACCGGAGCTGGGCTTCATCGCCGATAGTTACCTTGATTATCTCTCCTGCAAGCACGGGGACGAGCGCCTGGACGCCGCCTGGTACCTGCGTTTGCTGCCGGACAACGCCCCGGATCTGGCCCGAGGCGTCACCCTCCGCTCGCCTTTTCCACGCCACGACCCAGGCAGCTACGTGGCGTTCGAGGTACGCCTGCGTTCCTGGGCCGTGGGTGGCTTCAGCGGCGTGCTGGACGAACGCGGCCAGGAGCTACCCGGGTCGCGCGTCGTCGGCGACGGGTACAATCGCAACCAGAACCTGCCCGATGATAGTCCTGACAAAGTCAAGCTGCCCGACCCGGGCGCATTCAAGCTTGTTCCGATGACGATGGCGGACGTGATGCCGGGAAGCGCGTACAAGGCGCCGCCTTCCGCCGGGGAGCAACCATGAGCCATTCGCGAGGAGGAATCCCACGCGACAGGTAGCCCCGTCCGGGTGTGGCGGTCGTATCCCGCTCTCGGTCGCCGTCCCCTTGGTTATCCCTTCCATTCCATTCGGTGTTGCGGCTGCATATCTGAGAGGCACACCACGACCCTGCGAGTCGAGCACGGGTCAAAGCTCGATGAGACGCGGGTCAGGTAGATTCAGCCGAGCACCACCCGCGCACACCAAACTCGATTACTATCGTTGCTTTCATG
>CP070827.1:4378367-4381571 GCA_020344555.1 Phycisphaerales bacterium
GTATTGAAGTTCTGGACGACGTGATCGATTTTGATGACTTCGTTGACACTGCGACGTTGAGCCGCCTTAACTGCGGTGGTAATACCCCATATGAATTGGCACCGTCCTATTACCAGACCGGGGACCCGGCCGACGATATCATCTTTCCGGCCGGAGTGTTGTCAGGCATTGTGCTCCTGCCGGAGAAGGCACACGACGTGTGCACATTCATCCGATTCGGTCCGGACTTCTTCCCCATCCACAATGAAGATGGGTTGAACGATTATCCTGATACCAGCTTACCGCGCGACCCGCAGGCGGATCCGACGTTTCAGCCCCAGATCAGTTGGAACATCTTTTTCCACGATCTGGCTATGGGAATCAATACACCGTCGTGCAGCGGTACGATACCAAGCGAAGACTTTCAGACGGCGTATGCTGCACATCAGTATTTGCATACCTGGGAGGGCTTCCCTGATCTTTACGACTACGATGTGTTTGCCCCACCGGGTCCGGTGATCAATTGTCCGGTCGGGGCGTGGGACATCATGGCCAGCGGCGGATTGGTCCACCCCGTTCCCATCCTCAAGGAAAAGCCCTGTACGGAATGGATCACACCGGTGGATCTCAAGACCGTAGTGACGCCGGGTGTTGACACTGTTCTGACACTGCCGCTGGCGGAGTTCGTCCGCGACGGTAGCTACTACTTCCTTGAAAACGAGAGTCGTCTCGGTGAGCGCTATTACTTTTGGTCTGCAGGGAGCGGTTTCGATGAGCGCATGCCTGGAGAAGGGCTGCTAATATTGCACGTCGACGTGGGCTCCGACCCGGATGCTTTGCCCCCGCAGCAGCGAAGCGGCACCCGCCCCACGTACCTGATCGTTCAAGGGGATGGGCTTGGTGAACTTCAGGCCGGTACCGACTGCGGCGATGATGGTGACCCCTGGCCCGGCATCACCGGCGCGACTCGCTTCAACTTCAACACCACACCGGCGGCCACCTGGTACACGCAGAACAGTTGGATTGGCCTCGATATTCTCAACGTCGTGCGGGATGACGTGAGCGGCTCGGTTCAGTTGACCCTCAACTGGGTCCCGACGACAATCCCGGCGTTGCGGTTCATCAATCCGCCCGGCGGTCAGTCGGTGGGCTCGATTTATCAGGTGCGCTTCGAGGCGACCGACGTATACGGCGGAACGACCATTCACCTGTATTACATGGGAGACGAGGGGGTTTGCAGCAACAGCAGCACGTTGTGCGCGGACGACACTGATTGTCCAACGGATGAGTTCTGCCGGTACGAGACGGTCATCGACCAGGCCGGGGCCAATTTCATCGGCCAGTTACGAAAAGTGACTCCGGGCACGAATCAGCTTGGCATGGACTGGGAAATCAGTTCGATCCCGGATGGTCGCTATGTTTTGTTCGCTAAGCTGATCCCAGGCCCGGGCGCGGACGGAATGGAGGACAGCGCGACCACACCACGAGCTGGGCGCAACAATGTCGGCAATGGCTCGTTGGTCGTCGACAACGTCAACATCAAAGGCAATACCGCGCGGCTCGAGACCTGGACGGCTATTTGCCTTGATGCCGACAGCCAGCGGTGGCGGGTGAACAGCTCACTCTCTCAACCGGTGATCAACAAGCAGGATCCCAACGCGGATCCTTATCCCCGTGCGGTGACCGGTCAACCATACAGCTCTGTTGGCGGCGAAGTGACGTTCACAATCATTCAAGGAAGTGAACCGTCTGCGTTGGGCGATACATTTGTGTTTGCGACAACAGGCATTACGGCGGTTAGCAGAAGCGTCACGGTCGTAGGCGGACAGGTCCGTGCGGATCCGGTGGCCGTGATCGCCGCTGCACCGCTGGCAGGCCATGCGCCGCTGCGAGTGACGTTCGATGGCCGCGACTCGTATGATCCGTTCGGTGAAGCGCTTGTGTTTCTGTGGAACTTCGGTGACGGCAGCCGCACGGCGTCCGGAGCCCGCATCGAGCACGTCTTCCAAAACCCCGGCACGTTCACTACGGTCCTGCGCGTGACCAATCCAATGAGCGGCCGGTTCGGCGAGGCGTCGGTTGATATCGAAGTCTTCAACAACTCACCGAATGCGGTGGTCACCGCCGTGCCGACGAGCGGACCTGCTCCTCTACCCGTTCGCTTTGACGCCTCAGGCTCCTGGGATCTCGAGACACCGGCAAGCCAACTCGTGTATCAGTGGGACTTCGGTGACGGAACGACGGCCAATGATAACGGCGTGCCGGGCATTCTGATCCAGACGGAGCATATATTCAGTGAAAGGCTGGATGGCACCCTCTGTACAGATGAGAATCCCTGTACGTTCGTTGCAGCGTTGACAGTAACGGACTCGGGTGGTCTGCGGGACACGGCCTTAACAGAGATTGCCGTAGGAGGCGTGGGTGCCTGCTGTTTCCCGGACGACATTTGCTTTGACTCCGTTGCGAGCAATGACTGCCGGTTGATAAGAGGAAGCTTTCTGGGCAACGGTTTAGCCTGCAACAGCGATCCCGATGGGGACGGCGCTATCGGTTGTGACGACGGCTGCCCATTGGACGGCGGGAAGGTCGATCCAGGTGTTTGCGGGTGCGGCGTACTTGACAGGGACAGCGATGGTGACGGCGTCCCCGACTGCGTCGACTTATGCCCGGGAAACCCACCTGACATGCCGGTTGATGAGAGAGGCTGTCCACTTCTTGGTGCCTGTTGTTTCCTGGTCGGTGTATGCATTGACAATACGCTTCCCAACGATTGCTTTGCGGTTGGTGGAGCACACCAGGGCACTGGTGCGCCGTGCGATCTCGGATGCAGGTTCCCGGGAGACGGCGATTTCGACGGGGACAAGGACGTCGACTTGGATGACTTTGTCTTCTGGGCCCAGTGCGCCGCAGGTCCTTACGATGATTCGTACCCGGAAGCGTGTGAACCACTGGACTTCAATTGGGATGGTGACGTCGACATGGCGGATTTCGCCCGGTTCCAAGTTGCGTTCAGCAGTGTACTCTGTCAAACCGACGCTGACTGTGACGACGGGCTTTTCTGCAACGGCGCCGAGGTCTGCAACATGCAAGGTGGTTGCGACTCCCCCGGCAACCCCTGCGACGAGGGTGAGAACTGTGACGAAGCGAACGATGAGTGCAGGGCCGCGTGCAGCACCGACGCGGACTGCGACGACGACGTGTGGTGCAACGGCTTGGAGACGTGCC
>CP070827.1:4381671-4403060 GCA_020344555.1 Phycisphaerales bacterium
CTGAACAGTCTAAACAGAACAGTCTAGACTAAACAGTCTAAATTGGAGAATCGCCCAAATAACTGGAATATTTGCTTGTCTTCTCTCCCGGACTGTGATAACGTGACCCCATTGAGTGACTCGCCGGTCTGTCAATGCGGCAGCGCCGGTAAGCGTCACTCGTCTGACACTTGGGCGCACGACTGGATTGGAAGAAGACGGTCGAGGAGACGAAGCTTCGGACCTATCCCCCTGACAGGGTTTGCTGCGGTTCGTTCGGCTGATCCGCCAAGGGGGGAGCAAGCGTCCTTGCACATCTCTGCCCGACCGCAGTCATCGTCAAGTCCAGAGTGCTCGAGCTTGATGACTCGTAGCCGAGTCTCGAATCGTGTCGCCGACAGTCATAAAACGCGTTGCCCACCTCAGTGTGGTTCGCGTCAGAACCACGGCGCTTATACTATCCCTGATCGTTAGTGCCTACGTGATGGCCCTGAGTCTCGGGTCGGCCGGGTATCCGGGGCTTCGCTGGCTGGCCCTGCTGCCGCTGTTTGCGGCCATGCGCGGGATGCGCCCTGTGGCCGCGATGTTCGCCGGAGCCCTGTGGGGCATTTGTCTATGCCTATTCTCCGCCGCGGCCGTCGATTCCGGAATCTCGATGGACCTGGTGCTGGCCACGGGACTTATTGGCGTTCCCGCGGTTTACATGTATCTGGGCTCATGGCTGACGCGCCGGATTGGCTTCAGTCCGCTTGTCCTGGGTGTGGCCTGGATGGGCGTAGAATCGGCCCTCGGACCGATAGGCCTGGGCACCGGCCTGCTTGGAGAAGGCGACGGGGGCGGCACCATCCTACACTGGGTTGGGCAAGCTTTCGGCTATGTTCTCGTCGCCTTCTCAATCGTTCTGGTAAATGCCTCAGTCGTATCGGTGCTAAGCCGGACAAGTCTGGGAGTCGCGCTGCCCCGTTACCTTCGCAGATCGGATGACCGCGGCGCGCCTCTTTTGCCCCAGATATGCTACTGTTTTCCACGCTTTGTCATTCGCCCCTCCCAGCCGCGCGCCCCACCGATCTAAATCGCAACTCGGTAATAAAAGAGGTGGGGCGGAATTCCCACCCTTTGAGATCACGTTTTCGTAGTCTCGACAGATTTGGATCTACGGTTGTACGGAAAGGAGAGCAGTAGGGTATGCCTGCTTGCTCGACGTTGAACAGGAGAATAATGCGATGAACGTTACTATTACCTGGGTGCGGCGGGTCACGGTGCTTGCCGCGCTCACTTTCGCCTTTGCGGGAACGTCCCCGGCAGCGGCTGAGACTTTCGATGACAACTGTGGGCTCGACCCCGTGCCCTGCGACGATCAGACGTCGTCCCGCGGCTGCTATCGGATCGTGGTCGAATGCAGGTGGCGTCCCCTTTTGACAGGGTGTCCGCCTTATAACCCCTACAACCATGCGAACGGGGGATGGGATTACGTCTCTAAACTCTACAGCTCCACTTTGTATGACTGGGAGACCAAGATCGGGCGAAGTGCGTCGCACGCGGATGGCGACAACGCGGACCAGAACGGGACGCCTGTTGGATCGGCTGGAACGGTCATCGCCGACGGCGATTTGGTTCACCCGGCCGGATTCGAAGGACCGCCGGACACTCGAGAGGTGCATACGGAAATCAACCGCCTTGAAATGACGGGTCACTGGGGTGAGACGGTGAGGGCTGGTCGCCCATCTTTCGACCACCTCCTGATGACCCCCGGTGAGGTGGAGTCGGAACTCGACGACGGGTACGAGGAGTTCCCCGCCGAGAGCTTCTTCAACGTGTTTGTCGAAGTGGATATTCCTAGCTGTGGTTTGTTCGGAGCAGGAGAAGACTCGGTCACGGTCTACAACGACGAGGCCTTGCTCGTGCAAGCCGATGGTCTGGAGCGCTTCCCGCCACGCGTAATCTACGTACACGGGGAGACGGATGCCGTTCCGGTGAAGTTTCGGACAAAGTATCCTTCCGGTTGTACTAGTGGGGTTAACTGTGTCTGGGAAGCTGGCGACGTGTTCGGCTGGGTCGACCTGGCCGGCCACGGCGTCGAGTACGGCGAAGATGAGGAAGTGGAGTATGAGAGAGACTTTCACGTTCCGCCCAAGCCGGAGATGCCCGTTCTTCTAACAGGGATGGGAGCCTGCGTCCTCGAGGGCGAGCCCGGGCAACCGTGCATCCCTGTGATGACGGCAGAATGCTGCGAGGATCCCGCCCTCGAAGGGACTTACCAGGGTGATGGGTCGACTTGCCTCACAGGAGCCTGCGTGCTCTCCAACGAACCCGGGGAACCGTGCTTCGATGGGATGACGCGAGCCACCTGTGAGGAGCCCCTCCTCGGTGGGACTTACCAGGGTGATGGGACGATTTGCCCCAGAGGAGCCTGCTGTGGTCTGCAAGATTGCATTGAGGACACCATGGCGGTCTGCAACCAGTGGATGTTGGGGAAGTACAGGGGCGATGGGACGACCTGTGCGGTGGAATGTCCCCAACCCATCCGCGCAGTCAGGTGCGACGGGATGGAGTCCGGCGGAACCGGTGAGGTAGATGAGTCTTGCGGTCCTGGACTACGGATGTATGCCTATCCGGTCAGTGACCCCAACGGAAGTATGACCGACCTGTACATTGGCACCGACGACTGCAACCCGGCCAACTACAGCGCTGTCTGCATGCCCCTGGGCTGGACGTTCACGGTCGGGAAGTCTATGATGCCCCACGATCCGGACAAGACGCCGCACGACCGCGTCTCTTCTGGTCCACGCGGCAACTGCCACTGCACGATCCACTGGAGCGATAACGGAATCGGCGGTGGCCTGCCGGGCGGGAGCTTCACCTTCGGCTTCAACAGTAAGCAGCCGTCGCACGACGTCGAATGGGAACTGCTCGACGGTACCGGAGGCACTAGTGCCAACTGGGAAAGTGCAGTAGGCGGTGGCGTAGGCCCGGTACACGGGCCCACGGGAGCCATTCCTGCGGTCACCGGGTGGGGCATGATTGTCATGGCCCTGCTGGTGATTGTGGCCGCGACGATTGTGATCAAGCGTCTCAGAGAAACGAGGGGCCTGGCGTATTGAGAATGTGTGTGAGAAGGTGGATGACGCCACGCGGCGGGTGCCACTGGCAGCTTGCTGCCAGTGCCTTGTATTCCTGACGAAGGAACACTGGCGGACAAGCCGCCAGTGGCACCCTGCCTCAGCCACGGTAGGGAGGCCGGGTGGCCCACCTTTTTCAAAGGTGGAGTCACGATTTGGACTAAGAGCGTGTGTGAGAAGGGAGGTGCCACTGGGCCGGGTGGCCCACCTTTTCAAAGGTGGGGTCACGATTCGCAATAGGGAATCGCGCCCCCACGTCTAAAGACGTGGGCCACCCTGCGTCACTTTTTCAAAGGCGCCGGGTGGCCCACTTTTCAAAGGTCGGGTCACGATTTGGAATAAGAAATCGCGCCCCCGCGTTCAAAGACGTGTGCGCGTTTAGCGTGGATACCTGAACCCCCTCCCTGGCAGGGAGGGGCTGAGAGAGGGTCGGCCCTGTGGAGTTCCCGTGTTGGCGACCAATCTCAGACCCCCCTGTAGTCCCCCCTTGCAGGGGGGACGGTTGAGGTCGCTACACACATACAAGAAGGTGGGGCACCCGCACCATCCTGTCGTCCGCCGTGGAATAGAGAATGTCGGGGCGATGACTCGACCTACAAGGCTCTTTTCAGCTCCGAACGGAGCGGCAGACCCTAGCCCATGGCGTGAGCCAATGGTATCTACACAAGTGCAAGCAGCCCACCTCCGCATGCTGGGAGGTGGACACGGCACGTCTGGCTCGGGGCAGGCTGGCCGGTTTCCAGCCTTGTGAGGCACATGCTCGCGCGCAGAGACGGAGATGTGTAGATACCGTTGGCTGGCGCCATGGGCTATCGTCTTTCGTCCCTGCGGGACTTGGGAATCGCCGAATCTGTCACGGACCGGGTGGTTGCGTGATAACCCCGTCAACGCTGCGGGTCCGATGTGACGGAACCACATTTCGCCGTCAGCGATCAACCATCAGCCCATCCCCACCGTCGCTTCGTGGCTCCGTCGCTCCGTCGCTTTGTGGCTTCGTCGCCTGTTGTTGCCTTCTGTGTCAAACGCGGCCGGGTAGGCGAGCCGGGCGCACAGATTTTCGCAGCAGCAGTCCGGAGTGGGTGCGAGAACGGATTCTCGCACCAGCAGACGAACATGGCCACGCAAGCGTGGCCATGCCACCCGTCCGGCCGAAACTTTTTCCAAACAATTTCGATTTTTCCCTTGACAAACGCGTCTCGATGGTTCATACTTTCCTACGGTTTAGTGGGGTTGTTCATCGATGCGATTTTTGAGACAACTTGGACTCGCGGAGTCATCGTGAGCCTTCCTAACGCGCCTTCGCGGCGCGGTGGGCAACGCTGCTAAACCACACGGTGGCTCCGCCTATGCGCTAGGCGAGCCGAGAAGGTGCTGGCACACCGACCCGGCTCTGGCCAAGCAACACCTACCAAGGAGGTGCTGAATGGTTACCGCAGATGGTACCGCAATCATATCTTTGGGCAAACGCAGGCGCGGCCGCACGCGGCAGTGGCAACGTCGGCAGATTCGCGAGATGTCGCGCCGTCTCGTTCAATCGGGCGAAATACCCGAAGCCCCCTGCCTGTTGTGTGGGGCCGAGGAAAACCCCACCATCCATCATCTCGAGCCCATGCGCCCCGGCGATTTCGTTTTCCTTTGCGAATCCTGTCACAAACGGGCCCACACGCCGCTGTATCGAACGATTCGGGTCCCCGTAGCCTCGGGCCAGTTCAGCATTCGGCCCGAGGCCGTGGCCCGGCAAAAGGCGCTGTCCCGTGACTAAGTGAACCGGTCTGGACACGCTGAATTCGATCGCCCGGGAGGACCCGGAGGGCGGTCTTATCGTGACGCCGGCCCTCTGCTGATCGCGGTGGGGAGCGGACCGGCCGTCAACGACCCAACAGTGGTTGTCGAGACGGTGAACGGTCCGCTCCCCGCCGTTTTTCCCCGCTAACGCGGACTGCGTTTTTGTGTATCGGCCGACCACACGCCCCTGGCAACCGGGACACGTCGTGGCGAGCTGCTATCGGTCGTGTGGCGTGACGTAGACTTTGACGACGGTTCGGTCACGTTCCGCCATACGAAGACACGACGCAACAGGACCGTACCGCTTACCGACGAGACCGTGACCGCGCTCCGCAAGCTGCAAGCCCAGACGCGACAGATCGGCGGTCCGTTCCGGGATATGGTCGACAACGTGTATCGGCAATGGCGGAGGATCCGCAAGAAGGCAAAGTGCTCGGACGTGACGATCCACAATCTACGGGACACGTGTGCTACGCGGCCATTCGAGCGTGGGACGGCGCCGAAGGTCGTGATGAAGCTGCTCGGGCACACAAATCTATCGACGACGTTGAGACACCACGTCGAGGTCAGTGACGATGACCTCCGGGACGCCGTCTGTCGCTTGTCGGCGGGCTACAATGAGCGAGGCTGTGAGAGGTAGCGTGTGGCTGTGTAGCGCGCGATATGGCTGCAGTATTTATCGGACTTCTGAAGAATTTCGCAAAAATTTCACAAAGATTTTTTGATCCCTGTATGGTTGCTGTTGACTTTGAGGTATACAAGAATTCGATAATCTACGTACTCAAAACATGGACCCCAGTCTTCCATTGTGAACGCTGGGAGTTACATTGAACGGCCGCACCGGGCTCCCCGGCGCGGCCGCTTTTTTGTTGGGTGTTCACTTGATAGTGAGGCAAAGTCATGGCGGGCAGTTGTGCTGTCTTCATTGATGGTGGTTACTTAGACAAGGTTGCTTTCCACGACTTTGGCAATCAGCGCTTGGATTACGGCGAACTGGCCAGGGAGCTAGCTGCGCCGGACGAAATGCTACGGACATATTACTATCACTGCCTACCGTATCGCAGTAGTAATCCGACGCCGGAGGAACGATCGAGGTACTCAGCAAGACATAGATTCGTCAGAGCCCTTCACTTTCTGCCGCGTTTCGAGGTGCGTCTCGGCCGGTTAGCATTGCGCGGGCGTGATCAGAAGGGCGAGCCCATCTTTGTCCAGAAACGAGTTGACTGCATGGTTGGTGTTGACATGGCCCTACTCGCGGCAAAGGGTCGAATAACGAGCCTAGCTCTTCTCCGTGGAGACAGCGATCTCATCCCAGCCGTTGAGGCAGTCAAGCAAGAGTCAGTTTTGGTGACGCTGTGGCATGGCAGTTTTGCGAAGGAAACGAAACCGAGCCGAGATCTCTTTGAAGTTTGCGATGAACGGAGGCAGGTTTCCGCAGAACTCATTGCGCGCGTCGCACTTGACAAGTCTAGCTGACCCGAGCCGCGCATTCTGCATCTGGTTGAGGGCTGATTCACCGGCCGTTTAAAGACCGGACCCCGTGCGTGCGATAATAACGCCGCTTGAGAACGCGCCGGGCAGGACTCGAACCTGCGACCGCCGGATTAGAAATCCGGTGCTCTATCCACTGAGCTACCGGCGCCGGGGATTACCCTTCAATGGCTTAACACGATGAGGGCGTTGCTGCAACAGCTCGAGTCGCCAACCGGGACGTTGCTCGACCCTTTTGCCGGCCGCCGTGTCGCATAAGGCAACATCTGACCATATCAGGGCCCCGTCGAGGGCGGTCTACACGGCGTGGACAATGTTGGCGAAAGCGGCCGCTTGAGCGGCCGTCAGCAAAAGGGCGGGGGCTGACCCTGTAGACGATTCGCACATGATCTTCCTCGATCTTCACGACTTTCACCAGGGCGCGGATGATCTGCCGGCGGGTATCCTGGTCGGCGCGGTCGAGTCCCTCGCGGACCTGCGCGGCGAACTGATCCAGATGACCCAGCACTAGGCGCAGTTCTGCTTGCTGAGCCGTCCGGTCGGCGGCCGCAGTCGCATCCTGCTGAAGCCGATCCAGCCGCTGTCGGGCTTGCTGCAACCGTGGTTCGAATTCTTGCTTGTCCAGCAGTCCGTCCTCATAGGCGTCGATCAAACGACTGATGCTGCGCCGCACCGCGGCGATCTGTTTGTTGATCTGAGCCAGGTTCATGTCGGATTGGCGATCGCCATTCAGACGGCGCTCGAATTCACATCGAAGGTCGTCGGGGTTCTGGATCACCGCGCACACGTCGGCCCACACCGCCGCATCCAAACGGTCCAGCCGCAGCGGTTTGTTCGGGCAAACGCGCTGGCCGGCGAAGCGAAAGGCGTCCATGCCCCTACAGCGGTAGTAGGGATAGCAGTGATTACTGCTATTGCGTGCGAAGCGCGGCAGCCCGTGCCCGTACCAGCCATAGCCGCAGCAGCCGCATTCCAGCAGCCCCTGGAGCAGGTAGCTCACTCTCTTCTGCTGGCGGAAACGCTTGCGGTTTTCGGCCAGTTGCTCGGCGACGGCGTCGAACAGTTCTTCGCTGACGATGGCGGGGACGGGAATCGCGATCTGATCCTCGGGGTTGCCTGCGTACCGGGAGGCGGCATAACGGGGTTGTGCGGGGTGACCCCGCGCTGGCCGCAGCCGGGGCCGACGCGGTCCGAGGCGTGTCTTGCCGAACACAGCCTGCCCCTTGTACGCCGCATTGTTCAGCAGTTTGCGGAGTGTCTCGGAGCACCAGCGTTTGCCCTTAGCGCTGAGGACGCCCTGTGCGGCAAGTCGGCGGCCGACCTCGCGGATCGACAAGCGATCCCGACCCACCCAATCGAAGACCTGCCGGACTACGCGCGCTTCCTCCAGCTTGATCTGGTAATGGGCCTGCCCGCCGCCTTCGTGCTTGCCGATGTACCGATAGCCGTAGGGCGCTGCGGCCAAGACGTTGACCGAACCGCGCCGCGCCGCATGACGCTTACCGCGACGACTACGTTCCATAATCTTCGTGCGTTCGTACTCGGCGATCATTCCCTGCATCTGAAGCAGCAGGTCCTCCTCCGGGCTGACGCCGATGGTACGGTTCAGGAACACCAGTTCCACGCCGCCGCGCTGCAACTCTTCGACCAGCAACACCTGCCAAGCGTACTTGCGCGCCAACCGATCCGGCGAATGTACATACAACCGTTCGAACCCGCCGGCATAGGCCACATCGCGCAGCCGGTCCAGTGCCGGACGCACCAGCGTGCTGCCGCTGTAGCCGTCGTCGATGAAACACAGTTCCTCATCAATCGCCAGGCCATCCGCTTCGATGCGCTGGCGCAAGTCGGCCAGTTGGCTCGCGATGGTACCCTGTTGGGTCTGCTGATCCGACGAGACGCGGGCGTAGAGCGCGGCGCGGGGGCAGGACGGTTCACCACGTGCTTCCAGCGTTGGGGTCTTCATCATGATTCACGCTCCTTACGCCATGCGTCGACAAGGGGTTTCAACGGGCCGACCGTCGACCAGATCCCACCACGTCCGCGCCCTGGACGAGGGCCTGCGGATCACCGGGACAATCAATTCGTACGTCTGCGTCAATACCTGGACCTCCAGCCGGCTCGTCGTGAATTCCCGCCGCACCTCCAGGGGCGGCCTCCTGCCGCGTCTTGTGCCATCCATCACATGCCCTTTCAGAAAGGCGACTCGCCGCAAGTCCCTTACCGCAAGGGACTTACGCCGGCTGCCATCTCGATCCGCGCCAGGGTCGCAACCGGCTCCGGGCGATCACCCTTTCTATCGTCAGGCCGCTTTCGCCAACATTGTCCACGCCGTGTACAACGTCGCATGCGGGGTCTTGCCGGCCGGGCTGGACCACAGGCCCTGCTCGGCCATCGCGGCGATCAGTTCCTGAGCCCGCATCGGCTTCTCCGCCCGGCTCAGGACCTGGGCGGCGGCGTCGAGGGCGCCGACTCGCTTGGTTTTCTGCTTGCCACCGACCTTCTTCGGCTTGGCCTTCTTGGTCGCGGCCTTACTCGTCGCCTCGGCCTTCTCGTCGCTGGCGACGGTTGCCTCGGCCGCCTTGGGGGTCTCGGCCTTCGTCGTCTTCCTGGCCTCGCCGCGCAGGCGGTGGGCGCTCTTGATGCGGATGCGCTCGCCCGTCCGGGTATTGGTCGCGTACCAACCGCCCTTGCTGTGAGTGCTGTCGATCCGCACCGTCACGATCCTGTCGCTCACTTTGGCCACGTACACGCCGCCGACTTTCACTTCGTTCTTCTTCATCACATGTCTCCTGCAAAAGGGTCATGCCGCGCCTGCGCGACGCGGCGTTGTTCACATTCCCATGAGGGCAAGTCGCCGCGAACACATCAAGGAAAAACCCGATGGAATTGCCAGAGATTTCGCACCTTTCTGCGGGCATTCGGTGACGCCGAACAGAGGGCGGCATGAGCGAACAGGCACATGAACCAGGACCGAATCAGGTAAAGCGGCGACGCCTGACCACGGTCACCGTCGAGCGCCCGCAATGTCCGGCGTGCGCCGAGGTGAGGCTGCGCCAATACCGAAGCATCGCCGATCAGGGCGACGGCGACGCACTATGGTGGGTCTAATGCCAATGCGGCCGGCGGTTCGCGTTTCGTTCCAGGAGCTTCGAGGATCAGTTGGGCAAGTCCCGCCGGACAAGCACCTTGAGCGGAGCGGGCCAGGGTGGTAGAATCGACCTGTTACATCTGAATCTGCGTTGCGCGTATCGTTTCCAGGTGGAGGGAAGCCCATGCTTCACGCAGGAACAGGTACTTCGCTCAGAACGTTCGTGTCGGCCATTACGACGAGGCGTTGGCTGGTCATCTCGCGCCGTTTGCTGCCGACGCTTCTTGCCCTATGCGCTTGTCTTGGGTCAGTGAAGCCGGCCAACGCCGAGGTTCGCCACGTGGACAGCGGCGCCCCTCCGGGTGGCGACGGGCTGTCGTGGGCGACGGCCTACGATTCACCGTCCACCGCTTTGGCGACCGCGCAGTCCGGCGACCAGATCTGGGTGGCGGCCGGCACCTACGTCGG
Source organism: Phycisphaerales bacterium (assembly GCA_020344555.1). Classification (GTDB taxonomy): domain Bacteria; phylum Planctomycetota; class Phycisphaerae; order UBA1845; family UBA1845. The sequence goes on from CP070827.1 coordinate 4,391,605, forward strand.
AAACTTCACGCTCGCCCTGGGGGTCGAGGTCTACGGCGGCTTCGTCGGCAACGAGACCGAGCTTAGCCAGCGTGACTGGAAGGCGAACCCCACGATCCTCGACGGGAATGGCACAGGCAGCGTGGTGACGTCACCTTCCGGCGCAACCGCGACGACGCGGATCGACGGTTTCACAATCACCAACGGCAGAGCTCCCGACGGCCATGCCGGTGGCGGGTTCCACCTGTACTCCTCTTCCCCGACGATCGCCAACAACACGATCACAGGCAACAGCGCACGTAGCGCCGGTGGGATGTCTCTAGCCTTTTCCTACCCAATGATTAGGAACAACACGATCACCGGCAACAACGCCCCCTACGGCGGCGGCGGGCTGTACTTGTACGCCTCCTCCCCAACGATTGTGAACAACATGATCACAAGCAACAGCTCCTACTCCTCCGGCGGCGGGCTGTACCTCCGGTACTCCTCCCCGACGATCGCCAACAACACAATCACGGGCAACAGCGCTACCGGCTCCGGCGGCGGACTCTTCCTCTCCGCGTCCTCCCCAATAGTCGCGGACAACTCGATCACGGGCAACAGCGCCCCCTACGGTGGCGGGCTGTCCCTGCACTGGTCCTCCCCGACGATCGCCAGCAACACGATCACGGGCAACAGCGCTGCCTACGAGGGCGGCGGGCTATCCCTGCAGGATTCCTCCCCAACGATCGCGAACAACACGATCACGGATAACGAGGCCCGCAACTACGGTGGCGGGATGTACCTATGGGAATCCTCCCCGACAATCGTGCACAACACTGTTGCGGGAAACAGCGTCGACCGGCACGGCGGCGGGCTGTACCTGCGGTACTCCTCCCCGACGATCGCGAACAACATGATCGTGCGTAACAGCGCCACCTACGGTGGCGGGTTGTACCTGGAACTCTCCTCTCCGACGATCGCGAACAATACGATCACGTGCAACCTCGCCTACAGCAAAGGCGGCGGGTTGTACCTGTATTGGGATTCATCCCCCACGATCGCCAACAACACCATTACGGGCAACGGCGCCGACCACGCTGGTGGCGGGCTGTGCCTGTACCGTGATTCATCCCCGACGCTCGCGAACACGATCGTCGCGTTCAACTCGTCCGGGATTCACCGATACGATACGGCCATCACCCCGACGCTGCAGTACAACTGCGTGTACGGCAACACGGCGTACGACTATTCAGGCGTCATCGACCCGACCGGGACCGACGGCAACATCGCCGCCGACCCGCTGTTTGAGCTTGACCCCGATCCCGGCCCCGACGGCCTGTGGGGAACGCCCGACGACAACCTCGGTAACCTGCGACTTTCGTCCGGTTCGCCGTGCATCGATGCCGGCGATAACGATCGTGTTCCGCCCGACATGCCCGATCTGGACGGTGACTCAGACACGGAGGAACCGCTCCCGCTCGACCTGGCGGGGGGCCCGCGGTTCCTTGACGACCCACAGACGCCGGATACGGGCAATCCTGGCATAACGGGATTTCCCATTGTAGACATGGGCGCGTACGAATTCGTATCTTCGTGTGGCAACGGGGTCGTGGATCCCGCCGAGGAATGCGACGATGCCGGGGAGTCCGAGGTGTGCGATCTCGATTGTACCATCGCCGAGTGTGGCGATGACACGCTAAACGTTACAGCGTACGAGGCCTGCGACGACGGAAACACCTCAGACTGCGATGGTTGCCGGGGCAACTGCTCGGCCGTGGAAGGCACGTGTGGTGACGGCATCCTTGACCTGGTATGCGAGGAGTGTGACGACGGGAACACCGCTCACGGCGACGGATGCGACGAGAACTGTATCCTCGAGGTCTGCGGCAACGGCATCCTTCAATTCAACGAGGAGTGCGACGACGGGCCCGAAAACTCCGACACCGAGCCCGACGCTTGCCGGACTACGTGTGTGCTGCCTTCATGCGGAGACGGTGTGGTGGACACCGGTGAGGAGTGCGACGATGGAAACACGGCCAACGGCGACGGATGTGACGAGGACTGCATCCTCGAAGTCTGCGGCAACGGTGTCCTCCAATTCGGCGAACAGTGCGACAACGGCCCCGACAACTCCGACATCGATCCCGATGCTTGTCGGACTGCGTGTGTGCTGCCGTTATGCAGAGACGGCGTGGTGGACACTGGTGAGGAATGCGACGACGGCAGTGAGTCTGCCATGTGTGATGCCGACTGCACGTTCGCGGTGTGCGGTGACGGCACTGTCAACATGACCGCGGGAGAAGAGTGCGACGACGGCAAGATCCAGGTAGGCGATGGCTGTGACGCGACCTGTCACATCGAGCCAGAGGTCATCCCGACGGTCTCCGAATGGGGCTTGATCATCATGGGGCTGGTGCTTTTGGCGGGTCTGAAAATCAAGTTCGGTCGCCGGCCTTCAACCCATGCTTAGCGACTGGAAGCCCGGCGCGGCGCCCCACAGCAGTCACGCAACTTCAGTGATTACCTGGGCGAGAAGCGTGTCGAGCGACTAAGCTGCGCAGTTCGCTTTCATTAGGGACAGCAAACACCGCACTCGGGCAGCGGCACGTTGAGCCAGGGATCAAAGGTGCCTGCACCGTTCAGCAAATCGATTACTCGCAGAATGTCCGGCGGACCCAGCATGCCGCTTTGATCGACATCCTCGTTGTAGATGCCCCACGGCGAAACGTCGAGACCGTTGATGTAGTCGATGATCTTCAAAATGTCGGACGGAGCCGCCTGCGTATCACCGTTCACGTTACCCGGATGCGACGTAAAGGCACCACGGTGCTCCCCGGCGTCGTCATCCGTGTAAGTGATCGTGGTGACGGCGCCAGCCGTGATCGTCCGAGCCAGTGCAATCGTGTATGTGCCGTTGCCGTTGTCATCGACACTGATGATGGCGTTAGCACCTAACAGCGGGTCCAGGGCCGTCTCACAGAGCGACCAGCAATCCAGATGGTGGGCACCAGCGGGAGCCTCAACGACAACCGTGTCGATACCCTGCCGATCATCGGCGTCGGAAGGTGGATGCGGCTGACGCGCATCCACCGCACCGTTCGGGGGGGCAAGCCATACAACCTTGCCCGGAGGACACAATGGTGGGAGACCAGGACACGGTGACTCGACGGTCAGATGGTAAACACCCAGGGTCTCCTCCGTCTTCGAGGCCAGAAGGATGTAGTAGGTCTCGCCAGGCAACAGGCCAGTGACGCAGACATCAGAATTGAGGCCCCCGCCGCACTCCGGCGCGTCGTCGCTGCAGGCGATCGTATCGAGGGTGCTGCACATCGTCTGAAGAGTCGATGTATCCAACGGGCGAAACAGTTGAACGAGCGAATCTGTCGCCGGCGGCAGGCTGTTGCAGGTGTGAATCCGAGCCGAACGGTGCGTGGCCTCGAATCGAAACCATACCGTACCGGGACCTCTAGCGCCTGGCGTCGTTGTATGACAGGGGAACCCCGGATCACCGGGACCCGCCTGTGCGTGGCGATTACTGAGCGTCGTCTCACTATTGGCACCAACCACGAGCGCCTGCACCGTCGCGGTGACATAGCATATGTCGTTAGGCGGCCGAAGAAGGCAAATCTCCTGGGAGAGATTAACACAGTGTTCATCCCACCCTATGCTACAACATGACCAGTCAACATCGCAGACATCGTTGCAGCAGGGCGGGTTCTCGCAGCCCACAATTTCCGGATGGGCGATCGAGCAGTCACCAATGTCCCATGCGCACGCGTAATAAAAACAGAACTGGTCATCTAGTCCGCAGAATTCGTCTCGCTGCCAGACGACCGGCGCCCCCGGGTCAACGAGCGCACCACACTCGTTATGTGTAAGATCCTCACACGTGTCATCTGGTTTGCAGCAAGCTGACAGCCCGCAGGCAGGGGCAAACGGATCTGGATCACACTCCACATCCTCAATCCAACGACGCTTCGGACAGTTCATTTGTGGCATGCTGCGGCACACAGCCTCTCCGAACTCATCAGCAAAAACAGTGTCGCAGCAAGCTCCAGGTGGCGGCGAGCCCGCGCAAAAGATCGTCAGCTCAAATGCTTCCCAGCACTGCCTCGGCCAGTTTGGAAACTCTGCTGTTTGCCACGTGCCGTTACCAAACACCATATAAAAGCCCTCCGTGCTGCCGGGGTCCGCCTTTATACATGTCACAATTGGCCCACCCGCCACGTCATCTGTCTTATACACAACCCACAGGTCCGGCGGAAGAGCAATCGGTGGGTTGAACTCAGCGCGGCACATCTGGAGATCGTCACCGGATGACACACACAGAGAGCGTGTGCCGGGAATCAGCCCGCCCTCGTCCGGGTTTGCGTTGTTAAGGAGCGTACGAAGGTCGACCTGGACGACGGCATCGCCTTTGTGGGCGATCTCGTACCCCACCATATTGCAGTCGCGGACGCCGAGCCTGACGTCGTCAGCGAAGTACACACCGGCTCCTGCTGAGAAAGAGTCGCCTCCGTGGCGTGTACTCTGGTAGCCAACGAACGATCTGCCGCACTCGCCGCGTACATAGATCTCGGTATAGAAACTGGTGTGGGGCGCATCGGGAAACCCACCGAACCCTGCGGCGCAAGGGAAGCCTGGAAAATCGAACCTGTCCTGGGAATACCCGACAAGTGCGGGTGCACCCACGACGATTCCGGCCTCCAACGTGCTTAGAGAGACTTGCAGCCACAACCTGCTGGGTATCGGTATCTCCACCTCCTCCGGGACCTGAAAGACAATCAGGTGATATCCTTCGTCAGGGAGGCTCGTATAGCCTTCAGTTCCCGGTATGACGCTTCCTCCTGCACCGGGACAACCGTCGTACAACGCGAAATCAACGTTGATGGACCCCTCGCCGGAACCGTCATCGTGCCGGCCGCCTGTCACCAGAAATTCGTACCGATCGAGATAGCAGCCGGCCATCGCGATTGTCGTAATATCGTCGGCGATCGGCAGTCCCACCAGATCAGCCCACAGGCCAAAGACATGTTGCCCCAGAGTGTTGCTGTAAACGAGCGTGCCATCATGTTCGCTTACCGATTCCGAGCACCCTGTACTGCCCACGTTGACGACATGTCGTCGAATCTCGATGGTGGGAGGCAAGGCGTAGACGTGGTCTAAAAGCAGATCTGAGCCCGTAAGGGCTTCTTCGCTTAGGGTGCTGGCGTCTTCTCTTATCGCGTTTGCCTCAATGGCTGGCGCTGAGGCGAACGCCACGAACCCCATGACAGCGAGTACGGCACAAATCTCGGTTGCTTTTAGCCGAATGCTCTCCAATCCCCACGATGATAATTGACTGTGCACTGTCTTATTCGCTTCTTTGGCACGCATGGCGTACAGGGCCAAGCATGAGCGCGTCATCGGACGACACATCCAGGCAACAGGTTTCCGGATGAACGCCGCCCCACGTAGCCCCCACCTCCTGATTCATGTCGTCGACGAGAGTATTCATCTTACACGATCCCAGACCGGACTGCAAGATGCGATCACGGATTCCAGCTCGCTACGTGCGAGAATACTGGCAGTGCTCCGGTGGGTCCACTACTGGGACTTACCGGTTCTCGTCAGCACTTCTTCCTGGCCAACTCTGCTGCAGGATCACGAAGCTTCATCGAGCGAGACCTCATGGCCCGGATTGCTTCGACAGCAGTCCCTTCGGATTCATTTTGCACAACCGTGGCCCGGCATCGGCCAACCTACAGTCATACTGCCCCGTTCCCGCGTGGGCCCATCCGATAGCTTGATCACCGTAGCGGGTTGGGTCCTTTCTCGCGTCACGTTCCTTTGCATCGATCCGTTCATGCCCCTGCACATGATTCCCCGGACGGCAAGTCCGACTCCTGGCAGCGAACCACGCTAACGAGGCGCGCCCTGAATCCTCGGTGATGCCGTGTTCGGCGCTGAGATTCATCCGAATGAGAAGCGACGACCACGCTGCCCAGAGCACGTACCTGTCAATCCTATCCGTCTGGTAGTTGCCACTCAAAAGCCCCTATATCGACGGAGTCGCCATGGACCCGCGTGTTCAAGCCCAAGTCCTTCGGCAGGATCTCGGTCGTGTTCCCATCTGCACTGATGTCCCCGACGTCTTGCGGCAAGAAGGTGTTGGAACCTGCATCCTTGCAGGGCGAGGTGGCTTGCAGCCGGTAGTCACCTTTGGCAGAGTCCAAGAACAGCGGATCTGAATCAACGTTTCCCGCACCAGCCCAGCCGCCGCGGACATTGCTGTGGGCGACATCCGTGGCATGCGTTGCCTTACTGCTGTTGTAGATTTCGCTGGCTCGCTGAATGGCCGCGGTGTTCTCCCAGAGAATGGAGTTCCTGACCACGGCTCGGCCCGCATTGTCGAAAAGCGCTCCGCCGCGGCGTCCGATGGCGGCGTTCCCCGAAAAGGTGCAGTTAATGAAGGTTGCTACGCCACGGAGTGTGACGACGGCTCCACCGTCGTCGGCCTTGTTTCCGGAGAACAAGCAGTTGACAAACGTCGGCGACCCGTCGTGGTTAAACACAGCACCGCCCCCAACGGGAGTCATATTGCCATTTGCACCTCCATTAGAGGCGAAGCGGCAGTTCACGAACGTGGGCTTGCCGCCCAAGCAGTTCGCTACCGCGCCGCCGGCAAAGCGCGCGCTGTTGTTAGTGAAAACGCACGACACAATCATGGCCATGCTGTTCTCTAAGTAAAGGCCCCCACCAACTTGATCCCACTCCGAAACCACGCCGTCCTTGATGACAAATCCACGGAGTACAGTCGATGAGTTGTTGTAGATACTTTTGACGGCCTGTCTCGTACCCTGGCCGCTGACGTACGTTCTGTGAGCCTCAGGATCGCTCGCGTAGCGAGTCGATTCGGTACCGGAGAATCCCCCGTACATCTTGAGACCGTTCTTCATGACGATAGGCTTGTAGGTACCCTCTGCGACCCAAATCTCGTCACCAGTGGACGCGCTTGCGATTGCAACGGCCAGAGACGTGTAGGCATCACTCCAAGTCTTGCCACTCTTCTTGCCCTGCGCGTCAGCATCGACGTAGATGACGCCGGCGTGGACAGGCAGGCAAACAGCCAGTGAACATACCAGACCGAGCCCGTACCTGAGATACATGGCAAACGCTCCTGAATAAGAGGCGTTGTTGTGTGTCACAGTTGGGTGCCACATAGTGTCTTCCTCACTCATACGCTACGGGCAGCCGCTAGGCCCAGCGAAGGGGTACGAAGCACCACCGGCCGCGTCATTAGTGCGAGTGATGTCAATTATTTCGACGAGCCTGTTCGGCAAGCTCGGATCCACGTCGCTACGCGCCTTGATCGGAGTGCCTGCGAGGTTTCTGAACTTATCATAAACCGCTGTCACGTCGACGATGTCGACGATACCGTCCGGTGGTGTGCACGGGGTCACGCCGCAGTCGCCGGTTACATCGCCCCAGTAATAGCTCGTGGTGACCGCTAACGGGGCCGAGTACTGGGCTTCGTCCGTCGTGTCGCAGCCCTCGGAAATCGCCTGGATCTCGTAGGTCGCGGTGGGGACAATCTCGTCGTCGAACACATGGATGGGGCCGAGCGACCCCCAATCTGCGTAGACAGGCTGGCAGGTCAATCGTGATGCCATGAAAGTCGGCCAGCCTGGCGCGTCCGCAGGGTTGACCTTGCCTGCGTTCTCACTTGTCTCCTGGGGCCCAGCGATCCACATCCGTGTACCCTCAAAGGACTCGAAGGGACTTGGCAGGTCTTCCAGGGTCACCCGCAGGGCCGTTTGCTGACCAGGATTAGCCGCCACCAGAGAGATATAACGATTCTTCGCAAAGCCCGCTTCCCCCGCCGGTTGAGATGGCGGGTCGGCCGCCTCAACAACGGTGATGGTGCCGGCGACAAGCGTCGTGGCTAGGGACTGCCAACTGCTATCGACCGCCGGGGTGGACAGCGACACCTCCCACACACCGAGTGCATCCGCACTTGCGATCACGGGAAAACCTGCGACTGCCCCGTCGAAGCTAACGGTTTCCGGTTCCGGAAGGAACTCCCCGTCATCATCAACAATGCCGTTCCACGTCGAAGACGTAGTCCGGTCCGTGTCGAATGCCGAGAACGTACCGGCCCCGGGCCACGGATCACCTAGCTGAACAATGTCGACAGACGGTGCCGGCGTAAACTCCACCGTTCCGACTGCGCCCGGTTGTGGAACGACCCCCAGCACGATCGTGACGCCAACCGTCGCTTCCCCAGTGATCTTGCCGGAGACCACCACATTGGCGCTTGTGCCCTGGACCATGCTCATACTGCTGACAGAGAGTTCGGCCGCCTGCAGAGCCGACCAACTCAACAACCAGCCGGCCGTTACTCCTATCGCATGTCTGTGCACCACCGTTACATCCCCTGCTCTCGGACGTTCACTGGTCTTAGCCCCAAGACTCTTCTACATCCTTGCTTGTGCATATCTGTCTGCTCTCTCCTACCATGATCCGTCCTCTCCAGCAACACGTATATCACGGCGTGATCAGCGGAAGGACGAAGAACGGGTTGACATCTGCCCGCGCGGCGCCAACGTCCGAGAGCCGTACTTTCACATCCTTATCCACATCGTACGCCTCCGTTATCGGGGCAAACACGAACGGATTGAAACACGTGCAGTTACGGATGAGGTACGGATCGGTCAACTCCGTCTTCCGGTTCCCATCTGCATCGCCGGGCAGGTTGCCCAGATAAAAGACCGCATCCCCTCCGGCCGTGCCATCGCCACTCGGAAGTACGACGGGGTTGTAGGTCATCTCCCCGTCCAGCTCCACCCCGCTTGCGGTTACCCGTGTTGAATCGATTGCCACCTTCAGCCACCGGGCGCGCACGTGATCGTCGGCCAGAACGATGTCGACAAGCGTCACCCCACCTTGCACGCCTGGTGTGACCGTGATTGCGCTGCCGGCGTCGGTCACCGGTGTGAAGATATTCACGTCGCAGATCCCCCCGCCCAGAATACAGTCGTCGTTGGGATTCTCCGGGTTGCAGAGAAGCCCATGGTTGCTACCACCGACGCACTCCGGACGTTCCGACCATTCAAATGCGAATGCCTCCCCTGGAGCCGGCGCGAAGTCGACGATATGACTGAAAGACACACGAATACCCGTAATGCCAAAGTGATAATTGGTAATGTTCGCTGTGGTTGCAGTGGAGCCGGGCGCGAGGAAGCTTCGGCTTGGATCGGGTTGCTCCGAAAAGCCGCAGATGCCGTCCGGTATGGGAGGTGTCCCTACGCAGTTGCGATCGGCCGAACAATCGAGGCCGTTTCTGTTACCGCCGACGCACGTCCCGAACTTCCCCGCGTAGAAGACCCCCAGCGTGGTGACAGTGACCCCATCGACCACCGAAATCGCCAAAGACAAGTGCGACGAGGAGCCCAGCCCCACCGCTTCCGTGGCCCAGAAGGGATCGCCCGTTTCGTCGGCTTTAATCACGTTGGCAAACACCGAGCCCGCGGGGATGGACAAGGTATATTCGCCGGGCGTCTCTGGAACCGTCAGCGTGCCGGTGGCCAGCACACATTTGGTCGGCGGTTTGCAAAGCCCTGTTGTTACGAATCCGATTGGCATTGGCGCGATGCTCTCTACGTTATTGATCGTATTCTGTGCGCCACCGACTTGGACAAGATCCCCCTCGCGCCCCAGGGCGTCTGTCATACCACCGAAGCCGGCCGTGTTGTTGAAGCCTGCGGGACCCACGAACGGGCCCATGTGGGGGCCTGGTAGGGCCTGGGATAGGTCGCCACTGTCAAACTCGAGGTCGAAGCTAAAGCCTGCAAGCCCCAGATTGAGGTCGTCACTGAGAATCGCAGACACTTCATAGGAAATCACCGCCCCCGGGACGACCGTGATCTCATCCATCACGTCGTTCCAGGTCAGGAACAGATCCAGGTCCGTTGCGGAAGCCGTCAGGCTGCCCAGGCCAAACGACGCGATGATTGCCAAGGCCGTCTTTCTCACGGCTTAGGTCTCCTGTCGCGCAGCACTACGTCGGGAAGGTCGTTCTCGTGGAGGATGTCTAGCTCCAGCCCGACACGCTTAAGACCTATCAGTTGTACACGTCCCATTTTCGTCGATGGTGCGTTCCGCTCGTGCGTCAGGATCGCCTCCCGCACGCGGGCCGGTTCGACGCCCAACCTCACGGCCCTGCGCACCGCCCACGATCTCGGAACCCGATATCCGCGGCGTTCCGTGCTTGCTATATAGTCCAACAGCTTCTGCGGTGGGTGTTGAACCTCGATTCGCCAGATGAAGTTAAGCATCTGGGCACGTTTAGCTTCACTCGCATCGCTCATAGCAGCCTGCAGCGCCCGCAGATCAGGAAGAATCCTCTCATCACCAAGGTACGTCAAGGCGGCCTCAGCCGTATAGGGCCGGTCGCCCCATGGCACACCCGACCGCACCACTTCAACCAACTTGTCTCGCCCACGCTCTCCCAGAAGTTCCACAAGAATCTCGGCAAATTCGTGACTCCCCCTATCATCACATAAGAGCACTTGAACAATGGCTTCGTCCCTGAACGCCTCCGGAACCTTGCAGCGGGCGAGCAGGCGGTCAGCTTCACTCTTTAGACGGCGTGCATCACCAGGAAACACACACGCCCAGAGGCTAGTCTCCTTCGCCAGCGTGGCAATGAAGGTATGGTCCTGCAAGTCGTCAAGGAGGTTCTTGGCCCCTTTCATGATGAAGCTGTTAATCAAATACCTGTTGTCGCGCAGCACGGTCTCGCGATCAGCGAAATCGGTATTGGCTTCGGCCTGGGTGAGTTCTGTCCAGGTGTCTTTCACCCAGGCAACGACGGTCTCGGCGCTGGCAGCATCTGCAACCTGAGTCGCCACAAGAGCCGCGTGCTTGCGCGAGTCCAGTTCCTGGGCCTTATTCTCGGCAATTCGAACCAGCCGGCTTACCACCGATTGATCGTCCTTTGAAGCCAACGTTCGCACGGCTTCCGCGTGAGTGAGAACGTTGTGGTACGCCGCATTCTGACCAAGCCCCTCCCAATTATCCAGCGCCTCCCCGGCACTGGAATAACCTGGCGGCTGGGCCGATGCGGAAGCTGTTAGGCTACCCAGAGCAAACAAGGCGATGATTGCCAAGGCCGTCTTTCTCACGGCTTAGGTCTCCTGTCGCGCAGCACCACGTCGGGAAGGTCGTTCTCGTGGAGGATGCCTAGCTCCAGTCCGGCGAGCTTAAGATCCCACAACTGCCCACGCTCTATTACCGTTTTCGACGGAGCGTTCCGTGCGTGTGCCAGGATGGCCTCGCGAATGCGCACCGCGTCCAAACCCAGTGCGCGTGCCCTGCGCACCGCCCAGCTTCGCCAATCGCGGAACCCTGGAGGGTGCGTGAGCCGCCATGGCTCGGGATTGAGTCTACCATGGAACGAACGGTGAGGTGTAGAAAGGAGGTGAAGCACTGCACCGAAGCCTACCTGTGCGGGT
>CP070827.1:4403160-4407240 GCA_020344555.1 Phycisphaerales bacterium
GGCTCATAACCCGGAGGTCGCAGGTTCGAGTCCTGCCCCCGCTATTCTAAGTGCTTGCCAATAAAGAAGTTAGCGACAAGCAGTCTAATTATCCCCGGCGCGTGTAAGCAAAACGTCAACGCGCCGGGCGGTTGGGTCTGGAATCACATCGGTTCTACTCCTTCTCGCAGAGCTGAAGGCGCCCGCCATGCCCTGGTTGCCTCGTGCCGTCCGAGGCTCCATCGCCGCCGTCGGACTAGGACTCAATGATTGGACGGTTCACTCGGCTCATTACTGCCATCTCCGAAGACGTCGTCGCCGCTCTTGTGCATTGATTATAGCGGTTTCCTAACCAGAGGAGATGACAGCCGGATGACTTGTTAATGTCACTTCGATGACAAACGGATCACTGGAATGCCTCCTCCGGGTCCTGTCCTGCTCTGCGCCTGCCTGGCAGGGATTCGAGGGTTGAAAACGCCAGGCCGCACGCACCGTAGTTCCTGCGAACGGTGGATCAGGCAGAACAAGACTGCCACGAATCAGCGGTGTTTTCTGCCTGTGGCTGCGCGGAGCGCACGTGCTCCGCAATTGGCCGCCGCGTCACCTTCAGTGCCCGACGAGCCGTATGGGAGGTGAGCCCGCTCGTCGCAGCTCAGACACGCGGCCGCTGAGGATGAGACGGGGGGAATCGAATTCCGTTTCCCCCTGGCCGAGAAGCGGCGCTCCTGAGCCAGAATCGCGGATTTTGCGAAAACAAAGTGGGTTTTGAATGACGACTCGTGACCCGTCGAGACCATCCGGCCTCGTCGAAGACCAGTCTCATCGGGTACTCATCAGCAATCGGTGGACCAGCACAGCCCTGAACAATGGTGGTCGAGAAGCTGGTTTTGGTAGAATGCTAACGGTGGAGACGGCAAATGTCGGTTCAACGGTGATTCGGCGCAGTTGCGCCTATTGGCTTCTTTGGCGGGGAACGTGCCGGATTCGACGCGGCGGGGCTCCAAGATGTCGCCAGACCTTCAGCGGATCAGCGAGGGTTGTCCCAGGGAACCGGACGACGCCGGGCGGACGGCGCAGCGGGTAGTGCGCGTCTGGAGCCGCGGAAGGCTCGTGGGCGGGGTAGTGTGTGTTTGCCTGCTGGTTGTGGCCGGGGGACTGCTCGGAGGCCGCAGCCTCGATTCGTCGATTGCTGACGACGAGCACGTGGTCTTCTTCCCGACCTTTGGCTACTTGGCACTGGACCGAGCGAGCTGGGTGATCCAGATCCACGGCTGGATCTCCGAGCCCGAGCTGGATTCCAGTCTACGGAATGCAAGCCTGGGTATTCTCCGTCGTCTTTCAGGCCTTGAGAAGGACGAAGCGGAAACGGCCACCTTCAAAGAGCGTGCCCGCGCCTTCCTCGTCGACAACGAGCGCGGCAAGCGCATCTCGATTCGGCTTGGGGAGAAGCTGCACTTGGCGGGGATCTCCGGCCCCAGCGGACACTTCAAGGGGACCATCCGTCTGGCGCCCGCAGAAGTGAAACGACTGTTGGATGCACAGGAGATGAAGGATGGGTGGCTGCGCTTCGAAGCCATAACGCGCGATGAGGATTCACGCCGCTTTGCCGGTCGCGTTCAGCTTATCGGTCACAAGGGCTTGTCCGTAATCTCCGACATCGATGACACCATCAAGATCAGCCAGGTGACGGATTACAGGGCATTATTGAAAAACACGTTTCTGCGCGAGTTTGAGCCAGTCCCCGGGATGGTAGAGGTGTACCGAAGCTGGGCAGCGGCCGGGGCGTGCTTCCACTACGTCTCGGCCAGTCCGTGGCAGCTCTACGAGCCGCTGTCGGCTTTCCTGCAGACTGTCCGCTTTCCCGCCGGGACCTTCCACCTGAAGTCCTTCCGGCTGAAAGACTCGACCGCCATGAGTCTGTTCGCCTCGCCGGAAGGCCTTAAGCGTGACAGCATCGAGTCGATCTTGAGCGCCTTTCCGCAGAGAAGATTCATCCTTGTAGGCGACTCCGGCGAGAAGGATCCGGAGATCTACGGAGCGCTAGCCCGCGATCATCCCGACCAGGTTGCGCTCATTCTGATTCATGACGTGACCAGCGAGCCCGCCGATTGCCAGCGCTACCAAGAGGCATTCGCCGGCATTGCGAAAGACCGTTGGACGGTCTTCCGCCATGCCGAGGAGCTCGATGTTCGCTTGCCGTAGCGGTTCACAACACAGAACTTCGACGGTTGCCCAGCTTCCGCCTGTCAGTCACAATTGTCGTCATGTCGCGTCACCGCCGAATCGCTCTCATACTTCTCGCGGTCCTGCTCGGAATCCCGGCCCTGATCGTCGTTGCATTCCTCGTTTGGCGATCACCCGCGCCGGCCGGGGGACCGCAGATCGGCCTCGCCATGGCCTCCAGTTGGGTCCTGCAGCGTCCGTTCTACGAAGATGCTCTCGCGCGAGCCGGCGGACGGGCAGTACTGATCACGCCCGCGGACAACGAGACCGACATCGGCGCGATTCTGGACGGGATCGACGCGCTGTTGCTCGGCGGCGGCGATGACGTCGAACCCGCGCTCTACGGCGGCGACTCGGGCGACGCGGTGAGTTTTGATCGCCGGCGCGATGAGTTCGAGATCCGCCTCATCCGCCGTGCGCTGGAACGTGACATGCCGACCCTCGGCATCTGTCGGGGTATACAGATCCTTAATGTCGCCCACGGCGGGACGGTGCGCAATCTGCGGGCCGACGAAGCCCTGTCCGACCGCCACGGGGTCGACGTGAACAGTCTCACCGCCCACCGACTGAGCGTGGTATCCGGCACGCGGCTCGCCCGCGCTGTCGGCGCGGGCGCGCGGCGGGTCAACAGCTTCCACGGTCAGGCCGTCGGACGTCTCGGTACGGACCTGCGGGTATGTGCCACCGCGGACGACGGGGTCGTCGAAGGCATCGAGCGCGCCGATCGGCGGTTTGTGATCGGGATTCAGTGGCACCCGGAGATCGCGTCCCTGGCCGACGACGCGGCGCTGGCCCTCTTCAGGGCGCTGGTCGAGGAGGCCGAGGCCTACCGCGCCGCACGCCTACTCAGCCCCGCCACCACCCCTTCAGCCAGAGAATGATGGCCGCCACGACGTAGAGGTAGACGAAGTTCAGGACGCTGTAGAACGCGAATGCGAGACTCGCGAGGCTTCCCGCCAAATGGCGCGGCCAACCCAACACCCAACCGATCGTGTGACGCGTCGGTTCGAACCGGTCGATGATCACGGACAAGACGAACAACAGCCCGGTCAGCAGCAGCGTCGACCACCGAGGCCGCAGGTAGTCACGCAGGCGGCGCTTCGGTCGCTCGCCGGGCAGCTCTTCCTCAGAGACCAGTACCGCCGTGGACAACTTGCCGTGCTTGAGCATCAGCGCGAGGGGGTAGAGTACGCCGAGCGCGGGCAACGGGTCTTCCGCGTGCACCACGTCATTGACCGCCCCCACGTGCTTCTCGAACATCTGGCGCAGGTACTCCTTGACGTTCCTGGGGTGCGCTACTGTCTTAAGCTGATCCAGGAAGCGTTGGAACTGCTCCCGTTTCTGCTCGGCCGCCGGGATCCGCTTGAACTCCTCCGCCACCGACCTGAGCTCCGCCAGCTTCTCCTCGTCGTTGGCGATTTCCTCCAGCGTGGCCAGCAACCCGATGAGCGGAGTCTCGGTGCGTTTCTCGTAGTCGATCTGCGGCTGCTCGCCGACTGGTTCGCCGATCGCGATCTGGTATAGCAGATAGGGATAGTCCACGTTGGCCGCGATGCACTGGGCCAGCCCGCCGAAAAAGCGCGGGTTGACCTCGATCAGGTACGCCGGTCCGTCGTCCGGGATGCGGAAGTCGACTTGGGCGATGCCATGCCATTGCAGCGGTGACAGCAGCTTGATCACTGCCTCCTCCGCTTCGGGTCGGTCCACCGTCTCGCGCAGTGCCCCGGCGCCGGTGCCGCGCGGATACGTTCGGATATTACGGTAGGTCATCTTCGCGACGCACTGCCCCCGATTGAACAGGGCGGTCACGCAGTAGTCCGTCCCACGGATGAACTCCTGCACCAGCGGATACTGGTCCGGCTCGAGCTCGAAGCCGTC
>CP070827.1:4407340-4432223 GCA_020344555.1 Phycisphaerales bacterium
GGAAAACCTCACCATCCATCATCTCGAGCCCATGCGCCCCGGCGATTTCGTTTTCCTCTGCGAATCCTGCCACAAACGGGCCCACACGCCGCTGTATCGAACGATTCAGGTCCCCATAGCTTCGGGTCAGTTCAGCATTCGACGCGAGGCCGTGGTCCGGCGAAAGGAGGTGGACCGTGGCTAAGCGAGCCGGTCTGAATACGTTGAATTCTATCGCGCGGGAGGACTCGGAGGGCGGTATCACGGTGACGTTGCCGGAGTGTGTTCGCAGCAACTTGCGTGTGATGCGCTGGCTTCACCACCGAGTGGTGGACGTCATGGCCGATCATGGTTTGGTGGAATGGCTGATATACGACGTGGAGGCGCGTCTTAAGACGCTGAGTTTCGAAATCGTGGGCGACTATGTGACCGACGTGGTGCGCCAGGGCAAGGTGGCGGCGAGGAAGTCCCCGAAGCGCAACCCGACACGAGCATCGTTAGCTCGTAAAGGGCTGGCCTATTAACCCGCTGTCGCGTGGAGGCCCTGTGAACGGAGCCGGATCGACGAGCCGCGGGGTCGTCAACGATGCGCGGTTGCGGCCCGGCAATCGTCCTGGGCGGCGGATCGTCGTAGGCACGGGATCGTCGCGCGCCGAGCGGGGTCGTCGCTGGCGCAACAATAGGCCGCTTCAGCGGCCTTTCCCGAAGGGCTATTAGACCAGGCGTTTTACGCCTGGGTAGTGACGCGCCCCCGTCATCATCATCGTTAGCCCGTTTCAACGGGCTTACACGGGGTGCGATTTCGGACCTGGGATGGAAGCCCGTTGGAAACGGGCTGATCCACAGGGCCATTGGAGAGGGGAGAGCAGGTCGGGCGAAACCAGCCCTAAAAGGGCTGGCCTATTAGCCCGTTGTCACGGGCTGGCCCCGTGAACGGGGCCGGGTCGACGAGTGTCGTAGGGTGGGCACCGCCCACCGAGATTGTCGGTGGGCGGTGGCCCTTTAACGGAAACACTGGTGGGCAAGCCACCAGTGGCACCCGGTGCAGCTTGACGCGATGTGGTTCGCGAGCGCGCACCCTACAGACTTGCTGACACAAGGTGGTGACTGAATAACGTAAATATCAGCGGCGGACCCTACACAAGCCGGGTCCGCCGCAGAGAGCTGTCGGGGTGCTGTGGACCTGCCCACGTTATGGAGCGGCCGACTCGATCTCTTCCAGCAGCGATTCGACCCCCCCTAAATCCAGTGTATGTGTCTGCGGCGTCGTCAAGCGGCCGGGGTCGAGCAAGAGTGGGTCGAGCTCACCGGCTTTGATCGTCACCGACATGGTCCCCTTGATCGGACCGAGATCCGTGATCTTGAATGAGCGCACAACGTCGGCCGACGGATCATACACGATGGTCAGCGTGCTGCCGATCGACTCGTCATCATCGTCGGCCGGGACCTCGGCTCCGTTCATCATTTGCACGTGGATGCTGTCGGCGCGCGTTTCGAACTGGCCGGGAATGTCTAGCGGGGAACCGACGATGGCGATGTTCCAGTTCCCACCGGCGCCCTGCAGCTTCTCCGCCAACTGTTGCAGCGCCACGCCGTCTGTGAGATCGACCCGCTCAACTGTCACACCCTCCTGATATTCCCTTACCACCTCCATCGTGGAGTCGGTGATGGTGATTAGGTTGTAGCTCTTATGCTGAGCCGAGGGCCGCAGACTCCGCACTAATCCTTCCAGCGCGGCGATGACTTCGGTATTCTCAATCGGCAACGTGAGGAGCACAGTGCCGTCTTCTTGCCCCTCCACGGTGGCACCGAAGTCCGCCGGCGAATCGATGAGCTCGCTGAGCATGTGTATGACCTTACCCGACCGAAGCTCGCTGAGTTCCGCATTGATGTCGAGCCCCACGTGGGATTGCAGCACCATATCATCAGGCAGTAACAACAGTGTTTCACCCTCGGCTGGAAAGAACGTGTCCAGAATCTCTTGGGTGTGTGGATCGAATGCCTTCAGTCGGCGTACCAGAATCCACATGCCGCTGTCGGATAGAGCCATCGCGAAGTCGGCCTCCACGGCTCCGGCGGCGGTCAGGACGATGTCGCCTACGACTTCCTGCTGCGAGATCTGCAACCATCCGTTGATCACGACATTGCCGGCTGTCAATGCATCCAGCGTGACCTCGAAGAGCGGATCCTGTGCCATCTGCTCGTCGAGTTTTTGTACGATCGTTGCGGCCTGGACGGCAGGCCCCCCGTTGGACGGGATAAGCAGCGTAACCACCAGAGCAACGGCAGCAGCCACACCCAATCCAGACAGAACTGACGGTTTCTTTGCCATTTCTATTAACCTCCGCGTTAAAGATCGTTCCGGTGAATCCAATACGGCCGCGTCCCGGCGGCCGGTCAACTTCGACAGAATCCTCTCCTTGCTCGCCGGCGGCATGGAAAGCTCCGGCTCGGTGCCGGACAGAAGCTTCTTGATGTTGTCCTCGAGGTGATCGTGATTGGTGTTGTCACTCCAAGTCATCGCACTGCCCCCCGTGTCGGCACTTGGTCATCGAGCGTATCGGCAAACATTTCAAAAGCCGTCTTGAAAGCCTGCCGGGCACGATAGAGCAGGCTCTTGACGGCCCCTTCGGTTACTCCCTCGGAGCGAGCAATTGCTTGCAACGGCCACTGCTCGTAGTAGCGCTGCCGCAGGGCGCGCTGATAATTCTCGGGGAGGTTCGACAGGGCCACGTGGACCAGCTCGGTGGTCTCCCGTCGTGTAAGAACCTCCTCGGGAAGCGGAGCAGTGGCCAGTTCCTTGCACGCCGCTAGAAGCTTCTGGTCAATCTCCTCCCAATAGGCCGCGTAACCCGCGTATCGCCCTCTTCTCTCCAGGGCTCTGCGAATGCAGTTCCTTGCGACATACGTCAGCCACGCGAACATGCCTCCGCGCGTTGGGTCGTACCGATCGATCTTGTCGAGAGCCGTCACGAAGACGTCCTGCACAACGTCTGTGGCCAGTTCCTCATCCTTCCCCACGCGATAGAAGACGAACGTGTACAGGGCGTCGGCATGTTCAAGAAACCAGGGTTCAATAGCGTGGGGTTCCCGACTCCGTAGAGCGTGAAGATCAACTGGGAAGGATGTACGCCGCTGGCGTCTCATGACATGTTCAAATGTACACCAAGGGCGGGGGGGTTACGTGGAAAACTGTAAGGGCTCACAAACCACGCGCCGCTTGGCCCTCCGGCAACTGATAGGCGTGAATACTGGCCCGGCGAGCGCCCGGACCCGGAGCAAACTGTGTGCCAAACAGAATTGTGACTGTCCCGATTTCTTTTGGCAGAGAATGTGCCAGCCAAACCCAGTCGGGTCAGCAGCCGATAACAATCGCAGTGGCGGGCTCTTAGCGAGTGTCACCACGTAATCGCTTGAAGAATGACCGCGATGGCCCAACCGGACATGTCGGACGGAATTGAGAACGGAGGGGGGCGCGAGATGCGCCGCCGGCATTGGATCATCCTGGCCATACTTGCGGTTGTCGAGATTGCCTCCGCCCTGTACCTGGCCTGGCTCAATCCGGTTCAGGGTTACGACGAGAACTGGTACTTGATCAGCTCGCATCGTATAGCAGGCGCAACGGCGCTTCCATACGCCCACCATCGCCCACCTGTGTTCCCGATTCTTCTGGCCCTGTTTGGAGACTACAACCGGTTAGTGCCGGGGATCGCGCATATCGGAAGCGCTGCACTTACTTTCATCATCCTTCGACGTCTGGTCACACTGCGGCTAGCCATCTCCGGCGTAGTCGTGTTCATGGCCAGCTATCAGTTGCGCACCTACAACGTACTGCTGCTGACGGAGATGACAACGATCTTCCTGCTGCTGCTGGCAACATACTGCTTCCTGGTGCACCGGCCATTCCTGCTTGGCGTTGTTGCGACGTTGCTGGTCATGACCCATTGGAGCATGGCCACCGTCGGGCTTGTTGTGTCGGCCGTTTACATCATGCGTTGTCGATGGCGTCCGTGCGGGATGTTTGTGGCCGGGGCGTCGTTGGCGGCGACGCCGTTTTTGATCGTGTCCGCCGCAGCCTACGGCAATCCCTTGGCACCTGCTCTGGCGAATTTCGCCGTTCAGTCAGGAGGCACTAACGACTGGTGGTTCTATGTACGAGAGTTTCCGCTGTTGTCGCTGCCGCTGATCATCGGCGGATTGGCGGCCGGCGGTTGGGTGATCGCAAACCGGAGAAACTGGCGAAATCTACCCTGGTATGACTTTTGCGTCCTGCTGCTGGGTATCATCGTCGCGCGGGTGATGCTGCTGCACGTCGTCGGCCCGAAGGGCGTGCGCTTCTTGGTGCCGCTCATACCGATGTTGCTATTGCTTACCCTGTTGATGCTCCGGCACTACGGTCAGGGCATACCGCGGCTTCAATGGGCGGCGTTGGCCATCCTGCTGATTTCGGTTTTGCCTGACAGACAATGGGTGTACTACATTCATGACCTCGCGCGCAACCCCGTCAAACAGATCGCTGATCTGAAGGACACGCTGGCCACCTTCGCGTCGGACCAGGCCGTCTACACGGATCTCAACGATCTGGCCGTCATGGGGAGAACGGGCCACCCCGCCGTAGCGGTTACGGGTCCCGGCTCGTGGCATCACCAACTGTACAACCGTCCGGCGTGCACCCGCGGAGAAATCCCGGAGGGGGTGTTGTATCTTACGTGGGACCCGGGCCCGCTCGAGGTTATCGCGGCGGCTTCTCCGGCGCGACACCGCCCGCTATCACTGGTGAGGTGGCGAACCGGCGGACAGCCTCATGCCGGAGCCTCGGTCCTCTCATCGACCGCAGCCACGTCTGAAGCCGAGTCTACACCTCATTGATGAACGAGACGAGGTCCTGGAAATACGCCTCAGAATCACTCTCGAACTCCAGCGAGTGACGCACGTCGGCGTAGGTGGTGATCCGGGAATGAGGCCAATGAAGGTCGCGGATGAAGCTGGTGGTCTTGTGGTTGTCGATGATGCGCTCGTTACCCGCGACGAAAAGGTGCACGGAAACCGGCCGGGCCCTCGGGAATCTGGCAACGATCTTGTCCATACGTCTGGACGCCAAATAGAAGCCTGCCGTGCATTGGCGCAGCGTGGGCTTGTCGGTGTTGAAAAACTGCTGCCACCGTGGCACGGTTGTGAACAGATCGGCCTCGTTCAGCGGTATGTCGAACAGCCGGTGCGGTTCATACAGCATGGCGAAGCCGATCTTGGCCATTTGCTGCTTGGAGACTCCCACGAGTGGGAACAGCCCCGGCGTCACCAGGGAGAGGCTTTTGACACCGGCCGGCTCGTTCACATAGGACGCGACAGCCAGCTTGCCGCCCCAGCTCACCCCCACGACGTGATGCTCCCTGAAGCCGGAGCGACGCGTTAGCTCGTCGCGGGCCGCCAGGACGTCACCGAATAGCTGCCCTGCGGATTCGGCGTGGCCGCGGCCTTCGAGGTTGCGACCGCTGCCCCTCCGGTCAACCTGCAGGACGGCGTACCCGGCCTCCGCCAGCCTGGCGGCCGAAGCCCCGTACCAGCCACAGTGCGACTGGATCCCGTGATGGTACAGAACCGCCCCACGGGGCCTCGCGGGCAGCCACAGACGAGCATAGGCCTGGTAACCGCCGGGAAGCGTCACCGAAATCTCCTCAAAACGGGGCATTGCCCCCATCCTAACTTGAACACGAGGCGGCTTCACGCCATATTTGCAGAGTAGTATCGAGTCGCACGCTTGATACCCGTGTAGAGTACTTCGCAGGAGGGCGCTGCGACCGTGCTCAAAGGCCCGCGCCGAGTAGTACCGGACGGCTCGGAGACAAGCTGGAGACCCCTGACAATCGCGGAGAGAACCGGTGGGTCGGGATTCTGATCTGACCAGGGAGGCGTTAAGGCAGCAACTCGAGGCGGATCGGCTGTTGGGAATCAAGAGCGTCCCCATATCGCCACCGCCGCCACGGCAGCCGGGCGCACGTGCCCGAGTAGGCCGGCCTGTTCGGTCGGCGACCGCAGCGGAGCAAGCGGAGCAACTTGGCGTACTCGACGAGACCGAGGTCAAAGGATGCACCCAGTGCACCCTGAGCGACGCACGGACGCAAACCGTCTTCGGTCAGGGCAGCCCAAGCGCCCGTTTGGTGTTTGTTGGGGAGGCACCCGGCTACGAAGAGGACAGGCAGGGACTGGCCTTTGTCGGGCGGGCAGGCCAACTGCTTACACGGATGATCGCTGCGATGGGCCTCACCCGCGAGCAAGTGTTCATCTGTAATGTGCTAAAATGCCGGCCGCCTGGGAATCGCGACCCCTCCGCCGCCGAAATACTAGCATGCAGCCCGTTCCTTCGCCGCCAGCTTGCGATCATCGAACCCGAGGTGTTGGTGGCCTTGGGTGCTCCAGCGGCGAAGACACTGCTCAACACTTCAGAGTCGATCGGCAAGCTGCGCGGGCGGTTCCACGATTACTACCTGTCGGGTACGACCGGTGAGGGCCCTGCTATCCCGCTCATGCCCACTTACCATCCCGCTTACCTGCTGAGAAACCCGGCCGAAAAGCGCAAGGCCTGGGAGGATCTACAAATGGTGATGCGTCTACTTGGGCTGCCCATTCCCGGCGAGATGTCGGGCTAGATAAGGGGACCGAACTTGGCGATCCACCCCACGGCGATCATTGATCCGAAGGCCGAGCTGGACAGCAGCGTGGAAGTGGGCCCCTACTGTGTGATCGATGGGCACGTTCGCGTTGCCCCGGGCTGCCGCCTCTACCACGGCGTGTACTTGACCGGTTGGACCGAGATTGGCGAGAACTGCGAGCTGCACCCCGGAGTGGTCGTCGGGCACCGGCCCCAGGACACGAAGTATGGCGGAGAGCGAAGCTACTGTCGCATCGGCCGGCGAACGATATTGCGAGAGCACGTCACGATCCACCGGGGCACAACGCCTGACTCTGAGACCGTTGTTGGTGAAGACTGTTTCCTCCTGGCGGGCAGCCACGTTGGCCATAACGGTCTTGTTGGGAACCGCGTGACACTTGTCAATAACGTGTTGTTGGGTGGACACGTCGAGATTGGCGACGATGCGACTCTGGGGGGCAGCGCAGTCGTCCACCAATTCGTTCGTGTCGGCGAGCTTGCGATGATCGCTGGGAACGCCCGCGTTACTCGAGACGTGCTCCCGTTTGCCCTTATCAACGTCGAGGGGCGTGTGGCCGGGCTCAATCGTGTTGGCATGCGACGTGCAGGTCTACCTCGCGAGCAGGTGAACGAGATCCGCGACGCCTACCGTGTGCTCTTTGCTCACGGCCTGCGCCTGCCGGAGGCGACTGCCCAGCTCGCCCGCGAGCTTCGATCGCCGCCCGGCAAGCGGCTGGTTCAGTTTCTTGAAGGCCGCAGCGCTCGAGGCGTAGCGGGACGCTCGCGAGCCAAAGCGAAATCGTGGGAATCGGCTCGCGAACAGCATTGAGGCACCACGGGACTGGGCTGGCGGCACGCTGGGGGGCGCCGTTTCTCTATGACCGTGTTGCGGTTATTGGCCTCTGCAAGGCGGGCCAGCCGCCCGGTATCTGTCTGCCACGCTAATCTCCTGGTTATCGGGAGCAGCTTGGGGCGTGCCCAAAGAGTATATTATGGGTAGCACGCGACCAGCGCGCGGGGCCCTCCACGCTGACCATCCGGAGGGACGATTCCTCGCTGTCCAAAGCCGGTCCTGCGGCCACCCGTCTAGGTCCGATTGTCGCGAGAACGCCGGGTGAAACGGCCTTTCCGGTGCTCCGGCGACCTTGACACACGGCCCGCGGACGGCTATCCTTATGCTGCGGAGATTATGGGAACGGGCAGGTGCTGCGTCGAAGTGAGGCCGCGCGCTCCTGGGTGGCGGTGGTGACCGCGGTCATGGGGGGCAACCGACGCATTGCCAAAGCCTACAGTGACGGGCAATGGCGCACCAAGGAGGGGGACCAAGCGTGGGGCGTGTTTCGCGTCGCAGGTGGTCCTTGCCGGCCCGGTGGGTAGACGGATTGCGCTTATGATTCGTGGATCCCTCTTCCGTCCGTGGGTGGAAAGGGTCCTAGGTGGATTTCCCTAGCCAAGTCATAGCGTTGTCAGGTACCCCGGGCGGAGGCTACTCGCCCGTGGTTGAGGGTTGTGCTTGCAAACAAAAGGGTAAACGTCATGCGAAGTAGAACGCCGAGTTTTTGGATCGCGATGGCCTGTGTGTGTGCTGTTGCCACGGCGGTAGCCGTGGCGTCGGAAGGTTCGGGCGCCGATACAAAGAGAGCTGCGGCCGGCGAAGCCGCTGTCGGAACGGAGCCTGCAGGCGGTGAGGATAGCGGGATCTGGATGGAACCACCCGTTTTGCTCTCTCCCGATGTTCCCGTTCACCGCGTCGTTGTCGTCGGGGGACCCGGCGGTGGCACCGCGGTCACTGGGGCGGTGAGCAGCTTGGGTACCACCTGTGAGGAAGACCCGAGCGCAGTATACTGCAATACTCTGGGTCCTGCGGCGTTTGCGCCCTCAGAGGCTCTGGCAACTGCAAGGATCGCCGACGACATTGCCCTGGCAGGTGTCGGCGGGTGCGTCCTGGATCGCTATGTGATTAGAGTTACGGGCGATCGGAACGGCGACGGTTCCGGCACGGCACTAGGCGCCTACACGGTCGACTTCGGCCTGTACGAGGCGTGCCCGGGTGCCGGTGCCAGGGATCCAATCGAAGATACCGAAGGCCAGGTTACGGTTCCTGCCGAGGAAGCCGGGATCATCAAGGAGATCGTGTTCCACCCCTCCTTCGGGGCTAATGTGGCGCTTCCGCCCAATCTCTACCTGGGCGTTAGGTTCAGTCGAGATCTGTGCGGCACGGTTGTGGGTGCCCCGGCCACGTTGGGCTTCTCCGCGGATCGATTCGACTTCCCCGGATTCCCCTGCGCAGCGGGATTAGGGGGGTTCCCCTACGGTCCCCATGCCAGCTTCTATGCCGAGATTTACGTCGAGGGTGACTGTCCGGATGCGTTCGTGGGCTACAAGAACAGCAACCACTCTGGCACCCACTACTCGGCAGGTGTTCGAGCGCGCTTCGCCGACGACGTCCGATTGGGTGTCATCGATTGCAACATGGTGGCCTACGAGATCGCTCACAAGGGTGACGGCATCATCGGCGCTGATCTTCGGAGCTTCCTGAGCAACACTGACCCGGACCGCGGCGGTCTGATTCCAGGCACTACGCTGTACTGCTTCTCCACCGGGAGTGACGTGCAGGTGTGCCGTAAGGAGCTCGAAACGCCGATCCCGCTTCCTCCATCGGCTTTCTATGTCACGTACCAGACGAGCAGCGGCTATACCGGCCCCCTGCAAACCTGCAAGAGGGCAAACCCGGGTGATACAGCGAACTTTTTCCTGGTCTACGCGGCCGGCGAGTGGCGCCCCCAGGAATTCGACTCTGGCTGCTGGGGGGGGTTCGAGCTTACGATCTTCTGCGAAGACATCCCACCCATTGGGGCCTGCTGTGACATGACACTGACGGATCAGGATGGGGAGGCGGTCTGCCGCGACAATCTGCCGCAGATGAACTGCGCCAACCCCAGCCCGCTCTTGTGGAAAGAGGACCGAGAGTGCGCCTCGACCTGCATCGGCGGTGATAACGCCGGGGAACCCTGCACCCGGCAGGCCGACTGCCCTGAGGGAATCTGTCCCGGTCCGTTCAATCATCCGTGCGGCGTGGCGGCCTGCTGCAAGCCGGAGGGTGGCTGTCAGAACCTGACGGAGAACGAGTGCTTCGCGGTCGAACCTGTCGATCGTCCCCGCATGTACCAGCGAGACCAGTTCTGCGGCGAGAGTGGACAGCGATGCCCGATCCCTGCTTGCCTGGCCCGGGAAGGCGAATGCACACTACCACGTGAGGCCTTTTGCGTGGCCGGCGATAGACATGGCTTGGAATGCCATCCCTTTGTGTACCCAACCGAATGTCCGGGCCAAACCTGCCTGGGCGGACCGCGCGACGGCGAAGACTGCAATCCGGACAACCAGTGCCCCGACGGTGGAGAGTGTGTCGATTTCATCTGTGATGGTGGCAGCAACAACGGCGGCGCCTGCAACCCCAATGTAGAGTGCCTGCCCGGTGGCGAGTGTACGCTGGGCCTGTGCATCGGCGACGTGGGCTGCGAGAATCCCTTCTGCTGCACGTCGGTTTGCCAGCAGCCCGGCTTCGCGTACTGTTGTCAGGAGTATTGGGACGAGCTGTGCGCAGCGGAGACCTTCCGGGTTTGCGAGCAGCCGCCGTCCAACGATAACTGCTCCAGCCCTGATCCTCGTGACGGGGCTCGATTGGTGGACATTCCGTCTTTCGCCGAAAGCGATGGCATACACTCAACGGTTGGACCGGGCGAGCCTGGGTTCTGCTGCAATGTCGGGCATGAGTGCTGTCCCGACTTGCAGCCGGGAAGTAGAGGAACTGCGACGGTGTGGTACAAGTTCGTGGCCCCGGCCAACGGCGAGTGCGAAGGCGGTGAGAGAGCCGGGCAGTTCTGCGACCCGAACGCCGCCGACCCCGAGAACCCGGTCGACGGCTGCCCTGATGGTCCTGATGAAGGAACCTGCCAGTGGCTGCCTGTATCGGTGGGCCTGGACACGTGTTGCAGTGTCGCACGCGGGGGCACAGTCGAGGATCCGGGCGGCTGGGTTCAGGATACCCTCCTTCAGGTCTTCGCTCTCTCCGAGCCTGATCGAGGCCTGTGCGGTGACGATTTGACGGTGTGCAGCGTTTCTCTGCAGGATTGCCCGGACGGCTCGCCCTGCGAGTTCGATGAAGTTTATGCCTGCGAGACTCTTATCCCCATTGCTTGCAGCGACGACGAAGAGACCTGCAGTTGTCAGGGTATCCCGCAGCCGACCCGTTCCAAGGCTTGCGCGAGGGACCTGGTGCCCGGCGAGACCTACTATGTCTCGGTGGGTGCTAAGACGAATCGGTTGAATGCGGAGTTCGACGCTTACATCGACCGAGGCGTGTACAAGCTACGCGTGTGGTCTCCCTGCGCTGGTGATCATCTGATGGACAACGACCTCACCGGAAACGCCGAGCTTCTAGCCGGTGAGCATATCGAAGTACCCTTCGATATATCCGGTGAAGCATTCAACCGTGCCCCGGCAACATTCGACTGCCCGGGCCCACCCGTGACCTGCTTCGACGTCACACGGATTATGATGAACGACGTCTGGTACGAATGGACCGCCCCTTGCGACGGGAAGGTGACCATCCAGACTTGCGGATTCGACGAGCAAGGGGAACCGAGCGATGATTTCACCGATGATACCACCATGGTGGTCTACGACGGCTGCGAGACTCCCGTTGTGATCGGCACGGAGCTGGCTTGCAGGTACTTTGAGCCTTCTCCGTGCTTCCTGGGGTCCAAGGTGGAGGACCTCGACGTGACCCAGGGGAACTGCTACAAGATTCGCCTGGGCGGTCGCCTCGGTATGACTCACGACGATCAAGGTGATCCCATCGATGGGGACTTGAGGATCGATGTCGTGTGTTGTACGTGCGGGGAAGACGCCGACTGCGACGACGGCCTGTTCTGCAACGGTCCTGAGAGGTGCCCGGATGATGAGTGCACCTGCTTCGTGGGGACCAGTCCTTGCTTTGGGGCCACTCCGTACTGTGATGAGGACAACGACGTGTGCGCCGCGTGCTTGACGGACGACCATTGCCCGGTAGGCGAGAATTGCGTTGATTATAGCTGCGTCGTGCCCTGTCCCGTGGGGGCGGTTGCGTTCCTCGATCCGCCCAGCGGGGTCGTCGATGCCCGGCAGCCGAATCTGCCCGCCGACGCGGGTGTTCGCCAGGGGATCGACACGCTGCTCGCAAGCGGCCCTGCGGGCGCCGCTAACAACTGGTTCGACTGCTGGTCGCTATGTGAGACGGCCGTTGACGGTTCGCCGAATGCTATCACAAACGTGAGCGACAACGGAGACGGCACCTACACCGTCACGCTTGATCGGACGATCTCAACCGGTGCGGTCACCACGATCACCTACCACGCTGACGACGGTGTTGACCACCAGGGTGTCTTCACCTCGCACCCGGCTAACGTGAACGGTGACAGTCAGGCAACCCCGACCGATATTCTGAAAGTGATCGACTACATCAACGGTGTGGGCGGTCCGTCGCCGTGGGGGCTCTACTGCGAGGACGTCGACCAGAGCGGTGCTTTGGGTCCGCCGGACATTCTGAGAACGATCGACCTGCTCAACGGCGCGGGTGTTTTCGATCCCTGGCTCAACACGCCGTTGCCGGAATGCGGTGTCTGCTGCCCGTAGCCAAGACGGAGGCAGGAGTCCCGCACCCGGCGTTATAGCGGTACCAGAAGCTCCCGCCCCTGCATCCGGCACCTTGCGGATGCAGGGGCGGCTTTTTTGCGCCGGGGGCGACGCGGATGCTCGCATGGCTGTGCACCCGATCAGCCGCTTGGCCTGTCACCCGACAACTAACACCCCTGACGGGCTCCACGGACCAAGAATGGATACCGCAATTGCTGGCATCGCACGGGCCTGATAGGATCGGGGCGGTTGGCACAGCCCGCCAAATGAGTCTCAAGCGAACGCAGAATGAGCGAAGTAGATCACTTAAAGGCACGGCGCATCAGGAAACGCGATGCCCTCATCGAGATGGGGATGGATGCCTACGGGCGGCGGTTCCCCGACGTAATGCCGACTGCGGCGGTTCGCAAGGCGGCCGGGCCGCTGAGTATACAGCCCGGGCAGCGCAGCGAGCTGCGTGGGCGAGTCGCCGGCCGGATTGCGCTGCTGCGTGTTATGGGTAAGCTGGCGTTTGCGACGGTGCGCGACGAGACCGGTACCCTCCAGTTCGGTCTCAGCAAGGCTGAGCTCGGCGAGCAATGGTCGGTCCTCGAGCTTCTTGATCTGGGCGACATCATCGGCGCCGACGGCGTGATCGGCCGAACCAAAACCGGCGAGCTGACCATCTGGGCGGACAATCTCACGGTCTTGGCCAAGTCCCTACGTCCTCCACCGGAAAAGTGGCACGGGCTCACCGACGTGGATTTACGCTATCGGCAGCGCTGCGTGGACCTGTTCACCAACCCCGACGTTCGCGACGTGTTCCGGCAACGCAGCTCGATCATCCAGGCGATCCGCGACTGCCTGATCAAAGAGGGGTACTGCGAAGTTGATACGCCGGTCCTGCAACCGATCTATGGCGGCGCCGCGGCGAGGCCCTTCACCACGCACCACAACACGCTGGATATCGACTTGTACCTGCGGATCAGCCCGGAGCTATATCTCAAGCGATTGCTCGTCGGCGGAATGGAGCGCGTCTTTGAGATCAGCCGGAACTTCCGGAACGAGGGGATCAGCACGAGGCACAATCCCGAGTTTACGATGGTCGAGCTCTATGAGGCCTATGGCGACTACCAGGTGATGATGGAGCGGGTCGAGCAGATGGTGTCGGCGGCGTTCGAGGCCTCCACCCGAACTGGGGTGCCGCAGGGGGTCGAGTCCATCGAAGGGGAAGTGCGCCGTCTGGAGAAGGAGAAGGGTGCCGAGGCGGCGGCGGCTTATGCCCGAGAACACCATTTGGATGCGTATCGCCAAGCCGCCCAGGGGATTGCGCAGGGGCGTTTGACAGCGGTGTTTCAGGGAGACGTGCTGGATTTTACACCTCCCTGGCCGCGGCACGAGTACGCAGATCTGCTCCGTGAATACGCGGGGGTGGCAATGACCGACGTTCAGGCGGTGCGCCGCAAGGCGGAGGAACTGGGCATCGGACACGCTGGCAAAGATGATGCCGTCGTGGTCAATGATGTGTTCGATGCGGCCGTCGAGCGTCACCTGGTTGGGCCGACGTTCGTGTTTGGCTACCCGGCCGCGATCTGCCCGCTGACCCGGCGGCACCCGGAGGATCCTTCGATTGCTCTTAGGTTTGAGGCCTTCGCAGCGGGGATGGAGCTCGGCAACGCTTATACCGAGCTTAACGATCCTGAGATCCAGGAGGTCAATTTCAAGCGGCGTGTGGCCGGCGAAGGAGACGAAACAATGGCAGTGATGGATGAGGACTTCATTAGCGCCTTAGAGTACGGCATGCCGCCTGCCGGAGGGTTGGGCGTAGGCATCGATCGGCTGGTGATGCTGCTCACTGACAGCCCGAGCATTCGGGACGTAATCTTGTTCCCGCTGCAACGGCCCCAGCCCGCCAGGACCAGTTGAGCCATGTACAAATGGTTTCTCGCATTTCGGTACCTGTACACCAAGCTCATCGCGTTGTTCGGCGTGGCCAGCGTCATGCTCTGCGTGGCCATGGTGCTGGTGGTCTTGAGCGTGATGGGTGGTTTTCTGGATACGGTCCGGGCGCGCTCCAAAGGGCTACACAGCGAAATCGTCCTGGAGGGAGGAACGCTTCAGGGCTTTCCATACTACGAAGAATTCGGTGAATACCTGAAAGGTCAGCTTCCCGGCACCGTTGAACTTACCACACCGGTCATCTACACCTACGGTATCTTTCGCGTTCCTGCGACAACCTGGACAAAAGCCACACGCATCCTCGGCGTCCGATTGGACGGCTACGTCGCGGTAAACGACTTCGAGAACGGACTGCATTACGAGCGCTACTACCCCGGCACCACACGCCTGGGGCTTCAGTCCATGCCCGTTGCCGGTATGAGTGAGAGCAACGTACTGCAGCTTCCTCCCGACCTGGAGGCCGCTAATGATAAATGGCGGCGGCAGGAAACCGATCCGGAGGCAATCGCCTCATTTGACCAAGGCCCGTTCCAGCACGCACCTTACCCGTACGTTACGCCCGCAATTCTAGGCGAGCGCGTGTACGCGGCGGATCTGGCCCCGCCGCGCTATGAAGGCCCCGAGCATTACGGAGTGATCGTGGGATGCGACCTGCTCAATGAGCGGCGGGAGGATGGCAACTTCAACCGGTATCTGGCCCGCGGTGCGGAGGTCGCATTGATGGCCGGGCCTTTAAGCCGTACCGGCACTACCACGGGAGAGCCGCCCATTCTGGTGCCCTTGCGCTACGTTGATGACTCCCGCACCGGGATATTCGAGATCGACAGCTTCTGCGTCTACGCGGACTTCGACATGCTGCAGCACAAGCTGGCCATGGACCCGCAGCCGTTGGTCGACGGAGGCTTTACAAAGGCGCGAGCCAACCAGCTCCTCATCGGGCTGAAAGACGGCATCGACCTGAACATGACCCGTGACCGGATCAGAGGAGCCTGGCTGACCTTCTGCGCGTCGCTCTCACCTGAGGTATCCGACGTGGACGCCCGGGCCATGAGCCTCGCCGAAGTGTATACATGGGAGGACTTGCAAAGACCGTTTATCGCAGCCGTGGAAAAAGAAAAGGTCCTGGTAACGTTCCTTTTCACTCTGATCAGTATGGTCGCGATCGTGCTGGTGGGGTGCATCTTCTACATGATCGTCGAGAAGAAGACACGCGATATTGGCATCCTCAAGTCGATCGGAGCTTCGGGGCGCGGTGTGGCCGGTTTGTTCATCATCTATGCGGGCGCCGTCGGTCTGGTAGGGTCGATCCTGGGAGCGATCCTCGGGTCGGTCGTGGTCTGGAACATCAACGACATTCAGGACCTTCTGGCTAGCTTGAATCCCCAGCTTCGCGTGTGGAGTCCGGATGTCTATTCCTTCGACAAGATTCCCAGCGTCGTAAAGCAGGCAGATGCCATCTGGGTGGCGTCAGTGGCGGTTCTTTCGTCGATGATCGGTTCGCTGATCCCGGCATGGATTGCCAGTCGTGTCTGGCCGGTTAGCGCACTCCGTTACGAGTAGATCAATGCTACGCGCCCGAGATCTCCACAAGTCATTCATCATGGGCCGTGCCCCTCTCAGAGTTCTGCGGGGCGCGTCGCTACAGGCAGCGCGGGGAGAGTTCGTGGTGGTTACCGGGGCAAGCGGCTCAGGTAAGAGCACGCTGCTCCACCTCCTGGGCGCACTGGACATTCCTGATCGCGGAACGGTGGAATACAACGGCCAAAACCTCTTTCAACTGGGCGACGATGCCCGGAGGCTCTATCGCAATCGCGATGTCGGCTTTGTCTTTCAGTTTTATCACCTCCTTCCCGAATGCACCGTGCTGGAGAACGTGTTAATGCCGTCGCTGGCGGCGCACTCGTTCTGGGGTTGGCGGCGGATAAGGCGTAAAGCTCGACGCGATGCCGAAGAGTTGCTGGATCGCGTGGGCCTTACGGAGCGGACAAAACACCGTCCCAACGAGCTTTCCGGCGGTGAGAGACAGCGTGTAGCGATCGCACGTGCGTTGGTCAATCGGCCGGCGCTGTTGCTTGCCGACGAGCCGACTGGTAACCTGGATGAGGAGGTTGGCGAAGATATCCTGAGGTTGTTGACGGAGTTGAACGAGGCGGGCCAGACCATTGTGATGGTCACGCACGATGCCAAGGTGGCCTCCCACGCGCATCGTTACGTCCGGCTCAGCGAAGGCGTCATCCGGGAGGCGGGCTCCCCCGGCGGGAAGGCAATCCCCGTCGGGCTGGCAACGAGAGAGGTAATCCCATGAGCACGGCACCAACAGAGGTCCAACCTATGTGGAAAACAGAGAATCCCTACACGCCAGATCCCGACCTGAAGGTCTGGCTTGACGGCGAACTGGTCCCCGTTGAAGAGGCCAGGATCAGCGTCTTCGATCACGGCTTGCTATA
The DNA here is from genome assembly GCA_020344555.1 of Phycisphaerales bacterium. Lineage (GTDB taxonomy): Bacteria > Planctomycetota > Phycisphaerae > UBA1845 > UBA1845. Next base: position 4,424,027 of record CP070827.1, read on the forward strand.
TGGCGACGGTTGCTTCGAGGGAATCCGAATCTATGGCGGAAAGATCTTCAAGGAGGCTGAGCATGTCAAACGCCTGTTCGAGTCGGCTAAGGCAATCCGGCTCCAGATACCCATGACACCGCAGCAGGTCCGCGAGGCCATGCATGAGGCCATGCAAGTCAACGGCATTACCGGCGACGGCTACATTCGCCTGGTGGTCACGCGAGGCGTCGGTTCACTCGGGCTCTCCATTTACCACACCGCTTGCCCCAGCGTATTCGTCATTGCGGACAAGATTGCCCTTTACCCGCCTGAGGTCTACGAACGGGGTTTGCACTGCATTATTTCCAGTCTCGCCCGAAACCACCCCAACACCACCAGTCCTCGTGTTAAATCCCTCAACTACCTCAACAATATCATGGCCAAGGCCGAGGCGAAGGAGGCTGGGGCTGACGAGGCCATAATGTTGACAACCGACGGTTTCGTGTCCGAGTGCACCGGTGACAACATCTTTGTGGTTCGCAACGGCGAAGTGTTTACGCCGCCCACCGAAATGGGGATTCTGGAGGGGATCACCCGCAACCTGGCGATGGAGCTCGCTGGTAAGCGCGGTATACATGTGCATGATAAGGTGATGATCCGCCACGACCTACATATAGACGATGAGTGCTTCGCGACCGGGACAGCCGCAGAGATCATCCCGATCACAAGAATCGACGGCCGACCCGTAGCCGACGGCGAGCCCGGACCGATCACCAGGCAGCTTCTACAAGACTTCATCGACTATCGGACCACGGCGTAGCCTTCCCCGGTCTGGTCTCGCCAAGGGCTCGGGCAGCTCGAGGGACCTGTCGGATGGCAAAAACGGCCTCAAGTCCTTGTGATAACCGGGGACCGTCCTTCCCGCGGCCGATACACGCAACGGCACGCCAGAGGTGGTCCCGGCATGAGTGGTTGGTACATCCTGATCCGCTTCGGAATATGTACCTGGGGTGTTGCCGTCTTTCTGAGGTTGGTGGCCAATGAGATAGAAATGGCCAATGAGGCGCTACGGTTGTATGAGCAGCGGGAGCGCAAGGCATACGAGAAGCGGCATGCGCTCGGGGTGGAAACCGGAGCAATGGCCGAGGAGGCGGCATAGCACTCATCTCTCGGCTGTGCCGACGCCTGGCCGCAACTCAAGGGCGGTTGACGCGTCGGCTCGGTGAATTAGGATTAGCCTCGCGCTGGTTGTCGTCATGGCGCTCGGGCGGTTTGAGTCGCGAGGTCTTCAAGGAGGTGTGCCTTGAGACCACGTGATGTGTGTTAGGAACCTCATATGGCTGTTGCACCTGGACGTTTTTCGCAGCTCCGCTGGCTTCAGAACGCTGCGTGCGTAACCGCAATTATCGGCTCGTTAGTCCTGATCGGGCTGGGTATTGTCAGATACGCTTCTTCCTGGGAGGTAGCCAGTGTGTGGATGATCGTTGCGGGTGGGTTCGTCATATTCTTTGTGATCATGCTGATGACGCTGACTCCGCTGATCCTCAAGATCGAGTCGACCACGGCCCGTCAGCTTGGCGAGCTGCGTGATCTCAACGAGAGACTGACCAAACAGCTTGGGCTGCTCGAGTCGATGGCTGAAAACACACGCATCTCCGATGCCGCTAAGGCCCTGGCCCACCGCGACCAGGAGCTGGATGCCCTTCGTACCGCCATCCGCGACGATGTCCGTAATGAGAAGTGGGAACTTGCGTTAAACCTCATCGACGAGATGGAGCGGCGTTTCGGCTACAAGGAAGAGGCCGATCGCCTCCGCGACGAAGTGGACGAGGCACGGAACATCGCGATCCAGGCCAAGTTGCAGGAGGCGATTGAGATGATCGAGAGTCATTTTCAATCACATCAATGGGATCGCGCCCAAAGCGAGATTGACCGTCTCCTGAATGCCTTACCGGACGACGCCACAGTGCTCGGGTTGCAGGATCGGATGAAGGTGCTGATGGAACAGCACAAAGACGAGCTTAAGATTGCCTGGGATGAGGCGGTCCGCCGCAGCGACACCGACCTTGCCATCGACATCCTCAAGGAACTCGACCAATACCTGTCGCCTGCTGAGGCCCAGGCCTTGCAGTCCTCGGCTCGCCACGTCTTCAAGGAGAAGCTGCTACAAAGAGGCGTGCAATTCCGTTTTGCGGTTACCGAGAAGCGCTGGAACGACGCCCTGACGATCGGACTCGAGCTGATGCGAGAGTTTCCCAACACGCGAATGGCCGACGAAGTCCGCGAGGCCCTGGACACCCTGCGCGAGCGTGCCCGAGCGGCGGCTGAGCCCGAGGCCGTCCAAGCCCCCGAGGCTCGGTCCTGACCTTTCGTCGACGCCGCTGGTTGCCCAGTCTGCCCCACAGCCCTGTTGCAGTACGGTCAGCCCGGGATCCTCCACCGTTATAGGGCGATCGGTGAAGAGGGTCGCGCCACCATCCGGGCGCCGGAAGGTTCCTGCCGGTGGCGACGAACATGCTGGTCACCGCCTCTCGGTTGTTCAGTTGTGCTGCTTCGGTGTCGATAGCCACATTACCGGCTGCGCGCTTGGCGCCGGCGCGTTCGGACCGCGCGCATTGATCTGCAACAATCGGCGAGAATCGCCCTCGAACAAGCGATGGTCAACGGACGATCCGACAGTCTAACCGTGTCCGAAAGCTCGGGCATCTGGCAGCGCCTCCTGGACGCGGCGCTGAGTCTCCAGTGCAAAGCCACCGGGCTGGTCGTTATCCTGACCCTGGCAGTGACCGCTGCGGTCTCGGGGTACCTGCTGCGTTCCAGCGGAGAGCTCGTCCGCGATCAACACGACACCTACATGGTGCAGGTGGCGTCCGTGCTCGCCAAAGCGGCTGCTACAACGTTTGCCAGTCGTGACCGTAGGGCCTTGCAGGAACTAGCCACCGAGTCTGCAACCGGGGCGCCGTTGTTGTACGTCATCTTCTCGGATGTTGATGGCCGCCAACTCGCCGTGGCTGAGCACCGCAACGCTAGCCTCCTTCGGCGACTCCATCGTGATTCAAGTGAGCGTGCCCCGGTTCCAGGCTTACCCGTCTTTCGTGCCGGTCACGATAACATGCCGGTGTTCCTTGATATCACCTACCCCGTCTCGATTCGCGCTCCCGAGGCACGTACACGCATCGGATCGCCCTCAGACCCGAAGAGCAAGCTTGTCGGCTACGTTCGCACCGGCATGATTGCGAACAGTTGGCATCGGACGATGTCCAGCAAGCTGGACATAGTAGTCGGCGTCGGGATCTTGGCGACCATAGCGGCCATTCCGCTGGGATTCCTGCTGATTCGTCGGATCGTCTCGCCGTTGGAGGGATTGGCGGGCGTAATGCTTCGCTTTTCTCGAGGTGAACTGGACGTCAGAAGCTCGGTCCGGCGGCGCGACGAGATCGGACGGCTGGCCCTGGCGTTCAATCGGATGGCCGACCAGCACCAGCACACGCATGACCGCATCGTCCAGCTCAACGCCGAATTGGAAAAGCGTGTCGCCCAGCGTACGCAGCAGCTCCGCGAATTGGCCTCCCGCGAACCCCTAACGGGGCTCTATAATCGGCGTTACTTCAACGAGATGCTGGAGCGGCGGTTCTCGGAGACCACACGCTACGAAACCGACCTGTCCTGCATAATGATCGACCTTGACGGTTTCAAGGCTGTCAACGACGCTTTCGGCCATCACATTGGCGATGAGTTGCTCGTGTTGACCGCCAGAACGATCACCGACCAGCTTCGCTCGGCCGATGTCGCCGCCCGGTTCGGTGGAGACGAGTTCATCCTTCTTCTTCCGCAGACCGACGCCGATCGGGCACGCGTTCTGGGCGAGCGTATCGTCGACCAATTCACACGCAGTGCGGCCGAACGCTTCCCGAAAGTGGACATCAGCATGAGCATGGGGATCGCCAGCCTCCCGTCGTTGGATATCCGGGACGCCGAGTCCCTGATCCGTACCGCCGATCATGCGTTGTACGATGCCAAGGCGGCCGGGAAAAACCGTGTGGTGACCGCACTCTCCGCCTCCAAACCGGCTCCCATTTGACCTCTCCAGGGCTGGAAACGCCGGATAATGCCGGATCGTGCCCGAATTATAGAAGGCGGCGATGTTTGTAATCGTCGCTTGCGTCGCCGTGCGCATGACTACGGTGTAGAATTCGGCGGGAACCCGTCCGGTAACCGGGCCCGGGACCGTCGCTGAAGGATTGAGGGTTTTGCCATGCTCACAGCCATAGGCCAATACGTCGGCGGCAAAGTCGTAACAGCGGTCCTGGTCGTCGCCAGCGCCGGCGCCGTGATCTGGTTTTGGAGGCACCCCGAACAGCTCCAGACGATCTGGCAGACACTCAAGTACGTGGTGTTGTGGCTGGGAATCGTGTTGGTCCTGCCCTGGGCCACTTTCTTCGTGACACCCTGGGTCGTGTCGAAGGAGTCCAATACGGCTGCAGGGCTCATGTTGCTGGGCTATTCGCTCGCCGATGTCATCTGTGCGTTTGTTCTGATAGGCAGCGTGCGGGGGCATAACACGCTGACATGGTTGGTGCTTCTGCTTGGCTTCCTCGCGGCGGGAGTTTATAATTTTAAGGCCTGTGAGTTTCAGGCCGGTCGGGCCGAGGAGGTGTAGCCGGGCTGGCTTGGTGCCGGAGGGTACGGAGAATGTCTGCATTGCGTGACGGTGATCGGATCAGCAACTATTTGCTCGAGGCGCGCCTCGGAGCCGGCAGCTTTGGCGAAGTATGGCGCGCCCGACACCACGTGTTCGGCGACACAGTCGCAATCAAGGTCCCCACCGACCCGCAGTACGTGCGCAACCTGCAGCGGGAGGGTGTTGCAGTCCACGGTCTGCATCATCCCAACATCGTCCGGGCCATAGACCTGGATCCCTATGCCGACCCACCGTATTTCGTAATGGAGTTTGTCGACGGGCCGTCAGTTCGGAGCGTCATCGACAAGCATGGGTCGACCATCCCCATAGGCGCGGCCGTTACCATCCTCCGGGGGATCTTGCAGGCACTGATCGCCGCGCATCAGACGGGACTGATACATCGAGACCTGAAACCCGCGAACATTCTTCTGCATCAGCCGCCCGAAGACCTCACCCTCATCGCCGAGCAGGCCGTGAAGGTAACCGACTTCGGGCTGGGGCACGTGGGCGGCTCGACAACGCAATCGATCATGCAGAGCGGCAGCGATCTGACCGAAGGTGGTCGGAGCATTGCCGGTACGCTGGCGTATATGTCGCCCGAGCAGAAGGAGGGTGGTGAGCTTGACGCCCGAAGTGACCTGTACGCGTGCGGGATCATTCTGTTTGAGATGCTGACCGGGGAGAGGCCCCAGGGCAGCGATCTACCGACGTCGTTGCGCCGGGAGGTGCCCGCACACCTGAGCGAGGTCTTTCGGCGCTCTTACACGCGGTGGGATCGGCGGTATGAGTCGGCCGCCGAAATGCTGGCTGACCTGACGGCGCCGGACCATCCGCAGGCGGCGGTTCCCCCACGGCCTGCCGGCGCACAGGTCTACGGGTCGGGTTGTCCTGAGTGCGGCAAGCCGGTTCACAGCGACGATCAGTTCTGCATCCACTGCGGCCGCCAGTTGGTGGCAGCGGTGCCCAGGTGCGCGGCGTGTCAGGCCTACGTCCATCAAAGTGATCGGTTCTGCATCTTTTGCGGCAACGACCTGCGGGTCCTGAGTAAATGACATGGGGAGCCGCTGATGCACGGTGATGCTGTTCTGATCGTCTTACTCCTGGTGTTCGGATGTGTCGCCTTCGGCTTCGGTGTTATATATTTGCTCTGTCAGTTGTTCGCCTGGGTATGGCGAGGTTTGCTGGGAATATTCAGACCAGGCAGAGGGGCCGACGAAGTCGGGCCGCGGATGCCCGGTTTACGCTCGCGCGTGTGCCCGAATGAGCGCTGCCGCAAGGTGGAATACCGCGAGGCCCGTTTCTGCAGCCAGTGCGGCACGCGTTTCTCGTAAGGGCCAAGCGTTTTAGATTGTTGTAGAGTTCAATGACAGTGGACGCCACGAAAGCCCTCCAGTATGAGACCGACTTTCTGTCGGGTGTAGAGGTCAACCTCGGGGCCGCCAAGGGCAAATATTTCCGCGGTTCGATCTGGCAGCGGTCGCAATCCGACGAGAGCGATCGTCTGCGGGCCCTGTTGGCTTCCAACCGGATCTATGACCGCGAAAAGTTGAAGTCCCTTCCGGCCAACCGCCGGATCGCGATGCACGGGTTTGAACGGCGATTCATAATAGGAAAGCGGCGAACGGGCATTGCCATCGCATCGGTTCTGTCACCGATGAGTCACTATGCCTCCTCGCCGGACTCGGAGGCGCCGCCGATTGATCTCGGTGAGCTGGTCGACCACGTCAACAAGCTTGCCGGTGAGAAGCGCGTGCCGCACGTGATCGGCGTATGCAGCCCGAGCGGGTTTACCGAGGCGGCACTGAACGCCCGTCTCGATATGCCCAACGTCACGGTGGTGCTGATCGAACCTGATGAATGTGGTGGGTGGCGTACCAAGGCCGCCAGCGACTCGGCCGATCCACGGGTGCTCAGAATATTCGACCCGGAAGGAACGAACGAGAAAATAGACCGTGTTCGCCGTGTCATCGAAGAACACAGCGCCGATTTGTTGACCGGCGGTCTGTCGGTGTCCTCGGTGATGAACAAGGTCGGTCTGCCGGATGACGTAGTGCGGCAGGCGTTCGAGCGGACGGCGGCCACTGACCCTGAACTGAGGCTGAGCAAGAAGGAGGGGGAGTTTCTGCTGTTCCGCGGTGCTTCGGTGCAGCGTCAGGAGAGAAAAGGGATGAATGTCATCGACCGCATCAGGCAGTTGTTCTCCGGCGAGGGCGACGAGGCCGAGAAGATCAATCTGCTTGCCGAACGCCGTGCTGCGCTGGCCCAACGCCGCGACCGGATCTACGGAGACATCGGCAAGCTCGAGAAGAAAGACGCAGAGCTGTTCGCGGAGGGCAAGGCTGCGACCTCCCAGGTTCCCAGACGGCGATTGGCCGCCCAGCTTGCCCAACTGCGGAAGGACATCGCCCGGCAAAACGCAACCGCCGCGATGCTCAACAAGCAGGTCGATATCATCAGCACCGACATCCACAACCTGACACTGATCCAGCAGGGCGAGAAGGCTCAGCTACCCGATACCGCCGAGCTGACCGAAAACGCCGTCCGGGCCGAAGATATGCTCGAAACATTAAGAGCCGACTCTGAGCTGGTGGGCAGTCTCGAGACAGGCATCGAAGAGTCGCTCGCCAGCGACGAAGAGCAGGCGATTCTGCGTGAGTTCGAGGCCGAGGCGGAACCGACGCCGGCTATGCCGGAGACTTCTGAGCCGGCCGAGACGCCGCCTGCTGCGGAGACTGCGGAGGCCGAGCCATCGATTCCCGCCGAGCCCGCTGCTGATGAGCCGCCCGCACCTGCGCCGGAGTCCAAGGACCGCCGCGCCGACGCCGAGCCCATGTGACGGCCGTGTGTCATCCGCCGCGCTGTTGTCTGGACGGTTGTTGGCTACAAGCTGAAAGGATCATTTGACCGATGGCGTTCTTTGAGTGGTTGACCAAGCGGAAGAGACGCCTGTCACAGATGACCCGTGCGGAGCTGCGCCGGCAGGAGCTGCTTTTGGAGAAGGATCGTAAACAGCTTCTCAACAAGATCACCAAGCTGGCCAAGGACAAGCAAGGGCTGTTCGAGCGCGGTGCCGAAGAGAAGACCCCCGAATTGAGGCGCATGTTCGCCCAGGAGTTCGAGCTGCGGACCACCGAGCAGCTCATGCTCAGCCGCCAGCTCAACATCCGCAGCAAAGAGGCCATGACCGTTTCGCGGATTCGCATGCTGCGGGAGAACGCCGACCGGGCCGGTCAGTCCGGCAAGCTCGGGCTGATCAGCGAGGTGGACATCCTTCGACTCGGTAAGTTGATCGAGTCGGATGCGATCAAGGCTGAGGTCTATCAGGAGCGGCTCGATGAGATCCTGTCGGTCGGCGCAGGCGTTGATGAAGGCGCCGCGTCGCTGAGCGAGGCCGGGGAGAGCGTGGTAAAAGTCTGGGAAAAGATGGATGCCGGGGCCATCACCGACGCAACCGAAGCGTTCGATGAGGCCGACCGCTCGGTGCGCGAAAGACATGCAATGCCGGAAGGATAGTGGCGATTGCGGATTGCGGATTGCGGATTGGAGATTGGGGAT
>CP070827.1:4432323-4436815 GCA_020344555.1 Phycisphaerales bacterium
GGATCTTGGCGCGGACGCCGCCGAAGCGGTGTTGGCTCGGGCCTTGCTGGTGCCTGTTCTGTCGATCCGGGCAGCAGGCTCAATCCTGATCATAGGGGTGATTCTTCGATACCGCCGCCAATCGGCAAGATCAGTGGGGTTCCGAGGGGACACACTGGCGCTCAACGTACTAATCGGTATCGCTGCCGTGGCGGTGGCCTTCGGCCTTAGTGTGGCAACTAACTTGCTGCTCTGGTTGGCCTGGCCGGAGCTGCCTGACCAGATGATGGAGAATGCCAGGCGCATCGTGGACATGGTGCCGAAGCTGCACCCGCTGGGGTTCGCCGCCGTTGCCGTGATGATCGGCGTTTACGAGGAGCTGCTCTTTCGGGGATTTCTCATGACGCGGCTGCGGCGTGCCAGCGGAAGCTGGGTCGTTGCGGTCCTGATCAGCACCGCGATCTTCACGACGTTGCACGCCCTGGATCAGACGTTGGCGGCGCTTGTACCGATCACAATCTTATCTGTGGTGTTTAGCGTGGCTACGATCTGGCGTCGTTCGATCGTGCCGGCCATCATCGCCCACACGCTGTGGAACTTCTGTCAGTTCCTGTATCTTTACGCCGCTCCGGAGGACGTATGGACGTGACGGGAACAGAGGGAAGGTCGCCTTTGCCAATTCGCCCGGCAACAGTGGGGGACTACGAAGAGATAGCCCAGGTTTGGTCAGCAAGCGGACTCAGCGTTCGCTTCTACGGTCGTGAGAGCAAGCAGGCCTTCTGCCGGCAACTCGAGCAGTTCCCCGACCTGTATCTCGTGGCGACCGAGGGTGACCGGATTGTCGGCGTTGTTTTGGGGTCTCACGATCATCGCAAGGGCTGGATCAACCGGCTTGCGGTTCTTCCCGAGTATCGACGTCGTGGTATAGGCACGGCGCTGGGATCGGCCTGTGACGCTGCGATTCGCACCCACGGAATCGAGATCGTGGCCGCACTGATCGAACCGGACAACGCCGCTTCCGGGGTCGTTTTCGAGAAATTGGGTTACCGTACGGACGTCGAGGTCCGGTACTACCGGAAGCTGAGTCATCCGGATGCGTAGCCGCTGTGGACAGGAGCGTGGATGGTCAGGCGGGGCCAGGACCCGGGCAACGCCCGGCATCCGGGCATGGTGCGAGAGCAAGAGCATGTTTACACCTGCAACCAGCCTGGTATATTGCGTGTGCTCACGCTGGGACCAGCCAGCACATCCCAGTTATCGCCCCGTGCCGCTCCCGGGCGGCGGGTTCGGAGTGGAGCGCTCCGTATCGGGCGGTTTAGGCGTTACGTAGGTTGGCAGGCAGGCATGCAGAAACACCCAGGACTTCCTCAAGCATTCGCTGATCTCGGTATTGAGGTTCGGTTCCTCAAGGCTCTGGCGAAGATGCAGTTCGTCGAGCCCACTGACGTGCAGGACAGGATGATTCCGCCGGCGCTGACCGGACGGGACATCCTGGGCCAGGCACGCACGGGTACCGGCAAAACGGCGGCTTTCGGATTGCCCATCCTTCAACGGTTGGACCCGGCCGGACGGCTCCAGGCCCTGTGCCTGGCCCCGACGCGGGAACTGGCGGTCCAGGTTTCCGCTGAGCTGAAGCGACTTGCGGAATTCGCGAGTCTGCACGTGGTAACGGTGTACGGTGGGCAGAAGATCGCGACGCAACTGCATCAATTGGGTCGCAGGCCGCATTTCGTCGTGGGTACCCCCGGACGTGTGATGGATTTCATGCGCCGTGGCGTGCTGAAAATAGCCAACGTGCGATTTGTCGTCCTTGACGAGGTCGATCGGATGCTGGACATCGGTTTTCGGGATGACATCAAGGCGATCCTGAGCCGCGTCACCGGCGAGCATCAGACGATCTTCGTGTCCGCGACCATCGACGCGGAGATCAAGCGACTTGCCGGGCGCTACATGAAGGACCCCATGGACATCGACGTGTCACGGGACCGGCTGACGGTCGACGAGGTGGATCAATCGTACGTTTCGGTCGATGGCCGGCAGAAGTTCCAGCTTCTCAAGCTGGTCTTGAGGCAGGATGACCCCCCGGTGGCCATTGTCTTCTGCAACACCAAGGCGGCGGCCCGCAAGCTCGCAAGAAAGCTCCACGACCTCGGCTTGAATGCCAAGGAGATTCACGGTGACCTGATCCAGCGCAAGCGCGACCACGTTATGCAACGGTTCCGCAGGCACCAGATCAGAGTGCTCGTCGCCACGGACCTGGCCTCCCGGGGGATCGACGTAAGTAGCATCTCCCATATTATCAACTATGACATCCCTGCTGATGCGGAGGCGTACGTTCATCGCATAGGGCGTACCGCCCGGATGGGTGCCAAGGGTCAGGCCATCACCTTCGTCACCCACGAGCAGGGCAAGGAACTGACCAACATCGAGAAGTTGATCAATCAGGAGATTCCGCAGCGCAAGGTGAAGGGCTTTGTTCCCGCCCAGTTCGAGAAGGAACCGCCGGATCAGGTGGAGGCCCCTCCCCTGTCTCGTTTGGAGGCCCCGGTGTACAGCACCGACGGCGGCACGCCGGCCAAGCCCCCTCCCAAAACGCTCGGGAGCCGATTTCGAACGGCGCGCAGGCGGCGGCGTCTGTAAACCGCCCCTCGAATTCAAAGCGCCATGAGCAACGCTGACGAGATCCCCGACAATGAGGCGTTAGCCGGTGGTGCGCATAATGACGACCTTGCGCCCGGGATGCAGGTGAATCAACATCGCATCGCCAAGCGGCTGGTCGGGCGCCGGCTGGACAAGTACCTTCAGGGCCGCTACCCGCGCATCTCGCGGACGATCTTGCAGCGTTACATCAAGCAGGGGCTGGTGACGGTCAACGGTCTGCCCACCAAGCCCAGTCATGAGCCGGCCGCCGGCGACCTGGTGGAGATCACTCTTCCGCCGCCTCCACCCAGCGAACTGGTCCCCCAGGATATCCCGCTGGACATCATCTACGAAGACCAGTGGCTATTGGCTATCAACAAGCTGGAAGGAATTGTCTGCCATCCGGCGTGGCCCACGCAAACCAACACTATTGCCAATGCGGTGGCGTTTCACGCAAAGAAGCTGAGCCGTGGCAGCGATCCGTTTCGCCCCGGTATCATGCATCGACTCGACAAGAACACTACGGGCGTAATGCTGATCGCCAAGACGGACGAGGCCCATTGGCGCGTCGCCCTACAGTTCGAACGACGCACGGTGCGCAAAGAGTATTTTGCTATTTGTGAGGGACAGATCGCCCTCGATGGGGACATCATCAACAAGCCGCTGGCCCCCCACCCGTCAACCACACAGCGCATGATCCTCCCCAGCGCAAGCCCCCCGCGCCAGGCGATGTTCAAAGAGGCCATCACCGAATACCACGTTGTCAAACGGTATCGCGGATATACCACTGTTGAGCTGTACCCCAAGACCGGTCGTACACACCAGCTTCGCGTACACATGTCATCCATTGGTCATCCTATGGTGGGCGACAAGTTGTACGGCGGCCGTCCGGTCAGTGAGATGGACCTGACCGGCAGCGGCAGCACCGAACCGATCATTGAATTCCAGGCCCTTCACGCCCGGCGGCTACGCCTCACCCACCCCATCGCCGAGAAACCGCTGGAACTAGAGGCCCCGCTGCCGGCCCGCATGCAGCGAATCGTCGACCTGCTTGAAGGGCACCGCACACTGTAGGGACCGGGAATAGAGAAGCTCCACCCGGCGTAGAGTCCGGTGTGTGGAAACACTGGCGGGCAAGCTGGCGCTGCCACCCAACGGGCAACACCCGTGGCATACGGGGGATGCGGCCCCGACCGCACGTTCTCATTCGTCGGCCTGGTGTTGAGGAAGGGTCTAGCTACCGGCCTGCTTGGCCTCCCACTCTTCCTTGCTCATTCTGGTGATCGGCTCGAGTCCCTTTTGCCGGAGCTGAGCATTCAACTCGTCCAACTTGGAGGAGAGAAGCGCCTCCAGGCGATCCTCGGCCTGGTCCAATCGCTTGTCCAGCACGCCCGTGTATTTGACCTGTGAATCGGTCGGACTTCCTTCGTAGCCGTTGACTGCTCCATACAATGAGCCGATTTTCTCCCGCAATTGCTCTTCGCCGGCCAGGAAACCGCCTTTCCGGGTCGCCACCAGGGTCTTGCGGAAGCTTTCCAGCTCATCGACGAAGTCTTTCAGATTCGTGGCCAGGGGCTCGTCTTCGTCGAGCTTGGCGATCCGGTCTAGGGCCTGGGTCTGCACGTCGAGCAACGTATCCACGACGTAGGTCAGGCGCTCCAGCATGCCGTAGAGCTTCATTACGGTCTTGTCCTGAAGTGCCATGCCCTCAGGTGAATAGTCGGCCCGTTGATCCATCACCACGTCAAACTTCCCTTCGTACGTCTGTTTACCCTTGATCAGTTTGACGCCGTAAGTTCCTTCGGGCACCTGAGGGCCCAACATGGAAAAGCGCTGCGGCACCAGGCTGGCAGCGGGCGGCACCTTGGGCGGC
>CP070827.1:4436915-4468338 GCA_020344555.1 Phycisphaerales bacterium
AATCGGGACCCGCACCCTGCGCGCAAGCAGCTCGGTGTTTGTCCCAAGGAAGCCACCGTGTTCGTCTCGGTGCCCCCGCTTGCCGACTACGAGCAGAGAAGCCTCGCTAGATGCCCTTGCGAGGCATTCGACGACCGACCCGCTGTCATGCTCGACAGTAAGCCCTACATGACACTGGTCAGCAACTCGCCGAATATGTGCCGCGATGCGTTCACCCTCCGCGTGTGCCAGTCTCTCTCCATCCGCGATGAGCCGTTGCAGAGTGTCACCATGAGCCACTGCCATCGCGAGGTTCACGCGTATTGGGTCGACAACTACGGCACGAATCGGGGCTCCGCTCGCCCGGCCGAGTTCGAGGGCGTAGCGCAATGCCGCGAACGAACGTTCGGATCCGCCGACGCCCACGACGATGTCGCGCAAGATATCGCACTTCTCTTGTACACCCATGCTTTCAACCACCGGAACCACAAGTATCGCATTGACGTCCGATGAGCTCGCCGCCGACTACTTGCTCGTCGGCCCAGACCAGCGCGAGAGTCGGTCTCGCCGCTGAGCGGTGCTTACTGAGGAAGTTTGCCTGATCGGTCTGAATCCGTGATTAAACCGACATGAATTCGCCCTAATTCTGCAGATACACCGTTCCGGCGGCCGGAACTCGGTGCAGTCGTTTGGCCATTCAACGCTCCGCGACTCCCTCAGGGCACGGGCTGCGGCTTCACGCCGGCTTGGCCTCCGACTCGGGTCCCAAATTAAAACATTTTTAGCCTGATTTCACCGTGATTTCAGGGGCGGCGTGCATACTTAGGTCAAAGCGTGCTGCCTGCCGAGCGCCAAATGGTGCTGGGACCGGCACGGCGCGGGCGCCTGATTACGTGAGGCATTCCAAGCGGCTGCATGCGACCTTGACGGGTGCATAAGCAACGTTGTCCGTTCAGGCGGGAGCCGTCAGGTGCGCGGCGCGGAGGCTACATCGCTTCGCGTGGTTCGGTCGCCACGAGGAGGGGTGGGACCTTACACGATTTGAAGGTAGAGATATCTCGGCAGATTCCACCGTTTGGCGGGTATGGAAACCATGGGTGTTCGTCAACCGAAACCCAATCTGAGGAGTATGAAGATGAAGACGCAAAGGAGTATCGTCATCGCCGCAGGAGTTGCGGCTGGAGTTGTGTTCACGTCTGTTTTGATGGCAGGAGGCGACCGCGACAAGGTGCCACCTCCACGAGACGTAACGCTGACCGGAAAGATCGTTGACCTTCACAGCTTCATGACTGACAAGTTCGAGTCCAGCGATCACGTCAGGTGTACGCAACGGTGCATTCAGGCCGGCGTCCCGGCGGCCCTGGCAACCGAAGATGAGCTCATCATCATCGGCGAGGGCCAGAAAGGTCCGGCGCGCACCATAGCGCCGCTGGCATTCCGCTACGCGGAACTGAAGGGGAAGCTCTACGAACGCAAGGGAATCAAGTACATCGACGTCGCATCTGTGAAAGCCGCGAAGGACCCGGAGAGCGAAGAAGACATGGAGGAGGATTGGGAAACCGATCGCGGCTGGGACGATGACGAGGAACGGGATCACGACGACCCTGAGAGGGGCGACCAGTAAAGCGCTCCGATCGTTCGCCGCAGTTGGAGTGTAATCGGGAGAGGCGGCGGCCCCTGAGCCGCCTCTCTCCCTGGTCCACAGAGCTACCCAAAGGAGGGGAAAGCAAGCCGTGAGTAACAGATCGATGCGAACGCGTGGTTTTCGTGGTCTGGCCGTCGCTACGGCTATTCTCCTGCTCGTATTTGTCCCGAGTCGTAGCTGCGGCCAGCAGCCGGCAAACGGCGCGGCGGCCCGTGTCGGTGTGATTCCCGACACCCACGGAGCGATTGCCGAGATCCTTCTTCACTACGATCCTGATGTTTCCGTCGAACTCGAACCCGTGTATCGCGACCTCTTTGCGGCGCTACCGGATGACGTGCGAGTCAAAGTTCTGTGCCCAACCGCCGCCGCTGTTGACGACTTCATTTCGTCGTGGGAATCAGTCCTAGAAGAGCGGGTAGCTGATGTAATCAACGTTGGACTGCCCATATCGGTTTGGGCACGCGATCGCTGTATCGCCCGCCAGCCACTCGATCTTCGTAGCCGCAGTGCGACCTTCGTGCCTGTTCCACCTTGGAGTTATGAGCAGCAGAAGCACAACGACCTGCTTCTTCAGGACATCCTGCACGAAGCACGCCTCGCGCCCGGTGTGCTGGACAGTCCGCTTCATATCGAGGGCGGCAATGTCGTGTCCAACGCCCGGCACGTGTTTTTTGGGGCCAATGTGTTTTCAGAGAATGGCCATGTCTCCGATTCCCGGCTGACAACTGAGTTGGAGCGACTGTTCGGACGCGCATACCTCAGTGTAGGCGACGAGTACGGCGACGTTCCATGGTGTCACATCGACATGTACCTGACACCGATAAGCGAAGATACCGTGCTTGTTGCAAGTCCGCGCTTCGCTCACATGTTGCTGTCGGCAGACGATGATTCGTTTGATGTCCCGAACTGTTGGGATGAGCTGGGTGGCACTGCTTGCCCATCGGATTGGCTGCAGGAAAGATTCGACAGCGTCGCCGCGCTGGCACAGCAACACGGATATAAAGTGCGCCGCGTTCCGGTAATCACGGATGTAGCCAAGGAATGGATGGTCACCTATAACAACGTTCTGCTTGACCAGCGTCGCGGAGAGCGAGTTGTATATATGCCCGTGTACGGGGTCCCTCCGCTCGATCATGTGGCTGCGGCGATCTACCGGGGGCTCGGATTCGAGGTGCACACGGTGGATGTTTCCGAGCTGTACGAGAGGGGCGGCGCGCTGCGCTGTGTGGCAAACGTGACGCAGCGGCGACAGGTTCTGGGGCCGCCGGCTAGAACAGTGTCAGGCGGTCGCCTACGCGTTATCGACCTCGCTGAAGCGCAGGCTTTTGACGGAATCTTGGACCGTTCTCGCCACCGTCTGGCCAGTCGGAGCCAACGTAACGCATGGGGTCAAAAGAGCTGGCCGTGATGTCTCCTGTGTTTCATTGTTCCGCCCCGAGTTAGATGGTGATGAATTTCAGAAGGTCATCGCAGGATTAGGGCTTGCCGGGAAACGATAAGATCCGGACAGGCAGCCACGCGAAACCAGGAGGCAACCGCCGCCATGCCGGCGAAGAGGGAGTCGTAGGGAAGCCCTTAGCGATACGTGGCACGGAGTGCCAGGAGTCATACAACCGGAGGCGGCGCTGATGCTGTCATCAAGACATGGCCAAGTTCGACCGACATGCGAATGAGTTCCTCTCCTCTGCCCTGCTCGCTGCCAACTACGTTGAGTTTCACTGGCGGGTCGGCCGAGTCTTGGAGCAGTACGACGAGGGCGAGCTTCTGGCGCTTGACGCGTTAGGTCGGATTCGCCACCTGCACGAATTGCTGACGAGATACAATAGCGGTCTTCGTGCACATAGACAGCTACCGCCGAAATAGCGGCATGACGTGAGGTTCGACGTTGTGGTGCCTAGATGCCATTTCAAAACTGGCCCGAAACTGTGTTGTCGACCACGCGAGGGCTGGTCTTCAGCAGTCTTGAGACGGCCTCTAGGGGCAGACTGAGCGGCGGTACGTAGGAGATGGCAACACGGCAAGAGCCATGAAGGCCAGTCGCAACCGTGACGAGAATGATGATATTGGCAGAAGGAAGGTGACAACACGAGAGCCGGAAGCCAAGGCGCAGGTGAATGCAGCCAAGAAGGGGGAAAGCACTGAGTTGGCTCTCGGCCTTAGCTCGCGCTAGTAGGCCAGGCCAAGAGAGGGCTGGTAAGATGCGTTGCAGGGAATGCGGCATCGAATTCGAAATGTCGGATCCGCTGGGAGGCGGGATTTGCGACGGCTGTTACGAAGCGTTATACGCGGACGATGACGATTCCAAATACGGCGACACCTTTGCTGATCACACTTTTTTTCCCGAGCTCGACTGGATGTGGGAGTGGCTCGAATAGCGTTTACCCGTGTGCAGCTGCGCTCTCGGAAGCGTCACAACAAGCGCTCATCAAGGCGGGTTGCGAGCAAACGGAATCACGTCCCCGTGGCGCCGAACAGTCTCAGTCCACGTTGACTCTGCCAAGTAGGTCTTGTCAGTATCGCTGGTGGGCTCCAAGTGCAATTGTACGAAGGGTGGGCTATGCTCTCGTCACGAAGCGAGCGTTCCCGCCAAGACAGTCCCGATGGCGTTGAGGCCGTGACCGGCATCGGGTCGGTGACGGGGCAGCGGCTGTGCTCGTATAGCTAAAGTGATGGTCGCCGTGCTGTAGCCGGCATACCTGTCCTGCTGACCCAACCGGGATAATGAAACAGAATTAACTCATATTTCACGGCCCCTTCACGCAGCTATGGAATACTTCCTGCAGAAGAACGGCATGCCGGAGGCAACAACGATGACGGCACAAAAGTGCCGCGGGCAGCATCTTGCTCCGGCGTATGGTGGGAACACCACCATTTTGGATGAATTTTGCAATGAGTATGACTGATTACTTGGCATTTGGTCCGACTTGGCTGCCTGTCGTCATCTTCTGCGCACGCGTCACTGACGTCTCCATGGGGACGCTCTGTATGATTTGCACCGTGCGTGGCCACAAGTTGCTAGCTGTATTGGTGAGTTTTGTCGAGATCGTCATCTGGGTCTACGCGGCATCCAGTGTCCTGACCCACCTCGACAACCTGGCCAACGTTGTGGCTTACGCCGGCGGCTTCGCCACTGGCCGCGCGCTGGGCATGTGGGTGGAAAGCAAACTGGCGCTGGGGACCGAGGCTCTTACGTTCATCTCTCAAGGCAGTGCGCAAGCGGTGGCCGAGCGACTTCGGTTCGCGGACCATTGTGTAACGACGCTCACCGGGAACGGTCGCGACGGCCCAGTAGCGATCTGCCATGCGATACTCCCGCGCAAACTCGCGTCATCAGCCATCCGGATGGCCCGCGAGGTCGACCCGGACGTTGTGGTGACGGTCGAAGACGTCCGAACGACAGCGGGTGGCTACTTGGCTCACTATGGTGCGGGCAAGACACCATTGTCGTGGCGCCGGCTGGCACAGCGTCACGTGTTGGCAAGCCGTAAGCATCTCGCCGCGGCGCCAGCATCGGCTGATCGTGCGGCCGTATCCAACGATGATGACTACAGACCAGTATCGCGAGCGGCGTAGCGCCCCAGCCCACCAGTCGACCGGGGCTTGGTTTCGACATCGAAAGACGGCCGAGGTGACGCGTGCTCGATACTGCTGACCAGCCAACCGAACAGCTTCAGAGCCTTATCGCCGATGGCGATGGCGAGCGGCTTGACGAGTACGTCGGGGACCTTACTGCAGGCGAGACTGCGCGAGCGGTTTCCTATCTGGAGGAGGACGACCAGGCCCGCCTGCTAGTCCTAATGTCTTCGGCGGATGCGGCGGATCTTGTCGAGCAGATCCCAAACGTCCAGGCTGTTCCTCTCATTGAGCATTTGGAGCCTGAGAAGGCTGCAGAGATTCTCCGCGAGCTTCCGAGCGATGAGCAAGCGGACCTGCTAGCCGCCGTCGAGCCGGAAAACGCCGAGGCCATCCTCGCAGAGATGAGCCCGCGCGAATCGCAGGCCGTTCGGGACCTTACCCAGTACTCGGGTGACGTTGCGGGCGGACTCATGGTGTCCGAGTATGTCGCCTTTCCGACCGAGGCCACCGTAGGGGACGTGATAGACGGCCTTCAGCGTAGAGCCGACCAATTTCGCGATTATGTCGTTCAGTACATCTACGTCACGGCAGAAACAGGAGAGCTCGTCGGAGTACTCCGGCTGCGCGATCTGCTTTTCGCAGGCAGGCATCAGATCATCAGAAGTCTGATGATCCGGGAGCCGCTATCTGTCTCCGCGCTTACGAGCATCGACGAGCTTTTCGATTTCTTCAGCCGGCATCACCTCTTGGGCGCGCCAGTCGTGGACGCCACCGGAAAACTCGTTGGAGTCGTGCACCGCGCTGCCGTCGAAGCGGCAAGAGGCGCTCACAGCGAGAGCAACTACCTGAAGTCCCAAGGTATCGTCGGTGGTGAGGAATTGCGCACGATGCCGTTGCTGCTTCGTTCACGTCGGAGGTTGGCATGGCTGAGCCTGAACATTGTCCTCAACATCGTCGCGGCAAGCGTCATTGCTTTCTACCAGGAAACACTTGCTGCAGTAATTGCTCTTGCCGTGTTCCTGCCGATCATCTCGGACATGAGCGGGTGTTCGGGCAGCCAGGCTGTTGCGGTGAGCATCAGGGAACTCACCATGGGACTTGTACGGCCTGTGGAGCTGTTCTATGTGCTTGCCAAGGAAGCCTGCGTCGGCTGCATCAACGGGCTTGTCCTTGGCCTTCTCATTGCGTCAGTCGCTTGGCTGTGGAAAGGGAACCCCTTCCTTGGGCTCGTCGTGGGAGTGGCCATGGCCCTCAATACGCTCGTTTCTGTTTCCATCGGCGGGACGGTTCCGCTGCTTCTGAAGCGCATGAACGTGGACCCTGCCCTGGCTTCCGGTCCAGTCCTGACCACCATCACCGACATGTGCGGGTTCTTCCTGGTACTCAGCTTCGCTTCGGCCACGCTGCCACTTTTGTCGTGAGCAAATGCTGGAACGCCGACAAGAAAGACGGGATGTGTTTGTGCAAAATGCACTCGCTGGCGGCTGCTTTCTGTTTCCGGTGTCACCCACGGCTGTGCCATATGATGCTTGGCAGCGTGACGGAACGGGTGGTAGATTTTGCACAGGGTCCTGTTATGCTGTCAGCGAAGAAGGTAACGCCCGCGATCCAGTGGAGTCAATTCCGTCATCCGGAGGCTAGGCCGTGAAGATCGCCGTCGTCTACAACCGCGAGAGTCGTAATGTCATAAACCTGTTCGGATTGCCTAACAAGGAGAAGATCGGCCTCCAAACGATCAAACGCGTCACGGACGCGTTGAAGAAGGGCGGGCACCAGGTCACTGCGCTCGAAGGCGACAAGGACCTGGTGGATCGCCTCGAACACTTTATGCCGCGTGTCGTCAAGGGTGAACGGCCCGGCATGGTCTTCAACGTGTCGTATGGCATCCAGGGACAGGCACGCTACACGCACGTTCCGAGCATCCTTGAGATGGTCGGTATTCCATACGTCGCATCAGGTCCGCTGGCCCACTCGCTTGCCCTGGACAAGGTCGTCACCAAGATGATCTTATGCCAGCATGGCCTGCCGACACCAGATTTTGTCGTGCTGGATTCCCCCGGAACACCGGTTCCCGGGCTGAAGTACCCGCTCATCGTCAAACCGAAAAACGAGGCTGTCTCCTTCGGCCTGAAAATCGTCCGCAACGAAAGCGAGTTGCGGGAGGCCGCCGGCGTGATCTTCGACGAATATAGGCAGCCGGTTCTGGTAGAGCAGTACATCGACGGACGCGAAATCAACGTGGGGCTACTCGGGAACAACCCGCCCGAGGCGCTGCCCCCCGTGGAGCTCGTGTTCGGGAAGGACGGACCTGCAATATATACATTCGAGGACAAGACCGGCACGAGCGGCCGCGGGATCTCGCACGCGTGTCCGGCCTCAATCGGAAAGGAACTCAACGACAGGTCCCAGGAGCTCGCGGTCAGAGCATTCACAGCACTCGGCTGCTGCGATTGTGCCCGCGTGGACATGCGTCTCGACAAAGACGGGAACCTGTACATTCTGGAGGTAAACAGCCTACCGAGCTTGGGCGAGCATGGGTCATACCTGGTAGGCGCCGCCCACGTCGGTCTCGACTTCATGGCGGTCGTCAACCGGCTGGTGGAGGCGGCCAGCGCCCGCTACTTCGGGACGCCCGAACCACCCAAGCTTGATGGGGAGCCCATCGACCCCGCCAGGCGCGTGTTTTCTTTCATCACGCAACGCCGTGATGAGCTGGAACGGCGGCTGAAGGAGTGGACGGACTTTTCTAGCCACACGGCCGATCCCATTGGAATCCAGGAGGCAGTGCGGCGCGTGCGGCGGCTGTTCGAGGAGCTTGGCATGAGACCCGCGCAGGCGTTTACCGACGAACGCGTCGCGTGGACGTGGGAAACGGCGCAGAGCTTTGAGGGCGGAACGCTGTTCATCGGCCATCTTGATGTTCCATCCGACCTCGGGTCGCCGGCGCAAATGTTCCGGCGGGACCCCGAGTGGCTTTATGGTGATGGCATCGGCTCGTCACGAGCGCCGCTGGTCATGCTCGAGTTCGCGTTGCGTGCGCTCCGGAGCATGAGGCAGCTCCGGCGTCTACCGGTGGGTGTCCTCTACTACGCGGATGAGGGGCGCGACGTGCGCTATAGCGCTGAGATCATCCGGGCGGCGGCCACCCGGGCCAAACGTGTGCTCGTACTCCGACCTGGCAACCTGGGCGACTTCATGGTCACGCAACGGCGTGGCCAGCGCAACTACCGTTTCAGAGCTGTGGGAGGGTCGCTGCGGCCTGGCAAGCTGACGAAGAAGCCCGAGGCGCTCCGCTGGATGTGGAACAAGCTGGAGGCGTTCTCCCAGCTCACCTCCCGGGAGAAGCGCGTCTCGCTTTCAACGGTTGATCTGAAGACCGAGACGATGCCGATGCACGCGCCTCATCGGGTGACCGCCACGATTCTCGCGACATATCCCGACGCGCACGTCGCGGATCAACTCGAAGACCAGATGCGTGCGCTGCTGGACAAGAAGGGACCGCGCTGGGAGCTAGACCAGATCTCCGACAGGCCACCGATGAAGGAACGCCGCGCGACGATACAACTTGCCAAGAAGCTCACGCGGATTGCCGAGGAATGGGATATCACGCTGAAGCGCGAGTCGTCTGTGTGGCCCTCGGTCGCTGGGCTCGTGCCAGCCAAAACGGCGTGCCTTTGCGGGATTGGCCCGGTCGCTCGCGACGTTGGGACCCCCCATGAGGCAGTCCAGAGGATCAGCCTGGTGCAGCGGACATTGCTGCTGGCCGAGTTCCTTGTCAGGGAGGGGCGGTGATCGGGCATGGAGAAGGTTCGGCGAGAGCAAATCGACACCGATCTTCTGGAGCTGGGTGAGCGCAAGCTCCACCGTCCACAGCGGGTGGCTGTGTCGCGACAGGGCATGATCGCGACCGCTCACTATCGTGCCACCGAGGCGGGGGAAGAGATGTTGGCCGCCGGAGGAAACGCTGTCGACGCCGCCGTGGCCGCGGCGTTTGCGCTGGGGGTCTGCGAGCCCGCCGCGTCCGGCCTCGGCGGACAGACAATGATGCTCATTCATCTGGCGGAGCCGCGGCGCACCTTTGCGCTGGACGGCTCATCGCGTGCGCCCAATCGGGCGACGCCCGAATCGCTCTCGAAAGCGGATCGGCGTCGCGGATACAAGGCAGTAACCGTTCCAAGTACGCCAGCGGTCCTGCACTATGCCCTGACAACCCACGGGAAGCTGAAGATTCCACGTGTGTTGGAGCCCGCGACCCGCTTGGCGGAGGAGGGCTATGAGGTCAGTCTCCTCCAATACCTGCTGACACGGCGAGAGGTCAAACACTTGCGTGAGAGGTCGGCGGCGCAGTTCTTCTTGCGCGAGGGCGTTCGACCCTATCTGGCGGGGGCCACATTCCGCCAGCCTGTGCTGGCGACGACCCTGCGACGTCTGGCAACACAGGGTGTTGAGGACTTCTATCAGGGCGAAATCGCCGAGAAGATCCACGCGGACCTGGAAGCGAATGGGGGACTCTTGCACAAGGACGACTTGGCGCAGATTCCACAGCCTATCGAACGGAAACCCGTCACAGGTCGTTTCGAGGGCTGCCGCGTCTTCACCTTCCCACCGCCCGGGGCGGGGCAAACGCTGATCGAAATGCTGAATGTCTACCAGCAGCTCAAACCCAGCCACCGAGATTTCGACACGCCCGAAGGGGCGGTCATTCTGGCCGAGACGATACGGCGGGCGTTCCTGGATCGTCAGGACCGTCCGTTCGACCCCAGTTTCTTCCCGCAGGTCACTGGTGAACGGATGTTGAAGGAGGACTACGCTCAGCTCGTGGCCCGTCAAATTGCGCGACGGATTCGCACGGCCGGTGACACAACTCACCTGTCCGTTATGGACAGCGCGGGCAACATCGTTGCGCTCACGCAGTCGATCGAACGCCTGTACGGCGCATGCGTTGCGACGCCGGGGCTGGGATTCCTGTACAACAACTACATGAGCGCTTTCGAGTACGAGGACATCTCGCATCCGTATCATATGCGGCCGAACGCATCCCCGTGGGCCAGTGTAGCCCCGACCATCGTGTTCCGTGGGCGGAGGCCACGGCTCGCGCTGGGGTCCCCTGGTAGCGACCGAATCACGTCGTCGATTTTCCAGGTGCTGGTGCGTTTGCAGAACATGTCTCCCCTGGCCGCGGTGGATGCTCCCCGCTTGCACTGCTCCCTAGGTGGGAAGGTCTCCCTCGAATCGACGCGCATACGCGACGACATACCGACGGCGCTGAAGCGGCACGGCTACGAGATCGATCAGCGCGATCCGTATTCGTTCTATCTTGGGTGTGTACAGCTTGTTGCGCGTGAAGGTGACGAGTTCGTCGGCGTGGCCGATCCGCGCCGGGACGGCTCGGCTGCCGGTCCGAAGGCATGATGCTGCCGCTGCTCATCTCGGTTCCGCACAGCGGGCTGGCGGTGCCTCCCGACGTCAAGCGATACTGCGCTCTCACGCGTCAGCAGATCGTCGATGATAGCGACGAGGGAGCAGCCGAGATCTACCACGGACTACGGGATCATGTGGCAGCGTTTGTGACGACGCCGGTTGCACGCGCAATTGTGGACATGAACCGGGCCGAGGACGATCGCCGGCCTGATGGCGTTGTGAAGACACACACGTGCTGGAACGTGCCCGTTTACCGAGAATTTCCGCCTCCCGAGAGCATTGAGTCCTTGCTCGACCAGCACTACCGACCGTATCACCGTTTGCTGACGAAGCTGGCGAAGTCAGGTGTGCAGCTTGGAGTGGATTGCCACACGATGGTCGCCAAAGGCCCACCTATCGGCCCTGGCCCGGGCGTGGAGCGACCTTGGATCTGCCTGAGCAACGGAGAGCGTACTTGCCCACAGGAATGGATCGAGTCGTTGGCCGCATGCTTCTCCCGTGCACTTGATCACGACGTCACGATTAATGAACCGTTCAAGGGCGGCTACATCATCCAGTCGCATTCGAGCGAACTGCCTTGGATTCAGCTGGAGATGTCACGCGCGCCCTTTATGTCGAATGAAGAGAAACACCTACGCGTTTTGTCCGCCTTGCAGGACTGGTGCCGGAGCCACGCGACGTAACCCATAGCAACAACGCCCGTCGCCGTGGCAATCCGCTGGTGGCCGGGCGGGCACAGGAGGAGCTGCACCGCCTGGTATCTGCCCGAGATCGTGTCGGATTGGCGCAACTCGAGTGGCGCGTGTACCATTGCGATATGGTAGCTGGATTTGTCCGATTTCGTGACGGTGGCTGCAGGCCCATCGCCTCGGTCGAGGATCTTGGCCGAGCGTGGACTGACCAGGACGCACGGTTCTGGGTCGATTTCGAGGAACCGACGGAAGCCGACCTCCGCGAGGTCAGGAGCCTAATGGGCCTGGACGAGGCGTCGCTCGAAGACTGCCTTCACGGGGAGCAGCGTCCTCGGATCGATGAGTTCGACGACTACATCTTCATTGTGCTTTACGGCCTCGTTGGGCTCGACGATCCCAGCGAGTTCAACCCGCGGAAGCTCGCTGCGTTCTGTGGAACACGTTTCCTGATGACGGTCCATCGAGAGCCGTTGCGAACCGTGCGCACAGTTCTCGACCGCTGCGGACGCAACGCGTCCGGTGTGCTCGCCAAAGGCGTCGACTCGGTCCTTTACAGCATCATCGACGGAATGGTCGACAAGTACACACTCGTTGCCGATCGCTACGAGAGCCAGCTTGAACAGCTTGAGGAGAAGTCGTTGGATCCGACCGTGGACGAGCAGATCCTCGCCGACTCTGGGACGGTGCGGCGAGACCTTCTCCATCTGCGGAGCCTTGCTACTAGCCAGCGCGAGCTGCTAACGCCCGTCGCGAAGGGCGAGTACGACTACGTCTCTGACTCTCTTGAACAGCGGTTCGGTCACGTCCGAGATCATCTCAGCCAGGTCATCGACCTCGTGGACACTCTGCGAGAGCGGCTAAATGGGATCCGCGACAACTACCACACTGCCCTCGCCAACCGCACCAACGCCATCATGAAGACACTCACCATCTTCGCCACTATCATGCTACCCCTCACATTCATCGCTGGCTTGTATGGAATGAACCTACCGCTGTGGCCACCACCTGAGCATCCACTGAGTTTCTGGAGTGTACTGGTCGCGATGATCGCTGTTGCCGCGGTATTGCTCGTGTACTTTCGAAGGAAGAGGTGGTTCTGAGCCCGGCTGGCAGAAGTCATGAGGTCGGCGAAGGCCTTCCGGCGTCTGGGCCGGGTGCAATCTGATTCTCGACCGGAAGTGCAGCCTTAATCGACCGAACGTGAAGGTCGCGCTGCGGAAAGGCGATCTCGATTCCGGCCCTGCGAAACTCCTGATCGATCGCTTTGTGCAGCTGGTGCCGGACCTTCAAAAGGTAATCCACACTCGAGACATAGACGCGCAGCTCGAAGTTAAGCGAACTATCTCCAAACTCGAGGAACAGCACCTTCGGCTTCGGTTCCGCGAGGACGAGGTCGTTCTCCTTGGCCACCTTGGCCAGAATCTCTTCCGCCAGCTCCGTATTGGAACCATAGGCTATTCCAACCGGTACGATCACCCGCAGCGTCGAGTCGGACAACGTCCAGTTGATGACCTGGCCGGTGACAAACTCCTTGTTGGGAATCACCAGTTCCTTCCGGTTCCAGTCCGTTATGGTTGTCGCGCGGATCTGGATGCGAGTCACCTCACCAGTTACGTCTCCTACGGTCACCGTGTCACCAATGCGAATCGGACGTTCAAACAGTAGGATGAGCCCCGACACGAAGTTGGCGAAAATCTCCTGGAGGCCAAAGCCCAGGCCAACCACCATGGCCGCAGCCAGCCATTGGACTTTCGACCACCCCATCCCAATCACTCCGAACCCGATGACCAGACCGACCACCGTAACGGTGTATTTGGTGACCGTGGCAATGGCGTACCGTTCACCGGCCTTCAACGGCAAGCGTTGGAGAACCGCAATCTCCAGCAGACCCGGAGCGTTCCTTCCGGCAACGAATGTGATAGCCAAGATCAGCAGGGCCAGGAGAAGGTCCTGCAGCGTGACTGGCTGCGGCTTCTCAACCAATCGTGTTGACGTAGTCCCGTCAGTAGCAGTGACAGTCTCCGACACCTTGTCTGTGACAGACCAGAGTTCTACGCTGTCGAGAATCCCTAAGGCCGGCAGCATGTCGGCCCAAACGACCCAAAGCCCACCGAAGAAGGCCAACACGACAACGGTCCGAAGCAAGCTCCTCGTCTGTGCACTAACGCTCCCCAAATCAATGACTGGCTCACTCGCCTCTTGCTCTTTGCTCTCCTCCTCGGTTTCAGTCGCCTCCCGGCGCTTTCGCATCTGCTCGATGGCAAGCCTGCGCCTCGAGACGAGAAGCCACCGAAGCGCAAGCCCGTTAAACAAGACCAGCCCCAAGATGAACCACACGGTTGTATGAACACCGACTGCGAGCTCCAAGGCTGTATAGTGGAACCCGATAGCCGCAAGTACGGCCAGGGCAATCGGTAGTCCCACGGCCAGGGGGTACCATGCGAACTGCAACCGACCAAGCCAGCCGCTTGGGTGGCGCCTCAGGAACTCCTGCAGGACTCCACTCCTGGGTCGAAGAACGCCGGCAGCGAATACTGCGAGAAGGATCTGTCCAACGATAAACGCAAACCGCCCTAGGGAGTTCTGCCAGGCAACCTCCCCGCTCGTCTCCACCGCAACCACGATGAACACGAGCGGCACTCCAACCGCAAGCAGCCACACGAGATGCTTGCGGGCAAGCCTTACGCTCCGAATTGGCCAACCGAAGTGTGCTTCGCCGAGCCCTCCAGGCCTGCAGAGCTGCCGGAATGACTCTAGTAGCAAGAACGCTATCGCCGCCGCTACGAAAGCCCGGCCCATTGCCCTTCCGAAGTCCGTACCGTTGCCCCCCGATACGAGTGCCCAGCCCACTGCGATCAGCAGGGCAGGCCACAACACCACGACGAGAGTCGACCAGACGAACGCGACCAGCGTGGGCGTGAAGTCTCTTGCGGTTGGCTTCGCAGCCACCTCCGCAATCCTGCGCACTTCAATACGCAGGCGGCGCTGGAATCCGCCGAGTACGACAATTGCGAGAGCAGCGATGCAAGCTGCCCAGGCGTTCGAGCTTACAGCTCTCCCCGCAGATCGAACAGTGCCTACCCAGTTCCGTGGTTCGGCAAACCACCCTACGGCTTCCAGTGCAGACTGAACATCGCCTATATGCGGAAGCGACGTGCTGCGGACCCAAAGGACCCGCTCATCTACATAATCGCGAAAGCGCCTGATCTCCGCAACGAGCTGACGTTGTGCGTTATCCAGGTCGACGAGTTTGACCAGATAGCTGTTGTAATCGCCGATCAGGGCGTCGAGATATCCCCGCCTGGCCTGGAGAAGCTCGCGCACTGCAGTCTCGATTTCCGCCCGCTCCTCTTGCGGCTTCGATCGGTCGAGCTCGTTTACGGAAGCCCGGACCAAGGCTTCAAGCTCTGAGACTAGGTCTGAACGGGAGTCCTCCAACTCGATCAGCTCGACCTGGACCCGTGAAATCTCTACCTCTCGAGCCGAGGTGCGCCCCAGGTGATCCCTCGGGTCGGGGAGAACCTCTCGCTGGCGGCGAAGCAGGAGACCCATTGCATGGGTGAGTCCAGCGGCCTTAACCTTCGACCTTATGCTCGCGAAGTTACTGGATACCTCACTCAGTGCCTTCGTGATCGACTCGTGTTCCCTCGTTGCTTGGTCTATCTTGTCAGCCAGCGCGTCTTCCGCTCGACGTTCGGCCCATGCGGTGTTGTCCTCCGCGATCCGGCGAACGATGGGGTGTGCTCGAGTTGCCGCGCGTCGTGCCTCTTCGGCTTCCTCGGCTGCTGCTGCCGCCTCGGTTCGACGACGCTCACCTACGACAGCTTGCCAATCCCTCGCAAGGGACTCGAGACGGGTAACCTCGCGAGCGGCCTTGTCACGCCGGGCAGTCAGCAGCTCTCCCCGTGCATCGTAGCTTGCGATCTCCGCTTCGTACGCTAGGACTTCTTTGTTCAACGCCCTCTGCCGTGACTGGAGAGCAACCCGTCTAGCCGCAAGCACCTCTGGCGATTCGCCTTCCACCGGAGTGGCACTCAGCCCCCGCGTTACCTCTTCCAGTCCTTGGCGGGCGGCCGTTGTGGCTCCAGGTAGTCCGGCGCGTCGATCCGCGCGACGCTTACGCTCCTCGTCGAGGCTTGCCGCGTTGTCCCTGGCCGCCTTCAGCTCGGCTTCGACTTGGCTGAGCAACTGCTCGAGCTGCGCGACAGACGCGTGCGGTGGGACATCCGGGACGACCTCGGCAACCGGGGCCGCAAGCTCCACCCTGATGTTCTCAAGCCTTGCTGGGGCCTCCTGCTTCGCCTTCTCGAACCCGGCAGCCTTCTGTGCCCACTCGTCTGCGCGTCCAAGGTCATCCAACGCCTGTGTGTACAGCTCAATCAGCCGCGTCTTGAGGCCTTCCTCCAGGTCCGGGCTCTCCTCAGCCAGTTTGCGTTGCCCTTTGACGCCCTCGACGGTTAGCTCGTCACGTGGAGGTGTCGGCCCGCCCGGCTGCTGGGCAAGCGCGCTCTGTAGTGAAGCGCCGCCCGCTAGGACCAGTGCTGTTGCCATTCTCAGGAAACACAATGCCCTTGCAGTCATCGCAGGTCGCTCCAGACTTAGTACCTTCGCACCAATGGCATCCTACCGGCTTCACGTGTTCGGCCGAAGCTCTCAAGTAATACAATCGTTCAGGAACTGGCCGTGTTGGCACGGGACGGACGCCGAGTCGCAGCCCTATCCAGTGTCACTGCAACGGACAGCCTTCCCCCGCATGGCTGCCACGACCGTCCAAAAGTTCATCGACTGCTCTACAGCGATACGTGCGGTGGCAGCCAAAGCGTGAGACCGGGGCCACTCTGGGATGCCCCAAGAGCATTCTGACGACAACGGCTACGTACCGTGGTCCAGCGCGTACGTGGTGGTTAAGCATTTGCGCGGCACTTCGAGCGGATCGTCTTTGAGTCCGTTCTGTGGGCAGTTGGGTCACACCAGAGAGCGCCAGAGGCCTTGGGGTCGATTCGGTTTCATACGGCCAGGGGCCCCTCCTGGCTCTTCGTGATGTGACAACCGAGAAGTTGGAAAATGTGAAGAGCACGCATTAAGCCCTTAATCCTGCAAATCCCGATTACAAACGGTGCCGCGGGATGTGCCTGCTGGCCCCCGTGCCTAATCAGTCCCTCAACTCATGAATGATCTCGGCGCTCACCCAGTAGATATCACCGAAACCGTTCCCAGGGCCTCGGTTTGCGTCCGGATCATCCGCGTTCCGATAGCTCCGGTTGCTGACGAAGAACAGGAACTTGCCATCATGACTGACCAGAGGGAACCTGTTGTCGAACTCGTCGTTCACGACCCGGCCCACGTTCCTTGCCCTGGACAGTACACCGTTCGTGTCTCGGATGCTAATGAAGAGATCGCCCAGGCCGAAGTTATCCCCTCTCTCGCCTCCCGTGAAGATCAGATACCTCTGATCCGGGGCAACGTAGGGATAACTCTCGTGTCCGCTCGAATTGACGGCCGCTCCGAGATTCCTGGGCTCCAAATACTGCCCGGCACTCATCCGGGAAGAGTAGATGTCGTAGTTTCCGAAACCGCCTGGCCTGTCGGAATGAAAGTACAAGGTGCCAGTCTTGCTCACCGAGGGAGAAGACTCGTCCCATCTGGAGTTCACGGTGAAACCAAGACGGATAGGGTCACTCCATTCCTCGCCTCTCCGTTCAACGAACCACAGGTCGAAGTCTCTCTTGGTCACGCCATTCTGTCGCACGGGGCGGTTGGAATAGAAGAAGAGTCTCCTTCCGTCAGGAGAGATGAAGGGACCGCCGTCCGAGTATTCCCCCGAGAATGGCGCTGTCATCGGCAGAGTCCAGACGCCATCGACGCTCTTCATACACATTATGAGCTGCGGTTGATTGACGTCCTTGAACACCGACCAGTAGATCTCTTTCCCGTCCGGAGAGAATGTCGGCGCACTGTGTTCATGATAGCCGGTCGAGACAACTGCGGGTGCGAAGAGCAACGGCCTTCTCTCAGGGGTCTTCATTCCCAGGTATTCACCCGCCAAGACCGCAGGCTTCTCCTGGGCGAGACCGCCGAAGCCCAGGAAGATGATGCATAAGGAGCAGACCGAGCAGAGGTGGAGACACTTGTTTGTGATCATGGGAACGACTTTCTGTCTCTGTCCGGGATTACCCATTTGCCGCCTCCGAGGCTGCCATTCTACCGGATCTTTGCCCGATTCCAAAACCGAGCGGACATTCTAACGAGAATACCTGTGTTCGAACGCAGAAACCGGCCCCTCTATCCTCGAAAGGGGCCTGCGGCGGGCGTTTGTGCGTCACGCGGCGCAGCACCAACCGTCCCCTGGCTCGGATCGTCATGTTCTTCGCCCTATCGCGACACTCATCCGCGTTGCACCAACGGTGGCGGCACGCCGAATCGCTGGATGCGGTCCAGGATCTCTGCGAACAACTCCCGCGGCACCACCACAGAGGTCATCTAGATCGTCACGATCTTGGCACACTGAATCTCCTTCGTACCGATGGCGGTTAGGTTCTCGGGCAAGGCATCAGTGCAGCACGGGCACCATTGGCGATCAACGTGCCTACCTCGCGGACCTCGCGATTGCGGCCTCAAGGTCGCCGCAGTAGGTACGCACCTGCTCGGGGTCACGCTCAAGGCTGCTGATCAGCTTGGTTACGCGGGATAGGTCCACGGTGGGTAGCCTACCAGCGGGAGCCCAGGTGTCACTCGCCCAACCCCGGTCCTGTAGGTGGTCTCAGCCGTACCCAGGGCCTCGTCAACCGCCGTAAGTGTCGCTCTGACAGGGGGTTACGTTCAGGCGTAGGCCAGTATGCTGCATCGGTTCGACGACGCAGCCTTGAGATAACGACGCTCGCATGTTAGACTCAGTTTCTGTGTCGTTCGGCGTTCGTTGCCTCTGTTTGGAGGGGGCATCATGCCCCGCAGCAGAGCAAATCTCGGCCTTATCGCGGCGGTGGTTGTGGCGTTCTTCGTGTTTCCCGCACGGGCACAAACCACCTGGTACGTGGACGATGACGCCTCGACCGGTGGGGATGGAATGAGCTGGTCTACCGCGTACAAGTACCTCCAAGACGCCCTAGCAGCGGCGGCAGCCGGCGACGAAGTCCACGTGGCTGGAGGGACTTACAATCCCGACCAGGACGAAGCCGGGAACGTTACGCCCAGCGAGCGCACGGAGACGTTCCAACTCATCAGCGGCGCGGGCCTGTACGGTGGCTTCCGCGGCTGCCCCGGTGGAGACTGCACCGGAGACCCCGACGAGCGAGACATCGACGAATACGAAACCATCCTCAGCGGGGACTTAGCCGGCAATGATGAGTCGGACTTCGCGAACAACGACGAGAACAGCTACCACGTCGTCACCGGCAGCGGTACGGGTGAGACAACGCTACTCGATGGCTTCACTGTGACTGGAGGCAACGCGAACGCATCGTACCCAAACAACGGCGGCGGTGGGATGTTCAACGTATACGGCAACCCAACACTGATGGACTGCACGTTCTCAGAGAACTCAGCGAGCGCTGGCGGCGGCGTTCGCAATGACAACAGCGACCCGATCCTGGCGAACTGCAAGTTCTCGGGAAACTCGGGTGCGTACAGTGGTGGTGGGATGTTCAACAATGAGAGCGCCCCGAGTCTGACAAACTGCCTGTTCTTGGGGAACTCGTCCACGAGCGGCGGCGGCGTGTGCAACGTGTATAGCTATCCGACGTTGGCAAACTGTACGTTCTCGGGGAACTCGGCCGGATGGGTTGGCGGCGGGATGGACAATAATAGCAGTAGCCCGACGCTGGTGAATTGTACGTTCTCGGGAAACTCGGCCGGCCTCAGTGGCGGCGGGATTCGAAACAACTGGAGCGGCCCGACGCTAACAAACTGCATCCTGTGGAGTAACAGGGACCTCCGCGGAGATGGGCGGCCGGGGCAGATCTTCGACGGTCTTGGCAGTCTCACGACCGCTACCTACAGCTGTGTCCAAGATGCGATGCCGGGCGACGGCGACGTGTACCCCGGCCTGGCCAACATCGACGGATCCCCTCTCTTCTTGGACGCCGATGGGCCGGACGGCATCCCCGGGACGGGAGACGAGGACTTGAGTCTGACTCCCCGCTCGCCTTGCCTCGATGTCGGCGATAACACGGCGGTTCCGGCAGATGTGTATGATCTCGATGGCGACGGTGACACGAGTGAGCCACTTCCTATCGATCTGGCAGGACTGGACAGGTTCTTCGACGATCCCTGCTCGCCCGACCTTGGGAATCCCGATCCATTGTGGCCGGCGCTTGCCATCATGGACATGGGTGCCCAGGAGTACCAGGGAGATCTGCTCGGTGATCCCGATGGCGACGGGCTAACGGGCTGCAACGACAACTGTCCACTTCACGATAACCCCGACCAAGCAGACTGTGACCTGGATGGTCTCGGTGATGTCTGCGCCGTAACATTGGGCGCAAGTCGCGATTGCCAGCCGGAGGGCGAGGCCGGGCACGGCATCCCCGATGTGTGTGACATCGTGGACGGCACGTCCACTGACGTGGATGGGAATCACATGCCGGATGAGTGCCAGACCGTGTTCTGTGTGGACGACAACGCTCCACTCGGCGGCAATGGGCAGGGCTGGCCCACGGCCTTCAAGCACCTCCAGGACGCGCTGGCTGCGAGCGTAGCCGGTGACGAGATTCATGTCGCGGGCGGGATCCACACGCCGGATCAGGATGAAGCCGGCAACGTAACGGCTGGCGACCGTGAAGCCACGTTCCAACTCGTCAACGGCGTGAACGTGAGAGGTGGCTACCGCGGTTGTCCTGGCGGTGACTGTGCCGGGGGCGACCCGAACGAGCGCGACATCGGACTCTACGAATCTGTGTTGAGTGGCGATCTGGCCGGGGATGACGCGGCGGTTGCCTCGCCCGATGATCTGCTCGACGAGCCCACCCGTGCGGAGAACAGCTACCACGTCGTCACCGGCAGCGGTACGGGTGAGACAACGCGGCTTGACGGCTTCACTGTGATTGGAGGAAACGCGAACGCATCATCGCCACACCGTACTGGCGGCGGGATGGCGAACCTGTATGGCGACCCGACGGTGACACACTGCACGTTTTCGAGTAACTCAGCTGACTGGCGGGGCGGCGCTTTGTATAACCAGTTCAGCAGCGACCCAACGTTGACGGAGTGCACATTCTCGGGAAACTCGGCCCACCATGGTGGCGGGATGTTCAACTACCACTACAGCGACGTTACACTCATGAACTGCGTGTTCTCGGGGAACCGAGCTGACACCGGCGGTGGAGTGTACAGCTCTTACGGCGACACGATGTTGACCAACTGCACGTTTTCACGGAACTCAGCTGTCTTTCGCGGTGGCGCAATGTACAACACCTCCAGCCAGCCGACGCTGATCAACTGCGTGCTTTGGGAAGACGAGCCGGATGAAATCTATAGCGCTGGGTCATCGAGCACGGCTACGGTCAGCTTCAGTGACATCGAGGGCGGTCTGCCCGACTACACCATCAACGGAGGCGGGAACATCGTCGGCGCCCCGTCGTTCATGGACGCTGACGGGCCTGATGATATCCCCGGCACGGGAGACGACGATCTGCGCTTATCCCTGTGCTCGCCCACCATCGACGCAGGCAATAATACTGCTGTTCCCGCAGACGTCCATGACCTCGATGATGACGGCGACGTAGATGAGCCGATCCCCTTTGACCGGGATGGGAATCCGCGCTTTGTCGACGATGCGTGGATCCAGGATACCGGGGACGGTACCCCACCGATCGTGGACATGGGGGCATATGAGTTCCAGGGAACGTCGATTGAGTGTTGCGGCAATGGCACCATCGAGGGTTCAGAGGAGTGCGACGACGGCGACACCGACGACACTGACTACTGCCTAAATACCTGCGAATTGAACAGTGCTATTCCAACGGTCTCCGGATGGAGCCTCGTGGCGATGACCCTCCTCGTCCTGGCTGCGGGCACGGTGGTGCTGAGGCGGCGGCGGGTGGCTTGGGTGGTATAAGGGGTGCTCTGACATGGAGTAATGTCTGGGTACAGGCCGATATGAAGATGACGTCTATCGCTCCGCAGGTCGTGGGCTTGATACTGGCTCTCGTCTTAGCATACTGCGAGTCAATCCAGGCCTGTCAAGCGAAACACAATCGCCCAGCGACGTCTTCCAGGTGAGCGGCCAACATCGCAGCTACGAAGGCGAAGAAGCCGTGAAGATGACTTCAGCATCGGCTCTTGGAGTAGCCCTGCTGGTGGGAACCGTTGCAGCCCGCGCGGACATCACCTTCGTCATCACGACCGACAGCAACCCACCGACAACGGCGGTGTGGATCAGCACTACCCCAGCCTCTTCGCCGCCGGCGCGGCCCACACCGTCTACATCTGGGGGACGGGTAACCCGGCGACAGAAGACGTAGGGCTGTTCAACTTCGATCTGAACAGCTCAGGAAGCGCCCTGACCTTCAGCAACGCCGCAATCGGCCCGAGCTTCACCGGCTCGTTTGTTGACGACAATCTCAACGACCTACAGATAGGTTGGAGTGTTTTCGGGGGAACGGTGGCCGTGCGCACGTCTCCCCCTACGCTTTTCGCCACGCTGGACGTAGCCGTCGCGCTGCGGTGTGCTCAGACGGCCGCCGCCTGCACCGTGGCGACGCAAGCGACGGATTGCCCCGGCCCGGGCGATTCGTGTGTTCTTCCCCCACCTGGTGCTTCGACAGTTTTGGAGTTGCAAGGCCCCGAGTACACTGTGACCGGCGACATCTTCCAGTCTGTTGAGATTCCCACGACCGGCGCCGACCGAGACCTTCTTGACCACAGCATGACTACCATCCCCACCGTGGGGACCGTCGGCCTGGTCATCATGGCCGTCGTGGTACTCGGTGCCGGTGTAATCGTGATCGGGAGGCGTCGGGCGGCTCAGGCAGCGTAAGTGCTGCTCTGGCAAGGGGTTACGTTCAGGCGCAGGCCAACGCGGGTCGGAGTGAGCGTCCGCCGAGGCTCGATATGTTGCGTTGGCTTCCAAACGTGGGCTTGGCGGGACCATGCTCCGGTGTTACACTGAATCCGTCGTTTCATTTGACGTTCGTCGGTTCTTTTGGAGGAGGTTTGCCATGTCCTGTTCTGTAGCAATTGCTGTGGGTGTCCTCGTGCTGAGTGCTGCCGACCTCGCCCTCGGACAATGGCCACCGCCGACGAGCGACCCGGAGCCGCTCAACACCAACGCGGCGACCGATTCGGGCGGGGATGTGCATCCTAAGGTAGCCACCGATGGCCAAGGAAACTGGGTCGCGGTGTGGGGCTCGACCGATACGCTTGACGGGACGATCGACACGGATACCGACATTCTTTATTCGCGCAGTACGGACAACGGAGTGACTTGGACAGACCCTGTTGCCCTAAATACCAACGCCGCGTCGGATAGCCTTGATGACTGGTTCCCAACGGACCTGATGACGGACGGTCAGACAACCTGGCTAGTGCTGTGGGAGTACGAGCACGAGCAGGAAGACGACGATATTCTGTTCTCCCGCAGCATGGACAAAGGAACCACCTGGAGCGAGCCGCTTCTGCTCAACAGCAACGCTGATTATGATAACGGGCAAGACCATGAAGCTGACCTTGCCACTGACGGGCAGGGGAACTGGGTGGCGGTGTGGCAGTCCGAAGATGACCTTGGAGGAACAATCGAGTTCGACAGAGATATTCTCTTCTCGCGGAGCACAGACAGCGGGCTCACCTGGAGCACGCTACTCCCCCTCAACACCAATGCGGAGACCGACAGCGGGAACGACCATTTCCCTGAGGTTGCAACCGATGGTCTTGGAAACTGGGTCGCCGTGTGGTCCTCCAACGAGAACATCGCCGGGACGATCGGGACCGACGGGGACATTCTGTTCTCCCGCAGCACGGACAACGGGCAGACCTGGACCGACCCGGGCCCGCTCAATACCAACGCTGCTTCCGATAGCGGCTTCGATCTTGTGCCTCAGGTTACGGCCAACGGTGACGGAACCTGGGTCGTGGTGTGGTCTTCCTCGGACGACCTTGACGGAACGATCGACACCGACTGGGACATTCTAGCCTCCCACAGCACGGACGGCGGCGTGAGCTGGACTGCGCCGGTTGCGCTCAACGGCAACGCAGGCTCTGATAGCGGCGACGACTGGGTCTATCAGATTACCACCGATGGGCGCGATAACTGGGTAACAGTGTGGTTCTCCAATGACGGGCTTGGTGGTACTGCCGGGGCGGACGACGACATTCTGGTCTCTCGCAGCACTGATGGTGGGGCTACCTGGACTCCGCCCATCCTCCTGAACACTAACGCAGGCACAGATACCGGACAGGACCAGTTCCCTGACATCACTACCGATGCCCAGGGGAACTGGGTGGTGGTCTGGGATTCCGATGAGCAGGACATCGGCGAGGGAATCGGAAGTGACAAGGACATTCTGTTCACCCATTTCCAACTGTACCCGCCTGGGATTCCTACGGTGTCTAAGTGGGGCGCGCTCACGATGACGCTCCTCGTGCTTACAGCGGGGACGGTGGTGCTCAGGCGGCGGCGAAGAGTCGCCTGCAACTGACAATCACGCTGGCTCTCCGACTCGGAGGTTCTGGCTTCTAGCGACCACCGGACCGGAGAGTGTCTGACACGGGTCGGCGTGCCGGTATAGTGATCGCGTTTCAGTTCGGATGTCCGTTTGTCTTTTGAAGGAGGTCTGTTATGTCTCGGTTCACAATTGCGTTCGTTTCGGTCGTGGTGTTGGCCTGTGCGGCTACCGTACACGGCGAAGTCGTCATTGCAACAGTCCCTGTCGGCAACCCGGGTAACACTGGGGAGCTTTCGGGCGAGTGTGTTCCCGACGGATACGGTCCATGCCGTGAATGCGGGGCGGTGGACTACGTGTACAACATCGGCAAGGTCGAGGTAACCGCAGGGCAGTACGCCAAGTTTCTAAACGCCGTGGCGGCTGATGACACCTATGGCGTCTACAGCGAGAACATGGACCTAGCGCCACATCCCGACCTCTACGGCTGCAACATTGTCCGCACCGGCTCGTCGCCCAACTACAACTACAGCGTCGCGGGCCTCTGGACGGATCAGCCGGTGAACTGGGTCTCCTGGGGCAGCGCGGCCCGTTTTTGCAACTGGCTGCACAACGGGCAGCCAACGGGCCCCCAGGATTTGAGCACCACGGAGGACGGCTCATACTTCCTCAATGGAGCAACAACGAATGAGCAACTCTTGGCCGTTGTGCGTGAGCCGGACGCAACCTGGGTGATCCCGTCTGAGGACGAGTGGTACAAGGCGGCGTATCACTACAACGACGGCGTGACGGGCAATTACTACGATTACCCGACGAGCACGGACGCAGTGCCGAACAATGGGAACCCGGAAGGCGACACGGGCAACTCGGCGAACTTCTACGATGGTGACTACACGGTTGGCGGCCCCTACTGGCGCACGGAGGTCGGTTTCTTCGGGCTGTCCGACAGCCCCTATGGCACGTTTGACCAGGGGGGGAATGTGTGGGAGTGGAATGAAGGTGTGCTTTACGGTTCGTATCGTGGACTCCGCGGCGGGTCGTTCCGCAGCGACTCCTACGTTTACGACCTGCACGCGGCGACCCGCCGCGCCAGGGAGGAGCCGAATCGCGGGCACGGCAACGTCGGGTTCCGTGTCACCCGCGTGAACTGCAACAACAACAACATCGAAGATCATTGTGACATCGATTGCGGCCTACCTGGGGGCGAATGTGATGTTGATGGCTGCGGGCAGAGTCAAGATGTCAACGGAGACGGCATTCCAGACGAGTGCGGTGCATGCTGTGGCAGTCTTGGAGGAGTCGGCTGTCTCCAGCTCATCGAAAACCCGTGCGGCGATAGCGGTGGCGTCTATCTCGGCGACGAGACAGTGTGCGAAGGCGACGCCTGCCCTATCCCCACCGTCTCCGAATGGGGCTTGGTCGTGATGACGCTGCTTTTACTCGGTGCCGGTGTAGTTGTGCTTACCAAGCGTCGGAAGCCGTCAACAGCGTAAGCTGAAGCCACCGCCCGGGACCGGCCCA
Source organism: Phycisphaerales bacterium (assembly GCA_020344555.1). Taxonomy (GTDB): domain Bacteria; phylum Planctomycetota; class Phycisphaerae; order UBA1845; family UBA1845. The sequence continues at coordinate 4,462,343 of CP070827.1, forward strand.
AGAATCGCGTCAGGGGCTCAGGAAGGCGGAAAACAGAATCGCCGAAGAGGGGAGTTAAGTCGTATCAGGGAGGCACTGAGAGGCTTGGGGGGTGATTCGGGCTTTCAGGTCTCAGGGACCCCCGGCTTTCGTTTGTAGTGGTCCAGTGTCGAGACTATGGCACTAGACTGTGAGCGTTCGCACGTCGAAGACATCGGCAAACATAGGGCGAAGTGCAGCACCCTTCGTATCGTCACGTGAGACGCGATTTTTCCACAACCGGACGGTTGTAGAATTTTTCTCTTGACAAGGTGCCAAACACGTGTCATAATGTATGTGTAGTGAGAAGTGCTCCCGCGGTGGCGTTAACACCCGGGAGCGTGGCCAGTACCTATAGAGGAGATACTGACGATGGCAAGTCTATCGCAAGCATCGGGAAAAGACAAGGCGAAACAGCTACGGCAGCGTATCGACGCCAGCGTAGACAGTCTCGCCAAGGCGGTCGACGACGTCCGGGCGTCCGAGACGTTCCAGCGATTCCTGGAGGTCCAGGCCCGATTCCACAAGTACAGTTGGCACAATTGCTTCCTGATCTGCATGCAACGGCCGGACGCTACTCAGGTGGCCGGCTACCGCACGTGGCAGAAACTCGGCCGGCAAGTCTGCAAGGGTGAGCGCGGGATAATGATTTTCGCTCCGCGTCCCTTCAAGCGTGAAGTGGAGCACGAGAACGGCGACACTGAGAAAGTGGAGGGTATCTACTTCCGGGCCGTCCACGTGTTCGACGTGGCGCAGACTGACGGCGAGGATCTACCGACCGTCGACGTGCCGACAATCGAGGCCGCGGCTGACGGGCTGCTGGCGAGTCTCGAGCGCGTGTGTGTCAACCGTGGGGTGAAGCTGGACTACGGCAAGCTGGACGGCGGGCGATACGGCGTCTCGAAGCGTGGGACCGTAGAGGTGGACAACAGCCACCCGACCGGCCAGCAAGCCAAGACGCTCGCCCACGAGCTGGCACACGAGGCCCTACACTGGGAAGACAAGGGACCGTTTACGCGCTCCCTTGCGGAGTTGGAAGCGGAATCGGTGGCCTACGTCGTGTGTCTACACTTCGGCCTAGACACGGAGGTTCGGTCAAGCCGGTATATCGCGTTGTGGGACGGTGACAGCAAGGCCCTACGTGCCAGTCTGGAGCGTATCGCCAACACGGCGCGGGACATCATCGACGACGTCGAGGCGCTGGGTGCCCGAAAGGCGGTGGCATGATGAACCGCGGCGAACGATTCGGGAAAGAACTGGCATCTTTATGCACAAGTGTGCCAGTCCCATCGTGCTCGACCCACCTGGTGGCCGTATGAGCCACGGTGCCGACGACAGGAGTCTGAGCGTTTTGTGCCAGTTGGGTGGTGATCATGCAGCATAGCAACAGGTTTTTCGCAGACGGGGAGGTGCAATCCTTGTTCCGGGCCGTCCGGCAACGGGCCTCACGGGGAACGCTGCTGGACAAGGTAGACTACGCCCTGGTCACGTTCGCATGGGCGACGGGATGCAGAGCATCGGAAATCGCCTCAGTCAGCCTCGACCCGAAGCAGGTCAACTACCTTGATGTGCGGGCCGGTCTTGTCGTGCTCACTGACGCTAAGTGGGGCTCAAGCGGAACCGTCCCCCTGGACGCTCGTAGTCTTCGGGTGATGCGGCGGTACGTCCGCGAGGTCCGGCCATTGGTCCGCAACGCGGCTGTACTGGACCGATTGTTCCTCACAAAGACAGGCTCACCCTACACGCCGAACACGATGTCCAAGAAACTCACTATGCTCCTGACACGATACGGGTTCCCCGGCAAGACAGCTCATTCCTTCCGGCATCACTTCTGTACTGATTTACTCAGGCGCGGTGCCCACCTCCACGAAGCCAAGGCCCTGATGCGTCACCGGGACGTTCGGAGCACGATGCTGTACTCGCACGCGACGGTGGACGACCTTCGGGCCGCGGTCAATCGGCGGGTCGGCTAGGCGATTCTGAGCTGTCCTTCTCACGCGCGAGCACGCCCCGGCGGTGGCGCTTTGGCACTATCTCGCCTTTCGCTACCTTCTCCGCGTACGCCTCGTGAAACTCACGCAACCACGTGGGGGGGCGTGTGGGCGGCGCACCTCCGCCAGCGACCAGCAGTGCACGCGCCAAGTCCTCGACGTACTCAGCAGCGATGGTGAAGCCGCGTGTGCTTGGGTACCAGCACCCCTTTGTCCGATGCTTGTTCCACCTTCTAATCCTGACGTACTTGTGACCCTGATGTCGGGCGCGATGAACAAGAATCGCGACCCACCGACCCCAGGGCACGCACGTAACGAATTCCCCGCCGGGGTCGGGCACATCCTGTCGGTTGGCATCCTCAGTCGCAACCATGCCTTCATTCTAAGTGGATGATACTGCCCACGTCAACGACACGCTGGTGACAGCTTGTGCGGGCGCGCGCGGCTGCTGCACTCAGGGGAGTTAAGCCACCCCGTTTTCGACCCCACAGAGGGGATGCGCTCTCTGACAACGTATTACCTCGTTTACACACGTACAGCAGTGCACACGAGTACGCGTGCTATCGCACGTAAATACCCCTGCCAAAAAAGCCACGATTTCGCTTTGGGAGTACCAGAAGTACACCCGGCGCCATTCAGGCGATTCTGGAGCCTGTATGCGTTCTGTAACCGGTAGCCAACAGCGATTTCGGGTGGCCTCCTGGGTTCCGCAGAGGGACTTTCGACACGCGGATGAGTCTCAGAGCCTCCTCGATTTTTTCAGTGGGAACGGAGCTGGCAACTTCGGCGTCTCCTACCTGTTTGACCGTACCGCCCAGTGCCTGGATTCTGCTGTGGACCCTCTTGACGCCCCTTGCAGAACGGTACTGCAAGTAGATGCCAAGCCGCCCCGGTTCCCCCTCGTCGCCGATGTATCCGTTGCACCCAACGATGGCGTCGCAACGGTCCTCCTTGCCGACGAACCCGGTGCGCGCGGCCGCCGTCTGACCTTTCGGTTTCATGTATCGAGCAGGCGGGACCGGGCCTCCATCGTGCAGGTTCCGCACTCGGTAGCGGTGTTTGCGAGCGTACTTGACAAAGGCGAACGCAAACGCTCCGTCGTCCTGAGCCTCCGCCGGTGTGCTTGTCACGGCTGTGCTGTGCACTGTGTTCTGAGACTCCATCCCTACGGAGTTGTCTGGGAACAGTCACGACTTGCATGAGTTGCAGCGCGCGCCATCGCTACAATGCCTGCTTTGACGGCTTGAGGCAGCTCCGGCCAGGCGGTCACGACGGCCGTCAGACCGGGGTCGGATGGGCCGTCCGGAGCGGCGCGTGCACCGGATTCTGCACCGCCCCTTTGCAAATTGTCGGAATTCTCCGGGGTTTTCGGGGGGTGTTCGAATCCTGTTGGGCCCATCAACGTAACTCACGCCGAACGCGAAGGTTACAGCGTACCCGTCCGGCGTAGGATGGTGCGACCCGGAAGCCGAAAAAACGGTATATACCGTTTTGGCGTTGAGCACCAATCTTGGAGGTCGCACATGCTAAGAACCATCGGGCCCCATCGTATCACCTTCACAAGCGAACCGGCCAAGCGGCGGTCACGCTGAACGGCCGGGACCACTATCCAGGCCCGCACGGGACCAAGACTAGCCGCGCCGAATACAACCGCTTGGTCGGGGAGTGGCTGGCCAGTGGGCGGTGTCTACCTGATGACCAGGATGGCTTGACGGTCAGCGAGGTGCTTGCAGGACACTGGCGGCACGTTGAGGAGTAGTACCAGAAGGACGGCAAATCCACGGGCGAGGCCGACAAGATCAGGTTGGCCATGCAGCCTGTCAAGCGGCTCCACGGCCGAAGGCCCGCTGAAGAGTTCGGCCCTCTGGCGCTCAAGACGGTTCGCCAAGTCTTTGTTGATGCCGGGCATGGCCGTCACTACGCCAACGATCAGCTCAGCCGTGTCAAAAGGGTGTTTCGGTGGGCTGTCGGGGAGGAGATGATCCCCGCCAAGCGTCGAGGCCGACAGCCTGGCAAACAACGAAGGCGACCGCCTCAGCCTCGGTCTCGCGGACCATCTTTGCGGTCTTGCCGCTGTCCTTATCCCGATGAAGCATCTCGTGGGCGAGCTCGTGCACCAGCGTCGAGACCGCCCGCCAATAGGGAATCACGTTCTGCGGTTATCCGACGGCCCATCTCCACGTGCGAGAGCCACGTCCCAGAACCGGGCAATATGTTGCATTCGAAATGGGCCGTCCGAGGCCCCCGAATCGCCAGTTGACCTGCGACCGGCGTCGCGGCATACTACGCACTTGTCCGGCTCGGGCCGGCGAAGATTCCGAAACGTTTATGGGATGACGGCAGGCGAACTCCCGCTCCATCTGTGGAGTGTGGAGACGTCCTCATCAGAAGAACCGAAAGGAAGAACAATGAATCAAACAAGGGTCTCAGGTGTTTTCCTAGGCTGTTGGCTGCTGTTTGCAGGCGGTTGCGCTACCGCGCCGAAGATGAAGGACCGTCCAGCGCTTATCGGTGACGGTCGGGTCGCGACTGCCTGGTTCGAGCAGAACGTAAGCGGTCTACGAGAGCAGATTGACGATTCGGCCGGATACATCGTTTTTCCTTCGATCACTCAGTGGGGGCTAGGTTACAGCGGCGGGAAATGGGGACGCGGCCTGGTGAACGATTCCGACGACTCACAGATCGGGTGGGCGGCGATTAGTACGCCCTCGCTCGGTCTTCAGGCGGGCGTACAGGGGTTCAAGATGCTGGTCGTCATGGAAGACGCTGGCACACTCGAGAGCTTCAAAAAGGGCAGGCTCTCAGGCTCTGCCTCCGGTGTGGCCGTTGTCGGAGAGGCCGGCAGGAGTGCAAAGGTTCCGTTCGAAAACGGCGTCGCTGTTTACCAGGGTGCGAACACCGGGCTGATGGCGGGCGTGAACGTCGGGCTCGATTTACTGCGCTACGAGGCAATCGAGGACTGACTCGGCCGAGTGAGTCCAGTTGAGGGTGGACTAACCGCTGGGTTCAGCTCGCAGATCCGCTTGTGACGGGTCTCGACTGCTTGGGGAGTATGCGGTGCTTCGTCTGCGCGCCGCGCGACGAAGCCACGCTAAAGGAGCTGCGTCGGGCGCGATCCCGCGGTTAGCACCGAGCCAACGTGTGGTTCGCATCTGATGCTTACGGCGAACTGGGCACAGGTATCACTGGTGGTTCTGAAGAAGCGACTGAAAAAGGGAGAACAACAATGAATTGTTCCGAAGGGGGACGTAACCGAGGACGCATCGGCAGCGCGAAGACCATTTGGCTCATGGCAGGTTTGGTCGGGGCAGGGGGAGCTGGCTGCGTCTCTGGCTCGCCGAAGCCGCGTTACAGCACGCCGATCCCACCAGGGATCACAACTCCGGACAAACTTAAGACCCGCATCGGCACCCTGAAGTTCTTCGACGGAGTACCAGACAAGAAGACCATACAGAAGGTTTACGACCACCTGGACTTCCAGCATGCTTTCCAGGCCTTTCTGAGCGGTATACAGATTGCCTCCATGGATGCACTGCGGAAAGGAATCCTGGAATTTGGGCCGGCCAATACTACGGCGGTTCTTTTTGAGGATCTGATGGACTCCAGGGCGCTGTTTCTGACCGCGAACACGACGAGTGTTTACATGATGCTCTGGCTCCAATTGAAGGATGAACCGATGGTCATCGAAACCCCGCCTGATGTGTTGGGAATCATCGACGATCACTGGTTCAAGTACGTTGCAGACTTCGGGCGCCTCGGACCGGACAAGGGCGAGGGCGGCAAGTTCCTGATCCTCCCTCCGGGATATGACGGACCAGTGCCGACGGGTTATCACGTGGCTGGCACCAAGACCTACGGCAACTGGGTGATCTGGCGAGGCTTCCAGGTGGACGGCTCGCCGAAGCCAGCAGTCGAGACAACCAAGAAGACCTTCCACGTCTATCCACTGTCCGAGAAGGACAACCCGCCGAAGATGAGCTTCGTCAA
>CP070827.1:4468438-4486922 GCA_020344555.1 Phycisphaerales bacterium
GGCATCAGCACGTCGCTGCCCAAAGATGTTCAGGAGGCGATGGTTCACGAAGTGCCGGGCCTCAGGCACGCAGAACTGCTTCAATACGGTTACGCTATCGAATACGACTTTGTCCCGACCCATCAGACGAAAACCTCGCTGGAGAGCAAACTGATCGACGGATTGTTCCTGGCCGGTCAGATCAATGGCACCAGTGGTTACGAAGAAGCAGCCGGCCAGGGCGTTGTCGCTGGGATCAATGCAGTACGTTCCTTGAATGGTGATGAGCCGTTCGTACTGGGGCGGGATGAAGCGTACATCGGTGTGATGATCGATGACCTGATCACCAAACCGCCCATCGAACCGTATCGGATGTTTACCTCGCGGGCGGAATACCGGCTGCGGCTTAGGGCCGACAACGCCGATCAACGCCTCACTCCGACCGGACGGGCTCTTGGAACGGTCGATGAGCAGCGTTGGGAACGCTATCAGCACAAGCGTGAGGCGATGACCGTTATCGAAGCGCTGTGCGAAACCGGCCGAATCAATGGAATGCCCCTGCGAACGTGGATTCGCCGGCCGGACGCGGCCCTGGCCGGCTTCGCCGACGCCCTGGCCCGCCTCACGGATCACACCTTCTGCACCGATGCGTTGTGGCAGGTGCTTGTGGACGCCAAATACTGTGGCTACGTGGAGCGGCAGGCCCGACAGATCGAACGTTTTCGGCGGCTCGAGTCCCTGTCGATCCCCGAGCACATCGACTACGCGTCGATGCCGGAGCTGCGGCGCGAGGCGCGGGAACGGCTGGCCCGGGTCACTCCTCGCACGCTGGGTCAAGCGGCGCGCGTTAGCGGCATCAATCCGGCTGACGTCACGATCCTGTGGGTGTACCTATCGGGCCGGCGCATGGTCGCCAGAGCGAGATAGATCGCCGGGTTGGGCCAGGTCCGAGAATCGCCGGGCCGGCCGTCAAGCCGATGATCAAGCCCTGAACCTCCCCACCTCCAGGGAATCCGTCCTCACGGGATTTTTTCATTGACAACAAAATGTGAGTTATGTATCGTATAGGGAACATAGGGAACATGGACAATGTGCGTAGGTCCTGATTTGGAAGAATCGCTAGGACAGAGGGATAGCCATGGCGAACAACCGCACCAAACAGGTCTTCACCACTGGCGAAGTAGCCCAGATCTGCAAGGTCAGCCAGCAGACCGTCATTCGCTGCTTTGACAATGGTCGGCTCAAGGGGTTTCGGGTTCCCGGCTCGCGCTTTCGGCGCATCCCACGAGAGGCGCTGCTCGCGTTTATGAAGGACAACGGGATTCCGCTGGATCAACTGGAAAGTGGTAAGAGGCGCGTGCTGGTTGTGGACGATGACGAAGCGATCGTCGAAATGTTCACCGACCTGCTCGAAAGGGACGGTCGCTTTGACGTCCGAACGGCTTCGACCGGATACGACGCCGGAATCATGACCGAGCAGTTTCGTCCCGACCTCGTGCTCCTGGACTTCAAGCTACCCGACATCAACGGGAATGTGGTCTGCCGCACGATCCGCGCTAACCCCAACTACGAGCACATCAAGGTCATTGCTATTAGTGGCGTTGCGGATCCGGACGAAGTGCAGGAGCTGCTTTCCGCCGGGGCCAATGAGTTCATCCCTAAGCCGTTTGATATCGCCACGGTCATCGGTCGTATGACCGAGCTGCTCAATTTCCCATAAGTGCGTGCCGCGCGGTGCGCTGCTCGTAAGAGGCCATCTCGACTATGACCCAACGGGCCGGTTTTCAACCCGTCAGTCAGGCTACACAGCGCGAGCGCGTGGAGCTGATTCTCGGTCAACTGGACGAACTGCCGACGCTGCCGGCGGTTGCAGCCCGCCTGCTGGCCGTCACCTCTTCGGACGAGTCCTCCCTCGGGGACGTTGTGGAGATCATTGAGTCTGACACGGCCCTGACAGCGGCCATTCTCAAACTGGTCCGGCGTGCCGACCTGGGAGTGCGCAGCAAGGCGATGACCGTCCCGCGCGCCGTGACGCTGCTGGGCTTTAACACGGTGCGCAATGCCGTGCTATCGGTGCAGCTTTTTGACGCGTTTTCAACACCCGATGAGAACCGCCGGGCCACCGCAACTCGGAAGGGAATATGGCAACACAGCCTGGCGGCGGCGTGCGCTGCCGAGGCGATCGGGGAGCTGATTGGCGGATCGGGTTTGGGAGGTGAGGCGTTTGTCTGCGGATTGCTGCACGATATCGGCAAGATTGCACTGGACGCCTGTTTGCCGAAGAGCTACGCCCGCGTCACGGAACGTGTAGAGCGTCAATACACCTGCATCTGCGACGTCGAACAGGAGATCTTCGGGCTGGACCATACAGCGGCCGGCAAACGTCTGGTGGAACGATGGCAGCTTCCCCAAGCGATCGGAGAATGTACCTGGCTCCATCACCAAAGTCCTGACGCCCTGCCTTCGTCGGTGGTCTTCAACCAGCTCGTTCGAATAGTGCACTTGGCTGACAATCTGGTCCGCCGAGAGGGCATCGGTTTTTCGGGGTACGGATACGTTGATGATGTAGATGAGTTGGCCGGTGAGCTGGGTGAAAGTGCCGAGGGGTTGGCGGGCGTGCTCCAGCGGCTGCCGGAACGGATGGAGCCTTTCCAGGAGCTTGTCGGTCTTGACGACGGGCGTGGCCGCCGCGAATACACAGCCTCGTTGGTGACAGCGAACCGGCAGCTCGCTCAAATCAATGCGAAGCTGGTGGCGGCGAACCGGCGGCTGGAGGTCCGGTCGGCCTGTCTCGCAGCTCTGGAGAATTTCACGAAAAGACTTTCTGAGCGCGATCAAGTCAGTGACGTCTGCGTGGCAGCAGCCGAGAGCATATGCGCCTTGCTGGGTGCCGGGCGGGCCCTAGCGTTTTTCGGCGAAGCCTCGAGCCGTTGTATCTATGTCGGATGTTCGCAGGTCCCTGACCAGCGTAGGGTCGATTCGATCATCGATCTGGGCGAATCACCGGACACGACCCAGGTCGAGCTGATACGGTCGATACCGCCCGTTCAGGGGTTTGTTGCCGCCCCGGACGGCTGCCGGATCATCTGGCAGCGGTGCACGGGAATGCATCCGGGCGATCCGCTTTGGATCCTACCGCTTATGGGTGGACAAGCGGTGGTCGGAGGCGTGCTGATCGCCGCCCCGGAGCGTACCTTGGCCCGGTTTCTGTCCGCGCCTACGGAATGCAAGGCCCTGTCGGCGGCGATGTGGCCGGCTTTGATGTCGGCCAAAGCCCGGAATGAATCCGAGCGAACCAATGAGGAACTGCTGGATTTGAACCGCCGGCTTACCGCCGCCCGGAAAGGGCTCGTGCGGACGCGTTCGATTTCGATGATCGCGGCGATGGCGGCCGGGGCTGCTCACGAGCTGAACAATCCGCTGGCGGTCATCTCCGGTCGGGCCCAAATGGAGTTGGGAAGGTGCCCGGATGAGGAGTCCGCCCGGACGTTGGAGATCATAATAGAGCGGACACGGGAGGCGGCGCACATCGTCACGGACCTGATGAGCTTCGCGAAGCCGGAACCGCCCAAACCGGTCACCTGCCCGCTTCCGGATTTGCTCGAACCGCTTTGTCAACACTGGCGTGCCGGCTCATCGCTACGTGGGGACCAGTTGAGCCTTTCCCTCGCTGATCGCCAGACGGCAGTGTACGCCGATCCGCAGCAGCTTCGCCAGGCTCTTGACGCCGTCGTGTCAAATGCGCTTCAAGCCACGAAGCGGGAAACGGCCCGTTTGAACATCAACTCGCCCTCCTGCGCTTCCGATGAAACAGTCCGGATTGTTGTTGAGGATAACGGCGTGGGTATGACGCACGACGTGTTGGAGCACGCTATCGACCCGTTCTTCTCTGGCCGCCCAGCCGGTCGTGGGCGGGGTCTGGGACTGTCGCGAACGCATCGGCTCCTGGAAATCAACGGTGGACGCCTGCGGCTGGAGTCAACGCCAAAAGTCGGCACGAAGGTCACGATCGAGCTACCCGCCCGCCCGCCAACGTCGTAGCAGTCCCTTCGCGTTCCTTCGACAATATCCCGCGGCAAACGTCGAAAAGTCGACAAGTGGAGATACACGCACTGTGACGTTTTGAAGTTCTGACGTTTCCATGACTGATCGGTCACACAAGATAATGCTTGTCGAACCGGACGCGGAGGTTCTGGAGATTCTCGTGGCCTCATTGTCGCGGCGATTCGACGCCCACATCACTTGTGTGGCCGACGTGACGTCATGTTTGGACATCGAGATCTTCGATCCGCACGATCTGGTGATCGCCGAACTCGAGCTGGAAGATTCCGGTGGGCTGGAGCTTTCCGAGAGACTCATGGCGCTGAGCAACCGGCCGGTCATTCTCCTTGCGAACCAGGCGACGTGCGATGACGTAACCAAGGCGATGCGACTCGGTGTGAGTGATCTGTTCCGCAAACCTTTCCGCGTCGAGCAGTTGCTCGATGCGACCGACCGGGCGCTTCGTGAGCATGACCTTTATCGCCGGCGCGCGGCCAAGTATCGCCGGATGCGTGAGTTGGTGCGTCGAATCATTTCTGAACGGCGTGACCTGAACCGCCGGATCGAACTAATCTGCCGCGATCTTGTAGGGGCCCAGCGTCGACTCGTGCACCGAGTTTTGGCCCTCGAAGAGAAGAAGCCACATCAAGTCAGCTAACGAGTTACAGATCACCGATCTCGCGCCGGTGCAGTCCAGCGGGACAGTCTGTCGGACAGGTCTTATGGTTCTCACCCCGGTGACGTTGACATCGTCCGTCCCCGCAGCATGGGACCTCCGAGCAATCCTCGCCCCGATCTCGCCCAGCGTGATCCGATCCTCCAGCGAACGGTCTGGGGGCTCACGCTCGGCTGACGCCACGCGCTTCGGGTGAGCTGTTAGCGCCAAAGGTTGAAGGAAGAACTGGGGTGCTTCTCATTCCGGTTGCCGGTCGGCGTAGTCTGACCGGCACTTTGTTCTTCCTCTTCGTTCATGTGGTGGTCACGTTGCATGGGTGAGCAGAGTGTTGCCGTGTGGTGCGCTTGTCAGGCCGGCCTTACGAGGACCGCGGCACTCTTGGGTCTGCGACTCAATGCATCCGACGGCACTTAGCCTCCCGTTAGCGGAGTACGACCCAGTAGATTCAGTATCTGGGGGATGACATCGATACCGGTGAGGAAACCGAGACCGCCACTTGTGCAAGCACGCTCACTGTACGCAGACACTGCATCCACTCTTACACCGCTGCCGTGAACAAGAATGGGCACGGGATCCGCGGAATGGGCCCTCAGCTCACATGGTGTCGTGTGGTCGGCGAGAATCACGAGGAGCACGTTGTCGGGAAGGTCTCGGAAAGCGGCAGCGGCAGCGTCGACCTTTTCGATGAAACTGCGTTTGCCGACGAAGTCGCCATCCTCTCCCAGCGAATCAGCGGCTTTGACGTGAACGAAGACAAAGTCGCAATCAGCGAGGCTTTGAACGGCTGTTCGGAATTTGCCACTGACGTCCGTGTCGGGCAGACCGGTCGCACCCGGGACGTCGACAACCTCCATCCCGAGGAGGGCGGCGATGCCTTTGTATAGTCCGCCGCCCGCAACGCAGCATGCTCGCAAACCATAGCGCTCCTGGAACGACGGGATCCGGCGATAACGGCCAGGGCCGCGCAGTAAGAGATAGTTGGCCGGGAGTTTTCCGGCCTGGCCCCGGACCTGGTTTTCGGGGTGATCCCTCAAGATAGGGTACGCGCGAGAAACGTACTGGTTGAGCAGGTCCGCCGTTTTCTTTGCGCCGGGTGAGTCGTCCGTCGGCATCACCGTGCGGACCGGGACACCTTCTTCATGAGGATCGTTGTCGGTGATTGCGCTGGACAAACCCGGCCCGCGCATGACAAGTATCGCTCGGTGGGCTGTGCCGGGCTTCAAGAGGAATCGAACTTGATCGATTTCGATTCCGTCCAAAGCTGTTGTGAAAGGAGTGACGGCGTGAATCCGTCCCGCGCGGCGATCCAAAATCATTAGATCGTCATCAACTGTGGCAAGATTGCAGCGCAAAGCCACGTCCCCATCGCATAGCTCGAGCCCAATGCCGGCAGCCTCGATGGGACCGCGACCAGCGTAGAATTCGTCCTTATCGTATCCGAAGATGGTGAGATGTGCGGTATCGCTTCCGGGGCGTATCCCCCGCCCAATCGTGTGTAACATGCCGCACTCGCCCTGTTGTGCCAGGCGGTCTAAATGTGGCGTGTGTGCGGCCTCGAGAGGAGTAGCGCCGCCCAGCTCCTTAATTGGGCGATCTCCCAAACCGTCGAGAACGAGAAATAGCACTTTTTCCAACATACTCGATTCATTTCGAATAAGTAAATCGGTCTAGTCCCATCAGCAAACGCAGTCACTACGGAGAAGACTGGGATCCGCGTCAGCGGCGGTCTCCGTTATCAGAGCCACGGTGACGTTTGTACCAGCACACCTCGGAGATGACGTTTTCTGTTTTTCCGGAGGCGCCGGCGTCAGACCCCTCAGCCTTGTTGAGTCCGTTGGGTGGTCCGTCCAGATGTCAGGTGATGAAGGAAGCATTGTCTCGCCAATCAGCAGACCTATGATACGGACGAACACCCATGGCCCACGCTGCCAATGCCTCCGCTGTCGCGGCTTCCTGCCGGCTCCTCGCCGCGCGAGAACGCCGACTTCGGGGACGGCTCTTCGATTCCGCTGCGCCGAAAATGCCGGCGGGACTCTAGCGTGCCGCCGCGGCGTTGTCAAACGAGAGCCAACCTGCCGGTTCGGGCGGGCATAAGACTGGGCCGGCACAAGCCGCCCGGCCGCGCGGTTTCCAACAACTGGTGTCCCGGGAAGTACATTCCCCCCGCCTCCACATTTGCCCGCCTTTTGGCGGGCTTTCTTCTTGGCGTGTCAGGCGGTGCCACCAAGTGTCGAATGATGCCGTAAGTCTCGTGTTTTGAGGAGTTTACGGTGTCTCCGTCTTGTCCCTTCTCGCCCGCTTCGGTGCCATCCGATGCCAACCGGCTGCCAATCGATGAACCCTGTTCCGACAAGGAACACACGAAGCCAGACGCCAAGCTTTCCGGGTCGCAGGCCCGTTCGCAGCGGCCCGCAGAGCCGGCCGCGGATGCTGCAATATTGTCGGTGCCCGCAGCACGCTTCTGGTCTGCTTCTCGATCGTCGGAAGAAGGCACCAGCCGCGGCAAGGCGTTGATTGCGGCACCTGTGTCGAGGAGCTTCGGGTCGGTGTAGATGCGGGTGGTCAGCCTTGCGTCGGTGTGTCGCATGAGTTCCATGGCCGTACGGAGGCGTAATCTCAGGCCGCGCGGTGGGCCCGGACCGAATCCCGGGACTGCCAGTCTCGCACTGTTTTCCTGCCCGATTCTGTCATCACCGGTTCCCGCGCCCGTCTTCCCTCCGGAGGGCGTTTCCACTACCTTCACTCGTGCCATGCCCGGTTCCGCTTCGACGATCATCGACAGGTTGAAGACCCTCGACGAGTCGGTGCGCGTTTTGGATGTGGATCCCCAGCGACGAAGCGACTGGCAGAGCGGAGTCCAGGAGTCGGCTGAGAGGTTCCTCGCCGGCCTGGATGATCTTCCGGCATTCGGTCGGGAAGAGGGTCCCGGCGATCCGCCGGCGGACCTGGGCGTCGTCGAGTACGCCACTCCTCTGCAGGACGTGCTGCGAACCTACGAACGCCAGGTGTTGGGCGTGCACATCAACCCGGCCTCCCCGCGTTTTTTTGGATACATCCCGGGCGGCGGCCTGTACCCGGCGGCGCTGGGGGACTATCTCGCTGCCGTCACCAATCGCTACAGCGGTATCTTCTTCGCGGCGCCCGGCGCCGCCCGGATCGAGGATGCGCTGGTTCAATGGATCGCCCATGTGCTGGGTTACCCCCGGACGTCCGGCGGGACGCTGACTTCGGGCGGTTCGTTGGCGAACCTCGCGGCGGTTGTCACGGCTCGCGAGGAGGTTCCATTCGAGCAGCGAGGCCGGGCTGTGGTCTACATGACCGGGCAGGTGCACCATTCGATGCACAAGGCCCTCCGGATCGCCGGAATGGGCGGCGCCGTGTTCCGTGAAGTGTCCGTCGATCGCCAGTTCCGCATGGATCCGGAGGCGTTGGCCGGCCAGGTGGAATCCGACCGCGCAGAGGGGCTGCTTCCCTGGCTGTTGGTCTCCTCCGCGGGCACCACCAATACCGGCTGTATCGACCCGCTCAACGACCTCTCGGACGTGGCCGAACGCTTCGGCCTGTGGCATCACATTGACGCGGCGTACGGTGGTTTCTTCGTCCTTTGGGATGAGGGTCGGCGGTTGCTGGACGGCATCGACCGGGGCGATTCAATCACCGTCGATCCGCACAAAGGGCTATTCCTGCCGTACGGCTGTGGATGCGTTCTCGTGCGAGACCATCGCAAGCTCCGCAACATCCACAGCGTGCAGGCAGACTACATGCAGGACGCCCTCACGCCGCCGGACGAGGTCTCGCCGGCCGACTATTCGGCGGAGCTTACGCGGCATTTTCGCGGCCTCCGCCTGTGGCTTCCGCTTCGGCTGTTCGGGCTGGCCCCGTTCCGCGCCGCCTTGGAGGAGAAGGTACTGCTTGCCCGGTGGTTTCACGAACAACTGTGCGAAATGGAGGACTTCGAGTGCCATTCGTACCCGGAGTTGTCGGTGGCCACGTTCCGCTATCGGCCTCGCGGTGTGCCTGCCGACGATGTGGAAACGCTGAATGAGCTGAACCTGCGTTTAGTCAGAGCGATTCACAGCGACGGCCGGGTGTTCCTGAGTTCCACGAAACTGACCAGTGAGAAATGCCCTGCCGGAGCTGTTTATCTTCGACTTGCGGTCCTGTGCTTCCGCAGCCATCTCGAGCATGTCCGCGAAGCGCTACACGTTCTGCAACGGTTGGCGGGTGCGGGAGACTGGTAATGAACAACTGGGCCCGGGTCTAGATCTACGTGCGCGAACATTTGCCACCCTTGACGTTCCCCCATCGCTCCCTTACGGTCGCGGTTCGGATCGGCGGCGTGTCGACGCTCAGCCGTGTGGCGAGTTGAGTTGGCGCCGGAACGCACGGCAGCATGATTCGCAGTTGCGCCCGCCCCGCCTCCCAGGGCTGCCGAGGCGCCTACAGGTCTCCCGGGCGCGCCGGCAGACCGCCATCCGTAACGGCCCGTATCAAGAGGCGTATAGCAGTACTTGCCTGGAGATGTTTGAAGGCGTGTTGGGGCGGTGCTGGAGCTTGAAGGCTTGGATGAGTTCGTTAGCGTCGGGGATCCAGTAATCTCGCCAGCGGTTGTCGGGGTCGAGGACGAACAGGACCTGCGGGTCGGTGATGCCGCGGGCCTGGCGGATGGCCTCCACCCAGGTGTTTAGCATGGGTGGGTCTTTGGGGATTGGTAGGGCGGGGATTCCGGTTTCCAGGGCGATGTACTCGTGGAAGTTGCTGACCACGATCAGGTTGGGTGCGTCCTGTTTGCCCAACCAGCGATATAGGTCCGGGGCATCAGGAGTAAAGCACCTGGCCCATTGGCCGTACGGCGTTGCTTGGCGATTGGCGGCCAGCCATCTCTTGTATGGCCTGGACCACTCCTGCTGGATAAGCCACGAACAGGCAACCAGAAACGCCACACAGGCAAAGACACGCACGATTCGCCGTCGGATCAGGATGATCGGAGCTATAAAAAGCAGGAAGTAGAGCGGTTTTACCGGCGTGTAGTAGCGATCCAGCCCGACGTAGTCGTACTTATCGCTGAAGGCGGCGGTTGCCCCGACGATCATAACCAGTAGCGCAATGACCACAAATGCGCTGAGAGCTGCGCCAGGGGAGTCCAAAAAGGATCGTACGGCCCTGCGGGCCGGACGGGAAAAAAGTGCCACACCACAGACACCGACCGGCCAGAGGGCGTAGATCCAGTGGGTAAACCGGTGATAGTCGTAGAAACCCAAATCGGTAAAATTCCACCAGGCACGCCCGAGAAGCCGCGGCGACAGGTCAAACCGCAAAGTGTGCCCCAGATTCAACTGCTCTTGTACAGAGGCTGCCGTCCCGAACGTATTGTTGATAAACAGAAGGGCAACGATCGGTGCGGCCGCGAACAGAGTGAAGAGCGTGGTGCTTTGCAGGCAGAGCTTCCTCCGACGCCGCAAGTGAATGAGCAGGTAAAACCCGACGGCCGGCGGCACAAACACGCTCGCATAGCGGATCCAAAACAGCCCACCGGCCATCAAGCCGGCCAGTGCCAGCCACACAGTGCCGCGGCGCTTTCCAGTACCCGGCGTATCGTTTGTCAACAGCTCGATAGCTCGCCCTGTCAACAACAACACAAACGGGAGCAATGCAACGAGCAGCAGGTCGGTCGAGGGGTTGATCAGTGAAGCGGTCGACACCGAGCATCCGGCCGCTACCGCCGCCAGCAAGGTACCAGTGACACCGCCTGGCACATTTCGCCTGATCCAGACGAACCAACCGACCAGGGCCGCCGCACAGGCCGCCACACTGATCCACTGGCATGCCTGGATGGTCGTCAGGCCCGTCAACAATCGAACGGCGGAGATCAGAATCGGATAGCCGATCGGCCACTGGGTCAGGAGACTCCAATCGGCCTTCCATGTCCAAGGTTGGAACGGCGCCACCGGCAGCGGGGCGGTCGGCCCCAGCCCTTCGTACATCCGGTCGGCGGCGATCAGCAGATAGCAGTAATCCGACTCGATCAGCGGGGCAATGCCCGTCCTGCCCGGCAGGCAGGCAAGAACGACCATAACAGCGACGATCGCACCCAGGATCAGTGCCGAACGTACCGGACGTCGGGTGCGATGAAGCTGACGGACGGGCGGGGCCTGAAACCACGTACCAGGCCTGCCCGAGCGCGCGGGGCCGGCATCCTTGGAACCATCGACCACAACACCATCACGACAGATCACGGTTTGACTCTCGGTCCCCTATATCACAGGTCTCGTGCGAACCCGAGCCGCGGGCGTAATGGAATCCCGATCTATCGGGAGCCCGCGCGGTCTTGCAACGTAGTCAAACGCTCCGCTCTTCGTGCGAATCTCCGTGGCTCCTGACCGTCAGCCATTTCCTGTTTTATCGGTCCCATCGACCAATCCCGTCACGAGATTGAGATCGGGAAGTGGTAATCGGACGGAATTCAAGGGCGTTCCGTGCCTCACCGACATTGTTATGGGAACCATGCTATGAAGCTCACTATCGTCATACCGGCCCTCAACGAGGAGAAGGCCATCGGCTCGATCATCGAGCGCTCCCTTGCCGCCCGCGAGACGATCGTTCGTAAGTCGCCGGTTGACGATGTCGAGCTGATCGTGGTCAGCGACGGCTCGACTGACCGGACCGCCGAGGTGGCTGCCGGGTACGACGACGTCCGCGTGATCGTCTTTGAAAAGAACCGCGGCTACGGCGCCGCCATCAAGAGAGGTTTCGAGGAAGGCAGTGGCGACCTGATAGGCTTTCTCGACGCGGACGGAACCTGTGATCCCGACTTCTTCGCCGTGCTTGGCACCGCACTGATCAAGGAAAACGCCGCGGTCGCGCTGGGCTCACGCATGGGCCCCGAGAGCAGGATGCCGAAGATCCGCAGACTCGGAAATCGTATCTACGCGTTGATCCTCTCAGTGCTCAGCAACCGCGTCGTGACGGACACGGCCAGCGGTATGCGGGTGATCCGCCGCGACGCGTTGCACCGGCTTTATCCGCTGCCGGACGGGCTGCACTTTACCCCAGCGATGAGCGCCCGGGTGTTGATGGACGATCGACTCGGGATCGTCGAGCGGCCGATGCCTTATCAGGAGCGCATCGGTGAATCGAAGCTCCGCGTGATTGTCGACGGCGTTCGGTTCCTCCGGACGATTTTCGAGATGATGCTGATGTGGCGGCCGGCGAAGCTGTTCGTATCCACCGCTGCTCTGTGCCTTGCGCTGATGGTCTTGCTGGCAATGCATCCGATCGAGATGCGGCTTCGGCTGGGACGGCTTGAAGAGGACATGACCTATCGGCTGCTCTTCTGTTGGCTTCTGGGTGCCGTCGGTGTGACACTGTTGTCGGCGGCGGTGGTAAGCGATCATCTGCACCGGCTGATCGACGATCGGCAGCGAGGGCGGACCTTCCTGTGGAGCCTGCTCGACAAGGCCTATTCCTTCAAAGGCCTCGGGCTGGTAATGGTGCCGGCGGTTCCGATGCTGGTATGGCTGGTCGGACGCGGCGTCTGGACCTGGACAACAGCCGGGTACGTCGAGGAGCACTGGTCGCGCGTGGTGCTGGCGGGGCTGATCGCGTTCGGGGCCGCCCAGATGTTCGTGACCGTTCTGATCGTGAACCTTCTGCGGTTCCACACCGCCCGAAAGTCGCTGCGCGAGTCCGAACGCGCCGCCGTTTCCGTTACTGCCGCGACAAAGACGCTCGACGTCGCAAAGCCGGTGCGTCCCTCGACGCCGCAGGAAGACGAGCTGTTGGCACCTTCTCGGTAGCAGCGCGACAGACCCTATATGACCACTGCGCGGGGCAGCCAGGCCGGTATTGGAACCGGTTACGGTCCGGTCAGGACGTATACGAACGCTCTGATATCGATCAGGTCCACGTCGCCGTTTCCGGCCGCATCGCCGCACGCGCAGTCAGGATCAACCGGAGTGGTGTCGGCGCCACCGAAACAGCGCTGCGCCCAGGCGAAGTCGGCAAGGTCGATTGTGCTGCTTCCGTCAAAGTCGCCGAATATGGGGCACCAACAGGTCAGGCCACACAGGTAGCCGGCCAGGTCCGCACACTCCGAATCCCACTCATCGGTGCAACAGGACGGATTGCCGGCACAGACCCGCTCGCAGCAGATGGCGTCCTCGCAACCCGGCGTGCCGTTGGCCAGGCAGCAATCGCCTGACCCCGGACACACCGGCGGTGCGCCGCACAGGTCCGGGCACACGTCCCGTGCCCAATTCATGCAGTCTGAATCCCAGTCCAGAAAGCAACAGAATTGATCCTCAGCGCACACCGCCTCACAGCAGGCACGGTTGCTGCACGCAGGTGTGCTGTTGACCTCGCAGCAGTCGCCTTCGCCCGGGCAGTCACCGCCGCACAGATCGGTACATAGAATGGTCGCGAAGTCCGCGCAGGTCGCATCCCATTCTCCGTGCCGGCAATCTTCACTTGCGGCAGCTACAGCGTTGCAGCATTCCCTGTCCTCGCAGCCGCGCCCACTGTGAGCGCTGCAGCAGTTACCCTCAGCGGGGCAGGGCCCTTCGCAGAGGGGGCGGCACAGGGCACGGGCGAGTCCGGCGCAGATCGAGTCCCATTCCCCTAAGCAGCAGAAGGGATCCTCTTCACAGACAGTGTTGCAGCAGTCGGCGTCATCGCACGCGGGTGTGTCGCCAACCAGGCAGCACTCGCCCTCACCGGGACAAGGATCACCCGGCGGACAGAGATCATCGCAAAGGATAGCAGCGAACGCGGCACAGTCCTGGTCCCATTCCCCCTCGCAACAGAAGGGTTCGTGCGTGCAGACCAGGTCACAGCAGAAGGCGTCGTCACACGCCGGTGTGTCGTTGGCCGAGCAGCAGTCACCTTCTCCCGGGCAGGGATCGCCTCCCTCGCAGACCGAGGGGTCACAATCTGCGAGGGCCTTTGCTGCACAAATGTCGTCCCACTCGTAGACACAGCAGTCAGTCTCTTCAGAGCACACCAGGGCGCAGCACTCCGTGTTGTCACAGCCCGGGGAACCGTTAGCGACACAGCAGTTGCCCGGGCCGGGGCAAAGACCGCCGATTCCGCCGTCCAGATCGGTCGTGGATTCTGCTTCTGTGTCAGCCAGGCCGCACGCCGCCGCCACCGTGCCCCGGTCGATTTCTCCCACTGGTGACGCGGCCGCGACACCGACCAGACTGACACAAGTGACGAAGGTACACGCTGCCGCAGTTCGGTCAGGCATGACTCTACGGTAACAATCCGGTGAACACTCTCTGGAGTACGGCTACGTCGCCCAGGTCAACATATCCGTCCCTGTCAAAATCCACGCTGTTGCATTCGGGTGTTGCGGGTGCTTCCGGGCCCGTCAGGCAAAGCACGACCTCGCCGAAGTCGTCAATGTCGACGTCTCCGTCGTTATCAAGGTCGCCGGGCCAGAGGTGCAGGTTGACCGCGTCGACATCGTTGGTGGTGGGTATTCCCGCAAGGAGCATCTCGTTCATCGATCGGTCCAGGTACTCCCGGAATGTGCTTTCAGGATTGTCGGGATCTTGGGTGGTGTGGTAGTCGTCATAGATGTAGCCGTTCTCGATAATCTGCGGAATCATGATCTGCTTGGTGGCCCAGACGTCGAGAGCGACGGGATCGGTGCCGGCAACGAGCTGATCGCGTCGGCTTGCTTGGGTATAACCGGCGGGCGGCCCCGATCCCGGCATGGCCAGAATCCAGATGCAGTCCAGGATGGTGAGGTCCGGCATACGGACCTCCGCCAGAACGGATCCCAATCCGCCTCGACCTACACCTTCATGGGAGTCCGTGAAGACACCTGTGGTTACAACACCCATGTGATTCTTGACACTTGCAGTGATGGCGTAGATTTGGTGCGTCTTGAACACCGGTATGTTGATCACCACCAGCTTGTCCGGGTCATAAGTCTCTGTGGCGGGTATCCAGATACCTTCCTTATAGCTGACGTAGGTGCCCGAGGCCGACCGAAACTTGGGATAGGACACTTTGATATCCGTTTCAGGATCGAAGGCCGCGTTGACGACATATCCATCGGACATGTCGCCGTCCGAGTACTCGTCGACGGAAACGGTTCGTAAAATGTCCCAGAGCATCCCGGAAACATTCCATTCCTCGGCCGCAAAGTCGTTCACTACGTCCTGGGGCGATTGCTCACGGTCCTCGGCGTTGTTCTCGACGCGATTGAGGTTTCCCCGTCCCTGGCCGTTGTCTGCAACGATGATCTCCCCGACGAAAGCGTCGGGGTGTTCCACGACCTGACGAATGACCCCGCGCAGCACATCGGTGTTTGTACCACCGCGCTGCGACCATTGGCCGTTGATCTTGATCAGCACGACGTCACCCGCGTCGATCAAGCCGTCGGGCCCCGAGGTCAGGGTTGTCTCCTCGGACCGATGCCACTTAAGCCCGTTTTCACCCATTAAGGCGATTAGATCATCGACGCCGCCGTAGCGGCCGGGCTCGACGCCGCGAGCATCGTTCACCAGATAGACATCGGGGTGGTGATCACTCGGCGGCGCCAGTATCGTGACGTCGGTGCCCGGCTCGATCGATGCGATCGCCAGTACGACTATCAGAAGCGCCCCAAGCGCACCGGCAGCCATCTGCCCCGCGGACGTGCGCAAGGCGACGATAAGCCGATAGCGTAATGACAGCACCGTGGCAACAAGCGGCGCTCCGAACGCTGCTGCCGCGAGGCTGAGCGCCGTCTGCTGGCAGGGGTAGGAGAATCGGCTGGGCTTGGGCCCGCTGCGCAGCAACAGCCACAAAAGGGCGAGCGCACCGCCGGTCAGCGTGCATGTCCAAATCCACGACCTAATCCACAATGGCCAGCAGCCAGTGTTGTGGCGGCCCGACCTGCCTTGGTGATGTCCCCCCGGAGGAAGCGCGGGACCCATAACTTCTACCCCTTACGACGAACCCCTAGCCTTTTTGAAACGATCGGTTGTCGCGCAGCTCCAACCAGTCTATAGTGTAGGCGAAAATGTACGGGCCGACCAACCCTCGAATTTTCGGGCCGCGGGGGTGTCAACCCAAACTGTAACCAGGTAAATCGGAGAAGCGGTGTAGACCTGCCGGTTGCAGGCCTATAATCATCGTGTGGGCGGAGCTGCGCAGCGGATTCGCGCACGTCGGCCTTTTCGGAGGTCACAACCGCGTTCCCGGGAATATTCCGGAGAGGTTCCCGTGTTAGATGGTATTGAAAAAGCGGTCAGCTCGGTTGAGCGGGTTGAAGACGGGCGGAGGCACTCCACGACCAAGACGCGGTTTGAGGCCATCGCCCTTCCGCACCTTGACGCGGTCTACCGGATCGCGCGAGCGCTTGGCTCGGATGCCGCAGAGGCAGACGACCTGGTGCAGGAGACCTTCGTTCGGGCGTTCAGGGCATTCGAACGTTTTGAGTTGCGCGATTATGGTGCCCGGCCTTGGCTGTTGCGGATCTTGCACAATGTGTTCTACACGACGAAGGGGAGAGAGCGGCGCGAACCGACGCTTCTTGACGATGTTGACTTCGATCATTTCGCGGATGGATTGAATGATGCCGAGTCGGATTGGTCCTCGGCCGAGACCGTCAACTGGGATTACTTCGACGAGGAAGTCAAGACGGCGGTTGCCCAGCTACAGCCGGAGTACCGCTCGGTGTTGCTGCTTTGGTCGATCGAGGGACTGAGTTACAGGGAGATCGCGGAGGTCTCGGACTGCGCCTTGGGGACGGTGATGAGTCGCCTGTATCGGGCAAGACAATTTCTTCGTCGGCTCTTGTGCGGGTACGCCCGCGAACACAAGCTCGGTGCCGAGAGATTTGAGTGATGGATTGTGAAGAGTTCTGTACGTATGTTGGAGCCTTCGTCGATGGCGAGCTCGAGACCGAGCGGAACTTCGAGGCGCTCCAACATGTGAACTCCTGTCCCGGCTGTGCAGCCCGTGCCGCGGAGATTCCTGCTCTCAAAGGAGCCGTGGCACGGGCGTTTTCCGAAGCATGTGCCCCGCAGTACCTGCAAGATCGGCTCACTTCGTCACTCGAAACGTGCGTTGTGACACCGCGATTGGCCGAGCCACCGTCAAGCGACGTCAGGGCGGCACGCCCGCGCCTGAGGTTCTTGGCGCCGCTGGGCATGGCTGCCGCCATCGGCAGCGCGCTGCTTCTGTGGCAGTACTGGCCTGGTAGCGGATCGCAAGCTGCCAAGATCACAGTTGCAACAGGGAAGCTGATCACTGACGTACGTGAGCAGCACCGTTTGTGTGTCGAGCACCGTGGACTCGGGCACCACGATGCATCCTTACCGCGCGATCTGCCGGGGATGGCCCGCTCCCTGAGCAATGAGCTGCAGCTAGCCGTCATCGCGCCGGACTTGTCGACTAAAGGATTCGATCTGGTGGGAGCTGATCGTTGCGGCATCATGGGGCAGCGCGGTGCGCACGTGCTCTACCAGTATGCTTCGACCGGGGCGCCTCTCTCCGTATTTACGGTAGGTCGCGTGACAGAACTCGGCTCGGGAGCTGACGGCTCGACGGCCCAGCGCGAATACTTCGTGTCTTCGAGCGAGCCCCTCTGCGTGGTAGCGTGGCATGGTGGGCCGCAGACATACGCCATATGTGGGGAGTTCTCCGAGCCGATGTTGCTCGACCTGGCCGGTGCCCCGCGAACGGCCGGTATCGGGGACCCTGGTCATCGCCAGCCGGAAGGCTCTATGGTCGCGATGGCTCGCTGAGCATCAAGTACACTGACGGTGAAAATTATTTTGCTGACAACGCCCCCAGGCAACGTCTCTGCCACGGGCGAGCCCGGGTTGGCCGCAAATACCATAGGCAACCTCGCCGTGCCGATATACACTCTTGCGGGGCGCCTGGAGATGGCGGAATATCGGGTGTACAATAGACCGCGTAGGTAGCCGTTTCGGCTGGCGGCGGGCTGCGTTACCGCTGGCGGTACGTACGGCTCAGTCTCCGTCGTACTTGGCTCGAACAGTACAGGAGGATGACAAAATGGCCGGGCGTATTTGTGCAAGTGCTGTATCGGCCCTCTTCGTGTGTTCGATCTCGGCGTGGGCCCAGACGGGCTCGTCGAAATCGGAAGTAGGCGCAAGTCTAGCCGCGGTGAATCCCGCAGCCACGGCGACAACTGCGCGCCCCTCGGCTCACGCCGCGGTTGCGCTCTTGCGGAGGTCCGTGGAGTCTGTTGACTGGCTTGACCAGCCGTTCGAGGATGTGATCACGTGGCTTAAGGATAACGGCGAGGGGCAGGTCAACGTGGTTCCTCGGTGGGGTCCGCTGAGTGTCGAGAGCGTCGATCGTGACACGATGGTGACGCTCCAACTCAATAATACTACGATCGGGCAGGTGCTCAACGAGACCATGGATCAGCTTTCCGAAGACGGAGAGGTGACCTTCCGGGGCGTCGGCAACACCTTGAAGATTTCCACGAAGGCGGACTTCGGTCGAAAGATGTACGTCCGCATCTACGACGCCACGGACATCCTCTTCCGAGTACCCAACTTCGGAAGGGAAGCGCCCATAATTGACCTGCAGAGGAGCGGGGGCCGCGGCGGGGGCGGCGGCGGTGGCGGTGGCGGCCAATCCGTCTTCTCCGGAAGCGGAACGGGTTCGCAGCAAGAAGAAGCCGGTCAACAGGCTGAGCAGCAGTTGCAGGAACGGCTCGAGGAGCTCCGGACGTTGATTGAGGAGACCATTGCTCCGGATACCTGGGACACGGCCGACGTGGGCGGGCCCGGTCGAATTCGTGTGTTCAATCGATCGCTG
>CP070827.1:4487022-4494521 GCA_020344555.1 Phycisphaerales bacterium
CAATGTCGCCAGTGCCACGTTCGTGGAAGGACCACCAAGCGGTTTTTTCTCCGCCGGACACAATCCGTTATCGCTCCCCCTGACGCCGGTCAATCAGAAACCGGAAATAGCACTTGGGATGGACTCCCCGGCCACAGACTATCTGGCCGCCTGGTTGGACGATCGAGAGCACAATCCGCCCTACTACGGAGCTTATCCGGCGGATTTTGAGGGAAGCGGGGCCGGCAGCGGCTATCGTTTCGAATATACACCCGAGTCAAGCGTCTGGGCGGAGGGCTATGCCGGGTACAAGGCACTTCCTCATGCGTTCGAGGACGGCGCCGTCGTCATGATCGAAAACGTCGGGCAGGGTGTCAACTACATCGGCATACCTTCCCAAGCGCCGGTGCGCATGCGCGACATCCACATCTACCAGCGCGGGATTTACCGACGCGATACGACGTTCGGCAGGGAAGAAGTGATCCTCGAAATGCGCACGGCCCTGGAGGATCTCTACCATGACTCTCCGTGGATCTCGTGGGAGTGGACACACACGGCGGCCGACGGCACGGTGTATGCGTCGCAGCCCGAAGGCCTCGGCGGCATGGACGAGTTCGTGTATCCGCATCTTTCCTATGCGTTCACTGCACACCGCCCGTCGTACGGCTTCGGATCTCCAGGCGTGCAGGTTCAGCTCCTGCTCTTTCCTCCTCCTCCGCGCGGCGATGTCGACGGCAACGGGTATGTCGACCTTGCCGACCACACAGCGCTTTGGCAATGCATGACGGGTCCGACCCAGCATCAGCTCGAGGCTCTCTGCAGACCGTTCGACGTGGACCACGACTTCGACGTCGACGCCACCGACCTGGCCAGCTTCCAACGCGAGTTCAGCCCGGCCGAATAAGCCGCGGCTGCCAGAGACACCCAGCCGGCCTACTCGGTGGAGGTGCCGCCGGTGCATGAACAAGACGCCCCGCGGGCTGGTCCGCGGGGCGCCAAGTCGTCAGTGGAAATATCAGGTCGCCTTCACGCTCCGTGGGCTCGTGCCTTAGGCACTGGACGTATAGGCTCCTTCCTCAGTCGCCTTCACCCTTCATCGCGCTCAGCTCAGGGGATGGTCGAGCCCGGCCCAGTGGTTCGCGACCCGTGGCGCATCAGACCCAGGCGACACACGCGTTGCTGTGGACCTGCCCGTCATCACAGATCACGGGCACCCCAAAGCATTGGACAGAACTTCGGTCGATCACACTTTGCCTTGCCGCCCTCGGGGATCAGCTATTCACCGTAGGGAACGCAGCCGGTCGCGCACTTCTTCTGCGCGTAACAATCGTTGGGGTACACCTTGCCGTCGTCGCAGATGACCGGGGCCCACAGCTTCGGGCAGACCTTCGGTCGATCGCAATCCGGCTTGCCGCCCTCGGGGGAAAGCCAGTCGCCGTAGGGAACGCAGCCGGTGGCGCACTTCTTCTGGGCGTAACAAGGGTTCGGGTACACCTTGCCGTCGTCACAGATGACCGGGGCCCAGAGTTTCGGACAGAACTTGGGTCGATCGCAATCCGGCTTGCCGCCTTCGACGGGGATCGGGCCGCCGTCGCCGTACGGAACGCAGCCCGTCGCGCACCACACCCAAGCCACACATGAGTTGCTGTAGACCTCCCCGTCGTCACAGATGACGGGATCCCATACCATCGGGCAGTGGAAGCCCTTGCGCGGACACTCGTCGTCGCCGCCAACCGGCTTCTTCTCTTCGCCGTCAGCGGACAGCCAGTCCCCGTATGGAACACAACCGGTCGCGCACTTTTTTTGCGCGTAACAATCGTTGGGATAAACCTTGCCGTCGTCGCAGATCACCGGAGCCCACAACTTCGGGCAGAACTTGGGCCGATCGCAATCCGGCTTGCCACCCTCGTCCAACAGCCAGTCCCCGTATGGAACACATCCGGTCGCGCACTTCTTCTGCGCGTAGCACTCGTTAGGATACACCTTGCCGTCGTCGCAGATGACCGGGGCCCACAGCATCGGGCAGAACTTGGGTCGATCGCAATCCGGCTTGCCGGCATAGGCATCGGCACCGAAGGCAACAACTGCAACAACACCTACCAGTAGAAATCTGATCGTCGGTTTCCAGATCTTCATGACTTATCCTCCTTCACGAGATGTCACGATCCGCGCCCAGACCCACGCAGCCTGGCACGGGCCGTTATGGTAACTCCCATCAGCACTCAAGGCCAGCCTTGTCGGGATCTCACCGCCTTGTCCTCAGGGCGACGTCGAGAAGGGCGCCGGTTGAAGTAGGGAAAAGGGCCGCCGGACATGTGCCGACGCAGCGTGCGCCGGAACACCAGGGCTGCGGACTACGTAGAAAGCGCGCCCCACGTAACCCTTGTGACAGCAAGTACTTATGCACAACGTTCGTCTCAGACATGCGGCACCGGAGGTCACGCTTGTTGGTGTGGGTCCACCCGTTTCCCGGCATGACGTGTCACGGATAGCAGGATTCTTCAGGAGACCGCGGGCCAGGCGCGCCAGTATTTTCAAGAATAATGAAAACCATTGAAACGTGCGGTTGTCTCTCGATAGAATGGTTGTCTGAGGTCAGTACGCCGTGCGCTCCGAAGGTTGACCGTGCCAACCTCTGAGCACCGGCAGCAACTAAAAAGGAGAAAAACGATGAAGGTTACGTGTCTTGGTCTTACGGTTGCCCTTCTCTTGGCAAGCCCCTCGTTTGCCAGCGGAGACGATCGGGACTCTGAAATGAGGGATATGCTGTTCGTAGAGGGCGGCACATTCGAGATGGGTGACGTCTTCGATGAAGGCGTGCAGTTTGCGGAACCGGTCCACCAGGTGACATTGACCGGGTACTACATGAACAAGCACGAAGTCACGGTGGAAGAGTTTGCCCTGTTCGTGAAAGAGACGGGATACGTGACTTCCGCAGAGCCCGCAAGCACACCTGAAGGGGGCATGAGAAGGAGCCCACGGGCGCCTGGCGCTCGTGAACCTACCGGACATCTCGCTCGTCCCGGAGCCTGGGTTCTGCGTGGAGACGATGGCTCCGGGGAACCCAATTCCACTTGGGAGCCGGATGCCACTTGGAGAAACGTTCATTACCAGCAGGACCGGAGGCACCCCGTGACCAGCGTGTCCTGGAAAGATGCGGTGAGCTATTGCAATTGGCTGAGCGTCAAGGAGGGCCTACCGGTGGCTTACAATGTCGAGACCGGAGAGTTGCTGGATGCTCACGGTAGCCCCACGACGGATATCACGAAGGTCAAAGGCTACCGCCTGCCCACGGAGGCCGAGTGGGAGTATGCAGCCCGAGAGAGAGGGAAGAAGGTCAGGTTTGGCAACGGTCGGAACACTGCTCGATCAAGCGAAATGAACTTCAACGCCGCGGGTGGCAGCTTCGTCTATGCAGAGGTGGGCGAATACAGAGGGCGAACCACGCCCGTCGGCACATTCAAGCCGAACAACCAGGGGCTCCACGATATGAGCGGCAATGTCTGGGAGTGGTGCAGCGATTTCTTGGGCAAGTATAAGCCTGGTCCGCAGACCAACCCGTATCAAACGGAAGGCATGATGGGGCCGCGACGCGCCGCGCGCGGCGGACCATGGGTTGGGGACGCCAGTTGGGCGCGCGTGGCAACGCGCATCGGATGGACCTCGGAAGACCGGTGCAACAACATCGGCTTTCGTCTCGCCCGGTCGAAGTAGATCGGTCCAAAGGGTCGGACAGCCAGCCGCGTGCAAAGGCTGGAGCCGCTTCCGAAACACTGAGTATGATCCGGCAACCCTATGGCATCGCTTGAGGTATGCTCGCTTCGAGTGATTGTGCAGATGCGTCCTCAGTCACGTCGTTGGGCGAAGATGGCTCCGAGAGTACACGTGTCCCCTGCAGAACTTGCGAACGGATTTGATGTGTCTATTGCAGGCTCGGGTCCAAGGTGCAATGCGTTACGTTGTTCGGTTGTAGCGCTGCCCAGGCCGAAAGACCACCCCCTCGATGCTAATCATTGTGGGAGTTGGTTTGTCGCAGAGGAGATTGCGCAGGCGATGTCGAAGCGCACCGGATTGGCTGACGATCTTCTTGCCGTCGACAGACAAGGCGGCGACGTAGCGAGCCGGTCCGGCCTCCACAAGGAACACGGCCTGCTTCCCGTCAACGCATCTTTCCAGCTCTCTGCCGGGCGAGCCGCCGTTGCGTGAACACGTGGTACCCAGCGATGACAGCCTTTTTGAGCTGGTCAAATGGCCGGTGCCAACGTCTAGTGGGCTCGAAGTGTGTCTCGGCCCCATCGGGGGAGGACTCGACATCGAGCGACTTCGCGTCTTTGGCAAAGGTTAGTCCGATCCGATAGCCGCCCTCAGTCTTGGTCAACCGGACAACCGTAGCCACTCCAAAGTTACGCTCACCGTTCTGACTGTCGAACGCGAATTGGAGGATAGCACCCACCGGCAGAGGCTCCGCCACGGCCACGCCAAGTCCGTCGGCAGAGATGTCCACAATTTCCGCCCGGCGATTCAGCCGAACTTCCTGCCCGTTGTCCGTGTAGGAGACAACGAAAAGCGGTTTGGCTTCCCCGCCCGGAATCCGGGGGGTCTCTCGATTGTCATCGGGCTTCGGACCACCGGACTGCCATGTGGCGAAAGCATTGTCGAAGAGGCTCGCCAACTCCTCCTTGGTGGCGCAGCCGCTGAGATCTTGCTGACCCGTACGTACACCCATATGTCGTCCCCTATGCAGATCGCCTGCCGGCAGCGAGCAACAGCACACAGACCCGCGGCCATCAGCGAGCACTCCACGAGACTTGTTTTCTACAAGAGTGCTATACAAACGGAGCAGGTTCAACCAGATATCGCCATTATGCGGCCCACGATTGAGGTCCTTGGGGACTTGGTCCCGTGGAACCTATAACGCGGCTACTCCCCATAATCCTCGCCGCCATGCTCTTGCGCCGAACGGTCCTTATATGTATGCTGAGCCTATAGACTGCCCCAGACGTTGACCGGACTGTCGTGTTGGAACCGGTCCTAGCCACCTAGGAACGCGCCCAACTGCCACCACTTCTCGATAACGGTGTCTGCGGCCACGTAAGCGAAGAACAATACAGTGGTTGCGAGAACAAGATTGGTGACCCAGCCGCTGCGATACTTGCTGCCGATCCAATCGCCGCGGTTGTTCATGATTAACAAGGTGAGCGCCAGCAGCGGCATGAAAAGCGACCCAACGATGGCATAGGTCAACTGCGCTTGCCGGACCGAGACCCAAAGCAGCGGCAATGGAACCAGAGCAATTGCAAACAGATACGCGCGGTAACCGGCTGTCTTCGTGAAGTCGAGCGACAGACGCTGCCGGGCTGACAGGCCGCAGCGCAAGGCCAGAAAGTCCGCAAAGAGATATGGCACGCTTTGCCAGACCCCCAGCAAGCTCGAAAAGACCGCACCCCAAAAGCCTATCAAGAAAACCCACCTTCCAACAGGGCCGACTGCTGTAGCAAGCTGGCCGGCCAGGTCCAATGCAACGGTCGGTCCCTTTTCAAGACGGGCACGCGAACCGATGATAACCATGGCCAGACCGAACAAGGCCGTCATCGCGTAGCCAAGCGTCAGATCCAGGCGACATTGTCTCACGCCCTGCAAACCGGCTCGACCCTGCTCACGAATCCAGTAACCGTATGACAGGAGCGTGACCGTGCCCCCGACGCCGCCGACGATCCCGAGCACCCAGCCGGTGCCCTGGGGAGGGATCCGGGGAATGATCAACCCGTGACCAACTGCCGCCCAGTCCGGTCGGATCAAAAGGGCCGTGATAATCACCGTCACGAACATTACACCGATGCAGACCGACATGAGCTTCTCAAACAGCCTGAAACCCCCGAGCAGGACAAGCAGCAAACCGGCCAATGAGTGCCCGACACCCCAGAGGATCTTGGACGTTTTCAGATCATCGGCCAGGGGGAGGAGCCCGGTTCCCGCAACACCGCATGCGTTGACCAGAGCACCTCCGGTGAACAGGGACCAGCCCAGCAGGTAGATCAAGAACACCCACTGAACCCACCGACCGAGCCGGGCCACCCACCCTTCGAGCAGCGTCGTTCCCGTAGCCATCTGCCATCGGGCGATCCCCTCGTTGACGAACCACTTGAGAACCGCCCCGGCACCTGCGGCCCATAGGATTGCCAGTCCGACGGCCGATCCGCCCAAGCTGGCGGTCAGCAGGTCACCGGCCCCCACACCGGTCGCGGCGACCAGGATTCCCGGTGCGACAACGGCGAGCCAAGGGACGCGGGCGGTCTCCCGCGGGGATCGAGTCACGAGCGTCGGCATCCTGTTTTGAACCGTACTGACATTGCTTAGCCTCCCCCATGCTCGCGACCGGGCGGTCACAGGTCAAACGCGGCGATCCCGTCCCGGTCGGTGATCGCCTGGGACCGGCTGATGATGCCCCCGCCACGGCAGGGACCTTCAATATGCGGCGATTTTCCTTATAATCTTGGCCACCTGGGAAGTCGGTCCCGCAGACGTCGGATGTCTCGACAAAACCGAGAAGCCGAACATAGGAGGTGCAGACGATGAAGGTGCTGATTGCTGACAAGTTCGCGGATCATGGTGTTGAGGCGCTTCGTGAGGCTGGGTGCGAGGTCATGCTGGATCCCGACCTCAAGGACGAGGCCCTGGCCAAGGCCGTCGGTGAAACTCAGTGCAACGCTCTGGTGGTGCGCAGCACGCGGGTGACATCCGAGATGCTCGACGCCTCGCCCAACCTCGCCCTGGTGATCCGGGCCGGCTCAGGGTATGACACCATCGACGTGCCCGCAGCCACTCAGCGGAACATGCGCGTCTGCAACTGCCCTGGGATGAACTCCGTCGCCGTTGCCGAGCTGACCATCGGCTTGATGATCGCCCTGGATCGCCGCATCGTGGATGAGGCAGCCGACCTGCGCCGTGGGGTCTGGAACAAGAGGGAGTACAGCAAGGCCCGGGGGCTCAAAGGGCGCACCTTCGGGACCGTCGGGCTGGGTCGTATCGGGTACGAAGTTGCCAAGCGTGCCGCCGCTTTCGAGATGAAACTGATCTACTCCGACGTGATCGACCAAACGAGCATTGAGGAGGAGCTCGGGATCCGCAAGGTTCCGCTGAAAGAGCTCCTCGCCAAAGCGGACTTCGTTACCTTGCACGTACCGGGCGGTAAGGAAAGCAGACACATGATTGGGCCGGACGAGCTGGCCTTGATGAAACCGACGGCCTTCTTGATCCATTGCAGTCGGGGCGGTGTGGTGGATGATGTTGCCCTGGCCGATGCCGTCAAATCGGGGACCATTGCCGGGGCGGCCCTGGACGTTTACGAGGTCGAGCCGGCAGCATCGGACAAGGAGTTTACAAACCCGATCGGCCGGGTGCCTCAAATCTACGGCACGCACCACGTGGGCGCCTCCACGGAGCAGGCCCAGAACGCCGTCGCCGAAGAGGTGGTCCGAATCGTTCGCGGTTATGTCGAGAATGGTGAGTTCATTAACTGT
>CP070827.1:4494621-4502514 GCA_020344555.1 Phycisphaerales bacterium
CCCTCGTACCAGTCCAGCGGCCCCGGAGGCTTATGGGTGATCTTGCCGCTCATACGCTTGGGGTCCACCGTGTGGAACGTCTGACCGGCCACAGTCACCTGGAAGTACAGGTCGAAGTAGCTGTCCGCCGTGCCCGTTGGCGTAAACGGCGGGAGGTCCAAAACACCCGGCGTGTTGTTGACCTGCTCCTCGATCTGACCCATCGAGGGAATGTTCGGGTTCAACGTCACGTCAATCGGACCCAGCGTCGGGCTCATCCCGTGCATCTGAAGGTCCGTCATCCGGGTCACCACTTCATCGAGACCCTCGGCCTTACCGTCGTCGTTCGCGCTGCCTTCTTGACCGCCCTCGAAGTACACCGCAGCCGTCGCCTCACCGGTCATCTCCACCGTCTCGGTGGTTCCGTCCGGGAGGATCAGATCCATGGCCCCGATCGAGAACGGGAACGGGTCAACCTCCACCGGCGGTCGCGGACGGTGACGCGCGGCGACCAGGTAGTAATCTGTCGGGTTGCCATCAGCGTCATAAAGCTGCACGTCCTGCAGACCCTCGTACAAATCCAGCGGTCCAGGAGGCTTCTCCGTGATCTTACCGCTCATCCGCTTTGGCCGAACTGTGTGGTATCGCTCGCCACCAACCGTTACCTCGAAGTAAATGTCGAAGAAGCTGTCCGCACTGCCAGCCGCCGCAAACGGCGGGAGGTCCAGAACACCAGGCGTGTTGTTGACCTGCTCCTCGATCAGACCCATCGAGGGAATGTCCGGGTTCAACGTAACGTGCACCGGCCCCAGAGTCGGATTGATGAAGCCGGTGAGGTTCAGGCCGACCATCCGAGTTACGACTTCGTCCAGACCGGGCGCGTGGCCGTCGTCGCTGGCTGCACCTTCCTGAGTGCCCTCGAAGTACACGGCCACCGTGGCCGGACCGGTCACCTCGACCGTCACCGTGGTTTGCTCAGACAGGCGCAACTGGAGCGTACCGATCGTGAAGTCGAACCGGTCAAACTCCACCGGCGGCCGCGGACGGTGACGGGCGGCGCTTAGGAAGATGCCTGTGGCGTTGCCGTCTTGGTCATATAGTTCGATTTGCTCCAGGTTCTCATAAACGTCACCCGGTCGGGGGGGCTTGTGAGTAATGACGCTGCGCATCCGCTTGGGATCGACCGTGAAGTACTTCCGTCCGCCGACGTCTATCTGGAAGAAGATGTCGAAGAAGCTGTCCGCGGTGGTGCCCGGCAGCCCGAACGGCGGTACGTCCAAGACGCCGGTGCTGATGTCGAGCGTCTCTTCGATCCCACCGATCGAGGGCAGGCTGGGATTGAGTGTCACGTGCACCGGACCCTGTGAACTGACCCCGGTGAGATTCAGGTCCACCATCTGCGTCCGCACTTCGTCCCGGTTGTCCGGGGGATCGTCGTCGTCATTCGCCAAACCATCCGCCGGGCCCTCGAAGAACACGAACACGGTGGTCGAACCACCTACCTCGACGGTTTCCCCGGCCGTGCCGAATGGGCCGCCGGTAAGCTCCAGCTCGCCGATCGAGAAGTCGAATACGTCGATCTCCACCTCTTCCTCCGGCGGGTTGGGTACGTGGCGGGCCTCGGTCATGACTATGCCGGTGGGCTCGCCGTTCTCGTCATATAGCTCGATGGGGCCTTCGGGCTTGAAGTACTCATCGCCAGGTCCGGGAGGCTTTTGCGTGATGGTGGCCACCATTCGCACCGGCCTGTTGTTGTGCAACACCATTGACTTGCTGGGAATCTCGATCTCGAAGAGCACATCAAAGAAGCTGTCAGCCGTGGTGTCTTCTGCACCAAAAGGCGGCACATCCAAGCGGCCGAGCTGCACGTTGGCGTTCTCCTCGATCTGCCCCAACGTCACCTCATCCGGGTTCAGACGCAGAATCACCTCCCCCAGCGCCGGGTGATGCCCCTGCAGGTCCAACGTCTTCATTTGCGTGATGACCTCGTCCCGGCCGTTCAGATCGTCGTCGACCGCATCCCCTTCCTGGGGACCCTCGAAGAACACGTGCACGCTGTTGGTACCGCGCAACACCACGTTAAGCAGTCCGAAGCTGGGAACGTCCAAAGCAACCAGCGCCCTGGTCCGCTCGAAAATGTCATATTCGACCGTCGGATCCGGCTGGTGCACCTCGCGGATCACGAGGATCCCCGTCCCCTGTCCCGTCAGCGGGTCGATCAGCTCCACGGGCTGCAGATACGGATTAACGTAACGCTCGCCATCCTGAGGAGGCTTGTGATGGATCAACGTCTTTATTGGCAACGGAGCCGTAGTGTAGAGCACCTGGCCGCCCATCCGAATTTCCGGCCACACGTCGAAGAAGCTGTCCGCCGGAATGTCGCCCGTGGCAATAAACGGCGCCACCTCCAATTTCCCCGGCTGTTGATTGACCCGCTCCATGATCTGGCCTGTAGATGGCATGCCGTCCCGCAGCCCCATGGCCACCGGACCCATCGGGCTGTGGCCCCGCAGGTCCATGTTGACCAGCTCGGTCTTCACCTCATCGTAACCGTCGTGGTCATCGTCATAGGCCACGCCCTCCTCCGGGCCCTCAAAATACACGTGCGCTTCGGCCGGGCCGACGGCGCTGACCAACACCTGTTCCACCAGCTCCATGCGCACGCTGCCGGTCGATCCAATCCAACTATTACCGCCATCCACCGACAGCTCGGTGAACACGTCGAAGAAACTATCCACGGAGTACTGGCCTCCGCCTCCCAGGGCCTGGATCCCGGTCTGACCTGCCGAGGACAACGTGGGGCTCTCCTGCATCTGGACGGGGCCAACGCCTGGGATGTTGCCCGACAGGCTCATGGAGACGATCTCGGCATCCCAACTCCCGGTGGTCTGATCGGCCTTTTCGCGTACCAGTGTCTCGACCGGGCCGCGCAACTCGACCGGTACCAGCTCGGGCACGGTGCCTGGCACTGAAACCAGCGCCGTGCCTACAGCCACCGACTGGAAGACCTCACGCTCGTCCGCGCCCAACGCAGTCCGCACCGGAGGTGGATAGGCCAATACCTGATGCCGTATATCCTGTAGCACCACCTCCAAACCCGGGTCGGAATACACGGCATGCTCCTGGGCTGCACTGCGATATACCCCGCGGGTTGGCGGCAACTCGGAATCGGGTGTCATAATCGGGCCAGGCACCTCCAGCAGCACCTGTGCCACCGTCTCCGGGAACACGTCTCTTTCAACAACGCCCTCCTCGCACGCGTCATCGATTCCGTTTTTGTTCTGATCTCCCCTGCACGCAGCCGCCCCTGTCGGTGAGGGCACGCCGCCGATGTCATCACAGCAAAGCGGGTCCACATCGACGCAAGCACCGGAGTCGGGGTTGCAGCAAGCGGCCGTTGTGTCGGAACAGGTTGTGCCAGGGCCCTGCGGCCTGCCGCCCGCTGCCAGGCAACCGGATGGTGGCCCGTCGTCACAGCCGCCGTCACGCAGACAGCAGGCCTCGGACGGCGGAGTCACGCAGTGGCAGCAAACGTCGACGGTGCCGTCGGGGTTCTGGACGATGGTCTCATCACAGACCGTCCCGGAGGGGCAGCCGCCCGCGCAGGTCGTGCCCGTGCCGGTTTGCATGCGAATGGTCGCGGTCGTCGTTCCCCCATAATCAGCCAGCTGAGTGCCCAAGCAACCCTCGAACTCGATCTGGTAGGTGATGTCAAAGAAGCTGTCGACGGCGAAGTCGCCGCTGGGCAGTTGCGTCAGCGTGGTCTGACCGGGGCTGGGGAGGCCAAAGTCGGTGCCGCCGACAACGTGGAACGTACAGAAGTCGGGGTCGCCGAACAACTCGCCCTGCAGGCGGAACATATCATTGGGGAAGGTCTGGACGGGATCACCGGGATTGCGCGGCCCGGTGTGCACCTCGCAGTAAATGGGCACGGCCAGGTGCCGATTGAACCCCGTCAGGCTTCCGGTCCCACGGACGGTCAGGTCCAGCGTCGATTGGAAACAATCTCCGTGGCCGCCGAGTGTGCCGCCCGGGAGTTCACATTCGCCTGGAGGCAGCGGGAGTGAACACACAGTACCGCCGTCCTGCGAGCAGATGAAGTCCATGTGAATCGGATCCAGCTCGATGGTCGTCCCCGGCGGCAGCCCATCGATGATCTCGTGCACCTCGTCAGGACCGAGGTAGTCGCAGCCGGCCGGGGGCAGCGTGATGGTTCCATTGCCATTGTCCGGCACGACACATGGATTGCCCGCGGGGCCCGACGTAGTCGCTCGGACGTGGCATCGGTTGGGGTCAAGGCACTCACAAGCGATGACTTTGGCCACGCCCGTCTGTGGGTCATAGTTGATGCACCGTGACACACACATGTCATTCGGACCGGTACACGGCGCGTGTTCACACGCGATGCCATCGGCAGTCGGCGCACACTCAACCGGCTCACAGGCACAGACGGCGTTTGTCGGATCCGGCTTGCACACTCTGCCCACTGGACATTCGCCGACACAATTGGGGTAGGGGCTCTGCTCACAAGTGATCGACTCGCAGACACAGACAGCGGCTACCGCGCTCGGCTTGCAGAGCGAACCTGGCGGGCATCCACCCCGACACGCGGGGTACGGGCTCTGCTCACAAGAGGCCGGTTCACACCGGCACTCGAAAGTATCATCGGTGCCGTCGCCGTCGGCGTCAGTGCCGATCAGGCGGCATTCCTCGCCCTGTAAACAGCTCCCCTCGCACCAGACGGGCGGAGTGATGTCCGGGCCGAGTACCACATGGCAGGCGCCCTCGGGAATGCACGTGCACTCCTCGACATGCCAACCATTGAGAGCGCTGACGACCGTCGATACGCACTTGTCCGTAGCTGTCGGACACTCCGTCTGCTCGCACGTCATCCCGCTGGGCGTCGGGGCGCACGGGGAATATGGGCAATTGAAGTCCGCGCAGCGTTCATCCGCGAACCATGTCCCTTCTTGTGCTTCGCAGGATTCCTGCGTCTTGCCGCTGACGCAATCGCCGAGGATGCAGCAGGCACCGGGCGGGGTGCAACCATCGCCGATGGAGCTCACCGTCTCCGACAAGCCGCTCCAGCCCATCCCCATCGTGTCGGCCAACACAGTGCCGTTGTATGACACCTTGTAGCCGCCGGGTGCATAGATGCCATCACCATACGAGTCGTAGATCGTAAAATCATAGCAGCTCGTGGAGCTTACGCAGACCTCTTCAGTGTTCAGCGCGTACGCGAGGGTATACGGGCCGCCTGATGCCACGATGCCGACACCCAGCTCGAACAACTCCCACGTCGTTTCATACGGCCAGGCGTCCGTGAGAATCTCGATCGTGATCGTTGCACCCGGACAGCCGCAGATGCCCGACGCGCAAGTCGTACCCTCACCCATGGGCGTGCCGCCGAACTCGTCGCAGCAGAGGACGTCTACGTCCAGGCATGAACCGTCAGTAAGGCAACAGGCCTGGGACGCAGTGCATGACGTCTCCTCTCCTTGTGGCCTGCCACCCTGCTGCTGACAGTTTGTCGGACCGTAGTCAGAGCAGCTACCGTCCTCGAAACAGCAGGCTTGCGGTGGCTCGCAGAAGGCCTGGGCCACTTCCACACAACTTTCATCCCACACCGCGGTGCAGCAGGTCGCCAACCGCTCGCAGACCCGTTTGCAGCAGATCAGGTCGTCGCAATACGGCCAGTCGTGTGTTTCGAAGCAACTGCCCGTCGTCGGGTCACCACACTCCGGGTAAGTGGAGTGATCCGCCTGCACCAGGTACGCAACGATACGACCCTCACCTTCGACCGGCGTGTCCCACAGCATGATGCACTCCCTTGGATGGATGTATGTAGCGTCGGGTGGGACGCAATTGATCTTTGCGTACACGCGCAGCGGCTCCCGGTTGTAAGCATACACGCCACCGCCGAGGTCGACCTCGAAGAACACGTCGAAGAAGCTGTCAGCCAGAAGGTTGTCGGCACGCTGCTCGGCAATCGCGCCGTTAGAACGCCGAAGGATACCGCCCTGCCCCAGCCCTCCGCCTGCGGTCAGCGTCACCAGGCCGTCGGTCAGGCTCATCGAAACGATCTCCGTGTCGATGACGTCAAGATGCCCGTCAAGCGGCCGCAGGCCCGGGAATTGAATCGAGTCGTCACGGGGATCCGACCGCCTGACGTGCACCGGTCCGTGAAGGCGCAGGCTCGTATTGACCACGCAGTCGTCATCCATGGCGATCCCGATGATTGCACCGGTCACCATGAGATCGTCACCGGGCCTGCACTGATCCACCCAGTGCGATCCGGGGCCACAACCGTCGCACGGCCCGTCCTCACACGCGTCGTCAATATTGTTGCCATTGCCGTCACCGAGGCATTGGGTGCCCGGGCCCCGCGGCGTGCCGCCCGTCTCGACGCACTCGGCGGCAGTCAGATCACGACACAGGCCGTCATCCCTGCAACAGGCCTCCGTCGGCAGCGGGCAAGTGACGTCGGCGCAAGTCCTGCCCGCACCTTGCGGGGCCCCGCCCTGCGCCACGCAGAGCTCCTTCGCTATGTCCTGGCAAGTCCCATTGGAGAAACAGCAGGCCTCGGGACAGATGAACGTCGCGCAGTCTTCGCCCTGATACCATAGCCCAACGCGCTCTTGACAGTTCACTTCCGTAGTGGTGCCCACGCACGCACCGTCAACGCAGCAAGCCCCCAGAGGAGCGGTAGCCCCGGTCAGGCAAACGCTCAGGTCGTAAGTCGAAGCGCTGCAGTCCAGAGTAGTGCCGTCATGAAAACAGGACTGGGCGTTGCCGTCGGGTGAACCCGTCCACCAGAACCAGCAGTCTGGAGAACCGCCCGTCGCTTGGATGGAAATCCATCCTGTCGAGAGTGAACAGCACGTGGGTAAGTCCACGTGGTACTCCAGCAGTTCACCGACGGAATAGGGCCACCCTGTCAGCGTTCCCGTAACCGTGGCGGTGTATGAGCACACTTCGTTGCCCGGCACGAGCGCCCCGGCGGCGTTCTCGTAGAATTTAATGATGAACGTCATGGGATTCTCGGTACACGGGCCCCCGGTACCGTAGGCGATGCCCCACCAGTGGACGTCGCAGATTGGCCCGTTGAGTGCCGCGAAGCTCTCGTAGCGCACCGCGTTGCCTCCTACCCAGTCGGTGTCGGAGACACCCATAATCCACGCATCCGATGGCAAGTACGGAAGTTGGCCAAAGAGCGTGTTGCTGGGGCAGGTCGGTGGAGCCGGACAGGTGAAGGTGGCGCAGTCTTCATCCGCGAACCACACGCCGGACTGACTCACGCAATCGGTCTGCGGCATGTTATCGCATTCGCCGGAGAAGCAGCAGGCAGCGGGCGGCCCCGTGCACGGTGGACTCAGGTTGGCACACAAGGTGTTAGCCGCGAAGCGCAGGGGCGATTGGCAATTCGACTGCACAATGTCGTCGTTGCAGTCGCCGGTGCTGTCGTCGCAGCAGGCACCGCGGGGCTCTGAGCACGCCGGAACCAGGTCGGCACACAGGATGCCGGCCGCGAAGCGCGCCGGCTTCTGGCAGTCCGCCGGCGCGATGCCGTCCTGGCAAATACCGGTGCTGTCGTCGCAGCATGCGCCAGCGGCGCCGGGGCAGAGGTAACCCTGGTTGCAGTCCTCGCCGCTGAACCAGGTGCCGCCCATTTCCGCACAATGGAGTTGGCTCGTCGTGCCGCCGAAGTCGGTCAGGCATACGCCGTCGAGGCAGCAGGCACCCCTCGTACAGGGATAAGCCGTAATGTGCATCTGGTAAGGGCCGTGCAAGCTTCCACCGGGAGACGAGTAGATCGGGAAGTGGTAGGTTCCCGCCGGCAAACTCGCCCATAACCCACGGAAATTGTTAGCAGCGTCGCAACCGAGCAGGCCACCGGTCCACGAATAGTCGGTG
>CP070827.1:4502614-4506125 GCA_020344555.1 Phycisphaerales bacterium
GAAGAAGGTATCGCCCGAGCGGATTGGAAGTTCGCGATCGATTGTCTCCAGCGCATCATCGACGAGCCTGGGGCTTCGTTGGCCCGGCGGCGGGATGGAGCACCCGACAGAGGCATGCGTTACGAGTCGGTGCGGCGTCGAGCACTGCAACGCCTAAAGTCGCTGCCGCCCAAAGGACTCCGGGCGTACCGATTGCTCTACGACGGCAGAGCCAAACGGCTCTTTGAACGTGGGCGAGCGGCGCACGATCCGGG
This sequence comes from Phycisphaerales bacterium, assembly GCA_020344555.1. GTDB lineage: Bacteria > Planctomycetota > Phycisphaerae > UBA1845 > UBA1845. The sequence continues at coordinate 4,502,869 of CP070827.1, forward strand.
CCAGCTTCAAGTTGTCGTCGATCGGTACCTTTTGACCCGGTACGGGGACGATGCGGCGGATCTTCTGGCCTCGTGGGCATTGGACGAAGGTCGGCCCGGCGAGGCCATCAGGCTTCTGACCGACCTTGTGGACCTGGTGCCCGACTACGACGTCCCCAGACTATTAGTTGTGTCCAAGCTGGCGGCGGCGTATTCACTGTTGGGGCGTGAAGAGGAAGCGAAAGCCGTCCTGGATGCCTATCGCGCGGATGCCGACGCCCAGACGCAGCACGATGAGTACGGGGTATTGGATTCGGTCCTGACCCTCCGTCCTCTTGGGCTTGACCGCGGTGGCGATCCAGTCTCCTGGCCGATTGTGGGCGGCACACCGACCCGAGAAGGCTTGATGCCCGCAGTGGAACCAACGCTGCTGGAGGCTGTTCCCTGGCGGTCTGATCTGCCCGGCGCCGCAAAAGACGCGTGGCGACGCGTGCTCCGCAATGATCCAACCAGGCGACCGATTCTCCCGGTCGGCCAGTTGGTGGCTGACAACCGGCGACTGTTTGCGCGGACCCGGTGGGGCTGCATAGCCCTGGACATGGAAGACCTGAAGCTGCGATGGGAATCGGGGCGGGCCGACACGGGTGCTCCGGCATCGCGATCCGCCGGACAGCAGAGAAGCTCACGTCAATCGACGGGGCATTTGAACGATAAGGGTTATGCTTACGATGACCACGTGGTCGGCGGAATCTCACTGGGTCATGGTCTGGCCATGATTGTCTCGCGAGAGGGGCAGGGGAAATACACACTCAAGGAGCGCGACGCCGGTGGGCTGGGTGTCATGCGTTGGCTGCCCAGACCTCTCTTCGTAAGCAGGTTTGTGCAAGGCGCGCGGCTGGTGGCCTACGACGTGGAGACCGGGCGGGTTCGATGGCAGCGCGGCCGCACCGGTCATTCCGACGACCCCTTGAGTGATGTGCGTTTCCAATCAGTCCCGATTGCGGTGGGTGAGGCGCTGTGGGTTCCGTTTCTGCGCCAGGGCGATCTGAACGTGGCGGTACTGGATCCTGAGGACGGAGCGTTGCTCCGCACGGTTTTGCTGTGTTCGCTGGGAAGATCGGCTGTTCCGGCACGATATGCCCTTCAGCCGGCTCTGGCCGACGGTATCCTGTATGTTCCCACAGGTCAGGGTGCGCTCTTTGCGGTTGACACCGGGGATTACACCATCCGGTGGGCGACTCAACTGGGTCCTGTTTCGGACGAGCAACGGGCCTCGAACTCGGACGAGCGGGGCGGTTGGCTTTCGTCGCCGCCGGTGGTCAGTGGAGGACTGGTTCTTTTAGCCCCCAGGGAGCGTGACGAGCTGACGGCGTTTGCGGCCGCCACGGGCGAGTTCAAGTGGTCGGCCAGCCGCGGTGACGCGCTCTATATCATCGCGGCCGATCAGCGGCGTGTCTGGCTGGGCGGGCGTAGTGTCTATTGCCTGTCACTTTCCAACAGCGAGGTGATATGGAGCGCCGACATCGAGGCGTCGCTGACGGGGCGTGGTGTGCTCTCGGATGGACTTGTCTATGTGCCGACGGCGAACGGACTGTTGTCCGTGCGTGCGGCAACCGGAGAGGTGCTGGGGTACGCTCCGGCACCGGCGTCGCACGGTCCGTTGGGCAATCTGCTGTGTCTTGATGACGCGATGTTCAGCATCAATCCGTCGAGCGTATGGAAGTATCCGGACATCGAACGGACATATCCTCTGACGCTCGAGGAGCATCAGGCGGCCCCGTCCGATCTGGTTGTCTCTGTTCGGCTTGCGTGGCTGGAGATGTTGCGCGGCCAACCGCACCGGGCCTACGATGTGCTCGAGGTCATTCCCCCGGTTGCGTTGGAGAGCGACGCAGGGCGTGCAGAGGATGTAGCTCACGTGCGCGTCGAGGCTTTACTGAGAATTGCTGATGAGTCAGGTGCCCGGAGGTACGCAGACGCGGAATTGCTGAGACTGCTCGAGCAAGCCAACCGGACGGCGCCCAACGCCATGGACAGGCTGCGTTGTACACTGGCAGTTGCGGATCTGCTCGGTACGATGGGCCGGTCGGCAGAAGCCTATCGCCGCTTATGGCAATTAGGGATCAGTTCGGACAGCAACCAGGTGGTTCCCTCAGGAGACCACATTGGGGAAATGGCAAGATTCAGCGTGGGGCGACGGTTGCGAGAGGTCGCCCACGACCTGACCGATGAGCAGCAGTCGCAATTGGACGAGTATACCCTGGCGCAAACCATCGCGATCGCCAAAGAGCTCGGGAGCGGTGCACGATGTCTTGGTAAACGAGCCCGGCTGCGGGCTATCGCCGACCTGCGGGCTCCGGGGCCGACCGGGCAGCGGGCACTCATCGAGCTTGCCTCGTATCACGCCGCCGCCGCCCGCTATGAGCAGGCCGAGCAGCTATACCGGGAGAGCATACGGCTGGATTCACAGCCGTCGCTAACCATGGACTCGCTGATAAGGCTTTGCCGACTCTGCGCCGAGGGTGCTTCCGCCGGCCTGGGGCTTGGCGGTGCTCTAGCATCGGGTCTCGACGAGCTAGAGTCGCGATTCGGTACGGAGGAGATGCCGGAGGCTGCCTCGGAGATGGACGGACTGAGCGGGCAGGTCTGCTTCAACGGGCTTGTCGCCGACTGGGTTCAACAGGTTCGATCGGACTTCTCCCCCGTCGAACCGGGTGACTATCCATCGGCGGCGACCGATGTTCCAGTTCAGTTGACGGGTGAGCTCGCCTGGTCGCTCGAACCCAAAGAGAGTCCCGGTGTTCTGGGCACCCGGGCGCCTCGCGCCGATGTGGAGCGGGTCATCGACTTCGGCGAGCAGGCTCCTGAAGTATTGACGGACCGCATGATCGCATACGGTCCGGATGATGTCCTCACTTGCCACCGTATCGATGATGGCGAGGTTCTGTGGAAGGCCGCACTGCGACTGCCGGACACGTTTACGGACGAGGCACTCATAAAATGGCTGGAAGGGGAGGATATCCCGCGCCGGGCCGTGGCGGAGGGGCAGACCGCGGTGTTCAACGGCCGAGAGGGACTGTTCGCGTTCGGGCTGGCCACGGGCCGCCGCATCTGGGTCCGACCCCACGAGGTCGAGCGCGAACCGCGCGATCCTCTGAACCGTGACATGGCCATGGCAGCAGGCAGTGGGTCTTTGGTCGCGATGCCCAAAGCAGGGCAGTTAACGTTGATGCGCATGCTTGACGGCTCGACGGTCTGGGAGCGCGATTTGCTCGGCG
>CP070827.1:4506225-4514096 GCA_020344555.1 Phycisphaerales bacterium
ATACGGACGACTTTTGCGGGGCGTTTTAGTGACTTGATGTACACGTCGTCGCCGGGTTCAAGCTCGTCGATCCAGCGCGTCCAATCGTGGAACGTTTTCTGGGATTGTTCCAGCTCCTGGCGGCCTCGCTCATATCGGGCACGTTCGCGCCGCGCTTCGAGTGTGGCCTGGCGAGCCAGTCGTCTGGCTTCCTCGGCCTGCCGGCGTGATTGCAGGGTACCGGCAATGGCCCTGTTCAGTGCCCGTGCTCGGTCGTCGAGAAACCACTTGGCCCGTTTGACCAACCCAACCGGCATCCCCAACCTCTTGGCAATGATCAATGCATTACTGTTACCCGGCTCGCCCATACGTACGCGGAAAGTCGGCTTCAGCGACTCCGGATCGAATTCAACAGCCGCATTATCCACCCGCGGGGTGGTATAGGCGATGGCCTTCAGCGTTGACAGGTGCGTGGTCACTACGGCCCGGGCACGAAGCTTCAGCAGCTCAGAGACGATCGCTTGTCCGATCGCGGCCCCTTCGTCCGGGTCTGTCCCCGCGCCGAGCTCATCGATCAGCACCAACGACCGCTCGCCGCTGTCGTGTATGATCTCCAACAACGTTCCAAGGTGTGAGCTGAATGTGGAGAGCGATTGCTGCAGGCTCTGTTCGTCGCCGACGTCGATGAAGACCTGACGATACACGGGTATCCGCGAACCCTCACCGGCCGGGATCGGAATACCGCATTGGGTCATCAGGGCCATCAGCCCGACGGTCTTGAGGGTGACCGTCTTGCCTCCGGTATTTGGGCCCGTAACAACAAGGACATCGAAGTCTTCGCCGAGGCGGATGTCTATGGGCACCACCTGGCGAAGGGGCTTGCCCTCTTGCGCCTCCCGCTCGAACAGCTCGATCAACATGGGGTGCCGGGCCTGATGCAAATCGAGCACGCCTTTGCCGTCAATCTGCGGACATACGCAGGACCGCTTCTTGCCGTAGCGACATTTCCCGGTGATCAGGTCGAGGACCCCAATGGCTCGCAGTGTCAGCAGTATGGCTCTGGCGTTGGCCTGCACCTTCTGGGTGAGCAGGCGGAGAATGCGGGTTACCTCCTTGTTCTCCTCGTCGCGCAGGCGGACGATGGTGTTGTTGAGCTCTACGGATTCGGCCGGCTCGACAAACAGCGTGGAGCCCGTATCGGAGCTGCGGTGGATGATGCCGGGAATGCGCCCGCGGTACTCCACTTTGAGCGGCAGCACCATGCGATCGCTGTGGAACGTGGTCCCGGCGTATTGCAGCATCCTGCTCAAGCTTGATTGCCGCAAGATGCGGTCAAAGACCGCGCGGATACGGCTGCGTGCCTCAGCTATGGCACTGCGAATCGATGCCAGCTTCGGACTGGCGTAGTCCAGCACCCGGCCCCGACCGTCGACGACCTCGTTGATGGCGTCGCCAATGGGGCTCAAATCAACAACCTGCTTCCGGACTGATTTCAGGGACGGGGCCGCGTCCCCGATCCGCGCAAACCAGTCGCAAAGGTGGGCGGTGGCCCCCAGCGTTTCGGCGATGCTGGCCAACGCTTCCGGCTCCAGCGGGGCGGGGAATGCAGAGGCCCGCACATACTCGCGCACGTCGTGGACACCGCCCATCGGCGGGAAGGATTCCTGGGAGGCTACGGCCCCCAGCTCACGCACTTGAGTGAGCCAATCCCGCACCACTTTGGGCTTGGTCGACGGCGTGATCGTTCGGGCCAGCCGCCTGCCCAGAGAGCTCAGGCAGTACGTCGCGAGCGTCTGACGGATGCTGTCGAACTCGAGCCTTTCAAGCGTGGCGTCGTTCACAACTACAGCCTACCACGAAGTCACAGGGGCGGTCCGGCGAATCGGAGGCGTCCGATTTTGCCACTAGTTTATCTACACGCTCGCCGGATGCCCGGCTATAATATAACAAATCGTCGCTGATGTATTCGGACTTGGAGTCTTGAGGGGAAGGAGGATATCTTTGTGAACCGGACGGGGTCGGAACGAAAGGCCGTACGAGGCTGTGTAGCCGCCATCTTCGTGCTGATAGTGACCGTCGGCTGGCCGCTTGGCGCCTATGGCGGGGTGCCCAAGCGGTATGAGCTTGCGGATCTAAAGGCACTTCAAGCCGCCTTTGTCGAGCTCGCGGAAGAGATACGACCCAGTGTCGTGGCCATCAGGACTTATCGGGTCAGCGACCCCAATAACCCAGGTGCAAGACTCGTGCTCCGTCCCCACAGCCAGGGCAGCGGCTTTGCCGTCGACCCTGATGGGTACCTAGCGACGAACCGACACGTCGTCGAAGACGCCAATGTAATCTCGGTGATCCTTCACAACGGCCTGAAGTATGAGGCGACGATCGTACAGGCAGACCAACGCTCCGATCTGGCCGTACTCAAGATTGAGGCTGACAACTTGAAGACGGTTGACTTCGGCGATCTGTCCGGCGTCAAGGTCAATCAATGGGTGTTTGCTTGCGGGAACCCATTCGGCCTCGCCAATGACGACGGCCGGACCTCCGTTACCTACGGTGTGGTCAGCGCGCTAGGGAGGCAGATGACGGATCGGCTGGTCCGCAGTTCGGACCTCCAATACTACGGCAACATGATCGAGACCTCCGCGGCAATCAACCCGGGAAGCAGCGGCGGCCCGCTGTTCAATCTGGACGGTAAGGTGGTCGGCATTGTGACCGCGATTGAAACCAGTTCGGGTGTCACCGAGGGCCATGGGTTTGCAATCCCGGTCGACAAGAATACGCGGCGAATCCTGGATCTGCTCAAGGCCGGGGAAGAGGTCCATTACGGGTTTCTCGGCGTTCTGGTGCAGGACGTCGATCCGCCCCAGTCCACCCTTGTCGTCGATAGGCGCGTCTATCGCGGTGCTGAACTCAGGAGCATAAGTTACCGGGACGGGCCCGCGGCACGAGCCGGCCTCAAGGCCAGAGACATCGTCGTCGAGTATGACGGCATGCCGATCGAGGATTCCGATCACCTCGTGCGGCTGGTTGGCTTCACTCCCGTCGGCACGGAAGTGCCCCTTACGTACCTTCGCGGAGGGGTGAAGCGCAAGACCGTGGTCACCGTGGGCGATCGGTTTCAAATGCTCAGCCGTGCCGACCGGGATGAGTAAGCCGGCCGTGGACGACGCAGTCCTCATAGCGCCCACCGGCTGTGATCCGTGGGTTTGCTGCGACTGAGCGTGTTGACAGCGATAAGACACGAGCGAATCGGACGTAAGTCCCCTTGAAGATCCCTCGCGCGTTGCACTCCTGGTCCGTCACGCCACGGCGAGCCGTCGCCATACAGCGTGAGCTGGCCGGTCGGGTCATCCGGCGAGGTCGCGTTGGCAGCCTGAGACTGCTGGCCGGCGTTGATTTGGCCTTCTCAAGGGAACGAGAGAAGTGTATTGCCGGTGTTGTGGTTTGGGATGTGCGCGCCGGTGAGGTCGTCGAACGTCACGTGGCCCGTCTCCCGGTTCGATTTCCGTATGTGCCGGGGTTGCTCTCGTTCCGCGAGGCACCGGCCATCCTGGTCGTGCTGCGCAAGCTTCGCCGTGAGCCGGATGTCTTTCTGTTCGACGGCCAAGGCTACGCCCACCCGCGTCGGTTCGGGCTGGCGTCTCACGTGGGACTGCTGATCGACCGGCCAAGTGTAGGGTGCGCGAAAAGCCTTCTTGTCGGTACGTGCCGACAACCGGGCAATTCCAAGGGCTCGACCGCGCCTATCGAGCATGATGGTGAGCGCATCGGCACGGTCGTGCGCACTCGTGATAGCGTGAAACCCGTCTATGTCAGCGTTGGCCACCGCCTCTCGTTGAATGCAGCCGTTGAAATAACGCTGGCCGCCTGTGCGGGTTTTAGAATCCCCGAACCTACACGCCTTGCCGACAGGCTCGTCGCCCGTGAAAAGACCCGAACCTGATAACCGCCGCCGACTCTGCCTGGGTGCAGAGGGCCCGAAGCGATGAAGCGGATACACCTGTTCGAGTTTCACGACTTGAGCTGGTTCCCGCAGGCGTGGCGAAACGTGCTGACCGACATCATGGGGTTCCTTGCCACCGGATTGAAACTGTACCGGCCGATCCTCCCGAAGTTGAATGCCGTTCTAAGCGCGCTGGACTGCCGGCGGGTGGTTGACCTGTGCTCGGGAGCAGCCGGCCCCGCCCTTGTCCTGCTGGAGGAACTCGGCCAACTCGACGGACAACCCGTCACGATCACGCTGACCGACAAGTATCCGAACATTCCCGCGTTCCGCCGGCTGGCCGCGAAATCGCCCGACCGAATCTCGTACTCCGAGGCACCCGTCGATGCAGCCAGCGTGCCGGATAGGCTCGAGGGCTTCAGGACATTGTTTACCTCATTCCACCATTTTGACGCCGATGCGGCCCGCGAGATTCTTCGCGACGCGGTCCGTAAGAATCAGGGGATCGGGGTGTTCGAGTATACCGAGAGAAATCTCTGGGTCTGGGTACCTGCGCTTTTGGTCGGTCCGGCGTTTGTCTGGCTGGTCACCCCGTTCATCAGGCCTTTTAGCTGGCAGCGCTTGCTGTGGACTTACGCGATCCCGATATGGATGCCGGCGGGGTTCTGGGATGGTCTGGTGTCGTGCCTGCGGACGTATTCGCCCCGAGAGCTCCGCGATCTGACGGCCGATCTCGACACTGACGGCTATTCCTGGGAGGCAGGTCGGGTCCGCTCCCTTGGCGCGTTCCGAGTGACCTACCTGCTGGGCACTCCCGGCACAACCGGTGACCGACACAACTGAGGCCACAACCCAACGTCTGACGAGGCACCCCGCCCGGATCGATCGACTACCGTAGCGAAAGGACCGACCGAGCGGTGCAAAGCAGGCCGCGAAGCGGCGCACGGTCTCTAACCCACAGTGTGAGCCGTCGGTATGATGACGGCATTGATCAATCAAGCCCCGGCATCCCTACATCAGTTATCCCCCAGCTTCTTACTTTTTTTCCGAGCATTTCTGCCTGCGGCGAAGCCGCGCTAAGAGCGATTGGTCTGCAAAGCGGACCCCGCAGGGTGGCAAGAAAACGCCAATGGGCCGCGGTGGTCCGAGATAACAACAAACCCAGGTACAGGAGATCGGCTTTTTCAAGCACCACCAGCGGCTCACGCTGCAGCGCACCGGCACCCTGGACTAGACGAGAAGGGGATGGGCCGGTACAGGACGGGGTACGGTAGCTACGTGAGACAAGGCTTCAGGAGGAATGCAATGCACGGGATTATTGCGGGGCTTTTGGTCGTTATGGCGGCCGGGCCGGGACAGGGCCAAGATGAGGCTGTGTTTGATGCGGCGGCGGTGGGTCGGTTTGCGGAACTGGCCCTGGAGTGCGTTCATAAGGAATACCCGAACAAGATTTCCCACGTTCTGAATTCTGATGCGGATGTTCGGCCGCCTCGGGAACTTACTCCGGTGTTTTCCGGCTGCTTCGATTGGCATTCGGCGGTGCATGGGCACTGGCTGTTGGTGCGCCTGTGCCGGACGTATCCGCAGGCCCCCTTCATGGACAGAGCCCGGGCTGCATTAGCAAAGAGCTTCACACCTGAAAAGGTTGCGGCGGAAGTGGAGTACCTTCGAGGCGAGGGGCGCGGGACCTTCGAGCGTCCCTATGGCCTGGCCTGGCTGCTGCAGCTTTCGGCGGAGCTTCACGAGTGGGATGACCCGCAGGCCAAGGAATGGGCGGCCACCTTGGACCCACTGGCCACAGAGGCCGCCGATCGCTTCAAGGAATGGCTCCCGAAGCTGTCCCACCCCATCCGCACCGGCGAGCATAGTCAGTCGGCCTTTGCCATGGGTCTGGTGTTTGACTGGGCACGAAGCCGGGGCAACAAGCAGATGGCTGCTCTGGTGGCTCAGCGGGCGCGTCATTACTACCTGCACGATCGCGGAGCCAGCCTTTCATTCGAGCCCGGCGGGCAGGACTTCCTGTCACCGATCCTGGCCGAGGCCGACTTGATGCGGCGGGTTCTGAAACCGGCGGAGTTTGCCGCCTGGCTCGGTGCCTTTCTTCCGGAATTGAGCGTGGACGGTTCACTGGACTGGCTCCAGCCGGCCGTGGTTACGGACAAGACAGATGGCAAGCTGGTCCATCTCGACGGCCTGAATCTCTCGCGGGCCTGGATGCTGGAGGGAATGGCGGCCGGCCTTCCGCCGCAAGATCCGCGCGTCGCCGGGCTGCTCGGTGTGGCCGGCGAGCACCGCCGGGCCGGACTACTGGCAGTTACCGGAGAGCACTACGAAGGTGGACACTGGCTGGGCAGCTTCGCCGCCTACCTTGTCACCAAGCGCGGTTTGTAATGCGCATCGCGAGGAATGACCGCGCTTCGGCATGCAACTGGTAGGGTGTCTCTGGCGCGGTTACCGAGTTCGCACTGGTGGGCAGGCCACCTGGCACCCGATACACCCTACCTCCTGTGATGGACAACGGGATTATGGTAGATCGCCAAGGTCTCGAAGCGTTGTTTCGCAAGCATGGGTACGCCGACTTTACGTGGGTCGACCCCAAGGACATCGTTGTGGCACACTGGGTGCGCATGAAGTGTCGGTTCGGGTGTGACGAGTACGGCCGGACCGCCTCCTGCCCTCCGAACGTGCCGTCGGTCGATGAGTGCCGCCTGTTCTTCAACGAGTATTCGGCTGCCGTAATATTTCACTTCGAGAAACGAGTCGATGCCCCCGAGGACCGGCATGCCTGGACCCGGTCCGTCAACCGGAAGCTCCTGGCACTGGAGAGGGAGGTCTTCATCTCCGGCCACGAGAGGGCATTTCTGCTATTCATGGACAGTTGCTGTCTCTGCCCGGAATGCGCGGGCACGAAAGCCGAGTGCAGGCATCCGGAGGGCGCGAGACCGACTCCGGAGGCCCTGGGTGTGGACGTCTTCTCGACTGTCAGGCCACTCGGTTTACCTGTCGAGGTCCTCTCGGACTACGACCAGCCGATGAACCGTTATGCGTTCCTGCTCGTCGAGTAGATGCAGGCTCCGCCATTGCGGGCCAATTCCGGCGGTAGCCAGCAAAGTAATCCCATGAAAGGCTGTCTCCCGCCAGACGGTATCATGTCCGGTGTAGTGGAATAACCGTTGTAGCAAAGAGAAGGCCAGTGGAGATGGCCAGGGTAACACAAGTGGGCATCGGCGCCCACAGGAACACCGGCAAACACGGGACGGTTGGCCAGATGTGGGAGAATTCTGTATTTGACGGAAGTGTGCCTTTCATGGATAGAGCTGTTCCGGCAAGCCATGCCGGCGCCTTTTGCTTGGGCATGCCACACGGGTATACGGAAGGGCGGACCGATCAGGTCTGCCCTTCCTTCTCGGTATGTCTATGTCGAGCTAAATCCCGTTAGGGACATCCACCGGGGCCCGTCCAGCCGGATGGCTGCGGCGTTTGCGCCGGCGGATAGGTAAACCCGCGGAAGGCATCGAGGGTGTACATCACGTCTGCTATGTTCACCAACCAGTCCGGAAGATTGGGCTCAACGTCGGCCCTGGACTTTAACACCACGTCGGGCAGGTTCTTGAACTTGTCCAGACACGCAGTGACATCAGTGGGTATGCCCACCGACCCGTCCGGCGGACTACACGGAATGACCGCACATGTCCCCACCAGATCGCCCCAGCGGCTGGTGGTGACAACCAGCGGGGCAGAGTAGTTGGGTTCGCTGACCACATCACAGATCTCATGGATCGCCTGGGCCTCGTATGTTGCGCCGGGCACGATTGCATCACCGTAAACGTGTAGCGGGCTCTTGGTGCTCCAGTCGTCGCGGTAAATGGGCGGACCACAGGATAGCCCGGCAGACCAGAACGTGTCGTAGACCGGCGGTGCCTCGGCCGGGTCTATCTTCCCTGCGTTCTCG
>CP070827.1:4514196-4521645 GCA_020344555.1 Phycisphaerales bacterium
GATTTCGAGCACTCGGTCGGACTCTAAGAGCACGCCGGACCCCGCCAATTTGTCGCCGCGGACCTGTGCCAAGACCGCGCAAGAAGCCTATCAGCGGCCGAGCTGACAGTCAAGGAACGATACGGATGGCTCAGACCGCGGTAGAGAAGCTCTCAGCTTTCAGCCGTCAGCATTAAGCTTTCAGCCACGGTCGTGCGGCCGACTTCCCAGGCACTGGCCATAACAACCGCTGAAGAGCCGATGGCGGTGTACGCGATCTCTCCAGGTAGGATGGATGATCGGGCTATAGAGTTGAGCTTTGGGGAACTGTCGGCTCCGGTGCGAGGGTGTTACAGGGCTGGGGCTGACACGTGCGGTGGTACCGGGTCTCACAGGTCTCGCCACTATCTGAGCCGCCTGTTTTCCCGGCGCGCCGGGAAAGCCCGCGGTCAGGGTAGGGCGGACAGCCGCCTCAGGACTCTTGGGTACCATCTCTCAGCGCCCGGATTTGAGATGGTCGTTGACATTTTGGGGCTGATGGCTGACAACTGATTGCCGGGAGCTGAGAGCCAACCGCTCCCGATGTTCGGGCCGGCCGGCTGTACCGGGGTTTGTGCCGGGGATCATTAGTTACGCTGGGTTTCGCAGCAGGGGATCGCTGAAATATGCAATATCAAAGAGGCATTGTCGTTGTGTGGTTTTCGTCGTTGGTGATGTTGGGCGGGCTGATCGGATGGCCGGATCAGGCCCGGGCTGCCCACGGCGATCGGTTCCTGTCGCGCGTCCGACAACTCACCTTTGAAGGGCGACGTGCGGGCGAGGGATACTTCTCACCCGATGGAACCAAGCTGATCTTTCAGAGCGAACGCTACCCGGACAACCCCTTCTTTCAGATCTATACGTTCGATCTGGCCACGGGTCACAGCCGCCTGATCTCACCGGGGGTTGGGCGGACTACCTGTGCCTACTTCAGGCCGGGAACAAACGAAGTGCTCTTCGCTTCCACCCACCTTGACCCGCAGGCCCGTGACGAGCAACGCCGCGAATACGAGAAGCGTAAGGACCCTTCGGCGGGCCGTGCCCCCTGGGACTACGATGAATACTACGACATCTTCTCCAGCGATCAGCGAGGCCGACACATGCGCCGCCTCACGGAAGCCCCCGGTTATGACGGCGAGGGCTCCTATTCGCCGGATGGCAAGCTGATTGTGTTCTGCTCGTTGCGCGACGCCTACCCGCTCGACAAACTCAATGAAGAAGAGCGCAAGCTCTGGGAGGAGCAACCGTCGTACTTCGCCGAGCTCTACATTATGAGCGCCGACGGTTCCGATCAGCGCCGGCTCACCAACTGGCCCGGCTACGACGGCGGACCCTTCTTCACCGCCGACGGCGAGCGAATCATCTGGCGTCACTTCGAGGAAAGCGGCCTCATCGCCGACATCTACACCATCAAGACGGACGGCACCGACAGGCGCCGCCTCACGGATTTCAAGGCTATGTCATGGGCGCCGTTCATGCACCCTTCCGGCCGGTATGCCATCTTCACATCCAACAAGCTCGGCTTCCAAAACTTCGAGGTGTTCATCGTCGATGCCCTGGGTGAGAAGCAGCCGGTACGCGTCACCTACACTGACGGGTTCGACGGATTGCCCGTCTTCAGCCCGGATGGAAAGCAGCTTTGCTGGACGACCAACCGGGCCACGATGGAATCACGCAAGGGCCAGCTCTTCATCGGAGACTGGGATCACGAAGCCGCTCTGGCAGCAATAGACGCCGCCCCCTCTCGCGGCATGCCGGAGCCTGAGCCGAGCTTCGACCAACCTCCGAAGACCTCCTGGCCGCACTCGCGTGCGTCTAATGTCAAACCCGGCCTGGAGCCGGCTATCACCCCGGACGACCTGTACGAGCATATAGACTACCTCGCTTCCGACGAGCTGGAAGGTCGGATGACCGGCACTGCAGGGACGCGCCAAGCGGCCAAGTACATAGCTGCCCGGTTCAAGGAAGCAGGCCTCGAGCCGCTGGGTGACAACGGCACCTATTTCCAGGAGTTTCCCTTCCCGGCCGGCATCGAGTTGATCCCTGATAAGAACCGGTTGGCTGTCATCTCCTCGGCGGGATCGCCGACCGAGGTGCTCGAGGTGGATAAAGACTACCGCCCCATGTCCTTTACCACGAACGCAACCGTGAGTGGTGAGGTGGCCTGTGCCGGCTATGGACTATTGATTCCCGAAGAGCCCGGCAAGCCGAAATATGACTCTTACGTAGGCCTGAACGTCGAGAACAAGATCGTGCTGGTCTTCGATGACGTGCCGGCCAACATGGACACCGACGAGCGAATCCGCTGGATGCACTACAGCAGCCCGCGCTACAAGGCCAAGCAGGCCCTTAAACATGGTGCCGTCGGCTTTCTGCAGGTCATAGGGCCGAATACACCGGGTGCCGGTTCGCTCTTCCCTCTGGCCCGAAGCGACAGCGACGCCGGCATAGTCTCCGCCTCCATTTCCACGGCCGTTGCTCAGCGCCTACTTGACGGGACCGGTCTGAAGCTCGAGGAGCTTCAAAGCATGCTGGATGACGGCAAGATTCCGGATCATTTCAGTGGCCTTCGACTCACCACCCGTGTCGACCTGACGGCACACCTGGACCGTAAGGAGGGCAAGTGCCGCAACGTTGTGGGCCTCGTGCCTCCGACGGGTGAAGGACGAATTGCTGATGAATACGTGCTGATCGGCGCGCATTACGACCACATAGGCCGCGGGGAAGGAGGCGGCTCACGCGCTTCCGCCGGCGAGGAAGATCAGATCCATAATGGAGCCGACGACAATGCCTCGGGCGTCGGTACCGTGCTGGAGCTGGCGGCCTCCCTGGCTGATAGACGAAAGAGGGCCGAAGGCACGGGCCAGCAGCGAGGTTTGATCTTTGCGTGCTGGTCTGGCGAGGAGATTGGTGTTATAGGCTCGACATACTTCGCTCGCCATGCGCCGTGCCCGCTGGGTCAGATCGCCGCTTACGTCAACTTCGACATGGTAGGCCGGCTGCGCGAAGGCCGGCTTATCCTCCAAGGTGTGGGATCATCACCAGGTTGGCTGAAACTGATCGAGAAGGTCAACATCCGTCAGCCGCTGGCGCTGGTGATTCAGAAGGACCCCTACCTGCCGACGGACACGCATGAGTTCTACCCCGCCGGTATTCCCGTTCTGTCTTTCTTCACCGATGTTCACGATGAATTCAACCGCCCCGTCGACGACGCCGACACTCTTAATTATGCCGGAATGGAACATGTTGCCCGGTTCAGCCGGCATTTGGTTACCGAGCTTGCCGGGAGCCCGGATCGCCTCAGCCATGCAAGCGTCAAGCGCGCTACCCCGGACAGAGGTGCCATGCGCGGCCGGCGGATTTTCACCGGTACCATCCCCGATTTTGCAGCCGGTGACGTGGGGGGCATGAAGATCAGCGGCGTACAGGAAGAGAGCCCCGCCCAGAAGGCAGGTCTTGTCGGCGGCGATGTCATCGTCGAGTTCGCAGGGCACAAGATCGGCGGCCTGGAGGACTATGCAGTCGTCCTCAGAGCCCTTAAGCCCGATCAGCCGGTCGAGATCGTCGTACGGAGGGACGACAAGGAACTCCGCATGACGATCACCCCGACCGTGCGGAAGTAGATCGGCAGTCCGGCACCACGCCCACCCTCCGTGCCCTGGCGATGTACCGATAAGGCGTGGCACCGACTTCTTAAACCGACCGGTTCGTTCGCTGCAATTGACCGTGGACCCCTGAGCTGCGGGCTCAAAGCCCGGGCGGCGTCACGTTCTCCGAGTCAGCGGCAACAGCAGTCGGGAGTCCGCGTCCCGGCGCGCCGGGAAAGTCTGTGGCTCGGTCGCAGGAAATCGGCCGGTTTGTGCTACCTGTTTGAAATCCTGCCAGAATGTGCTATTATGGGCGGCAGAGGTCAGCGTCTACACAGGGGCATGCACAGACATGCCAGTGGGGAAAAGAAATGCGATTCTCGATTACCACGTTGGTGTCGGCGGCCGTGCTGCTTGTTGGGCTGGTCGGCCGTCCGGCGGGGGCTGGAACGGTGCTCACGCTCAGCGACCTGAGCAGCGACGAGACCAGCGCCGAAGAATTGGACGCAACGTTGCTGTTTTCCGTTCTCGGGGATGAGCTGACGCTTGCGATCACGAATGATACGCCTGAGGCTGGCGGTTTTGACATTGACGCCGTCTATTTCAACGTGACGTCCAACATAACGGGTTTGCAGCTTGTACCACCCGTGTCGGGTTGGACACTTTTTCCAAACGAAAGTGCCGACGGCTTCGGGACATTTGATTTTGCCATTATCACTGACCTGGGTAACGACCCGGGCGAAATCGCCTCCGGAGAATCTCTGAGTTTCACGTTTGACGTCATCGGGAGCGGGCCCTTCGTGGAGACGGATTTCACGACCGAGTTCAGCGAGGTACCGCCTGGTGAGAATCCGGCCCTGGCAGCAGCCAAATTCGTGAACGGCACAAGTGACGACAGCGCATTCGGCGCGGTTATCCCCGAGCCGGGCTCCGCACTACTCACCCTGATCGGCGTCGGCGCTGTCGGCTGGATCAAGCGGCGAACGAAGTAACCAAGGGGCGATTCTCCGGCCGGTGAATCCATATCGCTCACGGATGTGACCTTCCTTAGCGATTCTGATTGAGCGGCCTATGCAGCCGTGGTGTCGGCAGGAAAGTCCTTTCTCATGCCCATCGGTGTCACGGCCCTGTCACTGGCGGGTCCCGATGTAAATCGGGACCAGTGGCACCCAAGATCGCTGGACCGAGAATCCCTTCTCGGTCCTCTGGCAGATGCCGAGAATCCCGATGTACCCCGGCGAGCCGGGACGAAGACGCATCGGGACTCGGCACAGCGTATTTGTGCCCGACGATGTTGCTCGGCTAGTCGCCAACGACGGAAGCGGGACGGTCGACGTAGATCTTCAGGGCAATCTGGCGCTTCTGCTCGCCTTTTTTCTCGATGCGGACCTCGCCGCGTACCCGATCGCCCTCCCGGAGGTCTTTGAGCCTGGCAATGGCTCCGTTAATCATTATCTCCGTTTCCCGGGTGACCAGGCCGGCGCCCAACATGTCCTGCTTGTGCTTCTCACTGTAGTAGAGAACGGTGATCTCGCCGGTTTCGTCAGTCGTTCGGTCGATCTGCTCGATCTTGCCTTCAAGGGTGATCACCTCAAAGCCTGGTTCATCCTTACGGCAGCCCGGGCACGCCAGCCAAAAAGCCACCATAAGCAGACCGGCAGACCGAGCGACGTGAAGTCGGTACGTTATGGTCATCTCCTTGCACTCCTTACCGACAAATAGACTGGAGTATCTCTCAGACTTCAATCGTAACCGCGTGTACTGTAATACTCAGAGCCGTTCCGGGCAAACAAGTTGATTCTTCGCTGCCGTTGTGCCGAACAGGTCCAGGCAAACAGCGATCCAGTGACCTGTGCAGCAGCCTCGCAGGCTCCCGATCGATCGGGATTCCATTCCGCCTGCGGCTCTTGCGGACTGGAATCGGTCGCCCGGGGCGGCCCAGATCATCTCGTGAGTCTTGCGGGGATGGGACAGCCGAGCTTGGTAAGCTCCGAGCGAATCTCGGCCGGATCACCGAGGCCGGCTGCGATTACTATGCGATCATACCGAATGTCGTCGAGGGCTTCGGTGATCGCAGCGAAGTCAATGTCATCGGGCTTTGTTGAAGCCGGTCGGTCCGCGGGGCGAGTACAATCCACACGCACGGAATGGACACGGGCGGTCAGTGTCCTAAGCCAGTCTGCGGGCGAGCCGATCCGCCCGATGCGGGCCACGTCGATGCACGCACCGACAGCCCATGAGTTGGCAGCATCAATGACCTGGCGGAGTTCAACCGGGGAAAGCAGGCAGCCGTTGGCACCGGCCTCCAGTGCCAGAACCACGCCCGCGACTTCGGCCTCGAATCGTGCGCCATGAAGCAGCTCGTAAGCGAAGTTTAGCGCCGTCTGGTAAGATGTGAATCCCTGGTCACCGCGGCTTCGAGCCAGCGGCGGAATCATCAGATTCAAGCACTGAGCCCCGCCCTCTGCAGCCCGGTTTATCAACGTGCTCAGTTCTCTCAACGCTGCTTGCGTGTCGCAGGTGTGGCACCGGGCCGCAACCGCCTTCACCTGCAAACCACCCGAGGCAAGACGCGTAGGCACGGGCAACTCACTAACTGCCCGGACATCCATCGGGACTGTTCCATCCGCTGTCTCGCGGGTGTGGGCCGGCCCCAGCGGCAGCTCAATGCCGTCAAACCCGGCTGCGACTATACGCCCCAATCGTTCCTGCAGTCCGGTGGCTGTTGCGGAGGGCTCCAGGCGATACAGGACATGTCGTTCCATAGCCGTTACCCGCTCTTTTCGGCTGCTGTGCCTCAGCAAACGTACGCGTTGGGTCGTCTCAGACTCCTGACTGCCTCCGATCACATGGCCACACGGACCGCAACCAGGCGTATTTTCCACGCGTTTTGATCCGTAGCGCCGAGGCCATTATACTCATCCCAGGCCAGCGTGGCTAAGCGACGCGGGGGTTTGCAGGGCTCGGCGCAGCCTTGGTGCGGGTATCACGCAGATGACTACGGACTGTCGAATCCGGGTTCTGCCCGATTTACTGGTGAGGAAGATCGCCGCCGGCGAGGTCGTCGAGCGCCCGGCCAGCGTGGTCAAGGAGCTGTTGGAAAACGCGATAGACGCCGAGGCGCATCGAATTGCGATCACTGCCGAGGATGGCGGCAAGCAGCTCATTCGAGTCACCGATGACGGGTGCGGCATGTCCCCTCAGGAGCTGCGCCTGGCTGTTACCCGGCACGCAACCAGCAAGATCGTTGTCGAGGAAGACCTGTACTCGATCGCCACGATGGGATTTCGCGGTGAGGCTCTGGCGAGCATCTCCGCCGTGTCCAAGCTGCGGGCCATCTCACGCCCCCCGGAGGCTACAGAGGGACATGAGGTTCGTGTGGCGGCCGAGCAAGTGGAGATGGCTCAGGCGGCCGGGTCCCCGGTGGGGACAACCGTCGAGGTCCGCGACCTGTTCTTCAACGTCCCGGCGCGGCGTAAGTTCCTGCGGGGGTCCCCAACCGAGATGGGCCACATAAACGAGCAGCTCGCCCGAGTGGCGTTGTCACATCCCGAAATCGCTCTTGAGCTCACCAACAACCGGCGTGTTACGCAGAGGCTGCCGAGCTGCCAGACGCGTCTGGAGCGCATTGCGAAATTCTACAGCCCGGAACTAGCCTCGGCGCTATTGCATATACAGCGAGACGAACGCGGCGTGGGCCTGGAGGCTTACGTCGCACCGCCCAATCAATCAAGAGCGACAGCGCAGTGGCAGTATGTCTTCGTCAACGGCCGCTACGTCCGTGACCGGTATATCCAGCATGCAACTAAAGAGGCATACCGTGGCCTGATGGAGCCCAACCGCC
>CP070827.1:4521745-4534870 GCA_020344555.1 Phycisphaerales bacterium
GAGTGCGAATATGCTGTCACAACCGGTCAGCCTCAATGGTACCAACAACAAGCTCGGGCATCATGCTGTCCGTAAACAGGCTCGTCAAGTACGATCGACGTTGACAGGTCCGCCGGAGCGCCCATGACCCGACCCGCCGCAATCAACGAAGCTATGGTGTGTGCGGCAATGCTGACCATCGGTGTCTCGGTTGTTGCGAGAGACCCTCGACTTGACCGCGCCGTTCCCATACGCCAGGGTACGGAAGACACTCCGTGCCTCGTCCAGCACCGGCAATTCCGAGCCGTCCTCCCGATTCGCTTTGGGTTACGTTGGGACGATGGGGCGGCCAAACATTCATAAGCACTAGACATCACTGGACCGAGAATCCCTTCTCGGTCCTTTGACAGGTGCCGAGAATCCCGACGTACGTCGGGACTCGGCACAGCGTATAGCCGTATAACTTGTGAAACACGGTACTGGTATTCTACAGAGGCCCGACATACAATCCGCGTTCATGGACCGGTTTGACCGGCTCGTTGCGTCAGACGTATATCGTAGACAGAAAGCAGGAGATCGCCATGGCAAGATGTTGCAGACCAACCACAAAGCGCGGAACCGCGAAGAAGAAGGCGGTGAAGAAAGCCAAGAAGAAGAAAGCGAAGATGGCAAAGAAAACCGTCAAGAAGGCCAAAAAGGCCAAGAAGAAAAAAGCCGCTAAGAAGAAACGACGGTAAATGTGAGCGTTCGGGTGTCCCATTCGTATGTAGCGAATGGGACACCCGTGTCGTCTAAATATGATGCTGTTTCACGATTGGCTCTTTGGGTGTCACCGGTCCTCCGAGTTGTATAATTCCGCCCACGCGGATATGCGCATGGGTGGAACCATGAGTCGAGGTGTCGATCGGACCCTCATAGGTGGAGTGCCGCATGTTGATAGGTAGGGTCGCCGTTGTCTTCGGAAGCGATTCCGATTGGAAAGTCATGGAGAAGTGCGTCGAGCAGCTTCGGGCGTTCGGCGAAGACCCCCACGTGGAGGTGATGAGCGCCCATCGTAACCCGGATCGGGTGCGGGCCTTCGCAAACGCCGCTGAGGAGAATGGAGTCGAGGTCATCATCGCCGCAGCCGGTATGTCCAATGCCCTGGCCGGCGCGATAGCCGCCAACACTTGCCTTCCGGTCATTGGTGTTCCTATGGTCAGCGGATCAATGCAAGGGATGGACGCGCTGCTCTCGACCGTGCAGATGCCTTCCGGGGTCCCTGTAGCCTGCGTGAGCCTCGGTGAGCCCGGTGCGAAGAACGCCGCCCTGCTGGCTATTCAGATCATCGCCCGACATGACGAGAAGCTCGCCGCCGCCTACCGTAACTTCAGAGCCGACCAGGCCAAACGCGTCGAGGCCAAGAACGCAGCGTTGCAGGAGAGATTCCGCCAGTGAGTCCCACGATCCCACCGAAGACTATCCAGTGGGTCGGGGGCCTCAACGGCCATGTCTTGATGATCGACCAGACTCGTCTGCCGACCGAGCTGGTCATGATCGAGTGCCGTGATGCCGAGACAATGTGGGAGGCGATCAAGCACCTTCGCATCCGAGGCGCACCGGCAATCGGCATCGCCGCGGCGATGGGAGCGGTGCTCGGCATTCGCGATTACGGCGGCTCAGATCGCCGCGGCTTCCTGAAGCGACTCGACGAGATATGTGACCACCTGGGAACGTCCCGCCCGACGGGGGTCAATCTGTTCTGGGCGTTGGACCGGATGCGCAAACACGCACGATCAACCGAAACCGCCGATATCGGCGCGCTAAAAATCGCCCTTCTAGACGAAGCCAGGCGGATCCGTGACGAGGACGCCGCGATGTGTCGGGCGATCGGCAAGCATGGCGAAGCGCTGATCAGACCCGACTGTGGCGTACTCACGCACTGCAACGCCGGTGGGTTGGCCACGGCAGAGTACGGAACGGCGCTTGCCCCGCTCTACACAGCCCATGACCGTGGACGCCGGTTCCGCGTCTACGTTGGTGAGACCCGGCCGCTGCTACAGGGATCCAGGCTGACCGCGTGGGAGCTTCAGCAAGCCGGCATCGAGGTGCAAGTATTGTGCGACAGCATGGTCGGGGCGCTGATGAAGCAGGGCAGGGTGGATCTGGCCATCACTGGGGCGGACCGGATTGCGGCCAGCGGCGACGTCGCCAACAAAGTAGGAACGTACAGTCTGGCTGTTCTAGCTCAAGTACACGAGGTTCCGTTCTATGTGGCCGCTCCCAGCAGCACCTTTGATCCGTTGATCCCGGACGGCTCGGGCATCCCGATCGAGGAACGCGATCCAGACGAGATTCGCTGTGGGTTTGGGCGGCTGACGGCCCCGCCGGACGTACCCTGCTATTGCCCGGCTTTCGACGTGACTCCGGCACGCCTGATCCGTGGGATCATCACCGAGCGCGGGCTCATCCAGCCCGTTGATAGTGAAAGAATCACTGAAACGCTCCGTGATTAAACCTGCGGCAGGCCCCTTGCCGAGACTTTAGCCAGCGGCGAGAATATACTCAATTGAGAAGGTGTTTACGGTGTCTGCCGGGGTCGACCCGTGGTCCTTGGCTTGGAACGGCGCATCGGGCCTGTGACTTCGGTCTGCGGTGTTTCGTCATGAGCGGGCCGAGGTAACCGGGGGACGCCAAAAAAGGGCGCCTGCGGGCGTTGTACTGACTGGTTAGGGATCTTCGTTATGCGTCTTGTCTCGCGTGCGGTTGCAATTGGTGCGGGCCTAGCGCTTGGAGGCGCGATTCTGATGTCCGGCCCGGGAACGGGGTGCAGTAGCTACATGGGGGAAACGACCCTCACGTCCACGGACTTCTGTTTCATCTTCGACTGCCAGAACGGCATCCTGGGTGGGACCATTGACCCGTGTGCGGGAACCGGTGTTGGTGATCGTAGCGGCGAGCTGCCCTTGTTCACCGATTGTCCAGACTTCGTAAGCCCTTAGCGGCGTCGGCACAGCCGGAATGCACGAGCCGTCAGGGCGCGGGATATCGGTCTTGGGGCGTGGGTATACACCCCCGAGACATCACGGATAAGGACGAGTGGCTATGATGTTCGGGAAAGCTGATATTCAGCAGCGTCTACGCCGGCTTGCCGGCCTCATCCTGGGCGGGGTCTTCATCCTCGGATTTCTGGAAACGTGTGACAACCGCCTGGTTCAGTTTACCCGGTATGTCGAGCCCTGCGGAACGTTTCTGGCCAACTGTCAGCCGGGAGACTTCGAGGTCAACCGGGCCGACGTTGGCGATTTCTGTGTCGACCCTACATGCACGGTACCGGGAGCATGCGGTGACGACCAGCCGCTAGGCACGATCACGGACTTGTGCCCGTAGCGCCGCCTTGCCCGGTTGATCATTTTCCGCGCTTGCCAGAGGGCACCCGTACGGCTGTTTCTCGCGGTTGGACCGGCCGGTGAAGGGGGCACGCTGCTGTTTCCGGGAGAGCTTCGATGTTAAATCGCCGCCTGCTGCGCAATTCCGTGGCACTTTTGCTCACGGGTGGGTGTCTCCTGCAGGTTGCCGGCTGCGTCACCGGGCTGGCACCAGTATATCTGAGCCTCGCGGAGTCGGCAGTACTCAGCTTGCTGTTGGGGATCCCGGCGTCACCTTAGTAGTGGCCCGCGGCCTGGATGCTTCTCGTGCGGCTAAACCGGTTCAACTAGGCTGGGGTACCGCTCCGCCCCCAATGTCGGTATGGGGCTTGGGATCGATGGGCACCGGGCGCGCCACTCCGACTTCCGGCTCGGGAACGGCATTGTCCAGCAGGTCGGCAACTCCCGGACGCTCGAGCGATTCGCCGCGGATGAGGGCGTTGACCTCCTCGCCCGTGATTGTTTCCAGCCTCAGTAGAGCCTGGGCGATCGCCTCCAGCTTGTCGCGGTTTTCCAGAATGGTTTGTCTGGCTGCCTCGTAGGCCCCGTCCAGAATGCGTTTGATCTCGGCGTCGATCATCTCAGCCGTCTTGTCAGAGTAATCGCGCGCCCCCATGTCGAATATGGCGCCTCTTGCCTCGTCATCGCCGTAATAAACGAAGCCGGCCTTTTCTGCCATCCCCCATTCGCGGACCATGCGCCGAGCTATCTCGGTCGCGTGCTTGATATCTGCGGCAGCGCCGCTGCTGACGTCATCGAAAAACACCTCCTCCGCGATTCGTCCGCCGAGCATGACCCGCATCGTCGCCAGCAGGTATAACTTGGCATAGACGATGCGATCCCGCTCGGGCAAGGAGAAGGTCGCCCCACCGGCAGGACCTCGCGGGATGATGCTCACCTTGTGAAGCGGGTCGGCTTCCTTCTCCAGCGCTTGGATCAGAGCGTGGCCGGCTTCATGATAGGCGGTGATCTTCCGGTCGCGCTCATCGATCACCGCACTCTTCTTCGCCCTGCCCCAGCGGATCTTGTCGCGGGCTTCCTCCAGGTCTTCCTGTTCGACGAACTCCTTGTTGTGCATCGTGGCGATCAGGGCAGCCTCATTGGCGATTGCGGCGAGTTCCGCGCCGCTGAACATCGGCGTGCCTCGGGCGCAGCGACGTATGTCCACGTTGGGTCCCAGTTTGATCTTGCGCATGTGTACCTTCAAAATCTCATAGCGACCCTGAAGGTCGGGCAGAGATACGAATACCTGTCGATCAAACCGTCCAGGCCGAATCAGCGCCGGGTCGAGCACGTCCGACCGGTTGGTGGCGGCAATGACAATGACCTGGGAATTGGTGTCAAACCCGTCCATTTCGACGAGGATGGCATTGAGTGTCTGCTCGCGTTCGTCGTGACCGCCGCCGGCAAAGCTGGCCCCGCGCCTTCGCCCCACGGCGTCAATCTCGTCGAGGAAGATGATGCACGGCGAGTTCTCCTTGGCCTGCTTGAACAGATCGCGCACCCGCGAAGCGCCCACACCGACGAACATCTCCACGAAGTCCGAGCCGCTGATCGAGAAGAAGGGCACTTCCGCCTCACCGGCAATCGCCTTGGCCAGTAGAGTCTTGCCGCAACCCGGCGCTCCCACCAGCAGAATGCCGTGCGGAATCCGCCCGCCGAGGCGCTGGAACTTTTTGGGCGCCTTGAGAAACTCGATGATCTCCCCGACCTCTTCCTTGGCCTCATCGATGCCGGCTACGTCGGTGAACGTGACGTTGGTGTGTTCCTTGTGACTCACCTTATGGCGTGACCGGCCGAAGTTGCCGAGCATGCCGCCGGGCCCGCTGGCGCCGCGGATCTGGCGAAATATGAGGAACCAGATAATCGCAAAGATGAGGATATACGGAAGCATACTGAGCAGAACCAGCATGAACTGGTTTGGCTTTTGAGCTTCCACGTCGGCAACGCCGCGCAGCTCTTGCTCCATGCGCTTCACGAAGTCGCTGTCGATGGCCTCCCGGGGAAAGATGACCTTGAACTGCCGCGGGGTATTGAGCTGCTCGCCCTCATCCAGGATCCTCAATCCCTCGAGGAATCCATCCTCCTTGATCACCAGTTTTTCGATTTTCTTATCCTGAACGAGCTTCTCGAATTCGCTGATCGAAAGCTCTTTCGACGGCGTCAACTGGCCGCTCAAGACCGCCACTAGCAGCATTGCCAGCCCGAGAAGAACGAGCCAACTGATGACGTTGCGGGAGACCTTCATTCCGGGTCCGCCCGGCTGCTTCGAGTCAGGAGGCTGTTGCGGCGGTGTCCCGTTGTCGTCCGCCATCGGATAACTCCGATTCCAGTAAAACTTGATCCAAATGTACGCCGCTACCGAGATATGATAGCGACACTACCAGCTCGATTCCATCGCTTCGACGATCTGCTCTGCCATTCCGTCAAGAGCCCGGGTCATTCCGTCGCTGAATGTCTCCCCAACGGGGGGAATATAGCTGGTCTGGTAGACGAAGCGCGGCCTCTCCACCAGGATCTCTCCGCTGCGCATATCCTGCAAGCGGAAACGTATGGCCACGGTCGATCCGATCTCCCGCGGGAGATCCAAATCGAAATCGTCACCGAAGGTTCGGTTCTCGACGGCCAGAATCTCACCTGTCAGGATGGCGTCGGCCGTTCGCTGCGGCGCCATCCGGTAAGGCGTGTCCATCTCGATCCGTTTAACGATCGCTTCGGTCAGACGAAACTCCAACTCGCGTCGAAACTCCTTAGAGTGAAACATCTCCACGTGGATCGTTTGAATATCGGTCCGAAAGGGGCGGGTCGTTGTGTAGCCGCATCCCGTCATGCCGATAAGGGGTAACGTCACCAGCGGCGACATCCAAAAGCGAGTCCGCAGCTCCATTATTTGTCCGATGCCTCCTTTGCGCCCACCGCATCCGACGCGCCGAGAAGCTCCAAGCGCGCGATCGCCTTGGTCGCAGCGCTTGTTTCAGGCCAGTTATCTCTCACCAACTGATAATAGAAGATCGCCGAGCCTATATGATTGGTTCTTTCGTAGTACTCGCCGACCGAGAAGTCCTTTTCGGCGCGCGCTACGTCAATGGCGCTGAGAAAGCGCTCGACATCGTCGCGGTCGCGGTCTTGCGGGTATCGCAGGAGATACTCGCGATAGCGCTCTTGGGCTTCGACCAGCGCAGCCTCGTCGTAATCCACACCGGCAAAGCTCGCCATGGTGGCGTCAGCCGACCGGCGTAAGGCGAACTGATGGTATCGGCTTTGCGGATAATCCCGCAGAAGACGACCGTATTCCAGCTCCGCCAGGGCGTGTTCGCCGTTCTTGAACAGATGATCCGCCTTGGTCTTGATGGCCAGTTCGGCCAGTCGGCTCTCAGGGTAGTTGGCCGATATTTCGTCGAGAATCCGAAATGCGACGTCCTCGCCGGAAAGCAGCCGGACGCCCCAGACCTTACGCTTCACACCGCTTAAATACGCCTCCGCAATAATGAACTCCAGCCGGAGCACTTCAGAGGTCAGGGTGGTACCGCCGAACCTGGCCAGAGACTCCTGCAAGACGATGTGGGCCTTGTGATACTCACGCCGGCCGATCAGGACCTCCGCACTTGCGAGCCTGGCCTCGGGCCACAGCGGATTCGATTCGCCGTAACTCTCGGTGAATTCCGTAATTGCTGAAAAGGCGGGTCGGTATTCCCCCTGCTTGATCTGTGCCCTTATCGCGTGCAGATCGCCCTCGGCCGTACCGGGCGCCGGAGGTGGATGCTCCACCCATTCCTTGCGGTCGGCATCGTATGTCAGCGTCCGCGCGCGTGGCTGCTGGGCATAGGCCGCCTGTAGCGCCATCATCGTGAGCGCGGCCAACAAAGCACCTTCGATGCAACGCCCTTGAATTCTGATCACGACACACTGCTCCCACATCCACGCCACAGCGGGAGTCAAGAAAGACAGCCAACCCAACGCCGGTAGCGCGCGGCATTGTACCGCCGATTGGCCACCAGACGCAAACCAGCCTCAAAGCTCGCAGCCCTACCCGCGAGTCCGTAATCAGATCTCCCCTGCCGGATACCGGTGATCGATGTTGTCGTTTGGCGGTCGTGCCTGTAGATTGCGAGCGGATCGCTGCCGGCGAATGGGCGTGGGCTTATACTCGACCGGCAGCCGGCAGGGCGGCGCTGTCGCTCGGAGTTTGACGCGGACGGGATCATCTACCTTGAGAGCTATCGTTTTCGATGGCGCGCTCAGATTCGAGCCGAACCGCACGGACGCCAAGCCGGGGGACGAGGACTGCTTGGTTCGCGTGCATCTGGCGGGAATCTGCGCGACCGATCTGCACATCATCCAAGGATACATGAGCTTCACCGGCGTATTGGGGCACGAGATGGTCGGCAGGGTTGTAAGCGGGCCTCCCGAGTGGCGCGATAGACGCGTCGTGTGCGAGATAAGCTGCGTGTGCCGGGAATGTGAGATGTGCCTGGCCGGCCTGGCCAACCATTGTCGTAAACGGACCGTCCTTGGCATAGACGGACGTGACGGGTGCTTCGCCGATCTGGTGGCTGTACCCAAGCGAAACCTGCAGGTACTGCCCGACGTCATCTCGGACGAGGAAGCCGTGTTCGTCGAGCCGCTCGCTGCGGCCTATCAGGTTGTTGCTCAGTGCGCCATCGATGGACGGACGAACGCCTGCGTCCTGGGGCCGGGACGATTGGGGCTCCTCGTCGCCCAGGTGCTGGCCTCGACCGGATGCAGGCTGACCGTCATCGGACGCAACCCGAAGAAGCTGCTGCTCTGCGAGAAGAAGGGCATCCAGGCGATCCACATAGACGAGCTGGTCCCGCGTCAGGACCGTGACGTTGTGGTGGAATGCACCGGATCACCGGAGGGGCTGAACACCGCCATGCAGCTCGTCAGGCCGCGCGGCACCATTGTCCTGAAGAGCACCTGTGCCAAGCCGGGGTCACTAAATCTTGCACCGATCGTAATCCACGAGGTGAACCTGCTCGGCAGCCGCTGCGGCCCCTTCCCCGAAGCCATCAACGCTCTAGCCCGTCAGGCCGTCGACGTCCGCTCGCTCATCTCCCGAACCTTCCCCATAGACCAGGCCCTTGAAGCCTTTGAAGCGGC
Organism: Phycisphaerales bacterium; assembly: GCA_020344555.1. Classification (GTDB taxonomy): domain Bacteria; phylum Planctomycetota; class Phycisphaerae; order UBA1845; family UBA1845. The sequence goes on from CP070827.1 coordinate 4,530,253, forward strand.
CCAAAACCCAGACAACGTCAAGATCCTGCTCAAGATCAATCCGAGATAGAGGATCGGCGAGGTCTGCGCACCGACCGGTGTCAGCGACCCGGCCGTTCTCTCTACTCTCTCAGGAACAGGATTTCCGGCACACCGATGACGCCGGAGCTCTCGGCGGCCTCGTTCGCACTTGGAGCTTCCGTAAACGCCTTCGCCTTGCGCACATCGTCAACTCTGAACAGGAGCACCACCAGGTTGGGATCAGCGATGTCACGAAGAATATGAAGTAAATGAAGGCCGGATTCTCGTTGACCCTCGGCGTGGGAGTCAAAGACGCGCCGCCACTTTGTGTAATCTCCGACTTCGTGTTTGCACAACAGGTAGAACATAGTCTTTGCTCTCGTCTTGTTCCTTGTGTGTCCAAGCCGCAGGACTGCCCGATTATCCGGCGGACGGGAAGCGGTCTCGCACGATCACCTCCTCAAGAGGCAGTTGACCCGGCTTGGGCCAAGCCGGCTTGGTTGCCTTTCCCACGGCGATCAGCATGCCAATGACGTGGTCTTCGGGCAAGTTGATCAGTTCTGCCACCTTGTCCGCCTCAAACCCGATCATCGGGCACGAGTCATAGCCCAGAGCCTTGGCTGCTAGCATGATAGTCTGGGCGGCGATGCCCATCGAGCGCACGGCCTCGTCACGCTGGAGCTGCTCGTTTCCTTCGTGGAACGGCCCCATCCAGCCAACCAGCATTTCCGCCGCGTCCTTCGGGGCGTTACGCCAATAGCGCTCGGGATTCTTCTTCCAAGCCTTGAGATCCGCGGTCATAACTACAAGCAGTGAAGCATCAGTCACCTGAGCCTGATCATACGCTACGCCGCGAATCCGTTGGCGAAGATCGGGGTCGGTTACCAGCACAAACCGCCAGTTCTGCATGTTGAACGATGTCGGACTTTGGATCGCCGCCTCCATGAGCCGGGTCACTTCATCCTTGGTGAAGCGGTGGTCAGGATCATAGTGCTTCACGGCCCGCCGCTGATAAATCGCGTCAAAGGTATTCATCGTGTGCTCCCTGTGCGTATTCTGGACTCTCGCCGGTCGAATGCCAGGAACACCCGTTCACGTCACCCGCCGGCCCGATTGGCCCCAAGACCTCATAGGGACAGAGTCTCACGCCTGTTTTTCACGCCATCTGCCGTTGCCAGCCCGAACAGTCTGCCGAACCGCCCAATTATCCAGTTGGATTGGGCTTCCGCAAGCGCGAGATCAACGTTGGGGTTCAGTGGGGTGCGTGACAGAATCGGCGTACGCCAAAAACCGTAGGACAGGTCGTTGTTCCGCGCCAGCGGAACGTTGACCTGCCATTTTCGGGTGGCAGGTGAACCTCCCGGCGTAGCCGGGAGAACCACCTGCCCTACCTCCGGCCCGCCTAAACTGTCATGCACCCGGTTCAGTGTGCCAGGCGGGTCAGGAGCTCACGTCGAGCTGGAACGACGGCTGCCCGAGAAATGTGGCTTTATGAGTGATACCCCGAAGCGACAACGTCGCAAGAACTGCCGTTGTCAGCGATGGAGAAGTAATCACGTCGCAAATGTATCTTTAGACAAGCTGGTCCAGAGCTGGTATACTTGGCTGTGTTCTCGGACGTGGGGGAGATGCAGGCTGCCCAGTCGGGCTCAGCGCTTCACCCGGGGGTGTTCGTTATCTACCGAGGTTGGGACCCTGGCGTGACGGCGGTTGTTCCCGCGGTCCACCGGCATCAGTGTGTCCAGGATCGCCGACGTGAAGGTTTATCGATCCAGGGACGAGTCGCCACGCCGGCAGGGCGCCAGGCGCTTTGCGCGGGCGCTCGGGAGAGGGGTTCGCAGCCTTGTCCGGGAATGTCGGCGTTCTGGCACCGCAGGTGCTGACGTTATCTCAGAGACAGGAAAGGAACTCTATGCATAAACACGTTCGACCGGCGGCACTAGTGCCGTTTGCCGTGGTAATCAGCGTCGGCTGTTGGGCTGCCTTGCTGCACGCAGGTGATCTGACGCCCGTCTCCCAGGACGGTGTCTGGGAAGCGGTTGACGCCGTGCCACAGGCCGTGGCAGGGTTGGAGCCCTGGATCAGGCCCGACGTGTTCCACCTGTTCAGGCTGAATCAGGATGAGCTGGCCGACACACTTTCACGGGCGCCTCAGGAGTCCGCTGCGGAAGCGCGACATACTGACGTAACCATGACACTGCCCATGCCCGATGGCACCTTCGCCCGCTTCCGCATAACAGAATCGCCGATTATGGCTCCCGAGCTGGCCGCCAAGTTTCCGCAGATCAAGACTTATTATGGCCAGGGTCTGGACGACCCGACGGCGACCGTCCGATTCGACTGGACCCCGAAGGGGTTTCACGCACAAGTGCTCTCACCAAACGGCGCGGTGTACATCGATCCCTATTGGAAGAATGACTCGAGCGTCCATGTCAGCTACTACAAGCACGATTACCGCAACCCGGCACAGCCGTTCTCATGTCTGGTACATTCACACACCGCAGACACGCGGCAGGCTGCGACTGCAAGCGGTCCGCTGCGATCCGGTGAGACACTGCGCACCTACAGACTGGCCTGCGCCTGCACGGGAGAGTACACCCAGTTCCATGGTGGCACCAAGGCTGCCGGGATGGCGGCCATAGTCACGGCCATCAACCGCGTGACCGGCATCTACGAAGCGGAGGTGGCCGTCCGGTTGGAGTTGGTGCCGGACAACGATAAGCTGGTTTACACCAATCCTTCGACAGACCCGTATACCAACGGCAGTGGCTCTGCAATGCTCTACCAGAACCAGAACACCATCGACAATGTCATCGGGAACGCCAACTACGACATCGGACACGTATTCAGCACCGGCGGCGGCGGGGTGGCCTATCTGGGCGTGATTTGTGCAACCAACTGGAAGGCGAGAGGGGTGACCGGTCGATACAGTCCCATCGGGGATCCATTCTACGTCGACTACGTCGCCCACGAGATGGGCCATCAGTTCGGTGGTAACCACTCATTCAACGGCGTCAATGGCAGTTGCGGCGGTTACAATCGGTACGGCCCGTCGGCCTACGAGCCGGGAAGCGGGTCAACTATCATGGCATACGCCGGGATCTGTGGGGCCGACAACCTCCAACCTCATAGCGACCCTTACTTTCACTCGGTCAGCTTTGATGAGATCAGGAACTATATAACGGGATACGGTGATACATGCGCCGCGGTGACTTCAACTGGGAACGATGCCCCAACTGTCTACGCCGGTCCCAATTACACGATCCCAGGTGGTACACCGTTTGTCTTGACCGCCTCGGGAAGTGATCCTAATGGTGATGTTTTGACGTACTGCTGGGAGCAGCGAGACCTTGGACCGGCCGCGGCTCTATCGGCACCGGATGACGGATCCATACCGCTGTTCAGGTCCCTCAATCCGACGACCGACCCGTCGCGAACGTTCCCGCGCCTTTCGGATCTGCTGTACGACACGCCCTCGGACGCGGAGAAGCTTCCCTCCCTGAACCGGATTATGGACTTCCGCGTGCAGACCCGTGATAACCATGCCGGCGGGGGTGGCGTCGACTGGGATCAAATGCGCGTGAGCGTCGAAGCGGCATCGGGACCGTTTGTGGTCACATTTCCCAACACTACGATTGTCTCCAACGAGCCTCAACTGGTGACCTGGGCCGTCGCCGGAACTGACAGTCCGCCGGTCAGTGTTTCGCACGTCGACATTCTGCTGTCCACCGACTTCGGGCACACCTTTCCCACTGTCTTGGCATCCAGTACGCCCAACGACGGGACCGAGACTGTTACCATTCCGGATGTTGACACGTCTCTGGCCAGGATAAAAGTGGAGCCCGTTGGCAATATCTTCTTCGCCATCTCCGTATCGTGCCCCCCAACTGCTGCCCCTGACCTGGAATCCATCCCATTGAACAAGATACGTTACCTCTCCATTGTGCCGGGCAATGCAGGCCGGGACACCGCGTTACGTGTTACCTTCACTGATCTGCCCGCGCCGTTTGGCGACTTTGAAGGTCAAGGTATGTGGGTCGGCAGGCCGAAGGAAATCTGCGAAAACGCCGGACACGACGTACCGCCGGAAGGCGGGTGCGGGCCTGCGCCGGGCCTTGCGGCTCTGAGCTTCTGGGCGGCTACACTGCAGTGCGACCCCTACTACACCGACTGGGGTACGTACGACGCCGTTCACGTCTATCACCAGGGTATAGTTCCCAAGGGGGTCTATCAGGTCCAGGCAATCGACGAAGTCTGCGATCTGGGAATCGATGGTAACTACTCACCTGCACTCGCTCTGGACACGAGCATCTGGGGCGATCTGGTGAGGGACTGTACCACTGATCCCTGCGGAGCGCCGGATGGAGTCGTCGGCATACCCACAGACGTGACGGCCGCGTTGGACAAGTTCAAGAACTTGGGACCGCCCGCCATACCGAATGCGGCCGTGACAAAGGCCCGGGCCGACGTCGAACCGGATGTCCCTGATCAGCTCGTAAACATCAGCGACGTGACCGAGATCCTCGACGCCTTCCGCGGGTTTGACTACCCATTCGACGGCCCGACCGGCTGCCCGTGATTGGCGATTGCCGATTGTCGATTGCGGATTGGGGATTGG
>CP070827.1:4534970-4548909 GCA_020344555.1 Phycisphaerales bacterium
TAGGCTTGTTCGGCAAGCTTCAGCCCCTGCTCGTAGTCCTTGTCCTTATAGGCCTTCTTGATCTGCATTCTGAGCCGGCGTACTTCCGGGTTTTTGGGGGAGTTGATGACGATGTCTTCGGCAGGCCACCCCCGTGCCAGCTCCGCGGCTTTGTTTAGCGCTGCTACGTACCTCGGCTCGCCGTGCAGGCTTGCCAGGTCCGAATCCGATGCTATTTTGCTCGGTGCGTGGAATCCGCCTTTAACCGCCTTCTCCAGCCAGGCGAGTGCTTCGTCCTTGTTTCCAAGCAGGGCGTTGAAGCAGGCCAGGTTGTACAGGACAATCGAACTCTTGGAGCTGGTATCATAGGCCTGCTTGGTAAATGCTAACGCCTGCTTGATGTCGCCCTCTCGATACGCGGTCAGGGCACCGGCGCTGAGCCGGCTGGCCTGGGCAGTCATGCCCGAATGCTTGTAAACGTCACGGGGCTTCCCAAGCACATCGACGACCGTATCCATCCCTTTGCGCATCGAGTGCACCAGGGCCTGCATGTCGAAAAACTCCATGCTGTTTTCGGCCGGTGGCAGCTTGGCGAAGGCGGCTTTGAAGCGCGGATCATCCGCCAGGGCCTTCGTCGAACTGCTCCCCTCCAACAGACCGAGAGTGTCGTTCAGGATCTGCTCACCCATGGTGATGACCACAAGATCATCGTGTAGGGCAATAATTATCGGCATCACCACCGCATCGGGGGCCTTCGACGTCAACTTCGCGACAGGCACCCTGGTGCCCAGGCGAGCGGTTCGCTCCACGGTAAGCGCGTCGGCCCCCACAAGCCGGTTCATCTCGTCAACCATAGCTTCGAGGATGGCCGTCAATCCTTCAAAGTTCTGCGCGGCTCCTTTGCCAGTGCCGCGAAGCAGCCAGAGCATGTCGGGCATCATGACCACGCCGCGATTGGGAAGCCGCATCGGTAGGGGCAGTCGCTCCGCAAAGGCCGTCTCTTTTGCCGCCAACCCTTTCCAATCGACGCCCGCCAACAGTTGCGTGGCCCGTTCCTTGATCCGCTCGACTTCCGCCTTCTGGTCCGCGCCGAGAAGCGAGCCGAGCAGGTCAAGCAGGTCTCCGCCGATCCCGCTTTGCCCCAGCGCCTCGAAGACCTCTCCCCAGTAGGGGTCGAGAAAGTCCCGTTCGGGGCTGTGCCGCTCTGCTACGTACAGGAAGACATCGTTGGGTATGATGTCGGCCAGCGTGAACCCTTCCTCGGCCTTGGGCACAGGGTCCACCAGCACGGGCGCGACCAGCGCCGTGGCCAATATACAACTCACAAAGAAAACGATTGTTTTCACGATTCCAGCTCCTTAAGTCTTCGATGAGTTTCTCTCGGATCGACGCACCACTACCGTGTTCCCTCCCACATGGACCCGCTAGCACCTCTCCCCCGTGGGGGAGAGGTCGGGTGAGGAGGCTATTGCGCGGCCCTCTCCCGACGCCTGTCCCCCCGAAGTGCGCCGGGATGCACCGGGGTACGTCGGGCCAGACCGACGCTATGTAGCAAACCTCTATAGTGCTATGCGACGTGACGGCACCGGGCGCCTCACCGATTGCAGGGATTTAGCAGGTCTTTCCGCAAATCCGGTGCGGCGATTCTCGGACGGTAAATGCAGCAACAAAAGAGCCTGGGTTACGCCTGCACCATCAAAAACGCACCCGAAAAGCTGCTGAGCGGTTGGCTCAGGCCCTCTCGCCGGCATGGGGCAGTCCGTCCTCGGCGGGACCCGTGATCTCGAGCTGAACCCACAGCACCCCGACCCGTGCCTTCCAAACGACCTAATCGAGCCGATCAGCCGTCGTCCGCTTCGTCGCTCATCGCCTCTTCCAGCCGCCGGCGCCATTCGGAGGCCTGGTCCGGTTTGTCCCAGGATTCGTAGAGCCGGACGATTCGCTGGATTGCCCGGCGTTTGCGGTCTGTGGGGACCCACGGGTATTCCTTCATTATCGCGTAGCCCTCGAGCAATAGAGGCTCGGCTTCAGTGAACTTCCCCTCTTCGGCGATAGCACCGCCGAGCCGGCTGTTGGTCTCGGCGATCAGCCAATGCCCCACCGGCAGCTCCCTCTGCCGCATTGCCAGACATCCACGCAGGAGTTCCGCCGCTTCCCCAAAGCGCCCTTCCTTCATAAGATCCTCGCTCTGGAGAGCAAGCGATGCGCCCGGGTCAGGATGGGTGATGACGAGCGATTCTCCGAAACGTGTGGCCACGCGTTCCCAAGATACGTTGGCCGCCCCGACAAGATCCCCTTTTTCCAGGAGGTAGTCGACGAGCTTCCCCTCCATCTCCGCTCGGTTGAACGTTCCACCTGCTCGGGCTCGGGCGATTGCCAGCCGCTGAGTCTCGATGGCCTGGTCGAGGTCCCCGGTCATTCGAAGCGCAAGTGCCGACGTTTCCAGAATGCCGGCGTCTCTTTGGCCGTCCAGTTCCACTGCTCGCATGGCGACGGGCAATGCCGCCACGGGGTCACGCAGGTCAACCGGCTCGCAATTCAACAGCTCCCAGGCATAGGCATGAAGGGCGAGGGCGTCTGCGTCGGAGCGCTGTGCAGCACGCCTGAGATGGGCGAGGCGTTCAACGACAAGTGGCCGGGTCTCGGCCACTCTGCCCTGAATATGCAGGACACGCAGCAGATCATTCATCGGGATCAATGTTTGCGGGTGGTCGGGGCCGAGGATTCGGCGATCCAATTCATACGTCCTGCGGTAGAGGGCCTCCGCCTGTTCATAGTCATGTTGGTCTTCAAGGAACAGCCCCAAGTTGTTCATTGCCGTCGCGGTGCAAGGATGCTCCTCGCCTAGAACGCGTTGACACATCTCCAGCGCCCGGTGCAGGAGGGTCTCCGCCTCGGTGGACTTGCCCAGGGCACGGCAGACCGCTCCCAGGTGACCCATCGACTTTAGCGTGTCAATATGTTCCTCGCCAAGCACACGCCGTTGGATATCCAGTGTTCGACGGTGGATCGACTCCGCCTCCACAAACCGGCCGGGTCCCCACAACGCCAGGGCAAGTTCGTTCATGGTAGTTAACGTATCGGGGTGCTCTTCGCCAAGGACCCGACGCTGGGCTTCGGCCGTCTGGCGGAGAAGCGACTCTGCCTCAGCGAACTTGCCCCTGACGCGGAGCAGTCCTGCCAAAGCCCGGTTCGAGCGAAGCGTGTCGGGGTGCTCGTCACCGAGCGAACGGCTCCACATTGTCTTGGCCGTTCGCACGTGCAGTTCTGCGGCGTCGTAGAGACCTAATGCCTCGTAGGTCTCGCCGAGCGTCATGCGTACGGCAGCTTCGACCTCCGGCTGCTCCGCCAGCGCGCCTTCGTCGATCTTCCTGGCCGCCTCATCTAGGACATAACGCACGGTGACCTCGCGCCCCAACGCTTTGCTCGGGTCCACCGACCCCAGCATCTCCTGCAGGAATCGATTCACTGTCGCGGACTTGGCGACCTCTCGCCGGGCTTCGTCCGCACTGGCTTCCGCCAACGTGCGCTGCTCTTGCTCACTGGCCCGGGCGTCCTCAGCCGCGTTGCGCTCAATCTCCAACACACCTCGGGCTCGGTTGGCCTCGATAAGCCCCACTGTGGCCAGTGAAAGCCCGATCAGCACAGCAGCTCCGACTATCGAACCCGCCAAAACACCAACCCGGTGCCGCCGGACGAACTTGCGAAACTTGTACGCCGCGCCCGGCGGACCGGCCACGACCGGCTCATGCTGCAGATGCCTTTCAATATCAGCCGCCAGGTCACTCGCCGTCTGGTAGCGCCGCGTGCGATCCTTCTCCATCGCCTTCATTACGATCCAGTCCAGATCGCCGCGAATCAGTCGGGAGAGCGCCGCCGGTTCCGTCCGGCGAAGCTTCGCAATCAATGCTCCCTCTTGAGTGGCGCTCAGCGTCTGCAATCGCGCCGACGGCGTCGGCGGCTCCATTTCCCGGATAGTCCGCCGAATCTCCTCATACGACGCCTCCCGCAGCGTCTTCGCATCAAACGGCGTTCTGCTAGTCAGCAGCTCATAGAGCAGCACGCCCAGCGAGTAGATGTCCGTCCGCGTATCCACGTCCAGCCCGCTGGTATCCACCTGGTCCGGACTCATGTACTCCGGTGTGCCGATGAATTGGCGGAACTCGGTAAAGAGCGTCTTGTCCGTCAACCGCTGGCTCGTCGCCTTGGCAATGCCGAAATCAATCACTTTCGGCACCGGGTTGCTGTCATGCAGCGTCACCAGCACGTTGTTCGGCTTGAGATCACGATGGATGATACCTTTCTGGTGGGCGTGTTGCACCGCATGGCAGAGCGGGAGAAACAATCCCAGGCGCTCCCGCGTCGATAGCTTGTTCTTATCGCAGTATTCCGTGATCGTGATGCCCTTCACCAGCTCCATCACGAAGTACGGCCTGCCGGTCTCGGTCGCACCCGCGTCCAGCACCCTGGCGATGTTGGGATGGTCCATCAAGGCCAACGCTTGCCGCTCCGCCTCGAAGCGGGCGATGACCTGCTTGGTGTCCATTCCGAGCTTGATGATCTTGAGGGCCACCTTTCGGCGTACGGGCTCCTCCTGCTCGGCCATGTGGACGATGCCGAAACCCCCCTCGCCGATCTCCTGTAGAATCTTGTATCGTCCTATCTTCCTTCCGGTGGTTTTGCCCGGCCCCCGGATTTCGAGGGTTGTATTCGAATCGACCGGAGGGACATCAAGAAAGGACCCGACTCGATCGTGGACCTTCAGCAGCTCATTGACTTGTGTTTTAAGATCGGCGTCCTCGCCACAGGCCGTATCAAGGAACGCGTTCCGCTCCGCCCACGAGTCTTTCCCCAGGGCAGCGCTGAAGAGTTGTTCCAACTTCTCATGTTCTGGGCTGGCCAAAGCATTGTCCCTCGAACGCCTTTTACCGGCCGGTGTCGCGGAGGGTCCGCGCACGGGACCCTGGTAGCGGATTGATTACGAGGCAGTACGTCAAGTTCGTGTACCGTCTCCGACCGCTGTCCTCTTCCACAAGGCCATGCGTCATCCGGGCCGAAAGCGCCTCACTGAACGCCGGATTCTATGCCCGCTCGTCGCCTTTGTTGATCTCGTTATAGAGCCAGGCACGGGCAAATGTCCAGTAGCGATCGGCCGTCGCCCGGGAGATCCCCAGGGCCCGGCCCGCCTGCTCAACCGTCAAACCGGCAAAATAGCGGAGCTTCACCAGATCGGCTTTGACCTTGTCCTCACGGGTCAGCTTCTCGAGCGCCTCGTCCAGAGCGATCAAGTCGGTCGCGTCGGACATGATAATGGCGTCTGCTTCGTCGACTTCTCGTTTGGAGAGTCCGCCACCGTGTTTCAATCTGGCCTTCCGACGCGCAGATTCGACCAGGATGCGTCGCATGGCCTCAGCAGCAGCCGCGAAGAAATGGACGCTGTTCTCCCAGTGCGCGGTCTCGCCCCCGAGGAGGCGCAAGTACGCCTCGTGCACGAGCGCTGTGGCTTGCAGCGTCTGCCCCGGCCGCTCATGGGAAAGCTTCCTGGTCGCCAATCGCCTCAACTCGTCGTAAACGGCCGACAGCAACCTGTCGGTCGCCTGCCGGTCACCCTTCTTCACTTCCTCGAGGATACGCGTAACGTCGCTCATCTATGCCCCAAGCGGTTCCGGTCTCTAAAAGGCCGGCCGGTCTGCCTCTCCAATCGCCGCACAGAGTCTGCCACACGCGACGCGTCTCCGCAAGCTATCCAACACAGCGAGTCAAACCCAATACCGATCCGTGAGGTCCTCCGGCCGGCACGTCTGCGCTATGCGCTAATGTGCCGGTGGGACCAGATGCTGCTGGGATGAGGAGCTGCTGGGACGAGATTCCCATCTCGTCCCCACTCACCCGGGAATCCATTCCCGAATCGTTTGCCGCGCTCGCCGTGCCACCCTGCAACCGAAGCGCAACAGAGCACTAGCATGACAGCGCTAGATCATCCGTAACCTCTTGGTCTTGGCTCGCTCACTCGGTCGCTGAACCGCGTTTTCGGCACCCTGGCGGCTGATCTTAGCCTAAAATAGCGCTGTCATGCTAGTTTAGCGTGCATCTTATCTGGCAGGCCAGCCACCCATGCGGATGTCTGGGCATCAGGCGGTTGGTTCGTGATTGACCTCGACAGAAGCGCTTCGACCTTCCGCTTGAATTCGCGGGCGGGTTCCAGACCCACCTTGCCGAGCCGTATCGTCCGCCGCTGTCCGTCCGGGTCGGTGAACTGAATCGCCCGTGCCGGCGTCTTGCCACCGCTGACCTTTACAAGACTGGCCATATCATGCGTCCTTTCGTTTGCGACGACAGATGGTTTGAAGTTCCAGCCCAAGCGCTCGGCACGGATCGCAATCTCATCCTGGGAGGCTCCGCCCTCGGCGAGTTCCCCAGCAGCTTTGGCACACCGTCCGTGCTCGGATCGAGTCATATCCTTGGATTCAAACGCGCACACCGTGCAGAGCATCGTCTTGATCAGATTGAGCTGCTGCTTAGTGGCACCGTTTTCTCTGGCGATCGTATCGCCACACGACACACGAACGTTCTTCTTAGAACGTTCGTATATTGGTTGTTCCAGTGGTTGTTCCGTGCGCAACGTAGCTGCACCTCTTGTGCGCGTTTTTGCACGTCTTGCGCGCTTGGGACGTGCGGATCTATGCACCTCCTGACGTGCCTTAAGATGTGCAGACCTCTGCACCCCTTCTTGACCATACAGTTCAAGACATCTTTCTGGGTCCGCGAATTGCAGTTTGTACAGGCTCAGACGGTTTCGGCCGTCCCGGCATCGAGGGCCTGCCCGACGCCCAATGGTCAAGAGTCCCGCCGGTGCAAGTTTGATTCCCTCGTACGGACCCCTGTCTGCACGGGTGTGTGAGAGCCTGGCGGAGTGGAAGGTGAAGGCGTTGGGTGGGGCATAGGTGCGGGGTGGAGGCGATCGGGCGGTTGGTGATCGCTTAGAGACGCCAGAGAGGCCGTGGGGACGCCGAAGACGGGGCGGTGGAACTCCTACGCCGCCTGGTTCTGCGTTTTTCGCGCAGGGTTCGTCCACCGCCGGATGTTCAGGGCCATGAACTTGAACTTCACCATCCGGTGAACCGCGGGACTGCCGCGGACGCGAAGACGACCGCCACCGTAAAAACGCTTGTATTCCGAGTTCGTGGCCTCGATCCCACTAGGAAGACGATAGCCGTCTTTGAACTCCTTGGTCCGCTCGCGGTGACGACGCGCCGAAGTCGCACCGGCCGACGGCAACCAGGTGAGTGTCACCGCGGTGTCCCGATCACTCCGCCTCGCCGGGCAACGCCGCGGCCACGAACAACGCCCGCATCGCTTGGCATCCATACGGGCATCCCGGCGGCCCTTGCTCTGCGCCCCTTGTTCCACAGGCTCTTGGCCCATCGGGCGATGCTCGATTCGCTGACCGCCCGAGCTGAACATGAAGTCATCCAGAATGAAGTCGCCTTCCTCAGCCTCCGGCTTTGGGCCGCACGACGGTGACACCAGATCCACACCGCACCGGGCTGCGTCCACGATGTTCTGCCCGCGACCGTAGTTCGTGTCCGCCAGCAGGGTGTCGGGTTTGCAGTCCTTTTGTTCCAGGTCGTCAAGCACCGGAATCGTCGCGTGCTGGTCGCTCTCGTGGGCCCCTTCGACGGACACGTGCGTTAGTACCTCTATCTCATTCTCCGGATCACACGTCTCGGCCACCTGGGCTTGGTAGCCTTTACCCTTATGGCCATACGTCGCGTCGTCGTCACTGCCCTGCAGCGGTGTAGGCGGAATCTTCTCCACCTTGGGATCCTTCGGCCGAACCGGGACACCTTCGGGGCCGTCACCGTCGGGATCCGTCGGATCATCGTCCTCAATGGCACACTGCTCTTCCAGCAGCCGTTTCAGGCGAAGGTAGCTGGGCATCCCCGAGACACTACGATGACCACGAAAACGATCCGCCAAACGCCATACGTCCGCCGCACACTGGGACAAGCGGCGACGACTGTCCGACGACGGCGAGTCCACGAAGTAGCCTTCGCGATCGATGTAACGCTCGTAGATCCCCTTGGGCAGGGCCTCAAACAAACGCGGGTGTTGCTTGCGGAGCTTCTTCACGAAAGCCGTGATCGTGTGCGTGAAAAGCCCCAGCCGGGTGAGCACGGCCATGTTGCTGCGAATGTGTGTGGAGTCCAGTCGCTGCTTGCCGATCTTCAGGCCTTTGTCCTTGATGATCGCCCCAGCGATCTCGTCGAACAGGGCGCTGCAGGTCAATATGCCTTGTTCCTCAGCCTCGCTCATCTTCACGCGGAAGTTGTGCAGCGTCTTCTGGCAGACATGGGCCTCGTCCGGCTCGACGTTGAGGGCATACTGCCATGAGGCGTTGAACTCGAAGTTGTCCAGAGCCGCCTCGTCAGTCAGATCGAACATCTCCTTGAGGATGATCACCCCCAGCGTAGCGGCCACCGCCTTGTTAGGCCGGCCGTTATCCTCACAGAACAGCGGGCGGAAGGTCTCTTCATTGGTGAGAAGAACGGGCAGAGCCGAATGGCACTGCCGCGGTTTTTCGGCCTGCTACGGGGTTTATGGGGCTCGTTGGGCGTATGGACCATCCCTCAACGCGTCCAGGATGCCCCAACAACCTCTGCAGAGGCCCCAAGAGCCACGGCAGTGCCATTACGGGCAGAGCCTTGCTGCGAAAGCCCCCAGCCCAGTCGTTGCTCTCCAGCCGGGCCATCTTCTCGGGGGAGAGCAGAACGTTTAACGAGCCCAACGTGGCTTGTGGATCCGTGCGTCGAGACATGCGTAACCGTCGATCCTTGACCGGTATCACCTCGTTCCGTTACCTGCAAAGCATGGCGCGTTCCGCGCCATCGAGGCAAAATCGAGGGAGGTTTTCGCGAGAGGATCAAGGTTATGAGCTAAGTCGTTGTCAAATAAGAACTCACGAAACAGGGGGAGCCGGAATTCGATTCTCCCCGCCTCCAGTTCGTAAGCTCTTGTCCAGCAAGGATCTGCGGAGGCACGTTCCAAAAGTGGGGAGTATAGTGGGGAGTTACTCCCCTGAAACCCGACACACCTCGCAGCCGTTCTATCTGCGAACGACCGACGCCGAAACGCCGCTTCAAATGTGCAGCGTCGGGTGGTCGACAGATATATCCACGACAAGGCGTTCGGCGTCAACCACCTTCCCGACGCCCGACGGTGGCCTCCATCCCGTTTAGGTCAGTACGCACCCAATGACTTCTCGAACACGGCGAAGTCGGCGAGATCGACGTCATTGTCGCGATCGGCGTCCATAATATCGCAGAAGTCACCACTCTCACTGTTCGGACCGGACAGACAGCTCGAAAACGCACGTAGGTCCGACAGATCCATCGTGCCATCGGCATTCGCATCCCCGGCGGCGGCAAACTGCAGCCATATGGGATTCGTGATTGCATGAAAACGATCGTTGACAGAGTCCGCCCGGACGGTCACGAAAGTGTCCGGTGGGGCCAAGTCGCAGTCGTCAAGCTCAACGATCAGCGAGAAGCCGGGATCGCCGGTGGGCGGTACGACGGTGTGCACGGCTCCGTTCACGAACACCGTCAGGGCGTAGTCCCCCGCAGGGCCGAACTCCGGCGTGGTCATCAGGGTCAGGTGGAGATCGTTGTCGTTCTCCGGGAGGATGGCGACGTCGCCGATCTGTGCACCGTTCAACTCACCAAAGAGGAGAGGTCCGTTCGACGCGACGCACCGACCGTTCATGAGAGCATCGACGATATCCTCGCGCGAGGCGCCGTCGGCTCGCGCATAGGTGAACGTGGCTCCAATCAAGCGGGGCTCATGGGCATCGCTGCTGCCTAAGCCGACGGGAAAGGCGTTGGGAAAGTCGGGGCGCTCAGCGAGAACGCCCTCTTGCGGTCCGGGGATCGTGTCCAGCAGTTCGTGCCACTTGCGCAGCGCCAATTCATCGGCCCGTTTGATCTCGCCGTTCTTGTCGCTCCAGATCTCGACCCCTGCCCAGCCCGTGGCATGGTTGTCGAAGTCCCATCTCGCGTACCCCAGGATGCCGAACCTGAACGGATGAGCGATGAAGCCAAAGCCACCGGCGTCATTGACACGGTCGATGATGACTTGCTGCGGCTCACAGCCGGCCGTGTTGAAGATCAGTCGGGTCGATGGATTCTCAAGATACCCGGTCGATGGGGAGGAAAACGGGTACGCCAGGTAGTGTGATGGCAAGGCCAACGGCCCTGTCTGCCCGGCTCCCATCTCCTGGCCGTAGAGAACAACGAAGGAATGTTCTGCGCTGTAAGACTCAGCCTGCATGGCCCCTTCGGCGAACTGTTCAGGGGCATAATACTCAGTCCCACGCCACGAGAAGTGGACGTTGGAGTGGTCGGTGATGATGATCCAGTCGAGCCCGGACAGCTCCGCGGCCGTTGCGTAGTCCGCAACATTCTCCTCGGTTCGGTATACAATGAAAGCATCGATCGAGTAGGTGGTGTGAAGGTGTTGATCCCCGGCATACCACATGGGCGCTTCCGGTCTTCGAGCCGAGGCACCCGGAGTGGGGGAGGGCTGTAGCAGGCCGGTCGCAACGTCGAAACTCCATACGCGGGCCGGCTCTCTTCCGTGCGGCAGCGGTGGCTGGAAGGCGATCTCGGCCAGCCGCTGCAGCGTGCGATGGGTGCCATTCTGGATGAGGTTGACCTCGATGACGATGCGAAGTGCGTCGCCGGTTCGTGCGGGGATCTCATCGGCGCCAATGTGATAGCGATCGACGAAGACGGATCCGCTCAACTCACCAAGAAGGGCGCTCAGGCGGCGTGCCAGGCGTTCGACTCCGTCGACGTCCGCAAGACCGTACGCCACGCGCATATCGGAGCGCGCGGCATGATAGCGCTGGTAGGTGTCTGCTGTCGTCGGCAGCTTGCCTTGCACCCGGTGCAGTGTCGTGCGCCCGTCGCGAACGTCGGTATATCGTACGGAATCGATCGTGAGGTCCGAGGAGGTAGCGACGTTTCGCACCGTTACTTTGATTTCCACGGGGCCGCGCTCGCGAATCACGCGCGGATGCTGGACGTCGACATACACGCCTTGGTCTAACGCGTCCGGCTCGACCCATTCCGGATGGTATTCATGAGCCAGAGCAGCTGATTGCAGCGCGATAACGGCGACCAGCCCGAGATTCACAGCACTGCGTCGATCCTGCCAAGGATCGTGGAAAGAAAAAGTATGCATGGTGCGTCCCCGCCCAGACTCTTCACTGACACGTAGCCTGCCGTCTCCGCCAACAGCCACGCGGATGCGTTTCCTGCAAGTGACCCTGCCGGTCGCCTCTACCGGGGGGGACCGTCATGCGACATGGCCACAGCTTATACCGCCGTCGAACAGGCGCGAGGGAGGCTCAACGCTCGAGCCATTGTACACTGCGCGGCCCGTCCGGCTCAAGCGACGTACGCCGCGACGTACATCTTTTAACTCGATGCCAACCTGTCGGCGGCGGCTGTGGGTCCCCAAAGCTCCGTTCTCCTTGCCGGCACAGGACCTAACGAGTTGCCTCTCGTGGCCCTCCTGCGTACCGTCGCGGCGAATCAAGGGCCCGGGAAGCCTGCGAAACGAGCGTGCTTCACGTGCTTTTTGTCCTTATTCGAAACACCGTTGCCGACCGCGCCGATTTGGCCGCCGAGAACCTCGCCCTCCGGCAGTAGGTCGCCATCCTGGAGCAACGGTCGAAACGGCCGCGGCTCCGGAAGCGCGACCGGATCTTCTGGATATGGGCGTCTCGGCTGTGGGGTGGGTTGCGCTCCGTCCTGGCGATCGTCCAGCCCGAGACAGTCCTCCGGTGGCACCAGCAGGGGTCCAGGCTGTACTGGCGACGGAAGTCTCGAACGGGCAAGGTCGGCCGACCGAGGATCGACGTGGAGATCCGCAGTCTGATCCGTCGCATGTCTCGGGAGAATCCGCTCTGGGGAACTCCAGGGATCCAATCGGGACTCCTACTCCTTGGGTACGGGGCGTCGAGGGCTACCGCGGACAAGTACAGAGTCCGCCACCGCAAGCCGCCGTCGCAGACGTGGAGTACTTTCCTGGACAACCACGTTCGTCACATTGTGGCGGTCGATTTCTTCACGGTGCCGACGCGACGTTTCGCATCTTGTTCTGTTTCATCGTGCTCTGCCATCACCGCCGCGTGGTCGTCCACTTTGACGCCACTGCACATCCGACGGCCGACTGGACGGCTCGACAGATCGTCGAGGTGTTTCCGGAGAATTCGGCGCCGCGTTTTCTGATTCGCGATCGCGACGGAATCTACGGCCAGTCCTTCCGCGAGTGCGTCAAGCACATGGGCATCGAAGAAGTTGTCATCGCGCCTCGGTCGCCCTGGCAGACTCCGTATGTGGAACGGTTGATCGGATCGATCCGCCGAGAGTGGTTGGAGCATGTAATCATTCTCAACGAGCGACACCTCCTTCGCATTCTTCGGTCGTACTTCGACTACCACTTGCACACGCGAACGCACTTGTTCTTGGATCGAAAGTCACCGGTTGAACGCGAAATCGAATCTCCGGAGCACGGAGAGATCATCGCCATACCGCAGGTAGGGGGACTGCATCACCGATACGCTCGAGCTGCGTGAACTGAGATCGACGTTGCCAGATCAGAATCGTGGTAGGGGGCAGACGCGCTCACCGCGCGAAGCACGCCTTTTGATATTGAAGCAGTGCGAAGCCCTGGCCATCCGTGACAAACATAAGCCGCAACCAGAGACTCGACCCCTCTACTGGCTCCAAACTCGACCCGGATGGAGTATTCGGTATACACACGGATCTACAGCCGGCGCTTCAACTGGCGCAGGGCCCTCCCGAGTGTTTCTCGTGCGATTCGGACTGCCGCGTCGCGCTGCATCACCGCGATTCGCTTCCTGGTTGATGAATAGTAGATGTGCAGTCCCCAGACAAAGCACGGGACCCAAAGGACCCCTGCGCCGATCCAGACAGGGCCGGGTACCCTATACAGCGGGTAACCCTTGATTATGCAGACGGTGGTCACTGCCGGGATGGCGATCGTGCAGAGCACCGCCGCAAGATGGAACTCCATGAGAATCCGGCGCCAGCCCGGCCGGTCGTGGTAGCGGTTTTTCATCTCGCGGTACCCGGCAGCCCAGGCTACAACAAGGGCGACGAGTGCTGCGGTTGCATAAATGGGCACCGGCCAACTCGCGAGCAGGACAAACGGGAGACACGCGGCGATCAGCAGGGCGAAAGCAGTACAAGACGTCGGCGCGGTCTCCATCTCCCGAAGACCGCGTCGAATGAACTGGGCCGGGATGGCCGCGGTCCCGAGGTCGTTGAGTTCGCCGCACTCCGGACACCTGACCGGATCGCCGTACAGGCCGCGAAGATTGTACCCACAGGTGAGGCAATACAGATCTTCATCAAGGGCCGCGTCGGGATCACGTGGAGTCACAGGACCGGCAAAGAGGAAGTCATCGGAGGGTTCAGGCGACACGACTATGTCACTGCGATTGCCGAGCGCACAGGTGCGCCCTCCCGTTATCAGCCGCACCTGCCAGGGGCGGGAATCAGGCAGATGAAGGTACACGGCCGATCGCCGTTGTTGACGAACTGATGCTGCTGGCCCGCCGGAACGAAGATGACATCCCCGGTTTTGAAGGGATAGTCGCCCTCCTCGGAACTGGCGATTCCACTGCCGCTCAGTATCAGGACCTCGTGCTCAAAGTCGTGGGTGTGATGCGGTGTGTGGCCGCCCGGCGAGATCTCGAAGTGGCGCATGTGGAAGTTCGGGGCATTGTCATCCGGTCCGATGAGCATGCGCACCTTGACGTGCGCGGCACCCTCCATGTCGACCTCTTTTTGTTCATGCGCTTCAATTGGTTCCACCTTCACGGTCCTGGTCTCCACTACATAAAGAACAACGAAACCAAACCGGCGAA
>CP070827.1:4549009-4565918 GCA_020344555.1 Phycisphaerales bacterium
ACGATCAGTTGCAGCAGGTGTTCATCAATCTGGCGCTGAACGCCCTCGACGCCATGCCGAACGGGGGAAAGCTGACGATCCGCGTTCAGAAGCGCCGTCGCAACATCATCGTGCGTGTTCAGGACAGTGGCTGCGGGATTAAGCCGGAGACGGGTCGGCAGGTGTTCGAACCGTTTTTCACCACGAAGGAGCCCGGGCACGGCACCGGACTGGGACTGGCAGTTAGCTACAGCATCGTCCAAAAGCACGGTGGAAGCATCGACTTTAATTCGACGGTAGGGCAAGGCACGGTCTTTACTGTTCAGATTCCGATTGCACATAGGCCGCCGGACGGGCAGTCATGAGTCAACACACTATACTAATCGCGGATGACGAGGACACGCTGCGGAAGAACCTCGCGCAGGTGCTAAAGGAAGACGAAGGCTTCGATGTCATCGCCTGTCCCGACGGAACCGAGGCGCTTCGGGCTCTGAAAGCCAACACTATTGACGCGGTCGTCACCGACCTGCGCATGCCGGGCGTAACCGGCATGGACCTAATCGATCGTGCCAGGAAGCTCGCACCGGATGCCGTCATCGTGGTGATCACCGCCTTCGGAGAAGTGGAGACCGCGGTCGAGGCGATGAAGAAAGGCGCCCAGGATTACCTCTGCAAACCTCTCGTCTTCGATGAGCTGGTCTTCAAGCTCAAGCGTCTCCTCGCTCACGAGGACCTTGCCAGGCGGGACAAGGTTCTTCGCGAGCAGATCCGGCGGACGCATGAAGTCTCAGGCATCATCGGCAGGTCACCGGCCATCGTGGCGATTGTGGATACCATCAAGCGAATCGCTCACACCATCAGCAACGTGCTGATCTGCGGCGAAAGCGGAACCGGTAAGGAGGTGCTCGCCCGAGGTCTGCACTATGCCGGGATCACCAAAGAGGAACCGTTCGTCGCGGTCAACTGCGGGGGTCTGACCGAGACGCTCGTTGAGAGCGAGTTGTTCGGATACCGCAAGGGCGCCTTTACCGGAGCCGAGGCCGATCGGATGGGGTACTTTGAAGCTGCCAACGACGGCACCCTCTTCTTCGACGAAATAGGCAATCTGCCGCTCACCAGTCAGGCCGTCTTGCTGCGTGCCATCGAAGAACGGACCATCATACGCGTGGGGGATACCCGTCCCCGCCCGGTAAACATCAGAATCATCGCCGCCACAAACCGTGACCTGGAGAGGGCAATCGAAGCCGGCGAGTTTCGTGAAGACCTCTACTATCGTCTGAACGTTATCCGCTTGACCGTGCCACCGCTCCGCGAGCGGACCGAGGACATTCCCGTCCTGATCAAACACTTCGTCCATAAGTACAACGAGGAGCTCAAATGTTCATGTCCCGGATTCGACGACGACGCCATCGAGGCGATGGTCGGCCACCGGTGGCGGGGCAACGTGCGTGAGCTCGAGAACGTGATCGAGCGGGCGCTTATTTTCGCGGGCAACCGCCGGGTTGGAGTCGCGGATCTTTCCTTGGCACTCAACGGCAACTTACCCACACCGAACTACTCGGTGAGCCTGCGAGCCGCGATGCGAGAGTTCGAGCGGCAGCACATTGCCAAGGTGCTGTCGAGCTACGGGAACAGCAAGGCCGCCACGGCAGATGCCCTGGGAATCGGGCTGTCGAGCCTATACCGAAAAATGGAGGAACTGGGAATCACAACGGTCCAGGCTGAGCGGTCCCCATCAGTATGATCCCCCCGCAGACGCCCCATGACGGCGGGTGACCGAGTAGAGGATTGGTATCGCAATGAACAGTGCAGGTCTCCCGGTGATCCTGAGTGTCCTGGGGGTGTCGGTTGGCTCGGCCCTTGCCGGCGCCCAAAAGAGCGGGCATGGTGCTCACCCGATCCTGAGCGGCCAAAAGCTCGTCTTTCAATGCCGGTTCGAGGCGGAAGGCGGCCCACGGGCCCTCCGGGTGGCGTTGGAGCTCCCGTCGCCCGGCGATCCCAGGTGGCTGAATCAGACGGTTGAGTTGCCCGCGCCCCTGCCACCGATTCGTATAGTGCAGTATTTGCCCAACGCCGTTTATGAGCAGGAAGTCGTAGCGGACTCGAGCACCGCCGCCAAACCGGCCGTCCAGCTCTCGATCGATGGCCCCAAGCTATCGTACCGACGCTGGCTGGTGGCCGGCGACTCCGAGCGGAACCGGCTACTCAGCCTCATCGCCACCTGGCGGTACATGGCGGTCACCGACCAGCGCGAACGCGACGAACTGTTGACCCAGTTCGAGAACGAACTGACGCGCGACCCGGTGTTGATCATTAGCAGGAAGGACGGTTCTGTGGCCCGGAAGCTCGAGGCCAGGCCGGGTTCCGTGCACACGCTGAACGATTTGAGTTGCACGGTCCGCGTTCAGAAGTTCTTTCCACACTTTGCCTTCGACGACGAAACAAAAGAACCTATCAATAAATCGGACAACCTCCTGAACCCGGCTGCACTTGTGCAGGTGCAACACAGAGGTCAGACAGAACAGCGGTGGCTCTTCTCGAAGTTTCCCGACTTCGACAGGCACGGTACCTGGGATCTACCTTATCGGCTGGCACTAGACTGCCCGCTTGAGAGGCAAAGCACCGACCCTGATTACGCCGTGGTCACCGTGGGCCGGACTGCACACGAGGTCTGGGTGCGCCACGACGGACAGACCACCACCAAGCCGATCGGACCCGAGCAACCGATCGATATCACGGGCTCGCGGTATACGTTCCACATCGCACGCGCAGTGCCTTCAGGTCGTTTCGTCGAGGGCTTCCGGACTACTGAGGAGAAGGGAGGAGTGACTGCGTTGCAGATCGAGTACGCGGTTGCCTCGGGCGAGAACCGCCGGTTATGGTTAGAGATCGGCAAGCAGCGTGTGGTAAACACGGCACAAGGCCCGATCATGGTGGCGTTCGGTCCCCCGCAGGCCGCCGCCCCGGACGAACACTGATGACAAACTTGCCAATGAGCATTGCGGCTGTAGCGGCGTCGGCCTGGCTCGGCTCGATCGTCCTGGCCCAGCCGCCGCCAGACTACAAAGGAGACTGTACCGATGCGGGATGCCATGACGCCTACGGCCGGAAGGCGGTCGTACATGACCCGGTGTCGACGGACTCCTGCGACGCGTGCCACGAGGAGAAGGATCCGGCCGGGCACAAATTCGAGTTTGCCGAGGAAGGCGCCGGCCTGTGCGAAGCATGTCACGATGAACATTCCGGCAAGGTTCGGCATTCGCCCGTAGCCGACGGGGAGTGCACCGCCTGCCACGATCCCCACGCAAGCGACGCCAAGAATCTCCTTGTCGCCGCTACAGAGGTGCAGCTATGCGGCGAGTGTCACGAGGACGTAACCGAGGACCTAGCGTACCTGCACGGTCCGGTTGCAGCCGGGGCGTGCACGGTCTGCCACGATCCCCATGCCTCGGAACACGCCACTTTGCTGCTGCACTCCGACAAGGATGTGTGCGTGCGGTGCCACACTGAGATACAAACCCGGATCACCGAAAAAGTCGTCAAGCATGACCCGGCCACCGAAGAATGCCTGGCCTGCCACAGTCCGCACGGCGCCGACAACAGAATGAACCTGAGAGAAAAGTCTCCGGACCTGTGTCTGGACTGCCACGACGGAATCGCAGACGTCATGGATGAAGCGGCCGTCACGCACGACGCGTTGACGGCGGGCCGGGCTTGCGTCAGTTGTCACACTCCCCACGCATCTGACGTCGAGCACCTTCTATCTTCCGGGCCAATGGACCTTTGCCTCACGTGCCACAACAAGGCGCTGACCGCGGGCAAACGCAAGCTCGTCGACATCAAGAAACTGCTCGCGGAAAACCCGGTGCGCCACGGCCCGATTCAGCAGAAGAGCTGCACCGGCTGCCACAACGTGCACGGCGGCGAGCATTTCCGCCTGCTGATCGAGGAATACCCCTCCGGCTTCTATAGTCCGTACGAAGAAAAGCGGTACGCGCTGTGCTTTGCCTGTCACGAGCCCGACATGGTCCAGGACGCCGAGACGAACAAGCTGACGGACTTCCGCAACGGCAAGCAGAACCTCCACTATGTGCATGTTCATCGCAGCGTCAAAGGGCGAACCTGTCGGTCCTGCCACAATACGCACGCCAGCCGCAGGCCGAAACACATCACTGAAACGGTGCCCTTCGGCGAGTGGAACCTGCCGGTCAACTTCGAAAAGACCGATACCGGCGGGTCATGCCGACCCGGTTGCCATAGGCTTTACCGCTATGACCGACAATCCGCGGTCGCCAATCTCCCGGACTGAGGCGTTGAAGTCGGCGCCAAAGGACGGTGCGATCCTACGGGAACTGGGACGCCTGTATCAGCGTCAGGGGAAGCTCGCCCAAGCCGCCGCGTGCCGTCGCCAGGCCCTTCAGGTCGCCTGCGGCACCCGTCCGTAAATCTTCACATCCACTGAAATCCGCTTCCGGTGTTTCTCATTATTGGGAAACTATTAGCTGGCATCTTCGAGACCCTGGGGCCGCACCATCCGCTAACGTTTCGTAACCTATTGCTATTAGGTAGGTTGCGCTTTTTTGCAGCGACCTCGCCCGGAAGCACAAATTTAGGTCCGAGAGTCTGGCACACAGATTGATCGGTAAATAAATGCGGCGATTGCGTCTAGTGGTTTTGTAGCGTACAGGATACCTCGCCGACGGTGTTGGGCTGTGCGCGCTGAATGAGCGCGAGCAGCAACGTGCTGCGGTTGTCGCCGGCCGTAGCAGGGTTCCGGTGGCGAAGTTCCCATAACAAAAAGGAGGCACTGAAGATGAGGTTCTGGCTTCGCGTTACACCTGTTGTCTTAGTCGGGTTCCTGGCCACGGTCGCGTCCGGGCAAATCGATCCCGCCAACTCGGACGTCTTCAATACGGTCCATAACTTAGATAACTTGCCCGGGATCAGCGTACCCCTAAACCAGGTCTGCCTGCCATGCCATGTGCCGCACTATGCAGACCCCTACGACGAAATCGACCCCTTGGACCCGGTGATCTTGTGGAACCATGATCAACCGGACCTTGCTTTTACGATGTACACGACGCTCAATGACGTGACCCCCGGGCAGCCCGAGGGGCCCAGCAAGATGTGCCTGGGATGCCACGACGGTGTAACCGCCATGGACAACTATGGCGGAACGACCGGCGGCACGGAGGTTATGGTCGGCAGCCGGGCGATCGGGCAGAATCAAGACTTGTCGGATGATCATCCGATCGGGATCACCTATCCCGATGGCAACCCGAGTTACAATCTTTCGACTACTCTCCTGGGAGTGCAGGTCGTGACGATCGATGGTGTTGACCGTGTCGAGTGCACCTCGTGTCACGAGCCCCACAACAACTCCCTCGGGAGATTCCTTCGCCGGGAGCTAAGTGAAAGCCAGATCTGTCTGGAGTGCCACATTAAATAGCGGTTTGGCGCCGCCGTGTGGCGGCGCCCGATGGCCATAGAGCATAGACGAGCGCACAGTCCATCGTGGGTTGTGCGCTCGCTTTACACTTGGCAGCCTGGAGGCGCTTGGACGAGACAGCGCCGGATACTTGCCGTATGTCTCCCGGCGCGGTAGTTTGCCGGCCCCGGCGAGGGCCGACTCATGCAAGAACGATGCATTCGACAGATCGAAGCAGCATTTGCGATGGCGGTGGTTGGCTTTGCCGCCGGCTGCGAGGGCCCACCTAAGGCGGAGCAGCCACTGGTTCTGTTCCCTTCACCGCCTGCCAAACCGCGCATTCAGTTCCTGACCTGGGCCAGCGGTGCCGCCCAGGTCGAGCCCCCTCGAGATGCCCTCGACGCCTTCCTGCTCGGAGAAGAGCCGACCTTGCAGAAGGTCATCCAAAAGCCCTATGGGGTCGCCGCGCGCGACGGGGTGGTCTATGTGTGCGATACGAAAGGCCTTTGTGTATGCAAGCTGGATTTCAAAAAGCAGACTTATTCCGTGTTTGGGGATCGGGGACCCGGTCGGCTTCGCAAGCCGATCAACATCGCAATAGACGCGTTGGGCTACAAGTTCGTCGCCGACCCGGTCCGTAAACAGATCGTAGTCTTTGACCCGGATGACAGATACTCGGCGGCGTTCGACATTCCCAAGCCTTGTCGCCCAGTCGATGTCGCGGTTTTCCAAAACGAGTTGTATGTGCTGGACAACGACGAGAGCTGCCAGATTGTGGTCTTGGATCGGACGTCGGGGGAGGTCCTCCGAACATTCGGTGGTCCCGGTGGCGAACCGGGGCAGTTCAAGATTCCCAACAGTCTCTCCGTCGGACCGGAGGGGCACCTCTATATCTGTGATACACACAACTGGCGCATTCAGAAACTCACCCGGGAGGGAGAGCCGGTCTGGGTCCGTGGGACGCCCGGCTATCGCTACGGGCGTTTCGGGCGTCCGCGCGGGCTCCGCGTGGGACCCGACGGAGTCATCTATGTGGTCGACGGTGCGACCGAGATCGTGCAGATGTTCAACAGCGAAGGACAAACGCTCATGCACTTCGGCGGCCCCGGCAAAGTGCCGGGTACGCTTGTGCTGCCTTCCACACTTGCGGTCGACAAGACCTCCGTGCCGTACTTCAAGGAGCACGTACATGAGGCCTTTGACGTCGAGTACCTGCTCTTCGTCGCCAGCCAGTATGGCAAGCACCTGGTGAGTGTCTACGCCTTTGGCTCATTTCCGGAAGGCTTCCAATTGATCGATTCGGAGATAGCCACCCTTCCTCAAGTGTCTCCGGATCAAGGTATCCCACCTGTCGACCCAGGACGTGCTCCCACCGCTGACGAAGGCGGTGAGGGTGACAAGCCGGCCGAGACTCCGAAGGCCAACCAACAGGATTAAGCGCGATGAGACGCGGTCGTCACACCGAGCCCGTCGCCGGTCAGGGTCCCGGGCGAGGGGTTGAGCCACGTCCGTCGGCATCGCGAACAGTCGTGAATCCAAGGTGTATGTATCTGCTGGTTGCCCTCCTGGCGGCTGCGTCCGTCCTGGACTTGGCCTGCGCCGAGACCACACGATACCGTGTATTGACTTTCTTCTTCGAGGGCGTTCCCAAGCCGGGTGAGGCACCTGTCACCGATGTAGGTCCCGAAGTGGCGACGAAACAGGAGGGGGCACTCAGCGCACGTGAGCGGCGCCGTGCGCGTCGGCCGACCTTTCACAGCCATTCGCCCTACCTGCAGAAACGCTGCAGTGACTGCCATCGCCGTGACAGCGGCGCCCTGATCAGACCGGCCGATCAAGGTCTCTGTCAAATCTGTCACACCGACATTCCGGGTGACATGCAGTACGTACATGGGCCGGTGGTCGTCAATGCCTGCATGTTCTGTCACCACCAGCATCAGTCCCTGCACCCCGGACTGTTGCGCGCGGAGTCAAGATCCCTCTGTCTGCGCTGCCACGAACCCGATGCCCCGCCGACCGGGCAGCATATCGAGACAGTCGGAGAGCGGGCCTGCATCGACTGCCACGACGCGCATGGCGGCAATGATCGGTTTTTCCTGAAACGAGCCGAACCTTGAAGGGATTGCATGAGCAACCTTGCAGACGTAGAAGCCGGTGCCACTTCGCCGGCCATCCCTACCCGCGCTATTGTGGACGGACAGCGGTCTTGGCTTTTCTACTCGGCACAGGCGCGGCGCTCTGCGTGCCAGGGTGTCAGACGCAACGCTCGGCCCGCTACGGCGTTCGAGACATACACTTGACCAGGCTCGATGGGTACCTTGAATTTGTCGCCCGCGACCGCACGCGCGAGCAGGAATCGAAAGTCCAGGCCAGCAAAACGGAGGTCTCCGAGACCATATTCGAGGAGAGCATAAGTCTGGAGACCGAGGGCTATATTCACCTTCCCCATCTCTTCGAGTTCACGCTTGGCGCAGTGTTTGGGAAACTTCAGCAGGATTTCGAGACTGTCTTCGGGGGTCGATCGCGGACAAGCAGTGAGGACGGGAGCATTCTGGAGTTCGACCTTGAAGGCCAGTTTCTAAAGACAAAGAGCTATCCGACCTGGATCCGTGCCCGCCGCCACCAGTCGCTGGAGCCACGGCCGTTTCAAACCAGCCTGGAAACCACAACGACAAACTACGGCCTGGTGTGGCAGTACATAAGCAAGAAAACGCCCACCAGCATCCGATTCGACTACACCGACGTACTGATTGACCCGCTGGGGCACATCGAGGAGAACAAGGAGCGCACCAACAGTGATTTCCAGTTCGATACTGCCTACCGATTCACGACTCACAACATTCTCTCGCTGGAATACAGGCACGAGCTGCACCGGGAACGCCCCGCGCGGCTTGACTATGATGCCGACGAGGTGACCCTCGAGCATCGCCTGGACTTCGGCGAGGGCCACCGCGACAAGCTGGAGTCTGAACTGAACTACCGAAATCAGCGGGGCACCTACGACCTGGAACGGTTAAGACTACGGGAGACTCTCCGGCTGACACATTCCGACCGCCTGCGATCGTGGTACCAGTTCGAGGCGCTCGATCGGACGCGAGGCAGCCTTACCGGCATCCCCGACATCGGCGAGCGATCGTACTATCTGTCCGGCACGGTCGAGCGTCGATTCTATGACAACTTGCTCACTCAGTGGATGGGCTTTGTCCAACGGCAGGACTTCGATTCCGGCATCGACATCAGACGGTACGGCGTGCTGGCCAACTTCGACTACTACAGGCATAACCCTTGGGGCCGTTTAGAGGCCGACTACTCGATCCGGCTCGAGCGAGAGGATCGTGAGGGGGCTTTTCAAGCCGGCGAGAGGATCGAGGAGCCGAAGACCTTCCGAGACCCCAACCCGGTGATACTCACCACTCCGCGAATCGACATCGGGTCTATCGTCATCAAAGACGAGGACCTTGTTACTGTCTATCGCATGGGACGGGATTACACGGTACGGACCGTGGGGAACCAGGTGGAGATAGAGCGGGTTCCGACGGGGCGCATCGTCGATGGCCAAACCGTTCTGATCGATTACATCTTCGAGCTGGGTGGAACCTTCAAACTCGATACCATCAGCCAGAATCTCGGCGTGCGACAGCGCTTCGACTTCGGCCTGTCACCCTATTACCGGCTGCGCAAGCAGGATCAGCGACTTTCGCCCGAAAAAGGCTCCGGAGTCGTGCCGGAGGATATCACCGCCCACATCTTCGGGCTCGAGTTTCGCCGGGGGTCGCTATCGCTGATGGGCGAGTACGAGAGCCACGACTCGACCATCACACCTTTCGACGCCCTGCGGCTAACAGCGGACTTCCGCCGGCGTTTCAAAAACGGTGCCACGGGCAATGTCCGTGCTCGTTGGGTGGATACCAACTACGACCACCCGAACAAGCGGGAAACAAGATTCTTCACTGCCGAAGTGAGCTACCACCACCCGATCACGAACACTCTCACCGTCGAGGGAGCGGTGCTCTACCGTGATGTAACAGACTCACGCAGCGGCGATGACAACGGGATCGACCTGGATCTCTCGCTGGAATGGTTCATCCGTGATACCGAGATTCGGGTCACGTACGAGTACGGCCGGTTTGAAGATGATTTTGCCGATAGCAGAGCTTCGGCGCTCTTCGTGATGGTCAGACGTAACTTCTGAGGAACGATTGATTTCAAATGGTGCATTTCCGATGAATGGCTTTGGATTGCAGTACACTGATATGACTTCCCGTGGGAGGAAGCGGCGGCCGTTTCCGTGTCGTGCGTTTGTCGGGGCAACACTCGTCGCCCTGATCTTGCCTGCAGGTGCCTGCAGCCAGAAGCTCAAGCCGATCTTCGAGCCGTGGCCCGACCCGATCGTCTGGCCTGTGGGGCAAAGGGCACCTCGGATTCGCTATGTGGGGCAGCTATCATCCTCGGCCGATCTCAAACCGCCACGCAAAGCGTTCCAGGCGATCACGGACCTCATCGCCGGGGCACGCAAGCCTCAGAAGATTCAGGGTCCGGGATCGGTCATGCGGACCCGCGACGGCGATGCCCTGTGGATTGCGGACCCGGGTGGGCGCTGTTTGCATCGTCTCGACCTGGCCGATCGCTCCTATCTGAGAATCGACCGCGTAGGCGGTTCGCCTCTCCTGAGCCCGGTGGACGTGAGTCCGGGCCCCGATGGCTCGATCTACGTATGCGACTCCGAAGGGGTCGCCGTTTATCGTCTTTCGGAGAATGACGGCGTGCTGATCGAGTCCCTGCGACTTCCGGGCGAGGTAGGCCGGCCCGCGGCCCTCAGCTACACGCATGGGGCGCGCGAAATCATCCTGGTCGACGTCAGCGCCCACAATATCAAGGTCCTCGGGCTTGACGGCAGTCTTCGGCGGATCATCGGGCGGCGGGGTACGGGGCCCGGAGAGTTCAACTTCCCCTGCGCCGTCGCGGACGATGGTGACCTGATCTGGATCGTCGACGCAGGCAATCAGCGAGTTCAAGGATTGACCCGGGCAGGAGAACCGGTGGTCTCGATTGGCCAGCCGGGAGACGCCCCGGGCGACCTGGCACTGCCCAAGGACGTCGCCATCGACAGCGACGGACACATATACGTGGTTGACAGGCGATACGAGAACATCCAGATTTTCAACCGTTCCGGGACGCTCCTGCTGTTCTTCGGCGAAGAGGGGACAGGCCCGGGCGAATTCTGGCTGCCGGCGGGCATCTTCATCGACTCGGATGATCGAATCTGGGTGTGTGATTCGTACAATGGACGGGTGCAGGTGTTCGACTATCTGAAGACACTCGAAGCGGACCAGTATAGATAACGTGCAACGGATTCCAGATGCCATGAAGACACGACGCGACTTGAAGTCTATGGCATGGTCTTGCCTGATCGCCATCTGTGGCGTGTGGACGGCTCATGGACAGGATCGTATCGCGGATACGGTGCATAACCTGTCAGCGAGCGGACCTGGAGAAGTCCGGGCTGTTTCCGAGCAGCAGGTGTGCATCTTCTGTCATGCCCCCCACAACACCAGCGGCGTCCCCCCGTTGTGGAACCGGGAGCTACCTGTCAGCAGCTATCAGATCTATACGTCATCGACGCTCGATGCCAATCCGGGACAACCAACCGGCGCCAGCAAGCTTTGCCTGAGCTGCCACGATGGAACGATCGCACTTGGGAGTGTGCTGAGTCGCGCCGACCGCATTCGCATGGTTGGCGGCGACTTCCTGCCGGCCGGGCTGGCCAACCTCGGTACCGACCTCTCCGATGACCACCCGGTCAGCTTCTTCTACACTTCCGGGTTAGCCGCCTCCGATCAACAACTTGCCGACCCGCAGTCGCTGCCACCTGAGGTCAATCTGGACGCCCAGGGACAGCTTCAGTGTACCGCCTGCCATGATCCGCACAGCAATATGTTTGGCCAGTTTCTGGTCATGTCGAACCTGTACGGGGCCCTGTGCCAGGCATGCCATTTGATGGAAGGCTGGACGTCGTCCTCCCATCAGGCCTCGGGTGCAGTTGTGACCGGGTCGACAACGGTCGATTGGCCCTATTTGACCGTGGAAGAAAACGCCTGCCGAAGCTGCCATCGGTCTCACACTGCCGGTGGACGTGAACGACTCCTGATCTTCGAAAACGAGGAGGATAACTGCCTTGAGTGTCACAACGGACAGGTAGCTTCCACCAATATTCTGAGCGAGATCAACAAGTTCAGCGCCCATGATCCACGACGCTATCTGCAGGTTCACGACCCGGCGGAGCCGGCTTCCGGCGCCGGCACGCACGTCGAGTGCCAGGACTGTCACAACGCACACGCGGCCGTCGCCCAACCCGGGCCGGGCGGTTACATTCCCATTGGCGGAACGATGACCGGCGTGCCGGGGGTGACCGTCGGTGGGATGCCCCTCGACGAGGCGGACCACGAATATGAGGTCTGTTTCCGCTGCCACGGCGACAACGCGGTGCCGATTTCGCAGCAGATTGTGCGGCAAGCCCACACTAGCAATCTGCGGCTCGAGTTCAACCCCAGCAACCCGAGCTTCCACCCTGTGGTTGCTCCTTCGCCCAGTTCCGACACGGTCAGCCTGGCACCGGGCTTTCCATCGGGTTCTCTGATTCGGTGCACGGCCTGCCACAATAATGACACAGGGCGGCGCGCCGGAGGCAGTGGCCCGGACGGACCCCACGGCTCGATCAACAGCTTCCTGCTCGAACGTAACTACACCGTCGTGGATGACACGCCCGAGTCACAGTACGACTACGCCATGTGCTACAAATGCCATCGCCGTCCCAGCATTCTGAATGACGAGAGCTTCAATAAGCACAAGAGGCACATCCAGGACAATAACACGCCCTGTTCGGTCTGCCACGATCCCCACGGTGTGAGCGAGCTTGGGCCGCCAACCTCGGACTACACACACCTCATCAACTTCGACACCACCGTAGTCTTCCCGGAACCGGAGACGGGCCGCCTGGAGTTTCAGGATTTCGGCACGTACCAGGGCAGTTGTACGTTGAGATGCCATGGCCACGACCATCGTGACAGGAATTACCAGCAGTAGCCGCTCATACCGCTTCGCGGCCTGGCGGCAGGCAGCGCATCGCATCGGCCGGGCCGAGCCGAGTGTGGTCGGAGCTGGAATGTGTCCACCCGGGGAATTCCATCTCACCGACCTTTGGACTCATGCCTTGGCTGACACCGCACGGTCAGTCAGCCAAGCCGGTTGAGGAGCGTCTTCAGGAAACCCTGCACGACCGGTGGGGGAACGTTGTCATATGTGGGCAGCATTTCGTCGAGCAACAGGCCTTCGACATAATCACGGGCGCGTGTGCCGGCCCTTTTCAGCCTGGCGGCGGCGGCGTTGGCCTCGGCAAGCTGCGACTCCCCCATGGCATTGACAAAGGCGTCGACATCCTCACTCATACCAGCGATGCGGTCCGAAGGCCCGGCCGACCCGGGATCATCCGTCGATGAAGGGGCATCTTCCGCACCCGTCCCGGAATCCACGACGTGGTCCACGGCCGCTGCATATTCGACGGATTCTCGCCGAAGCTCCTCGGCCCGCCGTTCTTCGGCGTCATCGATCGGCGCAAGGGGGATCTCCTCGCCTTCGTCGGCCGGCATGGGGATGTACACACTATTCTCGCAGTAGGGACACTTGCCGCGCTTTCCGCCGGCGTCTTCAGGCGCTCTAATCAGTTTCTGACATTGGGGACAGTGAAGCTCGATGCTCATGATATCCTCCAGGCAAACCCGCCACGGCACTACCACCGCATGCCATTTAGCTACGGAGCCGAGGTACGCTCACGACGCCCTCTGAAGACTAATCGTATCGGGATTTCGCCAAACGGCAAACTCTCCCGGAATCGGTTTACCAGGAAGCGCTCATAGTTCCGAGTCACCAGCGCTGGCCCGTTTACGAACAGAACGATGGTGGGCGGCTGCGTTGACACCTGCGTCGCATAGAAAAACTTGGGTGCCTTTCGCCCGCGTTTGGCCCGCGGTGCATTGGCGGCGAGCGCCTCTTGGAGTGCCTGGTTGAGCTGCCCGGTGCCCACGCGGGTCCGCGACAGTCTAAACAGCCCGGCGGCCACATCAATCGCCGAGTACACGTTCCGCCCGGTGATAGCCGAGGTGAAAGCCACGGGGCAATAGTCGATTTCGCGCAGGACCTTGGCCAGATACTCGCCATAATCCTCGGAGGAGGCCCGGCCCTTGGCAAGATCCCACTTGTTGACCACCAGGACGCAAGGCTTGTACTCGCCGGCGATGAGGCCGCCAAGTCGCTTGTCAACCTGGCCCACTGGCACGGTGGCGTCGATCAGAAACAGCACGATATCCGCACGACGAATCGACCGGGTCACCCGCGAGTGGGCGTAGAACTCGATGTCGTCGGCGATCTTGCTCTTCTTACGCATACCGGCCGTATCAATAGCCACGATGGTCCGGCCGTCTTTCTCGAAACGCACGTCGATGCTGTCACGAGTCGTGCCGGGAACCTCGCTGACGATAACACGCTCTTCTCCCGCCAGTGCGTTGATGAAACTGCTCTTGCCGGCGTTGCGCCTGCCGACGATGGCGATCTTCATGACCGGATCAACCGGCACCTCGTCGGCTATTCCGGTGACTGCGTCCTGGATCAGCTCGCGGAGCGCTGTGCGGCCCAGACCGCTCAGGGCGCTTACCGCGAGCGGGTCGCCGAAACCTAGCCGGGCGAACTCGCCGACGCCTGCCTCCATGTGCGGCTCGTCGACCTTATTGGCGAGAAGCCGGACGCGCCCGGCAGTGTCGTTGCGCCGCAACAGCTCCGCAGTGTCACGGTCAAGCGGGCTCAAGCCTTCCCGGGCGTCGACGATAAAGAGGATGAGGTGGGCCTGGTCGATTGCATACTGAATCTGGCGCTCGACGTGGTCGTCCAGGTCGTCACGATCGACAATGCCATGCCCGCCGGTGTCGACCAGCTCGAAGTAGGTCTCGTCGATATCACAGACGGCTGTGACGCGATCGCGCGTAACCCCGGCCGTCGGCTCCACAATACTGGTCCGCCGCCGGGCAATCGCGTTGAACAGACTGCTCTTACCCACGTTCGGCCGACCGACAATAGCAACAACCGGCAAAGCCATGATAATCCATGATACAGGAAGACGGGCACAACCCACAGGCGATATGCCCTGTGAGCCTCGCCCCCGAGGGCATCCCATTGAGGGTGGCACGGTCTGACCTGCCGCAGACGGGACAGGCCGTGGAGGCGTCAAGCCACGGCCTCGCGTCGCGAGACCATGGTCACCGGCCGCAAACCAGTGCCCTTGCCCATCACGCGCGGCGTGATCAAGCTGCGATTCGAATGGCACTCACTGTGTTTGCCGCCGCCGTGCTGACGGGACTTTGGCGACAACAATTAGCGCGACTGGCGGTCGTGCTGCTCGCGGATGCTCTTGAACAGGGCACGGATGTCAAAGAAGCCACCGATCGAAACGACAATCGCCAGCCCCAAAAACAAGAGCAGACTGAAGACCAGGAGCCACGTCCAGAACTGGGTCCAAAAAGCCACGGGTCAATACTCCTTATTTCGATTCGTCGCCGCTTGGTCGGGAAACAGCAGCGACCCGAGAACCATCAGAACGAGGCACAGCGTAGCAGCGGACAATCCAACGACCTCGCCGCTGAATTCGATATCCAGCCTCGAGCCAAGTTGATCAAGAGCCAGCAACTTCCGTACCGGTGCCAGTCCCAACACCGCCGTGAAACCGGCAATCAGGGCCAGGTACGCACCGGTTTTGCTGGCCCTCTTCCAGTAGATGCCCGCCAGCAGCAATGCAAACGCACCAGTGAAGTACACCGCTCCAGTCACGGCCATGTAATCCCAAAGATCCTGCTCGAGTGGATACCAGAGACTCCACACCAGCAGAAACGCGCCAATGACGGCGATGAACAGGCGTGTCAGCAGGATGCGTGTTCTCGTCGAGAGGCGTTTGCCTGCGCACGGTGCGATGACATCCTCGGTAAGCACTGAACTCCAGCACAGCAGGTAGCTGTCGTGTGTCGACATGAACGCCGCCAGCATGCCCGCCCCGATAATCCCGATGATCCCCGCGGGAAGGATCTGGCCCAAAAAAATCGGCATGGCGGCAAGCGTGACCTCCGAGGATGCGTTGCCATCCGCCGGCAGGAACGCCGCCTGGAGTTCCGGCCGCCGTGACATGTACACCAGGGCACAAATGCCGAGGAAATTCGGTATCATGAAGCGGATCAGAAAGCCGATCGACGACCAGGTGTAAAGACGTTTAACGACCTTGGCGCTGTCCGCTGCACAGGCCCGCATCACCGCAGTCTGCCAGACCGCGCACGACACCAGCCCCGCGGTGAACATCATCCAGACCACGTATCCCGCTCCGAAGCCGTCTCCGTGAAATGGGTCGAAACCCGCTGTGCCTTTAAGTGACTGGACCGTGGTGATGATCGAGTCCCAGCCAAGCTCCCTTACCGCAAACACGCACGCGGCCAGCAACCCGAACGCCAACACCACGAACTGAATGTAGTCGGTGATTACCACCGAGATCATGCCGCCGAGGATCGTATAGATCAGCACGAGTCCAAGCAGGACACTCATGACGATCTTCAATTCCACGTCAGATGTCATACCCGTCAGCCCGGTGACGAAAGCCGTTCCGGCTTTGAGAAACAACCCCATGTTGAGAATGCCCGCCAACGCCAGGACCACACCGCCCAGTACCCGCACGCCGCGCCCGAAACGCTTCTCGTAGAACTCGGGAATGGTCATCACGCGCATCCGGCGCAGCGGCACAACGATGAACCCGGTCATGCCCACGAGCAGCGTGATCACACCCGCTACCAGCCCGATGTGGAACGCGGCGAACCCACCGGTGAACCCCTTCTGCGCGGAGTACATGACGGTCACTAAGCCGAGTTCGCTGCCGACCATCGTGGCGATGGCGAGGCATGATCGCAATGCCCGCCCGGCCACAACGTAGTCGGCCATATTGGACACGAAGCGGTTTGCGTAGAAGCCGATCGCCACCGAACCCAGCAGGTAGACCGCAATGATGCCCCAGTCGATCGCCGTAAAGTTCGACTGCAGGCCTATGTCACTCAGGTTCATCGACGTTGCCCCGATACACGTTGGCGGCGCCAACCCACGAGCAAGCTCGTGGCACGGCAGGGAGCGTGTGGGAGCTGGGATCGCGTGTCAAGGCTGCATGCGGTACGATTCGCTGTCGGCGCTATCTAGAGCGCAAGTACAAGTGCGGGCTTTTCGATGGTAGCCGTTTTGGCCAGTTGGAGCACACACGATCAACCGTGCGCAGGAACGTGTGCGGTATTGCGGGGTCTGCAGTGATTCTCAACTACGTAGCGTTGACGATGTCCACAGTTGTGGTCCAGGTGGCCCATGCCGGTGCCGACGGTGCAACCGCGCCAAAGCCGTCGATTGTCCCTCACCCAGCCCAGATGGAAGTCTCGC
>CP070827.1:4566018-4579663 GCA_020344555.1 Phycisphaerales bacterium
CTCCTGCACCGAGTTGGGGGCCAGGGCGATCATCTCATGGTCGCCGTGGGTCCCCCACCGGGCTTGAAGCACGTCACCTTGGGCGGGCTTGGTGGCCTGACCCGTCGAGGGACCGGAGCGCTGGACGTCCACCACCACGCAGGGGGTCTCGGTCATGATGGCGTAGCCGATGTTCTCCATCATGAGCGAAAAACCGGGACCGGAGGTTGCGGTCATGGCCTTGGCGCCCGCCCGGGCCGCCCCGATCACGGCCGCAATGCTACCGATCTCGTCCTCGAACTGGACATAGTAACCGTCCACGTGGGGGAGTTCCTGTGCCATGGTCTCCGCCACCTCGGAAGCGGGCGTGATGGGATAGCCTGCGAAGAATGTGCACCCGCCGACCAGGGCGCCGTAGGCGGCGGCCTCGTCGCCCAAGGCGAATCGCATTTTGCCGGAAAGGCCGCTCAAGTATTGCCGGGCTCTAGCCGTCTCCACCTTCCTCGTCCTCAACGATAAAGATCGCGAAGTCGGGACAATACAGCACGCACTGCTGGCAGTTGCTGCATTCAACCCCGTTCACGATGTAGGGGGCGTAGTACCCACGGCTGTTCACCTCCTCGGAGGCCTTGAGCAACTTTTTGGGGCAGAAGTGGATGCAGATGCCGCATCCCTTGCAGTACATCTCATCGATGATGATCATCGGCTTCCGCTCCAAGAAGAAGGGGACCGCAGGACGGGCCGCCTCAGACAGAGTCGCGCCGAAAAAGAGCAGCGGCGCGTCTGCAGGCTAACAAAGGCCCACCGCGGCGTTTGCCGTCTGGCTTTGTGCTCGCAGAACCATCGCCCAGCTCCGGAGTAGCCGGGCTGGATCAGGTGGTCGGTTCCGGCGCGAGAACCAGGGTCTTTCAGTTCGATCGCAGATCCTCCCTCGGCAAAACGGGCATCATACCGCAGACAACAGTGACGGTAAATCGGCGAGACCTTCTCACGCGGAACGTTGTCTATCCCTGCAATAATGGCTACGTGCTCGGAGAGGACATGGGCTGGGCGTCCTCGCCGTCAATCTGCTCGAGGCGAGTAACGTGCATGGGATCGCACATGACGAGCCGCTCGGGCATCCTCTCTCCGGGTCGCCCGTGAATCGTCAGTGCCAGCGCTCTTTGGGCGACCAGTATCATCTCCGGATGACGGACGTCGTAGTGCGAGCCGTCGGAAAGGCGCATACGAAACGGCACGAACGGCCGCTGCTTCAGTTGAGCATCAATTTTGGTAGGTCGCATGGACTGCTTCCTGCTGCAATCATGATAGGCACCTCTGGAGTTGTCGGCAAGTGCATCGCGACGCTTCTTCCGGGGTGGGCGCGATTGAGGGCAGTTGTCTAGCCTTGTCACCGCCTCATGGATGCAGGTATAGTATTGGTGGACGAGGTTGCGGTGGGCACAACACCCTGTTGCCCACCAACTCAAGGAACCTTTCCGCGAGTGCTGCCGTGGGCCGCGGGTCTCGGGCCGTGCGACTTCCGCACCGGCCGATCCATGCGACCTGCATGTGCGAGGCGGACGGATCGGTGTCGAGAACCTGCCAATGGTGTCAAGAGTAGAACCCGACGCAACGAGTCCCGCGAAGTCGCTTCAGCCTGGAGTTTGGTCGCAGGCCCGGATAATGCCACTCCCGATGAGTCGAGAGGAGGCTCAGGCGCGCGGATGGGATGAGATCGACGTAGTCTTCGTGACCGGTGACGCATACGTCGACCATCCGAGTTTTGCGACCGCCATTCTCGGACGGATACTCGAGGCCAATGGCTTCCGTGTCGGTATCGTGGCACAACCCGAGTGGCACAGTTGCGAAGCTTGGAAGACATTGGGCCGGCCGAAGCTCTTCTTCGCAGTCAGTGCCGGGAACATGGACTCCATGGTCAATCACTACACGGCCAACAAGAAAGTCCGAAATGACGACGCATACTCGCCCGGCGGGCGGATCGGGATGCGACCGGACCGGGCGACGTTGGCCTACTGTCAGCGGGCCCGCGAAGCCTACAAAGGCGTACCAATCATTGCGGGCGGCGTGGAGGCCAGCTTGCGGCGGCTGGCCCACTACGATTACTGGAGCGATACGGTCAAGCGGTCGATCCTGCTTGATTCGAAAGCCGACCTGGTTGTCTTCGGCATGGGCGAGTCGGCGATAGTCGAGATCGCCAAGCGGCTGTCTGCTGGAGAAACGACCCGGGACCTGCGTAATATGCGCGGTGTGGCGTACGTCATGGGTGCCAGGGAGACGCCGCCTTCGGGCGATCATGTCGTCGTGCTTCCTTCGTATGAGGAGGTCAAAGCCAACAAGTCCAAGTTCGCCGAGGCCACGCGGCGGATTCATCTAGAGACCAACCCTTACAACGCCAGGACTCTTGTACAATGGCATGACCGACAGGCAGTGGTGTGCAACCCACCGCGGCTGCCGGAGTCGCAGCAGGCCATGGATTTCTTCTACGACCTGCCGTACACGCGCAAGACGCATCCCGGCTATACAGAGCCGATCCCCGCGTACGAAGTCATCAAAGACTCGGTGACGATCATGCGGGGATGTTTCGGCGGATGCACATTTTGTTCGATCACCGCGCATCAAGGCCGGATTGTCCAATCGCGCAGTCAGGAGTCGATCGTCCGAGAGGTGGCGGCGCTGGGGCGGGATAAGGATCTCAAAGGGATCATCAGCGACATCGGCGGACCCACCGCGAACATGCATGAAATGCGATGTACGCGCCGAGACATCGAGGTGATTTGCCGGCGTTTGTCGTGCGTGCATCCAAGAATTTGCCCGCTTCTTCGGACCGATCATGGGCCGCTCATAGACGTAATGAAAGAGGCCCGACGGCAGAAAGGGGTGCGCAAGGTCTTCGTTGCCAGTGGTATACGCATGGACCTGGCGCAGCTCTCACGGAGATACATCGAAGAGCTCGCCGCTCATCACGTGGGTGGGCACTTGAAGGTCGCCCCGGAGCATACCGACCGCGGAACACTGCGAATCATGAAGAAACCGGATATCGAGAGTTTCCTACGGTTTGCGGAGCGGTTCAGGGACGCATCGGAAACGGCCGTGAAGCAGCAATATCTGGTGCCCTATTTCATCTCCGGGCACCCCGGAAGTAACATTAACGCCATGATCGATCTGGCAGTGTTCCTTAAACAAACCGGCTACAGGCCGGAACAAGTGCAGGACTTCATCCCGGCGCCGATGGATATTGCGGCCTGTATGTACCATACGGGACTGGACCCAATGACCATGAAGCCCGTCTACGTTGCCAAACATCTCCGCGAACGGAAGGTCCACAGGGCCTTGATGCAATTCTTCAAGCCGGAGAATTACTTCCTGGTACGCAGAGCGCTGACACAGGCCGGTCGACAAGACCTGATCGGCGAGGGCCGTGACTGTCTTATCCGGTCGAAGCCGCCCCAGGCAGCAACCGAAGCCCGCCGCCGGGGCGCGCGACCTGACGCGTCAAACCAGGATCACGAGGGCTCAAAACCTCGCGCCCCGGGTAGACGCGGCCAGCGTGGTCAACGACGCCGATCGACAGTCGGTTACCGCCCTAACCGGCGCGGGGCAAAAGGGCGTGATACCGGCAGCGGAAGCTGAGAACCTTCATACGAAGCCTGCGATGCCGTCAGTTTGTCAGCCCGGCCCCTCTTGTTGGGCCCGCCCGACAGTGGCCATGTAGCAGGGTGCTTTTTCCGCCCGTGCCGGCCCGCCACCCTGCCTGTCGCGAGGCTGTCTGCGCTCTCAGTGACGACAGCCTGTCAATTCCCTTGCACCGCTGACCACCAGAGTTCATCCCGCCGGGCCGTGTGCCGATACTAAGTGAGTGGTCCGAGCAGAGGTACAAGTCGCTTCGATTGAAAGGTAGGCAAGATGGTAGGCATCGGCGAAGGCTTGTTCATACACATTCCCAGCGGGTCGCCGGAGCGTGTCTTGCGTCCGGCTAGGGTTGTCGGTGTGAAAAGCGGAACGTACACTGTGGAGTTCGAAGACCCGGAGCTCGTCCTCGAAGCCGGACAGGATGTCCTGGTGTGTTACGAGAAGGATCGCCACTTCACGCAGCAGCCCGCACGGGTGGAGTCCGTGCTCGACACCGAGCCCAGGCTCGTGATCAGCTTCTTGACGACCGGCCAACCGGTTTCTGCTGAGAACAGGCAGTATTATCGTGTCTCCACGGTGATGTCCGATCTGTTCGTAGATCTTGGGCCGGAGAAGGGCTGCAGGCTTCTCAATGTCAGCCTCACCGGCTTCTCAGTCATTGCTGCGGGCGCGTACGGCATCGGTGAAGTGCTGAACGTCAAGCTGCACTATGAGGGCGAGACATTCGCCGGAAAGGCCTGCATCCAGAGCGTCAAGGACCTCAGTCGCGGCCGCAGACGCTTCGGTTTGCTCGGCCTCTCTGACAAACAGTCCGGCCGAGACCTCCAGAACGGCTTGCGGTGCATGACCGTGAACATACAGCGCGAGCAGCTACGACACCTGGCAGGAGCCAGATAGCCCGATACCCGATTCCGGACCGCCCAAGCGGCTAAGCCTGGGCGTCAACCGTTTCAACAAGAATCAGTCGGACCGTGTCCGTCAGGACCTTGCCGCGATGCTTGCCCGGCTCGCCGGGCGGGATGAAGACGCCGTCGCCCTCGGCAAATGTTTCCGTATGGTCGGCGAATGTGATCTCCATCTTGCCCATGAGCACATACCCGATGTGGCCTCTCATGCACCAGCCGGGCTCGACGAAATCCCTCGCTAACTCCAGCAGCCGCAGCCGCCGACCATCGCACTCGTAGACCTTGTCCCGCAGATGCGGCATAGGTGATGACCACGCAATCGTGTCAAAGTCAATCCGGTTCATGCCATCCTCCCTAAAGATTCGATCCGTCGCATCCTTTGAGCCGGCGGCTGTCAGCCGTCAGCGATCAGTCTGCAGCCTCTGCCGCGCGGACCGACAGGTGCAGCAAACGTGCCCTGCCAGCCGTGTCTTCTCAACCGCATCCTTGCTCTCAACCATCGCGTCCATCATAGCGGATTGCGGTTCCAAGTTCGCTGTGGCAGCCCTGAACGTGCTCGGGGCCACGCTCGAGCCCCTCGATCAGCTTAACCACGCCGGACAGGCCCACGGCAGGCAGCGACGCGTGCCCGGAACAGGATTCGTTCCTTGAGGTCGTCGACGGCGACACGAAGGTGGCGGGGACCGAGTTCGGCGACCACGAGGGCGGGACCGCCGCCGGGGTGGCTCGTTGCCCCACAGCTTTTCTATTGCGGTGTCGGAGGGCCGCCGCAGACCAGGACGATCAGCTTCTTGATCAGCGGCGAGATCATCGCGTCCTTGGTCGGCTTATTTAGGAGCTTGAAGGTCCAGCGGTCGTCTTGATCTCGCGTGATCTCGATGTGGCTTTGCAGGGCGAACAAGGCCGTGGTGATCAGGAGCGCGCAGAAGACGGGGTGGCCGCCGCCCAGGCCCGGGCGGCACCGGGCGTCGACCCAGCGCTCGATGATGGCGGCGGCGCCGGGTCAGGCTCAAACGGATAGCCGAAGCCTCGGAATGCGTCGAGAGCCCTGGACACGTCCGTGATGTTGATCAGCAAATCAGGGCTACTCGGCTCGAGATCGCAGCGGGCCTTGCTAGGTGCTCCCGGTAGGTTCTTGAACTTATCCAGCACGGCGGTGACATCGGTTGCGATGCCGACAACGCCGTCCGGCGGTCCGCATGGCGTTGTCGTGCAGTTTCTCACGAGGTCGCCCCAGATGCTAGTGTCCACCTCAAGCGTGAGCGAATAGACCCCTTCGATGCCTACGTTGCAGGCTTCATCGATCGCTTGAACAACGTAGTTCCCGTCAGGAACCAGAAGTTCGTGGTACACGTGAATGGTTCCGAAAGTGCCCCAATATGTATAGTAGGGCTCGTGCTGCAGCGTTGCGGTCATGAACGTTGCGCTCTCGAGACCAGGGGCAATACCACAATCCTCCGGAAGCACACCTGACCCCTGCCCTGCGTTCTCGCAGATTTCCTGTGGCGGCCCGACCCACATAGTCTGCCCGTTGAACACGTGGAACGGAACCGGCAGGTTGACAAGTGTGACCCGAATGGCCGTTGCTCGCCCCGCATTTGTAGGCGAGAACGAGAGGTAACGGTTCTTGTTCACGCGTGGATATTCTCCCTCTACACCGTACACCGCCGGGCAGGTAGGGAAGCCAACCGAGAAATCCGTCGCGTGGTCGACATTGGCCCAGGCGAAGCCTTGCAACGTGAGGGTGTTCCAGAAGACGCCGTAATCCCCAACGTCGTTGCCCAAATCAGTCAGGCCGGGTGTGATCGTTCCACTTTCCACGAATCTGTCGCCAACGGCCGACGGCTCGTATCCTGGGCTCGGTTGGGTGTTGCCTGCGACGGCCAACACCCACTGCCCACCGCTTTCGTCATACCAGGCCAAATCCACGACCAAGGGGTCCTCCCCTACCAGATCGTCTTGATAGAAAGGAATCGAGACGGTCATGAAGAACTGGCCATCGCCCAGATCGGTTTCTACTTGAAGGGTCGTGTCGAAGACGGCAAAACCCTCCGCGCCGGGGTGCAGGCTCTCGCGCGTTTCACTTACGGTAACAAAGGCATTATCCGAACCCGATTGGCTGGTGAACTCGACGACGGCGTCATGAGTCAGATCGCCGCTTCCACCACCGGGATTGAGTACAACGGTCTCGCCGTTGGCTATACCCGTACGGGAGTCGTTAATCGGGAACTCATATGCCCCCATGTCCACGACGGCCACGGCGTCGCTGTTGCCATCGAGGATACGAGTATTGCCTGCGATATCCGTGTCCACCGTGACAACCGCGTTGTCCCCGGTATCAATGCACGGCGAGGCCCGCAGGAGCCGCATGTTGTCATCCTCCGTACCGACCACGTCGTCGGGACCGTCCGTGTCGGCCAGCAAGGGATCGGCTCCGGTGTTCCCGGTTCCGCCAAGTTCGCCCGTCCAGCCATGGACACAACTGTGGTTGATGATGGGAAACCCACTGGCGATTTGGGCCGCCTCCGTGGTTCCGCCTCCGCCCGCCGTGTTGCCCCAGAATACGCAGTTCGTCAGCGTCGGGGTCGCGTCGTTGTAGTTATGCAGGCCTCCACCGTACATTGCCGCGTGATTGTCGCTGAACGTACAGTTGATCAACGTCGGACTTGTCTCGTTGTAGGCGAACATGCCACCACCGCGCCCCGCGGTCGAGTTGCC
The DNA here is from genome assembly GCA_020344555.1 of Phycisphaerales bacterium. Taxonomy (GTDB): domain Bacteria; phylum Planctomycetota; class Phycisphaerae; order UBA1845; family UBA1845. Next base: position 4,573,254 of record CP070827.1, read on the forward strand.
GGTAAATATGCAATTGATCAGCGTTGGGCTGGAGCCCCTGTTGTCATAAAGCCCACCACCGCCTTCGAAGACGGCCGCAGCGTAGTTGCCGAAGAAGCGACAGTTGATGAGCGTGGGGCTGGAGAACTCGTTGTAGATGCCGCCCCCCGTTCCGGTAGTGGTTCTGTTGTTCACAAAGGTGCAGTCGACCAGGGTAGGGTCGCTGTATTTCCAATTGTACATCCCGGCCCCGGCGCCCGCCCGGTTGTCACGGAACGTGCAGTTGATCACCGTAGGATAACTGTAATCGTTGTTGAACATGCCACTGCCCGGCTGATCTGTTCCGGCTTTAGTTATCGTGCAGTTTCTCACGGTCGGGCTTCCTACGGTGTTAAAGACGCCATAGTATCGGCCGGCGGTGATCGTAAACCCGTCGATCACGGCCGTCCGGTTGGCGCCGCTGCCGTCTACGACTATCAGACTGTTGTCATTACGATTCTCCCAATCCGGTCCGTCATCATCGTTGAGGTCACCGCTTAGAACCGTCTCGTGTTGGGTGATATTGCGCTCCTCCGAATCGGGTTCACCGCAGCCTGCGTAGCCCCCCTTGATGACGACTCCGTCCAGAAGGTAGTAACGACATTGAATGTAACCCGGTGTCTGGTTCGCACCTTGATCCGTCCTGTGCGTTCCCTCGGCGACGCGGACTTCGGTCCATGGTTGCACGGCGGCCAGGGCGTCTTGAAGATGCTGATAGGCATTGCACCAGGTCGATCCATCGTGAATTGGTCCGGGGGCGTCGATATCGACGTAGATTGGCGGCAACTCGCATTCGTCCGGCACTCCGTCACCGTCACCGTCGGGCGTCGTTCCGGCACTGATATCGCACGCGTCTTCGATGCCGTTGTCGTTGCAGTCGGCGATCAGGCGCAGAACGCAGGTGACCTCTTCGCAGACGTACTGGCCGGCGCAGGGGTCGCCGGCGCCGCAGGGTGCTCCGTCCGGCAGCGTGGTCCAACTGTCTGAGGAGAGAGACCAGTCACAGCGCATGCATACGTTTTCGGGATTCAGCTCACCTTCCGTGCGGCACACGCTGTCGATCAGGCAGCTTCCGTAGACCACTTCGTTGTCACAACGGTCTTGCTCCTCATTGCACGCATCAGTCGTGCAGTCGAAGCCGTCGTTGCAATCGGGAATCGAACCGGGTACCGTGCCACACCCGGAGGTTGGATCACAGTACTCCACGCCGCTGCAATACAGGGTATCGTCACAGAGTGCGCCCTGGGGTACGTTGGTGCAGGAATCCGACACGTCATCGCAGGCATCGATCGTGCAGTCGACGCCGTCGTCGCAGTCCACCGGGACGCCGGGTTGACATCCGAGAATCGGGTGACAGGCTTCCGATCCGTTACAGTACTGACCGTCGTCACACAGACTATCGTTCGGCAAGTACTCACATAGATGGGTGCCCAGGTTGCAGGTATCATCCGTGCAAGCCACGCTGTCGTCGCAATCGGGTCCCGAAAGGCATGCGACTGAGCTTTGCACCGTGAACTCGATGACGGCGTTTCCTCCGGCCACACCATCGCCCGAGGGAAGCGACGCCGGGTCGACCGGGTCGACCACCTCGCCGTCCAAGGCCAAGTCCGATGCCGTTCCCGTGACGCCGTCGGTGACGACTAGCGTGTAGGTGTCGGTTGGAAGCGGCATGGACAGGTTTAACGTGACCGGGTTGACACCGTCAGTCAAAGCGACGGTGAACGATCGTGGCCCCGTGCTCGCCCCGACTAGCGAGAAGTGGCTTTGCTGCACGTCGACGTTGGTGTGGAACGTCACGGCAACGGTGTCGACGGCATCCTCAAAAGCCAGCAGCTCGCCGGGGGCTGGTAATGTTGTGACTATGGTGGGCGGGCCGGGTACGTAGCTCGTCGAGATGCGATCGCTCCAGAGTACCCATTCATCGGGATCGAACTGAACCGATGTCGGGTTTACTGAAACGGGGATCACAAAGTGCTCCATGTCCTCGTCGTTGAACACGACATGCGTTGTACCATCGACAACGATATCGATAGGCATGGTGAACCGCTGATATGATACATCCTGAACCTGGTCGATGTGGACGAGCAGGTAGTCCTGACCCTCGACCTCCACGGCATCCCACCCCCACTCGTAAGCAGGCGCAAATTCCCCGTAAATCCACTGCTGGAAGAACCAGTCAAGACCTGTGCCGGGATAGAACCCCTCGCATATGGCCTGGAAATCTTCGGTGGTCGCGGCACTGTCCTCGTAGGCGGCCCGGTAGGCGGCGAGTGCGTCGAAGAAGTCGTCGTCGCCCAGGACGTGGCGCAGCATGTGCAGCACCCAACTGGCTTTGTTGTACGTGGTGTTGGTGTTGAAGATCGCACTCGGCATGATGAGGATGGCATCTGGGACATAAATGGTACCCGCGCCGAAGTACTTCCGGATCGCCATCTCGCTCTTCAGCGCCGGTAGCCCGCTGCTGCCGGGCCTGCGCTCTTTCCACAATGCCACGGCGTAAGTGGCAAAGCCCTCGTTAAGCCAGATGTGGTTCCATGTCTTACAGGTCACGGCATCGCCCCACCACTGATGGGCAAGTTCGTGACAGGTCAGCCACTCGGCGAAACCGGTAACCCCCTGACCAGTCATGGTCTGATGCTCCATGCCGCAGCCACAGTTGAAGTTGTAGATGCCGTATTTTTCGTCAATGAACGGATACTCTCCGAAGATGGGCCGAAAGGTCTCGAGCATTCCGATGGTCTTCTCCCATTCTGCACGGTTGCCAGGATCATCACTGGAGGGGTAGATGAAGAATTCAACCGGCATGCTGCCGCCCGGATAGTCATAATCAGCCGTCCAGGTGTTGTACTCCGTAGCGGCGAAGCTCACGAGATAGGGAGCGATCGGATACTGACTCGACCATCGGAAACGCTTGCGATCGTCGGGTAATGTGTCCGTACCCTTGAGCAGCCCGTTCGACGCCACCGTCAAGTTGTCCGGAACCGTGACCCAGAAATCCAGCGTGGCCTTGTCGGAGTTGTCGCCGGGCTGGGCAACGTCACCGTCTTTGGTTGGCCACCAGGTGTATGCGTAGTAGGGCTCACTGAGTGTGTAAACCACCGGCGCACCGGTGCCGGGCTGTTGGCCAACCAAGATTCCGTGCATGCCGTCAGAGGTGCCAGTGTAGCTGATCGTCAGCGTGAACTCTTCGTCCATACCGTAGGTACGGTCCAGAGTCGCGACCCGCGTCGTGGTGCTGGGCGCCTGCACACTGACGGTCGTCCCTTCCACCTCTGCGCTGGTGATCGTGTACTGGCTATGCAATCGAAAGGTGAACTCGTCAAGCGAGGCGGATTTACTTCGGACAGTTATCGTGTTGGTGCCGGTGATGGTGCACGAGCTGTAGCTGAGGTCGGTTATCTCGATATCAAGTGCGTAGTGCAGGACATCGGTGTCATCCATTGCCTCCAAGTAGGCCTGGTCGATCGGTCCGGAACGTTGAGCCTCGAGCATTCTCGCAGCGGCCCGGGCCTTGCCGCAACCGATCAGAGGCCAGTCCGTATCAGGCCCCGACATTTCTTGTGCGTGCACATTAACTGCCGGAGTTCCGACACCCCAGCATACGACAATCATAGCCGACATGATGTGCCGGCTGACAGTCCGTAAGCACCTAAATGACTTCCCACAATAGAGAAGGTACTGTTTATGCCGTTTTGCATCGGATGTACGCATTGCGTTCGACCCCGAATGGACGACGGTGTTCGGCCCATTCGAACACCAGGTCCGGAAGTCCGTCGATAGTTTTGCATCTGTGATTACGCGTGATGTTCTCATGCAGATGCCACCAAACGCGCTCGATGGGATTCAAGTCCGGCGAGTATCTCTGCAGAACGTGGATCACGATACTGTCGCCGTGCAAGACCAGGTATTCGTGAACCGCGCGGCTGTCACGATACTTGACATTGTCGCAGATCGCATGAATCTCCCCGTAACACCGTAGCCGCCTCAACCCTCCATTTTGGGACCGATGTCGCTAGTCCGGCCCGACAGGGCAGTTCAACTGAACAACGATATGACGGGCATTCGGGCGCGCCGCAAGCTCAGCCAGGGCATCGCTCAGCCCGGTCTGATCCAACCGGTTCAGGGTCGATGGGCTCGATCGCCACTGGATTTCCTCCGCTGCGACAAGGGAATTGCAGGCAAAAATCGTTCCGGTTGTCGCAACTACGAGAAGGACAGCGAACGCCCGACATCGCGGATGCTGTCTCGACTGGCTCGCCATTATTCATTCTTCTTTCCTTCCAGAGACACGCGACGGGGCCACTCTCGCCCCGCGCCGACGGCCCCTAAGCCGACCCTTGTAGGCCATCGTCTGCTGCCCAAGCGCATTACACAGAGACGTTGGCTCGCCGCAGCCATGCAATCACCGCGTCTGATTCGGGCTGTCGATTCAGCATGTTAACCGGTCTGCTCGAGAGAGTCAAACGCTAAGACATTCAAACTGACTGATTCTCGGCAGGACGCAGGTGAGGGCAAAAAGAATGCGGCGTTTCCAGCCCATACGGGTGTCGCGAACACGACCGAATTCGGAGGAAAACCGCCTGCGCTTCATCGGTCGTATATCGCGCCTCGTGTCCGGCTCCGTTCGGCCACAACTTCAGCGTTTTCCAGTGACCCCGTGGGTCCACTTCTGGGAGCTGGCGACTGCCAGCCGTCAGCGATCAGTCCGCAGGCTCAGCCGCGCGGACCGACAGGTGCAACAAACATACGCCGCCAGCGGTGCCTTCTCAGCCGCGCGCTTGCTCTCAACCGCCCCGTCCATAATGGCGGATTGCGGTCTCAAGTTCGCTGTGGCAGCCCTGGAAGTGCTCGTGGGCACACTCAAGAGCGTCGATCGGCTTGACTACCCGTGATAGGCCTGCGGCGGATAGCCTACCAACGGCAGCCTCACTGTCACTCGGCCGAGCCGAAGAAACCGGCAGGATTTGCGGTGCTGGATGTTATTCCCGCTTGAGGTGAGTTCCCCGGCCCGGTAGGTTACCGGCCAAGGTTCGGTGAATTGGAAATGCAGGATTAGAGAGCGGAAGGGAAAATGTTGATATTGAGCGGACGTTTCTACCTGGTAATGATTCTGGTCGTTGTCTTCGGGTCACTGACTGGTTGCAGTTCGGTCACCGGAGCGGGCGATCCTGGAAACGAAGGCTTGTCCAATTCCGATGAGGAGGAGGCGTCCGGATCCGACACCGACTCGGAAAACCCGTCCGACGCCCAACCCGGAGAGCCGCCGGAACCCAGCGACGAAGCCTTGCCCGACTTTTCCGTGGCCGACGTCAACGCGGATTCAGCGCGCTACGGGGAAGCCGTCTCACCCCGCGACTACCTGGGGCAGATATCCGCCTGGTACTTCGGCCACTCTACGTGAGGTTACTGTATAAGCCAGTTTGGCTTGCTGAATCAGATGCAGGGCGAGATCGATTCGCAGGAGACCGTGCGAGCGATTCAGATTCTGGGGGTCAACGACATCGGGCTGGAATCCGCCAACGCCACAATGACTGCCGGGCGGGTACTTCCCTGGTTGCAGCCGGCGTCCGGCGAGGACGTTTGGACGCTGTGGCAGGTTGAGTATCGCGACGTGGTCATCCTCGGTCCCGGCAACGAACAGTTGGGCACCTTCAACCTGACGGTTAGTGACTTATCCGATCCCGTGGCCTACGCCGCCCTGAAGAATCAACTGCTCGAAGCCGCTGGCCAATGATACGCGTGGCTTGCGTACCGCGTCGTTCAGAAACAACGACTGCGCCCCGCGCGCTGCGGCACGCAACGACAGCACCCCGACGTACGAGATCGGCCGCATCGCGTGTCGTCTTGCCGAAGTCCCTGACGTCGTCCTCGCTGTCTTGACCACGGATATTGGTATAATGACACTGCTCGTGCTCACGGCGGGGACGGTGGTGCTCAGGCGACAGCGGGTGACCGCAACGCAGCACAACGGATTCTGATAAGGTACGAAAGGGCAAGCTATCTTTAGCGTCTTTGCCGTCATTGTGTTCATCCTGTGGTTCATCTTCGGAGGGGAAGTGCCGGGCGCGTTCGTTTGACGTGCCTCAAGGACGGCCGTGACAAGGCCTATGCAGCAGGGCACTTCCATGCGGGCCACAGTGATCTCCACCAGATTGTTGAGCCTGATGATGGCGGCAAGCTTCTCGACGTACGCGGAGACATCATCGAACTTCGGGCAACCGATCAGTACAGCCCGGCCGAGCAGCAGCTTGCGGTGGAAGTCACCGTAGGCCACCGGAACGCAATCCGCGGTGATCAGCAGCCGGGCGCCCTGGAGCACGCGCGCACGCGGCGGCAGCAGACTGAGCTGCACAGGCCAGTGCGTGAGTGCGGATTCGTTCGCGGCGTCCTGG
>CP070827.1:4579763-4584606 GCA_020344555.1 Phycisphaerales bacterium
GAGCGGAACGACCTCCGGATCGCTCAGCGCGAGCCGGGCCTCTAATTCCTTAATGCGTTGTTCGTGGATGCGAAGTACACCGTCGGCTTCACTTCTTTTGGCCGGGTGTTGGGTGGAGTCCGACGCGAAGGCGGCCAGCCGTTCCACCGGATCTTCGAGGGTGTCCCAATCCGGTACTCGCCGCCCCAGTGCATCGTCGGCTTCGTCGAATAGAAGTTGCTGCACAGGCGCCACGTCTTGCCCGGTAATCTCCTCGCAACGCTGCTCGAGCCATCGGTGTTGGTCTTTGCGTTCGGATTCGAGAGTCTCGCGCCTTTCACCAATGTATGCCTCTGCAATGGGTCTATATCCCGATTCTGCGGCCTGCTTTGCCCGCTCACCTGCACCGTCTGCCCATTGCGCGAACTGCTGCTCCCAGACATCCGTGGTGACGACCGCGCGGTCCGGGTCTACAAGTGGCATCCAGCGATCAGCGGCATCGAGGAAGTCCGGCTCGCCTTCCTTGGGCACCATCACGGCAAGCACACGCTCGAACTCACGGCCTGCCTGGCTGCTGACGCGGCCTAGGAACGTGTACAGCAGAGCATGCTGACCCCCGTCGTACTTCACTACGCTTGCCCGGGGATCCTGGCCACGCCGGGCTTCGCCCCCGAAGGAAAGGTTGCGGACCCGCTCCAGGGCTCGCCGGACAAGCGGATGGGCACGGCCCAAGTATCCGACGCTACGCTTCCGTGCATCCTCAGTGACGTCCAGCCGTGTTGTCAGCCGAACTTGTCGATCCCTGCCGTCGTAGCCGGGCAAATCATCCAGCCCGAAGTCCCAGGCCGGTGGTAGACGCACGGAGAACACCTCGTCGGTGACGTCTCCCACAACGTCGCCGCCTTCAAGGAGCACGGCATCGCGTACGAATTGGGCGAGCTCCACCGTACCGGCCCGGTCACCGGCGTCGTGGGCCTGGTCAGCTTGATCTACGAGTTTTTGCTCAGCGTTAAGGCCGCTTTCGCCCAGCCAGTCTCTGGATTTGGCGGCATCGGCGTAGCCCTTCAGACTCCGGTCAATCTCTTCAAGCAACTCTGCGACGCTTTCGTCGGCGCCTTCGTTCTCGTCCTCGCTTGCGAACGTGAACAGCGTTCCTTCTTCGCGGAACAACTTGGTGTCCTCATCCATGATGCCTTTGAGGAGACGCTCGGTGCCTACGTCGGTCGCTGTCGTTACCCCAAGCGTGTTCGGGACAAAGGTGAGTCTCTTTCGCTGGCGCTCGTACTTGGCGATCAGGCGGAGCAGGATGCGCTCCTCAAACGTACCGCAAAGATACAGGTATGAGACGATCGGGTCGTGCTCTTGACCGTACCGGTCGATGCGACCGTTCCTCTGTTCGAGGCGATTGGGGTTGAAAGGCAGCTCCAGATGGATCAGGTGGTGACATCGCTGGTGCAGGTTCAGGCCTTCCGCAGCGGCGTCCGTGCTGATCAAGATAAGGTCATCCCGGGTGCGGAACTGCTTGGTCACTTTGCTGCGGGTCTTGGCGTCGTCGTCCCCGCACATGGTCAGGATGTGCTTGAACCCACGTGACTCAAGGTACTTCTCCGCCGCGTCCTGGCTGTCGGTGTACTCCGTGTAGACGAGGATATTGGCCCGCGGCTCGCCCTGTCGAATTTTCTGGATCTGAGCAGCCAACGCGTCGAGCTTCGGATCCTGGTCGACGGCTTCCTCGGCCAGCTCCACCAGGGTCTCGAGCGAATCAACAACGCTGGCAACCTTTGCTAATTGGCGCGAGCCCCGACGTACGGAGCGTTCGAGCTCAGCAAGCTGTTGAGCGACATCTTCGGCTTCGAGCAAGTGATGCTCGGCCTCCTCGTCGTGTCCCACGCTGCCGAAACGCGCCAGCTTGCGATGGTATTCGCGAAGCGTACGGAGGCGCTGCCGGCGGCTTTCCTGGGACTCGCTGTCGCCGCGAAGGGCGGTCGTAAACCGATCGGCAACGGCGTTGAGCGTGGCCTTGAATGCCGCCACGGTCGAGACACTCCGCTTTAGCAGAGCGATGAATGACAGGACGTCGCTGTAGCGTCGTGCGCGAAACGCTTGACGCAGTAGCGGCGCAATAAGCTCCAGCAGCTCTCGATGCAAGTCCATGAACTTGGCATTCTGTGATCGCGAGGGCTTCACGGGGTGGGGTTCGACTTGTCGTTCCTTGAAGAGGGACTTGCTCGGATCGTCCGGATGTTTGATGTGCCGTTTGAGCCGGCGCACAACGTGCTGGCGGAATTGCTCGCCGCGCAGTACGCCGCGCCCGTCAACCAGTGACGGGTCCAGCAGTTCGCACAAGGAAGCAAACGAACGGTCGTGACCGTCGTGTGGGGTCGCCGTCGCGAGGACCAAGGCATCACACCGACGGGCCAGGACCTGGGCCAGCCGTCGGCGTTGTGAGTCCTCCCGGTCCTGGGTCGCCCCGGCGTCCGCGCAGTTATGAGCTTCGTCAATGACGATGATGTCGTAACTGGTTCGGTCTATGTGTTCGAGCACGCGTTCCTGCTTGAGGAAGTCCATCGAGGTCAGCCCGAGCGGGATGTGGTCAAAGGGGTTTGCTCCGCGTTCCGTGCTACGGCGGATCTCCTCCAGACGGGCACGATCGATGACATCCAGCCGAAGGCCGAAACGCTCGAGCATTTCGGTCTGCCACTGCTCCAGCAGCGGGCCGGCGGGACTCACGATCAGCAGACGATGGACGATTCGCCGCGCCATCAGTTCGGTGATGAGAAGCCCCGCCTCGATTGTCTTTCCAAGACCGACGCCGTCGGCCAACAGGAGCCGGACGCGGCTTACGCGGATGGCGCGAAGTACCGGCACGAGCTGGTATGGCTGAATCTGAAGTCGGCCAGGCTGGCTGGCTAACAGAGCGCCCGGCCCAAGCGCTTGCTCCAACAAGAACGCTTGGTGATAGACAAGCCAGTTCCTGAGCGGCGCGGCACGCTGAGGCTGCAGTTCGCGAATGATCGGATCGATACTCTCGAAGGGGTGGAGCAGGTCGATTTCCCGCCCCTGGACGACGCCGTCCACCCCGCGCAGACGGTACAACACCTGGCCTCCGAGGCTCTCAACGGTCACCACCTCCCATCGCATCCCTCGCGCGGCAACCTCTGTACCCGGAAGAATCGTGCCTGTCATTGTAAGAGTCTCGTTATCACCACCAACACGTTCCTGGCAGGTCAGTGTCGTCCGGCGGTACCTCGCGACGCCCCACCCATGGTCCGCCGTTGAACCTCCGCATGCCGTTCTTGAGGCGACGACACGTGATGCGGTTCACCCGTACGACCATGCATGACCGCAAGCCGCCTTGCCCCGCGCCGTGGTCGCTCACCTGATGTTCAGCGCTACCAGAACGAGTAGCCACCTCGGCACGTGTTGCCGGTCCGTGTTGCCGCTGTGACGCTCCCTGCTCCGAACACGCCTACGTGAGTGCCACCTGTGGCCATGACTCGCCGGTCCAAGTGTAGACTCAAATGCTATTGTGCCACTGGTGGGAGGACCTGTCTAGCCTGCTGGCCACCGCCTGGCGAGGCGTGGATCTGCTCTGGGCCCTTGGGGGCGCAGAACCGAAGGAGGTTGGGGCATTCAGGGGCTTGTCGTTGCTCACCTTCAGCCCCGGCCGGGGCAAAAACCACCGAAAGCAGCCTTGTCGGTGCCAACCGTCCGGGTCTTACCGCCCTCCCCGTCCAGCACACGGACCATGCCAGCGTACAGGTCAATGTCTAGCGGTGCCAGGACCAGGATCATCGCCGCCGCGGCGTCGATTCTTCGGTGTTTGCCAACGGCCTTGGCCGCACTCCATCCGACCCCGAGGCGCAAAGCCGGACCCCGAGACCACGGCGAGCCTCTCGCTTGCCTGGCGACGTTGGAGACCAAGGCGCCAGTCTCGTTCCAACGTGGCAGCCTGCCCGACCACCGCCGGGCCAACCAGATGCAGCTCGTGACCGCACCTGTCTGCGGGCAAGCCCAGTTCGACCTCGTGACTGCTTCTCGGACGACTTCCTCACTCGTTCGCAGCGAACAGCAGAATCTTACCAGCCACAGATCTGCCAGGCGATTGGGGTGTTCGCCGACCGAATTGGCACTGCCCTCGGAACCGTGATCGGCAGACTTCATCGTGAGCAAAGTGTTACATATGAGGGATATGAACGCCTGAACTTGCTTTTTGGATGGGATGGCGTACGATGATGGTAATGAGTGAGCAGGTGCTGGATCGCCTCGCGCGAGCGAAGCGACAACTCGCTGGGTTGATTGGTGACGCGGCCGCCCACCTCCGTGAGGTTGACGACGACAGGCTGGTTGGCCCTTTGATTGGCATAGGGATCAAGGCAGCCGAACTGGCAGCCAGCCTGGGATTCCCTTGTCCACCGATCGAGCATAGCTCAGTTAAGCCGGATGAGGTCGCTGCGTGCGTTGCGAATCCATGCTACCCCACCATTTCCGGAGTGACGCTCAACTATCCTGAAGGCTATCACCGCGTCGGCGTCCGAGTTGGGCCACCGGGCTCGACGCACATGCGCGGACGGCTAGCGGAAGAAGTGTCGACATGGGCTGCACGCTGGCAACGCGCCCTCGATCGGTTGGAGGTGTGCGAAGTCCGATACTCACCGTTGGACATCCGCGAGGACGAAATCTCGGCAGAAGGGCTAGTTTACAGCTGGCAGCTATACCATGAACTTGCGGGCGACAACTCGTCAGCCAGCGAGGAACTCAAGCTCCTTAGCCCCTCCACATGGAACACAATGACCGAGCGTGTCTGGGCAGCTCGACGTGCGGCTCTCAAGGAGAAGATCCAGGAGGCCACACTGAATGGAAG
>CP070827.1:4584706-4611478 GCA_020344555.1 Phycisphaerales bacterium
CGGCCCGCACATCGATCTGGTCACGCGGCATCCCGGCAAGCTCCACGCAAACGACAAAGCGATCCGGGGTCTCGTAGACGTTGAGACGCGGACGCCAGAAATCAGGCGCATGAGAGCGAAAATAATTCCGGCCCTCCATCTCACCCATCATCGCCCAAAGTTGCTCGGCGAGGCGTTCGAAGCTGCTCCCCCAGGCATGGACGCAGACCGGCAAAACCTCATTCGCCGGGTCCGATCCGATTGTGGCGACCGTCTTGACGGGAGCGGGGCGCGGCGGCGAAGCCCGAGGTGGACCGGTCGTGTCGTTGGTAACCTGCATCGCTGGGACTCCTACTAAATGCCAACCCTCACCCGGCAGGGCACAGAGTGACTCTACAAGGCTCCCGAGGCCCGGTCAAACGGTGCACGGGCGTGCTGCAGGGGCCTTTACAGGAGCCGGGGGCGGGGTCCTTGTCAAGCATGGGGCGATGCCCTATCCTGCGAAATGATGTCGAGCCGAAATAAAATCACAATCAGCACGTTGCGGGCCCGGAAACGCGAGGGCCAGAAAATCACCATGCTGACATGCTACGATTATGCGACGGCAAGGCTGATGGAGGAGGCCCAGATCGACTCCCTGCTCGTTGGCGATACATATGCGGAGGTCTGTCTGGGCCATCCCACGACGCTTCCGGCGACGATGGAGCACATGGTCACGGTGGCGGAGGCAGTGCGTCGCGGGGCCCCGACGGCGTACCTTGTCGGGGATATGCCGTTTCTGAGCTACCAGGTGTGTCCGGAAGAGGGCATTCGCAACGCCGGCCTGTTTATGGCCAAGGCGGGCTGCGATTGCGTGAAGGTAGAGGTCGATCGCCGCCTGGTCAAGACAGTGGAGGCGATGACCGCCGCAGCGATCCCCGTGATGGCCCATCTGGGTCTAAAGCCCCAGTCCATCCAGAGCCTCGGTGGGTACAGGGTTCAGGGGAAGCAGGCGTCGGCCGCGCTTCGGATCATCGAGGACGCCAAGATGATGGAGGACGCGGGCGCGGTAGCACTACTTGTTGAGGCTGTGCCGAAGGAGGTAGCGGCCCAGATCACCGAGTCCACCGCGCTTCCAGTGATCGGCTGCGTATCCGGTCCCCACTGTGATGGGCAGGTGGTGGTGCTTCATGATATGCTTGGCTTTGGCGGCGGGCATCCCCCGCGGTCGGTGAAGCAATACGCACGGCTGCACGAGCAGCTTCTTGAGGCGTTTCAGGCCTACGCGAAGGATGTGGGGGAGGGAGCGTTCCCTGTGGCTAAAGAGAGTGCCGCGATGGACCCGGCGCAATTGAAGGAGCTTCGCCGGGCATTGGAAAAGCGGGCGCCGTAGGGCGCACGGGTCGCTGACCCAACGTTGAGAACCGTCGTTCGGCTCTCGTCTTTCCGGCGATCCGTAACGCGTCATCTTGACATCGGCGCTCACTTCGGTAGGGTGAGTTTGGATCGGCTGGAAAGCTAATCATGCTCGTGAGGATGAATCTTGCACGCATTGTCATCGTCGACTCCGACGAAGAGAAGATGTCGATGATCGTGCTTAGCGAAGTCGAGGGCGATCGCGCCTTTCCGATCCTCATCGGCATACACGAGGCCTATGCGATTGATCGCCGCACCAAAGGCATCATAGTGCAAAGACCGATGACGCACGATCTGATCGAGCGGATGATTAGCGAGCTGGATTGCACGCTCGATCAAATCATCATTAGCGAATTGCGTGATTCCACGTTCTATGCCAAGCTGGTCCTTCGCAGGGACGGAGAGATGGTAGAGATCGATTCGAGGCCGTCAGACGCCATTGCCGTCGGGGCGGGGACTGATACGCCCATATTCGTGGACGAATCCGTCCTGCAGGAGGTCTGCTGACCGCCGGCGTCGGGGCATGACGGAATGAAGGTGAAGCCAAAGAAGACCTGTGTAAGTTCATCTCAGAGCCCGGCGGGCCCTGCCGTACTCGGCGGATCGGACGCGGAGTGGACGAATTCCCCGGCGGTTACTCAGATCCTCGAGCGGCTGCCCGATCATCCGACTCGCTTCGTTGCTCAGGCACCAGGCCGGCTCGACGTGATGGGTGGGCTGACCGATTACACCGGCTCACTTGTCCTGAATACGACAACCGGCGGTCATGTCTGTGTTGCCGTTCAGCGGCGCACGGACAATGATCTTTCCATCGTCTCGGTACGATCGCCGGGCGCGGAAGATGTTGCCTCAACCGTGATCGCCGTGTCGCAACTGTACGGCCCCAACGATTCACTGATTGATGCCCAGCGCGGCAGACCCCTCGCAGGCGAAGGGAACGGGGATGTGGCGCGATGCATCGTTGGCGCGCTGGTTGAGATACTTCGCGCTGCGGGAGCCCCTCGACTCGACGGTGGTCTGTCGGTTGTCGTCGGCTCGAAAACGCAAGAGCCGGCAGGCACAGGGTGGGATGCCGCACTCGTGGCAGCGGCCCTGGTGGCGGTGGCCGGGGCGTGCGACGTGACACTCGATCCTCTTGACGCGGCAGCCGTCTGCCAGCGCGTCGAGAACGAGTGGCTCGGCATCCCAGTCGGCATTGGCGACGCCGTTTGTGTGCTTCTGGGGGAGCCGAACACGCTGGCGGAGGTTAGATGCGAGCCCTGCGCGCTGTCGGGCTCGATCCGCTTGCCGGACGATCTTGTGCTGGTGGGGATCGATTGCGGGATGAGGCATCCGGAGGCGAATCTCAGGTATTCCCGAGTGCGCACGGCGGCGTTTATGGGTCGAGCCCTGATCGATCGGATCATTCGCCATGACGGCTCGGGCCGATTGCAGTGGGACGGACACCTGGCCCGCGTTTCCGTTACGGACTATGTCGGACGGTTCCGTGATCGCATCCCGACCAAGCTGAAGGGGAGCGAGTATCTCGAGCGTTTTGGCGAGACCGGCGATCCATTGACGCGTATCGATCCGGAGTTCGTATACAAGATCCGCTCGCGCACCGAACACCACATATACGAGCACACCAGGGCGTGTCAGTTCGTCGAGTGCCTTTCCAGGGCGATTCGCAGTGGTGAGGACCGTGTGTTAGAAGAGGCCGGTGAGCTGATGTATGCATCGCACTGGAGTTACGGTCAGCGGTGCGGGCTGGGAAGCGTCGAGACGGATATGCTCGTCAGTATGATCCGCGGGCACGGTGCCGATGCTGAGATTTACGGGGCGAAGATCACCGGTCGCGGGTGCGGCGGCAGCGTTGCGGTACTGATGCGGGCAACCGAAAGGGCGACGGCTGCCGTCGACGATGTCATAAAGCGCTATCAGTCGAAGACGGGTCGCGTTGCCACGCTGCTCCGCGGCTCCTTGCCCGGGGCTCTGGTAAGCGGGGCGCAACGGATGTAAGCGTGGCGGTCGGTTCCCCGTGCGTCTCGCGTAGCTTGCCGATATTACTATGAGCGTCCAGTGGTTTCGCGCTCATGGATCGTGGCCCCTGGGTTGTTCATGGCCAGGCGCAAGACGCCGGCCGGCAACTTCCGAAGGTGAACGGGTTGTGGGACCTGGGCTGCCTCTCCGACTCATTGACCGGGTTCGCACCGGCGACAGCTCTGGGAACTCCCGGCGTCAACTTCGGGTTCGTTGATCCGATGATCAGAAGGCAATAGAATTTCGGGTGGACCCCGGTGTTCCGCCGCCTCTGAGACGGCTCTGGCGGATTGAAGCACAATGCTGTGGCGGGCAGGGGCCGAAGGAGTGTGTGAAGTTGGAGAAACCGACCCTCTGGTCTCGGGTAGGGCATTGGTTCAAACGGTCGCCTCGCCCGGTGGGATACGGTCTGGAAGACGCACCCGCCGGTGGGCTTGGTCCCACCTCGGGTGTAGATGGGGACATTGGAATCGCTCCCCATGCGGCAAGCGCTGCAGAAGGTAGGGGTCCTTTGTCGAGAATCCGATTCTCCCGGTCGGGCCCCAATCTGGAGCGGCTGGAAGAGGAGTATGCCCGCATCGTGAATTTGATGGAGTCCATTCAAACGCATCTGGCATCGCAGGCTGAGCGTTCGGACATCATGGCCCGCTCGCTCGACCGACTGGCGGAGGGGCTGGCACAGGTGCCGGAAGCGTCACGAAGACACCTGGAACTGCTCTCCACTATAAGCGAAGCAGCCACAGCCGATGCGGCCAGTGCAAAACGAGTGGAAGAGGGCCTAGTGCAGCTCCCTCAGCTTGCTGACGCCCAGCGCGAAACGATGGTGTCGCTCGGCCGGCAGTTGGACTTGTCGCGGCAGACCAGCGAACGGGTCGCGGACACGATGGATCAGTTTCGAGAGGCCGTCACTAAGCTCAGTGAGGCGACGGGAGCGTCTACCAGGACGCTCCGAGAGATGCATCAGGAGGCGGAGGTGCGCGATGAGCGGGCTGCCTCCCTTCTTCAGGTGCAAACCAGACGGCTGACGATGTTCGCCTGGTCTGCGATCGGCTTGGCCGTTATTGTTGCAGTGGTGGGTCTGATAGCCCTGTTTAGCCAGCGTACATAGCCCTACATACCGGTACCTGGCCACCATCCTATGGAGCCCGAGAAGTGGCGGATCCGTTACCACGCCCCAAAGAGGCAATCGAGAGATTACTGAGCAGCATGGGGCCGTTCGAGGCGTCCGACCTGCACCTGAAAGTCGGTCATCCGCCGTACTTTCGCGTTCAGGGCGCACTTCGTGCAGCCAAGATGCCACCACTCCCTGATGCGCAGTTTGTCGAGGCGATGCTGCACGGTCTTATCCCTGAGGGGCGCCGGGACGATTATGAGGCGGCGGGCGCGCTGGACTTCGCAATACGGGGAGAGGCGGGAGACCGGTACCGCGTCAACGTGTTCCGTTCGATGGGGGACATGCACGCCTCGATCCGTCGGGTGCTTAGCGACATCCCGTCCTTCGAGAGCCTCAACCTCCCCGACGTTTATCGCCAGACAGTCGGTAAGCACATCGACGGGTTGATCCTGATTAGCGGTGTCACCGGGTGCGGCAAGAGTACGACCCTGGCGACAATGCTGGAGTACGTCAATCAGTTTCGCAGCATGCACATCCTCACAATCGAAGATCCGATCGAATACGTGTTTACGCCCAAGAAATCGATCATTTCGCAGCGCGAGATCGGTATCGACGTCCCTGACTATCACGAAGCGCTTCGCTTTTTGGTCCGCCAGGACCCCAACTGCATAATGATCAGCGAGATGCGCGATCGAGGGACCATGCTCGCCGGAATACAGGCGGCGGAGACGGGACACCTGGTGTTCGGCTCGCTTCACATAGGGGACGTCCAGCAGACATTCAGCCGCATACTGGAGTTCTTCCCGCGATCTGAACATTCCTTTATTCGTTCTTCACTGGCTATCAGCCTGCGGGCGATTATGTGCCAGAAGCTTTTGCCCGGCATCGATGAGGGCGGCCGCTACCCGGCGACGGAGGTGCTCCTCAAAAACCCGGCTGTCAAGGACAAGATCCTCAACGAGAAGGACGAAGAACTTCCAGGAATCATCTCGCAGTGCCAGGAGCAAGGCATGAGGTCGTTTACATACTCCCTCTGCGAGCTGATCGAGACCGAAAAGGTGCACTACGACACGGGCATGGAGTATGCACCCAACCGCGACGCACTGGCCTCGGCCGTGAAGGGAATCACAGCTCGTTGAAGTAGTCGTCAGTTGTCAGCCAGTGCTCCTGAGAGTGTACTCGATCAGAGGGGTGCAAGTCCCCTCCGGGCATGCGCTCTCCGGGCTGTAACCGAAGGTAACTGCGTCGCCGTGAGGCGGGGTGGAGAGCGACCGGAGGTGGACCATCGGTACGTAGGATGACGAACGCGATTCGGCCGGGCGTGGCGGAGAGCTGGCTGGCTAACGGCGAAGCCCAGACCCACCGATGGCGGGAAGCCCAGCAGGCTGAGGGGTGGCGTGTTAAAGCGATGCTGGGGCGCGTCAGGTGGTTGGCGATGGAACGATGGGAAGGTCGGGTACGTGAATCAGGGAGACCTGAGCGGGGTCCGCCGGTGTTCATTCCGCCTAAGGCGGACGAAGAGCCGCCTGCTCAGGAGGCAGAGCGTCCATAGTAGCGAACAAGCGGGGTAAGGCCCGTGGAGTGAAGGGACGCAGGAAGGTGGATGCATGAGTCCGGACGCGTGCGAATCAGCACCTGGGTCAGTGCCTCGGAGTGCCGGAGCTGGGCAAGCCGGAGAAGCCTGTGCTCGCTGGGCGTGGACGGAACGCGCGGTCTGGACGGATCGCATGTTGACGGCCCTCATCCCAATCCAAGTAAAACCAGAGTTCGCTCCGGTCCGGGCAGGCAACCTGCATCATCCGGCCGCGGCTTGGTGTTCCTTTTTGTGCTGGTCGACGATCTGTTGTTGGACGTTGGCCGGAACGATCTCGTAATGCGAGAACTCCATGGAGTAGCTGCCCTCGCCTCCCGTGATGCTCGAGATCCGGGAGTTGTAATCCGACAGCTCGGCCAGCGGGACGACTGCACGAATCAAGGCCATGTGCCCGGGCAGCATGTCCTGTCCTTGAGGGCGACCGCGACGTGAGGCCAGGTCGCCCTGAATATCGCCGACGTTGTCCGCCGGTACGGTCACTTCGACGTTTACGATGGGCTCCAGAAGGACAGGCTTGGCCTTCATGAAAGCGTCTTTGAACACTCCGCGGCCGGCGATCTGAAAAGCGATGTCTTTACTGTCGACCGGGTGGGTCTTGCCGTCGATCAGTTCGACTTTCAGATCGGTGACGGGGTAACCGGCCAGCACTCCCTCGGCCATCTGGGCTCGTACTCCCTTGTCGATGCTGGGCCTTCGCCTTGGACGTGCTGCGCTGCTGTTGTGTCGATTCACGGGGGCGCTTTTGCAGCCCTGACCAGGCGGATGAACTCCGGTGGATTGATGATCTTCGCGCCATCCTTCCTCAGGTGAGCGGACTGAAACAGAAGGTCTCGCATCTGTTGCCCTGGAAGATCGGGTCTAAGTTCCCATCCGAGGGCAAGAACACCGGCGCAGTAGGGGATCGCCCAGCTAAGCCCGCCGCGTCCGCAGTATTGGTAAGCACACTCGCCCTTGTCGCGCTCCTCGGCCGTTGTCCTGGGAGACGCCGGAACGAGAAGGCGTCCGGGCATCGGCATGAACGCCATTCCCGGATAACCGGGTGTGCATTGGGCGACGTTCTCGGGATCTTTCGCATCATACCAGCACGCACCGATGAACCCGCGATGAGTAGTACAATCAAGCACTAGGATGCCGGCCGCCTCGGCGCGAGCACAAGCGCGGTCCCACGTTTCCTGGTTCTTATCAAAGGGCGAGCCGGGCCCTGACGGTGCTGCCGACACCGACACAACGCGGATCTTGTTCCAGGCAGGCAGGTCCGCGTTTTGTTCAACAATCCAGTCCAGGGCCTTCGCCTGATAGGCCGCATCCGCAGTCCAGGAAGGGGCTGCCGCGTAGTAGACACGCGCGCCGGGGGCGGTTCCGCAGTTGGCTCCGACGAGGAGGCTCGCCACGGCCGGGCCGTGCATACTGCTTTTTGAACCACAACCAACATCGTGATAGGCAACGATCTTCCCGGAGAACTCGGGATGGTCCAGGTACATGGGCTGATCGATGATGCCCACGTTGACCCCCTTGCCGGTAATGCCCTTCCGGTGAATCTCGCGGACACCGAGACCGGGATTCATGGCCCTTACCAGCAGTGTCTTCGGGTCGCATCCGGCGGGCAGCCTCGCGGGCGGTGGCCACACCGTCTTCTGATTAAACCAGATCGCAGGTGCAAGGGTCTTTTGGTCAGAGAAGTTGCGCTTGCTCACGTCTTTCCAACGGAGATCCTCCATGAAGCTCTCGTCAGGCTCCTCGCGCTGGGGACGCACGAGCAGATCGCGAGGCGCTCGATAGATGCCGTTGGTCAGATAGAGGGCGGTGATCTTGTAACCAGAGAAGAAAAACCGGACACCCTGCTCCGACCGACCGTAGTAGCAGTAACCTTTGGCTCCGTCGATGTCTTTGTAAAGCACGCCGTCCAGGAATTCATTCGGTTTCCCCACGGCCGTCAGTGTCGGTGGACCTGTGACTTCAAGGACTTCCTCGAGCGACGAGCCCACCTGGATCCTGCCCTGGAACACGAATCCGGGAGCGTGATGCCTCAGCTCGACAACGCGGTCGCTCTTCATGTACACCGAGAAATAGCCCGGGTATTCAAGGACATACCGTTCGGGCCGGTTTCCGAGGGAGAACTTCCGATCTCCCCACCGGCACTCCAGTGGCTTGCCGAAAACTCGTAGAACATCCGCTAAGGTCGCCGTGCCAATATTCAACTCCATGTGTGGGCTTTTCGGTGTATCCGCCTTCGTAAGCGCGCTCATATCGCGGGAGTGCCCCGCGACGATGGCAAGAGTGGATGCATCGGTGTCAAAGACGGAGTACCACCCGGGCTTCTCGTGAGGTGGATCGCCGGTCCAGGCGTCGCCCGGCCGCGCTTGCCCGGACCAAGCCCAAATGTTGGCGCCGCCGGCTGGTCCTCCGGACGAGGCGGACGCCAACACCTCCTCGAACATGGCCGAAAAGAAGCGATCGCGAAGCGTCGTGGGCCCGGCCGGATCGTAGCAGTCATGGAGCGGCTCCCAATCGCGGGCCAGCCCGAACTCCTCGAGTACCAGCGGCTTACCCAGCTTCTGCGCAGCGTCAGTATGTCGACGAAAATAGTCACGGGCGTTCTCTTCGGCTATTGCGTAGGTCGCCGGATTCTCCGGGTCGTACCAGCCCCAGTTCTGGGGCCAAATATGGATCGTGGTGTAGTCGATATGCCGGCTGTCGTGCGTTGAGATGAAGTCGCCGCCGACACTCCCTTCCGATCCGGTGGTGACCAGGTGATTCTCGTCGAGCGATTTGATGTAGCGCGCCGTCTCGTCGATCCATCCTGCGGGGTAGTAACGCGGCTCGTTGGCCAGCTCCCACGCGAATATCGCCGGTTCCTCGCGATATGCCCGGCCGGTATAGGAATTCGTCCGGTTGATAACCGTCGCAATGTGGTCGCGAAACCAATTCTGACAGGGTTCGCATGCATAGAACCGGGTCGCGTAGGCGCAGAACTTCTTCCAGTCATAATCGGCAGGATAAGGGATAGGCGTCTTCTCATGCCAAGAAACGTACTGGGCCATGCCGCCGGACCATTCCCAGAAATTGTTGAGCACCATCACGGCTCGCATACCTCGCGCGCCGATTTGGGCTACCAAGTAATCAAGACCGTCGAAGACCAGCGCATCGTACTCCCGCGGCGCAACCATCAGCGCGGGAGTGATGCGAAAGGGCTCGGTGTTGGGCCCCTCAGAAGCGGCCATCACGCGCAGATTGCCTACACCGAGTTGCTTGAGATGGTCCAGTTCCTTCCCCAGCCGGCGGCGGTCACCACCGGGGCCGTTAACGGCCAAGTTCATCCCCTGCCAGAAGTTGACACCGGTAAAGTAATGTGGACGGCCGCCAAGCACGAACCGTCCGTCGCTGACGGCTACGAATTCAGGCGATGCGCACGAGGTGAGCATGGCGGAACTCATTATGATAACAACGGCTGCACTCCGGCGGTGCATCGGGCTCCTCTCGTTCAGTCGCTGAAGCCACGCGGGTTGCCGCGCGGATCTCTCTGGTTGTCCTCCTTACCCTCGAGAACCGCCATGTTATGTCAAGATGGTACGATTACTACAAGACGCAACGACCTCAACATAATCTCGACCCCAGCCGACCCCAGTTCAAGCTCTTGGAATCGATCATCCGTCAGGAGGAACACATGAATCGGTTCATTGAGAACTTCTGAGTAAAGAGCGCCCAGCGGAGCCGTTCGCTGCAGGCGGATCAGCAAGCGGCAAGGTCGCCTCACACAGGCCGCTCCCTTATTCCGAGCCACGTCGGGACGACTCGGCGGTACGCATTATTTGTCGCTTGTCATAACCGACCACTGTCTGTACACTCTCGGCGATGCGCAAAGCCACACTGAAAACACCTCGGGAGCCGCGGTCGTTGCTGCCGCGGCGATGGGTCCTCTCGATGCTCATGGTGGTCCTCACCACAACGGCAAGCCGAGCTTTGTCGGAGGAGAACCTGCAAGGGCACAGTCCCAAGCTGGCCGACGCTGTTAGCCTGCTGAAGAAGGGGAAGTACATCGAGGCAAGGGACCGCTTGCTCGGCTTGCTCGAGAAAGACGCCGAGGGTGGCCTCGTTCCGATGTACATTGCGGTGGCTTTGCTTCGAATCGAGCGTGTCGAGGTCAGCCCTTTTCCGTCAGTGGATAATCTACGCAAAGCTCTGGAGTTTGCAGAACGCGCACTCTGTGATGACTGCACTCTCGTCGCAGCACGGATGGCAAAGGCCGTTGCGCTTGCCCGCCTTGGCTATACGGTTCAAGCAGAATGGGAGTTTAACGCTATCCTCCAGGCGATACGAGGTAGAGAAGAGTACGATGAGCTTGCCAAACAGGCCAAGCGCTGGCTGGCGACGCTTCGGCCCTGGTCGCTCCAATTCCAGGTCGGAGCGCACTATGACACGAACGTTACGCAAGTCGGGCAGAATGTTGCCATTCCACGCGAGTTTGATCGTCGGGAAGACTTCAGATTCGGCGTCAGCGTTGACGGACTGCGGAGAGTCTACCTCGAAGATCGGGCCGAGGTAATCTTGGGTGCGGGGGCCTCGAGCGTTTGGCACGCTGATCTGGATTCCTTCGATGAGCAATCTTATCGTGGTTCTGTAGCTCTGGAACACCGGGCCACCGACTTACTGCATGTTGGGCTGGCATACGAGTATGATTTTAATCTCCTGGGACGTGAGGATTACCTGTCGCGGCACCAGCTCACGCCCCATTTTTCCATCCTGGGGCCGGGTACCGGCACCACCTTCTTCTACCGCTTCGACTCTCGACGTTACTTCGATGTTCCGTCTTTGGAGGCCTCCGGACCATTTGACCGCACAGGAGACATACACGTCTTCGGGCTCGCACACACTCATTCCGTCGGCCAAACCTCTAACGGCGATGTCCTGCTCCAACTCGGCTACAAGCATGAGAACGTGAGCACACGTGGAACTGAGTACGACGCAAGAAACGACGTCTTGACTGCGTCTTTGTTGGCACCGCTTCCCGGCGATATGAGCATACACTTGGGCGCGGATTGGGCCTGGGAGGATTACAAGCGGCGGAGTACCCTGGATCGGTTTCACCGTGGCCAGCATGCTCTTGTGCAGACGTATTTTCTGACCGTGACGAAACGCCTCAGCCCGAATGTGGCTATTCTGATGGAAGTGCTTTGGCAGGATGATGATTCGAACATTCGCACGCGCGACCGCGAGTCAGTCTTTTCATATGATCGCACCTTGGCAGGGATAGCTCTGCACGTTGCACTTTAGCAGTGCCGATGATAGGATGACTTTGCTCGGGTCGTAGGGAGCGCCGCGGGTGGGCAACGAGCCCGTATTGAGAAGCAGCAGGAGTCGACGTGGGGGCCGGTCTCCGTCGCGCTCCTCTGGCAGGTGGATGCGGTTTTCGGCTTTCGCCGTTCCGTTCGTGGGGTCTGTGGAATGGGCCTGAGATGGTTAATAGAGGAGATCCGCGCACTCGAGGAACTGATTAAGCGCGCCAGCAAGAACCCGTGGCTGACCCTACTGTACACTGTGATCATCGTTGTTATTGCCCTTGGCTTCTACTACCGGTCCGAAATCCTCGAGTGGCTCCCTGGCGAGCCAATACCGGTGCGCACCGCGCGGGCCACTCTACGCAATGCGGGACTTGCCCTGGAAGCTGAAGGGCCCGGCGCAGCCTTAGTCCATTATCGCAATGCGAGAACGATGGCGGAGAGTCTCAAGAAATCCCATCGTGTCCTTTTGGCCCAGGCCCTCGTCGGCGAAGCTGATTGTCTCAGGCTGAAGCGGCAACCGTTGAACCCAAGGGAAACCGCCCCGCGACAACTCTACCTTTTGGCACTTGAGGAACTCAAAAGGCTCGACGCAACCGATGACGAAGTCAAGAAGTGGCGCGCTTATACGCTGCTCGGATTGGCCGATCTCGATTATCTGGATGCCGCTCGGTCGCAAGGGGTGATGCGGGAAGAGAAAATCACGGAGGCAACGCATGGATTTGAGGCGGCGCTCGACATGTTCAAGGCCATCGGCGACGAGCTGGGCAAATCCCGGGTCCACCTCGGCAGAACAGCAATGTACTTGACCCTAGGGCTTCCGGAACAGGCAAAAGGAGAACTCAGATATATTGCCGACTGCGAACTCGGACTTCCGAGTATCGAGCAACGAGAGTCCTTTATAGCCTTGACGCCACGGGACCAAGCACACTTCTTCCGCTCTTGCGCTCATTCCGAAGTGCTGCTGCTTGATCCGGACGAACCCAGCGAGGAGGCAATAGCCCGGGCCATGGCGCACTACCGCGAGGCGATTCACACGCTGGGCGAAGAGCCCAAAGAGCGAGTGGCAATGTGGCAGATCGACTTCGCCAGTTTCCTTGTCGAATCTCCAGCCATGTGCAAAAGTGCTTGCTCCATTACCTCTGACTTCGTCACCATTTCTCCCGAACACGACGCGCGCTACTATCTCCGGCAGAAATTGGCCGAAAGCCGCGCCCACGAGTGTTCCAGTGAGTTTACGAAGGCCGTTGACACAGCTTCGGAAGCGTTGAACACCGCAGAACGGCATAACCTGGAAGGGGAGCAAGAGTATGTACAGTTGCAGTTGTATCTCGCTTGGTTTTACACGCTTCGCGCGGAATTGGACTCGGCCGAGAGCGCGGCACCGGACTTGCAGAAAGCCGGGCGCCTGCTTTGCGACATCCGGCCCCGAGCCCAGGGCGATGGAGCATTCGAAGCCCAACTGCGAAAAGACCTGGAGCCAGTAACCGAGCAGTACCGTGACGCCTGTCGGAAGAGAGACGAGGAACCGGTTCCATGCGGCTGATCTCGATTAGCAAACCATGTTGGGCTGCGGTCGTCGCACCTTGGATCCTGATCGCGGCCTCTTGCGGCCCGGAACGCATCCCCGCGGGCCAGTTGGCCCTGGCGGGCCCCTCACCGCTGTCGATCAAGGACCTACCACTGCTTCCGACGTCAGGGGGCACTGCCCCGGTCCGAAGAGGACCGTCATCCGGGCGGTTCACCGTTTTCGCTCCGTTGCCTGGCCCGCGTTCTCTTGGCTCGATCCCGGCCCCTTTCGGAAACTTCTTGGTGCCGAGGAGAAACCCGACCACCGCGGCATGCCTGGACCTGCAGCGGGCGAACATCAAGCACCCTTTGTGTCGTTCGTTCACTGGGCACCGAAGGCGCTGACTACGTGAGACCGGGTCTATCACGATCCGCGCCACCGGCAAATCAAGGACTGAGCCCCACAATCCGCTCTAGATACCTCTCTGGATTCTGGAAGAGAAACTCGACAAGCTGCTCGTTGATAACGACTTGTCCTCGCCCAAAGCCGATGTCGCGCAAGAAGCCCACGTCGAACCGCCCCCACATGATATCAGTACTGCGACGAATGTGTTGTAGTCCGAGAAGATGCCCGATCTCGTGGGCGGCGGCGTGTGCCATCAGATTGACCCAGTCGCTGATGGACGTTGGGGGAATCCCCACGAAACTCCCAACGTAAACGATCGCGTCGTCGTCGAGCCGGCCGTTCCCGAGATCCGGTCCCGCTTCGCCGTACAGGATGCATGCCGCGCAATCGTCATCGTCAGTAGCTGAAGCCGGTGTGACCGTCTCAAAAGTGTCGCCGCTAAGGGGTCCTTCGTTCTGCGTAAAGTAGACGGTTGAATACGAGTTACCGCCGGCATTCTCCTGCTCCATGATCACGTGTATCGCGTAGGGTGCAAAGATCGCCTGAAGGCGTTCACAAATCAGCTTCTCGACTGTTGATTGTATCTGTCCGAGGAGTTCTCTCTCGTCCACCGTTTCACCGAATGCCTTGAGGTCTGTCTCCGCCAGGCCGACGCGTTCAACGCCGCTGGAAAGCTCGACTCTGTCTGTGCCGTCGAAGTCCAGAAGGACGTATTGAGGTCGAGCGGTGGGTGCCGCGTCTCCAGCGGCAACCTCGAGCGAGATGGAAACATCGTCACGTTGCCCTAGGCCACCGACGAAGTAGAGGAAATACTCGTCCTCGCGGTCAGCCACGAAGGATGAACTAGAGGCTACATTGTCGCCGTCAACGATGTCTCCCGACGAAGCAACGAATAATATGTTTACGTCGTTCCGGGACCGTACGCTCAGCGTTGCCGTCTCACCGTTCACCAGCCGACCGATTCCCACAACAGGCTCAGAAATCCGCACAAAGCGTCCGTGGCGCGGAATCACGGTTCTGGTGAGCTCAGCGGGCGTTGGTATCCTCGGCACTGTCGGCACAACGCGGGTTCCGCAAGACAGCGCTGCCGGGAACAGGCCCAGCAAGATCGCGCAGGGCGCCAAAGCCCGGCTTATTCTGAACACGGCGTCGAAACCTCCTCTCCGGCCTCCTCCGAGTCGGGCTCGGCCAGGATGACGATGTGTCTTGCCGGAGCTTCGATCAAAACGCGCGTTGGGCCAAAACGGAGCGCTTCGCCCAACGGTTCGCGACCGAACGGCACCACGGCGTAAAAGCCGGGCGGCTGACAGAACGTGAATCGGCCTTCTTCGTTCGTGGTGGTCGCGTCGACGGGAAGACCGAGCTGCGAGATCGGGTGGCTGATTTCACAGTCGATTCGAACGTTCTCCCCCGGTTTCGGTGGGCAGGGTGTCGCGTCGCGGTAAAGCGGCTGCAACATGACCCCAACTTCAGGCATACCGACACCGCATCGGTCAAGCACCTGGCCGGCAATCTCCTCATCAGCAATTCGGCGGAGGAGCGAATCGGCGTCCTTGCTTTCGACGGTCCGTCCCCAGAAATCGATCCTAATATCCGGATCGAGAAGAAGGATTCCCTTTCCTCTCGGCGAATTGCGCAGAGTAATCACGTAGATCGGTGACGACCGGACCAAGATACAAGGCTCGACTTGGACCTGTATCGATGCCATGGCCGGAGAGCGCAGGCACAGATCGCCTGAGTCTTCGCATTCTTCCGATATAATGGCCCCAGAGCGCAGCCGCAGATCACATGAATCGCCTTGGGTCGCGTCGGCCTCAAACAGGTACGCCCGAACGAGCATCTTCGTCGGGCAAGCGCCGTCAGTGATCTTACTAAACGGCATACGCAGGGCCGCGCCCGGAGGGAGTACCGGCGCCGGAAACGGTGGTAGCCCAGGGACCTCCAGCTCCAGAGCCAGATACCAGCGCTCCGAATTGTTGTATAGCAGTAACTCGTCGTCCAGCGCTACGACGCCGGGGCATCCTGCAAGGAGAAGCATGGCCAACGGGGTAGTCAACCACAGAAGCAGCGGCGCGTAAGCGACACACCGAGGTGAAGGAGATGAGAGCTTGTCCCTAATTCCTCGCATTTGGCGAATACCGCTCGGAAGGGAGCATAGTATACAAAGACTCCCAGCGCGGCAACGCCGCTCATCCGGACGGGGGTGAGCCGGGAGCATTTCACGATCGCTGAAGAGTCGCGCGAGAGCCCGTCACTCAGCGGACCAGCGGTCGGCGTCGTCACCCTAGACATGTACCGGCGCGTAGTAAAATGGGCAATCTGCGTGGACGTCTGCTCCGCAAGGTGCAACCTCTCTGGGAACACTCCCTCTCACGTCGTCTTACTTGGCCTTGATCTCGATCCACGCAGGCGACCTCCAAGTGCCTCAACCTCAATATCTCGTCAGAACCGCCTGCTCGGTAGGCTGGCGCACTTGCCGGCGCCGCCTGCGACCCGGTCACGTTTGCCCAGGGTTTTGTGCCAGACCCTCGTCGCTACGGTGTGCGCAACGCTGAGAAGGCTGATCCGACAGGCGTTTCTCTGGGCCGGTTCCAGCCCCTGGTTGCCTGGTCGAGGCAGTCAATGTATGCTTCCTGTCGCGGCACAATCAGTCGGGGGTCGCCCGAAATCGAGCCGAGCCGACGCACTGTCTATTGCCGGTCGGGCTGGCGGGCCGCGGGCTTGGCAACTACGCAGCACGATCGAGCGATCCGACACCGGTTTACAGCATTGGGCGAAGTGAGGAATCCAAAAGTCGGAGTCTGACAAGTCATGAAGAAGCACAAACGATTGATCCAATGGAGGCAAGCGAGTAGGCGTCGAGGACGATGTTCCCGTCCGGCGCTACGCATTTGGCGAGCGAGCGTTGGCCTCATCCCCGCCTCTGCTTGGCTGTTACTGTGCACGGGGTGCCCCCCCACGAGGGTCGTAACCGGGGACGGAGATTGTCCGCCGGACACGGTGTGTCCTCCCCGCGGTGAGGTTCCGGGGGGCTCGGTCTGTCCCGTTGGCGCTGGCGCGATAACGGGAGGATGTTACGACGAGTTTCCCCGCAACCCAGTTGACCTTGTCTGTTACTGGCCGACAAGCCGGTGGGACGAGACGGACCTAACCTGGTGTCTGTCGGACACCGTTTCCGGCATCAACGAGCAGGCCCAGCTTGACGCCGTCGAGAGGGCGGTCGCCGCCTGGGAGGCTGTTTCTGCGCTGACATTTAGCGAGGCGCCGTCGTGCGAGGTCGCCGACATAAGGATCTCATTCAGATCCAAACGGCACGAAGGCGACGCTTTTCGGTTCGACGGTCCCGGCGGCATCCTGGCACACGCGTTTTTCCCCGGATCGCCCAAGCCTGGAGAGGTCCACCTGGACGCGGACGAGGATTGGGCGTTGGAACCGGAGGAAGGCAAGTTTGACCTGTTCACTGTCGTCTTGCACGAAGTGGGCCATGCGCTGGGGCTCGTGCATAGTACGTGCGATTGCGTTATTGCCCCTTGCGGCTGTGTTGTCATGGGGCCAACCTACCCGTCGTCGGGCATGAAGTTGCCTTCGAAGGAGGACAAAGAGGCCATTATCAATCTCTATGGGAGCGCCGACGGGACCATCCCGCCAAAGCCGATCAGCAAACCCGATGACCTGGCTTCGTGCGACCCGCCCAATTTCGAAGCGTTTGATGAGCCGGACTGGGACGGTGACAAGATCCCCGATACCATAGAGGTGTTCGTGCTGGGCACCCGCTGGTTCGATTCCGACACCGACGGCGACGGAGTGAGCGACTTCGAAGAGGTGTTCGAAGACGGGACCCCGCCGACGGTGGATGGGACCGCTCCCGACTCAGATAGCGACGGGCTTCCCGACAGTGACGAGCTGGAGGACGTGTGTCCTAAGCGGTTCGACTCTGACAGCGACAACGATGGCCTTACCGATGGCGACGAGGTGAACTTCTTCGGTACCAATCCGTGTAGCCGCGATACGGACGGCGACGGCGATCCGGACTCTACGGACCCGTTCCCGACAAACCACCACTTCGATCGAAGCTCCTGCCGTTCTGCCGAGCCGTGTGACGACGGCAATCCATGTACGGACGACGCCTGCGTGGGTGGGACGTGCCGGAACACTCCAGTCGATTGCGACGACGGCCACAACTGCACGACTGATGCCTGCGACCCCGCAACCGGGGAGTGTGCCAACGACCCTGTGCAGTGTCCGGAAGGGCAGGAGTGTGATCCGGCGACCGGGGAGTGTGGTGAGCCGTGCGTGACCGACGCGGATTGCGACGATCAGAACGCATGCACGACCGACGAGTGCGAGGTGGATGGCTGCGGAAACACGCCGGTCGAGTGTGGACAGGGTATGAGCTGCAACCCGGCCATCGGTGAATGCGAGCTCATGGAGTGCACCAACGATGCGGACTGTCACGACGCCTTCCCGTGCACAGAAAACAGCTGCAACCTGGGCGCCGATCCCCCCGAGTGTAAGTTTGTCAATATTGACGCTAGTTGTAACGACGGGCAGTTCTGCAATGGCGTTGAGACGTGCGATCCGACCGATCCAGATGCCGAAGAGGGCACAGGATGCGTCGTACCCGGCGACCCCTGCACCGCCATCAATAAGGTATGTGACGAAGCCAACAACGAGTGCCGTGATTGTGACAACGACGGCGAGTGCGACGATGGGTACGAGTGCACGGAGGACGACTGCATTGCCGGAAGTTGCAACAACGCCCCCGTAGACGCCAATTGCGATGACGGGCTGTTCTGCACGGATGACGACTACTGCGACCCGGCGCACGCGGACGCCGACGAGACGACGGGTTGCGTTAACGAGACGGATCCGTGCGACTGCGCCCATGCGTCCGATCCTTGCGAGGGCGCTCTGGGCGACCGTAAGCTCTGCACTGAGGCCGACGGAGGCGATTGCCTGGACTGCGGCAATGACACGGATTGCGACGACGGCATTCTCTGCACCGCGGACGATTGCACAGTCGCGACAGGGGTTTGCACGAACTCCGAGGAGGACGACATGTGTCCGGATCCGGTGTTCTGCGATGGTCCCGACTTCTGCGATCCGACCAACGTGGATGCGGACTTCAACGGCTGCGTACAGCCGGGCAACGTGTGTGTGAACCCCGATCCGATCTGTAGCGAGGCGGACGACGAGTGTCAGGTCTGCATCTCGCACGCTGAGTGCGATGAGTTTTGGGTCGGTGTGGACGCAGTCGACTGCACGGACGCGCGGTGCGACGCCGGCGGAGCGTGTGTTGACTTCCCGAATGACGACAACTGTGACGACGGCGTGTTCTGCAACGGCGCCGAGACGTGCGATCTTCTGCTTGGTTGCCAGGCAGGTGTGCCCGAGACTTGTGATGACGCGGAAGCGTGCACGACAGACTCGTGCGACGTAGACGCCGACGCGTGCGAGAACGTCTGGCCGGCCTGCGAGGGTGTGGGTGACGGCTGCTGCGGACCTGACTGCAACGCCATTCCGCTTGATCCGGACTTTGATGCGGACTGCTAATGGACCGGTCGTAGGGTCCGACTGGCGGACCACGGGTAAGAGAAGGTAGGTTCAATAATGGAGCCCGGCGGGTGACACTCGCCGGGCTCCTTCTATTGGCGATTGGAGATTGCGGATTGCGGATTGGGCGGGGGAGGCGGGCTTGGTACGTAAGTCGCAACGGATCAGGGTGGTTGTTGCCTCTGTGCATCGGAAGCCAGATCAGGCAGGATGTGGCCATGAGGCCGACGGTCTACATTGAGACGACAATTCCGTCGTACTACTGCGACGATCGTCCGGCGCTTGCGGGTGACATCGCCCGTACCCGACAATGGTGGGATGGGGAAGGGGGCGACTACGAGTGCTTCATCTCGCCTGCAGTGCTGGACGAGCTTGGGACGGGGTCTGATCCCGTGCAGGTGGCCTGTAAGGCTCTCGTGGAGGGGTCACCGATATTGGCTGTGGAGCCTGAGGTCCTGGAGATTGCGGAAGCTTATCGGGCTCGCCGGCTAATGCTGGGGGACCCCGCAGCGGATGCGATCCACCTGGCATTGGCATCGTACTACCGTATGGATTACCTTATTACGTGGAACTGTCGCCACCTGGCGAACGCCAACAAGGCTCGACACCTGGGGGTGTTGAACGTGCAGATGGGTCTGGCGATCCCTCGTCTGGTGACGCCTCATTTGCTCTTGCCGCGAGAGGAGCCGGCATGAACGCAGACAGTGAGATCGTCGAGGATGTCCGTCGGCGCCGTCGTCAATTGAGCGCCCAGTTCGGGCATGACCTGAAGGCCTATGCCCGGCACCTGCGCGAGATCGAGGAAGAGTATCGATCGCGCGTGGTTGACCAGGTTACGGTCGTGCCGGGGCGAAAGCGACGTGAGTGAGGTAGGGTCCCCCATTGCGGACCATGGATAGGCAGGCTCAATAACGCAGCCCGGTGGACGACACTCGCCGGGCTCCTTTTGCGCGTAGGGAGGGCCTGCTTTGCGATCCGGCTGGGGCGTTTCGAAGGCCCTGTTTGGCTTTCCGGGGGCGCGCCGGCGCGGTATAATCAGGTACGGAGGTCTGCGATGACTTATCGTGGCAGGATCATAAATGGTGTAGTCGTTCTCGATGGCGCGGTCTCGCTGTCGGAGGGGACAATCGTCCGCGTGGAGCCTATCGACCAGCCGAAGTCGGATGGTGACGGATCGGTCTATGAGCGAATCGCCCGAATTGCGGGGAAAGTAAAGGGGTTGCCTTCCGACCTGGCTCGTCAACACGACCATTATCTGCACGGGCAGCCGCGAGTGTGACGACGTGTTTCGCCGATACCTACTTCTTCCTTGCACTTCTCAGTGCGGACGACGAAGCGCATAATCGAGCCGTCGAATCGAATCGTTCGCATCGCGGCGCGATGGTCACAACGGCTTGGGTGCTGACCGAAGTGGCAGATGCGCTGGCTGCGCCCACCTTCAAACCCGTGTTCCTCGAGTTGGTTGATGCCTTACGGAGCGACCCGCAGGTTACGATTGTCCCGCCCAGCCAAGCCTTGTTCGATCGAGGACTTGGGTTGTTCTCGAATCGCCTGGACAAAAGCTGGTCACTAACCGATTGCATATCGTTCGTTGTCATGGAGGATCGTGGGATCGTCCAGGCGCTGACAGGCGACCATCATTTCGAGCAGGCGGGGTTTCGGGCAATCCTTCGCGGGTAGTAGCGCAGGATCCGCCGTTGCGAGCAATCGGTAAGACAACATAGGTTCTAACCGGGAGCCCGGTAGGTCTGACTCGGCGGACTCCTTCTATTGGGGATTGGGTGCGCCGGGTGGTGGTGGCTGCCGCTTGGGCTCCGAGGCCGTGTACGGTAGAATACAGATATGCCTGATCGATCCGGGGACTGGCTTACGCAGGCGCAGCGCAACCTCGAGCAAGCCGAGGACAGTGCGGGTGCCGACCGACACGAGTGGGCTTGCTTCGCCGCTCAACAAGCTGCGGAGATGGCTGTGAAGGGGCTGCACCTCCATTTGGGTCAGGAGGCCTGGGGGCATGTGGTTCGACGACTCGTGGAGGAGCTGCCCTCCGCCGTTACGGTTCCCGGGGAGCTGATTGAGGCGGCGCGCGTGCTTGATGCGTATTACGTGGCTGCGAGGTACCCCAACGGGCACCCGGCCGGTGCGCCTGGGGAACACTACGGAGCGTTGCAAAGCGGCGAGGCGATTCGCTATGCCGGTCAGATCGTTGAGTTCTGCCGTGTTCAGATGGCCCGACCGTGAGCAGGTCCTGTCGGCGGCGCGGGCTTGGGCTTTGTCGCTGTGTCAGCGGGATGCAGTTGTCGAGTCGGTCTTCTGCGTGGGCTCCTACGCGCGGGGCGACTGGGGCGTCGGCAGCGATCTCGACATAGTGGTCGTCATAAGAGATAGCCAACTGTCACCGGTGCGCCGTTACGCCCACTACGAACCGCAAGGTCTGCCGGTGCCTGCCGATCTGTGGGTCTACACCCGGGCGGAATGGGAGGAGCTGTCCCGGCAGGCCCCTCATCTGTGGCGGCGGCTTCAAAATGAAATGCTCGACCTGAGGGAGGACAACGCCGCGTAGCGTCTGCACGGGCCTGGAATTTCCAGCGCTCTCCGGCTGTCAACCTTCCTTCGCAATCCAAATCCGTTTACCCGGTCGGGGGAGCTACGATGTAAAGCACCCGGAGATGGCTCTGCTTACTCGATCGACGGCTCAGAACGGTTCGGAGGGGAGGAGGGGAGGAGGGGAGGTATCTACAGCTCCTCGGCCTCCTCGGCGGAGGTGGGAGCCGGTTGTAGCTCCGGGTGCGGCCGTGGTCTGGCGATCCCGAGTAATGAGAGCGTGTCGCGTTCGACGATACCGCGGAGTTGCTCGCGCGGGATGGTGGGCAGGTTCGTCCCGTGCACCAGGTGATTGATGCTGTACAGTGCCTCTATGCAGTAGGATGCCGCCTCACTGGGAAACCCGCTGCCGAAGAGGAGCTTGTCGATCACGCCGTGCTGAGAGGCCCCCAGCAACGCCTGATAGGCCTCCCAGGGATGGTGCAGCAGCCAACTGATCTCCGCATACACGTTTTTGTGCTTTGCCAACAGCACGATGGCTTCGCTGACCCACGGATAGCCCATGTGCGCGACGATGATCTTCAGACCCG
Organism: Phycisphaerales bacterium; assembly: GCA_020344555.1. GTDB lineage: Bacteria > Planctomycetota > Phycisphaerae > UBA1845 > UBA1845. The sequence continues at coordinate 4,606,683 of CP070827.1, forward strand.
GCAGTTCGCGAGCGATCTCGTCAAGCAGCATGGGGCGGGCGTACTCGAGCTTGGTATCGGCGGCAATATGCACGCCGGTATGAAACAGAATCGGGAGGCCCAGTTCAGCGGCTTCCGCGTAGACGAGCATGGCCTGGGAGTTGCTGGGGTGAAAGTCCTGGGCGGCCGGGGCAGCCGCCAGACCCGGCATAGAAAGTCCGTGGTGGGCGCGGTGCAGCTCGGCAATGGCCTCTTTCGGGCGGCTGGGATCGATCCCCGCAAAGCCGATCAGATCATCAGGGTGACTGGCCACATACGAGGATACGTGGTCGTTGGAAATCTCCGCCCCGAGATAATGACTCGTAAAGCCCAGCACAATTGTGGTGTCGACGGGCTCGGCGGCTGCCAGGTGCCGCGCGGGCCCGGCTCCGTGGAAGCCCGCCCTCGGCTGGGAGGGCGACGGCCGACTGGTGTGTGCCGGGAGGCAACGTCCGAGCTGGTCGGCGGACTCCCAGGTGTGAGTGTAACAGTCTACTATCATTGAAGTCGCAGCTTCTCGCCCGATCAATCGGTGCGCCCATCGAGCCGCTATGGTATCGTCCGGTGGGGGCCTAGATCAAGCTTGCCCTGCCGAAGAATCCTGCAGGTCCTACGGCGGAGGCCGAGGCAGGATGGTCTGGTGTGAAACGAGCCGAATTTGGCGAGTACTCGACAAGTACCCAAGTCCCGGAATCTGGAAGAATGGCGTTTGGCGGCTACGAGCTGTAGCCTCGGGGGTGCGTCCGATGCCACTGCCAGGCAGTCTCGAGCACGCGGCGGATATCGGTGTACTCGGGCTGCCAGCCCAGCTCGGTGCAAATAAACGTGGGGTCGGCGTAGAGCTCCGGTGGATCCCCTTCACGACGCGGCGACGGCGACGCGGGAATCTCGTGTCCGGTCACTTCGCGAGCGACTTCAACGAGTTCCTTGACGCTGACGCCTTGCCCGGTGCCTACGTTGTAGCAGCGAAACTGCCCCACCGGCTGGGTCTCGATGGCGATGCCGTGAACGTTTGACAGGTCCGCAACGTGCACATAATCACGGACGCACGATCCGTCGGCCGTGGGGTAGTCGATTCCGAAGATCTTAATCTGATCGCTCTGGCCCAGGGCCACTTTGAGCACGCGTGGAATCAGGTGGGATTCGGGATCATGGTCCTCGCCGATCCGGCCGTCGGGCGCGGCGCCGGCTGCGTTGAAATAGCGTAAAGCCGTCGCCCCCAATCCCCAAGCGGCCGCACTGTCCCGCAACAGCCATTCGATGGCCAGCTTGGTGCGCCCATAGGGGTTGATGGGAGTCTGGGGCATGTCTTCAGTGATGGGGACGGCCGGCGGCATACCGTATGTCGCACAGGAAGAGCTGAATACGAGTTTTTTGATTCCGTGCTTGGACATCACCTCGAGGAGTGACAAAGTGTTGGCAACGTTGTTGCGGTAGTAGAACAACGGCCTTTGCACGGACTCGGCGACCTCGGCCGATGCGGCGAAGTGCATGACGGCCTCGAAATCGCCTCCGGCCAGCGTCCGTTCCAGGAGGTCGACGTCGGCCAGGTCACCGACGATCAGGGTCGCCCGGGGATCGACCGCCTCCCGGTGTCCCACGGACAGGTTGTCGTACACCAACACGTGGTGCCCGCCGTCGCAAAGACCATAGACACAGTGACTGCCGACATACCCCGCACCGCCGGTAACGAAGATGTTCATGGGCTGGGTCTTCCTCGAGGGTTATTAGGGCTGTCAAGTAGCTGTTGTCCTGGAAGCTACCGTCTCTGGCGTTCGCGGCTGCCAATGCGCCGTCTACAGTTCGGTGACGATGTCCGCCAGACGCGACACGCTGATAACCACCGACCTCATTACCACGACCTCCCGCCGATTGACGGGTACGCCGTCACGGTTGGCGTCGGCCAGGTAACGCTCCTTATTGGCGTGCCCGTCCCGGCAATCGTGCATGTCCGCATCGGTCAGGACGAAGGCCCGATCCGTGATTTCCACCAGCGTGCCGATGTAGACAATGGGAGTGTCGGTGTCCAGCACGACCGGCTCGTTCAGCATGCGTTTCAGCGGGTCACTCATCTCCGTCAGGTCCCGGAACGACCACCCTTCCCTGGGGTCCGCGAAGAGGCATGATAGCCGCTCGCCGGGGCCAATTCAAAAATGGGTCGTCAGTGCTCGAGGCCAACCGGCACGTTGATGCCCTGTTCCGCCGCATGGTCGCCGGGTACGGCGAGAGGAGCAAGAAAAAGGGGAACCCAGGCTCGCCGATACCTGGGTTCCCACATTTGAGGCTGTCCACCCCTTTGGGCGGTGACCTACAGCCTCATTGGCGTATCGTCGGACGTTGGGCGGCTCTTGAGAAACCGCCGATGCCGTTTCGTATGACGGGATAAGTACGCCCCGTAGGGCAAAGGGGTTCGGCGGGCGGCGTGTGTCTCCTTTCTCGGACTTCCCGGTCAGACCCCGGGGACGGAATGGGGTGTGCCCGATTTCACCTGCACGGCGATGCCGATTATAGTGACTGGGCGGCCCAGAGCCCCGGGACGCGTCGTCTCAAGCGGTATGGCATAGCGGATGCGGGCGCGTCGGGCGAGAGACTCGATTGGCTGCGCAGACTCCGAAGGAGAGTTCAATGGCGTTCGAGAAAGTCGATCCGAAGGTCGATTTCGCGGCTCAGGAGCGGGAGGTACTGGGCTTCTGGGAGCGTGCCGGGGCATTTGAGAAGCTCTGCGAAGTCAGCAAGGGCAAGCCGAAGTGGTCGTTTTTGGACGGCCCGATTACGGCAAACAACCCGATGGGCGTGCATCATGCCTGGGGGAGGACCTACAAAGACATCTACCAGCGATATCACGCTGCCATGGGCCGGGAGCTGCGCTACCAGAACGGCTTCGACTGTCAGGGGCTTTGGATCGAGGTTGAGGTCGAGCGGGAGCACGGTTTCAAGACGAAGAAAGATATCGAGAAGTACGGCATCGATAGGTTCGTGGAGGAGTGCAAGGGCCGCGCAAGACAGTTCGCCACCGTCCAGACCGAGCAGTCCAAGCGGCTGGGATATTGGATGGACTGGGACAACTCCTATTACACGATGTCGGACGAGAACAACTACGCCATCTGGGCGTTCCTGAAGAAATGCCACGAGAAGGGCCTGATCTACAAGGGGTTCGACGTGATGCCCTGGTGCCCGCGGTGCGCCACTGGAATCAGCCAGATGGAGATGAACGAGGGTTACCGCGAGGTGCCCCACACGTCGGTTTTCATCAAGTTTCCGCTGCGCGAGCGACCGGGTGAGAACCTGCTGGTGTGGACCACCACGCCTTGGACGCTCAGCTCCAATGTGGCCGCCGCCGTCAGGGAGGACATGACCTACGTGAAGGTCAAACAGCGTGATGCATACTACTATGTTGGCAAGGCCAACTTCGAGAATCTCCGGCAGCATCCTGTTCAGGACCTGGATCCATCAAAGCTCCCGGCTCTTCTGTCGATCCAGACGCTATTCAAGAACAAGGGGCCTTTTGAAGTGGTTGACGAAGTTGAAGGTCGATCGCTGGTGGATCTGACGTTCGACGGGCCGTTCGACATGCTTGACGGGGCGGCCGAAGCGATCCCCGCTCACCGCGTCATCGACTGGGACGAGGTCACCGAGTCGGAGGGTACGGGAATCGTGCACATCGCCCCTGGCTGTGGTGCTGAGGACTATCAGCTCGGCAAGGAGCTGGGGCTGCCGCAGATTGCGCCGCTGTTCGAGGACGGGTCCTTTCGGCCGGAGTTCGGGTTTCTCTCCGGCAAGCGGTTCGATCAGGTAGCAGATCAGATCATCGAGCAACTCGAGAAGCGGGATGTGCTGTTCGCCAGGGAGCCGTACTACCACCGCTATCCGCACTGCTGGCGCTGTCGTGACGAGCTGGTCTACCGGTTGGTGGATGAGTGGTTCATCCACATGAACTGGCGAGACCAGATCATGGAGTCGGCCAAGCAGGCCCGATGGATTCCATCCTGGGGGCTGGAGCGCGAGTTGGATTGGCTTCGCCACATGGGCGACTGGATGGTCTCGAAGAAGCGTTTTTGGGGGCTGGCCCTTCCTATCTGGGAGTGTCACGAATGCGGCCACTTCGAGGTCATCGGCGGCTGGGAGGAGCTGAAAGCCCGGGCGGTCAGCGGCTGGGAGGCCTTCGAGGGGCATACGCCGCACCGCCCGTGGGTCGACGCGGTCAAGATCCGCTGCCCCCAGTGTGGTGACGAGGGCGTGTCACGGATAAAGGACGTCGGAAACCCCTGGCTGGATGCCAGCATCGTGTCACTCTCCACGGTGGGTTACTTTTCCGACCGCGAGTATTGGGAGCAGTGGTTCCCCGCCGATTTCGTGGTCGAATCCTTGGCCGGTCAGTTTCGCAACTGGTTCTACGCCTTGCTCGCGGTCAGCACGATGATGGTCGGCCGGTCGCCGTTCAAGGTCCTCAAGGGGCACGGCCTGGTCATGGACGACGAGGGCAAGCCGATGCACAAGTCGGAGGGCAACGCCATAGACTTCGACGATGCAGCGGATGAGATCGGTGTTGACGTCATGCGATGGCTCTACGCGATGGCGGCACCCGAGCGGAACCTGCTGTTTGGGCCCAGGCACTGCGACGAGGTCCGCCGGGAGATCATCCTGCCGTGGTGGAACGTCTACGCATTCTTCTCCAACCTGGCCCGGGTGGACGACTTCGACCCCCGCGAGCATGCCGCCACCAGGCAGGAAAGGTCGCTGCTGGACCGCTGGATTCTGTCCGACCTTCACAAGCTGAT
>CP070827.1:4611578-4619569 GCA_020344555.1 Phycisphaerales bacterium
GCCTTGGCACCACGGAGGCGTTCTTCGAGGCGTTTGGCCACGTCCAGGGGGACCAGGCGGGCCAGGTGGTCCGTGTCGTAATCGCCGATCTCGACGATCTGCTTGATCAAAGTGCTGGAGGTGAGGATGTGCTGGCCGCTGGTCATCAGGAAGACCGTTTCGATGCCGCCGATGATGCGGTTGGTCGTCGCGATCTCCAGCTCGGCATGCAGATCCACAGTGTCACGAATGCCGCGCAGGATGACGCGGGCCCCGACGCTACGTGCAAACTCGACGGTCAATCCCGAGTATGTTTGCACCTCCACGCTGGGCAGGTCGGACGTATGCTCAATAAGCATCTCCTTGCGTTCTTCCAGGGTGAACACCTCGGTTTTGAGGGGATTATGGCCCACAGCGATAATCAGCCTCTCATAAAGCGCTGCCGCCCGGCGGATGATATCCAGGTGCCCATGGGTTACCGGGTCGAACATCCCGGGGAATACTGCAAGAATCGGTGTAGCTCGAGGCATCAATCGCTCCCTGTTGGCGAGCCGACCATTGTACGGACCGGCGGCCGGCCGTCCATGCCCGGCTATGCTGCCTGCACTTTAAGTTGACACGGTTCGCGACTGTCACCATGCTGGTCTCCATGAAGCAAACAGCCGCGAAAGACCGGCCTGTGGATCTCTCCGTCGATCTGGCCGGAATCCCCATGGCCAACCCGATCATGACCGCGTCCGGCACGAGCGGTTACGGGCCCGAGTATGGCGAACTTGTCGATCTTACGTGCCTGGGGGCGTTCGTCACCAAGGCCATATCGCCCGAGGCCCGGAGGGGCAACCCACCGGAGCGCGTCGTGGAGACCACCGGGGGGATGCTCAACGCGATCGGTCTGGCCAATATCGGGCTGAATCGATTCGTTGAGGAGAAAATCCCATATTTGCGGGAGGCGGGCATTCCCGTCATTGTCAACGTCATCGGCCACAGCGTGGAGGATTACCAAACGGTCTGTCGCCGCCTGGGCTCGATCGACTGTGTGGCCGGTCTGGAGATTAACGTTTCGTGCCCCAACGTCGCTGACGGGCTGGAGTTCGGTACGGATCCGCAGCGGCTGCGGCAGCTAATTGCGGCAGTCCGCCCTGAAGTGAGCCGGGCGAAGCTGATCGTCAAACTGTCGCCGAATATCACTGATGTAACGCAGACGGCGGCGGCCGCGATCGAGGCCGGTGCCGACGCATTGTCGATGATCAACACGCTATGCGGGATGGCAATCAACGTGGACACCTGGCAGCCCATGCTCGCCAATCGCACCGGCGGGCTTTCCGGCCCGGCCATCAGACCGGTGGCACTCTACATGGTGCATCGCGTCTACACCGAGGTGGCACGCCAGGCTGGAATCCCGATCATCGGGATGGGCGGGATCTCGAATTGGCGTGATGCCGTGGAGTTCCTTCTCGCGGGTGCCACAGCGGTGGCGGTTGGAACGGCCCTCTTCGTCGACCCGCGCACACCCATCCACATCTGCGAGGGTCTGACCGAATACCTAAGACAACGGGGGCTGACTTCCGTCCGCGAATTGATCGGACAACTCAGGTAGCCAAGGCGGGGGGCACCGCTTCATTCGATGACGCCTTGCACACTGCTTACTGCAGCGAACACTGACTACTCGTCGCGCGCCGCTGCCTTTCGCTCGGTTATTCGTGCAACCAGCATGCCGAGCTCGAACAGCAGGTACATCGGGCCGGCCAGCAGCAACTGACTGATCACGTCCGGTGGTGTCAACATGGCGCAGGCAATCACCGTCGCCAGCAGGACGTACCGTCGCCCGCGGGCCATTGCCGCCCTGGTCACGATACCGCTCCAGGACAGGAAGAACACTACAACGGGCGTCTCGAAGGCGATTCCAAACGCCAGCGCCAGCATCAACACGAAGGAAATGTAAAAATCGATTGCGAACTGGCTGTGCATTGTCACCGCTGTCGCCCCGGGCTCCAGGGGCATGGACAGCACTTCGGAATCCGTCTTGACCACCAACCGGCGTGTGATTGCGTTGACCCAGACTTGCCCGCTGTGTGCATCAGCCGGGTCATCTTGAAGGATGGGTATTTCGACGCCCTCGGTGAGCTCCGTGGGAGACAGCTCCGATTCACGATCAGGTAGCAGAAGTCGTTGAAACGCGGTCGGCGTGAGGTCGGGAAGTTCGAAGGTCTTGTTGAACGTGATGAAGAAATGGAGCACGATCGGAAGAACGATGAAATATAGGAACAGCACCCCTGCCACAAACAAGCCGAGCGACGTGGGTACCAGCAACCTCATGAAGCGACGTTCGTGGGCGTAGAGACCGGATGCAATGAAAGCCCAGATTTGATGCAACACCCACGGCATCGCAATGATCAGTCCGGATAGAAACCCGATTTTGAGGTAGGCCAGAAAGGCGGCCGTCGGGGCCAGAACCTGCAGACGGGGAGGCAAGCCATTGGCCTGCTGGACAATAAGCAGCGGGCGACAGATGATCTCGAGAATCTCTTTCCCGAAGACCAGCGAGACGATGATCCCGATGACCACGCCGACAATCGCCCTGACCAGACAGCCGCGCAGCTCCTCCAGATGATCTCCAAACGACATGCGTGACGTTTCGACCACGTCGTCGCCCGCCGGATGGCCTGTCGTGTCGGAACCTCTTGCCGGGTCGTTCGGCATCGCCACTCACTTATCCACTGGTCGGAATTACACAAGACCTCGCTGGGTTGGGCATGTCGGCTGTCAATCTATGGTCGGGGCGGTGAGTCGATTGCTAGTGTACCCTGTCGACAGGATACGTCGCGGCAGGGGCACTTGAAAGATAGCCGGCGCCTTGGAGTTGCCGAGCAATGCCGATCCCTGCCGCACCTGCCACTGACGGCCACACAGATTCACGTAGCTAAAGTGCACCGTCCATCGCCGGCCGTCGAGCTCGGCGCCTGCGTCGCTCAGCGCGCGTCGCAGCTCGTTGAGGTCAATCCGGGCGAGTTCAACGGATTGGCCGGGTCCCACTTCGACGAGCAATGCCGCCTTGAAGTCATGCCACGACGCCGCCGACTTGGCAATCACGGGCACCTCCTGCCTCGTTCCATCAAGCTCATAGACCCAGTGACCGTCGGCGAACGGCGGTAATCGTCCAAAGTTCTTGTTGACCAGCATGGCCTGGTCGGTGCGATTCGTCAACCGGGCCGCGATGAACGCCCCGTCGCGCTCGATCGCCAGCGACGCCTCGGCACCACTGCGGGAGACGGTTGCGGGGGCGCCCGTCGAAATTGTAATTGTCGCCGGATTGCTGACCACCCTCCCGACGCGCTGGGTTGCCAACGCGTCGTCTTCCCATTCCGGCGTGTAGTCCATCGTGATCGTATACACACCGGTATCCAAAAGAAGGTATCGCGCCCAACCGCGGTTGAAGGCGGCAACCGTGATCTTCACCTGCTGACCCGGGTCAAGTGTTGAAACCGGACCCTCGTTGAGGCGCCTCTGAACGGCAGCAACCACCTGAGAATCTGCGGAGATGTCATCAACGGCCAGATCGATCTCCCGTCCATCGGCTCCCCGCACGTGCACAAGATCCGCGACGTCGAGCATGCTGCCCACCTGTTGGGCGTCATCGCCCGCCGCGGTGCGCTTCGCCGGATCGATTTCGAATGGAACCCGGGCCGGGTACTTGGCACGATTGGTCAGCGTGAGGTTCAAATCGACCGGCTGGTCCCATGCGATCTTACTCTTGGAGAACGACAGTCGGACCTCGACGCCGGAAAACATCAGATTATCCAGCAGGGAAAGCACTGCCTTGGCCCGCAGGGCGGTTTCGGCGTCGTCTCCAGCGGCGGCGGCCCGCAACTTCTCCGTCGCCGGCATGCCGATGGCGCACAGGCGCCGCGTCGCATAGGTCCGCTTCTCGTATGAAGGATCGCTAAGGTCAGAGACAAGCGCGGCGATGTCCGCATCCGTGGCCGGTGCGGTCAGGGATTTCTCGCCGCCGGTGCCCGCGGCAGCCGGGGCCTGGAGCGTCATGCCGGCAACCATAGCCAGGACGAAATGTATTATTCCGACGTATGCCATGTCCAGAATCTCCAGGAGACCCAGCTAATGCAATGTTCTAAGTCACCCTGGTACTTGCCGCGCCGCGGGGAGTATAGACATTGGCCACCTATGCCTCAACCTGTGACCCAAAGTGACCGATTTCTCGCTCCCGAGCCGCAGACGGGACTTGTCCCGACGAAGTCGGAAGTCTCCGCGGATTGCCGATGACGCTGAGTGGGGCAACGGGACGCCGCGCGGGCTTTGAGCCCGCGGCGGAGTCCAGGGTCCAAGCGCTGTCGGCCGGTTGACAGCCGGAGCGGGGGACACAGATCGGCGGCACACAAACCGGCCTGGGTAGACGCATACCGCCGACCTTCTAGAATACGCTAGTGGGTTCCCGAAATTCCATGCCAGGTGACACCACCGGCCAAGCCGCTGAGTCTGCCTTGCCCCAGACCTTGGAGGTGGAGCCTTGCCCTGACGCGGCTCGAACCGCCGCGCCGACCGTGTGGCGATTCATCGTACCGGTCGCTCTGGCGGTGTTGGTTGCCATCGTGTTCGTGCCGGCTTTGGATGCCACATTCGTCGACTGGGACGACGACGACCTTCTTTTCTATAACACGCGCTACCGGACGCTCAGCGCGGATAGCCTGCGCTGGATGTTCACGACGTCGTTTGCCGGCCACTTCCAGCCGCTCACCTGGTTGAGTTACTCGCTGGACTGGGTGTTGTGGAAGCACGAGTTATTCGGCTATCACCTCACCAGTGTCGTCCTTCACGCGCTTACGGCAGTGGGACTCTATTTTCTTGCGCGGCGGCTTCTGACTGCAGACAGCGGTGACAACAGTGCCATTATGTCGACACCAGTCGTCCTGTCCGCCGGGTTTGCCGCGACCCTGTTTGCGGTTCACCCGCTGCGAGCTGAGTCGGTTGCCTGGCTGGCAGAACGTCGGGATGTGCTCGGCGGGCTTTTCTACGTGCTGGCCGTGGGCTGCTACCTGCGGTATGCCGGCGCTGCACATGGCCGTCGAGCGCTTGAATCCGTTTCATCGGGCCGGTACTGGTATGTGGCCGCAGTCGCGTCGTGCACACTTTCATTGCTCGCCAAGGCCTCGGCGGTCACGCTTCCGCTGGTGTTGGTGATCCTCGACGTCTACCCGCTTCGTCGATGGGGTCGCGGCCGAAATAGGCGAAGCGGCGCCGGCCGCGGAACCGTCATTGACAAATTGCCGTTCTTTGTGCTCGCGGTAGCAGCGGGTTGGCGGGCCATCATCGCTCAGGAAGAAGGTGGCGCACTCTACAGCTTTGCTCAGCACCACATATGGGCCCGACTCGCCCAGGCTAGCTACGGGCTGATGTTCTACCTGTGGAAGACGCTCTGGCCGACGAACCTCGGCCCGATTTATGAGATCCCGCCGCGGGGGGTCCTGTTCGGGCCGATGCTGTGGATAAGCCTTGTGGTTCTTGCGACCATTGGGTTTACAGCCATGCGCACAAGACGCCGCCTTCCGGCCATTCCGGCTGCCCTCGCGGTATACGTCGTGGTGCTGTTTCCGGTGCTCGGCTTTGCACAAAGCGGCCCGCAGCTTGTGGCCGACCGGTATAGCTACCTCTCCTGTATGGGGTTGGCGGTACTCGCCGGGGCGGGTCTGCTGCGGCTGCTTCAGACTGAGGCTCGGAGGCGGAATCGGAACCGGCGGGCGATTCTCAGTCTCGCGGCGGCGCTCGTACTGGCAGCCTTGGCACGGGCAACCTACGCTCAGGCCGGGGTATGGCTGTCAGCCGGAGTGCTTTGGGCTCACGGCGTGCGGGTAAGTCCCAATAGCGCTGTCGCCCACACCAACTATGCCGATGCCCTGGTTCGTACGGACGTGCTCTTCACGGATGCCGCTCGTCATTACCATCGCGCTTTGGAGCTGAACCCATTTGACCCTGTGGCACTGCATCACCTGGCGGATCTCTTCAGGCGAGTCGGAGAGATAGACGATGCGATCCGTTACTATCTGCGAGCTTTGCAGGTCGACCCGAATCGCAAGGAGGCGTGTTTCTCATTGGCCCGACTGCTCACTGGAACGGACCGGCCACAACAGGCTGTCGAAGTGCTCCGTGACGGCGCAACCCGACATCCCGAGGCTCTGGATCTGGTCGATTACCTGGCACAGTTGCTTTCCACTCATCGGGACGAGAATGTCCGCAACGGTGAGGAGGCGGTGAAGTGGGCCACCCACGTCAGCCGGGCGCACAATGATGCCAATCCTAAGTCACTCCTGACCCTGGCCACCGCCTATGCCGAGGCCGGGCGCTTCGACGAGGCCGCCGACACAGCCCGGCGAGCTCTGGAGCTGGCGGAGCGCAACGGTGACGACCGCCTGTCATCCGAACTCCAACGCCGCCTGACACTGTTCCACCAGGGCAGACCTTACCACTTCACTGAGTAACATCCTTTGACTCAGAGTGACTGACTTGACGCTCCCGAGCCGCAGACGGAACTTGTCCCGACGAAGTCGGGAGTCTGCGCGGCCTGCGGATTGTCGTTAAGCTGACTCAGGGAACGTAACGCCGCGCGGGCTAAAGCCCGCGGCTCAGGGGTCAGGCATAGCGTCGGACCCCACGACGCGGAAGCACTGCAACCTCTCGCAGGGCACGCACGCTGGAACCACGCCTTGCTGATAGTCGGCAAAGCGGTTAGAATAACGGCTCAGAGGGAGACAACGGTGGGGGTTGAGAAGATCCTGGCCCGCCCGGTCTGAGTCATGTAGCAGTCCCCATCGTACGGTTCTTGCGGCAGGCGACGTGGCACTTGGTAAGGGAAGGTTTTGCGATTCTTCGCGAGGAGGACATGGCGATGAGCAGAGAAGCAAGTATTGCGGCAGTGGCGGCGGTGGTGTTGGCTTGTGCGGCCGGCGCAAAGGCGCAGGTGGTGATTGAGACGGTAACCGTCGGCAACCCGGGCAACGACGGGGAGCTTTCGGGTGAAGGAGCAGGCGGGTGGGGTCCGGACCGCATCTGCGGAGCCGTGGACTACGTGTACAACATCGGCATGTTCGAGGTGACCGCGGGGCAGTACTCGGAGTTCCTCAACGCCGTAGCCGACGATGACACGTACGGGCTGTACAGCACGGGCATGTGGGACAGCGAGCGGGGCTGCAAGATCGAACGCACCGGCTCTTCGCCCAATTACAGCTACTCCGTGGGCGTGGAATGGGCGGATCGTCCGGTGAACCTTGTGTCCTGGGGTGACGTGGCACGCTTCGCCAACTGGCTGCACAACGGGCAACCTGGAATCGTGGAGCCCGGTGTGTATGACCCTGTGCCGCAGGACGAGAATTCTACCGAGGATGGGTCGTACGATCTCGCGGCAACACAGGAATACTACGGCCCGGACGGACAGGTAATCGATTTCGAGGGACTCGATGCCGCTCTGCTGGCCGTCGTGCGTGAGTCGGACGCCACGTGGGTGATCCCCTCGGAGGACGAGTGGTACAAGGCGGCATATCACTACAACGACGGCGTGACGGGCAACTACTACGATTACCCGACACAATCGGACACGGCGCCGACGGCGGAGGCTCCATCGGGTACGGACATGACGAACGGGTCGGCAAACTACTACTACGACGGCGCCTATGTCGATCCCACACACTACAGGACCGAGGTCGGCGCCTACGATGCCAAGCCATCTCACAGTCCGTACGGGACCTTCGACCAGGGCGGCAACGTATACGAGTGGAATGAGGCAGTTTTGCATGATTCGTATCGTAGCGTCCTCGGCGGTTCGTACGACATCGGCGGCAGCCTGCACGCCGCGTACCGGGGCAGCGGCTCCTACCAGCCGACGATCGTGGGCAGCTTCATCGGGTTTCGTGTCGCCGATGTTTCTGAGCCAGGCCCCGACATCCCGACGGTATCTGAATGGGGCCTTGTTGCGACGGCCTTGCTCGTGCTGACAGCCGGGACGGTCG
>CP070827.1:4619669-4625612 GCA_020344555.1 Phycisphaerales bacterium
CCGATTTTGTTTCACCGGCCCACCGGGCAGTACTACGTAACCCGGGGTGGGAGGCGCCGACCCTGAGTATCCATCGTGATGAGCTCCATGCGCGCAAGCCGTGCCGCCACACGCGTAAGAGGACGAACGGGAAGGCTCGTCGCCTCGGCCAGATGTTCCGGCAGTAGAGAACCATTCGAACACACGGCCTCAGCCACGAATCGCTCGACAATCCCTATGTCTCGCGTGGTTCTACGGATGGCCGCAGGTTCCCGCGTCGGCCGGCCTGATGAGGGACCCTCGAATTCGGACGGGGATGGTTCTCAGTGAACCTATTCCGCAGGCCTCCTTCGTCGTCAAGTCGGCCCAAGGGCATTTACCGAGCCGGCGAGCGACAAGGTTGTGAGTGGCTATCTGACAACGAGTTTGGGATTCTCAGGAGGGACATCTGCGCTTTGGGTGCGGGCATGATCTCGCCGGCGACGTCAGCCGCTTGCGTGGGTTTTTGCCTCGTTACGTGTCATACTCTACGGACACGGATGAGGCAGAGCCGAGCACGACAGGTTGAGATCGCATGAAAGATAACGAATCGGGCCGGTTCCCGGACGAGTTGATCGTCGTCTACCGGGAGACGGTCGACGAGCTCTACGAGTTTGTTTCGCGGCGATCGGGCGGATCACGCGAGCTGGCAGAGGATGTGACTCAGGAGACGTATCTGCGCGCGACGACGGCGTGGCCTAGGAACGGTCTCCCTGACTGTCCGCTTGCCTGGCTTCAGACCGTCGCGCGAAACCTTCTGCTGAACCACTATCGTCGCCGACAGCCGGAGCTGTTCGATTCCACGGACATCGATACTGTGCTCGGCAGCGCAGCATCCGACGGCACGGAAGCCGCGGCACTCGTCTGTTGGGGGCTCGCTCGGCTCAACGCCCGACACGCTCGTCTGCTGGAGGCGTTCTACATCGACGATAGGCCCGTTCGGAGCATCGCCGACGACTTCGGTGTTACCGAAAGAGCAATCGAAGGTCGCCTGCGGCGGGCCCGCCTTGCATTGAAGAAGCTACTCTTGCCCCACGTGGGCACGAAGGGAGAAATGACATGAATACCATCCATCGTCCGGATCCGGAGTTCGTCGGCAATCTTGAACGCGAATTGCGTTCGACGATTCGTCGACAAGGGCGTTTCGACAATGGCCCGTCGGCAAGTGCAATGGCGATTCGGAAGCTCCGCTGGACAACTGGCCTCGTTGCGTTGACCGCCATGTGCATCGGAAGCGCTGCCACGTTTGCGGTGACGCAGCGACTTCGTGGGCAGACGGCGGATCTGATCATCGCCAGATCGGAGGCCCATCTGGAGTTCGCCAACGCCCGGCTGGAACTGTTTCTCGAGGAGTTGCAGGAGACCGAGTCGCGCGCCGCCGCGGGACTCATCGCACCTGAGCAGCTCGACGACATGCGGCTCGAGTTTTCGCACGTTAAAGAACGTGCGGCGGCCCGCGCGCTTGACGTCGAAGAAACGCGAATCACCGGGCGTGACCCGGACAACTCACTGTCAGCGCCGACCTTGCGTGGCCGTGATTTCGTGACCGAAAGGCTGGAACTGGAACGGGCAGTGCGCCTCGAGAGAGTCTCATGGGTCGACAAGCACGCGTCCACGCCTGGGCTGGACCTGGACCAAGCGTCAGCGGTGGCACGAGAACGCCAGGCCGTCCGGGCAGCAGTGTCGATCGTAGAGGAACGCCTTGCCCTTCGCCAGGACTATCTCTCCGGTGCGCGCACGGCCCGCCAGGTTGAACTCGCGGATATGCAATTCTCGGTCGGATCACAACGGGAGATTGCCAAACGGCGCGTAACTGAGCTGCAGCAGGAGTTGGACCGCGTCAATGCTCTTGTTGAGGACGGCATGGCCACGCGATCAGAGGCGCGGCCGGTGGAGATGGCGTTCCGCGCAGCCGTGTTGCAGTACGACTTGGCCGAGCTCGAGATGCAAATCCTCGAGAGCAAGCTGGCCGATCCTTCTGGTCAGTAAGCCGCGAGTCGAGCTTAGACGGGACCCGATCGGCGGCGTGCACCAGCCCCCCACCGGGCAGTGCGCACGCCGCGGTCGCGTCCCTGCATTCGGAATCGTGTGTTGCCACGTGATATCGAGGGACGGCCTGCCCCCAAGCGACGCGTTCCGGGCCGACCATGTCAGCGAAGCCCCCCTCACCAAACGTATCGATCAACGAATCCGCCGTATGAGGGCTGGCAGCCCGTTGCCGGCGACACCACGTGGAAGGGGCGGAATCGCATGGGCGGGCGCAGAGAGAGGCCGAAGCAGATCGCCCACGGAGGTTGGCGCTCCGGAAAACCGGATTCAAGTCGCTCGAAGCGAATGCCCTGACGCCCCGGGATGAAAACCTCTAACCCGGTATTTGGGCCCGGGCTGGCCTGCTCCGACCCATCCAGCATACCGCGCGGTCCAGCAGCCGTGAAGCCCTATCTTGGCCTTCGTCCATTCGAGACAACGACAGTCTCTTGCTCGACTTCATCCTCGGCGCAGCGTTCTTTACCTCGCTCATACACGCCGTCCTCGGTCAACGATTCACCGGACAGTGCTCCTCTGCGGTTGCCTCCCTTACAATCGGACCAATTGACCCCTGGTCAGATGAT
Organism: Phycisphaerales bacterium; assembly: GCA_020344555.1. Classification (GTDB taxonomy): domain Bacteria; phylum Planctomycetota; class Phycisphaerae; order UBA1845; family UBA1845. Next base: position 4,622,300 of record CP070827.1, read on the forward strand.
GCGGACCGCCCGGACGTTCTGAACAGCGAGGTCTGCCGGCAGATGCCCGAGGACCCGACCGACGGGGCGTGGGCGGGGGACCGTCGGCTCCAGCCTCGGCGAAGGGGGAGAAGAGGTTACGACGCCGCGCCGGACGGCAGATTGTTGTCCAGGTTGGTGAACATCGAGTCCACCGTGGTTCCGATCCCGGTTATGGCACCCAGCGCGACCATGATGATGAGTGCAAGCATGACCGCGTACTCCGCGGCGGTTGGGCCGTCTTCCGAAACAAAGAACTCCGCTGCGCGGTTCAGAAACCACTGCATCTTGATTCCTCCTTTCACATCTCTGTGGGCCGGCGGTCGCGTCGCACCACGCCTTAGGCACGCAACCGGCGGGGGCGAGCAGATGAACACGCTTGGGCTGAATCGATGAGAAAAGGCGCCCCATTCCCCCGGACAGTGCGGCCGTGATCGCACTGTTCTGTCGGCCCGTCCAACAGATCATATAGGCACGGCGCTTACCAAAGGCAAACGTTTCGAGCGTAAGCGAATTGGTATGGTTTCTTTGCGGCTCCGATTGCGGCGTTTATCGGTCGAGGTCCACACATCAGCGAACGCTCGCACCGGTTACAGGTCCTTTCGTGTTCGTCGGTTGCGGCCGGCTTTCCACGAGCTCCTCCCCGAACATCACGACCCAACGAGACGTCCGTAGAACCGGTGCTACGGCTCTTTGGCGGTCTGGACAAACACGTAGATGAAGCCAATCTGGTGTACGTATGGTGTGCGGTCCACGAGGGTGTAACGACCGGGTATGGGATTGGGAGCGGCCTCAACTCGGGGCGATACCACGGTGATTCGTGGGTACTGGGCCAGTTGCGCTGTGAGCTCGGGACCTGGTTGTTTTCGAAGCAACAGGCATGGCGGGAAAGGTTCGTCCAGGAAGTCCGGCACGTAAGAGTACGTCACGTGACTATTCAATCATCAATAGTTGGGCTGGGAGAGCAGGTGAGCTGCTATGCTTGATGCCGGCCGCAGCCTCTTGGCCCCGCCACCGGCAGCCGCGAAGGCAGTCAGGGCGAAGTGCCTCGATCTAGTGCCAGCGGCGCGACGCGGACGAGGCGATAGGGCGCAAACAGCAGCCGTGAGTAGGACAGGCGGTCGATTTGGAATGGAACCGCCTGCCGCCCGGCGGCTTCCAGAATGAGGAAGGGGTCCGCCCAGAGTGCGATCAGATACAACCCCCGTGGGTCTTTCAGGATCGAGTCCTCGGCAGCAAGGCCGTCCGGGTTGAGACGAAGCTCCTCGACTGGAACACCCTTCATCGGGTAATACTGAAACCCGAGCCGTTCCGAATCCTCCCAGCCCGGATAGACGGTGTTGTCGATGATCAGCACCGCTGCTTCGCTCTCCGGGTCGACATGCTTCTCGAGGTATGCCGCCAATTCACGAAAACCGGGGGCGTGCTCTCGGATCAGCCAGTGCGGCGCCGCGCCGATCACAAACACGACTGCAATGATGAGTGGACCACGGCGATCCCATCGGCAGGCGATGACCAGCGGTATCAGCAGCGCCGGCGCTGCAGCCGGCAGACCGTAACGGGCGACCATGGCCGGGTGGGCCACCCATGAGATCACCAACAGTCCGAACCACGCGCTGAGCCAGCACAGCAGCAGAAGCCCGAGGATGTCCTCTCGGCCTGCGAAGATCCGTCCGCCGCGGCGCCCCGGTAGTCTTAATGGCATGCCGAAGGCACTCATGATCCACAGGACTACTAACGGTGCGAATAAACCGAAGACCCACGGCCATCCGAAGGTCAACTGTTTCATAACGTCCAACGTGCTGAGCCACGTCGGCGGTCTGATCCAGTCAAGCCCCTGGAACACGGACGATCGAAAGTACAGATACCGGAGCACGATCGGAATGCAGAAGACACCGGAAGCCACGAGGGCGAGCAATGGGCGAAGCGCCGGCCGCTTTGCCCGGCCCCCCCGCCACGTTACCAGCCACCAGAGCACCTGCCCGAAAATAGTCAACGCAGCCAGATAATGGGCGTGAAGGGTCAGCACGGCGGTGACGATGTAGGCGTAGAAGTCGACGCGGCGCTCATCGACCACCAATCGGTACCATAGCGTGGTCGACAGCGTGGATCCGAGCACGAGCATGCTATAGGGCCGGCACTCCTGGCTATAGTCAATCTGTAAGCCGTTGAACGTGAGCAAGCCGGCCAGGGCCAGGCCCACCCATCTCCCACCGGCGAGCCTGCCGAGCCACCACCCGGCAAGCACGGTCAGCACGCCGCAGATGGCAGCCGGGAATCGAAGCAGGAATTCCGAAGGATGTGGGTCGGGTGTCAGCAGGCGCAGAGCGAACTGATAGAGCGGCGGCTTGGTAAGCTCAGGGCCCCAGCGCAGGCTCTCCCACAGGCCCATCCGTGACACGTGCCACGTGCACAGCTCGTCCCGCCACAGCGAACGCACACCCAGCCCTTCGAAGCGCAGGTACACGCCAAGCAGCACGATGAGGATCAGCACGGTGAGGTAAATGATCGGGGAAGAGAGTATCCCCCGATCCCGTGATTCCGTGTTCTCGGGCATCCTCACCATGATCTAGGAATCACCGGGCTGGGGGAAGTGCCGCACCCCACGCGATGCGTAGGGCCTCCACAAATCTGGCATCAGGCCGGTTCGCGCGTCAGCGCCGCGTCCCTCTGCCGCTGTGCCTGAATAGCCTGTTCCTGGGCGGAGCGAACCCGAAGCGCGAAGCCGCCGATCCCAACGAACAGCACCGCCCCAGCCCAATATGGCCATGAAGGACCCACATCGAAAAGAAAACCACCCACCGGCGGGGCCACCGCCCGGGCCAGCGATCCAACTCCCTGGGACAAGCCAAGCGTGACACCCTGCTTTCCGCTGTCCGCCTGACGGGAGATAAGCGCGCTTAGGTTCGGACCGGTCAGACCATGCCCTAAGGCGGTGGGCATACAGCCAATAATCAGCAACAACCACGCGGCGCCCAGGCCACTTGCCATGGGGACGCCAGAGATCAAAACAAACCCCACCGCTGTTATGAAAGGAGCCGTCGCAAGCAATCTTGGCTCGCCGAATCTGCGGACCAGCCGGCCGACGAGTCCACCCTGAACCACGACCATCATCACGCCGAAGTAGGCGTACAGCAGGCCCGTACCTCCCTCGGTCAAACGAAAGCGGTGTGCACACAGATAGACTAGAGACACTTCGAGCAGGACAAAGGCGAAGGTCGCCCAGAAGATGATAACGAACAGTTCGCGAAGCCTTGGATGGCTGAAGGCGGCTCGGATTCTCCCCAAGGTAAGC
>CP070827.1:4625712-4635627 GCA_020344555.1 Phycisphaerales bacterium
ATGTCTGCGCCTGATGCTGGGCGATTTCAACAAGCTGCTGCACGTCATGGAGATCTTCGATTACGAGCATTTCGATTATGAGGACCCGCCCGAACCGCTTGGGTCGTTTCTCGAACAGGCTTGCGGCGACGAGCTGCTCAGCCTCCTCTACGAGTGCCTCGACGTGCTGATGGGCACCAACGGACTCAAGCGGATCAAGGAAATCAGAGCCTGGAACCTCGGCGGCGGCGTCGGGCCGCATCCCAACAAACGCTATCAGTCCGGCGCCGCGGAGTCGTGACCGTGCCGACCATTGCCAAGCTCGAGCCGAGGCAGACGCCCGCAGGCGGCATCCCCACGGATGAGTTTATACCGCGACAAGAACTCGCGTCGCTGTTGGCTGACCTGACGCGGCACGCGGAACTGGACTTCGAGACGATCGGCTACCACGCCGAGCAGTCGGACGCGACGGCCCGCGACGGCTATTGGCACGCGGCCATCAACGAGGCCAGGTCGTTCTTGGAAGCCCTGGTCATCAGCATCTCGTTGGTGCAGCGCCAGGAGTCGATGACCCGGTTTCGCAAGGGCAGGGAGACCCAATCGGGTTTTCGGCTGTGTCGGCGATACCTCGTGGAGATCGGGTTTCTCGATCTCGACGAGGAACTCCTGTTGCAACACGTCTACAGTGTGGCCAGCGTCAAGGGCAGCCATCAGGGAGTGACCGACGAAGCCTGGAGCCGGGTGGCCCGACGGCTGGTGTGGACGGCCGGGCAGTATCTCGCCCATCGCTACGATGCTTGGAAGTCCGGCGATCGAAGGCCGGACGCTCGCAACCTTGTCGGTGATTCGGAGGTCGCGCGGTCGTCGCCGATCCTAACCCGTTGGCGAAATCTGCTGGGAACGTTTGCCCGCCGTCTCGGCAAATAGCGCTCCGTTGCCCCTCAACTGAGGGTTGGGTGGCGGGGGCAAGCGTCCCGCCGCGCCGGGACCTCGGCCGGACTTGCCCGCGGCTACTGGGGGTCAGCCTTTCAGGCCGTAACAGCGTACGGCTATGAAGCCGCCTGGACTGTCACGAACCCTATCCTCCCCCCGGGACTTGCGGAGGTCAGTCGCGGCTTGACGCCGGGTCTCTCCGCGTCATCACGGCGCGGGCTCCATCCAGAACTGGAGCTGAGCGTGCCCGTCGATTTCGAAGTGCTCGATCCGGATGCCGTGCTCGCCGCGTTCGAGTTTCACCGTGGCTTCATCCGGCGTAGGTGCGTGACGGGTCCAGTTGGCAATCACCGGCCGGTCGTCAACCAAGACGCGTACCCCGTCATCGGAGACCGTCTGGACACGGTATGCCCCCGCCGCCAACCGCAGCTCGGTCGTGGCCACCGTGGCGAAGTGGTCCTGCGGCACCTTGTCGCTCGGAGGCCGCCAATACCACATAAAGTCGATGGCAGGCACCGTCATCTGTTCTAGCGGAGTCGAGCCCACGATCCGACGCCAAGCCTCGGCACCCTTGCTCGGATCGTCGGCCTCCGACCAGGCGTAGAATTCCACGAGCCATTCCGCATTGAGCAGTGCCCCCGTGGCGCGCAGCGTCTGATCTTCAACCTTGATCTCGATGGCGAACCGGTGCAAGCCCGGTTCGGTCGCCTCGACGGTGACTTTCTTCGGTAGTCGTCCAGTGGTTGGCGTCACCTTCACCTGACCCGCCACGTTCGTGACCCGGTATCTCGAATCCGGCCCGAGCACTTGAATGGCGGCTCGGGGTCCACCCAGGACTTCCGACGGAAACAGCCGCACATCGCTGAAGTCGTACGGCCCCCATTCATCGACAAAGATGTACCGTCGTCCGCGGCGGGCTCCCTCCGGTAGGAGCGCGTTTTGCTTCCCTCGCCCGGCCAGCAAGCGCGGCTCGCGGGCCACGGCGTCGAGCGGTGCCCACTTGGGCACGTTCGCAGGCTCTCGGATCACGGATATCCTGCTGCGCCCTTGATCGTCGACTAGCGCGCCTTGTGCCTCGACCGGACCGAGCCGGACGCCCTCCCAGTTATGCCGCAAATCCACCGGCACGTCGACTTGCGTCATGCTGTTGCCGGCCACAACGCTCTCAACGTCGCTTACCAGCCGGATACCGGTTTTCACACGCTGAAACCGGTTAGCGATGACGGTGTTTTCTCTTGACGGGCAGCGCTGATGGGCGCTGCCAAATGCAGACTTCAAGAGATCCTCGTCATCGTCCCACCAGAGGTGAACGCCAAGTTCCGTGTCGCTCACGGTGTTGCCAGCAATGCGGTTATTGTGCCCGTGTTCGATGGATATGCCGTTGGCGCAGTTGCGGATGGTGTTGTTCTCGATGACCGTGTTATACGAGTATCCGGCCCACACCCCGTGAGTGCACTCGTCGAGAATGTTCTCGATGAAGATGTTCTCATCGGAGAAGGTAGCCTCGATACCGTTGGCTGCGGCATGCGAGAAATCATTTCGGTAAAGGATGTTCTCGTTACAACCTCCGCGGCCGGTCTTCTCGAGGGTCTCGTTTCCGGCGTACAGGAAGAAGCCGTCACCGCTGTGCGTCGCGCTGTTGTAGGCGAACAAGTTCTTGTTGCACTGCTCGTAGACAAGTATCCCGGCCGAATCCTGTCCGCGAGAGTAGACCCCGTGGCTGTACCCCCGGATGCACCAGTCGAACTTGTTGTTGAACACCTCACACCGGCTCGAGCGCCACATGGCCAATCCCCATCCGCTCATGAACGACATGTCGTTGTCGACTATGCGTGCGCCATCGCACCGAACAAGACAGACTCCGTTCTGACCGTTGCGCGCCCGGGAGTCTCGCACGATCGCGCCTGGACATCGCGACAGATATATGCCGGCCCCGTAACGGAGCCACTCGTTGGCATCGTTCTCGTGCCCGTAAAGCCAATCTGATAGGTGTTCGCGTTCGACAGTGCTCTCGAGTCGCTGCCGGTAGTTGCCTGACACGTTACATCCGCTGATCGTGACACCGGGAGAATCCTCCGCGATGATACCGACTTTGTAGCCCCGGACGTTGGCGTTTCTCAGCCTGATGTTGCGCCCGCGGAGCACGATGCCCCGCCCGACAAAAGCATCGGGCTCGGCACCGGCCGGGCTGCCTGCCAATGTGGCCCCCTGGAAATCGACGGTCAGATCGTTACCCACGATCATCACCGCGCCCTGATCGTTCCGGGCGGTCAGCTCGTAGACACCGGGGGCGATGCGCACGCTTTCCACGACGCGGATGCCCAATCGGTCAAGTTTGATTTCCTTCGGACCGGCCGGTGTGCCCGGGGACACCGGGCAAGCGAGGGCTCCCACAATCCAGACCACACTATGTGAGAGCGTCATGCAAGCTCCTCTCGTCCAACGGCAGGCTGTTGACAAGGTGCCGCGCGCCCATTCTAAAGTGGCCAGGTGCCCGTGAATAGCGGCGGTGCAGGCAACAGGGCGATACGACAGGGCGCCGTCACGCACCCCTTACTCGTGCCGCAGCCGCTTGATTGTCCGATTAGCTCCCGGCGCCGGTCGCTAGCGCTACGGCTACGGCTTATCATAGGCCGCAGCCTGCCGAGACAGGCCGAGCCCGGGTCCTGCTTCGTCGCGGGGATGAGGATGTCGCCCAACCAACGATTTCATAAACACGAACACCTGCGCCGGCGCGCCGACTTCCAGCGGGTTTTTGCTCGGAAGTGCAATGTGAGCGATGGCGTGTTGGTCGTGTATGTCGCCGAGAACGGTCTTACCTGGTCCCGCCTTGGACTGAGCGTGAGCAGGCGCGTTGGCAACGCTGTGCGTCGAAACCAGGTGCGACGGAGAATCCGTGAAGCCTTCCGCACCGGTAACGCGGACATCCCTAATGGGTTCGATATCATTTGCGTTGCGCTGCCGAAGGCTGCCGAGCGCGGTATCGATGTGGCCCACTCACTGAGGTCACTGGTTCCTGAGGCTATTCGCGGGGCGGAGCGTCGAGAAACTGCAAGCAGAGCCCGATCCAATCGGGATGTGGCGAGATGATCCGCCCAAAGTCCGCCGACTCGACTACGGTCACCAACTTGTAGTGCCCGAGACCTCGCGGACAGCCTAATTGATCGCCTCCCTCCAACACGTGAATGATGACACTCGGGAGGGTGATCTGCTCCACCTGCTGCATGTTGGGGCTCTCGGACGCACGATGGATGATCCGGTGTGTGTCGTCCTGCACCCCGTCCGGCGGGACACTTCCATCATTCGAGAGCCAGAACTGAACGTTCTCGCGGGGTCCCAGCTCTTCAAAGCCCCCGCCGTACCACTCGACCTCGAGCCCGGGACACTGCTGATCCCGCTTCCCCGGGCATGCGTAACTGACCACCTCGACGTTGGTCACCTCGACCTCCTGGCGGATCCACACCGAATCCGGGGCAGCGGTCGAGTACAACGTCCCGCATACCTCCGCCTCAACCACCAGGTCAAACTGACGAGGCCAGCCCTCGTTTGGGATCACCGGCTCAAACGACGAAATCGCCAGTACGTTGATGTCGTTGAGGTTGACACTCGCCGTGTGCATTTCAGCAGAGACCGTGCCGCCGGAACCGACCTTACTCAGATAGAAGCGCACGCCCGCGTCTATGGGCACGTCAGACGTCTCCAGCTCAACTTCGATAGTCTCGCCGAGCCGACGCTTCAGCGGTGCGCCATCCACAGTCAGGACGAGTTCCGGATCTTGTGGCATGCAAACACCGAAATAGATCAACCCCGGCGCCCGGGCGTACACGGGCCCCGCGATGCCGTCTGATATTGTACCGGCGAGCCGGTACTCCCCTTTTTCGACTCCTGTGGGAATCTCCACGGTTAACGTGTCCGTGGCACCGGTGTTGTCCGGGTCTTCGTCCAGTGGCGGCACCAGTAGGACTTCGTCGCCATCGAGCCCAATGCCGTTCAGGTCCGGATCGAGCAGCAGCAGTATTCGGGCGTTGTCGTTGTCGTCGGAATCAGTCCACACGACGTTGAAAGGCTCGCCGGGGCCGAGCTCGAAATCATCCGCAGGCTTAAGGAATGTAAGTTCCGGTTTGTCGTTAAGGATTCGCACAACGCCCGCGACACGATCTTCTGCACTCAGTTCTCCGGCATCGATCCGGCCGACCAGATCATACAAGCCGGGGCGCACACCCGTTATCGTCAGCTCGGCCTGATATTCCCCGTCGCCGTCTGAATCGTCACCCGGTGGTTGGCCGATTACGATTGGCTCCTCTGTCCCACCCGTTTCTTCCGCATTTACGAGGGAGAACGTGACCGTCGCGTTGTCATCGTCACCTTCGACCCGCCAAACGATCGGCAACACTTCGCCCTCGTAGAGTTCAATCTCTTCCAGTGGATCCAGGATTGTGATGGAGGGAGCGGCGTTGTCGACGTCACTTACGACTTCCACCCACCCTGGGGCGACTGCGGTGATGGCTTCTGTACCGTCATCGATTTCGCCCACGATCCGGTAAAGGCCCGGGTCAATGTCCTGCAGAATGATAGACAGCTCGCCAGCAGTCCCATCCAAGGCCGCCGCTACGGTAGGGCCGACCTGCGTTCGATCCTCAGTCCCCGCCGCGTCGGCACGCTGCATGTAAATTCGTACCACAGTTTCTTGCGAGGCAGTCGTGTAGGTCCACCGCACGATCAGCGTCGAGCCGAGTGTCAGCGTCTCGTCGCTTTCTGGTTCAAGCATCTTGATAGTCGGCGGCTGGACATCGTCGGGGATCGGCTCGTCCGGTATGTCGGCCGGTATGGTGTACTCAGCCGGCGTGGTCTCATCGAAATCAACCCCGAAAACAAATTCAGCACTGTCCAGCACATCACCCGTCTCGTCGAAGCCGGACGCTTCCACTGTGTCAGCCGATCTGCGGCTCTCCACGGTCGTGATCATTCCCGAGCGGACATGGAGAAAGGCGCTCTGAGCGATCACGTCGTCGCGAATGAACCACAGCGTTACGTTGGCTCTAAGTGTGCTCTCGTTCCGCACCCGGGCCCGGATGGCTTCATCGGGGTGTGGCCAAGTGGGGTTCGGCGTCCCGGCATCCGGGTCGGTGGTTATATCCCCAACGTTTGAGTTGTCGTTGCTGTTGTTTCCGTCGGTGACGTCGCCAACCGATGTGTCGTCTGATGCGATGTTGTCGTTCGAGTCCCCGTTACCGCCTGAGTCGAACAGGTCCCCGAAGCCTGTAACCCCGGATCGCCCGCACGCAACCACAGTGAGGCAGCTAGTCAGGCCAACCAGACCAAGCCACAGATGCCTGCGTTTCACGGCCTCAGCTCCCCGAACTCCTGCACTTGGATGGGCTTACCGACCCCGGCGAAGCCTGCACCCACCCGAATATGACCGCTGCACCGCGTTGACGCAGGTCCGGAGCCCAAACGAGGCCCAGACCTCGCAGCGCGCGCTCCTCAACCACCGCGGGACCCGGTCGGGCGGGCCACCAACAAGGCAACACATGAGGTGAGGCCGCCCGTACCTCAACCCCTATTTATAAGGGTAGGACCTTGCCCGATGCGAATCAAACCGGGGGCTGTCCGTAGGCGACAAGGCCCCGGGCAGCTCCGAAGGTTTTCGGCAAGTGGCCTGGGGCCCGATAACTTGAAGCGGCAGCACACACGTGACACCTCCGGCGTAGGAACGCCATTCCGCGCCCCGACTACCCGTTCCCAGCATGAGAAGGGTTCGCCCGAAGTCAGGCCTGGCCTGGAAAACGCAGAGAAGACAATGCTACCAGCACGGGTGCTAACCGGCTACATACGCACCATCTTTGCGACGGCCTTCTCAACGTGGTACTTGTTTCCCTGCAGCTTGATTGCAATCCCGGCATCCTCAAGATGGTTCAGATACCTGAACACGGTCCGCCGCGAACAGCGGAGCTTCCGGCCGATGTCGGCTAGGGTGGCCCCCTTCTCCATAAGGCCAATCATCTTGAGCTGCCGACCATAGATGGACCGTTCGCTTTGGAGTTCCTGGCCCAGCTTCTCAGCCGCTCTCCGCACAGCCGCGTGCTTGTCGTACTGCCTGCTCTTGAGGGCCGCCTTCAGTGCAACGTGGATCGCGAAGGTCTCGGTGAAATCCGACCGCGCGCTTAGCTGACTCGCCATAACTGCCTCCCGTATTTGTGTTGTTCGCAACCCTACTCGCACTCAGGTGCGATTGGCCAACGTTCTTGGAATCGACCGCAATTCCATTCGTGGCCGTACTATAACGTCGCCCGTGTCAACTGACAATGGCTGTCACTACTTTTTCGTGCCACCGGCGGGACGCTGGTCCTAGTGAGAGCCTGCAGAAAAGCAGTTGGGTTTCCCACTCCTGAGATACGCCCTTTGTCCTTGGCGCGGCCAAGAGTCAATCGCAAGCTCGTGCCATGCTACCGGCGTTCCTGTGCCACCGGCGCGACGCGGTCCCTTGGGCGCGCCCGTCAAGTGACTCTTGAAGTCAGACCAACCTCTGACGGGGCGAGCGTCTTTGTCACCATAGCGAAACTGTACACCGCCTCCTCCGGCTAAAACGCCCAGGCACAGGGCAATTTCTGCGCGGCGTTCCGCCACCACGCTTCCCGTCACGTCACGCGAAGCGCACCCGCGGGCCACTGAATGGCAAAACTCTCCGGACCAGTGCGTTCGATTGCCATGGGTACATGCAACGGGAGCGGTGACATGGGCCACACGTGGCCCACGTGGTCGGTTAACAAGATCGGAACCGATCGGCCCGGCGGGACGTGGAAGTGCAACAGTCCAAGAACTGCCCGCGTGAGGTGCTCATACCCCTTGTGGAAATCACCGAGCAGGATCCCTGCGCAGGCATCCCAGTACCGTGCCAGTGTCAAATGAGCGAGGAAACGATCGATGCGTTCCAGCTTATCGTTGAAGTCCTCGAGTAACAGCCAGCGCCCCTCCGGCCTGACAGACATTTCGTATGGCGATCCCACGAGCGTTGACAGTACGGTGAGGTTACCGCCGACAAATGTGGCTTCGCGCCGATTCGCTATGCTGCCTCGGGCGACTCGGCCGGTAATCGACCGGCCCGTGCCCCGCCCGTCGATCATGGCAATCACGTCCTGAAAGAATGCATCGAGCTCGGGCCGCAGGTGGGAAAGCATCCAATCTCGCGGTCGCATCGCTGTCCGTGAATCACTCTTAAAACGGTTCGCAGCGTAGCGCGTCAGCCCATACGTCAGAAACGCAGGGCCCATGTCGTAGATGCCCAACCCATGGCGCGATGCGCCCACGATATTGACAAGTGTCGTAAGTTCGCTGAACCCGAACACTGCAACCGGTCGGGTACGGCGATCAAGCACGGTAAAGTCGATAAGGGGAAGCACCCGCGTGAACCACGCCCCTCCGCGCAGCAGGACCACCGCCACAACTCCGTCATCTGCCAATGCCTGCTGGATGTCCGCAGCACGGTCCCGATCGTCACGGCGCCCTCCATGAGCTTCGTCCTCACCCCTTTCGATCAACGCTGCGCTTCCACTTACCTGGTATCCTTGACCTACGGCTTCCTCAACGATCGCGATAAGCTCGGCTGCCGATCTGATGCCGATCGCATCGAAGAATGGTTGGCAGGAGCCGGCCGGTGCAATCAAATGAATTGTCGGGAGACTCACCAGACCCTACCCTCGTCCGGCGGCCCGGGTGAAAGACTGTGCAAGTGTCGGGTCGATCGGGTTGGCGGCCTCCCCGCCCGCCTTGATCCCGGTTCCGACTATGATCCCGCTGGCGCTGCTCAACAAGGACATCACCGTGTCAACTTTCGCGCCGCTGCCGACGAAAAGACGCCGATCCGGGACGGCCTGCCGGACACGTCGCAAATCGTCGGGATCGACGGGTTCACCGGTGGCAGGACCGGTCAGGATCAAGGCATCCGCAAGCCCACGGTAGGCGGTGTCTTTAGCCGCACGGACAATATCCGGCTCGCTTATCGGGGTGGCATGTTTGACATGTACGTCGGCGAGGATCGCGATTCGTCGCCCGAGCTGCTTTCGATACCGTATCGTCTCGTCCGCCCGGCCTTCGAGCAGACCCTGGTCGGCCGCGCTGACGCCCGTATGTACGTTCACTCGAATGAATGAGGCGTCCACGGCCGCTGCAATACCCAGCGCGGCCAGTGCGTCGTTGCGGAGGGCGTTGATGCCGATGGGCAACTGCACCGCCCGCCGCAGATGGTCTGCCACCAGCGCCATCGCAGCTACACTCGCAGGCTGCAGCGTGGCCTTCGCAAAGGGGACGTCTCCGAAGTTTTCGATGATCGCGGCGTCGAATGCTGCTTCCTGGAGGGTCCGAGCGTCTGTGAGGGCTCGGGCGAGGATCTCATCCATCGAGAGCAGATAGGAAGGGCTACCGGGCAGCGGCGGCAGGTGGATCACTCCGATCAAAGCAGGTGATGGAAGATCGATCATAGCCCGCCTGAGGGGAGTTCGAGACCGGGCGACAGAGCAACCTCTGACCACCCGCTACTTCTTACGAAACACGGCCACCAAGTCATCAACCGGCACCACGTAGAGGTAGTTGCCCGGGTCAAATTCCACGGGAATGGCGTTCTTGGGATTGAACAACACCCGGTCATACTGCCGAATCGGGAAGTCGTCATCGTGCTCCACCTGAGCGGAGACGGCAACGATCCGGCCGGTGATCGTGGGAATCTCGATGGAATCGGGGAGCTCGATGCCCCCCTTGGTCACCTTCTTGTCCTCGTCCTTTCGGATGAGAACGCGATTCCCCAGCGGTTCCACGGTCTCGAGCTTGCTCTTTTGTTGTTGGGCCCTATCGGCCATTCGACCCACCTTTCCTGTTCATATGGCGTCGCGCCTGTCGGGCTACTCCGTTCCTCGAGGTATTGTAGGCGAACCTGACGCCTCTGGCCAACCCTCCAGGCGCGGGATCAGGATCGACACTTGCCGCCGCTCGAACTGCGGAAAACGGCGC
>CP070827.1:4635727-4644775 GCA_020344555.1 Phycisphaerales bacterium
TACATTTCGTACAAGCATCAGAGCCCGATTGGAGAAGAAAGATGTCGGTGACTCATGATCTTCACAAAGGTATGGTGATTCGCCACGAGGGGCAGCTTTATACGGTTCTCGATTTCAGGGTGGCCCAGACCGGCAAGCAGAAAGCGACCGTCCATGTGAAGCTACGCGCTGTGAAGACCGGGCATACCGGTGAACGGACATTGGACGAGCTGGGCAAGATCGAGGAGGTGCCGACGGAGGTGAGGCACATGCAGTATCTCTATTCCTCCGGGCACGAGTGGGTGTTCATGGACACCGAGACGTATGAGCAATACCCGCTCACCGATGACATGCTCGGTGACACAGTTCATTTTTTGGTCGATGAGGACACGTACCGTGTCCAGATGATTGAGGGGCAGCCGATTTCGCTGCAACTCTCACCCGTCGTGGTCTTGGAGGTCGTCGACACCGCCCCAGTCGAACATGCCGGCGGCACCACCAACGTCCAAAAAGAGGCCAAGCTTAGCAGCGGTATCACGATTCAGGTTCCGCTCTTTATCAAGAACGGCGATAAGATCCGCGTCAAAACCGAGAACCGCGAATATCAGGGCAAGGAGCATTGAACCGCTGCGCGTGACCCGTAGGGCACGGTGGAGCGTAGCAACACCTGCCGGGAAGGATTGCCGAGGAAGATGACCTTGGTGGGTCCAACACTTCGGAAGCAACACGGCAGGCCTGGCGACGTACCCTGCGCGGCTAACGGTTGCGGCTTACCCTGAAGGTCTTGCGGTAAATGTCGCGCGAGTTGCCTGGTGGGGTGACGTTGCGGAATTTGAATTTCTCAAAAAGGTGAGGAACACCGGTCCAGGCGAACGCTGCCGGCATTCTTGCACCTTCGGTCTTGGGGCGAACCGGATAGGCTTCGAGCTCCTTGGCGCCGTTGTCGCGGGCCACCTTGACCGCTCCCTTCAACAGCGCGCTTGCGACGCCGCGCTGACGCCACGGGGCAGGAATATAGAAGCAAGTAACCGACCAAGTGCGCTCGTTCCAGTCAGTCTGCAAGGCTTTGGTCCGCCGCAAACGTGGGAAATCGCCGCGCGGGCCCACACAGCACCACCCGACGGGCTGATCCTCCGAAAACGCCAGGCAACCGCACACTTGTCCCGTGGTAACCAGCTTCCTGAATGCCCGTTTGTTCCTGGCGCCTTTGGACTCCTCCCAGAGCTTGCCACCCTTCGGCAGACGCCACCACATGCACCAACAGCCGCCGCACGCTCCTTTCTCACCGAACAGTGCCTCTATGTTTGACCAGTCGCCGGGATGCAGCGGACGGACCGTCAGGCTCCTCGGCCGTTTCATCGACGGTTGTTGAGTGATCTTCGGCGTGCTCATACACAGCTCCCCGTGAGTCAGCCGTCCAAAACCGGAATCGGTCTGCCCTCGGCGTCAACCGAAACGAAAACCACTTCACCTTCCGTTACCCCGACAACCCGTTCGGGGTCGCTGCGGCGACGAGCACAGACACGAACGTGAATCCTGATAGACGTGCGGCCGATACTCAACGTCTCACCATAGAGGCTGAGCACGTCACCGACATACACCGGTTTGTGGAACTCAACTTCCTTGAACGAGATCGTAACGTAGGTGTGATAGGCTTGCCGCATCGCTTCGATGTAGGCGGCCTGGTCGATCAAGGAAAGAATCACGCCACCGAAGATCGTCCCCTCGGGGTTGGTGTCGCGCGGCATCATCACGACGCGGATGGCCGGCTCGGAAGTCGGCGGTTTAGGTTTATGAGATCTGGCCATGTTCGCTCCAATCGTGCACTTGCAGGATCCCACCCGCGCCAGACACTGTAACACCTACACTTACGGCATGCACACGTCTTTAGCCTCATGTTCGCCTCACCACAGGGCACGCACAGCCAGCAGCGCAATCGCACCAACGCCGACCACCACAACGAACAGCAGGACCCCGGTCAGCAACGGGAATCGAAACCGGTACAGTCTGCCCAGGTGCAGCAGATAGCGAACCTGCTCCCCGAAAGTCAATTTGCTCTTGCCGGCAGCGCGGGTAGCGAAATGGATGGGCACCTCGGCCGGGTTCGAGCACCGGCCTTTGACGTAAAGCTCCAGGGCAATCTTGTACCCGATCGGGTTCAGCGCCTCGGCGCGCTCCCAAACCCCACGGTGAAGTGCGAAAAACCCGGACATGGGATCGCTCACCGGCATAAGCGGCCTGGCGAGTAACGTCGCGACCCGGCTCCCGATGCGGCGCAGCAACGGCCACTGCTCGACGATCGTGCCCTCACCACCATAACGCGTGCTGATGACGAAATCACAGGAACCTTTGTCAAGGTGGTCCAGCATCATGGGGATCACCTCGGGTGGGTGCTGGAGGTCGGCGTCCAGCACGACGAACCGGTCAAACCGGGCCTCCTGGAAGCCGGTCAGGACCGCACTTGACAGGCCTCGCGCATCGCGCCGCACGATCAAACGCACCGGGTACTGCTCACCCAGCGCTTCCACGATCACCTCCGAGCCGTCCTTGGAGTTGTCGTCGACAAGAATCACCTCCGCCCGGCGATCCGTTTGGTCCAGAGCTGCGAAGACACGCTCGACGAGCGGCCTGATGTTCGGCGCCTCACGAAACGTAGGGACAATAATCGACACAGCCGATAAAGAGGATGGCATACAATAGATGATAACCGCCCAACCGGCCCGGGCAACGCGACTGTTGCGGTTTGACAGGGCGCCGCTCGATCGGTACATACGCGTTTGCGGGCCGCAGCTTTGAGCCTGCACTATTGCTCGCACTCGACATTTCACACCTTGCAGGGCGAGCCGTAACGGGTAAGCGCCCAGGTGAAATGTCCTGGAGGTTGAAACATGCCGCCTGCTTGGCGGCTTGACGGACCATAGCTTTGCTAACAGCGATAGGTTCCAAAACGGTTGCGTCAGTGGCGGCCCTTGGCCAGTGGGGCGTCTTTTCATGGCAGATGCTGCGCTGGCTGCTGCCGGGGCTGGTGCAGTGGCGGACCTGGGTCCGAGCGATGCCCCTCTTTTTTGAAGTGGGTAATCGAACGTTGCCCGTGATTATGATTACGGGCACCTTTGTGGGGCTTGTGCTGGCCGTACAGAGCTACGACCAGTTGCGGGCGGCCGGCTTCGAGGATCGCATGGGCGTCCTGGTGACCCTGAGCCTGGTTCAAGAGCTCGGGCCGGTGCTGGCGGGCGTGATGGTGGCCGGCCGGGTCGGCGGGGCGTTGACCGCCGAACTGGGCACCATGCGCGTCACCGAGCAGATAGGCGCCTTGAGGGCCATGGGCGCCGACCCCATACGCCAGTTGGTGGTTCCTCGCTTCCTGGCGTGCCTGCTTCTGACGCCGCTGCTGACCTTTTTTTGTGACATGTGCGGCTCGCTCGCCGGTTGGTTCGTGGCGGTCATGCTCAAGGGCATTCCCTCCACCCAGTATTGGTACTACATCGCCTACGCGATCGAGACATGGGACGTGATGGTCGGCTTCGTGAAGAGTGTCATGTTTGGCGGGGCGCTGGCCCTGATCGCTTGCTACAAGGGATTCCACTGCCGCGCTGGAGCGGAAGGGGTCGGCCGGGCCTGCACGGAGTCGTTTGTATTCAGCTTCATTGTCATTCTCATTACCGACTTCTTCGTGGGAACTTTCTTCTCGGGTCTGTTCCGGAGTATTTACGGGTTCAAGTCGCTGGTTTGATCATGGATCGACCAACCGCTGCCATCGGCGATGCACCAGCCAACCACGAGTCGATCGTGCGACTGGTTGGCGTACACAAGCGGTTTGGAAACCTTCTTGTTCTCGAGGGAATCAGCCTCGACCTGCGAGCTGGTGAGACTACCGTGATCATCGGGGAGTCCGGGGTCGGCAAGAGCGTCATCCTGAAGCACATCGTCCGGTTGCTCAGGCCCGACCGTGGCGAGGTCCACTATCGCGATCAGCGCATCGACAACCTGCCCGAGCGGGATCTGGCGGCGATCCGGCCTCGGTTCGGCTTTCTGTTTCAACTCGGTGCGCTTTTTGACTCGATGTCCGTCGCCCAGAACGTCGCCTTTCCGATTCGCGAGCATACCCGTCGCAAACGGCACGAGATCGACAAGATCGTGAAAGAGAAGCTCAGTATGGTCGGGCTCGATGGGATTCAAGCTCAGTGGCCCGCGGAGCTTTCCGGCGGGCAGAGGAAACGGGTCGCGCTGGCCCGGGCGATCGCCCTCGATCCGGAGATCATCCTGTATGACGAGCCAACAACGGGGCTTGATCCCCCTCGCGCTGACGTCATCAACGAGTTGATAATCAAGCTCCAGCGCGAACTCGGCGTCACAAGCGTGGTGGTTACACATGATATGACCAGTGCCGGCAAGGTGTCCGATCGCATCCTCATGTTGTATCAGGGACAGTTCATTTTTGACGGAACGCCTGATGAGATCATCCACTGCCAAGACCCGCGCGTTCGGTGTTTCGTCGAGGGCCGCTGCCATGAGGAGGACCTCAAGAGCCTGCAGGTCAAAGGATAGGTTATGAAGGAATCAACGCGGAATCTTCTTGTCGGTCTGTTTGTGGTGGGGGCGCTTGCCGTACTCGGCGTGTTGATGGTCTGGTTCGGCGAGGCTCCCACGTGGCTGGGTGGAAGTGAATGGACCCTGCGAATCACCGGGGTGCAGGAGCTAAGCGGCATTGGCGAGGGAACCACTGTCAATCTCAACGGAGTGGAAATTGGGCGTGTCGGGGCCCTGGAATTCGAGAACCCGGAGCGCCCCGATCAAGGGGTGGCGATCGTCGTAGGGATCAAGAACCGCTATTCAATCCCGCGAGGTGCACACGCCAGGATCTATGGTGCCACCTTGGGTTTGGGCACCGGCCGGATCGACATATGTGTACGGCCCGGCGTACCGGTCGAACCGCTCGAGAGAGTCGGTGCCACAATTCCCGGCGAGATGCACTACGTCCTTCGCGAGCTGATCAGCCAGGAACTGCTGAGCACCGTAGAGCGGACCATTGCGCACATTGGTGACCTGGCTGCCGCGGCAACGCCTGTAGCTAACAACCTTGCGGAGTTGATCGAGCAGCGGGCCGTGGCGGATGTGAGCAAACCCGGAGCAGCGGAGAGGGGCTTCACTGCGAACCTCTCCACGGTGGTCGAGCGGATCGATAATTTGGTTGCTGATATCAATGCGGTTCTTGGGGATGAGAACGTACAGGACGACGTGAAGGCCGCGGTCAGCGACTTGAAGAGCGCCACCACGGAACTGAAGAATACGGTCGCGCTTTGGAAAACCGAGAGCCAGAAGATCAGCGACAATTTCAACACGGGAATAGACCGAACGGAGGAGAACCTGGATGAGTCATTCGTCAAGCTCAATGATGTTCTGGACAACCTCGACGACGCTACGAAAAGCCTGGCCGGGATGCTCCGCCAGGTCTCCGAAGGAGAGGGGACGGCCGGGCTGCTCGCCCGTGATGCGCGACTATATGAGGCCGCCGTTCTGACATTCCAACGTCTTAGTGAACTGACCGGCACGCTGCAACGGATTGCCGGGAAGATCGAACGGGACGGCTACATCACGCTAGGTCGGCAGACCCCGGTCGGGACGGTCACAAAAGATTTTCCCCTCGAGCAGCAATCGACGGAGCGCCCCGCTACACCCTGAGCGGCGACTTTAGTACGTGTTTCATAAATCATGCGACTATCCCGAGATCGGACAGGACGGAAGGGGTGCCACTCAACGCCGTTAACCAAATCGGGATTTCGGAATGATTCTGCCCAATAAAAGACGTTCCTTCCTGCCGACTTTATGTTGCGCAAAACCAAGCCGTGGCAGAAAGGAACGTGGTTATGCGCAAGAAGATGACCAAGGAGGGTCGTCTTCGCAAGCCCCATCGTCGAGAATGGCCCGGTTTCTTGCGTCGGCTGATCCCCGACCAGACGTGGCGAGGACTGGAAGGGCTTGCGAAGAGGGGAATGGATCCCCGGACGCGTTGGTCGCCCAAGCTTATCATCCTGTGCTGGGTGGTCATGGGCTGGTCGATCCAGGGACAACTGACCGAGCGGTTCCGCGAGGGCCGCGAGACGCTTGCCCGGATGTTTTACCGTCGCCGGCGCTGCGGCAGGAGCTATCAGGGGCTGACCCAAGCGACGCAACGGGTTGGCCCGGCCTTGTTTCACCACTTTTGGATACTCCTTCGCGGGACGATTCCGAAACGAGTGGGGTCGGCGTGGACCTGGTACGGCTGGATGGTGTTCGCCGTGGACGGTTCGCGGATCGATGCGTCTCGGACGCGGCGCAACGCACAGGGTTTGGGGAAAGCCGCCCGCGACAAGAGCCACCCGCAATGGTGGATCACCCGGCTCATCCACCTGCCCACCAAACTGATGTGGGACTGGCGACAGGGCCCAGGCAACAGCAGCGAGCGGGCCCATCTGCGGGAGATGATTCCGTCGCTGCCGAATTCGAGCCTGCTGGTGGGCGACATCGGATTCGGCGGATTCGATCTCTTGTGGCAATTGTCCAACGAGCAAGTAGCCTTCGTGATCCGCTGCGGAGGCAGCAGCACGTTGCTGGTGGAGCACACCGGGCAGGAGATCGAACGACGAGGCGATGTACGCTACGTCTATCTGTGGCCCAAGAATCGTCGACGACACAAACCTCTGCGGCTCCGGTTGATCGTGCTCAAGGACAGACGCAGGCGGGTGTACCTGCTCACCAACGTGCTGGAACCCACGCGGCTTTCCCGTCGCATGGCGGGCGAATTCTACCGGGCGCGCTGGGGAATCGAAGTCGAGTATCGCGGACTGAAGCAAACGCTGGGCCGTCGCAAGGTCCTGGCCAGAACGCCGGAACCCGGAGCCATGGAACTGGCCGCCAACATCTTGGCCATGGCCTTGCTGCTGTTGTACGCGGCGTTGGCCTTGGGCGCCAAGGTGATACGCTTGAGCTTGGCGGCGGCGTTGCGGGTCATTCATCGGGCCATCGAGGACCTGCGTCACGACAAAGCCTGCGCATTGCTCTTGCGTCACCTTCGCCAAGCGGTGGGCGACGACTACAAACGACGCTCGTCAAAAAGGGCACGCGACTGGCCACACAAGAAAAACCAACGTCCCCCAGGTCCGCCGAAGTTGCGCAGGCTGGCTGGTCGAGAAAAACACAGCATTTACGCGATGATGAAGCACTGCACCATCGGAAATACTTAACGGCGTTGGGTGCCACTGGTCCCGATGCCTGTCCCGATCCACGTCGGGGTACGTCGGGACCAGCGCCACCCGCCCGCAACTACCAGACCCAGCGGCCGAGTCCAACTCCTGAGGAACCTCCAAGTGCCAAACAGCAACCGAACAAAATTCATCTACTTTACCCTTGAGTGCCTATAGCTGGTCTTTTCCTTTGCTGATTTGAGCCGCGTCTGCTGCCAACTCGGCTTGCGACGCCGCGCGAGCCTCGGCGTCCCGCAATCGGGCGCGCGTCGAGACAGCCGAAAAAAAAAAGACAGCACCCATGGTCTGGACGAGCCTGAAAGGCCGTATTGACACGGTCTCTCTACCAGGTAAAATAAAACGAACGTTCGTTTTTGGAAGGGGTTTCGCCATGCCCAAGGTGTCGGAAGCGCATTTGGAAGCCCGGCGGGGTCAGATCTTGAAGGCCGCGTGCAGATGTTTTGCGCGTAGTGGGATCGGCGAGACCTCGATCCAGGACATCTGCCATGAAGCAAAGCTCAGCGTCGGCGCGGTCTACCGCTACTTTCGTAGTAAGGGACAGATCATCGAGGCGATCGCCCAACTGGGCCGCGAGAACACGCGCGATCACTTCGCGTCAATCGACACCGGTGGCGAACCCATCGACCGCTTGACGGCACTGTTGTCCGCAGCACTTCGGTTCCTCGAGACCGACGCAGGACAAGAAAGCACACGCTTCAACGTGCGGTTCTGGAGCGAGGGACTCCATTCCAGCAAGATCCGAGAACTCCTGGTTGAAGGTGTCCCCTACGCGTGTGAGCCCTTTGTCAAGAGCGTTCGTGAGGGACAGCAGCTCGGCATCATCGACACTGGCCTTCATGCAGAGAGTGTCGCGAGAGTACTGATCGCGCTGCACATGGGCCTGTCGGTGATGAAGACCCTCGATCCGGACGTGGATCTTGGACGCTGCATCAAGGTAATCGCGGCGTTGATCAGCGGTTCCTTTGTCACACCCGAGCAGCGCGAACCGACCTCGCCAATGAAACAATCAGTGGACACACATCAGCCGGGCAGTGACATAGGACAACTCTCCGCGCGACAGAAAGGTGCTAAGCTTGGGGATAGCAAGAGGAGATCCAAGAGATGATGAAAGAAGTCTTGCAGACATCGAGTGTATTGGGCGCGTTATGTCTGGTCACGGCAGCGGTGCAGGACGACAAACAAAGACACGTGAATCACGCCCGGCGCTGTCTCCAGCTAATTCGAGACGGTCAGTTTGACGCCATCGAAGCCGTTGCGGACACCTCCAAACACACTCACCTCACCGCCAAGAGAGTGCAGGCAACGTGGAACGGCGTTGTCTACACCTTCGGCCCGTACGTCAAGGAACGCCACGCTACTGTTGTGCAGTCGTCCGCAGGTGTCACGGTTGGTCTGACGTGCGAGTTCAAGGACATGGCGGTTGATGCCTACTTTTCGTTCGACGATGAAGGGCGACTGGTGGGCCTGCATTTCGCGCCCAACGGATACGACATCGAGTATATACCGCCGCCATATGCCGATCAGGCGAGGTTCGAAGAGGAAGAGATAAACGTGGTCTCCGGCCGGTTTGTTCTGCCCGGCACGTTAACCGTCCCGAAGCGACCCGGACCGCACCCGGCGGTAGTGCTCGTGCATGGTATGGGGCCTGTTGATCAGGACCAGAGTCTCTACACACGCAAACCGTTCAAGGACCTCGCGTGGGGTCTCGCATCGCGCGGGGTAGCCGTCATTCGATACGAGAAACGCACGCACAAGTATCCCGAGGCTGCGGACGCGTCGAATCTGGATATTGACGCCGAAACGGCTGACGATGCACTAGCCGCGG
>CP070827.1:4644875-4654540 GCA_020344555.1 Phycisphaerales bacterium
GGGCCCTCCGTGGCCTTCACGCTGACAAAGTTCGAGCCGCTGGCGCTGACCAGCACGTCCATCCTTTCAAACTCAGCAACGCCCCAGTCCACCTCGTAGACGTTGAAGTCGCCTCCCGGGCCGTCTTCGATGACGCCGCAATCGAACTCGTAGATCACGTGCAGATCGCCCAGGTCCGCAAAAACGTCATCCGGCGGACCGATGAAGCTGGAGTCAGGTTGCCCCGTAGGGTTCTCCACGAGGATCCATGGGAACCGATCAAGGTCGTGGTCCTCTGCCCGGACCGGAGCCGCGGCCCCCGACAGAAGCATTCCCACCGCCAGAACCGGTACGGTCAGCAATCTTCGCACGAACATCTTCGTACCCTCCTCTATTTGAAATCGCCGTTCTTCGAGCGATGCTCGAGTTCATTGTCCAACTGGTCGCCGTCCGATCCGACCTTCCTTGCTGCACGGCTCTTCCCTTTCCGCATTCCTCATTCACCCTTGCGAATTCCACATTCACCATTCCGCCGACTGGGCGGGCCATCCCGATGTACATCGGGATGGGGGAGACCGGACACTGGTGGGCAAGCCACCAGTGCCACCCGTCGGCCCACGGGATCATCGGCTCCCCCACCTCCAGAGGAGGTGGGCCACCCGGCCGCGGCTCAGTCGATTCGGATCTCCGCGTATATGATACCGCCGCAACCTCCGTCTGTCGCAGGATCCTCTGGCTCTGCATCAGGGTCACGCGCTCCAAGCCGGAATTCGTAGAAACGCGTAGAGCCCTGCGCGTCCATTAGATCCTCAAATGCGTAGGTCTGTTGACCGCGCATCGCGCAAGCCTTTTCCACCCACTCTGGCGTTGCGCAGTTAAGGCATGTTTGCTCAAATTTATCGCAGTCGCCGCATTTGTCGATTTCGGCCACTTCCACAAACAGTTGAAAACTCTCGCCTGGAAGCATTTGAAAATCCACGGACCTATCGATGGGCACAAGCTCGTTATCCCATAATGTAACCGTGTGACACAGTCCTGTGTGATGTTCCATGCGCTCGAGAGTTTCACGCAACCACTGGCACTGGTGCGCAACAGGATAACCTGAGAAACCATCCACATACCATGGCCATTGTACCCGCGTTGTTGTGCAATGGCGCCTCGACGACGAATCATACCAGCAAGACGGTTGAGTGCATCTGTCGTTGGCCGGAGGACCGGTTAATCTGTTTCTACCGCTGCCAGAATCCTTGCGCACCCACAAAGTCCACCACCAGCCCGGGCGCTCCGGCATTACAGTTCCGCCAAAGCTACAATCGGCGTGAACCCCCCGGCGACATTTACTCCCGGAATATAGTCCGCCCACACATCGGTACTCATAATGCACATGCCACCACAAGAACCACGAATACCAGGAATGACCTGTGACTATTTGCGTACACAGGCCATCGGCCCCGTCGCAAGGATCGGTAGTGCTTGACGCGCCCTCCAGAATGAGTGTGCTGTACGTGACGGTAACATGAAGATCCTGCATCAAAGGATTTGTGGCATTCAGAACCTCGGGGCCGTCGAGTCTGCCGTCATTATCGGTGTCCGGGTCGGTGGGGTCGGTTGCATCCGGAGTGCCTTGATCGGCGGAAGGCGGCAGCCCGTTCACACCGAGGTACTCGTCCAGGTCCTGCAGGCCGTCCAGATCCGTGTCGGCATACAACGGATCGGCGAAGACCATGCGAGGCGCCTCGTCGCCCGCCGCAAACACACGCCAGCCGCCGTATTTCTCGAAGAAGTCGGGTAGCCTGTCGTGGTCGGTGTCCTGTGAAGTCGGGTTCGTACCGAGGCACTGGGAGTCGGCGCCGCTTAAGTAGAAACCGGGATGCACGTCGCTGAGGGGCATGAACAGGGCAAACTCGGCAAACTCGTCATAGTCGCTGATGCCGTCGTCGTCGGAGTCCACTGCCGTTGGGTCGGTAGCGTCACCAGAGTCGTTTGGATCGTCCGGTGGGAGCCCGTCTGCGCCAAGATACTCCAGCAGGTCAGGCAGGCCGTCGAAGTCGCTGTCGCCTTCGGTCGGAAGCGGCGCCACATAGCGCGTCTCCACCACAGCGCAAATACCGCCGGGGCAGTCACAGAACTGGCCATCGCGATCTCCTCCCTCACATACGCTGGGATTAAAATCGCAATATCCACCGGGGCAGTCGCAGGGCCGCTTGCCGTCCTCCCTGCCCCCGCGACAGATTGGCCCAAGCGGATTCGCACTGCAATTTCCACGAGAGCAGTCGGAATCACGGTCACAGTCCTCGCTCTCTCGTATGCCACCGACGCACTTGGGCTCGGCTGCGTCGGTGTCACAATACGGATGGCAGTCCCGGTTGGAGTCACAACTCTCGCCCGCGAAGTCACCGCTGATGCAAATTGACTCGCACGGAAATTCAGGGAAGCAATCTTCGTCTATTCCGCACGACTCACCTTCCAGGAGACCGCTGTCACAGAAGGGCGCTTTAACTTCACAGCAGTGCGGCTTGCATTGGCGGTCCTCTACGCAGGGTGCGCCGGCGATTTCGCCGCCGACGCAGGTGGGCTCGGCTGCGTCCAAGTCACAATGCGGATTGCACTTACGATCCTCGTCGCAGGTTGCGCCGTCGTTGTCTCCCCCAACGCAGACACCTGTGGGTGGGTCTCCGCTGAGCTGACAGTATGGATTGCACTCACGATCCTCTTGGCAGGTTGCGCCGTGGTTGTCTCCCCCAACACAGACACCTGCGGGTGGGTCTCCGCTGAGCTCACAATATGGATTGCATTGGCGGTCGTCGTCGCAGGTTGCGCCGGCGTTGTCGCCGAAGTGGCACTGTTTAGTTACGCAGGTCGGATAGCAATCCTGATCGTCGTCGCAGGTCGCGCCGTCGTTGCCGCCGACGCACTCTTGGACATCGAGGTCACAATGCGGATAGCAAATCAGATCGTCCTCGCAGGTCGCGCCGTCGTTGCCGCCGACGCACTCGCCCTCCGCGCAGTGCGGGCCACATTCACGCTCGGACTCGCAGGCGTTGCCGTCGTTGCCGCCGCCTTGACACCGCTTGACGCATAGCGCCTCAAGGCAATCGGTGTCCTCCTGACAATCATCGCCGGCATAAGGCCCGCCCACGCATTGGTCGCCGTCGCAGTAAGCCGAGCACACATCCTCGCCACCCGGGTCGCATGTCCGGCCGGAGTCCGGTCCCCCGGCGCAGTATGCATCCTGGACACAGGCACCAAGTCCACCGCATGCGCCTTCCTCGTTGCACGCTACGGGATCTGGATATGTATCGTCTGGGCCATGGCATTTAGGCGTGTCAGCGGGAGCGCACGTTCCGCTCCCGAGGTCGCCGGGGGGACAGGTGCATACCTCACCGTTGCGAAAGCCGCCCTTGCATTCCAGGATTTCATTTTGGTAAGCATCGAGCGTAGCCACGCATCCGACTCCTTCGCAGAGTTCCACAACGACGTCCCAGCCGTCTTTTTCCTGCTGGTCGGTGAGTCCGTCCTGGTCGGTGTCGCGAAACTCATCGGCATCGCCTGGATCCAAGGGATTGGCAGGTCCGCCATCTTCTGCGGGTATGGCCAGCTCAAACCCGTCGGAGAGTGAATCGCCGTCGGTGTCGGCGTTCCGCGGATCAAGGTACTCGGGCTGATAGGAGATGCCCTTTGGCGGGCAAACTTCCTCCGTTGTGCTTGCGCAGATCCAGCGATCGACGGGGCGGCACACGGTGCTCACGTAGTCGTCACCATCGAAGGGCTTGGAGTCGAGGATCCCGTTCTCGCCGGCCAGAATCATGACGAAAGACTCTTCACCAATCTGGATTGTCACTTCGACGTCGTCTTTCAGAAGTGGGGTCTGCAATCCATCACGATCCACGTCGCCGATGGCATCGTTCCCGGCGCACGGCTCGACGCCCACCTCCCGGTCCAGGCGGCTGGCCAGATCTCCATTGGCTGTACACACGCCGAGTTCAGTCGCGTCGGAGAGCCCGTCGTCATCCGTGTCTCTCGCGCGGGGGTCGGTGCGACACTGCAGTTCAGTCTTGTCGGGGACGCCATCGAAGTCGGAGTCTGCTAACGTGGGATCCGAGAACACGTCACGGTAGGCTGGCGCGGTCCGCGGTTTGTAGACTGTAATGGTCCAGCCCTCGCGGATCTCGGCGAAGTCGCCAAGTTCGTCGGAATCCGTGTCCTTGTCCAGGTCGCTGCTTCCATGAATGTATTCCTCCCGGGCAAACAAACCGTCTCGGTCGATGTCCTGTCCGAACGCCAGTGTGACAGCCTCGTTGGGCGTGAACAGATAGTCAGCGAAATCACCCCCAATGGGCATTTCCTCAGAACTGATGACTACCCAATACCGCTTTGGATCCCCGGTTACGCTGTTGCCGTATCGCACCAGTATTTCGCGTCCGTTGCAGGCTCCGCCCGGGCAGTCTTCGTTGTCCGCGCACGGCTCACCGGGTCCCATATAAACCTCGTCACCAGACGGTACGGTTTCGAGAAGGCCATCTGCCCCGGCGCTGACAATCACCCGCCCGGGCAGAATGACGTCGGACGTGCAGGTGCCCTCGATGCAGTCAGCATCCTCGACGCAGCTCTGGTTATTCCTGGGGCCTCCTACGCATACGTCGGTCTCACAGTATGGACGGCACTCACGATCCTCGCTGCACGCGGCCCCTTCGTTGTCGCCACCGACGCAGGAATTACTCTCACTCTCGCAGTAGGCGGCGCAGTCCATGTGGTTGCTGCAGGGATTCCCGTGGTACTCACCGCCGAAGCAGACGAATTGGGGGCAGTGGGCGGCGCACTCTCGATCCTCGCTGCACGCAGCCCCCTCATTGTCGCCCCCGATGCAGAGGTCCTCCTCACAATGCGGAACACAATCCCGGTCTTCGCTGCAGTCGTTCCCGACATTGTCTCCTCCGACGCAGATATCATTGTCGCAATGCGGGACGCAATCTCGGTCTTCGCTGCACTCGAATCCGGCCTGATCACCGCCAGTGCAGATTCTCACGGGGACGCATTCCGACACGAAGCAGTCTGCATACTCGCTGCAGAGCTGCCCCTCCTTGTCGCCGCCCACGCAGATGCTCACCGGCGCACAAGTGGTCGTGATGCAGTCCGAATCCAGGCTGCAGGTCTCCCCGTCTCTGTCGCCGCCGACGCACTCCTCGTTGTCACAGGTGGGATTGCATTCCCTGTCCGTGTCGCAACTCTGACCGTCCCTCTCGCCGCCGACACACAGGTTATTCTCGCAGTAGGGAAGGCACTGGGCGTCTTCGGTGCAACTCTCCCCCTCTTTCTCGCCGCCGACGCAGAGGGTCACGGTATCGCAGGAGACTTCGGCGCAATCGGTGTCCTCACTGCATCCCTCTCCGGGCGCTTCGCCACCCACACAAGATCCTCCGTCGCAGTGCGGTACGCACTCCCGGTTCACCGTGCACGGATTGCCAGTGTTGTGGCCCCCAATACAAACCTCCATGAGTTCACACCAAGCCTCACGGCACTCGGTGTCCGTCGTGCAGCTCTGGCCGTCCTTAGAGCCGCCGATGCAGGCGCGCGGCGGCACCTCCTGAACGTCGTCGCCTACGGCCACGGTGCTGGCGATACCGTCACCGCCGAACGTGGGTTCGACGATGCGTGCCTCGGTGTCGGCATTGCACGTCCGGCTGGTCTGATAACCGGTGGTGAACCCTACCTCATCATCGCCGTCCGGGTTTACATTGTTCGGAACTGTATCGAGGACTCCGTTCTCACCGGCCAGAACCACGATCGCCCGGTCCGGTAAACCGGTGGTGCCGGCCGGGATCGCCTGGACGTCATCTGCCTCCGCGACGGTGTCGGCGGATTTGTTAGCTCCCGCCACGATTGCGTTAGGCTCTTCGGGATTCTTCACCAGGCCGAGGATATCCTGAAGGACGAAGTCCATGGGGATGCCCTTGGCAATCCCGGTCGCGTCGTATCCGCCAACCAGACCGCCGCCGACGTAGCGGTTGGTGTCCAGCCCACCGCTGGTGGCCACGTAGTGACGCTCGAAGGTGCCGTCACCGGCGTCCACAGTCAGCGTTGCGGTCCGCTCAAAGACATCCTGAGTAGTGAAGGCCAAGTTACGCCCGAACTCATCGGTGACGTCGAAGTACGAAACCTTGAACATCAAGCCGAGTGGAGACCGTAGAAGTTTGTCGACGAGATTCGGAAAGACTTCCCGGTTTGAGAAGATGATCGGGCCACGATCTTCGTCGGGAAGCAGTGTAAAGGCCGCCGGCTCGCCGGTCAGCAGTTCACTGCTTGGGAGAAGAGTAGCGACCGGAATGAATTGCGTCTTTAGCCGGCCGGGCTGTAGGACCGAGATTTCGATGTTGCTCAAGGTGAAGGCGATGTCGCTGGCGTTACCCAAGGTCAAGGCTGTATCGATGCTGGCGCCGTACACCTCGCGGGTTACGGTGCTGGCAGTCGTGTAGGTGCGCCCCTTGGCCAGCGAGTGCTGGTAGACCTGCTGCGCGGCTGTTGCGGTCTCTTGGCTAACTTGGGACGTTGAGCCCCACTTGCCGCCGGCCTTGAGGTGTGGTTTGAAGACGGCCACGGGCCCGCTGTTATAACCGAGTTCGGCACTGAAGCCACCCTCGATCGAGGTCTCGTTGCTGGTGGTGTCGCTCTGGCGGAACGCCATCGATTGGCTCTGAGACAAGGTCGCGTTGGAGCTTGACGCGTGGGTAACCGTCTTTCCCTCATGATCCACATAGCTGTATCGCTCATCGATCTGGAGGCGCATGTCGCCGACGGTCAGCTCCGGCTGCGGCAGGTTCGCCAGCCGCGGGTTGCGGTTCATCTCGAACAGCTCATGCCAGTCGTCGAAGCCGTCGCCGTCGGTGTCGCCCAGGATGGGCGAGGTCTTGAAGTAGATATCCGAGATGTCGGCCAGCCCGTCCTGGTCGGTGTCCTGGTCCGTCGGGTCGCTGAACCAGGTGCCCACCTCGTCCTTGTCCGAGACCTGATCGGCGTCGGTGTCCGGATTGCGGGGGTCCATGCCACGTCGGAACTCCTCCTGGTCACCGACCCCATCCTGATCGGTATCCGGGGAGGTGGGGTCGCTGGTGACGCCGCGCTCCTCGACACTGCCGTTGCTGAGGCGTACGTGCACGGTCCAGCCCCGCTGCTCGACGTGATCGGGCAGGCCGTCGCCGTCGGTATCGTCCGCCTGGTCCTCAACCGGCGGGGTGCCCGCGAAGCTGGTTTGGGTGGGATTGACCATGATGCCGGGGGTCGCGAACTCGTTGCCGGCCAGGTCCTTGATGTTGGTCACCGTCAGGGTGTAGACCACCTCGTTCTGCGAGAAAGTCACCAGCGTTACCACGGTCTGGCCGGGTTCGAGTGTGGCCGAAACCACGTGAAGGACGCCGGCCTCGGGGTTCACGTTGGTCTGGACAATGCTGTAGTTCGACGGGTCCTCCGCACCCTCTTCCACCGGCTCACTGAACGTGACCCGCACGGTGGTGTTGCTGGTGGAGACGGCACTGACCAATCGCGGCGGTCCCGGAAGGTCGTCGGGCACGGCGGGGACGTACTCGAAGGCATCTGCCATCGTCACGGTCTCGCCGTCCGGTCCGAGCACGACGAGGTCCACGAACCCCGGACCCTGCGGCGGCGCAACGGCCTGAAGCGTGTGCGGGTTGACCAGCAAGACTTCGTCGCAGATGAACGCTCCGAGCATGACCACCATGCCTTCGGAGAAGTTTGCACCGAAAATCGTAATCGGTGTGTGCGCAGTAGCCGGGGCCTGGGTGGGCATGATGCCGCCGAGCGTGACCGGTCGCGGGGCCGGCGGTTCGACTTCCACGTACTGGAACGCGTTTTCAACGACGGTCTTTTGCCCTACGGCGTTGATGACCGTGATGTCTACCATGCTGGGCGGCTGCGGCGGCGTTACGGCCTCGATCAGGCCGCGGTTCATGTAGCTCACACTGTCCGCGGACGTATCCCCGAACAGGACCCCGGCGCTGGGGTTGAAGTTTCGACCCCTGATCGTTACCTTGGTGCCGCCGGTAGCGGGGCCGCTGGTCGGCGACACCAATTCGACTTGCGGCCTGTCGAACAGTTCGCCCGCAATGTCCTGGACGCTTGCCCTTGGACATCCGCTGAGCGTCAGCAACGACAGAGCGGCTGCCGGTACGGTCAGCCAAATAGAACCAACAATACGAGACTGAGTGGACACGCTGCTACACATAACGAACTCCTTTAATCATATAAGGACGGATCGCCGCACAGCGTGTACGAGCGCTGAGCTGACGACGATCTGCCGTATGTTCTGGTCTGTTCTGAAAGATCCTTGTTCGAGATTGGCCGCGACTGCGTACGGCTTCGGCCCACCTCCAGGGTGCGACTCATATAGGCTCGCTCCTTTTCCTCCGGCGATTGGCGTCATTTTAGTGACCGCGGTTTACTAGTCAAATTCTTTGGGGGTGAGTCATCCCCGGTTTTGTCTCATGGTGACAGGTTAGCCATCTGTAATGGGGAACTCTGGGGGTAGAATGTTAAAATAGGCAAACTTGCGCCCCGG
The DNA here is from genome assembly GCA_020344555.1 of Phycisphaerales bacterium. GTDB lineage: Bacteria > Planctomycetota > Phycisphaerae > UBA1845 > UBA1845. Next base: position 4,653,424 of record CP070827.1, read on the forward strand.
GCCTTGGCTTGGCATGTGGGCCCGCTTGAAGCCAGGGACGGCGAAGTCCGTAGATGCGTTGATCGACACGATCGGACAGGGCGAACTGTACGAAGCCCGGACGCTGCAGCGTCTACATGGTTTACCAACTCATGCTATGGCTGGAGCAGATTTGGCGTCGACTGATCTCGGCGCAGTTATGCAGCACGGTTCCACTGCCGGTGTCCAATGCCAAAGCACGAACCAAGACGGATGCGACGTGAAGATACCGACGGATGCCCCAGGACAATTCCCACAGGCCTTGGCACTACCTCGTCCTTGTCTTTTTCAGGTCCTTCTGCAGGGCGTTTTGTTGCCCGCGCAGTCTAACGGGAAACCGGTCGTTGTCTTGAAACAGATGCCGCTGTCAGGTCCGCTGGTGATGAAGAGGCCTTGCGTTCTTCTCTGTCCAGCAATGAACCGGTGACCGTCGTCGCGCCCCATCAGAAAGGCGGTTGTTGACAAGGCGTCTGCTGCCAGCGAAGTCGGGGCGATCACAGAGGCACTCAGCATAGGCTCGGATGAACATCCCGTTCTGGGATCGAGCAGGTGCCCGTATCGCTTGTCCCCTGCACTGATGTATTTTTCGTAGTTGCCGGACGTGGCGATGGCCTGGTCCCGAACGTGGACTCGGCCGACAAGCTTGTCTGAGTATAGCGGATGCTGGATGCCTATCGGCCATCCATCGCTGTCCGCAGGCGTGCCCAGGGCGAACATGTCCCCGCCTGCGTCAATGACGGCTCTTCGAATACCGTGTGAACGAAGAACCTCTGCTGCCCGGTCGACGGCATATCCCTTGGCTATCCCACCTAAGTCGATTTGGGCACGTGGTGACTCGATGCCGATCTCGCACCTCTGCTTGTCAACGAATACCTGCCGGTAATCGACCGTCGAACGGGCGTCGGCAAGTTCCTGGGGATCTAGGCGCCGGGGCGAATCGTCCCGGAACCCATAGGCCTTCAGCAGAGGCAAGATCGTCATGTCGAAGATCCCGCCGCTTATGTCCCCCATCTGAATCGCCGCGGCAACGACATCGTACACCCGGGCGCTTACCTTAAGGCTTCGGTCACCGGCGCATCTGTTTACCCTGGCAACATCG
>CP070827.1:4654640-4659116 GCA_020344555.1 Phycisphaerales bacterium
CGAGTTCTCTGCGGATTCGCACTTCAACAAGCTGACTCTTCGCGGTCCGAAGGGGATTATCGTTTCGGGGATCGCGTACAACTACGTGCTCGAAGTCGTCGGCCCGGATTCGGCTTACTCGGTGCTGAAGATCGGCACCTATCCGATCCCTGCCGAGCTGGTCCGCCAACTGCTCGCCCACTGCGAGGAGATACTGGTCATCGAGGAGGGCTACCCCTACATAGAGGCGCGGCTCCACGGGCTGCTGGGGCTCCCCGGCAAGGCAATCCACGGGAAGCGAACCGGTCGCTTACCGATGGACGGGGAGCTGCAGACGAACCTGGTGCGCGCGGCGCTGGGCATGCCGTCGCTGGAGACCGCCGATTCGGTGGAGGGGTTGCCCGGCCGCCCACCGGTTTTGTGTCAGGGGTGTCCGCACTCTGACACTTTCAAGGCGATTCAGGAGGCGGTTCGTGCTTATTCGCAGCCGATCCTGTTCAGCGACATCGGGTGCTATACGCTAGCGGCCTTCCCGCCCTACAACGCGGTTCATTCCTGCGTCGACATGGGATCGTCGATCAGCATGGCCCTTGGGGCGGCCAAGGCAGGGGCTCATCCGGTTCTCTGCACCATCGGGGATTCGACCTTTACCCATTCGGGGATGACGCCGTTGATCGGAGCGGCCCACGCGGACGCCAACATGACCGTCATCATCCTCGACAATGCCACGGTGGGCATGACCGGTGGGCAGGAGGTGTTCATCACCGGCGAGGGCTTCCTTGGTCTGCTCAAAGGGCTCGGTGTGTCCGAAGACCACCTCGTTCTGTTCGAGCCCCTTCCGAAAAACCATGACGAAATCGTGAAGGTACTCGGACGGGAGATCAACCATAAAGGCCTTTCCGTTCTGGTGGCATGTCGACCGTGCATCCAACTGAAGCGGAAGGTCGCCCAGGAGAAGACGGCAACAGGTGTCCCCACGTTGGCCTGATGTGGTCGGCGCTTACAGGCTCGCTTCCTACGAGCTTCCCATAGAGGGCGATGTAATGGAATGCAATCTGATTCTTGCCGGTGTCGGTGGACAGGGAATCCTGACCATCGCTCAGGCGATTTCCATAGCGGCCACGCGTCGCGGCTGGTTTGTCAAGCAGGCTGAAGTCCACGGCATGTCTCAGCGAGGTGGGGCCGTGGAATCGCACCTGCGTTTCGCCGACCACGAGTTGTACAGCGATCTCATTCCGGGCGGACTCGCCGACATGATCCTGGCCGTCGAGCCGCTCGAGGCGCTGCGCTATGTCCATTATCTCGGCGAGCGCGGCACGATCGTTGCCAGCACCGTACCCTTTGTAAACATCCCCGACTATCCGCCCATCGAGCAGGTGCTCGAGAAGATCGCCCGGTTTCCCAAGCACGTGTTGGTCGATGCGGATCGACTTGCCCGTGCGGCCGGCTCCGGCCGGGCCGTTAACACTGTCATGCTGGGGGCTGCCTCGGGCTTGCTCGGGCTGGACTGCGCCGAGGTTGAGGCCGCCGTCGCCGAGATGTTTGCCAGGAAGGGTCCCGGAGTCGTCGAGGTGAACCAGAGGGCGTGCCGGTTCGGCCGGAACGGCGCCACGGCGTACATCGACGGTCTGGAGCGCGGGGCTTCGGCCCAGGAGATTCGCCATTGGATCGAGACGCTTCCGCCCGATCAGCTCGCCGAGGAGCAGGGTGCTGATGCTATGGAGCTAATGCTGCCGCACGGTGGCTGTGAACTCTCCCGTGCGGAGGGGCATGCTGTGGCCCAGACGTTCGACCAGGTTTACCAGGAGGGCCGCAGGCAGCTTTATGAGCACGAGGTCTATCAGTTGATCGAGCTCGTAGGTGCTATCTCCCCGCCGCGACACCATTTCCTGGCCAAAGGCGACAAGATGACCGCGGAGATGCTGGATCGGTTCCCCGGTGACAGGGTGGTTCTCAAGATTGTCTCCCCGGACATTGTTCACAAGAGCGAGGCCGGCGCCATCGTCTTTGTGCCTAAAGACACGGACACGGTCAATCGTGAGGTCGAACAGCTCATCGCCAGACAATCCGAGGTGTCCGAGAACATCACCGGAGTGTTGGTGGTCGAGTTCGTCGAGCGCGGCGAAGCGGGATTCGGTCAGGAGCTGTTCGTCGGTATTCGCGCTACGCGTGAATTCGGTGCCATCATCGCTGCGGGGCTGGGAGGCGTCGACACGGAGTACCTGGCGAGCAAGATGAGGCCGGGGATCGCTGTTGCCAAGGCATTGGCAGTGGATGCCACCGCCGAGGAGTTCCTGGAGCTGTTCAAGAAGACCGCCGCGTACGAAATTCTCGCGGGCAGGGTGCGCGGGCGCCACCGCATTGTCTCCGACGGGGAGTTGCTGCGATGCTTCCGGGCGTTCATCGCGGTGGCACGTCGCTTCTGTGTAGACCGCGGTGCGGAGGGACCGGATCTGCGCGACTTGGAGGTCAACCCCTTCGCCTTCGCCAGACAGAAGATGATCCCGCTGGATGGTCGAGGCCGGCTCGGACCTGCAACCAAGACGCCGATTCCGCGGCCGATTTCCAAGGTGGGAACCCTGCTCGAACCACAGTCCATCGCTGTCCTGGGCGTATCGACGAAACGTACGAACTTCGGGCGGATCATACTGGAGAACATCAAGGACTGCGGATTCCCGACGGATCGTCTCTTCGTAATCAAGGACGGGATCGAACAGTTTGAAGGCATTCGCTGTGTGCCAAGTGTCGATGCTCTTCCGACAAGAGTCGATCTGTTTGTCATCGCCACGGCCTCGGAGACTCTGCCTGATATGATCGATCAGGTCATCGATAGCCGTAAAGTCTCCTCGGTGATTCTGATTCCGGGTGGTATGGGCGAGAAGGAGGGAACTGAGACCATCGAGGCCCGCATCCGCGAAGCCGTCCTGGCGTCGCGGAGTCGGCCGGACGGCGGGTTGATCGTGCTCGGCGGGAACTGCCTGGGTGTCCGGTCACGGCCGGGCCGATACGACACTTTCTTCGTTCCCAAGGCCAAACTCGACGCACGACGCAAGGCTCCACCGAGGCGCGCCGCACTGATCTCGCAGAGCGGAGGGTTCATCATCAGCCGGATGAGCAACCTGGAGCTGCTCGATCCGACGCTGTCCGTGTCACTTGGAAACCAGATCGACCTGACTGTGTCCGACATATTGCGAACCATCGGAGACCGTGACGACGCAGACTGCATCGGCGTGTACATCGAAGGCTTCAACGACATGGACGGCCTTGCCTTCGTCCGGGCGGTCGAGGAGGTCACCGAGGACGGCAAAGTCGTGGTCTTTTACAAGGCGGGTCGTACCGCCCCAGGCAGGGCGGCAACCGCCGGCCACACCGCCTCAGTGGCGGGTGACTATGATGTGTGCCAGACCGCTGTCTCTAATGCCGGAGCGATTGTGACCGACACGTTCAAGGAATTCGAGCAACTCATGGAGCTGGCGACCGCCTTGCATGGCAGGAAGATCCGTGGGCGGCGAATCGGTGTGATCAGCAACGCCGGGTTCGAGACGGTGGGAATGGCCGATACCATTCTCGGGGACCGCTACCAGATCGAGATCCCGGAGCTGTCCGTGGCAACGGCCGATCGCATCCGGCAGAAACTCGCCGAGCATAAGCTGCATGCGCTGGTCAACGTAAGGAACCCGCTCGATCTGACTCCTATGGCCAACGAAGACGCGTATCAAGCCTGCATTCGTGCGATGATCGAAGATGAAGAGATCGACGCGATTGTCGTTTCATTCATTCCGTTCACGCCTCAACTGCTCACCACGGCCGATGAAATCAAGAAGGGTGGTTCGCTGGCCGAGCGGCTCCCCGCCCTGCACCGGGAATCGTACAAGCCACTGATTGCGGTCATCGACTCCGGCCCGGCTTATGAGGCAATGGCCTACGCCCTCCGCGAAGGCGGCGTCCCGACCTTCCGATCCGCCGACCAGGCCGTCCGCTCCCTGGGCCGATACGTGTGCCACCGCACCGAGCGGGCAGGGGAGGCTCGCCCTCCGCGATCAGTGCCCGTACAATCCGGACAAGTCCCCGCCAAGTCGCAGGCGTGACGCGTCGATACACGACCTGGAAGGCTCGGGCTGTTTCCAGAGCCCCGGTACGCCTGGACCCGCATTGGCTACCGGGCACTTTACCATGTATAATCCAGACCGACGCGTACGCTGGTGCGGAAGGAGCAGCACGCGTGAAGGTGGAGCACTCAACGACCCTGCGAGGCTTTATGTCGTTCCGCACCATTTGGCAGCTTGAGGACTAACAATCGATGATCGAGTCCATCCATTTCAAGAACTTCAAGGTTCTGCGTGACACCACGCTGCCACTAGGACCCTTTACGCTGATCGTTGGCCCAAACGGGAGCGGTAAGACGACGGCGCTGCAGGCCTTGCAAGCGTCCGAGGGGCGGGGCGACTTCTCCGAGTTCGCCTCCGTCGCCCCGCAGATCGCAGATGTGAAGACCGT
>CP070827.1:4659216-4669965 GCA_020344555.1 Phycisphaerales bacterium
ACCTTCGGCTTCCAACCTAGCAGATTCCGTGCCTTTGTCGCGTCGCCCTGTAGGACGTTGACCTCAGTGGGGCGGAGGTAGCGCGGGTCAAATCGAACATATTCCTGCCAGTTCAGGTCCAACCGGCCGAAGGCCTCCTGCACGAACTCGCGTACGCTGTGGCATTGCCCGGTGGCCACCACGTAATCGTCCGGGTCCTCCTGCTGCAGCATCAACCACATGGCTTCGACGTATTCGCCGGCAAAGCCCCAATCGCGCTTGGCGTCGAGATTGCCCAGGTAAAGCATGTCCTGGAGTCCCAGCTTGATGCGGGTGGCCGCCCGGGTGATCTTGCGGGTCACGAAAGTTTCACCACGACGCGGGGATTCGTGATTGAACAAGATGCCGTTGCAGGCGAACAAGCCGTACGCTTCGCGGTAATTGATCGTCTGCCAATATGCCTGGACCTTCGCACAGGCGTACGGGCTGCGCGGATAGAACGGCGTGTATTCCGTCTGGGGAATCTCGACCGTTTTCCCGTACATTTCACTGCTGGACGCCTGATAGAAGCGAACGTCCGCGCCGTTGCTGTCTCGATAATCCCGGATTGCTTCCAACAGATGCAGCGTCCCGATGGCAATGACCTCGGAAGTATACACCGGTTGGTCGAAGCTGGTGCGCACGTGTGACTGGGCAGCCAGATTGTAGACTTCGTCGGGCTTGGCCTCACTGATGATCCGCCGCAGGCTGATGGCGTCGACCAGATCACCGTAGTGCAGGTGAAGGCGCACGTCACCCTTGTGGCGATCACTATACAGGTGATCGATGCGCTGGGTGGTGAAGCTGCTCCCTCGGCGCATTACGCCGTGAACCTCATATCCCCTCTCCAGCAGCAGCTCGGTCAGGTACGAGCCATCCTGCCCGGTAATGCCGGTGATCAACGCGACTTTGCCCACTTGCCTACCCTTTCCAATCCAGGACGGCCACGTGTCAGCCGACCTCAAAGCGCAGCAGCTTCCGGTACGCCCTTATAATCGGCCAGGTGCGAAGGGGACGGCGAGCCGATTTCGTCACCCGGCGGTTGACCGGTCGGAGCGAACCAGTGATAAACCGGCTGGGAAACACGTCGTAGCAATCGGCGGTAGGTGTCGGTGCCGTGTACCTCAGAGCTGTTGGCCACAATCACTGCGTCGGGGTCGAGACCCAGTGCATCTTCGACGGATACAACCGGCACCCCACGATACTGACGTCCCGGCCCACAAAAGCGGTCGTCGCCGATCGCCAACACGGTGATATTCGACTCCCTGGCCGCCCGGTAATAGGCGAAGATATTCTTGCCCAGATCTGCCAGCACGATCTGCCCGGCACCGGAAGCGCGCACGTCGGCCATTCGGCGACCAACATATTCCCATCGAAAGAAGTGCTCGAACACACTGGTTGAAAGCCGGCGCTTACGGTGGGTCCATCGCTCCAGCAAGCCGCGCAGACGACCGGCGCGGGTCCCTTGCCTGAACGATCGAGTATGCCCATCGTGCTGCGCAAGCCACGCATAGCGTTGCAGCCAGTCCTTCCGGTAGGCCTTGTAATATGGTGATGGGAGGTAGCGGGCGATGATGCGCAGGTTGTTCCGGACGTCGTAATAGATCGTCCGGGCGCTTTTGCGGGCACGGTCCGTCTTGAGATGGTCGACGTGCAGGTCGTGGAAAACCCCGACCCGCCACCCGGCACCGACCAGACGGAACGACAGATCATACTCCTCGGCCTGCATGAAGAAGGAGCGGTCCAGGCCGCCCGCCGCCTTCAGCGCTTCGCTCCGAAAGCCGACCCCGCATCCAACGAATACCCCCGGCAGGGCGCTTCCCTCTTGGCGACCGTCCGGCAGATGAACAGCGAAGCCGGCCGCCCCCAGCAAAGGGTCTTCCTCGAATCGGCGGATCATCCGGGCGATCGAACCGGGGCGTGGGTATGAGTCGTCGTCCAGGAACACGATGTAGGGACCCGCCGCCCGCTCGACTCCGTACGCCTTGGCGCAACTGCCGGCGTTGCGACGGAGCGTGATCAGAACATCGCTCTGGGAGGCCGCCACCTCGGGCGTCTCGTCATCAGAGGCGTTGTCCACTACGATGATCTCGTAGTCACTCCGATCAAGCCCACACCCGGCGAGTCGCTCGAGGGTCTTGACCACGACGGTCCGACGGTTGTGCGTGGCGAGGACGAAGCTTACTTGTGGCTGACGGTTTCTGCCCATTGTTGGAAATTCTCGGGACAGCCGTATTATCGGTCGGCGATGCGGCGACCGTTGAGACCCAGAGTTCGTTGTGGGCGGATTCGCTACTCATTGCGGGCGGTTCACCTTAGACTACGCCCATGCCCATGCGGATTGGACTCTACGGCGGGAGCTTCGACCCGATCCACAACGGCCACCTTATCGTGGCCCGCGCGATCGCTGAGCGACTCGGCTTGGAGCGGGTGATCTTCCTCCCCTCAGCCACCCCGCCCCACAAGCCCGAGGAGGGGCTGCTCGATCCGGCCCACCGGGCCGAGATGGTCAAGCTAGCCATCCAGGACGAGCCCTCCTTTGAGTTCAGTGACTTCGACCTGACACGAAGCGGTCCGAGCTACACGATCGACACTGTGATGCATTTCCGGCGACTGCTCGGTCAAGATGCCGATTTACATTGGATCATCGGGGCGGATTCCCTGCTTGAAATAGTCACGTGGTATCGCGCGTCAGCGTTGGTTGATGCCTGCCATGTCATCACCGCCGCCCGCGGCAGCTGGGAACAGATCGACTGGAACGAGTTCCGCAAGACCCTGAGCGAATCGCAGATAGCCAATCTTGAAGCCGGTGTGCTCGATACGCCCGTGATTGAGATCGCGTCCACCGATATTCGCAGGCGGATAAGCGAGGGTCGATCGATCCGCTACCTGGTCCCCGAGACAGTCCGATCTTATGTCGCAGAGCATGGTTTGTACCGTGGTCCCTTGTAGGGCGACAGGATACGTGACATCCCCAAAGCGACCCCGCGGCTGGACCCTGCTCTCGAGAAAGCTGGAACCGACCATCCTGTTGTTCGCAGATTGACTGCTCTGAGCCCGACAGTGACATTGAACTTCTCACCGTAACTGCTGAAAAGTAAGGCCCCTTTATCGGTTTGGCAGGGTTAGCGGACTTTGCGGGAATAACCTCGCGGTATACTGAGAGAGTAAGTGCGGGGGGGTGGCGTTTTTCCGAGGACGCAAGAACTGAAGATAAGGAGGCGCGGGATGAGACACACACTCATAACGAGGCCGGCGGTTTTCGTGTTGCTTGCTCTGGCCGGCCTTGTGGCCACCGCGTCAGCAGACCGGCCACGCAACCACGCAACCTCCGCCGACGAGCCCCCAGCCCCAACACCCATCCACCGCGAGATGCCTGACGATCCGCCGGTTCCAAGGTCTGTCATTCTGCGCAGCCGGACTACATCACCGGCTCGCGTCTGGGTCAGGGGCGCCTACAGCAGCATCCAGGTCAACGTAGACACGTTTGGCAACAACATCATCGGCGACGCCGCCAACGAACCCTCCCTTGCTGTCGACCCGACCAATCCCAGCCGGATAGCCATCGGGTGGCGCCAGTTTGACACGATCACCTCGAACTTCCGTCAGGCCGGTTGGGCATACAGCCACGACGCCGGCCAAACGTGGACCTTCCCCGGAGTACTGGAACCCTACGAGTTCGGCAGCGACCCTGTCTTGGACTTCGATGCCGATGGCCGATTTTACTACTACTCGTTGCAGCCCTATCGGGGTCCGGGAGAATGGGCGTGCTACATGTACCGGTCGGACGATGGTGGAGTTACCTGGCCTCAAGAAACCTACGCCTGGGGCGGCGATAAGGGCTGGTTCACGATCGACCGGACCGATGGGATAGGCCGGGGAAACATCTACTGTGCATGGAGCATAAACGCCGCGTGCTGCGGTCCGCTGGTCTTCAACCGATCGACCAACGGCGGTCAGATCTTTTCCTACCCGATTGGAATCCCACAGAGTCCCAGATTCGGCACGCTTACTGTTGGACCTGCCGGAGAGCTGTACGTGGTGGGTTATTCGGGTACGTTCGACAATTTCATCGTGGCCAGATCAACGAATGCGCAGGACCCCCTGGCGATTCCGGTGTGGGACCAGGTTACCTCTGTGGACCTGGGTGGTAGCCTCGCCATGAGTACGGGGCCCAATCCTGCCGGGCTGCTCGGACAGCTCTGGATTGCCAGCGATCACAGCAACGGGTTGTATCACGGCAACCTCTACGTGCTCGGCTCAGTCGATCCTGCAGGATATGATCCACTTGACATCCATTTTGCGCGCAGTACCAACGGTGGATTGACCTGGAGCGAACCCGTACGCGTCAACGATGACGCGACAGACAACGGGGCTTGGCAGTGGTTCGGGACGATGTCAGTGGCGCCGAACGGTCGTATCGATGTGATCTGGAACGACACGAGAGGGGATGTATCGGGGCGGTTTTCTGAGCTCTACTATTCGTTCTCGCTTGATGGCGGCCTCACGTGGGCAGAGAATGTGCCGCTCAGCCAGCCATTCGATCATCACCTCGGGTATCCGGAACAGGATAAGCTGGGCGACTATTACGATATGGTGTCAGAGAACTTCGGCGTAGGCATCGCCTATGCGGCCACGTTCAACCTCGAACAGGACGTGTACTACTTGCGGATCGGTGGATTCGACTGCAACGGCAACGAGATCCCCGATTCCGAGGATCTCGCTCAGGGAACTAGCGACGACTGCAACGAGAATGACATCCCCGACGAATGCGATCCGGACTGCAACGACAATGATCTTGTTGATGAATGCGAGACCAGAGATGGCGTGACCGACGATTGCAACAACAACCTGGTCCCCGACGAGTGTGATCCGGACTTCGACGGCGACGGATCAATTGACGAGTGCGATCCCGACATCGACGATGACGGTGTACCTAACGATGTCGACGAGTGCGATTTCACACCTTCGGGCGTGCCCATAACCCCCACCGGCCGGACATGGGGCGATTTCGACGGAAGCTGCGTGATCGATCTAGGCGACTTCTGGCCACGACTCTTTACCTGCCTCGACAACGGGGGGCCAGGCGTACCCTTGTCCCCGATTTGGTGCACCAATTGGTTCGATTACGACAACCCGGCCGAGCACGACATCGACCTTCGCGACTTCGCTGCCTTCCAGAGGCTCTTCGGACGGTGAGGATCGGTGTGGCCGTCCCGCCATTCACAAGCTGAGCGGTCTTAAGACTGACAGTCGCATCAACTGTCAGCCGTCGATCGCGCCGTGGCCGATTCACCGATGGAGCTGCGACATGGCTTCTTGCAGTTGGCGATCGCGGTGGATTTCGAGCATACTGCCCTGGCCGGGTTGGTGACTCATACTGTCACTCTGACCGGAATCGGAGGCGGAGGCCGTTTCGGCAAAGGCGTGGTCCAACGTCCGGCGAGAGTCTTGGATCGCGCGGACCTCATCGTCGCTCAGCGTAACCTCGACATCGGGTATCACGCCCCATGAATCGGTATGAGCGTTCTTCTTGGTGCGATGGATGATCCGCCCATCGGGCAGCCGGTAATAGGCGGTGGTCAGCTTGACGGCCCCTTTGGCTTCGGCCAGGTAAATCAGATGTTGAGCACTGCCCTTTCCGAAGCTGCGTTTCCCTACGATCAGCGCCCGGTCCAGGGCTTGAAGCGAACCGGCGACGATCTCCGCGGCGCTGGCTGATGCCGAGTTGATGAGCACGGCCAGCTTGAAATCCCCAATCGTTCCCCGCTGTGTGGCCTGGTACTCCTGAACGGCCTTACGCCGAGTGACAGTCGAAAGGATGACACCGGCGTCGACGAAGCGATCGACCATGGCGACGGCCTGGTGCATCAGCCCGCCGGGATTGAATCGCAGATCGATGATCAGACCGTCCGGGTGCTGATCCGCAAGGTCTCGCAACGCTTCATCGAAGTCGCGGAGCGTGTTGTGGAGAAAGTGGCTGACCCGGATGTATCCGATGCGGTGGGCCGGGTCGATCATGTACTCGGACCGACCGGACGAGTCGCGCCGAAAACCGCGCACGGTCAGCAGGCTGACCGGCCCGGGGGCGATGGTCAGGCCCACCGGCTCGTCCTGCCCTTCGTGCTGGACGCGCAGGCGAACGGTGCTGTCGGGTGATCTGCCGAGAAGCTCTTCAACGTCGAAGACCGACAGGCCTTCAGCGTCTTGGCCATTGATGGAGACGATCACGTCGCCGGGCAGGACGCCGGCCTTTGCCGCCGGGCTCCCTTCGATCGGGGCGATTACGGTCAGCTTCCCGTCCTGGACGCCGACCTCGATTCCCACGCCGATGTAGTCACCGGTGGCTCGTCGCTCGAAGGCGGCCAGCTCGCTTGGGGCTATGTATCCGCTGTATGGATCGAGCTGGAGCAGCATGCCGCGAATGGCACCGTCGACCAGGCGGTCGCCTTCGATCGGCTCGACGAACCTCTGCTTGGCCAGGGCATCGACCTCGACGAGCGCACTGTAGGTGTTCAGCACCGCATCCTGCTTGGCCGCCATCTGAGGCAGCCGCAGAAACATCAGCGCTATGACGCCGAAGATCGCTATCCAGATCAGGTTGTTCCTGTGCATCGCACGCCCTAAAGCACCCAACAGAACCGAGCCGTCCCGACGCACGTCGGGATCAGGAAGCGGCAAACAGCCTCAAGCGGGCGGTCGCTCACGGTCACGGCTCGGCCTTCATGGCGTTCTGCTCAAGGCCCTTAGTGCAGCCTCCGGTTGTAGACTCCCCCGTACCCGAGCATTCCACGGCCGGAACGGGGACCGACCGCTACGCGGGCCGTGAGGCTCTCCTCGTGGAAACACTCCTAGCGCATCCTTCGTCAGCTTCCGACCGCGGCTGGACATTCATGCCCTTACTGAGTCGAGCGCTAAGGTCCGGGAAAAAATCCACAGCAGCCCAACGGATCGAGCACCGACTCGTAATGCCTCGACTTGCGCATATGATGAGGATAGGCTATCGGATGTTCCGCCACCGGGCTGGGGCCGGGGTCCTTGAAGGGATGGGAGCAACACGCGCAGACTTCGCCCAGCCAACTAGCGGGGATACGGTGATGAGTCTGATGACTAAAGAGAAGTGGTATCAGGCCGGCCTGTGTTTTGAATGTACCCGGTGCGGCAACTGCTGCACCGGTGAGCCGGGCTACGTCTGGACCGCGAAAGAGGAGATTCGACGTATCTCCGAGTTTCTAGGCCGAACTGACGGCCGGCTCGACAAAGAGCACCTCCGTCGGGTGGGCCTGCGCTACAGCCTCACCGAAAAGCCCAACGGCGATTGCATCTTCCTTAGACGCGAAGGCGGCAAGACCATGTGTTCCATTTACCCGGTCCGGCCCCTGCAGTGTAGGACCTGGCCGTTTTGGAGCCAGAACCTCCGCTCGCCTGATGCGTGGAACGAAGCCCACAAGAAATGCCCCGGCATCAACAAGGGCAGACAGCGCGACTTCGTTCAAATCGAAAGCCTGCGCACCCAAAGATCGTGGTAAGAAGCCGCACCATCCGTCCGGTCCATCCGTCCTGCAAGGTGTTATGGGGTCCGTGATAGAATCGGCGGAGGCCAAAAACCGTAGGGCAGGTCGTTGTTCCGCGCCGGCGGAACGTTGACCTGCCGTTTTCGGGTGGCAGGTGAACCTCCCGGCGTGGCCGGGAGAACCACCTGTCCTACCTCCGGCCCGCCGACTCTGTCACAGACCCCAATCGGGCCGGGACCACTTCCCAAGAAGTGGACTTGAAGACGTTCCGACAGACCGGCAAGCGGGAAGTGGCGAGCTGGACCAGGCGCTACGGGAAGTAAGCCTTCAAGACGTACTGAGCCATCATCCGCTGGGTGTTGAAAAAGGACCCGTTCAGGGCGATGCAGTTCCTCATCACGTCTACGAAGCGATCACGGTCCTTGTAGTAGAGCGGCAGGATGACGTACTCGAGCTTGTCATAGAGCATCGAGGCGTCCTTCTCGCGGTCAGCCGGCTCGGGCACACTCTCTGTGATCCTACCGATGGACCATCCGGTGGTTCCCTCGATCCACCCCTCCACCCACCATCCATCCAGGACACTCAGGGATGGGACGCCGTTGAGTGCCGCTTTCATTCCGCTCGTGCCGGAGGCTTCCAACGGCGGCTCGGGCGTGTTGAGCCATAGATCCGTCCCCGCGGTCATCAGCTTGCCGGTTTCAATGTCATAGTTGGCCAGGTAGACCACCTTGATCTTGTCTTTCAGACTCGCCCTGGCCTCAAAGATCCGCCGAATGAGCTCCTTGCCACCCCCGTCTTGTGGATGGGCCTTCCCCGCGAACACCAACTGAAAGGGGCCGACATCGTCATGGATCCGGCGCAGCCGATCGTGGTCGTGAAAGAACATGTCGCCGCGCTTGTAGGTGGCGGCCCGCCTCGCATAGCCGATAGTGAAGACCTCCAATTCCATTCCGGCGTTGGTCAAGCGGTTAACGTAGCGGATCAACTCCTCTTTGGCCCGGGTGTGCGCCTCCCAGACCTCGTGATTGGGGATGCATAGCGCGTTGCGAAGACTGTAGCTGTCCTCGCGCCACGTCGGAATGTGCTGGTCGAAAACCTCCTGGAGGGGCGGGGCCACCCAGGTACGGGCGTGCACACCGTTGGTGATGGAGTCGATCGCGTAGGGTGCGAAGAGCTGGCGCGATATCTCCCCATGTCGCTTGGCCACGCCGTTGACGTAGTGACTCAGGTGCAGGGCCAGGTAGGTCATGTTCAACACGCCGTCCATGCACGAAAGCCGCTCGAGCATCTCGACGGTGCGGCCTTCCAGCACTTGCTTGACCACCTCTAGGGGGAACTGGTCATGCCCGGCGGGCACGGGAGTATGAGTCGTGAACACGCACTGACGGCGGACGGCGTCGACGACCTCGTCCGTCAGCTTGTCTTCCTCATCCGTTCGTAGGCGCTCATCGAGAAGCTCGCACGTCAGCAGGCTCGCATGGCCTTCGTTCATGTGGAAACGCTCGATGGCGTCGTATCCCAGTGCCCGGAGGACCCTCACCCCACCGATACCGAGGATGGTTTCTTGACATAGCCTGTATCGCCCGTCCCCTCCGTACAGATGGTGGGTAAGGCCGCGATCAACCTCGTCGTTCTCAGGGAGGTCCGTATCCAAGAAGAGAACGGGTACGCGATACCCGCCGTAGCCGACGACGTCCCGCGCCCAGGCACGGATGTGAACATCTCGGCCTTCGATCTTAACCGAAGCTCGGGCCGGGATTTCTTCCAGGTAGTCTTCGATGACCCATTCCACCGGCTCTTCGGTTTGATTCCCTTCGGAGTCGAGGATCTGGTGGCAATAGCCCTTCCGATGGAGCAGGGCGACCGCGACCATCGGAACCTTGAGGTCGGCGGCTGCACGCACGGTATCGCCGGCCAAGACGCCTAGACCGCCGCTGTAGGTGCGTATCTCGGCGGCCAGCCCCATTTCCATCGAGAAATAGGCGATTTTTCGCTGGTCGTTCATTTACGGATGCTTCGGCAATCCCGCTTACCTATCATAAGCCGCTTGTTTTAGAGTGTCCGCATGGCCGGGAATATCGGGCCTGAAAGCTCGAGGCAACCGCGTCGGTGGTGCGGGAATCAAGGGCGGCGATTCCGGGCGGCGCCCGGGATTGTGCATACTTGGGGCAATGACCCTGGTCGACGGCGTGGCGATCCGGGGGCAGTCCTATCGCCTGGCCAAGCGGTCAGCGCTCTCTGCTCAAGACCGGTGCGCCCCTTTGCACTCGCTTTACGCTGTCGCTGTCGGGCGAGGGCAAGTACGGCCCCTCCCAACTCAACCGTCCGGCGCGGACGCTGACGCTGAAGTCCCCGGAGGGCTGCAGGCACTTGTGCCTTCTACGTTGATGTGCCACACTCCCGCGACATTCGGAACGACTATGCGAGGCGGGGTCCTCCCGGTGTCACTCGTACGCAGCGATTGGTGGTTCGCGTAGATGCGGTGTTCCAACGGTAATATGAGGGTCCTGCATGGCCAACCCTACCCACTCGGGGCAACGTGGGACGGGAAGGGCGTGAATTTCGCAATCTTCTCCGAACATGCGACGGCAGTGGAGTTGTGTGTGTTCGACCGCGCCGAGGATGGTGTCGAATCCGCGCGGATCCGGCTCCCCGAGCAGACGAACCAGGTATGGCACGGACACCTGCCGGGTTTGGGCCCTGGACAGCTCTACGGCTATCGGGTTCACGGACCCTACGCGCCGGAGGAGGGACACCGGTTCAATCCCAACAAGCTGCTGATAGATCCATACGCCAAGGCTCTTGGCGGCGGCCTTGCGTGGAACGACGCGGTCTATGGATACAGCTACAACGATCCGAGTGAAGATCTGTCTTTTGACGAGCGGGACAGCGCCGCCCACGTTCCGAAGAGCATTGCCATCGACCCGAGCTTCGCTTGGGAGGACGATCAGCCGCCGGGCATCCCTTGGAGCCATACGGTCATCTATGAGTGCCACGTCAAGGGTCTGACCGCTCGCCATCCAGCCGTCCCGCAGCAACTCCGAGGTACCTTTCTCGGGCTGGCCTCTGAACCGATCATCGAGCACCTGAAAGACCTGGGCGCGACTGCGGTCGAGCTGCTGCCCATCCACCATGGGATCGACGAACGGGCTCTGATCGAGCGGGGGTCGGTCAACTACTGGGGATACAATCCGATCGCCTACTTCGCCCCCCACGG
>CP070827.1:4670065-4673171 GCA_020344555.1 Phycisphaerales bacterium
ACCTCCGGCGGCCTGCTGATTGCCGTACCGCTCGATCGCGCAGAACGGCTTGTGGAAAGGTTGAAGGAGCACCGCACTCGCTGCGCGGCGGTCGTCGGGAGAGTCCGGCCCCGTTCGGCAGAAACCGTCATTCTAGTTTGACCTATCGCGGGCCCGGCAGCGTGTCACCGGTGGTGTGATCGTGCTTTGCCTGAGTGTGTGCCGAGTGTTATAACATGGCGCGACGCGGCCCCGAAGGTCAGGGACCGGGTCGTATCATTCGCTGCTTGTACGGAGCTGGCTTCGTGATCGCCTGTGTGGAAGCGCTCAACTACCGTTGTCTCCGCTATGTTCGCCAGGAACTGGGCCCGTTCCAGGTTCTCGTGGGACCGAATGCCAGCGGAAAGTCAACGTTCCTGGACGTCATAACCCTTCTGGGTGATTTGCTCTGCAACGGATTGGTAGAGGCCATCCATCAGCGTTCGCCTGACCTGCGGGCCTTGGCTTGGATGGGGCAGAATGACCGGATCGAGCTGGCTGTTGAGCTGGTGATTCCGGATGAGCGGAGATCCAAACTTCCGCAGAACGCTTACAAACGAGCGCGCTACGAGGTCGCCATCGGGGAAGATCCGTCTGGGGAGTTAGCGATACTTGACGAAACGCTGTGGCTCAAGCCCGACGCGCATAAACCTGCTAAGGAGCAGCAGCTACGTTTATTCCCGGAGCCGATCCCACCGCCTGATTCGGTCGTCATCGGGGAAGGCAAACATGCCCCGTCTGGGTGGAAGAAGGTGGTGACTAAGAAGGCCGAATCGGGCAACGATTATTTCTTTTCAGAGACTACTAAGTGGAATACACCTTTCCGGTTTGGACCTCAGAAGCTTGCGTTGGCCAATCTCCCGGAAGACGAGGACCGCTTCCCCGTTGCAACCTGGGTGAAACGGGTCCTAATGGATGGAATCCAGCGCTTGGCGCTCAACAGTGAGGCAATGCGCCGACCCGCCGCACCGGGGAGCCCACGCACATTTCAACCGGACGGGTCCAATCTTCCTTGGGCTATCCATCAGTTGCAAAAGGATGCTCCCGAGCGCTTTAAGCGATGGGTCGCACATGCCGCAACGGCGCTTCCGGATCTCGAGGGCATTGAGACGACCGAGCGCCCGGAGGACCGCCATCGGTATCTCTCCATCTGCTACGCAACGGGGCTTTCTGTTCCGTCCTGGACGACATCTGACGGCACGCTGCGTCTTTTAGCGCTGACGCTCCTTGCCTATCTCGGTGGCGGCGAGCGCGTCTATGTCATTGAAGAACCGGAAAACGGTATACATCCCGCTGCGGTGGAAACAGTCTACCAGTCGCTCTCATCGGCTTACGACGTTCAGGTGCTCTGTGCCAGCCATTCCCCGGTCGTGCTGAGCCGCGCAGAGCCGGAGCAGCTATTGTGTTTCGCGAAGACGGGACAGGGCGAAAGCGCCGTCGTTCGCGGCCATGAGCATCCTGTTCTCCGTGACTGGCAGCGCGGCGCAGATCTCGGCACACTGTTCGCGGCAGGAGTGCTGGGATGAGCGCCGGCGCAAGCCTGCTGGATCTCGTCATCCTGGTTCCAGGTAAGGACGAAGAGGCAACGATGGCTGCGCTGCTCTCGATGAGACGTCAAAGCCTGAGAATTCGAGAGGTAGCCTATAGGATACTTTTGCACCCCCGTCGCGATCCGGGGTGCTTCCTTGAAGCTACGGATGTTCTTCAACCGTATCAGGCTAAGGCCGACCACGCCCTCGTACTGTTCGACCACGCGGGCTCGGGACAAGAGAACCGGAGCGCTGAAGACGTAGAAGCCGAGCTGAACAGGCGGCTGGCTAACAGCGGCTGGCACGACCGAGCCGCGGTGATCGTTATTGTCCCCGAACTGGAAACGTGGGTCTGGAGTGACTCACCGGAAGTTGATGTTGCGTTGTGCTGGGAGGGGCGCAGTCCGGGTTTGCGCGAATGGCTTCGGTCGCAGGATCTCATGAAGACAGAGGCGATCAAGCCCGATGACCCCAAGCGCGCTGTAGAGCATGCCCTGCGCGAGGCGCGTATTCCCAGGTCATCCGCCATTTATGGGCAACTGGCGTCCAATGTCAGCCTCGAACGCTGCAATGACCCGGGGTTTCTTAAGCTGAAGAGCAGACTCAGATCGTGGTTTGGTCGCGAGGCCCTCAGATGAGCATTGCGGACGACGAAGGTGTGATCCAGCTCATACGGTGTGCCAAGGATGAAGACCTTGGTGCGGGCGATCTGTCTACGGGCCTTATGGCCGATCCTGATGCCCCGGCGTCGTTCCGGCTCGTCGCCAGGCAGCCCGGTGTTTTCGCGGGGCGGGAGATCGCTCCGGCTGTTCTGGGGGCTTACGACGCCGCCACGGATATCGATTGGACCGACCTCGGACGCGATGGAGCGAAGATCGACACGGTGCCGTCTGAGCTAGCAACGATCCGTGGCCCGGTTGGCGCAATCCTGTCGGCCGAGCGCGTCCTGCTCAACTTTCTTCAGCGCCTCTGTGGTATCGCCACACTGACAAAAGCGTACGTCGATGCGGTTTCAGGAACCGGTGCGGCCATTTTCGATACCCGCAAGACGACGCCCGGCTGGCGCAAGCTGGAAAAATACGCGGTGCGCTGCGGCGGTGGATGCAATCACCGCGAAGGTCTCTTTGACGCAGTATTGCTGAAGGACAACCACCTGGCCGGCGTGGAGACACGGAAGCTCGCCGCTGCTGTCTTTGAAATGTTGAACCGTCAGGATGCAGCCGGTGCCAGGCCCACGTTTGTCGAGGTCGAGGCGGATACCCTGGCTCAAGTGGAAGAGCTGCTCAAGGTCGTCGGTCTTGATGCGATTCTGCTCGACAACTTCTCGCTTGACGATCTGCGCAAAGCTGTTGCACTTCGGGATGACCTCGGTTTGCGCGGCAAGGTGTCACTGGAAGCCTCCGGCGGGATTACGCTTCAGAACGTTCAGGCCGCCGCCGAAACGGGCGTAGAGCGGATCTCCGTAGGCGCGATCACGCATTCGGCCACGGCGCTCGATCTGGCGATGGAGCGCATCTGATGCTCACCAGCGGGGCGTTCGGGTACATGGGCGACTACGT
>CP070827.1:4673271-4677150 GCA_020344555.1 Phycisphaerales bacterium
CAAGTTTTTGAACTTGTCCAGAGCTGCGGTAACATCGGTCACGATATCGACGCTGCCGTCAGGCGGGCCGCAGGGTACGGCTAAGCAATCATCCACGATGTCGCCATAGATGCTTGTGGGCACCATCAATGGGACTGAGTAGTGCAAATCCACCTGGATGTCGGCACCTTCCTTGATTGCCTCGAGATAGTACAGGCCGTTGGGGACTACCCACTCGCTGTGCACGTGCACGGTTCCTTGGGTTGCCCAATCCATATAGTGTGGCTCGCACACCAAAGGTGCGCTTATGAACGTGCGACTCGACAGGCCGGGAGCAGGGCCGCAGCCGCCCGGAGGGATGGAGTCTTGTCCTGCATTCTCGCAGGTTAGCCGCGGCGGCCCCACCCACATCGTTGTCCAGTTCAAGCTGTCGAAGGGTGGGGGTAGATTGCCGAAAGTCACACGGATTGCGGTCTGCTCACCGGGATTGGTTCCCACAAACGACAGGAAGCGGTTCTTGGCCGTTCTGAACTCCTCCGCTTCGAGCGGATCGGGGCGGTCGGGATACGTCCAAACATGAAGCTCGACCGCGTTGTAGTCGTTGGTCGAGTCAATCCCGGCCAGGAGCAACTCATTCATCGAGCGATCCAGATACCGCCGGAACGTGCTGTCGGGATTGTCCGGATCCTGGGTATTGTGGTAGTCATCGTAAGTGTAGCCGTTCTCGATGATCTGGGGGATCATGATGAACTTGGCCGCCCAGGCATCGAGAGCGACCGGATCTAAGCAGGCGACCAGTTGATCGCACCGGGTCGCGTTAGTGTAGGAAGAGCTCGGTCCCAGCCCCGGTCTGGCCAAGATCCAGATGCAATCCAGTATGGTGATGTCCGGCAGGCGGACTTCGGCCAGAATCGACCCCATTCCTCCTCGACTTACAGCATCATGGGAGTCTGTGCCGAGACTTGTGGTTACAACGCCCATGTGATTCTTGACACTTGCGGTAATGGCGTAGATTTGGTGCGTCTTGAGCACGGGGATGTTGATGACCATCAGCTTGTCGGTGTCGTAAGTCTCTGTGGTGGGTGACCAGATACCTTCCTTGTAGCTGACGTACGTACCCGAGGCCGATTGGAACTTGGGATAGGACACCTTAATCGCCGTCTCCGGATCGAAAGCCGCGTCAACGACGTATCCGTCGGACATGTCACCGGCCGAATACTCGTCCACCGCCGACGATCGAACAGTATCCCAGAGCATCGTGGACGTATTCCATCCCTCAGCGGCAAAGTCGTTCACCACGTCCTGGGGCGATTGGTGTTGGTCATCGGCGTTGTTTTCCGTCCGGTCGAGGCTGCCCCATCCCTGCCCGTTATCCGCCACGATGATCTCGCCGACGAAGCCATCGGGGTGTTCCACGATCTGACGCATGACGCCGCGCAGCACGTCGGTATTGGTCCCTCCGCGTTGGGACCATTGGGCGTTGATCTTGATCAGCACGACATCGTCCTGATCGATCAATCCCTCAGGTCCGGAACTTGGACCGATTATCGCTGACCGGTGCCACTTTAGCCCGTCCATACCCATAAGCGTGATCAGGTCATCGACGCCGCCGTACCTACCCGGTCTGACTCCACGAGCGTCCTCGACCACGTAGATGTCCGGGTTGTACTCCGCCGGCGGGGTGAGGAGGACGCCGGCGTATTCCCGATCAACTGAAGCGACTGCGAGCATCACAATGCACAGTGCTCCCAGCCCACCGGCCATGATCTTGCCGGGAACGGTCCGCAAGGCCGCGACAAGTCGCCCGCGCAACGAGATGATTGCGGCAACGAACGGGACGCCGAACGCCGCTGCAGCAGTGCCGAATGCTGCCTGCTGGCAAGGGTACGCGAGTCTACTCGGCTTGGTGCCGGTCCGAAGGAGTAACCACAGCAGGGCGAACACACCGCTGCCCACCGCGCACGCGAGGGTCCACGACCGCATCCACAGCGGCCACCGGAGCCGCTTGGAGGTGCGGAGACACGATCGCCTGTCAACAGTACGACGGGCCGTGTCGGGCGGTGTACTCATTGCTTCTCCTCCAGTCACGTACCGCTGCGGCTCGGTTGGCCAGTGCCGGGCAGAACCCTTCGCGAGCCACACCCAAGTGCAACCGGCCCCGCGCGACTCGTGGCCGCGAGGGAGCACGACCTCAGCCGGCCGCGCCGAGCAACTCCGGCTACCAGTCTATCAAAATGCTCCCGGGAAACCAACCGGCGCTTCACCGCAGGCCACGACCGGGCGCATCCCAATTCGGGTGGCATCTCGAAGACCCCGTAAAACGGGAGCTATAGGTTTGCGTCGCGTGACAGGACCCAAGCCCCGGAGGGGCGGCGGAAACTCATGGCAACCATCCGTCGCCCCTGCCGGGGCTTCTGTGTTTGCACCGTTCTCATTCCACGGGCTCACGCCCTCGTTGTTCTACACAAGTCGAC
Organism: Phycisphaerales bacterium; assembly: GCA_020344555.1. GTDB lineage: Bacteria > Planctomycetota > Phycisphaerae > UBA1845 > UBA1845. The sequence continues at coordinate 4,675,725 of CP070827.1, forward strand.
TCGGCCCGCACCACGATACTGGAAAGCGGCTTTGACCTGGGCGACGTGAGCCAGCGAGAGGCGTTTCCCAGCCTCATGAGCCCCGTCAGGCGTTCAATGGGCGGATTTGTGTATAAGAACGAGGGCTCACGCCCGTGGCTAAGCGCCTATGCCCCTGCCGGGGCGAATGTGTTTGCGCCGTTCTCATCTTGGTTGCCAGGGTACCGCATGCCACCCACGAATTCAGGAGTACCGCAGCACTAGTTACCGCGATTCGGCTCCGGTGGTATGCTACGGCGTGAATCCTACGTGTCACCGTTGGAGTATGTTGATCGACCGTACCGGCCTGCAAGCGGGTGCCTTATCGCAAGGTGTGTGTCTCGAGGTTGGTGCGGCCATGGATCAATGCCAACCTGCGTCTGACCTTTTTGGAGTCTCGTATGACCCGTTCCGCTCTTGTTGTTTTGTTGCTTAGTGTGTCAGCATCCTGCACTTATCGGATCGCCCAATACGGCGCAACCGCGCCCCGCAAGCCCGCCCCCGAAAACACTGCAATCGTGCTGCTGGGAACCGGCACTCCGAATCCGGACCCCGACCGCTCCGGTCCGGCCGTTGCCATTATTGTCAACGGTACTCCGTATCTGGTTGACTGCGGAGCCGGTGTGATCCGCCGTGCGGCTGCGGCCTACAAGGCAGGCACGGCCGGCCTCGAGGTCGGCAACATCAAACATCTCTTTGTCACACATCTCCATTCGGATCACACCCTGGGCTATCCCGACGTGATCCTTACGCCGTGGGTCGATGGGCGGGACCAACCGCTTCAGGTATTCGGGCCGGCCGGAATCGGCGCGATGACGGACCATATCCTGCAGGCGTACGACCAGGACATTCGCGTGCGAATCGACGGGTTGCAGCCGATCAACACCGTGGGATACAAGGTGAACGTTCACGAAATCGAGCCCGGGGTCGTCTATAAGGACGCCAACGTCACGGTTCGGGCGTTCCCGGTAAAGCACGGCTCGTGGGCTCAGGCCTTCGGGTTCCGCTTTGACACGCCGGACCGGAGCATCGTCATCTCGGGAGACACGGTGCCGACTCAGACGCTTGTGGACAGCGCGAAAGGTTGTGATGTGCTCATCCACGAAGTGTATTCAGAGGCGGGCTTCAAGAAACGATCGCCCGAATGGCAAAGATACCATTCGAGCTCCCACACCTCCTCGCGTGAGCTGGCACGCATCGCCAAAGAAGTCCAGCCCGGTCTGCTGATCCTCTATCACCAGTTGTTCTGGGGATCGACGGAGGAAGAGCTGTTGAGCGAGATTCGCCAGATATACCGCGGCCCGGTCGTCTCCGGCAAGGATCTCGAGGTCTACTGAGCGCCTCCTGTCGTGGTGTCCCGCTGTCCGGGGGGTGCGAAAAGGGATTCTCGCACCAGCCACGGTAGGGT
>CP070827.1:4677250-4685263 GCA_020344555.1 Phycisphaerales bacterium
ATCCTGCAGCGAACGATTCATCGTTTGTTGCCCGCGAACCCACGAGACGGCAGCCACGCCGCCCAGCCCAACGGTCAGAGCGATCACCGTCACTAACGTTGCTTTACTGTTCATCAGATCGTCTCTCCGCAAGTCGTCTCGACCGTGCCTGGAGGCACGGATGCTCATTTCTGGCAACTTCATAAGAGGAAAGCTGACACTGCGTTGAGCAGCAGATCCCTCATAAAGGTGCCAAGCTCGGCACTGTCGACGGGCACACAGCCGCCGGACAGAGCCAGGCTTAGGGCAACGGAAGTCGTCCACACCAAGATGTTGCATTGCGAGTGTTTCTTCATCATTGCCCTACCTCCTTCCGGCCCTCTGCTTCCGGGATCGGCTCGTCTTCGACTTTTGCCACGAGCTTGTAGTACGGAAGGCCGATCGTTCGTTCCAGTTCTGGGATTGTGGTTGCTGCGGTCCGCGCGGCGCTTACGTAGCTGCTCCGGGCCTCCAGGAAGAATCGCTGTGCTTCAAGGACCGAAAGAAACGAAGCTCGTCCGGCGCGGTAGGCCTCGCGCGACAAGTCCAGGTTGCTCTGTGCCAACGGGAGGGAGCGATCACGGTAGATTCGCACGAGCCTCCAGGCGGTCACTGCCCGGTCGATGGCACTGCGAATCTCCTGTGCAGCAGCCCGGTCCAGGGTTTCCAGCATCTTGCGCGCTTGCTGGTAGGCAAACTGCGCCTTGGCAATCTGGGCCTGGTTCTGATCGAAGACAGGCAACTCGAGGTCCAGGCTCGGGCCGATGATGAAGTCCGTATCCCGGTCGCCTTTGCTGCGCGGCTCAATTTTGGGAGCCGTCAGGGCCGCGTTCGAGATCGATGCCCGCGCGGTGTCAGCGAGAATGTCGCGACCACCGTCGCTCCGCCCACGTTCGCCCCGTTCCATGGCGATCCCGAGTTTCACCTTCGGGAAAACACGACGGCACTCCTCCTGCAATCGAGCTTCGGCTGCGCCCACCACCTCCCGGGCAGCTCGCATGTCCAGACGCCACGCTCTGGCTATGTCGTGGAGCCGCTGTGCGTCGGGCGTTTTCGCTGGGGTCTCGGGGAGAGGATCGACGAGCACCAGCCCATCGGCATCAGTGGTCACACCAAGTAGCGTGGCCAACAAGCGGCGTGCCTCGGCGGCCGCAAGCCGTGCGGTCTCCACGTCCAAGTCCGCGTCTAACGCCAAACTTCGGGAGAGATTGACCTCCAGCTCGTTGGCCGCGCCGGCCTCCTGCCGTGCGAGCGCCAGCTCGAGCAAGTTCTGCACCACAGCGACGTTTTCCCGGGCAATCCCGAGCTGTTCATCCGCGCCTACAGCCTCGTAGTAAGCAACCTTGGCATCGGCTGCGAAGCCGGCTGCACGTCGTGCAACCTCGAGAATGGTGGCATCGAGCGACCGCCCCGCGGCGAGCTTCCGGGCCGGTATCTGCCACAGTCCGGCGATGTTCTGAGCCAGCCCGGCCTCAAGATTAGCGAGACCGCCACCCGAAGGAAACTGCACTGCGATACCGAGCGAGGGGTTGGACAAGAGCCCGGCCTGCACGACATCCGCCCGGGCCATGCCGATGTCCATGAACGTCGCCTGGAGCGTGGGATTGTTCAGCAGGCAGACTTGAACAGCTTCATCAGCCGTGAGACCGTCCTGAAGCAGTTGCTCGACGCGGCCCGCGATCACACCATCGAGGTCGGGGCGATATACCTGCTTCTGCCCGGTGGCCTCGGCGATATGTTGTCCCGCACGTTCATAGTCGGCACGCGGGTCTACGGTGGCGCAGCCGCCCGTCGTCGCTAATGCGACGGCCAACCAGAGGATGCTGCCATCTCTCCTGACCATATGAAGGATTCCTCACCGTTTTGGATCAAAGACCGCTTGTGTCGCATCACGTGGGACTACACAAGCTGGGCGCGTAAACCGGACGCATAGCCTGTCGTCGGCTACTACGTGCACAACGGAGGGATCAGATCAGGAGAGGGACATCGCTAGTGGGATATGGAAGGTTGACCGCAAACGGCGATTCGAGAAACTTGGTCTGGATCGCAGACCGGACGCAGTGTGTCGTAACCGGGTGGACCATGCAGCAGACAACGCACATCTGCACGCTTGCCCGGATGTCGTCGCGTTGCCGCTCGGCACGCACCGCGACAACGGCGCAGGGGTCATCCGGGCAATCGCTCTCATGCCGGCACCCGTGATCGTGGCCGCAGTCGGACTCGTGCTCGCAGCCGTGACGCTGCGCACAATCGCACTCGTGCGTAACAAGTCCCGCAACGCACAACGACGGTGCGAATAGCACTGACGCAGCAACGAAACCGGAAAGGGTGGTCCGACTCATAACATAGTAGGTTACGGAACTACGGTGCAACGAGGCAACAGCAAGCCGTAACAACGAAGTAACTCTTCTTGGCTTCGTGCTGCGGCGCAGCTAACGATGGCCTCAGCTCCGCTGTTATCGGCCTGCATGTACACCGTCTGGTCTAAGCCGGGCACCTACAACCGTTCGGCCGAGCTTCAGCGGCGGGCTCTCCTCATCCTGGCCCAACTTCGTCCAATGTTGACGGATACCACAAGGAGCCACGTGACGTGGCCAGGCCCTTGCCCACAGCTTCGAGACCGACAGGGCACAAGACAAGAACAGGCGATCATCTCGTCCCTGGAGGCTGGATCAGGTAGCGGCTACCTTCTCATTGAGGGGAGCGAAGGACACGCCGCCCGTCCCCGGCGCGAGCATCGGCTGGCACACCGATTGAAAGCAACGGGTGTCTCGGGTACAAACGACATCTTCAGGTGCCGTGGCTCAGTGTGATTGGGCGATCGCCGGATACGCAACTGTGACAGCGGATGGACCTGCGTGAACGAAGTGCCACCGAAGTCGGCGGGTTTCTTGGCCCTGAGACGGTCGGGATGTCGGCGAGGGCCCAGCGTCGTCATCGGGACCGCGGCGACAAAGCTGCGAAAGGTTGCCGCTTCCGGGCTGATCTCTCTCGGCGTAACACCCAACATGCTCTCTGTGGCGGGCTTCGTGCTGACCGGTTGTGGGGCCGTGTGTTTGCTGCTGGGAGCCGGGCACGCCGCCCCGTGGGAGGTTCGCATCGCACCCACGTCAGCGAGCTGGTGGCCGCTGATGGGGGCTATCCTGCTGACCGTAGCCGGCGCTTCGGACCTGCTCGACGGCGAGGTTGCCCGCCTCGGGGATCTTGGCACCAGCTTCGGCGCCGTACTGGACTCCACGCTGGATAGGTTCAGTGACTTTCTCATTTTCGCGGGATGCGCGGTTCACTTCTCATTCGCCGGGAACGTCACCTACGTGACGCTAAGCCTGGCCGCTGCCGCAAATGCGGTGCTGACCAGCTATGTCAAGGCTCGAGCCGAGAACTTCGTCGATGACTGTTCAGTGGGCTATTGGCAGCGCGGTGAGCGCTGTGGTCTGTTCTTGGCAGCGGCCTACACAGGACATATACCCGCGGCGCTCTGGCTGTTGGGCACGCTGCCGATACTCACCGTCATCTTCCGCCTGCGGTACGCCCATACCGCTGTCACCGGAGCCAAGCGGGGGGAGCCGAGTGGGTGGGTTCGACATGTAATGCTTTGGCGGCGTCCGCGGGGATCGGCCGGGTATGACGTGTGCGCGGGGTTGGTCCTCGGATTCGTGGTGATCGCCCCCCTGTTGTGGCCGGGCTTCTATGGTACCGGCGATCCGTTGCGAGCCATACTCGACCGTTTTGTCAGCGTTTGACACAAACAGATGCGGTGGCGATGTGCGGCCTTTTTATCTTGGGCGGGCCAAGCGGTTGTCTCCGGAGAGTGTCCCGGGCCGGGCGGGATACTCGTGGCCACACCGCGAGCTCTTGCGCTGTCCGATTTCGGACAGCCACGTGAGGTTGTGTTGCCTGGTAGCGCTCCGTTAGGCTACGCTTCCGTTCTAGCAGTGCGTCGGTCCGGCGCCGACGTGCCGAGTTCCGGTGGCGCGAGTAGCCGGGGGATTCCGGCTGTTCCCTCGCACAGGACTGGCACCTATAATCCAGTCCTGCAATTCGCGCTTGACTGGGCGGACGCGGTTCGCGTCAGAACCCGGATTGTTCGGCCGGCAGGGTCTGTTCGTTTGTTCTGGTGGTCTGCATCGTAGGAGGCAAATGAATGGGCAGTATCATCAAGCTTGCAATTACCGGTGTCGGCAACTGCGCAAGCTCTCTTCTGCAAGGAATCGAGTACTATCGGACCCGTAATTCCTCCGGTTACGCAGGATTGATCCATCCGCTCATTGGCGGGTACGGACTTGCGGACATTCGAGTTGTGGCCGCGTTCGACATCGATCGCCGCAAAGTTGGCCAGCCGCTGGAAAAGGCCGTCTTCGCCCCGCCGAATTGCACGACGGTCTTTCAGCGCGAACTTCCCTCCTACGATGTGACGGTACGGATGGGTCCGGTGCTCGATGGCGTGGCAGACCATATGAACGCCTGCCCGGATCATCAGGCGCTTAGAGTAGCGAACGACGAACCCTGCAACGTAGCACAGGCCCTGGAGGATTCCGGTACCGAAGTCTTGGTCTGCTATCTGCCGGTCGGCTCGGAAGATGCCGTCCACCACTACGCCCAGGCCTGTCTGGACGCGGGCGTCGCGTTCGTCAATTGCGTGCCCGTGTTTGTTGCCTCGCACCCTGAATGGAGTGAAGAATTTCGCAAGAAGGACCTTCCGGTTGTCGGCGACGACATCAAGAGTCAGCTCGGGGCGACGATCCTCCACCGCACACTGGCTCGGCTCATGGGCGACCGCGGCGTCAAGCTCGAGCGGACCTACCAGCTAAACACCGGTGGCAACACTGACTTTCTAAACATGCTCGACCGTAGTCGCCTGGTGTCCAAGCGGATTTCCAAGACGGAGTCCGTCCAGTCGCAGTTGGATGTCCCGCTGGAGAAGGAGAACATCCACATCGGCCCCTCAGACTATGTGGCCTGGCAGAAGGACAATAAGGTCTGCTTCGTGCGAATGGAGTGGCGCGGCTTTGGCGACGTCCCCATGAACCTCGAGCTGCGTCTCAGTGTCGAGGATTCCCCCAACAGCGCCGGCATGGCCATCGACGCGATCCGCTGCGTCAAGGTGGCCCTGGATCGGGGGATAGGCGGCCCGCTTTACGAGGTCTCTGCGGTGTGTATGAAGCATCCTCCGAAGCAGTTCCGCGATTCCGAGGCCCAAGACCTCCTGGAGCAGTGGATCGCCGGCCGGTAAAAGCCACCGATGGGGCGCTTTCCGCACGGGCGTAGGACAGCATGAGGGGGCAGGCTTCCACGCGCGCCCGATGAGCGCCCAAGGAGGGCGATCTGCTGGGATCGTGTGATGCAGTCGGCGGCAGCGCCCGGTCAGAATGGGCAAGCCGCGCAGGCTCAAGCCCGTTGCTCGCTGTGATTCTCGTAGTAGATGAGAGCTCGCGAGTCGCTCCGGCAATGTGGCCCACCGAAACCGGCGCTGAACCTGCTCGGTACGTCGCAAGTCTGAGTCTGCCGATCCAGTCCGTTCGTAGCGAAACGTCTTCCGTACCGCTCAACTCCGCGCAGGCTCCCGACTCTATCGGGACATGTGCCGCCCGCAGCTCGGTAGTAGGGCGATCGGCGTCCACAAACCGGATCTGGTATTATGCCCTTCGGTCAGCCGTGGAGTCGGATGAACCACCTCCGCGATCCGGTCGATTCGCCTTCCGTTTCCTTGACCGGAGCAACTCGACGAGACCCCAGATGGACCCGGCAACTGCGCCAATGATCGCCATCGTGAGAACGGTCATGCCCCAGTTGCGCCAACCGGATCTGAGTCTTGTTTTTTCAGTTTCTCTGTAGGCGTGTGACGGATCGAAACCGAAGGACTCGAGAATTTGAGAACGCGCAACCTCATCCTCGGACCATTCATCGCCAACACCGTAAAAGACCACCTGGACCATCGTCTCGCGGCCAAAATGCCCATACGCCTCTGCCTGAACCATGCCGAAATCAACTGAGGTCACTTGCATATTATATGCAAACCGACGATTGGCGCGGTCCAGGCGAGCGGCGCCAAACGCTTCGGCTGTCAATACAGGGCGATGTGGGCTCTTGACCCCTCCATCAAGGATTTCCTCTGCATCAAGACCTGTCACACCCTTCAGGACGTCATCAAATTCATCCTCATTAATCTGCCGGTCCAGACCAAATGTCGAATAAGGAACCACGTGGATGAGCACATAAGGGTATTGGAACCACCCGGTGGCAGTCTCTAGCTGGAAAGCGGTGTCATAAATGACGTTTTGTTGTGCTTGCTCGGGTAGGACTTGTTTGGCCATTTGCTCGACTACGTCGTCGGCGATCCGCATCCATCCCTCGGGCACCGTCAAGGAATATCCGTACTCTGCGCTGTGGTACGTGAACCCGTCCTCGGCGAACGATCTGTCGCCGAGGGACCATAGAATGACGCTGACGGACGCCACCACGCATGCGTTGGCGCGTCGGAAAGTCTTTTGTCCGAAACGGTCCATGAGTTCCAGCTCCAGTTTCCAAAGGTCGATCGGCAATTCACGTAAACGCTACGATCTAGCACGAACAGAGCTCTGCGCCCATCCGCCTCTAGAGTAACGCTGTGTCCACAAGGTTAGCGCTGCGCTCATCTCGACATGGCTGTAACTCTCGTAACTTCCTATGAGATAAGAAGTTACAACTGGAGCCAGCGGGACTCGAACCCGCGACCTTCTGCATGCCATGCAGACGCGCTCCCAACTGCGCCATGGCCCCGGCAGTGGTCATTATGGCTCTACATCGGTAAGGTGGCAACACCGTCTTCGGAATGGCCCGGTGCCGGACCAGATCGTCTGGAAGGATGCAAAGGCCATTCCCCAGAGTCCGGTCGAAGATGCGGCGTTGAGCCCGTGCACCTGGGCACCCGCCGGATTATAGGCGGCCAGACTGCCACCAGTGTACTTGTGGGCGCCGGTATTTAGGCCGGTTAACGATCAGGGACGCCACGAACGCCCCGGCGTGTCGTCCCTCGTTATCGCCGCCAAACGTCACCGTCCGATATCGTCGGTGCTTTAGTGCATGCGCGCTTCCTATAACCCGACGATCGGGCTTTGCCTAAATCGACTCCTGGCATACAATAGGGGCTTAGGTAGGCGCGACTTGGCGTTGTTGTAGATTAGCAGTGCCACAGGGCGTCACTGAGGCGGCGTGTTACTCCTTTGGAGACCGTTAGCGTGCTCGTTGCGCAAAAGCCAGTCCGGAAGACTGAAGAACCTGCCCCTCTGGTGAAGCGCTTCCTGGACTATCTGTTCATCGAGTGTGGCTTGGCCGGCTCCACGGTCACTGCGTATCAACGCGACCTCAGGGAATTCTGGAAGCATCTCGGCGAGCGGGAGGTGGATCCGAGCGATGTCTCGATCGACGATGTACAGCAGTATCTGATCTACCTGCAGCGGCGCGGGCTGGGGTTGGCGTCGATCGCGCGGCACCTGGCTACCATCAAAGTCTTCTTGCGACATCTGTTCGCGGAGCGTATTCTCCGCCGGGATATTGCTTCGCTCATCGAGTCACCCAAACGCTGGCGAGCCATTCCTCGTGCGCCTCGATACCTCAAAATCGAAGCCCTCCTCGACGGCCCCGATCCGCGTGACGAATTCTATTTGCGCGACCGGGCCCTTTTGGAGCTGCTCTATGCAACCGGAATGCGCGTCAGTGAGGCCGTCGATCTTCAGCTTGACCAGATCAACCTGGAACTCGGATACGTCCGGTGTATCGGCAAGGGACGCAAGGAACGGATCATCCCTGTGGGCCGGCCGGCTATCGAGGCGATCCGCGAATACCTGGGGATTCTCAGGCCTCGGCTTCTCGGCAACCGGCACACCACGGCGCTATTCCTCTCCCGGACCGGTCGGGCGCTCGACCGCTCGAATATGTGGCGCCTGGTCCGCAAGTACGCTGCAGCCGCGGGGATTGAGAACCGCGTGTCGCCTCATACTTTGCGTCATTGTTTCG
>CP070827.1:4685363-4693353 GCA_020344555.1 Phycisphaerales bacterium
CGTCACCATGAGCCGGTGGGGCGACGTGGTCAGGAGCTGCGCAACGTGGCCGTGCACCCCGCCTGACGGAGTCGTGGGCATCCCCACCGACGTGACCGCACTGCTGGACAAGTTCAAGAACCTGGGACCGCCGACCTTCAATCCGGCGCTGAGGAAGGCCCGGGCCGACCTGGACTGGGAGACCCCAAACAAGCGGATCGATATCTCGGACGTCACGTTCTGCCTCGATGCGTTCCGTGGTGTCCTGTATCCACCGCCTGCGTTCGCTGCTCCCCAGCCGCCACCGTGGGACCCGGGCGGAGAGTGCTATTAGGTAAGTGAACCGACAGGAATGGGGTGGGCAATCGGGCCCACCCCGCCCCGACGGCTGAGGCGGGACTTCCCGTTCATGGGGCCTGCCCACGTCAACGGGCTGATAGACCGGCCCCTTCGCGGTCGGTTCTACTACTGCCTACGCACCCTCGCCGAACATGAGGATGATGAACTCGGCCGGATTGTCGTGGGGATTCCAGAACTCGTGGGTGACGCCGGCCGGGATGAACATCATCTCGCTTTCGGGGAAGGTCACCTGCTTACCACCGATTTTGGCCTGCAACTTTCCCCGCAGCATGATGAACATGCTTGGAAACGGGTTGGTTTGATCCTCTGGGTCCTCGTTTACGTGCTGTCCCTTCTTCACCTGAAACCAACCGGAGCGCAGTCCCTTCTGGTAATAGAAGATGACGGCGTTCGCCCCGTGCGCGACGCGGCCCAGCTCACCGCTAAACGGCACCCGCTCGGGAAAGCCACGGGTCCAGAAGTGGAAGGAGAAGGGAATTAGCCGGGCGAAGAAGCCCGGAGATGGTTGGAAGCCCGGCATCAGGTCCAGGTCCATGGGCACAGGATCACCAGGGCGGGTTTTGGCCATAGCAGTGAGGGCGTTCAACTCACCGCGGTCGATTTTTCGCAGGGTTGCAAGGTCGAGCTTGTAGTACGCGACGGGCTCGGCCGGGAATCCGGGCTTTAAGGTCACATCCACCTCCTCGGCGCCCCCTTTCTTTCCGGATACCACCACATGCCAATCGCCGCCGCCCTCGCCGGTGACGCGCACCCCAAAGGTGAAGGACTCAGCCGCGGCGGGGTCATGACGAAAGTCAGCCACGTAGGACTGGAGGATCTCCTCAGGCGATTTTGCGTTTTCGCCGGCGGCGGCCGTTAGAGATAAACAGACAAGGTTCATAAGGCATAGAAATGGACAAAGTCTCATCATCACTTCGCTCCTTTTTGATGAAGACCTCAGCCGGATCGGAAATCATGATAATGCAAATAAGACAGGAACGGCAGAGCCCAGACGCGCCGGACTGCTGTCTAAAATTGTCCCTAATGTCACAGGCACCGTCCCCGACGTGATGTGCCTACATAGGCCGCTGCCAAAGCCGCGCGATGAGTTGAGGATCCACTTCGCAAGGCGTCCGCGAGGCTAACAGTACCGGCCGCTTCCTAGCTCATGTTTGTCACTTGCGGAGGGGACTCTGAGGCAAAATCGCTGGTTTGGGCCCGATGAAGGGGTCTGCGAGACTGGCGGCTGATCGTGTAATGACCTACTCGTGGGAGGTTGAAAGGCCAGGCCAAATCCGATTCTTCGAGGATCTCGACAAGCTCGAGGCCTACATGCGTCACGAAGGCAAGTACATCCTCAAGACCGACGACCCAGAGCTCACCGCCGTGGATACGGTCGCGGCTTGCAGGGAACTCTCCACCGTGGAGTGGAGGTTTCGGGACCTCAAGGATGTGATCGAAGGACGTCCCATCTTCCACCAAAGGGACCAGCGGGTTGAGGCGCACGAGTGGTGTCGCAGTTGGGCTTATTGTTTGGGGAGCCAGGGCCGGCGTGACTTTTGGAGGTGGAAGCTCGCTGTGAGCCGCGGTGAGCGGGAGTGCTGTCGGCGGGCCGTCAAAACGGCAACGGAAATCACTGGATATCTTGAATACCTGTGCCGGCGCGGGAGAACCGGCACGGAGCTGCCGTTTCTTGCAGATCAGGCTTGCTCGTAGCCCGAGCCGAGCAAGCCACAGTGGGTGTCCCAGACCCTAGATTCGAAGATTCTTGCTTTCCGCGCGCCTTGGTGTGCATAGAATAGACCTGCGGTTGCCACGGTCATGCCCAATGTTGAGCACCAAGCGTGGTGATTCAGGAGGCCTGAACATGGCTGGCAGTATAAGATTGGACTTCGGCAACCTACCGTTGGTTGAAGCCGCGATCCGGGCGAGCTTTGCTGAACAAGTCGAGTTGAAGCTCTCAAGGATAAGCGAGGTGCATAAGAGCCTTAGCGACTCTTTCCCGGAACTCACAGAGCCGCAACACTACGAGGCCGCACCAGGAGTAACCGAAGAAGTCGCAATCCGCCCTGGACTTATCTCCGGTGTCGTGTTTGCGAATAGCGCAAGCGGACTACGGGCCACGCTGCAGAGCAGGGTCGTGGTGGTGCGCTGGCTCCGGCAATTCATCAGCGAGGCTCCGGCTTATCCTCGATTCCCAGCCTTAAGAACTGCCCTCTGGGAAGTGATTGGGGCGGTCAAATCTGCTTATGAGCTCGACTCGCTCGGAATCGCCGTCGTCAACATGTCGTACGTCAACTTCATTCACGTCACGGACTTCTCAAACGTGCTTGGGAAATATTTCTCTCGGTTGGTCCACGTTGAAGCAACGGACAGTGCGGAGGAAATTCGAAAACTCGAGATTTCGTGGCGTGAGAAGGGAATCGATTTGCGATTCCGGTTAGAGAAGATCTCGGCAACGCTTGGTGAGGATACCGTGGATGGATGCCGTCTCACGACGGTAGCCGGAATGCACATACCCGCGCCGGATGACGATGCAAACACAACGCTGGAAGATGTTCACACTCGGCTACAAGTGTTCTTCCGTGATGTCATATCGGATTACGCCAAACAGGAATGGCAACTCAAGGAGGTGTCCAATGGCTGATGGAGCAAGCCTAGCGGATGTTGATCTCTTCTCGCCCGCAGAGTCAGGCTGGACCTTCAAGTTTTTTGATGCGGTCCCTGCCACAACACGTACTGTTGGACGCTTCGAAGAATTCAAGCGCTTGCTGTCCTACGATGCAAGTACAGAAGATGCTCTGGATAGGTTCCGGACGAAGAAGGAGAAGCGCGAGGATGAGGCAGATATCCCAGTTCTGTTGACGCAAGAGGTTGTGGACATTCTTGACGAGATCGAGTCCACTCTGCTGGAAGACCGTGAGGAGGGCCTCTTGCACGGCGAGGCCTGTGCGAGCGAGCCCGCTCTTGCCACGTGCAGAGGGCTCGCCGTAAAGATTGCCCCTTGGCTGGCCCGCTCATCGGGACTGAAATGGGCCGCGTTCGGGGAGGATGAAGGTGGCGTGTCGCTTGTGCTTCGGTCACTGACTACCAACCGCCGTGCGGATTTCCGAATCTTGGGCGATGGACGGCATATCTCCGCTATTTGCATCGACGAATACCTCTCAGCGGAGTCTATTCCTCTGGCTCTGGACGATCGGACCAGCCTACGGGAGCGCGCGGCGTGGGTGCACGGCCGACCTTAGGTCCGTTCGTCGATGCAGATTCCTTCTTGCGGCACGTAGACCGGAAGAACCGTATTAGGAGGGGAGTCGTTTCTCACAAGGTATTCAAGGACAAACACGAAACGCTGTCGTTCACGTGCCAGAATGCTGTCCTGCGCACCGGAAAGGGGCTTGACCAATACCAACGGGACAAGGCATTCGAGTCCGGAGACCTTCCTGGGCTACGCAGGCTTACATTTTACGACTTGACTGTCCGTCTTCAGCCGCCACTCCCTCCGCGCTCGGATCCCAATCCGGACGACGAGAGGTACGGGCATCTCTATTGTTGCACCAATCGTCCCAGCGATGATCAGCGTGAGAAGATGGCCCACCTTGCGGAGGGCAACGGAATCGTTCGTCCTTTTGTACCCAAGGGAAAGAGAACGGACCTTTGAGCAGAGGGCCCACCGGACTCTGGGACCGGTGGGTTACGTCGCCCCTCGACTCAACGGGATTGTCAAGGCTTAAGTAACATGGCGAGCCCGTCATTTCAGGTAGGCCACGGCGTGGTCGGTTTCGCCGTCCATGACGACGGTGAGCTTTCGTCCGTTGGCGACTGTCGGCACATGGATGACACGGATCTCGCCGGCGAAATCGGCATCGTCAGGGACTATGTCAACGAGGGCGTTAGGGGTCTTGTTCAAAAAGATTCCATTGAAGCGGTTTTCCTCCTCGTCGGGGTAAAGCGGCAGGTAGTGGATGTCGGCTTCGATGAGGTCCTGGAAGAAATGCGTTCCGAAGGAGACCTCGGGGCAAAAGCCGTCCTTCAGCCGGGCGACCTCGATGAGGATGCAACAGCGACTGATGTCGGCATAGCGGACGGGCACTCCAAGATTGATGTCGTTGCTGCCCCACCGGCCGGGACCGACGAGAATGAATGACTTGGGGACAAGCTTCCGGTTGATGCGGCCGACGACCCGGGCCAGCTCGATGCGACGCTCACGGGTGGGGACGGCGTCGTAGACCGCCGGGTCGATATAGACGATGTAGTTGATGTCCTCCACGAGGCCCGTGCGCACGTAGCGGTGGGCATCGAAGATCACGTCGTCGGCCGGGATATCCGATGGGACAGTGACGGGGCCGACATCGATTGCCTGCGGCTGGGTGCGACATTGCAGGACGTAGAACTTCTCCCCATCGGTGGCGAACTCCAGATCCACGGGCACGCCGTAGACGTCCTCCAATCGCCTCAGCATGTCGTGAACCCGCTGAACGAAGGGTGTGGTGCGCAGCAACTTGTCGAAGGTAATGCATAGGGTCAAGGCGTCGGCATCTACGCGCAGGCCGGTGGGCGTATAGAGCTCACCATCCCGGTAGGTCGAGACCAGCCTGTCAAGCGTCGGGAAGTCGGCACCATCGGCGAGCAGTTCCTGGAGGCGGATCGAGCGGAATCGGTTTTTTTCGAGGTCGATGAGATCGATTGTGCGCTGGGCGCGACCCATGATTTCCTCGACGGTGGATTCCGGCCTCAGTGTAGGAGCGCCCAGGGCGATCATCCGTGGACACTCGGAGCCGCTGCGATCGACGGCCCGGGTCCCCAAACCCATGACCAGCCGCATCAACCCGTCTTGGCGTCGGATGCGCGGCGACCAGCGGTATTCGTTGCGGGAAAACGCCACACCGGCAACGGGCGGGAGCAGGTAGTCGCCGAAGCGGACCCCGACGACCCGCTGGATCAGCACGGCCATCTCCTCGACGTAGTCGATCAGGTTATGCTCGCGGCGGTAGAGGATAGGGTCTGGTGCCATGACACTGGCATAGACTTCGGAGATGGCTCCGAGCAAGGCGCGAAGGCGCTGCTCCAGGGTACCCTGATTGGCGACAAAGATGCTGGCGTATTTGCCGGAAAAGGCCGTCCCGAAGCGGTCCTCCAGCAGGCTGGATGACCGGACAATGAGCGGATCGTTGCCGATTTCGTCCAGAATGCGGCGTAGTTGATGTACGATCCTCAGCGGAAAGTCGCCGTTGCGAAACACGCCGCGAATCAGCGGGTATTCGCGGGTGACGTCCTCGATGGGTTTGTATTTCTGGCTCTGGTACTCGTCGAGGCGGTTGAGCCTGAGGAATTCCTCGATGACGTCGCTGCGCAGGTAATACGAATCGGGGATAGCCACCGGGAGATAAGGCTGCTGATCCTTCTCGGCGGCGGCGAGAATGCGATGGGCCAGAAGCATGCCGCCGGCCTTACCGCCGATTCGTCCCATGCCGGTGTCGCTTCCTATCATGCGCCGGGTGAGGTCGTCAAAGTCGCGTATCTTGAGGTGATTCTTGGCGATCCCGATGAACTCCAGTTGATCGCTGACCAAGTGGCGGGTAAGGGCGACGCGGGTTCCGACGACTTCAGCAGGAGCCAGTTGCGTCTCACCGAGCGGGAGCTTGCAGAACCTCTGCACCAGGTCGGCCAGCTCGCGGAAGGAGATATTGGCGAGGTTGGCGGCGGTCTCGAGGTTGTGAACCTCCTCGCGCTTGAGCGTAAGGTTCACGAGATCGTCGACGTCGGCCACGGTGAAATACCGGCAGACGTATTCGCGAGTTATCTGCTCGACGAGCTGGCGTTCGGCCTCGTTCCAGCGATCTCTTCCGGGCAGGTTGGGGTCGTCGACGATCTCGCCGACTGCCAGACCGGCCCGCCGGTGGGCCTCGTCGTGAATGCTGTCTATGCTGGCGACACTGCAACGATGCAGGGCCATCAACAGCTCACGATAGATGCGCTCGGCGAACTGGGGACGAACGGCCAGATGTTCGTCCAGCCGGGCGGCCACGGCAGCGGCGGTATCAGGATCATTGGTCATCGCTAGCGGCCCTGGAGCTTCAATAGCACGCATGAACAGCGGCATTTTCGCCTGCCGGCATGCGGACCGCAAGCGCCGGTGTCATCGACGGTCGGGGCTCGTATGCCTTTGTATGGGGAGTTGCCGCTGTCGGGGCTCGCTCACGGGAGTCATGCGGACTGTCTACGTCCGGCACGGGGGCCGGACGCTACAAGACGAGTCTGCCCTGTTGAGGTCCGTACAGCACCTCGCGGGCATTGAGATGCATCCTATCAGGTGATCGCTGGAGTCTCTCATTGGTAGCGTTCAGTTGGCGCGTTGTAGTGGTGACTGCGCGTGTCGTGTGGTCGGGGACCTACAGGCGAACGACGAAGAGCTCTGCGGGACAAATCGTGGCGCAGACCGAAGCAACCGTGCCGGCGATGGCCGGGCCGATCATTCCGTTGCTGCCGTATCAGCGCGAGGATGTGGAATCTGAGGGGCGGTTTACGTGGAACTGCTGGGCCAGGCAGACAGGCAAGAGCTTCACCAAGTCGTTGCGGCGGATCCTGCGGGGTCTGAAGCGCCGCCGCACACAGGTTTTCCTCTCGGCGGGTGAGCGTCAGAGCCGTGAGCTCATGCAAAAGGCCCGGCAACATTGCGCGGCTCTGAAAATCGCCACGGACTACTACGACAACCGGTTCTTCAAGGACCTCAGTGTCAAGCAGCTCGAGATCGTCCTGCCGGGCGGCGTTCGGATCATCGGTCTGCCGGCCAATCCCCAAACGGCACGGGGATTTACCGGTGACGTGTTCCTTGACGAGTTTGCGATGCACGCCTTCGATCGCGAGATCTGGGGGGCCATGTTCCCTACGGTGCTCCGCGGCGGTGGTGAAGTCGATGTGGCTTCGACGCCCAAGGGGAAGGGTAACACATTCTATCAGCTCCGGCACAACGACCTGTTTTCCACCAGCACTGTCACATTGCCGGATGCCATCTCCCAGGGTCTGGATGCGGATGCGGATCAAATGCGTCGGGCGATGGGGGATGAGACCCTCTACCGTCAAGAGTTTCTGTGCGAGTTTATCGACGAGAGCACGGCGCTACTGCCGTATGACCAAATAGCGGCCTGCGCGGATCCGACTCTTGTAGTCTGCGGGTCGGCTGGTGAGTTGGGGCGCGATCCGCGGGAGCTGTTTGTGGGTGTGGACGTAGGCCGGGTGCGTGATCTTACAGTGGTGTGGGTGCTGGTCCGCAGTGGTGATGTTTTCACGACGGTCGGGCTGTTTGAACTGGCGGGCGCTCCCTTCCGGGTGCAGTTCGAGCTGATCAATGAGCTGCTTTCGCTGCGTCGCGTTCGACGTTGCTGTATCGATGCCGGCGGTCTGGGCATGCAGCTCGCAGAGCAGGCAGTAGAGATGTTCGGGGGGCATCGCGTTGAGGCGGTCACGTTCACGCCGGCGCTCAAGTCCCAGATGGCCTCGGCATTGCGGATAGCCGTTGAATCGCGGCGTATTCGAATTCCCAACGATGAGCGCATTCGCAACGACTGGCACAGCGTCGAGCGCACGGTGACGGAGTCGGGTCACTTTCGTTTGACGGCACCGCGCACGGCGGGCGGACACGCCGATCGGTTCTGGGCGGCGGCGTTGGCGGTCC
>CP070827.1:4693453-4698064 GCA_020344555.1 Phycisphaerales bacterium
GGCGACGGCGTTCGACCCCAGCAGCGTGTCCGCCGCCGTCTCGCAGATCATGAAGCATTGTTCGGCTCCCTCTACCGCCGGATCGAGCGTGATTATGATCGGCTCATTTTGGGAGCCGATTCCCTGTCGCGGGAGGGAGGCACTCGGCGTATTGGGCTGACGGGCGTCAACTACGCCGCCGGGTGGAGCCGCATCAACGATGGTCGCTTCGGGGCAGACCTCAAATGGTGACACGATGACGGCATGCTCCACGACGGTGTATGTCTGGCAGGGGACCGGCGGCGGATACCCGTGCTGATCCAGGAACTCGAAGGACACGAAGGTCGGTGTTGCATCAAACATCCCACCGGCATCACCTTCGTGCAGCTCGGCCAGCGAGTCTCCGTAGGTCAGCGGATTGCCGTCCACCACCAAGATCCAGCTACCCCCCGGGTTAAACGAGGGCATCGCGTCATACACGTCGTGGGAGGCCAGACCCTTGTCATTATGCACGGTATGGTCATAGGCCGGGTCACGGAACGGCACGGTGGTCACAGGGTCAGCGTCGTGGTCGTGGCCTTCGCCGCGCACAAAATCGCGGCCGCTCTCCTCGGCTGCGTCGGCATCGGGATCGCTGATGGCGATCTGCCCGTTCACGGAATCCACACCGGCGATGGTAACGTAGTGGCCTCCGGTGCGGCGCCAATGAACCACATGACCGTCGGGTACGGGGTCAACGCTCTCTACGTGATAGAAGCCGAGCAAGAGTGTCACGTCCTGGTCTCGTGTCAGCTCGTCCACCACCAGATCGTATGATGGTTGTGTTGCCGTATGTTCATAGAACAGGCCGGCCAGGTCGTTCTCCGCCAAATAGGCATCGACCCCCGACTGCATATCGTCGACGAACGTCCCGGCGTACGGGCCCGGGTGTTCGTTGGGACTGGGGTGACCTGGTGTTCCGTTGGTGCCCATCAGCTCGGCCAGGCGTTCGATCAGCCCCAGCTTTGTGTAATCGAGAGGCACAATGCTCAGGTCAGGATACTTGTCCTGGAACCACCATAGTGAGTTGGCGACGGCCGTCGGTCCGCAATAGAACGGATCCACGCCGGTGGTCGGGTCTCCGTCGCCGTCCGCGTCGTCATAGTCCTTGTTCTGGTCGAAGTCGGGCAGGTAACCGCCGGCCTCTTCACCATTGAAATCCTTCCAAAACCAGGTGTCCGGCTGTTGCTCGCAGATGTCGTCGATCCCATTGTGATCACTGTCGCCCAGACAGACCGTGCCGTCTCCTTGAGGTATAGCGGGCACGGAAACGCAGTCATCATGCGTCTTCAGCATGCAGATTTCCTTATCTTCTGAACAGCAGGCATTGGCGCAGTCGTCCACCAAGAGCGTGTAGCTCCCAGAGTCAAATCTAGCACCGGATACGCGGATGTAATACGTTTCACCGGCGGTCACAGGTACGTCCAGGGAGGGTATCTGGTGAGGCGAGATGAGCGACTGACTTTCGCAGCGGTCGTCGCTGCAGGCCAGCTCGTCTCCACCGCAGCTATCGTAGACCACGAGCGTGGTGTCAAAGGCACTGTCGCAAAGACCGATTATGGCAATGCCGTTGCAGTCCGGCGTCCAGCAGTGCCATACATCCTTTGTGTCGTTCACCGAACACGAACTGGTGTCCGACCCGCTCGCGCCGCGGGTCGAACCGTTGTATGGCACGCCGCTCACCACCGGAATGCACGCCGGGCACTCGTCATGGGGCGGCGGCGGCACCGGGCAGGTGAACGTGTTGCAGTCCTGACCTTCGAACCAGGTACCGTTTTCGGCGTCGCAGTCCGCTTCGCTTATCGTGCCGATGCAGTCGCCCCACTGGTCACAGCAGGCTCCGGTAGGCGGTGGGGGCACACGGCATTCAATCGTCATGATGCCGTTGCCCTGGGTGCCTAGCCAACCGCCAACTCGTATCTTGTAGCAATCGTCCTCGATCCCAGGATGCGTGACCTCTGACTGCGTCGCGCAGTAGTCCTCATTGCAGGCAATCGGATAAGTCCGTGGCAGGCAGTAGTCGCAGCCATGGTAGACGGCCATCTTGGTGTCATATTCGCTGCCACAGAGACTGACGGTCACATCACCGGAGCACGGGGCGACGTAGTCGAACCAGATGTCCGACTCGATATGGGTATACTCGGAATACTCACAGATTTCGGGTTCATCGTCCCCGTCAGTAGTAGCGCCGATAGTGGAAAACGACATTATCCCATCGCCGACCGGAATAGCGTCGGCGCAGTCGTTGTTCGGGGGCCCGGGGATTTCCTCCCCGAAGAGCCGGAATGCGAGGTTTGTGCGGGTACCGGCCCGTGGTGTCGCATCCGGGCAGGCATTGGTGTTGCCGGGAATTACCTCCCAGTCGGTGATACCGAACTCGCGGGCGATCTGCTGGGCCGGGTGGTCATTGTTGTTCTCGGACAAGAGCCACAACACCTGCCCGACGGAGGAGTCCATCACCGGCTGAACCTCCAGCCAATACTTGGTGTTCTTTTGCAGCAGGATGTCGACCGGGATGTCAAGCTCCCATTGATCGAGCGTGCACGAGGCACCCAGTGGCGTAGCCGTTATTGCCTGTTGGGGAATCATCTGGGTATACACGATTCCACGGAAAGACTCGGGCGTATGGCTGCCGTCATCCTCAGGCCGGCCGGCGGGCCCCTTCGGCTCCGCATCAGCATAGACCGTGACATTGACGCCCTGGTAGTCTGTCCCCGGCTCGACGCCGGCGACACTATGCGTCACCCATGCCCGGAGCAGGTTGATTCGACACGGGTTTCCGGGAGGCGCCCGCAAAATGAAATCGTCTGCCGCTCCCACCCCGAAGGGACCGTCAGGCGCGAACTGGCTTATCGGTGCCCCACCGTCGTCGAGTGGCAGGCCGTTGTTGAACTGGCACGTGGGCTGATCACAGATAGGCGCAGGTAGCGCGGGGTCCGCTCCGCAAGATGCGTCCGCCTGCCACATGCCACCCTGAAAATCGCAGCTTATCTGCTCGGTGTCGAGGCATTGCCCATTCAGGCAGCAGGCGGCCAGCGGCTCCTGCGATGTCTTCTCGTTGAGAATCTCCAAATGCACACGGTCGATACCCAGCCCGGCACCACCCTCAACGGTCATTCCGAACACGCCGGTCCACGGGTCGTTGAAGTAGGACGGCCCTGTCACGTCGAACGGACCGGCTACAACGTCGTCGCCGCTGCGGAATATTATGGCTGCGGATGTCACGGTGCCCTGGCCGGGCCAATCCAACGCGTCGATGATCCCGATCACGAAACACGCGTCTGTCAGCGGCGTGCCTGTGCCGGGATCCGTAATTCCTTCAGGAAACAGATCTGTGCCGGTTGGCGAGCTGGTGTCAATCACCAGCCGGTGGCTTCCAGCGCCATAGTCGATCTTGGACTCCGTAACGGTTGGAACGGTTCCGAAGATATCCGTCATGATCGCTTCCGGGAGTCCGTCGTAGACCACGATGTCATCCGGGGCGTCAGGCGGAGGTATTTCGTTGATCATGCGGCAGTCGATGCCTCCGTCCCCATCGATATCGGCGCCGACCATGTGGTGGACGCTATAGCTGGTGCCTATGGGCGTCGCCACCGAGCCGGAATCCTCGGAAACGACCGGAGCCTGTGCGGTTGACCGGGCGTCTTGGTCCGTCTCGGCGCGCGGACCAGCCGCAATCGCCATCGTGTCGGAAGCTCTCTGGGCCGCGGCTCGCAGTGGAACCACCACAGAGACAGTCAACAGCATAACCACCACCAGCGCAGCAGTGGCAGCAGTCCGCCTTGTCCGAACGAGTGTTTGGAGCGCTTTCATCGTATCCCCCCTGAAGGACATTCTGTTTCCCCCGGGCATGAACTGCGTTGGCCGGCCGTCCGCACCTGGACCTATAACTGAGGACCGACCGCACTTCGTACAGTATGATACCGCTGGATCGCTTTCCATCCAACAAGAAAAAACAGGTAGTAGATGGGAAAGGGGGCACTTGGGCCCGATTCCCGGCCCGGTCCCCGATAAATGCCCGAGGCTGTGCTAGAGTCCGCTCTCAGACGTTGATTCGTGGGACACTTGAGGTTCCTATAATGTGGCTCTGTTCTGCGAATGAGGACCTGAGATGTTACGACCGCAGCCAAAGCAGTTTTGGCGCGCACTGGTCGCTCTGACCAGTGGCGGGGCGCAGGCGGATGACCGGACCATGTTTCCGCCCAGGACCGCCGACGAAAAGCAGACCGAGGCCGTTGAGGTCGGCCGCCTCCACTTTCTCAACCTCGAGCCGGGCCGTACTTCCTGGTCGCTGGAGCACGGGGATTCCAGCCGGAACGGGCCCACGTTGAAGTCGAAGCGGGCCAGGTGACGGGGCACCGTTTTCTCCTGGACCCACAGTAGCTCCGCACCGGCCCCCGACCTGTGAATCGCTATCTTGTCTGAGCGATGACCTTTGCTTCCTTGGCAATCAGGGTCTCGAGGAGTTCTTCGCGGGTCTCGGCCTCGAGCATCAGAGCGACGGTGGGATCGTCAAGGATGCGCATCAGGCGAGCCAGTACGCACAAGTGGTAGCGGTCGGTGTGGCAGCAGATCAGAAAGAAAATGCGGGTG
>CP070827.1:4698164-4719823 GCA_020344555.1 Phycisphaerales bacterium
TCCATCCCCTTGGGCATCTCGAAGTATTCGTGGGCGTGCTCCTTCATTACTGAAGGGGCGAACGGGCGGAACGCCTCTCGAAACTTGACCTTGGCGTTGATGATGTCCTTCATTTTCGCATTGCGCGGATCGGCCAATAGCGACCGGGCGCCCAAGGCGCGTGGCCCGAACTCCATCCGGCCCTGGAACCACCCGACGACCTTCCCGTCGGCGATCATTCGGGCGGTGCGCTGAAGCAGTTCGTCCTCGTCGTCGACGGAGTCGTAGGCGGCCTCCCTCCGGTCCAGCATCGCTTTTATGTCATGGTCGGCAAACGAGGGACCAAGGAAGGCATGCTCCATCTGGAACCCTCGCTTGTTGTCGAGCACCGAGTTGCAGATGTAGAACGCAGTTCCCATCGCGCCGCCGGAATCACCAGCCGCGGGCTGAATGAAAATGTCCTTGAAGCCCGATTCCTTGAAAATCCGCCAGTTGGCCACGCAGTTGAGACCTACGCCGCCGGCCAGGCAAAGATTGTCCATCCCGGTCTTATGGTGCACGTGAGTGGCCATCTTGACCATGATATCTTCGACGATCTGCTGCCCCGAGCGGGCGATATCGCGGTGGAAATCGGTAAGCTCGGCCTCCCTCGGCCGCTGAGGTTGGCCGAAAAGCCTCTCCCATCGTTTGTTGAACGTGCGCGTAGTCGAGTAAGGGTGGGCGAAATAGCGAAGGTTGAAGCGGATGCTGCCGTCGTCTTTCATGTCGACCACGTTCCGGAAACGGTCGACATAGGTGGGCTTCCCGTACGGGGCCAGGCCCATCACTTTCCACTCCGCATCATTGACACGAAATCCGAGATAGGCCGTAATCGCGCTGAACAGAAGCCCGACCGAGTGTGGAAAGCGGATCTCCTTGAGCATCTCGATCTGGCAGCCCCGGCCGAGACCCCAACTCGTGGTCGTCCACTCGCCTACACCATCCGCGGTGATGATCGCCGCTTCCTCAAACGGTGAGACCAAAAAGGCGCTGGCCGCATGAGCCAGATGGTGCTGACAAAAGAGGATCTCCCGGTCGGTGGCGAGCTTCTCCTGAATCTCACGCCCGATGCGCAGCCGCTGGGTCAACCACAGGGGCATGGCCGTAAGCCAGGGGCCGTAGGTCCGCGGCCAACACCCCAGGATCGTCTCGAGAATCCGGTTAAATTTCACCAAAGGCTTTTCGTAAAAACCGATGTGGTCGAGCTGGTCGACCGTGATCCGCCCCTCTTGGAGACAGTATTCGATCGCCCGCTCGGGGAAGCCGCTATAGTGCTTCTGGCGGTTGAATCGTTCCTCCTCGGCTGCGGCGATCAGCTTGCCGTTGCATACCAGGGCCGCGGCAGCGTCGTGGTAGTAACAGGATATGCCCAGGATGTTCACTGAAAGATTGTCTCAAAACCGAGCCGCGGCCTTCAGCCCGCGCGGACTCCCAAAGCCCCGGAGTGATCCAGGTACCGTTTTATTAGAGGCTCCTTACTCAGAACGGTCTTCTCATCCGCTCGAGCGTCGCTTCGTGGGGCTTATAGTCCTCCCAATAACTGCCCTTGGTATTGAGCTTCTTTCGCAACGGGTCACCTGCTCGCACTACCAGTGAAAAAAGTGGCAGCAGCACAAGAAACAGCACCGTCAGCAGGACCGTTGACACGACCGCTCCAATTGCAAAAGCCACCGACATCCATGTGACGTACACCGGCCTCGCCGCGGCTGGAGCCGTGAAGCTCAGCAGGGCCAGCCCCACCCCAAGCGCCCACAGGCATAGCGCCACGATCTGGACGCCCGCCCCCGACCAGGCCAGAAGCGCGTGATCGCGAGCTGTCGCTCCGGGCACCAGCCACAAGATCCCGCCGACCACGCCAAACCCGGCCAACATCGCCCAGCCGAACTTGCCTATGTCCTTGCGGGTCGGACTTTTGTTGACCGTGAACACGTCACCGGTCTCCGGTCAGGTCAGGCTGTTAAATCCGGCGCTGAGCCTGATGTCATGAATGTGCACCGTCAGTCGCCGAACAGCTCCCTGGCGTCGAGTTTCTTGATTAGGATTTCCGGCTCACGCAATGGGCGGCCTTGTGGTAGCTCATCGGTCGCTGAGGCCCAGGTTCGCCAGTTCTCGTCGAGATTCAACATTTTGGCGCACTTTTCGGCGGTGTCGGGCAGGAATGGCGCAACGATCGTCGTTAGCGTGCGGGCCGTCTGAAGACAGATGTTGACCGCCCGAGCGCAGGCCTCCATATCAGTCTTGCGGCTCATGAACGGTTTCGTGGTGTCGAAGTAGCCGTTGCCGGCCCGAGCGAGAGCCATCACCTCGGAAAGCGCCGCCTTGAAACGGCATTGTTCCAGTTCCTCTGCTGTGCGGCTCACAGCATTTGCACAACGCTGCAGATGCGCAGTGTCCAGGCCCTCGCGGTTACCTGGCGCAGACACCTTCCCGTCGAAATACTTGTGTGCGAAACTCATCGTCCGGTTGAAGAAGTTCCCGAAGGCGTTGACCAGCTCGCCGTTGTTGCGGGCGATGAAGTCGTCGAAATCAAAGGCTGTCCGTGCGTTCTCCGGCGCCACAGCCGTCAAGTAGTAGCGCAGCGGGTCGGGGTCGAAGGTCTCGAGGTAATCCCCGATCCATACGGCTGTGCCGCGGCTCTTGCTGATCTTCTCCTCGTCCTTGCCGGGGAACTTGATGTTCATGAACGAATTGGCGACCACATTGTGGGGAAGCTGGTATTCACCCCGCTCTCCCTGCACGCTGTTGCTGTCGTGCGTCGCCAGCAGCATCGCAGGCCAGGTGATTGCGTGAAACACGATATTGTCCTCGCCGATGAAGTGGACCACCTTACAGTCAGGGTCCTTCCACCAATCAGCGTAGCCGTCAACGCCTTCACCCATTTGCTCGCACAGCGCAGCCGTGAACGATACGTAACCGATCGGCGCATCGAACCAGACGTAAAGCGACTTACCCCTGGCATCCGGATCGTCCAGGGGCACAGGAACACCCCAGGTCAGATCGCGTGTCATGGCCCGCTCGGGCAGCCCCTCCGCTTCGATTCGTCCCAGGCTCTGATTCAAGACGATCGGGCGCCACGCAGCGCTGCACGCGCCGGCATCTTTCTTCTGGGTCAGCCACCAGACCAGCCGCGACTGCAGTTGATCGAGACGCAGGTACCAGTGGATGGTCTCCCGAAGCTGAGGAGTCGACCCGGTCATCACGCTAACCGGATTGATCAGCGTTTGCT
This sequence comes from Phycisphaerales bacterium, assembly GCA_020344555.1. Taxonomy (GTDB): domain Bacteria; phylum Planctomycetota; class Phycisphaerae; order UBA1845; family UBA1845. Next base: position 4,701,409 of record CP070827.1, read on the forward strand.
GGTCGACCGAACGGCCGCAATCTTCGCACTGGTCGCCGAACGCGTTGCCACTCCCGCAGTCGGGGCAGGTGCCGCGAACGAACCTGTCGGGCAAGAACTGATCCGCCTGCACATCGTAAAGCTGTTGCGTCGTTCGCTTGGTGAACAGGCCCTTCTGGTAGATGTTTAAGAACAGGTCCTGGCTGAATTTCTCGTGGGTTTTGACATAGTCCGGCTGGTGCGTCCCGCCGTAGATGTCGAAGTCGATATTCAGCCCGGCGAAATCGGCCTGCTGGGCCCTGCTGTAGTGGGCGGTGAGCTCCTCGACGCTTCGGTCTTGCTCACGGGCTGATTTCAGGGCGGCAACGCCGTTATCGTCGCTGCCGCAGACGAAGCGTACATCCGTGCCGGTGGCCCGGAGGTAGCGAGCGTAGGTGTCCGCAGGCAGATACGCTCCGGCGATATGCCCGACGTGGAGCCGCCCGTTTGAATATGGCAGGGCGGCGGTCACGAGATACCGTCTGTCAGCCATGAGATCTACCACCTACTGTGCCACAGGTTGACCCGCTTCCTCAGTGCGGTACAACCCCAGTATGGTGATTGTACGCGCTTGTCCCGCCTTGACAAGAAAAGGTGAGCAGCCCCCCCACCCCAGCCGATAGATAAAGGACCCGGAGGGAATCTGAGCTTTGACGTTGCCCAACCACCGCCCGTATAATGAGGGGAGCGTATTCGGCAGGGCAAGCCCTCAGGTTGTGACTCCGTAAGCGCACGTTGCGGCAAGCTGGGTTACGGTGGGGCGGCAAGTCCGCCGAACGTCTAGGATCAAAGCCATGAACATAGCAACACCAGGCATGTTTGGGTTGCCAGGCGGCACGGAATGGGTGGTAATCGGGCTGATCGCGTTGCTGATCTTTGGCCGGCGTCTCCCGGACGTGGCCCGCTCGGTGGGCAAGAGCATCGTCGAGTTCAAGAGGGGCATTCGAGACGTAAAGGACGAAGTTGACGTTCAGTCGCAGATTGAGCCCCCGGCCACCTCGAAGCTTGAGCACAAGCCTGAATCAACCAAGGAGGCTCCGCCCGCTTCCGAGACGTCCAAGGAATCGTCGCCGGCTTCGAGCTAGGACCGTCCTCGGCGGCCGTGTAACCCGCCTGTAGGGCTGTGCGTTCTCGTAACATGCACACGGGTATTCCCCGCGTCCGAGACCTGTTTCACATCGTTGTCCGATACGCACTGTACGCTTGAACGACATGGATACGTTCCCCGGATGGCTGATCGTTGGTGGTGCTGTCACGGCCTGGCTGCTGTTCGGAGCCCTCGCTGCCGGGCACGCGATCATGTACAAACGTGATCCCCGAAGTGCCGTCATCTGGGTGTTCGTCAGCTTCACTCTGCCAGTCATCGGGCCATGGGCCTACTGGGGGTTGGGAATCAATCGGATTGAGCGCCGGGCGATTGAACACCTCGGCCGGCGGAGCAGACCCTTTGACTACCCCCACCTTGCCGACGCCCATGGGAGTGCTGACGTGCATCGGGAGGGCGTGAGTCACCTGGTCAGTCTGCGGACGGTTGCTGACCGGGTAACGCGCCGGCCGATGCTGCCGGGTAACGCCATCGTGCCGCTCCACAACGGAGAAGAAGCCTACCCACGTATGCTCGACGCGATCGCCAAGGCCCAGCGTTCGGTCACGCTGGCCAGTTACATCTTCGACTGGGACGACGTAGGACACAACTTCGCCGGTGCCCTGGGTGAGGCCGCCCGACGCGGCGTCCGGGTTCATGTGCTTGTTGACGGGATCGGGGCACTCAAGTCCTTCTCTCGTATGGGTCGGCTTCTGCTCAAGTCGGGAGCCGAGGTTGCCGCCTTTTTTCCGCTCCGGTTTCCGTTCGGCCGTCTCAGGCTGAACCTTCGCAATCACCGCAAGATTCTATTGGTGGACGGGCACACCGGCTTTACTGGTGGAATGAATATTTCCCGGCGGTACCTGATCGAGCGTGCCGGACGTGAGCGTGTCGAAGACCTTCATTTTGAGATTACCGGTCCGGTGGCGGCCGAGATGCAGCACGCCTTTGTCGAGGACTGGGCGCTGGCAACGAACGAGATCCTCGAGGGCGACGCCTATTTCCCCAAGCTCGTCGCCACCGGCCCCGCTCTTTGCCGCGGCATTTCCAGCGGTCCCGACGAAGACTTCGAGAAGATTCACTGGATTCTGCAGGCCGCTTTTGCCGCGGCCCAACACAGCGTGCGGATCGTCACGCCTTATTTCGTCCCCACATGGCCCTTAGTTTCGGCCATGGCGATGCGCGCCCTGCGAGGAGTGGAAGTCACGTTGATGTTGCCCTCACTGGTCGATCTTCCTTACATGCGGTGGGCGGCTGACGCTTATCTGTGGCAACTACTCGAGCATGGTGTGCGGGTCTACCGCCATCCGCCGCCGTTTGTACACACCAAGCTCATGATCGTCGATGAGCGATGGGTCTTGCTCGGCTCCGCCAATCTCGATCGCAGGAGCTTCCGGCTTCACTTCGAGTTCAACGTCGAAGCCTATGACGTGAAGTTGGCACGCGAACTGGGCATGTGGCTGGATGGACGCATCGAAAGGGCCACACCGGTTACCCTTGAAGAGATGGAGTCCCGTCCCACGTGGAACCGCTTGCGCGACGGGCTGGCGAAGATCGTCTCACCACACCTTTGAGCGCAAGATTGCGCGGTGCAACGCGCTTTGCACTTCGGCGACCGTGAGCCGGCTGCACAGGGCATCATGGGAGGGGCCTGCCGGTGCGTCCTTACGATGCGGAGCCCGGCTCAAGTGTCGGACGCGTCTGAGTTGGCATCCCGCAGATCGGAACGGAACGGCTCATCGAACGCTTCGTCGAAGCTGTAGGCGTCGCTGAAATCGTCGACGCTGTCGCCGTCCTGCTTCCGCATCATATCGAGGTCGATGAAGCCAAAGACGATCCGACCGAAGTCGGCAGTGCTCCTTATGTTCCAGGACTCCAGGACGGTGCGGGCCAGTATACCCCAGCGCTTCAACGCGTAGTCTCTTATGGCCCAGCAGAGCTCACGCCCGCTGACGTGGCGGTTGAGCTTGTCGCATCCGCCGGCGGCCTCGATCGCCTGGACAACCGGTTCGGGGAGAGCCCCGGTGTGATATTCGGCGATCAGATCGTCCCAATCCAGGTCGTGCTTGGCCAGATAATGTTGGAGGGCGCGGTGCGCTTCGGTCTCCGGCCCGTGGATCCGGTTGGCCGCATAGGCGAGGCCTTCGCGTATGAACAAGAACGCTTCCTCGGGGTAGCGGCCTACGTGCTGGACGAGGTCCTGAAGCGTTTTGGCATTCTCATCAACCATGCGGAAAGTCCCGTTACCCACTCGGAGTCAGGATTCCGGCGATACGCTAGCCCTCCCTCGGATTCGGCGACCCACCGGAAGACCCGCCAGACTTGCCGTCGGTGCGCCGCCGTCGCCGACGACGGCGCCGCCGGCGAGCCGGCTGCTCAGCAGTCTTCGGCTTGCCAGGTCCCGTCTCACCAGTCCCGGCGATGCGCGGTTCGGACCTCATTTTTTCAGGACGCTCCCTGGGCGCCGATGGCTTCCGTCGGGGCTTGGCCGGCTTTTTCACTGGTGTGGGCACCCTGGCGGATGTCCGGTGCTTCGGGGCCTTCTCCGAGGGAACCGGCCCGACTTGTTCTGACTCACGGGTCGGCGCTTCCACGTCGACTGCGGTGATATCTTCAACAACCACCGAAGCCAGGGTGTCACTATCCGTACGAATCTGAACGAGCTGGGTGAGGACTTGACGGTTCACGACCACGCCTTCCCCGTGGTTCGTGCGAATGCGCACCCCCGTGCGGGGGAGCCTCTTGTCCAACTCCTCGTAGGATGTGTGCTCATAACGCAGGCAGCATTTCAGCCGCCCGCATCGACCTGAGACTTGTGTCGGATCCAACGTGGCCTTCTGCAACTTGGCCATTCGCATACTGATCGGCTTGAGCGTCTTCAGGAAGACCTTGCAGCAGACCTCTCGTCCGCAGGTTTCGTAGTCAGCCAGCAGGCGAGCTTCATCGCGAGCCCCGATCTGGCGCATCTCGATACGCGTGCGATACTCCTTGGCAAGGTCCTTGACCAACGCACGGAAGTCGACGCGCTCGGCTGCCGTGAAATAGAAAATGATCCGCTCACCGCCTAGAGGGCATTCGCACTCCACCACTTTAAGCGGGAGCTTTTGCCGCTCAGCCGCCTGCTGGGCGAAGTCGCGCTTCTGCCGGCAGCTCGACTGAATTCGAGCGAACTCCGCCAGATCGGCTGCGGTTGCCTCCCGGAGAATGCGGCCCGCGCTGAAGATGTAGGTGTCTTCGCCGCTGTGCTCCACCCACTCCTTGAGTTGCTCCGGTGTTACCGATTTATCGCATCCTGCGCAGGTCAGCGAAACCTGCTCGCCGAGCTCGATCCCGCGCTGGGTCTGAATGACGAGCCTGGCCCCGCAGGTGAACCTCAAGTCGGGTGGGTGAGTGAATTCCCCAATGTAGCGAATATAGCCGAAACGGACCGCCGTAGTGGGGCAAGCCTTCTCAAGGTCATTGCCGGAGTGCGAAGCGTCTGCGAGCCACCTTCCGGTTCCGCAAGCCGCGCACCCGGAGTGCGACCGGCCTTCGGACGGCTCATTGTCAAACTGCTCGAGACTGATGGTCGGCTCGACCATGAAGTTCCCCCGGGGAAGCCCTCTCGAACCTGCGTGCCGGCATGGTCCTTCGCTCCCCCAAATGCGAGCGCGTCGGTAGGTCCCAGGACAACATAGGCACATCGGGCAGAAGGAGTAACAGACTCGCCGGGTCGGTCAGCGGCTGCGCCGCCGCGGGCGCGAAGGCGGCACGCCGGTGGCGAGGTCGCCGGGCAGGTCACTTAGCTGTAACAAAGCTGTCGAGCGCGGTCTGGAAGTCCTTCTTGCCTCTCAAGCCAACGAATCTCTCGACGATCCCACCGCCGTTAAACAGCACGACGGTCGGGATCGCGCTGACCGAGAAGCGCACAGAGACCTCTCGATTCGCGTCCGTATCAACCTTTCCGATCTTCGCCTTGCCGGCATACTCGGTGGCCAGCTCATCGATCACGGGCCCCAGCGCTTTGCACGGGGCACACCATTCCGCCCAGAAATCCACCAACACCGGCTTGTCGGAATTAAGCACTTCGTCGTCAAAATTCTCGTCGGTAAACTCGAGTGTATCGGGGCCGGCCATGATTCCTCCTTCGGTTAGCTCCCGTCAAAAAGTGTAACGATTCTAGAAACACCGCTGCACGTGGTCAACCACCGGGGCGGCTCCAGGCCGATGGTGGAGACGTAAACGCGCAGGCTGGGGCCCAGCCCGAGCCGAGGCTGCTCCTGGCGGCGGCGACCGCAAAATTTCGGTCAAATCGCGACCGCTGAACACCGAGGCATGTTTCGCCGCCCGGGCCGATTTAATGGGGCAAGAGCCCGAGTGGATAGTGTAGTGGGGGAGCGAGCATAGCTCCGCTCGGCATGTCGCGAGCGCCAATGTCTCCGGCACTTTCACTCCTGATCGCCGGATTGCGAAACGAGCTGGCGGGCGTGCGCTTGTTCTCCTTCGGTCAACCCCACAAGGCGCTCGTTCAACCGTAATGAGCGGCGAACATGCACTAGGGCCTCGTCGTCATCACCGGCTTCGAGCAAAGCCAAGCCCAGATGATATGCGGCCGCTGTCAGCGTCGGCGTCTGCCCGGCCACCATCAGTGCCTTGATGAGTTTCTGCTTGGCCTCGCCGACCCGTTCGAGTCGCAGCAGGACAATGCCGTGGGTATCGATAAGGGCCGCGTCTTCCTGGCCACCGCTGGCGATGTACCGCTCAATCATCGCAAGGGCGTCAGCCGGCCTGTCCCAATCTTCCGAGTACAGCCAAGCGAGCGCGTTAATCGGCCTGGGCGACGAGGGTGCGAGCTTGGACGCTCTTTGAAACAGGGCTTCGGCTCGCTCGAGATCGCCACGTTGGTAGTAACAGGCCCCACTTCGGTAGGTTGCTTCCGCCGCCTGGTCCGGATGATCGTTGGCAATCACTTCAAGCCATTCCATGCCCACGGTGCGGAGCTTAGCATCGGGGCAACGGGCCCCCAGGATCTCCCCAGCAACCACCAGCGAGAGAACGTCCTCAGGGACCTCCATACGACGTTGAGAAGCGAGAGCGTACACTTGGTCGAACGCCTGCCGTCGGGCATAGTAGTGGATGTATTCTTGAAATGCCCAGCTCGACCGTCGGTTCATCTCGACGGCGCGCAGGAGCAATGCCTCGGCACGGTCGAACTCTCCCTTGAGTTCGTAGAGCTTCGCGACGGTGGTCGTCTCCGTAACATTCCAGTCTGCCTCCGGCGTCTGCCTTGTGATGATTTCGATAGCCCGATCGATCTGTTCAGTGGTTTGGCAGGCCCCGGCGAGGAGTCGCAAGACCGCTGCGTTACGTGGTTTCAGCTCAAGCAGTCGCCGTAGCGTGGGGATCGCCCGGTGATAGTCCCCACGATGTAGATGCATTTCGGCGGCGGCTTGCAGGAGATCAGGGTCTTGGGGCGCGAACGCCAGCCCGGACGCCACCGTGTCGCTCGCCTGAGTCACTTGCCCAGATCTGAGCTGGACCGCAGCAAGGACCTTATGGCCCAGGGGCGATCGTGGATCGACTGACAGGGCGCGTCTCACATCCCTCTCGGCTTTGCCAAGGTCAGCCGGACTGTCCGCCAGGGCGAGCTGGGCTCGCAGCAATAACGCACCAACATCATCCGCGTCGGTGCTCAGACGCCGTCGGACAATGGCAGCAGCCTCGGTGCGCTCATCAGCCGCGTCGCCCGATGCCAACAGACGAGCAAGGGCCAGTGACTCGCCCGGCTGCTCGCCGCGCAGCTCGACGACCTTTCGTGCAAAGGCAAGCTGCTTGGCCCGGTCGTTCCGCGAACCCCAAAAGTCGGCAAGCGCCGCGTAAACAGCAGGGCTGTCCGGATCGAGTTCCCGTGCCTTTTCCAGGGCCTCCCCGGCCTGCATATCCTTCCCAAGATGTCTTTGGAGCTGAGCCACCAGCAGAAAGTGGGCGGCGGTGTTGTGAGCCAGGGCGGTCTCACGAATCAGTTTTTCCGCTTCGCCGGAGCGGCCCTGAGCGATCAGCGTCTGCGCGAGAGACCAGAGAACAGAGGTTGAACCGGGATTGTCGGCGAGCGTGGAGCGGCCAAGCCGCTCAGCCTGGGAAGCGTTACCCGTCCGGAGTGTAAGCTCGATCGTCAGGGCGGCCCACGCGGGATCATCCGGTTTCAGGTCCAACAGCCGTTCGGCGGTCGCCGCGGCCGACCCCAGGTCCTTTTGACGGACGTGCTTTTCGGTCTGGAGCCGGAGCACGTCCGGCGCGTCGCCGAGGGCATCGGCCAGCGTAGCCAGAACATCGTCCGCTTCCGCATGTCTCCCGAGCCGTCTCAATACCCTTATTAGCCGTATGGCGGCCTGGCTGGTTGCCAGATCGGCCTGTAGGGCGAAGGCGCTGCGGTACCATTCGGCAGCCTCCTCCAGTTGCCCGGTGTGCTCGTAAGCCCGGGCCAGAAGTAGGCAAGCAGAGACCCAACCCGGCCTAATGGTCAGGCAGTGCCGCAACAGCTCGATGGATTCGGCGGCGGTTCCGGTGGAGGGATCGCGTTGAAGCAGGAACCAAGCCTGCGCATAACGCCAGTTCGTCCCCTCCTCCCCCTCAATCATCCTGATTTCATCAATCAGGGTTCGAGCCTCATTGACGTCCGGGGTCGCGTGCAGCAGCGCCTGTCGGGCAGAAACGTCGCCGGGCAGTAGCGTGACCGCATGGCGGAACGCCTCGAGCGCAGGTTTCACGCGATCGGCCGTCAGGTACTCCTGGCCGAGCGTCTTCCATAGCCGCCCTTTCAACGCCGGAGGTAGCGGACTACGGTCCGAGTAATCCGCAGCCTCCATGAATTGTCCGCTGGCTGCCATCACCTTGATACGAAGCTCGTGTCCCTCCGGAGCCTGAGGGAAACGATCGATCAGTTCATCAGCAACCTCCCCGGCGCCTTGGTACAACCCTTCGGTCAGCAGCGTGCGGGCAAGCTCGGCTCCCAGGCTTACGCTTGCGGAACCGTTGGCCAGTCTGTCGTGGAAGATCTGAATTGCTCGTGCCGGCTGATCGCTCAGCGCAAAGCACTGTGCCAGGAGTGCGGCGATGGCCGGATCCGCTGGATGCTCGCTCGCAAGGCGTTCCAACTCAGTCTGAAGAGTGTGCAGTCCGGCCGGCCGGGCCTCCTCGCGGGCAGCCTGTTCCAGTTCGCAGGAAAGGCGGATCAGCTCTGCGTCGTAGGCGTGATCCTCACGGGCTTCCGACAAGACCTCTGCCTGCCTCCGAGCCATGTCCAGACGACCGCGCCGCAATTCGAGCCGAGCGAGGGCCAGCCTTATCCGTGCGGTATTCGGGGCCGCCGCTAGGATGTGGCGATACATCTGAGCCGCTGCTTCGAGGGCGCCGATCTTGACGTAAGCATTGGCCAGCAGCTCGGCTGTCCACAGCTCGGAGGATTGGCGCCGGAAGACCGCCTGCAGGTGAGGTATCGCCGCGTAGGGCTCACCGCCAAACAGTGCCCGGGCGCCCTTGAGGGCGTTCAGCCAGGTCTCGATTCGTTCACTGGCGCCGGGTGCAGCGGCGAGCTTTTCGATGCACTTATCAGCTCGATCGAGATCACCGGCTCGTAGATAGAGCTCGCCGGCACGGGCCAGCAGATCAAGGTCGCTGTCACTGATGGAGGCCATCAGTTCGTCGGCCGCTTCCGCAAGCTGTATGCGCTTGTTCTTTCTCAGCGCCCACGCTGCGCGAGCAGAGAGAAGCATTCGGTTTCTTGGTGATAGCGTTCGGGCACGCTCCAAAAGCAACTCGGCCTCGTCCAATCGGTTGCTCGAGATGTAAAACACGGCACCTGGTACCAGAACCTCAATTGTGTCGGGTGAAAGCTCCAGCGCCCGGCGCAAGTGAGCTTCGGCTTTAGCGATGTCACCCCGGTCTTTGTGAAAGGCGAAGGCGGCCATGTGCACTTCGTACGAATCGGGGCTCACACGCAACGCATTCGCAACGTATTCCGCAGCCTCTTCCGGCCTATCCAGCCTCTCAACTAATAGGGCCACCAACAACGGGTAGAGCCTCGGCTCAGAGGGCATCCGCTCAACGGCGTTGGTCAAGCCCTCCGCGGCCTCGGCGTCCTGGTGGAGCCCGCAACGGGCTCGGGCCAAGGCGAGAACAGCGTCGGTGGATTCAGGAGCCAGGCCGGCCCAGTTCTTGGCGTGCTCCTTAGCGAGCTCGAATTGGCCGAACGCCAGGTACAAGCCGACCAGCTTCTCGATCGCGTCGATGTTGTCCGGCTCGAGACGCACAAGCCGTCGTAGGGTTCGCACGGCGTCGCCCGCGGCCTCCGGCGATTCCTCCACCCGTTCGAGCAAGGCATTTGCATAGGGCGAAAGGACCGCAACGTCGGAAGGCTCGCGTTTCAGATATTGCCGGTACGATGTGGCGGCTGTCTCCCAATCGCCCTCGGCTTGCGCTTGCCGAGCCTGTTGTAGGAGCTTGAGCGTGTTTCGGCGCTTCTGGCGAGTGTGGATGAGGTATCCCCCGGTCCCAGCGATCAGCACCCCGACCGCGATTCCCACGATCCAACCGATGCGGACGCGCCCGCCTCGTTTGGAACTCTGGCCAACTGCCATACGGCCTACTCCTGTCCTGCAACGAACATGTGATACCACCCGCCGCGGTCAACCGGGATTGAATCTCGAGCCTTCCGTGTTATCGGCACGAAATGGGGGTCTGGTGTTGGCCGAGTCTGGCGGAATGTGCGCAGATTCCGTGACGCTCAAGTCGCTTGGCGAGTCCTATCAGCCGGCGCGACGCGAACATCGTGAGGGGGGTATAGACCAAGATCTGCAGGTCGAGCCATATCGACCGATGTCGCGCGTATTCTTCGTCGTAATATATCCACTCCTGGAAGTCTGAGTGCTGTTCATCCCGGAGCCGAAGCACCTGCCAAAGACCTGTAATCCCGGGTTTGACGGACAGCCGCGTGCGGCGCCACTCGGGACACAACTGGTTCTCCTCGTCAGGTGACGGCCTCGGGCCCACCAAGCTCATCTGACCCAGCAGTACATTGACTAGCTGGGGCAACTCATCAACGTTGCGACGTCGAAGCCAGATGCCCAGCCTGGTCAGCCTTGGATCATTCGCGATCTTGAATTGCGGTCCATCCACCTCGTTGCGAGCCTGGAGCAAAGCCTGTTCGGCGTCGGCCCCAACACGCATGGTTCGGAGTTTCAGACAGCCAAACTCCTCGCCGCCCAGGCCCTGACGCCTGTGAACGAACAGGACGGGGCCACGCGAAGTGCATTTCACCAGCACTGCCACAGCCAATAGTAACGGTGACAACACCATCAGACCCACGGCTGCGCCGATTAGGTCGATGACACGCTTCACGAACAAGTAGGCGCGATTGCCAGCCGGTCCCTTGGGTGAGTCCGCCAGTGACACGCTCTTCCCATCATCGCCCTTGTCTGCATCGAAGCTGGGACCTGCAACGCCCACACCGTTGCTGCGAGTGGCGGTTCCTCGAGCCTGCTGCTCAACGCCTGCCCAGTTGAGTGGACGTGATCTTGCATCGACAACGCGGCTTGAGTCGTCTGACCCGACCGTGGCAGCCGAACGGTCTCCAGTGCCGCTGCGGCGGAAATAGCTCGCCGGCATCGAACGGGGTGAACGAAAGTCCCCCACGACACACGAACTCGAAGACCATCGGACGTTGAAGCGGCGCGTCAAGGCACCGATGCTGTCCAAACCCCACCCGCGGGCAATCACGTGGTTCAGCACGGCTGAGGCATGTCCATTGGAGGCAACGAGAAAACACGCTTCACCGGTCCACAGATCGGTGAAGCTGGGGGAATCGTTGTAGTGGCGTTTGACGGTGACCACCTCGCCCGTTTCGCCGACCAGTACCGACTCGGGATAGTGGGCTGCCTCGGCTACGGCAGACGAGGCAAAGACTACTACGTCGCAATGATTGCGACGCACCGCGGACCGGACTGTCTCCTGGTCCACAACCGGCAACTGGTTGCCGTTGACGATCCATAGCTGACCTCGGCGATGCATTGGGGGAAGTGACACCGCCCCGTGATCACCGTACCACAGCGGCGAAATCTGACCCGGGTCCGCGCCGATTTCGCCAAAGCCGGTCTTCAGGCGCTCCGGGAGCAGCACAAACACCGAGTGTGCCTGTCTGGCGGCCCACTGACAATACCAATCCAGAAGGTCGGTGGAGCCGAGACAATGCACGCGTTGGCCCTGCTCACGGCCGAGTCCGACCGCAGCGGCAAGGCGCGTGTCGACGTGAATCATGACCGTTGTGTTATTGGCTCCAGCGATGATCCGATGCCTCCTTCCCGGTTGGAACCGACAGCGGGGCGACGTAAAACCCTTCGCTTCCGATTGTCAGGTACCCCCCTGGTCGCTGTAGGCATAGTTGTAACCATAGGTGTATCCATAGCTGTAACGCGCGTCCCTCTTGTCGACTGCATTGAGAATCACACCAACGACTTTGCCGCCGACCGCAGCCAGATGCTGCTGGGATGCGTAGACCTCTTCCCGAGTGGATCGGCCTGAGCGGAGCACCAAGACCACGTCGTCCACCAAAGTTGCCAACACGGTGGCGTCGCTCTTGGCCAGCACCGGCGGCGAGTCCACGATAACCTCGTCATAACCTTCGAACAGGCCGACCAGCTTTGCCTGGGCCTGTTTCCTGCCCAACAGTTCACCGAACTGATCGTCCCGCACCCCGGCGGGGAGAATCCCCAGACCAGCCACACCACCTGCGTGGACTGCGTCGTCCGGTACGCTGCAGGTGTCGGCCAGGAACTCCCGAAGCCCCAGGCGGTCCCCCATACCCAACCGCCGGGTAATACCCTGACCATGGTTGTCGGCATCCACCAGGAGGACGCGCCTTCCGGTTGACGCCAGGCTGTTGGCCAGATTCATGGCCAACGAGGACTTTCCGGTACCCCGGGTCGGACTTGTTATCAGTCGACTGCGGGGTTGGCGATCCCGCGAGCCAGCGAGCAACGCGGCAGAGATCCCGCGGACCGGTTCCAGCATGCGCTGGTCGGCTGCGTTGCGGCTATTCTGCTTGTCCGGGATGTACCCGACGCTGCCCAGAACCCGAACACCGAGTCTTTCGGTAACCTGGGCCGGATTGCGGAAGCTCGTGTCCAACCGGTGTCGCAGCAGCGCGGCGCCGGCACCCATGAAGAGGCTCATCAAGACGGCTACGGCACTATACTTCAGCCGTTTGTCGATGTTGGGGACGTCAGGGGCGCTGGCAAGCGAATCGATCGTAATGCGGGGACTGCGGTTCTGTTCAACCTCCACACTCCGGATCTTCTGCCGAACCTGGGTCAACGTTCCCTCCAGTTGCTCGCGCTCGTGACGCAGGTCCTCAAGCTGGAACAACCGCTCAGCTACGTCGGTCTGCTCCTTCGTCAACCGCTCCAGCTCGGCCTGAAACACCTCACCGCTAAGTCCGGCATTGCGCAGATCCGTCTCCAACCGACGGCGCTCGGAGTCAACAAACGCTTCGCGGAGAGCGGCCGCTCTTTCGCTAATCCGGTCTTGCAGCGCGGCGATGAGTTGGGTCCGTCCGCGGGCGTCAGGGTGGTCCGGCCCTCGTCCGAGACGTTCATCGGACAGCGCCGAAAGCTCGGCCGATCTGAGCTGCTCCTTGAGGCTGAGCAGCTCGGCGTCGGCACCAAGGAACGCCTCGAAGCCGGCGGGGTCCAGGCTCGCTACGCTGTCCGTCTCGCCTTCGTCATTAAGCGTGGCAAGTTTCGCCACCGCAAGCGCACGATCCTTGTTCGCTTGCGTAAGCAGGGTCTGCAGCTCACTTATCGACGCATCGATCGAAGCTCCGGCCCCTTGGGCGACACTCAGTCCGCGATCGATGGCGGCCTGGCGAAGCTGAACGGCCTTGGCCTCGAGTTGCGCTTCCAACTGAATCTGCTCAGCCCGTAGAGAGCTGAGCCTCCTCTCATCCCACGTCCGCTTCTTGTTCTCGTGGCGTCGCAGGTACATCTGCACTATGCCGTTGACGATAGCCGCCATGCCCGCGGGGTCCTCGCTGACCATGGAGATCTTCACAAGTTGCGTTCCCTTCACCTGCTCAGCGGTGATCGTCTTTATCACGTGACGCACCGGGTCAGTGGCTGTGCGGACCCGAGACAGCGAGCTTACCTCCGGCAGGTCCAGCGTGGCACTGATCACCGCCGGACTTGTCATTGCCACCAGCTCTGTCGAAATGTACTCGCGATACTGACGAGAGATGTCGGTGTCGTGGTCGGAATACATGATCGGCCGGACCACGGGTGCTACGTGCACGGTCGCATCCACTGCAAACTTGGGATGCACAAGCGCCCAGACGGCCGATAACGAAACAGCACCAACAACGAGTGAGACGAGTAGCACGGTCCGCCAGCGCTGCAGTAGGGCCGTTGCAGGCGCATCGTCCTCTCTCTCTGGCACCGTTGGCACGAACTCGACCACCTCTGATCGGCGCGATACTGCCAGATCCTTCGTGTCCGAGATGTCGCTATCAGTTGCTATGACGCGCCCTCCAACTCGACTGCAGCCGCGGCTCGAGGTAGACAACGCACGAGCTGCGGCAGGAGTAGCTCCATAAACGCTGCAACATCCGACTCACCGGCATCCCAAGCCTCACCAAAAACTGGTGCCGACACCTGAACATGGGTCAAGTACGCGCCCCCGGTTCGCCGTCCACCACTGGGCCGGTGCCAGAACACCCCGCGGGAGGAGGCGCGAAACTCTCCACCCACAACCGCAGTAAAGCCCACCGCCCGCTGGATGATCCCTTCTGGCTCGGTGCGGGAGAATCGATGTACCATCATCGGCGCCTCGAATGTCCCAGCCGCTGTATCAAAGCGTACAATTCGCTCGGCGGGCTCCCATTCCGCGTTCCAGCCCACGGCCGGATAACACACCTCAGGACCGTGTCCCGTGCCTACATTCTCGCGACCCCAGTAGCCGACAAATAGCAGCACCCGATCACCAGAGACGGGATCAACGTATGCACGATTCAGGAAGCTGTCGACATCCGAGACCCGCAAGACGTCGGATTCGAGTGGCACGTTCCGTTCGAGCGAGAACTGGCCAATACTCGAGGGTATTTCCGAAAGAGGACGGGCCAACGGCGTGTGATTCAGGGCCTGGCTGGCTCGCGTCACGTGCACCCAGCGATGTAGTGCACCAGCACATAGTAGCAGTATCATGGCCAGTCCGAGTGCTCTAGCTCTGGGTATTCGGTTGTCCATCGGCGAGACTCCGCGGAATCAAGTTCCTGAGGCTACTGCCGTTTGATCGATACGTTCCACCAGCGCGTCGGCCTTACCCTTGGGCACGACCAGGTTCGACAGAACCCAGAGCTCTAAGCAGACCAGACACAAGGCCACGGGTACCATCAGTAGCCCAGCCGCATCATGGAAAGCTCCCCGCCCAAGCCATCCGTACCCGAGGTCGTAAAGATAAGCGGCCACAACTATGCGGAGCACATTACAGGCCACAGCGATGGGAATGCTCGACAATAGGACCACCAGCTTTTGCCACCCGGGGCGTCGTATGACATAGGCGAAGACACCCGTGACAATCAGGAAGGCCAACGCCATCCGCAGGCCGCTGCATGCCTCTGCCACGGCAATGTGGTGTTCGCCGACTTCCAGCACATTTCCGTATCGCACCGCGGGAACGCCCACGATTTCCAAGATAGTGGCGGATATCTGCGCACCTACCCCTTGCAGAGGCAGTGTTACCGCGTCGTGAATGCGATTGGGAAGCGGAAGCATGAGGAACATAAACAACAGCGGATACCAGATGCACCGATACGCGGACCACCCGATAAGACCTATGATCAGCCCGTTGGCACAGATTAGCATTCCGATGTTCTGAAGTGACCCATAAAGGTAATACCCGCCAAGCAGATGGATTAGCAGACCGGCCGCAAAGACCACGAAACCAGCAGGCGCCGGGCTTAGCCTCAGCTTTCTCAGGAGGTTGCGGCGGGTCACAAGCATGTACGCAGCCGCAAGCGGGACCAACTGACCCGCACTGTAATCCGCGTCGTTGCGCCAGGTCTGCCAGAGGTCGGCCAACGTATGCCAGAAGGCCCATACGAACACCGTTGCAAGCACCGCACCCGGGACCACCGCACCAGCCAGTAATGGGCGCGGACCGACCGCGAGGCCGGCTTCGGCATCGGAACGTACACTTGGAACCGATCGTGCGACGCGCGGGTCGCGATGCCAAACCCGGTCGGTCCTCGGCCTTGCCGGCTCGGGCCTTGAAACGACCTGATCCGTAAGGGACGCGCTGGCGGGATAACTTACGTGGGACGGTGCGACCACCCGAACCAACCATGTGCCGTTTCCCACGCTGCACTCATCACCAAGCATCGCGGGCCCTATAATGATGGCTTCATCTTCGATCCGGCAGTTGCGCCCTAAGAGGGCCGGTCCCACGATCCGGGCCTGGGACGCAATCTCGGTTCCCTCGCCGCACCAGATGTCCGGTGCGAGCTGGCGAAAGCCCCGTGTCTCAAACTGCCGCGCGGTAAGAACGTGGCCGAGGACGCGCAGGTAGCTCTTCCAGTCCAATACCTCGAGCGTCGTCCCCCGGAGGTTGGCGGCTCCCACGCGCAGCCCTACGCGCTTCAGCTCCGGAATCAGTTGCTCCTTTAGATCTTGGTATCCGGCGGGGTGGATGAGACTCAGCACCTCGGGTTCGCAACAATACACACCCGCGGGTCTCGCCAACCTTCGTCCACCGCCGTTCGCCATAGTCGGATCGTCGTTACAGAAGACGGTCAGCGCGTTCCCCTGGGACCGGTGCTGCTCAAGCATCCAACTTGGGTCATCCTCTAACCAGACGGCCGCCCCGGCGACGAGGATTGTCTCGCCCTTCAACCGAGATTCGCACGCCTTCAGGCAGCCTGCCGTCCCCCGCGGCACATTGTCCTCGAAAAAGCCTAGCGCGGCGTCCGGTGCGTTCTGTCCCTTCAGATGCCGTGCGAACAGATCGGAGTGGCCAATCGTGCATATGGTGCATGAGCCATCGGAGGAATAACGGCACTTCGCGAGCAGCGCGTCGATGAGCGTCCTATTTGGGAGCGGGAGAAGTGGACGGGGAAGCCCTCCGACCCAACACGTCTGATGTCCGACGTTGCCGGCCAGTATCACCCAGTCCATTTTAAACGCCCCTCGGGTACAGGGATGCCTACCCGCAGCCACACGCTGCGCATGACTGGCAGAGGCTTACGAAAGCTGACCGTGGAGAGGTTTAGCCCTCGCCCCAGCTCGCACAGACCGGCTCAAGGAGAAAATATCGGCGCTGCTCATGAACCGGCCCGCAAACCCAATCTCGTCAGTAGTGTAGCCTAGTCATCGAAATAGTCAACACGACCAGGATGTGATTTTTTGCGAAAGACGGTTGCGGACCGCGCGGCTTTCCTGTATATTGCCGAATTGTGAGGGCCGAAGATCCGGGCCGCATGGACCGCCCAGTTCACTGCACTTTGGTACGAGCGCTGACTCCCGGGGGCGTTATAGGTCCATGAACAACGCGGTTCGGTCTAAGGTTGCGCAGTGCGCGTCTCTTACTGCGAGGCAAATACCGGAGATACAACGACGGCGTCAGACTCGTACAGGTCGGCGCGTAAAAACGGGCAGTTTGGGAAAGATGTGAAGATGACGTGAGGTAGATGCGGAGCAGCAGGCCGTGACTTGGGACTCCAAGGACGGTTATTGGCACACTGGGCAAGATGGCGGCCGCTCGACCTACGGTAAGGAGGGACGTGGCTGAGGCACGCAACCGGCACGACGTCTTCTGGCATGGACCGAAAAAAGGTTGCCTTGTCCGGAATGATCCTTACAATGAGCCACTTTCCAGGCTGTGAATTATCTCGCGGGCAGGGTGGCCTGACCGGTGATGGAGGTTGGCAAAGAGGACGTTGGGTGCCGTCCCGGTAGGGGCTGAGCTTCTCTCCTAAGGTCCTACCTGTGCGGCGGTTGCGCCGTGCCGCAGCCTGATGCGGATGGGGTACCTCGCGGTATGCGAGGAGGCTTGGAGGACTCGCGTAGGTCGAAATGACGGCCATCTTCTCACAGAGGCAAACGACGGGAATCGACAGATCAAATAGCGACCGGCCGGAAGCAGCGCCTAGCCCCTTCCGGCCGGCCATGCGAGCTAACGCAGACGCGGGCACCAAGACCCGCGCCCGGGCTATTCCCCTTATAGGTCATTGGTTTGAGGGAGTCAACACGAAGACCGAGTCACAACGCGACGCGTGCGCAAGAGACACAAAGTCGGGGTTTGAACGTCAGCGTAGTGAAGGTGCAGTAATAGCTGGGCTGCGCAGACCGTGCGAGGCGCGAGAAAAGGTCCGCCCCCTTGGGCTGTTATGAGACAATCGGTCGTATTGTGAACGCTACAGATGACGACCTGGATGCCGCTGGTGTGGCATCGCAGGTCGGGCGGTCCGTTCGTGGTCAGCGAGCGGTGCGGCATCGGACGCTCGCCAGCCCCAAGTGCGAGGCCAAAGGGGAAACACGGACGCGACTTTGGTCGTACTGACCCCGACCAAGGATTATATGAGTATGGCGGTTGTGTGGCTTCTGCCGGCAGCCTTAGCCAGGACTGCTCAGCACGATCGTGTATCGGTTGCGACGCGTCCGCTAACGGAGCGTGCCAGGGTGCCGGCGAAGGGTTCTCTTATCGGCCCGGGTCAGAGTGGGACACCGGGCCGGCGGACACGCACACACACATTGGCCGCCGAGGGGCGGTGGCGTGGTCCGCAAAAACGAGCCCATGCCCCAAAGGGATCGCCTCTCGGCGTGTCGGGCTGCGGGGGCCTGTTGCAACCTTCGGCTTGAAGACTGTGCCGCGGGTCGGCGCATTCGCCGATAAAGCCCGTACGTGAACTGGTGCCGTCAGAGCTTAGGCAACCCCTTGGGCGAGGCGGCCGGATGTGACTATAAGCTATTGTTTTTCAAAGGGTTACGTTTGACTTTGTCGCGCAACCGACGGGGACGGAGTCTGTCGTGATCGTCCCAAGCCTGCTCAAACCAATCAGGCCGCCGAAAGCAGTTTCTTCGGTCTGGGGCACGCCATCGACGGGGCGTGAACGGGTGCATCGGTTGCGATCTGCCCGCGGGGTGATCTGCCGGGCACAGCGATTGGACAATCTATGATAAAGGACGTACGGGTCAAGCCGCTGAAAGTCATCCCGGACGAGCGTGGGCGTTTGATGGAGATGCTCCGATCGGACGATGTCCTTTTCAAGGCCTTTGGCCAGGGCTACATGACGAC
>CP070827.1:4719923-4727079 GCA_020344555.1 Phycisphaerales bacterium
GATAGTCTCTAAGTCAATATACCCTTCACGGGGCATCACCTCCTTTGTGGTCGGCCCCTCCACCGCCATATAGTAATTGTAGGCACAACTCCGGATATTCGGCGACGTGCAAGACAACTACTTGGTGCACGGTCTCCCTTCTCCTCACGGCGCCCGGTTGACGAGGACGATTCGCGAACCAGGTCGTCTTATTCAGTAACAACCGAATCCGTTGCGGTTTTCAAGCACTGAGACCACGGCTAGGTGTGACCAGAACGCACAGGTTTGCCACGTCTTGTGAATCTAGGCGTCATCAGACCATCGGTTGAAGGTGATGAACGGTTCCGGCCCGAATGCAGCGTAAGCCCCAATTCTCGGCTTTGGCGCCAAGCTGTGAGGAACGACGAATAGGCTCAGAGTCAGCCTGGGAGCCCCAAAAACGGCCTTACACATCGCCCCGCCGTGGCCGATGGCGCCCCTCCGCCCATAGTCACCATCGGGCTGCGCGGGGCCTCGCGGCTGTCCGCCTCTACCCCCCGACACCGGCTGAGACAAGCTCACGCTCGCCAATGAGTTCAGCGATGGCATGATGAATGTGCCCCAGCTGGTCGACGATGGTGTCACGCTGAGCCGCAAGCCGTCGAGATCCATCAAGCGGTGCTTCGTCCAATTGACGCATCGCCTGGGCCAGCTTAGCCAACACATCGACTAGCGTATCATTCGCCGGCGTCGTCACGTGGACATCTGCACGATCAGCCGTCGACGACACGCACGCCGTGCTCACGCTGCTTCCGCCTCATCGCTGTCTATCTCACGATCTGAGGCTGCTTCCTTGGCCCCACAATACCCGGCGTATTGCTTCTCGAAATCCTGATACCAATCGGGTTCCGGCCCGAACCGCTTGCCCATTGCCGCCGCGTTGATCGCCTTGGCGAGGTCCGTGGCACATTCCTGTGGGACAACAAAATAGCAAGGTGACGGATACCAGCAGTCGAGCTTCTTGTGCCGGTTGAAGGTTCGTAGCCGGACGTATCTCCGTCCACCGTGGTGACGCAGATAAACCACCACCATCCGGTTCTTCGTCCACGGCACGGCCGCGATGAACTCGTCAACCGTATCGAGGATCCACGAACGGCGTTCAACAGGGGCTTCGTTCACGAGGGTTCCTTTGTTATTTCCGCGCTGTGTAATTATAGGCTGGATCTGGTTGCATGAGTAGTCGTCGGGCGAAGTATCGCGCTGTAATAATAGGAGTTGCGAGCTTCCATGGGCGCATTCTGCATATACACGAGTATGAATCGCAATTGTCCACCGTTCCGCGTCCACCGAGTTACAAATATGCGCCGGTATTGTGAAAAGTACGATCAAGTTACTGGCCAGAAACCATGGGATGTATCATCGTGCCCCTGCGCGCACGCGCACGAGTCGAGACAATATCTTAGTGCATTGCAGCGTACCACGCTGCTATGCGTCGTACGGGAAGGCACCGCGTTCAGGACCCTGACCGTGGGGCACGGACGATGGAATGAAAAAACGCTCGTCCGCAGGGCCGCACAAACTAGCTTCCTCCTTGCTTGACGGGCACGCGGTATATCGACAAATGTCACGGGAATATACCGAGTATTGCCGTGTAACTATGCCCCGTGCCTCTTCAAATTGAGGCAACCTCGACCAGCAAGGAGCGTTATCGTTTTCGTTTCTGCTCAGCTATCTGTTGTATTGCCACTCGCCGCTTTGACCATGGCCACGATGCCCTTGCGCAGGGCTTCCGGCAGCTCCGGCCAGGCGCTCACAACAGCCCTCAAATCGGGGTCGGAAACGGCTATCGGTGCAGCGTGTGCGCCGGATTCTGCGCCGCCTTGTTCGGAAACCGTTGTTTTCTCCGGGAAATCTTGAGGGGGTTCGAATCCCTCCCGCTCCGTTTGCCCCTCGGTCAGGACTTTGGTATACTGCTGCAAGGTCTATTGTGCGGGATTGGGGAGGTACCTAGACACGGCGACCTGGACGGCCGCTCCAACTGGCGCGGACCGTCCAGGCGCCGCTCCCACCCATCCTCTCCTATCCCCATCGAAAAGCACCCGCCTGCTACCCGCCGTCAGCCCCCAGACTTTGGCGAACACCTATTCTCGGTTTGCACCGACGTCCACAACTGCCAAAAACCAAAATCCGACCTGGCCTCGCCTGATCCATCGAAGCCGCAACGAACGGACGGTAATGGTCGCCGCCGAATCACGCTCCTCAGACAGGGCACCACCTGCCGCCAGGCGGTCTGCCATCTGCAGCGCAATGCGCCGGCGTTAACGTTATCTTGCCTTGAAGGCCCGGGGAGATTAGCGCTACCCTTAAACCTGACCGATCAAATCGTCCGGCCCGTGTAGCGACTATCATCGATCGTGCCGGTCGGCTGACACCAGTGCACGCGACTGAACTGGCGGTGCCGAGTCAGGCTTGCGCTACCTAATTATTCCAGCGCTACCTCGGTAGGCAAATGCAAAGTCAAGAATTTTTGCGGCGTGCCCTACGGCCCCTGCGCCACACGTGTGACACTGCTCATGTTCAGCGTGTCTTGAGTTCCGGCTTGACCAGCTCGGCGTACCCGGTGGACAGATTGTAGAACAGACGCTCGCCCGAAACCTGGGTGGGGAGTTTACCAGGCTTCTGCACCATGATGCGCGCTTTGCGTTGTGGCCAACCATAGACCGCAAGGACATCGCGGTCCTTCCAGTACACAACCCGATCCGCCGTAAGAGACAAACCCTCACTTTGATCTTGGAGCCTCACACCGCCTTTGGCGTGGAACTGTTTCAGCCGATCAGAACTGAGTCGTCCCATTCGACGGCTGCCATGCGGAAGTGAACGCTCCTTCCGGTCGAAGAAGTCGGCTTCCAATGTCCGGCAGGTCAAGAAAGTCCGCCTGCCGGGCATCGCCTCGCTGCTGTCGCCGGCAGGTCGGCCCCGAATCCGCTGAAGCTCGAGGCCGCTGAAGTATTTCAGGCTTACATTCCCCTCAAATCGGGTCTGCTCGATCGAGAAGTCGTACCACATCAACTCCTCCCATTCGATCAGCGTATTTGACGGGCCGGCATCTTCGCTGACCGCGAACAGACCCCTTGAAGCCCTGTGAAATGTTTCCTCCGACGACCTCGCGGGTCGGTAATCTTCCAACAACAGGTTCCCCGGACCCTCGATCTGCATCTTGGAGACCTCCGGGCGCAGGTCCACCCAAAGTTGCGGCCCGGCGATCCGAGCCCGACTCTTGAGCCGATCCGTATCCGGATCAATTTCAGATGTCAGGGCGACGGCATTGCCGGTGGCCACAATGAGGGTCGGCTCCTTGGAGAAGCGATCAGTGGCGGGTTGCGTCCTGGCGGCCGCCGATCCACGCGCCAGCCGATCGACCACGTCCTGGAGGATCCACCAGTCCGGGGCGGCCTGGGCATCCACCTCTGCAGGTGCCACGTCCTGAAAATGAACCTCGAGTCGACCGCAGTCAAAGGTGGTCGTGGTTTCGCTGGTGGCGTGAACCGCGCCCGAAAAAACCGATCGATTCTCGCGCCCGTGATATGTCATCCAATCGGCCCAGGTAACGGCGATGGGTATGGGCCTGTCGAGTCTTCGGCCGTCAAGGTCCTTGCGTGACCGGAATGTCAGCCGCCCGGCACCAGGAACTTCAGCCCACTGGTCGGGAACGTTCAACCTGATCTCCCGACCAGCGACCGTCAACGTGTCAAGCCGGACCGACGCGGGATGATCGTCCAGGCCCTCGACGAACGCAGTCTCGATGTCCCGACCGTCCTTTATGGTGCAATCCAGCTTGTCGGCGGTCACATCCAACGCCTGGATGGGGTCGACAACGCTCACCTCGCCGAACGCTTTGAGTTGCTTTACACCGACCTCGCGGCGCACCTTCGCTTCGTGCTCCCGACGGCGAGCTTCCCAATCGGTCGTGGCCACGTCCAGACCCGCCGCCACCGCAGCGGCATAGGCCTTGGCTGCGTCGTACGGCGGCGCCGGACGTTCGACCATCTCGAAATCGACGATGAGCTTGTCACGAGCTTCAATCGTGCGCTCACGCTGCTGGGCCGTAACGTCCCCCAGGGCCGTCGCGGTTCGCGGCATGGTTCGCCCGTCCTGATCCACGGTCATGGAAACGTCGAGTTCGCGACAAGTGACCCGGTCGGCGTCCCGGGTCATAACGACGTGCCCTCGACCAACGAGCCGCTCGATCATCTGCCCGTCGGCATCGCGGCTTCGTTTCGTGCCAAACGTAACCGCGATGGAGTCGGCGCCAAGACTCATTTCGTCCTGCTTCACCCTGACCTGACCGAGAAACGAAGCCCGGTCGAGCACGCTTTGCTTCCGTGACAATACGGTACCGGTCAAGTCAATGCTCGTTTCGGTTACAAACCGCCCGTGGGCCTCGAGCTGCTCGCCAAACTCGACAGTCAAGCCGTTAGATGGCGCGGCGTCTGACGGACTGGAAGGACCTGCGCCTTCCTCGGATTCGCTTACAAGCCTCCCCGGCCCGACTACCCGAACATACATGTCATCCCTCTGACGTTCCGAATAGATCGCCAGCCCGGACAGGGTACCCTGATCCGCGTAACGAACCGCTGCCGGATCAGCCTCCGTGCCGTAGAGCCATACCTTGGACCCGTCGGGGTCGAAGGTGACTTTGCTGCAGGTGGCCTCCCCTTCCGGACTGACGATCCGTACCGGGGAACCGGAGGCTGCAAGCTTCGATCGCATCTGGCCCGTGCAGCGAGCATCCTCGGGGGAGCACACTTCCATCACCAACCGATCGGCCCATTCCAAGACCAGCCGCTCCATCGTAGGTGTCGCAGGCTTGTCATCCCCCGACGGACCCCCCTCCGGGGCGGACTCGACGCGGGCCTGCTCCTCGGCTGAAAGGTCCCGGACGATCTCCAGGACACCCGCTTCGAGCCGGGAGAGCGTAACGTCGCCGGCCAACTGTTTGGCATCCACCTCGCCTTCGAAGCGGGCGTAATATCGAATCGGTGGTTCGGTGGTTTCCTCGCCCTCCACCTTAGGGCGAAACACCGGTACGCCCTCGTCGGTGTAAGTCACCTCGGCTTGGGTAGGTACCGGCTGCTCGGCTTGTTCTTGCCTCTCCTGCGCATCGATCCTCGCCTGGACTGAGGCACGAAGCCACTCGACAAGGGTGAGCCGCCTCTCATCCGATCCTTGCACAGCCGGAATCGACAGGCCGAGCCGCTCGCTCTCTTCGAGCAGCTCGATACGCCCGCCCCGCCTGATCCTCATCTGCTCGACGCGGTTTTCGGCGTCGTTAAACCGAATCTCCAGGTCGGCGGCCTCCAGCTCCACGTCGCGTGCCGAGAGGTGGACGCGTCCGGGCACGATCAGCTTCGAGTATTCCAGGTCGAACTCGATCTCGTCCAGTTCGATCCGCACCAGGTCCGACGGATCGATCCGACCGCGAAGCTCCGCTGGAAGTATCGCCCGGTCCGCCTCCGAAAGGCGATCGTATTGGATTACCACTTGCCCACTCAGCCTGCCGCGCTGCGGATCCAGTCCACCGCCGCTTCTCCGTTGGGCCTCCAGAATCCCGCGCTCGGCGGTCACGCGAACGGCGTTGCCGTTCTTGGTGCGCATGCGAACCTCGGGTTTGCTAAGCAGGAATTCGTTCGTCGAGCCCTCGATCGGAGTCCAATCGTCGACCGAAATCTCAAATCGGGCCTGCTTGCCCTCGCGCGGGTAGAGCGTGATCTGGATCTTCTCGCCCGGACCGATGGACCCCCGACCAATGTCAATACTCGGACCGTCTCGGGTGGCGTCCTCATCCCGCTCCCGCGGTTCCTCAGCCGCCACCGAAGGCAGGCGGCGGTCCCGAAGTCGGGCGGCTGCCTCGGGATCCACTTGGCTGTACTGGTAGATCGAGAAACAGACCAGCAGGATCGCCAGGGTCGATGAGGCCACGACCAGAGCTCGAACGAACCCCGTGGCGCGGCGTCGGGAGTATGCAGGCGGCTCTATCTCCATTATTATTAACCACTCAAGCCTGTTCACCCATAACCTGGGACCAACGCTCTTGCTTCCGCAGCAGAAGCTCCACGACCTCCGCGATCGCACCGCCTCCACCCCGGCAGCGGGTAACGTAATGGGCGGCGCGCTTAACCGCCGGTGCAGCATTGGCCACCGCCACCGGAAACCCGCAACAACGCATGGGCGCCAGATCGGGAAGATCGTCGCCCATGTAGCTCACCGCGGCATCGCAACACCCCGCGGAGGCCAGGACGGCACGATAGGCCCTGAGCTTGTCTGTCACGCCGCTGTGGACCCATTCGATGCCGAGCTCGGCGGCCCGCCGATCGACCGCCTCTTCCGTTCTTCCCGACAGCAGAGCAACCTTCCCGCCGGAACGCTGCCATAGCTTCAAAGCACAGCCGTCCTGAACGTAGAAGGCCTTGGTCCACTCACCGGAAGGCGCCGCGGTGATCCGGCCATCCGTGAGCACACCGTCGACGTCCAGAATAAGCAGTTTGATGAAGGTCTTGTCCATGAAATACGCCGGGAAGCGGACGGCGGAGTATCATGCCAACTGACCGGCCGGTCAAGCGGAGCCGGCCAGGTCGAGATCATTTGAGCTGTGCTGCATCCCGAAAAAGGTCATAAGCCCCATACGCTTTGGCACGGTCTCGCCCAGCAAGGCCGTGGTTCAACGCTTCCACGGCCTGTCCCGCCTGCGGCCGGTCAGACCGTGCCGCCCTAAATGGAAAGCACCTTGTGCCACGAAAGCTTGGGAAAGGAGGATGAGATGACATAGGACGGAACTCAGAAACCTTTCGATGGAACCCAGCGGGTAGCCAAACCCGCCCGGTAGAGCTGGGCCGGCAGCCGGAAGCGAGTCTTGCGTGGTGCCCGGGTGAGAGGCGCTGCGAAGCGTAGACAGCGAGTGCCCAGGCCGTGTGATTGAGCCCCCGAAAGCCAAAATGCGCGCGGGAGCCCTCGTCGTGGTGCAATGCGGGGGCCGTGTCGACGCGTCGAACTGGCCTGAGGCATCGGTCCCGCCGGGGTCGGAGAGCAGGGCATAGGCACAGGGGGTTCCCCAGGAACGTGGGAGGCCGGAGCAGCCGACAAGGCTGCGAGTCCAGCGAGGTGCAAGTCCTCGCGCCGTCAATTGCCCGGTTCGGACGGC
>CP070827.1:4727179-4729800 GCA_020344555.1 Phycisphaerales bacterium
TGAGGAGGGCGCGGGACCCCACACCGAGGCCATTAAAGGTCTGGTGATGGTCTACTACCAAACCAATCAATACGTCAAGTCGAGGATGCTGAAGCTTCCCGGTGAAGACGACGGCCGGGGCAGTAGTTCGCTCCTTACGTCTATGCAACGCTTCGAGGGCAAGCCGTACCAGATCGAATGGGCGACCCCGGACAAGGTTGCCCATCTACCGATCGTCAATGATTTCACGCCGGCCGGCGCACTCCCTGAAATGAAGCTCGAGATCAACGGTCACCCGGTGCAGTTCATTCTGGACACCGGCGGGGACCGCCTCTACATCGATGAAGATGTTGCTAAGAAGGTCGGCATCAGACACATCGCGAAGCGGCAGAGCCGATACGCGTACACGAAGGGGGACTACGTCGACGAGCCTCTCGGTGTCGCTGACAGCGTGAAAATGGGTGAGGTCACCCTCAAGAACGTCCCGGTGATCGTGGCCAAATGGAAGGCCATGGGCATAACCAGCGACGGTGTCGTCACAACGCAGATGCTCAAACAGTTCTTGAGCACCGTGGACTACGAAAACAAACGAATGACCTTCCGAGAGAGAAGCGACTCGGGATTGCGTCAACTCCTCGGCTCATTCGGAGGCGAGAAGCCGCATCGCTTGCCTTTCTTCATGAAGGGCACACACCTGATGTATGCGAAGGGCAGCTTGAACGGGCGTCAGGGCCTCAACATGTTCGTGGACTCGGGTCTCGGGGCGGCCATGTCACTCGTCATTCTCGACGAGACCGTGGAGTTCCTAGGAATCGAGAAGAACGATATAGAGGGCACAAAGTACTACTGGTCACCCATCAAGTCCCACGGCATTGGCGATTTAACACGCGGCGCGACTCAGGCACTGGGAAATGTCATCGTTGAAGAAGACCCCTACTGGCGACACGGATTCATCTTCGATGCCCTGATCTCCCACCAGTACCTGCGCCATCTGGGCTCGTGGACCATAGATTTCGACACCATGACCTACTACTTCCCGGCCCGGGCGCTCGACAAGGTTGAGCCCGAGCAGGTCTCGTCGCCGCCGGCCGGCGGCTCCAAGGCCAAGCTGGAGAACCCCGAGACATACGTCGGGAGCTATGAAGTTGCGCCCGGGATGGCGTTGGAGGTCACGACCGCTGAGGGGATCCTGTTTCTTCAAGCACCCGGCCAACAGAAGGTGCCGATGGCGGCGGAGGCGGACGGCACCTTCTCGATCGCCCTGGCAGGAGCCAAGATCGTGTTTGAGAGAGATGGCTCCGGAGCCGTGACGGGTCTCGTACTCCACCAAGCCGGTCATCAAACCCCGGCCAAGAAGAGACAGCCATAGGACCGGCGAAACAGTGCGGAGCGAGCCCGTCAACACCACAAGTGGAAAGTGGACGAGGCAAAGTGGCACAACGCTCCTTACAGTCGGCGAATCATAGAACGCCACGACGGATGGATCGAAGGAGATCATGCCACAGCTTCGGCGGCGTGAACGGCCGTGGAGGAAGATAACTCCGGAATTACCCGGAAGAACGGCTTCGAACGATGTCAACACTTATCCAAGACCTACGCTATGCCTGTCGTATGGTGACTCGAGCGCCCGGCTTCACGGCCGTCGTCATCCTGACCCTGGCCCTCGGCATCGGCGCCAACACGGCCATCTTTAGCGTGGTCGATACGGTGGTGCTGCGTCCACTTCCATATGAAAGCTCCGATGAACTTCTGATGGTCTTCGAGACCGAACGAGGAGACGACAGAGGATCCGTCTCGTATCCCAACTTTGAGGATTGGCGAGAACAGAACCGTCTGTTCGAGGAGATCGCGGTCTTTCGTCGCAAGAGTTTCACGCTCCTCGGGGGCGACGAGCCCGAGCGAATCAGCGGTGCTCGCGTTTCGGCAGCGTTTTTTCCGCTGCTGCGTATTGAGCCCGCCCTGGGGCGTAGTCTCCGGCCCGAGGACGATCTCGCTGGTGCCGAGAACGTGTGTCTTTTAGGCCACGGGATCTGGCAACGTCGTTTTGGAGGAGACCCGGGCCTCGTTGGCAACACGCTTACCTTGGATGGGACCTCGTTTACGGTGGTCGGTATCCTTCCCCCTGGCTTCAGGTTTCCGATAGCCGTTTCCGAAGCGGACGTTTGGACGCCGACCGCGCTCGATTCGGATTTCTTAGCACAGCGAGGGGCGCACTTCCCGCGTGCGTTCGCACGGCTCAGATCAGGGAGGACGTTGACCCAAGCTCAGGCGGAAATGGATACCATCGCCCGCCGACTTGAGGAGCAATATCCCAACACGAATGCGGGCAGGGGCGTTCGCCTCGTTCCATTACATGAAGAAGTCGTCGGTGACGTCCGAACCGCGGCCTTCGTGCTACTGGGCGCGGTTGGCCTTGTGCTTCTCATAGCATGCGCCAACATTGCCAGCCTTCTTCTCGCACGAAGCAGCGGGCGGGAACAGGAGCTGGCCGTTCGCGCGGCCCTTGGCGCGGGACGCGGGCGCCTGGTCCGGCAACTGCTCACTGAGGGCGTTCTCTTGGCATTCGTCGGCGGCGCATTCGGGCTGCTCTTGGCTTATTGGGGCACGGAGGCACTCGTGGCCGCCCTTCCCTCCGACCTTCC
>CP070827.1:4729900-4746817 GCA_020344555.1 Phycisphaerales bacterium
CAACAAGCTTGCCGAAAAGGGCGTCGAGGCCTACCGCCAGAAGGACTACCAGAAGGCACTGGAATACACCAAGAAGGCTCACGAGGTGGCGTCGGCCGACTCTCGGATCATGTACAACCTGGCCTGCTTCCATGCGATGGTCGGGAACAAGGACGAAGCGTTGACCTGGCTGGGAAAAGCTGTGGACGGAGGTTTTTACGCCCCCAAGAAGATTGCCAAGGATACCGATCTGAAGATCGTTCGCGGTGACCCACGATATGAGGCCGCGTTGGCCAGGGCTGCGAAGCAGGTGACCGCCAAATCACATAGCGAGGCTGACCAGTGGAAGAAGGTGGCCACACGCCTGTTCGATGTACCTGGGATGGTCGACTACATCGCAGCCGTCAAGTACACGAAGGGGTACACGGTCCACGCCGAAGAGATCACAGCCCTGGTGCCGGGCGCTGCTGACAACCCGTTTTACCCGGTTTTCGGAAAGCGCAAGCCGTTGACGGACTTTGACCGTTACCTTCCGAAGGAAACCGTATCGTTCTCCGTGAGTGGTGGGATTGACCTTGGCGAACTGTACAGGTTCCTCGAAGACACGCTCCGCGGATTGGGGCCGAAAGGTGAAGAGATGCTTGCCAAGTGGGCGGGCATCCAGAAGAAGCTGGGCTTCGACGTTCGCAAGGACATCCTGGGCTGGATTCAAGGCGGCATTATCCAGCTCACGTTGAAGCAGCCTGTCGGTGCCGCAACGGTGTTCATGATCAAGGTTTCCGATGAGGCCGCCGCTCGCGAGAAGCTCGATTCCGCTGTGGCGTTCCTGTCAACGAATCTGCAGCAAGCGGCCCAGACGAATCCAGGAATGGCGATGCTGACGCCTCGTACCTCTCCGGTGACACACGAGAAGCTGTCCGGGTTCCACAACGTTGCTATCGGCATGATGCCGCAGCCGGCGGTTTGCGGTGTGAGCGACGGGTATCTTATCCTGGGTTCATCGGCAGAAGCCGTAGCACTGTGCCTGGCCACGGCGGCGGGTGATCACCCCAACATCCGGAAGAATAGCCAGTTCATGGCCGAGGGCGTGATTCCCAAGGGGGCGGTTCGGTCGGTCTCCTTCACCGACAAGCGGAACTTCGGCGCCGAGATCGCTCAGTTCATTGGCGTGCTATCGATGGTGGGTGGAATGAGCGCTATGGCGATACCGGATCCCCAAGTTCAGCAGTTGATTACGAAGATACTCGGGCCGGTCGCCAAGCTGGGCCCCATTGCCCAGAAGATCGACTTTTATAAGTCCGCCGCGAAATACACGACCTTTGACGGCAAGATGTGGCATACGCGGGGGGTGACCAACTATCGATCGCCCGCGGAGCGCATTGCCGGCCGGGCGC
Source organism: Phycisphaerales bacterium (assembly GCA_020344555.1). Taxonomy (GTDB): domain Bacteria; phylum Planctomycetota; class Phycisphaerae; order UBA1845; family UBA1845. Next base: position 4,731,274 of record CP070827.1, read on the forward strand.
CTCAACCGGAGTAGGTGATCAGGGTGGGCGCGCCGGCCGGCCTGCGACTCGCCCACAATCAGGCAACGTGCTCTCGAAAGACACGGTGCGTCTGTTGCGCTTCCGCAGACTGGCAGCAAAGCGCCGAGTGACGCAACGGTTCAAGGTGCGCCTAGTGTCACCAGTACGACGCCGACCATGGCAAGCGTAGCGGCGATCGCCTTCCGCAGGCCGAAGCTCTCCTTGAGAAACACCGCGGCCAGGATGATGGCGAAGATCACCGAAGTCTGGTTCAGGATACCCGCAACGGCAGCCGAGGCATACTTGAAACCCGCCATCCAGAAAATCAGGGCGAAGTAAGCGCCTAGTATGGAGGCGGGAACGCTGATTTTCCACGTCGAGGTCAGCCGAAAGGCAGACCAGTGCTTCTGCCGAAGCGGTGAGGCAAGAGCAAGCAAGGCGAGGGCCAACGTGCCGGCCAGCATCCGCAAGGCGGTGGCCAAAATGAGCGGGAAATCGTAGATCTCCAGGACGGGTTTGGCGATTACGATCCCGAATGTCATAAACGCCATGGCCGAGGCACCCAATATGACCCCAAGCACGAGCTGGCCGCGAGTCCGGTCGGCCGGAGGGGTCAGTCGCGAAGTGATGAGCACACCTGCCAGAATCAGACCGGTGCCGACATAGCCGGAAAGGCCCAGCTCCTCCGACAGTATGAGGTACGAGAAGAGGATTATGAAAGGACTGTACAGACAGTCCACGATCGAGACGATTCCCACGCCAATGAGGTTGAGGGCGTGGAAGAACACCGTGTCCGCCAACGCGATGCCGAGCAGGCCGCTTATAATCAAAATCACGACGTCCTGGCGAGGATACCTGTGTAAGGCTGCAAGGTCGTCCGGCATGAAACACAGAGTAGCCACGAGGAGAATCAGTCCGACGACGTTCTTGAAAAGATTCAGGGCCAGAGGTGGGATGCGCTCGCCGGTGCGCTTGAAGAGCACCAGCGCAAAAGCCCAGGTTACTGCAGCCAGGAGCGCGCAAGTCTGCCCAAAAAGAGCACTTCCCATAGGGGGACTATAGCGGCCGGCTCTCGCCCGGCAAACGGGCGTACATCAGATGCTCCGTGTCAGCGATTCGCCGAGCTTGACGGCAACCCCGGACCACGAGGTATGAGGGTTGGGCCCGGTCAGTCGGGTCAGTCCACCTTCCTTCGGCGGAGCCGGGTATCCAGGCCAGGGAGACCCGACGACGGGATGCGAGTCACAGATCAAGCGCACCAGCAGTGAACAGCTCGCCGATCGTCTCGGTAACGACGTCCGGCCGTTGTGACGGCGGGATCGAGTCCACCACCGACCGTTCCCGGTACTTTCCGGACAAGACGAAGGCCGCTCGCATACCCATCCGCTTCGCACCGGTCAGATCACTGAAAGGGTCGTCCGACACTACCATGACGGATTCGGGAGGTAAGGCGATGTCGTCCAGTGCCTGTCGGAAGTACGTTGGGCTTGGTTTGCCAATCAATGTGGGTTCAACTCGAGTCGCGTAGCGAATGGCTTCAACGACGGCGCCGACGCTCGGCGAGCACCGCCCCTGGGAATCGACAAACAGGCGGTTGCGGTGAAGGGCGATCAATGAAGCGCCTTTTTGGCCGATCGCGTTGCACGCCAGTCTAAGCCGCTCATAGGTCAGGTCGGTATCCAGGCCAACCACCACCGCGTCGACCTCACTACTATCCATGATGGTAAGGCCTTCGTCGGCAAGCATCTGTCGGAGAGCCGCGGTTCCCAAGATCAGACACCTGGTGGCACCGACGGTTCGCAAGTGGGTGACGGCCGCCCCGACGCAGGTGTGCAGCTCATCAATTGTGAAATCGAACCCCGCTTGTACGAGCTTATCCAACAGGGACGCTCTGGAGTCCGTCGTGTTGTTGGTGATCAGACGAAGTGGCAGGCCGGCCCGGCGAAGCTTGCCAACAGACTCCACGGCTCCCTCCACCGGCTGGTAGCGTTTGTCCACTACCAACGTCCCTTCCACGTCCAACAGAAATCCCCTGACCCGCATATTGTTCTCGCTCCTGAAATCTCAAGAGCATATTGCACCCGTTTTAGCCTGGAGACAAGCGGTACTTGTACTGCGTTTCATAAATAGTGCCACGACGATCGCACCCCGAGCCGCGGGCTTTACCCCGCGCGGACGTCGGCGTCCCAGCGCGTCGGGAAAGCCTGCGGCTCAGATAGTCACAACACTTGTGAAACACGCTACTTGCCATAGCAGCTCGATGGGCCGCTTTTGTCGGGACCGGGTCGCCGGCAACACTTTCGAGTCGCATAAGGCGCCCGGCTGGATGATCGGAGCTGCTACATCGTTCGCGGCACGCGCCATAATCCGCCAGCTCCACTTCATCGCGATGACCCTTCTGACCTTGAACCGTGTTTCACGGGCGATACGACCAAACGCTGTGCGGAGTCCCGATGTACATCGGGATTCTCGGCACTTGCCAAAGGACCGAGAAGAGATTCTCGGTCCAGCGATGCACGCACCATAATCCGCGGGCTGCACCTCATTGCGCTAGTCTTTCCCACCTAGTTACCCGGCACCGAGCAGGCCGCAGTGGTCCCGTAATCATCAGACTGAGTCGGACCCGGCATCACGTCGTCCAAGGACTCATAAAGAGTGGCGGCCGTCGGTCCGACGTCTGGTGGAATGTCTTCCAAATACCGGTAACTCACAGATGGTGGTCACTTAACGGATGAACGCCCGCTGGGTCCGCAAACCGTGTGCTTTGAAGCCGACATCGCCGATTCCTCCAAGTTAAGCCAATTTGCCTTGCAAACGATAAGGATGACGTGCGCCTCCTGTTTCGTGTTCCGAACAGACGGTGATCGTATGCGATCAAGGCTGAAGACCTTAAGACGTTTCTTGACTGCCGAGGAGGTTCCGCGCTGGTTCGGCTTGTCACTTGTCCTGATTTATCTGGTCGGTCTCGGCTCGGTCGCACACTACGGGATCGTCCAGGCACGTCGGGAGGGTGCAGTGCACTTCCAGCGAGGCAGCCGCTACACCGTCAGAGTGCTGGCGGAGCGCCTCTCGGTACTGAGGGGTAGCGGACCGTCCGATCCGAAGTTGATCGGCGCATATCAACGTGCCCTACGCGAGTTCGCTGCCAATGTGCCGACTCGATGGGCGCAGGTGGTTGATGAGCAGGGCCGGATCATCGCATCAACGGATCCCACCCAGATCGATACGATTAGCAGCGACGACCCGCCAAGGGCTTCGAAGCAAACGATATGGGAGGTCGTACCCGTACGGGTAGCCGGACAGAATGCACCTGACGCGTTCGTCCGTGCCCGGCTCACTTCATTTGAACCCACGCTGCGGCAATTGGGCGATGATCAGTCAAGTCGCGGCGAGGCAGCGCTTTACCTGGAGGCGAGACTGCCGCCCGAGCCTTTGCGTGTTTCGAGTCTGGCCGACCAGGCTCGAACACTCGCCATCGTCTTGGTGGTGTTAGGCGCGCTGTTTGTGGTGTACCGATGTCTCCGCGAGCAGCTTCGGAGCGTATCTCGTATTGCGGACCGGTTGCAGTCGCACCAGGATCGATTGGAGGAGGACATCGGCTCGCTGCACATTGCGGACACCATCGACAGCGTGACGGAGGCCTGGAACGATTTGATCGGTTGGACCCAGCGACTTCATGAGGCGGTCCAACAGTCCGAGGCCGATCAGGAGCTCTCTCAAGTGCTGCAGCGCTCCGGCGGCGGGGCTCTGGCGGAAGCGCTCTGCGCCATTCCCGATGGCATCATCTACATCGCCGACGAGGTCCGTTTCGAGTACCTGAACTCGGCCGCGTTGCGCTTGTTCGGCTGGAATGCCCAGGAGGCCAAACAGACCACACTCCAAGAGGCGAAGGCACAGGGCACGGGCGCGAAGATCCTCGATGTGTTGCGCGACGCACTGCAGGTCGATGGTTCCTTTGAAGCGCGCACCGAGGTGCTGGAGACAGACGAGGAGGCCAATCATACCCGCAGCACATACCGTCTGCGGGTGATCCCTCTGCGGCGAGGCCACCATCAGGGTGAATGTGTGGTCGTAATTCGTGATGTCAGCCAGCAGATCCGCGCCGAGCGTGCCCGCGAGGAGTTCATCACCCAGGTAACACACGAGCTGCGCACGCCGCTCACCAATATTCGTGCATATGCGGAGACACTCGCGAGCGGAATGTTTGACGATCCCAGCGTCATAACCGACTGCTACAACGTCATCACCAAGGAGACCCGCCGCCTGTCGCGCCTCGTGGAGGACGTTCTGAGTGTATCTCAGTTGGAGGTCGGGACGATCGACCTGCAGGTCGGTGATGTCGACCTGAGGACACTTCTTGGTGACGGCGTTCGCGATGTTCGAGGTCTGGCCGACGAGAAGAACATAGACGTCCAGCTCGTGCTGCCCTCCAAGCTGGAGCCCATCGAGGCCGATCGGGACAAGTTGGCTGTGGTGGTCAACAATCTCCTCGGCAACGCGATCAAATACACGCCGCCGGATGGTAACGTCGTGGTCGGCTGTCAGCTAACCGGTGACGGAGTGACCATATCCGTAAAGGACAACGGCATCGGCATCGATCCGGCCGATCACGGACGGGTGTTCGAGAAGTTCCAGCGAGCCTCGGATCTGGAGGTGCAAAACCAGGCCGGCAGCGGAATCGGGCTGTACACCGCCCGGGAGATCGTGCGCCGTCATCGCGGCGAGATCGAGCTGTTTAGTCAGAAGGGGCAGGGCTCGACCTTCCTGGTTCGGCTGCCCCATCAGGAGACGCGGGCCGCCGCGTTGAGCAGCGCACAGGAGGCATAAACACCGTGCCCAGCATTCTTATCGCAGAGGACGAAGCCCATATTCTGCGTATCCTGTCCATGTGGCTGGGCCGTCACGGGTATGACGTCCTCGAGGCGTCGGACGGGGCTGCAGCGCTCAAGATCCTCGACCGTCAAACCGTCGACTTGATCATCTCCGACATGAACATGCCGATCGTGGACGGGCTCGAGCTGATTAGGGCTGTGCGAAAGGAGCGCGGGCTCGACGTTCCGTTCTTACTGCTGACTGCGCGATGCGACCAGGACAAGCTGGCCGAAACGATGGAGCCGTACTCCGTTCATTTGTACCCGAAGCCGTTCGTGCCGTCGCGCCTGGTTGCCGACATTGATCGCCTGTTGGGCACTGCTGCGACCGGGAGGTGAACAACGTGTCAGGGCGCGAGCTGGTTGAGCAAACGTCAACGGGATCCGGCAGAAGTGACGATGTGCGCCACCAGTTAGAGACACTGTCCGCCCGTGCGGCCTGCCTCCAGGGTGGCAGTGCCTTGGAACGTTTGGTGTCGGCCGTATCCGAGGCCGTGGAGCGCATCACCGTCGAAAACGAGGGTATGGCCGAGGAACTCCTGTCTGTCTACGAGCAACTGGGCATCGTCTTTGAGGTCACGCAAAAGCTTCCCACTGTCCAGCACGAGTCGGAAGTCATCGATTTGTTCGTGGACAGCCTTCGCCGTAGTTTCCAGAAACGGGAGGTCTTTGTCGTTCAGCCGCGCATACCGGCTAACGGTTCACGTGAGGGGACACCCGAGTCTCCCAACGACTGGTTCGAAGGTCTGGTACGTCGTACACGCGAGTCGAGGAGCGTCACTGTGGAATCTCCACCAGCCGGAGCCACTCCTGCGTGGGTGGTCGAGGTCATGGTCGGTCCGGTGTTCGCGGGCAAGTCCTTCGTGTGTGCGATTGCCCTGACGCGCAGTTCCGACGTGAACGGCTTCCGCTCCAGCGACATGCTTCTGCTCGAGTCCCTCACCATGTTCTGCGGTGACCTGATCCGCAATCATCGGCTCCTCCAAGAGCTGCGGGAAATGTCCGTCACTATGGTGCGGTCGCTGGTCAATGCGGTGGACCAGAAGGATCAGTACACCTCCGGCCATTCCCTCAGGGTGGGATACTTTGCGTCACTTCTGGGTAGAGCCCTGAACCTCGGGAACGAAGAACTGCAAATGCTCCAGTGGAGTGCGCTGCTGCACGACGTCGGCAAGATTGGTATTCGCGACGACGTGCTGAAGAAAAAGGGCAGGCTGACGGAGGACGAATTCGACCATATCAAGGAACATCCGGTTCGCAGTCACAAAGTGGTGGAGGAGGTACCGCAACTCGCCGGGGCGTTGGAAGGCGTACTCCACCATCACGAGCGATTCGACGGGGCCGGGTATCCACTGGGGTGGGCCGGAGAGAACATTCCACTGCAGGCCCGGATCATCCAGATAGCGGACGTCTTCGATGCCTTGACGTCCGACCGGGCTTACCGTCCGGCATACGACTGGGAGACGGCGCTCGACATTCTGAGGGAAGAGGCGGGCAGGACAACTGATCCACAATTGCAGAAGATGTTCGACAGGCTGATCCGCGAGCAGGTCGAAAACCACCCGAACGGATGGGAGAAGACGGTCGAACAAGCCAATCGGTTCGTGCAGGAATCCGACAAGTGTCGCAGCGCCCCAAGCGGAGGATAACGTGACTTTGACACTCATATTACCGTGGTTCCCGATTCTTTTGGGTGTGGGTGTCGGCGGCCGCCTGCTGGGACGCACCCGGGGGCTGTGTTTGGGCATCTTGTCAGCGTTATTCTGGGTGGTTCTGGTGCAGACATCTGCCGGACCCGCCATCTGGAGAGAGCCATGGACAGTCGCGACGATCGTGGCCGGCGCGGTGGCCATCGCCGCAATGGGCCGCTGGTCTGGAGAAACACCGATTGACAAGCCTTCGTCAACCACATCGGCGGAGCCGCCTACAGACGTCAACATGATCATCCGATCGGACGAATGCCCGGCCCCTCTTGGGCAGCTCGCCGTGGCGATGGATCAGTTTGACGACTGGCTGGAGGAGCACCGCGACCACAACAATCCCTGGCCCAAGTTTGATGAGCTTGTCCGCTCGGTGATGTACCAGTGCTGCCAGGCAACGCACGTCAAACCCTACCGCGTCCGGAACGAGGGCGAGGAACTTGTTCCCCTGAGTGAAACCGATCCGCTGGTGGACGTTAAACCGCTGCCGGCACGCCGGGGGATTGTGGGCCACGTTGTAACGACTGGTCGTTCCTATCTGGCCGGCGATATGACCCATGGTGAGTTGGTGGAAGAGCTTGCCGAGGAGTCGCAAGACACAACTGCATGGTGCTTCGCGGTCCGGCAGGGTACCAGCCAGCTCGGCGCGGTCGTGGTCGGTCAACTCGGCGTCGCCCCGGACCGCAACAAACCGCTATTGCGCGCCACGGAGCGACTGATCAGTCAGTTTTGGTGCACGCTGTGCGAGACGATCCGCAGCCGACGCGCGGTACAGGATGATCCCGTGTCGGGGTTGCTGATCCGGCCGGCGTTTCTGCACCGAGCCGAGGAGTCGCTGCGAGAGTCTTATCGGGAGGGGGAGCCAGCAGCGGTCGCAGTGATCGCGCTGGAAGGGCTTCGGGAATTGAGCGACTCGGGCCGGTGGGAAGTCGTCGACGAGGTGGTCCGCGAGACCAGCAACGTGCTCCGTCGGAAGGTGCGCATGGATGACCGTTTGGGAAGGTTTGACGACTCCCGGTTTCTTTTGTTGTTACGGCGTGTGGACTCCGAACTCGCTTCGCTGATCGTGGCTCAGCTCATGTCACGTTTAACCGGGGTGTGCAACGACCGTGAGCGATGGCGGGAAACCGTCGACGTACGTTGCGGCCTAGCGGGAAGCGGAACGGAGAGACCCGACTTGCGAACGTTGGTGTGTCGGGCCCTGGCCCAGTACCGCCGGGCGCGGCTCGAGAACGCGCCAATCGCTGGTGACTTGGGCTCTGCATCGGTGGCAAGCGGAGCGACTGTGTGAAGGTCGAGCAGCAACAGGTCGGCACTGTCGATGTCCTCACACCCGCCGGTGCACTGGTGGATCAGGAAGCAGAGAGCTTCTCGAAACTACTACTCGAACGAATCAAGTTGCCCAACCCGCGCCTTGTTGTCCTGATGCAGCAAGTTTCCTATCTGGACAGCACAGCAGTCGAAGGGTTGCTGGCGGCTACGGAAGAATTGGCGGACCGAGCGACGAGTCTCAAGCTGGCCAGCGTGCCACCCGTCTGTCGCGAGATTCTCGCACTGACCGGCGTTTCGGGGCGTTTCAGCTTCTTCGAGGATGTCCAGGACGCGGTGAGGAGCTTTCTCTGATCGGGGATTGGGGTCCGCCAGAGGCCCGCCTACGGCGGGCCACGCGCCGAGATTGGAGATTGTCGACTGGGGATTGAAAGATCGTCAATCGACAGTCGAGACCCGACGGTTGACGCTATGCCGAATCTGATGATCGAGAATGCCGTCCGACTCGGGGATCAACTGATCCGAGACGGGCTGATCACACCGGAGCAGCTTGCTGAAGCCCTGATCCGGCAACAGCAGGCCGGCGGGCGGATCGGCGGTGCACTCGTCGACGTCGGGGCTATATCTTCAGCGACTCTCGTGCAAGCACTCTCGAAACGTCTAGGCGTCAAAGGGTGCGTGCTGCGTCACGGACTGATCGACCCGAAGGTGGCCAAGAGTATCCCTAAAGAGGAAGCGGAACGTCTACAAGTACTTCCACTGTTTCGAGTGCGCGATGAGCTGACCGTGGCGATGGTCGAACCGCAGTCCCTCCCGGTTCAGGACCGCCTTCGTAACCTGACGGGTTGCTCCATCCGCCCCGTGCTGGTGCTCGGGGAGAATCTTCAGGAATACCAGCGAAAATACCTGGCGGCGGAAGTCACCGTGGACTCGTTCCTGGCGTCAATCGAGGAGAGTGACGTCCACATCTCCGAGACGGAGGCCATTGACGAAGGCCCGGTAACCGACCTGGATAAGATGGTCGAAGGCAGCCCCATCGTCAACCTCGTCAACCTCGCCGTTTTAACGGCATTACGGGCCGGTGCCAGCGACGTGCACATGGAGCCGGACCGCGACGGGACCCACATTCGCTACCGAATCGACGGGCACCTGCGCGAGATGCTCAAGCCTCCCAAAGGAATGCATGCGGCCATCATATCGCGCGTCAAGGTCATCGGACGAATGGACATCGCCGAGAGACGTCTTCCCCAGGAAGGACGGGTGCACATAGTGGCCGACGGTCGCGAGGTCGATCTGCGAGTGTCCACCATGCCGACCGTCCTCGGCGAAAAGGCCGTCCTTCGCATCCTGGACAGGGCCAATCTCAATTTTGAACTCGAGACCCTGGGGGTAAGGGGCGAGGATCACGTGGCCATCGAGTCAATGATCCGCAGTCCCTACGGCCTGATGCTCGTCACCGGACCCACGGGAAGCGGCAAGACCACGACACTCTACTCGGCCCTGGATCTTTTGCGGAACGAGGCCACCAACATCGTCACTATCGAAGACCCCGTCGAGTACCAGCTTCCTCTGATCAATCAGATTCACGTTAACGAGCGGATCGGTCTGACGTTTCTGCGTACCCTGCGCTCCGTGCTTCGCCAGGATCCGGACGTAATCATGGTGGGAGAGATTCGCGATGAGGACGCGGCCCGGGTGGCGATCCAAGCCGCCCTGACCGGCCACCTGGTCCTCTCGACACTGCACACCAACGACTGTCCGGGTGGCGTCATGCGCTTGCTGGACATGGGTATCGAACCGTATTTGATGTCCGCATCGGTGCTCGGGTTTGTCGCCCAGCGACTTGCCCGGACCATCTGCACATCGTGCAAGACGTCGTACTACCCTCCTCCCGACCTGCTGAAGAATGTCGGCTGGCAGCATCGCACCAACGAGCTGTTCCAGAAAGGTGAAGGATGCCGCGACTGCAATAACACCGGCTTTCGAGGTCGCATCGGGATCTTCGAGGTCATGCTGCTGGATCCCGAGTTGAAACGGATGATTCACAAGGGCACCTCGGAGGCGGAGATACGCATCTACCTGGCACAGACAGGGTGGCATACGTTGCGGGAGAAGGCCCTGGGCCTGGTCGATCGCGGCGAGTCGACGCTGGAAGAGGTCTTGCGCGTCACGCGGTCCGAAGCGCTGGAGGTGGGCGATCCCACCGGTACTGGGATTGAGCTGCCGCTATGATCCTCACCTACGACGCCATAAACGCCGAGGGACACTCGGTAAATAACACGATCGAGGCACCCGATTCCAGAGCAGCCGTCCAGGAACTTCGGCGTCAGGGCCTTTATGTGACCCGGGTCTCGGAGGAATTGGACCGTAGGGGCAGCAGAGCGGCCGGCTCGAGATCGTCAAAAGCGTTGCGACTGCCGCTCAAGACGCTTGTGCTGTTCACGCGGCAACTGGCAATGCTGCTGCGCGCAGGCAGCGGCATCGTGCCGGCAATGATGGCCATCAAGCGGCAGATGAAGAAAGCAGGTCAGGCCGCCCTTCTGGGGAAGATCATCGAGGACCTGGAGGACGGTGCCAGACTGACCGACGCACTCCGCAAGCATCCCGGCACGTTCGACCCGGTGTACTGCGCCATAATCTCCGCCGGAGAGGCCAGCGGAACGCTTACGGAGATGTTCGAGCGCCTGGCCTCGGTGGTGGGTAAACGGCGGGCGCTTCGCAACAAGGTCGTCGGGGCCCTGGCGTACCCTGCGCTGCTGATCTTCATGTGCGGTAACATACTCCTTGCACTTGTCTTCTTCGTGCTGCCCCGGTTCAACAACATGTTCGTTCAACTCGGTGTGGATACCCCGGCGACTACGAAGCTCTTGCTCTCGATCGGCGACCTTGTGGCCGGTTACTGGCCGGTCGTGCTCGGGGTGCTGATAGTGGGCGGGATGGGTGCGGTAGCGATGTTGACCAGTGCCACTGGTCAGCAATGGCTAAGCAACGTACAGATCCGTATCCCGGTGATCGGCCCTATACGGTCGCGACTTATCCAAGGGCAGGTGTTCCGCACCATGGGTACGTTGCTGGAAAGCGGCGTAGGCGTGCTCGACGCCTTGGAGTTGGTGAGGAAGTCGACACGGAACAACCGGTTTCAAAAGCTTTTCGGCGATCTGGATGACGTAGTGACCTCGGGGGGTCTGCTAAGCAGTGCGTTTGAGGCATCGAGGTTGGTCGAGCCCTACACTTGCCAGGCAATTCACACGGGAGAGGACAGCGGCAATCTGGGCGGGGCCCTCACTTACTGCGCTGAAATGCTCGACGAGACGAACTCGGAATTGATCAACGCGCTCATGCGGCTGATGGAGCCGGTCATCCTGATCGGCATGGGACTGGTGGTCGGCGGGGTTGCGGTTTCGCTGTTTCTGCCGCTGTTCGACCTGACATCTGCAATACGCTGATTAAGGGAGCCACTGGCGATGGTCTCACTGCGAAGTCGACGCAAACGGACACCGATTGCCCTGGATATTGGCGCCAGCGGAATCCGCGCGGTTCAGCTCATCCAGAGTGGCGATCGGTATATCGTTGCCAGCGCCGCCTCTTGCGAGTGTCAGCCCAACGGCTTTATGGACGGCGACGCGGTCCAGCGGTCGGCTGGGCACATCGAGAAGTGCCTGCGAATGGTCGAGTTTCGAGGACGCCAGGCCGTGGTGGCCTTAAACCCACCGGCCGCTGAGTTTCATAGTCTCGAGCTGCCACCGACGGTCCTGGAAAATCACAGTTCGGACACGGTGCGGGTAGTCCGGCACGAAGTGCGACGGTTGGCCAATTCCCCGAGCGACACCGTGGAAACCGGCCATTGGGCTTTGCCATCGACACAGGTGTCGGCGCCGAACGCCATCGGTGTGGCTGCCCCACATGATATCCTCGTTGGTATGCTCAGAACCTGCTCTGAAGCCGGTCTAGAGTGTGTTCGGATCGACACCGGGCCCACCGCCTTAGCCAGGTTCGCGGCGACCCTCACACCCACCGTTGCGGAGGCGGTGTGTGGGGTGCTGGATGTGGGATACGGTGAGGTGAGGTTGGTGCTATGTGTGGATGGCGTGCCCGTGTTGGTACGGCGAGCCGGGCCGGGCGGCTGCGCCTGGACCGAGCGGATCGCGGATTCGCTGCAACTCAGCGCAAGGGCCGCCGAGGTTCACAAACGTGAGCACGGCATCGCTCTGACCGGACGAGTAGGCCGCCGGGCAGAGGAAGCCGCGCCCGGCAACGAGATTGCGTCGATCCTTCTGGGAGCGTTGCGCAGCCAGTTGAAGGAGCTCGCATCGGAGATCAAAAGGTCGTACGAGTACGTTCTCAGTTGCTATCCGGGTCGGGACGTCAGAGATCTGGTTCTGGTCGGAGGTGGCGCCGCAATGGGCAATCTGCCGGAGTATCTAGGCGGAGCCCTTGGCATAACCGTGCGGCGGGCCTCGGATTACATGGGCCGCGAGTCTTGCCGACTGTGTCACAACTCAGGCAACCGCCAAAGGCTGGAGGCCCTTGCCTCTGCCATCGGGCTTGCCGCCGGGTCGTGAACGAGAGATGGTCATGGTCGGTGTCAATCTGATTCCTGAAAACGTGCGTTTAGCCCAGTGGCGGCGCCGTCGCCTTAAGCGGTGGAGTATCGCCATCCTCCTGGCACTGGCGATCCTGGCCCTGCCGCTGACAGTCGACTGGGTTCAGCGTGTCCAGGCTGCTGAGCTGCGCACCCAGCACGACCAACTGCAAATCGAGCTGGCAACGATCCGCACCGAGCTGAGAGCACTTACATCCCAGGCCAACGAGGCGCTCATGCAGCTCGAGCGTGCCCACGCCCTGCGGTCCAAGCGGGCCTGGTCAGCGATGTTCGCACTTATTGAGAAGGGAATGCCTGAAGGTGCCTGGCTTGTCTCGATGGCCACTGATCCGGCCACGCCGCCGTCTGGGGGCGGTCACAAAACTGAGGTCCGTGACCGGGACACCGCCACGGAGGAGCAACCGGCTATTGTCGTGATCGAGGCCCCTCGCAAACTCCGGATGGCCGGATTTGCAATCGACGCGGCTCAACCCCACGAATTCGTTACCAACCTGAAGGATTCCAAGGTCTTCACGAACATCATGCTGGAACTCCTGCGCACGGAGCCCGTCTTGGACGGCTCCTACTTCCGGTTCGAGCTGATCTGCGAGTGGTAGTCATGGATCACAGCAGCCAATGGTCCTTGCGTGTTATTGACCTGCTGTGCGGGTGCGTGCTGGGGGTCTGTCTGCTCGGCTTTGTGTGGCTAACCGTGGTCCGCGAAGACGGCACCAAAACCGAAATTGGGGAACTGAAACGGTTTATTCGTGAGGCTCGGGAAGATCACCGGGTCTTGCAGGCGGCGTCGCAAAAGCAGCGTGTGCTCTTGACGAAGCGTCGTGGCGAGCTGGCCCAGACCGGAGAGTTGCCCGCCGAGATGCCTGTCGAGCGGTACTTTCAGACCCTCTCAAGCATGGCGTCGGACCACCTGCTGCGGGTAGTCCGACACAATCCCCTGCCTTCCCGCCGCTATCCGGGACTGCTCGAGCAGCGATACGCCTATGAGGTGAGGGGTTCGTTCCCTGCCCTAACAGGGTTTTTGAAGTCGATTGAAGAAGCCGACTTTTGGGCGGACGTCAGCTACCTGAAAGTGGATCGTGGTGGAGGGCCGGAAGCCGTGGCACCCAGCGAACGGGTCGCCGTGCTGACCCTCAGTCTGTTCTCGGCCCCAGAGTCAGACGGTCCTGATGACGGAGGGGATGGTACATGATCTCACCTCGCAAAAAGGGCGGATATCTGGCAGTGGTGATCCTGGGACTGGCGGCCCTCGCCGTTGATCGATGCGTTTTATCGGGTGGGACAGGTGAGCCGATGGTCGCAGTTGCGATCGAGCAGAGCCGGCGTGCGATGACGATGTTAGTATCCCCTTCCGATGCGGCCCCCACGCTGTCGATACCGGAACTGCCCTTCCCCCGCGGCTTGGACAAGTGGAACTCGCAGTCGTCCATCCGCGACCTGTTCGCTCCACCGGTAGCGGTTCTTAGGGCGGAATCACAAGGGACCAAGGCCGATAAGGACCGTCCAGGCACGGACCGGCCACAGCACCCAGAGCAGGCGAGTAGTGACGTTTTTCTGACCCAGCATCGTCTAAACGGTGTGATGGTCGACGAGCGTCTGAAAATAGCGATTGTTGACGGCACGTGGATACGGATCGGTCAGACTGTCGACGGATGCACCCTGACGGACGTCTCCGGGAACGAGGCCCGCTTTGAGTGTCATGACCGGGAGGCGGTGCTCAAAGTGGTCCAGACCGAAACCTCGAGGCCCCGCTAAAGTGCCCTCCGACGGGCAACGATATGTATGTGTACATAGTGCGGGATGTGGACCGCGCGCAATCCGAATCCGGTTGATTGTCGAGTCAAACACGTAAGCGAGTAACTCATTATGAACACGAGATCGCAAGCCCGGGCGTTCAGCCTGGTCGAGTTGGTGATTGTGGTTGTCATCATTGGCGTGATCGCGGCCATCGCCGTACCCCGGATAAGCCGGGGGGCCCGAGGGGCCGGCGAGTCGGCGCTGCGAGGGAACTTGGCCAGTCTGCGAAACTCCATTGACATGTACGCCGCCGAGCACGGAGGTACGTGGCCCGGCGCCGACGGTCTGGAACTCACGCTCACAGACCAGTTGACCAAGAAGACAAATGGTTCCGGCCAAACAGTCGGGCCTAACCTGATCTATGGCCCCTATCTGCGCGGCGGCTTCCCGCCCATCCCCGTAGGTCCCAACGTCGGCGAGAGCGGCGTTATCATGACCACCGCTGCGGACATAACCACCGCCGTCGATGAGATCCTGGATCCCACAAAGGCATGGGTCTATAACTACCAGACCGGTGAGATCATCGCCAACACCGACGATCTGGATGAGAAGGGCGACGGGTTTGAGACCTACTAACGGACCGGCCGAGCCAGGCGGTTTCCTGGAGCCGTCTGCTCCACACGGATCGGCCTGTGCCTGAGTCCGGGTCCGCATAACACGACAAGCGAACGCTAGATGAGGCCGCGTGGTTTGAGCAGGCTGCTCCCACGCGGCCTTTTTCTGGGCCGACCGGGTGTATCGTATGCTTCCTGTTGAGGAGACTATGCCATACGCCCGAAGGCATTTACCGGCGCGACGTGCGCCCTCAGCATTCACCCTGGTTGAGCTGGTGATGGTGGTGACGATTATCGGAATCATCGCCGCCATCGCGGTTCCGCGGATGTCGGGGGTGACAAGCCGGGCCTCCACACACGCTCTGCAGGCCACGCTCACAAATGTGCGCAAGGCCATCGACTGCTACTATGCCGAGCACGGGAAATACCCCGGTTATCTCCCGGGGACCACCACGCCCGATGGTGCTTACTTCGTCAATCAGCTCCTGATGTACACCAATTCCAGTGGCGAAACGAAGTCGACGTACGGCAATCCCTATCTGTACGGCCCCTACCTTCGGGCGCCGTTTCCCGTCAACCCGACCAACAATCTGGACACGGTCCACGTGAAGGCAACACCTGCGGACGCCGACCCGGCCGACGGTTCCGTCGGCTGGGTGGCGGTCCTTTCGCACGGCTATTTCGGGATCAGTGCAACGGATGCGGATCTTGACGACACCGGTTTCTTCGACCAGAAGCTCAAGGACGCACTCA
>CP070827.1:4746917-4757455 GCA_020344555.1 Phycisphaerales bacterium
GACCATCCGGCTGGTAGTTGGTTCGGAACCCTTCCAGCCCCGGCCCGGGCTCCAACAAATATCGCCCCTCGACGCGACCGGGACTAAATCGACAAACTCTCTGAAGGTGGGGGCTAGATGATACCACAAGGTCCAACGTTGCGGTGTGGATCATCGTGTCCCCCACCTCGAAACGAGATGGGCCACCCGCCCGCTCGTTAACCCTCGCGGTACTGACGGGTCGATGACCCGACCTACGCATGTACGCATCTGGACGGTCGGAGCAGATCAGTACCGCAATCCCGGCGCGCCGGGAGAGCGGGCTGGTCCGTCGACGCGGCCACGACCCCTCGTCATTGGACCGCTCGTTAACACTCGCGGTACTGCCGGGTCGATGATCCGACCTACACGCCTTTTGTGCTGGGGCAATGACCCGACTTACACGTGACACGCCGTCAACGTTGCGGCGCGGCATTCGTGACCACGCGCGTCACCGACACACGGTGCCGGCCGAATCGGCGCAGTCGCCGTCCCACTGTACCCAGCAGCAGAACTCATCTTGATCACAGACCGCTTCGCAGCATTCCACGTCGCTGCACCCGGGAGTGCTATTGGCAGAGAAGCAACTACCGCTTTCGCCTCCGCAAGCAAGGAAGCACATACCGAACGCTTCATCTGCACACAGCTCATCCCAGATATCCACGCAACAGAAGGGGTCAACCATGCAAACCACGTTGCAGCATTCGATGTCGTCGCATCCCGGTGTGTCATTCGCTGAGCCGCAGCTACCCGCGCCGGGTGCGCAGGCCGGAAAGCTGCCTGTACACAGGCCGGCAGCCTCGCCCGCACAGAAGTCGTCCCACTCCGCATCGCAGCAGAATGGGTCCACCTCGCAGGTCGTTTGGCAGCACTCCACATCGTCACACCCGCGCCCCGGGTGAGGCGCGAAGCAGTCTCCGCTACCCGGCGCGCACGTCTCGACGTCGCACAATATGTTCAGGATCCCGCTACCCTGCTCGCCTTCAAAGCCACCGATTCGGATTAGATAGGACTGCCCGGCCTGAGCCTGGAGCGTGATCCGCGACTCGAACCCGACACCGCAGTCGTCATCACTACAAGCGATCGGTGCTGCGGCCGGACAGCCGCAGCCGGGATAGACCGCCATCTTGGTGTCATAGTCGCTCCCGCACAGGCTCACTACTGCTTCACCAGAGCAGGTGGCCGTGTAGCAGTACCAGATGTCTGACTCGATGTGCGTGTACTGGTAGAAGTCGCAGGCGGCGGGCTCGTCCGGGCCGTCGGTCGTCGCACCCGTGGTGCTGAACCTTGTAAGCCCGTCAACGACCGAAGTCGGACTCGTACAGTCGTCGTTTAGTAGTCCGAAAAAAGCAGCTTGAAAGCTCGCCTGATCGAGCAGGTCAACATCGCTATCGCCATCGAAGTCAAACACCTCACAACCGCCGGCATATGGCCCCCCGTGCGGACCGGTCATGCACGCAGGCCAATAAGCGAAGTCGTCGAGGTCCACACGCCCATTGCTGTCATAATCACCGGAAGCCAGGCTGAGGAAGGCTCCGGCGGTGACATACCGGACCCCATCCGATTGTCCCGTGTTTGCGCTTTCCCGGCCGGCCTGGGCGTGAGCATTAGCGACTCCCAGGCCCGCCACAATGACCAGCGACACCAGCGTCGAGCTGTCCAGGCACATGCTTGTTCTCCCCCAACTGACGGCTCTTCCTCCCAGGGTAAGAGGGGCCTATATCTGCCACGAATGGAGCGTTGGCTCATTATACGCATTCCAAGACCGGTGCGGCAAGGGCCTTTTGTGGTTGGGATTCCTTCAACGTTGCGGCGTGATTCCCCAATCTCCAATCTCCAATCGACAATCCACAATCCCCAATCTCCAATCCACAATCCACAATCCAGAACCACAATCCACAGTCCGCTCCCTGACGGTCGCGGCTCGGCATGGTCCGCACCTCGACGAGCGTCGGAATCTTCGCTTCGACACCGGGTCTTACGCTTTGACGATCTTTTTTCGGCCGGTCTTGACCTTGGCCGTGGCGTTGCGGGTATCGACGATGAGGTTTGCGTGCTTGACGATCCAGCCGTAATCATAGGCTGAATGGTCAGTGGCGATCAGAACGCAGTCATAGGACTTGAGCGCTGCGACCGTGAGTTTTTTGCTTGTCATGCGCAGGTCATGCTCGCGTTGTTTGGGCGTGCGCGGGACATGTGGATCGTTGTAGTCGACCTTAGCACCCAGGGTCCTGAGCATCTCGATCAGCTCTATCGATGGTGACTCCCGTATGTCATCAACATCCTTCTTGTAGGCCAGCCCCAGCACGAGGATCTTCGACCCGTTGATCGCCTTCTTCCTGGTGTTAAGGGCTTCACTCAGACGGGCAATGACGTACTCCGGCATGGAGGTATTGATCTGGCCGGCCAGCTCGATGAAGCGCGCCGTCATGTCATACTGTCGGGCCTTCCAGGTCAGATAGAAAGGATCAATGGGAATGCAGTGGCCGCCCAGGCC
This sequence comes from Phycisphaerales bacterium, assembly GCA_020344555.1. Classification (GTDB taxonomy): domain Bacteria; phylum Planctomycetota; class Phycisphaerae; order UBA1845; family UBA1845. Next base: position 4,749,433 of record CP070827.1, read on the forward strand.
TGGGCCCGGGTAGAACGGCTGAAAGCCGAAGGGTTTGGTCGAGGCGGCCTGTATGACCTCCCACACATCAACGCCCATCCGGTCAAGAAGCATCTTCAGCTCGTTGATCATGGCGATGTTGACGCAGCGGTAGACGTTCTCGAGGATCTTGGACGCTTCCGCGACTTCACAGCTCGAGGCCGGTACCGTCTGTTTGACGGCGGCACCGTACAAAGCCAGGGCAATCCTGCGGCTTTGCGGGCCCAGGCCGCCGACGACCTTGGGGATCGTCTCCGTGGTGTGATCGGTGCGGCCGGGGTCCTCGCGTTCTGGAGAATAGGCCAGGAAGAAATCTCTTTCGGCCCGAAGACCGCTGGTTTCCAGGATGGGTTTGACCAGTTCGCGGGTGGTACCGGGGTAAGTGGTGCTTTCCAGGACGATAAGTTGACCGCGCCGCAGATGATCGGCGATCAAATGGGCCGTGCTCTCCACGTAGCTCATGTCCGGTTCACGCGTCTTGGTCAGCGGCGTGGGGACGCAGACGAGGATGGCATTGCATAGCCGGAGCGACTTGGGGTCGTCACTGGCACGGAATCGTCCCTCGGAGACAACCCGCTTGATGAGCGACGAGGGGATGTGTTTTATGTAGCTCCTGCCGGCATTGAGTCGCTCGACCTTTATCGAATCGACATCGAAACCCAGACAACAAAAGCCCACACCGCAGAAGGTGCGCATGAGCGGAAGGCCTACGTAGCCCATGCCGACAATCCCGACACGAACCGTGCGCCGCTTGACGGCGTCGTGCCAGGAGTCCTCCGAAAGCAGAGGGCGGGTGGGTCGGCGGCTCATTTCGACGGCTGGTTTGGACTTCATGAGGAGTATCTCGGGTGAATGGGACATATTCGGGCTCCCTTGCTGGGGTCCGGCGTGGGACGCCGCGATTCAGTACGTCGACACAAGTTCATCGCTTGCTTTGCGCCGGTTAGAGCCCGGCAGCACACCTGGGTCATAGCGTCCACCTAACTAGGCCGAAGACATATCGGTGACGGCAAATCGATACTATAATGTGTATCGACAGGCGTTCGCAAAACGCGACGCTGAAATAACTCTCGGGTGCTGAAACCCAAAGCTCGCATGGGGCTCGGGTTGCCCCGGTAAGTTGATGGAATCACGCTGACAACGCGACGCACGAATATGTCCCAGTCGATACCTCTGGCCCGTCCCAACATCACTCAAGCCGAGATTGATGCGGTTGTGTCCGTGCTCCGCACGCCCCATTTGAGCCTAGGGCCGAAGCTGGCGGAATTCGAGAAGGCCTTCGCGCGGTACTGCGGGACGAAAGAGGCCGTCGCCTGCTCCAGCGGTACCGCCGGGCTGCATCTGCTGATCCAGGCCATCGAGATCGGACTAGGCGATGAGGTCATCACCACGCCCTTTTCGTTCGTCGCGTCGGCCAACTGCGCACTAATGGCAGGCGCAAAGCCGGTTTTCGTGGACATTGATCCTAAGACGTGGAACATCGACCCCGACCTGATTGAGGCGGCAGTTGCCGGGCAGACGAAGGCGATCATTCCCGTGGACGTTTTCGGCCAGGTGGCCGACATGGATCCGATCCTTGCGGTTGCCCGGCGCCACCAGCTTGGTGTGATCGAAGACTCCTGCGAGGCGCTTGGCAGCCGGTACCGGGGTAAGCCCGCCGGATCGCTCGGCGACGCCGGGGTCTTCGGGTTCTACCCGAACAAGCAGATCACCACCGGCGAAGGGGGCATGATTGTCACCGACCATGCGGATCTTGCCCGGCTGTGCCGATCGATTCGCAATCAAGGGCGTGAGACCAACGGCGGATGGCTGGCTCATCCGCGACTGGGCTACAATTACCGGATAAGCGACATCAACTGCGCGTTGGGGATCGCACAGCTTGGTCGAATCGACGAGATGATCGCCGCGCGGCGACACGTGCAATCTCTCTACCAGCAGCGGCTGGCGGACGAGCCGCGGGTGCAACTTCAGAAGGTTCACCCTGAAGTGGATGTGAGCTGGTTCGTCTTTGTCGTGCGTCTGTCCGACGAATATGATCAAGCGGACCGCGATCGGATTCTTCGAGAGTTGGGTGCTCGCGGCATCGGGTGCAGCAACTATTTCGCACCGATTCACCTTCAGCCGTTTTACGTTGAGCGGTTCGGATACCAACCTGGTGATTTCCCGGTCTGCGAGGCCCTTGCGGCAAGGACGATCGCCCTGCCTTTTCACCATGAGCTGGCGGAGAAGGATGTGGACATCATCTGCGGCGAGCTGCGCAGGCTACTTTAGTACGGAGTGACACCCATGCGGGAAACGTTGTTAGGCACGGTGCTCTTGCTGGGGCTCATGTGTGAGGCGGGCCTCGGCCAAGCCGCGCCGGAGCCGGACGCCGCATCGGACGCTGAATTGGAGTCGGGCGAGAATCTGCAAGCGCCCGACGACGAGAAGCTGGCGTCTGAAATCGCCACACTGATATTGCAGCTTGGCTCCCCACATTTTGCGGAGCGGGAGGCCGCCACCTCGCACTTGATCCAGATAGGCCCGCCGGCCTTCGCCCAGCTTCGCATTGCCTATCACGGAACTGAACAACTCGAGGCCCGGCTGAGGATGGAGAAAATCGTATACGAAGCGTACATTAACTATCACGTGTACGACCGCAACGCGTTCCTTGGGATCCGGCAGGGTCGTGTCCCGATCACTCACGATGACGACGCCCGAATTCTGGAAGGCCACGTTGGGATTCAGGTGGTACAAGTGATTGAAGGAACTGCTGCGGAAAGGGTTGAGCTCGAGGCGGAGGATGTGATCATCGCCCTGGACCAGGAACCGATAAGCGCGGTCGATGTGCAGGTGACGCAGGCATTTGGAGAACTAATTCGGGTTCGCGGACCCGGTGCGCCCGTGGTGCTGACTGTGCTCCGCGAATCGGATCAGTTTGATGTGGTAGTCACCCTTGGTTCACGGCCAAAGATGTATTATGGCAGAGGTCAAGGGCTGGTCTATGAAATGCTCGAGCGATCCCTCCGGCAGTTTCGAGTTTTCTGGGACCAACGCTTCCGCAATCTGCCCTCGGAACAAGCGGCTGAGGAATAGCGGTAGGCGTTGCGGCAGACTCAACTTCTTGTGCTTTCCACGTCCTCTTATACAATTTATGGGGTGGTTTCGGCGGGGCACTCGACTAGGCACAGCTATGCAGTTCCGCCCACGCTTCGAGATCGCCGTAGTGTTTTCGCGCGCCCGCTGTCCCGCCGTCCACTAGCGAGTCACGTGGCCCGGGGGATCTGGAGCAATTCCTATCTGACGGTCGCTCGCGACGATCGCAATCCGATTGACATTATGACGACAGAACGCTACTATTCGTCTAAGGTTCTAAACGGGGATGGCCTCATTTGGGGGGCCTGAGGGGTGTTTGATCCGTTGAGGGTGTTAACGTCCCCGTGGGGCGCTCTTGGGTTGCATTTGCGCGCGGCATGCGCTTTGCAGGGTGGTGGTACGGCTCCCAGAGATGGGGGCGAAAGAAGTGTACCGGAGCCAGGTGTTCTCGGAGGCCAATCCGATCATACGTCCCCATGTTCTTGGGTCACAAGGAGGCGGTGATGGGGAAGCAAGCTAGAAACCTGGTGGCATTGGCACTGGCAATCCTTGCAGTGGGCGTGGTTTCGATGTGGGCTGGTGCCGGGTCTGCGGGACTGGCCGCAGACCAACAGCATGTCTACATGGTCCGGGCCGGAACAGTCGCAATCGAGTTTGACCACTGGACGCTTAAGGAACTTGGCTGGAACTTCACCACGGTAGGGAAGAAGTATGCGGACCTGGTCGGCGACGGATTGACGTTCACGGTTGAACCTTCGTCGACTTTGCAGTTCGAAATGGCCAGGGGTACGCACGGTGGGACGCTCAGCGGAACTGCACGTACCAGCGGAGCGCTCCTACTTACCGGACTCGGCGATCGTGTGGTTATCGGGAATCTGGCCATTGGAGTGGACGCTAGCGGTGTGTGGACCGTGACGAGCAACCTGAGCGGGCAGGATGACCGGCGTATGGTGTTCGAATTGCCGTCGGTAACTACCGGTTTTTCGGCCCCCGAGCGGAGCCTTCAGTTGGTCGGTGAGCTGTCCGTGGCAAAGTCATGGGCCAACGAGCTAGGCTTCCCGGAAGCGGCCGGGGTCGTAATCGGAGTAATGACCGTCGATGCGAGCCTTCGTCCGAGTGACGGCATCGCCCCAATCGAGGAGGCACAGACCATCCGATCCACTGACGCAGACCGGATAGACACCCCTCCCGGCGACGAGAGCACCGTGGCCGGGGTCATCGGCTCCGACATCATTATCGGGGACTTGCAGAGCGTTCATCGTTACGGCCGGGTGGGGGACATCACTGGGTATTCGGTCGGAACCAACGCCTGCAACATTGGAGACCGCCGGGCAAATTGGATCGCCCACACCAATGCTCACCCGGTCATTCTGTACGGTATGTACCGGCTCAATTTGGGCCGATTCGAGCAGATCGGATTGAGCTGGGTAAAGCACGGTTTCTACGCCGTTCAGCAGAGCCTTTGCGAGCCGTGCCTGGACCCCGTATCCGGTGGAGCCCAGCTCGGCGTGGGCTGCTCCGACCCGTACTCCGCCTGGCTCAATGGAGTTCAGGGCAATATGAGCCTGCGATCCGACGTGAACGCCCATACAGGGTACTTCGACTACCCATGGACCGCACCGGCACCAGAGGAGATCATCGGGAAACGGTTACAGGTGCGCGATGCTGACATTGACCCGGATCTGAACGAGGGAGCGCGTTACTTCATTGAGGGTCACTACGTCCACCCGGACGACTGCGCTGCAGGAACCCAGAACAACAACGCCTCATACCGGCCGGTGAACGTTAGAATACCGGAACCAGAGCCTGGCGAGCCGCCGCCCCCACCCAATACCTTCGACGTTGTCGTGACCGGCGTGACCCAGCGGCAGCAGCCTGCCATTCGCGCCTGGCAGGATATTGACTCCTCGGTTGTGGAAACGGATGTCCAGGTACCGGGTGAGGGCCTATTCATCCTCGCGGGGAAGGCGACGGACCTCGGCAATGGCTTTTGGCATTACGAGTACGCCCTCCAAAACCTCAATTCCGACCGCGCCGCCGGTTCATTCAGCGTGCCCCTGCCACATGGCGCCGTGGTGCAGAACATCGGGTTCCACGACGTGGATCATCACAGCGGTGAGATCTACGACTTGACCGATTGGCCGGCAACCGTCCAGGTTGGGCAGGACGGGGCCATCACCTGGTCGACGGACAGCTACGACGACAACCCAAACGCCAACGCCTTGTGGTTTGATATAATCTTCAACTTCCGATTCGACTGTAACGTAGGTCCCGGTCCGACCGTGGCAATCATCGGCCTGTTCAAGCCGGGCGAGGAAGGCCAGCCGGACGAGATGGCTGCCAGAACCACCGGCCCCTCGACTGACGTTGTGGACTGCAACGAAAACGGAATCACGGATCTCTGCGACTTGGACTGCGGTGAGGGTTGTGAGCCGCCCTGCGGCGAGAGTGTGGACTGCAACGAAAACGACATTCCTGATGAATGCGAGCCTGACTGCAACGCCAACGGCGTCGCCGACTCGTGCGACATCGCCGGCCCTATGAGCAACGATTGCAATGAGAACACCATACCCGATGAGTGCGAACCGGACTGTGACAATGACGGCATTCCCGATGAATGCGATACGTTCGACGACACCGATGGTGACGGCATCTTTGACTGCTTCGACCTGTGCCCGCTGACCACGCCACCGGGTGCCTGCGTGTGCCCGGATCTGTGCCGATGTTGTTGGCCCTCGGGATTCTGCGTCGATGGCTACCCCTGCTACGCCTGCATCCCGGCAGGAGGGGTGCCCGACTGTATCGAGACGCCTTGTCGCGATGGCTGTCTGATCGGTGATTATGACGGCGATGGCGACCGCGACTTGCGTGACTGGGCCGGCGTCCAGTGCTGCTACACCGGCGCGGTCGGCACCATTGGCTACGTCACCCCCTCTGCAGACTGCACCCTGCATTTCGATTTCGACGAGGACGACGACGTCGACCTGAACGATATCAAGGAGCTTCAGGGGGACACCGGCGGACCGTAGTCTATGCAACGAGTCCCTCGGTGGCGACAATGGGTGCCCGGCGGGTGGGCCCTGATCCCAGCACTCCTGGGGCTGCTGTCGTTCTTGACAGACCCGCTTAGGTCAACAACAATTCGCTGCGGCAGTGGCGGCAGAGTGCTGCGCCTTGCCCGGTGCATTCGTGGAGCAGCGGGCTGATACGCCGGCGCGCGACCTTGAGTGGGTGGCGCCTTCCCCGGCGACCCGCCTCGTCAGAATCCCGATGCGGCGGGTGGCATGCTTTGGCACGACGTCACTCGGGTGTGGCCATAAATGATGGCATTAGGCCGCGGCGTTGGTCCACCACCTGTCCCACTGGCCGGATTCTCGTAGGGCCACCAGGTTCATGATGGCGGCGGCGTTGTCCGGGTCCCATTTCATGCCTGTTCGCTTCAGCCGGAGCGTCAGGTTCTTGCACATGGCTTCGGTCGGGCCCGAGCCGATGTCCCAGCCACGGGCCAACGCTCGGCGGTAGTCCACCATCTCCCAGCGCTCAGTGAGATAGTTGCGCAACAGCCGCAGTTGCTTCTTCTTTCGGGTCGATCGGACCTTCTTGCTCAACGCCGCGATGGCTGCCAGCACGCCGGCCGGGCCTACGTGCTTGATCGCGTGCAGTTGATCTTTGGCCCATCTGCGAGCCTCGTCCGACTCGCCCAGGCAGCACTTGGCCGTATCCCAGATGTGTTCGCTGAGGTGATAGAAGTCCAGCAACATCGCATCGATGTAAGGCAGGTGCTCCAAGATGCGGTTGCGAATCCAAGGGGCGCCATCGGTAATGGACACAAGCGTGGGCGATTGCTCTAAGGCCAATCAGGAGGCATGCTGCTCCAGAAGCTGGCCGAAACCAGTGTGATCTTTCTGGGTCGCAAAGGTGAACACGTGTGCCTTGGGGTGATCGTAGAACAGCCCGATCTTCATCTCTTTGAAGGTGTCTGTCGTGCCGGACGACAGCGAAGGGAGTGGTTTCGTGTTGCCGATTCCAGCTTGTTCACGCTGATGACGTCGAGCTTCGTGTTGCCGACGCCGTTTTTGCTTCTCGGCGTCGGTGACACTGCGCACCTTGACTCCGTCCACCCCCACGTATACCCGATCAACATTGCCGGCGGACCAACCCGGGGCCAAGGCTCCCGACAAGCGGGCTTCCATGATTCGCCGGCCCGCCGCTTCGACGATCTGGCGAAGCCTTTCCGGTGAAACCCGAATCCCCGCGACGGTATACAAATCCTCGGCCGCTTGATCGAAATCATGGATAACACCTAACGTACATAAGACGTGACGGGCACCAAGCGTCACCGTTATTTCATCGATGCCCACACGCTCATCCACAGGGCACAGCCCACCCAAGGGCCGCGACCAGAAGTACCGGCGCCGCACCGCCACCGTCCCCGTCGCAGTGAGCACCTGCAAAGTGCGGTCACCCTTATTCCGAGCTGGCGGGATGTCTCTGATCGCAGGGTTGGGAGGGGGAAAAAGCGGCCGCCTGGGCCGTCGGATGGGCATCCACTTTCGCTTGGACGGCCAACTCCAAACCCTCACGAGCCACGGTCAGAGCCGCGTCGCGGAAGGCCATTTCGCTGGCCTCGATCCAATGCCCATCGGGCGCATCTTCCAACGCTTTGAGGGCCTTGGAAAACTCTTCTCGAAAACGTTCTTCCAATTGATGCATGAGCACATCGCGATCCATGGGGCAGCCTCCTGCTTACGGGAATCATAACCACATCCATGGCCGCATGATGCCACCGCTTACGCCCCAGCGCAATAAAGTGTGGCGCGACTATTTCCACCGCGCCCCCAAAGATGGCCACACCCCGTCACTCGCGACGAGCTCGATCCGATTGACATTGTGACCATAGTAGGCTACTATTCGTCTAAGGTTCTAAACG
>CP070827.1:4757555-4763292 GCA_020344555.1 Phycisphaerales bacterium
GGGCGTCTTCCCGATGAGGTCAGCGCCGACAGTCAATACAACACAGGCCCGGAGTTGGCCCGATTGGAAGAGGCTGGTGTGGTGGGCTACTTGCCGGATGCCGGCACAAGAAGCGGGGAGAAGGACGGTACGAGCGTGGCTGAGCAGGCTCTGGATAAAGTGCAGCATGGTGAATCGTTGAGCGAAGCCGAGTGGCTGGCCTTGCCGCGTGATACGACGAAGTACATCAGCCGCTTGGCCTTTACATATGACTGTGCCACAGACACGTACCGGTGTCCTGCGGGGCATAGGTTGACTGTTGTTCGCAAAAGTACTGACCGCAAGAAGTGGGGCACTGCGCAGCGTCGGCACTATGGTGGCTGCGAGGCGTGCGCCTCTTGCGTACACGCCCGTCAATGTTGCAGGGACCCTGCCAAAGGGCGTACGGTCCTTCGCGATCAGTACGAGGGGCACCGAGAGCGGTTGCGACTGCGGATGGGTGAAGACCATGGTCGTTCTCGATACCGTCTTCGTCGGCAGACGGTGGAGCCTCGGATTGGTCAGATCAAACATGTCCTGGGTGTTCGCCGTTTCCTTCGGCGTGGGCTCGACTCGGCGCGTGCCGAATGGTCCTTGGCTTGTATGGCCGTGAACGTCGGTATCCTGCTGAAACACTGGAAGGAGGTGGCGGCGGCGCTGTAGTACGACGTCCGGGGCGGCGTTCGCTCCGAGCCTGACGGAGTGCTGGATCCCAAATCAGAGCGCTGCAAGCTGTCGATTCGCCCGATATCCCAGCGAAGCAGCCAACCGCCATCGGGCAACAGATAATCCCCCGCCCAAACCTCCGCCGGTAAGTATTCCGACAGCCTGTGACGGGCGCGGTACGGTTCAATCGTTTGTGGGCACCGTCTTGGCGTCTGCCGGTTCCAGGGGTTCCCAGAAGCCGAAGTTGTCCTCGTCCACGTTGCAGTATCCGGTGGCCTTGTACTTGGCGAAAGAGTTATAGCTCCAACCGACGCACTCGGAATCACCGCCGCCCTGGGTGGTGATCAGGAAGCGATTGCTCAGCCCGCCGAAGCCTCTGCCCTGGTCGGCCGGCGACTCGGCGTCGCCGCGGTTGGCGTCCACCGGGACCCAGCCGTAATTGGGCAGATAAATCTGGGCCCAGCGGTGGAATGCCTTGTCGATACTGGCGTCGTCGCCGCGGACGACGATGCTGCCCTGATAGCGTGCGGGCAGACCGGCCGCCCGACAAAGGGCCACGAACGAATAGGTGTACTCCGAACACGAGCCGCTGCCCCGCTTCAAGACGACCTCGGGTATGTCCCACCCGCCGACCATCTCATACTCCAACGAATCGATGATGAAGTCGTAGATCTTCCGGCCAATCCAGTAGGGATTCTTCTCGTCGCCGACGATCTTCTTGACGGTCTTTTGAATGTAGGGGCTGTTGATGCGGTAGCGCGAGCTGTCGGCCGTGTACTTCTCGCGAATCCCGGCGGGGATGTCCTCCAAGGTGCCCGTGTTTTCCGGGACGATCAGGTAGCGGATGGCTGAGACCTCAGTTTCGACGGAGTATGTCAAACTAGCCTTGGTGCCCGATGGCACGCTGCCGAGGTTGAACACGGCACAGGCCTGGTCCCACCGGTCACGGTTCACTTCGGACACCGGGGTCGAAAAGGCCGGGTCGCTAAGCAGCTTCTGGTTGGGAAGCTCCATCGGAAGGGCTATGTTGAGTGTCAAATCCGTGACCTGCCCGGGCCCGTAGTTGTTCAGGGCCCAAAGGTATTCGACCCTGGCCCGTCTGGTGTCCGACAGGCTGTACATTTGTTCATCCTTGATGACGAGCTGGTAGACCTTGCGGGTTTGGAAATCGACGTTCCACAGATGGTCGTCGAGCCAGGTGATCCCGGCGGGGTATGGGCCCGGGGCCTTTAGAATGGACAGGACCTTCCCATCCTCCGTATCCACCGTGTACAGCTCGTCCTTGATCCGATCGCTGACCCACAGGTACTTGCCGTCATGGGCCAGGCAGCGGCACGACCGGTTGGGTACGTCGAAGTAGCCCAGGATCGTTCCATCGTCCGGGAAGACCTTGTAGATTTTGCCCCTGGCCAGGATGAATAGCTTGCCGTCGGCAAAGGCCAGCCCGGCTGCGCTGGACGCCGGTGCCCGAAAGGTGTTCTCCACGACGCCCGTGTCGAGGTTCAGCGCATAAACACCGCCGGTATGGTCGTCGGAGATGTAGAGCTTTCCCTGGGCATAGGTCAGGCCGTGAGGCTTCAGTGTGGGCGCATCCCAGGTGCGGGTGACGTTCCCGTCCGCGCGGCTAACCTCGTAGATCTTCGCCTCCCGCCAATCGGCCACGAACAGACGTTTCCCGTCGGACGCCAGCCCCGAAGGGTATTTGCAGGGCCCCTCAAACGAGCCTTTCACATCTCCCGGTGCGGCCCAGACCTGCCCTGCACAAACGGCAACCACAGCGGGCAATACGAGGTGCGAAATTCCGTCAACTGTACTTTTCATGATGATCCTCCCATTCCGGTGTCTCACCGGCCTTATGCCGGTGAAGCTCTCGGTGTTTCACCATCGTTAAGAAACGTTGCCTCTCCATCGTTTCCCTACCAGACGCATCACCATTCTACACCTGTCACAGCAGTATACTCGCTGAAGCACGCGCCGACCACCCCGTGAATCTGCTCCGGGACCGTCACGACAAGGATATCTGCCGACCTATTCCAGCTTCTTGAGCATCTTCCTCGCGTGCTCGTGACCAGGATCGGCTTCCAGGACTTTCCTGTACAACTGCTCTCCCTTTTTGACGTATATTTCAGCCATACTGTCATACAAGGCAGGTTCTTTAGGCAACAGACCCGCGGCAGCTTCAAGCAGTGCCATGGCTTCATCCAACCTCCCGTTTTCACGAAGGTTCAGGGCATCTTTGCTGACGCGTTCGGCAAGAACCCTCGGTTCGTCCCAATGAAGCTCCAAGGCCCTCTTCAAGGCTGCTCGGGCCTTGTCTTTTTCGCCAAGACATGCACGGGCTGTGGCCATCGTAAGGTGTGCGGTGCATGATCGAGGATAGAGACCCGCTGACAGCATAGCCACTCCCAGGGAAGCCTTGATGTCGCCATTCATGGCGAGTTCGCCGGTCACCCGGGCGAACTCCGGTGTGAAGTCCGGATAGATCTCTCTACCTTCAAAGAGCTTCTTCAATCTACCGCCGATGTTCGTAAGATCAGCGAAGCTCGTGATCGCCAGCCTCCGAGTATATTCGTTCCAGGTCTTGTCCCAATCATCGCTCCACCGCCCTACAAGCTTTTCCAGCCCCTCCGACAAATGAAGTCCCGGCCGATCGTTCCGATTCTTCTTACAGATCTTCACATAGTCACTGAAAAACTCGATGGCTCCCCTTTTGTGGTAAACGTCAATGCGCTCCGGCCCCATCGCCTCCTGGAGCTTCATCGCCACGTATGAGCCGACCTTGACGAACGCCTCCTCACCGACGGGATGTCTGCCTTCCGCTATTCTCTTTCGCGCCTCTTTGTAGTTCGATTCGAGAGCCTTACGGCTCAGACAGAAATTGAAAGTGGCGAAGGCTTTGTCAAGATCCGCGGAGTCTGTCGACCGCGGCTTTTCATATCTCGTAAAATAGCACAGGCCATAGTTGAATGCCTCCGAGATACCGCCATAGAGAGCGGCATCAACCTTGTCGCTCACATAGGCAGGTACGTTCCAGGCTTCATCCGAAACCAGTTGTACCAGCCGATGAGAGTAGACGTGAAGGTTTGCACCCTCCAGGTTATAAGCAAGGGCAATGGCGAACTTGTCCTTGGGAAAGCGGACCAACAGTGTACGGGTCTCCGGCTGGCCTCCGGTATGAAAAACATGGAACCGACCGTTTACCGGGGATATCACCCATCCGAGCCCATAGTCTGTGAATCGCCCCTCGTTTGTCGCCAGGGAGATATACATGACGTCCGTGCTTTCAGGAGACAGCACCTTGTGGGCGTCCAGACCCGTGGCATACTTGAGCAAATCCACCACTGTCGAACGGGTGCCGCCGGCGGCGAAGCGACTGCTTATGTCAACGTACTCAGAGTTTTTCAGCTTGCCGTCGAGTATGCGATATCCTTGCACTCTATAGGGAATGATGTGATCAGGATCGTCCATGTGTGTGTCGTGCATCCCCAGCGGCTTCCAGAGATGCTCCCGCATGTAATCCCCAAAAGGTTGCTTGGCCGCGCCCTCAACGACGGCACCAAGCAGATTATAGCCGTAACTTGAATATTCGTATTTGGCACCGGGCTCGGCAACCAGGTCAAAATCCGCAAAGATGGCCAGAGCATCGCGCGTGTCCTTGTGAGTCTTTATGTGACCCTCGACATCATAGTCCTTATAGTGGCTTACGCCACCAAGGTGGCCCAGAAGCTCTCGTGGGGTGACCGGCCATCTTTTCCAGGGGAAGTAGGGGACGTACTTTTGCACCTCGGCACCCAGATCAACTTTGCCTTTCTCTACGAGCTGGAGAATCGCCACCGCGGTCATCGACTTTGTGTTCGAGGCGAGACGATAGGATGATCTTTCCGTCGCTGGGGTCTTGTTCTCGAGATCAGCATATCCAAAGCCCCTGGCCCACAGAAAATCGTCCTTCATAAATGCGACTGACAGGCCGGGTATCCTGTCGACCTCCATCTGTTGCCGAACAAACTGCTCGAAAGCCTTTATCTCGGCAGAATATGTGTCTGTCTGGCCGGCACGGAGGGACGGGCAAGTCAACGACAGCACCACGAGCGTGGCAAATGAGAATCGGCAGACGGAACGTTTCATGACGGTCTTACGTCTCCAGTAGATCGATTGAAGGTAGTTGTCACTCCCGGGAGGCGTCATCCTGATGCTTCAAGAATCGGTCAAAGAACTCCCGCGTAGCGCGGAATGCTCGTATCCAACTATCATGGCGCAGAAACCCGTGCGCTTCGTCGGGGAAGACAAGTGTCTCCACATGTGCCTTGCCTTCCGCCCTCAAACGTTGCACTAGATCCGTGGTTTGAATGAAATCGACGTTTCTATCGTCATCACCGTGGATGAAAAGTACCGGGGAACTCCAGAAGCTCACGTCAGCCGCCGGCGAAGAGTCGTACGCCAACCGCATGTGCTCGTCACCACGAATCCCCCAATCACCATCCCGGCGTCGGCTGCGCAGCGCCCAGTCGTGAACGCCGTGGAAGTCCACCCCGGCGGCGAAGAGCGCAGAATCCCGCGCCAAGCCCAGGGCTGTAAGATAGCCGCCGTATGAGCCGCCCCACAGCCCGATCCTGCCGGGGTCAACCTCGGGACGCTCCCGGAGCGACCGGGCCGCCGCCAGGATATCCTGATACTCGGCCGCCCCGCGCGGGCCCTGGTTCGCTGCCTTGCGGAACGAACGGCCGTAGCCGATGCCGCAGCGAAAATTCACCGACAACACCACGTACCCTTTACCGGCCAGGTACTGATTCATCGCATATGAATTGTGATAGTAGCCCCTCATGTGCCAGCCGAGGAGCATCTGCCGAATGGGACCTCCATGCATGAAAATCACTGCCGGCAGCCTCTCATCGGCTTTGATCTCCTTGGGAATAAAAAGCTGGCCGTGAATCCTCAATCCGTCAGCGGCGTCGAATAACACCGGCACCGGCTCAACGAGCGAATCCCTCGGGAATTCATCGGGAATTGCACCAGGAGCAATTGGTCGACGACCGCCTCCTGTTATGTTCATCAC
>CP070827.1:4763392-4769743 GCA_020344555.1 Phycisphaerales bacterium
TGAGTGGGGCCTGATTGGGATGACCCTGCTGATGCTGACCGCGGGCACTCTTGCCCTCCGCCGCAACAAATGCCCTACCGCCCGACGATAGCCCGCTCAGCCTCGCCTGGCACTACCGCGCTTCAAACCGCCCGGTTTCAACTATGCGCACGCTGACCCCTTCAACGGTGTCGGGAATCTTGCGACGCAAGGCTGGGCTGTCGCGCTCAACGTAGACCTTGATCACAGGTTGACCCGACGCGTCCTGCCCGGCACCCGTACCGACTACGCCTGGGATGCGCATCAGCTCCCGATTATACCTCCTCTTTACGTCGCGAACGCGCTCCAGATCCGTCATGACCGTAATAGTCTACATAAACAGGCGTCCCCGCAAGCTGTTGAAGCTGCGAGGACGCCTCAATTACGAGTACCCAAACCAGCGGACGGAAGCCACCCGCAGGCAACTTCGACGCCGGCCGTACTGACCTTATCGAGCCTCGAACGGCCCGGTCACCTCTACTCGAACAGGAACGTTCTCCAAGGCTGCCGGGATTCGAGCCCTGGCGTCGGCGTTCTCCCTGGCCAGGAAGACCTTGATAATTACGGTGCCGTCCTCGTCGAGGCTGATGCCGTGGCCCACAACGTCCGGAATCGCGAACAGCCTGGGAGAGTTGCGCTTCTTCACCGCGCTTGCCCGAGCCAGACCGGGCGGAATGGGCCCGTTCCCTGGCGGGTCAATTACCATGCTTGTGCCGCCCATCTGACACGTGTTTCCGCCATCGGTGCAACGCGGATCGTTGCAGTCCACGTCGTCGCCGCAGCAGTAGCGCCCCGAGGGGCGCCCGGTGGTCTTACCGTTACAGTCATCCGAGCAGTTATGGCAGTCCTCGCCCAAATCGATCTCACAGATGCTGTTCCCACAAACGGGTCCGCTCGGGCAGTCTGGATCGTTGCTCGAGTCGCAGGTCGGCCCGCAACATCCATCCGAGATGCCGCAGGCTGGCCAAATGTTCTCGCAGAACGCTCCGCAGCTCGTGGGCGCCACGCACTCATCGGTTGTGCACGGCTCCTGGTCGTCGCAATCCGCACTAGTCTCGCAAACCGGAACGGTGCACGTTCCGCTGCAGCAGACGCCCCCGGTGCATGTCGTGTTATCCGGCACGTTCGTGTATTCGCAGACGCCGCCGTTGCACACGTCGCTGGTGCATTCATTGTTGTCGTTGCAGTCGTCGTTCGTCTGGCATTCCGGCCCGCCGCCGCCAAGCATGGCTACGTTGAGTGCCGAAAGCACGTTGTCGATCGGATTGGCGATCGTGTACGAGCTACTACCAGCGAACAGCAGACCGACGGCGCGAGGATTACTTCCAGTATCCTCAACAATAACCGAGCCCGAGTCACCGCCAGCACTGAACGTGCCCGGCGTGACGACGAACTGGTTTTCAAAGTAACCTGTCAGATCCGCTCGCCTCAGCCCGCATTCGCTGGTGTACCCGACGTTCACCGAAACATCCACTGAATCTACGGTTCCAAATGTCAGGCCTGTCGTACGCCCCGACTTCTTCACATTCAGCCCGACGTAAGCCGCCAGCGTGTCCGAGCCGAGCGTCCCGATTTCGAGGACGGTGCCGCTTGTGTCAACCGCACCGGCACGAATCTCCGCGATGGCCGCATCGACATAGTTGGTACCGCCGCTGAAATCAAGTGTTACGAAGTCGCTCAGATCAGCGACTGCGTTGGCGGGATCCGGGTTGAAGCAATCGTCAAGGATGGACGGTTGAACGATATCCTCACCAATAGCCGCCTGGTTCACCCGCGCAAGAACGTGGTTGTTGCTGAGAATGAAGATCGTTCCCCCGGCGTTCTCCACAAGCGCGCCAAGTGTTCCTCCACAGCAATACACGAATGGCCCTTGGGTGCGCCAATCCTCGATGCTGCCGCCCGTAATCCCCATGGGCACGGGTCTCTCCATCCAGACCTGGTGATCCTCAGGCGCCGCCCAAACCGGGCCGGCCAGGATTGCCATCGCAAGGCATGCGGTGGCTAGGTACCTTAATCCTCTCTTTTTTGACACTCTGTTCATTTGCTCACTCCCATATTCCTCTCGCTCTGCCGTGGACGGGCACCGCACCCGATCGGACGGCAAACACGAAACCTGACTCTGCTGCTTCGAGGATGGTTGTGTGTGGGATGACGGAAACGCTGGCACCGGCCACTTGGCCACCCGAAGTCGATCGCAAGACCCGTGGCTCCCGGGAACCTGCTGTCCAGCTCGGTGCAGACTGACCGACGAACGCCGCCGTCTCCGAAATGCGCGCGTTTGCAAGGCCTGTACCTGCCCGACCTGCATAACGGACGCATCCAAACACATGGCCGAAGATTCTCTGGAACAGCGCACTAGCTCTGCTAACCTACCACCACGACGTCCAAACGGGAATTAATATTAGAGGACTCTTATTGTCCGGCACCCTGACGCCGGCAACGCTCCTGAAAATTCCCCGCGACTGCTATAATGGCCAAAGGCATACGATACCTCGTCGTGTGGGACCACGCCGAGGATTGTACGGATCTTGGTGCCCCCATGCGTCGGGGGCATACGAAGGTTTCGGATCACGGCAGCGATCATGAAGCCGAGCGACGGAATTAGAGCCGTTCTGGTCGGGCTGGGGTGGTGCGCCATGTGGCTCCTCGCCCCGAGACCGGTTTGCGCGCAGGTCGCGGAGACCACCTTGTCCGATGCCGCGACAGACGCGGTGCCGCGCCCCACGGACGCCGGGGCCAATAATCCCTTTGATCCCGAAGCACATCGCCTAATCGATCTGCAGGAAATCATAATGGGTACGTGGGCTCCGGAGGATCCGGTGGCCGATCTTTTCAAAGGCGAATTCACGGCTGCCGGCGAGTTTCTTCGGCTCGACGTGCTTGTACACGGCCTGGTCAATCCGCCGGGCAGCCCTGACCCATTCTCCTTCGATCCGTTCGAGTATGGCGAGCATCCGATCTACGGCTTCATCGAGATTGACGTGGACGACAATGTCTGGACGGGTGGCGAGCCTTACGCACCTGAATACCGGTATCTCGGAAACGTCGTTCGCTTCGGCGGCAATGTTCTACGCCCGGAGTTCAGCGATCGCGTTGCGCTGGACGGCGCAGCCTTCGACGACGATTTCTTGACACCGCCCTTTGTGGAGCGCCATGGTGAGGAGTTTCACTTGGCGTTGCTTGGCTGGCAGTTCGGGATCGGTGACATCCAAGAGATCGTCGGCAACGGCAACGGCGTCTTCGATGCAGGCGAGACGTGGAACATCAGCGGCCCGTTCTTTCATCGCGCCCACGGGTTCGAAGAATTCAGCTTTGTGGAAGGAGGCAGGCATCCCGGCGAGTACGCGCCGGAGAGCGATCTGCAATTCCGGCACGATATGGACGGCGACGTTACGTACGTGTCGCTTGTCTTTCCACTCACCAATGTCGGTGCGGGCTTGATGCGCGGCGAACCTCCTGAACCGTCCAACCAGGATCCAACGGATCACGCGTCAGTCCTTGAGGCCCTCGAAGATCTTCAGCTGAGTGCTTTTTTCCTGGAGATCTTCCCCACCGGGCTCCCTGAAGAGGACATCATCATCGACTGGGCTGAACGTTATCCGTCGGATCACCTCGATTCGACCGCGTGGTCGGTGACGGCACTATTGGGCACAAGCTATACTCAGCCCGACCCTGAGGGAGTGTTCTACGTGTGGACCGATGTGTATCCGAATGTTGTCCCGGGGGACGTGGACGGATCCGGCGTATGGGATGGCCAGGACACACAGATTATTGCCCAATATATAGCCCAGAATGACCGGTTTGATGGTGTCGTGGATGGCCGGGTGACCATCTCCGGTTTTGCCGAGGACTTCAGCCTGTATGACGTAAACCACGATGGCGTTGTGGATCACATGGACCTGGCCCCGCTAGACAGAGATGGCGATGGCGACACGGATGCGGACGTCGATTTGGCCGACTTCGCCGTGCTCCAGCGCTGCTTCACAGAAGCAGGTGGAGTGCCGCCGTCTTGCTTCGCGATGGATATCTCTTGTGACGAGAGGGTCGATTTGGATGACGTCGGGCCGTTTATCGGTTTATTGACGGGGCCAGGGGGCGATCCCTGAGCAAAGCTCTTCCATGTGGATAGGCACACGGTGGATCGCTGCCTCGGTAACATGGCGCGGTAGGTTTCAGAGGTTCGGAAGAGGTATGTCGGTGTCTAGTGAAGCGAGCCCATTTGCAGCTTGCGGTCTTGGAACCACAAGCTCCGGGCGCGCTCTGAAACATCAGCGTTGTGCTTCCGCGTTCACCCTCGTCGAGACGCTCGTCGTTATGATGATCATTGCGGTTCTCATGTCCATGCTTCTTCCGGCGCTGAGTTCGGCGCGCCGGGCTGCCAAGACCCTTCAGTGTTCCTCAAACATGAGAACGATCGTTATGCAATTCGACTTCTTCGCGTCTGGGAACAGTGAGGGCGGTCGCGGTCAAAGCGAGATGTTGGGCACAGACCGGTTCTGGATCAACGATTTCCAGGATAGCCTCTATAACCTCGATGAGTTCTGGGACCTTCGAGAACAGGAAACGGGACATGTCGAAGTTGGCGACAATCCCATGCTCTGCCCCGCAGGCGCACGACGCCTGAGCAAGAGGAAGGGCCTGCCGTGCGGCCGGGAATCTGTGGGCCCCGTGGAGGAAGTTTCGCTTGCGTTGAACATGCGCCTCTACCGCGCCGTGGTCGACTTTCAGGGGAAACAAATACTGGCACCGGCCCGCGCGACACACGTCTCTTACCGGATCCTGAACCATCCATATGTTCCCCTCGTTATGGACGTTGACGGTAAGGACGCGGTCAAGCAGGGTATTGATCCGTTCTATCTCGCTCCTCCTCTGCCGGACATCAAAGATCCCTATGCCAGCGGCCGGTACTGGTTGCCGGCGAAGCGGCATGGCGGGAAGACGATCGTAGGCTTCGTCGGTGGCCACGTCCTCACCAGCACGCAGCCTGAAGAGGAGCGATGGGATTGGGAATACCAGGCGGAGGTCGGACGATGACCCTTCGCAGGCGATTATTGCTGTTGTTAGGCGCTCTGGCCGCCTTCGCGGTGATAGCTGCCGCCGTAACGATCTACGCCGTGCAGTGGCACATCGAAGGTGCGGTCCGCGACTTCGAAATCGCCATGGGGCGGACGATCCAGGTTGACCGGCTGCATTTGGCCTTGAAAGAGCAGATGCTTCACCTGCGCGATGTAGTCGAAGGCCGTCGTGATGCCGTACGCCCGTATTTCGCCTCGAGGGACGAGTTCCTGACCAAGTTAAGGCAGGTTGCGACCTTCGGGCCGGGAGCATCGGAGGCCTCCCCGTGGCCCCATATCCTGCGCCTGGCCCGGTCGTTTGAAGAGGAGTCCGACCGATGTCTGGCACTCGTCGATGACCAGAAACACGACGAAGCGCGGGAGCTGCTGACATCACGCGTGGAGGCGGAGCTGTTTCCGGAGTTGGATTCACGCTTGCTGGGAGCCAAGGCCGCGCTAGATGAAACACGCAACCGCACCATACAACGGCTGGGGACAACATCCTCCGAGGTTCTTGGCATGACGGTCATTGTTGGCGTGTTTGCCGCTGTGCTAGTGATTGTCGGAGCGATGCTGATTCGGCGGTGGCTCCTGGCCCCTGTCGCTGACCTTCAGGAGGCTGCGCGGCTGTTAAGTGAAGGCGATTTGAGCTTCCGCACATCGATCAGGTGCCAGGACGAGCTTGGAAGGCTGGGCATCGCCCTGAACGAGATGGCACAATCAGTAGCGGATGCCCAAGCAGACACGGAAGCTTCCGAGGCCAAGCACCGCACTCTTTTTGCTAACCTGCGCGACGCGGTCGTCATCTGTGACGGTGATGGCAAGGTCGTCGAATATCATGACAGCGAAACCGGAATCCTCGGCGTTGAGTCTGGGGAACACAGGGGCCGTGACGTCTTGGAGGTTTGGCCGGAATGGCGGTCCGCTGCAGCCGATTGGATGACCATCATCAGGACAGCCGTTGCGGACGGCAAGCGGTATCGCGCGGTTGATGTTGAGCTAAAGCCGGAAGCCGGTGGTGACACTGCATCGTACGTGGATTTGCAGGTCTACCGCATCGAATACGGCGGGTCGCGCCATGCGGCAGTGGTGTTGCGCGATGTAACTGAACGGCAGCGTTTGCAGAGTAGACTTCGAAGAGCGGAGACCATGGAGGCGGTCGGGACCATGGCCGGCGGCCTGACACATGATTTCAACAATCTTCTAACCAGCGTTGTGGGCACGCTCTCGTCGCTGGCCTCCGAATTCGCAGCTTCTCCGCACGCGGAACACATCCGAT
>CP070827.1:4769843-4780375 GCA_020344555.1 Phycisphaerales bacterium
ACGCTGTGCCGAGTCCCGATGTACATCGGGATTCTCGGCACCTGCCAGAGGACCGAGAAGGGATTCTCGGTCCAGCGATGATAGTCGCGTTTCTTATGAAACGCGGCACTAAGTATCATCCAAGCGGGTCCTTGCTTGATTCTAGGAGCCGCCGAGGTCTCATTCAAACGCCGGCGGCAAGTTCCCCTACGACCTCCTTGAGCAGGTCTTTCAGCGTCACGATCCCCAACATCTGTCCCCCATGGTCCGTGACGACGGCCATGCCCCGCCCGGCTCGCTTCAATCGCGTAATGGCCCTGCCCACGGTTTCGTGCGGGCTCAGAGCCAATGGTGGTTCCAGGCATTCGCCGACCCTCTGCCAGCCATCGGACTGCAGGAGCCGGTCGACCTTGATCAGCCCGATGATGTGCCGCTGGTTGGATTCGTAGACGGGCAGTTGGGCGTGCCCCGTCCGGCGCGCCATGCGCATCAGCCCACGCCGGTCAACATCCGCGCCGATGACAACGACCCGGTTACGCGGAACCATAACGGCGTGCAACGGCGTTTCAGAAAGCTGGCAGACCCGGTCGATGAGGTCGGATTGATCCTCCCCGAGCACGTTGTCTGCAAGGGCTTCTTGAAGGAGCATCGCGACACGCCGTTTCGGCGGGAAAGCAAGGCTGTGCTGTGTGGCCCCGCCGGCGAGGCGGTTGATGACACCGGCCAGTCGTTTGAGGCTCCAAACCAGACCGATCAGTCGAAACAGTCGGTTGAAAAAGGCAAGCAATCGGCTTCCTCGCGGAAGCAGCGTGTCTGCGTGCAGTCGAAACAGATTCTTGGGGACGACCTCGCCAAACACGAAGACGATCGGTGTCAACAGGGCCACGGTATAAAGCTCGGCGTCGGTCTCGCCGAAATGCCATAGCTCGGCAAAGAGGTAGGCAACGGCGGCAGTGGTGACGTAGTTCGCCATGTTCGTGCCAATGAGCATCACCGAGAGCGCCCCCTGCTGGTCCGCGAGCACACCCGCAAGGCGAAGGGCTCGTCCGTCGCGTTGCTTGACAGCCAGGCCCAACCGCAAGCGATTTACGCAATACATCCCGGTCTCTGCGCCAGAGAAGAATGCCGACAGGAATAACCCGACAACGACTACTGCGCCGACGATGCACCAGCTCATGACGGGTCCTCCGCCTGGACCGCCACGTCGGCGCGGCGGCGAAGCAAGACCCGCTCGATCCGCCGTCGTCGCATGGTCTCCACGGTGAGCGTCAGGTTGCGGATGCGGATGGAGTCGCCGGTGCGGGGAAGCCGCCCGAGCCTTGCCAGAATCAGACCCGCGACCGTATCGATATTACGGTCGATCTCGCCGGCGCCGAAGCGATCCGCCCAGACACGGGCGCTCAAGTCACCCGACAGGCGGTAGGTATTCTCGTCCAATCGCTCGGTTGTTATGGCCGGGCGTGGCGTCTCTGCGTCGGGAAGCTCGCCCACAATCGATCCGACGATGTCTTCAGTGGTGACCAGGCCGGCCGTCCCGCCGTACTCATCCACGACAACGGCCAGATGCATGTTCTCTGTTCTGAAATGGCGAAGTAGCTGCATCAAGTTGGCCTGCTCGGGCACGAAACGCACGCGGCGGATAAGCCCTTTGAGTGGTGCTTCGGGGTCCAGGTACAGGTCGCGGGCGTGTAGCACGCCCCGGATGTCGTCCAGGTCGCGACCATATACCGGCAGGCGGCGCCGACCCGATTCCCGGATCATTCTCAGAATTGCAGCCCGGTCCCCATCGATTTGAATCGAGCGGATATCGACACGCGGCGTCATCACCTCGCGCACGCTGACCTCGCCCAGTGCCACGGTGGCCTGCAGCATTTCGCTTTCGGTCGAATCGATCACGCCCTCCCGGGCCGAATGATCCACGAGAAGCCTTAGCTCCTCCATGGTGACAGCGTCCGTCACCGGCGACCGCGGCGCGAGCAACCGCGTGACAGGTTCAACCAGTAGCCGGGAGAGAATCCACTGGATGGGTCTTAGAACGACCTGAAGTATCCCAATCAGACCGCTCGCCGGTGGCGCGAACCGCTGTGAACCTGACAGAGCAATGGCCTTGGGCAACATCTCTCCAAAGACTACGACCGCAAGCGGCACCATCA
Organism: Phycisphaerales bacterium; assembly: GCA_020344555.1. Taxonomy (GTDB): domain Bacteria; phylum Planctomycetota; class Phycisphaerae; order UBA1845; family UBA1845. The sequence goes on from CP070827.1 coordinate 4,771,976, forward strand.
CACTGCCTGCCGCAGCAACGGCGGCCGAGGCTTCGCCAATGTGCCGGAGAGCGAAAAACGAGAGTGCGAAGATGGCCACATTGATCGCTGTGTTGGTCATCAACACGGTCATCAGGACCTGGCGCGGCTGCTGCATGAGCAGGTATACGCGGCGGCGCAGCGGCCCCGGCGACCGGCCGAAGCGGTACAACATCTGCCGGCTCAGGGCGAACAGGGCTGTCTCCGACGCCGAGACAATCCCTGAGCAAACCAGCAGGAGTGCCAGTGCAATCCACAACATCACAAATGTATTCTATCGCATTCCGATCGACGCCGATTCCGATCGTCCACGAAATTGCCGGGTTACGGTGTGCGGTCGGAGCGCTCGACCTGCTGCAGCGAGACCTCAAATCGGGTGACCATTTCCGTCTTACCGGAGCTTCGGGCCAGGTCTTGTCCGCCTCCGAGAATGCTGGCGGCTTCACGGAACTGTCCGTTCCGGCGATAGGCCTCACCAAGGTGGTAGTATGTCAAGGGATCGCCGGGGTCCAGCCGGATGGCGCGGCTCAACTCCGCAACGGCAAGCGAGTATTCGCCAAGTCCCACGTAAATCCAGCCAAGGGTGTCCAGCGTGGCCGAGCGGTCGGCTATGGCAACGGCTCGTTCGGCGTAGGGACGAGCCAGCGCGTGCTCCCCAAGTCCATCCGACAGCACGTAGGCCAGGTTGTTCAAAGTGATCCAGTTCTCATCGTCGTATCTGAGGGCTTCTTCATATGCCCGGCGGGCGCTGCCAGGGTCGCCGGCCACCTGATGGAGGTCGCCCAGCTCCTGTAGCAGGTTAGCCCGTTCCCCGTTACTTGTGCAGGTTTCAAGCAGCCGTTCGAGCTTGGCCGCGGCGTCGGCGTACCGCTCGGCCATTCCGTAGAGTCGGGCGAGAATCTCATCGTTGGCCCGTACCAGTGTGGGGTCAGGCCGGCTGCCTTCAAACAGCGCAATGGCCTCGTCGATGGAGAAACCGGTCCGCAGGTCGCTTGTTACAGTTCGCCGTACCTCGGATGAATCCAGCATGGCCAGGTTCATCGCCTGCCGATATTGCCGGACGGCCTCAGCCTTTTGATCGGCTTTGGCCAGGACGAGCGCATATCGGGAAAGCAGTGTCGGCGCCGACTGGTCGCCTGGTGCGTACTTCCGATAGTATTGAACGCCCTCTGCGGGTCTGTCCAGCCGCAGGTACATGCCCAGGACGTTGACGACGGCTTCGGCTGTGTGGTCGCTGATCAGGGCACCACGCTCGAGGTCGGACAACGCCGCTACCTGGTCTCCCAATGCCAGGGAGATCTGGCCGCGCAGGAAGAACCAGCGGGCCTCGGGCTTTTCGCCCGCTCGGTTGATCTGAGCAGTAGCGATCCTTTCCGCATCGGCAAATCGTTCATTCTGGATGTAGGCCCTGGCCAGTTCCTCGAGCACTCTCGCGGAGTCGGGTGCGTCTTGCGCCAGGGACTCGAGTTCACGAAGCCACAAATCCTCGTATCCCGCCAACTGGCGGAGTCGGGCCAGCAGGAACCTCGGTCCTAAATCGAGCGCCAGCGGATTGGTGCGTTTGATGGTCTCAAGGTCTTCGACGGCCGCCCCGACGCGCCCTTGGGCGCTTTGGTGGAGCGCACGCTGATAAAGGGCGTAGGGATCGTTGGGCGTTCGAGCCAGATATTCGGACAGAGAATCTATCGCCTCTTCTATCTCTCCTGTCCGGGCATGCACCTCGCTGCTTAGAAGCAGTCCCGGCGGATGGTCGGGGAACGTGGCCAGAAGCTCGTCAACGGTTCGTCGTGCCGCCCGGATGTCATTGAGTTTCCGGTGGAGCAGGCAGGATGCCCGAGCCGTCAGGATTCGAGGGAGCGCGGGCGAGCGGGCGTTGCGGGCATGGGCGATGGCTTTGTCCAGCCATGGCAAAGCCTTGTCAGGACGGTCGGCGCTGCGGAGATAGAACTCGGCCAGGCTCTGAGCTACCTCGAAGGTCTCGGCGATATCCGCGGCCGTAAGAAGCGTGTTTTCCACCGTGTCCAAGTCGCCCTGGCTTAGATGATGTGCAGCGATGAGGATTTGGGCGTTGGCCTTCTGCTCCGGTGTGGAGCGCGACCGGGCATATTGTGTGACGAGCTGTAGCGATCGGTCGATACGGCCGGTGCGGCGATAGTACGTGCTCACAGCTATCATCAAGTCCTTGTCGTCGGGGCGAAGGTCCAGAAGGCGGGCGTAGGAGTCATCAGCTCTTGCCAGATCATCGACAGCTTCACACAGCGTCGCCAACCTGCGGAGGTTCTGAATATCATTCGGGTTCGCCTCCAGAAGCTTCTCGCGTCGCGCGATCGCGGTCTGTGGGTCGGCTTGCTCCTGTCGGAGGAGGCTTTCGGCTTGGACCCACGGATCGTAGGGAATAAGGCGCTGGCAGATCTCCAGGGCCTGTTCGTAGGCCTCGGTATCACCTTGTGCCTTGGCGATAGTAGCCAGACCTTTACGGGCGCCCCCTGCATTGGGGTTGACCTGGATGGCCCGCTGGTACGCCCGCTTCGCTTCTTCGTTCTTCCCGAGCACCTGGAGGGATTGTCCTAAATGTGTGAGGGAGCGGGCGTCGGTGGGTTGTGCCGCAACTGCCTGGCGGAAGGCGTTGACTGCCAGGTCGTATTCCTTCCGGTGCACGTGGTACAAGCCGAGGACGGATTTACCGCCTGCGCCGTCTACGTTGAATCGTTCGGCGGCTTCGCGTGTGGCTTCAAGGGCCTCGGCGTCATCCAGTCTGGCCGCAACGCTCAGTTTCGCGTTGAGCAGGGTCCGGTGCTGGCCTATGGTGGCGTTCTGTGCCACCGGAGTGTCTCTGGCGACGAGGTGTTCAAGGGCCTCGTCTATCAGCCCCAGCACCTTGGGAAGATCCTCCTTACGCAAATGGAACCCCACAAGAGCCAGCGTGCGCTCGTAAGGGTCCCGTAACGTCTCGATGATCTCCAACATCGCCCGGTCACGTTCATCTGCCGAGAGGTCCTCTCGCGTCACGACCGACAGCCTCTGTAGCTGCACGTTGTCCGGCTCAACCGCCAGGGCCGCCTCCACGATTGTCCGGGCCTCTTCCATCTGATGAACACTGGAGAGTTCACGGACGGCAGCCCCGACCAGGCGCGGATCGGACGGATCCTCCTTAAGGCCATCGCGCAGAATCGCCATGGCCCCTTCGACGTCGCCCTCGAGTGAAAGCTGCCGGGCCGTCAATATCGCCTGGATCACCCTGTCCCCCAGAAGACGACCCGCCTCTTCCCGCCGACCCTTGCGTTCATACACGGCGGCCTTTAATCGCAGCGCATTGCTGTTGTCCGGATCAGCGGCCAATATCTGATCGCTGATGGCCAGGGCTCGATCGAACTCGTTGTTCTGAAACAGCACTTGGGCATAAAGTGTCCAGAAGTTGGCATCATGGGAGCGCTCTTGCCTTGCCGCGTCTATCACTCCCTCGAGCACGGTCTTGGCTGCGCCGGCCTCGTTGAGCTTGAGGTGCAACCGTGCCAGAGTCAGCTTGTTCTCCCAGTTTACGGCGTCGTAGGATCGATAGGCTTCTTCAGCCGCTCGAAACTCCTCGAGCGCCGCACGGTCCAGTCCACGCGCCAGCTTCACGCGACCCGCCTGCATGTGGATACGCGGATGAGAGGGGAACTCGCCTCGGGCATCCGCAACGTATTGCTCCGCCCTGGTCAGGTAAGTTTCTCGTCGGTTTTGATCGCCGGCCTGGTGCGCCGCGACGGCCTCGGCGACGCACGCCTCCGACGCCTGGATCATCAGACCGAAGGTGTTGATCCTGTTGCGAGGCCCCTCTGTTCCCTTCCTAGAAAAGCCTCGCTGCAGGCGACTCTCACACAGGTCGATCACGTCCTTGTGGCGCCCGGCAGACTTGTACAACACCGCCAGGTGCAGATAGGAGCCGAAGTGCTCGGGATCGGCTTGTATGCACTCGGTCAGGATGGCTTCGACCTCCTGGAACAACGCCTGTGTGGCCTCGCCGTCGGGATCGTCCCAAGCGGCACGGGCCCATTGCTGAGATAAGAAGACCGCATAACCCAATTTGGCGTCGCGTAACACGGCCGGGTCGCCCTCCGCGAGGGTGAGGCTTTGATGAAAGTGCTCGTCGGCCTCGTCAAGCCGTAGCTGCGACGCCAGGTATTGGGCGTAGGCCAGGCGGACTCTGGCGGCCTCGCCGCCGGGAGAGGTATGTCGCTCCATCAGTTCGCCGTATATCCGCTCGGCCTCTTCAGTGCGATTCCGGCGAATATAATAAGACGCCAGATCAAGAGCGTAATCGGCTAAGTCCTTGGCCAGCTCGACCGCGATGCCCAACTCCGCCTCACCACGCCGGGCGTTGTCCGGGTCACGCCTGACCAGGTTCAGTAGTGCCAGACCATTGGCATTGTGGGCCAGCGCCGCCTGGGCCGGTGTCCTCTCGGCATCGGTGTCCAGCAGCGTTTGGGCGGCTTCCTGCACCAGCTCCCAGTCCTCGATCCTTCCGTAGAGCCGGGCCAGTTCGAGCAAGAGTTCGAGTTGGCGAATATGGGCCTCGATCAGGTCCGGTTGGTTGATTAGTGCCGTGCGCCAGCTCTGCAAAGCCTTGCCGACCTCACCTTCATTGAGCCACATGTCACCGTGGGCAACCAGATAAGTGGCGTCGTCACTTCGCTCCCATGCCTCCCTGTAGAACAGCGCCGCCGTTTCCCACTTCCCATCGCGCTCATAACGCCCGGCGAGCCCCGTGTAGTAGGCGGGATCGCGCGACTGCAACTGACGGAGCATCAGCACCGACGCTATGATCATTATCAGGAACCCAAACAACGTGAGAGCGATAACGACGTTCTTGTTGAGTTGCTTCTTCGCCATGGTGACCTACTCCCTGCCGGGGGCCGGATCCGACTCCTTCCGCGGCGGCTGATCGGTCGCGGCCGCGCCCCGGCGTGCCGCCTCTTCTGCGGCCTTGAAATCGGGCCAGTGCTCCGCAAGCAGCACCGGCAATACACGAGCGAAAAGCTTCCTTGATCCTTCGATGCATTGAGTCCGCGTGGCCTTGGGGAAGCTTGCCTCGACCTTACTGAAATAGGCATAGGTGTTCGTCAAGTCGTTCATCAGCACGCGGACCCCGGTGCGAGTCGCTACAAACCTGCCGTTGCAATGGAACGTGTAGACTACCGACTCTTTGACGCGATCACGCAACGAAGTCTGCACGAACGTGCATACCCGAACCGGGAGCTTCCTGGAACCGGGCGCCAGCGAAGGGACTTCGATTTCGATGTTCTCATGCGGCTGTGCCGGCTCGTAGCCGGCGCCCAAATAACATATATCCGGTCTATGGGGGACCAGATTTCGGCCGCCGCTGTCGTAGGTGACGAACAGGCGGGCGAACCGCAGCGGATCACTTGGCGGCACACTGGTGTCCACCAGGGCCCAGCTTAGGTACGCATCTGTTCCAAGCGCTTCCACGACCGTCGGTTCGAGAACGTGTCGCTCTCGTATCCGGTACGGAAGGATTACCTTTTCATCCAGGGTGGCCAGCGGTGCCTTGAGTGGGAGGTGAAGCTTGGCGTGTTTGACATTCAGCCGCCTCGCCACAGGACCCGCAAGTATCGCGGCGGCGGCAAGCATCAGAAACGCCACCAGAAAAGGTGGGGTTACGATCCTTGAAGTAGATATTTGTTTTGTTCGTTGTTTCTGCAACTGCATGTGGCCAAGTAGCCTGTGCCAGGCCAGCCGTGCATCCGAGAGCTTAAGCCGCTAATTCCCAGCCGTCAAATCGGCATTGCCGGTTCCGATCATTCACAATGCCCTTTGCGGCCATGAGGAATCTACGGCTCCCTGGTGTGCGGGTTCCGTATCGGCTCGAACATGCCGGATAGTGCCGAGTAGTTGCAGTAGCTCGGACGGTCCGTCGGCCGCCTGCTTGGCCCGAGTTTTGCTACAGGCTAGGCCCCAGTCGTCCGATAAGATTCTGCGGTGAGTTTGCGCCCAGGAACCGTGCGAGACCGGCGGACAATCCGGCTTCACAGGGCTTAGAGCAGATGCTGTCAAAACGCGAGCAGCGAGTACCGTGCGTTATCCTCGGGTGTGGAGGCCACGGGCGTGTCGTGCTCGACATCCTTGTCAACGCCGGCGGGCACGACGTGGTCGGGTTCGTCGACTCGAACCCGGACATGACCGGCCGTCGGGTGGATGGCATCAAGGTGCTCGGACAACCCGACGACCTCCCACGCCTGTGCGATCAACTTGGTGTTCAGCACACGATCGTCGCAGTTGGAGATAACGGTGCCCGGAGGGCCCTGGCGGATCACGTCGAGACCGCAGGCTTCGTGCTCATCAATGCCATTCACCCCTCTGCCAACCTCGCCCGCAACGTCACGCTGGGTCGAAACATCGTCATCGCCGCCGGTGCCTTGGTGTGTGCCCACTGTCAGATCGGTGACTCCGTGATTCTCAATACCGGTTGTCTGGTGGATCATGAGTCATTGATCGGCACCGCGACGCACATATGCCCGGGAGCCAGACTCGCGGGTCGCGTGACCGTGGAGTCCGGCGCCTTCGTCGGTATTGGTGCAACGATCATACAGAGCGTCCGCGTCGGTTATGAGGCTGTGGTCGGCGCCGGGGCCGTTGTGACCCACGATGTCGCCCCCATGTCGACTGTCGTCGGCGTTCCCGCCAGGGAGATAAAAAGGGTCCAAAAGGCGGCGGACATGCACACCTGGCTGGTCCCCGGACGTGCCCGACCTGCTGAGCTCGAAAGACCCATCCCCGCCCGAGCACCGTAGGCTTCATAGTCATTCGCTGCAGATACTTCCTGCATCGCCCGACCTCGATTGCGATTTGCTGTCATACCAGCACCTTGTTTTGGCAGGCCCAACGTCCGCGAACTTTCAGGAAACAGCCACGAATGAGCGATAAGATCGCCGCTTTTGGGCAATGGTCTGATTTGGCCGCGTCCACTGTTGTAGGCGGGTTGACTTTGCCGGTTGGCCTGAGAACAACTCGGTGGGAGCGCCACGCCGCACTTCCTTGACCGGCGGTGGCGACCCGGTCACGGGGGGAATAAGAAGCTGACAACCTGTCGACACCATTTGCGCACGCGCTGGACGAGCTTCGTCGGCTTGGCGCTTCCGGCTATGGCCGGTGCGATCGGCTGTGGGAGTTCGTTGAGTGATGCCTTGTCGGGCCGGTCCTTGTTTCTGGCCGAGTGCGACGGCAACGCAGATCGTGTGGCCGCAGATCTTGTCGTGCTCGACTGGCAAGGTGGAGTTACGGCTATCTATCCGGATGAGGATTTCGAAGCCCTGGATCTATCAGCCTTTGAGACGCCCGACGGCGGAACCCTGGCAGATGATGCCGAGCAGTTCAAGGAGCTGGTTCGGCTTCAGGCTACGCGCATCTTCTGCGATTCATCCGGGCCGGGCATCTGCATTCGGCACGCCGACGATGTGAAGGGCCGGGCCGGAACGACCGTCTACTATACCCAGGCTCTTTCTCCCGTCGGCTGGTTACAGATCGGCGAGGGTGAGTACGATGTCTGCAACCGACAGCACGACAACGCGGCCGTGATCTTCGGGGAACGGGTCCTTCGGCTCGGTGCGGCCTATACGTTTGATGAGTGGGTCTTGGTGTTCGCCAACCTCACGGCCCATGAGATAGCCCACACGCTCGGATATGCCCACGTATCGAGGGATGAGTCTCCGGAGGCCGAGCGATCATATTTCGTCGAGTTGATGTATGACGGCCACACCATGGAGGAGATGCGCCGAGAGCAGCGCTTCCTTGTAGATCAAACCAACTGCCCTGCCGATTCCCCTGCCAACTTGCGGCGGGTGGAATACCCGACAATCACATGTGGCGTGGTGGATCATCCCGCGAACGACTGAACGGGGATTCGCCGCAAGCAGTGCGGCAACCACGTGGAGCTCATAACGCGTGCAACGGAAGTCGTACATACTATGATTGTGCGACGTAGACCGATGGTGGCCTAGACCGTACAGGAGCCTGCCGTGCTCGTGCGCGTCACTGTCTGCCATTGTGCCTGCGTGACTTCATATTCGCGCATATAAAGGGCTAAAGACCGTTTTCAGCTCTCGTGATTCAGGGATGCGGCGATATGGATCCAAACATCCCGTGGAGAACGCGACGATGATCAATAACGCGATGTTCACAGTCGTGTTCACCGGTGATCGCTTCGTGTATACCTCTCATCTTCTGCTGCCGCCTCGGATAGGGGCAGTCCGTTGGCGGCGTTAGCGCCCTGTTCTTAGCCACTCAGGTCCTGCAAGGGCAGACATCGCTCGCACTTCGGCGGGCGGGTTCAACTGAAGCCTGATTGTCTTGTCTAAGGAGGCAGCAAGCCATTTCTTTGCTTCC
>CP070827.1:4780475-4790396 GCA_020344555.1 Phycisphaerales bacterium
GATTCTCGACATACACCGATCCTTTCTGGCCGTCGACTGCGACGCGGTGGAGACCAACACTCTCGGTGCCAACAGGGTGGTGCTCGACGAGTTTGAGCTGGCCGATCAGACCTATCAAATCAACAGAAGAGCCGCTGAAATCGCCCGTGAGGCCTGCTGCGAGTTCGAGAAGCCTGCCCGCCCGCGATTCGCGATCGGGTCGATCGGTCCCGGCACGAAACTGCCCTCCCTGCTGCAAACAAGCTGGGACCGGCTCGTCGCCAGCTACCACGAGCAAGCCAACGGTCTGCTTGACGGTGGCATCGATGCGTTGCTGATCGAGACCTGTCAGGACATCCTACAGGCCAAGGCGGCGATCGCGGCTGCAACCGACGCCATGATCGAAAAGCAGCGGCACGTCCCTATCCTGTGCACCGTCACGATTGAGACGACGGGCACGATGCTGGTGGGCACTGATATCGCCGCCGCGGCGGTGGCACTGGAAGCATACGACCAGGTGGCCGGTATCGGGCTCAACTGTGCCACCGGCCCACAAGAGATGAGTGAGCATGTGCGCTACCTGAGCGCTCATTGTAACCGGCTGCTGATCGTCCAACCCAACGCCGGCTTACCGCAACTGGTCGACGGCAAGCCCCACTATGCACTGACGCCGGATGAATTGACCAGGTGGTTGGTCGAGTTCGTCGAAGCGGACGGCGTCAACATTGTCGGCGGTTGCTGTGGTACGACGCCCGAGCATCTAGCCGCCGTCGTCGACGCCCTTTCCGGTCGAAAGCCGCGGCCGCGTCAGGTCAAATCCGAGCCGTCGGTCAGCAGCCTCTACCAGGCCGTACCCATCAAGCAGGAAAACGCGGTCCTTGCAATCGGTGAACGGACCAACGCCACCGGCTCGAAGAGATTCCGCGAGCTGCTCGCGGCCGGCGACGTCGACGGCATGGTACAAATGGCCCGCGAGCAAGTGCGCGACGGGAGTCACCTGCTGGATGTGTGCGCTGCGTACGTGGGGCGGGATGAGGCGGCGGACATGTCGGGGTTGCTGAAACGATTTGTCACCGACGTGACCGCGCCGCTGGTGATCGACAGTACGGAACCCGCTGTTATGGAGTCAGCGCTCAAGCTGGCCGGCGGCAAGTGCGTCATCAACTCGATCAATCTCGAAGGGGGCGAGGAACGGCTCGACCGGATCTGTCGCCTCGCAAAGCGTCACGGAGCCGCTCTGATCGCTCTGACCATCGACGAGCAGGGGATGGCCAAAACATGTGATCGCAAGGTCGATCTGGCCAAACGCATCTATGACCTGGCGACCCGCCGCCACGGCATCAAACCGGGTGATCTGATCTTCGATCCGCTGACATTCACCATATGCACCGGAAGCGAGAGTGACCGGCGGCTGGCCGCAGAAACGCTCGAGGCCATCGGGCGAATCAAGGATCAATGCCCCGGTTCGCACACCCTTTTGGGTTTAAGCAACGTCAGCTTCGGTCTAAAGCCGCCGGCCCGCCGGGTGCTCAACAGCGTCTTTTTGCATCATGCCTGCGAGCATGGACTCGATGCGGCCATTTTGCACACCAGTGGTATCCTACCACTGTACAAGATCGATGAGACGCATCGCCGAGTGGCGGAAGACCTGATCTTTGATCGGCACCACGAAGGATACGATCCGTTACAGGAGTTCCTGAAAGCGTTCGAGGAGGTCGGCACTACCGCCGGCACCGAAGAGAAACGCCCCAGGAGTGTCGAAGATCGGTTGAAAGCACGGATCATCAACGGTGACCGCACCGGCCTCGACACCGATCTTGACGAGGCGATGCTCACTCATCCCCCGCTCGAAATCGTGAACGAGGTACTCCTCGATGGAATGAAGACAGTGGGCGACCTCTTTGCGGCCGGGCAGATGCAGCTTCCGTTCGTACTCCAATCGGCCGAGACCATGAAGGCGGCAGTGAGGTATCTCGAGCCTCACATGGAGAAGGTTGGCGGGCGCGGCAAGGGCACCATCGTGCTGGCGACGGTCAGGGGCGACGTGCACGACATCGGCAAGAACCTGGTTGACATCATATTGGCCAACAACGGTTACCGGGTCCACAATCTCGGGATCAAGCAGCCGATCAACAACATCATCGAAGCCTGCGAGAAATACAACGCCGATGCCATCGGGATGTCCGGCCTGCTGGTCAAGTCGACTCTGGTCATGCGGGACGACCTGGCCGTTCTGACCGAGAGGGGCATTGACATACCGGTCATTCTGGGCGGCGCGGCGCTGACGCGCAAGTATGTTGAGTGTGACCTTCGTGCGGAATACAAGGGCCCGCTCTTTTACGCCAAAGACGCCTTCGCCGGGCTGCATCTGATGAACACGATCATGTCCGGTGAGGCCGGCACACCGGAGCCGGTCGTTGCCGACGCCACAGCCACCGCGGTAGCCCAGGCGGTGGGTGACGATATACCCTCCGCCGTGTCACCGGTGGACGTGGACGAAGGCGCGGCGACCCGATACGGATACGTGTCGCCGAGGTCGGACATATCTCGCGACGAGCCGGTACCGGAGCCGCCGTTTTGGGGAGGACGCATCGTTGAGCGTATCGAGCCTCGTGCGGCCCTGGCATACCTCAACGAGAACATGCTCTTCCAGGTGCAATGGGGATACCGCAAGAGCCGGCGCGGCTCGGGAGAATTCAAAAGGTACATCGATGCCGAGATCCGGCCGGTCTTGCGCGAACTGATCGAACGTTGCGAACGTGACAAGATACTGCAGCTTCAGGCCGTATACGGTTTTTGGCCGGCACAATCGGACGGCGACACGCTGATCGTCTACGACCCCGACGATCGCGAACAGCAGATGGCCCGGTTTGAGTTCCCCCGGCAAGGAAAGCCCCCGTACTGGTGCCTGAGCGACTTCTTCAAGCCGGTCGCCGGCGGAGTCTGTGACGTGGCCGCGTTCATGATCGTGACCGTAGGTCATCGCGCCGGCAAGGTGGCACACGATTGGTTCGAGGCCGATGACTATCTGGGCTACGTACATCTTCACGGTCTGAGCGTCGAGCTGGCCGAAGCCCTGGCCGAGTACATCCACAAGCAAATCCGCATGGAATGGGGCATCGCCGGCAAGGACGCACGCGACAAGCAGGAAATCTTCAAGCAACGTTATCAGGGATCACGCTACAGCTTCGGCTATCCGGCCTGCCCGCGTCTGGAGGATCAGGTCAAGCTCTGGCCGCTTCTAAACCCCGAGCGCATCGGCGTGACACTGACCGAGCAGTTTCAGCTCGAGCCGGAGCAGAGCACCACTGCTCTGATCGTCCACCACCGACAGGCGAAATACTTCAACGTGCGGTAGGCGGAGTGTGCATATCCATCGGGTTTGTCGTTGTCTGCTGGACGCCGGGCAGCCCTGGCGGTTGCGCCGTGAAAGCCGTTTCCGCCACGGTTCTGCGAAGCGAAGCGCACCAACGTAGGGTCGGCCATTGCGCACCAACGGTAGCGGCCGGCGCCCCTGCCGGACGTAGACCACCGGCCTTGCTGTAGCGACGATCCTTCTCGATCCGAACATATGTGCCGAGAAGGGATTCTCGGCACAGCGGCAGATTCTCCGCATGGCGACAGGTACTAATAGACTCGCATCAGCTTCGAGCCTGGATAGTAGTATTCCAGGATCTCGCCTGCTCGCTTGCCTTGAAGTGCCTGACCCTGCATTCCCCACTGGCACAGGCCCAGACCGTGGCCGAACCCTCGACCATTCTCGAAGATGATCTCCCCTCCGGTCATCCGGATCGTAAAGTCCGTGCTCTTGATTTCGCCGCCGCCCATCGCCAGGCGGAATCGCTCCGCCAGCATGTCGTGAAATTCCCCGCCGGATCCGGTGATCCGCAGCCGCACCGGTCGGCCTGAAGGTGTCCGCTCGACGACAGTGACCTCCTGGATTTCACCCAGTGAGCGCAGTTCCGGATATTTCGCCAAAAGCCGCGCCCGCACCTGTTCTTTCCTCAACCGAACAGGCCCCCAGCGATATGTCTTGCCTGGGGCAATCTTGCAGTAGTCGCAACGCACTCCGCCCGACAGCGGTTCGATGTCGTTTTCGCGACCGAAGATGGCAGCCGACTGCGACATCCCTCCACAGGCGGCGCTGTAATACGTGCAAAACAGGCGATCCTCGCCCTGGCGGCGGTAGGTCAGGACAATTCCCCGGGTGTACCTGGCCGCCTCCGTTGCACGCCGGCCCGGCTCATCCGTCCGGATACCCCGATAGACCTGCGACCGCTGCGTAGCCGTGACGTCAAACTCTGCGCGGGCTCGACGGAGCATTTCGTGCAACACAAAAGTGCGCGACGCAATCGCCTGGACACGATACGCCTCCATCTCGAAGGTCGGCCACACCTCGTTCGCCACCACGCAAGCCACATAGCGCTCGACTTCAACGGCATTGACGACATCGAGCCCGCCGTCGTCACGGACGACGATTCGCAGCGTACCGGGATACCGATTACCATCGGACCACTCGCCATCGCGGTAGGCCGACACCTCCACCGTATCAATGGGGTCCGGCTGCACATCGATGCTTGCTACTCTCCACCGGGACGCACCGAATCGGATCTCACCCGATACATCCCGCGAAACCACCACCCAATCGTCGTCATCGTGTGTGCCTAGTGCCGTGCCGTCGTCATTATAGCTGGAGATCGTCCCGGGCGAGCGAAGCCGAACCTGCTCGACGTCCACTGCGATCAACACGCGCACCTCCCGCACCGCCGACGCCGCCTCCTGGCGTGGTTGGCCTGGAACCCAAGGCCGGGCCGATACAACGGGAGCGCAAAATAGGCTGATCAGGAAAAGCGCAGGCAACGCCCACTTGCTCAGCGCGGTGGAAGCAGAGCCATGATATCGACCCATGCCGTGGCTCTTGGGCTTTGCCGAAATGAGACCGCCGGCACTACCCTTTGCCTCAACCGGCAGTGCCCGCCTGGTGACCCCGCGCCGAGGGTGAACTGGGATGGAGTGTCTGGCTCGTCCCGTCAACTCCCCGGCTGCCGAAGCGACAGCCCGAACTTGGCGAGCTGCCGTTTGATCTCATTCAAGGAGGTCTGCCCGAAGTTCTTGATGGCCATCAGCTCCGCCTCGCTCCGTATGGCCAGCTCACTCACCGAGGAGATCCCCAACCGCTGCAGAGCCTTGCGCGATCGCACGGACAGTTCCAGCTCCGCCACCGGCGTACTCATCTGGACGGATGTGTCACCGGCCGCCGGTGCAGGCATCCGGAACACAGGCTGCTCAGCCGGTGGCAGCTCCTGACCCAGCTTCAGATTCTTCTGGCTGAGCATCGCCTTAATTTCGTTGAGCGAGGTCTCGCCGAAATTCTTATAGGAGAGCAACTCCGCTTCCGTGGTCCTCAGCAGGTCCCCAAGCGTCTTGATGTTCATCTGCCGCAGGCAGTTGCGGCTACGCACGCTGAGCTCGAAATCGGATATGGGCATATCCAGAATGGCGCTCCGCCGCTCCCGTTCTTTCTGTGTATGCTCATCGAACACCATCGTGTACGAGCTCTTGACCGACCTGAGGAACCGCCCGGCTCGATAATGGTTGGGATGTTCGTTCAGCACACTCTCCAAACAGCCTTCCGCCATCTCCAACTCCCCGCGATCCTCGTAGAGCACTGCCAGGTTGACAAGCGCGTTGACGTGCGCCGGCTTGGTCCGGACACATCGCTCATACAGCTCGATTGCGGTGTCCTCGTCGCCTCCCTGGTCGGCGAGCAACGCCGCACGGAAGGCGGCCTCGGTGTGATCCGGGTCCTGCTCCAGCACCACTTGGTAGGTGGCAAGGGCCCCTTCCCGATCATACGTCATCTCCTTCAGATATCCGCGCAGAAACATCAACTCGACACGGTTCTCATCCGTTTCCGCCAAACCGTCCAGGGCCTGCTGGCCCTCTTCGTGCTGCCCAGCGCGGATCAGCTCCGCGACCGTGTCGAGCGTCATGGTCTCGGTCGCCATAATCTGTCGTCCCACATGCCCGCCTTCATCAGTGTCCGACCCACCACGCCCGGCAGGAGAGCGCAGCCGCATCGCAATCAGCTTAAGCCAAGTCCCGACCGGCGCCAACCATGCCGGCTGTCGTCCACTCCACTATCGGCCGTTCTCCGCCCCGCAGCTCTTATCGAGCGATCGCAGGTAGCGGAAATCGAAGATCCCGGTGTTGTGGCCGTCCGACCAGTGAAATTGGATCGCATACCTACCGACCAGTCGAGCATCGATCACCTGAACGCCGGACGGATCGGACTTGAGGACCTTCAGCGGGTTATCCTCCTGCTCCTCACGCTCGGTCCGACACGATGCACACGGACAGTGCCGGCGCAGCACCGCCAGCGAATACTCGCTGCACGTCTCGTCCATCCAATCGACAATCAGCCGTTGCTCTTTGATCTTGATCTTCAGGTCTTTGGGTGTTGTGGAGTCGTCGTGCGGCTCCCGCCGGTAGCCGGCTTCATTGTCGGATGGTAGCGATGCAGGTTCATCGGGCATAGAGCCGGGCCTCTCCGTCGTACAATTGACCATGCCGTTCGCGCCGAAACCCTATCTCCACCGGATCGCCGGCACCAACGCCGACCAACAGCGTGCCCACATGATCGACATCCGTCAACCAGTAACGTCCCATCGACACCAGCAGATCGCCCGGCCGTATGTCGATACGCTGGGCCGGACTCCCAGGCTCAACCGCCATGACGATGACCCCCGGCCCACCCTGCCGCTTCCACTGAAAACGCCTGGCCGCTTTCTCTTTCACGTCAGCGATGGTGATCCCCAGCCTGGATAGTGCCAGCCGTTTCCCGTCGGGTCTAGGTGTCGCCGTCACCGTCATGGTAGCTTCGACCGGCCTCCCGTTACGGACCAGACCCAACGAGACCACATCGCCGGGACGACGGTCAAGCATGGACACATAGAAGTCCACACCCTGGTCGATGCGCAGCCCGTCGATGGCCTCTATAACATCGCCGAGCCGGACGCCGGCCAGGTCTGCGGGACTGCCCTTGCGAACCTCTGTGACCTGAGGCGGCTCCGTGGTCCGTACGCGCACGCCCACCTGCACCTTGTTAAGCTTCTCGCTGTCGAGAATATCGGGCAGGATCTCCCGCAGTTGATCGACGGGAATCGCAAACCCGATGTTCCGGGCGTCGGTGCGGATGGCCATGTTGATGCCGATCAGCTCCCCGAGAATGTTCAAGAGCGGACCGCCCGAATTGCCCGGATTAATGCCGGCGTCCGTCTGGATCACGTCGTGATACAGTACCCGCCCGGCGACTTCCAACTCACGATGCAGTGCGCTGATGACACCTGCTGTCACCGTGTTGTGAAGCCCCACCGGATTCCCGATTGCGATCGTCTGCTCACCGATCATCAGGTCGTCGCTCCGTCCCATTGAAATCGGTTCGAGCGGCTTTCCACAATCGACCTTGATGACGGCCAGATCGTCCCCGATGTCGCGAGCTATGATGCGGCCATCGCAGGCCGCACCGTCAACAAACGTCACCTTCAGCCGCGCCCCGGCCGAAACCACATGGGCGTTGGTGACGATGTATCCGTCCTCGTGAATAACGAATCCGCTGCCAACGCTTTGCGCACTACGCTCGGTCGGCACGGCGAAGACGTCTCCGAAGATGTTCATACCCCAACGCTGGACCACGATCTTCTGGGTGGTCGACAGGTTAACCACCGAATCCCGAGCCCGTTCATAGGCTTCCACAACCGGCGTCCGCCGCAACTCGCGCCGTGGGCGCTGATCGCCCTGCGCAACCACCGATGCCTGCGTCGCCAGAATCAGCGCAACCACCCCAAGTGCGATCGTCCGACAATAGTCCATCCCAAAGCCACCCTAAATCAAATAGAAACACTCCTCTGACGGATGGGACGATTGGCACCGGTCGATCCTGTCAGACGGTCTTTTCAGGATTGGGGCAAAGTGCCTCATCTCCAACATTTTATACAACTCGGTCGATCTGCGTAGGCGCGCAGCTCGCGTGCCTCCCGGGGGCCGGTGTTAGGTCCAGGCTGGGAAGCGGGGTGGTTTGCCTTGCAGCACGTCGATCACGTCGTCCACCACGGCGTTCATTCGGGCCAGGCCGCCGTGCGTCCGAGCCCCGATATGCGGAGTAAACAGCGTGTTCGGCGCGGTCAACAAGGGATGGCCCTCGGGCAGCGGCTCGGGATCGAACACATCGAGCCCCGCCCCGGCAAGTCTCCCAGTACTTAGGGCCTTGGCCAACGCCTCGCTATCCACCACCGCCCCACGGGCCGTGTTGATCAGGATCGCTCCCGCTTTGAATTGTGCCAGGGTTTCGTCATTGATCAGACCGCGTGTCAGGTCGGTCAGCGTGACATGGAGGCTGACCACGTCGGCCTGGCGGTACAGCGGCTCCTTTGCCAAGGGGCGGGCGACGAAGTCGACCAGACCCGGCTCCACGATGTCGTTATACACGACGGTCATGCCAAAGCCGTTGCGGCACCGCCGGGCCACCGCTTTCCCGATCCGCCCCAGGCCGACGATGCCCACTGTCAGTTCGCCCAAGTCGCAGTCGACGGCTCGGGCCCGGGCTTCGGCCAAATGCCCGGCACGGACCATCGCATCACCCGCGATGATATGCCGCAGCAGAGAGATCATCAGCCCGATAGTCAGATCGGCGACAGCCTCTGTGGCGGCGCCGGGCGTGTAGACGACGGTGATGCCGCGCTCGCGGGCCGCATCAACGTCAATGTTCTCGAGCCCCACACCGCCACGACCGATCACCCGCAGCCGTTTGGCCTTCTCCAGCACACCCCGCGTGACCGGGGCATAGGTTCGCACGAGGAGTGCATCACAATCGCGGACGGCCTCGGTCAGCGTGGCTTCGTCGCACGTATCCAGGATGGTTACACGGCCGACCGAGCGCATACGCTCCACGGCTTGGGTATCGAACTTCTCCGCGAACACGATGTGTAACGGTTTTTCAGTCACGAAGGGCGATGATCGGGCTGGACATGCTCCGGGTCAACCGTAGCGGAGTGCCATGTGACCCGGCACAGACCGGGATCAGTAGACCGGCTGGCTCCACAACGCCGCCAGCAGAAAAGCAAGCACGCCGGCAACGATCAGCCAGACCCGGTGATGCGCCCCGAGCTGAAAGTGCTTCCGGTCAAATGCGACGGCCATGTCAGGCTTCTCCAACACGCGAGGCCGCTCAGTGCGACTGAAATCGACCGCCCGTCTCTACGTAAAGCATACAACATCATCGGCCTCGAGGCCAAGGAATGTGACGGAAGATCACATTATGGGACAGCATAACCGAACACGACCCACTAGCCCCGTTGTGTGGCGACCCCCAGACAGCCGCACATCAAGCTGCAGAGGCTGGCGCCCCTGTCGGCCGTGGTGGCACGGTCGTGTGGCACGGTCCTGCGCAGCGAAGCGCGGCAGGGCCATGGCCTCAAAGTGCCGAACCTGCTGCGAATGCCAGGGAACCCGCGAAGCTGCGCGCCAGCAAGCCATGGCCTGGCCTCACCAGACCGTCCCGCGTGCCCGCTTCTGTCAGGACCGCAAAAGCGTTTACCGCGTTCCGTGACCATAACACTGGCCGGGGCGCCAACGGCGAACCAGCGCCACCCGTCGCCACGAAAAAGTCGGAACCTCCCCTTTTCCCCCCGAAGAATGCCAGGCGGTATCGGCCATGCGTGCTTGCGGTCGGGAGGCCGGCTCTTGTACGATGGCCGTAACAGAGACGATAAATGGGTAATCTTCGCCCAATCCACTGGTAAGACCGCTGTCTTGGAGCGATTGGCATGAGCGACAGCCCGCAACCGGTCCCGGAGGGGTTCCACACCATCACACCGTATCTGGTCGTCCGTGATGCATCTGAAGCGATTTCGTTCTACGTACGAGCGTTCGGAGCGGTCGAAC
>CP070827.1:4790496-4823332 GCA_020344555.1 Phycisphaerales bacterium
ATGATCTGGTGGCCGGCTCGCGTCACCAGATGATCGGCCAAAAGTGAGAATTGCTTGCTTCGTCGAATGTGCCAAGACATGTGGGCATGGTTCACAACGTGTATCATCGTCCACCCAGTCGGCGAAGCTACGGAGCGACGAAGCCACGAAGCGACGAAGGGATTGGCGATTGTGCCAGCGCCCAGGGATGGGGCACCCGCGCCACGGCTCGCGGCTACGGCAAGATTGTCAGTGCCGATGCGATCACGGTTGGTGTCTTGTCGGCCGCGTCGTAGAGATCGCCGAACTGGTTGTTTAGCGGCGTGTCGATTTCGCGGGCCTCAACGGCGAAGCGGTATGACACGCTCTGATAGAGCAGCTCGGCCGTGACGGTGAACGGCCCGTTGCGGCCGGCAGTATCGATCTCGTAGGTGATCTGATCGGACCCGCCGGTGAAGTTCACGTCGTTGGCGGCCTCTCCGTAGACGGCGACATCCGCGTGGGCCGTCGCCTTGTCGAAACCGCGCGGCAAGAGGCGATTGTCCTTGGCATATGCCGCAGCCCGAAGAAGCGTGTAGGTCACCTCGGCCGCACTGTCCTCCATAATGGCTTCGTAGATCTGAACCTGATCGGCCGAGGTAATCACGTCGCGGTGGGGCTCGAAGATGGTGGCGTCCATCACGGCATTGTTGCCGATGATGCTGCCGTCGGTCTGGGGTGTACCCGATTCGAAGATTACCGTGCCGTTGGAATCGGTGATGGTAAGGAGGATCCACGCACGGCGGGAGGGAAAGCTGGTGGGGAACTTGTGGCCCGTCATGTTGGTCACCTCCAGCGTGGTGGTAAGCGTTTGGCCGCTTATCCGGGCATCGATGATGGCCAGGTCGGCCGTTTCGTTCTGCAGGAAATCCTCGGTACGGGCGATGGAGTCGTTGAACTGCACTGTAGAGGCAGTGAGTCCGAGTTCCTCTATATTGTCACGAAGGAGCCGCAACATTTGCACATTGCCGCCAAGGAACTGATGCTGATAAAACGGCTCACGGGCCTCGAGTCCGGAGGGGACCCGCGAGATCACCGCCGACCCCTCGGCGACGGGCATGTGGCAGTCCTGGCATTGTTGATCATCGCCCACGCCGTCGCCGAACTCGCTGTGCTGCCATTCCAAGAACGGCGTCTGCTCGGGGAACGTACCGACTATCTCTCCTTGTGCATCAAGCGTCGGAGTGAACAGTGTGTGGCAGGTGGCGCACAGGCCGGAAGCACCGATGTGCTCTCCGAAGACCGGCGTGTAACCGACGGACGCCTGCATGACGCCGGGCTGTTGCGGGTCGAGATATGGGCCGAACAGCAGGCGGCCTGGCGCAACCGCCTGCGTGTCGATTTCGTAGTTTCCGTTGAAGCTCCCTTCAGGATCGGCCAGGAACGTGCCCTGAATCTGGTGACACAGGCTGCACGAGACGCCGTCCAGTGCCGGCACGTGCAGGGAGTTCTCGTCGCTGAAGAACCCACCGTTCAGGATCAAGGTATCGGTTCCGTCGGCAACGGCCTGAGTGTGCGCCATGGGCATGTGGCAACTCGCGCAGACATCCTCGATCGTCTCGCGCAAATCGGGGGCGTGTTCGACTTCTGCAGCGACCGAAGCGAGGAAGAACGGATCCCTAGTGGCGTTTGCCATCATTGTGGCACGCCAATGGGCGTCGATCGACACATCCGCTCCGGTCTCATCGGTCAGCTCACTGTGGCAGGCGGCGCAGTTGCCGGACCCGACGAAATTCTCCGTGGAGAAGTTGACCAACGGAAGGCCGGCGACGTTGTCGTTGACGTTGTCGTTGGCGTTGTCGTCACCGTTGTCATTCACATTGCCGTTGTCGCCGGGACCGTCTATTGGGGCGCAACCGACAAGCTGGCCTGTCGTCGCGACCATAAGTGCACCGGCAAGTAGCCAAACCACCGATTGTTTTGCTCGCTGCGTGTTCATTGCCAACCTCCGAGGACGAAACTGGATATCGAAACATACATCGCGGCTGAGGCGCGGTTTAACAGAAGGTCCAGAGGCTGTCCAGACAGGTATGACGATTCTGTGGTGGGTCACTGTTCCGATGGGCACGGTACGCGGGAGCGGCGAGCGGGTGCGCCCGGCCTGTTCCGGTTTCGCAGCGCCCTTGAAGCGTCTGCGCGGCAATGGTGGTGTCACCATGTCGATGCAACATGGGGCTGCCCTATCCACACAAGCGGATTCGCGAGACGCTGGACCAAAAAGGGGCGGGATTGCCATCGGCCCTTCGCCGCACGGCATCCTGCACTGCCGACGACTGTCTTGACATGGGTGGGTTGTCGGCGTGCCCTCAGGTCTGACTACGGTCGTCTCCGGGCGGACAGTTCGACGTCGAGGATCAGCTCCTCCTGGCCGCGGCGCACGGTCACCTGGATGACATCTCCCGGTTCCTTGTGGGCGGTCGCGGCCCGATATTCGTCGAGGCCACTTATGGGAAGGCCGTCAATCCGGATGATGCGATCATCGGATTGCATGCCTGCCTTGTCGGCCCCACTGCCCGGGAACACGCGTACGACTCGCCAGCCGGGGGCGCCGGACGTGTCGTCCATGTCCGGCACGACACCCATCACGACGCCGTGGCCCGGACCGGTGCTCCGGAATATGCTCGCCCGCTTATCCACCTGTGCAAAGACCGGAGCGTCCTCCTCGTTCATAACGTCCAGGACAATGTGGTAGGCCAGATCAACAATTTGGGCGGCGCCTTCGGCGTTGATCTTTTCGGTATCGTCACTGGGCTGGTGTAAGTCGCGGTGCATGCCGGTGTGGAAGAACAGCGCAGGTATGTCCGCGCGATAGAACGGGGCGTGATCGCTGGGCCCCCGGGCACTGTCTTCGGGAAGATACTCGATGCCGGCCTCCTCCGTTCGCCGTTCGATGATCTCCTTGAACGAACCGCCCGTGCCTAGGCCTTGAATCCCGAGCATATTGGCTTGGTTGTCGGGGTTGAGTCGGCCGATCATGTCGAAGTTGAGCATGGCAACCACCGAATCGAGGTCCACGGTCGGCTCCTCGACGTAGTGCCGGCTGCCGTGCAAGCCTGTCTCCTCCCCGGCGAAGGCCATAAAGATAACGCTGCGATTACGATTGGGCGTCCGGGCAAGGGCCCAGGCCGCCTCGATTACGCCTGCGGTTCCGGAGGCATTGTCGTCAGCCCCGTTGCAGACCTGACCCCGGCGGACTCCGACATGATCGTAGTGAGCGCCAATGACTATGTACTCGTCGGCATGTGTTCCGGTTCCCGGCAGTACGCCGATCACGTTTCGGGCCGGAATATCTTTGGACTCGTACGCCACGGTTCCCGCCACCCGCACTCCTGCCAACGGAGCGGAAACATTCCGGCCTTCCTCGTCAAGCTGTTGTTGCAGTTCGGTCAGCGAGCCGAGCCCACCGGCGGCAAGAAGCTCGTCGGCTAAGTGCCGCTTGACGTGTAACGCCGGAAGGCCGTGGTCTTCGCCGCGCGGCCGGAAGCGCATCAGGCCATCGATGCCGTCTTCACCAGGGTCCTGATTGGCGACGAAGACGGCCGCCGCACCCTTCTCGGCTGCGAGTTTCACTTTCCGATCAAACCTGGCATGGTCGGTGTAACCGCCATCGGGATCCCAACCGGGCGGCTCCCGTCGCAGCATGAGTACAACACGGTCGGTGGCGTCGATGCCGGCGTAGTCGTCGTATTCCTGGTCCGGGTTGGCTGCGCCATATCCGACGAAGATCATTTCACCGTCGAAGTCACCTTGGGCCGAGAAGCTGAATGGCGTGAAGTCGGCTTTGACGAGTGCATCGACGGAGGCTCCCTGGAAGGTCAAGTCGGTCTCATCTAGCAGTTCCGCAGGACGGGAAATGGTGAATTCCTGGAAATAGGTTGCGTCAGGACCGCCCGGTTCGAGCCCGGCCGCGGCGAACTGACCCGCAATATAGCCAGCCGCCAAGTCGATACCTCTGGAGCCGTTGTCCCGGCCCTCGAGCTCGTCATGTGCGAGCAGGGCAATGTGCGACAGGTAGCGATCGGGAGGAGTCTTAGGCGTGGCGGCCAATGGAACGGTTGGTGCCGGTGGTGACTGTGTGCCTTGCGCTTCAGGCGATAGCCTAACCGCACGCGACGTGCACGCTGATACGCCAACCAGCAACATCACGCTGAACACACCGAGCAACAGACATCGGTCGTCGCGACGGATCATGGATTGGCCTCCTGAATGATGCACTTCGACGAACATATATCCGGGTTCCCGGTACCCATCATAACCGAGTAGGATCGCGTGCCGGCGGATGCGACAATTATCGACAAAACGGACCGGGGTCATGGGCGGGTAGCGTTACCCGATTCACAAACCGGGCTTGATCACAAATGAGAGTGCTTCAGGCCACGTTAGCGCCGGCAAACTCCACGCTCACCTGCGTCGAGATGCCGGGCTCTTGCATGGTAATCCCGTAGAGTTGATCCGCCACGTTCATCGTCCACTTCGAGTGCGTAATTATGATGAACTGCGTATCGCGGACGAATTCCTGGATGATCCGGTTAAAGCGCTCGTTGTTGGCTTCATCGAGAGCGGCATCCACCTCGTCCAGGAACGCGCACGGCGCCGGACGGGACTTGAAGATGCTCATAAGAAGTGCAATCGCCGTAAGCGACTTCTCGCCGCCGGACATCAGCGAGATGGCCTGGAGGTCCTTCCCGGGAGGTTGGGCCAGGATCTCGATCCCGCACTCCAGAACATTGTCGGGATCTTCGAGAATGATATCCGCCCGACCGCCACCGAAGAGCTTACGGAACAGAGCACGGAAGTTTTCGCGGATCTGTTCCAAGGCGGCTGTGAAGCGCTCCCGTGATTCGCGATTCAGCCTGTCGATCAACTGTTCCAACTGTCGGTGCGAGGCGGTGAGATCATCCCGTTGTCTGGTCAGGAAGCCGTGCCGTTGCTCCAATTCCTCCAGCTCGGTAATTGCATCGAGATTCACGTTGCCGAGCCGCTCCATCTTGCCACGAAGCTCGGTGATTTCGGTCTCGACCTGTTCCCAATCCTGTTCCTGGTGGTCGTACTGCGTGTAGCGCTCGGCCAGATC
Organism: Phycisphaerales bacterium; assembly: GCA_020344555.1. Taxonomy (GTDB): domain Bacteria; phylum Planctomycetota; class Phycisphaerae; order UBA1845; family UBA1845. The sequence continues at coordinate 4,795,589 of CP070827.1, forward strand.
AATACCCAGCTCATCGGACACGCGGGAGACCAGATCGCCGCGCCGGACGTTAGTCTCGGTCAGCGACATTTGGTGTCCGTGCAGCTCGGCTTCGACGGTCTCGAGACGGCTACGGGCGGTTTTGAGGGCCTCAGTCAGGTTCTCCGACTCGTGGCGGAGGGCCTCCCGCCGATGCCGCAACTCCGTGCACCTTCCTTCCAGTTGCTCGATGGTGGTATTCAGCGACTCCAGCCGCTGCCGGCCCTGCTCGACCGTGCTTTCGGCATCCGCGATTCGGGCTTCACATTGTTCGAGATCGTGCCCCAGGGCACCGAACGAGGTTTCGAGTTCCCGAATGATTCGTCTTAGAGCATTGATCGTCTCGGCAGCCGCGGCACGCTTCTCGGTCAATTGGCCGGCGCTCACCTTGACCTGGGTGAGCTCTTCCTGCACCTCCCGCCGAGTGGCCACGATCTTGTCGATCCGATCCTGATGGGCTGCAACCTTCTCTTCGCGCTGCCTGTTTTCCTGTTCGATGGCCTCGAGCGATTTGCCCTCTTCAGCGCTCTTTTCGAGCACTTCATTGATCTGGTGCTCGATCATTGCGACCTCTTGAGCGATCAACGGCTGCTCATTGGTTAACCGCTTGACCGTGTCGTCGATGCTCTGCAGGGCGGTGTTTGCCTCGACCTTGGCCGTGCTGGACTCGTAAATCGCCGTTCGCAGCTCTTGCTGCACATCATCCAGGTGGCTGATTTCCGCGTCAATACGGTTGAGCTGGTCACCCAACGTATCGATCCGCTTGTCGAGTTCGGTTGTTCGGGACCCGATGTCGCGCAACTCGCTCTTACGGGAGATCAGACCTGTCCCCGACGAGGGCGGGCCCAGACTGATGCAACCGTCCGGCCTCACCACCTCACCCTGCAGAGTGACAAAACGATGGCCGGCGACGTCCATGGCAGCCATGGCCAGGGCGGCGTCAAGGTCCTCCGCCACCACGGTCTTTCCAAACAGATGGCGCCCGAGACGCTCGAACTGATCGGGGAAGCGAACGAGGTCAATGGCCCGTGCAACGAAGCCGGGCTGCCCCGAGAAGTCTCGTTCGTTGACAATCGGCGGCAGCCGGTCGAGGCAAAGGGCGGTCAACCGTCCGGGGAGGCTACTGAAGACTTCCGGGTGGGCGAGGAAGGTACGGCTATCGGTGATGACCAGGTGCTGGGCGGCCTCGCCCAGGACCGCTTCGATGACGCGGGCGTGAGCGACGTCCGCGTCGAATATATCAGCCACAAGTCCGGCCACGCTACCGAGCGCCGCCGGTGCGCCGTCTTGATGCTTTTGGTCGAGAAGTCGGCGTGCCCCGGCGCCGACACCTTCCATACGTTGCTCCAGATCTTCCAGCAACTCGCGACGCGACAGCAAAGCGCTGCGCTGCTCCTTGGCTCCGGCAAGCCCGTCTACAACCTGCTGCCTGAGGGCCCCGGCGCGGGTGGCTTCGGCCTTTTTCCCTTCGAGACGGTCTGTCTCCTCGGCGATCAGGACATCGAGCTCGCCCAGGCGTCTATCGAACTGAGCCTTCCGTTCCAGAGCAGACTCCAACTCGAGGGAAATCCGCGCGTCGCGTTCGGAAAGTCGGCCTTTTTGACCGACCAACGACTCGCGATGGGTGTTGAGCCGGATGATCTCATTGTGCATTTGGGCGCTGTTGCGGAGCAGATCGATAATGCCGGCCTTTTCGTCTTCGAGAATCGCCTGGGCCTGGGTCAAGTCGCGGGCCAGCGACCGATCGCGTTCTGTCAGCTCATCAACGCGGGCATGCAATTCACGAGTCTGGTGCTGCAAACCGACCGCTGATTCCTGTGCTTCAGACAGTTGACGTTGACTTTCCTCCAGGCGCCGCCGGTCGGCAGCCTGGCGTTCCTTCAATCGCTCTAACAGCACCCTTTGTTCGTCCGCCCGTTTGGCGCCCGACTCGATACGCTCTTCCTGGGCCAGTAGCCCCGACTTGGCCTGGAGGAACTCGCTGTCCGCAGCGTTGATCTCATCGGCCAGGCCATCAAGCTGGGAGGTAAGTTGTGCCCCGTTTGCCTCGTGGCGGTCGATGTCGGTTCGAATGCCGGTGACTTGGTCACTGCGCTGCTGCACGTCGTGCGTCAGACGGTCAACCTGTTCGGTGAAGCGGTGATACTCCGCCATCGCATAGCCGGAACGAAGCTCGTTCAGGCGGGCCTCATATGCTCTGTAACTTCGAGCCTTGCCGGCCTGAAGCTTGACGCTGCGAAGACGTTTCTCCAGCTCCGCGATGATGTCCGCCACACGCAGCAGGTTCTGCTGGGTCCGCTCCAGCTTCCGCTCCGCTTCGCGCCGCCGCGCTTTATACTTACTAATGCCCGCAGCCTCGTCGAAGATGATGCGGCGTTCCGTAGGGCTGCTCTGGAGCAGGCTGTCGACGCGGCCCTGCTCGATGACGGAGTACGCCTCCACCCCGACGCCGGTGTCCATGAACAGCTCGCGGATATCCTTGAGGCGGTTGGTCTTACGATTGAGCAGGTACTCACTCTCGCCCGACCGGTAGAGCTTTCGCGTGACGGTGACTTCCTCCTGATCAAGCGGAAGAGTCCGGTCGGAGTTATCGAAAACCAGGTCGACTTGAGACAAGCTGCTACTGCGGCGGGTGCTCGAGCCGTTGAAGATCATGTCGCTCATCTGCCGCCCGCGAAGCGAGCGGGCGGATTGCTCGCCGAGCACCCATCGGAAGGCGTCGACGAGGTTGCTCTTGCCGCAGCCGTTCGGGCCCACAATGCAGGTGATCCCCGGACCAAAGTCGAAGTCGACCCTATCGGGAAAGCTCTTGAACCCAAGCGTGGTAATGCGTTTGAGAAACATAGGTTAGGCTACCTCCGTGTGCCCCGGTCAACCGGCCATCCGTGACCGCCGCAAGTATCGTACCCGCTGCCCCGCGAGCACGCAAACAGCTACGTTACGGTAACCCCGGCCGGAGTGCAAGAGCGGAAAGGCTCAAAAGCGAGCCGACGGGGAGTCTCGCAGGACCAGGCCTGCCGGGAGTCGGTGAAGCCTGGCCTGAACGGGTCGCTCCGCGCTGCGGATCGGGGTATAATCAATGGCATGGGTACCCGTCGCAGCCAGCATGGCAGGGTGCATGCCGCCACCCGGCCGCCTGCCACTCGCCGTCGTGGGCCGGCCAAATCGCCACCACAATCTGCCCGGATAATCGACTATCAGAGCCTGTTCGAGCAGGCCCCCGACGCCATCCTGGTTGTTGACAGCGAAGGTCATTACATTGACGCAAACCCTGCTGCCTGCGTCCTGACGGGGTACACACGCGACGAATTGCTGCAGATGCGCATCGGGGATCTCACCACCCCTTCGGAGCGACCCCGCTCCGCCGAACGTTTCGACCTGTTGCAGAAGACCGGGCGGACGCGCGCCGATCGCATCCTGCAGCGGAAGGATGGGACCCAAGTACCGGTCGAGGCCCACGCCATCGAGCTGGGAGATGGGACGTATCAGACCATTATCCGCGATATCACCGAGCGGCTGAACGCTCAGCAGGAACTGCAGCGCTCACTGGACGCTTACAGCACCCTGGTCGGGCTTTGCAATGCGGCGGTTATCGCCGCAGACTCCAGGGGCAGGATTACGTCGTGGAACCCTGCCGCGGAGGCCCTGTTCGGGTACTCCGCGACAGAGGCCGGCGGAATGCCCATGACAAAGCTGATCCCCCGGCGTCTTCGCCGCACGCACCTGTCCAGCTTTCGTCGACACGCCGACTCTGCCACCGAGGAGCCCTTCGGCAGGACGATCTACACCGAAGCTCTGCGGAAGGACGGAACCGAGGTGCCCGTCGAGATCGCGGTAGCCGTTGGTCAGCAGGCGGGCAGGCCTGTCTATACCGCTGTCGTCCGCGATTTCGCCGAACATCGGAATGTGATCGAGAAGCTCAACGACGCGTTGCAGCGGCTGCAGTTTCACGTTGAACGTATGCCGCTGGCGTACATCGTATGGGACACGGATTTTCGCGTTGTCGAGTGGAACCCGGCCGCGGAGCGAACCTTCGGTTACGCCAAGAGCGAGGCAGTCGGCAAGCACGCCTATGACCTCATTGTGCCGCCGGACGCGGTCTCGGCTGTGGACGCGGTGTGGTTCGATCTTCTGAAGGGCGACACGTCGAGTCATTCGATCAACGCGAACGTGCGCAAGGACGGATCCAGACTGACCTGCGAATGGTTCAATACTCCGCTGCGCGATTCGGTGGGTCGGATACGGGGCGTCGCTTCTATGACCGTGGACGTCTCCAAGCGGGAGGCCATGGAGGCCCAAATTCGCGATGCTCAGAAGCTGGAGGGCCTGGGGGTGATGGCCAGCGGCATCGCCCATGATTTCAACAGCTCGCTGATGATTATCCTCGGCAACACCGCGTTATTGCGGTCGGTCAAAGGTCTGCCTGCTGGAGCGATCGAGCACATCGAATTGATCGAGGAGGCTGGGTCACGCGCCGACGCACTGATCAAGCGCCTTCTGGCCTATTCCCGCACCGGACGCCACAATCCACAGCCCACAGACCTCAATACGGTCATCCAAGACGCGATCAAGTTCGTGCGATCATCGGTCGGAAAACGGCACGACCTGAAGCTTCGGTTGGCAGATGATCTTGCCACCATCCTGGCTGACCGCAGCCAGGTCGAACAAATCCTCCTGAACCTGTGCTTCAACGCCAAGGAGGCAATGGCCGATGGCGGGGCCATAGCGATCACGACGCGGTGCGCTGAGTTGACGGCGGCTGATGCGGTCCGTTGTGTTCCACCCGATTCCAGGCCGGGGCGGTACGTCGTGATGGTAGTTACGGACACCGGCTGTGGTATGGATGAGGGCACCGTCATGCGGATGTTTGATCCCTTCTTCACCACGAAGGTGGAGGGTCATGGGCTGGGGCTCGCAGCCGTGCTGGGAATCCTGCGACAGCACAGTGCCATGGCGATGATCGATTCAAAGCCCGCAGCAGGCACCGAGGTCCGGGTCTTTTTCCCCGTTCACCAGGAGGAGACAAAGCCGAAACGTCGCCGGCCCGCAAGGAAACGCCGATCCTAATGCACTTGCGTATCCGGCGGCTGGTCGGCGAACAGTCGGATCGCTGCCTGGGGGATTCTCCTGATCTTCTGATAGGTCCAGGGTTGCTCAATGCTGAGATAGGCCATCGACCCTACGAATCCAGTGAGTCCCACGAGACAGATCACGATTAGCGGAGTGACAACCGTCTTGCGAAGGAAGAGGTAGCGTCGGTCCTTTGCAGTAATGATCTCATCGATCGACTCGAGCAGGGGCAATCCGAGGCTTCGGGCCACCTGCCCCGAGGCCCGGTAAACATGATCGAACACTTCGGCAAGGACAACGAACACGACGCCGGTGGCCAGACCTGCCAGAAGGGACAGCAAGACAATGGTCTGGGACTTTGGGGATATGGGGATGCTGCTACCGCGCGCCGGCTGCCCCTCGGAAAACCGCAGCAGACGGTTCTGCTCGACTGCCTTGATAGCGGGCTCGATGCTGGCCAGCGTCGTCTCCAGCCGTCTTTGCTTCTGTTTGGCTTGTGCTACCCTTCCTGTGACCTCCGCGAATTCCTCCTGCTTGTCGTAGACCTCCCGTTTGGCCTGGCGAATCTGGTCGGTGGCCAGCTCGTTGGTTCGCATGCTGATCTCAATGTCCTTGAGCTTGCCCTTTTGGGCGGCGATCTGTACGAGCAGTCTGGCACGATCTCCGTTGTACGGTTGCCCGGCCAGGACCGCACTTGATGATACCTTGGCGAGCGTGCCAAGCGATCCATTGGTGACCGCGGCGTCGTAGTCGATGGCGCACTGGTGCTCCAGCTCGTCCTGAAGCCAACCACGCCGAACAAAGAGTTTCTCGATTTCCGGATGGAGATCGGTCATCCCCCGGGTCGTCCTCAACTCCTCTATCTTCTGGTCTACTTCCCGGATCTGACCGCTGAGCTGGTGGGCCTGGGGGCTTACGTAGACCTCGTTACCGGGAGTCTCACCTTCATCAGCCGGCTCCGGTCCCGAGGCCACCGGCAGTTCCGTCGCGGCCAGCAACTGTTGCAGCGCTGAGAGCTCGGCCTGGTACTCTCGTTGCCGCAACTGCAATTCCCGACGTTCCATTTCCAACTGAGCCAGCTTCAGCGAGATGGCACCGGGATTGTTCGGGTCCACGTGGGGGTTCTCCAGGCGGAGACGGGTCTCCTCGCGCTGGGTCTTCTTCACTTCCGCACCTGCTTCTTGAGCCTCCTGCTCGAAATAGTCACGTTGACTGGTCAGAAAGTTGCGAATCCAGGACATCGTACGGCGACCGTAGGTGCGCTTCACTTCGTCAACCAGCTTCCTGCCGATGGTCGGATCCGGGCCGGTGTAAGTGATCCGTATGATGTCGATGTGTTCGCTGGGCGACACGGTTGAGACCCTGAGCCCGGAGGCGAGCGAACGTGCCAGTGCGTTGCGCCGTTGTGTGGAAGCCGCGGTCAAGGTTCCGTCCGGGTCACGCTCCAGGTCTTTGGTCAAGCCGAGATTCTCGGCGACCTCGGACATGCACTCGACGGAAGTCAGATCCTGCACCATGGTGTTGCGGAAGTATTTGAAGGACGCGGCGCCCGCGGAAATCGGAAGATTGGTCATCACAGGATCGTTTCGGCGCTCGAAGGACGTGGTGGCTCTGTAGGTCCGCGGATAGTACAGGCTCAGAACAAATGCGGCGCAGGTCACAATACTGAAGGGGATGAAGAACGCCCAGCGGTGCAGTGACAGCATCCGCAGAGCGTCGTGCAGAGTCCTGCGAATCTCCGCGAAGGGACGGTCTTCATCGATGACATGCTCCCCCCGACCCAGCGAGCCTGCACCTGTCGGTCGATACCGACCTGAGGTGTACGCCGGCTTGTTCACCCGCCTCCCACTTTTGCCACGCTTGTGCGGCATAAGCCAAACACTCTGTCCGGTTTCTGCATACGCGCCAGGTCGGTCCACTACAATGACGCAGCCCGCCGAACGTCAACACGGTAGCCGGCGGGCGATCCGCATTTCTCGGATAGCGCGCAGTCGCGCCCCTTTTTTCGGACGCCGTGTGGATGCGCTTGAGGCCAAAGAACCGGTGGACGGCTCACGTCGGAGGTGCTGTCTTGCGGTGATCTTCAGAATGGCATTACCGGACGGTAAGCCTCGCCACATTCGTGGGTCGGTCTTCTCCACTATCGGCGCGCGATTCGCACACCGAGGCAGGCAAACCTTATACGGCCGGAGGATACATCGTCGCACTGATCACACCGGCGGTGGTCTTGTCGGGTGTGACCAGCAGCGTCCGGTAGTACGCCTCGTACGCGCGGGCTGTCCGATCGAAGTCGTACTCAGCGGCGCGAGTCCGGGCTGAAGCCGCAAACCTTTGGCAAAGGTCCGGACTCTGACCGAGCACCGTCAACGCATCGGTGATCGCCGAGGGGCTTCCGGGTTCAACAATGCGCCCCTCGATTCCATCGCGTACCGTAAGTCCGTTATCGCCGACATCCGTGGCGACAACGGGCAGGCCGGTTGCCATGGCCTCGAGCAGCGCGTTACTCATTCCCTCAGATGCGCTGCTGCATACATAAGCGTCCATACATCGCATAAGCGCCGGCACGTCCTCGCGCCTGCCGGTGAAGACGACCCGATTGGCAATGCTCAGAGCGCTGGCCTGCTCGGTCAGCGACGCCAGCAGAGGGCCTTCTCCGACGACGAGCAGTCGAATGTTCGGAACGTGCTTTGCGGCGTAGGCCACGGCCCGGATCAACGCCCAATGCTGCTTTACCGGCGTCAGAGCCCCCACGGTCCCCACGACGAAGCCCAGGTCATCGAACCCGAAATTGGCCCGCATTCGCTTTCGTGTACCGCTGGGCAGACTGCCGAACCGGCGCAAGTCAACACCGTTGGGCAGCACGTCGATCCGGTCTGAGGGGACGCCGGCCTGGTCACACAGTTGGCGTCGACCGGCCTGGGAAACGCTCACAAAACGAGCACCGGCAAGCACGGCCCATCGGGCCTGTCGCCGTTGCCGTCGGCTAAGCGGCTGCGTCGTCTCCAGGCCGTGAAAGCCAAGCACCAGCCGAGCTCCAGGCGTCAGGATCCTGGCGATGATTGCGTCAATCCAGCATCCCGTGTTACGGGCATGTATGAGCGCAGCCTGATAATCGCGCGTGATCTTTGCCAGCCCAGGCCCGGTCCACCACGATCGCCCTACTGCGGCGATCGGTCGGCAGGCTACGTGATCAGGCAAACGTGCTGACAGGCGTCCGGCACCGCGCAGCGTGACAACCACGTGACGAAGGACTGAGGGATCAAAGGCGCGCAACAGGGCCACAAGTGTGCGTTCCGTGCCGCCGCCTTCCAGCGAGTGGATGACGTGGACAACGACTGGATGGTTAGCCGGGTTCATATTGCAGGCCACCGAAAACGGCGTCCTTCTTGCCTAAGTATGGAATCTCCGCCAACTTCGGGACTTCAACATCCGCAGTCGCCTCGCGCACCACAACACGGTATAGACACAGCGGAAGAACAAGAATCCACCAGTACGACTCGCAGTAGAAGCGTTCGGTTCCCAACCCGGTCACGAAGTACGTGACAAAGGCCACAAGGAATCCATAAGCGAGCAGCTTCGTCTGGGTGGGATGATTTGTGCCGTCGGCAAGTCTGGTACTGAGAAAGAGAAACCTCAAGGATCCCGCAACCATCAGCAAAAAGACGATGCCGCCGTGGATGCCGAACTCGGTGAAGCAAACCAATAAGGTGTTGTGCGAGGATCGTTTGTAGTACCGCGGGTTGTAGGATCCAATCACGCGCGGGAAATTGCCAGGCCCGACACCCTGTGGGTTGTCCGCGAGGACTCTTAGCGAAAGCAGCCAGATTTCGGAGCGTCCGACGGTGGCGGTGTCCTGGGCCAGCGCTTCCCTGTCGGTGAGTGTCCCCATCCGGTTCCAGAAATGGTCATCGGTGAGCGCAAACGCGATTACTGCTCCGCCAATAAGAAGACAGTGGATACGATACCGTCTGGCGCGTGGTGCCATGAGAACGGCGGTCAGCACGCCGGCGACAAGGCCGATAAACGCCGAACGGGTTCGACATAGAATGATCGTGTTGACCGACAACGCGCCGGCTACCACCGCGAATATGCGCCATCTCCACCTGCGAGCGGTCAGAAACGCCGCACCAATGATCGGCAGTACGGCGGCGAGATGCGCGGCCAGGCCGGACGTGGTTGAGAAGTCCGGACCACCGACCAGCTCGAGACGCCCCAGGTAGAATGCGGAGGCGGGTGACGTGAACGCGTCGTATCCTACGTATAAGCTTCCTGCGACAAGGGTCCAGATCACCAGCCTCAGGTTCGCCCGTGTGGTTGCGAGCCGCCCGAGGATAAGAACGAACAACAGCATCTTCCACACTTTCTCGAAGGCGTACGCCGAGTCACTGTTGTAGCCGTGGCCAATGACCAGGTTGAGGGCACCAGAGGCCACAAGAATCAGTACACCGACCTCCCATAGGGAGACAAAGGGCCTGACTTGCGGCACGTGCTTTCGCCCGGTTAGCAGTCCGACGATCGTGAATGTGGCCGCCAGCAGGGAGAATCGCATGCCAAGGGCCGCTAGGGGCGCACCCCACCACGTCCACTTCGGGTGCACCTGGTAGGTCATCATGTAATTGAGCACGCCCCAGATAGGGTTCACCAGCGCCATGAGGCAGGCACCCCAGAAAAGGACGAAATAGAGGGTGGTTTTAAGAGGCCACATCCTGGAACTCTACGACGCGGTCGCCTTGACGCAGCGAGCCGGCCCCGCCATCGACGCAAGAATGTTCCGCATGCGCACGAAACGTATGTCGACAGGATGCGCTGACTGTTAGAGACAGGCCCGCTCTACCATCGTTCACGAACATGAAGACCCCTCAGGCTGGATCGCCGTCACCGGCGCTCGTAGACCGCCAGCAGGCAGGACTCGGGATACCGCAGGCCGCAATGCCGCAGCAGAAGCCGGCAGCACAGCTCGACGTATCGCAACCGCCGGAAACGACCGGATGCCCGGCAGTCATCCAGGCGGACAAAGTAACGCTCCTGAAAGCCCGCCGCGCGAAGGACGTTCATGAGGCGCCGCCTGGTATTCATCCGGTAGACGACCCGGAAGGTGTCTCTCTTCTCGACCTTCCACACCAGGGTCTTCAATCGATGATGAAACCGAAACGGTATTAGCCGCGCAGCGATGGAGACCGGCGCCCATTTGTTGACCGTGTATACGACCACCCGGCTGCCTGGCCGGGTCGCACGTGACAATGACGCCAGAGCCTTGCGCGGCTCTGCAATGTGCTCTGCCACCATTCGCAGCGTCACGACGTCGAACGGCTCGTCGCTACTGAAGTCTTCAATCGGCTGCTTCACCTTTCGGTGAACGTAACGGTTGTCGTCCAATGTGTCGGATGGATCGACACCCATGAGGAGACCGCACCGGCCCGCGACAATCTGCGCCAGGCGCGGATTGCTGGGGAATATCTTTCGCCCGCAGCCCACGTCCAGCCATCGCATGCCCGGCTGGATCAGTTTGGCCACCAACGCCTCATAGTAATCGTCAGGGTTGAAGTAATCGAAAGCCCGCTGCATGCGCGGTGCCCACCCCGCCCGGACCAGGTTGCCGTGTTTGAGCCGAAAGGTGCGCTCGAGATCCTCACGTGTCAGCGTGATCTGGGAATGTGCAGGTCGATCCGTCGGGGGCGCGACGTTACCTCCCCTCCGGGTGCGTGGTCCACTCGTCATGGACACGGGGCACATTTGCGCCGGTCTCATAATCTGCATCACAGAGCTGTCGCCACCAGCCCGGTTCGCCATTAGCTGCATGGTCCTGCACTGCACAGGGGTCACGCTAAAAATATCGGTCCTTGTCGGCCTGCGCTTAATCGCAGGTTTCACGACATGGGTTATTCACGATGGTCAGAATCAGTGCCGATAACACTTCGTGCCGCCGGTTTATCGGTACTGGGACCGAGCTAATCGGGAACTTGTAGTCCCACCCAGGCTGCTTGCGGCGACGGCGCGGTAAGCGATTCCTGGGAATTTCCGTCTCGTCAAATGGCCGCGGTGATGAAGCTGAGGGCGCCACTTCCACCTGATCGCACGGTCCGTCAACTCGAGAACCACTTTGAAGTGGAAAGGGCCATCGCCTCACGGCTGAAGCAAGTCGACCGGCCGGAGCGCGCCCACATCTACCGCACCATGTACCACAAGCTGTTCGAGAAGGTCCCCGACCACCCAAGGCTGAAGCGGCGAGATAATCCCGAGCGCACCGCTGCCATCAGCCGGGCACGGCTCAGACTGCTAAATCGCTTCATCAACAGCAGCGCGGTGATGGTCGAGTTCGGACCGGGCGACTGCCGGCTCTCCTACGAACTTTGCAGGCACGTGAAGTCGGTTTACGGAGTCGATCTCTCCGACCAGCGCCGGAATCGTGAGGATGTACCCGATAACTTCAGGCTCCTGGTCTATGATGGGTACAATCTCGCACTTGAAAAGAACTCCGTAGACATCTTCTTCAGCGACCAGCTTATCGAACATTTGCACCCGGAGGACACCGCCCTGCACTTCCAGATGGTCAGAGATATCCTTAAAGATGGTGGGGTCTACGTCTTTTGCACACCGCACAAGCTGACCGGTCCTCACGATATCTCGAAGTACTTCTGCAAAGAACCCCAGGGGTTTCACCTCAAGGAGTGGACCTACGCGGAACTGGTGTGCGTCTTGAGGGGGCTGGGCTACCGCTCCTGGCAGGGCTTCTGGAGCTTCAGGTCCCGGTCGATACGCATACCGGTGTGGTGCTTCCTCCTGGTTGAACGGCTGCTGCGTCTGCTTCCCGGCTCCGCTCGCCGTACGTTCGGGCGGCGCTTCGTGGGGGATATCTGCCTGGCTGCTTTCCGGTGAGGCCCTGACATCCATAGCAGCAGTCTGGTTCGCACGTACTCTGTGCACTTAAGGTGTAGCTCAGGAGCCGGTCTTCAGCGTCCGATAGTCCATGAGGTTGCAGGAGAGTGCGCGGCCGAACGGACGGCCGGGCTCCAACGGAACCGTTCTGGATGAAGCGCGTTTTCTTATGCGATGGGCTGTCGGTAAGAGGCCGGCTGAGCGGGTGACGGCTAAGCGCCGGCGGCGTTGGATTCAACGTCTGCAGCGGTCCTGCTGCGAGTATTGGCCTGATCTTGACGCCAACATCAGCGTTACGCTAAAGCGCCGAGTGCATCGGGGATCCGGCGGTTTGATCCTATGTGGGGTGATACGAGGCACGCGGGCCTGCCGCTCGTTTTGCATAAAGTGGTGTCCTGCCGCGGATGCTACTGACATGGCGCTGACCCAAACGCGCATGACGTGGTGGCGCCGACACCATCCTGCACTATGCCGTGAGGTCGTGGATATCCCGGCGTTTTGGCCCGACGAGAAAGTCTTGTTGATGGAGGGGCGCCGAGGTGAACGCCTCGGCCGACACCTGACCTATGGACTTGCGCCGGTACCGAGGAGTACCTCGGACCTGGATGGCTACAGTACCAGGCTGGGCGAATGGCTCCGCGTCTTTGCCGGCGGGCATCCCGAATATGGGCCCGACATTGAACCGTTGCTCGGTATGCAAGCCCGACGCCGAGACGACGGGCAACTCACGGTCAACGCCCGCCGTCTCCTCGAACAGCGCATCGAACGCGGCCGGCAGGCCGCGTACGCGCTTGGCCGAGAAAGACTGACTTCCGCACGCTCCTGGGCCGATCGCTTCGACCTTGATGCCATCATTGCGGCATTTGGTGATCGGGAGCCGGCCGGCTTCATCCACGGAGACGTGAAGCCCGACAATGTTCTGGTACGAAACGGTGATCTGACGGTGATCGACTGGTGGACGACGCCGCGGGTAAGTTGGCCGCTTTCGGACGTGGCCACATTTGCCGGGAACCTCCGGCTGTACGGCCAACGTCCTGCTGTGGAACGGGCATGGCGCTGCTTCGCGCGGGCCTACTACCCGGTGGGACTGGACGAACGAACAAAGCAGGCCATCGATCTTGTGGCCACGATCATGTGTTTGACCGCCATCGCCGAGAAACCCCGGCAAACCTCCCTTGGCAGAGTGGCCGCTTCAGTGTGGTATGACCGCTTCGCTCGTCGCCTGGCAGCCACGGCGAGCCCCATCGCACAAGTGTGAAAAGGGTCGTCGACATGGGCCTCGCAAAGAGCATAGATGGCAACCGCTTGCAGCAGATCAAAGACTCCCTGCGCAACTCATACACCAAACAGTCCGCGACCTACGATGCCCAGCGGACCATCAGCGCCAACGGAAAGTTCTTTTTTGAAGTGGCCTATCAGACAATTGATGAATTGATAGGCCCGACGGATGAAGATACGGTCCACGTCGACATGCCCTGTGGAACCGGACGCTTCCTGTTCTATCTGTGCGAGCGTGGACGGACCCATAATATGCTCGGGGTCGACCTTTCCCCGGGGATGCTCCGGACCTGTCAGCACAAGGCTGGAGAACGTTCAAAAACCGTGTCGCTGGTAATGGGGGATGCCTTCCGTCTACCGCTGGCCAACGACAGTGTCGACATCCTGACGAGCATGCGTTTCTTTCACCTTTTCCCGCGGCGTTACTGGCCGGCGCTGCTTGCCGAGACGTATCGCGTCATTCGTCCCGGAGGCTTTCTAATCGCCGAGATGCGGAACCTGTTTCGCGGGGTAGCCGGGGCGTTGTATGTGGAGTACCGGGATCGCTGGTTCTACGGCGGTCGACGGCGTTCGTATGTCTGGCCGCACCAGGTTGGCGGCCTGTTCCGCCGGTGGGCGTGCGTTGAGAGTCGAGGTGTGGGTCTGGACGGCTTGGCGCGCTTGTCTGCCGTTGCCCCGGGACCGGCGCGCCGGCTGCACGGCCTGACCAGGTATCCGCTCTGCCGGCACCTGGCCAAGGAGCTGGTTGTCAAGGCCTATAAGCCGCTTCACTGATGTTGCTGATCACCTTTTCAGGATTGGACGGGAGTGGGAAGAGCACACACGTGGCCCGCACGGCTGACTACTTGTCACGGCGGGGCTATCGCGTGGGCGCGCTTCCGACGGCACGGATTTCCGCCGGTGGTATACCGGTCGTAGCGAGCCACATGTTGCGGCGGTTGACTCCAACGACGCGAGAAGCCAAGAAGCAGACCACATCGGCGCAACCACAACACCGAGCGTATGCCGTAGGTCCGGCCGTGCGGCCCGGCTGGAGACAACGGGCCGTGAGCCTTACAAGGCTGATCGTTTATCCGCTTGACTGCCTTGCTCTCTTCCTGTCGATTCGGGCATTGCACTGGCTGGGATACACTGCGGTGGTGTGTGACCGCTACGTTTATGACAAGATGGCCAACCTGCCGAACGCGAACGGCACGCTTGGGCGGCTGATGTGCCGGCTTGCACCCAGCCCCGACGTCGCGTTTCTGATCGACACCTTGCCGGAGGTGGCCCGCCGGCGGCGTGAGGAGCATGACGCTAGTTACTATGTAGCGAAATATGCCGGTTACCGGCGACTGATCAGCAGCCGGCGCGAATTGACATTGATACCGAGCACGACAATCGAGGAGACACAAGAAGCTGTGGAACACGTCCTCGACGCCCAGGCAGCCCGACAGCCCATCGCCATCGCCTACCGGACGGCATGATCCAACGGCCCGCCGGAGTGCCTTACCTACGCCCCAGTACCGCGTCTCACAAGAAACACGACTATCATCGCTGGACCGAGAATCCCTTCTCGGTCCTCCGGCAGGTGCCGAGAATCCCGATGCACATCGGGACTCGGCACAGCGTACAGCCTGCCGGACTCCCCCGCTTGCGGCCTAGTTGCACGGCGGAACGACAGGATCCGGGTCGTTGACCCAGTCTATCTTGGACCCCGCCTTGGACATCCAACCCAAAGCGGCGGGGCGAGGCGGACGAATCCAGCGGCCCGAGGGTAGCGCCAACCGCGACGCAAAACGCAGACCTAGCTTCCATGCCGCCCGCTCTTTTTCTTTTGCTGTGGGGTTGTCGAGTTCCTGCTGATTACTCATGTCGCCTTACGTCCTGGTTGCTTGGGGACAATCGCTCTGACTGCGGGTGACGCCCGCTCGGCAGACCTTTCGGTTGCACGGCCTCCGCCAGGGAGGCCGTTGCGTCTTCACGCCTGTCCTTCCGCCTGGTTGCCAGTGAGACAATATGCGGCCTTATCCTGCCACTGATGAAACCTGCCAGCCTCACCTTGCCCTCCTCGGTGAAGTGACAGTAGTCCGTCATCCAATCGTTGCTTCCGCGCAGAGCGGCCGCCACGTCGATCACGTGGACGTCATTCCACCGCCCGGCGAACGAGCGCGTCACGTCGTTCACGTCGTCGACCGCATCAGCCCACCGCCGTTGCAGGTGGAACCTGTACTCGTATTCGCGGTTGAAGACCTGGGTGCACAAGAAAACCTCGATACCGCGGGCCCGAGCGATGGATACCAGCGTACGAATGTTCTGCCGGTAGGGTTCGATACTCTGGTAGGGGCGCGGACCGGACTGGTCAATGTCCTTTGTGATATCGATCTTGATGCCCCGCGTCCCGACCTTTCTCTCGAACACTGCCCGGAATCCCACAAAGGCCGCCGAGTGGTCCAGAAACTCGGGCAGGCGGTCCCAAAGCAGTGGAGCGTCTCTTTCAAACCGTTTCCTGAAGTGTGTGTAATCCGGTGATACGGTTTCGCTGAACGCGAACACGGCATCGTTGATCGCCTGGTACACGACAATGGCATCGGGCTTCAGCGGAAGGCAGCGGGTGATGAAGTTGATCAGCGACTCCAAGCTGGTCCAGCACTGGTTGCCGGCGTTGATCACCTCCAAATTGAGGTCGTGCCGGGCGAAATCGTCGCGGAGCTCCTGTTCCAAATGCACCGGGTATCCGTTCCAGGTCGTCGATCCCCCCAGGCAGAAAATGCGGTAGGAGTTTTGGGCCTTCTCACGGGAGAATGGCTTGCCATGAAAACCGAGCTCGTTGACCTCCGGATGTTCCGGATTGGGAACGTAGGGGAGATAAGGGTAATCCCCACGCTGCAGGGGCCACGACTTCCCCAAGCGCCAGTCACGGCGTTGTCTATAGGTTTCACGGAGTTCCTCCACCGACACGTAGGTCCAGGCATCGATGGCGCGAGCCAGGCCCTCGACGAGCCCCGTCATTAGCGCGAAAATCGCGATGATGAACAACGTTTTCTTCCGTCGCGACAACGCTGGTGTGGAGGCGTCGGCTCTCACTGATTCCTCCCGGGATCATCCCAAGCGCACATCCCAATAGATTATCGGTTGTCATGTGATCGCGGTTGCTTTGTTTTCGGTGGAGTTCTCAGGTCAAATCGCACTTGTGACGCATACCAACCCGGATTTCCAAGATGGAGTGTTCGTGATGGCAGGATTCGTGCAGTTTCTCCCTGTGATTCAAGGGTCTCCAGCGATTTTGACAGGAGCACCCGATGGGTGGCGGGCGAAAACAAGCACTTTGTGTGCAATTTGATGGCAAGCTCAGGCTCGAATTCCACGGAGCGAAGATCACGGGTGATGCGGGCTTGCTTGCGTTCCGTGAACTCGACGAAGCCTTCCGTTTGACTGAGAAGGGAAGCACGGTGTTGTCGGATTGCCGACGTGGAAAGAACACACGACATTGGTTGCTGGGCATGTTGCGACAGAGTGTCTACGGGCGTTTGGCGGGTTACGAAGATGTCAATCCCGGCGCGCCGGGACAGAACGTCTGCGCATCGACCCGGCAATGCGTCGCATAGTCGGTGGCCGCGCGAAAGAGAGGGAAACCGCGTCCACCAGCCACCGCGGCAGTTGTTCACGGCGATTCGGGACCGGCCAGACAACGTGGTTCCGAAGGCGGGAATGGGCGAACTCCCGTCCCGGCGCCTTGGAAGGGCGCTCAGATGGGCACGAAACACGGTGAGAAAAGCCGTTTTCAATTGAACCGCGCAGCCTGCCTGGGTACGATGGCGGCTTGAGGCTCGATAAATGGGGAATGTCGGTTTCGGTCTTCCCAGCCAGATTGCCATTGCACCAGTCGGGCTGTTCGATTATGATACGAGAAGGCGGGGAAGCCCACGCCCTACAAGCGCACTACGTCACTGTGCAGGAGGTGCGAAGATGTTCCCGCGTCGCGTATTGCCCGGGTTGCTTATCGTTGCCTGCTTCGCCGGATCCGCTCAAGCTCAGAACGTTCGTTACGTCGATGACGACGCGCCAGGAGTCGGCAATGGCCTGGCCTGGTCAACGGCCTACCATGACCTTCAGGATGCCCTCACCGAGGCACTGGGCGATCCGACGATCACCGAAATTCGCCTGGCCAGTGGGACATATGTTCCCTCATTGCAGACTGTGCCGGGAGTGGCACGCACGGAGGCGTTCCAACTGATAAACGGCGTAACGCTCTCCGGCGGGTATCGAGGCTGTCCAGGTGGCGATTGTGATAGCGGCGACCCCGACGAACGCGACACTGCGCTCTACGAATCCATCCTCACCGGCGACCTCGACGGCGACGATGCGGCCGTCTCGTGCACGCGGGACGCCCCCGATTGCGACTCGTTCGGAGGCCTTTGCATCGATGGCCTTTGCATCATCCAGGACAACCACGCCGAGAACGCCAAGCACGTGGTCAGGGCCTCCGGTGTCGACGAGACGGCGGTCCTGGACGGCTTTACGATCAGCGGCGGCAACACCAACGACAAGGGCAGCGGGATGTACAACGAGGAGAGTAGCCCGACGGTGACCGGTTGCACGTTCAGTGGAAACATCGGCTACGGGATGAGCAATTTCTCTAACTGCAGCTCGACAGTGACCGGTTGCACTTTCAGCAGAAACTTCGGCGGCGGGATGTACAACCACTGGTACAGCAGCCCGACGGTGACACGTTGCACGTTCAGCGGGAATACGGCCGATGTCAGCGGCGGTGGGATGTTCAACAACCACTTCAGCAGCCCGACGGTGATCAACTGCACATTCAGCCAGAACTCGGCCTTCAACGGCAACGGTGGTGGGATGTACAACCACTGGTACAGCAGCCCGACGGTGACCGGTTGCACATTCAGCGAGAACTCGGTCTATGGCGACGACATGAGCCGCGGCAACGGCGGCGGGATGTACAACTTTTTCTCCTGCAGCCCGACCGTGTCTGACTGTACCTTCAGCGGGAACTCGGCCGACACCAACGGCGGTGGGATGAGCAACGATAGCAGCAGCCCGACGGTGACGAACTGTACGTTCAGCGGCAACTCGGCCGGCAACGGCGGCGGGATGTACAATGATTATCTTAACGATTCGATGGTGACCAACTGCACGTTCACAGGAAACTCGGCCAAGAACGGCGGCGGGATGTACAACATATCCAGCAGCAGTCCGACAGTAACCAACTGCACCTTCAGAGGTAACAAGGCTGAGGACGGCGGCGACGGCGGCGGGATGTACAATGTTTATTATAGCGATTCGACGGTGGTCAACTGCACGTTCACCGGGAACTCGGCCGACACCGACGGCGGCGGGATGTACAACGACTGGTTCAGCGACCCGACGGTGACCAGTTGCACCTTCAGAGGGAACTCGGCCGACAAGGGCGGCGGGATTTACAGCTTCTTCTCCAGCAGCCCGACCGTGTCTAACTGCACCTTCAGCAGCAACTCAGCCGGCGGCGGGGGCGGGATGCACAACAACGGAGGCAGCCCGACGGTAACGAACTGCACGTTCAACGGGAACTCCGCCACGGGAACCGGTTACTACTACGCTGGCGGCGGGATGTACAACCACGGCAGCAGCCCGACGGTGACGAACTGCATTCTTTGGGGCAACAGCGACGCCAGCGGATACGGCAGGACATCCCAGGTTTCCGACATCGGCGGGAGTCTGACTACCGTAGCCTACAGCTGCGTCCAAGATGCGGTCGCACACGACGGGGACGTCTTCCCGGGCCTGGGCAACATCGATACAGCTCCTCTCTTCGTCGATCCAGCGGGTTTGGACGGAATCCCTGGTACGGGGGATGAGGATCTGAGCCTCCTTCCACGCTCGCCCTGTATCGACGCCGGGGACAATACGGCGGTTCCGGCTGACGTGCACGACATGGACGGTGACGGTGACACGGACGAACCGATTCCGGTTGATGTGATCGGGCTTTTGAGATTCTTCGACGACCCTTGCGTGCTTGACATCGGGAATCCCGATCCGTCGGAGCCGGACCTGGGAATCGTGGACCTGGGCGCTTTCGAGTATCAAGGGGACGTCCCCGGTGATCCTGACGAGGACGAGTTGCAGGGCTGCGCGGACAACTG
Organism: Phycisphaerales bacterium; assembly: GCA_020344555.1. Taxonomy (GTDB): domain Bacteria; phylum Planctomycetota; class Phycisphaerae; order UBA1845; family UBA1845. The sequence continues at coordinate 4,814,953 of CP070827.1, forward strand.
CCCCCTCCACGCCAACCCGGATCAGGCGGATTGCGATGGTGATGGTCTGGGCGACTACTGCGCCTTGGAGCTTGGGGCAAGCCGCGATTGCAACGGTAACGAGATTCCGGATGAGTGTGACATCTCCGGTGCGACGTCGACCGACGTGGACGGCAACGGTGTTCCGGATGAATGTCGGAGAGTGTACTACGTAGACGACGACGCCCCGTTCGAGGGAGACGGGCTTGCCTGGACGACCGCCTTCGTCTACCTGCAGGATGCTCTGGCGATTGCCTACAATGGCGACGAGATCCGTGTTGCGGCCGGCACCTACACGCCCGACCTCGCCGAAGGCAGCAGCGTTACATCCGGTGACCGGGAGGCCGCGTTCCCACTGATCAGCGGTGTGGCGGTGAGCGGGGGCTATCAGGGATGTCCCAGTGGAACGTGCTACGGCTGCGGTCCTGACGAACGGGACATAGTGCTGTACGAGACATCCCTCAGCGGCGACCTTGCCGGGGATGACGCTGAGGTTGTCTCACCTGATGACCTACTGAACGAGCCAACGCGCGAAGAGAACAGCTACTCCGTCGTCACCGGTGGAGGCACGGACGAGACTGCCCTAATAGATGGCTTCACGATCACCGGCGCCAGCGCCAGCGGGATGTACAACGTTTCCGGCGAGCCGACAGTCATGAACTGCACGTTCAGCGGAAACTCAGCTCGCCACGCTGGTGGTGGAATGCACAACATCAGCAGCAACCCGACGGTGATGAACTGTACGTTTAGCGGTAACTTGGCCGGCAACGACGGCGGCGGGATGTACAACATCAGCAGCAGCCCGACGGTGAAGAACTGCATGTTCAGCGGCAACTCGGCCGACGGTACCGGCGGCGGGATGTGCAACTACCACGGCCACCCGAGGCTTACGAACTGCACGTTCAACGGAAACGCGGCCAGCGAGTACGGCGGCGGGATGTACAACCACGACGGCGCCCAAACCCTGACGAACTGTATACTGTGGGGCAACACGCGCGCCGGCGATGTGCGCGACGAGCAGGCGCAAGTGTCGGAGATGGACGGTGTGACCTACAGCTGCATCGAAGGATGGGAAGGAGTTGGCGTTGGGAACACCGGGGCTGATCCCTTGTTCGTCGACCCTGGGTATTGGGATGACCACGGCACACCAGACGACCCGGACGACGACTCCTGGGTTGACGGCGACTATCACCTCCAACCTAGTTCACCCTGCATCAACACCGGCGACAACACCACCCCCGAGCTGCCGGAGACAGACTTGGACGGCTACGCTCGGATCATGTGCGATGTCGTGGACATGGGGGCATATGAGTTCGGCATGGGTGACTATGAGTGCGACGGCGACGTGTGCCTGGGTGACTTCGCCGCGTGGGAAGCCTGCATGACCGGCCCGGACAATGAACCCTATCCGGAGGGCTGTCAGGCATTCGACTTTGCGCAAGATGGAGACGTCGACCTGGAGGATCTTGCCGCGTTCCAAGCCGCCTTCACCGGCTCGTTGTAGGCGCCGCGCAGCTTTAGCTTGACTCGAATCCAGAGCATGCCTGCTCACCGATCCGACCGTGGCCCCTCGCCTTCCCGGTCACGCCGCTGACACCCCACCGTGTGGCGGTTCAGGGTTGAGTAAAACGGATCAAACCGAACGATCCCCGACCAAACGGTGCCATGAGCCGACCCCGCGCCAATGTGCCAACGGTAGACGGACTGCAGTCGGCGCGATACGCTCACGCGGCACAGTGCGGCTTACGGCGGTTGCCCGCCTGGCCCCTGACACTGTTGCGGCAGAGTTGTTTACAGGGTGGGAGGTCCTACCTCGTGTTGTTGCGTTTGGTGCTATTGTTGACCGTCGTTCCGCTCGTGGAGCTGCTGATTCTGCTACGCCTGGCGGAGTGGTTCACCTGGAAGAGCACCATCGCATTAGTCGTGGTGACCGGGGTCGTTGGAGCCTGGCTGGCGAGACGTGAAGGGCTCAAGGCGCTCGCCCGGATACGCGCCGATCTGGCCGCTGGGATCCCGCCGGCCGGCGCCGTCGTGGACGGTGCGCTGATTCTAGCCGCAGGTCTGGTCCTGGTGACACCCGGCATCCTGACCGACATATGCGGGTTCGCCCTGCTGGTTCCGCCGGTCCGTCACTGGGTTCGGCGACGCCTGAGTGAAGCATTCAAGAAGCGAATGGTGGTGATTCAAAACGGTCAGCACGATTCGTTCATCGACGTTCCGGCCACGGGTAGAGATGTCGGCAACGGGGAGGCGGATCAGCTTGAATAGCGCCGTATTGCGGAGCCATTGGCATGGCATCATCTTTGGATGAGACTGCTGTCCGTCACGTTGCCCACTTAGCGAGACTCGATGTGACTGATGAGGAAGTGGTTCGCTTCGCTGAGCAGCTATCCAGCATCCTGAGCTATGTGGAGCAACTCAATGAACCGGACACGACCGGTATCCCGCCGACGGCCCATGCCCTCCCGGTTACCAACGTGTTCCGCGACGACACTGTTCGCCCGTGTTGGGAACCGGATCGCGCGTTGCACAACGCGCCGCAGCACCAGGAGGATTTCTTCCGGGTCCCCAGGGTGTTGGGTCAAGACGGTACCTAGACGATGACGTTTCCGGCTACAACGGTGGAAATCGCACAGGTGGTTGCATCCGGTGAGCGATCCGCCCAGGAGGTGGTGCGTGAGTGCCTGGACCGCATCGAGGCGACCGACGGTGCGTTGAGTGCCTTTCTCAGTTGTGATCGTGACCGGGCGTTGTCCTGTGCGCGGAACATCGACGCCGGCCGCGCCAAAGGTGACAAGCTCGGCCCGCTGGCCGGTGTGCCCGTTGCCGTCAAGGACAATATTTGCACGACCTTCGGCGTTACGACGTGCGGCTCCAGGATTCTCGATCCGTTTCACTCGCGGTACGACGCCCACGTCATCGAGCGGTTGGAGGGCGCCGGCGCAATCATTGTGGGCAAGACCAATCTCGACGAGTTCGCGATGGGCAGCAGCACGGAGCACGGTGCGTCCGGCTCGACTCATAATCCGTGGGACCCTGCTCGCGTAGCCGGCGGCTCGTCAGGTGGGTCGGCGGCCGCCGTAGCGGCGAGGATGGTGCCGGCCGCCCTTGGCACCGACACCGGCGGCTCCGTCCGACAGCCGGCTGCGTTCTGCGGCGTGGTGGGGCTGAAGCCGACCTACGGTCGCGTTTCGCGCTATGGGCTGGTTGCGTTTGGCAGCAGCCTCGATCAGATTGGACCGATTGCGAGTGACGTGCGGGACGTCGCGTTACTGTTGAACGTAATTGCCGGCCACGATGCCCGTGATTCGACCAGCGTTGACGCCCCGGTCCCCGATTATGTCGCCAAGCTGAGCCAGCCTCTTGATGGCGTTCGCATCGGCGTGAGCGACCGGTACTTCGGCGAAGGGCTTGACGGCCAAGTGCGAGACGCCGTCTGGGCCGCCATCGATCTGATGCACCGCGAAGGTGCTGAGATTGTCCCAATAGACCTTCCGCACATGAAATATGCCGTAGCCTGTTATTACATCATCGCCCCGGCCGAAGCATCCAGTAACCTGGCGCGATTTGACGGCGTGCATTACGGCTTCCGGACGGGCGAGCCCAAAGACATCATCGATCTGTATGTATCCACACGCGGCCAGGCCTTCGGCCCCGAGGTGAAACGCCGGATCATGCTCGGCACCTACGTTCTGTCCAGCGGCTATTACGATGCCTATTATCTCAAAGCGCTGAAGGTGCGAACACTGATCAAACGGGATTTCGACCGGGCATTCGAGAGCGTCGACGTCATCGCGTCACCGGTCACTCCGACAACAGCGTTTCGACTTGGCGAAAAGACCGACGACCCGCTGGCGATGTACCTCGAGGATATTTACACTATTTCCGCCAATCTGGCAGGTATCTGTGCGATCAGTCTGCCTTGCGGGCTCGACCGGCAAGGGTTGCCCATAGGCCTTCAGCTTACCGGGCCGGCGTTTGGTGAGGAGAGACTTCTTTCCGTTGCCCACCAGTACCAGCTTCGCACCGATTACCACACCAAACGGCCGCCCGCAACGGCTGCGGCGTGAGACTGGTCCATGGAACGGTCGACGCAACGCGTCGGTAGTGCGTCATGATTATCAAAGCTCGGTATGTCGTACCAGTTGACCGCCCGGCGATCGAGAACGGGGCCGTGGTAATCGAGCGTCGGCGCATCGCCGCCGTCGGCTCCGCAAGAGAGCTCCCCGGCCGGCCTGCGGCAGATTTTGGTGACGCCGTTATCTGCCCTGGTTTCGTCAACGCCCACACCCACCTTGACCTGAGCATGTTTGCGGGTCGAATCGCCCCCGGCCCGGATTTCATTGCCTGGTTACGAGATTTGATGGCGATAATCACGGCCGAACCTGCCACGCCAAAGCGCGTGCACGAAGCAGTGCGCGCAGGCATTGCCCGGTCACTCGAATCCGGCGTTACGATGATTGGTGACATCACCCGGACACCGCAATGGACGCGTGAGGTTCTATCAGCCTCCCCGTTGCGCGGCATTTCGTTTGGCGAAGTAACCGCGATCGGGAACCGAAGGCAACTGCTCTTTGAACGGCTTGATGCAGCCCTTGTGGAAGACAGGCGCTCTGAGCAGATGAAGATCGGCATATCCCCGCACGCTCCGTATACCTTGGAGCCGGCCGGGATGCTGGCCTGTGCCGAGCGAGCCGATAAGTGCAACGCCCCGTTGTGCATTCATCTGGCTGAGACGGTCGATGAGGAGCGTTTCACGCGCGAATGCGAAGGGCCGTTTGCAGATTACCTGCGCGGACTCGGCGTGTGGGACGAACTGATACCAACGAGCGGCTGCGGACCGGTGGAATTGGCCGAGCGCACCGGATTGCTCGGCAAACGAACCATAATTGCTCATGCCAACTATGTCACCGATGCCGACATAAACCGCATCGCCGCCGGCAATGCCGGCGTGGCGTATTGTCCGCGCACTCACCAGGCGTTTGAACACGCCTCACACCGGTTTCGTGAAATGCTGGCCGCCGGCATCAATGTCTGCGTCGGTACCGACAGTCTGGCATCCAACCCCTCGCTGTCGATCCTGGACGAGCTGCGCTTCCTGCGACACGAACACGCAGATTTGACCGCCGACGAGATCATCGCACTGGGGACGCTCCGCGGCGCCCGCGGACTTGGGTTTGCGGATGTGGCTGGGTCCCTCACGACGGGCAAGATGGCCGATCTGGCCGTAATACCCTTGGATACTTCCAACGCCGTGGCCGGCTGGGATTCCATCTTTGAATCCAGACAGCCGCCGATCGCGGTGTACGTGTCAGGAGAGTTGTACCGCAAGACCGGTGAGGGACTCGATGAATAAACCCGTGCGCGGCAAGGCCGGCTCTCGTCAACGAGCAGTCAGGTGTACGCGGCTCTCATGCCACAAGTTCAAGGACAACCAGATTCGTTTGCAGCTCTTCGTTCTGGCGTGCAACCTCGGCAATCCCGACTTAAGTCGGGAAGGATCAAGATTGGGGCGAAGGTCGTGCAGTACGCTCGGTATGCCACGCTCCCGATGGCAGAGGTGGCAGTGCCGCGGCAGTTGTTCGCAGCGATCTTGGACCGCATTCAGCGGTTCGGTGTGCGTCCGCCGCTGGTACGTCCTGCCGGACGCGAGGCTAGCGATTGGGGGCTGGCAGGGATTGGTGCTGCCCCGACGCGCCGAACAACGTGGTTCCGAAGGCGGGAACGGCCGAACTGTCGTCCCGGCGCCTTCCAAGGGCGGTCAGATGGGCACCAAACACGGTAAGAAACGCCGCTTTCACCTTGCTCGGGCAGCCTGCCTGGGTACCTCGGCGGCTTGAGGCTCGATAAATGAAAAATGTCGAGAAGAACGTTGACGGGCGGGTACGGACCGGGTAAATAGGCTGGTCCACTTTTTTCAAGGGCGTCAGGAATTCGCGTGGAGGACGTGCGGCGCTGCCGGATGCACGTGGGACTTCTGTGAGTTCGTACCCGGGTGCCAATTGGCCGGAGGGTGAGAGGCTGACGGGCTGTCGGCGAAGTCCCGTCAGAAAAAGGCACGCGCGTCTGATCTCCCCTAACATCTTCCAGACAATGACGGCGTGGCCGCCGAATCGCTGTCTGCGGCGGTCCAAAGAGCCTCTTTCTCTTGTGAAATCCATGTCGCGCGCTTCCGCCTCGTCGCGGATAAGGCGGGATTCGTTGCGCATCCCAGAGGGAGTACACGGTCACGTCCGCGGGTCGAACGGGTGCGTTGCCTGTTCGGCGGCGCGGATCGAGGGAGGAGTGTAGTGATGAGAAAAGCAGTGCGAAGGTATTGGAGTGTCGTACTGGGAGTCGGCACACTCGTGTTCGCCGCGGCCACGGCAACCGCAGATTCACCGACCGGCCGGGCCGTTGCCCGAGCGGCTCCCCAGGCAACCGTGGGAGGGCTCACCGTCGCGGAGTATCTCGGGCGGCAGGGGGAGCTGCACGCCCGGCTCACGGCGGCGATGCCGGCAGGGGCCCTCGACACCCCCGTTCGTGTCGAGCTCACCCAACAGGACCTGGACGATCTGGCGACGCCTACCGCGCCTCCGCTCCGCATCGGCGTCGTCAAATCCATCAGGCCGGTCAACGTGGCCGGACTGGGGCGCGGGCAAGCTGGAGGCGTCTTCGAAGAGACGCAAGATAGCGGCTTCACCTGGGCGATGACGATTTCATCCCCGGGAGCTGAGGGCATTCGCGTGCACGTGCGTAATTTCTCCCTGCCTGATGGCGCTGCCATGTACATCTTCACCCCGGAAGGCAGCGCCCAAGGCCCGTATCAAGGTGTCGGCCGCAACGGGGATGGCGAGTTCTGGACGCACACTGTCTTCTCGGAAACCGCCGTGATTCAGGTGCGTCATGACGGGCCGGCCACCGCCCAGGACAAGGCCAACGTGCGATTCGTGATTGATAGCGTCGGCCACATCCGCCCCGATCGCCCCCATCCGGTGCAGCAGGATTGGCCGCAAGACCGATGCGGCAACGAAGACTGCGTCCTCGATGCCAATTGCGGTAGCGTTGCTCCGGCCAATCAGGATGCCATCGCCAAGATGGAGTGGATTGCCGGGGCCTTCATTTATACCTGCACGGGTGGGCTGATTGCGGACACGGACGGCTCGACACAGCGTAATCTGTTTCTGACGGCCAATCACTGCATCAGCAAGACCAAAGACGCCAAGAACGTGGAGACCTACTTCTTCTATTGGACGACGTCGTGCAACGGGGAGTGCCCGCCATGGCCTTCGACGCCTCACACCATCGGCACCACGATTCTGGCGACGAGCCGCGACGGCGACTTCTCGCTCCTGGAGCTATGGGAGGATCCCCCGTCGGGCACGGCGTTCCTCGGATGGAACAACACGCCCATCGCCTACACCAACGGCGCCGACCTGTACCGGGTGAGCAACCCCAATTACGGACCGCAGGTCTACTCCCACCACGAGGTCGACGCGGATACCGGGACCTGCACGGGGCTGCCGCGAGGAGAGTTCATTTACAGTGCTGACGTTGAGGGCGCGACAGATGGTGGAAGCAGCGGCGCGCCGGTCGTCAACAGTGCCGGCGAGATCGTTGGCCAGCTATATGGCTGCTGCGGCTACGACTGCGCCGACGTGTGCGCCGGGGCGGGCACGAATTGGACGGTCGACGGGGCCCTAGCCTACTATTATGACAGTGTGGCGGAGTTCCTGGATCCTGACGGTGGTTGCACGTCCCCCGCCGACTGCGATGACTCCGAACCCTGCACGGACGACACCTGTGTGGACGGTACCTGCTACAACACGTGGGCGGCGTGCGGTCTATCCGATGGCTGCTGTGGTCCGGAGTGCAGTTCCGCCAATGACCCGGATTGTGCCGAGTGTGGGCTGAAGGGCGATCCCTGCACGACCGGCGAGGATTGCTGCTCCGGCCTATGCCACCCGGTTCAAGGTACCTGCAAGTAGTACCGACGTCCCATCGGACCGCGCGGAATGCAGCAACCGCGCCGACGATGGGAGACGCCGCTGGAGCTGCCATAAGAAGGTCGGACCCGCCGGTAATGCGGCGGGAGGCGCTGCAGCCGGCGGGTAAGTCAAACAAGGGCGGGAGCATGATGCTCCCGCCCTTCTTGTGTCCGGCCGTACTGCACCGAGTTCATTCCGGCCGCCTGGCACAGACTCTGCCTAATGCGGCGCACGCCACCTTGAGGGGTCTGTGTTGGGCGTCGAGTTGAAGCGTTTCGAGGGTGGGCAGCCCCGTACGGGGTGGCCGAAAATAGACCAGGGCGTCAGTGCATGGCTTCGACGCTTGACGGACAGGTGACAGCTTCCGCACTGGCGGGCCCCGAGGTACGTCGGGA
>CP070827.1:4823432-4827157 GCA_020344555.1 Phycisphaerales bacterium
AAGATGGGACCGCCGGCGGCGGTTTCGTCCACCCCGGGCAGCGAGGCTCCTTCGGCGCTTAGCCGTCAACTCCGGATCATGGAACGGGCAAAAGTCGGTCCCCTGGCGAATCCGTCCACGACACCGGGTCCCCGATTTCGTGAGAGCGATGCATCGCTTGTCGTAGGGCAGCCGGCGGGTTCGCACCGTCAAGGAATTGCCGTTAGCCGAACTTGTATTCCGGTGCTCCGCCGATGCATTCAAGGCTTCCCAGAACAGCATGGTTTCTTCTCCTTGCTGCCACCAGGTGGCACTAAACAAAGGAGCCTCAAAGATCCCACGCCGACGAACGTCCTTGATGCGCCGGCTCGACTGATTTTCCGTAGCCTGGAGGTGCGTGATCCTTCCCGTCACCCTGTTATTCTGTCGGTCGGGTCGGTCCCGCGACCGGGTCGCCGCATGCCGGCCCGAAAGGTCACGGCTGCATAGCGGCAACACGATCCTGGGATTCTACAAGACACCCGCTCGGCAGCAAGCCGGAAACGGGCGACATAAGGTCTCCACAATCAAGAGATGTTCGCACCAAGCGATATAACCTACTTGTCCACAGGCAGTTAAGACGAGATGGCAAGAAAAATCACAGGTGTCATCATTCCGGTGATTTATCTGTGCCTGGGACATTTCACTTGTGATATTCGCAGGCTACTGCTGTGTCACACAGTGGCCCGGCCCGCACCTGCTACTCGAGAGTCAACCTTTGAGGCGTGGCACCCAAGTCGCCTAACGGCGATGCGTAAACAGCCGATGACGTCACCGCGTAGACATGGTCGCCAATGAAGATCCCGCGGACCCAGTCGTAACCCCGCCAGTAACCCCAGTGAGGCAGGTTCTCCACGAACTCGGTTGCGATCTTTACCACCGGCTCAACGCCTTCCTCCGTGGTGACACGAAAGAGGCACAGACCCTGGAAGATGGGCACGCCGAAGTCCGAGGGTTCCTGGCCGGCTTCCCCGGCGATCGTCATGGGGACGGCCAACATATCGACGGGCGCGAAGAAGGTAAACGCGTGTGGATTATGCAGCGCTTCGGATTCCGTTCCGCGATCACCGACCACTTCGGCATCCACAAGCTGCGGATCGGCGAACTCCGTCACGTCAAACACCGAAATCTGCACACCTTGATACCATGCGAAATCTCCCATATCCACGGCGTCCTTGCCGATGGTCAGCAAGTGATTGTCACCTAGAGGGTGGATGTAATCCGAATACCCCGGCACCTTGAGCTCACCTACGACCCGCGGAGATGCCGGATCACTCAGGTCCAAGGTAAACAGCGGATCCACCTTCTTGAAGGTCACCAGGAAGCCGCGATCGCCCAGAAATCGCGCAGCGTAGATTCGCTCGCCCGGCGCGATCCCTTCCACCTTTCCCACGATGACGAGCTCGCCTTTTTCCGCGCCGAGGACGTAGACATTGTTGATGGCGTCATTTTCGCCGGATCGAGACACCTGCCCGATCGTCGTGGCGATTCGCAGATGCCCCTGGTGCTCGCCCAGTGAGAACCTGTTAAGTACACGGCCCGGCACGCTGCCCGCTCCCGCGGGAACGGCGCCGTTTTCTTCCAGGTCGAACTTGTAGATGTCAGTCGTTTCCCGGATTTCTCCCATGTGGTTGTAATCGGTGTCCGTCAGGTACATGGCCTCGGTTGAGACATAGACCGTCCCGGCATTGGCCATCACGCCGACCGATTGCCGGGGCTCATCCGGTGCGTCCACATTCAACGTAACCACCGCCGTGACGTGATAGCCGTCGGGATCAACCGGACGATACAGGTCATCCCAGCCGACCAGGTTGCGGATCTCGCTCTTCCCGTCGCCCAGCGTAACCGTGATATCGGGGAGCAGCGCATTGGTGTTGCTGACAAGAACAGGCAAACCGCGCTCACCCAGTGGAAGGGTAGGCCACATGCTCATAACCAGGTGCAACCTGGAGCTGATCAGCCGGCTGGTGATCAGCGAACCCTGGGCCTCTATGGTCGCCTGCAGGTCCGGAGCCGAGCGATCAGCCACATCCACGATGGTTATCGTCGTGATATCTGTGTGGGTCTCCCAATCGTGGCCACTTCCGAGTGCTATAAGCTTGTCATTTCTAAGATAGAGCTCCGCCGTTTGGCTGGGCAGTTCGACGGTTGAAACGAGCTGCATGTCGTCCGCCGGGACGGCCCGCACGATGCGAACTTGATCTGAACCGAGGATGTACAGGTATGTGCCGTCGTTTTTCACGACGTCGCTTTCGTCTACACCCACCTCCTGAATATTGGTGGTGGAGAACCCGCCATCTGCGGGCGCCGAAGTGTCGGGTACCTGCGGCGGTGAGGGTTGAGGAAGCGATCCATCCGCCGCCTCGAAACCGATGTTCCACCAATTCCGAGATCGCTCGGCCGTGACTTGGTCGGCCAGGTACTGCTTGAACCCCGCGGCCGACGCGAACTTTCGCAGCTCAGCCACACCGCTCTCGCCGGGTGGCCATTCCATGCAGCTTGATGATACCACACTAACGACCACTGCCGGCAACAACGCCTTCCAAAGCCAACCGGACAAGTTCGATGACCCATAAGACCCATAACTGCCTCGTGACGCGCGCATAACAACACCTTTCTTCAGATCTTGGTTGTCAGGATTGGAACCCGCCGGGCCCTTTTCCTGTTCCCGACCGACAATGAACCTCAAGTTTGCACAGCCAAGCCTGCCGGTCGCAATTGTCCGGTGCCACTGACTGTCCGGTCAACACTCGAGCGGCAATCCGGCCGGCCCGCAAGGCGCTAGCCCGTCAGCCGTTTCTTGATAGTGCCATCTAAAGACAACGCAAACGGGAGTGCATGGACCGAAGACTATGATGGAACCGACACAGACTACGGGTTCCGCCCCGTGCATTGACCGATAAGGAAGTCGACCCCGCAGGTCTTGTCTGTGGCTCCTTACAGTACACGTTGGTCGAAGCGCCACAGGCCGACGGAGCGGGCGGCCTCATACGCACCTTCGAGCTCTGCCCCAACCGGACAGCGGTTGATTTCGACATAGCGGGCCGATCCGGCGTTACGCCCCGTGGCCGCCATTGTGCCTACCTGGTGATCCGGATGGTACTGACCCATGATGTTCACGAACGTGTCGCGCGACACCTCCTCTGCCAGGAACCGGAATATCTCTTGCGTCTCGTCGAGCAGCCCCGGCATGACCAGATGACGAACCAGCACCCCGCGACATGCCAGACCGTCCGGCGTAAACGTAAGATCACCCACCTGCCGGTGCATTTCGCGGACGGCCTCACGAGCTCGCTCCGGGTAGTCCTTGGCCTTCAACAACCGGGCCGACGACTGCCTCGACCAGAACTTGAAGTCGGGCATGTAAATGTCCACCAGCCCGTCCATGAGTTTCAGTGACGACAGGGCGTCATAAGCCCCGGTGTTATACACGACAGGCAGCTTCAGGCCGTTCTCGATGGCGATGGCCAGGGCCTCGACGACCTGGGGGGCGACGTGCTCGGGTGTGACGAAGTTGATGTTGTGGCAACCGCGCTCCTGGAGCGAGAGCATCAGGCCGGCTATCCCCTCGGCATCCACCTCAGGACCGCTGCCTCGTTGCGATATGTCCCAGTTCTGGCAGAACACGCAGCGCAGGTTGCACATCGCAAAGAAGATCGTGCCCGAGCCGCGCCGGCCGCGTAGGCAATCCTCTTCACCCAGGTGCG
>CP070827.1:4827257-4831561 GCA_020344555.1 Phycisphaerales bacterium
CTCGCGTGATCAATCATATATGCGACGCGGCCATGTTGGCGGCCTATGGTGCGGGAGTCTCTGGCATCAGCCGGGAGATGGCCGCTGAAGTGACCAGAACCACAGGCCCGCGCGAGCGGGCTATCGACACGCGTGAGGTCGGCATTGACACCCCGGACCGAGTGGCAGCCGGGTTGACCGGCACGGGCCGGCCACATGGTCCCACTGAGCAGGTCGTCGCAGGTCTGACAGGCACGACTCAGCCATTTGTGGCTGCCGAACAAACGCCTTCCAGGGCGACCAGTGCAGAGACAACCGGAATGACTGGATCTTCGAGAGAAACCCTCACCTCGGTGAGTAACACCGAAGGAGACGACCAGGGCGCACCCGACCTGCCTGTCACCGGATCCACCTTGGATCAGATCACCACGGGACGAGGATTCGACGGGATTGCGCCGACCGGGGATATGCAGGAAATGCCGCCTTCACCTGTGGAATCGTTCTCAGCGAACGGCGAGGAGCTGCTCAACCGGTTGGAGTGGGCGTTGGCCCGGGCCGAGCGGATGAACGCCGAAACCGAGACATCGATTGCCCGATTTGCGGCGTTGGAAAAACACCTGAATTCGCTGTCGGACGGCGGCGAGCGGCTTATCCGCAATCTGACGGACACAGTCCAACGGGCGACCGAATCGTCCGACAGCATGCAAAAGCGGTCGGAAAGAATACTCGGCCAGGTTGAAGACCGTATGCGCACCGTCGAAGCCCAGATGTCGCGGACGGCGGAGGTGTCGAGCGACGTCGATGAACAGGCCCGCCGTATAGAGCGTACCTGTGAGCACGCCGATGAAGTTGAATCTCGCCTGAAGTCGATGGCGGAGCGACTAGCTGACAAGGCCGACGAGGTCCAGGAGCGAGTAGCACTTCTGATGAGCGGCCTGAGATCGGGCGGGGAAGCCCAAGACCGACTCACCGGTCTGCTACAGCAGGCGTCGTCCTTGACCTCCCAAGTGGATCACAGGATCGACGCGCTCCGGGCCACGTTGGCTGACACAAAGGACGAAGCGGACCGGTTCCGGGAGAGTTTCACTGACAGCGTGCTGCGCGACTCCCGCCAGAAGCTGCAAGAACAGCTTGACACCTGCCTCCGCGAACAACATGAGGTGGTGGAAGCCGCACTGCCCGGGCACCGCGCCAAACTTCAGGAGATGATCGATCTGTCCGCTTCAAAGATCCGGGCTGTGGATGAGGCAACCACTGTCAACCGCCGACAAGTCGACGAGATGCTCCAGGCGATAGACAACAAGATCGACGGGTATCGACAGCGGCTTGACGCGCTGCAGCAGCGAGAGGGCAAGGTGGAATCGTCTTTGGCGGCGATCACAGATGGGCTGGCTGGGGTGAGCGGCAGAGCGGCAGAACTCGACAAGACGGTCGATGGGCTCGAAGCATCCGTCGACCTGTTGGCCGGTCGCGCGGAGACGGCCAAAACAGGCTTGACCAACGTCATACTGCAAGGCGACAAGTTGCTGCTCGATGCCCATGCGGCCTGCGGTCAGATAGAAGCGGGGCAGCGTACCGCCGGGACGATGCTCGCCGAAGTCGGTGGTGCCTGTGAACGCGTCCATGCCCTGCGCGACCAGGCGATGCAGTGTCAGGAAGTAGTCACTCGGTTGAGTTCCGGTCGGACAGAGGGCGAAACGACAACGAAGCAACTCGAGGAGACCATCGCCTCCGCCCGGTCGCTGCTGGAAGCCGTACAACGAGCCGTCGAGAAGGCTGATGAAAAATGCGGCCACCTCGATTTGCAAAGTACCTCGACGACTGAGCTGGTAGACAGGCTATCACAAGCGAATGTGACCGGCCGGACGACTGTCGAACAGCTCAATGAATCGGTATGCAACGCGGAAAAGGCCTCCGAAAACACCATCGAGCAGCTCACCCGATTGACCGGCGCGCAAGGTGCGAGCGCGAATGCCGCTGGACAGCTTGACGAGCTGGTGACAACGGCCAATCAGCTTCATGAGGCTATGCAGGGTCTGGTAGCTCATGCCGACGAGAAGATCGGCCAGCTCAATTCCCATCGCGCAGCAGCCACAAGCGTGCTACGAAACCTCTCGGAAGCAAACGTGAACTCCACCAGCCTGCTTGAACGTGTCAACGAATCCAAAGACAAGTTCGAGCTAATGGCTGAAAATGCCAAGAAACACATGGGCCAGCTCCTGCAAGATGTATCGTCGTTGACGGCCCGGGCGGAAGTCAATGCAAAGGAGCTTAAGGCCCGAAAAACTGCGGCCGCCGAACTGATAGACAGGCTCCACACTGCCTCCACACCCGCGGAGGAGACCGCCACACAGCTTGCTCAATTCGTTGACCAGGCAAAGCAGTATCTCACGGGCATGGCGGAGCAATGTGACCAGGCCGGCGAGCTCACAGAGCGGCTAAACGCCGTCACGCATCTGTTGCCGTCGGCGACGGAGGCTGGGGCCTCGGTCGAGAAGGCAACGGAAGAAGCGCGGTCTATGCACGATCGACTTGTGGCGTCGGCTGACACCGCCAGGCATCACGTCACGACCCTTCAGGAGCTCAACGACTGCGCATACGGCCTGATCGAAACGCATGAGCAGGTAAAGGGGGAAGCGGAAACGTCCACGGAGCGACTCTCGACACAACTGACAGCCACCGAGAAGATGCTCGAGACGGCCAGGCCACTACTCGATCAGTTCGTCGGGCAGGCGCGGGGACTCCGGGAAAAACTACGCGATCTGGAAGGTAACACAGTCCGGATCGAGCAGACCATTGGCAAAGCTATGGCAAGGCCGATGGACATCATGGCCGGCGCTCAGGCGGAGGCCGCCCAACTCGAGCGGGTTTGTGAGGCAGTACGAAAGGTGTTCACCGGTCTTTCCCAGGCAAGTCTGGAAGCGAAGAAACGCACGGCCGAATGTACGCAGGTCACCCAGCAGACCACCAAACGACTCTCCCAGCTCGCCCAGCTCACCACCCAAACCGACCGGGCTGCCAATACACTCAACCAGTGGGTTGAAGAAGCCCTCAGGGCACAATCGCGCCTGGAGAAAACCCTGGATAACTGCCCGTCGATCCGCGAGACACACCCCGGGGACGCGATACAACGAATGTCTCGTATCACCGGACCCGCAGGGCGAATCGCCAACGCCAGCGCTATCGGCCAACTGGAAATGCTCAACGAGCCCGGTGCGACCGAACCATCGCCACAGGAGGGGACCACCAAGTCACCGGCACGGGCTGACGAGATTTCTCAACTGATTGAGGACGCCAAGCAAGCCGTTGCCGAAGCTAAAGGCTGATACAGTCGACGCAAACAGCTTCTCCGACTCATCCTTCATATTTCATCCTTAACGGGACGGGGCGGCCCCGCCTACTCCAGGTACCCGAGGTCTGAGAGGCGTTCCGTGACTTTTTGCAGCTCCTCCTCGGAGTAGGTCTCCTCGGCCGGCGGTGCGGCTGCACCACGGCTTGCCGCCACGGTCTGCACATCGGGCGGCTTCGCGAAGAGCTCCGTGATGACCCGACCTTCCATGTCGTCCGGGACCGGCAGGCCGAGCATCGCAAGAATAGTCGGTGCGCAGTCCACGATATGCGCCCGGAGACTCCCGTGCCGCTCTTCAACTGTTGGCGTTTGCCGGATACCCGGCCCGGCCGCCACGAGGATTCCGTCCGGTCGATGTGTGCCCTCGAGGCGGCGGTAGGAAAGCCAGCGCACCGCGCGCCGCCCGCGAATTTTGCGGACCACGGCCAGCGATTCGTGTGGGATCAGCAGTAGATCGGGCATCCAGGGTTGATCCTTGCGGGAGCACCCGTACAGCTCGTCGGTCTTGTGCACCGCGGTAAACAGTTGGATCTCATTCCCTTCGGGGTCACGGACGTGACACTCTTTTCCCAACAGACGATCCCTCAGTTCATCGCGCAGCGCTTCATAGTCGGTCGGCTTCACGATTCCGGTGGGCTGTCGTCCTTCCAGGTTGATGTAAAGGAACCCGGCCATTCCCGCGTGCATCACGCCGGCCCGGGTTTTAGAGAAGTCCACGGCCAGGTCATGCTCGATGTCGCCAACCCGTTTGAACCGCTTGGTTCTGCCGCGCAGACGGGCCCACAAATGTCGCCCCCGGGTGGCCTTTTGAGCTCCGCGGCCTCGCAGCGCCAAATACCCCCATTGCTTGAGCAGTAGGTTGGGCTGCACCTTGCCTTCCAGACTGCCATGTCCGTGATCAGAGACCATCAGAACGGTCGCGTCGTTCGCCTGAGCGTAGTCCAGAAGGACCCCGATGGCCTTGTCCATCTCCTCC
>CP070827.1:4831661-4842894 GCA_020344555.1 Phycisphaerales bacterium
CGCCCAGGCCTTCCAGGCAACGCCGCGTTCCCACGCCCCGGCCGTTGCCCTTGGCCTGTTCCCCGCCATTGCCGCATGGGGGGCGACGGTTGCGTACGGCGCGTTCGTCTCCGCCGGCGGTAAGACGATTCAGTCACTGCTTACAGCGGATGCGTATGCCGAGGTGGCCGGTTTCCTTATCCACGGGCTCATCGTGCTGGAACGCGGGTATATCTTCACGTGCATGGTCTTGGCGGCGCTTTCCGTCTGTCTGATCGAGCGTCGCTTCTTCGGTGCAAGCGTGTGGTCATTCCTGGGGGCTCTGGTGACGCTGCTTGGCCTGTCGCACGCCTATCAGCTATCCGGCAACGACGTGGACTTTCTGTTGGCATTCATATCGGTGGGTGAAGGTGCCATTGCCTACCGGGCGTATGACGTCGCAATAGGGTATGCCCTGATGGTCGTCGTCTTTGCCGCCCTCGGTTTCTACTTTCGTCAGTCTGGTGCTTGGTTAGAGAAGGGTGGTCACGTGTAAGACGTCGGACCCCGGAGTGGGCACAGCAGGCCTCGGTCAGCGTCGAAGGTAGGACATGATAGTGTCATCCGGACGCCACGATCATCATGCAGGCGGTACCGGCCGTGGCCAGATGGAGGACGAACGGTGTCAGCCACGTATCGGTTCGATAAGCCATGTAGCCCAGGGCGACGCCGCCGGGAATCGACAGCACCAGCTCGCGCGGGTCCTTGCCGACGTGGATCAGGCCGAACAACATGGCTGAGGCGGCAATGGCCGGCAGGCAGCCCGCCGGCAGCCCGCTCCATCGTATGACCCGCCGGGCGCCTTCGGCGCCTCTGGTCGGCTGAACCAGCCCGATCCATTGCAGAGCTCTCGCCAGGGTGTTTGTGGCGTCAACCGCAACCGGTGCGGGCGGCGGCCATCGTTGATCCGCACGGAACACCGCCAGCAGCGCCCCGTGAAAGAAGAAGTGCTCCCCCAACATGTTTACGAAGTAGTAGAGAGTGAAGCCGGTCGGGCCCGCGCGATCAAGCTCGCTCAAATACGGGGTGGCGAAGCCCTCGCTGCGAATCATCCATATCAGAAACGGCACCGAAATCAGGTATCCGACCAGCGTAATACGCCATCCGTACCGGTTGGGTCGCCTGATGCCAAGATCATAGGGACGCCCCCGACCGGACACCGCCAATACCACCCAGGGGACAACGCCGGTTATAAGTACAAGATAGACGGTGGCCGGTATCTCCGTGGTGTGCGCCTCGCTCCCCATAAGGCGAAGCCCATCCTCGATCAGGCCGTACATCCACCGCGAAGGATAGCCCATCGCCTCCCTCAGCGACGTGGGCCACGATGCCGTCGGCCGGACCAGGAATGCCAGGCAGTAGATCGTCGACAGGGCGATAGCAAGGGCGATCGTCGGTGCGTTTCGAGCCTGGTGGGAAGGTGGCGGTATGCGTGTGGCTGTATCGCTCAATCGATGGTCCCTACGCCATGTCTGGGGTCGTCGCTGTCATACACTTGGCCGCCGCGGTAGCAACCGGTGTGATCGGCACCGATGCCGAGGCCCCGTGTTTCATAAGCGTATCACGCGGATAAAGGACCGGAAACAGGCCACGTAGGGGATTGTGTATGTACGCCGAAGTGCCGGACCGTATATGCGACGGAGAGCGGGAGCCAAGCCGGGGGGAGCCGCCGCCGTGACTTGAAAATCCGTGCGTGGCCACCTATACTCATGCGTTTGGCGATCGGTCTGGGGTGTCGCGGAAGGACCGATAGCTGGAGTCGCCGAGACAGCCGTTCGCGAGTTTTTGGGGGTGTGTCTATCAGGGTCGGTAGGCAGGCCGCGGTACCTGGAGGGGTGTTTGTACGCGGAGGGGAGGCCGTACTCCATCAATCCTTCTCGCTCAGCATCTAGGAAGGGAATAGACATGAGGCGGAACGTGAGAGTGGGGTTCATAGGCTTGTTGGCCGCGATCAGCACGCCGGCTATGGCAACGCTCGTCGGGCCTGATCGACCGGAGAACCGCCAGGTCAACGCGGACCAGGCTGCACCGTCAGCGCGCGGGTTGGCGGCGCGAGCCAAGACCGACTTGCGGAGAGCTTCGGCCAACAGCGCCGACGCGGAAACAGGCGCAAAGCCAACCGGCCGGACAACCATGAGCTCCGTCCCCATGACCGGAGGGGCTGCTGGATGGCCCTGTGTTCAACCGGCTGAAAACTGTCAGGACGGTGACAATAGCGACGCCTACACCAGTGACAGGGTCTATTTTGTAGCGGCCGACGATTTTACCCCGGCGGTTAGCGGAACGATTTCGGAGCTCTGTTGGACCGGCGGGTATTACGACTTCGATGGGGAACAAGAGTGTCTGGACGTAACCTCGAACACGTTCCGGGTCAGATACTACGAAGACGCCGGCGGCCTGCCCGGGACCAATATTGCGGAGTTCAGGCAGACGGCGTTGCCCCCAACACTGTCTGTGAGCGGCCCCCAATGGACGGGGCGACAGATCGCCGGGCGGATCAAGGAATACGAGTATGTCGCGACCCACACGCCGGTACCTGTCGAGGCAGGCCGGTGTTACTGGGTGGAAATCAGCAACGCGATTGTAGGTTGTTCCTGGCTATGGGAACTCTCGGTGCAGGGAAACGACTGGGCAGCGCAGAAGGAAGCGGTGGCAGAGGGCTACGAACTGGCTGACACGACTCCCACCGATTTGGCGTTCTGTTTCGACCTTCCGCTGGGTGATTCCACCGCTTGCCTTCCTCCCGCGCCGCCCAATGATGACTGTGCAGGCGCGGAAACCATCATCGGGGAAGGTACATTTGCGTTTGATAACACCACGGCGAGGACTGATGGTCCGCCTCACGATGCATGTCTGGCCGTCGGAGAAAGACAGATTGACGCGGACGTCTGGTACTGTTGGACGTCGCCGTGTACTGACAGGATTCCGGTCTCGACATGCGGCTTGAGTAGCCTGGATACTCGAATCGCGGTGTATGACGGCTGTGATACGTGCCCGCCGACTGATGGGGAGCTTCTTACCTGCAACGACGATCGTTGCGGTGATATTCTCGACCCTGTGCAGTCTATGGCTGTGTTCGACGCGATTGAGGGTCACAGCTACCTGATCCGCATGGGTGTCTACCCCAATGCGCGGCGGGGGGCCGACTCGTTCAGCATGACGTGCGGCCCGCCGGAGAACCCCTTCTGCCCGGGCTTGGGGAACTGCTGTGAGGATACCGGCACGGAGGCCTGTGACGATGTGAGCTGCTGTGAACTGGTATGCGCATGTGACCCGTTCTGCTGTGACACTCTTTGGGATATAGACTGCGCCACCGATGGGTTCATGGGCTCGACCTGTGGTGCTCAGGTTCTCTGTACCGGCCTATGTGACGTTTGCGGGAATTCCCCGGTCGACTGTTGTGTCGGCACGCCCGAAGGCACCGAGATTCCAGGCTGCAGCAACCAGGTCTGCTGTCAGACGGTTTGTGCAGAGGATAGTTACTGCTGCGAGGTTGACTGGGACGATGCCTGCGCCACGGAGGGCTACGTTGAGCCCCCAGACCCCCCAAGCGGCGCGGGAGCCCAGATCCTTTGTCCGGATCTGTGCGGCGGGGCGGCTTGTCCGGCAGGTGAGATCAACTGGATCGAGCCGCCCGACGGCGTTGTGGACGCCCGTCAACCGCATCCGCCCAATGACGCCGGTGAGCTGCAGGGCATCGACAAAATTGTGCTGACCGGCCCGGTCAATCCATACGCAACCTTGGATTGCTGGTTGTTGGTAGAGACGGGTGACGGCGGGCTGGGAGCGAATCGGATTACCGTCCTTAACACCGACAGCTTCGGCAGATACACATTGACGTTGGCCCGCCCGATCACTCCCGGTGAGGCCACTACGATCACCTACCAAGATGACGGTGGCGGGCAGACAAAGGGTGTGTTCATCTCGCACCCGGGAAACGTCAACGCCGACAGTCAGTCGAGTCCTGCGGATATACTGCGGGTGATCGACTACATCAACGGTGTGGCCACGTCTCCGTGGGGCATCTATAGCGAGGACCTCGATCACAGCGGTCTGTTGGGCCCGCCGGATATCCTAAGAACGATCGACCTGCTCAACGGTGCCGGTTTGTTCGCTCCCTGGCTTAACACCCCTTTGCCTACGCCCGACACGAGCCCGTAGGTATCGGTTGAATCACCGCGGAAACGCCTCGACGACGCCACCGTCTATGGGAAGAGTCGCTCCGGTCGTGGGTGTGGCGTTGCCCGCGAAAAAGACAACGGCGTTTCCCACGTGGTGGCCGTAAACTCTGGTCTTCAAGAGGCTGCGGGTACGGTAATACTCGGGCAGTTGATCTTCGCTGAGGTCTCGGCTTTTGGCCCGCTCCGGTCCGACGGTGGCCCACAAGCCTGATGGGGTCTCCTGATCGCCGAAGACCGCATCGGCGTTGATCATGTTCACGCGGATTCCATAAGGTGCCAGCTCGATGGCAGCGACCTTGCCGAGCTGGTGGCCGGCGGCCTTGGAGGCGCTGTACGCCCCGAAATCCTTTCCAGGGCCGAAGACGTTCTTGCTGGCGTTGATAATGATGTGCCCGCCAAGGCCTTGCCGCTTGAGAACCCTGATCCCTTCGCGCATAAACAGCAGGTATCCGGTGGCGTTGACCTCCATAACCCGCCGGAAATCGTCCACATCCATATTTTCGATTGCCGCGACGTGGGCAATGCCGGCGTTGGGCACCACAACGTCGATGCCCCCGAAGAATCGCACGATTTTGTCAAACCCGGCAGTCACGCTCTCTTCGCTGGTGACGTCCGTGGTAACACCCAGCACGGTCCCCGCGCCCCACCGCTGCTCTACGCGCTGCACGACCCGCGATAGGCGCTGCTCATCCAGGTCGGTCACTGCAACGTGGGCGCCGGCCGCAGCACAGGTCTCGGCAACGGCAGCGCCGATCGCCCCGGCCCCGCCACTGATGACAACGACCTGTCGCTCGAGCGGCCGTTCTCCGGCTGAGCCGAGTTTCATACGCTGCAGCGCCCGGTACTCCATGTCATACAGATGATCGGGCGGCAGGCCCGTATACCTGCCAATGGCTTGGGCGCGGGCCTGAGTGTTTAGCGTATGCTCGGCGATGTCGGCTGTTACGCGGGCGTCTCGTTTAGTCTTACCCCAGCAGAACAGCCCGACCCCTGGGAGTAGGATCACCTGCGGGGATGGGTCGACCTGGTCTGCCGGCCCGCCGTGCTCGCTTACATAGGCTTTGTACTCGTGACGATAGCCGTCTACCGCGTGTTCGAGCCGCCGCCGCCGCCCTTCCTCGTCGGACCACTGCGGATTCTCGATAAACAACGGTCTTGCCTTGGTGTGGATCAGGTGGTCACCGGTCAGCGGACCGGCGGCTGCCAACTTTCTCGCTTCGCTGCTACCCACGAACGCGAGCACCTCTTCGGTTGCGCGCCATTCGAGCACCGATCGCAGATAGGGTCGGTCCTCATCGCCGGTCTGGGCCGCCACCAGGCCTCGCAGAACCGGGGCAATGCCGGCAGCGAGAGTGGGCGGCTCCTCTTTCGAGTGAAACAGCGGTGTCAGTGAACGACCCCGACTCTTCTTCTCGATGTACCGTTCGCAGGCGTCGACCAAGGCGATGTGCCTTTCATAGGCCGCCTTGGCGTCGTCGCCGAAAGTGATAAGTCCGTGGTGAAGCAGCACGATGCCCTCGATGTTCGGATCGCCCTCGTAACAGTCCACTACGGCCTTGGCGAGATCGAGACCGGGCCGGACGTAGTTGACGATGGCAACCTTGTCACCCATCGCCTCGCGTGCGACGACCTCGCCGTCCGGTTGACTGGTCACCGCGAGGACGGCGTCGGCGTGGGAATGATCGATGAAGCGCTGCGGCAGGAAAGCGTGCAACAAGGTCTCGATTGACGGCGTCGGAGCGGAAGCGTCAAACAGATGCGTACGGAGTTCGTTGATCATCTCCTCGTCGGTCAGACTATCGAGGCAGCGCAAGCGCCGAAGGTAAGCCAGGTCCACAGCCGGCAGGCCCTGGGGCCGGAGTGTCGCCAGATCAGCCCCCGAACCTTTCACGTAGATGACATCCGCATCATCGCCGAGCCGTGTCCGGAGCTTGTCCTTCAGCGACACATTGCCGCCGCCGTGCAGAACCAGGGTGGGATCCGCACCGATCAGCCGCGCGGAATAAAGGCGCAGGGCGACCGCCTCGCCAAACTGCCCGCCCCAGCGGTCAACGGCTTCGCTCGCGCCGTGCTCAGTCCAGCGGCTCTTCATCGCGAATCCGGAATTACCTGTTTGAACGGGTTTACAGTCATCGACTTGAAGACGCCGCCGGCCACATACGGGTCACGGTCGATGAGTTGCCGGACCTCTTTAAGGCTGTCGGCTTCAAGTATGATCACCACGCCGATCGAGCGTTCGTTGGCGTCATCTCGGATGGGGCCTGCAAAAACGATTCGTCCTTCACGGGCCAGTTCGTGGACATGGGCAATGTGCTGCTCACGGAGCCGGTCACGTCGTCCGGCACCCTCCGGTCCATCCCAGCCGATCATGACAAAGTGTGGCATTTTTGTGAATCCCTCACCAAGGGGCGGTTGGGCAGCATGTTCTCACAACGCGAAGCGTTGGGTAAACATGTCTATTGGGGCTACGTCCCTGAAAGCGCGGCAGCCATCCGCTATCGCCGCATGTACGAGAGCCGATCAACCGATCGCACCTTCAAGCCACTCCCAGGCCTCGGCATCGGTCTTACCGCCATGCACGATGCTGCGGACGGCCTGAATCATCTGCACAGGCCACTTCGACTGAAAGATGTTCCGGCCCATGTCGACTCCGACGGCACCGGCGGAGACAGCGTCATAGGCCAGTGTAAGAGCGTCACGTTCCTCGATCTTCTTGCCACCGGCGATGACGATCGGTACGGGACACCCGGCCACCACCTTCTCAAAACCCTCGCAGTAATAAGTCTTCACGATATGGGCACCCAGTTCGGCCGCAATCCGGCTGGCAAGTCCCAGGTAGCGGGCATCGCGAGACATCTCCTTACCGACGGCGGTGACTGCCAGGACAGGAATGCCGTACTTGTGACCGTCGTCGCAGAGCCTGGCCAGGTTGGTCAGCGTCTCCTTTTCATGCGGGCTGCCGACGAATATCGACAGGGCCAATGCCGACGCGTTTATGCGGATGGCATCCTCAATCGAGACCGTGATCTCCTCGTCGGACAGGTCGTCCACAAGAATGCTCGTCCCGCCCGAGACGCGCAGCACGATCGGGATTCGCCGGCCCGGATCGATGACGTTGCGAAGGACACCGCGCGTCAGCATCAAGGCATCGGCATAGTCCAGCAACGGCGCCACGGTGTCCCCCGGGCGTTCCAGGCCGGTGGTCGGGCCCTGAAAATAGCCGTGGTCAACGGCCAGCATGACACATCGGCCCGTGTCCGGTTTGATGATGCCGGCCAGGCGGTTACGCATCCCCCAGTCCATAGCTTGAGTCCTCCTCGTTGGCACTGGTTTTCCGGGTACTTTACCGCGCTTTGGGGACCTTGCAAGCGGCGCAGAACATAGCCCGTTCCCGGCCCCGATCCCGCGCACCCAACGCCGAATCGGTGGAAGGTGAAGCCGGCGGCGCGACCACTATCCGGCGATGTCGCCTATCCGCCCCGGAACGCTCTATCTGTGGTTCCGGCGTTGGCCTTTTGCACCGCATGTGCTAAGATGTGGATGCACCACGGACACTTCTCCCTTTGTGTCCGAGTGCCGTGCGCGTGTCGACCTATTGTGACCGACGTACGAGTCACGGTGTAGCAGAGCTTTCGGAAGGGCCGAAGTGCGAAACTGCCTTACACCCGCGGACTTCGAATGCTACGACGATGGCCGGTTGGACGCGGCATCCGCGGCCGAGGTCCG
Source organism: Phycisphaerales bacterium (assembly GCA_020344555.1). GTDB lineage: Bacteria > Planctomycetota > Phycisphaerae > UBA1845 > UBA1845. The sequence goes on from CP070827.1 coordinate 4,839,587, forward strand.
TACCCACCTCGATACCTGCAAGAGTTGCCGGGGTGCGTACGAACGATTTCACCGCGAGGCACATTCCGCCGGCGACTCCCCAATTCCGAGAATCGACGCGACGGAATCCTTCATTGCGCCCCCGCGGACGGGCAGCTCACCGGCTGCGAAGGTGGCCCGGCAGTTCCCCATGCTCGAGGGTTACAGGATCACCGGGGTCGTCGGCCAGGGGGGCATGGGCATCGTGTATCAGGCGGTGCAGACGAAACTCAACCGCACCGTCGCCCTGAAAGTGCTGCCCGCGATCGTCGGGACCGCCAATCCCTCGGCGGTGTCGCGTTTTCGACGCGAGGCCGCCGCCGCGGCGCGTCTACACCACACCAATATCATCCCCATATATGACTACGGCGAGTCGCGTGACGGATACTACTACGCGATGGAGTTGATCTCGGGGCAGCCGTTCAACGTTCTGATAAGCCGCCTTGCTGAGTTGGACGCCTCGACCGCTTCCCCGGCTCGCCTGGCAGAGCTGCTTACATCGTTGGACGTCCCAGCGTCTTCGGACTTTGTGCTCCAAGACGGATCATCCCCGAGCCACATGGACCCCACTCCGAGTACGTCGTTTTCCGGGCGGGGGCGGATGTACTACCGGCACGTCGCCCGCTGGATAGCGGACGCGGCCGATGGGCTGTACTACGCCCACGGCCAAGGCATCGTTCACCGCGACATCAAGCCCGGCAATCTGATTCTATCGATCGATGGGCGAATTCTGATCGCTGACTTCGGGCTGGCCAAGGTCGCCGAAGAGAAGTCCGTGACCATGACCGGTTCGTTCGTGGGCACCCTACGATACGTGAGCCCGGAGCAGGCCATGGCCAAGCGGGTCCGCGTTGATCACCGTACCGACATCTACTCGCTGGGCGCGACCATGTACGAGCTGCTCTGTTTTCAGCCGGCGTTTCCCGGGATGGATGACAAAGAGGTCCTCGGTGCGGTCATCGCTCGCGATCCTACGGCGCCCCGTAAGATTTATCATGGCGTGCCGCGTGAGCTGGACACCATCTGTCTTAAGTGTATGGAGAAGTCTCCCGACGCTCGCTATGAGAGTGCGCGCCTGCTTGCCGAGGACCTGCGGTGTTATATCCGTGACCTGCCGATTGCCGCCAAGCCCCCCAACCTCATCCGTCGGATCGTCAAGTTCGCCAAGCGCCGTAAGGCACTGGTCATCGCAGTGACAGCCGCTGTTCTGTTACTCGTCGCGTTCACCTACTCGCTTCAGCAGTCGTTCGCCCGGCGAAGGGCCCAAGAAGAACGCACTGCGGCGGAGATACAGGCACTGTACGACAGCGGCATGTTTTACCTGTCTAAGGAGTTAAAGGAGTGGGAAGGGGCCGAGCAAGAGTTTCAAAAGGCGCTGACTATCGATCCTCACCATGTCAAGACGCTATTGGGGCTGGCATGGATGAAGCTGGAATACTTCCGGGCAGCGCCGAAGCTGGGTGGAGAGAAAGCCCTCACAGAGGCCGAGAGACTGTGTCGGCGGGTTCTCCAGATAGACCCCAACAATGGTACTGCATTAACCTTTCAAGGTGTGGCGCTCAGAAGATTGGGACGGTATCCTGAGGCTATTGAAGCATCTGAGGGTGCTATCAGAGTGTTCGAGGAGACCGAGGTCCCGGAACGGCAGGAATATGCTTCCTGGTCCAACCTCGGCGCGGTCCATGCTATTACGAAGCATCTCGAGGAGGCAGAGAGGTGCCTTCATAAGGGAGCAAGACTGGCAGGAGTGGCCAAGACGCCGTGGCGAGCAGCCGCATGGCGGAACTTGGCGGCACTCGAGCTGTACCTGCAGAAGAGCGAGGCTGTTGATCACATTGCCAACGCGATCGAGTGTTATGGCGAGGACGTGCAGACCTGGATCATTCGGGCGCGCCTGGGCATGGAGCTTGAGGGGCATATCAATCTACACGAGGCGCTTTACGATGCGATCTATGCCGACAGGCTTGCCAAGTTCAAGGACCCCAGGGCTAAACGGATTCTTGCGTTGGCGCACCTGCGAAACAGTGATGTCGAGCACGCCATCAAGCACGCCCGCCTTGCGCTGAATCTGGGGGATATGCCGGCAATCAACCACCTGGTAATCGCAATTGCCGAGGCTATGCGCAAAAACCCGATCAGTGCGCGGGAACACCTTGCGACAGCCGACGCAGAATGGCCTGAGGGTCTGCGGCAGCCCGGTGACTTCGTCGCCACTGCCGGTACCGGCGACCTGTGGATCGAGTCAGCCGATGAGTTGCTCCGACTTCGCGACCAGACCGCGGCGCTCATCGAGACACCCGTGCCGTAACTACATGCTTCCGAATCGGCTACCTGCCCGTTGCGGTCGCCTGCCTGGGCAAGCCGGGTCTATCATGGGTGACGATGTACCCCCAAAAGCGTGCGCGATAAGCATTTGAGTATTCCGACAGGTACTGTGATGGTACTTTCGGGTCTGGAAACCCCAGTATTGGAGACAGAAAATACCCTTTCGTGAATGCCGGCCGAGAGTGGCAAGTGTAGGTGTAGGTTGGTATTATACTTGTGACATGGTGGGCCCAGACGATCCTGTTCAGGCTCCCGACCGGGCCTGCGGACTCTACGTGCATATTCCGCTCTGCGAGGCCAAGTGCGCTTACTGCGATTTTTACTCGGTCCCGGTGGAAGAACTCGATACGGAACCGCTGCTCAGGCGGATTGTGCGTGAACTTAGGGTACGCTTCGATGACAATCCGCGCAAAGTAGGCACCATTTTCTGTGGGGGCGGGACGCCGACGATCCTGCCGCTGGAAGGGCTCACCAGGCTCTTCGGCGAGGTCTCGCGGGCCGGGCCGGCTGACCAGATCGTGGAATTCACGGTCGAAGCCAACCCGGGCACCATCGACGATTCCAAGGCCGGGCTCCTGGCAGGCAGCGGTGTTACCCGTGTGTCGATGGGTGCCCAATCATTCATTGCCGGTGAGCTGGCCACGCTGGAGCGGCTGCATTCGCCCGACGACATCGCTCCGTCGGTGGCGACGCTAAGGCGTAGCGGCGTGCGGCAGGTAAGCCTCGACCTGATGTTTGGCATCCCGGGCCAAACGTTTGATACCTGGTCACGGTCCCTTGACCGGGCAATCGAGTTGGAGCCGGATCACATCGCCTGCTACGGCCTCACCTATGAACCCGGCACGCGGCTGAGCCAACTGCGCCAACAGGGTCGGATTGCGCCATGCGATGAGCAGCTCGAAGCCGACATGTATCTGTATGCTATCGACAGGCTTTGCGAGGCCGGCTACGGGCAATACGAAACC
>CP070827.1:4842994-4856858 GCA_020344555.1 Phycisphaerales bacterium
AGTGATCAGATCGAGCGGGCCAAGCAGCAGATCGCACGAGATATGGATTTCATCACCGGCGTTCGTGACGGGGCCGTCGAGATCAAACCCATCCTGACCGAGGCTCTCGAGCGCCTGAGGCGAACCGAAAGCTCACCATGAAAGTGATAGCAGTCCTTCAAGCCGATCTCGAAGTGACACCACTGGGCAGCAAGAGTCGGCTCGCCGATGAGCTTCTCGACGTCCCCATACTGCGGCGTACCGTCCGGCGTGTCAGCCTGGCAAGACAAATCGAGGCAATCTACGCGCTCTGTCCGACGGCTCAGCACGAGCGATGTGCGGCGATCCTGGAAGGCACCGGCGTTGTAATCCGTGAACACAATGTCACACCTTCGCCGTGGGCGGCACTCGTCCAGCCGGCCCGCAAATGGTCCCTGGACAGTTGGCGCGGCGGGATCGGCGGAACCACCTGTTTTGACGAATACACGGACGCGGGTCTCATCAACGGCCTGCTTCAATCCGTGCGGGCGGATGCGGTGCTGAGCGTCCCTCCCGCAGCACCCCTGTTCGACCCCGTGCTGGCCGACCGGATGATAGAGCATCACCGCGAGACTGGAGATGACAGCCGCTTGACATTCACGCAGGCTCCGCCGGGTCTGGCCGGCGTCTTGCTCGAGGCGGACCTGGTAGGCGAGCTGGCTACACAGGGCATCCCCGTCGGCTGGCTCTTTAGCTACAAGCCGGACAGCCCGCAGAAAGACCTGATCTTCCAGCCGTGCTGCTGTGAAGTGCCGGCCGAGCTGCACTACGTGACGGGTCGGCTGTTGGCCGATACCGATCGATCCATGAAGAGGCTGACATCGCTGCTGAGGGAACATGAAATACCGGATCTGGCGACGATCGGCAGGTGGCTCGGCAACCACGAAGCGACCGCGATCGAGCCGCTGCCGCGCGAGGTCGAAATCGAGCTGACCACCGACGATCCTCACCCTAACGCGCTACTGAGGCCGCGAAGCCCCCGCGTCGACACACGCGGGCCGATCGATCTCTCAGTCGTCCGGCACATCGTTCGCGAAATTACGCGGTATGACGATTCGTTAATGATACTCGGCGGCTTCGGTGACCCCTTACGGCATCCGCAGTTCTGCGAGATTCTTGAATCCGTCCGCTCGGCGCAGCGAGATGGGCGTGCTCTGTTCGGGCTTGCGGTGCGCACCAGTGGGGCCGACCTTGTCGATGAGCAGATTAGAGCCATCGTCGCGAACGATGTCGACGTTCTCGACGTGACGCTCGACGCGTGGTCGCCCGAGCTGTACGGGCGGTTGCAGTCCCCCCATGATCCCGCAGCAGCCGACCTGGACGCCGTCATCAGGCGGCTCGATCGATTTTCCGAGCTTCGCCGGCAGTGCAGGTCGGTCAGGCCCGTCGTCGTGCCCGAGATGACCAAGGCGCGTGACAACGTCCACGAACTCGATGACTTCCATGACGGCTGGCTGCGCCGTCAAGGGGCGGTCGTTATCAGCGGGCATAGCCACTATGCAGGTCAGTGCGAAGACCGAAGCGTTATCTGTATGGCTCCGTCACCTCGGGTTGCCTGCCGGCGCATTCGTTCGCGGTGTCTGGTGCTGGCCGATGGCCGGGTGGCCATGTGCGATCAGGATTTTAATGGGCGGCACACCGTCGGCCGGATCGGTGAGCAATCCCTGGAAGAGATATGGCACGGCGAGGCCCTGACGCGTCTTCGCGAAGCCCACCGCCAGGGGCGCTTCGGGCCCACACCACTATGCAACGCCTGCGAAGAATGGCACCGCCCGTAGGTCGGCCTTCGCCCGACGCCGCATTGCACAAGCGATAGCGACTACCCCTTGCGTAAGGTGTGTTCGCCGCGCAGACCCTCCCATCCCCCCTTCAAGGGGGGACGGGAGGGGGGGCCGCTAAGCGATCTAGTGAGAGTATCTAGTGCTTCGTTACTCGCCCTTTGAGGAGTGGGTGGCCTAGCCAAGCACAGCGCCTCTACGTATCAACCATGCCGGTTGGCAGGGTGCAGCATGCCAGCGCCCGTCTGCGACGGGCTTGCGTATACCACGCCTCAATTCAGGGGCAACGGAGCACTATTCCTCCTGGAGCCGGGCGAGAATGGACTCCAGCTTGGCAAGCATGACTCGAAGCTTGGCAATCTCGTCCGGGTTGGTCGCTTGGACGAGCTTGGCCTCCACGCCAGCGATGTTGGCCTCTAGCTCGTGAAATCGACTGGCGTTGGCAAGATGCCGGGCCTTGCACGTCGGGTCCGGTTCGGGGCCGCCGTGATTGAGCATCCGGTTGCTGAGACTGCCAGGGCGACCTTCGACGCGCCTGATGATTGACCAGAGATTATCAAGATCCTGAACGGTCGGTTCGAGCCTTGCGTTGTCGAGAAGCCACTGCTGGGCGTCGAGGGCTTCGTGGAGGAGTACCATGAGCTCGGGCTCATACTTGCGATGGATCTCATCGATCCGCTGCCGGGCGTCGCCCGTTCCGGTGTTGCGCACTGCCTCGATCTCGGCGCCGATGCGCCGGTCCTGGTAAGCGATCCGCGTGATCGCATGGACCACGCCAAACGCTTCCAGGCAGTCCAGCCTCCCACTGTGATTGCGATCCGCGTAGGGAAACTGGACCATAAAGGCCTCGGCATCCTGCATTGCCAGAGCCACCAGGTAGGCGGTTTTCTCCGTATATGACAGGGTGCCGTCACTGTCTAAATCGGCCGCCTTGTGCTGGGCGACCAGATCGTACAGCTCAATAGCGCGCTGTTTCACAGCCTCCTCGGTCGCCGGCCACGTCTTATCGTCAGCGGGCGTATCCTGTGGCGCGCCGGCAAGGGCGAAACTGCCCCAGACCAGCAGGGAAGCAAGTGCTGGCAGGCCCCGTAGAGGCCGCTTTGATCGTGAATGGGCGGTTGATTCCAAAAGCATTTCAATTCTCCGTTCGATGGTTGAAGTTCTTGTGGCCATGCAGACCGCGTGACAGGCAATCCGGCCGGCTCGCACCGGCCGGGCCATGCTCAGCAAAAACCGAGCATACGCCCCGGCGGTGAGTCTCCCATGACGTAGGGCCCAGTCGTCGCAGGCATACTCCAGCGCCGTGTCGATCTGCCGATTCACCCAGGCCACCACAGGCCAGAAAAACAGAAACGTCCCGGCGATCCGTTGCAGCAGCCGCACGAACACATCGCCTCGCCGGAGATGGGCGACTTCGTGCACGATTACCGTCTCCAACTCGTCCGGCCGAACGAGCTGACGGCGGGAAAGGACAAGCATCGGACGGAAGTACCCCATCACAAAGGGCGCCGGGGGATCGTCACTGATGCTTGTGGCTGGGATTCGTCGAACGCGGAGGCGTCGGCATACGCCGGCCACGAGCCTGCGTGTCGGGCCGTCGGCACTCGGCAGTGCCCGGCATCGAGCCCGAAACGCACGATAGCTCCGAAGTCTTACGGCAAGCAACACCGCAACGACCGCCAGGTAAGCTGCGGCGATGGGTATGGGCCAGCCGCTCCACCGGTGGGTCCGGCCCGACGGTATTGGATGTTCGGCCGTCACCGCCACCGTCGGGGCTTGCTGCGGCATCCGGGTCGGCTCCGTAAGACCTGTCTGAGTCAAGCTCGTTGGCGCAGCATTCCAGACAATTCGAGACACACCGGCCAGCGAGGGTGACCAGGAGGGGCCGACCGGCGCGAGAAACTTCACGAGGACGATGGACCACATTGCCACGTGGATTGGGGCTGAAACGCGCTTCCGCAACGTGCGGGTTGAGAGCCAGGTGAGACCGGCTAGTAACGTCCCGAAGACCAGGCCTTGCCCGAGCCAGTCCAGCACCCAGGATGCAGCCGCATTGCTGTAAGATGAAGCCATATCCACGATCACGGCCTCTTGCCTTTCGACCTGGATGAACGGGGTTTGCGTCTTTTATCTTTCTGTTCGCGGCTCGCAATCTTGGCTTCAATTCTGCGCATATCTTCGGCCGAGAGGTCAGCTTCCTCGGCGATCTGCAAGACCATGTCCTCGGCGCTGCCGTCGAATACTGTTTGCAGGAATTGCCTCAATCGCTGGCCGAGCACCTGATCCCGGCGGACGGCCGGCGAGTAGAGGAACGTCTGGGTCTCGCGGTTTACCTGGAGAGCGCCCTTCTCGGCGAGCTGCTTCATCATGGTCATGACAGTGGTGTAGGCCGGCGGGGTGTCGCCTTCGACGGGGAGGGCGTCCTTGACCTGCCGAACGGTCTGCGGGCCTTTTGACCACAGGACCTTGAGGATTCGCAGTTCCGCCGCGGTGATGTGTGGGACCTGTCTGCCCATATCGGAGCCTCCTTTCTCTGACTATGGAAATAGTACTATACGCATAGTAGGTTGTCAAATGAAAAATCAGATTTTTTTTTGCAGGCTGGACACCGCCTGCCGCCGGGGTCCTGGGCATCGCCCGGCAAACGGCGGACGTAGGGAAGGTGCAGCGCAGCGACACCTGCCGCCCCTTGTTCGCACGCCTATCCACCTTGACCTTCCCCCAGCCGACCAATGCGGAGCGTTTCAGCCAAGAAATTCATCCTGACACGAATGGCGCTGCCGCGGTTTTTCGGCCCGCTACGGCGTTTATCGGGCTGATTGGGCGCATGGTACCCCTCAGAGCGTCCAGGATGCCTCGACAGCCTTTGCAGAGGCCCCAAGAGCCACGGCAGCGCCATTACGCCCTGACACCTTTTCCGGCTTGGACAGCGGCGCGGACCCTTCTCGACTCCCGGCCCCCCTTGAAGGGGGGACAACAGGGGGGTCGGCCCACACACATACACGCAAAGCGCTAACACCGGCAGCCTGACTTCCAGGCTTCGTAACGGCGGATTACATATTGCCCGGCCGCGCAGACCATCTGACGGACCAGGCGGCTCCACGGTTCTTCGGTGACACCTTGTCGTACTCCCCCGGCCCGGTCCAGGCTGTAGGTGTGCCGCACCATGAGCCGCTCGTCGAACCTGAAAAAGCCGATCTCTTGCAGATAGCGGCAACACGATTGGAGGCCGCAGTACCCCTCCATCCGCTTGCGGAACTCGGCGATCGATTCCTCACCTGGGCGCTGCTCCTCCACGGCGATGTTGATGACCAGAGCCTCGAGAAACGAGCGGGCCTCGTTGATGGCCGCGTGCCAGTACCCGTCCCGCGCCGTGGCGTCGGATTGCTCGGCATGGTAGGCCAACGTACGGTAGTCCAGGTTCGGATGCTGCTGCAGCCCTGGCAGCAACGTGGCCAAGCATGATTCAACCGCCTCGGCTGACCCAACCGCTCCGGGCGACCCGGGCACGGTACGCGGACAGCGGCAGCGCTCGCACAGCGCCCGTGGCACGACGCTTCGCCTGGCTGTGGGCTTGGCAATACTCGTCGGCTCGACGGCACTCGTCGGTTCGGCGGCACTCGTCGGTTCTGCAGTCAATGTGGTCATGGTGAATTCTCCTAGTTGGGTTTGTTCATGCCTCAGGCCACTGCGGCCCCTTGGCGTTTTCTTTGTAGCGCCCGCCCCGCGACGGGGTGCCACTGGCTACTGGAACGCCGTGCCGCAGGCGCCTGGCGAAGCGCCGGGTGTGTCCGGTTTTGGGATTGGTGGTTTCGGATGCGGGCACAGTCGGTCGGGTCGGCGTTGGTTGGTCTAGGTGGCGAACCTTGTTTTTGACCCTTTGGACCGGGTTTCTGTCGGTAGTTGCATGGGCGGGGCGCGGGAACGGTTCGTGCGAATTCAGTCGGGTGTATGGACGTTCCGCGGAAGAATGTTGCGCGCCGTCGCCGGCTGATTCGCACGGCGTTCGGGATCGTTGGGCTCATCGCGGTGGCCTTGATCACGGTGGGGCTGTCGCGTCTGGAGCCGGCCGCACCAACCGTTGACCGTTCGGCGGTCTGGACGGATACGGTGAAACGCGGATCGATGCTCCGTGAGGTTCGCGGGACCGGACGGCTGGTGCCGGAAATCATCTGGTGGATTCCCGCGGCCACCAGAGGCCGGGTGGAGCGCATCTTGGTCCTGCCCGGCGCATCGGTCGAGGCGGACACGGTGCTGCTGGAGCTGAGCAATGCCGAGCTCGAGCTGGACGCCGTGAACGCCGAGTGGAACATGAAATCCGCCCAGGCCGGGCTGGCCGCCTTGGAGGTAAACCTCGGTAACGAGTTGTTGAGCCTTCAAGCGTCGGTGGCGCGCGTTGCGGCCGACTACCAGGAAGCTCAGTTGCGCGAAGAGATCGACAGGGAGCTCTTCGCGGACGGTCTGATCTCCGAGCGGAACATGAAGCTCTCGGAGGCCAGGGTAGTAGAACTCGCCAAGCTCAACGAGATCGAGCAGAAGCGTCTGGCGAGCTGGGAATCCTCGCAGGAGGCCCGGTTGGCGGTGCAGCGGGCCATGGTGGAACAGGCCCGGGCCCTGCACGAGCTCAAGAGTGCCCAGGTTGCGGCACTGAATGTTCGCGCCGGAACGGACGGCGTTCTGGAACAGATGCCGGTCGAGGTCGGGCAGAGAGTAGCCCCCGACACCATCCTTGCCAAAGTCACCAACCCGAAGTTGCTCAAAGCGGTTGTGCAGATTCCGGAAACACAAGCCCGCGACGTTCTACCCGGGCAGTTAGCTTCGATTGATACGCGCAACGGCGTGGTCACCGGCCGGGTGGTGCGCATCGATCCGGCCGTTCAGGAGGGAACGGTGGCGGTGGACGTGGCGATCGAAGAGGCACTGCCCAAAGGATCCCGGCCGGACTTGACCGTGATCGGAACCATCGAGATCGAGCGTCTCGAAGACGTGCTGTACGTCGGCCGACCCGTGTACGGCCAGGCCCACAGCACCTCGGGACTGTTCAAGCTCACAGACGGAGGTGATCACGCGGTCCGCGTCCCGGTCCAGTTCGGGCGGACCTCGGTCGACATGATCGAGATCGAAAGCGGTCTTTCAGTTGAAGATGAGGTCATTCTGTCGGATATGTCCAGGTGGGACGAGGTTGATCGGGTGCGGCTGAGATAGAGTCGTCAGTTGTTCAGTCGTTAGTTGTCAGTTGTCAGTTCTCAGGACTGAGCGGGCGACTGCTGAGCGACATAGGGGCCTGATGGCCTGTTTGTGATTGGAGTGGCAGTAAAGATGAACGAACGCACGCAAGCGTCGGCAGGCGGATCGAGCGTGGTCCTGCCTGCGGGCTCCGCGCAGAGCGGAGAGACCCAAAGGCAGTCGGACGCCGGGTTGATCCGGCTCGAAAGTGTCAGCAAGGTGTTTTATACCGACGAGGTGGAGACGCACGCACTGAGCGAGATTCACCTCGAGGTCATGAAGGGCGAGTACCTGTCGATCGCCGGCCCCTCGGGCTGCGGGAAATCCACCTTGCTTTCCATACTGGGTCTGTTGGACTCACCGACGGAGGGGGACTATGAACTGGGTGAGCACCCCGTGGCCAGCCTCTCCGCGGCAGAGCGGGCACGCATCCGCAACCGGCAGGTGGGTTTCATCTTTCAGAGCTTCAATCTGATCGGTGACCTGAACGTGTTCGAGAACGTGGAGCTTCCGTTGACCTATAGAGGGGGAATGTCCGGTGGTGAACGGAAGAGGAAGACGCAGGAAGCTCTGGAGAAAGTCGGGATGGCCCACCGGATGAAGCATTATCCGGCCCAACTGTCCGGCGGCCAGCAGCAGCGTGTGGCGGTGGCCAGGGCGCTGGTGGGCAATCCGGCGATTCTGTTGGCCGACGAGCCGACGGGCAACCTCGATTCCCGCAATGGCGAAGCGGTGATGGAACTGCTGCGCGATCTTCACCGCGAGGGGGCGACCATTTGCATGGTCACCCACAACGAAGACTTCACCCGCCACGCCGATCGCACCGTACACCTGTTCGACGGTCGCATCGTAGACGAGAGCAGGGAGTCCGATTGATGGGCACCTTCTCGTCGGACCTGCGGTACGGGTTCCGGATGCTGGTCAAGAATCCCGGTTTCACCGCAGTCGTGGTCATCACGCTGGCGTTGGGCATCGGTCTCAACACGGCGATCTTCAGCCTGATCAACACGGTGCTGTTCCGGCCGCTTCCGTTTGATCAGGCCGAGCGTCTTGTCGAAGTACACCGGAACGCTTGGGATGACTTCTTCTCCTACCCGGACTACCTCGAATACCGCGATCGAAGTGACGTTTTCAGCGCACTGGCTTGCTGGAGTTACACGCCGCTCAGTGTCGGCAGGGGCGAAGCCACGGAACTGCGTGTCGGGCAGATCGTGACCGGCAATTATTTCGCTGCCCTCGGTGTAGAGGCGGGCTGCGGCCGACTGCTGAGCCCGGAGGATGACGTCACAGCCGGGGCTCACCCGGTTGCCGTTCTCAGTCATGCTTACTGGCAGCGCACCTACGGCGGTAAGCCACAGGCCGTCGGAAATACGATCACCCTCAACGCGCAGCCGTTCCGCATCGTCGGCGTTGCACCGGAAGGATTTGTCGGGGCGTTCCCCATCTTCACTCCGGATGTGTGGGTGCCCATGATGATGCAGGCCCAGGTCTTCCCGCTTGGAGGCAGACTCGAGAATCGGAACAGTGGCTGGCTTCACGTCGTCGGCCGGTTGAAGCCGGGTGTGAGAATGCAGCAGGCCCAGGCGCGGCTCGATCAGGTCGCCGCACATTTGAAGGATGTGGATCCTGAGCGGTATGAGGACGAGCACGCGCGTCTTGTCCTGCCCAGCGGGATCGGCCTGCCGCCGGAAGCGCGCCCAATCGTCGTGGGGCTCTCGGCCCTGGTCATGTCGATGGTCGGCCTGGTCTTGTTGATCGCGTGCGCTAACGTCGCCAATTTGCTGCTGGCCCGATCGACGGCGCGCCGGGGCGAGATCGCCGTTCGTTTGGCGCTGGGCGCCGGCCGGCTTCGATTGGTGCGACAGTTGCTCACCGAGAGCACGCTTCTGGCCCTGCTCGGAGGTGCCGTCGGCGTGCTCATCGCCAGTTGGGTGATGAGCGTTGTAAGTGTCCTCCTGCCTCAACTGCCGTACAACCTGTCGTTGTCCATGGACTTCGGCCTGGACGGGCGCGTGCTGGCGTTTGCAGCGCTGGCGTCGGTCTTTACGGGCGTAGTCTTCGGACTGGTTCCGGCACTTCAGGCCACGAACGCCAACGTCTTCCCCGCACTCAAGGATAACGTCGGTGCCAGGGGACTGGGCGTAAGGCGTTCGCGGCTTCGCACCACGTTGATCGTCGGCCAGATCGCCGTATCACTGGTGCTGCTGATCGGCGCCGGGTTGTTCGTCCGAAGTCTGCTGAGCGCGAAAGCCATCAATCCGGGCTTCGACCACGAGAATGTCCTGACCGTCTCGCTGGCCTTCGCCGTGCATGAGCGCGACGCCGAGGCCGGTAAGGCGTTTTACAAACAACTCCTCGACCGTGTGCGGGTGATGCCGGGAGTGGAGTCGGCGAGCCTGGACGAGTGCATACCTCTGGGCTTCTCGCAAAATACTGGTGAGTATTGGATCGGGGGTCGCCCCCCCGCGCCCGGCCCGGACGGACGTGCTGACGTTGATTCCGTCTTAATGAGCATCGTGAGTGCCGGTGACTTCAAGACGCTCGGTATCCCGCTGCTGCGAGGTCGCGACTTCAACGAGCACGACACCGAAGACGCCCCGGGTGTGGTAATCGTCAACCAGGTATTCGCCGACCGGAACTGGCCTGATGAGGATCCCCTCGGTAAGCGTATCAGCTTGGAAGGACTCGAGGGACCCTACAGGGAAGTCGTCGGTGTTGTGAGCACAGTCAAGTACGTGTTTATCGGTGAGGGTCCCCGTCCGTTCCTGTATCGTCCCTTCACTCAGAATTACGACTCCAACGTGAATCTCCTGATCCGCACGACGGGTGATCCTATGACGCTATTGCCGCCGGTTCGGGCCGCCATTCGCGAGCTGGACCCGGACGTTGCCCCGTCGGACACGCGAGTCCTGACCGACTGGATCGGATTCGCACTGCTTCCCGCCAAGTTCGCGGCGGCGTTGTTCGGGCTGTTCGGCGCTCTGGCGATCCTTCTGGCATCCGTCGGCCTGTACGGAGTGATGTCCTATTCAGTCGGGCAGCGCACCCGGGAGATCGGCATTCGCATGGCCCTGGGCGCCGGGCGACGTGACGTGCTGCATGTCGTACTCAGACAGGGGCTCACGCTCACCGTCGTGGGACTCGCCATCGGGTTGCTGGTCTCGCTCGCCGGCACGCGTGTCCTGTCGATGCTGCTCTACGACATCAGCGCAACGGATCCGTTAACGTTCGGGGGTGTCTCCGTCGTGCTCGTCGCGGTCGCCATGCTGGCTTGCTACATCCCCGCGCGGCGAGCGACGAAGGTCGATCCAATGGTGGCACTGAGATACGAATAGGAGCTAGTTCATGAGCGCGCTCTTTCAAGACCTTCGCTGCGCGGTTCGGATGCTCGCGAAGAAGCCCGGGTTCACCGCGGTGGTCGTCGCGACGCTCGCCCTGGGCATCGGCGCCAACACTGCGATTTTCAGCGTCCTGAACGCTGTCGTCCTCCAACCGCTACCCTTTCCAGACCCGGATCGGCTGGTGATGATCTGGGACTCTGAGGGAGACCATGGGATGCCACAGGCACCAGCTGCCTATGCCTATTCGGAAGAGTGGCGGCAGCAGAACAAGATGTTTGATGGCATTGCAGTGATCAACGCGACCGGTGTCACACTGACAGGCGTGGATCAACCCGAGCGCATCCGAGGGGCACGTGTGTCCGCTGAGTTCTTCCCTTTGCTGGGCGTGCGGGCTGCCGTCGGTCGCACGTTTCTTCCCGAGGATGATCGTGTCGGCGCGCAAGAGACGGTCCTCCTCAGCGACGGGCTATGGCGTCGCAGGTTCGGCGCGAGTCCCGATGTCATCGGGAGCACCCTGACTCTCAGCGGAACCAAGCATATCGTCGTCGGTGTTCTACCATCTGACTTCAGCTTCCCCGATATGGTTGCGGGGGCGGAAGTCTGGATCCCCGCGAGACCCGAGCGGCCAGTCTTTCTCTCAAGTCGCGCCGGGCACTGCTTTCGGACCCTCGCCCGGCTCAAGCCCGGTGTGACACGCGAGCAAGCTCTGGCAAACATGGAAGGCGTCGCTGCTAGGCTAGCCGAATCCTATCCAGAGTTAAACACCGGCTGGCGATTGTGGATGACACCCCTACATGAGCGGGTGGTGGGACGGGTGCGTCCATTGCTGCTCATGTTGATGGGGGCGGTAGTGCTGGTATTGCTCATCGCCTGTGCGAACGTTGGCAGCATGCTGCTCGCCCGGACTGAGAGTCGCGGCAAGGAGTTTGCGGTCCGCGGTGCGCTGGGAGCCAGTCGCTTGCGTCTCGTTCGACAACTACTTACCGAGGGCGTGGTGCTGGGTTTGCTCGGAGGGTCGTTCGGGTTGCTCCTGGCGGTCTGGGGCATTGATTCGCTGGTGGGCCTCATTCCGCGGGGGCTTCCTCGCTCGAATGACATCGGTCTAGATTGGCGAGTGCTGGCCTTCGCCATGGCCCTTAGCCTGTGCGCCAGCCTCATATTCGGTCTGTTCCCGGCCGTGTTCGCCAGTCCGTCCAACTTGCCGGAATCACTGAAACAGGGCCGACGGGCGACACCTGCCGAGCGCCGCCGTTTGCACGGGACAATTGTCGTGTCTGAGGTCGCGCTGGCCCTAGTGCTGCTTATCGGTGGAGGACTGCTAATGCGCAGTCTCCATCGCCTGAACAGCGTGGAGCTCGGTTTTGACCCAGACAACTTATTGACGTTTCAGCTGTCGCTGCCAGACACAATGGGACTCAGTGACACCCAGCAGAGTGAACTCTATGGGGAGGTGTTGGAGCGCGTAGAGGCACTGCCCGGTGTTCGCTCGGCTTGTGCCAGCCTGTTTCTGCCGCTTACGGGCTATGCCTGGGAACGGAACTTTAGGATCCCGAGTCGCCCCGCACCCACAATGACGCAGGAGTGGACGACCCACCTGGGGATAGTCAGCAGGGACTACTTCGACACACTGGGGATTCCGCTTCTTAGAGGTCGCCATTTCACAGAGAAGGACATGCGCGACCGTCCTGGTATGCTGATTATCAACAGCGCGATGGCGCAGCGTTTCTGGCCTGACAGCGATCCTTTGGGACAACGACTCGAGTTTCCTAGCGAGGATGCCAACGGAGATCCAGATAGCTACGAGATCGTTGGCGTCGTCGCGGACAGCCGCGAGACGATCACAGACCCGCCGCCAGCGTACATGTACGTTCCTTTTAGACAGCACAAGTTGGATTGGATGGCGTTCGCCCTCCGTACCTCGGGTGATCCCGAGAGCTTGGTCGGTGCAGTCCGCAGTGAGGTGGCTTCCGTGACGAGACAAGCAGCCCCAGCGCGCTTCTTCACGCTAGAACAGTACATCGGCCAGTCGGTAGCCCAGAGACGGTTCGCGGCGATCCTGCTCAGTCTATATGCCGCCGTCGCAGTGGCGCTTGCCGCCGTTGGCATCTACGGCGTGCTCTCATACTCGGTCGCTCGGCGGACACACGAGATCGGTGTGCGCATGGCCGTCGGCGCGCAGAGAAGTGACGTGCTTCGGTCGGTGCTCAAGCGAGGTCTTGCGCTTACGGCGATCGGTCTTGGAATCGGACTGGCTGCCTCACTGGCATCAACGCGCGTATTGTCCCACTTATTGTATGACGTCACTGCGACTGATCCGGCGACCTTCGTCGGCGTCTCGGTGTTGCTTGCCGCTGTTGCTTTGCTGGCCTGCTACATTCCCGCCCGCCGGGCGACGAAGGTCGATCCGATAGTGGCCCTGAGAGACGAATAGGAGGAGTGTGGTGCATTCGCTGTTTCAAGACATCCGCTATAGCTCTCGCACCTGCCTGAGAAACCCGGGCTTCACTGCGATCGTGGTGGCCACGCTCGCGCTCGGCATCGGTGCCAACACCACCGTGTTCAGCTTCGTATATGGGATGCTGCTCAAACCGCTCGGCTATCCCGATGAGGACCGGCTGGTCTACGTTTGCAGCGCCAAACCCGCAATGGGTTGGCAGCGCAGCACCGTTTCGATTCCCGATTACGTCGACTGGCGAGAACAGAACGCGTCCTTCGTCGACATGGGCGTATATGGCGGTTCAAGCCGCACTATTACCGGAGTCGATCGCCCGCAACGCCTGAATGTGATCCTGGCGTCCGCCAGCCTGCTGCCGGTGCTCGGTATCGACCCGATGCTGGGCCGCGCGTTCAACCAAGAGGAGGACCGTCCCGGTGCGCCCCCGGTCGCCTTGCTCTCCGACGGATTCTGGCAGCGACGTTTCGGCGCTGATCCGGAGATCGTCGGTCAGACCATTCTCCTGGACGGCGTGGCCACCACGGTGCTCGGCGTCCTGCCGAAGCAGCTCGAAAAGGCCTGGGGCGCATTTGACGTGTGGGCGCCGTTCGCATTCGACGTCAGTGACTACGGGCGCGGGGGTCACTCCTACTTCGTAATTGGCCGCCTCAAACCCGGCATCACGGTCCGCGAGGCACAGGCAGAGCTGGAAGCCATCGCCGCGCGTTTGGCCACCCTCTATCCGGAGTCAAACCAAGGTTGGACGGCTGAGGTGATGCCAATCATCGACTACATCATCGAGCCGGAGGCCAGTGTCGCCGTCACGGCGATGATGATCCTGGTCGTACTTGTCCTTCTGATTGCGTGTGCCAACGTCGCCAACCTGCTGCTGGCCCGAGCGAACGTGCGGCGGAAGGAATTCGCTGTGCGCTCCGCGGTGGGTGCCGGAACGTGGAGACTCGTACGCCAGCTCATAACCGAATGTGCCCTTCTGGCGATCGCCGGCGGCGTGCTGGGCGTGCTTCTCGCGATATGGGGTGTGGAATTCCTGATCGCCGTCTTCCCGG
>CP070827.1:4856958-4859098 GCA_020344555.1 Phycisphaerales bacterium
TGGTCGGGGCGCGGGCCGTCCATGGCCATGGCGCTATACCACAACGCGGCCAACGTCGACTCGCAGCTACCTCTGACCGCGGGCATGGGCTTCGACTTGGGGCCCGGATGGACGACTTCCTACAGCAGCCTCTTGATCCTGGACGACCCGTTAGAGCCCACGACCGTTACGGTCATTGCTGACGACGGCACACAAGACGTCTACACCTGGAGTGGGGGTCAATGGGTCCGACCTCTGGGCGTCCACGATGAGTTGACGGCTGAGCCGGACTCGCGGATCGGGCCCACCTGGACGCTCAAGCACAAGGACCAATCCTATCATGAGTACTCCGGCGATGGTACTGATATCGCCCGGCTGCAGAAAATCGTCGATTCCACCGGGAACGAGCTGACAGTGCACTATGACATCTATCCGAACTGGCGGATTAACAAAGTCGTTGATTCTTCGGGGCGCGAGCTGACGTTCGAGTACGACGCAAGCGGATTCCTGGAAAACATCCGCGATCCCAACGGTTTCAATGAAAACGAGGGAACAAACCCGGAACCGCCGGGGTGCACCCTTCCGGACTTTCGGGACTGGACGTTTGCATACGACGCCGAGGACCGGCTCGAGATGCTGACCGACCCGGAGCCCTACGACGTCGGCGTCATGGGCTACGAGACTGTCATCGGCTACGACGTGGACGGGCGGATCAGCTCGATAAGCGACAAGAAGGAACACGGCGATAATGACCCCGATGTCTACCAATACGACTACAACACTGCCGGGCGTCTGGTCCTGGTTACGGATCCGCACGGACCCGGGCAGGAGCCGGGCTTGACCCAGCACTTGCTCCTACAGTCCTTCGAGTACAGCTACGGCGGGGGCGGCTTCACACGGGCTTACTACACCGACCGGCGGGGGAACGAGTGGTTCTATCAGTATTTTGGGACGGAGGACGACAGCGTCTATTTCCCCGACGGAAACCTCACGTTCTTCTCCAATCCGTCGCCCGAGTACGAGTGGCTCATGTACGAATATGACGCCGACCGGAATCTTTCGGCCATCGAGGATGTCTTCTCCAACCGCTGGGAGCTTGCCTACGACGCCTACGGCAACCTGGAGACGCACACCGACCCGTTGCAGCACATGCAGGAGTGGCAGTACGACGAGTACAACAACGTCACCTCGTACACCGATGCTATCGGTAACACGGTTGAGTTCCGCTACGACCATGCCAGCGGCCAGGACGCAGAGTGCTCAACGACGCAGGATCCGTGCGGCACCTGCCTGGGAGGCTCGACGCCCGGTGCGGAATGTAGCGCCGACCGGGATTGCGGCACTGGCACCTGCGAGCTGGACGACAGTGTGTGCAAGATCTGCGAGATTTCCCTTGGACCCTGCGAGACCGATGACGACTGTGACGACTTGGGCCCCTGCATCGGGACCTGCGAGATAGTCGAGGCGCCCCTCTTCCCGACCCTTCTGACCAGGGTCGTCGAACCGCCGGCGCAGCAAGGGGGAGACCCGGGAATCACCACGCTGGACTATTATCTGGACTCCTCGGACGACGGGCGCGGGAGAGTCAAGCAGGCCATCGATCCCAACGGTGCCTGGGCCGGATTCGGGTACGACCAGTGGGGTCAGATCAGCCAGTACGGCGAAGGCCTTTGGCAAGGCGGCGGAGGCGGAGGGGGCGGAGCCAGTGCAGGCTCGTGCGAGACCGGAGGTGGAGGCTATGTCAACTGCATAACAGACGACAGTGGCGGCAGGGAGATACACAGCGAGTTGGCTGGTGGCTGTCCAGCCGGGGAAGCCTCGTACACCCACAACGACTGGGTTTTCGGGATAGACTGCCTGGGGTGCCCTGTTGCCGGGGGTGGTGGAGGGGCCGCAGGTGCCCCATCCACCCCGCCCGGGCCCACACTCCCGAGCTACTGGGGCAACTGGAGCGTGGCTCAGGGTGGATACTCTCCGAAGGGCGAACTGCTCCACGCAACCGTCAACGGCGAACTCAAGATTGGCGACACCGTCGTGGATACCTATACGCGCGTGCACGACGCCGAGTACGACGAGCTGGGCCGGTTGATAACCAGCTCGATCAACGCCCCTGACGAGTGGGACGACGTGCGCGGGTTCACCTACGACTACGATTGGTCCA
>CP070827.1:4859198-4877524 GCA_020344555.1 Phycisphaerales bacterium
TACATCACCAGTCGGAGCCATGCGGCGGCGGTCATGTGGTGTGATCTGGGAAAGCTCAGCGACGTGCGATACTTCCTCTCCGGTGACTGCCTCAGATTCTCAGACGTGGTGGTCCACACGGTTCGTACCGCACATGACGCGGTCGACGGGGTCGCGTTCGTGATCGAGTGTCAGGACAGACGGCTCGGCATCCTGACCGACCTGGGTCATCCCTTTCGGGGTCTGCGGAACATTCTCGAATCGGTCGACGCGGCCTATCTCGAATGCAACTATGACCCGGAGATGCTGGACGCAGGAAGGTATCCGGCCAGCCTCAAAGCCCGCATCAAAGGCCCCGGCGGGCATCTCTCCAACGAGGATTCCGCCGGCCTGCTCCGTGCCTGCGGGCGCAGCCGTCCACGTTGGATCGCCGTTGCTCACCTGAGCGAGAACAACAACACGCCGGAGCTTGCGATCGATGCCCAGCACGAGGCCGTCGGGCGCGACTACCCCGTCCACCACGCCTCGCGCTACGATGCTTCCGAATTGCTGGAAGTGTGATCAGTAATAGCGAATGGTCAATGGCGAATTCAAAATGAGCGGATCGTGAGCACCGAGCGCAGAACATCATTCGTGCATCACGCTCCAATCGCTCGCTGTTCGCTGGAGGTTGACGGCGCGCCCACCGGCCTAACCGACCGGCTATTCCGGGGAACCGGCCTGCACGCACGCTTCGTACGACGGCCGGCCCCACTGACCGCTCCAATACAGGCCCGTGGGTATATCCGGAGCCGGGAGTGTGTCCTTCTGCCAGCCGTCGCCGCGAACGATAACGCAGCGGTAGCCGTGACTCTGGCAACTCTGGTTCTCGAAGACTCCATCCTCGCAGCGGTAGTGCAGCGCATAACCGCTGGCGTCCTCGGTACCCTCAAAGTAGATCTTCTGAGGCTCGGCATGGGCGTCGACGAAGGCGCGGTTGAAGGTCCAGTCCTTGCCGTGCCAGCCGTGGACTACCCTGGTCGGACCGGGATCGATGCCCGTTATGAAGTCGCACTGCTCTCTCCAGCATGACCAGGCCCAGCGCCCAATGTTCTCCTCAAAGAAGAGCGTCCGTGCCGGCGTGGGCACACGTGACGTAGGCCGTAAATATGGCGAGTTGGTGCGCATCACACCGCCGCCGCCGTTGGCGATCATGAAAACATTCGCGCAATAGCTGTTGCCGAAGTGGTCGAACGAGGAACGCTCACTGTGTCTGATCCAATCCGCGCAGTGAGCCCCACGTGGCGGGCCGTCGTCCGCCGGGCATTGGAACAGGTCAAGTTCCAGCTCGGTGTCGAGCGTGGCCCCGAACCGGTCAAAGACCGGGTGGGCGTTGTCCTTGAACCCGCCCGCGTACAGGATGTCGTTCATGGGCCGCGTGGACGGACCAAAGCCGGCCAACGTGCCATATTTGCTGTTGATCGGGTCTCCCGGGGAACCGGTCACGAAGTCATCCTGCCCAATTCCACTCTTGCCACCCCACTCATACGCCCCGATGAGGATCGGCTCGTTGCACATCTCCCCCTCATGCTGGTTGGGGCACTGACGGTACTGCAGCGGATGAACTGGAATTCCCCATCCATTGGGGTCATCGGCCTCGTACACCCGGCTGCTCGTTGCGATGTTCTTGATGTGCGAGAGGCAGGCGGACTGTTTCGATTGCCGCCGGGCAGCCTCCAACGAAGGTAGCAAAATGGCGATCAAAAGCGCGATAATCGCGATAACAACCAACAGCTCAATCAGGGTAAAGGCCGTTCGCGTGCGCCGTCCGCATCGATCGTCTCCGAGTGGTTGACTCACCATGATGATATGCCTCCATCGGTCGCGCCATACGCTTCACTAATCATACCCGTTGCACGTTCGATATTCAACATTCGCTATTCATCAATCGTCATTTCCGAGCATCGCCCGGCACTCGGCCGCCTTGTCAGACTTTATCCAGGATCCGTAGAGCTCGACGATGCGCTCGAAGCGTCGCAGACTCCGACCTCCCGTGTGCAAATCGGTGCGGCCTTTGAGTTGTATTTTTTTGTGTAGCACCTACCCAGCAGAAGCTGAGCGGCGCTTTCACAAGCCGTAACAGGCCCACCGCAAGAGGTTTCGGGCCTTCACAAAATTTCAGCGGAACTGGGATTTGGACTCCCCCGGTGCGTCTCGGTTCAGCAACCCCGCTCCGGCAGTGATGCGCTCAGCGTGATTCCGCATCGGTGCGCCGGCTGCGCAGGCAGTTACGACCAGCGTATGGTCAGCGCTGATCGATCGGACAGCAGGAGGGTCCTCGACCAAGCGGTGTGGATTCCAGGTCACCCCGGTGGGTTTTTAGCCAGTCAGGAAGCATGAAGAGAGCGACCCCGTTCATCCCGGATTTCCCAGATGGAGTGTTCGCGATGGCCTGATTTGTACATGTTCTCCCTGTAATCCAAACGTTTCCGGCCATTTTGACAGGGGCATCCAGTGGGTGACAGGCGAAAACAATCACTTCGTGTGCAGTTTGGTGGCAAGCTCAGGCTCGAATTCCACGGGGCGAAGATCACGAGTGACGTCCCGATGTACATCGGGACTGCCCTTTCGTGAACTGGACGAAGCGTTCCGTTTGACGGAACAGGGAAGCATTCTGTTGTCCGATCCGCGCCAGGGAAAGAACACGCAGCACACCATGCTGGCCATGTTGCAGCAAAGTGTCTACGGGCGTCTGACGGGCTACGAAGATGTCAACGATCCAGAGCGTTTGCGCATCGACCGCACGATGCGCCGAGTTGTGGGCGGCAGGGCGAAAGAGAGGGAAGCTGCGTCCACGAGCGAGATGAGTCGGGTCGAGACCGAGATGTTGACGACCCGGAAGAACCTGAAGTCCTTGATGGACGTGCCGGGGAAGTGGATTGATCGCGTTCGCCAAGGCCGCTCTCTGGACAAGCTGATCTTCGACCTGAATCCCGGCGCGCCGGGAGTGAGCGAGACCTACGAACGCCGGGAACGGGCTGCCGCTCAGCCGCGAGCGGCGGCATCCATCTTTCGAGTTTGCTTGGCGCGCCCGCGCGGCTCGACGGGTGCAGCGCCTGGTTAGACCGCGTAGTTGGCTATGCGATCCAGGAACTCGATGCATTTCATTCTTGTGCCCCCCGCAGCCGTGGATCGTCGAGCCGCAAACGATACATCACCTGGTTGTAGTCGTAGCGCGGGGTTTTCTCCGTCGCACCGCTGAAGGAAGCTGTGTAGGTTCCCTCCAGGTAGATCACGCGGCCGCTCTCTTGGTTGAAGAACGTGTGCGTGGCCACGTTGTAGAAATTGTACTGGTCGTGGTGGATGATCTTCACAGCCTTGCCGTACGGGCCTTCCGGCTGTCTTGCTTCGGCGTAATAAACATCGCCGACCTCTTCCAGCAGAAGAATCCAGCGTTGGCGGTATTCGTTCCACACCACACATGACGGCCGCTTAGCGTTCGGAGGCAACTGAACGTCGCGCTTTTCCCATTGCGTTGAATCCTGAATCGCGCTCCAATCGTTTAGCACCCGCAACGAGGGATACAAATACCAGTAGCCGTCATGCAAGAAGGGATGCGAGGAAATGTGCCGCTTCCTGCAGGGCATCTGCACCCACGGCTTGAACACCTGCAGGACGTCATCAAACAGCGCCAGACCGCACTCATCGGGGAACTGCAGGCCGTCCTGCCGTGTGTAGGTAGCGATGAGCCGGTCCTCGCCGTGCGGGTCCTTCATCGGGACGAGGCCTTCGATCCACACCAAGCCCTCGCCAGGCAGCGGGAGCATCTGCTTCGCGCGCCCCTCCGTGTCAGTGAAGTAGCTGTAGTTGACTGCCACCGCAGGGTCGTCGCGCAGATCGCTGGTGGCCGCCGAGACGCTGAAGTTCCAATACGCCGGTCCGATGGTGTCGCCCCAGATCCAGAAGATCTTGCCGCGGTAAATGGCGGCGGAAACGGTGTCCTGCCCGAGCACCTGCGCGTTCAGCATCGGCTCTTTCGCCGGCACCGGCAGACCGGCCATCACGCTGTCGCGATAGATGCCCTCGCCCGTGAGACGATAGAGCCGTTCGGCTATCATCGTGCGGCGGACGCGCCCTTCCTGCATCTTGCCGGGATCGATCTTTACGATGGCACCACGCCCAAAGAGTGTTTCCTGCGGATATTCATAGCCGTGGCTGCGAATGCCGAGGAAGACTTCACGCTCGCACAACGATGGCTCATCGAGTGCGGCCACGCCAGCGCTGTCGGTCCAGTACTTCACCTTGTTTGGGAGCTTCAGCTCGACCAGCGGCACGCCGCGGCCCGTCTGTTCATCGACCACGCGTACTACGAAGTATTTTGATGTCTGGCCACCGGCGCAAGACCAGAGCAAGGCCGCCACGATCATTACAGCCACGAACAGCAGTGCGAATCTCATGACGTACTCCATCTTCATTGATTCAGCGGTCTAACCGCTTCGGCATCAGCTGTGGCGCGCAGCGGCGTCATCTGCATGCCGTTGTTAGACGCCGCCTAGACAAGATGCAGGGAACATAACATGGAGTGGTGGCCGCTGCAACGCCGGTGTACCGCCGCCATTGGTGCAGCGTGGTTGACACGGCGACCGAACGAGAGGTTGGCGATTCGTGGAGCGGAGGCTGATGCTGTTCGGGAACGGGTCAGAATCGTTGTCCCAGAAGCGTCAGGGGCAGGATTGGCCCCATGAAGCGGACAAATGGGCGCGATTCGCGGCGAGAGAGGTCGTTTTCGCTTGAGTCGAGAGTCCTCATGCGGTAGGATGATGATCAAAGACCCGGTAAATGGAGAATCCCGGCTGTTATGTCGTGCTGTGCGGTGATCCTTTTTGCGGCTCCAGCTCTTCTTCTAAACTCGATCGCGTGCGTTCTTGGATCTTGCGTCGATCGTAGGCCGATTCTCAAGGCGGACGGTGCGACTGCGTCTGTCCATTCACCTGTGGTGAGTACTGGGAACGTACCGCCCGTAGTAGCCGTAACTGACCCGTCGTTCAGTTTGAGCGTTACCCAGGGCGACACGCTCGCTATTTCAATCCAGCCTACGGCGGCACTGCTAAACCCAAGCGAGGGACGCCCATTTGACCCGGACAGCAGTCTAGATCTGTTCCTCGTGCTAGACCTCAATTCGGACCCGAACGATGATGATCCGAAGAACCCCGATCCGTCCCAGGTTCTCTTGTTGCATCAGCAGACGATTCCGGCCGGCTTTTCGGATACGATTACGAGAGAGGTCCTCATCGACCTGGCGGTCATCCCACCACGTTCCGGTGGCCAACCATATTTCGTTCGTGCGACAGTAGATGACGCATCGAATCCACGAGTACACAGCTACGCCACGGGTGCCGTCAGTGTCGTGGGCTTTGCGGCCGGCATCGTGGACCTCTTGAGCATTGGGAAGACCAAGGCTGGCGCACGTTTCCACGGAGTTCGACGGGGGGCCCGCACTGGCTCAAGCGTTTTGGGTGTTGGTGACTTTGACGCCGACGGTGTTGACGATTTCGTTCTTGCCGCCCAGTTTCTCAACGCCCCCGCTTCTGGGGACTGCACCAATGATGGGCAGCTCAGTCTTAGAGATGTTGAGGCGTTCGTCGATTGTATGACCGGCCCCGCTGTACCAGCATCATCTTCCTGCAATTGTGCCGACGTGACCAGTGATGGTTTCGTGGACCTGGCGGACTTCGGCAGAATCCAAACGCTATTGAGCTTACAGAATTCCGCGGCATACCTCGTCTACGGTCTGAATGACCGTCGTTTCGGTGGGTCGATTAGGGTCGGTCAAATAAGCTCAGTAATCCCGGGAGTCATATTTCAAGCACCGCCCGTCCGAACGAGCCAGATTCCCGGAGATGACGCATGGACAGCTGGAATAAGCGACGTCAGCTCCGTCCACGATCTCTCGGGAGATGGCCGGCCCGAGATCCTATTTGGACTCCAGCATGTTCATGGAGCGTTTGAGGGAATGGATTTCGACCCGGAAGACACAGACCTCGGAGCCGCGTCTCCTGGTTGCTACCCGGACAACTTGGTGAATAACACTACCGATGATGTGAACACTGATCCACTGGACATTCAATTTTATGGTGGCGGTATGGCCCTTATCGTCAATAGCGAAAACCGCGATAACAACCCACGTCAAGGTCTTTCGCCCACGCGACTCGAGGCCACAACCGTATGGCTGGAGCTTGTTGGACAGGAGGCGGGCAGAGTGCTCGATGGACACGGGCTTACCGACAATGGAAATATTTTTGCTCTTGCCGACGATTACACAGAGGAGGGCCGCATCGCGGGGGCACGGTTCGTAGCCGGGTACTATGACTTCGTTGACCACCTTCGCTTGAACCAGCCAGCTCGCGAGGGCCTCTTCGGGCGAAGTGTAGCGTCGATCGGTGACTTGAGTGACGATGGCCTCGACGAGATCATTATTTCAGCTCCGCGGAACGAGCGTTATCTTCAGGATCTCCTGGATTCGATCGGGTCCGCTAGTACGCACTGGCACTCTACATCATTCCGTGGCAGTATTGTTGTAGTCCCGGGAGCCAACTACAACGGGGTACCCTGGCGAGAACTTGGAGCTGGAAGCGATTCGAACTCAGTCGTTCCGACTTTGGACCAGCAACGGTCGCCGCCATTTGGTCGCTGTACGGCGCCCGGCGTGCCACGATCGGTTTTCGTTCCACCGTCTACATTCGAGGTCTTCGCGGAGGACATCGACGACATGCTCGGCGACGGCCAGTCGGCCGGTGACTTCAACCAGGACGGCCTGGACGACATTCTGTGTGGCGCGCCATTTAACGATTGGACCGAATCGCTGGTTGACACAGGTTCGACCTACATCATCTACGGCCCTTTGATATTGGGCCAGATCCTTTTGGCCAATGCCGACAATCCGCTACTTCGACCGCCGATGCTGCGGATTCGCGGACTCAGTCGCGGCGACCAGATCGGATGGCGACAGGCATCGGGGCTCGATTTCAACGGTGACCGTATCGTTGACGTTTTCTTCTCGTCTCCGCGTGCCGATTTTGGCGGGGTTCAACGTGCGACATGCGGAGGCGACGACCTCAGCCTGAGTTCGTTCGAGTCGTGCTTGAGTCAATTCGGAGAGTACGTATTCTCCGATGATCCGTGCAAAGAGTTCGACTACGACAACGACGGTGACCTCGACACGGATGACCGCTGCGTTTTTTGCTGTCTGTCCGGCGATTGTAATCCCGACGACTCATGCGTATTTGGCCGGAGTACGGACTGTTGTGCAGACCTTGTCGACAACGGCTTCGTGGGCGTTATCTTCGGCGGCGTCTTCATCGACGGGGATCGCACGATTGGGCAGCTTGCCACCAGCCAACTGCCCGGCGTCATCTTCTATGGCGCCGCAGCACAGCATCGGGCTGGTCTTGATGTCAGCTCCGCCGGGGATTTCAACCAGGACGCGGTCGGTGACCTCCTCGTCGTAGTACCTGGTGAGACGCGGGTGGATACCGCCGGGCATGAACGACTCGGCGTGGTTTATCTGATCTTCGGCGGGCCGCACCTGATCAACACGGTCTGGAGCTTGATGGAAGTCGGTTCCGAGCATCTTCCCGGGATCGTCTTCATCAGTCCATACCCGAAAGGACGGCCAAACGAGGCAGCACCGACAACGGCCGCCCGTATCGGCGACATCAATGACGACGGCTTCGGCGACATTGCCATCGGGAACCCCCTGGCCGACTTCGACCCCACCCTCGGCCCAGGGTCAAGCGCACTTGAGTTTGGTTCCAGCACAGGACGAACGGTAGACACTGGCGACCTTCACGTAATCTACGGCAATAACTTTGGACCCAACAGACTCCCCTGACACTGCGTAGCCCTGGCGGCTGTGGCATCATGTCGGCTGCGGCCAACCCGGCCCGAACTAGGAAACCGTATGGCGGCTAGAATCGCCCGAAATGGCCTCGACCGGCTCATCCTACCCTCGAATCCGAAAATGGCCTGTCCCTCCCATCTGTTCCGTACTCCTTGTCAAGAAAGGACTTATGATTTGCCGCCCTCCGCATCCGAAGTATGCTCTGTACAACCCCTACGATTTGGCGGCACAGAACACGACGTTCCCTGGCGGTGAGATCCGTACAGTGATGGAGTTTCGTCCCAGCAGGGCTTATCGATTCGAGTTCCTAGGGTGGTTGCCGGTCCGCGCGATCAAGTCACGCAAGTGCCGAAACGGGTCGATCCCGCCGAGCCTGCAAGTGGCGACCAGGCTACCGAATGATCGCGGGGTTCAGGCCCGCGCCAAACTGATCGGACGGCCGATGCGCGTCCCAGCCCGCTATCGATTGGGGTTGCGGAGCTGTTCGACAAGGACGCGGTGCAGCATGTCGCGCGAGGTCTGGTCGAGTGTGGTCATGGCCTGCTCGAACTTCTCGACCCGCCTTTTCTCGGCGAGGTAGTTGCGGATGTCGGGCACCAGGCGGATGGCGTCCTTCAGAACCCCCCGAAGATCAACGATCGACTCGCGATCCACCACGTTGACTCGCCTATCCAGATCGTCGATCAGGCGATGCAGCTCCCGGACCCAGTCCGCATAGTTGTTTTCGTTGGCCAGGTATCCTTCGGCGTCCGAGATCAGAAACGCCCGAATCATCTCGCGGTCGGTTTCGTTGAGTGAATCGCCTTTTTGGAGACGCCGCATGGTGGCCCGCGCCTCGTCAGCCCACATCGATTGCTGCACTTCGCGAACATAGGCCTCCACCTCGTTGAGATACCTCTCGAAGTTGGCGAAGTCGTCGACGGATTTATTGGCCAGGGCGGTCGTGGCCGCGTCCTTGAGGCCGTGGATGGTTTCGGATAGTTGGTCGGTTCCGGCCATCGTCATGGCTGAGCTCCTCGCTAAAGGTCTTCGTCCAGTAATCGATTGAGCAGTCGTGTTCGCCCTAGGTAGGCGAGTCCAACTCCTGATCGAGCATCGACCGGTGACGATGGTGGGTTGAACAAATCCAAGGGGGTGGCCGTATCACGGCCCGCCGCATCCAAGCCGCCGCACAGGTAATGACTCGCGCGACCGGCCCATGGGCGGATATGATCGGACGGTTTTGACCTGCCTCAATCGCAATGCGTCGACGCCGGTCGACGAGGCCGTTCGGTAGGCGAGTGTGAGCTTCAACGCCCAGTTTCCGTCGGGATCTCGACGCAGCGCTCCCGTGCCATCTCCGCACCGTAGGCAATGCAAGCGAGCAGGTCGGCCTCTTCGAGCTGAGGGTACTCGCGCAGGAGCTGCTCGGCGCTCATACCGCCGGCCAGCAGATCAAGAACCAGCGAGAGCCAGATACGGTTGCCAGTGGCCTTCAGGAAGCGATCGCCTGGCGCCCTCACCGGGCGCGGCGAACAGCGGCTCGACCTGACTGTACTTGCCCTTCCATCGACCCGGTGCTACGATACAAGCATGAATTACGGAAACATTATCACGATTGAGCCCGGCAAGCGCGGCGGCAAGCCTTGCATTCGCGGGTTGCGGATCACCGTCTATGACGTGCTCGAATACCTTGCCTCCGGCATGACGGAAGCCCAGATTTTGAGCGACTTCCCCGACCTGACCGCGGAGGACATCCGTGCGTGTCTCGCCTTTGCGGCCGACCGGGAGCGCCGACTGATGAGCATTCCGGCGTGAAGCTGCTGTTCGACCAGAACCTGTCGCATCGGCTTGTCACCATGCTCGCCGATACCTTTCCTGCGTCCGCGCATGTGCGCGACTTTGACCTTCAGCGAGCTGACGACGCGACGATCTGGGAATTCGCAAAGAACAACGGATACACGATCGTTTCCAAGGACGACGACTTCCATCAACGCAGTTTCCTATACGGACACCCGCCGAAGGTTGTCTGGCTTCGTTTGGGCAATTGTTCCACCGGGCAGGTTACCGAAACTCTGCTGGAAAACGCGCAACACCTGTCGGCGTTCGAGGCCGATCCGCAAGCAGCGTTTCTCGTTATCTCCTGACAGGGCGTTCGGATCGATCTCCATCCGCCGCTCGCTTCGGATCAGTGCCCTCCTTTGTCGCCCCCCTGCGACGACGGTTCTTGTTCCTTCATCCCTTCCTCCCTTGGTGCGTCCGTGCCTGCCATCTCGAGCTTCGCCCGCCACTTAGCCGCGTTGGCCACGGACCACTTGCGGGCACACATCAGCCGCCGCATTCGAGACGAGACG
This sequence comes from Phycisphaerales bacterium, assembly GCA_020344555.1. GTDB lineage: Bacteria > Planctomycetota > Phycisphaerae > UBA1845 > UBA1845. Next base: position 4,869,390 of record CP070827.1, read on the forward strand.
CGAGAACAACAACAGCCACCAGAGCAATCATAAAGGCCATTTGATAGAGGCGAACCTTACGCCGGAGTCGCTTGACTTCCTCGTGGATGGGCTCTGTGCCGCTGTGGCTTATCCCCTCAATGATCCGTGTAACCACCCGGGCCGCCACCTCTGACCGTCCGTCATCGTTAAGCCGCTCCCATTCCTGGAGCTTGAACTCGATTCGCTGAGCTTCGGGCCATCGCGCCTGGATACGTTCTGGAACCCACCCGATGCCGCCACCGGTCGTGTCGATCAGGATGGGGGCCGCCTGACGATTCTCCACCCACCAGTCAATTTCCTGGTGGACTGAATCCTCAGGCCCGCGCCTGTGGGGCAAGCCGGGCGTGCAGACGACCAACATGGTCCGGGCCCGCTCTAGGGCCCGCTGACGAACCTGTTTCTCGCTCGGGCCCGCCGGGGCCGCTTGGTCGTAGTAGATGTGCAGCCGTGGGGCCTTTTCGTCCTGGGTAGAGATTGGTCGGTTGCGCAAGTGCTGGTATAGCCACTCGGCTGTCGGTTTCCCGTCAATCTGGCGATAGCAGAGAAAGACCAACCACTCGTTCATGACGCAATTCCCGGCGTCCGCACAGAACGCCTTAGCACACCAGCGACAGCATGTCGGGTCACCTAAAGAACGAAGCCACAGTCACCGCCAACACGGACGCGACGATGAACAGATGGAGCCCGACCACGGTTGCCGACCAGGCGACGGACCACCACGAATCCACCTAGTCAGCATAGTCGGAAGTGTCCATCGCGAAACGATCGTCGCGCACCTCGCCCTTGCGAACGGCATCGTAGAGTTTGCAGAACAGCCGCTCCTGGCGCAGGTAGTACGCATCGAGCCCCCAAAACGCTAACCCGGGTAACAGCCCGAGGATGGCGTATCGTTCGTTCGCGTCCTTTGCAGCCAGAACGAAGATGGCCGCGACCAGCGTCACCGACCACCCCTTGAGCAGAAAGGAGTTGTGAGCCATCTGGTTGATGACGCCCTGGATGAACCCTAGGTGCTTGACCAGGCGCTCCTCGTCAGCTTCCATGACTAACCGACCGTACCGTCCCACCGCGGTTCGGTCAACCGCGCGCCGAGACGCACGTGCTACGCCCGGCGCGCCGGACAGGCGGTGTCAGCTCGCAGCCTAATGACCCTCAGACCCGGAACGAATCGCCGTCGTCGTCGTCCTCGTCGCCTTCGTACTTCCAACGGTCAGCCTCGTCGGCATCGTCGATCTCCCGCTCCATGTGCTTGAACATCTTCTCTTGAAGCGGAGCGAGTCGCCGGTACATGTCGAGCGTGGCCTGGTGCGACCTGGCGATCACAGTGAGCTGGACTAGCTGCCATTTTGCCAGACACTCGGGTTCCTTAACCGTGGTGAACGGGTTGCAGGTCAGTTCAGGCGAACCGTCGGGCCCCTGACGAAAAAACTCACAGTCCTGGCATTGGAGCATAGCTCTTAATCCTCCCGAATTGCCCGAAGGGGCGAAAAATCACATATAGCATCCCGGGGAGCTAAATGCAACCGAACGATTCACAGCGCTGCAGGTCGGATAGGTCGCTGCCGGTCAGATCAATTTTTTCGGAAGATTTTTCTTGCACCAAGGGCCGATATCTGAGAGATTGAGTTTCTACCAGTAAGTCCTCATACCGACCCGTCCCCCCCATGGGTCGGTTTCCCCAAGGCCCGGTCCACCCCGCCGGGCCTCTTTTTTGCGCGCAGCAAAACGCAATAACCGCTACTCCTCAAGGGACAAAACGCCGTACACATCCTTCGACGCTATCCGCCGATGTCGCCGGTTTGTTCCAGGATGGCTTCGAGAATGCGGCGCTCGGCGGCTTCGTCGCGGACGATGGTCTGCCACACCACGTTTTGCTCGTCAGTAGTGGCCGCCTCTCGATCGATCGGTGTTTCACCCGGCGTGTCGGAAATCATGTGGTTACGGCGGAACATGCGATGAGCTTCGGTCGTTTGCTCTTGGATTGCCACCTGGCAGTAAACGTTGACCACGTCCGTGCTCTGGGTGACCCGAACGTGGACCACGCGGCGCAGGCGACTTCGCGAGACTACACGGGTCCCGAAATGCACGCGTTCGGCACCCGGCGTAGTTGCTGTGGGCTGCGTGATGATTTCACCTGCGGCCGGGTCAGCCGGCCCGATCCTATAACCGAGGCTGTCAAGCGTGGTATGTGCAGTCCAAAAGACGGCTGTTGCATTGCCGCCTTGAATGTGTCGAACACCATAGTTGAACAGTGATGGACCGGGTGAAGCGCATCCCCCAGCCAAGAGCCATGCGGCGCACAACAAGGCGATGCTCCAATGGCGGGCGCGGGACATGCCGCCATTATCGAACGCCTTACCGATGACGCAAGGGGTGTCTATTCCGGCTCGATCTGGACGCTGGCCAGGCCGGTGGCCACGTTGTCCGCGAACTCGAAAACCTTGTCGAGGCCGGTCACAAGAAACAAGCCCCAGGCCTTGGTGTTAATCCCGCAAAGCACCAGCCGTCGCCTGTTACCTGTCAGCTTCTTGCGCAGTTTGAGGAGCTTGGCGATGTTGGAGGAATTCAGGTAGTGGACGCCGGCGAAATTCAGCACTACGTCGACGTCCTTCTTGGAGTCCACTTCGTCGACAAGGGCTGTCACGTCGTCGGTGAACGCCGGATCGTCCTGGAGCTCGACGATCAGTATGTTGTCGGACCAGCTTTCAATCGACACAGGCAAGGCTCCTGAGTTTCGCTGCGGGATACCGTAGCCGCGTTGCTGCGCGTTGTCAATCGCGCAGTTCGGTTCCCTTAGAGTATTCTCGGTCATTGTGCAGCGACCCCGCAGACAGCCGCAGATCGAGTCGTAGCGGTCGGGGCCCTTGCCGGGCCCAGTATCACGGAAACGCGACAACTGGCCACGGCCGCCACCGGAGGGGCGTTACACAAAGAAACGAAACCTGCTGCAGATCTGGGCGTAGCGGCCAAGCCTCATCTGGTCAGCGTTGGCGAACAAGCATGCTCCGATCGATCGACCGGCGAGTAAGCTCCGCCGCCGCCTCCTTGAGCCAACGCCGGGCATCGGAGTAGTAGCCGGCAGTAGCGCGCAGGCCGGCTATCTGCCCGGACCAATAGCGGTTAAACACATGCATGTACAGCTCGCGCAGATACTTGCTATATACACTGGCCAGTGCGGTGGGAAGGTGGCGGCTCTCCCCGCCTGTGACGAAGTCAATCTCACAGATCCGCGATGTTCGGACAAGCCGGTAGGCGCTTCGCGCCGCTGATTCCTCGAGAATCTGTAGATCGTAGCCGCACATGGCGGTCATCAAGGCATCACGATAGTGCCAGCGTCCGCCCAGCCGGTCCACGTGAAGGCGGACCCGTTCGCCCGGGGCCGACTGCATGATGCGGTCCACGACTCGCAGAGCCAGACCAAGCAGCACCACCGACTTGTTGCGGGTCTGTCCTACCAGCCGGTTGTAATGGCCCTCGGGCAGCGGCTCGCTGAACACACCCGCCAGCGAAACGCCCTGCTCGGTACACTCTCGCAGAACGGCGTTGGCCTGGGTCCCGATGTCACCCACGCCGTCAGCAAGCGGCAATGACACGTCCGTACCGGCATACCACGTATAGCGGTCAAGCTGTTTGCTTGCCCCAGGCGCGAGTTTGTCGAGCAGCACCCGCCAGCTTGGCGGTCGAATGCCCCCGACAGCGAGCATCACCAGAGCCGTGCGCTCTAGGCGCGACAGGCCTCCCGGGGACCGATACAATCGCTTGCTGTCCGCAATGGGCAGCCTGTGCCGGCTGCGGTCCGGCGTGGCCGTGCACGTTGCTCGGAGCGTCTCCCAAAGGCAGTGATTAAGCCGGCAGTCTGGAACTCGAAACACGGCGCCGGAGACGACCAGCGGCCCGAGCAACGGCCCGAACCCGGCTTCATCGATCCCTGCCAGGAGCGCCAACCTGTGCTTCCTTTCGTGCCGGAGTCAAATCCAACAATGCCGAACAGACGGAAGGACTGTAGGTGCGAGAAGGTGGAAACGCAACCTTGGAAAGCGAGCCACCTGCGACAAACTCACAGGCAACCTGTGATAGGGACAAGAAGCGGGCACCTCGTGCCCTGTGTCACTTGCCGCCTTGGCACATCGGACGAAGGGCTTTGAAGAGCTTCTTGCAGACCTTGCCGTCTTGTTTGCGCGGATCGCAGAGAAAAAGCTCACCGCGGCGTTCCGAGACCCTGCGGATGCGCTCCAGCAGCCGCTCGATGCGGTGGAGACATTCGGCAGTCTCCGGCCCCGTCGCACCGACGCTGGGGTTGACCACGATGACGTCGCTCTCGACCAGGCCATGGTAGGGCCGCTGGAGTTGAATGCGCGTCGCCAGCTCATCGCCCAACGGTGAGTAGAGGAACCCGCGCATCTGGGAGTCGGTCAGATCCAGGCGGTCCTCGGACGGGTCCGCCTCGTCTTGTCGCTGGTCGGCGAACAGCCCGAAAATCTCTGACGCGAAGGCAACGGTGTCGTCAAGGGCCCGCTGGAACTCCTCGGCCGCACGGGCCGCGTCACGGAAGACTTCCTTCTTCGAGCCGGGCTTGGGCATCACGAAAACGCGATGGTCGTAGGGATACGCGTGTCGCAGGGTAGGGTCGGCATCCGCCTCGATCACTACGGAGCCGTATCGATCCCGCTTATGAATCGCGGTTAATGCCTCCGGCAGAATCTCGAAAATATGTTCCGGGTCGTACTCCAGCCAGCGCGCAGTGGCCACACCGCATTGTGGAGCCCGTTTAGAGGATGTTCTCGGTGGATGCTTGTCAGACCCGGACTTGACGAGCCGGATGTAATGCGGCTCAGTCTTCCACAGGCGGTCGATCATTGCCTGGATGAGCGCACTCTTTCCGGAACACCTCGGACCGCTCACGAAGGTGACGCACAACCCCATTTTCGCCGATTACTCCCCACCCCGAGCGGACAATCGTCTTGAGAACCCCCTACTCCGCTCTGCCTCCATTTTGATCATAGGCATGCCCTGCGACGGTTGCCACATCGTCTTCGGTCAGGCTCATGTCGAGCTCTGGTTCCAGGAATCCACCCTATCGAACACGGGTAGGCGAGCCTGGCGTGAGCCCGAGGCCGCCAAAGGCGCCCGGCTCAGCCCTGTAGCTCCGAGTTAAGCGGCATCACCCGGCCTGCCGGGCGGCTACTCTTATTCTCCGACGCTCTTTTCAGGGCCAGAATCAGCTCGACCTCACCGGTGGTCTTGCCGACCTGGCGGGCGATTTCAACCGGCGACTTTCCGCTATCCGCAAGTTCGTAGATCGGTGCATGCCGGTCGTCCACGATATCGGACTGAGCCGAATGGGCTTCATCGGGACCCTCGCGGTCCAGGGTGAATTCCTGGGCCGATTCGCCCTTCGTGGTTCGGATAAGCCGTGACAGTCTGTCAATTCGCTCGTCAGCGTCGCGGATGACTGCTTCCAGCCTTGCAAGCTTGGTGTCAATCCGGCCATGAATCTGTCGCGAGAGCTGGTCGAGCTCCAGCATGACCTGCTCCAAGTTCCGGGAGACCTTGACCTCCTCTTGCAGCTCGGCGTACCGCCGGCGGGCGGCAGTGGGCGAGAGACGTTGCGATTCACGGATCCGGCGTCGGGTCGAAAGCAGCACGATCGCCAGCGCCCCCACCGCAAGGGCAAGCATGACCATCTGTAGGGCGTCGATTCCGCCTGTCTGCGCCACGGTGAGAGGGTGCACCGCGGCTAAGAGTGTCGCAGGATCTGCCGCATTCATGCCTGAGGCCTACCGGATCAACGCTCGGGTTCAATCGGGTCCACCGTTGCGCCGGGTGAGGTTCAACCTTTCCGCTTTGCTGACCATGCTGCGTTCGCAGCCGTGATGACCTCGCGCAGGGGCACGTTGTGCTTTTCTGCGGCCGCTCGGCAATCACCGAACTCCGGGCTGGCGGTGACCACACCATTCCGCTCGCCGACCTTCACGCGTATGTCGCCGAACGGTGTGTTCACGGTCACGTGTCGGCGGCTCATCTTTACACGGGCCGCGTTGTGCCGCCGGACGCCGAACGTTGTGGTCTCGGCGAACAGAAGCCGCTGCATTGCCTCTGCCCGGCCGGGCTCGCACAGCACTGTCAGCACGACGCCGGTACGCGACTTTTTCATGTGTATCGGCACAGCGTATACGTCGAGTGCACCTTCGGTCAGCAGCCGTTCCATGCAGTGGCCCACCACCTCAGGCGAGGCGTCGTCCAAGTTGGTTTCCAGCACTGCGATCTCGTCAGCATCACCGTTCCTGGTCGTTTCGCCGATCAGCACGCGGAGCACGTTGGGGCGCCTGTGCCCCTCCCGTGTGCCCGCACCATAGCCGATGGAGTCAACGGTCATTGCCGGAAGCGGGCCGAATTCGGCTGCCAGGGTGGTCAGGATTGCTGCTCCGGTCGGAGTGATAAGCTCCCCGGCCTCGTCACACGCGGCAATCGGTACACCTTTGAGCAGCTCTGAAGTTGCCGGAGCGGGTACCGGCATCACGCCGTGGTCACAGATAACCGTGCCCGAGCCCGTGGGGATCGGCGAGCAGATGACCCGCTCCACATGGAGCTGGTCCATGGCCAGCACCACGCCTACGACATCCATGATGGCATCAACGGCTCCGACCTCGTGAAAATGCACCTTCTCGATGCTGGTGCCGTGGACCTTCGCCTCCGCCTCAGCCAATCGTTCGAAGATGCGAGTCGCCTTCTCTTTTGCTGAGCGCTGGAGTCCGGAGTTCTCTAGAATCTCCGCAATCTGCTCGAGATGACGATGAGGCTGCTGTACGTGCTCCCCCAGTTGGACATGAAATCGCGTTGCGGCGAAGCCTTGTTTGTTGACGGATTCGATGGAGAGCGTATAGCCCCCAAGGCCTAACGATGCCAGACCCTCGCGAAGGACCTCGGCGCTTGCACCGGCGTCGACCAACGAGGCAACGATCATATCACCGCCGGCCCCGCAGAAGCAGTCGAAGTAGGCTATGCTCATGTGCAGCTTCCGTTATTCTCGGGCGCTCGCCGCAGAATCAGCTTCCCGGTCGCCCATACTTCCCTTGTAACGCATATGATGATCGCCTACCAGCGGTATGGCTCCCGATGTACCCCGGCGAGCCGGGACGAAGACGCATCGGGGCGGCGCCGCCATGAGTCAACCATGCTGGTGGGTGGGGTGGGTGCCATGGGTAAGCGTTAGCTCACCCGTGCCTTGAGGGCGTGGAACACGGGCAAATCCTTCCGAGGTACGTCGGGATACGTCGGGACCCATGCCACCCCTCAATTCAGGAGTAACGGGGCACTGGTGCTCTGACACGCATGAAACGATGGGTGGCATGGTCAAGCGAAGCGCCGCCATGCTTTCACAGCGTCGGCATGCCGGCGCCCGACTTCGTCGGCCTTGGGCATGGCACCCCCGACCGAGTGGCACTCATCAATTGGCAGCCTCCGACCCCTCGCGTGCCGCACTGCTCTCGGTGTCGGTGCAGTGGTGACCGGGTTGCCGGGATTTGCTGGCCGTTCGCATCCGGTTTTGTCGAAATTGGTCTATCTCCTTGCGGTGCTACGGGCTCAACGTGCACAGCACAGGCAAATTGCAAAAGGAAAATCGGCATGGACGGCAACAACAGGCTCGAAGCGGCGTGGCGATACCGTGGCTCGGTCATCGTTGGCCTGTGGCTTAGCGCAGGTTTTGCGCTGGGAGCAGGCGGCTGTGCGAAGCCGGAGCACCGGATGAGTCTGAACGAGTTCCTCGATGTGCAGCAGGCCTGGTCGGCGGAACAGCAGGAAGCCGTCGAGCGGGAGGTCACGGTCGACCTCGAGCAGCGACTGGGTCCCTACAGAGTGGGCCCTGGCGACGTGCTCATGGTGACACTGGCCGGGACGGATGGGACCGGAGTCATCGCTTCAGTCCAGGCCCGCATCGATCGCAACGGGGAAATCGATCTGCCCATCGTTGGTGCGGTCCAGGTGGCCGACAGGGAGCTTGAAGACGTGGAGGACGCCATTCGCCAGGCCTACGTGCCGGCTGTCTATAAGGAAGCTGCCTGCCACGTCCAACTGGTGACCGTAGATACCACCAATGTGCTGGTCGTCGGTGCGGT
>CP070827.1:4877624-4893440 GCA_020344555.1 Phycisphaerales bacterium
GCTCCGGTCAGCCCGAGCACCGTGTTCGTGATCGGTCCCTTGGCCTCGTACTCTTGCAAGACGAAGAGCGTTGCAGCCGGTGCGGTGGCTACCGCGGCAGCGGCCAGAAGCAATGCAAGCACCAGGTTTTGGGCGATGCCATAGGCCGGTTGCACAACCAGAGCCACCAGCCCGGAGCCCGCGAAGACAAACCCCAGTACCAGGGCTATTTCAAGCGCGCTGATCTTGAATAGGCGCGGGCCGGCCGCTCGCAGCTTGGAGCGCTCGAACGCCCCACCAATCGTAAAGAGAATCAGCCCGAGAGCCAGGTCTTTGATAGGTCTGAGCGGCTCAGCCGCCCTTTCGAGGGCCTGCTGTGCGGCGCCGCCGTCGGCTGCATCGAACACGGTGTACAGGAGGAATCGCAGTGCCACGCCACCCAGCAGAAAACCGACAACGCGCGGAACGTGGACCAGGCGCGCTGCGTATCCGCCGATGATCGCGGAAACCAGCATCAACCCGAACAGCAGACCCGGACCCGGGATGACTCCCAACAAACACACCGACACGCAACTCTTCTCCGCATGCCAAGGCGGCAGCGACCCGCCAGGAGGGGCGGCTGCCGGGACCACACTTTGAGCATTGGACGCTTGTCAGGAGAAATGTGCAAGGCGTCGGGATACATCGGGACCGGCGGCACACAAGCATCGCTGGAGGGAGAATCCCTTCTCGGTCCTCTGGCAAATGCCGAGTGAGGATTCTCGGCACAGCCTGTAGCACAGCGTATAGTCGTATTACCGGTGAGACACGGCACTAGCCCGCAGCGTGGTTATTCTTGGCTACGGGGGTGACCTCGAGGCGAAGACGTGTGATCCTCCGTGGCTCAGCCGCGATCACTTGAATACCTATGTTATCGTGTTCGCAGCGCTCTCCGACCTGGGGAATCCTGCCCATCCTGCTGAACACGAAGCCTCCGATGGTCTCGAAGTCTCCGTCCTCCGGCAATGAAAGGTCGAATTTATCATTAAGGTCGTCGATCCGCATCCGGGCGTCGACCTCGACCATGTTGTCATCGATCCGCTTGAACTCTGCGGGCGCCGCCCGGTCATACTCGTCGGTGATTTCTCCCACCAGCTCCTCGAGGATATCCTCGATTGTGACCAGACCAGCCGTACCGCCGTACTCGTCCAGGACCACGGCGAGGTGCACTTTCCGCTCTTGAAACTCGTGCAGCAGCTCGCGAACCAGCTTGGACTCCGGAATGAACAGTCCCTTGCGCATGATTGCGGTAAGCTGGAAAGGGGCATCCTCTTTGCGCTGCAGCAGATCCTTTGCGTACAGAACGCCCAGAATCGTATCGATGGTCCGGTCGTAGACCGGGATGCGCGAATGGCCCTTTACGCGGATCGCTTCCAGCACCGTGTCCAGGTCGGCGTCTTTGCGTACCGCCACGACATCCGTGCGCGGTGTCATGATCTCCTCGACGCGGGTGTCGGTCAGCTCGATGACTGACTCGATCATCTCCTTCTCCTCCTCGTCGACGGCCCCATGTCGCTCTCCCTCGCTGACGGCATTAAGGATCTCCTGTTCCAGTTCATCCGCGAAGGATTTGGCGTCCCGCACGGGCACGCCTGAAAGTCGCCTTACCAGGGGGTCGAACAGCTCGAGGAAAATGATCACCGGATAGCAGACGAATCCGACAGCGGCCAGAAGCGGCAGCGTGCGCACAATGAGTGATTCACCCGCATATTTCGCCCAGGCGTTGGGGATGGCGACACCGAATATCAGGACGAGTGCCAGAGCAACGACGCATGCGACGATAGTGTCCACCACGCGTGCCGACGGGTCGGCGGTGTCGACGCTGTAGAGGGCCACCAGCAGCAGGGCGAGCGTCGCCACGGCGCGCAACACCGCGGTGGCCAACATGTACCGCGGACGGACGGCAACGAAATCCTCAAAAGCAGCGGCCCGGCCCGCCTTCTCGAACTGTTCCGCGATCCGCACTCTTGAGGGGAGACGCAGTGCCAGGTTCAGCGTTGCGAACAGCGTCAACGCGACGAGCACCATCAGCCCGAGCCAGATTACCCAATCGCCCACTACTCCAACTCAGCACAGACAACAACACTATCTGACGATCAGCTTCCGGTCAGGTGCTGACCGTTCTTCGCGCGAGACAGATCAGTCTGTATGACCCTCGCGCTTGGACCCGGCCGCGTGCATTTACGATGTCTCTCGTGCGGCGGATCCGCGCAGGCTGGCGCCTGCGATGCGATCGTCAGGTATTCCCAATCGGAACTTCCGCAACCACAACCGCTTCTTCGGGACCGTCGGCGGAGGCAAGGATCTTACCGGTTGGGGCACGCAGGAAAGTGCCCGGCCCGTTCCCATCACCTGGCGACCTCTTCGCCCCAGCCTCCGTTACAACGGCCCAATACGCGTAACGGCCCACGGTGGCGTCGCTTTGCAACGAGGTTATGTTAGCCTCGACATTACGCCCCGGCTTCCCCGCCAAAGAAGTCATCGTGGGCACCGCAATCACTGCGCAGCGATTCCCGGTCTCTGTGTACTCTGGCAACGGTGAGGTGATGCTCGGCTCGAACACACCCAAGTCACCAATGTCAGACGCCCACAGCTCGGCCCCTCCGATGGATTGAGCGAATTCCTCGCCGTACAGTGAACTGCTGCGGGCAACCGCGTCGCCGTCCGGATCGAACAGAACCGCGCAGGGCTCCCGCGTGTCACCATGTCGAACGTGCGACCCGGCGGCAATGAAGACGCCCCAATCCCGTGCCTTCCAGGCAAGATATTCTGTTGCACCCTCGAGACTGGCGTTGCTCCAGCCGCGACCCGACACGGCTCCGCCGGTGTCGCAGGCACCGGGCAATACCAGCAGGTCAGGTGCGGGGTCGGCCCTGGCCGCTTCCTCGATCACCTTGCTTAAAGCCTGCAAGTTCCCTGCGCGGCTCTTCGGATCCAATCGAATCTGCAACAGCGCCACCTTCATTGCGGGCCAGTCCGATAGACTCTTCCCAACCCGATCTCCGAAAGGATGTAGTCCTCTATATCGTGCATGTGGGCAGCATCCGGTTCATGCCGGTCATCATATCCCAAAAGATGGAGTGTGCCGTGTACGGCGTAAAGGGCCAGCTCCGCTTCGAGAGCGTGCCCGCGCTTGCGGGCCTCCCTCGCAGCGGTGTCAACCGAAACGACGATCTCCCCTTCCACCGGCCCGCCGGCAGTGCCGGGCGCAACGCGCTTTGGCTCTCCGTTTGAAACTAAGGGTGTGGAGGGGTCGTCGCGCAAATCGAATGACAGCACGTCGGTCGTACCTTTGCTGTTCCGATACAACTCGTTTAGACGGGCCATGTGGGCGTCGTCAACGAGACCTACGCTAATTCGCACGGCCGGCGTTCGGTGTCGGTGGAGCGTCGCTTCGATTGCCTCACGTAGAAGCGCTTCACAGCCTGGTGCGTCCCCGCTGGCACGGGTAACCGCTATATCGTACGCCGGTTCCTCATCCATTAGACTGTTAACGCAGGCATCGAGCGCGGAACAGCGAATGAGAGCGGTCTTGCCATTCGTGATCCACCATTGGGAATCCTCATTCCTCAGACGCTCAGCCTCTCCTGCTGGGAGGGTTCTTCTGCTGCCGGCTTCCGTGCTTTCGGATACGCCACTCGTCCATGATAGATGGCGCACAGACTCTTGACCAGCACGTCTTCTACCTGACTGATCTCTTTCAACGTGATATCGCAGTCGTCGAACTGACCATCGCTCAGACGATCGGTGATCATCTTATGGACCACACTTTCAATCCGGCTGGGAGTCGGCTCGGGGAGGGCACGGACTGCCCCCTCCACAGCGTCGCAGACCATCAGCACGGCTGACTCCCGGGACCGCGGCTTCGGTCCGCCGTAGCGGAACTCGGCCTCCGGCACTTCGCGATCGTGCTTGCCCTGGGCGATGTGCGGTTGCTTCTCGCTGGCCACGTGATGGAAATAGCGGACCACCGTCGTGCCGTGGTGCTCTTCGATAAATTGGTGCAGCACGCGCGGTAACTTGTATTCCTTGGCCATTTCGATCCCGTCCTTGACGTGGCCCAGAATGATCAACAGGCTCATGGTCGGCGCCAGATTATCGTGACGACTGATCTGCCCCGCCTGATTCTCTGCAAAGTAATCGGCCTTGTGGATCTTCCCAATATCATGGTACAGGGCACCGACCTGAGCGAGCAGACCGTTGGCACCGATGCGTTCGCAAGCCGCTTGTGCCAGAGTACCCAGAGCAAGGCTGTGGTTGTACGTTCCGGGCGCTTCTCGGGCCAAGAGCTGCAACAACTTGCGTGTCGGGTCACGCCACTCCAAGAGCGTCAGCGACGTGGCAATGCGGAAAAGCCGCTCGACAAGCGGCAGCATGCCGGAAACCACGAAGGACGCCGACAGCGCGCAGGCACCCGCCCACCCGGCATGTTCTATGATAAATCCGGGCGAGTGTCCTTCCGTCAACCCGCCGCCTGCGGACGCCGCCATGATGGCCAGTGCTGTCACGGCGCCCGAGGTGGCCAGCTTCAGCCGCGATCGGATTTCATCGAGCTGGTACACTGCCACCACCACGCCGGTAAGCAGGGTCAACAGAAAGAACAAGTTGGCGTCGACCACGGTGCTCGCCAACACCGCTATTATGCACGTCGCCCCCATCGCAAACCGCCGCGGGTAGGCAATTGCCAGAACACTGCCCGCTAACAGACATGGAGCATAGACTAGTTCCGGTCTCTGCGGCCAGCGCATGTCAAGCACGCGCGCTGCCAACAGGGTACCCAGCATCAGCAGCGTAAATGCCAACGTGCGCGAGCCGACCTCGAGCACCCGCGGCTGATGCAATCCCGTATAAGCCATCAGGCCGATGGACAGCAGTGCCACCAATGTGATCAATCCGGCCCGCTGCAACCACCTTCGCTGCCGCTCTTTTTTCGCCTCGTCCAAGTCTTGTTTGAGGAACTCGAGATATGCCGCGTGCTCCGCCCGGAGCAGCTCGTAGTCTTCGGGGCCGAGCACACCTGGATTTACGAACGGCTTCTCTTTCTCGTAGGTCGTCAGGGCGACCGGCATCGCTTCCTCCGCCTTGCGCATCTCCGCAACAGTGCGGTCTCGGTTGTAGAGGATGGTCGGCTGATCACGGAACACGGCCAGTACGACGGCCTCTACGGTTGAGGTCAGCTCGGGCAGACTGAACTTACTTGCGGCCGCGCCGGCGGCACCTCGCAGCGCCTTCTCATTGCCGTGGGGCACCAAGTCGGCGTGGCGGATGTCCAGGACCGTCCTGTCACCCTGTGGTTCGGGGATTTCGAGGCGGATGAAGTCCTTCGCACTATCCGGGTCCCGGTCTTCGCGAAACAGGCCCCGAACGACGTATTCCTCCTCCAAAGGCAGTCCGTCGACCCATCCCTGGAAGCGTGAGCGCCCGGCCTCGTCTCCTAGATCGCGGAGACGCTGGTACGCCGGCATCACGGCCGGCCACCCAAGTTCTCCCAGTGTTTCGCTATATTTCTCGAACGTGTCCGCATCTACAGCAGCTTGGTAGACTCGTATCAAATCCGCACGGATGCGATCGAATGTCAGCGCCGGCGGGTTCATCGTGTAGCAACTCGGGGTTGACGCTCGGGCTGCCTCCTTGTCCGCCGCGGTCTGTTCCTCATCGGGGACCTGAAAGTCCACCCGGGCGTAGATCGGCTTGTCCATATTCTGGCCGACCGAGTAGCCAAGCGTGACCTCCCCGAGAAGCGCAATGGCTGAAGCCGCAAGAATAAACAGCGCGCTGACAAGGACCGGCCATGAGGCCACCCGCCTTAACAACCGGGTCTGCCACGTGCCCGACGCTTTGGCGCGTTGCTCGCGCACCTGTTGGCGCCTGATCTTGCGTTTTGTCATCCAGGATGCCATGGTGATGGACTCCGCCGTTTACCAGGCCTCAATCCGTACCCGGTATGTATCGACTTGCCTGGATCGCTCCATCAAATAGGATTACGCATACCACCCCGTATCGCGCCATATGCCTTATCATCAGACGCCGGGCTCGCTACGGCCGTAGGCCTCCACAACCCTCTGCACCAACGGGTGCCGGACAATGTCACGCTTGGTCAGGCGCACCACGGAGACGCCGGAGGTGCCCTCGAGTTTCCCTACCGCATCGATAAACCCGCTCGGCTCACCGTCGGCTAGGTCGCTCTGACTGTCATCCCCGGTGACGATCATCTTGCTGTGATGCCCCATCCGGGTAAGGAACATCAACATCTGCGCTACGGTGGCGTTCTGGGCCTCATCCAGAATGATTGCCGCGTTATTGAGCGTGCGCCCCCGCATGAACGCCAACGGAATCACTTCAATTACGTCGTTCTGCATGAAGCGCTTGATCTGATCGAAGGTCATCATGTCGTGCATGGCATCGAACAGTGGACGCAGATATGGGTTCACCTTTGCCTGAAGGTCACCCGGCAGGTAGCCGAGCTTTTCCCCCGCCTCCACCGCCGGCCGCACGAGCACGATTCGCTTGATCTTCTGACGCTTCAGGAGTGACACGGACACCGCCACGGCAAGATATGTCTTGCCTGTCCCAGCCGGTCCCAGGCAGAACGTCAGATCGTCCTGCCGAATTCCTTCGACATACTCACGCTGCCCTTCCGCTCTCGGAACGATCGTCGTCGACGGGAGAAACACCTCGATGGTTTCCCCACCGGCTGTCTTGCCATCGTTGGCGGCTTGCCGAATAGACTCCTGAATGAACTCGTCGCTGAGCTCCGGTCGATGCCGCAACGAGCGTTGAAGGGCTTCGATAGCGTGGGCGGCCTTGTGGACGGCGTCAACCGATCCGCTGATTCGGACCGCGTTGTCGCGGGCGCTGATCCGAACGTGGAATGCGGCTCGAATCAGCCGCAGGTTCCGATCCGCCGTACCGTATAGCGCACTTCGGCGAGAAGGATCCTCAATGGGTATTGTGATTTCCAAGCGCTTTCGCTCTGGCCGTCATATCGTCCGGCACGATCGATGGCGAGCCATCCGGCGGTAGCACTCCCTGTTTGTCTCCGGTGCCGCACACATTCTAGACGACGTTCCAGACCATCGTCAGCAGAAACCAAGCGACCGGCATGGCCAACACCGGACTATCGATCAAGTCAAGTATACCGCCGAAGCACGGAATCACCTCTCCCGAGTCTTTAATACTGGCGTCACGCTTAAAGCACGACTCTACAAGATCGCCCAACTGCCCAGCTACTGAAAGGGAGAGCCCAAAAAAAACGGCCCGCCAGACAGGCAAGATCTCCCGTAGCTCGTGTTCGATTCCGAACGACTCCGGCAGGCTGACACTTGTGATCAATATCGCCGCAAGGACACTGCCGGCCAGGCCTCCGACCACACCCTCCATAGATTTGGCCGGGCTTACCGCCGGTATGAGTTGGTGGCGCCCGAACGCCGAGCCGACGAAGAATGCCCCGATGTCGGAGGCTTTTGTCACGAGCACGGCGACCAAAAGCAGCCAGGCCCCTTCCTGGGCCGGCATGCCGCTTCCACAGCGCAACAGCAGGCCGAAGGATCCCAAATAGCCCAGATGCAAAATCACAAGGAGCGTTGCACCGATGTCGCGGAACGCCCCCTCCGGGTCACGGCGAATCACGACCAGGATGCCCGCGCCGATAACGGCAACTATGACCCAGATCGCTTGCCAGTAAAGCCCCCCCGCCTCCCCGTTCCCGGCGCTCAACCAGCCGGCCGCCGACAGCCACGGCGTTAGCACCAGCACGGCAATCATAGAGTGTGCGTACACCGCGTGAGGACGCACCGCTCTGACGTGTAGAAGACGAACCAGCTCCACCGCCCCTCCCAATAACATCACGAGAAAGAACAACGGCAGGAGACTGCCCCGGCTAAGGAGGGCCCCGACCGCTCCTTCCAGGCCAGCGGCCCACCGGGCAATGCCGATGTCAAGTCCGAAAAGCAGCACGAGTAGAACGATTGCCAGCGTGCCGTACGCGATCCGCTGCCCCATGATGTGCCTTCCTGCCGCGCCCGACGATAACCGCGCCATAGGCGGCACCATAATCGCCCTGGGAAGCTATGTCCAATCGCCCGGACTCGCTTGCCTTGGGCGTGTGTATTGATGTTTGCGCGCTTGTCCTGCACAGGCTCTCCGAATGCGTCAGGCTGAGGGTGTCGAGCTTCGACGGGAGTCTTGCAATGCTGTATCATCTCCCAAGGTTCGGGAAGCATGGACGAGCACCGTGAACGCCATAGCGGCACCGGTTCTTGTCGCCGGTGCTCCGGTGCCGGATCACCGTGGGTATACGTTCAGAGTATGTGAGAACGATGACCGCCGACAGGGCCGGCAGCTCTCCACGTCGGGTGTTCTTTCGCGAGGCCGTCGTGCGTGCTGTCCGTCCGCTGGCGGACTACATCGAACAACGCATGGATCTTCCTGCGGGGCGGGTGGTACTCCGGCCACCGGGGGCGATCGAAGAGTCCCAATTCATCGATACGTGCTACCGTTGTGGCGGGTGCAGAGAAGAGTGTCCGGCTGACGCGATCTTCCCACTCGACAAGGCCGAAGGCGATGCCGCGGGGACGCCGGCCATCGACCCGGACCGTGCGGCCTGTGTCGTTTGCGACGGGCTGAAGTGCACGAAAGGCTGTCCGAGTGGCGCACTGCAACCGGTCCGCGATCCCCGCGAGATTCGGATGGGAGTTGCTGAGGTGTACGAGCCGAATTGTGTGCGGACTCGCGGTGAAGCGTGTACGCTGTGCGCCGATCGATGCCCGTTGGGCGAGACGGCGATAGGCTTCGGCAACGACGGACCGCCCACGGTGCTGACACCAGGCTGCGTGGGCTGCGGCGTGTGCCAGTTATACTGCCCGACCGGCCCGAAGGCCATTGTTGTGAGGCCGATTTAGCTGAGAATGTCAACGATACCCACTGAAGGGGCGCGCCAAGGGCCCGCCTAACTCGAGAAGTCATGAAGCTGATAAGAAGGCAAAAGATCTGGCTGGCTGTGGTCATTCTGGTCAACCTGGCGCTTTGGCTGATCCCCAGCGACATCGTTGAGCAGATCGCCCGGGACCGGCATACAATGCTGGGGAGATATTCGCGGCAACATTTCACGTGGATCATCGGTGTCGCCGTGGTATCGTTGATCAGCTTCTATGTCGATTGGTCCACCGGCGAAAGATACAAGCGTCGATGGTTTCAGGTCATGGCCACCCTGCTGTTTCTCATCCCCGTCCTGGGAGCGATCGATTTTGCGGTGCGGGGACCGGAAGCCGGCCACTACGTGCACGACGCATTGGCCTATCACCGCCCGGTCAACGCCGAGTTTGAAATAACGTTCGAAGACAAGCCGGAGGCCCTTCGTACCTACCCCGAAGCACCACCGGGGTACGGCAGTGTGAATTGCACCGGGCGCACGGACAAGCGAGGGTTTCGCAATCAAACCGACCTTACGGAGTACGATATCGTTGTCCTGGGAGATTCCTTTGCGGAGGGATCCAAGGTATCAGACGAGCACGCCTGGACCGTGCGGCTTGCAGAGAAGAGCGGCCTCACGGTCTACAACCTGGGGATGTCCGGTTACGATCCCCTGCACTATCTTGCTTCGCTGCAGCGCTACGGTCTGGCGCTGAAGCCGCGATACGTTCTCTGCATGCTGTACGAAGGCAATGATTTCCGGTCCGCCAAGAGTGATCGGAAACGTAAGAGCCCCAGCGTTTCCAAACGGCTCAAGAGGTATCTCAAGCAGTCGCCCATCGTCAGCACAGCAGACGATTTTCTGATCAGAACCTTTGGCCCCATCAATTGTGCCGGCCCGGTCAAGGGCATCGAGATTCTCGACTGGCTACCCCTGGCAATCCCCGCCGGGCCCGAGGCGAAATACTATGCATTCGCCCCCAAACAGTTGCGTGACCTGTACCAGAGCAAGGAGGATTTCTCTCGCGACAGGCATTGGCTCAACCCACGACGGCTGCTCGCCGATATGGATAAGCTCTGTCGGCAGGCGGGTCGCCGCCTCATCGTTGTCTACGCTCCGACCAAGACACATGTCACACTGCCGATCGTCACGGATCGTTTGCCCGCGGAGAGCGTACGGGCATTCACCGCGATCAGCTACAAGAAGGATCTGCCCGAGCCGACGACTTTCCTGGCCAGTCTGTTGCAGCGGATCGACGCGAAGGAGTCCGTGGTGGGCGATTGGTGCCAACGCGAGTCAATCCCCTTCATCAGGCTGGCAAAGGCCTTGCGTAACGCCGCGACCGACGGCACACAGGTCTACTACACCTATGACCAGCATTGGACGCCTCAGGGCCACGAGGTCGTGGCGGAAGCGATCCACGAGTTCCTGGCCGATATGGTTCCGACGGACGAACTGACCGCCGCTGGGCATTAGATCTGCGGCCGCGACATGTTACACAAAAAAGACAGTGGCGTGGCAGCCGGGATTGTGGCCGCCACGCCACTGATCAGGGGTCGGACAATGTCAACGTATCTTGTTTGGGGCGCCTTCCAACATCTTGGTTACTGGCTTGGGCACGCCCGAGGCATTGACTCGTTCAGCCACGGGTCGTACTGCCCGGCGCCGTTGAGCAGGTCGATCACCCGGTTGATGTCCGGCGGTGCGCACAGTTCACTACGGTCGGCGTCGCACTGGTAGTCCCTGCACAGTCTGACACCATTGAGACAGTCGATCAACCACAGGATGTCTGACGGGCCGCTCGTCCCGTCATTGCTCACGTCAGCCGGCAGATGGCCAAAGCATCTCTCCTGGTCCCCAGACGGGTCGGGACCGTGATACGTCACGCAGGTCCACTTCTGCAACGCAATCCCCCTGCTCAACGTCACCGTTATCTTATTGCCGTTCGGCGTCACGCTAGAGACGGCGATTGGGAGCGGCTCCGAAGGAACCACGCGAACGGAGAAGTAGTCGGTGGTCATGAAGGATGTATCGGGGCATGGGTTCGCCTTGGTGTCCTCGAACGTAAACTCGATTGAGTTCCATGCCCTTCTTTGCGTACCGTCCGGCCTGGAAGGCTGACGGGCATCCAGCGCACAGTTCGGTGGATACGTTGATTCGATTACTTCGCATCCGTCAGGCTCACATATATCATCGACGTTGATGGTCAGCGGCTCTGTTACCAGTGGGAGGATGAACGCCCGGTCAAAATCCAGCATATGGGTCTCATACTGTGTGGTAGTGTTGCCATCCACGGTGAACACACCGCCGGCGTCGTCTGAGACAGTCAGTATCAGGGTCCCAACATACTTGGGCGGGGGCACATATACTGGCCCGTCGTTTGGGTTGAACAGGGTGGCTGCGAATCGATAGTTGGTAAAGTCTGTGGCTGGAAACTGCCCAAGGTCAACGAAGACGTAGTCCGGCCTGCCCAAGCGCATGAACGCACCGCCCGCCCTGTCGTCAAACACGTCGCAGAAGCCGTCCACGCAGGCCGCGGTAGCGTCAGTACATTCGAGATCGCTCACGCATGATCGCGGCCCTCGGAGGGGTATGAGTGCTCCGCATGATGCTGGGGGTTCGCCCTGGAATTTCGCGGTGTCAAACGTGTATTGGACGACGGTGAGCTGCTGACCCTTCGCCGACCAATCGGAGGCAAACACCTCGCATTGAATCTTGTCTCCGCGGTTGACTGTAATAGAGTTCGTTGGAGCGATACTGCCGCCGCAATCGTTAGAAGAACAATCGATGTCCCTGTTGCAATGTTCTCCGGCGTCGGCACCGCCGACACACGCCGCGTTGATTCTAACCGCCACCACCGAGAACACGGCCGGTGGGTTCTCACCCGCACCGAGCACCCAGACACTCAAAAAAACCAATGACAAACAGCAAGAAAAGCTTTTCATTGCTCGTCCCCTTCTCCTTAATAGTGGTTCACCGTTACGGAAGACGCACCGCTACCACATCCTCAGTTGACCTAGTTTATCCGTTTAATGTGCGTTACTCAACGCAATACGAAGCCATCCCCTCCACCCCCGAGTGACCGGTGTGGCCGGCAAAGCCGCCCCGGCCTTGTCCCGATAATCTCACCCCGCAACACCAGCCGGGGGCCAGTGACCCGCCCGGCTGTCGCGCCGAGGACCCTAATCCCACCATTATAGGGTACCTCGATGCCCTTGTCCATAGCTCCCCCGCGGCAGCGACGCGAGACCTCAAAGGCGCCTGCGGATGGTCTGGATCGCGGCTATCGGACGACGGGCGGCAGATTTCTAGCCGGGCGTGCGGGAACTCTGGGAGGCCCGGGGCACGGCCTCGTGCCGGGAAACCTCGCTGTGTTCCGGGTCCTCGCTGTCAGCCGCGTAACCGGCTTGTCTGTCAGCCACGATCTGTTTCCGCCAGGCCTCCCACTGCTCCAAGGTCATGAGCACTTCACGGGCTTGTGATCCTTTGTACTGGCCGACAATGCCGGCTTCAGCCATCTGGTCGATCAGCCGGGATGCCCGGGAATAGCCGACAGTCAGACGCCGTTGGAGAAGGCTCACACTGCCGCGCTGCGATTGGACAATGATGTGCACCGCCTGGTCGAACAGCGGGTCGCGTATCGCACTGGACTCCTTGGAGCCGGGGGTCCGCAAGCGGACCAGTTCGGGATGGAACTCGGGCTTGGCACGCGACGCCAGGTCCTCCAGGACTGCGTGGATCTCCGCTTCCTCCATGAACGTGCCCTGGGCTCGGATGAGCTTGTGCGAACCGGGCGGCAGAAGAAGCATGTCGCCCTGTCCGAGCAGGACTTCACCACCGTTGCGGTCCAGCACGATCCGTGAATCCACGCGTGAAGCAACGCGAAAGCAGATCCGTGACGGCAGGTTGGACTTGACCAATCCGGTGACGACCTTTGCCTCCGGTCTCTGCGTAGAGACGATAATGTGCAGGCCGACAGCACGTGATTTCTGTGCAAGCCGTGACAGATGATGTTCCACCTCCTTGGCGGCGGTCATCATCAGGTCGGCAAGCTCGTCGATGATGATGACGATATAAGGGAGACGGGTCGGGATCCGGGCCCTCTCCCGGTCGTTGTGCGGTTTGAGGCGAGCATAGAGTCTATCCGCACCGAGGCTGTTGTAACCCTCGATGTTCTTCACGCGGGTCTCGGCGAGCTGCTCGTAGCGCTCGTCCATCTTGGCAACCGCCCATTCGAGAATCCTCTCGGCCTGACCCAAGTCAGTGACGATCGGGCACATCAGGTGGGGCATCTCTTTGAACTGACCCATCTCCACCATCTTCGGGTCGATGAGAATCATCTTCACGTGGTCGGGCCGCTTGCTCATCAGCAAGCTCAGGATGATGGCGTTGAGACAGACGCTTTTCCCCGAGCCGGTCGTACCGGCGATAAGCAGGTGGGGCATTTGGGCCAGGTTGGCGACCAAAGGTGCTCCGCCGGCATCCTTGCCCAGAAACAGTGGCAGGGCCATTTCGCTGGCCTTCTTGCCGGCAAGCGTAATCAGCTCGCTCAGGCGGACCCTTTCCTTCTCGAGGTTGGGCACCTCGATGCCGACGGTATTCTTCCCCGAGATAGGGGCCACGACACGAATTGCGTGGGCCTTCAGCGCCCGGGCGATGTCATTCGATAAGGTCGCGATTTGGGAGACTTTGATTCCGGCCCCCAGTTTCAGCTCAAACACCGTTATGACCGGACCGGTGTCAATCTCCACCACTCGGGCGTCCAGGCGAAACTCCTCCAGCGTCTGTTCCAGTATCCGTGCCTGCTTGCGAACGACAACCTCCTGCTGGGAACCGAACCCGTATTCGGGCTGATGCAGCAGGTCGAGCGAGGGTAGAGTCCAGTTTTCGATCTGACGCGGGTAAGGCTCAGCCATTGCCGCCATCTGCGGTGTCGGAAAGTTGACAACCGGACCGGTCGGGCGCTTCGTCGGTTTCCTCGATTTGGCCGTTCTGAAGGTTCCTCTCTTGCGGTCGGCCTGCGGTTCCTCACCGAGCTGCGTCGCGTCCTCTCCAAGAAGACCTTCTTCCGGTCCGCTATCCTGTTCATCGAAAAACGTGGGCTGGTGCGAGTCGTGTTTCCTGGCGGCGCTTCTCGAGCGGCTCGAACGGGTCTTGCGACCGGGGTGTTTCACCACGAGAAGGGCCCTCCTCTCATCCGAGGTAACGCCTCCGCTCATCAGAACCGGCTGAGAGACGGCACCCACAGCAGCGACCTGCGGGACGGGTGTGCTTCCCGAGATGCGCCCGACGCGTTTCAGCACCGCTGGTAACCTCAGCACCCACCCCTCCGTGGCAAAGAGCAAACCGACAAACAGGGCGGACACGAGTACGATCAAGGTTCCCAATCGATCCAGATTCTCTCTGAGGATCTCTCCCAGGGCAAAGCCGATGACACCACCGTGGCCGACCGGGAGCGACCCGCTGCCCGGCTGAGAGATCAAATGGGCCGATGCCGATGTGCACATCACCATCAGCGCCAACCCGAACACCCGTTGCCACAGGCCGTCGATGTGGCCTCGAACGAGTCGCACGAAAGCCGCCAAGGTCACGAATAACAGAAGCGGATACGTGCCGTCCCCAAGGTAATAGCGAAGTTGATAAGCGCACCAAGCCCCCACGACACCGCAGGCGTTGACTGTGGGCGAATGGTGAGGGTACTGATTGGGGCTGGGCCAGTCCCCGGGGTCAAAGGTGACCATCGCCGGCCACAAAAACGCGCACAGTGCAAACGCCCCAACGGATGAGAGCACAGACCGGTATGCACTGCGCTGTGATTCGCTTGTCACGGGGCTCCTTCGTCCCAAGCCGCGCTACGACAGCTTCGCGCGAACCGACCACGTCGGCTTAGATCAAACGTTCCGGAACCGCGCGGGTTTGCATCAGGGCGCAAAGCCTCCGCCGGCTGCACAGATAATCGCCCCTCCACTGCTTGGGCCTTATCGGCGCGGGTGTGGCGACCGCTAGAGCCAAACTGTCCGTCGCGGGGCGGGCGCCGAGGGCGAAGAGAGTCAGGCCGGTTGCACCTTGTGAAGGGGAAGACTCACCTCCCCCCGCAACATTTCCGGCAGATATCGCTGCAGAAAAGCGGTGCCGGCCCAACCGGTGTGCCCGCCGTGGTGCCCCACTCGCCGGAGCTCCGGCGACCAGCGAATCTCCCTGAGTCGCTCATATGCGCGGGTGTCTTCGCTGGAGATACCAGTGGGCATGCGAAAGCCGAGCTGGCCGGCGGCAGGCGAGAAGCGACGATCGACGGTACCGAAAATGACCGTGCCAAATCCCAGTATGCACGTGTCACGGTGGCTGACAAGGGCGTAGCACCGCCCGACCGCTTGCAGGGCCGGACCGAGATTGTACGCCGGTGACAGCGCCGGGCAGGGCAGAACGAGCGTCTCCATGAGCCGACGCCCGCGCAGCCGTTCACAGGCGAACACGGCCACCCCCGCACCCCCGCTGAACGCAACCACATGTATGCGCGTCTCGGGATGGGTACGTCGAAAAGCGAGGAGTCTCCGGGCCAGCTTCGCACCCATCATACGATTGCGGCGCAGCCACATAAGATCGGTCCAAATCTCCCCCGGGACGCCATACTGCCAGGCAAACAGGATCGTTCCCAGTGAGCTTACGTCGGTGTTCCGCAGAGCCCGCCGGACCATAAGCGGACCGACCTGAAGCCCGCCCACCCCATCCAGCAGGAACAACACTTCTCGACCCAGTGGTCCGGCAGCTTCCGGCAAGCCGTATCGAGCGCGCTCACTCAGATAAGCGGCGATCACTCTGGCACGATCAACTAGAACACCCATGAGTCAAATCGCTGAGCTTCCCTTTAGTGCATGCTTAAGGTCCGG
>CP070827.1:4893540-4908131 GCA_020344555.1 Phycisphaerales bacterium
TTCCTGGGTGGTGGACGCGGCGAAGGCAGCGCCCCAGGCGCGGAGGCAACCGCGGCTGGTGTGGCGCCGGCGGCGGGTCCACCTGCGCCGGGACCTGGTAATGAGGAACCACCGCCTCCCACGGATGACGGGATTCCGTTCTAAGGCTTACGCCGCCGGCTTCCCGGGTCCTGTGTTTTGGCGGGCGGGCAAGAGATTTCGCCGTCCTCCGCCTGAATGTGACAGGTGCACTGACAGGCGGACGAGAGGAACGAAAACCCTCGCGTGCCGACGATTAAGACGGCCCGAGGAGATGTGAGGTTTCACGGGCGGGTCGACAAGGCCCGCACCGTCCGCCGGCCCACAAAAACCGTTGCGATGCGGCGGGCTTCCTGGTGTATGATATGGCTGACCGACCGGCAGTAGGTCGTTCGGCAAGAGGTCGAGAATACGAACATGAAGCTGCTTTTGTGCAAGAACATCGATAAGCTCGGTATTGTCGGTGACATAGTCGAGGTCTCCGCAGGATATGGTCGGAACTATTTGTTACCTCACGGGCTGGCTACGGAACCGACGGAAGTGAACATCCGGAAGCTGGCTGAAGCACGCCGGACGGCGGAGCTGGAACGCATCCATCAGCGTGAGCAATTGGAGAGGCTGGCCGAGCGGCTCGAAGACTTCGAGGTCACCATCCG
The DNA here is from genome assembly GCA_020344555.1 of Phycisphaerales bacterium. Lineage (GTDB taxonomy): Bacteria > Planctomycetota > Phycisphaerae > UBA1845 > UBA1845. Next base: position 4,894,215 of record CP070827.1, read on the forward strand.
CGCCCGAGCCAATGAAGAAGGGGTCCTGTACGGTTCTGTGGGCCGTCGAGAGATTGCAGCAGCGCTCGCTGATGAGGGACAGCCGGTGACGCTGGAACACGTGGTCCTTGACACCCCGATTCGCCATCTGGACAACGTCGCCGTGGAGATTAAACTCGCCGACGATCTGTGCAGCACCGTGAAGGTGTGGGTGGTTCGGGAAAAGACAGGGAGAGAAGACGAAGAAGAGGAAACTGCCGAGGAACCAGAGGCCGGCAAGGAGGCTGACGCCGATGACGATCGCCCCGTCGAATAGCCCGCCTGTTACAGTTTCTGCGGAACGGATCCCGCCGCAGGACCTTGATGCAGAGATGGCCCTGCTCGGCTCTATGATGATGAGCCGGGACGCCATCGCGGACGTAGTCCCCATCATCGGCCGGGAGGACGGCCAGTGGTTCTACATTCCCGCACATCAGAAGCTCTTCGAGGTCTTGCTGGACCTGTATGACGACCCGGGCAAGGCCATTGACCTGATCCCGGTGTCGGACGAGCTTCGTCGGCGCGAGTTGTTCGACTTCGTCGGCGGTCATGAGTACATGATCCAGCTCGCGGAGAGCTTCGCCGATTGGACCAACGCCGAGTACTACGCAAAGATCGTTCGCGACAAGGGCATGCTGCGCGATCTGATCCGCTGTGCCGGCGAGATCGCCGATCAGGCCTACAGCGGGTTCGACGAAGCCCGGGAAATCCTCGACGTCGCGGAACAGAGGATCTTTTCGGTCACTGAGCGCCGTGTCGGCGGCCATGCCGTCGAGATACGCCAGGCGGTCGCCCGACTTGCGGGACAGCTCGAGGCAGGCGAACGCGGGATCTGCACCGGTCTGCCGACAGGTTTCACGGCGCTGAACGAGTATACCGGAGGTTTTCAAGCCGGGGACCTGATCATCGTGGCGGGGCGACCGTCTATGGGCAAGACGTCACTGGGGCTTGCCATGGCCCAGTACGCGGCGCTGCACGACCACAAGCCGGTGGTGTTCTTCTCGATGGAGATGAGCACCGATCAGATTGCCCAACGCCTGTTGTGCGCTCATACGGGTGTTGACTCGCACAGGCTGCGTCGCCGTATGCTATCGGAAGAAGACAAGGGGAAGCTGGTGTACGGGTGTGCCGAGTTTGAGGTGGCCCCTCTCTTCATCGACGACACCCCGGGCATGAGCGTTATGGAGGTGCGATCGAAGGCCCGGCGGTTGAGACAAAAAGAGGACATCCAGGCGGTCTATGTCGACTACCTTCAGCTCATGTACTGCCCCAAGGCCGAGAGTCGGCAGGTGGAGATCGCCACCATCAGCCGTGGGCTAAAGAGCCTTGCCCGCGAGTTGAGCATACCGGTGATCGCTCTCGCCCAGCTCAACCGCATGCCCGAGGGGCGTCAGGACAAGCGGCCGCTGATGAGCGACCTTCGCGAGTCCGGCGCCATCGAGCAGGATGCCGATGTCGTCCTGTTGGTTCATCGGGAAGAGTACTACAAGCCGGAGGACGAAAGCGTCAAGAACCGGGCCGAACTGATCATCGCCAAGCAGCGTAACGGCCCCACCGGGTCGGTCACCCTGAACTTCAACAAGAAGCTTGCACGTTTTGCGGACCACCACGAAGGCCCCGAACCGTACGTTGCGGCTGGGGATTTCGTGCCCTTCTAGATCGCTGCTGAAGAATTCGCAACCTGATCCCAGCCCCGAGTGCAGGTCGGCGGCAAGGCATATGGGGATTGTCAGGCTCCGGTCCGCTCGGAGCATCTCACAATGCGCAGCCTCCGCTTGCCCGTCGATGGGCGATTGGTATGATGCGAATGCGATTGGCGCGGGAAAGAGCTTCTTGAGATCCTGTGCGCGGTCAGGATATCGATTTGCAGTGCTTGTATGGCTGTAAACAGCGGGCGGCACGGATCACCATAGCGTGGTGTTCGATCGCGGTGTGGTTGGTGCAGACGGTATCGGTCTGCGCTCAGGAAGAATCCGCGCCCACGATCAGTGCCATCGAGTTCGTAGGGCTGGTCCGGACCGGCGAGGCCTACGTCCGCGATGTGGCGGCTGTAGAGGCCGGCGAGTCGTTGGACACGGCAGCGCTGGATTCGGCCGTCGTCCGCTTGCTGCGGACCGGCCGATTCCTTTCCGCTACTTACAGGCTGAGCACGGACGGCGAGGGCACGCGGGTCACGTTCCATCTGCGTGAACACCCGATCGTGACGGCCATTCGGTTTGAGGGGAACAGCAAGTTCAGCGACGGCCAACTGAGAGAGCAGGTCGGCCAGCAGGCAGACAGGCCTGTGGACTGGTTAGCCGTGCGCGACGGGCGGGAGACCATTTCTGCGCTGTATAGTGAGGCCGGCTACAGCGACGTCGTCGTGAGCTATGATCGAGAGCGGCTCGAGCGCACCGGCGAGTTGGTCTACACGATTCAAGAAGGGAAACGCATTCGTATCCGCCAGATCGTGTTCCAGGGCAACGAAAGGATATCCGATCCCGAGCTCAAACGGCACATCGACACGAAGACCGCGTGGTGGATAATACGCACGGGTGCCTTTGACGAAGAGCGGGCCGAGTCCGATGTTGCCCGGCTGCAAAGCCACTATCGCGACCAGGGCTTTTTGGATGCCCGAGTCAGCTATCGCCGCGAGCTGAGCGAGGACGGCGAGGAGCTGACGATGGTTTTTGTCATCGACGAGGGAACCCGCTATTTAGTCGAATCGATCGAGTTTAGCGGGAACACCGTGTTGACCGATGACGAGCTTGTGGCCCTTGTCGCCTCAAAGGTGGGCCAGACGGTGAAACGGCGGCAGGTCGATAACGACGTTCGGGCCATCCAGACGCGTTACGGCGAGCTGGGTTACATCTATGCCACCGTGCGGGCGATTCGTGTCTTCTCGGATACTCCGGGGCTGGTGCGCATAACGATCGAGATCAACGAGGGTGAGCAGTTTCGGGTCGGCCGCGTGAACGTGCGCGGCAATGCGCGAACAAAAGACAAGGTCGTGCGACGAGCACTGAACCTATACCCCCCCGACGATCTGTTTGACCTGACCGAGGCAAGAGAAGCCGAGCGCCGGCTGCTGGAAACGCGCATCTTCAGTTCGGCCCGGGTGTATCCGGTCGGCGACGCACCGGGCGTGCGCGACGTGGTCATCGACGTGGTTGAAGCCGAAAGGGCCGGTGATTTCCGGTTCGGGGCGGGCGTCACCAGTAACAGCGGCATCGTAGGACACCTGGTGCTCAATCTTCAGAATTTTGATTTGTTCGACTGGCCGCGTAGCTGGTCGGAGCTGGCCAAGTTCCGCGCGTTCTTCGGAGCCGGACAGCGTTTGCGGCTGGAGCTGCAGCCCGGCACGGAGCTGACCCGCTTTCGTCTTGACTTCACGGAGCCGTATCTGCTTGACAAGCCGGTTCGGTTCGACTTCAGCAGCTATCTGTTCGAGCGTGGACGCGACGGCTATGTCGAGAGACGGGCGGGTGCCAACGTCAGTCTCGGGAAGCGCTTCGAACGTGGGCAACTTCAAGGCTGGGCCGGCGAGATAGCCTTGCGGGCCGAGAACGTCTCCATAGACGACGTGTACATCTTCGCCTCGAAAGAAATTCGCCGTGATGAAGGCTCGAACTTTATGACCAGCCTCAAGGCGACCATGGTGCGCGATCGAACCGACAGCCGGTTCATACCCACCACAGGGGACCGGCTCAGGATCGGCTATGAGCAATTCGGCGTCTTTGGTGGTGATCACACGTTCGGAAAGCTCACTACCGGCTATACCTGGTACAAGACGATCTACACCGATCTGCTCGATCGCAAGAGCGTGCTGCAGCTTCGGGCCGATGGCGGCGTGATCATTGGTGACGCCCCCGTGTTCGCGCGATTCTACGCAGGCGGTACCGGTTCCATCCGTGGTTTTTCGTACCGGGGTGTGGGCCCGCGCGACGGCATCGACGACAACAACATCGGAGGAGACTATCTCATCCTTCTGGGTGGGGAGTATTCATTCCCACTGGTCGGCGAGAACATTCGAGGCCTGTTCTTCCTGGATACCGGTGCCGTGGGGTCGGGAACATGGCGGGCTTCCATCGGCGCCGGCGTTCGATTCACGATTGACCTGTTCGGGCCGGTGCCGCTCGAGCTCGATTTGGCGGTTCCGGTGGTCTCCGACCCGGATGACGAGGAGCAGATCTTCAGCTTCCAGGTGGGCACGTTGTTCTGAAGACATTCGGCCCGCAATTCAAAGAGTCGCCAGCGATGGAGTTTTGGAAGCTTATATTTGACATCGTCATCCTTTTGAGCGGGGCGCTTTTGCTCGGTGCTCTGTTCTCCCGTTTTGGGCAGAGCCCGCTACTTGGATACTTGCTTGCGGGCATGATCCTTGGAGGTCCTGGAAGCGTTGATGCTCTCAAGCTCGAGGGCGACATTGAGGCGATCGCCGAACTTGGTGTGTCTCTGCTGTTGTTTAGCCTGGGCCTGGAGTTTTCGTGGTCTCGGCTCAAGACTCTTGGGGCAAAGGCCGCCTTATGCGGCGCGCTCCAGGTGCTCGTGGGCACGATCGTCGGCAGTGTGGCAAGCCTGGCCTTCGCACTGCCGGTCGGCGAAGCGATTGCCGTTGGTGCGATGGTGGCCCTGAGCAGTACTGCCTGTGTCCTGCGAGTGTTGATGGATCGTGCTGAGATCGACAGTATCCATGGGCGCAACTCATTGGCGATACTGCTCGTCCAGGACGTCGCTGTCGTACCCCTGGCACTACTTCTTACGGTTCTTGGGGGGACTGGAACACCTGTCGAGATCGCCAGCGGCGTTATAAAGACGTTGCTGCTGGCCACCGGGCTGATTGCCGCACTCTATATTCTACTCAATAAAGTGGCCGTGTGGGCCTTGGGCACCCTCACGTTTGAACGCAACCGCGAACTCACCATCCTTCTGGCTGCGGTGACAGGGCTCGGTGCCGCATGGGCTGCCCACGTAGCGGGGCTCTCTCCGGCACTTGGAGCGTTTCTTGCGGGGCTATTCCTGGCAAGTTCACCCTTTGCGACCCAGATTCGTGCCGACATCTCCACATTGCGCACATTATTGATCACCCTGTTCTTCGGCGCCGCAGGCATGCTGGCTGACCCCGTATGGATCATCAAGAACTGTTGGCTGTTACTGGGCGTCGCTGCGGCCATACTTACAGGAAAGACGTTGCTGGTCTGGATCATAATCCGGCTCATTGGTGGGTCTCATGCCACCGGCATCGCGACGGGCATGTGCGTGGCACAAATAGGTGAGTTCGCTTTTGTGCTTGGGAGTATTGGGACGGCGACGGGGGTCGTGTCCGCACACACGTACATGGTCGTTGTGTCAAGCGCTGTAATGACTCTGTTCGCGACCCCGTTCATGGTTCGATGGGGACCGCGACTTGCCGTTCTGGCGCAGCGTAGGCTGGGCCCCAAGCTCGCAGAAGAGCTAATCGAACCGCGATACTCTAGCGAAGCTGGTCCCGATGTTGTAATCGTCGGGTTCGGACCGGCCGGCCAGCACATCGGTCGAATACTCCAAGCCACTGGGCCGATCGTCTGTGTCATTGACTTGAACAGAAGGATGAGGCAACTCGCTGAGGAACACGGATTCCGCGTTCATATCGGTGACGCGACCCAGCGGGAAGTGTTGGAAGACGCCCATGTCGCGGAGGCCAAGCTGATTGCGATAACCATTCCTGATCGAGCTGCGGCCCTTGTGGTTTTGGACCAGGTCCGCCGACTGGCGCCACTCGCCCACGTGGTAGTGCGCTGCCGGTATGACCGTCATCACTCCGAATTCGATGACGGCGGCGCTGAGGCAGTTCTTGACGACGAGCGCGAGGTTGGCGCCGCTCTCGCCCGACACGTAAAGGAGCAGATGGTCAGGCTGATTGCCCCCTCCCCGAATGATGCAGGCAAAGACCAGTTGTAGCTACACAGGTCTCACATTATCGGACTGATGCCACGTGATAAACCGCTGAACTGGGCACCCGAGAAGAGCCGCGAGCGACGGCAACTCGGTGACTCCGTCGTCCAGGACAGGAGCGAGGGCTGTTGTCAGGAAGCGACGGTCACACGTCCCGAAGCTGGTGGCCCATCTTGGCTTTTTTGGTCTTGAGGTATGGCAGATTGTGCTCGTTGGGCTCCATCTCGATCGTGACCTGCTCGACGACCTCGATGCCGTAGACCTCCAGACGGCTTACCTTCTTGGGATTATTGGTAAGGGTGCGGAGCCGCCTCAGACCCAGGTCCCGGAGAATATGGGCGCCGACGCCGTAGTCACGGCGGTCCACCGGCAGGCCGAGCTTGACATTGGCCTCTACGGTGTCGAGACCTTCGTCTTGCAGCTTGTAGGCCAACAGTTTGTTGTGCAGGCCGATGCCGCGACCTTCCTGCCGCAGGTAGAGGACCACACCTTTACCTTCGTTTTGGATCATCTGCATGGCGGCGTCGAGCTGCTCACCGCAGTCGCACCGCAGTGAGTGAAACACGTGGCCGGTCATGCACTCGGATTCCACGCGTACCAGGACCGGTTCTTCGTGGATAATCGGATCCCCGTTGGGGTCGAGCTTGCCGATGCCGCCGTAGCATAATGCCAGATGCGGTTCGGGATCGACGGGGCAGTGATACTCGATCAGGGTAAACTCGCCGAAACTCGTAGGCAGCTTCGTTGATACACCGCGCTTGACAAAGGTTTCGCGCTTCATGCGGTGTTCGATGATGTCGGCCACGGTGTACATGCGGATGCCATACTTTTCGGATAGTCCCACAAGGTCCGGAAGACGCGCCATGCTGCCGTCATCATTCATGATTTCAATGATGGCTGCCATCGGTTGCAGGCCGGCCAACCGGCACAAATCCACCGATCCTTCGGTCTGACCGGCCCGCACCAGAACGCCGCCGTCCCGGGCCATCAAGGGATTGATGTGGCCGGGCCTGGTAAGATCCGTCGGACGCGTATCCGGCGCACAGGCCACCTCGATCGTTTTAGCCCGATCCGCGGCTGACACGCCCGTAGTGACGCCGAAGCGGCTGTGGGCGTCGATCGTGACCGTGAAGGCGGTACCGAAACGGGTCGTGTTTGCCGAAGTCTGCAGCGGAAGGTTAAGCTGCTCGCAGCGCTCCCGAGTCATGGGCAGGCAGAGCACGCCCCGGCCGACCTTGAGCATGAAGTTGATCGCCTGGGGCGTGATCGTCTGGGCGGCGACGACCAGATCGCCCTCGTTTTCGCGGTCCTCGTCGTCAACGAGAATAAGGAACTTACCCTCGCGCAGGTCTTCGAGGGCCGTCTCGATTCCGGAAAAGGGTCGTTTGCTCATGAGTCTGTCACCCTTGCGTTCGTGCGTGGTGTTCGGCGGCGAAACGGTTTCCGATCCTCAGGTAGTCCACAACCGCAACGATTGCCAGCCCGCTGGCCAGCCAGTACAGCACCCCCCACGGTCGCTGCAGGATTAGTGGCAAATCCGGTGCCAGCAGACAGAAGGCGATCATCAACAATTGTACCAGACTGCAGGCCTTGCCCAAAACCCTCGGCCTGACGAAGAACTCGCCCGTGACCACATACACCAGCCCGAAGCCGATCAATGTGAGCACCTCCTTCCCCACGGCGATCACCGGCACCCAACTGGGCAGCTTGAAGCCGGGGACGGCCGTAGCGTCGACCGCCAGAAGGACAATCGCAGAGGTGATCAGGAGCTTGTCGGCCACGGGATCGAGGAACCGTCCGAGCGGTGTCTCTTCCTTTAGCCATCGGGCGAGAAAGCCGTCCAGGGCGTCGCTAAGGGCCATCACGGTGAACAGACCCAGGGCCACGTGTCGCCATCCTGACCAGCCGATGTTGATATTGAGCAGGCAGATCACCAGCGGCGCGACGAGCAGGATTCGCGCAATGGTGATTCGGTTGGGCCAGTTGAGCCAGGTCATTTCACGCTTAAGTGCATGATGCGAAGCGATGCATCAAGGTTCAGCGGCTGTGGTCGACGCCGAGGGCCGCGTATGTTTCTGTCTCCGCGCGGAGTCGGCAAAACGTACAACGGCTTCGTAGGACCTCGGCAACTCGAGCACATGGCGGCTTCCATCACAATCAGCGATGACAATCGCAGGTAGCTTCAGGGCTCCGAACTGCGTTATGTAAGCATCGGCCGAGAGACTGGTCAAGCCGATCCGGCAAGGCACCATGTCCGCAAATCGCCTGTATACCTCGTGCCGCGACAAGAGCTTGTTGAGCTCCTGCCAATCACGCGACAGCGTTCGGTAGAAGACGATCAAGAGCCGCCGGCCCGTCAGCCGGGCGACCTGCTGGGCCTCTTCGATCGAGCCGTGCCAGTCGTACCGGGGGCGCCGTGGAATATAGGGGTTGATCACGGGCCGCGCACCGGGAGGTTTCGCATCGGCAAGGAATGCCGCAAGCTTGCCGGTTGACATGAGGCCCGATCGGGCATGATAGGTGCCGTCGCGGTGGACCAGGATCAGCGCCGGCGCACGGTCGATACCGTACTGAGCCACGTAGCGCCGATCCGGCTCATAAGACTTGAACAACCTGCAGCGCACGTAGCTGCGGATCACTTCCTTGACGGGCGGGCTCGCAAGAGCCTCTTCCACTGAAGTATCCGCGCCGGGACGTGTGTCTTTGTAGAGGATGAGTAATTCGCGCCCGGACTCACGCTGTCGCTGTTCGGCCGCATCGTAGTCGGCGACCCAGCCGTCTGAAGCCCACCGGGTCAAGGCAGGCACGCACCCGGAACAGATGACCAGCCCCAAAGCGCCTATGAGCCTGAGCGACCACCGGCTTTGTCCAGTTAGTCGAAGGCATCTGTTCGTCCAAGCAACTTCGTCTCGACGATCCATTGCTCCTCCTGAGGAGGGTTCAAATGGGTGGGAACTCGAGGAGGCAAACCCGGTAAGCCCTGGAGTTCTCCGCTGGTTGCCGGCCGTCGCCCACTGGAAAATCCGCCGTGATGGAGTTTATCGGCTGCTCCATTCAGGGGCAACTGAGCTGACCGGGCGTGTGCGGGGCGTGAAAAAGGCGGGGTCGGCCGTTTGGCCGACCCCGCCCCGAGTTGATCTCGCGCCAGCAATCAACCTATTCGTCTTGATGACGACTACTTGCAGGCTCCTCGATGGCACCACACGGAGCAGCACTCGCTGTCCAAAGTGCACGGCTCGCCCTTGGCGAGGCATGCACAATCCGGATCAGCCCCGTCGGTGAAGCCATCACAATCGTTGTCGATGCCGTCCGCGCAGTCCGTTTCTGTTGCCGGTGGCGTGCCGCAGTCGGCTGGGCAGTTGCACTGATCCTCGCCCGGATCACAGATGTCGTCACCGCAGAACGGTGGCGGACCGCAGTCGACCTCGCAGTTCCAACCGTCCTCGCTGCCCTCGCAGGTGCCGTCACCGCAACACGACGGCACGGCCGGGTCGGTCGTGCAGGTGTTGCCGCTTCCAGTGCAACGGCTGTCGCTGCAAGTGATACCATACTCGGCGGTGCCGTCGCCGCAGCAGTACCGGCCACTTGGCTTTCCACCTAGCCTACTGTTGCAGTCATCGGGACAGGAGACGCAATCCTCACCGTTGGCCGTCTCACAGACGCCGTTGCCGCAAATCGCGCCCTCGCCAGTGAAGCAGTCGTTCGGGCAGTTGTTGCAGTCCTCGCCCGGCTCGCACGTGCCATTGTCGTCACAGGGAGTGCATACGTCGTTGACCTCGTCGCAACCCAGTCCCGGGCAGGGATCGGTGCCCGGCTGGCAACTGCCGCCAACGCAGGTCTCCGCTCCGTTGCAGAAAAGCCCGTCGTCGCAGTGACCGTTGTTGAGGCAGTCGACGCAGATGCCTCCCACCTCGTCGCAGTATTGTCCCGGACATGGATCACTGCCGGCCTGGCAGTGACCCCAGGCGTCGCACGTTTCCGCGCCGTTGCAGAACGTGCCGTCGTCGCATTCGCCATCGGACAGACAATCGCACGGCGGGCAGGGGCCGCCGCAGTCTATGCGATCTTCGCCCTGGTTCTGAATCCCGTCGTCGCAAGTTGGACCGCCGCAGGGACCCATGGCCGAGAGGTCCGACTCGTAGAAATCGACGGGAACCCCACCGGCATCCGACAAACCGGCCAGACCATCCGTCGCGGCAATGTCCAGGCAACTTATCACGATCGTTCCGCTGAAGCGCATCTCTACCTGGAACGTGTTGGAATTGGATGTGCCGTATTCCGGTACGTTCTCCCAAGTCACCACTGCGCGGTCGGCCAGTTGCTTCCAACTGACCGTTCCACCCGTACCCGGGTTCAAGTCGTCGAACAGCACTGAAATCCGCGGCAGGTCAAAGTGGTCCGCCAGACTCTCGGTGTAGTCGCTATCGCCAGCGGTGAACGTTATATAGCCGTTAGTGCCAACCCAGAAGTCGCCATAACTGGTGCCATAGAGTGACACCGTTTCTCCTCCGCTCAGGATGGCATTGGCGTAGCCGTCATCGCTTGACGGCGTGAAGCTCAGTGGCGTGCCACCGCTGGGGTCGATCGGCAGAACGCTGATCGACTCGGTGCAGCCGGCGTAGAAATCAACCGAGGCGTTAGGTGTGAACGTCAGACTGAGATTGTCCAGGTCGTTGTCGGCAGAGAACAACTCAGTGAAGTAGTCGGGAATCTCCGGCGTGGTGAACGTGTAGCAGGCCCCGCCGTTGTCGTTGGTACTGCTGTTGCCCGCCTCGTCCTCGGCATCGACCGCGTAGAAGTAGGTCGTGTCGTCGCTCAGGCCCGTGAGGTTGAGCGTATGAGCCGTGCCGTATCCGGTCTCGGATGCCGTCTCGGTCAGCGCGGCGCAGGCCAACCCGTAACGAACGGTGCCGTTGGCGGGCTCATCGGTGTCGAAGGTCACAGTGGCGCTGCGCGGCTCGACATTCGTGGTCTGCACGTTGGAGATAACCGGCGCTACGCAATCCACGGTCGCGGTGTCGGTTACCACCACGTTCGTGCCGCCCTGCCCGTCGTCCGCGTCGATATACGTGGCCGTGACCGTGTCACCGTCGGCGACCTGCAGAATGCCGGCGCCGTTGGTGGTGCTCAAGGTAATGGTACCACGGAAGTCGGCGGTTTCCGCTGCCGTCTCGGTCAGTGTCACGATCTCGCCGCCCGGCTCACTGGTGGAATCAATGGTAACGTCGACGGTTTCGATGATGGTGTCATTGGTGTTCAGGTCGCAGTCCACCACGCGGATACCGGCCTGATCGGCACAGGCGTACTTGATCTGATCCAGGGAGATGCGGCCGTCCGAGGTGCAGGTCGCCAGAAACGCGCCGCTGACCACCAGGGCGAAGTCCGCATCCAGCTCGGGGGTCTCCACGTGGCTGTCCTCGTTGACCTCGCTGGCGATCACCTCGACGGACCACACGCCGGCCTCGGGGTCCTGAATGAAGACATTCTCGACGGTATCGATGGTGTTCGCGGTTCCCCCGGAAGTGGACCAGTTCCCCTCGAGCAACCCGTTGTTGCCCCAGTAGACCGTAGAGGAAGGCGAAGTCACCTTCAGGGTAAGGTCGTTAATGCGGTGCTCCGACGCCCCGGGCACACCCATAGGGTCGGCATACACCATGGTCACGCGCAACTCCGGCTCGCCCGGTTCGACATAGGCGACGTATTCAACGCTCTCCATGTTTCCCAGCAGCTCGGTCTCATCGATGAAGGAGATGTTGTTCCGCATGTCGTAAAGGTACTGCACATTTGGCATGCCCCAACCCTGGTTGACGCGGGTCAAGTCGTGGCCGGTGCCGCTGAATGCATATTGAGTGGCCGTGTTGATCAACGCCGCCTTGGCGGTGGTCATGTGCGGGCGGTTCTCGAACACTGTTCCGCCCGGAATCACCTCGTTGCCGAAGATGCCGTCGGACCACATCTGGAAAAACAGGCCGAGGTGCCCGGCGATGCTCGGCGTGGCCCCGCTGGTCCCGCCGAACTGGGTATAACCTCCGCCGGCATAAGTCGTATAGGTATCGTCATAGAAGAAACAGAGATCGGGCTTGATCCGGCCGTCGTCCGCCGGACCGACGCTCGCGGTGCTGCACCAGCAATCGTCGCTGCGGGTGAGCGTGTCGTAGTGATTCACCGCCCCGCCCGAGATGATGTTCTTTGCCCAGGCCTGGGGACGCGAGTCCTGGTTGCCGGCGTTGCTCTGCGACTGGGTGATGGCGATATCGTTAATGAAGAGGATGTCGTCCATCTCGGCCGAAATGGTGGTATAGAAGAAGGTCCGCGGATCGCCGGTGCTATTGGTCTGAAGGACCGTCCGGTAGGGACCGTCCGGATCGACCAGTTCCGCGGTGTGCGTGTAGCGGGTGGGTCCGCCGCCGAGGAGCCCGCTGCTGTAGGCGAAGATGCCCACACCATCAGGGATCAAGCCGCGGGCCTGCGGGTCGACGCCTTGGGCGAACAGAATGCCGTAGACCGAGGTGCCGTGGAATGTACCGGAGCCGGCCACGTGGATGATCGGCGGCGCAGACCACTCGGGGTGATCCTCATCCACTTCAGTATCCGCGACCTCCGCGCGAACGCCCTGACCGGTATAGCCGGCGACGGTCTCCAGGTAGTCGGCCCCGCCGATCTCGCGCACGATGTCCATGTCCACTTCGAGCGGGCCCTTGCGGTCGATGAACATCACGTCGTCCAGGGTGATGACCTCTTGGACCTGATCGAGCGACAACGTCGCTTCAACCCGGAACCCCATCGGCGTGGTGCCGTGGACTTCGCCACCCATCGCGTCGATTTGGGTGGTGACGCGATCCTGCGCCGATACGCCGCGCTCGACGAGCATGATCGAGTAACGGCGCGGCTCCACGCTCTTGCCGGATTCGATCTGATCGCGGATTTCTTCCTCCAGCTTGTAGGCCGGATGAAACGGACCTACCCACCGAACGAAGGGGAGTTGAGCGACCACATCGCGCACCTCCGGACTCATCATGACGATGTGGGCGTGATTGGCGAAGAAATGATGGACCGTGCCGCCCAGATCGGTGATGGCCGTTCGATACTCTTCCAGTGGCTGGGTGACAAACTGCACGATGTGCAGATTCGTTGTTGCCTCGGCGGCCAGGGAGGCGTCTACCGGCGGTACCACGTCGCCGGGGTCGAAATCACCGTGCCGCAGCTTCAGCACGTAGGACGTGGGCCGTACGGTTGCCATGCTCTGCCCATCCTGGCTGATGGCATAGAACGGCACGACCTGCCCGTCTTCGTCGATCTCCGACCAGAGGGCCAGACGAATCGGCGAGCCCGGTACATCAATCAGACGCTCGCTCGTGACCCCATTCGTCGTGCGATGAAACGGCGTCCCGCCCTCGAGGGTCAGTGTTTGATTCACACCGTCGACCTGGACGACCAGATCGGATAACGGCACGGACGATGGTGCGGTAAGTCCGCTGTCCTGCCCCCAGGTGGGCGTCATCAGGATCAACAACACAAGTGACATACAACCTACATGTAAACCAGTCGTTCTCATTACTGTCCTCCTATTCAAGCGAAGAATAAGGCGTTTTGCGGCGCGCTGCCTCCATCGGCATGCCCCACCGCCGTCAGTGGCAGGAAGAGCTCGGCCCCTCCCACCTCATCATGTATCGTGTCTCGGTCGGCCGCGCCTGCCGAAACCGTGGCACTCGCTATCTGCAAGTTCCTCCGGGCCGGCGACCGCACTCTCAGGAAGATCGAATAGGGCTGGCCCTGGGACGGGTACGAAATCACCCAGATCCCGGAGGTTACAAGCAGTCAGGACAAGCGAGGAAATCGGCTCATTGCGAACCAACAGCCGCAGGTCCGACCAGAAGACCGGGATCCCTTCCCTGTGCTGGCGATATCTCACCAGAATGCATCCCTTTACGCTGTTTCCCTCAAATGCAGCTCGATACTGAGCAAGACAACGACAGTATGTGACCC
>CP070827.1:4908231-4928343 GCA_020344555.1 Phycisphaerales bacterium
CGGTTAAGGTAGTACACGTGTTTCCCCGGGCCACAGTACCTCCCGCGAACCTCGGGCACGACCGGATCAGTTCCAGCGACCTCCGGTGTCATCACGATCCCTATGGATCCCTCCGAGCCTTCCTCTATCGTCACTGACTCGGAGACATCGTAGTAGCCCGCGGCGCTCACCGAGACTGCCGTGTCTCCCACCGCTAGGCCCCTGAAAAAAAACGTTCCCTCGGGGTCTTCGGTGAGTGTCTGCTTCTCGCCCACCGTGACGTCGGCACCAGCGACGGGATCTCCCGTCAATCCGTCTTTGACGAGGCCCGACAGGTCACCCGAGGCCTCCACCTCGAACTGACCCTCCCCGACCTTCAAGCCTGCATACCATGCACCCCATTTGTACTCGCCTGGATCAGCAGTGAAATCGAAGGAAACAACCCCGTCGTCATTGGTGGTCCCGTGACGAACCCATGTTACAGGTGGATCCTCGCCCAGCTCAACGCTCACATCGACCACGTAGACACCGACGCCGGCGACTGAGTCGCTGCTCGCAGTAGCGTGGGCGGTGAAGATGTTGTTCTCAACGTTAGTTTCTACCTGGATCAGCGGGATGTGAAGCGGTATCTCGAAATCAAAGTACTCTGTTGCGCCGGTGCTGACATAGCGTTCCTCCTGCTGCGATAATCGGTTGCCAACGTCTGGGTCCCACCAATCAATGTATACCCAATGCCACGCGTCGCCCGCAACGTGGATCGGGGGACTCCAGACGACGTCGCCTCGCTCAACGAAAAGCCAGTCTGAGTCGCTGTCATCGACACGATACTGTACGTCCAGTGGGTCATCGTCGGAGTTTTGCACAACGACAACGACTTGAGTGCTTGGCGGCCCAATCGTCACCGAAGTGCACACGCACACCGTGGGGAGACTGAGAAAGATAAGTCGGGCGCACAGCCCGTAGGTTCCGACTTGGTCAAAAGTATAGAGTTGATCGAAGCTGAACTCCCTGGTATCGCCGGGTGCGAGCAATGAAACGTCGACCCCCTGCCAGTGCCAGTGGCCACAAGAGTCGCACCCAGCGTCCGCCCCAGGTTCGCAAACGTGGACATCAGCCAAGTGCTGCGTACCCGGTTCAGGAGTTTCGGTGCCTAGGTTCCTAACACGGATCCAAATCGAGGCGTTCTCGCCCTGGACCGGGCGAGATGGCTCAGTCCAAACCGAAACGACGGCAATGTAGTATTCAGCGAATGTGGCCGACGCGCCGCCACTCCACATGACAGCCGCTGCGGCTATCGCATAAAGGTGCGCGCCGGGCCTACTTTGGCGCCGGAAGGGGTTGTGCGTACGCATCGAGTTCTCCTCTACAAATTCATCGCCCAATGGCTTGTCACCATTTGTCGGCACGGGTATGCTTCAGAGCTCGCTAGGGTTGCTGAGCTGAGTATAGGCCCTGGGAGCCGTGAAGACGAAGGCTGACCGCTAGGCAATGTCAGTAACCAGCGGCCGGATTCGCGTGGTGCATACGACTTAAGACCCGCACCCCAGTGGATTCCGGGCCAACCTTCGTTGGTCTTCTCACGAATGCAGATATGTGGCCTCGTGCGGCCGGATGAGGCAGACAGGTACGTGTAAGCGCCAAGCCATCTGTTTGGTGAGCGGATCAGACTCGTCGGATAATCGGCCCCGTAGTCATCTTGGAGAATCTCATGCGACCATGCTCCGGCAGCGCTTCTCTCGGAAAACAGGAGTTGGTGATTAGTCGGATCAACGTGGCTGATGCCCACAGTGCCATCGGACGCAACTGCAAGGCTGCAGAACTCGCCCACGTTGGCGCCAGCGATACCCATCGCCACTTCCGTTTCCCAGGCCTCCCCTTGCCTATAGGAGCGCTGGGCGAACTTGAGGTTCCCGTTCGACTCGTCGTGATAGGCAATGCCGACGGTTGCATCTGGGAATACCCCTATGCTGCAATAGTCCCCGACGTCGCCGGTTGCGTCGACAGACTCAACAACCCACTGAGCAAAGGCACCAGAGCACGGTAGCAAGCTGATAACGACCACAGAGACGCACAACGCCAGGCGTTGCCTGTTCAGACCAGCTGCCTTGCTGGATTCGACGGGCCTCAATGCGTACGTCAGTGTTTTCTCCTCTGCTTCGCCCGCCAGTTGCAAGCGTCGATGGGCGGACACGGGCTCGATCTGGCGCTACCACCGCCGGTGTGCGACTGCCGAGCCGCAGATCCTTTCGCTCAACTCCGTAAGGATGTGCGCCAAAGCGGCGAGCGGAGCGCAAGAAAAAGCCGCGGGATTCCGCGATGTGGAATTGGGCGACTCTGTAAGCTATTTAGCAGACTGCTTACTCCAGCAACAATGACCCATAAAAAGCACGGCTGCACGCAGGCCAGGCAAGAAACATGGGAGAATTTGCTACAATGGCCGCAGATGATCTGGTGCTCGTAGGGACACTCACCGTGGCAGCGTCACCGCCGAACCCGCTTACACAGCTTCTGGCCGCTGTCGGTCAGGGGGATGTCCCGGCGCAGAACAGGCTCTGGGCGCTGATTTATGATGAGCTGCACAGCGTCGCGCAGGGGCAGTTGGCGGCCGAGCGTGGTGACCGCACGCTGCAGCCGACAACGTTGGTCCATGAAGCATACCTGCGGCTGACTGCGGATGAGGACGTCCAATGGGTCAACCGGCGCCATTTCTTCGCGGCCGCCGCACAGGCCATGCGCCGGATTCGCATCGATGACGCACGTAAGAGAAACCGGCAAAAACGCGGCGGAGGCCGGCAGCCGGGGCGGTTGGTCAGCGAGCCCCCGGTCTTCGATCAGGACCCGGCCGAGGTGCTGGCCGTTGACGAGGCTGTGAATAAGTTGGAGCAGATCGACCCGCGCAAGGCCGAGGTCGTCCTGCTTCGATACTTTACGGGTCTTACCGTTGCCGAGACGGCGGAGGTCCTCGGAGTCTCGCCCAGAACCGTGGATAACGAATGGCGCTTCGCCCGAGCATGGCTGCGACGCGAGTTGGCCAGGGGCGACACCGCCGCGGGTTGGGAAGAGTAACCAATGGCCGCCGGGCGATGGCAACTTGCGCAGGAGATTTTCCAGGAGGCGTTAGCACGCGGCCCCAAAGAGCGTGCCTCGTTCATCGCCGAGGCCTGTGGGGATGATGAAGACCTTCGCACGGAGGTCGAGTCGCTCGTGGCGTATGACCAGGAGGCTCCCGCCGACTTTATGAGGGCGCCGGAGCGCGGATCGGAGGCCGTCCGCGCGGACAGCGTCGGCGGTCCTGACCCGCTAGTCGGAGCACGGATCAGCAGGTATGAAATCAAAAGCGTCATCGGGACCGGCGGGATGGGCACGGTTTACGAAGCCGAGCAGGAGAATCCCAAACGCATCGTTGCCCTGAAAGTCATGAGAGCGGGTGTGACCTCGCGGGTCGCGCTCCGCCACTTCGAACGGGAAGCACAGATTCTCGCCCGGCTCAGGCATCCCAACATCGCCCAGGTTTTTGAAGCGGGCACGCACTCGGACGCCGCAACGGGCGGTGCCGCGGTGCCATACTTCGCGATGGAGTACATCCCCGATGCCCGTCCGATCGATCGATACGCTAGGGAGAAACAGCTTGGTGTGCGTGAGCGACTGGGGTTGTTTGCCCAGGTATGCGACGCTGTCCATCATGGGCACCAAAAGGGGATTATCCATCGAGATCTCAAGCCGGGGAACATTCTGGTAGATTCGGCCGGGCTGCCGAAAGTCATTGACTTTGGGGTAGCTCGTTCGACCGATTCGGATATAGCCGTAACGACCATGCGCACTGATGTGGGCCAGCTTATCGGTACGCTCCAATACATGAGCCCCGAACAGTGCGACGCCGACCCGGACGATCTGGACGTTCGCAGCGACGTCTATTCGCTCGGGCTTGTATTGTACGAGTTGCTGACCGGCGAGCTGCCTTATGAGGCCGGCGGTTGTACGATCTACAGAGGTGCCAAGGTCATCAAGGAGTGTGCTCCAAGGAAGCCCTCATCGATCAATCCCAAGCTGCATGGCGACGTCGAAACGATCACCTTGAAGGCTCTGGAAAAAGACCGCGAGAAGCGTTATCAGTCGGCGGCGGACCTGGCCCAGGACATTCGCCGCCATCTCCATCGGGAGCCGATCGAGGCCAAACCTCCTACAAAGTGGGCCCGCACCGTTCGTTGGGTGTCTCGGCATCCGCTCATCACCACGACCGCGGCCGGTCTGGGAATTGCCGCAATCATAGTCCTGGCGACGACGATCTCCATCCTGTTGCTCAACTTCCGCCCGCACGCCGTCTCGATAAGCAATGATCAGCATGAGGCCTGGTTGCTTTCCTTCGCCGGCAGAAGGCTACACACGTGGAGAGTTGAGGAACCCGGCGGCATCACGTTTGCCGGACTCGTCGAGCGACCACCCGAACTCGGTGGTGGGCGGTTGATCTTGGTTGGCTTCAATGCAGCCTCATGCAACCCCTTCCCGGGGTCGTTATGCGCCTTTGATGTTGTGGGCGATAGGCGTGACCCAGTCTGGCACCGATACGTCGAGAATCAGGACATCTTGCCGCGGCTTCTTGAAGACGGTGTGACCCGCGAGGGTTTTGGTGTCGCATCGTGCACAATCGCTGACGTGTTTCCGGAATACCCTGGTGACGAGATCGTTGCCCTGCACGCCTACGGGTCGGTTGGGTCATCTGTTATCCGCGTGTATGACCTGAACGGTGAGGTCCATTATCAGGTGGGCCACAATGGTTCACTTAGGGGCTGTCACTGGATGTCGGAGGCCCAATTGCTGCTGCTCACCGGTTTCAATAGTGAGGCAACGTGGGGCGAGCGCGGTCACGATGAAGTGGAGGCTCCCTATCCTGTCGTCGCCTTCGCCGTTCATCCAAGATGTGACTTTATCACCGCCGACTGTTTGGGTTCCATGGCCGGCGACGGGCCGCTGGACCCTGCCTGGTATAAGTGCCTGCATCCGCCCAACGCGCGAGACGTTGTTCGTACGTGGAAGTTCGTCAGTCCGGCATATGGCCACGATCCGGGACGACATGCGTATTTCCAGGTGCTCATCCCGGAGAAGGGCGCGGTTCGGTGGCTTATCGACGAATTCGGGCGAGAGGTCCCCGGGACGCGCGTAGTAGGCGCCCGTTACAAACGGGCCAAGGGCTTACCCGATCCAGGCGTGTTCACCCTCGGCCCACTTCCACCGATCGTATCCGTATCCGAGTCTGCGCAGGAGTAGCCAGTTACTGGGAACGAAGCGCGCCAACCAGACTACGCGGTGGTCCACGCGAGCTATGCCCTCGTCGGCCTGAGGATTCCGTATGTGTTGGAGCCGGCGCTGGTGCGGGGCTGCTTGGCTGCGGCCCTGGTTCTCGGCGTGCTGATCTGCCTTCCCCCTGCCTGCCGGGCCAGGCGGCCGACGATCATTCGTGCCCCGCAGTACGAATAGCGACCTGATTCCGGCCGTATGGCCACCCCGTCGGGCAATACGATTCACCGGGCCGAATCGGATGGACAGTGGGTTGAAAAAGGGGCTTGCCCCAAGCTGAGCTTACGAAAGGATGACGGGTAATGGCATAAGCGGTTGACACTCTTCATTGAGACCCTATGGGTGGAAACCCCACGCATTAGAGCCTGGCCAATCCCGGACGGCATACCGTCACCGCCGCCCTCCGGATAGTCGGACCGCTGGCCCACATCCGCACACCGAGACAGCCAGAGCCAGACCCAGAGTGATGATCTGACATCCGTACGGCAGACATACCGCGCCCCACTGGACTACTTGCATCGACCCGGCACCAAGGCGGCTTTCGATGCTGCGCGCGGCTCGCGGAACAATGTGCCGCCGACCCGCGCACCGCATGCGTTGGGCGAACCCAGACTACCCGCCACACGGAGGTGAACTCGGCGGGTTGAACGCAGGTGGCGGGTATTGCACACCGCGGAACGCGTCCAGGCAGAACGTGACATCCGAAATATTAATCAACTGGTCCGGGGTCTCCCAGTCAAGGTCGGCTCTCACCTTAGTTACCGCCGCACATGGGATGTCCGGCGGCTTCAGGTTCTTGAACTTGTCGAGTACGGCCGTCACATCGGTGGGGATCCCGGTACTCCCATCCGGCGGGCCGCACGGACACGTCACGCAGTTCTTCACCAGATCAGCCCACGCGCTCTGGGTCAGCACCAGAGGAGCCGAGAAGCTGCTCCACGGCTTGTTGACCCAGTCACAAGTCGCGTCGACCACCTCGATCCAGTAGGTGCCGCCCGGAATGATGCCCTCGTGGAACACGTGGATTACGCCTGCCGAGTAGAAATCCCCGAACCAGGGGTCGCAACCCAGCGTGGCGCCCGTCCACTCGATGCGTGGCTCAGCGGGGGGGCAGTCCGGAGGTTTTTTCTGAGCTGAGTGCTCGCAGTACGTGGTCGGCGCCTGCACCCACATTTCGACATCGTCCCAGGTATGGTACGCCGGCGGCAGGTTCTTGAACGAGATCCGGACCGCTTGGGAGCGTCCTGCATCGCCCGCACTGAACGACAGGTAGCGAACCTTCTGGCTGACGGGATCACCTGCGAGTGCCAGCGTCTCCGGCTGTGCCGGCGACGAGGGGAAGCACACGCATAGCGAGAAAGTCGGCGGATCGCCGGGTTCAGTCCACAAGACTTCAAACACGCGCCAATCATCACAATCGACGTCGTTGTCACCATCGAAGTCGAAGAATTCGCAGCCTGTGTCGGGCGGGTTGCCGGAGCCCGAGTAGCAGGTGCTAAGGACGTCGAAATCGTCCAGATCGACATCGCCGTCGCCGTCATAGTCAGCGTCAGGAATGTCGACGTTTACACCGGCATTATCCACCAGGAAACCGACGACGGAGCGGGTCATCCGGGTCGCGTAGGCGTAGTCGATGTAGCCCGGCGTGTCCACGCTGTCCTCGTACGTATGATAATATGGATTGCCGAAGTCCTCCCTGAGATGACACGCCTGAAACCCGACCCATTCAAACGGTGCGTGGTCGGTGAGGTCACGTTCGCCGCCCAGAAAGTAGCTTAGCCCGTCACCGTAGAGGGTCACGGCTTGTGCCAGGGCGTTCTTGTGGGGGTCGGAGGAAGATCGGCCGTAGATTCTTGCAAGATCATCTCCGTAATTGTAGGCCACCATGTCGGCGGAGATCATCCCCAGGATATCTTCCTCGCCATGGTCAACAACGTACGCCTAGCTACCGATGAGCCCGTCTTCTTCCCGATCAAAGGCAACAAAACGGATCGTGTAGTCTGATTCGTATGCGCTCAGCACCCGGGCGGCCTCCAACACCAGCGCGACGCCGCTGGCGTTATCGTCGGCGCCGGGGTTGTCCACCGAGTCGTAGTGCGCGCCGATAACGTACCCCTGGCCCGGGTAGGTGGTCCCGGTCATTGTCCCGACGACGTTGTAGTAGGTCTCGTCGGTGCCGTCGTAGTCGGCATCGAACAGGAACGGCTCCAGCTCGACCGTCACGCCGAAACTGGTCAACACGGAGACTATGTTGGCCTGGGCCAGATCATGCTCGGGGCCGAAACCCCGATCATCCCCGTCATGCGTGTAGAGCATGTCGTCCAGGTAGTGACGATAGTTCTGCTCGCTCACCAAGGCGGCCGCAAACTCGCCCTCGGGCGACGCTGTTGCCGAAAAACCCGGCGCTAGAGCCAGAATCGCTGGAGAAAACCACAGGATATTGCGCGCTCTTTGCATACCGTTCATGTTCTCGCCCTCCTTCGTCCGGATAGCACAAAGATCCTTGATGCCACCGGCCCACGCCAGATCTTCCTGACTACGGATCGTGTGGAACCAAAGCGTTTATACTTCGGGATCTCGAGCCTATTTTAACGGCAAGCGCCGGCCTACACAACCCGCGAAAGAGATGTCTGTTAAGTGGTTATGGACAGCCGGTTGCGCGCCTTTTGGAGCAGCTTCCGGCTAAATAGAATCAGTTAGTCTGAGCGTTTTACACGGTTCGAGCTGCTGGACCTCTTGCGGCAAAGGAGGAACGTGCGAGAATTGGCTGGATGCTGAGTCAATTGCTTAACATGACCGCCCCGCCGGAAGTCTATCAGCAGCGTCGTGCCAGGCTGGCTGCCGCTGTGCAACGGCCGCTGGTGCTGTTGGCCGGGCAGGCTCGGGCACGCCAGTACGCCACCAACACCCACCCTTTTCGCGCCGGTAGCAATTATTTGTACTTCGGCGGTCCACCGGTGCCGGGGGCGGCGCTAGTTGTCGAACCGAACAGCAACGGCGTTGAGGGTTGCGCGCTTGTGCGTCCGGTTTTGGGTTTTGAAGATGCCGTGTGGACCGGCGAGGCGCCTGACGACAGCCGGCTTGCTGCAGCAGTAGGTGTGCGCGAAAGCACGCTAATCGGCCCTGAGGTGCTTGCGAAACAACTCGCCGGTCGTTCAGCCGGCTTCGTAGGTCCGCCATGTCCGCCTTCGTTGGAATGGGCCTCTTCGCTCGGTCTGCAACCGGCCACGCCGGACGAACTGCAGCCGATCATCGACATGAGATTGATCAAAGACGAGCATGAGCTAAAGGCCATGCGGCGGGCGGCCGAGGTCACCGTTAAGGCGCACATGGCCGCCATGAAGGCGGCGACGCCGGGTCGGACCGAGGCCGACGTGGCTGCGGCCCTTTTGGGCGTTCTGACAGCCAATAATTGCATTCCCTCGTTCTCCCCAATCGTCACGGTTCGCGCCGATGTCCTGCACAGCGAAGTGTACGTCAACGCGCTGGATGTCGGGAAACTGCTTGTGGCGGATGCCGGTGCTGAGGAGCCCGGCGGCTATGCGTCTGACGTCACACGCACGTACCCGGTCGGAGGGAACTTGACGTCAATGCAACGACAGTTGTATGACACCGTGCTTCGGGCCGAGCGTGAAGCCATCGCCGCGTGCACTCCGGGGCGGCGATACCGCGACATCCATGATCTGGCAGCACTCGTCCTGTGCGAAGGGCTGGTTGAGGCCGGGCTGCTTCGCGGCGATCCGGCGGAGCTTGCGGCACGGGCCGCCCATACGCTCTTCTTCACACACGGCCTGGGACATCTCATCGGCCTCGATGTACATGACATGGAAGACTTCGGCGATCAGGCCGGTTATGCACCAGGCCGGTCCCGCCGACCGGAATTCGGCAACAAGTACCTGCGATTAGATCGCGACCTGGAGGCCGGAATGACGGTCACGATCGAGCCGGGGCTCTATATCGTGCCGGCCGTCTGGCAGCGCGATGATCTTGTCGCACCCTTTGCGGACGTGGTCAACCGACCGGCTGTCGAGTCACTCATCGAACAGTTCTTTGGTGGGATGCGCATCGAGGACACCATCCACGTTCGCACGACTGCCGAGGGCGGCCCCGAGGTCCTCACGTGCGACCTTCCCACCGACGCCGATACATTTGCGAAGAAGGTGTCAGGATGATTTTTTGGTGTCCTTGCGGGGGCATCCGCGTGGGCGAAGGGTGACGTCCAGCCCCAGGCGGCTCACAATGCGGGCCGTCCAGGGCTCATCACCCAGGGACACACTTCGGGTTGACAAGGCCATGCTCCGTGACGCGTGGCGATCGTCCCATGCCCAAAACTTGCCAGACCCGCTCACGATGTCAAGAAATTCATCCCGACAGCTTTTTCTCCGACACCTTTTTCTTCATCATCCCGACGCCTTTTTTCCCATAGATAGTTACGCTCACCAGACGTTCACGGTAACCGACGCCACGAGGTCGCCAAACGTTGCTTGAACAGTTGTCTGACCCTGTTGAACACAGAGCACCTGCCCTTGGAGTACAAGTGCCACACTACTGTCAGCACTGAGATACTGTGTCTGACTGCTGCTCGTTACGTCCACGGTTGTCCCGTCACCATATTCCGCGATGACCGCGAACGCCGCCGCCTGGGCCAGTCCGCAATCAACCGACGAAGGGCTGATACGTAGATCAACAAGTTCGTCGGGGGCGGGTGCGACCGCCTGTACATCCACCTCCAGGACGCCGATCACCCCCAAGACATCCCCCACGATCGTAGCAGATCCTTCGGACAAGCACTGAACCTGCCCGAGGGACGCGGCCGCGACGGTATCGTCGGTCGAGGAGTAGGCCGCAGATAGGCTGACGTCAGTCCTTGATCCGTCCTCCCATGACGCCAGCACCTGCACTTCGTACGACTCACCGGGTGCACATGTCAACGTGGAGGAAGAGAAGGCGATCGCTAGCGGTGGCGTCGCTCCAACAACAACGTTAATCGTATCCGACACGCCACGGTACTGTGCGGCGACGGTTACCTCCCCCTCGCCTACACAAACAACAAGGCCCTCCGCAGTCACCAATGCAATGCTGCTGTCGCTGCTACCGTACGAGGCTCGATCCGTGATGTCTTCGCCGGCCTCGCTTGCGAAGATGGCGAACACCTCCAATTGTGTATCGTCGGAAGCAGGTGTACACCAGACGGAGGTCGGGGTCACCACCAACTCGGTCGGCAGCGTGCCGGCCGCGACTACGTGTACTTTGGCAGTCGTTGTGAAGACGCCATCGGTAATCGTAAGGACGGCCGTCCCCTCCACAATGCCCATCACCACCTCGCCAGATACTGCAACAATCGCGCTATCGCTGGAAGTAATGGTCAGTGGCGCTGATACCGCTGTAAGAGAACCCGTGTCCAGGACGCCCACGACGTTAACGACGACAGTCCCACCGACCTCGACATAGATTTCCGAGGGCGATGCGGCAATCCCTACTTGCGTTCCACATCCGGCGCACAGCATCAGGCCCGCGGTCGAAGCAACCAACATCTTGCCAACACATGGCACACGGCGGCTCACGTTGCGTGGCTCCTCCATAAGCAAGCGCCGACGGACGTCCTTAACACCGGGCGGCTCCGCTGTATACATTCGACGTCGAGAGTTTTGTCCACGGTAGGATGGACCTCGGACTTGATTTCGTGCGTTCCGGAAACCGTCCCCCCCCCCGCACACTGTTCGCTCTAAACGGCCCCCGTCAACGCCGTTAGAAACGCCTCCACGACCAGGTTTGCAAGATCCGTCAGCAAAGTCTCGTCAATCGTGCATCCGCTTGCCTGAAGCAACATGGCGCCGCTCGTGAGCGCCACGACGCGCCGAAGAATCCCGGGTATACTTTTCCGGTTCTGCATGTACATCTCCTTAAGGTCTAGTACACGAGGACAGGCCCGTGCGCACGCCTGCAGGGTTCGCAAGAGGCCGGTGCCCGCTTGGTCTATTGTCTCAGCATTGCAGGGCTGCCACGGACGACTGGGCTATGAGCTGCGAGTTCCCGCTCTGTTGCTGTCGCCCTGTTTGGCTCCCAGACCTCTACAAGGGCCTGGTGTGCCTACTCTGAACCGCATTCCCCTTTCGCCGCCGAGCTTAGCCGATAAGAATAGCTCGACCTCTTCGCAGGTCAAAACGCCATCCCCGTCCGCGTCGATACCTTGATCGCCGAATCGCTCCAGCGACCATGCCCGCCTCTCGTTGGGGATCGGATCCTCACACGGCAGACGCGGTCCACAGTGCCCAGGTCCCATTGGCCCACTGGCTTCGAACGGGAATCTCCGCACCCTCGTCTTGCCCTCGCACCTCGGGCACTTGGTGAAGGCCGCACCCTCGTACGGATTCAACAAGAAACGATGTCCGTCCCTGACCAACATTTCGTCAGATCCTACCGACCCCGATCGTCTGCCACCCATTTCGTTTTCCGGGGCGTTCCCCAAGTGCTTCCGTTACCCCACCTCCACG
The DNA here is from genome assembly GCA_020344555.1 of Phycisphaerales bacterium. GTDB lineage: Bacteria > Planctomycetota > Phycisphaerae > UBA1845 > UBA1845. The sequence goes on from CP070827.1 coordinate 4,920,000, forward strand.
ATCTTAAGACTCTCGATGCCCCGGTCGTCGATGATCTTGGCGGCCGCACGAATGTGCTCGCCCGGTTCCAATGGTAGCGAATCGGCCCCGCTGTACTGCAGGCATCTTGCCTGCCTTTTGCGCGCTTGCGAGTGTGCAGGCTTGAAGCCTGTGCTACGCGGCGGTCTGGAAGGGCCGTTCCGTATATGGGCTAGCGCAGGGCCAGACCGGTTATTCTGGCTTCGAAGATCAGTCGCCCGTCTATCACCCCCTGGGTCCTGGAGACGATTCGGCGGGTCCGATAGTCATCTCCGACACAGAGAAGATAGAGCCGCGCCGGGGGCGAGACGGTCTCACGGAACTTGCAATCTTCGACGCTGCCCAGGCCGATGAACGCCTCGTTGCCGGTCAGCACCTTGGCGGCGACCGCCGAAGCCTGGGCGGCCATCTCCAGCATCAGCACACCAGGCAGAAGCGGCCGATCCGGCACGTGCCCCCGAATCCACCAGTCGTCAGGGCGGATGTCGGCATAGGCCACCAGTCGTGTGGCTTCCCGATCGAGCATACACACACCATCAAGCAGCATGAACTCGAAACGGTGGGGGAGCTGCTCATAGAGCTGCTCTCGGGTAAGCAAGACACGACTAAGATCAACCTGTTGCAGGTCAATCAGCAGCGGCGGCGGCATACGGCATCACTCCCGGCGATGGTCATCAGGCACACCACGCACCTCACCCCCATCGGGAAGGCCAACGGCTCGCTAAAATCGGCACTAGGCGGTCTGGTGAGAACGCACCTCGAGGATCTTCTTGCGGACCGTCTGAGCAGCCTCTTTGATGTCTTGCATGGTTTTGCGAACACGCGTCCCGGCGGCCTTGTTGCCACCAGAGGCCTTCGCTATGTCGTCTGCGGCTGACTCAACCAGCTCTTTCAGCCGTTCGTATTCCTGCATGTCCGTAAGTCTCCAATAGGTGCCAACATTTTATAGATTCAGCACATAAACCTTGGATGGCGCGGCCAAGTCTATCAGAGGGCTTGCTGCCCGGCAAAGCAAATAATCGGCGAAATCGCTCCTGATTGACCCGAAAATGGGGTTCTGTGCCGGTGACGTTCCCTTGGGTTCACGTTCTCCGGAGGCGCCGAACCGACCGGGGTTCATGGGCTGCGATGTGTCGTATGTGGAAAAATGACGTTGTGTCTTTATTTCCAGTGGTCCGTCGGCGTATCTCGTGCATCAGCACTAGTACGGGAGAAGCCCGTAAGGTTGCGTAGCAGTGCTGAGACCGGCGTTTGCTGATCTCGTCTCGCGCACCCCAGGCACCCGACCTGCAGCACGTCTATTCAGTGCAGTAACCACAGCAAGGCTTCCGATATCTCCGCACAGGTCCGCCTGGAGGCGGATCGTGAAAGAGGTCGGCCTGAACTCCCGGTGACACAATGCCACGAGACCCGGTTCGGCATGGATGCCTCGGTCTGGCGGTCAGCATAGTCCTTGTTGCCTTCGCCAACGGCCAGAATCCTGCAGCAATCCGGTCCCGCGTATTCGAAATCGAGTACGCGGTCAACGAAAGCGCACTGCCTCTGGATTCCGTCCAGTTGTGGTACACGTTGGACCGTGGGGCAAGCTGGTACGAGTCCAGTCCTGATGCGGATCGGCAATCGCCGATCACGTTCACCGCGTCACAGGAAGGGCTGTACGGGTTTTTCCTGGTGCTGACCAACGCTACGGGGCCTTCCAGTATGGCCCCGACTCATACGACGCCGCCGCATCAATGGACGTTTGTAGATTACACGCCTCCGGTTGTGCAACTGCATCCGCTCCGGCAGACGACAATACTCGGGCAGCGGGTGGTGCAGCTCCGCTGGACCGCGATTGACGCGAACTTCGGCCCACGTCCCGTGGAGGTGGCCTACCAACGACCGCCGGACGAGACCTGGTATCCTGCCACGTCCAACCCCTTGACGAATACCGGCCGGTACGACTGGCGACTGCCGGAAGACATCTCCAGATCTGTGGCGGTGCGGCTGACCGTCACCGACTTAGGTGAGCACCGCGTAAGCAGCGAGAGGCGGGTGCTCGATGTCACACCGGCCTACTCGGAACGGCGTTCGGAATCGATGCCCACAACCACGCACGGTGCTGGTGTGGTTACTGTTGGTGACACAACGGCCCTTGCCGGATCGGCGCGAGCCAGAAAGCGGGCTCAGCACCTCTACGCGGAGGCGCTGGAATGCCGAAAGCGGGGTGAGTATCGCAATGGCATCGCCCGTTTGCGGGAGGCGGTGAAGCTTAACCCTCAGTGGGCGGAGGCGTTTGCCGAGATGGCGGACATGCTCTACGGTATCGGCGATCTGGACCGGGCGTTGAACGCGTATGAGCTGGCTCTGCGACGACAACCGGCGATGCGGTCGGCCCTTCGCGGGGCGGCGATGGTCTGCCAGCAAAAAAATGATCATCTGGGGGCAGCTCGGCTGTTGCGGACTATCCTGCGGTACAATCCCAATGACGCCGAGGTATGGATGAATCTGGGGGATATTGCCGTCTATCAGGGTGACGAGATCTTGGCACGAGAGTGCTACACGCGAGCCACACAGATCGATCCCGATGCCACCCAAGTCATCGCCGACGCCCAAAAAAGGCTCGAGTTGATGGCGGAGGTGTCCCGAAGGTATCAGCCGAACGGCAAGTGACACCATGTATACTGCTCCCACGGAGGTCTTTCCCACTTATGCCGTAGTCGGCCACGACCGCCTTTTGCGCGGTGAAGTTCTGGAGGGAATTCTCGAGCGCTTATCAGAGGAGATGGACACGCTTGGCCCGGTCCGTTTCGCCGGTCCCCAGGCCGCCCTGGCCGACGTCCTGGACGAGGTCCGTACCCAGTCATTGTTGGGTGATCGCCGCGTAGTGGTCGTCGACGAGGCGGATTCGTTCATTACTGCCAACCGAGCGGCGCTGGAACGGTACTGTTCGTCGCCATCGGGAAGTGGATCTCTGATCCTGATGTGTGATACGCTCGCCAGAAACACCCGGTTGTACAAGATCATCAACACCGCCGGTGCCGTTGTCGCCTGCGATGCTCCCAAGGGGCGAGCGGTCGTCGAGTGGATCGTCAACCGAGCCCAAACGAAGTACGGGAAGGGGTTGAGCCACCCTGCGGCTAGGATGCTTCGCGAGCATCTTGGGGACGCCCTGGGCGAACTCGACGCCGAGCTCTCCAAGTTGACAGCCTACGTTGGTGGGCGGAGTGAGATCACACCGGGCGACATTGACGCCCTGACCGGTCACCACCGTGAGGAAAAGGTCTTTGCAGTTACGGATGCGATCTCGTCTCACGACACCGCTGCTGCTCTTGGCCATTGGGAGCAAGTGCTGACCACGGATCGGGCCGCACCTGCCCGGGCGATCGCCGGACTGGCCTGGGGAGTGCGCCGGCTTCTCGAGGCCCGCAGAGATTGGGAACGGGGGGTAAACCTTCGCGAATTGGCCAGGAGGATGTACACCGATCCAGCGCTGCTCAAACGCCGGCTGGAGCGCGTAACCGCGGAACAGTTGGAGGAGCAGCAGCGCGACTTATTGGCCGCGGATCTTGCCGTCAAGACCGGTGCTTCGACCATCGATCTTGCGGTGGAGAAGTTCATCGTCAAGCATAGTGCGGGCGCTCCGAGCACGCACTAAACAGGGATTGCGCTATGACAGGGAGGTCCCTCGACGCCATCGCAGCCCGATCGGCTGTCGTTGTGGTTTTCACAGTGCTGCTCTGTGGCTGCGCCACGTTGCGTCCCAAGTGGATGGATCGCGAGCCTGAGGCGAGGGTGGCGCCGGAGCCACCCGCTGTGGCCCAGCCGACAGACAAGACGGAGCAGGAAGTCCTTACGGCCATCGAAGAGTTCCTGGAACGAACGCAAGAGTATCAGTTTGGCAATCCCACTCCATCATTCGCAAGAGAGTCAAGTCCCGGATCAACATCGGCACGCCCGGCGAGTGCCACGACGAGCGGCGAGACAGACAACGCACCGGTCAACACCGGTCCTGCAAGCGCCGGTTTACCGGCGTGGCCCGACGAGGCCTTCGCCAACACGCAGGTCGTGCTTGCAAGTACCCAAGCCACTGCTGCTCCACGGCCAGCGCTGCCTGTGGTTCAGTCGGTGTCGATCCGTTCGGTGCCGTCGACTGAGAGTCCCCAAGCCCCGCCCGTCAAAATGAAGACGACGAACGAACCGCTCGGGATGCAGCAGCCTGAAATGCCAGGGCTCGTCGATCGGTTGATCTCTTACCTGAAGACTCGCGCGGCCGAGGCCAATGACCTCGATAGTGAATGGCGGCTGCGATTTGCACAGTTGGCGGTTCAACATGACGCCGACGCGACCCAGGTGTCAACGAGCCTCCCACAGGAAGAACGGCGGATACTGTCCGCGCTGATCGAGGTGGCGGTAGCGGTGCGGGAGGCCGCCCGGAACCCGCTGGCGGTCGGCTCGACTGCGTTAAGCCGTATCGACGAGCTTCGCGAGGTCCTGGCTGATCGGGCCGATCCCGTCGTCACCACGGTGGCGCTGTGTCGGAAGGTTGTCACTTTCGGCGTATATGAAGAGATGGCCGATGACGACCTGGTGTCAGGACGAACCTCGCAGACGATTGTCTACTCGGAGATTCGCAACTTCCGATCCGAACTCACAGACGACGACCAGTATCGCACCCGGCTGGCAACCCGGCTGGAGATTCTTACCGCTGACGGGCGGTCGGTGTGGCAACATGAAGAGCCGGACATTACGGACCTTTGCCAGCGGCGCCGCGCCGATTTCTTCGTGGCCCAGCGTATCACGCTGCCGCCGACGCTGCCCGCGGGCGATTATGTGCTTAAGGTACTAGTCGAGGACAAACTCTCGGGGAGGGCAAGCGAAACCTCGCATCCGTTTGTCATGAGGTCCGCGATAGCGGTCTCCAGCGGTTTCTGACCGTGGTGATTGTGTAATAACGTCGCGCACGATATCGATACGGGAGTCGCCGTTTGCCGCCAAAGAGCCGTAACGATATGTGGCACAAGAGGTTACGTGCCCTACCACACGGAAACGCGACACGCCGGGCGTCAATACTATTTGCCGGTTAGATCGGTTTCGCCGTAGTTGACACTTGGCGCTGGACGATAACGTGGTAGATTTTATGGATTGAGGCGCGAGCAGCCGTCCCGACCGGCGCGGTTCGGGGGCGATCGCAATACCTTTCGAGTTACTTGGTGGAGTATAGGCCCATGAAACGGATGTGTGTTCTTATGTGCGTCGTGTTGGCGGCCGGGACCGTCCTCGCGCAGGAGGAGGAGGATGTAACGTACGAGACCACGACGACGGTCTCCGGCGGTGAGGATCTGATGAGCCAGTTGTGGCTCTTAGAGGACGCAACCCCGCTCAACACGGGGCAGGTTGACCTCAGGCTCGGTCTTAGGTGGATGACTGCTTCGGCGCCGGCCAACCTCGGCGACTCCAGCGACGATTTCGTGCTGACTCCATCGATCGTGTGGGGTGCGCACGACAACCTTGAGCTGTCGTTAGGCGTGGATGCCTGGTTGGGCGACGGCGGGGACAAAGGGCCGTTCGAGGACGGCAACTACAACACGACGGTCGGCCTGCTGTGGCGATTCTTTGAGCAAACGAGCACGGAGTGCGGCGACGGCTGCCTTCAATTGCCGTCAATGGCGCTGTCTGCCACCGCCTGGACTCCCACGGGTTGTGGGTCGAGCGGTTTGGATGGTGAGCTAAGGCTGATCATGACGTACGAGTACGGAAATGGCGTACGTAGCCACTTCAACGTGTTCGCCAAGTCGGTCGGCAGTACGGACTACGAGGGCGTGGAAACTCTCAGCCAGGAGGCAAGGAGAAGCTTCCTGGCGGGCGACGACAGGTTTGCCCTTGATCCTCGCCACTTCCAGTATGGCGCCGTCATCGGTGGCGACGGCCCGCTGTGTGCCGACGGCGCGGTTCGTTGGGTTGCCGACTACCAGTACCGTAGCAGTTACTACTACGGACGGACCGGTGTGCACATTGCCGAACTCGGTTGGGAGTGGGACATCTCGGATGCCTGCAGGCTGGGCATGTCGTTCCTGGCCGGCCTGGACCATTCAGGCGACACGCCAAACTTCGGCGCGTCCCTGGTTTACTCCTACTCGCTGGTGTATTGATCGGCCGAGCGGGCGTACGGAGATGCCGGTACTCGCCCGTGTGGACAAGCCGAATGTGAAAGTCAGGAGCCCGGGTCGTTTCGACTCGGGCTCCCTTTTTATTGTCGCTGAGTCTCGCCCTCGGGCAGGGCAAGAGGTGTCGTACCCGACCGCGGTCAGGCGTGGCCTATGAGGCTCGGGATTCTGACGAGTATTGAGACGCGGCACCGCTACTTTGCCAACCGGCTGCGAGCTGAGCTGCCGGTGGTGGCGGTCGGGTATGAACAGACTGGTTACACACCGGTTGCGGTCCCTGCAGCCGATCTGACACCGGAAGAAGCACGGATCGTTGCTCACCATTTCGAGGAGCGTGCCCGGCAGGAGGAGATCTTCTTCGGTTCGCAGGGCGATTTCGTGGCCGGCGGTGATTCCTGCGCGGTCCACCGCCTTGAGCCGGGTGAACTGAACGCCGAGGCCACGCTCGGGTTTCTCGAATCTGTAAGCGTCGATACCGTGGCAGTTTTCGGCACCAATTTGATCAAGCCTCCGCTGCTTGACCGCTGGCCGGGGCGGATGATCAACATGCATCTGGGCCTGGCCCCGTATTACCGCGGAACGGCCACCAATTTCTATCCGCTTCTCAACGAGGAGCCGGAATACGTCGGAGCGACCATTCACCTTCTGGATAGCGGGATCGACAGCGGGCCGATTCTGGGGCATGCCCGGCCGGCGATCACGGCCCACGATATGCCCCACGGCATCGGCTGCAAGGCCATCATCGCGGGCACCGAGAAGATGATCGCCGCACTTCGCGACCTGGACCGCGGGACCCTCACGCCCGTCCCCCAGTGGGAAGTGCCAGATGCGCGGCTCTACCTGCGCAAAGACTACCACCCCCGCCAGGTTGTCGAGCTATACCGAAAGCTCGAAGCCGGTTTGATTCCGCGCTACGTCGAGCGTGCCGCCAAGGGCCCACCCCAGTTACGGTTAGTCTAGAGCATTCTACGTTTGCCCGGTAGCGGCCGGCGGGGACGCCGGCCGCTACAACTTGATGTGCGGCTCCCGGCGACGTCGCTACGCAATAACCGAGAATGCTCCAATTGCCTTCGCCATGCCGTTTGAGGTCAATTCCGTTGGCGGGTAAACTCTGGCCCGGGCCCCAAGAGAGGCTGGGGGCCCCGTCTCTTTCACAGGCGGGGAACCGATGATCGTCACTCGATCTGAGTCCCGGCCCGTCGAGTCCGGGGCGACAGGACTGCACCATGGCAAGATCGGCCGATCCGCCAGCGCGCGTTCACTTTGTCCATCGGCTGCTCCGCGCCCGCGACTGGCAGCACCGCCCGCAACTCGATGAGTTGTGCCAATGGTGGTGGCGCGGCCGGCATCGATACAATTTGCCGGTTAGATCGGAGATCCGTGACAGATTCGGCGATTTCCATACCCCGAAGGGACGGAAGGACATACCCCAAGGCGTGAGCCTTGGGGGAAAGGCAGCGCCCACATCCATGAACCCCAGCGGGGTGACAGGCATTTGACTCTGCCGCCCCTCCGGGGCTTGGGGTATTTGGGGTCGTTCAAATCCCCGGACTCACGTCCGGGGCTAATCTCGAGCGCCCCTTTCGGGGCTGCCGGACACGGCCGGGTGGTATGGCAAGGTGCAGCGCCGCCATGCTTGAGGGACGGTGCGCCATCGTTTCCAAGGCTGGCGAACGGACCGGACACTAAATCTCGGGAAGGTGAACATCCGCTCTTGTCGAGTCCCGCAGGGACGCAAGGATGTGGCAGCCGTGTATTCACCATGCCCTTTGAGCTGGGGTGACATTCGCCTCAGCCGACATGGCAAAGGCAGGTGATTGACCTGCCCTACCATGCAGAAGGGCCGCGCCGTGGGGCAGGAGTCCTGCCTCTACCCCGGGGGTCCGTGGTGCTCCACGGCATGCAGCGCCAGCGCAGATCCCGGCGGTCCGATAGACCGACGTCCGGCGTACCGGGCGTCGAAGAGTAAGTCCCGATCCACTCGATGAGTCGGAATCCTGAGGAAGGTCCTCTATTCCTTGAAGCCAAGCCGCCGTGGGGGTAGAATCGTGCCCATGGAGGCATCCCATGAAAAATCTCGGCTAATATGGGTAGCCTACTGCCACCAATCAGAGAAGAATCCTGGTGTCGAGGGGTCTGCCTTTGGCCGCTCCGGCCGGGCGGGCCGGGCCAGGGCGCTT
>CP070827.1:4928443-4933478 GCA_020344555.1 Phycisphaerales bacterium
ACCACTTCGTCTACGATCCGATGGACCCGGTTCCCACCACCGGCGGCGTCAATTTCCATTTCTTCCTTGACAACCTGGGTATCAAGGACCAGCGTCCGGTTGAGCAACGGGACGACGTGCTCGTCTATACGTCGCCGCGGCTTGAAAAGGATCTCGAAATCATCGGCCCCTTGCAGGCCGTGGTCTATGCGTCCACTGAGGGCAAGCAGACGGACTTCACCGCAAAGCTGGTGGAAGTTCGGGCCGACGGCTACGCACGGATCATCGAGGACGGTATCAAGCGTGGCCCGGACGCGGTCTCGGCCGAGGAAGTCACGGCCGGGGAGCCGGGGAAGATCTACTGCTACAGCATCGATCTGGGGGCGACGGGCATTTCCATCAAGAAGGGGCATCGGATCCGCGTGGAGATTTCCAGCAGCAACTTCCCTAAATACTCGCGCAACCCCAATACGGGCGAGCCGGCGGAGTTCGCTACGGAGTTCAGAAAAGTCAGGCAAACGGTTGTGCATTCGCCGGAGTATCCCTCGCACATAGTGTTGCCGGTGTTGGAATGATCGGGCCGGGGGAATAGTCGTCAGTGGTCAGTCTTCAGTGGTCAGTTCTCAGTGGTCCCGCCGAAGGCGCGTCAGCGGATGGACTCTGATACTGATGCGAGCCCGGCGCGCCGGGGCTCTGGCTCCCACATTCGTTGGAGTCGGCTCGGGGCACCTGCAGGCAGGGATTCCCGCCTGAGTGGGGACGAGATGGGAATCTCGTCCCAGCGGGCGGCCTTCAGGCTGTGCGGACATCCGCGCAGGCTAATCGTTTACGCCTCGCGCCCCACTGTGCGAGGTGGTCGTTTCGCGACTATGGTGAGGCCAGGGCGGCGTGTCAAGGACGCCGCTCAATCGACGATGTGCTGTTTGATCTTGCGGAGTGCGTCGCACTCGATTTGCCGGACGCGCTCGCGGGTGAGTTGAACCTCGGCCCCGATTTCCTTGAGGGTCATAGGCTCCTGGCCGTCGAGCCCGTAGCGCAACCGGAGGATCGTCGATTCCCGCTCGTCCAGATCATCAAGGAGTGTAACAATCTTGGTGGCCTCGGACTGGTTGAGCAGCGCGTCCTCGGGCGCGGGTGTTCTGGAGTCGGGAATCCCCTCGGTCAGGGCCTGCCCGTTGAAGCCGTCGGAGTCGTGACTGGGCGTCGAGACGGCCTTGACCGCGCTGCGGATGTGGTCGACCTTGCTTTCCGACATTTGCAGCCTCTCGGCAAGCTCCTGAGTGCTCGGCGAGCGGCCTTCCGCCTCTACGAACTGCTCTCGCGCCTGACGGAACCGGGAGATCATTTCAACCATGTAGGCGGGGATATGGATCGGCTTATCGCTGTTTATCAGGCTGCGCTTGATTGCCTGCTTGATCCACCACGAGGAGTAGGTGCTGAATCTGGTGTTCTGGTCCGGATCGAAGCACTCGACCGCACGGATCAGCCCCAGATTTCCCTCGTTGATCAAATCGTTGAGTGGGACGCCTCTTTTGACGTACTTCTTGGCGATGTTGACAACCAGGCGGAGGTTCGACTTGACCATTTTGTCGCGCGCCACAGCGGCCTCGGCCTCGGCATGTTCGCGCTGCGGGAGACTGACCTCTCCGCGTCCGAAACGCTCGGCCGCCAACTGCCCTTTGCGAACCACGGTCGCCAGCCGCTTCTCCTCTTCCGGGGTCAGAAGCGGTGCTTCGTTGATCTGCCGCAAGTAGGCCTGAAGATCAGCGTCGGCAACGATGGTCGAGCCCTCCGCGTACGTCCATTAATGCGATTGCGAGTCTCTGCCGACCGTCGGGCTACTCCTCCGACGGCTGGGTCGATGCGGTTTCCCCAGCGTCAGCCTCAGTTTCGGCGGCTGCGCTCTCGGTGGCGTTCCCCTCGGCCTGCTCCATCGTGGAGTCAGCGGCCGACTCCTGAGACGTTTCGCGAGCCGTTTTCGGTGGCGTACGTCTCTGACGGACTCTCGGGTCGATTAAAGCTGACCCCGTCACACCCGTGCCCTCGAGCCCGCCGCGTCGCACCCTGGTCGGCTGTGCGCCGGACTCGGCATCCTGCTCGACCGACCATTCGGCACGCTTCTTGGACAGCCCGATCTTCCGCTCAGCCGGGTCCACCCGCAGGATCTTCACGAGGAGCTTATCGCCGATCTTTACTTCGGCATGGGGGTCCTCGACCTTGTGATCCGCCAATTCACTGACGTGCAACAGCCCCTCGAGGTTCTCCTCCAGTTCGACGAAAACACCGAAATTGGTGATTTTCGTGACTGTCCCTTCAACAATTTGACCGGGTATGTAGTTTTCAGGCACGGCATGGGCCCAGGGGTCCTCATGCAGTTGCTTGAGACCCATGGCGATGCGCTGCTTCTCCTGTTCAACTTTCAGGACAACGCACTCGATTTCGTCGCCCTTCTTGAGAATTTCGGAGGGGTGGCTGACCTTCTTGGTCCAACTCATATCGGAGACATGCAGCAATCCGTCGATTCCCTCCTCGATCTCGACGAATGCCCCATAATTAGTCAGGTTCCGGACCCGGCCCCGTATGCGTGTGTTGGGAGGGTATTTCTCGGCTACATGCTCCCATGGGTTGGGGTGGGTCTGCTTTATCCCCAGTGAGATCTCCTGCTTGTTCTTGTTGATCTCCAGGACCACGACCTCGACGATGTCGCCGACCGCGACCACCTCCGAGGGATGGTTGATGCGCCGAGTCCAGCTCATCTCGCTGATGTGCACGAGGCCCTCGACACCTGGAGAGATCTTGACGAACGTGCCGTAGTTTACGATGTTGACGACCTCACCTTTCAGGTGCGTTCCGGGAGGATGTTTTTCCTCTACTTCGTCCCAGGGATTGACTTTGAGCTGCTTGAGGCCGAGGGCGATCTTTTCCTTTTCGCGGTCAATATTGAGGACTTTTATCTCGATTTCGTCGTCGATCCTGAGCAGCTCTGAGGGGTGGCTGATACGGTCCCAGCTCATGTCCGTGATGTGCAAGAGGCCGTCGATGCCTCCCAGGTCAACAAAGGCTCCGAAGTCAGCGATGTTCTTGACCATGCCCTTGCGCACCTGGCCGACCTCCAGCTCCGCCATCAGGGCTTCCTTGGCCGTCGCCCGCTCCTCCTCGATCAGCCGCCGGCGCGAGATGACGATGTTGCGCCGGTCGGTATCAATCTTGAGGATTTTCGCTTTGATGGTCTGGCCTATGAATTCGCCGATGTCGCCCGGGCGGCGCACATCCACTTGGGAGGCCGGCAGGAAGACGGGATACCCGATATCAACCAACAAGCCACCCTTGATCTTGCGCATAACGCGTCCTTCCACGCCGTCGCCTTCGCTCTTGGTCTCGACGATGTGGCGCCAGTTGATGATTCGGTCGGCCTTGCGTTTTGAAAGGACAATATGCCCGCTGTCGGACTCAACATTCTCGAGCCAGACCTGCACCTCATCCCCTACGTCGATCGAGCTGGCATCCTCCCATTCATGGACGGGGACCAAACCTTCACTCTTGAGGCCAACGTCCACTACGACCTCGTCGCCAGCGCGCCCGACGATCCGCCCGCTGAGAATAGTCCCCGGCCTGAACTCGTCCTCCTGCTTTTCGATCAGGTCGCCGACATGATCGTCGGTCTCGACCTCGGCGAACATGCTGGCCAACTCGGCCTCGAGCCCCTCTCCCTGTGTATCCAAATCGGAAATGAGGTTGTAGTCTACCATAAGTCGTCTAGTCTATCTTACCGGCACTGTAGGCAGTCAAGGAACGCAAACCGTGAACGCCCGCTGTCGATGCGAAAGTGCCCCTGCGTGTGCGCATATACAAACCCTCGCCGCGGACGCAAACCACCTTGCGTCTACCACGTCGGCGAGACGAATCCCGTGTGCATATTATCGTAGAAGCCGGCAGGCCGCTATTCGTCCGTCCCACAAAATCGTTCGTGGTGACGTTGGCACCGCCGGGGTTGCGGATTCTGCGATTCCCGGTGACCTTCTCAGCCCCGCCGGGCTTTTGGGGCGGGTTTTCCAGCTCATCTGGGCAATCCGGCTACCAAGGAGCCGATTCGGCGAGCTGTCCCACCGTTATCGACGCGATCGGGGCCAACGCCGGGGCTCGGCATGACCCTAGCAGACGCTGATTCTGCTACGGCCGCGCCGTCGCTTCGCGCTGATGATCCTCCGCCCGCTGGGCGTGCGCATGCGCGCCCGGAATCCCTGCTTCCGCGCCCGTTTGATCTTGCTGTTCCGCCTCGGGTAATGCATCGTCTGGCTTCCCGTTACGCTCCAGGCGGCTCACGCCCTCAGCCGGATTCCGATACGCGCAAGCCAACAGAATCTCCTAGTCTACCCTCACACCGGCCCGCGTACAAGCTGTCGTTTTGGCCCGAAGGGAGGATACTCGCGGTGGCGCCCACATGCTAGGATGGAGGACCTGGCCGTGCGGACGCTGCTGGGAGGGCAAGCCAACAAGGGATGGGTCGAGAGGCCGTGCCGTCCATAGGTGTTGGACGTCCAACCCGAGCCCCGAAACCGCACACAAGGCCAAGTGCTGGACCGGTTGCCTGCACCCTGGTGTCCGAGAAGGTTGCCGAGCCTGACACGGTGTTTCAAAAGCGATGCGACTATTCTGAGGATCGAACAGGACGCAACAGGTGCCGTTGGTCCCGGCGCGCCGGGATCGACCAGTGGTAGGTTCGGGAAGGTCCCAGTCCCGACGCGTCGAGAGGACCCGTGCCACCGGACAACACAGCCCGCCGTTTTCAGGTTGGCGGGCTGGTAGTTGGCGGGCACACGGTTCGTAACAGACGCCGTTGAGTAGTATCGAGACTATGCCGCGACGCATTGTAGCGATTCTGAATCCTGTCTCCGGCCGGCGCAACATGATGCCGGTGGTCCGGAATGTTGGTCGACTGGTGGAACGCCGCCGCGGTCGGCTCGAGATCGCGGAAACGGCAGGGGCCGGACACGCCACCGAGCTGGCGTCACAGGTCGCCCCCGACGTCGATGCGGTCCTGGTGGTGGGCGGCGAT
>CP070827.1:4933578-4945175 GCA_020344555.1 Phycisphaerales bacterium
GACAACGGTGACCAATTGCATCTTCTGGCACAACACTGACCGAGACGGGATGCTTGAGTCCTCTCAGATCTCGGTTGAGTTGCTCGACATGAACTACACGTGCGTCGAGGGCCTGACGGGAGGGCTAGGAGGAACGGGGAACATTGGGGACGACCCGCTGCTTGCGGACCCCGACGGTGGAGATGACATTCCAGGTACGGACGACGATGACCTTCGCCTGGCATCTAGCTCGCCTTGCATCGATAGAGGAGAAAATGGTGCAGTACCGCCCTCCGTCACGACCGACCTTGCCGGCAATCCGCGAATCGCCGGTGACTCCGTTGATATCGGAGCATATGAGTTTCAACCGGCACCGATCCCGACCGCCTCCGATTGGGGCATGGTGGCGATGACGTTACTCGTCCTTGCGGCGGGGACGGTGGTGCTCATGAGGCGGCGGGAAGTAGCCTGCAACTCACAATAAACCTGGCAGGGTCTAAGAGTCAAAAAGTCGAAAAGTCTAAACTTCTAAACGCTCAGGGATGAACCGGCAATCCGCAACCCGAAATCCACAATCCGCAATCGCCAATCCCCAATCGGTCTGTCCCCCTTTTATCTTTCTGCGCAGGAGTGCCAATAGCGCGAAAAAGTAGAATGTCCCCTTTTTCTGTCACTGGACGATCAGGTCGAGTTGGGCGCTGGTCTGGCCACCTCGTGCGTCGGTGATGATGAGGGTGACGGTGTGTCGGCCGGAGGAGGTGCTCGCGGTCCGCCAGACGTAGCTTACTCCGGTGGACTCGCCGGATATGGGGCTGACGAAGACAGTCGTTCCGTCGACCAGCCATTCAGCGGTGGCCAGTCCGTCGGAATCGCTGACGCTGGCTCGAATCGACACGTTGCCGGAAACCACTGCCCCGTCGGAGGGGGAATTGAAGGTAATCCGGGACGGTGACCCGCCGGTGCTGCGAAGAGATCTGCGGAAGGTGACCGTGACGGTCTTGGCCTGTGACGCGTTCCCGGCAAGATCGGTCGCCACAAAGGAAAGCTCGTGTGAGCCGGCCGAAAATGACGCGGTGTTGATGACGAACCTGTACGGAGCCCGGGTGTCCGTTGCGTGCGGCATGCCGTCGATCGAGAGTACAACGTCGGCTACTCCCCATTGATCAGTGGCGGTGACCCACGCCGTAAACCGGTCCGAGATGATTGTTCCGTTCGCCGGCCGGCTAATCTGCAAACTGGGCGAGGTTGTATCCGGCACAAACGAAGTCTCGGCTGCTTGACCTACCGCTGCAGCGGCGTCGATCGCCCCGTGACCGTACACGTTGTCCTTGCCGGTGGTCCCCAGGTCGACGCAGGTATCCAGAACGGCCGACTCGATCGTCACAGGCCTGAGGTCCTGGTTGATTGACCAGGCCAGGGCCGCCACACCGGAGACTATTGGGGCGGCAAAGGACGTGCCGTTGGCCGCGCCGTAACCGCCGCCCAGCATGGTGGAGCGAACACCTATACCTGGCGCGACCAGATCCACAAAGGGGCCGCGATCCGAGAACGAAGCGATCCGGTCGGAGCTACTGACGGCTCCCACGAACAGCGCCGCCTTGTAACCACGGGCTGTAGTCGTGCCACCGCCGTTTCCTGCGCTGATCACCACAAGACGTCCGCGATTGAAGGCCTCTTGGGCAGCGGCCCGCACGACTCGATCGGACCATAGTGGAGCGAAGCTGACATTGATTACCCTGGCGTCGTGGGCAACGGCCCAAAGGATGGCGGCCGCCAACTTCCGTGAGGAAGATCGGCCGTACTCGTCGGTCGTGCGGATCGCCAGCAGCGGACAATCCCAGGTTACGCCGGCCACACCGGTGCCGTTGTCCGATACAGCGGCGGCCACTCCCGCGACCAAGGTGCCATGGCCGTGAACGTCGCTGTAATCGGAGTCACGATCGAACATATTCCAGCCGCCAACGATTCTGTCCTCGAGATCAGGATGGTCTCGATCAACACCGGTGTCGACAATTGCTATGATGAGGTCTTCGGCTCCCACCGTTACGTCCCACGCTTCGGCGGCTCGAATCTGTGCCAGATGCGTCTGCTGACTGAACATGGGATCGTCGGGGATCTCACCGGGCTCGTAGAGATAGCTTTTCTGAACGGACTCAATCAGGCCGGTTTCGGCCAGGCTCTCTGCGATCGGCTGGAACCGGTCTTGCGGGACCTCGAGCACGGTCATTTCGATTTCAGGAAGTTCCTCGACGACTGTGGCCCCGACCTCTGAGTAAAGGTCCGCAAGCACCTCGCCCTCCGCCCCGGGGTAGTGCTGGATGAGCAACTCGTCTTCAACGAAGGGCAAAGCAGCCAGGGCCGGGTCAGCGTCTTCAACAAATAGAACGCGCTCGTCAGTGGTCCCGGCGGTCTTAAGCTGGGTCCCGCACCCGCTAAGCGCGCACGCCAGGCAGAGCATGCCCCACTGCCGTAGGTGTGTCACTATCTTCATCAGTCCTTCGCCCTGCCCTTACGGAGTGCTCCTTGGGACCGCTCCGCTGTGGTTGTGCGTACCGCTCCCCCGATCAAAGATGCCATTCAGATTACCTGCCTGCAGGCTGAAAAATGAGTTTTTCACGCCGCGGGTGAGCCCTCAGGCCCCATAACCCGTCCCGGTCCTATGAGACGCTGTTATCAGCATTTGACTTTCCGACCGCAGGTTGGCCGCTCGTGTAATCGGCGTCGTCTGCCGCTGATCCTCCCGACAAGTCCGGACCGGGACCGCCCCGTGTCCGCTGGTGGATCCGGATGCACCCCGGCGATCCGGGACGAAGACGCATCGGGACCAGTGCCACACGTCGTGGGCTACGGTGGCGCCTCTTGGCCGCTGCCCTGCGGTCGCGGTACTGATTGGCGCTTGACGGTTGTGAGTCCGAGCCGCTGCGCAGTGGATGACATCCCTTTGGCACGCGACATCGGGTGGATGGGAGTGGGTGCTAGGAGTTGTCGGCTTGGCCGATGAGGAAGATGCGGTTTTTACCGGCGCGTTTGGCGGCCAGTAGGGCTTCGTCGGCTCGACTAATCAAGGTCTCGCGCGAAGTGGCATCCCAGGGGTATGTGGCCAGTCCACCGCTGATAGTCAAATGACCCTGACCCGATGGTCCGAGGCAGGGAAACCGCTGGGAGCGCAGCGCCTCCGTGAAGCGTTGCAACACCCCAAGTGCGCAGTCGGGATGTCTGGAGCCCGCGACTCTCGGGCCTTCCGGATCCCAGAACACGACCACGAACTCGTCACCACCGTATCGCACCACGATGTCCTGCTCGCGGCAGTGCTCCCTGAAGAGTTCACCGGTTACGCGCAGAATCTCATCGCCGGCGTCGTGGCCGTACTCGTCGTTGTAGGCCTTGAAGTCGTCGATGTCGAAGACCAGTAAGGTGACATGAAAATGCTCAGCCGCAGCCCCAGCGAGGATTTCGTCGAGCTTTTCGCGGAGGTAGCGGCGGTTGGGCAGGCCGCTGCATTCGTCGGTGACGGCAAGCTGACGCCACTGCCTCTGCTTCGAGGCTGCTTCCAGTATGTGGCTAAACACGGTGGCGTAGTGTGTCAGCTTCTGGGTGTCGCCGGGAGCGTAGGGACCGTCGGTGTGTTCGCCGACGCTCAACTGGCCTATCACGCCGGAAGTTGACGTAAGCGGCGTGCTAATCACCGGCTTGTTCACAACCTCACCGGATGTCGCCGTGGCACCCTCGACGACGACCATCGCCCCGCGAGCTCCGACCGCCGTGCGAGTCAACTCGGCGATCCGCTTGAGCAACACCCTTGGCTGCTCGCCGATGCCCGCCAGTACAGAGCTCAGCTCAGCGAGCTCGGTCATCGAGGCCGCAGGTGCGGCGGCAAGCTGCACACCCGATGCGGAGGTCAAACGTGCATAGCCAATCGCGGCGTCGAGTTCATTGGTTTCCAGCGGATAGAGCACGTAATCATCTGCACCGTTTGCCAGGACGCGACGGGTCAAGGGTTCGGACTCGGGCCGGCAACAGAGTACGAGCTTCGCTTCCTGTCCGGCTGCCTCACGAAGCCCGGCAACGGCGTTGTCCAATTGGACAAGGGAGGGATCGACATAAGCCACGACGGCGTGGGCCGGCCGGCGGGCCAGCTCGGCGATACCGGAAAGGTACGAATCACACGTCGCAATCATCAATTCAGGATAGCGGGCGCGGAGATCGTCAAGCAACTCGCCGCCACCGAGGCTGTGGCCAACCAAGAGCATGCGATCACGGCTCGACGGGTCGACGGTCATGTGTGAGCGGGAAATCACGAAGGGCCTCCCCCGTCGTTGCGTTCGCCGGGCTCACCCGCGTCCTGACCGTTGGGAGCGATGGCCGCGATGTCGTCGCCAATCAGAGCTTGCAGTTCCTCGTCCGTCAGCAAGGGCTCGTGCGAGGATACTCGGGGCTTGGCATGCTCCGTTGTGTCTGGGTCATCCGGGGGAGATTTGCGTTCCTGCGGCCCCTTGCGAACCGGACCGCCTTTGTAACGCCGCCAAGGGACCCGAACGGAACCCTCGGAAGCCACCTCCTCGGCCCGCTGACCGTCACCCGGCTTGTCCGCAGGCTTTGGCGAAGACTCAGCCGGTGCGGACGGAACCGGCTCAGCCGGGGCGGTGACAAGCGGTTCACTCGACACCGCGGTCGCGAAATCATCCGCACGTGGCGGTGACGACGGGCCGTCCTTCGGGGCTGCCGCTGATACGGAAGCCCCCACGGCCGGTTCCTCCGGCGTCACGACGCGGGGTGGGGCTTCCGTCGGGGATTCTGTGGAAGGCTGGGTAGCCGTCGCAGCCAGATTGAGGATCACGTCGTCGGTTGCCTTACCGGCCGCTCCAAGCTCGATTGCCGTGGCGATTAGTGATGCTGCGCGTTCGTCGCCGTAGACATACACATAGGTGCGTGGGCGCGTTCGCGAGATGATGGAAAAGAACTCCATCTCGGCCTTCCCCAAACCATCAACGCATACGACTACTGCCCGCGGGGCTTCCCAATCATCGCGGCACAAGCGTGCAAGGCCACGGTACAGGTCGCCGCACTCTTCCACATGCAGTGAGGTCGATGCCAACATCTTGTCCATATCACAGGCCGACCTGCTTTGGGGCGGCGCCGGACGAATGTGCAGTACCTTGGTCGAGGCATTAATCGTTGGATTGGACACCACAGAACTCGCCACCACCCGTAGAGCGCAAGTGCACAGTTTCCCACTTCACTGTAGCTGGCGGTCGCACCGCCGTCAATGCCCTCCCGGCCGGTGGTAAAACGATCGCCCAAGGGAGCGAATTGCGGCGATCGTCGGGTACCGGGCATTCAGGCTGGCGCCGTGGACGTTCTTCTGTTCGACAATGCATACGGGATCGACGGAGACCTATCGGACGTGGCACGGGACGATTGGCAATTGAATAGCCGCAGCGGTAAGGCACAGCCAGGGTTTCAACCAGGAGCTGTCCGCCCACCGCACAAGCAGGATACCGCGAAGATCATGCTCGTTTGTGGGACCCTGATCGTCCACGTCGGCTGTGGCGGGGATGCACGCGTGAACCTGGCGGCAGCCGACTCGATAGAGGCGCTTGCAGCGAATCTGGCCATCGCTCTCACCGAGTACCACATCGATCTCGAGCAATCCGACGATGCTCGGGAGAAGGCTGCCATCTACGCCTTCGTCGAACGGCTGCGTGCCGACGTTGCCGATGACGCCAAGGTCGACGCCCACACCGGTGATTTCCTAACGGCGATGGAACGCCTCCTTGCGGATCGGCAAGTCGAGTGGGGACGCAACACGGCTTCAATGGAGAACGTCTCGACGCTACGCGAAGTGGCTGAAGGGCTTCGCCGGCTGGCAATGGAGTCGCTATCGCTGGAAGATGAGGCGAGGCGTTACTTCGGCGAGCTGATCGAGCTTCGGCGTATGAGGAACACTCGAGGCGAAACGGAGACGCCGCCGTAGGGCGCCGAGTGGTCAGGAGGCTTGCTCGTATGGACGATGTTACTGAGACTCTTAGTAGTCTGCTGGAGCGCCTTGAAGCGAGTATAAGGCAAACCCGACGTCACGACGCGATCGATGCGATTCTGGCTGGGACTACACGCACGACACAGGTCGCATCCCTCCGCGACCATGAGGTGGTTCGGCGTTTCCGGCAGGAGCTGTCCGACGGCCTTATCCGCGTGGACACCGCACACCGTCTGCTCACGCTGCTCCGGACGGCGATCGACGCGGCGTTGACATGATGGTGGCGTCTTTCGTGGAATCCACGGGTATGCTTCTTACGATCCTGACGCCGCTCGTGGCCGTGCCGCTGACTGTCATCACCTTCTACCTTCGGTCGCTGCGCGAGCACCAGGTTTCCTGGCATGCAGATCTGGTTCGACGGATGGAATCGGCGGAGGCGGCGGCGGTTGATCTACGCAAGATGCTGACGGAGTTTGAGCGCGACTACACGACCAAAGAGGAGTGGCTGCGTGAGGGCATGATGACCCGGCGGACGCTGGAACAGTTGCGCGAAACGACGGTACGGATCGAGACTACCATGCAAAGCGTGTTTCCAAGCCCGCATCCACGGCCGGCTGCAGAACTCGGCCAGACCGGCGTTGTTGCCCCGGATCGGAGAGGCAACACAGGGGTCGGCAACTGCGACGAGGGCAATCAGTGATGGCAAACGGGCGGAACACGCGGGAGATCAAGCGAATCCGCAACGAGGTTCTTGTGGCCCTGAAGGTCATCTACCCGGCCGCCTTGCAGGCGGAACAGCTCATGCGCAGCTTACTGGTGCTGTTCCCGACGCTGGAGTTCGACCACCTCAAGCGGGACTTGCACTACCTGAAGGAGAAGGGCTACGTGGAACGCGTCATCGCGGAGCCCAACAATGACAATTGCCTGACACCCTGGCGTAGGCGCTGGTTCAGGCTGACCACGGCCGGCATGGAGCTGGCGGACCGCTGCATCAAGGATCCCGCACTGGAGGAATGATGACGGTTTCCGCGACAGCACGGCCAGTGTCCAGCGGTCGAGTTGTAGGATTAAAGCAGGCGCCCGCCGGAAAGCGACGCGACGACGGGCGATCGTTTTCCAGCCGCCTTCCGGTTGATCACCTGCTCCCTGAGGAGGTACTCAGCGAGCTGCACCACCACGCGGTGTCAACCGACAAGATTACCGCGGAGACCGTGACGGACCTGGATCGGCGGTTTGCCATCGCGGCTCAATACGGGGTGTCGAAGCGGCGATTGCGGACCTATCTCGAGCGTGTGCGCTGTGCCGGCAAGGGTAAATCCCGGTCGGGTGCGGGCTCACAGCATTGCGCCGTCAGCTCAAGCGACGGCTCGAACCGGAAGATGCAGGCCCACCGGAGGCGGCAGGCGTCCGTGGCTGCGATCCTGGACGAGACCTTCGGTCAGTTGGCCAGATGCAGCCCCGACCTTTGGGAACGTCGAGCGTATCTGATGCTGGTGGGGCTGGTGTACGAACGGCTGGCGACCAACGAGGTGGAGATCTCGACGGATGAGTTGATTGCCCTTGCGAAGGCCCTGGCGGAGAACCGCCGAGCGGAGGCTCGGGTGTCTCAGGCTCAGCGAGCCGAGACGGCTGAGGAGACCTCCGACCCTGGTACGGGCGAGCTTCCTGACCGCTTTACTGATGTCGTGCGTCAGATCTACGGCACAAATCTTCAGACTCCCGACGCGCAGAACACCGGTGAGGAACGTGCATTGTAGATCGATGATTGGCACCGCTGGGATGAGATTCCCATCTCGTCCCCAGGGGAATGGGATTCCCATTCCACTTCGTGCGAGAAGGGTTTCTCGCACGAGCGATCGACAATCCACAATCGACAATGGGCGGAGTGGGCGGGTAAGCCGAATTCTGTCCCTCGCGTAAGCGATTGGGCGATCATTCATCTAGGCCGACGGTCACCCGCCGGCTCGAGCACCCTACCCGCAGCTTAGGAATTCGCAATGGCGAACAGTGAATTCAGAATTCGCCATTCGACATTCATCGTTCACCGAGGCGGGCCGCCTCTCGCTGCCTACTTGGGCTTGCTGGCGGTGGGGTTTGCCCTGCCACGACCGTCACCGGCCGCGCGGTGCGCTCTTACCGCACCATTTCACCCTTACCGAAAGAAACGTCAAAACATCGAAACGTCAAAAAGTCAAAATGACTGAATTTCGACGTTTCGACTTTTTTGGCGTTTCGACGTTTCTCCCGGCGGTGTCGTTTCTGTGGCACTTTCCCTCGGCTCGCGCCGGGTTGGGGTTACCAACCACCGTGCCCTGCCCAGTTCGGACTTTCCTCCCGCGCCCTCAGCACGCGAAGTGCCAAGGGCAGACAGGCGATCGCCTTCGCCCACTCCGCCGACATGTCATTATACCCGTCCTGGGCGGGCAGATGAAGGGCGTCCAAGTAAACGGTGTGGGTGACATGGGCACGGTCGGAGCACGAGACACGGGCAAGCTCCGCTCGTTCCTCGCTCCGCTTGCCGATGCCACCCGCCCGCCACCAGTGTATTGTGGGCTTCGAGCGCGATTAAAATAAGGGTCAAGATGCCAGCCAGCGCCTCCCGGCGGCCGTGGGAATCATCGACTTCTTAAACTTGCCCGATTGAGCGGGTTGCTTGACCGGTTGTGGCTGTTGCTGTGGCGTCGCGGAAGCCGTACCATCCTCAGATTCGTCCGGCACCGGCTCCTCAGTGGAGCCGTCGAGTTGCTGACGATCCTGGCGCCGCCAATGGTCTATGATCTCATCCACGTCGCTGTCAACGGTGGGCATGGCCCAATCCTTGAAGAAATCGGCGTCGCCGCTTCGCGGGGTCGGCTGCGGGAGAGTGACCAGGGTACGCATGGGCATCAGCACGCTGTCGCCGATAACAAAGGACTCGCCGGGACGAAGTGCCGGGAGCATCTGGATGACGCCTCCGAAGTGCTCGCCCACGACCTTGGAGACGTAGTGCTGATCCTCCGGGTTGCTGAGCCGCATCACTATGAAGCTGTTGCACTGGGCCAAAACGGTTTCTGACAGTTCCGAGGGTCGCTGGGAGATTACCATGGCACTCACGGCGTACTTGCGGCCCTCCTTGGCGACGCGTTCCACGGCGGTCTTGGCGAAGTGGTGGCCCTGGGCGACCCGTGGGATGTAATTATGGGCCTCCTCAAAGACCAACAGGGTCGGGTGGCGCTGATCGGCGGGCGTCCAGAAGTTCAGGTCAAAGAGCAGACGGGTCATGACGGCCACGGTCACGTCTATTATCTCGAAGGGGATGCCCGACAGATCGACGATGGTCAGATTGCTCCGCGGTTCCAGGCGACCGGTCAGAAGCTTGATGAGGTGGTTCATAAGGCCGGATGTCCGCTCGCTTCTGTCCACGCTCTTGAGATGATCGCGGAAGTAGCGGGACTTGCGCCCATGCTCGAGAGGATTCAGCAGAAACTCGTAGCGCCGGTCGTTGTACTTGGTGTCGATCTGGTCGATGAGTCCGAGCAGCCTTCCGAAATAAAGCGGATGCGGCGTCTCGCCTTCCGGATTACCGCGGTTGAACTGGCATCGCTGGTCGCGCATCAGCTTTTCCTGCTCTCGCGGTGTCAGACCTCGCAGGGCGAGCTGGCTGAATGCCAGGTGGTCGTCATTAAGCACGTAGCGGGCCTCGTTGAGGTTTGCAGCGTAGGTCTTGAGCCTTTCGAGCGAAAAGTAGATCGGGGTATCAAGGGTGAGTGATTTCGTGAGTCCGAGGTCTCTTGCGGCGTCCTGCTTGAACTCCAACAAAGCGGTCCGCAGGAAGGAAATCTGGGTGCTGACGTGCAAGGGGTTGGAGCGATCGACAAACAGAGCCTCCAGCTCCTCGTACCTCAGCAGCCAGTAGGGAAGGACAAGGTCGTCGACACCCAGGTAGGTGACGTTGGCATTGAGCTGGCCTTCGTCGTCGCTGAAGGCGGCGCGGTACTCGCCGTGCATGTCGAATAGGATGACCTGGGATTGGCTGAAGTCCAACACTTCCTGGAGCACCTTGGCCGTGGTACAGCTCTTGCCGCTGCCGCTGTTGCCCAGCAAGGCCGCATGTTTGGCGAAGAACTCTGATCCGAGTACCTTCACCTCGAAGTCGTTGTTATAGGCGAATCGGCCCAGGGGGAAGCTCCTGGGGTGCTTGGAGCCGGCCAGCAGTTGGTCGAAGCTGCCGAAGATGGTCTCAAAGTCGCCACGCACCGCCACCCAGACGTCATCTCCGATAATCGGGTACTCGTTGACCCCACGGGTGAATCTACCGGCCTTGATCTCCCCGAGTAGCTGGACCTGCATGAGCAGTTCCGGCTGGACGTCGACGACGTTGACCTCTTGTCGTCCGGTTCCGATGACGAACCCGACGAGCGTCCGCTCGTCCATCGGAATGGTCACGTAGGACCCGAGCTGACCGATGCGGTAAGTTTCATCCTCACGTGAGAGGTTCAGGTCGTCGACGGTTATGAGGACCTCAACGCGTCCGCTCTCGACGCGTATTACGTTCCCGATCTTGAGTGGATTCATGCGGGTTGCCCCTTTGCAAGACTAGCTGGCTCGGCACGTCCTTAGACATATCGAACGCTACGTTGGCGGTCGCAAGATAGAAATCCCGCGACGATGGGCACAGAGTCGGCCCTATAAGGAATGATTGCAGGCCTCGCTGCCGCGCCGTACGGCCGGGAAAAACATGTCCCGGGCTGCGGCACGAGGGATAGCGCGCATTTTAAGAGCGATCTACGAATCGCTGCCGAGAGACGCTGTCAGCGCGCGCCGGTGAACAGGATCTGGAACAGCGCGAACTCGGTAAGGTCGATGTCTTCATCATCATCGAGGTCGCCGCGGGCAAAGTGAATCGGATCGCATCCCGCCGGTGGGTCTGTTCCATCCGGACCGGCCAAGCAGCCGGCGAACAGGAAGAAGTCGTCCAGGTCCATGTCGTGGTCGTGGTCGAGGTCGCCGCGCGGATAGCCCTTGATGCCGAGACTGTGGAACCCGGCTGCCGCGACCGCCGTGAACGCCGTGTTCGGCGCTGATACGTCGCATTGTCCGTACCAATTGTCTCCCCACGCCACGATCGAGCCGTCGCCCTTCAAGCCGAGACTGTGGTATCCGCCCGCCGCGACCGCTGTGAAGTCTGTGTTCGGCGCCGGCACGTTGCATTGGGCGTGGCTGTTCAATCCCCACGCCACGATCGAGCCGTCGGCCTTCAGGCCGAGACTGTGGCACGCACCCGCCGCGATGCCGATGAAATCGGCATTCGGTGCCGGCACGTTGCATTGCCCGCGGCCATTCGATCCCCACGGAACGATTGCCCCGTCGGCCTTCAGGGCAAGACTGTGGCCATCGCCCGCCGCGACGCCCACGAAGTCCGTGTTCGGCTCCGGCACATTCCATTGGCCTGAGGAGTTGATTCCCCACGCCACGATCGAGCTATCGGTCTTCAGGGCCAGACTGTTCCACCCTCCCGCCGCGACCGCAGCGAAATCCGTGTTGGGCGCCGGCACGTTGCATTGGGCGTGGCTGTTCAATCCCCACGCCACGATCGAGCCGTCGGCCTTCAGGCCGAGACTGTGCAGGTAGCCCGCCGCGATGCCGATGAAATCGGCATTCG
>CP070827.1:4945275-4961243 GCA_020344555.1 Phycisphaerales bacterium
ACCAACTTCCTGGCCGTCGCCACGCGCGTCCGCGCGTCGTCGTCGCAGGAAAGTCGTAGAAGCCGCGTCGATCCAAGATTCGGACCCCCGATGGCCCATCGCACACCTCCCCAGGGAATAACCCCTATGAAGACACAACATCCTGAGCGTGCGACGCATCATTGAGGCGCTTAGCGTACGCCCATGTAGACTCGTTGTATACCTTAACCGGACGCGTCCGGCAATTCACGGCACACCTCTGAACACCGAGCGCCGCGGCATTTAACCGCAACAACCGGCAAAGAGCGTTTGTACGCTCCGTGACGCCAAGCAGGGTGTGTTAGTTGTACGCGCCGGATATACGGCAGCCGGCGTGTTGGCAGATTCCGTTCGTTTGTAAGGTTGAGACATGAGAACAACCATGGCGCTGCCGCTGACAGCCTGACGCGGCACGGGCTTTCGCAAGAGAACTCACAGATGAAAGCGCGTTATTCCGGACGCCGTTGGTGTCCTATCTTGGTGCATTACTTTCTGCCGATGTTCTCATTCTGTTGGCGCAACCCTTTACGTACTCAGCCCAGTATATCCATATTATCAGAGCCGAGAGGGGCCAGGTTTTTCTCCGGGCGAACGGGCCTTTACCCTTGCAGGATCAGGGGAAAAGCGTATTAAGACACCAGTTCTCGTTCGGGAAGCTTACGCAAGGGAAAAAGAGACGGCCATCTGCGCCCTTTGACTGTGAGGAGGGGCGTTAGTGTGTTTCTCACTACAGAGCACGGTTACCACGTGTGCCAACAAGCGGCACAATGGCGATGCCGCAACGCAGATGAATCTGCCAGATCGCCCGGCATACCGCTGGAAGGCATTTCTCGACCCCTCTGAACATTGAGCACCGGAGTTGTGGCATCACATTTACGGGGTCGAGAGCGCAGTTGCCCGAGTAACCGGGGACCGAAGTCAGCAACGTTTTGAAGTCTTGAACAACCTGATAAAGGAGAAGGAATGGATGTGACAACCACGCCCGCTTCGATGACGCGAGTGCCGGTCTTGCCGGCGATCGAGAGCTTCTGACTTAAACGTGTTTTGTACAACGTACCTGTAGATTCAAGGAGTATGCCATGCGATTCTTCAAACGTCAAATACTGTTCCTATTGCCTGTGTGCACGGCACTGTGCACCCCGCTGCTCGCCGGAGTCGACGTGATCCATATGAACCTGGACGAGATGAGCCAGCGGGCCGACAAGATTTTCCGTGGGACCGTTCTCGACATAACCGAGGGAACGGTAACGGCAGGCGGAGGCGAGATCCCGATGGTGACCTATCGACTCCGAGTCGACGAGCCCTTCAAAGGAGACTTCGTCACCGTCAAAGACGATCTCCAGATCGTGGATATCCAGATGGTCGGCCGCTTGAAGAAAGCCCCGCCGACCGACGACGGGGTACAGGCTTTTCCCGTGCTGCCGGAGCTCCCTCGGCTGAAGGTCAGGAAGGAATACCTGCTCCTGACCACCACACCGAGCGCCACCGGCCTGTCCACCACCGTGGGCCTGGGGCAGGGGTGCTTCAAGGTTTTCTCCAGGAACAAGGAGGAACTGGCGGTCAACGAGTTCGACAACACAGGACTCTTCAAAGACATGGACGTGACGGGCTTCCCGTCACAAGGCCCCGTTTCCTACGTGCAACTGGCCGAGTTGATCCAAGACCTGCTCGCCGGTGACGGCGAATAAAGGAGGAGAGAACCATGAGACGATATACACGTTCACTTGCTTACGTTTCCGTAACGACTCTCTTGGTGTTTTTCGCGGCCCACCGGGCTGTTGCCGGTGATCCGATGTTCCTCTGCCAGAGCGGGCAACCGTATCTGTGGCCCAACGGCGGACAGAACATTCCGTTCAATCCGGACCAGGGCGATCTGGGTCCTCTGACAAACGCCCAGGCCGTTGCCGCCGTGCAACAAGCGTTTGACGTCTGGGCCGCTGTTCCGACAGCCACGACCACTTACGTCAATGCGGGCCACCTCCCCGTGGATGTGGATTTCAGCAACTTCTACCCGTATGCGTTCCCTTCCGCTCCGGACGGTTTGAGTGCCGTGGTCTTCGACGATACCGGGGAGATCTTCGACTATCTATTCGGATCCGGCTCGGGAGTGCTCGCGTTCTCCAGCCCGGAGTGGGGGTACATCCCCACCTGCGAGATCATGGAGGGCGTCACGTTCCTGAACGGTCCCGCCTTCGTGGATGCCCAAGAAACCCTCGACGTGATGGTCCACGAGTTCGGCCACTACAATAATCTGGCCCACGTGGTGGTGAACGGGCAAGTCTATCTCGGTGCCGTGGGCGGCGACCACAGCGGGCCCACACCGAACAACACGTTCCCGATTCCGTCGCCGTACACGGATGTCATTGAGACCATGTATCCGTTCTACTACGGGACGCTGGTCGGGACGTCGACGCTGCACGCCGACGATATCGCGATGCTGTCGGCCCTTTATCCGGCGCCGGGGTTCTTTGCCAACACCGGCACGATCACCGGGACCATCTATGCTCCCGATGGAACGACCAAGCTGACGGGCGTGAACGTAATCGCCCGGAACGTTGCCGATCCGTTTGTGGATGCGCGGTCGGCCATCTCCAGTGGATACACCGATAGTACTTCGCAAGGTGATCCGTACGTGGGTCTCTACACCTTCAACGGGTTGACGCCGGGCGCCGACTATGCCGTCTACGTCGACGAGATCCTCGCCGGCGGCTTCAGCACGACACCTCTGCGCCCCCTGCCGGGCCCCGAAGAATTCTACAACGGAGCCGATGAGTCCAACGACCCGGATACCGACGATCCCAGCGTGTACGCAGCGGTGACAGCCGCAGCGGGTGGTACAGAGACGGGAATCGACATCATCTTCAACGCTCCAGGCCCGGGCGTGATCCCGCTCGGTGACGACGACTATGCCGAGCTGTTCCTGCCGTTTGCCTGCGAAGTGTGCGGTGAAGAATATACCTCGGTTTTCGTGAACTCGAACGGCAGCCTTACCTTCGGGTCCGGTGATACCGATTTCAGCGAGAGCGCCGCCGACATGTTGGACGGGCCGCCGCGGATCGCGATGCACTGGGACGATCTGAACCCGTCGAAGGGCGGCGTGGTCTGGTACGAAGAGACGGACTATGAGTTCGTAGTCCACTTTGATGGCGTGCCGGAGTACTATGCGACAGGTGCGAACAGCTTCGCAGTCAGACTCTTCAAGAACAGGAAGAGAAGCCCGAACTACGATTGCCACATCGACGTCGTATACGGCGACTTGAGCGCCAGTGACGGGCTGGCTGGCATCAGTTGCGGCAGCGCCGACACCTGCGGCGGCGAGACGGAATCCGATCTGTCCGGCTTCGCCCCCAAGCGCATCAATCTGAGAGAGCCCGCGATCTTCGAGCTGTTCACCTACAGTGACCCCACCGATCTTGCCGACTCGACGGTGCGCTACAACGGCACCAAGAACTACAAGGACAACTGGGCGGAACCCAACAACACGATCGAGGACGCCTTTGATGCCACCCTGCCGTTCGACACGTACGACGCCCGGAGCCGTTTTTCCGAGATCCGCCCGGCCGGGGGCGACGTTGACTACTATTACTTCGCTGCGAGCGCCGGGGAGACCCTGCTCGCCGAAGTCGTCGGAGGTCACCTGGACTCGCTGATCGGCATCTTCGACTACGCCACGGGCACGCTTCTGGACTACGATGACGACGGTGGAGCGGGTCTCCTCTCGCGGCTCGTGTTCCCAATTCCGGCGGACGGCGAGTATGCCCTGGCCGTTACCACCTACCCCGACTTCAACTTCGACGGAAATGGCTACAGTGGCGGCCGTTACTGTCTGGACGTCTCGACGATGACGGGGTGGATCCTCGATCTCGGTGACGACGACTACGAGGAACTGCCCATTGGCTTCGGGTTTCCCTACCAAGGAACCACATGGACCAGCGTGTTTGTGAACTCCAACGGGAACCTGACGTTTGGGGCGGGCGACACCGACTGGTCGGAAAGCGTGTACGAGTTCTTGGGCGAGTCGCCTAGAATTGCCGCCTTGTGGGACGACCTGCGTCCCCCGAGTGGAGGCACAATCACCGCCACCGCGGAGACCGACTCTCTCACGATCGCGTTTGACGGCATTCCCGAGTACTACTCGACCGGGTCGAACACGTTCTCGTTCACGCTCCACTCGAGCGGCGACGTCGTCATCACCTACGGTGCGGTGTCGGCAAGTGATGGCTTGGTGGGCGTGACCGAAGGCAACGGGGCTGCAGACCCAGGTGAAACTGACCTGTCCGCGGCAACGGCCCTTTCGGCCGACGGTACTACCTACGAGCGGTTCACCTATTATGATCCGTTCGACCTGAGCGGAAGTACGCTGATCTTCGAGGCGCCGTAGGATGGTTGGAAGCAGCCGGCGTTGATGACGATGACTCGCCATTGTTAGCACTCGCGTCGTGCTCAGGCGTAACTGGACGGTGGGTGCAAAGCCCACCGTCCTTTTTTGCGCCGGCTATGGCATGAACCTTGGAGGTGGGACTCCTCTTGTAGATCGTGATAACCGGAACACTCAACCAGTGGCAAGGGCATCCAGCGTAAGCCGGCACCTGAAGGAGGACTTCCCGCAGCAATCACAACCAGTCTATGAAGCCTTCCGTGGCCTCCTCATGGTCGTTGGATGTAAGAAACACCCGGAGATCGTGCCCTGCGGGCGGAGCCGCGCCTTCATTGGATTGCACAGAGAACGAGAACGCCCTAGCCAGACCGATGAACACAGGGGCGGCCACGAAGTGACGGTCGCGATGGCGGTTGCGTGCGAGGCAACCGTCCGTTACGTTGGTCAATGGTCTGGGCGGAGGAAAGGGCAATCCCGGCGCGCCGGGAACCCAAGCGCGGCCTCAGGAGCCAAGACCCAAGGGCGACCGGACGGTGTGTTACGCGTCCTTCCCCGCCCTGTCGGATTGGTACGAAAGCGATGAATGCCTCGGGGCGCCGCCCCGAGCACTTGGAACGCAAGGAGACCGTCAACACCGGGAGAAGGTCTCCGGGATGTGCGTGACTTGGACCACACGGTTCTCAATTGGAGGTTGAGCCGGCACACCTGCCGATGACTGCTGGGAGAAAGAGCACGGCCTGCTTACTTGAGGCCGCCAAGTTGTGGTGCCTACGGTCCTTCGTGTGCTGGGACTATTGTACTGTATCGAAAGACGATGAAGGGAGCTAGACGTGAAGTTTGACACGAAAGTCGTGCGGGCTGGAATCACACCCGATCCGACTACGGGTTCGATTGTCCCACCTATTTACGAGACGGCAACCTACGTTCTGGAACAAGTGGGCAGGGATAAAGGGTTCGATTACACGCGATCCTCAAATCCCACCCGGCAGACATTGGAAGAGCAGTTGGCGAGCATCGAGGGGGGAAAGCACGGCATTTGCTACGCAAGCGGAATGGCTGCCGTGGATGCCTGTGCGAAGCTATTGAAGGCTGGTGATCATGTGGTCTGTTCCGATGACGTTTATGGCGGTGTATCGCGTCATTTCAACAATGTACTTACACGATACAATCTGAGTTTCACTTATGTGGATACATCCAATCCCGAAAAGGTAAGGGAGGTGATTCGACCACACACAAAGATGCTATGGGTCGAAACCCCCACGAATCCACTGCTAAAGGTGACTGACCTGGCGGCCATGGCAAAGATTGCAAAGGAGCACGGCCTGTTATACAGTGTCGACTCTACATTTGCAACACCTGTGTTCCTTCGTCCATTGGAGTTCGGTGCCGATATCGTAGTCCACAGCACGACAAAGTACCTGAGCGGGCACAATCAGCTAATCGGCGGAATCATTATAACAAATCGAGACGATGTTTTTGAGGAAATGAAGTTTATCCAAAAGACCATAGGTGCCGTTCCCAGTCCCTTTGACTGCTGGCTCACGATGCTTGGCGTGAAAACACTTCATCTCCGAATGATGAGGCACGCCTCCAATGCTCAGGTGGTGGCTGAATTTCTGGAAGCACATGCGAAAGTGAAAAAGGTCACCTATCCCGGATTACCTTCCCATCCGCAGCACGACATAGCCAGAGCACAGATGGATGGTTTCAGTGGAATGATCTCTTTCGAGCTGGTGGGGGGGATGTCGGCGGGTAGGACCGTCATGAATAGTGTAAAGCTCTGTGCCCTGGCGGAAAGCCTCGGCGCCGTGGAGACAATGATTACTCACCCGGCCACAATGACCCACGTCGATGTGCCGAAAGAGGAACGCGACGCCAGAGGGCTTACCGACGGACTGGTCCGCATTTCTGTTGGAATCGAAGATCCCGAGGATATTTTAAGGGATCTTCAAGAAGCGTTGGAGAAGGTTTAGCCCACGTCAGCAAGGAGCGCTGTCTCTCCCGAAAACCACGTGCGGCCCGTCCGGGTCTATCGGTAGCATGGCGAGAGCACCACCCGGACGCGGTTGCTGACCGTTTCTTGCGAGATTCCCAGCCTCAATGCCCAGGAGCCAACGTCAGCCTCGCGCCGTGAGAAACGTGATCATATCGATTTTGCTAATGATGCCCACGATGTCGCCTTGGTCGACCGCGACGGCGACATTGTTGTCGTCGAGGATCCTCTGGACGACCGAAAGAGGATCGTCGAGCGAGACCTGACCGTCCAGCGGCGTGGCCACGCTTACGGCTTTGTCGTCCGGTCGGCAGGCACCGTCGATCAGCCCCCGAAGCACGTCCATTTCGTGGACCATCAAAAGCCGCTCGCCGTCGCGTCGTTCCACGGGCAACTGGGAGAAGCCCGTGGTGCTCATTCGCTTGGCGACGCTGGCAACGGTCTCGTCCCGGCCGGCGAACTCGACGCCCCCACCTTTGAACCGGAGGAGCTCCCGGACGGTTCCCATGCGCTCTTCAAGGCCGAGGAAGCCCATGTCCTTCATCCAGTCGTCGTCAAAGCACTTGGTCAAATAGCGGTCGCCCGTGTCTGCCAGGATGACCACGACCGTTTTCCCCGGGCCAAGCTCCTCGGCGACCTGAAGGGCACCGAACATGGCCGTCCCGCTGGACCCCCCGACAAACACGCCTTCCTCGCGCACCAGTCTCCGGGCGGTGCGGAAGGAGTCGCGGTCCGACACCTGCCGCACCTCGTCGATCACGGAGAAATCGAGTGTGCCGACCATGAAATCGTGTCCGATGCCCTCGACAACGTATACCCTCGGCGGAGCCGGTTCACGCTTGTTGAACAGATCGTAGTAGATGCTGCCCACAGGATCCGGACATACGACCCGCACGTCCCGCCCCGCTTCCGCCGCCTTCTCTTTGAGGTATTTGGCCGCGCCGGAGACGGTTCCACCCGTACCGATCCCGGCAACCAGGCAGTCGATCTTTCCGTCGGTGTCCTCCCAGATCTCCGGCCCGGTGGTCAGGTAATGGGCCCCCGGATTGTCCATGTTGTAGTACTGATCTGCGTAGAAGGCGTTCGGCGTCTCCCGGGTGATTCGTTTGGCGATCTCCACGTAGCTTTCAGGATGGTCGTGCGGCAAGTCCGTTCGCGTCACCACGACCTCGGCCCCGAAGGCCTTAAGCATATCGATCTTCTCTTTGCTCATCTTGTCCGGGATGGTGAATACGCAGCGATAGCCCAGCACGGCCGCGGTCATCGCCAATCCCAGGCCGGTGTTCCCCGACGTGCTCTCGACCAGGGTGGCGCCGGGCTTGATCAGCCCGCGTTCCTCGGCGCGCCGTACTATGTGCACGGCTATGCGATCCTTGACCGAGCCACCCGGGTTGAGGTGGTCCATCTTCATCAGGATCGTGGCCATGCTGGGATCAGCCATTCGCCCCGCCTTGACAAGTGGAGTCCTGCCCACCAACTCCAGGACATTTTCGCAGTACTTCATGGTCTTCTCTCCGGCGACTTGCAGCGCAGGGCCTTCTGCCGCTGGTAGAGACAACGCGCCGCGCGCTTTTGGGAAATCAGAAGGCCCCGGCCAATCCATGCCTGCCCGACACGAGCGCAGTGGGCACTGGTTTGGCTCTCCGGGCCCGATCTACCCGTTAGCATGATAACCCCAACGATGTACGCATGGCAAGTGTCTCCAGGTGGGAGCACCAAGGCGGCAAGGCGCCAGGGCATGAGAGTGTCTTTTGTCATGTTGCCTCGTTACTTTCGCCGTTGTCCTCTTCGAAGGGCTCGTGCCAGAAGCTGACAAGGTCAATTCGCGTCACGATGCCGGCGATCTTGCCGGCGCGCAGGACGATCACCGCACTGTCCGCCGACAAGAGTAGTCGATAGACCTCGTCAAGATCGACATGCTCGTCCACGGTCGGCATAGGCTTGGCCATAGTCTCGCCTACCGGAATCTGCCTGGGGTCGCTGCGGGAATGCAGCAAGCGAGCCAGTGTCAGCTCGCGGACGCAGCCGACTACTTTCCCCTCCTCGACGACCGGTAACTGCGAGATATCGTGCCGCCGCAGAAGTACGATGGCGTCGGCGGCCTTGTCATTCGGGGAGACCGAAATCACCGGCACGTTGCCGCGGCTGCGGAGCAAATCTCCGGCGGTCTGGGGCTTCACCGCGGGTTTCATGAAGCCCTTCTCGATCATCCACGCGTCGGAGTACATTTTCGAGAGGTAGTCGCGTCCGGTGTCAGGACACAGGACCACAACAAGGTCATCTGGTGCCAGGCGCTCGGCGTAGTGCAAACCAGCCGCCATGGCCGTAGCACTCGAGCCCCCGACGAGCAACCCTTCCATCCTGGCCATGCTCCGGGCAATCGAAAAGGACTCGGCGTCGCTTACGCGTATCCACTCGTCAACCACTTGCGAGTTGAAGGTCCTGGGTACGAAGTCCTCGCCACTTCCTTCGATGTCCCACGGCTTGGATGTATCACCTGAGAGGATCGACCCCTCGGAGTCAGCGGCAACCACTCGGATCTTCGGGTTTTGTTCTTTGAGGTACCGCCCTACTCCGGAGATGGTACCTCCGGTGCCGATCCCGCTGACGAAAGCGGTGATCCTGCCTTCGGTCTGCTTCCAGATCTCCGGACCAGTGACTCGGTAGTGATACTCAGGGTTGTTTGGATTAGAGAACCGGTCGGCTTGCCAAGCGTTTGGGATCTCGTCAGCAAGGCGGGCAGCGACACCGTCACAGGCCTCGAGCAAGTTGCTCTCCGCTGCGACAGGCGTCATCACCACTTCGGCCCCATACGCTTTGAGAAGCCGTGTTTTCTCGCCGCCCATCCTGTCCGGCACCACGAAGATACAGCGATAGTTCTTGACAGCCGCGACCATCGCAAGGCCGAGGCCGGTGTCTCCGGACGTGGCCTCTATGATGGTCGCGCCCGGCCCCAGCAGGCCGTCACGCTCCGCGGCTTCCACCATGGCAAGGGCGATGCGGTCCTCGATGCTGCTACCGGGATTCACGAACTCGGTCTTCGCGTAGACGGCTGCTGTGGCCTTCCCTACGATCCGATGAATCCTGACCAGGGGAGTCTCGCCGATCGCCTCCAATACGTTACTGCAATGTCTGCGCACGGCTCTTGTCTCCAGTCGAACACGGCGCCAACCGCCGGTCTGATCCGACACGCTGAGCCAATTGTATCGAAGCCGTCTGCGAAGGCGAACCCCGAGCGGGTCGTGTTGAATGACAGGTCGACCCGGTCGGTGCGGGCGTGGGGCCGGGGCAGTCGCCGTGCCCTCACGCCGCAGGTGTCGAAGCCGACTCCCGGGAATTGAGCTGTGTTCTTTGCCGTGATCATGTTGTTTTCGGACGGCCGGCGGTATAGACTCTGTCAGTTGTCTGGTTGGAAGATTTGGGCCGATGAGTCTCAGAGACAATCTAACGCAAGACGCCGTCCAGGCGCTACGGGTGCTGGAACCGGTTACCCTTGGGCCGCGTGGTACGGTGGCCGACGCAGTAGCACTGATGCAGGAGCACGCCGCGGGGTGTGTCTTTGTGACGGAGGAGGACAGGCCGGTAGGCATTGTGACCGAACGCGACGTCTTGACGAAGGTGCTGGCCTGGAACCTGTCTCCTGACACACCGATTGCCGAGGTCATGACCAGCCCGCCCGAAGTGATTCAAGAGGGTTGCCCGGTGATCGAGGTGATCCGGCGGATGGATCGCGGTGGTTTTCGCCATATGCCCGTGGTGAATGAATCGGACAAGCTTCAGGGCGTGGTCTCGGTGAAGCGGGTTGTGGAGTATCTGGTCGAGTATTTTCCCTCGGCTGTCTTCAACGTTCCGCCTGAGTCTGTTCAGAGGCGGCCTACCCGTGAGGGGGCATAACGGAGTCCTTGCCGGTTTCGGCCCATCGACATGTTGCAGCGAGGAGTGTTCACGACCCATGGTTGTTTCGACCCGACTGAATGGCGCCCAACCGAGATGCGTCGAAGTCATTAGCCTGGGGGAAACCACCGTACGATTCGCGGGCGATTCCGGCGATGGGATGCAGCTTGCCGGAACGCAAATGACCACCACTTCAGCGATCTTCGGCAATGATGTCAGCACTTTGCCCGACTTCCCCGCGGAGATCCGGGCTCCGGCCGGCACGCTGGCGGGTGTCAGCGGTTTTCAACTGCACTTCGGTTCGCATCGGTTGCGCACGCCCGGTGATCGGGTCAACGCCCTGGTTGCGATGAACCCGGCCGCACTGAGCGCCAACCTTTCCGATCTGGAACCCGGCGGCGTCCTGATCGTCAACGAGGACGCATTCACGAAGATGGATCTGTCCAGGGCAGGGTACAGCGCTGACCCACTGGAGAATCGTAGCCTGGACGGCTACCAGTTGTTCCGCGTTCCGATGGGCAAGCTCACCGCGGAAGCCTGCAAGGATACCGGGCTGACCGGACGTGCGGTGGGGCGCTGCAAGAATTTCTTCGCCCTGGGGCTGGTGTACTGGCTCTACGACCGGCCGTTGGCCCCCACGCTACGGTGGATCGAGCAGAAATTCGGGTCCAAGCCGGTCGTTGCAGACGCCAACATCAAGACACTCAAGGCCGGCTATCACTTTGGAGAGACGACGGAGCTGTTCACGGTCCGCTACGAGGTAGCACCCGCCAAGGTTCCACCTGGGAAATATCGCCGGGTCAGCGGCAACGAGGCCCTGGCAATAGGCCTTATCACGGCCGCACAGCGGGCCGGAAAGCCCTTGTTCTACGGCAGTTATCCCATTACGCCGGCCAGTGACATTTTGCACTTTCTGGCGAAACACAAGAACTTCGACGTTCGCACCTTTCAGGCGGAGGACGAGATCGCCGCGATGACCGCGACCATCGGGGCCGCCTTTGCCGGCGCCTTCGCCGTCACCGGAACCAGCGGTCCGGGCATGGCCCTAAAGAGTGAAGCGATCGGACTGGCGGTCATGACCGAGCTGCCCATGGTTATCGTTAACGTACAGCGTGCCGGTCCCAGCACGGGTCTGCCCACCAAAACCGAACAGGCTGACCTGCTTCAGGCCATCTGGGGGCGGAACGGGGAAAACCCGGTTTGCGTGCTCGCCGCGGCCACACCGGCGGACTGCTTCGACATGGCTATCGAGGCGTTCCGAATCGCGATCGGATTCATGACGCCGGTTGTTCTTCTGGCCGACGGATATCTGGCCAACGGGGCCGAGCCGTGGCGCATCCCGGATATGGATTCGCTCCCTCGGCTTGACGTCAAACACCCCGGGCCAGTCGAGGGATTCAAACCGTATCAACGGAATGACAAGCTGGTGCGCCCCTGGGCACTGCCCGGAACGCCGGGTCTGGAACATCGCGTGGGCGGTTTGGAGAGCCGCGACATCACCGGTGAGGTCTGCTACGAGCCTGAGAATCATGAGCACATGTGTCGCATCCGTCGCCGGAAGATTGACAACATCGCCGAGGCAATTCCACCCTTGGAGATTAACGGTGACGATTCGGGTGAGTTGCTCGTGATAGGCTGGGGCAGCACCTACGGGGCCATTACCTCGGCTGTCGAAAGATGCCGGAAGAAGGGCATGAGCGTATCGAGCGCTCATCTGAGGTATTTGGATCCCATGCAGAAGAACGTGGGGGACGTGTTGAGGCGGTTCTGCCGCGTCCTGGTGCCGGAGTTAAATCTCGGGCAGTTGGCGTACAGGCTCCGCGCTGAATACCTCGTGGACGCAACCGGTTTCCACAAAATACAAGGGAAGCCGTTCACAATTTCGGAGATCGAGGCCGAGATCGCGAAGCGGCTTAACAAGTGAAGGAATGCAGGAGACGATGAGCGCCGATGCAGCCAAGGTCAAGCTCGAGTTGACCGCGAAGCATTTCGCCAGCGATCAGGATCCACGTTGGTGCCCGGGTTGCGGCGATTACTCCATTCTTGCACAGGTTAAGAAGGTTCTCGCCAAGATCGAGGCCAAGCGCGAGAATACCGTCTTCGTGTCCGGCATCGGGTGTTCCAGTCGGTTCCCCTATTATGTCGGCACCTACGGTTTCCACGGCATCCACGGCCGGGCCCTTGCGATCGCCGTCGGCATCAAGGTGGCGCAGCCGGAACTGTCGGTGTGGGTGGTCACGGGAGACGGTGACGGGCTCAGCATCGGCGGCAATCACCTTCTGCACACCATCCGTCGAAATCCGGACATCAACATCTTGCTGTTCAATAACCGCATATACGGTCTGACCAAGGGGCAGTACTCGCCGACCTCTCCATTAGGCAAGAAGACCAAGTCGACGCCGATGGGATCGGTTGACTTTCCGCTGCATCCTCTTTCGGTGGCCATCGGTGCGGAGGCAACCTTCGTGGCCCGCAGCATAGATGTCAATGTCAAGCACCTGGCATATGTTCTGGAGCGTGCCGCCCGGCACAAAGGCGCGTCTTTCGTGGAGATCTATCAGAATTGCAACATCTTCAATGACCTGGCCTTCGAGTATGCAACGGCCAAGACCACCAAGGACGAAACCACGATTTATCTGGAGCACGGTCGTCCACTGGTCTTCGGGAAGGATCGCAACAAAGGTATTCGCCTCGACGGAATGGACCCGGAGATCGTGGAACTCGGTGATGGTATCACCGAGGACGACCTTCTGTTCCACAACGAGAAACAAGAGGAACCCAGCCTGGCCTACCTGCTGTCTCGGATGCGTCATCCGGACTTCCCCGAGCCGATGGGCGTATTCCGCTGCGTGGAGCGGCCGGTCTACGAGGATCTGGTGATGGACCAGATCAACGAGGCCTCCAGGCAACAGCCGGGACGGCTCGAGGATCTGTTTGACGAAGGTGAGACGTGGATCGTGGAGTAGGACACAGAGGCCGACCGGCCGACGACGGGAACGGCGGGAGAAACCGTGCCGTTCGGCCAGGATCGGGAGTGCGGGACTGATATCCCGCCGACTGTTATGAAATGTCCATTGTGCAACCACGAGAATATCGAGGGCGCGGACCAGTGCGCCCGGTGCAACGCCGACCTCGTCGATCCGGGCCGTCTTAAAGAACGATCTGATATTGAAATGGATCTACTTCATCGCCCGTTCGGAGAGTTGGCCGCGCACGACTACGCCGTTGTCTCACCGGACGTCTCGGTCCGTGAGGTAGTCCGGCGTCTCAACGAGAACGGTCATCACTGTGCCATAGTGCTTGCCGGGGACGAGATCGCGGGGATCTTCACGGAGCGCGATATCCTTTACAAGCTCGCGGATCAGTTTGAGGCTCGGGCCGACGCGCCGGTGAGCGACTATATGACGCCCCACCCTGAGGCACTCGGCTATGACGACCCGGTGGCATTCGGTCTGAACCGGATGATGGTAGGCGGCTACCGGCACATCCCCGTCAAGCGGGATGGCAAGCTTGCCGGTGTGGTCAGCGTGCGCGATATTCTCGGCTACATGCTGGACCGCTTTGGCGAGTGTTCCTGACCGAGTGTTGCGTCAGGCGAGCAGCGCCCCGATGGCTTCGGGGCTATCGTCATAACACTCGCGAACCTCGTTGAACTGCTGGCGGCATCGCAGGAACGCCTCCGCCAGGACGGGGTCGAAGTGTTGGCTGGCTTCGGACCGGACGGTCTCGACAGCCTCCTCGTGGGACTTGGGTTCCTTGTAACGCCTATGGCTGGTCATCGCATCGTAGGCGTCCACCAGGGCGATGATGCGGGCAGCGAGGGGTATATCCTGTCCGGGAAGTCGCCGAGGATATCCGGTTCCATCGTAGCGCTCGTGATGGCAGTAGGCGATATCAATGCACATTTCCAGCAGCGGGACCGGACAGGCCGGGTCGCTGGCGCGAGACAGCACTCGCCGGCCGATGTCCGTGTGCGTCTTCATGATCTGGAATTCCTCAGCGCTCAGCCGGCCCGGCTTGACCAGGATGTCGTCCGGAATGCCGACTTTCCCAATGTCGTGCATAGGGGCGGCCTGGACCAGCATGTCGACGAAGTCGTCGGTGACCAACGCCGCGTAGGGTCCCTCGCGCCGCAGCTCCTCGGCCAGAAGGCGAGCCATCTTTGTGACCCGGTCAATATGAAGTGTCGTCTCCTCGTCACGGTATTCAGCCAGGTGGCCCAATGTCTGCAGCAGGACCCGAACCGAGTGTCGTAGACGCATCCGACGCATCACGTTGTCCAGGGCGATAGCTGCGGCATCGGCCACCGAACGGATACACTCGATCTCTTCCTCGGAGAAGGGGGAATCGTCGGCCTTCTCCGTGACGTTCAGCACGCCGATAACACCTTCTCGGGTCTCCAACGATGTTGACACCAGGGGAGTGCTCAAGAATGTGTCCCGATGGTATTTGCGGTCCGGGCGGACGTTGGTGTCGTAGGTCTTCGCTGCGAGAGTCTTACCGCTTCGGAAGATCTGCCCGGTAATCCCCTCGAAGTCTTTGATCCGGATGCGGTCCACGACTGACGGGTCGATCCCCACGGCGCGCTCACATACCAGGTATTCGCCGGTCGCCTCGGTAAGA
Organism: Phycisphaerales bacterium; assembly: GCA_020344555.1. Classification (GTDB taxonomy): domain Bacteria; phylum Planctomycetota; class Phycisphaerae; order UBA1845; family UBA1845. The sequence goes on from CP070827.1 coordinate 4,960,182, forward strand.
AAAAGAGAGATACGCTTGGCCCCGGTGGCCAGCTCCACACACCGGATGAGCAGGTTGAGGATCTGATCGCGGGAGTCGGCATTGTTCAGGTCCCGCATGAACTCGTAGAGGACCTGTAGCCTCTTGGTCTTGACGTCTACCTCGACCTCGAGCCGGCTGTTGAGTTTGTCCAGGTCCTTGCGGGTAACCGCCAGCCTATAGACGGTCCGCACGCGAGCCAGGAGCTCCGCCACGTCGAACGGCTTGGGGAGATACTCCTGGGCGCCGGCCTCGAGGCCTCGGACGATGTCCTGTGCCCCCGATCGAGCGGTGAGCATGATGACCGGGATGTGTGCGGTGCGATCGTCCGCCTTGAGCGTGCGAGTGGCGGAGAGGCCATCCAGCAAGGGCAGCCCGATGTCCATGATGATCACATCCGGCTGGCGACTGGTGGCCAGCTCGATGGCCTTGACTCCGTCCGCCGCTTCCAGAACGGCAAAACCCGCCGCCCGCAGGTGGGCGGTCAGGATAAACCGAAGTTCAGACTCGTCCTCGATGATCAGAACAGTTCCGTTGTGGTCATCAGCCATGTGGACTTCCCAGCTCGGTTTAAGTTCCCTCCGAAGACTCTCGGGCGCTAGGGGCGCTCGCATTCCCATCGACACAAACCGAGACGCACGACACTTAAGGAGGCGACATGTGACCGTATCTCCCAAGTCCGAAAATGACCGTACACTGGTGCCGGCCGATCCGTCGCGACGGATATGACGTCACGCCTGTACCGCTGTCGTTGCTGGTTATCGGCGGGCCAGTTTCCGGTTACTTCCCGGTGGTGACACGACCGCTACCAGTTGAGCAACTGACTGCCGGGCCGATGGTTGACAGGCGGCTTGCGCTGATTAGAGTCGCTGGAACAGAAGGTCCCCGTGGCACAATTGGATAGCGCGTCGGCCTCCGGAGCCGAAGGTTGCAGGTTCGAGCCCTGCCGGGGACGTGTTGTCAGCCAATGCCTCGGAATGCCTTCAATGAGTGTCCGTGTTTTCGAGGGCTGCGCGGCGGTGGTCACCGTCGCCTGGCTCTACG
>CP070827.1:4961343-4977204 GCA_020344555.1 Phycisphaerales bacterium
AAAGTGGGCTCATTGGCACCATTGGCAACGTATCGTCGGGCGCACTCCTCGCTCAGGCCGTGGCGACGACCTGCTCGGTTCGCCTACCAGGTCGAGGTTTTCCCCTTTGCCGTCTCTGGAACTATAATGATACCCGAACGGTGGTCCCGTTCCAAGCGAGAGCACAAACCCTAACTTGAATGTTTCTTGACGCCAGATGCCGTCCACGACATTGCACTCGACCCTCACGGCGGTTTTCTTGGTTCCCCTCGCTGCGCAACCGCGCCTTCAAGTTGGGTGCAAGTCGCCATGTACTTCCTCTAACAGGCGTCTTCATCCCTGCCCCTGGCGAGATGCGCTGTACTCTGACGGCGATGATTCGCGGTACCCAATGTTGCCCGCAACACTGTGAGGCGCGTATGCGTGCCCACGAGATACGGAATCTGACCGCATGGAGCGCACGCAACGCGATGTTGCGAGGACAGCAAGCGTCGCTAGGATAACGAGGAGAGCATGCCGTAGCCGAAGTACGGTCGAGCGGCCTGGCCGTAGGTTCAGTGTTGAGGAGTCTTCCTGGAGACCTCCTAGGAAGCACAGCAGGAGTAGCCAGATGGCTCAAGAAGAACAGGTGCTGGTTGTCGAGCGCAAGATCCTCGAGGAGGTGGGGATGTTCCAAGGGCTTGCGTTTGACATCGAGCGATATCTGCGCGAGCTCTTCTCGCCGGGCGTTCCCCGTTTCATGTCCAGATCGCAAGCGGAAACGGACCCCACACACAAGCAACTCATTCCCTACGTGATCATGGCGCATGGCGGGAAGTACCTCAGCTACGTCCGAGGCCGGCGGGCCGGAGAAACGCGGCTTGTCGGTAACAGATCCATTGGCATAGGAGGTCACATAAACCCCGCCGATGACATGCCCTTGTTCAGCGCGGACTTCCGCGAAGCCTACCTCACTGCCGTCGAGCGCGAAGTGGCCGAGGAAGTGTCCGTAGATGCGCGTCATACGGACCGGGTTGTCGCTCTCCTGAATGACGACTCCAACGCGGTGGGACAAGTGCACCTCGGAATTGTCCACTACTGGATTCTGGACGCCTCCAAGGTCAGCAAGCGGGAACAGATGATCACCCAGATGACCTTTATGAGCCCGGCCGAGCTGCAAGAGGTTCGCGACAGCCTGGAAACGTGGTCACAGTTGTGCCTCGACGGCCTCGCCGAGATGGCCAAACGAGCAGAATCCGGCATGGACTCGCGACCTGTTCGAGAACTCCATGGAGATTTCTAGGGAATCAGTACGACCTTTCCGCGCACCGCCCGCGAGTCGATGTAGCGATGCGCCTCAGCCGCTTCACTCAAGGCGTAAGTCCGATCCACGAACGCCCTGATCTTCCCCTCGCCCAACCACGCTAGACCGCGCTTAAACTCGTCCATGCTGCCCATGAAAGATCCGCGTAGCTGATGCTGCCGGAAAAACAGGTCGCGGAAGTTGAGCGTCGCTTTCATCCCGCCGACCAAACCGAAGTTCACAAAGACCCCGCCCGGCCGAAGAGCCCGAAGATTGTCCTCGAAGACGCTCCCGCCGACATTGTCGATTACCGCGTCGACACCGACATCGTTGGTCCAGTCGAGAACGGCATCGGCGAAGTTGCCCTCTTTGTAGTTGATTACCAACTCGGCGCCGGCCTCGGTCACCGTTGCGACCTTCTCGGGCGAACCCACCGTGGCTGCCACTCGTGCGCCCAGCATCTTGGCCACTTGCACACAGGCGATGCCGCTGCCGGAAGCACCGGCTTGCACCAGCACGCTGGCACCAGCACGTACCTCGCCGAGGGTCTCGACGGCGTGCACCGCCGTCATCAAGACCAAGGGCATGGCCGCCACCTGCTCAGCCGGTAGCCCCGTTTCGTCCTTTAGAACGAACCGGGCCGGGACACGAATGTACTCGGCGTTTCCCCCCCAAGTATGTGTGCCGGTAACCTCGAAGCTGGGTGCATGGTTTTCCGGTTTGATGTCCCAATCCGCCGGATCGATCGGGTAGCCCGGAGCGACAATTGCGGTGTCACCCTCATGCCACCCGGCGACGTCGTCGCCGATGGCGGCCACCGTACCGGCCACATCCGCCCCCAACACGTGCGGAAAGGTGATGTCCGTAAACACCGCCCCCATCCTCATATACAGGTCGTACCGGTTAATCCCGCAGGCCGCCACCTTGACAACCAGCTCCCCCCGACCGGGCTCCGGTTGGGCGACATCCTCGTATTGGAGCACATTCGGTCCGCCAAACTCGCGTAGACAAGCTGCCTTCATGGTTCGATTCACCTTTCCAAACCCGTCCGATGGACGCACCCGCGAGCATCCCGAGACCCAGGCCCGTACCACAAGGCGGGGCATTTGGCAACGTCAACCGCACAGGCTGCAAACCCGGCGCAACTGACACAGGGAAGTTATCCGGGCCCAACCATCAGGCGAGCCCTCTCGGACACCGCGTAAAGCCTCTGCGAAGAGCGATTATATTGGAGCCGCGCCGTCGTCTCAGCCATCGATCCTCTGCCCCGCGGGGCCTGTTTGCCACGACGCCCGAACATGCCAGGTTAAGACCCGCGGAGACTACCGGCTTCGGATAGGCCTTTTATCGGAATCGGCGCACCTTTCACAGTGGGAACCGGAGGGGGAAGCATTGACCGAGATAGCTGGAGGCGCACGCGTTGCCGCCCGCGACCTCACCGCCCTCGATGAACGTGCGCGCGGGTTGTCACTCGGGTGGCCGATCGCCTTGACCGCCGCCGTCCTTTACGGCTCCCTGCTTCCGTTTGACATAGACTGGACAGCCTACCAAGCCTCAAACGGCTTCGGCTTGTTTGAGCTTACCTTGCGAGAGGGCCCCCGCGAGGACATCCTCACCAACATCCTCGTCTACACTCCCATCGGTCTGGCCTTTGTACTATGTGGTGGCACGGGGACGTTGGCACGTTGGAGCCGCGTGCCGTTCGCTGTGCTCGTGGGTGTAGTTGTCAGTCTTGTCGCTGAGACTCTGCAAGCGGGGATCGCCGGGCGGGTTGCGTCCTGGACAGACGTCGCACTTAACACACTCGGAACCATCACCGGTGCCGTACTCGGGGCGACCCTGTATGGAGCCCGACATGGAGCCACGCGGTGGGCGCGGCGTGAACTCTCCGAACGACCCTTCACGACCATGGCCTCGATTCTGACTTTTGGGCTGTTTCTATACAACCTGGTCCCCTTCGATTTCATCACCGACACTGCCGGCCTGCATACATCGTTCGGACGTGCCCGATGGGACCTAACCGCCGTGCGTCCGAGCGATTTCGGCAATGCCCCTTATGGATTGATGATCGGGCAGCTCGGCGGAGCCGCCTGGTTCGCGGCATTGGGTTATCTGTTGGCCCTCGCAGCGGGGGAGTCGGGACAAGATCGTTTCTCGGCCGCGGGTTCAGCGATCAAGCATGGTTTCATCCTGGCGAGCCTGGCTGAGTTCATGCAGCTATTCACGGCTTCCCACCGGTTCGATCTCGCGGTGATCGTGCTCAGAACACTGGCTGTGATATTCGGCGCATGGTGCGCCGTCTTTCTGGTGGTCGGCCGAGGCGATTCGAGCTGGAGGCAGCGGCCGGGACTGGCTATTCCGACCGTGCTCCTGCTCCTTCTGGCGGTGTTCCAGGTCCTTGCCAGACTGCTGTCGTCATTCGATCCGACCCTGTGGTCGGTTGAGGGCGTCGATCTTGCCCATGTGCGGTGGGTACCGTTTGAAAGGCTGTGGCACTGGCCGATGGCCAAAGCGGTATCCGACATCCTCTCCGTCCTCCTGACATACGGCACCCTGGCCCTGACGTTAGCGATAATCCTGAGACGCGTCCGCGCAGGCCTGGTCTGGGTGATTGCCGGGGCCGTGGTCACGCTGGTCGCGCTGGGCGTCGAGGTCCTGCAGTGCTGCTCCGTCTCGGGCACGCCGGATTTGACCGGACCGGCACTTGCGGTAATCGCCGTGATCGGTTCCTCGAGCCTGTGCAGGCCGATCCTGGCGGCCTTCCCCGTTCCTCTGCCTGCCCCGTCTCGATCTACGCCAGACGCGGTCATCCGCTAAATGGGGCCGCCCGCAGGGTGCCTCTCGCTGGTGCGAGAATCCTCTCTCGCACCATACCGTCCATCGCCAAGTGGACCGAGAAGGGATTCTCGGTCCAGCGAACGTACAACATGCCGGCGCCCGTCTTCGACGGGCTTAGGCATGCCACCCCGCGACTTGGAGCTGTCCGAGCGCTAAATGGGGCCGTCCTGCAAGCGAACAAACCGGGCAACTCATCGAGCCAGACATCTTCCGCGGTATTGAACGACACCGCAGGAGCGCTATAATCCGCCTTCGTTGCCTCCCAGCGGGCGAGCAGGAGGCTTGGTTACTAGGTTCACACAGACATTGGGCAAGGAGCGTCAGCATGGCTGAGTCCAACGCAGAATTCCCCACCACCGTCGGGGCCGATGCCGTTTTCAAGGGCGAGCTGCACTTCGAGAAGGGCGTTCGCCTGCTGGGAAAGTTTGAAGGCGAGATTGGCGGCGGTGGCCAGTTGATGGTCGCGGAGGGGGCCACGTTGACTGGCGACGTCAAGGCCGGGACCATCCGCATCGAAGGTCAGGTCAAAGGAAATCTCCAGGCCGGCACCAAGGTCCACCTGACGTCATCCGCCAGGCTGGAGGGCGACGTGCAGGCGGGGCGCCTGGAAGTGGCCGAAGGGGCCATCCTGATCGGAAGGTGCGTGATTGGTGTCGACGGCCAGGGCAAGACACCGGCTACAACCAAAACCGCAGCCGCGCCTGTCGGGGCGGTCACCGGAGGCCGGCCCAGGACCGGTGAACCGGTGGGGGTCAAGAAATAGCCGGTATGCCGTCGCCCGATACGTGCCCTAGCCCGGTTGGAATATCGATCCATGTGGGCGGGTGAATCCTGCCATGCCCGTGACTACCAAACAGCGGGACGTTGCCAGCAAGCGGGTGGTCTGCACCCATTGTGAACACCCCAGCGACGTCGCACTCAGGGCGATGTCGGTCTTCTGTCCGCACTGCAAGCAGCGCCTGATCCTTGAAGACTTTAAGATCCGAAGTTACTACGCTGTCCGCGACTTCTCCACTTGCGGGGATATTGTCGTCGAGCGCAAGGGGCACGTTGTCGCACCGATCAAGGTGGGCAACCTGATCGTCAAGGGAAAAGTGCAGGGCCATGTCACCGCACGCGGAAAGGTCAGCATCAGCAAGACCGGCTCTTTCAAGGGCGACCTCGAGGCGCCCAGCATACACGTCGAGAACGGTGCGGTCGTGGATGCTTTTCTGCGCATCGGAGATCGATCGCACTGACCCGATGGTCTTGACGACGTGTATGTGGCCGGCATGTCCGACCCGCGTCGGGCCCTGTATCCCCAGTAGCAGCGCGGGCTTTATGCCCCGGCATCCGGTAATAGCCCGGCGACTCATCGCCGCGACTCCGCCGCCGTTTCAACTGACCGGTGGGACATATGTCAAGATGGTAGGGACGAATGAGGACATAACGGCTCCGTGACAGAATCGGCGGGTCGGGTCGCAGGCTGAAGGCCTGCTCTGTAATAGCCGGGGGCAAGTCCGCCTCAGGCGGACGCCGCCCCCGGATCCCGGCGCGCCGGACGCCGCCCACGGTAACTCCAGCACCCGTTCCATTCGAGCCTGTAACGGTGTGACCTGGAGACCTCACGGATCAAACCGTGTGTGTAGCAGAGCGACCTTGGCGTGTGCTTGCGACCGCCTGGCGCCGGTGGCCGGGTACCCTCGCCTAAACTCACAACAAGTCCCGCAACGTCCAGGCTTTCTGCCGCTGGCCGGTTTGAGACTCCAACGTTACCCGTGGGCTGCAATGGCGGCGATCGAATTCGAGCGTCACCAAGTATGACATCTGCAAGCTCGACGGCGGCTGTCGGGTCGTCACGGGCCCTCAAAGGCAAGCTGAAGAGCCGCGAAGTCGGCCAGGTCGACGTCACCGTCGTCGTCGTCGTCCACGCAGAAGCAGGAGGATGCGGTCTGGCCAAATGGGCCGTTCATGCAGGATACTAGCGCCGAGACATCGGCAAGCAGACCGAATCGGCAAAACTGGGCAACGACAATCTGAGCTTCAGAATCATCGCATGGAACGTTGGGGTTGTTGTCCAGCGAGAGCTCGAGCTGCGGGTTCGTCATCGGACCGTCGGGCAGATCGTTGCCCGTGCAATCCGTCCATTTCTCGAATTCCCACGATCCGTAAGTTGTCGGAGCCTCGACCGTCATCACGTTTGTTGGGGATGCGTAAGCCCGGTAAAAGGACCCCCGCCCGTCCCGGCGGTCGTTCTTGTCTGACTCGCTGACGACAAAATAGGGCAACAACCCGTTCTCGGAGACACGCACGGTCAGGTTCGCTAAGGTCTCCGGCTGCCGATAGAAGTCATAGGTTACGTCAAGCACTAGACTGTCGATCACAACGACTGCACCAGAGCTGACAGTTCTCGTGATCATCAGCTCAGCGTCGGCGCCCGGCCTAGAATACATAAGACTGTACTCATCCCAGTCATCTTGAGACAGGAGAACACGAAGTAAAGAAGCCGTCTCGGCGCTCGGTACCGTGGGGAACCAGCTTCCGCCTAAGGGGTAATACTTCACTTCCCACGTGATGCGATTTGCCGTACGCTCGGTATAATGCACGAACCTGTAGGTATTACCCTGCGAGTGAAGCCTGGACACGCCGGAATGCTGGATAAACACCTTGACAAATGAATCGTCGCCGCCTTGAACGGTATGACCATCCATTTCGTGAACGCTTATATCCAGGATTCTTATGTTCTCTTCACAACCCAGAAACACCGGATCATACCCAAAGGGAAGCTCGGCAAGGTTGAGCAAGACCAGCTCACCGGCGTTCACCCGGTCAAGCTGATCTGCAGACAGGGTAAGCCTCGTTTGAGAAGACTGTTCGGGTGGGAAATAAACAAAACCATCAATGATGTTCTCTGCGATGTCGGCCAACGCGCCCTCATAGAGCCCCTTGAGATCGTCAAAGTCACCTGCACTGAGATTCTCGTTGGAGCCTGCGTCGACGATCGTCTGCATAAGCGTAAACATGTTGTCCAGATTGAGATCCCCCGGATATCGCTCAAGAAGCCGGTACTCATAGGCTTTGGCCATGTAGTAGTGGTACTTCTGAAGCCGCTCTCTGGCCCGCCGGTCCATCTCTTCCACGTACCTTGCCACACGATGATCCAGGGCCGCAGTGCCTTCCGAGATGTCCCGATTGAAACCGTCGATAGCCAGGACGTTATGCGATATGCGGCCGGCCAGGTCCGAGACCGTCTGAATGGCGCTGGCCAATTGATGTGCCAGCGCTGCTTTGTCATTCATGAGTTCTTGGATCCGATCGGTCAAAGCGATGAACGCAGGGTCACTTGCCTTGATCTTCTGCAATTCGGCTTCAACCTCGGTGCGGGGAGCCTGTGTTTGCCGGAAGAGGTTTCCAACACCCTGAAGGGCCTGCCCGATAGACGAGGAGGCACCCAGCAACCCGCCTATTTGCTTAGACGAAGGCTCGTCCCTGTCAACCTCGCGCAGGGCGGTGAGCCAGTCGCCGGTCAGGCCACGAAAGCCGCCTTGCGAAAACCCCGATGCCACATCCGCCAAGCCGGTTATCGAGGACCACGGCTGATTCGGATCGATGTTCGTGACAAAGTCCATGCCCCCGCCCACCGCTCCGAGAGCCGGCTGACCGACGGGCACAATCTTGCAGATTCCACCCAGGGCGCGCAAGGCCTTCTTCCACCAGGGGACCTTGTGTCGCTCCTCGACGATTTCCTGCGCACGGGCCAGCAGCTCCTGCTCCAATTGCTGCAGCTCGATCATCCGCTGGTCGATCTGGCTGGCGATGTCCAGCGCTTGGGCTTCTAGTGAGGGAATAAGGTCAATCAGATCTTCGTATTGCGACTCATAGGCGACAATCTCGTCTCGCAGTTGGTCCTGCGCGGTTCTGAGGGCGCCGATTTTTGCATCAAGATCTCTTACAGCGTTGCCTACCCAGTATGCGAGATAGAGCGCGTCGACGGACCGATCCACCTCCTGCTCAAATGCCGCATACAGCACTTCAAACGACAACATCGGGACCCATCCGGCGGGATTGCCGAAGTAGTCCAGATTGCTTTGGAGGCGGTGCAGCAGGGTTATGGTCTCCTCGAGGAGTTGTGTCAGCTCGAACTGCCAGTTCTCGTCCTTTTCGGGATCATCAAGGGCCGGCCATGCGTCACTGTCGCGATAGGTCTCCAGCAGGCCACGGTACTCCGCAAGGATGGCCTCGGCTTCATCGAGGTGACCATATAGATAGGCGTCCTTGGAATGGGCAAGGATCATCCGCAAGGCGTCCGGAGCCAGCCAGGACCAGTCGTTGCCGACCTGGACGATTGAACCGGATTGGCCGAACGGCACGTCGGGCAGCGCTGCATATACTGCAGGATCCCCGACCCAGCCAGGTTTGCCAGGGGGGCCGCCCGCACACACGGGATGAGGTAGCGACGCAAGGTTGGCATACAGGTTTCCCGCGGATCCGCCGGCGCCCGGGGCGCCCGGCGGGTCCTCTCCCAACCCATTGGCTCCATCCTGGGCAACTCCCCCCTCCATGATGAACCGAACGTGGTCGTCCGGCGCCTGGAAGCTCTGAAGATGCAACGTAATGTCGCCGGCTTTAAGCCCGGAGTCGCCATCTCCGCCTCCGGGTCCCAGGGGCAACGGCGATTCTGGCGTCGTATCGATGTAGCTCCGTTCGTTATCATCCACATCATCTTCGAATCGCAGCTCCCTCGCGTAGACAGTCACATTCGTCTGTGGGAAATGGAGTGGATCGCGAATGACGACTGTCTCCGCGAAGATTGTCAGGTCCTCGATGTCTTTGTTATCACTGTAGTCATACAATCCGTTTTCATTTCCCGCTTCGAAAGCGAGGGTCTTGCCGGCAATTGTGATACTTCGGGTATTGCGCAGGTTCCAGTTAAAAGACGGGCAGTCGGGAATGCAGTCGCTCGAGTTAGGTGGGATGCAGCATTCCAGCGGTTCATCCGGGTTGGCGAGGTTGTATCGGTGCAGACTGTACACGACGTTGCGGACGATGTAGTCTCCACTTTCCGGGTCAGGTACCGGATGGACCGGCTCCAACCCAAGCACCTCGGACTCGTCGGGCAGCAGCGGTGTCGGCTCGAAGGGAACATCCTGCGACACGGAATCGCCGCCCAAGGCGGCCGTGAACGTCACCATGAACGTCCGCTTGTCGGCGGGATCAGGTGTGTAGGAGAAGTAACCAGTCGTCGGATCAACGGCGATCGGCCCGACTGGCGGCGGATCGGCCACAATCGAAAAAGTCGCGTCCTCTCCCAACTCGGACGAGTAAACCAGGAACTCGACGGTGCTGCCGTGGACGGCCGCCTGCGCGGGGATACCGTCGATGTCCGGGCCGATGTTGTAGTCCGGCATCTCACAGGAGTCGGGGAGGCCGTTCTCGTTGCCGTCTACACTAGTCCCATCCGCGATGTCGCAACTGTCGGCCACATCATTGTGGTTGCAGTCTGCTTCGCACTCGTCGGGGATCTCGTTGCCGGTGCAGTCTTCGCTGGTGCCGTATGGCGACAGCTCGCAGAGATCCGGCGTGCCGTCCAGGTCGCAGTCCGGCTCGCACTCATCCGGGATGGCGTCGCCGTTGCAGTCCGCGCTTGTGCCCTGGGCGAGGTCCACGGCATCGTGTTGCCCATTACGATTGCAGTCCGCCTGGCACACATCCGGCACGCCGTTGTCGTTGTCATCCGGGCAGGTTCCCTCCGTGATATCCAGGCTGTCGATGATGCCATTGGCATTGCAGTCGGCCTGGTACTCGTAGGCCCCCATGTCCACGACCGGTGGCGTCCCGTTCCCCGGGTCGGGATCGACCGTCGGGTCGTCAGCGAAACGTGCACTCCCGTCGAAGTCTGTGGTTATCCCGACCAACGCTGGGACAGTGTTGTCGCCCGCGTCAATACAGGGCGAGCCGGCGGACAGGTGCAGATCATCGGCCGGGGTGCCAAGGGTGTTACCGGCGCCGTGTGGACCGATGAAACCGGGATCGGCGTCAACGTTGCCGGTCCCCATGTACCCGCCCTCCACATCGCTGTAAGCAACGATGGCAGGGCCGTAGATTTCGTCCGGCGTGTCACCCCAGAGAATGCAGTTGGCCAGTGTCGGGCTGCCGCTGCTGGTGACGATGGCGCCGCCGGTTGTTCCGGCCGAGTTGCCACTGAACGTGCAGTTCGTTATTGTCGGGTCGGAGGCGTCGTTCGCCAGCGCGCCGCCGTTCTGCTGAGCTGAGTTTCCACTGAAAAGGCAGTTCACGAGTGTGGCGGCGCAGTCTTGGGAACAGTAGACGCCGCCGCCGTCTTCATAGGACAAGTTCCTACTGAACGTGCACTCGGTCACTACAGGGCTACTGTGCGAGCAGGCGAGCCCGGCGCCATAGAAGGCCAAGTTCTCGGTGAAAATGCAGCCGGTTACTGTCGGGTCGCTGTTTTCGACATACATGCCTCCCCCGAAGGTCTCTCCGGTGTCCTGGTCGGTAATTCCCGTCCCACCGGTGATGGTGAAGCCCTCGACGACAGTGTCCGGTCCTTCCTCGCTGACGCACTTGACCACGCTCGTGCCGAGGCTGCTTCCGTGAATGGTGGTCGCCTCCGGGCCGTCGGTGCTGCGTAGGGTCACAGCCTTGCCGAAGAAGTCGATCGCCTCGCGGTACGACCCGGGCGGGACTTCGATGACGTCGCCATCGACGGCATTGTTGATCACAATTTGAATCGTCGCGTCGTAGGTATCCTGCGTGACGTTGTGAACCGCCTCGCACTCGTCGGGGAATCCGTCGTCATCGTCGTCGCTGCTGTGCCCGCAGCCGTCAACATTGCAGTCACCGCCAAGCCCGCTGCAATCGATATCGCAGGTATCACGGATACCATTCTCATTGCAATCGGAGTATTCGTAGGCCCCCATATCGACCCTGGGCGCGCTGTCGGAATCTCCATCCACGATGCGCGGGTTGCCGTCATGGTCGATACCGGCGGCTGGTATCACGATCGCTCTGTCGTTTCCCGCGTCCATGCAGGGCGAGTTGCTCCGCAGATGCACAGCCCCATAGTCGTCGTCCGTCGTACCCCACGTGAGGTCTACTCCGGGATCGGGATTGCGAACGAACAACGGGTCGTCGTCGATGTTGCCCTTCCCCGGGTACACGACACCGTCATCGGGATCATCGTCCATAACGTCGCTGAACGTTACGGTGGCATAACCCCCTATCTGTGGATCCGTAGGGCTCTCGTTGCGCCAGAGTATGCAGTTGGTCACCACGGTTTCACCCCCGCAGCTCACGCCGCCCCTGCGGCTATTGCTGAGGTTGTGACTGAAAGTGCAGTTGGTGAGTGTCGCCGAGCCGCCCGAGTGAATCAATCCGCCACCGACATCATTGGCCGTATTCCCAATGAAGACGCAGTTGGTGAGCGCTAGGTCATCGTTGGCCACGCCAAGCGCGCCACCCACGCGCCCGGCAGTGTTCCCGGCGAAAGTAGAGTTCGCGATTACGACCGTCGGTCCTGTCGAGGTACCAGAGAGGAGCATCGCGCCTCCCGACTGCAGTGCAGTGTTTCCTATAAAAGTGCAACCGACAACCGTCGGGCTGGTCCCTCGCTCACTGTGTATCCCCCCACCATGCTCTGCTACGTTCCCGGTGAACACGCAATCTGCCACAGTGGAACTACTCGGCGAGCGCCAGTTACCCATTCCGCCACCGTTGGTGTTTGTGCTACCGTTTCCGATAAATGTGCAATTAGTAACTGTCGGGCTGCTGTGGAAGTTCATCATCCCGCTAGGTGCGTTCTCGCGGAATGTGCAATAGCTTACCTGTGCATTGCTGCCGTCGTTGTACATTCCGCTGCCGCTTGCGTGGCCACTAAACGTGCAGCCTACGACGGTCGCATTGCTGTATTGGAGGTAAATCCCACTACCAAGGTCGGCCGTGTTCCTGGTGAACATGCAGTTTAGCACCGTCGGGGTGCTGGATCGGATATACATGCCCCCGCCGACCCGCCAGGGAAGGTCGACACTTCCGGCGCCGCCGGTGATGGTGAATCCGTCAAGGAGGGTACCCGGGCCTTCGCCGCTAACGCACTTGACCACACTGGTGTTCAGTCCGCTGGCATCGATGGTTGTCACCTCGGGGCCGTCGCTGCTGCGCAGGGTAATCGCCCTGCCCAGGAAGTCGATGGCCTCGTGGTACACACCGGGCGAAGCCTCGATGACGTCGCCGCCTTGCGCGTCATCGATCGCGAATTGAATAGCAGCGTGGAAGGTGTCCTGGGTCACGTTGTGAACCAGCAGTTGCTCGTACGCCCCCATGTCCACAATGCCATGCATGATACGCGGGTTGCCGTCCAGGTCGGTGGCGGGCAGGCCGCCGGGCGGCGAATTGGTGCCCGCGTTGATCGCCGGGCTGCCCGCCAGGAGTCGGAGGTTGTCGTCCGCAGTACCGACTACGCCGTCCGGTCCGTCGGCATCCACAAAGAGCGGGTCTTCGTCGATGTTGCCCTCGCCTCCATACCCGCCCTGGACGTCGCTGTACGTGACGGTGGGCGTGCTGGAGCCGTCATAATTGTAAATCTCGGCCCCGGTCGTTGCGGCGTCGCCCCATACAATGCAGTTGGTCAGCGTTGGGTCGCTGTTGTCGGAGTTGTACATTGCGCCGCCGCGGACGCCGGCCCTGTTCCCGGTGAAGATGCAGTTGGTCAACGTTGGGCTGCTGTGAGAGTTGTTCGTTACCCCGGCGCCGTACCCCGCCATGTTCCCTGCGAAGACACAGTTGGCCAATGTCAAGCTGCTGTAAGAGTTGTTCCACATGCCGCCGCCAACCCACGCCGAGTTGCCGCTGAACGTGCAGTTGGCCACCGTTGGGTTGCTGTTCCAGTTGTACACCCCGCCACCCGATCCGCCAGCCGTGTTTCCGCTGAACCGGCAGTTGATCAACGTCGCGCTGCTCGAATGTGAATACATCGCACCGCCGTCTTGAGCCGAGTTTCCAGTAAGCGTGCAGTTGGCCAACGTCGGGCTGCCAGCGCTGGTGTACATCCCGCCGCCGGCGTCATACGGCTCTCCTATCCCGTTAGCGTTCCCGCCGGTAACCGTAAAGCCATCGAGGACAGTCGTGGCGTCGGTCCCGCTGCCGTTGAGGATGTTGTAGCTGTTCTCGCCGTTGTTCTGCTTAATCATGCAGAACCCGGCGAAACACAGCCCCCCATACGAGTTGCAGTCGGGCGAGTCCTGTGTGCAGGGAACGGGCACATCGTTGTTGTCTATGTCACCGCTGAGGATGGTCTGATCGAAGAGGCCGGCACGCTCTTCCAGCGTGGTCTCGGTGCCGTCGAAACCGCCGTAGATTCCAACGCCGGTGATCAACTGGAACGTGGCCGTGCGGTCGCCGGTTCCGGCGTCGGGCTTGTACACCCCCTCCGCAACCCAGATCTGGTCGCCGCTGACGGCCAGGCCCAGAGCGGTCTGCAGGTCCGGGCAGGCATCGGCCCAACTGGTGCAAGTTGCGCTGACACCACCGTCGTCGTCGACGTACCAGGTGGTCTGCCCACGCGCGGCACCGGCCGTAATCAGCACACAGAAAAGATAGCAAAACAGCGTTCGACTAGTTCTCATGGTAAACACGACTTGTCCTCCTTCGGAATAATACGAGCCCGGTATGTGCGGGGCCTCGCAACAAGTACGAAACCGGAATACGGCAGTTGTGGCTCCTATGGCAATCACGTCGCCGCCGCCAGAGCAGGCGCCAATCGGGCCTGTGTGCGGTGTCCACAAACACGAACCGGAATGTGCTGGTGGAAAGCGGGAAGCTGTCGCGTGCGGATCGGAGCCGAGGCAGCGGATGGCATCGAACTGCAGGGTGCGCTGCAGGTTTGTCGTCGTGCCGTCCGAGACGAGAACAACCGCCAAAAGGCCCAGCCCTTGGCGCCGCTGGTCCGAAGGGCATGAGAGCCCCTCCTACTTCAACGCTCGCCGGCCCGCATATCTCGCAACGATCACGAGATACGAGGCATAGTATGCTACCAGATGAGAGAGTGGCCAGCAACCTCATCCGCCGGCAAATGACGATTTTTCTTCGCGAATCTGTGCCTTGCTACCCACCGTTGCGGGGCCGCCTACAGACAGTCAGTGGAAGTTGCTACTGGTCGTTGCAGGCTCGTCGCGCCAGGCTCGGACCTGAGGGAGCAGGTTCGCAGGCCGGCCCAGCGGCACGCCCGGCTGACCGTCGCCGACTCGCTATCGCTCGACGCGGGCGAACGCTGGGCGACAGGCTCTCGGCTTCCCCCGGCAGACCTTTATTTCGGCCGTGTACGGTCAGGCAGCACGGGCTGGACGGCTCCTGTCGAACCATTTGGCTGCTGCTTATGACCTGCTGATTCCGGTGAATTGGCCAGGGGAAACCTCAGAGGGTGTTTGAGAAGCTCTCGGGTCTCAAACACCAGCAAGGATGAAGGCGGAAGGATGAAGGATGAAGAGAAGCGGCTGCCCAGCTTTCATCCCTCATCCTTACTGCAAAGTAAATGCTGTTGCGCCGAACGTGACTCCGTCGAAGCAAAGCGGACGAACTTATTGAACACCCTCTCAGGGTTCCTTGGTTTGCTGGGATTTAAGTGAGTCCGGTTGCAGGCGGGTTAGCCACTCGGCCGCGACCTTATTGCTGGGGTCCAGCCCCAAGAGCTTTTCGAACGCGTCAACGGCGGCATCGGTGCGGCCCACTTCAGCAAGAGCTATCCCATACTGCTCCAACAGGGCCGGTGGTGTGTCGGGTGCGGTTTTGTCGACCCCGGCCTCGATGACCCGCAGCACATCGTGAAGCATCAGCGTCTGCCTGATTTGAGCTCGCTGTCGAAGGGACGCGGCCAGACGGAGATAGTCGCTGATGTCCGTATGGGCCGGCTCGTTTACGCGGGCTTGCAGAATGTCGATCATCTGCTGGTATTGGGCATCAACCACAAGCAGCGGACGGTAAGCACCAGGCTCGGCCTGCATGGAGGTCCGTGCCAGGTCCAGGGCCCGCTGTGCCTCCTTAAATGCCTCGTTTGACTGCCCGTCGGCGCTGAGCAGCGCTGCGAGATGCGAGACGTACCGGAGCGTCTGAGCCCCGTCGAGTTCCAGTGTCTCCCGGGCCAACGAGATCGCTCCCTCGCGGTCACCAAGTCTGACCGCGCACACCGACAGGCCGAACAACACCGTCGGCTCGGCCGGGTTGAGCACCTTGGCCTTTTGGTAGTTGGCCTTGGCAAGCCGTGGGAACTCATCGACGAACAGGTCACCGAGGAGTCGGTAGGCCCGCCATTCGTTTCGGCCCTCCCGCGTCTCGACGAACTTGACAAGCTGGTCAACGGCATCGCCCCGCCGCCCCATAATGGCATAGGCCCGACCGTACAGATAGGGAATCCAGGGATTGGCGGCGTCCTTGGTCTCCACAACCTCGATATAGCGGTTGGCCTCATCCGTAAGTGGCACAAGCGCGTCACTTTCGTCCCGGGCCTCCAAACGGTCAAGGGCGTCGATCGCCAGACGAACCGCTTCATCAACGCCGATCGCAGATTCGGCCGATGTCTCTTGGGTAGCTGCATCAACGGCGGGCTCGGGCTGTCGGTGCGGAGGCTCCGGTGGCTCAACCGTCTGCCCCAAGATCGCAGACATCCACAGCGGCATCATCCAGAATAACGGGACTCGAATGGCCATCCTATGTGCTCCGAACCAGGTGACTCGGCTCCGACTCAATATCATCGTTGGTCGGTGGTACTGACA
>CP070827.1:4977304-4982254 GCA_020344555.1 Phycisphaerales bacterium
TCTGCCTGGGGAGCATTTTTCTTCTCTGACATGCGAGAGGTTATTTCCAGATATATTGAATCCGCAAAGGAATAGGAACGTCCAACAAGGCGCTGCACCTGACCGCCATTCCGCTGCGCTCCACAGCGGCAGGTGAGCTTGATCGTTCCCGGCGTCCGTAGGCCTGGCTCACTCCCGGCGCGCCGGGATTCAGGTCGAGGATCAGCTTGGCCAGGGAGCGGTATTGGCGAACGCGATCAATGAAGTGTCCCCGCATGGCCATCAAGGACTTCAGGTTCTTCCGGGCCGTCAGCAACAACAGCGTGGGTCAAACGACGCACCCTACCGTGGCTGGTGCGAGCCCCGATGTACATCGGGATTCTCGCACCCGCATCCCCGGGAATCCCCTCCCGCGTCCTGGACCTTCGCCGGGTGCCGCGGGTCCCGATGTACATCGGGCTGGTGCCCCATCCTTTTCCAGCAGGGAAAGGGGGGACGGACAGGCTGTGGCACCGGGTGTGTACAGATCATCGTAAGACAACGGCGCGTCACCCGACATCAAGAGCAGTTGAATCGACGGTGCGGATTTGAACTGACGGAACGGATCGGGCTGTGTATCCCAGTCCAGGTAGCCCGACGAGCGCGCGGACCGTTTGAAATGATGTTTGGTCTCCTGGTGATACTGCGAAGCGGACTCCCGCGGTTCCATCAAGACCACCTTCACCGGGCGTACGGCTTCCGGTTTGCGATCACTTCGCCGCGTCGATCTTGGCGGCCAGGATGAAGTCGCTCTCGGTCAGCCCGTCGATCTTGTGCGTCCAGATGTCGACCCGCACCTTACCCCAGGTAAGGTATATGTCGGGATGATGGCTTTGCTCCTCGGCGATCGCCCCAACCTGGTTGACGAACGCCAGGGCTTGGACGAAGTCGGGAAACTCGTAGGTCTTGGCTATGTGGTGGTTGTTTTCGACCGACCATCCCTCGATCTGCTTAAGCAGCTCAGCGGTTTGATCAGGCGGTAGCGGCGGCACGCCACCCCGGCAGGGCACACACTCTTTACTCGAAAGCTCGGACACCGTCCTACTCCTAATGCGGGCGGGCCCGCAACCCAAGTAGCGGCCTGCGTCCCCGCAGGGCGCCGTGACCTCGGCCAGCGAGACGCTGGCCACTGCCCCTTTCTCCGGCCCATTTGCCTTATAGTCGCGGAGGCTGCCGGAGTCCATCGCGAGCGGCTTCCATGTGGCTCCAGGACTGTTGCGTTCCGAAAAAGGTGGCAAGCCCCGTATAGTCTGGCACGCTCTCGCGCGGCGAGGCCGTCGCTTGAGGCTTCCACGGCCTGTCCCGCCTGCGGCGGGTCAGGCGGGACACCCTCACCGGGATGCGCCCCCGAGAAACACGCCAAACCGTGCCGCCGGGCGTACCGGCGGACATGTCGGAACCCGGCACCGTCGATTCCATTTGATCATTTGCCTCGGGCGACCGGTACGGGTAACCTTGTCGCACACAGGTTGCGGGGCGTAGCTCAGCCTGGTTTAGAGCGCAGCGTTCGGGACGCTGAGGTCGCTGGTTCAAATCCAGTCGCCCCGAAGTTACGTAAACCACGCCGAACGCGAAGGTTAGCGTACCTGTCCAGCGTAGGGCAGTGCGGCCTAGGACCCCATGAAAAACGGTAGTCTACCGTTTTGGCGTCCTACTGGATTTTTTGGAGGTCGCACTATGCCGATGACAATGAGACCCCCGTCCTACCGCTGTCACAAGGGTACGGGACAGGCCGTCGTCACACTCAATGGGAAGGACTTCTACCTGGGTAGACACGGAAGCAAAGCAAGTCGTGACAAGTATGACGCTGTGATCGGCGAGTGGCTGGCGAGTGGTCGGCAGTCGCCCGTGGATGCGCAATCAGCAATCACAGTGACCGAACTGGTCGCCGCGTACTGGCGGTTTGCACAAGGGTACTATCGCAAGAACGGTGCTCCCACCGTTGAGCTTGCCAAGATCAAGGCGGCGATGCGCCCGCTCAAGCGGCTCTATGGTGGATCACCGGCATCCGAATTTGGACCAGTCAAGCTCAAAGCCGTCCGGCACGAGTACGTCGACGCCGGCCATAGCCGCAGCTATGTCAACGACACGGTTGGCCGTCTCAAGAGGATGTTCCGGTGGGGGACGGAAAACGAACTGGTCCCGCCATTCGTGTACCAGGGTCTTGCGGCGGTCGCTGGATTGCGTAAGGGGCGGTCGGACGTTCCCGAACCTGAACCTGTCCATCCCGTTCCCGATGAGCATGTAAACGCAATCGAGTCGCATGTCAGCCGGCAGGTGTGGGCAGTTGTCCAGTTGCAGCGCCTCACCGACATGCGGCTAAACGAGACACTCATCATGCGCGGCTGTGACCTCGATATGACCGGCAAGCTGTGGCTGTACTGGCCCGAGAGTGACAAGACTGAGCACCACGGCCACGAGCGGATAGTCGAGATCGGCCCGCGAGCGCAAGCGGTTATTCGTCCGTTCTTAAAGGCAGATCTCCAGGCGTACCTATTCAGCCCCAGGGATGCGGAGGCAGAGCGTTTGGCTGCGCGGCACGCGAGACGACGAACACCGGAAAACTACGGCAACCGTCCTGGCACCAACCGCAAGCGCAAGCCGAAGCGAACACCCCGCGGGCGGTATGATCCCGATTCCTACCGACGGGCGATTACCCGCGCGTGCGAGCTGGCAAAGGTTCCCCAATGGCATCCGCACCAGCTCCGACACAACTACGCGACCCGCGTCCGGCGTGAGTACGGAATTGAGACCGCTCGGATACTGCTCGGACACCGCTCTGTCACGGTGACCGAAGTCTACGCTGAGATTGATCGGGAGAAGGCCCGAAAGATTGTGGCGAAGATTGGGTAACGAACTGAGTGTACGCACAGGCAGTAGACCGTCTGTCGGGGCACGTTAGAATCGAAACACGGGTAGGCGAGTAGCTCTCGTCGAACGGCCGGGTGGTTGGATTCGTTTCGATCCAGTTTCGAACTCGCCGCCCCGCCGGCCCGGAAAACTGGAGCAAACGATGTCCACCGCACAGTCCGAAGCCGCAAGAAGGTACTTCGAGCACCTTTGCCAACTCCTCTATAAGACACACCCAGTTGAGATTCTGGGTGCCCAAGTCGGCGAAGCCTCTGAAAGGTGCTACGGTCTGATCGCAGATATAGAGTATGCGTATGTGCAGAAGCTTGAGCACGGAGAAGACTGGACGGCCTTGGTTCAGGTACCCCGGGAGGGCATCAATTTCGACCCAAGAGTCAAGTATATCGAACCGGCGCAGCGGGCAACATCCCTGGCACTCTCTGCCGCATACGATATTGGTCGCTGGCTTCGCTACTCCCTGGGCGAAGAGGCAGGCGTTTTTGAGACCAAACTGCGGACGGTACTGGACGCGCTTAATTCTGACATCCGCGACATGCCTCAACTCATGTTCATGGAGCGGACACGCGCACGCTGGGAGCAGAATGTCGAGGAGTTGGAGAAGCTGCACGGCGTGTTGAAAACGGTTGCGCTACGTGACGAATACCCTGATACAGAGCAGACGTTGTCCCAGGTCAAGGCTCTTCATGCTGCATTAGTCAACGTCAAGGAGCGCATGCGCGGTTTGGCGGTTGATGCGCGGAACTCCGAACGTGATCGCGTTCACTGTCATTCCCACCGTCTTCGGAATGAGCTACTACCGACACTTGCGGATTGTGTCGCGCCCATCGCGAGTCGGTTGCAGTACGTACTAAACTACGATGCCAGCTCTGCACTCGAGTTCGCGCTAGATCATAAGAATGCCGGCAAAGCCCCCCTGACATACTTGACGTACACATCGCCACATTGGCCGAACGAGTGGGTCGCTGCGAAATTCACCTTGTTCGGTGGGCGTTGTCCGATTCCCGGCAGGGAGACAGCGAGTTTCCATGCGAGTCGGAACGATGGTATACGCAGGCTGCCGACGAGACGCGTTTCTTGGTCTTGTGGCTCGACAACGTCCTCAGGGCGACGCCCGAAGGGCTGAAGTCAGCCAATACTCCGTCGAAGCAAAGGGGAAGCTCGGTCGAGTCCAGCGACGATGCTGCGCCTGAGCTTGTGACACGTCGACAGATGGCAGCACTTGTTCAGAGACACAAACGGACAATAGAGGCTTGGACACATCTGCCGTCATTCCCAAAACCAGCGATAAAAGGTGGACAAGGCAAGGCTGACGAGTGGGACTATACCGCGGTTCGTCCCGTTCTTGAGAGCCTATCTGGCCGACGGCTTCCCGAGCGCTTCGTTCGTTGGTGGTAGCCGAGATACCACTGCCGAACTACCACCGAAAATGAATTAAGAGTTTTTGCGGCGTTCCGCCGCCGCAAAAGGTCGGTTGGACTGAACCGCGGTCCGAGGGAGGCTTGGGGGTTTATGAACGGGTCAGCCCGAGGCGGACGGGTAGGTGAAGGCGGCGGTTGGGTTTGATTGGGCGTTGAGATCGCCCGGGATGGAGTCTCTCAGCGTGATGGGGGCGGGGTGATCGACCTTGGGAGCGATGCGATGCACCGCCAACGGGCGTCACGGAGGGGCGCGGGCACAAGGGGGGTGCGAGGAGGGACCTCGACGAAGGTGCCGCGTCATCGGAGTCGCGTAACAACGTCAGGAGGTGGGGCCGGGATGAGTCGGGGCGGCGCTCTGGCTGGTCGAGGAACGTCGGCAATCCACACGAGACGACCATCACCGCAATGGGGACATGTTTTGCCTTCAAGAGGGTGTACGCTTTGCGCAGTTTCGGGTGGTTCAGTTGTTTCCTGTTCTGCCGGCCTGGGCTCGTCCGTGGCAAGCTCATCCTGGATTCGGCGCAGTCGCTCGCGGTTGGACGGAGCCCACAGTCCGTGATAGCGAACCTTGTGGAAGCCGGAGGGCAAAACGTGCTGGAGAAAACGACGAATGAACTCGTGCGCCTCCAAGGCCATCGTCTTC
>CP070827.1:4982354-4993121 GCA_020344555.1 Phycisphaerales bacterium
GCCGGAATGGCCACGACTTCCGGGGTCATGATGCCCCCGGCGGTGTGCTCGTCGTATTCGAGCAGATCCTCGATCTTGTCGGACAGGTCGGCCTCGATGTGTTCGAGGATCTCCGCCACCTCGTTGGCCGACAGCTCCGCAAGCATGTCGGCCGCGTCGTCGGGCGGCAGCTCTGACACGATTTCGGTCAGCGACTCGGTATCGAGGTCCTCGACAATATCACCCCGAACGGCCTCGCCGAGCATGACCACCACCTCGGCAGCCGTATGAGGAGGCATGGCGAACAAGACCCGCGAACGATCTTCCTCGCTGAGCAACTCGAACGATTCGGCGATATCGGCGGCGCGCACGTGGGATAGCGTGTCGGTGAGGGCGGCGTCCTCCTCAGCCGACAGTGTAGCCACGAGACGTTCGTGGAAGTTGTCCTGCTCCGGGTTCATCGGATGCTCCCATGGCCGCCGACTGGCCAACCTAGAGAGGGGGTATTATGATCGTCGACGATTCAAACGCAACGCGGGCACCATCATACGTCGAAAAGAGTGCGTGGTGGGCGCTCGCGACGCACCTGACGGATCAACGGAAGTAACCCACCATGGCCTTAACAGTGTATCAAGAAGAAGATGCTGACCCGGGCATACTCCGCGACGTTCGGGTGGCTGTCATCGGATACGGCAATCAGGGTCGGGCCCACGCCCTAAACCTCCGCGACTCGGGCATCGGCGTTATCATCGGGCAGCGACCCGGGAAAAGCGCAGACCGGGCCTTGGACGACGGATTCGACCTCGAGCCCGTCGGGGAGGCGGCAGCCGCAGCCGATCTCGTGATCCTGACTTTGCCCGATGAATCCGCGGCCGGCATCTACGAGCAGCATATTGCCTCTGACCTTCGGGAAGGCCAGACGCTCGGCTTCGTTCACGGCTTCAACATCCGTTTCGGGTTCATCAAGCCGCCGGCTGATGTTGACGTCGTCATGATCGCTCCGAAGGGACCTGGAACGCTGCTGCGGTCACTCTATGTTGACGGTAAGGGGCTGCCCGCCCTGCTGGCTATCCATCAGGACGCAAGCAACCGGGCGAAGGAGACTGCACTCGCCTGGGCGTCCGGGATTGGCTCAACGCGGGCCGGCGTGGTTGAAACTACCTTCGCCTGCGAGACTGAGACCGATCTGTTCGGCGAGCAGGTCGTCTTGTGCGGCGGGCTGACGGCGTTAACCAAGGCCGCGTTTGAAACGCTCGTCGAAGCCGGCTACGAACCGGAGTTTGCCTACCTCGAGTGTGTCCATGAACTCAAGCAGATTGTCGATCTGCTGTATGAGCGCGGGTTGACCGGGATGCGCGATGCTATCTCCAATACCGCCGAATACGGCGATCTGACCAGGGGCCCCAGGGTGATCACCGACGCCACTCGGCAGGAGATGAAACGGATCCTCGAAGAGGTCCGCAGTGGCGCATTTGCCAAGGAGTGGATCTTGGAGTATCGCGCCGGCGGTGTGAGGTTTGAGAAACTCCACAACGCCGACGTAGACACGCTGTTTGAACGCGCCGGTCGCAGCGTTCGTGCCCTTATGCCCTGGTTAGCGAGTGTATAAGCCATGCGGAGGACAGGGACTCGGTTCGGCGATACCCGAAAACGAGCCGGTTGCGGTCTAATGCGGTTTCCGGTTGAAGCACGTCGCGCCCCTTGTAATCCGGCGAAAGGCTGTAGGGGCCGGTCCCCATGCCAGCCGTGGGGAGTGTGCAGCACTCTCCTGTGCGAAAGCTTCCGGCTGGGACCCGCTCTGGCTGTGTGGCTGTGCTCTGTGATGGTCGGCTGTGCCGCTCTGCCACCCCGACCGTCTCAAATCCTGAGCGTCGCTACGTTGAATCTGGCCCATGGGCGAGGGTCGGCTCCTACGCAGCTTGGGTTGCCGCAGGAAACGTTCGTCGCGAATGTCGACGCCGTTGCGGCCGTGATTAAGCGTGAGAGGCCCGATGTGCTCGCGGTGCAGGAGGCCGATGCACCTTCAACCTGGAGCGGATCGTTCGATCACGTCCAACGTCTTGCCGCCGCAACCGGGTATCCCCACATTCACCATGGCATACACTTTGATACTGACAAACGCGGTCTGAAGCTCGAGTACGGTACGGCTCTGCTTGCCCATCGCGTGTTCGATACACCAGCTTCGTTTCGCTTCGCCGCCCGGCCAGTGGATACCAAGGGTTTTGTGACGGCCGAAATTGAGTTTGACGGGCGGCCGCTCTTGGTTGCATCGGCCCATTTGGATGCCCGATCAGCATCGATCCGCAGTCGACAGGTGGAGAAGATGATTTCATGCCTCAGCAGCTCAGGCAAGCCGATTGTCTTGATGGGTGATCTCAACAGCCGGTGGAGTCAAGAGTATGACGCGGTCCGGCTCCTGGCATCGCGCCTGGGCCTTCAGGCGTATCGCCCTGACCAGCCCGGATTGGCAACCTTCCGCGCAAACGGCCCGAGTAAGAGGATCGATTGGATTCTCATCTCGCCGGAGCTCGAGTTTGTCGACTACCGCGTTTGGCCGGACCAACTATCCGATCATCTGGCCGTCGCCGCCGACCTGCGCTGGCGTAACTGACGCCCGGTCGTCTGGCACGGTCTGGCGAAGCCGGGCCGTGGCCTACCGGCGTGTAGCTTCCCTGGTTCCCCCAACTTTGCAGCAGCTCGGTCTGTATAAGCCCACAGCCCTGCTGCGCTTCGCTCCGCAGGGCCGTGCCACTCGCCGGACAGCGACGGTCAGGGCCCAATCTTGGCAGTGCCCTGGAGCTCCCCGCTACGCAGCCGGGATCCGAGCCAGACCGCTCTGGAACTCGGCATCAAGCCCGCGTAAGAAGTTGTGCCCTGCTCCGTGCTGCTTGCTGACGGCGTGTATAACAGGGCGATCCGGTTGTCGAGAGCAGCCGGAAGAGATACAATTGTATTGCTACTGAACGCGCGAGCGTTTGGATGGTCGGTGCGAGGTCAGCGTTGACTCTTGCCGGCTGATGGGTCATCCCGGTTCGGCGATTCTCATGGCCTGCAAGTACCAACCCGGCATGAGGCGGTGTGTGGGCGTTACGGCGACGGTCTGCGCGGCAATGGCCGCGCTCGCGAGCCCCAACTGTGCCTTTGGGGTGATCGAGGTCAACGTTACGCGGGTCGGATTCCCCACGTTGCAGGCCGGTGAGGTGGTCCGTAGCGGTGCCTGGATCCCGATCATTGTCGATTTGTCCCTGATTGAGCAGCAGAGCTTCGACGGCTACGTGCGCCTCGGCCAGTTCGATAACGACGGTGACGAGTGCTACGATAGTGTCAGCGTGCATCTTCGCGCCGAGACCGGCGGCACCCAGCGGGTTCATCTATATGCCCTGGCCAATCCACATCAGCGTCGGTTTGTCATTGAGCTGTTCAGCGATGACGGTGAGGCCGTCCAGGTCCTCTGCCAGGGCGAGTTGACCTACCAGGCCGAGCCCGCCCGGCAACCTCCCACAATCCTGGACGACACGATCCTGATCCTTTCATTGTCAAGCGGGGCGATCGGGCGCGTGCAGGAACTGGTGGCCTCGGATCAGGCGGACCTATACGCCCGGCCGATCCATGTAGCACACATGAGCCCGACTGATCTTCCCGAGCTTTGGATCGGCCTGGAGACGGTGGACTACATCGTTTGGGACGATGCCCGTCCGGAGGAACTTACGGAACGACAGATCGATGCGTTGCTCGAGTGGGCTCGGCAAGGCGGGACACTGCTGCTGGCGGCCTCGCGGACGGCGGGCTCGCTCAAGTTGGCGAAGTCAATAGACGCGGTTTTGCCCGTAGACCTGGGCGAGGTCGTTCCCGTGGACAACCTGCCAAATGTGCGACAAGCGCTCTTGTCAGCACGTAAGGAAAGGAAAAGGAGGGGGGAGGAGGACGACACCTGGTGGGAGACCCCATTCCCCGCCCCGGTGCCTGTCGTGCAATGTACGTTGCGTAGCGGAGCCCTGCGCATCCCTGACAACAAGTACAATCAGTCCAACGTCGTAACGCGCCGCCAGGTTGGCCGGGGATTCGTCATCTTCTTGGCCGTCACTCTGAAGGATTTGCTTAGTGCCGGGGGCAGCGCCGTGGACTTTTTCCGGGAATTGTTCCATCTGGCTGTGTCGGGAGAATCCGAGCTCGGCCGGCCCGACCTGAAGACGTTGTTTCCGTACGTGGTAAGTGCGGTGGGTTTCGCGCGATCGGGTAGTCTCTACCTGCTGATTGCAGGCGTTTTCTCCGTTGCCTATGTCCTCATCGCTACCTCCGGGACCTGGGCGTTACTCGGTGCCAGAGGACGAAGGCACCACAGTTGGAGCGCATTTGCGGTCGTGGGCGTGGCGGCCAGTGTTCTGAGCGTCCTGGCAGTGAACTCCGTGCGAGGTTTTGGTGAGACCCTTCACCAGATATCCATCCTGGATGCTGAGGCGGGGGAGGCTTACGGCTACGGCACGGCGTTCTTCGGAGTCAAGACGGGTACGGATAGGGAACTCGATCTCTGGCTTCCATCAGATCCGTTAGGTGCAACCGAGCCGGGTCGGACGAACTGCTTCTTGAGACCAATCCCTGTGGGAACCGATCCGGCCGAGGCCGGCTCCAGCTTTGCCGACCCGGAGGAATACCGCCTGCTCCCGGCGAATGCAGTAGTCGACGACGTGCGCATCCGGGCAACGCTCAAGCGATTTGAAGGGCGCTGGGCAGGTTCGCTCGGCGGCATGGTGACCGGCGAGGTCGCAGTAAAGGGCTCCAGAATTGTGGAGGGCAGCTATATCGTCAACGACCTTGGCGTGGAATTGACAGGGTGCTACTTGCTCCAGACAGCACTGGATATGACGGGCACGGCAGCACTACGATCGACAGCGATTTATGCCTATCCAATCGGGACGGTTCCCTCTGGCAACGGGAGGTTCGATCTCACTCCCGGCGATACCCGCGAGGAAGGCGAGGAGACCGACACTGAGGTCAAGATGCGTCCGACTCTCGAGAAGGCTCAAGAGCGATGGGGATCCAAATTCCGCAGCATCCTTTCCGGGGGTGGTTACGCTTGGGGTTCCGGCGGCGAACTTGTGCTGGGGCAGGAGAAGAACGCGCTGCTGCTATTGTCGACGGTCGGCGAGCATGATCCGTACCAGGAGGCAGGCCTGTTCGGGGTGGCGACCTATTCCCGCGATCGGCTCCGCCAGTTGGATATGCGTGAGCACTTGCGGCGTGACACGATGATATTGATCGGCTTTGCGGACGATCCAGGCCCCATTCGCCTGTTCCGCCGAACGGGCGATGCAGGTTATCGGGTGCTCAATCCCGATCCGGACAGGTCATGGACGATGTACCGGATTCGAATTCCGGTTACCGTGTTGGAGGAACCTGAGGAGGACGAGTACGAGGAAGAGATCGACAAGCGCACCAAGTAGAAACAGATCAAGGCGCATACTTTGATAGTCGAGACGATCAATCTTACCAAGCGCTACGGCAAGCTGACCGCCCTGAACAATCTGCACCTCAAGATTCAGGAAGGGGAGTGCTTCGGATATATAGGACCCAACGGTGCCGGGAAGACGACTACCATCAAGATTCTGGCGACACTGCTTCAGCCGACCTGGGGCGAGGCCCGGATCTGCGGGCACGTCATCGGCTATGAGTCCCGCAAGATTCGCCCGCTGATCGGATATGTGCCGGACTTCTTCGGTGCCTATGAGGACATGGTGGTCCAGGAATACCTGGAATTCTTCGCCAGTGCCTACAACATCACCGGCAAGCAGCGCACGCGCGTGGTGAACGACGTTCTCGAGCTGACCGACCTGGTGTACAAGCGCGACGCGCTGGTCGATTCACTCTCACGCGGGATGAAGCAACGGCTCAGCATCGCCCGCGTCTTGTTACACGACCCCAAGGTGCTCTTGCTGGATGAACCGGCCAGCGGGCTTGATCCGCGGGCCCGCATCGAAATCCGTGAGCTGCTCAAGGAGCTGCACCGGATGGGCAAGACCATTATCATCAGCTCCCACATCCTCCACGAACTTGCCGAGCTGTGCACCACGGTGGGCATCATCGAACAGGGGGAACTGCTGTACCACGGCCCGCTCGAAGAGATCATCCGGCGGGCCCGAACCGGCACCAAGCTGCATATTCGGGTTACCGAACAGCAGGACCTGGCTGCTCTGCTGCTACAACGGACGAAAGGGGTCAGGAGCGTGGATCAGCGTGACAGTGCCCTGGTGGTCGAGCTCGAGCGCCAAACCCACGACTTCAGCGGCATCGCCCGCGCCCTGCTGGACAACAACTTCAAGATCCACGAGATCAGGGAGGAGGACGTCAACTTGGAGACGGCGTTCATGCGCCTGACAAAGGGAATGGTCCAGTAGAGGAGACCGGTGCGTGCATCTCATGTATGTCGATGAATCTGGCGACTGCGGGTATCCGCCGTCCGGTGACTTCCCGCTGACCGGAGGGCCAACACGTTTCTTCGTTCGCGCAGGCGTTGTCTTGCATGGATGGAAGTGGATGCACATCGACAAGAGAATCGCCGACCTGAAACAGTCCGGTGGTTTGACATGGGATCAGGAGATCAAGGCCACCCATCTGCGCGCCGGCAAGGGTGCGTTCTCCGGATGGTCACCATCCGACCGACGCCAGTTTCTGTTTGATCTGCTGGATACGATCGGTCGGGAGATCGACGTACGCCTTCTCGTTGTTGCCATTGATAAGAGTCGCATTGACCGTGGGCAGCGCGAACGGTTCACGAACCCTGCCGTTCGATCCCTTGAATTGCTCCTGGAGCGTTACAACTTCTTCCTGCGAGAGCAGACCGACAAATCCGGTATCGCCATACTAGACACGGTTGAGTCCAAGAGCGACGAAAACTTGCGATACTTCCAGAGTTATCTTCTGCGATTCTCCGATCATCTCGATCCACGGCGAATCGTCGAAGGGGCCTTGTTCATGCCTTCCCACGCGAGCAATCTTCTTCAGCTTGCCGACGTATGCACAAACGTGCTCTATCGACGTTACGCCAGGGCAGACGGTAACGAAGAGGAATATAAGCGGATTGTCCCGCTGATATGTACGGGGAAGGTATGGCCGGACTAAGAAAAAGGCGGCCAAGGAGGAATAATCCTCACCAGTCGCCGAAGCGGCTGTCTTGGTCGCATGTTTATTGTCGTCTACGAATGGGTCCGAGTCAAGTGCCATACCCTGGAGGTCTGCCGGTTGTCTCTCCGTGGCCGACATGGTTGGGCTGAGATGGTAGGCCAAGCCGGCAAAGGCGGCGAGATTATAGGACCGGGGAGTTGAGGACGATCGCACTTTGTCCAGCGTAGCAAGAAAACTTTGGCTTTGGCTCTGGCACCTGCTGCCGGCGAACCCGATTCTGGTGCGCGTGGTGTACGGTGCATCCCGGCGAACGCGGCATTTGTATCTTCGCGTCGGCTACCTTGCTGTACTACTTCTACTGGTGATGTCGTCGCTGGTGTACTGGATGAGCGCACCGAGTGCATCGCTTGCGGAGCTGGCCAAAGGGGCATCACAGACCTTCGCATTAGCCTCGATGGCCCAACTGGCCCTGATGTGTTTCCTGGCCCCGGTCTTTACAGCCGGCGCTATCACGCAGGAGCGCGACGCTCAGACATTCAGTATTCTTCTGGCCACACCGCTTTCCAACGCCCAAATAGTCTTCGGTTCACTTATCAGCCGGCTATACTTTGTGATCATGCTGCTGGTTGCGGGCCTGCCGATCTTTCTGACGACAATGGTGTATGGCGGCGTCACCACTTCGCAGGTTGTGCAGAGTTTCGCGCTGTCCGGCTCGACGGCGATTCTCACCGGGGCCATCGCCATCTTCATCGCCATGATCGGGGTGGGCACACGGCGGACGATCTTCTCGTTCTACATGTTGATTGCGCTGTATCTGCTCAGTGCTTATCTCTTAGGGCAGTGGGGTCGGACGTGGGTGGAGGCCTCGCCTGTGAATATCGATGGGGAGAAGATGAGTTGGCTCACCCCGCTGCACCCTTTACTGGCCCTGGAGGTCGCCCTCAATAAGGTGTATGCCCCACCGTACAGTCGTCTGGGGGATCATTCTTCGTTGATCCGTTATGCGCTGGCATACCCATCGGTCGTCTATGTCGCCTGGACGAGTGGGGTAGCGCTGCTGCTTACGACGGCGAGCATCTTCTTCGTACGTCGCGGGGCGAGGACCGGCGAGACCACGTGGGTAGGTTCCGTGATCGACCGCTTCCGCCGCCAGCCGTCCGGTGAGCGGACGCGCCCTCCTCGTAACGTCTGGAACAACCCGGTGGCGTGGCGAGAGGCCAAGACCCGTGCATCGGGCGGCCGCCTGGTGCGTCTGGTGATCATCGCCGGCGGCGTTGCCGGCCCGATGTCCCTTTTCCTCTATTACCTGCGAGAGGGTATCACGGTGGACCAGGTTGCTCGCTGGCTGGCGGCACTGGTCATCATTCAGTTTGCCCTTGCCCTGCTGATAGCGACCAATACTGCGGCCACGTCAATGACCAAGGAGAAGGAATCCAAGGCTTTGGATCTGCTCCTTTCCACGCGGCTGACCAGCAAGTACATCTTATGGGGCAAGCTGCGGGGCCTGGTGAGCTTTGCCATGCCGCTTCTGGCCGGCCCCGTGATCGTCTTGTTGCTGTTCGGGGTCTACGGTCTTGCTGGCTCTGATTCACCGCCGGCCGTCTGGCTCGAGACCGCCCTCGAGTTGGCGGTGTTGTTGGTGGTTTACACGGCGGCGGCATGCCTTCTGGGGCTATACATATCCCTGAACGCCAAGAAGAACGTGACCGCCGTAATGTACAGCGTGGGGCTAATGATCCTGGGTTGCGGCATTACGTCCATGCTGATATTTGCCTTCGTCAATGCGTCAGGTGCCGAATTCGGTGCATTCCTTGCACCATTTGCACCGTTTACCTCGATCAGGTTCCTGGTCGATCCATCTGAGCTTTTCACGTCGCGGGGGGCATTCGCTAGCGGGGCCGTGGCGGTGCGTTTTGCCGCGCTGATCGGTAGTGCCATCGCAGCCGGCCTGTATATCGTGATCGTCTGGCGCGTCTATACGTCCCTGGTACGCAACTTCGACATGACCCTGCGGAAGCAGTCCGGGACATAGAAACGTCAAAACGTCAAAACGTCAAAACGTCGAAACGTCGAAACGTCAAAACGTCGAGATGGGTGTGGTGCATCACTGGTAACCTAGATCCTGGAGGTCATCTTCAGATAGCCCGAAGTGGTGACCGACCTCGTGGAACACCGTCTTGCGAATCTGCTTGATGATCTGCCGACGGGTGCGGCAGCGGCGTTCGATGTTATGCTGGTAGATTATGATGCGATCGGGCAGACGGCCGCTGTGCTCCACGCTGCGGCGCGTAAGCGGCGTCCCTCGATACAGGCCTAGAAGCGTTCGCGGATCACCGATGCCGACCTCTTCACAGGTGCGAGCGTCTGGTATGGGCTGAACGTCGACCGCGACCTCACGCATGCAGGCAACGAGCGGTTCCGGAATGACATCCAGTGCTTCGCAGACGAGATCGGCGAACTCACTTTCGGACAATCGCATGGCGTTTACGGGCCCCGGTTCACAGGCGTCGCGGGTCGCAGCTCCGAGTGGCCATCCCCCTCGGGTCAGCTTAGGATAACAGCCCATCGTACGGGACTATAGCCTGTTTTGGAGTCACCGGCACGGAGGTTTGAATAGTGCATACAGCAAGTTCCAGGCAGTTGATGGCTGTGATTGTGTGTGCGACGGCGTCCGGCCTTATGGCAGGCATGGTGGGCTGCGCCCAGCCAAGTCTGCTGATCACGCCGGTCAGCAAGCGGCGCCAGTTGGTCGAAACAGAGCTGTGGCGGGAGTCGTGGTGGGCGCTCAATAAGATCGCCCTTATAGACGTCACGGGGACCCTCACCAACACACACAGGCGACAGCTCTGGGGTGACGGGGAGCATCCGGTAAGTCTGTTGCTCGAGCAGCTCGACAAGGCCCGGCGGGACCGCCTGGTCAAGGGCGTTGTTTTTCGTATCAACTCGCCGGGCGGAACCGTGATGGCCAGTGAGCTGATGCATGACGAAATCATCCATTTCAAGAAGAGCGGCAAGCCAATCATCGCGGTGATGATGGATGTGGCCACGAGCGGGGCCTACTATACTGCCTGCGCGTGTGACGAGATTGTGGCACAGCCGTCGACCGTTACCGGCAGCATCGGTGTTGTCATGCAGACGTTCGACGTGACCGGTACGATGAACCTGATCGGCGTAAAGAGTGATGCGATCACCTCCGGCGAGTACAAGGACATCGGCTCGCCGTTGCGTGAAATGCGGCCGGAAGAGCGCGAGCTGTTTCAACAGGTGGTCAACGACATGTATGAGCGGTTTGTCGATGTCGTTGTTGAAGGACGGTCCGAGCTGGACGACACCGCCGTGCGACGGCTGGCTGACGGCCGAATCTATACGGCGACCCAGGCCCTGGAGGCAGGGCTGATCGATCGGATCGCCAACCTGCGCGAAGCCGTCGGCATGGTCAAGGAACGGATCGGCTCTAGACGGATCCGCCTCGTGGCGTACACCCGACCACTGGGCTACCGCCCCAACTACTACGCCCGACCGCCCGACGTCACCGGCGGCGACGTCAACCTCCTCAACATCGACGTACCGGGCTGGCCTTACCACACCACGCCGCAGTTTTTGTACATCTGGGCGCCGGGCGCATTTTGACTCGCTTAAGCCCTCCTCCGGCGGGTGGCATCCTCACAC
>CP070827.1:4993221-5002924 GCA_020344555.1 Phycisphaerales bacterium
TGGGCCGGGGCGCCGATACACAGAACCTTCGCCGCCCCCTGCAGATGAGCGAGGGCTACGGTCGACAGCCCCACCGGCCCCGCTCCTAGCACCAGCACGGTTTCACCAATGCGGATGACCGCCTGATCCATGGCGTGCAGCGAAGTCGGCAGGGCACAGCCACCGGCCATGAACAGCCGTGGAGCGACCCCGTCCAAGAGGATGCAGTGCATCCCCGGCTTTAGATATACCGCCTGTGCCCATCCGCCGGTCAGGCCGTCATCCACTCCGTAGGTGATTCCGTACACTTTGCGCTGCGGGCAGCGCGTGCTGGCCTTGGCCACCAGGCAGTACCAGCACACATGGCAGGTCCGATGCACATCAAGATAAGTGACCGCGTCGCCCTCCTCGAACAGGCGCCCGTGAACGTCGCGCAGGCTGCCGCGAATCTTCTCCAGCACCCCGACGGCCACGTGTCCGGGGATGATCGGGTAAGGGACCCCGGCCAGGCGCCCGTTCATCAAGTGGACATCGGTGCCGCATACTTCGCTGAAGGTGGTCCGCAGCAGAGCTGAATCCGGCTCTAGATCGGGCTCGACGAATTCGCGAAGCTCCATGGGAAGGTGCGGCGCCGGCATGACCGCGGCGACGATAGTGGACACGACAACCTCCCTTGCAGTTCAGAGCCTGTTGAGGCAGACGACCAGCATCGCCCAAGTTCCTTGCTGTCCGTGGTACCTCACGGGGCTTAGCCTGGAACCATCCCCTTCCGGGGGCGCACGATGACGTCAGTGCACGCGGCTACAGCAGACTTCGTTTTTGCGTAGCAGCCGCCACGTTTCCGTGATTCTACGGCCGGCAACGGCGCCGGCCGCTATAACTTGATGTCCGGCTGTCAGCGCGGCCGCTGTACAATCACCGAGAATGCTTTAGACCTCCTACGCAGTCGTCTCGCCGATGGCATATCAGGACAAGACCGGAGAATTCGCATTCGGCGTCAACTCTTGCATCGCTCCGGTGATTACGGTCGTTGCGAGAGACTCGCCGAGCAGCTTTCGAGGTACGCCGCGAAGGCCCGTCGCATTCCATCGGGGCGGTCCACCGATGGTAGCTTTACGGTTCTCAACCCTGTGACGTGGTTTAGTAGCGGTCTCGGCGACCACCGCCGCGACCACCGCCGTAACCGCCGCGACCACCACTGCGCTCTGCGCGGGGCCTGGCTTCGTTCACCGTCAATGATCGACCGCCGTGTTCCTGGCCGTCCAACGCCGCGATGGCCGCCTGGGCCCCAGCATCGGAGTCCATCTCCACGAATCCGAACCCCTTGCTCTGGCCGGTGGACCGGTCAGTGATGACTTCGGCGCTCAGAACCGTTCCGTGCACCGACATCATCGCTTCCAAGTCCGAACTGCTGACATCATAACTGAGGTTCCCGACGTATAATCTCTTGCCCATCGCAATCTCCTGTCGATGGCATGCCCGACCCGCTGTTTTGCTTTCAGGGTCGTGAGTGAAAGCGGCCGACTTTCCGGCCTCGAAGGTACGAAGACGATCTTGGCAGTGCGATCCGGACTCGGGTAGCCAACGTCAGGTGCGTGCCTCGTTCGACGAACCAACCGTTTGGAAGTGTACACCGGACTCTGCACGAGTAAACCCCAATTGCGGCCTTTCCCGGCCCCGGGCAGTTGCAGCTAGACTGCAACTATGGCTGTCGTACCCGAAAATGTCATCCCAGCCTGTTCGCAGCTCGCGGATCCGTCGGCACGCGGCCTCTGACCTACGGAATTGGAGTCGATCTGGAGAATCTGACGGTTCATGAAGACAGAAGCGGCCCGGTCAAGCGATGCACGCAGACATGTTGCTCGTTGATTGATGCATGGTCATGCTCTGAATCGGCTGTGCTTCTCGGCGGTAGCGACGATGCAACCCGCCGACTTGAGGTATGAGAAACTCAGTGGAGTGCTCAATCGGATCGCCGGGACTAAAGGTCAGCGGCACATCACTGTTGATCCGGCGTGGAGTATGCTCGCCGCAATCCCGTTCGTCGCCCTGATCGAGCAAGCCGGCAGTGCTGGCAGAATGAAGAGGCTCCCGTTGCGCACCCTGCCCCTCGCGGAGTGGTTTTCGGAGCCACACGAAAGTGGCCGTCGTTCCAGCCTTGAGGTCCACCGACGCGCAACGGCTATGACCGGTTCCGGGTTTGACGACTCCCTCACAAGGTGATAAAGACCAACATCAGAGATGCTTTGGGCGTGCTGATGTGGGATGGCGCAATTGCCAGGACGATGGCACAATGCATGACGTGAGCACCGACGAAGCTCCCGCCAGCGTGATTCACGCATGTCCCTGTTGTGGACTGCCGCAGCGCGTTCCCGTGCCGCCTCCGCGAACCCGCGCCTGCTGTGCCAGATGCGGGACGGCGTTGCACCGACGTTTGGCCAGTTTCCGCAGCAATAGCCGCACTGCGGCCATTGCGTTGGCTGCGCTAATCCTCTACCCGCTTGCGGTTACTCTTCCGATGCTTCGCATAGAGAAGTTCGGCCGTCTCAATGACGTCAGTATCCTCGGCGGCGCTGGTACGCTGCTCGGGTCCGGCCACATCATCGTTGGCGCGGTCGTGCTTCTCTGCTCGGTCGTGCTGCCACTCGGAAAGCTCCTCACCATGTTGGTTCTTTCGGCCGGGGGACTTGTTCTGCGGAGCGAGCACCGCGCGTTGAGCTACCGAGTCGTGGAATGGACAGGACGTTGGGGAATGCTCGACGTACTACTCGTCTCCATCGTGGTTGCTGCAGTCAAGGTTGGCGACTGGGTGGATGTCAAAGCCGGTCCGGCCGCACTCGCGTTTGCGGCTTGTGTGGTTCTTAGCATGCTGGCAACTACGACCTTTGACCCTCGAAGTCTCTGGGAGTCCCAAGTCACTGGGATCCGTGCGCCCGACAGACTGGACAGACGAGTGCCTCAGGAGTAAGGATCGCGAGCAGCTCGGCTGGATGGGCGCATGCTTGACAGGAAATGACCTTGACCGGCCAACATTCTGACATCCCGCAAGCGGTTCTCCGGGCGGAGCGACGACTCTCCTGGGCCTGGTTAGTACCTCTCTTTGCATTGGTCTTTGCAGGCTGGCTGGGCTATCACGCGTGGCTTTCGCGCGGAATGACAATCTCTGTCCAACTCGATGAGGGGCACGGGCTCCGACCGGGCGACGACATCCGGTATCGTGGGATCGCTGTTGGGCAGGTAAAGTCGGTGGATTTAGCGGAGGACTCGGCCGGCATTCTGATCACCGCCGCCCTGTATCCGATGGCGTCTCACCTGGCCCGGGCCGGCACAAGACTCTGGGTCGTTCGCCCCCACTTTGGCGCAACAGGCGTGGGGGGTCTCGAAACGCTAATCGGGCCTCGTTACCTCACGATTCTCCCGGGGGCCGGCCCACCGCAATCGCATTTCGTGGGACTCGCCGAGCCGCCTATCGTCGAATCGATCAGACCCGGCGATCTGGAGATCGTGCTCGAGGCGCCGCGTCGAAGCGCGGTTCGGGCGGGCAGCCCCGTCTTGTATCGCGGCGTCACAGTCGGAACGGTCCTTTCCGTCGGCCTGACAAGCGATGGGAATGCGATCGAAGCACGGGTTCACATTCGGAAGGCATACGCTCAGCTCGTACGCCCCGAGACTCGCTTCTGGAGCGTCGCCGGGGTTGAGATGCAGCTTGGTGTCGGTGGCTTGTCGGTCAAAGTCGAATCGCTTGAGGGGCTCGTTGCAGGCGGCGTGGCAATGGCAACGCCTCCCGGCGCCGGGGAAGTCGTGCGAACCGGCCATCGCTTTCGGCTTGACGCAAAGCCGGAGGATGAGTGGCTGGAATGGGAGCCGCTGGTCGTCATTGGGAGTTCCGCGCTTCCCTCCGGCTCACCGATGCCGACACCACTGCGCGCCGTGATGGCGTGGAAGGAAGGGCGATGGATCAAGTCCGAACGTTTCCGTAGAGGATGGGTACTGCAGACTGAAGATGGCCTACTTGGACCGGAAGATGTGCTCACGGTCAAAGAGGCCGCCGACGAAGGATCAGTGGTGCTCGAAGTCGCCGGACGGACAATCCCGCTGACATCCAACCCTAAATGGGCTGCCTACGGATTGGCTCTTCTAGACGCGCAGGTGGCGAACTCCACGTGGCCCTCCGCCCTACGGCGCTTTGCCGGACAGCCGGAGGATTGCCTCGCGGTGGCTGATCCTGCCGCAGCCCCGCTACCGCTAGCAGTTGCCCGTCTGACGCCCAATGCACACTCATGGCAGATCGATCCGGCCATCTCCGTAGACGAGACATGGCATGGTGCTTGCGTGCTGGCCCGCAGTGACGGCCGCCTCGTCGGCATGGTCATCGTCGGCGAGGATGCTGCCCATGTGGCGCTTCTGCCGCCAATCGGTGATTAGGTGCGTCCAAGCGGGTCGGAGGCGACGTGGTGCGTCAAGGCATTGTGTAAGCACGCGATGCAGTAATCCCCGGGCGCAGCGACTTCTTCTCAGCTATCGCAGCCGGGAATGGTCGCCGGACAGATTCGGGCGTAATTCCGGCGCGGAGTGCCGCTATGATGCCAGCCGCCTCCCAGTAATTCTCGACGACGTGAAGCTGACCCGGCGCCCACGGCAGCGCCGTCAGATCATTCCGCATCACGTTCCGGTTCTCACGAACGGCGATTACGGGCATACCTTGCTCCAGACAGGCAAGTGTTGGGAGGCCGAGACAGCCATCGGGGATGACCAGGCATGACACGTCTTCGGCGGTGATCACGTTCGGTCGTTGGATAGCATCGTGGCCTGTCACGATCCTCGGGCTGCGCTGAAGGCCCTTGAGTGTGCATTGCAGGAAAGTCGTCGACACGGCCTCAGCCGCCATCCGCGGGTCAACGATGCCCGGGTCCATGTTCGCAATCTCGCGGGACTCAAGCATCGGCGCGTGAGCGGACGGCACGTTGTACAGACTGGAGATCGCGTGCGTAAGCATGGCCTCGACCCCGCCCCAGGGGTTGATCATCTTGCCCTCGCTTCGGAAGTACTCCATGTGATACTCATGGGGTACGTCAATCACGGAAGAGAGCGCAACAGCATCGTATTGTTCGCGATGTTCGTCGAGACCGGCACATAAGCCATCGAATGCTTCGATCCGACCCGCAGCAGCACCGGACGACGCATAGCGTGCCCGGAGTTTCACGGGTGGGTCAAGCTCGATGATCTTCGGGCATCTCAATCCGTAAGACGCCCTGGCTGCGTTGACCGAATTGACGGCGGCGTTGACGAAGAACTCGTCCTCGTGTGCGTCGATCACTACGAGTACACGATTCGAGCGAACCCGCTCCAGCCCGAGCGTGCCCATCAGCAACCGGCAGATCACGCTTCCTTCGACGTACAGCCCGTTCCCCGGAATCTCGTTGATGTCCGATGCGTTGACAACGTTGGGATGGGTGATCAACGTGTCGCACCCCGCCGCGAGTACTCGTGCAACCGGAGCCGCGTCACCAGCGTGACCACCGATCTCCGCCCCGATGCCGGTTGGAACCAGCAGCACGACGTTGAACTGACTCGTGTTCTCGACCGTCCGCCGGGTAAACTCGAAGACCGACGGCGGTGCTGAGCGCCCGACTTCGGCCAAACCGCTGATCGCGCCGACCTCGCAATGATGACCGGACGTCTCAGACGCCGTCACGACGAACCGCACCGGCACGAGACCTTCCGGAAGCAGTTCAGCGGCTCCCCGTCGGAAATGTTCCAGTAGTCTCCGGCTGTCCTTCCTCGCCGGAAGGTCAATCTCTTGCTCAAGCAGTAACACCGCGTCTCAACTCCTTCTCGTTTGTTGCGGCTGAACTAGCGCCGCGTCACGACCTGTTTCGTCCAGTCCTTCGAATCAAACCAGTTTGCCGTGAATTCCGCCGCCTCATCCGTGTCGAATTCCTTGCAGGAGAATATGTTCACGTACACGGCCTTCATCAAATCGAGCGTATGTATTACGATCGTGCTTGTGAGAATGAACTGCACAGCACTGGTTCCCTTCGTCTTTGGGTCAGTCTGCCGCTCCTCTTCCGGCACGCCCACGTCATCCCAGAAGTGTAGATCGGATCGCTCCATGTCGATTAGATCGCAAAGCTCTATGCAAAACCGCTCTATAAGAGAGCGCGTGAACTTGGTAGCGTCACACCCGTGCAGATCAAGAATGAGCTCTTGCCCGTATATCTCTTTGACACCCACGGTGCTATTCCTCGGCACGACGTAAAGACCATCTTTGCGAATCTCAGCCATGACTCCCTTCACTGCGGTCGAGCTCTCGGGAAGCTTCCGCATTCGTCGGCTCATACGCCGAACTCGGCTGGATGTTTCGCAACGTATCGCGCGAGACCCGCATGTTGAGACTTACCAGCCTGCATATTCTCGAGAAACGCATTCAGGTCGTTGGCGGCGCTTGCGTTGGCTGCTATCGCGCCGTTGGCAATGAGTTTCAGGACGCTCCTGACCGCCACCACAGTCTCACGCCGGAAATCCCTCAGGCGCCTTCGGGACAAGTGGAACACGTCAATCGTTCTCTCTCCAGACGGGTTATCGTTCAAAGAGAATATTTGTCCGGTCGGATCATATCCCAGGTAGTCTTCTGGATCATCGAAACACGGATCAATCAAGAGTGTGTGCTCCGCATGAACATCGTCTGCCGGACCCATTGCCCTGGTGCTCTCATCCAGCAGCGGAAACTGGTCCACTTTTCCCCCGGCTGGGAGTTCCGTCGGATCCTCCCAGCGGGGTCGATCCTTACGCCGTTGATTGCAGTGTTGGCACGATGGGTAGAGGTTCTCCCACACGTAAGTAAGCCAATAGTATCCGGGGTGATTCTCGCGCTCCGCAACGCGTCCTTTCGGACGAAAGTGTTCCACGTCCCAATCTGCTGTCGCCGTCATCTTGGACTCACAATAGGCACATTTGTCATGGAACAGGCGCTCAAGAGCCTTCTTGACCTTAGTGTGAGCGTAGATCGCCTTATTCGCTTCATGTTTGTTCTGCTCAGCGATAGCGGTCGCCGTTGCATTACCGGCAAGCTGAAA
Source organism: Phycisphaerales bacterium (assembly GCA_020344555.1). Classification (GTDB taxonomy): domain Bacteria; phylum Planctomycetota; class Phycisphaerae; order UBA1845; family UBA1845. The sequence continues at coordinate 5,000,277 of CP070827.1, forward strand.
CCACGCGTCGTCCGGCCTAATCACCTCGCCAGCGTCATCCATCCCGTCACGTTCGACATAGATCATCCCTCGGCTCCCGCTAGAGGTTGTGCCTCTTGAGAACCTTCTGAAGTTCTTTCAAGACCGGATTCTCGCGCACTTCCGGTATCTGTTGGGCAGCCAAGTCAGAGGCGAGCCGCTTCAGATGTTTCTGCTCCTTCGTTGAGCGGCTGGATGGCGATTTGCTGGCAAGCCTACGATAGCGCTTAAGCTCCCCGGCAACCTCCGGTCTGTAGGTGTCGGAATCGAAAAGCTTCGGATCGGCCAGCATGTCCTCAACGGAATACCCGTGAAAGTCTCGGACGGACTCATGTGCGACTACTTTGCGACCTTCTCTCCTAAGAACCACAAGTTCGTCGGGCGCGGCCCCCAATGCAACTAGCGGGCTGTGAGTCGTACCGATGATCTGCGCATGCGGCAACAGCTTCCTGAGCCGCGACGGCAGCTTGGTCTGCATCGAAGGGTGTAAGTGTTGTTCGAGCTCATCGAGCAGGAGGATGCCGCTAACGTCACCTGTATCGGTCATACAGTCCGCACGCATGGCCCAAGCGTATAGATCAAGGATCCATGCGAGGGTTTTGCGATAGCCGTCTGCCCATCCTTCGAGCGGAATGTCTTTCCCGATTCTCGTGCCCGAGACCCTTACACCTCCACCCTTGGGCAGGCGAATTTCATCGTTCCTGCTTAGTCCTAGTGCTGCCTTGATTCGATTCATCACAAGTGGAAACTGCTTGGTCCCGCAGAAGTCCCGTAAACGTCGGAGCGTCAGTTCCGTTTGAATGAGCGTCGCTTCATACTGAAAAAGGGTGTATGCTGAATCGACGATGCGATAAATGCGTCCTTCTTCTTTGCCCTCATTGGCGCGACTTACGCCATAACCACAGACAAGATAATTCGTAGGGCGAGTTTCCGGCTTCTTGCTCTGTAGTACATCCTGCCCGTTCTCATTCTTGATGTTCGTCGTTAATGTCTCGGTATTCCCTCGTGCTTGGTTCGGTCGCAGCTCAAGCTTGATGGTGGCATCGCTCTTGCCCTCAGCAACGAATTGTCCTGTCGGTTCTGCAAGGAGGCCGCTCGCGTCCTTTCGATCAGCAAGGCCGACGGCAATTGCGCGAAGAAGCGTCGTCTTGCCGGTACCATTCTCGCCGATGAGAATGGTGCAGAGACGCGGCCTAGGCGGTTTGGACCCTGACCGCGTGGTCAGGTCAAGATCAAGATCTCGAAAGGAGCGAACGTTGCGCAAGGAAATGCGAGAGACATACATCGCTACTGGTGCTCCGTCGGTATGGTATTGACGAGTTCAGCAACAATGGGTTGTTCTATCGGGCCGAGGCGACCGGAGCCCTCGCTAGCGATGCACGCAGCACGCCTGACGCGGACCACGTCGGCGCGGGTATTCCAAAGACCCGACAGCTCTCCTACCGTGATGCTGCCTGCCAGCCAAGCCTCTTTGCCAATGGCGTGAAGAGCCTTCACGAATCGCTCAAGCTGGCCGAAATCGTAGCAGTCACGCAGTCCCTTGCCGATGTCCTTGCGAAACGTGTCGATCAGGAGCCCATCGCAATCGATGTCCTCTGCGAGCTTCGCGCTCTCCGTGAGGGGGTCGAGACAAGCCGCAGACTCCTCCCCCGGAAAGACGGCTGAGTAAACCTCGCACTTCGGGAACCACTCGCGAACGATGCGAACGAGATTTCGTCCGAGGCAGACAGCCGACTTAAGGACGAAGCCTGCCAGGCCAAACTCGATGTACTCAGCGCCGGCCACAGCCACACCCACGGCCTGGCACGCCGTGCTACGTACGGGCTGATCCTCGCCGATGTTCGTTGAGATGGGCATGTCCTTGAAATCGGCTTCGTCGGGCCGTTGCCGGACGGCCCTGATGTTGAGCGGGTATGGCGTACCCAAAGCCGAGGCCGGATACTCGACATCGGCAATATGGGCCCCTCCCTCCGCTGCTGCCAGGGCGCCGTTCGGCCCACTCCCGCTCACCAACAGCCGTCCCATGATGTTCCGACCTCCCGAGCCTAGCCAACGTCCGTTCGGGTGTGCATTATAGCAGTCAGGTGGTCCCTCCGGTAGACCCGGCGGCTCTTGACCCCGGAGACGGCCCAGCCGGAGATACAGAAGCTGAAACCTGGCGGAAACAAGGGAGGATCCGCGGCCACGTCACCGATCGAGCGCAAAAACTCACAGGGGACCGGGGCCTCTGAGCGCAAAGGGGGCGCCCCGAGGCGAGATCACCAGACGCTCGAGAAGACGGCAGAGCTTCTGGCAGACGCCCTAGTTTACCTGCCCGGGCCCATGGACTTTGTTGCATCACGTGAGGAGGAAAGACAAACGGGCCGGCGTACACGCGTCACCGAATTCCTCCGTCAATTCGGTACGACCGTTCAGCTCTCGCTCACCAGCGTCACATTGTCTTGCTTCTTGTTATATCCCTGATGGATCACCAACTCGTAGGAGAGCTCTCGTTTTTCGCCGGCGTTGACCCGCGCGCCGAACTGTGGCGTGCGGTAGTCATGGAGGGTGGGGCCAAGGTCGCTACGGAAGACGACATGCCCGAAGAAGCTACGGCGGATCTCTACGCTGATCGGCTTGTCGCGGTAATT
>CP070827.1:5003024-5013522 GCA_020344555.1 Phycisphaerales bacterium
CGGCAGTGGCGGCAGAGTGCTGCGCCTTGCCCGGTGCATTCGTGGAGCAGCGGGCTGGTAGGCTGGCGCGCGACCTAGAGTGGGTGGCGCCTTCGCCGGCGACCCGCCTCGTCAGAATCCCGGTGCGGCGAGCGGCGGGTGGCATGCTTTGGCACGAAGCAGGTAAGCATGCCCTTGTTCTATCATGCCTGTCTTCGCCATGGGCGGAGGTGAGCATGCCACGCGTTAGCTTGCACCGTGCAGAATCTCTTGGAGATCGCTCGTTATGGCCAGAGGGCAACTGCAAGGCATCGGTTCCGTGACGGTATGGATGATCGTGTTCGTCGCGTTGTGGCTGACGTCGACGGTGTTTCTGGTCATCCTCTACACGGGGCAAGAGGGGTTGCGCAGTGAGAACACGCGTCTGACGGAAGACAACCTCCGGCTGATCAGCTCGGCCGAGCGCAACTCCGTACCGCTCTTCAAAAACGCCGCCAAAGGAGGGCCGACCGTGGTCGGCCTGCTGGAGGAGGCTCGAGGCGAGACCGCCAGGCTGGCGACCGGGGAGGCAGTCGGCGATGCCGGCACGGTGCGGGACCAGCTCGAGGGGATTCTGCGAATCATCCGCAGTGATCGCATCGTGCCCGAGCCCGAGAGTTACCAGGACTTCTCCTACCATGAGGCGTTGACGATGCTCTACGAAGCGTTCAGCGCCGAGCACACCCTTCGGAGCGACGCAGAACAGCGTGTGGCCGAGCTGGAGGCTAATACTGACGAGCTTCTGGCGGCCAATAAGCAGCAAAGCGACAACTTCGACAAACGCGCAAAAGAGCTGGGTGATCAGCTCGCAGACGCGGAAAAGGATCGTGATCGGTACCGCAAGGAACGTGATGATGAGGTTGCCGATCTGGAGCGCAGGTTTGCCGAGCGTGACAAGCAGAGTGACGCCGACCTGACAAGGGAGCGGCAGCGGAGCGCCGCCCTTGAAGACCGGGTCGCCCAGTGCCAGGAACGCGTCGCTGCGCTGCAGGGGAAGCTCGGAGGTCAGATGATCGGTCCGCCGGAGCTGTCAACGGCGCGGCAGCCGGACGGGACGATCCTAGGAGCCCCTCCGGGTGACGACGTCGTGTTTATCGACCTCGGACGGAAGGATCGTCTGGTTCTCGGACTGAAATTCGCGGTGTATTCTCCGCAGTCAGGAATCCCGGCGGATGGTCGAGCCAAGGCCCAGATTGAGGTGGTTGCGATCGACACGATGTCCGCAGAGTGCAAGATTGTCGGTATTGCGCCCGACGAAGTCATTCTGCAAGGAGATTTGATCGCTAACCCCGTTTATGATCGCGACCACCCGATCAGCTTTGTGGTCGCGGGGGGGTTCGATCTCAATCACGACGGGACGATCGACGCGAACGGCGCCGCTGCAATCGAAGCGATGATCATCGATTGGGGTGGAACGCTGTCGTCTGAGCTTACCGCGCTGACCGATTTTGTGGTGCTTGGCCGGGCGCCGCGACGGCCCAGGTCGGCGGCCGAAGGGTCGTCGGACCAGGCCCGGCGGGCCGCTGTCGAGAAACGGGCGTACGACCGATACACCGAGACGATCGAAGCAGCGGATACGCTTAGGGTCCCAGTTTTAACCCAAGAGGTTTTTCTGAACTTCTTGGGCTACTCCGGGCGGCACACCCGGCCGTGAATCGAGCACCTCTGCGGGCACGAGCAATTCACAAGTCCTTGTCTGACAGACGGTTCCGATTTGACGGTCCGAGAAACATGGTGTATACTATAGATGCTGGGAGTTCTGCCGACTTAAACTAATCATTGATTTTGTAGTGTAGGAGTTTTCGCTCTGGCGGGCTGGTGTGCTGCCCGCTCCGGCGATGCGTGGCAGGTGTTCCTCCAGGGTTGAACCTCGCCGTTGCGCGACTTCGAGCTGAAGAAAAGACAGATTCTCGACCGCGTCGACATTCTCGACGTCGTTTCGGAACAAGTGACACTCAAACGCAGCGGCCGGCGCTGGGTGGGGTTGTGCCCTTTCCACACCGAGAAGACCCCCTCCTTCACCGTGCAACCGGATCGCGGCTCGTTCAAGTGCTTCGGGTGTGGCAAGGGTGGTGACGTGTTCTCATTCGTCCAGTTTCGGGAAAACGTCTCGTTTATGGAAGCAATGCGCATCCTGGCAGAGCGGGCGGGTGTGCATCTGAGCGACGCGCCGCTAGGGGAATCGGCGGGTCCGGGACGCGCCGATCTTGCACGGATCAACACCTGGGCAACGCGCTTCTTCCGGGCTCAGTTGCTCGATCCGTCGGTCGGTCGATCGACGCGGGAGTACCTGAGGATCCGGCAGGTTTCCGACAAAACTGCGGACCAGTTTGACTTAGGTCTTGCAACCGAGGGCACGTCCGGTCTGCGTGAAGCGGCAGCCCGTGCCGGGATAGAGACATCATTACTACTCGCGGCGGATTTGCTACGTCGCAGCGACGACGAACGTCTTTACGATACCTTCCGCAACCGTCTAATGTTCCCGATTCGGGACACCAGCAACCGGGTTGTCGGTTTCGGCGGACGGACGCTCGGGGATGACCGGGCCAAATACCTCAACACCCGTCAGAACGTGCTGTTTGACAAGGGGCGTAACCTGTACGGGGTCGATCTGGCTCGAAACGCCATAACGCAGCGGCGGCGGGTCGTTGTGGTCGAAGGTTATACGGACTGTCTGGCGGCTCACCAGGCCGGCTTCGCGGAGACCGTGGCCACGCTGGGCACGGCGCTGACCGAGCCACAGGTTGATCTGCTGCGCCGGTACTGCGATGAGATCATCCTTCTCTTCGACTCGGACCGGGCGGGTGAGGCCGCGGCAGACCGGGCCATCCACGTGGCACTGCCACGGTGCATTGCGGTGCGCCTGGCCCGCGTCCCGGATGGTAAGGATCCGAGTGAGTTCCTCAGCCGGACGAGTGCAGAAGCGTTTTCGGACCTGTTGAACCGCTCTGTGGACGCGCTAGAATTCAAATGGCGTCAAACAGAGCAGCGTTTCCGGGGGGACGCATCTGACGCAAGCCGGCGGGAGGCGATTCTCGACTTCTTACGCGTCGTGGCTGAGGCGGCCGACACCAGGGCCGTCGATGCCATCCAACGGGGTCTTCTGGTAAACCAGGTTGCGCACCTGTTGCGGATGGATCGCAGCGAGGTCGATCGCCTGATGATTGGCTTGCGGGCCAGGCGCACGCAGGGTGCGGCGCCTCCAGGAGGTGGCGCCGGGCAGGCGCCCCGGCCGGTGCCGCCCGACGCTGAGCAGGCCGCCTGGACACGCGTGCTCGAAGTGCTGTTGGACGAACCCGGCGTGTTGGAGGCCCCTGAGTGCTTCCCGGATATCAGCCGGATCACGGACGATCGTGATCGTCGTATTGCGGCCGTCGTGCGGGAATTGTTGGATAATCCCGATGGTTTTCGCATAGCCGATGTGCTGGCCCGGTTTCAGGATCCGGCGGACGTTGCCCGAGTGATGGAACTGGCCGAGCGGGGAGAGAAACGGGGAAATCACGAAGACACGATGCGTACGGCGCTCGAACAGATTCGGCGCTCTTTGCGGGATGATGAGGTGGAACAGAGTAAGCGGAGGTACTTCGCAGCGCAGACGGCAGGGGAAGCAACCGAGATAGCCCGAGATCAGTTCGCCAGCTTTGGCGAAGAGGTGCGCAAACACCGCAATTATCTCCATATTCCCCGTCGACTTAGCCGTCCACCGGCGGCGGGTGCGGGCACCACCGACAACACCAATGAAGCGACCAGCGTGGAGCAACCATGAGCGAAGTCATCGAACAAGCTGTAGATCCCATTCAGGCCGCGGTAGATGAGCTGCTGGAGCTGGGTAAGAGGCGTGGCTACGTCACGTGGGAGGAGATGAATGAGATCCTCCCCGACGACGCTATCGATCCGGCGCAGCTCGAAGTCATCATGATGTGCCTCGAGGAGGCCAAGATCGAGACACTCGACGAGGCTGATGCGGACCGCTACGAACGACGGCGCAGGCCGGACTCCAAGGATCGTGATTTGCGCAAAGGCGCGACGGTTCAAGGTGGCGACAGGCGAGACGGCACCGCGGAGTTTGAAAAGGACCTCACCAAAGATCTAACCGAACTGACCGCTGACGTCGGTGTGAAGCGAATTGACGACCCGGTAAGGATGTACCTGACACAGATGGGCGAAATCCCGCTGCTCACCCGGGAGGAGGAGATCCGGCTTGCCAAGAAGATCGAGCTGACGCGCATGGCTTTCAGGCAGAAGGTCCTGGAGAGCGACTACTGCTGCGGGCTGGCTGTGGAGATTCTGCAGCAAGTGTCTGAAGGGGCCCTGCCGTTTGACCGTACCATGAAGATATCGACCTCGGAGCATGCCGCCAAGGCGCGCATAAGCGCGCGCATCCCCGTCAACCTGGCCACGGGCCGGGCGCTGATGCGCCGCAACGAGGAAGATTGGGTCAAGTTGCAGGCCTCGCGACTTGCTGCCGCTGTGCGGCGGGAGCTGACCCGGAACATGCGCGACCGGCGGCGAAAGATATCGAAATTGCTGGAGGAATTGTCCCTGCGAACCAGCCGCATCCAACCGCTGATGAAGAAGCTCCGCGGACTGTACCGCAAAATGAGGGAGCTGGAGCGCCGGCTGGCCGGTCAGCAGAAGCGTCGCACCATGGTGGACGAGGACGTCGCCGCGATGAAGGAGGAGCTGGCCGGGATCGAGTCGCTTTGTATGGAAAAATCGGAGGCCCTGGGCGAGCGGCTCAGGTCGATCCACCGTGTCTTCAGCGAGTACGAGGACGCCAAGCGCAAGCTGTCCGGAGGGAACCTGCGGCTGGTGGTCAGCATTGCCAAGAAATACCGCAACCGCGGGCTTAGCTTCCTGGACATCATTCAAGAAGGCAACACCGGGCTGATGCGGGCGGTCGACAAGTACGAGTACAAGCGGGGCTACAAGTTCAGCACCTATGCGACCTGGTGGATCCGGCAGGCGATCACCCGGGCCATCGCCGATCACGCCCGCACCATCCGCATACCCGTGCACATGATCGAGACCATGAGCCGATTGCGCAATATCAGCAAGGAGCTGCTCCAGGATCTGGGCCGCGATCCGACGATCGAGGAGATCGCCAGAACCGCCAAAATGCCGGTCAGCGAGGCCCGGCGCGTGCTCAAGATTTCGCGCCACCCCATCTCGTTGGATCGCCCGGTGGGTGAAAGCGAGGACTCTTACTTCGGCGACTTCATCGAGGACGACGCCGTAGACTCGCCGGTAAGCACTGCAGGCGGCGGCATGCTCAAGGACCGGGTCGAAGAGGTGCTAAAGACCCTTACCTACCGCGAACGCGAAATCATCAAGCTGCGCTACGGGATCGGCGACGGCTACACCTATACGCTCGAGGAGGTCGGACGGATCTTCAAGGTGACGCGGGAACGGGTGCGGCAGGTCGAGGCCAAGGCCATCCGCAAGCTCCAACATCCGGTACGGGCCCGAAAACTGGAGGGCTTTCTGGAGAACCTGATGCCGTCCACAATGACCCCTTAGCGCGGCTTCGCGGCAGGCAAAAATGTGCGCGAAAAAACAAGAAGCTGGGGACGACTGATGTAGGCATCGCCGAGCCTGGCAAAGAAGCGGACTTCGGCACTGATCGCTCAACCCGAGCCCACGGACTCCGATACCGGTGAGCCGTGGGCTTTTCTTTGTCGCAATTGCCGGCCCCTGAGCGGTATCCCCGGGTGCATCCCGAAGACGTGAGCGGTAGAAGCTTATCAGGTGGCATGGGCAACCCGCCCATCAACGGGTGTGGCGTAGATATCGGGGCCCACGAGGCCGTCCGGGCAGGCGTCGGAAACAGCCTCCTTTTCAAATTTTTTTTTGCGCCGGGCCTTGACGCATTCGACTTTAGTCCGGTAAACTTCGTAGCGTTCTTGTCTTTTATCGCAAGACTTAACCACAGCGTGTCAGAGGGTAAGCAACATGTTGACCCCAAAGCCGGCGAAGCACGGACTTCTCGTTTTGGCCATCGGTCTCGGTATCTCTGCGGCCAACGCCCAGACGGTCATCCCTGACCAGGCGCAGGCCTGGGAGATGGCCCGGCAGAAGGGCTGGGTCATTCGAGCAGAGACCGACGCCGGCGTGATGGAGCTTCAGGCCATCGTAAACGGGATCCCGCGATACTACATCACCCACAACGCGGTGGCCGCGGATAGCATCAGTACCGATGAATGCCTGCCCGGCGGTTCCAGCGGCCTGGGACTGACCGGTGCGGGTGTCACGCTCGGTGTATGGGACGCGGACGGCGTGCGCACCAGCCATCAGGAGTTCGGCGGAAGGGCGACCCAGGTCGACTCCCCTGCCGGCACACACAGTCACTCCACACACGTAGCCGGCACCATGATCGCCTCCGGCGTAATCCCCTCCGCCAAAGGGATGTCGCCTGCTGCCAATCTGGACTGCTATGACTGGAACACCGACGAGACTGAGATGCGTGACGCCGCTACCGCCGGGCTGCGGGTGTCGAACCATTCTTATGGTCTCACAACGGGCTGGCGGTTCGACGGCAGCGACTGGTATTGGTACGGCGACGTGACCGTCAGCACGGTCGAGGACAACCGGTTCGGTCTCTACACCAGCGACACCCAGGAAGTCGATGACATCGCCTATGACCATCGCTACTACCTCATCTGCAAATCGGCCGGCAACGACCGGGACGACGACGGCCCGGGACCCGGGGGTGGGCACTACTACTTTGATCCCGACCTGGTGGACTGGGTATGGAGTACGGACACGCGTGATGCCGACGGTCCCAACGACTGCATCGGCACCAAGGGCTCGGCCAAGAACGTACTGACGGTCGCCGCTGTGGGAGACGTTCCGGGTGGGTACGCCGGCCCGGGCAGCGTGACCATGAGCGCGTTTTCCAGTTGGGGCCCGATCGACGACGGCCGGATCAAGCCGGATGTCTCGGGAAACGGCGTGGGGCTGTATTCCACCGACGACGATTCCGACTTCCACTACACGACGCTCTCGGGCACCTCCATGTCTGCGCCGAACGTCAGCGGGTCGCTCGGCGTGCTGATCGAGCACTGGCGCGCCACACACCCGAGCGAGAGCGACATGCGCTCCTCCACGCTCAAGGGACTGGTGCTGCACACGGCCGACGAGGCAGGTCCGGGCAACGGGCCCGACTACATGTTCGGATGGGGGCTGATGAACACCCTCGAGGCCGCCGACCTGATCTCCCTCGACGCCGTCGATCCGCTCGTCATTAATGAGCTGACCCTCAGCAACGGTGGGACCTTCGAGCTACCCATCAGCACCGATGGGACGAGCAGCGAGCTGCGAGCGACCATTTGCTGGACGGACCCGCCGGGCACGCCGCCCGGCAACCTCCTGGATCCGCCGGACAAGATGTTGGTCAACGATTTGGACTTGCGCATCGAGCGGGTGTCGCCGGAGGGCACTTACGATCCGTGGGTGCTCGACCCCAGCGATCCCGGATCAGCGGCTACGACCGGCGACAATGATACCGACAATGTGGAGCAGGTCGTCGTCTATTCCCCGGGTGTGAACGACTTCACCGTGCGCGTCACTCACAAAGGCGGGCTGTCAGGCGGCAGTCAGGATTTCTCTCTTGTCATCAGTGGTATGGTGTCTCCGGACGCGTACGTGCTCACGGTCAACATCACCGGGCAAGGCGATGTTGCCCTGGATCCGCCGGGCGGGGTCTACGGCCTGGACACGCCCGTCGAGCTGACGGCGCAGGCCGCCCAAGACTGGGCATTTGACCACTGGGAAGGCCATTTGACCGGCTCGGATAACCCGGAAACGGTGGTGATGAACGAAGACAAGGTCGTGACTGCCGTGTTCACGTCGGTCAGCGGCACGGTCCTCTACGTCGACGACGATGCGGACCCAGGCGGTAATTGCGCAAGCTGGGCTACCGCGTGCAAGTATCTCCAAGATGCCCTTGCCGGGGCCTTGACTGATCCGACAGTGGATGAGATTCGCGTAGCCGCGGGGGTCTATAAGCCTGACCAGGACGAGGGTGGTAACGTCACCGCCGGTGATCGTGAGGCCACGTTTGAATTAATCAACGGCGTGGCGATCTACGGCGGATATGCCGGGCTGGCCAATCCCGGTGACCCCGATCTGCGCAATGTCAGCCTCTACGAGACCATTCTCAGCGGCGACCTGGACGGTGACGACAAGTTGTTCGCGCCCGACCCGCTGGAGAGTAACTGCTGTACCCCTGACCCCGGCCGACTGGGCTGCGATAACCAAGAATGCGAGGATATGGTCTGTGAGACGGGTCGTGTGCCGGACTATACTTACTGTTGCGTGAGTCCGGGGTGGGATGAAGATTGCGTGGAGCAGGCTAACGTGCTCTGTGTCGGTGTTTGCGTCGACGGCGATAACCTGGAAAACAGCTACCACGTAGTGACTGCCAGCGACACTGATGCCACCGCCCTTTTGGACGGTTTCACAATCACCGCGGGCAACGCCGACCATCCTCCACCCGCGATAGGCGAAGATCCCACAATACATCGGTACGGTGCCGGTTTGTACGCCGAGAATGGCAGTCCGACGCTGGCCAACTGCATCTTCGCGGGAAACTCGGCGATTGAGACCGGGGGTGGCATATACCTCGACAACGGTGCTCCGACGTTGACCGACTGCCAGTTCAATGACAACGAAGCGATTAACCTGGGCGGAGGGATATACAGCCTCAACAGCAGCCTCACGCTCACGGACTGTCTGTTCACAGGTCACGAGCCAACCGGCGGCGAATCCTTCCCTGATAAGGGCGGCGGGCTGTACAACGAAGGCGGCAATGCGACGCTAATCCGCTGCACATTCACCGATAACACGGCCCTGACCTCAGGCGGCGGAATGTACGGCGCGGACACGCAGTCGAACTTGATTGACTGCACCTTTAGTGGAAATAGGGCCGAATACGGTGCCGGATTGGCTCTGGAGGACTTTTCGATCGCGGCACTGGACGGCTGTGACTTCGACGCCCACCTTTTTGGGTCTGGCAAGCCGATGATGGGCGGTGCCATGTGGCTGGAGTACAGCGAGGCCACACTGAAAGACTGTGATTTCACCGGCAACCAAGCCCAAAACGGCGGAGGAATGGCTCTTGACAACTACAGCGCCGCGTGGCTGAACAACTGTCAGTTCATCGGGAACGAAGCCCTTGTTTCCTCCGACGGCGGCGGCATCTACGTCGACTGGCACAGTCAAGTTGAACTGACTGACTGCACTCTTGAGGGCAACAAAGCGGAGGGCAACGGCGGCGGAATCTACTGCGATGCTTCTATGACGATAATCCAGGGAACAACGATCCGCAACAACGAGGCTGAGCACGACGGCGGCGGCATCTGGTGTGCCAACCGTGACTTTCCGGGGTCAGTAACCGCCCTAAACGCGGTGATCGAAGGCAACTACGCGACAGGGTGTGGTGCCGGGCTCTACGTCGGCCGGGAGAACGACATGGTGCTCGACAACTGCACCATTCAGGACAACGGGCGTCGCGGGGACGACGTAACCTTGGCGGGCGGGGGAATTTATAGCGGTGTGGATTACGATAATATGGCTCACGTCCGCAACGACAGCAAGATCCTCAGGAACGAGGCCCAGGAGGGAGGCGGAGTCTACGTCAGTATGGGGTATCCGCTGTTCGAGGACTCCACCATCGCCGAGAATAAGGCCTGGCTGAGAGGTGGAGGAGTCTACTCCAGGGAGGTCGGACATCCCCTGATCTGGCGATGCCGCATCGTCCAGAACACCGCAGGGCGTGACGGCGGGGGTGTGTTTTTGTATGCCTATGCACCGCCGTGTTACTGCACGCCGGCGGCCATGTCCATCACCAACTCGCTCATAGCGCACAATAGCGCTGACGGAGACGGGGATGGCGGCTACGGCGGCGGCATCTTGCAGACCGCCGGCTACCTGGAACTGGTAAGTTGCACGATCGCTGACAATACGGCCCTCCACGGCGGTGGCGGCTTGCGGGGCGAGTTGTATCTTGACGCCTACGTATACAACACGGTCTTGTGGGGTAACACCGGCACTGCCGGCCCGCAAATGAGCGTTCTCGGCGACACACTGGTATGGTCCAGCGATGTCCAAGGTGGAGAGGAGGCTATCGAGACCGGCTCAGAGGGGACCTTGACTTGGATCGATAACAACATCCAGGAGGACCCGCTGTTTCTCGACCCCGAGGGCTCGGATGGCGACCCCGACAACGACTACCACCTCGACGTCGGCCCGCCGCTGTCACCGTGCATCGACGCCGGCGACGGTTATGCTATAGCGGGTGACACGGATCTGGACGGAAACCCGCGCATCAGCAGGTGCACCGTGGACATGGGCGCCCATGAGGCCACCTTTCCGCCCGTCCAGCCTCCTACCGACGGCGACGAGGTGGCCAAGAACAGGTACATCTCCTTCGTCCCCGGCACCCCCGGCCTACAGACCGCCTACCGTGTAGTCTTGACGG
>CP070827.1:5013622-5030479 GCA_020344555.1 Phycisphaerales bacterium
CGTAGGGAGCGTTTCGGGCAACGTTGCCGATGGCGCCGCCGATCTGCACGGAGTCGGTGGCGATAGCCATGAAGGCCATGAAGAAAAACAACGCGGCAAAGACATAGACGACGGGCTGCCGGAGACGATAGCCTAGTTCAAAGCCGAAGACTTCGCCAAACATCCCACCTACCTTCCGTTTCCAGATGCCAAGAGCGTCGTGAAGTACACGTCCTGAAGATCGGGCGCGACTTCCGTGAAAGTCGGGTCGGGCTGCCTGTCGCTGCAAGCGTGGATGACCGTCCGGCCGCCGGTCAGACGCACAGAGATGACCATGAATTCCTCCTGGTATCGGGCCAGCTCCGTCTTTTCGATCACCTTCATCCAGGTCCTGCCCTGCATTTCCTCGATGGCCGCCTGGGGTTGGCCCGTTCGCAGCACGCGTCCTTCCTTGATGATGGCCATGTTGGTGCAGACCTCGGCGACGTCGTCAACGATGTGGGTTGACAGGATCACCACCACGTTCTCGCCGATCTCGCTGAGCAGGTTGAGGAACCGATTGCGTTCCTCGGGATCGAGGCCGGCGGTGGGCTCGTCAACGATGATCAGTTGCGGGTCTCCCAGCAGGGCCTGGGCAATGCCGAAACGCTGCTTCATACCGCCGGAAAAGCTACCGAGTTTCTTCTTACGCACATCCCATAGATTGCTGCGCTTCAGCAAGGCCTCGACCACAGACCGGCGCTGGGCCCCATTGGTGAGACCCTTTAGCGTGGCCAGGTGGGTCAGCAACGTTAACGCGCTGACATTCGGGTAAACCCCGAACTCCTGCGGCAAGTAGCCAAGCCCACGTCGCACGGCGTCTTTCTCTCTCAGCACGTCGATCGATCCCAGTTGGATCGAACCTTGGTCCGGCTCCTGGAGAGTTGCAATCGTGCGCATCAAGGTCGACTTGCCGGACCCGTTGGGGCCCAGCAGGCCGAACATCCCGGTCGGAATCGTCAAAGACACATCGCGCAGGGCCCGCACTCCGTTTGAATATGTCTTCGAGACGTTATTGACCTTCAACTCCACAGCAATCTCCCATTCTGACTAGTGCTCTGACACGACTCAACTGATGAGTGCCAATCGGTCAGGGGTGCCATGCCCAAGCCCGACGAAGTCGGGCGCCGGCATGCCGACGCCGCGAAAGCATGGCGGCGCTTCGCTTGACCATGCCACCCATCGTGTCATGCGTGTCAGAGCGCCAGAGCGTTCTCGTCCTTTGTGCAGCGCCCGGCCCCGGTGCCGGCCGCAGCCTGTGCGCCGTGAGCGACCCCGGCGCGGCATTGTAGCGATGCGTTGAGAGGCGTCACCGATCACCTTTAGGACGCACCCGACCACGCCGCCGCACACATCTCGGCCTGCGCAAAGAGGTCCCGCCGCATACATGAGCGAATTCGTCCGCCATCCGCCGATATTTCCACCCGACAGCTTATTTGACAAACAACTCAACTAGGACAATGCCCGGGATTGCCCCATTCGCGGGAAGGGGAGGGGTGCATAAGCCGGGCAGCGATCATGGCCAACAGCCTGCAGGTATAAAGAGAACCGAACGTCGGGCGGGCTGTGCCCCACCCGCCCGATTGCACGAAGAGACTTCAACTCTTCTTGTAGCGGTTGGTGCATAAAACGGGGGCAGGCCATGACCTGCCCCAGCACCGTCGGATTAGTTGCCTGAACTAGTGCCCCGGCGCCGTGGCCCGACCGCCGCAGGGGGGCGGACTGGGGTCAGGAAACGGATCCGGCGGATAGCCAAACCCACGGAACGCATCGAGGGTGTAGGTCACGTCGGTGATGTTGATCACCTGATCCGGAATCTGAGGCTCGAGGTCGGCTCTCACCTTGGTTACCGCAGCGCAGGGAAGGCTGGGCGGAACCAGGTTCTTGAACTTGTCGAGCACGGCGGTCACGTCGGTCGGTATTCCCACGGTCCCATCAGGCGCCCCACACGGACAAGTTGTGCAATTCCTGACCACATCGCCCCAGACGCTCATGGGCAGCACAAGCGGAGTAGAGTAGCTGCCCTCATCCGTCAGGCTGCACGCTGCGTCGGCAGCTCGGACCTCGTAGACGGAATCCGGAATTATTCCCTCGTGGAATACATGGATTACACCTGCCGAGTAGAAATCGCCGACCCAGGGATCGCAGCCCAGTGTAGCCCCCATGAACTCGGTGATCGGCTGAGCCGCAGGACACGGTGGCGTTTTCTTGCCCGCGTTCTCGCAGTAGACGGTCGGCTCCTGAACCCACATCTTTACACCGTTCCAGGAAGCGTACGGTGCCGCCAGATCGCTGAACGTCACCTGTAGAGCCGTTCCCCGGTCGGGGTTGTCCGAGACTATCGAGATGTAACGAACCTTTTCATAGCCCGCTTCTCCCGGCGCCGCGGTTGGAGGATTGAAGCTGCACAAATCAACAAGCTCTCCGCAGCCGGTCGATTGGATATCAGCCCCATTGTCCACCAGGTTTCGGTAATAGACCCTGCAATTGTCCAGGGCAATTGTCGAACCGGCCTGAAGCGTCAACGTGTCCACATACAACGCTTCGTCGCACGGGTCTGCGCCGGCGGTGTTGGCGAAACTGTTGACGAAGGTGACCTGCGGCGGACTCCCTGGGGCACCCTCGACGATTATAGTCCCGATCGTATAGTTCGTGTGATGTTCCGTGTCGAAGAGAGTGTCCTGGTTCGTGTCGAACCCCTCAGCCACCGGGCCGAGGTCAAGACCGGCCACCTCGAAAGTCTGACTGTCCGTGCCGTTGAGTCTCAGTCTTCCGTTGTCCCAGTGGAACAGGCTCGGGTAAGTGCTCCGATTGTCAAAATCGCCGGCCAACGCCATCCCGACGGCCGAAGTGTTTGTCGTCTCGACAGCTCCCGTCATGATGAAGTTCCCGACGCTCCTTGGTTCAGCAGTGGCCGCCGCACGAACGGCCGTACCGACGGCCACATCTGACTGTGCACCTGTCCACAGCTTCGGCGGTGGCGTGATCCCCCGGAGTGTCAGATCCTCACCATTCCGGCGGCTCCACCCCGGGCAGGTCGGGGTGGGCGATCCTTGAAGCACAATGTCACCGGTGACCCCAACCGACATGGCTTCCTCGAGTATCATCCGCCCGCCAACGAAGCAGGTATCGCAGTCAGCCGGCAAGATGGTGACACTGCCGGCGGATAGCGAGGCGCACATCAGATCGCCACTGCAGCCAGCGTTCTCGGGAGTCTCATCTGCTTCATACGAACCACAAGGGCCGATCGTGAGCGGCCCGCCGGTCTGCCGCCCGCTTGCAGGTCTGACTGAGCCGGACGTGACGTTGATCTGCCGGCTATTGTTAACCACAAGAAACCCCTTGTTCAGGATCCCACCAGCGGCAACAGCGGTTAAATCACCGACGGTGTCGCCGACAACTCTGAGCTTTCCGTTGTTGAAGATCCTCAGCGAGTCGACGTCAACGTCAATGTCGACATCCACAGATACCAGCCCAGCGACAGCGCCGGCTGCCGCGGCCCCGTCATCACCGATTGTGACGCTGTAGGTTGCCTCGCCGACATTGTCAGGAATAGTCTCACCTGGAAGGTCCCAATTGTCCGGATCGCTCCAATCGTTGGTCGCTCCGCCTCCGGTGTATTCCGCACATTCATCCGGGACTTCGTCCAGGTCTACGTCGTCGGAGGTGGGGCCGGCAATGTCACACTCGTCCGGGACTTCGTTTAGGTTGCAGTCGTCGCAACCTGGATAATCCGGGTGGCTTGACGAGCATTCGGCAATGTCGCATTCGTCGGGAAAGGCGTTGGTGTTGCAATCGGGATCGCAATCCACGGTGCACAGTCCACCGCTGCTTATTGGCAGCTCGCATTCATCTGGAATGCCGTTGCCGATGCAGTCATCGCTGGTCGGCCCGGCGATGTCACACTCGTCAAGGACACCATTGGCGTTGCAGTCGGGATCGCAATCCACAATGCACAGACCGCCGCTACTCACCGGGAGCTCGCACTCATCTGGAATGTCATCGGCGTCACAGTCCACGCTGGTCGGGCCGGTGATGTCACATTCATCGGGGACGCCGTTGGTGTTGCAGTCCGGATCGCAATCCACGGTGCACAAGCCGCCGCTGCCCACCGGGATCTCACATTCGTCGGGTATCTCGTTACTGTTGCAGTCGTCGCTGGTCGGACCGGCGATATCGCAGTCATCGGGAATCCCATTGTCGTTGCAGTCCGTGTCACATTCGTCAGGAATGCCGTTTTCGTTGCAGTCGGGATCGCAATCCACGGTGCACAAACCGCCGCTGCTCACCGGGATCTCGCATTCGTCGGGTATTTCGTTACTGTTGCAGTCGTCGCTGGTCACACCGGAGATATCCTGGTCATCCGGCACGGCGTTGTTGTTGCAATCCGGGGGACAGTCGTCAGCGCAGGTCTTGCTGGCATCATGGTGGACCTCGTACCCACCTGCCGATCCGAGGGCATCGCACTCGGCAGCGGTAACCGTGTCATCGACACAGACGGGCGGGTCAGCGCTCATGTTGCAGCACTGCCCCCTGTCAATGACGATCGTCGCGGGCGCAAAGCCCACGAGTGGGATGCGTGCGGAGGATTGATCCACCAGCCCCCCCGCCGCTGCATCGAAGCCGAGTGTGAACCGCCCCGCCGCGTCCGCGGGAACCTCGACCACCAGGGTGCCCGCGTACATGCCGTCTGCCGGAAATGGGACAGGATCATCTATCGAGCTGAGAACATGCGCGGCGCCATAGCGAAAGTCGGGCGTGCTAAGGTCGACGGCCGACAGTGCGGACTCCCCGGAGTAGACATAGTCTGTCCTACTAATAGTCTGAAAGCCGGGCTCACAGTAGGTGTTGGCCGCAGGACCCGCGATGGGGAACGCACAGGTCGACCCCCCGGCGCCAAACGCGTCGATACACTGTTGATCACCGGCACAAGGCACGGCCTTCGCTGTCAGCGTACCCTGCACTCCGCTTGTGTATCCAGAGGAGTCCAGCGTTGCCTGGAACGCCTTCAACTTGGTCCCGGTGTCCTCCGGATCCCAGTCACCGATCCGGACCTCGAAAAAGACATCCCTGGCCCCGGCGGGCATGGTGATCTCGTTGCCCTCAATCACCACGTCGGGATCCAGGTTGCCATCGGCGTCATTCCCGATCGGGACCAGAGAGATGGTCGTCCGAGCCTGGCCATAGATGCTTGCTACGAACGTAGTACAGTTGTCCGTAGCGTCGTTGCCGGTGCACGGACCACCCGCCCCCCCCACGCCCGCTCCCTCGGCGTGATTGTCAGAGCACCATCGCTTTGTCCCGTCGGGATCACCGACGCCCGCATCGCAATAGACGTTGTCACCAATCGTTTCGATGTCATTGTCCGGTCCATCGACATCGCATGCGGAACCGTCGTAGCAGCAGACCCCAGCCCCGTTGAAGCCGCCGTCGTTGTCGAGCTGCCACTCCCATACGTCGTCCGGCTCGTCGGTTCCGACTGTGGGCTTGACGAACGACCTGAGCCAGCCAAGCCGGCAGGCGTCCGACGTCACCACCATCCAAACGCGCTCGTGTGGGATCACTACGGGTGCGGACAGCTCGGCTCTGAGCACTTGAGTTTCACCAATTTCGGCAACGGGGATTCCGGTGAAGTCCGCCTCGGTACCGGCAATCACGGCCCCCAAGTAGCCGTTGGCGGCGGTGTCGTACACGCCAAGCGGGTCACCGTCCCACAGCTCCACATGAATGGTCGCCAGGTGGCCCACCCACGGATCCCACGAGCTCCGATAGACCTTCAGGTCATACCCTGTGATCTGGTCACCAGGCTGGAACCCGTTGCCCAGCGTCATGTTGTCCGCAAAGAAGACTCCGGGGAACTCGGCGCCTGTTGTAGGTCCATAGTTTACATAATAAGCGTACGTTGCAGGATCGTAGTCGATGGCCCGATATACAACGGCCTCAGGCTCGGACGCCACCGCCGCCCGCCCCGCCCGCTTCGCCCCATCGTTGTAGAACACCCTGCTCGGCGTTCCGGGCGGTATCTCCACAATCTCCGACTCAGTAAGAGCCCACGCGCCTGTCTTGATCGATTGAGCCATCTGAGCCCCGTTGCGAACCTTGGGTACCCTTTCATCGGGGGCCTGCACATTGGAGAAGCTTTCCCGCATACCATGGCGCGACCCAGGGCATGGGGCCGCACCGGGCGTGAACGGATAGGGGAATCCCTCAAAAGCCTGCCCAGAACGGGTAATATCGTTGAAGTCAACAATCTGATTCAGTAGCTTTTCGGTGGGCAGTGCGCCCACGACGTCGGCCCGCGACTTGCTCGGGGCGGAGGGTTCGTTGCGGAACTTATCAATGATCGCTACGACATCCTCGATCATGTCGACCCTGTCATTTGGCGTGCTCCAGACCTGCTCGTCGGAGAGAAACCTCCCGACCGGATCACCCCATCTGGTTGTTGACACTTCCAGCGGGGGGGAGAAGCTGTCGGCGATCATTAGGCACGTGTCGTCGATCACGTCGATTGTGTAAGTAGCACCCGGGACAACACCCTCGTGGTGAACGTGGACAGTCTCGTAGGCTGTCCAATCGGTGTAATACGGGTCGCATTGCAGCGTCGCCGCCCAGAACGTCGGTGGCGGGCTCGAACCGGAGGAACCGGCGGTCTCGGTCACCTCCTGCGGCTGGCCGACCCACATTTCCGTGCCGTTCCAGGTGTGGTACGGCTCTGGAAGGTCCGTAAAGGTCACTCGGACCGCCTGTTGCCGACTGGTAAGCCCGGCCGAGAACGAGAGGAACCGGTTTTTCGTTCCAGCGACGAGATCGTTGGTTATGTTGGGCATCAACTCCGGCTCAGGCGCATAAGATGGGAAACACGCAACCGTCTCACAGGCGACATCCAGGAAGCCGCGACCTCTGGCAGCAAGGTCGGGGTCGTCGGTATGGTAACCACCGACGCGGATCAGCCAGCACCAGCCGGGAAACGTGACGATCGAATCGAGGAGTCCGGGACCACCATCATAGATTCCGTTGCAGCCCTCGTCGCTATGGTCTACTTGAAAAGCGGTACTGTCACCTGGGCACGGGCAGACCGTAGGGTTGCCATCGTCGTGGTAGACGGCCACCCAGGAGTCATATTGAAGCCCGGTTGCACAGAGACTTGCGATCAGCCTGCCCGTACACGTTGCGGTATAGGCAAACCACAGGTCTGCCCCAAAGGCGGAGCCCGGTCCAGCGGGAAACCCCGGGCCGTCCCTCGTGGCGCAGGAGGAGTCGAACGCATACAAGCCGTCTGAGATCGACTTGGTGTCCGTCGCGCAATCATCCCACGGAGGATCGACGCACGCGCCGCCGCACTCGGAGTTCGTCAAATCCCAGAAGACCCCTGGGGCCGCGCAGGTTTCGAACACCCATCCAGCGTTGCAAGTGTGGGTCCCGCACTCACAACAGCCGCCCGGTGCGGCGGGAGGGGGATCGAAGTCAAGGCCGCCCGATGTTCCTCCAAGGCAAAAAGCCAGGTCTGCCGACTTGGCGCTCCCCAAAGGGTATCCGTCTCCTGCCGATTCGCGATCGTCCGTGCCGCCTGCGCAATAGACGTTCCCGGCGGGCGTAGTCCGGGCCCAGTGCCAGTAGCACCTGTTCCGTGTTGGGTCAACCTCACCGGCAAGAGTGTCCGTATTGTTGGCGACCTCAAGCCAGTACGTCACACTTGCAGCCGGCAACGTGATCGCCGGATTGAGGGCGAGCACGTAGGCCTGCATGGGAATCCCGGTCCAACCCTCGAAGTCGGTGCCAGGCTCGTGGGCGCGAGTGATGTCCCCACCGGTTACTGATCGTTCGGCTACCAGTGCACCGGGCAGACCGCCGCCGTCATCGTAGATCCGAACGCGGAAGTCGTCCTCCACGTGGCCGGTGCAGTCGTACTCCTCCCATCCTACCGGGCCCGAGGCACTGGGTGCACTCGGATCCACGTATGCCCCCCAGACGCAAATCTGAGTGATCGTGTCGGCGACCGGAACGAAGTCGTCGGCGTGCGTGACTCCGCTTGGTGGAACAGTCAGATCGCTCGTGAGCACCTGGTTGTCGCCGGTATCCAAGAGCTGACAGTTTGACGCACCCACGATGCCACAGACCGTGCGTGGCTCCGAATGCCCTTGCACACTCACGCCCGATGTCGCTGGAACCTGCCGGGGTACACCTCCCCCGGGAGCCGCCGCAGACACCCCCTTGCCGGCGTCGGGGTCAGGCTTTTCCGGCGCGGTCATGGCCGGACCCGGCCGGCCGAGTGCCATAACAACGGCACCCATTAAAGACACCCCACCCGCCAGCAATAATGCGACGAAAGTAGCGCCGCGGGTACGTGGATCAATGCCTGCGAACCTGTTTGAGGCTGTTGACTTACGGGGATACATCGCCCCTCCCTTCCAATCGCACTTACCGAGCCAATCCGGCTCGTTCTACAACACGCTTGCTGCCTAAGCTGAAGGCAGTATCCGGCCCGATAGAGAGTCAAAACCGCATATTACGGGAGGTCCAGCAGAATTGCAAGGGACACTTTTGGAATGTTCCTTAATCTCCCCGACACGACCGTGCCTCTGACGGGCCACAACATATCGAGGTGCAGAACGCGGCATCCGCAAGGCATGGCACGACCGCCCAACGACCGCATCGCAATGCTTCCGGCGTACTCTGGTCCACTCGGGGCCCCGACACAGGCACTGTTGGTTGCTGCACCCTTTCCGGGCTCACAGCCGGGCAGAGCTGGGGCAAGAGACAACGGTGCCGTTCGCTCATGACCCATCAAGAAGATCCGGGCCGCGCTGGGCGGCTGATGCGATCCTTGACAGAGTCGGGTTGTGAGTCTTCCACGTTGTGCTTCGTGGCGTTTGATTCTGCCCTGGGGGTACGGGCGACGACGGCGAGCCACACCGCCGCGGCGACGACGACGATCCAAGCGATGAGACAGAAGTGAAGATCAATCGCCCCAAAGACGGCAATCCACATCAGAATGACAACGGGCAGGCACAAGGTGACAATGACACCGGCCAGAAGCCCGGACAGAAATGCTGTGTCCTTGCGCGAAGCTTCTTGTTCTGCCGGCGTAATGGGCGGATCGGCAAAGGCCTCCGGGCCGTACGTCTGCCACAGCCGATGCCTGCGGGAAAAGGGCAGACCGCACTCTGAACAACGCCCGGACTCACCCGGTCCTTGCAGTTCGTGGTCGCACCGGTCACACCTGATGGGGAAATCGGCTTCCGAGATATGCGATATGTCAACCTCCGTCCAATCGTACATCAGCCGCACCGGCATCAAAAGGTTCAACGTACTTACCCGTTGGGGACGAAGCCGCGCGATAACGGGCTGCGGCATCGTATAGCCGTGCCTCCTCGCCCGCCACATCCAGCCTCTGCATCGAGAGGGTGCATCCTACAAGAGGTGGAAAGCCCCACACGGTGTGGCAGCTACGAGCAAGTCGCCGTCAAGTAGGCAGCCGAACAGTGACGACGCACCCCGCCCCCGCGTAGGGTCGGGTGATCGTTTGGAGCGTATCTCATTAACCCCTGTGGCACCGGTTTCCAACCGGTGAAGTACGCGGTTTGCAGATCCGTGCCACCTTTCTTGAGATAGGCTCTTAGCCGACTCGCATCGCTGGCGACAAGAGTCTGTCGCTATTGGGGGCAGCAAACGCCGCACTCCGGCAACAGCGTGTTGAGCCAGGGATCAAACTGCCCCGCACCGTTGAGCAGGTCGATCACACGCAGGATATCGGGTGGACCCAATACGCCGCTCTGGTCGACATCCTCGCTATAGATGCCCCACGGCGATACGCCCACGCCGTTGATATAGTCGATCACTTTCAGTATGTCGGCCGGGCCGGCTTGGCTGTCGGCGTTTACGTTGCCCGGGTGCGACGTGAAGACACCTCTGTGTCCGACACCGCCATCGTCCGTGTAGGTGACCGTGGTGACCGCTCCGGTTGAGATCGGCCGGACAAGACTAATGGTAAAAGTGCCGTCACCATTGTCGGCCATGGCCGTGATGCCGTCGGGCACACCCTCGACGGCTGTCTCACACAGCGTCCAGCAGTCCGGGTTGTCGGCACCTTCGGGAGCCTCAACACGCAACGTGCCGATACTCTGGCGTGTACCCGGGTCGGAAGGTGGATGTGGCTGACGGGCGTCAACAACGCCGCTTGGCGGGTCGCTAAAGAGAATCTGGCCCCGCGGACAGTCTCCACCGCAAAGGACTTCAGCCCCGCAGCCTGAACCTTGATAACCAGTGGCCCCGCAATCGCCGTCCCACTCCACTTCGCAGCAGAATGCGTCACATGCACAAACCGTGTCACAGCAGGTCTCATGCAGACAGCCGGGCGTGCCGGTCTCCGTGAAGCAATCGCCCGGCCCAGGGCAGGCGACGTTGTCCGGTATGCCGCAGACTATCCTGAACCGGCCCGGTCCGCCTTCCGCCGGGTCCAAAACACCTTCGGGGGTCGTGCCGCCGGGGAACGTGCCGACGCGGATCAAATAGCTCTGTCCCGCCGCCGCCTCAAAGGACACCTGCGACTGGGCCGGTATTACATTCTCGTCATCGGGGTCGTATCCGCAGAAATCGTCGTTACAGGCCACCAGAACCGAGTCTGTGGGCGGACAGGTAGCGCAGCCCTCATACACGTTCAGTTTGCTGTTGACGTGCGTGAGATCGCATGTCCGTATGTAAACCGCCCCGGTGCATGTGGCCGTCCAGCAGTACCAGACATCATGGATGGTCTGTTCGTCGCCCTCGATCATGCTGCAGTTGGCGTGGGGTGGGCCGTCCGTTGTTGCCCCAAAGTTGTCGAAGTCGAAGTCTCCTTCCCCTCCGATGGCTTCGGCGTCAGCGCAGTGGTCGTTGGCCGGTGGGAGTAGACAATGTGACCGGGCTGTTTGAGCACACGTCTCGTGCCACTCAGTGGTGCAGCAGTAAGAGTCGCCGCCCGGGTCATCGATCTCGCACACCGTCTCACAGCAGAATCCGTCTTCACAGCCCGGCGTATCGTGCTGGGTATAGCAATCACCTGTTGCACCGATGCAAGCACCGCGCGGGCACTCGACGTCACCACAGAAGGATCCCAGCGGCCCCATCTCTCCGTTCAGGGCATCGCATTCCTCAGGGGTCGCATCCGTGCACCCGCCAAAAAATGTGCAACAAGCACCCGAGCCGCACGGGGGAACGAACGGATTGGAATCGCAGGTCGCATCCGGCGCCCAGCGACCGTCACATTGGTTCTCGGTAACGCCATCGATGCACGTGCCCGATGCATCGGTGCAGCACGCACCCGTAGGGCCGATCCCGTAGCACCGAAGGTTGGCCCCCAAGCCCCACCAGATTGTCTCAGGAGGGACCTTCTCCCACAGGTTATCGCTGTGGAGTGCACAATAGTCGTCGGTAAAACCAACGGTAGCCTGCCCGGAAACCACCCAGCCCGATTCATTCGTAGACGTCGACATGACCATCCACACCTGATCGCGCAGCTCGACGTCCTCCAGAAAGGGACCGGCGGTGAGCGTACGGACGGCGCCGTCGCGAACGTTCTGGAACTGTGCCGCGGTACCCGTAATGGGCGCCCCCGGCAACATGTTCTCTTCATCCACCGTCCACAGTTCAACGCTGACATCATAGGCATCCGTGAAGTATGCACCGAACACCTGGATGTCGAAGCTGGACAGCATACATGGGGCACCGTCCGCCGTGACCTGGTCGTCCGCCAGGAGGGTGCCGTTGTCATTCCGGACGAAAGCCCCGGATGGACCATCATTCTCGTATAGGTAGAACTGCGGCTGGCAGGGCCCCGCGGCGCACGTGCTTTCAACGTGGAATAGTCCCCCCAACGTTACGCACTGGGCTTCCGTGGTGTCGGTGCAGCCGGCATAGTCGTTATCCGTGCAGCAGGCCCCAGGCCGGCACGGATTGGGATCGCAGGTCGTGAACCCCCCCAGCCACACGCCACCTGTACATTCCGCGTCGGTGACCTCAGCGCAGGTCGTACCGTCGCAGCATGCCCCCGGTGGGTCGTAGGGCAGCTCGCAACTGACGTCGGCCCAGAAGCCGGCGTACAACCCGCCGGTGAGACGGTACTGGGCGCACCCGTCACCGAAGGGAGGAAGCGGATCGTTCCTTGACAACAGGTCACGCGTATAGCCGATCTCGGCCTCCTCGGCGACGATCCATCCGGAGTCATTCGTTGAGAAGGTGGCGGCAAGCCATACGACGTCGGGTACCCGCACCGCCACCCCAAGAGGTATTTCCAATAAGTGCATGGCGCGATCATTGGCCACTAAGCGTTCTGCGTCGGTCCCCGGGATCATGGAGGAACCCGGCTCGCAAGGGTCCCCGTCCCACAGGGCAACCTGCACGTTGAACGTAGGACCGGTCGTGCCTCCTCCGTATACCGCCAGGGCGTAGTAGACAACGTCACAGGAGCCGGAAGCGATTTCGATATCCTCGGCCATCCGTCGACCGGCACTCGGAGGATGGAAATGCGTCACCGGGCTGATCTCGTTCCTGTACACGGCCGTTCCCGGAACGCCTGCGACCGAGCCCGCGTCGCCGGACTGCTGAACCGCAGAGTTACTGACGCGGAGTGGCTCGACCGAGCCCGGCGCGATCCGGGGAAGGATGTCGATCCGCGTCGCCCCGTTCTCGACAAGCTTCACGGCCGGCGGCTCGTTCTCGACCGCCTGCTCATCGGCTGCGATCGCAACCGTCATGCCCTTGGCACAAATGCAGACAATCAACAGACGTGCGGAGAACCTTCTAGTAGCCATCGTATCAACCGTTCCTTTTTCAGGCGGTCAGCGCCACTGAACCTGCCTGACTATGAACGCGACTTGCCCTCACATCGGCCCGGTACATTCTCGCTTCGGCATCCCCGCTGGCAGATCACCCTGCGTCAGCTTAGGACGTTTTCCGCATAACCCCACGGGTACGCACGAAGGGGGTCTACCCCATTCTTCCTGGTAACCTCAAGCGCATTCGCGGGCTCAACAGCCGCTTTGATCCAGCGCCACCCGATAGTTTTGAGCGTCGCTATGCTGCTCCGTCGGCATACAACATTATATCTATAATAGGTCCGTATCCAGCGGCGAGCAAAGCGGTAACCTCGGCTCCTGGCAATTCCGACAGAGATGATTGAAATGTGGGTTGAACGCCGATGCACCCATTCTCATTCCCCGTGACAATCGTGGTGGATGTTCCGAAAACATCGACGGTGACCCGTACGACCCGCCGACCGGTGAAGCATCCAGCCCCTGCGCCTGCCCCATCCCGGTGCGCGTAGAGACCTCTCGGACCTACGCACTCGGCGGAAGGTGTCGGGTGTGCTTGTGTTCTGCTCCTGGATGATTTTGCAGCAGCTCGACCAGCCGCTCGGGCTGATCCACGTAGTGGGCTGGGCAGGCAACTTCCAGATCGTCGCGGTCCCGGTAGCCCCAGGTGACCGCCACGGGGATCATTCCGGCGTTTCGGGCGGTTAGGATGTCGGTAGACGAGTCGCCGACAAAATAGACAAAAGGGGGCGGTCGTTGCATTTCCATTACGAGTTCCAGGGCCACAGCCGGATCAGGCTTGCGGCCGTCGTCCTGGTGGCTGCCCCTGAACCGCACAAAAGGCCAACGGGCCAGCAACGCGTTGCAGATTGGGGCCGTGTACTCGTGCGGCTTGTTCGACAGAACGCACATCGGGACTCGTGACTCTGCCAGAACGTCTAGCATCGGCTCCACGCCGGGATACAGCCGCGTCTTGTTCAACATCCGCTTTCCGTACGCATGGCGATACCGGCCGACAAAGTCGGCCAACACGTCGGGATCATTGATCCCCGACGCCTGTCGGAGCAGGTTGGGCAGACTCTCGCCGATCAGCAATCGAATCCGCTCGCGCGCAACGAATGCATGATTGATTTGCGAGAAGACCTCATTGATAGAGTCTGTGATGTCGTCCAGCGTGTCGGCCAGCGTCCCGTCCAGGTCGAAGATCACGCCGGGTGTTAGCGGATCGCCATTGGCGTTCATCGTTGCTCCTTTGCTGGCAGCGTCAACTGGAAACCGGCGAAGTCTTTGAGGTCGATGTCACTGATAACGCTGTGGTCGAAGTCGAAGGCGCATACGCAGGCCTCCAGCCAACTGGGGTTGCTGATTTCTGCCCCCAGGCAAATCTCAAAGCCGGCGAAGTCCGAAAGGTCGAAACGGCTGTTTCCGTCAAAATCGCCGAGGACTTGAAGGGCATCCGACTCGTAGGGCCCCATATCGACACGACAACCTTGAAGTCGTAGGTTACCATCCGGCCGTTCTCACCCAGGTCGCCAGTGAATCCCGGGTCGCGCCCGTTATTGCGAAGAACCTCTCGGGCAATGTCGAAACTCACCCTTTCAAGTGCATGGTAGTTTAGGGAAATGCTCTGAGAACAACGAAAAGACACTCTCTTTGACAGATCAGTGGGATACTGGGCAATTCCATGTGAGTGCCAAGTGGTGACTATACGGCAAAGCATGGGACCGGTCACATTGACGGGCAGTTCAGCTCCGCCAAAGCCCACCATAGCATCTGCGGAACACTGCCTCTAGGAATAGTCTGCAATTCTTCTGCAATTGCGCGTACACGGCTGGCTGGATTTGGCATTATATCTGTGGGTAGGCCGCGCAAGCGCGGGTCTCGGCCCGACGACGGTCTATCCGATACATGTGACCTGCACTTGGGGCGTTGCAGATTCCGTGTGCATTCTGGCGTGACTGTGGCATGTGGCGTAAGCCTTTGAGGTGATGTTACGCGCGAGGCGCGGTGGATAACCTCACGGCGCTGCAGAACTTGACGGGATCAACGAGGCCTCTGGCCCACCGTGTAGCCCTCGACAAGGTGGGACCGGCCTGGGGGATTCGGAATGACCCACCATGGACGTAGCGGACACACGTCGTCACTGCCCGCCGGTGAAGGTGCGTTGGAAGGTGGCGGTGTCATGGAGATCCACGTCATTGTCACTGTCGAAGTCGGCGAAGCGGCACCCAGGCCCGGCGTCGTTTCCCGGTCCGCCGTTGATCCCCGGCCGGGCGTTGCTCAGGCACTCATGGAAGAAATAGAAGTCCCGCCCGTCGACGTCCTCGTCGCTGTCGTAATCCCCGCTCCCGTCAACTGGGATGCGCCCGTAGCGAACGTAGTCCCAGCGCGTGGTATGACCGGACATATAGTAGGTGCCACCAAACGACATCAAGGCGTCGGCGGTTGGGAATACATCCTCCGGCACATCCGCGGCTGCCAGGGTTCCGTCGATCCACAACTCGAACCAATCACCGCCGAAGACCTCCAGACGATACGTGTGGGGCACTTCGGGCTCGATCAAGAAGTACAGGCCGGGAAACTGGTAGCCCCGAATGAGCCTGGCAAGCCCATTCGCCATGTTAAAGTGGTACGTTACCGGACCGCCGACCATGACCATCAGCGCCGCGCCGTTGTGGTGGTCCACTTCGCCCGCTGGGGCGTCACTCATCATGCGCCATTCTGCGAAGAAAGCGCCGCCTTCATACTCCGAGATGTGGCGCAGGTACGAATCGTGGTCGCCCCCGTTCATGACCGGAGGGTCGTACCAACCTCTGATTTCCTGGATCAGCCAACCCTCGCCCACGGTACGAAGGGCAGTGCCGGAGCCTTGGCGTGTCCACCCGATTTGCTCTGGAAAGGCTTGCCCCTCGTACGAGGACGCAAACGCGGACCAGACTACAACAGAAAACACCGCCACCACCATGATCGTCATTCCGTGCCGTTCACGAGCCCGATAATCGCTCTTCAAAACAGAAACAAAGGGCCGGTCGGATGCCGTGGGCCTCCCCGACCCACTGCATGTTATCTCGTGCGCGTATCCTGGGTCAAGCAGGAGAATGTTCAGTGCGTTTTTCGTGTTTGCAACAAACAAAGGAGAATGACCATGAAGCCTCATCAAGACAATGCGTGCAAGCGCCATTTGGCGCTTGCCTCTGTCGTCGTTTTCGCGTTGATAATGCAGGCGAGCGTCCGGGCGAGTCCGACGATTACCGTCACGTGGGATTGCGCGGGCGAACCTGTGGATCCCGATCACTACCACGTGGACTACACCAATCCAAGTTACCCGGATGTCGAGTTGAAATCCGAGTGCCTGTCCTGGAAGATCAAGTCCGTTGACAACGGGAATCCCGGCGACATCGGTGAAATCCCCGCCACCGACGCCTACAACTACGGGCTGGAGATCACCGACGGCAGCAGCGGACCAGGTGCCAGGGACGTCCAGAAGATCGACCTCAATCCGAGCGACGCGGCGAAGTACTCCCTCATCAACGGCGGGCAGATATCCGGTGACCTGACCGGGGACCTGTTCGTGCAAGAATCCTCCGACGAGTCAGGCGGAAGCGTCTCCTTCACCGTCGACGGCAACGTCGAGGACGACATCACGGCCGCGACAATCGCGTCGCTGTCCATCGGCGGGAACCTTTCGGGCAACGTCAGCGTCGATGACGTCAGTGGGACGATGAGCGTAACCGGCGATTTCCTGACCGTATCTCATGGCTTTACCGCCGACGACATCAGCGGGTCGCTCAGCATCGGTGGGAACGCCTACGGGGTCCTGGACCTCGCGGAGTTCACCGGCTCTCTGAGCGTGGCCGGAGACGTCGACTTTGAGTGGCTGATCATCGGGGGCAGCGGGAGCGGGGACATCACCGGCGGGGCGGTGTCGGGGTCGGTGACACTTGCCGCCGGCGACGGGAACGCCTACTCCGGCACGGCGACATTCTCTTCCGTGGCCAGTGGCGCTGTCGTTCAAACATGGCTGGCCTCTGTAAGCGGTACAATCCACGTG
>CP070827.1:5030579-5049680 GCA_020344555.1 Phycisphaerales bacterium
AGCATCTCGCCGAAGGGCACTCCGGATTGCCAGACCGATGTCTCCCACGGCAGGTAATCGACCGCGGCGCCCTCCCCCACAAACTGTCGGCCGCCTAACACGACCAGCGTCATGTCTTGATTGACACCGGCAGCCCCCGTCCGCGGGCCGTCCGGGAAAGACGGCCCTGGTTCCCACTGGCAAGCCGCCACTGCTGATGGCGACATCTCGCCCAGCACTGTAATTGCGCTGAAAAGCAAAATTCCGCTCAGCACGAAGTTTGGAAGTCGATAGTTGCTCATGTTCAGACTGCCCCAACCAATAGCAACATCACTACTGCACTGAGTGCTCCGGGTACCGCCAGGATAAACCGTGCGATCTCGGCGAGAACCGGCCTATTCCATAAACACAGGGCTCACCTCGAACATCACTCTTGACCATTCAGAGCGGTGCTCCGATCGACCGGATCTTGCAGAGTACCCTGACTCCTTCGAGTCGTAAGAAAAACGCTAACGCCGCTCCCGTCCGCCGCCTGTCTTAAGGTTGTCAAATGCGCAGGTAACAGCACCGGGCTCAACGGAGCACCGAATCGGCTTCCAGAACCAGGCGCAGTTTGCCTAGAGCTTTCTCTTGAACCCGTCGTGTTCCCTCCTTGCTCAACTTAATCTCCTTGCCGACCTCTGCGAGCGAAAGCTTCAGATTACCGTCCCGAGGAAAGCGCCGGCTCAGCACCGTCGCCTCCCGGTTGGTCAGGTTGGCACGGTTCTCTTCCAGCGCTAGATTAAGCCGATCAACGAACAGCTCCGACCAGGGGTCGGCAGGAGCAGGTCGCTCAAATAAAGAGTCATACTCGGCTCGCACCCGGGCCCGATACTGGCTCGCTTGCTTTGCGGCCCGGATCAGAGCATGAATGATTGCATTGCAGGCGTAAGTGCTGAATCGAACACCGCACTGCAGATCAAATCCCCCCACCGCCCGTACAAGTGCGAAGAGAGCTTCACTGCGCAGATCATCCCACTCGACCTCGTCACAACGAAACCGGGCAGCCATGGTGTACGCCAGCCCTACGTTCTGTTCCACTATATAGTTGCGGATGAGGCTCCATCGGCTTGACCAGGCCATTCGATCTGCAGCGGAGGCAGGTTTGCCCCGGCACGGCCTCATTGCCAACGAAGCGCACTTCCCAAGGGCGGAGAAGAGCGTTTGTTCATCCCACCCGTTGCCTGCGCCGCGTTGCTTGGCTACACATGCCGCGATATCGGCCACAGACTTGGCACTAAGGCGTTGAAACCGCGCGGGACCGAACTGACGGTCGTGGGGTCCCCATAGTATGATATCCGCCCCGCTGTTGTCCACTACCATAGTAGGTATCCCTTCTTACGGCTCTGACCTGTTCGTGTTACTCTTGCAGTATCGGGATCGCGGATCGGTCTGTTAGGCTTGCGTCGAAGGTGCGCCCTGCGGCTCATAGACAACGCAAGCATCTGGTACGATCTACTCAGTGCTCTTCGTGTATAAGCCGATCCGGGCACTTTGTGCCGCCTGCCTATTCCACGACGATGTTCTCCAGCTTGCACTCTCCGAAGGCCACGCTAACACTGTCACCTTCCTTGATGAATCGCCCGGGGTTTGCAAACAAGACAAAATATGTCTTATCGACCTCCGGCTCCCTTGACGTCTGACGAAGCGGGCCGACTTTCGGTGGGTTCGGTATGAACAGTTTGGCACCGGTCGACTCGTCAATCAGATAGGGTTTTGTCGCACGGCTCACAATGGGTAAGGCCCTTTGGGGATCCGTGACTCGATACCGAAAATCGAGCATGTAGCCGGCGGCCGATAGTCTGAGGCCCAAGGGTTC
Organism: Phycisphaerales bacterium; assembly: GCA_020344555.1. Lineage (GTDB taxonomy): Bacteria > Planctomycetota > Phycisphaerae > UBA1845 > UBA1845. The sequence continues at coordinate 5,032,417 of CP070827.1, forward strand.
TATGCCCAGCTCGTGAGCCGGTTGCGCGGAAGCTTCCTTAGCCACGCCACCTTCGCCGAGGTGCGCCGGCGCCGGTTCACCCGGGGGTGCAGCAGGCTGCGTACACGTTGGTTGCGCTTGGGCCTGCGTCTTGGACGCACTCGCACAGCCTGTCACGGCCCACATCCCAGTGATTGCGCCGGCCAACCATATTCGTCTGAAAGTAGCGTACATCGCTCCGCTCCTTGGCTGCCCGAACAGGGAGCAACCGGGTCCTTCCGACGCACGGGCTGCTCCCGTTCGGCTGTCTGCGTATCCGTGGATAAGCTCTACCGTCGCCTATGCCAGTCACCGCCTCCGCTGTTACCGGGGGTTTGGCTACGGCACAGCGGGATTTACCTGCAGGATCCTCAGCATTCCCCCGGCCGACGCAGCCCCGGCATTAGTCAGGTCAAGGGCGCGGTCCAGAACCGGGTACGCACCGGCTGCCGAAGGAGTCATGATTACATCTCTGGTCTTGCCGGCGAGAAGCATCAGTGAGCACTGCTCCCTGGCATAAGGGTAGAGCCTGCCGTCTTCCGCAATGACCTTCATGTACGGGCCCAGGAGCGTCGGGGCGTGGGTCTTCAACCCTGCATTCAGAAACCGAATAAGCACCCGATCACCGGCAACGCCTGCCGGCAGTGGCCCTGTGGCCGCGGAGTATGGCTCGCCATTGATCAAGAAGTACTTCGGATTGTAATCGATTGTGCTTGTAGCGCCTGTGGTTCCGTAGCTGCCGTTATCGATGGCTTCATGAAGCGCGGGGTCGATTTCGCTGTACAGCAAGACCAGTTGCTCATCGTAAGCGCTCGAGGCATCATCATAAGCCTGTCCAGGGGTGGTCGACTCCACAATCAGGCTGCCGTACAGACCCATTTGGATTTGCACGGCCGGGTGTGTCCCGCTCTGGTAGAGGTACGTCCCCGGCTTCACATTGGTCCAGGTGTAGACTGCCATGCCGCCGCCGGACGCCGCTTCGTGAGTGAACGACATCACCCTCTGTCTGCCCTGGCCGTCGGTAAACCAGACTGGCGACATTGTGGTGATCTGACCCGGAATGACCAGCGAGACCGGAACCGACAGGTTATTAGTCAGGTTTACGGTCAGAGTGTCACCTGCAGTGACCGTGATTGGGGGGCCCGGTACGGTTACCGGGTCCGCATCGACGGCGAAGCCCCACATCGGCACCGTGGTGATACCGTCGGGCATGGTCTTCGTGGTGGCCTCAGCTCGTAGGTTGACCGTCACGGTTGCCGCGGATGTGCTGCCTGCCGTTACCGTCAGGGCCGCCAACACGCTCACACAGAACCACCATTCTTTTCTTATCTTCGTGATATTCACGTTCATTGTCTCCTGTAATTACGGTATGGGGACACCGTGCGGTTCAATGATCAACATGGTCATCAGCCCACCGGGGAAGATGTCGTTATTGACCATCTCCACCTCATTGTGGGAGTGCCACATATAGAAATACCCGGCGTTCGCGTTGAGGCCGCCCTCGCCGGGCGGGATATCACCGAGCGCACCAAGAAACGGACTGCCGCTGTATGCCGAGCCAAATGTGATTTCCAGTTGTCCCGGCAAGACGACCGGGAATGGCTTGCCGTGATCCGGGGCATACTCGTTAGGTTCGAGTGGATCACCCGGGGCGTGTCCATAGATGTCCCATCCCAGTTTCTCACCCGTCCATTCGAAGATTGCGTCGACCGTTTGGCCGGGGACGGAAGCCAGGGTGAAATCGCTGTAAGCAAGATCTGCGCCGAGCCCAGGGGCACTCTCCAGGAGCCGGCCGTCTTTCGCGATCACCGTGAGATTGTTGCCGTGAGGATGGAACGGATGCATATCCCTTCCCGCACCGATGATGCGTAGAAGCATTCTCTCGCCCGGATGCATTCGCGGCAGGCAGTTGTATGGTTGAGTCGGGAGCCACGGAGTACCGGCGGGAAGCATGGTGTCCGGCGCGTTGCGTCCGTTTATGAACCAGTAGACCGGATGGAACGTGGTCGTGTCCACCTGGCTTGTCAGCCCGTACTCGAGTTTCCAATGGATTTCGTAGTCCATCTCGGTGAACAGGAACAGGTACTCGTGGTCATAGGCCGAATCCGCGTGCTCGTAGGCACGCCATGTAGAAGGATCGAGAGCGTCGTAACCGGTCGGCCTCACGATGATCGCACCGACCAGGCCCATCTCGATCTGAACGTCCGCATGGGTACCACTGTGATAGTGATAGGTCCCCGGACGCGTCGGCGTGAACGTGTAAGTCACAACCGTCATGCCGTCCGGCGGGGCTTCCCGCGTGAGCACGCCGGCATCACCGCCGCTGGCCGTCACGCTCTCCTGACCGGGGAATACGATAGACACCGCCTCCGGCATCTCGTTTGTAAGGTTAATTGTGACCGGCACGCCCTCTTCGAGGATCAGAGTCGGGCCGGGGTATTGGATGGAACCGCCGCCGTTGGCGTAACCCCACACGTGCAGGCTGAGTCCATCCGCGCCGCTAATATATCCGGTCTTGGCGGTCAGGTTGAACGTGGATCCGGTGATCCCATCGATTTCCGCGTATGCGACAGCTCCACACAGTGATGATACCGCCATCACCGCCACTGCGAGCCGTCCGCCTCTGTTATATGGTTGCCATCTCATAATACGATCTCCGTCTTTCATCCCGTGCGTCCTAGCCTTTGCCTCTTATACGTTCCACCGATCGGAAATTCCGAGTCGCGCCCGGGGCACCCTCGCGTTTCGGTTTGGTGACCTCTTCCGCCGGTACGTCACCACGCAGAGGTATCGCCGCCGGGGCGACAACGATCTCCGTCATCATTCCACCGAAGTCTTCCGTATCATTGCTCAGGTAATTCAGGTTCGTCGTGTAGAGAAAGTAGGTGCCCGGATCTACCAGTGCGGTGTCGAGAATCACGTCCTTGGCTTCCCCGCCACCGAGCGTGACCGAGGAAGTCTCGTACGAAAGATCCGCTCCGCCCGGCCCGCGCAGCAGTCGGGCGCCTTGACCGACTACCCTCATGGGAATGCCCAGCACCGTCAACGTATAGAACTTGGTGACTGAGAGATTGGAGAGGCGCAGCAGGACCTTCTCTCCTTGCGTCGCCTCAATCAACGAGTGGACCTTCTGCGAGTAGCGCGCTTCCCAGCCCTCGTCGTCTGCGGTATTGAGAAGCTCGGCCGTGTTGACGGTGTCCGGATAACCCCTTCCGTTCAGCATCCCGAACGTGTCGTTCATGTTGGCGAACGGCAGCGGCTGGGTGGTAAAGCTGGCATCATGGAACACGGGATCAAAGGAGTGGATCTGTATCGGATAGTCAACATCATACCCGGTGGAGCCATCGCCGTCGTTGTATGCGAACTTGTCGTAGAAACGCCCGGAGCCCAGCGGATATTCGTAAGTTGTTCCATCCTGCAGGGGACGAACGTAGATATTGCCGAGCATACCCATCTGCATATGCTCGGTCGCTTCCACGTGACAATGCCACATGTACGTTCCAGGTTCCACCACGTTATAGAAATAGGTGAAGGTCGCTCCCATGTTGATGGAGACGGAAGCCTCCGGCACCCCGTCAAAGATCGACGCGGCCTGTGGGAAGCCGTGCCAGTGAACCGTGTGGGGGTCGAAGAGGTCAGGCCGCACCATCATCCCCACGTTGGTCAGGCTCAGATAGAGCTGCTGCCCTTCCTTGAGGACAATGGTGGGCGCGGGGAATTCGGCGGCCAGCATTCCGGCCAGCATGGCCTCTGAATCGGGGACGCCGGTGATATCGGCGAACCCGAACATGTACATGAGACGTCTGCCATCGTCGGCCATGTTGACGAAGCCGTCACCGGCGGCGACGTGCATGCACACGACATTGGGGTCGTCAGAAAAGCCGTCGCCGTCGGTGTCCGTCGGACACTGGGAGAATACATCCGCCCTGGCCGGCATGACGCCGACGCTAAGACACATCAGTACGCTGCAGAAGCAATAAGGTCTAAGGTTTTTCATCGGTTTGGTCCTTTCCGCTGTCTTTCCGACTTAAGCGATGCCGCCACCGCCAGCACCTCATCGGCCCCAATGTCAGAACCGACTGCGGGGCGGGGTTGGCTGTCATAATCCGTACCGAGTTCCGGGACAGCGGGGAACGAGCCCCCGTTGTCGATGGCCTGCGAAGGCGCTCCTATGTGGTAGTCCCCGAGACTGACGGCCAGCTCGGCATATCTGATGGAGATGAAGTTTCCTCCCTCATCGATCAGAGCGGCCGTCAGCAATCCGTTGTCGTACTCGGTCGCAAAGTTCGGATCGGCCGCAATGTTGGTCGGGGCGTATCCCGCCGTGTCACTCAGGACGCAGTATTGCGGGTCCATGGTTCCGCCGCCGACCACCTGGAGGTCCCAGTAAGCCGGTGTGTTGGCTACCAGACCACCCTGGAAGGCGTTCAACGTGCCGTCCCAGGAGAAGGAGTGGTTGTGCCAGAGGATGTTGTTCAGGAGCTCGGGATTCGAGAACGTCTGTCCGGTGGCCGATACCAGCCGTGGGTGATGCTGTGTCGCGGCGATACCGGCCCCCTGCGCATCGGACTGCAGGAGATTCCCGGGTGGGAATGCCAGTGCCGCGGTGGCCGTGCTGTCATTGTTCGCGATGGTGTTGTGGATGATGCTCACCTTCGCGGCGTCTTGCAGGGCAATCCCGCCGCCGCGGAGGGCGGACACATTGTTGACGATCATGTTGTTGAAGATATCCAGCGAGAACCAGGCGGCCGGGTCGCCGGGGGCGACCAGGGCATCATCTCCGTTGATGCCGATGGCGCGAATGCCGCCGCCGCTGCCCGAGCCGGCCAGGTTCCCCTGGATAAGGTTGGAAACTACGGATACGGAACCGGTACCGCTTCCGATACCCTGATTGCACTCGGCACCTACGCCGGGGCACTCGGTGTCATCGACGCAGACCAATCCGTCTCTATCACCGCCTTCACAACGGAAGACGGGATCCTCGGGAATAAAGCCCGGGAGGGTGCCGACGACAAAGTCGGTGTCACCGATGTAGATCCCGCCGCCTTCGCCGCCCAGCAGGGCTCCGAAGAACACTTCGTTGAAGACGATCTGGTTGCCGGCGATGGTTCCGCCGTCACTCAAACCGAAGTGGGCCACACCGCCCCCGACGGTCCGCGAGAAGTTGCCGATGATCAAGTTGTCGGCCACGTTGTAATTGTGGGACCCGCGGAAGATGGTCACGCCACCACCACCATCAATGCCGCCGTTCTGGGCGATCGTGTTGTGGATAATGTTGACGTTGGTGTTTTGGCCATCGTTGTCGACGATACCCACTGTAATACCACCACCGAAGGTCCCCTGACTGTTAATGATCTTGTTGTTGCTGACCTGGAGATAGTTGGCGTGGGCGGCAGCATAAATGCCGCCTCCCGAGACGCCGCCCATGATCGTGAAAGCATCGACCAGTCCCGGAGAAGTCTCGTCAAACGTTCCAGGACTCCCGTGGATCAGGATTCCGGGAGCCTCGGTGGCTTCGAAGAAGCCGGTATCCATGGGAATCAGGTCACCGTTGGCAATCAGGGCATCAACCTTGTTATGCCAGGCGGTTACCCGCTCGAACGGTACGGGACTCGCGTTCAGAATAGTGGAGCCCGCTCCCCACGCCTGCAGCTTGACGTTCTTGTAGACAATCAGGTTTTCCTTGTAGACGCCCGGGGCAATCACGATCAGGCTGCCCGGCGCGGCGGCGTCGATGGCATCCTGGATCGGCGTGTCCGGCCAGGTGCCCGGAGCTTCAATACTCACCAGTGAATCACACTCGTTGACATGAAGGGTAACGCCCAACGGCGTCGTCAGGCCGTTGTCGCCGCGTGTTACCAGCAACTGCCCCGTGGTTATCACGTCCGTGTCGACGGTAGCCTCAATTATGTTGTTATTCCATTTCTTTACCGTCAGTTGGACGCCGTCCACCGTGACTTCGCCTTCATCCTTCGGCTTCCCAAAGCCGTAGTCGCGCGTCTCAAGCGTGTGGGGATTATTGGGGTTGTACTTTCCCCTATTCCCCATCGACTGAATGACGATCGTTGCGCCATCCGAGCAGACAACAGGTCCGTCACTCTTATACCGGCCCTTTCCGGTTACGGAATGGAGGACGGGAGTTCCGTCGGGCGGTTCAACGTCAAGTCCCCTGGTGGGGTAGCCGGCGAACGCGGCCACCGGTATGACCGGCGTATCCAGGTAGGTGGTCTTGCCCGACTCAAAGTTGAACGTGTACGGCGTCTGGCTGTAGCTCGTATCAAAGTACGGGTCGATGATGAGCTTATCGGGGTCCCCCGGATCGGGGATCGGACCGGGATGATTGAGGATCATCGAAATCATCTGCGGTGACACGCCCGTCGGAGCGCCAATGTTCACCGTGTACGTTGAGGGCAGCATAGCGTTATACGCCCCGAACTCGTCGCAGTAGGCTCGGGTGATCTCGTTCCCGGCATAATCCTGGAACGAGATCGGGATCCATGACGGAGCCTGCTTCTCGCCGAAGACGGGACTGGTGTAGTCAAACTCTGCAGCCAGGTCGTTATTGATAAACCCGACCGCTCGAGCGGCCTTGGGCACATCCGTGAACATGAAGAACTCGACGCCGGTGTTCTGGCCATTAGAGTGGAAAACCTGCTTGCGGTCGCACAGCGGCAGCTCCTCGCCCGCGAAGGGCGCTTCGATGTCCTCGAACAGCGTCAGCATAGGGGGAACAGTGTGCAAGTCACCTACGCACGGCGGAGGAAGGGCGGCGATGCTCCCCGGTACGTACGCATCCCCGTAGTCGACGTTCTTGTCTTCTTCCTTTAGGGTGTGATAGCCCTTCGGGGGAACGGCCTCGACAATGTAGATTCCTGGTGGTACCCCATCGGCCTCGGCGCTACCACTGGCCATTCCGCCGGGGAAATGCGAGCCGAAAGCGAACCCACCGTCGAAAACACCCGGACGTATCTGGTTCCAGGTTCCAAAGTTATCGAAGCATTCCGAGACCGTTTGTCCGTGTATAACGGGAAGATCCTGAATGCACCCCGTCGGCGTGTCGTCATCCCAACTGTCGGTGTAGGTGACCTGCAGGGCATCACCCGGATCAAATATTCCGTTTAGATTCCAGTCGACGTCCTCGGGCCCCCTGGCCGCGGGATTGTTAGGGTCATCGAACCAGCCCAGTGGGTAATTGTCGACGTCGGCAAGCGTGGGGACCCCGTCTCCGTTCAGTTCATCAATGACTCCATCAAGGTCAGCGTCCTGATAGAGGTTGACCTGTACCCTGGGGATGCCGGGTTCCCACTCTTCGCCTGCGGCGTAGGCTGGATCGTGCTCCGCCCGTGTGACGGCATAGAAGACGATCCCGGAAATACCGCCGTTCTCGCCCGGTCCGTAGACCGACTTCCCATAGTGAGCAACGTTGGTCTGGCCGAGGAAAAGGTGCACGGCCTGGGTGAGGACCTCACCAATCTCTGTTCTGGAGAAGTTGTTGCCGGTATTGGGATTCACTTCGGCCTGAGGCTGCGGGTTGAGCTTGTCACCTGAGGGCATGGCCCAACCGCCGTCAGGAGGAATCTGCCCACCATAATCGACCACGTTGGTGACACCTGTGGCCTTCATACGAAGGAAGCCTACTTCGGTCACCAGCCACTTGAAGAACGGAAAGACCTCCGAGAAAGAATAGTCCCCCGCCATATCAGTGGGAGTCGCTTGATAGACGGTTCCATCTCGGAAGCGAAGGAGAACCTCCTCGCCAGGTATGCCTATTTCGTCGGGGTCTCGGAAACCGTCTTCGTCGGCGTCGTAGAATACGCTTCCCTCGAGTGTGCCGAACCATCTGAAGGAGAGTACGTCACCCAGGTCGATGTTCCAGCCTTGGACGGGATCCGGAACGGTCACGGCGTTGAAGCCGAAGATCGCGTCCATGTGCTTGTCCCAGGTGACGAGCTGATAGATACCAGCCGGGACATCGTTTATGGTAAACGAGCTGTCCCCCTCGCATGCTGCAACGTATACGCCGTTGCGCGAGAACCCTTCGTTCAAGCCAACCAGGCAGTCCTCGACGGGCTCGCCACTGAAGAACCCCTGCAGCGTCGGTGGACGAGAGAAATGGTTGAAAACGATCCGACCCGTGATACTGCCCTTGGGGTCGGCAGGCTCGCCCAATGTTGCCAGATCGTCGAATTCCTGGACAAAGCCCATGAATATGTGATACGCCGCCGGGCCGAACTCCACGAACACCGGCGGTTCACCCGCTTTCACCCAAGCGTCGATTGTCCGAGTGCCCTCCTTGGTCGTAGTCGAGTACCATTCCTGGCCGGGTGGCATGGCCGGGGGAATGATCTGCACCCCGAACTTGCCAGGCGGAAGGAATCGCACCAAGGCCTCGCCCGCAAAATTCGTCGTGATAACGCCGTCCCCCATGGCGGCCACAGTTGGCTGGCCATCGACATCAACGACCGGATCGCCGTTGACATCGAAAACGTACTGGGTCCCTAGCGGGTTCCCGAAGGCATCCAACATCTGTTGGCCCGCCGCATCCGAGATGACCACGGTAAAGCCCGGTAGTCCTTGCTCCGCCGGGATCTCGGGCGCGTTGTTGATCGGGGAAGTGTCGCGAAACGCGAGGATCGAAATCTGGGCCGTGGGAACCGGATAGGGATTGACAATCACCGTAACCTGGGTCTCGCCCGCCGCCACCCTGGCCCCGCTCATGGTGTGGCCTGAGTCGGGCAGTACGGACACGAAGTACGGCTTGTCACCCGGCACATCGACCGTGGCAACAGCCCCGGCCGTGCGACCCGCGTCCACAACCGGAGCGTGGCTCTTGTGGATCGACACCGCCAGACTGTCAGCGACCAGGGCCCCTGGAACAGGTTGATTCGTGTTATCCTCCTCCAAGAGCCAACGAAATCCGCTAACAGGAGTGCCGGCGGGGTCCGTAACCGCAATCTCCAACGTAAGCGCATAGAGGTTGGATTGTACGCCCGTAAGCAGGGCTAGTGCACCAACCAGCGCACAGAACTGTCCGGCCCGCGCCGGACGCCCCCTAGCAATGGCTTTCATGTCAACACCGTCCTTTCCAGTCTCATCAGCCGGCAGAGTTTTTCACTTAAGCTGGTCAATCTACTGACTCCTTCGTTGTCGCCCTCACACAGGGACACACCCGCAAGCGGCCCTCCGGCCAAAGACACGCCTGCAGGTGCGCCCAGTGTAGGAGGTTTGACGACTGTTCCTCATCAGCCCACTGGCCGACTCCTGTCGACTCGTGCCTGTCCGGCCGACCAGTAGCTGCGCATATTCCAGTAACCTATCGTTCTTGCTGTAAGCGGCACTTCGGCAATCGGCAGATCGCATACAGCACGCGCCCCGTCAATACGATGGAATCCGCGGCTGGCGCTCAGCACTTCAGTAGCCAAGGCCGCATGATCATGACCGTGCGATCGCCCGCAGTCATTCATTACTCCTTGCAGCACTCCAATCGCTCCATCTGCCTTGACAACTATGCCGATACCCAAGTACGTTGTGGACGCTGCCCCGACTGAGGGCGATTGTTAATCCAGCAATCCCCGTACCACCGCGTTCCACACCACCTGCCCTGTCCTAAGCCACTGTAACTGGGGGCGTCATAAGTGTTCCTGACATATAGGCGGATAACGCCACTGGAACATCTGGCAGCTACTGGCTCCGCCGTGCCCACTGACATGCGTAAGGCCTGTGATCACAAGAGGTTAGAGTTGACAGGTACGTTTTCTCCCTCTTGGTACGGTTTGTACCTGAAACGGTGTAATCATACCGGTGAGTGGTGGGTTAGAAAAAGCCCTAGGCAAAACAGCAATAGGTGAGTGTTCATAATGACGCAAAGCGAGCGGAAAGACAAAAGGGCCGCCCCGTGGCGGCCCGTTCTCTCTCCTTGCTTTTATTGGGAAGTCTAACAGAACATCTTCACTGCCGGACTGTCCTCCCGATGTACATCGGAATACGTCGCGGTACGCGCGGCGCACATAAGGAAATGTTGCCACTTCCTGATCCCGACGTACGTCGGGACGGCTCGGTTCTGTTAGGGACTCTTTTGGACTTCTTCAGTCAGGACTATGTTCTGAGATCTAGTTTGATACCAATGCGCCGATGGGGCTAAGATCACCAGTGATTCAATTAGACAGCAATCTCCTAAAACAGTCCACACAGGACTGATAGCACAGCCGGTCTCAACGACACCCGGGTAATCCCATCGGTGTCCGGACTGCTGTCTGGACAGAGGCAACCAGCCACACAGGGTAATTGCCGGATGTTACGCACGCGCCGCCTGAGCAAACATCTGCAGCCCGTGGCGGCGCAGCATGCGTCCCAAGCGATGGCGCTCAACGCCGAGCATCTCGGCGGCACGAGTCTGGTTCCCCGCCGTAGCCCGCAAAGCTCGTTTAATTAGAGACCGTTCAGCGACTTCGAGGGGAACGACCTTGCCGTTCCTACCGTTCTTGCCGTTGCTGCCGTTTCCGTTCGACTTCTCCGGTGTGGGAGGGGCACGCAGCACTTGCGGCAAGTCGCCCACCGTTATGAAACTCCCGCCTGAGAACACGCACGCGTGCTCGATTGCGTTTCTCAGTTCCCGGACATTGCCCGGCCATTCATAATTCTCCAGGGCGGCCTTGGCATCGGGAAAGAGTGCCTTGACCGGTTCCCCGTAGACCGCGCCATGCTGCAGGAGAAAATGCTCGGCCAGCGGTATGATGTCGCCGGGACGGGTCCGCAGCGGTGGAACATCGAGTCGCACCACATTCAGACGGAAGTACAGGTCTTCGCGGAATTCCCCTTCGTCGACCATTTTCTTGAGGTCACGGTGGGTGGCCGCGATGAAGCGAACATCCCCGGGAATCGGTTCAACGGCTCCGACAGGCAGCACGGCTTTCTCTTGAATGCAGCGAAGCAGCTTGGCCTGGGTGTGCGGCGTCAGTTCTCCGATCTCGTCCAGCAGCACGGTGCCCTGGTCAGCGGCCCGGATCAAGCCCAGGGTTGAACGCTCAGCACCTGTAAACGCCCCCTTAACGTGGCCGAAGAGCTGCGATTCGAGCAATGTGTCGCGCAGCGTCGTGCAGTCAACGGTGATGAACGGCTTTGCGGCCCGCGGGCTGGCCGCGTGTATGTGCTGGGCCACCAGCTCCTTACCCGTCCCGGATTCACCACAAATCAGGACCGTACAGTTCCTCGTGCCGACCACCTCGATGTTCGACTTCAGTTGCGTCACGCAGGCGGCACTGCCGACTATTCTCGTGGGCAGGCTCCTGTCAGGAAGACGCGGTTTGGCTTCGATGCGAGATATGACCATCATTGCTCCTCCTCAATTAGCTGGCGCCAGACGCGTGCGCCAAAGCCCTTATGATCGACACCTCCGTAACCGGCCCCGGCCCGGCGGCTCTCCTCGCCGCCATGTCGTCTCCTCCGGGAGCCGGAGGGGCGCTCACAGAGTTCGTTCCTCAGTCAATTCCGTTGAGCTGACATTCTTAAGGGACCCCAACCTTCCAACCTTTACTATGCTGCGAATGTACCGGGTCCCGCGTCCCACTTCAATTTGGCAACTTGCCTAGGGATTCTGCTTATATTGGCTGTTTAGGGGGCAAAAAGAGGGGTAGCAACCGGTTAATCAGGAGCGTTGCGGTAAACGTGTAGCATTTCGACGAGTTCGACCAGCGTATCGGCGCGCATTTTCATCATGATGTGGCCACGGTGGACGTCCACGGTCTTGCGGCTCAGGTCCAGCTCGAAGGCGATCTGCTTGGGGGTCTTGCCGGCGGCCAACATCTCGATCACCTCGTGCTCTCGCGGACTCAGAAGTGCCAGCCGGGCGGCAACCTCGGCCCGTGCCGCCTCCTGGCGCCGAATGCGGGCATCCAGCTCCAGGGCCTGCCGGATGCGCTCCAACAGGAGCTCCCCCTTATAGGGCTTCTTGATGAAGTCGACGGCACCCGACTTCATGGCTCGGACTGCCTTGTCCACGTTGCCGTGCGCCGAGATTATGATGATGGGTATACGGACCCGTCCTTTGGCCAGCTTGTCCTGGAGCTCGAGACCGTTCATGCCCGGCATGCGAATGTCCAGGACCAGGCAGCCCGGTCTGCCCGAGTCGTGGCTGTCCAGAAAGGCCTGGGCATCGGGGTAAGTCTCCACCGGGAGGTTCACCGACTCCATGAGCCGAGTCAGCGACTGGCGCAGGGCCTCATCATCGTCCACAACGAAAACGGTTGGTTCAGGCGTCATTGACGCGGTCTCCGTCAACTAAAGGCAGTGTGAACCGAAACATCGTTCCCCCATCCGGCGCGGTTTCTGCCGACAAGCGGCCGCCGTGCCCCTCGATGATCGATTGACTGATGGAAAGGCCCATCCCCAGGCCGTTCGGCTTCGTGCTGTAAAATGGGTCGAACAGGCGATTCATTGCGTCTTTGGAGAGGCCTGGGCCTGTATCTGCGACCGCACACTCTACAGAGCTGCCTCCGGCCTTCGATGTTCGGATGGTCAGGTTCTTCGCACCGGCCTCGGTCTCTTCCATTGCCTCCAAGCCATTTCGTGCCAGATTCACCACAACCTGCTGGATCTGAATCGAATCCGCCGTCACAGGCGGTAACGAGTCAGCCAGCTCCAGGTGCAACTGGACGTTACCTCTCCGAGCCTCAAGCCTCACCAGATCGGTTGCCCCTTGGACCAGGGCGTTGAAATCCGCCGCGACCCGCCGTGGTTCGCGCTTGCGAACGAAGTCGCGGATGAATTCGATAATCTCACCGGCGCGTTCCGCCTGCGCAGCAGCCTGCTCCATATCGACGAGTAACTCCTTGAGATCGCCTTTGCCCGATCGCATTCTCTCCAAACAGGCTTGAATGTAGTTGACGATTGCGGCGAGCGGCTGGTTCAGTTCGTGGGCCAGCCCGGTGGCCATCTCGCCTATGGTGCCCAGACGGCTGACACGGGCCAACTCGGCCTGCCGCTCCCTGGCCTCCTCCTCGGCTCGTACCCGAGCGGTGATGTCCCGGCAGGACTCGATAATCTGCGCCACTTCCCCGGCCTCATCGAGAACAGGCGCCGCGAAGATCTCCACCAGGAGCTCCTGACCGTTGGCGTCGAAGTGGGTATGCGTAACCGTGACCGGGGCCTTAGTCGCGATTACCTGTCTCACCGGGCAAGGGTGCTCGCTTTCCGAGCACGGGGCATCACGCCGGTGGGAGGCCTGAAAACACGTCAGACATCCGGATACCGGGTCTTGCCCCCCGGACAGCTCCCGGACGGCCCGGTTGGCAAGAATGATCCGGTAGCTGCGGTCGATGACCATCAAAAGCTCCGGGATGTCGTCGATGACCGTTTGCAGGAACCTTCTCGATTCCTGCACTGCTCCCTCCGCCCGCTTGCGGTCGGTGATGTCAATCACGGTACCAACCATGCGAACCGGCGTGCCATCGACCTCACGAGTGACCTCACCCAGTTCATGGACATGGCGCACCTCGCCGCCGGGAAGCACGATTCGATGGTCGATGTCGTAGTCCTTGAGGTCGTGTACGGCCGCATCCACACGCTCTTGCACAAGCCGGCGGTCGTCCGGGTGCACCGAATCCAGGAACGCCTCGTAGGTGGCCCCAAACTGATCCGGACTTAGCCCGAAAATCCGATAGATCTCCTCGGACCAGCGCAAGTCGCCCGTCTGGATCTCCCACTGCCAAGAGCCCATGTGTGCGACGCGCTGTGCATTGCGCAGGTTGGCCTCGCTCTCCAGCAACGCTTCTCTGGCCCGCTGCCGCTGGGCGATTCGCCACAAGCCGTCCATCAGCAGCGTCAACTGCCGCACATCCCCTCCCTGGTATTCGTCTTCCTTGTTGGCCACGGCCGCGACGGAGACAATTCGCTCCTCGTCGAATACCGGTATCCCCAGGAATCGTGACAAGTGGACGTGACCCTCGGGATATCCTCTTTTCCAGGTCTTGAGTCCCGCGTAGTCGTTCACCACAATCGGCTTTCTTTGTCGGACTATCTCACCCCAGAGCCCCGCCCCAGCAAGCGGAAAGACCATTGGCTTTTCGTCAATGGCGCATTCCTGCATGGCAATTTTTGACCAGGTGTATATAGTCACCGCCGACTCGGCCTCGTTCAGGAATCCAAGATAACCCATCGTGCTCTTGGTGACTTTGACCGCTTCCTCCAGGGCAAAGTCAGCAACCTGTCGGAACGGGGCCTCCGCCATTTCGTTGAGTTTGACCAGGGCCTCGAGCCGAGCCTCATCCAGCCGAAGTGCCTCCTCTGCCCGCTTGCGCCCGGTGATATCGCGGACAATACCGGTAAACAGCCGTCTACCGGGAAGATCCACCTCGCTGACAGTCACCTCGACCGGGAAGATCGTTCCATCCTTGCGCCGTCCTACCAGCTCCCGTCTACTGCCGATGCACCTGGCATCGCCCGTGCGAAGGTAGTAGTCCATGTATTCGTCATGGTGCTCGCTGTGAGGCGCCGGCATCAGCACGTTGATTTTCTCGCCGAGCGCCTCGTTCGCGGTCCACCCAAAAATGCCTTCCGCCGCCCGGTTGAATGACTCAATCGTTCCCTGTTCGTCGATGGTGATCACCCCATCGGCGGCCGCACTCAGAATCGCACGGGTGCGGGCCTCACTGCCCTCTAGCCGCTTGATGAGCGGGTGACTGACTCGTAGGAAGAGAAGGGCTCCGCCGAGAACCACGGCTACCCCCACGGCCGATGCCACGAGACCGGCACGCACAAAGATCCCCCTAATCTCGGCCAGGTCGATCTTGGCGACCATGCCCCAGCCGACAACGTCCACCCACTCGTAGGCTGCCAACACTCTCTCGCCTCGATAATCCAGTCCGATCACCGTTCCCGATTCTCTCGACAACGCCCGCCGCATGGGTTCAGCCAACTTGGACTCCCACGGAACCGGTCTCGGACTGTCGAGGTCGGAATGCCGGTGGCGCAGCAGGAAGACGATCTTGTCGCCTTCACGATGTGCGAGGGTGAACTCCCCGGTTTCCCCGAACCCGCGGAATTGCTCGTGAGCCCGCATGACCTGGCTGAGTGTCGCCGCTTCCGGTCCGCCCGGAACGTCGCTCGCGCTGTACATCGCGTCGAAACGAGCGACCGCCTCGATAAGACGGGCTCGACTTCGTACCGTCTCCACCAACCTCTCGCGCTGCTGCTCAAAGGCCGTCCGATAAAGACCAAAGAGCGAGATTGCCCCGACCACTAGGGCAGCGGCCGTCATGATTAAGACGGAGAAGAGAAGAACCTTCTTGCGCTCGTTCATGGTCGGATCCTAGCATCTTGAGCCGCAGAGTCACGGTGTCCGCCACTTCTGCTCAAAAGAAAATCCTTCCGGAAACACAACCAAGGTATCTGCCTAGCCAAGCGTGGGCCTCGCCAGACGCGTGATTGGGTCCGGATCGTGTCTGGCTTTAGCCAAGATTAGGATGTACCGCACTCTGCCGTCCAACCCGAACTTCTGGACACAATAACTGTACCACTACCTTGCCCCCAGGTCTAGCGGCACCGTAGCCGTTCCGGGAGCCCGGTCTCGGCCTTGAGCGTTGGCGGTCCTTCTCGGCCGCCAACCACGGTGGTTTTACCGGGCCCGGGAGCCGCGGACTCGCCCCGTGCATGCAAGGCGGGAGACTTTGGCATCTGGGCGATACACCTTACATGTCGTGCCGTGGTCCGAAAGCCGATCAAGCGGGGTGCAGGCGCCGATCCGGGCTGAAGACACGATGCCGAGCCAACGCAACGGAGGAGGTCCGACCGCCCGCTTCGTCGTCATGCGCCACTCGCAACGCCCAGGGCACAGCGAACGGAACACACGATTGGGTTCTTGATGAAGCGCCCACCCTCCTGGCGACCGCCCACTCAATGACTTGGGCTCAGGCCGGCCCGGATGCTGTCCGGGACATCGCGGTCATCGACTCGCCGATCGTGCCCACCCATCGCCTTGCTCCGTCTGTTGCAGCACGTCACACCCTCTCCCCCTGGCGCACGCACAAACATATTCCAGCCCATTCGGGCCCTGCAGGGTGGGCCACCGTCGGCACGTTTTGTGTGCCCTCGCCCCGCCAGAGCACGCTGTAGCCATTTTCTGGGGTCCGTGCCGCGGACAGACATCGTAACGGCCACTACGCCACACGCTCACCCACGACATGCAACATAGACTGCATAAGCGTGGCCCACGGTCCCTCGGTTCTTCAAGGCGCCCGGGGCGATTACGCATGCCCTCGAGGCCAACTAGTATACACCTTTGGTCCCTGTTCCATCCCTTCCGCACGCCAGTAACTTATTGTACCAGGGGATCCAAATCCTCATATTATAGTTTTCTTACGTCACCGCTCCGAAACAGTGATCGAAGCATTCCAATACGGTCAACCTCTGCATTGCCGTTGGACGACCGATTCATATTCAGTTAAGTCGTGTGTGTGCATGCCTCCGGTCACGGTCTCACCTAAGCATTGTTCTTATTGACATATCAACATCCGCACGCCATACTGCTATTACGCTACTGGGGGCCGGGATGAATAATCTCAACCATAGTACGCTGGTTCTAAGGACCGCTTATTCGCGAACAGGGCATTGTGATAGCCGTGCTGATCGAAGGAACGGTCGCGCTTAGAGGGATCCCTCGGGCGGGCCCGACGGGCTTGAGGTATCTCGCAGTGAGACGCCCTCCCCGAGAAGAGTTTCGAAGATTGATGGATCGATCAGACGCCCGGCGGGATCCCAACTGGAAAGGGCAGACGCTGAACTCGCTCAGGCTGCACGCTTATGCCGACGATCGCCGAAGGTGGCTGACAGAGAGTCAACGGCCTATCGGAAATCAGCGCCGAAAAGGTGGGAGTGCCGGAGGGAATACCCACACTCCGGCGCCGGTTGTGTGTGTGTTCGCTTGGGGGCGTACTGAATTCGCAGACAAGCCAAAGGCCTTCCCGGCGCATTATGCGATGTGACAATACCGAGGTGAAAGGAGGTGCCGAGAAAGACGAACCGCAGAAGCACAAGGAACAGTGGTAATAAAGCCGAGGCGGCTCGCTGCCCAGTTACAAAGGAGCACCAATATGGATAAAACACAGGAAACCGGACATAGGACGAAGTCTAACCAGTACCTACCATTCTGCGAGGTGAACTCACCTGGCTGTTACGTGACGAATGAGACTGGATGGCTGTTTCGCATCCCTGAGGATGCCATTGTGACAGGCCGCAGCCCGCTTATCGAGATC
>CP070827.1:5049780-5063966 GCA_020344555.1 Phycisphaerales bacterium
CGATCGTGTGCATCAGCGCATCACGGATCGCATTCAATGGCGCGTGGGCACGTACGTCGATGTAGAGGTGGGGTTGGACCTCGCTCAGTGGCCCGCGGATTCGATCGAAGCGTCCATTCAAGAGTCAATCGCGGCATCAGCGACCCCGCGGATTTCCATGAAGTTGCTCGGAGGTTCAAAATGAAACGTCAGCATCGAGTTTCGATTTGCGCAACAGGTGCGTTCGCAGTTGTGTTTGTTGGGTGGGTGGCCTTGGCCACGTCGAACGGCTCACAGCCACCGCCCGCGGGTCAAGTCACCTTGCCCAATTCGCCGGTGGGGCAGTGCGCGGCGGCGTACCTCGAGGCGCTCAACTCCGGCGACGACGATCGAGTGCGGGACTTCATGCAACGATACCGCAAGGAATCCTACATCAAGAAGCACACGATGAAAGGACTCCTGAAAACCCCCCGCATGGTCCACGAGTCCTGGGGGATTTTGACGCCGATCCGCGTCGCACATAGCACCGACCACGAGGTCACCCTGTTCGCTTGGGCATCCCGTATACGGGGCTTCGCCGAACTTCATTTCGAGATGGATGAGAAGAACCCGGGCAAACTCGTGGTCTTTACCATCGACGGGGGTATCGACCGCGCGACCGCCGAAGGCACACTCAAGCCCATTGATAATGGAATCATCAACACCACTGTCGAGTCGGTCGCCGGGATTCTCAGGGATAGCTATGTCTATCCGGATAAAGGCGAGAAGATGGCCGACCTGTTGATCCGCAACAAGTCCGAGGGACGGTACGCTGGGATCACCGACAGCCGCGTGCTGGCAACGAAGCTCACACAAGACCTGCGTGCATTCTCGCGAGACAGGCACTTGGGTGTCCACCAGGGAAGCCTGCCCACCAGGACTGCGGCACTTCCGGCTGAGCCCGGCCAACCCACCAGTGACGAGGGACAGGTAGATTGGCCCAACACGCCCGCGGGATGCAAGGCAAAGGCCTACTTCGCCGTGGAAGACAACGGGGATGTGCTGCGCCGGTTCATCCAAAAGAACTTCTCCAAAGCGGTGCTGAAAGAGCAGTCACTCGATAGCATTTTTGGGCATCATTCCGTGATGCGATCGGCCTCCGGCAAGGTAACCGTTCACTCAGCAACCGCTGACGGCGACTACGCCGTCGAGGTGTCCATCGTAACGGAGAGGACCGGTAGGGAGCGACTTCGCGTGGAGGTTTCGCCGAAACCTCCCCACGGTATCACGACATTTGAAGACGCGATGCACAAGATCGAACCAACCGCTGAGGATGTTCGCGGCAACTACGGTTTTCGTAAGGTCGAGGTGTTACCCGACAACATCGGCTACATTCGGTTCGACATGTTTCACGAAAGCGAGAAGGCCCTGAAAGTCGCTGCCGCGGCCCTTGAGTTCGTCGCCAACTGCGATGCCCTGGTCTTCGACCTGCGGAACAACTACGGTGGCACCTGGCACATGAACAGGTTCATCGCCAGCTACCTCTTCGACAAAGCGATTCATCTTGGTGGCAGGTACAATCGACTCACGGGCGAGACCGAGGAATGGTCAACCCTTGAGGAGGTTCCCGGGAAGCAATTCGGACCCGACGTTCCGGTTTACATCTTGACGAGTCCCCACACGGCTTCAGCAGCCGAAGCGTTTACCTATTGGCTGAAGGACTTGAAACGTGTGGTCGTCGTCGGGGAGACATCCGTCGGCGCCGCCCACTCCACAACTGACCGCAGCGTCAACGACGATTTCTGGATCAGCATCCCTATCTCGCGGACAATCAGCCCCGTAACCAAGACCGACTGGGAGGGAGTTGGCATCGTCCCTGATATCAAGGTCCCGGCGAGTCAGGCTCTTGAAGCGGCGTGTCAAGACGCCGCCAAGAAGATTCAGGCACGCCGAGAGTCGCACGGAGAGGAGAGCTGAGGCGTGTCGTGCTCTGGTGTGTTTTGCGACTCCGATGACTCCTGACCACGCTCTACCAGTTCCCACACGGGCAACGACCCACCCCAGCATCCTGGCGAGAAGAGTCCAATCTGTCCTGAAGCCTCGAGGTTTTCGGCGCCGTGGCGCGGGACCGTCACCGATCGCGCAGGTCGGCATGGCTGCTGAAGTCCTGTTCGTGGCGATCCTGGCACCGACCAGCTCGAAACCCTGGAAACAGACACTGCCTGTGGTCATCGGAGGCGACCTAGATACTTGCCTGTTCCTGCACACGGCGCTGCCGGCCACTGTGGACGGTGCCGGCGGCACCGCGGAATTGGAAGACTCCGTGGACGCCGGATGGCGGTATGTCTTGAGCCATCAGAGCAATCTTGCCAGAACCTATACAGGAAGGCCCGAGCAAAGGTTGGCGCTAACCCTGGCACCAACAACGTTCGAGACCATATCATCGAGAATCGTGGAGCGCATCCACACGCGCGCCGAGGACCGCGCCCACGATCGTGCTGAAGGCCGTGTACTTCGCTGCATAAGTGAGACAATCAGTCGGATTATTGCAAAGTCGATCGCGAAATCAATCTCTGCAGGCATCGCGGTACACACGCGCTTCGACTCGCTCGACAGCTCCAGGAATCCGGGCCGTCGGGATTTTTCTCGATGAGAAATGGCAAGCCAAAGGACAGAGCTCTATTCGCGCGGAAGAATGCACGGCTGAGCAGCGTAATCTTTATCGACTGATGTGGAGGCATACTATGAATCGACAATGTAGAACATGCGTTTGTATGACGGGTGCACTGGCAATCGTGCTCCCCGGTTGGGTCGCTCAAGCTGGATCGACCGATCCGCAGCCCACCGTTGCGAGGCAGGTTGAGCTTCCCGAGACCCCTGCCGGACGTTGCGCGGGTGCGTACTTGGAAGCGTTCAACTCGGGCGACGATGACCGGATGCGCGATTTCACACGACGGTACCGGAAAGAGTCGTATCTGCAGAAGAATCCAATAGAGAGAATCATTGAGCGGTACCGCACCATTCACGGAGCAGCAGGGGCCCTGACTCCTATCCGTATTCTTCAAAGCAGTGAATACGAACTCGCCCTTCTCGTGCGCGCGTCGCTTACGTCGGGATTTGCCGAGGTTCGCTTCGAGGTCGACAGGCAGCGACCGCACAAGCTTGTCGTGTTCACGATCGACTACATCGGCTCTTCGGATGCCGGCATCGACTCCGAGCCGATCAATGACAAGATCATCAACGCCACAATTGATTCGGTCGCCGATATTCTGAAGGAGCGCTACGTCTATCCCGACAAAGGCCAGAAGATGGGCGACATGTTGATCCGCAACAAGTCCGAGGGGCGATATGCCGCTATCACCAACGCGAGTGTGTTTGCACGGAAGATTACGGAGGATCTGCAGTCCCTGTCGAGTGACGCACACCTCGCGGTCCGCCCTGGCAGCCCTCCCCATGAGCTTCCGAAGACTCCGGGTAAGCCTGACCGGATGCGTCCCGGAGCAAAGGCACAGATTGACTGGCCTGATACACCCGCGGGGCGCCGGGCAGAGGCCTATTTCGATGTGTACAACACTGGTAGAAAGGACGACCTGCGGCGTTTCATCAAGGGGCATTTCTCTGAGGAGGCGCTGAAGGAGCGGTCATTGGAGGAGACACTCGCCTTTCATTCCGGAATGCGATCCATGGCCGGCAAAGTGACCTTTCACTCGGCGAGCGCCGACGGCGACTTCGCCGTCGAAGTCTCTCTCAATGCGGAGAAGACCGGATTTGCTAGACTTTTGATCGAGGTCTCGCCCGGTCCACCGAATGGGCTCGTATCGTTCGAGGACATAACACCAAGCGTTGAGGACATTCGCAACAACTATGGTTTCCGCAAGGTGGAGGTGTTACCCGGCAACATCGGCTATATCAGGTTCGACCAGTGTCACCACAGTGAAGAAGCCAGGGAGACTGCGGCTGCAGCGTTGGCATTCGTGGCCAACTGCGATGCTCTGATCTTCGACCTGCGGCACAACGGTGGCGGGACCCGGCATATGAGCCAGTTCATCTCCAGCTACCTTTTCGACAGGGTGCTTCACCTGGGTGGTCTGTACAACCGACTTACCGACGAGACCACGGAATGGCGGACCTTGGAGAAGATTCCGGGAAAGCGGTTTGGCCCTGACGTCCCTGTGTATATCTTGACGAGTTCCATGACGTTCTCGGCCGCCGAGGCGTTTGCCTACTGCCTGAAAGATCTGAAGCGAGTGACAATTGTCGGGGAGAAGACCGGCGGCGGGGCCCACCCCGTGCACGAGCGCGCCGTCAATGACCGTTTTTGGATGCGAGTACCTTTCGCGCGGGCGATAAGCCCCGTTAGCAAGACCGACTGGGAGGGAGTCGGCGTCATCCCTGATATCAAGGTCCCGGCGAGTCAGGCTGTTGAAGCGGCGTGTCAAGACGCCGCCAAGAGAATTCAAGCACGCCGAAAGTCGCACGGAGAGGAAAGCTGAGGCGCGTTGTGCTCTTGTGTGTTTTGCGACTCCGATGACTTCTGAAAGGCAGTTGCCGGGACCTGATATAGACCTTGAATCTACGTGCAAAGGGAACGCCGCGAGAGGAAGATACGAACTCTCTTACTCGTCAGCATGATGAGGCTTCCATCATTGCCGAAACAACTTCCCCTTGGGCGCAAACCGGTGGCGACGCTGGTACCAGGCAAGTGGCTTGGGGCACGACTTCAACCAGGAGCGGGTTGAACCGCCCCAGCTGCCTCGAACCCGTGGACGGTGGGCAAATTGGAATCGGGCCACCGCTCGGGCCTGAAGTAATAGCGCCAACTCGACCACTTCCATTGGCCGGACGTGTGGCACAGGCCTCGGCGAACCGGATTATTGTGAACGGGCGGATGGCGGCTGCCGCCCGCTAACGGATGTGAGGGCCGGCAAGCGGAGATGATTGCGGCTCCGCGGGAACATCGGAAGATGCCTGCTACGGGTGCCAACAGGGTTGAATTCACGGGACCAGTTGATGAAAATGAGGGATTCGGCGCGGAACCCCGCATGCCGGCTTGAAGCCCGGACGCCGATTCTGGTACGATGGTAGTCACGAAGTCGCCGACCGGGAAATCTCGGCTGCCACGAAACTGCTGGAAAGGGGCTTACCAATGCACAAGGACAAGGTTCCCTCGTATATGGCCTTTCTCACTGCCGTAATCGCCGTTGCCCCGGCTTCGTGGGGTCAGTCGGTTCTCTATGTCGACTCCGATGCAACCGGCGCGAATGACGGATCGAGCTGGTGCGACGCGTTTGTTCATCTTCAAGATGCGCTGGCAGCCGCAGTGGCGCCCGGCGCGACCATCACGGAAATCCGAGTGGCCGAGGGCGTCTACAGACCGGACCGGGGCACCAACCGGACAGGCGGCGACCGGGATGCCGTGTTTAGACTCATCAACGGTGTCGCGCTCTTGGGCGGTTACGCCGGCTGCGGCGCGGTTGACCCTAACGAGCGCGACGCCGACGCACACGAAACAATCCTTAACGGCGACCTTGCCGGCAATGACGAACCCGGTTTCGAGAACAACGATGAGAACGCCTACCATGTGGTGAAAGGAAGCGGTACCAACTCCACTGCTGCAATCGATGGTTTCGTTATCACTGCAGGTAATGCCAATGGTGTTTATCCCGACGCGTCAGGTGCCGGGATTTACAACTACCAGGGCAGTCCGACGGTCACGCGATGCACGGTCGCCGGTAACTGGGCGGACGTGGTCGGCGCCGCCATGTACAACGGAGTCGGCAGCGATCCGGAGGTAAGCGACTGCGCGTTTCGAGACAACAAGGCAACCTGGGGCGCGGGGATGTACAACTGGGACAGCAACCCTACGTTGACACGCTGCAGGTTCAGCAGAAACCGTACGACCGCCCGGGACGGCGGCGGCATCTACAACACGGGAAGCCATCCGGTGCTGGTCGACTGTACATTCACAGACAACCTGGCCAGCAGCGGAGGCGGGATCGCCAACTATGAGAACAGCAGCCCCATTCTCACGAACTGCAGGTTCGTTGACAATAGAGTGCATTGGAGTGGCGGTGGCATGTTCAACACCGATGGCAGCAACCCGATACTGGTCGATTGCATCTTTCACGATAACCGGGGCTCGGAAGGCACCGGGATGCGCAACACTCGCAGCAGCCCTGAACTGAGTAACTGTATCTTCACTGAGAATATTTCCTACGCCAGGGGAGGTGGCGCCATGTACAACGACAACGCCAGCCCGACGCTGACCAACTGCTTGTTCAGTAAGAACGAAGCACGGTTCATAGCGGGCGCCATGTACAATGATGACGACAGCAGGCCGCTGGTGATTGGCTGCACGTTCCTCGAGAACACCGCGTTTCTGGGTGGCGCCGTCTACAACAAGGACAGCAGCCCGACCCTGGCCGGCTGTATCTTCAGCGGGAACACTGCCGAAAATGACGGCGGCGGGATGTACAACGACGAGAGCGGCCCGTCGTTAACGAGCTGTATGTTTGCCGCGAACAGCGCGTTTACCGGTGGGGGAATGCTCAACTTCGGTTCAAGTCGCACAGAAATCACAAACTGCACATTCGTCAACAATGCGGCTAATTACGGCGGCGGGATATACAGCTTCGCGAGCTATCACACAGCAGTCAACTGCATCTTCTGGGGCAACACTGACGCAAACGGATCAGGCGAGTCCGCGCAGGTTGACGGTGCCTGGGCACTCATCACTTACTCCTGCATCCAAGGCTGGCAGGATTGGCCGTGGGGCGTGGGCAACCATGGAAATGATCCTCTATTCGTTCCGGGCCCGGCCGGCTGCTACTATCTGAGCCAGACGACTGCGGGGCAGGCAGTCGACAGCCCGTGTGTCGACGCTGGTAGCGACACGGCCGCAAGCCTCGGGCTCGATGTGCTGACTACTCGGAGCGATGAAGTAACCGACACTGGGATCGTCGATATGGGCTATCACTACCCGATCACAGGGCGGCTGCTGGTCATGGGCGATTACGACCGCGATCTCGACATTGACCTGAAGGATTTCATGCGTCTTCAGAGCTGTTTCACAGGCCGGACGGACCTCGAAGTGTCACCTTGCTGTCGCATCTTCGAATTCGAGCCTGACGGCGACGTAGATCTCGATGACTTCTCTCAGTTTGGCATGGCCTTGATCGGTCCGTGACCGGCAAGGCCCGCTTAATTGCAACCAGAGCACAGCGTCGCCAGGGCCGGGCGGGTCGGCGGTGGCCCGCATCGGGATTACGGGACGTGCTCTCCGATACCTCCATAGCGCCCCGTGTTCCAACCACAGGTCTGCCAGCCGCAAGTCGTGCCGAGTTGCCGCGGGGCGTCGCTTGGGCGATAATCTGTCGCGGCGCGGAACGGATTGGACCGGATGTCATCGATGTCGGCATGGTTTACTTTATGGCTTGCCCTGGCCGGTATGGCCGGGGTCGTCTGGCTTATCCGATATGCCAACTTAGGGCGGATACTGCGCGAGCGCCAGATACTCGGCTCACGTTCCTACCTCGGGACATCCCCAGACGTTCCGAAGGTCTCGATTGTCGTTGCGGCCAAGGATGAGGAAGACAACATCGAAACCTGCGTGACGGGCCTGCTGGATCAGGACTATCCCGGCTATGAGCTGATCGTTGTCGACGACCGCAGCCGCGACCGTACGCCTGTCATTCTGCGCCGATTGGAGCAAGAAGCGGGCGGTCGTCTTCGTGTCATCACCGTCAAAGCCCTCTGCCAAGGATGGTTCGGAAAAAGCAACGCGATGCGCGAGGGTGTGGCCGTTGCCGATGGCGAATGGCTTCTTTTCACCGATGCGGACTGCCGACAGACCTCGCGCCGCACACTCTCGATGGCCATGCGTGAAGCGGCTGCCCACGAGAGCGACTTCCTTTCGGTAACTCCGATACTTGATACCCACACGGTCTGGGAGCGTATAATTCAGCCGGTTTGCACACTTGCGCTTATGACCTGGTTTTTGCCTCATCGGGTGAACAAGCCGTGGCGGAAGGCGGCCTACGCCAACGGTGCGTTCATGTTGATGCGGCGGAGCTGCTATGATGCGATCGGCGGCTATGAACGGGTCCGAAGCGAGTTGAATGAAGATGTCCAGATGGCCCGGCTCGCCAAGCAAATGGGGCTGGGCTTACGCGTGGTAGAGAACGACGATCTGTACCGCACGCGGATGTACGATTCCCTTCCGGCGGCCTGGCGTGGGTGGAGCCGCCTTTTCTACGGCTGCCTGGGGTCACTTAGGCGTTTGTCAGCCGCTGCCTTGCTGCTGACTCTTCTGTGCATTGTGCCGTGGGTGAGTTTGATTATCGCACTTGTGGGTTTGCAAGGTACGGAGGTAGGCGGGGCTACGGAGTGGGGCTTGGCCGCTTGTCTGTGGTGTGGGGCGGTTGCGATCATGCAGCTAGCCATGTGGCGGATATATGGAATTCTGCGAACCGGACGCGTCTGGTCGTTCACTTACGTCCTAGGTGCGTTCGTAGTTGTGGGGATGCTCATCAACGCCATGTTCAAGGCGGTCGGAGCGAGACCGACCATCTGGCGAGGTACTACTTATCGGGGCCATCGGCTGGAGGGCCAAGACGTCATTGTGTCGCATTCCGATGCCGCGGCCGCCGAAGTGATCGAGGAGCCGGCCACCCATGCCTGAGGCAGTCGATGATGCCATCCAGTTGCTGAAAGAGCAGGGCTTTGACTCCTCGGCCTGGTTCGATCCCAGCGACTGGCGGGTTATGGCTCTGATCGCCCTGTTTGGGCTGATTATTGTGCTTTGGATTGTCCGGAGAGTCCGCCGCGCGGCGCGCCGCCGCCGGCCGCCAACCATCCATCCGCTGTTGCAGAAATACGGTGAGAGCCGAACTGAGCCGGACGAGGCGTTCCTTGCAAAGCGCCGGGCGGAGGCGGCCCGCATCCTGGCCACCTCAAGCACCGCCGTGGTAGCCGGTTATGAGATTGTCGAGCAGGTCGAAGCCATCTTCGTTGATGGCTTCCGCCGTCCGGAGGACGCACTGGAAGGCCTCAAAGCGGCCGCAGCCTTGAAGCATGCAACCGCAATTGTCAACGTGCGCCAGAAGCGCGACCCCTCGGGCAAGTGCAGCGCCCACGGTGACGCGGTGATCGTGCGTAAGGCAGGCACGCCTCCTGGTAGCAAACCGTCCGAGCCGCACCCCGATATGCCTACAGGTGATGCAGGACCAACGGTAAATGGCGAACCCACTACGGATTCAGAGCGTATGGCGGAAGTAAAGACTCCACAAAATACCGGCGACAGGCGTGATCCCAAGAGGAGTGATGCTCCATGACGTTCCGGCATTCGCACGGCATGCATACCCGACAATGCTGCATATGGCGGACGCCTAGTTATTGCCTGAACAGCGCCTATAATGAACGCGACAAAGCGCGCTACTTAGAGGACGGGGCCGTAGTCTGAGCGGACTCCGCTATTTAGTATCACTTGCCCCCCCTGTGGTCCCGCCTTGAAGGGGGGACGGGAGAGTGTGGCCCGCTACACGATTGATGAGAACGCCATAGAGTCAGGGAGTATTCCTCAATGAAGCATCCGGGATTAACGTCGTTGTGCGGTCTGTTGGGTGTGATGTGCTTGGCTGCGGGGCCGGCGACCGATGAGGTTCCCGTTGATCTGAGCCTTCGGATCAGGACACAGGAGGCTATCGACAAGGCCCTCGGCTATCTCGCTGCATCTCAGCAAGCCGACGGGGCATGGGAGGCGTTCGGGAAGTCGCATCCGGCCATCACCGCTCTGGTCGTCAAGTGTCTGATCCAGAACAAGGAGTACGGTGCGAAACATGCGGCCGCCAAGCGCGGGCTCGATTTCACCCTTCGCTATGTTCAGCCGGACGGAGGCATTTACGTGCCCGGTGAAGGCATGCGGAATTATCACACCAGTGTGGCGTTAATGGCCCTGGCCGCGACCAAAGACCCCGCACATGCCGAGACTACCAGGAAGGCCCAGCGATTCCTCAAGAAACTGCAATGGGACGACGGCGAGGGACACGAGGCATCGAGCACCTTTTTCGGTGGGCAGGGCTATGGGCAGCATAAGCGCCCGGACCTCTCTAACACCCAGCTAATGCTCGAAGCCCTTCAGCAAAGCGGTTTGCCTCCTGACGATCCCGTGTATCAGAAGGCCATGGTATTCGTGTCCCGGTGCCAGATGCTGGACAGGACCAACGATCAGTCCTTCGCAGGCGGCAGCGTGGACGGCGGATTCGTCTATTCGCCGGTTAGCGGCGGCGAATCCAAGGCGGGCACGAAGCTTGTTGACGGGAAGCCGCGCCTGCGCAGCTACGGCTCGATGACCTACGCTGGTTTCAAAAGCATGCTCTACGCCAGGGTCGATCGCAACGACGTGCGTGTACGGCGGGCCATCGAGTGGATACGCCGTCACTACACCCTCGACCACAACCCCAACATGCCGCACGCCCAGTCCAAGCAGGGCCTTTACTACTTCTATCACGTGTTTGCCAGGGCCATGCACGCCTGGGGTGAGGAAACCGTCCGCGACGCAGACGGAGTTCCACATGCCTGGCGAGCCGAGCTGTGCGAGAAGCTGCTTTCGCTCCAGGGTGAAGATGGGAGCTGGGTCAATGAGGAGGACCGCTGGTACGAAGGCAACCCACATCTGGTCACCGCCTATGCAGTTTTGGCCCTGCAGACGGCGCTCTCTCCGTGACCTTGGGAGATTCACGTGATCGCTTGCGGATGACGGCAGGTTGCGATACGTGGCAGTCTATACTTGGGATTGCCGGGGCGAGTTGGTGTTGCGAGTTTCGTTCGGCGTGGAGACAACTGTTCGAGGTTAACGATGGCGCCTGAAGATACACCTACTTCGGACCGAGCGGGTTCGCGGCCGCAGCCCGACGATCTGCCTGCGATCGAGGACGCGTACTCCCCCGACGAATCGCCCGAGCAGGTGGTGGACGAAGACGACTTGCAGCTTCTCGACCCGGCCATCCGGGCCCTGGAAGGTGACGACGCGGACGAGGTCCTGGCGACGCCTTCCACTGAGGCGGCGGCGCCCGCGGACAGCAACGACACGTCCGACACTGACGCTATTGTCGCGGAACCCGAGGCGCCCGCCGAAACCACTGAGACACCCAAACCACCGAACTGGGCGTGTGAGGTGTCAGCGCACAAGATCGTCGTGGAGCTCAAACGGGTCGAAGCCGAGGTTCGCAAGCTGCTTGAGGGAAGGGACCCCAAGCGAAAACGCAAGCTTGGCGGTACTCGCCGATGGCTGGAACTCGAAGAGGATATCCTGTCCTGGCGCTACGGTGGACGAATCGATGAGGATACCCTCCGCCGATTACAGGACCTGATCACCAGGCGGCACCATCTCTTCCGACGCCTTCGTTTCCTCGCTGGCACGCGCCCGACCTGGAACACATAGCAGCCGCCGGCTCGATATGCACGGTCGGGTCTCGTGCACACGGGTTGATCCCGGCGAGCTGCGCTACTATGATGCGCTGTCGATAAACGGGGTGCGCTTTTAGGTCCTAATATATCATTCGCCAGACTGACCGTGAGGGGTCCGCTATCGCGTCAATCAACAGGCGGAGCTATCTGTTGGGAACGTGCCGGTAACGCTGGCCATCGAATAGCTGGGAGGTGGAATGTCGGGGGTCGATCGAATCCGGGTTCTGTATAGCGTTCTGCTGGTCGGAATGGCCGTTGTCCCCCCGGTTCGAGGTGCGGTGCCCGTGGGAGATACTGGACGTCGAGTTGGACTCCCAGGCGGACATTCCGACACGCGCATCATCGTGCAGTTCGCTCCCGGTGTTTCTGATGCCCATGTCGTTCGGCCTACTCAGGCGGCGGCTGACTCTGACTCCCAACCGGCCGTGAAATCCACCCCGCCGATCGGGGCGAGCGCCGCTTTAAGGGCGGCTTGGAGCCGGTGGGAGGTAGCCGGGATGCGCCGAGCCTACGGTCAGGAGTTCGGCAACGCGGAGGTGGCCGCGCGCTACGGCCTGGACCGAACCTTCGTTATCGATGTCCCGGCGGGCACAGACACCGAGGCGATGGCCGCTGCCTTTGCGGAATTTAAGGATCAGATCGAGTACGCCGAGGTGGATGCCATCGGTGGCGTGGCAGAGTTCATCCCCAACGACACGGACTTCTGGCGCCAATACGGGTTGCACAACATAGGGGAGACGGGCGGCCTGGTCGATGCGGACATCGACGCCCCCGAAGCGTGGGATATCCATACCGGGGACCCGGGCACCGTGACCGTAGCCATCGTCGATAGCGGTGTGAACAGGCACACTGAATACCGGGACCGCATGGTCCCGGGCATCAACACTGAGGATCCTTCCAACCCCGATCTGACCACAGACGGATGTTCTTCACACGGCACTCATGTTGCCGGCATCGTTGCGGCGGAGGGCAACAACGGTGTCAATGTCGCAGGTGTGACATGGGGAGCCAAGATCATGCCCGTGCGTGTGTTGGACGGATGCGTGGGCTTTGAGCTGGCCGCCGCCAACGGTGTCATCTGGGCCGTAGATCACGGCGCCGACATCATCAACATGAGCTTGCAGTACCCGACGGGGACGGCCACTTTCCGGAACGCAGTCAATTACGCCCATGACAACGGCGTGCTCGTTGTCTCTGCCGCCGGCAACGATGACTTCTGCGATCCGGGCGTCGTGTGTGCCCCGGCGCGTTTCACCAACGCCATGGCGGTCAGCGCGACGACCGATAATGACGAGTTCGCCACCGTTTCCAATACAACCTGGCCGAATTGGAGCAGTAACTACGGCGACGAGATTGATGTCTGCGCACCCGGCGACGCCATTCACTCGACCATGTGGATCAGTGGCCACGGGGATAAGAACGGAACCTCAATGGCCACTCCTCACGTCACGGGTCTGGCGGCCCTGATCAAGTCCTACGTGCCGGAGCTGACCCACGACGAGATCCGTGCGATTATCACCGCGACGGTCGATGATTTGGGCCCGGAAGGATGGGACGACCATTACGGCCACGGTAGGATCAACGCTTACAAGGCCTTGGTGGCCGCTGGGCCGACACAGATCGTTGCCAGCTCGCCACCGGATGGGGAGATCGACGCCCGGCAGCCCTCGAGGCCGGACGGCTCGAGTCCGGCCGGCTGGCAATGGGTTGACCTGACCTTCGGTGGTGAGGTATCTCAGATCGCCGAGTTGGCGATAGAGGATTTCGCAGTTACGCAAGAGGGTGGCGGTGCCGCAGCCCCCCCTGTGGTGGCCGTTCTCCCCGTTGAGGGCCAAGAGCGGGTAGTCAGGGTGATTCTGGGCGAAAAGATCTCCGTGAAGGCCTGGACCATACTGACCCATATCGGAAGCGGCACTTCGGTTCACCTCGGCTACCTGCCCGGCGATGTCAACGCTGATGGGACCAGCGCCCCCGCCGATATCCTCCGCGTCATCGATGCACTCAACGGTGTTGTCGAGCTGCCCATCTGGTCGGTTGACGTGGACCGCTCCGGCGTAGCGGCTCCACCCGACATCCTGCGCGTAATAGATCTGCTCAATGGTGCCGGCACCTATGAGCCGTTCCTGAACGCAACACTCCCGTAATTCCGCCGTCATTGCGGAAGCCCCAGAACCACTCTGGTCAAGCAAGTCCGCTTGGTGTAGAAAAGCGGCCTGAAGAGGTTTTGCGGAATGGACCGTCAGACGACTCGCGGCGCGGTCCCGTGCGGTCCAACAAGGAACGTGGAACGTCCCGACCTTTGGAAGGAATGAATCGATGCTGCCTCCCTTTGCCCCTGAACCATACGTTGACTTCAGCCAAGACGAACCTCGCTCGAAGATGCTCGCCGCCCTGGAGAAGGTGAAGAGCGAACTGGGCCGCAGCTATCCGCTGTGGATTGACGGTCAAGCGGTGACACCCGGTGCGACTCTCGACTCGGTCAGCCCCGCCGATCCTGATCGGGTCGTGGGCACCATGGCCAAATCGAATACCGATCTGGCGGACAAGGCCGTCCGTTGCGCGGCTGAGGCGTTCAAAGAGTGGTCCCGCTGGGACCCCGATGCCCGGGCCCGTATTCTCATTAAAGGCGGGCGCATCATGCGCCGGCGGCTGTATGAGCTGGCCGCCTGGCAGTGTTATGAGGAAAGCAAGAGTTGGATCGAAGCCTACGCTGATGTGTGCGAGGCCATCGATTTTCTGGAGTTCTATGGCCGGGAAGCGAT
>CP070827.1:5064066-5073835 GCA_020344555.1 Phycisphaerales bacterium
TCCTCGGAGATCGACGCTTGGACGAAGGAGTTGTTGTCCGGCGCGTAGTTGATGGCGTTGATGACATCGCCGATCGTCTGGATCCGGTAGATGTCGTGGCCGTGCACGGACGTGCCTTCGACCTCGCCGGCGATGCCCAGATCGGCGGCTGCGAACCCGCTCACGTCCTCAATCTTCAGCTTGTCCGCATGTTCTGCCTCTTCCGGAATGTCCGACGTATCGGTGATCTGGAAGAACGAGTCATCATTGACCTGGATGACCGTAGCGCTGACGGATATGCCGGCAGCGTTGATTGCGTCGAGCACGTCCCGTACGCTTCCGGCGCCTGACAGATCAATCTCGGCGGATGCTCCGCTGCGGTCTGTTATACGGATGGTCCCCAGGCGGACGCCGTTGCCGCTGTTGAGCATCCTCAAGTCGGTGTCAAGTTGTGTCGCCAGGACACTCGTCAGTGAAACGGTGAAGTCACCCAGGGTCGTGCTGAACTTCAGGTCCGTGTCCGCCCTGAGCCGCCCAACACCGTTCCCGTCGTTGAGTATGGAAAGCGGTGTGGATGACGAAAGCCGGACCAGGTCACGTCCATCGACACGGTCGACAGCCGCGTTTGTCACAATCCCCAGATCGGTTGCCGTCGATCCACCGTCCTTGTCGGCGATTACCAGAGTACCTATGCCGCCGGTAAGGTCTTCGATGACCATGCGGTCGCCGGCGGCGCCGTTTGACGACACACCGGTGACACTTGCACGAACGCCGATCGCCGTGTTCGAGTTGATGGCGTCAAGCACGTCATTGATCGTAAGTGTCGTGGACAGATCGATGTCCGCCGAGGCCCCGCTGCGGTCGGTGATGCTGATGACACCGCGCCGGACGCCCGCTCCGCCGTTGAGCGTGTCGAGCTGAGTGCTTCTGTTGACCCTCCCGTTGCCCACCTCTACCGTCAACGTGCCGATCCCCACAGGCGTGGTGTCGGCATCGGTGAACCCGCGGCTTATAAGCGAATGGTTGGTTACCAGCGAACGGACTCGAAAGCTGTAAGTGCCTGGCGCAGCCGTCTCTGTGGCACTGGCCGTCAGGACACTCTCGTTCGTACTGGCGGAGCTGAACCGTCTGAAGAATGAAGGTCGACCGAAGCCCAGGATGGCGTTCTGAACCGCCAGTAGCTGCCCGGACAGCTCCAAAAACGCAGCCCGCTGTACGTCCAGAGCATCGACGCGGGCTTGCAGGTTCTCGACCGGCCTCCGCTCGATGGCAATAAGCTGATCGATTAGAGTGGCCGTATCGATCCCCGATATCAGCCCGATACCACTGGATATCCCGCTCATAACGCCGTCAACTCGCTGCGGAATCTTGCGCGTCAGTGGCCGCACTCATGCCCTCGGCCGGCGCGCGCACCCAATCCCTCACTCTGTTATCGGTCGGCCTGTGGGATCGACTCAAATGCGTGGGGCACGTGCGCCGGTACGCCGCCACTGGCGCTGTGCCGATGGGCTGTGATGTCAACGCTTTTGGGCTGGGGCACTACACCTGCCCCATTCCGCCGGCGGGACGGGATATCCGCGGTGTACGACCCTCTATCTCAGTAGCGACAGCACCATGCTGGGCACGGAGTTGGCGACTTGTAGCGTGCTCTGCGTGCTCTGGACCAGGATCCGGGCTCTAGTGAGTGCCGAGACTTCCACAGCCATGTCGGCGTCGCGGATGATCGATTCCGAGGCCGTGACGTTCTCCAACGTGACCTTCTGACTGTTGATGTTCGGCTCGATCTGGTTTCTTTGCACGTTGCCTAACCGGCCGCGATAGAAGGACACCTGATCGATCGCCTCGTTGACAATCTGTTGCGCGGTGAAGTAGTTCCTACTCTTCAGGTCGTTGGGGTTGCCTGAGCGGAGCGTGTACATCAGACCTGTAACCGGGTTGCCGAGGTGTGTGATCGACACCGGGTTGAATCCGAAATTCACCTGCCCGTGGGGTGTCACTTCCGGGGTGAGCTGGAACAGTGCACCTCCTCCCGTGATGGCGAAGGTGGCTGATGAAAGAGTCTGGGCGAACGTCCGCGTCAGGTGAAGCCGTGCATCCAGCCCACTCGAACGTATGTCGGCCTGTAGTCCTTGAACCAAGGCCGGCTGCCCGTCCACCGACACACCGGTGTCGACGCCGGTGTCCCGGTGAACAATATTGTTGTTGCCCGCAACGATGAATGCACCGCTGAGCGGCTCCACGGAGACAAAAGCATCAGAGCCTACGGTCGTACTGTTCAGCAGAAGCGCGCTGGCCACGCCGGCCGCACTCGGTGTCGATACCACCGCAGACACCCCGGTCACCGCGATGACGCTATTGATCGCCGCCCGGATTTGCCCAAGAGAGGTGTCCGCAGCGAAAGTAAGCAGCTCAGCACCCAGTGTGCCTCTTATCTCGACGGTCGTGGCGGAGGTTGTGGACGGACCGGCCAGGTTCGATCCGTTGAAGGAGACCTGAGCAGTCTGCGCCGACTGCGTCACCTGGACAGAGATTCGCCGGGCGCTACCGACCTGCAGTCGTGCACCGAAGAGCTGGATTGACTGGAACGCTGCCCGCGGAGCCCCGGAAGTGAGGAAGGCCTGACTGCCGTCCAGCAGCTTCCTTCCCGCGAACGTGGTGGTATTCGCGATCCGGTCGAGGCTGCCCAAGATGGAGTCTATCTGGAGTTGATTGGCGTTGACCTCCTCATCGGTCAGGCCGGCTTCGTTGGCCGTCTCAACGATTAGGCCTTGCAGGTCCAGCAATAGCGCAGAGACTTCGTTGAGCGCGCCCTCGGCGACCGAGATCACGTTGCTGGCCCGAGTGGAGTTGTCGATCGCCTGCTGGATGGTGCGGATCTCCGATCGCAGGCGTTCGGAGACGATGAGTCCGGCCGGGTCGTCGGCACCGCGGTTGATGCGCAGCCCCGTGGCCAGGCGGTTGAGGTGAAGGTTCAGGTCCTCGTGGTTGCGTTGAAGCCGGTGGACCGCCCGAAGGGCGGGTACGTTGGAATGGATACGGCTCACCGCGTCCTCCCTGACGGCTCAATTGCGGTGTCACCACATCGACACCGCAGGTTGCACGGCCTTGTGCAACTGTCACCGTAGGTGCCGGCACGTCCCAGTTGTGCCCTGGCTACACTACGGTTGGCATATAAGGCCTGCTCACCCGGCTTTTCGACGGGTGATCGGACCTTCTTTAGGTAGTGGGGGTTATCGGGCCTGATCAACGCGGGCCGGGGCGTGAGCCGGGAGTGAGCGGCCTGCCCGACCGCCGTCGGTCACGCCGGGCAGCGTTCATTTCCGCCGAACGTTGCATTTGTCAGGGTGTGTCCAGCTCTGCTAGCCGAGTAGCGCGAGAGTGTTCTGCGGCTGGGCGTTGGCGAGCTGCAGCACCACCGTCGATGAGTTGACCAGGATCTGAGCTCTCGTAAGGTTCGACGCTTCGACGGCGAAGTCGGCATCGCGGATGGCGCTTTCGGCGGCGGTCACGTTTTCACGGGCGATTGTCAGCGAGTTAATCGTAGTTGCCAGGGTGTCTTTCTGGAATCCACCGAGCCGGCCGCGCAGACTCGCTATATGGTTTATCGCCGCTCGCACGATACGCTGTGCAGTGGCGAAGTTCGCGCTGGACAGATCATTGGCCATACCGGAACCGATGGTCGCGAGGAATCCGACGCTCGCGTTGCCAAGGTGCGCCGTCGATACTTCCGAAATCCCGATCGATTCCTGCCCGGACAGACCGACCTGCGGCGATATGGAAAACACGGCCCCGCCACCGGTAATCTCGAAACTCGTGGAGGTTTCAATACTGGTGCCGCCGCCAAAGTCTGCCGAGAAGGTCAGGTCGAGCGCCAGGTCGCCGGCACGTGCCGAGGCCTCCAGACCCTTGATTATCGCACTGGTGCCGTTGATGGTGAATGCCCCATCCACGCCGATGTCCCGCTTGGTAATGGGGCCGGTAACTCCTTCCAGGTCCATGGCACTCCCGGGCGTGGATCCTTCATTCTCCAGGACCGTCACGGCGACGAAGGCATCCGAACCGTATGTCGTACTGTGGAAGCTGATCGACGCGGGCCCGGTTCCGGTGGCACCACTGTTCGCCGAGGCGGCCACGCCGGTCAGAGCGGAGCGATCGTTGATCGCGGTCACGATACTGGCGGCGGCGGTTCCTGAGGCGAAACTGAGCAGTTCGGAACCGTAGTTACCACGAATCTGGATCGTCGCGGTGTTTCCGAGCGTTCCGTTGGCGGCACCTCCGGCATCCGTACCGATAAGTACCGCACTCAGATGGGCGACTTCAGAAGGGGCAAGCCTTGCTACGTTGATCTGCCGATACGCACCGGCGGCTATTTTGGCCGCGTTGATCTGGACATTGTCAAGGTGATCGAGTACCGCCCCCGTAGTCTCGTTGATGTTGATGCCCGAGGTGGCGAAATCGAATTCGCCGCTAAGCAGCTTCTTGTCTCCGAAGGCAGTCGCGTCGGCCAGACGGTTGATGGACTGAAGGATCGAATCGATCTGCAACTGATTGGCCTCGAGCTCGTCGTGAGTGATTCCGGCCTCGTTGGCCGCCTGGTCGATCAGATTTTCGAGGTCCAACAGCAGTGCGCTAACCTCCTGCAACCCGCCTTCAGCCACGGCGACAATCGTGTCAGCCCGAGCGGCGTTGTCAATGGCCGTCGAAATCGCTCTGATGCTCGAGCGCAGCGTCTCCGAGGCAATCAGACCGGCTGGATCGTCCCTGCCGGAATTAATGCGCAGACCGGTACTGAGGCGTTCGAGGGCTCTGCTTAGCGACGCGTTGTTGACGGCAATTGCACGCCTTGCGATGAGCGACTGGACGTTGGTATTGATCCGAGTCATGCTGATTCATGCCTCCAAACGCGTCTTTGAAGTCGCGCCTGCACTGACAAGAAGCGCGTGACGCGAGGTTCGAACTTCACTCGACGTTGCCGCTGGCCTCTACGCGACAACAGGCTCGCTCCGACCTGGGAAACTGCTTGAAGCCGGACCGACCCCTCGTAAACGCAAACGTCGTATACTCAGCCATTTCCTCTCGCAGGTTCGTGGTTCGGCGAACTGACCGCTTGGTTCTTGGACCCCCCGGTGCTATCCGAGCAGCCGGACAGGCGGTCAGTACCCGACTGCATGACAAACGAAGAATCGTCTTGCCGATAAACCGCCTTTAGTACATTCGGACTACACATCCGGACCTCTGGCGACTCCTCGGGTCTGCCGGGCAGGCCGCAGGCCCCGATAACCACGACCAACGAGCCTGAACCGTACGTTGCCACGATCTTACCGGACAGATGTGGGACCCACGGGCCGATGCCAAATCGAGGTTTTCTCACCGCGGACGCCTCGATTCGGCCCCTCCCCGGCCCAGTTACCGGTTGATGTAGGCCGCCAGCCGCCTCGGTCCCTACCGGACTACGGTGCGTGAGTTCCTGCTCGGAAGGAAACGTTTCACCGCACAGCGGTATGGATCGGCTGCGAGCCTCCCCGGTGATGTGCTTGGCGGGTGCCGGGCCTACGAGAGATGGAGGACTCTCTATATCCGGGCCTAACATGCGGCTCGCAGAAGGCATTGCAACGGCCATATAGGGCCGGACACAGCGGTTCAGCCAGTTGCTGGCGCGCTGAGGTGTTCCTGTAGGGTCTGGGCGATCAAAGCGTAGATGTTGTTGGGAATAACGTCGATCCGGAGCGTGTCGGCAAGCTCCTCTATGTCGTTCTCGATGGTGGGCAGGAGCTTTGCCAAGACATCCATGTCCATGGCGACGAACGAGATCGCTCCCGTGCAGACGGATATTATTTCCTCCGGGGTTGGAACTTCGCAGAGTATTCTGCCGATTCGGTCCGACGCGTTCAGAATTCGTCCGATTGTGGCAATGTTACCTTCACCAGGGTTCGCCGACTGATGGAGGTTGACGGCGTTTGTCACCGTCTCCGGAAGCTTCCAGTGCGCCAGGACCATCGCGGAGACCTGTCCGTGAGTAACCTCGACGGCCTCCAGCTCATCATCCATCACTGCAGGATCTCCGTTGGGGGCATATCGAGCCAGGATCGGGCGGTATTTATCAGGAAACGCCTCCGCCAGGATGGGGATACCGATGTCCGCGAGCACCGCCCCAATGGAAGCCTCGTCTCGATGGTGCGGCAGTAGGCTGTGGGCGAAGTGGGAAGCTACGACCGAGGATGCAAATGACCGCCGCCAGAAGTATCTCATATCGAGCCCATTAACCTGCTTTTTGGACATTGAGTCGACGAGATACCGCCCCAGCAGAAGCGAGCGCACGCGCTTGGGGCCTAATAGCGTGAGGGCATGCTGCAGCGAGACGATCTTGTTCCGCACGCCGAACAGAGCGGAGTTGGCCAAGCGCAGCACTTCGCTGACCGTGCCTGCGTCCGCGGACAGGACCTTCACCAGATCGTAATACTCGAAATGGGGATCCTGCATGATCTCGAGAAACCGCAGGACGACCTGCGGGATGGACGGAACCGCGGCGGATTTCTTGATCGTTTCCAGTACGCTTGCCTTCATTGGACGGTTCTCCCAAGTACGTGCAACGCTCCGAGCCCCAAGCATCCGCTTTGTCACACCAGCGCCAAAGACAAATGTGCTACCAGGTGGCGCACATGTGCTACACGGTCCTTACATCGGCGAGCCGTCGAGGCCATCTTAGGACATCCGGCATCCACGCGGTGGTCTGCCCACCGGGCACCACCGCAGGGGTATGCGTTTACCGACCTCAACCGTCCCCCCTGCAAGAGGGGGACTACAGGGGGGTCTCAGGTTGGTCGCCAACACGGGAGCTCCACAAGGCCGACCCTCCCCCGGCCCCTCCCTGGCAGGGAGGGCGTCCGGGTACCCACGCTAAAAACGTACCCGCAGGGATTCCCTGTGTGCGCATCCGATAAAACCCGTTGACATGTCGAACGTATAGATGTACAAAGGTATTGTCGCTAGGTGTGCCCGCGGCAGGCGGGTTGAGAACAGAGCCTTTGAACCTGATCAGGGCTTAACCGAGAGCGGCGGCCGAACCACGCTCTGGGGAAACCTGCGTAGGGAAGCGACAGCTTCGCAAGTTCGGGTCGCATGCCCAATCGCGCGATGCTCGCCACTTCGCAGGGTTTCCACCGGGAGACACGGAGACCATAAATGACATCCCGAAAGACAACCGCGACGACGAAAACCGACACCAAGGTGAACAATATTACCAGACCATTTCCGTCGTCGCGTAAGATCTACGTCCACGGCAAGCACCATCCGGATATCCGCGTGCCCATGCGTGAGGTCACGCTAACGTCCGGTCAGGGAAGGGACGAGGATGGCGTTGAGCGGGGCGCGGCCCCTAACACCATCGTGACGCTTTATGACACCTCCGGCCCTTACACCGATCCTGACGAGAGCGTCGACCTGCGGAAGGGGCTCCCGCCGCGACGCTTGGAGTGGATCCTCTCGCGCGGTGATGTGAAGAGCTATGTGGGCCGGCAGGTTAAGCCCGAGGACAACGGCCATACGGCAACAGACGCCGAGCCCGATGTCGAGCGTTTCCCCGAAGCCTCTCGCCAACCGACACTGCGCGCCAAGCCCGGCAGGACCGCTACCCAGTTGCACTATGCCCGCCAGGGGATCATCACGCCGGAAATGGAGTATATCGCCATCCGCGAGAGCCAACGGCGCGAAGGACTGGCCGATCTGGTCGAAAAGCAGCATCCGGGAGAGAGCTTCGGGGCGTCGATCCCGCGGGAGATAACCCCGGAGTTCGTTCGCAGCGAGGTTGCCCGCGGCCGGGCCATCATACCGGCCAACATCAATCACCCGGAAATCGAGCCCATGATCATCGGGCGGAACTTCCTCGTCAAAATCAACGCCAACCTCGGCAACTCCGCCATTAGCTCGTCCGTCGAGGAAGAGGTCGACAAGATGATCTGGGCCATCCGTTGGGGCGCCGATACCGTCATGGATCTGTCGACGGGCAAGAACATCCACGAGACGCGCGAATGGATCCTGCGCAACTCGCCGGTGCCCGTCGGGACAGTGCCCATATATCAGGCCCTCGAGAAGGTGGACGGCGTCCCCGAGGAGCTGACGTGGGATATCTTCCGCGACACGCTGATCGAGCAGGCTGAGCAAGGTGTTGATTACTTCACCATCCACGCAGGCGCTCTGCTGCGGTACGTTCCGCTGACCGCCGGGCGTCTTGCAGGGATAGTTTCGCGCGGCGGCTCGGTGCTGGCCAAGTGGTGCCTCGCCCACCATCAGGAGAATTTCCTCTACACCCACTTCGAGGAAATCTGTGAGATGATGAAGACGTATGATGTCGGGTTCTCATTGGGTGACGGGCTGCGGCCCGGGTCCATCGCCGATGCCAACGACGAGGCACAGTTCGCCGAGCTAAAGACGCTCGGAGAGCTAACCCGAGTTGCCTGGAAGCACGACGTTCAGGTGATGATCGAGGGCCCCGGCCACATCCCCATGCACATGATAAAGGAGAACGTGGACAGACAGCTCGAACTCTGCGGAGAAGCGCCGTTCTACACGCTCGGGCCGCTGACCACCGACATCGCCCCCGGATACGACCACATCACCAGCGCAATCGGGGCGGCCATGATCGGCTGGTATGGTACGGCCATGCTATGCTATGTGACGCCCAAAGAGCATCTGGGCCTGCCGGACCGCGACGACGTCAAGGAAGGTGTGATCGCCTATAAGGTCGCCGCCCACGCGGCCGATCTGGCCAAGGGTCATCCAGGGGCGCAACTGCGCGACGACGTGCTCTCGCTGGCTCGCTTCGAGTTCCGCTGGGAGGACCACTTCAACCTCTCGCTGGACCCGGACACGGCCCGCGAGTATCACGACGAGACGCTGCCCCAGGAAGGTGCCAAGGCCGCCCACTTCTGCTCAATGTGCGGCCCACAGTTCTGCGCGATGAAGATCACCCAAGAGGTCCGCGACTACGCGGCCAAGCATGGTATCTCGGAGTCCCAGGCCATCCAGGCCGGCATGGCCCACAAGGCTGAGGAATTCAAACAGTCCGGCGGCGAGATCTACACGAGCGCATAACGATAGCGGGACGCAGAAGCGATACCTCAACCCCTTCGGGATCTGGGCGTGGGTCGCTGCAGGATCGTGGGCCAGTCGCTGCGCCGAAAGGAGACCAGGGCCCAGATCGGGAGGGGGACAATCAGCCAGCCCGCAAACGAGGTCACACATACCCAATACAGGAAGTCAAGGATGGCCCCGCAGATCGGCCCCGGTGAGAATAGTGCCAGGGGGCTGTCGCCGCTGAATGTTGCAAGAAGAAAGAGCATTACGCGCAGTGCTACGTAGGCGTTGACCAGAATGAGACCGAACACTACGGCCCGCCAGCGGCGAGACCAGGGAATGGGGGTGGCCAGGATCAACGCCAGAACGAAGGCCGTCGGGTTGAAGCCCTGAAGCCGGCTGCCACCGGCTACGCTCACCTGAACCCCGGTTCGCCGGTTAATGAGCACAACCTCGGTGTCGTGCCCGGCGTCGGCATCCGCGAATGGCAGGAACCTTACTCGGCCTTCGGACCCGAAGGTGCTGAACAGGAAATTCCCGCCGGCTCGAAAGAACGCCGCGTACGCCTCGCTCACCCCCGGCCAAGGGGCCATGAGAAGAACGAACACCACAAGAAAGCGGAGAAAGAATCCGCCAAGGACCCTAGCCGGACGCATGGGGTTGTTCCCTTTTGCCTCGTGTGGCCCATTGTACCCACATCGCCCAAAGCACGATGGCC
>CP070827.1:5073935-5088120 GCA_020344555.1 Phycisphaerales bacterium
GTCCCGATAGGACCGATTACTGGCGGGAATGCGAGCAGGAGCGGGGTATTCGTGTGAGTATGCAAGAGCGGCAGTTGGCTGACTTCGAGAGATTTCAGCCGAGCCTCTACGTAATCCTGAAGTCACGACCATGACAGAGACTATCGAGCGAACGTCACTGCAACTGACCGAGGCGTGTTGGCCGGTCTTCGAGTTTGTCACCAACTTCGTGCGCCAAATCAAGCACGGTGTGGCGCTGGCGCCGGAACAGGTTCGATATGAAGCCCTATCGGCGTTGCGCGACGCGGAGGATATAGCCCGCAACGACGCAGTCTCCGAGCGGGCCTGGCATGACCGCATCCAGGCGATCATGGTCTATTTTATCGACTACAAGATGATCAATACCGAATGGCAAGGCCGCCTGTACTGGCTGGACAACCCCTTCGAGACGGACCCGGCGGTTCTCAACCACGCCCAGGCCCTGGGCGGAGAGGAGTTCTTCGTCACTTGCGATGAACTGCAACGCGAGTATGAGCTGGCGGAGCGCCGCGACCGTCGCGACAAGGACGAACTTGCCGAGCAGTTGAGCATCTACTTCACCTGCCTGAGGCTAGGGTTCAAGGGGCAGTATCACGACCGCCCGCAGGAGCTGGCGGACTATACGCGTCGGCTCTTTACCCGCCTGCCGGCCTATGCCTCGACACGGGTCAAGCAGATGTTTCCGGACGCGTACCGCCATAACCAGGAGATCAGGTTCAACCCCAACCTGGGAATGAGTCTGACCATTGTGTTGGTCATTCTGGCCGTTGTCGTAGCAG
Organism: Phycisphaerales bacterium; assembly: GCA_020344555.1. GTDB lineage: Bacteria > Planctomycetota > Phycisphaerae > UBA1845 > UBA1845. The sequence continues at coordinate 5,074,733 of CP070827.1, forward strand.
GATGGGCGGTGGCCTCGCGTCTCGCGTGGAACCAAGCGGTGGACGACATCGGCCTTTACGCGGATCAGGCGGCTCGAGGGGGTGCGGCACCTGCAGTGGAAGATGACGAGCTTTCGCCGGGCGAATCGAACCGGCCTTAAGCGTGGTCTGCGCACCTAAGTCCTCGAGCACAGGATACGGGCCATGAAGAAACTATTCGCCATGATCAAGAAGCTCCCGCCGGAGGCCCGGATGCTCCTGGCACTGGCAGGCCTGGGTACTCCCTTCGGGGCGATTTACTTGCTGCGCCGGTTCTTCCCCGGCGTGTCCATGTTCATGCTGATCCTGTGTGTAGCCGGCGTGCTCCTCGGCGTCGCACTGATTATTTGGCTGATCAGCATGATCTTCACCCGGGGCCGCAAGAAACGCACCCGCCGAATGGCAGCGGAGCTTGCCGACGAGGCACAGGCGGGCCCGCAGTCGGTGGATGTAAGCGCGGCAATCAAGGCCAACAATGAGAAGTTCTTTAGTGCCATCCGTGACATGCGAAAGAACGTGGGCATAAGCGTCTACGACCTGCCCTGGTACATCGTGCTCGGCGACTCAGGCTGCGGTAAGACCAAGCTGGTCAACGAAGGGGGGCTGACATTCTCGACCGGTAAGCCCGAAGGGTATCAGCTCGGGACGCTCAACTACAACTGGTGGTTCACGGAAGACGCCATCTTCGTTGACATGGCCGGAAGGCTGTGCAATCCTCAAGACGACAGTGATCGCCGCGAATGGTCGGCGTTTCTGGATGCCGTCGCCAAGGGGCGAAAGGGGTTCCCCATCAACGGGGCGTTGGTGTGCGTGTCGGCTGATCACCTGTTGCAGGACCCCCCGGAGAAGATCGAGGCGGACGCCAATACCACCCTGGAGCGCCTTCGCGACCTGCAAACCAAGCTGGGCGTCACGTTCGCGACGTATCTGGTGGTCACCAAATGTGACAAGATTCTCGGTTTTATGCACTCTTTCGACCGGGCGGAGCGCGATATCACCGTGAAGAACCAGATCTTCGGCTGGTCGAAGCCCGGTGACTTCAACAAGCTGTACGACCCCGAGCAGTTCAAGGAGGACTTTGAGGCGGTTTACGTGCGGCTCAACGAGCTGCGTCTTCGTCGCTTGAACGATGACGCCGAGGAGATCGACCTGGGCCTGGCTTACAGCTTTCCGGAGGAGTTCCGGGGGCTGTACGAGCCCTTGCAGATCTACGTGCGGACGCTGTTTCCCTTCATTCGCCAGCCGCGGGCGGTGAAGAATCTGATCTTTCGAGGTGTCTACTTTACCAGCGCGACCCAGGAGGGCGAGCTGATCCTGAAACACCTGACCGAGCGTCTGGGGGCGGAGGCAGCCGATCAGTTCGCCCCGTTGGATGACCTTTACCCCAACAAACGACCGCACTTCATCAAGGATGTGCTCTTCCGTAAGGTCTTTCCCGAACACGGACTGGTTTTTCGGAACGAGCAGCAGGTAATCCGTAACAAGCAGCTCAGCAGGGTCCTGAAAATCGGTACGGGCGTTCTCGCTGTCGTGCTCATTACAGCCTTCGGGCTGAGCATTTCAGCGTTCGAGCGAGTGATCGGCGAGCCGCGAGAGAACGCGGGGGAGACGGCCAAGTCGTTCAGAACCATGTCTTCAACTGGAGCACTGCAACGGGCGGGAGTGATCGAGACGGACGTTAACAAGCTGCGGGGGAGCCGACTGGCTGCCTGGATCCTTACATGGGGTGTTGGCGCCGACCAGCCAATCGATGATCTAGAGCGCCTCCGCCTTGCGCTGGTCGAGAAAAGCGTACTAACGGCGCTGCGAGAGGTGGATGAGGCCATTGGGTCGGCGACCGACCTGCAACAACCGGCCACCCCGGCCGCGAAGGCATACATGGACGCGCTGGAGCAGTATCTCATCTGGTTCGGTTGCCGAGGTGAAGCAGAGCCACCGAGGCAAATCACGCTGGATGGCTTCGAGACGCTCTGTGGCGTTCAGACCGATTCACAATCGATCACCCGGCAGGAAGGATTCCAAAAGCAAACACGTTGGTATTTCGCGGCGATTGAAGAGGACGACAGGCGCGCGAAGAACCCGGCCAGCTTGCTGGCTGCGGCGGACCTTGATCCCGACCAAACGATCAGCGATGCGCTTGACAGTGTATATGAACATTACCGGCGTCACTATGCCACACTTGGAACGGAGCACGCTAACCGACAAATCGCGGAGTGGATGCGCATCCGTGGCCAGTGCCTGGCGGTCAAAGACCACTACAAGGCGATGCTAAGTGCGGCTGCGCAGGTCGAGCGGGTCGAGACGCTGATCGAGCTGGACGAGTTCAGAGAGGCGTTCCAGGAGCATTATCGTGCGTTTGACCGGGCGTTAAACGGGGCCACGTGGCAAGGTGAAGGCACGGGTACTATGCTCCGTACCATCCCGCCGCTTGGCGACCTGCTGGCACACCAGAGGGAGCATTGGCTTGACTATCAGACTCGGCTTCGTGCAGCGGCGCTCACGTGCGGCGTTGAAGATAGGAAAATCCTCGGAGCAATCGATGCCCTCAGTGCAGGGGATCAAGTACGGAAGGAAGGTCTTGATCGGGCGTTCTGGAATAACCTCTATGGGTTGGGCATCGTAGCGGCTCCATACAACGAGACGGTCTACGACGAAGATAGGTTCAAGGAACTCGTCAGTGAGGTGCACGAGTCTTTCCCGCACATTCTTAGTCTCACGAGAGGAGATGGGCAGACCAGGAACGACGAACTGCACTCAACTGCGGATGCTCAGAAAGTGCGTGACGTGCTGCGAGAGATTCACGACAACCTGGCTGGAATGAACACAACGGTGCCCCGGGATCTTAGCGGTGAGACCGCAGCGGGGTGGATCGACGCTCTGGCCAAGCACGTGGATGCGTTCGAGCAGGAGCGTGATGGCATTGATGTCACCGGACTGTCCTCCTTCTGGGAGCCTCCGGCCCTTAGCGAGTTGTATCTGGGGTGTGGTGATGTCGTTCACCTGGGCGAGGGCACCAGGCTGCTCAAGACCATCCTTGCCCGGCTGGACGAGGTCAAACAAACCAGTGCTTGGGGATTTGCAGAGCTGGCCCCGCTCGAGCAACGGACCACGGAGGAGAGATCGCCCTACACCATTCAAGCAGCGGGGCGCCCGTCCTCACGTCGCCGGCCGGAAGCTGAGCCGACCCGGCCGGAGCCGAAGAAAAGAAAGTCACGAAGGCTGCGGAGAGGGACTGAGGAGCCACCCGGCGAAAGGCCGGGGCGTGGCGAGCGAACCTCCCCGGCGACGGAATTGCGAGCACCCCAGACCCGTGGTGCGGGACGGGTACGCGCCTATGCAACGCACCGGTTCCTGAACGAACGAGCGTATGACCTGGCCGAGCTACTCGTTTTCCTGGAAGACGTGCGGGACAGTTTTCTGGATGAAGGGGATCAAGTTGAGCCGCTCAATGAGCGGTGCGTCGCCAAGGTTGAGGAGTCGGCCCGGGCTTACATGGAGACCTATGTCAGCGAATGGGCCATCGCCTATCGCAGTAAGAAGCTCGAGGCGCTTGACCAGCTCACCAGCCGGGCGTCGGGCTGGGAGCAACTGGCGTCGAACCTTTCCCCGGCCTCACGGGGCTGGGGGAGCAGTCCCCTGGATATCGCCGACGAATTCGAGCAGGCCCTACTTTGGATTCTGCGGGCCCTTCCGTGGGCAACCTATCATCCGGACGATAGAGATTGGTGGGCGGAGTATGATGATCCCCGTGGTGCGCGGCAGTTTGCCCAACTTGCAGCGTGGATGAGCGAGTCAATCGGCCGAGCCTGGGACGCGCGCGAACTGGGGGGCTTCGTCTTCACTAGCAAACGTGTCAGCACTCCCGACCCAAGTCAATACCCCTGGGAGACCATCGCCGGTGAGTTCCGCGGTTCGTGGGTAGCGCTGGCCCGGGGGATTGCATCCAACGCCGGGCTGCCAACAAACTTCAGAGGCGAACTGGATTGGACCGGGACGCCAATCCCCTGGGGACGGCTGAAGGTTCTTCGTTACCAGCACGGCCTCACCGACGAAAAGTTGACCGGGCAGCTTTTCGAATTCGAGCAAGACGCCCGAGACCTGCTCAGTGCTCGCTTGACCGAGATTCTCTGGGGCGTCCAGGAGCGCCATCTGGGAGACCAACAACCGTTCGAGGGTTGGCCGTATCTGCCGGGCGAGGATTATGCCCCCACCGGATTGGACGCTGTCGACTTTGACCATTTCATCGGTTTCCTGGTCGAGATGCATCGTGCCAAGACGCTGTTCGAAAGCCTGGAGGCCGGACTGGCGGATGAGGCCCCCGGATGGGGGAGCCGTGACGAGTTCTACAGGTCGTGCGAAGCATGGTTTGACTTCCTGGAACTCAAGGACGAACCGAAGCCCTCCCCTGAACCGCTACATTTGACGATATTGAGCGACGATCCGGTGGTCCATCCGTATGGCAAGGAGCGAGTAGACGAGACCTGCCAGCATACAGCCGTGTCGTTCATGCTCGATCTAGGTCTACGTGTAGTGCAAAGGGGCGCCGTCAGTACTCCCAGTGCACTTAACATTGCCTGTGAGAGTCAGTACAGACAGCCCGGTGGGTACAGGGCTGAGTGGCATTGGGATGACACATCGCGGAAAGAGCTGAGGGTTCGGCTGGAGGGCATTCGCTCCCGCTTCAAGGACCCGGGCCCGAAGGCACTGGGGATGTACTCGCCGCTGGCTTTGTGTGCTTACTTACATCGATACGGTAACGGGCGTGAGCAGAACAAGACCTGGTACGTGACCCACGGTTTCGAGCGGCAGGCGCGGGACGCCCCAACACAAACTGTCGGTGACATGCTGGTGTTCAAGCTTCGGCGCCCGCTGCCCGAGCCTATCACCAGGCTTCCGAAAGCACCCGCGTCGTCGCGCCGGCCGAAGTGATCGCGGCGCCGGCAGCACGGCGACTGACGGCTGTGGCGACCCGGCGGTAGGGCAGAATTGGAGTCGATGGAGCGCTGGGGTGAGAAAGCCACAAGGCGATGTCCGAGAGACACGCAGCACCGGCTAGGATGGCTTACCGATGGCCTTGAAAAACCTGTTTAAATCCAAGACAGGGAAGTTGAAATCGGACCCGCGAATCCGATGGTTCGGCAAGCTGCCCACCTACCCGGATTACTATGGCTCGCAAGCCGACGAAGCCTGGTCCGTCGAATTCACCGATTGGGTTTTGAAGGGCTTCGAGCTTTACCGGAGTCGGGTGAGCGGTGGCGAGAAGTCCACCACCAGGCTTCCCGTGTCCGGCTGCGCAATTCGCCTTCCGAAGTCTGCGATGACGGTATTCGCCTCGATCCTCGACTACGGCGGGGACATGCGAGGACGCCCGTTTCCGATGTGCTTTTATGCGGCCGTGCCCACGGCCCAGTGGATGGGCCCCACAAGCGATCACATGGTCGGGGCGTCCCGTGTGATACGTGATTTGCTGGCCCTTAGGCGGGAGGTCCCTCGTTTCATCAACTCGCCCGGGCGCTTCGAGTCAGTGTTCGGCGACCGGGAGGTGGACCTGGACGATGCCGACGTACGGACCCCGGATACTTCGTGGTTGACGGCCGCCAAGGCGGTGACGCTGCTTCAGTGGTTCGAGGGAATCAGAAGCGGGATCAAGGTAAGAGAACAAGACGCGTGGCTCCGCCTTGTGCTGACCTGGGGCGACAACCTTGCGAGTCATGAATCGAAGGATTTCGAGCCCACGCTTCGTTTCCCCTTGGCCATGGCCCTCTCGCTTGACGCCCAACTGGCCGGCTGGATTCGGTGGCTGGAATCACGGCTGGACCTTGCTCGCAGGTCGCTGTCGTTGATCGTCTCCGGTGAGCCTGACGACCGGGTGGGGTATCTGACCATAATCGCGCGGGAGGTGGTGTCCGATGACTTCCTGTTGCTGACACCGCTGGCCGGCACTTTGCCATATCTGGACGACCTGTCGACGGTCGAGCCGAGCAATGGATCGGACGATACCAAGGTTGGGAATGCATCGGCGGCTCCGGCGGTGGCGCCCGGGAGCTGGGTTGATTTTGTTTGCGGTTCGGTCACAGTGACTTGACTTTGCCATGGGCCTACGTATTCTGGCAAACTCAACAGTAGCACAGGGCCATTTTCGGATTGCGCCTGGTCATGGGGGAGCTTGGGTGTAGTTGTAGGTGAGGGCGATGCCGCCACTTGACGAAGGCACGATCATCGAGTTGGGCAAGAATCCGATCCCCGGTTCGGAGCCCTGCGGCGCGGACGTCGCCGACGACGAGGAATACCTGGTGGTCGGCGCCGAGATGTCCAAAGTCGACCGGATCGAGGCGGACGAGCCTGATTGGTATCAGATCGAGCAAAACACTACGAACATTCTGCGGGCCAAGTCCAAGGATGTGGAGATCGCGGCGGCTCTGGGGCATGCCCTGTTCAAGCGGTATTCCTACGCGGGACTTGCTACAGCGTTGGCCCTGCTGACCGGACTGGTCAGAAACTTCTGGGACGGGTGCTTCCCCCCGCGTCCGCGCCGCCGCAAGGCGCGGATCGAAGCACTGGCCAATCGCTTTGTCGAACAGCAGTGGTTTCGTGACAACCAGCCTAAGCCCGACGACTTCGATGCCCTCGATGCTTGTGTGGCCCGGGGCGAAGAACTCAAGAACGTCCTGACGGAGAAGATGCCGGACGAACCGCCGGACTTCGGGAAGTTCATGCGCGGTCTGAAGGAGCATGCTGCCAAGCGCCCCAAACCCGCGGCCGCCACGGCTCCTGCTGCCGAGGGCGGCGCGCCGGCGGTCGCGGCTGGGGGAGCGGCGTTCGCAGCCGGCGAGATAGCGGATGCAAGTGGGGCGTTGAACGCGATCCTGGCGGCCTCCACCTTCCTGCGCAAAGCCGACATAACCGATCCAGTCCCGTACGCCGTTACCAGGATCCTCAAGTGGTCGAGGATTTCGCTTCCGACGTCGGACGCGGGCAGATTCCAGATCGAGCCGCCGGAGAGTTCGTTGGTGGATGCTCTGAGCCACCAGTATGGCAACGGCATCTGGGAACACCTGCTCAAGAATGCCGAGGCGGCATTCCGATCCAACGATCCGCTATGGCTTGATCTCCAGCGCTACGTGTGTGCGGCCATGACGGGCCTGGGGCCGACGTTCGACAAGGCCCGCGAGGCGGTAATGACTGAGACGGCGGGCTTGGCCAACCGCCTGGGGGAAGGATTGTTCGAGCTTCGATTCCGCAGTGGTACCCCCCTTTGCAGCGGCGAGACCAAGATGTGGATCGAAACGGAGGTCGCCGCGGCAAAAAGCGGCGGAGGCGGTGGGGTTGCCGGAACCACTGATGGAAAGCTGTCGGAAGCGGCCCAGAAGGCAAGGAAGCTGGCGGGCTCGGGCAAGCTCAAGGAGGCTCTGCAGGAACTGCACGAGGGACTGTTGACGTGCACGCAACGGCGTGACCGCTTCTTATGGCGTTTGGGTATCGCGCGGATATGCTACGAAGCTCAGCGACTGCAACTGGCGGCGCCGCTGCTCGAGGAATGCTACGAGGAGATTCGACGGTACCATATCGACGAGTGGGAGCCGTCGCTGGCGGTGGACGTGGCCCAGACGCTCTACCGTTGTCGGAAATCACTGACGATGTCGGAGAAGGCCCCCGCGCCAGAGGCGCTACAGAGTGTTCGCGATTCGTTCGCGTGGTTATGTCAGTTGGATCCACTGGCCGCGCTGGCCGTCGAGCCTTCCGGCAAGTGAGCGTTCATGTGGGAAACGTAAAAGGAGCCGACTATGGCCAAGAAAGCTTCCAAGGCCCGTGAATCACGGGTCAATATCGCAATCTCAGATCGCCTGCGTGGCGGAGCTGAGCCGGAACTGCCGTTTCGTGTGCTGGTAATGGGGGATTATACCCTCAAGGATGACAAGCGGGCTATCTACGACCGGAAACCGGTGGACATCAACAAGTCGAATTTCGATTCCGTGATGCAGAGTTTCAACCTCTCGTTGGATCTCAGTGTTTCCGATCGGATCAGCGGCAGCGGTGAGATGCCTGTATCATTGAAGTTCGGCACGTTGAAGGACTTCCGGCCCGAATCGATCGCCCGTCAGGTTCCGCAGCTCAAGAACCTTCTCGAGCTTCGTGAGGCGATCAAGGCGCTTCGCCCCAAGATGGGAGACAAGGCTGCTCAGAAGGAGCTGCTCAACGCCATTAAGGACCCGGCTGTGCGCGACCAGATTCTGGCGATGATTGCGACAGCGGAGGCAACCGCGGCGCCGGCTGCGGAGACGGCGGCGCCGGCGGCAGAGGCGAGTGATGCCCCGGCCCCGGAGCCGTCCGGTGACGCACCGCCTTCTGAGCCGGGAACGCCTGCACAGTAACGGAACGAGTGATAGCTAATCGGGTGCATCGCCGGTTAGTGTGATCCGCGAGACCTGACGGAGAAACAAGACATGGCAGAACAACCACAACAACCCCAAGCTACCCCGGCAGCCGCGGCTGACACCTCCGCCGTGGACGCGCTGATCGACGGCTGGGACCTGGACAGCGAATACCGCGATCTGTACCGGAAGGGGATCGCCGGCATCGTCCAGAAAGCCGCGGGGCTTGACCTCAAGAAGTTGACGATCAATAAGCAAGTCGTCGACGACTTTATTGCCGAGATCGACCAACAGATCAGCGCCCAGGTCAACGAGGTACTTCACAACGAGAAGTTCCAGGAGCTGGAATCGGCCTGGCGCAGCCTCCGTTATCTGGTGGACAACACGGAGTTTCGCCAGAACATTCGGATTGAAGTGCTGAACGCATCCAAACAGGATCTGCTGGAAGACTTCCAGGACAGCCCGGACTGGCAGAAATCCGGGCTGTTCAAAACGATCTACCGTGATCAGTACAACACCTTCGGCGGAAACCCGGTCGGACTGATGGTTTCCAATTACTCGTTCGGTCACAGTACGCCCGACGTCGAGCTGTTGAGCGAGATCTCCCGGGTGGGGGCTGTGGCCAAATCCCCGTTTCTCGGCGGTGTGGACTCCACCATGTTCGGGAAAAAGGAGGGGGATTTCACCGGCCTTCCGAAGATGGCCGAGATGTACGAGATCTTCGAACAACCACAGTACACCAAGTGGAATGCGTTCCGCGACTCGGATGATTCCCGCTATGTGGGGCTGTGCATGCCCCGGCTCCTGCTCCGTAAGCCGTATACCATCGAAGACCAGGACGTGAAGGACTTCACTTTCGAAGAGGATGTGCGCGTTGAGACCCACGATCGATACATGTGGGGCAATGCGGCGTTTGCGATGGCCGGGCGGATGACCGAGAGCTTCGCCACATTCGGGTGGTACAACGCCATCGTCGGCCCCACCAGCGGCGGAACGGTGCCCGACCTGCCGCTGCATCAGTATGAGTCGATGGGCCAGTATCAGACCAAGATTCCGACGGAAACGTTGATCTCGGAAGACGTGGACGTTGACCTGTGCAACTTCGGGTTCGTTCCGCTGGTGATGCGGAAAGGTGCCGACAACGCGGCATTCTTCGACGCCCCGTCGGCCAAGCGGGTGGGCAAGTTTCCGGATACAGCCGAAGGCAAGGAGGACGAGACGCGTGCCCGGCTGGGCATGTCGCTGCCTTACCTGATGATCTCCTGCCGGCTGGCGCATTATCTCAAGGTGATCTGGCGAGAGAATATGGGCCGTGTGATGGATGCCGACAAGATGGTCGGGGAGATAAACAAGTGGCTCAAGCAGTACTGTCGCCAGGGCACGCTGGACGACGAACTGGCGGCCAAGTATCCGCTCAAAGAGGTAGCGGTGACGGCTGAACCCGTACCCGGCAAGCCGGGTATGTTTAAGTCTGAGATCCAGATGATCCCGCACTTCAAGCTCAAGGGTGTGGAGGTCGAGCTCTCGATGGTCGGGCAGTTCGATCCGCCGCCGAGCTGATGGCGGCTGTCTCGGGTCGTGATGTATCGCCGCCCTTTGTGGGCGGCGCGTCGATGCGTTCCGCGTGGGAGCGCCGGGGACAAGCCCCGTCGCTGCATGAGAGAAAGAAGGAGAGGGTTCCTCTGGAAGTCGGCTGGGGGGAGGCGAAGGGAATCGTCCAGAACATGTGCACGATGCCGGGTGGCTCTATATGCCCACGTGGGGCCGCTTCGGCGGGCACCAAGCCCCACATCGGATGGTGGTCGGCGGCCACGGGCCGGGTCGCGACCGGACGTGCCAATACGTAAGTTACGCTCCCTGCGAACGTAACGTTGCCGGCAGGCGGTTTTACCACGGGCCGCCCGCTTTAGGCACGGTGTTTGCCCAATGTAATTCGAGTGGGACCGTGAAATGCCAGTAATGGGCATGAGGATTTGTTGAATCAGGCGCTGGGTGTTGTCCCGGCTTCGGGGTCCTGTGGTGGGATCCCAGGCGGAGGCAGAGGGCCCGGCCCGCAGCAGTAAGAGGAGAAACAGCTAATGCCAACTCCATGCAATCTGAAAGTGGCGGAGTATCCCGGCTCGTCGGAGAAAGAAGGTCGAGAGGACACCTGCGACATCTTCGAGATCGAGCATCACATTCATCAGCCGGTTGACACGACCAGCGGGAGCGCTACCGGCGTACGGGTCCACAGTCCGATGCGCATCGTGAAGATGATCGACAAGGCCACACCCGGGTTTCATAAGGCCTTGTGCACGGGCCAGAACCTCAAGGAGGTGGTGGTTACATTCTACCGCATCGATCCGCATACGCGGTCGGAAGACAAGTACTACGAAATCACGCTCAAGAATGCCCGTATCGTCGACATCCAGCCGTTCATGCCCATGAGCTTCGTTCCGGCGAACGAGAGCTATCGGCACATGGAGCAGGTGAGCTTCGTCTACGAGGAAGTCGAATGGAACTGGATGCCCGACAGTGTGGTGGAGATGGATAGGTGGCGGGCGCCGGGTGCTGCCTGATAAGTGCCTGAATGACGGCTTGCGCCTGGCACGCGCACCGACCGGTGTCAACCTGCCTGGCTGCCGTTTACGTGCGGGAATTGTAGGAACATCCACCGAGAAGGATGCGGCATATGGGCCGTGAGCGGACGCTTCTGGAGCGTATCGCTGTCGCCGGCGATCGTAGCCGGGGGCGCCATGAGCCATCGGCGACCGAAGACGTCGAAGCCCTGATGGATTCGGTTCGTCGCCATCTGGGGCGGCTGCTAAATTCGCGTCACGGGCTCAGTGAGGCGATGCCGGATTACGGACTGCCCGCTTTAACTGACCTTACAATCGGAAGCCGGGACTACGTGCGTTCGATCCAGGACGCAATCCAGAAGGCGATCCGGAAGTACGAACCCAGGTTGCAGAATGTCCGCGTAAGCCGCGTCGTCCACGAGGATGCCCCGCAAGTATTATCGTTTCGCGTGGACGCCAGGTTGGTGGGCCGGAAGGGCAAGTATGACGTTTTCTACGAGACGTCAATGGCCTCAACCGGGGGGTTCGAGGTGTCGGAGTAGGTCGTGAGTAATACCCACTTCCAAGCGGTGAGTAACACCTACTACCAGGATGAGCTGCGCTATCTTCGGGAGGTGGGGCCGGAATTCGCCCGCGCCAACCCGGAAATCGCGCGGTTTCTGGCTGATCGCGGGTCGGACCCCGACGTGGAGCGGCTGCTCGAGGGAGTGGCCTTTCTTTGCGGGCGCATCCGGCAGAAGCTCGACGACGAACTTCCGGAGCTGACCGCCAACATGATGGCGTTGCTCTGGCCCCACTACCTCAGGCCGATCCCCTCGATGACGATTCTGGAGCTCCTGCCCGATATTGGGGCTATGCAAGCCCCCCTTGTCGTGGAGGCCGGGGCGGAGTTCGCCAGCATCCCTGTCGAGGGAACAAGTTGCCGGTACCGATCCTGCTGGCCGGTGAAGCTGCGCCCGTGGAGGGTGACGGAGGTTCGTCTGGAAACCGAGGCCGCCAAGCCGGTTCGGCTCATCATCCGGCTGAAAACATCCGAGAAGGCTGTCCTGGAAAACCTGGAGCTCGACTCGGTCCGGTTTCACCTTGCCGGTGATCCACGGACGACGTTTACGCTATACCACCTGCTCTCGGCACACGTCGAAGACATTGAGATCAGCGATGGCTCGTCGGCGCACAATCGTCGTACGGTCGCCGTGGGGCCCGAACAAGTGTCACCCGGAGGACTCAATCGCGACGAAGGCCTGTTACCCTACCCGACGCGATCGTTTGTCGGCTATCGCCTGTTGCAAGAGTACTTCGCGTTCAAGGAGCGGTTTCTTTTCGTAGATTTCACGGGCTTGGACGGTGCCGTCGGTCAGCTCCAACTGGGGGACACCGTGGAGCTGGCAGTAACCTTCAACCGCCGGCTGGAATCGTTCCCATTGGTGTCGCGCGACAACGTTCGACTTCATTGCGTACCGATCATCAATCTCTTCGCGCACAGTGCCGACCCGATCCGCTTGCATCACGATCGCACCCAGTATCTGATCCAGCCGGCCAAATCGGGTGTCGCCGATCGGCGCCACTTGGAGGTTTATTCGGTCGATGACGTGGCCGGACTGGCCCGCTCGGAAGACCTTACGGCGCACGGCTATGAGCCCTTCTATTCGTTTCACCATATGTCGGCGGCCGATCCTCGGGAGGCAACGTATTATCAAACGTACGTCACACCCGGCGTGGTCACCGGGGATCTGAGCCGGGGCACCGACACCTACATATCATTCGTCACCCCCGCGGGGCCAAGTGGGCTCCCTTCAGAGGAAACCGTTTCGATCGAGCTAACCTGCACCAACCGCGACCTGCCGGCGGCACTGAGGGCGGGAGATATCTGCGAGCCCACCGACAGCTCGCCTCCAACCACGAGATTCAGAAACCTGCTCAGCCCGACCCCGACGATCAGTCCGCCGTTGGGCAAGGCGCTACATTGGCGGCTCATTTCACATATGACGCTGAATTACGTTTCTCTCACGGCGCTGCAGCACTTCAAGGAACTGTTGCGGGTTTATGACTTTCAGTCGGAACACGACGCTCAACGGGCTCTGGCCCATCAACGTCTGTTAGAAGGTATTTTGAACACCAAGACTCGATTCGACGAACGGCTGATCCGCGGTGCCGCCGTCCGTGGTTCGCAGATCGAGGTGCAGCTGAATGAGGAGCATTTTGCAGGTGAGGGTGACGCCTACCTGTTCTCGGCGATTCTCGATCGATTTATGGGGCTGTATGCGACGATCAACGCTTACACCCAACTGACCGTGCGATTCACGCGGAGCGGGCAGGTCTATTCTTTTCCCCCGCGATGGGGAGAGCAATTGACGCCCGCCGCGTCTGGAGTGAGTGCTTGACATGACTGTGGACGGCTCCGGCGCGACCAATATGACGCCCAACGACAGCCCCTTGCTGG
>CP070827.1:5088220-5096065 GCA_020344555.1 Phycisphaerales bacterium
ATTGCCTCCGTAATCCTGGTATTAGTAGTGGATATTGGAGGCGCGGCATGTTCGTCAGAGCCAAAAAGTCCGGCCGTTACGAGTATCTGCAGGTCGTCCACAATGAACGCGTCGATGGGCGCGTACGCCAACGCGTCATTGCCACGCTTGGCAGGGTAGATGAGCTTCAGCAAGAGGGGCACATCGATGCACTTCTATCTTCGTGTAGTCGGTCCCCTGACGATACGCACGTGTAGTGCCAACGCCTCCGCGCGCTCACGTAAGCTTCGATTCTGCAACGACTTGCAAAACCCAACTGTCGAAAACGGGTCAGGGACCGAAGCCGGCCTTCGCTGGACTGGGTGCCTGCAAGGTCTGGAGGTCGAGTCCGGTGGGTCTTCACGCCGCTTTGCCTCGCCGTGCTTGTCGCAGGAAGCCTGACGTCGTGGCCGATGCGGCTCCGGTTTGAGCTGAGTCGAGGTGCTTTCGAGGACGCGGTTCGGAAAGTCGAATCCGGCGCCGACCCGAGCACGCTAACGGGGAAGGTTGGCTTCCTTCGGGTGCGTTCAATCACTTCATACGGAGTTGGGGGTGTGTACTTCCAGACCGGACTCTCTGGTTTCGACCGGGTCGGCCTTGACCATTGTTCCACCGACGCCGGTTGCATCTTCGGTCAGTTTCCTTTGAACGACGAGTGGTATGCGGACATGTACTGACCGCACGTAAGCGTTCTGCTATCCGCAGGAGGCTGCGCGATGGGCAAGCCGGCGGCCACAACTGAAGATGCCCCGCGCTGCGCGAGAGCCGGAGGTGCGCTTAAGGCCACACGCGGGTATCCAAGGAATGACAAGACCGCGATCACGATCGTTCCAGCGGTGGCAAGAACTGCGACACTGAGCTATCGTGTTTCGACGAGCTCGCCTCACGAGCACAAGGCTCCTACTCACCCGGCTCGTCGGCTACCGGGCTGCATGTTTGGCCGTCGCAGATGAAATCCTGCCACCTCTCACCCTCCGGTGTGCGGCGGACGGTGGAAACCACGACTCTCCCGTTAGAAGTCGGATGCAGGTCGTCAACTTGCCATCCCTGCAAGGGTTTCGTCCTGGACAGGCAGGCCATCGAGGAGCCGTCGTACAGAAATAGCCCCTCGTTAATATCTCCGAACCAGACTCGTCCCTCGCCATCGAGAACAACAGGATGCGGTTGGAGAAACACTCCTGGGAGCAACCGCTCGGTGAGGCAAACCCACTCGTCGGCGTCGAGCGTGTAAAGGCCGTGTTGCGTGCCAACATAGAGGATGCCGTCAGCGTCTTCTGCCATGTCGTAGATCACACTTTTCGCGTGGCCCCGCTCATTGTTGAAACGCAGAATCTCATCGCCGTCAAACCCTACGAGGCCGGCACCCCTCGTACCGACCCACATGCGGCCTTTGGAGTCGATCTGAACATACGCTATGCGAGCCGAATCGATCACGGGCGACAGGTTCTCCCAACCCGTTCCATCGTACCGGAGCAGCTTGTTGTGGATGTTGAGCCAGACTCGGTTCCTGGAATCAATGGCTCGATCGGTGGAGGGAACGATGTCGGGGTATTCTTGCTCCACTTGCTGCTTGGCTCGCGCTAGCTCCTCGGTGGCGGGGTTCTGCTCCTGAAAAACGAAGGACGGATTGCGCGTTACGCCGTTGCGTCCCGCAAACCAAGTGGAACCATCGGCTGCCTCAAAGAGAATGCTGGTCCACGATGGTGAGAACTCGGTGAACACGGGGTATGTCCAGCTATCACCGTTGAACACGGCATACCCTCGCTCGGTCAAGCACCAAACCTGACCGTTCCTGCGTACCGTCATCCCCCAAACAGCCTTCGCGGGCAGAATGTAGTCACCCGCGATGGTCTCGGCTGAACCATCGGGACGCAGGACGCCTAGCCCGGTATGTGTCCCTACCCAGACACGGCCTGAGTGATCGATGCTGAGCGCTCGGATGTTCTCGTCAGGAATCCAAGCTTCATCCGTCCCATAGACCTCTACCTCACTACCCTCCAGGCGTGCAACACCGAGTCCACGGACGCCGACCCACACTCGGCCACTGGAATCCTCCGCGATGCCGGCAACCCAGTGATTCGGATCGTCGTCATAGTAGACAGTGATCGCTCTGTCTGTGTTGGGATCAAGAAGCGTGATCCCAGCGCACCGCGACCCGATGACGATCTTCCCTTCAGTCGTCTCAAACAATCGGTGTACATCGCCGAGGCTGCGCCCTTGGTTACCAACTCTTGTGTTGAATCCGCCTAACATCCCAACGCCCGGGCTCAAGATGCTCCAGACGCCGTTGCGCAACCGACAGAGCCCGGAACGTGTCGCGATCCACAGCGATCCATCTGCCGACACAAGAAGATCGCGGATTTCGTTTCCCGGAAGGCCGCTGTTGCCGCGAATCTCCCTCTGCTCGCTGGGCGAGTACAGGGACCCCGTGTAGGTCGTAAACGTCTTGTCCCGCAAGACACTCAGCCCTGCGACAGTACCGAAGACCATCGCACCATCCGGAAGCTGGACGATGGCCGTGACGCGATTCGATGCAAGGCCGTCCGCTTGGCTGAGGAGGAAATCCGTCGGCGCGACATCCTCCGAGACGGTGGAGACATGTCCATCGGAAGAAGGGACCGTTCGCCAGGACCAGAGTACGAGTGACGGATCACCTGGGGCTCCCGTGGGAAGAGGGAGTGTCATTGGACGAGATGCGTCTTGTCTTGAAGGCGGAGGCGCCGTGCGCTTTGGCGCGGGAGTAGGCTCCTCAGTAGCCACTCGAATCGGCCCGAAGCCCAGAATGCCATCCCACACCTCAAAGCAGTCCATGGATTCGCTGGCCGCCTTGCGGCTGGCTCGCAATTCCAGGAGAACCTGGTCGGGTATCTCCGGGCCGAGTGCCGCATCCAATGGAGAACGGAATATCGGATGCAGGACACCATGACCACGCTCACCCTTCTGCCACGTGAGCGTCCCGATCTCAATCTCATTGTCCTCTGTGACGGCGAAGACATCGAAGGCCAGGCACGTCGGGGCAGGTTGATCGAGTGACACTGACGCGTTGAGCTGATCCGGCCTTCCGTCCTCTCGGGGGGAACGGCTCACACGGCCGACTTTGATTGCATCTTGAAGCACGTCAGCTAATGCCTCGTTCCCGACAAGCTTGATCGGGTCCGGAGCATCGTCGGGAAGAACCTCGACCTGTCCCTCTAGGAGAAGCTCTTGCGACCAGAGCGGATCGGTCGTGTCGGGATCAGCGGCGGAATGGTAGATTGCCTGTGTGACGATGCACTCAACTTTCCGGTCACCGGTCATTCGGGACGGCCGACGGGAGCGAAATCTCGAGACCCACCCCATCCGGCCCCAACCGCGCACCACATCACTTCGCCTGTATCCCCCGGTGTAGCCGAGCGGCTCCCCATCGACCAGATACTCCTCAGCCCGCGTTTTGAACTTGCCCGGCAATAGTGGCGCCCCTCGATTCTCCGTCTGGATCGTGACTACTAGCCAGTCACCTTGCCTGATCGGGGACCGAACAGCGATCTTTGGCCGGGCGACCTGCCGGTAAAAGCGATCCTGCTGTTGCTCGGATAGCCAGCCGTTGCTGTCCAGGAGTGCCAGAAGACCAGCCCACAGAAACACATTCGGGGGCGCGGGGTCTGCACCGTGCTTTGCCAGCGCGATGGCGAGTAGTCCACCCGATTTCGCTTGGGACAGTATGCCGTCCTTGGCGCGCCTTATGAGTTCGTTGATCGCCGTGGCGTCATCTGTCTTTGCCATCCCGACAAGCAAAGAAGTGGGGTAGTATCTGGGCCAATCGACCCTCTTGGCATGCCCATAGCCTAATAGAGCAAGCGCACCGCCCGACATGACCACCAGAAGCGCGCCGACAATCAGGGTGGGGACACGCCGTCGGCGGTATCCGATCACGATCGACTCAGGAGTGAGACCCGAGCCGCACTCCGGGCAGTTGTCGCCTGCCACACCGGTCACGTTGTAGCCACAGTTCCGACAATGCGGGGCGTCGCCGATTTGCTTCCCGCGCACGCCTCGGACGACCAGAGTGATGGCGACGAGCAGCACCAGGATCAGAACGATGATCGCCGATGAGATGGAAAGGAAAGTCATGACTTGCTGTCCCGATCAATGTGCTGGTGGCGCCTCATGGTCTGCCAAGTTTCTTGAGCAATGTGTACATCGCCCGGACGTTTTCTTCCAGAGGCGTGGCCTGCTCGTCCCAGCCCAATTCCATGCCGATACCAAGGGCCGCTCCGCGATCGTCGTGGTCGAACGCAATCACCTGGAACCCGGCTGATTCCCAGAGTGGCTTGTCGATGGCGTTCTCGGCAATGAACGGGTCAACGCCTACGCTGTAACTGAGCACATGCCCGCCGGGCGACAGGGTGTCGTATATGCGCTGCAAGAATCCCTCCTTGGTGGTTCCGAGGGAGGTCTGAGTCCATGGCTCCGGCGAGAAGTAGTCCTCCTCGGGGACCTTCTGCAGCAGGTTTCGGAACGTGATGAGATCGTAACCCTCGTCGGCCTCGCATACTTCTGCCTCCCGATGGAATGTGCGTGCGTTGATGACCTCCAGGTGCCCAACCTGGCCATCCGGCCCGGTCAGATCCCCCATTTCCTCCCAGTCACTGCACATGTGCGTCAGGCAACAGCCGGTCTGAGCGCCAACTACGTTTACGCCAAGGCGAGCCAGTGCCCCCAAGTGGCGGATACTGCAAAGCCCGAAATCGAGTATTTTCAGACCCTCGACCCTCTCTATCCCCGTCGTGGCGAAGATGTCCAACAAACGGGCGAAAACGCGCGGTGCGTCGCAGGGAGTGTTACCGTCGTCAAGGTTCATGGTTCGCAACGCGCTACGCTCTTCCTCCGGCAGCTCCATCGCCTGGGCCTCGGTCAACGCCTGCTCGCCACGTTCGATCTTCTGAATGTAGACCACGCATGGGCCGGGCTCCGGCAGCGCGGCGAGAACATCAAGGTACTTCTTGACCCAGTCGGACCGGATCACGGCCACAGAGGGGTCGAAAGGCTTCTGCACGTCGGCGTCCCTCGCAGCCGGTTTCTGGTTCACTTTTGCGCCGACGCTTGGCAGCTCGTACCGGTGCAGCTTGCGGCCGCGCCGGTCAAACAGGAGCAGCTCGTCGCTGTCGGGCATGATGAAGGCCGACCACCGAGCCTCGGTGGCACCCGGGTTTGTCAGAGACCACCGTTCGATGCTGTCGTCGGCGGTATCGAGAACAACGACCTCCCGGTCTCCGGCCACAACGACGCGCCTGCCGTCATAGGCGATTCCCATGTAAAACTCGCGCGGAGGCGGGAGGCGCATCGTTCGTATCGGATCGCCCTCGGCGGAAAACAGGTCAACCTCGTCCACGCGCTTTTCGTCGAGTATATCTTGGTTGTGAATGGCCATCGAACCGTTCGGCGCCATCGCAAAGCCAGTCCGGTTGCCGAACCACATGCCGTTTGGGCGCTTGCGCACTTCCCGGATTAGCGTGCTGGGGGGATCGACGATCACAAGTCGGGTATCACCTCTTATCTGGCAGATTCCACAGCGGTAGCCGGTCTTCGGCTGAAACGCCCAACCGGAACTGAGGAACCTGCCGACCGGGATCGACGGCTCGAAGGTGATGGTCTCCAGCCGGTCGCCCGCGGGAGAGAAGCGCAAGTACTCATCGGGAGGCATGTATGCTTTGGTGCGAGGCTTCTTGACGTATACCTCGCCGTCGTCCTTGACAGCAATGAAGGACTCCTTAACCGTCCCGGGTACGTCAGTAGGATCAGGTTCGATGATTCTCATCGGTGTACCGTTGCGGTCAAAGACATGAACCACGCCGCTGCCGTGCGCGACGGCGTAGAGGTTGCCTTGCTGGTCAAGGGTAAAAGCCGCAATCCTCTCAAGGCGGTTGGCCTGCGGCTTTGGACCAAGCACCAAATCCACGACACCCTCGTCGGTCAGCCGCATGATGGAGTTGCCGTCACCGGTCCAGAGTCTGCCGTCCGGTGCCACGCGGATGTCCGGCCGGAGATTGAACGTCTTGCCGTTGGGGTGTCGCGGTGACCACCGACTGCGAAGCGAGCCATCCGCTTTGTAGCGCAACACGACCGGCGGGTTGCTGGAGTCAGCGATCAGAAACCCGCCATCGTTGTCCGCAACGACCTCATGAAGATAGCTTGGCCTGCCGCCGGAGTCGTCAGTCCCGAACGCGCCAGTCAGGTCAATCTTCCTGATGAGGTCACCCTCGCCATCCAAAATCCGAACGTAGCTCATCTCAAGGAGAACGATCCGCCCATCAGTCGTGACGACAACATCCCTCGGTCCAAGTCCAAGCTTCTGCCGTTCCTCGTAGTTGTCCAACTGCCATTGCGTGCTGCCGTCGCTGTTGTACCGAGTGAGACGATCTACAACGGCTCCGGAACTCCGGATTAGGGTGTCAAGAACCAAGTAACTGCCGTCCGGGAACCGACTTACGCCGCCGACGTGACGAGATATTTCAAGACCCGTTGGTTCTTCACGCCCTGTCGACAGCTCGACCCACTCACTGCTGCTCTCGTAACCGTCGCCATCTTCTCTTTTCTTGGATCGGCTTACAAAGAACTTGCCGTCCTTCATTCGGGCGGTTTGGGTCCAATCCACGCTGCCCCACTCGAACTGTCGGTCGCTGATGATCTTGCCTGTGACATCGGCACAATACAGTGTCCACGGCTGCTCCTGGCTGCGCTTGACGAAATAGACGCGGCCCTGGTTGTCAAACGTGAAATCCGTAAGGCTGCGGAAGGGTGACTCCTCGGCGTCGGCAGTTCCGAGTCTCAGCTCGCCGAGATACGGCAAGGGCTTGGCAGGTCGTGTAGCTGTCGTGCTTTTAGCCTCTTCGTCATCGAGGATGTCGATTCGACCCAGCTCTGTTACCGTCCAACTGCCGTCGTCATTTTGCCTCGCCACGAATGACGCCTGCTTGTTCTCAGCAAACAGACGCAGATCGAAGCGGCCACCGACGGACGTATTCAGGATGGCGGGATGCTTCTTGAAGTAGCTGAGTGTACCCCCACCGTAGCGACGCCACCCGAACTTGATGTCCGCGTAGTCGTTTTCCGCCTGGAACGACCAAACCGGTCCAGCTTCCAGGTCAACGAGCGCGAAGACGGCGCCAGCGTCCTTAACCTTGTAATCGGGCCCCTTTGTGTACCAGTGGACAAGAATGAGCGGCGTGTCCGGCAGGAGCCGAGCCTCAACAACGTACTTGAGGTGTGGCAGATCGGGAGTCAACTCCCTTGGGTCGAGCCGTGCCAACGACGCTCCCGTGGAGAGACGATAGATCCACCATCGGGCTCCCCGCGCTACCACGCGAGCAACAACCCGGTCGTTTGGGCGATCGACGAGAAGCTGCTCCAAATAAGGCCGTGCCGGCAATGGGGGGTTCGTATGCGGCGGCGCCATACGCTCGGTCATATCGTTGAGGACCTCCTCGCCCTGTGCGTTGAGAATCACGACGTGCACATACTCTGGCGGGTTCTGTGGCCCTCCTTCGAAAAACGAAGATGGTTCGGCCTCGTCCCGTTTCGAACCAGTGCGGTAGGCGAAACCTGCGGCCAGACCTTCGTCCGTGAGCACGACCTCGCGCAACGTGTATGGCTTCTCGCCGGACCAGACTTCTACGCCGCTCTTGGACAGTCGGTACTTTGCTCCGCCGCGGCCGTACCTGTCGGCGGGATCGACGAAGAGGGTGTAAGCTCCCGACGGCGAAACATAGTTCTTGGGTTGGGCGATACCGACGCCTGGCCGTCCTGCGACGGTGGAGCCGTGAAGGAACCCAATTGCTGCCAAGAAGA
>CP070827.1:5096165-5108053 GCA_020344555.1 Phycisphaerales bacterium
ACGGTCAGCTTCAGCCGGAGGGGCCCGATCTCCTCCTTCTCGACGGAGATGGCCTCCTTGAGCTTGGCCATCGCCTGTTCTTCTTCGGACAGCTCCTCTGCCGGCTGTTCCTCGTCCTGCTCCGGCTGTTTCGCGTCCAGTTCCGGCTGTCCCTCGTCCTGCTCGGCGGCGGTGTCTTCCTCGTTCACAGCCACATCTTCATCGCTCATCGAGCCGCTCCTCCACTGACAGCCCGCCCGGCCACGATCCGCCCCGGGCAGGCCCAAACCTCTCGTCCGCCACAAACCTACCCGACCCCGCCCCCCCTGGCAACGGGGACCTTCGGCTTGTGGCGGTCCGAGCAAGCAGCGAGACCCGGACCCAAGAGCGCCCGCCTCCCATTCCGGAGGAAGATGGCACAAGCCTGGCTGTGCAGCCTGGTGTGCACTGAATTCGGCTGCGTGGGCGGGCTTGTCCGTGGGTGCTGGCATGTTCGGCCGAACTGGGCGATGTGTCGAAATGACGGGTAACCTGCGCATGTTCATAGCAACGAACACGCTGGCCTAACGCCGAGCATGACTCCGGGCGCAACCGAGGGCTAGAGATAAATCTGTTCTAGATGCTGTCTCGCGTACGCGTGCGGTAGCTCTGTGCCTCGTACATCCGCTTCGGTGCCCGAGGGATCATAAACGGTAACAGGCTCCCAAAAGGTGTAATTCTTGGCAAGTTCCTGCTTCCTGATGTTGTCCAGGTGCCTCGAGTGGTTCCCGAGGGGTGAGAGCGTCTTGTCCGGACGGAACGAAGTCAAGAGATACGTGCTATTCTTACGACTCTCTGGAATAGGATAGGCACGATAGTCGTCCCCTGGTATGAGGCTCGTTTTGTTGAGTTGTGTTTCGTCGTCGATGCGCAGAATCTTTCCTAGTGGTGTAACAAAAACGACGTAGTTGCTATGCTCGAAGACCTTCTCTTCAAACGAAAAGTGTCCTTCTCCGCGTGCACAGAATGACAGTTGATCCAAGCCGAGCCCTCCAAGAAACCAGTTCGCGGCGAGGACCCCAATTGTAACGGTGGTCCCAGAGCATTGGGCCTGCTCATCCCAAATCGTTTTAAGAAACGCTTGGGCAGCCTGACCCGTGGTCGCCCTGTGCGTGCTGAGCGGCTGCCCCGCGACGAGCACAAAATGCCGCTCAGACAGGACGGCATCCCGCACATCATGGATTCTGTGTATCTCAGCGATTCCTGCAAGGTTGTTGGTGTATACGCGCAGCTTATCCGCTGGAAAGCCGCGAACACCACGCAGGAGTAGACGCGGAAACACTCGCGCAATAGTGGTGCCTGAGTCGAGAATTAGATTTAGCCGTGTCAGTTGAGGGTGCTGTTTCCGGGCCCTATCCGCCAGCTCTGGTAAAACGAGGTCCACGAATGCACGTGCCAGGAACTCTTTCTCAATTCGGTAATGATTTAGCCTTTGAAGATACTGGCTTTCTCGCCAGGAGAAGCCAAATTGATCGACTATGATGTCATTGATCCGCCGGAATCGCGAGTCGACTATGCGCTTCAGATTGAACAACAGAGCGAGGAGCAAGGTGCTCACGACAAAGCCCATCGCGACGATTGCAATCAACAGGGGATCGCGTCGTTCCACCAGCACAGTTACTATCGTAGTACCCAGAAATGAAGCACCCGCCACACTGATCGCAATGATTATCTCGCCTCTGTACCGCGCCCAAAAGGCGACGGTACCAAATCCACCTCGCTCAACGCGGATCATCTCGTCTTCTCCTTCCCGTGACAGTTTCTCTTGCCCTGTACCTGCGAGGGCTCGACGATGCTTGCGCTGCCGATGGATCGCTGTATACCGACGCACCTCGTCTAGATTGAGATTCGTCAGACCGACCGCGCGCAACAGTCGCACGCCTGCACTAGGGACCATTTGACGGATCCTCCTCCTCGCCTGCGGCTCTCCCAGCGGCTCTCAGTGCTTGCCTAACATAGTCCGAAACTCCACTTCGCACTGTCTGAAATGTACGCACCCAGGCAGCTCCCGTTCCGAAGCTGAGAACCATACAGAAAGGAACCCAAAGCTCGCCTTCGTGCCCGACCCAGCCGAAGAAGAACCCGACAACAACAGCACTTGCGAAGTCGATAGTGCCCTTGACGTAGCCAGGCGGGTGACCGGACGCTTGTCGATTCCCGCTCTCAGGATCCCTGGTCGTCGAGGCGTACTCGTTCGTCCTGAGCCCCCACAAAACCAACACCGTGGCTCCGAACAGCGCGGGAACCAAGGCATACGTGATCAGGACACCCGCCATGGAGAGACCACCGGGAACCGTGCCTCGCTGCGCCTCGCGCAACAGCTGGACGTGGAAGCATGATAGCGAGACTTTGCTGTTCTGTACATGGCACAGTGAACCCCGGTTGCACATGGCCGCTCTGCCGCACCACAACAAGGACGTGGGGAGCCTCTCAACCCCTGGCCCCATGAACGCCCTCGCCCGAGAAGCCCGCGTTGCCACCGCTTAGAGTTCCAGGAGCTTGGGCCCCGCGGAAACCGGGTACCAGTAAGTCGCGTTTGAGCTCGGCGAACTGCTCGCCGCGCCGCTCGTCCAACGTGTCCTGGGGTACCGTGACGGTCAGCTTCAGCCGGAGGGGCCCGATCTCCTCCTTCTCGACGGAGATGGCCTCCTTGAGCTTGGCCATCGCCTGTTCTTCTTCGGACAGCTCCTCCGCCGGCTGTCCTTGGTCCTGCTCCGGCTGTCTCGCGTCCTCTTCCGGCTGTTCCTCGTCCTGCTCGGCGGCGGTGTCTTTCTCGTTGACAGCCAAATCTTCATCGCTCATCGAGCCGCTCCTCCACTGGCAGACCACCCGGCCACAATCAGCCCCGGGCCGGCCCAAACCTCTCGTCCGCCACAAACCTACCCGACCCAACCCCCCCTGGCAACGGCCGCCATGGAGACGGACTAGAGTCGACCCGCACGAATTTTGACACGCCGCGATATCACCCTATGATGCGGAGTCGTGGGAAATCTCGATTTTTGAACATGGAGGTACGTCAACAATGAGCGCTACCATTGACCTGTTGGGACCTCAGGCGGAGCCACTGCTGACCCACAAGTGCACCACCATCGACAAGTCGATGTTGACGCTACCGGGTCCGGATTTCGTCGATCGCGTGGTGGCACTTGGCGATAGGCCCGTACCGGTACTGCGCAATCTGCAGGCAATATTCGATCACGGGCGACTTGCTGGGACAGGGTACTTATCGATCCTCCCGGTCGATCAAGGCGTCGAGCACAGCGCTGGAGCCTCGTTTGCACCTAACCCAATGTACTTCGACCCGGAAAACATAGTGCGGTTGGCCATCGAAGGCGGCTGCAACGCCGTGGCTTCGACGCTCGGCGTGCTTGGGAGCGTGGCCAGGAAATACGCCCACAAGATTCCGTTTATCGTCAAGCTCAACCACAACGAGTTGCTCACCTTCCCGAACAGTTATGATCAGATCATGTTCGCCGATGTCAGGCAGGCCGCTGATCTGGGTGCTGCTGCGGTCGGTGCGACGATTTACTACGGTTCGGAAGAGTCCGCCCGGCAGATACAGGAAGTCAGCGAGGCCTTCCATATCGCTCATGAGTTGGGCATGGTCTGCGTGCTCTGGTGCTACCTGCGAAGCAGCGCCTTCAAGAAAGATGGGGTCGACTACCACGTGTCGGCCGATCTGACCAATCAGGCCAATCACCTCGGCGTTACCATCGAAGCCGACATAGTCAAACAGAAGCAGGCCGAGACAAACCGCGGCTTCACCGCGATCAACTTCGGCAAGACGCACAAGGCCGTCTATAGCACGCTGACCAGCGACCACCCCATCGACCTGACGCGTTATCAGGTGGCCGGCTGCTACATGGGCCGGGTCGGCATGATCAACTCCGGCGGCGCCTCCGGCGACAACGACTTCAAGGACGCCGCCAGAACGGCCGTCATCAACAAGCGGGCCGGCGGAATGGGCGTAATCTGCGGCCGAAAGGCCTTCCAACGCCCAATGGAAGAAGGTGTCAAGCTAATCAACGTCATCCAAGACGTCTACCTCGACACCTCCATAACCGTGGCGTAAGACTTGCGATCCAACATGACGCAAGGGCAACCAAGCGTCGTGGTCTGCCGTGGCGGCTCCCGCCAGTGTTTCCAGCCATGGTGCTCGACAACACAATTGATCGGGGCACCGGCAGATAACTGCACAACTCGTGGTGGATTGCAGTCCTACAACGACGTGCTAATCTTGTGCTAGAATATCCACAATTAGCATGTTGACATGTCTCCAGGTGCAAAGTTATGCTAATTCTGGATGAATTAGCATGAAATTAGCATTACCCAGACCCCTTCAGAAAAAGGGCCAGTAAGATGAAGAAGCCCACCGTACCGCCGGGGGTCGGAGAGGTTCTCGAGGAGACCCAGCGCGCGGATCGGCTCAACGCCGTTCTGGAAACCTTGTCCAAACCCAGTTGGCCCGACCGGTACCTGCATTGGCACAAGCTCCGGCATCACAAGCCCCCGACCGGGCTGTCTCATCGCGAGTGGTGGCTTGCTCTCAAGCTCCACCGGTATAGCCAGTACAGGACCGTCCCGCTTCGAAGTGCCGGCGGAATACCTTTCAACTACGTCTTGTCCGACCCCGCCCCCGAGCGTTTGCACGACATCGATCTGCGGCTTGGCGGCTCGATTGGGATGCCCAGCCCCATCACCAATCCCGACACGAAGGACCAGTATTTGGTCAGGTCTCTGATCGAGGAAGCCATCACCTCCAGCCAACTCGAAGGAGCGGCCACCACGCGTTCGGAAGCCAAGGACATGATTCGCAGTGGACGCCCGCCACGCGACCGCAGCGAGCAGATGATCCTTAACAACTATCGAACGATGCAACAGATTGGCAAGCTAAAGCACAAGCCGCTTACCAAGAAGATCGTCCTCGAGCTTCATCGGCTGGTCACGGACGGAGCGCTGAACGATCCGGCTGATGTGGGGCGGATCCGGCGAGCTGACCAGAAGATAGATGTAGGTGACGATCTGGGGCAAGTCTTTCACGTGCCTCCACCGGCAGATCAGCTCGACGATCGGATGGCCGAAATGTGCAACTTCGCTAACGGTAGGACGCCGTCCCGATTTATCCATCCGGTTGTCCGCTCGATCATTCTGCACTTCTGGTTGGCCTACGACCACCCCTTTGTTGATGGGAACGGCAGAACCGCGAGGGCACTGTTCTACTGGTCCATGCTCCATCACGGATTCTCGCTGTGCGAGTTCATCTCTATCTCGGAGATCATACTGAAGGCACCGGCCAAGTACGGGCGCGCGTTCCTGTATACAGAAACGGATGACAACGATCTGACATACTTCCTGCTGTACCACTTGGACGTACTCCGCCGCGCGATCAAACAGCTTCACGACTACGTCGTGCGCAGAACGGAACGGATTCAGGCCGTCGAAAGGAGAATGCGCACCGCCCAAGTGCTCAACCACAGACAACAGGCCCTGATCAGCCACGCGCTGCGGCACATTGGCCACCGCTATACCATCGAGTCGCACCGTACGAGCCACAACGTTGTGCACCAGACCGCCCGGACCGACTTGCTGGATCTGGCCCGCCGGGGCCTCATGACCAAGGAGAAGATTGGGAGACAATGGCACTTCACGCCGGTTACCGACCTCGAGCGAAGGCTCACCAAGCTCTCCTGATCGACGCCTTCCAGCCGAAGGGCTTTCCAAACGCCCAATGGAAGTCTCCACAAGGTGGGTCGCGCGGCTCACCCCACACCGCTCTTCGCCGGGCCACGGGAGCGACCCGCCCCCGCGTTTAGCCCGACGATAAGGCCTGTTTCTGCGTGGCAAGGCGGCCGAACGACCGCTCGCCGGCACGGTCAACGCCCTGCGAACCGGCCAACCTGGAAGACTATGGCCGTCAAACTCTGCCAAGCGCTAGGCTTGGCCCCGCCCACGGGTGCCTATCTGGTTTCTGACCTCACATTTTTCTAAGAGAAGTACTGCTTCATTGACTACGGCTCCCCAATACATTAAACTGCACTCCTCATAGGCCGTGGGGGAACCGTGCCGAATCCATTCACTCGGCATGAGACCTTTCGCATGCCCAGTGCGGGATCCACGGGAGTGACGCTCGGCTCGTGGGCGGCACTCGACACGTAGTCAGGCGCCCCGCTGCCTGGTAAGCGTCAAAGAATCGACACCATCATGTACGGCCAGCGTTTGAGAAGCCGTGACGTCCTCGGGTTGGGCACTTGGACCAACCACATTGTTTTGGGTAACCGCGGTGTCTTCCCAATACTGAGACCGGCCGTACGGACAATTCAGTCTAGTGGAGGCTTGGAAGATGAAAACATGTTTCGATGGATGGGGTCCAATCGTGGGTATGGGCGCTGTCGGCGCCCTTGCGTTCAGCGTCATCGCGAATGGGGCGCCCAAAGTGAGACCGGCGCCCATCTCGGTCCGCGAAGGTCTGGTAGCTGTCGATCCGAATACACCGATTCACTCGCACCTCGCTGTTGCGAACACGGAGAGAAGCAGCGCCGCGTACACGACTTCTCCGGTCGCAGGAGTGCCCGTGTATTTGCAGGTGGACACCTGCGGCCGCGGTCACTTCTTCAACGACGATGACACCTCCGGGTACGGTACCTGGTGGGGGCAGGCGAGGTTTGACTGCCCACCCGGTTACCCGTTGTGCGACTCGAGGGGCTGGCAAGTCGGTGATGCCCTCGCCGGGTACGAGGTGAGCGACTTCTATTGCAGCAACTCATCTGCTAACGACTGTACCGTAGGAGTCGAGCTGTGGGACGGTGATCCGATGGGGATCATGGACCTCACGTGCAATCCTACACCTGCTCCGATTGCCGGCACCAAGGCCACCTTTAGCGATCTAGGCAGGGATGCGCGTCACAATCTGAGGGTGCAGTTTGAGACCCCGATCACGTACAACTGTGATCGGGTCTGGATTGCCGTGTCGATGATCGATGGTTGTCGTGGGACCTGGCAGCTTGGCGGTCAGCCTCCAACAGCCTGTACTGCGGACCCGGCCGATATCGGCTGGGGTGACGGTTACGGAGCCCTCTGGGGCTGCCAGCAGTTCGGTTATTGCGCCAGCCCCTCGTATTACAATGCCGGGTCCTGCTGCACCACCGGCAATGAGTGTGACTATACCGACCCCGACCCGGGCAACTGGACCGGTGACTGCCAGGAGGGTGGAGCCTGGCCGCCCGAGTGTCCAGACGGTTGTTGGGGCTTCTTCACGCATCCGACGTTCTGCAGCGACGGCTACGCAGATTATTACATCTACGGCTACAGCTACGCGCCATATGGCTACTACTATGCTCAGCCGGGCGCAGTTTACGCGGCGACGGACAAGTACATGCAGTGGACGCCGGTGCTTGCGGACAGCCCGCCCGGTGACTGGATTATCTCCGGCAATGAGATCATCCTGGCCCAAGGTGGTGCGCACGTCTGGATGGAGATTCGCATCGGCGATGTGGAGCCGCTTAACAGCCCGAATGTGACTGAGATAAAGGCCTGGGACGTGGTCCTGGACTCATCCGGCTACTACGCCGGGCTGCAGGGGACACTGGCCCCGTGGTGGCCGGAGTGTTGGACTGATTTCAACTGTGAGGCTTTGCTGAAGGCGCCGGTAGATTGTGTGCCGGCCGGTCATGTTTTTCCCCCCGGCGTTTGCCCCGCCGGCTGGATCGACCAGACCCGGACCGACTACATATTTTTCGGACAGCCAACCGGCCTGGTCTCTATCGACCTGAGCATGATTGACTTCCGCTATGGTAGCGGCCTGCTGGACCCGATCATCGCACCCGACTTCGAGACGTATGCTGGCAGTCTGTTTTTGGAGTTGTCGGCCGATGCCTACGGTACGTTCTACGTCGGCTTCAACCCGCTGCCCAGCGGGGTTGCGGATGCGAACGGCATCCCCATCCCGATGATGGGTTTCGTCCCCGGATTGATCACGATCGCACCGCATTGTTGCTTGCCCAACGGTGATTGTGTTGCCGGGTCGCTCGAATTCTGCGATGCCAACGACGGTAAAGCGGTTCCCCAGTGCCTGGGCGATAACAACAACAACGGGACGGACGACGCCTGCGAGCCGTGTTGCCTGCCCGACGCAAGCTGTGTTCCGACCACGGCGGGCAACTGCCAAAGCCAAGGCGGCACCTCGGTCACCGCATGCCTGGCTGACAACAATAACAACGGGATGGACGATGCCTGCGAGCCGCTGCAGGCCTGCTGCCTGGCCGACAGGTCTTGCCAGGACCTCAACCACACCGACTGCGTCAGCGCGGGCGGGGACCCGCAAGGGCTGAACACGAGCTGCCTGACGCGTGCTTATTGCCGGGATCTGAAGTGGGCCCAGCCACCGACGCACAGTCCTCTGTCACCGAACCCAGAGTGCTTCTGGGGCTGGGATGAGGGTTCGGAGTACAACTTGGGCCCAGTTGTGGCCGACGACTACCTTTGCCAGGATCCGTTGCCCATCACCGACGTCCATTGGTGGGGTTCGTACTTCGGTTGGAGCGATCCCGACCCGCCGAGTTGGGCACCCGGTTCGTTCCACATCGGCATTTGGACGGATGTCCCGGCCGGGGTCGATCAACCCTTCAGCCATCCAGGCACAATGCTCCGGCAGTGGTTTGTTGACCGAGCCGATCTGAACGAAAGGCATGCCGGGTGCGACTTCCATCCCGATTTCACGTCGGTTCCGGAGACGTGCTTCCGGTACGATTTCATCATTCCGCAGGAGCAGTGGTTCCATCAGCCCGGTCCGGGAGACCCGACGATCTACTGGGTCAGCATCGCGGCGGTCTACGAGGGCGATCCCGGTCAGAACCCGTGGGGCTGGAAGACCCGCGAACATCACTTCGAGGACGACGCGGTGCGGATCCTATCGCCGACGGCACCCGAGCCTGGTTTCGTCTTCGAGCAGGGTGAACCCATCACCGACCTTGCCGGCGCAAGTTGGGACATGGCCTTTGTCCTGACGACTAAAGAGTCTCGGGTCGCTTATCCGCCGGAGACACCGTCGGGCGAGGCGGGTTACGAGAAGGTTCGCTATATTTCCATGACTCCCGGCAACCCCTGGCGGCCAACAGCTCTGCGGGTGACCCTCGCCGATCTGCCGCCGCCGTTCAGCGAGCTTAACGGCGCCAGATTTTGGGTCGGCGAGCCGCGAGAAGTCACTGAGCGCGCCGGCCGGATCAATCCCACGCCGGGCTGGCCGAACTCTGTAAATGCCAAGCTGCAGGGTGCCCCGCATTGCATGGACTGGGGCACGGTGGAGGCGCTCCACGTGAGCCACGACCACATCGTCCCCGGCGCTGTCTATGCAGTGCAGGCCGTCGACTGCGATTGCGATCTTGGCGACGAATGGAACTACTCGGAGCCGCTCGCGATTGCCACGAGCGGGTGGGGCGATCTGGTGGGGACATGCGCGGTCGTTCCGTGCAGTCCACCGAACGGTGTGGTAGGTATACCTACCGATGCCTCCGCATGTCTGGACAAGTTCAAAAACTTGCCCGATGCGGTGATAAAATCCAGGGCTGACATTGAGCCCAGCCATCCGGACCAGCTAATAAACATCCGGGACGTGACCTTCGTCGTCGACGCCTTCCGCGGGTTTGCCTACCCATTCGCGCCCGGCCCGGCGCGATAATCGAGCGTTGGCTCGACGCGCAACCCGCATCAGTCTCGACCCAACGGGGCAAAGCGGCCTCGCTCTCACGGGCCGCCACCCCGTCTTCTGCGCGCTCCGCAGTCACCCGATGGCCGCCGCCTTTCACGGGGCGGACAACTCAGACTGTGGTTCTAATTTTAGCGTCCGACCGCTCGGACTCCCGGAGGATCCGGGAATTCGCGGATGAACCCTGCTCAGCGGCTTAGCCCAGGAGGGAGAGCTGGACGATATATGGGAGGAGAAACAACCTGGACTCTGGTAGGCGTGAGCAGGCCGTCACCGCGCGTGCACAACGGAGGATGCTCGAAAGGCCGCAATGACCACGATCAGCGTTGAGCATCTCTACAAGGCGCAGTTCGGCGAGGACCGCGTCCTCTGGCAGGTATTCCGGCGTCGATCGACCGGGTACTTCATCGAGGTCGGTGCCTACGACGGCGTTACCCTCTCCAACACGTATTTCCTGGAGCAAATGGGTTGGTGCGGGTTGCTCGTCGAGCCAATCCTGCCTCTGTGCCGGAAGGCCGCCGCGATAAGACCGCGCAGCCGCGTCGTGCACGCTGCGTGCAGCCGCAAGGGCAGCCACGGAACGGCCACGTTCACCGTTACACAGAATGTCCCCGTGCTGTCCTTTCTGAAGGCCGATCAGGGTCACGTCGATCGATGCCTGCGGGAGGGCGCTCAGCTTGTTGAGATCGAGGTGCCCGTAACGAGCCTCGATGACATCCTTCTGCAGGAACGGAAGAAGCCGACACCGATCGGTAGTCCGTGGGTGCCGAACGTCGGCTGGCGTATCGATCTGGTCTCCATTGATACCGAAGGCTGCGAGCTGGACGTACTCGACGGCTTCGACGTTGCACGCTTTAGGCCCCGGATCCTGGTTATTGAGAACGATCGCGAAGCAGGCCAGGCCATCAAGCCGTACCTGAGCGAGCGCGGTTACCACAAGTTTCATCGTCAGAAGATCAACGACTTCTACGTCCGCGCCGACGACCCGGCCGAAGACCTCACCCTCAGCGGCTTCACCGTGCCGGGGTAGTGCCCCGACACACGTGATTTGACGGGTGGCATGGGCAAGCGAGAGCTTGCCCGTGGCGGCGATCGGATGAGCACGGGCAAACAAGTTTGCCCATGCCACCCAACGCGACCCATCGTTTGAGCCGTGTCGGAGCACTAGTGGGGAACGAGCAAACGGTATAATCGAAGGGCGGTTCGGAGACCTGAAAACGCGAACGATTCCACCGCGTTGTGTCCAACAACTCGAACGACTGTAGCCGCCTGCTTTATCGAGGATCACGCATCCCGGCTTCATCCCTGTAAGACCGTGTTCCTGAACGCATTCCAACCATGGCAACCTCTTATTGCGACAATGCCTGGATCAACCGGCAGCAGCAGGACGTGAGCGCCTACGTCCAGCGCGTCACCCGGGGCGGCCCAAACGAGAACTGGGACAGTCAATCAACGGTCTGTGCTTGCAAGAGTGCCCATACGACCTGGCCCGTCTCCGGCGGAGCCGCGGCCTCAGCATAGCTTGAGGAATCACTCCCGGGGACCGGCAGGGCTTCACCGGTTATCGGACAGGTATCTTGCTTTGCTGGTCGAGCTGGCCAGCCACACAGAGCGCCACGAGCCAGGTCTTGGGCTTACGACGCTCTGATCCGCCGGTAGGCCGGGCAAAGGCAGCCGGCTGAGTCTTCGGTTCAGGGTTCGCCTCACGTTCCAGGCGCTTCCAGGATCAGGTCGGCAAGTCCCGCTGGGCACAACACCTTGAGTCAAGCAGGCCAGGGCGGTACAATCGACCTGTTACATCTGAATTTGCGTTGCGCGTATCGTTTCCAGTTGGAGGGAAGCCCATGCTTCACGTAGAAACGGGTACTTCGCTCAAAACGTTCGTGCCGGCCATTACAACGAGGCGCTGGCTGATCATCTCGCGCCGTTTGCTGCCGACGCTTCTTGGCCTGTGCGCTTGTCTTGGGTCGGTGAAGCCGGCCGACGCGGTAGTCCGCTACGTGGACAGCGGCGCTCCTCCAGGCGGTGACGGACTGTCGTGGGTGACTGCCTACGACTCACTGTCCACCGCCTTGACGGCCACGCAGTCCGGCGACCAGATCTGGGTGGCAGAGGGTGCCTACGTAGGGAACTTCACGCTCGCCCTGGGAGTCGAGGTCTACGGCGGTTT
>CP070827.1:5108153-5120851 GCA_020344555.1 Phycisphaerales bacterium
AGGGCATCGTCTGCGAAGCCCTTCAGAAGTCAACCAAACGGAAGGTCGCCATTAAGGTCCTCTCGGCCGGGCAGTACGCACCCCTGGCGACCAAGAGGCGTTTTCAGCGTGAGATCGAACTGGTCGCCCAGCTTCAACATCCGCACATCATCTCGATCTTTCATTCGGGCGTGACGAGCGACGGCCTCCCGTACTACGTGATGGATTACATTCGAGGCATGCGGCTACGCGATTACGTCCGCGAGAAGAAACTCACGCTTGAAGCTACGCTCGATCTCTTTTCGGCGGTGTGCCACGGCGTTCAATACGCCCATCAACGAGGTGTCGTCCATCGGGACCTGAAACCCTCGAACATTCTCGTTGACGTCGACGGCAATCCGAAGATTCTCGATTTCGGTCTGGCCAAGTTGCTCGCGGGGCCGACCGACGTGATGGTGTCGGTTACGCAGGATGTGCTCGGCACGCTCCCGTACATGTCACCGGAGCAGGCGCAAGGTAACCCCGACGAGATAGATGCGCGCATCGACGTCTACTCCCTCGGTGTGATCCTCTACGAGCTGTTGACCGGCCATTTCCCCTATCCCGTGGTGGGCCACGTTGCCGACGTGCTCAGGCATGTCGCGGAGACACCACCCACGCCGCCGACACGAACCTGGACGCCCGACTCAGGCATAACGCAGCGCTCGGCGGGGAGGCCGCGATTTGGAGAATGTCCGATCGACGACGAGGTGGAGACGATTGTGCTCAGGGCTTTGGCCAAGGAACGTGAACGCCGCTACCAAGGTGCCGGCGATCTGGCACACGACATCGACCACTATCTCCAAGGAGAGCCAATCGAGGCGCGTCGCGACAGCCTGGCCTACTTATTGCGGGTGCGATCCCGTGGGTTCGCCCAGCGACACCGAGTCACTTCGTACCTTGGTGTTATTGTCCTGAGCATCCTGCTGACGCATTGGATCGCTGTTCCGCTTGTGTTTCGCTGGACGCCGGTGGACAGGGTCTTCGAACGTTTCGTCACGAGCGCCGTTCCCATACCGGCACCAGGGCCGGTGTTCGATGCCGTGCGAATCGTCGCTCTGACGGACGATACGGACGTCGAGGACCTGGCGCGCCGGGAAGGTCTGGCAGGCGTGACACTCCAAGACATCAAGAGTTGGCGCCGCCTGCACGGCCGGTTGATGAAGAAGCTGGCCGAATCGCGATGCCGCACCGTTGTTTGGGACATTATGTTCCGCAGCGAGACGCCATTCGACGATGAATTTGTGGAGGGCGTAAAGACTCTGCGCCATGCAGGCGCCGAGGTCGTGGTGGCCGTACCGACGTGGGAACTGGATGACCAGGGGTTCCCTGTGCTAAGCAAGGCGATTGCCCTTAGTGGCGTTAGATGGGCCTGGGCAATAGTGCGTCTGGCTCCCCTCACGGTGCCGTTTGTCGCGAAGCGCGGACTGCCGAGCTCTCAAACCTCGTTGATACTGGCCGCGTTTGCCTCGTTTAAGCACCCTGGAGCGGAATTCGATATCTTGCTGGACCGGCCCACAGAATCCGTTGATATTCGCTTCTGGACGGTCGAGGCGGCGGCTCGACAGGGAAAGCGTTGGGTCGCCGTCGAGCGTATCCCCGTGACCACTGGACGGGCCGGTGCTGAGCCCGATGCCTCCGAAGATAAGTTCAGGGCCAAATTCAACCTGGCGAAGGAGAACGTCTTAGGCTTCCATAGGTTCGACATGCCGGCTCACAGTGTGCTCTCCGCGTCGACCATCGCCTGCCAGGAAGTATTCTCCGCCAGCGAAGAGCAGTTGCGGAAGTGGTTTGCGGGGAGACTAATTGTGGTCGGGAATTTCCGGGCTGCCGCAGGGGATCGCCACAAGCTGGCCGACGGGCGAATCATGTCCGCGTGCTATGCCCAGGCCGCCGCCATTGACGCCCTGCTTCGTAGGGTATTCGTGCGAGTGCCCACAGTGACGAGAGAATGGCTCCTTCCGCTTCTCGGGTCCGTCTTGGGATGCCTCGCGGGAGTTATCGCCCCCAACCGGCTCCGACGCTACTTGGGCATGACCGCGTTGACAGCCGTGTTTCTTCTTGCTAGCATGACTGTTTATTGGAGGGCACAGTATCTGTTTGACCCTCTCGTGCCGGTTGTCGCCTTACTGATTGCCGGCGAATTGAGTTCGGTGGTCCATCGCGCCGTGTCGGGCCGCCGTGGGTCCCCATCTATAGGAGGTTGAGGAAATGAAGAAGTTCCATTTTCTTGCTGCAGCCGTTATAGCCGCAAGCACAATGTGCTGCTCAGCCACGCTTGCGCAGAGCTCAACGGGGCCGCAGCCGAGGTTGAGAGTCATGGGTTTGTTGTCCGAGTCTTCGACGACGCCGGGGACCTACGCGTTTGCGAGTCTTGACAAAGTAGCCCTTGGCCTGGAGGGCAATCCAGTCCGCACCAAGCTGCCATTGCTGACACCCGACGGTCATCCGGAGCCTCTTGAAGTGCGCGAAGAGGCCGTCAAGATCGAGGTGCTTCAGCGAAGCCCGAATCGCAACAAGTACAACGTCCTGCTTGGACCGAAACTCTGCACAGGGACATCCGGCCCCGTTCTCTGCCCGGAGGGCAAGGCGGGTTCCGGATGGGTCGGGCGCTACGAGGGATCCCTGAAACGTTTCAAGGGAGCAACGGTCTTTCATCTGGAACAAGGCTGGGCGTTTGTCTGGAGCAACCCTGAGGGAACCGCCGCCGAGAGCGATTGGATCATCGGCGCCACGGACGGCAGTGAGATGGTTCTCGAGATCGTCGACAATACGAAGCAGCGCGTTTATTTCCTCAAGGGCAGCAAGATTACCGTAGGCTGCCTATTAGACTCGACTAAGGCCCCTTCGTGCTCCACGCAGGGCAAATACATGGAGGTGACCACGGATGGCGAGAGCTGCAATTTCTCTAGCTGGCTCGACATCGCCGGCAGCTCGGTAGAAGGTTTTGTTGACGAGGCCGAGAAGATGGCGACGACGGCCGGGAAATAGCGTCTGCGGTACGTGTTCTTTGCGATATGACTTCCGGAGGGTATTTCCGACGCCTAAGGATACGGTCAATTGAATAGCCGAGCCGCATGACCGTGCGCTGCAATCACGCCAGTGGTTCGATATTCAAGGGTGACACTACCAGTGGTTTGGCCACCCCCGCGCACGCATAAGCCTTAGATGCGTGTGCAGGCGTACAGATGCGTTCGTCCGCCAGGCCTCGTGCAGTCGGTTCATCAAGTCCGGCCGGTCTCGCCTCAACTACGTCGATGGATCGCCCATACACTACGTTGACTGTAGAGTCGGAGCCTGATGCCCGCAGAGTCTGGTGTGCATTGACGCTGGCCCAGTCCGGGGCTACGCTGACCGCGTCGCTAGTCCTGAGAAAGCGAAGCCCTTCAAGGAGTAAAGAACATGAGCGAGATAAGCATGCAGCAAGCGCGGGCCGCAGTGGACGCTGCCCTGGAAAAGTCGAAGGCGATCGAGGTCAAGATGAACATCGCCGTTGTCGACGCCGGTGCCAACCTCAAGACCTTTGCACGGATGGACGGGGCGTGGCTCGGTTCGATTGATATTGCAATCAAGAAAGCCCGTACCGCACGTTTCTTTGACATGAACACCGGCGAGATCGGCAAACTCTCGCAGCCCGGCGGCTCCCTGTACAACATCGAACACTCCAACGGCGGACTGATCACGTTCCCGGGCGGCGTGCCCGTCAGGGATGCCTCTGGAAACATTATTGGTGCGATCGGCGTCTCCGGCAGTACGGTCGAGAATGATTACCTGGTTGCGGAAGCCGGCGCCGCTGCAATAAAATAGTGACTGGCGGTATGTGACCGATCTCCCGGGATCGAGCAGAGCGGATTCTGGGAAGAAGCAGGACTCGATTGGTACGAGGCAGGATTCCTTGCATCCACTTCGCCAGCTCGGTTTGTATCTCACGCGGCCGTATCATGGTGCCCCTCTGCGTTTGACATTCGTCAAGCAACCTGAGCAATGTCCGCCCACACTGCTGCTGCCTGGACAAGCCCCCCGGGCCTTGGAGAATAAGACACGACCGATGGATGTCTACAGACCAGCCCTGCCACGCCGCGAAGCCGGAGGAATCGAATGCCTCCTATGACTGCCTTCAACACTGCTGCCGTCCTCCGACTCGAACGTGCCACCCGCATCTTCCGCATGGGCGAAATCGACGTGCCCGCGCTGGTCGAGGCCGATCTGACGATCGCCGCAGGTGAGTTCCTTACCGTCGTCGGCCCGTCAGGATCGGGGAAGAGCACGTTGCTGAATCTTGTTGGTGGCAGCGACCGCCCGACAAGTGGGCGGATTTGGCACGGGGACTGCGACCTCTCTTCGCTCAGCGACAACGACCTGACCGAATATCGGCGGGCCATCGTCGGGTTTATCTTCCAGTTCTACAACCTCGTGCCGACGTTGACCGCCCTCGAAAACGTCCAGGTCGCGACTGAGCTTGTTGACAACCCGCTTGATCCCGGCGAGGCCCTCGATGTGGTAGGCCTGGCCGACCGGGCCGGCCACTTCCCCGCTCAGCTTTCCGGTGGTGAACAACAACGAGCAGCCATCGCCCGGGCTCTGGCCAAGCGACCCCAACTGCTGCTTGCCGATGAGCCGACAGGCGCACTTGACCTGCCGGCTGCCCGGAAAGTGCTCGCGACTCTTCAACGTCTTAACCGCTCGCAGCAATTGACGGTCATCCTCATTACCCACAAC
The DNA here is from genome assembly GCA_020344555.1 of Phycisphaerales bacterium. Taxonomy (GTDB): domain Bacteria; phylum Planctomycetota; class Phycisphaerae; order UBA1845; family UBA1845. Next base: position 5,112,891 of record CP070827.1, read on the forward strand.
CCGGCCATCGCCAATGTGGCCGGCCGTGTGGTACGGTTGGCCAGCGGTCGTATTGTCGAGTCGCGCGTGAACGACAATCCCATCGCCGCCGAAACAGTGGCTTGGTAGCGGAGCCGTCTGACGTGACCGTGCTGCATCGAAAACTGATCCGCGATCTTCTGGGCAGCATCGGTATGCTGCTTTCAGTCGTCATTATCATCGCCATCGGGACGGGATCTTTCATCGGGATGGCTTCGGCACAACGCATCCTCGAGGCCAGTCGGGCGGCGTACTACCGCGAGTACCGCTTCGCCGACTTTTGGGTCGATGTCAAAAAGGCTCCGATCAGTGCGCTTGACCGCATCGCCAGGCTGTCCGGCGTCGCTGTGCTGGATAACCGCGTGGTGTTCGATGTGATCCTGAACCTGGAAGGGCAAGTGCGTCCGCTCGCCGGAAGGTTGATTTCGACGCCGGCGGGCCGATTCGATCGGACGCTCAACGGCATCCACCTGGTTCGAGGATCGGGCTTTTCGGATGACCGGAACGAAGAGGTAATCCTGAGTGAGGCGTTTGCCAGGGCCCACCATCTTCGAATCGGCGACCGCATCGAGCTGATCCTCAATCGCAAGCGCGAATCGTTCACAATCGTCGGCACCGCAATCAGCCCGGAGTACGTGTATATGGTTCGCGGGCCGGGAGATCTTATCCCCGACCCCGTCCATTTCGGCGTCCTGTATGTCAAGGATAGCTATGCCCGTGAAGTCCTCGACTTCAAAGACGCCTGCAACCAGATCGTCGGCTCTCTGGCACCGGGGGCGCGTGGAGATATGGACGTCCTGCTCGGGCGTATCGACCGTGCGCTTTCCTCCTATGGCGTACTGGAGATCACGCCGCGACAGCGCCAGGCGTCACATCGGTTCCTTTCCGACGAGATCACCGGTCTCGCGGTGACGGCGACGATAATGCCGGCGATTTTCCTTGGCGTGGCGGCACTGGTGCTGAATATTCTGATGATCCGGATGGCTCAGCGGCAACGTACGACCATCGGCACACTCAAGGCGTTGGGTTATTCGGATCGGAGCGTCATGGTGCATTTCCTGTCCTTTGGTCTGGTGGTCGGTATCGTGGGGGGTCTGGCCGGAGCGGCCTTAGGAACGTTGCTTGCATACGTCATGATCGAGATGTATGCGGAGTTTTTTCAGTTCCCTCGATTTGTTTTCCGGGCTTACCCCGACCTCCTGCTGATCGGCATGGCCATCAGTGTCGCGTTTGCCGTTGCCGGCACGGCACGCGGTGTCTGGGAGGTGCTCAAGCTTCGCCCGGCCGAAGCGATGAGGGAGAAGCCACCCGAGCGCGGCGGCGCCATCTTCCTGGAACGTTTTCCCCGGCTTTGGCATGTCATGGGATTCCGGACGCACATTGCCCTGCGAACCGTGTTCCGCAACCGCACCAGAACACTGACCGCCGTCATCGCCACGGCGCTTTCCACGGCGATCATCTTCATGTCGATGGCCACGTACGATGCCTTCCTGTACTTGGTGGATTATCAGTTCGATAAGGTGGCCCATAGCGACGTGGACATTGGGCTGCGCGACGAAAAGTCGGTACTGGCCCTATTTGAGAGCCGGGCGTTGCCCGGTGTGGACTACGCTGAGCCGCTCCTCGGGCTCAGGTGCGACCTGCGCCACGGCCGAAACGCACGGCGCATGACAATCATCGGTCTTTCCTCACGCCACCGGCTGATCACCCCGTTGCGCGCCGACGGAAAACCGGTTCAAATACCCGGCGAGGGTCTTGTGCTCAGCCGCAAGCTGGCCGAACTGCTCGGAGTCCGGCTCGGCGACTCGCTTGAACTCACGCCGGTGCGCGGCCGGCGCGAGACCAGCCGCGTTCGAGTGGCGTCGATCGTGGAGACTTTCCTCGGCATGGACTGCTACGCCGACGTGCGCTACCTCAGTCGCATCGTTGGCGAATCGCTGGCCGTCAACTCAGTGCAACTGGCCGTCAGCGCACCGCAGGTGCCTGTGCTCTACGAAGCCATCAAGGAGCTTCCCAACGCACAGGGACTGAGCGTTCGCACTGATGCCAAGGACATTATCGAGACCACTTTGGTGGAGACCAGTCTGTTCTCGATCGGTGTGATGGTGCTCTTCGCCGGCATGATCGCCTTCGGCAGCACGGTGAACAACGCCCTGATTGAGATTGGGGACCGCATCCGGGAGATCTCGACTCTCCGGGTGCTCGGCTATCGGCCGGGGCAGATTGCCGGCATTCTCTTTCGAGAGAGCATGTTGACGTTCATGGCCGGCCTGGCGCTTGCCTGCCCGCTCGGCTACGGGATGCTGCACCTCATAGCGGCAGCGTATGATTCCGAGCTCTACCGCATGCCTGTAGTCATAAGACCGATTGTGGTTCTCTACACGTTTGTGCTGGTTGCGCTGTTTGTACTGCTTGCCCAATGGATCGTCCTTCTGCAGATCAGAAAGCTGGACTGGCTCCAAGGCATGAAAGTAAAGGAATAGACGTGCATACGATGAAGAAGAGCTGGCTCATTGTACTCGTAGTCGTCGCGGTTGTTGTCGCGTTGGCCATGTTGGGCTCCTTCCGGGCGAGAGCGACGCTGCGGGTGGTCTCGCCGACGGCTCAGACAATCCGGGCGTACATCGAGGAGCAAGCGGTTACCGAACTGCCGCAGGATTTCCTGATCTCCACGCCCATTTCCGGCTGGCTCGAACCTATCGACCTTCGGGAAGGCGACCGCGTGCAAAAGGGGCAGGTCGTGGCCCGCCTGGAGACCGACGACCTGCGAGATCGGGTGCATCAGGTCCAGCAGCGCATCGCCGTGCTCGAGACACAGATTGCCGAGACGTCGGACCATCGTTTGGAGGAAGATGCGCTTATCCAGACAAACGCCACGGTCAAGGCGATCGACGAGACGGTCAAGGCCGCGGAGGCCAAGCTGGAAGCTACCCAAGCCTTGCTCGATTTCACCCAATCCGAGGTGCGGCGTCTGAAAGGCCTGGTCGAGGTTTCTTCGGTGTCTGAACGTGAGCTGCGCGAGGCGGACATGGAATTCCGCCGTGCCCGGGCGGAGTACCAGAGCGATTCCCTGGAGCTCGCCGCCCTCAAGACCATTGCCGCGGTCAGCTACATCGGCCCCAAGTACATCACTGACTACATCGATCGTAAGTCCTTCACACTCGAGCAGCGACAGAAGGAGCTGGTCGAAGCCAGGACCCAACTGCAGATCGAGCAGCGCAACCTCAGCCGGGCCGAGATTCGCTCGCCCGTCGACGGTGTGGTTCTAAATCGGCACCAGACCCGCCGTCAGTTTCTCAGTGCCGGCACGCCGCTACTAACCGTTGGCCGTCTCGACGACATCGAGGTCATCGCCGAGGTATTGACGCAGCGCGCTACACGCATCGAGCCCGGCGATCCCGTTGACATCTACGGTGAGTCTCTCCCCGAAGGCCCGGTTCACGGCAGAGTTCTCCGTGTCTACCCGGCAGGTTTCAAGAAGATCAGCTCGCTGGGTGTGGAGCAGCAGCGTGTCAAGGTGGCAGTCAGACTCGACCTGCGCCCCAACGGCCTCGGCGTTGCGTTTCGTGTGTACGTCCGCATCTTCTACGATCGGGCTGACAACGCTCTGGTTGTCCCACGAACCTGCCTGTTCCGCGGTGACAATGGGGGCTGGAACGTTATGCTCGTCCGTGACGGACGGATTGAACTCCGCCCGGTCACGGTGGGCCTCATGAACGAGGATGTGGCCCAGATTACGGCAGGCCTGGGCATCGAAGACATGGCCGTTGCTCAGCCCTCGCACGAACTCCAACCGGGCATGCGCGTAAAGACAGCAGACCACCCGGACTCGGGGTAGGCATGAGGCCTCGACGCCGCAAGTGTTGACGGTGGTGCTCAAAAACCGACCTCCCGAGACCATCGCGCAGGGAGGACCGCTTGACGGCCTGATCAAGGCCGATGAGGCGGCTCGACGGCAAGGGTGCCCGGAGGCCGGCGATAAGCGCCTGCCACCGGCCGCTTTGTCCCCGTCTGCCCAAGACCGCATCGTGCTTTCTATAATCAATAGAGACGGCCATGCCGACATACTGGTTGGCCATAGGACGGCCGGTTGCATGTTGGCCGGGGGAGCCAAGTGGCCTCGACGCTGAGAATGCGGGTGAGCCCTGGGCAGACAGGCTGGGCGCCCGAGAGTGACCGCCTGTCTGCATGCAGGAAGATTAGTTGGCTTCTCCTTTGAGCATAGGAGCTTACGATGCCCGGTGAAGACTCTCCGAAGACCACTTCGTGCGGTGATTCCACGCGATCCGCAAAGGGGAAAGACCGTCCGCACAGAGTCGGAACAAAGACCGTGGACGACGTCTTCACCGACGCGGTCACCAGGATCAGACCCCGCTTCGAGGTCGATTACGAGGCTTACCTCGAGCGCCTCTGGGAAGCCAACGACGAAATTCGCCGCCTGCTGAGGGACGCGCCCAACCTGGAGACCGCCCGCGACTGGTTGTTTGGCTATCTGGACCGCGCGGAGCGTGCTGTCTTCGACCTCGACAACGACCTGCATATTCTCGAGAAGGCCAACGTCCGTGAATGTGTCAGAGTGTTCAAGAGCGTCATCGGGCCAATAAACGAGTCTCGGACCGGATTCTCAGCGCTGGCCTGCTTGTGGGATCTTGCCCGTGGGAAGCACGAAGAGCTCGAAACGGAAGTATCCGCCGGCTTCTTGATGGAGTTCATCAACCTGTTCCGAGGGGTCACGGGCAAGTCCAACATCTACCGTGAGGAGGGTGACGTGAAGAAAGGCGTACCGGACTTCATTCTCCTGCAGGGTCGAAAGGCGGCCGAGGCCCGAACGGACTCGCTGGATACCATGGGGGCCACGGTGCGCAAGTACTTCATGAAATACCCATCGGGATTGGTGGATGAGGTGATAGCCTGGCGACAGGAGAACCGTGAGAGAATCCTCCGCTACTTCGGTGGCACCGAGTCCGACTGGAACGACTACCTTTGGCAGATTCGGCATGTCATCCGCGAGGCGGGGCCGCTCTTGGATCTGATCGAACTCACCGTTGAGCAACAAAAGGCAATCAAGAAAGCAGCGGAACACGGCATTCCGTTCGGCATCACGCCTTACTACCTGAGTCTGATAGACCGTAACCTGTCCATAGGGTATGACCATGCGATCCGGGCTCAGGTGATTCCTCCACCCGAGTACGTCGATCAGATGGCCGAGCAGCGCTGCAACCGCGAGGTCGTCTTCGACTTCATGGGAGAGCATGATACTTCACCGACCGATCTGATCACGCGGCGCTACCCGGGTATCGCCATCCTCAAACCGTTTAACACCTGTGCTCAAATCTGTGTCTACTGCCAGCGCAACTGGGAAGTCGACCAGGTACTCGATCCGAAAGCAATGGCATCGAAAGCAGAGCTAGAAACGGCGTTTTCATGGTTTGACAACCACCGCAGCGTGGGCGACGTGCTGATCACCGGTGGTGACCCGGTCGTCATGAAGGATGACTCCCTGGAGCGGATTCTCGAATCGCTCGCAGCCAAGGACCACATCTACCGGATCCGCATCGGAACGCGCACGCCTGTGGTCCTACCGATGAGATGGACGGAGGAGCTCGTGAGTACCGTCAAAGCCTTTCATGCACCCGGGCGGCGTGAGATCACCCTGGTCACCCATTTCGAGCACCCTTACGAAGTCACACCCGATGCGATGCGAGCTGTGCAGCGCATCCGCATGGCAGGCGTAAGCGTCTACAACCAGGAGGTCTTTACGATCGAGAACTCACGTCGCTTCGAGAGCGCCAAGTTACGTCGTGACCTGAGGTTGATCGGTGTTGATCCCTACTACACCTTCAACATGAAGGGCAAGGAAGAAACGCGGCGTTATATGGTGCCAATCGCGCGCATCCTGCAGGAGCGCAAAGAAGAGGCGCGCTTGCTGCCCGGTCTCGACCGGACCGACGAACCTGTCTTCAATGTCCCCAGGCTCGGCAAGAATCACCTCCGCGCCCTTCAGGACCACCGCCTGGTCATGATTCTCGCAGATGGTTCCAGGGTCTATGAGTTCCACCCGTGGGAGAAGAATATCACGCCGGTGCCGCCGTACAACTTCGTCGATGTGCCGATCTATGACTACCTTGAGGAGCTGGCCGCCCGCGGCGAGAACATCCGCGATTACCGTACGGTCTGGTTCTATTACTGATGAAACCGCGAGCCACGTTGGAACCGGCAGGAGCGGCGCGTGTATACGTGTGGCTCCTTCCTCCCCGGTCGCTGCCACCCCCGGCGGAGCCGAGTCGTAACACACACCGGCGCAACCACGTCTCATTCGGAGGCCCAATCTGGCACTCTGTAGTTGGCATAGGCCGCATCGCGAGCCGCGCCCGATCGATTTTCTCGAGGCTCACGGACATCTATTCGGGATCGACGATCCGCAAGAGCAACTCAGGGGCCAGAGATTCAGTACCGATCGGCTGAGGCATACGCACATGATGTACCGACAGGTCCGTCGGGGTGTTCCCGTCTTCTCCCGTATTATAAAGGTGCACGACAACGAATCGGGAGACGTCGTGGACGTCAACGGCGACTATTATCCGATCCCGGACAACCTCGCCATTACGTCGGCCATATCCCCCGTGACGCCGGTAGGATAGCCAGGGCCCCGACCTGCCGGGGACACTGGTTTGCGCCGAGGGCAAACCCCGCCACGGGTGGTTTTGAAGCCGACGCTGCAGGCGCATTTTGGCCCACTTGGCAGCATTCACTACTCAGTAGTTACTCGCGACATCGAGTTGCTCTCTGAGCTGCTCGATGATCTTGGACTCAACCCAATATACGTCATACTCTCCGCCTCTTGCGCTTACAAAGAACAGGTACTTCTGATCGGGAGAGACATAGGGCAACAACTCATAGGATCGCGAATTCACTTTGGGGCCCAGGTTTACCGGCTCAAGCCAATCCTTCTGCTTGTTCCTGAAACTGATATAGAGATCGGCACCACCAAGCCCTCCCTTACGTTGCGAAGAAAAAATGATGTAGCTTTCATCTGGTGCTACCCATGGCGTTTCTTCACCGCTACCACTGTTGATCGGGTAAGGAAGGGCCTTAGGCTCTGCATATGAGCTGTCGACGAGTCTTGAGCGGTAGATTCTCGTCGTCTTGTCCTGACTGGCTGAGAAATACAGTGTGTAATCAGAGGACACGGAAACCTGCCAGTGGAGATTCATCTTATTGACTACAGAACTGACGGGTTTCACATCCTTCCACCCAGGACCCTCTTTCTCGACATACCAGATGTTCTCTTTCCCGTCTAAACCAGAGTCTTCAGCAGGTCGGTGCGAGACGAAGTAGAGTCTCCTTCCATCTGGAGAGAAGACGGGACAGTCATCATCGGCATTGCTTGAAAAAGGTGCTAATCCTGGCTTAGTCCAATGGCCCTCCACTTGTTGCATGTAGAGTATTCGGACACGGGGTGGATCCTCCAGGACGCGGGACCAGTAGACCTCGTTGCCGTCAAGAGAGAAGGCCGGCGCGCTGTGATTGATATTGGTAGAACTGATGATTCCGGGCGCAAAAACCTCAGGTTTGGTACTGGGCGGGCGTTGGCCCAAGTAGGGCCCTCTCAATGCTGGATACCTCTCGTACTTCGGCTCCTGAGATGCCGCCTTGCCCACAGGCTGCAGTCGCGCATTTGCTGACTCGACGTAGGACGAGCCTTGCAGGAGGATGAAGCATGATAAGCCGAAAACTGAGCCAATGTGCATAATCTGGTTTATAGCTGTGCTCCGCATGTCCTTGCCCGCTACCACAATGTAACCGTCCGGGACGTTCCCGGGATCGAAGCCTCGACCAGTATCCTAACCAGCCATCCTGCCCAGCGCCAAGAGAGACTGGTGTATCTGTCCCTGATTCCTCTCCGTGCATTCAGTCCGGCGTGGCAGGCTTGCTCCAACGGC
>CP070827.1:5120951-5144409 GCA_020344555.1 Phycisphaerales bacterium
TCAAGGCCCGCGTTGATCTCCAACTCCTTGGTAGCCAGCGCCGGCGGCGGAGGCATTCGCAGCGTGATAGCGAATGAGGTCGGAGTCTCCGTCGACCGGTGATTTCTACCATGCTGTCGGCCGCCACCTGCCAGAGAGCAGCCCTCTCCTACCCCCGGTTGCCGCCCGAGTCACGAGAATCCCGGCCTCCACTGAGCTTTGGACAACTCGTCGGTGCTCTCGGCCCTACGACGGGAACTTGCACCAACTTGCGACGTCTTAAGCGGTGGAGCGTATAATTGGATAGGGGCAACGGTCCACGTCGCATCGTCGAGGCTGGGAGGGGGTGCTGTTTCCCGAGCCTCCCGCTGCCGGAAGCAGGCGGAGCGAATGATACGCCCCGCCCGAGGGGTCGGTGTGGCAGATTTTGGCGCCCAGGCTGCGGTAGCGCCCCGATCCGACGGATGTGGTTTCTCGCGGGCAGGCCCGGGGATTGCATCCCCCCGCCTCCGGCGGTCATTTAGGGGAAGCCGGTGGAACGCTACTTCTCAGCCGCGGTCCCGCAGACTACGATACTGGTCCAGGGCTCAAAGCCGCACAGTTGACGATCTCGAGCTGCCAGCGTGCGACGTTCTGGAGGGCGAAACCGTTTCGGCCGACGGCCGATAGGCCGCCGATCGAAGCCTGTCCGAAGGCCAACCGGACGCCGTTCGGACGACATCCGATACGCGTCTACTCACAGCCCCGCGCGACCCGCTCCTACGAAGAACCTGGGTCGTGCAGGGGTTTTTCGTCATATCCCCATTGCGCAAACTAGGTGCGCTGTGCGCAGAATAGCGTTCCCCTTCAGAGTGCCTATCGAACAGACAGTTCATCGCCTCAGCAGCGGCCAGCTCGCTAGCGTTGGTAGCCTCTTGATAGAACTGCATCGTGACTCGGGTGTTGCTGTGTCCCAGCAGCCGGGCCAGGGTTCACGGGGTGTGCCAGCGTAAGCGTGATTCCGGGCAAAGCTTTTGCGGAAAGTGTGTAGCGTAAAGGAAGCGGTTAGCTCGATGCCCGCCTTGCTGAGGTAACGCTTGGCGCCCCGCCGGAGTTTGCCGCGACGGTTCTGATTGACCGGTTCCCATCCCCTCGTTTTGCTTCGTAAACAGCCAACATAAGCAAAATCCCTAGGCAAGTTCCCAAATTGAAGTGGGACGCGCGGTCCGGTACCTTCGGTGTATGGTTAGGTCTTTGAAGTCTGAGGTTCCTTGGAAGTATCGGTCCACCGGAGTGGACCGACGGACCCTCTGAGCGGCCCTCCGGCTCCTGGACGGTGGCGACAAAGCGGCGGACCAAACGCCAGGGCCGGAGCCGGTTGGGCCTGCTAATCACAAGGACTTTGGCGCACGCGTGTCGGGTTGGCTCGCTGAGGAGGAGCGGTGATGATCGTATCTCGGACGGAGGCGAGACCAGGTTTTCCTGACAAGAGTGTGCCCACGAGAATAGTCGGGAGCGCCGCCTGCGTAACACAACTGAAGTCCAGCATTGAGGCACATGAGCGAAGCGCCGCGATAATCAAGATAAACGCAAGGAGAGAGGATGGGCCGCCAAAGGGCGGCCCTTTTTTCTTTGCGCCGGTCTTGTCCCGATACCGTTTGAACAGTTGGCGTAGTCAGCTTGTATATGAGTCCCGCTGTGGTCCGGTGGTCCCGTCGAGGGACCCGGTGTGTCGGCGTGCTCGCCTGGTGGCAGCCGCGGGCGGGTCAATGGGCCCAAGTGGAGGTACCCCGTTAGATAGACGAGGCAAATGTACGGCTGACGCTGCACGGTAAACGCCGCAGGTTGTATGCCGACCGCCAAAGCCTACCTTAGGATGCTAAGTAATTGCAAGATGTCTCATTCATAGACAGGTGAATCCTGGTAGGTCGGATAGACGTGTGTCGACGGGGCATGGAAGGAGAACCGTTCGGGAGATGCGCCAAACCTCCCAAGCTGGGGACGCCCGCAGGCGCGTCTTGGCCGGAAGGCCGTCTGCGAGTGTGTCCCTATCTGAAGACGACTGAGGAATGATTCAGAAGAATGAGTGGCCAAGGTGAGAAGCCCTGCCGGCTAATGAAACTGGAGCAGGCAGGGTGCGTCTTCAACGCAAGTATAGTCGGACAATCTGCAGCCTGGATTCCGGAAGACTCCCGGAAGTAGCTGTGGATCTGTAAGGGGGACACGAACTATGGTAGTGGACAACAGCGGGGCAGGTATCATATTGCAGGAGCCGCACGGCTGTCAATTCAGCCCCACGCCGCTCCAGTGCCTTAGTGCCGGGTGCGCGGCGCAGATCGCGGCATGTGTGGTCAAGCAACGTGGCGCCGCCAACGGGTGGGATGAGCAAACGCTTTTCTCGGCCCTTAGGAAGTGTGCATCGCTGGCGACGAAGCCGTGCCGGGACAAATCGGCTGTCAGCGCGGAGCAAGAAGCATGGTCGAGCCGACGGAAAGTCATCCGCGATTACATAGTGGAGCAGAATCTGGGGCTCGCGTATTCCGTGGCCGCCCGGTTTCAGTGCAACAGTGTCGAGTGGAATGATTTGCGCAGCGAGGCTCTCTTTGCGCTGGTACGAGCGGTCGAGGGCTTTGACCTGCGGTGCGGTTTCCGATTCAGCACTTACGCCTGCACCGCAATCAAACACGCCTTGATTCGGGCTGCAAAGCGAGCGAGCGAACACCGGGCTCGGGCCCGAGAAGAGCATCAGTGCTCATTTGAGCAGCCCGGCCGTGCTGACCGTTGGTCGGAGCTTTATATAGACCGGCTCGATCGGGCGCTCCACGAGAACCGGGCAAGACTGACGCACCGGGAGGAGCTGGTGCTCAACTGGCGCTTTCCTCGAGACGGTAGCGCACGTCTTTCGCTCGAGAAGGTCGGCAAGGAGCTTGGTTTAAGCAAGGAAGGAGCGCGCCGAATTCAAGAGACGGGCCTACGCAAATTGCGCCTTCTCTTGGAGGCCGATCCAGTGCTGAAGTGAGCCCGGTACCATTATTGAATCTTGCATAGACAGGTGAAAGGCCTGCAGCCCGAGTGCAGACTGCCGGGGGAACGATGGCGACATAGGCGGGCAGTGGCGGCGGATACGCGAGGCAGCTCGCGTAGCGGACGTGACAATTCACGATCTGCGACGAAAGCCGGGACCGATAAGACCTAGGCGAGGCGGGATTCGAACCCGCACGGGGTATTACCCCAGGGGATTTTAAGTCCCCAGCGTCTGCCATTCCGCCACTCGCCCAATCCTTGTAACTGTGCGACTTACGTTTAGGAGCGTCCAATAGAACCGGGCCGTCCCGATGCGTCTTCGTCCCGCTCGTCGGGATACGTCGCGACAGTTCTGCTCTCAAAACGTCCCGTTCACGGCCCTGAGAGACGGCCGCAGCTCCGGGCATTTACAGGCCGTCTTGGCAGCAAACCTCCGTAGGCTGCCGCGCAGAGCATGAAAAGTCAACAGCCGAGGTGAACCGAGCAAGGATGCCCCAAACGACCTTGGTGGATATAGTGACGACCTGACGGCACTAACACGCGAGCCGGCTGCCGGCTCGGGCCAACAGGGGCCGGCACCTCCAGGTACCGGCTCCAACGCGGCTGTAGCCCGCGTCCGGCAACCACGCTGACTGCTTGGCCCTCCGGAGGCTGGAGCTTGGGCTCGTACTACCCGGTACGCTAAAGCGACACGTTCGGACCCTATCCCTCATCGCTAACCACTGTGTTGCCCACGTTTCACGAGTGTTGTCTGGTGCCTGGGGCATTTGTTGCGTCCGCCATACCGTGGCTCGGTGATGGCCCCCGTAACGGCTGAACGCGGCAATCCACCACCTTATCGGTGGTTGCGCCTCTTGATTTCGAGTCAATGACGGCTTCACGATTTCTGGCCGAGACGCCGAACATATCCTACACTTTCCTTTGACATTGTGGAGCGCTGTCGGGTGCGGCCCATCCGGCGGGGATAGCAACACAGGGATAACGAAGCGCAATCGAGACGGCCGAGAACGAGGACATGTGAACTCGTCTGCATCGGCGGGTCACTTCTTCGCGATTCAAGTCGGCCGGGCGCGGCCTGTGCAGCCACCTAGGTTTGGTCCGCTTCTTTTCTGCGGCGGCCGACCGCCAAGCTCCACGGCTGATGGCGAGGGGGAAGCCGATGAGTCGAGAATCACCACGGATACTGCTGGCCGATCCGCAAACCGCGAGCCGGCACGCCTTGCAGGTACGCCTCGAAGACGCCGGATACACCGTGGACACTGTAGCCAGCGGCAGTGATGTCATCTTGATGTGTGATGTCGATCCGCCGGACATCCTCATCCTGGACGTTCACCTACCGGATATGGACGGCTTCGAGGTTTGCGAGTACGTCCGACATGAGACGCGCGACCTGGACTTGACCGTAATCGTCTTGACAGAGCCAACCGACGAGATGACGCGGAGTTACCTGGGGCCGATGGTCGACTTCGCCGGGGGCGATTACTTCCTCGCCAAGCCCTGCGACAGCAAGCTTCTGATTCAGCTTCTAGACGACCTGAGTGATGGGGGCGACCAGGCCCACGGTGCTGTCGCGGCGGATTCTCGACCCGCGTCATGTGGCCGACCGCGTGCCCACGCTCGTCTGTTTCAATCTGTTGATTCGCCGCCCTGACATTGACCGGGACCTGGACCCGCCTGCCCTGCCGGGCCTGAATCACCTCTGGGGCGCGCTTCGTGAATCGCCCCAAGCCAAAGCGCTTCGCCTCCCGCCGCCAGCAGCGTCGCTGGGACGACCCACACCAAGAACGTTTCCCAAACCTGTCCAGGCGACAACGGCAAGGGCTGCCGTGCCAGGCTCAGCCCGATCGTTAGCATGATGGCCGGAGGTTCCAGGAGATTCAGGACAATCCCTACTCTGATACGTCGCCTCACCCTGGCAGAATACTTGGGACCTGGGTCCACAGCAGCAGTTGGCTCACTTGACAGGATCCTAAGCCCTATCCCCAGGCCGACGCCAAGACCTGCAACGCCCATTAGAGCCCCCAAACGCCATCGACCGACCGCCACCAACGCCGCCAGGAGCGAGATGTTGTTGGCGAAGATCACTACCGTGCGTCGCCACCAAAACCGACAACGCAACAAGGGCAGGACGACAGCGCGTACCCACCATGCGACCCACCGCACCGGCGGGATCGACCCCATTTGGGCAACCGCCCAACCCAACCCGGTGGCCACAAGCGTCAGTCCGGTACCCGAAGCTATGCTCAGCCAGATAGCGCTAATTACGTTCAGTGATTGCACCTGCAGGCGCGCCTCCCCACGAGCCTCCGTAGATCGAAGAATCAACCGGCCGCCTTGCCCTGTTCACTTCGCACAGCCTGAACGTGGCCGGCGACGAACCCTGCCGTACGCGTACGGCGCATGGGTACGCACATTAACGGGTTGTGGCAACCTTTGACAACGAACGAGCATGACCGCGGTCCGCCGTCCAGGGCAGTGCTCCAACATAGTTGGTTCGAGGGATTGTTCCCGGATCGATGGCATGGCCGCTCCCGACGTGCGTCGGGAGACATCGGGATGGCGCTGCCATGAGTCGAGCACGCTTGTAGGCCGCGTACGACATACCGGCGCCCGTCTTCGACGGGCTGGGCCACGCCACTCCTCGGTTCGGGGCTCTCGGAGGAGTACCTGGAAGAAACGCTTGCGGCTTGCCCTATATTCTTCCCAAATCATCAGCTACGTGGCGGAGAGGATTGTCCAGCCTAACGCCGTCCTGATAACCCAGGAAGTGTCGTTGATCGCGCATCGTCTGTTCGCTTACCCTGGGAGCATGGCTCCGCTCCTCGACGGATCCATCAGCCGTGTTATGCTTGGAATCGAGTGGTGGATGTGGCATGAGTAACGGCGGTGATGAATTCCAGATCACCAGGATCGTCGCCGGATCGGCGGCACGCCACGCAGCGTTACATCTCGCGTTCGACATTGAACCGCCGCCAGCGGAGGGTACTTCCGCAGCGCCGGTGGCCGATTTGCTCGCCAGTGTGCGTCGGAAGACGGTATCGATAGATCTCCTCCTGGGCGCCTATAGGGGTAGGGAACTGGTAACCGCATGTTTAGCCGCGGAATCCCCGGGTGCGGCAGCGCTGGTCTTCGTCCCCGGCAAACTCGAAACGGACGTCAAGTATCGAGCCACCGTTGCGACCCTCAAGAGCCTACAGGCACTCGCTTGGGATCGGTCGATCGTCATCTTGGAGGTGCTGGTTGCGCCAGGACGGGGTGTCTTGGGTGACTTGTTGAAGGAGTCCGGTTTTCGCTATCTTACCCGTTTGAGATACCTGATGCGGGATGCGACTCGTAAGGGTAGATCCTTCAAGGCAGCACACGATCTCGAGTGGGTGGAGTACGCGCCCGACCGCGAGTTACTGTTTCAACGCACGGTCGAAGAGACGTACACGCAAAGTCAGGACTGTCCAGAGCTTACGGGCTTACGGAGAACGGCGGAGGTACTGGCCGGCCACCGCGCCACCGGCATCTTCGACCCCGCACTTTGGTGGGTCGCAATGCGCGGTGATAAGCCGGTTGGGGTAATGCTACTCAACCGGATCCCGCACCGGCCGGTCCTGGAAGTGGTGTACATGGGGGTCGCCCATGCGGCGCGCAGAACAGGGGTCGCGGACGCGTTACTACAGCGGGCGCTGGACGTCGGGGCTCGGATGGGCGTTGTTGGGCTATCCCTGGCGGTCGACCAACGGAACACGCCGGCCCGTAGGATGTATGCACGGTGGGACTTCGTCGAGAAGGGGGCACGCGACGCCTGGATCGTAACCTCACCTCGGACATGAGCTTGGAGGCTTCGGCCCGAAGGAAGGCGAGTTTTCCACATTTATATCCGTGCAGAAGGCAGCATGGTGGGGAAAAAAAAGTTTACCGCCGTAACCACTTATAAATGGGGAAACACGGACACTTCGAGGCATGTGGGTCAAAAAAGATGGTTGACGCTGCCTCGGGCAAGTGGTATTTTCCGAATTCGGTAGTGGAAGCAAGCACGATGCTAAGGGCGCGGTCGGGGTAAGCCGGCCACAGCTAGTGGCTCCGCTATTCTTTCGTAGCGTTTTTTCGAACATTACGTACCTGTGGTGTGGCGGTTCCTGCCATTTTGAAGGAGCTGATGGTGATTACCTGCGCAGAGGATGCGGTGTCGCAAGTCGAATCACGGATCGCGGAGAAGGTCGGCCCCCAGCGGTTCAACGTCTGGTTCAAGAACGCAACCCGGTTCAGCTTCACGGACGATTACTTACGCATCAGCGCGCCAAACCACTTTGTCGTGGAGTGGATCGAACGACATTTTGCGGACGTGATCAGCGAGGCGGCACGTGAGATCACCGAACGCGATTTCACGTTGAGCTTCGCCATTGACCCGGCGCTTGCCAAGGGGCTTGGCAAGAAGCAGCCGGATCGGCAGGTCGATTTCGTGGCCAACAACCCGGAGCGCCTCGCCCGTGAGCAAAAGCGGTCCGGCACGCTGCCGGCCATCCCCAACCTGAAGGGTAGGCTGAAGGAGTTTGTAGTCGGTTCGTCCAACCGGATGGCGTACGCAGCCGCCTGTCACGTCATCGAGAGCCCGGGCAACCAGTACAATCCCCTTTTTGTGCACGGGGGCTGCGGTCTGGGAAAGACGCATCTGCTGCAAGGGATCTGTAACGGGCTTAACGAGCGCAATCCGCACCTGCGCTGGCGATATGTGACCGGTGAGGAGTTTACAAACGACTATGTCTATTCGGTCAAGGCCCGGGAGACGGACGCCTTTCACGGCCGCTATCGCAATCTGGACGCTCTGATAATCGATGACGTCCATTTTCTGGCCAACAAGCGCGCCACACAGGAAGAGTTCCTGCACACATTCAAGTCGATCGACGCCGCCGGCAAGCAGATCGTCCTGGCCTCGGACGCACACCCAAAGATGATCGGGCACTTTTCCGAATCGCTGGTCAGCCGGTTCCTCTCGGGCATGGTTGTACGCGTCGAATCGCCTGATTTGGAGGTTCGCGCGGGCGTGCTGCGCCAGCGGGCAGAGCGCCTCAAGGTGGACATTAGCGAGCCGGTTATCATGTACATCGCCGAGAACTTTCAGGCCAACATACGCGAGCTGGAAGGGGCGCTTCTGAAGGTCGTGGCTCAGGCTCAGGTGGTCGGGCAGCCCATTACCTTATCGCTGGCGGATCGGGCGATCCGTGATCTGGTCCGCCAGACCGCCCCGGTGGTGATGCTCTCGGACATCGAGAGCGTTGTAGCGATTTTCTTCGGTCTTACACCGGCCGATCTCCATACGTCGCGGAAGTCACGGACGATCGCCCTCGCACGTGGGATTGCGATGTATCTGGCGAGAAAGCATACGGACATGAGTTTCCCGGAGATCGGCCGCTTTATGGGCAATAAGAACCATTCTACGGTTATTCTGGCATCCCGCCGCATCTCCAAGACGTTGCAGGAGAACGAAACGGTTCGCTGGATGACGCCTGCGGGCCAGAAGGAGCAGAACCTCGCGGTGCTCATAGACGAGTTGGAGCAGCAATGCTGCCACCGCGGTTCGACCGCCCGAACGGACGGATCCACTTGACGGACCAAGGGAATTCGCCCCGCAACGATCGCTGGCAAAGCGACGCGAGGTGCGAGGGAAGGAGCGGACGCTCACCGGAGCGTCCGCTCTTGTTATGCGCCGGCAAGTGTCAATGGGCTGCGGTTGGCCACCCAGCCGTGCATTGCTACCTCGAACGAGGCTTGCGAGACCGGGAGGCGGATCACCTCACAGGCGTTGCCCAAAGGTCTCCACACGTGAGGATCGGTCGGTCCGAAGATGGCCAGGGTCCGCACCCCGGAAAGGGCGGCCACATGAGTCATGCCCGCGTCGTTGCCGATGTAGGCGCGTGCCCCGCAGATCAGGTCGGCGGCCGCTTCCACCGACTCCTCGAACACGACGGGAGCGGACGCCCTCAGTCGCTCCATGTAGCTATGCCCAAACCGTTCCAGTTCGTCCGGGCCGATGATCCATACTACGCTCCACCCCTTGGAAAACATGGTGTTAAGGTGCTGCTCGAGGACTTCGATCGGACAGCACTTGTCCAAACCGCCGCTTCCCGGGTGGCATAGCATGATGGGGCCAGGCGAGATACCCAGCCGGCGGGCCAGCCCTTGACTGTAAGAGGCCCTTTCTGGTTCCGTGAGCTTGATCCGGGCCGGCTGCTCGAGGCACACCGGACACCCGTAGTCCGCGAGCTGACCGGCCCACTGTCGCGTGATGTGCACGCCCTCCCGCAAGGTAGCCTCAGTAGGCCTCGGATCAATGGCAAACAGACAATCACCCAGTGCCGTCGATAGCCGGACGGAGACCGCCTCGGTTGGCCCACCCAAGAGGCTGACGACACGGTCAAAGCCTCGCAGGAATTGCAGCACGTCTTCGGGCAGGTCGGCGTCCGGGCCATAGAGACGGTGACCGCCGAGCTGGTCGAGAGAGCCGGCGTCAGCAACCAGACCATGCTTCCTGGCCCATTGGGCTAGTGGCGACCGGGCCGCCAGCGTGACCAAGGGCTCATCCCATGCTTGTTTCATGGCAGCGATGAGATGCAGCGCAAGAGCACAGTCACCCAGGGCACCGTTATGAAGGACGAGAATGTTCATTGAGACGTCAGCGCAGCTCTGTCGCTCTTCAGAGGTCCATCAGCCCCTCGCACTGGCCTTGAACCTATAGCCATCCTCGCCGGGCCGCGCGTCCGAGTCGAGCCTCCCCTTTGGACAAGCTTACGCGTACGACTCCGGGCGGCCGAACGTATAACAGCAACGTAAACGGCCCGGATGCCTTCCGTCTGACGGGATGATACGCGTAGGAGCCCCTTGTCGTCCAAGGGTCTTCAGTGATTAAACGCGGGGTTGCTATGGACGACGTTCAGGAGCTTGCACTTCAGGTACGGTTTGACGGCCAACCGGAACCCGAACTCCACAGGGTCAGGGGACGGGTCTTGCCTGGTTCACACTACACGGGGCTCTAGCGGGGTTCCAGCCCAGCCCGAGCACTCTCATCTCCTTGGGCATCACGATACTCTTCTCCGATCCCGCATTATCCCTATAGAGCGGATCATTATGATGTGGGCAACAGCCCTGTGAACGTCGTGGGTCCGGAGCTGATGTGGGCGGGCAAGCTGGCCGACGCGGTAAGGTGGCTCCGGTTCGCGGTCGAAACATACCCGGAAGAAGCGGACTCACGCATGTGCCTGGCCGGCGCGTACCTGGCGTCCGGTGATAGGCAGAATGCTCGCCGATGGTATGAGCAGGCCCACAAAATCAGTCCCCACGGCACAGCGAAAGCGCGATTGGCTGAACCGGACGCCGGATCCAAAGATTAGCCATTGGCACGAACTCCGAATGAGTGTCCGCCCTCTGTCTATTCGTTTCTCAGCGCCACCATCGGATCGACTTTTGTCGCACGCCGTGCGGGGATGTAGCAGGCCAGCAGGGTCACAGCGGCGAGCAGGAACGATACAGCGATGTAAGTCACCGGGTCCGCGGCACCGACCTCGAAAAGCCGGCTCCGCAGAAAGTGTGTGAAGCCGAACGTCGCCACAAGCCCGACTACGATGCCCACGATGATCACCTGCGATCCCTGCACGAGCACCAGACGCAGAACATCACCTCTTTGAGCGCCGAGCGCCATCCGCAAACCGATTTCCTGCACACGACGGCTGACCCCATGGGACATCACGCCGTACGAGCCGGCCACCACGAGGGCGACCGCCAGCACGGCGAAGGCGCCGAACAGTGTGGCCGCCATACGCTCGTTTGACGTAGCCGCCCCCAGATGGTCCTCCAGCGTCTCAACGCCAAACAAAGGCAACATGGGGTCGAGCTCGCGTGTGGCGGCTCGGACGGCCGGTAACACCGCCATCGGATCTCCAACCGTACGCGCTACCAGCGTCGCCGTGGGCCGGTACGACTGGGCAAGTGAAAAGTAGGCGAAAGGCAGCAGACTCTCGCGCAGACCGTGATACTTACCGTCTGCGACCACGCCGACC
This sequence comes from Phycisphaerales bacterium, assembly GCA_020344555.1. Taxonomy (GTDB): domain Bacteria; phylum Planctomycetota; class Phycisphaerae; order UBA1845; family UBA1845. Next base: position 5,131,976 of record CP070827.1, read on the forward strand.
ACTTCGAACGATTCAGTTTGGCTCGATAGATGCTTGCCTAGCGCGTTACCATTCCAGAAGCGCTCGGCCAGTGCCCGGTTCACCACCACCACACCCGGTGCGAATTCCGTGTCCTGCGGTCCAAAGACCCTTCCGCGCAAGAGAGGGATTCTCATCGTGGTGAAGTAGGTCGGTGACACGGTATTGAAGTGGATCATGGGTGGGCGACCCGCGCCGGAGTCATGTGCCTCCACGATCATCCTTCTCTGGTATTCGACGTGCATTGGCACGAGCCGCGCCAGCGCAGCGCTCGTCACGTCCGGTATCGCCTCCACTCGTTCGATGAGTCGATCGTAAAAGATCCGCCCGCGTTCCTCGTCGTAACCCTGGCGTGCCATATCGACCGAGGCGAGCAGCACTCCATCCGGATCAAGACCGGGTTCCGTCTTTCGCAGGTTGGACAGCGTTCTTACGAGAAGTCCTGCGGAGATCAGCAGTATCAGCGAGACGGCCACCTGCCCGGCAACCAGGAAGTCCCGAAGAGAGTGGCGGCGCCGTCGAGGACTCGTCATGCCCGCCGAGGCCTTGAGTGCGGGCACCAGGTCGACACACGACGTCTGAAGGGCGGGAATCAGTCCGAAGACCACAGCGGTGAGCACCGATACAATAAGCGTGAAGCACAGTACCCGACCGTGCAACGTCAGATCGACTGACTGGCGAGACAGAAGGGCCGACTCAGGAACCAGTCCGAGCAGCAGATCACCCACCCAAGTGGCAATTAAGAGCCCGGTCGCGCCGCCGAGCATGGCCAGCAAAAGGCTCTCAGTCAGGAGTTGCCGAATCACACGGCCGCGTCCCGCACCGACGGCCGTTCGAATCGCGATCTCTCGCTGCCGGCTCTGCGCCCGGGACGTGAGCAGGTTCGCAACGTTGGCACAGGCGATAAGCAGGATCAATCCGACCGCGATGCTCAAAAGTCGCGCGGAGTCCGAGGCCACCGCGCGCCCCGTTATTCCCATCTTGGCCTTGTTAACCGGGATCAGACGGGCCTTCGAGCACTGGATATCTGGGTAGACTGCTGCCAGTCCTGCGTACACCCGGTTCACTTGCGCCTCGGCCTGCTCAATAGTTCTGCCAGACGCGAGGCGCCCGACGATGTAGTGCCAGAACGTGTCGCGACTATCGAGGGGATGGGGACTGTCGTGAGCCCGCTGGGGCTTCAGGGCATCGAACATGGCAACCGGCGCCCAGATCTCTGTCGGACGCATGGTGATGCCGCCAAAACCCTCGGCCGTCACTCCGATGACCGTGAAAGGGAATCCGTTGACCGTAATCTCTGTACCGATCACCGTGGGATCGGCCTCATACATTCTGTGCCAGAGGTCGAACCCGAGGACAGCGACGGGATGTCCGCCACGCATCACATCATCAGCCGGCGTGATCAACCGGCCGGCCGCTGGCACGACACCGAGAACGGAGAAATAGTTGCCGCTGACCAACGCCGCCTGAACGCGGACGGCCCGATCGCCGGTTCCGACGTGCGCGGGAGCGGGGCTTCGCATTGCCAAGCCGCTGAAAGCGTCGCAACGATCTCGTTGGTCGATGTACGATGGATAAGCGTGAGTGGAGATCAAACGGTCGTTCTCCGCGCCGAAGACCTGCACGACACGATCAGGTTCCCGTATTGGAAGCGACTGCAGCAGGAGCGCATCAACCAAGCTGAAGATGGCCGTGTTGGCGCCGATCCCGAGCCCCAAGGTGACGACGGCAATCGTAGTAAAGCCGGGAGATTTGAAGAGCACTCGAACACCGTGTCGAATATCCTTGCCGACAGTGCCCATGAACGCCTCCTTACTCGCACCTCAGCGCCACCATCGGATCGACCTTGGTCGCACGCCGGGCAGGCACGTATCCCGCCTGCAGGGCAACTGCCAGCAGCACGATGCTGACACCGGCGTAGGCCACTGGGTCGATCCCACTGACGCCCCACAGTTCCGACTCGATTGCCAGCCCGACCGGGATGGAGAGCGCTATTCCGACACCGATTCCGATCGCGGCCAGCCACAAGCAGCGCTTGAGCACCAGCCGCATGATCTCGCGTCTGCTCGCCCCCAGCGCGACGCGCACACCGATCTCGTGTGTGCGTTGCTGGACGGCGCAGGACATAACACCATACAGGCCGATGCTGGCGAGGCTCAGCGCCAGTAACGCCAGGCCACCGAAGAAACCAGCGGTTAGACGATCGTCGCTGCAAAGCCAGTGCATGACATCTTGAATAGTGCGGAAGTTGTGTGCCGGTATTCGCTCGTCGATTTCGTGGATCGCCGCGCGCATCGCGGAGACCGCTCCCCTCGGATCGCCCGCGGTCCGCGCGACGACGTACATGCTCGGGCAGGGCCTCTGTTCGTGAGGCAGGTACAACGTCGGGGCCGTCCGTCCGGGCCGCACGACTGAGAAGCCGATGTCGGCCACCACCCCCACAATGGTAATCCATCTCGCCTCAGACAGGTTCTTATCCAGTGTCAATCGGCTGCCGATCGGATCCTCGTCAGGCCAGTAGCGTTCAGCCATTCGCTTGTTGATGATCGCGACCGGCTGCGCGTCGGCGTGGTCATGCTCTGTGAAGAAGCGCCCCCTGATCAGCGGAACTTCCAGGGTCTCGAAGAAGCCGGGTGTAACGGGTTGATACCCGTAGACGCCCGGCTCACCCCTCCGGGACACCGCCGCCCGACCCTCGATCCTGACTGATGATCCGATCACAGCGCCGCTGTGGACAGGTAGAGTCAGCACTGCCCCCACACTCTCGATGCCGGGTATGGCCCCAATGGTCTCCGTCGCCTCGCGATAAAAGGCCGCCTGCTGTACCGGACTCGCGTAACGGCGTTCCGGCAGCTCAACCTCCAGCGTAAGCAGGCGCTCAGTCTTGTATCCGAGGTCGATGGTCATGAGCGCGGTAACGTGCCTGAGCGTCAGACCGCAGCAGATCAGCAAAGGCAGGGAGATGGCAAGCTGCCCCACGACCAGCGTGTTCCGCAGACGATTTCGCGTTCGTCCCGCCGACATCGCCGCCTGGCCCTCCTTCAGCGCCTCGGTAACTGACACTCTGGTCGCTGTTATTGCCGGAGCCAGTCCGAACGCCAGTCCTGCGAAACCCGACACTACGAGGGTGTATGTCAGCACCCTCCAGTTCAGGTCCACCTCATCACGTTGGATCGGCATGTACTCTTGCGACAGGATGAAGAGGTCGACCGCCCACCGACCGATCAGCAGGCCCAGAGCGCCGCCGAGCGTGGCCAGTAGTAGGCTCTCGGTTAGCAGTAGGCGGACGATCCGCCCCCGGCCGGCTCCAAGCGCCGCTCGAACCGCAAACTCCCGGCCACGCGCCGTGGCCCTGGCCAACGCTATGTTTGCGAGATTCAGGCATGCGATCAGCAACACCAAGCCCACAGCGCCGAGCATCGCTCTAAAGGCAAGTAGAGTGTCTCTAGGTGCAAGTGCGTCCATGAGAGGCTGAATCTGTGCCTTCACTTCGGCGTTGGTTTGCGGGTAGGCCTCGGCCAACCGCGCCGCGATCGTGTCCATCTCCGCACCCGCCTGCTCACGGGTCAAACCCGGGTTCAGTCGAGCAAGAGCCCAGAACGCACTCTTGCCACGCTGGAGTCCGGCCGGGTCGATGCGCAGCGGTATCAGCAGGTCCGCTCGATACCAATGCATGCCTTCGATCCGAAAGTCCGGCGTCAGCACGCCGATGATTGTGTGAGGTGTGTCGTTCACTGCGACCGTCCGTCCCAGGACGTTCGGATCGGACGCGAACTTTCGCTCCCAGAGCCTATCTGTCAGCAGCACGACGTGTTCGCCCGCCGGCGAGTCCTCCTCTTCGGTATATAGCCGACCGAGGTGCGTCCCCAGACCCAGCGTCGGCAGCAGGTTGGCGGTAGCATGAACGCCGAGGACCTTTTCCGGCTCACCTTCTCCAGTGAGCGTCACGGAAGTGACGTGATATACGGCGATGCTGGAGAATGACTTCGCCTGCTCGCGGTAGTCGAGATAGTCAAGCGGGCAAACGGGCCCTCGACTGTGGGGATTGTCGGGTTCAGTTGTGCGGTAGATCGAAACGAGCCGATCCGGTTCTTCAACACGGTGCGGGACGGTGTACTCATTCGCGCTGATGAAACTGAACATGCCCGTGTTCACGCCGATTCCCAACGCCAGAGTGATCAGCGCGATCGCCGTTGTGCCCGGGCTCTTGGCCAACATGCGGGCCGCGTAGCGCAGGTCCTGAAGGAGTGTTGTCATTTCGTGGCTCCCAGTCGCGTTCCTAGCCCATTCGGATGTTGACCGGAATTATTCGTCGGGCCTCGTAAGACTAGCGATCACGCGGCACGTGGTGACGGGTCACTCGATGATCACGGAGCCCGCCCAACGACAGGGCGGAGGCGAGGATGAGGGCTGTTCGTTGGGGTCGCGTTGGAGGAAGCGACCTGGGGGCGGGCAGATTTATTGTATTCGCCGAGCGGGGATCGAGCCGTCCGGGCGATGTACGACAGCCTCCACGACCCGTCCGTTCTCGTCATAGTTGATTTCAACTCTCGAGCGTTCCATGCCTATGATCTTCAGCATGGTCGTACTGTAGGGTGCCATCTCGTACTCCGGTTCACCGGGCACCTGAAGGACCAACCTGGGCCCCGGGCGGTACTCCACTTTGACGATAACGCCCTGGAATTCGTACTGGCCGGCAATCTTGCGGAGGAACTCCGCGTCGTTGCGGAGCGTTTCGTCAAACACCCGGAGGAACACGATGTCGTCAATCCCTCGTCCTTCCACTTCCTCCTGCAGTTCGATCTCAACACTCTCAATCTCGCCGAACATGGTGACGGGGAAGCGGACCGGTAGGTTGTTGAACTCCTCAATCTCGTGCTTCGTGAGGAAGATGTTGTATTTAACATGTTCAAGGGGCGCAGCCGTTTGATCGTTGAAGACGATGCTTAGAGCACCCCCTTCGGCGTTCAGAGCAACGCGGCCGTACGCCGGGTGTTCGTAGACGCCGGTGTAGTCTTGAAGCGGATGGGTGCGGCTGGCTGCGCCTTGGCCGCCGGTGCCGACCTGAGGCCGCGTTTGCACTTCGCTGCCATCCTCATCCGTTGAAGGCTGGATTTGGGCAGTCCAATCGGTTCCAAGGTCCAGCAGTCTGTGATAGATGTGATAGTTGAGCCAAAACGGCAGCAACTGGTGTCCCTTATTACTAAGCACCACGACGCCGATGTTGTCGTCGGGCATCATGGTGACCCAAGACACGAAGCCGTCGATCCAACCGCCATGGTGGACGAGGTAGTGGCCTCGATAGGGCCGGATCATCCAGCCCAAGCCATAGGCCTCTATTGGCCCGAGCGCGTTTTTGGGCACATATCGAATGGGCATCTGTGGGGTGTGCATTTCCTTCAGGACAACGGCCGAGACGAGTTGCCGGTTCCCTATGCGACCCTGATTCAGATAGAGTCTGAGCCACTCGACCATCTCCTCGGCGCTGGAGATGATCCCACCAGAGGGAGCGGCTGCGGCCATGACGGGGTATGGTACGGTGGCCACTTCTCCACGCTTCTTCTCGTACGGGAGAGCGATGTTGTCCAGATCGGTGACGCCATCACGGCGAAAGGTGCTGCGTTCCATGCCCAGCGGCTTGAAGACCCGCTCGGCGATGAACTCTTCCCAGGTTCCACCGGTGACTCTGCCGACGAGGTACCCGGCTGTCATGTACATGAGGTTGTTGTACTGGTAGACCTCACGCAGCTCCGCGGTGGGTTCCAGAAATCGCAGCCGCCGGAAGATCTCGTCTCGGCTGAAGGGCGTGGCGGCGATCATCATATAGTGGTGGGGAAGGCCGGTTCGGTGCGCCAGAAGGTCACGCGGCGTCGCATGAAGCGTGGCATACTCGTCGGACAGGCGGAAATCCGGAAGATACTCGATCAGGGGCGTGTCCCAATCCAGCTTACGATCGTCGACGAGCATCCCGACCGATAGCGCGGTAAACGGCTTTGAGACGGAACCGATGGCAAAGAGCGTCTCCGGCGTGACCGCCAGACCTTCTTCGACGTTCCTATAGCCGAATCCATCCATGTATATGACCTTGCCGTCTTTGATGACACCCACAGCCATCCCCGGCACCTCCCACCGGTCCATCATCTTCTCGGCATACGCGTCAAACCCGTCGAATGCTTCAGACAGGGCAGGTGTCGGCCCGGGGCGATCCTGAACATCACCGGCAACCGTGCTTGCGAGTGCCAGGAGCGTGGTGACCAGGGAAACAGTGAGCGGTACTCGAGTGATGAACATCTCGTCCTCCTTCTGGCTAGAATCCCGTGCGGTTCAACTTAGGCGGAATATTGTCGATCAGTCAATCAGACAGGCGCCAATTGTGACCGTTAGGTCGTAAGAACATGTCGAGTCGTAGTAGCGGGCTGGGTTGTGGTAGAGATCGGCGGCGGCCTCGTACCAGAGACCCTGATACAAGTGCCAGGCCTCCAAGAGATGCGAAGGCTCCAGTGGCTCACCACGCCGGGGTGGTTGCCACTGCGAAGTTGCGAACGCCGGGTGCGAGTGGGAACAGTTTCATGGTGTAAGCTAACAAAAGACACGTAAGTCCTTTTGTGTCAAGGGTTTAGGCTTCAATTCTTCACGGTTAACAGGGTTGCTACTTCCTCCAAAGCGGCATCGAGGGCCTGGAAATCACGCAGATAACCCGATCTGGGACCGGAACCGGACGCCGAACCGGTGTTCACGCCGTAAACCTGCCGAATCGACTGCACGAGTCCTTCGGGTGACGGCTGGAGACCGCGCTCAGCGGTGGTGGCGAGCGAAGCGGTCTGCGAGTCACGCGGAACCCGGGCGCCGGTCAATGCCGGTCCGGCATTGGCCAGGGCAGGAATGATCCGTAGCAGGGCGATGCACCAGTCGGGGGGCGTGCCGGACTCCACCAGCAGCCTGGTAAGACAGAGCACCAGCGATCGACGCACCACCAGGGCCGGCAGCTCGGCGTCGTCGATCTGACCGTGGCAGGATACGCCCCGGCGAAGACGTTTAAGCGTCGTCCTGGAGCTCACCCTGGGGGTGTCTTGCCGCTCGGTGGCTTCCTGGTTTTCAGCTTGCTCAGACCCATAGGTCGTCTCGTCTTCCGGTACCGGCAGGCACGCGGCCCCCAACCACTCGGCGCATCGCGGGATCGATACGCAGACGATCCGCGTCGTTCACATCTTCGTAGCCGGCCAGGCACCCACAGACAGCCTGCCGCAACAGAGCCAGCATCGAGTGCTGCGTGTTCTTTCATCGTCGGGCATCCAACAACAACGTGCTTCCCTTCTCAGTCAGACGGAACGCCTCGTCCAGCTCACGGAACGCAAGTCCCGATGTATCCCGACGAGCCGGGACGAAGACGCATCGGGACGTCGCCGGTGATCTTCGCCCCGTGGAATTCGAACCTCAGTTTGCCATCGAACTGCACACGAAGTGCTTGTTTTCGCCTTTCACCCATCAGGTGCTCCCGCCGAAATCGCTGGAAACCCTTGAATCACAGGGCAAAACTGCACGAATCATGCCATCACGAACACTTCATCTGGGAAATCCAGGCCGAAGCGAGTCCTACGCATGTAACGCCACGTGGAGTTGTAAGCCCCGTGCCTCGACGCTATGCTTTTCCTGAGAGCGGCGGATCCTCCGGGGCGTCCGCCGACGGACCAGCGCGGAGAAGCCAGGAGTGAGCTGTTCGCTGTGGTAGTCGACGTCCCCGCCTGGGGTCCCAGGAACATGGTCGTGGAGGGCGATGGAGTTCAACATGATGTATGACATGCAGTCTGCGAAGAGGCTATTCCTTGTCGTACTGTTTGCGGGTTTATTCTCGACAGGCGGTACCCTATGGGCCCAGCCGGAGCCAACCCAAGAAAAAGACGAGGTCCGATTCCCGGTCAAACCCACGGCCCTGGTACGCGGAACGTTCAACAGATCCGAGGGCATTGCGTTTAACGGCGAGGGGGATCTCTACGTAACCGCCAACGCGGCCCTTTGGCGTGTCAGCACGGAGGGTGAGGCGACCCGGATTGCAGACCTCTACTCGAATCTCGGTCTGGCCCCCATCGGCGAGCGTGACGTTCTGGTGGCGGATTTCGGACCCACAAATGCGTTTGACCACGGAAAAAATGACGACGGTATAGTCTGGCGCGTGACTCCCGACGGGGAAAAACGCGTCGCCGCAAAGGGGATCGGCGACCCGAACTTCATCCTCGTGCTCAAGAACGGCTCCTTTCTGGTTTCCGATGATGCCACTAACGAGATATTCCTGGTCGATCGCGACGGAACCGTGAGTCTGTTTACAAACGCTGTCAACCATCCCAACGGGATGGTGATCTCACCAGACGAGGCCACGCTCTATGTGGCCCAGATCTTCCTAGGCATTCGTCCCATCATCATCGATAACCGACTCTGGGCCCTGGAGCTCGAGAACGGCCGCCCAAAGGGAAAACCGAAGGTCGTCGCAAGGACGGGCAGGCGTGGCGCCAATGATGGGCTGGCCATGGATTCGGCGGGTAGAATCTACATCGCGGCCAATGGCGAGGGTAAAATCTGGCGCTTTGATCCTCAGAGCGGCAAGCTGGATGTGATCGCGGAGAACATGCCCGGCGTCGCCAGTCTGGCCTTCGGACAAGGTAAGTTTGATCGTCAGGCGATCTATGCCACGTCGACACGAAGGGGAGGTGGAACGGTCTGGAAGGTGCACGTGGGTATTGAGGGGGCGCCGCTCCATCGTTAGCCAGCGACCTTGACCCGTTCCTACTCGGACTGATTCACTGGGGCGCGAACTGGCCGGTAGTATGTTCGCCCAAAGCAGCCTATCGGCGGGGATCACCAAGGAACCGCTTCTATCCACCGGTGCTATTCTTGGACAGGCTCTGATGCACGATCTCCAGCCACATGTCGACGTCCATGAACCGGGTGCCCCACGGCTTCCATTTGTCGGGTAGTCCGTCCGCCTTGATCTGGTCCAGCGTCTTGCCCGCGGCCATGCGTTTCCGGACGATTTCCGTGGTCTCGGTCAGCATGCGGTAGTGGGTCCTCAGATCGTCCAGGGTCGAGAGCGGCCCGTGGCCGGGGATGATCTTCACCTCCGCCGGTAGCCGGTCGATGATCGTTTTTATGTGTTTGGCCAGGCCCTCGACGTCACCGCCGTGGTCCACATCCACAAAGGGGAACCGGCCTGAGAACAGGTTGTCCCCCAGATGCACCACGTTGGAGCCGGTGAAGAAAATCACAGCGTCGCCGTCCGTGTGCCCGTGAGGAAAGTGGACAACGCGGATTTCCTCACCGTTGAAATGGATGGACAAGGATTCGTCGAATGTGAGGATCGGTAGCCCCTTCCTCGGAAGGGGTCCGACCTTCCGACCGAAGAGTTCTTGCTCAGTGGCGAGGCGTTTGCGGACGTTTGTGTGGGCGATGATCGGGACTTCGGGCCCGAACTCAGGGTTGCCATTGGTGTGATCTGCGTGCCAGTGTGTGTTCAGGACGAATTTGAGCTCTCCCTCGCCAAGCTTGTCGAGAGCGGCTCGGATCTTGCCGGCAAGCTGCGCAAACTGGGTGTCAACCATCAGCATGCCATCGGGGCCAACCGAGACGCCGATGTTGCCGCCACGGCCTTCGAGCATGTGGATGTTGCCGGCCACGTGGGTGGTCTTGATCTCAACGCTGGAGAGGTCGCGCTGCCCGAAGGTGCTTGACCCGCCCAGGCCGATGGAAATCGCCACAACGATCCATGATAACCGCCGCATAAGCACCTCCTTAAAAAGAACGCCGATACCGCCGATTGCCAGCGGCCCCCGGGCGGCCACGTCCTTTCCATCCATGGAATCAGACTCACACAAGCTTAAACGCTGCGTCCACTACTTGTTATTCCGTCCCGTCGATCCACGCACCGCCGAGTACGACGTCCCCGTCGTAAAACACGACGGCCTGACCCGGCGTGACGGCCCGCTGGGGCTCATCAAAGGTTACGCGGATCCTGCTTTCCCCGAGCATTTCAACCGTTGCCGGTGCAGCCCTGTGCAGATAACGGATCTGGACCTGCGCTCGGAAGGGCCCGTCCGGTACATCGGCCAAGAGGCTTACCCCATTCGCTTCCAGGATTGTCTCCAGCAGAACTTCGCCATCGCCGACTGTCACCGTGTTGCTGCTTACGTCGAGCTGCGTGACGTAAATCGGCCTTCCGGCGGCGATGCCCAGACCGCGCCGCTGGCCTATGGTGTACTGTCCGATTCCCTTGTGACGGCCGATCACCCGGCCGGTCTGATCGCGCACGTCGCCCTCTATGAATGCCTCGGGTCGGCGCTGCCGTACGACACGAGCGTAATCGCGATCCGGCACGAAGCAGATCTCGACCGAGTCCGGCTTCTCGCGGTTGGGCAGGCTAAAGCGGGTGGCGATGTCCCGGACCTCACTCTTGGTCAGTTCGCCTACCGGAAACAGGGTCCGATCGAGGATCGTGCGACCAAGCCCGAACAACACGTACGACTGATCCTTCTCTGCGTCGCGGCCGCGCATCAGCACGGTGCGGCCGTCGCGCCGGGTGATTCGGGCATAGTGGCCGGTGGCGATGTACGTGGCTCCTACGGCGTCGGCGTAGTCGACGAGCTTGCCGAACTTGAGCCGATCATTGCACACGATGCAAGGGTTCGGGGTGCGGCCACGGACGTACTCATCCGCAAAACAGTCGATGAGGGCATCGAACTCCTTCTCGAAGTTCAGCGCGTAGAACGGAATCCCGAGCACGCCGGCCACGAACCGGGCGTCGCCCGCGTCCAACGCACTGCAACAGCCCTGATGCTGCCGAGTCGCCTTCGCGGGTCCCGCTTCTTCCCCAGGGTCCGCGGGCTTCTGATCGGAGCCGCGCCCGTCAGGAAGCGGTTCTTGTACGCTGTGTGTGGGCCGCTCCCTCATCCCGACGCACGTCGGGACGGTCCGGTCCGGGCCGACGCGCATAAAGAGGCCCATCACGTCGTAGCCCTGCTCGACCAGCAAGCAGGCCGCCACGCTGGAATCCACCCCACCACTCATGGCGACAACGACTTTTTCACGCTTCGCGGACATCGAGAGGATTGTAGTTCTTTGGAATCCACGCTACAAATCACAGTGACTGTACATCCGGGCGACCGTTTGGCTGTATAAGTAGCAGTACCCATGATTGTGAAGATCCACTCTTTGTTTCGGGGGTGCGCCGTCATCGCGCTAGGCTCAGCGTCCCTTGCAACAGGCCTCTTATTCGCATGGGCGTTGACGGATAAGGCACGGCAGGTTACCAACCTTGCACGGGTCCCGTCGCGGGGCATTTACATCAGCCGGGTTGCAGGCTGCTTGGCCGTGGCAAAGTTTCCCGTCAAAGCCATCGTCCCCTACGAGCGAATTGATCATGCGGATGGCAGTGTAACGAGAATACATCGGGGGCTGGGATACGAGCGTGTACATACTCAGCATACGGACGGACGGTCGACCCAGACCTGCAAGCAGATGGGGCGACCGGAACTCGCCTACTCGATCGAGAATGAACTGCTCGCATACATGCTCAGGGCCCGCGGACTCATTCACTTCTCCTGGGACGTGAACGCCGGGCGTCTCATCCTTAGATTTCCTGCATGGGTGCCTCCGATGGCTTTGGGAGCATACCCGGTCATTGCTTTCGTTCGGCGTGCTGTTCGTCGACGGCGCTGCAGACAAAAGGGCCTTTGCGTTCGATGTGGGTATAATCTCACCGGCAACGTTTCCGGCATCTGTCCGGAATGCGGGGCAAAGCTTGAGAAACCATGATCCGCAAAGCCATCATCGTTGTGCTTGTCATGGCATTGGCTGCGGCCGGCGCCGGGTGGATTATCAGCCACTGGTACGGGAGGGTGGCAACGGTGTTCGAGTGGGAGCCAGTCGACAATCAGGTGGTGACGGTTTATTTCGATCGGGGCTCCTTCTTGATTCGGCACATCTGCGACGTGGATACTACGAAGATCCGGTCACGCGGCCCGGTATTCGGCAAGCTCGAACTAAGAACCGGGCTGGCGGATCGACGACATGATAGAGGAAGCTACGCCCGGTTCGTGAGAATCGGATCGCCGTTTTGGATTCCCTTCCTCGTCTTCGGCATCTATCCCGCAATCGCGTTCATCCGCGGTCCGCTGCGTCGCTGGCATCGGCGTCGAAAGGGTCTGTGCGTCAGATGCGCCTACAACCTGACCGGGAACATGTCTGGCGTTTGTCCCGAGTGCGGAGATGCGATCGCCGGCTGAGCCACGACGCGACCTCCGCGGTGTTCGGTGATCGGCTGATCCTGCAGCACGACTCGCAAGTTGGGCGTTTTGCCTGATCGAAGGTATCATGACCATCCTGAGCCGCGGGCGGAATGGAATCCCGACTTGTCGGGAGCCCGCGCGGAC
>CP070827.1:5144509-5153002 GCA_020344555.1 Phycisphaerales bacterium
GGTATCGTCCGATGTTGAGCTTCGTAAACTGAGGTAGACTGGTCTCGGGCAACTGGAGAAACCTCAGGACCTGTTTATATACACTCGCGGTATCAGAAAAGAAGCGCTCACTCTCAAGGACCAGAAACTGGTGGGCATCAAAGTGCTCGCGCCACCGCCTGAGATGATCGACATAGATCCCGCGCGTCAGATAGGCATACCCGACGTAGTTAAGGCTGCGGTAACGTTCGTCCTGCATCATCTTCTCGAGCTCGCCCTCAATGCGGCTGGGTTCGGCATCGATTGCTTCTTCAAACGACAGACTCTCCCGACCCCTAGTTACGTGATGCTGGTAGTGAGAATATGCCCGGTCGACAGGATTGCGAAGGAGAACGATCAATCTGGCATCCGGCACCAGGCTGTGAACCCGTTTAGGCGCGTGGGGGTGAAACAGGTATGGGGTCGCCTCTCCAGTTAGAGTGTGCCCCGCCCCCAACTTACCGGCAGCCCACTTGCGAATGTACGTCGGAAAATGGGCCCGATACCATAACGGCCCTTTGTGGTAATCCCTGTTAAAGAATCTTACCTCTTTCACGACTGCAGAGAGTATCCGCGGGTGACCCGTTAGATAACGGTACAAAGATGTAGTCCCGCCCTTTTGTGTGCCAATGATCAAGAAGTCCGGCAGCATCCTTATAGAGGCACTCAGCCGCCTCAGCGGAAATGTGGACCGGCGGTAGATCCGCTTAGCGGAGCGGATACTGCGAGGAATAGCGGCAGGGACTCTCATGCGGATCAATACGCGAAATAGCCTCCCAGACGCACGTCAGAACGCTCAGCGCTCAACATGACGGCGCTGCTCTATCAATCCAAGGCCACAGGCTGATTATTGCATGCGGCTTTAGGTTTCGGCGCACCGGCAAGAGCGGTGAGCAACGACTTACCGAACCATCCTCGCGCCAGGTGCAGCCACATTTGCAATGTAGTTTACGTGGCACACACCGCAATGCAATGAGACTCCGATTCTAGGGGAATTAACGGCTCGTGTCCAAAACAAACAGACGGAACCCCTGGTCAGTAACGCGATCTTTCAGATGATCTTGAGCCCACTGCGTCGGCGACTCGGCGGGAAAGAAGTACTTGATGTCGTACTTGCGGAGCAACGCACGGCGAGTCTCCCAAGGCGTTTCGGCCGCAAGCATGGTCTTCAAATCTCTGCGCCGAGGCCCGCGGTCCGGAACGCCCATACTACCCTGGTGCGGGACCACGATGTGGCAGTCGTGAATCATTGTCAATACCGTACCCGGCCATTCTTCGAGGAGCACGGTGACTCCGCGCGGAATGTGCTTGTCGCAAAAAGCCACAACCAGTCGGGTGTGATCCAGATAGGCTTCTCGCGCTGCCCGCGACGAACGGGCCCTCGTATAATAGGTCTCCCAGGTGTAAGGCTCTTTGTGGTTGGCGAATTCTCCGCCGAAGTAAAGCGCGAAACACAGGGCCGGCACGCTTATGACCGCGTTCACCCACCGGAGACGTGCTCTCGGCTCGACAAGGAACGCCGCCGCGGCCGGCGCCAGACCCACAAAGCCCAAGAGTAGCACGAAGCCCATCCGACCGAGAATCCACTTCTTTCCGAGGACCTCGACAGCGGCCGTACAAAGCGGCGGCACGTAGAAAATCAGTGCCGCCGTCCCCGCGATGGCCAGAAGAATCAAGGCCTGCCTCCGGCGCGATCCCACAAGGGCACAGATGATCCCCGCACCAAGACACGCCGTCCGCCAGTCGCGCGACCCCCAACCGGCTCTGGGGCCCATCCTGACCCAGGCTTCCTTCGTATCGGTAGACTCCGGTTGATCGGGTGTCGACGCCTTTACAACCGACCGGCGTGAAGGCGCAGATCTGCTGGCGGTGGTGCGCTCGGATATTAACAGAAAGGGCAAGGCCGCGGTTAGCGCAACGGTACACGTCGCCAGACGCCAACAATCCGGCTGCCGCCGGACAACTCGCACCATAGCAACGCAGCCCAAAACCGGCCCCAACACGATCCCCATGAAGGCGCCATACAAGCTGTGCACCTGACCCAGGACCAACGATCCAACGGCGAGCTTAAGTACAGACCGCCATGTGCACGGAGACTGGCACGCCTGAACCGCGAAGCCAATCATAAGCGCCCCAATCCACAACGGGGCGAGCTTGTTCGGATAGTTGAGAAAATTCAGAGGTCCGCGCAGCCCGACCATGAATACCGCCGCCGCCCAACCGACCCAACGGCGGTCGAAGACGCACCAAGCCATGTAGTAGGCACCCGCGGCCACCACCAGCTTGGCCCAGGGCAGACTCGCAAACCAGACGAAGACGTGGTGAATGCCGGTCAACTGCGAGCATGCGGCGAACAGGGCGTGGTGAAGGCTGGTGTGATAGATCGGGAAGAAGTACGGTGGGCCAACAAATGGGTCATAGTTGCCAAAGCCGTGATCCAGCAATACCCGGACGCGGGCCAAGTGGAGGACGGCGTCGCCTCCTACGAGAGCACCGACCCTCGCACCCATCACCAGATCCGCCAGGAGGATAATCAGCCCGAAGCTCGCCCCTCCGATGATCAGCTCGCCGATCTCCCGCCACCATCGCCGGCGGGTGATCTCGACGGTCGCGGCCACCACCGCGATGGCACAAGCGCCCGAAAAGATACCCAAGGGAGCCCGCAGCAGGTAGCAGAGAATCGACACCGGGGACAGCAGGCCCAATGTGACCAGGTAAGACAACCCGAGCGTTCCGAGTAACCCCGATTTCAGGTCATCCTCCGACACCCGACGCACGATCACATAGCCGGGTAACGCCAGGGCCAGCCAGAAAAGAAGTGACGCATACATGGACGGCAATCAAATACTGCAGAATTCCGGAAGCCACCACCTTGCTTTGTGTGGTTTAGAGTACCCTGCCCAGGACAAGTCGCAAAGGGCATAGCCGCGTCACGCGTCAGCGGATGAGGATTCCGTGCTTTGGATCCGCAGCGTGCGCCGGCCTGGAAACCTCGAATCAGCGTATTCCGCTTTGACCCGCGCTGCGGCCGGTTTGTACGCTATTGTGGGTCGATGGCGAAAATCTCGACACGCCGATTGGCCGCCCGATTCGTCTCGGACGTGTTCGGAACTCGGGGCCGGTGTTCCCCACATCCACAGGCCACCAGACGCTCGGGCGAGACACCCCGGTCCTGAAGGTATCGTACCACGGCCAGGGCTCGCTCCGTACTGAGCTGGTAGTTGTCCATCCAGCCGCTCTTCTTGATCGGCTGGTCGTCGGTATGGCCGAACACATGAACGTCTTTATCGGCGTACTCGCCTTGGATGGTGCTGACGACGGAATCGAGGGTACGGCGAGCCTCTCGGCGGAGCGTGATTTTGCCCGGTGCGTACAGGACACTACCCTCAATGGCGATCATTGCACCGCCTGCAACGGGCGTCCAACCGGCGGCGGTCTCTTCCGGGACCGGCCTTTCCGCTAGCTGTTCCTTCAGCACGTCCACTTCATTCAGCGCAGCCACCAAGCGATCATCCATCTCCCCGCGCTCACGAGTCATCGCGTCAAGCTCTGTTCGCGCGAGGTTCAATCGTTCTGTCAGATTCGCATTGGTCTCCTCCAACATGGTGATGGTTTGTTTTTCCTTCGTAGCGCACCCACTGGCCGCTATCGCCAGCATCACGACCACAATCGTCTGTCGGATCACCTGCCCGCGCATTCTGCTTCTCCTTTAATGCGGATGGTCAGCACCATCTACGTCTGCTCGTCCCCACCCTCTTGCTCCTTCGCAATTGCCTCCTGGAGCTTTCCGTCAACACGTCGTTCGCGCTCCTCCAATTCCGCAGCTCGCTGATCGAGCACCTTCCTGGCCCCATCGATCGTCCTAAGCCGTTTCACCTCGCGCATATCCCGCCACAGAGCCCATGCCAGCGACAAGGCCCACCAGCTCACCAGGGTCCCCGCGGCGGTGCAAAGCATCAAAGAAACCACGTTGACCTGTTCGGCGTCGTCGGTGAGTCCGAAGAACCAGACAGACACCGTATGGTCGCGGTTTTTGAACAGCACAAGGGCTATCGCTACGGCCACGGTGAGTATGATTATGCCGCGAACATAGACTCGGAGCTGTCTGAAAGCAACACTCACGGGATGCTCTCCAATACCGCAGGCTGTGGAACGTCAAAAAATAACAGGCGCGCTACGTCTATCGCACGGGCGATCAGCGGCCATTCGATGATTGAATCATAAAACAGCACAACCGCCAAGAACGACAGCGAAAGCCACGGGCCCAGCGGCAAAGCCCGGGTTCGCTTGAAGGGCAAGGCCGCCACCCACCCGACCATGGCCAGCCCGCAGGTCAGAAAGAAGCCCAGCACGACCACGGGCCAGCCCGCGACACACCCGGCCGCAGCCATCAGGTGAATGTCGCCCGAGCCGAATGCCTCTTTACCGAACACCAGGGTAAAGACTATTCGTACCGTCCAGCCTACGGCGCCGGCGATTACGTATCCAGTTGCGGCCGTGGCCAGCCCGTACAACGGGCTCCAGCTCCGCAGCAGGGCGAGGCCTCCGATGCCTGTCCTGGCGTGCAAAGCGTCACTGATCGCGGTCGACAGGCCACCGGGGCTGGCCATTATCCACCACCCGACCGCCGCGGCCAGAATCACTGGGATTAGCAAGGCAAATTCTGTCAGCACCATCCGCCTGGCACCATGCCGTTCCTGGTAGATCGCATCGACGATCTGGTGATCTGAGGGGCGCTGGACGGTGCTCTCCCACACAATCAACCCGAAAAAGAGCAGCAGAGGGGGGAGGGCCCGGCCCATATGGCGAAGCTCCACCGCGCCGGTTTCATCAACCGCCAGGGCAAGAAGCGTCCCCGCAAGCAGTAAGCCGGCGACCCACCCACCGGCCCGCGACGGCGACTCCAACGACGGGGGAGGTATCCGCGGCGGGCGCGCCTCCGCCGGAGACGGCGGCGGTTCCTCGATTTCGGGTTCTCCCAGTTCTGCGGCGTCCACGTGCGGCTCACAGATCAGCAGAACCCATATGATCCCCATAGCGGCCACGGCAAACAGGCAGACGATCGCTGTGGTATCGAACGGCCGGATCCATTCGGTCGATTGTTTGGGCGTCCACAGGGTGTGAAGTACGAACCCCGCGATCGTCGCTAGATTGGTGAAGCGCACGTCGACCCAGTAGTGCTCCAGGTCGATAATGGACATGGGCAGCAAACAAGCGAAGAGAATGACGTGAGCCAAGAAGATCGGCCAGTCGTAGCTTAGCCTGTCTGTAAGCCTGCCCATAAGGCCCAACTGACTGTCGCTGATGCCCGCTCGGACATGCCCGATGAAGAACGCATCCAGCAGCATGAGCACGATCAACGCCATTGACGCTTCGACGACCAGATAGCGCGTCGAGATCGGGATGCCGCAGTATCGGCAGCGACCACGCAGCAGAATGAAGCTGATCAGCGGCAGGTTGTCGTGCCAACGGATGCGGTGCTTACAGGCGGGGCAGAACGACCATAAAGGGTTCCACAGCGATCTGTTGCGCGGCAGGCGATAGACCACCGCGTTAAGAAAGCTGCCCAGACACAGTCCCACGGCCGTGCAGAGAAACAACCACCAGACGGTTACCAGTACAGACGACAACGCGTCATCACCATACCACTATAGGCAAGCTTCTAAAGCCGACTATGAGTGCCGTCACACCAGGGTAGATTGCCGCTTCTATGGCACTGGCAGACCGCCTTCTTGCCAGCTTCGGTAACCTCACACACGATTGGTGAGACCCCCGCGTCTTCCCGGTCGTGGGCACCATCGCAATACGGCAAGTTTGCGGACAATCCGCATTGGCAATAGGCCTTCTTGCCGGATGTCTCATCCACAACGATCGGGCGGGTGCCGTGCTTCAGCTCGGCCATGACAATTCCTCAATCCAATGTTCCGCCTCGTCGGTCAACCGCGTTCCGACCAGACACCCGCGATCATACCAGAACCCACGCCTTTGGCTATCCGTAAGTACGCAGTGAAACTGCTATTCAGGCTGACCGCCCGGTCTTACGCCTGCAGCGCTTCCAGCTCCCTTACGAACTCGGTGATGACGGACTCAGGCGTCGATGCGCCCGCGGTGACGCCGGCGACCTGCTTCCCCTTCACCATGGAGGGCTCGAACTGCTCCCAGGTCTCGAGATGGTAGGTGTCACACCCGGCTTCCTGGCACAGTCGCGCCAGCTCTCGCGTGTTGGCGGAGTGCAGCCCGCCGAGCACGAATATGACGTCAACCTCTCGGGCGAGCTCCATTGCCGCCTCCTGCCGCCGAGCGACCTCCAGACAGAGGGTGTTGACGATCTTCACCTCCCGATAGGGCCGTTTGAGGATCTTCGCGATCATGTCGGCCACGTGCTCCGGCGAGTGCGTAGTCTGTGCGACGATGCCCAGCCGCTCTCTATAGGGCAGGGCCCTCTCGAGGTTCGTTCCCTCGTCGATCACCGTCACATTCGGGGCGTAGCCGATGACCCCGCGAACTTCAGGATGGTCTGGATTGCCGATCATCACTACGTGGTAGCCCTCTTCGTGAAGCTGCTTGACAACATTCTGCGCCCGCTTCACGAGCTCACAGGTGGCGTCCACGATCCTGAGACCACGCTCGGCGGCCCGCTGGAAGGTTTCCGGCGGCGCGCCGTGTGACCGAATCAGAACGCTTTTCGAGGGATCGATTGTCTCGAGATCGCCGGATTGGTCCAAGCCGGCTTCCTCGAGCTTGTTTACGACCTGCTCGTTGTGGATTACCGGGCCGAGAGCGACAACCCGTCCGGGTCCGTGCTCTTCGACAGCGGCCTCGGCGAGTTCAATAGCATCCTCTACGCCAAAACAGAACCCACGGGAAGTGGCCAATCTGACCTTCATGTACGTCGACCGTCTCCAGGCACAATGTCGGCGAGTCTGCTTTCGCGTTGACAGAGAACATGAACGCAGCAGCCCCGCCGCCAATCATGATATTCACTTATCGCCCCGCGGACCAATCCGAAGCTCCGCCAAAATGTGCTCCGGCCCCAGGCATTGCTAAAACAGCGTCGGCTGACTGCTGGCGGCCTTATCTCCGTTGGCCTGAGAGTATGGCACGCCGAGGTGTTCGCAGGCTTGGCGCGTTGCTTGTCGGCCTTGGCGCGTGCGGATGACGAAACCGATCTGGAGCAAGTAGGGTTCCACCAAGTCCTCAAGGGTGTCTCGCTCCTGCCCCATCGTGGCGGCGATGGCTTCGATCCCGGCGGGGCCGCCGGTGTAGACCTTGATGAGTGTGGTCAAAAAGCTGCGGTCCAGCTCGTCGAGCCCCAGGGCATCGACCTGCTGAATCTCTAAAGCCTGGTGGACGATCCGCTCGGTCAAAGTGCCGTCGCCGCGAACCTGGGCATAGTCGCGGACCCGCTTGAGCAGCCGGTTGGCAACCCGCGGTGTGCCACGGCTTCGTGCGGCAATGGTCTCCAGGGTGCCCGGCTTGGCAGAGAGTTCGAGCTTCACAGCCGACCGGTGCAGGATCGTGGTCAGGTCATCGGGTGAATAGAAACTCAGATGATAGCTGTGGCCGAACCGATCCCGCATCGCCCCACTGAGCATTCCCGCTCGCGTGGTTGCCCCGATTAGAGTGAACCGCCGCAAAGCGAAGTTGACAACCCGGCCGCTGAGCCCGCCTTCGATCGTGAAATCGACCCGAAAATCCTCCATGGCAGGATAGAGGAATTCCTCAACCACTGTTGGCAGACGGTGGACCTCGTCTATAAAAAGCACGTCTCCCGTCTCGAGATTGGTGAGCAGGGACATGAGGTCGGCCTGTTTGGCCAGCGAGGGTCCCGAGGTTAAGCGCGGAGGCCTTTCGGTCATCTCCCTGGCAATAACGTGGGCCAGCGTGGTTTTGCCGAGGCCGGGCGGGCCGTCCAGCAGAATGTGCTCCAACGGTTCGCTACGCTTCTTTGCAGCCGCCATCGCAATCTGGAGCTTTTCGAGAACGGCCTGCTGCCCGACCATCTCGCTAAGCCTCTTGGGGCGCAGGGCAACATCAACCGACTCATCGCCGGGACGCTCGTGGCCGGATAGTAAACGGTCTCGTGCCACCCTATGTCACCTTACCCCTCAACACCGGTTTTGACCCGATAGGCGGCCCGTACCCACTCGTCCGGCATTTGCACATCCGGATTGAGCTGTGCAGCCCGTTCCAACCACCGCTCTGCATCCCCGCGCGTATCTCCCCAGGCTACGAGTACCTCCAATGCATCGCGCTGCGCTTGGGAAAGCCGGCCGGTCTTGGCCTCTTTCGGTTCCGCCGCCGGCAACGCCAGGTCATCCATCTTGCCCTTGAGCGACGCTACGATCAGCTCGGCCGCCCGGGACCCTATCCCCGGCAGGTGGGCGAGGGCTTTGGCATCGCCCGATTCGATCCATGTAGCGATCCTCCGCACGGGTTGGCCGAGCGCCTTCAGAGCCTTCCGCGGGCCGATGC
>CP070827.1:5153102-5159025 GCA_020344555.1 Phycisphaerales bacterium
TCGCATGCACCGAACCCAAGCTGGGGTCTCCCAACAACCGCGTTCGTGCCAACGCGGTCAAGTCGCTGCTGCGCACGGAGCTGCGTCGGGCCGGTAAGGTCCTGCTCGACATGCTCGAGGATCCCTCGCCGGCCACCCGGCTTAGCGCTCTTTGGGTCATTGAGCGGATGCAGTCGCGGGCGGCGCTCAACCGTGTGGGCGATATGAGTCGCGCCGACCCGGACGAGCGAGTGCGCAGGCGGGCGAAGCGTGTCTGGAACCTCATGCCTCTCGAACGCACAACCCGTTCACAGTCTTTTGAGGCCGCCCCGAAAGAGGCTCAGGCTAGCCCGTGAGAGGAGTCACCTGATGACGGTTCTGTTGTTTATGCCGGCCCAGTTGACCGAAATCCAACGCTCGGTGCGCGAACAGTTTCAAGAGGGCGGTTCCTTCCTGACCGCGATGCTCGTGCTGTTGGGAATCACCGGCGTGGTGCTGGCTGCGTACTGTCTCACGCTGCGACAGCGGAGAGCAGGTGGAAACGCGCAGCGCGCGTCCCCCGAGCGATTGTTTCGGGACCTTATGGACAAGTTGGATTTGACTTCGCCTCAGCGTCAGCTCCTTGACACGATGGCGAGGGATCTACGTATCAAGCAGCCGGCGGTAATTCTCCTCAGCCCTGATCTCTTTGACCGTTACCTCGGCGAATGGCACGTCCGGGAGCGCCGAACGACCGTTGATGAGAATGAGCAGATGAATCCGCGGATGGCGGCGCAGATTCGCGCGGCGCTCTTCCCGAATATCTAGTACGGTCTACTGAGATTGGCTTGCCAGGGGCCAACGGCGGAGTGGCTCTGCGGGATTGACCTGTTCTATCGTTTCCCGCTCGGCCGCGGTGGCGGTCGCCTCCGTGCTTGCGCCTACCGCATAGCCAAGCGAGCCGTTTGCAACTGTTAGGACCGCCTTCAGGCGATCGCCCACACACCCTTATCAGGATGGCGCAAACCGGGCACTCCGGTCGGCCAACCGTCAGTCATCGAACTCACTGAGGAACCATTCACCGAATGTGGTGTCGTCATCATGGTCGGCGTCATCGAGCGCACGTGCAACAGCTTCAAGTCCGGAGACGACGGCGCGCAGCTCTTCCGAGCTGCACGTGGCACCCAAAAGCACCCCTGTAGCGGAGAGGCCGACCGCCGCCCTCAGTAGCCCGGTGGCGGTACGTTTCATCCACATCGCTGGTGTTCCTCGCGGTCAAAGGTCGCAGTACGTTTCTCTTACCGTTGTGGCCCGTTATCGGGCAGTAACCGCCCTTTGCTTCACCGAAACGGTCAATATTTTATCTATTTTGCCACCGAGCCCGTGGAGATCACCACTATAGGTTGTTTTTCAGTGTTGGCGTAGAGGTTCACGGCGAACCTTGACGTGCTCAGCCGGAGCCTATAGGCTCCGCACTCGGCCCTTTGGCCGGAAGTGGGTCAACAGTTGGATCAGCTTCCCACAGCCCTTGGGGCACGCCGATGCGCGCGGGCTGGCCGCGCGTTCGGCGGGTGGACGTTCTTCTTCGCGGCGGAACGTTCAAGCCTCGGCTGTGGGACCGTGGCCGCGACCCCTTCATCGTTCGGTGGCTCTTGCTGCGGCAGTTTGGTGGGTCGAGACTGTGGTTGGCTGGCGGACATGCCGGCAGCGAATGCCCGGTGGTGTAAGCGGTAACACACCAGGTTTTGGTCCTGGCGTTCCAGGTTCGAGTCCTGGCCGGGTAATAGGGGTGCGTTGTCCTGTTTTTTGCGGCGTTTTGATGGTGGTGCTGCGTTGAGAGAGGTTACTGCAATCGTCTTGGCTGCGGGTAAAAGCACCAGGATGAAGAGCGACCGTCCTAAGATTCTACATGAGATCTGCGGGCGGCCGATGCTCAGCTACGTATTGAATGCTTGCCGACTGGCAGGGGCTGATCGCCTGATCGTGGTCGTCGGGCACGGCAAGGAGGACGTGATCCGGCGGTTTGAGGCCGAGGCGGATATCCACTGGGTCGAGCAGAGCCAACAAAGGGGGACCGGCGACGCGGTTCTGTGCTGTCGCGACGCCTTGCAGGGTTTCACCGGCAGCGTGCTGGTTGTCGCCGGTGACATGCCCCTGGTTCGACGTGCGACGCTCGCCGGTCTGGCCGAGTCGCGGGAGAACACGGGGGACGCCGTGACGTTGGCCACAATGGTGCTGGATGACCCGTCCGGATACGGGCGGATCATCCGCGATGCCGAGGGTCGGTTGGAGGCGATCGTCGAAGATCGCGACTGCAGCCCGGAGCAACGGGAGATCCGCGAGGTCAACCCCAGCTATTATTGCTTCGATACGAAGCGGCTGTTCGAGGCACTAGAGCAGGTTCGACCTTCAGCGAAAAAGGACGAGTATTATCTTACCGACGCGGTGCGTGTTCTCCGCGAGGCCGGGCATGGGGTATCGGTGAGTGTCACCGTGGCACCCGAGGATGCGATGGGCATCAACTCGCGATTGGACTTGGCTACGGTCAGTCGGGCGATGCAGGATCGTATTCAGGTCGGGCTGATGGACGAGGGCGTGACCATCGTGGACCCCGACAACACGTGGATCGAGTCGGATGTCGCGATTGGTCGTGAAACGATTCTCTATCCATTTACAATGATCGGGGTGGGTGCGATCATCGGCCAAGGTTGCCGGATCGGCCCGTTCGCCCAGGTGGGTGCCGGGGAGGTTGTGGAAGACGGATCGGTCGTCGGGCCGACAGCGTGCGGTGGAGTGGCTGCCTTATGAGTATCGAAAGCGGACAACCCGGGGAATGGGACTCGGACGGCCTTGTGGTCTTTGGCGGCAGCGCGAGCTCCGAGCTGACCGACAGGATCTGCGACTATCTCAAGACTCAACAAGGGCAGGCGAGTGTCGACCGATTCCCGGACGGAGAGATGCTTGTCAAGGTGGAGGATGACGTAAGGGGGAAGGACTGCTTTGTCGTCCAGTCGACGTGCCCGCCGGTCAACGATACCGTGATGGAGTTGCTGATTTTCATCGACTGTCTGCGCCGGGCGAGCGCCAAGCGCATCACGGCCGTCCTCCCCTACTACGGATATGCCCGTCAAGACCGCAAGGCAGAAGGGCGCACGCCGATCACGGCCAAGCTGGTGGCGAACATGTTGGCAACAGCCGGGGCCGACCGCGTGCTGACCATGAACCTGCACGCCGATCAGATACAGGGGTTTTTTGACATACCAGTCGACCACCTGACCGCCGCCCCTGTCCTGGCCCGCCACTTCAAGGACCGGGATGTGCAGAATCGCGTGCTGGTGTCCCCGGATGTGGGGAACATCAAGTTCGGAAGTGACTTCGCTTCCCGGTTCGGGAGCGAGCTGGCGGTGATTCATAAGCGGCGCATTGCCGGTGACGCGACGGTGGCCGTGAACATCATCGGCACCGTACGAGGCAAGAACGTTATGATGTTCGATGATATGATCACCACGGCCGGTACGGTGTGCGAGGCGGCCAAGCTCGTTCGCGAGCACCAGGCCGCCGGGGTCTACGTGGGTGCCACGCACGGCGTCTTCGCAGGTCCGGCGCTGGAACGACTAGCCGCAGCCCGGCTCAACGAGATCGTGGTGACGGACACCATCCCGATCCGCTCCGAAGTTCGAGAGCGGCTGAGCAACCTGACCGTTTTGTCCGTGGCCGGTTTGATAGGCGAGGCGATACGACGCATTCATGAGCACCGGTCGGTCAGCGCGCTGTTCTGTTAAGTGTTGACAGGAGAACGACGAAGCTATGGAGAATACAACACTCAAGGGTGAACCGCGAGCGACACTCGGGACGCGGGCGGCGCGAAGGCTTCGGGCGACGGGCCGGGTGCCCGCAGTGATCTACGGCCACGATCAACCGCCTGAGGTGGTGTCGCTTGCGCGTCACGAGGTAGAGTTGGCACTGGCCCATGGGGCCCACATGCTGCGGGTGGATATCGCAGGTAAGGCCCGGCAGTACCTCATAAAGGACGTCCAGTACGATTACCTCGACCAGACGCCGATCCACCTCGACCTTACACGCGTCGCTATGGACGAGCGGGTGAAGGTGCGGGTCGGTATTGAGCTGCGCGGCATCCCCAAGGGTGTCTCGGAGGGCGGTGTGCTCGATCGGCACATGGTGGACCTTGAAGTGGAATGTCTGGTTACTGATATTCCCGAGACGCTTCATCCCATCGTCACCGAGCTGGGCCTGGGCGAGTCGCTGCTGGTGAGGGATTTGGACCTGCCGGCAGGTGTAATGGCTCTCGCCGATTCGGAGGATCGCGTCGCAACGGTTAGTACCTTGATGGTGGCACCAGAGGTGGAGGAGGTCGAGGAAGTCAAAGAGGAGGAAGCGGAGCCCGAGGTGATCGGCCGGGCACGCAAGGAAGATCAGGCCGCCGGCGAAGGCGAGTCGTAGACCCGTTGGACCCCTGGTACAGTGAAACTGATTGTCGGCCTTGGCAACCCTGCCCCGGAGTATGCCGGCACCCGACACAACGTGGGCTTCGACGTGGTGGCCGTGCTGGCGTCGCGATGGAGCATCAGCCTTAACGCTGAGAAGTTCCACGGGTGGTTTGGAACGGGTGAGATCCACGCGGAACGCGTGGTTTTGCTCAGACCGACGACGTTCATGAATCGCAGCGGACGGGCGGTGGGCGCGGCCGGGCGATTCTACAAACTGGAGCTGGATGAGCTGCTGGTGATCAGCGACGACCTGGCGCTTCGGCTGGGCTGGCTTCGGATGAGGCCCGCCGGGTCGGCGGGAGGTCACAAGGGCTTGCAGGACATAATCGATCGGCTTAGGACCGATGCCTGGTGCCGGCTGCGGATCGGTATTGGCGGACCTATAGGAGTACCTACCGACTACGTGCTGAGTCGGTTCGAGCCTGAGGAAGAGGCGATGGTGCAACGGGTGCGGCAGCGTGCCGCCGACGCCGTCGAGTGTTGGATCGAAAATGGCGCCGATTTGACCATGACTCGTTTTAACGGAGAGCTTCCGCCCATTCCGTGAACCGGATCAGCGTTGAGCGGGGCTCGGGCGACTCGACTTTCGGAGATAACCGACCTTGAACCAGTACGAAGCAATGTTTTTGTTCGACCCGACGTTCGGAAACTCCTTTGAGAAGTGTGAGGCGGAGATCCGCCGCCTGATGGGGCGGGTGCAGGGCGAGATTATCGTCTGCCGGAAGTGGGATGAAAGACGCCTGGCGTACAGGATCAAGGGGCGAAAGCGGGGCGTCTACGTACTGGTCTACTTCAAGGCTGCAGCGGACCG
Organism: Phycisphaerales bacterium; assembly: GCA_020344555.1. Lineage (GTDB taxonomy): Bacteria > Planctomycetota > Phycisphaerae > UBA1845 > UBA1845. The sequence continues at coordinate 5,158,380 of CP070827.1, forward strand.
AATTGTGGGGCTGCAGCGCGACGCGAAGTTGTCCGAGAACATCCTGCGCCTGCTCGTGCTTCGGGCCGATCGACTGACGCGCCAGGACATGGAGTCGACATTCCCCTCCCGGGGCGAGGAGCCAGCAAAGACCAGTGGTGAACCCGGGAAGGCGTCCGAGCCGGCCGCTGACGCCGGTAAGACGCCGGAAAGCGAAGAGGTGGTCGAGACTAAATCTGAACCGGTTGCGACGGAAACGGCCGTGGCTGAACCACCGGCCGACCAGGAACTTGAAATCGAATAGAGACCGGCGGTAGTGACAACGGCGGATACAATTCCGCAGATTCAGGGGTCCAATCATGGCAGGCTATAACCGCATCGTGCTAATGGGGAACCTCACTCGAGATCCCCAACTCAGCTTCACCCCAGCCAACACGGCAGTGTGCAAGTTCGGCATAGCCACGAACCGCAGGTGGCGCGATCGTGACGGAAACATGCAGGATGAGGTGTGCTATGTCGATTGCACTGCGTTCGGCCAGCGCGCCGAGACCTTTAACCAGTACATGTCAAAGGGGCGACCGGTATTGGTGGAAGGGCGCCTGCAGTTCCAGCAGTGGACGGCGCAGGACGGTCAGAAACGCAGCAAGCACGAAGTGGTGGTGGATAA
>CP070827.1:5159125-5169506 GCA_020344555.1 Phycisphaerales bacterium
GATTTCTCGCAATCGACCCAACCGGCCTTCGAGCACACCCCGGGGTATCTGATCGATCGGGCACAGTTTGACAATGCACTGATTGCCGCAGCGGTCGATCAGGGAGTCAACTTCGTCCAGGGGTGTGCAGCCACGGACCTCCAACTGAAGGAATCCGCCGTCGTTGTTGACCTTGCTGACGGGCGACATCTGGACGGCAGGCTTCTTATGCTTGCTTCCGGTCGTCGGGCGGAACTCTTCGCGCGCCTTGGGCTTTCCGCCAGCACGGGTGAGGCGCCGATTTGGGCCGCTCAGGTGGATGCCCCCCTCACCGGAAAGACCGGACCGAAAGAGGCGCGGATCGGTATCATCCTCGGTTTGGATAATGCCGGCAGCTTCGGAATCTGCTTGTTCTCGAGGGATCGAGTGTCCATGGGGATCCATTGGGTTGGGGAAGAGACCGAAGCCGTTCCCACGTTGGTCCAGCTTTGCCGCCAGGCGTTCCAGCACGAGGTTGTACCTGTCGACCTGTCGGACGAGGCCCGTTCCGTGCCCCTGGTCCGCAGCCCCGCCTCAGCGGCTTTGGATATGGAATCACACGTGGGAAAGCACACCCTGGTGATCGGTGACGCCGGCGGGTTCATCTCGGCCGCGAGTAATGAGGGGATCTATCCTGCGATGTGGTCCGCGCAAATCGCCGTTGAGGTGATCGACAGGGCCCTGCACAGTGTGCACTCACAGGACGAGCTGATGACCTTCGACTCGACCTGGCGGATGCAGATGGCCGACTATCTTCGGTCGCCGCACACCGATATCCAGTTCCTTTTGCCGCTGATCTTCACGAACCAATCCATGGCCGACCGGATGGGGGCGGCGTTCTTCTCGGGTGAGAACATCTGACACCCTGCTACCTCGTCGCTGTGGTTTTTGAGCCAAGTACCTTGCCACGGCATGACTCCTGTGGTATCCTCGATGCGCCAGCGGAGGTTCCCGCCTCCGCCAAATCAGAGCGGCATTTGAAAGGGTGGAGGTATGTGGCCGAGCGCGTTTCGGACCAGCGTTCTCACGTTGGCAATTGGGGTGTTTGTGCAGACAAATGGGCGGTCGGCCCAGGCCCAATGCGAAGTCGCCAAGCTCACCGCGCCGGGAGTGTGCGTCGACGACGACGGTTCAGGCGGCGGTATGGATGAGGAGCTTTGCACTGAGTTGGGCGGGACCTTCACGGGCGGCGCGGACTGCGGCTCGGTGACAGAGTTCTGCCCGTCCTGCGTGATCAAAGGAGACGGCAACTGCCAGGTCAGCGACTTTGCGGGCCTTTTCCAGATGCACCTGAGCGATATGACCGTTCCGCCATTCGGCGTGACCAGCGCGGACGACTTCATACCCGCCGGCGATACGATCGGCTCAATTTGCGTCTGGGGAACGTACATGGATTCCAGCGCACCGAGTCCGCTAGGGTCGCCCTACGAGGAGTATAGTTGCGTAGGGCATGTGAAGGACAACTTCCGGATCCGCATCTACCAGGATGTCGGTGGTTTCCCAGGCTCTCAGGTCGGCGGCGACCGGTGGGTGAGCGGCGAAGATGTCTACCGGGCTGAAATACCGGCGGACAACTACTTTACGAGTGTGTACAGTATCTCGGTCCTCAGTCAAATGCTCACGTTGGATCCGCCGATTGTGTTACCCGAAGCCAACGTGACCTACTGGCTCGAGGTGGTCAACAAGACAGACACACTAGCGGGTGAAACGGAGCCGACGGAGAACACCTGTTACTGGCACTGGGCTCAGGTCTACCGGGAGTACGGCATTGGTAACGATTACTCGGTGATGGGCACGGATGACCGTCCCGATGACCAAGGTGGCGGCAGCGGCTACATCCCATGGGCGGCTAGCGCCCGGTCGACGGACCTGGCGTTTTGTCTAGGCGCCCCGGATGGGGCACTCGCATTCATAACGCCCGAGACCCCTCTCGGAAGCTGCTGCATGTGTGACCAGACGTGTCAGGCGGATCAAACACTGGAGGACTGCGACGATCAGCTCACCGGCACCTGGCTCCCGCAGGACGGCTGCCCCACGAATCTCTGCGAACCGCAAGCAGGCCGGACCTGCGCCGGTAGCCGCGCAGGGCTTTGGATCCCACCTGAGGGAGGCCTCTTCGGGTTCGATACTAGCTGCGCCCCAACCGACGGACCTGCGGAAACCATAGGGCTCCCAAGAGAATACACGTTCGTGCATGACCTCTGGATGGCGTATGTCACTAACTGTACCGGGCGTTTGGTGGTCAGTATGTGCGCCACCGGTAACAGCAACGGTGCCTACGACTCCGTCCTGGCTCTCTATAGCGACCATTCCGGGACCTGTCGGTGCCCCTTGAGCAGCGAGAGCCAGCAGGGTACAGCCAAGGACGAGAACTGCAACGGTATCCCCGACTCTGGAGCGGGCATCTACACCAGCGACATCGTGTACCCAGGAGAGTGTTGGCTGATCCGTGCAGGTGGACTCGACTTTGTTCGAGGTAACGAGGCGGGTGCCGGGCTCATTGACGTGCGCTGCGTGCCGGCGATTTGCACGCCGTCGCACCCACCGGAGCCGGACGTGCTCCCACTTGCCGGAGAACCTGTCAACCAGAAAGTACGTTACCTCTCGTTCCAGGTAGGCGAGGTTGATGCCGGTCGCGAGCAGGCCATCCGGGTGACATTTGTAGATCTACCGGCGGGATATGAAAGTTGGAACGGCACGAAGATGTTTGTCGGCCCGCCGGAGATGTACTGTGAGAACGCAGGTAAAAAGAGACCTCCATGTCCTCCGGGGCAACCCATGACCGAGTTCAAGGCCGCCACGCTCCAGTGTAATGCTGAGGTCAGAGAGTGGAGTGCGGAGGGTGTCGTCCACGTGTTCCACGAGGGGATCATTCCGGGTGGGGTGTATCACGTACAGGCGGTTGACAAGACCTGCGAGCTGGATCTTGACAGCAGCTACTCGGATCCGCTCATTGTCCAGATGAGCCCGTGGGGTGACCTCGTGACGGACTGCACGACCTGTCCGTGCGGCCCGCCTGACGGGGTCGTAGGCATACCCACTGACGTCACCGCGGTGCTTGATAAGTTCAGGAACCTGGCACCGCCGAGCGTCCCGTGTCCGGCAGTGAGCAAAGTCCGGGCCGACCTCGACTGGGCGACTCCCAACCAGCGCGTCGATATCTCGGACGTCACGTTCTGCCTCGACGCCTTCCGCGGGTTCGAGTATCCGTTCGGTGTTGCGGACCCCTGTCCGTGAATGCGGATTGCCGATTGGGGATCGCCGATTGGGGATTGGAGATTGCGGATTGCGGATTGCAGACGGCTGATGCCAGATGGCCGCCCTCTAGTCTCAATGATTCTGCCTTGATGTCGATCTTGATACACGCAGCACCCTCAGGTGCCGCCGGCATATGCTGCGTTTACACGTCGTGCCATTTGCGTATAATGCAGGGGTTTTCTGCGACATCTTTTGCAAAGGATGTGTGATGGCGCTGCTGGGAGTCAACATAGACCACGTAGCGACGGTTCGGCAGGCCCGTCGCACGGACGAACCTGATCCGGTGTGGGCCGCCGTTGAAGCGGAACTCGGCGGGGCGGACGGTATTACCTTCCACCTCCGGGAAGACCGAAGGCACATCAACGACCGTGACGCTCGCCTGCTTCGTGAGACGGTTGCGGTCAAGCTGAACATGGAAATGGCCATCGCGGATGATATCGTTGGCATCGCTGCCGGTCTCAAGCCCCATCAGTGCACGCTCGTGCCGGAACGGCGCGAGGAGCTGACCACCGAGGGCGGGCTGGACGTGTTACGCCTCAAGGCGCGGATCGCAAAGGCCGTCACCCGCCTACGCGACGCGGGTATCACCCTAAGCGCTTTCATCGAACCGATACGGGAGCAGATCGAGGCTTCGGCGGAGGTCGGGTTCCACGCCGTCGAGCTATGGACCGGCGCGTATGCCCACGCCAAGACACCTCCGGAGCGGAAGGCGGCTCTCGACGATCTACGCAAGGGAATCGAGACCGGCCGCCGCGTAGGGCTTGAGGTTCACGGCGGGCACGGGCTGACATACCGCAACATAGCACCTGTGGCGGCCCTGCCGGGGTTCGGCGAGTTTAACATAGGACATTCGATCGTCTCGCGAGCGGTCTTTGTCGGGATGCGCGAGGCCGTGCGTGAGATGAAGCGTTTGCTGACGGTTCATGCGCCACCGTCCGGACCGGAATAGAAGGCATCGCTCGGTATGATCATACAAGGACGGAGACTTCGGTCGTGATGGAACACTCTGACGTAACTGCGACAATGCGCGGTTCCATGACCGCGCTGGTAACACCGTTTCGTGGCGGCGAGATCGATTGGCCGTGTGTGGATAAGCTGATCGATCGACAGATCGAGGGCGGCACGGACTGGCTGGTGCCCTTGGGCACCACCGGTGAATCGCCGACGCTAACACGCGCTGAGCGCGACAAGCTGTTGGATGCCGTAATCGCCCGCACCGCGGGTCGTTGTCCGGTCATGGCCGGCACGGGTTCGAACAATACCGCCGAGGCGGTCAACCGGACCAAACAGGCGGCCTCTGCCGGTGCAAACGCTGCCCTGGTCGTCGCCCCGTCCTACAACCGGCCTACTCCGGAAGGGCTGTTTCGCCACTTTGCCAAGGTGGCCGAGTCCGTGGATTTACCGATCGTCCTCTATAACGTGCCCGCTCGTACCGGCGTCAACGTCGATAACGACGTGGTCGTTCGACTGTTCGAGGACTTCACGAACATCATCGCCATCAAGGACGCCACCGGGAACGTGGATAAGGTGACCGATTTGCACGGTCGCTGTGACATTGCTGTTCTGAGCGGCGATGATTCGCTTACCTGGCCGCTCATGGCCCTTGGTGCGGTTGGGGTCGTAAGCGTTATCGCGAATCAGGCCCCGCCGCTGATGAAATCGCTGGTGACAGCGGCACTCGCAGGGAATGCTTCAGACGCGTTGCAGATTCACAGGAAGGTTTATGATCTGGCCGTGGGCATCGGCCGGTATGGGCCGAACCCGCTTCCCATCAAGACCGCCATGGCGATCAACGGACTGATCGAAGAGGAGTTTCGCCTCCCTCTCTGCCCGCTTGATGCCGACAGCCGTGCCGGGATCGAGCGTGTCCTGCGACGGCACGAGATGCTGGAAACAAGTGCCACATGAGTGACGCTCCGAGTACTATCATGGTCGAGCGACCGCAGCCTGGCTTGTTGGACAGGGCCGCTACCACGGCCTCCTGGGTGCTGGGCGGGGCGCTGTTTCTTACCGTCGGCTGGTTCGCTATGGAACCCGATGATCCACTCGGGCCGGTCAGCGCCTACGCCCGGCAGGGCGGACTGATGATGCTGATACAAGCGGCGGCGCTGTCCGGTGTGGCTGCCGGGCTGGCAACCCTCATCGCCGGACGGCGTGTGGCCGACATAGGAACGTTTGCCGCTTCGCTGGGGCTGGCCGCGGTCTCTCTGCGCGGTGCTACGGCGGAGTACCTGCTGCTGCGGGGTGCGGACCTTTCCGAGACGTACGAGCACTCTCTCGCCTGGCGCTTTGCCATCGAAGCGGTGGGTTGGCTTCTCGTTGTGCTCGTCGCTGTTGGCGTTTCGGCGCTGGTCATGCGCTGGTGCTTCGGCTCTATGGAGACCCGGGATCCCAACCGGACGGATGCCTCGTCGACGGTTGTTCGCATGCTCGCCGGCTTCGATGTCCCCCGGATATCGGCGCGTTGTTTCGGGGTATCGGGCGAGCGCCAGACTGCGAGCACCGACGGTGTCCACCATACGCTTATCACGACCGGAGTCGGGCTGGCAGCGATGGCGGTGCTTTCTGCCGGGCTCAGGTGGCGGTCGATCCAAGACGGGCAGGTTTGCTTCGTGGTCGCCGCAGCGGTGTTCATCGGCACGTACGCCGCCTGCCGAATGGTGCCCGTGCGCTCGGCGCTGTGGTCGATCCTCGCCGTGGGGCTGATTGCGCTGGTGGGGTATCTGTGGGCCGCTCTGCGCCCGGAGGTTACCGGACTCCCGCCCAACATCCCGTCAAGTCACTTTCTGCGGATTCTGCCGATTCAGTTTATCGGCGTGGGGACGGCAGCGGCCCTGATAGCCTTCTGGTACGTATTCGTTCCGGACTCCGAGGCCGATTCCGAGCCCGGAGACGGTGGACGAGCCCCTGAACGAAAGGGCGGTGTCTGATGCGCCTGCGCCGATTCAGGGTGGACTCGTTCGATGCACTGCGAAAGCGCATGATCGCGGAGACCGAGCTGGCATTGTTGGTCGGCCTGCGGTTCCCCGATCGTATGCCGCGCATCCCTACAATGGAGGTCGGGTCGGGCAGGTTTCACCCGGACTTCGCCACACGATACTGGTCGCAGACCTTGGAGGTCGACATGGCCGAGCTGGCGGCCCTGGAGGAAGCTTGCGGCTCGCCCCGGTTGGTCCTGTAGATATCCTCGCCTAATGGGCCTTGCGACTCAACCGAACCGTGTTATCCTCCGTCTTTGGTGCGGCGTGTCGACGGGCCCGCCTATACCCGGTTTGACAACCTAATTGGCTCCCCGTGCACGGAGGCGAGACCGTGGCGAGATACCCAGCATACCCACGAAGACGGCGGCGCAAACGGGTTCGCACGAGCTTTTTGCTTGTGGCTGCAGCGGGTCTGGCGGCCGGCATCTGGTGGATCTTCATCCGTGGCGAATCGTCTACTTCCACAGATGGCAGACTGGCGTTGGCGCCTCAGCCGACCCTGGCCACGGATCGCCCCGAGATCATCCCGGAATCGCAGCCGCGACCGGGTATCTCGGAAAAGGGTGAATCTCCGGAGTCGATCATGCCAGCCGACCCCACGGGCCCGGCGGGGCAGCGGGCGGAGTCGCTCCTGGCCGCAGGACGGCGGGCGCTGGAAAACGGTGAGCTGATCACCGCCCGGGCATATCTGAGTGAGGCATTACAGCTCGGGCTCCCGGAATCGGAGCTGCCGACGGTTCGCGCCGAGCTGACCCGGCTCGGCAATGAGACGATCTTCTCACCCAGCATCTATGAGGCGGACCCGCTGGTATCCCGCTATGTGATCAAGCCCGGTGAAACTCTGGGGAAGATCGCGAAAGCGAACAAGATCTCGGCGGATTTGCTGGCAGAGGTCAACCGAGTGCCCGACAAAAATCGGATCCGTGCCGGCCAAACCATCAAGATCGTAACCGGCCCGTTCCACGCGGTCGTTCACAAGCGAGCCTATTCGATGGACGTGTATCTCGGTAATACATTCTTGAAGCACTTCAAGGTTGGGCTTGGTGCGGAGGGGAGCACGCCCAGCGGCCAATGGGTGGTTGGAACGAAGCTTACCAATCCGACGTATTACCCGCCGCGCGGCGGGCGGATCGTAGCGGCCGACGATCCCGAAAACCCGCTTGGGGAACGCTGGATCGGCCTGGTGGGCGTGGGGGGCGAAGCCGCCGGCCAGGAGCGCTACGGCATACACGGAACCATCGAGCCCGAGACCGTCGGGCAGAACGTCTCCTTGGGCTGCATCCGCATGTACAACGAGGATGTCGAAGCGCTATACACTTACCTGATTCCCAAACATTCCACCGTGACGGTGCGCAACTGATGGCCTGGATCAGACTCATCGACGAAGGCGAAGCTGACGGGCTGCTGGCCCGCATCTACGAGGAGGCCCGCAAGCGCGCCGGCCGGGTGTACAACATCATCAAGATCCAAAGCAATAACCCGCCCGCACTTCAGTCGATGCTCGAACTTTACCGGGCGGCGATGCATGGTGACTCACCCTTGACACGGGCTCAGCGTGAGATGTTGGCCGTTGTTGTGTCCGAGGCCAACGGCTGCCGGTACTGAGTCGAGGCCCATGCCTATGACCTCCGGGCCGAGGTCAAGGATGCCGCCTGGGTCAAGCAGATCAAGACGGACTACACCAAGGCCGAGCTGACCGAGGTCGATAGGGCCCTGTGCGATCACGCCGTCAAGCTGACGAAGACGCCGGCCGCGGTGACCGAAGGCGACATAATTCGTTTGCGGGAGTTGGGCCTTTCCGACCAGGCCATCAACGACGCCACTCAGGTGATCTCATTCTTCAACTACATCAACCGCGTCGCCGACGGCCTGGGCGTCGACCTCGAACACGGTATGGCCACTCGATAAGGCGCCACCCACAGCGAGTTGCCCGAGCCGCAGGCTTGAAGCCCGCGCGGACGTGAGCGTACTGCAAGGCTGTCGAAGGGTCCCGAGGCTCTATCCGGTCCATCAAACGGGCGGGCTTGCCTCAACTCCAAATGTTGTTATACACCACCTTCCAGACTTCGCCTGTTCGGGCAAGTTGTGCTCTTTTTCTAAGGGAGGCAGCCTATGTTCTGCAAACTGACCAGAGAGGACCACCGGGAGCTTGTGAAGCTCAAAGGCAGCGTTGGAAACGCGATCCGCGACCATATGTCGCAAACGGGCGCCGTGGAATCATTTTACAACAAGATAACCGGCGGCACGGGAGCCTGTGAAAACATTCCGACAGCATTCATCCTGCAAAACACGCCACAGCTCTCGTTTCTGTCCCAGACGGACCAGCTCTCGATGGAGGCGGAGATTCTGGAGTTCGGTATTGACGCTGTTTGGACTGTCGGCCGCAGCTTCAGGAACGAACCCAGAGCGGGCGACGGGCGACATCTGGCGGAATTCGCGTTGCTGGAGTATGAGGCCAGGGATATGGACCTATCGGGGCTGGTCGAGTTCCAACAGGCCCTGCTGAACGTCGTGATGGAGACCGGCCTACGGTCTCCGATCATCTCGAGCGACCACAAGGAACGGCTGAAGAGATACCTGAAGACACCCGCCGAGGTCATCAGTTACAGCGACGTGATCAAGAGACTCAACGACGGCGGTGTTTCAATCAACTGGGGCGATGATTTTCGCTCGGACATCGAGGAAATGGTCTGTCTGCTGTTCAACGGGCCGGTCCAGGTGACCCACTACCCTGAATCGATCAAGTTTTTCAATATGCACCGGACCGACCGCGGCAGGTTGGAAGAAGGCTTGCCGATCGAGCTGTACAACAGGCGCAGATACACGGTCGAATGTGTGGACTTTTTGCTTCCCTGGGCGGGAGAGACGTTCGGCGCCTCCCGACGGGAGGAAGACTACAGAACGCTCACGGTGAAGCTGCGCGAAAGCCGCATGTTCAAGCAGATGGCCAAGATCCGGGCCGATCAAGTTGGCAGCGGAGAGGTTACGGATGAGATAGCGAAGGCCGCGTGGGAACCGTTTGTTCCGTATCTGGAGTTGTTCAATCCAGAGAAACACCCCGAACGCAAGAGCGTCCAGAGAAGCGGCTTCGGCCTGGGCATGGGTCGCCTGATACAGTTCGTTCTGGGATCGACACAGGTCGTACCATTCTAGGCGGGCGGGTTGCCGGCGAAAAACTCGGTGGCATGGGCAGGTGTTAGCTTACCAGTATGGCCCTCGGGGTGCGTGGGAGGCGAGAGCACGGATAGACTTCGCTTGCCCATGCCGCTCGCCGAGTAAGACACGATGACGAGATCACGCGATCACGAACCGGAGTACATGCACGGCGCGGATGCATCCGAACAGGCGCGGCTCGAGGCGATGGTGACAATCCTGGGCGGGGCGGAGTTTCTGCCACCGCTGCGACCGGGCATGCGCATTCTCGAGGTCGGTTGCGGTACGGGGACAATCGCTCGCGAAGTGGCTGAGAGGATCGCTCCCGGCCAGATCATCGGCGTCGACCAGCAGAAGGTCCAATTGCAGACCGCCGCGCGCATCGCGGCCCAGCGTGGAATCGGTAACGTCTCCTTCCGTCGAGGCGCCGCCGCCGGTCTGGAGTTTACCGATGCCGAATTCGACGGGGCCTATTGTCGATTCCTGCTCGAACACGTTGCCGACCCGGCCGGCGTTGTGCGCGAGATGGCCCGCGTGGTCAGACCCGGCGGATGGGTGTGCGCCTTCGAATGGGAAAACGGCTGCTCCGTCGTCTACCCCGACTCGCCCGCTGTGGCGGAGGTTTGGCAGGCCTTGTACGACTTGCAGGTGGCGATGGGAGGAGACGCCGTGATCGCGCGGAAGCTCTACGGGATACTGACGCAGGCGGGCCTCAGTGAGGTCAAGGCCGAGGGACGGGCCTGGAGCATAACGGCCGACGACAAGGAGAAGCTACGCGTCTATGTCGATGGCGCCCGGGAGATCATCCGCCAGGGTCGCGACCGTCTGCTGTCCGAAAGGCGCGTGACTGAGGAACTCCTCAAGGAGGCCGATGAGGAGTACCAGCAGCTCCTGGAAAGCCCCGTGACCTTCGTGATGGAAGGGCACGCATGCGCGACCGGAATCAAGGTCGTGTGAAATCACCGCCCGCG
>CP070827.1:5169606-5176523 GCA_020344555.1 Phycisphaerales bacterium
TGGATCTCCTGAATGTCCTGGACGAAGCGGCCCACCAGGTCCGACGTGGGCTTTCCTGAAAAGAACGACATGGGCAGATGCAGCGTTCGCTCATACAGATCGCTCCGCAGGCGCATCATGGCCCGAAGGATGGCCTCGGCGATGAGCACCTCGCCGAAATACCGGAATACGTTGCCCATCACTATTAGCCCTACGAGGCCGGCCAGAAGAAACATGAGCGTGCGAAACTTGTCCTGGTCCGCGTCGCCCGGAATAAATGAGCCGGCCCACCGCAGCAAACGCATGGAGGCATCGAGATCGCCGGGCCGAAGGGTCAGCGAACGAGGCTGGCCCGGTGAATCGGTGACCGAGTCCGTTTGGACGGATATCGCTTCACCGGTTCCGGCGTGTGCCAGGTCGCCTAACAACTCGGCTGCGGACCGCCCCTGCGCATCCCATATCCGGTCGCCTGGCTGGAGACCCTGGCGATAGAGTGAGCTGTCGGACTCGAGACTGATTAGGGCGATGCGTCCGTCCGCTGCCGGCGGGACGAAGCCCACGCCGAGTCTTGCCCCGGCAATTGTGCGGTCGGTCCATCCTTGCAAGCCTTCTTCTTCCAGAAGGAGCTTAAAGATCGGGAAGGCCCCGCCGACGCTGGCGGTGTGGAGGCAGGCGAATGCCACCGTCGCTGCCAGGCCGAGCGTAAGCGTCGCCCGGTACCGGCATACCAGGACGATGACCCGCCGCAACTCCCGGGCACGGAAACGTGCCTTAGGTGTTTTGGCCTTCGCGTTAACCGAAATGAGCCTCGGATTCATCGGGCAGTTCTTAGATCAGGTTATGATAGAGTCGTACGTACAGATCGACCAGTATGGTCCAGTCGAGCTGACTACGGGCAACGCGGCGAGCGCGCTGCACAATAGCGGCCCGGTCTTCATCGGACATTCCAAAAAGTGCGCGCAGACCCGCCTTTAGATCACCGCGAACCGGCGCACAAATCCGGATGACGTCTTCCGCACCGGTAGGGGTTACGCAGCTTGTCGCGAGTACGGGGACACCGGCGGCCATGGCCTGCATGATGGACATGGGAAACCTGACTTGCAGGCTCGGCGCCGCCAGGAACGACGCCCGGGCGAGCCAGAACCGCTGAGTGGCTGCGTCAGACGCCGACGCGAAGCGTACGCGACCGTCGCTGCCTTTCCGGCGGACGGCTGCTTCAAGCATCTTGCGCCACTCGCCGATTTCACGTCCGGCCATCACCACATTCCAGTCGTCCGACTCCGGGCCGAGTTCCGAGAGGGCTCTCAAAAGTGGCGCGAATCCCTCAACGGGATGGATGGGGCCGAGCATCAACAGGAACCGTCCGTCCACCGAGCCGCAGGCTTTGTCTGCTGAGCCGCAGGCTTTAGCCTGCGCGGAGGTTCGCGCGGACTGAAGTTCGCCGCTCGGCACCTCCTCCGTTTCATACTCGGCCACGTTAACGCCGTACGGAAGGCGCACGATGTTGGGGTTTACACGGCGGGTTCGGAGTTCATATTCCTCGGGTTCATTCAGCGCCGTAACGGCAGCCGCCTTCTTGACCAGGGGGCTTTCTCTTAACAACGCCCGTAGCTTGTCCCGAAGGCCTTTCCTGTTGTAGGCCTGGTCAATGAGCGAGCCGTGCGGCGAGATGACATACGGCTTGCCCACCCGCCGGGCTGTGCTGGCCGCTGCTCGGGCAAGACTGTAGCCCCAGCCGTGAAGGTGCACGATCTTAGCCTGCTCAACGAGGTGAATGACTTCCCCCGATTGTGCCGTCTGGTCCAAGCCACCGGCGTGTTCGGGCGAACTTATGCCAGCGGCTCGGTCTTCAGCGACCATTCCGGATTCGAGTCCGTTGAGGCGGAGTTGCTCGAACAAACCCGGTAACGAGACCCCGACCGAACCCGCTTCCGGTCTAAGTGACTCGACTACATGAAGTACGTACGCCGCCATGATCGTCGCGGATTGTAGAGCAGACCGGCCGGCGTTGAAAGTGTCATCGACGAGGTCGACGGGGCAGGTCGAGACCGGCCATATCAGGCGTTACCCACAAACCCGTTGAGCTTGTGGCCTTTGCGGCGCATGGCGCGACGGGCGTAGTCGCCGGCCTGCTGCGCCAGCTTGCGATAGAGCTGCTGCCAGGTTCCGCGCGTTGAGCCGGTCCGTCCCGCCAGGTATCTTTTCAGAAACCGGCAGTAGTCGCTGCGTGTGACCGTTGTGTAGCTCAGGAGGCTGGCGGCCAGGCGCATCACCGGCCGCCAACGCCGCCCCGCACCTAGATAACGGTATCGGCAAAGGCCGTCCAGATCCACCAACCAGACGGTAACAGACCCGCCGACCCCGTCCCAGTTTTTCAGCAAGATGTTGGAGGCTTTCAGATCACGATGGCTCAGGTTGTTTCGTTCCATGCGGTCGAGGACCTCGATGACAGCCTCCGAGATCGCATCCTTGACTCTGTGTCCACGTCGGAGCCCCAACTGCGGCAAGAACCGCAGCGCGACCTGATCGAGGTCAACCAGATCGGGCACGTACGCGGTGACAAGCCAGGCTTGGCGGCGCGGCCTGCGCCGCTCGATCAGAGCGAGTGGTATGGCGGTGTTTATGCCGATCTCGGCCACCTGGAGTGCCCGGGCGAAGTTGCGACGCTCGCGCGACGGTGCAAATGAAGAGGCCAGCCTTCGCCAAATACCGTGAACCCTGCTTTGCCGGCAAATGACGTCAATGGCTGAGTCGCGTGCCTCGAGCCGCGCCCGAAGCACCTCACCGCTTGTGGAGTACTTGAGGGCCGTGCAGTCGGGTAGGGACTTCGGATCAGCGGCGAGCAGGCTAAGCTGAGGTCGCCATTGCTCGATCGTGGGCAACACGGCAGGTGCAGCGACTTGTGGTGTCACTCCATGGCACTGCGTGAGCACATGGCCTGACCACCCATTGGCCAGACTGATCGGCTCTATGTCGAATCGAGGTTTAGCCATTCTTACGTGCCCAGACTACTGGAACGGTTCCTACTGGGTATCGACCCGCTCCTGCCAGGCCGCGTCCACATCGGCAAGTTCCTCAGCTACTGCATTCACTTCCCGGCGCAGCTCGACCAGAGCATCCCGGTCTTTGTACACCGCAGGATCGCCGAACCGCTCGTTCAGAGCGGCAAGTTGAGCCTCGTACTCCAAGATCAGAGCCTCGATCTCCTCAATCGAGAGGCGATCGTAGGGGGATGGCCCTGCCCCGGCCTTCCTATCAGCCGCCGTGCCGCGTTTCCGCTTCTTGCGCGGGGTGGGCTGCTGCGCTTTGTCTGTGGTGCGCTGCAGTTCGACTTGTTCTATGTAGAACGAGTAGTTCCCGTCGTATAGAGCGTGCCCCTCGCGGCGAATGACCAGGAGCCGATCGACGACCCGGTCGAGGAGATAGCGGTCATGGCTTACCACGATAATCATTCCCGGAAACTCGAGTAACGCCTCTTCGAGCACCTCCAGTGACGGGATGTCCAGGTGGTTTGTGGGTTCGTCGAGGATTAGTACATCGGGCGCTTGCAGGATCAGCTTCGCAAGCCGTACACGCGATTGCTCGCCGCCGGACAGCGACCCGAGTAGCTTGAACACCTCATCCCCCGAAAACAGATATCGACCCAGCAGTGACCGGGCATCCTGCTCGGTTAGCTCGGGGAAAGCGGCACGGATCTCCTGCACAATCGACCGGTCAGGGTCAGGATATGTGTGCTCCTGGGCGTAGTAGCCGAGGTTGAGCTTCGGATCGAGCGCAAAACTGCCGCTGGTCGGCAACACTTCACCCAGAATGATTTTCAGAAGCGTGGTCTTTCCGGTTCCGTTGGGCCCGGTAATACCGAAGCGTGTTCCCGTGGCAGCCTGAAAAGTCAAATCCGTAAAGAGCACGTTGTCGTCATAGCGCATGCCAAGCTGATCACAACGCAGGACCGTCGAGGCTTCGGTCCGGGTCTTTTGGAATGTGAATCCGGGAGGACGTCCGGCCCGCGGTTTTTCGGTGACGAACTCGCCGGCTTTCAGGCGCCGCTCCAACCGTTTGCGTCGTCCCCGGGCCTGCTTGGTGCGTTGTGCGGCGATGTATTTGGCAATGAATGTTTGCTCTTTCTTAATGAACTCCGAGTCTTTCTGGAACTGTCGCTGTTGGGTGAGCAGACGAATCTCTTTGGTTTTGGCGTAGTTGCTGTAGTTGCCGGGGAAGTTGGCAACCTTCGCACGATCGATCTCTATGATCCGATCACAGAGTCGATCAAGAAGATAACGGTCATGCGAAATGATCACCGCGCCCCCGCGGTGGCCCGCCAGGAACTTCTCCAGCCAGCGGACTGCGTCGATGTCCAGGTGATTCGTCGGTTCATCCAGCAGCAGAAAGCCCTGGTCGCCCAAAAGCAGCCTGGCCAGCGCCGCGCGACACTTCTGCCCGCCGGACAGCGTAGACATCGGCCGCGCGTAATCCGGCGGCGCGAACCCGAGACCACCGAGAACTTCGTTGAGCTTTGTCTCCAACCTGAGTCCGCCGGCGGATATGAATTGGGCGTTGATCCGCTCGTAGGTCTCCATCAGTGCGGACAGCGTGCTACTGTCGGTACAGGCTGCCATCCGCTCAGCCGTGTCGTGGAGCCTGTCTTCAAGTGCGAGAAGGCCCGCGAATGCCATGCCGACCTCGTCGCGCAATGTGCCTTCAAGCCCGATGTCGGGTTCCTGCCTGAGAAAGCCGATTTCCAGCCCGCGGGTACGGGTGATTGTGCCCTTGTCCGGTTGGATCTCGCCGGCGACCAATCGAAAAAGTGTGGTCTTGCCCGCGCCGTTCGCGCCAACCAGGCCGGCAATCTCTCCAGTGTGCAACTCGAGCGACACGTTTTCCAGTACGACCTGATTGCCGAACTGTTTGGTTAGGTTGTGAGCCGTCACGGATGCCATGCAGCCATGATAAGAGATCGGCTGGGGGGCTCAAAGCGGCCGGGAATCGCAGTGGCGATCGGGGCCGGCAATCGGTCGCGGCAGGAGTTTGTGTCCGAAAAATACATTAACCCTATTGACTAATCGAGCGGGGCCCGATATTCTCGAACTTAAGCGGGATACCGGTAGTTGTAGCGTTGAGCCGGAAAGCGGGGACCCGAGCAAGCACATATTGGCTATGCCCTTGCTCGGAAGTGCGTTGTTGTAGGCTCGTGGGTGTATCCCGCATGTCCTGGCGAGTGAGTGTCGGCCATGGGGGAGGACAGGTACAACCTGTTGCTGAGGCGACACACCAGCGGCCCAATCCCCAGACTAGGCTCGTCGCTCCAAGCCGTATCGCTCGAACGTATCTTTGGCTCATGGGGTCTGACTGTAAACGAAAGGGTGTAACGATGAACGTTTACCGGCGTGGTTTTTGGCTGAGTTGTCTGGCCGTGTGCTCGTTGAGCCTGCGCGCCTATGGCGGCGTGTTTTCCCTGGTCCCGGTCAGCGCGACCGGGCCTCACACGATCAACGGGAATGAGATAATCGTCTCCTCTCTCGGTGCGTGGGTGACGTTGGAGATTCGCCTCTCCGACTGGGATCCTGATCGGGACGGTGACCCCCTGTTGAGGGGCTACCAGGCGCAGATTGACTCTTCGGGGTTTACCAGTGGTGAGGGCGGCTCGCTGACGCTTCCGATGATCCCGATTCCCTGCACGACAAGCGACGACTGCGGGTCGGCGGGCACGTGCGACACCGGGGCGGGGATCTGTACCCAAACCGGGGCCTTCATCATTGACACGTCGCACCCCAACTACGTGTTTTCGGGACTGGAGGTGATCGCGGCAGCGGACGTCAGCCGGCCCGATATCCGGCTCGGCAGCACGCTGTTTTTTACATCGGATTCTGTCAGGGACACCGGGGCTACCAAGTACGGGGGCACCCTGATCGTTGAGCTGTCACCCGATGCGAGGGGAACATTTACAGTCGGGTTCACGAACGATCCGTACCAGACCTTTTTCATAACCGCTGGATCCGATTCGTTTCCGGCTTCGGCGCTTTTTCCGGCGCTCATCACGATAAGCCAGGACTGTAACGGCAACGGCGTGCTTGACGAGGTGGACATCGCCGGTGCAACAAGCCGGGACTGCAACGGCAACGAGATACCCGACGAATGCGAGCCCGACTGCAACGACAATGGTGAGGCTGACGAGTGCGATATCCTTCAAGGCAGCAGCGAAGACTGCAACGAAAACGGCGTACCCGACGAGTGTGAGCTTGTGGACTGCAACGGCAACGGCGTACTCGATGTCTGCGACATCACCGCCGGTACCAGCCAGGACTGCGACGAGAACGGAACGCCTGATGATTGTGAACCGGACTGCAACGCCAATTCGCAGGCCGACGCTTGCGACATTGCCGAAGGTACGTCGGCAGACGTCAACAGCAACGGTGTTCCGGACGAGTGTGAGCTCGCCACTATGGCCCTGGTGCCGGTCGACGCCTCCACGTCCCACACCATCACCGGCAACAGGATCGTGGTGCCGGCAGGTGGCGGGACTGTGAGCATGGAAATCCGCATTTCCAATTGGGACTTCGACCGAGATGGCAACCCACGGCTAAAGGCATACCAGGCCCAGATCGATATGTCGGGATTCACCAGTGGTGAGGCCGGCTCGCTGACTTTACCGACAATCCCGATTCCCTGCACTTCGGAAATCGACTGCCCTGGTTTTAATCCGGAATGCGCCGCGGGGGTCTGCAATATCAACGCCGCTTTTATGATCGACGACTCGCACCCTAATTATGTGTTCCTCGGCCTGGACACGATCGACGCGGTCGATTACAGGCCCGACATCCGACTTGGCGCCGTTGTGTGGGAAACTCCGGACTCGGCGCCTGACCCGGGCATACCCAAATACGCAGGCACGCTTGTTGTCGAGGTCTCGCCCGATGGCAGGGGGACATTCACGGTGGAAT
>CP070827.1:5176623-5197666 GCA_020344555.1 Phycisphaerales bacterium
CGAGTTGGCTTGTCGCCTGCGGTCAACAAATCGCTCCTAGTGTGGATCGACGCGGAAAGCAGCAAGTTGAGCGCCGCTACGCAATTGTGCATCGACTGGCACAGCCAGGTCTTCACCTCCGTTACCAGTATAGTACCTCAGCCGGGCCGTTTCCAGGTCGGAGGGTGCGCCGCCGTCGCCCCGTACGCCATATTGTCGGCATCGGCGCGTAGGCGATCCGGCTCGACAAAGAAACGACGCATCTTGCCGCGGAAGGTGTGTTTCTGGCGCGAGGGGGGGTAAGGCTCCCAAAATTCCCCTGCTTGCCTTTGCTATGCGGTTTTACACTCAGATGTGCTCATCGATCCTCCAGTTGCAGGTACTCGATCATATACTGGTCGTAGGTTTGCTGGCCGTCCGGAGTGCTCAACACCAGACCTAGCTCGTTGATCACCTTTGTGCCCATGGCGATCCACTCTTGCCAGCAGGTTGTGCACACGTTCTCGAGGATCTTCTCGCCAAGCGGTCCCTTAAAGGGCTGCTTGTTCAAGTGACCGCCGGGCCGGCCGCAGCGCGAACACTGGAATCCCGGCGTCGCTGCGCCCGCTGTAGCTTCCGCCGGACGTAAGCGCACCGCCTCTTTGAACGCGGGGACCGGAGCACCCCATTGGCTAAGCATCTCGGCCATTGCGTCGCGCGGCATACGATCGCCCTGCTCATCGGCCACAGTGACACCGCGTGTCACCACGTCGATCGCCTCCTCCTGTCTGCTCGTCTTGTGCAGGGCATCGCCCAGAAGCTGATAAGCCTTGGACATTCTGGGGTTGAGCTCCACGGCCCGGGACAACGGCGTAACGGCCTCCTGGAATCGGCCCGCCTCGAGATAGGCCTTGCCCAGGCTGAATTGCCCCAGCTCGTTCTCCGGGTCTGCTTCGACCATCTGCTGGAATCGCGAAATGCGTGGGTCTTCGTTCATTGTGACCTCGTTTGTCCTTTGCTGATAAATTCACCGGTTGATCCGTTGTACCAATACACCATACTCGACGACCATTCCGTTTCATACAGCTTTCCGTCCCGTCCAAACGTCAGGCCAACCAGCGTGTTTGTTACTCCAGCGAAGACTTCGATGAACTCACCTGTCGTGCCGGCGAAGCGCGCTACGCCGTTGAGTCCGGCTTTAGGCTTGCCGCCGGCTGAGGCGCCATAGTGACGGCTGCAAATGCGGAAGCAGCGGTTCTACGCCCCTTACGTCATTTTCGCTTGATCCAGTGCCACACCTCTGCGCCGGCGAGCAGAAGCACGATCCAGTTTACGGGCATGCGGTAGCGGAACTCAAAGCCGACGAGGTAATAAATGAGCGGAAACATCGCCGGAGGGATCAGCAGAGCGGCGCGCTGTGGCGTGGTCATGGAAGGCAGGCACCGCCTGGCACCAAGCAAGGCCAGGATGGTTAGCGCGGACACGCCTAATGCAGTCAGCGGGCGATGCAAAGGTCCAAACCAGAAGTGAATGAAGCGTAGCGCGGTCAGGCGGACGAAAACAGCCCGGTGGGTCGCAATCCACTCGAAGGCCTCACGCTTTGCCTGTCGCATGTACTCCATCTCACCCAACTGCTGGACCAGCAGCGCTTCCTCTTCATTGTCTTCCGGATGGCGGTACACCCCCCGGCGGACGATGACCTCCAAAGACGCGGCAGCACCCTCGTGATTACCCATGCGCAGTTCCAGGCCCAAATTGCTGCGAATGAAGAAGACTTCATGGAAGACGTTGTAGTTTCGCCAGCCCCAGGGGACGCAGGCAAGCATCATACCCAAGACCACCAGTCCCGAGAGACGCCATTTTCGGCGACCTCGGCTCCACCATAATTCGAAGCTGATGAAGCCTACTGCCACAGGCAGAAGAGCGGGTTGAACATGAAAAGAAACGCCAATCGCGAGCCCCAGGAGAAGCGAACCGATTGGTGAGCTGCGTGCGGAGGTCCATCGCCCTACCATGGCAATCATCAGAAGGCCCAGGGCTATGGCGGCCAGTGCCGGGCCAGTCCCAAACCGCTCCGGGATCACGGCACCTGCTAGCCCGGCGAGCATCCCGGCCTGCCTGCCGATGCCGACTCTACCACCGACCCACGGAATCATGCCGTACAGGACCGAGTAGCCTGCGATCGTCATCAGCCGTGCAGCATATCCCCCCGTGAGGGTTGTCCCGAAAAGCCACCAGACCCCGGCGATGAGGCCGGGAACAATCGGCGGCACATGCGCGGTCGGCCCGGTGGGCAGGATATAGATATCGGCGAACTCGCCCCTTTCGAGCAACGCCATCGCAAGGACCTCTTCCTGAACATTAGCGTTGTCCGGGTGCACGCGCCTGGGAGGAACCTGGGTCAGTAGAAACCCGCGAATAGCGAAGGCCAACAAGAATACGATGATGAAGGACCGCTGCGGTGAGCGTGCCAACCATTCCACAACAGCCGGCGCGATTCCCAACACGCCGTGCTCAGAGCCGGTTTCGTTGGTGGACAACCGTCTGACCACTGGCTGCTCTTGCTTCGCGCGTCCGCTGTTCGCGCCGACCGTACCTATTCACCAGGAAACGGATGAGGAACCTAAAGCAGTCACCCGCCCACCGCAAGCTCTCTAACCGAGGTTTCCCATTGATCAGACCTCGAGCCAGTAGTGTACCCGGTCGAGACCTCGATTCAATCGGGATTTCCCATTTCCCGCCTTCGAGGCCGCTATTCTTCCGGATCTTTGCCCGATTTCAGACGGTAAATCCCGGGCGTTTAAGTAATAAACGCCGTGCCGGTGGGCGAAACAAGGACCTTCTCCGACGCCGGGATGTCCTCCCATTGGTCCGAGTCCGTGATGAAGAGCGAGCCTTCCGGAACATGCACATTGTATACAAACGGCCCGTGCCCTACCGTGGCTTGGTTACTCAACAGCACGGCAGCTACAACGAACATGAGTGTGAACCGAGACACAGCAACCTCCCTCCAAAAGAGATGAACGCCAAGACCAGAGGTGACCAGTATAGCACGAACGCGGCTGTTTTGGCGCACTGTGAGGGCGGATATCTAGGTTTCCGGCGTGGATCTTCTGTCAAAGTGCGGTGTCAGCAGCCATCGCCCTGCTGATGAGCATCTTCAAGACGCGGCCGGCCCCGTGTGCCTTTCTCGACGAGGTGGACGCCGCGCTCGACGAGGCGAACAACGATCGCTTCATCCGCATCATCAGGGAGTTGGTCAGCGAGTCGCAGTTCATCATCATCATGCACTCGAACTGGACGATGAACATCGCGGATCACCTCTACGGGATCACGATGCAGGAACCGGGTGTCTCAACGCGCGTTAGCGTGGAACTGACCGGCGCAAATGTAGCGTAGCCCCACGCTCGCCTTCCGCGGGAGCCGCGGCTGCATCTCGCACGCGCACGAAAGACAGATCGTTCCGGCCACGTCGCATCACGGGCACGGCTCGGGAACCTCGACGAACGGGTAGTCGAAGCCCCTGAAGGCATCCAGGCTGTACATCACATCGCTGATGTTGATCAGGTGGTCCGGCAGCGCCGGCTCGAGGTCGCACCGGGCCTTGCGCGGCGCGCCGACGAGGTTCTTGAACTTGTCGAGGCAGGCAGTTACATCGGTGGGTATGCCCACCACACCGTCCGGCGGCGTGCACGGGGACACGGTGCAGTTCCCTACCAGATCGCCCCAGGGACTGGCGACGGCAGGAAGCGTCGCCGAGTAATTCTCCTCGACGTCCGGCGCGCAAGCGTACTCGATGGCCTGGACGTGGTAGGTGCCGCCCGGCACGATAGCCTCGTCGAACACGTGGACCGGGTCGGTCGATATCCAATATCGATAATGCGGTTCGCACTGCAGCCGAGCGGCCCTGTAGGTCCAGTTGTCGAGCCCGGGCGCAACGGCACATCCCGTCTCTGGCGGCCAGTCCTGGCCCGCGTTTTCGCAGAACGTAATCAGTGGCGGTCCGACCCACATCACCTGGCCGTTGAGGGCGTCGTACGGCGGTGGTAAACCCTCTGGCGTGACGCGAATCGCCGTGTAATGATCCGGATTGCGGCCGACCAAGGAAAGATGCCGGCTGCTGGAAACGTGTACGTCGAGTGTCGGCGGTTCTACGACCTCGCAGACCGGTGGCGGTACACCAAGGTCGCATTCCACGTCGTAATTCAGGAACGGAAGCACCCATTCGTAGACGATCCGTTCATGGAACCGCAGCAGAATGTTCTCCACCCACCCCGGGCAGGTGTGACAGTAGCTCATGATCGTGCCGTCGGTCGGCCCACCACAACCCAGCCCGCACGTGTCAATCGGCGGGTTCACTTCGTGCGTGTGCGGTGCGCCAAACACGTGCCCGAACTCATGCGCGACCACGACGATATCCCAGTTCTGCGCATGGTTGTCCTGCAACGGGTAGGGAAAATAACCGCTGAGCCCGGACACCAACGCGTAGTCGACGCCCTCGTCGCACAATCCCTACAGCCAACCCAAGCCGCCTCCGAGACTGCGCCCGGAGAGGAATTGGACCGCATGGCGGTCGACATGCGTCATGTACGCGTTCCAGTAATCCTGATACTGGAAGTACTGGTCGTACATATCGTCCAGATCCCACGGGTCCTCGCTCGTCGACCAGAGGCGAAGGAAGCCAATCTCCAACTGCGTATCGAGGTCACGTGCGAATACTTCTGAAGCAACCCCGATCAGCGTGGCGGCGTAGGCCGCGGAGGCGTCGGTGTCGCCGCCGAACAGGTCACCGGTGAACTCCCAGTCGGTCTCAATCGCGATCTGCCCCGTGCGCATCCGGGTCCCGGTGTGCGTGGTTGGCCGCATCCTCCGGGTATCGCTCAACCCAGCCCGGGGTGTCCTTGCCGGCCCTTGTGTATGCAGCTTGTCGGTACCGCACCGCCATGGGCGCCAATTGATGGCGCCCGGCGGAACCAACGCCCAATCATAAATCACCGTGCCCGCCGCGTGGTGGGCGGGTGGCGTAGCCACGACAAACAACCGGCCTTCGATGTGGATGAGCCCGTTGGCCCCGTGTGGGGACAGACTCAGGACTACCGACGAATCCGGGCTCCCGATGACGTACCCCTTCAAGAACACCACGTCGGGTCTGCCGACCGGCACATCGCCACCGCGCGTGCCAAGCACGATCCGCGCATCCGGCGCGAACACCTCGAACCGCGTTACGTTGAGGTCGATTCGCCGGTCCGGCTCGAGCGGAAACCCCGTAAGTCTGGTCCGATCGAGCGTCCGCAGCTCCCGGTAGGTGACATCATCCAGGTCGAGCCGAAGCCCAATCCTACCGGTGCCCCTCTGCACCGCAGCCCGAAGTGGTGAGTTCGTGGTGTGACGTATTGGCTCCATGTGTGGAGCGGCCGACACGAAGTCGCCCGGATTCGGAACCCACCATGCCGCGGCAACGACCAGGATCCCCGCACGCCCGAAATAAGTACAGGGGCGGTTCACGCTTCGCACCTCCTCGGCGCACCCGACGGTGTCTTCCCCGACAACTCCCAGTTGTCGAACCACAATCGGCCATCCTACCCGAACGACGTATTCGATTCAATCGAGAACGGCGTCTGTCGCTATCAATCACCCCTGTTTGCCTGCTGCATGGAACTCAAGCTTGCGCTTGCTATCAAACTGAACACGAAGTGCTTGTTTTCGCCTGTCACCCATCGGGTGCTCCTGTTAAAACGGCCGCTACCCTTGATTCACAGGGAAAACACGCGCGTATCATGCCATTACGATCAATCCATCTGGGGAATCCGGGTTGCTCTGAATCAGTGAAGTCAGGTCTTCACCGCTGCTGTGGTCCCCGTCTTCCGAGTCAACACTTACGGTCGCAGGAAGTATTCCATCAGCTCGTGACCGGGGTCCACCTGCAGATCGCTGCCGACTGCTGCTGACTCGGAGAAGGGCCGGTTCAAGACGGTCGTGACGGCGTGTCCGGCTATGCAAAATGGTGGAGGCGTGCTCGTGTGGATCCGCCGGCACACCGGCGTCGGATGGTCCGGTGCGATCATGATCTTCCACTTGTCATAGCCCCGGAGCTTTTCCAGAAGCGGGCCGACAACGTGCTCGTCAATACGCTCAATTGCCGACACTTTCTCTCCCACGTCGCCCAGGTGGCCGGCTTCATCCGGCGCTTCGACGTGCACAACGATCAAGTCGAACGAATCCAGGGCACTGACCGCGGCGGCGCCTTTCGCGGCATAGTCTGTATCGAGATAGCCGGTCGCACCGGGCACATCGAGCAGCTCCATGCCGACACTGCGCGCGATTCCACGAATAAGATCGACCGCTCCGATCACCGCGCCGGATACGCCGAAGCGATCCGCGAAGGACTCGAGCGTTCGCGGCCTGCCCTGTCCCCATAGCCAGATGTCGGTGGCCGGGTTCTCCCCGAGATCGCCCCGGACCTGGTTCACGTCGTGCCGAGCCAGGATCGCTCGGGCACGCTCCATGACGCTTTTAACCCACTCCGCCCCCGGCCCGTGCGGAAGATGTCCGGACACCGGCTCGTCAGGGAAATCATGCGGCGGCGTGCACTGGGGGTCCAGGTTGGCTACGTTCGAGGCGATCATCAAATGGCGATATGAGACGCCGCTGTAAAACTGACACCGCTTGTCACCAATGTCTTGATTCAGATCTGTGATGAGCTGATCGGCCTCCGCCTGAGAGATATGCCCGGCCGTGAAATCCTTCATGGCCCCATCGGTGATGGTGACCAGGTTGCATCGGAAAATCGTCTGATCAGATCGGGTGTCGATTCCCCGAGCCACAGCTTCGAGAGGCGCCCGCCCTGTGTAGTCGACGCGCGGGTCGTACCCGAAGAGGGTCAGCGTAGCCACGTCGCTGCCGGGTCCGAAGCCTTTCGGGACCGTGACGACACGACCCTGTCGCCCGTTCGTGGCAATCCAGTCGATGTTCGGTATCTTGGCTACTTCCAACGGCGTCTGCCCGTCGAGCTGGTCCACCGGCTCGTCGGCAGCACCGTCAGGCAAAACAATCGCATATTTCATTGTCAGTCTAATCCAATCAGGACGCAGAGAAGTCTACCGCACGAACATCTGTCGGCCAAGCAAAGACAATGTGGATATCGTTGTTCCCTGCTGTGCCGCAATGCCGTTGCAGGACGATGGCCGCGACGTTACCCTGCATGCAACGGGGCATCGAGGGCGCTCGGCGGACACAGGGCAAGCTGGGACCGAAGGTCGCACCATGATGAATGCCAGAGAAGTGGGGTTCGTACCGACTACGTTGGGATCGCAGATGGCTATGCAAATGGCGCGCCAGCGCGCACCCTGCGTCTGACCAGCACGGTAGCATGCCCAGGCAAGCGTTGAGCATGCCTCCCGTCGCAAGGGGAATGGGTTAGTGCAGCTTGAGGAGATTCAAAGATGACCAAGTCAGGTCACTCACTGAGACTGTCGGCCTCGGCCGGCCTTATGTGCTTCCTCGCAGCCTTGACCGGCGGGTGTCCATTCGCCCCGGGGCAAACGCTGATCCTTGACGCCGACGATAGTGGCGGCGATGTGAACGTGCGGGTCGGCGCCAGAGTGCTGCTCGTCCTGTCCGGGAACGCATCTACGGGCTACGAGTGGGAGATCACCGAGCTGGACACGTCGGTCCTGGAACACACTCGTACGAGTTACCGATCCGCCTGTACTATACCGATGCCCGGATGCGGAGAGATCGAGACCTGGAGATTCACTGCGTTGTCGCCCGGCAGCACCATCCTTCGTATGATTTACCATCGACCCTGGGAGGAAGTTGAGCCTGCGAGAACTTTCGAGTTGACCGTCACGGTGACGGGCTCAGACTAGACGCCGAGCGGCCAGTCCGCCGCGCGGCCCTCGACCAGGTACTCCGCCGGGCGACTGGCCATCGCTAGAGATGGACGGTTCCGCAATACTATGTTACAGGTCCTTATAGACTGAAAGGATCTATGACCACGGAGCGACCATCACACGATACCGACTCTGACGGACAGTCTCCGCATGATCTGAAACGCGGCCCAAAGGAGTCATCGCCGCCTCCGCCCGAGCCATCGACGGAAACGCTGAAGGACTCGACCGCCCCTGCCAGGATGCCCAGGAAGATCGGGCAGTTTCACGTCAAGCGTGTGATCGCCTCCGGCGGTATGGGAACGGTTTATGAAGCCGTTCAGGAACATCCTCGCCGAAAGGTGGCCGTCAAAGTGATGAGACAGGGCGTTACCTCACGCTCGGCTCTTCGGCGGTTCGAGTATGAATCGCAGATCCTGGCCCGGCTGCGCCATCCCGGCATAGCGCAGGTCTACGAAGCGGGCACCCACGACGACCCCGGCGCTCCGGGAGAGCCGGTCCCGTACTTCGCCATGGAGTACATCCCCAACGCCAAGCCGATCACCGAATATGCTAAAGAGAAACAGCTATCCACACGCGAGCGACTGGAGTTCTTCGCTCAGGTCTGCGACGCCGTCCATCACGGCCATCAAAAGGGCATCATCCACCGCGACCTGAAACCCGGGAACATCCTCGTCGATCCCGGCGCCCCGGGAGTGAAGATCATCGACTTCGGTGTGGCCCGGGGTACCGATTCGGACATGGCCCTCACCACCTTGCAGACCGACGTCGGCCAGCTCGTAGGCACGCTGCAGTATATGTCCCCTGAGCAGTGCGAGGCTGACCCCGACGACCTTGACACGCGAAGTGACGTCTATGCACTTGGAGTGGTGCTCTACGAGTTACTATCGGGAAGGCTGCCGTATATAGTCAGCAGCAAGCGCATCTTCGACGGCACACGCGTAATCCGCGAGCAACACCCCACGAAGCTGACCACGATCGACCGAGCACTGCGAGGTGACGTGGAGACGATAGTTCTCAAAACACTCGAGAAGGATCGCCAGCGGCGTTACCAGTCGGCGATAGAACTGGCCCAGGACATTCGAAGGTATCTTTCCAGTGAGGCCATCCTCGCCCGCCCGCCGAGCATCCTCTACCAGCTCCGCATGTTCGCCCGGCGCAACAAGGGCGCCTTCAGCGCCGTGGCCGCGGTGTTCACGGTTCTGGTGGCCGGGATCATCGTTAGCACCTGGCAGGCTTTGCGAGCGACTCGTGCTGAACGACTGGCTTTGCGCCAGGCAAACATCGCCCAAGCGGTCAACGAATTCCTCAACGACGACCTGCTCGCGGCGGTTGATCCGGTAAGAACGCCCGACCGCGAGATCACCATGCGTGAGGTGCTGGACGCCGCATCAAAGAGAATCGAGGGTAAGTTCGAGAACGAGCCGCTTATCGAAGCTTCCATCCGCAGCACGGTCGGGCAGACGTATCAAGGGCTGGGCCTGTACGCCGCCGCGGAGTCGCACCTGCGAGAGGCGGAGGCGATTCATACGCGCGAACTGGGCGAGGAGGCCCCGGAATCCCTGCGGACCAGATCCGAGCTGGCCGATTTGCTGCGCCGCCGGGGCTGGTTTCTACAAGCGGAATCCCTGGCCAGGCAAACGCTGGACATTCAGCGCCGCGTCGTTGGAGAGGATGACGCCTCCACGGCCTTCACCTTGAACGCCTTGGGGCTCGTGCTCCGAAGACAGGGCAAGTACCAGGAGGCTGAGGGCGTGTTCCGTCAGGCGCTTAACGGCAGACGTCGTGCCCTCGGTAAGGAGCACACCGATACGCTGGAGTCCATGTACAACCTGGGAAGAGCGCTCTCGAACCTGGGTCGAAACGACGAAGCGGAGACGCTCCATCGGCAGGCCCTGCAAGTCAGAAGGCGGACCCTTGGCGTTGAACACCCTCACACGCTAGCGTCCATGACCGAATTGGCCGTGGTGCTCAGCCGGCAGGGCAAGGTCGAGGAGGCCGAAAGGACTATCCGGGAAACGCTCGAGACCCGACGCCGTGTTCTGGGCGACGAACACCCGGACACACTCGAATCGATGTACAGACTCGCCGGACTGCTCTTTGACCAGGGCAGGCTTGATGAGGCTGAGGAACTGTTCAAGCACACTCTTGAAACGCGTCGCCGCGTTCTGGGCGCGGCCCATCTTACAGTAGCCAGCAACACGGATGAACTCCTCAGGGTCCTTCGGGCCCGCGCGAAGGTCGAGGAAGCACGACCTTACGTAGCCCGCGCGTTTGCGGAAATGCATGAATCAAGATATGAAGACCTGCATACCAACCCCTATGAGATCAGCGCTTTCGCTTATGCCTGGTTGACCTACGAGCCGGTAGAGTTTCGTAATCCGGTAGAGGCACTATCCATGGCTAAGAAGCTGGTCGAACTAGACGGAGGCACGCCGCCCCAGCTCAGGGTGCTGGCCATCGGGTACGAGCAGAACGGCCGTCTCGACGACGCTATCAAAACGTGCCGACAAGCGCTCGCAAAACTCGGACCCGGAGAGTCTTACTGGCGGACGGCCTTCGAAACGCGGTTGATCAACTCACTCAGAAGCAAAGGTGATCTCGACGCCGCTGACATGGTGCTCCGTGATGCTCTGGCTCGGACGCAGGAGGCGCATGCCGAGTCCCGGCGCGCCGGGAGGGAGCTGGTGCGAGAAATGATGGAGCTGGCCGTTTTCCTCGTTGCGGAGAATCGGTTTCTGCAGCATGAATGGTTCTGCAACGATCTCGCTCAGGTCCGTCAGGGCAGCATTCCGCAAGGTGAACCGGGAATCGCCGGCTTCGTTGTCATCTACGCCACGGCGCTTGTCAAGCAGGAGAAGTACGCCGAAGCGGAGCCATACTTACGACACTGCCTGCGCATTCGGGAGCTGGCATTGCCGGAAAGAGACTGCCGCATCGCCCAGGTAAGAAGCGTCCTCGGGGCGTCGCTGGCCGGGCAAGGCAAGTTCGCCGAGGCCGAGCCGCTGCTGCTCGACGGTTACAACCGGATGAAGAACAAAGCAGAGACGATACCCAGACAGGATGCAGGATCTGCGCTCGCAGACCGATCGGGTAGGCAAATGGTGCCCGAGTGCTCACCCTACCTCATACACGAAGCCCTCGAACGCATCGTCAACCTCTACAACGCCTGGGGCAAGCCCGACAAGGCCGCCGAGTGCGGTGCGATGCTGCCGCCGCAGGGAAGGCCGGCTTCCGAAGAGTAAGTTGCGGTGGATGTTCGCGTCCCGGCACGCCGGGAAAGCCAGCGACTCAGATAGTCGCGAGACTTGTGAAACACGGTACCGGATTCGGCGCACCGTCAGGACGGCCTAAGGATTTTCCACGCAGTCCTCGTAGGAGGCGCGTCCCCCGCCGGGACGTAACAACCCGGTCCGTAGGAATTCCGCTGGGAGCGTGTCCTTTTGCCAGCCGTCCCCGCGGATGATAACACAGGCTGCCATGGTCTGCCGTCCGGGACTATCCGGGAAAACGGTCTCGACGCGATAGTGCAATGCGTACCCCTCCTCGTCCTCGGTTCCCTCAATATAGATTTTCTGAGGCTCCGCGTGGGCATCGACGAATGCACGGTTGTAGGTCCAGTCCCTGCCGTGCCAACCTCGCAAGGTCTTGGTCGGGCCCGGGTCAACGCCGGGCGAAATATCCAGCCCGTTCAAGGAGCCGTCACACCGTTCACGGCGGCAGGCCCACGCCCATCGGCCGATGTTCTCCTCGTAAT
Source organism: Phycisphaerales bacterium (assembly GCA_020344555.1). Classification (GTDB taxonomy): domain Bacteria; phylum Planctomycetota; class Phycisphaerae; order UBA1845; family UBA1845. Next base: position 5,188,228 of record CP070827.1, read on the forward strand.
AAAGCGTCCGGGATGGCGTCGGGATCCGAGACGTCGGTCGGAGATATGGCGAGTTGCTTCCCATCTCACTGACTTCAAACTCCGGCCCGAGGCGGCCACCCATTGCCCAGATCATAAACAGATTCGCAGCGTAGCTGTTGCCGAAATGGTCGTATGATGAACGCTCCGAGTGTTTGACCCAGTCCGGGCAGTGGGCGCCACGCGGTGGTCCGTCGTCCGCGGGGCATCTGAACAGGTCGAGTTCGAGCTGCGTGTCCAGCGTGGCCCCGAAGCGGTCAAAAATCGGACGCGTGTTGTCCTTGAACCCGCCCGGGTAGAGAATGTCGTTCATCGGTCGGCCGGCCGGGCCGAAACCGGCCAGGGTGCCATACTTGCTGTTGATCGGGTCCCCCGGCGTGCCAGTTACGAAGCTATCCCGGCCGATCCCGCTCTTGCCACCCCACTCATACGCCCCGACGAAAACCGGGTCGCTGCAGACCTCCCCTTCCCACTGGTCGGGGCACTGCCGGTATTGCAGCGGATGGACCGGAATGCCCCAACCGTTGGGGTCGTCGGCCTCGTAGACACGGCTGCTCGTCGCGATGTTCTTGATGTGCGATAGGCATCCTGACTGCTTGGACTGTCGACGCGCCGCCTCCAGTGAGGGAAGCAGGATCGCAATCAACAGGGCGATAATCGCGATGACAACCAACAGCTCGATCAGGGTAAACGCGACTCGGCCGCCGTCGGTGAGTCGGCGGTTGCCTTGATCCTCGGCTCGCATGACACCGTCTCCTAAACGGACCTGGCATACCACCGGGCAGCGCCTAAACGCCCCGGCGACCCCCCGACAAGATGCTCCGAAAACAGCAACGAGCATCATCAAACGGCTGCGAGCTCGTCCGGTAAGAGGTGGCAAGGTGCCCCGCTCTTATCGGGGTGTGCCGTCAAATCACGCAATCCTTGCGGCTACTGGCTCCAGCAGTCGGTGAATCATATATCGTAGGTGGGGATTTGTGTAGCCCAGCGGAGATTGACCTATGTCTACTCGTTCGATCAAGCTGGCGGCACTCGCCGTGGCAGTATTTGCCTGCGGCGGTTGCCGGGTCAGCAGCTTCTCAATGAGCGCTTACGACAGTGATCATTATCACCACCGTCCTGCGCGCGTTACGCACGTGTACGACCACCACGGGGGCCACGTCTGCACCCACGATTGTCGCGACCACTACTGGGACGGAACGCGACTCGTCGTGGTGGCCTCCGGCCACCGACATGGACCGCACTGTGGGCACCACTGGAACGGTTCCCACTGGGTTGTCGTCGGCGGGCATAAGGTGAAGCCGTTGCATCACGGCCGTGGGAAGGTAAAGATAAAGCGGCGCGGGTTCTGAATTCGCCACGCCCACAGCCGGTGGGTCTGTGTTCTGGGCGGAAGTACGATCCGCGCCGTCCAATCACGCCAATTGGGTCTTGCCCTGGGGCTGCGCATAGTCCCAGGCTATTCGACTCGAAAGCCCGCTTCCGGTCCGTCGTCAACGGGGAGCTCGCCGGACTGATCATGAGGCACCCCGACACGGCAGAGCAACTCGGCTAGGTTCCCTGCGGAATCGCTGATCTCGAACATCACGCCGTAAACACGTCCATTTCCGGAACCTCGACGCTCCGCGCGCACCTTGAAAGTGCTATCATCGATGATCACAATGTCGTTGCGCGTGTTCCCATCACCCCTCGCGTTCTCGGGTTCGTCGCTGTAAGCCCACAGGATCGCGCCGGCTTCGTTCACGTCGAGATCTTCCTCGCAAAGGTCACGAACGTCACAGTCGGAAAGCCGGAACGTGTGATACTTGTGATTCGGCGGCCAAAGCTCAATAAACCGATCCTCGAGGATGAACGGCGGCAGTGTATCGACGACCTCGATGGTTTGCTCCAACGTCTCGGAGCTGTTCCCGCAAGAATCCCTGGCGACGTAGGTTACGTTGTACGTACCGGGCGTGTGGAGGTCGAGCGGGTCACCGCCCATATCACCTTGCGTCACGGATTTGTCGCAGAAATCAGTAGCCGAAGCGCCGAGCAGGGGAGAATCATCAATACTGCACTCGAGGACCAGTTCCGGCGGCCCATTCAATACAATGACCGGCGGTTCATCGTCGCCGACGATCGTGAACGCAGCATTGTGCATCGCGGTCAGCCCGCATTCGTCCGCTGCTGTCCAGGTGACCTCGGTAACACACGTACCACCCTCACGATCAAGTGAGGTGGCAACCGACACTTCGCCGCAGACATCTTCGCCCACCGCGCTGTCAAGCCATGCGACAAGGTCCTCATCCGGGCCGTTCTCGTCGCACGTTACGACAAGATCACCAGGCCCGGTAATCGTAGGTGGGGTGCTGTCGATAATCGTGAAAGTAGACGACGCGGTATCGACACTGTCGCAGTCATCGCGGGCAGTCCAGGTGACCGCAGCCTCCCCGCTCATCCCACACTCGTCCGAAATACTGTCAAAGTTGTTTAGCAAGACGACCTCGCTGCAATCGCTCGAGGCGGTTGCGCTATCCAGCCACAGGTCAAGTTCTTCCGGATTGCCTTCGCCATCGCACTCGACCGTTAGATCATCCGGTACTTCCAGAATGATGGTCCCACTCTCGTCACCCGATGCTCCGCCGAAGCCTAATAGGCTCAACAAGGTACGGTTGCCGGTGCCGTCGATGCTCTCGGTCCCGCACGCTGATAGAAGTCCCACGGCGACGGCGCACAGGCCCAACGCCGATCCACGAAATAGCATCCTGGTTCGGGAACCTCGAGCTTCACCCCACTGCATCACTGATATCCTCCTCTCATCTCAAAGGTTGAGAATAACTGGCCCTCGAGTTACGAATCGTAGCCGTTCCCCGGCCCTCGATCCAGCGTGTCCGATTTCCTCCTGTAGTCCAATAACGATCGCCTCCTGTGACTTTCTCGCGCGCGGACTCCCATGCCGTTCCCGGTCGCAACGGCATTCCGACGAGAATAGGATTACGATCCGTCGCCGCCCAGAAACCGCACCCACCAGCGGCCGTCGCTGAATCAACGGTTACCTTGATTCTGAGCTCGCATGACACCGTCTCCAAGACACGCTATGGACACCGCCTGACCGGTACGAGGCCTGCTATATACGGCATTTTTACGCAAGTCATCCCCAAAGACAAGAAGACGGCAACTCCCACGGCTGCGATTAGCTTTACCGTTGTAGCGTATTAGCAAGCTCGCGCCCCGGTCGCTGGTTGAAGTGTCCACCCGAACGACGATCGGGAAGACGTAACTGAACCTGGGTCTTTGCGAGGCTGCGGAGGCACGTCTATGCAAGGCGAAGGCCGTCCGCTTGGAACAGTCTTGAGAGGAGCAGCCGGACACACTTCGGGCGAGTTCCGTGCCGGCTGATCTCCTCCGCCGACAGGGTCGGTTCGTGTGGGCGGAGTCGCGCGGGCTGCCTACAACACGATGACAGGTGCCACGGTTCCGCCTTCGGCGGATCAAGACGGCATCCGCGGTAAATTCAGTTCTTTTCCGGCGCTCAAACCGCCGCTGGTCGGTGCCGGCGGATCAGGGCTGTCCCGGCCACTGCCAGAAGCAACGCCAATGCGATCAATCCCCATTCGGACACCGTGGGAATCCCTCGCTCACAACTGTTCGTGCAGGCGTCTTCCTCAACGGTGTTTCCGTCGTCACATACTTCACCGGTGTCGACAGTGCCGTCGCCACAGTAGGCCTCCTTGCAGTCTGTCCGGCATGCGTCGGGCGTAGTGTCCGAGTTGTCCACTCCGTCATCACATTCCTCGCCTGCGGTGGTGTTGAGCGTCCCATCACCACAGTCGGCCGGAGTGCAGTCGGCATCGCACCCAGTCCACTCACCGCCCTCGTCGCAGTCCTCTCCTTCTTCCGGAATACCATTGCCACACACGTCCAGCGGGACGGTGGCCACGTAGATTCCCTCCGAGTTGTCGGTGAAGGAAACGTGAAAGACAATGTCCTGCCCGCTCATGGCCTCGGGACCGGCCTCGAAGTGGAGCCCAGTCTTGCCATCGAGCGACACGCCCCGGTCGACGACCCTGATCAGGTAGCCTTGCATAAGGGCGTAAATGCCATTCTGGCCCGCCGAACCGTCGGCAGCGAACGCGATGTCCCCGCCTCGGATTGATGGGGCAGTGCTTCCCTCGAACAGGAAGTTGGCCATGGCACGTGGCATGGGCGTGTTGGTGTCGGCGACCACATCGAGCTGCCCGCTGATGTCGCTGTATATGCCCAGGTCCGGATGGTCGCCGGCGCGAAGGGCTACTTTCGCGTTGTCGATCGAACCCTTTCCGAAGGTCGTGAAGTTCCCGGTTCCACCGGGAATAGCCGTGTCAAGATCAGCAACCACGCTCAGCGAGCTGCTGATCTCGGTGTAGATGCCCAACTCGCCCACGCCGAACCCGCGGAATGCAACGTCCCCACCGTCCAGCGACACGGCATCAAGGAAGGAAAACGTGCCGCTTCCACCGGGAATCATTGTGCCCCCATCTGCGACGACATTCAGTGTCCCGCCAATGTCCGTATAGACGCCTATCTGGCCGGACGCGCCGGAGCCGACGAATGCCACGTTTCCACCGTCGATTGACGGCCCATTGGTGTCGAAGTCCGTAAAGTTGCCGGTGCCACCCGGGATGGCCGTGCCGGTGTCGGCCACGACGCCAAGCACACCACCGATACGGGTGTAGACACCGACTTCGGTGCTGCCGGCTCCGCGAAAGGCAACGTCCGTTCCGGAAAGCGATGCGCTGCTGAAGGAGCTGAAGTACTCGGTTCCTCCGGGGATGGACGTACTCGTGTCGGCTACTATGCCAAGCACTGCGGAAACATCAAGATAGATGCCCGAGTCATCTGCCGAATCTGTGCCAACAAACGCGACGTTGGCTCCGCTGAGCGAGGGCGTCTGCCCGAACCCCGAGAACGTACCGGTACCGCCGGGAACTAACGTATCGGTGTCGGCGATCTTGCGGAAAGTGACCACCTGACCGGGGGCAGTGTCACCGGCCAGAAAAACTCCGCCCATGATGATAACGGCCGTCTTGTACAGAGTGTGTCTTCGCATCTCGAGTCCTCCTTATGTCAAAACATGACCTTTTCAGCCGACGGGCAAGAAGCGATACAGCTCAGGCAGAAGGGCGTCTCAGCCTGTATAAGGACGACATCGCCCGGAACCGCTTCCATCCTCCGCTGATCAACAGAAACGAGTCTCTCCGACGGAGAACGCCGTAAGACGGCGATTCCTCAGATCCACCTCGTTGTACGTTCCCTTAGTCTACCACAAGGGCCGGTCAATTACAACGGGAAACGGAGTGAAACAGGGCAGCCAAGCCTGTTTTCTCAACTAGTGTGCTTCCGCCGAATGCCGCGTGGCCATGCGCGGACCCGCACGGATGGTGGCTCCCGGTCTTCCTCGTGACGCTACACAAAGGAGGCAATCACAGGTCGGAGAACAACGTGCGCGCCAGAAAGCCCTCAAAAACATCGTCAACCTCCACGACGTTTGGGGCAGGCCTCCCAAGGCGGCTGGGTGTCGGGCGGTGCTGCCGGCCGCGGAGGCACCCGCACCTGCGGATCTATGGGTCGCCGGGGCACCTGTACTGCTCACCTCACCTTGACAGTGAAGGCGTTTGATTTTCAACGAGATGTCGATTATAGAACGTGCCCGTGGCGAGGCTCTGAGGCGGGTTTGGCAGACGTGTCAACAGACTTGTTTTGGTGTGATCATTCTTCAGGAGTGCTGTTACCATGTCGCGTTATACGGAAGACTGGGGGCGGCCCGAGCGTATCATCACCGTGGTTTTGTGCGTCGCGGCGTGGGCGTCAGTGACGCCCGCCGCCTATGGGCAACAGACGCAGGGACCCCCGGGCGGCAACGTGGAAAAGGCAGATCAGCTCCGCCAGGACCTTCGGGAGATGATCACGTTGGCCCGCGACCGTGTGTTCCCGGCCCTGGTCAACATCAAAGTCATCACCGTTCGCTACTATGGCGGCAAGGAGCATAAGGGGCGAATCGTCGGCAGCGGCACGATCATCACTCCGGAAGGACATGTGCTGACCAATTTTCATGTCGCCGAGAACGGCAAAAAGTTCAAGTGCACCCTTGCTGACAAACAGGAAATATCCGCCGAGCTTGTCGGCGAGGACCCGCTGAGCGATCTGGCAGTCCTCAAGCTCGATCTTTCGGAACTGAAGGATAGCAGCATAGTCCTGCCGGTGGCCAGGTTCGGGAACTCCGATGAGCTTCTAGTCGGTGACACGGTGATGGCCATGGGCAGTCCCTGGGCGTTGTCGCGCTCGGTCACCCTGGGCATCGTCTCGAACACCGAACGCATCCTGGCCGCAACGGAGGACGACGCCGATGAAATGCGTTTCGACCGTGACCAGCGCACCGGCATCTTCAACCGGTGGATTCAGCACGATGCGGCCATCAACCCCGGAAACAGTGGCGGTCCGCTTGTCAATCTGAAAGGCGAACTGGTCGGCGTAAACGCGCGGGGGACTTTCTTCGGCGGCGACATGGGCTTCGCCATCCCGAGCAACATAGCCCGTACCGTCGCGGCCGCCCTTATCGGGGATGGCGAAGTACCACGTAGCTGGTTCGGTTTGAGCCTCAAGCCCATCAAGAAATCCGGCTTGAAGGAGGGGGTTCTGGTCAACTCGATCGTCAAAGGTGGGCCGGCGGACCAGGCCGGGCTCCGGGCCGGGGATGTCATCACGCAGATCGACGGCATGCCGATCACCGTGTGGTTTCCCGAGGAAGTGCCGCCACTGCTCAAACGCCTCGCCGATTACTCGATAGGCTCGACCGTCGCCATTTTGTACATGCGTGGTGACCAGGTGCATGAGGCCGGAGTCGTCACCGAGAAGCTCGAGAAGGACAAAGGTGATGAGACCGCATTCCGGGCCTGGGGAATGGTGGCCATGGATATCACCGAGAAGATGGCCAGGGAGCGTCGGCTCGACAGCACGGACGGAGTTCTTGTGGGAAGCGTTCGCAGCGGGAGTCCGGCCCAGTTGGCGGAACCGGCAATGATGTCGGACGACGTCATCCGAGCCATCGACGGAGAGCCGGTCACAAGACTGGCCGCCCTCATCGAGCGCTATGAGCAGATCATGGATGAGGAGGAACTGCCGGAGTACCTGTTGATCGAGTTCGATAGGCGCGGAAAAAACCAACTGACCCTGCTCAAACCCAAACCGGACAAGGACGTTGATCCGCCCAGAGAGGTCGCCAAGGCATGGATCGGTGTTGCGGTCCAACCGGTTGTCAAGAAGCTGGCCAAGCGGCTGGGTCAACCAGAGGACGTGGGTTTCCGCATCACGCGAGTTTATCCCCGCACGCTGGCGATTGATAGTGATTTGAAAATCGGTGACATCATAGTCGGGCTCAATGGTGAACGGCTCCGGCCGCGGGGCATGCAGGATGCCGGACTGTTCCATCGACGTGTGCGCCGCCTTGAAATCGACGATGATGCCACGCTTACTGTCCTCCGCGACGGGGAAGAGCAAGAAGTCGCCGTCAAGCTCGAGCGGACAAGAATGACCCCGGCAGAAGCACGCCGCGATCGCAACCGCGATTTCGAGATCACCGTCCGCGAAGTGACCTTCTTTGATCGCGATGAGAATCGCTGGGACGATTCCGTCAAAGGTGTGATCGTGGAGCGGATCGAGCCGGCCGGCTGGGCTCAACTCGGTGGCCTCCGACCAGATGACCTGATTCAACGCATCGACGAGTATGAAATCCGCAAGCTCAGTGAGTACCGGACCGCGATGGAGGAAATCACCAAACGTCAGCCGGAACGTGTTGTCTTTGTCGTGTTGCGCGGTGCACGTACGCACTTCCAGTATGTCGAGCCCGATTGGGGGCCCGGCAAGGGAACCGAAAAAGAGACAGACAAGAGTGAGGAGTAGAGCCAATGTCGTCAATATGTAACCAAACAGGCCGTGTTCTGCCCGCCATTGTGGCCTTGATAGCCGCGACGGCATCTCCGTCCGCCCAGGCCACGGAATCCGACGAGTACCAGAAGTTCCTGAATGAGAAATCGCCGGCCGTTGTCAGAGTCAAATTCGTCTTGAAAATCAAAATGGGTGGTATGATGGCCGGCATGGGAGACCAGGAAGGCGAGAATGAAATCAACGGCGTAATGATCGATCCCAAAGGATTGGTGCTCTGCTCCAATAGCCAGCTCGGGGGGTTTGTGAGCATGATGAGCCGCATGATGGGTCCGGCGGGCGCAGGCATCTCGGCGACGCCGACGGATTTCAAGATCCTTTTGGGTGACGACATTGAAGGGCGCGAGGCTGAATTGCTGGCACGGGATACTGAACTCGACCTGGCCTGGGTGAAAATCAAGGAGCCCGGAGACAAGCCCTTCGAGTACGTTGATTTCTCCAAAGGGGCGAAGCCCGAGATAGGAGAGCGTGTGGTTGCAGTTCGGCGGATGGGCAAGTATTTCGCGCGATCGGCCGTTGTAGTTGAGGGACATATTGGCGGCGTCACAGCCAAACCACGGGATCTGTATGTCCCATCCGGTGAGATTGCCATGGCGTTTGGGCTGCCGATATACCTGCGAGATGGGAAGGTTATAGGGGTGACTATTCTGCAAATGCCAGAGGAGGAGGGCGTCGAGCCGGACCCGATGGCGATGTTCGGCCGTTTGTCAAACATGCAGGAGATGATGTCCGGGGTGATTCTGCCGGCCGCTGACGTAGCCAAGGCAACCCGGCGGGCACGGGCCAGCGCCGACACCGAGTGAGCGGCCCCGTAGCCCGATGACCGTTCGCGCTACTGCGCTGCCCGTGCGGACCACCGAACAAAGGCCGGACCAGTCTGGATTGGCAACCACTACTTCATACGGAAAATATGAAATACCTGACCTACTGCGGTAATAACATCATAAGTGCCCGTCTACCTGATGGCGCCGAAGTATTGTTCGCTCCGAAGGGAATCGCCGGCATAAGGAAGCCGGAGATTCGAGATGCCATCGCCGGCGCTTTTCGGAATCCGCTCGGCATGCCTCCCCTGGAGAACCTGGTTAGCGGGTCTTCCAGGGTTTTGATAGCGTTTGACGACAACTGTCAGCCGTTTCCGGAGACTTCCAGACCGGATATCCGCCAACAGGCGCTCGAGACGCTCCTGCCACTTCTCTATTCGTACGGTGTTCAGAAGAAAAACATCCGCCTTGTCTGCGCCATAGCCTTGCACCGGAAAATGAAGAAGCATGAGCTGGCCCGGATGGTCGGTCCCAGAGTTATGAGGGAGTTCTACCCGCAGCAGCTCGACAACTTCGATGCAGAGGATCGAGAGAACATTGTTGACCTCGGTGAGACAGAAGAGGGGGAGCGAGTCCAAGTCTTCAGAGACGTGGTCGAAAGCGATCTGGTGATTTACGTGGATTCGGTCCAGATTCCCCTC
>CP070827.1:5197766-5212950 GCA_020344555.1 Phycisphaerales bacterium
GTTGCCTACAGTACTTGGCCCGCACCAGCCCTCATCGTGGACAATGTGGTTGATGTACGTCACTTCAAGTTGATTTAGCTTCGGAATCCCGAGCTTCTCGTCGCTGCAAAAGCCGAGAAAGTCCCCCCATGCCGACCAGAATCTGCTGAAGACCTTCGGAAAACGCGGATAAACATCGGATTCACCCGTCCTCCGCCAGTTGTAAAGAAACCGGTCGGATTGAATCTGGAGAAGCCAGTTGGGCGTTCCATGAACAAAGAACAGGCGCGGGAGTGGCGGAATGTTAGCCAGTTCGACGCGCCCTTCGTCGGGCGTCAAGTCGCCGAAACGCTCGATCACTTGAGCTAATGGCGGATTCTGCTCGACAACGGGGTACTCTTCCCGGAAACGCTGCCAAAGCAACCCAAAGGCTGTCGCTTGGAAGCCTTCGAGCGGCTCATACTGTGTTCCACAAACGACCTCGATGACGGGTGGTCGGTCGTAGCTCGGAAGCGGGCTAGTTTCTGGATCAATCATCTGTAGGCCCTCGCAACGTTGTACTACCTCGCTCTCTCTACCTCATGTTAGCGGCAAAGACACGCAATGTTACGAACGTAATATCAGCTGGCCGTCACGACACTTTGGCGGTCTGGGTTGCGCCGTACACGCCATCGCGGTGGCGCCTACGGTCCTTGCAACAAGCATGCCCACGCGGGGCGTGGGCCATGGCGCGCATCGCCACTTGTGACGGGCGGCGTTACGGACGGATAGGGCAGTCGTTGACCTGCCCTACAGTCTGCTGTTTACAGTCTCCAGTATTTCGTGTTCCAGGGCAATGGCTTTTTCCTGGATTTCCTGGCCGCGGGTTAGGATGTCGGCCATCCACTTTTTGTCTTCCACCTCGCTGGCGTTGATCTTTACGTTCAGATAGGCGCCCATGACGGCCGAGCGGGCGGCTATGGCGCCTACGCCGGCGTCGGAGACTGAGGCCGGGTTGCCGAAGTCGGCCATGGCCTTGCAGACCTCCATACACCGGAACGACGTCTCCATCACGCGGAAGGGGATTTCGATGGCTTCCTTGGTGGCGTCCTGAATGGCCCGGTTCTTGGCGGCCTTCTCCTCGTCCGAGGTATCCGGCAGGCCCCATGCGGCGACGATCTTGTTAAAGGCGTCGGTGTCCTCATCGATCAGGCGCAGCAGCTCGTCGTGGCATTCCTTGCCCATGACGGCCCAGTCGGAAAACTCCTCCCAGCGATCGTCCCAGCCGCGCTTGTGACTGGAGAGATTGGCCACCATCGTGCCCAGGGACGCGCCCATGGCACCCATGGCCGAGGAGATGGACCCGCCGCCGGGAGCCTTCGACTCACTGGCCGTCTCCCAGACGAAGTCCTCGACGCTCATTCCCACAAGCCGCTTCTTCTTGGGCTTCTTGGCCTCGATGGCGTACTCGATGATCTTCTCTTCGGGCTTGAAGTTGTAGAGGTCGTCAAGGCCGAGCGACTTGACGGCGATCTTGATGACCTCACTGTCGGCAATGCCGAGTGATCGTTTCTGCCTTCTAAGATAGTGTTTCCCGGCGTCCAACATAGCCCCCAGCGGAATCAGACCGACCAGCTCGGAGCCGGTCACGCGGACGCCTCGGGCTTCGGCCCTCTTGCACACCTCGTCGAAGGCGACGTGCACCGGCGTGACGCTGATGTTGGTCAGGTTCATGGAGATCTGGGCGATGCCGTACTCGTCAATGAACCAGCCGATGCCCTTGACGCATTTCAGAGACCCGGGAATCCAGACCGGGTCGCCGTTTTCGTCCTTGACGACCGGCCCGGTGAGCGGGTCGCCCTCGCGCTTGGTCCGGCCTTTCTCGCGCACGTCGAAGGCGATGGCGTTCGCCCGGCGGGTGGAGGTCGTGTTCAGGTTCACGTTGTAGGCAACGAGGAAATCCCGGGCCCCGACGGCGGTGGCCCCGGACTTCGGATTGAACGTAGCCGGGCCGAAGTCCGGCTTCCACTCCGGCTTACGCAACTTCTCGGCCAGGCCTTCGTATTCGCCGGCCCGGACCGTGGCCAGATTGCGTCGCTGGTCGGTCAGCGCGGCATTCTCGTAGCAGTAGATTGTGATGCCCAACTCCTCGCCGAGCCTTCTGGCCAGCTTGCGGGCGTACTCGACTGTCTCTTCCATGGTAATATTGGAGACCGGAACCAGCGGGCAGACGTCGGTAGCACCGAATCGGGGGTGTTCGCCGTGATGTTTGCTCATGTCGATCAATTCGGCGGCCTTCTTCACGGCCCGGGATGCCGCCTCGAGCACTTGATCGGGCGATCCGACGAAGGTCACAACGGTCCTGTTGGTGGCTTGCCCCGGATCAACGTCAAGAAGCGTTACCTCTTCAACCGCCTCTATCTGATCCGTGATCTGCTTGATGATGGATAAGTCATTCCCTTCGCTGAAGTTCGGAACGCATTCGATCAACTGGTTGGTCATTCTTCTTGTTTCCTTACCGTCTTGTGATTGAACTTAGCTCTAGTGCCGTTCGCACGCCCGTTGGCTGATCCGGGAATTACGGGATACCCGTATCCCGCAAATGCGCAGCCAAAACGGCCGCATCGTAATGGAAGTCGAGGGAATTTGCGAGTGGCCAGCGCTGAATTCGGAGAGTCAACGAGGTGACCGGTGTTTGTCCTTGCCGGTCGCGTCTACGGTACCGTGAGCGCGCGGCACCGTTTGCGAATCCGCTCCAGGACAGGGCATTCGGGCCGTACCGCCGACCAGCGAGAAACCAGGTCATCAAGTCGGGACGCGTTGTGGGGCGGTTCCTCGAGTTCTTCACTGGTTGCGCTGTCAGCCCAATCGGCCACGCGGGTGAGTATGCGTTCTACGACATCGGGATAGACCGTGTGCATCGCCGCTTGTGGGGCCGCTCTGCCTTCTCTGCCAGGATGAGCTTGCGGCGTGGCCAGTGTCAGGGCCGCCTCGGCCGCGACGATGCGATGTTCGTTCGTCGCGGCGCGCAGCACTTGTTCGACTAATGGCTGGGCAAACAAGCGGCCCTCCTCGGATTGTTGCCAGATCGTGCAGATTGTCTGCCAGTGCTGAGTCGCCTCCTGCCAGGACATCCCGATGAATCGGCCGACCAGGACACACTGGGCGTTGACCGCAAGTTCAGCCGCGACGTCGGCCTCGACGTCAAGCTCCGGCTCATCAAAATGGCCGGCAACTACGCTGAGCAGTTTGGCCGTATCCGTCTGGTGAGCAGTGTCGATTTCCTTGTACAGACACCCCAGGCGGTCGCGCCCGATCGGGCTGACGTCGGCAAAGGGGCGTGAGGTGCGACGGGACAGGCCGGCCAGGTCGTCGCTGCTCCAATGGCCCTCCACGAACGACAGCCAGGCCGAGGACGGTGCTTCGGGTTCGTTTCCGGCCGTCGGGTCGACGTATTCCACGGCACGGCCGGTTATGCGCGACTTGGTTGCGTTGGGGTCATCGCGCGAGAGCGACAGACGGTGACACCGTCCTACGGAGAACCGCAGCCCGGTGCTGAATGAGACTTCGGCTCTCATGGGGCCGGGCACGCCCATGAGTAAGGCCTCGGCAACGCCAAGCCAATCATCGTCAATGTTGACAATTACAGTGCGCTCGGCCAGCAGGGCGTCGAGCACGCAGCCTCGCCAGCCCGGTCCGAGCGTAGACGTCAACGGCACCGCGGCCGTTCTGCCGGCGGATTCCGTGATGGGAAGTTGTAGCTCGGGCAGAAGGGACGGGGGCTTGAGCTGAGGCGCCAGCAGCCCCGCTTCGACCATTGCCCGTAGCACGACGAATGGATTGTAGCAGCAAGTAGGAAAGTCGCTCTTGTCAAAGACGAGATTGTGTGTGTACACACGCTGCCCGCCACGACCGGTATGCTCAGCACCGGCGTTGCAGGACAGAGCTACGCACAGCCTCCCGCTTGGCAACGGATAGAATGCGGTTCCGAGAATGTTGGTGGGCTTGTCAGGCGTTTCGACCGCACTCCGGCACAACGCGTCGTGGGACGGCGAGGAGCGAGTGATGCTCTGCTTTTCCTCGGGGCGCAGCCCTTTGCTGGCAGCGACGATGCGGTAACCGTCGCCTGTCGGTGTCCGGATGGACGTAAAGATGGCCTGGTCGCAAGCGAGTGTCGTTTCGGACATCGTATGCCCAGCTCCCGCCCGGTCTTGCCTGTTATCGGCCGAGCTTCGACAGAACCCACTCGAAGGGTTCCAGAATCCCCCGTGGAGCAACGTGGAGAGGATAGGGAATCACGTTTTCAGATTCGTCGGTGCCGTAGCCGAGAGCTCCGACGACACTGGTGGCAAAGAATTCGTAGCTTTCAAAGCGGGCCTCACACATGTTGCACAGCCGGTTCAGATTGGTCTTCGCGAAACCGTGCGGATCATCGAAACATTCGGGCGAATAATCGGCCTTGGACAGAATCACGGCCACTGGCGTGCTCATACGCTGTTCGCGCTTGGTTACCAGGACACCGTCCAGGTAGCTCATCAATTTCAGGGCGAAGAAATCGGGCTGCGGAGAACCGGCTCCGGCCAGCCCGGCATCGACGAGCAGCATCGCCCCGGCACTCTTCTCCAGCAACGAACGGATCACAGTGAAGGTCTGTGGCGACGCGACCTCAGCGGCAATGGCCTCACCTGCCATGTCCGGCATGACCAAATCGTAGATCCTGGCGCCCCGCTTGCGGCGAGAGGCCTGGTAATAGGTCCAGTGCCACTCGTCGACCTCCATCGCTGTTTTGGGTGGGAACTGTCGGGCGCTGAGATAGCTGATGACGTTGTGCTGAAGATTTACCGAGTAAGCGCCCTTGGGGACCGCCTCGAAATCCTCGGCCCGTTTAGAGAGCATGTCGAGCAGCATTCCGAGATAGACCGTCTTGCCAACGTTGCTGTCACCGATGACGGTAATGATGCATGGATCGCGATCCTGAGCGAGGGCCTCCTGAATCAGCGCCATCGGCGCTCCGCAGTTGCCGCACACCACCGCGTCCGTCTGATTTTGCGTCTCGCAGATCAAACACGGTAGTGTGGTCGAGCCACTGTACGTTGAGGTGGACATCGTAGTCACGGAACCGTTCCCTTCGTGTTAGTCGCCGTGTATCCAGCTTGCCTCACTGAGATCCATCGCGCATCTGAACCCGGTGTTGTGCGTCCGGGCAAGCGCGATCTGACCGGTACGGAAGTAGTTCGTCGCCTGGGTCTCAAAATAAGTGTCAAACGCCCCGCCGCGCGTCACATGCATGGGCATTTCTCCGACGATCGGGCGTCCCAGATCATCGGCTATTGTGTATTCAGTGTCGGTCCACTCCCAAACGTTGCCGACGAGTTGACGCACCTGATTCGGTGCTGCGCCATCGGCGTAGTCCCCGATGGGCACGGTGGTCCCGTGGCGGGAGGACCAGACATTGCACCGCTTGTTGTCCATGGCGTCACCCCAGGGGAAGCGGCGCATAATGTCTGTGGAGCTCTTGATGTGCCAGGAGGCTGCCATTTGCCATTCGGCCTCGGTGGGCAGCCGCTGTCCGATCCACAGAGCGTATGCCTGAGCCTCATACCAGCAAACCCCAACCACGGGGTGATTGGATAATGCCGCGTTATGGCGTCCATTGCGCCAGAAGCGCGGCCCCGGCTGGCCTGTCAGGTCCTTCAATTCGATCAGGTGAGGCCAGATTTCCTCCGGCCAGCACTCCAAGGCGTCGTATCCGCCGGCATCGGCGAATCTCTGGAAGCGAGCGTTGGTGACGCAGTGCACGTCAAGTAGGAATGGCGGGACCTCGATTTCCTCTTCAGGTGATCCGGGTTGGGCTGACAGCGTGTTGCAGATCGTCACACTGCCGGCCGGCACCAGCGCCATACGCCGTTCCATCTCGCGCCGAGCCTTCTTCAAGATGGCTTCACCCTGGGACTCGGCCCGCCATTTGGCCTCATCGCGCAAGATGACGTTATAGCGACCCTGCTGACAGAGGCGTTTGAGCGGGTCGCTGTCCAAACTCTCACATGGGGCGGGTTCGAAGCCGGAACCGGGCGAATGCGGGGAAGGTGAGTCCACCTTGCGGTGGGCGCGTTCCCTCAATGGGTGACCTTCCGACCTCTTGTGCGTGAACAGTTTCAAACCCATCATACTGCTCCCAGAACAGTGCGTCGTTTCCCTGATTGATCAGACCCCTATCGCCTTCCGCTTGGCGTCACGACGGAGCTTACGGAACTGATCAGCCGTTGCACAGGCGGCGGGCTTGGGCATGTCCCTCTGTATGGCGTCCCCGATCGGTTGCCGATCGGGCGGTTCTTCACCCGTGGACAGGATCTGTTCGATTCGTGGCTCGGCGCCTAGCTGCTGCAACAGCTCATCGCGCTGCGTGGCAACTTCCTGCTGGTCCCGAGTCAGTTGGGCTTGCATTACGCCCAACGCCTCTCTGGCACTGGTGAGCTCCGCCGCGTAGGCGTCGAGCTGTTTCGACTGGGCAGCCAACTCGTCGGCTTGGCTGTCGAGTTCACATTGCTTGGACTCAAGCTGGCGAAGCTGTTTCTGAAGCTGTTGCTCGGCGTCTTCAAGGGCTCGCTGGCGCTCAGCCAACACCTGGACAGCGGCCGCTTGAGCCTGCTGCTGCTCGGCCAGACGCTTGCTGGTGGTCTGGAACTCCTGCTTTTGAGCCGTCAGCAGGCGCTTCTCTTCCTCAAGCTGTTTACGGGACGATTCCAGGGCCGAACGCTGTTGTTCGAGGCTGCTGGTGGCCTTGCCGAGTTCCGCAAATCTCGCTTCAAGTTCCTCGCGCAGATGGGCCAACTCCGTCTGGCTCTGGGTGAGGTGCTCACGGTCGGCGCCTACGCTTTCACGCTGGGTCTGTAGATCATCCGCGTGGCGTCGCAGTTGATCCTGCGCCGTCTTCAACGCGTCCAGCGCCGTCGTCGCCAGTTCCTGGACCCGACGCGGGTCCGGAGTCTCGTTGAATTGGCTCACCACCACGGTCAAACCCCTCGGGATCCTTCACCACTTTCCATGCCGTCAGTGCAAGCCCGATCGCCGAGCGACACGGAGCATCCACTGACTGCCTAAAGGTCGTTGAGGTCCACACGGTGCTCAACTGACCGATTACACAAGCCTACGATACGTGTCGGCTCCGGGTCGGCGCGGCTCCTGCTACCGTTAGAGGATGCGTACGGACCCACGCCCATATCAGGCTCTTCTCGGACTTCCGGACGTCATCGAATGGTTGGATGGGATTACGGGACGTGCAGCCTGGGATCAACTCGGTTCTGCCTCACTCGGCGCGATATAAATGTTAGACTCATCCTAGACTACTAGTTTTGGCTGCGGCGAGACGGCCTCTCCCGGCCGCTCCGTATGCGACCTGGCGTGACCGGTTTCCTGTAGGCGTGGTTGGCGGGTCAGACCCGCAATCTGCAGGGCAAGCGGAGAGAAACAAACCTATGGTCGAGACCATGGTACATAGCGATTCACTGCTCGCGGTAGACACGGCGATTCAGTCGCTCGAGCGCGAACTGAATGAATATCAAGGGCAACTCGATGCGTGGTCGCAAGACACCCGTGAGCGATTTGAGAGTCTGACAGCAGCCGAAAACGAGCGTGCCGCTTGTCATGCCCGCAAGCTGGACGAGCGCGCCTCACAGCTTAAGACCGAACGGAAAGAACTCGACAAAGCGAGACAAGAGCTGAAACGTTCGGCTTCCGAAGTCGACAGCCGTGCGGCCGGGTGTGACCAGCGTCAGAAGAAGCTCGCAGACCTTGCGGACCAACTGGCCCGGCGTGAGCGCGACTTGTCGGACAGGGATCAGGCGGCCCGCGCCGAAATTGCCGAGGAACAAAAAGCCCTGCAAGAGGTGCGAAAGGCGCTGGCGGCCGACCGTGAGAAGATAGCTCAAGCGATTGCCGACATCAAGCAACGGAGTGCCACAGTTGCGGCCGGTGAGCAGAAGCTTGCCAAGATCGAGGCGTCGAATGCCAAGCGAAGCGCAGATCTGGAGCAGCAACGGGAAGATTTGAAGCAGCAAGCAGCGACTGTTGCCAGGCAGATTCGGGACCTGCGAGACGCTGAAACCGCACTCGCTAAGAAGAGTAAAGCCCTCGAAAAGCGCCTCCCTGCGATCCAGAAACGCGAATCTAGTCTTGATGATCGCGAGCGAGAGTTTGCCCAGCGGAGTCAGCAACGTGAAAACGAGTTAAATGCCAGGCAAGAGACGCTGACGACGGCCGAGCGGAAACTTACTGATCTCCGGAAGCAACTTAAGAACGATCATCAAAAAGCTGAAGAACACCGCGAACAACTAGCCCGGCGCGCCGCAGAACTGGAAAAGAAGTCCGACTCGATCCACAAAAGGCAAGAACAACTTGTCCAAACCGCGGCGGAACAGCAGCAACTAGACCAGAAGCTGAGGCAGGCCCACGAGCATTTGTCCGCAGAGCGCGCCCGCCTCGACGAAGAGTCGACCGCCTTACGTTCTAGAGAGGCTGATCTGGTCACCCGAACCGACGCCCTAGAGGAAAGAGAACGCTCGGCAGCAGCAACGTCCACCCGCTGTGAAGAGCTGGTAAAAAAACTTGACGCCCGCCGCAAGGAGCTGGAGCAGCAAGCCTCCGATCTGGAAGCACGTGTCCGCCGACAGCAAGAGGTTGCAGGGCAACTGCAGGCGCGCGAGCGGGAGTTAGCCGACCGGACTACGGCCTTTGAAGAGCATCAGCGGGAAGCAGCGGGCGAGCTGGATAAGCGGCAAGCTGAATTAACCGCTCAAGCCGAAGCCCTGGAGGCCCAATGCACCGTGAGCCAGAAAGAGCTTGCCCAGGCGACCGAATCGTTGGCAGCCGAACGTGCCTCGCTTGAAGAACACCGGCAGGCTCTCGAAGAGCGCGCTGCTCGGGAAGACGCCCGAGCCGCGGAGTTTGACGCAGAGCAGCAACGTCTCGATGAGCGCGGCGCCGCACTGCAGGCGCAGCGGGCCAATCTCGACAAGCAAACCGCCTCACTCGAGGCCGGCCGCCGTGACCAGCAGCAACTCGCCGAACAACTGAAAGATCGTCAGCGCCGGCTCGCCGAGAAGGAGGCCGCACTCGAAAGCCAGCGCAGCACGGCGCTTGCCGAACTGGAGAAGCAACGAGCTGACCTGGCCGCTCAAATTGATGCCTTGGAAGCCGGGCGGGCTGAAGGCAAGACCCAGCTTGCTCAGTTGCAGAAGAGTCTGGCTGCTCAGCGCGCCGCCCTGGAGGATGAGCGCCAGGCGCTCAAGGAACGTGCTGCTCGAGAGGACGCCCGGGCTGCAGAGCTCGAGTCTACGCAGACGAGCCTCGACGAGCGGTCGGAAGAACTCGCCGCGCAGGCCCGGGTCAACAGTGAAGCCGAACGTAAGATTCACGAGGAGCAGGCCCAGTGCGAGCAGCGCGAGATGGAGCTCGAGCAACGGCTGGGGAAACTGAACGAGTGCGAACGAAAGCTGGAGCAATCCTCGCTCCGGCTTCGGAGCGAAGACGAACGCCTCCGTTCGTCCCGTGAGCAGATCGAAGTGGCATCAGGTGCGCTCGAGTCGCAGCGCCGGCAACTGGAGAGTGATCAGGCGGCACTCGAGAAGCGAAACGCACAGCTAGATGAGCGCCACGCTGAGCTGGAGCGGATGATCGGCGAGTTGACGAGCTCGCGCGCCGAACTCGAGAACCGACAGGGCGAATTCACGTCTACCATCGAAGAGCGAGAGAAGGAACTGGCAGATGAACTTGCCAAGGTCTCCGCCAGAGCGCTGAGTCTCGACAAGCGCACACAAGACCTTGAACGCCGTGAAGGCGATCTGGCAGCGGCTGCTGAGAAGTGCCGACGGGAAGAACAAGTTGTTGCGGACCGGCTTGACAAGATACAAAGACGAGAGGCCCAGCTTGCAGAGACGGAGAAGAGCATTCGTTCTGCGGAAGAGGCCTTAGAGAACGAGCGTTCAACACTGGCATCGGCCGGCGAGGTCATGCAGGCCGAAGGCAAAGCCCGGCAGCAAGAATTCGAGCGGTTACAGCAAGAGCAGTCGGCCAGTGGCACGGAGCTCGAGCGAAGGCAAACGGCCTTGGAGGAAGCGGCTCGGCAGCTCGAAGGGCAATCTGCCAAGATCGATCGTCTCGGGGAGGATCTATCGGGACGCGAGGCCCAGCTCAACGCCCGGCAGGCCGAGCTGGACGCTGCTCTCCAAAAGCTCCAGGCCGACCGAACTGCAATGGAGAGGGCTCGCGAGGACGCCGGAGAATCCGAGGAATCGCTTACCCGGGAGCTCGAGGCGGCACGGTCGGACTTGACGACGCTGCGACAGCAACTCGAGTCCCTCCAGGCCGAGAAGGAACAGGCTGAGCAAGCCCTTCATGACACGGAAACCGCTCGGGAGAAGGAAGCCTCTGCCGCAGCGCAAGCCCGTGCCCATGTTGATGACTTGGCCAGTCAGCTCGAAGACGAAAAGAGCCGGGCCGCCCAAGAGCTTGCTGAAAGCGACGAGCGCGAACGCGAGCTTCATGCCCAATTGGCAGATGCCCAGGCAGAGGACGGTAGCGACCCGACTCGGGACAGCGTCTCTGGGTTGACTGATTGGCATACCCGCCACGCTGCAGTAGCCCATTACTGGAAGAGCGTTGCTCAGGGTGCGTCGGCGACGGGGCAAACAGAGCCTGCGAAGGACGGTGCCCCGACTGAGCCCGGCACGGCCGATGCTCGTGCACCTGACTCTGACGCTAACGCCGGTCAAGGCGGTAATATGGCAGTGGCCGAGGAACAGTCGGCGCAGGACAGTGCGTCGACCGAGTCCGTCCCGGAAGGTGAAGAACTGCCCGACGCCGGTTCTGAAAACCAGACTGCGGCGATGAAGAAAGCACTCACCGCAGCACGCGCCGAGATTGAATCGGCTAATGACGCCCCAACGCCGGGCTCATCACCAAGTACTCAGCCACCATCCGTCCCGGCACCGTCGGAGCCGGAGCCCGATAGCGAGATGTCCAAGTTCACTGGTGACTTGGTGGCAACTTCGGAGGCCGAGGAGGAGGAGGCACAAGATCCCACTGATGATTCACCGCCGCCGGACCTCGATCCCCTCACCCTAGCCAAGGTAAGGCTGCTTCGGCGCCTTGATCCCAAACGGTCCTACGAGGAACTGGTCGCTCAAGTCACCGAAGAGAAAACGGGGACACCTGACACCGCGGACCCAAAAAAGAAGAAAAAGTGGTTTGCGCGGAAGTAGAACGACCTGCCATTGAGCTCCTTGCCCTGCCTTTTATGTTGACTTGAGCGGCACTCCCGGCTGACGGACCCTCCGCAACGACGATCTGAACGGTCGGCGCGGGCCCCCACCGCTTCATCTGCCGCGCAACTCTCCTGGTGGAAGCGGGCTAACTCGTAATTTGTAATTTGTAATTCCCAATTCTACATCCCTACCACGGCACCGGCTGCGAGGTCCCCAGCCCCGGGCCGAGCAACAGCGCGTTCAAAAACAGCCGGCCCGTACCCTCCAGATATGCTCGGAAGAACGGATCGCCGGCAAACAGAATAATCTGACCATAGCCGACTCTCTCCACCGTAGCATAGGCTGAATTCGCCAAGCGATCGCGGGCCTCGGGCCACAGCAAACCGGACAGGCGAAGGTTGTCTTTAGCAGCCAGGCGGACCGGCGTCTTAACAGGGTGCTTGGACATAAATACACTCTGTCCGGAGAGAAGCACAGGTAGCTTTTCACCGTTAGTCCGGTTGCCAGCCACGCCGAAACACAGCCAGTGCTCGGGATCCAGCGAGGCTGCAGCGATTGCCCCGCTCGGCCTGAACATCCGCAGCCAGGCGTCCTGACGCTTGAGGGTCTCGAGGTCCGGTTTCGCCTTGGGTTTGGCAGCGGTCTTGTCGTCCTCCTTTGGTGACTCGGCGCTGTCATCGCCAGGCGCATTTTCGATCGTACCCCAGACGGCCGCCGGTTCGACTTTTATGTCGCGGGCACTCTGCTCGCGCTTCAACGCCTCTTCATAGACCGACAGCTTGTCAAGGACGTCGCGACGCAGCCGCACCGAACTGAGGCCGTGATCCTTACCCGCCGCAAACGCAGCGGAATTGCCCAGGGCGATCAGTGTGCCGCCCGCTTTGATCCAATTCCTGAGCTTGTTGCGAGCACCTTCGTTCAGGATGCCTCTCATCCCCTCAGGTCCCCACGAGTGTGGAAGCAGGATCACATTGTATTTGCGCAGATCGATCCAGCCGATCGCTTGCAGATTGACCGGCGAAGTGCGCAGCCCGGTTCGGGCGTCGAGCAAATACCAGGCCGATCCGAAAGACGTGCTCGATATCGGCCACTGCGAAGCGATCGCGATCCGAGGTTCTACGAGAAGACGGAATCGGTTCCCACCAAGGTCGGGACCCGCCTCGCAAAGCGCGGTATCGACGGCTCGAATGTCCAGGTCGAGATCGCCCGTCAGCCCTTCGAGCAATTGCCGAAGCTCGCCTGGATTCTCGTGATTGCGCAGTAACACCGCTCCAGGGGCATACTCATGACCGCTGATCGTGAACGCCTTGTTGGCGACCCGGACCTTACACTTCTTTTCGAGCAGCCGGACCATGGCAGGATAGATATCGCTGCTGGCACCGTCGATGAGGAAACCGTATGCCGGTTTCTTTTCCGGGTGCGCGTTGTCCCGAGCAGTACCCTCGCCTAATGTGAGCTCAGGCACGCCGCCGGCCCAATAGGCCGTAAGACCGTATGCCATGCACAGGTTCCAGGCGGAGACATCGTACACCCGCGTGCCGCGATGGTTCTCGAGATCCTTGCGCTCCTCATGCAGGAACCTGTCCGACATGTGAGGGTCGAACTCCAGGATTGCCTGCAGCAGCCGTCGACGCGGCTGCGCAGCCCGCACCACAAGTGTGCCTGCGGGTAGCGCCTGCATGTCCGTCTTGTTGCCCCAGATGTCGACGACATCGTTGGCCGTAAACGGATTCGCGGCAACGCCCACCTCCAGGCCATGTCGGCTGAGTAGATCACGAAAACGCTCGAACAGTCGCCGGTCCGCAGGAGGTGGAAGAAGGAAAACTTCGCTCCCCGATTGAGCCTCGGAGACCGCCCACTGCTGATCGGCCAGGTAGTCTTTCAGAATGGCCCGGCGGTTGGCACGCAGGCTCTCCAGATTGGCCAGGCTGCTCACCACGTGGTGGTGCACAGACTCACGATAGGTCAGAATCTTTCCGGTGGCCTGCTTGATCTCGGCTGCCTGAACACCGGCCTGCTCATACAGAATACCTATGGCGCCCAGTAGACTGGTCCAGGCGTTGGTATAGCCGGGGTACCATTCCTCATACCATTCCTGGGTGTAGTAGCTCCACCCGTGGCGATCGAACGCCTTGGCCTGATCCGCTGAGAAACGCCGACGCCATTGAAGATTAGCCTCTGACAGGTTGAGGTTGAACGGCTCGCGCGGCGGATCGAAAAGGTATGTATCCAGCGAGCCCATCTCGTGTGAATCGACGACCAGGTGCGGATTCCATTCGAGTATCTTGGCCGCCCGTCCTCGCGTCTCCGGATGAACCTGCATGAGCCAATCGCGGTTGAGGTCGAACAGATAATGATTGCCGCGCCCCCGCGACCACAGACCCCAATGCTGCATGGCCTGATAGTCGGGGTTCGATACCTTACCGGTAAGATGTCGGATCTGCCCCTGGTATCGCTCGCGCCCGTCCGGGTTCATCAACGGGTCGATGTGTATGACCAACTCTTCGCGCAAACGGCGTGTCGCCTTGTCGGTCCCGGCGACCAGTTGATACGCCACCTGTAATGCGGCGTCGGTGCTGGACAGCTCGTCGCCGTGGATGCAGTAGGCCAGCCAGCCGATTCCCGGCAAGTAATCGAGAATCCGCTCCGCTTCTTGCCGGCCGTCCAACGTTCGCGGATCGGCAAGCTTGGCATTATCCGCCTTGATCTTGCTCAGTGCGACGTGATTGGCTTCACTGGTAATCGTCACGTAGTAGAGCGTGCGATCCTCATGCGATTGGGCATACGGCGTTAGCGTTACCAGCGGCGAAGCCCCTGCGAGGGCGTGCAGATAACGCACCATGGGCTCGTAATGGACCGCCCCGTCGCCGATCGCGTGACCTATGATCGACTCGGGCGTTGGGATGTTCGGATCCAGTGAGCCGCTGGCTTTAGCCAGCGTGGAACTCCACGCGGGCTGAGACCCGCGGCTTATATCTGCCGTCTGTGACTGTTCGGCGGTCACCGGGCTGCTGGCGCAACCGGAGACCAGCGCCGCCAACACCAGGGTCGCTCTGGTAATCACGTTGTACCTTTGGTTCACGATCGGTGCGTGTCTGCCAATCAACATAGGCTCCTTTCTCAAACAACCAGACTCAGGGGTCAATTCTGATGCCTAACTACAACGATAAAACGGTGCGCCGTCAACTCCTGACCGGGCCGTCAGCCGGCGGGTGTTGACCGGCCGTCGCCTGTCCGTAGGCTGTCCTCGTGATTCGCGCGGTGCGCAGCCGCGAGTGGCCGGACTCAGAGCGAGTTGTAAGCCAGTGACCGATAAGACAAAGTCTACCCGCCGTGCTTACTTCGTGGGCATTATTCTGCTGTTTGCGGCCGCAATCTTGTGGAGCTTGGGCGGCGCCTTGATCAAGTTGATCAATGACCAAGGTCGCGGACCCCACGCCGTGACCATCGCCTTTTACCGCTCACTTTTCGCCGGCATGCTCCTCGTCCCGCTGGCTCGCCGCAAGTTCCACACCCTTCGTAAGGCCGGCAACGACGCCAGAGCCGAAACGGCCTCCGCGCCCACCTCCCATTCGCCGTTCGTCATTGTCCGCTGGCTGTTTTCCCTGCGCCCCGCGGCTGTTAGTTGTGTCCTCTTCTTTGCGCTCATGACCGTGTGCTTTGTCCTTGCCAACACCAAGACCGAGGCCGCCAACGTGATCATCCTGCAGTACACCTCGACGTTCTGGGTCTTCTGTCTGTCGCCCTGGTTGCTGCGCGAGACACCGCACGGAGGTGATCTTTGGATTCTCGGGCTTGCCATGATCGGGATCGCCGTCATCTTCGCCGGCAACGTAGCCACTGATCTGTTAGGTCTGATGATCTCGTTGGGCTCCGGTCTGTTCTACGGCCTGCTCACAATGATGATTCGACAGATGCGTGATTCGGACTCGGCCGCGGTGACCGTGCTCAACAACCTCGGCTCC
>CP070827.1:5213050-5231390 GCA_020344555.1 Phycisphaerales bacterium
GTTGAGCCCTCCGAAGACTTCTCCGTGGCCAAATACGTCGAGCACGCCGAGCGGGCAATCGCCGACATCCAGGCACGTGGCAGGCCCGTGTTCGTGGTGGGCGGAACACCGCTGTATCTCAAAGCTCTGACAGAAGGTCTGTTCGAGGGGCCGGGGGCCGATCCGAAAATCCGGGCCTGCCTGCACGAAGCGGCTGCGGCAAACGGGTCCGCAGCGTTGCACCGGCGGCTGCAGGAGGTTGATCCGCGGGCCGCTGAAAGGATTCATCCCAACGATCTACGGCGCATCGTCCGGGCGCTGGAGGTGTTTGAGCTTACCGGCAAGCCGATCAGCGCGCTTCAGGCCCAATGGGACCAGGAGCGTGCCAGATTCGATTACATCTTGATCGGCTTACGCCGCGAGCCGGCGGACCAGAACCGTCGTACTAACGAACGGGCGAAGCGTATGATCGACGCTGGTCTGGTTGACGAGGTCAAGGCTCTGTTGGCCGAGCCCGAACCGCTGAGCACGACCGCCGGTCAGGCAGTAGGGTACGCCGAGGTCATTCAGCATCTCGAGGGTAAGGTATCTCTTGCGGACGCGATCGAAATGATCAAAATCAACACGCGTCAGTTCGCCAAGGCGCAGCGGACCTGGTTCAAACGGTTCCGCAAGACCGAGTGGATTGACCTGGCCCCGGATGCGACGGCGTCCGAGGTTGCCGACGAACTGTTTCAGCGCCGAGGGTCGCTATGGTCGGCATAACCGAGATGACCAACTGGGCGGTCGATCTGATCGACGTGCGCAAGATTTACGGGAAGACGATTCATGCCCTCCGTGGAGTGAACATCCAGGTTGGTCGCGGGGAGATCTTCGGTCTGCTGGGGCCCAATGGGGCGGGTAAGACCACGCTGGTGAAGATCATGATGACGGTGGTGAGGCCGACGCATGCGTTGGGAACGCTTCTTGGCCGGCCGCTGGGCCACCGCGGCAAGCTCGCCGGTACCGGTTATCTGCCGGAGGACCATCGATTTCCCGGGTATCTGACCGGAGCACAATTGCTCGACTACTATGCGGCCCTCGGTAAAGTGCCGCGATCCCGCCGCAAGGTGAACGCCGCCAAGCTGCTCGATCGCGTCGGTATGTCGGAGTGGGCGACGACGCGTATCGACAAGTACTCCAAGGGGATGCTCCAGCGGTTGGGGATCGCTCAGGCACTCATGAATGATCCGGAGCTGATGGTTCTGGACGAACCCACCGACGGCCTTGATCCGGTAGGGCGTCGTGATGTCCGCGAACTGCTTTTGGAGCTCAAGAGCGCCGGCAAAACTGTCTTTCTGAACTCGCACCTGCTCAGCGAGCTCGAGATGGTCTGTGACCGAGTGGCGATTCTTGTGGACGGCCTGGTTGCCAGGCAAGGGACGCTCGACGAATTGACCGAGGAGACCGTCGAGTACCGTATCGCGTTTTCCGGCGACGCACGGGCAATCCAGGAGAAGGTTGAGGCGCTGGGTGCTTCGCTGGGCGCCAATGTCATAACAGTGTCGGGTCATGACACGGGCAAGGTCAACGCGATGATCGACCTACTCCGCGCCGCGGACCTGTCGGTCGAATCCGTCCAGCCGCACCGCTTCAGCCTGGAGGACATTCTCGTCCAGGTGCTGGCCGACCAGTCGGCAACACCGGTGGCCAGGCCTGTGCACCCGTAAGATGGTACCGATCGAAGGAGCATCGGATTCATGCAGTTTTGGGCGCTGATTGTTGACAGCTTCCGCGAGTCCGTCGATCGCAAGATCTTCTGGGTCCTCGTCGGCCTCACACTTCTGATTACACTGGTGATGCTCAGCGTCGGGTTTGCCGGTGAGGAAGTCACCCTCTTCTTCGGAATGTGGTCGACCGAGACGGACCGGTTCAACCCTCTTTCTGATATCGGACGAGCGAATCTTGTCGGGTTTGTCGTGTATCTGCTGGCCAGCACGATGATGGGGTGGATCGGCGTTACGCTCATGATCATCGCCACCGCCGGTGCTTTTCCGGCTTTCTCGGAACGCGGTGCCTTGGATGTGGTGCTCGCCAAGCCGATCAACCGGGCGAGACTCTTTCTATACAAGTATTTCGCGACCATGGTCTTCGTGGTGTTGCAGGGAACGCTATTCTTCGTCCTGACCTTTCTGGTAATGTGGCTGCGGTGGGGCGTGTGGGCGCCGGGTTACCTTCTGTCGATCGTGTTTCTGGTGCTCCTGTTCAGCTACCTGTATTGCGTCTCGGTTCTGGTAGCCGTCAAGACGCAAAGTGCGGTGGCGGCAATCCTCCTGACCTTGTTCGCGTGGGTATTGTTCGCGTTGATACACCAGGCCCCGAGTGTGTTCGAGACATTCCCCGATCTGAAGAAGCGGCGCACGGTCTATGTGGCGGTGCGCGTGGCAAGCTGGATCCCGCCCAAGACGGGTGACTTCCCGTATCTGGCCGCGAGGTGGTCTCAAGCCGGAACCAGTATCGATGCCCTTCCCTATTTCGATATGGACACGGCCACTGAGCTGGAGCGGACCCAGATCGAGCGCGCCCGCCAGGTCGAGGAACAGGAGCTTGCGAAGAACCAGTTCTACTCGATCGGTTCGTCGTTGCTATTTGAGATCGTCGTTGTCCTGCTGGCCATGTGGACATTCGCGCGGAAGGACTATTAGCCGTAGCGCTGCGTCTCACCGCGTGGTGAGCTGTTTGCCGGAAATATGGGGCATCAGACAAACGAAAGTGAGCTTCACCGCCGGCTCAAGCGAGCGGCCTGCAAGTGGCTGTGGGAGGGGGGCTACGCGGCCATCGCCGAAGAGGTGCCCGTTTACGGTGTGGGTGTGATTGACGTCGCGGCTGCCGGCCGGTGGCGGCGGTACAATCCGCGTCGCGTGGTCTTCGAGCGTGAGCCGGCGGTCGATCGACATCACGTGGTTTTCATCGAGTGCAAGGCAATGCGTGCCGACTTTCTGCGTGACCAGGGACGACAACATCAGTTTGCGTTCGCTCTGCGCGAGCGGGCGGACCGGCTTCGCGCCGGCCGACCTCGCCGGGCAAGGCACGCAAGCAAAGCGTTGGGCAAGTTCGATACCTGCCTGCTGCGGCCCTGCGCCAACCTTCATTACCTGCTGACGCCTCCCGGACTGTTACGCGTCAGGGAGGTGCCCCGCCGTTGGGGGCTTCTGGTCTGCGACTCCGGGCACGTTCGTGTGGTTCGTAAACCGCACTGGCAGGAAGTGGCAGACGTTGCCGGCATAGAGGGTGCCATAGCCAGGTCACTTACTGCGCGGTGCATGCGGACGCAGGTAAGCCTGGATGGGCTTTCACACGATCGACCATTCGCCCGGCAACCCACTGCTGTGACCACACCGTGAACCACACTATTGCGAGCATCTTGTACGTCATAACCGACCTCAAGTTGGGCGGCGTCCCCCTGCACCTTAGCCGCCTGGCCGGTGAGATGCGGCGACGAGGGTTTGAGCCCTGTGTCGTCTCACTCGGCGAGCTGGGTCCGGTGGCGAGGATGCTACGTGACGACGGAGTCGGGGTAAGCGGTTGCGGCGCCCGGGGCAGTTGGGACATCCGCGTCATCGGCCGTCTTGCACGAATTATCAGTAAGAAGCGGCCCGACGTCGTGCACGCCATGCTCTTCCATGCCAACGTGGCCGCTCGCCGGGCGGCCCGCAAAGCCGGATTCCCGAGCGATCGTGTCCTCTGCGAAGTTCAGACCGCGGAGGTGCAGCGACGATGGCATCTGCTCGTCGATCGCTTTACGCATCGCGGCTGTCGCTTCACCATCGGAAACTCGCCGTCGGTCATCGAACACCTCCATAGGCGCGCGAGAATCCCACGCAATCGACTGCGCCTGGTCAAAGGGGGTATCGATCCGACGCCGCTGCAAAATGCAACGCCGGTCGACCGATCGGCACCTGGCATTCCGGCGGACGGCGCACTGATCCTTTGGGTTGGACGGCTGGATCCGGTGAAGGGGCTCGAAACACTGATTGGTGCTTTCCAAAGCATGGACGTGGATACCGACGCCCATCTGCTGCTGGTGGGTGACGGGCCGCTTCGAACCCGGTTGCGAAACAAGATCGACCGACTGGGACTGGCGAAGCGCATTCATCTTCTCGGCGCTCGTGACGATGTCCCGGCACTGCTCAAGGCCGCCGACGTCTTTGCGTTTCCATCCCGGACCGAAGGGCTTCCCAATGCCTTACTCGAGGCCATGGCTGCGAGGTGTCCCATCGTGACCACGGACGTGCCGGGGTGTCGCGATCTGATTGAGCACGAGACCACCGGGCTGGTAGTGCCATATGGTGACACCACGGCATTGGCAACTGCCGTTCTCCGACTCCTGCACGACCGGGCCGCGGCTAAGCGGCTCGGCGAACGGGCGGCCGAATTAGTGACGCAGCGGTGGCACATTGAACAGACATTCGACGCCTACGCCGACATCTACGAAGCAATCGTTGCCGGCGATCATGCGACGGTCGCGGGCCGATCCGCCCCTTAGGACTCTAACTTTTTCCGAACCCGCAGGCGCCCAGGCCTTCCGGGGCAGCTCAAGCTCCCGGTCTCCCGGCACCATCTGCCTTGCCGGCCCGGGCTGTCCCGTCACGGGGACGCGGGTTAGCAAGCGTGGTCCATACGCGCAAAAGTTGCCGAGCGTTCTTCGACTCCGAGCCGTGGTATGTCCCTGCCGCAACGCCCCAACATATCGACGCCCTTGCAGACGGTCTCGTGTCCCTGAGGCTGCCGGCAGATTTTCTCAAAGATTTTTGTTGACTAAGTGGAAGATGGTGGTAGATTGTGTCGATCGATCCCACAAAGTGGGTTGTTTCGCTGGCTGTTTCATGCGGATTTTCACAGGACAGTATGAGCGGACGATCGACGCCAAGAATCGCATTCAGCTCCCTTCGCAGTTGCGATCGGCGATCGATCCGGAGCGGGACGGCGAGGGGTTGTATGTCACGCTCGGCGAGTTCCGCGGTACGCTGTCAGTTTTCACCAACCGAGGGTTTGAGGAACTCGTGGCCCGGATTGAAACGGAGTTCATACCGGGCCCCGAGTCCCGCCGCTTTGAACTCCAGTTTTACAGCCTGGCCTCCTACGTGGACATGGACAAGCAAGGGCGGATCGTGCTGCCCGATCGGCTTCGTACGAAGGCCAGGCTCGGTGAAGAGGTGTTCCTTGTCGGCCAGAAGTATCGGATCGACGTGTGGAACCGGGTGGATCTGGACCGATCCATGGCGATTGACTGGGAGGGGGATGACTGGCCTGATTGGCAAGGCTTTCTGCGGATGAGACCCGCGGAGCAGCGGGAGCGCGGGCAGTAAGTCGTTGCGCACCGGACGGAGCCGGTTGTCGCAGCGAGTGGAGATGGTGAGCGTCGGGGAAGTGTAAGTCGCGGTGGGCAGTCCGAACCAGGCGCGGCGAGAGACTGCCTTCAAAACAAGGGCGCGGAAGCACCTGCAACCGCGCAGAACGAGGCGTTCTGTGCGCCTTCGACGGAGGATTTCTGCGAGTAATTGGGCTGGATTGAGTAAACAGCGCTGCGGCGGTAGAAGCGAAGGGAATCGCCTCGCGGCAGCGTGCGGTGAGTACGAAGAGGTCGCTGGCATGGCAGGCAGCGCCAATCGCGTGGTTTGGCGTATTCAAAGACGACTGCAGCCCTACGGGCCGGTTGGGCGCCCGGGACTTCCGAGTCCGCGTGACATTGCGGAGTTGGAGACCCGGGTTCAACGGCTGCACGCCGTGGACGATTGTTTCAGCCATGTCGGACTCTCCGGGTATGTCGCACGAGGTGCTGCGGCTGGCGTGCTCGACCGCACTGGGGGTGAGTTTGTCGCCAAGGAGGGTTGACGCCCCCCCTGCTTTTCATCGATGTCGGACCCCTACGGTGGTAGATGAGCCGGCTGGTCACACTCCCGTGCTGACGCGCGAGGTGTGTGAGTTACTTGCTGTCCGGGCGGGCGAGACCGTGCTGGACGCCACAGTGGGGGTCGGCGGACATGCACGCTTGTTCGCCGAAGCGCTTGGCCCGGAAGGCACGTTCATCGGCCTCGACGTCGACCCGGCCAATCTGGCGGTTGCCCGGCGGACACTATCGGAAGTGGCCTGCCGGGTGGAGCTTGTGCACGCAAACTTTGAGGAGCTTGGCCCGGTCCTCGAGTCCGTCGGGGTCGCCCAGGTCGATGTGTTGTTCGCGGATCTGGGCGTCAGCTCCACCCAGTTGGACGATGCTGCCCGAGGGTTCTCGTTCCAACGCGATGGGGCGCTTGATATGCGGATGGATCCGCGGCTGACAACCACAGCAGCGGACCTGATCAACCGGCTCAAGGAGCAGGCACTCGGCGACCTGTTCTATCACAACGCGCAGGAGCGGGCGGCGCGGAGAATCGCCAAGCGGGTCTGCGAGGCCAGGCGCGAGAAGCGCATCACCACGACCGGTCAGTTGGCAAGGATTATTTCCAACGCTCTCGGGGTGGATCCGAGCTCGCGCCGGACCAAGATCCACCCCGCGACGCGGACCTTTCTTGCTCTGCGCATTGCCGTCAATGACGAGATCGGCTGCCTGCAGGCTCTGCTGGCAGCCGCCCCTGAGATGCTGAGGCCTGGAGGCCGGATTGGCGTGATTGCCTTTCATAGCGTCGAAGATAAGCCGGTCAAAACCGACTTTCGAGGCCGAAAAAGAGAAGGAGTTTATCGGATTGTGACCCAAAGGCCGGTGGTGGCTGAGGCCGAAGAGCGTCGGGCGAATCCCCGTTCCCGCAGCGCCAAGCTTCGGGTCGCAATTCGGCTTCCTGAGTGAGGCAAGCATCAGTCTGGTGCACGGTAGCTCCGTGACCCGGATACTGGGGAGGCTGCGGCGATATGGGCAGGGAAACAAAGGTCGGGTTGCTCGCGGGGCTGGCTTTCATCATCTGCTTCGCAATCATTCTGGCGAATAGAGGCCGGCAGGAGCCGCCCATGGTACCTCTTCCCTACGTCGTTGACGGGTCGGTAGACATAGAGCCCGCAGCTCAGACGCCTGATGCACGAGACACAACCAGGCAGCCACCTGCTGCCCAGGGTCCGGACGGGCGGTCTGGGCGACCTCGAGCCGATTCTTTGGCCGATCGCTCGGACCCGGTTCGTGTTGATCGCGGCGGGGCCGATGGCAGGCCTGGGAGATCGGCGAGTAGCGGTGCAGAGGTGGTGCTGCCTTCCGACGCCACCACTCTTGCAGAATCGTCGCCCCGTAGTCGCGGTGGCGAAGGCAGGCCTTCACGCCCCCGTGGAGGAGCCTTTCGGGAAGAGAAGACAAGCCCCGACGAATCCGCCCTGGCAGCGGTGAGCGAGGCCACAGGCGGCCCCACGCTGGCGGCGCCTTCCCGTGCCCAGGCCGGGCAGCAGCGTATCCTTCAGGAGTACCTAGACGCCCGCAGCCCGCGGAGGCCCGCGGACGAGGGCTCGAAACGCAGTGCTGTTGAGCGCCCCACCGATGGGAAAGCGACCAGACGGACCCGGCCCCAGCCACTGACACCTGCGGGAGAGTCGGCAGCCACGCCGGCCCCAGACGGGGCGCGACCGGTACACCATACCGTTGTCGCCGGCGATTCGCTTTCCAAGATCGCAGCCGCCCATTACGGCAGCCGGTCCCCAACGGTCATCAACGCCGTGTTTGACGCCAATCGTAACGTGCTTTCCAGTCCCGATCTGCTGAGTGTGGGGATGGAGTTGAAGCTACCGGTCATCACCGGGTTTGATCTTCGCTCCCGTGCCGGGCGTGACTCCAGCGTGTCCAGGGCGGCGGCAAGGCGCGATCGTGTCAAGACCACCCAACCGGACGGCGCCGCATTTCGGTGGTATCAGATCAGGGAGAACGACCGCTACATCAGCATCGCCCGTGAGCAACTGGGGGACGGACGCCGGTGGCAGGAGATTCACGAGTTGAACAGGGACAAGTTCCCCGACCCGGACCGGATTCGCCCGGGCGTACGCATCAAGCTGCCGGTGACGGTGCAGACGCCGACGGGGGAGGCGGGCCGTTGAACGTCGGTCGGGTCGGTTTCGTGATCGCCGCTCTTACGGCGATCGCGCTGGCGGTCGTTCATCTTCGTACCGAGCGGACGCGCTGTGCTGCCAGGACCGTGACATTGGAGTCCGAGTGGATCCAGCTACGGCGTGAGCTATGGGTGCTGCAAACGCGGACGGCCCGTCTGAGGACTCCGCAGCGCCTGCGGGATCGGGTGGTGTCGCTCACGACTGATCTGGTGGCACCGGCGGCAGAGATCGAGTCGCCGCCGGCGGCGCGACTCGCCTCCGACCGGCCGTGAAGGTGACACGACGATGTCTTTTCAGACCATGCCCCTGGATCAAGTGCAGCGACGATCGTGTGCAGTGTTGTTGGTCGGAAGCATTGCGCTGCTGGTAGCACTGGCTGCGCGCCTGGCCTATATCAACACGACGCTGAGACCCCGTCTTGTCGCCATCGCAAACAGGCAGCAACAGGGCCAATCGGTGATCCCCGCCCGGCGGGGCATGATCTTTGACGCCCGCGGCCGGGTTGTCGCCCTCGATCGTCAGGTGCCCGACGTGTTCGTGGACCCCACCCTGGTGGACGACGTCGATAGGCTGGCGGCCAAACTGGGTCCGCGCGTTAACCTCCCCGCTCGCACTATTGCGGAGCGAATACGCCGCAGAGCTGACTCGCGTTTTGTGTTGATCGCCCCGGGCGTGGACGCGATTACCGCCGAGGCGGTTCGCTCGATGGACTGCGCCGCCGTGGGTCTGACGGAGCGCTCCCGGCGCAGCTATCCGCACGGCGAATCCCTTTCCCACGTGCTCGGATGGGTTGGTCGCGACGGTCAGGGTATGGAGGGTATTGAGCTTGCCTATGACACCCACCTGCGCGGTCGAAGCGGCCGGCGCACCATGATCCGCGACGCCCGGCGCCGGGCCCTTGGGCGATCGGGACAGTTGCCCGTATCACCCGTTGACGGCGGGCATCTGGTCCTGACGATCGACGCCGAGATCCAACTGATTGCGGAAGAGGCCCTGGCGACCGGCGTTAGAAGGTTCGAGGCCGAGGGCGGCTCTGCCATCGTCATGTCACCGAAAGACGGCTCAGTCCTTGCCATGGTGTGTGTGCCTACATTCGATCCCAATGAGCCTGTGACCGCGGAGTCCGCTGCCGCACGTCGCAACCGGGCGGTGACCGATCCGGTCGAACCGGGCAGCTCGTTCAAACCGATCATCGCGTGCCGGGCACTGGAAGACGGCTTCGTGTCGACGACGGAGAGGATTGACTGTCACATGGGGTCCCATCGCTTCGGACGGCGGCTGGTGAAGGACACATCGCCGCAGGGGCTGCTGGATATCAGAGGCATCATCACTCGCAGCAGCAACATCGGGATGGGCCTCATCGCCGAGCGGATGGGCAACGAGGTGCTGCACGACACCCTCCGGCGGTTCGGCTTGGGTGATCGCACCGGCATTGACTGTCCGGGAGAAAGCTCCGGCGTGGTCTATCCGCTGCACCGATGGACGAGCTACTCCCCGACCTCGCTGGCGATGGGATATGAGGTGCTGGTCACGCCGTTGCAGCTCATCAACGCCTTCGCTGCGATTGTCAACGACGGCATTCTGATGAGGCCGCGACTGGTGAGAGAGCTGCTGGGGCCCCGTGGCGAGGTGATCCGGTCGTTGGACGGTCCCCAGATCGTCAGGCGCGTCGTCTCGTCGCAGGTGGCCCGCTACATGGCCCAAGATCTGCTCGTTTCCGTTGTCGAAAACGGTAGCGGACGGCGGGCCAACACCGGACCGTACCGGGCCCTCGGCAAGACCGGCACCGCCAAGCTCGTGTATGACGATCGAGGCGGCTACGAACCCGGGTCGTATCTCAGTGTGTTCGTCGGGGCGGCTCCGGTCGCCGATCCGCAAATAGTGGTGCTGGTGATGGTTCGCCGGCCCAACCCGCGCATCGGCTACTATGGTGCGGCGGTGGCGGCGCCCGTAGTGGGGGAGATTATCAAGCAGACGCTGGCCTATCTCGAAGTGCCGCCCGAGGCGAAGTCCGGCCTTGCCAGCCTGTGATGTCTTCAGATTTCACAGGGAGGCAGGATACGTGTCGCGAGCCCGAGCACACCGCGTGGGTGTGGTAAGATGACATACCGGCGTTGTCGGCTAGAATCCGGCTCCCAGGATGAGCATGCCTGATCGATCCGCAAGCTGTTGCAACTTGACGTTGCGGGAGTTGTTCGCTCGTGCCGGTATCACGCCCGCCGGGCGTGCCCTGGTTCCGGATGTCAACATTACCCGGTTGACCGATGATTCGCGTACGGTACGTCCAGGGGATTGCTTTGTAGCCATCCGCGGAACCGGCTGTGATGGTCACGATTTTGTTGAAGCGGCTTCTGCTGCGCGAGCGACCGCGGCTGTCGTGGAACGCGAGATTCCAGTCGCCGGGGATACCGCTCGTGTACTCGTCGGGGATACGCGCGAGGCCCTGGCGAGACTGGCCTCTGCTTACTACGGCTTGCGGGGTGAGTCGGAACATGGTCTGCACTTGATAGGTGTGACCGGCACTAACGGCAAGACAACCGTCGGGTGGTTGTTGCGTTCGATCCTGCAGGCAGCAGGCCAACCCACTGCGCTGATCGGCACCGTCGAATACGACCTGGTGGATGAGCGCCTGCCGGCGCCGTTAACGACGCCGGGACCACTGGCTCTCTGTCGACACTTGGCTGCGGCCCGTGATGCCGGTGCAACTTACGGAATTGTGGAGATTTCGTCCCATGCGTTGGATCAACGGCGCTGCGATGGACTTCCCCTCAGGGTCGGTGTCTTCACCAATCTATCCGGCGACCATCTCGATTATCACGAGACCATGGAATCCTATGCTGCGGCGAAGCGCCGTCTGTTTGAGCTGCTTGACGCCGACGCAGTTGCGGTTGTCAACCGTGACGATCCAGTGGGTGAGTCGCTTGCGGAGAGTCTGGATGTTCCAGTCACGTCATACGGTCTGGATTCGCCGGGTGCCGACGTGTCGGCGCGCGTCCGGACCATGACCGTGAGCGGAACCGACATTGTCCTAAGAGGTCGCTCGTTCGAGACGGCTGTACACCTTTCGCTGTTAGGGCGCCACAACGTGCTCAACGCGCTGGCGGCTGCGGCGACCGCTGAGGCCGTGGGCATGAATCCCGACGCGATCGTCAGGGGGATGGAGAGAGTCGTCGGCGTGCCCGGGCGCTTGCAGCGCGCCGAGAGGCAGGGCGGGCCGTTTTCGGTTCTCGTTGATTACGCCCACACCGATGCCGCCCTGTCAAGCGTGCTTCCCGTACTTCGGGCACTTACCCGCGCAAGGCTGATCTGCGTGTTCGGGTGCGGAGGCGATCGCGATCGGAGCAAACGCCCCCGGATGGCGGCGGCGGTCGGCCGGCTCGCGGATGTCGCGTACGTGACCAGCGACAACCCGCGCACGGAGGATCCCCAGCGCATCATCGACGACATTCTGCCCGGATTCGGCTCGGCGCCGGCGTGTCGAGTCGAGGTTCAGGTCGACCGACGGTGCGCAATCCAAGCGGCCATCGGCGAAGCCAGGTCCGGCGATATCGTGGTGATTGCCGGAAAGGGCCACGAGACCTATCAGCGTGTGGGTGATAGTGTCCTGCCATTTGATGACATGGTGGTGGCACGCGAGTGTTTGAACGCGTTGGCCGTCGCGGAGGAGGTCGCATGATCCCGATGACGCTGCATGATGTGGCCCCAGCCGTGGGCGCGACATTAAGGCCGGACGGCGAACCCGTCCGGATTCTGGGCGTGACCACGGACTCGCGCCGGGTGCGACCGGGGGATCTGTTCTTCGCGATTGTGGGTGAACGGTTCGACGGTCACCGGTTCATCGCTGAGGCGGCTTCCAAAGGTGCGGTGGCATGTGTCTGCAGCCGTGATCGGTTCGGTGAGGGCGGTACCGGCGACATGAGCGCCGCGCCGGCCGCAGCGCCGTGTCTTGCCGTTGGGGATACCGTCGAAGCGCTCACCCGATTGGCGGCGCATTACCGGCGCCATGTCATGCACGACGCGACGGTCGTCGTGGCCGTTACGGGTAGCAACGGCAAAACTACTACGAAGTGCATGATCGATCACGTGTTGTCCGGTCCATTCAAGGGTCGGGCGGCGCCTGGAAGCTTCAACAATCACATCGGCGTGCCGCTGACGTTGCTGTCCGCCGAAAGGGATGACCACTACCTGGTCGTCGAGATCGGCAGCAACGCGCCCGGCGAAGTTGAGGCCCTGTCGGCGATCGCGTCGCCCGACGTGGCCGTGATTACCTCTATCGGGGAGGCGCATCTGGAGGGATTGGAAAGCATTGACGGGGTGGCGGCAGAGAAGGCGTCATTGCTACGTCATGTACGACCTGATGGTCTGGCCGTTGTCAACGTCGACCGGCCGGAGATAAGACCTCATTTGGGCGCCGCCCAACGAGCGGAGCTGTTAACCGTTGGAACAGACGCGAGTGCCGATCTGCGCATAACCGGCGTGCACGGCGACATCGGCAACACGAGGTTTGAGCTTGACGGTGGTTATAGCGTCGAGCTGTCGATGCCCGGCGTGCACCACGCGGTTAACGCCGCCGCCGCATTCGCCGTGGCCCGTCGGTTTGGCGTGGGCGCTGAGGAAATTGTCGGGCGGCTCCGGTCATTTACGCCGCCGGAGGGGAGGACACGGCGTTTGCAGATTGGCGGACTCACCGTGGTTGACGATGCGTATAACGCCAATCCGGCCAGTATGACTGCAGCGGTGGGGACGTTGCGGCAGGGTGCGCCTGGCCGGTGTGTTCTGGTCATGGGTGACATGCTCGAGCTGGGGCCTCAGAGCGCGTCGCTGCATCATCGAGCGGTCGGCGCAGTGCTGGAAGCTGGTATCGAAGTCCTGGTAGCGGTGGGGGCGACAATGACGAACGCTCTTCGGCTACTTGATGGTTGTCACCGAGGAACTCGTGTGGTGTCATGTGCCGATGCGGGAGCTGCCAGTGATGCTCTTATGACGATCTTAGCACCCGGTGACACGGTGTGGGTCAAAGGATCGCGGGCTATGGGACTGGATCGCGTAGTCAGCGACCTGCAAACTCGGTTCGGGAACCACGAGCCGCAGGCTTTAGCCTGCGCGGACATGCGCAAGAGCTGATAACAATGGATCATCAAGGTGCGGAACGTCCGCGGGTTGAAACCCTCGGTTTGCAGAAAGTCGCCGCGTCGTGAGGTAATTCGATCCGGGTGTTGGCCGGGTTGAGCCGGGAAGTGGTGTTAAGTGCTTTACCTTCTTGCTCGCGAGCTTCTACAAGGTCGGCATTACGCGTACGAGAACGTGCTTTTTCGCGGCATCTGCGCGGCGTTGTTGTGTTTCGTCGTGGCGCTGTTCCTGTTACCGCGTGTCATCCGGCAGTTAATGAAGTGGAAGCTGGGGGATCGCCCCGAGTTCGACCACGCCTCCCTGAACGAGTTGACCCGCGACAAGAGCAACGTGCCTACGATGGGCGGCGTGATGATTCTCGTGTCGATCGCCCTGGCGATGCTGTTGCTGGCCGATCTGACCAACTTTTACGTCCAAATGGGGCTGGTGTGTCTGGTGTGGCTGGGCCTGTTGGGGGCAACGGACGATTGGCTGAAGCTGACCGCCCGACGCCGTTCCCGTTCGCGCGACGGGCTCAAGGTGTACCAGAAGCTGCTTTTTCAGCTCGGCCTGGGCGTGGTGCTGGGCTTCTATATATACAGATACGGTCGCGGCAATTTTGCGGTGCTCAGCTCGCTGGTGGAGCCGGGCGAGCTGCCGGCTTACAAGATTCTGAGCGTTCCCTTCTATAAGCCGGGCCTGCAGCTCGGAACGCTCGCATTCATGCTGGTTACCGTACTGGTGATGACCGGCACGTCCAACGCCGTCAACCTGGCGGACGGGATGGACGGTCTGGCCTCGGGCTGCGTGGCCATGTGTGCGTTGGTGTTTCTGCTCTTTGCCTACATCGTTGGGACGCCGGCGCTGGCCGACAAACTGCTTTTCCCGCACATTCCCAAGAGCGGCGAGCTGGTTATCCTGTGCGGTGCGATCCTCGGCTCTTGCCTGGGCTTTTTGTGGTACAATTGTCATCCGGCCCGGGTGTTTATGGGCGACATAGGATCGCTACCGCTGGGCGGATTGATAGGCTACGTTGCCGTTGTCACCCGGCAGGAGTTGATGCTACTAATTGCCGGCGGGGTGTTTGTCATCGAAGCGGTCTCGGTGATGGCCCAGGTCGGGTATTACAAGTGGAGCGGAGGCCGACGATTGCTTCGTTGCGCCCCGATCCACCACCACTTTCACCTGGGCGGTTGGAGCGAGCCGCAAACGGTGGTGCGCTTTTGGTTGGTGGCGGCGATGTTCGCGGGATTTGCCTTGGCGACGATCAAGCTCCGCTGAGGCATGGC
The DNA here is from genome assembly GCA_020344555.1 of Phycisphaerales bacterium. Classification (GTDB taxonomy): domain Bacteria; phylum Planctomycetota; class Phycisphaerae; order UBA1845; family UBA1845. Next base: position 5,227,486 of record CP070827.1, read on the forward strand.
GCGGTTGCTGCGGAGGCAAAGCGACTCGAGCTTCCTGGGGGACGAAGGGATGTCACGGATAGCGTAGCATGACCGTCGAAGGACACGACAAGCCGGCACAACCCGCCGCTGTGTTTATTGCCGCGATGGCCCTAATGGCAATCGGGCTGGTGATGGCGGCATCGACCTCGGCTTCATTGGACCGTTCGTTGTTCACTTGGCCGCTGTGGCAGACTCCTTTCGGTCGGCAGATGGTGTTTGTCCTCGTCGGATTTACCGTGATGATTGTGACAAGCCGATTGGCCATACCGCTTCTCGCATCGCCTGAGATGCGACGGCGGACTTCGCAGGTGGTCTTCATAATCGCGGTGGCTTGTCTGATTGCGGCGTTTGTTCCGAGCATTGCCTCGCCCCATCGTGGTTCCCATCGTTGGCTGCGGCTGGCTATCGGAGGAATGGATATCGGCTTTCAGCCGTCCGAGGTGGCCAAGCTGGCGATGGTGGCAATAGTAGCGTCACTGCTGACCGAACGCGGCGCCGATCCGCGATCGTTTCGACGCTGTTTCCTGCCGGCCTCAATCGCAATAGCGGTGTGCGTGCTCCTGGTGGGCATGGAGGATTTCGGAACGGCGGTACTTTTGGCAGGCGCCGGCGTGGCCATGCTGTTTGTGGCAGGATGTCGCCTGCGGCACTTGTTGGTGTTAGGTGCCGGAGGTGCATGCGGTTTGACGTTCCTGCTATATGCGGCCCCGTATCGGCTTGCCCGGCTCACCGCGTATAAGGAGCTCTGGGAAGATCCACAGGGAAAGGCCTATCAGCCTCTTCAGTCGTTGACGACCATCGCGTCCGGAGGCTGGCTCGGCACCGGGCTGGGGTCGGGAGTGCAGAAGTACGGGTACCTGCCTGAGAGTCATACGGATTTCATCTTCGCGGTAATCTGCGAGGAGCTGGGCATACTCGGCGCCGCCCTGGTGATAGGTCTTTTCTGTGTCCTCGTTTGGCTGGGTCTTCGGGCGATGCTGGCCGCGCCATCGCGGTTCGAGCGTCTCTTGGCGTTTGGCCTCGCCGCAACGATAGGTCTGCAATCAGCGATGAACATCGCGGTCGTTACGGTGGTGACGCCGACTACGGGGATTTCGTTACCGCTGATATCGGCCGGCGGCAGCAGCCTGCTTACGTATTGCCTGGCGTTAGGCGTGCTGGCCGCCATTTCCGCGCGCGGCAACAAGATGGCGTCTCTATCCTTGGAGGCTGACGTTCCTGGTCGACGTGTAGTGGGGATGGCTCGAGTTGAGGATGCGGCAGCATGGTGACCCCTCCAGGTGGCCAATCTGACTCTCCGCTGATCGTGTTCGCCGGTGGGGGAACAGGCGGTCACCTTTTCCCTGCCCTGGCAATTGCCGACGCGCTGCGCAGGCGTCTTCCCGACGTCAGGTTCGTGTTCTTTGCAACCCAGCGCCCGATCGACAGGCGTATTCTGGTCCAGGCCGGCTGCAACCTGGTACAGCAGGCATTGCCCACCATCGACCGCGCTCCTTGGCACTGGTTGCGCATGTACCGGGGTTATCGCCAATCGAGCCTGTTGTGTCGCTCGCGCTTCGAGAGCGACAGGCCGGCGGTTGTGATTGGAACGGGGGGCCTCGGCTCAGTGCCGGCGGTTCGGCAGGCAACCCGCGCGGGTATTCCAGTGGCACTGCTCAATCCTGACAGCGTGCCGGGTCGGGCGAACAGATACCTGGCGGGTTCAGCCGACGTCGTCTTCGTGCAGTGGGAGGAGGCGGTCCGTCACTTTCCAGGTTCTGCTCGCGTGGTGGTCTCCGGCTGCGCTGTTCGGCCGGAGTTTAACGAGGTCAGCCGGGAAGCCGGGCTGGCACGATTCAGGCTTGATGCGAATCGGAAGACACTGCTGGTAACCGGGGCGTCGCAGGGAGCGCAAACCATCAACGAGGTAGTCGTCTCCAACTTGGCGCTTCTGGAATCGCACGATGACTGGCAGGTCGTACACCTGACGGGTGATCCGGCTTACGAGGAAGTGCGCGCCGCATACGCCGGACGGTCCATCCGGGCATCGGTGCTGTCGTTCACCGAGCACATGGCTGAGGCGCTGGGCGCCGCCGATCTGGTCGTCGCCCGAGCGGGCGCATCAACACTGGCAGAGATCACTGCCGTGGGTCGTGCTTCGATCCTGATGCCCTACCCGTATCACAAGGACCAACACCAGCTTGCCAACGCTCGTTGCCTGGTGCGGGCGTCGGCAGCACGAATCGTCCACGATAAGGTGGATCCGGCGAGGAACGGGCCGGCCCTGCGCGAGGTTCTGGGACAGCTAATGAGCGATGATGAACAGCGCGGTTTTATGGCCGCAGCGGCGAGGCGCCTGGGACGCGGGCACGCTGCGGCCCAAATCGCCGGCCACATTGTCGAGTTGGCCGAGGCGAGCGGAGTGACGCCCTCCTCGAAACGCTGCGTAGGGGTCGCCGGCTAACCCTGAATGTAAGCGGAAAGCCCGGGAAGTGGGTCAAAAACGAATGGTTGGAGACCTGGTGCTGGCGAACCCGATAGGTTATTCTGGAGAATCGTAGGCTGGTGCGGGCCGCAGACACGGCGCGAGGGTCTGGGGAACGGCTACTTGCCCACACCATAAAAACTCACGCGAATTTGAGGGATCGCGATGCGCACCCCCGCGGAAGCAGCAGCCACGGACCGGCAGGAATCGCCGCGAGAGTTTGCCGGGACACACATGCATTTCATCGGCATCGGAGGCAGCGGTATGAGCGGTGCCGCGGCGCTGCTCTTGGGGCTGGGGGCAGATGTGTCCGGATCGGACTTGGTGCCCTTCGAGGGGATGGGAACGCTGGTCAATCGTGGGGCGCGTGTAAGCATCGGCCATCGGGAACAGCAACTCGACACCAACGTCGATCTGGTGGTCATCAGCGCAGCCATTCCGGAATCCAACCCGGAACTCATGGCGGCGAGGGCCCTTGGGGCGAGGGTCGTCAAGTATGCCGAGTTGCTCGGTGTCCTTATGCGCCGATGCACGAAGGGCGTAGCCATAGCCGGGACGCACGGCAAGACCACGACAACGGCAATCTGTGCCCATCTGTATCGCGGTGCGGGTCTTGATCCTTCGTTTCTGGTCGGTGCGTACTCTTCCCAGTTGGGCGGAAGCAGCGGCGTGGGCAAAGGACCGCATTTTATCGTCGAAGCGTGCGAGTTTGACCGTTCCTTCCTGCATCTGGCGCCGGAATCGGTGGCCATCCTCAATATCGAACCGGATCATCTTGATTGTTACCGTAACCTTGACGAGATCGTTGGCGCGTTCGCCCGGTTCGCGCACAACGTTGATCCCAACGGGTTGCTGGTATGTAACGCCGAGGATAGCGGGACTACAGCCGCTGCCGCCGGCTCAATGGCCTGTGTGCAGACGTTCGGATTCACAGAGGGAGCGGACTGGCACGCGGTCAACCTGGGCCGCGAGCACGGCTGCTACTCTTTCGACGTACGTTTCGGCGGCCGGGTCCTTCTATCCACGCGATTATCAATTCCCGGCCTGCACAATGTGGCCAACGCGCTTGCGGCCATTGCATTGGCCCATCACGCCGGGGCCGACCCCGGAAGCATTGAAGAGGCGTTGCCGACTTTTTCGGGGGTCAGCCGCCGCCTGAGCTTGCGCGGCAAGGGACACGGCGTTACCATCGTCGACGATTACGCCCATCATCCAACCGAGATTCGCGTGACAATCGAGGCGGCCCGATACCACTATCGTCCCAGGCGCACCTGGGCGATCTTTCAGCCCCATCAACACGCCCGAACGCGATACCTTATGGAGGACTTCTCCGACTCCTTTGGTGAGGCTGACGAGATTATCGTGCCGGATGTGTACGCCGCCCGCGAGGCGAGCAACGCACCTGAAACACCTCCGGAAA
>CP070827.1:5231490-5236651 GCA_020344555.1 Phycisphaerales bacterium
CCGGTGACCGGGCTGCTCGGATCGATGGCCACGACGGCCACTTTCTTACCACGATCTCTAAGCCGCTTGCCGAGCCGCCCGATAAACGAACTCTTCCCCACACCCGGGGCGCCGGTTATCCCGATGATGGTGGCCTGACCGGGCGGGGGGGTCCAACCGTTCAGATCCTCACCGTGCTGAACGGCGGTGATCAGCTTTGCCAGGGCCCGCGTATCCCCGCGAGCGTACCCGGCACGGATTTCGTCGGAATCTACGGTCTCTCGTTGCAAGGCCAGCTCCTGCATGGTTTCGATGATCTTATCGAGCAATGAACCGGGGTTGAAGACCGCCGCGATACCCATTTCCTTCAACTTGGGATAGTCGGCCACCGGAACGATCCCGCCGAGCACCACCGGCATGTGCTCGATGCCGAGGTCCCTGCGGATGCTCAGGATCTGGGGCATTACGGTCATGTGGGCGGCCGACAGGAGGCTCACCCCGACCACGTCGACGTCCTCCTGCAAGGCCGCGTGCATGGTCGCCTCACAGGTCTGCCACAAACCGGTGTAGATCACCTCGATCCCGGCGTCACGAAACGACCTTGCCAGAACCTTGACGCCACGATCGTGACCATCCAGCCCGATCTTGGCCAGCAACACACGAGGTCGATACTTCGACTCTTGCTCCATTGCCCTTTCCAGAATCCCAGTACACAGTGAACACGGGGATCGACAACGACCGAGATGATCCTCTCAATCTTCGGCAAAGCATGCTCGCACCAGGCGAATGACATCACCGAAAATATCCGACGGCGCCACTCCAATCACATCCATAATCTTTCGCTTGTCAATGGACCATAACCTGCCGGACCGAACCGTCGTCGATTCCGTCAGGCCCGTATCTTTGAAGTCGGAGCGGCGGTCCGAGATCTCAACATCGTAATCGCGTGAGTGTCGGATATTCGAGGCCTTGGTAGTGAACGCTACGATGACCTCGGGGTGTCTGTCGTTAAATCCTCGCGAAGAGACCACGAGCGGAAACCGGGACTTTGTCCGTTCCGAATCGGAATACTGAACAGCGGCATGTACAATATGACCGGGTAGCGGCGTCCACGATCCCTGCGCCATCAATCCGCTCCGACTGTCCCGGACGGCTCTGCCCAATCCTCGTCCTCAGGCGCGTCCAGCCCGTCGGCGATCTCGCCGGGGCGTGTACGACCTACATCGAACGTTAACCATGCCGCATCGTCCCTTGCGCTGACGACGCTGCGGAAGCTATCCCAAGCATCCGAGATTGTCTCCCCTTCTGCGACAACTTCCAGTTCAGGAGCGCTGAGCCTGAAGATCCCGCCCAGGCGCCCGAGAACCACCCGAACCGTCCTCAGGGCGACGTACCCTTCAACGTATGTCGTTGTCTCAGCGTACGGTGAGGGAAGGGGAGCAAGACGGTGCTGGTCGGTTCCCAGACCCAACCGGCTGTCGAGCATAGCGGCACTCATGGCGTAGCTCCAGAATCGGAATCGTGGTCCTTGCCGTTATAGTATAGCAGGAGTTGAAGCAACTCATTTTCCAGGAATTCGGTGCAACGTCCGAAAAGCGTTTCTGCCTGATCGTGCCTTGCCGCATTCAAAGGTTCAGCAAGCGGAGTATCTGCGCGGACTTCGAGCCATACCGAACGATTATCCCGCCAGGAACTCGCGGCACACTCGAAGTTCATTGGGATCTTGCCTTGTACACGCTGGCATCCGAGTGTGAAACCAACCTTGTACAAAGGGCCTTGCATTCTAGAGCCCAGGGCTTTCTCCAAGCCGAGTACCGCATGGCCCAGGAAGTGCCGAGAGTCATCGAAATGCGCAGGCGTAGTAATCGCCCGTACAACGCAGCTCTGGACTACGGCGAGCGTCTGCGCAAAACACCCGAACCAGCAGTCCAGCACTATCTTCAATTTCTGGGCGAAGTCGCGCGTCGATTCGTCCGTCCACTCCTCGACTATAGAGAGGGCATCATCTGCGTAGACCACCTTGCTAAAGGCCTGCCCCCCTTGCGGTGCACTTCCTCGGGCTTTTGCAAGCTCACAACGATCCGGTCGATAAGAGAAATCATCATAACCGCTGAATTCACGGTTGGCGTTCAGGTCCTCAAAGAACTTTTGGAACTGTTCCCGTTCGAATCGCTGCCCGGGTGATTCCGGTCCAAGGACCTTCCACTGAACGCGATAATGGATGTAGGTTGGAGACGGAGTCATGACATTCCGCTGCTCATGTTACGTTGTGTTGTCCTACCACTCCGGGCCGCCGTCGTAGCTGCCGAAGACGGATTTCATTGTGGCCATCATCTCGCCGACGGTGGCGTCGGCCTTGGCGCCTTCTATCAGCGCGGGCATGAGGTTGACATTCCTCTTGGCATCGTCGCGCAGACGCTCCAGTGCCGCGGCGTGACGTGCCTGGTTACGCGCGGCCTTCAGCTTCTTCAAACCGTCAACCTGAGCGTCTTCGGTCTCCTGATCAACCTGGAGAATGTCGATGCCCGGCGGCCCCTCTTCAACGAAGTCGGTCACGCCGACGACTTTCGATTTCCCGTCCTCCATGGCACGCTGCTGGGCATGAGCTGACTCGGCGATGGCACGGCGGAAAAAGCCCCGGTCGATGGCTTTCAAGACCCCGCCCATGGCGTCGATCTGGTCGATAATGGCATAGGCCTTGGCCTCGATCTCGTTGGTCAGCTTTTCGACGAAGTAGCTGCCGCCGAGCGGATCGACGGTCTGGGTAACGTTGCTCTCGTAGGCGAGAATCTGCTGCGTTCGCAAGGCGATCTTGGCGGCCTGGGCACTCGGCAGGGCGAGGGTCTCGTCCATGCTGTTGGTGTGAAGGGACTGTGTACCGCCCAGCACGCCGGCCAGCGCCTGGTAGGCCACGCGCATTATGTTGTTGGTCGGCTGCTGCTCGGTCAGGGTCACACCGGCCGTCTGGCAGTGCATGCGCAACAACAAGCTGCGTTCACTCTTGACCTCGAAGCGGTCGCGCATCACGTGCGCCCAGATCCGCCGGGCGGCCCGCAGCTTGGCGATCTCCTCGAAGAAGTCGTTGTGCACGTCGAAAAAGAAGCTCAGGCGAGGTGCGAAAGCGTCGATGTCCAAGCCCCGCTCGATTGACGCCTGTACGTAGGCTATACCATCCGCCAGTGTAAACGCCAGCTCCTCCGCAGCCGTTGCCCCGGCCTCACGGATGTGGTAACCGGAGATGCTGACCGTGTTCCACTGCGGCGTGTGTTCGGTGCAATACTCGATGGTATCGATGACCAGCTTGACGCTCGGCTCTGGCGGGAAGACGTACTCGTTTTGAGCATGGAATTCCTTGAGAATGTCGTTCTGCAGGGTGCCGCGAAGCTTGCCGAGGGGGACGCCCTGCTCCTGGCCGACCGCAACATAGAACGCCAGCAGGATCGCCGCGGGCCCGTTGATCGTCATGCTCGTACTGACATTGCCCAAGTCAATCCCGTCGAACAACCGGCGCATGTCCGCCAGCGACGAAATCGCCACGCCACACCGCCCCACCTCACCAAGTGACAGAGGGTCGTCGCTATCACGACCCATGAGCGTGGGCAGGTCGAACGCGGTGCTGAGCCCCGTCTGCCCGTGTTCGAGAAGGTATTTGAATCGCTTGTTGGTGTCGTCGGCCGACCCGAACCCGGCAAACTGCCGCATGGTCCAGAGTCGCTCCCGATACATGGTACGATGCGGGCCGCGGGTATAGGGGAACTGACCCGGCTCGCCCAGGGCCTCGGCAGGGTCGAACGCACCCAGGTCTTCGGGACCGACCCACGTCTTGGCATCCGCACCAGGCGCACCCGCGCTGGAAGGATCAGTGGACGGTCGCACACTCATAGCAAAACTCACTCCATCCACGAAGCCGGGCGCTTCTCCAAGAATGCGGCGATGCCCTCGCGAGAGTCTTTCTTCCCGAAGCAATCGGCAAACGCCGTCAAATCGTCCATGTCGCGCGAGGCTCGCTTAGCGAGCGCCACTGCCTCGGGCGACGCCCGCTTGAACGTCTTGCAGAACGCCGCCACACGAGGCGCAAGATCCTCGACTGAGTTGACCACCTCATCGACCAGGCCGAAGGTGACACCGTCATCTGCCGACACCGGTATGGCACTCAAGTACAGCCTCTTGGCCCGCGACGGACCCACCAGCTTGGTCAAGCGTGGAATCCCGCCCCAACCGGGTATCAGGCCGAGCGAGGTCTCCGGCAGACCCAGCTTCGCGGATTTGACCGCGATCCTGAAATCACACGCAAGCACCAGTTCCAGACCTCCGCCCAGCGCCGCTCCATTGATCGCCGCGATGGTGATCGAGGGCAGCGCGGCCAGGTCATTGAATACACCTTGCCCGTCCGATCCGTATTCCCGGGCGTCCTCGGCGCCGTAATTGGCCATCACCTTGACGTCGGCGCCGGCTAGGAAGACCTTTCCCTCCGCCTGGATCACCGTCGCACGGACTTTGGGGTCTTTTCTCACCTTGGCAACCGCTGCTCCGAAACTGTGCAACACGTCCGGCGAGAGCACGTTGAGCGCCTCTTCCGTGAAGAACGTAATAGCCGCCTGAGGCCCGTCAATCTCTACCCGTACTTGAGTCTTACTCATAACAATAGAAACCCTGCTTTGTCTTCCGCCCCAACCTTCCGGCCGCCCACGTCGGATCCGGCGACCCCACACATTTACCTGACCCGGCGTTACTCACCTCCGGGCTCCGACAACACTTCCTGAATCCGAACAATATGCACCAAGGCAACGTGCTCCAGGTACTCGGGTAGGCCATTGTCGTTGCCCGCGCCGACCACGGCCCGCGATCGCAGAACGATAATCTGGTCGGGATGTCGGATGTCGTACGTCTGGCCGTCCGTAACATGAATCCTAAACGGCAAAAATGGTCGCTTGCGAATGAGCTCCAGCAAATCCTCAGGGCGCATGACTTGCCCTCCATTCATCCGGTCTGCGGACCCGACCTACGGTTACCCATAACAATAGAAACCCTGCTTTGTTTTCCGCCCCAGTCTCCTAGCTTGTACCAATTTACGCAGAAGCGGGCAAGGACGATAGCGATCCTCGCCCAGATCGCGATGCAATACCTGCAAAATATCGAGACAGACGTCCAGGCCGATCAGGTCCGCAAGGGCCAGCGGGCC
>CP070827.1:5236751-5240480 GCA_020344555.1 Phycisphaerales bacterium
GCCGCCGTTCGGGCGATCACCCGCAAGATCCACCCGGATCATTTTGCGAATCAGCCCCCGGAGGTGCGGAAATTGGCAACACGGCTCAGCGCCGAGGTCAACCAGGCATTGTCGGTCCTGAAGGACCCCGTTCAGCGCGCCGCCTACATGCTGGAGCTGGCCGGGGGACCCAGCGCAGCCGAAGTGCGCGACGTTCCCAGCGACCTGCTTGCCGAGGTTATGGCGCTTCGCGAGCAGATCGATGAGGCCCAATCGTCGCAAGACGCAGAGCCCGTGGAGCAAATGCGTTCGTCGATCCAGGCCCGTCGGACTCAGGCACTGGAGCAAATAGCGAGCCGCGCCGACCAGCTTTCAGCCCACAACGACGAGGAGAAAAAGGAGTTCCGCCGCCTGCTCAACTCGCTCAAGTACTTCGACAACCTCCTGGATCAAGTGGCGGCCGATCCGCTGGCCCGAACATCAGGAGCCGACCATGGCTGAGGCCGGCGACATCCTCATCGGCATCGACCTGGGAACCACCAATTCGCTCGTCGCCTTCGGCGATGACAGCGGACCACGCTTGATCCCCGGGCCGGCCGCCGCTGACGACGTTATCCTGCCGTCCGTCGTCGCGTTTCATGAAGACGGCGGCGTGACGGTCGGACACGAGGCGAGAGCGCATGCCGTCGAGCGGCCTATGACAACAATCTACTCCATAAAACGCCTGATGGGCAAAGGGATCGCTGACCTGAAGGATGACGCGGCACGCCTGCCCTACCGATTGGCGCAACGCCGGGACGACACCGAGCAGCGGGACGTCGCGGCGGTTGTGGTGAACGATAAGCCCTATACTCCACCCGAAATCAGCGCGATGATTTTGCGCGAGCTCAAGGTCCGTGCGGAGAGGCATTTCGGGCGGCCCGTTTCCCGAGCGGTCATCACCGTCCCGGCCCACTTCGATGACGCCCAGCGACAGGCGACACGAGACGCCGGTCAGATTGCCGGCCTTGACGTTGCCCGCATAGTGAACGAGCCGACGGCAGCCGCCCTGGCCTACGGGCTGGACCGAACGGAGCACGCCGCCATCGCCGTATACGACCTGGGAGGCGGAACGTTCGACATCTCCATTCTGCGCCTGGAAGAGGGCGTATTCGAAGTGCTGGCCACCAACGGCGACACCCATCTGGGCGGTGACGACTTCGACCACACGCTGATCGATCTGTTCAGCAGGGAAATCCGCGAACAGTGTGGCGTCGAGATAGCCACCCCCACCATCAAGCAGCAGTTGCGGACGCTCTCTGAGAACATGAAGAAGCGCTTGAGCGACCGGGATACCGCTCGGGTGGAAATCGCCATCGGACCGGACAAGGTCTACCGGCGCACGATCACGCGTGAGGAATTCGAGAAGATGATCGAGCCGTTGGTGAGGCGGACGATCCTGGCCTGCTCACGGGCGATGAAGGCCGCCGAGCTGACACCCGAACAGATCAACGAAGTCGTCCTGGTCGGCGGCTCCACTCGTGTGCCGTATGTCCGTCAGCGCGTGGCCGAGGTCTTTCGATGCCGGCCATATACCGCTCTGGATCCCGAGCAGGTTGTGGCGATAGGTGCGGCCGTACAGGCATCGATTTTGGGCGGGGCCAACCGCGATGTGCTGCTCCTTGATGTCACACCCCTGTCACTAGGCATCGAAACACTCGGCGGTGCCATGGGCAAGCTGATGTCCGCCAACGTCCGCATTCCCTGCCAGGCAACCGAGACGTTCACCACCTTCCAGGATGGTCAAACCGCAGTGAAGATCAACGTCCTGCAGGGTGAGCGCGAGCTGGCCAGGGACTGCCGCTCCCTGGGTGTTTTCGAGCTGCAGAACATTCCCCCGATGCCCGCGGGCATCCCCAAGATCGACGTTACTTTCTTAATCGATCAGAACGGCATTCTCAACGTGTCCGCCCGCGAGCAGCGCAGCGGCAAGATGGCCAGCGTTCAGATCATTCCATCGCATGGGCTGACCCGTGAGGAGGTACGGCACATGCAGGAGGAAGCGATCAAGTACGCCCGCGAGGATATGACCGCGCATCATCTGATCGATGTGCGCGCCGCTGTGGAATTCGATCTCAACAAGGCCGAGCAGATGATCGAGCGGTACGGTCATCTGGTCGACGATGCCAAGCGCCGATCGCTGATATCCGCGATTGCCGACCTGCGAGCCTTCGCCGGGCAGACCGACGATCCGGTGGCTCTTAACGAACGGCGCGAGGTCTTCAACCGCTCGACCACTTCGCTCGCCGAACGGGCCATGACCGCCACGTTGCAGGTCGATAAGACCGATGCACCGGAATCGGCGGCGAAGCAGTCATCACCCCGAGGTGCCTCGTCGCCGTCGATAACGTAGTTGAAGGAGACGCACCGCTATGGGCGGAGTCAACCCATATATCCAACAACCCGACGTGACCATGCCGACCGGCAAGTACAAGATCACGTTCATGCCCATCAACGTGACCGTCGACGTGGACCCCGAGAAGTTTCCCTACGAACACAACGGCCTGCCGGGCAGCATCCTCGACATTGCGTTGGGCAACGGCATCGAGATGGATCACGCCTGCGGCGGCGTCTGTGCATGCTCCACTTGCCACGTGGTTGTCAAGGAGGGCCTTGATACGCTGAACGAGCCAACTGAGGAAGAAGAGGACCAGCTCGAAGAAGCTCCGGGGTTGAAGCCGACGAGCCGATTGGCGTGCCAGAGCGTCCCCGACGGCACCACGGACATTGTGGTCGAGATCCCCGAATGGAATCGCAACCTCGTGCAGGAGGGCCAGTAGTTCAAGGCCCTACAAGTCGGCGAGTGTACCATAATCCGAGCCGTCCCGACGCCTGTCCCGATGTACATCGGGGTACGTCGGGATGCAGAAGCGGCCATGGAGTACAACATGGGCAACGGACTGAACTGGGATGACTATGAGGACATCGGCATCGAACTCTTTGCGCGGTTTCCCGATCTGGACCCGCTGACTGTGCGCTTCACCGACCTGCACAAATGGGTGTGCGAACTGGGAGACTTCGACGACGACCCCAAAGCCTCCACCGAGGGCAAGCTCGAACGCATCCAAATGGCCTGGTTGGAAGAGTGGCAGAGCGAACACGGCCAGTAACGACCGCAGATTTCGGATCAAGCGATCACGGGCCTTCCTGCTTCTGGGTGAGTGCTGTCAGCCGCCGCCCGATCGCGGCTTCCCGGACCTCGATCTCTCGGGCAAGCTGGACTGCCGTCAATCGCTCCTTTTCGAGCCGACGGGCTCCATCGAGCAAAACATCGGCCAGCTTGCGAAGCTCCGCGGCCACGCCGGGAATCGGCGTGTCGGTTTGAATCAACCAGCGGCCTTCGTGGCGAGTCAGATCAACTTCGTCGAGCGGTACCTTCCTGCCCACCTGGATGGTAACTACGGCTCTTTCGCCCTCGACCCGTTCGGCGATGACTTCTACATCCTTGGAGAACACACCGATGATGTTGGCAACCTGCGACCGGTCAAAAGCGCTCGCCGAGGCGCGGCCAATGTGCTCGGTGACAACCGCCTGCAGAGCCTCATTTGCCCACTCCAGCCGGTCGATCGCCTGGATCAGCTCAACGACCGCAAATCGCTGATCGGGCACAAGATGGGGCCTGATGCGACCGAGCTGGCCGGCCAGACGATATTGATGCACACGCCGGATAGTCTCGATTGGTGACAAAGGCTCGTCAGAAGGTGCCTCTGG
>CP070827.1:5240580-5251458 GCA_020344555.1 Phycisphaerales bacterium
TACATCCACTACTTCAAAGGCAGCCTGGTCATGTACGCGCTTCGCGACTACATCGGCGAAGAGGCGATCAACGCGGCACTGCGCAAATTCATCAAGGCCACGGCTTACCAGGATCCGCCCTACACGAACTCCCTGGAGTTCCTGGCCGATATCCGCGAGGTCATACCCGACTACCTGCAGTATCTCATCAAGGACATGTTCGAGGCCATCACGCTGTATGACAACCGGGCCGAGAAGGCCACCATGACCCGCACCGATGACGGGAAGTACAAGGTCCGACTGGCATACCAGTCGCGCAAAATGCGGGCCGACGGCCAGGGCGTGGAGACTGAGATCGATCATAGAGACTGGATCGAGATCGGCGTGTTCGGCAATAAGCGGATCGATGGCAAGAGCACCGAAACCACCCTCTATCTCGAAAAACACCGCCTGGGCACTGGCAAATCCGAAATCGAAATCATCGTCGATGAAAAGCCAATCCGGGCCGGCATAGACCCCCGAAACCTGCTAATCGACCGCGTCCCCGACGACAACACAAAGCGCGTCTCCGGTTGACTGTAACTGGGAGCAGGCCACGATCAAAGAAGGCCTTATGCGCGGTCTGTGCGACCGTCAACTCGTACTCTCACGCCGCAGCATCTCATCAATCTGACGGCGCAGGAGGGGTGTCTTATTCAGCGCAACGTCCCAAACGATATCGTAATCCACTCCGAAGTAACGGTGAACCACCTTGTCTCTCATCCCCGCCATGGCGCGCCACTCTACATCAGGATAACATTGCTTCATCTGAAGCGGCACCCTCTTCGCGGTCTCTCCTATGATCTCGATGCTGCGCACAAACGCTTGCTTTGCCGTTTCATCATTAAGAAACTGCTCCTGGCGCAAGACATTCGTCTGCTCGGCGAGATATTCTGTTTCGTCGAGAATATGTCGGAGATATTCAAGCGGCGACAGAGACATATTCCACTTCCTTTAGTATGTAGGGACCTATGTGAGGGCTCAGCGCTTCAGGTGTCAGCAGTTCGACACTGCGCCCCAGCAGATCTTCCAACAAAAATGTGAGCCGTATGAAATGGTCAAAAGTCTTCTGGCCGGGCTCGAATTCGGCCAGTATATCCACATCACTGTCCGCCCTCTGCTGACCACGGACGAACGATCCGAACAGTCCCAGCCGCTTGACACCAAGGGCTCGAAGCTGAGTCTGATTCTCCTCCAGGATCTTGAAGATCTCTTTTCTTGTTTGGACGGTGGCAGTCGTCACAGCTATCCACTTCAATTTGTGAATTCCACTTCAGCATCCTTCTCTTGTGGGCTAATGTGCCCCACTTCTGTTTTAGCAGCGCCGGGGCGGGAACGCTACCTCGGTAACACACCGCTCACAGAGCATTGGCACCCCCCACTAAGTGTATGGCATCGTTTCCACCAGGTCCCAAGGACACGGCTCACCCGACCGGTCGAATAGATACCCTGTGATGATACTACACTCTCTCTATTTTCTTTGTTACCCGTTCTCCGCTTGCCGGCCGATACCAGCTGAGCGTGAGATTCTTTCTGCCGTCATGTTCGATGTCTAGTTGAATGTCTACTTGAGAGTCTTCTCCATTCAGGCGACGAAAGGCCCGAATCACAGCCTCACGAAACTCACGGGAGCGTATGAGCGCCCGCACTTCCGTTTCGGTTAGATCATGCAGATTAGACGCCGCGCGCTCTGCATAGGAATCCGCGTTGTGGCGTTGCATTGCTCTCAGCTCCTTTCGCGCGTCCCGGACGTCCGAAGATGCGGCCCGCCCGGCCACGACACCGTCACCATTCTGCAGGGACGGGTGGTCCAAGTCTTCAGACTTGGGGACTCGATTCGATCGACACACAACGGTCACGAATCAGCCTGACCTCGCACCCGTTAGCAATCGTTCCTCCAGATCCACACGACCTGGGCCACCCGGCCCCACGTCACAATTAAGCAGCCGAAGGCCGATCCCGCGATCACAGCAGGGCGACAAACTCATCAACAGTTATGCCTGCCGAGCGGATCAACGCTCGAAGCGTGCCTGGCGCAATTTCGCGGTGTTGGGGAACCGATAAACTCACGTTGCATTCCGGTTTGAGCATCACCACATGGCTACCACGCTGGCGATCCTGCCTCCATCCGGCTTTTTCAAACGCGCGCACCACTCTCGCGCCGGAAATCACCGGTAGCTGAGCCATCAGGCTTTAACCTCGACTTCGCGGGTAGCCACGGTGAGCGGCATTCCGTTGGCGGCCCGTGCTTCCAGGCACGCCTCGATGGCCTCGCGAATATTGCCCAGAGCCTCGGCCTCCGTCTTTCCTTGCGAGACACAGCCCGGAATCGCGGGACACTCCGCGACGATCATGCCGGTTTCATCACGGTCAAGATTGACGATGAATTTCATGGATTACCGCCTCCCACTGATTCTATGCCAGGTGGACCATCTCGTTGAGGATTCTACACCCGGCCACCAACGCCTCGACGCGCGAAAAGATTCTCGCGTGCCCGTCGCGAATTCAGCGCTCCGAAGCGCAACTCGCCGACAACGGGAACCGGCAGGTAGACAACCGGAAAGGCGGCGATCCACTGTCCCGCGTCGCCGGCATTGTTCAAGACGGCGATCGCCTCATTGGTGTCGAGCGCGATGTTGCTACCATTCATTCAGGTTCACCTGCTCGAACTCGCTCTCGATAATTCGGCCCATCTCTGCCGCGGCTTCATCGGGCAATGTTCCGATGCAGTCTGCAAGATAGCTGCCCGATGACTCCACGCTCTCGACCGTGGTGAGCTTGACGCGGGCGTGTTCCGCGATGCCGTCCAGGGATTGGAGCGGTCGCAGCACGCCCCCTTCATAAACCGCGTTGATCGTTCGCATCATGATCGAATCGTCGCTGATACATACACCACATTATACCCTGGTGCTTTTGTGAAGAGAAACGAGGTCCCGCTCGACCTCCCCTGACACCGTAAGAACGCGGTCCAGGCTGGGCGTCCGCACTTGGCGCCCCGACAACCCCCTAGATCAGGTACCGGCCTCGACGTCAATGGACTCCCGGCCCACCTCTTTGGGCATCGGGTCACCAGCCTCGATGCAGTCCTCGATGTACAGTTGCACGGCCTCGCGGATGTTGGCAAGGGCTTCCTCGCGGGTATCCCCTTGACTCACACACCCCGGCAAGGCTGGAGCATGCGCGACGTACCCGCCGTCGGGCTCCTGCTTCAGAATCACCGTATAGCCCGTGCTGTCGATCTCCACATAGATCATATCGACCAGTGCGCCCGGAACAACCCGGATGACGCTGCCACGCACGCAACAGCTACGAACGGATCAGATGCAGCGGTCGTCCATCATCCGATCTCAAAGCACGGCCATGACGGTGGTGCCGGGTTGGCCTTCGCCGGCGTGTCTGCATGCGTACCCGCACAGGCAGACTCCTTGGCGTGCTCCTGATTCGAGAGGGTGATTTCGCTGTCGATGGCCATGCCTACATCCGTTCACGGGCCGGAGGGGCACAGCCAGGAGGTGCGAGAAGGGATTCTCGCACCAGCGAACAACACCTTCAAATACCATCGCCGCACTTCCTCACGCCATTCTACCCGCTCCGCCGCCGATCTCCGATCAGAGGAATGAACGCCCGGTGGCGCTTTTCTTCCCCCCTTCCCGTAGCCCACGGGGCGGGTATCATATCGAGGCGGGTCGTTACGGCTATGCCGGTTTGGGGATAAGACGTGGCCGAGATGGTTGAGCTGATCATTACACTCTCCGATGGGCGCGAGATCCGGCGTGCTCTTGGGGCTCGTCCCATAGTCATCGGCCGGGACAGCAGTTGCGAGATCCCGCTCGACGACCCCAGCGCCTCGCGGCGTCATGCCCGGTTCGCACCGACGGCCCACGGCTACCTGGTCGAGGACCTGGGCAGCAAGAACGGCACGCTGGTCAACGGTGCCCCCTGTACGTCCAAGCTTCTCAAAAACGGTGATCAGGTTCAGATCGGATCCACCGTGGCCGTCTACACCGAGTCGGCAGGGTCGACGGCCGGCTCCGTCGTGATCTCAGAGGACGCAACCGTAAGCCACGCCACCCGCTACATCAGTCGGGAGAGGCGACTGGCCCTCTCGCAACAGCGCCTGCAGATGATCTATGAACTCAGCGAGCGACTAACCACGCTGCAAAGCCGGGACAGCTTGCTCGAAAACGCCATGGACATCTGCTTCGAGACGTTGAGCTTTGAACGCGGCGCTATCGGCATACGCCAGCGCGTCCCGCGCGGGCTGGACTGGCCTGTGGTTCGCAACTTGCGCGGCGCGGAAGGCGAACTGACCATCAGCCGTACGTTGCTGGTCCGGGCCCTCGAGCATGGCGAGCGGGCCATCTTCAACGAAGACGATACCGCTACGACCGATCCTACCGTGAGCATGGTGCAACATGGAATCCGGTCGGCGATGTGTGTGCCGCTGATCCATCAGGATGAAATCCTGGGGGTAATATACGGCGATCAGGTCAGCACCTCAGCCTCATACGCAGCCGAAGACATCGACTTCCTGGCCGGGATCGCCCAGCAGGTCAGCATCGGGCTGGTCAACTGCCGGTTGGCCGAAGACCACCAGCAGATGATCCGTCTCAATCACGACATCGACCTGGCCCGCACGATTCAGACTGAGTTGTTCCCCACCGACTTGCCGGACCGCCCCGAGCTGAAGATCGCCGCCCTTAACGAGCCCGGTGACCGCGTCAGCGGAGACTATTACGACGTAATCGAGACCGGGGACGGCCGGGTCTGGTGCATCATGGCTGACGTGACCGGTGAGGGGGTCGCGGCGGCGCTGCTGATGGCCAATCTGCAAGCGGCTGTCCGCGTGACCATCGAGGAAACTGACGATCCCGGAACGCTCCTTCGGCGCTGGAACGAGGTGATCTGGCGCAATACCGACTCCTCCAAGTTCATCACCTGCTTGCTGGCCCTTCTCGATCCGAAATCCCACCGAATCCACTTTGCCAGCGCCGGACACCATCTCCCATTGGTCGTTCGGGCCTCGCAACCCCATCCCGAGAAGTTGACCGGCGAGGCGGGTTATCCGCTGGGCATCATGGAAGAGGTGGAGTACCCGACGACGACAGCGGACCTCGGCCCCGAGCCATTTGCCTTTTTCTGCTGCACCGACGGTGTGATCGAAGCCATGAACAACGACCGCCAGCAGTATGGGTCCGACCGCCTGCTTCAAACGCTGAGTGAGGTTGGCGAACTGGACCCGCAACCGCTGATGAAGCACGTCCGTGAGGATATTGCGGGCTTCGTTGCCGGTGCCAAGCAGAGCGACGACCTTACCATGCTGGCAGCACTGGTGAGCTAGACTGCGGTCGGCCGCCAGCGATACTTGTCACCCCGTCTTCAGCACCGCTTCCTGTTATCGGACACCTGTGCACGACGGGTTGTTCTGCTGCTCCCGAGCGAAAGACGGCACCGTGCTGTGCCGATAACTACACGGACGCCTCGACGCGTCTGCAGGAATGAACTCAGGGTCCGCTCAGTGGGCCAATCGTAAAGGGAACAGCAACCCGGTCCGCATGGCGGACCTTACCGAGGGAATGGTCCATGAACTCTTTGCTACCTAAACCCAGGAAACCCGTCGGGGTGCCGATGCTGGCAACGGTATCGATCGCGGCTATAGGAGTTTTGGCCGGCTGCCTAGGTGATTACACCGGTCTCATCGGCGGCGGCGGTGCCGGTGACTTTCTTGCCACCGGCCGAACCTTGAGCACCTTCACCGCAATCCAGGTCGATCCACGCAGTGAAGACTCCGCCGGACCGCAGTTTGTCGCGGCTGACGACCTTAACGGTGACGGCATCACCGACCTGGTGTCGGCCTGGAATCAATCGCAACCGGTGCAGGTTCACCTTCAGCACCAAAGCGGGTCCGGCGTTATCAGCTTCGAGACTATCACGCTGGCAGGAAGCATCCCGGCCGTCGCGGTGGCAGGACTCGCGGTCGCGGATTTCGATGAAGACGGCCGATCGGACATCGCCGTCATGATCAAGGAAAGCCTGTTGGAAGGCGCCGGCTGCCTGGACAGCGAACAGCCCCAAGGTGGGCTTCGGGGCGTGATCGTTCTGTACTTGGGTCCGGCGGATCCCACCCAGGCCAATCAGGCGCTGGCGTGGGAGGAAGTGCAAGTGGAGGCCTCTTTCCTGCAGGGTGAAGGCGATGCCGGAGGTGCTCCCGAGGTTGGAGGTCTCACCAGTATGGCCGTTGGAGACATGGACCTCGACGGCGATATGGACATTGCGGTCGCCTGGAACTCCGCCTGCGGCGGCGGAACGCGGGATGCCGTGGTGTTTACAAACCACGGGCCGGGAGCTGTACGTGACGGCACCTGGACCGGGACGAGGATTCCCGATCCCTTCCCGAAAAACCAGAGTATGATTAAGGACATAGCCCTGGGTGACATCGATGGCGACGGCGATCTCGACATCGTGGCCACGTTTCCCATAGCCCAGACCATGAACGTTCGCTGGTACCGCAATCCGGCGGTGGATATTCCGGATGATTACCACATTACCGGGGGCGGATGGCAGGTCGGCAATGTCTCCCAGATTGCCAGCGGCGCCGACATTGTCAGCCTCGGTGACATTGACCGGGACGGCATTGTCGATGTGCTCATGCGATCGACCAACGGGGGCCTCATTCAGTGGCTAAAGGGTCCGGAGGGACCGACGACATCCCCGCTGCGCAGCATCCCCTGGCAGGTCTACACATTGGCGGAGTTTACCGAACGGTCCCCCGAAGCGCTGGCCCTTGGCGATCTGAACTCCGACGGGCAGCTCGAAGTGGTCGCCTCAGCCAGCGGAGGTCTGGCCTGGTTCGACTCCCAGGCGGCGCCCAGTGTGTATGACCAATGGATCGAGCACCTGATTATCGACGACCAAGCACCGGGCGGGTCGGGTAACAGCCTGGCCACCACCGATCCTAACGTAGAACCTCAAGAGATTGCCGGGACGACGTTGATCAACTCGATTGTGGTTGTCGATCTGGATGGCGACGGCGCAAACGACGTCATAGCGACACTTGATCGCAGCGGGTTGAGCGGTCTGACCAACGACGCCCTGGCGTGGTTCCGCAACACCAATCCGTAGGCTCGCTAGCCGAATCGTACGTAAGGCAGCTACGAGTAACGATCGTGCCGGGTTAGGGTCCGGTTGCCGGTTGCTTCTTGTGTTGCGCTGCCTTTGCTAGAGAGCACCACCGTGACCATGTCCATGTATGTCGAAGATGTCGATAAGGCCTTCCAGCAGGGGGTCGACTCGGGTGCGACGGTCTCGATGCCGGTCGCGGACATGTTCTGGGGCGACCGCTACGGCAAGGTAATCGACCCCTTCGGGCATGAGTGGGGAATCGCCACGCACGAACAGGGTCTGACACCGGAGGAGATTGCGGAGAACGCCAAGGAGTTCTTCGCCAATATGGGCAAATGCCAGGATTGAGGCACTGCCTGACCGTGGGCGCGGTAGTGCCAGATTCAAGCGCGGTCACTGTATTAGCGGTGTCCTGTAAGCCTCTGCCCGGGATCCTGCCACTGGGCCAGCATCCGATAATAGTCGAGTGGGGCTCAGGCGAGTGGTCTCCCTCGCCACGAACCGAGACATCACAGCATCGCCCGAACGGTTCCTGGAGGCTTACAGAGGTCGGGCAGCCCGAACGCCGATCAACTCCCTAGTTGGTTTTGCCATAGCCAAAACCGAAGGGCCGGCCCCCCTGTGCGCCTCCGTTTCGGGGTGGAAGAGTCGGCCGCGAAGGTAGGCTGCGCGCGAAGTGGAATCCACCCATACAACGGGCCCTAAGGGACTTCAAGCCAGGGCCATCACCTTCTCTGTCGTCCTGATAATTGGCATGGTGGGGGTCCTCGCAGCCGCTCTCATACGGCACAACTACTGCGACTCGATTCGAGCTTTGACGGGAAAGGCAGTCCTGCACGCTCGATCAATCAGCAAGAGATCGGCGCCTCATCTTCCGCCGAGCAACACAAGAGCACTGGAAAGTATCATTCTGGGTACAACTGGTGCGAATGAGCTCCAGCTTGCCCAGGTTATCGACACCCACGGCAACGTGCTGGCTGTTTTCCAGCACAACGACAAGTTCATTCCAGATTTACCCACAGATCTGTTGTCCCCAATTGACGGTCAGGTCGATCGAGATACTTTGCGCATTGCTCACTCTCCCGAACAGCTTCTTGTCGTTGTCCCCATCTGGCCGCACACGACAAGACTCGACCTCGGCCCAGCCGAATCGCAGGAAAGCAGCAGCGAGATCGAAGATGACCCCATCGGGTTCGTCCGTCTTGTCTACAGCCTGCAAGGGGTGCGAGCGGAACTGGTAAGAAATGTGTTGTCCAGTGTCGGAATTGCCATAACCGTCATCGTCATGGGTATGGGTCTCACCATCGTGATGGTCAGGCGACTCCTGGCCCCGGTGAGACATCTGGCCACCGTTGCCACCGCAATTGCCGAAGGAGACATGAGCAAACGTGCCAGCGAGGACGCCGTCGGTGAGATCGGTGTCCTGGCGCGCTCGTTCAATCACATGGCCAACCGGCTCCAAGAGAGCCACGCATCCATCGAGCGCAAGATTACAGAGCGGACGGCAGAGCTGGAGGCACAGCGTCGCGACCTTAGAACGGAGGTGGCCGAGCGCAAGCGGACGGAGGAGGCCCTGCAGAATGGTGAGGAGCGATACCGACACCTGTTCGAGGCTCTTAACGACGCGGCATTTCTTGCGGAAATCGAGACGGGGCGGATTGTGGAGACAAATCGCCAGGGCCAGGTACTTCTACAAAGGACCCGTGATGAGATCGTTGGGATGCATCAGTCGGCGCTTCACCCTCCAGAGAAGGGCGACATGTACAGACAGAAGTTTGCTGACCATGTCCAGAGGGGACAAGCCGCTGACTATGACGCTGAAGTAATCCGGAAGGACGGCACTGTTGTCCCCGTTGCGATCAGTGCGTCTACGGTGACTGTGGGCGGTCACCATCTCATTCTGGGTCTGTTCCAAGATATCACTGACCGCAAACGGGCCGAGGAGGCCCTGCAGAATGGTGAGGAGCGCCTCCAAATGGTGATCAACGCCAGCCAGGACGCAATGATTGCCGTTGGGGAAAACGGTCTGATAACCCTATTCAACCCCGCAGCCGAACATATGTTCCAACGGTCATCGCAGGAGGTGCTCGGCCAACCGTTGGACTGCGTCATGCCCGAGAAGTATCGCGATCTCCACCGGGGGTATGTCGCGGACTACTTCACCAAGGGCGAACCACACGCTGCCATCGGCAAAACTATTGAGTTACCTGCTGTACGAGCTGACGGTGCACAGTTCCCGGTGGAACTGTCTCTTTCGATAGGTCAACACGGAGGTGAACGTTTCGCCCTGGCGATCATCCGAGACGTCACCGACCGCAAGCGGACAGAGGGGGACCTGCAACAGGCAAAGGAGGCCGCCGAGGCAGCCAACCAGAGCAAGAGTGAATTCCTGGCCAACATCAGCCACGAGATCCGCACCCCGATGAACGGCATTATCGGCATGACAGAACTGACCCTGGCAACGGATCTTGACAAGGAGCAACGCGAGTATCTGGATACCGTGCTGCGATCCGGGAACTCTCTCCTGCGCCTTCTCAACGACCTCCTCGATCTGTCCAAGATCGAGGCGGGCAAGCTGGAGGTCCAAACGACTGAGTTTGACGTTGTCGAGCTAGTCGAGAGCGTTGCGGACATGCTGGCTCTCCGAGCCGCTGCCAAGAAGCTGGAGTTGATCTGTGACATCGATCCTCGTGTGCCCCTCTTCTTGCGGGGAGATTCGGCACGTCTGCGTCAAGTGCTCGTCAATCTGGTTGGCAACGCAGTGAAGTTCACCGAGAGAGGCGAGGTGATCGTCGGCGCCGGAGTCGAGCACGAGGCCGATGACAATGTCTCCCTTGGATTCCAGGTGTCGGACACGGGCATCGGTATCCCCGAACATCGGCAGCAGGCCATTTTCGAGACCTTTACTCAAGGCGATGGTACTACCGCGCGACAATACGGCGGTACCGGGCTTGGCCTGGCGATCTCCAAGCAGATAGTCGAACTGCTCGGCGGCGGAATCTCTGTGGAGAGCGAATCGGGGAAAGGCAGTACATTCCGTTTTACCGTGCCGCTCCAACGGGTGGAGACCCCGGGCCACCATCCGACGACGACGCCGGAGCAGTGGGCCGCTCTCCGCGGGCGGCGCATCCTCGTCGTCGACGATAACGCGACCATGTGCCGTGTCCTTCAGAGTACACTCATGTCATGGGGATGTGACGCCATTCTTGCTTTGGCCGGATCGGAGGCGCTCGAACTGGCCGGAACTGCCTCCGTCTCCGGGAGCCCATTCGATGCCGTGTTCCTGGACGCCGACATGCCCCAAACGAGCGTCCTCGAGGTAACGCACACCCTACGAAACGACGCGCACTACGGACGACCCCGGATTATTTTCCTCAGTTCGCTGGGAAGCCGCCCTGAGTTGGACGCAGACAGCCAATCACACTGCGTCGCCAATCTGACCAAACCGATCAAGCAAGGACCGCTCATGCAAGCGCTCCTCGCTGCTCTGACACGGAGTGACACCACTCGGGCAGTCACCCGCAATACCGTGGTCCCTCCGGACACCCATGGACACCGACGCCGCCCCAAGGTGCTGGTGGTCGAAGACGACTCGGCAAGCTCCAAGGCAGCAGAAGGGATCCTTGAAGGTCTTGACTGCGACGTGACTGCCGCGGCGAACGGCCGCGCCGCGATCACAGCATTAGAACAAAAGTCGTTTGATCTGGTCTTAATGGACGTGCAGATGCCGGAGATGGA